>CAWGYP010000023.1:0-555091 GCA_963826875.1 uncultured Acidobacteriaceae bacterium | reverse complement strand
GTCTTTCAGATGGGCTGCATTGGCGATACTCGAATCCACGTCTTCCGGCGAAATAACAAACAGGTCCTGGTCAAGGGTCTCGAAATGAGTAAGTTCAGCTCTTGATGGCACCCAGGACGCTGGTCAGCATGGGGGTTACGTGGATGTCGGAAGTTTTCGGCCAATTCAACAACGCCACGAACCGTTTGCCGAGGCAGTGGACGCAGGACATCTTCCACTTCATCCCATTTCCACCATGCGGCGCCCGCCACGGTAGCGATGGCCGCAGTTGCAGCGCCGCAAAACGACGCCGGGTCCACAACTGTTTCGTTCGATAGTTGATGTGCAGTGAGTCGAGTATTCGCTCAAAGGCCTGGCATCTCCGCTCGGGATCCCGATCGAGGCATCCCACGATGAACTGGGTGCAATAGAAGGCACCCCTGAGGAATTCAATCGCGGACTGACGATCACCGCGAGCTATCCGTGCCACCATCGGCTTCTGCCCGGTAAAGACCTCGTGTAGCACCACACCAAAGGCGAAAAGATCGCTGGCTTGCGAGGGCGGCCGCCCCTCGTATAGTTCCGGAGCCATGTAGTCCGGTGTTCCAGCTACCAGGCTTTTGCCGGAAAGAGAGGGATCTGCCTCATGGGTGCGAGCTAAGCCGAAATCGGTGATGCAGAGCCGCACTCTGAACCGCTACCTCGAGCATGATGTTGTTCGGCTTGATATCCCGGTGAATGATACCGGCAGCGTGGATGGCGGCCAGCCCGGCGGCCATCTGCTTGAGGATGGCCAATCCTTCCGCGGTCGAGATGGACGCAGTTCCTCGCAGCCGCGCTGCGAGGGTTTCGCCCGGCAGAAGCTTCATGGTCAAGAACAAGAAGTTAGTCTGGCGGCTGCTCGCAGCGAAAGATGTCGTAGATGGGGCAAAGATTCGGGTGGCTAACCTCCCGGGCAACCAGCACTTCCCGCTCGAACCGTTGCCGCAAGGCGGGCTCATCGGCGATTTGAGGAAGAATGGTCTTCACCGCGACGTGGACGCCCTGCAAGAAGCGATCCTCCGCCTCATAGACTTCGCCCATGCCTCCTTTTGCGATGAAACGGACGATGACGAAACGATCGATAAGGACCTGACCCGGTGGAGGCGCCCCCATGCGCAGCGAAGCCATCTCATTGTCGTCGATAGGGCCCGTGATGCCGGAGGCGCGCTTGGGGCCCATCACCGGGGGTCCGAGAAATTCAAATGGGGGGTGCTCAAGAAGGCTGCCGGCGTTTGCGTCCTCGGCCAGCAACTCTTCGACTGTGCGTCTTAGCTCCGGGTCGTGGCTGCACGCCTCGTCGAGGTAAGCCTTTCGCTCGGCCGGCTCGAGCGCCAATGCCGCCTCGAACAATTGCTCCACGAACTCTGGTTGAGTAGCCATAATACCCAGTCCACAAAGCGCTTATTTGTAAAGACCTATGCCGCGACCCCGCGCTCTTGATGACAACACGGCGGCAGGTAAACCCTGGGAAATTTCGGGCCTCGGCAGGAAGAATCAAACTGCCCGAGTCAGCGGTTGCTGAAGATGACATCAAGCCTATACCAACCAGTGCGCAGTAGCTGCACTTTTTCGCGCCCGGTGTAAAGTCGCGCAAACCTTGCTCCGACGGCCCTTTAGCTGGTCTTGACTGTTTGTTCTCGCCATGAACGGGCCGCCGTGCTCTTCTACCTACTACTTAGTGCTTGAATTACAAAAAGGTATCAATTTTTTTTGCAAATTCCGCCTGCGTGTCATCAAAAACCAAGGATCTGCGTAAATGAGAAGGCCTGGAGCCTTTTTGGCTCCCGGCCTAGTCCAAAGACTCTATTTACTGCGCAGCAACGACAGTTTGGGCTGCTCGTCTTGAGCGTTGCCTGCTGGAGCTGAGCTCTCTTCTCCGTCTTCGAGGGAGTAAGTTCGACGTTCATGCCCGCCTGGTCGCAGAGAATCTCGCTCAGGAAGTACTGACCGCCGTACTTGTGGAACAGCAGCTTTCCCCCGTTTGGGGACTTATTGCCGTCCTGATGCACAAGGCTGAGAGTCGCGATGGGTTTGTCGTGGCTCCTGATCATGATCACGTTCTCGTTCGTGGATTGCCGTTGAATCGTGTAAGTACCGGAGGGAAGCAGCTTGCTGCCCACGGTAAAGTCGAAGGGAACGGTCGCCCGAACCCCGTTGGACTGCGCGAAGGATGTGCCGGCCAGGGCAAAATTTGCCATGGCGATGAGTGCGATTGCTGTGGTCCGTTTCATGACCGTTTCTCCTTTCAGTGAGGCGTCGAGTCTGATCGCCTTCAATTTGTTAAGCGCAGTCCACAAGGCAAAAGGGCCAAAATTCCAAGCTTCTCTCGAAAAGGCGCTTGAACCTGCGAAGTAAACGGAGTTGCGAGCGGCCGCCGGAAAGCCTAGCCTATAAGCCATTGAAGAACCAGCGTCGGCTGGCAACCAGGTCTAAACCCAAATGTGAGCCAACGATCATGTCTGCAGATGACGGGCAAGTCACCCTTCTGTTGAAGGCCATGAAAAATGGAGACGAGTCTGCGGCCGGGAAGTTATTGCCCTTTGTCTACGACGAACTGCACCGCTTAGCCAAGTCCTATATGCAACGAGAGCGGCCGGACCACACATTACAGCCGACTGCTCTCATCAATGAGGCATATTTGCGTCTTGCTCGCGGTGGCGTCGATTGGCAGGGCCGCCAACACTTTATCGGCGTGGCCGCAAATGTCATGCGTCGCTTGCTTGTCGATCACGCACGAGCACACAACGCCGAGATCAGAGCGGGAGGCCTTGAGCGCGTCGAGCTTGAAGAGGGATTGCTGGTTTCGAGCGAGCGTTCAAATGAGGTGCTTGCTTTGCATGACGCACTGACGACTCTTGAAGGATTGGATCCGCGGCAGGCGAAAGTGGTGGAGTTGCGCTACTTCGGCGGATTCTCCGTCGAAGAGATCGGCGACATCCTGGAGATGTCTCCGCGATCCGTAAAGCGGCACTGGGCGTTGGCGAGAATCTGGTTACTGAAACAGATGAAGAAGCCGCGCGGTCCCGTAGAAGAGTGACTCCGCAATACGAAGGGTCGGTCCAAGCCGTTCTTTTTCTAAATCAAGCGCAGAGCTTCTACTGGATCTGTGGAAGCGGCGCGCAGCGCTGGGAGCGTAGCGCGACAAGGGCTACAGCATCAGGAAACTGCTCATGTAAATCAGCGGGTCGGTGGCGCTGACATCAAAAAGGAAAGATCGGACAATACGCGACAGCTCCCCCGGGATTTCCTGTCGAGAGTGGTGGCGCTGATCAATAACATGCGGCTCTCTCTGCCGAGAGCCGCAAACGTGGCCGTTGCTAGCAATGCGTAGTAGGAAATCCGGGTTCGCTCCGGTCGGGATGACAATTCTGTTGCGGGGGCAAGTGTTTCTCGCTGAAGCTCTTGCGGTCATAACAGCATTGTCATCCCAACCGGAGCGAAGCGTAGTGGAGGGACCTGCGGTTCTTTCGGCCGGTACTCACATACGCTCTTTAGCCCCTGTGGCTCTATCAAATCAGCTGTTACAGTCCACTAGAATCAGAACTTCATAGAGGAACAGGCATGTTTCGCATCTTCCGTGTTCTGACCATCTTCCTCCTCCTCGCGCCGGTTTCCCTTTCTGCGCAGGCAGGTACCGCTTCCGGGGAATGGCCGACCTACGGTGGCGACCTGGGCAACACTCGATATTCCCCTCTTGATCAGATCAATGCCTCGAACTTCAACCAACTTCAAATTGCCTGGAGATTCAAAACCGAGCCCCTGGGCCCAGATCCCGAATACCGCTTCGAGTCGACTCCTTTGATGGTCAAGGGAGTGCTGTATACCACGGCCGGGTCGCTCCGGTCGGTGGTGGCGCTGGATGCTGCGACAGGGAAAGTGCTGTGGACACACACAGAACACGAAGGTGCTCGCGGCGCATCCGCTCCACGCAAGCTTTCGGGCCATGGAGTCGCCTATTGGAGCGATGGGGGCGACCAACGCATTCTTTACGTGACGCCCGGCTACCGTCTCGTCGCGCTTGATGCAAAGTCCGGCAATCCCGTTCCCTCATTCGGGGTCCAGGGAGTGGTCGATCTGCGCCTGGACGATGATCAGGAAATGGACCTCACGACCGCCGATATTGGACTGCACTCCACTGCGATCGTCGCGGGCAATACGGTCATTGTCGGTGCGGCTCACAGTTCAGGGGAGGCGCCAAAGCATAAGGCAAACGTAAAAGGCTACGTGCGTGGGTTCGATGCTAGAACGGGCAAACGCCTTTGGATCTTCCACACGATTCCAAAGCGCGACGAATTCGGCTACGACACGTGGGAGAACGGGGCGGCCGACTACACGGGCAATACCGGGTGTCTGGGCGCAGATCAGCGTCGATGAGAAATTAGGGCTGGCCTATCTCCCGGTCGAGTTACCCACTGGCGATTACTACGGTGGTGACCGGCCCGGCAGTAGCCTGTTTGCAGAAAGTGTCGTGGCAGTCGATCTTAAAACGGGCCAGAGGAAATGGCATTACCAACTTGTTCATCACGGACTTTGGGATTTTGACATCCCATGTGCGCCAGTCCTGGTGGATATCACTGTCAAGGGAAAACCAGTCAGGGCTCTTGCTCAGGCGACAAAGCAGTCCATACTCTACGTCCTCAATCGTGAAAATGGGCAACCGATATGGCCCATCGTCGAACGTCCCGTACCTCAGGGCGACGTGCCGGGTGAATGGTATTCACCCACACAACCCATTCCCACCAAGCCCCCTTTTTATGACAGGAACGGCTCCTCGATAGACGAGCTCATTGACTTCACTCCAGAGCTAAGAGCGCAAGCGATGAAGGTGGCTTCTCAGTACAAGCTGGGTCCCGTGTTTACACCTCCTGTCGTTAGCAAGATAGACGGGCCGCTCGGTACCCTGGTCGTCGGGTTGCCATTCGGCGGAACGGATTGGGGCGGTGGTTCCTACGATCCTCGAAAGTCACATGTTTTACGTCTTTTCTCAAGGGACCATAGGCAGTGTTGGCCTCATTAAGCCGAATGCTGGAGAGTCAGAAGCAAGATTCGTTTTCGGGATGGCCTCCGCAGGCGAAGGCAAGTTTCATCACCTGACGGTTGACGGGCTATCGATCTTAAAGCCGCCCTATGGCAAGATCAGTGCGATTGATTTAGATACCGGCGAGATCGTATGGCAAGTGCCGCACGGCGAAACACCCGATGAGATTCGCAACCATCCCGCGCTGAAAGGGCTGACCATTCCGCGCACCGGACGCCCGGGAATTATCGGCGTCCTTACCACCAAATCGCTCCTGATTGCTGGAGAAGGCGGCGTTTTCACCAACGGAGCAGGGCAAAAAGGTGCACTCTTGCGCGCCTATGACAAGAAGACCGGTAAAGACGCAGGCGCGGTCTTCATGCCGTCGGGACAAAGCGGATCACCCATGACCTATATGTGCAATGGAAAGCAATATATTGTGGTCGCCATTGGGGGGCAGGACTATCCAGGTGAGTTGTTGGCCTTTTCCTTGAGAACTGACAGCAAATGAGGATAGGTTCGTCAGAGCGTGCAAAAAAGTGCGCAAAAAGCGATAAAAGCGATAAAAGGGGTAGTGTCGAGCTCACTAAGAGACCTAAGTCCTTTGTTTCATGAAGGTGCTCAAATTTTTCAATTAATTAATTTGAGCACCTTGCTTTCGCCTGTCCAGACTTGTTCGCCCGCAAAAGGCTTGAGGGCGAGGCCTGCGGTATCCCACCCTTCGCAAACGACGCGAAGGATGGGGCACCCGGCATGTGTGGCGGGGATAGAGGAACGGGTTGGTGTTGCGTCTGTAGAAATGTGCGAACTAAGCTGACTAAGCTGACTAAGTCGGGGTGCGGACGACATTTTTGCCGAGAACGGGACGATCTTTCGGCCTACGAGCTACGAATTAAGGAACGTCCCGTCGGTCATCCGGCGTTTTTGTCATCATGGCGCGGGATTGCTCGGGCTGATGTCCGGTGGTGTGGCGATTCTCGAGTTGTCAAAACTACTTAATCAAGAGGACGCCTGAGCGCACCCTGGTTACGCGGTGATTTCTGCTCTCCGCAGGCGCACCCAGGCTGCGGAAGGGCATATTCGTCACTTTGATGTCACTTTATCGTTTGCTACACCCTAGTCATCAGGCTGGCGAGCGCTGATACCTTCCGGTGGTTGGCGGCAGTGCACGGGCAGAGGGCACCGGTACAAGGCCAAGCAGAGGCGTCGTGAAAAGACCGCTCCGATATCTGGATCTTAATTTCACAATAGTACGGTTTTGCGATCGTGTCGATAGGGTAAGAGGATTTATTTGGTAACCATGGCAGAGTACTGTCGGCCTAACTCGGCACAGCCCGTTGCAGGGCACTGGCCTCAAAATCAAATATCGAAAGGGATTGGAAGGGGGCGATTAGGTGGTCTATGACATAACAAGACAGTGGAGGTTACCTTGCGTGGCGCTCTCCGGACGTCAGGCGGACGGAGCCTGCCGGAATAACGGCGGCGGCAGCCGGACCCTTGGCCAAAACGACATGGCATAGATGCATCCGAACCCCGTCAACCTGAGTCAGGTACTCCGTTTTGGGCGGCCTCTTTGAGGGTTCGCTCTCGCATAGATAGACGACAACTCAAATTGTTTCTTTCTAAGGCGTGGATACAGTTCCAAAAGTTCCTGTATCGGGGTGCCAGAATCGACCAAACTCGCCACGTCATAGACGGGTATTCGCGTTCCCCTAATGACGGGCGTTCCACTGAGAATCTCCGGATCCTCGACGACCAATTCCGTAGCTTGTTTGAGTTGGGTGAGGCGGCGGTCAACGTCCTCCCAAATACGGCTAAAGGAGATCTCCACTGTGCGTGACTCTTCCACGCGGCAATTCCTCAACTCGGGCCAGGATCTGCAACGACCAAACCCATCCTGAATTGTCTTCACCCGCGCAGCCGAAGTGAGGAAGTCTGCGGTTTCAAAATAGAAGGCAATCCAAAGACAGGCGTCTTTCCGGATTGTTCGGCTGGTAGAGGTGCTGTAGAGTTTTGTGGGCAAAATTTTTCTGTCGATGGCCCTGTTGATCTCAGCGACTGTAACCCCGGCCGTGCTCGTTCTCCCTTTACCCGAGGAGCGTATTCTGGTATCACCTAATTAGGTGCCAAAAAACCGGGGGGGGGAATACGCTGGACATCACGCGTGACATTCAATCGCTGACTACGTTTCGCCGGTCGTCCGGCGACTTCATGAAACAGCTCAAGAAGACCAAACGCCCGGTAGTCCTCACGGTTAACGGCAAAGCCGCAGCCGTCGTGCAGGACGCCGAAGCTTATCAGCGTCTGCTCGACATTGCCGCACGCGCCGATGCTGAGGAAGGCATTCGCCAGGGGCTCGACGACGCAGCACATGGCCGTACACGACCAGTCCGGGAGTTTTTCGACGAGTTTGAAGCCAAGAATGGCATACCTCGTTAGCATCACTCCCCGAGCAGAGCGCGACTTTGCCAGCCTGTACCTAAAGATCAATGTCGAGGAGTCTGATGCGGCCCTGAAGTGGTACCGAGGTCTCAAGGAGGCGGTTCTCAGCCTGGAAGAACTGCCAAACCGCTGCCCCGTGACGCCGGAGAAAGCGCAACTCCGTCATCTCCTCTACGGCAGCAAGCCTCATGTCTATCGCGTCATATTTCGTGTTATTGAGAAACAGAAGCGGGTTGACGTGCTCCATATTCGCCACGGCGCAAGAGACAAATGGAAGGCGTCGAGTGGTCTATGATTGAGACGCGGAGGCTGGCCCCTGAACTATCTTGATCAAGAAGTGGCGATCGATACCGAAAGTAGTTTTGGCGCTGAGATACCGCTGGCCATCAGTGCACCTTTGCTGCGCAGATTAGAAGACACAGCGCGGCCCTGTATCCGTATGGCGGTGGAAGGAGCCAGTTCGTCGGTGGGCGCGACCCCTCTATGGCTTGAACGCGCTTCAGACATTCGCACCATGGGCTTCAGCACGCGGAATGGTTCTTGAGGCCGAGATTGGCCGAAATCCCGACCAGGAACGAAGAAATGATGCGCTTAAATTGATTTCGTTGGCTGGTGAACCTTTGAGACCGCACAGCGTTTCTATCGAACGAGCAAGGGCGTTAGAAGCGCTTGGATACGGAGCGTTTGATGCCCTGCACCTAGCCTGTGCCGAACAGGCCCTCGGCGATGCTTTTTTGACCACTGACGACGGTCTGATCCGTCAGGTTGGAAGAGGCTTGGGAAAACCGACAGTGCGGGTGTTGAATCCGGTAAAATGGATAAAGGAGCTGGGCGATGATTCCTCTGGAGCAAATGACGGATGAGCAGTTCGAGCAGCACGCCCTGAGCGTTCTTCATCGCGAACTCGGCATGTACGGTCTGGCGCGGTTTCTTCGCGTCTACCGGGCTGGCACTGGCGACTACACGCGGGATCGACATGAATGGCTCAAGGGACTTACGGTTCAGCAGTTGGCTCAGGAGTTCGAAAGCCCTCAAGTCTAAGGGGACTCGGGAGCAGATCTGCACCCCGGGGCCTCCCGCGACCACTCCGTTACTATCTCAGGGCATGATGTTATCTAGCCTCCCGACTTTGACGCTGACCGCCAAGTCGTCCAAGATCAGCTTGAAGAGTTGCTTCTGGAGTGCGAGATTCAATCCGCCGGGAGCATTGATACACACAAGCCCTGCGTGCAGACGAATGTGGGCAGATTCACCTGCGAAACCTGGCTTTTCGTAGGCCCACGAAGACGAATAGTGGCCTATACCATTGAGCTGATGGGCTGATGCCCTTAAGCCAGCCGTACTCGTCCCGTCTGGTGACCAATTCTGGTGACCAATTCCCCACGAGCGGAGAGAGAGCTTTGCTGTGGAGACGACTCTCTCGGGCAAGAATTACCTGCAAATGATGCAATATGCCGGCGGCATCATTACCAACCGCCGAATTACCCTCTTAGGGAATGCTCTGGTGTTTTGGAGCGGGACTTCCTGCCGGCGGCAATGCCGCAGGGGGTCGCCCTCTTCTCCCATGTTTCATATACTTAGGTCTGCCGGGCGGCTGGTTTCTAAATCGCCCGTGTCGAAGGGGTTGTGCCATGCCGCAGAGAGAACAAATCAACCCCGCGATTCTCGTCTGGGCGAGGGAGTCAGCCGGGCTCGATGTCAAAGACGCAGCGAAGCGGCTGGCCCTTGGAGAATCGAAGAACGAGAGCAGTGAGCAGAAGCTGCTAGACCTCGAGAGAGGGGTGCGTCTACCAACTCGAACCCAGCTCACAAAGATTGCGAAAACCTACCGAAGGCCGCTTCTCGCGTTCTATATGTCGGCTGTGCCGAAAAAAGGATTCCGCGGAGAGGATTTTCGCTCAACCGGCACCGAGGTATCACCTCGCGACAATGCCCTGCTCGACTCTCTCGTCCGCGACGTCAAGGCGCGCCAGGAAATGGTCCGCGACGTTCTTGAAGACCTGGACGAGGGTTTACCTAAGGAATTCGTCTCCTCTTCCTCGCTCGCCGAGGGCGCAGAGACTGTTATGCGGCGCATTTCGAGAGCGCTCCACCTCCCCGCCAGGCGATCCGATTGGGGCAGTACACCCGATGAGTTCTTCCGAAAGCTCAGAGCGGCTACCGAGGCACTCGGAGTATTCGTCCTTCTTGTGGGAGATCTCGGATCGTACCACTCGGCACTGGGCGAAGAGGTCTTCCGCGGCTTTGCTCTTGCAGATGCGATTGCACCCTTCATCGTAATCAACGAACACGATGCGAGAACCGCACGGTCGTTCACCCTGATTCATGAACTGGCGCACATCTATCTCGGGCAAAGCGGCGTAAGTGGGACCCCTGAATCTGTGCGGGAGAATTCTGAACAAGGGCAGGTGGAACAGTTTTGCAATGAAGTCGCCGGACTGGTCCTTCTCCCCGGCAGTTTTGCGACGCAGCGGCCCCCAGAACTAATTCGCGGTGATCAGGCAGCTGCGGAGCGGTTCGTCCAGGACACGGCCAGACATTGGCTCGTTAGCGAAGCGCTCGTCGCTTTCCGACTTCGCCGACTCGGCTGGATTTCCGCGTCCCTTTATCGGGATCTTACTTCTTCGTACGCCGCTCGTTGGACCGCTTATAAGGCCAGTACGAAGGCGGCGAACCAGCTAAAAGAAGGCGGTCCAGGCTACTACACGCTGAAACAGTACAGGCTGGGCGATTCTCTCATCGACGTCGTCCGCCGCACGCTTCGCGAAAATCGCCTCACACATACAAAAGCTGCGAAGGTGCTGGGGGTAAATCCCTCCTCGGTTGAACCGCTCCTGCGCAAGTACGAGAAAACCCCGGCGTCTCTTGACCGAGAGGCAGTTGTTTAAGTGCCCTACCTTCTCGATGCCAACGTACTAATCCGTGCGCATGAGGATTACTACCCCATCGACCGAATACCGCAGTTCTGGATATGGCTTGTCTCTTTGGGAGACAGCAACACCGTAAAAGTGCCGTATGAGATTTACGGAGAAATCGCTATCTCGACCGGGCCGCTGCATGACTGGTTGACGGACGGCGCCGTGTCCAAGAGCATGCTTTTGGACGAGAAGATCGACCCTGCTAACTTGAACAGGGTCATCATGGAAGGATACGCCCCCGACCTCGATGACAGCGAGATTGAAGAGATAGGTCGCGATCCTTTTCTCATTGGCCACCCGTTTGGGGTAACTTCCGGGCGGGCGGTCGTTCGGCCGAAACCAAAATCAAGCGATTGACGAAGGAGATCGAGGAGATCGACGAATTCTTCTACAAAAGAGACGGACCGCTGCTCTATACGCCAACATGCTCGAACGAAAGCGGGACGACATGGTACGGTCTGCTGTTTTCCGGCGAAGTGCCCATCCCGATTTCGTCGAGTTTTCGTAAGGTCCACCTTGATGAGTTTCGGCCTGCGGAATAACATACAACTCCTCAATAGGATTGCCTGGATCGCAGTTCTCAAGGGATCGCCTCGATGAAAATATACTGGCTATATAGTATTCCGACCTGGCTCTCTGGCACTTTGACCGTGGCCGCGTTCGTGGCCTTTGGTTTGGCCGGCCTTTACCTCACTCGCGGCTGGGTGCGACGCCTTGACAGCAATGAGCACCACGCCTACAACCACATAGTCGGTTTCTACATGGGGGGTGTCACTGTCTTGTATGCAGTTTGTGCGGGCCTGCTGGCCATTGGAGCTTGGGCTACTTATTCCGACGTGCAGGGAAAGGTCGACCATGAGGCGACCGCCCTTGGCGCTCTTTACCGCGACATCGGTGCGTACCCCGAACCTGCGCGCACCTTCTTGGAGCAAGACCTGCGTACGTATACACGCCAGGTTATCGACGTGGGGTGGCCGATGCAACGGCGCGGAATCGTTCCCAATAACGCGAGCTCTGTGTTGAACGACTTTCAGCAACACTTTATGTCCTACGAACCTCAGGACGAGAGACAGAAAATCCTGGCCGCAGAAGCCTATAGAGAGTTCAATGACCTGATGGAAAGCCGAAGAGCCCGGCTCAACAGCGTCACCAGTGAAATGCCCGGGCCTCTGTGGACCCTAGTAATCGCCGGAGCTGGGATTTGCATTGCGGTTACTTGGTTCCTTCACCCGGAAAGTTTCGCCATGCACTTCTGGATGACGATATTGTTTTCAGGCTTGTTGGCTCTGCTGATTTTTCTAATCGCAGTTCTGGATAATCCTTATAGAGGAAAGATCAGCGTTTCTCCTGAGCCTCTAGAGCGCGTCTATGAACAAATCATGCTACCACCAAAATGAAGCTGAACCCGAACGGTCATTCAAAGCGCTATTCTCGCGTGGTGTAACTATCCACTCAAGAGTAGAACCGGCCTCATAAATCGCCGGGCGCCGAAAAGGTGACCAGACGCGGAACGTTACGTGAGCGCGCCAGCGCGTAGACCACACAATCAACAAGGTTGAGCTGGGCTGGATTGCTTCGTCCCTTGCCATATTTGCGGAAGGCATCGAATGCGGCACCAGCTAGCGACTCGTCAAACGGCTCCACAACAATCCCAGCGCGTGCAATCAGTTCGTACTCGATCGACAGATCCATAGAAGCAACCGCATAGCCGTCGTTGAAATGTACGGGCCCAAGCCCGTATATGACCCAAGGTCATCTCGGATTGGCTTAGGAGACAACGGCGGATGGGTGCCAGCCCCGGACTTTCAGTCCGGGGGAGCGGGCTTTTAAGCCCGCGGAAACGCTTTCAGAGTCTGCGTGAGAGCTGGTAAAGCAATGTGCCGTCCCTACGGGACTCGCCTCTTACTGCTTGCCTACCCGGCACTGCCGTGCCGGGCTACAGTCTGTGCCGTCCCTACGGGACTCGCCTCTTACTGCTTGCCTACCCGGCACTGCCGTGCCGGGCTACAGTCTGTGCCGTCCCTACGGGACTCGCCTCTTACTGCTTGCCTACCCGGCACTGCCGTGCCGGGCTACAGTCTGTTCCGTCCCTGCGGGACTGGCTTCGTTGCAGTGTCCAAATCTGTTCGAACCTCACAACAGGCTCCGGAAAAGACGCTGTTGCAAGGCGACAGCAGCCCTCAGGGGCTTTAAAGCCCAGATCTTGTTGAGCATGTGCGGCCCGACTAACTGGCCTGATGCGGAACAGACGAAGTAACCCCCAAAAGAAAACCGCGTTCAGGTTGCGGTGATTTTCAGTCTTCGCTTTGGGACTCGTCACGAGTGTTTCCCAGGATTGAAACCACTCCCAACCATAGCCGCTTAAGATAGGCCGCTCATTTTGTCAGGAGGCAATAAGCGCCCCGCGAAGCAAGCGCTTGGTCAAACGTGACCAAAACCCCCTCAGCTTCCTGAGCAAGTGCGAGCAGCCATGCATCGGCCCAAAGTTTGGGAGATGCCGTTCGCCCCGAGGCTTTCTCACGAAAACGCTTCTCTACCTCTGGGGGTTCGGAGACAAACGTTACACGGTCGTCTTCGTACAAGCGGTCGTAGACGTGCCATGCTGCGGCGATCGTCAGCGGCTTGCCGTCCATCACCGCAGCTGTCGTCATGAGACGTAGGAAGCCAAGCTGCGTCAGACGAGAGAATCCGATCATCCCAGCTTGCTGTTCCCACCAGCGCCTTGCGATCGCTGCATGAACGTGTTCCGATGCCGCCAGCGCCAGCCACACGTTGCTATCAGGGAAGCTCAATGAGTTCATACGCCTGTTCGTTGGTGATACGGATACGCCGCCCCGCAGGGCGGATCAGTGGCGGATCGAGACTGAGCCGCCGGCTAGGCCGAGTCGACTTGGCTTCTTCCACGGCGCGCTCGATCCCCGCGAGAATGAGCTTTCGCGCAGAGCAGCCCTTTCGAGCAGCGGCCTCGTGGACCCGGCGGTGAAGCTCGCAGGGCAGGTCAATCGAGGTACGGACAGAATCGGGTTTCATACACATAGATAATGCGCAGACGACTTAAATAAGTCAATCGCCCGGGGGAACGCAGGACGGAAACCTGGATGCAAAAGCTATTGTGCATCGATGGCTGGGCCAAGCAACTGTTTCAATGCCTGGACGTATTCGATGAGGGCTTGGCGACCCGTTTCGGTGATGCGATAGAGGGTTTGCGGCTTGCGCAACACGAACTTCTTTTCGACAGCCACGTATCCAGCTTCTTCGAGCTTGAGCAGTTGCGCGCCCAGGTTACCGTCTGTGGCCTCAGTCTTGGCGCGGAGCCATGTGAACTCAGCCTCTTCCACGCCGCTGAGGAGCGAAAGCAGGGCCAGTCGCAGCCTGCCGTGAACCACGGGATTGAGCTCGGGCAAATCAGGCATGGATTGGACCGCGCCGTTTGCGCTCCTGCGCTTCGGCGATCATGCCGTAGATGCCGAACACGATCTGGCAGAGAAAGATGGCGACCAGAAACACGATCATGCTCTGCGCATCGGTGCCAAAGCAAGTAGTCACAGCCGCCACCCACCACACGACTGCGCACGCAAACTGAACCTTCCAGCGAAGAATCAGGGCTGAGGCTCCGTTGGCCATGCCAAGTATGGCCGATATCACGGCCACAAAGAGATGCTGATCGGTCAGTCTTCCACTCAGGCCGAGGGCTAGAAAGAGCACAAACATCGAAACTCCCAAGGCAACCCAGATAGAACCGATTGCCCGGCCCAGGGTGGTATTCGGATGATTGCCGGCCTTCAAGTAAGCAACGACAACGGTGACAATGACCGCGATCGAGATAGTGACCGGCCAAGCCCACACGCTGTGACCCCACGTGGACCAGGCGATGGCGAGATAGTAAGCAATGCCCCACAGAACGAACGTCCATCCCCAGCTCTCTGTGTGCCGGCGTCCTTCGGCGATCATGCTCTCGATGAGGCTCAGCCTCTCCTTCAGATCCTGCTCGGTGGTGTGGTCCTGCATGGCAGTTCTCCTTTCACGAAGCTCGAATTACCGCATACTCCCGCGCTTCGCTCCCACGGCGGCGCGGGCACGTCGCTTCACGGCTGATGTTGAAGTAGCATGTCCACGCTGCGATGCGGAGGATTGCTGCCAACGGTCGCCTCGGTGACTTCGTCCCACTCGCCTTTGCCGGTCAGGTGCATGGTGTTCACGATGTGCGCCGGCCCGGCCGTAAAGCTCCACGAAAAGCCGTTAGCAGGCACCGAAAGCTCCGTGTCGAGGTAGTGGCCGTCATTGTAGGCGCGGAAGCGATAGGTATGGGAGGCATCGTCGTAGGCAATCGTGGCCAGGGCGCTGAACAGTACTTTGCCGTCGGCGCTGGTGCTTTTGCCCTCGATGAGCAGGACGAGGCCGTCAAGCTTGTACTCGACAGCTTCCGTCTGGGTGAGATGAAGCGCTTCGCCCGGTCCACGAACGATGGTGACGGGCCCCGACCAGTGACCGGCCAGAAACGAAAGCTTGCGCATGGCCTCGCGCTGCGCGTCGACGCTGTTCGAAACGGGCTGCTGTGCGGCAAGCGAGAGACTGAACGAAATCATGAATGCTGCTGCGAGCAATGTTGTGGAAAGAAAGGGCGGAAGAGGGAAGGTGGAAATCGCGGTTTTCATTGGCGAACTCCTTGGGCGCAGAAACGAAAATGCGAGGGAAACCATTCCAGAGATGTAGAGTACTCTATTATATAGAGTGTCGTCAAGAAACCATTCCCTAAACGTGATCCAGAGGCACGGGGAACCCGGGGACGGGGCAGGAAGTTCACCATCAGGTTTCACCGCGGAGAAGATAAAGGAATGGAGATATTCGGTAACAAGACACCTATTCCCCATGAAGGGGCCAATGCGGTCAGCGGCTTATTTGTCCTCTCGCTTCTGCTCCGCTCGTCTTTCCTCAGCCAAATCCTGTTCGAGAGGAAAACCCGTAAGACTTCCTTGCAGCGCATAGATCACCGCGTGATTGCCAGGCTCAAGCACCAGACGGCCACGGTCTTCCTGAAATACAAACGATCGCGCCCTCCCTTAACCCATAACGCTTTCTCAATTTGGCGGGAATCACAATCTGTCCCTTGGAACTGATAATGGAACTCAATTTCATTTCATACCTTCCCGTTAACGGCAGATCGTCTCTGCAGGGAGCTATTGAGGGCCTAGCCCCGCGCAGCCCGGAACCATGCTCGCAAGCCCCAATCAAAGCCGCTGCGCGGTTTGCCGCGGTCGAACACGCCGGCGTTTGCCAACCCTACGAATCCGTGCAGAAGCGCCCATAGCGCAATGGCCGCCTCTGGTGCCTTCTTAGGTCCGGAAATTCGTCCGACCTGCTCCAGCACAAAGTTCCACAAAGCGGTATGCGCTGCCTCCCCTTCGCCAGTCTCGGCGCACGGCCTGAGAAACACATCGTAAAGATGCTTCTGCTCGTGCGCAAAGCGAATGTAGGCGCGGACCAGCGCGCGAATCGCTTGCTCCGGCGCCTTGCGTCCAGCTGCTTTGCGCAGACTCTCATGGACCTGCTCGGTAATTTCGGCCGTGATCGCAGCTTCCAGTTGCGAGCGGCTGGCAAAGTAGCGATACAACGCGTTCGGCGCAAGATCCAGCGAGGCGGCCAGCGATCGCAGGGATAGCTTCTCCATGCCGTCGCGCGCAAGCTGTTCCATGGCAGCGGAGAGGATGCGGGCCCGGTCTGTCTTGGCTGGAAATACCATGTCTCCAAGGTACCCGATGCACACCGGTCGTGGGAAGGTGTACACTGTCCATATTGACCAAGATGTACACCGTATATCTTGCATGACAAGGAGTAGAGGAATGGCTGAGCGAAAGAGCGTGGTCGTCACCGGGGCATCGACAGGCATTGGCTACGCCATTGCCGTCGCGCTGGGCAAGCGCGGCATTGCAGTGTTTGGCAGCGTGCGCAAACAGGTGGATGGAGAAAGATTGCAGCGCGAGTTGGGAGAAACGTTCACCCCGTTGCTGATGGATGTGACCGACGGCGAGGCAGTGAAAGCCGCGGCTGCCCTGGTTGCGGAAAGGCTCGGGCGAAATACCCTGTTCGGCCTGGTCAATAATGCCGGCATTGCCGGAGGCGGCCCGTTGCTGCATCAACCCATTGAAGAGTTCCGGCAAACCCTGGAAACCAATCTGCTCGGACCATTCAGGGTTACCCAAGCATTTGCGCCGCTCCTGGGGGCCGATCGTACGCGCGTGGGCAAGCCCGGAAGGATCGTTCAAATCAGCTCCGTCGGCGGCAAGCTTGCTTTCCCGTTCCTCGGGTCGTATGTGGCTTCAAAATTTGCGCTTGAGGGAATGTCGGAGAGTCTGCGCCGCGAGCTATTGCTCTACGGAATCGACGTCATTATTGTGGGGCCCGGCACAGTGAAAACTCCCATTTTCGACAAGGCCCAGCAAATCGACCTCTCACCTTACATGGCGACGGATTATGGGCAGATCTTGAAAGGCTTCGTTGAATATTTCTTGAACGAGGGTAAGAAGGGTTTGCCGGCATCGCGCATCGGGGAAACGGTATACAAGGCATTGACGGTGCGGAAGCCGCGTGTGCGCTATGCGGTCGTACCGCAAAAGCTGAAAAACTGGACACTCCCGAGAGCCCTGCCCACGCGCACGGTCGATCGCATGATAGGCAAGCAGAGCGGGCTGCTACGATGATCGAATTACGATACGTTGCAGCTGACGAGAGGTGATATGAAGCGTTTCGCATGTCTGGCCGCATTGTTTCTTCATTTCGTGATTGTGCCGGCCCAGCAGTTCTCCTCGGTTCCCGGGCAAGGCCGCTCGATGGTGGTTTCGAAGTTCGGCATTGTCTCAACCCCGCAGTTTCTGGCATCCCAGGCCGGTGCTCACATCCTCGAACAGGGCGGCAACGCCATCGACGCCGCGATCGCGGCCAATGCGGTCATGGGCGTCGTCCAGCCCTACGTCAATGGCATCGGTGGCGATCTCTTCATGGTCTACTACGAGGCCAAAACGGGGAAAGTCTATGGCCTGAACTCAAGCGGCTGGACTCCCAAAGCACTCACCATTGACTATCTCAAGGCCAAAGGCGTCACGGAAATCAATCCCATCGGCGTCGAGACCATCGACGTGCCAGGCGCTGTCGCCGGATGGGATGCCATGCGTACGCGCTTCGGCTCCTTGCCCTTCAGCCAGCTGCTCGCACCGGCCATTTACTACGCGCAGAATGGATTTCCGCTGGCAGAACGCAATGCGCGCTACTGGATCTCCAAAAGGCTCATGGACCAACCCGGCTGGAAGGAAACTTACGATATCTGGCCGACTGCTCCGCAACCCGGGGATCTGTTCACAAATCCTGCACTGGCGAACTCTCTGCGGCAAATCGCCGCCAAGGGCCGGGACGCCTATTACAACGGGCCCATGACCGAGACCATGGTTAAGTTCCTCAACGCCCACGGGGGTATGCATACACTGGAAGACTTTCGCGACTTCCAACCCGAGTGGGTTGAACCTGTCTCCACCACCTACCGCGGCTGGACCGTCTACGAACTTCCGCCCAATGGCCAGGGCATCGCCGCTCTTTCCATGCTCAACATCATGGAGCAATTTCCCATGGCGCAGTACGGCCACAATTCTGTGGATGCGCTGCAGGTGGAGATCGAGGCCAAGAAGCTCGCCTATGCCGATATGTATAGGTACGACGGTGATCCGCGCTTCACTCCCGTTCCTGTCAAGGAACTCATCTCCAAGGACCTTGCCGAGCAGCGTGCCAAGCTTATCGAGATGAATAAGGCTGAGTGCCAGGTCGTCCCCTCGAATATCTCGGCGGAACTCAACAAGCACGGTAACTCCACCATCTATCTCTCCACCATCGACAAAGACGGGAACATTGTCTCGCTTATTCAGAGCAATTACTCCGGCTACGGGACTGGCTTTGTCGCGCCGGGACTTGGGTTTTCGTTCCATAATCGAGGCGCCGGTTTCCAGCTCACTCCCGGCCTGCCGAATTCACTTGCCGGACACAAGCGCCCTCTCCACACCATCATCCCGGCCTTCATGGAGAAGGGCGACATCCATATCGGCTTTGGCATCATGGGTGGCTGGAACCAGGCGCAGGCACACGCCCAGTTCGTTGCCAACATTGTCGATTACGGTATGAATGTTCAGGCAGCGCTGGAGCAGCCTCGTTTCAGCAAAGACACCTTCGAGGGCTGCGACGTTCAGATGGAGGAGACTGTTCCTGCCGACGTTCGCGCCGGTCTTTCCCAACGCGGCCACCAGATCAAGCTGCTTGAGCCTTTATCCTTCTCCGTTGGGCAGGGCGCGGCCGTTGTCCGTGACAGCAGCCGCAAAGTGAACTTTGCCGCGGGCGATCCCAGGTCCGACGGAGCAGCTATCCCACAAGAGCCGGATCTGAAGTAATGAGTCGAAAGTGGTAAAGCCCATCTTGTCTCCGGCGGTGTAGAACTGGCGGGAGGCTTCCACGTGAGAACTCTTTTCGTCACGCTCATCCTCTGCTCCGTAGCGTCGGCCAAAGACAGGCCCGCGCCGGCGTATCATGACGCCACTTACCAGGAAACTCACGCGGAATCCGTCCGCATGAACTGCGATGGGGTCGGGTACGGTAGCAGTATGACTCCCTGTCACGACGCGGAAATGCTCGTGTACACGGTGAAAGCTGGGGAAATGGTCTACACGCTGACACCCTACGGGACAAAGCCTCATCGCGAATCTCTCTGGCAGCAACCGGCAGGTGCCGTGGTGGCGGTCTGGAACGATGGGAAGCATGTGCATGTCCGGACCAGGGCGAAAGAGTCCCAGTACGACATCATTGGGGAGAGCGCAGAGGACGCCAGCAGATGATGACAGATTTGCAGTCCTGCGTGAAAACTCGAAAATGAGCCCTCTGCGGCTTTAGATGCTTCGCTACGTCACGCAGAGTTTTTCGCCCACACCCGCACTGAGGGCTCTAACGTGAAAGAAACCGCAGGTCCTCCACTGCTTTCAGGGGATTTTAGTGTGCGGGCAAGACGCACTGCGGATCCCTCGACTGCGCTCGGGATGACAAGGGGAGGGCGGTTACTGACTTACAATTCCGCGAGTCGGATGGCGCAGAAGAACTCCCGATCCGACTCGCAGCCTTTGAGGTGAGTAATCACTTTCCCCTTGTCATCCCGAGCGCAGCCGAGGGATCTGCAGTGCGTCTTGCCCGCACACCAAAATCCCGTGAAAGCGGTGGAGGACCTGCGGTTTCTCTCGATTGACAGCAAGTTGCTGCTCCTCTAACCTGATTGCATCAACTCGGGTAGCGCTAGACGCAGGGGCCTGAAATAGCAGGTGCGTTTCTAGAGCGATGGTTGATGCGAGCTTCCCTAGCCGTTTTGGGGGAGGGCTCTGCGCAAAGCTACCCGATCCCGCCTGAAGAAGCTTCTCAACCTTCCCGAAAATTTGTCTGAGGGAGGATGTTGCTGTGAGCAAATATCAAAACGTGGTCACGGGCGTGTGCGTAGTTGTTGCCGCCATGCTGATTTTGTGCAGTGCGCAAGCACAAAACAAGGCTGAAACAATTTCGTACAGCGCCAATCCAGCGGCTGGGCACTCTCTGCGCGTGGATGACGCAAACATCTACTACGAGACGTATGGAAGTGGCGGAACTCCCCTCGTGCTGCTTCACGGCGGATTGTATGGATATATCGAAGAGTTTGGTGAACTGATTGCGGAGTTGAGCAAACATCGCCGCGTCATTGCGATTGCCACACGGGGCCATGGGAAATCGGATATAGGGACGATGCCCTTCTCCTACGAACTGTTTGCCAAGGACGCCCTTGCGGTGATTCGCCATGAGACCAGCGAAAAAGTCGACGTGCTGGGATTCAGCGATGGTGCAGTCACGTCGTCCTGCCCATCCCAAAACCGCCGACGCCGCGAAAGGTGGCCGAAGCACTCGGAATCAGTACTCGGCCGGTCAAGCAACGTTATGACGTACTCATCGTAGGCGGTGGCCCAGCAGGCCTCGCCGCGGCGGTTTACGGAAGCTCTGAAGGTTTGAGCGTCCTGCTGGTTGAGCGCAGAGCGATGGGCGGACAAGCGGGGACCTCCGCGCGGATCGAGAATTACCTGGGCTTCCCTAACGGTATCTCTGGTGGCGAGCTTAGCGAACGCGCGGTCAAGCAGGCGAAGCGGTTTGGGGCCGAGTTGGTTCTGATGAGACAGGTTGTCAATATTGTTCCCCTGCGGGACCGCGGATACCAGGTGAAGCTGGACGACCAGCAACGCGTAGAGGCGACTACGATCATTCTTACTACCGGGGTGGAATGGCGTCGCCGCGAAGGGGAGGGCATGCGGCGTCTTGCCGGCAAAGGCGTGTTCTACGGCTCGGTCACGTCCGATCCCGCTACCTTGCTAGGGAAAAGGGTCTTTCTCGTTGGCGGCGGTAATTCTGCCGGACAAGCAGCCATGGCTCTGGCCGGCTACGCAAGACAAGTAACTATTCTGGTTCGCAGCTCGACGCTCGAGTTCCGCATGTCCCGCTACCTGATCGACCAGCTGGGGAGCAAATCAAATGTGAAGATTGAAATCTGTACCGAGCTCGTCTCGGTTTCGGGACGAGGCTGCCTCGAAAGCATCCGAACCGTGCGTTCGGGGGAGGAACCGATCGACCGGCGAGCGGACGCGCTCTACGTCATGATTGGAGCAGAGGCCGCCACCGATTGGTTACCCAAGATTCTTCAGCGTGACGAAGATGGCTTCATCTGCACAGGGCGGGATGTCAGCGATTTCTCTTCGTGGGGAGAAAGCCGCAGTCCGTTCCTGCTCGAAACAAATCTACCGGGACTGTTCTGCGCTGGAGATGTTCGCCATGGCTCGATCAAGCGCGTGTCGAGCGCCGTGGGCGAGGGTAGTATGGCAATCAACAGCGTGCATCAAGTCCTTGCTACAATTAATACCTACTAGTACGTATTTATATGAGGTGATTGCGTGACCCGTATTTTGAAAGTTCTCCTCCTTCTGCAGCTACAGGTAGCCTTCTGTTTAGCGCAGGACAACCCGCAAATGACTGCCTGGACTGCTCCCGGAATCCAGCATGCCTATGGTCTTCCCCAGACAAGGGCGAAGGAAAAAGGTGCGCTCATGGTTAATTCTCAGGGCCTCACCTTTACTGGTAGATCGAGTCGCTACACGATTCCATGGCGTGACACTGTAGCCGTCAGCACGGGAAGCGAGAGGGTTGAGTTGTGGGGAACGACCGGGCGAATTGTTCGCATGGCCATTCCCAATGGCGGAGGCCTGGCCGCTGCCAGCGTCATGCAACACAAGGTCAATCAACTAACTGTTGAGTTTCACGACCCACAAGCTGCGTACCACGCTGCAGTCTTCTATCTCCCCGGTAAGGATGCGGCCCGCATCCTGGAAACTTATTCTCATCTGCCGGCTAAAGAGATAGACCTAACCGACCTTGCTGCAAATAAGGAAGGGGAAGCACGGGTATGCCGGAACACGTTGCCTGGAGTCCTGGTTGCGGCGCCTGACTGGAACCAGGCGGAAGTTCCGGCAGCCTATCGCGCCCAGGTCTACGAGCACATCGTGGACCGTTTGCAGCGCGTTCAGGGAGCAGGACATGTTTATCGAGAGGGAGAGATAGATCGTGAGCAAGCCTGCCCTCGATACACCGTTAAGATCTCGATCGTGAGCTTCAAGGCCGGCAATCAGGTCATGCGCGCCACGATGGGGCCAATCGGCTTCTTCGCTGCCACGACACAGATGAACGTCAACGCCACAATCACCGATACAACCGGGCAATTGCATGTCACCGAGCAGCTGCAAGCGACTGTGCGCGGGGAGTCAGAGAGCAAGAATGTTGCCGACGGAGTAGCGAAGAATCTAGCAAAGCGATACGTAGCGACCCTGAAGCAATTCGAAAAGTCGAGACCAGGAGCACAGTGAATTCGGTAACCAGAGGTGTGAATGATGCTTGATAAACAGCCGGTCACCGGCGTCCCGTTGAGGATTCCGCTACCATATAGGGCGATGAGCACGCCAAAGCCAAACAAACATGAGCTCAGGACCAAAGAGACTCGTGAGCTGCTACTCCGGGCCGCTGAGGAAATCTTCGTGCGTGATGGGTATGCCGGTGCCGAACTGGGCGAGATTGCGAAGTCGGCTGGGCGGACCAAGGGCGCAATCTATGCCCAGTTCAAGAGCAAGGAGGACGTCTTCCTGGCTTTAATCGAAGAGCACACTCTTCGCTACAAAGCTGAAATGGAGGATGCGTTAGGAAAATCTACAAGCATCGAGCAAAACAAAGAGGCTCTTCGGCAGTTCTACCTTAGGTTGAGTGAGGACGAGTCCTGGAACATCCTGATGTTGGAGTTCAAGCTTTTTGCGGCAAGGCACCCTGGCGCCCGGAGACGTCTTCAGCGCTTTATCGCCAAGCTCATCTCATCCGACAGTGAAGAACGGCTCTCCCAGATTCTGGGATCAGCCGGTTCTGGACGAAAAGCCATCAAACGATCTGAGGCTATTCAAGCCTTGCAACCCATGCTCAGCGGACTCTGTCTTGAAGCGCGATTTGATGACGCGCTTGGTCATGAAGTCCGGAAGAAGGTTGTGAACCTCGTCTTCGATGCCCTGCTCTAACCTTGCTCATTACTTCTTCCGTTCGGCAGTCCAAATGCCGTCGGCACGGCCTTCTGCCTTCATACGGCCGGTGGCGTTATCGCCATCGATCCAACCGGCCATCGTAGCGGTGACAGGACCGGGATTGTCGTCCTCCCATTGGCCGGAGAAGATCAGTTGTACGTATCCATCGCGCCAGGTTCCGGTGATGGCGCGGTTGTTACCGAAAGCGCCGGACCATGATCCGCTCACGGCGGTCCCTTCGCGGTGGAGATCCATCGTGCCTGTGAACCTGCCGTAGTCGCTGGCAAAGGTCACGTTCCATGTTCCGGCGGCGTCTCCACCGTTGTGAATGGGTTCCGGCTTCTCAGGTGTGACACGAAGATTGGAAAAATAGGACTCTTCTCCCGGGTAGCCCCAGAGCGCAATGCCGCCCTGAAGATCTTCGCCCTTGAGCCCGTTGATCACCAGGCCGGCATGATCGGATCCATTGATGAATAAGCGCGCGGAGCGGCCGTGCAACTCGATTTTCACGTGCGTCCATTTTTCCGGTTGAAGATCTGCCCACGATTCGTAGACGGAGGGCCATTGGCGGCGCAGAGGATACCAATCGAATCCGGGCTTGGCGACATACTGCACGGAATGATTACGCATGGCCTGGTCGTCCGAGAGCGAATTGCGTGGACGAAGATAGAACATGTCGTAATGCGAACCGTCGGGCCGGGCGCGAAAGGCTATGCCGGTAAAGCCGGGCATGCGGACGCCGGGAGCAGTGGTGATTTTAACCGCGATGTCGACATCGATGGCGCCATCCTGAATGGCCGTTCCATTGACGAAGGCGAAAATATCGTTGTCCTTTTCCGTGGTGAGACGGACCGCCTTCCGGCCCAGGTATTCGACAGGCTCGGCTTTTCCTCCGGTAACCGCGAGGGCGCTTGCGTCTGAGAGCGGGAAGCTCTGCGGCGCAAGGGAACTGTCTCCTCGAGCGAGTGGGGCAAAGCCGGCGGTGCAGGCGACCGCTGCCAAGAGACCGAGAGACACTGCCTTCCGAAGACAGAGTGACCTGCGCGAGCTTAGAAACTCACGTCTCAAAAGCGAGACCTGGGCCACCCACTCAAGCTCTGGACATTGCAGCTCTCTTCGATTCTTCATATTCCCTCTGCAGCAGAGACAATGATCCAGCAACTACCTTGCCATCTTGCCGACGTCAATTTGCCAGGATTTCAAAAGACTTGAGAGGGGAATACACTGCGCAGGAATGTTTGAAAATAGAAAGGCGTGTCCGTTTCTGAACACGCCGCCGGTATGATGTGGGCCGGGACCGATGGTACTATCCCGACGGGAGTCAAGCGATGGAACCGATAAAACCGAAACTGCCGAGTGAAGCCATACAGCTCTATAACGAATTCATTCATGGCGAGATCAGTCGCCGCTCCTTTATGGAAGGCTTGCAGCGACTGGCAGTAGGCGGTCTGGCAGCGGCGACAATGATCGACGCCTTGATGCCGAACTACGCCCTGGGCCAGCAGGTCTCGCGCACCGACGACCGGATCAAGGCCACCTACGAGACCGTGCCCTCTCCGCAGGGCACCGGAAGTATCAAGGGATATTTCGTGCGGCCTATCAGCGCCGACACACGCTCCGAGACGGTGACGAAATTATCCGGCATTCTCGTCGTCCATGAGAATCGCGGCCTGAACCCTCATATCGAAGACATCGCGCGACGATTAGCCCTGGCCAACTTCATGGCATTTGCGCCCGACGGCCTCACCTCTCTGGGGGGCTATCCCGGCGACGACTACAAAGGCGGCCAGATGTTCAACAAGGTCGACCAAGGCAAGTTGTTCGAGGACATGGTGGCTGCGACGATGTGGTTGAAGGCGCGTCCAGACTGCACGGGAAAGATCGGCGCTACCGGCTTCTGTTTTGGGGGCTCCACTTCCAACAAGCTGGCGGCGCGGCTGGGACCCGACCTGGCGGCTGCGGTGCCATTCTATGGCGCTCCTCCCGCCACGGAAGAAATCCAGAAAATCAAGGCGGCGGTGTTAGTGCATCACGGTGAGCTCGACACGCGACTGGCGGCGACGTGGCCGGCTTACGACCAGGCCCTGACCGCGGTGCACGTACCGCACGAAGGTTATATCTATCCGGGCGCAGTGCATGGCTTCAACTGCGATGCGACGCCAGAACGGTACAACAAAGCCGCAGCCGATTTAGCCTGGCAGCGGACTATCGACTGGTTCAACAAATACGTGCGCGCCTGATTCCTGCCGTGCGGTGCCTGTTCAGTGTTTCTCGAGTTGGTCGGTCAGGGTCAATGTGAGCTGCGCCAGCATTATGGTCGTCCATGAGGACGGGCGGCCGTGGCCGTCGTCGTCTGAAAAAAACCTTTAAATGAGCCGGAGGATGAACCATTGGTACAGCCGCCCAAAGACGCCACGGAAACGACCGTCCTGATCCAGCGCTTTTTCTATCAAGTCGGCGGCCAGGTCCAGTCCGTGAGTTTGTGATATCACCTTCTGCATAAAACACGGTTTGAGGGGCCGCATTCCCACGGCGGGGGTGAGGGGGAACGGTTCTTGTTTTGCCCACCCAGGATTTTTTGTCGTAAATCAGGGCCAGCCTGTCCATTTTGCTCCCTCAGGATCGACTTATATGTGGAGGTTGGAAAATGACAACCGGCGAGGTGATGGTTGACGTTAGTCAGGATTGGGCGCTTGCCTGCAATGTCCAGCAGCGGTTTATGCAGGGCCTCGGCAGGGGCAGGGACTCCGTGGACTCGAGCGCACGGTGCCGCCAACTGAATGCCCTCGGCGGCGATTGCTACGATTTCATGCCTCTCTCAGAGGATCGCCTGGCGGTGCTGGTTGGCGATGCTTCAGGCAAGGGTCTAGCCGCGGCGCTCATGATTGCCAGTGTCCAGTCTTCACTTCGCACAGCGGCGTTATTCACGCGAAACGACCTGGCCGCTTTACTCAAAGTAGTGAACCACCAGGCATACACATCGTCGCCCACGGACCGCTATGCGACCTTGTTCTATGGTATGGTCGACGCAGCCACACGCACGCTGCGGTACGTGAATGCCGGACATAATCCGCCGCTGGTTTTCCGGCGGAACGGCTCCATCCAATGGCTTGAAAAGGGAGGGGCACCTGTCGGAATGTTCCCTGATTCGACCTATGAGGAGGGTGCTGTGAAGCTTGATCCCGGCGATCTGGTCATTGCCTACACCGATGGAATCATCGAAGCGGTAAACCCGTGCGGCGAGGAGTGGGGAGTCCAAGGCCTCTTGCAGGCGACCACTGCGTGGGCACCACAAAGCGCCGGAGATGCCGAGGATCTCGTTCGGTTCCTCTTCAACGCGATGGATGAGTTCTCCAGAGGCTGCCAGATAGATGATGCGACCTTGGCAGTCTTGCGCGTGGCCTGAACCATGGCGAAACCGTTAAATTCTCGACCTCGCCTGCTGTTGAATGCTGCTGCCCTTTGCGCCCTTGCTCTACTGGCGCAGTTGATTGCCTGGGGTGCGTGTGAATGGGGAGGGACGCTGCTCAGCGCGAACGGACCGCCGATGCGCTCAACAGAAATCCACCTGATCGGTGGCCACGGCGAACTGGTAGCACGCACCGGCGAGGATGGAGCCTTCGCGTTTCCTGATGTGCCGCCGAACAATTATGAAGTGATAGTTGTCTCGCTAGGCCGTGAAGTATGGCACGGCAAACTGCTTCCTCTGAGTGCTTCCTCGCCGACCGTTCCGCCTCCACAAATACGAATCGGTAGAAAGTTCTTGCTCACCTCGAGCAAGGGCCAGTTTCAACCCCAATAAGCACCACCGCGTTTCCCTTGGTGCCTGCTACCATGGCTGCGTGTTTCATTTCGGCAAGCCGAAGACACCGGGCCAATGGATTGGCCATATCCTTGCCGCAGTGGTGGCCCTCTTTCTGGTCTGGTGGATGCTACGGCTTTTCGTTGTCTGACGCGCGCCTGGTTTTCAAAGGCCGGAAGCAGCAAATCTCTCAGAGAACTAACCGTCCTTTGAACCACTTAGAAGCGGATCTTAGATCACTTGCCCAAGCCGTCTTATGCCTTCGCGAATCTCCGCCTCTTTCAAGCGGGAGTAGCCAAGCATGATCCCTGGTCGTTTTGGTGGTTTCAGGAAGTACCTGGATACTCCATAAACGTTGACTTGACGTGACGCGGCGCTCGCGATCAAGACCTCTTCCCTGACCCGATGTTTCGGCCACAAGACGACATGGGCTCCAGCACCATCCCCGGTCACTTCTACGGATTTGCCCATAAATTCGTTGATGGACTCAAGCAACGCAAGGCGACGCGCAGCATTTTTTCGGCGTAGCCGGCGCAGATAGCGCTCATACATCCCAGCGGAAATAAATTCCGCCAGGACCTGCTGCTCAAGTGTCGGAGTGTGCCGATCGCATAGCCACTTTGCTGCCGCGAAGGCAGGCACCAGCTCCCTGGGAGCGATAAGGTAACCGATGCGGAGTGAGGAAAACACGGTGCGGGAGAATGTCCCGATATAGAGAACGCGTCCCTCCCGATCGAGGCCTTGCAACGACTCCAGCAATTGCCCTTCATAACGAAATTCGCCATTATAGTCATCCTCGACAAGGACCGCATGGTTGCGCTTGGCCCACTTGAGTAACTCAAGGCGACGGCCCAGTGGCAAAACAGCTCCAGTCGGAAATTGATGCGATGGCGTCACAAAAGCAATTCGGGCGCCGGGCGGCAGCTTCTCCGGGCGCAGGCCATCACCATCCACCGGTACCGGGAGCAGCCGGGCGCCGGCGGCACGCAGAACCTCGCGCGTGCCCTGATAGCTTGGATCTTCGATAACGACGGGTTGACCGCGCTCAATGAGTACTCGAACGATCAGATCCAGAGCTTGTTGCGAGCCGTTCACCACGATCACCTGCGACGGCTCACAATTCACGGCTCGCGATCGTCGCAAATGGTTGCAGATCGCTTCCCGCAACCCGGCGTTTCCGGTAGATGGGCCATAGTCGAACTCACCAGCCGGCGCTTTCCGCGCACAGCGCAATAGGATACGCCTCCATGTTTCGAAGGGAAAAAGTTCTGTGTCGCTCCGTCCATAGGCGAAGTCATAGCGCAGCAAACGGGGTGGACGCCGGGGGAATTCAACGCGAGGCCAGGCACTCGCTGCTGCTCGTCCGTAGTGGGATAAGTTGAGCTGGACCCGGTCTGAAGACGTGGGCGATTTGCTGAGATTCACTTCCCCCGATACGTAGGTTCCTGAGCCGGAGCGGCCCACAGCGAAGCCCTCGGCCAACAACTGGTCGTAGGCATAAAGAACGACTGTCCGGGAGATGGAGAGCTGATTGGCTAAATCTCTGGTTGATGGAAGCTTCTCGCCAACGCGAAAGGTACCGGACAAAATCGCACTCCGCAAACCGGAATAAACCTGCCTGAAGAGGGGTCCGTCGCCTTTCGAAAGTGGTATCGTCAATGGCACGGGAAGTGGTGCTTTCAAGATACCATGCAGTGCGAGATGCTTTACCTGAACGGTGAGAGCGACATGAAATGTACCTTGCTTTGTGCCCTGATCTCTTTGTCGTTGATCGCATGCGTCTCCGCGCACGCAGACTCCGGCCGAGCCATCTTTGTCCGATTTGTTATTTCGGACATCACGCCGGCTTCGTGTCGGTTTGAACAAGCTTTTTCCGGAGATGGAGGCAAAACTTGGGAAGTGAATTGGATTGCAACCGACACACGGGTGAACGATGAATCCCACAAAACGGACTAAGCTCGGCAGGCTACCCACTCGTGGATCGCATGAGCCTGAAACGATCCACGCGATCCTGGATGCGGCGTTTCTGGCGCACGTGGGTTTTCAGACGGAGGGTCAACCGTTTGTCATTCCTACTCTGTACGGCCGAGACGAAGACAAGCTGTATCTGCACGGGTCCGCCGCCAGTCGTATGCTGCGCGGGTTGGATACCGGACTGCCGGCTTGTGTATGCGTCACCGTCGTTGACGGATTGGTGTTGGCGCGCTCTGCGTTCCATCATTCCATGAACTACCGCTCCGTTGTCGCCTTTGGCACCGCGCGCAAGATTGAGGGCGTGGAGGAGAAAACGCGCGCTTTGCGCGTCATCTCCGAGCACCTCATCGCCGGCCGTTGGAGCGATGTCCGCGGCCCCAGCGAGAAGGAACTGAAAGCGACCGCAGTGCTCGAATTCTCGATAGAAGAAGCTTCGGCGAAAATCCGCACAGGTCCCCCGGTGGATGATGAGGAAGATTACAGCTTGCCAGTGTGGGCCGGAGTTCTTCCCTTGCGGATGGAGGCGAAAGCCCCTGTGCCTGACGCCAGGCTGGCGGCGAGTATCAAGTTGCCGCCCTATGTCCTGCCAGAAGACTAACTCTAATTTTCCGGAGGTGGCCCTCCAATGATTATCGAAATGCGGACGTACAAGACCAAGCCCGGCTGCCGGTCAAAATTTCTGCAAATCTTCCGGTCTGACAGCATCCCTGCACATGCCGAAATCGGGATGAAAATTTTGGGTCCATTCCTCTCTGTCGACGACGATGACACCTTCTTTTTCATGCGCGGCTTTCCCGACGCCAGTGCCCGCGATTCCATGAAGGAAAAGTTCTATCAAGGGAAGCTCTGGAAAGAGAAGCTGGAAAACCTGCTGATGCCGATGCTGGAGAAGTACGAGGCTGTTGTGGTGGAAGACCCCGCCGGCCAGGTTCACTGGTAAGGGACACGCTGATTTTGCTGGACAAGACCGTAGCTCGAAATAGATTGTTCTTCAGCGGGGTGGGGAAGACCAGGGCCCTTCCCGACGGTGAATGAGAGCTATGATCAGCAAATCGCTCGTTGTCTGTGCATTGCTCAGCGTCACGCTGCTGCAAGGCCGGGCCACAGAACAACCTGCAATACCAGCCCCCGATGATCGCTACAAAGCAGATATCCTGCTCGTGATCGCGCATCCGGATGACGATACTGACGTCGGTACCTACCTCTGGAAAGCAGTGCTCGATGAGGGTAAGCGGGTTGCCGTCGTGGTCACCACGCGAGGCAACTCAGGGGGAAATGCTGTCGGCATGGAACAGAGCAAAGCTCTGGCGGATGTGAGGGAAATTGAGGCGCGCCGCTCGCTGGCCGCTCATGGCATCACCAACGTGTGGTTCATGCGTGCCTCTGACACTCCGACACAAGACGTTCTTCATTCCCTCGAGACCCTGGGGCACGGCGCAGCGCTCGAGGAAGTGGTGCGCATTGTCCGCCTCACGCGTCCCGAAGTGATCCTTACCTGGTTGCCGGCCTACGTGGCTGGAGAGAATCACGGAGACCATCAGGCTGCGGCTGTTGTGGCGACTGAGGCGTTCGACCTTGCGGGTGAGCCGGCGGCCTTTCCGGAGCAGATTGCGGCGCCGCGCGACCGTCTGTCGATCAATAACTACGGAGAAGGACTTAACACCTGGCAAGCCAAGAAGCTTTACTTCTTTTCCGATGCGACCAACCCGGAATTCCTGGCTCATCACGGACCAGCCTATCTGGCCAGCGATATATGCCGTAGCCGGGGCGTTCCGTTTTCACAATTGAATCGGATGGCCTGGGATTTCTATCGCACGCAGATTGACTTCGGCGAAGAGGGAATGCGTCATCGCATAGACCAGACGGAGTACCTCGTTCTGGGAAAGTCGCTGATCCCAGCGCCGATCGAGGGAGACGTATTGGCCGGCGTCGACACGGCGTCCATTGTTCACGCTCCGCCGCAAACTTATCAAGAACAGCCGGCACTTCCCGTGAGCCTGGAGCTTGGAGGGCCATGGGCGTTTTACCGCGAGTTCTACCGGGCACACGGACTCACCTCGCTGGAAACGCTGGTCCAACCTCAAAGCGATTTCGTTCCGGACAAGCCATTATGGGTGCCACTCCTTTTGCGCAACAATTCAGAGAAAGCAGTCGAAGTGGTACTGCACAGCAGCCTGCCGCAAGGATGGACACCGGTGGCAAAGGATGCTCCCTACGTCTTGCAGCCAGGGAGTAGAGTTCCCCTACAGATTTTGCTGACGCCACCAGCGCATTCCGACGACAAAGTCCAGGTCTCAAAAGCGAGACCTTTTGGGGCCACCCACTCGAAGTCTGGAAAATGCGGTATCGCAGCTTCTAGGTTGGAGCCTGACGGCCGACGGTAAGCCGGCGGGCGAAGTGCAGCTTACCGTTTATCCGGTGGAGATAGGCGTACCCCAATAAGCACGCGACCTTGCGGTTATGGCAAGCCTTGATAACTCAGTCCGAAGTGGATCGGGAACTCGGGTGCGACTGAATCATGCGGCAAATCCGGTCTCTGCGCCCGCACGGCGTCCATGGTCTTTGGCAGTTCAAACGGGAGTCTTCCTTCGGGCGCAGCTTTTCCCTGGATCACAGCCAGCACCGCCTCATCGCTCGCTCCGAAATCGACCAGCACTGCGCGCGCACCTTCGACCACAAGGGGCGAGGATCGCCGGCCGATCCAGATACACAACCGCGATGGTGGGCAGCTGTTTCGCGACCTTCTCAAACTCGATCAACTGCGGATCGCCAGCCTTAAAATCGAGGTCGCCCTCATGCTGGCGAGAGCCAAAAAAGTAGCCCGGATGCAGCTTCTGGTACGGGGCAGCAAGCCGTACCACGGCATACTCCGCTTCGCCTATAGTCGCTACCGGCGTAAGCCCGGCTGAAGTCGCTGCCGCGGAACTCACACCCACCAGAAACACCTTCTTGCGCCGTTCAGGAAGTTCGAGCTTTTTGTTGGTGAGCAAAACCATGGATCGTTCCTGAGTCTTAAGCGCAACCTGCTTGAACTCTGGCCGCCCTACCGTCATGGCCGCCTTAGCCTCATCCACGTAAGGGTTCTCGAACAGCCCCAGGTCGAACTTCTGCCGCAGCAATCGCCTCGCAGATTCGTCGATGCGCGCCTCGGGGATCTTTCCTTCGCGTACCAGGTTCACAATGACACCCGAGTCGGCGACGCCTCCAAACTGATCGATCCCGGCATCGAGCGCCTTGGCATAGCGTTGCTCGACGGTGAGGTTCTCCACACCCCACGGCATGCCAAACGCTCCGGGTGTGATCGAAGGAGCTACTCCGGCGGCCGCTCCTTGCAGGCACTCCCCACGACAACTTTCGGTCACCAACCAATCGCTCAGGATCACGCCGTCAAAGTGATACTTCTCTCGCAGCAGTTCTGTAAGCAACTGCTTGTTGAATCCGGCGCCGACGGGTTCCAATGGTTTCCCGTTCACGTTCACGCCGTCGAGAATCGCGTAGGTTGGCATCACCGCCGCGACTCCGGCGGCAAATGCTCCTTCAAAGGGGACCAGGTGCTGCTCGAACGCTTTGTCCGAGAAAACCGCGTGCCGGCTGTAGGAATTATGGGAATCCAGGCCATCCTTCATGGCACCATATCCCACCCAATGCTTGACTACACAGGCCACACTCCCGGGGTGCAGTCCTGTTTCTCCCTCTTGAAAGCCGGCAATGTAGGCCTCCACCATGGATTTCGCCACCTGAGGGTCCTCGCCGAATGTTCCATCAATACGTGACCATCGCGGTTCGGTCGAAAGATCTGCCTGGGGCGAAAGCGTCATCTGGATGCCGACTGAGAGATACTCCTGCCGCGCAATGTCGCCGAACTTCCGGGTCACATCGGGCCGGCCGAGGGCGGCCATTCCCGTCGTGTCCGGCCATTGAGAAAAGCTACCGGCGTCATTGCTTGCTCCTACCGTGGCCTCGAAACTGTTACGAGGATCCGTGCTGATGGTGAGCGGTATCGCGAGGCGTGTCTTTTCCGCCAGCTCCTGGAGAAGGTTGTTCTGCTTAGCAAAGGCGGCGGGAGGAGCGGTCAGTCGAGTGATGAAGGTCATCACCTTCTTCCCCGAGATCATCTCTCCCGCCTTCGCGAGGTCGTACTCCGTCCCTCGTCCGATTTCCGGGGAACCCTTGGCAGGCGCCGACGCGTGCATCATGAGGCCGGACTTCTCTTCGAGCGACATGCGGCCGGCCAGATCGTTTGCTCTCTGCTGAGCAGGGAGACGCCAGTCCTCGTAGGGTTCCAGTTTGCCGTCGCGATTCAAGTCACGGAAACGCAATCCATCGACGGTGATCAGCGGAACATTCCGGGAACCGAGTTGCGGTTGTTGCTGTCCCGGTTGCTGAGCTTTGGCCATGACCAAGGGGATACACAGGCCTATTGCCAGAAAGGAATTTGTTATCAGCCGCATTATCCCCGTCGCCAGTTCAGCGGGAAGGATACCAGCAGCCGGACAGCACTGTCCTTACTAACTTCTTCTGCGGTATCGGATCAGAGAATCGGGAATAAGTCGCTCGCTCCGGAGCCTGCTGAACAACTCAAGAAAGCTATCGCCGGTTGCCTGGTAGTCGAGAAAGCCAAGTTTCCGGCTCTTCGACATGTCAGTAACGACCTCGATAGGGCGGCCCAAATCCGCGTCTGTATGCCATGGCGAAACCAGAACATCGAGATTCGATTCGACCAATCGATGCCTGGCCGCGATCTCTGTCCAGAGAGGAGCTGCGCCAGCTAGTTGTGTCTCCAGGGGAGCCCCCTCGCCAGAGAACGGTTCCGGTTCGACGCCGAACCATTTGGCGATCTGCTCCCACATCCAACTCCAGCGAAAGACATCTCCGTTCACGACATTGAAAGCCTGGTTGCGTGCCGCAGCGGTCGTCGACGCCCAGAGAAGATGCCGGGCCAGCAGCCGTGCATCGGTCATATCTGTCAGGCCGTTCCACTGCACTGCTGAGCCTGGAAATCGAAACGGGCGCCCGGTCTCCCGGCAAATCGACGCATACACCGCCAGCGTCACTCCCATATTCATGGCATTGCCCACGGCATACCCAATGATGGTGTGAGGGCGATGGACACTCCAGCCGAAGCCATTGCGCTCCGCGGCCGCGAAAACTTCATCTTCCTGCGCATAGTAGAAGTTTTCGATCGCGAGCCGTGGTTGCTCCTCGCGAAAGGGCGTTGCCGGCAAGGTGCCTTTGCCATATGCCTCGAATGGGCCCAGGTAGTGCTTGAGTCCTGTGACCAGGGCGACACGCTCGACAGAGCCCGGTCTTGATACGGCGTCCAACAGGTTGCGCACCATGCCGGCATTGACGCGGATGTTCTCAGCCTCTGTGGGCTGACGAAGCCAAGTAGCAAGGAAAACGTGCGTTGGGGCGATGTCTTTCACTGCTCGAACAACAGACTCCGCATCCTGGAGATCGGAGCCCAGGGGAATCACATTTCCAGCGGCCGCCGGCTTGCGAGACATCCCATACACGACCCAGCCGGCTTGTTGGTCGAGAAGCGCTGCCAGGTTCCCGCCAACGATGCCGGTTGCTCCCACTACCAGTGCTATCTTCTTAGCCATGATTCATTTTTCCGCTTTATGCCCCGCGAAGGTCGACGAGTAAACGACAACCTTATCAGTCGAAGGTTAGGAGGCAGAGGGGTTCCGCCGATCGGAGGGATGGTTGCTGACGTACGAGTTAGGCAATGTGCCGTCCCTTCGGGACTTGCCTCGTAAACCCTGACGTACCCGGCACTGCCGTGCCGGGCTACAGGTTGTGCCGTCCCTTCGGGACTCGCCTCGTAAACCCTGTGAGCGGCCGGCATTGTCGTGCCGGGCTACAGGCTGTGCCGTCCCTTCGGGACTTGCCTCGTAAACCCTGACGTACCCGGCACTGCCGTGCCGGGCTACAGGTTGTGCCGTCCCTTCGGGACTCGCCTCGTAAACCCTGTGAGCGGCCGGCATTGTCGTGCCGGGCTACAGGCAATGTGCCGTCCCTTCGGGACTTGCCTCGTAAACCCTGACGTACCCGGCACTGCCGTGCCGGGCTACAGGTTGTGCCGTCCCTTCGGGACTCGCCTCGTAAACCCTGTGAGCTGCCGGCATTGTCGTGCCGGGCTACAGGCTGTGCCGTCCCTTCGGGACTTGCCTCGTAAACCCCGACGTACCCGGCACTCCCGTGCCGAGTTACAAGCTTGTCGTCCCTGCAGCAGTGCTTCGCGCGGACGACTCGCCAATCAGCAGCGGGAACCCTTTTCGATCGGAGATTTTTCGTGCTCTAGAGTCCAGCGCCAACACGACCACTCTGGCGCGTTGAGACCCGGCGAAGGGCTACTCCCATTTGTGAGAGGACCTCGTCGGAATTAGGAACGGGCGTTCCACGCTGCATGGCATCGTAGAAGATCCAGAGACGCTCAAGGACCTGTCCCAAGTCAGAAAACAGTCCTTTGGCGTGTCCTGAGGACGAGACTTCGCGGTCGTTCGTTCCCTCTGTCAGTGAAGTCCAGGGTGTCGCCATTCAGGGGTTTACCTGTGAACTGTTTTTGGAAAGGCGGGCCCGCCTGTTTCAGCCGGGGATGGGCTGAAGCCAGTACTCTCGAACCATCATTGCATTAATGAGTCAATATCTTCTTGACAAGTAACCGAATTGTAGTCACCACCGCGGGGTTACTCTAAAGGGCGGTCGATTAGGGGAGCTTGGCCGGATGATTTTCCGTCGCACTTGCTCGAGTCTCAACGATCCTGGGCTTCTATGACTGGTGCCGGCACTCGGGGCAGTTTTGCAAATGCAACTGTATGAGGTAGGACGATTGAGCGAGGCCCAGCCTCCGATTGCCAGGGGACCACTGGCGTCTTTCTGGCTTTTGGGGAACTGTTTTATTCCGGCGTTCGGTATACCGATCGCGGCTAACTTCAAGTTCCTTCATTTTGATACAAGGCAGCATGGCGCTCCATTACAGCAGGTGTTCATTGGCACAAGAGATTACGATGCCTTCGTTCCGATCGGTTTTCGTCTAGAGCGAAATATAGGATCAGAGGTAAGAGGGAAGGAGCGACCCGTGGTCTCCCAACGGGACGCGCGGTAGGCTTGCAAGGGACCGCACGGAGCAGCTAGTTCCAATCATGCACCAAATCACCCACCCAAGCCGATGGAAGATCATGCTCGCATTCGGTCTGGTCTACCTGTTCTGGGGATCGACCTATCTGGGAATCGACATCGCGGTGCAGTCGATTCCGCCGGGCCTGATGTGCGGGATCCGATTTTCCGTTGCGGGCGTCGTCATGCTGGCTGTCTGTGCATTGACTGGGCGCAAAATCTGGTATTCGCCACGGCAGATCGCCCTGGCCGCCGTGGTGGGCGTTTTATTGTTGATGGGCGGCAATCTTACCCTTTCTTATGCGGAGCTTTACGTCTCCACCGGCCTTGCGGCACTCATTGTTGCGATTACACCCTTATGGTTCCTGATTCTGGACTCGATGTTGCTTGGCCATCACCGTATTGCAGCGCGCGGTAAGGCCGGACTTGTCCTCGGTGTTCTTGGGCTGTTCATCCTCTTTTACCCTGAGCTCATATCAAGTACGGCAATCGGTCGAAAGGAGCTCTGGGCGTCGCTGAGCCTGCTTGGCGGCTCCTTCAGTTGGGCCCTCGGATCGGTGTTATCGAAAAGGTGGCAGTCGGGCATGAATGCTTTCAGCGCGACTGGATGGCAAGTAACTGCGGCCGGGATCGCGAACTTCATCTTTGCGTTTCTGGTGGAGGATCTTCATCGCGTGGTGTGGAACCCACGCGGCATCGGCGCAGTTTGCTACCTGATCGTTTGTGGCTCCTGGATCGGCTATACAGCGTACATCTGGTTGCTGGAGCATGTGCCCACGTCCAAAGTATCGACTTACGCATATGTGAATCCAGTGGTGGCCGTCTTCCTGGGGTGGTTGGTCCTGCACGAACGGGTGAACGGATTCATTGCGGCCGGGAGCGCCGTCGTGGTGCTCTCAGTGATTCTCGTCACCAGCGCGAGAGTCAAGGAAGTGGCAGTGACGGAGAAGGCACTTCCCGAGTTAGTGTTACCGGAATAGCGACAACCGGAGGGATTAGGATCGGGGACGAGGCCACCGGGCCTCGATCGTGGTCGAAATACCACCACGGGGTCTGAACTCCCCTTTGACGATAGCCCATACAGGTTCGCAGGCCTTTACCACGTCCTCCAGTACCCGATTCACGACGTTTTCCTGAAAGATCCCGAGGTTGCGGTAGGTGAACAAGTATTCCTTCATCGACTTCAGTTCGAGGCAGCGCTGTTGCGGCATATAGCGGACCGTGAGGGCGCCGAAATCGGGCAAACCGGTCTTTGGGCAGACGGAAGTGAACTCAGGATCGTCGATCAGGATCTCATAGCCCGGGAATTGGTTCTCCCACGTTTCAATGGCAGGAAAGTTCCAGTCAAGACCGGAAGTGGCGTGTTCGCCGGTGTAACGTGGAGTAGCGCTCATTACGATATTGTACGAAATTGACGCTTGCCGCCGCGCCGGGCGGCCGTGCGTTGATAGAGTAAAGCGGCCCAATCAGGTGAGCAGGGAATTGAGAGTCTCAGAGAAAAATATCTACTATTGTTACTGTCTTTGTCCTTCCGCGTACCTCCAGGGCAACTTCGTCGCGTAACCTGCCATCCAAGTGCCAACATTCAGCCGCGGTCGAAAGGACGGTCAGGGATGCCAGCAGTTTGCAGATTAGCTTACCTAAGGCATATTCGCTTCTCTTGACAAGCCAAGCGGGGCAAATATTGAATTCTGCGAGGGGATACAAACGGACGGCCATGCGCTCAACGCACAAACGCTTCGGGGTGATTGTTGGCTTCTTAGCACTTCTCGTCCTCCTCGTGATCAACACGGTCGTAGTGAGACATCAGCTGGCCGTTCAAGTGGGGAATCAGGAATGGTTCAGTCATAGCCGCCGGGTGGTTCAGGAACTCAGAATCACCGAGTCCCTGGTTAAGGATGCGGAGGCTGGCCAGCGCGGGTTTCTGTATACCGGAAAGCAGAACTATCTCCTCCCCTATGACCGCGCGATTGGCCAGATGGATGCTCATCTGCAAAACCTGGTCAATTCGATTGGGGATAACCCTAAGGAGCAATCAGAAGCCGCGAACCTTCGGGTTCTGATCGATAAGAAACTCGTTGAGCTGGCTCGGACCATCTCGCTCTTCCGATCAGGGGACGCGGCGGGGGCCAAGGCGTTAGTGATGTCCGACCAGGGGTTCAACCTTACGGAAGGCATTCGTTCCCTTGTCGAGCAGATGGAGCAGGAGGAGAATTCGGTAGGTAACGCCCGCAGGGAGGCATATCGGAAAAGCATCAGGATTACCGCGGCCTGTATCTACCTGGCCAGTGTAGTTGCAGCTCTGGGACTGGGGCTACTGGCACTTTCTGTGTTTCGTGATAGGCGAAGGCGGGAAAGAGACGCTGCCGCGCTGCAGCAAAGCGAAGAGTGGTTCAGGGTCACGCTCTCTTCCATTGCAGAAGGTGTTATTGCGACCGACCATCAAGGCCTGATCTCATTTCTGAATCCGGTTGCAGAGCGCCTCACCGGCACCAGGCTGGAAGAGGCCAAGGGCAAAAGGATTCACGATATATTTCCAATCTTCAATGAAGCGACGAACAGCCCGGTAGAGAACCCCGTGGAAAAGGTCTTGACGCTGGGTGGTGTCGTAGGCCTCGCGAACCACACGGTCTTGAGGCATCGCGAAGGCCACCTGATACCTATCGAAGATAGCGCCGCGCCCATTACTGACGATTCGGGCCGCCTGATTGGGGTCGTCCTGGTATTTCGCGACGCCAGCCATGAACGCAGCCTCCAGGAAGTTCTTCGGAGAACCGAGAAACTGGCGGCGGCAGCTCGCCTGGCAGCCACTGTTGCTCATGAGATTAATAATCCCCTGGAAGCTGTCGGGAACCTGATTTTTCTCGCCCGAACAAATTCGGAATCGAAGGAAGCTGTCGAGCAACACCTCAAAATGGCTGAGCAGGAGTTGGCAAGAGTGTCCCACATTACACGCCAGACCCTGGGCTTCTATCGAGAATCAACTCTACCCTCGCGGGTGGATATTCCGACCGTGGTTGAACAAACGCTTACCGTGTATGCGACGAAATTGCAGCAAAAGCAAATCAGGCTTCACCTTTCCCTGCAGGAGAGTCAGCCCGTCAACGGTTTCGCAGGTGAAATACAGCAACTCATCTCAAATATCATTTCGAATGCGATTGATGCGCTGCCTTACAACGGCACGTTGAAAATCGACTCATCCACCATCAAGCTTGTCAGCGGCGAGGCAATCAAGCTGCAGATAGAAGACGATGGTCCCGGCATTTCTCCGGAGAACATGAAGCGAATTTTCGAGCCTTTTTTTACCACTAAAAAGGACGTGGGAACGGGATTGGGCTTGTGGGTTTGCAAAGAGATCGCCGAGCGCCATGGGGGAACCGTGGAAGCACGGTCTAATAGTCAGAACGGCTCGACCGGAGCAGTATTCACTGTTCTCTTGCCCTATCGAGACACTTCACCGGCTTTGCCCAATAACTACCAGTGAGTTGGAAGTGACGATGGATAAGCAGCAGCACATCGTATACGTCACACTCGTAGTGCGCAACTACGAAGAAGCTAAGGCGTGGTACTGCGATGTTCTGGGTTTCATCCTCGTCGAGGATACGGTGCTTGCAGATGGTAAGCATTGGGTCGTAGTGGCTCCTCCAGGCTCAACCGAATCACGCTTGCTTCTGGCAGAGGCCTCTACTGAGCAGCAGAAGCAGAGAATCGGCGACCAAACGGGAGGGCGCGTATTCCTCTTCCTTCACAGCGATGACTTCTGGCGCGACTTTCGTGCCATGCGGGATAAGGGAGTTCGCTTCTGTGAAGAACCGCGAGAAGAGAGCTACGGCACGGTCGCCGTTTTTGAAGATCTATACGGGAATCGTTGGGATCTTCTGCAACGGAAGTGAAGAACTTGCGTGAGGGATTAAAAAGGAAAAAAGGAGCCCTCAGGTGCCAAACAGGCTGCGTGGGAACTCTGCCTTGGGAGGCCACGGCTTCAGCCGTGCCGCAATTCGTTGAGAGCTCCCAGGCTTTACAGGCTGCAGAAAAAGACGTTGTTGAGGTAGAAAAGCGTACCTCAGGGGCTAAAGCCCGACGTGTTTTTAGTCATTTACGGCCCGACTGAAGTCGTGCCCTGATACAAAACAGAGTTTTTCCACCGCCTGATTTTTTTAACTCAAAAGAGAATTTAGAGGATGGAAAAAACGTACCTCAGCGGCTAAAGCCGCAGAGTCATTTACGGCACGGCTGAAGCCGTGCCCTTCCAGGATTGATTTCTCACGCAGCGGCTAAAGCCCGGGAGTATTGCAAGCCCCGGAGTCGATCGGCGAAAATGCGCACCGGGCTGAGACACCGATCACCAACCCGATTGCTCTCGCCAACGGATCAGTTTGTGGCGTATTCGCCTGACCGCACGATTGCGGGCCGCTGGCCATATGAGCTTCGCATATTCCTTGCGCGGGAAACGAGCGAGGATGTGCTTTAATTCGCCGCGCGGGAGTGAACCGCGATTGTGGAATATAGAAGCGAGGAAACGTCGCCGGTCGAGCACCGGGTGGATGAAGACGTTTCGATCGCCGGGCGCCAGATCTTCTTCCAAGGTCGGAGGGAACCAATCATACCGGGAAACGTCGCCAAACTCGGCCAATGATAGCCACGTCATGCCCGCCCGCACGACTTCGGTCGGTAGAAACACTTCACTGCTCGGCCAACCGCGAACAGAAGGATCACCCTTCATATCGAGCCGTCGTTGTTGCAATATCTTCAAAGCAGGAGCAGAAAGAAAACACACGTTGAGCAAAGCGAGTTTGACTTCACCTGGAAGATAAACATCGGCCTGATAGGGTCTCCAGTGCCATAGGTCAAATGGCCGTTTGATCGGTAACGCGATCAAATCCGCCCCTCGTGAGATGGCACGGGTCACAAAGTTCTGCAGGGAGCCTTGTACCACGCAGTCATATTCAATGAACAGGTAATAGTCGTAATTTGGACACTGCGTCAGGAAGTGATAGTGGGCGTAATCCGGATTCCACCACAGCACTCCACCAAGTCCGAAGCGCATTGCCAGACCCGCGGTTTCCAACTCGGCACAGGTGAAACGAATCACGCGGTCGAAAGGCACCGGCCCCACCGGTCTGGCGGTTTCATCGATCAAAACATAAAAGTCCAGAGAGCCGGCAACCTGAGCGAGACGCCGCGCCTGGCGCTCAACAAATTCATCCCAGGCGTAAGCCTTGAAAACGACGGCGCATGATGACGCAACACTGCTCATGGCCGCCCCTCATCTCTCACTCTCGGGTCTGACCGGTCCATAAACCAGTCGGATGTCGTGGTCGCTGCGTGACGGCTTGCGGTTCCTATTTTCTTGCTGCGCAACACCAATAGCCTTGTGCAGGCAATCGGACACTTTTTCAACTTCATCTTGGGTCATTGTATCGAACAGGGGCAGGCTCAGGATCCTTGCAGAAACATCGTCACAAACCGGCACCGGCCCTCCGACACATACTTTCCGGAAATACGGCTGCTCAAGTAAATGTGGACTGAAATAATGTCCAGTAATGATTCCGCTATCTGCTAACTCGGCGCGAATGGAGTCCCTGCGGCTTCCCATGCCGGGCGGCAACAGCACGGGCACAAATTGATGGGCCTGCATCCCTGGCGCTTTCAACTGGAACTCCAATTCCGGGAGAGCCTGGCGGTAGTGGTCGTGGAGTGCGGCCCTTCGGGCAAGAATGCCATCGTAATTGGCAAGGTGCAGCAGTCCCTGCAGCGCGTTCACTTCACTGAGTTTTGCGTTTAAGCCAGGCATAGTCGCAGTGCGTGGCTCTCCAAATCCGAAATTGCTCATGGCCCGGAGTCTTGCGATACGATCCGGATTTGCGCTGTAAATCAATCCTGCTTCGCCTACGGCAAAAGACTTGGTTGCGTGCATGGAAAAGACGACGCTACCCGCAAAGCCGCTCCCGAAACCTCGTCCATGTGCGTCAAACGTGCCCAGAGAGGCAGCCGCGTCCACGACAACGGGAACACCGAGCCGATTGCTGAGCCGCGTGTAGTGCTCGAGGTCGATTGGGTAGCCGAAAGTCGCGTAGGGGATCACAATGGCAATCTTGCCGGCGAAGCGGGCCAGCATCGCTGACTCTGCTTCCATGCCGGCCGCCCAGTGGACGGGATCAATGTCGCACAAGAGGGGAGTGAGGCCACACCAAAGCGCCGCGTGCGCCGCGGCCGCGAAGGTGAAGCCCGGCATCAGGGCAAACCGGCCGGGAGGTTGATCCCCAACCGCATCCTTGATGGCCAACATAAGTCCGATCGTTGCATTGCAGACGGTGGTGCAGGCGCCTTCACCAGCGAAGAAGCGCGCCAGCATTTCCTGCTCGAAGCGCGTATTGACGGGGCCGAAATTGCTAAACATCCCACTTGCTTCGAGCGCTTCGAGCTCCGGGACTGCGAGTGAAAGCCTTGCGGGCGCGGGACGAACCAGCGGAATCTTCACGCTTCGACCTCGTGCGTGGTCGTTGTCTTTGTCGACGGACGAATCGAGGATGGCATCGACAATCAACCCGCCGACATCGCTCTGCCACAGCCAGAGGCCATTTGCCTGGCCCCTGAAGCTTGGTTCCCCACCGAGCTTTCCATGGGGGACAAACCCGGCTGCCAACCCTATCGCGAATAATCCGGGGAGCGGGCTGTGCTGCGCGTCCAGCACCCTGCAACTGCCATCCACAAGCGGTGCCTGAGGACCTGTTTGGGCCAGAAGGGGAACCGGGTTCTCCGCTTCATCAAAGACCGGCAACGCGTGCGGCCGGTATCCCAGGGCGGCAATGATAATGTCTGCTTTGTCCAGCAGCGACCGTGAAACCGCATCGTCGATGCCGAGGCGATGTAACTGGAGGCGAGGCTCGGGTGGGAGCCCACCGATGCCGCGCGCTCGCATGATCAACTCGCGCGACTCTAACCTGAACCCCGCCAGACGGAATACCCGGCCACTGACCGGGCAGATGTCGTCCGGGCCGAATTCTATATAACCGTCGGCAAGCGCCGCATCTACGTTGGGATAGAAAATTCGCAATGGCCGCCGGTGGGCGATGGTCACTCCCTTTGGACCGAAACCGACACCGGGCATTCGATTCAGCAGGGCATGCGCAATGGCCGCCGCGCTCGTGGATCCGCCAATAATGGCGACCCGCGGGGGCCTGCCCAATGCGGCCAGACGAGCAGAAATCGAGGCGAAACCTGAGGCGGTCAGCACCTCGCTGGACTGGAGTAACTTTTCGCCCCATCGCTCTACCAGGTTGGCGCCGGCCACGGTTTCGCCCCGCAGCCGTTCTGATGGCTGCGAGGCCCCGGTTGCCAGCACCACATTTCGGGAATGGACGGTTTGCTCCCGGCCAGTTGCGACCTCTTCGATGCGCGTGAGCCACCCGGTGGCGGTGCGGCGGGTCGAAATTGCTTTGCATCGATTCAGAACACGGCTGTTGGGCCGGGCCGCGATTACCTCGTTCATCGCTTGCCCGACTAATGCCAGGAATTCGCCTGCGCGGCGAAGCGGGACCGTGCCATCGCCCGCTTGCAGAAATTCTTTGGTAAGAGGATGACTGCGTAATGGCTCAAGCTCGCCGCCGGGTGGTCCGGTGAGGCAATCGGCGAAGGTGAAACCAGTACTGTCGGAGTTGATGCACCAGCGACCGATGCTGCCCTCGCCAACGGCAGCCGATTGCTCCACCACCGTGACACCTTGTTCCAGCAATTCCGCGAGACGGCCGCGTCGATGAGCCGCGAGCAGAGGGGCTAGACCCGCCGGGCCTCCGCCGATAATGACTACTGCTGTACGATCAATTCTCAATGTCACCTGCTTCGCGTCTCCCAAACAGCAGGCGAGGCGATCTGATGGGTTTTAGCGGGAGGATGTATTCCACGAGGTCGTCCATCGACAATTTGCTGGATGGACAGCCGGTTCGCGCGATGATCATGTGCCTAGTCTTCGCATGTGTTAACGGCATGCTTGTCCCAATCATGAATGGTGCGCACGAGAAAGAGACGGAGAGACACCTTTGGTTCGGGAAGACCGGGACAAGGCTGAAATCGCGGGGTTGTAGCAGACACGGACCTACCAGGATGCACATCTATCTACCCACTCGAGTGGGGGAGATATTCATAAGATCATATTCTGCCCCTACATAACCAGTATCTTTCGACCATCCCCTGCCATCCTCGAGCCGGGTTCGATTTTCTTGAGGACTTCGCATCCAACGCGCTTAGTGGAATCCGTTTTCTCATCTAAACTCGTTCGGGGCGTAGGAATGAACAGGGTATGTTGCCACGTACTACTCGTTGTCGCTCTCTTTGCTCTGGCGAGCACTAAGGCCAAGCCTCAGCCGGTTTTGTCCCTGGACTCGCCGCCCGGGCCGGCCACATTCTCGTTGTTGACCGATCGCCAGCCCGTCGTCTCTCTCGACGGCCAGTGGCGGTTTCATCCCGGCGACGACCCCCAGTGGGCAGATCCCGGATTTGACGACTCCGCCTGGCCGCTCCTCCGTTCCGACCAGCCCTGGTCCATCCAGGGCTATAGCGGCTTGAGCGGCTTCGCCTGGTACCGTTTCACCGTCCGCGCCCCCGCACAGACAATGCCCCTGGCCATTCTGCTGCCTTCCGTCCTCACCGATTACGAAGTTTTTGACAACGGCCACAGGATTGGCGGCTTCGGCAAAATGCCCCCGCACGGGAGCCTGCAGTTTAATCAGACGTTGCTTTACCGCCTGCCCCCCGCCGCCGCCGGAGCTACGCTCCAGCTCGCCATTCGGGTATGGCACCACCCCACCTTCGCCGCCTACCTCGGGGGTGGGCCGCGTTACGGTGGCGGACTGGTGGGTGACGCCGCTTTACTCGAACGCCAGTTCCAGCTCGTCGAAGCAGACCGCTCCACCCGCATCGTCGACTTCTACACCGTTGGCATCTTAGACGCGATCGTGGGCTTTACCGTGTTCGGCCTTTACCTCTCGCGTAGATCGGAACGCGAGTACGTTTGGTTCGCCATCCTTCTCATATCGGATGCGCTGCTTTGTGTTCTATTCGTCTCCGGCTTCCTCTTCAACTTTCCCCTGGCGTGGAGCGACTTCGCTGCCGAGACCTTTGGCGCGCTCAGAATTGCGGCCGCCCTTTTCTTCTTTTCCCGCATCCTCGAGGCGCGGCGGTCGTGGTTGTGGCGCGTTGTCCTCATCACGGCACTCCTCGATCCCTTGAATGTGTTCCTCTACGTCTTTCGCTGGGCTTCCGCGGCCACCACTACGACCTTGCGTGTGCTTTTTGATGTGCCGATCGCACTGTGGATTATTGCGCTGTTATTACGGCGTAGCTTCGCCGGAAACCTGAATGCTCGCCTCCTCCTCGTGCCCACACTTTTGCTGTACGGTACGAATATTGTCAATGGCCTGCTGCTGTCTTCCTTCCAGTTCGGCTGGCAGCGTCGCATTGCCTCCACCGGCGCGTGGAGCATTGTGCGCAGGCCTTTTCCGTTTCAACTGGATGCTCTTGTCCAGCTCATCTTTGTCGTCGCTCTGCTTGCTTTTCTCATCCGTCGTTTTGCCCAGTCCCGGGCCAGCGAGCAGCAATACATTTCCGATCTGGAGGCAGCCCGTACGCTCCAGCAGGTCCTCATACCCGAAAACCTCCCTGATATTCCGGGCCTTAGAATCGAAACCGCCTATCACCCTGCGCAGGAGGTTGGCGGCGATTTCTACCAAATCTTCCCATTGCCGGCACTCGCTTCGAACACTCCGGCCCACACCCTGATCGTCATCGGCGACGTAGCAGGAAAGGGTCTTCCCGCTGCTATGACGGTTTCCCTTCTGGTTGGCGCCCTGCGCTCTCTGGTCGAGTACACGCAGTCTCCCGGTGAGGTTCTTGCAGGTCTGAATCGGCGCCTGCTAGGCCGCGGAAGCAGTTTCACCACCTGTGTGGTTCTCCGCCTGTCTTCTTCCGGCACTCTGACAATTTCCAATGCCGGGCACCTGGCGCCTTATCGCAACGGGATCGAGCTCGCCACCGAGGCAGCGCTGCCGCTCGGCATCACCGCCGACGCGGAGTTTCCCGAGCAGACTCTGCAACTGGTACCCGGCGATCTACTCACTCTGATCACGGATGGTGTTCCGGAAGCCACCCAGCATCGCGAGCTCTTAGGCTTCGAGCGCACCGCTGCCCTAAGCACCCAACCGGCTCACGTCATCGCTAATACCGCCATAGGATTTGGCCAGGCCGATGACATTACCGTACTGTCGGTTGCGTTTCAAGGGTGAGCGCGGAAGGACTGGCCCACAGAAGAACAGGTCCCAGCACTACACTTGGCTGTCGAAAATCAAAATGCAACCTTCACCCACTCAACACCCCGGGCGCCGCAACTTTCCGGCTATTCGGCGCGCAGGGCATCCGCGGGATTTACACTTGCAGCGCGGTGCGCCGGTAGATAGCTTGCCAACATGGCCGAAAGGGCGAGGACCACGGCGACGGCGACGAGCGTGGTGACGTCCCATGCCTGCGTGCCAAAGAGCAGTTTGCGCATCAGGATCGCTGCGCCCACCGAACAGATAAGGCCAGCGACGATACCGATGGCGGTGAGTTTGCCGGCCTGTTTCAAAACCAAGAGATAGACGGAAGCACGTTCCGCTCCCACCGCCATGCGGACACCGATTTCGCGGGTTCGCTGGGTTACTGAATAGGAGATAACGCCGTAAAGGCCGACCACGCTCAGCAGCAGCGCGACGGCCGCAAAGCCTCCCACCAGCCAGGCCGAGGAGCGATGAAGATAGGCAGCCGAAGAGTCATGAAGTCTCACGCTCATCGAGGTCTCGTCAGAGGTCGCGATGCTAGGGTCAAGCTGGTGAATGGCGGCAACCAGGGTGGGCAGAAGCATCTGCTCTGGCAGGGTACTGCGGACGACGACATAAAACCAATTTTCCGGTTCCTGATCGAAGGCGGTATACATCACTGGCCTTGTCTCAACATCGAGCGGCCCTTCTTTAAGATCCTCGACGAGGCCGACGATCTCCATGGCATGCGTGGGATCGCCGTTGTAGATTCGCTGGCCGAGGGGATCCTGATCAGGAAAGTACTTCCGTGCGAACGCCTGGTTGATGATCATGACGGGCGGTTTGGAAGCATTGTCATCCTCTGTGAAGAAGCGGCCGCGTAGCAGGCGCGTGCCCATAGTGGCAAAATAGTTCGAACTGACCACCCTGCCATTTTCTTCAGAGGGTGTCTTGCTCAGGGGGCGCCCGACAATATTCACTCCTGTGCTGCCGAAGCCCTCACCGAGCGGCAACTGGGAGCAGATCCCCACATTCTCAACGCCCGGCAAGCTCTTGAGCTGCTGCACGAGTGATTTTCCCAAAACGACATTCTGTGCGTCCGTGGTGTAGTTCATCCCGGATGCTGAAACTCCGAGAGCCGCCAGTTTTTCGGGTCTGAAGCCGATGTCGGTATGGAGCAAGCGGTAAAAGCTCTTGCCGAGCAGACCCGCTCCCGTGAGGAGCACCATCGCCGTGGCCAACTCGACCAATACCAGGGTTGGGCCGATGCGGCGCCAGAGCGTCCCGGCTGATCCGCGTCCGCCTTCCGCAAGCTGGGCCTGCATACCAAGCGATTTGCCTGACAAGTAGAGACGCATGGCTGGAAAAAGCGAAAACAACAGGAGTGCCAGAATTGCGACTGTGCATGCAAACACAATTACATGCGCGTTCATTCCGGTCTCGCGAAGATATGGCATCCGATCAAGTACTAATACCGGGATCATCCGCAATAACACTTGGCCGGCAAGAAACGCTGCTCCCAGCCCGAGAACCGTCCCCAGCGAAACCAGTAAAAGTCCTTCCGTGATGAACTGGCGGAGCAGCCTGAGGTGCGAGGCTCCCAACGCGCCACGGACCGCAACCTCGCGCCTGCGGCTCTCGCTGCGAACGAGTAGCAGGCTTCCGACATTCAGGCACGCGATGAGCAACAGAAGGGAAGCGCCGCCCAGCAAAACCAGGAGGATTGGCCGCATATTGCCGAGCACGACTTCCCCTAGTGGTGCGATGGTCGAGCCTCGTCCGTTATCTTCCTTCGGGTATTGCCGAGCTAACTGCTCCCCGAGGCTGGTCATATTGGCTGCAGCGGCATTCATCGTGACTCCGTCTTTAAGACGGGCAATGGCTGATAGGCCGTGCGCCCCACGATCTTCAGCCATAGAGAGATGGAGTGTTGACCAGAATTCGGTGGGTTCGGTGGGTGCGAAGTGGAAAGACGGAGGCAGCACACCGATGATGGTGTTCGTATTTCCATCCAGGGTGACGGACTGGCCCAATACGTTGCTACTTCCTCCATACCTGTTCTGCCAGGCAGCATAAGTCAGCAACACGTGGCGAGGCGCGCTGGGCAGGTCCTCGCCGTCTGCAAAGTTGCGGCCTAAGATCGGTTGAACGCCCAGTGTACGAAAAAATCCGTCGCTCACCTGTGATCCGCGGACTTGTTCAACGCCCCGGGGTGTGGTTAACAGAACGTCGTCGTGCTTGTAGGCATCGAGAGAACTGAAGACGGTGTTTAGTTTTTTATAGTCGAGGTAATCGAGATAGGAGAGATGAAACCTGGGACCCATTGGATTGCTTTCGAACACGGCTGCCAGCCGCGATGGCCGGCTATAAGGGAGCGGCCTGATCAGCGCTGCATCCACAAACGCGAAAAGTGTGACGCTTGAGCCAATACCCAGGCCCAGCACCAGAATGGCGGTGGCTGCAAAGAGTGGATTCTTCAACAGCTGCCGGGATGCATAGCGCAGATCGGACCAGATGGTCGCGAGCATCAGGGCAGCATCGGCACCGGTCACGCTCTCCTTGGTGGCAGCGCGGTTTCCAAAGCGGAGGAGTGCGTCGCGGCGTGCGTCCGCCGAAGACATTCCGGCAGCCAGATTTTCCTCATACCTCATCTCGATGTGCGCTGTAAGCTCCTGGTCGATTTCCTGATCGATGCGGGAGCGAAAGAAGAGATTGGATATGCGGCGAAAGAAGGACATGGGATCGACCTCACGCGTAGCGAAGAATGGCGCGAACGCCTTTGACGAGTTGCTCAAAGCTTTCTTCTGCGATCTGTAGTTGCTTACGGCCAGCAGGGGTCAGCTTGTAGAATTTGGCTTTTCTATTGGTTTCAGTGAGGGCCCACTTGGAGCTGATCCACCCGCTTTGCTCCATGCGGTGGAGCGCCGGATACAAAGAACCCTCTTCTACGCTCAGGAGTTCTTCCGAGGCTCTCTGGATATGCCCGACGATTCCGTAGCCGTGCAGTTCGCCCATCTGTGCCAGCGTCTTGAGGACCAGAAGGTCCAGACTGCCCTGAAGATCATTTCTCGCCATGTTGACCCCTATACATCTAAGTATGGTCGGCCGAAGCCATAGAAGTCAAGGGATGGGGCCTGGTTTGAGCAGATGGTCAGGCTGGCGGAATTGCCGGTCGACCTTTCTCGAAGCGAAAATTCTGTATCCGTCCGTTGCTCAACATAAAACCGGAGACTTGCCCTTGCTGGTTGCGGGTGAAGCGGATATTGCCTATCGATCCAGCAAAAAGATCGCGCGTGATTGGTTGCAGGACATCAGGCTTGTTCTTGAGCCGGTACAGCACGAGTCCACCTTGCTCGACCTTCATTTCATACAACGGGTCTATCTCCTGGCTGCTGTATATCCCGGCATAGTTTTTCAGGTCAATGGCCGAGGGGGCAAAGGGCGCGACTGCCGCGAAAACATCGGGTTTACTCTCCCCATCCTTGAGGAGAAGCTGCAGCGAGCCTTCCGGCTTGGACGCCTCGAAGGTTAAATCCACCGGGGCAATCAATAGCCGGAAGTGGCGGTCACTGACAGCCTTCATCTCATAGCTCTGCTCGCCCGTCCCGAAGCCGGCCTGCAGTTTATCGCCTTTGACCGTGATCCTGAGTACGTCTTCGTTCTCTGAGTTGAGGTAGGTACCCGCCTTACTCCTGAGTTGGTCCGCGGTGAGCTGTACCCCTTTCTCGTCGCTGCCACGGGTAGCTTCGGCAGGCTTCATTTCGTTGCCCAGGTAGATGTCGGCCACCTTGCGATTGAGCTGGCTGGGATCTGCGGCGGCTGTATTGCACAGGCATTCCGCTGTGAAGTGCTGGTCTGGAAAACGAATCATGTCGGAGCGATAGCCGGCATCTCCGCCCGCGTGGTCGACCGTGGCAAGACCACGATAGGTCCCGATGACAAGCCCGAAGGCATAGTCGATTTGCTCGCCGTTGTTCAATTTTCCGCGTTCCAGCAACTGCTGGATCATCTGCGGGCCACCGACTCGAGGGTGGTAAAAATTTTCATCCCACAGGGCCAGATCCTGGACGGTCGTCAGCAGGCTGGTGGCGCCTACGGTATCGAAGTTCGTGATGCTGATCAGAAAGGCATTCTGGGCGGGCTGATATCCATAGGCGATATTTTTGATTACCTCGGCGTGGTCGTCGCGAAACCTCGTACTGTCCATTTGCAGCGGTTGGAAGATGTGGGAGGTTGTGAATTCGCGAAAGGATTGTCCACTCACCCGCTTCACTATCTGAGCCAGCAGCGTGTAACCCGTGTTGCTGTACAGATGCCTGGAGCCTGGAGGGAAATTCAGATCTCGTTGGCGCGACATGACAGCGAGGACGTCGTCATCGGTGATCAGATCCAGCGAATAGCGCCAACCCGCCAGACCGAGCAGGTCCCATTGGTCGCGCAGGCCGCTGGTGTGATGGATCAGCTGGCGAATCGTGATCGGAACCCCAAAATCCGGCAGCTCGGGGATGTACTTGCGCACCGGGTCATCGAGGGAAAGCTTTCCCTCCTGGGCCAATAGAACGATCGAAGCTGCCGTGAACTGCTTCGACATCGAGGCCACGTGAAACACGGTAGCCGGGGTGATGGGCACGTTATGATCCAGATCCGCCATGCCGTAGCCGCGCTCGTAAAGGATCCTACCGTCTTTCACAACAGCAAGGGCGCAGCCTGGCGTAACTGTCGAGTCCATTTTCTGGAACAGCTCATCCACTCGAGCGGAAGGACTTCCGGCTGGAGCGGCGGCATGCTGCCCTGGAGCGCAGGATACCGTCAAAAACGACAGTACTGCCAGAACCAAGAGCCTCGAACCCATGATTGGAGCCTCCTCGAGAAAGAACCGGGTGCGACGGATCCGCGTCACGTAAACCATAGTAGTTGCATCAGGCCTTATGTTTCATGCATTCCTCATACCACGGTCAGCAGCAGCCAGAATTGGGAGTAGGGAGGTTAGCCGTATCGACGGCCGTCCATAATTGGATTCCGGTGTTCAGAATCGAACAATTCGCGGAGCTTGTTAGACTGGGGTTTTGATGGAATGGACCATGAGAGAACTCGCCCACAGTCTGAAGGCGATTGCCCGCAGCCCCATCTTTGCTTGCATATTTGTTCTTGCGCTCGCAGCCGGGATCGGAGCAGCTCTTTCCGTCTTCACCGTTGTCGATGCTCTGCTGCTCCGCCCGCTTTCACTGCCGCACCCTGAGCAATTGGTTGGCCTCAGCGGCTCATACCGTGGGCACTCGAAGGTACCGTTCTCTTATCCCATGTTTGCCGAGTTGGAGCGCCGGCAGCGGGCGTTCCGCGGTCTTTGCGGCTGGACCCCAGGGCAAGACTTCACTGTCGAGATCAACCAGACCGCATCGCTCTCGAATATACGATCGGTCACCAGCAACTGTTACTCCGTTTTGGGCGCCCGCCCGCTCCTTGGCCGATTGATCAGTGCCGAGGATACCCAAGGCAGCCAGGTTTCGCAGGTCGCAGTGATTGGCTACCAACTTTGGCAAGAACGCTTCGCAGGCGATCCCAACGTTGTGGGCCGTACGCTTCACATCGATGGCAAGCTTTTCACCATCATTGGAGTTACCGGGAAGTGGTTCACCGGCTTGACGGTAGGATCACCGCCAGAGATTACGATCCCGGCCGGGGCAGCCCAGTTGACTGACCTCGAAAGCCGTCATCTTCTTTGGCTACTTGTTACTGGAAGGCTTGCCACTGGCGATACCATCGAACACGCTTCTGCGCAGCTTCAGGCTGTCTGGCCTCGCGTGCTCGAAGCCACTGTTCCCACCGGTGCCGCGGGCGAACGAAGGCAATCGTTCCTCTCCATGGGTTTGCAAATTGCATCGGTCGCGAACGGCGCAGACACCAACGGCGATCTTCGCAGCAGAGTGCAAACGCCGCTATTTCTACTGATGGGCGTCGTTTCGCTCATCTTGCTGGTAATTTGCGTAAATCTGGCGAGTCTCACACTGGCCAGGGCCGGCTCACGTCGCCATGAAATCGGCACGCGCATCGCCCTGGGGGCCAGCCCATGGCAGGCAGTTCGCCAGTTCATGGCCGAGACACTGATTCTCTCCGCCGCAGGATCCTTGCTGGCTCTTTGTTTGTCGTCGTGGGGAAGCGAATTACTTATCAGACTCGCAACCCGGGGTGAGACTGTACCGGCGCTGCTCGACATCCGGCCGGACTGGCGCATCTTTTTCTTCACGATTGCCGCGGCTGTGTTCACTGGCTCGCTGACGGGCCTATTACCTGTGTGGCAACTGTTGCGACAACGACCGGGATCGACCCTGCGTGAAAATGCACGCACCATGAGCGGCGGCATGGCGAGCCTGAACAAAGCTCTTATCATCTCTCAGGTTGCTATCTCGCTGATCGTTCTCCAGACCGCCGGACTGTTTCTGCGAACACTCGAAAGCCTCAAAGCTTTCGATCCTGGTTTCAACAAGGTGGGAGTGACTGAACTCGATCTCAGTCCGGTGCCGCATGGCTATGACGGCATCGATATGGAGACCTACCGAAAGCAACTTGCCGAAGCAGTGGAAAGTCTGCCCTCGGTCCGGTCTGCGACTTTCACCGATGAGACAATCCTTGCCGTGAACTACGGTTGGAAGGATACTGTCGGCCGGACAACGGCAACGAGCCCCGAGGATACCGTGGCGGCGTCGCGGATGGCGATCACGCCAGGGTTCTTCCAGACCCTCGGCATTCCGCTTCTGGCGGGCAGAGACTTCGCGTGGACGGACGATATCCACCATCCTCATGTGGCCATCCTCGACAAGTTGCTCGCAAGTCGACTCTTTGGCTCAGAGAATCCTATTGGCAAGCGCGTTCACTTTGGGGTGCAGCCCGATTCGCAGGACTTGCAAATCATCGGCATATCGCAATCAGCGAGGCTGCAGGATATCCGCGACGGCGATGCGACATACATCTTTGTGCCCTCGTCACAATATGGGTTTTCCAAGGATGGTGGAATGCTGCTCGTCCGTGGAACTCCCAATCCGGATTTCGGTAGAACCCTCGAGCAGGAAGTCAGATCTCTTGGGCGAGAGTATTCAACCAGGACCAGCACTCTTGCGCAAACAATGGATATCTCTCTGGTCAATGAGCAACTCACCGCATCGCTCTCGACTTTCTTCGCAGTGATTGCGGTTTTGGTTGCAGGCTTTGGCCTCTTTGGTCTCCTTACCTATTCTGTAATTCTCAGGACCAGGGAAATCGGGGTTCGGATGGCGCTGGGCTCCCAGCGAACCGGGATACTTACGCTGGTCCTTAAAGAGGCCGTACAGATCACCCTCATCGGTATTGGCGTTGGGCTTCCATGCGCGATTGGAGTTTCTCGCCTCTTCTCGCACATGCTCTTCGCCACCTCATTTGCAGATCCTGCAACCCTGACGACAGCATCGCTCACGCTGCTTCTTACAGGCGCCGTTGGTGGATTGTTTCCGGCAGTCAAGGCCATGAAGCTGGAGCCTGCGGAAGCACTCAGACGCGAATAGAACCACAGAATACCCAGGGGAAAGAACCGCAGGTCCCTCCACTACGCTCCTTCGGAGCTCCGGTCGGGATGACAATTCTGTTGCGGGGGTCGAGTATCCCTCGTTGAAGCTGTCCCGGGCACAACAGAATTGTCATCCCGACCGTGAACAGGCCCGACCGAGCGAAGCATAGTGGAGGGACCTGCGGTTCTTTCCCCTGGGTACTCTGTGGATGATCTTGGTAACGATTAAACGGCGAGCAGATATTTCGCCAGGGGACTGAGGCGAGAGAGCGTTTCAGGAAGCAGGCTTGTCGTCATGTCGGCTTTCGACTCGGCATTACGACGAATGTAGGCGCCCTGGATAGAACGTCGAGGGTCGGCCGAACGATTCGCCGCGTGTCCATGCCAAACAGACCCGTTAAATAGAATCATCGAGCCCGCCGGACCACACGCCAGAATTTGCCCCGGATAGCCTGCTGTAGAACCGGCAGGTGGAACCGTAGACCACAAGTGCGAACCTGGCACAAAACGAGTTGCGCCGTTATCGTCCCGGAACGGATCAACCATGTAGATGAATCCGATCATCGTCCAACCGCGGCGATCGCGCTGGTAGTCTACGTGAAGATTTTGCGCGCCGGTGTTTGGCCGCAGCGTCCGAGCATGCATCGCGCTCAGTTTGAACGGTTCTTCCAAAATGTAGCTGCATGCATTGAGAACCAACGGGTGAAGGTACAGCGCGTCGAACGCCGGGCCGCGATTGACGAGGCCGTTCACGCGCGTAGTCGAACTACCAACCCTGATGTCATCAGGAGCGGCACTTGCGACTGCCGCGTCGTGGGCAGCGGCTACCGAGTCAATATCCTCGGCCGGCACTGCTCCCGGTACGACGGTGAAGCCGGCCTTATCCAACTCCTCATACCCACCGGCAGAGAGCTCAATGCCCGCCATCACTGGGTTCCAGCACTTCTGGAGTTGCAGCTGCAGTCATGGAGGCCTGTCCCAGCAACCCCGTCATCGTTTCAATCAGAGCGGCCTCGTCTTCGAGCACCCGTGCCACCACGGGGACCTGCTCCTCGGCCAGTTTCCAGTTATCCTGCTCGATCGCCTCCCGCACTCCGGGCAGCGTCTTCACTCCGTAGCCTGTGTAGGCACCGGGCGCGTAAATCTGATGCCTGTACCATGGGCGTCCTGGCTGGCCGGCGTCCAGAGTCAGTTTGCGTTCGCTCTGTATGAGCAGGGTGTTCAACTGTGCCAGCGCCTGGGGATCGAGCGCCAGACCGCCGTTGGCTCGCGCAGCCAGCGCCTTGGTGTAACGGTCTGCACTTTGCGTCAGCATAGCGTCGGCATTGTCCAACGGAGCAAAGTTCAGATACGGAGGAACCATCTTGCGCGGCGGCGGCACCGAGGTTATCTTCGGATCGGCAGTCGCGGTGAAGACTCCTTCGTCCAGCTGCTTATTTGTTTCCTCAATCTCAGTCTGCTTGTCTTTCAACAGCTTTTTCACTTCTCCCACATAGACGTGAATCGTATCGGCGAAAGCGTGGAAGTCAAAGGGCAGCAAGTCTGCATCCGCCATTCGCATCTCGGCGGTGCCGGCGGTCTGCGCGAGTGCGCGCCCGTAGACGAAGTCGGTATCCGCAAAGTGGGTGTACCAATAGAAATCGTCGTAGATGGAGTGGTAGATACCACCCCTGGTTTCCCCGAAGAAGCCGAGGTTGATGGAGGCGATGCCGGCAAAGTCGAGGAATGGCGAATAATCCGAGCCGGCGCCCAACGCGTCAATGCGTAGATCGTCGCGGCTGCGCGCCTCTTTGCGTGCCCCTTCCGTTTCAGGATGGGCGATTTGGTATAACTGGGCGCGTTTCCAGACACTCAAATGAGTCTCCGGGTCGGGCACGTCCCGGGCAACTCCATTGATAAAGTGTTCCAAAGTGTGCGAGCCCTCGATTCCAAGAAACCCGCGGGCGTTGGTATCGGAGTTGATGTACATCACTGCTTTCATGTGCAGCTCGTCCTGGTGAGTCTCGACCCACTCGGTCGATCCCAGCAGCCCCGGCTCCTCGCCATCCCAGGCGCAGAACACGATGGTGCGCTTAGGCTTCCATCCTTGCTTGACCAGTTCCGACAGCGAGCGCGCCTCTTCGAGGAGTGCGACCAGTCCGGAGACCGGGTCTTCCGCACCATTCACCCAGGCATCATGATGGTTGCCGCGAATGATCCATTGATCGGGAAACGATGATCCAGGGATGCGGGCGATAACGTCGTAGATCGGCTTGATGTCCCAGTTGGAGCTTACCTGCAGGTGCACCTTCGCAGGCCCCGGACCGACATGATAGGTGATGGGCAAATTGCCGCGCCACTCCGGGGGCACGGTCTGCCCACCGATCGCCGCCAACAGCGGCTGCGCGTCGCCATAGGAGATGGGCAGGGTGGGAATTTTCGTGATCAGCGGATTACCCTGGATAGGCAGCCGTTTCGCATCTTTGGTCGCTCCGTAGCCAGGCGTCAGCGGATCGCCGTTATAGAGCGTGTCCGTTACTGCGCCGCGCTGCACCCCCTGCTCGGGACGAAAGGGGCCCTCGGGAAAAGTGACGCCGGGAGAGAAACCGTCGTCTTTGGGATCGGAGTAGATGATGCAGCCCACCGCTCCTTTTTCGGCTGCCACCTTGGGCTTGATACCGCGCCACGCACCTCCGTAGCGCGCGATCACAATCGCTCCCTTGACTGATACTCCCATCCGGTCAAGGCGGTCATAATCGGCGCGTATACCCTGGTTCACATACACCAGCGGCGCGGTTACATCGCCGTCGATGCTGTACGCGTTATAGGTGGGTAACTGCTCGGCCTGCTGGTTGGAGGTTGGATCCACCGCCACCGGGGGCTCCTGCAGTTTGGCGGTATAGGTTGTGGGCTCGACCAGTTCCAGAGCGCGCTGTTTGGGCGTGGGAAAGAGGACGTAGAAGGTTTCAATCTCCGCCTGCAGCCCCCACTGTTTAAACTGCGCCAGGATCCACTCCGCATTTTCTTTGTCGTAGGGAGACCCGACGTTATGCGGGCGAGCGCTGAGGCGGCGCATATCTTCGCGGAGATTGTCCGGGGACGGCAACGCCCGGAACTTCGTCTCCCAGTCCCGTTCACTGGCCGAGCCGGTCGCGGAGTAGCCGGCCAGGGGCGTAATCTCCTTTTCGTTTGCAGCTTGCTGAGCGAACCCCGGCGTGGTCGACACGACCAGCAGCGGCAACAGGAAAAGAGCGGTTGCCTTGGCAACAGGCATGGTGTTCCTCCGAGAGAGCAATGGAATGACCTCGCACGATCATAAATGCGGACTTGCTTTTCAGCTGCAAGTGGAACCAATATGCATGGCTCCGCGTATCAATCGAGAGTGATCAAAAAAATCATAAAGTATGTCGCGATGGCAATCGTTTGCCTGGTTATTGTGGTGGTCTCGTCCGCCTTGTTGTATAGGAAATATCTCCAACACAAGGTAGCTGGAGCGCGCGCCATCACATCACCCAAAGGCATCGACAGCCTCGAGCGGGTGCGAATCGGCGGGATTGATCAATGGATTCAGGTACGGGGCCAGGATGTCAACAATCCCATACTTCTGTTTATCCACGGAGGTCCCGGCATTGCTTTTATTCCTCTGGCGGGCTCCTTCCAGGGTCCCTGGGAACAATACTTCACCGTGGTTCAGTGGGATCAGCGCGGAGCAGGGAAGACCTACGCCTCGAATGACAGAGAAGTCCAGCGCAGAAGCATGACGATTCCGCAAATGCAACAGGACACACTAGAGGTGGCGAATTATCTGCGCGCTCGTTTCAAGAGGAGGAAGATCTTTGTTCTGGGGCATTCGTGGGGAAGTGTCCTCGGCCTCTGGTTGGCACAAGAGCATCCCGAAGTCATGTACGCCTACGTGGGCACCGGCCAGGTCATCAATATGGAGCAGAACGACCAGGTAGCGTACCAGGACGCTCTGCAGCGAGCACATGAGCGCCACAATGGACAGGCAATCCAGGAGCTGGAGAGGCTTGACCCGTACCCTCGGTCAAAACCGGATGCGAGCCAGTCGCGGATCGAGCGGCACTGGGAAGGGGAATTACTCGGGCTGCCTCCGAGTCCATTGGGATTCACGAATGTCAGGAGAATTCTCACCGATCTGGTGTCCTCCCCTGATTACTCTCTTGCGGACGACGCCGGTTTTATCCGCGGCCAGAGTCTTTCCCTTGAGACGATGCTTCCCCAGGTAACGACTGTCGATCTCACTCAATGGAAGGGCGCGTACCAGGTGCCAGTCTTCTTCTTTGAAGGAACACAAGACCCCTATTGCCGTCCGCTCCTGGTTCAGCAATACAACGAAGCGATGACGGCTCCGCAGAAGGAGCTGATCTGGTTTGAACACTCTGGCCATTTCCCATTTTTCGAGGAGAAGCAGAAATTTATCGACGAATTGATCCAGCGCGTCCTGCCTATCGCCGGCCATCGATAGGAGGGCGGATAATTTATGGAGTCATCAATCCGTCTACCGCTCTTTGACTATTCAGTCGTGTATCGAATCTCGAGCGTACGCATGCGATAGCAGGAGTAGAACAGCACGACCACGATCAGCAGCAGCAAACCTAGCGTGGAAGCCCGGCCGGATACGGGCTCGGTCTGCACGGTAAGAAGGGCGAAAAGGCCTTCAGCGGCGACGCTGACCGGCATCAGATGGTGCAGATAGAACACGACGCTGAATCTCTGCAATAGGGAAGGCAGAATAGGGTTGATTGCTTCCCACCCCCAGACGAGCAACGCGGCCGGGGTTGGATTTCTGAACATCATGCTCAACAGAAGAAAGATCGCCCCATATCCAAGACAGGCGAGGACGATGATTGCCAGATAAGACTCCCACTGGCCAAGGCCAGGACCATGGAAGACATAATCACGTCCGGCTGCGCCGAAGCCGACGTAAATGAGAACGAAATTAGCAGTGATTGCCGCGCCAAACAATAGCAGGGCACTGATCGATCCGGCTGCAAACTTGCCCAGCAGCAGGAGCTCCCGCCTTACCGGAGAGAGAAGGTAGAAGTGTAGGCTGCGCTCGATCATCTCCCCACGAATCAGCCGCGAAAAGATACCCAGGCAGCCGAAGAAAACCGCCAGGCGGATGTAATAGAACTGGACGATCCCTGCCAGTATGCTGGGTGTCTTCGCTCATCGCGGACGGAGGATGCGAATCCATCAACAAATGAGTCAGGATGATCAACGCCGGAATGAAGGCAAGAAAATAAATCCAGCTCGCTCTCCAGGAGAAGAGGTTTCTTCTCACTTCCATACGAGTCAGGCGCCACGTCTGTACCCACCAGAGGCCCCATGGCTGTTGCGTGAAATCGTTTCGAAGGTTGGCAATTGTCGGTCGCATCACAGCGCACTCCCGTCCGGGCCGATCAGATATTGATAGATGGCATTGGCATCATCGTCGGCCGGCGCGACCGCCTCGATCTTGACCAGCCCCTCCGCCGCGATCCCGTTGAGGGTGGAGTAGAACTGGTCGATATCCCCGGTGCGCAGGAATACGCCCCTTCCGTCCGCATGCATTCTGGCTTCGACGCAATGATTGATGGCAAACATCTTCGACGCCAACAACTCCGGGTGGTCGCAACGGATCAGAACCTGCATCGGCCTTTCCCGCACCTCCTGCCTTACCTCATGGATATTTCCCTCAGCAATCAGGTATCCACCAGTGATCAGGACGACGCGGTCGGAGATACGGTCAACCTCGTCAAGAATGTGGCTGGAGATCAACAAATGCATTCCCTGCCGGCCAAGCTCTTCAAAGAGCGCGATCGATTCCGCGCGGGCCATAGGGTCCAACCCGTTCAGAGGTTCATCGAGAACCAGAACTCTGGGATGATGGGCAATCGCCTGGGCCAATCGAGTCTTCTGCCGCATGCCTTTGCTGTAGCCCGCAATTCGCCGGCCCGCTGCATCGCCAAGTTGTACCCTTTCGAGAGACTCGCGAGTCAGCCTGGTGGCCTCGTTCTTACTCATCCCGTGGAGCATCAGGCTGTCGAAGATAAACTGCCATCCGGTAATTCCGCGGGGGAAGGAATCGAACTGAGTGCAGTAGCCGACGGTGCGAAAGAACTCAATTGCGTTGCCTGGGGAAAGTCCCATGACCGAAATGTGTCCGCCTGATGGCTGAACCAATCCTGTCATGAGGTTCATCAGCGTGGTCTTGCCGGATCCATTCGGTCCGACCAGGGTTGTGATTCCGGGAGGAATCGTCAGCGAAATTCGATTCACGCCCAGAACTTCGCCGTAAAACTTGGATACATTTTCGAAAATGATCCGATCCTTCATCCCCGGACCACCTCGCGAGCACGGATGCGTACAAACAGCATAGCCACACAGAGCAAGCAGGCAAGCGTGAACATCGCCGTAATCGCCGCAGTCGGCAAGTGCGCCTTCGAGCGGAATGGGTCCGGGACACCGAGCAATCGCTGCCAAAGGACTGACATCATGAATGGGAAGTTGAGCAGCAAGCCCCACTTCGTGCGTAAGACTGCGCTCACAATGCCGCCCACGCCCGCGGGCACAAGGATGGATGCAATGATCACACCGGTAGCCACCACCCTCCACTTCACCCAGGAAGAGAGAGCCAGGCCAAGAAGGGAGAGGAAGGCAATCCAGATCACTGCTCCTGCCACCACGCCGCCGGCGACGGGGAGATGGCTAAGCGCCCAGGGTTGTGGCGAGGAATAGCCTTGATAAGCAAAGAGCAGAAGAGCTGGAATCCAGGTCACCAGGGAGAGGGACGCGAACAGCGCAATCCACTTGCCAAAAACATAGCCGAAGCGCGAGATAGGGTGACTGAGCAGGATCGGCAGCGCGTCGTCCGCAAGATCAAAGGTGATCAGGCGGGGCGCGATCCAGGATGCCAGGATCAGCGCCGGAATCGATTGCACCGCGAGAACGTTGAGAAAGAATCCGCCATTAATCGCTAAAATATTCGGGTTACGCAAATTGAGCAGCTGTCTTGCCAGCGGGTTATTCGCAAAATAGATTCCAAATAAAAAAACCAGGCAAGGCAACATGAAAAGCGTGAACATGCCGACCGTGATCCTTGATGACCAGGCTTCTGCGTAACCGTAACGTGCGAGCACGAAGATTCGAGTCCATACCGGAGTAAGTTTGCCGGTATAAGCACGGTAGTGGTGTTTATAGACTGACATGTGCCGGCCCCGCCCATTCCTGGTCCATCGCTCTTAGAAAGATGTCCTCAAGGGAATCACGCCGCTGGTTCATACGGCGGATCTGGACTCCTTGTTCGGACGCTATGACGTACAAATCGCGAGCTTCGATGTGGTCGGGAATCACCAGCTTGATGCGGCCGCCAGGGAAGGATGCGCATTCGCAGCCAAGGCCCCGGATACGCACAGAAAATTGCTCGGTCGACCCCACCGTTTCCAGTTCCATAAAGCTGCGGTTCGAACGGCGTTCCTCTTCAATATTGCGAAGTGCGGCAATGCGCCCGTTCTTGAGAATGAGGACTTCATCGCAGGTCTCATCAATATCCGGCAGCAGATGGGACGAGATGAGCATCCGGACACTTCCTTCTTTCCGGATATCTTTGATCAGTTGAATCATGCGCTGGCGGGCGATGGGATCGAGGCCGTTGGTGGGCTCGTCCAAAATGAGCAGTTTTGGACCGTGCGCAAGCGCCTGGGCTAAGCTTGATCAGCTGTTTCATCCCCAGCGAGTAGGTGCTCACCTTTCGGTATCGCACTTCGCCCAAACCAACGAAGAAAAGTGCTTCATGGGCACGTTCCAGTGCTATTCCTGCAGGCAGCCCTGCAAGTTCGGCCATGTAGCGGACAAAGCGCACGCCGCTCATGTTTCCGATGAAGGAATCGTTCTCCGGCATGTATCCGATTGCTCCGCGTATCTGCGCTCTCTCCCGATACGTATCCAGCCCAAAGACGTGGGCTGATCCCCGCGAAGGCCGGTGAAACCCAAGCAGGGTGTTGATCAGTGTGGATTTTCCCGCGCCGTTGGGACCGAGCAGGCCGATGACGTGCCCCTGCAACGCTCCCGTGAGTCCATTCAGCACGGTGCGATTTCCCAGCCGGACCTCCAATCCTTCGAGGTCAATTACGCTCATGTCACTCTTTTACGCTTTGGGAAGGGTGCTTGTTCCCGGAACTTGTCAACGCCCCCAGAGTCAGGAAATCAAATCCGAAAAGATGGCTATTGCTGGCTGCTTCGATACGGCTGTCTTTTCCCCAGGCACAGATCGCGGTGGGCCGGGAGTCTGCCGCGATCTGCCGGATTGCCTGCGCTGACTCTGCACTTAATTGAGACAGCAGCGGCGTCAAAACCGGGCCCAGGTTCTGATAAGCGATGGCCGAGTAATTCTCATTCTCATCCTTCGGAAGCAACGCCTTGAACGACGTGGATCGGGCAAGGGAATCGCCACTCGCATGGGTGCGCAATGCCTCCATAAGAAGAGCGCGATTGGGCGCCACGATCATGTAGCCATCGGAAAAAATATACTGCGCGACGGTGGCGCCAGAGGTCAGATCCTGGACAGAATAGAAGCGCTGCGCTCCGACCTGGCTCGATTCGATCGCAAGCGGATGCGATTGCGTACCCTGAGCCTGGTCGCGAAGGGATTGTGCCAATCGCTCCAGGGTATTCTCCAGTCGCTGAGGGTTGTTGACTTCAATGACCGCTTTCCACGAAGGCGTTGGCAGAACTGGTCCGTCGAGCGACAAGAGAAAGTCACCACCAAGGTTCGCAGCCAGATCATCACGGAAACTTATCCCCAGCTTTGCCTCGGCCTCGGTCCATTTCGTATTCTGCGTTGGCTGGTTTGCGGCCATGGTCATGAGGTCATCGGCAATCGTCGTTGGGTCTTTGGACAGGAACGCCACTGCAACCGCCGCATTGGGGGTCACAAAGTCGAGCGAACCAATCGGGGCAGGGGCAGCGAGCCATGAAGCGGCATGTTGCCTGGTTCCGGAGAATTGCAGATCCAGGTGATTCTCAGGCAGTCCATTGGTTTCGCGGTGCTCTGCAATCAGATACTGCACCTCATCCATCCCGCTATTCTCAATCGCCTCCGTGCCCTTGCCGCCGGCGCGAAGTTTGTCGGCCACCATTTGATGAAGGTCCGCGGCCAGGATGACTCCGGCGCCGCGGCCATAGGCGGCGGCAATCTGCTTTCCGAAGTCTCCTGCCGCGAAGCCGCTGGCACCGGCATTCAACTGTGCGTTGATCTGCTTCAACGTTGCGATGCTGTTGGAGAAGACTGCCTCCCGCGGCCTGATGAGAGCGTATCCGCCGGACTTTGTTGCCGGTGAAGTGGGAGTATTTTGTAGCGACTGCTCGTCTAACAAAATGAGCCCGGTTGAAGATGCGAACTGCTTTCTGAGGAAATCATCGAGGCCGCTTTGTTGCAAATCGGCAAGGATAGCGAAGCCGGGAGCGGCGGTCTGGTTCGCTCCGACGATGACGATTTCGTTGCCCAGATACTGGCTAGCCAGGTGCAGCTTTTCGATGAGCGCGTCCAGGTCCGCCGTGTTGCCACCGTGTCCCCGGTCCCACCACTGCTGAAGTGCGGGACTCTGCTTCAATTGATCCTGGAAGATCTGATTGGCCTGGTTCAAGAACTCACCAAGGTTAGGGATGCTGATATACAACAAGGTGTCGGCAGGAACCCGCTCCAGCAAATCACTGGTGTACCTGGGTTGGGGAAACGGAATCTGTTCAACCCGGCGCTGGATTGCGGTGAACTGCGCCAACAAGACCAGGTACTGTTCACGATCCTGGCTCCAGGAGATTTGCTGTGCAACCGGTTCGGGGCTCAGATTGTCGTTGGTACTGAGTTGATCGCCGGCATGCACCAGCGTATCCATTCCCGCATGCATCACTTGAACGGCTCCTTGCAGGACTGCTACGCGTGAGCCCTTGATTCCCGAGTTGACGGAGAAAACCGTACCTGTGACCGCCACCCGGCAATCGGGAGTTTTCACGTACAAATGGCCTTGGTCGCGCTTGGCGGCCTGCACGATGACTGCTCCATTGTCGAGTGAGATAGTCATGTTATGCCCCCTTGCACCGACCCCGAGGACACTTCTCTCATTGACCTCAACGGTGGATCCATCTGAGAGGCGAAGAACGGCATGCGCTCCGCCGCCGGTCCGGAATTGTTCCCCGGCTTTTAGCTGGTCGCCGGCGGACAGCTTGCGATCGCCTGCCTCGGAAATGCCATACGCTGAGCCGTCGATCGACTGCACTTCGGCTCGGACTCCCGGCGGGGTCTGCCAATAGGCCTTGTAGGCGAAGAACGACAAGACCAGAAGTGCGAAACAGGCAGCTGTTGCCAAGCCGAATGCCTGCGAAGGCCAGACAAATGCATCTTTAGCCGCAGGAGTAGACCAGTCGAGCACTGCTGTTCCGCTCCGGAACCGGCGGAGGCAGGCGCCACAGTCGCGCAGGTGATCCTCGATCAGGAGACGCCGTGCGCTGGAGAGGGTTCCTGCCCGATAAGAAGCGAGCAAATGCTGTACGTCCTCACAGTTCTCGATGATGTCGACCATCGGGTCGTCGATGACGTCTATACCGAGGCTGCCGGCCACGCGCCTGGCGGCAGCGGCCAGTTGCGCCGCATCGGGTGCATCCCCTTGCAGTGCCTGGACGGCCGTTCTTAGCCGCATCTCATCGTGTCGTCTCATGGTCTCTCCTGTTCCATTTCCCTGAGTCGTTTCTTCAGCTTCGATCGTGCATGATGGAGCGTCACCGCGACGACAGCCTGTGATGTGCCCATCAACCTTGCGATCTCGCGATTCCCCAGCTCTTCTACATATCGCAGGCTAAACATTTCAGCCGCTCGAGGAGGCAATTCGCTGATCGCCAGTCTGAGCCAGCCGCCGAGCTCCCTGTTCGAGATGGCAGTCTCCGGCGAGCTTCCCGGCCCGGTAGCGGCGATTGCTGCCGCGTCTTGCAACTCGCCTGCCGGAGCAGCCTTCCGTCGCCGCAACAGATCGAGTGCTCCGTTGATGGCGGCGCGGTAAAGATAGCTGCCGGCGTTCGTAATTGGTAAGCTGTCACTGCTCAGCAGGCGCATGAAAACAGCCTGGGTAACATCCTCCGCATCCGCCATGCTCCCGGTGATGCGGTAGGCCGCAGTGAGAATGCGCCGATGATGCTCGCAAAATAATTGCGACAGGCTCTCACGGCTTGCTGTGAATGGCATCGTTGTGTCGCCGACGGCCAAGGGCTCACCTTTTCGAATGTTCATAGAGATGACGCTGCGGCTGGATGATTATTAATCCAGTTGGAAGGAAGTACGCAGGAACGGGATTGTATGTTCAGCGGCAGGGAAAAGAGGTGGTTGTGGCTGGAGTAGAGGTCAAGGGGAAGGGAAGCCGCTTATCTCTCCGTTTGCTGCGCTCTGTCGAAAAGAAGTTGCAGCCTCCAGACTTAAGAGGTTGCAGCTTCCCAGACTTCGAGTGGGTGGCCCAGGTCTCAAAAGCGAGACCTGGGCCACCCACTCAATGGTTGCCGGATCTGGCTGGGCCAGCGAACCGGCTCATGGATGATAGCTGACGGAAAGAACATTACCGTCCGGATCTTTGAACCACGCCACTTTATCTCCGGAAGGGGCTGTCCAGATCCCGAGTTCCTTGTCTGCCACGAAGGGGTACTTCTCGGTCGATACTCCTCGATTCTTGAGCCAAATAACCACGGCATCAATATCGCCTACTTCCCAACCCAGCACGGTTCCGTGAAATGGCGCAAAGTCGGGAACCTTTGAAATTCGAATCTTGTGGTCACCTGCGCGCACCACGAGCGCGAACTGATCCTGGCTTATAAATTCAAACCCGAGTTTGCCTTCGTAGAAAGCTCGGGCCTTGTCGTAGTCGGTTGTAGCAATAAATCCAACCATCTTCCCCGCAGTTAACATGGTGTCTCCAATCCACCTCAGGAATAGCACTTGTGGCGAATGCAAACTTTCGCTATCGTGACAAACAATGTCGCGAACGCGCCATCTCTTCCTCTTCGACCAAACAGGCCGCCGTCTCGCGGAAGTGGCCAGCGTCTCCTGGGATTTCAGGCACGGACATGTCCTCCAACGACATTCCCATCCTGAGGACCAACTTCTCTATGCCGCGGAAGGCACCATGACTGTCGACACGGATCAGGGAATCTGGGTTGTTCCGCCGTTGCGCGCGGTTTGGATTCCAGCCGAAACATTCCATGGCGTCACCATGTCGGGACGGGTCTCCATGAGGACGCTTTATTTCCTACCCAAATTATGCAAATCCCTTCCTCGCAGATGCCTTGTCATCAATGTCTCGTCGCTGCTAAAGGAATTGATCGTTCACGCGTGCAATTTTCCGAAACTACGAAGGAAGATCTCTGCGGAACGGCACATCATTGACTTGATTGTGGACCAGTTGAAGGTGGTGGAGTCAATTCCGGTTCAGCTGCCGCATCCGCGCGATCCGCGCGCGCGAAAATTGTTGGAAAAGCTGTTGGCCAGCCCCAGCGATCAACGTCCCCTCGATGATCTGTGCAGCGAATCCGGGGCCAGCAAGCGGACGATGCAGCGCCTGTTCGCTGAAGAGACAGGAATGTCCTTCAGTAAATGGCGGCAGAGGTTACGGCTCATCAGTGCGATGCAGCGGCTTGCGGCCGGAGAAGCAGTAACCACAGTGGCCCTGGAGTGCGGCTACAATTCGCCCAGCGCCTTCATAGCAATGTTCCGCAACCAACTGGGCACGACACCGACGCGGTATCTGTCTGGGGGTGCGGCAGAATGATTGGTACAGCCAAAGAGAGATGCAAACTCTCGTGCTTATACCTGTTGACATTCTGCCTATCAAAGGCTCAGCATAGTAAGAGTCTCAACAGGAGAGACAATGGGCGATCAAAAATCCGATGTACTGCAGGGCACCCTGGACCTGATGGTGCTGAAGACCCTTGAATCCATGGGCCCGCTGCACGGCTACGGGATTGCACGTCGAATCGAGCAAGTCAGTGGCAATTCCCTAAGCCTGAATCAGGGCACCATTTACCCCGCACTCCTGCGTCTTGAGCAACGGGGCTGGATCAAGAGCGAGTGGGGTACTTCGGAGACCAACCGCCGCGCCAAGTTCTACTCGCTCAGCCGCACCGGCCGCAAACAGATCGAGCACGAGACAGAAAATTGGGAGCGCATTGCCGCCACGATGGCGCGTTTTCTCGCTCCGTCCAACTAGGAGCTATCCATAGACCGGCTGATCCCCGAGATACAGCGTGCGATCTGGCAGATAGATCCGCAGGTCGCCATCCCAACGCTTCTGCCGGGCGTCTACGGTGTGCTCGCGGACTCAGTCTCCCGTCGGCTGCAGGAGTTCGGCATCCGTCTCGCCCTAGGCTCAGGCAAAAGCGCGCTGGTTAGGCTGGTGCTGCGCGCACTGAGGATGGAGTAGGAAACAGCTGCACATTCCCATCGTCCCGGTGGTACTCTGGCGAGCAGCCGGAGACCACCTGAATGAAACTTCTGGCCAAGTTCAACCTCATCCTGCTCGCTGTCTTTGGGGTGGGCGTTCTCATCATCGCCGTGTTCGCCTACAGCTTTTTGATTAACAACGCCCGTCGCGAGGTCCTTGATCAGGCCCAGCTGATGGTAGCCAGTGCCAAGGCCGTACGCGATTACACGGCCGACGATCTTTCCCCGCTGCTGCAACAGAATCCGCTGCACAGAGCGAAGTTCCTTGTCGAGAGCGTCCCCTTTTACGCTGCCAGCACCACCTTCAACCGGCTGCGCAAAAGCTACCCCGATTTCGCCTATAAGGAAGCTAGTCTCAACCCCACTAACCCCGAGGATCGGGCCACCGATTGGGAGACCGATGTGATTCACGGCCTGCGCGATCATCCGGAACAACACGAGGTGGTGGGCGAGCGCGAGACGCCCACGGGCCGGTCACTCTACGTTGCCCAACCTATAAAGACGGATGCTTCCTGCCTTGAATGTCACAGCCTTCCCGCGAACGCGCCCCATGCCATGGTGGCCACTTATGGGAATGCCAATGGTTTCGGCTGGAAGCTGAACAAACTAGTGGGGGCCCAGATCATTTCCGTACCCATGTCTGTGCCTGTCCAGATCGCCCAAAAAGCCTTTTTTAATCTTATGGTGATTCTCGTGCTGACCCTTCTGACCTGCATTCTCGCCCTCGATGCAGCGGTTTACTGGTTTGTCATTCGCCCGCTCAGGGTTGTTTGCGACAGCGGCGATCGCATCAGCAAGGGCGAGAAAGATGTGCCCCCACTGGTGGTATCGGGAAGCGATGAGATCGCCAGTGTAACCACGTCGTTCAATCGCATGCGGGTGAGCCTCGCCAAGGCTCTGGCGATGCTCGAGCAGGAGTAGAATTCGTTCCCGCTTCAACCTCGCGGCGGGGTTAGCGAGCGAATGCAGGAAGCCAGAAACCTGGCCTGAGCCGGAGCCCCCTCAATCTCCTGCGCAACCATTCCACAAAGATCTGTGACCGTCGAGCAGCGCTTCGCCGCCCGCCTGACGACCACTTCGGCGACCGGACCGATATGGATTGCAAGCTCGCGGCTGACCCGGTCGAGCACCGATCTTTCAATAATGGTTGCGGTCACAGCCGTCTTGGCGTCGATAACGGGCAGAGGACTGGTAGTATCCTCGCACAGTTCCAGGTAAGGCTTGATCGCCTGGACCAGGAACTGGACGTCAGACTTCCAGCGGGCATGGGTTAACTCCACCGCATTTCTAAAAGCCAGCTCCTTCAAGTCGTCCGGCAGTTGCTCTGCCCTGGGCATGCGGGCTCCCCGAACCAACACCGGAACGACAGCAATATCCCGTTGTAGTGCCGACGCGATCTCCAGCCGCACGAAGTCATTCTCATCCTCAAGACGTCTGTGTCCGAATCCGTCCCTGGACTCCAGCCATCCCTGCCCAAGGATCGCTAGCAGCACACTGCATTTGTGGATACTCTCGTCAATTGCCTTGCGAAAATCACGACCTGGCTGGATTGCAGTCACATCCATAAACACAGAATCTTCCCGGAACCTGTGTGCCAGGTCATCGGCCAGGCGGCCCGCCTCGCCCTCTGAATCATCGCGGCGGTAACTGATGAAAATTGCGTGCAGGAAAGGATCTCCTTTTAGGGAAACTCGCCTCTGTTTTTGGCGGCAACTGGCGCTTTCGGGGGATCTTGGGACGAGTCTACGCTCACTACGCTGGACCGCGTAAGATACTTGAATTGTTTCCACCGCCGGCTTCACGGACGCCAAAGCTTAAGAGGGGATGCCGATCTATGCTGACTCCAGTGTGCTTTGTGGCGATGCCCTTCGGGAACAAACTTGCCCCTGCGGAGTCAGGCGCATTTCCAACGTCCGGTATCAAGTCCGGCCCGACAGGAACCGTTCTCGCCGTATCCGGCAGACGAATCGATCCCGACGGCGCGGACCAGCCCAGATTCCCTGCCGGGAACGAGGCCTTAGTGGCCCGCCGCATTCGCAACATGATGCTCTCGACTACTACCAAAGTGGTGGTGTGTTCGGGAGCCTGCGGCGCGGATATTCTTGCCCTTGAAGCGGCGGCGCAACTCGGTCTCGGCCGCCGCCTAGTGCTCCCGTTTGGCAGACAGAAATTCCGTGCCACCTCGGTCACCGATCGCGGTGAAGACTGGGGCCTTCGCTTCGACGCCATTCTGCACCAACTGCCCGGCGAACACATCGTGGAACTGAACCTTCAGCAAAGCAGCGACCAGGCCTATGCCGCGGCAAACTCCGAAATCCTCGATCAGGCTGAGGGATTGGCATCAGTCGCCGGCTGCCGCACCCTGGCTATGGTGGTTTGGAATGGACTCAGCCGGGGTCCAACCGACCTGACCGAGCAATTCCGTAAACTTGCAGTCGACAGAAACCTGGAAGTGATCCCAGTTTCCACACTCTGAATGCCGGGTCATGAGGGGCCCGGTTCAGGAAAATCTTGCGCTATTGCCGAGGGATCTGGAATGTTGATTCACCCTGAGAGGTGGCAGTTACTACCGGAACGCTTCAGAGAAGACCGGCCGCGTCGTATGCTCGCCCTCGATGGCGGCGGCATTCGCGGCCTGGTCGCCCTCGGCATCCTTGAGTCTCTGGAAGCCCTGGTTTTCGAGCGCACCCGCCTGAGACTGTGCGATTACTTTGATTACATCGCAGGAACCAGCACCGGCTCGATCATTGCCGCGGGGCTTGCACGGGGAATGAAAGTTGGGGAGATTATTGAATTCTATAGATCCTGCGGCAAACAAATGTTCGAGCCCGCGGTTCTGGTGCAGCGCTTGAAGAATTTTTATACTGCCGATCCTCTCAAGCAGAAGCTCCAGGTCTTCTTAGGCGCCGATACCACTCTGGCTTCGCACACTCTGCGCTGCCTTCTGCTGCTGGTGACAAAAAACGCCACCACCGATTCGCCCTGGCCGATCAGCAATAACCCGGATGCCAGGTACAACGATCCCACCCGCCAGGACTGTAATCTGCAAATACCGCTGTGGCAGCTGGTGCGCGCCAGCACCGCCGCGCCGGTCTATTTTCCCCCGGAGATTCTCCAATGGGATCCGCATGACAAGAGCAAGACATTTGTTTTTGTCGATGGCGGCGTTACCCCCCATAACAATCCAGCATTCCTCCTCTATCGTATGGCGACCAATCCCGCTTACCGGCTCAATTGGAAAACTGGAGAGAAGAACCTGCTGCTGGTCTCAGTGGGAACCGGCGCAGCGGAGTCGATGGGAGCGACTGCCAGCTCGCCCAATAAGAATATTGTTTCCACCATCACCGGACTTTCCGGAGCCCTCATGTATGCCATACAGGTTGAACAAGACATCAACTGCAGAACGATTGGGCGCTGCACCTATGGCTCGCGGCTGGATCGCGAGATGCATGACATGGTCCCCCGGGAGGTCGATTCCGATATTACCTCTCCTCAAATTCCGCTTACCAGCGATCTAGGCCGGCATTTCCTTTATGCGCGTTACAATGCCGATCTGAGCGCGCAGGGTCTCAAGACCGCGGGCTTCAACGATGTAATTCCCGCCAGTATCCAGAAGATGGATGGCGTCGAAAACATGGATAAGCTCCTCCAAATCGGCCGCAAAGCAGGTCAAGCCGTAGACCCGCTGCATCTTGGTCCATTCATTTAGGCGGTAATTTGTGGGCTAGAAAGCCTTGCCTGTCTCGATCAGGACCGGGCTGTTCCCAACCGGCACGTGGCCGCCAGACAAGGAACTCACATTGCCTGCGAGATCGCGAACGTCGCTGTATTGCTCGGGTGCCTTATAGTTCAGTGTTGCGCTTGGGTTCCAGAGCACTAGTGCCTGGTACCCACCAGCCCGAGTGAGAGGACAGGTCCAGGTATTGCTGGGATCGTGGACGCACGCTGAGGGCATCGATGCCCCTTCCATCCACTGTTGAACCGTGTTATACGCTGTCACGTCGGGATCCACGCCGGTTGTTGCGGTCGAAAAACCACCCCAGGCGCCACCGTCGTACGCGTACCAAACGAAGCGGCTTACCCCGCCCGACCACTGCAGCAGATAGTACTTGGCTATGAAAGCCGCCCGGTTGGCGTTTCCATAAAGTACATCATCCGGATCGCCTGCCCAGTCGGCTTCAGTGTCCCACAATGGCTTATTGCCCTGATCATGAGCCGAGATAACCTTCCGATACTGAGACACTACGGCGTTAATCGATTCCGCTTCACTATTGCAATAACCGTGAAAGGACATGATGTCGGCATAGTTCCCTCCACCCTGGGACAGATAGGTGTCGAGCCACGCCGGCCCGCCTGCCGCAGCAGCGCTGGGTGTAATTACTTGTGCGGCTGGGTTGACGGACTTAATGATCCGGTACGCATGCTGTGCCATCGTAACCAGGGTTTGCATGTCACCGCAGTAGTATTCCGGATCCTGCGGCTCGTTCCACAGTTCCCAGTAGGCGATGCGCGTGCCGGCATGGACAGCAATTGCTGTCACGAAGTTGTCCCAATTCTTTAGGTCACTTGGAGGGGCGCACTGACCGGGTCCGTAGGGAGTCTGCGTCTCTGGTTGAGAGGAAGCCCAAAGAGGAGTTCTTCCAAAGGTATAAATCACTTGGGCGTTTCGTTCCTGGTTCGTTTTGAGGAAGGTGTCCAGGTGTTGAAAGTCGTAGACTCCCGGTGCGGAGTTGATGTCCGCCCAATCAAGCATGGGAAAAGAATCCCAGGTCCTGGTGGTTCCGTATTGAAGTGGAGCACTGACGTTCTCAAAGTCGAGAACTGTCATACCAAAGAGTGATTGCGGAATAACTCCGGGGTCTTTGTAAACAGAAGTGGTGCCACACGAGCTAAGAACGCATGCAACCGAAACCAATGACAAGAAGAGACAGAAGCGTTTCAGCGTGCGCGCGAAATTCACAGCAAGGCTCCGAATCATAAGGCCAGAACGACAGGAACGACCGCCACGAACTCTCGGTAACGTATGAAACCGGAGCTTTAGTAATGCCACTAGGCGAGCAGAACGCACGGTAGCGTTCAGGCTGATCGCCGGCTTTAGGAATCAATCTAAATAGGCCGATGAGCGGCGCACATTCCACCTTTGCGGACAGCTCCGCACCATGGGGGTCATCTAAGTGCTTAGGACGAAGAGGATTGGATCAAAGTGGATCACCCGCTGCATGCTGTGTCTTGTGGGGCGAGACGACAAAGGGGGCGGCGCAGTCCACCCCTAGCCTGCAAATTGTCCAGTAATGAACCGCGGTGACCTACGGCCGGCTTGCCCAGGCTAGGCCGTCTGGCTCGCCGCCAACGTCGATGTGGCTCGTGACCTCTAAAGTCTTGAGGTCCAGCACTACTACATAGTTGTCAGGGCTACAGGCGATGAAGGCCCGTTGCCCATCCGGGTCCATCAGAATGCCCGCCGCTCCGTGGCCGATGTGAACAGTTTTGAACTGTTTGCGCGAGGCCGCTTCATAAATGGCGAGATCGCCGTCACTCAGGCGCGAGATCAGTACCAGCTTTCCATCCGGAGTGAATTTCAGCCGGTTGGCGCCGAACGTCTTCGCGTCCAGAGTAGCCGTCACTTTCCGGCTTGCAAGATCGATCACCGATAGCGTGCCGTCTTGTGCATTTGCCGTCCACAGTTCACGTCCATCGGGTGACACGTCGAATCCCTCGTCGCCTTTACCCACAGGAATGACGGTCTGATTCCAGTCCATACGTGGTTGCCCTCCGCCTGGCGGGGGCGGAGGAGGCTGCGATCCGGGCGGCGGCCGCATTCCCGGAGGAGGACCCATCGGCGGCAAAGCCACCTGTTCCAGGATGCTGACGCTCGCGGAGCTAACGTTGGTGGTGTAGATCTGTTTCTCGTCTGGAGTGACGTAGATCATGTGGGTACGGTTCTGGCCGGTACCCATGATCCAATCGATTTTTGCCGTTGCAGGATCGTAGCTCGCGATCGCCTTCGCACCTTCGGCCGTGAACCAAAGCTTTCCTCCAACAAACGTGAGACCGTGCGGGCCATTCAGAGCCCCCGTGTCGATATCTGGAAGAGCCTTCTTCTCAACCAGGTCTATTACGGAAAGCGCGTGGTAGCGTCCGCCACCATAGATCGATACATAGGCAGTTTTACCGTCTGATGATGCAATCACCTCATGCGGGTCCGGACCAACGGGCGCGCGCGCTATCACCTGCAAAGTAGCCGGATCCACAATCGCCAGCGTATGCTCCCGCTTCGAAAGCGCCAGCAGCGTCCGTTGCGGCGTCGATTGGGCGACGACCGGGACCGCAGCACAAATCAAGCCGGCAAGGGTTGCAATGGAAACCAATATTTCCTCCCGCCCGAGGCGCATAAGCCTTCCTTCCTTTCTCCGTCGAGGTATCATACTCCCCCGTTCAGGTGGACGTGGCTGTTTGTATACTCGGTCCTAGGATGACAGAAGAAGCGATTCATCAGCTATTCATTGGTTATTCCTCTAGCCGGCTGCAGCAGTTCTCGTCCCACATCGAGAAGTGCCTTGTTCAATTGAATGACGAGCAGGTTTGGACGCGAGGGGGTGAAAATGAAAACTCCGTCGGCAACCTGTTGCTGCACCTCTACGGGAACATGCGCCAATGGATCGTTGCCGGCGTAGGTGGGGAGGCAGACACGCGGCGGCGCGATGAAGAATTTTCCGAGCGAGGCGGGCTTACGAGTAGAGACTTGACAGGGCGTCTGGTGACACTCGTGAACCAGGCGACGGCTGTGATTGATGGCGTGAGTGTGCAGCGGCTATCTGAGCGGCTCGTGATTCAAGGTTACGAAGTGTCGGTGCTGGACGCAATCTATCATGTCGTGGAGCATTTCGCGATGCACACAGGACAGATCATCTTCATGACCAAAATGCTTACCGGAAATACGATGGGATTGAAGCACGATGTGCAATCTGCTCCATCCCGGCAAATAAACCGCTAGTCACAAAGACTGGCCCAGCCGCTTTTCCAACAGTGCGCGATAGGTTCTGCTGACCCGCGAGCGGTGGCCATCCTTCAGCACCATTTCGAACTCGCCGTGCGAAATGGGCTGGAGTTCAAGAATGCTTTCAATATTGACGATTGCCGATCGGTGGACGCGGACGAAGCGCACGGGATCCAGACAATCGGCGAGCTCATTCAGAGCGGCACGATAGAGCAACTCTTTGCCGCCGACGTGCAGGTTCACATAGACGCCCGCGCCCTCGATCCAGTCAATGTCTGCCACGCGAAGGAAGCGCGTTGTTCCTGCCGACTTTACCACCAGCCGATCGAGGTAGCGGCCCGCTGCGGGCCCGGCGGAGATCATGCGCAGGACATTGCGGCCGAATTCGCGCATGCTGCGCTCGTCGTGGCGAGCCTTGGCGCGGCAGAGCGCTGCTTCGAGCCGTTCGTCGCTGAAGGGCTTGAGCAGATAGTCGAGCGCATTGGCCTCGAAGGCTTTGATCGCGTGCTGGTCGTATGCGGTCACAAAAATGGTGAGCGGCATAGCGTCTGCGCCGATGGCCTTCATCACTTCCAGGCCATCGAGTTGCGGCATCTGGACATCGAGGAAAACGAGATCAGGCGCCTCGCGTGCAATCATTTCGACGGCGGATTGTCCATCGCCGGCTTCCAGCACGCCCTTGACCTGCGCATCCTTGTGCAGCAGATCGATAAGGCGCTGGCGCGCCGGTGCTTCGTCGTCGGCCACCAGGACACGGATGCCTTCAGCGTGCGGGGCAATCATTAGCTTGCTCTCCTGTCAATCGCAGCGGCAATGAGATCTCCACTTCCGTCCCGCCACCGCTGCGCCGTCCGACCGCGAAGCGGCTGCTTCCGTTGGGATGAAGACCGGCAATGCGTTGCCGCGTCACCGACAATCCCAGGCCGGTAGAGTTTTCCAGCGTCCACCCCGGCGGCAGCCCCACGCCGTCGTCAACGACCCGGATCTCTACCTGCTCCGCGCAGCGCACCGCGGTGACCGTTACCGCTCCGCCGGAGGCACGGCGCGAGATCCCGTGACGAATCGCATTCTCCACCAGTGGCTGCACGATCAGGCACGGCACCAGGGCATATTTCACCTCGGGTGCGATGTGAGTTTCGATGCGCAAGGTGGATCCAAAACGAATCCTCTGGATGGCGACGTAGTGGTCAAGAAAGGCCATCTCTTCGGCCAGAGGGACCTCCTGCCGGTCGCGAGCTTCGAGCGAAAGGCGGAGCAGATCGCCCAGGTGTTCGATCATGCTACGCGCCAGCCTGGGGTCGCGCTCCACCTGCGAAGAGACAGTATTGAGCGCATTGAAGAGGAAGTGCGGATCGAGCTGCATGCGCAATGCGTTCAGGCGCGCCTGGGAGAAGCTGCGCTCCATCCGCTCCAGGCGCAATTCGCTGGCCAGGTAGTGGTGGTAATACCGATAAGTCTGGTGTGCTCCGAGAATAAGCCAGTAAACCAGCCAGCCCCAGAGCAGTCCTCCGTGGAAGGCGCTGGCGAGCATGTGCGGGTCTGCGACTGCTCTCCATCGGCCCAGCCCCACCACGGCGCGCACCGCGGCAAAGACATAGATGTAGAGAGTGGTGAAAGCCAGGCTTGGCAGCAGCTGGGCCAGAATGCGCATACCGAGCTGCTTTTCCTTTAAAGGCAGGCGCGCATCCACCCAGAAGATGAGGGGAGTGACCAGCCCCCAGCTCCACCACTGCGCCAGCGAGCCGAGCAGCGGGCGCTGCCAGTTATGCGCAGAAAGACCGGGCATGGAAAATAGCAGGCCAAGAATGCTCCACAGCAGGGCGGCAAGCAACCAGCGCCCCCACCAACGGTTCATCAGCCACCCGCCAAACGTCCCACGATGCTCTTTATCGGTGGTCAAAGGCCTCCAACTGCGGCGCTTCTATGGTGCGGCCAGGCGCACACCCTTCAGATCGTCGAGCCGCATTTCCAGCCCCCAGCCATAGAAGTTGTTTACCACTGCTACGGCCAGCTCATTATTACCAGCTTTGAGCGGCAGTGTGAACGAGCCGTTCTGGAGCGAAAGGCGCCCGTCCGGCGATTTGCGCGCCTCTGGCGGCTGAAAGAGGTTCTTGTCTGCAAGGACCAACTTACCATTCACGAAAACGAATATCTCACGCGCCCACCCCAGCGATACGTGCTTTTGCTGCTCGCTGCTAGAGTGAATGGTTGTTTTCAGCCACACCACGGCCCGCTCGGGCTGCTTCACAGGCACCCCGTACACGCGGCTCACGTTCACCAAGCCGCCGCGCTCCGCTTCCAGTGGCGTCCATGTGGCCGAGGACGGGGGCAGATCGGCGAGTGCAGGCGCCTGATCCGCTGCCAGCGTTGTGTAGGGAGAAAGCTGCCAGTGCCGCACATAGCGGCCATCGGATGCGGTCGGATCTTTTTCTGGTGTGGTGGGCAAGCCTTCCACCGAGGCCGGATCCACCGTGAGGTTGGCAAAGATCCCCGGACCCTCCAACCTCAGGCTGCCTTCTTCGGTGTCGCCTTCCAAGCGGCCAATTTTCAGGGTGGGCTCGGTTGCGCCGTTGATGAAGATGTTCATACGCCGCCCGGAGACGACGAGTTTCACATGGTTCCAGTCGCCCTGGTGCAGGGGAGCTGGGCCCTGGTACTGCGGGAACACGTCCCACAATAGAACACCGTGGGTCTGTGGTGCATATTGCACGCAGTCCGGAGCGGCGTCGCATTTCGGCCTGGGCCGCAGATAGAACATCTCAAAGTTGTCTTTGTCGGCGCTGCGGAAGATAAAGCCGGCGCCCATGTCGCTGGTTGCGGCCACGTCGTATTCGATGGTTCCGTCGCGGAACGTCAGGTCCTTCAGTGAGGCCGCACCCGACGGAATGTGCTCTTTATAGTTGCCGGCCTTCAACTCAATCGAGGGCTTTCCCATGTAGTCGACAAAGTTCACCGTACCGGCCGTCGTGGTCCAACGGTCGGCGCTCATGGGAATCTTCAACGGCCCCTGGGCTCGTGCCAATTGCGATCCTATGGGGAGAAACAGGGCGAGGAAAGCTGCGGTCTTCCTGGCGAGTGAGTTTTGCATGGCCCCACCCTAGCAAGATGCATTTCGAGCGTCGCGTGAATTGTTGCAGCACGGACCAGGGTGTTGCGAAACGGCGCTCTCGTGAACCTTTCCAATGTGGGTCGCGGTGCAAAAAAGTGCGCGATAAGCGCGATAAGTCCCCGGTTGGCCTGTAGAAATGTGCGAACTAAGCGAACTAAGCGAACTATCTCTGGCATCGGCGAAAGGAATACTGGCTGACCAGAGCGATGATTCGACCTTTGTTGCCAGTGACCGCTGTGAGACGCGCGGGCGTTGCATTGGAAAGTCGATAAAGCGCATTCGCCGTAGTTAAGGTTTTTGGTCACGCAGTATAGATGCAGATTTACGAGTTTTGTCATGTTCCAAGTTGACTTTATTTTGAGTGTCGAGTTGGACCCCTAAGCATTTATGTGCCTTGATGCAAAGAAGCCCTCCGCAGGTGGGAGGGCTTCTGGAACACCGGAGCCAGATGAAAGAGTCGCTTAGAGGCGATTCGTGATGCGGCCCAGGCGGCGATCCGCCAAGCTTGCAGGCTGGAGCGGCAGCATTAGCATCCTTCTCTGCTGCGTTGTCAGGCACTCCGCGATTGCGTCAGGATCGAATCCCCATGCTTCAAGTTGTTCCAGCGTTGCGAAGCCACTCTTTTGTTCCGAGACTCGATGCTCCATTTTTCTTTCCTCGCGAGTTAGCTCTTTTTGCCAGGGGTTCTCATCCATGAGATTCCCGGTTGAGTGTACTGACTTCCCGAGGGAACCAGAGATCGCGTTTAACAGTTCCTCGGCCGTATTGTGGGAGTAATGAATCTCCATGGCCTTGTCGCGATCAACGACAGTGACGCGCCGCTTCGATGCGGAAAGTTCAATGCTGATGTTAAATCTGTTGGATGGTGAATCCGCTTTGCGGGCAGAGTCCGCGGCAATACCTTGGGGCTCAGGGCAGAAAGAATTATTCATGACTAGAAGCTCCTTCAGTAATATTTACTGTAATGACGACTATCACAGTAAATCTGCTGGGCGCCGGACGAGCAATACCACTCTGCGAAACAAAAGGTAACGTTTCGGCTTGAGAGCGGTGGTTACTTGTTTATGACACGTTTGTCCGCCATCTCGGGCTATTTTGGGGAGCACAAATATGGAATTCCGCCGGTCAAAACGTGTTTATTCCGCCAGGGCTTTGCTGGGTGCTTGCATAGCGCTGGTTTCAGTTCAGCCTTCGCAGGCGGGGATTGCCTGCCCTGTCATGCTCTATGGCGGGAAGATAGACCAGGGCACGGTCAGCGTGAGTTTTATGAACAGAGGCAAGGCTCCCATACGCGAGCTAGAACTCTCTTGCAAGCCGCTTCAAGGTGCAAAGCCGAAGCGCTCCGATTGCCATACCGAAGCAGGACTTTTCTTTCCCGGAACGCCTTACACGATGTCGTTTGCCTACCCAGGCAAGTCTCCGCGAACCATGTCGCTGTCACTAAAGACTGCTCTTCTGCGTGATGGGTCCAGGTGGACCTCGATACACGACCAGCCCTGCAAATCTTTGAAGATTACCAACAGGTAAACATCAGACGGTCGATGTCCACCACCGGACATCTGTGATCGGTGGTGAACAGGTCCGCTCCGTGGGAAGGTGCATAACATGGCCTTTTGGGCCCCCGATGGATGGCATTGGAAATGCAAATACCGTTCTTGGACGGAGGCACTCAGAATGGCGCTGTTGATGCAGGATCTGAAATTTGCCCTCAGGCGGTTGCGCAAAAGCCCAGGCTTCTTCGTTGTGGCAGCCGGCATCATGGCGCTTGGTATCGGAGCAAACACCGCTATCTTCAGCGTTGTTCATGCTGTTCTGCTGGAACCGCTGCCCTTTGCCGATGCGGATCGCCTGGTGCAGGTCTGGCATGTTCCTCCACAAACAAGCTTCCCGGGAATGACGCGCTTCGCCGTCTCGGCCGCGAACTTCCTCGACTGGCAAAAGCAAAACCACGTCTTCCAGCAAATGGCGCTCTACACTGGCGCACGGTATGACATGACCGGAACGGGGAAGCCCGAAGCCGTCACTGCTAGCCCGGTAAGCGCCGATTTTTTTTCGGTTCTAGGCCTTCACCCGCTTTACGGACGGACCTTCCTACCCCAGGAAGATAGCCCCGGCAAAAGCCACGAGGTGGTGCTCAGCTATAAGTTCTGGCAAGCGCACTACGCTTCAGACCCCAATGTGGTCGGCAAGCCCATCAACTTTGACGGAGAGCCCTACACCATTGTCGGCGTCATGGGCCCGAGGATGACCAAGCCCGAGTTCGCCCAGGTGTGGACCCCGCTTGCCCTTACGGCCAAAGAGGCATCCGTACGAGGGGAACACCACTTCCAGGCCATTGCCCGGCTCAAACCCGGCGCCACGCTCACCCAAGCCCAGGCAGAGATGAACACCATCTCTGAACGTCTCGCCGAGACTTATCCCGATGACGATAAGGGCTGGGGTGCAGTTGTCAACTCTCTCCGCGAAGAAACAGTCGGCGACGTTCGTCCCGCTCTGCTCATGATGCTTGGCGCAGTGGCTTTCGTGCTGTTGATCGCCTGCGCGAATGTCGCCAACCTCATCCTCGCCCGCACCTTTGCGCGTCGCAAAGAACTCGCCATCCGATCTGCTATCGGCGCAAGCCGGTCTCGCATCGTCCTGCAACTGCTTAGCGAATCGCTGCTCGTTTCTCTATGCGGAGGTTTGCTTGGCCTCATGGCCGCCCACTTTGGCATCGACTTATTGATCAGGTTCTTTGCCGACAAATTGCCCCGCATGGGAGACATCGGGCTCAGCGGCCCGGTACTTGGCTTCACCTTCGCGCTTTCCATCGCGACCGGTATTCTCTCCGGCCTCCTGCCCGCCTGGAACATGACGAAGGGGGATGTGAATGATGCGCTAAAACAAGGGCTCGGCCACACCGATACGGATGCCGGAAGCAGCAAGACCCGCTCCGCTCTGGTGACCGTCGAGGTGGCGCTCTCCCTGGTATTGCTCATTGGAGCTGGACTCATGCTTCGCAGCCTCTGGGAACTACAAACCATGGATCCCGGCTTTGACGAGCATAATGTCCTCACTCTTGCTGTGCTGGTGAACAAGCAGCAATTCACCGATCCCCGGCAGGAGTCCGCGTTCTTCGAGGCCGTGCTTCAGCGCGTGCGTTCCTTGCCCGGAGTCGAGTCTGCGGGAGCGGTCGACGATCTGCCCCTGGTTGGCGGCTCAAGCCAGCCGGTCGCCGTCGAAGGGCATCCGGTGGTGGCGTTGTCAGAACAACCCGAAGTATCCGTCCGGGTCACCACACCCGGATATATCCGGGCCATGCACATCCCTCTGCTGCAAGGGCGGGACATCAACGCCAACGATACAAGCGATTCGGCGCCGGTGGTTGTCATCAGCAAATCCATGGCAAAGCAGTTCTGGCCGGACCAAAGCCCTATCGGACATCACCTGAAGCTCTCATTTTTCCCCGATAAAGATCGCGAAGTCGTCGGAGTCGTGGGCGATGTGAAGCAGGATGGTTTGGACAGCTCCGCGGGTATCGCGTCTCTCTATTATCCTGTTGCACAGACCACCGGCTCCGCGAACGGTCCCTGGAGTTCCTACCCTCTTTTCCTCGCCGTCCGCACCAGCACTCCGCCGCAGACTCTCACCGCTGCGGTAACTGGGGCTGTCAACGACGTGAACAAAGACGTACCCGTAGACAATGTCATGACGCTCGAAGACTTTGTCGGTGAGACCCTGACGCAGCACAGCTTCAACATGCAGCTGCTGGCGATCTTCGGTTTGCTCGCCCTGGTGCTGTGCGCGATCGGAATCTACAGCGTTCTGGCTTATTCTGTAAAACGCCGCATGCGAGAGATCGGCCTGCGCATTGCTTTCGGGGCCACGTTGCACGATGTGGCTCGCCTGGTAGTCCTGCAAGGCATGAAGCCCACACTGGCCGGCATCGCCATCGGCCTGATCGCAGCGCTGGGCCTGGGACGCATTGTCAGCAGCATGATCTACGGAGTAAGTTCCCGTGACCTGGTAACGTTTTTGGCCGTAACCATGGTGCTTATCCTTGTGTCCTTCGCGGCCAGCCTGATACCCGCAATCCGCGCCACGCGCGTCGATCCCCTGGCGGTGCTTCGCGACGAATAATGCCATAGCAACCTGCTTGACAATCGTCGTGAGTAGAGTGCTACATAGGGTATATGCAAATCTCGCTTGACCTTCGCCACGTGTCCAAGCGGTATTCCGGCATTCCCGCCGTCGACGACGTGAGCTTCTCAGCTCGCGCTGGAGAGGTGACCGGCTACCTTGGGGCCAACGGATCTGGCAAATCCACAACCATGAAGATGATCACCGGCTTGATCGAATGGAATGCGGGAGACATTCTGTTTGCGGGCCAGTCTATCCGCGACGACCCAATCGCATGGAAAACGCGTGTCGGCTATGTTCCCGAGGAGCCGCATCTCTACACCCACCTCAGCGGCCTGGAGTATCTCGTCATGGTGGCTCAGCTTCGCGAGCTTCCCCCGGCCCAGATCTCCGGCACAATTGACGGTCTGCTGCACCTTCTCGCACTGCATGCTGATCGTGATGTGCCGATTTCTGCTTACTCCAAAGGGATGCGCCAGAAGGTGCTTCTGGCGGCCGCCCTGATGCACAACCCCGATCTTGTACTTCTGGACGAACCCTTTTCCGGGCTCGACGTTGGCACCTCACTGATACTTCGCAGTCTCATTCAGGAACTCTCTGCCCGAGGCAAGGTGGTCCTGTTCAGCTCGCATGAATTGGAGACCGTGGAGCGCATCTGTTCCCACGTCGTCATACTCCATCGCGGGCGCATTGTTGCCAACGATTCGATTGAAAAACTGCGCGCCCTGATGTCTCTCGCCAGCCTTGAGGACATCTTCTCCCAACTGGCGGTCGAACAGGATACCGCTGCGATCTCGCGGCAGATCGCGGATCTTATTCATGCCTGAACCCTCGCAGTTTCGCGTGCTCTATCGAGTGTTCTGGCTTCGCGTTGTAGACCTGGAAGTCCTGTCACCGGATAGTGATACGCAAAGGCTGCTGGGTCAAATCGCCACAATGCTTGCCGGGATCAGTGTTCTCTTCACTGCGCCGCTTGTTCTCGTGGGTGGTGGAATGCCTCAGCCTCAACTCTGGATGATGGAGCATTTGTTCATTGCGACGACCATGATGATTGTCGGTCTGCTCGCTGTCCTCAGCTGGGAATCCTCCTTTCCCGACCGACGCGATCTGCTGGTCCTCGGTCCTTTGCCGGTCCGGGTGCGTACGGTGTTTTTGGCGAAGCTTTCTGCCCTTACCGGGGTGCTCAGCTTCTCTATTATTTCCTTGAACTGCTTCATCGGCATGGTATGGCCGCTGTTCTTCAGTAATCCTGGCACGGGCTTGCTTGGTGGCATCAGGGCGATCGGTGCATACTGGGCTACCATCGCGGCCGCTGCGACATTTATTTTCTGCTGTGTTCTTTGCCTACAGGGTGCGGCGGCTTTACTGCTTCCGTGGCAACTGTTTCTTCGTCTGTCGTCGCTGCTCCAGGTTTGCGCATTCACCCTCTTGCTTGGCGGCTACTTATTGGAACCGTCTCTTGAAAGTATTCCGGCACTGACTGCCCCCGCCAATCAATGGCTTCTGAAAAACCTGCCTTCCTACTGGTTTCTGGGATTGTTCCAGCAACTGAACGGGTCGATGCAGCCGGCATTTGCCTCGCTCGCGGCCAGAGCCTGGACGGGGCTGATCATCGCCGCCACCCTGGCGATCATGCTGTTGTTGTCTGCGTGGTTCTGGCGTCTTCAGCGGGCAGTCGAGCAGCCAGATATTCTTCCCGGCCGGAGCAGGGTCGTTGGTTTGCCTCGGTTCCGGAGCTCGGTTGAAACCGCTGTAGTCCAATTTGCCGTGCGCAGTCTTCTTCGCAGCCGTCAGCATCGGCTCTTCTACGCTTTTTATCTGTGCCTGGGGCTGGCGGTTTCACTATTCTTCACGGGGATCGCTCAAAGCCGGTTCGAATCGATAGCGACGAACAGTCAGTTGCCGGATCCTTATCTTACGGCATCCTTGATGATCCTGTGCTTCGCGGTGCTCGGCCTTAGGCTGGTGGTCGCTATCCCGGTTGGTCTCCGTGCCAATTGGATATTTCAGCTGACCCAGATCCATGCTCCAGGCGTATATGTGAGAGCTGTGCGGCGAACCTTGCTTGGGCTCTCGATCATTCCCGTCTGGCTGCTCATTTCTGCAGTGCTACTTTGGCAATTCCCGATATGGACGACGCTTGTCCATCTGCTTGCACTTTGGATTGTTGGGTCCATCCTGATAGACATTGCTCTGCTGAGTCTTCCAAAGCTCCCTTTCGCCTGCTCCTATCTGCCTGGGAAAGGGGAGCTCCATCTGCGCTTGTGGGGCGGCGTTGTCGTCGGAATCCCGCTGGCAAAACAAGCCGGATTGTTTGAATCCTGGTTCCTGATATCAGGGCTTCGATCGGCTCTCCTGATTGCCATTCTGGCTTCGTGCGCCATCGCCGTGAGGCAATGGACCACGCACCGAGGGCAAAGGGCGGAAAAAATGATCTTTCAGGAAGAAGAAACTTTGGATCTCATAAGTCTTAAGCTGAGCCTGTGAAGCGGAGATTTGGTTTCGCAAAATCGAGGTGAAGTCGCTCGTGTGATCGCTGAGGTCGGCTCCTGGGAAATAGGTGAACCGGGTCGGGCCACAGTTTAGGGGAAGGTGGGCCAGTCCTTACAACCCCCCGTCCACAAGTTCTCCATCGAACTTTCACCCACGTTGACTTCACAAATGAAGACGGCGCTACGCATCTTCGAGAATTACGTTAATCGTCCTGCAAGCCCAATCGGACTATCATGGTCCATGCGTTTCTCATGACCCACGATAATCCGCAGTTGCAGAATACGGTGCTGGTGGTTGGGTGTTCAGACTCGCCCGTGACGAGTGTGGTGTCGACAGTTCTGTCTTCGTGGAAGCTGGAGCGCGCGCGGGATAACGAGGAAGCGCTCGCGCTGGTGGAGAAGTCCGCTTTCGACCTTGTTATCGCCGACCGGGCCAGTTCAGGCCGGGAAGATGTTGAACTGCTTCGAAAGGTACGGCTGGTCAGGCCACATACTCGTTTGATCATTGTTGCGGACAGGAGTACGCCTGCGGACGTGATTGCCGCGATCCGCGCGGGAGCATTCAGTTATTTTACAAGGCCGCTTTCGACACAGGCTATGGAGGAAGTGCTGCAACTGGCGATGGAGAGTCCTGCCTGGGATGAAGCGATTGAAATGCTGTCCGGGACGGATGCGTGGATACGTCTTTCGGTGCGCTGCGACGTATCCGCGGCCAATCGCCTGCAGCAGTTCGTTCGCGCGTTTCTGAATTTGCCCGAAGTTGACGAGGATAAGGTGGCGATAGCGAGCAGAGAAATGCTGCTCAACGCAATGGAGCATGGCGGGAAGTTTGATCCGGAACGGCGTATCGAGATTGCCTATCTCCGCGCGCGTCACGTGGTGCTCATCCGCATTAAAGATCCGGGCGAAGGATTCTCTTTAGCGGAAAATCTCGATACAGCTGCGAACAATCCGCAGGATGATCCTTTGCGTCATCAGAAGCAGCGCGAGGCGCGAGGGATTCGCCCGGGCGGGTATGGGATTTTGCTGGCCAAGAATCTGGTCGATGAGTTGTTTTATGGAGAAAAAGGGAATGACGTGCTGCTCATCAAATACATCCATTGATGAGCATAGAGGGTCGGCTTCTCCACCGCTTTCCTTTTCCGCATTTGATGCGAAAGATGCGGTTTTGCCGCCGCACGGGATCATTTGTTTGCGGAGAACGCGACGAATGCTGTGGTCTCCGCGCATTCCGCGGTGTTTCCCTTCACAAACGGCCGATACTTCCAAGAAGCGACGGAATGCTCCGCGGTCTGGGTTTGAATGGGATCGGGAGTCGAAAGCACCTTATCATCCAGAACCTGGCCATCAGGACCAATGGTCAGAAGAAGCACGACCCCTCCTTTCACAGGCTGGTTTTTCGCTTGCGTACCGGGCTCGACCGTTTCCTTCAACAGGTGTTCAGTAGCCACCTCTGGCGCAACCGCATTGGAAGGGGAACGACTACAACCCAGGAACCTGGAGGAGCGGACAGAAGCCACCATTACATGGGCGGAAGGAGGATATGGCATGATGTGCCACCGTAGAGTTTTGCGCGTTGGCATGTAGTCAGCATCCGCGAGCTGCGGAACCGCATCCGCCTTGCTGATGTTAATCTCCAACGCCAGCTTTCCATTTCGCGTGCTGCGAATGTGTCTTGCAAGAAAACGGCCCTGAAAAGGAATGATGTCGTCGTAAGAGGTTGACGATAGAACCAAGCTCTGCCCGAATGAGTGGATGACTCTCCTTAGCGCTCCCGTGTCCTCATCGATGCAGACTGTTTCCGTAGTACCCAGAGGCGGCCGCTGGCCGCTTCCGCCGCCAGGAGGCGGAGCTTTCACCGCGTACCGGGCGCATTGCTCGTGGTCGCCGTTCTCGTTTGTAACCACTTCAACCACAGGCCATTTCTCGAGAGTATCAGGCGTGTAGAAGGGGAGCGGGTTCAGGAGCTTGTCAAGAAGATTAAGCGAAGCATTCATGAGGAGATTGTGGCGAGTATTCCAATCGTCGGAGGAACCGGCCGGCAGAGAAACGGCGTTCTCGGAAGCAGTATCTGGAGTAGAAGGTAGGTCGTCGGTGATGAATCGGCGGTCGACACTCTCCCAGAATGTTTCCCCTATCCCATCTCCGGAGGAGATCAGCTCTACTTTTCCGGGTCCTCCCCAAAATATTTCATAGTGTCGCTGCCCAAGCGATAATCCATCCGGGGAGTCGTAGGTAGCCTCTGCGGCCAAATGCCACGCCTGCATGTCGACCGGAGTGTCAAGGAGACTATAGGAACGTTCAGCGCGAAGCAGAATGCTGATAGCTGCCTGTCTTGCTTGCGCATCGGTAGCCGCGGGTTGCCGGAGCTGTTGGGCTGGCACGGATGTCGCCAGCAACAGCAATGCAATGCTTAGGGGCGTTGCATTGCGTCGCGTGAGCTTGAGTATTGAGGAGAATGCCGCAAAAGCCAGGCGTGAGTGGACACGGTAGGGCTCCCTCTGGGCGACCGACTCATCCAAGAAAGCTTGGCGCTCCTTGATGCTCCAAACGATGTAAGGCGGGATAGAGCGCGCTCTGATTGACGCGAAGAACATCGCTTGAGAGCTGTTGAATCCGCTGAGCAATCGCCCATCCGTGCATTGGTTGGAGGCTGATGATTTTGAGGATGAGCAAGTCAAGCGTGCCCTGCACCAGATCAGAAGGCTTCGTCATAGCGGTGCTACCCCTCACTAACTGACAGGAAGCGTACATCAAACACCGACGGACAGCAATACCCTGCTACATTTTTAGCAGGCGGTCGCCTGGGGCTGGGCGCACGTCGATTCGCACTGAACGACCATCGCAAACGTCAGGGATGTTCAACCTGTTGCCGAGACTGTCGCGGCTCTTGGCAAAGGCGACCGCTATAGGCTGGACAACTGGTAACTTCCGGGTGGCCGGTAATGCGTAAATAAGGTGCTACGGTTGCCAGCGAACGCTCGTGACTAGGCCCTCGTTCCCACAGGATAGATAGGGCGATTGGACTCGCGAGATTAACACTTGCTATCGTTTCGATCGGGAGGTCGTCCATCAAACAAAGTTGAAGGTTAACGTGTCAAATTCAAGGGCGTGAGCCATCGAGTTTGCTTGCGAGAGCACCCACGTCATAGCATCGCTGAAAGGAGGGTTATGACACTGTCCAATCGGAATCTTTGTTTTGTTGAAATGGCGATCATGATGCTGGCGGTAGCGGCACCGTCGTTTGCTCAGATCAGTGCGCATGGATATATCTCGGATTGCGACCGGAATAAAGCGCTGTCCGACTACGCCAATGACAACATGGAATCACGGTGGGAGCGGTACCTTTGGGGCCACAGTGACCTCAAATCGACTCCGCGGAGCTCGCTGGCGAGGTATTGCATTGCGGAGTTCCTTCTCGAAAAGCACGCCTACCAGGCAAGCGTGGACGCCTATCGCGACTCGCTGGCCGGAGATGGGAATCCCGTTTGGACCAAAGCCTGGAGCCACATTCAGATCGGGAAGATCTTTGACATTACTAGCCAACGCGAACGGGCCGTTGCGCAATACCAGTTAGCAATTGAGACCGGCGATAACACTGACGGAGCGATCAATCAGGCCCGCGAATTGTTGGAGCACCCCTTTGAATGGCCCGCAAATCAGTGAGCGTGCGCCCGGAACGGTTTGCCCTTCAAGACATTCATTCTGGGAGTATGGTCGCCAACTCGGAAGTTACGTCGTTTCGGATCAGCCGCTGAGCCATGACGAGTCGTCAATTCTTTGTCCGTATGGTCGACGGATCTCATTCCCGTTGACCGGTGTTGCTCCAAACGACCTGACACACTCCGACAATCAGCATGATTACGCCGTAGAACACCCAATGTTGATCGCCTTGCATGAAGCTGCGACTAAGAGAGCCCCAAGCAAGATTCAGCCCCTGCAGAATCCAGATCCCTCCCATCAGAACCATCAAGACACCGATGAGGCTACTGATCACTCGCATCACCGCGTTGAAAGTACGACTCATCGCGCACCTCGAGACAAAAAGGTCTGTGTCCACCTGCTGCGGGAGCACATCAGAAAAGCTCTGAATCGTGGGCTCCTGAGCATGTTATGCGTCCAGGGTACATCTCGGTAGGGTTGTGGCCAACTCGGAAGTGACGCCGTTTTGGCGCTACTTCTTGGTTGGCCGTAAACCGACCGGAATCCGGAGCGTCGCTGTTTTTCTTCGCTCGTAGCCCTCGGCGAGAGCGCACCGGAATAATGCCTCTTTTGAGAGGCTGGGATTCTTTTGGCAGTTGACGAATTGGATGATTCACGGCTAGGGAGACAAAGGGACAGCATACTTATTAACGGCGGTTTCGGGGGGAACGGTATGCTGTCCCCTCATCTCCCCGTTTTGGGGTAACTTTCGTGTGGGCGGTGACCCGACCGGAATTGTGGGAGACAAAGATTTCTCGGCCAGCCACGCTCGAAGAGTGCATCGGCGACTATCCGCTCACTAAGAATGGTGCCCTGGTAAGACATCACCAACGCCCTCTTCTATTCCCGATTGAACACCAATGCATCCGGCTTGCTGTGACCCGCCTGTTGAACGGTCATCGTCAACGTGTTCAGGTCGGGAGAAAGCGTGATCCGCTGCGTGTCTGTGGTCCTGCCGTTGATCTTGTCGGTTATTTCCAGAGTATGGTCGTTCACCTGGTGTCCCGACGACGCGGAGCCCGGCTTAACCTCGGCGCCCTGGACGGGATAATCTTTCCCGTCGAATTTCATCTTTCTGGCGGAATGTTCCGCAGGAAGGAAGAGTGCGAGGCCGTCCCCCTGGTAAGGCTGAATCTCAAGTTCGTAGACTGAATTTACCTTCTCGTTCGCACTTTCCCACGTGCCCGCGAAACCCGAGCTCCCTGCCGTTCGCGTGAACACGTAATCGATGCTGAATGTCCACCCATCGGGCCGAGAGGCCGTGAAGTTGTCGGTGAGCGTGTTGGCGTCCGCTGAAAGCTTGAAGATGGCCGTCATTACTGTGTACCCGTCCTTCTTGCGGACGAACTTCCAAGTATTGGGCTCGACGGGGGTAACCGACACGGTGGTTGCTGAGTGGCCGGGCTGTTCGGTCCCGTCCACCACAATCGTCTCTGTTCCACCACCGCCAAAGTCGAAGACGTACCTGTTTGGGCCGGCGGCTTCGATCTTCATTTGGTCAGTTTCCTTGCTTTGGGAAGGATCGAGCTTCCATTTTCCGACAAATGGATCGCTCGCCGCCCACAACATACCTGTGGTCAGCCAGGCCGCCACCAACAACTGGAGAGCACGCTTGAACACGGAATCCTCCTTCGCAGAAACTCGCGGCTCAGCGGATGAGAAGGTATGGTATCCGTCAAACATGATTTCACACTTGGTCCTCGATTGACGAGAACGGGCAATGCCCTCATCGAGCGGGAATGAGGCACCCTTCTGAGTTCTGGGCGGATCGTCGCCAACGCGGACATTACACCGGTTTTGGGGTAACTTCCGGGTGGGCGGTGACTCGCCCGAAAGCGTGGGAGACGAGATTTCTCGGCCAGCCACGATCGATGAGTGCATCGGGGGAGAAGGGTAACAACGTCGTAATTGCTCAGAACGCCGTATTGTGGGAACCGTCAAGGATGCGGCTGCTGCTGAGGATGAGCCAGCGTCTGGATGCGACCCTCTGCAGCTAGGTCCCAACGGATTTGCAGAGGCTTCTTGCCGCGATACGCACCGACATGCACATGGGGATTCTTAGCGGTTCCATTATTTCCGTCCAAAGCAACCACTTGTCCCACGCCGACGTGATCGCCTTGGCGCACTCTTATGTCATCGAGATGGGCATATACCACGACCACTCCATCTGCTCGTTGGAACTCGATGTAACCGGGAGGCGGTTGTCCTGCATTTCCTGGAGTGTTAGTTGTGCTATTTTTCGCGACCTCGATAACAACCCCATCAAAGGGCGCGTGGACTTCAACATGCCAGCTATACCAGTCGTCGTTGGTTACACCGTTTGTCTTGTAGAGCCGCATCATTCCCTTGGACCCGCCCATACCACCTAGAACGAGACAATCCGAGCCGAGCGCATCACCGAGATCACTTAGCTCGCCGTTCACATGCTCCGTACAGGCGAACCGCTGATAGAAAAGAGGTGCAATCTCAACCGTTTGGATCGGCGAATCGCCGATGGCATAGGCAAGGACTGGCGGAACTGTCGAGATGGCGAGTGCGAAAAGAATGCGCCTGATCATGGTCGTCGCTCCGCTCAAAGGACCCTGCTTCTCATCGACTCGATTCGGACTCCAAAATCTATCTAGATGATACGTCGCGAGCGCAAGGTGCGAGTTGCGAACGCCCAGAAAAGACGGGTTTTCGGCAAGTTCGATCCTCACTGAATGACAGGCCAATGCGCGCGTTTCCAGCTCCGACTCGCCCTGGTCTTCGGGTTCCGATTGTATTGTCGCCAACCCGGACATTACACCCGTTTTGGGGTAACTTCCGGGTGGGCGGTCATAACCAGAGCCTGGTCGGAGCTGATTATTCGATGGGAGAGGCTACTGTCAATTCGGGCATGAGGACGCAAATGTCGTAACTGTAGATCGCGTGTTCCCACTCACGGGACAGATCTAAACCCCGGTAACGGAGTTGGCGCAGATCGAAAAGGGTCAGCGTAGTCCCGACGCCCACAGGCCCTTGTGGCAGCATGTTGGCGACGGCAGGGGCAAGCCATTTGTAGTCTGGGTCGTCGGAGAGGACAAAGGGTTGTTGGCCCAAGGGCCTGCCATATCCATTTATGGCGAAGTGCTCCCCGCGTGCACCCAACACGAAAATGTGCAAGGACTGTGCCTGCTCTCCCGCTGCCACCTCAGCGACGAAGTTTCCGAGATTCAGTTCATGCGTGTAATTGAAGCCCTTCCCCGTATGGTTATCGCCTAGTTTGAAGAATATGCGTGGGGCCGGACTTTGATGCTTGAAGGGGGCATAGCTGGCAAGGAAATGTTGCTTGAGAAGTTCTGCGCGGACGAGATTGGAATCGGGCGAGCCTTCTTTATTCAGGCGATAAATTCTGTGCGAGACAGTGAACTCGTGGAGAAGGTCTTGGGTTTCCGCGTTGCCGTCTGTATCGATCGCTGTCTGTAGCGCCTGCACATCGGCATCTGTCGCTGCCAGCAGGAATAGTTTGCCGAAGTCCCCGGTGCGGCGTGCTTCGGCTTCTGCGAGGCGGTCTTCGACCTGTGCAGCTGTGATTGCGGCGCGGGACCTTGGACCAGGATTGCTCGCGGCCATGGCAGCCAACAACGTGCTTGCAGATCCGAGATACTCCTGATCGAGACCCCAGAGTGAGAAGTTCGGGTTGCGCGAGGATGCGGCGCAGTGGACGGCAAGATCGTTTTCTTCGCGAATGTCGAGAAAGGCCATATTGTTGGGATACGCCTTGCTGCGCGCGGCCATCATTTCTAAGCGATTGGGCTTTTCCAGCAGGCCGTTGACGAAGTGCGCAGCGGACGGTGCAGCCTCGACTGCGTAAGCATCCGGGTGCATGATGTCGCAAAGGGCAGCGGCGAACTGCGGGATTTCGTGGGTCAGATGATCTTCGCCAAGCATTACGAAGCGGGATTGCTGAACAGCAGCATTGAGAAGGATAGCCCCCGTGCCAAGGAGTTTACCGTTACTCAATACAAGAGGCTTGCGGGCCTGTATGAGGGCTTCTTCGAAGTTCTGTTTTGGTTTGGGCGTTGTTTGCGGAAGGGCTTGTGCAGAGAGCGCGACCAGGAAGATTACGAGAGTAGTTCGCCGGAGCATGCAGTCAGTTTACTCAGGGGCCGCGCTCGGTCGTTCCAGGAGGGTGAGAGTTCCGCCCGTGCAATGGAATGGGGGTTCCTCCCGAATGGCCGGCGACAGAACCGCATTTTTCGGGATTACTTCCGAGTTGCCAGTGACACGGGAACGACCGGGAAAGCTCGGTCCCATATATTTAACAGCCAGCGATCATCATAACCGTAAGCACTTGCTCTGCTATGTCGCGACGCTGAGATGGATTGTCAACTCCTGTGCAGCGTGCTTTTCAATGCGAACTCGAAGTTTGTAAATATCCATGCCGGGTGCTGACAGTCGGAGGCGAAAGAGTTTTCCAGATGCGGGTTTTTGCAGCGCGAAATAGCCGTTCTCATCAATCTTCGAGGACGCGAGAACGGTTTTCCAGTCGGCGCTGCACAGTTCGACCGCAAGGCCGACCGCCGGAATGGTTGTTCCCTGCACGTAGGCATGCCCCGCAAGCACGCGGCTGACGGATATTTCCTTCTGCCCGACGACCGTGGTCGTGTGCCCGGTACCTACTGCCAGCAGAAAGAGGATAAACCGGGCGCAAGCCTGCCGTGCTGATTGCAAAGTTTGCAATCTCCGCGTTTCCAACCCCAATCTCCCCCTTTATTCGTGCCTGAGTGCCTCCATCGGCTGCACACCCGCCGCCCGCCTTGCCGGAATCCAGCTCGCCGCCAGCCCCACAATCACCAATAGAAATGCGCCTCCAACCATGCTGGATGGATCCGCCGCCTGCAATCCGTAAAGCAGGGACTTGACCAGCCTGGTAAGTACAAGCGCTACGCCAACTCCCGCGCCAATGCCCACCACACCCAGCCACGAAGCCTCACCCAGCACCATCGCCAACACCTGCCGCGGCAGCGCTCCCAACGCCAGGCGAATGCCGATCTCGCTGGTTCTGCGCGCCGCGGAATACGCCATCACCCCATACACGCCCACGCACGCCAGCGCCAGCGCCAGCACGCCAAACCCCGCCGTGAGCGATGCAAAAATCCGTTCCTGCTGCATCGTTGCGTCAATCTGCTCGCGCTGCGTGCGCAGGTCCATCAGCGGCAGGTCGGGATCGACCGACTGCACCGCCTTGCGCAGCGCCGGCGCAAGGCTCTCCGCCTTCAGGCTCGTGCGCAACTCGTAGGTCGCGCCGAAGTCCAGGTTACTCACCTGCGGATACGGCTCGAAAAACATGCCCACCGGATCCTGCTTCAGGCTCCAATAGCGCGTATCCGCGCTAACGCCCACAACCTCGATCACGTCCCCTGGCTTGCCCTCGCGCGGATGCCAGTGCGCAAGAATGTGCCGCCCCACCGGGTTCACGCCAGGAAACGCCCTGCGCGCCAGTGCCTCGCTGAGAATGGCCACCTTCTGCGAGCTGGCCGTATCCCGCGCGTCAAACTCCCGGCCCGCAATGATCGGAATGCCCATCGTCTTGAAAAAACCCGCGCCCACCGCGTTGTTCGGCGCCGATTGTTCCTTGTTCAGATCGATCTTTTCGCCCTCGGGCACAAAATTCGAGTTTTCCATGCTGTCGGAGATGAACGCAACTTCTGAAAGCGTCACCGCCTCCACGCCGGGAATCGATCGCAGCCGCTCCTCGATGCGCCGATGCAGCGCCAAATCCGCCGGCGGAGGATAGCGTGCCTCTGGTTGGCTGATCGCGAACAGTAGCAGGTGATCGCTGCGGAATCCTGGATCGATGTGCGCGACGTTCCACAGCGTGCGCACAAACAGCAATGCGCCCGTCACCAGCACCGTCGCTAGCATCAGTTGAAACGCGACAATCGCCTTGCCGCCCAGTCCCTTGCGCCGCCGCGTCGTAGTCTGCGCCGTCTCCTTCAGCCCCGAGCTCACTTCCGTCCGCGTTGCCGCCCACGCCGGTGCAATGCCAAAAAGCAACCCCGTCGCCAGCGTAACCGCCGCGGTAAAGCCGAAGATCTTCCAATCAAAATCGCTGTTGAATTGATTTTGCTCCCAGGGCTTGGAAACCAGTGCCGGCAGCGCGTTGCGTCCCAGGAACGAAAGCAGCAGTCCTGCCGCGCCACCCAACCCGGAAAGCAGCAGGCTCTCCGTCAGCACCTGGCGCAGCACCCGCGCGCGCCCCGCCCCCAATGCCAGCCGCACGCTGATCTCCCGTTGCCGCGCTGCGGAGCGCGCCAGCAGCAGGCTGGCAATGTTGGCGCAGGCCAGCAGCAGCACCAGCCCCACCACCGCCATCAATACCACGATCGGCTCGCCAAACATTTGCCTGGAAGCAAAGAGCCCGCGGCTCCCATCGCTCAGAATCAGTCGCGGCACCGTATCTCCGGAGCCCGGCTTGATCGTTGCCTCGACCGCCGCTGACAGCGACACATCCAGCGCCGCCTGCGCTTGCGCACCCGGCACGCCAGGCTTCGCCCGTCCCATGATGTTCAACCACCACATCTCGGGGCTCGACTGGCCAATCAGCGAACCGCCCTTTCCGCGCGGCTCCACCAGCGGCTGCGCGCTCATCGGGAAGAAAAGATCCGGCGCCGCCAACACATTCCTGGCCCCGGTAAATCCCCGCGGCGCAACGCCGATAATCGTCACCGGAACCATATTCACTTTGATCGTCTGTCCCAGCACGCCCGCGTTCCCGCCGTATGCTCGCTGCCAGAACGGCGCACTCAGCAGCGCCACCGGTGCCGCCCCCACCGCGTCGTCCGATGCAACAATCGGCCGCCCCAGCTGCGGCCGCACGCGCAGCTGTTCAAAGTAATTGCCGCTCACCAGTTCGCCCTGGACAATCTGCGCCGTGCCGCCCACCGTTGCATTCATCGTGCCCGCGTCTTTGAATGCAAACAGGTCTTCAAGCACGCGATTATCGCGCCGCAGCTGTTCATACGCCGGATACGAAAACGACGCGGCGCTGAGGCCGCCCGGACCGTTGTCCGTGATTCCCCACACGTTGTTGACCGCCACATGCTTGTCGCCCACCCAATGCAGCAGCCGCAATTCGTCGGCCCGCGGCACGTCGAGCCGATCCAGCAGCAGCCGCTTGGCCAGCGAAAAAATCGTCGTATTCGCACCAATCGCCAGCGCCAGCGATGTCGCCGCAATCGCCGTGAACCTCGGACTCTTGCGCAGCACGCGGAGGCCGTAGCGGACATCCTGGGAGACAGTAGAGAAGGACAGAAACGTGCGTGATTCTCTATGGCGCTGTCGCAGCAATGTGGTGTTGCCGAACTGGCGGCGTGCGGCCGAATCGGCATCTTCTGGACCCATGCCCTGGCGAATGAACTTCTCCGTTAACAGTTGAAGGTGAATCTGCATCTCATCGTCGAATTCGGATTCCGCCTTCTTCTGCCTGAAAAGACCGCTAACTCTCGACGCAAGTCGAAGGGCCCAGCGATTCATAGCTATTTACCCCCTTCCAAACGCAAAACGCGACCGATCACACCGGAAATTCGCTCCCAATTGTCCGTCTCGACTGCGAGTTGCTTTCGTCCCCGACTGGTAATCGAGTAAAACCTGGCCTTACGGTTGTTCTCCGATGTCCCCCACTTCGAATCAATCCAGCCCTGCTGTTGCAGCCTCAGTAAAGAGGTGTATACAGTGCCCTCGTTCAGCGTCAAAACATCCTCGCTCACCTGCTCGATGCGCCGTGCAATCCCGAATCCATGCAATGGACCCAGCGCGTGGAGCGTCTTCAGGATCATCAGATCCAGTGTTCCCTGCAACACTTCCGATTTATTGGTATTCACTGTCGCTCCTTTGGCCGTTGCAAAGAAGATAGCGCGACTCCTGTGCAATGTCCATAGGAGATGTCTGATTGGCTGGTTTTGCGGCCGTGAAAGGATTCACTGGTACTCGCCATGCCACACACCAAGATGGCTTACGTGCAGTGCCACGGCTCCGGGCCGATAATCGCAAAATACACACGGCCGCTAAACCTGCCCGGAGCCAAACGGTCGATGTCGCCGATGGGACCACCTGGCATTGAAGGGACATGGCACTGAAGAAACCCTATGGCTGAGTGAGATCGCAGCCCAGAGAGAAGCGCAATGCAGCACAGATTTCGTCCATTCGAACAGAATTGAGCCGGCCTACCCGTTTTCCCAATCGATCGTGACTAACCGTGATGGTGTTGTGCAGATTCACAGCGCACGGCGCCTTCATGCCATCGTCTTCCCTTAACACAACCTCGGAGGGCACTCCGCGAATCGTGGAGGTTATGGGCGCTACGGTCACGGTCGACAAGTAGGAAATGGCGCTATCGCGTGTAAGCACCACCACCGGTCTCTTCTTGTCAGGCGAAGGAAAGCTGTAAAGCCGGACATCCCCTCGTGCTATTCTGCCGGCCACGACGCCTCAGTCTCCCACAGCGCAGATTCGGCACGGTCTTGCGCCTGCTTCTCATAACCCTGCCGGTCGCGCTCTTCGTTGCTGCGTACTTCGAGTCTCTTGAGATGTTCCCGCAAAGCTTCCCGCACCAGGGCAGAACGGTTGCGCTTCATTCGCCGCGCGGCCCGATCCGTGGCTTGCAGAAGGCCTTTATCAAGAACAATCTGGATAGTTTCCATGTGTGGACTCTACTCCACAGTATACTCCACACTCAATTTTCCAGCTCCCATGGTCAGCGAAAAGGAACGTTGCGCTCCATAGTCTGAATGACGGCATCCATGCGGCCGTGTAGTCCTTGCCCGGCCATTAAGGAGGACGGACTTCTGTTTGCAACTCCTTACCAGGTTGCGGGCCAAGCCGTCTCACTGAGCCAATCTGCCCCACCCGTTCAACCAGTTTGCCGATAGTCCCCTCAGCGGAGCTCCCGTTTTCGCCGACCTTCGTGACTGTGACGCGGTACTTTAACTGAACCCTGACAACCCTGCTCGGCTCTTCGGCTCATAAATACGGCCACCACGCGGCGAAAACGGTATCTGCAGGTATCCTGTTGCTCGGGAGAAAAAATATTTTGATCCGCGACCTTTGCTGTTGCGTATGCGCGCTCTTCTTCTTCGTACTGGGTCTGCCGGCTGCCTGCGCGCAGGGCACCGCTCCCACGTTCAGCCACACCGTCGGCCAACAAGCTTACACGCTTCTGGGCCACGATCCTGCGCAGGCAGTTTCGACGACGATCCCCACGGTGCTGGTTCCTATCGAGCTTTCGTTTGCGGCGAAGGCGAGGGACGGTAAGCCCTTCGTCATGGCTGCGGCGCCAGACGTACGCCCCATTCTGAGCTCACCCATCTTCTCCCGGTTCGCATTCTCCTCGGGCAACCACACCCAATATGGAGACGCCCTGCTGCGGACCACCTTCCCGGGCGAACCGGGCTGGCATACGCTGCTGGGCAAGCCGGAAGTGAAGCCCCTCAAGATCGACGTGCCGCTGGGCTACGGCTATATCCTCACCTCGAAGAAGGAGGGAACCTCCTTCGCCGTCGTCGATGTGGAATTTCTGCAGCAGGCAATCTTCAAGCAGCTGCCCCGGCAGGAGGGCAAACTCATCCTTGCGGTCACCCATAACACGACCTACTACAGTGACGGCGACGCGACGGAATGCTGTTCCTGGGGAACGCACGGCATCGACGCCGCCACCGGCAATTCTTTCGTGCTCAGCTCCTATCTGCGTGCCGCGCCCGCAGTGGTGCACGATCGCGACGTGCAGCCGATCACCCAGCAGCTCGCCGAGTTCATCAACGATCCCCTGCACGATCCTCTTTTCCATGGCGGCCATGGCACGCCCACGCCTGGCAACAGCGTTCCCCGCTGGACGAGACTCCCGCAGGTGCCGGCGGGCGATCAGGGCCGCTGTGGCGGCACCGGCATTGCCTCGATGTACTTTTTGCTTGAACCCACCAACACCAACGCCAAAAATGAGATCCCCGCATCCCCAGGCTTCGTCGCGCAAGCCGGCGCCGAAAGCTATCACTTGCAGAACGTCGCGTTGGTGCCCTGGTATACGGGTTCTTCCGCCGGTCTCGGCAGCACTTACAGTTTCCCTGACGCAAGCGTGCTCACCGCCGCCGCCGAGCCGTGCCCGGCACACCAGGACCTTTGGGACGGAAGCGCAACGGCTCCCCCTCCGCCCCAGGTTGCTGCGATCCCAAACGCCGGCCCGGGCAACGGCCACAAGTTGATAGGTTACTGGGAAGGCTACGGCAGAGCCAGTGCCATTTTCCCCCTGCGCGAGGTCTCGCCCCAATGGGACGTGATCATCGTCGCCTTCGCCACCCCCGCGAAAAACGCGCCCGAAGGCACCATGGAGTTCCATACGCCCGCAGGTCTCGACCCTGCGCAGTTTAAGGCGGACATTGCTTACCTGAAGAGCCAGGGGAAGAAGGTCATGATCTCGCTCGGCGGGGGTGGCGAGCATTTCACCCTCGCTGACCCGAAACGCGTGCCCGTGTATGTCTCGACCGTCACGCAGATTGTCAGCGAATACGGCTTCGACGGCATCGATATCGACTTTGAAAGCCCTTCGCTCTCGATTGATCCAGGGGACACGGACTTCAAGCATCCCACCACGCCTTCGATCGTGAACCTGATCTCAGCCCTGCACCAGTTGCACGATCACTTCGGCCCCCAGTTCATGATCAGCCTGGTGCCTGAGGGAACGCAGATCCCTGCCGGCTACCCAAGCTACGGCGGCCAATTCGGTTCGTACCTGGCGATTACCTACGCCATCCGCGACATACTCTCCTTCGTCGACGTGCAGGACTACAACACGCCGCCGCTGCAGGGTCTCGATGGCGAAATCTACCAGCCGGGCAGTGTGGACTACCACGCAGCCATGACGGAACTCCTGCTGCACGGCTTCAACGTAGGCGGCGATCCGAAGCACTTCTTCCCGCCCATGTCTCCAGAGAAGGTCGCGGTCGGCTTCCTCACGCCGGATACCACGCCTGCGATTGTCATGCAGGCGATGGAGTACATCATCACCGGCACTGCGCCCGCTGGCAGCACCTACAAGCTGCGCAATCCGTCCGGCTACCCGGGAATGATCGGCGCGATGTTCTGGACCATTAATGACGACCGCCGTCAAAGTTACAATTACTCCAACACCGTGGGCCCGCAACTGCATAGCTTTCCAAGGGGGAAATAAAGATCTCCTGCGCCAGACGGGGGATACACGCGTCTTCGTTGCCCAGTGTTCCGACTTAAGCCCTCGCTGCTAACTCGGGTCGTTTGACGACGGAATCTTGAGTCATCCGGTAGTCCGTATTCGGACAGCGCGTGCGCATTTGGACATAGACCCGTAAATCGATGAAAACGTTAGTCTGATTTGCAACGACTTACTCTGCCTCGAAATTGGCTGTCCACGTGCCCATGCAACAGAAGAGCAGCCATTGTTGTGTGGGCGATCGCTTCATCTATCGAGCCCAGGGGTTCAAAGCTGCATAGTTTTTCGAGTAGCTAATGAAAACACGTTCAAAAGCGTTCGTTGGAAGCAGGCCATCCTCGCGGGGACTGGGACCGCTGCCAACTCCATTCATGGGTATTACGAATGACATCTGTCTCACCCGACATGCGCCCACGAGGATGTCCTGCGCGGGGAGAACAGCGAATGCCTGCTCCACTCCGTTGACTACGCGCTTGAGCACTGGAGCCCGACTTACGGAAGCTCTCAGAAGGCGTGGCTGGGCCGCATATAGTAGTGCCGCGTTGCTTCCCGAATCCAGTCGAAGCAGCACGGGGGCTACATCGACGGTGGCCAGCCGCACAGAGACAATCATGGGCCGCGTGAACGGCAAATCGTCTCGCGGACCGTGAGGCTGCTCGAGCGGGATATGTTCGCCCTTGACCGCCTGCGCAAGGGTCCTCGACTCATCGAGGCACAGGATTTGCTGGTGGTTATCGATGAGCAGATCGAAGTGCGAAAGAAAGCTCTCACCCAGTATCCCGCGTATGCGGGGATCTGCTGCCTGTAACTCCGCGATGTCCTGAATGACTGCGAGAGACTGTGGGACCGAATGATTCCCAACCTCAATCAAGTCGAGAAAGGCAAACGCGCTCCGAGATTGGGTTGCAACGCCGCTCACTCCCGTCGTGCCATCGATTCTCAAATGAAGGTCCGAGGCAAGGACAGGGTCAATCGTCGTGATCTGGGAGCCTGTGTCAACCAGGAAGTCGTAGGGTCCGGTGCGGTTTATCCGGACTCGGACAACGATGAGATCGTCTGGAATGCGACGCAACGCTAAACCGGCGACGTTCCCCGGGCAGCGTGGTTCAGCATGAAGCGCGGAAAGGGCTAGGACGGCAAGACTCGCGGCGACAAAGCGTTTGGCGAACGACACTGAAAATCACCTCAGCCGTGTTGGCTGAATGCAATGTCGCCCTGTGCCATCGCGGAGTAATGACGCAAGTCTGACGATTCTCTGAAAAGCGGGTGACGGATTCGTGACGGATCATAAGTTCTCTGTTTTCAAGTTTGAAGACATCGAGGTCAGGGAGCATGAGTTCCTGCTAGTCAAGGGTGGAAAAGCCCTGCCGGTGGAACCGAAGGCGTTTCGTGTGCTTTTGTTTCTGGTGCGAAATCCCGGGAGACTGGTGACGAAAGACGAGATCCTCAACGCGGTCTGGAATGACTGTGCAGTTTCTGACAACTCGCTCACTCGCAGCATCGCCACATTGCGCAGGGTGCTTGGAGATGACAGCCGTGAGCCACGATTTATCGCAACTGTGCCCACGATAGGCTACCGATTTCTGTGCGATGTGGTGGCGGAGGAAGGCGGGTTCGCTACAGAAAGAACTCATCCTCCGCCGGAGATCGATACCAAAGATCCCCCCAGGGAAGAGGGGCAGCTCAAGTCACAATTCGACCCTGGCCGCAAGAGACTATCTGGTTTGTCCTTCGCTGGACTGTGCATTTTGACGGTCGGAATTGTCGCAGCGGGGTTCTTGATCCGCCAGGCCGCCAGCACACGCGTGCACGGACCCTTCGTTCCACATCTGGCTACCGAAGAGCGAATCACCTCAAATCCACCGGAAGCGCCCGTTGAAAATGCCGTTGTATCGCGCGATGGCAAGTATCTCGCTTTTCATGACAATTTGGGGCTTTATCTACGGCAAATCCCGAACGGAGAAACCCGCGCTTGGGGCCTGCCGAAGGACTTCATTGCTTGGCCCGATGACTGGTTCCCCGACGGCACCCATCTGCTGGTGACACGGAGAGAAGGCCCGTCCAGAACACTCAGTCTTTGGAAAGTTTCCCTCTTGGGCGGCAATCCGGAAAAGCTCATGGACGATGCGGCAGGGGGATCGGTGTCCCCGGATGGATCTCGGATCGCCTATGTGCCCGGGCCTAAATTCGGAAGCGAGCTCTGGACAATGGACTCCGATGGTGCAAACGCTCGAAGAGTAGCCCTGGCCAGAAAACCGGACCAGCCAAACCTGGGGGATGGCTGGATCCAACACGCCGCTTGGTCACCAAATGGCACACGTCTTGCGTATGTCGAAGTCCACTTAGCGACTACCCAGGCTGATCCCCCGCAGTTTGCTAACTCGCTCCTCACTCGCGATGCGAATGGTGGCGATTTACAGGTTGTGTTGAAGGATGATTCTCGCTTGCGGCCGCCCCTGTGGTGGACTGCGAATGGACGTATTCTCTTCGCCTACCTTAGCAATCCGGCGAGCGAACGTGAAGATACGGGCGTTAACTCGATTTCGATTGACGAGCGCACAGGGAAGGCCGCCGCCCCACCGCAACGGGTGACCGAGGGTCAAGGGTGGATTGGGGGTTTGAGCGCCACGTCGGACGGGAAGCGGCTTGTTGTATCGAGGGGGAACACAACGCGTCAGGTGTTTATCACCGAACCCGATCCGGGCAACCACCGGTGGAAGGCGCCTCGCCGCCTGACCCTGGACACCAACGAGAGTCTGGCCACGGCCTGGACCGCTGACAGCAAAGCAGTCCTTTTCGCTTCCGATCGGAATGGTAGCTGGAAACTTTTCAAACAGAATATCGACGAGACCACGGCCGAGGTCCTCGTTGAAGGGCACAGCATGCGTTTCCCGCGTTTGAGCGCGGATGGTTTGCGAGTACTTTATCTTGTTGAATCGCAGCCAGGCGATCGTTCGCTGCCTGCATCCTTGATGTCCAAGCCTTTGGCCGGAGGGCCTCCCCGGTTGGTTCTGCGGGAAAACGGAATCAGCAATTACCAGTGTGCGCGGGCTCCATCGCAATTGTGCATTTTCAGCAAGCTCGTGGGATACGATCACATTCTTGCCTCGTTCGATCTGGAGAACGGTCCAGGTCGCGAGATTACGAGAATTCCGAGTGGCGGATCAAACTGGAGTCTTTCCCCGGATGGATCGCGGCTTGCACTCGTCCTCGCCCCGCATCGAATTCGATTTCTCTCACCGGACACCGGTGCCGCTCACGATGTTAGCCTGAACGACTGGCCGGTGTTTAACGTCGACTGGTCAGCCGATGGTGCGAGAGTCTTCATACGGAGCATCACGCCGGCAGGCGTCCCAGTGATTCTTGCCCTCAATCGAACAGGGAAGGCGGAGGTGGTCATTGAAGGGCAAGCGGATTCTAATTTCGCCTTCTTCATTCAGTCTCCCAACGGGCGACACGGGATTTTAGAGATACCAACTCCGGGCGACAATAATGCCTGGATGGTCGAGAAATTTTGAGTCGCCTGCAAACGACAGTAAGTCCACCATTCCCCGCTTTGGTGACCACCGACTTCTTAAAGGTTTGGCGTTGAGAAGCACCCGAACAGAGATGGAAGCTGATCGAATCTCTCTCGATCACGCCAGTGAATGTTCACAGCCTCGTTCACGCCCTAACGCAGCGTAGGGACCTGCTGTTCCTCAACCAGCATTCAAGGTGTCAAGGTGCTATCGGGCGGAACTGGATGGACTTGGTAAACGTTTCAGAGCCTTCTTGGCTCTTGCGGCGGATGGACCATCCGGCAGAATACTCAAATAGGTCTGATAAAAATCCCGGGCCTCGGCTCTTCGGCCGAGCTTGTCTAGCGACTCGGCAAGCTCAAAAGTCGCTACAGGATCCGCTGGTTGGTATCGCAAGGCTTCACGAAAGCGGGATTCCGATCCCTTGTAATTCTTGTTGCTGTAATAAATCTCTCCTGCCTCGCGATTTCTTTGGGCTTCCCGCTCCGCTTCCGGCAAGCGCGATGGATCCCCTGCAGGCGAAGACCAGCATGAGTGATAGACGACGTCGACGCAGTTGGGGGTAAGTCGATCGAGCGCTCGTTTTACTTTCGATTTTACCGGGCCGGCCGGAGAGGGAACACTGTCAACATCCGGAAGCGGCGCATCGGGCGGCGAAGGCGGCCGATCGAGACTCCGCGGCGGTGGGGATATGGTGTTGTTAGATGGCGGGTTCGATCCGGTTTGCGCCTGAGCTGAAACCGCAACTCCTGCAAAAAGGATCAGCTTTACCCATGATAAGTTCATTCCGGAACCCCGCAGTACTTACGACTAAGTCACCGCGATGGGAGGACGCGTTGCTTATCCCGAATCATATACCCAACACTGTCTTCAATCAGGCACATCCGCCTTCGCGGAGCACCATACCCAGAAGTCCGAACAGTGCGGCTAAAGGCGGAGCTGAACTCTTCACGCGCAACACCGCATAGACCAAGCCCACAAGCTGCCGGGAAAGAGACAACGTGGACCTATTTCTCGAGGCCCTTGCCAACCAGACCGCCAGCGCGCAGGGAAGGACTTCGAGGGGAAAGCCGGCGTAGTTACCTGTCTTCGAGAACAAGAACGGAGTTCTTAAAGTCAAAGGTCACTGTCTTGAAGGAACTCAGGACATCCAGTCCGATCACCCCGTCAGCGTCCCCAAATTTGAAGTCGCCGACCACAATATTTCGCCGGAAGGAGCAGTGCTGCTCCTTGATTTCCGAATCGCCGAGAGTGAATCCGGCCAAAACCACAAACGCGGGCACGCTTCCTTTCGCCAGGTTCATCGTGATTCTACGATCTGTATCTATCGTCGGCAGTATCTTGATGCTGAAGGTACTCAACGCAGCGCCGGTGTCGAGAAGCAGCGTGGCTGGCCGCCCGTTCACTCGGGCCGGCACAAAGATATAGTCGCCTCGCACATGAAACGATATGCGGTGCTCTCCCTTCGGCACAGGGACAGGCACTTCCTGGCTTCGCGATGGCTGGGCGATGAACGCGAGCAACACCATCATCGCAATTCCCAATCGCCTTCCCGCCATAGTCCCCCCAGTCAGACATCGGCTCGGATGGAAAGTAGGGCGATAGGCCGGCACAAGCAATGAACAGTGGAATTGTTCGTGGTAAGCGTTAGGTTAGGACGTATGAGGCTGAAAACAATAATGTTACAGGCGGTAAATGCGGGCAGAACGAGTACCGTATGTTACACTCGCCCCATTTCAAATCTCGAGCAGAGGGGTACCTTTGCCCACGTCGACCAGGTTTCGCTTCGACGCATTCGAACTCGATGCGGCATCAGGGGAACTGCGCAAAGCAGGCCGGCTACTGAAACTCCAGCCGCAGCCCTGCCGGGTTCTCGCGCTCTTGATCGAACATGCCGATCAGTTGGTGAGCCGGGAAGAAATCCAACGCTGCCTATGGCAAGACTCAACGTTTGTCGACTTCGAGCATGGCATCAATTTCTCCATAAACCAGATTCGCGCTGCCCTGGGAGACAGTGCCGCTAAACCCCGGTATGTCGAAACCCTTCCCCGCCGCGGCTATCGTTTTGTTGGCAAGCTGGAACCGCCACCCACACCGCCGCCGGTCGAGACGCCCCCAGCCCAGCCAATGGTTCCTCCTCCCAAGGACACCCGGAGCCAGGCGCTTATCCTTTCCGCCGCACTCGTGCTCGGCTGGCTGATTCTGGGCGCGTTTCTGTATTGGCGGCGGCCGGCCAAGAGCACGCTCACCAATGTCCGCAAGGCCGTGGCCGTCATCGAGATAGAGAATCATTCCCAGGATCCGTCACTGAGTTGGCTGGGCGATGGCGTGGTCGACCTGCTCACGACTGACCTGGCACAAGCTAGCAATCTCGACACCATATCCAGCGAACGAGTCCGGGATCTCGTCGGCCGTGAGGTCAAGCCAGGGCAGCAACTCCTCCCGAGCCAGGCCCAGGGTGTGGCCCAAAAAGCCGGGGCGGACGTCTTCATCAGCGGCGGCATTCTGAAAATGGGCCAGGGCTTGCGGCTCGATCTGCGGGTGCAGGATACAGCCTCGGGCAAGCTGCTGCTGGCGGAAAAAATAGAGGGGGAAAGCCCCCAGGCATTGTTCTCGATGGTAGACCAAACGGCTGATCGTATCGTGTCAGGGCTATCCCCTGGAGAACCCAGGCCCGGCGGCGCGAGGCTCACCTCAAATCTCGGCGCCCTGCACGCCTATGAAGAGGGCGTGGACGAATACGACGGTTCGTCGGACGATGCGGCGGCTGCCGCCTCCTTTCATCGCGCTGTGGAATTGGACCCCCAGTTTGCCATGGCCTACTTCGAACTCGCCAAACTACTCCCCGGGTACAGGGCCAGGCACGAAGCAATTACCCGTGCGGCCGTGCTCGCCGAACGTCAGCGCCTGCCTGAACAGCAGAGACTGCTGATTCATGCCCGGCAATTGGTGATCGACGATCGCTTAGAGGAGGCCGTTCAGACATTCCAGACGATCGTAAGCCGCTTTCCCAAAGAGATTGAGCCGCGCTTGTTCCTGGGCACGCACCTCACGGTCTTGGGCAGATTTAAAGAGGGGACGGCCGTTCTCGAGGAAGCAGCGAAACAAGACGATTCCAGTCAAAGCCTCGCCTGGAACCAACTCGCCTATAACTACGCGTTCCAGCAAGATTCGTCGCGAGCTTTGGATGCGGCCGATAGATATGCGGCATTGCTCCCGCCGGACGACCCCAACCCCATCGACACCCGAGCCGACGTTTACTCCATGGGTGGAAACCAGTCCAATGCCCTCGCCGAATATCAAAGAAATCTAAAGGCACATCCGGACTTTAGTTACACGCGGGAAAAAATTGCTCTCGTCTATCTCCTCGCCGGCAAAAATCGCGAGGCGGCAGAAGCAGCGCAAGCTGCCTACGAGAAAGCAGAGGCTGCTGACCGCGGCGTCGCCAGAGAAGTTCAGGGAGATGTCGCGTTGCGCAACGGGGACCTAGACCTGGCAGCAAAATACTACCAACAGGCCTCCGTCCTATCAGAATCCGACCCATCCAGAAGCAGTGCACAAGCATGGAAAGCCGCGGAAATCTATTTTGAGCAAGGAAAACCGCAAGCCGCGCTCGACAAGGCCAAGAGCCTTTCTGGATTTGGTGCAACGGAAGTTCGCGGTGTCGCCTACCTTCTCTTGGGCGACCACGTGAATGCCGAAATTGAATTTACCTCTGCTCGCAGCGCCATGGTTCCATTCTTCAGCGACTATCGAGTGAATACCTTAATCGCGCTCGATCGCCTCCGCGCAGCCAAACTTGCCGGCCAGTGGCGCCAGGTCATCGATGGCTGGCCTGCACTGAGCGACGACCTCAAACCGCAGAACGGCTTCCTGGCCGGTCGAGCCTACGCGGAGTTGGCGCTTCCGCAGGCTGAGTCAGAACTCCGCACCAGCCAGCGCTTTCTCTGTGCCGGCGGTCTCGTTTCTGACGACATTAATTTCCTCCAACTCGAACTGGCTGACTTCTATCTCGGGAAAGCCCTCGAGCACGAAGGGAAAAGACTGGAAGCGGTGGACTCTTACCGGAAGTTCCTCAGTCATTTCGAGCATTCGAGCGCAGGCTTGCCGCAAATCAATGAGGCGCGCAATGCCGTCCTGCGCCTGCAATAGCCGGACGTTCAGCCTTTATCAGCCTGGCCAAGCTCGTATTCGCTTTGCACCAGGCCACCCTGATAGCACCGCGTGGCAACGTGTCGAAGAGGAATGTCGCCCGGAATTGGAGCGAACAACGAGATGCCTGCTCCGATCAGTACCGGCACGCGGGTAATTACCAGTCGATCGATCAGGCCAGCCGTCAGAAAGCGCTGAATCGTATTGCCCCCGTCTATGTAAGCATGCTTGAAATCGCGAGCTTTGAGCCGCTCCACGATTTCGGAGGGTTCGCCCGACATCTGCTCAACCACTCCGCCTTCGACTGTTGAGAGATCGAGCGGGCGGCTACTCAGCACTACCACCTGCTTCTTGCCGTAAAACCACTTGCCGAAGGTAAGCACGACTTCGAAGGTTTTGCGGCCGATCACGACGACATCGACGCTGTCATAGAACTCTTCGAAACCGTGCGGCTCCTGCTCACCCGTCTCCAAAAAGTCGAGCGAGTGGTCGGGCCGAGCCAGAAAGCCGTCTACGCTCACTCCACAGAATACTGAGAGCTTCATGGCGCACCTCCTGTTTCAGATCCGTCAGTCTAGTTATCCTAAATGCCTTGGGTCAATCATCCGATCCGGAGAGGGAAGGGAATCGATGCGCCTGATTGCATTTTCAAAGTTGTCCAAAGGCGAGCAGAAGGAACTGTTGGATGATCTCAACTATCTAAATACTGCGGAGATCCAATCATTTTGCCAGCGTCATTCCATTCCATTCAAGATTGCCATTGAAACCAAAGACGGCGGCAGCAGAACGACGAAGGACGTCGATCGAAAGGGCGTGATGCTGAAAAGAATTCGACATTTCCTGCAAACGGGCGTCGTTTTGGAGCAGACGTGTTTTCCCGCAGCTATCGTTCGCTTTGATCCGCTGGCAGACAATATCACCCCGGACGATCGCTTGTTTTACGGCCAATATGACAAGAAACATCGCCAGCGGATGACCCTATTGAAAGGCCTGACCAACGGCCGGTTTGAGGATGGCGCCATCGCCAGAATTCTGGCCAGACATTTTTGGAGTAAAGGGGAGGCTCCTACGTTGAGAGAATTTGCAGCCGCGTGGATCCAGGCCTCGACAGAGCACACCAAACCAAACCCGGAGTGGGCGTTTTTGTCAGACAGGGCGAACAAGGTGGCAGGGTCCGATTGGAAGCAATTGCGCGTACGCAAGGCCGCGAAAGTGATGAAGCTACTGGATCAAATTTGATAGTGGACATATATGTTGACAATCTACCTATGGATGATCCACTCTACGTGTAGATCCCCAACAGGGAGTCCTGCCGGAGGCGGACATGGAACTTATACGGATTCTCTTGAGCCAATGCGCGTCGTTCTTCCGCAGAAAAAAGCTGGATAGGGACACTGCGGAAGAATTGCGTTCGCACATCGAGCTCGCCATTGAAGAAAATCTGACGCGTGGTATGTCAAGAGAAGAGGCGCGGACGGCGGCGTTACGCCAGTTCGGGGGAGTGACGCAGACGAAGGAAGATCTCCGCAAGATGCGCGGATTACCGTTTCTCGAGGTATCGGTACAAGACGTCCGCTACGGCCTGCGCCAGCTTCGCAACTCGCCTGGGTTCACGATTACCGCAGTCATCACTCTCGCGCTCGGCATCGGCGCCAATACTGCGATCTTCACACTCGTTCACGGAGTTCTCGAACGGTCCCTTCCGGTTGCTGACCCGTCTCGCCTGTATCGCGTCGGCGATCAGGACACTTGCTGCTACTATGACGGGTTCGAAAACGACAACGGCGACTTCGATCTTTTTCCCTACGACCTCTATCTCCAGCTACAGCATTCCTCATCAGAGTTCGAGCAGCTTGCGGCGTTACAAGCTGGAGGATCTGCTGTCAGTGTGCGCAGTGGATCGTCACCAGCCAAGCCGCTGCACTCGGAGTACGTCTCCGGCAATTACTTTGCCATGCTCGGCGTGGGCGCCTATGCGGGCCGGTTGCTCCTCCCGAGCGACGACAAGCCCGGAGCCACGCCTGTTCTCGTTCTCAGCTACCAAAGCTGGCAGTCGGACTTCGCTGGAGATCCCAGCATCGTCGGCTCGACAGTCGAGGTGCAGACGCATCCCTTTATCGTTGCTGGTATTGCGCCGCCGGGTTTCTTTGGTGACCGCGTCGCACAGCGGCCTCCCGAAGTCTGGGTGCCCTTGGCCAATGAGCCGATGATCGAAGGCGCGGGCACTTCCCTGTGGCCTCAGGGAAACGAAGACACAGCCTGGCTCTATCTTCTAGGCAGAGTGAGGCCGGGGACAAACATCGCCGCTCTTCAGGACAGGCTTTCCGCGGGCTTGCGCCAATGGATGGAGGCTCATGTTGCGTACACGGCCAACGGCGGAGCGGCGCGGATTCCCCGCCAGCACGTGGTCCTGGTCCCAGGAGGGGGAGGCATCCAGAGATTGCAGCAACAAACCGGCAAGGGACTTCGCATGCTCATGATTCTTTCCAGTGTGGTGCTGCTGATCGCCTGCGCTAACATTGCCAACCTGCTATTGGCGCGCGGTGCCAGACGCCGTCCGGAGCTGGCGCTACGCATGGCTCTGGGAGCGGCTCGCGAAAGGCTCATCCGCCAGATCCTAACCCAGAGCGTGCTGCTTGGCCTCATCGGTGGAGTGGCCGGTCTGTCGGTCGCCTACGCCCTCTCGCAGATGATTCTCGCGCTCGCCTTTCCCGAGGCGCGCAACATGCCAATCCAGGCCAGCCCGTCTCTGCCGGTGCTTGCTTTTGCGTTCATGGTCTCGCTACTGACAGGAATCATCTTCGGTACCGCTCCTGCGTGGCTGTCGTCGCACGCCAAACCGGCTGAAGCTTTGCGCGGAGCGAATTGCTCTTTCGGCGATCAGTCATCCATTCCACAAAGGGCGTTGGTTGTTCTCCAAGTCGCCCTGTCGATGGTTCTGCTTTCGGGAGCCTTTCTCATGGCGAAGTCGCTCGCCAGCCTCGAGCATCAGAACTTCGGTATCGCGACCGCTCATCGCTACGTTCTGGATTTCGACGCGCAGGGGGCGGGCTACAAAGTCGACCGGCTTCCTGCGCTTTATCGTCAGATGGAAGACCGCCTCTCTGCTTTGCCCGGCGCAGTCAATGTGAGCCTTGCCCGCTACACTCCCCTGGGCGGTAATAACTGGGGAACTTGCGTCGTCCAGCAGGGCCATCCCGCGCCAAACGCGAACGAGCATTGCTTCTCCTCGTGGGACCGGGTCAGCAATCGCTTTCTCCAGTCCATCGGGGTGCCCATCGTGCGTGGGCGTAACTTCTCTGCACAGGACACTCTGACCTCAACCCCGGTGGTCCTCGTTAGTCAATCGTTCGCGCGGCGCTTCTTTCCTAACCAGGATGCCATCGGCAAGCATTTCGGGCTCGTCTCTCCGAAAAATTCCAATGCTTTCGAAATCGCCGGGATTTTTGCCGACTTTAAAATGTCTGATCCGCGCGGCGAAGTCACTCCGCTCTTTCTGCGCCCGCTTGCCCAGCAATACCTTGGCTACACTGATCCCGAGGCGATCTCGTCGGAAAGCAGCTCCATGTTTGTCGGCTGCATCATTATTCAGTTCTCGAGCCCGCAAGAGGGTGCTGAGACGCTGCTGCGCCGAACACTGGCCGAGATCGATCCCAATCTCACGGTCTTCCATTTCGACTCCTACGATTCCCAAGTTGCCACGAACTTTAACCAGGACCGCTTGATCGCACGGCTCACCAGTCTCTTCGGTGTCCTTGCGCTGACTCTCGCCTCCGTCGGACTCTACGGGGTGGTTTCTTTCTCTGTGGTCCGGCGGACCAGCGAAATGGGTATTCGCATGGCGATGGGCGCGTCCCGTTCCGACATCGTTTCCATGGTGCTGCGCGGTGCGCTTTGGCAATTTCTGCTTGGTGTTGCTTTGGGGATTCCGGCTTCGTTCTATGCTGGTCACCTCATCACCAGCTTGCTGTATGGGGTGAGGGGCAGCGATCCGGCAGCATACCTTGGCGCAACGATAGCGCTGGCTATGTGCGCAGCCGTTGCTGGATTTGTCCCTGCTCGCAGGGCCGCCTCGATCGAGCCCATGCGCGCTTTGAGGTCGGAGTAAAGATAACCGCAGCTCCCTCCGCTGCTTTCCGGAATTTTTGCGTGCGGGCGAGGCGCACTGCAGATCCCTCGGCTGCGCTCGGGATGACAAGTGGAGAGTGATTACTCACCGAAAAAGTCTGCGAGTCGGATGGCACAGAAGAATTCCCGATCCGACTCGCAGACCGTTTGGTAAGGAATCACCTCTCCCCTTGTCATCCCGAGCGCAGCCGAGGGATCTGCGGTGCGCCTCGCCTGGACGCAAAAATCGTAGAGTTTCCGGCCTCATCTAGTTAATTCGGTAGCGTCTCGATTGCTAACTTGATCGCCTTGACTCGATTGCATAGGCTTACGGGTTCGATAGAGACAATCTCGAATCCGCAGGCCCGGGATTCTGCGACTGACTACTTAGCGAGGTGCGGCAAGGAGGTTCCGGAGGAACCAGCTCGAGCTTTTTGGGGTGGCGAAGCAGAGAGGCGGAAATCTTCGGGTTCAAGGATAGCGATGATCAACGCGCCGGCCGAATCCATGATTTCAGCAAATTCTCGAGAACTGCCGAATTTCCCCTCGTAATCGATCAGATCTTCCCTGAGCTTGGTCGCCAAGCGGATTAATTCCTGTTGCGAAACGGGGCCGTTGATCGAAGCTTCCACGGCAACACTCCTTCTTGGGGGAGGTAATGATCAGATAATAAACCTTTTGACAGGAATTCACCCAGCGGACCGTTTCCGATCCGCGACGGCGGGACTCGTTAGCTACCATTTGAAGATCTTTACTGCGAAGGCGTGACCCCGATTTGCAGGCGGCTGGCGACCGGGCGGCCGGACTTGAATGCGGGCACAAATTTCCAGCCGGCAGTGGCATCGATCAAGTCCTTCTCAGGCTTTCCTTCTGCCTTCGCCGACCGCACCTTTCCGGCGGCATCGATCACCAGGTTTACCGTCACCTCCGTGGTAAGCGCGGCTCGGGTAGCATCCAGTGGAGGCGGCCGTCTCATGAGAATCGGTATCGGGTAAGTGTCAGCCTCGAAGGTGTGCTTATCTTTTCCCGGTCCGCTCATGCCGTTTGCGTAAGCCCAACCCAACTCGTTGCTTTTGTCCGGATCAGTGTCTGCGATTCGATCGTAGATCATCGCATGCTTTTTCTTGAATTTCCCGGCGGATGATTCGTGGGAAACACCATTCACCTGGCTGAGAATGCCCTTTGTCCGGGAATTCAGGATGGCCGCGCGAATGCGGTCGAAATCGCTGCCGGGCCACATCTCGGCAAGAGTTTTCCATGCCTGCGGTTCACGGTCGCTGTAAAGATAACACCAGACCATCTCCAATACCTTGATTTTGGTGGTGCTGAGGGCGTGTGCCTGATCCAGGGGCAAGGAGTTGGTCGATAACCCGCCATCGCTGTGCTTGAATTCGCTCAACTGTTGGTCGTTCAGTTGGGCCCGCACGGTCGCAATTTGACGATCAAAATCGGATCGAAACTCGGAACTCACGTCGATGAGTTGCTTCTGTTCGAACCTCAGTACCACGGGCGGAGCAAAATCGAGTGCATTCAGCGGTATGTTCTCGAAACCGTTCACCGCCTCGGCATCATTGGTCCAGATTTCAATTCGCCCATCCAGATCGGTATCGGCGGCGCTATAGTCGGAGCCGCCCGTGATCGTCCGAAGTAGCCGCGGCGGCTCCTTAAGCGTGTAGATTTCATATTTGACCAGCCGGTCGATATCGTTTTTTCGTATCTGAAAAGCAACCACTGGGGCGTCCAGGCCCAGATCGATGCCCATTGCATCGACGTCCACTTCCCAGGCCCTGGGTTCAACCAGCAAGTCCTTCGTACCCCAATTGAGTTTTGCTTCACACATCCGCCCAGCGAATTCTGTATTCCGCCTGGCGTCGACGGAGACGGTAACACCCGTAACAAACGTTGACTTGAAGCTGCCAAACCCCCCGCTGCAAACCACGTCCTGCGCCTGGGCACTAGCAACGGCAGCCGCTACGCAGAAGGACAGGAGCATCCATGTGCTGGCGAGTTGGCTATTGAGCGGACGAACCATGGCTCGGGCCTCGAACTGACCATGATCCGGGATTCACTTTGGTTTCCGGCCCGGTGATTCTACTCCCCAGGCGTACCAGCCTGCCATGGCTTAAGAGCCGCATGCCGCGGATCGGAATCAGGAAAGGCGAAAACCCGAGATTTGGTGCCAGATTCCTGTTATCGTGTTTGCCGTCGAGGCGTTGCCAGGTGAAAGAGCTTAGTGAGCAGCTGCGAAGCGTGGTTGAGGCGACTGAGCCGAGGTTGCGCCAAATCACCGAGGCGGAGAGTATGCACTCCGTATCGCGAGGAGGCTGGTCTCGCAAGCAGGTTGTTGGCCATTTGATCGACTCGGCGTCCAACAATCATCAGCGATTCGTGCGGTCGCTGCTTCAGCCATCGTTGGATTTCCCGGGTTACGATCAGGCCGGAAGTGTGCGTGTACAAGCGGTTGACGAAGCGGAGTGGTCGCTGCTCATCTCGTTATGGGCCGCGTACAACCGGTATCTGGCGCATCTGATAGCAAATCTGCCCGCGTCCAAGCTGGACACTCCAATTCGCATCGGCGCGGGCGAGCCAATTACGCTTGCTTTCCTGGCGTCCGGCTATCTCACGCATTTGCGCCATCATCTCCACCAGATCGGTGTAGCAGACTCGGACTGAAAGCCGGCGGACTGCGGTCCATCACCGCGATGGTGGCAGCGGAGCATCGAGGAATTCGTTAATCATGGGTGCTAGCCAGGAAGTGCGGGACGTTAGTGCCATGTGATCAGTGCCGGGCAGAACCGCCAGACGGGAGTGCGGGATCAGCCGGTACTCTTCGACGGCCTGTTCGGGGCGCATCACATCCGCATCGCCGACAATCACCAGCGCCGGCGACTGGATACCACGCATCGTGCCGTTGGAAATATCTTTGAAATTGCGCATGCGCTGCACGCTCTTGTCGAAGAACAACTGCAGGTTCTGGGGATGGGGCGCCGCCGCGAGATACGCGTCGCTCAGTTCTTTGGGCATCTGTCCAAGCTGGGCGTGTTCGAAGCCGGCCCAGAAGGCAGGGTCAGCACCGTCGTGATTGAAAAAGCCAGAGGCGATGATGAGTTTGCGAACCAGGCGAGGGTGCCGGATCGCCACCTGCAGCGCGATCGTGCCTCCATTGCTGAATCCAAAAACATCTGCCCGCTCGACATGGAGGTATTCGAGAAGAGCCGCCGTGTTATCGGCGGACCGCTCAAAGCTGAAGGGCCGGTCGGGAATATCCGCAGTGTGGCCGAATCCCTGCTGCTCAAAGGCAATCACTTGCCGGTTGCGGGAGAGTTCCGGAAGCAGTTTGCCGAACGATGTCTGAATGGTATCGCCGCCGCCGTGCAGCAGCACCAGGGGTGGACACCCCGCATGCGCAGTTCCATGAATTTCGTAATACATGTTAAGGCCATCCACCGGTGCATAGCCTTTTTGGGATTCCATGCCATTCTCCTTTTCGCGTGCGTCCGTAGCAGTACCGGCGAAGGCCCCATGGGCCGGCTGAAAATAATGGCCGCGAGAACAACCACGGCCATGACGGTTTTCATCGTCGAGGTCATCGCCCGGTGTCCTTTACCCGGCGGAGCTCGCTCTCGCGAATCATTTCATTCAGATCCGCTGCTGGCCGAATCTCCCACGGGCCATATTTCACTCCCGGATGCTTCGAGATGAGTTGAACGGCGTGATTGAGATCCCTCGCCTCGAGGACCAGAATTCCGCCTATCTGCTCTTTGGTCTCAGCGTAGGGGCCGTCGGTCGCGGCGACCTTGCCGTTCTTCCAATAGAGGGTCATGGCAGTGCCGGGCGGTTGCAGAGCCTCGCCTGCAGCAAAATGCCCGTTGGCCCGCAGGTTGTCGTCATAGTCAAAGCACTCGTCCAGCATGGCGTGGCGCTCGTTGTCTGTCAGGTTCTCGAACTTGCCTGGCTGGATGTATCCCAAACAGATGTATTTCATAGAATGTTCCTCCTGATCGTTTGTAAGGTGCGGCGCGAGCCGCATCGTTCGCTCACCCTATAGTCGTTGGGGAGACAGAGAATCGACAGAGCTTGGATTTTTATTTCAGGTGGCGCAGCCGCTCCTCAAGGAACCGGCGCTCCGGCTCCTGCTGTGTCAGCGTCAGAGCTTTCTCGTAGGAGCAACGAGCTTCCGCGGTTCTGCCCAACCTGCGGCACAAGTCCGCACGGGCGGAATGGGCCAGGTGATAGTTCGCCATTTCGCCGCGTGCCAGCAGACCCTCGATGAGGCTCAGCCCGGCCTCAGGTCCCTCGCACATGGCGATCGCGACTGCCCGATTCAGTTCCACCACCGGGGAAGGCTGGATCCGCACCAGGCGGTTGTAAAGCATGACGATTTGCCGCCAATCCGTGGTGGCAGTCGAGTCTGCCTCAGCGTGAACAGCCGCAATCGCGGCCTGCAGTGTGTAGGAGCCAAAGCGGTGAGACCTGAGAGCCTTCTCCACCAGAGCGATTCCTTGCGCTATCTGAGCCCGATCCCAGAGGGAACGATCTTGTTGCTCGAGCAGAATCAAATCTCCTGTTGGAGACGTCCTCGCCGCACGACGGGACTCCTGCAAAAGCATGAGCCCAAGCAGACCCATGACTTCCGGCTCCGGCAGAAGTTGGCAAACCAGGCGGCCCAGACGAATGGCCTCGCCGGTCAGCTCGGCCCGTAGGATCTCAGCTCCGGCGGCCGCTGAGTAGCCTTCATTGAACACCAGATAAATTACCTGAAGCACGGGGGACAGTCGTTCCGGCAAATCTGCCGGCGAGGGTATCTGGAAACCAATCCCTTTCTCTCGAATGGCTGCTTTGGCGCGCACGATGCGCTGCGCCAGGGTTGGGGGACGGAGCAGGAAGGCGCGAGCGATCTCTTCCGTCGTTAGCCCGCACACCTCGCGCAGGGTGAGCGCGACGTGCGCTTCCGGCGGTATGGAGGGATGGCAGCAGATAAAAATCAGTCGCAGGCGGTCATCGTCAATGCCTTCGTCTTGCTGCGGCTCCTGGGCCGACTGGGCTTCGAGATGGCGGATGAGGTCCTGCTGCGAGGCGTCGAAACGAGCCCGCCGGCGCATCGTATCGATGGCTTTGAACCGTGCCGTCGAGATCAGCCAGGGCCGCGGATTTGCCGGGATGCCGGTCTTGTGCCAAAGATCCAAAGCCGCGGCAAACGCTTCGTGCATGGAATCCTCGGCGAGATCGAAATCACCGAGCAGGCGAATCAGTGTCGCCAGAATCCTCCCCGAGTCCACCCGGTACAACAATTCAATGGATTGACGGACCTGCTCCAGAGGGGACTCGGGCATGTCCTCGAATCTAGCAAACCAGCCTTTGCTCAATCAATTGAACGCGATAAGTCTGCCCTGCTGCGGACAGGCGCCGGTGCTTTGTGATGTAATTCCGCTAAGGGTTAGTTCGACACAAATGTTGTCAAGCATGAAACAGCCGCAGAACGAATCCTCCCTTTTCTCCAGCGAGCGAGTCCTTAACATCCTGAAGTTGATTCTGGCTGGATCCCCGCTGCCTGAAGTGCTCACGATCATCGCTCGCCTGGTTGAATCTCAAGGCGAAGGCACGATATGCACGATCTGGCTTCCGGATGAGGACGGTAAGCGGCTGCGTTGCGCCGCCGCACCCAGTCTTCCCGGATTCAGCGCTCATGTAGGGCCCACGTTGGTTGGTCCAAAGGGCGCATCCTGTGGCACAGCGGCCTACCGCAGGGAGCCAGTATATGTAACCGATATCCTCAGCGACCCCCTTTGGGATGATTATCGGCACCTGTTCGAGCCTTATCGCATTCGTGCGGTGTGGTCGCGACCGCTGGTCACGATCGAAGGTAAGGTTCTGGGAACATTTGCTGTCCTTTATCGAGAAGTCCGCAGCCCTGCCGCCCCCGACCTGCAGTTGATCGAGAATGCCAGTCACATTGCGGGAATCGCCATTGAGCGTCACATCAATCAAGAGAAGTTGCGGCTCGAACGCGACCGGTTGCACCTGGTTCTGGAGATTACCAACAGCATGTCGTCAAGGCTGGACCTCCGCCGCCTGGTAGAGGTCCTCTCCAGCAGTCTGCTGGGTGTAACACGTTGTGATTTTTGCGCCTTGCTTCTACCGGACGCTGATAGTGGGGAATTGCGTGCCACCATCCTCTACAATCCGGACGCGCGCGGCTCCCTCTGCGACGGAGCGATCGTACCGATCCATGGTTCCATCTGTGGCAAGGCTTTCCGGACAGGCAAGACTCAGCACTTTGATCATCTTGAAGACCTACGAGAGGACCCTGAAAGCTTCGGCAACCAGGCAGGCCGGCAGTTCTATGAACGCGTCATGGCGGAAGGCTTGGTGTCAGGGTGTGATCTCCCTCTTTTTGGCAGAATCGGCGTTGTGGGTGTGTTGACCGCCCTGAAGCGCACGGAAAGGGCATTCGATCAGAGTGACGTCGTTTTTCTTGAACAGGTGGCCCGCCAGGTAGCGATGGCGGTGGAGAACGCGCTGGCGTACGAAAAAGCGATCAAGGACAGAGATAAAGAGACCAAACAAAGACTCTATCTCGAGGAAGAAATTCGCGCTGAATTTGGTGACATCGTCGGCGAGAGTCCAGCCTTGAAGACGGCACTCGACCTGGTGTCCGTCGTGGCGCCCACGGATTCGAGTGTGCTGATTCTGGGCGAGACGGGAACCGGCAAGGAGCTAATAGCGCGCGCCATTCACCGTCTGAGTGGCCGCCGGGAGCGGGCCTTCGTCAAATTGAACTGCGCTGCCATTCCGCTTGGGCTTCTCGAAAGTGAGCTGTTTGGCCACGAGAGGGGAGCATTTACTGGTGCCATCGCACAAAAGACGGGACGCTTTGAACTTGCCCACAAGGGCACCCTTTTCCTGGACGAAGTCGGCGACATCCCGCTGGAGCTTCAAGCGAAATTGCTGCGCGTTCTGCAAGAGCAGGAATTCGAGAGACTCGGCAGCAACCGTACGCACAAGGTCGATGTCCGTTTGATCGCGGCCACTCATCGTGATTTGGCTGCCATGGTAAAGCAGACGACGTTTCGCGAGGATTTGTACTACCGGCTGAAGGTATTCCCCATCAACGTTCCTCCCCTGCGCCAACGTACTGAAGACATTCCAAAACTCGCTTACCATTTCACCGCGGTGTACGCCCGGCGTATGAACAAGAGGATTGATGAAATTCCTACGGGGACGATTGATGCGCTGGTGCGCTATAGCTGGCCTGGAAATGTTCGGGAACTGCAGAATTTTATCGAACGAGCTGTGATTCTTTCCCCGCACACAGTTTTACGCGCCCCGATTTCTGAATTGGAGCCCTCCCATACTCAGACGAGATCCAATATGTCGATGCCCATGACTGGTCTTGAGGAGGTAGAACGAGATCACATTCTGCGTGCGCTCGAGGCCAGCAATTGGACTGTGGGCGGTCGAAATGGCGCCGCAGCGCGATTGGGGATGCAGCGGACCACATTGGTCTACCGAATGCGAAAGCTTCGCATAAGCCGTCCGGCGCCCCTGGCAGGCCGCTGAAAATTCCATGAGTGACAAGAGCTTGTCAGTGGCGGGCATTGGTCACTAATCCGTCAGTGGAATGCATATTCAATCGACCAGCAAACTGCCTCTATCCCTCGATAACCGAACAGCCTGGCCCACACTGTACCGTTGAGCTCCAATAGCTCTGTTCTGGCAGGCTGGATGCTTTGCAGGGGCTTCATGTGTGATCTTGCTGCGAAATTTAGAGCTGTGCGGTCGATGACGGCCTCTCTCGCTGCGAGTCTGTCTGCGGAGGATCAGATGGTCCAGTCATGCGCTGAGGCCAGTCCGGTGAAATGGCATCAGGCTCACACCACCTGGTTCTTTGAGACGTTTGTGCTTCGTCCATTTTTCCCGGACTACAAGCCCTTTCACGAGGAGTTCCATTGGTTGTTCAACAGCTATTACCTCTCACTCGGTGAAGAGATTGCGGAAAAGAAGCAGGGCGCTTCTTTTTCCCGTCCTTCGCTTGGAGAAATCCTTGATTTTCGCGCGCACGTTGACCACCAGATGCTGAAGCTTTTTGCGCGCACTCTCAATCAGGACACGGTGCGCCGCGTGATGTTGGGTCTGAATCACGAACAGCAACACCAGGAACTGGCGTTGACCGACATCAAGCATGCGTTTTTCTCAAATCCCCTGCGTCCCGCGTACCAATCCGCCCCTCTTGCGGAAGAATATGGTCATCCTGTCCCGACGCTTTGCTGGCACAGCTTCGAAGGGGGGCTGGTTGAAATTGGTTATCGACTGAATTGCGGCGATCCTCTCGATTTCTGCTTTGGCAATGAAACTCCTCGTCACAAGGTGTACCTGCGGCCTTTTCAGATCGCAAACCGCAATGTGACGTGCCGGGAATATCTGGAGTTTATGTCGGATGACGGATACGCGCGCCCTGGACTCTGGCTCTCTGACGGCTGGGAGATGGCCACCCAGGGGTCGTGGATGGCCCCGCTCTACTGGGAGCGGGATGCTCATGATGAGACTGGCTGGCGGGTCTTCACCCTGAGGGGCTGGCACGGACTTTCCGCGCTGCTGGATACGCCCGTGTGCCACATAAGTTACTTCGAGGCCGAGGTGTTTGCTCGTTGGCGAGGTTGCCGACTGCCAACGGAAGCGGAATGGGAACATGTGGTGGGGCAGGAACCCCTTTACGGAAATCTGCTTGAATCGGGTAGGCTGCATCCCGCACGGGCGAGCGGTGAGGGCGTTGAGCAACTCTTTGGGGACTGTTGGGAATGGACTGCGAGCCCGTACACCCCTTATCCCGGATTCAAACTTCGCCCCGGTGCGCTGGGCGAACACAACGGCAAGTTTATGTCTTGTCAGATGATTTTGCGGGGAGGTTCTTGTGTCACACCGGCGGGTCATGTGCGCGCGAGCTATCGGAATTTTTTTCAGCCCGCCACTCGCTGGCAATTCACTGGAATACGGTTGGCAGTTTAACAACCGCAATTAGCTCCTGAGGGGCGCGACCAAAACCCGTCAGTGTTGGCTATCCGTCGCGAATTCGTCAGCTGGAGCTGGAACCTATGCGCTGCTCTTCAAACAGATCTCGCCAGTCCAGAACAACTTGCCTCTGCTCCAGCCTCGGAGTAAAGTCGCTTCGCTTTTGGCATTTCGGGTGCAGCACGCAGGTAAGGAGGTTTGCCAATGAATCCCTCGCCTCAAAGCGGCACGGTGGTCTTGGTTCACGGAGCATGGGCTGACGGGTCCTGCTGGAGAAGCGTCATTCTGCCGTTGCGACGTCATGGGCTCACGGTAACGTGCGCGCCGATTCCCCTCACATCCCTCACCGATGACATCACCGCTCTCCATCGCGTATTGAAGAGAACCAGTGGTCCGGCGATTGTGGTTGGACATGCCTACGGAGGCGCCGTGATTGCCGCCGCAACAGAAGAGCCGGTGAAGGCGCTCGTTTACATTGCTGCGTTGGCGCCCGACGAGAACGAATCTGTGGCAGATGTGTTTTATCGCACCGATCCACATCCTGAGGCCCCGCACCTGGCGCCCGACGCGGACGGTCTCATCTGGATGCCGGAAGAAGGTTTTGCTCGTGCGGTCGGTCACAAGGTCTCGCCGGACGAAGCCGTGATTATGGCCGCCGTACAGCGGCCCATCGCCCTGAAGTGCATTCAGGAGAAGGCTCCTGCGCCGGCCTGGAAAACGAAGCCATCGTGGTTCCTCATTGCGGAAGAAGATCGCATGATTAGTCCCCAGACTCAGCGCTTCATGGCGGATCGAATGGGCGCAAAGGTCCGGTCCCACGAAGTTGACCATAGTCCAATGATTACAAAACCGGATCTCGTGGTTGACGTGATTCTGGAGGCCGTGCGTGAAACCATTTCGCCGGTAGGGGTCTCCGCAGTCCGCAATGCTCAGGGAGGGAACGGATGAAGGCCAACTCGGTTGCGATCGTCACTGGGGCAAGCCAGGGGATCGGCCAAGCCACTGCTGTACGGCTCGCGCGTGATTTCTCAGCAGTCGTGATGACCGCGAGGCAGGAAAGTGAGCTCCAGAAGACCGCAGCCGCAGTAAAGTCAGCCGGCGCCGAACCGCTGGTTTATGCACTTGACCTGCGCGAGCCTTCGTCCGCCGAAACCGTCGTCGAGGGGGCTCTTGACCGTTTTGGCAGAATCGATGCTTTGCTGAACATTGCCGGTGCTGTCCCCCAGATTGATCTGTTCGAAATGACGGATGCGCAGTGGGAGGATGGGCTGGCACTCAAGCTCCACGGCGCACGCCGCCTGACTATTCGCGCCTGGGATGCATTGAAAGCCTCGAACGGGTCTGTGGTTCTGATTTCCGGAAGTGCTGCCCTCGATCCCAAGCCTGGGTTCGCTGCGGTTGCTGCGGTGAATGCTGCGATCATTGCCCTCGCGAAAGCGTTTGCAGAGCAGGGCATCAAGGATGGCGTGCAGGTCAACAGCGTGGTGCCCGGCGCTGTGATGACCGGACGCAGGCAGTCGTTCTTTGCCAAGTGGGCGCCGGCACACAATATGAGCGTGGAAGAGGCGATCAAGAAGTTCCCGGAAGAAGCCGGCATCAGTCGCTTCGGTAAACCGGAAGAGATTGCCGAGCTGATGGCCTATCTGGTTTCGCCTGCGGCGAAATGGATGACGGGCTCCTGCGTACGCATGGACGGTGGGGAAGTGAAAGGCATCTAGTGTCCTGAGTCATTAATTCGCCGGCAGTAGCGCGCGATGGAATCGAGGATCTGGTCGGCGGATTTTGTCCAGACGAAGGGCTTGGGTTGCGCATTGTGTTGATCGAGATAGCTTTTGATGGTGGCCTCCAGTTCACGTGTGGATCGGAAGCTGTTGCGACGTAATTGTTTGTCGGTGAGGGCGGCGAACCATCGTTCGACCAGGTTGAGCCAGCTGGCTGAAGTAGGCGTGAAGTGGACATGGAAGCGAGGGCGTTTTAGCAGCCAGCGTTGAATCGTGTCAGTCTTGTGTGTGGCGTAGTTGTCCATAACCAGATGCACGTCGAGATCTTCTGGTACGTTCTTTTCGATGGTGTCGAGGAATTTGCGAAACTCCTCGGAGCGATGCCGGCGGTGCGTCTGGCCGATCACGTTGCCGGTCTTGGCATCCAGGGCAGCGAACAGGCTGGTGGTGCCGTGGCGCGAATAATCGTGAGCACGGCGTTCGGCTTGCCCGGGGCGCATCGGTAATAAAGGTGAGGTACGTTCCAGGGCTTGAATCTGGCTCTTCTCATCCACGCACAACACAAGGGCGCGTTCCGGTGGATTCAGATAGAGCCCAACGATATCGCGCACCTTGTCGATGAACAGTGGGTCCTTGGAGAGTTTAAAGTTCTCGCTGCGATGCGGCTGCAGCGCAAAGGCGCGCCAGATGCGGCTGATGGCGGTCTGGTTCAGGCCGGTGAGGTGGGCCATGGAGCGAGTCGACCAATGCGTCGCCGCGGCGGGCTTGCTCTCCAGCGTACGGGCAATCACCGCTTCCACATGCGCATCCGTGATCTTACGTGGCTGGCCCGGCCTCGGCTCGTCCAGCAATCCATCCACGCCTCGGCTGCGAAACCGTTCCCGCCACTTGCTCACGGTCTGAATGTGGACCTGCATCTGTCGCGCCACGGAAAGGCTGCTGTGTTCTTCAGCCAATCGCAAAACGATCCGTGCACGCAAAGCCAGCGCCTGTGCCGATGTCGGCCTGCGAACCCACTGATCGAGCACTTCCCGCTGCTCTGGAGTGATCACAACAACCGGCCCTTGCGCTCGCTTCGCCATGGCAGTTCTCCTGCCATGTTAGATGCCTTACATCTCAATCACTATGTGAATAATTAATGACTCAGGACACTAGAGAGAAACAGCAGGTCCTCCAATGCTTTCACGGGACTTTGGCGTGCGGGCGAGGCGCCCTGCAGATCCCTCGGCTTCGCTCGGGATGACAAGGGAAGAGTGACGACTCACCTTAAAGTCTGCGAGTCGGATCGGGAGGGATGAGAAGGGTAGAGTGATGACTCACCTTAACGTATGCGAGTCGGGTCGGGAGTTCTTCTTTGCGATCCGACTCGCGGAATTGTAAGTCAGTAACCGCCCTTCCCTTGTCATCCCGAGCGCAGCCGAGGGATCTGCAGTGCGCCTCGCCCGGACGCCAAAGTCCCATGAAAGCAGTGTAGGACCTCCGGTTTCGGTGCGGCATGATTTGCATGCCAGGCGATGCTCAACTAGAGTGAGGACCGTGCCGGGAGGGTCAACTTGAAGCGTCTGCTTTTCCTCTTATGCCTGCTCACGAACCTGCCGTTGTTCTCACAGCAAGCCATCGAATATACTTCCGTGGAAAATTTTCTAAAGCTCCCCCCAGACCGCTACCTGGGAGAAATGGCCGGCGTGGCCGTAAATTCCAAAGGCCACGTATTCGCTCTCTCTCGTGGCAACACGACCGGGCCTGCTTACGGAGCCGCTGCATCGCAACTGCTCGAGTTTGGTCCTGACGGAAAGTTCCTTCGCGAAATCGGCCACAACCTCTATGCTTGGTCCTTCGGTCATTCGGTAAAGGTCGATCCCCAGGACAACATCTGGGTTGCGGATAAAGGTTCTGACATGGTCATCAAATTCGATCCGGAAGGCCGTGTCTCGATGGTGTTTGGCCGTAAACAGGAAGCGTCTGACGAAGGCACCGAGCCGCTCAAGCACCCCAAGCCGCCGCTGCCCCCGGTCGACGGAATGTTTCGTCAGGTCACTGACATGGCCTGGGACCAGGCCGGCAACACTTATATCAGTGATGGTTACATTAACTCACGCGTCGCGAAGGTGGATAAGAACGGCAACTGGCTCAAGTCCTGGGGGGAGCCCGGGGACAAGCCTGGTCAATTCAGCGTCCCACACAGCATCGCGGTCGACGCCAGGGGCAACGTGTATGTCGCCGACCGCGGCAATCGCCGGATCCAGGTGTTTGATGGCGAGGGCAACTTCCTTCGCCAGATCACCATTGATGTGCCTTTCGATCCCAATGCCCGGCCCGCGATCGGTCCTAAGCCAGTGCAGAGTCCCTCCGCGAACGGAACGATGCAAGCCGGTGCGCCCTGGGCGATCTGCATCACGCCGGGACCGAACCAGGTTCTCTTTAGCTCGGACGCCTACCCCGGCCGGATCTACAAGCTGAGTCTCGACGGCAAGGTACTTGGGTACCTGGGTGAGTCTGGTAAGCAGTGGAAGCAATTCGGATGGATCCACGAAATTGCCTGTCCCTCAGAAAACGAGCTGTACGTCGCAGAGTTATTGAACTGGCGGGTGCAGAAGCTGACACTCAAGCACTAGACGCCCCAGACCCAGTTCTTTGGTATGTAGAAGCCGACGGCTTTGAGTGCCAGGGCGTACTCCTTGAATTCCAACAGCGTTTCCAGGGTGCAGACCGCGCCGTATCGGGCCATGGTGGGAGAACGATCGACGGGCGAGGGCTGAAAACAGGTGAGGGGGAAACCGTCACCGTGGGAATCTCCGTCTTTTTTGGTGACCATGTCCTTCCCGGTAAGGGCGCCGAAGAGGCGGTAGCGATGGGACTCTGCGTTGTGGTGCACGCGGCGCATCGCCGCCTGGTCCCCAACGGCGCCCATCTGGGCGTTCAGCGCATTGATGCAGCGCAGGATTCTCGGCGTCAGGTTACCCATATCCTCATGCTCCATCCATGGGCTTTCGGCTTCGGGAACTCCAAATGCGTGCTGCAGGGTACTTGCGGAAAGCGGACCGGCGGTGCCGGCGCGTATCTTCGCCCGCAGCGCTTCCCGCCGGGCGGCGGCGTCTTCGCTGCGGGCGGTGAAATCTTTGGCTACCATGCTGGCCTTGGTGAAAGCCGGATTTGTGCCCGGCTGGAACATTTTGCCCATGGTGCTTAGACGCGGATCCATCACATTATCCATGCCGACCCCTTCGGGGAAGGAGAGGCCTTTACGGACGCCCCGACCCATCAGAGCGATGTCCGGCTTGACGATCGGAGCTGCGGTGAGACTGCCGTACTGCGCCCACGAGGGACAAACGGCGAACAGATCATAGTCGCCGGTCATGGGCTTACCCGCGCCGACTTCTTTGGAGATCATTACTTCCAGCGGCACCGCCTGCCTGCCTGCAGGATCCTTGTCGAAGACGCGCATGGTGTTGGTGGCGAGGTGGCCGAACTGGGGGTAGACGTGGATGGCGTAGCCCGCTCCCTCCTTGAAGGCGCGGAAGAGGACGCGTTGCCGGTCTCCGCTGCGATTGGCCACCAGGTACAGGTCGTCGCTTTTGGGCACGGCAGTTTTGAACTCAATGGCAGTGCGCGCCGGCGAACCCTCGGGGCGGTTGATTTGCTCCTCGATCTGATCGGCGGTGAGGATGAGGGTTTCCTTGCCGGCGAAGCCGGAGTGGATTCCTTCGTCATTGGCCGCGGTTCCCTTGGCAGCCTTGGTCGTATCGGACCCGACCTTGCTGTAGATACCGTTGTAAGACACGAGCCCGGCATGCGGTCCCCAATCGGAGCTTTTGCCTTTTACGTGGAAATTCTTGCTGGGATAGCCGCGCTCCAGCCAGCGCTTCGCCCAAGGGCCGGTAGAACGAAAAATGATAACTTCGCCGAGGCGATTGGCGACCTGCACAGTCGCCTCCATGTCGTCGCGCGTCATCCCGTTCTGACTGTGGGAGAACGAGCCATCGAAACCTTGAATCATCGGTCTGTCCTTTGTGGAAGGCAGGCTTATGCTACCCGAAGCAGGGCGTGGATGAGAAGGAAAGAACTGCCGCGGCTTTGCAAGGACAGACAGGGTAACCGGATCACTGCAGAAGTATACTGGCACCTCTATAGGGATCTGCAGTCGTATTGATTGTCCACGCTATCGCGTTGTTGTCCACTTCGTCGATGACCATGCCATCTGCGGGTGCTTTAATGGCCTCGGGCTCAAGGGTCGATCTGTTCCCGGATGACGGTGTACAGATTCGGGGAGACGGCAGAAGGTGAACCTTGTGGGGTAGGCGGGAGCAAGTTTACCGAGAATTCCGTCTTCCAGGAACCCTGTTCGAACTGCGGGAAAAACCGCGTGTCCGTTATGTCTACTTTTCAGGAACTCCGTTTCGACTGGAGGAGATTCACTTCTTCGTGTAGCCGCCCGTGCGACCAAGTGCCAGCGGAATAACCATCCCTCATTCAGTGCGGGGCCCGGGAAGCGAGTGAACATAAAAATATTTTAGAGGCATAAAATGGCGGTCAAGGGAGCGTCGACGATGTCTCTCAGGATTGCCGGATTCCTCATCTGCGTTGCATACGCGATCGGGCAAGAGTCCAGCCCTGATGCTTTGCAAAGTTATCGCGAAGGGCTTAAACAAAATCCCGGCGATTCGCTGATCCATTTCCGGTTGGGCGAGCTGCTTTTCGAACATCGCGATTACCAGCCCTCTGCAAACGAGTTTAGAGCAGCACTCAAGGGAGGCCCACACCCCACTTGGATTGACGTTTGGGCGCACATTGACCTCGGTGAAATTTTTGACGTGACTGGTCAGCGGTCTCGCGCGGCCCGGGAGTATCAGGCAGCGCTCCACACGCGGGACGATACAGACGGTGCGCAGGCGTTTGCCGCTAAGCGGTTGGAGGGTGGTAACAACGCTAGTTCGGTTCTGCACCATGTCTCCTCTGAGAATTTGTCAGACGCAGTCCGAAGGCCAGCGGTAAATATACCGGCGCACTACTCGGTCGAGGGACGGGTGGCAGGGCTGGAAGGTACCGTGTTTTTAGTTGGCAGTGTTGCAGCAGATGGATCAGCCACAGATTTTCATGTGGTTCAGCCTCTCGGGCTCGGGCTCGATGATGCCGCAATACAGGCGGCAAGAAGCTGGATCTTTGAACCTGAAAAAATAGACGCTGCACCAACGAATCAAATGACGACGGTCCGAGCGGAGTTTTTGCTTCCAGCGAACGAATCCCGATGGCACTTGCTTCGAGTTGTATTTGCTACTGCGGAGGGTGTTTCCCGTCCTCATTTTCTGAGTGCGCCTTATCCAGGAGGTGATGGGATCAGCCCGCCTGCAAGGGATTCGGCGAGTCTTTTGAAGGTAATGGGAAGACAAGCGGTCGTTACGCTCGCCTTCGAAGTGGATGGGGCTGGTTATCCTAAGCTCATCCGAGCCGAGGAAGCCTCTGAACCGATATGGGGAGGCGAGGCGGCCTCATTTGTTCGCAATTGGCGATTCTCGCCTGCCAGAAAAGATGGAAGGTCGGTGCGCGTCCCATGCACCATCGATCTTGTGTGGGGAGAGAAACAATTTACGCAGCAATCTCTGGAGGTTGCAGCTGCGACATTTCGCGCGTTGGGTGAAAACACTGAGCGGTGATCGCCTAGGCATGCTCGTGACTATCTTCAGCACGTTGCCGGAAAACCGCTTCCAGGAGGGGCGATGGTGGCCATTTTCCCTTGAGGAGGCGAAGCAGGAATCAAGGGGTCGCTGGCTACGGATGGGAGGCCAGTTGCTTCTCCGACTCCGCGATCAGCTTGCGGAAGGCTTCGACCGCTGGAACCGAAGGCGATGCGAGCGCATCTTTGCCTGAATACCGCCACACCGCCGGGGCATCGAGTGGAGACCAGTACGCATCCATGCTTCCGCGATAAACGACGAACATATCCTGCGGAGAGCCAGCCTCGATTTGCGGCTCGGGAGTGGAAGGCTGAGTTCCGGCGTTCGAGGGATCGTTAGCGCTTCCCGGGCCCAAACGAACAGCCCCACGAGTCGTTATTTGGGTCGGGGTGCTGGTCGTGCCCCCACTCACTGGAGGCGTTCCATTGATAGGAGTACCGCCGATGGTGCGCTGTATCAATTTACCGTTGCCCTTGCGTACCGTGATGACCAGGTCTGCAGTAAATCCTTCCTGCACGAGCGTAAACCGTCCCCACTGATCCAGGGCTTTCTCTACATCTGTGCGCGCGGCACGATTGGCGTTCGGGTCCCTGGCATCTACGCCGGCGGTTGGATCGACGATCACGAGGACCGTCCTGGCGCGGAGAACATCCGCCGGAAGAATTGCCTTTTTCTTGGCGGAAGCAAGAGCAGAGCAAAGGATGATTGCAGTGACTGCCAGGAGTTTGCGAAGAGACATAGCGGTCCTCCTGCTACGCGTGAAGTCTACACCTCGCTGACTGACGATGACAATGCGTGACCATAGCACTCTTTAGTCAGGTGGGACTTAGACTTATAACTATGGATCTCTGGCTGCAATCGATGTTCTGTTCCCGGATCTCCCCTGGTGCTTAGTGCTGGTAAGCATGAACTCTGTCGCAAACCAGACGGAGTTGCTCTTCGAGATTGCTTGAAGCGGCCTCAGATGAGTCGCCCTCAATGAGAGGAGCGCCCAGAACAACCAGACGCGCTCCGAATTCGGGAGTGCGGATTGCCTGTTCAATCGCAAGCCCGCCAACCGCCTGGACTGGCACCTCCACCGCCGCAACCACCTCTCGCAATTGATCGAGCGGACTGGGATATCGCTCGCCCATCGCCGCCAGGCCGCGGCGTTCATCGTAACCGATATGGTGAATGACGAAATCGCAGCCAAGATCCTCCAGCCTTTTTGCGGCCGCGACCCGGTCCTCGGCAGCGAGATTGTCACCCATGACCTTCACACCGAAATCCTTTGAGGCCTGTACCATCGCTTTGATCGTCTCCGAATGAGCACGCTCCATGACCACGACATGGGTTGCTCCCGCTCTAGCTGCCATCTGCGCCTCCAGCATACCGCCATCCATGGCTTTCAGGTCAGCCACGATGGGAACGTCAGGAAACTCGGCGCGCAGGGCACGAATACTGTTCATTCCTTCGGAAATGATGAGCGGAGTGCCCGCCTCCAGCCAGTCGACTCCCGAGCGGACGGCGAGCCTTGCGGTTTCAAGAGCTTTGGGGATGGAGGTGAAGTCTAGCGAGATCTGTACGATGGTTTTCATGATGAGTTTGCGTGAAGACATGTGAGTCACTCGGATCGGAGAAACGAACACCAGTTACCAAGGTGGCCAGTGTAAAGGTTCTGCTTAGATCTACGAGCTCTTTCTGGATTGCTTAGCCGTACTTGTCTTCGCACGGCCTTTACGATGTGAGTTCCGCACTGTTCGGTCTGCCGCAAGGCGGTGTCCCTTGTTGGGTGTGTCGCTTATGAGCAAATCTGCAGAGATGCCCAGGCCGCGCTTCACGCGACGGATCATCTCCAGGGTTAGACTTCGCTTACGCGTCAAGACTTCCGACACTCTGGCACGACTGCCGATCAAAGGTTCCAGATCTTTGCGCTTTAAGCCTTGTTGCTCCATACGGAACTGAATGGCGGAGACAGGGTCGGGAGCGTCCATCGGATAGTGCTTTGCCTCGTAAGCGTCCACTAACGTGGCTAGCACATCCAATTCATCTCCTTCCGGAGTGCCAGGGGCAGCGCCCATAAGCGCGCTGATTCGAGCTACCGCCCGTTCATGATCGCTATCCGTTCGAATTGGAAGGACCTGTATACCGGCGCTTGTCATATTCCACCCTTTCCACCTCGATCTTGTCGTATTCCCGGTGTGTTCCCAACCATTTGATAAGGAGCACTTGATAGTGATAGTTGATGGCGGCCACCAGTCTGAACTCGTTTCCCTTGATGTTAAAAACTACCCGTGTCGCTGACACAACGCTGGCAGAACTGTATTGCTGTTTCAACTCTGCTGAGTTTTTCCAGGTTGCCCTTTGAGCCTCCGCGAACCAGGCATCGAAATGAGTTTTTACTGCGTGCTGAAGTTTGCGATCTACCCGGTTCTCTACAAACAGCTTCAAGGTGCTGCGCGCAATGACTCTCACCTGAGCCATCATACATTGCTCCCGCAGTGGGAGCAATGCCCTCGTCCGCCTACGAAACTGGGTGCAGAAGCTGATGCTCAAGCATTAGAGCGGGATGGGGTCCGGCGTGGGTGGCCGTGGCCGCCAACCAAAGACCGCCGCCATGCCTGCGATGATGAGAACCCCAATCACCAGCGCAACACAGGAAGGCCATCCACCGTGCTTCCACACCAGTCCCGGGAGGATGCCGCCCACCGTCCCGCCGATGTAGTAGCTGCAGATATACATACCAGCAGCGGAGACCCGGCCGCCTGCCGGAGCTGCGTCGCGCAGGAAGCTGTTGGCACAGGTCTGGGCGACGAATACACCGGACGCTGCCACCGCCAGTCCCACGGCGGCAACGGGCAATGCAGGAAGCAGCGTCAAGCCCACGCCGGTCATACATGCGGCGATGGCGGTGATCATTCCCACCCGCAGTCCTACTCTCGCCAGCACGGTTCCGGCAACTAACGTGGTAGCCAGCCCGCACAAATACACCGTGAATAGATAACTGAGTTGGGCTGTCGATAAGCCAAAAGGAGGAGCCGCGAGATAGAACGTGATGTAGCTGAACGTGGCAACCAGCGAGAACAGCATGCAGAAGCCAATCACAAAAGTGGCTACCAGTCGAGGATTCCGCAAATTAGCCAGCATCGGATCCAGCCGGGACAAGGGCCGGTCCACCGGGCGCATCCGCGCCGGCCGCAACAGCCACTGTGCCATAATCGCGCCACCGAAGCCCATGATCCCAAGCAGCAGGAACACCGGGCGCCACCCGTAATGCTCGGCAATCAGGCCGCCCAGCAAGCGGCCCATGAAGCCCCCGAAGACGGTTCCGGCGACATAGACACTCATCACCCTGGGCACCAGCAGTGCCGGCCATTCTTCGGTGATGTAAGCAATCGTAATAATGAAAATCCCTGGTGTTATCAGACCCTGCAACAACCTCCAAAATGCCAGGATAGGAAGACTGGTCGCCGTGGAGGTCAGCGACGTACAGAGCGCCAGCAACACCATGGAGCTGACGATCATCCGTTTGCGGTTGACCCGTTCGGCAAAAACGGCCAGCAGCGCAGCCGAGAAGGCGACGCCCAATGTGGAGGCACTGATGGTCAGGCTCACCTTGCCTTCCGAAGCCTGGAACACACGCGAAAGCAGCGGCAGAAGCGGCTGGGTGCAGTAAAGGTCGATGAAGGCGAACATCCCGCACAAAAACGGAGCAAAGACCTGACTGTAAGGCCTGAGACCAAGCTCTGATGGAGCAAGCCGCTGCAAACCGGCGCTTATCCGCGCCCGATGAACGGCATATTGGTCGCCATAACTGTTATGAATTGGACATTCGCTTCCAGCGGAAGGCTGCTCATGTACACAACCGCATCCGCTACGTGCTTCAAATCCATCCTTGGCTCCAGGACCATGTCACCATTCGGCTGCAGAGATGGAGCCGGAGCTCTTCCGCCCATATCCCCGGCGTTGCCAATATCGATCTGGCCGCAGGCAATGTTGTGTGCGCGGCCATCGAGCGAGATGGACCTGGTCAGCCCGGTGATCGCATGTTTGGTGGCAGTGTAGGGCGCCGAATGCGGCCTGGGGACATGCGAGGAAATCGATCCGTTGTTGATAATGCGCCCGCCCTTCGGCTGCTGCGACTTCATCTGCCGGATCGCCTCCTGGGCGCAAAGGAATGCTCCGGTGAGATTCACGTTGATGACGTCGGACCATTGTTCGTAGCTCAGCTCTTCCATCGGAATCGCAGGAGCATTGATCCCGGCATTATTAAAGAGCACATCCAGGCGGCCGAACTTCTCCACCGTGGCTCGGAACAACGCGCGCACGGAATCGGGCTGACGAACGTCGGTGGCGATGGGAAGCATGGATCCCCCTGCTTGATTTGCCTGAGCCGCGGTTTGTTCGAGCTCCGCCAGCCGGCGGCCAGCCAGCGCTACCGAATATCCGGCGGATTCGAGCGCCAGCGCGACGGCGCGGCCAATGCCGCTTCCTGCTCCGGTGACTATGGCTATCTTCACGTCATCCTCACTTGGCGAAAAAGCGATAGTGGATGTCCCAATGTGCGGTTTGTCCCGGCACGATCACCAGGTGATGGTAGGCTTCGGGGCATTGCGTCGTGCGTGGCGACCAGTAATTGAACCGCGAAATTGGGTTGTCCCCAGTCTGCTCGACGCCCACACCTGTTTTTGTATTCTCGGTCACGATGTCATAATCCGACGGACTGTCGGAGTAGCCGGTCAGATAGCTTTCCACGTACTGCCCCGGCTGCAGTTCCTGGTTATAGACAATCTGCTTGCCATCGATGGCTGCCTGGGGCTCAAGCGATTTTTCAGCCTTGGGCGTGAAGGGAAAGCGGACCACGATGCCCGGCCCGCTGGGAGCGCCATCCAGCATGAAGAAGTCGTGGTCATACACCTGGGTATCGATGGTTTTCGAGCCAGTGTTTTTCAGGGTATGGTGCAGGGTAAGAATCGGCTGCCTGGGGTCGAGCGAGACAGTTTTCTGGTAGTCGTACGCGATTCCGATGGGCGACTTCAACTGTTGCCGGAAAGAGACCTGGCGCCGGCTGGCGTGAACGGTCCACTTGCCGCCGTCCACCAGGGGATAGGGGTACATGAACTTGTAAGGAGAATCGATGGTCTTGCGCAGCACCCCAACTCCAGGCTTGACGAACAGCTCACCCTGCTTCGCGTGGTCATAGTCGAGCGCGCCGTCCTCGGAGCGGAACTCCTCAACCGGACCGGTAATCGCGTCCGCCAGCATCGGATCGTAGTGGTCGAACCAGACTCCGAAGTACGTGTGCCCTTTATAAGCCAGGCAAGGGATCACCCCCGACCAGTCAAATCGCGAAGCCCGGTAATAGCCCCTCTGGGCATCGGGAAGGTAGAGGACGGCCTGCGCGACGCCGTTCGAGATCTCTGCCTTTGGGTAGTCTGTCTGCATTGCTGGAGAGCACCCGGCCGCGGTGGTCTCTGCTGTCGCGCCAAGTACCAGGGCTAGGCCGGCGCAAGTGAGAAACGCGAGCGAAAAGACTTTCAAATCAGTGGTCTGCCTTCCGGACGATCTGGGCGTCAGCCAGTATTCTAGCCCGGCTTTCCATTCCTTAAGACCCGCCGTACATCCAAAGTCTGACAGAGTGAATCTTCATAAATGTTTTGGTGAGAGAAAAGCGGGTTCACGGCCAACAAGAATGGGGGCGCCGTAGCCCTTTACGAAAGCGCTGGTTGAGGTAGTAAGACGCGGACGGACCTCGCCGCAAAGGAGAACATATGCTGATTCTATTGATTATTTTGTTGTTGGTGTTTGGGTTCGGTGGGTATCGCCTGGGACCAGGCCTCGGTTATTACGGCGGGGGCGGCATCAGTTTGATCATCTTGATCGTGATTATCCTGCTGCTGTTGAAAGTCATTTGAACCGCGCCCATGTGTAAAACGGTGATTCTCTCAGAAGCGCAGCCTGGATCCCTCCCCCGAGGAACAAGACAGCAATCTAGAGATAATCACCGTTGGGGCAAACTGTACAGGATTCCGGGATTGGTTGGGGCAAATCAGTAGTAACCAGCTCGTAATCACCGCCAGGGCTTGCTCTCTGCTTCTCTTCAGGAAATGCCAGTGGTTTCCCGGCGAAGAGTGATTCCTTTAACAAGAACGGGTTAAAGTTAGGGAATGGCAGAAGCAAGCTCCTCCCTCGACCAGCCGTACTCCGATGCACTGGTGTTTTTCGGCGCCACCGGTGATCTCGCTTACAAACAAATCTTTCCCTCCCTGCAAAAACTGGCCAAGCGCGGCAAACTACCCGGCCCGGTGATCGGCGTTGCCAAGGCTGGTTGGAACCTCGAGCAGTTCAAGGCGCGGGCGCAGGACAGCGTGGAGAAGCACGGCGGCCTTGACCCCGTCGGCTTTCCTATCCTGCTCTCCAAGCTCCGCTACGTTGACGGGGACTATAAGGATCCGCAGACTTTCGTCAACGTGCGCAAAGAACTTGGCGCGGCAAAACACCCCATACACTATCTCGCCATTCCGCCTTTCCTGTTCGGCGAGGTGCTCGATCAGCTAAAAGTCTCAGGATCGTCGGAAGGCGCGCGCGTGGTCATCGAAAAGCCTTTTGGGAATGACTTGCCTTCTGCCATGGCGTTAAACAAAGTAGTGCACGCGGTTTTTGATGAACAGGATGTGTTTCGTATCGATCACTACCTGGGCAAGAACACGGTGCAGAATGTGATTTTCTTCCGCTTTGCCAATTCCTTCCTGGAGCCGATCTGGAACAGCCTCTATGTGGAGAGCGTTCAGATCACCATGGCGGAGCAATTCGATGTATTGGACCGAGGCAGCTTTTATGACGCGGTAGGAACCGTTCGCGATGTCGTGCAAAACCACTTGCTACAGGTGCTCAGCAACATCGCGATGGAGCCTCCGCCGACGCTCAGCATTGAAAGCCTCCGCGATGAGCGGGTCAAAGTCCTGAAGAGTGTGCCACCATTGTCCGATCAGGATATAGTCCGCGGCCAATATAGCGGCTACCTCGCCACCCCCGGAGTCAAGCCGGATTCGAAGACCGAGACCTATGTAGCTCTGAAGCTGACGATTAATTCCTGGCGCTGGAGAGGGATTCCTTTCTTTATCCGCGCGGGCAAATCGTTGCCGAAGACCGAGACGGAAGTGATCGCGAAGCTGCGGCGTCCGTGTCCAATTTTCTCTGCGGAAGCTCCACCGCAGAACTATGTACGCTTTCGCATCAGCGGCGATCCGGTGATTGCCATCGGGGCCTCGATCAAAACCGCTGGGGACCAGTTGCGGGGATGTTCCATTGAACTGGTTGCCGATCAGGAATGTGGCGAGGACGTCATGCTGCCCTATGAGGAGCTGCTGGGCGACGCCATGGCGGGTAACCAGACCTGGTTCGCGCGCGAGGACTATGTCGAGGAAGCGTGGCGCATCGTAGACCCGATCCTGGACAAGGGGACTCCGATCGGCTACAAACCCGGCACCTGGGGCCCAGCGGAAGCAGATAAGCTGATTGCGCCGCACGGGGAGTGGTGGGATCCCAAATAGCGCTCAAAGCAGTTTCGCAATTACTGTGGTCTGGCAAAGATCGCGAGGAGTGGTTTTCCGTGAGAGAAAACCACGATAAGACCTGTCGCTTCGGTCTAGACCCATTGCGAAACTGCTCAGGCCAGCGCATCCTGCAGGCGGAAAAGGGAGCCTACCCGAGTGGAGGGCTTGTTGCTCAGGCTCTGCCAATCGCCCGATTCCGCCACCCGGCCGTTTTCTATGACGTAGATGATTTCTGCGCGCTGGATGGCGGAGACGCGGTGGGCGATCAGCAGCACCGTGGCCCGGCCTTGCAGGCGCTCGATGGCGTCGAGAATCCGCTTTTCGTTGTCAAAGTCGAGGCTACTGGTGGCCTCATCCAGGATGAGGAGCCCCGGTTTACGCAGCAGCGCACGCGCCAGCGCGATGCGCTGCCGTTGCCCGTGGGAGAGGAGCATCCCGCGATCGCCTACGGTGGTATCCAACCCCTGCGGTAATTCAAAGACGAACTCGGCAGCGGCCAGGCCCAGACTCTCTCTCATCTCTTGTTCTGAAGCATCGGGGTTCGCCCAGCGCAGGTTGTTGCGCACCGTGTCGTGGAAGAGCACCGTGTCCTGGGCCACGTAGCCTACATGGCGGCGCCAAGCTCTGGCGGTTTGCGGGGTAAGTTCGACGCCATCGATGAGAACCTGGCCGGTGACAGGGGCGAGCAGGCCGTTGATGAGGTCGGCGACGGTGCTCTTGCCCGCGCCCGAGGAGCCGACGATGGCGGTGACTCTGCCGGACGCGATGGTCAGCGATAAATCGTCCAGCACCAGGGGGCGGTCTGGCTCGTATCGGAAGCCGACGTGATCGAGGCGAATCTCATGCGCTGGCCCAGTTCCGGGTCCGGCAGCGCCAGGCACTTCCGCGTTGGCCACGCACTCCTGATAAATCGTCATCAGGTTTTCAAAGGCGGGGAGCTCGGTAAGGAAGGCCTGCAATTGGCTTTGACCTGCTGCCAGGCGGGGGAAGAGGCGGGTAAATACTGCCAACAATAGAAGGATGGAAGCCGGGGCCACGTTGAGAATCTGCAGCGATGCGAAGATGATGCCGCCCAGTACAAGGAGGGAACCGGCTTCGAACCAGAACGCTGCGGCTGCTTGGCTGCGGGTGTTGTTCAGGCCCTGCTGCAGGGCCGAGGACTGGAGCGAAGAGAACATTTCCAGGTCGCTGGTTTGAGCGTCGTAGAACTTCATTGCTTTGAGATTCTGCAGGTGTTCGGTGGCTGCCGAGTAGACCTCGCTCACGCTCTCGGAAACGGCGGACCCGCCCTGGTGGACGGCGAGCATCCAGCGCCGCGACAGGAGTAGGAGAACGGCTCCCGTGGCCAACACCAGCATGGTCATGCCGGCGGAAAGCTTGAGGGCAATGGCGATGTAAACCAGGGCGAGGATGCCGTTAGCCAGGGCGCCGATCAGCAGGTAAGTGCAGGTCGCTACCCGGGCCAGCTCAGCAGTGAGCGCGTGGGTAAAGTCGGAGGAGCGGCGGCGTACCAGGAACAGCCAATCGGCGTTGATGATGGCTTGGTAGAGGCGTCTGCTTAAGGCCAGCTCATAGCCGAGCGCGGTGCGAAAGGTGAGCACCGACTGTACCCGGCTGAACAGCGATCGCAAGGCCATGAGGAGCATGAAAATCAGCAGCAGGGTGGCCAGCCATAGGGAGGGCCGTAATCCGCTGAGGAAGAGCAGGTCGCGTACCTCGCCGGTGTAGTGGCCCACGTGGCCCTGATTGGCCAGATTGAAACCGGCTACCTGCAGGATGGGGAAGAGCAGGGCTACCCCCAGGCCTTCGGTCAGCGAGGTGAAGGTCATGATGAGCACGGCAGCAAACAGCTGCCAGCGGGCGGTCTCGATCAGGCTGGAGAGGTATTGCAGAAAGGGGCGTTTGGAGGCCGCGAGCTGGGCGGCGGAAAGCGCAGCGAGAGTCCTCTGCCCGTGAGGAGTGGCAGTGGATTCGCTGCTGGGGACCGGCATGCCTCAAACGATAGCAGAGCCAGGGTGGCGTGGAGATTGGCAAGAGGGGAACAGGGCGGTGGGAGAACCGCAGCTCCCTCCACTACGCTCCTTCGGAGCTCCGGTCGGGATGACAATTCTATTGCGAGGGTAAAGGATTTCCCGCTGAAGCTCTTGCGCTTCAACAGACTTGTCAAGCCGACCGGAGCGCAGCGCAGTGGAGGGACCAGCGGTTTATTTCCCCGTTACGAGCAGATTCACTTTGGCGTATCAATGATTGTCCCCCAGATATAGTTTAAAGATGACGAAGTTGAATCATGGCTCGATCGTCTGTCACATGCCCAATCCGGTGGCTGCGGATGTGGCAGGGGAGACGGTGCTCATGAGCCTGGAGCGCAGTCGCTGTTACGGACTGGGCGAGATCGGCAGCGAGATATGGAGCAAGCTGGCGTCACCGGTGCGGGTCGAGGACCTGATCGAAGATTTGAGCGCTCGCTACCAGGCTCCTCCCGGGGTGATCGAACGCGATGTGCTTCACCTGCTCACCCAATTGGCAGCCGAAGGGCTGATCAAGGTCAGCTGATCCCAACTTGACAAAAAAGTAACGGGAAGCAAGAATGCCCGCTGGCTCGGCTTTTCAGTAAACGGCATGGCATCTCATAATGTGGTACAGGGCAGCAGCGGAATTTATAAGCTTCAGGCGCTGGATCGTGCCTTTGCCGTGCTCGATCTGCTCTCCACCAGCGCTACTTCGCTTGGCTTGGCCGAAATCGCTCACGCCCTCAAGTTGCACAAAAGCACGGCGCATCGCTTCCTCATGGTGCTGCAACAGCACCGTATGGTGGAACGCACTCCGGCGGGGAAGTTTCGCCTGGGCTTGCGGTTATGCGACTTCGGCAGCCGCGCCATTGAGCAGTACGACCTGCGGGAACGCGCCCAGCTCCACTTGAAGATGTTGGTCGCTGAGGTTGAAGAGACCGCTCATCTGTGCATTCTGGAACAGACGCGCATGGTGTACATCGACAAACAAGAGCCGGAGCGCACCATCCGCATGATCTCGCGCGTAGGCGCGAGCAGCCCGGTGCACTGTACGGCGGTGGGGAAGGCGGTCCTGGCTACCATGACGCGCGCCAGGGTAGAACAGTTGTTGCCGGAATTGCAGCTGGAACGATTTACCCGCAGAACCATGACCAGCAGGGAAGCGTTGCTGAAGGAACTGGATCGCACCAGCCGCCGCGGATATGCCGTCGACGACGAAGAACGGGAAGACGGCGTGCGCTGCGCCGGTGTGGCTATCCTCGATGGTCGAGGAGAAGCGGTAGCAGCGGTAAGCATCTCCGGCCCCGCGTTCCGCGTGACCATGCAAAAGATCCCACAGATTGCCGGTAAATTGATTTCCTGTGTTCAGGGGATTCAGAAGGACCTGGGATACGTTCGGCTATCACGTTAAGAGGAAGAGACCATGGAAGAGTTAGTAACTAAGGGCGCAGAGAGCAGTCGCTGGGACTGCGTAAGTTTAGGCGAGGTGATGCTGCGTCTCGATCCCGGGGAAGGCAGAATCCACACCGTGCGGCAGTTTCAGGCCTGGGAAGGTGGAGGCGAATACAACGTGGCCCGCGGACTGCGGCGCTGCTTTGGTCTGCGCACCGCGATTGTCACTGCCTTCGCCGATAACCCAATCGGCAGACTGGTGGAGGATCTGATCCTGCAAGGGGGCGTGGATACTTCGTTGGTTCGCTGGGTCCCTTACGATGGCATCGGCCGCACGGTGCGCAATGGTCTCAACTTTACCGAACGCGGTTTTGGGGTGCGGGCTGCGGTAGGCTGCTCCGACCGGGGCAACACGGCAATCTCCCAGGCGAAGTTGGGCGATTTCGATTGGGGCGCAATTCTGGGGCCGGCCAATGGGGCGCGGTGGCTGCATACCGGTGGCATCTTCGCGGCGCTCTCGCCCTCGACCCCTGAGGTTGCGGTGGAGGCGCTGGATACGGCGCGCGAGTATGGGACGGTCACTTCGTTCGATTTGAATTACCGCGATTCTCTTTGGAAATCGATTGGCGGTAAGGCCAAGGCGCAAGAGGTGAATCGAGAGTTGGTAAAGAAGCTCGACGTTCTGTTCGGGAATGAAGAGGACTTTTCCGCCATGCTGGGAATCAAGCTCGAAGGGGTGAAGGAAGATTTCGACGAGTTGCCGGTCGCCAGCTACGAGAAGATGCTGCGTGAGGTCGCCGCTTCCTACGGGAATCTGAAGCTGGTGGCGACTACCCTGCGCACCGCGCAAACTGCTTCGCGCAATGCCTGGGGCGCGATGGCGATTTACAAGGATCAGATTTTGTATGTGCCGCAGCGGGAGATCGACATTATGGATCGGGTGGGCGGCGGAGACTCATTCGCTTCCGGGTTGATCTTCGGAATGCTCATGGGGAAGCCCGCGCAATGGGCCGTGGCTTGCGGTGTGGCGCATGGCGCGCTTGCTATGACCACTCCGGGAGATACCAGTACGGCTTCGCGCGCAGAGGTGGAGCGGGTGATGCTGGGAGGCTCGGCGCGCATCGCTCGTTGAATACACGCATCCTTAAAGGAAAAAGAGAATGTCTGAAGAAGTGAAACAACAGCTTGAGGCAGCGGGAATTATCCCTGTTCTCAGGGCCCGATCGGCCAAGGAAGCGATTGGCGTGGTGGAGGCGATGGTTGCCGGCGGCATCACCGTCATGGAAGTTACCATGACCGTTCCCGGTGCGATCGACGTGTTGCGGGAACTGAAACGGATCTACGGCAACCGGCTGCTATTGGGCTCAGGTACGGTTACCGATAGAAAAGAGTGTGCCGACACCATTGAAGCCGGTGCGGAGTTCGTGGTGAGCCCAAGCCTGCATATGGACGTGATCCAGGAAACGAAGGCGCGGGACAAAGTTTCTCTTCCCGGCGCGTTGACGCCTACCGAGGTGATCACTGCCTGGCAGGCGGGCGCAGACTTCGTTAAGGTGTTTCCTTGCTCTGCTATGGGAGGAGCCAGCTATCTCAAGTCGCTCAAGGCCCCGTTTCCGTTTCTGCGTTTGGTGCCGACGGGTGGGGTTACGCTCCAGACCGCGGCCAGCTTTCTCGAGGCCGGCGCATCGGCACTCGGCGTGGGTGCGGATCTGGTCAACGTCTCCGCCCTGGCGGAAGGCAAGCCTGAAGTCATCACCATCGCGGCACGCGCGTATCTCGACATCATCGCCCGCACCCGGGCGGCAGCGAAAACCTAGAAAGAACGAGGGTTCAAATGAAAGTAACTGTAATTGTTTTAATGGCTATGATCATGCTTGGGCACGTGTCGCTGGGGCAGGAGGCGATGCCTACGCCGGACCAGTATTCCCCCGCCGATCTGGCGGCGATGGAGAAGAACCTGGAGCAGAAGGCCGACGCTTCCGGGTTGGCGACCGAGACGCTCAAGAAATATGCCACGGACTACACCATGCTGGCCTTTCGTAGTAAGAGCGGGAAGGCTGAGCTGCACGAGAAATTCGCCGACTTTTATTTTGTCGTCGGCGGTGAGGCGACGCTGGTTTCTGGTGGCCATATTGTGAACAGCGCGACCACCGCCCCGGGCGAAGTGCGAGGCGACTCGGTACAGGATGGCAAGGAAACCAAGCTCAAGAAGGGCGATATCGTTCACATACCGGCCAATATCCCTCATCAGTTGGTGCTGGCCAAGGGAGCTACCTTCCAATACTTCATCGTCAAGGTGCAGGAAATCAATTAGCGCCCTTGCATGTCGCTTGCCATCATGTAAGTAGTTGCTGGTCAAGAAGTGCTCGCGATTGCTAGTACAATTCGAGCCAGGAAGCCAAGCATTATTGGGTGAACAAATGGCCAACAGATTTTTTCGCGAAAAAGGAAAGACACAAAGATTGGTCGTTCCCGCAATCGAACAGGGCGGATTGCGCTCCAAGGTGAAAGAGATGGCGAGAAAGATTTCAACGTTAGCAATTAGTTCCTGGCACTTTCCAAAATAGCGTTTGCTAATAGCAGGTCTCACCGCCGCGTTGCAGGAAATCAATTAACCGTCAGGGCCCGCTGGTAAACTTCGACTGTGCGTGTGGCCATGGTGCGGGCCGTAAACTGTTTGCTCCACAGGAGCCTTCCCGCGCTGCCCAATGTGACCCGCAAGGCCGGGTCGCGAATCACGCGTGCCAGCGCATGCCTCAATCCTTCGACGTCTCCGTGCCCCGCCAGCAGACCGGTTTCCTGGTTGCGCACGGACTCGTGGATGCCGCCCACATCGGTAGCCACGACTGGTAGGCCGGCGCGCATGGCCTCGAGGATGCTGATGGGTAAAGCCTCGAAGTGGGTGGATAGAACAAAGATCTGCGCCTCCATGAGCAAACGGTCTACATCCGTTTCCGGCGGCAGTATGCGCACCCGGTTCCTCAGGCCAACTGCTTCCGCTTGAGCAGCCACGTGCGGCTCCAATTCGCCTGCGCCCACCAGCAGCAAACTCCATTCCAGGCTCAGCAAACCGGAAAGCGCCTGGATCAAGGTGCGGTGATCTTTCTGGGAGGCGAAACGCGCCACCATCACCAACACCGGCGGCTGGGCATCGATCGGCCTTAGCCTTACCTGCGCGGTCTCGGCAATCCCGTTGAGCACCACATCCAGGGTAGCTGCCGGGCATACTCCGAGTTGCCGGGCGTACTGGCGTTCAAACTCGCACACGTTGATGACCCGCGTGCCCAGCCGTGCGGCCAGCGATTCTGCCCAGCAATAGATCGGGTTGGGTTGCATCGAGGTGCGATCGAGCATGGACCATCCATGCGGAGTAAAGACGCTGGGGAGGTGATGAAGGCGCGCGGCCGCACGTCCCAGCGAGCCGGCCTTGGCGGTGTGAGCGCACACCAGGTCAGGCTTCAACTCGCGCAGGGCGCACCATAGCTGGACGAGAGCGGCGACATCCTGATGTGGCCGCAGCGGACGGACAAGACTCCTGACTTCTATCCAGGGGATTCCTGCGTGGCGGAGCTGGTCGGTGAAAATGCCGGCTGCTCCGGTGATCACGGTAACCTCGTGGCCTAGCTTGCGCAGTTCAAGAGAGAGCTCGCGCACGTGACTCTGCGCGCCGCCGAGAACGTCCCCACGCGTGAGCACGTGGACAATTTTCATGCCCGGCCCTGCTTGTCTTTTATGCCCGCTAACAGCTCGGATGGGAGGAAGGTCTCGTTGCTCGGCCGCCCATACCATGCCGACAGCAGATTCCAAATGATGCGCCACTCCGACAGCTCTGCCGCAGTGGGCGCCTTCGCGGCCTGGTGACCGAAGCGATTTTCAAAGCCTCCGAACAGAGCGACGCAGTTGGCAGCAAACCTCGCCGCCGTGATCAGCAGGAGCTGGATCTTCTGCCAACTGCCCGGAGCGGCGCCGGGTTGCTTACAGACGTACTGGATGTGCAGCAATTTGTAACGGAAGAGCTTCTTCAGGGTGACTCGCTCGCGCCGATATCCCAAGAGAACCTGGGGAAGATTGGCGAATAGGCTCAGGCGGTAGCTGCGCAACAGCAGCTCCTGATCCTGGGCCAGCCAGGCGCTCTCTTCGTAGCGCCAACGGCGAAACCACTCGATGTGGCCCATCCATAGCGGGTGCCACAAGGGAAAGCCGCGAAAAGGCGAACGGGTAATGGCGGCATGTTCCAGAGCGGGGCTGAAGCGCCAGAGCGGCCGCCCGTGCTTGCCGAAGACCAGGGCTCCGGCACTGCACAGATCTACCTCCGCATGGTTGCCGAGGAAAGCCAGTTGTCGCGCGAGCCGATCCGGATAAGCGATATCGTCGGCATCCATTCTGGCCAGATAGCTGCCCCGCGCCCGATCGATGCACTCGTTCAAGCGTGCGGCGAGCCGGAGCCGGCGCCCGTCACTCCAGCAGATCACTCGCGGGTCATCGAAGCTGCGCGCAATCGCCAGACCAAGATCGTCCGAGCCGTCGTCGCAGAGCAAGAGCTCGAAGTCGCCATAGCTCTGATTCAGGAGCGATCGAATGGACAGCTCGAGGGTGGCCGCGCTGTTGTAGAAGGGCATGGCGATGGTGATCGTGGGGGTTGACATGGGGACCTGTCATTCGACCTAGAGCGCAGGGTTCGGGATGGGGCGACCCCGAGGCAATTCGCTGCCCAGGGAATGGAATACGGCTGCATATTGTTGTGCCAATCGTTGCAGGCTAAAGCGCTCCTCAACCACAGCGCGCCCGGCGGCGCCCATGCGGCGGCGTAGGTCGGCGTCCTCGAGCAATGCATTGAGTGCGTCGATCCATTGGGATTCGCACCCGGCGCTCAAGCCGACGTCGCCCAGGGCAAGGATCTCGCGATTCATTCCCGCGGCGGTCACGACCACCGGCAGCCCCGCGGACATGTAGCAAAGCATTTTGTAACTGCACTTGCCGTTGCACCAGTCGCTGTCAGCCAGGGGCATCAAGCCGATGGACATGCGGGCGAAGGCGGCTTGCTCAGTGCGCGGTGTCCAACATTCGAACTCCACCCGGGATTGAGGAAGCAATTTAAGTTGGGGTGGCCGATCGGCAATCACGAGCAGTATGGCGTGTTTGCACTGCTGCATCACCCGCATGATTGCCCGCTCGATCGCATACAGGAAGGGAAAGTTACCACTGGTGCCGGTCCAACCCAGGACCAGAGTTTCTCCGGACTGGACCCGTCGCGGGCGGTACCAGGAGGTATCGACCGCAGTGGGTATGACGGCGACGTTGGGGTTCCAACGGGAAAACTGGTGAGCCAGGAAATTGTTGCCGCACACCACCAGGTCGCTGGCCCGGGCCAGATCCCGCGCACGGTGGCCGCCGGTATTGAGCCACACGGCGTCATCAATGTCCAGGATCATGGGCCGTTTTGCCATGGCTTGGAGAGGTGCAAAAGCGGGCAGAAGCTGGCGTGATATCCAGGTTACGTCGGCCTTCCAGGAACTGGTGAGGGTGGCAGCGCGAGAGGCTGCTGTCGCCGCCATCCATAACGGGCGGAGGGCGATGTGCCGTGGCAGTATGTTGCCCCAGGGCAGGGGATATTCGCGCACATCAATATCCATCGCCCTGAGGGGCCCAATGTATTGCCGCACCCGTGCCCGGGCGCTGGGCACCATCATCCCGCCGGTGTAGGCCGCGACTTTCATGGTTGTGGCTCCGGTTCTCGACGCAGGCGCTGGGTGAGGCTGGGAGTGAAATAGACCAGGGTGGAGACTCCGCCGGCCTTGATCCAGAACATTACCTGGGCGAAATACTCTTCAGAGAAGACGGTCATCACGGTGGCATAAACAAAAGCGCCGAGGGTGAAGACCGCCCAGCAACTGCCGTGGATCGCGCAACGATAGACATAGGTGCTGAGAAAGCCCACCAGGAACATCAGCCCAATGGCCCCGCGCATGCCGCCATGATCCATGTAGTAAGGCAGGAAGGCGGTGTAGACGTTGGTGATCTGGGTGGGAGAGATTTTTGTGTACTCGAGATTGCGGTCGCGCTCGGAGTAGTGCGCGCCGAATCGATTGGCAATCCGTTTGGCGAATTTCCCCAGGTCCCAGCCGTAGCGTAGCTCCGGATTCTGCCGGTTGCGGTCGAAGGCGATGATGCCGCCAAGCCAGTAGGTGCCGAAGCCCTGGGCAACATGGGGAAGGTTGTCGGCCAGGGATGCGCCCGCGGTAGCGCCGTATTTGCTCATGGAAATCTGGCCCGCGGAGAAGACGAGAAGAAACGCCAGGCCCACGGTGGCCATCAGTCTTGTGGGCGCTGCACCTCTGCTGAGCCAGAGGATGACGATGGAGCTGACGAACAGAAGCAGCACTTCGGAGCGGGCTCCGTTGAGTAACTGATACCCGGCGGCCAGCAGGACGAGCAGCAGAGTGCGTACCGCACGTTTGCCGGTGTCGGCATATTCGTACACCGCGATCAGAGCAATGATGGTCAGGAAGGGCAGGATGAAGTGCTCGAAGGGAAGATCGCCCTGGCCCGATATGTTGGCCTTGCTGGACGCGATGCGAATCTGCCTCCATAGGCTTTGCCGCGGGGCTATGGTTGCGCTGAGATGCTTGAAATACAGGTAGAAGAAGGGGATGTTCAGCACAAAGAGGAACCCTGCGGCGTTCAGCCATCGATCGACCTGTGTACGCCGTGTGGGGGAAACCGTGGTGAGCGATCTCCATTTCCATAGCGGGAGACGCCACGGCGCAGATTCCGCCGGCAGAGAAGGCCACGACACCAGCCAGCACGATTTCACCGGCTTTAATAGTCAGGGGGTAATAGATGTCTCCACACAGCCAGACAGCCAGGAGTGTCAAGGTCCAAACAGTGCCCAGGGATGCGGGAGGGAACAGGATGGAGCGCCCGTAACGGTACATGGCCAGGCTCCACAACGCCAGGAGTGCGATCGTAACCGGTAGGGTCATTCGGTGCTCTCCATGGTGTGGTCCTAAACGCTGCCTATGGTGGTGTAGTACCGGGCATAGGCTTTGTGGGTGGCGTCGGTGGCAATGGCCGATTCATTGAGAACAATTCCGGCGATGGATACATTGACCCGGCGAAGCGTCTCTACGGCGGTAGCCAGGGATTTCATGGGAGTTTGTCCGCTGCGTACAGCCAGCACAGCGATGCCGGCGGCTGCGGCCAGTTCCAGTGTTTCCGCGCAGCCCAGCAGGGGAGGGGAATCGACCACAATTAAATCAAAGTGCAGGATTGCCTGGTTCAGAATTCCTCGCATTTGCGGTCCAATCAGCGCTAAGGCGAGGGGCAAGGGCAGACCGGAGCCTAAGACGGAAAGGTTGGGACGGCCTGGCACGGAGCGGGTGGCTGAACTCCAGTGGCTTGTGTGAGCAAGCACTTCTGCCAGGCCGGCATCGGGATCCAGGCGCACGAGTCTTTCTATGGCGGGTTGACGCAGGTCAGCATCGATCAGCAGCGTGGCGCTTGCCTTGTTCAGCGTGGGCCATGGCGAGCGACAGCGCCAGCGTGGACTTTCCTTCGCCGGGCAAGGCGCTGGTGATCAATACGCTCTTGGGCGAATGCGACTGCTCCGAGAGCATGAGGTAGCCGCGCAGGTGGCGAACGCCCTCATCGAAGAATCCGCCCTGCAAGCCGCGCCACCGGCTGCCTGCGATGCGCATGCCGTCCGGGCCGAGTGCGAGGCGAAGCTCCATGCCAGAGACTTTGGGTAGGGAGCAGACTACCGGCACGCCGAGCGCTGCTTCCACGGCCTCCGGTTCCTTGGCCGTCATGTCCGCCACTTCCGTCCAGATCGCATAGGCCGAACAAGCAAAGACAAAGAAGAGCATCGACAGGCCAACAATGGTCACCCAGTTGGGAAAGACCGGCTTGGCTGCAGGCCGCGCGGAATCTGCCAGGCGGACGATGTTGTTTTGCAGTTCGGAATTGATTCCCGATTGCTTAATCTTGGCGAACAAGTCTTCATAAACTTTTTCTGCTGTCTCAGCCTCGTGCTTGAGTTGCAGGTAATCAAAGGATTGCGAAGTCAGGTCGTCGACCTGCTGTTTGGTTTCGTTGACTGCTTGCGAAAGCATCTGCTCGCGAACCAGGGTTTGGCGGTACTCCACGCCGATGCGGGTGGCGACATTGACGCGGCTCTCGTCGAGCGCGAGTTGGGCTTCCTTTACCTGGGCCGCCGCCTTTTTATATTCCGGGTGCTGATCTCCGTACGTGGCAGCCACCAGGGCCAGGTTCGCCTTGGCTACCTGCAGCTTCTCCACGTCCTTGGTGAGGTCGCCGGATTGAGCAGACACCTCGACCTCGGGCAGAGTTGCATCCTCGGCTTCGCGATAGACAGCCTCTTTGGCGATGCGATCTGCTTCGGCGGCGCTGCTCTCGGTATTCAGCGCCTGCAGTTTGGCCACCAATACGGCGGTCTTCTGTTCGGGATCGGCGGTGCCGAGGTTCCGTTGATAGACCATCAGAGCGCGGTGCGTCGACTCCATTTTTTCTTTTAGGTCGAGCAGTTGCTGCTCCATCGAAGAGGTGAGGCGTCCAGCTTCCTTGACCCGGGTGTCGAAGATGTTTCGCAGGTAGGAGTCAGCGATGCCGTTGGCGACGTCGGCGGCTAACTGAGGCTTTTCATCGCGATAGGTGATGGTTAGTAAGTAGGTGTTGGGCTCGCGCTCAATTTTGAGATGTTTCAGTACGATGGGTGCATTCCTGATCGCCTTCTGCTTTTCCGGCGAGTATTGCCAGAATACGTAGCGGCGAAATTGGTGCTCTCGCTGGAGCAGGTCGTATCGCTCGGTTACCGGGCGCAGGATGGTGTCAGCCTGCAGCAAACTCTGCTGCGTAGCCATGAATTGGTCATCGCCGGTAGACAGGAGACGATTGTCTCCGATCGTTTCCGGCGAAGCCTGGCGGTCTATGGCGATGATTGCGGAGCCCGTACTCATGGCGGGCAAGAGGGAGCACCCAAGCACGACCAGGGCAGTCAGCACGAGGCTGAGCAAGGTGATGGCAAAGACATGCCGGCGCAAGATGCCCGCGTAGAAGGTGAGCGGGCGCTGCGATTCAGCGGGATCGCTCAGCCTCTGCGGCTTGGGGACAGCAAGGAAACCCGGCATGCAATTGCTCCGTTCTAGCCATACGCGTTATGTTTCCGGCAGGCGGGTGCCTGGTTGACTTAGTGCGCCCAGATGGCGGCTGAAACAGCTGTGTTGCCGATCCCGGTCACATGATTTACCACGCTGGCGCTGGTCTTCAGCTTTCCATTGGTCGGCACGTATAAAATGTCGTTGGCAATGAGCCTTACATCGTCGGCCTTGCGATCGAGAATGCGACGTAAGGGGATTTCTATCTCGGTCTTTTGCGCGCTGCCTTGCTCCTGGCGATAGATGTAGGCTTTGCTGCGGCTAAAGGAATCAAGGCCCCCGCTGAGCGCCAGCAGTTGCAGCACGGTGGTGTCTTCGAGGCTTCGGAAAGGGAAAGCTCCCGGCCGTTTGACGTTTCCCACCACGAATACCTGATCGCATACCGGCACCCGAATTTGCGCGCCGGCGAGGATGCGGATGTTCAGCTCGGGGTGAAATCCATCGAAAATTTCGCGCACAGACAGACGCTGCAAGCTACCGCCTGCCTGCTCAACGATGATCTCCGGGCCGGCTTCGGGCAGCAGGCCGCCCGCCTGGCTGAGCGCACCTAACAGGCGCAAGTCCCCAACCTCCTGAAGGGTGGTGGGTGCTTTCACGGCGCCGGCAATGGTGACATCGCGACTGCGGTACTCGACAACGGACACATCGACCACGGGGTTCACCAGCAGATGTTGCGTTTTCAGGGCGGCTGCGATCTGATCGCGCAGCGCGTCGGGCATTAATCCTTCGGCGTGGAGGGGGGCTCGGAGAAGCGGCAGGTTCAGGTTGCCGTGCGGGTCAACGCGGAACGATTGGGTTAGTTCCGGAGAGTCGTAGACCATCAGGTGAACAAGGTCGGAGGGGCCAATCTGCTGATAGGGCAGGTTGGCTCCTCCGAGGGAAGCAATGGTTGCAGGAAGAGCTGGCCCAGGGGACGGGGATGACAAGCGTTGCGCCATAGCGGCGATAGAGAGTACTGCGAAAGCAACTACTATTGCCACACCAGGAGTTTTCATGGGCCCCGCTTGTATGGCGCAACAGTAGAGTGCGGTGATTAAACGAAAGCCCAGAGCAAGATTAATTAATTCTCACGGGATTTACGCACGATAGCCGATGACTCTTGCGGGCACGCCGGCGCAGATCGACATAGCGGGCAAATCGGTGGTGACGACAGCGCCTGCGCCTACGACGGCGCCGTCGCCAATAGAAACTCCTGCAGTTACGACTACATTGGCGCCGAGCCATACGTCATCGCCGATGCTGATCGGCGCGTCGTTTCCGGGCTGATCGCGAATCAACTGACCACGAGCGACCCCGTGATTGGAGGAAATGATCGATGCGCCGGGGCCCAGCAGTACATTGCTTCCGATCGTGATCGAGCCCCCCGGGGACGCCCATACAGAACAAAGATGGTTGATGAAGGAGTTGTCGCCGATCTGGATCATCTCGGGGTATTTGAAGAACACGGTGGGCAGTATCTTTGCTCCCTTTCCCAAATGCCGCAGCCTTGCTTTGCGCACATAGTTGCCGCCCGTGACTAATGCCAACAGGTAGAGCCATCCCTTGATTACCTCTGCGGCTGTGCGGATCATATTGCCTCCGGGAGGCAAACATAGCATACGGGCAGAAACTATGGCGTATGGTGCTCTAACAGGAAAAGCAACCGCAGGTCCCTCCACTGCGCTTCGCTCCGGTCGGGATGACAATTCTGTTCCAGGGGAACGGATTTCTCGGTGAAGCTCTTGCGGGCACGAACAGAATTGTCATCCCGACCGGAGCGAAGCGCAGTGGAGGGACCTGCGGTTGCGCTTGCCGTCAGGGCGAGCGGGGCGGCGGGCTGCGTTCACTCACTCACTCTTGATTGCCATTACAACCGTAATGCACACCAAAGGTAATTGTTGGCATCAGGCAGCGGAAGGATATTGGCCCTACAGGCTGCTCGCGGAGGGTTGTCGTGAACAAGATGTTGGCAGTTCTTGCCCTTGGCATGAGTGTACCAGCGCTGGGCACTACTTATACCGTAACCCCCGGCTCCAATGCAGCTGCTATCCAGGCAATCGTTAATGTGGCCGGATCCAGCTCCGGCAATACCGTACTATTTTCATCCGGCTCGTACAGCCTGGCGGCAACCATCACTTTGCCGTGCTCCAATGGCACTATCTATAGCGGCCCTAATGTGGGCATCGTAACCCAGAGCAACTTACCGATGGCTGTCCTGAACAGCACGGTGCCAACGAATTTTGCCCTGTCTACGGACAGCAATGGTACCTCCTTTACGAGCGGTCAGGGATGTACGATTGAGTATCTGCGCTTCAGTGGCACACAAGGTGGAATCCTGGTGTACTACCCGGCGTCGGGTATTACCATCCAGAAAAACGCGTTCGATAACAACAATCCCCCGGCGGGCGGCGGCGGCTCACAGGCAAATATCTATCTCGACGGCCAGAATGCGGGCTTCACGGCAGCCACGGGAGTCCAGCACATTTCTATTGTATGGAACACGTTCTTTAATAATTGTGCTGCGATTCGCGCCGTAGCCTATCCAGACTCGGGTGGGGGCTGCGCCTCTACCTGGATCAACGGATACAACAACTACCTGGTGTGGTCCAATAACACCATCAATCTAACCGAAGAAGGATTGAAGCTCTCAGAACAATCCTCCCTGGGTGTATCCAGCCTCAACGCCGATGTCGAGAATAACAATATGCAGGGTAACTCGCGCATATTGATCGAGACACAAGAGGATACAAACGGCGTTGGTACCTATAGTCACAATGCTTATTACCAACCCTATAATCCAAGCTACAACACGTTCGAATTGTCGGCCCCCGAATTCACCCCCTCCGTATCGCCTACACACACGGTGACGGATAACGTGTTCATCGGCAACGTGCCGATCACCCTGACCGGCCAGGGCGGCCACTACGGAATAGGGCTGGAGCTATGGGGCGCAGGGAGCATCGCGACGTACAACCTGTTTCAGGGAGGAAACGGTCCCGATACCTGTGCTGCCGGCTGGGGATGTTCGGGATGGGACATTAGTGTCGGCGAAGCGTTCACGAACGCAAATATCAGCAATAACTACTTTTCGGGTACAGATGTCTGGGGGCAGTCAGCGACCGATGTTAGTAAAGCGATTACTTATGAAGATAATGGCTCGCCATCGAATCCCGGGTTGGTGCTAAGCCCTAATAAAGTAGTTCAGACCAGCACCACGATAGCGACGGTCGCTCCTGCCATCTCTGCGGCTTCCTCCTCCACGGGAGCGACCATTACGTTGAGTGACAGCGATACGAATCATAGACTCTCTGTCTTTTACACGACGGATGGGAGCGTGCCCGGGATCTTCCCCCCTGGCGGCGCTTCCGGGACCTCACAGGTGTATACAGGCCCGTTCAAGGTCGCCGGAGGGACGACGGTCAAGGCGATTGCCTCCTGGGGGCAGGGCGCCAACCAGGGCATCGTGTTTCCTTCCTTCGGCTACGTGCCTAGCAGCGTCACCACCATGGTGCTTGCGGCTCAGGGACGGACCCTGGTAAGTGCCTATCTGCACGCCAGCGGGAACACAATGGTCGCGGGAGGCACATTACTGTTCACCGCGTATGGCGTCTACTCGGATGGCTCGGTGAGTCTGCTGCCCGACGGGGCGGGAAACGCAGTGACTGCCTGGAACACCAGCAATCATGGGCTCGCCGTGGTGAGCAGCGCCGGGAATGTCACGGCGGTGGCTGCCGGAACGGTGAACGTTCAAGCGGTTATCGGCAATCTTAATTCGTCGCTCTGGACAGTGACGGTCGGCAAGCCTGCGGCTCCTGTCAATATTGCAACGAGTGCTCCTCCTCCGCCGGCAGTCACCGCTCCTCCAACTGCGGTGGCTCCCACGGAACCCAGTCCTGCGCTCCCCAGTCCGGAACCCGGTCTTCCGGAACCCACTAATCCGGAACCTACTAGCTCGGAACCCGCTACTCCATCGCCTGGTACTCCAGCGCCTGGTACTCCAGCGCCCACCGGCCCTGGGCTTGCTGGCCCTATACCCGTGGCGCCGGGCCCGGCGCTGCCGGACGGATTTGCCGGGCCGTTCTGGAGGCTGCAGACCCCGGTCGGCGGGTCTGCGTCGATTTCCAATTCGCATCTGTTTCTGGGTGTTCCGCCCGGAGCCAACCACGATCCGCTGCAGCCGTCGAATCAGGCTGTTCGCGTGGTGCAGGAGATCGGCAATCAGGATTTCGCTGTGTCGATCAAGATCGATTCTCCCCTCGTCGCCACAGATGCCAGTACCGGCCAGGGTCTTATGGTGCTGGCCGATAGCCACGACTTTATCACCTTCGCCTTGACGACGGACGGAAGCAACGTCGGGTTGAGTGTGCATACGGTGATTCGCGGAGTGGCGTCCACGATATTGGAAGATACCGACTTTAGCCAATATCAGAATCCGATGTATTTACAACTAAGCAGGGCCGGCAGCGCCTATGTCGCTCAGTACTCGGTCGACGGAGTTAGCTGGACACAAGCGGCTACTTTCAATTACCTCACTCCTGCGACCGCGATCGGCCCTTACGCCAGCAACTACAACCAGAATCCAGCGAATGCTGTTCCGGTCGTGATGTCAGTGAACTGGTTCGATGTGCAGCAATAAAGAAGCCGCTCGCTCATGTTGCAAGCGCTTCTGCAAGGGGTTTCGTGGGAATGGCTTTACTTCGGTAATGCACAGCAATGGCAATTGTTGCGGGATACGCAGTAGCGGATGGTGGGTAAAGAAGGCGAAGCCGTTTCTCCCCGGACTGAAGTCCGGGGCCGGCACAAACTCAAGTGCTCTGCGGGAGTAACGAAGATGTCCAGGAATAGATCGCGATCCCTAAGGTATATTGTTTCGCCTCTGCTTCTCGTGCTGGCTTCCCAGTTGACCGGCGCACTCGCGCAGTCTGTAACTCCAGGGCAGCCACTGGCGAGCAGCTTTCCCGGCCCGCTTTGGGAAGTAATGACGCCTATAGGTGGAACCGTCTCGGTAGCGAATGCTCATCTGACGATCAATGTTCCCGGTGGAAGCAACCATGATACGTTGCATCCCTCGAATCAGGCGGTGTGCGTGGTGCAGCCTATCGGCAACCAGAACTTCGACGTCTCCATCAAAATCGATTCACCCATCACGGCGACGGACGCGGGCACCAGCCGGGGGCTGATCGTCATTGCCGATCAGAAAGATTTTATAACCTTCGGGCTGTGGACGGACGGAACCAATATTTCGATGGCCGCGAACAAAGTCACGGGTGGGGTTGCATCCACAGTATTCAACCTGGCCAGCTTCAACGACTATCACAATCCGATGTTTCTGCGGATTGCCAGGAATGGAAGCGCCTATACCGCCTATTACTCCGTGGACGGAGTGGTGTGGACGCAGGCGACCAGTCTCACCGATACGCGGGTGCCCACTTCGATTGGGCCCTTTGCGGGCAATTACAACAGCATTCCCGCCAGAGCCGTTCCTGTGGTCATGGCGATCAACTGGTTCAACGTCCTGTGATCACCCCCGGGGAGTTAGCTGCCACGGCGCAAGAAGCGGGTGCCGAGAAGAAGGCTCTGCAGGTTCTTCTGGTGGAAGATAATGCCGGCGATGCCCGTTTGTTGCGGGAAATGTTCAGTAAAGAAGAGGCGGGCTCTTTTACTTTAACCCACCTGACACGCATGTCGGAGGCGGAGAAACGGCTGGCGCAGGGCGGAGTCGATATCGTTTTGTTGGACATGGGCTTGCCCGATGGACACGGGATGGAGACTTTGCGGCGGGCCCGCGCGGCGGCTTCGGATGTGGTGATGATCGTGCTGACCGGTCTGGAGGACGAGGCACTGGCAGCCGAATCTATCAAGGAAGGTGCGCAAGACTATCTCATTAAAGGGCAGATTGAGAATCGCGCTCTTCCCCGCGCGCTTCGCCACGCGATGGAGCGCCATCGCATGCAGGCGGAAACAGATGCCATGCGCAAGCACCAGTTGCAGTTGAAAGACGAGTTCCTCTCCCACGTCTCTCATGAGCTTCGCTCGCCGCTGGCATCGATCTACTCTTTCACCACCATCATCTCGGATGGTTTGGCGGGGGAGACGAACCCGCAACAGAATGAGTACTTACAGATCGTTTTGCGGAATGTGCGCCAGCTTCAATCCATGATCGAGGACCTGCTGGAGGTTACCCAGGCACAGGCGGGTAAACTCAAGGTCGATTTGCAGCCTTTCAGCCTGGACGATGCCATCGGGTATGCCGTTGCTACCTTGGGGGGCTCAGCGAAGGAGAAGGAAATTGCCCTTTCCTACCAGTCCTCCGCGGATCTGCCTTTGGCTTATGCCGATGCGATGCGGGTTCGGCAGGTGCTCACCATCCTGATGGATAACGCGGTCAAATATACGCCTGACGGCGGTTTGGTGAATGTTCAAGCCAGACTGTGCGCGCAGGATCCAGGTTTTCTGCAGGTGGAAGTTTCCGACACCGGATGCGGTATCAAACCAGAGGCGCTCGCACGCGTTTTTGAACATCTCTACCAGGTGAGTGACCCAGCCATTTCGACAGGCCGGGCGGGGCGCAGGGGCCTGGGCCTCGGGCTGCATATTGCCAAGGAACTGGTGACACGGCAGGGCGGTGAGATCTGGGTGACCAGCGAGCCGCATCAGGGCAGTCATTTTTTCTTCACCATTCCCGTTTTCTCTTTACAGGATCTGATTCGTCCTATTTTGACGGAGGAGAGAACCGCGGATGAATGCATCGCGGTGATTACGGTGGGGGTAACTTCGCGGGACGGCTCGCTCGAGTTGCCCGGCAGAATCCTGGCTGCGGTCCGCGAAGTGCTCAAAGACTGTCTACGTCCCGACAAAGATGTGCTCTTGCCGGATTTAGGGCCAGGCGGCGAGCACGGACTCTTCTTTGCCATCGCATCTACGCAGGCGCACGGTGCGGAGATTATCAGCAAGCGGATTCTCGGTCAGCTCGAGCGCCACGAGGACCTGCGAACAAACGACTTCAACTTTGCCATTACGCACAGCTGCCTGCCTCCCATGGTGAGGTTTGCCAATGAACCGATGGACGCGTTCGTGGAGCAGGTAGCGGCCGGAATACAAGCTCACATTCAGAACGTAGTTCTACGGGGAAAGGGTTAGCCATGAGCCAAAAGAAGATTCTTGTTGTCGATGACGACCCCGATATGCGCTTGGGTTTACAACTGCGGCTGACGGCCAACCATTACGATGTGATTTTCGCGGCGGATGGAGTGGCCAGTATCGCGGAGGCGAGGAAGCACATGCCGGATTTGATGATCCTGGACCTTGGCCTTCCGGCTGGTGATGGATTCAGCGTTCTGGAACGATTGAAGGTCAATGAGAGCCTTTCGTCGATTCCGGTCATTGTGCTGTCGGGACGAGACCGGGTTGGGAACTGGGATCGGGCGCTGAAGGCCGGGGCAAAGACCTTTCTGCAGAAGCCGGTGGCGAACGATAAGCTTTTAGCGGTGATCCGGTTGGTGCTGGCGGAAGACGAGCATACCGGAAGTACAGTTTATGATTTGACGGGTCCTGTGGGGCAGAGTTGAGCTGCCACTCCGGTCGACAGCAACGCCCCGACCTCCAGAATCGAGAACTGGGCCACCCACTCGATATTCGTCCGCGCCATTTTCACCTTCCAAGATGGGTCCGCATGCCCTTCGACACTCCGCGCTTGCCCCATGGTGCATAATCGTGCAGCATGGTCGCTATGCGTTTTCAGCGGATCGTCTGTTGCCTCGGTATGATGGTGGGAGTTGCCTGCGCGCCGGCGCAAGAGACGCGGGTGGTGCTCGATCGCGGCGGCAGCACAATCGTTCTCGAACCCTACGCGCCTAACATCATTCGAGTCACACTCAGCCTGCTAAAGCAGCCAGCCTTATCTCCTCCGGGATACGGTTTTACGGCCACACCTTCCGCCACGGGCTGGACCCACGAGGGAAATACCTACCGGTCCAATCGCCTCACCGTGACCATGGTTGCCGACAAGCCACACCAGCCCCTGGCGACTGAACTGGATATAGGAAGGTACTTCAACGGCTCAACACCGGGCGCGCACATCCTTTTCAGCACCGCGGAGGGAACCAGGCTGCTCGAATTAGAGGGCTGGGAAATGGCTGTGCCTAATCACAAGGACGGGACAGCCGGCGTGTTAAACGATAAGCGGCCTGGCGATGCTGATTTCTATCAAGTGGGGGCTACCTTCGCTTCGCCGGACGACGAGCACTACTACGGTCTGGGACAGAACCAGGAGGGCTACCTCGACCATCGCGGCCATACCGTCGAGTGCTGGAACAATTACACCGCGACCGGCGGACCTACCTTCTGCGTGCCCCTGTTGGTTACCAACAAGGGCTATGGCGTGCTTTGGGATAATCCTTCGCAAACCACCATCCAGCCGGGCTTCAACGAACGGACGCAGTGGACTTCGCAGGTGGGCGACCGCGTCTCTTTCTTCGTGATCGCGGGCAGCAAGACCGACGAGATCTACTCCGGATATCGGCTGCTTACGGGGTCCACGCCGATGCTGCCTAAGGCAGCGTATGGATTCATCCAATGTAAACAAAGATACCGCACCCAGGACGAGGTGATGGCCGTGGCCAAGGGCTATCGCGAACGGCACCTTCCCATCGACGTGATCGTGGTGGATTGGTTTTACTACTCCAAAATGGGACAAATGGATTTCGTGCCGGCGAACTGGCCCGATCCGGCCGCCATGAACAAGCAACTGCATGCCATGGGCTTCGAGACCATGATCAGTGTATGGCCGCGCTTCGAGCGTGGCACACGCTACTACGACATGGTGCAGAAGAAGGGCTGGTTCGAGCATCTCGCCGATGGAACCCCGATGGATGGGCAGCCCTATGATCGTGCCGGCTCCGATATCGACACCACTAATCCGGCTGCGGCTCGCTGGTTCTGGGATGTGATTCGGGACAATATCATCAGCAAGGGCTTCGACTCCATCTGGGCGGATGAGACGGAACCAGACTTGCCGCCCAATGGTGGTTACTTTTCCATTGGACCGGGCACGCGATACTTTGACGTGTACCCGCTGTTTCATACGGCGGCGATTTATGACGGCTTTCGCCGCGATGTGGATCATCGTGCGCTGATCCTGTCCCGGGATGCCTATCCCGGCGCGCAGCACAATGGAACGATCTTCTGGTCTTCGGATATTTACCCTGACTGGGATACGCTGCGGCGGCAGATTCCTACTGGCCTCGATGTGACGGCTTCGGGGATTGCTTATTGGGGAAACGATATTGGCGGCTGGCAGTATTTGCCGGCGGAGCATCATCCGGCGCATCCGCCGTTGATTGATCCTTCCGATGCGCGCGAGAACGTCGGTGGATACGATGACTATCCGGAGTTGTATACCCGGTGGTTCGAGTATGGCGCGTTTCAACCGAATTTCCGAACCCATGGCAGCCGCAGGTATAACGAGGTCTGGTCCTATGGGAAACAGGCGGAGCCGATTCTGGAGAAGTATCTTCGGCTGCGTTATCAGCTGATGCCTTATATCTATTCGCTTGGCTATCAGACGAACCAGACGGGTGCTCCGTATATGCGGGCGCTGTTTATGGATTTTCCCCAGGATGAGAAGGTGGCCGACATCCGGGATGAATATATGTTTGGGCCGGCGTTCCTGGTGGCCCCGGTCACAGAACAGGGCGCGACCAGCCGCATGGTTTATCTTCCTGCAGGCGCGGATTGGTATAACTACTGGAGCGGGGAGCGGGTGAGCGGGGGCAAGTCGCTTAAGGTGGATGCGCCGATCGATACGCTGCCGCTGTTCGTTCGCGCGGGATCGATTCTGCCGTTTGGGGAGCCAGTGGAGAATACCGGTCAGGCACAAAAGATCGCTAAGATTCGCGTTTACCCCGGGGCTGACAGCGACTTCACGCTGTACCAGGACGATGGCAAGACCTACGCTTACGAGAAAGGGAACAGTAGTGTCACCACGCTGCATTGGGATGATGCGGCGGGTAAGCTCACCCAAGGTGGGGTTCCCGTGGGTTCGGTGAATGAGTTGTTGGAGGTAGTAGGACGTTGAGTATCGATGAACTGAATAATCGATTCGCTATCGCTGGGGTGGCAGGTATCACTGCCGGGAATGGTGGGTTTCCGCGGGTCACGATCAGCGGTCCTGTGGCGACGGCGGAAGTCTACCTGCATGGCGCGCACCTTACCTCGTGGCGTCCGGCGGGCGCGGAGGAAGTGATCTTTTTAAGCAAGCAGTCGCAATTTGCACCGGGACGGGCGATTCGCGGCGGTATTCCTGTGTGCTTTCCCTGGTTTCGTAACAAGGCGGACAATCCTAAAGCACCTGCGCACGGGTTCGTGCGCACCAAGGCCTGGCAACTGGACTTGGTCGAAAGGCTTGGCGATGCCGTAAGGGTGAGCCTTTCGACCAGCAGCGATGAGGGGACCCGGGCCTGGTGGCCATTCGATTTTCAGCTGATGCACCATCTGACGATCGGCGCCGAGTTGAGGCAGGAATTGGTGGTGAAGAATACCGGCAGCCGGGCTCTACGCTTTGAAGAGGCGCTGCATACGTACTACCGGGTGAGCTCGGCGGACGCTGTTCGTATCAGCGGCCTCGATGCTGTGACGTATCTCGACAATATGGATGACAACCGGGAGAAACGGCAGCAAGGCGAGATTGCGTTCACCGCCCAGACCGATCGGGCCTATATGGATACGACGCACCCGGTCGAGATCCTTGACCCCGTTTTGCGGCGGCGCATTCGCCTGGAGAAACAAGAGTCCCGCACTACCGTGGTGTGGAATCCATGGAGTACGGGTGCGCAGTCGATGGCGGATTTGGGAGACGAATGGCACACGATGGCCTGCGTGGAGGCCAGTAACATACGCGCGTTCGCGGTCGATCTGGGGCCGGGACAACGACACAGCATGCAGACCTTGATCAAAGTCTCAGCGGATTAAAGTTCATCGCAGTTCCCGTAGAGGGCCTCAATCAGAGGCGCTTCCCAGCGGCGTTTGGAAAACATGTACGGCTGCTTGCCGGTAGAAAGGCGCACATCCGCGTTGTCCAGCTCCTTGGCGGAGGCGAGTCCGAAGACGCGCATGCTCTCACGCAGAAACCTCCAGGAGGAAAAGGAAAAAACCTGATCCGATTCTTCGACCAGAGAGGGTTGAAGAACGAGGATGACCCCGGGGAGAGATCGTGAACTGCCTCGCACTGATTTTGGTTTGACGATGGCGGTGTATTCGGCGGCGGGGATTCTGGTTGCGGTTTGGTTGATGGGCCTGCTCACGCTAGCGGTATCGGCAGTTGCCGGGTGTCTCTTTTCTCATTGTCCTGAAGTCACACATTGTTTTGCAGCCGGGATACGATGGCGTCCACATCGTAAACACATCCTCCCCAAACACCGCCGCTGGCTTGCACCAGTGCAGCCCACAGGCGGGTGTCGGCGGGAAGCGCCGGATGCGGGCGGAGATCTGGGCGCGAGGGCCGGGCGGCCAGCTTGCGCGTGCCTTCTTCCGGGCTCAATGGTCCAGACGCGTCGCCCACCAGGTTGACCGACCCGGTCAGCTTCTCGCGGTCGATGATGATTTCTATTTGATCCCCGTCCTGCACTTTGCCGATGGCTCCGCCGGCGAGCGCTTCCGGGGAGATATGGCCGATGCAGGCGCCGGTCGAGACTCCGCTGAAGCGAGCGTCGGTGAGCAGGGCCACATGCTTTCCCGAGGGGAGCCACTTGAGGGCGGAAGTGATCTGGTAAATCTCCTCCATGCCGGCGCCTGCGGGGCCCCCGCATACCAGCACCATGACATCGTTTTCCCGGATCTCGCCGTTCTTGATGGCGTGAATGGCGGCTTCCTCGGAGATGAACACGCGAGCGGGTCCGCGGTGGTGAAAGATGCCGTTGGCATCGATCAGGGTAGGATCGATGGCGGTGCTCTTGATGACCGAGCCTTCGGGGGCGAGGTTGCCGACCGGGAAACACACGGTAGGGGTGAGGCCGTTGGCGCGGGCGCGGTCCGGAGCCATGATCACGTCGTCGGGGTCGATGCCGTCGCGGGTGACCAGGTTCTTGCGCAACTCATGGCGGCGAGCGCTCGATTCCCACCAGTCAAGGCAGGTGTCGAGGGTTTCTCCGGAGACGGTCTTTACTTTGGTGTTGATGAGGCCCGGCGCGCCTGAGGTGGAGCATCACTTCCGGCAGTCCTCCCGCGAGAAAAACCTGCACGGTGGCGAAGTTGCGGGGGCCGTTGGGCAGGGCGTCTACCAGGCGGGGGATTTCGCGATTCACTCTGGCCCAATCTTCTGCCACGGGCCGTTGAAGGCCGGCAGAGTAGGCGATTGCAGGGAGATGCAGTAGCAGGTTGGTCGAGCCTCCGAAAGCGGCGTGGGCCACCATGGCATTTTCGAGCGAGGCCTGGGTGAGGATGTCGCGGGTTCCTATTTGTAACTGATGCAGACGTAAAAGGGCGGTGGCGGAGCGGCGCGCGGCGTCGAGCCAGATGGGGGCTCCTGAGGGAGAGAGCGCGGTATGGGGCAGCGCGAGTCCCAGGGCTTCGGCGATGACTTGTGCGGTGGCGGCGGTTCCCAGGAATTGGCAGCCGCCGCCCGGGGTAGCGCAGGCGCGGCAGCCCATCTCTGCGGCTGCTTCCAAGGTGATCTGGTTTTGCGCGTAGCGGGCGCCGATGGTTTGTACTTTGCCCGCGTCTTCGCCGGATTCGGGTAAGAGAGTGACTCCGCCGGGGATGAGGATGGTGGGGAGGGGGCCGGCTGAGGCCAGGGCCATCATCATGGCGGGGAGTCCTTTGTCGCAGGTGGCGATGCCGATCACACCCATCCTGGTGGGCAGAGAACGCATCAGGCGGCGGAGCACGATGGCGGCGTCGTTGCGATAGGGAAGGGAGTCGAGCATGCCGGTGGTGCCTTGCGTGCGTCCGTCACAGGGGTCGGTGCAGGCGCCGGCAAAGGGGATGGCGTTGAGGGATTTCAGAGTGATGGCGGCTTCGGCTACCAGCGCGCCGAGTTCCCAGTGGCCGGTGTGGAAGCCGAGGGCGATGGGCGTTCCGTCGGGAGCGCGCAGGCCTCCGTGGGTGCTCAGGATCAGGACTTCCGAACCGAGGAGCTTTTGCGGTTCCCAGCCCATGCCTGCGTTTTGACTCAGGCCGAAGAGATTGCCTGAGGGGGCGTTGAGCAGCATCTCCGGTGTGATGGGGAGAAAGCCGCTGGGGCCGGGAGCGTGGGTGGCTACTTCGTCCAGCTTGAGGGTGGTGGTTTCGAGCACCGAGGATAGGGAAATGGGTGTGTCCATCATCCTCGATTGTAAGATGCCGGCATGGTATTGGGATTGGAGCGGTATCAGCTTGAAGGGGATTTGCACTTTGTCACGTTCAGCTGCTATCACCGGTTGGGGTATTTGAAGGGTCCAGCTTATCGAGATTTGTTTGAAGGTGCGTTGGCAAGGATGAGCTACTGCTATAAGTTCGACGTAAAAGGCTATGTCGTGATGCCCGAACATGTGCACCTACTGCTGAGTGAACCGGCCAAGGGTTGGCTTTCGGTAGGGATCAAGGCATTGAAGATTTCTGTGTCGAAGCAGGCTAAGGAACGCCCATTCTGGCAGGCGCGCTACTATGACTTCAACGTGTTCACGCAAGAGAAACGTCTTGAGAAATTGAATTACATGCATTGGAATCCGGTGAAGCGCGGACTGGTGGAGAAACCTGAAGACTGGCTTTGGTCGAGCGTTCACTACTACGAGAAGGGGGAGCAAGGGAGGGTGAAGATCACACCGTAAAACGTCAGGGGCAAGAGCCGTGGTATCCCACATCTCGCAAAAAACGAGCGAGATGTGGGGCACCCGGGAGCTGCTCGGGGATGGGTCTCCAGAGGAAGAAGTTTCACTACTACGAGACAATGCTTGAGGGTGAGTCTTCACTAGAAACAGTTTGACGAGGTGGGAGCAAGGGCGCCTCTGAAGCCCTCGCCCCTAAAAAGACCCCGGGTGCCCCACATCTCGCTCGTTTTTTGCGAGATGTGGGATACCACGGCTCTCACCCCTGAGTTTTGCTTAATTGATGAGTCCCCGGAAGGAACAGTTTGGGCGAGTTATCTCGGGATTCTGCTGACCACCTTGTGGGTTGTGATGGATCAATCCAGCCGCCTGCGCAGCCAATAACGACCTGAATTTCTCCCAACGCATCCGGGAAAACCGGCCTGGGTTCTAGCCATGGAAAAGCCGATCGTATGCACGCTGCCGGAAGGGGCTCTGGCACAACGGAGAATCGAGATCCACGCGTTGTTCCAAACCCGGACAACGCTCACACACCATCCCGACGGGCTGGAACTGGAGTGGCTGTTCTCAGAAGAGACCGCACGCTGCCTGCTCGACTTTATCCTCTTCGAACGAGCCTGCTGCCAGACCTTCACCTACGAGCTTCGTTCTTCGCCACCGCATGATCGCGTCACCCTGCGGCTGCGAGCACCCGCAGAGCACGTCGAAGCGTTGCAGGCGCTCTACCGCTGAATCTGCGTGTCCGCCTTGGGCGGGGTCTGCGAGACCTGCTTCGGGGTGGGCAATTGCGAGGTATCCCAACCTCCGCCTAAGGCCTCGACTAATTGCACCGCGCCCGTCATCTGCTCGATCTGCAGGCTGTATACAGTCTGCTGATTGCTCAGTACCGTGTTCTGCAGCGTCACCACGTCAATGTAGGGATCGACGCCGGTTTCGTACCGGCCCATCTCCAGCTTCAAAGACTCCTGCGCCGAACCGAGCGCCGCACGCTGTTGCTCGATCTGTTGAGACAGTATCCGCGTCTGTGCCAGATAGTCTTCCACCTGCTGGAAGGCGGTCAGAACAGTTTGCCGATAGGTTGCGACATCCGCGTTATAAATCGCTACGTACTGGTGGAGCTCTGATTTCAGGGCGGCGTTGAAAATGGGCGCGGAGAAGCTGGGACCGACCGACCAGAAGCGGCTGGGCCAGTCGACCAGATGCTTGAATAAATAGCTATCAAAGCCGCCCGATGCGGAAATCGTCAGGGAGGGGAAGAACGCCGAGTAGGCGACGCCCAGGGTTGCGTTCGCCGAGGCCATAGTCCGCTCCGCGGCCGCCACGTCGGGCCGGCGCTGTAACAGAAGAGAAGGCACGCCGATGGGAATCGGCGGCGGCGCAGTGGTGAGGGCCCGCTTAGGTAAGGAGAACCCGGAAGCCGGCTTGCCCAGCAGGACAGCCATCGCGTGCTCGTATTGCGCCCGTAAAATTCCCAGGTTGGTGAGAGAAGCCTGGGTGGATTGCAGCGTCGTTCGCGCCTCCACAACGGAGAGCTGATCGCCCACGCCGGTGTCGTACTGCGCCTGGGTCAAATCCAGAGACTTCTGATAGGTAGCGACGGTCTGGGTAAGGAGGTCGATCAGCGCGTCTTGCCCGCGAATCTCAAAGTAGAACTCGGCCAGGTCTGCCTGTTCGGCCAACTTCTCGTTCTCCAGATCCGCCGCGCTGACTTGGGCAGAGTATTGCGCGGCGTGCACCTGGTTGCGGATTCTGCCGAACAAATCCGGCGTCCAGGAAACTTCCAGCGGCAACGAGTAAATCTGGGAGGTTTTTCCTGGGTTGGCCGTGGTGCTGGTCGGTCCCAGATTGGCCGAGGAACGCTGCCGGTTGTAGGACGGGCCAAAGTTCACCGTAGGAAAATACAGCGCGCGCGCTTCTCCAACCAAGGCACGCGCTTCCATGTAATTTTCAAAGTACAACTTTATGTTTTGGTTATCGATGTTCAGTTGCGCTTCGAGGTCATTCAACTCCGGCTCGTTGAAGACTGCCCACCAGTCCCCACGAATCTTGGCATCGGAGGGTTGAGCGACGGTCCAGGTGCCAGTGTCCTGAGCAGCCGGGGCTGGCGTGGTTGCCGGGGCGGCGGGCGGCGCTTCCTTGAAGGCCGGGGGAGGCTGAACCGCGGGCGGATGATATTTAGGGCCGACGGTGCAGCCGGTCAGAACTGCGCACAGAAGGAAGGCTGTTGTCTTCTTCATTACACCGCTCCTTCAGGGTTGGCCTGGAAAGTGTCGTGATGTTTGCCCAGAGCCCGCAGCCGCAGGCGGTCCATGTAAAGGTAGATGACCGGCGTGGTGTAGAGGGTGAGCATCTGGCTGACGATCAGGCCACCCACAATGGTGATGCCCAAAGGCCGCCGCAGCTCCGAGCCGGTGCCGGTTCCGAAGGCCAGCGGGAGGGCGCCAAAGAGTGCAGCCATGGTGGTCATCATAATGGGCCGGAAGCGCAGCATGCAGGCCTCGAAGATAGCGTCATTCGTGCTCTTGCCGTGCTCCCGCTCTGCCACCAGGGCAAAGTCGATCATCATGATGGCGTTCTTTTTCACCAGCCCGATCAGGAGCACAATGCCAATGATGGAGATGACGTTGAGGTCATTCTTGAAGACCAGCAGGGCCAACATAGCCCCGACGCTGGCGGGAGGCAAGGTAGAGATGATGGTCAGCGGATGGACCAGGCTCTCGTAGAGGATGCCGAGAACGATGTACACCGCCAGCAGGGCGGTGGTGACCAGGATCGGCTCAGTGGCCAGCGATTGCTGGTAGGCCTGCAGGGTTCCGGAAAAGAAGCCACGGATGGTGGAGGGCAGACCCAGCCTGGTCTGCATCTGGTTGACCGCGAGTGTGGCATCGCTGAGCGAAAGACCAGGAGCCAGATTGAACGAAACCGTTACCGAAGGAAACACGCCGGTATGGTTCACCTGTAACGGGGTGGTGCTCGCTTGGGCGGTCGAGACTGCCCGGATGGGAGTGAAGCCGTTGGCAGAAGCGGCGGGATAGATGTAGTTGAGCCCGGCCGGCGATTGCCAGTATTGAGGCGCCACCTCGAGCACCACATAGTACTGGTTCAACTGGGTGTAGATGACCGAGGTTTCCGCCTGGCCGAATGCGTCATAGAGAGCAGTGTCTAACGAACTGGGAGTCAGTCCGAGGCGGGCCGCAGTGACCCGGTCGTAGGTCACATATTCTTCCAGACCGCCGTTCTGCTGATCGCTATTCACGTCCTGGAAACCTGGGAGCCTTTTCATCTGCGCCAGCAGGATGGGTCCCCAATGAGCCAGGTCCTGCACGTTGTCTGCTTGCAGGGTGTACTGGTAGAGCGCGTTGCTGCCGCGACCGCCGATGCGCAGATCCTGGGCCGCCTGCATGAAGGCGGAGGCCACAGGAAGACGGTTCATCTTGGGGCGCAGGCGGTTGATCACTTCCATCACGCTGACTTTGCGCACATTGAGGGGTTTGAGCGCGGCGTAGATAAACCCGCCATTGCTGCCGCCGCCGCCACCGCCGCTGTAGGCATTTACGTGGGCTACAGCCGGGTCCGATTTAATAACATTGACCAGGGCCTTGATGGAAGCGTTCATCACGCTGAAGGAGGCGTCTTGCGGGCCTTGCACCCCGCCCACCATGGCCCCCGTGTCCTGCTGGGGAAAGAAACCCTTGGGGATCTTGACGATCAGCACCACATTGAGGGCGATGGTCAGCAGCAGTACCACCAGCATCAATCCTGAATTGTCGATCACCCACGATAACGAGTGGCGGTAGATGTTCAACATCCCATCGAAGAACCGCTCGCTGGCACGGTAAATGGCCCCGTGCTTTTCACCGTTGTGCGCTTTCAACAAGTGGGCGCACATCATCGGGGTGGTGGTTAAGGAAATCACCATGGAGACAATGATGGCCGTGGACAAAGTCACGGCAAACTCGCGGAAGAGCCGGCCTACGATGCCGCCCATCATCAGCAGCGGAATAAATACGGCAATCAGCGATGTGCTCATGGTGAGCACGGTGAAGCCGATTTCTTTGGCGCCCTTGAGCGCCGCCTCTTCCGGACGCATCCCCATTTCCAGGTAACGGGAAATATTTTCCATGACCACAATGGCGTCATCCACCACGAAGCCGGTGGAGATGGTCAACGCCATGAGGGAAAGATTGTCCAGACTGTAATTCAGCAGGTACATCACGGCGAAGGTGCCGATGAGTGAGACCGGGACGGCGACGCTGGGGATAAGGGTGGCGCGACCATTGCGCAGAAAAAGGAAGACCACCAGGATGACCAGCACGACGGAGGTGATCAGCGACGACTCAACGTCATGCAGGGATGCTTTGATGGTGGTGGTGCGGTCCAGAACAATGGTGGTTTTAATTCCCTGGGGCATCACCGCGGCGAGAAACGGGAGCTGGGCGGCAATGCGGTTGTTGGTCTGGATGATGTTGGCGCCCGGCTGGCGGAAGATGATCACCGTCACCGAGGGAATTCCATCCAGGTAACCTGCGGTGCGGATGCTCTGCGCCGAATCCTGCACGTTGGCTACGTCGGAAAGGTGGACGGCGAGGCCGTTGTGATAGCCGACAACTAATGGCCTGTATTGCGCGGCCTTGGAAATCTGGTCGTTGGTGATAATGTCGGCAGTCACGGCGCCGTTGCTGATTTGCCCACGGGCGATGTCGGAATTCTGCAGACTCAGCAATCGCTGAATCGTCCCCAGGGTGATTCCATAGTGATTCAGCTGCGGAGGGTTGACATCCACTCGAACCGCCGGGTAGGACGCGCCCCCGACCACCACCTGTCCCACGCCCTGGATCTGTGACAGCTTCTGCTCCATGATGGTCGACGCGGAGTCATACATGGCCTCTTTGTCGTACTTGTCCGAGGTCAGTCCCAGGATCATGATGGGCGAGTCCGCCGGATTAACTTTGCGGTAGCTGGGATTCGATGGCAGATTGGCGGGCAGGTAGGTCCTGGCTGCGTTGATGCCCGCTTCCACGTCCCGCGCGGCGGCATCGATGTTGCGGCTTAAATCAAATTGCAGGGTGACGTTGGTGTTTCCCAGCGAGCTCGACGAGGTCATCTCGGTGACGCCGGCAATATGTCCGAACTGGCGCTCGAGCGGGGTCGCCACCGAAGACGCCATGATTTGCGCGCTGGCCCCAGGCAGGCCGGCAGAAACCGAAATAGTAGGGAAGTCCACCTGCGGCAGCGGGGAGACCGGCAGCACGTTGAAGGCGATGCCCCCGGCGATAGCAATGGCCACCGTCAGCAGGGTTGTAGCCACCGGCCGGCGAATGAAGGGAGCGGAGATGTTCACGCTTCACCTGCGGGCTGCGGCTCGGGGCCACCAGCGGAGCGGCGCGATCCGGAGAATTTCTGCGACAGGTTGTCAAAGAAGATGTAGATAACCGGCGTGGTGTAAAGGGTGAGCACCTGGCTCAGTAACAAGCCGCCCACCATGGCGATGCCCAGGGGACGGCGAAGCTCGGAGCCGATGCCCGTTCCCACGGCCAGCGGGATGCCGCCCAGCAAGGCGGCCATGGTGGTCATCATGATGGGGCGAAAGCGCAGCAGGCTGGCTTCGTAGATGGCCTGGGTCGAGTCAAGGCCGCGCTGCCGTTCTCCCTCCAGGGCGAAGTCGACCATCATGATGCCGTTCTTCTTCACGATGCCGATCAGCAGGATGATGCCGATGATCGCCACCACGCTCAGACTCTGGTGGAAAAGGATCAGCGACAGCAGCGCGCCTACACCGGCCGACGGCAGGGTGGAAAGAATGGTGATGGGGTGCACGAAGCTTTCATACAGCACGCCGAGAACGATATACACCGTGACCAGGGCGGCGAGGATCAGCAGCGCCTCATTGGACAGGGAATTTTCAAACGAAGCCGCGGTGCCCTGGAAGCCGGTCTGCACGCTGGGGGGAAAATTCAGGTCCTTGGCCACTTTATTGATATCCGTGATGGCCTCACCCAGGGCGGCGTTGGGCGCCAGGTTAAAGGAGACGGTGACGGACGGGAACTGACCCTGATGATTGATAGATAACGATTCGGTTCCGGGTTGCATATGGGCGAACGCACCCAGGGGAACCGCGCTCGAGAAGGTAGAACTGGTCGTGGTGTTGGCGGCGGTGGTTGCGTTTGCGCTGGCCGCGAAGGCGTTGGCGGGCGGTGTCAGCACTCCGGAGGATGGAGTATAGACGGCGCCTTCGGTGCTGGCATTGGTTCCGGCCGTGGCCGAAGCGGAGGCGGAGAAGGAGGTGCTGGCCGCGGCTCCCGTGGCCCCCGAAGAAGCATTGGACTGGATGTAGATCTTATTCAGCTTAGTGGCATCGTTGGCAAAGTTCGGCTGCGCCTCCAGAATCACGTGGTACTGGTTGAGCTGGGTGTACATGGTGTTGATCTGGCGCTGGCCGTAGGCGTCGTAAAGGGTTTGATCCACGGTGGAGGGTGTGATGCCCAGCCGTGAAGCCGAGACCCGGTCGATGGCCAACGATACCGTCAACCCGCCGGTCTGCTGATCGGTCGCTACATCTTCGAGCGAGGGCAACTGCTTCAGCTTGTCCACGAACTTGTTGGTCCACTGGTCTAGTTCATTCACGTCGGGATCTTCGAGCGTGTACTGATACTGGGTTCGGCTCACGCGGTCATCCACGGTGATGTTCTGGACTGGCTGCATGTAGAGCTTGATGCCGTTGACCTGGGCGAGCGAGTTGTTCAGACGGCGCACGACATCGGAAGCGTTGAGATCGCGCTGGTTGAGGGGCTTCAAATTGATCGAGATACGGCCGCTGTTCAGCGTCGTATTGGTGCCGTCCGCGCCGATGAAGGAGGAGAGACTTTCAACCGCCGGGTCCTGAAGAATGATCTTCGTCAGTTCCTGCTGCGCTTTGGTCATCGCAGCGAAGGAGATGGACGCAGGCGCCTGCGAGATTCCCTGGATCACGCCCGTATCCTGGACCGGGAAAAAGCCCTTAGGAATAATGATGTAGAGCACGATGGTCAGAACCAGCGTGCCCAACGCCACCAGCAGGGTAAGTGTCTGGTAGCGTAAGACCACTTTGAGCGTGCGTCCGTAGAAGTCGATCATGCGCTCAAAGACGCGTTCCGACGCCTGGTAGAACTTGCCCTGTTTCTCTTCCGGATTGTGCCGCAGGATGCGGGAGCACATCATCGGGGTCAGGGTCAGCGAGACCACGGCGGAGATGATGATGGTGACGGCCAGGGTCACGGCGAACTCGCGGAACAGGCGGCCAACGACATCCCCCATGAAGAGCAAGGGGATGAGCACGGCGATCAGCGAGACGGTGAGGGAGACGATGGTGAAGCCGATCTGCTCCGCGCCGACCAACGCCGCCTGCATGGGCGTGTAGCCTTCCTCGAGATACCGGGAAATGTTTTCGATCATGACGATGGCATCGTCCACCACGAAGCCGGTGGAGATGGTCAAGGCCATCAGCGAAAGGTTATCGAGCGAATAGCCCAGGGAATACATTACGGCGAAAGTGCCGACGATCGACAGCGGCACGGCCACGCTGGGAATAATGGTGGCGTACAGGTTGCGCAGAAAGAGGAAGATCACCATCACCACCAGGGCGATGGTCAACATCAACTCAAATTCCACGTCGGCCACCGACGCCTTAATGTCCGTCGTGAGGTCGGTGAGGGTGGTGATCTCGATGCCCGAGGGCAGGTTGGCCTGCAACTGCGGCATCAGCAGCTGGATGCTTTTCACCACGCTGATGGTGTTGGCGCCTGGCTGGCGCTGCACGTTGAGAATCACTGCCGGGGTGAGGTTCATCCAGGCAGCTTGCTTGGTGTTCTCTACCCCATCGACGATCTTGGCCACGTCGTGCAGAAAGACGGGGGCATTGTTGCGATAGGCGACGACAACGTTTTTGTAATCGCTGCTGGTGATGAGCTGATCGTTGGCGTCGATCTGATAGTTCTGCCGCGGTCCGTCGAAGTTGCCTTTGGCCTGGTTCACGCTGGCGGAAACCAGCGCAGTCCGTACCGATTCAAGGTCAATGCCGTAAGACTGCAACTGTGCCGGGTTCACCTGGATGCGCACGGCCGGCTTCTGGCCGCCGCTGATGCTGACCAGGCCGACTCCGCTGAGCTGCGAGATCTTGGGCGCCAGGCGCGTGTCGACCAAATCTTCGACCTGCGAGAGGGGCAGGTCTTTGGAGGTAATTCCCAAAGTGAGCACGGGTGCGTCAGCCGGGTTGGTCTTGCTGTAGATCGGGGGTGCGGGCAGGTTCGCGGGCAGGAAGCTTTGGGACGCGTTGATGGCCGACTGCACTTCTTCTTCCGCGATATCGATGTTGAGCGAGAGGTTGAATTGCAGCACCACCACCGAGGTCGCGCCGGAGCTGGTGGAGGTCATCTGGCTCAGGCCCTGCATTTCGCCAAATTGCCGCTCGAGCGGAGCGGTCACGGTGGTGGCCACTACGTCGGGGCTGGCCCCGGGATAAAACGTAAGCACCTGGATGGTCGGGTAGTCGACCTCAGGCAGCGCGGAGACCGGCAACTGCGTGTAAGCCACGATGCCGACAAGCATGATGGCGGCCATCAGCAACGAAGTCGCGACCGGCCGCAGAATAAATGGGCGAGACGGGCTCACGGTGCATTGCTCTCATTGTTCGAGGGAAGAATCCTGGTTTTCGAGACGACGATTTTGGAGTTGTCCTGCAGCTTCTCGAAACTGCTGTCAGCGATGACATCTCCGGGGTTGAGTCCCTGCACCTGGGTCTTCCCCGCCTCGGTGACCCCCGGCTTGACGTTATGAATATGGGCGACGTTGTTTTGAATCAGGAAAACGTAGGACTGATCCCCATTGTGCTGGATGGCCGAGGAAGGAATGAGGACGACGTTTTGGAGCGTGTTCAAGAGCAACCGGGCATTGACAAACTGGTTGGGAAAAAGCGCGTTGGTTTTGTTTGGGAACAGCGCGCGCAGTTTGAGGGTTCCGGTCGTGGTGTCGATTTGATTATCGGTGGCCTCGAGCGTTCCTGAATCCAGCTTGGCCTCATTGGAGCGATCCAGTGCTTCCACAGCCAGCGCCTTGCCATGCAGCATCTGCTGTTGCAATTGGCTCACGTTGTCTTCGGGAATGGTGAACACCACGGTAATGGGTTGGATCTGGGTCACGACCGCCAGCGGAGTGGAACTGGACGCTGTGGCCAGGTTCCCCGGGTCGACCAGGCGGAGACCCACGCGGCCGGTGATGGAAGAAGTGATGTTGGTAAAGCCGAGCTGCACCTGGTCAAATTGGAGGGTTCCCTGGTCGGCTTTGACGGTTCCCTGGTCCTGCAGGACGATCTTTTCCTGGTCGTCCAGGGTCTGTTTGGGGATGGCATTCCGCGCCCAGGCGTCCTGGTAGCGTTTCAAATCCATTTGCGCCTGGGCCAGCAGGTTGGTGTCCTTCTCGAGGGTCCCCTGGGCGGTGAGCACGTTGGCCTGGAAGGGGCGAGGATCGATTTGGATCAGGGGCTGGCCTTTATGGACCAACTGCCCTTCTTTGTAGCGGACCTGGCTGATCACCCCGGTGACCTGGGAGATGATTGTTGTTGTATATACAGGGGTTACGGTGCCGATGGCATCCAGGTAGACGCCGATGTTGCCTTGTTTTGCGGTCGAGGTGGTCAGGGTGACGGTGCCCCCGGCGGCCCCGCGTCTGCCGCCGCCGGTTGCTGCCGGGGCCTGGCGGTGGTGCATGACCCACCAGAAGAGCAGGGCAAAGAGGAGCAGGACGACCACCCACACGAGGATGCGCACGCCCCCGGAGCGCTTCGGGGGAGGCAATTGATGGTCAGGTCCGATATGTTTTTCGCTAGCGCGTGGCTCTACTGGGTCGGGCCTGTCTCGGGTGTCGCGAATGTCTTGCATCAATTAACCTGGTGTCCTCTTTCCTTCGTCTGCGGCCGTACTGCTTCGGCGGGAGGGAGTTTTCATAGGCACAGCGACCCGGATATCCTGCCAGACGCACAAGCAGGAGCCACGAGTGCGGCTTTCATTAAGGAAAGCCGCATGAAGATCCGCGAAGCCAACGACGCTCACAGGAAATCCGCGGGGATGGCGCGCATGGAGCTGATGTTGGCAGAAGATTTCGCATATCACCCAAGGAAATTCAAGCCGCCTCGAGTACGGGCGGGAATTCATAAAAACTGGTTTGTCACAATCCAAAGAATAGACGATGGCCAAGCGTCATGAGACGCACGGTCGGTTTCGCGCCGCGCGTCTTTCTTATTTTGCTCTCTTCGAGGAGGATAACGCAGGGCCGGATTTGCGAAAAGGCCGAGCCGGCGGATGCATCTCCGCCCTCGAAAATTTGCATCTAATCGAGGTTCGTTCCAAGGTTCGTTCAGCTGGCGACGGGTTCTGTTGTCGCTTCCACGGCTGGGCTGGCAGGCCTCTTCTGGCTTTTCACTTTTGCCCATCGTTTCCGTTGCGCGTCCGCGATCGCACGGCGTGCCTTCGCGCTGAACTTGCGGCGCGGCTTCTTGTTGGCGGTGGTTGGGGTAATGGCTGACTTCCTGGCCGGCCTCGCCTGGCTCCCCTCGGTGAGGAGCGCACGCGCCTGTCTCAGTCTCTCGATTTCTTCATCAAGGGCGTTCACGATTTGATCCTTCAAGGATGGTCCTTTCGTGCTGGAGGGGGGCACAAAAACGATGACGCTCCCTGGAGAGAGGATAGCAGCTTCAGCTTTCCGGGAAGACCGGCCCGTATTGGTAACAATGAAAATTACGAATGGGGGTCACTTCACACTGGTTACCCTTGGGGCGTTGCGGTAATGACGCTAACGTGACACCACTCGTTCGCCCCGCTACCCGTTTCGTAAGATAGCGTTTTTGCGGAACTCCGTTAATCTCAGTCTTGCAGGAAGTCGCACTGACACGGGGGAAACGATGAATCGGTTTAGCAAGTCAATTCAGGTGGCAATGCTGGCAGCGGCGGGGGCTGTGCTGGCGGCCGGTTGCGGAGACACAAGAGTGGCGAGCAAGGAGAACCTGGCCTATGCGCTCAACCACGATTACCAGGCGAACGAGGATTGCCTGTTCGCCAAGCCTATGCCTTTTCCTTATGAAGTAGCGGTCAATGACAAGCTGCTGGGCGAGACGCGGAAGCGGCTGGACGCTCTGTCCGAGGCCGGATTGCTGGAGCGGGAACAGAGCGAGGTAGCCGGCAACACGGTGAATCGCTATGTCCTGACCGCAGCCGGTAGCCAGACCGCGGGTAAGGGCCGGTTCTGCTATGGACGCCGCGAGGTAACCAGCGTGGAGAATTTCACTCAGCCGGTCGACTATCAAGGTATGCCGCTGACCAAAGTGGAATACCACTTTAAGCTCAAGAACGCCCCCAGTTGGGCCAAGCAGGATGAGGTGCGCAGTGCTTTTCCGTCGGTCGCCAAGGCCACCTCGGAACAGCCGGTCGATGAGGCCACCCTTCTGCTGACCCACGATGGCTGGGTTTTAACCTACTAACAGTCTCCCCGGCGCCCTGATCTGACACGTTGTTTGTGTCATGATTCGGGCGCCCTTTTTCTTTTGGAGCTTCCGTAACGACTGCAGATCCCTCCCGTTGGTCGGGATGACAAGGGAAGAGTGGTGGCTTCCCAAGAGATCTGCTATGCGGACGGATAGATTCGCCCGCAACGACTGCAGATCCCTCCCGTTGGTCGGGATGACAAGGGAAGGTGGTGGCTTCCCAAAAGATCTTCTATGCGGACGGATAGATTCGCCCGCAACGACTGCAGATCCCTCTCGTTGGTCGGGATGACAAGGGAAGAGTGGTGGCTTCCCAAAAGATCTTCTATGCGGACGGATAGATTCGCCCGCAACGACTGCAGATCCCTCCCGTTGGTCGGGATGACAAGGGAAGAGTGGTGGCTTCCCAAAAGATCTTCTATGCGGACGGATAGATTCGCCCGCTACGACTGCGGATCCCTCCCGCTGGTCGGGATGACAAGGGAAGAGTGGTGGCTTCCCAAAAGATCTTCTATGCGGACGGATGGATTCGCCCGCAACGACTGCGGATCCCTCTCGTTGGTCGGGATGACAAGGGGAGAGTGGTGGCTTCCCAAAAGATCTGCTATGCGGACTGATGGATTCGCCGGTGCCACCCGCCATTCGTTCCATCCCAATAGCAAGCAGTCAGGTGAGTGACCGCTCTCCCCTTGTCATCCCGACCAGCGGGAGGGATCTGCAGTCGTTCACGGACTCAGCAGGATTCTCAGATCGCGCAGGTTGTTGTGCGTGGGACCGGTGATCAGCGTGTCGCCCAGCGCGGTGAAGAGTGGGTAGGCGTCAAAGCGGGCCAGCGCTGACTCCGCGTCGATTCCCAGAGCTTGCGCGCGGGAGACGGTGGTTGCGTCGGCGATAGCGCCCGCCGCGGGACTGTTGCCGTCAATGCCGTCACTGCCGGCACTGAGCACAACCACATCCCGTCCCGAAAGCGCGCAGGCCAAAGCAAATTGCTGGTTGCGGCCACCGGCGCCGTGATCGCGGTTCAAACGCACCGTCACTTCGCCGCCCGATAACAGGCATAGTTTCGTATGCCCGCTCCTTAGTTCCTCGAAGCGGTTCAGCAGATAACGCGCCGCATCGGCGTAATCCCAATCGTCGCAGGTGTTATCCATCACTACTTCGTAATCCAACGATCCTGCCACTGCCCGCGCCGCGTCAAGCAGATCGTCACTGGAAAGCAGGACCTCCACCCGACCATCCGCCAGCAATGGCGTCTCCGGTAAAGCCGGATCATCGAACCAGGCGCGTACCCTCGCCGGAAAGCGCTCCCGAAGTCCATAACGATCGACGATTTCCCGGCATTCCGCAACCGTGGACGTGTCAGGCAGCGTGGGGCCGGAGGCTAACGCATCGAGATAACGAGGCGCTACATCCGACAACAACAAGGAACATCGACCGGAGCCCGCAGCCGCCGCGGCCAAACGGCCGCCCTTGACCGCGGAGAAGTGCTTACGCACCGTGTTGATCTCCGCGATCGTGGCCCCCGAACCAACCAGCGCCTGGTAAAGCACCTGGGTTTCTTCGAGCGTGATCTGGGCGTCCAGCGGGAACTCGAACATAGCGGAACCACCGCCACTGATGACAAAGAAAATAAAATCTCGCGGGCCCGCGCCCTGCAACAACTGCAGCGCCGCCTGCGCGGAACGAAACGAATCCTTGTTCGGCACGGGATGGCCGCCACAGTAGTAGTCGACGCCACGCAGCCGACCCGACGGAAGCACAGGCGCGCAGCACACTCCACCGGCTAAGGGGTAAGGCAAACGCGACGCGAGCGTCTCCAGCATGGGCAGAGCTGCTTTGCCCACAGCGATGGCATAGATCCTTTCATATTGGTCTAACTGCAGACCGCCCCAGTGAATCTTGCTGTCGAAGGCAGCAGGAATGCTCGACGCAGTCAGCGCCCCGTGAAAGATGCGGCGCGCCGCCTCATGGGGAGTCATGGAGAAAATGCTCTTCGATCCAGTCCCGCAAGGCCAGCTGCATCTGTTCCAGCTTGCCGGCGAAGAAATGGTCCGCGCCCTCAATCAATATCAGCTTCGCGGGCGCAGCTGCGCCGGCAACCACACCTTCGATCGCAGCCCTGGGACCATACTGATCCTCGGTTCCGCTGATAAACAGCTTGGGCTGGCTGCAGCCGGCGAGGAAGGAGTAGCGGTACTCCCGCCCACCGGCACTCACCGGCAGCCCCAGCGCTGCCATCCCGCTGACCCGGAGATCCCCACAGCAAACCCGCAAGCCAACGCTCGAGCCGAAGGAAAATCCGGCGAAGAGAATGGGGCGCTTGTACTCCTGTTGCATCCAGTCAAGCGCAGCCTGCAGGTCATCCCGCTCGCCGTGCCCGTTGTCGTGCGTTCCCTCGCTCAGGCCGGCGCCGCGGAAATTAAAACGCAGCACTGGCAGCCCGTAGCCCTGGAAGGTTTTCATGGCGTGATAGACCACTTTGTTGTGCATGGTTCCGCCGAAGAGCGGGTGCGGATGGCATACCACGGCAGCGTAGGACGCATCCTGCCGGCCAAGATTGAGCAGCGCTTCGATCCTGCCCGCCGGTCCGCGCAGGTTGTCCACGCTGCGCAGAAGGGAAGTGTTCATGGTCCAATCGTAATGGATTTATGCCGGCTCAGTTATCCTGAACAACGATGAAGCCCCTCGATCCGCTGGACCTGACGCGCCGCCTGGTAGACATTGAATCGCTCACCTACAACGAGGGCGCGGTAGGGGAATATCTCGACGGCTTTCTACAGGAGCGGGGTTTCACAGTGGAACGGACCGCCGTTCCGCAGCCGCCGCAATCATCCCATACTGGTTCCCACTACAACGGTCCACGCTTCAACATTTACGCCGGCACCGGCAAACGTCCCGACGTGGTGCTTTCCACTCACATGGATACCGTGCCGCCGTTCCTTCCCAGCCGCGAGGACGACCTCTACCTCTACGGCCGGGGCACCTGCGATGCAAAAGGAATTATCGCCGCGCAGGTGGCCGCCGCTGAGCGGCTGCGCGAGGCAGGGGTGGCGGTTGCGCTGCTCTTCGTCGTGGGGGAGGAACGCGATTCCGCCGGGGCGAAGACGGCCAATCTGTCGCCCAAGGGGAGCCGTTTCCTGATCAACGGCGAGCCCACCGAGAACCGGCTGGCCCTGGCTTCGAAAGGTACACTGCGCGCCGAGATCCGCGCTCACGGGAAGATGGCTCATTCTGCCTATCCGGAATTGGGTGACAGCGCTGTGCACAAGCTGGTGCACGCCCTGGAACGGCTGCTGGCGGTCGAGTTGCCCGTGGTCGAAGGCATTGGCCCGAGCACGTTGAACATCGGGCTCATCACCGGCGGACACGCGCCCAATGTGATCGCGGACTCCGCTGTGGCCCAGGTGCTGGTGCGGCTGGTGGGCCCGTCGGAGCAAACCCGCCAGGCCATCGAGCAGGCAGTCGCCGGCCTGGCCGAGGTGGAGTTCACGCTCGAGATTCCGTTTATCCGCATGCATCAGGTGGAGGGAATCGAAACCATGGTGGCGGCCTTCACCACCGACATTCCTGCGCTGACCAACTGGGGGGAGCCGCTGTTGCTGGGACCGGGTTCGATCCATGTGGCGCATACTCCGTTTGAGAAGATCGCCAAGAAAGAACTGCTCGAGGCGGTGGATTTGTATTTCGATCTGGCCCAGCGGCTTGTTCGATAGATGACCTTTGGCTGGCGAACGCGGCTCAAATACGCGATCATGGCGGGATTGCTGGGCTGGCTGGTGGGCTGGCTGGTCAGCTTCCCCTTTGAGCTTTCGCTTGCCTGGCGCTATGTGGATGGCGATGCCCGGCGGCTGCCGCATGCGATGGCGGAGGGACTGCTGGTTTGGGGCGGCTTCAGCCTGTTCATGGGCATGGCAGGATTCCTGCCCCTGATGCTGCCCTGCTTCTTGTTGATCCCGCCGCGCTGGATCGTGCGCTGGCGCGGCCTGCTGATTCCGGGAGCAGCGCTGGCTGCCTTGCTGGCCATCTACGAGCGCATGGGGTTGTTGCACATCTACCGTTTGCGTCACCCCGAGGCCGCTCGCGCCTTCTTCTTCACCGCACCTAATTTTTTCGTGATCAGCTTCGCCCTGGTGGCGGTTTGGCTCTACTCCGCGCTGGCCAAGCGACGGCTTACCGCAGCCACAAATGGGTAAACTGAATGAGATGACCCACCCCGAAATAACCCAGCCTGCCAACTCGCTTGCCGCCGCCTCGTCCTCTTATTTGCGGTCGGCTATGCACCAGCCCGTGGCCTGGCATGAATGGGGCGCGGATGCGTTTGCCCGGGCCGCTGGGGAAGATAAGCCGATCCTGCTGGACATCGGCGCGGTGTGGTGCCACTGGTGCCACGTGATGGACCGGGAAAGTTATGAGGATCCCGAACTGGCCGAGGTGATCAACCTCCACTTCATCGCGGTGAAGGTCGACCGCGACGAGCGCCCCGACGTGGATACACGCTACCAGGCCGCGGTGGCGGCTATCAGCGGACAGAATGGATGGCCGTTGACGGCCGTGCTCACTCCCGACGGCAAGCCTTTCTTTGGGGGAACCTATTTTCCCCGCGAGGATCGCTATGGAAGGCCGGGCTTTGCCCGCGTGCTGCTCACCATGGCGGACGCCTGGCGGACGCGCCGCGACGAGGTATTGGAGTCCGCCGGCAGCGTGGTCGAAGCGATCGAGTACAACGAGAATTTTGCCGGGCAGGCGGGCACACTGAACGTAAACCTGGTGGAGAAGATGGTCGCGTCAGCGCTCGAAAAGTTCGATCGCCATCACGGCGGGTTCGGCTCCCAGCCCAAGTTTGCTCATCCTTCGGCGATCGATCTGCTGCTCGATGTATCCGGCCGGACAGGCAACGAAGCGGCGCGCGAGGCGGCCACGGTGACGCTTGAAAAGATGGCCCGCGGCGGAGTGTACGACCAGCTGGGCGGCGGGTTCCATCGCTACTCCGTGGACGAGGCGTGGGTGGTGCCGCACTTCGAGAAGATGCTGTATGACAATGCCGAGCTACTCGAAGAATTACGTGCATGCCTTCCGCAGTTTTGTCGATCCGGAGATGGCCCGGGTAGCGAGAGACATCATCCGCTGGATGGATTCCTCTCTCAGCGACCGCGAGCGAGGCGGGTTCTATGCCTCGCAGGATGCGGATATCAATTTAGAGGACGATGGCGATTACTTTACCTGGACACGGGCGGAAGCCGCGGCGGTGCTGAGCGCGGAAGAGATGGAGATCGCGGCCAATTATTTTGACATCGGCGACCTGGGGGATATGCACCACAATCCGGCGAAGAATGTGCTGCATGTGAAACACACGCTGGATGCGGTGGCCGCGCGTGCTGGCAAGTCTCCGGAAGCCGCTGCGGCGCTGTTGGCGCAAGCGCAGGCGCGGTTGCTGGCGGCGCGCGCCGAGCGGCCCACTCCTTTCATCGATACTACGATTTATACAAGCTGGAATGCGCTGGCTGTCTCTGCGTATCTGGAAGCGGCGCAGGCGTTGCGCTTACCGGAGGCAAAGGCGTTTGCGTTGCGGACGCTGGACCGGCTGTTGCGGGAAGGGCTGCATCCGGAGCGCGGCCTGGCGCACGTGATTTCCTACAACGGCAGCGGCGAAACAAAATGGGTTGCGGGGATGTTGGAGGATTATGCCTTCCTCGTCCATGCTTGCCTGGATGGCTGGTTGGCCACGGGCGCGATGAAGTATTACCAGGCGGCTCTCGATTTGGCGGAGCGCATGATCGCCGGGTTTTATGACTCGACCGGCGGGGGATTCTTCGATGCCCCGGTGAGGGGTCCGGAGTTGCTGGGTGTATTGACGGCACGGCGAAAGCCGTTGCAGGATTCGCCTACACCGGCGGGGAATCCGGCCGCTGCCGCTGCGCTGCTGCGCCTGGAAGCGCTGAACGGCCGCGCAGATTTGCGGGAGAAGGCAGAGGATACGTTGGAAGCCTTTGCCGGCGTGGTGAGTCACTTCGGGCTGTACGCCGGGACGTATGGGCTGGCGCTGGAACGGCTGCAGTTGCCGCCCGTGCAAGTGGTGGTGATTGGCGAAGATGCAGTTGCCGATGAGCTGGAGGCCGCGGCCACGCTGGGTTACGCGGTGAACAAGAGCGTGATCCGCTTGAGCGGGGGCCAGGTTGCGGATTCGTTGCCGCCGCTGCTGCGGGAAACCTTGCCTCATCTCAAGCTCGATCGCAGTGTCGCGGTGGTCTGCAAGGGAACGTCTTGCCTGCCGCCGGTTTTTGTGCCCGAGGAGTTGCTTGCATTGTTGGAAAATTGATTAATACGTCAAGTTTTGCTTGTATTTTGGGATTAATTGATGTATAAATCAATTTATGAGGAGCCTGCAAGAGGTTGGGCAAGCCGTGGCGACCACGCGGCGAACACTGCGGCTCAAGCAGAAAGACGTTGCCGCCCAGGCCGGAATCACTCCTGAATCCCTGCTGCGCTTCGAGCGCGGGCAGGTTGCGGAATTCGGCACCCGCAAGCTGCTGGCCGTTCTCGCTGTCCTGGGCCTGGAACTGACCTTCAAGAAAGCCGGTACCTCCGGTTCGCTCGACGAGCTAAGGATTGAACGGGGCGGCGCGTGAAGCTCTCCGTCTACGTGCTTGGCCGCCAGGTTGCGGTGATCGAGTCCGTGGGTGACTTCAAGAGCGTGTTCACCTATCTCCCGAATACCGCCACCGACGATTTTGTCTCTCTCACCATGCCGGTGCGTACCGAGTCCTACGTCTGGGACGACCAGCTCCCCCCAGTCCTGCAAATGAATTTGCCGGAAGGATATCTGCTGCAGGTGCTTCAGGAGCAGTTTGGGCCGCATATTGGAGCAGATCCTATGGCCCTTCTCTCGGTCATCGGCCGCAACATGGTGGGGCGAGTTCAGGTGGCCGCCGCCGGCGCTCGACTGGATGAGCCAGCCAAACCTATTGAAGTAGCCGAACTTCTCCAAGGCGATAACTCGGAAGAAGCGTTTGCTGAGTTGGTCCGCCAACACGCTACCAGCGGCGTGTCCGGCGTTCTGCCGAAATTCCTCGACACGGAGCTCGACACTGGGCTCGATACTGAAACAGATACAGTGACTAAAGAATTTGGCCCTCATCCCAAGGCCACTTTGCTCACTCGCCGCCACATCATTAAAGGTTCATCGGGCAGGCTGCCGTTTGCTGCGCTCAACGAACATCTCTGCATGCAGGTTCTGGCTAAGGTTCTTCCCAGCGCCAGAACCGAGGTATCGCGGGATGGCAATGCCCTGGTGGTGTATCGCTTCGACGTAGACGAGCACGGGCAACTTCTGTGGGGGATGGAGGACTTTTGTGCCTTGTTGGGCCTGCGTCCAGCGGCGAAGTACGAGACAACATGGGAACGAATTGCGCGTGCTGTGCGGGATCACGTGCCTGGCAGCCGTCAGTACGAGACATTCCGGCACCTGACCGCAATCTTATTGCTCACCTATGCTTTGCGGAATGCCGATTGTCACGCAAAAAACATAGCTATGCTCTATACCTCGCGTGGCGATGCACATCTTTCTCCGGCTTACGACTTCCTCACGACGAGTGTCTACGCGGGCTATCAGCACAATCCTCCGGGAATAGGATTTCTTGGTAAAAAGACATGGACCCCGGGCAAGAACCTGGTGAAGTTCGTGACCGGCACCTTCGGCATTTCCGCCAGAGAACAATCGATCCTGCTGGAATCGATCAGCGACTCGATTGCTGAGACGGTACCCCTGGTTCACGAAAAGATGGCCGAACACCCTGGTTTCCGGGATATAGGAAAACGGATGCTTCTCGCCTGGCAGGAGGGAATCACAGGTCTGCGCGATCGTCGTGTTTATGCCGCCGGAGACTGGCCGGCCAACCAGCTCTTCGAGGGAATCTCTGACCCTCCAAAGCTCGAAGCGCCTCGATCCGTAGTCGGCCGATCACCCCTGTTGAGCGATCGCTCCAGGCGTGCGTCCCAGAGAAAATAAGCCCTGCAACGTTAGCTCTCGCCGGTGAAGGGATTAATCTCGTTGGGCTTGGCGGTGGTGGGATCGGGAGCTTTGGCTGCGTCCGCCTCGCGCGACGCGGTCCCCAGTTGTCCGCCGCCACTGGTAATCCGGTAGGGACTTCCCGGAAGCAGGTTGTGCTCCTCCAGCGCCAGGCGGATGCGCCGCTGCATCTCGCGCATGGCTTCAAATTGCTTGCGCGGCAGTGTCCTGATCTGGATGGGGTAAATCACTTCGGTTCCCTTGATGGAATCCACCCCGAAAACCTGCGGATCGGTGACGAATACATCCTTGAAGGCCGGCTCGTTGCGCACTTCGAGCGCGATCTTCTTCAACAACGGGATCACCTCGTCGGGATTGGCAGAAAAATCAACCGACACATTCAGGGTGCTCACGGAGAAGTCGCGGCTCTGGTTGGCTACATTGGTGATCTGGCTGTTGGGAATGATGTAGAGCGTGCCGTCAAAGCCGCGCACCTGCGTCTTGCGCAGGGTCATGGAATCGACCGTGCCGGTCATCCCCGCCAGCGTCACTACGTCGCCCACGTTGTACTGGTCTTCAATCAGGATCAGGATGCCGTTGAGCACGTCCTTCACGATGGTCTGGGCGGCCAGGCCGATGGCCACGCCGGCGACGCCTGCGCTGGCCAGCAGGGGACCCAGGTTGAAGTGGAGAACATTCTCCATGATCTGCAAAAAGGCCAGGAAGGCGACGAGGCCGATGCCGGTGGCACGCATGACGGTGGCCAGGGTCCGCACCTGGGCCCCGCGCGCCGGTCCCAGGCTGTCGCGGTGCTCGGCAACCTTGATCACCCGGCCGGTGATGAAGTTGACGATCAGGATCAGCACCCAGGCGTAGAGGGCAATGAACAGCAGCTTGGGCAGACCTACGTGGAGAAATTCCTGCACGTCGGAGAGCCATTCCTGATTGAGGCCGCGGACAAACGAAGAGGTGGGATCAGACCGCTGAAGGAGGGAGGCAATTGGCAAAAGGGTGGCGTACACTGGCACCCTATGATGCTACTCGAGCGATGGGTGGTTGCGGTGGCGGTGGGGATGTGTTTGGTCTCTACAGCCGGCGCCCCAGGCCAATCGCAGGCATCGCCGGATAGCCAAACCGCCCAGCAAAACCAGCAAACCCAAAATCAAAATCAGGATAAAAATAACGATAAAAATAATCCCGACACGGACGATGCCGAGCCGGCGGAATTCCACCCGCCGGCGGAGATCGGGCAACCGGCGGCGCCCAGTCCGGCGATCGAATCCCATCCCGCGACCGAGTCGAGTCCCGCGGTCGCGTCTCCCCCACCGGCTCCGGCTGAATCGCGGCCCCCCGCTCCGGCCAGCCCGCCGGCAGCAAGTGTTGCAGCCACCCAGCCCGCGCCTCCTCCGGATCCTCCGCTCTCGAGCGATCCAGTAGAGCGGCAGCTGCAAATCGATACCGCTCATTTGCTGCAGTTGACCCAGGAGCTGAAAGCCGAGCTCGATAAGGCCGGCAACAACACCTTATCGTTGGCCGCCCTGCGTAAGGTCGATGAAGTGCAAAAACTAGCCAAAAATCTCAAAGAAAGAATGAAAGACCGGGAGCAAGTGATTCAAAGCAAACCGTAAGCGTACGACGAATTCCCAGGGGATGTGAGGTTGAAGTGAGGGACATTTCCAACAGCGGTTGGCGGGCAATGAGAGTACTCCTGGTGTCATTTGTATTCGTCCTTACCTTCGGTTTGGGATTCGCGGCACCGCAGTTCACACCTGCCACCGCTGCGCCGCCGATTCTCCCCGTCGATCAGCTGGACCATGCCCACGTGCCGGATGATGAACCTTACGTGCCCCGGGAATTACAGGCGCGGCAATTGAAACGGCTGCGGGAAGAACACCAGAAAGAGGTCTATAGCGACGCCTCCCGCCTGGTGCAGTTGGCTACCGCCCTCAAGCAACAGGTGCAAAAGGGCGATAAGGTCTCCGTTGATGCGATCAAGGACGTAGACGAGATTGGGAAGCTGGCCAAGCGGCTCAGTGACCGAATCAAGACCCAGTAAGAGAGAACGGATTGAACCTTACCGCGTGGACACCGAAGTCACTGCTTGCCCTGCGGGAATACAACGGGAGAAAACTCGGCGCGGACGTGACGGCTGGGGTCACCGTGGGCCTGGTGGCGCTGCCGCTTTCTATGGCGTTTGCCATCGCTTCCGGGGCGCCCCCGGAGGCTGGTCTCTACACCGCGGTGGTGGCCGGGTTTGCAGTCTCCGCGCTGGGTGGGTCGCGCACCCAGGTAGCCGGCCCGACGGGCGCCTTTGTCGTGATCGTTGCCGGCATCCTGGCGCACTATGGGTTCGATGGCCTGCTGGTATGCACCATCATGGCCGGCTGCCTGCTGATTGCGCTGGGAGCCACCGGCCTGGGCGCGGCGGTCAAGTTCATTCCCCGCCCGGTGATCGTGGGTTTCACCAACGGCATTGCCATCCTCATCGCCAGCACCCAGATCAAAGACTTTTTCGGACTCCAGACCGGGCCCGTGCCTGGCGATTTTGTGGGCCGCCTGCGAGTGGTGCTGGAGCATGCGCGCACGGTTTCTCTCACCACGACCGTCCTATCCGTTTCCGCGCTGGTGCTCATCCTGCTCGTTCGCCGCTTTCTGCCGCGAATCCCCGGCTACATCGTCGCCCTGGTGGCGGCGACCCTGGTGGTGTACTTCGCGCATCTGCCGGTCGAGACCATTGGCACCCGGTTCGGCGGCATTCCCTCAGGCTTTCCCCGCTTTCATGTGCCGGTGTTCCATTACTCCACCATGCGGACGTTGATCTCGCCTGCGATCACGGTAGCTCTGCTGGGAGCGATTGAATCGCTCATGTCGGCGGTGGTGGCGGACCGCATGAGCGGCGACCAGCACAATCCCAACGTGGAGCTGGTGGCGCAGGGCTTCGCCAATATCCTGTCTCCCCTGTTTGGCGGATTGCCGGCTACCGGCGCGATCGCCCGCACCGCGACCAGTATTCGCTGCGGAGCCGTGTCTCCCGTCGCCGGCATGGTGCATGCGCTCACTGTGCTTGCGGTGTTGCTGTTTGCCGCTCCGCTGGCCAGGTTCATTCCGCTGGCGGTGCTGGCCGCCATCCTGGCGGTGGTCTGCTACAACATGGGCGAGTGGCCCGAGATCCCGGAGATTTTGCGGCTGTCCAAGTTGGAAATTGGGGTATGGATGGCTACTTTGCTGCTGACCGTCTTTGCCGACCTGACGGTTGCGGTCGAAGGCGGAATGATTCTGGCGGCGCTGGTCTTCATCCGTAAGGTCACCCTGACCACCACGGTGACCCGGGTGACGGAAGACGATGTGGACGATGGACGCGTGCACGTGTTGCAGGGGAAAGATATCCCTTCGTACCTGGCGATCTTTCGCATTCACGGGCCTTTCCTGTTTGGGGCTTCGGAGAAGGTAGATGACATTCGCCGCGAGCTGAGTTCGCTGCCGCCGATCGTGGTGCTGCGCTTGCGTAATATGACGGCGCTTGACTCGACCGGCCTGCAGGCGCTGGAGAGGCTGGCGCTCGAGGTGCGGGCCTCGGGGCGAACCTTGCTGCTGTGTGGAGCGCGGGAACAGCCGGCGCGTTTGATGAGGCAGGTTTCGTTTGCACGGCATGTTGGTGCGGAGAATATTTGTCCTCATGTGACTGCGGCTTTGGAGCGCGCTCGTGAGATTCAGACGCAAGCGCCGGTGGTCTCGTGAGGGAGAAGGTCTATCTCGGCGTAGACGTGGGTGGCACCAAGACGGCGGTGATTCTTTCTGCGCGCCCTCCGGAGGCTCTGGGGCGAATGGAGTTTGCGACCTCGCCGGAGCTGGGCCCGAAGCGGGCTTTGCAGTTGATTGTGGACTCAGGGCGGAGTTTGCTGGCGCAGCATGGTGTGGGAGTGAAGGCCATCGGCGTGAGCTGCGGCAGCCCGCTCGATCGGGTGAAAGGAATCATCCAGGCTCCGCCGAATCTTTCTACCTGGGTCGATGTGCCTATCCGCAGTTTGCTGGAAGAAGCTTTTGACGCGCCGTGCCAGGTGGAGAACGACGCCAATGCGGGCGCGGTGGCGGAACATCGATTCGGCGCCGGAGTGGGCAGCGACCATATGGTGTTTCTTACCCTGGGCACGGGGCTGGGTGCGGGCATCATTGCCAACGGTAGTTTGTATCTGGGGGCCGGCGGAGATGCGGGGGAGATTGGTCATGTGCGGCTTAGTCCGACCGGCCCGGTGGGTTACCACAAGGCGGGCTCGATTGAAGGATGGTCGAGCGGTGGCGGCATCGCGCAGCTCGCGGCGCAGGTGTTAGCGCGGCCCGGGCGGTCGAGTCGTTTGCATGCAGTAGAGAATGTGACGGCGCGCGATGTGGGCCTGGCTGCGCAGGCGGGAGATGCAGTCGCGCGCAGTATTCTGCGCCGCTCTGGAGAGCGCCTGGGACAAACGCTGGCCATGCTCATGGATGTGCTGAATCCGCAGCGCATTGTGTTGGGAGGATTAGCGTGGAGGATGGGCGAGCCATTGCTGGCGCCGATGCGCCGGGTGATGGAGCGCGAGGCGCTGCCGCAGACGCTGCGCGCGTGTGAAGTGGTTCCCGCGGCGTTGGGGGAAAAGATCGGCGATGTTGCGGCGATGTGCGTGGCCATGGGGCTGGAAGGAAAAGGGCAGTCGTTAGCGGGCGAGTAAAACTGCAGATCCCTCCCGTTGGTCGGGATGACAAGGGGAGAGCGGTTGCTCACCTTTAAATCTTTTACTCGGATCGGAGGGGACTTCTTATCCGGCCATCCCACTAACAAAATCCAAGGTGCACCACAGTCCTCTCCTTGTCATCCCGACCCGGATTTCCTACTTCGCGCTGCGGCGACGACAACGTGTGCGGCTCTCCGTAAAGAAAGCCGCATGCAGACCATCGACAGGAAATCCGGGGGACCAACGGAAGGGATCTGCAGTGTGCTTTCACGTTAGAATCGAACGATGAGTGGACGGTTAGCGGGGAAGACCGCTGTGGTCACGGCTGCAGGGCAGGGCATTGGACGAGCAACCGCAATTGCATTTGCCGGCGAAGGGGCCACGGTATGGGCTACCGACATCAACCAGGAAGCCCTGCAGACGCTGGCTCACGAATACCCAACCATGGTGTGCCGCCCACTCGATGTGCGCAACCCTGAGGAGATAACAAACCTCGCCAGCCAGCTTCCCGAGCCGCACATCTTATTCAACTGCGTAGGCTTTGTACATCACGGCACCATCCTCGACTGCAGTGAACAGGATTGGGAGTTTTCTTTCGATCTGAACGTGCGCTCCATGTATCGCACGTGCCGCGCATTTCTGCCCGGAATGTTGCGCGCGGGGCGAGGCAGCATCGTCAATATGTCGTCGATTGCGTCCAGTATTCGTGGGGTGGCGAACCGCTTCGTCTACACCAGTTCCAAGGCAGCGGTGGTGGGATTGACGAAGGCGATTGCGATCGATTTTGTGAAGCAGGGAATTCGCTGCAATGCGATTTGCCCGGGCACAGTGGAGTCGCCCTCGCTCGAGGGTCGCATTGCAGCCCAGGGGGATGTAGAGCAGGTGCGGCGCGAATTTGTAGCGCGCCAGCCCATGGGAAGATTAGGCCGCCCGGAGGAGGTTGCCGCCCTGGCGGTCTATCTGGCATCGGACGAGTCCAGCTTCACCACCGGACAAACCCATGTCATCGATGGCGGATGGAACATCTGAAGAAAGATTACAAATGGATGAAGGAACCGCCGGTCTGGTTAGACCGCTGCCTTTCTTGCTTTGGCCCAGCGCCGGCGCTGCGCGGCGGCAATCTTCTTGCGCGCTTCCACGCTCAATACGCGCTTGCCTTTTACCTTAGGCGCTGCACCATTCACCGAACTCCGGCTATGACCATTGCTTGAGCCTTGCAACAAGGCCTTCACTTGCTGTAAGCGGGAGATTTCATCATTGATGTGTTCTAAGATCTCTTTAGTATTCAAAACGCTCGTCTCCGGACGCATAAAGTCGTCCCAGATAGAATACCAAATCTCACTCATGGCAGATACCGCGGTGCTACAAGAAATGGTTATCGAGCCGGTCGACGGGTGCCTAAGTGGAACTGGAGCCTCTGCTTGTTCCTGAAAACGTCACTCAATCGTCTACGTGGCCGGTCAATTCTCGACCCCAGCGCCCGCTCGGCAGAGCAGTTATTTCTTGCACCGCCATTTAGCGAAGAAGTGGTGGCGGCGATTCGCCTTATCTCCACCCGCTTGCCGCTCAAGGCCGATGAGGCCTCGCGCCTGCTATGGCAAAACGAGAGTAATGCCGCCAGCGCTGCGGAGTACGAGGCCCTGCAGCCTCTCTTTAACCAAATGGAAAAACCCGCCCGTGTGCTCGAAATTGGTCCGGGCTTCGGACGTTCCGTAGTCTTCTTTGAAAAGAAAGGCCTGTTCCGTGACAGCGAAATAAGTCTCTACGACGCCGACGGAACCACCACCCGGTATAAGCAGAAGTACTACGACCAGCCTCCCCGTTGGCCCGACACGTCTTCCTTTTGCGGCAATCTCTCCCTGTTAGAGACCATGCTGACCTATAACCAGGTGCAGCGATTCCGCATCTTGGATGCGCAGCAAATCCCTCTGGCTGCCTTACCCGGACCCTTTGACTTGATTTACGGCTTTTACAGCATCGGCTTTCATTGGTCGCTCGAATACTACCTGGATGACCTGGAACCCTTGTTGCACCAGAAAACAATCCTGATTTGTACCCTGAACAAGAATTTTCATACCTTCCCCCGGCTGCAGCAATTTTCTACCCGTGTCGTGAAATGTCGCGAGATAAAGAAGAATGCGACGCCGCTCCGGCTGCTGATCCTGAGCAAAGGGCCGCTGCCGGAAGTGGGACAGTCGCTGGCTGACGCGTTCCCGGGGAGTTATCGTTAGTTATGTGCGGACGCTATGTGCGTAAGTCAACCCGCAGAGAAATCGCTAACTGGTTTGCCGCGGAGGACCCCCAAGGGGTGGAGTGGGGCCCCAGCTACAACGTCGCGCCGCAGACCTTTCAACCGGTGGTGCGCCTGCATCGCGATACCGGCCAGCGGGAAATTGTGCTGATGCGCTGGGGCCTGGTTCCTTACTGGTCAAAAGACGCGAAGATCGGCTACTCCACCATCAACGCCAAGGCCGAGACCGTAGCCACCGCGCCGGCCTTTCGCGAGGCCTTTCGCCGCCGGCGATGCCTGGTGCCCGCAGACGCATTCTATGAGTGGCAGAAGCTGGACCCCAAACACAAGCAACCGTTCGCCATCGCCCTTGCCAGCCGTGAACCCTACGGGCTAGCCGGATTGTGGGAACGATGGAAGGATCCCCAAACCGGCGAGTGGCTGGAAACCTTTTCTATCATCACTACCGATGCCAACGAGGTGGTTGCCCCGCTGCATAACCGGATGCCGGTCATTATTGAACGCAAGGACTACGCCCGCTGGCTGGGCGGCGTTGATCCGGCCCAGCCCCCGCTCGATCTGCTGCGGAGCTTTCCCGCCGAAAAGATGACTGCCTGGAAGGTAGATAAGTCGGTCGGCAATGTGCGCAATGACGCCGCGCATTTACTGGAAACTCCTCCGGATGAGCCCTCCGATCAGCCTTCGTTGGGTTTTGTTGTGGATCCGCAACAGTGAGTAAACCCCGCCGGCTCTGGATTTCATCTCGCCAAGTGCCTGTCCAGCATTGACTTCACCGGGATCTACGCCGGATCCGCAACAATGCTCACTGCCCCTCAAGAACAAACCGGGCGAGGTGTCCCAATAAATAACAGGCAAGGTTACGTAATTAAAAAGCTCTCAGCTTCGTTACTTACGATGTAGCGAAAATAGTGCTGAAGGCTGTTGATCAAACAGCAAAACTGGGGCATACTCTGAATTAGACAGTCGTAACTATCGTTGTATGTAGTTATGTTTTGAAGGGTGCCCTTCCTCCCCGGCCCTGCCCTTCTTTTTGCCGTTGGTTCTCCCCCGAAGAAGACCGGAGATTGCTATGAGTCCTCTACGGAGACATGGCGGCGGACGTCCCCGCTCCGCCCATTCCACACTGGACGTTGCCGAGCATTGGGGAATATCAGTAAAAGCGGCCCGCCGTTTGGCCAGGCAGAATGTGAGCGATGACTTGATGGCCATCATGGTGTACGAAAGCAAGCGGTATGCTGCTGCGCAGCGTCGCGATATTCCCGCGATAGGGAGATACACCGGCGGGATGCGGGCCCTGGGCATGCGCAGCCGGATTCCGGCGGGCCGCGCATGAGCCGGGATTACGGGATCCAGTGGTCGGCGCGACGGCGGCTGGTGAAGGAGTGTGCCCTCTCGCGGCTGGGACTGGACGTGGGCAAGCTGGCGCGGCAAAGCATGATTCGCCGTGTCCGCAAGGGCGACGTCAAGTATGCCCGTAAGTTGTCCAATTCACGCACCGTGATTGTGCTTGATCACGAAGGCGGCGAGCGGGCCTTTCTTTACAGCAGCGCCAGCAAAGAAATCATCTGCTTCCTGGGGCCCAATGCGCCGGAGATTGCGGAGTGGGTCAAGGGACAGGCCGCAGCGGATACCGAGTTCGAGACAGAGGCCCTTACCCGCGGGAGCCGCACTGCAGCGGATACCGAGTTCGAGACAGAGGCCCTTACCCGCGGGAGCCGCACTGCAGCGGATACCGAGTTCGAGACAGAGGCCCTTACCCGCGGGAGCCGCACTGCGCCGCTGCCACTGGTTCACCCTTTTCGGTCTCGGCTGCACGGCGTGCGCAGATGAAAAAAGGTGATATTCCTCTGCCCGCGAATCCTCCACCGGCAAATCTGGCCGCGGAGATGGCGATCCTGGGCGCCATCCTGCTGAACAATGGCCACTACCAGGAGGCTGCGGGGCGCATCGAGGCGGCGGACTTTTCGCTCGATTCCCACCGCCGCGTCTTTGCCCGCATGGGCGAGCTGATCATTGACGGTGCCCGGGTCGATATCGTAACCCTGGCGGAGCAGTTACAGCGCCGCAAGGAGTTATCCGTGGTCGGCGGAGTCGCCTGGCTGGCCCGGCTTACCGAGGGTCTGCCGCGGCGGCTGTCGATTGAAGACTATGTCCGCATCGTGAAGGACAAGTCTCTGCTGCGGCAGGCGATCGCCGAGAGCAACCGGGTAGGGGTGTTGGCCGGCGATCAGTGCGGATCCGCGGAAGAGGTTCTGGCGGAAGCGGAGTCCGGCTTCCGCAGGATTGCCGGTAAAACCATCACCTCCGGACTTACGTCGGTAGCCGAGTATGTTGCGGACCACTATCCGTCGATCGACCGTATGTTCGAGCAGAGCGCGCGGCTGAGCGGCATTGCTTCCGGCTTCTTCGATCTGGATGATCTTACCGCCGGGTTTCAGCCCAAGGAGTTGACCATCCTGGGCGCGCGGCCCTCGATCGGCAAGACCGCGGTGGCGGGAAACATTGCCGTGCATGTTGCCATGTCAGGAAAGACAGTAGCTTTCTTCAGCCTGGAAATGCCCAGCAAGGCGCTCATCGATCGCATGTGCTGTGCGCAGGGCCAGGTCGACTTACAAGCCCATCGTCACGGGAGGTTAAGTGAGATACAGAGAGAACACTATCTGCACGCGCTGGCCGAGATCACCCAGGTGCCGTTATACATCGACGACCAGCCAGGACAGACCGCGGCCTCGATTGAGGCCAAGGCGGCGCGGCTGCAGGCCAGTCACGGTCTCGACCTGGTGGTGGTGGACTACCTGGGCTTGATGGCCGCGGAGCGTAAGGGAATGGAGAACCGCGAGCAGGTGGTTGCGGCCATCAGCCGGGCCATGAAGGGGCTGGCCAAGCGTCTCAACGTGCCCGTGATTCTGCTGTCGCAATTGAACCGCGAGCTTTATAAACGAGTCGACAAGCGGCCGATTCTTTCTGACCTGCGGGAGTCGGGCGCCATTGAGCAGGATGCGGATGTGGTGTTGTTTCTGCATCGCGAGGAATATTACGACCGCAAGGATGCGTCGTTGACGGGCAAGGGTGAATTGATTGTCGCCAAGGCGCGCAATGGGCCGCTGGGGACGGTGCATCTGCACTATGACGCGCGCACCTGCCGGTTTTCGAGTGAAGGCCGGGAATAAGTTACAGGCGGCGATTTCTTCCCAAGCCCAGGCGCTGGGTGGTTTTGATGGGGGCTTCCTCCCGGTCAAGCTCTTCGGATTTTTGCTGCCAACGAATGATTGAGGAGCCCATGTCGAGCCCGCTTACGGCTTCCCGCAGCAGTAACTGCCGCGGTTGCGTTGCCTGCTGGACGAAGGTGTAGAGGGCGTACCTGGTCTCATCGGCTACGTCGTCCAGGGGATCGCCGGGTATCTTGCGAATGTCTCCCGGCCGCGCATCGTCATGCATCCGGGTACGCAGGGCTTCGAAGGTTCGTGGGCACACGTCGGTCATTTCAAACTCCCCGGTGCGCAGCATGCGGTACAGCAACTGCCAGCCGCCTAATCGATCATTCGACGCTCGTTCGCAGGTAATCTCCCACGGATCGAGCACCTCGTTGATTTGATCGGCGATGGTGTGCCCGTCGCCAATCTCCTTAAAGTTGGCGGGGTCGAGATAGGCGGCTACAATTCGTCTTCGCTGGCCGTTTTCGCCGGGCTTGATAAACGCGTCGACGATCATTTCTGCCAGTTCGTAGGCGGGTACGTGCGGAAGTACCAGCTCGCCAATCTTGCGAATGCGTCCCTGGGGGAATTCCGGGCGGCGCTGTTGTGCCAGGCGCGCGGACTCGAGGCCCTGAATTTCTACCGCCTGGTGAACCTCTGCCGGGCCGCGCACGTAGAGTCCCACCGAAGAGGAAGACTTACCGTAGCCGTAATCAATCGAGAGGAAGTGGTTGTGCCACCACTCCACGCCTGCTTCGGCCAGGGGACGGATCAGGCCGGCATGGATGAAAGGGAAGTAGGCTCCCTCGAGCGTGCACCAACAGCCTTTCTCCATGGCGGCTGCGGCGCCGCCGGACATCATGTGCAGGCGCCGGGCATAATTCGCGTCCAGTAGTTTGTGGTCGGAAAGTTTGCCCGGAATGAAGGCTACGGAGAAGGGAATCGCCTCGCCGTCGGAAGGCCAGGAGCGATCCTGGTAAAGCTGGCCGGACTGGGCAGCTTGCTGCGGGTTGTGCACCGGGCAGTGACCGCGAAGAAACAGCGACTGGTGCCAGGCTGCGCCGACATTGCCCGGGTTCGAGGTGAGGCGCATTCGTAGTCTGAGGCTGGGATCGGTGGAGCTCAGGCGGCCGAGGATATTGCGTATTTGTTTTTCTGTGTGCAGGGTGGATTCGTCAAAGCCTATGAACGAATAGCGTGGGCCCAGGTACTTCCACACATCGTCATCGGTCTTCATGTAGGCGAAGCGGATGGTTGCTCCCGAGGGAAAGCTCCAGGTGTATTTCGGGGAGCCCACGAAGACGCCGCCCAGGGGCGAGTAGAGGCGGCGGGTTTTGTCGATGAGGTCGGTCATCTCGACGAAGGAGGAGCGAAAGACGATGGCGCGCAGGTTGGGGTTGAGGAATTCCTGCACTGCGTCCATCAACATGGTTTCGGTTTTGAGGGAGCCGGCGGAACCGCCGAAGAGCAGGATGTCGGCTTGAGAATCGAGCGCGGCCTGCTGCGCGGCGGTGGCGGGCATCCATTGGTTGCCGGGGTCTTGGGTCATGGGGAGGTTGTGAAAAAAGGATGAGGCTTTGTCGTGGCTATTGCGAGTAGAAGAGGCCGCTTGAACACTTTCCCACTTCTTCCTGGAAACGAGTTCGGGAGGAAGGGCACGGCTTCAGCCGTGCCATAAGCACAGCATACCAATGAGGGCTTTAGCCCCTGAGGGCATCCTTTTATCAACGCGTAAGCGAATTTAAGGTGGAAAAACCGTCCCTCAGCGGCTAAAGCCGGCGATGGCGGTGTCGTTTGCGGCACGGCTGAAGCTGCCCTTCCAGGAGACCGGCTTCTCACGCAACTCTGGAGAAGCCCTCTGCGCATACGGAAATGTGAACTACATTTCCCGGTCGGGGGTCGGTAGATCCATCCAGGCGGAGCGGTAGAAGGGCGCTACTTTGGCGGTGGTTGCCGGCTTCGCCGCCAGTGCTTCGAGCAGCAATTCAAGGGCTTTCAACTGCCCGGTGACGTTTCCTTTGGTTTGCTCGGGGGTCAGGTTGGCCAGCTCCCAGTACCTATTGAGTATTTGATCGCGATCAAACTTCATACAATGCACCTCGTTTTGGTTGTGAGTTCGTGTATTATCTGGCTTCATGGGAAGCAAAGATAAAGGCAAAAAAGAGACCAAGAAGGCACCTAAACCCAAGCCGAAAGTGGAACCCGGCCGCAAACGCGGAGAAGATACCCGCCTGGGAGGACCGCCGAAGATCTGATCAGGAACCCAAGTCCCTCTTCAGATCTTTGTTGCGCACAGTGATTTTGCGTCCGTCGTCGGTGCGGACCCGCACGATCCGCATGTTTGGGTCCGCGTAAAGCACCCTGGCGATCGTGCCATCCGCCAGCCGTACCCTGGAACCCTTCATCACCATCCCTTTTACGACTCCATTTTTGGAGTTAAATCGCTCCATCGCTCGGTCGTTGATCGCTCGCGCGGCAGCCACCGCTGCGGGAGCGCTCCGCCCCGCGAGCTCTGCATTGCGCGCCTTCTTGTAATCGTGGTGCTCCTGCCGGTTTGCCTCAAACACCGGACGCGGCACGATCTGCAACTCCTCCGAGACTCCATTGGGCATTTGCAATTGCAGCGAATCGCTGCGGTAGCGATATTGCGCGTCGCCCAGGGCGAAATTGTCCTGCTCCCGCAACACCGTGAAGTGCTTTCTCACAGCGGCTGCGACGGCATCTTTGGCCTGCGGGGAATCGACCGCAATCTGGGCGGCTCCATAGTCGCTGACGGTCTCTGCCGGCTGACCCTCCTGCTGGATTTTTTCCTTGAGGCGATGCGGATTCTTGGCATCGCGGCTAGCCACCAGGGTGGCTCCGGGAATCTGCCGGATCACCTCCGCCAAACGGGCCTTGTAGGCTGCCATGGCGTCGGTGGCCAGGGCCTGGTTGATGGCGGGATTTTCCGTTGGCTGCACAATCTTGCGGCCAGACGTGGGTTCTCTTGCGCCCACCCGCAACTGGGGCTCGAATCCCAATTCAGTCAACGAAGAAACCACGGGCTCAAAGCCCAGTGTCTGCAATGGATGGCTCGACATCACTCATTTACCAAAAGGTTGCCTGTAGTAACCGTTCTGCTCGAAATTAATGCGCGAAACCTCTCGCCCACGTTGGGGTTCGCATCGTATGTAAGGTTGTCGTAAGGAGAGAAAGATGAAAACGAAATGGCTTGCAAGTCTCATCCTCGCTTCAGCAGTAAGTCTTCCAGCCTTCGCCGGGGTCGGCGTTTATATCGGCGTTGCTCCGCCTCCACTCCGCTACGAAGTACGGCCGGCGATGCCAGGTCCTGGTTACGCGTGGGTCGACGGATATTGGAACTGGTACGGGGGCAGATATGTCTGGGTCCCCGGAGTGTGGCGCAGGCCGCCCTATGCCGGCGCCTATTGGAGCCACCCCCACTACGACCACTATGACCGTGGATGGGCCTACCATGAGGGCCACTGGGATCATGAAGATCACGGCGACCACCACGACTGGGATCACGACCGCCACTAGAGTTCCAACGAGGTTCAACCGGGCCCGGCTGAGTCTGGCCGGGCCCCTGTTTTGCCTAGTCCTCATTTAGTACTTTTAGATTGCCGTCTATCTGTTGAGCTTTTAACAGATTAGCCTTGGGCAAATAGCCAACCTGCCCCTTCGAGTAAACCTTGACGTAGAGCGGATCGCCGCTTCGGTCAGGTGGTGACGACGCCCCAGGACCAGTAGATGGGCCAGCAAAATAGCCTGCCAGGCCCTGGCGTGCCGGAGTGGCTTGCGAAGGCGGTTTGGCCAGGTTCCCAGTCAGCGGTGTCGAGACGCCGGGCCCGCTGGCGGGAGGATGGTCCGGTGGAGGCATCACCAGGCTTTGCGCTTCGGCCGGCGACAGGATCTTCTGCAACAGCCTGCTGGACTCGTCTTCCATGGCTACAGTTTTCCTATCTTGCCTAAATTGCCGGCAACGCTGTTACCCACTTCATCCCAGAAACTCGGTGTCTTCGCCGCCTGGGTTTCATCGCCCAGAAGGCTGTCGGCGCCATTGGAAGAAGTGCCGTAGAGCGACTGGTTGGCGCTGATGGGTAAAGCCGACGCGCCCAGCGCAGCCTGGTTATAGCCGGCTTCGCTGGCGATGCGGCTTTGCTGCGCCTGGGCCAGGTCGCTGGAGAGATTGCGTGTGTTCTGCTGTGCCCCGGCCGCGGCGGTGGCCGCATCGGCGGCGCTGTTCTGCCCTGTGCGCCGGGCCTGCGACTGCAGAGCCCCGGCAAGTGAATTTGCACCCGCGTCGGATACGTTTGCCAGACCCGTGTTGATGGTCTGGTCGAATTCGCCTCCCTTGCTATAAGGATTTCCGGAGACGAACTTCGAAAGCTGATTGTTGTAATTTCCGATGGCATCTTCGGTGCCGCCGAAGGCCGACTGCGCGTTGCCAAAGTCGGTCGCGTTTTCATTCGATGCGGTGTTGAAGGCTTGCGTGGATTGTCCTCTGCTCATGGTTTTCCTCTCAGGTCTCGGGTAAAGTGCGCGAGCTCGCGATCGACACAGGTGAATCCGGCTCGACGAAGCGGTTTCTCGATCGTCTTTTTCAGCTTGCGGGGGACAAAGCATTCCAACCAGCGAAAGCCCATCCGCTTTAACACGTAAACGAAGCCATCGATCTCCCCGCGGCTGCAGGCGGTGGCTTTCGGATCACATCCCACAAAGCGAAGTTCGGCCACGGCTTCCGCGTAGATACAGTTGCGGATGGTTCCCGCCTGGTCCACGCCGACCAGCGCGAGGGCAATGGACGGACCGAAAAGCCACGGCAGCTCATAGCTGGTTCCCTGGGCAGCCTGGTGCTCGCGGTGCAGCTCAACAATGCGAGGCCAGTCGTCCGCAGTGGCCTGGCGCAGGGTAATACGCGTCATCGTACGGTCAGGCCGTGCTTACCGGCGTAGGTAAGCATCTGTTGCTGTGACGTATTCAATGCTTGCGTTACCTGGTGTAAGGCGGCTGCCGGGTCCAGACTGCCCAGGTTGTCTTTCGGATGAACAGCGCCGCAGGCAGGGCAGGTATCATGGCCGATGGCTAGCTGCAGAAGGTGCCGATTGCCACGCTCATCGCGCAGCTCGATCACGTGGAAGCCGCTCGCCAGGTCAAGATACTGCTGGTGCAAACTAAACATTGGCGTACAGCCTCCCGCCGTTATTGCCGTTGGCGCCGCCGCCCCCGGCGGCTCCTCCGCTGACCCCGCCCGATGCGGTCACCACGGGCGTAGCGGAGTAGCCGCTGCCTGCGCTCCCAGGCAGTACCTGGGTGACCGCCCCGGCAGATACTACTGCGGTAGCGGTGGCGCCGCTGCCGGAGCTGTCCGTGATGGTGAGCAATGGTGCGGACGTGAGGCCGTTCCCGGGGTTGACGATCTGGTAGGCGACAATGGCTCCTCCCGTGACTACAGCATGAATCACCGGCAGCACCAATCCACTAGCGTTGGCGATGACGGATACCTTGCCCACCGGCACCCAGGTGTCGGGAAACGTCTGTGCCAGTTGCGGTTTCATTTGATATTTCTGGCCATCCCATACCACGAAGCCACTGGCCGCATAGGCGACATTCATGATGGTTCCGGCAGGAATCACTTTGGAATTTGAGCCCAGGATCGAGGCCCACGAAGTACCTGCTCCGCCGGAACCATAAACGCGAACTGTGGCGGTGCCGCCGGCGGCTACGGAGTCTACCGTCGCGTAGTTCGACTGGTTGAGGGAAAGATTGCTCCCGGTTGCGGCCGAGCTTACCAGGCCGGAGGCGACTGTGCCCGGCTGCACCAGGTAGCTGCTCCAGTTCTGTTGGTTGTAACTCGACCGCAGCCTGAAGTAGAGAGTCGCGCCGGGGTTGGGCAAAACATAGTTGGTATTACTGTTCACCGGGTAAACCGTGACTGCCGACGCAAAGTTGGCAACTGGCGAGCTTGAGAGCTCGTTGTAGACAGGCGTGCCCGCGGCGTGAGTGATCGCCACGTGGAAGCTGCCATTCGCCCCGGTGACACTCAGCTGCGAAGGCGCTGGTGGTGCGGTAAAGGTCGCCGCGCGGGTATCGACCTTGGTGATCGGAGCGCTGCCAGTCTGCGCGTACAGCGATTGCAAGGCGAGGTGGATGCTGGTAAGCGTCTCCCTTAAATCGCTGTTGCCCTTGGCGGCCGAATTAATCTGTGCCAGATTGACGCTAAGTGCCATTGCCTGTCCTTCCGGTGTAGAGAGGGCGAGTGAACAGGCTGCAATACTTGAGCGCGAACCACGCGTTGGCGGCTGTTCCATTGGTAAAGCGCATGCGGAAGCGCTCGTTCTGCCCGCGCGCTCCTCCGTCGTAGCCCTTCCAGTTTTCCGGGGTCAGGGGGAAGGGCGCCAGCTTGATCTCGTTGGCTCCGGGCTGCTGTGAGTTGGCGAAGCTTCTGGCCACCATCACGGATACGGTCATGGACCCCTGCCCAAGAGCGTTAATGGTGACCCCTCCGAGCATGGAGACATCCATCAGGTCCTGGGTGCTGGTGGTTTCGTACGCGCATTCAATCCCACTGCCGTTGTCGTTATAGATGCCGGTGGCGATCATCTGCACGGTGCCATCGGGAGACGACGATCCGATCAACACCTGTGACTGGCGCTGCGCCCCGAACGGTGAGGCGTTGACCGGCAGCTGGCGCTCACAACGGATCGCTAGATTTCCGGCAATGTCGTCGACACTCCATTTGCGCGCCGCGCCCATGGCTACTTCGCGGCCGGCATATTGGCTGAAGTGGATGGGCCCGGAAATCCCTTCCATGTAGTTCATGGTGAGGGTCTGGTTGGGTACGGTCGCGTTGCCTACCGGCACGCCAATGCGGATTTCTTTATTTTCTTCGTCCACCGCGCACCAGATCAGGTGTTGATAGTCCCAGTTGATGGTCTGCCACAGGGTGGGGATTTCTTTCGTCATCAATTTAGGCTGGGGTTCGGAGGGCGCATACGCGTAGACGCCGCCGCAACCAAGCACGATCATCATCAAAACAAAAACTTTTCTCATAGGTGTGTGTAGCCCCGGACTTCAGTCCGGGGAAGTGGGTTTTCAAACCCGCGAAAACGCTCCGATGCAAAAATTGAGGGCTTTAGCCCTGGTGGCTGGGGCTTCGGCCTACGACTTTTGCCCGGCCACGAACATGGGTGCCCCATATCTCGCTCGTTTTTGGCGAGATGTGGGATTCCACCGCTCTCACCCCGGGACTCTTCACACCCAATCAACAGCTAAGGGCAACATTCGTCACTCCCACATCTCGCCAAGAACGAGCGAGATGCCCCGAAATTCCTGCACGCTGCCCTGGATAGGACCGCGTGTGCGCCTTTCTTTAAGGAAAGGCGCATGAAGTTCCGAGAATCCACGGAACTACACAGGAAATCGGGGGTGTGGGGCACCCATGTTCGTGGCGAGGCAAGGTCTCAAGGATGCATCCCAATGCAATCCACTTCCGCCAGGCTGATAACATTCGCCCCGCTCGCATCTTCATTCTGAATATTCAGCGTGAACCCACTCGCCGTCTTCCCGCTAAAGTAAATCGCACTCAACGTCACCCCGGTAGGACTCCCAGGAGTACAAGTAAGCGCATAAGCGCTATTACTAAACGCGCTGGGCCACGTCACGCTGATGCTGCACGTAGAAAACGCCGTATTGCCGGTACTGCAAATCCCCGAATTAATCACCATGCTTTGGATCGTAGGAATCCCCGTCCCATTGGTAGCCGACGTCACTCGTCCATAAGCATCGACGCTGATGTTGGCGTTCGTATAAGAACCAGGAGTAACTGCGGTCGCCGCCAGGTCTACATCCGTGCGCGTTGCCCCGGCATTATTCACCGCCGTGAGCCGCGGAGTGAAATTCAACAACGGCTGCTGTGGCAGAATCGACCCGTTCCCCTGCACGTCCTGATAAAAAATCGCCGGCAGAGTCCCGCAGCTTCCCGGTCCAAAGTAACTGCCATTGGAAACCAGGCATTGTCCTGCTGACCCTGCGCCCCCGGCCACCAGGTAGCCCAGGTTGGTGTTGATATATCCGTTCTCCACATCCAGCGGCCATGAGGGCGTGCTGGTGCCGACGCCCACCGCTCCTGTGTTCAGCAAATCATATCCACTCAAATTCAAAAGACCGGAAATACTCTGTGGCCCATGGTTCAGTGGCTGTGCCATGATCGGCTGGGGATAAATAATCGTTCCGTTCCAAAGCGGCGCGCCGTTGGAAATATTCACCGTGCCGCTTACCCCGCCATTGAGCTGCCACGCCTGCGGCCATCCCGGGTAAGCATTCCCGTTCGCAGAAAGCAGCGAAACGTTATAACCCGAGTAAGGAATAATAGTGTCATTGAACGCGATGCTGCAGATCGTCGCATTGGCCGTCGGTATTGAATAGCTGGTGCTCACCGGCGTTTCATTCTGCGTAAACACCTGCGTTGGTCCCACCGTATTACCTTGCGCCGTTTCTGCCCCGCTCACAGTCCCGGCGTACACGGTGATGCCTGCCGCATTGGCTGGGAACGCAGCCGGCGGGGCAATGATCAGTGACCCGGTACTGGTGAGCCGAACCTGCAACTCCGGCGACGCCAGCGTGCGATTGCCCTGGTTGTCGTAGAACGTATAAACCACGTAATAGATCCCTGCGGCCATGGTGCCCGAGCCATAGGTGATCGACGTACTGGGCAAGCTAAGTGGATTGGGAACACCCACCACCGACCCATCCGCCGACGTTGAACACGATGCTGAAGTCGGAACCACACTGCCGCTGCCCACCATCAACCCTGCCTGCTGCAGCGTGAACGTCAACGTGCCATTCTTAATGGGTAAGCCGGAGGGCCCGAGAATGGTTCCGTTGATTGTGCCCGCGTACGTGGTGGTCGCTGCCATCAACAGGGTGAGCAAAGCCTTGATTTTTAAGATCAGAACCCCCCGTCTGGCACCAGTTGCATCCCGCACGTGATTACTTCTCCATACTCGTTATAGGTGTAGACCTTGACCCACGATCGTGCATCGCGGTACGTAGCGACGTTCTTGTGCTTGCCGACCCAGACCAACTCGCCTGCTTTCACCAGCGCGACTGCTTCTCTCCTCTTGACGTGGTGATGCATCCGGCTGGAGCACCGATAGGAGATGTCTGCACCCGTAAACAGGCGTGCTTCCGCCTCAGAGAGAATGCAGACTATGGGAGTCATGGCGTCCTCATCTCGTCACTTAGCCCCATGGTCATACGCGCGCTGGGGGCGCAAAAAGAAGTAAGCGGACGAGCGCTTATCTTCTGATCTGTATCTCTCAAGATGCGGCTACTGCGGTAAATGTCGAGCGCATTCTTCGTTTTGCCCAATAAATTCTTTTTCTCACTATGTCTGCGCTCAGCCCCAACTTTTCCGCGATCTCCTGTTCAGTATTCCCGTCCAGGCAGGCCATGATCAGCATCTCCCGCGTGGAGTCGGTCAGCACGCTCATCATTTTCTCCAGGTCCATGCGGGCCGGTGCTCCTTCGAGCACCGCGTCTTTGCCGACGAAAATGTATCGGTCGATGGTCTCTTCGTCGAACGGGACAGGAACATAGTGTCGTCGTTTGCGCAGGGTCATCAGGCATTGGTTGATGGCGATCCGTGTAATCCAGGTCCGGAACTGTGACTTGCCTGCGAAGCTTTCGAGCCGTGTAAAGGCCACCAGGAACGTATCCTGGCAAAGGTCATCCACGCTATCGTCGCGCAGAATATTCCTGCAGATCCCGCGAATATACCCATGATGCGAGCGGTAGAGTTCCGCAAACGCCGCTTGGTCGCCCTGACGCGCCGCTGCGATCAACCTGCTCTCGTCCACGTCCGCCCCCATTGCGTGCTTTCAAGCTCTAACCCCGCCACCACCGACGGGTCGGCCCCATCCTTCGCGCTCTTTGCGAAGGGTGGGATAAACAAATCTCACCCTCAACTCCCAACCATCAATCCATATCCACGTCATACAACTCCCGCCGCAAATGCTCAGCCGCCGCCACCTTCACAAACTCAATCATCCCCAGCGTATCCGCGGCAATCTGGCCGCAGCTGTCGTAACTAATCTCCCCGTCCTCGGTACGGGTAACAATCAGCACCTGGGTAACATCATCCATCCCCTCCATTTTGGAGATGAGAAACTCACTCGGACTCGGTTCATCAGCCATAAACGCTCCCTCTCCTGATCACTTTGTTTAGAGCGTCTTGGCCACCCACAGGGCCCGGGCGCTCACAATCTCCAATGCATCCACATACCCCTCGTAATACAGCCCGCGGCTCTCGCGCGCGCCTTCAAGCGCTGCCATGACCAGCACATACTCATACGTGCGCCGTAGCGTTGCCAACCCGCGAACCGTCTCCCGCGCACGCCGGTTAAACAGCGACCCGATCACCCCGCACAACAACAGCGGTTTGTTCTCGCTCCACACTTGTCTTACGTTCATTTGCTTTCCTCCCCATTCGTAATCTGTGTCGCCTTGATTTTGTTGCCAATCGCTCTGTCCGCTGCTGATCCCACGAACACCGGCAACGATCCAATACTTCCCGCAGCCAGCCGGGGTTCAACCCGTCGGCCAGCGAAACTGCCCAATCGAATTGGTCTTGCCATACACACGTGGGGGGAAACAAAAAATCTCGTGCGCCTGCGTGTATCTCTTCATCGAGGCTGCAATAATCCTCAACCGCCACCAGGAAGATAGCGAAGCCTAAGTTACGCTCCGGTTCTTTCGGCGGCTCGTACGCCAGGCCCATCGAAATCGATTCCAACTTAGTCCACCGCAGTTCAACCATCTTTGTGTCCTCCGTCCAGGGGGATGGTGGATACTGCGCCAGTGTCGGCACCTTTCCGGCTCTTCCGCATTGTGTGTAGAGAACACCGAACCCATTGCGCTTCGATCCGCTCCGCGCTGCGCGAAGCGGAGTCACCGCTAAATCCCTCCCACCCCTTGACGTTGGGATGTTGACTCACATACCGCAACCCTTGTCTCGCCGAACCGCTGCCCAGCGCTGCCAGCACCGCTTCTATCTCCGCCGGTATCGGCGGCGCCGGAACCACCACCTCTCGCTCCAGCAGCACCCTGCGGCCCGTGTCGTCCTCGCCGAATTTCACCCCTCCCCCGCGCGGCCGTCCTTCCGCACCATGCTTCTCCAGGTACGCAAACACCCATTGCAAGCTGGTCCTGCTCCTGGTCTCCTCTGACCATCCGGCCAGCTCTCGTATCTCCCCGGGAGTCGGCCAGTAAGTGCAGGTCTTCTCCGCCAACGCATACGCAGTCGCGAGCGCTTGCGGATCAATCTCGCGCAGGTTCCTTACATGCGCCGCGGTCACCGCGCTGTTGTCTTCTTTCTCCATCGCCTCGCGTAATTCCCGTACTGCCCGGGCAATCGCCTGCGCCAGATCGCGGCTATCCCGGATACCCGCGAAGATCTGCTCATACACCTCGGCGCTGCTTACCATGGCCTCACCTCCTGCCTTCCATCTCGATCAGCCGGGCTTGCAGTCGTAACTGCCGCACCGTAGGGAAGTGGTCCATCTGTTCCGGTTTGCCCATTGGCAGGGTGCCCTGCCGCCAACCCGTGATTGCCATTTCCAGGCAAGGCCACGGCACATCGGCCAGGTCCTGGGCCATCAGCAGCAGGCACTCCGGGGTCATCGATACCTGCCGGCTCAGTGCCAGTTTGCCCAACTCGAGCAGCGTGTTCTTGAGCCAGCATGAGCGCTCCATCCACTGCGTTGACGACGCTGTTACGATTGATTTCCGCTCTGCTTGCATAGTTACCGCCTGCCGACGCCGGCTTGTTATAAACCGTGATTTCTTCCTGAAACCGTGTCAGGTTGCCGATCCACAAGTACACGCGATCGCCATGAGCCACTGCCGATCGGGCGCGGTTACCCACCATCTGCCGGAACTGTGTTTCGTTAAGCTGCGGGCACGCGGAGAGAAAGTCGCTGAGCGCCTTGGCATCGCGGCCCTGCCAGGGCATTTCAGGAGAAGCATGGTTTTTCGCCCGCCAATACTGCGCAAGAATCGCGCGAAACGGGCGATGCCGCGAGTCAGGAGCCGCAACCCTTTTCCCGGAACGGGGAAATCTTTCTTGAGAAGCGAAAAGCTCTGGCTCCGAAGAGTTTTTTTCCTGAGAAGATAAGAGCTCTAACTCAAAAGAAACCTCTTCCTGTGCGAAAAGACTTGTCATCCCGAGCGGAGCTCCGAAGGAGCGTAGTGGAGGGACCTGCGGTTGCTCTTCCGGTCTCTGCGGAAGTATTGCTTCTAACTCTGATTCTGATTCTGATTCTGAATCTGAATCTGAATCGGCATCCCCAAGCATTGCTTGAGCAATGCTTGGAGCATCGCTTTTGCTCCATCGGCTCGAGGCAGCCAGCTTCGCCTTCTTGGCTTTGGACTGCGTGTTAGCTTGGACGCGAGCTCTTTCCTTCTCGACGCGCCCATGTTGCCACAAGCCATCGCGAATCGTGAAGAACTCTGCCAGCACCGTGCCGGTGCGTCTTCCAGGCGCTCGCACCCAGCCCGGAAATCTGGGCCAGCACGGCGTCCTCATCGCGCAGGCTGCCGCGCCGCCATAGATGGAACAGCAACAACAGATACGCGCCATGCTGTTCAGTACTTAAGTGCATGGTATCGGCCAGGTAATCGCCGATGAAGACCGGCATCCAGATGTCGGTCTTGACCACGCTCAAAGTCTGCGAATGGTCGTGCTATGCCCGAAGCGCCTCATAGATTCCTTTCACTTGGCTACCTAACTCCGCCGGCCGGCATTGGCTGGCAAGACCAAGATGGCATGCGCCCCTGCACCGCGCAAGAGTCATTACCTAAGAATTCAGAGGAAGCCGGGGTAGTTAACTAAAAGTAACTCCCACGCATCGCCATCCCAGCGCCACTTTCCACCACCCTAACCGGCAAACCGCTCCCTACCGCACGAAACACAACATAGGAGAAGCCCGTTAGTTACTATAAGTTTACTACCCCTACCTCCTCATCTTTCTCGCCGCAGGCGCTTGACCACGCACCCGGCGTGCACCAAGCTCAAAGTAGCAAGTGGTCTTTGGCTGACGGTGGACGACAATCATGACGACCCATTACTTACCCCACTCCTTACGGTGGATGAAATCATCCAGCTCCTGGCCCAGTTCACTCCCGAACAGCGTTCCCTTGCCTGGTCTCCCCAACCGCCGTTTGAAAGCAGGGGCGCATCCGACTGCCGCATGGGTGGAAACTGTGGTCTCGACTTCAACCACGAGACCCCGCGCGCGCGTTGGGTCCAGGCCCGCTACCGTTATTGGCAGGAGCAGAAGAGACAGCAGAATAAGGACCGAAAAAGACCAAAAATCGTATCCCGAAAATACAGGATAAAGGGACCCAAAAACACAGGAGCAGCCTTGATTAATAGCATCCTGCTAACAATCGGCAGGCCGCCGGCCTGCCGCTGCGCGCGCTGTGCCGCCCGCCGCGCCACCAGCTTGGCCGAGGCGTTACGAAACAAATACTCTCCCGCGCCGAAGGTTATCGATTGAGCAATCCTGATCAGCATCGTCGCCAACAATTTATTCAGGCCTGCGCGCCGTCGCCTGCTTCTATGAAGAGAACCCCGATGCCTGGTATGACGGCATTCATCTCACGTTAAACATGTACATATGGGGCCGTGAAGCCCGTGAAATCCTTGCTCGGACTGTGCGCGCCTTCGGTGCATGCACCAAGACTTATGACGACACCAACATGGCCGTCTCCAGGAAATTCAGCGATCAGGTAACTCTGTCCGTCTTTGCTCCACGGGCTAAGGTGTGCCGGCGTATCGTCCTTGGAACCCGCATCTTACCCGCGCGGATCGTGCCTGCCGCCGCCGAGGTGCACCTTCCTGCCGCCACCGAGCAGATCGTCGCATGGAGTTGCGGCCCGTTGTTACAAGAAGAGTCACCCCCCTAAGCGGTTTGTGCCCCCTGAAAATAAGTCTGCTTATCGGGCTCCGTTTTTCACCTATGTTGAGTTACACTTGAGTGCGATGACGATAGAAGAGATAATTTCCCACATAGACGCAGAGATCAGCCGTTTAACCGAAGCCCGCGACCTGGTCGCCGGAACCGCCGTTGGTAAGGTCAGCCGTAGCGCTCGTAAGAGTGGCTTAGCCGCACCCAAGCCCAGGGCTGTGCGAGCAAAAAGGGTTATTTCCCCCGAGGGACGCGCCAGAATCGCAGCCGCCCAGAAGCTTCGTTGGGCTAAGCAGAAACGCGCTAAGGCAAAGGGCTAACCCGAAAACGGCCACTCGCGTCTCCGGTAGGCCCGCAGCCCATAAGTTGCGGACCCGGACAATACCACCACCATCGCGAAAAATATCTCCCGCGCAAAGTGGGGCCGCGAGAACAATATGTAGAGAAAGCCTGTGATTGCCACCAGTGGCGGCAACGGATAGAGCCATATCCGAAAGGGCCTCGCCATATCCGGCTGTGTCCTGCGCAGCACCATCACTCCCACCTGCTGTAGCAAAAACTGCAGCAGGATCCGTATCACCACCAGCGCGGCCACCAGGTCCGCCAGCTGAAGCACGCAGAACAGCATCGCCACCCCGGCCAGCATCAGCAGGGAAACGTGGGGAATGCGGTGTCGCGGGTGCACGCGCGCGAAAATCCTGAAGTAGTTATGATCGAGCGCGGCCGCATACGGTACTCGCGAGTATCCCAGCAAAAGCGCGTAGACGGAGGCGAAGGCTGTCCACACCACCAGCAGCGCAACCACTCTTCCCGCCACTGCTCCATAGACCCGCTCCACCACCACTGCGGCGACTGAGAGCCGTGCATTCGCGCCCGCCTGGCCGATAAGTTGTTGCCAAGGCATACTGCCCAGCACCGCAGTGTTCAATAACAGGTACAGCGCCGCCACCAGGGCCACGGACCACACGATCGCTCGGGGAATGGTGCGGCCTGGGTCGCGCACTTCTGCTCCCAGGAAGTTTATGTTGTAGGCTCCCCAATAGTCGTAAGTGGCGATCAGCAGCGCTGCCCCCAACCCGGTAAAGAAGCCCCCTGATAAATCGAAGGCGCCGGGAGGGAATCCGAACGCCAGGTTGGCATGAAAGTGCAGCAGCCCGGTAAGGATCACCGTCAACATGGTTCCCATCACGCCCATCCACAGCAGGCCGGAGAACCGGGTCACGCTTTGTATGTTGCGATACAGCAGGAAGGCCGCGATCACGCAGCAGAGCATAGCCACCAGTGTGGCTGGTCCCAACTGAATGGAAAGTGGCAGCGTCTTGACCAGGGGAAGCGGGATGGGCAGCTGGTAAGAGAAATAGGGTTTCCGCAACCCTGGCCACAGGTAGCCGGCGTATTGTGCCAGCCCCACGCAGCCTGAGGCGATTGAGAGGGGAGCGCTGAAGCTAACCTGCCATATATAGAGGAAGGAGAGAAACCGGCCGGCTTTGCGCGGACCATAGATGGTTCTCAGGTATTCGTAGGAGCCCCCGGCCTGGGGCATAGCCGCGCCCAGTTCGGCCCAAACCAGGCCATCGCAAGCGGCGAGGACTGCTCCCAGCACCCAACCCAGGATGGCCTGGGGTCCGTGCATGGCCAGCACGATCAGTGGCAGGGTAACGAAGGGACCCACCCCGATCATATTGATCATGTTCAGCGAAATCGCGCCAGGAAGCGTAATTCCCCGAACCAGCCCCTCGTCCTTAGCCAACCATCTCTCCCTCATGCAGCAGAGTAACCGCAGGTCCCTCCACTACGCTACGCTCCGGTCGGGATGACAATTCCGTTACAGGGGGCGAGCTTCCTTGGGAGTGGCTGCTGCGGTCACAAGTATCGGGTCACAAGTATCGGGTCACAACAGAATTGTCATCCCGACCGGAGCTCCGAAGGAGCGTAGTGGAGGGACCTGCGGTACCTCTTTCCCTCCCCAACCCGCCATCCTTGAATCCAAAGCACCATTCATCCTGTCATATGCTATAGCTAACAATGCGAATGACCTATTCAGGCAGGCCCTTCCTTTTACTTCTAACCGCGCTGATCCCAGCGGCGCCCCGGCTCCAGGCCCAGACCCCGATCGACACCACCATTGCCGCCACCACCGACTACCAGCCTCTGCGCGTAGACCGTGGCGCCGCCGCCCTGCAGCAATCTCTTCGCAAGCTCAACACCCGAGCCAGCATCATGATGATCGTCGCCCATCCCGACGACGAAGACGGAGGCATGCTCACCTATGAATCCCGTGGGCAGGGCGTCCGTGTAGCCCTATTGACCCTCAACCGTGGCGAGGGAGGGCAGAACATCATGTCCAACGACCTTTGGGATCAGTTGGCCCTGGTACGTACCCAGGAGCTGCTCGCCGCCGACCGCCGTTACGGTGTCGATCAATACTTCACCCGCGTCGCCGACTTCGGCTTTTCCAAGACCCTTGACGAAGCCCTCCAGGTCTGGGGCCACGACCGCGTCCTTTACGACGTAGTCCGCGCCGTCCGTCTCAACCGTCCCTTGATCCTCACCGCCTCCTTTGTCGGAGGCATCACCGACGGTCACGGCCAGCACCAGGTCTCCGGAGAAATGGCCCAGGAGGTCTACCAGGCCGCCGGCGACCCCAACGTCTTCCCAGACCAGATCAAAGCCGGCCTTCTCCCCTGGAAACCGCTCAAGGTCTACGCCCGTGTCCCGTCCTTCTCCATCAGTCCTAAAGGGATGTACGACTACGCCACCGGCAAGTGGGCCCCGGTCCGCTTCTACGACTACGTCGCCAAAAAATGGATCGACGCCGTCCCCAGCACCACGGTAGAGATCCCTGAAGGAGCCTACGACCCGGTCCTCGGCACCTCCTACATCCAGCTCGCCCGTGAAGGCCTGGGCCAGCAAAAATCCCAGAACGGAGGCACCGGCGTCCCCCTTTCCGGAGAATTCAAGACCCCCTATCACCGCTACGGATCGCGCGTGCCATCCCCGGCCGTAGAGCACTCCTTCTTCGACGGCATCAACGTCACGCTCGCCGGAATCGCCCAGCTCGCCCCAGGCCAGCATCCATTCCTCACCGCCGGCCTGAGCCAGATTGCCGCCACGGTAGACCAGGCCACCCGCACCTTCTCCCCCGCGCAACCCGCAAAGCTGGTCCCGCTCCTGACCACGGGATTGAAACAAACACAGTTACTCATGCAAAAGGTGGAATCCTCTGACCTCTCCGCCGAAGAAAAATACAACCTCCGCCAAGAGCTATCCGTAAAGGAAGCCCAATTCAACAGCGCCATCATCGAAGCTTTGGGGGTAACCCTCAACGCGGTGGTAGCTCCGGCCAATCCCGACCGTGGCCGTTCCGGCTTCGCCACCGAGCCGCAAGACACCTTCACCACCGCCGTCCCCGGTCAATCCTTTGGCGTCAACGTCTACCTCACCAACCCCAGCGCCCTCCCCATACAAATCCAAAAAGTATCCTTGCAACCCACCAGCAACGGCGACTGGCACATCAACGCCGCCAACCCGATGAAGGGTGTGCTCCAGGGCAACCAGCGTCAGAGCGCCGACTTCCGCCTCACCGTCCCCGAAGACGCGGCCCTGACCAAGGCCTGTTTTCATCGCAAGGATGTGGAGCAGCCCTACTACGACCTTGACAGCGTTTCCTGTTTGGACCACCCCCTCCCGCCCTACCCTCTCGAAGCCTGGGCTGAATTCAGCGTGGATGGAGTCACCGTCCGAACCGGCCAGTCCGTGCAAACCGTCCAGCATGTCGTCGGCCGCGGTGGAGTCTACCAGCCGCTGCTGATCGCCCCTGCCATCTCGGTAGCCGCCACGGCGACGGCCGGCATCATCCCTCTGGAGCAGCAGAAGCCTGCCGAAGTGAACATCCACGTCCGCACCAACATCAAAACCACGGCCCCTGCTGAGGTCCGTCTGGACCTGCCGCGAGGCTGGCAATCCAACCCGCAATCCGCCCCATTCAAGGGAGACGAGCAGACCCTGACCTTTGCCGTAACCCCAAAGGACCTTCAGTCCACGGCTTACCCCATCGGCTCGGTGGCGGAATACCAGGGTCATTCCTACACTCAGGGTTACGATACGGTCGGTTACCCGGGTCTGCGTCCTTACAACTACTACCGATCCGCTCCGTACAAGCTGGTAGGTGTCGACGTCAAGGTAGCGCCTGGTCTTAAGGTGGGGTATGTCATGGGAACCGGGGATGACGTCCCTCAATCGCTGGAGAGCATGGGGGTTGCGGTTCACTTGTTACAGCCCGCCGACATCACTGCCGGCGATCTATCCGCCTGGGACGTCATCGTATTAGGCATCCGCGCCTACGCTGCCAGGCCCGAGCTGGCGGCGTCCAACAACCGCTTGTTGGAATACGTGAAACAGGGAGGCGTACTCATCGTGCAATACAACAGCCGTGAGTACGATCACAATTACGGGCCCTATCCCACCAGTTTGACGGGTGATCCGGAGAAGGTCGTCGACGAAGGCAACGCAGTCGAGTTATTGGACCCTGCCAACCCGCTTCTTTCCTGGCCCAACAAAATCACCACAGCGGATTTCAAGGGTTGGGTAGAGGAGCGCGGTCATTCCTTCATGCATTCCTGGGACCCGCATTACCAGGCCTTAACTGAGACGCACGACCCCGGCCAGGAAGCGCAAAAGGGAGGACTCCTTTACGCCCGTTACGGAAAGGGAGCCTACGTCTACGTAGCCTACGCTCTCTACCGCCAATTGCCTGAGGGCATCCCAGGGGCCTACCGTCTCTTTGCCAACCTGCTAAGTCTCCCCAAAGCCCCGGACAAGTAGAGGCAGCTGAATCTCTATCCCCTGACCCTTGCTCCGGACCACCCACTAAGACTTGTCATCCCGACCGGAGCGAAGCGTAGTGGAGGGACCTGCGGTTCAGCGGTCCCTTCTTGGAAATGTTTCTCACCGATACTCCGAGCAAAACCCGGGAGCACCCTGTTGAATCAACCCGCACCCTCTCTTAATCTCATCCACAATCAGCGAGCACGCATTCTGAGCATTGCACGGTGGATGGGTCGAAGGAGAAACCTGCAAGCACTCATTCACCAACTGCCGTGACCGTTCGATCCCGACTGCATTGAGACAAGTCCCCCGCGTACTGGCCGCCGCTGAAACCTGCGGTGCCAAATAAGGCTCCGGCACGCCATATGCCTGTGCGATCTGGTGCAGCTCACCGCGCAGCTTCTCCCATTGCCCGGTCGTCTGCGCATTCAATTGCAAGCTATAAACCAGGGGATCGATCTGCCCCGCCGTATGCACCAGCTCTTTGACCGCATCATCCGCCTTTTTCCCATGCTTAAAAATATCCAGCGTCTGGTTAGTCTGTTTGGCAAAAGTATCCACCAGCGCCCGTGCGTCTTTTTCCCGAGTGGTTTTCCGGATTGAACTATCCTTCAGGGCATTCCCAAAACTCTGGCGGAAAGGCTGTGCATCATCTTTCAAATTCTGCATCACTCGTTGCAGGTCTTTATCGCTCAACCGGCCTTGTGCGTGTGTTGCTGACAAACCGGCCAATAAAAAAACCAACCCTAAACCCAGCCACCGCCGCATGTGTTTCCTCCGCTTGAGGTGAATCCCAGCCAGCGCCCCTGTATCCTATCGACGATCGAGGTACCCGGCAACTGGCGTATCGTCAAAATAATGTCCGCAGCCTCTCCTGTTCCTGCAGCTCCGTTTCTCGCCGACAGTTACGTCTTTGACTGGAGAGCGCAATCATTTCGTGCGGACCTCGTCTTCGTACTTCCCATGGCCATTTGTCTCATCTCAGGCATCTGGCTCGGTCACCCGGGAGCCGCTCTCATCGCCACCGGCGGCGCCTTCACTGTCGGCTTCGGCTACAAGCAGCACATCGACGAATCCCATCTTCTCCCCATGATTCTGGTAACCCTGGGCATCGGGACCGCGACGTTTGTCGGCATGGTCGCGGGCCACACCAACTTCATCCTGGTGATGCTGGCAGCGGGTACAGGGTTTGTCTATGGAATGCTCTCCCTGCGCCAGGCTGGAGTCAGTTGGGTAGGCCAGCAGTCCGTCGTCTTCCTCCTGGTCGCCTCCGCCTTCCCCTTTTCCCCCCGGGCTGCGGCCGTTCGTTCCGGGCTGGTCATGGCCGGCGGCGCCCTGCAGCTCATCCTTTCCAGCATCATGCTTCGCGTCTTGCCGCAACTGCGGACAGACCTATTTTCCGTAGCTCGTTATGCACGCGAAGAGCATGAGGCCCTGCGTCTGTATGTAGAGCAGGCCGCCCGCTCCTTGCTCAACCGCGACACCGCGCCCAGCGCTTTGCCTTATTCCATCCGTCTCGCCATCACCCTGGGGGTCAGTACCGAAATCTATCGTCACTTCGCCTTCACCAACGGGTACTGGATACCCATGACCGCCCTGCTGGTCCTCAGGCCGGGACTGAGTGACACGGCCAATCGTGCCATTGCCCGCACCGTAGGCACCCTGGCGGGCGCCATGCTGGCCAGCTATGCACTGGCTCATCTCCAGCCGTCTCCGCCCACTCTGGCAGTCCTGGTCCTGCTCTTCGCCTGGCTGTCTTACTCGCTCAACAACGTGAATTACGCTCTGTTCACCCTGGTTCTTACTGCCTACATAGTCTCTCTGCTGGCGCTGAACGATCTTCCGGGCAAGGCGGTTGCCTACCATCGCGCCGTCAGCACCATGATTGGGGGAGGGCTCGCCCTCACCATCAGGCTGCTGGTGATCCGCTACCGCAAGCGGCACTCTTCGGCCTCCGGTTAGGGAAAAATCGCGGGATTCATTACTATCATTAACAGGAAAGCTCGCCGTTCCCCCGAGGCCCCTTGCATGAAGAAATCCGAAGTGCTGCACGCCTGGCGCAGCATCCTTACCGGCCAGAAACCAACCCTTTCGATCGAAATCACCCGTGAGTGCCCACTCCGCTGTCCCGGCTGTTACGCCTATGAGCCCGAGCATTTAGGCACCGGGGTCAACCTGCGCCAGCTGTCTGACTACAAGGGGGACGACCTTGTCCGCCGCCTGCTTGCCATCGTCGATCGCGAGCGGCCTATCCATCTATCGATCGTCGGGGGAGATCCCCTGGTTCGCTATCGCGAGCTCGAAATTCTTCTTCCCCAGCTCGAGCAGCGAGGCGTTCACGTCCAGCTGGTCACCAGCGCCTTCCGGCCTCTCCCCAGTGCCTGGAACACCCTCTCCAAGCTCAGCCTGGTGGTTTCCATCGACGGTCTACAACCGGAGCATGACGAGCGCCGCAAGCCAGCCACCTACGAGCGGATTCTCAAGTCGATCAGTGAAAGTTTCGTAACCATTCACTGCACGGTGACTGGACAGATTGCCGATCGTCCTGGATACCTTGAAGAATTTCTCCGTTTTTGGAGTGACCGTCCCCAGGTCAAGCGCATTTGGGTCAGTCTTTTCACTCCGCAGCAGGGAGCCGAGGGTCCTGAGATTCTCACTCCGGACATGCGCCGCGACGTGTTGGATGAGCTGGAGCGTTTGTATCCTTTGTATCCAAAATTCCAAATGAACCGCGAGATGATTGAGGAGCTGCGCCATCCGCCGCAATCGCCGGAGGAGTGCATCTTTGCCCGGACCACAACTTCTCTTTCCGCCGATTTGGAAACCCGCATAGGTCCCTGTCAATTCGGAGGCAACCCCGACTGTTCGCAATGCGGCTGTGTGGCCTCGATGGCGTTAGCGGCTGTAGGCCATCACAAGGTCTTGGGCGGCCTGACTGCAGGGCACCTGATGTATGCGTCGGAGCGAATAGGAAACAAGGTAGGCAAGCTACGCTCCCGTTTCAGCCCCAAACCCCCACCCGTCTCTCCGTCTCCGCCCTTAACCCAAATCTCCGGCCGCTGAAGGCGACATTTCCACTTCTACTTGGAAGAGAGTCTCTGAAGGAAGGGCACGGCTTCAGCCGTGCCATAAACGTCACTGCTATTGACGGCTTTAGCCGCTGAGGTACGGTTTTCCATCCTCTAAGCTATCTTATGCGTTGACAAAAAAGATGCCCTCAGGGGCTCCTCAAGCCTGCCACGGTCCCCACAGATCTGCCTTTTCCTCTCCTCATCCACAGGCTCACGAACCCAAAAAACAGCAAAGGGAGAGGCTGAAACCAGCCCCTCCCTTTTTCGCTGAACCCCGCAATTAAAAACTAATCCGCCCGGTAATCTCCACATTCCGCGGACCCGCGCCTTCCGCGCTCTGCAACCCGGAAATCTGCCCAAACCCTGAAGCATCGACCAACTGATTCGGCACGTCATAGTTGCGATGATTGAGCGCGTTGGCCGCCTGCGCACCAAACTGAAACTGTAACTGTTCCGTAATCTTGATCGACTTGATCAGCGAAAGAGAAACAGCATCCGTGCCCGGGCCCACCACATTCCCCACTGAAGACGTTCCGAACCTTCCCGCATTCACCGGTGGCAGCGTGAAGGCAGCAGGGTTGATGTATTGCGGAAAAATGGAGTTCGTCAGTCCCCTCACCGCCCGGGGATTGACGCCGGGAACGACATCAGCCCGTGCCGTGCCCAGCGTGTTGAGAATGCCCGTGTTGGCGGAATCCACCGACTGTTGGCCAATCGTCAGAAACGCTCCGCTCTGGAAAACCAGAACGCCGCCCAACTGCCATCCGCCCACCGCCGCATCCATCAGCCGCCCGCTACTGGACAAGAAAGTCGCTCCCCTCCCGAACGGAAGCTGATACAGGGCGGTAGTGAGCACGCGATGCCGCCGATCGAACATCACATTGCCGTAGTCCAGCCGCGGATTGTTCTTATCCGAAACCCAGTTGCCCCCGGCCGGCGAAAATGCCGTCGGAACCGCGCCCCCTGAGTCCGAAATATCCCGGGTAAGCACGTAGCTGCTTTGGAACTGCAGCCCGTGAGACATCCGCTTCTCCACCAACGCAGTGTAGCTGTTGTAGTTGCTGATGGCCTGGTTGACCACGCTCTGGATAATGCCCCAGATGGGATACACCAGCGGCGCCGGAGTCCCGGTATTCGCGGGCACTTGGTTCAAATCATTAAAGTTCTCCAGGTTGCTGCCGTGACTTCCCACATATGACAGCCGCACCCCGATATCGTGCCCCATATCATGTTCGAACGTCCCATTCCACTGCTGCACGGTAGGGTCCCGGTAGTGAATCGGGAAAGCATATTCGAAGCTCGCTGTTCCTGGCTGGTTGAGGTTCGAAGGGAAGGGAGAAGGGAAACTAAGCAGCGTGCCGCTCCCGTCGGCTGGGTTGTAAGTGGAAGGGTACAAGGGAACAAAGCTCGCGCTCACCGCCCATCCGGAAACCAGCGAGAAGCCCAGCGGGGACTCGATAAATCTTCCCCAGCCTCCGCGGATCACCGTCTTGTCATTCTTCCCCGGGCGCCATGCAAAGCCGATCCGTGGCCCAAAGTCTGTTTTGTCGGTGTACCGCAACTTCTCCGGTAAGCCGGCCTGCGCCGCCGTCAGAATAGGCGTCGGTGCGATCGAAGCAGCGAAGCCGGGATTCGTGTAGGTAAGCCCCTGAGCGTTCGGTACCGCTACCCCACCATGAATCCCGTTCTCGTTATAATCCGGCAAGAAAGCCGCCGTGTTGTAGTGAGTATCTTTCAGCGGGGGATGCAATTCGTAGCGGAGACCGGCATTGATAGTCAAATAAGGCGAAATCTTCCAGTCATCCTGCGCAAAAACCGCATAGGAATAGCCCAGCCCGTTCATCGCCGGGTTCGTCACCTGCGCCAGCGTGGTGTCGTCCGGATAGCCCAACAAGAATTGTGTATAGGGATCGCCAATGGTTGTCCCCACCGTGCTCGTACCGTTAAAAACGTACTGCCCCGCCCGATAATTGCCGAACACGTTCTCGTCATGGTCCGTCAGCCGGCGAACATCTCCGCCGAACTTGAAGGTATGTCTTCCTTGTACCCACGTTAGATCGTCCAGCAACTGGATGACCTTGCTCTGCTGCTTGGTTGTGTTCAGGCCTCCCGTCCGTTGCAAGCCGGGAATGGTTACATCCGGAACAGTAGGCACCGTGGCGACATCGGGAATTCCGGTGATCCCCACCTGGTTGAGCAGTGTCGCCGAGTTCACGTTCGCATTCAGTTGATCCCGGATCGAGTTGAAGCCGCCACGAAACTCGTTGATCAGCTTGGAACTGAAAGTGTAGTTGTAAGCCACCGTCAACCCGCGATCTTGTTCCGGCTGCTCGATGCCGCCCAGCAAGGGAGACAAACTGGTATCGCAAAACCCGCCGCAATTGACCGTAGGTGCGGTCTCGACCGAGCGATTCTTGAAGGTATACCGCCCATAAATCGATTGCTTGGAAGTAATATTCTGATCGACCCTCACATCGAACTGGTTACTCGAAATCGGAGCGGGGAAGTTCACCGAATAATTGTTCGTGAAAGAATCAGCGGGGCCGCTATTGGGCAGGGGATAAAGATACTTGATGATGTTAGCCGCCACGGGAGATATCGGTACCGTGCAATTGGAAGGACCGGTGCAGGGAATTGGCGTGCCATTGTAGTTGTTGATCGTAGGCGTGGAAGTCACCTGCTTGGCGGACAGGTAGTTGTACAGATTCCCGGCCCGCATATCCAGGCTGGGAAAGCTTTCCACCAGCGGAAATTGACGCGGCAGCCGCAAACCCTCATAGCTGCCAAAGAAAAACGTCTTATCGCGGCCGTTGTAGAGGTGAGGGATTCGCACCGGACCACCGATAAAACCGCCAAAGTCATTCATGTGCAGCGACGGCTTGCCAGTGAACGGATTGCCGGCGGTCAGGGCGGTGTTTTCCAGGTTTTCAAACCCTCCCCCGTGATAGTCGTTGGTCCCTGCTTTTGACGTGGTCGTTACGTCCGCGACGCCGCTATATTCCGCGTTGTTGTTGCTCTCGCTGACCCGGATCTCGGAAATAGAATTGAACGACGGGAAAAGCTCGTTGAGAGGGCCGCTGAATTCCACGTTCACGCTGCTGATGCCATCGATGGTGTACGACATCAGTGCCGGCGTAGTCCCCGCGACCACCAGGTTGGAGTTATCATCCACCTGCACCCCGGGCTCTGTTGTCAAAGTCAAAATCGGGCTGGTAGAACCATTAGACCGGGAATAAACAGCAACCGGCAGATCCACCAGTTCATGGCCGGTCTTGGTGGATGCCAGGCTCGATTGGTCGGTCGTGATCACATCCCCGGCTGCCTGCACTTCAACCGTCTGTGACTCGGCGCCGATCGCCAGGCTGGCGTCGATACGCTGTGTATCGCGGGCCTGCAGCACCAGGTGGTCGAACACCTGGTCCTTGAACCCGTTGGCCTGAATTTCTACTTGATAGGTCCCCGCGTCCAGGTTAAGAAACTCGTAACTTCCAGCGGCACTGCTCGTGGTTGTATGTTTCGCGGAGCTCCCCACGTTCACTAGCGTAACGGTCGCACCCGGCACCACCGACCCCGATTGATCCTTCACAGTACCCACAATCGACCCAAATGTCGACTGGGCGTAAGCGGCGACGGTTGACGACATAACACAAGCCAGCAGGGCCACCAGCGCCCGCTTCAAAAGAAAAGAACCGGTCATAGCGCACACCTCCGAAGATTATGTAACCGTAACTGCTACGTTATCCCTGTATACACGTCGGGTGCCAAATCCTTCGCGCTGTTCCCGAAGGGTGGGTTAAGGCTGCATTGGTAAGTCCATCAAAGGACTCTTGGAATAGAAATCAAACGGCCGTATCGTAAAGTCATGCCACATGGTCGGCATCTGCGGCCAATCCTCCGGCCGCGGCACATGGTGAAAGCCCATCGTGTACCACGCAACAATATCCGTGTTCATGATGTTGCGATTCTGTTTCACCCACACCGGCAAACCATCTGTGCCTTTGCTCCCCGACACATACACTCCAGCCGCATACCGTTCTTTCGCGTCGTAGGGGGTCACCCACAGCTGGTGGTCGGAAAACCCCGCCCGCTTCTGCGGCCAATCATCGAGTGACAGCAGCGAAGCCCCCGTCAACCCGGGCATAATCTCAAAACTGGTCGGATACCCCAGCTCATTCTTTACATCGGGATTCACAAACCGCCACATCGCCGGGTGCTGCATGCTGATGTCCTGCATCGCCGACCCTTCGGTGCCGATGCAATCCGCTTTCATCGCCCAGATCGTCTTCCGCGCGCTGTTCGCCGGCAGCTTGTACTGCACCAGCTTGTCTACTTCGAAGTTATTCTTCGTCCCATCCACATCCAGGTCCAGGCGGAAGGAGAAGAAGTGGTCGTGATCCACTCCATCGGTGTTCGGCGCCACCAGGTGGCCAAACTCCACCGTATTCCCCTCGGGATCCTTCCCCATCATGTCCATCTTGTCCTTCACCGGCTTCACTTCCAATTCACCGGTGGCCCCGACCGCAATCGTGATCGCTCCCTCCTGCTCGAAGCGCCAATCGAGGATGTAGTCGTAGTTGCCGACCACCGCAACCGAGCGGAACACCAACTCGCGGCTTGGCCGGCCGGAAATATTGTCCTCCTCGCCATGCCTCCACGCCGGATCGCCCAGCGTGCGCTCAAACATGCAGGCCAGCTGTGGACGAATAAACGGTGTTCCGTTCTCATGAAAGAACGTCCCGCTGAAGTAGGTAGCGTAGTCGGGGCAGTCCGTGCCCTTCTGCAGCGGCTTCGGAATCCCCAGGCCGGTGTTCATGAAATATTCCCCGGCATCCAGAAACACGTGCGAGTTCCACGTCTCTTCTGGATCCATATAGGGCACATACATCTCTGAGAGCGAACCCTCATACAGCACCGAACGCCGCTTTCCCTGGTAATCGAGCGTCGCCATGTTGATGATCGGGCCACTCCGCGGGTCGACTCGAAATCTAAAGTGCCAGTTCTGCCAGCTCACTTCTCCATCCTTGATGGTGAAGCCCGGCCCTTCCGGCTGCGACACCACGATCGGCTTCGTCCCCGCCGCCGCAGGCCCGCCATCCGGGTCGTAATGCAGGCTCACCGGCGGCATGGGCGTCACCCCATAGTCCTCAAACCGCGTCAGCTTCTTGCTTGCCATATCCACGGTAAAAAAGATGCCGCCTACTTCGCGGTCTTCGTATCCACTTTCCGAATCGATGTTGTACAGGCACCCGCCCCATCCAATCCGGCGTCCGTCTTGTTCTTTCAGGCCGATATATCCGCCCGGTGTCGCATAGCAGGTCACCAGGTTCAGATCCGTGATGCCCCGCTTCTTCAACGCATCCACGATCCGTTGATCGTGCTTGACCGCATCGTTCACTTCCTGTTCTTCCGCGGTCGTGAAGGGGGCCTGCGCTCCCTTCAACTCTTCGAATGACTCCACCTTCGCGGTTGAGATATTCACCAGTGCCGCATACGATTTCCCCTTGTAATACAGCACCACGTCCGCCTTACGCTCGATCGGCATGCCCGGCTTCCAATCCAGAACCGTTTGCTTTTCCGGCTCATGCAGCAGCACGCTGGAGAAGAGGGTCTTCTCCTCCGTATGCCCGGCATCGCGCACCGCCTTATACACCACCCAATATTCCGCCGGCGTCAGGGCATCGAGCGGATGGTAGACCGCCGGCGCGAGCGCCCCGGCAGGTAAGGAGAAAAGCAGCGTGGCCAGCCACGCGAACGTCAAAGCACGAACCATCGATCTGGAAAAATACACTGCGGGCGAACCTCCGGGTGCAAAGGGGGCCGAATGGAGACTTGGAGCCTGATTGCTTGAGTTATGCCAGGCCCACGCGGGCACGTTACGCGAGGGTAGATCCGGGCAATTTCACTGCTGGAACAGCGAGTTAGCGACAGGGCTATCGCAGGATTAAGCTGACAATAGCGAAGCAGCCCAGCAAAGTCAACGACTATTCATCCTCCGCAACAGGAGCGCATGCTATGGCCATTCTTCTCTCCCGGCAGATCCATCGCCGGGTTGGCGCTGAAGAAGTGATTGGGCTTCAGATGGAAACCCGTATATTCGACCGGCATGATAGGAAAGTCCTCTGGGCGGCACACATGGCTCACGCCGAAGCTATGCCACACCACGATATCTTCGTTCTCGATGGACCGGTTTTGTTGCACCCAATGCGGCAGTCCATCGCCCCCTGCATGCTGGTTGGGATAGTTCCCCGTAGCATAGCGTTCCTCTTCCGCGAACCGCGTCACCCACAGGTTCTTGCTGGCGAAGCCTCCCCGCTTATCGATACTGCTGCCTGGCTGAGCCAGCAGCAATGGGTTCGCCTGCGCCACTAACTTATAGCCCGGATGTTTCCCCACGGCATTCACGCGGTTGGGATTGATGATTTTCCAGAATCGTCCTGTCTTGCCATCGGCTTCGCGGCACGCGTCCAGTTCGCGGTGTAACGTCCGCGCCGTCACATCGAACACATTCCCATAAGGATTGTCCTTGCCCCACGGCCGCGGATGGTACTCATGTTCGGTGACGCTATTACCTTCGCCGTCGACCATCATGTGCAGCCGGGCGCAGAAGAAGTGCTGATGGTTAGGACCACCCAATCCCTCCGCCACCATGCCCCCATAGGCATAATCCTCGCCCGGAGCGATGGCCGCCGTCTGGATAATCCCGGTCAGCTTAACTTCTAATTGGATCGTTCCATCCTGGTAGAGATACCAATAGAAGCCGTAGTCATAATTGCCCACGGTGGCGAAGAAGCTGATGACCAATCTTCGCGAGCGCCGTACCTGGTGCAGACCGGTGCGAAAGTCGAAGTGTTTCCACAGGATGCCGTAATCCTCTTCGTGCATGCAGACTGCGTTCTTCATCACCGTGACGGCGCCCTGGTCTTCCACCATGGGAATATCGAAGTAGTGGATGAGCCCCAGGCAATCGCAGCCCAGTTCGAGCGAATTCGCCAGCTTACCCAGTCCATATTCCCCGCAATCGAAGGCATTCTTCCAAAAGTGACTGGTCGTGGGATCCCCATAAGGAACCACCATCTCGGTCACGCTGGCCCGGTAAACCAGCGGACGCTGATCGAACGCTAACTGGTGCAGCACCAAACCCTCGCGCGAAGTAAACCCTACCCGGAAGCTCCACTTCTGCCACTTCACTTCCCAACCCTCGACGGAGAAACTCGCGCCCTCGGGCTGTGTAATATGCAAAGGCTTGAGATCGGCACGAGGCACGCCGAGAGACTCAGGATCGTAATTGTGTTTCTGCTTGGGAACTGGAATTACTTGCTCATCGTCGACCAGTTGCAGCACCTGCTTTCCAATTAGGTCCACCACCGCGACCAGCCCTTCGATGGGATGGGAGTAGGCATTATCTGAGAGAGCGCCGCGATAGTAGCTCACTGCCCGCACTACGCGTTTGCCTGCTTCCAGGGGGAACCCAAAATTCCCGGCAGAAAAAGGATCCACCTGCACCAGCTCGATATCTTCATCGGTCAAGCCGCGTCGTTTGACTGCATTGCGCCATCCTTCATCTGCCTTCACGATGTCGGCGCAATTAAAAAAATCCTCCACCAGCACGGGAGGCTGTCCATAGGGAGAGGTTTCGGTGGCATGGTGTACCCATGAAACCACGGTGCCCAAGGTAAGGTTCACCACGGCCTCGTGCGTCTCTCCCGTCTTGGCGTGGAAGACCATCAGAAAAGCGCATCGCTCAAACGCATCCCCTGGACGAAAAGCCAATACGGACGCTTTGGCTGGTTCATGAAGGTGGACCATAGCGAAGCGGGTGTCCGGGCTCAGTTGCTTTTCCGCAAGCAGCAACTCACAAGCCCGCTTGATCTCCTCTGTGCTCAAAGGATCCAAAGGGTGGGCCTGATTGCCCAACGGCATCGAAGGAGATCCAACCACCGGCGTAAAAGCCGCAACACTCATAAACATCCTCCCCGCAAACTCTCATCCATCAGTGGATCTATCTAAAGCGAACCCCTCTCCCCTTGTCATCCCTACCTGGATTTCCTACTTCGCGCTGCAAGCGACGACCACGTGTGCGGCTCTCCGTAAAGAGAGCCGCATGCAGATCGCCAAAACCACGGGTCTCAATAGGAAATCCGGGGGACCAACGGGAGGGATCTGCAGTGCGCCCCGCGGCCTAATTCCAATCTCACGCCGCGTCCTCCACAACCTCTTCCAACTCCACCCACGAACCCCGCCTTACTGTCCCCAACCCAACCCCCGCTACCATCACCGCCAACATGATCCAGGGAAAACTCCGTACCACTCCATCCTCGCTCCCACTCAGCGCCGGCAAATTCACAATCAACAAATAAAGTGCATAACCCAGCCCTGCCATCCCTAACACCGGCGCCACCACAGTATTCCAGACCCGTGTATCCAAACCATTTCGCCAGAAGAAAACAATCACCGCCGCACTCACCATAAACTGCAGTCCGACGATCCCAATGGTGGCAAACGCCGAAGTCCAGCTAAACACTACTGTCAAAGGATCAGCCCTGCTCCACACTGCCAGCAACAGCCCCACCGCCGCGCAACCCGTCTGCACATAACTCGCTTTATAAGGAGACTCGAAGCGCGGATGAATCCCGCACAAAAACCTCCACAGCAAACCCTCGCGTCCCAGCGCAAACAAATACCGTGCAATGGTGTTATGAAAAGCCAGCAGGCAAGCGAAGATGCTGCTCAGCAGCAGAGCCCGCATGATCCCAGTCCCCACCCGGCCCAGGTACCGATCGCTCTGCGCGAACCAAAAATTTCCCGGGTCTTTGAACGCGGCCGCAACTACATAATCCACGCCATAGGAACTGATAATCGCCCACGTAGTAAACGCAAAGAAGACCATGATGATAGAGACCGCGGCATACGTAGCCAGGGGAACCGTCCGCGTGGGATTCCTGCTTTCTTCCCCATAGATCGCCGTCGCTTCAAACCCCACAAACGACGCCAGGGCAAACATAAGGGCAATTCCCGGATGCCCGCGAAACACCGCGCCGGGCGCGAACGGGCGCGCATTCAACCCTTCAGGGCCGCCTCCATGCAGCACAATCGAAACACTCAATGCCAGCAGGATTCCCATCTCGAGCGAAATAAAAAGCCCCAGCACCCACCCGCTCAAGTCCAGCTTACGCATTCCCAGGAACTGCACCAGCGTCATCGCGGCCAGGCTGTACGTCCACCAGGGCAGCGGATAGACGATGACCACCGCAAAGAATCCAAACAGTGCATACACGCCCACCTGCATCGCGGTGTACGAAACCACCGCCACCAGCGCGCCGCCCACTCCGAACGCGGGGCTCAATCCCTGGGCCAGGTAGGCATAGAACGCACCCGCATTCACCACGTGCCGGCTCATCGCCGCATAACCCACGCTGAACACCAGCAGAATCAAACCCGCGGCGACAAAGGCTCCGGGAACTCCAGCCCCGTTACCCAGCCGGATAGCGACGGGAATAATCCCCAGCATTCCCGTCAATGGCGCCGCGGCGGCGATGACAAAAAACACAATCTGCCACATACCGATTGCATTTTTCTTGAGTGCAGTCGAAGACCCGGCCATGTTCCTTCATCCTCGCCTGCCCGGCAATTTTTATCATTGCTATTCACGCCACTTTGTTGATAACTTACGCCAACGGTCCTCGTCGACCGGCTCCCAGGAAACTCCATCATCCTGCGCACTGCCTCAGTAAGGCAGCAGGGCGTCCTCTTCCTCTGCAACCGTAAAGGTGTGAGAGCATGCAGCCGCCAATGATCCGGGCCAATCTGTTAGAGCCGATTCTCGACGCCCTCGAAGGTTACGACACCGCCGCTCTCTTGTGCGCCTACGCGTTGCCGCAAACCCCCATCGATCCCTACCAGCTCATACCGCTGGCCAAATACGTCGCCCTCTTCGAGCACGCGGCCCTGTTGTTAGAGGACCCCTGCTTAGGACTAAAACTGGGCCAGGCCTTCCGCCCCGACCTTCTCGGACCACTCGGCTTTCTCTTCCAGGCCTCCGTCAATCTTCGCCAGGCACTGCAACAGCTAACCTCCTGGCTCAGCGTCTGGCAGGGTGCCACCCGAGTCGAACTGATCTCCGATGACACGACCGCCGACTACATCTACCAGATCGGCGATGCCTCCATACGCCCCCGGCGCCAGGACGCTGAATACTCCCTTGCCGCCCTTTGCAGTCTCATACGCAACTTTCTCGGTTGCCAATGGTCGCCTCTCGAGGTTCACTTCGAGCATGCTTCCAACCAGAGGAGGGCCTACGAACAGGCCTTCCACGCGCCCGTTTTCTTCTCCCAGAATGTAAATCGTTTAGTCCTGCGCAGTGGAGACCTCAACCGCGCCGGCATTGCTTCGGATCGATCGATGATGCCCTTCATGGAGCGTCATCTGCACGATCTGGCAGAAGAGAGCAGGGAACCGGAGACCCTGGCCCGCCAGGTCAACTACCTCATCGCCCGCCGCCTGGGCTCGGGCCCGCTGACTCTGCCCTCCGTGGCCCAGGAGCTCGGCCTTTCCGCCCGTTCCTTTCAGCGCCGTTTAGCCGAGGAGCGCACCAGCTTTCGCAATCTGGTGCGGGACCAGCGTCGCACTCTGGCTGAATCTCTGATGAAGGACCGATCTGCCACCGTAACTGACGTGGCGCACACCGTCGGCTACTCTGAAACCGCGGTTCTCTCGCGAGCTTTCAAGGTCTGGACTGGGGCCTCTCCGCGAGCCTTCGCAAGAGCCACGCGAGGCCTTCAGTAAGACGGTTCGCCTAAGCGTACCTGGGCCGAATAACATGGGGGTAGCCCACAAAGGATTTTATGCGACCGCTCAACGTCGGAAAAAAAACGACCCTGGACCGCGTACTCGGGCGACGCGATCTGGTCCTGCTCTTCGTCGTAGCTGTCGCCAACCTGAACCTGATCCCTGCCGTCTCTGCGTCCGGCCCAGTCACCCTATGGTTATGGCTCATAGCCCTGTCCTGCTTCTTCTGGCCGCAAGGCGCCGCCGTGACCGAGCTATCCCAAAAGTGGCCGGGCGAGGGTGGCATCTATCTTTGGGCAAAAAGAAGCTTTGGTGAGGAGCACGGCTTCCTTGCCGGCTGGTGTTACTGGCTATCGAACGTCGTCTATCTTCCCACCGTCGTGCTTTCCTGCGTCGGGGTTGCCGTCTACGTGGCCGGACCCAAAATCCAGAAACTCTCGGAGAGCCACGCCTTCACCGGGATCTCCTCTCTGCTCATCATCGTTTTCCTGCTGATGTTGAACATCCGCGGCCTTTCGCTTGGCAAATGGATCAACAATCTAGGCGGCCTTGGCACCATCGGCGGTGCGGTCATCATCTGCCTCCTGGCCGCCTTGACTCTGCATCACAGAGGAAGCGCCTTGCATCCTGCCGATCTGCGCACCGGCTTTCATGACTGGCGTCTGTTCGCCGCCTTTGGCACCATCTGCTACAGCCTGATCGGCCTGGACCTTGCTTCCATCATGGGAGATGAGATCCGCGACCCCAAACGCAACCTTCCCATCGCCATTCTCCTCGGCGGCCTGATTGCCGGTTTCATCTACTTCGGCACCACGTTATCGATGTTGATCGCCATGCCGCAGAAAGAAATAGGAGTTCTCTCCGGCGTTCTCCAGGCCATCAGCGTCATGAGCAGCCGCACCGGCCTCACCGGCGTGGTCCCCCCGCTCGCGTTACTCGAATGCATTGCCATCCTGGGCACCGCTTCTGCTTGGTTCAGCGGCGCTGCCCGTCTTCCCTTTGTCGCTGGCGTGGATCGCTATCTTCCCCCCATCATCGGACGCCTGCATCCCCGCTATCACACTCCGTACGTGAGCCTGATCCTTTTCGCCATCCTGTCTTCGCTTTTAATCGCCACCAGTTTCCTGGGTGTCTCCGTTGGCGAAGCCTTTCTCACCATGTTGGATCTCGCCGTGATCCTGCAGCTCTCGCCCTCGGCGTACATGTTCCTCGCCCTGCTCAAGCACACCTGGGCTAAGGGAGCAGTGCTCAACGCCAATAAAGCCTATTTGACGGCCAACGCCCTAGCGGGATTAGGTGCGACCTTTGTCGGCATGATCGTGGCCTTCATCCCCGGGCGCCAGGTCAACTCGGTATGGATCTACGAAGTCAAGCTCATCGTCGGATGCGTCATTGTCTTTGGCTCGGCCTACTTTTTCTACCAGCGGGCGCTCTACAAGGCGCGCACCGCCCCCGCCGATCCCGAGTTGGTCCCCGGCGTAGAATACGGATCGTAGCCCTTCACGATTTAGGTACTCCGCCGCTAATATCTTCCCAGTTAAGAGGCATCCCCTCCAGATAGCCCCGCATCCCCCCAGAACAGTGAACCTGAACCTATGTTCTGAACCATGAGGGAGAAGCAATGAAATCCAAGATATTTTCACTTTTTCAGGTGGCCCTGATCGCCACTCTGCCCGCGTCGCTGGGCATCGCTTTCGGCCAGAATTACGAGATCGAGAATCTGGGCACGCCTTTGGGAGGCTCGTTCGCGATCGCTGCGGGCATTAGCGATGGTGGCTTCCTTGGTGGCTACGCCAACCTGCCCAACAACACCACCCAGCACGCGCTTCTCTGGCTCCCCGGTTCCACTAAGGATTTGGGCACCTTGGGAGGCACGAATAGCGCCTTGCTGAACCAGTTTGCCGGCTTCTCAGAGACGGCTGCCAAAGACTCCCTGGGGCAGGATTTCTGTGGGACCGGCACTCACCTTGTCTGCCTGCCACTCTCCGCTGTATACGGAAATGCAACCTCTCTCCCGCTGCTCGGCGGCCAAAACGGCACTGCCTTTGGCAACAACATCCTGGGCACGGTGGTGGGAACTGCGCAAACCAGCGTGAGCGACGCCGGCTGTCTTGTCGGTGGTAAGCCAATTGCCCCGTTTTACCAGGTGCAGCAGAGCGTGCCGGTGGAGTGGATCCTCGGCAAGGCCTTCCCGCTGCCGCTTTACCCCGGAGACCCGGAGGGAGGCGCAAACGCCATCAACGATCTAAACCAGTCCGTAGGCGCCTCGGGGGACTGCGTGAATGCTCCCACCGCACATGGCCTGATTTGGAAAGGTGGCAACCCGATTAACCTTGGCAACCTTGGCGGCTCTTTGAACACCAATCCCTTCGCCATCAACGATCTCACCCAGGTGACCGGCACCTCGGATGTGGCCGGCGATCTGACCAGTCACGCCTTCCTCTGGCAGAACGGAGTCATGCAGGATCTGGGAACCCTCCCCGGCGACTATTACAGTGTCGGCTATTCGATCAACAGTCTGGGTCAAATCGTCGGACAGTCCTGCGACGTCAACCACAACTGCCGCGCGTTCCTTTGGAGCAAGGGAACCATGACCGATCTCAACACCCTGGTTGGCGCGAACCAGCAGCTCTACCTTTACCTGGCGGCAACGATAGACGATCTGGGTGTGATTACGGGCTATGGAATTGATAAGTCCAACAACACCGAGCCCGCTTTCGTCCTGGTTCCCACCGTCTCCTTCGTTGCCGGAGCACCCGCCGCGGCTCACATCGAAGCGGCCCCGAAGGTCTCTGTGCCCGCGGGCGCGCAGGCTCTGATCAAGCCAAACCTGAGGACCATGAGAGGATCCCGGCAAATCCCACCCCAATAACCGGAGCTTCCAATCCGGCCTTAGCAGCCCGCGGTTCTTTCTTATCCCGAAACCACTCCAACCTCGGCCACCCCTCTTCCCTTGTCATCCCGACCAACGGGAGGGATCTGCAGTGCGCCCTGCAGCTCTCTCAAATCCTTCCTGAGCAACCGTCACCCCAACCGCTTCCCCTCCGCCTTCAACTTAAGATTCCGGATCAACCGATGCAAATACTTAGGATGAATCCCCAAAAGACGAGCCGCGTCGACCGGGCTCCCCTTCGCCTCATCCAGCGCCGTGAGCACCAGCTGTTTCTTCGTCTGGTTGATCGTGTCATGGTAACGTCCAGCGAGCGCGGACGCCTGTTCTTCCAACAACGCATCGGGAAGGTCTTCTGGAAGAATCTCCTCCGTAAGCCCCATCACAATGGCATGCTCGATGGCATTCTCCAACTCGCGCACATTTCCCGGCCAACTATATTGCAGCAGCAAAGACCGTGCCTCCGCCACAATCCCCTTGAAACTGCGTTTACACTTCGCCGCGTACTCGTTGGCGAAATGCAAAGCCAGCAAGGGAATATCCTCGCGATGTTCCCGTAACGGAGGCGAGACAATGGAAACCACATTCAACCGGTAATACAAATCCTGCCGGAATTCCCCGGACTTGATCGCCTGTTCCAGGTTCTTATTCGTCGCCGCCACCACCCGGGCATTAAACGACAGCAACCGGTTTCCCCCCAGCCGTTCGAACTCACGTTGTTGCAAGGCCCGCAGAAGCTTGGCTTGCAGCAGGGGAGCCATCTCTCCAATCTCGTCCAGGAACAGGGTTCCGTCCTCCGCCGCTTCGAGCTTGCCCTTCCGTACCGTGGTCGCCCCGGTGAACGCTCCCTTTTCGTGCCCGAATAGTTCGCTTTCCAGCAGCGCCTCCGGAATGGCGGCGCAATTGATAGCCACAAAAGGCTTATCAGGCCGCGAGCCGCTGGCGTGCAGAGCGCGGGCGATCAGTTCTTTCCCGGTTCCGCTTTCCCCCCGGATCAGTACCGTCGAATCCCCCTTCGCCACCCGCCGGATGAACTCCCGCACGCGCAGCATCGGCCGGCTCTCCCCCACCAGGGTCTGTTCACCTTTCCCCTCCACTCGCAGCCGCTGGTTTTCTGCCCGCAGAGAATCCAGCTTCGACAAATTCTCCAGTGTAATCGCGGCGATGCGCGAAACCGAGCTCAGAAAGTGAGCGTGTCCCTCACCAAACGGCGCCATGGATGCGGGGGAACTCAGGTAAATCACTCCCAGTACCCGCTCAATTCCCAGCAAGGGCACACATAAAACGTGCTCCGTCGACCCCGGCTGCGCGGTCACCAGAACCGCACATTGTTCCCACGTCGCCTGCTGCACCAGCTGGTCCTGAATCCGCACCTCCTGCTGCCCCTTCCGGTTCCAGCTGCAGGGCGAACTCGGTTCCTCATTCCGATTCAGTTGCAGCACGATGACCCCCTGTGCAGCTGGGATCACTTCGCAAATCAGCGCCAGCAGTTCGCACTGGATGGCCTGCAGGTCGCGGGTGGAATTGATGACATTCGCGATCTTGAAAAACGCGCTGAGATCGCGCGCCATGCGGCCTACCCACGACGGATCCGACGGCAGCCCGGAATAATCCAGCCGCACTGTTTTCAAACCGGAGTCCGTGCTGCTTGTGACCGAGTACGTTCCCGTGTCGTCGTCATCCGGGCCGGTCAGAAACACAAATTCGCTGCTGCCGATGCGAATCCGGTCCCCATGGTGGATCGCTGTACGGCTCACCTTCGTTCCGTTCACAAACGTCCCGTTGTGGCTGTTGAGGTCCTCGATCTCAAACCCGCCGCCGGCCGCTTCCGTCACCGAGCAATGCTTGCGGGAAACCGCGGCGTCGCTCGTCCGCACCGGGCTGGAGGTATCTCTGCCCAGCAGCAACGGTCCGTCCTTGGCCCGAAACACGGTCCCTTTCAGCGTGCCGGATGTCGCCAGCAGTCTTGCGTCGGTCACGTCGCCTCCGCTTGTCAGTCTAGCGGATAGCTCGGAACCAGCAGGCTCCGCAGGGGTATCCGTTCGGCTACCAATACGCCGTCCGCGGAGCACAGCCGGCTCGGTAGCCGGCGCGTAAGTTATTGAAAAAGCAGCGAGCCAACCCGCGAGACAGACGCCAGGAGAGTTTGGCTCTCGGCATGCACTTAGGTCAAGCGTCGGAGAGTTTGAGAAACAAAAAATTCAGTAGGAGGACGTCATGAATCGCAACTTCATCGGAACTCTATCCTTAGCGGTACTGTCCATCACCCTCACCAGCGGTGCCTTTGCTCAGTCCATCGTGAAGGCTGACATTCCGTTTGCCTTCAACGTGGGCGCCTCCCAACTGCCTGCAGGCACGTACCAAGTCAAGGAAGATCATACGAGGCTGAGCATCAGCATCCTCAATGTGAAGACCGGCGCGATCGTGACCGTTCCCGTCCAGCAGGATTCTTACACCGCCGCCCATCCCACTATGATTTTTCGCAATGTAGGCGATCGCCACTTCCTCGCCCGGATTTCTGAAAACATGGACGGCCTGAACCTGACCCTCCCCGTCTCCAAAATGGAAAAGCAGATGCAAGCGGTCGAGGAGGCTAAAGGCAAATCGACCGGCGACAAAGGTGTCTTGGTTGCCCTCAAGTAAAAGTTTAAAGATGCCTTGGTTCTCAACAAGGAGGGCGAATAGACCCAAAATTGCATTACGGGCCAATCGGGGCACGACGCTCGTCGAGCCGTTGAGAATGAAGAAGCCGGAACGCCCGTTCCGGCTTCTTCCCGTTGATAGCTGCACCAGTTCCTGACTAAACACCCAAGCCAAATTTGACTGGACTTTCCTGCAAACGCGGTCGTACCGTCGCACTGGTTTCAATTTCGGACACAGACCTCAGAGAAGTGACGCCACCTTCCCCAACCTCACCCATTTCTTCCAGAGGTAAAACGATGAAGTCGAGAATTACCCTGCTCCTCGTGCTGGCCACGCTGCCGTCTTCGGTCGGCGTAGGGCTGAGCCAGCAAGCCGCAACCAAAGCACCCAGCTACGATTTCATTAACCTCGGAACCCCGCTCGGCGGATCCTTCGCCATCGCCGCCGGCATCAGCTACGGCGGGTTCCTGGGTGGTTATGCGAACGTGCCGGATAACACCAGCCAGCACGCCATTCTCTGGTATCCCAACAACACCAAGGATCTGGGCACCCTGGGAGGACCCAACAGCGCTTTGCTGGAGGACTTCTCCGGCTTCTCCGAGACTTCTACCGCCGACCCGTTGAATCAGGATTTTTGTGAGACCGGTACCCATCTCATCTGCCTCCCAATCACCGTCGTCAAAGGCAAAGCAGTAGCCCTGCCGCTGCTTGGCGGCGACAGCGGCGCTGCCTTCGGCAACAATCAATGGGGCCAGGTGGCCGGAGTCGCTCAGACGAAACTTCACGATCCCACCTGTCTGGTCAGCGATGAGCCAGTGGCGCCCTTTTATCAGATTCAGCAGGGAGCGCCCGCCGTCTGGACGAATGGAAAGGTTCGCCAGCTTCCGCTTCCGTCCGGAGACAGCGAAGGAAGCGCAAATGCGATCAACGATTTCGGTCAGGCCACCGGCTCAACTGGAGACTGCGTGGACAACACTGCTGCCCATGCCGTGTATTGGCGCAATGGCAAGCCCCTTATCCTGCCCAGCCTTGGCGGCCTGATGAACAACAACGCGTTGGGCATCAACGACCTCGGACAAATCACCGGAACTTCGGATCTGAGTGGCGACCTGACTGGTCATGCCACCCTGTGGCAGAACGGGACCGTTCAGGACCTGGGCACTCTCTCCGGGGATTATTCGAGCTATGGCGAAGCGATCAATAACTTCGGCCAGATTGTTGGTTCCTCGTGTGATCTGAGCGGGAACTGCCGCGGCTTCCTTTGGGAGAAGGGAAAAATCTTCGATCTCAACACCCTCATTCCCTCGAACCCAAACCTCTCCCTGATACTCGGAGCGAACATCGATGATGCCGGCGTGATCGTCGGCTATGCCTACGATCAGACTGCTGGCACTTACCCGGCTTTTGTCCTCATCCCGGGTGGGCTCTTGCAGGGCCACGAGGCATCCGCGACCCAGGCGCTCAGCGAAGCCGCTCCCAGGGTTTCTATCCCCGAAAGTATGCGTACGCTGGTGCCGCAGAACCTGAGGACCCGTGGACTAAGGCGGATCGGACCAAACTAGACTGAGGAACAAGAGACTGCGTGGCCCAGGTCTCGCTTTTGAGACCTGGGTTTCTCCGCCCCATCGCAATTCCCAACCCGCGCTACTCTACGTTACTTCCGATTGCTTTCCCAAAAGCCTTGACGGTCTTGCTGAACTATTCTTCAATAAGCAAACACGGATAACCATTCATCCCCCCATGGACACAGGTCATCTTGGCCGGGCCCGGCACGATTGCATGTTTGAGCAAAATCGAAACGCGAGGGGGATTCCTGGTGAGCCAATCCTACGAAGAAACTGATGCCAGTCATGTACTCACCATGGAAGAAATCACAAACCTGACCGAAGAGGGCGGCAAGCCCGCCGACACCCTGATGAATGTCGTCGCCCTGATCGCCAGCCGGTTCAGGACCGATGTGTGTTCTGCCTACCTTCTCCAACCCGACCGGTCCAACCTGGTATTGGCCGCCAGCCTCGGTCTTCATCCCCGATGCATTGGTACCCTGCGGATGCCGCTCAACGAGGGCCTCGCCGGCCTGGTCGCGGAGACCGTCATGCCCGTTGCTGTTGAGGACGCCAGCCTTCATCCCCGCTTCAAATATTTCAAGGAATCTGGAGAAGAGGTTTACCACTCCTTCCTTGGCGTGCCTTTGATTGACCGCGGCATTCTCCAGGGGGTTCTCATCGTGCAAACCAAGGAACCAAGGGTATTCCGGGAAGCGGAGATTCGCAGGTTGTCCGAAGCCGCCAACCAGGTCGCGCCGGTGGTGAGCGAAGCCCGCACCGTGGATCGTTTCATCGCCCCCTCCCAGGAGCGTCTTTGGTCCATCGCCCGCAATCTCTCCTGGTGTTGGGACTACGACGCCATCAGTTTATTTCGCGACCTCAATCCCACTCGTTGGTGGCAGCTCAATCAGAATCCCATCGCCCTGCTCAACGAACTCCCGATGGGCGAAATCGAGCGCCGCGCCACCGAACTCGGTTTACACAGCCGCATTAACTACGTCTACCGCCGCCAGCAGGAATATCTCAGCGCCGACCGCACCTGGGGCTCCATGAATGCCGGAGTCCTCCGCCCTCGCCCGGTAGCTTATTTCTCCGCCGAGTTCGGCCTGCACGAATCGCTGCCCATTTATTCCGGCGGCCTCGGCGTCCTGGCCGGGGACCACATCAAGAGTGCTTCTGACCTCGGCATTCCGCTCATTGGCATCGGCCTGTTTTACGGCCAGGGCTACTTCCGCCAGTATCTTGACCAGAAGGGATGGCAGCAGGAGGAATACCTGCACACCGATGTCACCCAACTACCCATGGAGCTTGCCATCGGCAAGAACGGGGAGCCGGTGGTGGTGAGCATTGAAACCCGCCACGGTGTCATCCGCGCCAAGGTCTGGCGTGTCAGCGTCGGTCGTTGTGACCTTCTGTTGCTCGATTCCAACGTCACCGGCAACGCGCCCGAGGATCTGGACCTGACCTCTCGTCTTTATGGGGGCGACGGACGAACCCGCATACGCCAGGAACTGCTGCTCGGTATCGGTGGCTTTCGCGCCCTGAAAGCCATGGGCATCTCGCCCGGGGTCCTTCACCTCAACGAGGGCCACAGTGGCTTTGCCGTGCTGGAAGCGATTCGCGACCGCATGCAAGAAGAAGGTTTGACCTTCGACGTCGCGGCTCATCAAGTACCCCGCGAGGTGATCTTTACCACCCACACCCCGGTGCCTGCGGGTCACGACCGCTTTCATGGCGATCTGATTGAGGAGCACCTTGGGCCTCTGCGCGATCAGCTGGGCATTAGCCTGGAAAGACTCATGGGCTTTGGCCGCGAGAACCCTGCCAATTATCACGAGCCTTTCTGCATGACTGTGCTTGGGCTCTTGCTTTCCCGCCGTGCCAATGCGGTTTCTTCGCTTCACGGCGAGGTATCGCGAGCCATGTGGAAGGGCCTCTTTCCCGGCAAGCCGGAAGAAGCGGTGCCCATCGGCCATATCACCAATGGTGTCCATGTCCCTTCCTGGCTGGCGCCGCAAATGTCGCGTCTTTACGACCGTCATCTCGGCGTCGGATGGCAAGGCAAGAGTTCCTGGCTGCGCACCTGGGAGCCCATTGAAAAAGTCGATGATGGCGAGCTCTGGGAAACCCATCTGGCGCTCAAGTCGCAGTTGATTGACTTTGTCCGCCGCCGTGCTCGCGAGCAGGCAGAGCGTCGCGGTGAATCCGCCGCAACCCTTCACCGCCTCAGTAAAGTCCTTTCTCCGGATGCGCTGACCATTGGCTTCGCCCGTCGTTTCGCCACCTACAAACGCGCCAACCTGATTCTTGCCGATATGCAAAGACTCGCCTCCATGGTCAACGATCCCAAGCGTCCGGTGCAATTCCTCTTCGCCGGAAAGGCTCATCCTCACGACGAGCCGGGGAAGCTGGTCTTGCAGCAGATAGCCGAGATGATGCGCGACCTGAAGTTCGGCGACAAATTCGTCTTCATCGAGAACTACGACATCAACGTTGGCCGTTATCTGGTGCAGGGAGTGGATGTCTGGCTCAACAACCCTCGCCGGCCGCTTGAAGCTTCTGGCACGAGTGGTCAAAAGGTGGTGCTCAACGGTGGCCTTAATTTCTCGGTGTTGGATGGCTGGTGGGCGGAAGCCTACGACGGCCTGAACGGCTTTGCCATTGGCAACGGCAGAACCCATTCCAACATGGATGTGCACGACACCCGCGACGGCGAGGATCTTTATCGTGTGCTGCGCGACGAGTTGATTCCGCTTTACTATCAGCGCGACCGGGACGGCCTGCCGCGGGGCTGGATCACGCGCATGAAGCGCACCATCCGCACATTGGGCTGGCGTTTCAGTGCCGACCGCATGGTCATGGATTACACCCGAAACTGTTACATTCCCGCCGCCGGGGGCACCTCCAGCGAAATAAAATTTCCTTGCTGAGTGGGCTGCCGAACCCGGACAAATATTGAGTATTGAGAGGGTGGCCCAGGTCTCAAAAGCGAGACCTGGGCCACCCTCTCAAAATCTGGACCTTGTCCGTGCCCATCCGTGGTGTAGCCCCGGACTTCAGTCCGGGGAAGCGGGCTTTCAAGCCCGCGAGAACGTTCGGTATACAAAATTCGAGGGCTTTAGCCCTGGTGGCTACGTCTCAAGCGGTTTGCGACTTTTCCCTCGTGTTCGCGGTCTAGCATGAGTAAGCTCAGCACCGTTAGGAAAGGGAGCACCGTGAAAAAACTTCTGTTATTCATACTCCTCACCTCCTCAACCGTACGCGCGCAAAACGAAGGCTTATGGGAAGGCTACGACGGCGAATGGAGTCACGTTTCCCGCGAACTGATCGCGTTAGCCGAAGCAACCCCGGCGGACAAATTCTCCTGGCGTCCAGCGCCGGGGGTGCGCTCAACCAGCGAAGTCTACATGCACATCGCCATCGCCAACTTCTACCTGTTAAGCGTCACCGGAGCCAAAGAGCCCGATCTAACCCTCGACAAGGAAAAAACCGTAACCTCGAAAGCCGACGTCATCGACTGGCTAAAGCGTTCCCTGGCCGCCGTGCCAGCGGCGCGCGCCCACCTAAAGCCCGCTGACTACCAGCGCAAAGTGACCATCGACAACAAAACCGTAACCGTCGATGGCATGTACCTGCGCATCATCGTCCATGCCAACGAGCATGAGGGGCAACTGATTGCCTACGCGCGTATGAACGGCATCGTGCCACCGTGGTCCAGGTAAAACCTGTTAACAGATCAGAACCCCACTCGGGGCAGGTAGTTTGCCGTTGATCCGTGACCAGGCCCGTCCAAACTCAGAGGATAGATACAAGTTGCCGCCTCGATCAGCAACCGCAATCATCGACCCATTGGCAGCGATGCAACCGGTGTCCACCTTCCCCTCGGTCCACGCCGGCATTCCATCCTCGAGCGCCACCAGTTTTCCATTCAATCTGATCGACCGCCGATAAACTCTCCCCCGGTCCGCAAACGGATCTGTCGCCGCCGAGACAAGAATGTCATCGCCCGAAAACGCGACCGCAGAGCAGTGCGTTGCGTGCAGGCCGTCGCTTTCGATAATCCACGTGGCTCCTGCGTCGCGGCTCATGCAAAGTCCCACAGCCGACGCTGCGGCGACAATATCCGGATCTGCCGGGTGCCCGCGCACCTCATGAACATCGCTTTGGATATCGATGGTAGGCTGCCAGGTCCTTCCTCCATCCATGGACCGCGGAATGCCTCCCACGTGAACGTTGGCGAAGAGCACGCTTCCATCCGCGTTGGCTGCGACCGAGCGAATCCCCAGCGGCGGACCAACACGTTGCCCATTCACAATGGCCGAACCAGCAAACCACGTATCCCGCCCCGCAACGCGGTCGAATCCCTCAATAGGATCGAGCACACCACCCTCATGGCTCATCCGCCGCATGCGTGCATCGTCTGTTCCCACGTAAATACTGTCTCGAACGGCCATACAGCACGATAGCTCGAGTTCGCTCTCAGCGACGGTTACCCATTCGCCGCCTGCGGCACGTCTGCGCAGTGAATGTTGGCCCACAACGGCGAGCGCACCGCTGCGTCCATCGGGTGCCAGCCATCTGACGGGCTGGCCGGCAATCTCCTGCGTACGCTTATCGCCGCTGATTGCGAACAGCCCATCGTCCCACGTTGCCACAAGAATTGTCGGTTGATAAGTCATGAACGTCTCTCAAATTACCGCGCGAACGCTGCCGCCATCTGGTCCTGCTCGGAACGCCGGATGCGGAGCGCCTGGGCCTCATCGCGCCAGGTCTTCACCGCAGCCTCCACTTCTGCGATGATTCCGTCCGCCTCTTTCAGCGCAAGCGCGTACATCTTGTGAGCGGCACGCGCAATCTCCACATCACACGCGGTCTCGGTTTCATTAATGGCCAGCGTGAGATCGTCACTCTCCAGCGACGGATTCATGTCATACGCCGGCGAGAGTCGAAGCCCACGCTCCTCAACAAAGAACCCGTGGTTTCGCAAATGGTCATCGGTATTGTGGATCAGGACGCTGAACACGATGCGACGAAATAGCTGATGCGTGTCGCTCAGTGTCTCTGCACCTTGCCGCTGTAACAACTCCACCAGCTCCAGGTAGCTCGCTCCTGGCTCTCCATCCCGCCGTTGAGTAAGTGTCATCGCGGATACGAAAGCCCGTCTGCCTCCGCTCGCGGTTCGATCGAACCGCTTGACCAGAAAGGTCGATTGATCCCGGTCCCCACTCTCCAGCAATCTCGCCTGCGGCAAAGATATGCCGCACTTCGCAGCCAGCCGCTGCGCCAGCATCTCCCAGGCAGCCATATTTCGTGTATCCGCGTGGCTAGGGAATTTCGCAATACAAAGATCTCCTGTTTCGTCTCGTACCGAGGCTTTGGGACGAGCGCCGCCCAGCGACGATCCAGGCGCAACTAATTGGTTAAGCCAGCGTGCGTATTCCGGATTTTGTTCGTCATCGATATGCCGCTCGAGTCCATCACTGGCCGCCTGCAGCTCGCGAACGGAAGTGATCGGAGGCGCGGCCATTTGCCGGTCGCTATCAAGAAATTCTCCTCCTTCGAGCGATTGCAGGCGCAGCGCTCCCAGCCGGGTTTCATCGTGGACCCCCAGCAGATAGTCCCATTCGGTCAATCGCCGCGCTTGTCGCTCCTCCTGCCGGGCGCGGAGATTTTCCCTGCGCTGCATCAACAATCGTCCCCATCGGTCGGGAGCCGAGTCGAGAAAAATGCCGAAGTTGCTTCGCGACTGTGCTGGATACTGCGCCCCCTCCAGCAGCTGCAGATCGGGATCAAAAGCAAAGGCCGCTTCGCTTACCAGCCATTCCGGGGCGTACTCGAAGGAAAATACTTCCTGGCGTCCTGAGCTCTGCGCGTGCAGCGCTCCCATCCGGACAGGTCCGCCCCCTCCATCGACATCGATGTAGACCTGCACCGACCTCTGTCTGCCGCTCATTCCTTTTGACCGGCAGCTGGTGCTTTTCGACGCGGCGCTCGCGCCCGCACACCAATTTCAGCGTCCTGCAGCTTACGCCCCAGTTCGTCATCCGCGGCAAGCAGATCCAGGTCCTTTTCAAGACGCAGAGCCTGCATCACACGCGCATAGTTGCCGAACGCAACGCCAGGATCTCCCTGCTCAATCCTGAACAGCGTCGCTCGGGCGATCCCCGCGCGCTGGGCGACCATGTCGGCCGAGTACCGGCGGCGCAGCCGCGCAGCTTTCAGTTTGTCTCCCACCCCTCGCAGGATTCTCTCGAGGGCGGGCAGAATCCCATCCCTAACCTTTCCCATAATGTCTCATATTTTACACACAAATCCGCCTTATTGCCTAATATATGAGACATTATCCGCTAGCTTACCGCGGCCCTCGCTGGTCATTTCCCCCCTGCCGTTGCGGCTGTGCCGGCCGGTTCTGCGGTTTAGGAGTCGGACGAGGGGTAGCGGTCGGCCTTGGCTGCGGCGCGGGCCTGGTCGGTGGCCTATTACCAGGCTGTACCGGCTGAGTGGTCGGCCGGCCATTGTTCGGCGGCCGGTTATTATTCGGAGGCCGATTATTATTCGGAGGCCGCTGGTTCCCGGGTGGGGGGCCCGTCACCGGCCGGTTGCCGGGCGTGCCAGGCTTGACCGGCTGAATGGTTGGCCGGCCGTTATTCGGAGGCCGGTTATTATTCGGTGGTGGCCGATAGCCGGGTGGTCGGCCATTGACCGGACGGTTGTATCCCGGCCGGGTCCCAGGACGATAAATCGGTTGGGGCGGGCGGTAATTCGGCGGACGATATCCCCAATTCCCACCATAGCCTGGGCGACTCGTATACGGTACCGGACGCGGCCGATAGTAGTAGTGCGGCGGGCGATACCCACCTCCCCAGCCACCCCACGGACCGCGGTTGTAGTAAATCCGGTGTCCTCCCCAATTCCATCCCCAGCCGCCCCAACCCCAGGGTTGACTCACCAGCAGCGCGGTGATGCCAATGGCAATGCCAAACGTGATCAACCCAGCGCCTGAGCTGCCCGTGTACACCACCGTGGGGTTATATTGCGGCAGGTACACCACCTGCGGATTGGCCGGTTGAATCACATAGATCGGCTGTCCCGCATTTTGCTGGACGTCCACAACCTGCTGCGGCGAACTGCGCAATGCGCCCGATGCGTACGCCTGCGCCCGCAAGCGCTGGATCGATGCCGACACTTCCGCTTGATTCGCCATGACCGCCGAACCAATGGCGGCGTAGTCGTCGATGTTTTCCGCCATCATCTGGATCACCTGGGGAAAACCGACGAGCGCGATAAACGCCGGATCAAACCCTTGCTGCTGCGCCGCAGCGGTCAACTGGGACACGGTCAGGTTACTGTTCTGCGCCAGCCAGTTATCCACGTCCAGAATCTCCTGCGGATTGGTGGAAGCAGTCGTGATCTGCGCCAGCAAAGCGTCGGGATACAGAGCCACCGGAGCTAGCAACTGATCCAGCTGCTGGGGTGTCGGCGGCGGCGGTAGTGTTTGCGCCTGCAGGTCGGGAGCAAGGCCCTGGAAGATAAGCAAACCAATCAACAAAAGCACCGCGGATAAGCTGGGTTTACCCTGCATCTGTACGCTCCAATGAACCGATCACCATACTACTTGAGGACAGGGGTTTGCTCGAGACTGGCGGACCGTTGAATCAGCCCGTAAGCGCCGTCATCCTGGCAGCCGGTACTTCCTCCCGCATGGGGCAAGCCAAACAGCTGCTTGCTCTGGGTGAGAGCACCGTGCTGGCGCACACTCTGGCCCATGTGCGAGCCGCCGCCTTACACGAAATCATCCTGGTGCTCGGCGCCTCGGCAGAAGCCATCCGCCGCCGGCTCCCGTCTCCCCATGAACTCAAAATCGTCGTCAATCCGGACTACCAACAGGGAATCGCAAGCTCCTTGCGGACAGGGCTCATGGCCGTCGACCCCAACAGCGACGCTGCGCTCATCATCCTCGGCGACCAGCCCTTCCTTCGTCCCCAGACTCTGGATCGAATCGTCGACGAGTATCGCCGCTCGCAGGCCCAGATTGTCATTCCTCTGTATCAGGGGCAGCGGGGCAATCCTGTGCTCCTCGACCGGTCAGTCTTTGCCGAAGTCATGGCTCTCGAAGGGGACGTTGGCTCTCGCGCCATCTTTGCCAACCACTTGGATGGAATAGTTAACGTAGAAGTCGAAGATAAGGGAATACTGCTCGACTTGGACGAGCCGGCCGACTACGAACGCCTGAAATATGAAAACTAGGGCCTGGCGTCGGCCTCGCACTGGCGAATCACCGCATCCGTGTAGGCATCGTGCCGGTTGAGGACTTGCTCTCCGCCATGCCGCAGGGCCACCATCTGGCTTATCACGCTTAAGGCAATCTCCTCCGGCGTGGAGGCGCCCAGGTGAAGACCCGCAGGAGCGTACACGGTGGCGATCCTGTCGTGGGAAACTCCTTCGGCGCGGAGATAATCCAGCACCAGCGCCGCGCGATGGTGGCTGGCGATCAATGCCACGTAGGCTGCGTTGCCGGCCAGCGCCTTTTTCAGCCACAGGTGGTCTCGCTTATGCTGCGTAGCGATCACCACAAATGATTTCGGACCGATGGGTGTTTCCGTCAGATCGAAGTCTTCCGTCACCAGTCGTTCGGCCTGCGGGAAAGCGCTGTGCTCAGCTCCCGGGTCATTGACGGTAATGGCGAAACCCATCAGATTCCCCAGCACCGCCAGCGTTTCCGCGATCCGCCCATGGCCCACGATCAGAAGGTCGGGTTTCGGGAGAACCGGCTCGATGAAGATATCCATGGTCCCTCCGCACGGCATGCCGACCCCGAGTGCCTCATCGCTCATGTCCACGGTAATGAGGCGGGGTTTCTCCGTTTCGATGCATAGCAGTGCTTCACTGCGAACCGCGCTCTCTGCGCAGCCGCCGCCCACCCAGCCCAGCAGCAGTTTGCCCAGCGGATCGAAAAGGGCTTTGGAGCCCCGCCGGGCAGAAGAAGAACCTTCCACCCTGACCACCGTAGCGATGGCGAAGGGTTGGCCCTGGGATGCGAGTTCGGCAGCTTTGGTATACAGGTCCGCGAACATCTCTAGCTCGGTATCATAACAAGCGTGAGGATCTCCGTTGTATAGCCAACAGGTAAGAGACCATTACGCCAATCCGCGCAATGCGGGCAGCGTTGCCGAGCCTTCCGGCAAGTCGTTGGTCAAGAGCGCGCTCGACAGCGACACCGTCCTGGTTACTCTGCGCGTTGAAAACAACATCATTACGGAAGCGAAATTCAAGTGCATGGGGTGCGCCGTTGCCATTGCCTGTTCCTCCATGGCCACCGAGATGGTCCTGGGCAAACCGGTAGAGGAAGCCTACGCGATCACGGAGCAGTCCGTGGCCGAAGCCCTGGGCGGCATTCCCGAGTACAAGATGCGCTGCAGCAACCTGGCCCCGGCCGCCATCCGCAACGCCATTGATGACTGGAGAAGCCGGATCTGAGACAATCTATAGCTTGTCATTAATTACAAACACGACAATCTATAACCTTGTCATCTCCACCCCTTTCGACTATATTTAACTTGTCTCCCAATGGAGGAATCCATGCGCAGCGGGTTCAGAAATCTCCTGCTCAACCAACTTGATCGCAGGCTCGAACCCTATCGCGCTGCCGGCGAGCTTTCGCGGCCGGCAAAGGGATGGATACGCGCAATCCGTCAGGCTCTGGGTGTTTCTTCCGGTGAGCTCGCTCGCAGGTTGGGAACCAGCCGTCAGCTCCCGCTGCAGTTGGAAAAGGCTGAGGCCGAAGATCGCATTACGTTGAAAAGCCTTCGCGCCATGGCTCATGCGCTCGACTGTGAGTTGGTCTATGCCCTTGTCCCGCATGCGGGCAGCTTGCGTGCACTGACCGAAGACCGGGCTCGCGACGAAGCGAAACAGCGCGTTCTGGGGGTAGAGCACTCAATGGCTTTGGAAGATCAGTCAGCGGGCAGGATTGACGAAGCCATCGAAGCCGAAACCCGCCGTCTGCTCGAAAAACGTATTTCTAAATGAACCTCTTTACTGCGGGGGATCCGGATTTCCTACTTCGCGCTGACAGCAACGGCCACGTATGCGGCTCTCCTTAAAGAGGGCCGCACGGAATACCCCAATGCCACTTCTCTTGACAGGAAATCCGGAAGACGGCAATACACCGCTGTCTCCCGAGGAACAGGGCGACCTCATCCCCGACCTTTCTACCAGGGAAGAATTGAATGAGTGGGAGCGTCAGAACATCATCGAAGCCTATGCGTGGGTTTTCGGACGCAGGAACCTACACCGCAACGACCCGCTCACCGAGGCTTATGTAAGAGAGCTCCACCGCCGCATGTTTGACCAGACCTGGAAATGGGCTGGTGCGTACCGGTCCACGGAAAAGAACATCGGCATTGCCCATTACCAAATCCGCGAGGCGTTGGCGGCTTTATTGGGGGACGCTCGTTACTGGCTCGAGCACCAAACGTTCCCTGCGGATGAAGTCGCCGTCCGATTTCATCATCGCCTGGTTTGGATTCATCCTTTTGCCAACGGCAATGGCCGCCATGCGCGCGTCATGGCGGATATCCTGGTTGAGCGCCAGGGCAGGCCCGCATTCACCTGGGGTGGTGCGAGCATCGTGCAGCCGGGAGAGTTCCGCAGCCGTTACATCCATGCTCTTCGCGCCGCGGATGCCAGCGATATCCGCCCGATCCTACAATTCGCTCGTTCGTAGCGCGATATTGAGCAAAGATCGCTGCGAGTCTCCGCCGATTGCATCCAATCATTTGATCGGGCTGTCAACCGTCAGGAGAAACCTTCCATGAACCTCGGGCATTTCGCATTAACCGCTGTTCTCGTACTCGGCATACCTGCCGCGCTCGCTCAGAACAACGATCCCGGACCGAAGCAAGATATGAAGAACGCGGGCTCAGACACCAAACACGCCGCCACCGATGCCGGCCACGGCATAAGCCACGGCTCGAAAACCGCCTACGACAAAACGAAGTCAGGGACCAAAACCGGATATCACAAGACCGCGCACGCAACCAAAACCGGATATCACAAAACCACGCACGCAACCAAGTCCGGAGTCCACAAGGTAGAGGGCAAACCAGACACTCCCGCGAACAACCCACCTCAATAGCTAGGGTTCAATGCTCCAGTCGCACGACACTGTGCACCCGCTGCGGCTACTCTCGAGCGCCATCTCCAGCACCCGTATCGTTCTCCACGCCTGCAGCGGAGTAACCGCCAGCGCCGCGTTTCCGTGCATCGCATCTCGGATATTGATGTAGTAACAGCGGTAGTCTCCGGGCTCCGTCGGGACGCGCATCTCTACCGGCTCCCCCTCATCGGTGGTGAGCGTGCCCCAGCGGTCCGCCGCCTCCACGCCCCATGGCTTGGACGAAAACTTATCTCCTGCCAGCAAAAGCGCTTCCTGGGGATCCATGCCGTATTTGCGGTAGGTCCCCAACGTGCCGTTGAGCGTGAAGCGAGCTCCGGCAGCCCGCGCCAGACAGGTGGCACGCAGCCACACAGTCAGGCCAGTCGACGGATACTGCAAACACAAGTCAAACGCGTCATCGCTTTTGGCCCCTTCCCGTTCTATCCGCACACTGCCCCAAACCGCCGCCGGCACCCCAAAGAGCACCATTGCCTGATCCACCAGGTGCGATCCCAGATCGAACAGCACCCCTCCGCCCGGGCCGCCGCTCTCCCGCCACGCGTGCAGGCGAGGCAATTGGCGGTACCGGTCATAGTGGGATTCAAACATCACCAGCCGTCCCAGCCGCTCGCTGTCCAGCAGTTTACGAACGGTCCGGAAGTCTCCATCCCAGCGGCGGTTCTGGTACACGCTGAGCAGCCGTCCCCGTTCCCGCGCCAGTTTTATCAACTCCGCTGCCTCTGCGGAATTCAGAGCAAACGGCTTATCGATCACCACATCGCGATCGGCCAGCAAACACTGCCGGGCGATAGGCAGATGGGTAGCATTCGGAGTGGCCACCACTACCAGGCGGATGCTGGTGTCCTCGAGCAGTTCCTCCACTGTGCGCACAATCTTTGCGTGAGGAAAGACCATCGCCGCCTCCTCGCCGGTTCTCTGTACGATCGTGGCAAGTTCCAGTCCCTCCACTGCTTCGATCGCGTTTGCCTGAAAAACCCGCCCGGCGAATCCAAACCCAATCAGACCCACTCGTAAGCATTTCATTGACTCTTTATACTTGAAGCAGAAGCGGGTTACTGCCGGGGTGTGCAGCGCTTGACAAAAGACCCCCCAGGCAAGAGGATTAACTCAGTGCGAATGCTCCATCATCCCGCTGGTTGTTGTTGCTGTGACAAGTGTTGTTCGTTGTCATTGCGCGCGAGCGGGTGTGAGTTTTTCTTAGCCGAAGAGTAGGGAATCCCTACAGATCTTTCGCATAACTCATAGAAGCACCACAACCGCTGCCAGCCTCTGGCCAGCGGTTTTTTCGTTTTACCCACTGCACTTCAAGGAGCGATGTTGCCAACTCTGGAAACCCAAACCATGCCGGTAGGCTCCGCACCCAGGCTCAGCCATCTGCAAATGCTGGAGGCGGAGAGCATCCACATTTTCCGCGAAGTGGCGGCTGAGTTTGAAAAGCCGGTGATGCTCTATTCCATTGGCAAGGATTCTTCCGTCATGCTGCGCCTGGCGCAGAAGGCTTTCTATCCTGGACCCATCCCATTCCCTCTCCTGCACGTGGATACCGGCTACAAATTCAAGGAGATGATTGCCTTTCGTGACGAATACACCCGAAAGCTCGGGGTTCAACTCCTGGTATGGCGAAATGAAGACGCCATCGCTGCCGGGGCCAATCCTGTCGCACTGGGAACGAAACGCTGCTGCGGCTTGCTCAAAACCACAGCCCTGCTGGACGGCCTGCGCGCGCACGGCTTCGACGCTGCCTTCGGCGGAGCCCGCCGGGACGAAGAAAAGTCCCGCGCCAAGGAGCGCATCTTTTCTTTTCGCGATAGCGCCGGCCAGTGGGACCCCAAGAACCAGCGGCCCGAGTTGTGGAACCTCTACAATGGCCGCGTCAATCCGGGCGAGAGCATCCGCGTTTTCCCCCTGTCCAACTGGACCGAGTTAGACGTCTGGCACTACATCCACCTGGAACAGATTCCCGTCGTCCCGCTCTACTTTGCCCAGCAGCGCCGCATGCTGGTGCGCGGCGACAGCCTTATCCCAGTGGAGCAATCCTTCGTGCAAGGCTTACCCGGAGAAGAGCAGTGGGTGCAATGCCGTCTGCGCTCGCTCGGCTGCAGTCCTTGCACCGGGGCCATTCGCTCCGATGCCGACACCATTCCCAAAATCATTGCCGAGTTGGTGGCCTTCCGCTCGTCCGAGCGCGCCAACCGGGTCATCGATCACGACCAGGACGGGTCGATGGAGCTGAAGAAACGCGAGGGCTATTTCTGATGCCGGTCCCGCTCGCGGTCGAAGATATGTTTTCCATGGAGGAGTTTCTCTCGGCCGAGCAAGCCAAGGAATTGGTGCGCTTCTCGACCGCGGGCAGCGTCGATGATGGCAAGTCCACCCTCATCGGCCGCCTGCTTTACGACTCACGAAACGTCTACGAAGATCATGTGCGCGCAGTGACCAAAGCAGCCAATGGGAATGCCGCCGCCGCCATCGATTTTGCCCAGCTTACCGATGGATTGCGGGCCGAGCGCGAGCAGGGAATTACCATCGATGTTGCCTACCGCTACTTCTCGACCACGCATCGCAAATTCATCATCGCCGACACTCCGGGCCATGAGCAGTACACCCGCAACATGGCGACCGGCGCCTCCACCGCGGACGTAGCCATCATTCTCGTCGACGCTCGCAAAGGCATCCTCACCCAATCCCGCCGTCACGCCTACATCGCGTCCTTGTTGGGGACGCGCCACATCGTAGCCGCCATTAACAAAATGGATCTGGTCGATTACTCGGGCGAGGTCTTTCATTCGCTCACCCGCGATCTCGAGAACCTTGCCGGCAAGCTGGGCATCTCGGGATTGGTCACGATCCCCGTCAGCGCGCTGCATGGCGACAACGTCGTCGACCGTGGTCTCAGCATGTCCTGGTATGAAGGCCCGACTCTGCTCGAATACCTGGAGACCGTACCCATCGGGCAGGATATTCAGGGCGGCCCCTTCCGCCTGCCCATCCAACGCGTCATTCGACCCGATCAGCACTACCGCGGCTTCGCCGGGCAGATCGCCTCCGGGTCTCTATGGCCGGGCGATCGGGTCGTCGCGCTGCCTTCCGGCAAAACCAGCCGCGTCAAAAGCATCACCACCTTTGACGGCGATCTGGCCCGTGCCGTCGCGCCCATGTCGATTGCCGTCACCCTTGAGGACGAGCTGGACATCAGCCGCGGAGACATGCTCGCCGCTGCCCATCAGCCTCCGGCAACCGCAACCAGCTTTCTCGCCGCCTTGGTTTGGATGGATGCCCAGCGTCTTGATTCGTCCACGACCTACCTTTTGAAACACACCTCGCAAACGGTCAAGGCGCAAATCAAAACGATTGATCATCGGGTGAACATGCAGACCCTGGATCACGAGCCCGCAACCACGCTCGAGCTCAACAGCATCGGGGTCGTCGAAATCGAGACCACGCGCCCGCTGTTTCTGGATCCCTACAGCGCCCAACGCCGCACCGGCAGCTTCATCCTGATCGACCCCGTCTCGCATTCCACCGTGGCCGCCGGAATGGTGCGCGACATCCTTACTGGTGAGCGGAGCGCGAGTACCGTAGCCGCCATCGCCATCGCCGATCTGGAACTGCTCCAGCTGCTCGAAACCGCACTGCGCAATACCGGAGCAGAGGTGGTACGCACTCGCAGCCAAAATCGCAAATTGATACAGCAATTGTTGCAAATAGGAGTCTTCGTCCTGATGGAAGCCGAAGCCGGCGCCGCAGTCTCGATCGGATTTGAACCCGTGGGCGCATTGCCCCGCGACCCTGCCGGCGCAGTCGAATACCTGTTAAGCGTGCTCCAACGAGGTGCCGCATGAGCATAGAAGCCCTCACCGCCGCAGCCACCGACCTGGTACGCCAGCAAATTTCCTCAGCTCAAAAGGAGGAAGTCTGCGTCACCAGCAGCTTCCAGGCCGAAGACATGGTCGTGGTCCACCTGGTCCGCCAGGCCATCGGCGATGTGCCGGTCATCTTCCTCGACACCGGCTACCACTTTGCCGAGACCTACGAATACCGCGATCGTCTCAGCCGGGACTGGGATCTGAACCTGGTCAATGTTCTTCCCCAGTTGACCGTGGCCGAGCAGGAATCGCAATTCGGCATCTTGAACCAGACCGCGCCCGATCGTTGCTGTGGCATGCGCAAGGTAGGTCCGCTCTTCGCCTCGCTCGAACCTTACCGTTTGTGGTTCACCGGCCTGCGCCGGGAGCAGGCGAAAACACGGGCCAATCTGCAGCCCGTCGACGCCTTCACCCTGCCCACGGGCAAGCAGTTACTGAAAGTAAGCCCGTTAGCCGAGTGGTCCACCAGGGACGTGTGGCAATACGCCGCCCAGCATAACATCCCGCTGATGTCTCTCTACGACAAGGGGTACACCAGCATTGGTTGTGAGCCCTGTACGAGTCTTCCGTTTGATCCTGGTGATCCCCGCTCCGGCCGCTGGGGTGGCCGCAAGCAGGAATGTGGTATCCACGTGCAACCGCAATAGAAAAGAGTGGGCATGCTGCAGTTGGTGATCGGGTTTTTGATAGCCGTGGTGATCGCTCTTACCGGCGTAGGTGCGGGAGTGGTTACGGCACCGTTACTGATATTTTTTCTCCACGTACCGGTGGAGATCGCCGTAAGCACCTCTCTTGCCTATGCAGCCGTGGTCAAGCTGATTGTCGTCCCGGTGCAGATCGCGCGCAGGCAAGTCAACTACCGCATTCTTTCGTGGATGTTGTTGGGAGGCATACCGGGAGTTATCGTCGGTTCGCTCTTCTTCCACCATGTCGCCGCGCATGGTCCCAAGTCTCTGCTTTACATCGTGCTGGGATCGATCATCATCTTTTCTTCCGCATGGCAGTTGTTCCGCCACTTCCGTCCCGACGCCATTGTTCGGCCGCTGGTGGATCGTCCCAAGTGGATGGGCGTGATCACTTTTCCAATCGCGGCCGAAGTAGGCTTTTCTTCTTCAGGGGCGGGAGCCTTAGGCACAGTAGCTCTGTTAGGGCTCACCTCTCTGACGACCGCGCAGGTCGTAGGCACCGACCTCACTTTTGGCCTGGCTCTTTCTGTCATTGGCACTGGCGTGCACATGATCGGCGGCAGCTATGACGGTGCCTTACTGTGGAAGCTGGCAATTGGCGGTGTCTTCGGTGCAATTGCGGGCAGCGGAGTCGCACCCCGCATTCCCAACCGTCAACTCCGTTTCGCCCTCTCCCTTTGGCTCATGGTGATCGGCTTCCAATTCGTCTACCAGGCCGCCCGCTAGCGCTTTTGAGCTCCATTCCCTAAATCAAACGCCGGGTGCCCCCACATCTCGCTAGTTTTTCGCGAGATGTGGGATACCACAGGTCTCCCCCTCAAGCTCGTCGAGGGGCGACAACGTGGGCCGAAATCGACTTTCTTCGAATGCTTTTTACTTAATCGCCCCGTGCCCCTGACTGGGAACATGACGAGTCTCTTCCACACTTTTCACCGGATCACGATCCGAGTTCTTCTGGTACGGAGCCCGGTCGTGTTGGCTCTTCTCTTCTGCCTTGGACTCCCGCTCGGAAGTACGCTTGCTTTTCTCAGCCATTGAGATCACCTCACTCAGAAGATGCTCTCCCATCCGCCGAGTTGCCTACGTATCCAGCCGGAACTTACTTTCCGCCAGCCGGAACATCGGCCGCCACACCAGCCGATTTACCGTCACCACCATCAGCGACATAATAATGGTCGCCAGCAGCAAAATAGAAAACTGGCCATGATCGCTGGCGGCGCTGATCTCCGCCCCCAAACCCAGTGTCTGCAGTGTCCGGTCCTTCAGGTGGAAATATTCCGCAACAATACTAGCGTTCCAAGCCCCGCCGGAAGCGGTCACCAGTCCCGTCACCAGGTACGGAAAAATCCCCGGTAAAATCAGCACTTTCCATCGCTGCCAGCGGGAGAACCGATACAACTTGGCCACCTCCTTCAGATTCGAAGGAATCGCCGAAGCGCCCGCGATCACATTGAACAGGATGTACCACTGCGTGCCCAGCAGCATCAGGGCAATCGACCCGATGCCCAATCCGCCCCCCGCCTGCACCAGCGCAATCAGCAAAATGGGAAAAATCGCCGTTGCCGGATACGACGCCGCGATCTGTGCCAGTGGTTGGGCGATGCGCGCCAGGCGAGGATGAAACCCAATCGCCACCCCCACAGGAATCGTCCACGCGGAGGCAATCAGCAACGCCGCATTCACCCGCAGAAACGTCGCCCCAGCTCCCTTCAACAGCTCGACGATCTCTGCACCATGAATATGTCGCAGAAGCTCCAGCGCCCGAAACGCAGCAAATGCCACCAGCAGCATCGCCGCGGCAATCAACAGGATCGCCCCCAACTGCGATCGCTTGCGCGGCGCGTGAATGGGCCGCGCGACCAGCTCCCGTTGCCGCCGCGCCAGCCGGGCGTAGATCCCTTCGCTCGCCGGCGTAACCGTCTTCTCCTTCAACCAGGCCAGCGCATTGGAATTCTGCAGCGCGAACAGGATCGGGGACGTCTTCCGGCTGGTGCTCTCGCCCTGCTCAAACTTGAACTTATCCGCCCAAGCGATCACCGGCCGCCACACCAGTTGATCCGTAGCCACAATAATCAGGATCATGGTCACCGATCCCCAAATCATCCCCCGGGTGTCCCCAGTGCTTGCAGCCGTCTGCAGATAAGACCCCAGCCCGGGCAATCGGAAATCCCGGTCGCCCAGAACAAACATCTCGCACGCCATGAGGAAAAACCATCCACCCGCAACCGACACCATCGAGTTCCACACCAGGCCGATGGCGGAGTAGGGCAACTCCAGTTGCCAGAACCGTTGCCAGGCAGAAAATTTAAAAACCCCGGCCGCTTCTCGCAGCTCGCGCGGCAGACTCTTCAGCGAGGAGTAAAAGCTGAAGGCCATATTCCACACCTGCCCGGTGAATATCAGCAGGATCGCTCCCAGTTCGATTCCCAGCTGCCGTCCCGGAATCAACGACACCATGGCCAGCATCACCCCGGGAAGAAAACTCAGCACGGGAATCGATTGCAGGATGTCGAGCACCGCGATCATGAAGCCTTCTGCGCGCGGGGTATACGCGGCGATGTAACCGTAGCCCACAGCGAAAAGCAGGCTCAGCAGGTAAGCGGCCGTGATACGCACCACCGAATAAAACGCATACAGCGGCAGCATTCTCGGCGAATTGGAGATGGCCACGGACGCCACCGGATGTCCCAGCCAATACTGCGCAATCCGCAGGACGGCATAAAACAGCGCCAGCCCGCACGCCGCAACGCTCAGATCAAGAAAAAACGGCCAGGTCCGCTCGATGACCAACGAGCGGGATAGGGTGGGAACGCTGAACAGCTTGTTAGGCTCGCTCATTCGACGGGAGCCTCTTCGACCGCCTCTGCCGTTTCTTCTTCCTCGGGAAAGATGAATCGTCTGCGTGAAGCGTCGAAGTCGAACAGCTCTGCGTAACGGCCCCAGTTGATCGCCGTTTCCAACTGGCGCTGCGTCTCGTCCTCGCTGAACTGTTCATCCAGCATATCCAGAAAAAACTCTTCTGGAACCGTGTGGTCGGACTTGGTAGCCAGGGCCCGGGTAATCTGCCGCAGCAGCAGAACATTCTCCACTGCCGCTTTACGGAAAAGCTCTTTTTGCAGCTGGATCTCCGACTCGGCATACTCCCGTCCTTCGGGCGTGATGGCCGCATCCCCTTCCTCGACCTTGAGGAACTTCAGCAGTTGTGCCGCGTCCACGATGGGCAGCAGGTCATCGATCTCAAACGCCAGGTCGTCGGCCAGGCGATAAATATCGGCTCGGCCGTTGTAGTCGATGAGCAATTCGAGCAACCCGGCGATCCCACCCGGGCGGGCGTGGGGAAGCATCTGGTAGTGCATCTGCCGTTGGTCCCGCACCGCCACCCTTTGCGGCACCGCGGCCGGGGCAACGTCCGGCCGCGTCAGCACCTTGTAAATGTAATCCACCAGCTGGGTGAATGCCGCGCTCTTGCGGTCGCGTGGCTGGGCCATGGTTACCGCAAAATCGACCCGCACATGCCCCGGATTACGCCCCAGCACGATGATCCGGTCCGCCAGCAGCAGGGCTTCCTCAATATTGTGGGTTACCAGAAAAATGGACTGGGTAGGAATCGTCTTCTTGTGCCACAGCTCCATCAGTTCACTGCGCAGGTTCTCTGCCGTCAGCACATCCAGGGCAGAGAAGGGCTCATCCATAAACAGGACTTCCGGCTGCACCACCAGCGCGCGTGCGAAGCCCACCCGCTGCCGCATTCCACCCGAAAGCTCTTTAGGATACGCCGCCTGAAATCCATCCAGGCCGACCGTGTTCAGGATCTTCAGACTCTGTTCCCGGCGGTCCTCGCTCCGAATGCCCCGGGCAATCAGCGGTGCTTCCACGTTCTCCACCACCGTCAGCCAGGGAAACAGGGCGAAGCTCTGAAAGACGATTCCCACGTGGGCATCCGCCTGCATGATGGGCTGGCCGTGCCAGAAGACCTCTCCTGCGGAAGGTTGGGAGAGACCGGCCAGCATGCGCAGCAGGGTAGACTTGCCCGACCCCGACGGTCCCAGCAGGGCAACAATCTCTCCCTGCACGATAGACAGGTCAGTGGGCGCGATCACCTGGATGCGGTTCTCGCTCGGCTGGGCATAGTACTTCTCAACCCGCTGGGCGCGAATGATCGGTTCAGCCATCGGCAAAATGTCCAACAAAAAAAATTGTGGTCAAATCTTCTTATACACGGAGAACTTTACCCAGGAGTTGGCGCGTGCCACAACGCTACGTCGGGAGGCAGCATCAGAATCAGAAGCGTATGATTCAAGGTGCCGCCTCAGTGATTTCCTACAGAAAGACTAGATCGTCCCTCAGGAGCAAATGATCAATTCACAAGCAAAGCCCAAGGTGTTGGTAGCGGATGACGAGCAAGTGATTGCAGACACGCTGGCCATTATCCTAAACCAGAGCGGGTTTGAAGCCACTGCGGTCTACAACGGCGAAAAAGCTGTAGAGACAGCGCGGACCCTGCGGCCCGACATGCTCATTTCCGACGTCATCATGACCGACATGAACGGAATTGATGCCGCGATCACCATCCGCGGTATGCTTCCCGACTGCAAGATCCTGCTTTTTTCCGGTCAGGCTGCCACGGCGGACTTATTGGATCGCGCCCGAGTGCAGGGCCACGAATTTGAGATCCTGGCCAAGCCCGTGCATCCCCAGGACCTCCTGGCGCGTCTACGCGGCTAAAGCCATATTGGTGGTTGGCCCAGGTCTCGCTTTTGAAACCTGGGTGTTTCGGGCTAGAACCCATTTGCGAGAGAGACCCAGGTCTCAAAAGCGAGACCTGGGCCAACCACTTAATACTCAATTCTGGCCGTCGCACTGATTTTCGACCGGCCGTTGGCCCCTAAGGCAACAGCCCAAACACCGCAACGCTGTTCGTGGTCCCAACATAAACCTTGCCGTTGGCGATCATAGGGGTAATAAATTTGTTATCAGAAAAATGATCCCGGCTGTTCGCCGCCTGGTTGCTGTCGTACAACTCGGTCCCTATACTCGCAGGGTTGTAAGCGTGCAGCACAGCCGCACCACTCTGATTTTCCACTGCCCAGATAATCCCGTTCTGCGATCCGCTCGAGCTCACGCTGGGCGTAGCGCCAGGGTAGGCAAACGCGTTCGCAGACTGGCTGGCTGGCGTGGTAGCCAACAGGGCGTTAGTAATTGGGAACGCCTTGAGGTGATCGCCCACTGCCGCATAGTAAACCGTGTTATTGAACAAGGCTGCCATCGAGAAGGCGCCCCCACTCAGCCCGTTCGGTATCTCCTGATACACCGCATTATTGCTGCTGGCGTTGAATTTCCCCATATTGTCCCGATCGACCACGTAAATATTCGTATCTTTGCCCGCACCCACAGCCAAATGGCGCGTGGTCCCATTGGCATCGACCAGATCAGGTAGCAGCATCGCGCCCCCCGAACCCAGGTCCTGATCTGCGTCGCTTTCGTTCTGCAGGTTGTAGGCGGCGAAATAATCCGCCGCGGCCAGCGCGTTCCCCGTCGTCGACACCTTCATGAACGAGTTGCCAAAGTCCCCTTGTGCAGGAAAGCCATTCGCGTTGAGCGACGAGTCAAAGCTGCCGTTCGCGTCCAGGAAGTAGATGTTGCCTTGCGTATCGCCGGCCAGACCGGCGCCGGCCATCCACACCGAACCCTCGCCATTGCCGTAATGAGGAGTCGAAGGGCCGTTCGGTGTCAGGTTCAACACGCTCGTCTGCTGCAGGGTCGTTTCGTTGTAGGCCATCACCCAGCCGGTATACGGATCATCGTCGCAGTGCGAAGTCCAGGCCAGGTACAGCTGGCCATTCATTAACAACAGCCCGACCCGTTCCGCGTATTGGGCAGGGTCGAAAACCTGCATCCCGTTCGTGGAACCATACCCGGTGCCCGGGAAGCTGGCCTGTATCTCCGACGGACTGCCTGCCAACTCCGCCCCTGTCGCCAGGTCCAGCGCGTGCAGCCGCTGGTGGTAGTTGCTGCTCGCATCCTTGGACATGGCGACAAAGTACACCGCGCCGTTGGGACCCTGGCTGCGGTCGATCACAGGGGTGTCGGTGATGCCGATATTCGGCGTGATCTGGCCGCAGCCATGATCGTCGCTGGGTGTCTCACCAGTTCCCACAGCACTCACTTTCCATAACTGGGTGCCGGAGTCAGGATCAAAGGCATACGCGCTGTCATTCTCAGTAACCACGATGAGCACATTATGGGTTTGTCCGGAGATCGAAAGACCGCTGACGTAGAGCGGCTGGGCATCGACCTTTCCATCTACCGCTAATTCTGTGAGCTTTCCAAATGCGGTGGCATTGACATTCTGCGGCGTTAGCACCGTCTCCGCCGAGTACCATCCGTCGCGCGCGTTGTCGTTATGGTAGGTGGTTACATTCACGCCCGAGGAAGCCACCGTAAGAGCCAGGGTCGCGGTGTGGCTCAAGGCGCCAGAGGTGCCGGTAAACACCACGTTCGCGCTTCCCGCCGCGGCGTTGTTGCCCGCCGTCAGCGTGACGCTCTGTGGCGTTCCCGGGGTCAACGTTAAGGAGGTAGGGGAAGCCGTCACCCCGGCAGGCAAGCCGCTCACCGCAACGCTGGCCGTTCCGCTGAAGCCATTCAACGCTGTCGCGGATAACTGCACTGGTTGTCCCGCGGCTCCAATGGTAAGGCTCAGAGACTGAGGACTGACGGCAAGCGAAAAATCCGCTTGGGCCGGGGGCGGAGAGACTACGCTGATTGCCAGCGAAGCGCTATGCGTCAGTGCGCCGGATGTCCCGGTCAAGGTAGCCGTGGCCGACCCTGCGGCCGTTCCTGCGGCCGCCGTCAGGCTGAGAGTCGCCGCCGTTCCCGGAGTAAGGGTCAGCGAGGACGGTTGTGCCGTAACCCCCGGGGGTAGTCCCGAAATAGCGACCGATACGCTGCCAGAAAAGCCGTTGACCGCGGTGGCCAACACAGAAACAGTGGATGCTGTGCCATTCGATGGCAAGCTGACCGAAGCGGGCGTGACACTGAGCGAGAAATCACCCGCTGCCGCCTGCACCGAGAGGGAACCCTGGGTGCTGACCGCCTGGCCGCCGATGGTCGTACTGAAGGAGACCATCGCGGTGGTCGTTGCCGCCGAGGCGGCCGCAGTCAGCGTCAATGGCAAAGCAGTGCCCGGAGTCAGAGAGAGAGTCGATGGCGAAATCGCAACTCCCGTAGGCAATCCAGATACCGTAACCGTCGCTGCACCGGTGCCGGCGGATGCGGATAGCAGAAGGGAAGCCTGCTGTCCGCTGGCTCCGGCCGTCAGCTGGAAGCTGGAAGGAGAAAGCGTCAGTATCGGTGCACTACCGTTGTTACCGCTGCTGTTTGCATTACTTGTACTGCCACCACAGGATGCAAGGCCCATTGCGAGCAGGCCGGTGGCAAGAACAGAAGCCGTGCCCGTTAAGAGCCGCCGGCGATAACGCGAAGTGGAGAACATAGTGGCCCCCGAAACTGGGTGAGAACTTGGCTTTTGCAGTTGGTCCGCAGACACCTACAGGGCGCAGGTTCCCGTCGGGTTTAATAGTACCCTCGCACGATGCGAGCTTCCGAACAAACAACCCTCAGCTTGCTTCCCAGAGTGGGATGCGCTAATAACACCTTTGCGTCATCCTTGACCATTGGAGACCCCCAAGAATTTCACATTGCGGTGAAGATGGCAAAAATTGTTGACATCGCAAAACTCGCTCTGTAGTCTCTAAGAATTCACTCAGCTCTGTTTCCACTGTCCGATGCACATGCTTAGTTCTGAGCATGAGCGTCCGGCAGTTCAACTGGCAAACGCGCGGCCTACCGTCTTAGTGGAACTCGCTCATGCATTCTTCGCAGGTCCTGCGAACGATCGCAATCGCTTCAGGGTTCCGCAGTTATCTCTGCTGCAAACTCATTCTCCGCCGATCACCAGGGTTCTCAGTGACTGGTGTTTATCGGTGATCCGTTCTGTGCGTCCACTTTTCCTCTCGCCGTTGAAGCGTGCATGGAAGGATTCCAAGACTTTGCAAAAGCTCAAGCGATAACTTTCTCTGCACGACAGTCGACTTACTTCTTTCAAGGCGGGGCTTGTGGAGTATCCTGATCTGTCCATGGCGGCAAATAGCGCTCTAGATCTGATTGTTCAACCGCTGTCTAGCACCAGATGTTCCCCCGGCCCCTATGCTCCAGGGGGTTGCAAACGTACCCGGTAACACGGAAAGTGCATTTGCGGCATAGAGCAAGACAGAAAGGGTCAGCTGATGGCAGGGATTGGTGCAAGGCTCCGTACGATTCGCAGGCAATGGCAACTCTCGCTCCGGGAGGTCGAGGAACGCAGTCTTCGCTTTGCCCGGGAGCGGGGCAATCAGTCCTACCAGGTCTCCGCCAGTTGGCTCGATCGCCTGGAACGCGAAGAACACGAATTGACGGTCAACAAGCTCATAGCCCTGGCAGACATCTACAATTTACCCACCGACCAACTGCTACGCGATATGTACCCGCCGGAAGGGCGGTCCGCGCTCCTCAGGCCACTCTCCAGTCCCAACGCCACCATGTTATTGACCGGGGGGCCCCTCGAAGAGCAGGCAAGATACTTGCTGCCGGACAAGCCTGGTCCCGAGCAAGCGCCCGAGGAAACCACCCTGCTTGCGCCGGAGCCTGGCCAGTTGTTAACGCCTTATCGGCGGGGCATCATCGGGAAGCGCGACCTTACTCTGGATCCTATGATCCCGGCCGGCTCGATTGTTCACATCGACACCCGCAAGCGCGCCATCTCTCCTCGCAAAGACTGGACCCACGAGTTTCAGCGCCCCATCTATTTCTTGATGACTCGGGAGTCCTATGCCTGTGGATGGTGCGAACTGGATAAGAACTCCGATTGGTTGACTCTTATCCCCCACCCCCTGTCGCCCGCCTCCAGTCAAAGATGGAAATACAGAACAGAGATAGAGTGCATGGGGCGCGTCATTGTAGTGGCCATTCGATTGGCGCCTTGAAATGCTCCTGAGCTCGCGAAGCGGTTGACCTAGAGAGCGCGCTGCAAGTCGGCCAGCATGGAGAAGTTTGCCGCCTCATACAGATCCAGCACCCGGCGCGTCATCAGGTAGTAAGTTGCCACCGCGCGCTGCGCATAGAAGGGAAAAGAGATTTGCAGGTTACCCTTTTGGGCTGCGCCCCGAAGACGCGCCACATGCCATTTCAGTTCCCTGGCATCGAGCCGCAAACGCTCTGCAATGGGGAGTGCCTCCGGAAACCATTGCTGGACATAAAAAGCCAAAGCGATCAGGACTTCGCTATTTCGCTCCATGGTCTCCAGTCCGTCCAGTCCACCAATCAGGTCCCATAACTGGGATGGTTCCATAGTCGCAGCGGCCTCGTCGACCTTAGGCCGCCCCGATGGGTCAACCAGGTCCAGCGCGACTTGGGCGATGTTGTTACGGTCAATCCACTTCAATTGAGCAAACAGGTCTTCAAAATCAACCGGCGACGACCGGCGGCGCCGCCAGTAGAAATATCCGGCAACGAGGATGAGAACACTAAAGAAAATCCCAATCGCGACCAAAAAAGACAGATTAGGTGTGTTCACTATTTTTTCCTGGACCGCAAGTCGTGAAGATGGTATGTCACCTGCGCCTGTAAAGTAAACATCTTTTCTCGCATGTCCGCCGTCATGATGCGGGCCGGTAACTCATCAGGCCACAGGCTGGCGATCCAATAGGTGACGCAACCCAGGTAAACAGCCATGCGAACATGGGATATCGCAACAAAGGCAGGTCGCTCCCGGCTGACACCGAAGTAACTGCGCCCAGTGTCGATGAGCACGCTTATCAACGAATACGCACCCAGCCCCTGGGCAATCTTCGCCACGTGTGTCTTCCATGGGAGACCTGCCTTGATCGACAAAGCCATCATGGCGACGAAAATCTCGCTCAACAGCGTAGACGCAAATAAGTTCCCCTTAGTCGTCAAAGCCTGAATCCAGTTTGGCGACGGCACACTCCCCAGCCAGGTGAGACCAAGCGCTACCAGCAAACTCAGACATATCAGCCAGGCGAAACTACTGCGAACGTCTTCTGCCCAGACGTTGAGAGGCCGAAAAACGAGGGACGCAACCTCATAGACCACGCAAAGCTGTAACGTCATGTCCAGGATAGCCAGCGTCCAGTAGACGAGAGCGTAGTCGTTCTTCGTTCCGTAAAGACTCACAAAATACAGTGCGATTGTTTTGATAACAACCAGGGTGACAAGCGTTGTGAAGAAGGGAAAAGCTTTGGCTCGGCGCCGATACCAGAGAACCAGGAGCAGGGCCAGATTCTCTATGAAACCAGCCGCCCAGAACAGGAGATCCAGACCTGTGAGATGCACTCAGAATCTCCCTTCCAGGCGGCCAGTCCGAACTCAGGCGCGCGTGGTAGCGGGTTTACCCTTTTTGGATGAAACCGCTTTGGGAGTATCTTACTGCAAGCCTAACATCACCAGGAGTACGTGAACCATCCCAGGCTCAGGGTCGGTGCCTAGCGGGTCTCCGGCGGCAAAGGCGGCTGGTGTAACCATTGCGGCCAGTGTTGCGCCGATAACAAGGGTGCGGGCAAATCGTTTCAACATTGGGGAATCTCCTAGGTAGCGCAGATGTGCACTACAGGGAGACTACAAAGCAAACTAACAAACACCCAGTCATTGCTATAACGTGTTGCTTACCCGTAACAACCTTACCCTTTCTAAAAATCCGAGTAACCACCTTAACGCCAGCGGCTGACAGGTGTTTATATCATTAACTTAGCCTTATGTTTCCGATCCGCAACAGCAGTGACTGCTGCTTGGTGCTTACTGTTCGAATATGATTTATTCCCCACAGAGATGGATCCCGCAATGCTGGCAGAGGAAGAGAATGATGTATCCGATACTCCAGAGTGTTTGCTCAAGTCAGTTCAGCTGAGGATGAACTCGTCTCAACAAAGCGGGCTTCGCGGAATCCATAAGTTAAGATTGACAGAGTAAATAAGACTCTGGTATTGCTCTTCTACGTGTAAAGTTTGCCTTCGTACGACAAGAGGGTTCGCTGTTGTCTTGTTGTCTTACTCCTCGCTCCCGCCCCCTGCGGAGTATCGAATAAGACGCCTCAGCGAAAGAGTGCGAGTATGTGATCCGGGTTCTTGCCGAATCTCATGCTATCCAATCCTGCGAAACTGGACTGGATGGTTTCTGGATCCACCGCCCCAATGCAAGAAGCTACTCACTTGCCTGGCAGCGGACGCAACTTCACGAAAATGCAACCTGTGAGGATGGCTCACGGGCCTTTTACCAGGATAGAGTCTCGCATCGCTGAGCTAGTGCAAGCGCGGTAGAGCTGAGATCGCAGAATCAAGTTGTGCAGACACTCCCCTGAGGCCCGTCCCATTTCGGAGGTACTTTTGAAAGTGCTCAGCTTTTTACCCCGCAATGACCTGCAAAGAAGAGTCGCCAAAGCGCTCAGCTCAGCCCAGTTTGTGGTCGAAACAGCGACCTCTGCCAGGGAGTGTCTCCAGCTAACCCGATTTGCTCCCTATCAAGGGGTGCTTGTCGATTCCGATTCGCTCATCTTCGGAGATATCGTGCTCCTGGTGAAATTACTGCGCCAGGAAAACTCCGATGCGTCGCTGTTTGTGTTTGCCCGCTACCTTGACCTGGAGCAGCGATTGCAATTGTTCGAGGCCGGCGCCGATGATTGTGTGCGCGAGCCGTTCTTTGCCTCGGAGTTGGCGGTGCGCCTCGCGCTTTCGATACGCCTCCGCCAGGCAGCCGCAAATCTTGCCGCTGCTAACAGCGTCAATGTACTGCGCTCGGGCGATCTTGAGTTGGATCTGGTCAAGCGAAGAGCCGCCCGCTTGGGAAAAACCATCGATCTGCGTCCAAAGGAATTCCTGCTGCTCGAATACCTGGTTCGAAACGTCGATCGTCCGGTTACCCGTACCATGATTCTTGAGCACGTTTGGAACTCATCTTTCGAGGGCTTGACCAACGTGGTCGATGTTTACATCAGCGCCTTGCGAAGCAAGGTCGATCGCGACTTCCCGCAAAAGATGATTCAGACCAACCGGGGCATCGGCTACACCTTTACCTGCGGGGGGGATTCGCCAACCTCCACCAACGGCCACGGCAAGCGGCCTCCGCAGTCACACATCGACCCCTTGTTCAGCCAGATACGGCGAGCATGATGCTGAGGGCGCTGTTGCGGCACTCATAGAACACGGTGGATGCCGCAGAGAAGCAGTCCCGCACGGCCTGCCCTGTGCTTGTCGAACGGGAACGGAGCCGCCTGTAGCACGGCAGTGCAGGGTAGGGTGAGGTTCATGAGTCGAGTCCCGAAGAGGACGACACACTGCCGGGCCTCGGCAGACTCTTTACCTGCGACCTGATAGCTACCGCTCGATAAACCGGATTTAATTTGGCTGCGCGTGAAGCCTTCAGGTCTTTCCACTAATCTCCGCCTTGTACGGTGAAGAGTCGGAGGAGTGCATGGCGACCGTAACCGTAGTCCCTACAGATCGATCCTTCCCGCTCATTCGTCTGCCAAAAATCCGCTGCCACCCTTTTCTTTGCTCTCTGGTTTTCGTAGGTTGTGATGCAGTCGCGATTAGCCTTGCCGGAATCGCGGTCTTACTGGTAATCCCCACCGGCAGAAGGCTGGATCTCCATCACTATTTCAGTCTGTGGCCCGCCTTGGGGGTATTTTTCGCGATATTCGCTTTGTCCAATCTCTATCCAGGCATCATTCATAATGCGGTCACGGAACTTCGCCGCCTGGGCCTGGCGCTCACCCTTGGCTTCCTCGTTCTCGCTGCTCTGATTTCTCTTACTCGATTGAACGAGGCGTACCCCCGCCGCGTTCTGCTCCTCTGTTGGATTGCCGCAATTGTCGTAACCCCGTTGCTCCGATCCATCGTGCGCGCGCTCATCTGCCATAAACCCTGGTGGGGGATTCCGGTGGCCGTCTTTCACACCGGAGACGAGTCCACTGAGATCGTCCAGGAACTGGAACTGCATCCGGAAATCGGTCTAAGGCCCGTCGTCCTTCTCGCCTCCTCTTATCAAGTTCGTCGCGGAGCGAGCGTTCCCATCCTCGACATCCACATGGCTGCGTCGGTGCGCGCCTGTGGAGTGGAGCGTGCCATGATCGCTCTACCCGAGACAGGTTCCGCCAAGCTACTGGAAGATCTGGAAAAGTTCGAAAGCCTCTTTCCCAGGCTGATGATCATCCACAGCTCGGCGGCTCTTTACAGCCTGACCGTCAACGCTCGCCAGCTGGCAGGATGTTTGGCCGTCGAGGTGAGAAGAGATCTGCTGCTGCCGCTGCCTAGACTCGCCAAGCGAACGATCGACCTGTTCCTGGTTTGCGTGATCCTCCCCCTGGTCACCTTCCCCATCCTTGTGATTGGGTTGCTGGTCAGGCTCGAGTCCCCCGGGCCCATCTTTTACGGTCATCACCGTGTCGGTCGCGGCCAGCGGAAATTTCGCATCTGGAAAATTCGAACCATGAAAACCAACGCCGACGAGTTGTTGCGAAATGCCCTGGCAAAAGACGGAAATCTGCGCGAGGAATGGATAAGAGACCGCAAGCTGCGCAACGACCCACGTATTACCCGTGTCGGCCGGCTCTTAAGGAAAACCAGCCTGGACGAACTTCCTCAACTTTGGAATGTATTGCGAGGCGAGATGAGCCTCGTCGGCCCCCGCCCGATTGTGGAAGAGGAAGTCGCAGCCTACGGCCAAAACTTCTCCTTGTATTGCAGGGTAACGCCAGGCCTGACGGGCTTATGGCAAGTCTCGGGACGAAACGCGGTGAGTCGCCGGGATCGCGTCCGCCTGGATAGTTACTACGTTCGTAACTGGTCTCCATGGCTCGATCTTCACATCCTCGCGCGTACCGCCAGCGTGGTCTTAACCGGTGAGGGAGCTTACTAAGGCCCGCGTCCATTTTTTGAGTCAACCATTTCTCAGTGAGGAAACAATGATGAAGCAGGCAAGAGAAAAACGAATTCTGGTCACAGGCGCTGCCGGTTTTATTGGCGCGCACCTGGTTCAGCGCCTCCTCGCGGATGGGTTTGAAGTTGTGGGCGTCGACAACCTTAACAACTACTACGATCCCAGGCTGAAAGACGCGCGCCTGCGAAAGCTCTGCATGGGACCGCGATTCTGGTTCTTTCCTCTGGATCTGGCCGACCGGGCCCGGACCGAAAGCCTCTTCCGTAATGGCGACTTTGAAGCCGTGATTCACCTCGCCGCGCAGGCCGGGATACGGCGCTCGCTGACCAGCCCGGACGAATATGTCTCCAGCAACCTGGTCGCATTCGTCAATGTGCTGGAAGGCGTCCGCGCCTGCTCGTGCCGCCATTTCGTGTTCGCTTCTTCCAGTTCGGTGTACGGATCGCACGACAATACTCCCTTTTCCGAAGAAGACTCCACCGATCGGCCAATCAGTCTCTATGCGGCGACCAAGAAAAGCAACGAGGTCGTCGCTTATGCCTATAGTCACCTTTTCCGTATTCCTACCACCGGGCTTCGATTTTTCACCGTCTACGGCCCCTGGGGCCGGCCGGACATGGCAGTCTTTAAATTCGTGGACGCGATTATGGCTGGTCGCCCCATAGAGCTTTATAACTGGGGACGCTTGTGCCGCGACTTCACCTTTGTCGACGATACCGTCGAGGGAATCATCCGCGTTTTACCTTTGCCCCCGGTTGGAGACAAAACAGAAGGGCCGGCTGCCCGCGCCCCCATGCGTCTGTGCAACATAGGCAACCAGCGGCCAGTTGAGCTACTCCACCTGTTACGCACCATCGAGTCAAACCTGGGCCGCTCGGCGAACATTCGCCTGCTGCCCATGCAGCCAGGCGACGTCTACGAAACCCACGCGGATGTCGATAAGCTGAGGGAAATTACGGGCTTCAATCCCAGCATCCCAATCGAAGACGGCATACGCAGGTTTGTGGACTGGTATCTGGGTGAATACCTACCGCTCGGGCTGGTCGACTCACCCCACCTTTCCGCCCCTCCCCCGTTGACTTATCAGGATGTCGTCTCGACCGCGATCGAGGGCTGAAGACTTTCAACTTCAAACCGCCCTTTCGCGTCTAATAATGGACCATGTCCATTCACCTTCGTTGTGGCTTGCTTCTCTGCGCCTCGTTCGTGTGCACCGCGGTGCTCTGCGCCCAGCAGAACGCTGCGCCGGGCCCGGCTCCCGCGTCCAGAATCGACCTCGACGTTGTGGTGACGGCCAAGTCCGGGCCGCCGGTCGGCGATCTCCAGCAACAGGACTTCACCCTGTTCGACAACAAAACTCAGCGCCACCTCACTTCGTTCAAGGCCATTGCCGGCAGCCAGAACACCACCCACATCCTGCTGGTCATCGACGCCGTGAATACCTCCTATCAAAACCTTGCGTACGAGCGAGGAGAGGTGGACAAGTTCCTGCGCGCCAACGGCGGCCATCTGCCACAGCCGATGGCGCTGGCCTTTTTTACCGATACTGGTACCCAGATCCAGTCAAATTTCACCACCGACGGCAACGTCCTGAGCGCTTCTTTTGATCAATACGCCATCGGTTTACGTAACGTTCGCCGCTCATCCGAATACCAGGCCCAGGACCGCTTTAGCCTTTCCATCAAAGCTCTCGGTCAAATTGTCATGCACGAGGCCGATCTGCCGGGCCGCAAGTTGGTTTTTTGGGTGTCTCCCGGTTGGCCTCTCCTTTCCGGTCCCGGCATCCAACTCGACCCCAGGCAACAGAACCAGGCCTTTGCCTCCATCGTCGGCCTTTCCACTGACCTCAGGAGAGCCGGGGTGGTTCTCTACAGCATCAGTCCTCTGGGAACCAGCCAGGGATTGGGTAGCGTGTTCTACTATCAGGATTTCGTGAAGGGCGTCAGCGACGCGCACAAGGCCGGTTTGGGTAACCTGAGTCTGCAGGTTTTGGCGGTTCAGAGCGGCGGCCTCGCGCTCACTTCCAGTAACGACGTCGCCTCGCTTCTACAACAATGCCTGGTGGACGCCCAGTCTTACTACGAATTGTCCTTCGATCCGCCTCCGGCGGATCGCCGCGACGAATATCACAGCCTGGAAATTAAGGTAGACAAACCCGGCCTAACCGCACGCACCCGGCAAGGCTACTACGCGCAGCCCTGACCGGATTAGATCGCCCGAAGCAGCCGCGCCGGCAAAGTGATCAGGGCGGCCACCAACTCCAGCGCCCCGTGTACTGCGATGCCCGCGATACGGAACGGCAACAGGATCAACCAAACCAGCGGATACAGTACCAGCGCCAGCAGTGCCAACGGCCAGCAGAGAATAAAAAGAACGCACCACAGCAAGAATTTGATCATCGAGCAGTTACTCCCTCAGGCCACTCCCTCAGCCCCTCATTAACAATACGCAACCAGCGTCCTCGAGGTTCCTGCCGCATCTGACACAAAGCGCAACTTTCGCAGGAGGAACTCGTGATCAACCAAGGAATGGTTCATATCACCACCAGGCATTCGGTCGACGAAGCTCTGGAAAAACTCCAGAATATCCTCAAGACCAAGGGCATACCCATTTTCGCCCTGGTTGACCACAGTGGAGAGGCAGCTAAGGTAGGAATGGAGATGCACCCCACCAAGCTGCTCATCTTCGGCAATCCCAAAGGGGGCACCCCGTTGATGCTTGCCGCGCCAACCATCGCCATCGACCTGCCGCTCAAAATCCTGATCTGGGAGGACGATAAGGGAAAAATCTGGGTCACCTACAACACTACTGAGTATCTGGCCGAACGGCACCAACTGCCCGCGAATCTCGCCCAGAATATAGGCTTCCTGCCCACCCTGGCAGCCACCGTTGCCGAGTGACCCTAAAATGAGATGAATGATCCAGAATCCGATCCAGAATCCGATCCAGAATCCGATCCAGGATCCGATCCAGGATCTCGTCGCAGCACTGGCTCGGGAGGCGGGCTTTTCCAAAGCAGGCATCGCCCAAGTTCCCCCGCCCGGGGATCCAGCGGATTACCCTGAACTGTCCTACTTCGAAAACTGGATCGCAGACGGCCACGCGGGCGAGATGGAGTACCTGAAACGCCGCGACCAGGAGAACCGGCTCCTGCGATCGTCCCTCCGCGTCGCCGTCCCCTGGGCCCGATCCGTCATCGTCTGCGCCGCCAACTACAACGCGGACGCGCCCAAGTCCACCGATCCCGCTTCGCCAGACGCAGCCTGGATTGCTCGCTATGCCTGGACGGGCTACGGTTCAGGGCAACCCAGCGATTATCACGATGTACTGCTCGGTCGCCTCAAAAACCTGGAGCACAGCCTGCAACAGCAGCTCGGTCCCTTTGAATCCCGCTGCTATGTGGATACCGGGCCGCTTGTAGAGCGGCTTTACGCCAGGTACGCCGGCATCGGCTGGATCGGCAAGAACACCTGTATCCTGGACCAGGAGCTGGGATCGTGGCTCTTTCTCGGCGTAATCATCACCGCGCTCGAGCTGCCGCCCGCGCCTATCAAGCTAGCGGAAGACCGTTGTGGCAGTTGCACCCGCTGCCTCGACGCCTGCCCAACCGGCGCCCTGACGGCTCCCTATCAAATGGATGCCGGCCTTTGCATTGCCTACCTGACGATTGAAAAGCGCGGACCCATCCCCGAGCCTTTGCGTTCCCAGATGGGCCGCCAGGTCTTCGGCTGCGACATTTGCCAGGATGTGTGTCCCTGGAACCGCCGCGCCCCGGTAAGCGGGGATGCGGAGCTGGCCGTGCGCACAGAGCTGGTAAACCCGGCCCTCGCCTGGCTGGCAGAACTGGATGCGGAGAGTTTTCGCAGCTGGTTTCGACAATCCCCGGTGCAACGCGCCAAGCTCGCCGGCTTATTGCGCAATACAGCCATCGCCATGGGGAACAGCGGGCTCGCGAGCTACCTGCCCAAACTGCGGGAGTGGGCTTGCGGACCCGATCCGGTGCTTGCCGAAGCCGCTCAGTGGGCCGCGGACCGCCTGCTCAACACTGAGACGGAGGCTGGCCCCTGACCTGACCTCAGGCGCTGCGCACCACGTTGGCGGCGTTGAGTCCTTTGGGTCCTTGCTGGCATTCAAACTCGACTGCATCGCCCTCGTTCAGCGTCTTATATCCGTTCTCCTGGATCGCGGAGAAGTGCACAAATACATCCTCACCAGTGGAACGCTGGATAAAACCGTACCCTTTCGCTCCGTTAAACCACTTGACCACGCCATTTTCCTTCAAGCGAACTCCCTTTCAACCTCGATTGACCATCGTCAGCACTTTAGGGACACCCCGAGTAGCCGCTAAATGTGTGCAGCAAATCCGGTTCACCTGGATGCTTTGAGGGCGGTGAAACAATTACAACAATTGGCCTTCCTGCATTTCGAACATTGCACCTTTGTTCGAGCTTGATGATGTTATGGCAGGAATTGGAATCGAGTGCAAGAAAAATTTACCCAACTGTACCTGATCACAGAAGGTTGTATGCGATGCCGCACGAGAGTCATTTCGAGGCGGTCGCTCTGGCTGCTAGCATATCGGCTATGACCACCGGTATCTCCGTCCCCCGGATCGACCTCCCGCCCGAAGTCCCCGAGGTCGATGCTGTCCCGGAAATACCCGTAGATGACGCGCTTGTCGGGGTTCCCGCCGAGCCGAAGCCCCCGGCCAGGTTAGCCCGCAACGCAAGTTTTGGGGCGGGGCTTTGGAGCCTTGCCCGGTACATGACGCAGACCGAAGTGCATACCTACGCCTTTAGCGTCGCCGCCAATACCATCCTGTCGCTGTTTCCATTCATCGTCATGATGTTCACCATCGCCCGGGTCGTCTTTCATTCCCACGCCATGGAGAGCGCAATCGCGGATATGATTCGCTACTTCCTGCCCACTGGTCAGGAATTTGTCACCAAGAATATGGAAATTGTGGCTCATGCCCGTAACGGGGTGCGACTTGCCTCGGTGGTGATGCTGCTGATTTCCTCTACCGGGGTCTTTCTTCCTCTGGAAGTGGCTTTAAATCGCGTCTGGGGCGTGACCAAGAACCGCTCCTATTTCATGAACCAGCTGATCTCGTTGGGGCTGGCCGCCGGCATTGGCGCCATTGCCATGCTGAGCGTGGCCGTCACTGCGGCGCAACAGTCGGTCATGCGGGCATTGTTTTTTGGCCACGTCGATAACGTTGCGTTTGTGTTTTTGTCTCACTCGCTGCTGCAGATCTCCGCCGCGGTCGCCAGTATTCTGCTCTTCTTCCTCATCTATTGGGTGCTTCCTAACCGCAAGCTGCCCGTTCGGGCCGTGCTCCCAACTGCCATTGTGGTTGGGCTCTCCTGGGAACTGGCGAAGATGCTCTACATCGCAGTCCTACCCTGGATGGACCTGCATTCGGTCTACGGTCCCTTTTCTGTTTCGGTGAGTTTGATGTTGTGGGCTTTCGTAACCGGCCTGCTGCTGTTGGCCGGGGCCCACTACTCGGCCACCCGCCACACCCTCCGTCTCGCCCACCTGGCAGACCTGGAGCGCGCCAAAGAAGAAAAGAAGCAGTAGCGTCTGGCCGAGCACTGCAGATCCCTCCCGTTGGTCGGGATGACAAGGGGAGAGTAAATACTCACCTAAGAGTCCGCGAGTCGGATGGCACAGAAAAACTCCCCATCCGACTCGCAGATTTTCAGGTGCGTAACCCTTCTACCCTTGTCATCCCGAGCGAAGCCGAGGGATCTGCAGTGCGCTTCGCCTGGATAATCCGCCCTTCCACCCACACGACTCTGAACGGGTGCCCCTCGCACCAGCGTACATGGGTTAGGGAAGACGGGGCGAAGCCCCATCAAAGGTCTGTCTTTTCGGCCGATCCCAAACTTTACCGAACCAGAAAAGCCTTGACGACTATGTCATTGGGCGATCGGCCGGCTGGAAAGAGCGTCAGCAGGGAAGCAGGGTTCGCCGTGCGCACCACGGCTATATCTCCCGACTGTGCATCCACCACCAGTAGAAAACGCCCGGAAGAGTTGAAGGCCAGGGCGTCCGGACCCTCCCCCACTTTGACTCCCTCGCCAATCCTCTTGCCATCGTCAATGCCGTAGATACTCACTCGCCCGGCGCTGAAGTTGCTCACGTACAAAAGCGAGTTGTCCGCGCTGACCAGGCCGCGCACCGGGTGGGTTCCCACCAGGTACGCCCCACCTACCTCGTTGGAAGAGGTGGTTAACTCGGAGATGGTGTCGCTGTCGTAATTGGAGACGAACGCCTCCCCGCCATCGGGCTTGAGAGCCAGGTGCAGCGGTGTCTGGCCCACATCGAGAAAGCTGAGAAGAACATCGGCCGGCCTGGGATCACTCCCGTTACTATGCGCCAGCCCGATGACCATGATCTGGTGCCCTCCAGAACAAGTGATGAAAGCTTTGGAGGAGTCGGGCAGGATCATCACGTCGGTCGCGCCGGGACAATGATCGAAACTGCTTCTCACCTTGAACGAGCGCGCATCCGCGATGCTGACGCTTCCGCTCGTGCGGTTGCTGATCACCACCGTCTTGCCGTCGTTCGAAACGCGGGCCATCCCCGGTCCCTCACCGGCACCGATCACCCCTGCCTCGCGACGCCTCGGCAGGTCTAGTACCGATACATTGTTCGAAGCGGAATTTGCGACATAGGCGCGGTCACCCTGGGCATCCACGTCAATAAAGTAGGGTTTCCGCTGCACGCGAATCGTCGCAGCCACGGTGTTGCTCTCGGCGTTGATGACGGTGACCGTGCCGCTGCCGGTATTCACCACATAAACTTCGTTCCGGCGAGGATTGACGCCCAGCCCGGAAGGGCCAGTTCCAACAGCAATCACTCGATCCTGGCGCATGTTTACCAGGTCGAGCACGGTTACGGTATTGCTGCCCCCATTGCTGATGTAGGCATATTCACGATAATTCGCGGGGTAATTGGGGAAGTCCCGTTGCTGGCAACCCGTGGCGGCGACAACCAGCAAAAAAAGCCAGCACCTACCCATCTTAGAGGCGGGTGGGTGCGGCGACCTTGATGGCACGCGGCAAAGACCTGTGCACCGCCGTGGCAATCTGAGACACCTCATCCATTAGTTCAACAAATTGGTCAGGGTATAAAGATTGGGCGCCGTCAGAAAGGGCTTTATCCGGCTGGTGGTGCACCTCGACCATCAGCCCGTCCGCTCCTACCGCGATCCCCGCACGCGCCAGCGGCAGGACCATGTTGCGCTTACCTGTGCCATGGCTGGGGTCGACGATGATCGGGAGATGGCTTAGCCGCTGCACCGCCGGCACGATACTCAGGTCAAGGGTATTGCGGGTGTGATCGGCGAAGGTGCGTACTCCGCGTTCGCACAGGATCACCTGGTAGTTGCCTTCGCTCATGACGTACTCGGCAGCCATCAGCAACTCATCCAGGGTCGCGGACATGCCTCGCTTGACCAGCACCGGCTTACGCGTCTTACCGGCGCGCTTGAGCAGCGAAAAATTCTGCATGTTACGGGCGCCAATCTGGATTACGTCGGCATACTCCGCAACCAGGTCCAGGCTCTCGTTATCGAGCGCCTCGGTAACAATCCGCAAGCCGAACTTATCCCGTATCTCGGCCATGATTTTCAGTCCTTCTTCGCCCATGCCCTGGAAGGCGTAGGGGGAAGTGCGCGGCTTATAGGCGCCGCCGCGGAAGAACTGGGCTCCGGCGAGCGCAACCTGCTCCGCCGCTGCAAAGGCCTGCTCCCGCGACTCGATCGAGCACGGTCCGCCAATGACTGCCAGGTCGCGGCCGCCAATGGTCGCATTGGTTCCCGGGAAATGAATGATGGTGTCTTCCTGCTTTACGTCGCGGCTGACCAGCTTATAGGGCTTGGTGACCCGAATGACCTCAGCAACCCCGGATAGCTCTTCCAGGCCGCCCTGATCGACGGCGCCGCTGTTGCCGGTGATACCAATGGCGGTGCGCTGGGCGCCGGGCATGGGATGAGCCCGAAAGCCGAGAACTTGAATCTGATCGCAGACCGCCTGGATTTCCTCCGGCGTGGCATGCGGTTTCATCACCACGAGCATGGGATTAAGACCTTTCTTCGCAATCTAAGTGTATCTGATATACCTGAGCAGATGGACCATGGACCACGGCTACGCCGGCTGCGGCGAGAAATGAAGCAGCAGGGGATTGAGGGCTTACTCATCACCCATTTGCCCGACGTGCGCTACCTGTGCGGGTTCACCGGTTCCAACGCTTTCCTCGGAATCACCCACGGTCGCGCCGCCATGTTCACGGACGGCCGCTATATCGCGCAGGCGAAGCAGGAAACCAGTGGGGCGCGGGTCGTGATCTCCAAAACCACCCGCGACGAGGCTTGCCGGTGGCTGGCCTCGACCGGGATCAAGCACTGCGCCTTTGACCCGGAAACGACCACGGTTGCCGATCTGGCGGCATACCGAAAGGCAGTTACCGGACGGCGGGGGTTTTTCGCGCCTCTCCACCAGCCCCTGGTGCGCAATCTGCGCCTGATCAAGGACGAGCAGGAGTTGAAGTTAATGAAGCAGGCGGCTCATCTGGGAGTGGACCTCTATCATGAGCTCCTGCCGCAGCTTCATCCGGGAATGCCCGAGACCGCTGCGGCAGCGCTGCTCGAGCAGAGCGCCCGCGCGCGGGGCGCCGAGGGTATGTCGTTTGAGACCATTGTCGCCAGTGGTCCCCGTTCCGCCTTGCCGCACGGCCGCGCAACCGCCCAGCGGCTGCCCCGTAAAGGCTTCGTAACCATGGACTTCGGTGTTATCCTCAAAGGTTATTGTTCAGACATGACGCGTACTGTATTCCTGGGCCAGCCAACACGCCGGGAGCGCTTCACGTATGATGCTGTGCGGGAGGCGCAACAGGCCGCCGTAGCAATGGTGAAGCCTGGGGTCTCCTGTGGGGAAGTAGACGAAGCAGCGCGCAGCGTCCTTCGCAAGGCTGGGTTGGCTGAGTACTTTACTCACTCCACCGGTCATGGCGTGGGGCTTGAGATCCATGAACCACCCCGCATTGCCGCGGACCAGTCGCAGTCCCTTTTGCCGGGGATGGTTATCACCATTGAACCCGGCGTCTACATCGCTGGCCAGTTTGGAGTGCGCATCGAAGATATGGTTGTCGTTACCCGGGAGGGTGGCCAGGTGTTGACCCCGGCATCCACTGGTTGGACGCAACTCTGAAGCAGACGAGAGATTCATGACGCCTGATGAAATGAAAGAGTTGAGGGAACTGGTCGAGTTCCTGAAAGAAAATGGTCTGAACGAGTTCGAGTTTGAACGCGGCGACCTCAAGATTCGATTGAAGTTTGCCCAGCCTGTAGCAGGCGGCGCCTGCTTCGGCTCTCGATCTTGCCCGCCTGGGGCAGTTGTTGAGTCCGGGTGGGCACGGAGCGCCTTCCGCCTCTCAGGGAATCCACGCCGTGGCTTCCTCGGCATCGGCGTCGGCCGCTGCGCAAGCGGCGGAAGCTCTGGCTGACGAAGAGAAACTGCATATTGTGAAGTCGCCGATTGTGGGCACTTTCTACGAGTCGTCTTCTCCGGGTGCGGCTGCCTTTATCAAGATTGGCGACGAGGTGGAGAGTGGCCAGGTGCTTTGCATCGTCGAAGCCATGAAGTTGATGAACGAGATTGAATCGGATGCGGCGGGGGAAGTGGTGAAGCGGTTCGTGACCAACGGCCAGCCGGTGGAATACGGCCAAGACCTTTTCGCCCTGCGACTGCGCTAGATCCTTCCTCTTCTAATCGTCGCCGCAACTGTATGAATGAACGGGTCCTGATGGGAACTATGTTTCGAAAACTGCTCATTGCCAATCGCGGTGAAATCGCATTACGGGTCATTTGCGCGGCGAAAGAACTAGGCATCCGCACGGTGGCCATCTACAGCGAGGCGGATCGCAACTCGCTCCACGTTCGCTTTGCCGATGAGGCAATCTGCATTGGCCCGCCGCGGTCGGCGGAGAGCTATCTGAATGTGCCCGCTGTGATCTCGGCCGCGGAGATTGCGGATGTGGATGCCATTCATCCGGGCTACGGGCTGTTGAGTGAGAATGCGAACTTCGCCGAGGTTTGCCGCGCCTCAAATATCAAATTCGTCGGACCCCCTCCGGAAGCCATGCGGCTGATGGGGGAAAAGGATAAGGCGCGCCAGGCGATGAAGAAGGCCAAGGTGCCGATCCTGCCTGGTTCCGAAGGCGTCCTGCAGAATGAGGAAGAGGCGCTGACGTGGGCCCGGTCGGTTGGTTTTCCCGTGATTCTCAAGGCCTCGGCTGGCGGTGGTGGACGTGGGATGCGGGTGATCCGCAGCGACGAAGAGCTGCCCCAGCTCTACCAGGCGGCACAGACCGAAGCGTCGAATGCGTTTGGTAATGGCGACCTGTACATGGAGAAATTCATCGAGCGGCCGCGGCACATCGAGTTCCAGGTGCTGGCCGATGAGCATGGCAACGTCCTTTCGTTGGGGGAGCGCGAGTGCTCCATTCAGCGCCGCCATCAGAAGCTGATCGAGGAGGCGCCCTCGCTGCAGGTGACGCCCAAAATCCGTGAGGACATTGCCAAGACGCTTAAGCGGTGCCTGACCGCCATTGGTTATCAGAACGCCGGTACGGTCGAGTTCCTGATGGATGAGGACGGCAAGCTGTATTTCATTGAGATGAATACGCGGATTCAGGTGGAGCACCCGGTGACCGAGATGGTGACCGGCATCGACCTGGTGAAGGCGCAATTGAGGATCGCCGCCGGGGAAACGCTGGCCAGCATTCTTCCCGAGACGGTGCCGATTCGCGGCCACGCGATTGAGTGCCGAGTCAACGCCGAGCATCCGGAGAAGTTCACCCCTTCGGCGGGGCGCATCACGGCGTTCAATGTTCCGGGCGGCAATGGGGTCCGCGTGGACACGGCCCAGTACGCCGAGGGAGTGGTTCCTCCTTATTATGATTCCCTGATTGCCAAGCTGATTGTTCACGGCAAGGATCGCGCGGAAGCCATGGCCCGGATGTCACGGGCGTTGGAGATGTTCGTGGTGGAGGGGATCCACACCACGATTCCGCTGCACCGGCGCATCCTCGAAGACCCGGAATTCCGCGAGGGAAACTTTGACACCAAGTTCATGGAGCGGTTCTTCGAGCGCGAGAAACTTCGCCGCGAGCAAATTGTCGCCCACGTGTAGGCTGCCTCGTCTTTATCCCATCCTGGATGCCGGTTTGCTGCTGGGGGCCGGAGTGTCTATCGAAGACTTCGCCCGGGAACTGCGGGCGTCCGGGATTCGGTTCCTGCAATATCGCGATAAGGATTCGTCCGACGAAGTTGTGCTGGAGCGAGCAGCATTGCTGCGTAGGGTCTTTCCGGCGGCGGATACTTGCCTGATCCTGAATGATCGTGTGTCGCTCGTGCGGGCGGCTGGGTTCGACGGGGTCCACGTCGGGCAGGAGGATCTGTCTCCTGCCGAGGTCCGCATTGCGCTCGGGCCTGAGATGCTGATCGGGGTATCCACCCATAGCGAGGAGCAGCTCGTGATCGCCGCGGATGGACCGGCGGATTACGTTGCTATCGGCCCGGTGTACGCAACGGTGTCCAAGCTGGTTCCGGATCCCGTGGTTGGTCTCGAGGGTGTCCGGACGGCCCGGGCTATGACGACTAAGCCATTGGTCGCCATTGGAGGGATCAACCGGTCTAACTGCGCTGCTGTTATTGGGGCCGGCGCGGATTCAGTGGCTGTTATCTCTGATCTGATCCCCAAGCCCTGCACTCACGGTAAAGGAATTCCTCTCCAACTTAGCGGTCTGACTCGGAGCAGAACTGTGGAGAAAAGGGTGGCCTTATAGGCCTTGAGAGTCCGCGTGAGAACGCAGTCTTTGTGGAAGGGCACGGCTTCAGCCGTGCCGCAACAGGACGACATTGATGAGGGCTTTAGCCCCTGAGGGCGTCCTTTTATCGCGCATAAGAGAATTTAGAGGATGGAAAAAACGTACCTCAGCGGCTAAAGCCGGGTTTAGCAGTGTCAATTTATGGCACGGCTGAAGCCGTGCCCTTCCACAAGGACTGAGTTCTCTGGAGGGGCTTTGAGGCCCCCGTCATCCCGTCGCGAACAGTCTTAGTTGCCGATTGAAATAATTTCAAAGCCGGCCCAGTAGTATGGGGCTGATCTGTGAGGAGACTGCATCATGAATATCTGGCTTTGACGCAATGCGTCGGCGGGCTCAAGGCCGAAGCTATACATCCCCTTATAGAATCTGATCATGAGTTCTTTGGTTACCTCATCGTCGACGTCCCAGAGCGTCGATGCCACCTGCCTGGCGCCGGCGTTGAGAAACGCGTAGGCGAGTCCGGTGACACCTTCTCCACTTAGATTGCTTCCTGTGCCGGTGTCGCAATCGCTAAGAACCACGAGCTCGGGATGAAGGTCAAGGTTGGCAATGTCGTGAGTCTTCAGGTAGCCAAAAACCGGATGCCCGTCTGGAGAAACCAGAGACAGGACAAGGCCGGAAAAACCAGGCGTGCTCTCATCGGTTAACCCGTGTGTGGCCAGGTGCAGAACTCTGTAGTTACGCATTTCCGGGCTCAACATGGTTTCGAAGCTGGCGTTGAATCCCGTAAAGACCGATGCTTTCTCGGCGCCTACGATCTGCTGAATCCCTTTTGCCTCTTCGGCTGTCCCGGTGAGGCGGGGAAGTGCGGGCACATCTTTAATGCTCTGCGGTCCACGCCGCAGATCGGACGGCTTGACGTGAACGCGACTATCCCCTGGATCGAAGACAGGATTTGCCACAATGGCTACTTCTTTAGAGAACCTGGTATGCGCGCCCCGCGTGGAATGGGTAAGAAAGATCGAAAGCGAGGGTATCATGACGACCTGGTGCGCAGTGATGACTGGCGCCCCGGGCTTAGCGTCACATCCATTCAGGGGCAGCGCAGCAAATGGGAGCGCGGCGAGTTCGCCGTCTGCGACGATCGCCAGCTTTTCGTTTTGAGGTCCGATGTCGTTGTTGAGCAGAAGGCAGGAAAGCTTCGCGGCAACACTTTGGAGTTCGCGCTCTGTATCCTCTCCTTCACGAGGTGAGTGGGTCGCGGCGAGTTTACGCCATCGTCCGACCAGGCCATCGATTTCTTCCTGCCCTGCTTTCAAGACGTAGCTGCTGATCGCGCCGTCGTGAACGACCCAGAGGTAGCTTTGGTCTGCGCCGAGCGCGTACTCGAGCAGAGTAGACGGCGAAGTTTTGCTGGCTTGCAAGATGTCCTCGGCACTCAGCGGGTGACCCGAGGGCGGAAGAGACCTTGTCTCGTCTCTCGCAACGTCTTGCATCCGCTGCAGAGAATCAATAGCCTGCGTCAGCGTGGCCGAGTTTTCCTCGAGTTCTCGCTTGTGACCGCCCACCAGCAAGAGCTTCAGTCTCTGATCATAAGCTTGCTCGACCGCGATTTGTAACTTTAGCCGTTCCGCCGACTGATCCTCACCCCGGTTCAGAGGTTGGTCCTGATCACGAGCCTTGAGCGAATCCAGGAGGGTTCGCGCCCTGGCCGATTCACTGATCTCCAATGCCAGCACGTCGGACGGCGAAGCCGGGTTCCGTTCGTGCTCGCGCATCAGGATATCGACGTAGAGCTGGTGGCACTTGCGCATCTGGGCAAAGTCGGAGGCCTGCAGGTCGGCATCGCCCACAGTGCGCCTCAGCGACTCGATGCTGTCGAGCGCGATGGTCAGATCGCGTTTGGCATTTTCGTCCTCGCCTGCCTGGAACTCGGAGCGGGCAATCCGGTAGCGGGCCTCAAGCTGCTCGGGCGCATCTTCGGCTGCCTGGCTCAATGGCAACGCCTTCTCGAAGAGCCGTCGTGCTTCGTCGCGGTTTCCAAGACCCTCAAGCGTATCGCCCCATTCCATCAACGATTGCGCTTCCGTTCGCGCATCGCGGACTTTTTCGCTGATGCTCTCTGCGTGCTGGAAGCTGGCTAACGCTTGCGCAGTATGTCCAGATGCGCGCTCGACCGTACCCAGGCGCAGGATCGTAATTGCTACCCGTTTGGGATCGTGGAGCTGTTGAGCTATCTCTGCTGACCGAAGGCAATCCTGGGTTGCTTCCTGCAGTCGACCAGCGCGCATCGCAACTACGCACAACTGGCTTAGGCCGATCGATTCTCCGGAAAGGAGACCGATCTTGCGGAAGTCCTCGATGGACTGGCGGTAGAAGGCAATCGCGTCCGGAACGCGATTCAGTTCTGCATAGTCATTGGCGATGTTCACCAGCAGGAAAGCGTAGTCAGACAGCTTGCCCGAGTCCCGCATGACAGGCATGAGGCTGGAATGACGAACCACCGCGTTGTAATGATCCCCATCCATTCCCTGCGTGGTGGCAAGGTTCGACATGGCATCCACAGAATTGCGCGGCTCTCCAGCCCTGCGAAACTGCTCTTCGGCCTGACGCATAAGCTCCATCGCGCGGGTCAGGTGACCCTCGTCTTCCTCCATCCAGGCCTTGCAGCGTAGTGCCCGGGCCGAGGGTTTGATCGCATCGCTTTCGCTGCTTTGCTTCAGTGCCTGCTCAATGTCTACGCGCTCGGCCGAGTCGCCTGTCAGGTACTCGGCCTCAGCGCGGCCGGCAAGTGCATCGGCGGAGAGCCACTCATCGTTCAGAGCGCTGCTCAATCGCACCGCCTCTTGCGCGAAGCGCATCGCCGGTTCACTGTCCCATCTATCCAGATAAACCTGGACTTCGAGGTTTGCCAGCCAGGCACGAAAGAAGGGCATCCGCACGCTCAAGGTCTGAGCGTGATTCAGCGCCGCAAGCGCATTTTGATATTCGCTCAGGTTCAGCCATGCTCGCGCCTCGCCGGCCAAGGCGAGCAGTTGGCCTTCCCGATCGCCTGCAACGGACCATAACGCGGCCGCCTGCCTGAATTTTTCAATTGCCAGATGGAGGGGCGCCGAATGCTCCGAACGGGCAAGCGAGTGGGCTAGGGCGAAAATGGCTGCGGCCTTTGTGTCACTGTCGGCGTTGGCGGACGCAAGCGGGAGGAATTCTGCCCGAAACGACAAGCCGCTGTTCGCGTCTTTTGCCTGTGTTCGAACCAGCAGGCGGTATTGTCCGGCCTGAGGAAGCGGAAAAGGGACCGCGAACCATCCGGGCTGCTCGGCGTCGATGGTTTCGAGCGTTCGACCGTCGGGAGCGAGGAGAACGAAATCTGCCCCGGGCGCGCTGGTCTCGATGAAAAGACCGTCGTGGCCAGGGGCCCGCGCAACCAGTGTGAGCTCAAGAGAACTGGCCGCGGGCAAGTGGAACAGAGCCGGCAGGTGTGGTGACAGCACAGCAGATTGCGAGTCCGGCCCGGCACGATCGATCGCGGATCCCGGAGCTATTGGAGTGAAGAGGCTCAGGAGAAGAATTGGCAACATTCGTCGCCCAAACAGAGGGCGCCGCCACGATCTAACTTGTGCCGGGTGGCACAGGAGCCGCGGCCGGCAGCTGCAGGTTGCCGTCCGCGTCGATTGCTCCGCCATCGTCATTGTCATCGTCAGTGCTGGTGTCAGTGTCAGACAAGTCGGAGGCCGCCGCAAGAGATGCTCCGGGCCATTTCACGTTAAGGGTTAGTTCCGCATCTCCTGCCGGGCCAAACGTCTCAATCGATGCGCGCAGAACGATGCAGGCAGCGCCCGAGGTCAGACTGCCGAGAATGACTTTCCCTTTGTCGGGAGTCTTTCCCTTATCCGGCGTTTTCCCCTTATCGGGAGTTTTGCCCTTATCTGGTGTTTTTCCTTTGTCGGGGGTCTTGCCCATATTGCCTCCCTTGCGGTTTGCATTTTGATTTGATTCAGATTACGAGCTTTGGATCCTAAGTCGCACTCGCCATGGACTTCAAGAATGTGTCCCAACCGGTACCCAGGGCAAATTTCGTTTGCGGATAACCGTTGCTCAGATACGCAACGGATTCCTTCTTCTCCAGAATTTCAACGGAAGGATCTTGTAACCACGGCGGAAACCATACCGCCAGGCCCATCGTCTGCGAAACTCGCCGGGTCGGATCTAACGGAGAATATCGTGCGTACGACACGAAACTGCTGAGTCCCGTGAGCGCTTTCTGGCAGGCATCCTTCACGTCTTTCGAAGGTAAGGTAATCTCGAGTATCTCGCAGAAGCGGCCGAGGTCAATGAAGCCATCCTGGTCGAAGATTGGGCAGTCGTTCCTTGCTTTGAAAATGGTGGCCCGCGCTGCCGGGTCTGCTGCCGCATTGGTAAGCGCGGTGGCCAGCGGCTTGACGCTTTCTTCGAGAGAGCCTATCTGTGTCAGGTCACAGGATGAGAGCGTGACGTAGGTATCTTTCTCATAAGCGAAGGATTCTACATACGCGTCGACCATCATCTGCGCGACTTGATTGGAGCTTGCAGAGGGTTGGAGGTGGAGACGCGCAAGAAAACGGTCGTAGGGAAAGCTTGCATACGGCTCCTGCATTTCCGATGCGATGCCAATCCTGGCGGAATCGTAGAACTCGCACCATACCTCGGCCATCCCCATGTTGCAGGCGTCGAAGGCGAAGATTGCGAGTTCCCGGTCTGGCGTGCCGCTAAGAATATGACTGCAAACGCGAGCGGCGCCCGCAATCTGCCAATTTGGGCTTACTTCCTGGTGTTGGTTGTCAAAGATGGCAGTCAACGGCACCAGGGGGTTCGATGGCGCGGAAGCGCCAGGGGCAATCGAAGCCTGTACGTTTTGTTTAGGAAAAGCCGATTCCGCCTTTTCGAGAAAAGGGTCATTGAACGGCGTTCTGGTGAGTATCTGCTCCTCCGGGTGAGCTTTAGCTCCGTGGGGCACGTAATCATCCAACCCGTACCCATGCCCCCAAATGACAAACATGGTCTTCTCTGCCGGGCACTTCTGCGCTGCCCACTGGAAGAATTGGACCATGGTCCACGGATCGGCTGAGTTTACGTTGGGAAATGTTTCAACGGGCGCCAGGGTGGTTGGACTCGACCCAGGAGGCCGCTCCGGCATCACGTACCTGTGCGCCCATTTGCCCGGAAGATGAAGCTGCGCCGCGACCGCGACCTGGCCGCTCGATCCGACGGTTGCCATTTGCAACAGGGATTCGACTGCCGCTTCGCGCACCGGAGCTTCGGGCACGTTGGCGCCAAGGTAGACAAAGAGGGCCCATTTCTTGAGAGGGTTCCCGGCGTCAGTCATTTGGGTATTCTTAACGTCCTGTTAGCGAGAGGGAGTTACTCGAAAATTGTAGGTCGCGAATCGTTCGAAGCCGTCTGGCTTCTGGCGGCTTAATACTATCTGATAGTCGTTAGGTGTAAGAAGGTAAACAGGCAACAAAAGCGACAAGCGATTGGTCTTCTTTTCCGACTTCGGCGGGGTAAGTTCTTGCGACCATTTCTTCTGACCGTCAGCGGTGACCAGGTCCTCGCGTACCACGCCGTCAGGGCTTTCCAGCAAGCGGAGCGTTATCTTCGCGATATCAGTACCCCGGGGAACCGTGAGACGCTTCACCCCGGCAATTCCGCGTGTCAGGCCTGGTTCCAGCAGCAGGGAAGCGATCTGCACATGGCCGGTTGGTTGAGGTTCGGGTGACGTCGCAGGAGTGCTGGCTCTTCTCGATTCGGCGGTCAGCTCCGCGATTCGGGTGTTTTGTTGATCAATACTCTGATTCAGTCGCTGAATTTCTGCGGTTGCCTGGTGGTTCTGGATGATTAGGTATGCCGTCCGCCGATGATCTCGAAGACCGAGCAGAATCAGTCCGATGACTGCAGCGGCAAAGGCCAGCCGCCAAGGTGCCAGAAACTTTCCTGGAAACGATGTCGAACGGTCTTTGAGAGACGTATGAGTCGGTACGGAGGTTTGGGCGTCTTGGAGCTTAGCAACGAGTCGTCCTTGCCAAGCTGTCGTCGAGCTTGGAAGGTCCGCGATCATCGTTTCTTCTTCCGGTGTCAGCTCGTCTACAAAATCCTCCTTCGCCTGCCGGAGGAGCGGTCCACAATGGTCGCATTCGGCTGCATGGTTCACGTGATTCTGAGAATCCTCGTGGACAATTTTTGCTGCTATATCTAACCAGACTTCGACAGGGGGGCAGATTGGCCCTTTTTCCCCAGGGTTGGTGGGTTTGAGCAAGGCGAGGCTCTCGGTTGCGTGTTCCTGTACGCGCATCCTCAGGCGGCAGGTTGCGCAGTCGTTAAGGTGCCTCCGGGCATCCTCCAAGTGCTTTGGATTGGCGGTCCCGACTGGCCCGTCCCCCGCGGTCAACTGGAGAAGCTCGTTTATTTCGTCGCTGTTTAGGTGTAAGTTCAAATGCTTCTCCTTTCTAAAACGATTACGCCGGGACAAACCCTTCGGATCCTCGCCCAATTTGAGCGTTTACTCCGACCTTCGGTACCGCCATTCGTTCGCGCAAGCTTTTGGTAATACGCAGGATGATGCTCTCGACGCCTTTTGTAGTGAGCCCTATTCCGGGGAGGTCCGCGATGGCGCGTGCGGAGAGGCCGGCGCGATAGTGAAGCCAGAAGATTTGACTATTGCGCTCTTGATCCGGCCCAGCAATACAGACATTCAGGTGGCGGGTAATTTCCTCGATCAGAATCGCGCGCTCGATGGACTGTGGGCTGCCGGCGGTGTCCTCGCCGGCGGGAGGGATAAAATCTTCGGCAATCTGTTCCAGGTTGCCGGCACCTCGCTTTTGGGTGTGGGCGGACTTGAAGTGATCGCGAACGACGTTTGCGGTCACTACCTTTACGTAGCCGGTAAAGGCATCTGGGTACTGGTGCTCGAAGCTGCGGAGAATACGGAAGTCGTCTGCACAGAGCTTCAGGTAAGTTTCCTGGATAAGATCGTCGACCGTCTGCTTTGACGAATCACCGAGCCTGCTCGCTGTGCGAAGGATGACGGTTGCGATGAGCCGGTGGAATCTGCGGACGAACTCCTCCCAGGCGTCGGGGCTGCGCGAGGCAGAGCATTGGCGCACTAGTTCCTGGATCGATATGGAGGGGTAACTCTCCACTTTCTTCGCCCCCGCCGTGCAGAGTCAACATTCTACAGGGTTTCTCGCTTTCGGCGTGTTAACAGTCTGATTCCGATCTCAGAGGCGCCAACCGGGCGGGTCTGGGATTTTGATGATCTGTCGGACAGAAAGGTGTCGTTCTGATTTTCGGCTTTCCTTGCGGACGCTGCGTGCGGGATGCGGATTGTTTGAGTGGCGGGGCTAGCGGGTTGAAACGTACCCCGTACGGTCTCAAGGAGGACCTTGGCATATTGTCAGCGTCAGTGAACGCGCAGTGCAAAGTTTTGCACAAGAGGGCGCAGGATTTTTCGCAGGGTTGTCGTTCTTAAGTGCAGGGAGATGTCAACGGAGGCAACGCGGTTCATCGGGCCCGATAAGTGTCTTGGCTGTGTGAAGGAGCGCTGGATGGGAAGATATTCGTTGTTGAAACGCGGATTGCGGCGACGTGACTTCCGTCTGTTCGAAACCTGTGCAACCCCTGCATTCAGGAATCCAATCATGAAGCCCGATGATGCAAGTAGGGGCGTGCACTATCACCAATTCTTCTACCGCATCAATCCGGATAAAACGGTAGATTCCATCTGCGCGTTTTGCTATATGACGGCAGCGACCGCTAACAGCCAGGCAGAAATTCACGAGTTGGAGCGGAAACATCGTTGTCCGGAGTGAAGCGGCGCGGTGATCAGGGGTGGTGTTGGCTGTCCCTCCGGGCTCCAAAATAGCTCCCTGATAGATGCTAACGTCTTCATCTAGCTAATGCCTTCGCCCTAACTAGCTGTCGCATCAAATGTGCCGGACATGTTGCAGGATTGTAAGCAACTCTTCGTTTTTGGAAGTAAACATCTGAAATAAACTATTGTCTAGTTTGTCGAAGAATACGTTGCTTCCCCCAGTTTTCCCAAAACGAAGCCTATTTCGCTTGCAAAGACAACGACAGAAACGTCGCAAAAGTCACAGCAATCAGGAGCGTCCAAGCCCGATGGCTGACCTTGTCGAGTAGACCGCGTTGCCCAGAACAGCCGCAAGCCACACCAGATAAGGATCGAAAGCGTTTTGCGGATTTGCACTACCCCCGGACGCAGCTTGGCGATCCGCGTTCCTGCCACGCTAAGAATCACTCGGTAGATCGGATGGCGGGATCCGTCGGTTACCGCGAACATTGTTCGAGACGTCTGCAAACCGACCCCAGATAGTGACGCAAAGCACTTACAGTGCAGTGGGTATGTTAGGGGAGTCTTAGATACAAATCAGTTGTGGTACTCGGCGATGGTGAAGGAAAAACATTTCGGAGTATTGACACAGTTCTATTGTGGGCCCGACGGCCTCAAAACGAAAGACGCGGTGGCGCTCTTCGTAGATTATCTCGCATACAATCCAACGTTCGGCGAACAACCGGCGGCAAATGTAATTGTGTTAGCGCTGCGAAACAAGTATCCATGCAGGTAGAGATAAACTGATTCTTGAATGCAGGAGAAGAATTCCATGCTGGGCCGTCAGGGGGCGCACATACGCTGTATGCGATTTCTATACCGGGTGGCTGTGGGTCCTTCCTATATACCGGAAAAGTCGGGGACTGAGGTAGACCCCGGCGAGAACCGGCAATAGGGTCCCCGCGTCAGTGCCTGCACGAACAGATCGTCCACCGCTTCACGCGTAGTCGAGGCGGAATCGGTTAGAGAGTTCGATCACTCGGAGGTGATCCCAATCTCACTTGCTCTTTGGGGAAATTCTCACTGGTCCGTCTGACCGTGTGTTTAGAGCTCTTACTTTAGTTTAGCTAGGTAGATCAACTCCTGACAGACAATGCGGAAATTAGAAGTTGTTCGGTCGATGGCAATCGTGGCTGGTCTTTCCTAGTGGGGTTCTGAGTAAGCTGGAAGGCTGGAGGAGAAAGACTGTGGGTGAGGTGTTTAGCTTCGCGGCAGTTTTCGAAAACGAAAAGATTGAGATTAAGGAGCAATGCCGAATCCGCGGGGTAGCGGATGATCTGAAGCTCGATGAGGAAGCTGGATCGCCAGTCCCGGATCGGTTGGGCATTGCCCTTTCCGGGGGCGGGATTCGTAGCGCGTGCGTCGGCCTGGGGATCATCCAAAGTCTGGCACGAGCTCGAATTCTGCAGCAGGTCCACTATATTTCCGCTATCTCCGGCGGAAGCTACTGCATGAGCTTTCTCACCGCCTGGATCAAGCGTGAGCAAGGTCTCAAGAACGTGGAAGCAAAACTGGGCAATGACACATCTGATGGCAAGCCTGCCAAGACGGTCGCACCACCCGGATATGAGCGCTTCCTGGAACCGGATCCCTTGCACTACCTGCGCAAGTATTCCTCCTATCTCACGCCGCGTGTGGGCCTGTTGAGTGGCGATACGCTGGCATTCCTCTCTATTTATCTGCGAAACCTGCTTCTCAACCAGACTCTGCTCCTGGTTACGCTTATTGCGAGCATTTTGATTTTGCAGCTGATCGCCCCGCCTCTCGGATGGTCTGATCCGATTGATGTTTTCTGGACAAGGGTGAGTATCGTTCTGGTCGTGATCCTGTTTGCCGTCGGGACTCGCCTGACGTGGGCCTCCCTCAAGGGTCTAGGCAAGAAATCCGTCAAAACGCAAGATTCATCAGCCCACGTGTGGGTGATCGCGTTGGGAGTGGTGATTTGCGCGCTGATCTGGCGTATCACGCCGAGCTGGTATGCCTTGGGCTTCTCGGCGTGTTCGACGCTCTGGATTGTGACCGGGCTTGCTGCAATGGGAATCGGTTTGTCGTTTGCCTTCGGAACTCTCAGTGATTCCGTGGAGAAGGGAAAATTAGTGGGCGGCGTTGCTCTCGTCCTGGCCTGGGTTGTCTGCGGAGGGTTAGTTTTCGGAATCGACCTTGCCTTCCGTTGCTGGCTCATACAAGACAAGGTTGTCGTGGTTGGCGATGAGTATGTCGTTTTGGGTCTCCCGTTGATTTTGCTCGCGGTAGCCGGCGTCTCGTTCGCGTTCATCGGAATACTCGGAGACGCACTTCCTGACAGCCAGCGCGAGTGGCTCGCGCGGCTCGCGGGATATTTCCTCTTCATCGCTGTAGCCCTGGCGGCGCTGTTCGCGATTGTGCTGGAAGGCCCGATGCTGATGCATCTCTTGTTCAGCAGCTTTTCGCAGCCAGGCTGGCTGAAGCACATGGTGTCAGCCGTAATTCCAGGAGGCTGGCTGTTCGTAGTTATCTCCGGCGTGCTGGCGGGCAAGAGCGGGCAATCGAGCGGCGACTCCGGCTCCCCCAGCAAGCTGGATCTGGTCGCTGCCGTAGCGCCGCCGGTTTTCCTGGCGGGTTTGTTGCTTCTGGTGTCCTGGGGAACCCATGCACTGGTCATGAAGACGGGGGCTTATCCAGAGGGCAGCGATTATCTTATTTCCGCAGACTGGAACCCGGCAGGGCAAAAATCCACAAACCTGATTCATGTGCTGCCAGTGACCCAGCACTACTACTTGTCTACCAAGGTGCCGGCGAGTTCAATGCTTTCGGATTTGAGCTGGGAAAAGAAGTACTTCCTTTTCTGGCTGGTGACGGCAGGCATCGCGGTTATTCTCGCCTGGCGCCTGGACGTAAACGAGTTTTCCATGCACCTGTTTTACCGCAACAGGCTGGTGAGGGCATTCCTCGGTGCGTCGAACCCCGGCCGATCGCCGAGCCCCTTTACCGGGTTTGCCTACGACGATGATATTGCGTTGGAGGATTTGACAACTGCGCAAGGCTTCGATGGTCCCTATCCGCTTTGGGGAACAACGTTGAACATCACCACTGGGGAAGACCTAGCGTGGCAGGAAAGAAAGGGAGCTTCCTTTATTTATTCGCCACTGTTTTGCGGATGGGATTACGTCGATCCGAAGGGCCACCTATCCTCAACCGAGCAGCCAGGGTCAGATGCTGATGAAGTTGCCCGCACGCGAAAACCAGAGACGACCAAGTATGGCTACCGGTCGACGCCTGGAGACGACAAGGCACCGGGATATGGCGGCATAGGCGGCAAACCCTTTATAGGAACGGCAATGGCGGCTTCTGGAGCTGCTGCGTCGCCGAACATGGGCTATCACACAAAACCCAGCGTGGCTGCGCTGCTGGCGATCTTCAACGTGCGTCTCGGCTGGTGGACGGGAAATCCTCGTAACCCACTGACCTGGGGTCGATATGCTCCTGGGATTTGGTATCTCTTCGCGGAGCTCATGGGCAAAGCGACCGATCGCGACCGCTACGTTTACCTTTCCGACGGAGGCCACTTTGAGAACCTGGGGCTTTACGAGCTGGTGCGTCGGCGGGTTCGCTTCATTATCTGCTCAGATGCCGATGCCGACCACGCCTTCACTTTCGAAGACCTGGGGAGTGCGATTGAGAAGTGCCGGTGTGATTTTGGGGTAGAAATCAAGGTACACGCCCAGCTCGAGATTGCACCGGCGGATCTTGTCCCCTATCGTAAGGCGCATTATGCGGTCGGGGAAATCTTCTATCCCGGCCAGACATCGACAGGACTGCTCCTTTATCTGAAAAGCTCTCTCACCAACGATGAGCCACCGGATGTCTTAGGACGGCGCGCGGAAGATAGCGCCTTTCCGCACGACTCGACCGCGAACCAGTTTTTCAATGAATCTGCATTCGAGGCCTACAGGGCACTTGGTGATCACATGATGAGCATCATCCTGGGCAGAGCTGAGCTCAATAAAGTGCATGGAACCGCGCGAGATCTCATCCATGCTCTCTACCACAATCTTAGACAAAGCCTTTAGCCCGATGGACGGAGGAACTGAAGCACAGTATAAAAAGATGTCCTCAGGGGCTAAAGAAGGCGCATACGTGGTCGTTGCTAGCAGTGCGAAGTAGGAAATCCGGGTACGCTCCGGTCGGGATGACAATTCTGTTATGCCCGTAAGAACTTCACCGAAAAATACTTGACCGCAGCAACAGAATTGTCATCCCGACCGGAGCCAAGCGTAGTGGAGGGACCTGCGGTCGCCCCCTCCGGGGGTCGGCGGCGTACCTGTTTATCGCAGTCGCTTTGTGCAAATCCTCCTTTTAAGGCGATGTTCCCTGTACACTTCGGTGGCCAGGAATACCCGACGTGGATCCTGGTTCAAAGTACGGAGGAAGACAGACAATGAACGTGAAATTGCGGAAAGTTTTTGCAGGCGCGGCGGGAGTAGCGATGGCCGCCCTCTTGGCCGGACAGGCAGGCGCGCAGATGTCCGAGGTTAAGGAAAAACCTGCGCTGTACACGTACGTCGCGAATTGGAATATTCCCCGGCCGCAGTGGCCAGACATGGAGAAAGCATCCGCGGCTAACCAGAAGATCCTGGACAAGGCCGTCGGCGACGGGACAATCGTGGGATATGGCACCGATGTGACCCTGGTTCACCAGGCGGATGGCACCACGCACGACGATTGGTGGTCGGCCATGTCCCTGGCCGGCGTACTCAAGGTGCTGGACCAGTTCAGCAAGTCCGGCGAGATGACGGCTGCTGTGTTGAGCAGCGCCACCAATCACTTCGATAGCGTCTACGAAAGCCGGTTCTACAACTGGCACGCAGGATCGTGGAAGGATGGGTACACCTATGCGGCGTCGTACCGCTTAAAGCCAGACGCGCCGAACGACGCTGTGGACACACTGAGCAAGAGGCTGATTGTGCCGCTGCTGGAGAAGCTGCTCGCCGACGGCACGCTGCACGAGTACGAAGTGGATACCCAGGCGATCCATACCGAAGCTCCCGGCTCGTTTTTGATTGTGTACCTGGCGGCGAACGCGGAAGGGCTGGATAAAGTCAACGCGGCACTGGATGAGGCGATCAAGAGTAATCCGCTGGGCGGCGTGGCGTTTGAGTCTATGGTGGATCTCTCGGCGCATCACGATGAGCTGAGTCTTACCAGTGCTACTTATAAATAGGTTTGGAAGCAGGGTTGAAAGCCAGACGCTATCGGTTGTGGAAAGGGGTTCTGTAGAGACGAATTGAGGGTCTCTGAGAACCCCATTTCCCATGCCAGGGTGCTGAACGGGTGTGGAAAAGGCAAACCGTCTAAGTGGCAGCCACCAGAGCGCCAAGCAGAGGATTGCAGTGATTGCTCTTCTTGGCAACGGTTCAACAGTGCCCGGGTGCGCTCAGCCGGAGGGGCTGACGCTTCGATAAACATGGTAGAGACTGCCAAAGTAATTGCTTTTCGCGTAGACCCGCAAATTGCTCGCTGCCTCCACAACCTCTGACAAAACGGGATTACGGTACAACACGATCAGGTCGCGCGGATGCTCTTCCAGGGATCGGTTCAGGTTCTGAATGACCGGCTCCATCACAAACTGATCGAATGGATAGTAGAAGTAAACGAGCGATGGTTCGGGAGGAAATTCGAACTGCGTCGCATCCATGTTTACCGGTTCGATCTTAAAGCAAGCTTGTTTGGGGTTTCGATAGGTTTTGACATTGTTCCGAGCCAGGGCATCCAGATCCGACGAGAACTCGACGCCGATGATGCGACGGAACGGAAGCTCGGCCGCAAGCAGTAACATCCTCCCTTTGCCCGACCCCATATCGATGAACGTGTAGCCCGACACGTCGGGAATCGGCAAATCGCGAAGCATCAGCCGCCCGGACCGAAAAGTCGTGGGTATGTAGGGGCCTGCATGAGAAACATTCTCGCCTAGAACGTTCAATTGGCGCGGATCTTCATCGCCGTGGGTCCTGACGTTGTAGCGCCAGTCAGACCAATGCGCAGAGAGGTTCGATCGTACAGACGAGACTTTACGAATTCCCGGGAACTGCATGAGCGTGGCTTTCCAACTCATCTATTGCCCTCGCGGCATGGATGATGATGATTGTGGATCCGTAAGGATTGTAACCTCCAGCCCGGGGAACCGCTGCAAACTGCGGCATAATAGATAGTTCTATGAGTGAGAAAGGGCTGCTCCCGGTGAAGGAATTGCGTTTTTTCGTTGTCTCCGCATTGCTCGTCTTCGGTTTTTGTGTGACCACGGCATTTTCACAAGGGTCGCCTCAGCGAGTCATCATCGATACCGATCCCGGCACAGATGATTCCATGGCAATCCTCCTGGCCCTGAATTCTCCCCAACTCAAGGTCGAAGCGTTTACGGTTGTCCCGGGCAACGTCGAAGCTTGGCAAGGATTAGAAAATGCCCTGAAGATTGTTTCACTCGCCGGCCGCTGCGACGTGCCTGTCGCAGCCGGGGCACAGCATCCGCTGACTCAGAAACTCATCACGGCTCAGTACTGGCATGGAAAGAATGGGCTGGCTGACGTAGAGTTGCCTCCTTCAAAATGCAAGGCGGACCCCCGCTTCGGGCCGGACCTCATCATCCAGTTAGTTCACCAGTATCCGCACCAGATCACCCTCATTCCCGTCGGGCCGCTCACCAACATCGCCCTCGCCGTCTCCAAGGACCCTTCGATTGTTCCCCTGGTGAACAATGTGGTCATCATGGGCGGGTCGATTACGGGCGGAAATGTCGATGGAGCCGCGGAGGCGAACATCTATAACGATCCGGAAGCGGCGCAAATCGTGTTCAATGCCGGCTGGATCGTGACCATGGTGGGATCAGACGTAGGAGAGCGGACCTTGATTACACGCAAGGAACTGGCTCAACTCCGTTCGACCCATGGACCGGAGAACGACTTCATCTCTCAGATTGTCGACTTTTATGTAACCCGCAGCGAGAAAAGCGGGTGGAGCGGGGCCGCCATGTACGACCCGCTGGCAGTGGCGATCGCCATGGATCCAACCCTCGGCACCCTGAAGGAAATGCACGTGGACGTAGAGACCAGGGGCGAGTTTACGCGCGGAGAGACGGTGGCCAACCGCAACGGGTACAACGAAAACAATGTTCTGCACGGCGATCACTACGAGATCGATGGCCTCATTCCCCTCAAGCCGAATGCGCGCGTTTGCCTGGCCGCAGATCGCGATCGCTTCCTGCAACTGTTTCTGAGCCGAATTCAAGGAAAATAAACCTCGCGCGAGCTTCTATCGCAAGCTGTTCGATAAAGAGTAGACGCTTACGCACCCCTGACAGTAAGCGCCGGACTGACTGGTCATCCGTGCGACTTGTTCGCGGATCTCTTGTGCTTCGGCCGACCGGTGCGCCTCCACTAAGTAGGACTGGTATTGCAATAAAGCGCCGGCCAGACGCGGATCGGTAGGGGCGAGCCCTGCCCGTAGTAATTGGATCGATTGCAACATACTTCTCTCCCCATCCTGCGGCGACCCGCTCTTCCACTCGGCAAACCCGAGCGTCTCCAGTGCGAACCCGTGGGCTGTCGAATCTGATTGGAAGTGTGTGTTTGCGAATGCAACCGCTTGCTTCGCGTTCGTCAGCCCTTCCGCGCAGTGTCCGCGAAAACAGCGAGCATACGTGAGCGTAATGAGTGCGGAGAGGGTTCCCTCCCTTGGCGGGTTCGACGAAGATTCCAGTAGTTGCAGTCCATGTAGGGCTAGCTGCTCCGCTCTCTTGAACTGGTGGCGCAGGATCGCCACGTCCGCCAGGTGTACTACGCTCTCGCCGATATCGGCCTCGGTGCCCATCTTCTTGCGCACCTTGAGCGCTTGCTTTCTGGCGCTCTCAGCATCGTCCAAACGACCGTAGATCAGGTAGAGCGAGGCAAGGTGGTCGAGTGCGGAAGCATAGTCTGCTCTGGAGGATGGTGCCCCTTTCAGCAGATGCAGCGCCCTCAAGTGGGCATCTTCCGCTTTTTGGAAGTCGGTTGAAATGTGGTACTCCAATGCAAGTTGTTCCCATAAAATCCCTTGCTCGGCTTGGGGAAGATGGTTCTGTTCAGCGACGCGAATCAACTCGAGATGGTGAGCGATCCGCTCCTGCGATGTAGGGGGGTGGGCATTCGGAGTCTGCGCCCTGATGACGCCAACGCTCAGGATGACAGCGTCCAGAAGAAGGAAGCACAGTCTCGAGCGAAGAGAAGAAGATAAGGCGATCATGCGTGACCTCGGATAGGAATTGGCAAGCATGCACGGAGTGACGAGTACTTGAATTGTTATTACGCATATCTGTCGCGATAGGTTCCCGCAGATACATTGCTGCACAAACAACTAATGCATGGCATCCCAACGGCCACTTACTAAGACAAGTCAAACCGCTGAAACTACGCGATGAGGGGTGCGATCACGACGAGAGGATCGGTCAAAATCGAAAAGTTGTGTTCACTCGTGAACATCTCGCGCGAGTGTCCGATTTTCGGCGTGGCTGCATCAGTCGTTGAAAGTCCGTGTGCTGATCCTCTATCGCAAGGTGTTCGATAGCGAGTAGACGCTTACGCACGCCTGACAGTACACTCCGGCCTGACTGGTCATCCTTGTGACTTGTTCGCGGATCTCTTGGGCTTCGGCCGACCGGTGCGCCTCCACTAGGTATGACTGGTATTGCAATAGAGCGCCGGCCAGACGCGGATCGGCAGGGGAGAGCCCTGCCCGTAATATCTGGATGGATTGCAGCATGGTTTTCTCCCCATCCTGCGGCGACCCGTTCTTCCACTCCGCAAACCCGAGCGTCTCCAGTGCGAAACCTTGGGCCGTCGAATCTGATTGGAAGTGTGTGTTTGCGAATGCAACCGCTTGCTTTGCGTTCATCAGTCCTTCCCCGCAGTGCCCCCGAAAACAGCGAGCATACGTGAGCGTAACGAATGCGGAGAGGATTCCCACCCTGGGCGGGTTCGACGAAGATTGCATAACTTGCAGTCCGTGCTGGGCGAGCCGCTCGGCCTTCTTGAACTGGTGGCGCACGAGCGCTATGTCCGCCAGGTGTACTTCGCTCTCCGCATTGTCAGCCGGCGTGCCCAGCTTCTGGCGCACCTTGATCGCTTGTTTCCTGGCGCTCTCGGCATCGTCCAAGCGGCCGTGGATCAGGTAGAGCGCGGAGAGGAGGTCGAGCGTGAGGGCATACTGTGCCTTGGCGGATGGAGCGGTCTTCTCCAGATGCAGCGCCCTCAAGTAGGCATCTTCCGCTTTCTGGAAGTCTGTTCCAAGAAGGTGGTATTCCAATGCGAGGTGTTTCCACAAGACTGCTTGCTGGGCTGGGGGAAGATGTTGCTGTTCTCCGATGCGAATCAACTGCAGATCGTGAGCGATCCCCTCTTGCGACGCGGTGATGTCGGCATCAGGCGTCTGCGCCCGGCTGACGTCACCGCTCACGATCAGAGCGAACAGAAGAAGGAAGCACAGTTTCGAACGAAGCGAAGAAGATAAGGCGATCATGCGTGACCTCCGAGGGGAATTTGGAAGAATGCACGGAATGACGACTACCTGGATTGTGACTACGCATAGCTCTCGCGATAAGTTCCCGCAGATACATTGCTGAGCAAACAACTAATGCATGGCATCCCGACGGCAACTTACTACGACAAGTCAAACCGCTGAAATTACGCGATGAGGGGTTGCTGTCACGACGAGAGGGTCGGTCAAAATTGAAAAGTTGTGTTCACTCGTGAACATTTCGCGCGAGTGTTCGGTTTCGAACATTCGCTATGCATCGCATCGGCGCGCTCGCATCGGTTGGTGAAAATCCGTGTGCCGAGTGCGGGGTCCGGAGTTGAGCTCTGGGAAAGACAAACCGCAAATCTCTCCACTGCGCTCCCTCGGATTTCCTGTGGAGACCCCGCGGCTTTGAAGAACTGCATGCGGATGACCTGCAGCGGAGCCTTGCTGAATCCTCGACGGTTTAGCATAAGGATATGCGCGAATCTGTCGTTCAAAAAAGAGAGCAGATCGATTTGGAGAAGTGGGAGCGCGGCGCGCTCTTCAGGTTTTTCCACGCTTTCAGCGAGCCCTTCCACGGTGTGTGCCTCCGCGTGGACTGTACCGCAACCTATAACTTCGCCAAGGCACGAGGCCTCTCAGTCTTTTTGTCACTCATGCATCGCTCGCTCGTAGCCGCCCAACAGATAGAGAACTTCCGGACGCGCATCGTGGACGGCGCCGTCTGGCGCTACGAAGTGGTCAATGGCGGCAGCGCAGTGGGACGGCCGAACGGCACCATCGGGTTCGCTCATTATCCTTACCGCGAACGTATCGCTGAATTCGTGGGCGATGCTTCCGTCGAGCTGGAACGAGTGCGGAAGCGGGTTGACTTGGAACGCCCGGATGAACCGAACCTGATTCGCTATTCGACATTGCCGTGGTTCGACTTCACTTCCATCTCGCATGCCCGAGACTTCTCCCTTGAGGATTCTGCGCCGCGCATCACCTTCGGCAAAATCACTGAGATGGCCGGCCGCCGCACCATGCCGGTATCGATCCATGTGCACCATGGGCTGGCAGACGGCTTGCATGTAGCAGAGTTCGTCGACCATTTTCAAACATTCTTGGACGCACCGGATTCGCAACCCCAGAATGGTCGTCCGTAGTACATCGGGTTCCAAACGCGGAGCTATTGTGTTGCCGCGCGATCCTTTCGTTGTCCGATGCACGTAAAATCGTCTTACGTGCCCGACTTGACGGAGGCCGAGATCGCAGCAGCGTTTCGCATCGATGACGAAGCTCGCATCGGCTTGGATACCCGCATCTGCGCAGCCACGATGAAAGACGCTGCGGGGGAGAGATGATCAAGTGGCTGAAGCGGCTCTTCTGCCTGGTCCATCGCTGGGACTGGACGACCGACACGTGCACGCGTTGCGGGAAAAAGTATGACTATCGAGATTAGGAGAGATACCGATGCGTGCCTACATCGTCGAACGTCCAGACGGAGAATTTCGGGCGGTTGATCTGCCTCGGCCCGTTCCCGCGGCCGGACAGGTGCTGGTGCGGGTGCTTGCGAGCGGCGTCAATCCACTGGACGCCAAGATCCGGGCCGGCAAGGCTGCTCATGCGCAGCAGCCTCTCCCTGCAGTGCTGGGGCTGGATATGGCTGGAGTGGTTGAAGAGTGTGGCCCAGGGGTGACAGCATTCCGCAACGGGGACGCGGTCTACGGCATGATCGGCGGCGTAGGGGCACTTCAGGGAACCCTGGCTGAGTTGGTGATTGCTGATTGCCGTCTGCTCGCTCGCAAGCCTGAATCGCTTTCGATGCGCGAGACGGCCGCGCTTCCGCTTGCGACCATTACGGCCTGGGAAGGCATCGTCGATCGAGCGCAGGTGCATTCAGGGCAGAAGGTACTGGTACACGCAGGAGCTGGAGGCGTCGGGTACATCGCTGTACAGCTGGCAAAGGCATTGGGAGCCGAAGTGTTTGCCACGGTGTCCGCCAGCAAGCGGCATTACGTCGAGGCACTCGGCGCCACACCGATCGATTATCGGGTCGTCTCCACCGAAGAATCTGTCGAGCGTTACACGGCGGGTGAAGGATTTGACGCTATCTATGACACGGTCGGGGGCGCGACCCTTGACGACTCCTTTACCGCCGTCAAGCGCTACACAGGCCACGTCGTCAGTTGTCTCGGATGGGGCACCCATTCTCTGGCGCCTCTTTCGTTTCGCGGAGCTAGCTACTCAGGTGTCTTCACGCTCATGCCACTGCTGACAGGGTTTGGGCGGGCACACCATGGGGAAATTCTTCGCCAGGCGGCTACCATGGTTGACGGCGCCAAACTGAGGCCTCTCGTCAACAGCCAACGCTTCTCCTCCCAGACCATCGCGGAAGCCTTCCAGTGCGTTGCATCCGGCGCAGTGGGTAAGGTGGTTGTCGATATGTCGTGATCCGCTTTAAAAGAAGCATCTCCGCTCCCGGCGACTCCGCTCATTCACCTTGCACCCATCCTCATCACGACGCCGCACCTGCGGAGATGTGGGGGCGCCGCAGGTCAAGCAGCCCGTCAAGCAGTTACGGGCCGAATTAAGCAGCTCAGCGCAGCCAATTTTCACGAGTTAAGCCGGCGACGCGAGCGAACTCTCTCTGATTGTCGGTAACAATCGTGTACCCAAATGCTATGGCTTGTGCGGCGATAAGCAGATCGTTGCCACCGATCAGTTGGCCAGCCTCTTCAAGGCGGGCCCGAATCAAACCGTACGCCGAGTCAGCAGGGGAGTCGAAGGGGAGAATCTGCAACGCGCCTAACACCGCTTCGAGTTGCGCTGTAAGACGAGGTGAACCTTTCTTCGTTGCCCCATAACGGAGTTCCGCCGCGACAATGATGCTGGTCGAGACCTGTGTTTCGCCGACTTTCTTGATTCTTTGGGCAACACGACCCTGAGGATTGCGGATGAGATCCGAGACAATGTTGGTGTCGAGCAGGTAAGGCATCAAATTTTGACTGGTCGGGGGACTGCATCTTCGATCGGGGGGAAGACCTCATCGATCGGCCTGAGGGTTGCCAACAATTGCAACAACGATACCGGCAGGGCGGGCTCGATGATCAGCTTTTCGCCCTCTTTGCGCATGATCGCGTCATTTCCCGGCAGTTCGAACTCGCGAGGAATTCGCACCGCTTGGTTGCGGCCGTTCTTAAAGAGTTTCACGCGTCGTTCAGGAACCATGCTTTGGCCTATGCCTTAGCATATGCCAGATGACGCGCATTGTCTACGGCCGCACCAATCGATACGGCAAATAGCGAGGCGTCCAAACATTGGCGCGCACCGCCTGCCCGATTTCTTCTTCGGGGCCAAGCTGGGCCAGGTTTTCCTTGCGCGCCTGTTCGGCGACTGCGATAGCGATCGCGATCGAAACCGAGGGAATCTCCGTAACCGGAGGCAGCAGACGGCCCTTCTTATCCTTCACCGTGGGAGAAAGCCCCGCCAGTGTTTTGGCCGCAACCATAAACATCGCGTCCGTAACCCGGCTAGCCCTGGATGAAATAACCCCCAGCGCGACCCCGGGAAACACATAAGAATTGTTGGTTTGATCGATGGGAATCGATTGGCCGTGGACCGAGACCGGTGGAAACGGGCTCCCGGTACCCACGAGGGCAGTCCCATTGGACCAATCGAGCAAGTCCTGAGGAGTGGCCTCGCTGCGCGAGGTTGGGTTGGAAAGCGGAAAGATGATCGGCCGCTCAGCATACCTGGTCATGGCTTGTACCATCTCCCGGGTAAACACTCCAGAATGGCCGGATACACCAATCACGACGGTCGGCTTGGCATTTTGAACCACATCCAACAAGCCAATCTTCCCCGGCACAGTCAGCTTCCAATGCGAAACCTTCTCTCTTGTTTTCACGAAGGGTAGCTGTGTGGGACGGAGGCCGGGGTAGCCTTCGACCAGCAGGCCATCCTTATCTACGGCGTAGACGCGGTCGTGGGCCTCCTGCTCGCTGAGACCAGCTTCTTCCATCGCCTTCACCATCAGTGAGGCAATGCCGACGCCGGCGGAACCGAAACCGAGCATGGCGATGCGCTGTTCGATGAGAGGCTTGCCGGTCACGTTGATCGCGGCCAGCAGGGTGGCAGTCGCCACGGCGGCGGTTCCCTGGATGTCATCATTGAACGTGCATAGACGGTCGCGATACCGCTCCAGTAGGCGGGCGGCATTTGCGCCGGCAAAATCCTCCCACTGCAGCAGCACATGCGGCCACCGTTCCATGACCGCGGTCACGAAGCTCTCGATAAAGTCGTCGTACTCCTGGCCACGCACCCGATCGTGGCACCATCCGATGTAGATAGGATCGCTTCGCCGATCCTGGTTGTCGGTGCCGACATCCAGCAGAAGGGGCAGGGTCGAATCGGGGTGGATTCCAGCCAGTGCGGTATAGAGAGAGAGCTTGCCGATGGGAATGCCCATGCCGCCGGCGCCCTGATCTCCCAGGCCAAGAATGCGTTCTCCATCGCTCACCACGATGCAGCGAACCTGGTCGAATCTGGGGTGTGCAAGGATGCGCGCAATCCGGTCTTTATGGGGATAGCTCAAAAACAGGCCCCGCGGTTTACGCCATTTCTCACTGAAGCGCTGGCACCCTTCCCCCACCGTCGGGGTGTAGACCAGGGGCAGCATGCGCTCGATATTGGCCGCCAGCAAGGCGTAGAAGAGTGTCTCGTTGCTGTCCTGCAGCTCGCGCAGGAAAGCGTATTGTTCGAATCCAGCCGGCAGGCTGTCGAGCGCCCGCAAACGGCGTTTGATTTGATCTTCTAAAGCCCCCAGGTGAGGCGGCAGCAGACCATGCAGTCCGAAGACATCGCGCTCCTCATCGCTGAAGGCGGTGCCCTTGTTCAGCATTGGCTGGTTGATCAGGTCGTAGCTAGTGAGTGAGGTCTCGATCACTGCAGGGGGATTCACGTGGTTTGGCCTCCCAACGATTCCTTTACACCCTCATCGGAAACCGGTATAGAACATACAACCGCCAGACATACCACAAATCCTTTACTGGAGGATGATCCGGACCCGATGCCTAGATTCCTGGCAACCAAACCCCTCGCGACACTCACGAAAGAAGCCTACGAGGTGGGGGAACACACACTACGGCGCTCACTCGGCCCGATCAACCTTATTACCCTGGGCATCGGGGCCATCATCGGCGCGGGGATTTTCGTGCTGACCGGCCAGGCGGCTGCTCTTCATGCCGGCCCTGCCGTGGCGCTCAGCTTTATCTTCGCCGGCATCACTTGCGCTTTCGCCGGGCTCTGCTACTCGGAATTTGCCTCGATCATCCCCATTGCCGGCTCCGCTTACACCTATGGGTATGCCACCCTGGGCGAGCTGGTGGCCTGGATTATCGGTTGGGACCTGGTGCTCGAATATGCCTTTGGCGCGGCCACGGTAGCCTCCGGCTGGTCCGGGTACTTCGTCAGCCTGTTACAGCAATTGCACATTTACCTGCCGCCGCAGTTCACGACCACTTACGGCAATATGCTGTATTTCTATGGCGAAAAATGGCAACCGGCGACGTCTCTCCCTGCCACCGTCAACCTTGCCACCTTACCCCACGTTGCCGGGCTATTCAACTTTGTTGCCTTCTTTGCCATCCTGATCGTCACCGTGGTGCTGGTGATCGGCATCAAGGAGTCCGCCAACCTCAACTCCGCAATCGTGATCGTGAAGCTGACCATCGTGGGCATCTTCCTCGTTCTGGGCGCAGGCTACTTATTTCACCATCCTGAACTCGGCAGGGTGAACTGGCATCCCTTCATTCCTCCCGCAGAGGGTCCGGGGAAGTTCGGCTTTGGAGGGATCACTGCTGGTGCGGCTTCGGTGTTCTTCGCCTACATCGGCTTTGACGCGGTTTCGACCGCCGCGCAGGAGGCGCGCAACCCGCAGCGCGACATGCCCATCGGGATCCTTGGATCGCTGGTGGTTTGCACCCTTTTGTACATCCTGGTCTCAACCGTCCTGACCGGGCTGGTGAACTATCGCAGCCTCGATGTGAGCGACCCGGTGGCCATGGGCATCGATGTTACCGGCATCACCTGGGGGAGCCTGCTGGTCAAAATCGGCGCCGTCTTCGGCCTGGGCACGGTCATGCTGGTCATGTTGCTGGGGCAGTCCAGGGTGTTCTATTCCATGTCGAAGGACGGTCTGTTGTGGAAGTGGGCCTCGGCCGTCCATCCTAAGTTCCGCACTCCGTGGATTTCAAACATAGTCGTAGGCACTATTGTTGCCTTCCTTCCTGCTCTGCTTCCCATAGATAAACTGGCAGCGCTGGTGAACATGGGAACCCTGTTGGCCTTCACCATCGTCTGCGCCGGGGTCTGGATCCTGCGCCGGCGCCACCCCAACCTGGAGCGGCCCTTCCGCACGCCGCTGGTTCCGCTGGTGCCGATTCTGGGCATGTGCAGCGCGTTCTATTTGATGGTTAAGCTCCCTCTGCTGACCTGGGAGGTGCTGATTGTGTGGCTGATCATCGGGCTGGGAATTTACTTCAGTTACAGCATCAAACACAGCAAAGTGCAGGCCATGAGTCCTGCGGAAACGACGGGACGCACCAGGTAATCGAATATTTTCATTCCAGTTTTGGGAATGGCCGTATACTTCTCCCACCTAAAGCGGTTTCACAAGGATTGGGCCCTAAGCTTGTGGTTTTTCACAGTTTTTGTGAAACCGCTTTAAGAGGAGGCGTCCATTGAACAAGTATTTTGCGGAACTGGTCGGTACGTTTGTCCTGGTTTTCGGGGGCGTCGGCAGTGCGGTGCTAGCGGGAAGCCACATTGGCTTTGCCGGCATCTCTGCGGCCTTCGGACTTTCACTTCTCGCCATGGTTTACACCATCGGGCCGATTTCCGGCTGCCATGTCAATCCAGCCGTTACCCTTGGGGTCTTTCTCGCTCGCAAGATCAATGCCCGCGATGCCGCCGCCTACATGGTGGCGCAAGTGATCGGGGCCATCATTGCTTCCGGAGTCATCCTGATCATCGCTAACGGTCTGCCGGGCGGCTACAGCGCCTCCGTCAGTGGGCTTGGTGCAGATGGCTACGGCTTGCACTCTCCCGATCACTACGGGTTGGCTGCAGGATTTGTCGCCGAGACAGTGCTGACCATGTTTCTCGTTCTTACGGTGCTCGGCTCGACCGACGTCAGTGCTCCGGTCGGCTTTGCCGGCCTCGCCATTGGCCTGGTGCTGACGCTGATTCACCTGGTAGGGATTCCCATCACCAACACTTCGGTCAACCCGGCGCGCAGCATCGGTCCGGCGCTGTTTGTCGGGGGATGGGCATTGCAACAGTTATGGATGTTTATTGTTGCGCCGTTTGTGGGCGCGGTGGTTGCCGCCATTGTGTATGCCGGCCTGGGTCACCCGGCTATCCTGATCACCACCCGTAAGGCAGAGCAAGCACTTCCTGGGGAACAAATCGACCGCATCGCGTAACGGATACCGCAGATCCCTCCGCTACTTCGTAGGTGGGTGGCCCAGGTCTCGCTTTTGAGACCTGGGCCAACCGCCGCGCTTCACTTCGTTCCAGATGACAAACGAAAGGGTGGCGCTTCCATCGAGGGCGGTTGCTCAATGGAAGTTGTGGATCTTTCTGCGCGCTAAAGTATCCTTCGCGCCGCCCGGCGAACTACCTCGGTCGTCACGCCATAGATCGCATGCGTCACCAACTCCGTGGCATGCTCGCGGGTCGGTTGGTTTTCCGGAGTTTCTGTCAAACCCATCATAGGTAACGCGGAGGCATGAGTAATGCCGCACAGCGTCAAACCGAAACTCGCGCCGAGCTTGCTGGTAATCGCCGGCTGATATTCAGCCAGCGCCCCATAAACTCCACCCACCAAAGCCCCAAATCCCCAATGAATCGCCCGCACCGAAACTTCCTCCTCTTTTTCGGTCAAAGGACGGTCGGACATGCGATTTACCAGCACAGCGGGAGGCGGGATTTGGCCCAGGGTCCGCGGCGGATACACCGCTTCTGCGACGGCCTTCGCGCCTGAGCCCACCAAGCCTCCAATCGCTCCGGCGAGAAACCCCTTGAACAGTGATCGCTTGCGGCGAGGAGACACACTTTCTTCGCTCGTACTCATAGAGGGTGAGACCTTTCCATCCTGTTAACCTAAATTGTCGTTAGGCAATGCATTTTTGGAGTCGAGCATGGCCATTAGCAGGCAGTGGACCGAATGGCATCTCACACCCACCGGCTGGGTTTCCGGATCAAGCCGGCGGGACGGAGAAGGAAACGTCTGGCGCGATGAGCCCAATGATCGGGTCATCACCTTTGTCTACCAGGAGCAAACGGATAAAGCTCAAACGGATAAGGCGCACCCCCAGCCGCTTGCTACCGTACAGGAATCCTGGCGATCAAAAGCCGCGGGGGCCGCTGCCAACGTCGAACAACTACTGGCACAGCATGGCCCTTGTCCGCGAAACCTCTAGTACCGGTTGAACTATGCGGTGGTCTTGGAGCAAAACTCGTTCATCGCGCGGGTAAGTTCCTGGGCAATCATCGGCGCCGTGGCGGTTTCGATGGCGGAACGCTGCATCAGGTAGATCAGCTTGCCGTCGCGCAGGATGGCAATCGCAGGAGAGGTCGGAGGATGACCTTCAAAGTAGGAGCGGGCGCGCTCTGTTGCTTCGCGATCCTGTCCTGCGAATACCGTGATTGCCTGGTCGGGCAGGTTCTTGTTCTGCAATGCCAGCCTGACTCCCGGGCGCATCTTTCCCGCGGCGCAGCCGCAGATCGAGTTGACCACCAGCATAGTGGTCCCTGGATTCTTGAGCGCCGCGTCGACGGCCTCCGCGGTGCGCGCTTCTTTGATGCCTGCGCGGGTAAGCTCTTCGCGCATCGGTAGAATCATCATCTCGGGGTACATGCCTGCTCCTTAACTACTCCTACTGATTGTAAAGATTCGACCCTGGTTTAGCCAGTGCCTATGCGTTGGTATACCTTGGTGGAAAATGCAGTTCCTTGAGCACGTCCCCCTCGCCCCGTACACCACCTTTCAAATTGGCGGGCCCGCGCGCTGGTTCGCTGAGGCCGCGAGCGAGGATGATATCGCCGCTGGCGTCGCGTTTGCAGCCAAGCGCCATCTGCCGCTCTTCGTTCTGGGCGGCGGCAGCAATTTGTTGGTTTCCGACGCGGGCTTCCCTGGTCTCGTGCTCCGCATTGCTCTTGAAGGCATTACTTCCACCCAGGAGAACGGCCGCGTGATCGTCTCCTCCGCGGCGGGGGAAGATTGGGATGGTCTGGTGGCTTACGCTGTGGGCGCCGGCTATGCGGGCCTCGAGTGCCTCTCCGGCATTCCGGGCACCGTGGGCGGCACGCCGGTGCAGAATGTGGGCGCTTATGGGCAGGAGGTTTCGCAAACCATCGTAACGGTACGCGTGTTCGACCGAACTGGCGGCGCTTTTGTGGATCTTTCCTCGGCGGCTTGCGGGTTTTCCTATCGCCGCAGCATCTTCAACACGACGCAGAAAGAGCGCTACATCGTCAGCCGAGTGGATTATGCGCTGCGGGAAAATGCTCCCGCCAATTTCGTCTATGTTGACCTGGCCCGCTACTTCGCTGCCCAAAACCAGGCGTCGCCGACCCTGGCGGAGGTTCGGGAGGCGGTGCGCGGCATCCGTGCGCAGAAGGGCATGCTGCTGGTGGCCGGCAACTCGGACTGCCGGAGTGCTGGTAGCTTCTTCAAGAATCCGATTGTCCCGGCAAGCATGCTCGACTCGCTGTCCCAAGAACTGGGCGTCGAAAAGCGTAGCATCCCCGCTTATCCGGCCCAGGACGGGGAAGTGAAGCTTTCTGCCGCCTGGCTGATCGAGCGGGCGGGCTTTCAGAAAGGGTATGCGCTCGGCAACGCGGGGATCTCCAGCCGACACACGCTTGCGCTCATCAACCGGGGAGGCGCCAGTGCTGCCGAAATCGTCGCTCTGCGCGATCAGGTGACCGCAGCCGTGGCATCCCGCTTTGCTGTTCGCCTGGAACCGGAACCCGTCTGGCTGGGGTAGCATTTCCATTTCGGCGTTACTGATCGCGGCCCACGTCCCCAACCCCACAACGCTCAAGGCCATGCAATCCGCTGACAAAAAGCAAGGCAAGCAATCCCGCTCGGCTAAGAAGTTGTTTGAGGACCTTGGCGTCTAAGCGTGTGGTGCGCTTAGGTGAAGAGAGTAATCAGCTTTGCAAGCACGTCGTCGAGGATGTGCTCTGGTACCGCTTCCAGTCTCCGCGCGTGGCGCGCAGGTAGGTCCAGCGGCCGCGGTTGATCGCAGCGTATCAGCCCGTTCGTCCGCGTGCCCGCTCCGGCCAAGGAAACCGTGAAACCGGCATTGCGCGCGAAGGCTCCGCCTGAGGTAATTGGCACAACGATAGGTACACGGGTGAAGGTGTTAAAGCTGTCGGGAGAAACCAGGAGCACCGGACGTGTCCCCTGCTGCTCGTGGCCCAGGCTTGGATCGCGCGAGACGAGGTAGATGTCGCCCCGTTTCACAATTCCTGTCCGACTGGAGGTGCGTCCAGCCAGTCTCTGTCCTTTTGAGACATCGCAGCATCAGGCTTGCACTGCGCCAGCAACTCATCGAGGGTGTACCGCGGCTTCGATGCTGGCTGAACAATCAAACGGCCATCCTCAACTGAGAGTCCCACAGTCGCACCGGCTTCCAACCGAAGCAAGTCAAGAATGGGCCGTGGAACCGCCAGCATGACAGATCCGCCGACTTTACGTAGGTTGCTGGTGAGCATGGGCGACTCCTGATTATATTTTAGTATAACAGGCTTGGCGTACTACTTAACTGCTGTCCGGCTCGAGTCTAGTTGCCGCAGCAGTTGCTCGCGTTGGCGGGACAGCACCGTTTCAGGCGTACCCTGGGCCTGGATCTGCCCCCTTTCAATCACCATTACGTCCGATGCAGTCTGGAAGGCTTCTGCTACATCGTGCGACACGTAGAGCGCGGGGACTTTGTATTCCGCGAGCCAGTGAGTCAGTTGCTCCAGGATTAAAGCCTTCAGGCCTGCGTCCAGGGCGGTGAATGGCTCGTCCAGGAGGAGCAGCCGGGGCTGGGGAGCAAGGGCACGGGCCAGTGCCACCCGCTGCCGCTCTCCACCCGAAAGATCGGCCGGCATTCGCTTGGCCAACTGGCTTGCCTGAAAGAGTTCGAGCATCTGCACCACCCGCTCTTCGCTCGACTGTCTGCTGAGCCCGCGCAGCCCAAAAGCAACATTGGCGCTTACATTCAGGTTAGGAAAAAGTGTGGGCCGCTGGGTAACAAACCCAATCTCCCGTTGCGCGGGACTTACCCATATTCCCTTGCTGCTATCGGCCAGCGTTCGTCCGTGCAAGACGACCCGCCCCTGATGCGGTCGCGTCAAACCACCCAGAACGCGCAGCAGGGAAGTCTTGCCTGCGCCGGAGGGGCCGAAGAGCACCGTCCATGGAGCCGACAGCGCGCAGTCTACGCGCAACGTCAGCTCACCCAGCGTGCGCTCAACATCGATCCGAAGATATTCAGACACCGGCTCGGCCCCGGCGTCCGTAAATGATCAACAGCGCCAGGAAGGAGACGCTCAGCAACAGCAGAGCCGTGCTGTTTGCCTGCCTGTAAGCAAAGTCCTGGACCTGGTCGTAGATCGAAATCGATAACGTTTTGGTGACGCCCGGGATGCCACCACCGATCATCAGCACCACCCCAAACTCACCTACCGTATGGGTGAAGGACAGGACCGCCGCGGTCAGCAGGAAAGGCCGCGCTAAGGGCAGTAACACCTTCCTCAGGACCCTGATTCGATCATCCGACAGCAGTTGCGCCGCCTCAAGAATCTCCCGATCGACGGAGCGGAAGCCCGACGTCATCGGTTGGACTGCAAACGGCAGGCTGAAGATAACCGAGCCAACCAGGAGCCCAGCGAAGGAGAAAGCCAGCGGGTGCCCGAAGATCGTAGACAGCGCTCTTCCTACCGCTGTTTGCGGGCCCATCAGCACCAGCAGATAAAACCCTAGAACCGTCGGCGGAAGCACCAGCGGGAGCGCCACCGCAGCTTCTACCAGGGGTTTCCAGCGAGCCTGGCCAAAGGCGAGCCAGTAACCTAAGGGAATGGACACCGCCAACAGGATCAGCGTGGTGAGCGCGGCCAGACGAAAGGTGAGGAAGATAGCTTGCTGGTCCATATGAGCGCGAACAAGTACTAAGGCGCTTTCAATCCACGCTCGGCTAATTGTTTCCGGATCGGCGCGGAAAGCAGGAAATCAAGGAATTGGTGAGCTTCCTCAGCGGCTGGTCCGTTCTTGATCACTACCGACCCCTGTAACAGCGGTGGGTAGGAGTCTTCAGGTAAAGCCACATATTTCCCGTCTGACATGAGGCGCGGAGTCAAGGCCGAGGTAAGCGAAAGAAAACCCACCTCTGCATTGCCTGAATCGGCATACTGGGCGGTTTGCGCGATGTTTTCCGCTACCACCAGCTTGCTTTGCAAGCTAGCCGTTAAGCCCAGCTTTTCGATCGCAGCCTTGGCTGCGCGGCCATAGGGTGCATGATCCGGATTGGCAACGGCGACTGTTTTGAGAGACGGACTACGTAGCGAGTCAATGCTGAGCGGCTGAAGCGGAGAGTTGTTTCGTGCCCACAACACCAGCGTTCCGCGGGCATAAGGAACAGGCTCGGCGCTATCCCCCAGGCCGGCGGCAATCACTTTCTGGGGAAAAGACAGATCAGCCGCTAGAAATAATCCGAAAGGACCCCCGTTGATGATCTGTGTGGCCAGTGTGGCCGAAGAGGCGTACGCAGCCTCGACTTTCTTATTCGTCTGCTTTTCGAACTGTTCGATGAGTCTGGGCAAAACCGGCTGAAGGTCCGCGGCCGCGGCAATCTTAAGTGAGGCGCTCTCCTGCGGGTTGCCGGGCAGGGCAGCAAGGGTCAACAGAATCAGAAGCAAAGTTCGTCTAAACACGCAGCACCATCACTTCGGTCGATTTAATGAGGGCAGCGGCAGTTTCCCCCACCTGGAGCCGCATTTCCCGCGCCGCCTCCGAGGTGATGAGGGCCGTGATGATCTGCCCCCCGATGGAAAGCTTGACCTGTGCCAGCAGTCCTTCAATCTTCAGCTCAACAATGCGCCCGGTGAGCTGGTTGCGTCCGCTGAGCGAGCGCAGCATCTCTCGCCTGGGAGTTTCCGGACGTTTCGCCTGGTGCAGCAGGCTATCTAGTTCCGACTCGGGAATGCGATAGTGGCCGCCCGGCGTCTTGACTGCCTTCAACTTTCCGCGGTAAATCCACTGCTTGATCGTGGGATAGGTAATTCCCAAGCGTAAAGCGGCCTCGCGCGGCGAAAGCAACATAACGAAATGATACGGTACGAAGGCGTGGCCCATACGAATTCATATCAAGCGAAGACGATTTTGGTCTCTTCTGGGCTCGCGCGTCTGGCCGGACCTGAAAAGCCACGGTCCCTCGGCTGAGTCAGGAACAAGTTCTAAGCTAGGCTTAGACCATGCACGAAGCTTCTCATCAACTGCGCTGCATCGGTTGCGGCGCCGTTACCCTCCCCGATGCAGTAGAAAAAAACTTCCGTTGCGTAGACTGCGGCGAGCTTCTCGAGGTGGAATACCCGTCCTGGAGCGGGAGCGCGGCCAGCGCGCCGATGCCGGGCCCTCGCCGCATGCCCAATCCGGGCGCCCTGCGATGGCTATGGCAGGAGAGGCTCCAGTCTAGACTCGCCATTGATCGCAGCGGCGTGTGGCGCTTTCGCGAGTTGCTGCCGATCGTGGCCCATCCTGAAAAGGCAGTCACCTTACGCGAGGGCAACACACCGCTCTACCGCCTCCTCAAAAGTGCAGATGAACTGGGCCTGGACCAGCTGTACGCCAAACATCAAGGGATGAACCCCACTGGCTCGTTCAAAGACACGGGTATGACAGCTGCGCTTTCGCAGGCCCACGAGCTGGGCTTCGAATGGGTGGCCTGTGCCTCGACCGGCAATACATCCGCCTCTATGGCGGCTTATGCATCCCGCGCCCGCATGAACAGCCTGGTCTTGCTGCCCGAGGGCAAAATTTCCTGGTCCAAGCTGTCCCAGGCACTCGATTACGGCGCGGTCGCCTGCCAGCTCAACACTGACTTTGATGGTTGCGTACGGGTGCTTACGGAAGTGGTACGGCGTGCGCCAGTCTACTTGCTCAACTCCGTCAATCCCTATCGGCTGGAAGGCCAAAAAACCGCCGCATTCGAGATAGCCGAGGAGTTTGACTGGCAAGTGCCGGATCACCTGATCGTGCCTGGCGGCAATCTCGCCAATAGTTCCGCTCTGGGCAAAGGCTTTCTCGAGATGATGCACCTGGGCTTAACCAGCAAGGTTCCGAAAATCAGTGTGGTGCAAGCCGAAGGCGCTAATCCGCTGTATCTGTACCTGCTCCATCAAGACGGGCGCGATATCCAGCCTGTGCAGGCCGACACCCGGGCCACTGCCATCCGAATTGGAAACCCTGCGTCCTGGCGCAAGGCCGCGCGCGTCATTCAAGAGACTGGCGGTTATTGCGAACAGGTCAGCGAAGCGGAGATTGCCTTGGCGAAAGCGGACATTGGTCAGGAGGGCATCGGTTGCGAGCCTGCCTCAGCCGTCACGCTGGCTGGCCTGAAAAAACTGGTGCGCCAGGGCAAGGTCCGCCGCGACGAGTCGGTGGTGCTGCTGCTTACCGGGCATACGCTCAAGGATTCCGAGTACGTCATCGATTTTCACCAGGGCACATTGTTGAGTAGGGAAGAGAGTGCCGGCCATCAGCGCGAAATTACAGAAAAGCGCCGTGCCACCCTCTCGCTCGAAGCCTCTACTGACGCTGTGCTCCGCGTCCTCGAGGCGGCTATTCAGGCATGAACATGATGCGACTGCGGCTTCCTGCTACTTCGGCAAACCTGGGGCCAGGCTTCGACGCTATGGCATTGGCGCTCGATCTATATCTCGAGATCGAGGCCGTGCCATCCCCCGAGTTCGGGATCGATGCTTTCGGGCGCAACCAGGATATCTGCGGCGGCCTGAGCAAGAACCTGCTGCTTGAGACCTATAAGTCGGTACTGGCTGAGGAGCAGAGGCCGGTGGTGCCGCTCGCGCTTCGCGTGCACAACGGCATCCCGGTGGGTATGGGTTGCGGTTCCTCAGCTGCGGTACGGTTGGCTGGCGTGGCGCTTGCTTCCGCATTCGGAGAGCTCGATTGGGATGCTGCCAGCATCGTCGAGCGCGCCGCGCGGCTGGAAGGGCACCCCGACAATGTCGCCGCCTGCTGGTACGGCGGCCTTACCATCGCCGCGAATGCGCAGCAGTTGGCGGTCGTCTCCATCCCTCCGCCGCGAGACTGGCGAGCGGTGCTGGTCCTTCCGGAAAGCCCGGTCGCTACCGCCAAAGCGCGCGGTTTGCTGCCCCCCAACTATGAACGCCAGGATGTGGTGATGAATCTGCAATGTGTCGCCCTATTGACGGCTGCCTTCGCCCTGGGAAGAGCAGATCTGATGCAGTTAGCCACCCGCGACCGCCTGCACCAGCCCTACCGTGAGGAGATATGCCCCTTGCTGCCCGCCCTGCTGCCCCTGGCTGGAAGCCACGGAGTCATCTCGATCACCCTCAGCGGCGCCGGCCCGGCCGTAATGCTGCTTACTCAAGACGGCCACCCGGAGAGGCTGCAGGAGGCAATCCTTCAGCTTGCCGGCCCCGTCTGCCCAGTAGAAATCCTGCCCGCCGGTCTCAACCACGAGGGAACCGGGATACAAGCAGCACTGATTACGAAATAGTTACCTAAGTTTTGTTTACAAGAACGGTTCCAGGCCCTAAATTTCGCGTCGTGGGCAGTTCTGGGGGAGGGCTGCTCTAGCGCCTGTGGCCTGTGAGGCCCGGGCGCTTTGCTTTTGCAGTGGTATGCACCCTTTTGGCTGTTTTCGCATCCATTACTGAGGGCTGAGGGCGGCTTTGAATGCTATGCTCAGCGAAGGAAGTGAAGGAGGAACATGGCTGGACCAGGAGTCTTTGAAGTTAATGATGCGACATTCGAGCAGGAGGTGCTGCAATCCGAGCAGCCTGTTCTGGTCGATTTTTGGGCAGCCTGGTGCGGGCCGTGCCGTGCGTTGGCGCCCGTCGTCGATGAAGTGGCCGCGCAGTACACCGGAAAGCTCAAGGTGATGAAGATGGACGTGGATCGGAATTCAGCAACCCCGATGCGTTATGGCATCCGTGGAATTCCGGCTCTGCTTCTGTTCAAGGGCGGTAAGGTAGCCGAACAAATCGTCGGCTTTGTCCCCAAAGATACGATCGACAAGAGCATCAACAAGCTCATCGCATCTACGGCGAGCGCTGCGCCGGCAACTAGCGCCAACGGAAAATTACCCGCCACGCCGAGCGTGCCGCCAGCCGTTACGGCAGCGGATCCGGCCGTTAAGGTCAATTAGCGGCGGTTGCATTCAGGGAATAGGGAAGCCCGGCGAAAGCCGGGCTTCTTCGTTTGTGCCGGGAATATAACCTGCGGTTATTTCCCTAAGCGTAGCGGCGCAAGACTCCGAGCACGCGACCCTGAATGGCAATCTGCGACAGGGGGACATAAATCGGTTCCATCTCTGCGTTGGAAGGCTGCAGGCGCACCGTAGTTCCTTCTATGTAATAGCGCTTGAGGGTGGTCTCGCTGCCGCGCACGAGGGCCACGATAATCTCGCCCTGGCGTGCGGTGTTGGTGTGTTCCACCAACACATAATCTCCATCGACAATGTGCTCATCGCGCATGGAATCGCCGCGTACCTGCAGAGCAAATACTTCGCGATTTCCGATAATGTCGCCCAGGGCGATGGTTTCGCTGGTCTCCGACGCCTCAACCGGTTGACCGGCGGCAATCCGGCCCAGCAAGGGAAGCCGGTCCGACCGCTTTCCCTTACTCCGTGGCGGTAGCACATCAATCGAGCGGCTGCGGTTGTGGTCGCGCTGCAGCAGTCCCTTCTTCTGCAAGTTGGTGATGTGCTTGTGCACCGTGGCCAGAGACTTAAGGCTCAACCCGCGAGCAATCTCCTCAAACGATGGAGAGTATCCATTGCGCTGTACAAAATTGCTGATAAAGTCCAGCACTTCCCTTTGTCTGCGGGTCACTGACATGGCAGCAATTATAGCGAACAAAAAGCGAACCCGAGCAAAATCTTTTTAACCTGGCTCCATGACTGGCATTGAAACACACATATTTCGTTCTGGAACACAGTGCACGCGGTTCTCCCGTTATGAGACGGCGCATTCGCGGAATGTTCGTACAGGCCTTGTTTCAGGGTTCATCGGAGCGCAGGGTAGAGGTGCAACGCGGAAAGCGAGCACAACATGGGCGTGGATCAAATCGTGACGCAGTCTCCCAAGAGTAACGGCAGGGGTAGAGTTCCAGTCGCCAATGCCGATGAACAGGGCGGAAAGCCTTCGTCCATCAGCATCGACAACCGGCCCGAACAGTCTGTGTCCTACTCCGCAAGGTCGGCTATTTCTGTGGCTCTTTCCAGCGCCAGCAATTTCGGGCTCAAGCTCTCTCATACTGGTCGGGCGGTGAATGTGCACGAAGCAGGAAAAGGTCAGAGGCGTTCTCGGCGGAACGGTGCAGCAGCACCCTCCATCGAAGCCGTAAATCACGCCGCCCCTAATACCAGTGCGGCCTCAACGCCCGCGCCCGCGCCCGCAAACCCAGCCGGCCCGCGGCCCGGCGATCTGCTCACCGCCGAACAAGAAAAGGTCATGATCGAACATCTGCCCATCGTGCGATTTATCGCCCGGCGCATCCACGAGCGGCTGCCGCAACATGTGCCCATCGAAGACTTGTATAGCGCCGGTGTGGTTGGGCTGCTGGACGCCTTCAGCAAGTTCGACCCTTCCAAACAGGTGCAGTTTCGTAGCTACGCGCAATTCCGCATACGCGGCGCGATTCTTGACAATTTACGCACCCTCGATTGGAGCCCTAGGGAACTACGCCGCAAAGGGCGAGCCATCGAGCAGGCCATCCAAACCCTTACCGCCCAGTTCGGCCGTGCTCCCAATGACCTGGAAATCGCCGCCCAACTGCACATCGATCTGGCTGCTTACCAACAATTGCTGGGGGAATTGAAAGGACTGGAAATCGGCACCCTGCACTCCGAGCGCTCCGAAGATTCAGGAGAAGAAGAGTTAGTCTACTTGCCCAACCGGCCCGAGGACGATCCCCTTTTTCGCTTCCTGCATGCTGAAATGCGAGAGCGTCTCACCGAAGCCATCAGTGATCTTCCCGAGCGTGAGCGCCTGGTGATGACCCTTTACTACTACGAAGAGACCACCATGAAAGAGATTGGGCTCATCCTGGGTGTGGTTGAGTCCCGCATCTCCCAGATCCATGCCTCGGCCGTCCTGCACCTTCGTGCCAGGCTAGCCGATTTCGCCACCCGGAAAGAGCCATCCATGAGCTCACCGCCGTCCCACCGGCCCGTTTTGCCCAAAAATGATTGCTAAGACGCTTTTCCGGTGCTGGCCCCCTTGGTTACCAAGGGTCCCACTTTGTAGGCCGGTGATGCTACGCTGAAGTCCGGCATGGACGACGCTGACAATCCGACGCCTCCTGACAAAAACAGTCTCGATGCCGTCGACGAAGAACGTCTGCAGAAGATTGCAAAGATCAAACAGGCGATCGCCGATGGAACGTACCACGTCAGTGCCCAGGATGTGGCCGAAAAAATCATCGAGCACATGCAGGAGCGCAACAAGTAGCGTTGCCAGTAGAAAGCTATACTTCTGGGAAGAGGCTCGCGCATGTCGATCCGCTTCTTGTGGAATGCGACCAGAGGCCATCGCCTTACGCCCTGGCGCAGCGAATACCTCAAATGGCGCATAGAAACCTATTCCGGCCGAAAGGCTGACACCATCGACGCCGGCTACTTCTGGATGTTCTTGTGGAAGGAAAGGGCCCAACTGATGCGCTTTCTCGGCTGGACGAAGAATTTCCGCACCCGGAGCGGTCAAAGCTTTTGAAGCCCGTGTCTGGCCGTTCCCTTTGTCTTTTGCTGGCCATCATGTTTCCCCTGGGATTCCCGGCTCAGGGCTTGCAGGCATCCTCGCCTCAGACCACGATTCGCGTGCAAAGCTCTGAAGTGTTGGTCCCAACCCTGGTACAGATGCCATCGGGGGAAATCATTTACGGCCTGGGACCGAGCGACTTCGAATTGCTGGACAACGGCGTGCAGCAGCAACTTCACCTCGACGACGATCTGGACAACGAACCGGTCTCCGTAGTTGTCGCAGTCGAGAAAGGACGCATGGCTGCGCTGGAATTTGAAAAGATCAATCGCCTGGCGCCGTTGATCGATCTTTTTCTGGGCGATGGTTCGAGCGAAGCGGCCTTCGTAAGTTTCGATTCCAAACCACAACTGGTGGTGCCGTTCACCCGGGACGCTGAACGCCTGGGTCATGAGTTAAAGCAGATAGAACCGGGCGACGGGGGAGCGGCCATTCTCGATACCGTAGGCTACTCGGTCAAGTTGTTAGAGGACAGGCCGAAGGACTATCGCCGGGTATTGCTCCTCATTAGCGAAACTCGTGATCATGGGAGCCATGATGTAGACGCCAAACGCCTGGTAGAAGAAATAGGCACCAGCAATACCCTGGTTCTGAGCGTTACCTTCTCGCCCTCCAAGGCTCTCTTCTTGCATGACCTCACGCGCAACGCGGAGGAGGCCCCAGCCCCGGATCTTCTAGCGCCTGTGCTGATGGCGGTGCAGGCAGTGCGCAAGAACGTGGCCCGGGAGATTGCCCTGATGAGTGGCGGAGAATACGCTCCTTTCACCACCGAGCGCGGTTTCGAAGATCGAGTGCAGGAGGTTGCCAAACATGCACGCAACCGCTATCTGCTGAGCTTTCGTCCCACCGACAATACTCCGGGACTGCACCAGCTGGATGTGCGGCTCACGCGCAACCTGGGCGCCCGGGTGGTAGCCAGGACCAGCTATTGGGCTCTGGACAAGCAGGCCATACCGTAACGTTTGCCCGCTTTCGGCATCGAACGAATATTGCGTTGCCGAAAACGGGCAACCAGGGAGATGGCATGGGCAAAGTAGTGAAGTTGCAGGCGAGCGACAGTCATCTGTTGGATGCCTACGTCGCCGAACCAGACGGCAAACCATGGGGCGGCCTGGTGGTGGTCCAGGAAATCTTTGGGGTCAATCAGCATATCCGGTCGGTTACCGATCGATTCGCGCAAGAGGGCTACTTCAGCGTGGCTCCGGCGTTGTTTGATCGCGTGGAACCACACGTCGAGCTTACCGATAGCGGCGAGGGCATGCAGAAGGGAATAGCTCTGGCACAGAAAATCAACATCGAGGACGCGGTCAAGGATGTGGAGGCAGCCCTGCAGTACGCAGCCAAAGAGACCGGAAAACCCGCTGCGGTGGTGGGTTACTGCTATGGCGGCACACTGGCCTGGCTGGCTGCAACCCGCCTGTCTCCGGCCGCAGCTATCGGGTACTATGGTGGCCAAATCGGCAGGTTTGCCCAGGAGACCCCGCGAGCTCCCGTCCTGCTCCACTTCGGCAAGCAAGACCAGCACATTTCGCAGGCCGATGTCGCGAAAGTGCAGGCGGCGCATCCGGAGGTGGAAGTGGACCTGTATAACGCGGGACACGCATTCAACAACGACACCCGCGCCAGCTATGACGAAGAAGCATCGAAGCAAGCCATGGCCAGGACGCTCAAGTTTCTCAACCGGCATCTTTGATCCTCCGCTCCCAGAAATGGCGTCCTGAGCCGTAAGCTGTGCATCTATCAGACTAACTTCGGCCATAGCAGCCCACCCAAAGGGAGAAAACAGAGAAGCATGGCTGCAGCCACTACGACTCCCGACGCGTCCGCCGAGACGATGTACACGTGGAAACCAAAGACCAATCCCTGGTTGATTGCGGCTTCCGTGGCGCTTGCGGCCTTCATGGAGGTACTCGACACCTCCATTGCCAACGTGGCGCTTCCCTATATCGCAGGCAGCCTGGGCGCCAGCGCCGACCAAAGCACGTGGGTGCTCACCTCCTACCTGGTATCGAATGCGATCGTGTTGCCTATGGGTGCCTGGGCGGCCAGCGTGGTTGGCCGGAAAAATTTCTTCATGCTCTGCATCATCATCTTCACGGTGAGTTCCTTCTTGTGCGGCATAGCGCCTACTCTGGGGCTGCTGCTGCTCTTCCGCGTATTCCAGGGTGTCGGAGGGGGAGGCTTGCAACCGATGGCGCAAGCCATCATGGCTGACTCCTTTGAGCCATCCAAGCGTGGACTGGCTTTTTCACTTTATGGATTAGTTGCGGTGCTGGCGCCCTCGATCGGGCCCACCCTTGGCGGATGGATTACCGATAACTACTCCTGGCATTGGATCTTCTACATCAATATTCCTGTAGGCATCCTGACCCTGTTTCTGACCAACCGGTTGGTAGAAGATCCACCGTATCAAAAATCTGACCGGAGCAATTTGTATCGCATCGACTATATCGGCGTCAGTCTGCTGGTCATCTCCATGGGCGCATTGCAGATTATGCTGGACAAAGGCGAAGAAAAGGATTGGTTTGGCTCGCACTTTATTGTGACCTTTGCCACTACCTTTGCGATCGCGTTCATTGCCCTGATCATTTGGGAGTTTCACGCCGAGAGACCGCTCATTGACCTGCGATTGTTCAAGTTCAAGAACTTCGCCTTGTGCGCTTTCCTCATGTTGCTGACCGGCGGACTGCTCAATGCAACGACCGTGTTGCAGCCACAGTTCCTGCAGAAAGACCTCGGCTATACCGCGACCATTGCGGGGCTGTCGCTTTCCGGTGGCGGCCTTGCCCTGCTCATCGCCATGCCGATGGCCGGCCAGCTGGTGAGCCGTTTCCCGGCGCGAAACCTGATCGCCATGGGTTTTGTTATCTTTGCGGTCGGATATTTCTACACCGCCAGGAACCTGAGCCTGCTCATCAGCTTTGGTCTTGCTTCCAAAATACGTGTGGTGCAAATCATTGCCATCCCGTTCGTCTTCATTTCTGTCACCACGGCTGCTTATTTCGGAATTCCTCCGGAGAAGAACAACCAGGTTTCGGGACTGATCAATTTTGTCCGCAATATCGGTGGCAGCATTCTCATCTCGCTCACCAATGCCCTGGTAACAGAGCGGTCGCAGTGGCACCAGGACCAGCTATTGAAGTACACCGCTCCGTCAAACGGTGTCTTTCAGCAGAGGGTCGACGCCCTGCGCCACACCCTGGACGTGACGGCGGGGAAAGCAAACGGATTGGCGCTGGCGCAGGGGCAGTTATACAACCAGCTTCAAGCGCAAACCGCAGCACTGGCTTATGTCGATGTGTACTACGTGCTCGGGTTTGCTGCCGTGCTGATGGTGCCGCTGGCGTTTCTGCTTGACCGAAATCAGCCAGGCGGCGGCCCAGTCATGATGGAATAGCGCTGCTACAGTCAGAGCGCAGCCACACAAGGCTAAAGCCCTCAATTGGGTTTTTAAACCCGCGGAAACGCCCCGATATCTAAATTGAGGGCTTTTTAGCCCTGGTGGCAGCCGCTCATGCGGTTGCAACTTTCTCCGCTGTGACGCCCTGATTTTTTTTAACCCTACAGGTTTCGTTCAGTGTCAAAGTGGGCCCCCGGCGGCACTCCGCACGCCGCCTGCGTGGACGCACCAATCCAAGCCATGTTATTCTTGATCAGACACTTAGAGAGTGGACTCGATTTAACCTAGAGGAGTAACGCGCTGCCGTGCTGGCAACTGCTAAGAAGACCGAAGTTATTACGCGCTTTCGCACCCATGACAGTGACACGGGGAGCCCGGAAGTGCAGATTGCGATTCTCAGTGAACGAATTGGCGAGCTGACTGAGCACTTCAAGCTTCACAAAAAAGACCATGCCTCGAGGCGCGGTCTGTTGATGCTGGTGAGTAAGCGCCGCCGTCTGCTGGATTATCTCAAGACGAACAATTCTGACCGCTACCGGGACGTCATCGGTAAGCTCGGCATTCGCAAGTAAACAAGCGAGCAACTTGTACCCCACAAGCAGGCGAAGAGACTGGATCAAGCGGTACGCTGAGACGGCTGGTGCACACGAATTTGCATCGGCCGGAAGCAGCACGCCGTCTCTCGAGGTTGCCCCTCGCGCCGCAATGAATCCCGCCCTCTGCACCCGCCCCGCCCTTTGTGCACATATGAAATGAGGATTTTATGAAACAACAAGTGACTGTCGAACTTGCCGGTGGCAAGCGATTGACTTTCGAAACAGGCCGCCTGGCCAAGCAGGCCTCTGGTGCGGTAGTTGTAACCGAAGGCGACAACGTCGTTCTGGCCACCGCCGTGGCCGCGCCCGATCCCAAAGAAGGCCTCGATTTTTTCCCCCTGACCGTCGATTACCGCGAATATACCTATGCCGGCGGCCGCATCCCGGGTGGCTTTATCAAGCGCGAAGGCCGGCCCAGCGAACGTGAGATTCTTACCTGCCGCCAGATCGACCGCCCCATTCGCCCCATGTTCCCCAAGAACTTTCGCAATGAAACGCAAGTCATTGCCCTGGTGCTGTCCGCAGATAAAGATAACGATCCTGACGTGCTCGGCATCAACGCCGCTGGAGCGGCCCTGGCACTCTCTGATATCCCCTTCGGCGGTCCCATCGGCGCAGTCCGCGTAGGCCAGGTAAATGGCCAATTTGTCGCCAATCCTTCCTACGACGAGCGGCTCGCGAGCAACCTGAATATAACCGTCGTTGCGACAACAGACGGCGTGGTGATGATCGAGAGCGGAGCCAACGGTGTCACCGAAGATACCGTCGTCGATGCCATCGAATTCGGCCACAACGAGGCTAAGAAAATCTGTGCCGCGGTGAACGAGTTGGTTTCGAAGGCAGGGAAGACGAAGCGTGTCGTGGCTCCGATCGAGTTCGATCAGGAATACTTTGCTGCTCTCGAGGCCAAGGCCGGCGACCGGTTGAAGGACGCACTCGATACCAAGACCCACCCCAAGACGGAAAGCTACGCGCTGGTCAAACAGATCAAGGACGAACTGGCCAAGGAGCTTCCCGAAGGCGATGCGGACGCAAAGAAAAAGCTGTCAAAGTACTACGAGACTCTGCGCGAGAGGATCTTCCGCGAGCAGGTAACCAAAGATCGTATTCGGCCAGATCGCCGCAGCTTCGATCAAATCCGCGATATCTCCATTGAAGTCGGCGTGCTGCCCCGCGTTCATGGATCGGCACTGTTTACCCGTGGCGAAACCCAGGCGCTGGTTACCGTCACCCTGGGAACCTCGGACGACGCACAGCGCCTGGAAACCTTCCAGGGCGAACAGCGGAAACGATTCATGTTGCACTACAACTTTCCCCCGTTCTCGGTGGGTGAAGTAGGCCGCATGACCGGTGTAGGCAGGCGTGAGATCGGCCATGGCGCTTTGGCCGAGCGTGCCATCTCCGCTGTTCTCCCTGGAGAAGACGAATCTCCCTACACCCTGCGTGTGGTCTCCGACATTCTGGAATCCAATGGTTCCTCGTCCATGGCCAGCGTATGCGGCGCCAGCCTGGCCCTCATGCACGCAGGCATTCCGCTGAAGGCCGCGGTTGCCGGTGTCGCCATGGGCCTGGTGAAGGAGGGCGACAGCTACGCCATCCTGACCGACATCGCCGGGGCAGAAGACCACTACGGTGACATGGACTTCAAAGTAGCGGGCACCCGCGAAGGGATCACCGCGCTGCAGATGGACATCAAGATCAGCGGGGTGACTGGACAGATCATGCGCGAGGCCCTGGAACAGGCTCGCCGCGGGCGGTTGTGGTTGCTTGACCAGATGGATGCAGTGCTGGCTTCCCCAAGCACCGAGCGTTCCAAGTTTGCGCCGCAGATCCACACCCTGCAAATCCCGACCGACAAGATTCGCGACCTGATCGGACCGGGCGGCAAGACGATTCGCGGAATCATCGAAGCCACCGGGGTCAAGATCGATGTCGACGACACCGGGCGCGTCAATGTGGCTTCGAGCGATGAAGACGGTCTAAAGAAGGCGCTGGCCATGATCAGCGACCTCACCGCGGTTCCCGAAGTAGGAAAGACCTACCTGGGCAAGGTGGTCAGGCTGGCGGAATTCGGCGCATTCGTTGAGATCTTTCCCGGTACCGACGGTTTGCTGCACATCAGCGAAATTGCCGAGCATCGCGTCAAAGACGTCAAAGACGAATTGCGCGAAGGGGACCAGGTACTGGTCAAGGTTCTTGGCATCGAGGGCAACCGCATCAAGCTTTCCCGCAAGGCTTTGTTGAAAGAGCAGCGCGAAAAGCTGGGGCTTCCCGAGCCCTCCAGGGGTGGTGGAGAAAGTGGTGGCGGTGAGACTCCCGCCCCGCGTCCTCCGCGTGCCCAGTCGCAATCCCCGGCAGAACGCCAGCCGGCTTCGAATGCCAGCACTATCACCATCGAAGGGGGCGAAGAGTTCGACGATGATGAGCCCTTTGTCGAGGGTGGAGATGAGCCCAACTTTAACCGTGCCGACGGCGCGTCCGACGCGGCACCGACAGAAGCTCGCAGACCGGGAGGTCCGGGCGGTGGTCCTGGAGGTCAGCGCCGCCGGCGGCATCGCAGCCGGGGTCGCGGACCAGGCACCGGTGGCGGCGGAGGCCGTGGACCACAGTAACTTCGTGGGCAGTCATACAAAGAGGGGTTGCGTGACAAACGCGACCCCTTTTTTCGTGCGGCAAGCACCGTTGCTGGCCTTTGCTGCGCTGAGCATAGTGTGGGGAACTACCTGGATCGCTTCCGACACTCTGACGGAATACGTTCCACCGCTGCGTGGGTCGGCTGCCCGCTTCCTTCTGGCGGCAATGCTTTGCCTTCCGGTCATACTGGTCAAACGGCTCCCGCTGCCTCGCGGCCGCGCTTTGAGTTCCGTCCTCATGCTTTCTGCAACCATGATCGTGGTGCCGTTGCTGCTGCTCCTGTGGGCGAAAGAACACGTCTCATCGGCAACCGTGACGGTACTCTTTGCGGCGATGCCACTGCTGGTGGTACTGATGACGCCGGTGGCCGTTCCTCTCCGTGCGCTGCAGGCGACCATTGTGGCGGTAGGCGCGATGGCTTTTCTGGTGAGCGCATCCCCTTCGTTGGCTCAGCTCGGTGGTGCTGCAGTAGCCCTGATCGCTGTGACCTTCATCGGAGCATCTTCGCTGATGGCCCGTCGCGAGCTGGGCAGTGTGCATCCCCTGATGGTGGTAGCTTTGCTGGCGGGTAGCGCCGCGGCGCTGCTCTTTCTTGCCAGCTTGGTGCTGGAGCGGGGACAGCCGGCGCAATGGAACCAAAGTGCGCTTGGCGCGCTGATTTTTCTGAGCGCCGTGGCAGGCGCTCCGGCGTATGCCGCCTACTTCTGGCTGCTGCAGCAGAGAGAGGCCTACCAGGTGGCCACGCTCGAATGGATGGAGCCGATGGTAGCCATCGTCGAGAGTGCTCTTTTTCTTCGGCTGAGTTTATCGTTCAGTATGATTGCGGGATCTCTGGTTACCTTAGTGTGTCTTCTGTTAGTGATGCAGGCACGAGCAGAGGATGACAAGAACGTTTCCCTCCTCGGCAATTGATCACGGTTAGGGAGTTTCATCTGCCGGGGATGCGATAAACTGCAGGCGATGGGCGCCACTCTTTACATTGTCGTGGAAGGCGAAGACCCAGGGTTCGATATCTTCGTAAATGGAAGGGCTCTCGCTCGCAACGAGGATGCCCTGGAGAAGATGGCGCAACGCATTGGGGTGAAACCGTTACTGGAGTTTTTCTCTGCCGATGAGAACTCCATGGCTCTTCTTTTAGAGGAAGGTGCAGGGGATCCCGAGTGGGCTAAGACGCTGCCTCCACCGCAGTGGTTTTCACCCGAAGACGGCTTGGTGACGGTGTGCACCTTGCTCGACCACCTCAAAACATCGCCTACCGCGCTCGGAACTGAGACGCCGGCAGTGTTGCGCGAAATGGAAGAGTTTGAACGGGTGCTACGCAAAACCGCTCAACGCCAAATGCGTTGGCAATTGGCTGTCAGCTGGAAATAATTTCCGCCCCCATTTCCTTTACGCGGCTCTGGTGTGAGTACCGGGAAGAACCGCAGGTCCCTCCACTACGCTCCTTCGGAGCTCCGGTCGGGATGACAATTCTGTTGTTCCCGCAAGAGCTTCAGCGAGAAGTACTCGACCCCGCGATAAATTGTCATCCCGACCGGAGCTCCGAAGGAGCGTAGTGGAGGGACCAGCGGTTTCTTCCGTTCAGTCCTTCCAGGCGCCGAGTTGTTTTCGCAGGTAGACCAGCGCACCGGCGTGATAGCTGGTGTGATCAGCAGCTATCAATACTTCGCGCAATAAGGTTTGGTCCTTTTTGCCCCAGGGAATCTGCGCATACAGATTGCTTTCCGGGTCCTTCACCAGCTTGCCGAACGCGTCCAGATCCTCCTTGAGCGCTCTCACAGAAGTCTTCCAGGCGTCTTTGGAAGGAGGCTCGGGAGAAGCCGGCCAATAGTCGTCCGGCCATTCCTTCTCTACGTACTTGTCACTGGTTGAAAATTCCCACAGATCATGGAGCGCGAGGCGCATGTGCTCCAAAAGCTCCCAGGCGGAGTGCGGTGCGTTGTCCGGCTTGGCTCCGTACAATTTCGGAGGGAAATCCTTCAGCGCCGCAAGCACATCCACGTGCGCCTGGGAGCTGTGGAGCAGCTGGAAGAGTTGTTCACGAAGAATCGCGTCGTTGTCGGACATACTCTCGCTGGGATGCAGAAAGAGCCGGCTAGGAGACCTCGGCTTCGACTGCGACCTCGCGCTTGCCGCCTGGAGGGGTGAAGAGGTCCCCGATACGCCGAATCTGCGCGCCAACGCCGCGCAGCTTTTCTTCGATGCGCTCGTAGCCGCGGTCGATGTGGTAGACCCGGTCTAGTATCGACTCACCATCCGCAACCAATGCCGCCAGCACCAGCGATGCGGAGGCACGCAGGTCAGAGCACATCACTACAGCGGAACTCAGCGGAGTCTTCCCGCGTACAGTCGCCGTACGCCCGTCCACCTTGATATTCGCCCCCATGCGCACCAGTTCGCCGACATGCATGAAGCGATTCTCGAAGATATTCTCGACCACAGTGGTGGTGCCTTCGGCCTGAGTGGCCAAAGCCATATACTGGGCCTGCATGTCGGTGGGGAAGCCGGGATACTCTTCGGTCGAGATGTCGTTGGCCTGAAGATTGCCTTCGCTGCGCACGCGAACTGAATCGGTACCCGGTATGATGCGGACTCCGCACGCTTCGAGCTTGGTAATGAGGGCCGAGAGGTGCGCTGGTTGGCAATCCGCCACGACCAGGTCACCCCCACTGATAGCCCCGGCTACCAGGTAGGTTCCAGCTTCAATGCGGTCGGGATTGATGCGATGCTTGGCGCCATGCAGCTTGTTCACGCCCTTCACCTGGATGGTCGGCGTCCCAGCGCCCTGAATATTCGCGCCCATCGCGGTGAGCAGCGCGGCCAAATCAACCACCTCCGGCTCCCGGGCGCAGTTTTCCATCAGCGTGTCGCCTTCCGCTAGAACCGCTGCCATGAGCAGATCTTCTGTCCCGGTGACGGTGATCTTGTCAAAAACAATATGTGCGCCATGCAATCTTTGGGCGCGCGCTTCCAAATAGCCGTGCTCTTGCACGATGCTCGCCCCCATCGCTTCCAGCCCCTTGAGGTGCAAATCGATTGGCCGGTCACCAATGGCGCATCCACCAGGCTGGGCCACGCGCGCCAGTCCACAGCGTGCGACCAGCGGCCCCAGCACCAGCGAAGAAGCGCGCATGGTCTTGACGATTTCGTATTTGGCGGTAGGGTCGGAAAGTACGCGGCAACTGATAGTGGAACGGTGTTGCGCCCGCCCATAACCGAGTTCGACCTCGGCGCCCATGGAAGTCAGCAGCCTTCGCTCGGTCTCGATGTCGCGGACCTGGGGAATATTCTCCAGCACCACTTCATCTTCGGTGAGGATCGCGGCGGCCATGCAGGGTAGGGCGGAATTCTTGGCTCCGCTTACCCGAATCTTTCCTAGCAGCGGATTTCCGCCACGAATCACAAATTTATCCATGAGAGCCCGGGGGTGCTCCTTGCCTTTGACTTATGTTCTACAACTCAAGTGTTGTATCTTCGATCGCTAAACGAACGTTGCCATCGGACTTCGCCAGGCGGCGCACCGCCTCGGGTTTGTCCACGCCTGCCTTCAGCATCACCAGGGCGACAGGCACGCTGCGGCCCGCAGACTTGATCGTGAGCACCGCCTGCTCGCGATCAATCTTGCAGGCACGCATCAAAATGCTGATGCCACGCTCCACCAGTTTGGTGTTCTGCATGTGCACATTGACCATCAGGTTGTCGTAGACGTAGCCAAGCCGGGTCATGGCGCCAGTGGTGATCATATTGAGCACCATCTTCTGCGCCGTAGCGGCCTTCATGCGCGTCGATCCGGAGACCACTTCGGGTCCGACTTCCGCCACGATACAAATGTCTGCCACGCCAGAGAGAGGAGTGTTGTGGTTACAGGTAACGGCTGCGGTCTTGGCGCCGCGGGCGCGCGCATATTCGACGGCAGCGACCACGTACGGGGTGCGGCCACTGGAAGAAAGACCGATGACCACATCCTTGCGCGTGGGGCGGCGGCGGGCAATATCCCGCTGGCCGAGTTCCGTCGAGTCTTCGTTCACTTCGACCGCAGAGGCGAGGGCCTTCGGGCCTCCTGCCATGATGTACTGAACGCTTTGTGGAGGAGTGGAAAAGGTCGGCGGGCACTCCGAGGAGTCCAGTCCGGCGATGCGGCCGCTGGAGCCGGCGCCAACGTAGATCAGGCGTCCCCCATCGCGCAGGCTGCGCGCCACCATATCGATGACGAGAGCTATTTCTGGAAGCGACTTCTTAACCGCGGCGGCAATCTTCGAATCTTCATGGTTGATGATGCGGGCAATTTCTAAGGCGGATTTAGTGTCGAAGCCCATCGAGGCTTCATTGGAACTCTCCGTCGTAAGATCGTGCAGGTCTTGCGGCTGGTCGACATTCGAATCCTGGCCGGTGCCTGTCTCGGTGTGAAAACTGCTTGTTGTGGCCATTTTGGTTTACTCAGCTCCAACGCAACTACATGATTTTATCTCTAACCGGGAAGACTTTGCTCTGAAATTAGGGCTTAGCGTGCCAACGACGCAAACACTTTTGGGTTATGGCGATAGACCCCCCTTCAATGCTTTCATCACCGCGTCGTGGAAGGCAGGCCGGACGGTGCGTATGGCCTGCCTCTGGCGGTGGGGCCAAGTGCGATTGGTAAGCAACACCACAGCTATGTGATGCTCGAAATCGATCCACAGGGACGTACCAGCATAGCCGAGATGCCCGGCGGAATGGCGGCTAAAGAACTTGCCCGACGAGGAAGGCTGTGAGGGAGTATCCCATCCCAACGCTCGGGAACTATTCGGCGGCAACTGCGCGCGGGTAGTAAATAGTTGGACGGTTTCGGGGCTGAAAAGTCGTCCTTTGCCCAGCATGCACTCCGCGTAGAGCAGGGGATCGAGAGCGTTCGAGAAAAGCCCGGCGTGACCGCCAATTCCACCCAGAACGAAACAGTTTTCATCCTGTACCTCTCCCTGGATCACCCGGTGGCGAAAGGTAACGTCTTCTTCGCTGGGCGGGATAGCCGATCGCCAATCGCTGGGCGGTCGAAAGCAAGTGCTGGTCATGGATAGCGGAGCGAATACTTCGCGCGCACAGAATGCTTCCAGTCCTTCTCCGGCAATCCCCTCAAGCACCTGGCCGAAAAGAATGAAGCCCGGGTCGGAATACTCGGCCTGGCTCCCGGGAGGTGCTTGGAGAGGAAGCCGTAGGCAGGCAGCGAGCAATTCCTCGCGGTTCGCATTGCCTTCGAAGAGGCGAGCGTACCCGGGTAACCCGGATGCGTGGGCCAGTAACATGCGCACGGTTACCTGGTGACGTGGGCTTCCGGCGGCTTCTCCTAGTGCAAAACGGGGAAGAAAATGCACCAGGGGCCGATCGAGCGCGAGCATGCCATTCTGGTGCAGGAGCATGGCCATGGAAGTGGTCGCGATCACCTTGGTAACACTGGCCAGGTCATACACCGTCGACGCGGTAACAAGTTCTGCCTGCGAGTCGTAGGTGAAACTGCCAACCCCATCGAGTGCAACCACGTGACCTTCCGCCAGCACTCCAAATGCGGCGCCAGGGAAAGCCTGCTTGGAAATGGCCTGGTCCAGAACGGAGTAAGCGTCGGCAAACCGAAGACGCTGCGCCGGTTGGGACGCCGGACTGGTTGTGCGTGGTGGAGGCATTTTCAATTTGGCACTGGCATCGCCTATGCTAGCTCACCACAGGACCAATCCCATTGGAGGTGCTCCCGATCGCTCTCAGGACCCGTCTATACTTAAGCATCGAGGATTACAAGGGATGACCATTCATGGCCGACTCGTCGTGATCGGACTGGTAGCCGGACTGGTGGCCATGGAGGGAGTGGCGCAAACGCCGGCTGCAGTTCCACCGCCAGCCCCCAGCGCACCGACCTACACGGTGCCCGCCGGAACCAAGATCCTGCTATCACTGAAGAACGGGATTAACACCAAGACTGCGCAACAGGGCGATGGCGTTTACCTGGTTTCTTCCTTTCCGGTGGTGGGCAATTCACGGGTTATGGTGCCGGTCGGGGTCTACGTGCAGGGTGTCGTCGACCGGGTGCAGCGGCCGGGCCGGGTCAAGGGCCGGGCACAACTCGATCTGCACTTTACCACTATGATTTTTCCCAACGGCCAGGTGGTGGAAGTACCAGGCGTCCTGAACAGTCTGCCCGGCTCGGACGGTCCGAAAGTGAAGGGAAGCGAAGGTACGGTGGAGCAAGCAGGGAACAAGGGCCGTGATGTAGGCAATGTGCTCAAAGGCGCTGCGATTGGCGCCGAGGCCGGCGCGATCGCGGGCGCCGCAAACGGAAGCGTGGGCAAGGGAGTCGGCTATGGTGGGCTCGCCGGAGCGGCTGCAGGCACGATTTATACCTTGTTCACACGCGGAAACGATATTGTCATTCCTTCAGGAACCTCGGTAGAGATGGTTCTGCAACGGCCTCTTGTCCTGCAAGAGTCGCAGCTTGCCAGTGCCGAGGAAACTCGTGGACAGGCGCAGATGGCTCCTGCCGGACAGCAGCAGCCAATGGCTAAGCCCAGGCAGCGGATCTTGTGCCCCTTCGGCAGCCCGGGTTGTAACTGATGAGTGGCCCAGAGCAAGGCGGGCGCAGTTTTTGGCTGTGGGGACGCGACATGCTGTTTTCTCTGGCCGTCTCGTTTTTCATCATCACCTTTCTTTATCAACCGGTGAGGGTTGAGGGCACCAGCATGTTGCCGCGCCTGGGAGATCAGGACCGGCTGTTCATCAACAAGTTTGTGTATCACTTTGAAGACGTTCATCGCGGCGATGTGGTGGTGTTTCATTACCCCCGCGATCCGCAGAAGAGCTACATCAAGCGTGTGATTGCGGAGCCTGGCGACGAGCTTCGTATCGATGATGGGCGCACCTACATCAACGGCAGGCTCTTGCCCGAGCCATATGTGCCCAGAAAATATCACGACAGCCGCTCTGAGGACGCGATTGTGATTCCGCCGGGCGAGTATTTCGTCATGGGCGATCACCGCTCGATTTCAAGCGACAGCCGCGACTTCGGACCGGTGCCGCGCGACCTGATCTACGGCAAGGCCTCCTTCGTATATTGGCCGGCGGTAGACATGGGAATCATCCACTGATTCGCCGCTGATTACCTGTTAAACTTGACTGAATCCACTCCACGGAGAAGCGATGCAGGCAATCCTCGCGCTCGAAGACGGGCGCATCTTCCGCGGTGAGAGCTATGGCGCCAAACGTGAATGTTTTGGTGAAGTGGTTTTCAATACCGCCCTGACAGGCTACCAGGAAATCTTTACCGATCCTTCTTACGCTGGACAAATCGTTGTCCTGACCAATCCTCAAATCGGCAACTACGGGACCAACGCTGCCGACAATGAAGCCAGCCGGCCCTACATTGAGGGCCTGGTGACGCGCGAGTTCTCCCCCATCAGCTCCAACTGGCGTTCGCAGCAGGTGACGGAAGAATATCTGGAGCGATTCAACGTTCCGGTGATCTCGGAGATTGACACGCGCGCGGTGGTTCGTCACCTGCGAACCCATGGTGTTCTGCGTGGGGTCATTTCCTCCCTCGAGACGGATCCGGACAAGCTCATCCTCAAGGCTCGCGGTATCCGCAAGATGGATGGAACGGACCTCGCCAAGGTCGTGAGCACCAAATCGTTGTATGAGTGGGACTGCAACGACCGGCGGAATTTCGATGGCGATCCTTTGTTACAAGGCGATGAGAGTCTGAGGCTACCGCCTCCTGATTTGCACGTCGTGGCGTACGACTTTGGCATCAAGCACAACATCCTGCGCATGCTCACGCGTGAAGCCTGCCGGGTCACGGTGGTGCCTGCGGAGACCTCGGCCGAGGATGTGCTGGCCTTGAAGCCTGACGGCATTTTTCTTTCCAATGGGCCAGGTGATCCCGAGCCGGTGACCTACGCACAGGAAAACATCCGCAAGCTGGTTGGGCGCAGGCCGATGTTTGGCATCTGCCTGGGTCACCAGTTGATCGGCTTGGCTCTTGGGGGCAAGACCTACAAACTCAAGTTTGGGCACCACGGTGGCAACCACCCCGTGCAGCAAACCCAAACCGGCAAGGTGGAGATCACTGCGCACAACCACAACTATGCCGTCGATCCGAACTCGATCAATCAGAACGAGGTCGAGCTAACCCACGTGGACCTGAACGACAACACGCTCGAGGGTTTGCGTCATCGCACCCTGCCACTGTTCAGTGTGCAATACCATCCAGAAGCGAGTCCTGGGCCACACGACTCGAATTATCTCTTTCGAGACTTCCGAAAAATGATGGAAGAATGGAAACGATGAGGTTGGTTCGGCGGCTCTTAATGGTCGATGGGCGTGCAGCCCACCCGATGAAGATGAAAATGGCGCGGCAGACTCAAAGTGTGGAGGTCATGGGAGTCTGAAGTGTTTACGCAGCCGCTTTAGTCCGTCCGTCAACCTACCAAACAAAACCGGCCCGTTGGAACGGAATAGATAAGATGCCACGCAGGAACGATATAACAAAAATTCTAGTGATCGGCTCGGGACCGATCGTCATTGGGCAGTCGGCGGAGTTTGACTACTCCGGTACCCAGGCTTGCAAAGCACTCAAGGCCGAAGGCTACGAAGTGGTGCTGGTGAATTCCAACCCGGCTACCATCATGACCGACCCGGAGCTTGCCGACCGCACCTACATTGAACCGCTCACTCCGGAATACGTAGAAGAAATCATTCGCCGGGAATCTGAACGCATGACCGATACAGCCGGCCGCCGCACTGGTAAATTTGCCCTGCTGCCAACGGTGGGCGGGCAGACAGCGCTGAATCTTGCCGTCGATCTCGCCGATGCCGGCATTCTCGAAAAATATGACGTGGAAATGATTGGCGCCCGGCTCGAAGCCATCAAGAAAGCGGAAGACCGGCTGCTGTTCAAAGACGCCATGGCGCGCATCGGGTTGGATGTTCCGCGCTCCGCACTGGTCAACAACATTCGCGACGGCTCAGAATTCGCAGCCAAGATCGGCTTCCCGGTTATCATCCGGCCATCGTTCACACTCGGCGGCTCAGGCGGCGGCCTGGCCTATAACCGCGAAGAACTGATGGATATCCTCGGTCGCGGGCTCGACCTGTCTCCCGTCCACGAGTGTCTCATCGAAGAGTCGGTTCTGGGCTGGAAGGAATACGAACTCGAGGTGGTCCGCGATCTCGCCGACAACGTGATCATCATTTGTTCCATCGAGAACATGGATCCGATGGGTGTGCATACCGGCGATTCCATCACCGTTGCCCCGGCGCAGACCTTAACCGACCGCGAATACCAATCGATGCGGGACGCAGCCATTCGCGTGATGCGTGAGATCGGTGTCGAAACCGGCGGCTCCAATGTGCAATTCGCAGTCAATCCAGCCAATGGACGAATGACTGTGATTGAGATGAATCCGCGTGTATCGCGCTCTTCGGCGTTGGCCTCGAAGGCCACTGGTTTTCCCATCGCCAAGATCGCGGCCAAGCTGGCCATCGGATATACGCTGGATGAGATTCCCAACGACATCACACGCAAGACTCCCGCATGCTTCGAACCAAGCATCGACTACGTGGTGGTAAAGGTCCCCAAGTGGCAGTTTGAGAAGTTTCCCGGCGCCGACGAGAACCTGGGCCCGCAGATGAAGTCTGTGGGCGAAGTGATGGCGCTGGGCCGTACCTTCAAAGAAGCGCTGATGAAGGCGCTTCGATCGCTCGATACCGGCAAGCGCATCAGTTCTGAAGTGATCGAGCCCAAGCGGCTGACGCAGCGCCTGGTGACCCCACAACCGGAACGATTGAACTACATTCGCTACGGGCTGCGCAGCGGGCTTTCGGTGCGTGAAATCGCCCGCATGACGTCGATGGATCCGTGGTTTCTGTATCAGATCAAAGAGGTCACTGAGGTCATCCAGAAACTGGCAGACTATTCGCTGGAGACGATGCCGGCGGATGTGTTGCGCAAGGCTAAACGGATGGGCATCTCCGACGCCCGGATCGCTGAAGTATGGGGAATGGATAGTGTGGACGGCGCGGTTGCGGTAAGGGACCTTCGTCTTCGCTATGGCGTCACCCCGGTCTTCAAGAAGGTGGATACCTGCGCCGCAGAATTCGACAGCGACACTCCTTATCTGTATTCCACCTACGATGAGGAAGATGAAGCGCCGCCGACGTCGCGGCGGAAAGTGATTATTTTGGGCAGCGGCCCTAACCGCATCGGGCAGGGAATCGAGTTCGACTATTGCTGCTGCCATGCTGCGTTCGCGCTCCGCGAAGACGACTACGAAACCATCATGGTCAATTGCAATCCGGAAACGGTGTCGACCGATTACGACACCAGCGACCGCTTGTACTTCGAGCCCTTGACCCTGGAAGACGTGTTGGCCGTCTATGAGCACGAGGCTTCCTCGGGCGCTGATATTGGGATGATTGTGCAGTTCGGAGGCCAGACTCCGCTGAATCTCGCCCTCCCGTTGAAAGCGGCCGGCATAAAAATCCTGGGCACGTCTCCTGAAAGCATCGATCTGGCTGAGGATCGCAAGCGGTTCGGCAAATTGCTGGAGGATCTGAAAATTCCCCAGCCGCCGGGCGCCATGGTGACCTCCGTCGAGGAGGCCCTGGAAGGCGCAGAACGCGTCGGTTACCCGGTGCTGGTGCGGCCGTCCTACGTGCTCGGCGGCCGGGCAATGGTCATCGCCTACGACGCAGATGCGGTGCGCCGGTATATGGGAGAAGCAGTAGAGTATTCGCAGGAGCGCCCGGTCCTGGTGGATCACTTCCTGGAGGATGCGGTCGAAGTCGACGTGGACGCGCTCTGCGACGGAAGAGATGTCGTCATCGCCGGCATCATGCAGCATATTGAAGAAGCAGGCATCCACTCCGGCGATTCTTCCTGCGTGCTCCCCGCAGCCGATTTAGCGCCTTCGACGCTGGACACGATTCGCACCTATACCCGTGAACTTGCGCTGGCTTTGAACGTGGTAGGCCTGGTGAATTTGCAGTTTGCCATCCAGCGCCGCTCGGGCGAAGCGGACAAGGTGTTTGTCATCGAGGTAAATCCGCGAGCTTCGCGGACCGTTCCGTACGTCTCCAAGGCGACCGGAGTGCCGCTGGCGAAGATGGCAGCGCGCCTGATGACCGGCCGTACGCTGCGCGAGTTGATGCCGGAGCAGGTAGCCGAGCGCACCGATCTCGCGACCGGCAGCCACTTTTTCGTCAAGTCACCGGTCTTTCCGTGGAACAAGTTCCCCGGTGTCGATACGGTGTTGGGACCGGAGATGAAGTCGACCGGCGAAGTGATGGGGGTCGCCGACAATTTTGGTGAAGCCTTTGCCAAGGCGCAGCTCTCCGCCGGACAGGTGCTGCCCGTCAAAGGTACGGTCTTCTTTAGCGTGAACGACCGCGACAAAGCGGTGGTGCTGGACCTGGCTCGGCAATATGTCGAACTGGGTTTTCACCTGGTGGCCACCCAGGGTACTGCGGATGTTTTGGAACAGGCCGGCCTGGTTGTGGAGCGCGTCTACAAGGTGAAGGAAGGCCGTCCCAACGTCGTCGACCTGATCAAGGGCGAGCGCATTCAATTGATTGTGAACACGCCGCACGGCCAGGACACGTTCTTCGACGAAAAAGCGATTCGGCGAGCCGCCGTGACCCAGAGAATCCCTACCATCACCACGATTGCGGCAGCGAGGGCAGCGGCGGAGGGAATTGCAGCCATCCAGAGACGCCAAATCACTGTCAACGCGTTACAGGAACTGCGCCGGGAACCTGTCGCCGCTCACTAGTGGGCTAGCTCTCTCCCCCAACCAATCGACGGGTGCCCCATCCTTCGCGTTTTTGCGAAGGGTGGGATACCACTGCATTTTCCCCGAGGCCTTACCGCACACTCTGCTTATCCCACCCTTCGCAAAAAAACGCGAAGGATGGGGCACCCGCGGACTCAGCACCATGCGCACTTTATAGATCCACGAGCGTGATAGGTATACTGGCAGCTTGGCCAGGGCTACCAACCAATACGTCGACGCGGCAATCCCTCCCAGCAATGTGGTTGCCGGACGCTGGCCCATCGTATGGCTGTTGTTCGCCGCTTCTCTGATTAATTACCTCGACCGATCCAGCATCTCCATGGCTTTGCCCATGCTTTCCAAAGACCTCGGCCTGGGGCCGGAAAGCAAAGGGTTATTGCTTTCAGCGTTTTTCTGGTTGTATGCCCTGATGCAGATCCCGGTTGGTTGGGCCGCTGATCGCGTCAACCTGCGCTGGCTCTATTTCGGAGCTTTCGTGTTGTGGTCCGTAGGCCAGGGGTTGACTGGCTTTGCCGGCAGCCTCGGGGTGCTGATCCTGTTTCGCATGCTGCTCGGTGTAGGCGAGTCAATCTACCTGCCCGGCGGGACGAAGATTGTGAGCATGTTGTTCGGGCCTACGGAGCGAGGGCTGCCCTGCGGTCTGTTCGACTTCGGCACGCGCATGGGCCTGGTCATGGGCGGATTGATTATCCCCTGGCTGCTGGTCCGGTTGGGTTGGCGACTCACTTTTCGCGTGATCGGTTTTGCCGCGCTGGTGTGGGTGATCCCCTGGTTGTGGGCCAGCAAAGGAAAACTGGACCAGCGCCCCCGGCCGGCAACTACGACCCGCAATCGCAAACAGCAGATACTATGGTTGCTCAGCAATCGGAACCTTATTGGTATCTGTCTCGGTTTCTTTTGCTTCGACTACTACTGGTATTTGTTTGTCACCTGGCTGCCGGACTACCTGGTGACGGTGCGCCACCTTACGATCCTGCGTGCCGGCTTTTTCTCCGCCTTGCCGTATTTCGTGTTTGGCGCGAGCGAGCCTCTGGGTGGATGGATTGCCGACCGATTGACCGCATTCGGTTGGGACGAAACCCGCACGCGGAAGGGGATCGTCACGATAGCCTTCCTTTCTGGGTTGTTGTTGATTCCCGCGTCCCGGGTGCATAGCGCCAATACCGCTGTGGCGTTCATCGCCGGCGCCTCGCTGGTTGGATTGGCGACCGGGAACCTTATGGTGATCCTGCAATGCTGCGCACCCCATGAGGATGTGGGATTGTGGACCGGCTTTGAGAACTTCGCCGGCAATTTAGCCGGTGTGCTGGCCCCCTTGCTTACCGGAGTGCTGATTAGCCGCACCGGTTCCTACGCGCCGGGATTCGCGCTGGCCGCGGTCGTGCTGCTCGGCGGCATATTTTGCTACTGGTTTATCGTCGGGGACTTGTCCCGCGGCGACGGGCCTGTGGCATCAGTTGTTGAGTAGACCGTAAGCAACCGCGGGTCCCTCCACGACGCTTCGCTGCGGTCGGGATGACAATTCTATTGCAAGGTAAGTTTCTTCCGCTGAGGCTCTTACGGCTTCAACACAATTGTCATCCCGACCGGAGCGAAGCGTAGTGGAGGGACCTGCGGTTGCTTTCCCCCCTGAAATCCCAACGCAAAGACTCTTTGACCGTCGTGAATTCGTTGAATCCCGGATTGACTTTCGACTGTCTAAGATATATCGTAAGATATATCGAATACAGGAGAAGAAATTATGTTTGAACAAGAAAGATTTGAAGACACGCGAGGCGGCCGGCATCATGGTGGGGAACACCACCACGGACGGCACAGAGGCTTCGGCGGCCATCGCGATCACGATCGCGGTTTCGGCGGCGGTCGGGAGAGGCATTTCGACAATGGGGAATTGCGGTTCGTGATTCTGCAGTTGATTGCCGATAAGCCTAGTTATGGCTACGAAATCATCAAGGCCATTGAAGAGCGGCTTTCGGGAGGGTATGCCCCCAGTCCGGGAGTGGTTTATCCCACGCTGACCATGCTGGAGGAGGAAGGCTATGCCACCGTATCCTCGACTGAGGGTAACAAGAAGCTCTACGCCGCCACGGAGAGCGGTTTGGAGTATTTGCACGAGAACAAAGTGGTCGTCAAGGCGATCTTTGGCCGGATGGAGCAGGCGGCCAAAGTCTTCGGCAGAGGGAGGTCACCGCAGATTATGCGGGCGATCATGAACCTGCGGTATGCGTTGAAGATCAGGACGGAGCGTGGCAATTTATCTCCGGAGCAGACGCGCAAAGTAGCGGAGGCGATCGATGCTGCGGCCCGGCTCATCGACGAGGTCTGAGGTGCAGGAGCAGCAGGCGGCGCTGGAGGACGAGTGCCGGCGCCTGCACTTGTTGATTGCCGAGTTGCTGCGGACCAATCAGGAACTGCGATCTCAGGTAACACATTTGCGGTCGGCCGATCATTTCGAATAGAGCAACCGAGGCTGGCCCATCCAGAAATGATTGCTCTTCCGGGTGATCAGGCCAGGCCCGCGACCGGATAGCCGGGCCTGCGCCTCGTGAAACGGTCCGACAAAACGCAGCAGGCTTGGAACAGAAGGATAAATCCGGGGCAGCCAGCGTGCGGCCCGGTCGACTGCCCGTTCCTCAGGTGTGCCGAAGTCCAATCCGAATTCAGATCGTAACCGGGGTGGCATCCAGCGAGCGGTCAGTGCTTTGTACCAATGGGGAGGACGGACCCAGGTGCCTCCCCCTGAGAGCACGCTATGGCCAAGAGCACGAGCCGCCGTGTCCACGCTCAGTTGAGGCGACGCGAACATCGCGGCGGTGTATTGGGTGAAAGCTTCCCAGTTTATTGGGAGCGCGGAGGCTGGAATGCCGAAGAGGGCGGCCATTCGTTTGCTCTCCTCATAATATTGTCGGCGGTCGGTCGAGGTGAGCGGCGGCAGGACAAACTCGTAGGCCAGGATCGCGCTGTCCACCAGGGTGGCGTACACCCACCGAAGGGCAGCGACTTCATTCGCCTCGTAGTGCTCGCCTTGAAGGTATGGGCCGACTGCGTGAGGCAACTCGCCGCGGATCCCGGTATGCAGTTGATAAAGCTGCCTGCAGGCCTCAGTGGCCTGTGCGCGGGTACCGAAGAGCATGGTGTAGATGACCCGAAAGGTCGAATGGAAGCGACCGACGGCATCGTGCAACAGGGTGGAATGCTGGGCCAGGGCTGCGGCCACCCAGGGATGAGCCAATTGCAGGAGCGCCGCACGTCCGGCACCGAGAAAGACAGCGGACTCGCGGTTCACCCGCCAGGTAACCGAGCCCGGTCCGAAGAACCCATCGCCGGGTTCGCCCGGCAGCTGCTCGAGTGAGGCGAGAAGCGACTGGCTGTCTGCGTTCGAGACATACTGCCGCGATGCCGAATCCGGCGCCATAACTCATTAGACGCCAGAACGGCCCTCTTCAGCGGCTGAACTCGAAAACCCCTCGTCGCACATCGACGGCGAGCCTGGTAATACCCAGGAGTGCCGGACTCATCAGCCCGTCAAAATCATTGACCCCATCCCAGGGGTTTTGCACCAGGAATGCCAGCTGCCCGCGAACTTCCATCCGACCGAGCGCCAAGCTGTTGAGGGAGACTTCTTTTCGCTCGAACTCGCCCATGTTCCTGCTCGATTGCTGGATAGCGGCCGCTTTCACCCGCGACACAGCCGGCCCTTGCGGCGCAAAGAGAATGAGCGACGATGCCGCGGTGTCCAAAAGCAGGTGTGCAGAAAGATGATTTATCTCTGTTGTGACGATAGGAAGTCCAGCCCTCAACTCCAGGGAAACGGAGTTCTTTAGTGAGGGTATGGATCCAAACGTAATTCGGCTCGCAGTGTAGTCAATTTCAAATGGGATTTGGCCCACCACATCCAGGCCAATCACACCGTCTATGCGAACCGGGATGGCCTTGGAGAAGAAGGTCAAGTCTTCGACCACGACGCGAAAATTGTCTATTCGGATCGGGCCGAATTGTAAATCTGGAACGGTCGCCTGTCCGGCCTGCACCCGGCCGTTGATCCCTGCCAGGATACTGGGCCGTTCCTGCAAATGAAGTTTCTCTGCCACCCGTCGGTCCAGGACGGTAGGGTTTGTCCCCGTATCCACCAGGAAGTTCAGGTCGTTCTGGGAGCCAACCGAACCTCGGGCAACAATCAGGTAGTCGCGATAGAGATCGAACCGGAGCGGTTTGGTATCCGTATAGCCTCTAGCGGGCGGTTCACTGGACAGTGCAAGGAGTATGAGAAGACTCAGTAAGCAGAAATTGCGACCGCGCATGGCTTCACCTCATCGCTAGGCCATGCTTTATCGGCGCTTCCGGGACCTCAATTCACTGCAGCTAACTTGTATGTCTACCGCGATTTACGGAGTGGGAGAGAGGCGGGAGACATAGCGGAGACCAAGATATCCAGCAAAAGAGTTGAATACGTCCTGGGATCTGTGGCATTCAACAGAAGGGCGGGGAAACGATGCTAGACTCATACCTAAACGGGGAATCGCAGGTGAAAAACGGGTCCCGGACCATTCGGTTTGGAGCGTTTGAGGCTGATCTCCATTCCGGAGAGGTTCGTAAATCAGGTAACCGCATCAAGCTCCAGGACCAGCCGTTCAAGGTGCTGGAGATTTTGCTGGAGCGGCCGGGCAACCTGGTAACTCGGGAAGAGTTGCAAACCCGAATCTGGCCGGAAGAGACTTATGGAGACTTTGACCACGCAGTGAATGTGGCAGTTGGCAAGCTGCGCACCGCTCTGGGTGATTCGGCTGACAATCCTTGCTTTATCGAGACGGTGCCGCGGCGTGGTTATCGTTTTGTCGCCACGTTGGATTGCGTCCCGGTGGAAGCACCTCCGGAGCCGCCGCCGCCGGTCGTCGTTCCTCCGCCGCGGAGGATTTTCCCCGCTAAAGCCGCGGTTTTGGCCGGCCTCCTTATTCTGTGTGGAATTTTGCTCGGGATCGGCATCTGGTTTGGGCGCCGCACTGCCCCATCGCGGCCGCCGGACTTTCAGCGTCTGACCGTCCGTCACGGCACGGTCTACTCCGCCAGGTTTGCTCCCGACGGGCACAATGTCGTCTACGGCGCTTCGTGGGAGGGGGCACCCTTAGAAGTATTTTCTAACGACCTGAAGATTCCCGGAGTGCGCAGTGTGGGCCTCCCGGCAACCCACGTGCTGGCGGTTTCCTCTACCGGCGAAATGGCGGTGCTGCAGGGGATAAACAACGAATTTATGTTCACTTTCCGCGGCACGCTTGGGCAGGTGCCCCTGAGCGGGGGAACCCCTCGCCAAATTGCGGAAAATGTATCCGGGGCGGACTGGGCTCCGGATGGAAAGTCCCTGGCCATTGTTCGCGATCTGTGGGGCAAACAGCGGCTTGAATTTCCGGTAGGGCATGTTCTGTACGAAACTGATGGATGGATAAGCCACCCACGTATTTCGCCTAAGGGCGACAAGGTCGCGTTTCTGGATCACGCGACCCATGACGATGACCGGGGTGTCGTTTCGGTTGTTGATCTGACGGGGAAGAAGAAAGTTCTCTCCACCGGTTGGGAAAGTGAAGAGGGGTTGGCCTGGTCTCCCAATGGCTCAGAGGTGTGGTTTTCTGCCACGCAGGCGGGACTGCAGCGGCGCATTTACGCAGTAAATCTGGCCGGACGCCAGCGGCTGGCGTTTAGTGCCCTGGGAGGAGTCACGCTGCAGGATATTGCTCCTGACGGCAGGCTGCTGTTGACCCGGGACGAACAACGGGCCGGCATCCGCGTTATGGCCCCGGACGCTACGCGAGAGCGGGATCTCTCCTGGCTCGACTGGTCGCTGCCGGTCGATATCTCACGGGATGGGAATACGCTGCTGTTCGACGAACAGGGAGAAGAGGGGGGACCGACGTACACCGTCGCTGAGCGGGACATGCGCGGGTCGCCGCCTATTCCACTGGGAGAAGGCATGGCAGGCGATTTTTCTCCCGATGGCAAATGGGCAATTACCACGGTTGCCTATACCCAGCTGGAACTTTTGCCGACCGGCGCGGGGACCATCCGGCACATCGAAAGGGATGGCATTCAGCAGTATCGGCATATGATCCACTGGCTCCCGGACGGCAAGCAGGTTTTGTTTTCGGGCAACGAAGCAGGACACGCGGTTCGTTGTTATATCCAGAACATCGATGGTGGCAAACCGCGCCCGGTTACTCCGGAAGGGGTGAGTATGTGCCAGGTGTCTCCCGACGGAAAGTTGATTGCCGGGATGGATGCGACATCCATGAAATTGTACCCGTTGGATGGTGGGACCCCACGGCCCATTACGGGTCTTCAGCCCGGGGAGTTTTTTGATTGGACCTCAGACCCGCGCTTCGGGTACGTCTACGAAAGGAAAACAGCGCCCGTGAAGATTTATCGTTTGAATCTTCAGAATGGACAGCGCCAGTTGTTTAAGGAAATCGATCCTGCGGATGAAACCGGTCTCTACGATATGTCGCATTTGATGATGAGCGCTGACGGACGAGCCTATGTTTATGGATATACCCGGCTCCTCTCGGAACTCTACCTGGTGAGTGGGGTGAAGTAAGGCAAGCATGGCCTAAGCGAAAAAACGATGGGATACTTTCCTCGACGGATCGTGCGCACTCGAGCTGGCTACTATGCGCAGCCGTAGGGAGCACAACCGTCGAGAGCCTTGATGAAGGCATCTTACTGGCATGCATCGTACGGGTACGGCGGGGTGGTCGCTCCCAATCAAGCCTAACGAACCAGGCACGCACCTCTTTCATTACTCGCGCACGTTGGGATGTGTTGAGATCAATTCCAGTTTCTATCGCCCCCACCGCGCATCGACCTGGGCCAGGTGGGCTAGGGAAACACCGGCAGAATTTCGCTTCTCGATCAAAGCGCCCAGGAGCATCACCCATGACGCAAGACTCCGCAATGCAGAAGCGCTGCTGAAAGCTTTTCTTGAACAAATAGAGCCCCTGCAGGAAAAGGCGGGCCCAATATTATTTCAGCTTCCACCTTCGCTCGAGTTTGATGCTGCGCCCGCAGGGGAGTTTCTTGCCTGGTTGCGAATGTCTTACAAGGGAGATGTGGCACTAGAACCGCGCCATGAGACCTGGTTCACCGCGGACGTGGAGGATCTTCTCCAGAAGTACAACGTCACGAGAGTAGCGGCCGATCCTCCGAAGGGGTCGCCCCGAGCAGCGGTGCCGGGTGGCGCGATGCACCTCGCCTACTACCGTCTCCATGGCTCTCCGCGCACCTATTATTCGAACTATGAAGTTCCATTCCTCTCCAGGCTGGCCACTAAAGTTGACACGCTTGAGAATGCCTGGATCATCTTCGATAACACCGCGCTATCGTATGCGTATCCGAACGCGCTCAGTTTTCAAAAACTCCTGCGAGGAGAGATGAGAGAATTGGGCATTTCACAAAACAGGAGAGACAAGGAATGAAGATGCGGTACTCACCGGTGTTAAAACGAATCTTTGTAATCGCCGGGCTGATGGCCGGCTTTACTTGTGGCAGCGCGTTGGCCCAAAACCAGGCAATCGGATTTAAGCAGGGGATGCCGTTCAGCGAGGCGTATGTCGCGGGCAATACGCTTTACGTTGCCGGCCAGCAAGGACCGGATGAACACGGCAAGGTGACAGGGACAGACATCACCCTGCAAACGACCAACACCATCGCCGCCATCAGGAAAATCGTGGAAGGGGCTGGATTCAAAATGACAGACATTGTTTCTGCAACCGTGTATGTTACCAGCCTGGATGACGTGCCGAAGATGAACGAGGCCTACAAGGCGCTCATGCCGGATCCAAAACCGGCGCGAGCGACAGTTCAGGTCGCGGGCCTGATAGGGGGGGCCAAGATCGAAATGTCGGTGATCGCGGTAAAACACTAAAGATGAAGAGCGGTCACCATGGGGTGACACCGAAAAGTCGAAGTATCCACCGTGGGGCCGCACTCATCCGAAAGCGCCTGTCGCAGCGGCTCCCTAAATTGACTAGCTCCCATAAATATGGGACCCTGAAGGGTGAAGACGACCCTCGAGATTCCGGACCCCATCTTCCGCCGTGCCAAATCGGTGGCCGCCCAGCGTGGCATCCCACTACGGGCCTTTGTAACCGAAGCCGTCACGGAGAAGCTCGAGGCTAGCTTGAAAAGTGAACAAAAACCCTGGGTGAGGCTTGCTGGAGGTCTCAAACACCTCCACAAAGAGACGGTGCGTATCAATCGGATCATCAGGAGTGAGTTCGAGAAGATTGAGCCCGAGGATTGGGAGTGATTCTCGACACCAACGCGCTTTCCGCGGTGGCGGATGATGAGCCCGCGGTCGTTCGCGTCTATCGCCAGGCTGCGAGCATGGAACTGCCCGTGATTGTGCTCGGCGAATATCGTTTCGGTATCGGGCAATCGCGACGGCGCCGTGAGTACGAAGAGTGGTTGCAAGAGCTCATCGCGGCAACACGCGTCCTTGTGGTAGAGGAAGAGACCTCACGGCACTATGCCGGGATTCGAGCAGCACTCAAAAAGGCTGGTCGTCCCATCCCCTCAAATGATCTCTGGATCGCTGCACTCTGCCGGCAACACCGTTTACAACTCCTGAGCCAAGACCAACACTTTGATGCGGTCGATGGGCTCGAACGCGTCGGGTGGTAGTCAAGAGGTCTGGGGTTACAGATCTGTAAACAGACGGTGTTACTAAAGGAGCACGGGTCAGGCGGCGGCGGACCTGGGGCGGAAAAGTTTCTATAATAAGAGGATGCGAGTGTATCGGTTACTTTGGTGCTTTCTGCTCTTCTTCATGCTTCGACTGGCACATGCGGACGGGGGTCCGGCGTTCGATTTGGATGGCCCGCGTATACAGGCGAAGGTCACCCGGGAAGGCAAGACACTGCCCATCGCCCTGGTGGCTAACCTGGCCCCGGGCGATCGCTTGTGGGTGCATCCTGACCTGCCTGAAAAGGAGGGAGCCCGGTACGTGCTGGTGGTGGCGTTCCTGCGCGGTTCGGTCAACCCCCCGCCGGAGAATTGGTTCACCAAGGCAGAGACCTGGAACAAGAAGATTCGCGAAGAAGGATTGTACGTAACCGTTCCCCAGGGCGCTCAGCAGGTTCTGGTATTTCTCGCTCCGGAAACAGGCGGCGACTTTAGCACTCTGCGCAATGCGGTACGCGGACGTCCGGGCGCCTTCGTGCGCGCCGCACAAGATCTGCACCAAGCCAGCCTCGATCGAGCCCGGCTGGATACCTATCTGGCCAGTGTGAAGACTGTAGATAACGGAGACCCCAAGGCAACCGAAGACAAGACGAAGCTTCTGGCGCGAAGTCTCAACATCAAGGTCGATCAGCAGTGCTTCGATAAACCTACGGAACAACAGGCACCGTGCCTGATGCAAAACCCCGACAGTCTGGTGCTCGACAACGGTCGCAGCCAGAGCCTGGTGCAGCAAATGACCGGAGGCTCGGCGGGTGACATGCTGGCACAGATGTCGTACACGCAACAGGCGGGCGGCGGCTACTACAGCGTGTACGTAGGCACAGTTATGGATATGGCGAAGATCCTGGACAGCTTTCACACCGCGGAGTACCAGTATCTGCCGGCCCTGGCAATGCCTAAGGACGATACGCTGTCACTGAAGCTGAACAATCCACCATCGTTTCACAAGCCGCAGTCCGTGCTGGTCGTGGGACTGCCTACGGTGCAGGCGGCGGACTTCCCAGTGATCCATGCGGTCGATCCCAAGAACACCTTGTGCGCACAAACCAAGCCCCTGGTGCTCCCGGTGGTTGGAGCGCCCTATGTTTTTTCCACCGGCTATGCGCATGATTTTGTTTTGCGAGTGCAGAACAAGGCTGGCCAGAATGTGGACATTCCTGCAACACCCGATGCGTTGCAGGGCGGATTTGTCCTCGACGCGAAAGCATTCGAGGCGCAGAAGCTGCCTCCTACCGTGACCGGAACCCTGCACGGCTATTGGGGGTTTGAGCCGTTCGAAGGACCGACCTTTCATCTGGCCAGCGCTCATCCGGAACAATGGACGCTGGCCTCTGCCGACCAGCACGCGTTGATCGTGGGCCGAAAGGATACGGTGCACCTGAATGCGCCCGTGGTTTCCTGTGTGGATGGTGTAACCGTGAAGGATAGCGCGGGCAAAACCCTCGATAGCACCTGGAAAGCGGTTAAGCCGAACGAAATCCAAATTGATATGCCGCTGGACAGCGAGCAGGCCGGCACGGTCAATCTGCTGGTAAAGCAAACAGGTTTAGAAAAACCCGACCAGGTGGATTTGCACACCTACTCCGAGGCGGGGCGGCTGGATAGCTTCAAGATCTTCGCCGGCGATCACCAGGGAGTGTTGAAGGGCACACGGCTGGATGAAGTCGCGACCATGACCGTCAACAACGTTGTCTTTTCGCCGGCTGGTGCGCTAACCCACAACGGCAGTGAAGACTCGTTATCTCTTACGGGGCCTGACTCTACCTCTTTTCACCAGAATGACAAGGTTACGGCGAAGGTCACGCTGAAGGATGGCCGGGTTCTGGACGTGGACACTACTGTGCAGGCGCCGCGGCCGAGCTTGAAGTTGATGAATAAGAGTGTTCATTCCGATGGGCCGGCATCGGTGGTGCAGCTGGGCAGTCAGGATGAACTTCCAGACCACGCGAAGCTGACGTTCTTTGTTCAGGCGGTTACGCCGGCATCGTTTCCCAGGGACCAGAAGATCGAAGTGGGCAGCAACGATAACGGGTTCTCGACGACGTTACGTGTTGGGGAGGGCGGCATCGTGCTGCAGGATAACAAAACGGCGATGGTGACACTCGATCCGACCAAAGCTTTTGGAGGCTCGGCCTTTGGGCCGCTGCGTTTTCGTCCAATCAGCGGCGAAGGTGTAGCAGGGGACTGGCAGCCTTTAGCGACCCTGGTGCGGGTGCCGCAATTGAAGGAGCTGAAGTGTGCGGAGGGTGCACCCTTGTGCACCCTGGTAGGCACCGACCTGTTCTTGCTGCAGCAGGTTGGCATCGACGCTCAGTTGGCGAACGCGGTCACGGTGCCTGAAGGATTTGGCGACAATGCGCTGAATGTCCCGCGGCCTAACGGAACGCTTTATCTCAAGCTGCGTGATGATCCTTCGGTGGTGAATACGGCAGTTCTTCCGGTAACTGCGGAGCCGTCTCAGTCTGCTGCGGTTACGCCTTTGGCCTCACCCGCAGTAGCGCGCCAGCCAGATCCTAAACCAACAGAGCCGGTGGCGCCCGCGCCGGCAGATTCCGCGCCGCACAATTAACCGTTCGTTTGAGAGCAGTGCCATAAGCGCGTGAAATATTCCCGCGGTTTGCAGCCCGCAGAAAACCTTAGGGCCGGCAAGAAACGAACGCAGGCCCGCAGGGACGGAACAGCCTGTAGCCGGCACGGCAGTGCCGGGTAGGCTAAGTTCATTAGGCGAGTCCCGAAGGGACGACACATCGCCAAGCTCCTATCCAAGATAGAATTTTCTTGCAACCCGTTAGGCCCCTGAGCTTGTTTACCCATCACTTCACTGTCAAGTTTCTGTCAAAAAATAGAGCCGATGAAATTGACGCCGCACTCTCTTCCTTATTGCGTCGGGCCAATGTAGAGTGGCTCTGCTCGGTTCTATTAAGGAGAGAGACACATGAAATATTTTTTGGTCTGGGCGAGTTTGATGGTGGCCCTGAGCCCTGCGTTTGGGCAAACAAGCCCGCCGGAAACGGCAACGGGCAAGATCGGCAACGCGACGCTGGTGATCAAGTATTGCGCGCCATCCGTTCGAGGACGGCAGATTTTTGGCGAAGGCGGCAGGGTGATGCAGGATCCGACCGCGCCTATCTGGCGCGCCGGTGCAAACGACGCCACCGCATTTCATACCGACAGGGATTTAAACATTGCAGGTCTGGCTGTACCCAAGGGCGACTACACCCTCTACGTGAATGTGAAAGACCCCGATGCATGGGAACTGGTGATCAACAAACAGACGGGGCAATGGGGTACGAAGTATGACCAGTCGCAGGATCTCGGGCGAGTAAAGATGGATATGAAAACGCCCCCTGCTCCCATCGAAGTATTGAAATACACAATCACCAGCACGGGTGGAAACAAGGGAATCATCCAGCTGGCATGGGAGAAGCACATAGCCGCGGTGGGGGTCACAGCAAAATAGGAGCGGAGATGATCAGCACCAACCTCAACCCGAAAGTGGATGCCTACGTTGCCAGGGCGCAGCCTTTCGCGCAGCCAATCATGGAACACCTGCGGCAGCTGGTGCACAAGGCGTGCCCTGAGGTTGAGGAAACAATCAAATGGAGCCGGCCGTTCTTTGAATATCACGGCGCGATTCTGTGCAACATGTCCGCATTCAAGGAGCACTGCAGCTTTGGTTTCTGGGGCGAAGAGATGAGTGCTGTGTTGCGTGGCGCAAAGGTTTTGCGCGAGGACGGTATGGGTTCGCTGGGACGTATTACCAGTCTCAAGAATTTACCGTCCGACAACCAGATGCTGGGCTGGCTCCGCCTGGCCGCGGAGTTCGTGGACAGCGGCCAGTACACCAGTCCCATCGCTGCCAGGCGAAAAGTAGTCAAGGCGCCGAAGCCGGTTCTCGAGACACCGGCGGAGTTCGCCGCCGCATTAAAGCGGAATAAGAAGGCCGCCGCAATCTTCGCGGCGTTCAGCCCCAGCTGCAAACGGGAGTACATCGAATGGATCGCGGACGCAAAGCGTGCGGAGACGCAGAATAAACGGATCGCAACTGCGGTGGAGTGGATTGCCGAGGGTAAGCAGCGCAATTGGAAATATCAAGCCTGCTGATTTTCTCGAGTGGCGCCCTCTTAGAGAGTGAGCACTGCAAGGACGGCTAACAGCGCCACGGTAGTTACGTGCAGGATGACGTGCAGAGTATTGGGGACGATGCCATAACGTTGAGGCAGGAAGCTGTAGGTTCCGCGGAACATGACTTGGTAGCGCTCCGCCCGTTCAGGTTTCGAGCCGAAGAAGTAGGGAAACCACCATGCCTGGAGCTCACCTACAAAAAGAAAAGTGTAGCTGACCCAGAGATAGATAATTAGCCAGCCAGGAAACCTTTTATCCCAATAGTGAAGGCTGGCGGCGAGGGCAAAGGCGTAGGGAGTGGTGCTCATCAGCGAAGCCAGGAGCAATTTGCCGCCTGGATTGGCTTCGCGCACCGCTCTCACGTTGTTGAACCTCCCCAGGGGCACCCAATCGTGCAAAGCCAGAAACAGAACGTGAAAGGCCTGCAAAATCAGCAATGCTGTCATCGCCGCAGATGCGCCGGATCTGGAGTGTCCCATATTCATGAAGGTTGTCTCTTAGCATGCGAGGATAACCTATCAGGAATCACCCGTGGGCAGAATGCCTTTGTTCTCGACCATGAGGACTACGGTGCGCAGGGGCGCTCGGGTACGATGAACAACACGTTGGGGAACGACGAACCCTTGACCGGGGTCGAGCGCGACGGTGCGATCCTCCAGATCAATGAGTAGCTGACCCTCGACGACGTAGAAGAACTCGTCGTCAGCATCGTGCTTGTGCCAGTGATATTCGCCCTCAAGTACGCCCAGGCGGACAACGGATTCATTTACCTGGCAAAGCGTCTGGTTGTACCACTTGAATTCGCAGGCGTCGGCAAGAGCCTTGGCATCGATGGTTTCCAATGGTTTGTACAAGACGTTCAACCGCGTTTCGTAGGGATACTGATTCGCTTCGCTCATTGGCACCTCTAAACTCATCGGCGGTCCGGCGGTAGCAGGCCATAGACATCCACCTCCCGCTTTGCTCCCACATACGCCCTCGGCATAAAGCTAATGCTTCTCCGGAGCTGTGAGCTGGTGCGCCAGCTGTTGGTAGTTCAGGATCGCGTTAAATACCAACGCGTATGTCCCGATTGTCTCACCACGGTAGACCGGGTTGTTGCCAAACAGCAGGACGTTTCCTCGTCCCACGTGGGCGTCGACAACGACAGCATGCTCTGCGATGGATGAGGCCTTGTCGAGAAGGCCGGAAAGCAGCAGGGTCTTCGCATCCGAGAAGCGCAAAATAACATCCGGCCTGTATTGCACCGGAATAACCTGTGGGTTGTTGCGCACCTCTTCCTCATTGAGCTGCTTTGGCTCCCAGGGTTGCTGCTTGAAGAGGGGCTCCGGTGGCGTAATCTTTCGCCCCTGCGGTTCGTCACTATCGTCGACGCTCCCGCGCCCCGTCGGGCGCTCGGTGTAAGGGTCCATCAAAACGCGGGCAGTGGAGCGAGCCAGCGTGTTGCTGACATTGAACGCCATGCCATTAGCGCTCATCACTGGAATACCCGCTCCGTATCCAAAGGCAACTGGATTGTCGCGTGCGACGAAGGTCGTGTTGAGCACAGAGCCAACTACTCGGGCATCGCCAGGCGGAGCGACACTGACCCCTGGGGCGAGGCCTGTGTCGATCGCAAACTGGGCGGTGTCTTCGCAGGTGATGAGCAACCCGCCCTGGTCTACGAACTGCTTCAGGTGAGCCAGACCTTCGTAACCAAGACCTGGCCGCATGTCGGGAGTGCTATCGAGCGCGCCCAGGTTTGGCGTCAGCTCAGATTTTTGCCACGGCATTGCATTGCTCCACGCCGGAATACCGTTAAGGATTTCGAGCGTAGAAGCGTGGCCCACCGGAGCGAAAACGATGACGTCGTACTTCGCCCGCAGATCTTCTTCCTTGGCTACCGTCTGCGTACTCAGGTAAGCGAAGGGAATGCCCGCCGTATCGAAGGCATAGCGCCACCAGCCTTCCGTCTGGGTGGCAAGCCAGGTATGCATGAACGCTACCCGTGGTGCGGTGACCGGGTGGGCCGGCACACCAGGCGATGCGTTGAGGCGCGAAGCATCGAGAGATAAACGGTGCAGGATATCGGCGGCTTGGTCATCCTGAGGCCCGGTAATGAGCAGCGAACCAGCCGAAAAATGTTTGCCGTCGGCATCGAAGGGCTTGTCGACGACCTGGACGTTCGCGTCCCTGAATTTGTATACCAGCGGTAGGAGCGAGACCTGACCAGTGTTGGCGACGGCAAGCACCGCACCGCTACCCGACACTTTGCCGGCTAGAGTGGTCGGATCATCGAGGGGAGTCATGCTCGCTTTGAGGATCGCCGGATCAACCACCCGGACAGTCCTCACATTGAAGAGCTGGCTGAAGGACCATCCGGTGTCGTCGTAGGGATGCTTCTGAGGATCGTCGGCGGCCCAAAACTGGCGATCGAGCAGAGCATCCGCGGCCCGGGAATACGGCTGATCCATGCGCACTACAATGCTGCCGACGGGAAACGTCTCCTGGCCTGGCTTGTCTCCGCGTTTTTCCGGAGGGAGCGTGCAAGTGGCTGGAGCGGAGAGGGACTGTATCTCCACATGCTGGCGCTTCAATACCTTGAGCAGTTCGATCTTGCGATTGGTGTCGGCGGCGTCGGCCGGCAAGACATAAGCGGCGGGCCCTTCAAGCGAAGGCTTCTGTACCGCGCGCTTGCTCTTGCTGTAGTAGTTTTCCAGAAAATGATGCGTATTGTGCGAGAAGTAAGAGAGCGTGGTAAGCAGGGCGCTCTCTTCGTAATTGTTATTGTCGCGCTGCGACCAGGTAACGATAGGCAACGGAGGACTCTGGCGATACCATGTGCGCGAATACTGTTCCGGTTTGAGAATACGTTTCTCCGTGTCGGCTCCGCCGTTACCAAACGTCTCGTAGAGCCTGCTGATGCCGTTGTGCATTCCGGCCAGGAACATCAAATAGCCGGGGCTCCAGGTATCGAAGTCACCGTGCGTGAAGACACCGGGCATACCCAGGCTCGTCATTTGGGAAACGTTATTCCAGCCCAGCTCTGCCCATTCGTCGGCCAGCGTAGGATCGACCCAGGCGTTGTAGGGCCCATCCCCCACCGTGTTGTCGTAGAGAAACGGAACCGACTCGTGCAGATCGTGCAGCACCTCTGCGTGCCAATCAAGGTAGGTGTCGAGGACGTTTCGGGTTAGATCGAGCGTCATTGCCATGGCATCGCGGTTGTTGTCGTGCGCGACATAGTGTCCCCAATAGACAGGCCGCGACCAATCTTGTCCCGGATGAGCTTTGTGCCATTTGTAAATATCGACCATGCGATCCCGCCCGTCGACCTCGACCACCGGGGTGATCAGCACGATCATGTGCGAACGAATGAATTTGATGTATGGCGCATTATCCACGGCCAGACGATAAGCGAGTTCCATCAGTGCGGTGGGTGCGCCCGTTTCTGGAGAGTGTATGGTCCCAGTAATGTAGTAAACCGGGTACGACCGGTCCAAAAGACCGCGTGCCTGATCATCGTCCAGCCCAATCGTACGTGGGTCGGCTAGCTTTGCCAGGCGCGCGTTGTTCTCTTTTGCTCCCGTCAGAAGTTCAGGGTCGGCGATGGCCGCGGCGATCATCTCGCGCCCTTCCTCCGAGTGACCAATGGTGAAGACCTTGACCCGCGGACTACTCGATTCCAGCATGCGGAAATATTTGTACACATCTTCCGCGTAGGGGAGCATGTCGGGGGCTCCCGCAATGTCGCCCAGCACTTTGGCAGGTGTAGGTACTGTTTTGGAAGCTGGAAGGTAGTCCACCAGGGCAGAGCTGAAGGATGGATCCGTCGTGTATTTGTGAATCTGGTCTGTGTATTGACGATCGACTGCTTGCCCGGGATCACGCGCAAAGTTGCCGTTCAGTTCCTGGGAATGCAAAAGAGAGGCGGACGCGGCGAAGATCAAGGCTAATTTGCAAAGATTCATGTAGCTTTCCACAAAAAAGAGTGTTTGAAGCAGCGGGCCGGATGGATGACGTCTGGCCTCGAGTCTATCGCGATAAGGTCCGCGCTCTACGTTCTTGGTGCAAAGAGGCCACCCTCTGCCTGGATTTTCCTGGCGTATTCCTGCGACAGCTCCATTCTTCCTGAGCGTGCGGCGGCGGCCTTGGCTCCGATGAGAGAATCGAACCGGTTGGGCGCGAGTTCCAGAGCTCGCTTGTAAGCTTCAAGCGCTTCGGATGGCTTATCCATCTGCAGCAACATGTCGCCCAGCATCTCGCCGGACGGTCGAGGCAGAATATCCGCGTAATACATCGGATGATCGCGTTCGTACTGTGCGATAGCTCTGAGGTGCGCTACCGCTTCATCGCGCTTACCCTCGGAGAACATCGTCCACGCTTGTGCTTCGGTTGCCGCGACACCCAAAACGTCTCCCCAGCCATGTTCCTTATCCCACGCAGCCGATGACTTGCGATATTGTTCAAGCGCCTGTTCTGCCTTATTAGTATTCCCGGAACGAGCGGCGGCGATGGTTTCAATCCAGTAGGCATCAAAGTTTTCATCAAAAGCAGATGCCGGGGGCGGCTCGATCTTTGCCGCATCCTGCCAGTTGTGAGTTTCGAGATCGTAATAGATTCGGGCGTCAATCGCTAACCAGACATCGGTCCCACTTTTCGCTACTTCCTCGATCTGTTGGATGACCTGCTGCGCCTGGCTGTCCTGGCCCAACTGCAGGTAGGCGTATTCAAGATTGTTCAGGGCGTGAAGTTCATCGAATTTTCCATCACGACCTGCTTTCGTCCACTCGGCAGAGACGCGAGCCGATGCCTCGTTCGCTTCAATAGAGTCTTTCCAGTAGCCGAGTCGATTGAAAATATGCGACGGCATATGCAGGGCGTGGGGTGAGTCCGGAGCGATGGCTGCATATTCCCTGGCCGCCGGGAGCGCTTCTGCGGCAAGCTCCGAGGTGTCGGCGGCATGGATGATGTAATGTGCCGCGCCGGGATTGTCTGGGTACTGCTTGAAAATAGGCAGGAAGATGGCCAGCGCTTCTCTCCGTTGCTGAATCCCTTGCTTGCCTGCTCCCGCGGTCCAGGTCAGGCCCAGCCCGTAAAAGAGGCTCGCATTGACATCATCGGGATATTTCTGCCGGATCTCCTGCATGCGGTTGAGATATTTGTGCCACCGGTCATCACCAGAAGTTTGATCGTATCCCTCGTACATGGCGCGAACGGCGTTCACGTACATTTGCTCACGCTCCGATCCTGCCCGGATGGCAAGCCATGGTTGGAGCTGTGCCCATCCTTTGGCGAGATCTTTCTTGGGCGCACTCGCGCCGCTGCGTTCCGTGGTGGATAAAGCAATCCCCCATGCCGCAATCACGCATTTGGGGTCGTCGCTTTCAACCGTCCGAAAAGCTTCTTCTGCTTCTCTGAACTCAAACGAGTGGAGCAAAGCAAGGCCGTAGTCGAAACGCGACTGGACCTCGGCTTTGCAAGAGATTGGGAAGTGAACGTCTCCGAGTGCCGCTTTCTCAGCCGTAAAAGCGGCATGTGTAAGGAGTGAGGCTAGAGCTAAAGCAACGGTGAAATGGAAGCACTTTCGAAGCAAGGCAATACCCCCGAAGACAGGATATCCTTGCCGGCCGGTGGGCTCGGCCTGGCGGCCGGCAGACAGGGTGACACTCGCTCGTCTGTGGGTCCAGGTGGAAGCGGTCTTCAGAGGACGTCTCTGAGTGTCACCGCCACCTGGCGGGTATCGGTTCCGCGCTGAACGGTTAACTGGAGTTGCGTTCCTGGCGGCTGGAGGAACGCCGGCTGATTCATTTCGTCGCTGGGAGCCTTGCCATCGATGGTGTTGATCACGTCGCCGGCTTCGATGCCGGCCTGCGCTGCGGGGCTGCCGGGCAAGACGGTCATCGCTTGCAGGCCATGGCCGAAGGAATCGAATATGAGCCCGGCGCGGTTGAAGACTTCGGGCTGAGCCGAGTCTTTGGTTGTTTCAAAATAGACCTGGCCATGCATGCAGTCAAAGACCTCGGTGAAATGGCGGAGGATGTTTTGCCCGATGTTGCCGGCGAGATTTCTTGTGTCCGAGGGGTCTGTGCTGAAGCGCCCGATGACGCTTGGCACTCCAACATCGCCGATGCGCATGGTATGAACGCGCGCCAGGTAGGCTTCGGGCGATGGGCCGGCAAACCCGCGTCCGTTGTAGGCAAGAAAATGCGCGCCTAATGCGTGGACCAGGTCGTTCTTCACCGTGAAGCCGGTGTTCATCATGGTTCCCGACTCGTTGCCCGAATCGAGCTCAAACCATCCCCAGGCATCTCCGACGAAAGTCTGGACCACCAATAGGTTGCCCCGGTATTGAAGAGGCACTGCCGTGCCGGGGCCGGGGTAGTGAAAGCGCGGACCATCGTAGAAGGTAAGGCGCTGCTGTTCGTAGTCGATTCTGACGGCCAGGCGCCGTACCAACTCGTAGCCGACTACAAATGAGGGAGCACCGTTCTCGTCCGGGAAGTCGATGACATAAAAGGTCTGATCGCGAACCAGGAGGTCTCCAATCTGGAGGGAATCGACATGCGTCCTGTGTACCTGCACGTTTGCCGGGCTGGAGGTGCCGAATTCCAGCCCTTGCGCATCCAGCTTGAGTCCCAGCTTGCGGACCAGGTTCGCGGATAGGATATTCACCGATCCGGTGTCAAACACTGCCTTGAACGGCCCTTTGCCGTCGATCGTCGCTTGAAAGATGAGTCCGCCCTCGGCGGGCACGGACACCTCGCCCGAAGGCGGCATCTGGTAATCCTTGCGGAAGGGAATCGCGAACGCCGTCGCGTCGAGGTGCTGGTGCAGCGTGCGCCGTGTGTACACGACGGTGAGCATCTCGCCTCCAGCGGGCTTCTTCTCCTTAAAGGGGAGCATGACACCATTGACCGGGCGATAATCGCTCAACTTTTTGGTCGTCTTGCCTTCCACACGATCGAGCAGGCCGGTTTGACGATTGATCCAAAGAGTAAAGCCGCTTCCGCCGGGAACTTGAAAACGGAGGCGATCCCAAGTCATGGATCCCTCAGTTTGCGAGGCGAGCACGGTAACAGCCGAGCCGCCAAACTGCGGCCGCCAGTATGCGCGGCTGGTCAGATAGCGGTCGTCGACATTGTCAGGACTGCCCGGATTGGAGAGTTGAATGTCTCCGTCCGCATCCTGATGCCAGCTTTGCTGCACGCCGTTTCCGTCGGTTTGCTTTACATCGAGAGCCGGGATCTCAGCTCGGGACACGTTGGCGCCGCTATGCAGGTCCTCAATGTAGCGTAGGCTCCCGGTTTTGCCGGCGACGGTTGCCGTGCCGTCCGAGTCGCACTCTTCATAGTGCTGCCAGGCGCTTCCACCGCCGGCTTGATAAAAGTGCTGGAGAATAGCTTGAGCCGATGGCTGGCCCGGGGCAGCAAGTGCACGGCTGCAAAAGAAACAAAGGAAAAAGGTGGCGAAGACAAGGCGCACTCGAAGGAAGTCAAAGTCGCAACCGTTGCCTCGATGGCTTCTCAGCATAGAAGATGGCCCACCCCTCCGCACCTCAAGATACTACCTCTTCAAGAAATCGCCTAAGCAGCTATCGCTTCTTTGGTGGTAATGAGTCAGACTGTTGTGGTGCAGGGGAACGCAAATTTATTGGACAGGAAAGAGAACTATGCGGAGTAAATCGCCGACTATCAGGCTCAAACTTGTCGGTACAAAACCGAAGCAGAAGCTTGCTGGCTTCAGCATAGCATTTGTGCTGACGTGTATCACTCCGGCTCTCTTCGGTCAGCAAGATGTCCATGCGGCGCTTACGCCCCCAGCAAATCGAAGAGCAGCGCCGGCGTTTCAGCTTGTGACGCAAGACGGCACCAAGACGCAGATCTCCGACTATCGTGGCAAGGTCCTTCTACTCAACTTTTGGGCTACCGATTGTGGCGGCTGCGTGCTTGAGATTCCATCGTTCATCGAGCTTGAGAAGACATACAAAGATAAGGGCTTTACCGTCGTCGGTGTCTCGATGGATATATCGTATGAAGACCTCAAGGATGCCAACGAAGCATGGGGCAGGGTGAGGCCATTCGTTGCGAAGCACGGAATGAATTACCCGATTGCAATGGGTGATGATGCAATCTCCAAAGCCTACGCCTTGAACTCGTTTCCGGCCACATACCTGATCGACAAGTCCGGTAAGATTGCGGCCGCTTATGTAGGAGTGGTCATCAATAAAGATAACGTCGCAACAAACATCAAGAGCCTTCTGGCGGAGCGGTAATGCGGGTTCAGAGTGCTGTATGGGAAAACGCAGTGCGCTGCTTGTGGATTCAGTGTGAGCGTAAGCCATCGGATCGACTCCGCAGATACAATTCGTCGTAGAGGGTCAGCGAGTTGGTGCAATCGATGTGTGCGCCGCTGCGTAACTGAGCAGAGACTCTCTTTGCGATCGCCTCATCTTCCGCATCACAGATGGCATGTCCAAGTTCGTGGCTGACGGCGACGGTAAGAAGTTGGTCGACCGGCACGCCAAGGTTTCTGACGAGTTCATCAGTTCGAGCCGTCTTGGGCAAGAAGAGTGCCCCTTCCAGGAAGCTCTGGCGTGCCTCGATGGCGGTAAACGCCGGGCTGCGCCTATCCATGTGCAGCTTCAGCATCAATGATTGCCAATCTTCCGATCCCACGACTACCCAACTCCACTGTCTTGGAAGGTTGGCGGAATAACGCAGCAACTCCGTTCGCAGCTGCGCGATATGCCGCAAGCATTCATTGTGGTCAAGTCCCGTATCGCAGACGAATCCCTGGCTTGCGATGCGACTTACGTGTGCGGACTGCGACGCAGGCGTTGCCAACGGGATCCCGCAGAGAGTGATAACGGAGAGTAAGCAGATACGGAATGCCGCAGCTAAGAAGCGGCTGAACGGCGACGCTGTTTTCATAAAGCTTCCTCCCTAACAACCGTCGTTTCAGTCGGGACCGAGCGCCGGGTGGGTATGAAGCGCACGATAAGCGAGCCAGGCGGCTATCCTCCACCTGTTCGTCGCGAACCGCTGGTTTTCCGGTGCATGATGGCGGGCGATGAGACGAACGAGATGAAGCCACTAACGAACCAGGCTTCAGCGTCAGCAGCAGGACTATTCCGCGCAGTACTCATCAGACGGGCTTACAGACTTCATAGAATTGGAATTGATCCAACTTGCGCCAATAAACAAGCGTTTCGTTCCAAACGGGAAGCGGACTTCGCCTTCATTCACCTAGCTTGAGAGATCAAGCCAGGTGAACTGGAGACGAAATGAACAAGCAACTGTTCGGAAGCAGCCATAGATCGGCTATGAAGGCCGTTGCGAAAACCGGCCGGAACTGCGCAGTCCTTCTCGTGGGGTTATCAGTTTCCGGCAGGGCTCTGTCGCAGCAGTCCTGCATGCGAGGGATGCACATCGACGGAGTGATTACCGATCCGACCGGGGCGGTCATTCCCGGAGCACACGTGCAGGCCGGCGCCGGAGCAACGGGTGTGACCGATGCAACCGGCCACTATGCGTTTGCGTGTGTGCCCTTGACCTCAACCACAATTACGGCGGATGCCGACGGATTCGCCCAAGCCACCGCCCGCGTACACGCTCATGCCGGCGGCGCCGCACATGTCAACCTCCGGCTTGCTGTCGCGCCAGTGCAGACCGATGTAGAGGTGCACGGGAATGTAAGCGAGGCAGGCGACCACAGCGCAAGCACTGCTGTGCTGGGAACGGACGACGTACAACGGCTTGCGGATGATCCGGATGATTTTCTTCGCCAGTTGCAGGCTCTCGCTGCAGGCGGGGGCGGGGCTTCCGGGAACGCTCTTGTTACGGTGGATGGATTTCAAAACGGTAGTACGCCGCCTCCGAAGAGCTCTATCGCCTCCATCCGGGTGAATCCCGACTTGTTTTCTTCCGAATATCAGACTGTGCCGTGGCTCGGCGCCAGGATTGAGATTACAACCAAGCCAGGCGCCGGACCCTGGCACGGAGCCCTGTTCTTTGCTGACAGTGCCGGCCCTTTCAACGCTACGGATCCGTTGTCCGTGACCGCAACCCCCGCGGGCAAGCGGCGCTATGGTTTCGAAGCCGGGGGGCCCATCACGCAGAAGAAAAGCGATGTCTTTCTTGCGTTGGAAAAGCGCGATATCGATGAGTTCAATGTGGTCGATGCGGTGACCTTGAATTCAGCCGGGGCCCCTGCGCCTTTGCAACAAGCCATAGCCGCTCCGCAACGGCTGTGGATCGGGTCCGCGCGCGCAGATTGGCAAATCAAAGCAAATGATCTGTCGACGCTTTCCTTCGCCTCGAACGTCAACAACCTTGGGAACCAGGGTGTGGGCGGCCTGGTTCTTGCGGAAGCCGGTTACAACAGCCTGGCAAGCGAATACGATCTGCGTCTGCTGAATACGCAGACCGTAGGCTCCAGCCTGTTGCATGAGACGCGGATCGGCTACTCCTGGAAACGTACCCAGCAGACCCCCCTCTCGACGGAGCCTTCTTTGCAGGTGGCGGGGTATTTCGTTGGTGGCGGGTCATCCGCCGGAGATCTCAACAACCGCGAACGCGATCTCGAAGCAGACGACGACGTGATCCTCAGTCGAGGCCGGCATACCCTCAAGTTTGGCGTGCAGTCTCTTGCGGTATTCGAGCACAATTACGATCCGGACACCTTCAACGGAGCCTTCGTCTTTGGAGGGGGAAGCGCGCCTGTGCTCGACGCGAACAACAATCCAACCGGCGAAACAACGACCATCAGTGCAGTGGAGCAGTACCGTCGCGCCGTACTGAATCTCCCTGGCGGGATGCCAACGGTCTTTCAGAAGAACAGCGGTACTCCGCTCGTTCCCTTCACGCAATGGCGGCTCGGTTGGTATGCGCAAGACGGTGCCAAGCTAAACGATCACTTCACCTTGAATGCAGGCCTCCGCTATCAGTTTCAAACCGCGCCCAGCAGCTTTGCGAACTTCTCGCCACGACTCGGCATGAATTGGTCGCTCAACAAGAAATCGACATGGGTGGTTCACCTGCGAGCAGGCCTATTTTCGACCGCGGTCGATCCAGGCTATGCCATGCAGGTTGAGCGGCTAAATGGAATTAGGCAACAAGAGGAGACAACCTATGCGCCAAGCTTCCAGAATCCGCAGACGCCGGTTGCAGGTTCGATCAGCGTGAACTCACTCTGGCGGTTCACGAAGACGTTCAGGCAAATACCCTCCTTCGGCGCTCAGTTCGAAGTGGAGCATGACTTTTTGCGTCATTGGCATGCCGAGGGCGATTTCAACTATGGAGCGAACTGGAATCAGATCCGCGTAAGAAACATCAACGCTCCGATGGTTCCAAGCAGCATAGGCGTTGCGCCCGATCCAATCGCGGTCCTCCTTGCTCCCAGGCCGATTGCACCCAATCAGAATATCTTTCTCTACGAGAAGCTCGGCCATATGCGCGGGAGATTCCTGGTGTTATCTCTGGGGGAGAGTGATTACAAGCGATTCGGCGTTTCCGCGTTCTATGTGCACATGACAGGTGTCCGATCCGATGGAGGTTTCCGTGGTGAGGATACAGCAGGGGCGGCCAATCCGCAGTCGAGCTATAGCGAGCAAGGGGAGTCGTCGCGGGTGGATTGGCAGACATCCGGTCTCTTCGGTCTGATGGGCAATACGAAGCTGCCGCTGAAAGCGGAGTTTTCCACCGAGCTCTTCGCAAGCAGCGGCCCGCCGTACAACATCACAACAGGCACGGATGCGAATGGCGATGGCGACTTCAATGACCGCCCCTCCTACGCTTCTGCGCCGGGTCCGGGAGTTTACAACACGCAATTTGGATTGCTCACCATCAACACAGTGAATGGCAATGTTCAACGGAATATCGGTACGATGCCCGGAATCGTGCATCTCGACACGAACCTGAGCCGTTCCTTCACCCTGCCTGGCAACAAGGACCATCCGCGCACGTTGACATTCAATGCGCGAAGCGCCAATCTGCTGAACCATACGAATGTCACTGCGGTGAACACCATACTTTCCTCCGGAGCGGTTGGGCGCCCGGTTGCAGCCGAAACCGCTCGCCGTATCGAGTTGGGCGTCCGATTCGCCTTCTGACCGGTACCGGCGTTGAAGAGACCCGGGGTAACCGGGACCCGAACAGCGTTCGTGTGGCGCGACGTTGGTGGTTACTTCGTCTATCCCTTCAACTCTCACATGTCGTGCCATTCGTACTTCCATTAGGATATGCTCCACAAGTCTTCATCCTGGACCGACAGGGGCTGCAATGTTCTCATCAAATTACGAAACGCCCTGCGCCGTAGCCACGAGCAAAGCCTCGGAGTCGTCATATAACAAAACCCCGCCGGGCCGAGCCGGGAAAATGCGGCGCGTGGTTCTGGCTTTCGCTTTAACGTTCACCGGGGTAATGTCCGGCGTCGGGGTCGCCGCGCAGACGGGGCCGGCGCTGACGCCGGTGACGCGACCACCCTTGGGCTGGTCGTCCTGGAACAGTTTCTCGAATACGGTCGACGCCCAGATCGTAATGGATCAAGCGCGCGCGATGGTTTCGTCGGGAATGCAAAAAGCCGGGTATGAGTATGTCAATATCGACGAGGGCTGGTGGCTCGGCACTCGCGATTCAGAAGGGAACATCGTAGTGGATTCAAAGGCCTGGCCGGCCCTTGCGCCGGGCGAGCGTGCGGGTGACATGAGCAACATCGTTCGCTTCCTTCATGGTCTTGGACTTAAGGCCGGAATTTACACGGACGCCGGCGAAAGCGGCTGTAGCATGTTTCCGGATCTTGGCCCGAAGTACTTCCACTCCGGGAGCGAGGGACATTACGAGCAAGACTTCCTACAGTTTGCAAAATGGGGCTTTGACTTTGTAAAGGTGGACTGGTGCGGCGGAGATAAGGAGAATCTCGATCCCGCAGTTCAGTACGCCGAGATTGGGCGCGCGATCCTGCGAGCTGAGGCCATCACAGGGCGTCGCCTCTTTTACTCACTTTGTGAGTGGGGCAAGAACAGCCCCTGGATCTGGGCGCCCGGTATTGGTGGTGTACCAGCGGCCATCTGGCGGACAAGCGGAGACATCGTCGCTCCTGTAGTTGCGGGCCACGAACACGCCGACCGCAAGGCGAGCTTTGCGGGAATGCTGTCAAATTTCGACCAGGGAATCCATCCTGAGGCTCAGCACACCGGTTACTACAACGATCCGGACATGATGGTGCTGGGCATGCCAGGCCTGACGGAAGCGCAGAATCGCGTACACATGTCGTTGTGGGCAATCTCGGGGGCACCCTTAATCGTCGGGGCTGACCTCGTGAAACTAAGCCCTGGGGTACTTGCGCTTCTGACGAAATCGTCGGTGTTGGCCGTCGATCAGGATCCTGCCGGGTTGCAGGCAGTAAAGCTTGCGGAGCCAGTGGCGGGATTGCAGGTGTGGTCCAAACCGCTGGCTGAGCCCGGTGCACGCGCAGTTTTGTTGTTGAACAGGACAGGTTCCGATCAATCCATTTCAATACGGTGGACTGACCTGCAGTTGCAGGGTTCAACCCCACGCATTACCGATGCGTGGACGGGAGAGCAACTGAGTGGCACCGCCGATTCCTACGCCACGGCAGTTTCGGCAGGAGACGCCAAAATGCTTCTCGTCGCCGGAACTGAAGGACCCATGAGGCACTATAAACCCGTCCAGGGCGCTACGGCCGGTTCGCAGCCGGGAGCGATGCTGCGCCAACATCCTGTGCAGTTCGAAAATGTTGAGGGACGCGGCGAGATGACGCGGATTCAGATCGCTTATACAAATCCGGACCGTGCCGCCCGTTATGCCAAGCTGCGCGTCAACGGGCAGGTTGCGACAATCATTGCATTCCCTCCCAGCGGCAAGCATGGTCCGGGGATGGTGTGGATTCAGGCGAAGCTTGACCGGAGGGGTGCGCAAAATCTGCTCGATTTTTCTGCCGATTGCGACCCCGGACCCGTAGTCGATTCTATTTCGCTCCAGTGAACGGCCCCGAGCTAGTGTGAAGATGGGGGGTGCTTTTAAATGCCATCGCCCAATGATCTCATCCGTCCAGCGCCGTCCGGTGTAGAAATGCTTACCGCGCCAAACGGAAGAACGTAGAGGACCCCGGCGACGAAACGATAAGGAACATCGGTAACGGAATGAGCGTATTCCGCCTGAAGGTCGTAGACATTCTGGGGCGTTGAGACACCCGGAGTTGTGATCGTAAATAGTGACGGAGTTGCCGATCCCGCTCAGCAGACTTGCCCCTTCCCCTTGCATAGCAAGGGGAAAGATGGCATGCTTCCTATGTATTCCAAGGGGAGCGCCAAATGTGGAAGACTCGCCTCGAACTCGTACGCGGGACCCTCGATATCCTTATCCTCAAGTCCCTCGTCTGGGGTCCGCTCCATGGTTACGCGATCACGAGCCTCATCCATCGCCAGACTGACGAAGCCCTCCTGGTTGAAGAAGGCACACTTTATCCCGCGCTGTGGCGCCTCGAAAGCAAAGGCTTCGTGGAAGCGGAGTGGGGCCTCTCAGACAACAACCGGAAGGCGAAATATTACAAGCTGACCGGGGAGGGCCGCCGTTACCTTCGCGCCGAAACCAAGACCTGGGAAGCGTACGCTGCAGCCGTCGCCAAGATCCTCAGCGCAACCCAGCCACCCACACCGGAAACCTGATGAAGAAGGTCCCGCTCTGGCGCAGGTACGATCGCATTCTCGGTCCGGACCCAAAGACGGACATAAAAGCCGAACTGCGTTTTCACATCGACTGCAAGACGGAAGATCTCGTCGCGAGCGGCTGGGGTCACGAAGCCGCCCGTAAGGAAGCCGAGCGCCAGTTTGGCAACATGCTCGCTGTGCAACACGCAGGCGAGCGCATAGGAGAAAGCATGGAACGAAGCCGGAAAGTCAGCGATTACTATGCCGAGTGGTTGTGGGATACCCGCTACACGCTTCGCACCCTGCGCAACAATCCTGCGTTTACGGCGGTCGCTATCCTGGTGCTCGCGCTCGGCGTTGGCCTCAATGCCGCGGTCTTTAGCGTCGTGAACCTCATGCTGCTGCGTCCACTACCTTTCCCGCAATCGCAGCAGCTCGTGTGGTTCACCGCCGGAAAAAGCTTCGATGCCAAAGTTCGCACGGCCGGCGGCCTCTCCGGTGAAACCTATACCGTCGACGTCTATCGCGAGTTCCAACGCCACAATCAATCCTTTCAGTCGGTCACCGCATTCCAGACCTTCTACAACTCGCTGCAATACAAACTTACCGGGGTTGGCGAGCCTAAGCAGCTTGACGCTGTCGAAGTCGCCGGCAATTTCTTCCCCACACTTGGCGTCGTCCCCGTGTTGGGCCGCAACTTCACTGAAGACGAGACCGTAAAGGGCGGCCGGCCCGCGGCGCTGCTCAGCTACTACTTCTGGAAAACTCAGTTCGCCTCGGATCCGAATGTCATCGGAAAGACCATCACGATCGACACCAGCCCGGCTGCCGTCAACGGCCCCGTCACCATTGTGGGTGTTCTTCCTGCCAGCTTCGATTTCGGCGCTGTTTTTGCTCCCGGCAAGAAGGTCGATCTTTTTGTTCCTGCCGTGATGGACTTCTGGAGCACCTGGGGCAACACGCTTGCCGTCGTTGGCCGCCTCAAGCCGGGGGTTACCGCTGCCCGGGCACAGGACGAAGCCGATCGTCTTTTCCCGCAGCTTAAGCTTCAGCACAAGGACTGGTTCTACGATTACGCCTCGGACCTCATCACCCTCAAAGACCATGTCTCCGGCAAGCTGCAGCGCTCGCTGGTAGTTCTCTGGTCCGCCGTCGGCTTGATCCTGCTCATTGTCTGTGTCAATCTCTCCAACCTTCAGCTAAGCCGCGCCGCCACGCGCAGCAAAGAGTTCGCCATGCGCCGCGCACTGGGCGCAAGCCGCGGCCGCCTCATCCGCCAGCTCCTCACAGAGAGTCTCATCCTGTCCTTCTTTGGTTCTGTCGCCGGACTCGCCATCGCTTCCGCCATCATCTACTACCTCTCGCACCAGAGCTCCATCGCCCTGCCTCTGCTCACGACCATTCATCTCGACACGGCATCGCTTTGCTGGACCCTGGTCACCGCGATCGCTGTCGGCATCCTTTTTGGGCTCGCGCCCGCACTGCGCATCTCCGGCACCAACATGCAGGAGGCGATCAAGGACAACGCAGCCGGTATGGCCGCGGGCCGCAGCCATGAGCGCTTCCGCTCCATCCTCGTCATCTCCGAGGTTGCTCTGGCATGCCTGCTGTTAGTCGGGGCGGGCCTCCTGCTCCGCAGCTTCCTCCGCGTCCTCAATGTGGACCTCGGCTTCAATCCCAGCCGCGCCGCGGCGATGCAGATCGACCTGCCTGCAGCGACTAATAAGGATCAGCTCATCCAGCGTGCCACGATGCTCAACGCCGAAATAGATCGCGTCAGCGCTCTGCCCGGCGTCGAGTCTGCCGGCGTTGCCGACATGCTTCCACTGGACCGGAACCGCCAGTGGGGGCTTGAGGCAGTGGGCCGCTATCACGCGAAAGATGCCGATAGCGGTGCACTCGTCTATCTTGTAACCCCCGGCTATTTCCGGGCGATGGGGATGCGGCTGCGCTCAGGCCGCGACTTCTCATGGAACGACATACCCGACAATGAGCCGGTCATCATCGTTAATGAGGCGGGCGCGCGCCGCGAGTGGCCCGGGGAAGACCCTATTGGAAAACTCGCGAACGGCACGGGGAAAAAGCCTGCTCGCGTCATTGGTGTCATTGCCGACGTCCGCGAAAGCACTCTCGAGCAGAAGTCGAGTCCCGAAGTCTACGTCCCGATGACGCAAAACCCTGATGTCGAAGGCGCAACTCTGATCGTCCGCTCCCGAATGGATCCTGACGCTCTCGCCGGCAGTGTCCTGCTCACGCTCCGCAGCCTCAATCCCTCGCAACCCGCGAGCGGCTTCCGCACGCTGCAGTCGTTTGTCGATCATTCTGTCTCACCGCGTCGCTTCTTCGTTTTGCTGGTGACCATCTTCGCGACTCTGGGCGCGCTCCTTGCCGCCCTCGGCATCTACGGGGTCATATCCTATTCCGTGACACAGCGGACTCAGGAGATAGGCGTGCGCATGGCCCTGGGAGCGACGAGCGGCCGTGTGCAGCGAGCGGTATTGGCTCAGACCTTTCGCCTTGCTCTTATCGGGCTTGCCGCGGGAACGCTTGCCTCCCTTGGAGCTGCACACCTGATCGCCTCACTGCTCTTCGCGACCTCTCCCTGGGACCCCGCTGCTTACGCGGCGATGGCCGCAGTTCTACTCGGCATTGCTGTGCTCAGCGGGTATTTCCCGGCCCGCCGAGCTTCGAGGATTCAACCGATGACCGCGTTGCGCAGCAACTGAAGACGCCAGTCTAGCCTCGCCCTGTCACTACTAGGCCGCTCTGCGTCCACATTCGTTGGTCCACGTGGATCCGTCGAAATTTGGGCGCTACGTTGGAACATACGATTTCATCAAGGTCACCCAGGAAGGGAACTGTTTGATGGCGGAGATCCCCTCGGCTCAAAAGCGCAGGAGTTATTTCCGGAGTCCGACACACAACACTTCCTTCGCGATGATCCGACGCGCGTCATCTTCGACGTCAAGCCCGATGGAAGCGTGACTGGGTTGGAGTTCATCACCACCTACGTTCACTGGCATAGGGAAAAGAACCCGTAGACTCCAGCGAAGACGGATCAAGGTCCAGTCGTGCGTCTCCGGCTGAGTCGTCGTAATTCGGCTTGCCCCTCCCTCGTACCTCAGCGCCGTCGATGGATCCACGCGCATCGCCTTTGTGGCCGGCAGGTAACACGCCGAAAGGGCAATCGTCGCCAGTCCCAACGCTACCGCCACCATCGTCGCCGGATCGTTCGTTCCAATGCCGTACAGCAACGGAGACAGCAGCCGCGCCGCCCCGAACGCAGCGCACAACCCGATCGCCAGCCCGATCGCTATCAGCCGAAGCCCCTGGCTCATCACCATCTTCAGCACATCGCTCCGCCGGGCTCCCAGTGCCATCCGGACCCCGATCTCGTGCGTCCGCTGCGACCGAGATCGCCAAAGAAACTGAGGTCAAATCCCTATCGGGACTAAACCGGCGAAAGGATACCTATTGCGGCGGGTGAACGCTCTTGACTGTGAATGGGTATCCACCGCCGTATTACCCTTTCAGGCGAGGAAGCATCTAAGCCACATCAGACCGTGAGCGCGGTCTACGGCGGATGCATGTTTCACAGTGTTGCTCGTGCAACTCCAGTCGGTCTTTCGCTGCGTCTCGTTCGATCAACGTCCGCCGCAACACTTCCTGAACAAGCCAGCTGTTATCGCCAATCTCAACAGCTGCATGAATCTGCCCCCATCGGCGAAGTGCGGCTTCATAAAGCTTTTGTAATCGGACCTTTTCTAGACAGCTCATAACATTCATTGAGATGCGGCTAGTCCCAAGAGGGGAGGGCTGACATATTGCGCCTAGCGTCCCGCATCTTCGCATCTTGGCCCGGCAGGAGCCTGAGCGCCGGTTCCTGGAGGGTCGTCTGGCTGAATTGAAAATAAAAATCGGGTCGGTTGTCGATTTACCCAGCGCTTGACGACTATAGGGTGAACCAATCGAGCAGGCAAGCTTGCGACGCTTGCCGCCACCAGGAGAAGACGCGTGATGAAATACATTTGTTTGGGATACATCGAGCCGGGAAAATTGCCAGAGGTGACCGAGGAGCAGCAACAGGCAATGCTCGACGAATGCTTTGAGTATGACGATCACCTGCGCGCCAACGGATACCTTGCAGCCAGAGAGGGTCCGCCGGAAACCGCGTTGACCCTATATTGGAAGAACGGCAAGGCTGCGACCACCGACGGTCCCTAGGCCGAGACCAGAATCATGCCATTCAGCTTTTCTCCCAACACCCGGGGGTGAAGTATGGGCGGTGGGAGATACGGCCGGCGGCCGATTTGAGCGACATGGTGAAGCAGAGCGCGCAACGCCGGCGCAATCGCACTGCAGACCAAAAGGCGCTGCGTCGGGCAAGAGCAGTTTAAACGGCAGGATAAGCCTTCAAAAAGGGAAGAGCACAGATGACAAAGGTTCGGGTCGCGGGATTTGGAGTTTCGCTGGACGGTTTCAGCGCTGGAATCGAACAGAGCCTCAATGACCCTTTAGGGGTGCGGGGAGGCGAAATTTTTGAGTGGTTTTTTCACACCAGGACCTTCTGCTCGATGCTCGGGGAGGATCGGGGAACGGTCGGGGACGTGGACGATCAATTCGCGCAGCGGGCGATGGACAACTTTGGCGCGTTCATTCTCGGCCGGAACATGTTCGGTCCGGTGCGTGGTCCGTGGCCGGACAACTCATGGAAGGGCTGGTGGGGCGACAATCCGCCGTACCATGCACCCACCTTCGTTCTGACTCACTATGAGCGTGAGCCCCTGGTGATGGAAGGCGGAACGGCGTTCTACTTTGTTACTGACGGAATCGAGCAGGCATTGGCTCTCGCCAGGAAGGCCGCCGGCGATAAAGACGTCAAGATCGGAGGCGGGGTGTCGACGGTACGGCAATATCTTAAGGCCGGACTGATCGATTCCCTGCACCTGGTGTCGTCGCCGGTGCTGCTCGGCCAAGGGGAACTGTTGTTTGACGGCCTGGATCTGCATGCGCTGGGATTTTCGGTAACCGATCGCAAGGCATCGGAATACGCGACCCATCTGACGCTGGAGAAAGTATAGCCACAGAGTTATCAGCAAGGCCGCACTGAGTGCCCGGCTGTCCACGAAACTCCTATTGGGTATAGTAGGGGCGTGCTTATGACGACTCGCCGCGCGTTCTTCCAGCAATTGTGTGTCTCAGCCGCGGTCCTTCCGGCGTTCTTTCGTGCAATGGGTGCCTCTAGGGCATTCAACGTAGATTCAGTTGTTGCGGCTGAACCGTGGTGGAAGACAGGCATCCTTTATCAGATTTACCCGCGATCGTTTCAGGATTCGAATGGGGACGGGCTAGGCGACTTTCCCGGCATGACCTCCCGGCTGCAACATCTGCAATCGCTCGGTGTCGACGCCGTTTGGGTTACTGCTTGTTTTGATTCCCCGAATGCAGACAACGGCTATGACGTTCGAGACTACCGGCGCATCTCTGCGGACTTTGGCAGCATGGGCGACTTTGATCGTTTCATGGCAGAAGCGAAAAGGCAAGAGATTCACGTCATTCTCGATATGGTCTTCAACCACTCCAGCGACGAGCATGAGTGGTTCAGGCAAAGCCGCTCATCCCGCGATAATCCCTATCGCGGCTATTATTTTTGGCGCGATCCAGTCAATGGCGGCCCACCAACGAACTGGCCATGCGCCTACGGCGGCTCCGCATGGGAGTTCGACAAAACAACCGGCCAATATTATCTGCATCACTACGCTATAAAACAACCTGACCTCAACTGGGAGAACCCTAAAGTTCGCCACGAATTATATGCGGTCCTCAATTTCTGGGCGGCAAAAGGTGTCAGCGGATTTCGATTCGACTGTGCAGGAGAAATCTCCAAGCCGCTCCCCTTGAGAGACATGACCCCCGCGGAGTTGAAGGACAACGTGATTGACTATCGCACGACAGGCGCGCGCCTCGATGAGTACTTTAAAGAAATGCGTGCGGCAACCAGCGCCTACCCGGACCTGTACTTTGTAGGGGAAGGGTGGGGTATGCCACGGGACCGGATCGTCCGTGCAGTAGACGATCGAAACAAAGAATTGAATTCAGCCTTCCGCTTTGATTTCATGCTTCAAAACATACAAGACGGATGGCGCAACCTTCCCTGGAGTCTTCAACGGCTCAAGGACTTCAACAAAGAAAATCAATTCGACGACGATCCCCACGTCTGGCCTATTGTCTTCATTGAAGACCACGACTTCTCTCGCTCGGTTTCCAGGTTTGGTTCGAGCCGGCCGGAGTATAAGGATCGCTCCGCAAAGCTGCTCGCGACCATGCTTCTCTCCCTGCGCGGCACGCCGCTCATCTATCAGGGTGAGGAGATCGGCATGAGCAACTTTCCCTTCACCTCTGTATCGCAGTACAACGACATCGGCGTCTACAATCTCTGGAAGGACCTGGTGGAAACTGGCAAGGTGCCGGCAGCAGAGTACCTCGCTAACAACGCAATCACCAGCCGGGACAACAGCCGCACTCCGATGCAATGGGACGCGTCACCCCAGGCAGGCTTCACTACGAATGCGAAGCCCTGGTTGGCCGTCAACCCGAACTATTTGCAACTGAACGTGGAATCTGAGGCTAAAGAAAGGGAATCAGTCCTCTCGTTTTACCGCGACCTCATTCGTATACGGAAATCGAGGCCCACGCTGATCTTTGGCTCCTATCGCGACATCTCCGGGGATCACCTTCACCTCTACGCCTACGAGCGGGCCGGCGGCTCCGGAACGCTGGTCGTTCTTCTCAACTTCTCGGATGAGCCGACGGAGTTTCGCCTGCCCATACCGTTTAAGCCGAAGGATGTCGTTGTCAACAACGTTCCGCAAGGCAAACCAACACTGTCTGCCAGCGTCCCCTTGCTTCCATGGAAATCGTTGATATTCGCATGATGAGCTTCCAAGGGGTCGTCGATCTGGCAAAACAGATAAGGCAAGTGGCGCGAGGACTGTTGCGCGGTCCTGGATTCACCTTCACCGCAGTAGCCACGATCGCCCTGAGCATCGGCGCTATTACAACCATGTTCAGCGTGGTCGAGGCGGTCCTCCTGCGTCCGCTGCCGTATCACGCCGCAAATCGTCTGGTGATGCTTTGGTCCGCAGTGCCAGGCAAAGATATTCAGAGGAACTGGACTTCCTATCCGGATATACAGGATTGGAAACATGAATCCCGCAGCTTCACCGGGATTGCCGCGATGCTTCGTCTCGATACGGCGGATCTGACTGGCGCTATGCCTGTCGAACGCACCAAAGTGGGCCGCGTCTCCTCAGAATTCTTTTCCGTTCTCGGCGTTAAGCCAGTACTTGGCAGAGACTGGACTCGAGAAGAGGAGGACCACCGTGCACAGGTTGCGGTAATCAGTCACACATTTTGGCAGACGCATTTCGCCGGCGCACCTAACGCGATCGGCGCATCAATTGAAATCGATCACAAATCTGCCGTTGTCCTCGGCGTAATGCCTGCCGGCTTCGATTTTCCGTCCTCAGAAACCAGCATCTGGATTCCTCTCTCGTTCATTTCAAACTGGCCTGCCTTCTTGACCGCAAGACAAGCAGATGCATTCAATGCGATCGCGAGGCTTAGACCGGGAATCACCTTGCCGCAGGCGCAACAGGAAATGGACGCGATCAGCACCGGTCTCAGTAGCGAATACCCGCTATTCGAAGCAGGCAAATCAATTAACGTCGCGCCGCTGACGACTGAACTCGTACGGCCGGATACCCGCACCGCCCTCTGGACACTCTTTGGCGCCGTATTCTTTCTCCTGCTGATTGGGTGTGCGAATGTCGCAAGTCTTTTGCTTGCCCGCCAAAGTTCACGCGAGCGGGAGAGTGCTATCCGGACCGCCTTGGGCGCCAGGCGTGCACGGCTTGTCCGCTTGCAGATGCTGGAGTGCCTACTTCTGTCCCTGTTCTCCGCTCTGCCTGGCATGGCGCTGGCAGCCGCTGCCATCCCCATGCTTCGAACCTTCGGCCCAACAGAAATCAGAGGCTTCGCAGACGTTCATCTTGATCCGGCGATACTCATTTTCTGTTTACTTGTCTCTCTGTTGAGCAGTCTGATCTTCGGTCTTGGTCCGTCCTGGATCAATGCTCGCCGTGACCCCCACGCCGCATTGAAGGCGGGCGGACGCACGGTGGCGGGAAGCTTGGCACGCCGCCGCATGGGGAGCGTGTTCATGTCGTCGCAGATCGCGCTCGCAGTGGTCCTGGTCACCGGCACTGGGCTGATGATCCGTAGCCTCGTGCGCGTGCAGAACGTGGACTCCGGCTACCAGCCTCAGGGCCTGCTCTTTCTCCATCTTGACGCTCCTTCAGGACGGGACCCTGCGAAGTTTTATGACGAAGTCCTCGGGCGCATCCACGCGATACCAGGAGTCCAAGGCGCAGGGGCAATCGATGAACAATTCAGCGACTACGTTCCCGATGACGTGATTGAACTGGAAGGCCGCACACAACTTTCGCAGGATGATCAGGCAGCTTCTTGCGGTTCTCATGTGGTCAGCACCGCGTACTTTAAAACTGCCGGCGTGCCTCTGCTGCGGGGCCGCTACTTTGCGTCCGAGGATAACGCTGGTTCGCAGCCCGTCGCCATTGTCAACCAAACCATGGCGAGACGATTTTGGCCGGGTGAAGATCCGGGAGGGAAGCGATTTCGCTACGGAGTCCCCGGCGAGAGTCCGTCCTCCTGGCGAACGGTGGTTGGTATGGTGGCCGACACGCTTCCCAACGGTCCGGAAAGCCGCTCCTTGCCGCAGTTCTTTTTACCGCAGGATCAAGCGCCGTACGTTCGATCGATGGATGTGATTGTGCGTGGTGCGCAGGACGGGCTCTCTCTTGCGAGCGATGTCCGGACCACGATCCTGAACGTTAGCCCGGAGATTCCGAGGTTCGAAATCTCTACGTTCGAGTCGCAACTCGAACGGCGCGGAAACCGCCGGCGTTTTCAAACATGGTTGCTTACCGTGTTCTCGGCCATCGCTTTTGTTCTTGCGGCCATTGGGACGTATGGGTTGATCTCGTACTCGGTTACAGAACGCACGAACGAACTCGGGATTCGTATGGCGCTGGGAGCTTCCCGCATGGATGTTCTGCGGCTGGTTCTCGGCCAGGCAATTACGGTCACAGGAGTTGGGCTGCTGGTTGGCTCGCTAGCTGCCTTGATATTCTCCCATGCAGCCTCCGGCCTGCTCTTCGGCGTGTCGTGGGCCGATGGCCTCACGATGTCCGTCACCATAGGGCTATTGCTCTTTGTCTCTTTGGCTGCGGCCTATGTGCCGGCCCGGCGGGCCACGAAAATAGATCCAATCATTGCCCTTTCGTCCGAGTGAAGGCATTTCGGCGGAACCGGCCGAGCGCAACATTTGCTAGGATGGTTGAGCCAGGCTCGTCAGGAACCTCCAATGTCGCTGTCATCCGCCAAAACATCACAAAGTAATCCAGGAAGCCCAGGAGATCCTGCCGAGGTGTCATCGTGAGTGAATCTTCTGATTTGGGGCTTACGAGAATACCGCTCAACCATGGCGCCGGCCAAATGCCCGCACTTGGATTTGGCACCCTGATTCCCGATGCAGCCGCGACCATCAGTGCTACCAGAGCTGCGCTGGAAATTGGATTTCGACACTTCGATTGTGCCGAACGATACCGGAACGAGCGCGAGGTGGGCGAGGCACTGCAAGCAGGACTTATGGCTGGGGGGATTGCGCGCGAAGACCTCTTTGTCACCACGAAGTTATGGAACACCAATCACCGGCCAGAGCGCGTCGAGCCGGCTTTTGAGGCGAGTCTGAGCAGGCTCAGGCTCAACTATCTTGACCTTTATCTCATTCACACTCCGTTCGCGTTTCAACCGGGGGACGACCAGGATCCGCGGGATCAAAACGGCGATATCCTTTACGACCCCGGTGTGACTTTGCTCGATACCTGGGGTGCTATGGAGAGTCTGTTGGACCGTGGCAGATGCCGAGCGATCGGACTGTGTAACACCAGCTTGAGCGCACTGTTGCCCATCTACGAATCTGCGAGGATCAAGCCGGCGGTAGTCCAGGTCGAAGCCCATCCGTATCTCCCGGAAACGGAGCTTCTGCAATTCTGCAAAGAAAAGGGCATTGTCTTTTTGGCTTTTGCGCCTTTGGGGCACGGACAAAGGCCCGGGCCTCTGGAAGATCCAGTCATCACAGCCATCGCTGAACGAGTTGGAAAGACCCCGGCACAGGTGCTGTTAGCTTGGGCCGTGCAGCGTGGCACTGCTTTGCTTACCACGCCCAAGGCTGTGTCTCACGCCCGGGAGAATCTCGAGATCTCCGCCCTTCCGCAAGACGCGTTTGACGAAATAAATCAAATTCAAACCAGACAGAGGCTCAATGCAGTGGTGAAAACCGGTAGCCCCGGTTTCATTCCCCAAGGTCGATGATATGAACCCCAAACCGCAGCTGGAGCAGACCAATGCAAGAGGAACAAATACAGGAAGCCCTGAATAAGCACTGGCAAGCGTCGGCAGCCGGCGATGTAAACGTGGAACACGATATCTACGATGACGACGCCATCTGCGATTATCCTCAGTCCGGGGAACGAATCTTCGGGCGGAAAAATTTGCAGGCCTTGAGGAGTCATCATCCAGGCAAGCCGTCGGGTTTCAAAGTCAAGCGAATCGTCGGAAGAGGCGATCTCTGGATCACGGAATACACAATCATTTACCAGGGGCGGCCAGCTTACACCGTGAGCATTATGGAGTTCCGCAACGGTAAAGTCGTGCACGAGACACAGTATTTCGCGGATCCGTTCGAGGCGCCGGCCTGGCGGAGCCAATGGGTTCAGGTATCGCCTGACGCCGCATCGAGCGGGGATTGAATCCCCTTCAAGATTGGTCTCTACCGAAACGTCATGCCTCAGGCGGTGGCCCCGGAGCGCCATATCCTGCCATTTTCCTATTGACCGCTTCTGGAATGCCTTCTACCGTTAGTGAGCAAGCCTTTCAGGTCACGGTCAGAGCTTAGCTGGGCCAAGCTTCCAGCCTTTGGGAAAATCTTTCGCCGACCCGACCTTCCGCTTTCCCGTTCGAGGAGTAGCCGGCGGCCCACGTGTGCCCGCGGACCAAGCAGCAACGAACGTGAAGAAGGAACGTGATGACGATGAAATCGCTGCTCAGCGCAGCCCTTGCAAGCAGTCTGGCATTAGTTGCTGGATGTAACTCTGTTCAACCTGAACAGGCAGCAGACACGATTTACACCGGCGGCAGCATCATTACAGTCAATGACGCACAACCAACGGCTGAAGCCGTTGCCGTCAAAAGCGGAAAGATCCTGATGGTGGGGTCCACCGCGGACGTCGAGAAAGCGCGCAAAGGTGCGGCCACCCAAATCGTCGATCTCACCGGTAAAACGCTGGTACCCGGTTTCCTTGATCCCCATAGCCATTACATCAACTCTCTCTCCGTGGCTAACCAGGTCAATATCATGGCTCCACCCGCAGGGCCTGGTAAAGACATCGCAAGTATTGTGGCAGCGCTTAAGCAATTCCGCGACGAGCACAAGATCCCTGCAGGAACACTGATCCAGGGTTATGGGTACGACGAGAATGCCATGCCGAACGGCATCGGCCTGACGCGCTACGATCTGGACAAAGATTTTCCCGACAACCCTGTCATGGTTGGCCACGTTTCCATGCATGGCGCGGTGCTCAACTCCGCTGCGTTGAAGAAGTACAACATCACTGCGAAGACGAAGACGCCCGCCGGCGGCATCATCCTGCGCAAAGCGGGGACCAATGAACCTACAGGCCTGCTCATGGAGACTGCGTACTTACCCGTCTACTCCGCCTTGCCTCAGCCAACCAAAGACCAGGAGGTGGAGTGGAGCCGAAAAGGGCAGATGCTTTATGCGGCGGCCGGCATCACGACTGCTCAAGAAGGACTCACTCACGCTTCGGATGTGGCGCTCATCCAGCGTGCTGCCGCCGCCGGAGTTCAAGTGGTTGATGTAGTTTCTTACCCGTTCATTCTCGATCTCGACGCAGTGTTGAAAGACAATCCAGCCAGCACGTTCGGTAAGTACGTGAACCATGTGAAGCTGGGTGGCGTGAAGATCACGATGGATGGCTCTCCGCAAGGCAAGACCGCCTTCTTTACCACTCCGTACCTAACGGGAGGGCCAGGGGGACAAAAGAACTGGCGAGGGGAACCGTCGTTCCCGGAGAGCCAGGTGAAAGAGTGGTTCAAAAAGGTGTATGACCTCGGGTTACCGTTGAATGTCCATGCCAACGGAGACGCTGCCATCGACATGTTGCTGCGCGCGCACGAATACGCCGCCGCGGGAGATTTGTCCAAGGATCGCCACGTTACTGTGATCCACTCGCAATTTGTGCGGGCAGATCAGCTGGCAAAATACAAGGCCTATTCCATCACGCCTTCCCTTTATACCGAGCACACCTTCTACTTTGGCGACACCCATGTGCTGAATCGTGGGAAAGAGCAGGCATTCTTTGAAAGCCCAATGCGGGCAGCGATCGACGAGGGACTGCGGCCCACCAATCATACGGACTTCGTGGTCGCGCCCCTTGATCAGCTGTTCGTGATCTGGACGGCGGTAAATCGCATATCGCGGGGCGGGGTCGTGATCGGGCCGGAGCAACGCGTTACACCCATGGAAGCTCTCAAAGCAATCACCATCAACGCGGCCTATCAGTATGGCGAGCAAAGCTCAAAGGGTTCGATCGAACCAGGCAAGCTTGCAGACCTTGTCATTCTGTCAGGGAATCCCCTCACGGTTTCCGTCGGCGACATCAAGAACATTGAAGTCCTGGAAACCCTGAAAGAGGGTAAATCCATCTACAAGCGCGCGCAGTAAAAAGACTACCGGGACCTCAATCAAATGCCTGATGTGGCGCAGCGGTTCCGTCTGACCAATGGGAAACGGTTACCATGAAAATGGTTTCCGGCTCCGGAACGTCGCGATATTGATCGTTGTACAACACCGGTGAGCCCGCCACATCTGCTCCCCAACTTGCGTCGTCTGTCTTGGGAACATGAAACATCAGATGCGGGCACCAGTGTCCGACGGAGTCGCCAAGGTTGCCTGATTTCGACATCATGTATGACATCGCCCCAGCTTCAGGCATCGGGAGTTCGTTCTTCGCGATCGCGGTCGTGATGTTCTCACGCATCTGCCCTTTGGGTACTCCGCTCAATGCCAGCCTCGTCCTATTCACTGTGTACGGAAGAATGGTTCGCACCGCGGCCGGGTTATAACAAATCGGGCCCCGCATCTTAGGATTCCAGAACTCCGGACTATCAAATGGAGACATCCAGGCGCGTTCTACCAGGCACGTGAACCCATTCTTCCCTTCGATTGCGGTTTGGTAACCACCTTTCTCCAAGACGAGAACGGTTGCATCGCGTGATATGGATGTGGGCGCCGCGCTCCGCGCGAGGGCTATCTCGGCATCCCGATCCGCCGTCAAGTATTGGTCAACGGGCGCCATACTGGGATATTGAGTTTTGCTCTCCTGCGCCCCAGAGACAGAACTGAGGACGAGCATTAGTAAAGCGACTGCAGCGAAGCCATTTCGGTTCATCGGGCTCTCCGGCGAAGGCTAACTTGACCTTTAAGCTGCCTCTATTGGGGGTGACGTTTAGGGCGGGGTCATTTCGACAGGAAAATAGAAAAAGTCAGCCGCGCTTGTGGAGCAGGAATTGTCTTACTGCCGGGTCCTCGGCCAAACCAATCGCACGGTCGAACGCGTCTGCGGCCTCAGATGTCTTATCTAACCGTTGCAACAGATGAGCGCGAACTGCCCAGTACGGCTGATAGCCAGAGACAGCTTCCCGGTCAATCCTATCGAGTGCCTCCAGGCCCGGCTGAGGTCCATTCGCTTCGCCGAGCGCCGCGGCGTATCCGATGCGAGCGCCAAGTGTGGGGGAGATTCGGATCAGTTGTTCGTAAAACAGCACGGTCGCGGCCCATTCGGTCCGGCCGGAGCGCAACCGCTCAGCGTGAACTGACTGGATCGCGGCCTCGAGTTGAAAGCGTCCAGGGCGAAGATGACTCGACGCTGCGGCGAGATGGCGTTCCGCCTCATCGATCAAGGAAAGAGACCACTGCTGTGTGTCCTGTTCCGAGAGCGGAATATAGCGGCCGTCCGGCCCTCGCCGCGCCGCGCGACGGGCTTCGCAGTGGAGCATGAGAGCGAGCAGACCCTGAACCTCTGCTTCCCTGGGCATTAGTTGAAGAAGGACGCGGGCGAGCCAGATCGCTTCCTCGGCCAGATCGAGGCCGCGCTGGTCAACGCCCGCCATGTCATCCCAGCCGATCCCGAAGGCCGCATAAATCGCTTCCAGTACCGCGTCGAGCCGCTGCGGTAATTCATGCTCTTGCGGAACTGCAAAGCGAATGCCGGCGTCACGGATCTTCGTTTTGGCGCGCACCAGGCGCTGCCCCATCGTAGTGGGTGAGACAAGAAAGGCGTGGGCAATACGGACTGCGTCCAGGCCCAAAACAGTCTGCAGCATGAGCGGGGTGTGCATGGCCGGATCGATTGCCGGGTGGGTGCACACAAACAGCAGCTTCAACCTTTCATCAGGAAACTTCGCCGTCATAAGGGCCTCCCTGGATTCCTCTCTAAGGAGCAGAAGAGTGGGTTCGTTCGCTTCAGCTACCTGCCGATGACGCACCAGATCGATCAAAGAATGGCGTGCCGCCGTCAGCAGCCAGGCTTCTGGATTTTGTGGCACGCCGTCTCGCGGCCAGGTTGTAAGTGCCGCGATCAATGCGTTGCTGAGGGCGTCCTCGGCGCTGGCCACGTCGCTCGTGTGCGAGGAAAGGTAGGCCACCAGACGACCGTAGGACTCGCGGGCCACCCGCTCGATCGTTCGTTGTGTGTCCTCCTGTCCGCTTCCGTTCATCCTGTAATCCGGCGCCTGGATTCCGGCGCGAGGGGCCGGACCTCCACGGCGCCGACCGAAGCTACGGGGCATCGCGCCGCCCAATCGAGTGCTGCGTCCAGCGAGGAGAGTTCCAGGATTAAGAATCCCGCCAGCTGCTCCTTCGTATCTGCGAAGGGGCCATCCTGTACGTGCCGTTTTCCTTCCATAAGCCGCACCGTGGTCGCAGTCTCCGGCACTTCAAGTGGCTCGCCACCGACATAGATGCCGGCCTCGACGAGCGCTTTGTGGTACGCCCGCCACGCACCGAGGTAGTGATTGGTTTCGGGGGCCTTCCTTGTCGCAAAGGCTTCTGGTGATTCGAAGAGTAGCAGGGCGAATTGCATCAGCCTTTCTCCTTTGGGAACAGCAGTCAGCGCCTTTGTGCGCCTGATCGTATGACGGGTTAGACGCGGTCAATTCGACGGAAGCCAGGAAATCTCCACAAATTGCCTGAAACACGGGGTTACCATCCCTGCTTCGTTGAGTTGTCTTCTTCTACTGTTCCTGCCGTACGGCTTTGAGAATCGGCTCCAGGAAGCGTCCGTATTTGCTGAGGGCTTCTTCATCGTTGTGGGCAATCGCTGTTCTTACGGCGATCGCGGTTGCTGGTGTTACGATTTCGAGCCGGCCGACAAAGCAACGAACAACTTGTCCTGGTGCGGGATCGATAGCGAGAGGCAAGATGTTGTCGATGAACCCTCGTGGCACAATGTAGATCAGGCGACTGCCTTCTTCAAACCAGGAGTCCTTCCAAGTCTCAACCATGGCGTGAGCCTCGTCTCGAAATAGCCCCTGACCGACGAGGATTTCTTCCAACTCTCCATAGAGAGAATCTACGCTTCCGTTCAGGACCGGCGGGGCCAAAGTTTCATCGGTGAGAGCGCCAGTCAGACGATAGCCGACTCGTTCGCCGCGGCGCTCAAAAAGTATGGCGTTCGAAATCACGTCTCCGCCAAGACTTTTGATCACAAGCTTTTCTTCGGAGGTCAATCTAGCTGAAATCGGCAAGGAACCGGCGGAAACTCCCCGATAGAAGAGGAATTTCTCTTGCTGCTCCCCCCCACTGGTCTGTACGCGGAGTGGCGAGGAAGCGGTCTCGCGAGCAGCGTAGTAGCGGTTCGACTGCGCCTCGCTGGGGAACTCGCCAGCGAGATTCGGAGAAACGGTGACGTGATTCCACGTAATGCTTCCATCCGACGGTAACTGACTCAAGCTGGTATTGGTTACGACTCCACCCGGCTGAACGCTGTCTGCGTGGGGATACCACTCGGTGATGAGTCCCTTGGAGAAGGACACTCTCGCTGACACCGTCACGTCGCGCGGAGAATAGAAGTAGAGTACTGGCGTCTCCATGCGAATCGTCCCGCGCAGTCCCAGCTTATAGTTGGCATCGTGGATGTGCTCCACAAATTGAGGCAGATCCGTAGACGGCGGGAATCGCGGCAGGCCCAACGGCAACCATTCGATCGCTCGACCATCGGCGCCGGCAATCGCGGTGAACGTTCCCCACTCGTGCACCGTCAGGTCGGGAACGGCGTGCGGCTCGTCTGCGCTCCAAGCTGTGAGCGAGAAGGCCAACAGCCCGGATGCCAACAAGCGGGGAAGCCATGATCTGACTTCCCCTGCCACAAGAGGCTTCTTTCTAGCTGGGCTCACGGCTGAAACCTTCCTTCAGGCGCGGCGATCAGAAGCTCCGCGATCGTCTGATGGTTGAAGTTGGAGCCCAGGTTCCGAGCGAGAAGAGGATCGCTCTTCGCCCCTGCCATCGCCTTCCGTGTGTGATCCTGGTGAGCGCTGTCTGATCCCCGCAGCGTGATCAAGGCAGCCGCGAATTCCATTTCCGGATCAGACCCGCGCAAACCGATTGCCTTTCTTACCCAGCTGTATCCGTCGAAGCCGGCTGCGGGGTTGGGCTCGCCTTTGCCTATCCATTGTTTGTAAGCCTCGGCCAGGTAGCCGAGGTCGAACCACGCAAGAGCGTGCGGGCGAGCGGTGGCCTCTGAATTCGCGGCACGCGCTTGAAGTCGAGTGATCAGTTCCTTGGCCACTTGCGGGTCGTGGCGAGCGTAGATGGTGGCTCGACGCAAGGTCTCCATATGCACCAGGACAGGAGTGTTCGAGTCGAGAATTGCCAGCGTGTCCCGGCTGAGGTTCTTCAGGTCATAGTCTGTGCTTCCTGTGTGGTTGAACTCAACCCAGGGCAGAGACTGCGCGTCGCCGATTTCAATCGGATGGCAGATGAGAGGTGGTCCGGCGTGTGCGACGTTTGTGAACCCGAGCAGAACCGCAACGGTGCTGATCGCGAGGCGTGAGAAAATGTGAAAATTCATGTTTGGACTCTCCCCAATTTGCTGATTTGCCCACGTTTCAAGAGACGCTGACAAAAAGGGGAGTGTTAACAGGCGAGCGCTACTACGAAGAAATGCTGGAAGTCACTTTTTGCGAACCGGAGTTTCTGTTCCCGCCCAAGAGCGCTCCCAATAGCGCCAAACGGAAATGTCGTCAAACCCCAGTTCGTTCCACCACAGGTCGAGCATCGGCTGATCGAGCCGGAGGATGCCTTCTTTTGTGACAGTGGCAGGAGGTGGCACGAGCCGGCTCAACCGGTCGTAGACGAGGACTCTCTGCCCCTCATCGACGCGCGCCAGCAGATGCCACAGTGTGAGTGCATCGTTTTTGCGAGCGTCGCCCAGTACGATCGCCAAATCGTGTGCGCGTTGTTGCGGTGTGCTGTCCTCAAAATCGAATCTCGTCAAAGCAGAGCGGAACGTGGCGGAGGCATCCTCGAAGTACGGCGTTCCGGGACCAACCTTCGGCCGCGTCGCGCAGGCTGCGCCCGCCGGGATAAAGGACTCGTGGCCATTCAGCTTGAATCCTACCCACCCGAGGGATGTGCGCACTATCCCTGCGCCCGTATCGTCGACGTGCAATGTGTAGGCGCAACCCAGATCCACCGTGACAGCCGATGGTGTGTCGACCACGAATTGACCGGGAGGCGCCCAGATAAAGGCATGAATCGTTCCGCGATCCAGTGCAAGCCGCTTCTGACCCGAGGCCATGCTCAGCAAACGCAGGCGTGTGTCCGGATCTACATCGATTGTGCCGGTATCGTCCTCCTGCAGGCTGGCCCGCGACAACCCGTCGGTTTCAAGCATTTGGCCGACGTTGAGACGACGGATTCCTTCTTTCCCGCCGATCGTTTTTCTTCCGATTCGAGGCGCTCCTTCCACGCGGGACACATCCCAACCCACTCCAGTCGTTGGAACAGGCTGCATTCTGTACACCAGAAGTGTCGCTGCAATGATGGCTGCCACAGCAACTCCTGCGGTAGCCAGAGCGGGAAACAGGCGCATCCTCCAGGGAAAGTAAGCCCATCGCCGGACGGGGACGATTTCGGGAAAATCCGGGGTGGGTGAGTCATGTCGAAACTTCCCGAGTAGCGCTTCCAGCCGCTGGATCTCTGGATCCGGCTCGCCAGATCCGTCCCACAAATAATCGTCACTCTTGGTCGATGGTCTCTCTTCGGTTCGATTGTTCCCCGCGTTCATGACTAGGGCTTCTCCTGTTCTGGTCCGTCGCGCCTTGGGTCCCCACTTAGTTTGGCGCGGAGTTGCTCCATGCCGCGATGCAAATTGACGCGCACCGAGCCGTGCGTCAGCCCGGTCCGAGCCGCGATTTCAGGACCGGTCATGCCCTCCACCAGTCGAAGAATCAGTGTTTCCCGATAAGCATCCGGCAGGCTCATGACTGCGTCGAGGATTGCGGCGGCCGGCGCATCAGAATCTCTGCTTGACACTCCGCGCTGAATTCTCCGGTCAGAGGCGTCGTCGGTCAGCGGTTCCTCTGGCACAGATCGACGGTGGTAATCGCGCGCCACGTTGCGAGCGATAACCGCGAGCCATGCTCCAAAGCATGCCGTTTCGCGCAGCGTTGACAGACGACGAAGTGCCCTGATGAAAACATCCTGAACGAGGTCATCGACGTCGCTTACCGGGACCTTCGCCAGCAGAACTCCATGGACCATGCGAGCGTACCGTTCGTAGAGCTGCCCAAACGCTGAACGGTCCCCGTCCTGCGCCGCAGCCACCCAGGTCGCGTCGTCGCAGATTTTCGACGCCACCTGCTCCTTCACAGGCCCGAGCCCTAGGCCGGCCGCGAGCAGGTCGCCTCTGTCACCGGACCTGGCCATGCGCGCAAACTCCCCACGAGAGGATAGACGCTCGCCAAGGAGGGACTGTTAACAACCGTTGGATAGTTGGCCAAGCATGGAGCTTCCGCCCTTGACCAAAAGTCGAGACGGGGGAGGAAAGACCTACTTCAGGCGATTGAGAGGGCGTGTGAAAACTCAGAAAGGAAACCGCGGTGCTTCTGTGGGATTTGGAAAAGTCATGGACACCGGAGGAGGTGTCCATGACTCAACGTTCACTTGTCCAAGTTCCACTGGTAGAGCGTGCCGCCGCTGTTGTTGTAACCGGCGGGGCTGCCGTTGCCGCCATAAATGGCGATTCCGATGAGGTCGTTCCCGTACAACAGCAAGCCTTCATCAGGGAACGCACCGTCGTAATTGGCTCCCGTAGTGGCATTCGTTGCACTGAAGGTGTGCAAGACCTTGAAGCAGCCATTTTCCGTGAGGCTGTAAATCACGCCGTTGCCGTTCGCGCCTCCAGACTCGGTGTTCGAGTAGAGAGACCCATGTGGCCCGAGAGCCAGCCGTCCGCCTGGGCCTGCCCCGTCCCAATTCTTGCCGGCAGAGTTCATGGCGCTGAAGTCGTGGACAACCTCAACGCTCCCTGGGTTCCAGAGAGAATACCTGAACACGACGCCATTGCCATTGGTTCCGCCGTGAAAGGCCGCCCCATAAAAGACGCCGGGTCTCGCTTCGACAAGCGGCTCGTAGCAGTCGGCGCCATCCATGTTCTCGCCGCCCACGTTCGTCTGGCTGAACGTGTAGAGCACGTCAAAGTTCTGCCCCGATGGCGCCATCCGGTAGACGATCCCTGAGGGCAAAGGGCCGGCCGGCAGCGAGGTAGCCGGCCACACGGCGCAGCCATAAAAGTATCCGTCTGTCGCCTGCAGCAGCGACGCTGCGTGGCCTTCGTTGGCGGTGAAAGGATGCAAAACCTTAAAGTTGCCCTTGCCGTCGATCATCCACGCGACCCCACAACCTTTGGTGAAAAGGCAGGCGTTTGGCCCGCCAGTCCGGGTTGTGCCGTAGAGGTTGCCGTCCTTGCCGGCGACCATTGCGCGCAGTGGATAGGCTCCGTCCTGATTAAGTCCGGTCGCATCCAGGGCGCTGAACGTATGCAGCACCGTGAACTTACCGGAAGGGTTGAATTCGAAGACCGTGCCACTGCCATTCTGGCCGCCGAAAGAGGCCATGCCGTAAATCAAATCGCCGGGGCCGCGCGTCAGTGCCATGCCCGGCGTGGCTCCGTCCGCATTCTCTCCGTTCGCGTCCAGCGCGCCGAAGGTATGCAGGACCTTGTATAGATGCGTGTTCCGGTCGAACCGGTAGATCACGCCGTTGCCATTCTGGCCGCCGACGCTGGTCATGCCGTAAATGGCGCCGTCCGGTCCCACCACCGGCAGGGTGTCTGGCTGAGACCCCAGAGCGCTGGTGAAGGTTGTGGCGGCTGGAGCTTCAAACTTATAGAGCGTTGTGAACTTTGTGTCATCGGCGCGCGCACTTACCGCGTGAGCAGTCGTGAACAGACAGACAACTGCGCAGGCCGCGATGGAGAAGCATGCAGAGTGCTTGATCATTGGGTGGCTCCCTTTTGAGTTAGCAGGTGGAGGAATGGGGTCGCAAGAGGGCTAAGCGGAAGCTTATGCTGCTTGCGGCTCAGGGACTTAGCGTGATGCGAGTCCCCGGCTGGAACGGTAGAACGTCAATGCGCACTGAACACCTGTGTGCCGCTACAAATCTCGTAGCGACCCAGGATGCCCTGTAGTACACTTTCGCCGTTCCCCGTCCAGCAGGGTTCGCCGGACTGGGAGCCCACGCCTGGCGAAACGCTGAGACACAAGAGGAAGCACCCAAAGCGTGAGTTTTCAGAGCCCTGCGATGACGCGACTCTAAGTCGATCCCCGCGCAATCGTCTTGATAAAGTCCTGAACTGTTTCTGAAGAAGTTGTGATGGCGCCTACGATCGCAACTAAGTCGTTTGTTTTCCGATTCGCGGATGTAACTGTGCGCGAACGGGAATTTGCCATCGTCAAAGCGGGTCAGGTGCAGCAAGTGGAACCGAAGGCATTCCGGGTTCTACTGATGCTGCTCCGCAATCCAAACAAGCTGATCGCGAAAGAAGAACTGCTGAGCGGGGTCTGGGGAGATACGGCGGTTACGGAGAACTCCCTCACCCGCAACATTGCCCTGCTGCGGCGACTGTTGGGCGACGATCCGCGCGAGCCTCGATTCATCGAGACCGTGTCGAGCATCGGCTACCGGTTCCTTTGCCCCGTCGAGGCTTCACAAGAATCTACGGGACATCTCGACGCAGCACAGAGCGAGAATCTTCAGGTCCCTAACGGCCACCAGCCGGCCAACGGCCATATCGGCTCCGGTGCAGATATCTCGGCTCCGCAATCCTCTGTAAATATTGCGACGGCTCGACGCCAGCCGATCACGGCTTCCCCAATATCGACCACAAGGTGGGCACTGAGCCTGGTAGCAGTCCTCGCCGGGATTGGCCTGGCGCTCTGGCTTTACGGTTCCCGGCATCGGCATTCTCTTACGGACAAAGATTCGATCGTCCTCACCGATTTCGCCAATACGACGGGCGATAAGGTCTTCGACGGCACCCTGCGGCAAGGCCTGGCGGTGCAGCTTACGCAATCGCCCTTTCTTAACCTTGTCTCGGAACAGCAGATTCAACGCACGCTTTCACTGATGGGGCAGGCGCCGGGTGCGCGGCTGACGTTCGACCTCGCGCGCCAGCTCTGTCAGCGAATCGCAGCCACAGCGGTTGTGGAGGGCTCGATTGCCAGCCTGGGCAGCGAGTACGTGCTTGATCTAAAAGCCGTAAGCTGCCAGGCCGGAGATGCACTGGCCGAAGAACAACTGCAAGCGGCACGGAAGGAGGACGTTCTCAAGGCGTTAAGTCGCGCCAGCGTTCAGCTTCGGAAAAAGCTTGGCGAGTCCTTGAGCACGGTGGAGCGGTTCGATGCCCCGCTTGACCAGGCGACGACGCCGTCGTTCGAAGCATTTCAGGCCTATACCCTCGGCCGACGGGAGATGATCGTGCACTCTGACCTCACGGCGGCGATTCGGGTTTTTCAAAGGGCAATCGATCTCGACCCGAATTTCGCCATGGCCTATCTCTCCCTGGGAATCTGCCACATGAATCTAGGCCAGCGCGGATTAGCTGCGGATAGCATCGGGAGGGCGTTCGAACTCCGTGAACATGTCAGCGAATGGGAAAAGTTTGCCATCGAATCCAGGTACTACTATGGCGTGGTGGGTAACCTGGCGAAGGCCCGGGAGGTATACCGCCTCTGGGCTCAGATCTATCCGCACGAGGCAATCCCTTTATCGGTGCTTGGCCAGGAGATCGACCCGCAACTCGGGCGCTACGACGATGCCCTGGCAGATAACCGGGGGGCGCTGACGGATCGTCCATGGGAGCCGGAGAACTATGAAGGCCTCGTTGTCGCTTACATGAACCTGAATCAGCTGGGAAACGCCAGGGCAACCGCAGACGAGGCCAATGAGAAGAACCTCGAATCGGTAGACCTTCACTCGCACGTTTACCACCTCGCATTCCTGCAAAAGGATGAAGGGGGAATGGATCGTGAGGTTGCCTGGTCGGCGGGCAAAGAAGGTGTTGAAGATTTGCTGCTGTCGTACCAGGCCGACACCGCCGCATATACCGGGCAACTTGAGAAGGCGCGGGAATTATCTCGCCGCGCAGTTGCTTCGGCCGAAGAGGCCGGCGAAAGGGAAACGGCCGCTGGTTACCAGGCGGAATCGGCAATGCGTGAGGCGCTGTTTGGAGAATTGGCAGAGGCCCGCAAGTTGGCGGCAGGTGCTCTTGTCTTGTCGACGAGCCGCGACGTGGAGGCCCGGGCCGCCTTTGCCCTGGCGGTTGCCGGTGGTCCAGCAGACCGGTTGGCTGACGATCTCGCCCAGCGATTCCCCGAGGATACGATGATCCAGTTCATTTTTCTTCCCGTGATCCGCGCCCAGCTCGCTCTCACTCGGCACGATCCTGCGCAGGCCATCAAGGAACTGGAAACGAGCGCGCCTTATGAAATGGGGAAGGAATCTCCGCTGGAGATATTTCCATTTACGCTTTACCCGATCTATGTGCGAGGCGAGGCTTTCCTGGCGAGTAACAACGGCAAGCAAGCGGCCGTTGAGTTTCAAAAAATACTCGATCGGCCGGCTCTTGTGTTAAATGAACCGATCGGCACGCTGGCGCTGCGGGGCCTTGCTCGTTCTTATGTTCTCGACCAGCAGCCGGACAAAGCCCGGGCAAGCTATCTGAAATTTATGAGTGTTTGGCGTGAGGCCGACATTGGAATTCCGATCCTCCGGGAAGCTAATTTAGAGTACAGGCAACTGGGTCGTGCGAAGCCGGACTAAGGGACTTATTCGTGGGTAAGAACGTTTCCCGTCTTATCCAGGATGTACGGCCGGACATCGGGATGTGCAAAGTCGAACATGCCGTTGAGAGGACCGGCGATCGCGTCGAACGAACCCCCACCGACACGCTCTCCGTTGAGGAAGGTGTCTTCAATAAAACGCAGAACTGAAGTCTGATCGGTCAGGCTGTGGTCAACATAGTTGCGCCGTGCATACGGAGAGATGACCAGCATCGGCAGGCGGGGACCGTAGCCGCATCGCCCCTGGGCATGGTCGACTGCCGGCCCGGGAAGGGCAGTCGCGCCGTCCCCGCATTGACCGGGCGAGGTCAGCCCATCCGCCTTGGTCGTGGACTGGTTAGCAATGGGTCCCATCTGATGGTCGTACCAACCGTCGGAGTCGTCATACGCCACAATGACGGCTATGTTTTTCCATTCGGGCCGGCGTTCCAGGAAGTTGACTATCGTGATGAGCCAGTCCTGTTCATCCAACGGGTCGGAATAGCCGGCGTGCGCGTCCTGAAAGCCGGGGGCCTTCAGGAAACTGACCGCGGGGAAATTGCCGGCCTTTACGGCAGCAAAAAAATCCTCGCTATCGTACTGGTGATTCGCGCCGTCTCCATTCCTGCCGATCATTCGTACTGAAGCAGGCCGGGTGTGGCGCAGGTTGGCAGTGGGCGTGTAGTACTGGAACGGCTCGTGGTGGGGAATGTAATCGGGCGGAGATTGCTGGGTGATTTTCGAGTAAGTGCTGCGAAGGCAGCCGGTGGTTCCGTTGCTGTTTGTCCTGGTTAAGTCGAAGCTGGCTTCAAACCATCCCCAGGTTACGCCGTGCCGGGTCAGCATCTGACCGATGTTGTTTCCGGTGTAGTGTATTTGTCCCCATGAGGTGCTGGAGCAGACGTCGCCGATGGGATCCGCGTCATCGACTTCCGTAAAGGTTCCGTTTCCCCCATCGACGAGATCACTTGCGGCGTTGATCTGGTCGGTCACTCCATTGGTTTGTCCGGAGATCAGTTCGATGGCTCCCTGGGTAGATTGGCCGAAGGTGGAGGCGAACGAATTGTCGTTCAAGGCATAGCGTTGGGCGTAGTTCCATAGCGCCGTCACGGTATTACCGTCGAAGTAAGCCGTCACTAATCCCTTGGTCTGTTGGGCATAGGCAGGCGGCGCGCCGCGCAGGCTTTGCGGATAAAACTTGTCGGCGGGAAGAGCCGGCAGCCCGGTGTATTGCGGGAAGGAATCCATCAAGCCGCCGTGGAAGGCTAGTTGTTCTTCCGTGTAGCCGTGATTCTGATCTGCCGTGGCGGCTTGCGCCGGGCCCAGGCGGAACGGATTGGTGGCATAGGTCCCATTTATCTTCGTGTTCAGAAAATTGGGGTTGCGTTCAAGAAGCATACGCGTCAGGCCGTTCACGGCCGGGGTGCCCGGGCGCGCCTGGAACGGAGTTTCATGGGCAGGATTGAGCGCGCTCGGGTAGGTGCCGAAGTAGTGATCGAACGAAACGTTCTCGTCGAAGATCACCACAACGTGCTTGATCGGGTTTACCGTCTGCGCACGCGCTTCCGTGCTCAGGCCAACAAGAAGCGCTACTGTCCCTAGGAGTAGCGACCTCATCATTACGGTTTGCTGCAGACGAAGTTAGCAGCATCGTTGGTGTCGCCTGTTCCTTTGTATTTGGCCAATTGCGGATAGGGGCACAGAGGCCTGGTCACGAGGACTTTCGAGTCGGCCGAAAATTTCGTGGCAATGATTTTTTCGCTGGGGACATCTTTCTCTACCCAATCGACCAGCGCATCGAACACTCCGTATTTGGGATCGCCACTGGTAGCAATGCCAAGTTGTCCAAATGCGGCTGGGCCGGGGCCACCGGCACAGTGTTCCATGCCCGGCACCATGTAAAGGCGCATGAACCCGTCGGTTTCCTTCTCGCCCACCGCTTTTTGCACGCTCTGGTAGTAAGCAATGCTGTTCCAGGGGGAAATCGCAGGATCGTCCCAACCGTGATACATGATCAGCTTTCCTCCGCGTGCGCGAAGGTGGCTTAGATCAGGATTGGTTGAATCCAGAGCAGCGGCGGTTTTTTCAGTTGCTTGCTGCAACGAAGCAGATACATCCGCCGTCAAGGTATTCCATTTTGGATCTTCGGTCACCATGTAGCGAAAGTAGTTTTGTACATATTGAAGACCAGAGCCGGAACCCGGACCCTGTCCGACAACCCAGGAGCCCCAGGATTCCTCATCGCCCATGGAAAATCCTGGAAACAGGGAAGTGCCGGCATAGTAGGCTTTCAGCGAACTGACCTGCGGCTGAGTCAGGCAGTCCAGCGAGTCCGCGCTCTTGCACAGCAGCACCGCGGGATCGAAGTGACATTTTTCCGGGTCGCTGAGGAAGCCGTCCTTCACCCCATCGGAAGCATCACAGGCGGCGAGCACAGCCCTCTGAATGGCCGGCAGCTTGTAGCTTGAGATGTACCCGCGCGGGTCGCCGATGGTGGATTGAGCAAGGCTCACACCAGAGGTCAGCATGTGGCTCCAGGCATTGGCAGGTGCACCTGCCAGGATTCCGTCGTAGTCCTCGGGAAACCGCTGCGCTTCCATGAGTGCTTCACGGCCTCCATCCGAACACGAGTCGAAGTAGGCTTTGGAGGCGGTCTTGCCGTAGTAGGCTTTGAGCACATCCTTCGCTCGCTCCGCAGTCAGGTGGACGGCGCGCCAGCCAAAGTCTTTAATTTTCTCGGGATGACCAAAGGCCCAGCTGGCATCTTCTCCCTCTGCCTGGTGACCTGCATCGGAGCCCGCGGTGGCAAAGCCGCGTTTCAAATTTCCCGCAAGCTGCGGGTACCAGATGGAGCCGGCAAAGCCCCCATTGCCTACGCCCAGAAGGCGCTGGTTCCAATCTTTTTCCGGAAGCCACACTTCGAAACGGATTTCAGAATCTGAACTAGGGCGCAGGATTCCCTTGACCCGGCAGAAAGGGGGCAGGTCATGCAGGGGTTTTTCAATGCCGGGTCCGCTCAGGTCCCCGGACGTTACTGGTTCGGCGAGAGTGATGGTGGTGTCTGGCAGGCTGAGTTGCTTGAGTGCTTCGCAGTCGGCTGCGTGGAGGGTGGTGGTTGAGGCGAGGAGTCCCAGCAGACTGGCGCAGATCCCGTGTATAGGTTTCATCGCAGTGATTGTAGCTCGATGCATCGCATGTGGTTAGCCTGGAAAACCACTCCGGGTGACAAAGCTAGCCGCAGTGGGGACCGGCTACTCCGCGACGACTGCAGATGCGCTCGGGATGACAAGGGGAGATGAGTTATTTTCCGGAAGATTAGCGACACGGATAGACGGAGCCGGGAATGCTTACTCCGCGAAGACCTCGGACGATCCATTGCGCTTTGCGGCATAAGTCTGTCCATCCAAGTCGCCAGGCTTCCGGAAAGTAGCCGCTCTCCCCTTGTCATCCCGACCAACGGGAGGGATCTGCAGTTGCGGCGGGCCACGCACCTGCCTATTCGAAAAGGGTGGCCTGCGCGGGCGCGTCTTCGGGTTCACGGAAATTACTTAGGCCCACTCCGACTAAGCGAAAGCGTTGCTGCGGGTCGAGGTTCACTCGCTGGCGCAGGGTGAGGGCGATACTGGTCAACTCCTCACAGGTCGCGGGAGGGGACGGGGGCGTGTGACTGCGGGTCAGAATTGCGAAGTCACTGGTCTTCAGCTTCAGCACGACAGTCCGCGGGATTCGCGTTTCTTTGCGCGAAGCGGCCCAGACCCGCTCCGCCAGGCGCAGGATGATGGCTTCGGTTTCGGCCAAGGGCACATCGGCGGAAAAAGTATCTTCGGCAGAGATGGATTTTGTCGGCCGGTCGGGAACAACTTCGTTGTCGTCAATGCCGCGGGCGAGTTGATAAAGCCTCAGGCCGTAGCTTCCGAAGTGGTCCTCGAGGATCTGTTGCTCCAGGCGTCGCAGGTCGCCCACCGTCTTAATCCCTAATTCGGCGAGCCTCTTTTCCGTCACTTTCCCCACACCGGGAATGCGACCGATGGGGAGCGGCGGCAAAAAGGTGTCCAGGTCTTCGGGCTGGATGACAAAGAGTCCATCGGGCTTGCGCCAGTCAGAAGCGATCTTGGCCAGGAATTTGTTAGGGGCTACGCCCGCGGACGCGGTGAGGTGCAGCTCCTCCCGGATCTGCTCGCGAATGGCTCGAGCCACCCGGGTTGCGGTGGCCAGACCGGTTTTGTTCTCGGTTACATCAAGGTAGGCCTCGTCCAGAGACAGCGGTTCGATCAGATCGGTGTGGCGTTTGAAAATCTCGCGGGTGCTTTGGCTGACGGCGCGGTAGCGGGTGAAATCCGGCGGGATGAAGATCCCTTCCGGGCAAAGACGCTCGGCGCGGACCGCCGGCATAGCGGAGCGCACACCGAAGCGGCGTGCTTCGTAAGAAGCGGCACAGACGACAGAGCGGTTGCCCTTCCAGGCGACAATCACCGGCTTGCCGTGGAGGTTGGGGTCGTCCCGCTGTTCGACGGAAGCGTAAAACGCATCCATATCAATGTGGACGATTTTTCTCACCTGCCAGCTCGCACACTATATTACTGGACCGCCGGAAATGACCCCCCGATGAAACCTTCTATTCATACTTTCTGGAGCATCGCGCCCGTAGAATCTGAACGGCATACGAGGAAAAATTATGGCTACTGCTGTTCTGGCCTCCATCGGCGACCATGGTGCTTTGAATGCGTCCCTCCCCACTAACCTGCAGGGGGTGTGGCTTGACCGGGATCTAAGTTGGCTGGACTTTAACGAGCGGGTGCTCGCGGAGGCGCTCGATGAGCGTACGCCTCTGCTGGAAAGAGCAAAATTCCTGGCCATCTTTACGTCCAACCTCGACGAATTCTTCATGAAGCGCGAAGCCGTCCTTCGTCTTGGGACGACCGATGCCCAGCACGCACTTTTGCAGCAGGTTCGCGATAAGCTGCTCGGCTCGCTGCGGCGACAGGCGGAATGCTACCGGCAAACCATCATCCCCGGTCTGGCCGAGCATGGAGTCTTTCTACGCTCCTGGAACGAACTCACTCCCGGCCAAAAAGAAGAGGGTGCCAGGTTTTTCAAGCACGAGTTGTCGCCTGCGCTCACGCCGTTAGTCATCGACCCTGTCCATCCCTTCCCGTTTCTCTCCAACCTGTCAACCTCGCTCGTGTTCCGGTTGCAGGATGTGACCCGGCACGAATCGATGTTTGCCCGGGTGAAGGTACCGGGGGTCATCAAGCAGTGGGTTCCGCTGGAGACGGATCTGCAGCCAGGACAAAAGCTGCTGGTCCCGCTACACGAGGTCATTTGCGGAAATCTGCATAGCCTGTATAGCGGTATGGAAATCAGCAACGTGACCATCGTGCGGCTGACGCGTGATGCCGAGGTGGAAGGTGAGGATGATTCCGCGGCTGACTTTCGCACCGTGGTGAAAGAACAAATTCGCCTGCGGCGGTACGAACCGGTGGTGCGGTTGGAGTTTGGCCCGGGAGCCGACCCGGCCATCACGGAAATGCTTCGCTCACGCTTTTCGCTCTCCCCGCTGGACCTCTACGAAATGCAGGAGGAAGTGGACTACACAGCGCTGTTCGAGCTGCTTGGTCTTCCTTTCCCCGCCTTGCGAGACCCGGAATGGAAGCCGCTTTGGCCGGCTTCCATTCCGGAGGGAACGGGGGCGATTTTTGCCGCCATTCAAGCCGGCGACGTGCTGGTGCACCACCCCTATGAAAGCTTCGACGCTTCGGTCGAACACTTCATCAGCACGGCAGCCGATGATCCGCAAACCGTCTCCATCAAAATGACGGCGTATCGCATTGGCGACGACACACCCTTCGTCAAATCGCTGATCCGGGCGGCGGAACGGGGCAAGCAGGTAGCCTGCGTGATGGAGATCAAGGCGCGCTTCGACGAGGAGCGAAATCTACACTGGGCGGCTGAGTTGGAACGCGCCGGCGCCCACGTCACGTTCGGGGTCAGTGGGCTGAAGACCCACGGGAAGACTGCGCTGGTGGTGCGCAAGGAAGCAGGCGGCTTGCGCTGCTATGTGCATATCGGCACCGGCAACTATCACGTCAAGACCGCCCGGCTTTATGCCGATGTGGGGCTGTTTACCTGCGATCCGCGGATTACCGAAGATGTGGTGAACCTGTTCCACTACCTCACCGGCCACGCCGAGCAGCCCGACTTTAACTCCCTGCTTGTGGCTCCGGTCACCATGCGCCCGCGGCTGCTCGATTTGATACATCGAGAGATACAAAATAAGCGCGCCGGACAGCATGCCCGCATTGTTGCCAAGATGAACCAGCTGGAAGACCCGGACATGATTGAAGCGCTCTGCGAGGCATCCAATGCCGGGGTCCCTACCGATCTGGTTATTCGCGGATTCTGCTGCCTTCGGCCTGGCGTGCCCGGGCATTCAGAAAACATTCGCATCCGTTCGATTATTGGGAGATTCCTGGAGCATTCCCGCATCTTTTACTTTGCCAATGGAAAGCAGGATCCTGTCGAGGGGGATTTCTTTATCGGCTCGGCGGACTGGATGTTCCGCAATCTTTCCAAGCGCATTGAGGTGGTCACGCCAGTGCGGGCGGAGGAACTGAAGCAGCGCTTGTGGGAGATTCTGGACATTTGCCTGCGCGATCAACGGGAAGCGTGGGTGCTCGAATCGGATGGAAAGTACATTCAACTGCGCGCCACACCGGATGCGATCGGTCCGGAAGCGAATGGAACGCATAAGACTCTGATGGATCTGGCTCTCGCCCGCGCCAAGGTGTAGGGCATTCGTTTCAGCGTTGCCATAGAATCTGGCTTGCTTCCAGGGGGACGGCGACGGCCGGATGGTGGGGGACGATGCGCGGCGTGTAATCGCTGGCCGGACGTGTGGCAGCTACCTGGGCGCTGTAAGTTATATTTCCGCTCGAATCCACAGCCTTTCCCACCGGGGTCATCGGTTGAAGGACTGACCCCATCGCGTAAAGCTCAACCTTTATGTCGCTGACCAGGAGATTACCTGGTGAGACCTGCACCGTGAAGCAATGGTGGCCGTCGTGGGTTTCCACCCGCACTGGACCGAAGCGCACCGTGTGCCACTGATCAGCTACTTTTTGTAGCCATTGCAGGATTTCAACCCCAAGCGCACCGTCATTCGCGGCGCGCTTGCGATAGCTGGACGCTCCGGGGAAGTAGTGGTCGACGGTGTAGTCCCGGATGGCTCGGTTGGCGGAGAATTCCGGGGTGAGCTGAGCCATGCTCTCGCGCATGCGCGCGAGCCATTTGCCCGGCAGCCCATTGCTGGACCGGTCGTAGAATTCAGGGATAACTTCCTGCTCCAGCAAGCTGTACATAACTTCGGCCTCGGCAGCATCCACGGAGGGATCATCGCCGTGGTCCTTGCCGTCACCGATTGCCCAACCGACCTGAGGCGAATAGGCCTCCGCCCACCAGCCATCAAGCTCCGAGAAATTCAGCCCGCCATTGACCAGGACCTTCATCCCGCTGGTTCCACATGCTTCCCAGGGACGGCGTGGGGTGTTTATCCAGAGGTCAGCGCCTTCGACCAGCTCCTGCGCCATCAGCATGTCGTAGTCGCTGAGAAAGACAACATGTTCATGGACGTCCGGACGCTGGATGAAGTCGTTCCATTCTTTGACGAGTGCCTGTCCAGGCAAGTCCTGAGGATGCGCTTTGCCGGCGAGGACTAATTGCATCGGTCGCTCTGGATTGTTCAACAGCCGAATGAAGCGATCGGGATCGCGCAACAGGAAATCAGGCCGCTTGTAGGTGGCAAAGCGGCGGGCGAATCCGACGGTGAGCACTTCTCCATCGAGGACCCCCGGGCGGCGGGAGCGCCTGCGCACATGATCGATCAGTTTCTTACGGCTAACACTGCGCATCTGCCATAACTGCTCGTCGGTCAGGGAACGGATGTCCTCGGCACGGGGACCGTCCCCCAACCAGCGCTCTTTTCCGCAGGCCGCGGTCCAGAGTGCATCTGCTTCTTCAGAGTCCCACGTTGGTACGTGAATGCCGTTGGTGACAGAACCGATGGGCACTTCGTCTTCGGGCCATCTGGAAAAGATCGGTTGGAAGATGTGACGGCTCACCTGGCCGTGAAGCTTGCTTACACCATTGATCCCGCCGCTGCCGCGGACAGCGAGATAGGCCATGTTAAAAAGATCGCCAAAGGGGTCGCCGGAGCTTTCCGTTCCCATTTCCAGCAAACGTTCAAACGGGATGGTGAGTTCCTCTTCCGTATATCGATGGAGGTACTTGCGCAGGAGTTGGGAATCAAAACGGTCGAAGCCCGCGGCGACCGCGGTGTGGGTGGTGAACAGATTTCCTGGGCGGGTAATGGCCAGCGCAAGCTCGAAGGGCACCTTGTGATCTTCCATGTAGCAGCGTGCACGTTCGAGAATGGCGAACGCAGCATGGCCTTCGTTCAGGTGGCACACCTCGGGTTGCAGGCCGATAGCCCGCAGCAAACGCCAGCCGCCGATACCCAGGACGATCTCCTGCCTGAGCCGCATTTCCGCGTTGCCGCCATAGAGTTCGCTGGTAATGCAGCGCTGGGCAGCGTTGTTGGAGAAATCGTTGGAGTCCAGAAGATAGAGCTTGTTCCGTCCCACGCTGACTTCCCAGCAGCGAAGCCAAATCTTTGACTCGGCAAGCTGAATCTGTATCCTTAGCCATTCGCCATTTGGCTCCCGCAGCGCTCGCATCGGCAATTGACCTGGATCGTTTACCGGATACAACGCTTCTTGATCGCCGTTGGTATCGAAAGCCTGGCGGAAGTAGCCCTGACCGTAGAGCAACCCGACGGCGGCAACGGGCACACCGAGGTTACTGGCTGCTTTCAACTGGTCGCCGGCTACATTGCCGAGGCCGCCCGAATAGATGGGCAAAGCCTCGGTCAACATGAATTCCATGCTGAAGTAGGCGGCCAGGGTGAGGCCGGCGCTGGGGTGGTTTTTCTGGAACCAGCCTTCTTCCGCAAAAGAGTTCTGTTTGTGGGACAGACAATCCTGCAGAACTTTTCGAAAGCCGGGATTGGCCAGCTGGGCTGCGATCTTATCTTTGGAAGCCGTGAGCAGAAGGATCCAGGGATTCTGGGTGCTCTCCCAGAGTTCCGCATCGAGACCTTTCCAGATCCAATCAGACGAGTGGTTCCAGCACCAGTGAAGGTTAAGGGCGAGCTCAACCAGCTGATCCATGCCTTCCACGTCTGGCCAGTTGGGGAATGTCTTTGGGTTGGTCACTTTGTCACCTTAACCTTGTTCTTTGGCTAGTTGTGCCCGGATTTTCAGCAATTCCGCGCGTTGTTTTGGGTCAACTCTTGGCGACTGCAACTTCAAATCTTCAAGCGCGTCGAGCACGATGCAAGAAACGATCAGGCGCGCATTTTGCTTATCGTCGGCGGGCACGACGTACCAATGGGCATCATTGGTGCTGGTGCCGGCCAGGCAGTGCTCGTAGGCTTTCTTGTAATCCTTCCAGTATTGCCTCTCGCGAATGTCGGCTGGAGAGAGCTTCCAGTTCTTGCGAGGCTCATCAATGCGCTCCAGGAATCGCTTGCGCTGCTCGTCTTTCGAGAGATGGAGGAAGATTTTGACGACCCTGGTCCCATTGCGATGCAGGTGCTGCTCTAAATCCACTATGGAGCGAAAGCGCTCGTCCCAGATGGTTTTTTCGTGGAGCAATTCGGGAGCAAGCCCCTGGTTGCGGAGGAGTTCGGGGTGCACGCGAACCACCAGAACTTCCTCGTAATACGAGCGATTGAAGATGCCGATCCGTCCCCGCTCGGGAAGGCGCATGTTGGTGCGCCAGAGGAAGTCATGTTTCAATTCTTCCTGGCTCGGCTGTTTGAAACTGTAAACTTCGCAGCCTGCTGGATCGACGCCCGACATGACGTGGGCAATCGCACCGTCTTTGCCCGCCGTATCCATACCCTGAAATATCAGCAGCATGGCATAGCGGCTGCTGGCATAGTGAAGCCTCTGCAGCTTGCTCAGCTGTTCCTTGTGTTTTTCGAGGAGCTCCTGATACTCCTCTTTGGACTTGAAATAGGGTTTTACGAGCGTGGGCCACTCGGACAGGTTTACCTTTTTCCCACTCGGCACACGGAAGTCTTTGCTATTGATCCTCATGGTTTCAAGCGACCTTAAATGGATTGTCTCTCAAGTCAGTTGGTTCCATGTCTGCTAAGGGGAAATCTGTTTTCTGATGCTCGGCCAGCCGGGATACCCATTTTGGGCTTGCGGAACGCTCCGAAAGAGTCCCCTGCGGACGGCACGAATTGGGCTTTCAGGTTTTTGAGGAGCGATCTATGGTCCTAGTAGAGTGAACGCAACCAAAGGAGGCCGACGATGTTGGGGAACGCATGTATCCAGGTAAACAGTATGGAGCAAATGAGCCTGCCGCCAGAGTGGCAACAACTCGCGCAGGAGAACGGCTCTTTGCGGGTGATTATCGCCGAGCTGCTGATCAAGAACCAAAAGCTTCGCTGGCAGTTGTCGTTGAACGGATGCGCGCCGGTTCAAGGCACGCCGTAACGTAAAAAGTCTCGCACCGCGGGCATACCGTAGCGTGCACAGAGAAGGGCAGTCATGTGGGCTGCCACCTGGTGCGCGTGCCGGGAAACGGTAGCGTCCGACGGATGGGCCAAGGCTGTATCCACTTCACTCACCGGCAGGTCCATAAAGCTCGAATCTTCCTTTTGCTCGCCGGCCAGGATTTCTACCAGCCCTTCGCGCAACCATAACGGTGCATTTCCTCCGGCTTGCTGTTCTACCAATACATGCAGAAACTCATGCAACAGGACCGGCCTAGTTCCTCCGTTGTTTTGGCGCACTCCCGCCGGCTGCAAAAACACTGTATTGCCACGGGTTGCGGCGAGCGTCCAGCCCGGTTCTCCGGTTGTTTGCCGGAACAGTTCCACGGTGGGCAGCTCCTGCACAGTTGGGCCTTTCCCGCCTGGCAGGCCAGGGAACAGAGACTGAGCTTTTGCCCAGGCGGCATTGCCGTCAGCCAGGAGGGTTCCATCCGGCGCTGTGGTCAGTAGGGTCCAGCCTGAAGCAGGGATCTTCTGCCAACCGTTATCTCCCGGCGTGATGCCGGCGATGGTCCCGGGAAAGTAGAAATTGAGAATCTCCGCCTCGGTCTTGCCTTCCATTGCCATTTCATAGGCGCCTGCCTGGCACAGCCCGGCTCCATGGCCGTATCCTTTCCCTCGAATTTCCACCGCCAAGCCCGAAACGGTGGCCGTATACCAGTCGCTGCGCACCTGGTTCCATCCCAATTGTCGGTCTACCGCGAAGCGAAAGCTGCTGGCGGAGAGTTGGGCCGGTGCACCCCGGCCGGTCACTTCTAGCAGTACGGCCCGTCCCTCGACGGTGCGCCTGATCACGCGGATGTCCGCGATGGGAGAAGGAGTGTGCCATCCCTGGGCGCGAAAAATGTCGCTCAGTTGTGCCAGGGGAATCGCGGCGTGCCATTCAGCAGGAGACCGGCGGAGGCAGTAGGGATCCGAGCGATTCCCAGCCAGGTAACTGACCTGCTCGTCCGGCCAGAGAGCAGCAGCGGATTCACTTCTGCCGCCGCAGTGCTGGGTGTAATAGATGTGCGCCCGCTGGTCTCCGGACCACAGAGTTTCGCCGGCTGTTTCCCGCACGGCGCGTTCTATCTCGGGCCGCGGTTTGCCCAGGCGGAGGGCCTGGCAGTGGGTGCTGTCACACAGACCGAAACCCTGCGCATGGTGGCGGTTTGCATTTTCCAGGGCGAAGGTACGCATGCTGATAGCCATCGCTTTGAGCGAGGCCAGTGGTTCATCGGGCGCGGCTTCTCCGTTGAGTGCGGCTAACACGTAGGCTTCGCTGGGCAGCGTCAGCAGAACTCGCAGTCCGTCATGCTGGGAGGTGATGCTCCACTTGCCGGCGGCAATAACCGGTTCCTCTCCAGCGGCTTGCAGGCGAAACCTTCCGCTTAGGGTTAATGGTGGTCCCTCTTTTCTCCACTCGACCTCAAGGGGTGTCTTCGGGTCGCTGAGTGGGGTTGCGGTGAGATGGGTTACCGGTTGTGCGGAAAAGAGTTCGACCGTGAGGTCGCGGGCGCTCTCCGTCGCCGTCGCCGGGCCTTTGGCGGTGAGGACGAAATGCTGCGCCAGGCGGGCGGCATCGGCTCCGTTGCCGCGCGGAAGATAGATCACAACGATGACGTGTTGCCGGCCCAGGGGAGCGCTTCCGGCAAACCATCCACCGCCGGTAGTCGTGCCTGTTTTCCCCGCGACGTCTATGCCTGGTACGGCAGCGTTGTGGGCCATACCGAAGCGGACTGAATCTTTAAGGCCCTGATCTACCGTGTCTCCCTGAACCTGCTTGAGTTCGAGGAACAATTTGCGGTAAGCAGCGGCCATTTGGGCGGGAGAGACGGCAATCCCCTCGACCCCCAGCACCAGGAGCTGTTTTTGCTCCCGGGTCAGCGGGGTGGGCGCCTGGGGTAGACCGTAATGTTGCAGAATCGCGGCCAACTGCGGGGTGGGGATACGGTCCGCCAAGGCGGCGAAATATTGGTTGCAGGAGTAGGCGAGCGCTTCCCGGGCAGAGAAGGCGAGGTTACTCTGGGGATGGGTGCAGGGAAGTTTATATTCATGCGCTCCATCCACGATGCGCAGGTTGCGCCGGCAAAAGACCGTGGTCTGCGGTAGTATTTCGTTCTGCTGTAGAGCGGCGGTCAGGAATAAAGGCTTGAGGATGGACCCCGGAGCGGCTGATTGATTCGCATTTTTCACTGAGGCCAGAAGCTGTCCGGTCTTTAGATCCACGGCCACGCCAACGGCAGGAGTAGCGCGGAGCGCAAAAGACAGGGCCGCCTGGGGGCTTGTTTCCGCCTGCACGACAAACGGCAACAGAAGCATCGCCAGGAGCAGGACGAATTTTGTCGTAAGCCTTCTGTTCATGCAGGGGACCAGGAAAGTCTGCACGATTTTAGTCTTTCCCGTCCGGCAACCACTCCAATTGCTTGCGGCTCTCTTTAAGGTTGTATCCCCGACCCCCATTTCCCGTGGAGCCCCTTGGCTTTGAGTGATCTGCATGCGGATCCTCGAGTTGGCGTATCGGCGGGTTTGAGTCGCGCTGTTTTTGTAAAATTCGATAAAATTTGATGCTTTTGGGCCTTTTTGATCGCTACTTGGTTCAGGTGGTGCCAGCCGGCACCTCTCCCCGTGCCGGTCCCTCTGTAGAAATGTGCGAAGTAAGCGAACTAAGCGAACTAAGTCTGGGAGCTGAGCCTGCTATTCAGTCGTCCGGAAAATATGCGCGAAAAGCGCGATAAGCGCGATAAGGGGGGCTCAGCATGCTTCTTATCCTTATTAAGGGCTGCCGGAAAAAAGTGCGAAAAAAGCGAAAAAAGCGCAAAAGTCCAATCCTTACGTGCAAGCTTGCCGGGTTTGCTCGACCGCGGTGGCTTTGCCGGTGACAAAGGGGACGATATGTCTGGCTACGCGCGACATATTAGCGATTTTCCCGTTTGTCATCCGGCGTCGGTTGTCCCCTAGCCTTGGTTTGCCTGGGCTTTCCGGTGGTGTGGCGTTTCCTAAGTTGTCAAAACTGCTCAATCAAGAGGACGCACTGAGCGCACCCTGCTTAAGGCGTAATCCGTCACTTTAGCGTTTGTTACACCTGAGTCATCATGCTCGCAAGCGCTGATGGTCCCAAGATGGTGGCAGCGGATGCAGGGGCAGAGCGCGCCGGTGCAAGGCCAAGCAGAGCCGTCATGGCAAGACGGCTCCGACGTCTAGATCTTATCTCCACAGTAGGACGGTTTTTGGCAGGCATCAAGAGGGTAAGAGGATTTCTTTGGTAACCATGGCAGGCGCTTTTTGCACCATGGTGCAAAGAAGTGATTGCGGCGGAAACTGAACGCCGCATCACGCATCTGATGTATGATGCGAGATGAGCGATTCCGGAGATTTTCCGATGCGCACCACCCTTGTCATCGACGACGACGTTTTGAGCGCGGCCAAAGAGATAGCTACCATCGAGCGCAAGTCTGTGGGAGAGGTGATCTCCTCGCTCGCCAGGCGGGCATTGACGCCGGCTGCATCCCAGCGAAAAACCAGAAATGGCATACCCCTCCTCAAGGTGCGTGGAGGCACGCGAAAGGTGACTTCCGAGTTAGTTCATCAACTGCGCGAAGAGTTGCCGTGACCCGCTTCCTTCTCGACATTAATGTACTGATCGCGCTGATCGATCCAGCACACGTTCAGCACGACCGCGCGCACGAATGGTTTCGAGCGGGCGGGAAGAAGGCTTGGGCGACCTGCCCGCTCACCGAAAATGGCCTGCTGCGCATCGTTGGCCATCCCAGATATCCGAACTCCGCAGGCACCCCTGCAGCCGTGGCCGAGTTGCTCGCATCTCTGCGAGCCCTGCCCGGTTACGAATTCTGGCCGGACGATCTTTCCCTGCTGGATGCAGGCCGTGTAGACCGCAGCCGTCTTCTCGACTCCGCGCAAGTGACGGATAGTTACCTGCTCGCACTTGCACTCGAACGCGGAGGCAAGCTGGCGACCTTCGACGCCCGTCTGGTGACCGACGCAGTGATCAACGGGCCAAAGGCTCTCCACCTCATTCGCTAATCCTTGGTCCATCGCATCGGTCCCTTACGCCTGGGGAGCTCCCGTTGATTTGGTGGATGTTTGGCTTTTTTGGACAGCTCATGCGGAACTTCCTCGCAGTACAATTCTGATTATGCACACGTTCGTAGTTCAAAAGCTTCTATGTCCCATTTGCCACCAGGACCTGAGCGCAGCCAGCACTGGTTTGTCGTGCAAATCGGACCACGCGTTTGATTTTGCACGGCAAGGTTATGTGAACCTGATCCATAACAAACCTTCTGTTCGTATTCGGTGACTCTCTCGATATGGTTGGCGCCCGCGCTGAGTTCCTGGGCGCTGGTCATTACCTTCCGCTTGCCAACGTATTGGTAGAACTTTCGAAAAATTATGCTGTCGAAGCACGGCTCATTGTAGAGGGAGGTGCCGGCACTGGCTATTACATAGCGAGTGTCCTCGACGCTTTACCAAGGAGCTTAGGGCTGGCAATTGACTTGTCGAAATATGCGGCTCGGCGCGCTGCTAAAGCGCATGGTCGCTTGAATGCGGCTGTTGCCGATATTTGGGAGAGGCTGCCACTCAAAGATCACTGCATCGATCTCGCGCTCAATGTCTTTGCGCCCCGCCCGGCCCATGAACTTTTCCGCACGTTAGGAAGTAACGGAAAGTTGATCATCGCTTTTCCCACATATCGACACATGGCCGAATTGCGTGATTCACTGGGACTTCTGCAGGTGGATCGTAACAAGGAACTGAGGGTTGCTCGCGCACTCGATCCATTTTTCACACAGTTGGAGCGTCGCTTCTGTCGTTGGAATATGAAATTGAACCATAAGCAGATAGCGTATTTGGTGGGGATGGGGCCTTCCGCCCGGCACAACACTCCAGCTATGTTAGCCCGCAGAATGGACATGCTACCGCCTACTGTGCCGGTTACAGGTGCGGTGGAGTTTCGTGTATACATGCGTCGTCAGGCAATTTGAGGCGGGGGGTTGTGCTGAGGGCCTAGTCTCTGGAAGGCTTCTCGATGTGATCAATTAGGATGAACTCGCTGGTTCCGTCGGTTGGCTCAAGGTTTAGCCCAAGTGTTTTCATCGACATCTTTACGTCGTTAAAGGGAACAGGCGGGAGCGCGGGGGCCGTAGGGTCACTCGTTGCAGGCAATGACCGAGGACGGGTTAGAAGCTCGTGGTCTTCCGGAGGCACCTTCAAGGTAAGGTTAAACCTGCGCGTAATCCCGGTTTCGTCCACGACGTGCCGGTCCAGAAAAACGGATAAAGCAGCGCAAAGATCTGCCAGCGTCGCAGCCTTCATGTCGAGTTCGTCACTCCATAATCGAGACGTTACGCAGTCCGCTTCCGACGGTGGCTTATCAAAGTCCCTGGGAGTGCAATTCCCTTGGAATGGTTCAAGTTTAAGGCCGCCCTCGGCCACCGTCAGCGCATAGACCGGGACCTTTCTGGTATCACCGTGGACCTTTAGCTTAAACCGGTCTTCGAGAAGCGCTTGCAGCATGGGCCCATTCATCATTGAATGGCCTTGCGGACCCTCTGCTTTCGCATTGATTTCATAGAAGTCAGACGTGGTCCAGGCCGGGCCCCCGACGACCGTGAGGGACGATCCGGGATTCATCCGACCATCCGCGAAGAGACCATAAGCTTGCTGGACGAGGCGCTGCACAGTTGTGCAACCCGAGTTGAACGTTCCGGGAGGCAAGTCCCGGTATGCGCTTCTGCTAAAAGTACTGCACGATTTGATGAATGCCGTTTCGAATCTGGGGGCTGCCGGCCGCGCCTGAGCCGAAATGCCGGGCGAGCTCATGATGCCGGCTAAGATGGGACTCGCTAAAGTCGCCATCGCTGCCGCGGCCAGGGCGAGTTTTTTCCCAAAGTTGAGGTCGGCAGCAATGCGTCCGGTTAGGATAGCGTGGATTCTCTTCTTTAAATTTGCCCCTGTCACTCCGGATACCACAGACAACGGCGATTCCACGTAGCTCTTGCAAACAGTGAGAATTCCTTCGGCGTAATCGAGCGGCTCACTACCGAGCCTCAGCACGGCTTCGTCGCAGGCCCGCTCGCGCTCTTCAAGTAGCCGCGCGCCGATCCACCACACCAGCGGATGAAACCAAAAGACTGTCTCGACGATCATGTGGACCGCGGAAGTTAAATTGTCACGTCGCCGGGCATGGCACAGTTCGTGGGCGAGCACCGCCTTCAATTGAAGCGGCTGCAGACGCTCCGCGATGCCGGTGGGTAGGAGGAGGATGGGGTGGAACAGCCCCACTACGCCGGGTTCAAGCAGGCCGGGCGAAGACCGAACCTGCATTGTTCCCAAAACATCGATCGGTCTGCTGGAGCGTACCGCGGCCCGAATACGGCGCCAGCCTCGAAGACGCAACACTGTAAGCGCGGCGAATCCACATGCCCACAAGCCGAACATGACGATAGCGGTCCAATCGTGAGCGGCTCGCGTGGAGGGTGCCTGCGGCAGCGTTTCTGAAAATGGCTGGGTCCATTGCACCACTGCAAGCCTGACGGCCGGCGCCGGCGCGATGCTGTGGGTGCCCGAGGCCCACTCCAGCCGATGGCCGAAGGTCATTAATAACGAGAACGGGAGGAGGAATTTCAACGACGCGCTTAGCCACAACCAATAGCGGACCTGAGCCCGGTTTCGGTGGAAAGCCAGAGTGAGCAGCCCGACCAGAATCGCGAAGATCGTCGATTGCCAGAGGTGATTGGTTAGCTCAACGATCATTTCGATTCACGCGTCCTTTCCGCCTTTGTTCTAACTCGATCTTTTTGAGGGTTTTCTCCAACTCACGAACGTCGTTCAGGCTAAGCTTTCCAGCTTCGGCTAACTGCGCCATCATGGGCTGCGCTTGCCCTCCAAAGAAGCTCAGAATCTCATCGAGTAGGCGGTGCCGGGTCACGTCCCGCGCGAGGATGGGCTCAAAGATATGGGCATTGCTGATTTTACGGACACGACGTACTACGTTCTTCCCTTCCAGCCGGTACACGGTCGTTTGGATGGTTGTGTAAGCAGGACGGGGTTCCGGAAAGAACTCCTGGATCTCGCGAATGGATGCTTTCCCATTTGCCCAGAGAGCCTCCAGAATTTGAAGTTCGAGTTTGCTTAACCTCGGTTGGCGCATATCACTCTACTACTCCCAATGCGATCCTACTACATTATAGTAGATGCAGTTGGAGATTTCATGCTTACTAGAATTCTTTGCCGATTGTCTGGGTTGTTGTTTGGGTCCGCCAGGTACTGGTTTCGGGTGGATAACGGACAATCCTGAAGAAATGAAAAGGTATGAGTTGCCGACAATCCGCTCGGAATCCGGAAAATTCCTCGATAGCCTGGCTCGGTGAACGTATTGGCCCGTCACCACTTGGCCTGGTCTTTGTCCCGCCCTTCCCATAGAACTCCGAGTGGTATACGCTAATCTTGCATAGAACGTCTAGTGGAGGGCCACTCGGGGAAAGATAGAGCAGCCGGGCGGAGAGATGCTGAAGTTCTACTGGCTGACCATCGCGGGGGAAAAAGCAACTTGTCCGCGAAACGAACCGCGGGTGGCAGATGGCTCGCGCCATTGGCTTGGTCATGGGCGGAAAGACTCAGGCAGATAGAGGTATCGTATGAAGTGGTTCAGGTTCTTTCGCCGGCGACAGGCGGATGGCGAATTGCTGCAGGAAATCGAGCTCTATTGGGATGAGGAGATCGCCGAAAACATGGCGCGTGGCATGTCGAAGGATGAAGCGCGACGGCAGGCCAGAATAAAGCTCGGCAATCCTCAAAGCGTTCGAGAGAGCCTGTGGCAACAGAACACCACCAGGGCAGTTGAAGACCTCTGGCGTGACCTGAGATACGCAGCCAGAACACTGGTGCGAGCGCCCGGCTTCGCGATGACCGCTATTCTGACGCTCGCGCTAGGCCTTGGCGCAAACACGGCAGTTTTCTCGCTCATGAACGCGCTTCTGCTGCGGCCGCTGCCTGTACCGCATGGCGAGGAACTCGCCCTGGTCCAGTGGAGCTGGTCCCATGACGCAGGCCCGAACTACAGCTTCAGCGCACCCGTGTTTCGTGCTCTAGAGAAACGGCACGAACCGTTCCAGTCAGTCGCCGGATTCAGCGGTAATGTATTCCAGGTGCGCAGCGGATCGGGGAATGTGGAAGTGCCTGGCGGGCTGGTCAGCGGCCAGTTCTTTCAAACTATGGAAACACCACCGCTGCTAGGCCGCTATCTGACGCCACAGGATGATCAGCCAGGCGGTGGCTCGGCGAGATTCTCCGTCGTCATCGGCGAAGATTTCTGGCGGACCTGGTTCAACCGGGCGCCCGATATAGTCGGTCGCCAACTCACCATGTCCAATACGCCGTTCACCGTGGTGGGCGTCATGCCGAAGCAGTTCATTGGAGCCGATGCAACGCGCCGGCCCGAAATCTATGCGCCTTTGTGGGCCGAGCCGGTCATCGACGCCCCTTATAACAACATTGCCAGCGGGTACCATTCAACGTGGATGAGAGTGATCGCCCGGCGCAACCCTGGCGTCTCGTTACAAGAAGCCAACGCCGCTCTGAAAGCGGCCACGAATTCGATCCTCGATGAATCAATTCCGGATGCGAAATGGATTAGTGTTGCACGAGATCGTCATTTTCAAATCGCCGCTGAGCCGGGATCGAACGGCTACTCTTATCTGCGCTCGGTCTTCATCAAGCCTCTTGTCGTTGTTTTCTCACTTTGCGCGGCCATGCTGCTGCTGGCCTGCCTGAATCTGGCCAGCCTGTTGATGGCGCGCTCGGCCGCTCGGGAACGCGAATTGGCTACACGCCTCGCCATTGGCGCTACGCGTAACCGGCTTATCAAGCAGCTCATGGTGGAGAGCCTTCTGGTTGCGTTGCTAGGAACGGCAGCGGGCCTCATCGCGGCGCCGGTCGTCAGCCATTCGTTGGCTGCATTTGTCTTGGGGAACAACCGGACTGCAAGGCTGGATACAACCCTCGACCTGCGCGTCTTTGTGTTTGTCGCGCTGACCGCAGTTGCGGCGACAGTTCTCACCGGGCTCATCCCGGCGCTGCGTTCCACGTCGAAAGGCCTGAACGAACGAATCAAGTCGGGCGCGCGAGCAATTTCGGCGCATGAGAGCCGCATGCTGCCCAGGATTCTTATGGGCTTTGAGGTCGCGCTGGCGCTCATCCTCGTTGTGGGCGCGGGGCTGTTGGCCACAAGCCTAGCACGCCTCTATCGCACCGGCCTCGGCTTCGACCCCAAAGGGGTTGTGAATCTCGACCTGAACATGAGCAAGCAAGCGCTGGATGGCGATGCGCTCGTCCGCTGGTATCGTGCTTTTGGCGACGCGGTCAGCCATCAACCGGGAGTGAAGGACCTGAGCTTTGCTTCCGTCACGCCGATGAGCGGCAGCCTCTGGACCGCGGATTTTCACACGCCCGGGAGCGGCGGCGGGATCGAGCCTTATATGAACGAAGTTGCGCCCGCATATTTCCAAACCCTTCGCATTCCGTTGCTTGCCGGCCGAGACTTTCAGTGGAATGACACACTCTCATCCGGTCGGAAGATCATTCTAAGTCAGGCGGCAGCAAAACAGCTGTTCCCTGGCCACAACGCCGTCGGACAATTCGTTCAGGACAACAAGGTGAGGTATGAAGTTGTTGCCGTGGTCGGCGACATCCGGTACGCATCCATCCGTGAAGACGCGCACGCTGAGGCTTACATCCCAATCATGCAGAGTGAAGACAAGAAGCCCTCGTACACGGCTGTGGTTCGCCTCGAGGGTTCAGTGACGCCGTTCTACCCGGCCGCACGCGCGCTGGCTGCGAAGATGGCGCCCGATATTCCGGCGCCAGTGATTATGATGATGGGGAGCGACCTCGACGTATCGATCAGCTCCGAGCGCATGATGGCGATGCTTGCGGTGTTCTTTGCCGCCTGCGCTTTGCTCGTAACGGCCATCGGCCTCTACGGGACGCTAGCCTATGTAACGGCGCGCCGCACCAGCGAGATTGGAATTCGCATTGCGCTTGGGGCCAGCCGGCAACAGGTAGTGAGCCTGATCTTTCGGGAAAACGCGTTGATTGCCGCAGGCGGGTCGGTGCTGGGGCTCATCATCGCACTGTTGGCCTCTCGCGCTTTGGCGAGCTTCCTCTACGGCACTTCAACGCGCGACCCGTGGGTGTTGCTCGCTTCGGTGGGGGCGCTTGTTTCCGTTGCGAGTGCGGCCTCCCTTTTGCCCGCCGTACGCGCCGCGCGGCTCGATCCCATGGAGGCGCTCCGGGCCGAGTAGCCAGGAACACGATGAACGCTGGCGCATAATCCGCTCATGCATTCTTCGAAAATGGACTGAGTTAGGAGTGGCTACTCCGCGAACACTGCAGATCCCTCCACTGCGCTCCTGCGGAGCTCCGGTCGGGATGACAAGGGTAGGGCGGTTACGGTTCCGGAAGAATCGCTACTCGGATGGACGGAGTTAGAAGCGGCTACTCCGCGAAGACTGCGGATCCACTGCGCTGCTGCGGAGCTCCGGTCGGGATGACAAGGGTAGGGCGGTTACGTTCCGGAAGAATCGCTACTCGGATGGACGGAGTTAGAAGCGGCTACTCCGCGAAGACTGCGGATCCCTTGCGCTGCTGCGGAGCTCCGGGCGGGATGACAAGGGTAGGGCACGTAGCTCGCCAGGCGGGCATTGACGCCGGCTGCATCCCAGCGGAAAACCAGAAATGGCATACCCCTCCTCAAGGTGCGTGGAGGCACGCGAAAGGTGACTTCCGAGTTAGTTCATCAACTGCGCGAAGAGTTGCCGTGACCCGCTTCCTTCTCGACATTAATGTACTGATCGCGCTGATCGATCCAGCACACGTTCAGCACGACCGCGCGCACGCATGGTTTCGAGCGGGCGGGAAGAAGGCTTGGGCGACCTGCCCGCTCACCGAAAATGGCCTGCTGCGCATCGGTTGGCCATCCGCAGGCACCCCTGCAGCCGTGGCCGAGTTGCTCGCATCTCTGCGAGCCCTGCCCGGTTACGAATTTTGGCCGGACGATATTTCCCTGGTGGATGCAGGCCGTGTAGACAGCAGCCGTCTTCTCGACTCCGCGCAAGTCGCGGATAGTTACCTGCTCGCACTTGCACTCGAACGCGGAGGCAAGCTGGCGACCTTCGACGCCCGTCTGGTGACCGACGCAGTGATCAACGGGTCAAAGGCTCTCCACCTCATTCGCTAATCCCTGGTCCATCGCCCCGGATGCTCATCTCAACGAAGGTGGCTCGGTGTTAAGATGTTCGCCATCGAGGATGCCAAAGCAGAAATTCGGCTGAGACCGAAAGCTGTAATGGCTGTTTCAAACTTATGCCCGCACATGATCATGAACATCCCCACGACCACCAGGTTGTTCCGTCCGATCTGGCGCTGCGAACCAAGGCACTGGAGTCGTTGCTGGTGGAAAAAGGCCTGGTAGATCGGGCCGCGTTGGATGCGCTGGTAGACGCTTACGAAAACAAGATTGGACCGCGCAACGGCGCTCGCGTCGTGGCGCGCGCCTGGGTGGATCCTGCATATAAGGAACGGCTGCTCAACAATGCCCCGGCGGCAATTGCCGAGTTGGGCTACGGAGGGGCACAGGGCGAACACATGGTCGTGCTCGAAAACAGCCCAGGCGTGCATAACCTGGTGGTGTGCACGCTCTGCTCCTGTTATCCCTGGCCAATCCTCGGTTTGCCACCCGTCTGGTACAAATCGGCGCCGTATCGATCGCGCTCGGTGATCGATCCACGCGGCGTTTTGCGCGAATTTGGCCTGGAGCTGCCCCATGACGTAGAGGTTCGCGTCTCCGACAGCACGGCGGAGATCCGCTACCTCGTCTTGCCGGAAAGGCCGGCCGGCACAGAAAAGATGACCGAACAGGAACTTGCGGCTCTGGTTACACGGGATGCCATGATCGGGGTGGCCAAGATTGCATCGCCGCCAGGAGGCGGGGCATGAACGGAATTCACGACATGGGCGGCATGCAGGATATGGGTCCGATCGAGCGCGAAGAGAACGAACCCGTATTTCACCAGCCTTGGGAAGGCCGTGTGTTTGCTATGAACCGCGCGATTGGTGCGTGGGGCAAGTGGAATATCGACGCAGGCCGTTACGGTATCGAGCTTCTTCCCCCCGCTGATTATCTGCAGATGAGCTATTACGAGAAATGGCTAACCCGCAACCTGGAGTTGCTGGTGAAGTCTGGCTTGGTGACGCGGGAGGAGATGGAAACCAGCAAGCCCGCGGCGGGATCGCAGAAGGCAACTCCGGCTCTTACCGCCGCCGCCGTATCCGCTGTGGCCGGGCTCCGCGGCAATTTTATGCGACCGGGAGCTGACGCCAAGGCTCGCTTCGAAGTGGGACAGCAGGTCCGCGCCCGGAATATGAATCCAGTGGGCCACACTCGCCTGCCGCGATACGCGAGAGGCAAAAAAGGCGCTGTCGTCCGCCGCCACGGCATCTTCGTATTCCCGGATACAAACGCCCATTTTCTGGGCGAGCAGCCGCAGCACTTGTATTCGGTTCGTTTTACCGCGCTGGAGTTGTGGGGAGAGGGCGCCTCGCCGCGCGATTCTGTTTACCTTGATATGTGGGATAGCTATCTCGATCATGCCTGAATTGCCATTCGATCGTGACCGGCTCGGTTCTTTGCCCTCGCTGCCTCGCGACGAAGGCGGCCCCGTCTTTGCTGAGCCCTGGCAAGCCCAGGCCTTTGCATTGGCCGTGCGGCTTTCCGCTCAAGGCTACTTCACCTGGAAAGAGTGGGCGGCCATGCTGGCCGATGAACTCAAGTCCGCGGCGGATCGTGGCCACCCGGACGACGGGTCCCACTACTACGAATACTGGCTGGCTGCGCTCGAACGTCTCGTGACTGCGAAAGGGCTGTCCAATCCAAACGAGATGCTTGCTCGCAAAGACGCGTGGGCCGACGCCTATCGACATACACCGCACGGAAAACCCGTAGATCTGCGGAAAGAATCCAGCTAGCTGCCGCTCCGGCCCTCCCTCCATTTCCCCTGTGAATCAAGAGACAAGTTCCTGTTGACTTGCTCAAAACGCGGCCATAGGATTGCTCCCTATGTCCAAATTCAACCTTCGACGCTACGTCCCCGCCCCCCATCCCTCCAGATTGATCTTTCACGCACACCATCGCAGTGGGCACGGCATCACGCTTTAATAGCAAATGGGAGTCATCCGCATGCCCGAGTACAAACCCGCACCCGGCAAGTACGAAGAATCCCTGAATGCCAAGCTCGGCTGGCTCCCCACCGAGTTCGAAGCCTTCGCGCCCAACCCCAAATACAGTTGGAAAGGGCGGAAGATGCCATCGAAGGACGCGTGGCCGATCATCGTTCCGAAAACAGCTCCGCCTGTGGGGAACCTCCCACAACTCATCCAAAACGTGCTCAAAAGGACTTGGAAGACGGCCGAACCGTCCTCTTATCGCGGCAACATTTCCATCGGTACGCGGGGTGGCCCCGCGCCCAAACTCAACGACCACTTCAATTCCTATGTCCGTCCGTCGAAAACTGTCATCAACACGACATTTCAGAACAAAGAAGCGATAGCATCCGACTGGAAGGTGTTTGAGCAAATCGAGCGCACCAATGCGGTGGCCTTCAGGGGCGATACTCGCTCGCCGTTCGAGATCATAAGCAAGGCAAAGGGGTTTTTTCCGCCTCTCTCCCGCGTCAACCAAAATTACTATATTGAGAACAACATCTTCCATGAATTCGCGAGTTATATGTTGCGAAGGTACGATCAAGTCCTCACCAAGGACGACTTCTTGAACGCGGTACGCCTTACAGCGGTATCGGAGCAGGACAAGAAGCGGTTAGTCGATTACCTGATGTGGCGCAAGATCATCGAAAGAGAAGCGATACATCTGGGACGAATGGTGGAGAATGAGTGCCTGAAGGGATACATCTCGTGTTCGCGGGCCATTGACAGCTCGATCGGATTTGGCACGAAATACAACTCGCAGCCGGGTTGGCTCTATTTGGTCGTCATCTACGGCGCCTTTATCGTGCCGTGGAACCACCAGAATCTCTGGGGATCTGAGGAAGCGGAAATCGCGCAATGGGGAGAGGTCAAAGCGGCGGATATTGTCGGATTTACCGAACTCGACAACTACAATCCGAAAGGCGGACCCATTTTTATGCGCCGTTCCTTTCGCAAGGCTGAGCCCGCGGCATTCGAACACATGTTCAATGTGATGAGTGGAAAGCTTCCATAGGATTATCCAAGAGGCCCTGGCCGGGGCTCAGTTCAAATTCTCCTGATTGAGCAACTCTTGAAACTGCGGCGTGGTGCGCAGGGTCGCGAAATCTTTATCTTCGTCCAGGCGTTTGCGATCCTTGAAGCCTTCGTCCATTGCTTTTCGCAGATAGAAGAGCGCCTGTTCCTGCTTGCCTGCACTGGCGAACGTCTCGGCTATGTAGTAGTTGATAGCCACGCGCTGTTCGCGGGAGCCGCCACCTTCCACCATCTTGGACTGGTCCGGAGCAAACACCTGTTCATCGATAGAAAAGGCCTTTTGATACATCTTGAGCCCTTTCTTGTAGTTCCCGTCGCCAAAATAAGCGGTACCCAGGTTGCAGTAGATCACCGCACTCTCTGATGTATGTTTCAGCGCTCGCTTGTACCAATGCTCGGCATCCCTAAAATCATGCTGGCCGTAATACACGGCAGCGAGATTATTGGCAGCCGGGGCGAAGCGCGGATTGATGGTAAGCGCTTGCTGGTAAGCCTTTCGCGCTTCCTCGAGAGCATACAAGTGGTGGTAGGCCATGCCAATACTGTTCCAAACCAGCGCAGACTTCAGATCGGATTGCTGGAATGCGGAAATCGCGGCCGCGTATTCTCCACGGGCCATCAGGATATCGGCCCTGGCTTGAGCCGGTACCTCGCGGCTAAGAGTCTTGCGCTCGGGCGCAGATACTGGTGCAGATACATTCTGGGGAGGGCTAACCGGCGGTGGAGCGGAAGTTACTTGTCCTACGGATATGCCGCCCGACGTAAGCAAGGCAACTGCGAACCAGAGTTTCACACTGAAGAGCGGGCCACTGGGAATCTCACCCATCACTCGCCTCCTTGTCACGCAACCCATCTTGATTGCGGCGATGCAATCGCGACTCGAGACTGCGTCCTTTATTGGCCGCCTACTATCCAGCAGACGGCAATATCCAATTGCGAAGAAATGCACATAGCCACGCTGGGCCGGCAGACGAGGAATGAGACGTTTTCAGCCTCAGGAGAAAGATTATGAAGCTGCCATTCCACCGTCGATCTGTCACGTTCACACTGCTACTGTTGGCCTCATGCCTCCCACAAAAACTCGAAGGCTAACTTGACCTTTAAGCTGCCTCTATAGGGGTGACGTTTCGGGTGGTGTTATTTCGACAGAGGAAGATAAAGAAAGTCAAGCGCCCCGCTCGCCCTCGTCGCCCAGAATGCCGGCGAGCTTCCTCGCGGTAAGGTCCTGTACATCGGGCGCGAGTTCGGCAAGACAGGTCTCTTGATGGACCTACGGCAGCCGCCAAAACACGCCGCACTATAATAGCGCCGCGCTCTTTCGGCAGTTGAGGCCTGACCCACAACCTTCGAATTTTCGCCAAGTTCCTATGAGACTTCTGCACCTGTCTGCCGGTGAAGTTCTTTCTCGACGTGCAAGTGCAGTCCGATCAGCGCGAAGAGTCCCCGAAACCGCATGTCCCGAAACCGCACCAGAAACCCCTTGTCGTCGCCGTCGCGTCTATTCCGTTCTGAGTACCTGCATTGGATCGACTGATGCGGCGCGGCGGGCAGGAAGCAGGCAGGCCACTGTTCCTACGGCAAGCAGCACACAGATCGCTCCTGCGGTCAGAGCAGGATTATATGGGCTCACCTCAAAGAGGATACTGCTCACCATACGCGCCGATCCCATAGCAAGCACTAACCCGGCAACAGCGCCTACTGCCACAGGGAGCAGTCCGTCGCGGAGCACTAGCCGGTACACGGTCGCACGCTGTGCCCCGAGTGCCATGCGCAACCCGATCTCGCGATTACGCTGTACAACGGAATAAGTGACAACACCGTAGATACCGAGTCCAGCCAAGAATAGTGCGCTCGCAGCAAACAGGAGCAACAGGTACATCTCGAATCGCTGATTTGCAACCGAGTCCGCTACTACACTCCCGAGCGCGCGCACCTCGGGAACTGACACATTGCTATCGACGCTCCAGACCGCCTTTCGGATCGCATCCGCCATTTCGGTTGGGGCCTGGCGAGTTCGCACCAAAAGCCCCGCCGTCGGTTCCGTGCGGTACCAGTACGGAACATATATGAGCATCGGATCAGGCTTTGCCAAGGAAACTGTCCGAGCATTCGCTACGACACCAATGACGGTGAACGGCTTCTCAGTCGCTGGGTTTCCCCAGCCGAATTGCCGTCCGATTGGATTCCTTCCGGGCCATAGAGCTTTTGCCGTTTTCTCTGAAACCAGAGCGAGGTTTTTACCCCAATCGCTCGGACTGAAAATCTGCCCCGCTATGAGTTCCAGATGGATTGTCGAAAAATACTGGGGGCTGACCCAGCGAAAACTCTCAAGCGGAAGCTGCGTAGACGGCCGATTGTCCCCTTCGACCCGCGCCATATCACCCCAACCGTAAAAAGGCCTTCCTTTGGGGCTCATGAACTCAGAATACTCCGAGATGCGGATGACCTTACAGACTGGCGACCGCGTGCTGATCTACACCGATGGCGCGGTCGAGGCGACGAACGGGGGCGGCGAGGAATATGGAACCTCGCGCCTTGTGAAATCCTTGCAGAAACCAAGTGCATCCGCCCAGTCGGTGTTAACCGAGGTGCAAAAGTTTGCGAGCAGTGGCACGCTCACCGATGATGCAACCGCCATCGTCTTGCGCCGCGACTAACCCTCTCATCCCCCTGATCATTTCTTCCAGGCGAACGTCGCTCGCTTCCATTCCGTGCTCTCTTCCCGGTCGGTCACGAATTTCTGGTCTGGGCCTCTCTTGCCGCAGTGGGCCAGCTTGACGAATGTCAGCACAGACAGTGCACCAAAGCCGGCCGTTTGCGTCACATGTAGCCAGAACCAGGGATCGCGCCCAGTCTGCCAAACCAGAGACCGCGCGCCGTCATGCGGCCAAACGAAGAGAAAGAAGATGAGATCGGCCGCGATGTGTACCGGGATGATCGGAAGGATCGAATCGTTCAACCGCGCCAGCGTGCCGAACGTTACTCCAACGAGAAAGTAGAAGGTCAATCTCGGCCATTCGAGGCCTTGTGAGACGTGAGCGAGGGCAAACACGAGTGACGATAGTGCAACAGCGGCGGCTGGGCTGAAATCGCGCTCAAGGGAAACTTGCAGGTATCCGCGGATGGCGCTCTCTTCGGTGATGGGCGCCAGCAGAGACGCGCCGAGGGTGATGGTGGCAATGAGAATGGGCGACGAAGTGAACCGCGCGGGAAGGACGAGGTTCGGATGCATTTGGACAAGGCGGAACATGACGATCCAGAGTCCTGCCAGCGCAACAGTCGCCGACAGACCGGCAAGCAGCGACCAAGTCAAGTTGCTCGCAGATACGGGATTTGCCCGCAGCAATTGCTTGCGGCGCACGCTAGTGCCCGCCGGCCAACCTTTTCCGTTCAGATATCGCCATATGAGCCAAAGCAGGGCCACCAGCGCGGGCAGCGCCCACGGGATCGATGGCGTGGTGAAGGAATTGGCATAGACCAGCGCACCCCATATTGCGCTGGAGCCGCCGACGAAAATCAGAGCGAACAAGCTGAAGCCGAGAAACGATCCAATCTTTCGCAAGAAAGAACGCATGAACCCACCTCCTCAAGAAGCGTAGCGACGAGGAAGCAGCGCCGTCGTTGAGCTTGCGGTGGATTTAAGGTGGGGAAAAGGTGGGGTCAACCGCGCTTGATTTTCATCCGCGCCAACAGGCGGTCATATCGTGGATCGGAACGCAGGTTGTCGAAGAGCGGCGATCCCGGCAGCAGCAGCAAAGCTGGGTGACCGTACTTGAAGAGCAGATCGAGCATCTCAAAGGCGCGGTCTCTCTCATCGAGAAGCGAGTGCAGGAAGACGAGATCGAGCGTGCGCTGTCCAAGATCGGCCTGTTCCTGCAGCAGTTTCTCCCACAACGCAAAGACCTCGCGCATTCCGCCGTTCTGGAAGGACTGCTGTGCGCGGGCAAGCACCTCCGCAGCGACGCCGCGGGCTTTGAACCCGGCGGAGACAGCTTCGAAGGACCGGTGCTCGTCGCCAGCAATCCAGTAGATCCACGCCAGACCCAGCAACACACTCTCCGACTGGCCGGATATACGAAGCAAGTGTTGTCCTTCGGCGATGGCTTCGTTGTACGATCGCGCGACGAAAAGTGTCTCAACGAGATCGCGGCGCACGGCCAGCGACAGCGGATCGATCTTGAGAGCGGCGCGAGCTTCGGCTATCGCTTCCAGGTGTTTGCCTGTGAAGGAGAACAGCCGAGCCAGCCAACGGTGCGGCGCGCTATCCGCTGGGTCGAGGGCAATTGCGGTGCGAAAGCTCTTTTCGGCATCCGCAGTCTCCCAATCGCCGAGCAGGCGCGCGACGCCAAGCGCGAGATGGGCTCTGGAAAGACTGGGATCGGCTTCGAGAGCGCTAGCGGCGTGAGCTCTGGCACGCGGCAGAAGATCGGACCCGCGTTCGGTTCCAGAGGCAATCAGGTGAATATAAGTGTGGGCAAGCGCGGCTCCGGATTCGCCGTGAGCTGGGTCGGCCTCGATCGCGCGCTCGAAGTACAATCGCGCTTGCTTGAGCGCAGCAATTCCGGGCTCTCCAGCCAGTAGCGCTGCTCCCTTGCGATAGAGATTGGTCGCGGCGAGATGCGGTCCGCTGGTATCGTTCGGCCGGTCGAGGGGCACAGGGTCGAGCAGAGTTCTGTAGCCGCGTTTGGGGAGCGTCTCGATATAGCGGGGCTTGCGCGGCGCGTCTCCCAGAGCCTTGCGAAGCTGGTAGAACGTCGACTTGACCGTGTCGTCGCTGACAAAGCGACCGCGCCAAATGGCTTCGAGAATTTCATCCCGGGTGACAACCCGTCCGGCGCGGGAGCATAGAAAGACGAGCAAATCCATTTGTAGCGGTTCCAATCGAGCGGTCCGCTCCCGCGAAGTGAGAGAACCGTCCTCTGGTTTGACCGTCCACTCTCCGAGTTCGAAGCCCTTCAGCAGACGTTGAGCGGAATCCATTCCGCCGGTATTCTATCGCACCTTCCTCATGAGCTAATCCGAGTGGAAGGGACACGAAGTAACCACCACCGGAACAGCCCACAGGGTGAAGCGGCGGAATGGTGGTTACTTCGTGTGTCCCTTCCACTGCTTGTCCCTTCCACTGCTCCCACTGCTCGTCTGTCCCTTCCACTGCTTGCCCGAACACGGGGCCGTCTCTCCGTACATAACTCATTGAATGCAAAAACCGGGTGACCAGACGGGACGTTTACCCACTGTCACGCATACGCACCGATAACGTCCCGTCTGATCATCGGGTTTTCCAGGAACGCACACTCGTGCCAACAACTTCTGCAAGGAGGGCCGGCATGCAGCGTCTCCACAGCAGCATCAACTACTCACCCTTAGCATTCGGAGTCAGCCCCATCCGCCGAACCAGATCCGCGAATCGCTGGTCGGAACGCAGCGAGTCAAAGGCAGGATCAATATTCAAGAAAGTCCCAAGAGCTCTTCGTTCTTCATAGTTGCGCTCGAGCCCTTCCAACGCTTTTTCCTTTTCTCCCAGGCGTGCGTACACTTGCGGGACGTCGAACTCACCCAGATAGAGCGACTTTTCCTTCGATCTCTGTATTTGCTGCCAGAATCCCCTAGCTCCCTTTGTCGCCAACGCTTGTCTGAGCGCAACTTCTTCAGATGCGGCAGCCTTGATGGTCTGATCCAGGTGTGAACGGAGCCGCGCTTTCGTTAGCTCGGTGATGGCATTATCGTATTGCCCGAGCTGGACGTACAGCATCGCAAAATGGGCGTACGTCACAAAGAAATCGGGGTTAAACTCGACCGCTTTCTTAAATTGCTCCTGAGATTGGTCATATTTCCGGGCATAAAGATAGGTACACCCAAAGACGGTGTTGTAGATCGGGGAAAACGGATCAAGTTGCAATGCCTTCTTCATTTCGGCGATGGCTTCGTCTGACTTGCCGAGCGGTGTCAAGTAGCTCCAGGCATATCGAAAGTGAGCGTCGGCATAGTTCGGGTCGAGTTCAATCGCTCTTTTAAACTCCCGCGCCGCGCCTGGCCAGTCGTATTCAAAATCTGCTTTTTCAGCTCCCAGCGCCGCGTGGGCTTCGGCAAGGTCTTCGTCCAACTCCAACGCTCTCGTAGCCGCGGCCTTCGCCTTCGGGTAGAAATCCTGTGGCGAGCGAATCGCGTTCGCCAGGTAGGAGTCGGCAAGGCCTGCATAGGCAAGGGCGAAGCCTGGATCTTTGGCAATGGACTGCTCAAAATACTCCGTGCTCCTATCGATTTCCGCGAAAGTCCGCTGCCTCACGTAAAAGCGGCCTTTAAGGTACAGCTCGTAGGCGTCAGGGTTTGGGGTGTATTTATTGGCTGATCGAACTCCATAAAGCGGGGTGAGTTTCACCTGCACCTGTTGCGCGATGGCCCTGCCTAACTCGTTCTGCAGTGCGAGAAGTCTGCCAGTTTCACGATCATAAGTGTGCGCCCAGAGATGTACTTGATCCTTCACCCGAATCAGTTGAGCGCTGATGCGAGCTGTTGCACCCTCTCGCCGGACGCTTCCCTCCAGTATGTAATCGACTCCCAGTTCGTGTCCGATTTGGGTAATTGTCTTGTTGGTACTCGTATACGCCGCAGCTGAGGTTCGAGCGACAACGCCGAGCCGTTCCGGGTTGAGTTCGCCGAGATCTGTAATAATCTCTTCGGTCAGACCGTCGCTAAAGTACTCCTGCTGCGGATCATCACTCAGGTTGGCGAAGGGCAATACTGCCATCATCACGCGCCTGGGGTTGCTGGCAGAATCTGATCGTGCGCGGTACTGCAAAAAATACCCACCACCGGCGAGAATCACCACCAGGGCGGCAGCCAACGCGGCTCTCCATCCCAACCAGCCCCAGGACGCGCCAGCCGGTTTCGCAGTCGAGCCCCCTTGCTCGGCCGAGGGTCCTTGGACCTCCACCGTAGGCGCGACAAACCGGTAACCTTTTCCCGTGATCGTCTGTACGAAAAGCGGATCTTCCGGATTGTCCTTCAAAGCCTGGCGGATCTTCCTGATTGCCGCGTTGATGCTGCTATCGGTATCCAGGAAGACATCCTTGCCCCAAATCTGATCGATGATCTCTTCTCTGGTCACCAGTTGCCCTTTGCGCTGGACTAGCAAGAGCAGCATTTCCATGGGAATTCGTGCCAGCTTCAGAGAACGACCCGAATGGCGCAGTTCGTAGGCGCGCCGGTCGAGTTCGAAATCATCGCCAAACCTGACTACGTCCGAAGGCATAAGGACCAACCACCAGGAGAGGCCCCCATTCTACCCCGAGTCTGCCGCTGCCCGAGCATTTCCCCTCAGGCCGAGATGTGGGCTACGAGTTCAGGAGAAAGTCAGCAAGAATTCATACGGATTTCATTGCTTCGCCATTGCCATCAAATGACAACCGCGACAATATACGGGCCGGGACCTTGTTGGGACGCCTCCAAGAGCAGCGATTTTCAGAACAAGGCCGCAGCAGAGGAAGAAGGGGCGCCACGGGATATTTCCGGTCCCAACGGTCTCACTGGGGGCAACCACAACACAGAGCGACCGGGCGAAGAGAGTAGCTCGAGGGTGGAGTGGTATCCCAGAAATACCTGGGAACCAGGTCAAAACGGAATCCCATCTGGGAGATAAGACAAAAAGGTCGACAAACGCTTGTGTGAGATTTGGCTGACAAGGAGAGAAACCATGAGAAGAATCTTGCTAGTGAGTAGTTTGCTGTTCGTACTCGTCTTCGCTGGCGCGTTCGTTCTTGCCCTGCGAGGGCAGGCACAAAGTGACGACAACGGAGTCTGGAAGGAAGTCGACGGAAGGGTAAACATAGGGTTTAAGATCGCTCCCGTGCGTCTGGACTTCGAGAGCAAGAACCGTGAACTTGTCGGGCTAGGCAGCTATTTGGTAAACGCAACGGGCGGCTGCAACGATTGCCACACGAACCCGTCGTATACGGCTACCGGCAATCCTTTCAATGGGCAGCCGACCCAGGTTAATACAGCGGTCTACCTGGCTGGGGGCGCGGCTTTCGGGCCGTTCTATTCACGCGACATTACCCCGTTTAAGGATGGATTGCCGGCGGGACGAACCTGGAACGAGTTTCTTGAGGTAATAAGAAACGGTAAGGACTTCGATCATGAGGCAGGTCAGCCCGGGCCTCCTCTGCTTCAGGTGATGCCGTGGCCGGACTATCGCTATATGACCGATTATGAACTCCTCGCCATCTACGAGTATCTCCGCGCCATTCCGCCGCTTCAGCCGAACTGTCCGTCCGGCACGACCGTCGCGAGCAACGGGGAGTGCGAACCAAATTGAACAAAGGTGATTTTCGAGTTGCCCGTTGGTCTTGAGTCCCGAGAAACCGACTTCCTGCACGGTTGCCCCGCGCTAGCAGAGGTGTTGGGAAAGCATATGACTGGGATTCTTGAGTTCGGTATCCAGGGTCTGTTCGACAATATCGACCACGTGCTCCTGCTCATGTCTGTTCGGAAGATGTGGACGTGGGACTGGGCGCAACTCTACATCGCGAGGTGGTTGACAGCTCGCATGGAACAGGAAGGAAAGAGAATGGAGTGAGGACAACGCGGCACATACATCGATGCTGTTTCCGAGGATCTGAATCATGACGACTCGCAACGTCATCACGTTGGTTCTGCTCTGGATTTCCGTCCTATCGTGGAGCGTCTATGTTGGCGGCACGATCTACCAAATGGTAGTGATTGATCCCATCTGGAATGCCTCACTACCGGAGTCCCTGGGGGCGTTCTTCAAAGGCACCAGCTTTCTCCAGAACATCGTGAACTTCTTTGGACCCCGTACGATGCCCGTGCGCTACTTGCCGCTCCTTGGGCTGCTCTTCTTTGGTTGGGACTTACCAAAACATCGGCCACTCTTTGTTATCGCTGCGGTCTGCATGACCATCGGACTGGTGTTCACTCTGGCCTACATCTATCCCATCAATGCAATTCTATTCACACAGGCAGGTGGCGACCACAACGTGGAAGAGGTTCGTGCTATGGCGCACAGCTGGATCGTAGCGGATCGGGTACGGCTGTCGGTGATATCGGTGGGCTACTTAGCTTTGCTACGAGCGCTGAGCATTGAGATCGCTAAGCGTTAGGATGGTTTCACGAGAGCGCAGCAGTTTGACACGAGATAACGAAGATTGCCGCACGGTAGCTTTATGCGATAGCGCTTAGGAGGACAACATGCGACACAGCGGTACAACTCCCACGCCGTTAGCAAAGCAAGCCCGGAAACCACGACTGCAAAGCTATTCTCTTACGATTCTATTAGCGACGACGTTTTATGTACCGCTCAGCGCGCAAGAGCTTAGTCCCTCCGATCAGGCCGCCGCCGATGCGGCTATAAAGGTGATTCGGCCGGAAGCGATCGCCGCGCATATGCGCTTCCTCTCCGATGCTCTGCTCGAAGGGCGTGGAACAGGCGAGCGCGGGCACGAGATTGCAGCGCGTTACGTCGCCGCTGAACTCGAATCCATGGGTCTCAAGCCCGCGGGCGTAAACGGCACATGGTTCCAGCCCCTCTCGCTGCGGGGGACCGGTCTCATTCCAGAGCAGACTTCGTTCCAACTCGTGCGTGACGGCAAATCGCAGAAGCTGGTGCTCGACCAGGACTACATCATTTACGCCAATCTGCTGCTGATGGACACGACCGTGGACGCGGGGGCCGTTTTCGTTGGCTACGGTGTAACCGCGCCGGAATTCCAGTATGACGATTATGCGGATGCGGACGTAAAAGGAAAGGTAGCCGTAGTACTGCGCGGCGCGCCGGCGCGATTTCCTTCTACCGAACGCGCCTATTTCGCCAGTGCTCTCACGATGCAGCAAAATGCCGCCGCACATGGCGCGGTCGGCGTCATCGTTATCGATTCGCCGGAGTTTTTGCGTGCTCAGTGGAATCGCACCATGCTCCAGTTGCGCGCCGACCCGCCCATGCGCTGGCTTGACCCGCAGGGTGCTCCCTCGGACACGGTCCCAGAGATTCGCGTTCTGGTCAGGACCAACCAAAGTGGCGCCGAAGCTCTATTCGCGGGCGCTCCGAAATCATTGCCGGAAGTTTTTGCGGCCGCGAAAGCAGGCAAACCAGGATCTTTCCCCCTGCCGGGTACGGTGCGGATTCATCTCGACAACCGCTTCACAAGGGTCGAAAGCCGCAACGTTATCGCGAAACTAACCGGTTCCGACCCGAATCTCGCGAACGAGTACGTGGTTTACTCGGCGCATCTTGACCACCTCGGTATCTGCCGCCCCGGCGAGGCGGACCCCATCTGCCACGGTGCGTCTGACAACGCCTCGGGCACCGGCGCGCTTCTCGAGATCGCCCGCGCATTCGCGAGCTTGCCGCGTGCGCCCCGGCGCTCCATCCTTTTCCTTTTCGTCACCGGTGAGGAACGAGGCTTGCTCGGGTCGGATTATTTCGCGCACTATCCAACCGTCCCGCTCGAAAACATCGTCGCTGACGTGAATTTAGACGGCGCGCCCGGCTTGCGCTTTCCCATCAAAGACATCGTTCCGCTCGGCGCCGAACATTCCAATCTATCCAAGGATGTAGAGGCAGCTGCGCGCAAGATAGGGTACACGATCAGCCCCGACTCACGCCCCGAAGAGGGATTCTTCACTCGAAGCGATCAGTATTCATTCGTGAGGCAGGGCGTGCCCTCCGTCAAAGTCGATGCGGGAACTCAGAGCACCGATCCAGCGATCGATGGCGCCACGTTCGCCAAAAACTGGACCGCGACCAATTACCACACTCCTAACGACAACATGGACCACCGCTTCTACTTCGATTCGGCGGCGAAGTCCACAGCGCTGAACTTCCTCATCGGCTACGAAGTTGCGCAGCAGCCCGAACGCCCGGCATGGAATGCGGGCGACTTCTTCGGCACGAAGTTCGCGCAGATGCGCTAATGCTGCAAAACGGGGGTGGGCGAGTTCGCTCACATGGGTTTTGCAAAGAGCAATGCCATGCCCATGACAACAGACATGCCGGATGTTGGCGTACGAACACGGCGACGGATCGCCTGGCGGCTGCTGCCTTTCGTTTTCCTTCTTTATTTGGTTGCATACCTGGACCGCGCCAACATGTCCTTCGCGGCTTTGAAAATGAATGTAGATCTCGGGTTTAGCGATCGGGTTTACGGTCTGGGAGTGGCGATGTTCTTCGTAGGCTATGTGCTGTTCGAGGTGCCTGGTGCCATTATTGCGGAACGCTGGAGTGCGCGAAAATGGACCGCGCGAATCATGGTTACCTGGGGACTCGTGACTATTCTCTCTGGACTGGTACACAGCCGCGGACAGTTCTATGCGGCCCGTTTCTTTCTGGGGATAGCAGAGGCGAGTTTTTTCCCAGGAATGATCGTCTACCTGACCCATTGGATTCGGCTAGCAGAACGAGGAAGGGCCGTGGCTGTCTTCTACACCGCGATACCTTCGTCGGCCGTGATCGGATCGCCGCTCGCCGGGTGGCTGTTGGGAGTCAGCTGGGGCGGAATGGCCGGGTGGCGTTGGCTTTTTATTCTGGAGGGCGTTCCCGCCATCGTTTTGGCGATTGTCACGCTTTTTTATCTGACAGATTGGCCGCGAGAAGCAACGTGGCTCGCTAAGGATGAATGTGAGTGGATAACGCGTGAATTGGAGGCAGAAAAGCTGGCGAAGAAAGAAACTGCACACTACACGATCTGGGAGGCATTTCGCGACCGGCGCGTTCTGTTGCTCCTGCTTCCTTGCTTGCTGGCCAATACTGGTAACTCGTCAGTCATTTCCTGGTTGCCAAGTTTCATTAAGCGCCTTTCGGGGCTACCCAGTAGCAAGGTAGCGTTCCTTGTTCTATTGCCGGCCATCGCAGGGCTATTCGGACTTCTCATCAATGGTTGGCATTCTGACAGAACCGGCGAGCGACGCTGGCACACCGCCATTCCGTGGGCATGTGTGGGTGCCTCCTATTTACTGCTGATTCCCGCGAGCGCACATTTCGTGCTGGCCATGTTCTTAATTGCGCTGGGTGGCGTTTTCGCGTTCGCGGCTTACCCCGCGTTCTGGTCCATGCCCACAATGATTCTGAGCGAGTCTGCAGCGGCCGCGACCTTCGGTCTAATCAACTCGGTCGGGCATGCGGGTGGTTTCTTCGGTCCCTACATCATCGGTGATTTGAGCACGCGAACAGGCAGCTTTCTGCCGGGCTTCGCGTTGATTGCTCTCTGCTACATGTTGGCTGCTTTTTTCGTTTTGCGCCTGAGGTTAGGAAATTCGGTGCGCGAAGTCGCGGCGCGTGTGCCACCTTCCTACCCTTCCGCAACGGATTGACGAGGTGCCAACGATGCCCACTAGAAAACCGAGTGGAAAGATTCTTGGAGCAACGGTCGAGGGACTCGATCTCTCCGAGCCGCTGAGTGAGCAAAACCGCGCGCCTGATTTTTCGTAGCTTGGGGGTTTGGTGGGGATTCGGATTCCGCATCGCGCCGGCCGTCCTTTGCCGACCATCCGGACAGAGGCAACCGGAAGCATTTCTAGTCCACAGTGCGGTCAAATCCGCATGAGTTTGTTCAGCTCCGGCGTTGTAACGCACAGGTCAAGGAAACCGAACTGGCCTGTGTCTTTCACCTCGCATGCAGCGTCGAGCAAACCGGTCATTGCCGCCCGATAGAGCGAGGTCGCAAGGCTGATGCGCTTGACGCCTACCGCCGCGAGTTCACCCACGGAAAATGATTTTCCTTTGATTCCCGCCATGAAATTGACCGGCTTCGACACCGCCGCACAGACTGCGCCCACCGCGGCAAGGTCAGGCAGGCCGGGGGCAAAAAGGACATCGGCTCCAGCTTCCTCGAAGGCTTGAAGGCGGCTGATGGTCTCATCCAGGCTCGGGGCGGCGTAGAGGAAACTGTGCGCTCGCGCAGTCAGGATAAAGGGAAACTGGAGCGCACGTGCCACCTGCGAGGCTGCGGCAATTCGTTCGGCAGCCAAGCGAACATCGTAAAGGGGACTGCCTTGGTTGCCAGTCGCATCCTCGATCGTGCATCCAACGAGTCCCACCTCGGCTGCAAGCCAGATCGTTTCCGCCACGATTTCCGGCGCATCGCCAAACCCCTTTTCCAGATCCGCTGAGACGGGCAAATCGGTCGCATCGACAATCAAGCGCGCCTGCCCCAGCGCCTCATCTCTCGTCAGCCCACCATCCCTTCGACCAAAGGCAGAGGCGGAGGCAGCGCTCGATGTGGCCAACGCTTGGAAGCCAAGGCCGGCGAGAATGCGGGCGGAGCCGACATCCCATGGATTGGGAATTACGAAGACGCCAGGGCCGTCGTGAAGTGCGCGGAAGCGAGCTGCCTTTTCGCTCTGGGTGACACTCATAGGAGTTACCTGGTGATCAGATCTCCCACTATGCTACCCCCGAAATGCGACAATACTCGTCACTGAGTTGCGGAGGAGTGCGATGATTCCTATTCGCGGTCTCTTCGAGGCCCACCTTGCTGGGAAAGACCTGCAACGCTCGATGTCTTTTTTCGGTGAGGCATAGGGACCTGGGAAACGCAGGACGACGGGGAAACGCAGGACAGACGGAAATGGCCCTAGTGAGAAAACAGCTGGCTTACTTCACTTCAAGGTCTTTCCCTTTAGGGTCAGCTCCGTCTGCCCCTGCGAAGTCCCGTCCTGGTTTTCCCAATCTGGGATTTCGGCTCACACAAAGGTACCTTACGAACTACGCTTCAGAGGTACAGCCTCGACCCGCGAGGCAGATATCCAGAACGAAAGTTCCCTAACTACCCCCGCCTGTGACATTCCGCTCAGCCCCATAGACCGATAGGCTGAGCACCATGAAAATCTTGATCGCACTCGTTTTCCCGCTTGTTCTCTTTGTATCTGCTGTTGCCTTCGCAAAAGATAAGCCTCACAGTACACCTACCAGGATGGTGTGTCGCAGTCATTTCGCACGGAGTGCGCGCTTTACACGGTGAAGCCGGGGATAACACTTTCGTACTGCCGCCAGATCACGGGGCAGGCGCCAGAGCCGGCCAGATGCTGAGTCTGGGGGCCCTGCACAGGGAAGTGTACAGTCCAGTGATGTTGCCGATCACGCGACCGACTGGTCGTAGAACTGATGAATGTGCTCCGAGATGTACTCCAGACAGTCTTCGACGGCAAAGTGTCCGGCCTCGAGTCGATGCATTTCTGCTTTCGGGAGAATCTCCAAGTAGGCTTCTCCGCCTTCCCGAGTGAAGAAGATGTCATCCTGACCCCAAAAGATGATCGTTTTCGGTTGCTTCTGCTTGAGAAATGACTGCCACTTCGGATAGAGCGCCACATTCGTACGGTAGTCGTAAAAGAGATCCAATTGGATTTGCCGGCCGTTCGGCTTCTGGATGGTCGTGAAGAAATCTGAATTCCAATTATCGGGACTGATCAATTCCGGCTTTCGCGCCCCGTGCAGATAGACCGTCTTCACTGTGTCATACGCCAGCAGACCGGCTACGGCTGCTTCGTTTTCAGGTGTCGGGTTGTGCCAAAGTGCATCGCGCAATCCGCCCCAGGCCGCTGTAAATCCAACTTCATAAGCATTTGTGTTCTGAATGATGAGCCACTCGAGCAGGTCCGGAGTTTTGGTTACGATTCGAAAACCCACTGGGCCGCCGTAGTCCTGTAGGAAGAGGCCGAAGCGGTCAAAGCCTTTCATGCGGAGGAATTTCCCGGTTATCTCGGCAAGGTGGTCGAAGGTATATTCGAAATCGCGCGGGTCCGGCGCATCGCTGTTGCCGAAGCCCGGGTAGTCAGGCGAAATCACGTGAAATCGATCGACCAGGGCGGAGATGAGATTTCGGTACTGGTGTGAGGAGGATGGAAATCCGTGAAGAAGAACCAGCTTGGGGTTTCCTGGCTTGCCGGCCTCGCGGTAGGCAATCTTCAGGCCGTCGACTTCTTCGGTTGCGTACTTCACGCTGTTTGCGGTGACTTTCGGAGTGTATTGCGTTTTCATTTGTGCATCCTTTGGAGGAACTGATCTGCCGATCACGCTCCATTGGATCGCGCACCTGGTTAGAAGTTGCGACGTTTGTTTTGATTGCAGTTATCAGAAATACCGATACTACCCTGATACACTCTTGCTCTATGGAACTGCGCCACTTGCGGTACTTCTGTGCGGTCGCCGAAGAGCAGAGCTTCACCCTAGCCGCGCGCCGTCTCCACGTTTCACAATCCGGCGTCAGCGGCCAGGTGCGAGATCTTGAGCAGGAGTTAGGTGTCGCGCTCTTTCGCAGAAATCAACGGAGTGTTTCTCTGACGCCGGAAGGTTCGGCATTTCTTAGCGAGGCCCGGGATATCCTCGAGCGAACCGATCGAGCCGTGGAGATGGTGGCGCAGGCGGCCAAGGGGCGTTGTGGCCGACTCAAGGTCGGGCTTTGCGGTCCGGCTACGGCGCCTTTTCTCCCGCGGTTGATCCGGGAATTTCGGAGGCACCAGCCTGGTATTTCGCTTTCTCTTCGAGATCTCGATCCGGCGCATCAACCGGAAGCACTCGTCAGCGGAGAGATCGACATTGGCTTTACCCGGGGAATCCCGGCCTCCCTCCGCGGGACCCTTGCGAGCGAAGTATTCTTTCGCGAGTCCCTGGTTGCGGTTCTGCCGCCGGGGCACAGACTTGAAAACGACAATGTTATTTCGGTCAAGGATTTGGCCACTGATCGCTTCGTCCTCTATGCAAGGGAAAATGCGCCCGAATTATCTGACGCGATTCTTAGCCTGTGCAAACGAGCCCGGTTTTCTCCACATATCGTCGATACCCCGAGTCTCTGGCAATCTGTCTTGACCATGATCGAGGCAGGCGAAGGGGTATCGATCGTGCCGGAAACCGTGAAGCACCTACAGTCTCGGGATGTCGCTTTCCGACCGTTGCGCGATCGGGGATGCGCCGTCGACGTGGTGCTTGCCTGGCGGGCGGATGCTCCAGACGCTGTGCGGGAGAGCTTCCTGGCTCTCCTGCGTGCCCATCAAGCCGAGGTGAAGCGGAGCCTCAACCGCCAGTAGATCCGGATCAAATCAAATTCGATAGTGACAGGCCGGCTAGTGTCCGCGGTCCTGCCCCTCCGAGGTCCAGGATGAAAAATTAAGTGGTAGCCTTTTGTCCGCTCTTGTCAGAGGGCGGCGGAAATACGAGCATCGTAACGGCAAGAGCAACAACGATGCCTAAGCCGACCTCCAAAAATCTTGCCAGCGCGGCTTGGGCAGGACCGCCATCAATTTTTACCAGGACGATGATGGAGAGCGCTACGGCAGCGAGGCGCCCTGCCTTCTCATACGCCAGCACGCTGCAAATGAAGATGCAGACAGCCACTGCCAGTCCATACAGAAGGTAGTGGCCACGCCAAGCGTAACAGGTCACCCAACCTAGAAAGGCGCCGATGGCAGTGCCGATGATGCGGTCGCGGTATGCAGCGAATGTCAGAGTGGTGTCCGCGCCCATGACAACGATGGCCGAGACTGCGGCCCAATAGCTGTGCTCCAGGCCGAAGAGATTGCCTAACCACACGCAGAGCACAGCAGCGAGCCCCGTTTTGAAGGCGCTGACGGCCACATCGCCGAAGTCCTTCCGCTGCCACCAGCTGGAAATTGCGCGCTCCGGACTTTCCGCGTTCGTGGACATAGGCACCACCGCTTCAAGATCAAATGTAACAAAGGCGTGAGGAACCTGTGAAAAATCCACACCTTCGAGTGAAACTCTGTTCGATCCTGGGGCGACGGGTTCTCTTCCGCCGGTAGCTTGAGCCAAGCCTATCAGAGTGACGCCCGGAGGGACGGACGTAACGTAACCGTTACAAGTACCAATTAAATACCTGGGGACGAAAACGTACCCCATCAGGAATAGCCACGGTGCAATGCAGTGCACGCCATACACCGGGGCACCTTTCGTCGCCAGGATCCCTCCAGTCCGTCGCCATGCTTTCAGACAAAAAGCGTCCACCTCGAGAATCTCAAAGTTGCCATATTTCATCCTTCGCCCAGTCGTGGGCTCCGGAGCCGGCACGCCTTGCTTCGCGTGGCCGGCGATGCCCTGGCGTGGCCAGCCGTCCGGACCAGGGGCCTGTTCAAACAGACCATCGTACCCAGGGGTTAAGGAAGCCGCGCAGAAACTCCTCCAGGGAAGGGCAGGGTGTTGGAAGCTGCAGAAAAGGCCGGTTTCGCGAGATTCTAGCCGCCTGCGTTGGAGTTTTGTGCCGTCCCTTCGGGACTCATCATCAACCTAACCCCTCCCGGCACTGACGTGCCGGGCTATAGGTTGTTCCGTCCCTGCGGGACTGGATTCGTTGCAGTCCGTTCAACCCCCATCTGCCCGTTGTCGAGCTTAGCCGGCGTCTGCGGCGGAAAACGCTTGCCCCCCACATTCTGAGAGGGGGGTGGGTTGAAACTCACGAAGAGATAGAAAATTGCGGTGCGTTCTATGGCTAGAGTGCCAAAAGCCGATGGCTGCTCCCGGAAGGCTGACGCTGCAGTCCTTCCACGATGGTTTTATGAAAAACTCGAAGGCTAACTTGACCTTTAAGCTGCCTCTATAGGGGGTGACGTTTCGGGTGGTGCTATTTCGACAGAGGACAATAAAAAAAGTGAAGCGCCCCACTGGCTCTCGTCGCCCAGAATTCCGGCGTGCTCGCTAGCGGCAAGGTCCTGTACATCGGGCACGAGTTCACCAAACCAGGTCTCTTGATGGACCTACGGCAGCTGCCAAAACATGCCGCATCGTGATAGCACCGCGCTCCTCCTGGCGGGATAATGGGACATGATTCCTATCCCCAGTGCGCGGGATTCTCGGTGGTGGTTACTTGGACGCAAATTGGGTTGGGCTGGAGGAACCAAAACGTCATTCAACACAAACGTAGGATATTGTGTCGCCGACGGTTCCGTATGCGTAAAGCGCATTCCCCGAAACCAGCAGCTTCACGGGATTAGCCTGCGTCGTATCGGTCCCGACACATACCGGTTCCCGAGCGTATTTGCGCTTGAAGACATACTTGTTGGAATCGGGCGTGCTGCCAAGAACAATACGACCTCTCAGGTCGCTATTCTCACCTGATCCGCCACTCAGCATTCCGACGGTCATAGTATCCGTAGTGGCAATAGGTTGCGTTGTCATAGATGCGCCCGTGCCGCAGTGTGCATCGTTCCCGAAAATCGACACCCCCTCCGGGAGCGATGCCCCGCCGTCTACCGGCCCGCTTGGCGTGACAAACTCATGATAATCAGCAGGCTTGCCTCCGGTACACAGGTTGCCTTGAGCTGCGAACTGAACGAACTTTGCTCTCGGGCCAAAGTAATAGGTAGATGAACCAGGAAACACATGGCCGTTCTGGTAAGTGCTCGTTCCTACAACAGTCGTTCCCAGGTCGCCTTCAAAGTCGATACAATAGTGGCTGAGGGTATCGCACTCAGTGTCGTCATACGCATTATTTGCGTTGTCAATTATTCCCGTCCCAATGTTGGTCGGATGAGCATGAATAAATTCGTTGTTCCCTCCGTTCACGACAATTCCAGCTACGCTGCCGACATAAGGCGACACATCTCGAAAGGAGCTATCGCTGGCGTTCACCTCCAGTCCGTACTTTACCGGGTAGTTCTGATAGACCTGGACATCGATAGGTCCGACGCATCCCGAGCCGGGCGTTACAGGTGTGACCTCTGTGATGACGCCGCCCGCCTGTCTTGCCGTAGCCGTCGGGATGATTTCGCAGGGATGATCTCCACGCCCAAAGCCACGAATGAAGACCTGCAGATAGGCTGATCCAGCGTTGTCGTAGTTCGAACCGCCGTCTACAACTGCGTAGCCGGTAACTGCGCCACCGACGATTTTGGCAGTCACCGTGGCCTGCCTGTTCGACGCGTTAAAAGGCGCTGCAATTCCGATCGTATCTACAACGATATCGGTCGCCCCTCCGGTCTCAAACTTACCAACCCCTTCTCCGATCTGGATCATGTGGTCCGATCCAGGAATTACACTATTGCAACGAATACGAGCAATGGTGGCCGTATCGTCGAGACCCCACAGGTCCATACAGCTGTTGGCCTGATTCAGGGCCTGAATCGTTAGATCCGTGATCGTGAGGGGAGAGAAGCCCGCCTTCTCGGGCTCGCCCTTAGTAATGACTGCGTGATGTGGGTTGGGACAGTATTGATCGATGTATGTGGAATACTGGCTAGCCCCTTTGATATTTACCGTGTAGAAGGCGATGGTTGGTTCGACGAGTCCAACGCAAGTGACGTAGTAGTTGGTTCCAAGAACAATCTGCGAAGAGTGGTGGTGGGTAATCGTCCAGTCTTTGGCTGTATAGAAAGCGCAATCCAATTGAGTCGTGTACTTCAACGAAGATACAGTACAGTCCGAAGGGAAGCCGTCGACATAAAACACACTATTCAAATTGCTGATTCCCAGCGTTGTGCCGCTGGGCTGCGCAATCGTCTGAGATGCACCTGGATGAGTTTCGACGGTCGACTTTTGGTCACCCTGGAGTTGTCCGTCAGCGGAATGTGATGTAAGGAAGGAGAGCGCGAGTACGAATATCGCAAGCCAGGCTTTCATAGGATCTCGGGCGACGTTCAAACCGGCTGGTATCGGAATAAAAAGTCAGCCTGCGTGCCTACTTTCTCCCATGAGTAGCCCAGGTCTCTCAGAAAACCGATGACTTCGCCGCGATTGGGAGTGTCCCAAAGTTCACAATAGATGATGGGATGATCGCGTTTGAGCAGTTCGGTTGCAACCCCAAGAACCGGCGCCTCGAAATTTTCGACGTCTATCTTAGCAGCGAGTTTGAAGCGTGGAGAGATCATGCCTGCAGTCTAGCGCTATGGCGAAAATCAAAGCAACGTAAATTCAAGGCGCCAACCATAGATCTTTAGCCTTCTGGGCGGTGATCGAACATTTCTTGTTTGGGAATCTGCTGTCTTGTAATCTTTTGCGGGACTTCACACACGGATCGCCGCCTGCAGTTCCTCCCGGGTGGAGCCCTCCCGGTTGGAGCCTTTCGTGATGAAGATGAGATTGTGATAGAAAGCGATCGACTTGATATTCAAATCGAGGTAGGACGGGCTGCGATCGCCTCTGAACTCCTCCCAGTTGAGTCCATCCGTCAGTGACTTGAAATATCCCATTGTCGTGTGAGGATCGTTGCCGCCCGATGAGTCACCACCATGATCTAGCCAGTACGAGGTCTGGGTATCTTCAACCACATAGAAGCCACCGTCAGCAAGATGGGGAAACAGATGCTGAAAAGTGAGGAGTACGTCTTCGTTCCTATGGCTGCCATCGTCAATAATGATGTCAATCTTCCCTATTTCGCGAACCACCGAGTCCAGAAACAGAGGATCTGTTTGACTGCCTCGAAACGTCTTGATTCGCCGTCGATTGTGGGCCGACTTTTCATAAATATCGATTCCGTAGACCCGGCCATTCGGAAAGTATGTGCGCCACATTCGCAAGGAACCACCGCCCATGCGGGGATCGTCATATCCGCCTATTCCAATTTCGAGAATGCTAAGTTTTCTACGGCGGACTTGTCTGAAGCGATCCTCGTAGTGCTGTGCATACCAATGCGAACTCCACTTGTCCGTAAAATAGGCTCCGGCAAGCATCCTTAAATCGCGACCAAAAAGAAGTGCGCATGGGATATCGGCAAGCCACCCGAATCGGCTGGTTTGAACCGCCTGGATTCGAGCCTTCAGTCGCTCGCGCGCTTCAACAGACGATCGGCTTTTATACTCTCCCAACACGCTCGCCAATAGACTCATGAGGTAGCACTCCCTTCCGATCAAATACAGAAGCTCAGTTTGTAACATAAGCACAGCAACACGGGTGCGATGATGCCCACGTTCGCACCAGTGTACGTGGGCTTATTGAGGCCAGTTTCCGTTTGTCATTCAGTCGGATGCATTCGCATACATGTACCGTGAGGGCCTGTTGCGGACCCACTCGAGCACGCTCCAGTTCATAGCGCCCAGCGCACCGTCCGTCGCCAGACTACCCCAGGCGGCTCCGTGCCATCCGTACCTTGGTATCAACCATAGATTAAGCCCGAAGTTCATGACGGCAGCAATAATCTGAGTTATGGTTCGATACCGCTGGCATCCTATACAGGTCAGCACACTGCCGGCGATGCTGTGCACACTACGGAATACCGGGATCAGACAAAGCCAGCGCAGAGCAAGAACGGACTCGGCAAAACTGCGGCCGACCATGAAGGGGATGAGGGGAGCCAGTACAAACATCCCTGCCGCTGTCGACGCACTCAGAAGGAGTGTTCGCTTCAGAAGGCGGCTGCCCAGGGTCACCGCCTCTTTCACGCCGGCGGAGCCCAGCTGGAACAGGCGTGGTTCTGACGCGAGCTGTACGGATGCAATCGGCATCGTTGCCATATCCACCACGCGGTAGGCCATAGTGTAGATGCCGTTTGCAGCGCTCATCCCGTAGTGACTCATCATCGCTTTATCGAGGTCGTTGTATGCACTCGTAGTGGAAGATGCAAAAGCGTACTCCAGCCCCTCTGTGCCACGTTTTACGAACAAATGCGGCGCTAACCGCGGCCACCCAAAGTGAACTGTCACCAAAATCACCGCAACGATGGTCGGCACTGCGGAGGTCGCGGCGAACGCGATCGCCCACTGCCGGGCCGTGGCCCGATGTAACCAGAGCAACATGGCTCCGGCCGTCAGGGCGCGCATCAAAGACGTCGACAGGTTGAGCATCGCTGCGATACGCATTTTTTCGAACGCCTGGAACACTTGGGTCGAGCTGATGGTAAGTTGCTCACAAAAGCAAGCAGCGATCGCCATCAGCACAACGATGGCTGCGCTTGCGGGGTCGATCACGTGGGGAGCTATCAGCCGTAGCAGCGCAATCAGCAAGCAACTCATGCTCACTGTTACCAGCAGGATGTTTCCCCAGTAAACCGCGAATTCGCTGCGATCGGCCGAGACATAGCGAAGAAATACCAGCCCTGTTCCGAGCCTGCTATATTCCGCAACCATGTTGACCAGCGCGTACGCCCCCACAACGATGCCGTATTGGAGCACGCCCAACAGCCTGGCGATGAGAACGAAATAGATTACGCGCGTAGAATAGCCGATGCCCTGGCCCAAAAACATCCAGCCGATGTTACGCGTTAATGACCCCGTGGGGGCGTAATTCGTGATTTTGGCCCAGAGCGTCACGAGGATACTTCACGGATGAGCGCGTGATAATCAGCTCGCACGGCATCCCAACGGAAATGGCGACGAAATGCCTGCACGGCTTCAGCTCCGAGCCGCTGCCGATACTTGACATCCTCTAATAGAAGCCGTAGCGCGTCCGCCAAAGCCTCGGGGTTATTGGGCGCCACGAGGATTCCTCCCCCGTGGGCCAGCGCTTCCGGGATACCTCCGGCGCGTGAAGCCACTACCGGTAGTCCAGATGCCATTGCCTCCAGCGGCGCCAATGGAAATGGGTCGTTCCAGATGGATGGGCTGCAAAAGATGTCTGCTCCGCGCAACAAGCTGGCAAACTCATTTCCACTATAGTAGCCCGCGAGCTCGGTGTTAGCGGGCATCATTTGCGCCAGCTTTTTCACGTAACCAGTACGCCTGCTGTTGTCACCAAAATTCGATCCCCCCACGATTTTGCATGCTGCTGCCACGCCACGACGCTGCAATGTCCGCATGGCCTCGAGGAGCACATGGGCGCCCTTGTAGGGCACCAGCCGACCCGTGAAAATCACCTGCGGTACTCGAGTATCGCCGCGTTGCTCAGGATAAAATTTCGTATCGTCAGCCCCGTTGTAAATAACCGAGGTACTCTGAAAGCGGTGGGGAAGGGCTGCGTTTAATTCCGACCTTAGAAACTCGCTGCACAGAACAACCGGAATATTCCGCATCGCGGCCAGCTGCCAGCGGTTTGCACGGATGAGGTGAGAGTTATGCATATGGAGGACGAGGCGAAATCCACGCCGTTCTGCCACCTCGGCCAAAACAGCTGCGCATTCTGGCCGGTTGTGGACATATAGCAGGTCTCCGCGATGCAACATCTTAAGAAGAGGACGAAAGATGCGGAGGTAAACGCCCTTCTGTGCGATCCAGGGAAGTCTGTACAACACTGGGTGAACGGATCGAGCCCGATTCCAGTTCGGCAGGGTGTACACCCGACCCGCAGAGAATCCCCAGGACGTATCGGTAGCGGGACAGACTATAACTTCTGTTCCCTCGCGTAGAACATTCGCCGCCCACCTCGAGATGGCGCCGCCGTTTCGCTCAGAAAACGGTTCGTCTTCACCCAATAAATGAAAAACTCTGCTCATAATCATTACCTTCCTTAAGAGGCCGCGTGAGAACTCTGCACTGAGCCCCGGAGGGACGGCTGAGCACAGGGACGCGGGACTCGGCCGTCCCTGAAGGGACTGATCAGGAGCGCCTTTGCTTCCCCAGGACTGACGTCCTGGGCTACTCTCAGTCGTCCTTCTGGGGCTCAACGGGCAGCCCTCACGCCGTCTCTAAAGCCCTGCTCCTCTTAAAGTGTCTGGCTGATCTCGCCAGACCACAACAAGCAACTACGTACAAGATAGATAACAGCTCATTTGGCCACACCACAGTAGCTTCATCTACGTTATATAGAATTGTAAGGACGATCAGGCCTATGTACCAATCAGCAGCGCTGGGCCGACCATTCCTAAGACATATCCAGGCGTTTCTCATGGCTTGAACCAGCGTTACAAAAAATACAGTTGTGCCCAACAAGCCGAGCTGGAGCATGAGTTCCAATATGCCATTGTGTGCATAGCCAAATGTCCAGTTTACGGCGACTATAGCGTTGGCTGACTCGCCTGTCAGGCCCTGCCAAAATGCATAAAAACCATATCCTAAGATAGGGTGCTTCATGATTGACCGAATGACGATCGCCCAAACGTACGTTCTTCCGCTGAGAGTGGTGTTTCGACCAAACAACGAAAGGAATGAAGGAAGCATAGGCAGACTGGCCGACACCACGAGGACTAGAAGGGCGACCGATAAGCCAGTCAAGAGCAATAACGACTTGTCGTCAAATTTTCTAAACGCTGCAATCGCGGCCATGATGAGCACGTAGAAGAAAAGCACAAGCAGGGCCGTCACAGCATGTGCCATGAATATGAAACACCCGAGAAGCAGGATATACACAACACGACTCAAGCTCAGAGGCTGACGCACAAAGATGATAGCCGGACTCAGCATGAACACCATACACTTGGCGGCCGAAGTTCGATCGATAAACAGTCCTCGCCACGCTCCTGATTCGCGCAACTGCTGAAGAACGCCGATCTGCGGATAAAAGACTACCAACACCAAACTACCAATGCAGATGAAAGCGCCAGCCATCTTGGCAAGCTCAATAAGGTCGTCTGTGTCGAATGTTTCGATCAGATAAAAAGCAAAGAGAGTGTCAATCAGATAGAACACCCCATTGTAAAACGACCGAAAAGGGTTTTGTGACCAGAGCGCAGAGCAAATCGTCAGCAACGCCAGCAGGGTGACAATTTTCATCTGCAGTGCCTGCGCGGCGACCCGTGAGAAGTTCGTATAAATTAGCCAGAGCACAATGGAGTATGCGACGCCAGGAATGATTGCATACCCTACGAAGCCCAGGCTACGACCAGAAGATGCCAGACCGGCAAGTGCCGTTCCTCCAAGAACGTTGTTGTTGCCCGCATTTTGAAAAGAAAAGTTTCCATGCACAGCGAAGAATATGAGCGGCAACATGAGCACCCACCCTATCGCCAGGTGCGTTACCGATTCTGACCGGATGGACCATCGTGGGCTGTTGTACACCGGGAGCGTGGACATGGATTTTTCAGCCTCTTCTGCGGAGAGTACTTGAGGAACCGGGCCGTGCAGCAGTACTCCCGAGGGAGATAAAACAAATGATGTGCTCGATTTCGCAACTCATTTTGTATAGATGACGGCTGATGTCGCTGAAGCAGCGATTCCTGTAAGCCCAAGCGCTGCGTTCCGAAGATAACTGAAAGGTACGTACACGATATCGCCGGCTTGCATTTGCAAATCCGGTTTTTTGCCTTTCTGCATGGCACTCAGAGGCAACGGGATGTCCTCAAAACCGCCGTCGCCTTCCTTTCGGATCAACTTTGCCTTGCTCGGTACCGCTGACGAGGTTGTCCCCCCGGCGAGAGCTACCGCCTGAAGCACCGTAAGTGCCGATTCGTTATTTGACATAGGGAAGCCGCCCGGGCGGCCTACGTCACCCAATATGTAGACGATGCCCGTCTTGGGAACAAGTACCCGGTCACCCGGGTATACCAGCACGTTGTGTTCGAAAACGTCATGTGGGTCGTTGGAGACGAAGTACGAGAGCTGTTCACCATTCGCGTGCCGTTCAATGATCACATGACGATTTGCCAAATCGGTTAGGCCTCCAGCGAGCGTCAGCACATCGAGGACCGGCCTAGGCGTGCCAATGGCATATGCTCCTGGCTTCACAACCTGCCCCATCACGCTTACGTTCTGCGTAGCATACTGCTCGATCGTTACCAGCACGCGCGGATGCAACATCAGGTGTGCCTCGAGCAGACGGCCTTCGATCGCACGAGCCGCGGCGGCAGGCGTGAGCGAAGCGACTTTAACGTTGCCTCCCAGTAAGAGCGGAAGCTCACCCGCGTCGTTGACTCGTGCGGTCTCGTCCAGATCAGGTGTATCAAACACTTGTACGTGAGCCAGGTCCCCGGGACCTATGAGCAAGCTTTCCCGCTGAGCAAACATGGTCAAGGAAAAGCTGCAGACCAGAACGATGCGTCTAAGCACTTTCACGATGTACCTCTTTGCCGTAGTAGACCGAGTCTCTATATCCATAATAACTATGGTAGGCGCTCGAAGTCTTGTTTACGCCGTTGAGAACAATCCCTATGCTGCTCTGAGAGTGTGCACTCAGTAAATCGTTTGCTCGCCTGAGAGATGTCTTGGTCGTCACTCCCTGAAGCACGACCTGCACGGTCACATCAACCATTTCGTTGAGCACCCGGCTATCTGTAACCGGTAAAGTGGGAGCGGCATCCACAACGATGACGTCAAACTCGCGACGCATTTCGGATAGAAGGTTGTGCATCTGGACGGATTGCAGGAGTTCTGACGGATAAGGTGGAATAGATCCTGCCGGCAACAGGAAGAGCTCTGGCAGCCATGGATGGGAGATGATCGGCTCTTCAGATGCCTCACCCGATAAGAGTAGGCTTAAGCCACTTCTACTGAGGAATCCCAACGAAGTCCGTAGTACTGGTCTTCTCATATCCGCTTCAATCAGCAGCACCCTCTTACCAGTCTGGACAAAGCTGACTGCCAGGTTCTGTGAGAGAGTGGTTTTCCCCTCGCCGGATACTGCGCTGGTGACCAAAATCACCTGCGGCGGGGTGCCGCTCCTGGCTAGCATCAAGGTCGAACGCAGGTGGCGGATCGCTTCGCTGTAGTGCGACTTCGGATTCTCGATGATTTCGGTTCCGCGCGGCAGATGGGTGTATTTCGGCAGGATGCCGATGAGCGGAAGGCCCATTTGCTCGATCGCCTCTGCGTCCTGGATTTTGTTATCCAGGGTATCTGCAAGCAACACTCCCGCACATCCAATAAGCAGTCCGAGAACAGTTGCTGCGCCCAGATAAGAAGGCACGTTCGGTTTTCTAGGTCGTGCGGGTGTCAGAGCAGGATCAACGACTGTGATGGTGTTGGACTTCAGACCCTCCAAAATACCGGCTTCTTTTAGGCGCTTGAGCAGATCTTCGTAGAGCCCGCGACTAGCCTCCGCCTCCTGGCGCGTAATAACATACTGAATCGCCTTGTTGTTCAGCGCGTCCGCCTTGCTTTTCTGCTGGTTATAGTTCTGTTGCGCATCCCTCCAGGTCTGGTCAGCAACCAGGTAATCGTTCTTTGCCCGGGCGGCGACACGATGAACTTCCTGTTGAATGGCGTGCTCGATTCCGTCGATGTTTCCCTGGAGTTCTGCAAGCTTTGGATAGGCGGAACCGAATTTCAGTTTCAACTGTTCCAGCTGGCCTTGTAGAGTTGCCTCCTGTGTGCGCAGCGACTGGATAGTTGCCAGCGAATTCGTAATTCCTGGGGATGCAGCCCCTCCGAGCGTGTTACCAGCGAGGCTCGAGAGCATCTCCGCGTCTCCGGACTTCGCTGCTTGTGAGATCGCTTCTTTCAGGATTCTGTTTTGCGAGGCATCGCTCAGTGTCCCAGCCGCGCGCTGGAACTGCTCGAGCACCGCTGAATATGCCTGATCGCGACCCTGTGCGTCTGTTGTGCCAATACTATAGATGCCCGACTCGCGCTGCATGCGCGCAACTTGAGCTTGCAGATTTTCGCTCCGGAGCCGGAGCTCGGCAAGCTGTTTGCTGAGGGACTCGGCGGCGGTTTCAGTTGCGTTGTATCGGGTCTCGAAGGTGTAGTCTACAAGCGCCTGCACCAGCTGATTCACGACATCCGCTGCAATCCTGGGATCCGGATTAAGATAATCAATCTCAATGATCCGTGTTCCGGCGATTGGCTTTACGGACAGATTCTTGTGAAACGTCTTAAGCACATCTGCGAGTCGTACTGGCGAGTTCTCCAGATTGGCGTTTGTTCGGTTTGTAGCACTGTCCTGGGAAAACAACCCAGCCACCCGCGCAATGACATTGTGCTTTGGACGAAATTCCGGAGTATCTTCCAGTTTCAGGTTGCGAATAGCCCGTAGGGCAAGCGTGTCGGATTGAAGGATGCTTGCCTGTGTTTGAAGGTTGATGTCGGCGTTCAGGGCGTCTGTTGCGGAAGCGGGTGAACCCACAAGGCTGTCCAGATCCAACCCGCTGGAACTTTCTCGTTGCACCTGGATCGTGCCCGTCGCCTGGTAACGCCTGGTACTGAGTACACAAACGACAACACCCAACAAAAAGGCGATTCCCACTGCTGCATAAACAATAGAGCGTCGGCGACGAAAGGTCTGGAAGACTTCGCGCAACGTGAGTTGCTTCTGCGGATAAGTATTCACTGAAATACCTCGCTATAAGATCGCCGGCAGATCCGGCTGCAGAGCAAGCTTTGAATTACCAAGGAGTGAGCCCGGCGTAGATTGCGGCACGAGAAAAAAGCGCAAATCGCCGAAAAAGCTGTCAGGCAAGGCACCCCTGAAGACGCGGTCTTGTCGCCAATCACCCCCTCGGACCTTTCCACAAGCCGCTGTCACTCTGTACTAACTGTGCCAACTCCGGTTCACGGTTTACAGGAGCTCGCTGAGCCGCAAGGACGGTGCGATAGACGGCTGCGTATTGTCCGGCGACCATCTGTGGATCAGAAGAAGGCTTCAAAAAATGAAAGAAACGTGCTCCTTCCCGCACAACAGCCTGTGGTTGCGTGAACCATTGTTCAAGCGTGACTGCAAGCTGATGGATATTTCCGAAAGGCAGGCCATTGTTTAGTTGCCCATTCGGTGGGATCAAATCGATCGAACCCCGCACGCCGGTGAGAAGGGAAGCACGACCGGCAGCTGCGGCTTCCAGCGTCACGATCCCTTGACCCTCGAACTCGCTCATGAGAATCGCGAAGAGACTCTGGTGGAAGAACTCAGAGACATCAGGAGTAAAACCATGAAATTTGATCAGACCACCCGTACCCTCACGATCAACCTGGCTCTCGAGCTCGGAGCGCAGCGATCCTTCGCCTACAAGATCCAATCTGAAGCGATATCCTCGATCGTAGAGGAGCTTCCATGCCGCCAACAAATTTCGATGACCTTTGACTGGCTCGAGGCGCGCGACACAGACTGCCCTTTCGCGCACGGCACCAAGATCGATTTCGGGTGGCGTGCCGGGAAATTCCACTGGATTGCTGATGCACGCGAGAGCCTTACGACCGGCGGCCTCTTGCAGATTGTGCGCAACTGAAGCCGTGAGAGCAGTTGTATACCGCGGACATAAGGCGCGAAACCAGGTCTCGGAGGGAAAGACCAGCTGGGCGGTATAAACGACTGGTAGGCCTGCGATATTAAGGAGCGCTGCAACGCGCCGATGGTGCGAGTTAACCAAGTCAATCTTAAGTGTGTGGTACCAGGTACGAAAGCGGGCCAATTCCCGCATGAGTAGAACGGGATTAGGTGTCTTCAGGCTGAAGTGGGCATAGTGCCCATCGGGGACCCAGGAGAGATCCTCCTGGAGATCCCCGTTCCCACAGCCGGCTATATAGGAATCGATGCCAAAGCTTGTCAAGGCTTTGGAGATCCGCTTGATGGCAACGGCAACACCGCTACTTCGGTAGAAATTATCGTTGACAATGCAAACCCGCATCACGGCCTTCCTTGCTGCACGACCTAACCACCCGCGACCCTGCCAGAGCCGAAACCCCTCACATCGTGAAGCGTTAGAAAATCAATTCAACGGATACGAACCAACTCACTAAGGGGAACAGTCATCATTGCTCGGAAGTTGAAATAGAGGCCCGTGATTTTATAAATCAGGTCCTTCTTCGGCCTGAATGTGTGGCGCCAGCGTTTCCGGCCGTAGCTGACTCGTCTGCGCTGCGTATCCGGAAGATTGCCGTTCCTCTCGACCTTGTCCAGTGCATACATCGTTCCGGCAAGCATCCGTTCTTTGTCGCGCGACACGTTTTGTGAATGCTGGCGGTAGTCAACGACCCAGTGAGTGTGCCGCACGAAAGGCCCAAGCTTGGCCAACCGCAAGTACAGATCGTAGTCGTCGGACTGCCCGATGTCGGCAAATGACTCGTCGAAAAGGCCGACATCTATAAACGCACTTCGGCGTATCATCGCGCCGCCGACGCATTCGATAGGATTACTCTCGAGAAGCATGAGTAAATAATTCTTGCGGCGTCTACAGGTGTGAGGCTTGCGAATCTCTTCACCATTCGCATCTATAAGCCTCGCGGCGCCAAAAGACAGAACAGCACCGTGATCCTGATGCAACGCCCTTATTTGGGCCTCGACTGCGTCGGGCTGAAGAAGATCGTCCTGGTCGAGAAAGACAAGGAACTGCCCTCCGCTTTCTCTAAACCCGAAGTTTCTTGCCGCAGGGCACCCTTCGTTATTCTTGCGGAAGACTCGGATTCCATCGATATGCGCGAGAAGGGGACAAAGCGGCTTGGGTGATCCATCGTCGACTATGATGACTTCGATGTTCTTGTAAGTTTGGTTTTTGGCACTCAAAACTGTTTGCTCGATAAACTGTTCTTGGGCGTAATAAGTAATAATGATGGAGACCAGGGGTGCCGGATTGATCTCGGGATCAAACATGACCGATTCTTCACTCCGCAATAGATTGGTATCTGGTTCGTCAGCTCTGGCTTAGATAAGGGACTATTCTATGAGCTCCTGAGCTCGACTCCTGGCAGGTGACCTCGGTTTGTGTAAACCCAGTGCATCGAGGACTATGAGAGCCAAAACGGTCCACGGTTCGACGAGATATCGGGCGGCCAACCGCTGTGGCTCTGACAACAGACGGAATGCCCATGCCACGCCAAGACGGCCTGCCCAGCGGGGGGGTGTTGGGAGAGCACCGGCAATATAGTCGAGGGTCGCTCCGGTGGGCAAGATGATGTTGGCAGTAATTGCGCTGTAGTTGGAGTCAATCCAAAGCTCCTGCCTCGGCATCCCCATCCCCACCATGAGTAAATTGGGCTTGTACTCTGCCAGAGATCTCAACACATCTCTGTTCTCAGCGCTACCTGGGCTCACGTCAAAGAAGCCGTGGCGTACTTGTAAGTCAATTCCGGGGAACTGCTCGCGCAGACGCTGTTCGCCTTGTTTAGCAACGCCCGGCGCGGACCCTAAATAGAACACGCGCCACTTTTCGCGAAGGGCAACGCCCATCATGTCCGACCACCAATCCATGTAGCAGACGCGCTCGCTGCGAAATAGCTTGTTACCGTACATACGCGCGAGCAGCACCAGTGACATACCATCGGCCAGGGTGAATTGTGATCGCTCGTAGTAATGTCTCAACTCCGGATTGGCGTGGAACAGATATAAGCTGTGCAAGTTGTGATGGGCTACGAGCCACTTCTGGTCAGCGCGAATACCGTCACAAAGAACTTCTATGAGTTCATCTATCGTCATCGGATTGATGACGATATCCAGAAATTCGGCTGGTTTCGAAGTTCTCAATTTGGCCTCATTGATCTGAACAGGCAGACGTGTGGATCTGCCTCGGGGGAGGTCATCCATCTTTATCGATGGGATTCAGAAGGTATCAGGAGCGCGACGAACAGCAACTACCGACGACTTATGAGTTTCTCTTTTCCGGCGGTCTTAGAAGCGACTGCCTGCATAGATGTGCGAGCATCAACTACCAGGCCCGAGAGGTCTTACAAGGCTAGAAGTGCTTCCATCCGAAGCTATAGTTTGTCAAAGGCCCATTAACAGGAGAATGTAGAGGCCGATCTCGGCGTTCGGTTTGGTGCCCAGTGAACCCGGCCAGCCGATATGCTCCAGATTATATGCCTGAAGATTAAAATTTAATTAGAAAAGTTTTCTTTTTTGCTACGACAGCCGTTACAGAGGATCCGGCGACCAGGTTAGGCGACGCTCTTTCAGAACAGTCGTAGTACCAGGCCGGTACTAAAGGTGACTCCGCCTTCTCCACTCTGTACAAAAATGTGATTGTATCCAATGTCGCCGATTTCCCAGTAAAGGCGGTGGTTGACTCGGTAGTCCACTCCTCCCGCTAATTCAAGGGTGGTGTTCGTTCCATAGCCGATCAGAGCTTCTCCCCCGGGACCGGGGGCAATCGGTTGATGTACGTATCCCCCGTGCCCCAAACCTGCTAGGAAAGTTCCATCGAAACGGAAGCGGTTATGATTGAAGACTATCCGAGGTCCGACCAGAGCTGTGTTCCGATGTAGCTGACTACCCGAACGGAGAATGCCGCCGCGGCCTTCCACGCCGATGAACCTGCGGAACTGAAAAAACCCGCCTAAGGTGCCGCCGTAGACAAAGGTTCCGTATGGATGACTGTTGGAGATTGCTTCTGCGGAGAAATCGCCGAACAAAGAAATGTTTGGCCGCGGAGTCGCAGCCGGACCGACCTGCGCCATGGCAAGAGAAGCTGACAACACAAAGAACGTGAATGGAAAGGCCGTTCTCTTGATGGCTTTCATCTACCCTCCGCGAACGCTACTCACGTAAGAACCGAAAATGAGCTAAAAGAGCAAAGCCATCTCGAATGATCTAGTTTCCTCTGCCGGGAGTTCAGGCAGACGAACCCGTGAACGAGCCACTCCGTACTCAGCTCCCGGTTCTCTGTTCCTGATCAGTCGCATCCAGCATTGCATGATCCAGAGTGCTTTATGATGAAAACCAGTCTACAGTTCCAGCAAACCGAAACAGCACGCGATTTGCGGGAAATTAAGTGCGCGATAAGCACGGTGCTGCCGGGAAGGGCGGCAAAGCCAGGATGATCGGCGATCGACCTGAGCTGCGGAGCCCCGTCCGAGCGCATACGGACTTATAAGCCCGGAGCGCCGAAAGTACGACTCGGGTGGGGCTCTGAAAGCGAAGTCTACCGCCGGTCTCGAACCGGGTTAAAGAGCTTGCGATGGAACCTCCGACACGGTGCTACTGCGGGGCCCTCCCTTAACTCAATGCTGCGTAGGGGAACTCTTTCAGCGCCAACCAGCATACGACAAATAGCCTGGATCTGGATCGATTCCTTTGAGTATGTCAGCAGAGTGACTTGCGCTTCGCTAGCTCCGTTTTCGCTCGTAGAGGTAGCGTGGTGCAAGAACGTACCGTGGACAGCGGAGTCGGCATCGAAGCATCTAACTCCGTCGCAGTGACGTACAAAGTTTCGACGAAAGGTCGATGGTTCACAAGAATCTGCGGCTTTGAGTAGTCAGCATGTTGCGGGACTGAAGCCTTTGGGCGTTTTTCCCCCCGCACTCCTACGGCTTTCCAATTCAACGCATGGAGCAGGATGGACTTCGACGCAGATCTCTCCATTCGTGACCAACGCTGCAAGGAGTCGGCTAAAACTTTAGCTCGCGGCGGCCTTCCATGGCTCGGGTCATGGTGACTTCGTCGGCGTACTCTATGTCGCTGCCGGCGGGGACGCCGGTGGCAATGCGAGTTACGCGGACGGATGCCGAGCGCAGCAGATCTGCCAGGTAAACGGCAGTCGCTTCGCCTTCCACGGTCGGATTAGTGGCCAGAATCACTTCTTCCACTTCTCCCTGGGCTATCCGGGCGACCAAGCTGCCGGTTCGAAGGTGCTCCGGACCAACCCCGTGCAAGGGCGATAAGGTGCCATGCAAAACGTGATAGACACCGTTATAACTGCGGGTCTTTTCAATCACCGCGATGTTGCCGGGTTCTTCCACCACACAGACGACTCTCTGGCTGCGGGTCGGACTGGCGCAGTAGGTGCATGGGTCCACATCGGTGATGTTGTTGCAGGTGGAGCAGAGCAACAGCCGTGCTTTGAGTTCCCGCACGGCGTCGGCCAGCGCTCCGGCATCTTCCGTGCTCGCGCGAAGGATGTGGAAAGCGAGCCGCTGCGCACTCTTGGCGCCAATGCCAGGGAGTTTGCGCAGCTCTTCGATCAGCCGCGCCATCGGTTCTGCGAATTGGGACACTAGAGCAGTCCAGGAGGAAGGTTCAGGCCACCCAGCATCCCCGTCAGATTGGACTTGATGGCGTCATCCGCGCGCCGCCCGGCTTCGTTGAAGGCGGCAGTCAGCAGGTCTTCCAGCATTTCCACGTCGCCAGGGCTGGAGCTCAGGCTCAGCACCGCCGACGGATCTATCTTCAGCTGCAAAACCTGCTTCTGCCCATTCATTTTTACGGTGACGGCGCCTCCGCCAGAGGAAGCTTCGACCACCGTCTGGCTCAGCTTTTCCTGCATCTGGTCCTGCATGTGGCGTGCTTGTTCCAGCATTTCCTGCATTTTTAAAGGGTTCACAGCCTGCTCCTATTAGCCTTTGCCTTTGTCTCGCAGATCGAGCACGCTGCGCACTTCGGCGTGAAATAGCTCCTGCGCCTGGCGCACCAACGGGTTGCCTAAGGCGACGGCTTCAATGCTATCGCGGGAAAATACTCGCGGACTCGCGCTTGCCGTCTCTCCCGTCTCTCCCGGCACGACTGTCATCTTTTGCGTTGCACCCGCGGAGCGCAAGGCTTCGCGGACGATTTTCCAGGCCTCGCCATTCATGGTCAGACCCAGCATGGTCTTCTTGACCCCGACCTCCACCTGGATCGCGCCCTCCTCGTCCAGTTTCCAGCGACCGGCGCCCAATAGGGAAGCGGCCGTGTTGTGTCCCTGCTCATCGAGGGCTACGGCGACCAGGTCGCGCAACTGGTCAAGGTCCGGGGCCCCGGCTGCGGGCTCGGCTACAGGCCGGACTGGGGCGGGCAATGGTTCAGGTGGAAGCGTAACCGCGACTGGTTCGGACCGGACTGTAACCGCGACTGGTTCGGGCAGGACAGTAGCCGGGCCTGGTTGCACGACTTCCTCCTGCTTGCGCTGCCGATCCAGTTCGAACGGGGAAGGCGCGAGTGGTTTTGCTTTGGGCGGCTCTGCGCGCGGTGCCGGCGGGGCTGCTGAAGTCGCAGGTCTTGGAATTGTGGGTTTGGGCGTCGCCGGACGCGTGGCCCCCGGCAACCCGCTAAGAATTTCCTCCAGCGGCAAGAGGCGCTGCAGGTGGACCAGCTTCATCAGGCCCAGCTCCAGGTGCAGCCGCGGCTCCTGACGGTAATTCAGCTCGTCGAACGTGCGCAGCATGACCTGCATGAAGCGAGTAAGATCCTCTTCGCCAAAGAGAGCAGCCGTGCGCATGGCCCTGGCACGCTCATCGCCCGAGATCTGGAGCAGCTCCGTTCCCGTTCCTCCCAGCTTGGCCATCAGGCAATTGCGCAGATAGCGCACCAGTTGGCGCGCCATTTGCGAGGGGCTGTTGCCGGCGTTGAGCAGGCGATTCAGCTCCTCCATCACGGCGGCGCTCTGTCCTTCGCCGATGAATTCCATGATGCGTTCGAAGACAGCGTCGGGCACGGTCCCCATCAGCTCGCGGATTTCTTCGCCGTCAAGCTTGGCCTTGCCATCTACCAGGGGTGCACTGGCTATGGCCTGGTCCATGATGGAGAGCGCATCGCGCATGGAGCCATCGCCGGCTTCGGCTAACAGAGCCAGGGCCTGCGGGTCCGCCAGGATTCCTTCCTGGAGCGCAATCTGCGTCAGCTGGGTCACGATGTCGTCGAACTTGACGGCGTGGAAGCTGAAGTGCTGGCACCGGGAGCGTATGGTCTGGGGGATGTCTTCCGGTTGGGTGGTCGCCATCATGAAGACGACGTGTTCGGGCGGTTCCTCCAGCGTCTTCAGGAGGGCGTTAAACGCGGCATCCGTGATCTGATGGGCTTCGTCGAGAAGATAAATCTTGTAGCGATCCCGGGCCGGGGCGTAGCGCGCGGCATCGCGCAATTCACGGATTTCGTCGATGCCGCGGTTGGTGGCGGCGTCAATTTCCACTACATCGAGGGAATTGCCGGCGCGTATCTCCTTGCAGGAGTCGCAGACGCTGCAGGGTTCGAAGGACGGGCGCTCCGGGCTGCCGATTTTGTTACGGCAATTGAGCGCCATGGCCAGGATTCTGGCGATGGTGGTTTTGCCGATCCCGCGATGTCCGCTGAAGATGTACCCATGAGCGACCCGCTGCTGCTCCAAGGCGTTGCCCAGGGTGCGCGTCACGTGATCCTGGCCGGCGACGTCAGAAAAGCGTTGAGGGCGGTATTTGCGGGCTAGAACCTGATAAGCCATAGGGAAAATTCGGAGGGGTTACACGGTCCCTGAACCTTGATTGTAGCCGCTATTTGCGGCGGGCTGGAGCCGGCTTTCCGGCCGCCTTCTTCAGGGCTTTTCGTGCGAGGGCCTCGCGGCGGGTGATCTCTTCGGGAGAGTACATGGTCCGGCGGCAGGTGTCGGCACCGCAGTAGCAGCGAGCGTCGTCTTCGTCGCCGTCGTAGAGGTTGTAATCGTAAGTCAACTCCTCGCCCGCTTTGATGGGACGGATCGACATGATCCAGACTCGCCCCCTCAGCTCTTCGGTCTCGCAATTGGGGTCGCAGGAGTGATTAATGTACATGGCCATGCCGTGACCGCTGATCACAGTTGAACCATCACCAATGCCGAACAGGTAGGTGATTTTGGAGTCCTTGAAGTGGACGTCGGCTTTTCGCTTGCTGATGCGAGGTCCGGTGTATTCCACCACCTTGACGCCCTTAGGGATGGGCGAAGTTGTGTAGCAGCCGGCGGCATGAATGGAGGAGGAGCGGATGATGAGACCCATGGTCAATTTCTAACATTCGTCCGCTCCAATTTCATCTTCGTAAGATGGGTGGCGTTGATCCTCCCCCGGAAGGATTTGAGAGAGCCGCAGGGCGCACTGCAGATCCCTCCACTGCGCTCCTTCGGAGCTCCGGTCGGGATGACAAGGGGAGAGGGGTGGCGCAGGCGGGAGTAGCTGCGGGATGGAAGAACCGCGGGTCCCTCCACTACGCTCCTTCGGAGCTGCGGTCGGGATGACAATTCTGTTGTGTACGCAAGAGCTTAAGCGAGAAATACTTGCTCCCCTTCGAGACGAGATTCCGCTGCTTTCCTCAACAAAGCCTGAAAGGTCTAAAATTAGAGAAGCAACGATGCGTATCCAGCTCCCTATCGTCGCTCTGGCTGCCGTTCTGCTCACGTTCGGACTGGGCGGTTTTGCCCAGACTCAACAGCCGGTTCCGGATGCGCCACAGCCGCAGAAGAAGCCAGTGCCCAAGGCACAGCCCACGGACTCCGCACCCCAACCCCCGGATCAACCCACTCCCAAGCCACCGCCGGCGAAAGAGGACAATCCGTTCCCCGAAGATGTGTCCCGCGACGCAGCCAAACAGGGGGATGATAGCAAGCATTCCACGGCCAAAGACAATCCTTTTCCGGAGGATGAGTCCCGCGATGCCGCCAAGGCAGCCTCCGGCGATGCCGCGAAGACCCCTACGGCCAAAGACAATCCTTTTCCGGAAGATGTCTCTCGCGATGCCGCTAAGGCGGCAGGGAATGACTCTGCTCCGGCCCCCGCCGCCAAGACCGATCTCCCTCCCGGGGTTAGCTCCAGCCAATCCAGCAGCTCGTCTGCAGATAGTGATGAGATCAGCAATCCAGGCCAGGCCAAAAAAGATGCTGAAGTCGGTGGCTTTTACCTGAAGCAAGGGAACTACCAGGGCGCCTTGCTCCGTTACAAAGACGCCACCACGGCGGACCCGACCAACGTAGAGGCGATCTTCGGTTTAGCCGAAACGGAGCGCATGCTTAAGAAGAATGTGGATGCAGCGCGGGATTATCAGCTCTATTTAGACATCGTTCCCAACGGACCCAGATCCAAGCAGGCTCTTAAGGCGCTGAAGACCCTCCCACCCGGCTAATCGAACAAAAAGTTGTAGTGCAAATCCGTATGCGCGCCGTTTTTTTCCGTTTTCTCTCCTAATCTCAATGGTTTACACTTCCGCGAAGATTCGGGAGTACTTTCCTATGCACGCGGTCCTCGAACGGGTTGTCTGCCAGATGGAGAACGAAGTTGGCGGATTAGACGCGGAGACTGCGCAGCGGCACCCGAAAGATCTGGCTTACATTTGGAGTGCTCAACAGGTCATCGAGCATCTGGTGCTGGGCTATCGCCTGACTGGCAGCGCCCTCGAAACCCGGCTGAACAAAGGACGCCTTTCTCGCCATCGCAAGCGCACCTGGCTGCAGTGGTCGCTGCAATTGATGATCCTGACCTTCGGAGATATGCCGAAAGGTGTGCCGGCAACAGAGGAGACGACGCCAGTTCCAGACGGTTTTGCGGCGCTCGACGGCCGCCAGCTGGCTGATCTTTTGCGGAAGGAAATCGGCGCGATGGATACCCTGCTGGATCAGTGCCGGCGTAAGTTCGGCATGGAGCGGGTGGCGGCTCACCCCCTGCTTGGACCACTGCGTGTGGACCAGTGGCGCCGCTTTCACGTTGTGCACGGATACCATCACCTGGAGCAACTGCAATCCATCCTTAAGCAGGTGGCTCCGGCTCCGGTTCCTCTGCAAATCACCAAGCAGAATCTAGTGAAAGAATTGCATATACCAGCCCAGCGTCCGCTGGCCTAGGAAAATGCAGTACAATCCAGCAACACAAAGCATGGTGCCAAAGGGCACTGCCAGTTGGCCGGGCGGCTGGGTATTTTGTTTATTCCTTAATAGGATCATCCCCAACCCGTAGAGCGCGCCCAAAATGACCGCCAGGAACAGGGTCAGGCCAGCCAGCTGGAAGCCGAGCCAGGCGCCGAGCATCGCCACCAGCTTCACGTCGCCCATCCCCATACCCGTACGGCGCCGGACGAGCCAATAAACTCCTGCGATCAACAGCAATACCGCAGCCGCCACCGCCGCTGAGAAGATCGACCATCCTGCGGCGAGCAAGATCAAACCATGATTCCAATTTCCACTTTCAAGGCTTGGGCGCAGGGCAGCGAAAGCGATTCCTGCGGCTAACCCTGGCAAAGTGAAGAGATCCGGTAACAGCAGGGTCTCGGCATCCATCACGGCTAAACCGAGTAAGAGGAAGCAAAGCACGGCCCAACCTGCCGCCACGGCCGCTGGAAACCTTAAGCAGCAGATGACGAAGAGTGCACAAGTCGTTAATTCAATGAGGGGATAGCGCCAGGAGACGCGGCTTCCGCAGCTCCTGCAGGCAGCCCCCAACATGATCCAGCTGAGAACGGGGATGTTATCGCGGTTGGCGATCGGCTGATGGCAGTGGCGGCAGTGCGACCGCGGCGCCACGATCGATTCGCCCGCCGGCAAGCGAAGAATGCAGACGTTGAGGAAACTCCCCAGCAGCAAACCGCTCACTGCAAAAAAGATACAGAGCATCGAAGACCACAGTAGCACCGGGGAAAATTGTGGCCACCGTAATCGTTTAAAGTGGTGCTATGAGTGTTGATTCGGCCGCGCTTTTCGCCGAAGCAGTGAGCATCATGGCCCGGTTGCGCGGTCCCGATGGTTGTGCCTGGGATCGCGAGCAGAGCTTCGACAGCATCCGGAAATATACCCTCGAAGAGAGCTACGAGGTTCTGGATGCGATCGAGCGACGCCATTGGTCAGATCTTTCCGACGAGTTGGGAGATCTTTTGCTGCAGGTCCTGTTCTATGCCCAGATGGCGAGCGAGGCAGGGTACTTCACCATCGCGGATGTAATCGCGGGGCTGAACCGCAAGCTGATTCGCCGCCACCCGCACGTATTTGGAGATCAGGCGTCCGCGGCGGCCGGCAATGCGGTCGAGTCACCCCTGGAGACAGCCGGCATTGATTCCTCCCAGGTCCTTCGCAACTGGGACGCCATCAAGCGGGCGGAGAAGCCTCAACCGCCGGGGTTGGACGGCGTTCCGCGAGGACTTCCGGCGCTGCTGGAGGCCGGCAAGCTGGGCTCGCGGGCACACAAGAGCGGCTTCGATTGGCCCGATGTGGAGGGGATTTTCGCCAAGCTCGACGAGGAAACTCATGAGCTGCGGCAGGCCATCCGCGACCATCCGCCTTCCTCCGAGGCCATCCTCTCCGAGGTCGGGGACATGCTTTTTACCATGGTCAATCTGGCCCGGCACCTCAAGGTGGAACCGGAGTTTGCCCTGCGCCACACCAATGCCAAATTTCGTCGCAGATTCGCTGCCATGGAGGCCGCGTCCCCACGCCCGCTCGAAACCCTTTCCCCGGACCAGCTGGAACTGCTTTGGAGCCAGGCTAAGCTGGCGGAAAGCCCCTCGCCTTCGCCTTCTCCCTCGACCGCCCGATGAGCAGCAATCCAGTTGTGATCCGGCCTTGCGAGGGCTTCGAGGAGCTCAGCGCCTGCGTGCAACTGCAGGTGGATGTCTGGGGATATGGAGACCGCGACGTGATTCCGCGGCGGGTGTTTGTCGTCAGCCAGAACATCGGCGGGCAGGTGTTCGGCGCATTCGATGGCGACAAATTGGTAGGGTTTGCCATGGCGTTGCCTGGAATTTCCGAGGGCCGGCCTTACCTGCACTCTCACATGCTTGCCGTGAACCCTGACTATCGTAACCAGGGGATCGGGCGGCGGCTCAAGCTTGTCCAGCGGGACGAGGCGCTGGCAAGGGGAATCAACCGCATGGAGTGGACCTTCGACCCGCTGGAAATCAAAAACAGCTTCCTCAACCTGGCCAAGCTGGGCGCGATCGTTCGTCGATACGCGGCGAATTTTTATGGTGTATCCTCATCTCGACTGCACGGACAGGTTCCCACTGACCGGCTCTACGCCGAATGGTGGCTGGATAGCGATTGGGTTTGCTCGGCGTTACAGGGTAAACCGGTGGTCGTCCCCACGGTGGAGCAGGAAATCGTAGTACCGCATCATATTCCTCATTGGAGGCACTCTCCTGTCGATCAGGAACGCGTTCTCGACATCCAAACCCGTAATCGTGAGCAATTTCAACAGGCGTTTGCGCGCCAGCTGGCGGTGGTTGGCTTTAGGATCGATGGAGAGGGCAACGGAGTGTTCCTACTTGGGCAATGGCAGGAGCCTTTGGACTCCTCACACTCACTACAACCGATATCTGGCAGGTGTTCATGAAGATTGATGCGATTGTCCTGCGCGAGCTCAGCATGTCGCTGATCCACCCTTTTGCCACCAGCTTCGGGGAGACCCGGGAGCGCCGGGTTCTGCTGGTAGAAGTCCGCGCCGAGGGACTTTCCGGCTGGGGAGAATGTACCACCGGGGAGCATCCCTATTTCAACGAAGAGTCAACGGATACAGCGTGGGTTACGATTCTGCAGGAATTGGTGCCCCTGCTGACGGCCGCCGATGACGTGAGTGGGGGCAAGTGTCCCGGGATCTTTCGCGGAGTGCGCGGCAACCGCATGGCCAAGGCTGCGGTCGAGAATGCCTTGTGGGATGTGGAAGCGCAGATGCGACAAATTCCTTTGTACGAGATGCTGGGGGGAACCCGGGAAACGATTGTCTGCGGAGTTTCGATTGGCATTCAGCCGTCGCTCGAAAAGCTCATGGAAAAGGTGGGCACGGCAATTTCCGAGGGGTATCAGCGCATCAAGCTGAAGTGCAAGCCGGGTTGGGACGTGCAGATGTTTGAGGCGGTACGCACTAAGTGGCCGGATATCCGTCTCAGTTGCGACGCCAACTCTGCCTATCGCCTGCGGGATTCTGACCACCTGACCAGCTTCGATCAATTCAACCTGCTCATGATTGAGCAGCCTTTGTGGGCAGACGACTTTTATTTCCACTCCATGCTGCAGCAGCGTCTGGATACCGCGATTTGCCTGGATGAGTCGATTCGCAACCGGCGGGACGCGCTGGCCGCAATCGAAATGGAGTCCTGCCGCATCATAAACATCAAACTGGGCCGGGTAGGGGGGTTCAGCGAAGCGATTGCCATCCATAATGCGACCCAAGAACGGGGCATTCCCGTGTGGTGTGGCGGCATGCTGGAAAGCGGCATTGGACGCTCTCACAACATAGCCCTTTCGACCCTGGAGAACTTTTCTCTGCCCGGAGACGTATCTGCTTCCAGGCGGTACTGGGCCGAGGACATCATTGAGCCCGAGGTCAAGGTGTCGCCCAAAGGCGAGATCCAGGTCCCGAATACGCCGGGGCGCGGATTTGAAGTCCGCACAGATCTGATCGAACGGATGACCGTTCGCAAAGAGGAGATCAAAGCCCTGGCGCTGGTCTCCTGAGCAATAGGAGATGAAATGACTCCCGAAGAAGCACAGATGTTGAACGATCTTACGGATCGTGTGTTGCAAACCAGGCTCACAGAGAAGGATCCGGAAGCGGAACAACTGCTGAACCAGAAGCTGGGCCGGAATCCTGACGCGCTTTATATCCTGGCGCAAACGGTGCTGGTGCAGAAGTATGCGCTGGAGCAAGCGCAGGCGCAGCTACAGCAGATGCAGCAGGCACCGCCGCAGCCGGCGCGGGCTACCAGCTTTCTGGGTAATTTGCTGGGTCACCATGATCCGGCCCCGCCTCCTCCTCCGCCACCACCTCCTCCCCAGCCGGGATACGGAACAGCGCCTTATGCTCAACCGTGGAGCCAGGTCCCGTCGTACGGTCCTCCTCCGCCTCCGCCCGGCGGCGGTTCAAGCTTCCTGCGAACGGCCGCAACGACGGCAGCCGGCGTAGCAGCCGGCGCAATCGCCTTTCAGGGAATTGAATCGCTGATGCATGGGTTTGGCGGTGGTCAGCCATCCGGGCTGGCCGGGGGCGGATACTTCGGCGGCGAGGGAAGGCCGGAGGAGACGGTCATCAATAACTACTATGACGATGCCGGCAGCAAAGGCGATCGCCTGGATGACAGCAGCCTGGGGAGTGGCGGCAACGACGCCCAGGACCTGCAGCAGGCAAGCGAAGGATTGCGGGATGACGACTCGAATTTTGATGATTCGAATCTGGATGATTCGTCTTACGACGATTCGTCCTTTGACGATTCATCAGGCGGAGACGACCTAGCCTAGGTTCTATCTGTGGCGGGTCCCACAAATCCATAGATGAGTGGGGGTTCCGGCTAGAACTCATTTGTGAGGAGAAACCCAGGTCTCCTAAGGAACAGGTCGGTTTGCGTAGGAGATTGACGGGTGAGCTTTGACTATCCCACCCTTCGCCAAAGAACGCGAAGGATGGGCACCCGTCGATTGGTGGAGCTATCCACAGTCCCTACTTCGACGCGACTTGTCCCGCGTCCGGTGCGCCCTTCTGCAGCAGACGGATAGCTTCCTGGTAGCCCAGCTCCTGCGGCTGCACCTGAAAGTCGCTGAAATCCTCGGTGGTGGAATAATCCACGCTTTTCATCATCAAGAGCTTGCCCTGGAGCTGCAGCTTCATGTGCACCGTCTCCCAGTGGTGCAGGCCGACATCGGCGTTTTGAACCAGGATGCTTCCACCCTTGTAAAGCCTGCCCAACACACCCCAGCCGAAGTTCACATCGGAGATCAGGTGAGCATCGATTTTGACCAGCCGCAGCTGGGCCTCGTCCACCCACAATTCCCCCACCATGCCGTGGTAAACCTCACCTTCCCGGTCGGGAGGGGTAAAGGCCGGGTTGGGGCGGAACTTCAGGCGGTAGCAGGGCCCGTTGGGGCCTTCCACCATGCCGTCTGACGTGAACAAGAAAGCGTCAGGCAGCATTCTGACCATTTCGTCGCCCCGCGCGCTGTCTTCCTGTTCCTTCTTGTGGCGATGTTCCTGGATCTCGGGATGGGCCAGCAAGTTGTTGAGACGATTGATCTCCGCTTGCTCTTCTTCCGGGGGCAGAGGCTTACCGTCCTTCTCAATCAGGCGGGCGACGTCTCCATCCTTTGTTTCGACGATTTCTTTGACTACGCTGCCTTTGGGGTCCACTTTGTGCTGCCGGTAGCGGAAGGAACGCCCGGGAGACTTGGAATGGAGCTCGTTCCAGCTGGCGTCGCGAACAATCTTCTGCGGATCGACCGCTGGATTCCCGATTTGGGCCGCAGCCCGGTCTACCCCTGCGCTCAGCAGCAGGGTGGCCGTCAGGATTGAGGCCGAAAGTGACCTAGCGTGAAACAGAAATCCCATAATGTTACCTGTTGAGATGCCAGCCAATAGCTACCAGTTTACATCTGTGAGCCCGGTTACAGCCTAAGCCGCTTTGCCGGTTGCGGTTGCCTTCGCTCCTTGCGTATAGTTCGGGCAGAGAGCCTGCAAATGCAGGGAGGCGCCCAATGAATGCAGGAGATAGCACCGTCGCCGTCATTGGCAAATCGGTGCAGATCCGCGGCGAGGTAAAGGGAAGCGAAGACCTGATGGTGGATGGCCATGTTGAGGGAACGATTACCCTGCTGGAGAGCCGGCTTACCATCGGGCCCAACGCCCATGTGGCCGCAAACATATCGGCAAAAGACGTAATCCTGCTGGGGCAACTGATTGGCAACGTATCGGCTACGGGGCGAGTAGAATTACGGGATGGGTGTGATTTGGTCGGAGACATCTCCGCCGCACGCCTATCGATCGAGGAGAAGGCTGTCTTTCGCGGCAAGGTTGAACCGCTGCAGGGCGAAAAGGCAGGTGGTGTTGCACCGGCGAAGGGCGCCGAGGTTCCGGTTGCAACCTCTCCAGCCAACTACTAACGAAACGCTGGAGGGCCCGAATATGATGAGCATATTTCCCGCAGGCAGCACTGGCTTGCGGTCAAAAACTGACGACGTGATGCGTAACCTCTTTGGCAGGACACAACCCGGCCCTCAGACGCAGGGAAGTCCGACGGTGCTCACTGGCCCGCGGATTCCCAGGCACTCCAGTGCGTGGAAGGATCTACTGAAGTTTCTCAAGTCCGAGCAGGGCTTGCGAATACTCGACATTGGTCCGACCTCTCCGACGAACATCAACTTTCTCACCACGCTGGGTCACGGAGTCTACATGGCTGATGTGGTGAACGAGGCCCTGCGCGGCAATTGGATGGGCGTGCCCGACGAAAACGGCGTAACCCACTTCGATGTGGAAGGCTTTCTCGATAACAACCTGGACTTTGCGGGCCGGGAGTTCGATGTAATCCTGCTCTGGACAACGCTTGATTATGTGCCGCAGGATTTGGTTAGCCCGCTGATTAAGCGGTTGCGCTCTTCGATGCGGCCGGGCGGGCGGGTCCTCACGTTTTTTCATACCAAGAACACGGGAGCCGATACGGGTTTCTGCCGCTACCATGTGACCGACGGTGACACCATCGAAACCCAGGAGACCACCGGCTACGCGGTGCAGCACGTTTACACCAATCGCACTATCGAGAAGCTCTTCGAGAACTACGCCAATACCAAGTTCTATCTGGCTAAGGACAATCTGTACGAAGTAATCATCACTCGCTAAGCTTCCACAGAAGCCGGCGTAGGATGCCGATCCATCGCCTTGCGTCGGATTGGTTCAGATGCAAGCGTCGCACCATACGCCGCACTTCGGCGGGGTCTGCCGTGGCCGGACGGTGCCGGTCATATCCAATCTCAGTCATCATCTGCTCCAGCAAACTCGTCACCCGCTCCAGATCATGCGCATCCGCCATGGGCTCTTGTTTCGCCTGTTGCGGGTTGGCGTCCGGGTGCCGTACCAGTTCGTAGAGGCATACGGCTGCGGCTTGTCCGAGATTCATCGACGCGTGCCGCAGACCGGGAGTGGAGTGCATGGGAATGGTTATAAGCCAGTTGCAGTGGCTGATGGCCTCGTTGCTGAGGCCGGTCTTTTCCGATCCAAAGAGCAGAGCTACGCGCTCCGTCTCCATTCTGGAGCGCACGGATGCGCCGCCCTCGGCGAGGGTGTAAATGATGTGGGCCTGTTTTCGTTTTCCCACTGCGGTTGTGCCTACTACCAGACGGCAATCAGCGATCGCATCGGCAACGGTTGAGAATTCCTTGGCTGTGGTGAGGATGGAAGATGCGTCCACCGCGGAGCGTGCCTTCTCCAGACCGACGGAGTAGTCGTTCACCAGCCGCAAATCGGTAAAGCCGAAGCCGTGCATGGCCCGGGCTACAGCGCCGATGTTGTTTGGGTTTCGCGCGCGCACCAGTACCACGGAAACGCGTGCGCGCTGTTCGTCGGTCAGCATCGGTCTATCTTAGGCTGGCGGCCGGTTCTTCCCCCAAAGCCGTTAGGCGTGGAAGTCGTGACCCTTTCGTTCGGGTCCAAAGCCGAAGATGAGGAACAGCGTGAAAATCACACACATCTCAAAGATCGTGAGTGCCCATTGATAGCCGAAATGCCGGCGCAGGGTAAACTCCACCACCACCGACGGCGCAGCAATCAATACGCCGAGCTGATAGACAACGCCGGGAAATGAGCTGCGGACGCTGCTTGGGGACAGTTCATTCAAATGCGCAGGAATCACGCCAAAGGCTCCCTGCACCCCGAATTGCATGGCGAAGGAGCCTAGGGCGAGCATAGCGATGGTCGACCCGAAGGCCCATAGCGGAATAGAGAGGGCACAAATGACCAAGGCCAGGAGGATCGCGTACCGCCGGCCAAGGCTGTCAGAGTAATGACCGATCACCAGCGCACCGACGATCGCGCCAACGTTGTACAGGATGGCCAGGTTTGAAACCACAGCATTGGAGAAGCCATGCACGGTCTTGAGAAAGTCTGGATACAGATCCTGAGTGCCGTGTGAGAGGCAGGTGATGGCGGTCATCATCAGCACCAGGTAGATGAAATCCGCTTTGTGCTGCCACAGCACGCGGGCCACTTCCGCAAAGCTGCCCAGGCGGTGCTTATGCCAGGACGAGGACTCAGGAGAGAGCAGGGTGAGGACAGCGATCAAGGCAGCGAGTACCAAGCCACAAAGAAACATCCAACGCCAGCCGAAACGGGGCTCGATGGTGCGCAGAGCGACCGCGGCCAGCAGATAACCAACCGAGTAGCCTGCCTGCATGATTCCAGAGAACAGCCCGCGCCAGCGTTTGGGCGAACTCTCCATCACCATGGAAGCCCCAATACCCCAATATCCGCCCATGCCGATGCCGTACAGACCTCGCAGGATCACAAACACCAGGTAGCTGGGCGCGAAAGGCGTGAGCGCAGTCACGATCGAGAAGTAGAGGACGCAGGCAATCAACGGGCGGCGGCGGCCGTAGCGATCGGCCAGCGAACCCAGCACCACCGCACCCACCGGCCTCATGGCCAGAGTGATGGTGATGGTCCAAACGATGTCACCCTTCCTTACATGGAAGTTGTTGGCCAGAACATCGACCAGGAACACGAGCACGAAAAAGTCAAACGCGTCGAGGATCCAACCGAGAATTCCGGAGGAGACGGCGAAACCCCATCGCGGGGAAACAGGTTCTGGGCTGGTGGCGGTTGCATTTGACCCAACCCGGGTCTGCTTCATCCATTCCATCTATAGTCTCGCCATCGTCAGGCCACCATCCAGAACCAGGACCGCGCCGGTTGCATAGGGAAGTTGTCCACCGGCCAGCATGCTGACAGCTGTGCCGATATCTTCGGGGGTCCCCCACCGCTTCTGAAGCAGAATACCGTTTTCGATCAAAGCGTCGTACTTGCCTTTCACTCCCGCGGTCATATCGGTTTCGATGATGCCCGGCCGCACCTCATAGACGGCGATCCCGTGCTCTGCCAGGCGCACTGCCCATAGCTTGGTGGCCATCGCAATCCCAGCCTTGGCAATACAGTAGTCGCCCCGGTTTACGCTGGCGACGGTTGCGGAAACGGAGCTGATATTGATGATCGACCGGCCGGCCGCGGGGTGGCGAATCATCCAGGACGCGACGCTCTGGGTCAGGAAATACGGCCCGCGAAGATTGGTCGCGATCAGCTCGTCGAAGCTCTCCTCGCCGGCTTCGAGTATGTCGGCGCGGACGCGGGGCGCGATGCCGGCGTTATTGACGAGAACATCCAGCCGCCCGAGTTGGGATTCCACGGTCTCAAGAAGCCTCTGCCGGTCTGGCGTCGAGGCTACATCTGCCTGGATATAAATAGAGCCGGTGAGTTGCGCCACTACTGGCTGAACTTCTTCGGCTGGACGCCTGCCGCTGATGGCGATGGTGAAGCCTGCTTCCGCGAGCTTGACGGCAATGCCCAGACCGATGCCCCGAGTGCCGCCGGTAATCAGCGCCACTCTTTGTTCATCCCGCATGCTGTGCTCCGAAGAAGGTGTAGTAGCTGGAGTTCGCCATCCTGCTGATCAGCAGGCAAAGCTCCAGCAAATGGTAGTCTCCCCACATGCTGGACTCGCCGCAGGGAACCTTCGCTCCGGGCGGAATGTAGTCCCAACCGTTAGGCCGGTGATAGATGCTGTGCAACAGCAGCCCTTCGTGATCGGGTTGCACGGAGAGGTAGGGCTCCTCGAGCAGCCGCTCGGCGATGGTCAGCCCGGCGGAGGTGTAGAGCTCGGCGCCGAGTATGTGTCCAAGGCGAAGCAGTCCCTGGGCGGCGATCGCGCTGGCGGAGGCATCGACCGGCTCGTAGTCATTGTAGGGATCGGCTGCTTTCGACCGCCAATCGCCCAGGCGATGCAATTGTGGCGCCCCCGTATCCCAATAGCAGATGCCATCGAGCGTAGATCCCTGCTGCAGATAAAAGTCACAGCAGGCGCGAGCTGCCCGGCTCAGGAACTCTGGTGGTTCCGGCAGGAATTCCATCAACTCGGCAAAGCCGAGCATTCCCCACGCCAGCCCCCTGGTCCAGGTACTGAACGGCGAATAGCCCTGTTGCGAAGAAGGAGCGCGAAACAAGCCGCTGGCGGGATTGAACAGGGCTTCATGAACGGTTCGACCGCGTAGCTCAGGTACGTCGTAGGAATCGCGTCCCTCGCCGTAATAGACGTTGTAACGGGCGGAAGTTTCTGCGTGGGCCAGGGCGCAGTCGAGCAGGCTGATGCGCTGGTCCTGTTCGCCTTGCAAGCTGTGCCCAAGCATGTGCGCGAGACAGCAGATACGCAAAGTGCGGATGGTATCGATAAACAGGGACTGGCTACCGTTGAAGGAGTAGATGTAGCCGAGACCATCGCTGAGCGGGGTCCAGCGGGCAGCCTGCACTGCGCCGCTTACCTTGAGGGCGAGCTCGTAGAAGTGCAGTTCCCACTCGTTGGCTGGTATGCGGCCTTCGAGCATCAGCCGCCGCAGATTGCCGTAGGTGGAGATATTGTTGAAGCCGTGATCGTGTACCCCGGTGTGGCTGAGATGTTCGGCCATATCCTGAACGACGTGGCGCCTGGCCAGGTCCAGGAGATCGCGGTCATCGGTGAGTTCAAAGCACAGCAAGGCATTGCCGTATTGGAATCCCTGTGTCCATTGCGTCCAGCTGCGTGCCGTGTAGCGGCCGGCGACGGTAATGACGGGCGCTCCGTCGGAGGCCTTCCATCGCCGGTCCATACTCAGCGTTTTTGCCGCGGCCAGCTCCAGGGTGCGCTGCATAGCGGGCAATAGATCCTTCGCCTTCAGAGTGTGATCAGGTTGCAACCGTTCTCGTCTCCTTATTAAACAAAAGCCAAAAAGCGCTCGATCATTTGTTCAAGAACCTGGTCGGGATCGCTATCCCAGATGGCACGATTGAAGATTTCTACTTCGATGGGGCCGTGATAGCCTGCCTCGTCCACCGCGTGGCGCAGCATGCGATTGTCAATCACTCCGTCGCCCATCATCCCCCGGCCGAGCAGCAGGTCCGGCAACGGAACCAGCCAGTCGTTGACGTGGAAGCCGTAGATTCTGCCCCTGGATTGCGCGATCAAGGGCAGCACCTGCGGGTCCCACCAGATGTGAAAGACATCGAGAACCAGGCCTACTTCGTGAGCAGCAAACGCGGATGCGAGTTCGAGCGCCTGGCCGATGGTGTTCAGCACAGATCGTTCCGCCGCGTACATGGGATGGAGCGGCTCGAGGGCCAGCTTTACTCCATGTTCGCGGGCATAGGGGACCAGGGCCGCGACACCGTCCGCGACCATTCTTCTCGCCTCAACCAGCCCAACCTCAGCCCCTCCACCCACGACCAGCACCAGCGAATCTGCCCGGAGGGCAGCGGCCTCATCGACGGCGCGGTAATTATCCTCGAGATTTTTTTGCCGGCCGGCAGCGGTCGGGCTAGGGAACATGCCTCCGCGGCAAACGCTGGAGACATGCAAGCCGGCGTCTTTCACATGGCGAACGGAAGAGGCGAGACTCGCCTCTTCGATCTTGTGCCTCCAGAGCGCAATGGAAGGAATGCCGTGGCGGACGCAGCCTTCGACCGCCTGGCTGACGCTCCAGGACGAGATGGTGATCTGGTTTAACGAGAGCCTTGATATCTCCGCCATGTGGACCCGTTATTTCAACCCTTCCACCAGGTAGAGATCAGAAAGCCTATCATGCTCAGGCGTTAGCGTAGGGGAGAGAGAAAAACAAGTCAACGAAATGCTTTACAGGGGCTATTAATAAAGAGCGTGTGTGAGTACCCGGGGAAAGAACCGCAGGTCCCTCCACTGCGCTCCTACGGAGCTCCGGTCGGGATGACAATTCTCTTGTAACCGCGAAGGATGGGGCACCCGGGCAGTGGCTATCGCGCAAATAGAAATAGTTCCGCAGGGACGGAACAGCCTGTAGCCCGGCCCGGCAGTGCTGGGTGGCGCTTTCACGCACGCTCTACTTCAGCGGCCACTTCCATTCCCGGTTCTCCTTCGAATCGATGCCGTTCTCGTGGGCGTAATTGATCGCGTTGATGATCTGCCCCTTCAGCCAATCGACCGTGTGCGCTCCGCGCTCCTCGAGGTACGGCACCCGCTCGATGACATCGATGGCCAGGTTGAAGCGATCTACCTGGTTCAGAATGGCCAGTTCCAACGGGGTGTTGATATTGCCCTTCTCCTTGTACCCACGCACATGGAAATTGGCATGGTTGGTGCGCCGATAGGTCAGTTTATGGATCAGCGACGCATACGCGTGAAAATTGAAAATGACCGGCTTGCTCTTGGTAAAGAGACCGTCGAATTCACGATCGGACATGCCGTGCGGGTGCTCGCGCTCCGGCATTAACCGGAACAGGTCGACCACGTTGATGAACCGAATCTTCAAATGCGGGCAATGCTCGCGCAGAATCGCGACCGCCGCCAGCCCCTCTGACGTGGGAATATCGCCGGCACACGCGATCACCGCATCCGGTTCGTCGCCGGAGTCCGTACTGGCCCAGTCCCAGATGCCGATGCCCTTGGTGCAATGCTGAACGGCAGCTTCCATGTCGAGATACTGCAGATGTTCGGCCTTATCAGCGACGATCACGTTGACGTAGTTCGTACTACGCAGACAATGGTCGGCTACGCTGAGCAGGCAATTGGCATCCGGTGGAAGATAAATGCGCGTCACTTCCGGGCTCTTGTTGGTCACGACATCCAGAAATCCAGGATCCTGATGGGTGAAGCCGTTGTGATCCTGCCGCCATACCAGCGAGGTGATCAGCAGGTTCAGCGAAGAGACAGGCGCCCGCCAGCGTATTTCCAGTTTGCTTTTCTCCAGCCACTTGGCATGCTGGTTGAACATCGAGTCGATGATGTGCACAAAGGCTTCGTAAGAGGAGAAGAAGCCGTGCCGGCCGGTCAACAGATAGCCTTCGAGCCAGCCTTCGAGGGTATGCTCGCTGAGCATCTCCATCACCCGGCCGTCCCGGGCCAGGAATCCGCCGTCCTCATCTTCAGGCAGCAGCTCTTCCAGCCAGGTTTTACCGCTGGCTTCGTAGACGATCTGTAATTTGTTGGAGGCGGTTTCGTCCGGGCCAAACATGCGGAAGCTGGTCATGTTGCGGCGCATCACGTCGCGCAGGAAGCGCCCCAGGTTTTCTGTCGACGACAGCAGGTTCTGGCCCGGCTGTTCTACCTTGACGGCGTAGTCGCGAAAGCCGGGGAGGTCCAGGGGCTTGCGCAGCAGACCGCCGTTGGCGTGCGGGTTGGCGGTGATCCGCCGCGTTCCCTTGGGCGCCATTTCGCGCAGCTCCTCAATCAACCGCCCGGATTCGTCGAACAATTCCTCCGGCTTATAGCTGCGGAGCCAGGATTCTACCTCCGCCAGGTGCGGGGGGTTGGTCTTTGGATCGAGTATGGGGATCTGGTGAGCTCGCCAGAATCCTTCCACTTTGTGCCCATCCACCGACTTGGGGCCGGTCCAACCTTTGGGTGTGCGGAGAATGATCATGGGCCATTTCGGCCGCTCGGCCGTCTCGCTGGATGACGCGCTCCGGGCTTTCTCCTGGATGGCGCGAATCTCGAGCACACAGCCTTCCAGCACCTCGGCCATTTTGCGGTGCATCTGGTCCGGGTCGTCGCCTTCTACTACGTACGGTTTCCAGCCCAGGCCTTTGAACAGCATGTCCAGTTCGTCAGCGGGTATGCGGGCCAGGATGGTTGGGTTGGCAATCTTGTAGCCGTTCAAATGCAGGATGGGAAGCACCGCTCCGTCACGTACCGGGTTGAGGAATTTGTTGGAGTGCCAGCTGGTGGCCAGCGGTCCGGTTTCCGACTCCCCGTCGCCTACCGCGACGGTCACGATCAGGTCGGGATTGTCGAAGGCTGCTCCAAAGCCATGGGAGACGCTGTAACCGAGTTCGCCGCCTTCGTGAATCGATCCTGGGGTCTCCGGCGTGCAATGGCTGCCAATTCCTCCAGGGAAGGAAAACTGCTTAAGAAATTTCTGCAGGCCCGCCACATCCTGACCCTTGTCGGGATAAACCTCCGAGTACACCCCTTCGAGATAGCAGTTGGAGAGGGTGGCGGGGGCTCCGTGGCCGGGGCCGGAGAGATAGATGGTGTTGAGGTCGTACTTCTTGATCAGCCGGTTCATGTGAACCCAGATAAAGCTTTGCCCCGGGTCGGAACCCCAGTGTCCAAGCAGGCGATTCTTGATGTGCTCGGGCTTGAGCGGCTCGCGCAAAAGAGGGTTTGAGCAGAGATACAACATACCCGCGGAAAGATAATTGCAGGCACGCCAGTAGGCATTCATCTTTCTGACTTCATCAGCGGTTAAAGGCTCGAAGCCAGAAGCCGCTCGGGGAAGGGTCGCTACATTGCTCATTGTTCCTCCTATTACTGTTGTGCTGCTTCCATCTGGCCCACGTGCACTGCGATCATTCGGTCTTCCTGCGCGGTGACTACCCAAACGGTCACTTTGGAATCCGGGCTGCTCACACGACGGAGATTATCGCCGCCGGCTCCGTTCGCTTCTGTGTCCAGGATCACACCGCTGTTTTCCAGGCCGCGTAAGATCTCTGCCCGGGATTGCACATCGTGTTCCCCGATCCCGCCAGTGAACACCACGGCATCCAGACCGCCCAGGAGCCATGCAAACGAGCCGATCGCTTTGCGCACACTGCGCGTGAAGACGTCGAGGGCTAACCGGGCGTCGGCGCTCCCTTCCTTAGCCGCCTTGCGGGTTTCCCGCATATCGTTCGGTTGGCCTGAGAGGGCGACCATCCCGGCCTGGTGATTGAGCAGGGTTTCGACCGAGTTCATGGCAGATGCCCGGTCCCCTTCGGCTTGCCGCAGTAAATAAAGAACCAACCCGGGGTCGAGATCTCCCGGCCGGGTGCCCATGACCACCCCGCCAGTCGGCGTCAAGCCCATCGTGTTGTCGACCGAGCGCCCATCCACCAGCGCGGTGACGCTACAGCCGCTGCCGAGATGTGCAATGACCATATGATGCGGAAAAGGTCCATCCGCGGCGGCTCGGATATCATCGACCACCGCTTCGCAGGAAAGCCCATGGAACCCATATCGGCGAACTCCTTGCCGACGATATCCAACGGGTATGGCGTAGGTGGAAGCCTCTGCCGGCATCGTCTGGTGGAAGACGGTATCGAAGCAGGCATAATGCCGGGCCTGGGGAAATCTGTTCATCATGTCGCGAATGAGGGTGATCGCCTGGGGATCGTGAAGAGGGGCAAACACCACGGCCTGTTCCAAATCTGTGAGCACCTGGCCGGTGATTCTCTGGTGCCGGTCCAGGAGCGCCCCGGGGTGCACCACGCGGTAGCCGACGGCATCGATAGGCGGCATTCCTGGCCGGCAGATCGCATCCTGCAAGAGCTTCATCGGATCGGCTTTCTGTGGATCCCCGCTGCTCAACTCCTGGCCAGCCGCGTCCCGCAAGGTATAGCCAAGGTGGCCGCCACCCATACCGGTGATCTCGCCGGTAAACAACGCCCGCGGCAGGCTGGTTGGGTCCGCGGCACCCTCGAAGATGGAGAACTTGATGGATGAAGAACCGCTATTGATAACGAGTATGTGCACCACCTTCCAAGCTACACCCAGCATGTATGAGGTAGATGAATTCCAAAAAGTCTTGCTGGATAGCGGACCGAGCTCTTCCGAAAGATCGGTTGCTGTGGGAGAACTGCAGATCCCTCCACTACGCTCCTGCGGAGCTCCGGTCGGGATGACAAGGGGAGGGCGGTTAACTTTCGGAAGGATGGCGACTTGGATGGACAGAGATGGGGATGGCTACTCCGCAAGATCCACACATCCCTATCGCGCTTTCCGAGGTAAGTCACTACCCTCTCCTTGTCATCCCGACCGGAGCTCCGCAGGAGCGTAGTGGAGGGATCTGCAGTACTCCCCCGGGCCGGCCCTTTGTCCTTAGGAGCAGGCGACTTACTGCTTCAGTCCGCGTTCTTTTAACATTGGCTTCACGCTGGGGTCGGTTCCCAGCCACGCTTTGTACATTGCTGCCAGATCTTCCGTGTTTCCGCGTGACAAAACCATACGGCGTAACCGGTCTCCGTTGGCGCGGGTCAATCCGCCGTGGTCCAGGAACCATTGGTAAGCGTCATCATCCAGCATCTCGCTCCACAGATAGGCGTAGTAGCCGGCGGCGTAGCCTCCTGAAAAAATGTGCGAGAAGTAGGTAGAACGGTACCGCGGCGGCACATAGCTGATGGCCAGATGAGTCCGGGCCAACGCCTCCTTCTCAAACGTGTCAGTGTTGTCGATGACCGTGCCTGCGTTTAAGGTGTGCCACTGCATGTCGAGCTCTGCCGCAGCCAGGATCTCTGTCAGCGCATATCCCTGGTTGAAGGTCTTTGCTTTGACAAGCTTGGCCACCAACTCTTCGGGCATAGCCACGCCCGTTTCATAGTGCTTCGCATAGTGATGGAAGACCGCGGGATAAGTGGCCCAGTGCTCGTTGAACTGGGAAGGGAACTCAACGAAGTCACGCGCCACCGAGGTGCCGGAGAGACTCGGGTACCGGGTATCCGAAAACATGCCGTGGAGCGCGTGGCCAAACTCGTGAAACATGGTGGTGACATCAGAAAAGTTGAGCAGGGCCGGCTGGCCCGGGGCTGGCTTGGTGAAATTAGCAACGTTGTAGACAACAGGAAGAGTACCCAGCAGCTTGGACTGGCCAACCAGATTGCTCATCCAGGCCCCACCGTTCTTGTTGTCCCGCTTGAAATAGTCACAGTAAAAGAGCGCCAGGGGCTTGCCATCCGCGTCCTTCACTTCGAAGACACGTACGTCGGGGTGGTACACGGGAAGGTCTTTACGCTCACTGAAACGTCAGCCCGTAGAGCTGGTTGGCAGCGTAGAATACTCCGTTCTCCAATACCTGGTTGAGTTCGAAGTAGGGCCTGACCTGCGCATCTTCGATATCAAATTTTGCCTTGCGTACCTGCTTGGAATAGAAATTCCAATCCCACGGCTGCAGTTCGTCGCCGTTCATCAGGTGGCGGATATCCTCTGCTTCGCCAGCTGCGTTTGCGGTAGCAGGCGCGACCAGATCATCCATGAAGCGAATCGCCGCCTCCGGAGTCTTGGCCATTTGATCTTCGAGCTTCCAGGCCGCAAAGTTTGGGAAGCCGAGCAGCTTCGCTTTATTAGCGCGAAGCTCGGCTAAACGGATCACGGTCGCGCGCGTGTCGTTCGGGCCGCCGCGCTCGGCGCGATTCCAGGAATGCTCGAACAGCGCCTCACGCGTAGCGCGATCGGTCAGATCGGCAAGATAAGGTTGTTGTGTCGTGTTCTGCAGAGTCAGCACCCAGCCTTCCTGCTTTCTCTGTTTGGCGGCTTCCGCAGCCGCTGCTAACTGACTTTCGCTTAACCCCGCCAGCTTGCCTTGTTCAGTGGCGCCGTACGCGGCTTGCTGAGTAGCGGCCAACACCTTGGTTTTGAAGTCGTTCTCCAGAGTAGATATTTCTTCGTTCATCTCTTTGAGCCGTGTCTTATCGGCATCGGAGAGGTTGGCCCCGGCATGCACGAACTCGCGATGGTAAAACTCAATCAACCGCAGTGATTCGGGGTCCAGGTGAAGTGCATTGCGTTGCTCGTAGACGGCTTCCACGCGAAGGTAGAGCTTGGAGTCGAGAAAGATCGCGTCATTGTGAGCGGCCAGTTTAGGAGCTTCGATCTGCTGCACCTTTTGTAGCTCAGGGTTGGTGTTGGCGCTGGTCACGGCATCGAAGACCGAGTTCACCCGGTCCAGCAGGCGGCCGCTCTTTTCCAATGCGACCACGGTGTTCTCGAAGGTCGGCGGTTCGGGGTTGTCGGCGATCGCACGGATCTCCGCCAATTGCTGCGCCATGCCCGCTTCGATCGCCGGCTGATAATCGCTGTCCTGAATCTTGTCGAACGGGGGCGCCTGAAAAGGCAGGCTGCTTGGAGCATAAAAGGGATTGGCGGGACCGAAGGCCGGTTGCGCGGCGACGGATGTGGCGCTGGTGGTAAGGGCGAGCGCCCCAGCGGCGGCGGTAATAGCGTAATGAACTCGAGGCCTCATGTCCCAATTGTATTGGGACATGAGGCTGCGGAGTTTTGCCGGTTACGCGAAAAGCTGTGAGCGTGCCATGAACAATTCCTTGTGTTTTATGAAGGTTCACCGAAATCTCGGCTGGCCTCACGAAAATTCGTTTTCGTGTGCCATCCAGTTGCATCTGCCCGGCGTAACTTCAGTACCGATGGTGCATTCGTTCCTACGCTCCTCAAACCGCCTGACCGACGTGCGCCCATCGCAAACAAGTAAATAAAGGGAGACACGCATGCCAAGACGCCAGTCCTTCGTCGGACTTGCGATGTGCCTGCTGCTGATTACCCCACCCGGAGTATTCGCATCAAGTCATCGCGAAGCACCCATTACAGCATTAGACCACGCAGCTGATATCACAGATTTCTACGCGTTTGTCAGCTACGACCATCCGGATCGGGTCACGTTCATCATGAATGTCGATCCATTCCTCGAACCCAGTAACGGGCCCAATTACTTTCCTTTCGATCCCAACGTTCTCTACCAGATCAAGGTCGATAACAATTTTGACGCATTGGCCGATGTGACCTTCAACATTCAATTCCAAACACAGATCCGGGCTCCCCAGTTGTTTACCGGCTTTGCCGGCGTCGGTACCGGACTCACTGCTCCAAAGAACTCACCCGCGCCAGTGGCGCCGGGCACAGCGGTTGTGCCACCCGCGATTACCTCGCTGGATGGACCCGGGTCAGCCGGCTTGAGCCTGCGGCAGACCTACACGGTAACCATGTATCGCGGTGCGGAGAGAATTCCTCTGAACCCGGTGAGTGGCAATCCTCTTTACGCCGTTCCCACCAACGTCGGTCCACGCACCATGCCTAACTACGAGGCACTGGCTCAGCAAGGAATCTATACGGTTGCGGGAGATCGCGGAGAGATCCGCGTGTTTGCCGGTACCGTAGCGGATCCTTTCTTTATCGACTTAGGGGCTGCCTTCGATACCTTTAACTTCCGCACCGCGGCGGGTGGTGGAGTATTGACGCCAACGCAGGATAAGGACAACCATCTGAATCTTGCTCCCAATGCCGTTTCCGGATTCAACGTCAACACCATTGCCATTGAAGTCCCGATCTCCTATTTGACTCGCGACGGAAACCAGCACAAGGCTTCGGATGTGAATGCGACGATTGGAACCTGGGCCACTACCTCCCGGGCACAGTTCACCGTTCGCCGTGCGCCCGCAGGACCAGAAGGCTGGGGCAACTGGCAGCAGGTGCAGCGTCTCGGTAACCCGCTGATCAACGAACTGATCATCGGCACCGGGTATAAGGACACCTGGAGCATGTCGCAACCGGTGAACGATGCGAACTTTGCCAGCTTCGATCTCGATCCGACACTGGCACGCGTGTTGAACGCCGCATATGGAATCAACATCCCGGCCCCACCCCGGACGGATCTGCTTCCGCTGGTGACCTACGCTCCTCCGATTGCCGCTGCCGGCACACCGGCGGGCCCGGTTGCCGACTTGTTGCGGCTCAACACCGGTGTTCCGCCGACTCCGGAGGCGAACCGCAGCCGGATGGGTTTGCTCGCCGGTGACGGCGCAGGCTTCCCCAATGGACGCCGAGTTACCGACGATGTGGTTGATATTGCAGCGCGCGCAGTTGCCGGCGTGCTCAATCCCAAATTCAACGTCGCTCCCAACAACCTGATCGGCGATGGCGTCAATTCCGCGGATGTGCCCACACAGGAAACTTTCCCCTATGTGCACTTTGCTTACAGCGGACGCGATAGCCGTCACATCGACCCCAGCGAGACAGGCTGCGGCGATCAGCCGACGCTTGCCAGCAGCACCACGGGCGATGCTCCGCCAGCCAACCAGGGTGGTAGCAGCACCTGCCCTGTGGAGTAACACTGTAAACCCTTGTCGAAGACTACCGGGCGCTCCTGTGGGGTGCCCGGAGATTTTTCGCTGTTTGGTGAAGGCTCGTGATGAAACTTACAACTGCAATTCTTCTTATCTCCGGTTCACTACTGTTGCACGCTTACGGCCAATCAACCACTCCGGCCGAGCAGCGTATCGCCGCGGTCCGGCAGCAGATCGCATCTGATCCGAAAAAGGTTGAAGCCTATAACGATCTTGCGTTGGCGCTGATCAGCCGGGCGCAGGAAACAGGTTCGGCTGACTACGATCGCAAGGCAGCGGACGCCATTGCCACCGGCCTCGGCCTTGCACCGCAGGATTTCCAGTTGCATAAGACTCAGGTCGCCCTGCTGCTCGAACAGCATGAGTACGTGCGAGCGAGGGACGAAGCGAAAGAACTGAACTCACATAATCCCGATGACGCAACGGTGCGTGGATACCTGGCGCGCGCGTACATGGGACTGGGCAATTACGACGATGCGACGGATCAGGCGCAGTGGATGCTGAACCTTCAGCCTTTCAATGTGCCTGGCTTGCTGATCGCAGCTGACTTGCGCGTGCATTATGGCGATCGCGAGGGTGCGCTGGATGCACTGCAGCGCGCGTACGCGGAAGTATCGCCCGCGGAGACGGGTGAGTTGGCCTCGATCGCCAATCGTATTGCGGCCATCGATATCGACCTGGGCAAGCTGGATTCTGCAGGTCAGATGCTGCAGCGTGCCGATGAGCTTTTCCCCGGCTACCCGGAAACGATCAGGACTCGGGCGCGCGTGGGCGCGGTTGCCCCGGCAAGCGAAGGCAACGCCGTCACAAAAACAATCCCTTCGCAACCGATGACGGAAGAGACCCTTGCCCCGGCGTCCTGGGCGCCTGTTGTGTTCTCACCTGTACCGGCGGCGCTGCTGATTCCCCGCGCTACCGGTACCGAGCGGCTGATCAAGAACATGCAGACCCGGGTGCAGAGTAATCCTAAGGATCCGGCTGCTTACTCTGCTCTCGGCGCCGCGTTTTTTCAGCGTGCCAGAGAGACCGGCGACGTAGAAGATTTCCAGCAGGCGGAACAAGCGCTCAACCGATCGCTCGATCTGAATAGTGCGGATTTTTCTGCCGCGCCCGCTTACTCCACCATGGCCGAGGTCTGCATGGGCGAGCATCGCTTCAGCGATGCGGTTACCTACGCGCAGAAGGCGCTCGCGCTCGGATCGGGCGACCTCTCTCCGTTCGCGATTGTGGGCGATGCCAATGCGGATATGGGCGAATATGAACGGGCAGCGATCGCTTACTCGCGGCTGGATGTCTCCGGCGACTCGGCTGCGGATCCGCATAACGTGTACGTGCGTGACAGCCGCACCTCCTATCTCAAATTTGTTTCCGGCGATACGCGAGGAGCGATTCGCCTGATGCAACGTGCGGTAGCGGCGGGTACCGAAGCCCGCCTGCCGGCGGAAAACCTGGCGTGGCTCTACTACGAACTGGGGGAGTATGAGTCGCAAGCGGGGGACATCGCCGCCGCGAACAATGCTTACCTGACTGCGCTCACCATACATCCCGGTGATTATCGCGCCCTGGCCGGCCTGGGTAAACTGCGCGGCAACCAGGGACGCTACGCCGAAGCCATCAAGCTTTATCAGAGTGCGGTGGCCGTAGTGCCCATGCCGATGTTCGTAGCGGAACTGGGAGATATGTACACCAGGGCCGGCAATAGTAACGAGGCGAAGAAGCAGTATCAGCTGGTGGAATACATCGGATTGCTGGGCCACATCAACCAGGTCCTGCACAACCGAGATCTGGCCCTGTTCTATTCCGACCACGACATCAAGCTCGACGAGGCACTTACCCTGGCGCACAAGGAATTTGAGGTACGCCACGATATATACACCTGGGATGCACTCGCCTGGGCGCTCTATAAGAACGACAAATACCAGGAAGCCAGTGACGCCATGCAGAACGCCCTTCGCCCCGGTGCACGCGATGCGCTGCTGTTTTTCCACGCCGGCATGATTGCCAGCCGTTTAGGGCAGACCAGCCAGGCGAAGGAGCGATTGCAAACCGCGCTCAGCATCAATCCACACTTCCACGTGATCTACTCCGAAGTTGCTCGGCAGCAGTTGAAGACGCTTGACGCCCAGGCTGGATTGACTGCCAGCCAAGGACAGACCAATGTTCCGTAAGCTACTTTGCGTGTTAACGCTCCTGGTGGTGGCGCCGAGCGGCTTCGCCCATCCTATGGGCAACTTCAGCGTCAATCACTACTCGAAGATTGCGCTCGAGCGCGACGGCATTAAGCTCACCTACATCATCGACCTGGCAGAGATCCCAACCTACCAGGAATTGCAGCAGGGTAATGTCACCGCGGATGTAGCAGACCCATCGGTAAAGCACTATGTTGAGTCACGCGGCCTGGAATTCGCCCGTGGCCTGACCCTGATACTCGACGGCCAGCGGCTGCCGCTCAAGCTTCTCTCCAGCCAGGTGATTTTCCCGCCAGGCGCAGGCGGGCTTCCGACCATGAAGATGGGGTTTGTTTACCAGGCGGCGTATCGCGCAGGGGGGAGAACTGCAGATCCCTCCACTACGCTCCTTCGGAGCTCCGGTCGGGATGACAAAGGGGAAGGTAGTGGTCATCCTCAAAATCGGTCAGTGGATGAAAGGGCTGATCTCGCAACCGGCAACCTGCAATATGCCGACAACAATTATCCCGGCCACGCGGGCTGGAGAGAAATCATCGCGGTGCCCGCTGCCGGAGTAAATTTCATCACCACCTCGGCGCCCAGGAACGACCGCAGTGCTGAGCTCACCAACTATCCCACTGATTTGCTCAACAGCCCACCGCAGGACTTATCCGCGACCATACAATTTCATTTCCCGCTCCTGCCAGCCCCTCCCACTCGCGCAAAGCGGGTGGCACCTGTAGTAAGAGCAGCCCCAGCTGCGCCGGCCCAACCCGCTGCAACCCCACAGTTGCGTCTGCGGGCAAATCAGCAAGCGACCCCGCGCAATGCATTCACTGAGCTGATCACTACCCGCAGGCTGAGTCTATGGTTCCTCATCACGGCAGCCTTCATCGCCTTTGGACTGGGCGCCTTGCACGCCCTGGAACCAGGCCACGGAAAGACGATCGTTGCGGCCTACCTGGTTGGCTCTCGAGGTACGGCGCGGCACGCGTTGCTGCTCGGCGTCATCGTGACCGCTTCGCACACGGCGGGAGTCTTCGCCTTGGGCGCGATCACTCTTTACGCCTCGCGTTACATCGTTCCCGAGCAACTGTATCCGTGGCTGGGGGTATTCTCCGGCTTGACGATTGCCGGGCTCGGCGGCTACATGTTCCTGCGCCGCTGGAGCGGATTGGATCTCGACCACTCCCATACTTCCGGGCAGCTTCATGGCCACTGGTTTTCTTCCCGCAAGAAGGACGCACCTGAACCCGTGGTGCCAGGCAGACCAGTTTCTCTGTACCAGCTCTTTGCCCTGGGAATTACCGGGGGCATCATTCCGTGCCCCGCGGCGCTGGTGGTCCTGTTAAGCGCCTTCGCCCTTCATCGCATCGGCCTGGGCTTCTTTCTGATCATTGCCTTCAGTCTTGGCCTGGCGGCGGTGCTGATCAGCTTCGGAATGCTCATGGTCTACGGGCGCCGCTTTATGGCGCGGATGCAGGTGAATGGCCCGCTCACTACGCGCTGGCTTCCAGTAGCCTCGGCAGCGTTCATGACTGTGCTTGGCGCCGGCATTGCGGTTCGTGCCTTTCTCACCACCGGCATCGACTTGCAGAATCTGAGCAAGGAAAAGCTTGGACCGTTTCTGTTTATCGCTGGAGTGGGGCTGTTGCTGGGAATGCGCCACTCCACTGACCCCGATCACGTCGTGGCAGTTTCCACCATCGTGAGCAAACAGCGAAGCATCCGCCAGGCAGGGTTGATCGGCAGCATTTGGGGACTCGGGCACACGCTCACCATCTTTGCCGTGGGCAGCATGATCATTTTGTTCGGTGTGGTCATCCCGCCGCGTCTCGGCCTTTCGATGGAGTTCAGTGTCGCACTGATGCTGATCTTGCTCGGAGTGTTGAATCTGACCGGGGTGATGCAGCGCGTGACCTCGTATCTGACGCGAAACGGTAAACCGCTGGAAAAAGCGGAAACCTTGATCGACCGTTCCGTTGGCCGCTTCGGCGTTTATCAATGTGTGCGGCCTTTGGTGATCGGAATCGTGCACGGCCTGGCAGGATCGGCGGCGGTTGCGCTGCTGGTTTTATCTACCATCCACAGCCCCGCATGGGCGACGGTTTATTTGTTGATTTTTGGCGCAGGCACGATGGTAGGCATGATGTGCATGACAGCCGCGATGGCTGTTCCCCTCGCCTATGCGGGCCATCGATTCGGCGGTCTCAGCCGTGTCTTTAGTGTTGCTTCCGGTGTGGTCAGTGTTTGTTTTGGATTTTTTCTGGTGTACCAGTTGGGGTTTTTGGGAGGGCTGTTCACCAGCCATCCGCAGTGGACGCCGCGCTGATACCGTATTTCCCGGCCAGAAAGGTCTTTACCGTGTGCGGCATAGCGGAAGCAATTTCCTGCCAGGTGACCACGCTTAGGCGGCATCTGAGTTCGGCGCTCATGATCGCCGAGAAAACTTCAAAACAATCTTCGATAAGATCCTGACGTCGCTGATCGCAGAACACCGCAAAGCTCGCCGCATGAGTGTGAGCAGCGAGGGCGCCGCGGATGAGTTGCGACGAGCGGTATTTTTCTTGTGTCATGGGCAGCCGTGCCAGATCGAAGACGGATTCCAGATCGCGATAGCGATGCACCAGGTCCACCCGCGCAGTTTGGAAATTACCTTCCGTCAATTTGGCCTCAACCAGAAAACTCCCCAGCTTGAGGTCGATTTCCGTTCGGTCCTGGGCGCCGCTCTTCAGGGGGATCCGCGGTCTGAAACCAAAGCTCGGCCGAATACCGGGCGCAAGGCCGAGAAGGGAACAGAGCGCCGGCCGGCGAAGCATCCCTGGGTAGCAAAAGATGTTCATCAGCAGCGCGTCGGAACTGTTGGCGCATTCCAATTCGCGCCGGGTGCGATCGCCGCTTCTGGGAACAAAGCGGGAACCGGTATAGACCTTGGTAAGGCGCGATCGCCAGTCGGCTTGCTTGAGAATTTGCTGGTAGGAAGCGGGGAGAAAGTTGCCGTGTTCTCTAGTTTCGTCTTCGCAGTAGATCACGCTGGGTATCGCGCCATAGGTCATCTCAGCGCGCAGGTTGGCTGCCCTCTCGGCATTGCGGTGACTCAATTCGCGGCGCAACGCAGTTGGTCTGACGGGGAATAGAGTCCTCTTCACTCCTCTAGCTTAGGCGAAAATCAGGCGAAGGTCATCCTCGAGCACTACTGTTCGCGAAGCACGCTGGCGGGGTCGAGGCGTAGCACGCGGCGCACCGGTCCGGCTACGGACAAACAGCCGGTGAAGAGAATGGTTAGGCTAACAGCCAGGAGCACGACTGGATCTTGAGCAGAGGCCTGAAAAACGATGGCGGAAAGGACTCGGCTGGCGGCAACCCCGAGCAAAATCCCAGCCAGGGATCCCGTCCCGAGCAGGATCAGCATACGGCCGAGCGCGGTTGAGAGGATTTCTCTTGCTTGCGCCCCGAGCGCAACCCGGATGCTCAGCTCGCGCAGTCGCTTGCCTACGGTGTAAGAGGCCAGTCCGAAGGTTCCGGTGATCGAGAGCAAAAGCCCAAACGCTCCAAAGATGCCGAGGGACACGGTAGCGACTTGAGCAGGGAACAGACTCCATGCCAGCGCACTGGTCCAGTCGCTCGATAAGCGAATAGGAATACCAGGGTCGAAATCGTGAACCACTTTGCGGACGCTGGCCACCATTCCGGCAACGGCAGCCCCGGAGGGATCGGGCCGCGTGCGCACGACGAGATGCGTCGTAGTGTTCGGTCTCTGCAGGATGGGGAAATAGGCAGCCTCCTGCGGCTCTTCACTCAGTAGAAAATATTTTCCGTCAGGCACCATGCCAACGATCTGGATCGATTTGCCGGAACTGTCTTTGAAGTAGCGGCCGACAGCCTGTTCGGAGTGGAAAAGATGGCGGGCGAAGTACTGATTGACAATGGCCACCGGCGGCGCGTCTGCCTTATCGTCAAAGCTGAAGTCCCGCCCCGTCAGCAGCGGGGTTTGCGCAGCGGCAAGATACCCCGGAGAGACTGCGAAGTAATAAGTATCAAATGCTTTGTTGGACTCTTTAAAGTCAGTCGTTGGTTCAGCAAAGACGGGGAGGTCCATCGTATCTGAGAGAGGCGTGGTGCTGCCGTAGCCGGCTGCTTCCACTCCAGGCAACTGCGACACCTTTTCCAGAAGGCGGCGTTGCACCTGTTCCGCCGCCGCTGCGGAATAGTCAGCCTGGCTTAAATCAAATTTTGTCAGAACGGCATTGTGCGGATTGAAGCCTTTATCCACGGTGAGCGACTTAAGCAGGCCACGCATGGAGACGAAGGCAGCCGTGATGGTGACGCAGCAAAGCGCGATCTGGGCCGCCAACAGCAGGTCACGGAAGGCCCACCGCCGCCCGGGGCTGGAGTGGCTTCCGGCGCCTTTCACAGCTTCGTTTGGGTCGGTATTGAATATTTGCCGTAGAGGCATCACTCCAAACAACACGCAGGCTAGCACGGAAATAGCGAAGGCCATGAGGATCAGTGAAGGCTGCGGCGCTACCAACAACTTCATCGGGTAGTCCGAGGGTGGATGCCAACGGTCGAGCCCGGTGAGAGCCGCCCAGGCTAAACCGCAGGCGCACGCGCCACCAAGTACAGAAATTACGAATGCCTCCATCAGGACCTGGCGCAGGATGCGCCAACGGCTCGATCCGATCGCCATGCGAATGGCAATCTCGCGGGTGCGGTCTGCGGTTCGCGCTGCGAACAGGCCGCCCAGATTAGCGCAGGCGGCGAGTAACACAATGCCGGCCAGCAACAGGATGCCGCCCAGAAACCGGCGCACCGCGCCGCCGACGAAGTCCGCTATCATGCCGGGACGAGCCAAAACGAATGCCAGCTTTTCTTCGTCTTTCGGATACTGGCGGGCCATGCGGGTGGCGATGGTGTTCAGGTCAGCTTGTACCTGGGCCTTGTTGATGCCGTCCTTGATGCGCGCGATGGCGAACACCTTTTCCTTTTCCTGCCGAGATTCCAGCCAGTTCACTCCATCGAACGATGCTTCATTGGCCATGGGGACAAAGAGATCCGGCTGTATGAACTTTTCTGTTCCGTAAAATCCCTCTGGAGTTACGCCCACGATGGTGTAGGGATGCTTATCGACGCGAATCGTCCTGCCCACGATATTGGGATCGGCGCCGAATTTCGATTTCCACGCCGGCCAGCTGATTACGGCGACTTCTGCGGCGCCGGAGTGGTCGTCATCGGCCCGCCGAAGGAGTCGTCCCAGGAAAGGTTGCGTGCCCATGACTTCGAAATACTGCCCGCTCACTTCGTATCCCCAGGCAGGCCGGGTGACACCGTTGACCTCAACGCCAAAGGTTGTAAGTGCGTCTGCAGCCACGGCAGAAAAGACGGTGTTACCGTCGCGCACGTCACGCACTTCCGGGTAGGAATAGATCGGGTATCCCCCTGAGTGATTTGCGAAGGTAACCACGCGGTCAGCACGAGGGGCGTCCAAAGGTTGCAGGATGATGTTCTGCAGAACTCCAAAAACGATGACGTTTGCCGCGATCCCCAATGCCAGGATGAGGACAGCGGTGACGGCAAAGCCGGGTGAGCGGCGCAGGTGGCGGAGGGCAAATCGCAGGTCCTGCAGCAGGTTCTTCATGGTTCGCCTCGTGCTCCCGTGGGAGCAATTGCCAAGCCAGACCGCAACTGTATGGGAAAGAAGGTCTTCCGGCCCTGCTGGCGAGGGAGTCGATGTCCGCTTCCACCCGCAGGTGTCCGGTTCTGAACATTTCCCGGGCTAATTGCCCATCACTATTTCTGCTTGGACTCCCTTTCACGAATGGCCGAAAGTGGGTCTATGAACAGCCGAACGATCTTCTTCGTATGCCTTCTGTTTGCGGCCAGTGGGGTGGTTCCCCCGGCAGCTGCGTTGGCCGGCGGAATCGCTTTCGGGTTCGCCTTCGAGCATCCGTTTCGCCTGGAAAGCCATTCGCTGGCCAAGTTGCTGCTACAGGCTTCCGTGGTTGCTCTTGGCTTTGGCATGAACCTGAAGCAGGTCGTGCATGCAGGCCGCTCCGGGTTCTTCTATACGGCGATCAGCATCAGCTGCGCCATGCTGCTTGGGCTTCTCTTTGGCAGTTTGCTTAAGGTGGCGGGCAAGGCGTCATTCCTGATTTCGGCGGGTACTGCTATCTGCGGGGGAAGTGCGATCGCTGCCATCTCCCCCATTACCGGGGCAGACCAGGAAGAGATCAGCGTCTCCATGGGGACCGTGTTTGTGCTCAATTCGGTGGCCCTGCTGATTTTTCCTTTCATTGGACACGTCCTGCATCTGAGCCAGAATCAATTTGGGCTTTGGTCCGCGTTGGCTATCCACGACACCAGTTCAGTGGTCGGTGCGGCTGCGAAATACGGAAATCAAGCGCTTGCCGTCGGCACCACGGTAAAGTTGACGCGTGCGCTTTGGATTGTTCCTGTCTCGTTGCTTGCGGCCGTGTACATGGCACGAAAGGGGAAGTCGTTTGGCCAGGCTAAGGTGAGGGTGCCTTGGTTCATTTTCCTTTTTTGCCTTGCAGCGGCTGCAGCTAGTTACTTCCCACAGTTTGGGACGCAGTTTGCAACCATCAACCATCTCGGCAAAGCCGGCCTCACGGCTACGCTCTTTCTGATCGGCACCAGTCTCTCGAAGAAGACACTGCAACAGGTTGGGGTCAGGCCTTTCGTACAAGGCGTAAGCCTGTGGATCATCGTTGCCGGCGTTTCGCTGTTGGCGATTTACTTCAACTACATATCAATCTGACGAGTGGGGCCTGTTTCGCCCGGTGGCGCGCGGCGCCAGTTCTTCCGCTCGCTGCAACACGAAGCGATGAAACGCTCGGGCAATGCCGGCGGGCTCAGGTCCGGCGACGGTGGCGAGCGAGAACATCCGCGCCAGATTCAGTCCTTTTACCCTGGCCAGCTTCAAGGTTCCGAGCGCAAGCTGGTTGCGCACCGCCCAGCGGGATACGAAAGCAATCCCCAACCCGGCTTCGACCGCGCTCAGAAGGCCTTCTGTCGAATCGAATGTCATCAGCAGCCGCAATTTTTTTACTTCCAAACCGGCCTTCTCCATTGCTTGCTCGACGATCCGCCGCGAGCCCGAACCCAGCTCGCGCGCTACCAGCGTGGCCTGCTGCAACTCGTTCACGTCAATTTCCTGGTCTGCCCATTCATGGCCCGAAGGCACAACGCAGACCATGTGGTCCTCCATAAAGGGTTCCACCTGCACGTCTCTGCGCATGGCGGGCCCTTCGATCAGGCAGAGCTGCACCCGGTGCTCAACCAGCGCTTCCAGGATGGTTTGCGTATTCCCACCGATCACACAGATTTCCACCTTGGGGTTTTGCTGCAGAAACCCGGCGATCAGCCTGGGCAACAAATATTGTCCGATCGTTTGCGAAGCACCCAGGGTCAAACGTCCGGCGCTTGCGCCATTCGCAGCCGCCACTGCTTCACGAGCTTCTGCTGCCAGGGCCGCGAGCCTGTCGGCAAAAGGAAGTAATGCAGTGCCGGCAGGGGTGAGAGAAACGCGGCCCCGCGTCCGGTCAAACAAGGGAACATCCATTTCCGACTCCAGCGCCTTGATCTGCTGGGTCACTGCCGATTGCGTCAACAACAACTCCTCCGCCGCAATGCGGAAGTTAAGATGGTGCGCGACGGCCCGAAACACCCGCAGGCGGAAGTTCTCCATGGCCTATTATTGCTGCAAGGAGCAAGAGTATGACAGATCTGTTACTGGTTGGCGCAACTGGACTGGTTGGCCAATCCGTCCTGCGTCAGGCGCTTGCCGACAGCCGGGTGTCGAAGGTAGTCGCGGTCACACGGCAAGCCTTGCCTCCGCAACCGCGGCTGGAGAACCCCCTGGTCGACTTCGACGCTCTTCCGGCCGACGCCCCGTGGTGGCAGGTACACGCAGGCATCTGCACGCTGGGCACGACCATGCGCGAGGCGGGCTCGCACGCGGCGTTTCGCAAAGTAGATGTCGATTACCCTTTGGCGGTAGCCAAACTGTTGTACGACCACGGTGCGCAGAGCTTTGCTTTTAACTCCTCGATCGGCGCCAACCCAAAGGCGCGCGCCTTTTACAACCGAGTCAAAGGCGAGGTGGAACAAAGACTGATCGCCGGTGGCTTCCCCTCGCTTACCCTGGTGCGCCCCTCCGGCATCCTGGGACCGCGTAAGCCACACCGTGCGTGGGAGGCACGCACCATCCGGGTGTTTCATTCGCTGCGGCCGGTCTTGCCCCGGCACTATCGTGTGGTCCCGGCGGATAAGATTGCCAGGGCTCTGCTGGAAGCGGCCATTACGGCTCCTCCCGGGGTGCACATCGTGGAATCTGAGCGGCTGTAGTTACTAAATTTCCGATACAAAGGGCAGCCTTGGCGCCAGGGCGAAGTTCAGCTGTACCAGGGCAATAAAAGCGATGCTCACGTAGGTGTTTACCAGGCACAGGCACATGCCGAATGCATAAAGCCCCTGGGCAACCACGATCCGCCGTTCCATCGCACATTGCTTCTGATGGGTGATCTCTTCCTGCAACAGACCTGCCCGTCTCGCGTAGCGCCAGCTCACAAACAGCACCACGCCGAGCAGCAGGATGTTCACCCAATAAGCGATGAGGACAGTGCGATAGGAGATAAACTCTGCCAGCAAGCGCGTGGAAAAGGGCATGATCGATACCAGGAAAAGAAAGGCGATATGGATCCAGGAGAGGTGACGATCACTGTGGGTAAACGAGTTTAATTGTGCCTGTTGCCCATTCCAGAAAATCCCCAGGGTCATGAAGCTCATCAGGTAGCTGATAACCTGCGGGGCAGCGCCGGCGAGCGTGTGCCACAACTCTCCCTGGCTGTGAATTAATTCCCGTGCGGGCACGTGCAGGTCCAGTACCAACAGCGTCATGGCCACGGCGAAGATACCGTCGCTAAGCGCGGCGAGCCGCTCCAGGCTTTGCCCTGTAATCTGGTTGTAAGAAAGTGGCATTTCGAAAATTAGTGTAGGAGCATTCTGATGGACAAGCAATTATGGACAGCGGTCGACCAATACACCACCGCTCTTCTGGTGCCACCTGACGCGGCTTTGGATGCGGCCCTTGCCGCCAGTGATGCTGCGGGGCTGCCGCCGATCAACGTCTCTCCCAGTCAGGGAAAACTTCTCATGATGCTGGCGCGGCTCGCAGGCGCCACGCGGATTCTCGAGGTAGGCACCCTGGGTGGATACAGCAGCATCTGGCTGGCGCGGGCGTTGCGACCCGGTGGCCGCTTGATCACGCTGGAAGCTGACCCCAAGCATGCTGAGGTAGCGCGCAGCAATATCGCTCGTGCCGGGTTCGCGCAGATGGTCCAAGTGCGTTTGGGCGACGCCCGCACCAGCATCCAGAAACTGGAGGCAGAGGGCCTTGGTCCCTTTGATTTAGTCTTCATCGATGCAGACAAGCAGAGCATCCCCCACTATCTCGAGTGGTCGCTGAAGCTGTCACGGCCTGGCAGTCTCATTATCGTAGACAATGTGGTCCGCGAGGGAGCTTTGATCGATGGCAAGAGCAACGATGCAAATGTCCAGGGCGCGCGCCGCATGCACGAGATGTTGGCGGCGGAGCCGCGCGTCAGCGCAACCACCATCCAGACTGTAGGCAGCAAGGGATACGACGGGTTTACACTTGCGCTGGTTGAGTAGGAGGAAGGATTGCAAAGGCGAAGTTTTGTCACATCCGCGATTGCCATGGCGGGGGCGGCTTTGAGCGGGGAGGGGCGGGCAATGGTACAGACTACCCAGGAGTACTACCAGCTGCGGAAATACACCCTCACCACCGGACCGCAACTGGCCTTGACCCAAAACTATTTTGAACATGCCTTGATTCCGGCGCTGAATCAGATGTCGATCGGCCCCGTTGGGGCATTCAAGCTGGATATTGGTCCCGAGACGCCTACGTATTATTTGCTTATCCCGGCTACTTCTTTGGAGACGCTGGCCACGCTCGAGACTCGTCTGGCTGCAGACAATCAGTTCCGCAAAGCAGCTGCGGCGTTCTGGGAAGCGCCCGCTTCGGCGCCGCCGTTTGTGCGCGTGGAGACTTCGCTGATGGCCGCTTTTGCAGGCTGGCCAAAGCTGGTTGCTCCGAAAACAGAAAAAAGAATTTTTCAGCTGAGAACCTATGAGAGTGCGACGGATGCGGCGCATCTCCGGAAAGTGCAGATGTTCAACGAGGCGGAGATTGGAATATTTGTTCGCACCGGGTTGGCTCCTGTGTTTTTTGGCGACACGTTGATCGGGCATCGAATGCCAAGCCTGACCTATATGCTCACCTTTGAAGATGTGGCGGATTTGAATAAGAAGTGGCCGGTATTTGCATCGGATCCGGCGTGGAAGGAGCTTTCGCGCAAGCCGGGCAATACGGATCCGGAAATTGTAAGCAACATTTCCAATCTGTATTTAAGCCCATTGAGCTTCTCGCAAATCTAAAACCGGTCCGCCACTGCTTTCACGGGATTTTTGCGTCGGGGGCGAGGCGCACTGCAGATCCCTCGGCTTGGCTCGGGATGACAAGGGGAGAGTGATCACTCACCTTGTCATCTGTGAGTCGGATCGGGAGTTCTTCTGCGTCATCCGACTCGCGGAATTGTAAGTCAGTAACCGCCCTCCCCTTGTCATCCCGAGCCAAGCCGAGGGATCTGCAGTGCGCCTCGCCGCCGACGCAAAAATCCCATGGAGAAAAGAACGGAACGGCCGAAGCCATGCCGCACGTGTCCGACTAATTCCCTGAGGGAAGCCTTCTTCCCCCAGGGGTTTTAATTACATGCCGTTGGAGCCAGAAGCGCTCTCCGGATGAACAACGCGGAAGCTGGTGCCACCGTTTGCCCATACCCGAAGCAGCATGTCTTCGTTAGCAGGCGCCGACTTCACATCGCTACGGAACTGATCCGCCGATGTAACCGGCTTGCGATTGATCTCGAGAATCACATCGCCACCGCTCAAGCCCGCATCTTCCGCAGGACTGCCCGGTTGAACCTGCGCAACTGCCACTCCCTTAACATCCGAGGGAAGATTCAGCTGCTGGCGAACATCCGGAGTGAGATCGGAGATCGCAATGCCGAGCCTGGCGTGACCAGACTCTTCACTCGTGTTGGCCGCGACTTGTTGGTCCTTGTGGTATTCCCCAACGGTCAGGTCCATTTTCTCGGGGTGGCCATTCCGCACCACGTCCAACACGATCTTCGAGCCGGGGGCATCTTCGCTGACGATCACCTGCAAGTCACTTCCTGTTTCCACCGTGCGGCCGTTGACAGCGGTCACCACATCGCCTTCCTTCAAGCCTGCGCGGCTCGCGGGAGAGTCGGGGGTGACAGAAGCAATCAATGCTCCGGTGTTACCAGTCAGGTTGAAGAACTTCGCGTTTTCAGGAGTTACGTCGTTCAATCCAACTCCCAGGTATCCATGGTGAACCACGCCGTTCTTAATCAGCGAGTCGACTACCGGGTGCACTGTCTGGGTGGGAATCGCGAAGCCCGCGCCAGAGAACTCTCCCGTCTGCGAGATAAGGAAGGTATTGATGCCAACCAGTTGCCCATGGGCATTCACCAACGGGCCACCGGAGTTGCCAGGATTGATGGCGGCATCGGTCTGAATAAATCCACCCGGCTTGCGGGGGTCATCCGAGTACGGGTTCGGCCGGTCGACTGCGCTGACAATCCCCCGGGTAACGGAAAAGCGGAAATAACCAAACGGGCTGCCGATCGCGAGCACAGACTGTCCCGGAACCAGCTGGGTCGAATCGCCCCAGGCGATCGCCGGCAGGTCCTTGGCGTCGATCTTGACCACTGCCAGATCTGTAAGCTTGTCGGTTCCAATTACCTTGGCCGGAAAGCTCCTGCGGTCGTGCAGGGTTACGCGCACTTCCACCGCGCCATCAACCACGTGATTGTTGGTCACGATGTATCCATCAGGGGAGATGATCACACCGCTGCCAATGCCATGCTCGATCTGCCGTTGACCCTGGCCCATGCCAGGCATACCACGACGCGGACCGAATCCGGGACCGAAGAACTGAGAAAAGGGATTGTCTCCTTGATCGTCATTTGGACCCTGATCGTCGCCCTGGCTTTCCATCGCCGGTTGCTCCGTGCGATGAGAAGTAACGGCAATGTTGACGACTGCCGGGGTAACCCGGGAAGCCACTGCTTCGGTAGCCTGGTCAAGCGCCAGCAGGGGGTCGATGCTCGCATTGTTGATGGGAGCGATCGGATTATCAGGAGCGGTCGCGGCATTCACATGCTGGTGGCTGAAGACGATCGCTCCAGTCGAGAAGGCAAGGCCGACAGCGAGCACAGGCACACCGAACCGCCTGACCTTAGCTCTTAATAAATTAGTTTCATTGGACATTAGTTTTCCTCTTTCAGGGTTAAGTTTCTTAAATCTGGAAAGCGATCCAGTTGTGGGGTGTGGGAACAACTTGCGCCGCCGAAGTTTCGGGAACTTCGACGGTATAGAGAGTCAAGGTAATGCCCCCACCGTCCTGGTCTTCAACCAACTGAACGAACTGGAGGCGGCGATACTTGCGAACTTGCCGCGCCGCGTGGGCCTTGGGCACGATTGCATTCGCGTTGTTGTTTGCAGGCGGATGAAAGACTGCCTGCTGATAGTGAGCCAGAGGGGCTTCCTGAGGTTGGTAATGGGGCTGTACCGCTGCGGCAACCGGGCTGCTGGTGGTGAAAGAAATCAAGCCTGGGCAGAGTTGCAGCACGAGCGCGCCAGAGAAAGCAACAGCCAGACCGGCTGCGACCAGGCCGCGCGAAAATGCCGGACCGAGGCGGCGCCGGCGATGAAGGATGTTCTCCACCCTCCCAGCGAGTTCGGAGTGCCGCTGCCAGAAGCCGGGCGCGAGCGAAGCAACGCGCCTGACCAACTTGACTTCGGCTAGTTTCGTAAGGCAGGTGGCATAGGCGCGCGCATTGCCGGCGGCGTCGAGCACGGCGTCATCACAGGCCTGTTCCCGTTCGCGGCAAAGGTGCCGCTCCGCCCAGAAAAGAGCCGGATTCAAAGGGCAGAGTGCGCGCAACAGTTTCTGTAGCAGATTCGTCCAATCATCTCTCCGATCGAGATGAGCCATTTCGTGCAGGATGATCTGCCTCATATCGGCAGGCGCCAATTCGCTCCATAAGGAGCAAGGAACCACGACGGCCGGACGGAAGAAGCCGATCACGCTGGGCGCATCGACGGCGTCGGACAGGCGCACCGCAACCGAACGCTTGCCGTCCCGCGCCAGCGCCGATTGAATCTCTTCCGGCAGGTCAGCAACCGCGACGGAGCTGCGCAACACCGCTCGCATCTGTAAGCCGCTCGAGAACAGACGGGCCAGCGAGAGGAGGGAAGCGATCCCCCAAACAACTTCGAGCACAAAAGCCCAGACAATGTTCAAGTGCAACCCAATGCCCGATGGGGGCAGGGCTGTTACGGCGGAGGAATCCACGCCGAACCATGAGCGGCCGAGGGCAAAACAGGGAAGCAACGCAACCGCCAGGAAGATGATCAGCCACAAAGTGAAGCGAGTGGATGCCCGCAGTCCAGGCGCCAGCTTGAGCGCGGCCCAGGCCAAAGCGGTCAACAGCAAGCCTTGCCAGATGCTGGAGATCAGCAGTTCTGCAGGGCTGGTCGATATGAAGTGCCGCAATAGCATCGCTTCCATGGGGTTACTTACTCCGCCTGCTGGATCGCATCTCTTAGACGCTGCAATTCTTCCGGGGTAACGTCCGCATCCCCCAAAAGTGACAACATCAGCTTTTCCCGCGAGTTGCCAAAGAAACGACTCAGCACCAGGCGTACTTCCGAGCTGCCCGCTTCTTCTTCCTGCACCACCGGTACATAGTAGAAAGCACGGCCCTCTTTGCGATGCCGCACATAGCCCTTTTGCTCCAAAATTCTCACCGTCGTGAGCACAGAGTTGTAGGCCAGGGCGGTCTTCCTGGGCAGTGCCGCGGCGATGTCGCTGACCGTCGATTCCCCGCGAGCCCAGAGAACTTTCATCAGCCTCAACTCGGCTTCCGTGAGCGTGGGTGATTTTTTTGGTGGCATACAGGTATCCCACGATTAAGGTTAATGAACCCGGCCCTGGAAGTCAACTAATTTATTAATATTTGAGGAGCCCACCTTGTCGACTTCACGGCCGCCCATCGATTTCATCACCAGCCCGTTCACCCGCTTCGCCAGGATGGAGGCGGCGGGTGGGATCCTCCTGCTGGTGGCTACCGCCGCGGCCTTGTTTTGGGCTAACTCACGCTGGGAGCACAGCTACCACGAGATCTGGTTCACCCAGGCCACCATTACCTTGGGATCGGTCTCTCTTTCCGAGACCCGGCATGAGTGGGTGAACGATGGGCTCATGTCGATCTTCTTTTTCCTGGTGGGTCTGGAAATCAAACGCGAACTGCTCATAGGGGAGCTTTCAAGTTTCCGCCAGGCTGCCTTTCCTTTCATGGCGGCGATCGGCGGATCCATCGTCCCGGCAGTCATTTACTTCGCCTTGAATAAAGGAGGTGCGGGCGCGAACGGGTGGGGCATTCCTATGGCGACCGACATCGCCTTTGCCCTGGGTGTGTTGGCCTTACTGGGCAGCCGGGTTCCTGTGGCGCTGAAGGTCTTCGTTGCCGCGCTGGCGATTGTGGATGACATCTTCGGTGTGCTGGTCATTGCGTTGTTCTACACGCAACACATTTCGATATGGGCTCTGACGCTCGCTTTTGTCGGAGTGGCGGTTTCTTTTACCGCGAATTGGATGGGCATTCGCAGCCCGGCTGTCTATGCAGTGATCGGCGTTTGCGTATGGATTGCCGTGCTCAACTCGGGCGTGCATGCCACCATCGCCGGCATCCTGCTGGCCTTTACCATCCCGGCGCGGAACTCGATCGACAAAGCGGAATTCCTTGATCAAAGCCGAAGCCTGCTCGATCAATTTGAAGCCCACGATCTAGACTCTGCCCAGGCTCACCATGCCATCCATTTACTGGAACAGAAATGCGAAATGATCGAATCCCCGCTACACCGCATTGAGCATGCGCTGCAACCCTGGGTAGCCTTTGTGATCATGCCCATCTTCGCCTTTGCCAATGCTGGCGTTCCGATCCTGGGCAAGATGGGCGCGGCCGTGACCAATCCCGTCACCCTTGGAGTGTTGTTGGGTTTGCTGCTCGGCAAGCCACTGGGGATTACCTTGTTTGCCCGGCTGGCGGCGCTTACCGGCCTCGGCTCCCGGCCGGCGTCGGTGACCTGGGGTGAGATTTTTGGCGCCAGCTGGTTGTGCGGCATTGGCTTCACCATGTCGCTATTTATAGCCTCGCTGGCTCTGGGCGATGGCGGCTTGCTCGATATGTCAAAGATCGGAACGCTCGCCGCTTCGATCGCCGCGGGGTGCATAGGCAGTGCGCTATTGCTACGGCGATCAAAGACTTTGCCTGCACCACGGTAACCTGAGCAGGGACCACCGTAACGTCAACCGCCGTGGTGTGTGTATTTTAGATTGATCCCGCCACTGATATATTTTGGATATTTGTAACTGTCGTACTGAAATCAATCCCGATCACAGCCGATAAAAGAAGTCACGGGAAAATTTATGTCTGCCGGCCGTCGTGTTCCGTTGTTTATTAATCGATTCTCACTGTCTCCGCGCACTGCCATCGGGGTGCAGACTCGTCGCTTGATGGAGCCCCATCAGGATTGGCTCCATTTTCATTGGTGGAGCAGCAGCCTGACGCAAACAGACCCGCGGTCGGTTCTTTTTGAAAACACTTTGCTCAGCCGTTATTCCTTTCTCCATAACCCCAGCTTGTTGCGGGTGTGCGAGCGTCTAGGCATCAGCTTGTGGAATGGAAGCGATTTACGGACCCCGATGGTCGAGCGTCTCAAGGAATATCGTGAACGCGTCTCCAGTGCCTATATCGCCCCTCTGAGTGAGCCCGATGCGCAACGTTGCCTGGAGCTGGCCAACCTGGTCGGAGCTCCCTTCGTGCTTCATCTTTGGGACGTGTTGCAGGGCGATGTTTTCTCCGGCGCGTTGCGCCAACTGGTGGAACAGGCGGAGAGTGTCTTTTGTGTCAGCCAACCGCTGCTGGACGATGTTTCCCTGATACGCGCCGATGCCGAGTTGCTTTGCTTCTCCAGGGACGAGTCGTTGGTCAGGGCCAAGCCGCGGCAGCGCGGCCCGTTGAAGATTGTCATGCATGGCAACGTCAGCTCGTATGCGCAAGGCCTGGACGATCTGGATCAGGCTATTCCTCTGTTGGAGCGTAAGGGGTTGAGGGTTGAGGTGTCGTTTCTAGGCTCGCCGAAGATTCTGCGCCAGGCGAAGACTACGCTTAAGAACCGGGTCAGTGTGGGTGGGTTTTGTCCTACGCAGCAGGACCTTGATATCGAACTCGGCCGCGCTCATGTGGCTTTTTTGCCTGGCCCCAAATTGGATCCGAAACTTGATCTAAGGAGCCGCTACTCTATTCCATCCCGCGTTCTGGACTACATGGCGCTGGAGCTTCCGATTGTTGGATGTGTGCATAAGGCTTCTGCGACCGGCGGCTTTCTGCAGGAGCTGGGTCTGGAGGCGTCTACGACCTGCTCCGGGCCAGACGAGATAGCCGACTGGCTGAGCCGGATTGCGCGTCCGGTCCAGTGGGCCGAGCAAAGTGCCAAATCGAGAAATGCATTCGACTTGCTGCGGCGCCAGGAAGAGCCTGCACAAAAGCTTAAGCGCGCCCTGGACAACATCGCGTAACGTTCATTTTGGTCCCATGTCGCCCAAGCGTCCATGGGACCAAAACGTTCTAGCTCTGTTTCGCCTCTGCGGCGCGTTTTCGAAAAGCGGCGTCTGGATCGACCAGGATATCGACCCACCTCGGGTCAGGCGAGGCTGCAGCTTCGTAGTTGTCGTGCCAGTTCCACCACTTATACGGAGGCGTTTGGGGATAACCCTCTGGGGAGTCCTCCCAGGTCTCCTGACGGCCGAGCGGTGTGAGGTCGAGGTAGCTCCAGGTGGTCCCCATCGCCTCGTCGGCGCGGTTGTTGATGAAGTAAGTGCGGAACACCCGCTCGCCGTCGCGGAAGAACACGTTATGGCCGTGCCATTGATCCACGCCAAAGTCCGCGTCGAAGCTGTCAGTGATGGTGTACCAGGGCATCTCCCACTCCATTCGCGCCTTCAGGCGCGCGATGTCCGCCTGCGGTGCGCGTGAGGCGTAGACGAGGGTGGTGTCGCGGGCGTTCAGATGAGACAGGTGAGCGACCTGATCGGCGCCCAGCGAGCAGCCGCGGCAGGCGTGATCGGGCCAGCCGAACACTCCGGGCTCGAAGAATGCGCGATAGACGACCAACTGAGGACGGCCCTCGAACAGATCCAGCAGGCTTACCTTGCCCTTCGGTCCGTCGAACTCGTACTTCTTGTCCACAGCCATCCAGGGCATCCGCCGGCGCGCGGCGGCCATCGCATCACGGGCGCGAGTCAACTCCTTCTCCTTGACCAGCAGTTGTTGGAGCGCAGTCTCCCACTCCTGCTGCGATACGGCTGGGGGTATCTTGATTGCGACCTGTTCTTTCCCGTTTTCCTTGTCTTTGCTCGTTGCCATCATTCGTTCTCCTTTGTTTTCTGAAACAGATTTGCTTTCGAAAATTTTCTGAACCTGCCGATGCAGAGCGCCAGAATTCCTCCCGTGGATCCGGCTCCGGCGACCATTGCCGCTGCGCTTGCGATGCATACTGGGCACATATATATGTCCCTCCTCTGGATGTGACCTCGTGGCAGCTGGTCACAAGCTAAACTTAACCCGGAATTGGCAAGAGGCGGGAGTGACAAGTGTGGCGGGATTCCGATGGATTCGCTGATCACGGCAGCAGCCCATGCGTTGGCCGCGGGTGATCCTCTCAGCGCGTTGAAGCGAGTCGCGCTGCGCGACGACCCGCCTGCGCTTGCGCTTCGAGGCATTGCGATGGCACAGCTCGGCGATCTTGCTCGGGCGAAAGAGCTGCTGCGCTGCGCGGCGCGCGCCTTTGGTCCCAAAGAAGCCGTGGCCCGGGCGCGCTGCATCGTTGCCGAGGCTGAAGTGGCGCTCGCCTCCCGTGACCTGGGCTGGCCGGCGGAGGCCCTCGATACGGCGCGGGCCACGCTCGAAGAACACGGAGACCAGGTCAACGCCGCGCATGCGCGATGTCTCGGCGCGCGGAGATCTTTGCTGATCGGGCATCTTGAAGCGGCGGAACGGATGGTCGCCGACCTCGACCCAACCCTATTCCCGCCTGCGCTAAGAGCCGTCCATGAACTCGTGGTTGCGGGAATCGCGATGCGACGATTGCAGACGAAGGAAGCGCGCGTTGCGCTCTCACGCGCCGGGAGTGCAGCGCGGCTCGCTGGTGTCCCCGCGCTCACGGCGGAGGTCGAAAGCGCATCCTGCATTCTGAACACGCCCGCTGCGCGCCTGATTACAAAGGGCCAGGAGCAGCCCCTTTTGCTGGAAGAGGTAGAAGCATTGCTGGCGTCGCAGGCACTTGTTGTGGACGCGTGCCGTTATGCTGTGCGTCACCGGCAGATGATCGTTTCCCTTGCAACCCGCCCGGTATTGTTCGCGCTCGCTCGAGCTCTGGGAGAAGCCTGGCCTGGTGACGTACCGAGGGATGTGCTCGTTGCCCGGGCTTTTGGCTCCAGATTCGTTGATGAATCGCATCGCGCGCGATTGCGAGTAGAGATGGGGCGGCTTCGCAAGCTGCTGCGGAAGCTGGCCGACGTGAGTGCGACGCCACGCGGTTTTGTCCTCATGACGCGCTGTTCCAACGAGGTACTCGTCCTGGCGCGGCCGGTTGAAGACGAGCATGGCGCTGTGCTTGCGTTCCTTGCCGATGGTGAGGCGTGGTCGAGTTCGGCTCTCGCGCTGGCCCTTGGCACCAGCCAGCGTTCGGTGCAACGCGCGCTCGACACACTTGCCGGGGCGGGGACGGTACAGTCGTTTGGCCGCGCGCGTGCTCGCCGGTGGATAACCCCGTCCGTGCCGGGATTCACGACCACTTTGTTACTCCCCGCTCCGCTGCCAATTGAATAATGTGGATGTATGAAACGATCTACCGCCGAAATCCTCCAGGAATATGGCCCCTTTCCAGGTGCTGCAAGAGTGCACGGAGTCACCTATGACGGTCAGCACGTCTGGTTTGCTTCCGGAGACAAGCTCAACGCCTTTGATCCCGAGGGCGGCAAGGCGGTACGCGTGATTGATGTCGCCGCCCATGCGGGAACCGCCTTTGACGGCCGGCACTTCTTTCAAATCGTGGAGGACCGTATCCAGAAGATCGATCCCCAGACCGGCGATGTGCTCGCCACCATTCCCGCGCCCGGGGGCGGCGGTGATTCAGGCCTTGCGTGGGCCGAAGGAACATTGTGGGTGGGGCAGTACCGGAACCGCAAAATACATCAAATCGATCCTGAGACGGGAACAATTCTTCGCACCATCGAGTCAAACCGCTTCGTCACCGGGGTTACCTGGCTGAGTGGAGAACTCTGGCACGCCACCTGGGAAGGCGAGGAGAGCGATCTGCGACGGCTCGATCCTCACACCGGAGATGTTCTTGAGAAGATCGACATGCCCAACGGAATCTACGTGTCGGGCCTCGAGTCGGATGGCCGCGACCGGTTCTTCTGCGGGGGCGGAACGAGCGGCAAAATTAGAGCTGTTCGCCGGCCTGGCCGAAGCTCAGGGGAAGATTCTAAGAAGTGAAAGAAGTAACCGTCAGAGGCCGAGTCCGCGCAGAAGCGTCTCTATCTGTCGCTCGACCTGGGTACGGTCCTGGAGAACGCGAATGACCTGGTAGAGGCCCTGGAGATACGCCACCAGCTCTTGCGCCACTACTTCCGGATCGGTATTCGCCGGCAACTCTCCGTCTTTCCTGGCGGATTCCAGTCGCTCGCGAAAAGAGCCGGTGAACTGCGTCATGCCTTCCACCACATATCGTTTCAATTCACGTTCTGCCAACACATCGCCGGAAAGGCTCTTCTCGAAGGCAGATCCGCGGCCTGACAGTGCCAACGCGCTTGCCTGAACGGTAGCCACTGAGCTTGGTCCTATCGACATCCTGGTCAACATTGCTGGAGTCTACGAATTCAAGCCGCTCGAACAGATAACGCCTGAACACTTTCATCGGCAATTCGATATCAACGTACTTGGGCTTCTGCTGGTCACAAAAGCTGCGGTCCCTCTTTTCAATCCGGCCGGTGGGAGTGTTATCAACATTGGCTCCCTGGCGGGCAGAATGTCCCCTGCCGACTCGTCGGCGTCTGTCTACAGCGCCAGCAAGAGTGCAGTAGATGCCATCACCATCACCCTTTCCAAGGAGCTGGGTCCTAAGAAGATTCGCATCAATGTCCTCAACCCGGGTTTAGTCGAAACCGAAGGGCTTCATAGTGTGGGCATTATGGACAGTGACTTTCAGAAGAGCCACGAAGATGCGACTCCATTCGGTAGCATCGCTCAGCCTCAAGAGATCGCAACCATCGCTGCCTTCCTGGCGTCTGCCGATGCCGGTTGGGTCAATGGCCAGTTGATCTACGCCGCCGGTGGCCTGACTCGCTGACCAGCAATCGTAAGTAAGAAGAAACACTTCATTTGCTCGAGAACTCGTGACCGGGTGCCCCATCCTTCGCGCTCTTTGCGAAGGGTGGGATGCCACTGCTCTACACCCGGGACCCTTCCCCCGCACATTCGTCTTTCCCACCCTTCGCAAAGAGCGCGAAGGATGGGGCACCCGGTCAGTGGTTATCGCGCACCGTGGTTCGGCGAAGCCGTTGGTCAACTTTCAGGTGAGTAATCACTCGCCTCGCCCGGTCGCAAAAATCCCGGTAGACAGTGGAGCGACCCGCGATTTTTTCTCTTAGTAATTGGCCAATTGTTCCTTCAAGCGATCTGGTGAAAGGTGGCAGTACATCGGCGAAAAATGTTGCTGTGGGACTGCATCGCCGGTGTTGCTAAAGGAGATGTACGATTCCTGATCCGTGCTCCAGGCAACCCACTGTGGAAGGCCAGGTCCGTTGGGATCTCCGGATTTGGCAAAGTTCGTCCAATAGCTTTGTACGATTTCTGAGAGCTTGTGGTCAGTCGGGGTAAATGGCAGCCAGCTTAAGGTGCGAGCCTGAAATGTCCCGAAGACATAGGGAATCTCCAGCGAGTGGAACGCCCCAAGCTCTGCCTCACCTTTTCCTGGGACCGAGCGATCAAACCTGTAAACGAAAGCGCGCCGTCCAGTATTTGTCGTCAAGGCCGCTTCTGCCCCGATGGGGCAAGCCGCCACAATGTCGTTGCTCGCCTGGTCTATCGCGGGTGCGCCGTGAAGAAGAATTTGGACGAAGTAGGTGGCAACGGCAATGTCCGCCCAGTTGCCATAGAGTGGGCGAGCCACTTCTGCAAATTGTTTGAACTGGGCGGTCGCGCTGGGTTTGACAGCAGGCAGGGGCAATTTCTTCGCAGCTGCTGCCGCACCGACTCGGAAGGCGCTGAATTCTCTCGCGTTCAACCCGGCGAGAAGGTCGACATGTTGGATCTTTCCCAGCGCAAAGGCCCTTGCTGTCGACTGTGGAAGCACCCAGCCATCGACGATGGACGCGTTTGGATCATAGCCCTTGAATCTTGACGCGATCAGACCACTCTGAATCTGCGCAATCTGTGCAGCAGGCAATTTCCTCAGAACTGTAAGTTCCGATCCTGGCTGGCCGCCCGCCTCTTTCCCAACCGCCTCGCCTAACAACTCCATCCTGGCAAGATCTTGGGACGGTCCCAGTCCGAACGCGGGGCCGCTTTCCGCAATCACCCTGCGAAACAGGTTTGCCGCAAGAGGGGACGCCATCAGCGTCGTCGCATCCACCGATCCGGCAGATTCTCCAAATAACGTCACGTTTTCCGGATCGCCACCGAACTGGCTTATGTTCTGCTTCACCCATCGTAGAGCTTCGATCTGGTCGAGGAGCCCATAGTTGCTTGAACTGTGGTGTGGAGACTCCGCGGTCAATTCGGGATGGGCGAAGAAGCCCATTACCCCGAGACGATAATTGACGGTCACAACAACGACTCCGCGGGAGGCTAACAAGACTCCATCGTAGGCAGGTTCGGTGCCGCTACCGACCCGGTTGCTGCCGCCATGCAGCCAGACCATGACAGGAAGATGCATGCCCGGTTGCAGTTGAGGTGTCCAGACGTTGAGATACAGGCAATCTTCCGATGGATCGAGTTGCTGAGGTGTATACGATACGCCGTAGGTTTCCGCAAGGGGCTGAATGAAGGTGTCCACACCTTGGAGATTCTGCATGCAAGGGCGGGATGGCTTGGTCGCATCGCGTATGCCAGTCCAGGGAGCAACAGCTTGCGGTTCTCGCCACCGTGACGGTCCTATAGGAGGATTGGCAAAGGGGATACCATTGAAAACGGCGATTTCGCCGCTCATGGAGCCTTCGAGCGTACCGCTGGCCAAATGAACAACAGGCCCGTTGTGCTCGGCGTGTTGCGGTCTGGCAGACTGCAACAGAATCATCGGAATTGTGAGACAAAGAAAACTGAATCGCACAACAGTCGAGGACTTCGATCCAGACTGCTTCCATGCAGACTCCCCCTCAAACATTTGCACCGGGTGATCCCCATTTCAGTTGGAATAACAAAATCAGCCGTGTCAACGATAGGCGGACTCTTTAGCGGCAGTCTATAAGAAAGGGACGGAAGGGAAGTATTGGTAGCTGCATCGGAAATCGGCCACAAAGAAAGGCGGGACCAGGTCCCGCCCTTGGTTGCTCCTGAATGGAATTCCCCACCCTCGCTGACTTCCGAGTTACTGTGAGGGGGTCGCCAGGAATGCATGAACCTGCGTACAGGCCGACTGATTGACCTGCCAAGCCGGCGGGTTCTGCACCGGGCAAGAGCTCTTCACGATCGCACTTCCCGTGATCTGTCCGAGGTCATTGATTGAGGAACCTTGCGTGAGATATAGCAGCGAGTCTTCCGGAATAAGCAGGTTGAGATCCGTCTTTCTGTGATCACGCCACACCCAGGCGCGGAGGTTGAAGTTACTGTCAGCCGTCAGTCCGACTGCTTCACCTCTGTTATTTAATGTGCCGCAGCAGGGGATTCCGGTTACGACAGCGCCAGAGAATGCGCCCAGGTCCTGCATCCCTGTTTCCCTGGTCCAGAGGAAAGGATGCACGGTGCCATCCTTGGCTAACGACGCGCCGGCTACTTCACCTCGGTTATTGATACCGGCGGGAATGTTGAACCCGCCTCCTCCGAGGCTGCCAAGATCGGTTGGGGTCCCGTCCTTCTCCCAGAGCACAGCGTGCGGCGCGTCGCTTCCCGGGGTGATCGGCGGCACACGGGTGTTCGCGCACAACCCCGATACTCCAATGGCTTGACCGAGGTCGTTAATCCCAAACCCGTAACCGACCGTGTCTCCGGTGAGGGGACGCAGTTCCTCGGCCTTGCCGTCTTGTCCCCATACCACGGCTTCAAAACGGAGCTGCTGGAAAGGGGTTGCGGTGACACAGGTCGCATCGGTTGTGCCAATTTCTGCAAATCCAACCGACTGTCCTTCATTGTTAATCCAGTACGCTTGTCCATTGTGGCCACCCTTGAGTGGGCTCAATGCGGTCAATTCACCGCTCTTCCAAACGGCCGCAAGGCATTGGCGGTGCGTGCCGAAACCGCAGAAATCCTCACCGCCGTAGGCTGGATTGGCGGTTTCGGAAGTGAGCGCAGATTCGCCCCATACGTTCGGACCGCCAGCCGAGCTGATGCAGCCGGGGCAGGCGTCTCCTCCTAACGTGCCCAGGTTGATCATATGGTGGTCTTTATCCCAGAGGAAGGCGGTTTGGGCCACGAAATTGGTCTGGCTTGGGGTCGCAGCTCCGCCAGAGACTACGCCTAAGTCGTTAAGGCCATAGCCAAAGCTATACGCTCCGCCAAGTGTGCCCAGGTCGGTGACGGTGTAATGCCAGTGATTTGTTTGCGGTTGCCCCTGTTGCGCGAGAACCTGAAGCGGCGTCGCCAACGGCGCGAACAGACTCATAACTGCCATCCACAAAAATAGTCTGGATTTCATATTCCCCTTTCATTTGGCCGGAACGGAATGTACCGGCTGAGCGGTTTGGGTCGCTCCACCTAGATAGGCGCAGGGGGTCGACGGGAACTATCATCGTCCTGCCGTTTTCTTTGAAGATGTAACTTGATCGGCCTAGAATCTCGGGCAGGACGAGAGGAGCTGTCTATCCAACCGCACGACGACGCGGCTGAGAAGCCGCCCTTGGAAGAGGTGAGCGGGTTGCTTCGTGCCTGGAGCGGCGGCGACCGCGATGCTCTCGACCGCCTGACGCCGATCGTTTACGCCGAACTTCACCGCCTGGCGAGGCGCTATATGAGGGGCGAGCGACCGGGCCATAGCTTGCAGGCAACAGCCCTGGTCAACGAAGCCTATATGCGTTTGGTGGACTACAAGGGCATGCATTGGCAAAATCGGGCCCATTTTTTTGCCGTCTCGGCCCAACTGATGCGGCGAATTCTGGTGGAACATGCCCGCCGTCACAATTTGAAGCGGGGCGGAGGCGTACCCCACATTGCTCTGGACGATGCGTTGATGGTGGGAGCCGACCGGGATGCGGATTTAATGTCACTCGATGAGGCAATGAACACCCTGGCGCAATTCGATGCGCGTAAGGCGCAAGTAGTGGAAATGCGCTTCTTCGGTGGATTGAGCGTAGACGAGACAGCGGAAGTGCTGAAAGTTTCTCCGGTCACGGTGATGCGCGATTGGAGTACGGCCAAAGCGTGGCTCTACCGCGAACTGGCAGGCGAGACGAACGATGGACTCGGAGCGGTGGAAACAAGTCGATAGCCTGCTGCAGTCGGCGCTGGATTGTCCGCCGGAGGAGGTGGACGCGTTTCTTAAGCGCATAGGCGCCACAGACGAAAAGTTGGAACGCGAAGTTCGCTCTCTGCTAACGGCGCGCGAGCAGGCAGGAGACTTCCTGGAGAGTCCCGCGATGGAGGCCGCCGCGCGGAGCTTGGCCCGCCGGCAATCCAGAGAAGAGGAAGAAAGCACGCAGTTCTTCGCCGGTCTGACGCTATCTCGCTACCGCATCCTGGAAAAGCTGGGAAGCGGCGGGATGGGAGTGGTTTACAAGGCCGAAGACCTCGAGCTGGGCCGCTTTGTGGCTTTGAAATTTCTCCCCGGTGAACCCGCACGCTATCCGCTCGCGCTGGAGCGCTTTCGCAGAGAAGCTCGTGCGGCTTCTGCGCTTAACCATCCGAACATTTGCACTATCTACGAAGTGGGCAATCAGGACAGCCACTCCTTCATCGCCATGGAGTTTCTCGACGGGCTCACACTGAAGCAACGTATTGCGGGACGCCCTCTGGAGTTGGGCACTCTGCTTCCGCTCGCCATTGATATCACCGAGGGGCTTGAGGCCGCTCATGCGGCCGGCATTATCCACCGCGACATCAAACCCGCCAACATCTTTATTACCAGGCGTGGCCATGCCAAGATTCTGGACTTTGGCCTGGCGAAGGTCCTATCCGTGGGTGAGGTTGCAAGCGATACGACGGTATCGCGTCCCGTGCTCTCCGCAGACGGGGACCTTACCACCACCGGAGCCGCGGTGGGCACCATCGCTTATATGTCTCCGGAACAAATTCGCGGCCAGCCACTGGACTCCCGAAGTGACCTGTTTTCCTTCGGGGTGGTGTTGTACGAGATGTGCACGGGCAATTTGCCGTTTTCTGGAGACAGCAGCGAGGTGATCTCAGAATCGATTGTGCGCCACGCCTTCCAGCCAGCAATGCGGCTGAACCCCGCTATCCCGCAGGAGTTAGAGAACATCATTGACAGGGCACTCAAGAAAGAACCGGGCCTTCGCTACCAGCACGCAGCAGAGATACAAGCGGACTTGCGCCGGGTCGAGCGGGAGGTTGCAGGGCGAGGGCATCATCGCGCCAACCTGTGGATTGCACTCTCGGTCATGCTCACCGCTGTTCTCATTGCCGGCCTTTACGTTCGCGCCCGGCGGCAGGGCAACTCCCTGGGTGAGAAAGATACCGTGGTTGTTGCTGGCTTTGACAACAGCACCGGGGATCCGGTTTTTGATGACACGTTGAAGACGGCGCTCAACGTTTCTCTTCGTCAGTCGCCTTACCTGAGTGTCCTTTCGGATCAGCGAGTTGCAGACACGTTGCGCCTCATGACCCTTCCTGCGGCGACCAGACTCACCCCCGAGGTCACTCGTGAAATTTGCCTGCGGGCGAAGAGCAAGGCCTATATTGCCGGCACGATCAGCAGTTTGGGCAGGGAATATGTGCTGGGTTTGAAGGCGGTGAATTGTCAGAATGGAAGCATTCTGGCCCAGCAGCAGGTCACGGCGGAAACCAGGGAGAAGGTTCTGGATCAAATGGGCGCGGCGGCTTCACGCCTACGCAGCGAACTCGGCGAATCACTGGCTTCGGTGCAAAAATTTGATGTTCCGCTGGCTGAGGCCACAACCCCTTCACTCGAAGCGCTGAAAGCCTATAGCACAGGCTGGAAGATATTCGCCTCAAGTAGCGAAACCGCTGCTATCCCCTTTTACCAGCGCGCGACTGAGATCGACCCCCAATTCGCTATGGCCTACGCCTGGTTGGGGGACATGTACGGCCAGATGGGAGAGTCTGACCTGTCTGCGGAGAACATCCGCAAAGCTTATCAGTTGCAGGAACGCGCCAGCGATCTGGAGAGGTTCTTTATCACCGCTTCTTACCACATCCGGGTAACGGGAAACCTTGAGAAAGCGGAACAGACCTGCCTCGCCTGGGCGCAAACGTATCCTCGCGAGATGCCTCCCCACGGATTGTTATCAGGAGTCATTTATGGGGGCCTGGGCAAATACGACGAGGCAATAGAGCAAAACAAAAAAGCGATCACGCTCGACCCGGACGCGGCCATCGGTTACCTCACTCTTGCCGGCAACTACCTTTACCTCGATCGCCTGAAGGAAGCCGAGAATGCCTTGCAGACCGGCTTCGAGCGCGCCCCGCAATTTGCTGCTTCACCTGTTCTGCTCTATGACATTGCCTTCTTAAAAGGGGACGGGGAGGAAATGGAACGGCAATTGGTTCGAGGTCAGGGAAAAGCGGAGGACGTGATCTCTTACAGCGAGGCCTTTGTCCTGGCATATTCCGGTCACATGCAACAGGCCAGGAGTATGTCGCAGCGTGCCTCGGATTTGGCCCAGCAATCTGGCCGCCCGGAAAAGTCAGCTCTTTTCCAAACCGGCGCAGCACTCTCTGAGGCCTTTTTCGGATATGCACCGCTGGCAAGAGGGAAGGCGCTGGCAGCGCTTGAGCTTTCTACGGATCGCGAAGTGGAGTATGGGGCTGCTGTTGCGTTAGCTCTCTCAGAGGACACGTCCCGGTCGCAAGCACTCACCAACGATCTGGAGAGGCGCTTTCCCGAAGATACTTCGGTTAGATTCAATTACACGCCAACGCTCCGCGCGCTCCTGGCACTCGACCGTGGCGAGCCTGCAAAGGCCGTTGAGCAGTTACAAATCGCCGTTCCCTATGAACTCGGTGCGGCGCGCAGCCTGGTTCATGGGAATTTCGGAGCGCTCTACCCGATCTATGTGCGTGGAGAGGCCTACCTGGTTGAAAAGAAGGGCGCCGAAGCCGCCCATGAATTTCAGAAGATTCTCGCTCACCGCGGCATTGTAGTCAGTGATCCCGTGCGGGCCGTGGCCCAACTCCAACTAGGGCGAGCGTACGCTTTATCGGGAGATACAACTAAGGCGAAGACGGCTTACCATGATTTCCTTGACCTCTGGAAAGACGCCGACCCGGATATCCCGATCCTTAAACAAGCCAAGGTGGAATATGCAAGGCTGCCATGAGTGACGAACACACGCTTGGCGCTCATCGACGCCATGCGCGGCGCAAAAATTCGAGAGAGCATGAAAACTTGCTCTCTCGAGATGCTTGATCGGATTCGGTGGCATTTCCCGGCGCGGTATCCCGAATCGCCGATGCCGCGCTTGTTCCACCGTTGTTACTCGCCAACCGGAATCAGTTCATATCCGTGATAGACTGTGCCGGCTAGATTTGTCGCCAATCCAAGAATCTCCCCTTGGGAGTTGATCGAGCAGCCAAAGATCAGGTACAGCGAAGAGTTGGCAGGGATAAGAGTGTTCAGGTCCGCGGGTACACCATGCTTCCAGATGGTCGCGGTCAGGGCCGTAAAAGTTGAATTGATCGAAGATCCCACGACCTCATCGCTGTCATTAAGGGCAATGGCGATACTGTTTGCGTTTCCCTTAATGGGTACCAGGGCCTTCATCTTACCGGTTTCCCTGGTCCAGAGAAAGGCGTTGATGGTCGCATTGTCCGATAGCGAGGAGAAGCCCACAACATGGCCGAAAGAATTGATATCTTTGCCCGCATTTCCCAACGCGCTGCTTTCATTTCCTCCCAGCGACTTGAGATCGATGGGTGTGCCATCCTTCTCCCACAGAACGGCGTGTAACGGATTCAGGTAATAGCCAACACAAGGTTGAAGGCACCGCAGGTACCCGTCATCCCCGCCGCTTCTCCATTGATCGTTGCTGGCCAGAGCCGTGCCGACCGGATCTCCTCCCACGGTAGCCAGTTCCTCTATCGCGTGATCCCGCCAAAGGACGGGCTTGTATTGGTAATACTGGTTTAGAGATGCCGTTGGGTTTTGCGTGGGGCAGCCGGGGCTTGTGTTTTCCGCTGCGCCGGCCACCTCGCCAAAGTCGTTGATCGCGGCGGCGACGCCATTGTTGCCATGATTGTCGTCGAGAGTCGGCAGTGCGGTCATGTGGCCGCCCCACCACAGAAACGGCCGGCAACTGGCCGTGGCGGTAGCAATCCCCAGTGCCTGGAATCCGCAAAAGTCCTCTTTCTTGGGGTCAACCTTGGCAATGTTGGCTCCCCCCACGACTTCTGCCCAGGGGTTGTTTCCGAATGCCAAGCTGTTCGCTCCTCCAAGGCCGGGTTTGCTGATGTCAACGATGTGTTGGCCGAAATAGATCACCGCATGGTCGTTGCCGTCGGAACTCTGGACCGAGCCGACGCTGATGTCATTGTTCGCGAGATGGTTTGGCCCGCCTGCTGCACCCACCACGCCAAGATCCACTAACCTGTAGGGAGCTTGTGCGGAAGCGCAAAGCGGCCAGCAAAGCGCCAACACCACCACACCGGCCCTCTTCAAAACGATCTGCTTCTTTACTGTGTTTCATCATCACCCTTCTCCTTTGTTGCCGGGCGTTCGCTCGTTGTTTAAGCGTCGTTGGATGGTGAGCGCTGCGCCAGGGATCGGGAGGCAGATTCGGACAGGGCCTTCAGGCGGGCTCCAAATGTGTAACGTGCCCGTTGGCAGCCCGTTCAGCAGTTGAGCCGTGTCCTCACCCAGAAGCACTACGTCTACCTCGGCCTGACAACCAGGGCACCAGCTCACCACCGTTCGTGCCTGGCGTATGACTAAAAGGCCTTCGGTTTCGATCGTGATCTTTGTTGTCCTCACCGCCATCGCTTCGCTCCGGAATTCGCCGTCGTTTGCAACGGCTTCGAATGACCGCATCCTGAGCGGACCCGGTACGAAAAGTCCTCAATCAGCATTTCAATGTTTCTTAAAGAATCTGAATCAAGGGCCTGATATCGATGAACCAATAACTTAGCGAACCCGTTGTTACCCGTTGTCGTCTCGCTTTCAACGCGCGGGAAAGTCGGAGGGCTATGGTAGATTTCCGGTACGTCCCTCCCTGGCCGGGTATACGTTGTCCCTATGCCATGAACACCGATCCCAAGGTCGTCTACGAGTTCGGTCCCTTTCGCATGGATCCGGACAAACAGGTCCTGCTCCGCGACGGCGAACTCATTGCGGTGACACCGAAGGCTTTTGAGATGCTGCTGGTGTTGGTGCGCCGCGGGCGTGAAGTGGTCTCGAAGGAGGAGCTCCTGAAGGAGATCTGGCCGGACTCTTTCGTCGAGGAGGCCAACCTGAGCCAGCACATTTTCAAGCTGCGCAAGGCGCTCGGCGACACTCTTGAAGGAGAGCGCTACATTGTCACCCTGCCGGGCCGCGGCTATCGGTTCGCTGTTCCGGTCCGTACCATCACCGAGGGAGGCGAGGTGCTGATTGCGCAGATGCGCTCGCGCGCCCAGATTGTGATCGAGGAGCAGGCCCCGGGGCCCGGGCAGACCCTTTCCGCAATTTCGCCGCCTTCGCACTCCAGGCCGAAATGGCTGCTCTTCGCAGCGGTCACTGCCGCGACTGTAGGCCTTGGACTGCTTCTCCTTCTGCGCCGTCATCAAGCCATCGCTCTGAATGCCAGGGATTCCGTGTTGGTCGCCGATTTCACCAACCTCACACGCGAACCAGTCTTCAACCATGCGTTGCGCCAAGGGTTGGAGGTGCAACTGCAGCAGTCCCCTTACTTGAATCTCATTTCGGAAGATCGCATCCAGCACACTCTGCGCCTGATGGGTCAACCGCCCGAAACACAGGTCACTGGCCAGGTTGCTCGAGAAGTCTGCGTTCGGACCGGAACCGCAGCCATGCTGGAGGGCTCCATCCAGAACGTCGGAGCGCGATACGTGCTCAACTTGCGGGCGACGAACTGCCGGACTGGAGACGTTATTGATCGGGAACAGGTGGAGGTGGCCAGAAAGGAAGAGGTCCTGGCAGCCATCACTCAAATGACCAGGGATTTCCGGAAACGGATCGGCGAATCGGCAGCCACTCTGCAAGAGCACGATGTGCCGCTTGCTGAGGCCACCACGGCCTCGATCGACGCGTTGCAAGCCTACAGCCTTGGCTTGCAAGCCCAGGCCAGCAAAGGCGAGGAGGCCAGCATCCCCTTTTTCAGGCGCGCCGTGGAACTCGACCCGAAATTTGCCATGGCCTACGCCTACATGAGTTTGGAGTACGGTTCTTCCGGCTCCACCGAGCTGGCCACAGAAAATATTCGCAAAGCCTACGAACTCGCCGGCCACGTCAGCGACAATGAGCGATTCTTTATCTCCGCCTATTACTACGGCCGGGCCGTTGGAAACCAGGAGAAGGCTCGCCAGATCTGCGAACAGTGGGCGCAGACTTACCCTCGCGATGCATTCCCCCACGCATTCCTCGGAGGTTTCATCTATCCCGTGCTCGCCAATTTCGACAAGGGGATGGAAGAGGCGCGGAAGGGGATGGAAATCGCGCCAGACCAAGCGATCTTCTATCTGGAACTGTGTGCGGAATCGTGGAGTGCCGGCCGCCGGAAGGACAGCGAGGAAGTCTTGCGCCTGGCGTCCGAACGCAAGATAGAGACTCCGAAAATATTAGTTTTCGAATACGATCTTGCGTTCTTGACGAATGATCACGATGGCATGCAAAAGGCCGTGAAAGCAGCCCAGGGAAACCCGGATGCCATGGACTGGATGGCGGACGCCCAGGCGTTCTCCTTTGCACAAGCGGGACGATTGGAAGAGGCGAGAGTTCTGTCGCACCAAGCCACGCAACTGGCGCAGCAGCAAGGCGATCGCGAACGGGCCGCGCAGTTCACGATCAAGTCTGCCCTTTGGGAAGCGTTCTTCGGGAATGCGCGAGAAGCGAAACAAGCAATGTCCAGTGCCTTGGCGCTCGCCAACAATCGCGAACTCGAATACGGCGCCGCCATCGTCGCCGGACTCGCGGGCGATTCCAAGCAGGCCCAGGCCCTGGCCGACCATCTGGAAACCGAATTTCCCGAGGATACATCTGTCCGGTTCAGTTACCTGCCGGTCATCCATTCGATCGTGGCGCTCAGCCACAACGATCCCGTCCGAGCCATCGACGCACTTCAACCGGCGATCCCCTATGAACTGGGAGCGCCCCGTTGCTCGGTAGTGATCTTCTTCGGAGCTCTCTACCCGATCCTGTTTCGCGGCGAGGCTTATCTCGCCGGTCACAAAGGTCCGGAGGCGGCACGGGAATTTCAAAAGCTTCTGGACCATAGCGGGCCCATGATTGGCGATCCGGTTGCAGTGCTGGCGCACCTGGGACTGGCTCGGAGTTATGCCCTCTCCGGCGACGCGAGCAATGCGCGCAACCAATATAAGGAGTTCCTCGCCCTGTGGAAGGACGCAGATCCTGATCTTCCCGTCTTGCGTGAAGCCAGAACAGAGTTTGCCAGGCTGCAGTGAAGGCGCACCTTGATGGCTTCTCCGAGCTCTCTCATTTTTAAAGTGTCAGTCCCGTCTGCCAGCCCGGTCTCGTCACGCGGCGGAAGGCTTTACCGAAGGCGCTCTCAGAATCGTAGCCGAGCGACTGCGTGATGGCGGAGAGGCCGTCAGAGGAGTTCTTCAGGCGATCGGCAGCCAGTAGCATACGCCGGCGGGTAAGGTACTCCATGGGCGTGACGCCGACGGTCTCGCGGAAGCGCAGAGCGAACACCGAGCGCGACATGCCGGCGCGTTCGGCCAGAGACTGCAGCGTCCAGAGATATCCCGGATCGCTGTGCATGCTGGCAATGGCGATGCTCATGTGCCAGTCAGACAGTGCACCAAGCCAGCCGCGGCCAGCGATGCTCGCCCGCTACTCTACTGCAGCTTCGCGTACTCCGCTTTTGCCTGCTTGTAGATGGGAATATCAGGGTCGGCCTCTTTCCAGAGGGTGAGGAAGGCATTGTAAGCCGCAAGCGCCCGGACGCGGGCGGCATCCGCGTCCGCGCCCTGTAAGGTTCGCGCTTGTAAGGCATTCGCACGCGCCACACCCAGACGTGCCAATGCTCCGGTCCAGCAATTCCACACCATACCGCTGTGGTCGAGGATCTTTTGAAACTCTTGAGCCGCCTCCTTGCCTTGTCCCGCCGCCAGGTACGCCTGCCCGCGAATGTAGGTCGGAAAGAGGCACGACTTTTGCCCGATGAACGGAATCGTTCCATACTCAATCGGCGGTAACGCGCGTTGCAGTAGCTCAATGGCTTCTTCCGGCCTCCCGTGGTTGAGGGTCGTTTGCGCATTGATGGCCGGCAGCCAGAGCGACTGCATTTGGGTATCGACCGGATGCTGCGCGCTGAGGTCTCGCCCCAGTCTCTGGGCCAGTGCCGTGTCCCCAACCATGGCGTAGGCCAGCGCTGCCTCCACTTGCACTCCCTGGCTCTCCGGATAAAGTTTCACCCCTGCGGCCGCATCACTGCGGCCGGCGGCAATATTGCCCATTGCGGCCTCACGCAGGGCAGCGTTTTCCCACGAGATCGCCCCATTTTCTTTACTGTCGACACGTATGGCAGACTCCACCGCCTGCTCCGTCAGCTTCCGCGCTTTTCCAATCCGCCCTGCATAGGCCTCCGTGTCGGATTCGAGCGAAAGCCCGAAATTCTCCAATTCTGGATTCTGTGTGAGCCACCGTTGTTCGGTCTCTATGGCATGTGCGTCTGAGCGCAGAAAAGCAAGCCCGTAGAGCACAACGTGCAGGACAAAGCCGTCCAGTTTCCTCGCTTGTGCTTCCTGAAAAGCCTTTCCCACCGCGTCGAAGCGCTGCAGGGATATGCCGGCATTGGCGATCAGGGCATATCCGTCCGCGAGATTGGGTGCGCGTTGCTGGAACTGATATGCAAGTTGCAACGCGTTCTCGTAATGTCCGCCCTTGGACTCAATCAGGCTAAGTCCATGATATCCGGTAAAGATCCGGGGAAAACTGCTGATCATTTCTTCATAAGCCTGTGCTGCCTTGTCCAGCTCTCCTGTCACATTGTGGTAGTAGCCGGCGGTGATGAAGAGTCTTTCGAATTCGCTGGTGTGCTCACTCAGCTCGAATGCTTTGCTGTAGTACTCTCTGGCCCGTCCCACTTCCCCCAGATAGCCATACTCGCCGGCCACTGCCGCATATGCCATGGCAAAGTTCGGATCCAACTGAATGGCACGCTGGTCATATTCCAAAGCCGCTATCGGCCCTTTCGTGAACATTGCTCTGGCGCCGGCGGTGAATGACTGGAGGGCCTCGAGCGAAGACGTGGTGGCCTTCTGCAGAGGCACATCGAACTTCTGCACAGAAGCCAGCGACTCGCCCAACCGGCCGCGCAGTTTCGCCGCGGCATCGCCGACCGCGTCCAGCACTTTCTCCTTGCCGTTTGCCGTCACCTGCTCCTGTGCCAGTGGGTCGCCGGTCCGGCAGTTCACCGCCTTCAGGCCAATCACATATTCACTGCCCAGCCTCGCAATTGAACCTGCAACGTACGCCGTGCTATCGGCGCGCATGCAAAGCTCCCGCGCCACATCGGGCGTGAGCCTGGTATCGATAGGGCGCGTCATCAGCTTCAGCGTCCCCGCTACTTTGTTGTCGGACAGCACATTCAGGAATGGGGATTGGTTCAGCGCCACTGCGAGCGCGGTCTTGAGCGTGTCGTCGAACACCGCATCGCCCGTCTTGTTGTCGAAATCCCCGATCACGATCGTGTCTTTGTCGGTAAGCGGCTTGCCCTGACGCGAGCGGTCGTACAATCCCGTCCCGACCAGTGCGGCAACCAACAAGGCAGCTGCCCCAATGATGAAAGGCCAGCGCCTGCTCGCGCCCGAACCTGGCGTCACTACGGGGCTCAAACTCGCCGCCACAGCCGGTGCGCGCATGCTGTCGCGCTTCAGCCGCTGCAGTTCTACCCGCATGTCAGCTGCGCTTTGGTACCTCAGGTCCGGGTCTTTCTCCAGCGCCCGCAGAATCACCGCCTCTAATCCCTGCAAGACCTTCGGGTTAAGCTCTGCCGGGGGCACTGGCTCCTTGTGCAGAATTGCGCCGCAAATCTCACCCAGGCTGTCACCCGGGAAGGGCAGCTTGCCCGTGGCCATCTCGTAGAGCACCGCCCCAAACGAGAACAGATCTGTGCGTGTGTCCACATCCTTCGCACATACCTGCTCGGGAGACATGTACGCCACAGTGCCGAGCATCTCGCCCGGGATGGTCAGGTGTTTTTCGGTTTCTCTGTGGCCGGCTGGGATCCGGGCCGTGACCTTTGCCAGACCGAAATCGAGAATCTTCGCGTGCCCGCGCCGAGTGACGAAGATGTTGGCTGGTTTGATGTCGCGATGTACGATGCCGTCGCTGTGTGCCGCGTCGAGCCCGTCGGCCACGTCAATAGCATTGCGGAGCAGTTCTTCGCTTTCGAGCGGCCGGTCCTGCATCGTGTGCTTCAGGGTTGCGCCATCGAGGAATTCCATCGCCATGAAGGCGCGGCTGTCCTCCTCGCCGATGTCATAGACAGTGCAGATGTTGGGATGACTCAGTGCCGAAGCCGCCCGGGCCTCGCGGCGGAAGCGCGCCAGCGCCTGTGGGTCGCAAGCAACCTCGTCGGGAAGAAATTTGAGGGCGACGAACCGGTGCAGCCGGACGTCCTCGGACTTGTAGACGACCCCCATTCCGCCAGAGCCTAATTCTTCCAGGACACGATAGTGTGAGATAGTCTGGCCGATGAGTGAGCGGCTGCTGCTCATGTACGACTTCTGGTTCTGGTTCTGAGTAAGCACCCGCGCAACTAACTCCAATGCCGGACTCTCCAGGAAGTTTTCAGCCTCCTGATGCGCGGCCAGCAATGACCGTACTTCTTGCTCCAGGATCAGGTCTTCGTTGCATGCCTGTCGCAGAAATGCGTCGCGCTCCCCCGGTTCGTGCTCCAGAGCGGAGTGGTACAGTTGCTCCACCCGATCCGCCCGTTCAGGATTCATCACTCACTTCTCCACTAATTGCGCGTAGTAGCCACGCTTTGGCAAATTTCCAGTCGCGCTTCACGGTCACGGCGGAGATCTTCAAAGTCTCCGCTACCTCCTCCACCTCGAGGCCGCCAAAAAAGCGCAATTCCACCACCTGGCTCTGACGGGGATAAAGGAGCGCAAACTGGGTAAGAGCCTCGTCCAACGCCAGGATGTCCGCCTGTTTCCCGGCAGTCACAAGCAGACCTTCGTCGAGAGACTCGAGAGAATGGTGCACGGCGCCGCCGCCTCGTTTCTGATAGTTGCGCGAACGTGCATAATCCGTAAGGATTTGTCGCATTAGGCGCGCGCAGATGGCGAAAAAATGAGTGCGGTCCTGCCAGCTAACTGTCTGAATGTCCACCAGCCGGAGATAGACCTCGTTGACCAGGGCGGCGGACTGCAGAATATGACCAGGTTTTTCCCTCGTCATGCATCGATGGGCCATGCGGCGCAGCTCATGTTCGACCACCGGAGTCAGCTGTTTCAGGGCCACGTCGTCGCCCTCGCTCCATGCTCTTAGGAGCTGCGTAACCCGAGCCTTTGCAGGTGTTTCACCAAAACCCGGCATTTATTTCCTCGTGCCCCGGTGCCAGGCACGCCATTACAACGAAATTAGACAAGCTAAATGACTATTTCGTCCAGCATGATCCCCCATGCACCGATTTCCCGCTTCCTCAAATGAAGGGCTTCACAACCCCGGCCAGGGAGAACCGGGCCGTTTGATAAATCAGGAAGGAGTTTGTAATAGGTATGAACACATACGAATACGGCCAGATCCTGCGCTTACATCTTCTCGACATGGCGAGGGGAACCCAAAGAAGTGTCGACTACGCTATAAAGGCATACAAGTTGCGTAAGCCTGAGCTCTGTTCGATCGTTCAAGGGTGTACTTACGACATTGACAAGCTCCACTGCGACATCACAGAGTTCGTCTGCGAACTGCTGGCGACTGAGCTACCCAGCGAATTAATCGTGCGTTACATACTCGCCTCAGAGCGAATCGCCAGCGCTCTGCGGGTGGTGCACCGCCAGGCTGTCGAGATCGCGGCGAACAGCATGCGGATCATTGAGAGCGGCAGTGGCCTCGGGTGCGCGGAACTTGCCACCATGGGTGATCTCGTCAATCGCCTGATGCGGTTGTGTGTGGTGGCACTGTTCGAGGAAAACGTTGAGCACGCGGAGCTCGTGCGCCGTTCTGGTGGGGTGGGCAGGCTCTTTGGGGCAACGTTCTACGACTGGTATGAAAACATTGATCACCGTGCGAGGCCTCAGGCAATGTTCGAACACGCTATTACTAAACACCTCGGATACATTGCTCTACAGACATGCGAAGTTGCAGGCGCGATCGTCTTCTGGTTGGATGATTCTGCCAGCGCTCTAGGAGTCGATGTCGACGAGCGAACAGTCGCCTCCTAGGGTCACGTCGTGGAGGGACAAATCCCAGGCGTCCACGACGTACGAAGGTGTCAAACGATACCTTCGTCCAATAGGTTTCTGTTCGTGCTAGTGATGTGATGGCCATCTGCATCGAGTGTGGCAAGGCCCGATACCGCAAATGAACATGCGTTGATTTGAGGCTCCTGCAGTTTGCCCCAATCGGGCTTCACTACAAACGTACCGGGGCGCCATCCTTCGCAGGGAACTGGGGCTTGGAGGCGCCAGGGTCCGGAATCTCGCTGTGCTGGTGGAGTCCGTGGCTGGCCTCAACGAATTCGACGGGAACATCCTTGGCGTGTTGGGGGAGAATTTTTTAAACCGCTTCGATTTCCTCCTGGACAATCGACACCGCCAGGTTTACTTGGAAGAGGGGCCGGCCGGCTCCCTGGTTTGAAGATCTCGAGGGCGAACGCATACCTCTTACCGACCACGGTAGCGTTGAGGGGGAGCTCACTTCCAATCGCCTCCTTCTCACGGCAAAAGCACCTGACGTGGGACCAAACGAACTGACATTTGCATTGGATTCCGGCGCGTCCGCAGTTGTCCTCTTCAGGAACACGCACATTGGGGCCTAGGTACTGCGGCGCCAGGACCTCGGTGCTCGAGGCTCATCGAATAGTCTGCAGGAGGGCGCGCGTCCCATTTACCTGCGCCGTCTTCAAGCCCTGATGCTTGGCCGGAGAGTACTTGCGGACCTTGCGGCTGCGGTCCCCCACAACGTCCCCAGCGGAGGATTCCGATGGGCTCCTGCCTACGGGCATTTTTCACAGCGTCTACATCAGTCACTCCGGCGGGTTCGCTATCTTCGATCCTGTCCTTAGAAAGCCGCCGGCTTCGATCAAAAAAGGAGAGACACCATGAGTCTTCTGCCGGCGCCTGGCGTTGTGGCTCGACCTTGGATTCGTTAGCATTGAACAAATGACGATCCAACGGATGGAGCACGTCGGCATCGTGGTTGACGACCTCGGGGCCGCAACTGAGTTCTTCGTCCAGCTTGGACTCGAACTGCAGGGAAAAGGGCCAGTCGAGGGTCGCTGGGTGGACCGCATCGTGGGGCTCGAAGGCGTCCGGGCAGAGATCGCGTTCCTGCAGACCCCGGACGGCCACGGGCGACTCGAGCTGACGAAATTCCACACACCATCGACCCAGGGCGGCAACCGGCACGAGCCGGCGAACACACCGGGCATCCGCCATGTCGCCTTCGCTGTCGAAGACATCGAAACGGTTGTCGCCGGCTTGCGCGCCCGCGGCGCCGAGCTCGTCGGAGAGCTGGGGCGATACGAGGACAGCTACCGGCTCTGCTACGTCCGCGGCCCCGAGGGAATCATCGTCGAGCTGGCAGAGCGCATCGGCTGAGGCGGTGTCGTTAATGGGGTGCAGTATCAGAGTACGGCAATCGTAGCGAGCGGTGGGACCACTCCGCATCCTTTTCGTTGCTGAAGATGAACTTTAGATCGCCACCATTCATGAGCTCGTCATGGGTAACGTAGGCGCGATCGAGCGATTTGCCGTTAAGCAAGACATCCTTCACGTAACCATGATCGTCGCTCAACTTCCCGCTATCAATCGTCAGCACCTTGCCATTTGGCAGATGAAGGACCGCGCGATCGACGAAGGGGCGGCCCAGAACGTACTGATTCGAGGCGGGGGCAACCGGGTAGAAACCCAGTGAAGTGAAAATGAGCCACGCGGACATCTGACCGAGGTCGTCATTCCCAACCAGGCCATCGGGTGTCGGTTTGTATTGCGAATCCACGATCTGTTTCAGCCGAGCCTGCGTCTTCAACGGCGCGCCCGCGTAACTATATAGATAGGCAAGATGATGACTGGGTTCATTGCCGTGAATGTACTGGCCAATCATTCCGGAGATATCCTCAACGTTCGCGTAGGTAGCCGGATCGACCTTCTGATCGAACATTTCATCCAGCCGGGCGATCAACTTGCCAGGGCCGCCCATCAAATCGATCAGCCCCTGCTCATCCTGTGGCTGATACCAGGAGTACTGCCACGCATTGCCTTCGGTAAACCCGCTGCCCGCGCCCGCCTTAGCCGGATCAAAAGGCTTGCGATAAGTTCCATCTTCCAGTCGAGGCTCAACGAAGCCATCGCTTGCGTTGAAGTTGTTGCGCCAGAATCCGGAGCGCTTCTCAAACAGCGCGGCCTCCGTATTCTTGCCCATCGCCTTCGACATACGCGCAATGGTCCAATCGTCGAAGGCGTACTCCATCGTCTTCGAAGCAGCTTCATCGTCATGGTCGACAGGGACGTACCCGAATTTCATATAGGACGCGAGATCGCCATAGGGCCCGTAGGTCGCGCTCGCCACCATGGCAGCCAGGGCCGCCTGGATGTCGTAACCCCGGATTCCTTTCATGTAAGCGTCGGCGATGATCGGAACAGCATGGTAGCCAATCATGCACCAGGTCTCCTGGCCCTGGTACTGCCACACCGGCAGAATTCCAAAAGGACTCTCGTGCTGAGAAGCGATCAGTGACTGAACCAGATCGTTGGTGCGCTGCGCCGGCTCGAGAAGAGTCATCAACGGTTGCTCCGCACGATAGATATCCCACAAGGAGAGTGAAGAGACAAAGTGAAAGCCCTCAGCGCGGTGAACCTGGTTGTCGGGTCCGCGATACTCACCGTTCACATCCATGCTGATGCTGGGGGCCATCAAAGCGTGATAAAGCGCGGTGTAAAGCGATTTCTGCATGGCGGGCGAGGCGTCAAACTCAACTCGCGCCAGCTGGTCGCGCCACATCTGCTGCGTTCTGGCGCGCACTCCGTCAAAGTCGAATGCCGGCACTTCGGCTTCCATGTTGGCGATTGCGTTGTCTTCGCTCACCGGACGAAATCGCAACCTTCACAAGCAGCGGTGCAGAGGCAGGCGCAAAACTGAACACACCTTCCAGTCCGCGTCCTTGCATACTTTGTGTATCTTGAGGCGATGTTCCCGGCGTCTTGAACCCATGGTAGGGTGGCGGGTTGTCTTCCTTGTTATAGAGGGCATGCTCCGACAGCGGGGCGGAGAATCGCATGGCAAAGAACAGTTGCCGCCCCGGCGCCCATCCGCGGGTCTCGCGCATTCCGGTTACTGTACCGTCCGCATGGATTGTGATACGCGACCACAGCACCTTGCCGGGGTAGTTATAGATGCTGCTTCGCAGGTCGAGCAAAACGTTGCGCTTTGCGCCCGGAGCAAAAGTGTAACGATGCACACCAACGCGCTCGCTGGCGGTCAATTCCGCCAGTACTGCCGAGTCACTAAGAAATACGCTGTAGTACCCCGGCTCTGCCGTTTCCCGGGAGTGTGAAAAACGCGAGCGATATCCATGTTGGGTCTTCTCTGGATCGCCGGGCTCCAGCGGGACATCGGCACCACTGATCGGCATGAGGAGTACATCGCCAAGATCACTGTGTCCCGCGCCAGAGAAATGCGTATGCGAGAAGCCGAGGATGGTCGTGTCTTCGAAGCGGTAGCCCGCTGCCCACTTGTAGCTTTGCTTGAATGGCCGAATCTGAGTGTCGGGTGAGAGTTGCACCATACCAAAGGGCGTGGTCGCACCGGGGAAGGTGTGTCCCTCTGCCCCGGTGCCAATCATCGGATCAACAAATTTGATAGGGTCGGGTGCCTGCGCGAACGCAGTGGTGACTGCCATCAGCGCAGCAAAGGCGAGGTATTTGTTCATGCTCCAACATTACAGCAAGTGACTCAATGCAAACGACGAGCGGCTCTAGTGGCGACTGCGATCCTCGTGGACAATGCGCTTTTGGGCCCTATCCCCCTATCTGAGAGCCTCACAGATTCTTCCCCTTATCCCTGACGCCCAGACGTCAAAAAATTGAACATTGTTGTCAGGTCGCCAACTGCCGGACTGTTCGTGGGCACATACGGCAAGCTTTCGTTGTTCAAAGGATTGGGAAGGTTATCACGGCTTGTTGTCGACAGGGGACCAAGGCGTGGTCGTGGCTTCAGCGCGGCGGCTGATTTTCTATCGTGCGCAATAGCTCGACTATTTTCGGTGCTCCGGCTTGCCGATAGTCCGGCGATAGCAGGCCGAATGTTTCGACCGTGCCGTATTTCCGCCCCTCACCGCTGGACTGGGTGCCATTGAGCGCCCAGTAGCTCCACGCCAGGCCGTTCTCTTTCAAATAGCGTACAAACAGCCTGAACCAGTCCGAGTTTGCCCCGCAGTCCAGTGTCTGGCATGTCCCAAACTCCCCCACCCATAACGGCACACCCGGCTGCGCATGCAGCAAGAATCCCGCACGTGCGTCATAAACCTGCTTCAGCTCGTCGTAGCTCGAAAACACGTGGCCAGACGAAGCATACGCATGGGGGGAGTACACCAGCCGATTCGCCACCTTGAGCCGCACCGGCAGCTTGTCGAAACCCGCGAAGTTCGTCGAGTACTCCGGGCTCTCCACCATAATCAGCAGCCGCGGATTCACCGCAAGAACCGCATCCCCGCCGCGCTCCGCCGCCCCATGCCAGTCGAGCTTTGGATCAGTGGCGCCCCACGCTGCCCCGCTGCGCAGTTCGTTGCGCAGGTCAGCGCCAATGACCCAACGCTCGTGCTTATAGCGGCCCACGATGGTCCGCCAGTCCTCCAGCCACTTGCTCTCGGGATACTCGGCGTTATACCAGAGTCCGTTTCCATCTTTTTCGCTGCAGCACCAGTCCGCGCGGCTCATATGATTGTCCAGGATGACCATGATGTGCGCCTTCGCCAACGCATCGACGACCCCATCCATAATCTCCATCGCCCGCTTGCCCTTGAATTGCGGATTCGCCTTGACCGCGTAGTCCGGCACGACAGGATCATGCTCCAGGGTCTCATTGGCCCAGGGCAGCCGCACCGAATTCACGCCCAGCGCAACTATCTCGCTGACGATCGTAGCCAGCGGTGCGTGATCGAGCCCTCCAACCACAAATTCCTTCTGGTCGAAGCCATACCAGTTCACGGAAGTCAGCCGTATGGCGTGACCCGCCGCGTCCACAATCTGGTGGCCCCTGGTATGTAATGGAGGCTCAACGCCTGGCTGCTGGCCGCGGGCAGCTATGCCGCCAATCAAAAGAGAAAAAGCCGCACATAAAAAGAGTTGACAGCGCAGGTTGCGAATCATCCACAACAGCATACTCAAAAAACCAGCTGTGTATCAGGGCCAAACAGATTCGATTTGGTCTTGTAGACTACACTCAACAGAAACAGCCTCACTACGCGATAGGGACCATGAAAAAATGGCTACGCCGCCGGCAGCTTCTTGTTCTGCTCCTCGCCGTCTATTCGGTCTACTGTAACGCACAGGTGTCAACGACTGCGTCGCAGACCGTCTTGATGTCTCAATACTCCGCAAAGATCGTACCCAGTGATCACCGCGGAGACCCTCCGCAGCTAAAGCTCGAACGGGAACACCAAATCGTCTTCCAAATGCCGATTGTTGCCGGATTGGCTTCTCCATCGAGCGAAGAGCATCTATCGGAGATCTCTTACTCGCTGCACAAGTCGGGCGAAGACACCTTCGACTTAAATGTCGCAGCAAAAAGCAGTTTGTGGACAGCCCGTCGATTTCAGTGGCGATTCTTCTCCGACCACATTGAGTTCCAGCAGTTCGCTACGGGAGCCGGCAAACTTGGCCGCTGCTACTTCCTCGCCAATGGAGTTTCCAACCGCTGGGACAACGGCACCACGGGCGGACGCGCATGGGACGCTGTCATCTACGCCGACCGCTATTTCGCGCCTAACCCAAACCTCGCCGACCAGTTCGAATTTAATATTGCCATGCCTCAGATTCTGGGCTTCGGTGTCGGCCGTGAAGAAAGTTCTGAGCTCGACTTCCGTCCCGAGCGCATGGCTGGGACCTTTGCGCCGCCCCCCTTGTTTCTCGCATTCCACTTTGACCACGCGTGGATCGGCATCGGCATCGGGACGAAACCCGGCGACTATCAGTTCCCCGCGCTCGAATATTCCGGCTCACGCTATGCCGGCGCGTCTTTCTATGTCGACTATATGGGGTACCGCAACGCTGAGGACAACTTTGCTTCGCCTGTTCTCACCATCAACATGGCTTACAGCCCGCTCGACGCCCTCCGCAACTATACGTCATGGCTTTCGGCCAACGGATTCGCAACGTCTTACGTTACAAAAGATATCTTGTGGCATCACCTGCCCATCTTCTGTGGTTGGGCCGAGCAGACGGTGGAATCGGTTCCCCTGGGCGGGGCGCCCAATAAGCTTTCCACGCAGGCGAATTATGAAAAATGGCTGGCCATGCTCGAGGAACGTGGGCTGCCGGTGGGAACTGTCGTAATCGACGATAAATGGCAGCAGGGGTACGGTACTTTTGAAGTCGATGAGCAAAAGTGGCCCGATTTGAAAGGCTTCATCACCGGGCAGCATGCCAAAGGACGCCATGTGCTCCTCTGGGTTCCCGTCGCGGACACGGACGGCTTGCCGCCTTCACTCTGCGTGAGCTACCAAGGCAAGTGCGTCATCGCCGACGTAGGTAAACCTGAATACGAAACCTGGCTGCGCCCGCGCGTTCGCCATCTCGTCCAGGATCTCGGGGTTGACGGCTTCAAGGAAGACTGGGTGCACTCACCCGCCGCCCCCGGTCTGCCGCTGACTGGGCCGGCCACGGGCATTGAATTCGTCCGCCGCTTCCAGTCCATCCTCTACAGTGAAACACACAAGTGGAAGCCGGACGCAATGGTAGAAACGCAAACCACCAACGCGCTCTTCCGCGAATCATCCGACGTGATCCGCCTGAACGATGTCTGGTATGCCAGCCGCAACGTCAGTGAGATGATGCGCCTTCGCGCCCGCATGGCGAACATCACCGGCTGGCCCCTTGTCGATACCGATAATGCCTCCTCCACCAACCTGAAAGAATGGTGGAACTATATGCAGGCGCAACCCTCCATCGGAATCCCTGCCCTGTATTTTGTCACTCGCACAGAATCGACACAGGAAAGCCCAACCCCCGCAGACTGGACCTATCTGGCAGCTCTGTGGCGTGAGTATATCGATTCACTCAAAACGGTAATGCCGCAGTAAGAAGGAAGGCAGTTGCCGGACTAGTCCGGTGCCTTGGAGCTGTCTGCCCAGTAACTCTTTCTCGCGTCTACATGCAAGCCTGGACGATCCTTAAGGCGAACGTCAATCGCATGGAGACCTGGGCTGTCCGCTGGTGGCGAGAAGCTGAGAGCGTAACTGTTCGGGATCTGGTTCGCGAGAGTGATCAGTCCACGTTCCAGGCTGCGCGTGTTTTCAAACTTGAAGTATTCGCCGCCTGTGAGCCGGGCGACACTCTCTGGAACATTGCGATGAATGCCATCCAATGCAGCCATAGTCGCCAACTCGGCAATGAATAAAGGCGGAGCGAGCAGGCTAAGGCATTGGAACGTCTTCATAGCGCGATTGTTGCCCTTGCCATCCGGAACCTGGACAGGATGCGTGTCCGACCCATTGCTTTGATCCTTAGCAAAACAGCCGTGCGTCGGAGCGGGGGTGAGGTCGGAGTTGAATTCCTCCTGGTCGTGCTGCATATCGGCCTTTGTCGTGGAGAAGCCGAGGCTGTAGATCGTCGTATTGGTATCGTCGATGGCCCGCAACGCATCTTCGAGCTTGCTCTGGCTACCGTGATCGAGCGTCTCGCTGAAGCTGAGAATCGCTCGCCGATAGCTGGTTGGCTGTTTGCGCAGCAGGTCGACGGCGAAGCGAAGGCTATCCAGGATGGCCGCTCCACCGTCACCTGGCTGCAGGTTTGCCATCACTCCTGCAGCGTCGTTCAGTTCGGGAGTGAAATCTGCTTCGATGTGTGGCTCGCTGTCGAATCCAACGATGGCCACACGGTGAGGAACAGCACCGGCCAGGGAATCGAGCAGCGGACCAAGCCTGCGGTAGCTATCCAGACGGCGGCCGCCCGCACCTCCCGTCTGCACGACGATTACCAGCGCCAGCGGCTGACTGTCGGTGTTCTCTTCCAATGCAATGTTTTGCTCGATGCCGTCATCGGTAACGATGAAATTATCGGCAGTGAGACCGAAAACCGGTTCGCCGCTGCTGGTCTTTACCAACGTCGGCACCAGGACAAGATTGGAGCCGCGGCGCAGGACGGGGGGCTCGGAAGCATCCTGTGCATGTGTGCAAGAGCCCCAAAGAACGGGAAAGGCGAGGAGCGCAAGCAGACGGAACTTCATCAGGAGATATGCCGCATCGGAGACGGGTGAGAATGCTGACTATAGTGATTGTGAAATACCACCATTAGAGCGATCCGTGCCAGAGGGTTCCTCCAACATCACAGCATTTTACCCTTTGAGGTTGATGATTGAGCGAAGCAGGGTCTTCAGACAAAGGGAGGACGATCCAGGCACCTCAGCGGCTTGAAGAAGTAAAGTTCCGTGTGTCCTCGATTTTTGTAAAGTTCGATAAAATTCGATCCTTTTTGGTCTTTTGGGGCATTAGTAGCACGTGCGGTTCCTTTAGAGTCTCAGGCGCCAGGTACAGGGCTTCTTTTCTATAGAGAAAGGGACCCGGTTGTCTGCAGCAGAATCGGACACGGGGGCAGGAGGCGCAGCCGGGGTCGTTTCCGCGGGGCTAAAGGGTTGGGCGAGGATGAATTCGCTGGAGTCAGGGCCTGGGGTAGGGCCAGGGTCCGAAGGCGCGTCTGCCGCCGCGGCGGGCGGAGGATCGGGAACGCCAAGCCCGTCTTCGTCCCGGACAAGGTCAGGGCCGGGCTGGGGGACGGCGGTTTTCCCCTGCTGCTCGCGAAGCCAGGCGGCAGTATCGATTTGCGGAACGGCGGACGGCGAGGCGGATTTCTTCTGCTGCGAAGAGCCGGCGCGGCGGTCGTTGGTGATTCCAGACGGGATCAGGCCTTCGATGGCGACGATCATGGAGAGGGCCTTGATCTGGGCGGAAGCGCTGTTTCGAGTCATTTCGGGGTCCAGGTCGGCGATTTCCCAGAGGCGGGCCAGGACTCGCTCGCGGCCCAGGTTCAGCCGGCGCTGCTCCTCAGATTCTTGCTGCACGAGGCGATCGTGCATGGCGGCCCGGTGCTCGAGCATGCAGGCGCGGACCCGGGGTTTGGCTTTGGTGTAGGCGGCGGTGTCGGGGTTGAGACCGGCAGCTTCGGCGGCCTGACGGTCGGTCATAGTTCCAGAGAGAACCAGGTGGGCAAAGGTTATTTCCTGGTCGGTGATGAGGTCGCTGACTTGATTTTTGGGCATAAGTGACTCCGTTTGTCGGGGAGTTGTGAAGTTGCGAGAGAGAAGCTACGTGCAGAGGTCTGTGAGCTCCTGATTTCTTATCATGCTTAAAAGTTAGTATGGCCTTTACTTGTGTTCAAGGAGGGATTAGATGTTCCTTCCAACTAAGTTGGTTGAACTCTAAAGTTTCTGCCGATGATTCTTGCGTGTGGAGAGCTTTCTTCAGGTCGTCTTGCATTTGGTTCGCGGCCTTCTCCACATCAACCGGATAGCCGTCAAGAACGGCCTTCGCGGGGTCATGCGGGAAGATCAGAATCGGCAGCGCACCGTAAGGGCCAGTATGGACTGTCTCCTCCCCCGATCCGTCAAAGCTCTTCATCATCTCGGCACCTGCTCCCAAATTGTTGATGGCACCGATCCTCGCCCTGTAGCTTTGCGGAGCCGGGATCGAACCCGGAGCACTGAACCAACACCCCACGAACAGGCGCGGAATGCCAAGGTCGAATGCAGCTCTGTTCAGCAGCAAGTCAAACCTCCCCGGCTTTCCACTTGGCGTCCAGAGCTTGGATCGCCGGGTTACGGTTTTGCAATGGAATCGGATAAAGAAATCATGGCCAGACGGAACTGATCCTTTCGCCGCAGGACGGCTTCTCCTGGCCTCTCATTTCTAAAGTGTCAGTCCCGTCTGGCCACGCTGTCGGAACGGATTTAACAAATACCCCTGAAATCCTGGGCACCGTGACTTGATGGGGATTCCCCTGACCGGAGGAAACGGGAAGGCAAAACCACAGCAGGATGGTGACCAGTCCGAAGTAAAAAGCACTGGCCCGATTCAAGGAGAGCGCTGTCTTGCGGAATAGGACAAACCGTCGCACCAAGGACACCTCTCAGAAAATCAGCATGAAAACGGCTCACCAATGCGGCGCCTTTGCACCGCTTTCGTTGCAAGGGCTAAAAGTAAGCTTGATCATGATCAATAGCTCTATCGGGTCGCGTTCAAGCTAAAGCAGAACGGGAAGATAACGGGACTGGATGAACATTTTTTTCCGACAAAGGCTCTTCTTAGGGAAATCCGGAGCATAATCTCGACGCAGGCGTGCTGACACCTTTATTGTCAATTCAGTCTCAAATCTGCGCAGGGAGGGATCGCCCCTTGAACATCCGCAATCTCCGAATCCGCTTCGCCGCAAGCTTGCTGGTGATCTGCGCCCTTTACGGAATGAGTGTCCAGGCGCAACAGGCCACCGCCAGGCCCCAGGCTCAAACCGGCGCCGCCATTCCACCACAGGCCATGCTACAGCCGGCAGAGCTGGTGCAGATGCTGAACACTTCGGCAAAGCCATTGGTGCTGCAGACCGGCTCGCATGTTCTCTACGCTGAAGCGCATATCCCAGGGTCAGAGTACGCTGGGCCCACAGGCACGAGTGCGGGGATCGAAGCAATGCGCGCGCGTGTCACCGGCCTCGACAAGGACACCCTTATCGTCATCTATTGCGGGTGCTGCCCCTGGAGTCGTTGCCCGAATATTAAACCCGCTTTCGAGCAGTTGCGGTCGCTCGGGTTTACCAACGTAAAGGCTCTTTATCTCGCTCAGGATTTCGGGACTGACTGGGTCGACAAGGGTTATCCGGTTGCCAAAGGCAGATAGAGAAACTATGGAAAGGACGGCTCGATCGAGGACGGTGGGATCACGCCTATTCCTGTCACTACTGCTGTTGCTCTTAATCGCGCCGATCGGACACCTGCCTCTTGTGGCGAAAACAGCAACGAACGGCGTGGGTGTCGGTCACTCAGCTCCGAATTTTTCGCGGGTCGACCTCGCCCATCGGAAAATTGTACTCAGCTCATACCGTGGCAAAATCGTCCTCCTCAACTTCTGGGCGACGTGGTGCGAACCATGTCTTACGGAGATGCCCACATTCGTGGAATGGCAGAAGCAGTATAGCTCCCGGAATTTTCAGGTGATCGGCATATCGATGGACGACGCGGCCTCGGAGGTAATCGCAACCGTATCCAGGCTGAAGCTTAACTATCCGGTGCTGATGGGAGACGAGTATCTTGGGGCCGACTACGGCGGCGTCCTGGGGTTACCCGTTACTTTCCTCATCGACCGTGATGGGAAGATCCAAGCCCGATATCAGGGCACGCCCCTAACCCGCATTCACCGCGATATTCAAAACCTTCTGCAATCACACTGAGAAGACCGGCATAAACCATTCACTCAGCTCGCTGAGCTTCCACAGAATTCACCGCCGCCGCACGGCGAGTCGGCAGATAACTGGCGAGCGCCGCGGATGCCGCCAAAACCATCACTGCCGAGACATAGGTAGGGACGCCAATAAAATAACAATTAAGAAGACGGCTGGGGAATTGCCCTCGTGCTCGCCGGCTAGTCCGTTCTCGTCGGACAGGTGACCGTTCGGCGCTCACACCGAATTCCCGTGAAACGGGGTTTTTTCAGCAACATGCCCCATTAGACCCCTCCGGGCAGGGGGGAATTTACTGAAAACGCGGAATTTACTGAAAATGCGACTTCGCAGGCACTTCATGGATGATGAACTGGAGAGTTCCCCGCGTGTAGGGCACAGTATACCGAGTCTCGACCGAGGCGGTTCTCGCCTTTTAGGGCTGCCCCTTGACTGTCGGAAAAACGATTGGAGGCTTAATCCCATTCAACTCCGGGTTCGGACCGGCAATCCAGTTGGTGTTCTGCGCCACCACGACCAGCCACTCTCCACTTTGCTTTTCAACAATCATCGTGAACAGGCCGAACCGCGGCTTACGGGGCGTCAGGTCTTCATTCCAATCGCCTTGGATCTCCAGCTCCAATGAAGCATCGCCAGATTGGGCCGCAGAAAGCGAACGGCGATCTCAAGAGGCGTGATCATCGACTCTCTGAAACGGCCAGAGAGCAACCGACTGTGATATAGCTCGAAATCTGCCCTCCCGTTCAACCAATCGCCGCCGACGTTGACGAAGTCCACATCTTCGGACATGATCTTCGCCAGTTGATGCCCATCGTGTTTGGCCCAAGCCGCCGCGAATGCTTGCGGGACATTGCGAACCGTCGCTTCCTCTGTCTTATTCTGGGCATGAAGGGCGGACTCGGCGACTAGAGGTTGCACGAGGATGAGGGCGGTTGCGACCAGCACGTTTAAACTGCGCTTCATGGGAACGCCTCTTTGATGGTTAGCAAATTCTAACCACCGAAAGGGTCTGCTCAATGCGCGAGGGCTCGGGCTTCAGACTACGAGTCCTACGGCGGATATACTCTCGCTCCGAGGGCCTGCTCTTTCCATCGTTGAGCGTTGACGCCAAACACCAGGAGCCAGAAGACAATCGACAGTTCCGCTAATCCGCCGGCGGGGACCACCAGGCACGGGAACAAGCGCTCCGCCAGCGATGCGGAAAGACAGAAGAAGAGAGAGCAGGAGACCTCCCAGCTCTCTCATTAGCGGATCAAATCGCATGCGGCGCTCCTTGTCAGCGGTCACACGGGGTTGCCCGGAAAGCGTGAAGTTTTCCGTCTATCAAGCCATAGCCCACGATTTCTCCAGCGTCATTGATCGAAAGAGCGCCCTGCAGATACCACCCCGAGCCGTTCGGGATGAGGGTGTTGAGGTCCACCGGCATTTTGCCCTGCCAAACGAGGGCGGTTGAGTTAAAGGTGGTCCCATTAATTGCAAGGCCAACCATCTCGCCTCGATCGTTAATCGTTCCGCAGCAGGGCGTCACGGTTATAACTGCTCCAGGAAACGCGCCGAAGTCCTGCATGCCTGTCTCCCTGGACCAGCGAAAGGCGTGGACGGTGCCATCTATCGGTGACATGGCCCCCCCGACCACTACACCTCGATTGTTGATGCTGGAAGCAACGTTATACGTCCCTCCCAGGTTGCCGAGGTCCGTAGGCGTGCCGTCGCTTTCCCAAAGCACAGCATGCTCCCCGGCTGGATTCACAGGCGGCAGCGAGGTGTTCGAGCACAAACCCGACGAGCCGACCGCTTGGCCGTTGTCGTTGATCCCGAAACCGAATGCGACGGTGTCGCTACCGTACGGTTGGAGTTGCCGGATCTCACCATTCGGCCCCCAGATAACCGCTTCAAAACGGTAAAGCTGATAGAGCGTGCCGGGGGCGCAGGTTGGATCGAGAATGCCATTCTCCGCAAAGCCGATTACCTCGCCTCGATTGTTGAGATCAAAGGCGTTGGCATTCTTGCAGCCGTTCGAGTTGCTGCCGCACTTCAGAGTCGGAAGCGCCTTCAAGGCCCCATTTTTCCAGATGGCCCCGAGGCATTGATGGTGTGTGCCGAAACCGCAAAAGTCCTCTCCCGTAGAACCAAAGTAAGTGGAAGTCTCAGAACTAACCGCTGCCTCGCCACTCAAATTGGGCCCATCTGCCGCGCTGTTGCAAGCTGGGCAGGCTGATCCGTTCAACGTGCCGAGGTCGTGCAGACCGCCGCCGCCATACCAGAGGAAGGCGTGTTGGGGGCCGCCGGCAGTTAGGTTCGAAGAGCCGGCCACCCAGCCCGCATTATTAATTTCATTCGCTGTGCTATTCGTCCCGCTACCCCCCAGCGTGCCGAGGTCGGTGACGGTATAGTGTGCAGGCTTGGGGGCTTGCGCGGACAGCCCGACTGGCAACACCAGCAGAGCCAGCAAGCCTGAGGATGAAACCTTGAAGTGCAATCTGGATTTCATATTGTCTCCCTTTCCTTTGGCCACCACGGCACGCCGCAGTGAGCCGGCTTATGTTTTCTGCACGCGAGCCAGAAGTGAATTCAGGCAAACCAGCGTCGAGCCATCGGTTGCCCGCGAGCGATGTAGCTCCTCCGAATTGAGCCATTCCTCGAGCGCCGGCCGTTCCAGGTTTGAGATCACTCCAACCTCGTCCAGCGCGATCATGTCCGCTTCGGTCGCGCATCGTGGACACCACGCGCGGCGAGAACGGCGGCTGCGCAGGATCAACAAAGAATCGGTCTCGATGGTGATCCTCGTCCGCTTGGCCACTGAGGGTTCCGCCTTCCGAAAACGGCTGACGATGCAAACTTGCCTGCCGGGTGCCGGAAAAGTCTTTGCGAAGCACTTGAAGATTTCTGATTATTTCTCCTGACGGTGTAAATAGCAGAAGCCAAAACACTTCCTGCGACACATGGAATGGTAAATGGCAGCATTGAATTTCCGAATCGTGCTAGCATTTGCTCGAACTTGGGCTAACTGGGTGAGAGATAGGCTGCCCAAATGCCGGCGAGTGCAAACCAGAAGAGTAAAGAGCTGTATGAGTTCGGCCCTTTTCGCGTCAATCCCGAGAAGGAGATTCTGCTGCGCGCCGGCGAACCAATCCAGCTGGCGCCGAAGACGTTTCAGGTCCTGCTGGTCCTGGTCCGGCACAGCAACGAGGTAGTCACCAAAGAAGATTTAATGAAAGCGGTGTGGCCGGACACTTTTGTGGAAGAGGCCAACCTCAGCCGCAACATCTTCATGCTGCGGAAAGCACTGGGCGAGCGACCGCAGGATCACCGCTATGTAGTTACGGTGCCCGGCAGAGGTTACCGGCTTGCCGAGAGCGTCCACCTAGTAGCGGAAGATGAACTTACCATCATTGCGGCGGATCACTCCAAGGTGCAGGTTCAGGTCGAGGAAACGAGACCCTGGGGATGGATTGCGCTGGCCGGGATCCTGCTGGTCGGCGTCGCTGCTGGCGCATTCCGGTTTTTCTGGCACCGCCCTACAGTTCTCACCGAGACGGACACGTTGGTGCTTGCCGACTTTGCTAATTCCACCGGGGAGCCCGTCTTTGATGGGACCCTGCGGCAAGGCATGGCCGTGCAGCTAGAGCAATCGCCCTTTCTAAGCCTCGTCTCCGAACAGCGCATTCAGCACACCCTGGGGCTGATGGCGCGACCGCCGGATGCCCCGCTTACTCCCGAACTCGCTCGGGAAATCTGCGAGCGTATTGGAAGCGCTGCCGTCCTGGAAGGTTCGATTGCAAGGCTAGGAAGCCAGTACGTGTTGGGGTTACGGGCAAAGAACTGCCGCACCGGGGACACTCTGGATGAGGAGCAGGCGCAAGCCGCAAAGAAAGAAGACGTCCTGAATGCTCTCAATCAGGTTGCCAGCAGATTTAGACGGCGAGTTGGCGAATCACTGGCCGCAGTCAAAAAGCACTCTATCCCGCTCGCCGAGGCGAGCACACCGTCCCTCGAAGCCTTAAAGGCCTATAGCACCGCTGAGCGGGTTTGGTTTTCAACCGGGCCTGCCGCCACCGTGGCGCCTCTGAAGCGCGCAATCGAGATCGACCCCCAATTTGCGATGGCGCACGCGTTCCTGGGACGCGTGTATGCCGAGCTTTGGGAGCCTGTTCTCGCGGCGGAGAGCGCTAACCGAGCCTATGAATTGCGGAATCGTGTCAGCGACCCCGAGCGGTTCTTCATCATGGTCCCTCATGATCTGGATGTAACGGGAAACCTTGAAAAGGCCGAACAAACCGCTGAGTTGTGGGCTGAAACGTATCCACGCGATGTCAGGCCGCGCGGGTATTCTGTCGTGGATTGACCAGGAACTTGGGAGGTATGAACAGTCGCTCGAAGAAGGCAAGAGGGCGGTCGCTCTCGATCCGGACTTTCCCGCCGGCGTATAACAATCTTGCCTGGGCCTATGTTCAACTGAACCGCCTGCCGGAGGCCGAGCACACACTTCTTCAAGCCTCCCAACACAACGTCGCATTCCCCGAGTTTTTGGTGATGCGATATTACATCGATTTCTTGAAGGGCGATCGGACCGCAATGCAGCGGGAAGCGGCTCGAGACGAGGAGAATCCCGATGTGGGAGACTGGATTTTCCACGAGGAGGCTTCTGCCTTGGCCTATTCCGGTCGTTTGCAAGAGGCCAGGCGGAAATCGCGTCAGGCTGTGGACTCAGCCCGAGAGGCGATCCATAAGCGAGAACGGGCGGCTATGTGGGAAGCCGGAGCAGCCGTGCGGGAGGCATTTTTCGGAGATCCGATCGAGGCAAGGCAGCATGCCACAGCGGCACTTGATTTCTCCAAGGGCCGGGACGTTGAGTACGGCGCAGCATTGGCGTTCGCTCTCGTTGGGGATAGGCTCCCGGTCGCAGGCGCTGGCGAAAGATCTGGAAAAGGCATCGGAGGATACATACGTCCGATTCAATTATCTGCCAACTCTTCGCGCGCTTGATGCCCTGAGCCATCGCGATTCTTCCGGCGCCATCGAACTATTGCAAACCGCCGCTCCTTATGAGTTGAGCGTGGGCAGTGCGTCTGGTTTCTTCGGAATTCTCTATCCGGTCTACGTACGTGGCCAGGCCTATGTGTTAGCGCATCGATACCCCGAAGCCGCCGCGGAATTCCAGAGGGTCCTGGACTATCCTGGCGTCGTGTTCGCCGATCCCGTAGGCGCACGCGCGCATCTGGAACTTGGCAGAGCCTATGCTCTTTCTGGAGATAAGGTCAAGGCAAAGGCTGCCTATCAAGACTTCCTCACCCTCTGGAAAGATGCCGACCCTGACATCCCGATCCTAAAGCAAGCCAAAGTGGAATACGCCAAGCTGCAGTAACTCTGGGCCTAAAGCTTGGAAATCGCCCAGCCGCGTGGCTGTTCATGCCGGCGCACAGACACCCTTCACAACCGGTCGGCTTTCCTCTGCATCCGCAAGGGAGGTGAGTTCTCTCTGCCTCATACGAATGAATGAGAAGCGCTTACGGCTGAGAAGCGGGGATTGCGGTAACTTGCCTGCCGACCCGCCGGATTGGGGAACATACCGAAAACCCGACTTTTCGGGCGTGTACCAAACGCGAGAACATGACCGCTGATCTACAATTTTGTTGTGGACGATGATGATATCGAACGCGAGACGGTGCAGAGGGCACTCTGCGCCGAAATGAAAGTTGATTTCAGAGCCTCCCCGTCCGATTGGATCTCCGGATTTGCCTTGAAGACCAAAGGGCAGGAACCCCTTAATGGGCTGAGGCATCCGACTACTCCGGGAACAACTGGTTGGTATCTATGGTGCGGAGAAGAGAGTTCTGAAGCTGAGGACTTCTACCAGCCCACACATACTAAGCATCTCTACGAATATTTCCCACTCGCTGCTAAGCTCCTGGGCTTGCCCCCGGGCTATCGTTTTCTGCTTGCGGGCGAGTACCTGGACGTCTGGTTCGATCCGAAGCTGATAAGAAGAGGAGCGCGATGTACCGAATAGTTCTCGCCTGTGAGGGTATCCCGCCTGAACTCGGTCCAACTGCAGCAATCGACGTCAGCGAGGAATTCTCTCATAGACAATAGCATCAGAACGTGCGTTGCGAGTGGGACCGAACCCGATTGCTTCTCTATGCAGAGAACGATTGGGATGGGGATGTTAAAGCTCTCCTCGATGAGTTTTCAGATGCGGTTTCTGCCTGCATCGAAAGAAATTTCGGACATGGCATCGAGATCGTATCCATTGCCACTACGCCTTGACCGAAGTAGCTCCACAAAAACGGGGTTATCGGTAAATTGCGCGCCCTTCATGAGCGTTGTTGAACGGGCGGACTGTCCCCCTGTTTCCCCCAAAAGGTGGCGTTCGTAGTGGTTGTGCTTGGAGCAGCCTGTATGTTGTCATTACTCTTCTGCACAGAACCATCGCTGGCACGAGCAACCACGAACCAGAGTTCCTACGCGGGGATCTGGAAGATGATGGCCCAGGACAAGCGAGTGGGTACGCTTGAACTAATGAACTATAACGGGCGACTGACTGGCACCCTTACTAATGCACATGCAAGCATGGGCAGCAGTGGAAAGCTCGTTGAGTTTGAAGCTATTCCGGGTGCGGCTCCTATTGTCCAGGCAAGCATTTCACAAGGCATGCTCGTACTGAGTACTGAGGAAATTGACGAGACCATTGTGCCTTGGAATATTACCCTGACTGGGGAAGGAAAAGGGCTCCTTCAATTGGCTTTCAAGGGACATGAAATGACTTTCCAAATTACGCGGATTTCATGGGAGGAGAATGCGGAGAGTGCGGAAACTGGCAACCAGCCATGGAGGAGATACGGGGGCTCTATCCCTGGTTACCTGCCGCCTTTCCGCTTAAGCAGCCTTGGATCGTAGTGGAACGGCTCCGTGTGCTCCAGTTCGATCTTCTGGAAGTGAGGATGTTGGGGGTTCAGAAGCCAGTTGTTCTCGGTCGGAGCCACGGCTGACGGCAGGATTAAGACTGCAGCCTCTCTATTGCGAACGAACTTGTCCCCGATAAGAGCTAACGACTCTGGAGCTGGATAGTCCTGCCATCCGCTCGGTAATTCGTCCGCGCGGAGTTGGAGCTTAGGTAAATTCTCTGGAACCCGTGCCCGGGCGAGCACCAGATCTTTAGGAGGGTGGTTAGGATCGAGATGTACCAGATACTCGATCATGGCAAGAGAGAGATGCTCGGCGGTATATGCGATACGTGTTCCGGGCGCGGACCAACGGCCGCCGTAACGATAGCTCCCCTCTCCATCGAATGGTGCCGCGGCAAAAGGCTTTCTCAGCAGGCGGTAGACCGTCGTCAACTTAGACCGCCGTACCCAATCCGGCCTAGGACATTCTCGACCTGACGCGCTCCAAGCTCGGTATCTATGATCGCAAGCGGAGCAACACCGCCCAGGGCATGATTCGGGCTTTTGAGCCATGCAACGGCAGTCTTATGGTCGCCGAGAAAGTTTGCCGCAAGCGAAACCAGCCGGGCCAGGCGATAGAGCCGATCGGATTCGTAGCGCGCGAGACGGCCCTGGGTCTTCCTGCGTTGCAGGCTGCGAAGCGAGAGATCAAGACTGCTCGCGATCTCCTGCAGTGAGAACCCAGTGGAGGTAAGGGCGTTGACCGCTTCGTGGGGAAATCCTTCCCGGATCGCTGCACTGAGGTCTTCTGAGGTTCGCACCGCTCGCCCAACTCCAGCCTCACCGCCCAACTGCTCCAGGACTGCTCGAAGCTCATTTACCATTATGTCGTTTATTATACCGCCAAATGGCGCATAACGCGGAAAGGGCCATTGAGACTACTGAGCGTCACGCCCGAACTGTTGGACTCAGCGTCACGCCCAAACTGTTGGACGCACCCAACGAGCATGGTTGCCGTACAAGCGTCCCCCATCTCCGTATTGAACATCGCGTGATAGAGAGGTGGTTCCGGCCATTTCAGCCCGAGATACTGCCGCACGAACGCAGCGCGGGCTTTGTCTGTTGTGTCGACTAGTTCGATTGCCTTGTCCTGAGTTTCGCCCCGGGAGATCAGTCTGCCGATCTTATGATCGCGAGATGCGTAGAGAAATACATGAAAGACATCCTTGCGATTGCGCAGGAAAAACTGCGAGCCTCGTCCGACAATCACCGACGGACCGCTGGAAAGTGCTGTCTTGACGGCAATCTCTGAAACAGCAGCGATCCGGCGGGCATCGAGCAAATGCAGCCGGCTGGTGGGTGGCAAGCCTCCCTCAAACCCGCCTCGAAGAAAGTCCTGGAAAAGCCTATAAACCACGGGATCGGCTCGCCATTCTCTCTTCTCGACCGCCTCTGGCGTACTCTCCGTCAGTCGCGCAATTTCCTGGGTCAACCGTTGGTCCCACAGATTCCATCCCAGACGGCCGGCGACCGAACTGGCAATTTCGGATGCTCCGCAGCCGAACTCGCGCTCAATTGTTATGGTGTTCACCATTGCGTTTCTCCTCAGCCCACCGCGACATCTCCGCCCGCTCCTGGATCATTTTTCTTCAAGAAAAACGCAAGAATGAACATAACGGAGCAGAGCGCCCCCAGGACCCAAAAGATGTCCATATAGGACAGTGCGCCGCCTTGGCGGTGCACCAATTCGTAGAACCTCGCAATAGCCTGGTCGTTGGCGTCCGAGGCCCGAAGCCCGGAGTGCGCGATCTTTGAGCTCAGTGCATGGAGTGCCGAACGATATGCAGGGGAATCGGGAGTGATGTGACCGACGAGGATTTGCTGGTGATATTGAGCCCGCCGGGCAATCATCGTGGTCACGACGGAAGTTCCGATGCTGCCGCCGATATTGCGCATGAAATTGATCATGCCGGAGACGCTATTGCCTTTCTCTGGAGGAACTCCGATGTAACCCGCCGCCGTGATGGGGACAAATAGAAATCCGATTCCTATCACCTGGGCGACACGTAGCCACATCGCAAAGCGAAAGCTGACGAACAAATCAATCTGGTGCGCGCAGTAGAACAGCCCAATAGCAAGGCATAGCCATCCCGTCGCGATCAGCCATCTCGCTTGGATCTTTGAAGTAAGCCGCCCCACGATGGGCATCATCACCAGCAAGACAACTCCGCCACCGGATAGGACCAGACCCGCAAGCTCTGCTGTGTAACCCATGAGCGTCTGCAGAAATTCCGGAATCAGGACCAAGGTGCTGAAGAGCATGAAGCCCATCATGAACATCATTAAGTTCGCTGCCGCGAAGTTGAAGCTCTTGAACATGCGGACATCGATGATCGGCTCTTTGCGGAACCATTCCCAGATGACCAGCGAGATTAGGCAAACGGTTGCGGTGATCGCCAGGGTGGTGATGAAATGCGAGCCGAACCAATCATCTTCCTGCCCCTTGTCCAGAACCACCTGCAGCGAACCCACTCCCAGCGTCAACATAGAGATTCCGATATAGTCCACCCGGATCCCCCCGCTCTTTAAGCGACGGAGGAACGGCGGATCTTCAACCAGAGTGTGCGTCAAATAAAGAGCCAGAAGGACCACGGGCAGCGTGATGAAAAATATCCAGCGCCAGGAATAGTTGTCGGTAATCCAGCCTCCCAGCATCGGCCCGACGGTAGGGGCGAGAACTGCAGTAATGCCGTAGACAGCAAACGCCGAGCCGCGCTGCTCCGGAGGAAACGTATCATTGAGAATGGCTTGTGCCATTGGCTGCAGTCCGCCGCCACCGATACCTTGCAGAGCTCGAAACAACAGCAATAGCGGCAGACTGGGCGCTAACCCGCAAAGCAGGGAACTCACCGTGAAAATGGCAAGCGACATCATGAAATACCGTTTGCGGCCGATCAACTCCGCGAGCCATCCGCTGATGGGTAAGATGATCGCGTTCGCAGCCAGGTACGAGGTAAGTACCCAGGTGCTGTCGTCGTAGCTGGCCCCCAGGCCTCCGGCGATGTAAGGCAAGGCAACGTTGGCAACGCTCGTGTCCAGGACTTCGATAAACGCCGCCATCGACACGGTGGCGGCAATCGCCCAGGGATTTACCTTAGGGCGCCACGCGGCCTGCTCCGACGGAAGAGCCAGTGTTGCGGCGCTCATCGAAGGTATACTTTCGCTTCGACATTCATCCCCGGCCGAAGCTGGTGGTCCTGATTTTCGCCCGGCTCTACAACAATCTTTACCGGTACCCGCTGAACAATTTTCACGTAGTTGCCGGTTGCGTTTTCCGGCGGCAGCAAGCTGAAGATGGGCCCCGTTGCTCCCGCAATGCTATCCACATGACCGTGGTACGTGCGGCCGTTCGAGTCGAGCTTGATGTTTGCTTTCTGGCCCACGCGCATGTGTTTCAGTTGGGTCTCTTTGAAGTTCGCAGTGATCCACACCTGATCCAGAGGAACCACCGTGAGCATCTGCTCCCCGGGCTCGACGTTCAATCCGACGACAACCTTTTTCGTGACCTCTCCGGTTACAGGAGCAAATATCTTGGTGTATCCCAGATTCAACTGCGCTTGTTCTACAGCAGCTTTTTTCTGGTGTGCATCCGCCATGGCCGAAAGGGCCTTGGCGCGCGTTGAGGCAACGCGTTGCGGCCCGGCTTGAGCATCTTCGTAGTGGGCTTCAGCCTCCGTGAGGCGGCTGTGCGCTTCCTGAACGGCTTGTTGCGCTGCGGCCTCGTCTGCTTCTGCCGCGGCCACGGCGGCGACATCGGTCGCTGCTGCGGCGTAAGCATGGTCGTAGACTTGCTTCGGTACCTCCTCCTTCGCGAGCAGCAGGCGATACCGTGTTACGTCGTCCTGGGTCTTTACATCTTGCGCCTGCGCTTCCAAAACGCGGGCGTGGGCCGCCGCGGCCTGCTTTTCTGCTGCTTGGATCGCTGCTTCCGCATTCTTGATATCCGAGGACGTGTATTTCAATTGGCTAGAAGTATCGACGGAAGATATGGGCACATCGATATTCGAACTTTTCGCGGTCGCCTCTGAAGTATCGAGCGTTGCCTGAGCTTTTGCCAATGCGACTTCATAGTCTTTGGGATCGATTTCAACCAGTGTGGAACCTGCTTCGACCCATTGGTTGTCCTCGACATTGACCTTCTGGATATATCCGGAAATGCGAGCGCTGACGGGATAAAGATGCACGTCCACCTGCGCATCGTCGGTCGATTCGAAGCCGGAAAGGTAGTGCCAGAGGAAAACACCGGCAACCGCCAGAACAACCAACGAGGCAAGAATGATCCAACGCTTGTAGGAGCGCCGCTTTGGATAAGCAGAAATCGGGGGATAAGCTGAAACTGGGGGATCAGCTGAAATTGCCGGGTCAGCAGCGCCGGCGTTGTCCGCGGGCGGGTTTGGCCCTTGCGGTGAATTCGTTGCTTGATTTTGCTCAGCCATACTCATTTTCCCTCCACATATTCAGCAAAGCCTGATTCCGCCACGCCGATTGCTCTTGCCAGAGATATTTTTGCCAGGTTGTGGCTGTAGAGGCTGGCAATGTAGCTATCAGTAGCGATTGCCAGCGCATCTTGTGCTTGAACGACCTCAACGTTGTCGGTAACCCCCGATACGAATCGATCGCGAGATTGTTCCAGGGTCTGGGTGGCGAGCGCTACCGCGCTCTTCTCGACAGAAACTTCTTGCGCAGCCGCGTCCAGATCCAGATAAGCGTCGCGAACCTCCTGATCGATCTTGGATCGCAGGTCCTCGAGCCGTTGTCTTTCCCTGGTTAGCGACGCGTCGGCCCGGAGATTATCCCCGTGTACTCGTCCACCCTGAAAAATAGGAATGCGGAGCGTGGCAGCCGCATCAACGGTGCCGTGCGACGAGCCTGGGTTGACTCCCGAGAGACCATAGTCGGTCTCTACGCCTAGCGATGGATAACGCTCCGCAGTAGCCGCCCTTCTCGCGAGCTCAGCGGACCGGACCTGATTCATCTGACTCTGAAAATCGGGGCGAGCCCTGTAGGCGCTTTGGATTGCCTCATCGAGACTCGACGGCGTCAGCTCCCGGTAAGGGATCTTGGTGGTTGTCTCGAACGTTTGCCCCGGAGCGAGACCGATTGCTCGCGCCAAGACCAACTTCTGCTTTGCTAAATTATTCCGCGCGACAATCAGTTTCTGTTCGCGTGATTGCAGTTGCACCTGTGACCGCAGAACATCCACGGCGGATGCAAGGCCAGCGGTCTTCTGGTCGGACGTTTGTTGAAACAGTGTCTTGGCGGTGTCCCGTTGCGATGTGGCTGACTCAACTTCCGATTGGTCTGCGATGACCAGCAAATAGTTGGCGACAATCACCAGCACGATAATCTCGCGAGCATCCTTGGAGCTGAACTCCGCCGACTTCACCTGCGCCGTTGAAGACCGCGCCCGCTCGATGGATGCCCAATCAAAAGCGGACTGCGTGAGATAAGCCCGCGAGTCGAAATAGCCAAATGGGCCAATGATCGGAGGCTCTCCACGGATGGTCAGACCGAAGGCCGCCTTCACATTGACTTGATGAACTCCGAAACCCGTATCGGTGACAACATTGGGAAGCAGTTCGCTCAGCGCTTGCCAGCGCTGCCCCCGCGCGTCGGTAATACTATCCGTGGCGAGGGCTCCACCGAGATTTTGTTTGAGCCCGAGGCCGACGGCGTCTTCGAGGGAAAGTGCTACTGCCCCTGCGCTGAGTTTTTCACCGGGAACTCCTCCCAGGTATGGATTCTGTGAAAGGGTTTGATAGTTATTCTGTCCTGCTTGAACAGCTGTTCGCGCTCCCCCTGTTACTTCGGCCAGAGCGATCGGGTTATACGGCGCAGGTGTAGCGGGTGCGCTGTACTGCGCAGACGCGGTGAGTCCTCCATACCACGGGGCACCAAGCAGCATCGCTAGAGCCCAGGTGTGAAGCCGCGTCTTAATGCGAAAATCTGATGATTCAATCATCATGAACGCCTCGACGGAAACTCAGTGGATGTTTTAGAGGAGTAGATGTCCGCAATCCGCATCTAACTCATCAAGACGCCTGAGTAACAATTAAGCCAGAGAAATCAGGCAGATTCCATTAGACGATGGTATCGGTGACGACCTCAGGCATCGTCAACTCCAGGCGTAGCTTGGCGCTGCCGGGCGCGTGACGCGAAGGCGCGCTGCCATGTTTACCAGATTTGCAAAGGAGTTCGCCTTCATCTTCCGCATGACACTGCCGCGATGCGCTTTCACTGTGATTTCACTGATGCCCAGCTCTCCACCCACCTGCTTGTTCGGCAGGCCGGATACCACCAATGTCATCACTTCGCGTTCCCGTTGAGTAAGCGACCCATAGAGACGGTTCGCAACGCGTGCAATTGGTTCTCGCGGCCTAGTGCCGTCTCGCTGCGTTTGATTGCTTGCTGTATCCCAACCAACAGAGCTTCGGCGTCGAACGGCTTGGTCAGGAATTCCAGAGCTCCACGCTTCATAGCTCTCACCGTCATCGCTATGTCGGCAATCGAAGTGAGAAAAATGATCGGCATATCCGTGCGTTCAGAAGCAATGCGCTCCTGGAGTTCGAGACCATTAAGGTCCGGAAGAGTTACGTCCAGGATCAGGCAGGAAGGAACAAAAGATCGCGGACGAGCGAGGAATTCCTGCGCAGTCGCAAAGGTCTCCGCCCGCCAACCGGCAGCGCGGACCAGCAGTTCCAGCGATTCCCGGACGGAAGCGTCGGAATCGACCACAAAGACGATGGGAGTGGAAGCGAGTGACATAGGCTACAACCTCCGTTGGCCGAGCGGACTCGGACCGTAGTTCGAATCGTCACCGAGTATTCTTTCAGCGACGATGAGATTGTGGCTCAGTTGCTAATTTGTACGAACCCCAGATCGAGGATTATCTGAACTGCATCGTATATGCCGGGTACTCCGCTTTGGGGGTGGAATAAACCTCCCTCATCGGGCTGAACAAAATCACCCCCTGGTATGCCGGGCGGCCACCGATAATCCTTACTCTTCGAGGTCGATTCTCTTCCAGCCAAAAAACCGGGCGTCAAGAGACAGTGCTCCAGGCCCGACAAGTCCCAGCGCTGCCCCTATCGCAGCCAATAAAATTCCAAGGCGAGGATCTTGGTGTTGAACCAGGATCACCCACGTGGAGAGCACCAGGACAAGAGGTCCTGCAATCGGAGTCCAAAGCCCGGCAACCAGGAGCGCACCGTCTACAATCGCGAACAGGCCGGCCATCAGCGATCCAGTCGCCTGGCCGGCCTGGTACTTCTCAACTCCATCCATGATCAGAAAACCACCGCAGACAATCCGCAGCAACAGCAGTCCAATCCCGGGCCAGCCCCGGGCAAAACTTGAGAAAAGGCGACGCATCAGTACCCTCTGACGAACGGTACCCAATCGCCAATGCCCGGTGAAACCCCCTAAAGGAGATAATCCCGGACTATTTAGAGTCTCTAGAGATCGATAATTCCACGCTTTACGCCTATCGTGGCTGCATGGGTCCGATCGTTGGCATTCAGTTTGGAGAGGATATTTTTGACGCGGCCCTTGACCGTTTCTTCGGTGACTGACAGCAGATCGGCGATCCTTTTGTTGGCATTTCCCGCGGCAATCAGCCGAAGGACCTCCACTTCACCAGGGGTCAAGGCATCGTCGGTCGCATGTTCGGCAAGTTCGAAGGTGGCCTCAGGCGACAGGCTCTTCTTGCCGGAATGTACCGCCCGAATCGTATCCAGAAGATTCTTGTGTAACGTGTTCTTCAGAAGATAGCCTCGTGCTCCTGCCTTCAAGGCACGCAACACCTGCACATCACCGCCATAGGTCGTGAGTACGATGATCTTTGCATCCGGGAACTCACCGCGAATCGCGATGATCGCATCCAGCCCATTCATTTCCGGCATTTGTAAATCCATAAGAGTTATGTCAGGGCGATGCAGCCGGAATTGCTGGATTGCTTCGAGCCCACTCGAGGCTTGTGCCACCAATTTCATATCTGGCTGGTCGGTCAAGAGACTGATGATCCCCTGCAGGAAAATCGCATGATCGTCGACCGCCAGAATTCCGATCGGGCTAGGAATGGTATTCATCACTTTATCTCCGCCAAAGCTGGGACAGGGTAAAACCACGTGTAGCCCGCGGTTTTGCGTAAGCGCTCGCCGCCGGAATGGTCAACTCGGCTTCAGTGCCGCTACCGAGCTGGCTCCAGACCTCGAAGGTACCTCCGATGAGCTTGGCCCGTTCCCGTATACCACGCAAGCCCCAATGTCCCGGGATGTGTTCCTGGCGGAGAACGGCTGGGTCCATGCCTTTTCCGTTATCCCGAACTCGCAGTCGCAAGCCGTCTTCACCGTATCGGAGGTCTACCTCGATTCGTCGAGCATTTGCATGACGGACCGCATTGCGCAAGGACTCCACCCCAATCCGATATACCTCGTCACGAATGATTGGGCTGAGGGGCCGCGGTGTTCCCTCAACCTGAACCCGAAGCTCGGGACCCGTTTCAGTAGTAATGCTGCTCAGAAGGTCCTTGCCGAATTTGCTGATCGCCTCTCCCAGATCAGCCGTGTTCAGTCCGCCGGAGCGGAGTTCATGCACTGCATCTCTGCCCTCGGTAATAGCATCGGAGGCCTGGTCAAGCGCGTGTTCCAGTCGTTGTTTGGCTTCCTCCGGCCGCGTTGGCAGTAAATTCGATACTCCCTGAAAGACCAATAACAAACCCTGGAAGCTCTGTAGGAGTGTGTCGTGCAGTTCTCGTGCGATTCGGGTCCGTTCATCCACGCGGGCATCCAGCGCAGCACTGAACTGCCTCCGGAGCTCGTTGAGGCGCAAAAGGTAAATTCCCCAGAGCAAAAGCAGGAATGCGATCACGCAAATACTGCGAAACCAGAGAGTCTGATACCAGGCCGGCAGAATCCGAATGCGGAGCATTGCGCCGGGCTGGCTCCAGGGGCCGCGGCTGGTTGCTCCCTGTACCTCAAAAGTGTAGGTTGCAGCCGGAAGTGTTGTGTAGTTGGCGACACGTGCGTCGCTGCCTACTTCATGCCAGTCCTGGTCGAGGCCATCCAGCTTGTAACGATAACGATTCGTCTCCGCGTTAAAAAAACTTAGAGCTGAGAACTCGATCGAGAAGATATTTTGTTGATGCGAGAGAGTGATTGCGTCAGCCCACGTAATCGATTGCTTCAGCACCGACCCGGGACCGATGCGGACCGGGCTTCCTGACAGCCTGAAATCGGTCAGAACGGTTCTTGGCACAAACGAACTGTTCACGATCTTATCGGGATAGAAAGCCGTGGCCCCGCTGAAGCCGCCGAAAAACATCTCTCCGGAGGGACTCTGATTGCACACTCCCCAGCCCGTCAAATCTTGCCCGGCAAGTCCATCCGCCTCGGAAAAATTACGGAATAGCTGCGAATGCGGATCGAATGCTGAGAGGCCCTCATTCGTGCCCATCCAAAGCACACCCGTCTTATCTTCCTCAATGCAGCTCACGACATCTCCAGCCAGACCGTCCTTTTCATAATAATTTGTGAAGGTCTCCGTTTGACGGTTGAACTTCGAAAGGCCATCTTGTGTACCCACCCACAAAGTACCCTGTCGATCAAAATGCACTGAGTTCACGCGATTGTCGCTCAGCGACTCCGGATCATCCGGTTTGTGTTCGTAGATTGTGAACTTTCCCGTTCGGGGGTCGAAGCGGTGCAAGCCCGACTGCGCGCCGAGCCACAAAAATCCTTCCTTATCCTCTGTGATTTTTTGATACTGGATCGTGTTCTGATTTTCGGGTGTGTACATAACGAAACGTCCGGTGGCCGGATCGAGACGTCCTACGCCGCCATACATGGCAGCCCACAAATTTCCCCCGTGATCATAAATCAATTGCATGATCGGGCTCGTGAAGTGCGGCGGCAATCCGCGGGGATAGGGGCTTAATTCGCCCGTCTTACGGTTGATTTCCTGCAGGCCTTTGTGAAATGTTCCAGAAAAAAGAACCCCTTTTCCGTCTTCAAGTATCGAAAGGATCTCATTACCCACCCCCGACCCCGCCGGCACCAGGTTTGTTCCTGTCCGCCGGTCGATACGGTTGAGTCCACCCATAGAGCCAATCCAGAGTATGCCGTCTTTATCTTCATAAATCGAAGTGACCAGTGGGTTGACCAAACTCCCACGTTGGTAAGTGAAGTTCTGAAAAGGCAGCGGCTCTTCTGAGAAGAAGTTCGGCGCTGCAGCCTGGAAGCAGGTCCAGATATTCCCCTCATGATCCTGATACAGAAAAATCAGGTTGTCCGATTCCAGGCTTTCTCTATCGAGAGGATTGTTGTGATAACGAATGACCTTATTATGAGTTCGATCGAGTTTCAGCAGGCCGGCCGTGGAGCTAAACCACATGGTGCCATTGCGGCTTTCAACTATTTCGGAAATGACGGCTTTGAGTGGGATCCCCTTCAGAGAGTAGTTGATGGTATGACATTTCAGCCTATCGGTTTCGAGGTTCCAACTCGCCAGCGCGCACGATGAGTCGCCGCCGGTCATCCAGAAAACCCCGAATTTGTCTTGGTGAAATTCGCTCACCTCGGCATGAAATGGCGCACGGCGCAACACTTTTCCCGTTCCGGAGTCCAGCTGGTCCAGCCCGTTACCGCTTGCCACCCACAGTCGCCCCTCGCGGTCCTCGGCTGCAACATTGATGCGATTTGCTGCAATGCTGTTGGGATCATCAGGGTTATGTAAATATCGTGTGGTTCGCCCACTGCTGGGATCAAACCGGTACAGCCCCTTGGCTGTCGCCAGCCACAAAGCTCCCTCGTGATCCTCACGGATGACGTTAATGGGAGCGGGGAGTCCATTAGAAATCTCTGTGTAGATGCGGTAATGCTGAAAGGTTTCTGTTGCTGGGTCAAACCGGTCGAGAAACCGCTCACAGCCAACCCACAGGGTCCCGGCGTGATCGACAAACAGACTGCGTACATAGACGCAGCTTAGGCTGTCTGGCTGGCCAGGCTCATGTTTGAAGACTTTTGTTTTATATCCGTCATACCGGTTGAGTCCGTATTGTGTACCGAACCACATGAACCCAACTTTGTCTTGTACCACCCAGGCGACCCGGGTTTGCGACAAACCTGAGCCTGCGGAAAGCCGCTGAAAACGAATGTCGTTTCCATCCACAAGATCGATCTTTTCTGAAAGGGAATCAGGTGAAGGTTGTAAGTCGCCTCTGGCAGGCGTCACCCGAAAAAGACAAAGAAGTATGGCAATTGTCACATTGAATAGTTGCTTCGGACTTCTGAAGGGCACCCCTCACCTCAACTATTCGACCTTCTCCTGTTTTCCGATCGAGATAATCGTACAGTAAATTCACCTCCGTGACTTCAAAGCCCGCGAATCACTCCTCGCGCAACAGAGCCAATGGATCGATCGACAGGGCGCGTTGCGCAGGAATCCACGTAGCCACCAGCCCCAGCAGCGACATGGCTACAACAACTCCCGCCAATACCAGCGGATCGCGCGGCGTCGCCTGATACACGATGGACGCCAGCACCCGGCTGGCCAGAACTCCCAGAAGCAATCCCGCCGCCGAACCGATCGCCAGCAGCTTGACCGCCCGCCCCAGCGCGGCTTGTAACACTTCCTTCTTCTGCGCGCCGAGGGCAACGCGAATCCCCAATTCTTTCAGGCGCTTGCTCACCGAGTACGCAGCCATTCCGAAGATGCCGGTAATGGATAGCATCGCGCCCATCAGGCCAAGCACGCCGAGGGAAACCGTGGCCACATTGGAAGGGAATAAGGCGGAGTTCATTCCCTCGGTCCAGGTCATGATGGAGAGTGGAAGACCGGGATCGAGTTCTCGCAGGCTGCTGCGGATCTTCGCCTCCAGTTGCTGGTCTTTTTCCGCGCGCACCACCAGGCACATGGTGCCCGAGGGAGATTGCAGGAAGGGAAGAAACATCGCCGCCCGCGGGTCTTCGGTCAGCTGATAGTATTTTCCGTCTTCCGCCACACCCACTACTTCCACACGCGTTCCATCTTCCAGCTTGAAATGCCCGCCGACGGCGTTGCTGACCGAACCAAAGATCTTGCGCGCAAACAGCGCGTTCACCACCGCCACGCGGGGCGCGTCTTTGTCGTCGTGCCATGAGAAACCCCGGCCGGCCAAAAGGGAAGTCTGCGCAGCATGGAAGTAATCGGGAGATATTTCGTACACCAGGACGTCCGCTGCGGCATTCGCTGTCCGCAGGTCCGTCGTTTGGTCGCGAAAGACATCCTCGGTCGATCGGCCCCCGCCCAGCGGGATATAACTGATCAGCCCCACAGTCTTTACGCCAGGCAATTTCTGCACCGCATCGACCATGCGCTTTTCCATCGCCGGCACAGTTTCGCCGCTGTAGCCGGCGATGGAAAGAAACGTACTCGCCAGCATTGCGTTCCGAGGTTCAAACCCGAAGTTGCTGTGCATCGAGCGCACCAGCCCCCGCACGGCCACCAGCGACGAAGTCACCACCACCGCGCAGATGGCAATCTGCACCACCAGCAACACGTCCCGGAGCGTAACCCGCCGGCCGGTATTGCCGGCAAGAATTCCGGCCGATCCTGCCTTCACCACCTCGTTCGGACTGGTGCGCAGGATCTGCCTCATCGGCAGAGCTGCAAAGAGGAATCCGCTCACTAAAGCCAGCACCAGGGCGACCAGATAGACCTTCGCGTCCGCGTAGACAGGGATATGCATGGGATATCGGGGAACGGGATACCACGCGCTCAACGCGCGCAACAGCGCGACGCTGGCCATCAGTCCAAGAGCGCCGCCGAGGAGCGAGATCAGCAAGGCTTCGATCAACACCCCGCGCAGAACACGCCTGCGGGTCGCTCCCAGTGCCAATCGCAGAGCCAGTTCGCGCGAGCGGTCGGCGGCGCGGGCGGCAAACAGACTCCCGAGGTTGGCACATGCGGCCAGCAGAATCAACCCCGCCAGCAGCATCAACCCCGTCATGAATCCCTTGACTGCGGGCCCGAGCGCGTCACCGATGAGGCTTGGACGGGCCAGGGAAAAGGTCATGTTCGCATCTGTTTTAGGGTAGGTCTTCTCCAGATACGAGCCAATCGAGTTCAGGTCGGCGATGGCCTGTGGTGGAGTCACACCCGCCTTCACATGCCCCAGCACCATGAATAGATCGTGTTCTCCGCGCGCCTCCAGTACTTTGAAGCCCTGTATCTGTTCCTGCTCGACCATCGGCGCCCAGAAGTCGGGAAAGAAGAACAGCAACGTTCCCTCGAACTCGGGGGGTGCCACGCCCAGGATGGTGAAAGGATGTTTGTTTAGCCCAACCACACGTCCGATCACCGTGCGATCATCCTGAAAATGAGTGTGCCAATAGTCATAACTCAGGACCAGATAGGGAGCGCTGTTTGGGCCATGCTCGTCGGCGCCGTGGAAGAATCGGCCCAGATAAGGCTGAATGCCTAATGCGTCAAAGTAGTTCCCGGTCACCTCGTAGCCCCACGACTCGGATGGGTTCTTGCCCATATCCAACCCAGCCGGGACCATAATGTATGCGGTAAGGTCATCGAACGAGCGGTTGCGATCGCGCAAATCGAGATAGTCGGGATACGACGCAGCCTGTTCCTTGTCACCACCGCGCTCGATCGCGTAGAGGCTCTGCGGGTGAGGCACATTCAGAGGGCGCAGGATCAGCGCGTTCAATACGCCGAACACCACGGCGTTGGCGCCGATGGCCAAGGCCAGCGTCAAAACCGCGGCCGCCGCGAATCCCGGAGAACGTCGGGATTGGCGCAGCGCAAATCGCACATCGGCCCATATCGATGTGAGCGTGGGCCACTGCCACACTTCACGGCTGCGTTCCTCAAGCAGAGCTCGATTGCCGAAGGCGACCCGCGCCTGCCGCTCGGCGTCCTCTGCGCTCACGCCTTCACCGATCAACTGCTCCGTGCGTTCCTGAATATGGGCGCGGATTTCTTCAGAGAGGTCGTCGTACAGTTTGCGGCGGCGGAAGATGCTCGGTATCCAGTTCATCGGAGACTCCCCGGAGGCTTTGTTGCTCTAGGCATAGAGTAAACGAGGGAACGAGCCAATTGTCAAGACGGAATTCCAGGGGAAGCCCCTTCAGCGGTCTGTCTTTTTCAACTTCCGCCAGAAAACTGCTGGCAGAGGTAAAATCCTGGAGAATTCGGGCCCCTGCAGTGAGCGGAGGCGGAAGTGAAAAAGATTGCGTTGGCCGGGTTCGCTCTCTTCTTGGTTGTTTTGGCAATCGCTTACATATCGGCACATCGTTCGGCTTCAAACGCCGTTGACGCGGCAGTGCCCGGGCAGAGCGGTGCTATCGGCCAGGCTAGTGACGCGGCAGCAACCGGTACGAAATGGATAACCGTTCGGGACACACGGGAGAAGGCATTTTCGATCCAGGTTCCCCAGGGCTGGAAGACCTATGGCGGCCTTTTCCGCTTCAGCACTATCGACGCGCGGATGATTGTCGACATGACCTCGCCGGATGGGCTTACGAATCTCCGCATAGGAGACTCCACCGTTCCTCCCTACCGGGTGCCGGGCCCGTTCCTGCGGCCAGGACCAGGTGTGGCCGCGTATACCGCCGGCAATATGTTTGCGACCAGGTATGGTCAGGCGCGATTCGCCACCGTATGCCAGGGAGTGCACTTGACGAAGAGCGATGCACTGACCCCAAAGTATCATCTCGCGGCGAGCGGCATAAGTCACACTACGGCCGGTGAGGCATTCCTTAGCTGCACGAAGAATGGCGCGTCTATGGCCGCCTACGTTTATGCGGAGACCATGCTATTGGGGCCCGGCGGGCCGGGCTCGTCCTGGGTGGTGGTGGCGCTTGGGAGTTTGATTGCTCCGGCGGAGCAGGGGAGGGAAGCAGGTGCGATGTTGCAGCACTCTGGCGAGTCGCTGGTGATGAACCCGCAGTGGGTCGCTATGCAGAACCAGCTAAACAACCGGGCAATCCAGCAGATAAACGCCTCGACGCGGGCGACGATTGCGGCCACCAATGCGGAGAATGCGCGCGAGCAGGCAATGATCAGTCAGCTCCAGAATGACAGCTTCAACGACGTCATCAACGGCGTGCAGGCAACGGTAGACACTACGGGACAGCGCTACATTGCGCCGCTGGGCCAGGGCGGCAGGCAATGGATCAACGGAAACAATGTAGTCGTCGAGTCCGGCCTATCGCCGGGTCCGGGGTTTACTTCGCTAACGCCGGTAAACCGCTAGCGATACGCATTATGTCTTGGATGGTACGGGCCCAAGGTCATCTGGAAATGGCTTAGGCCACAACAGCGGATTGGTGTAGCCCCGGACTTTACAGGCTGCGGAAAAAACTCTTCGTGGAAGGGCACGGCTTCAGCCGTGCCACAAATGCGCGATGTGCCACGTGGCTTTAGCCGCTGAGGTACCGTTCTTTCCCTCGGAGATTGCAGGCGAATCAAGAAACAACGTACCTCAGGGGCTAAAGCCCTCAAAGCAAGCGGGTCAGTGCGGCACGGCTGAAGCCGTGCCCTTCCAGAGATGTCTTTTTTCGCAGCCTCTTTAGTCCGGGGAAGCGGGTTTTCAAACCCGCGTGAATGCTGCGGTAAATAGATTCGGGCTTTAGCCCTGGTGGCAGCTTCCCACGCGGTTCGCTACTTTTTCCGCAGCCTCTTTAGCCAAGCAGTTCACGGGGGCGTCTTCGCTCCCTTGTTCCACCCGTGAAATGGCGATCGGTCGTCCGCGTTCCATGCATCGCGGAGCCCTGGGGCGCTCAGATCCCAGTCAGGCCGAATCTCGCTTGTGACGCTGCGCAGGTCGTGCCAGAGATCGCAGGTTGAGGGGCGGCCCCAGAACCAGTAGCCGTTGTAGATGCGGTGAATGACAAGCCCCGGCTTGAGGACCAGCGTGTGCGGAATCATCGGATTGTGCTCGGGATCGGTGTACTCCTGGATGTCGAGGTCCTTCTGCACCATTCGTTCAGGATCGGACAGAAACGTCCACTGGGCGCCGACCGACGCGCGGAACTCCTGGAGTGTGTGATGGTCGTCGGTGGAGATCGTAGCGATCTGGGTGTAGCCCACGGCGATTTTTGGATAGAACGAGGCCAGGTCCAGATGTTGCTGGTGTTCCTTCGGACAGTAATGGCCGCGGGAGAGCGTCAGGATCAGCGGGTCATCTCCCTGTAGTTCGCTGAGCTTCCGCAGCGTGCCCGTGTGATCGGGTAGCTGATAATCGGGGAAACTGTTCCCCGGAACCATGTCAGAACGCATATGTGCACTCCTTCAACGAAGATTGCAAGTGATGACACGGTTTCGCTCGATTAATCTGTAAACGCCACTGCTGACCAACTAGATAATCAGTTACGCAAGGAGATGCAACTTTTCGTTTGTGAACGCCCATCCGTCACAGGAGCGTTCTCGCGGGTCCGGAATGCTGAGCGAAAGCATCTGCGGTTTCTTCCGCAACTTGCCGACTCATTTCCCGGCGGATATGCTGAAGGCCATGCGCGTGCTGTCCTTCGTCATGTTTCTCGCGCTTTCGGGTGCAGTCGCCGCCGGTCAAGCCTCAACCGCGGCGACGGCGTTTGACGTGGCTTCGGTGAAGCCGAGCCAACGCCTCGTCGGGCCGGACTATAACAATCAACTTACCTACTCGCCTACTGGGATTGCCGCCAGAAACGTCACCCTGAAGCGTCTGGTAGCCGAGGCTTACCACCTGCAACAGAATCAAGTAACCGGGCCCAGCTGGCTCGACAAGAACGAATACGATATCGACGCAAAGACAGCAGGAGTCGCCACCAGGGAGCAAATGGCTCTGATGCTACAAAGCCTTGTTGCCGACCGATTCAAACTGACACATCACAGCGAGATGCGAGAGATGCGCGCGTACGAGTTGCTTGTCGGAAAATCGGGACCCAAAATTCGCCCGATGAGCGACGGAGAAACCGCCACGGCACAAGCCGGATTTCATTTTCACGGCGATTTGCGCCAGTTCGCGGACCTGCTTGCCGTCCAGCTAACCATACCGGCTACAGTCAATCCAACCGAACCGGCTAGAGCAGATGCATCGCCAATTCCGGTGCTGGATAGGACAGGACTTCCAGGCATTTATGACTTCAGCGTGGATATTCACCCAGAGCTGGGCACGGATGAGTTCACGTTATGGCAGAGGGTCCTGGAAAGTCAGTTGGGACTGAAAATCGAAAGCCGCAAAGAAAACGTACCCGTGTTGGTCGTGGACGAGGCCGCAAGAATCCCGACTGAAAACTGACCACAGCGTCCACGCTTTGGAAAGGAGCTAACTATGGCGGACCCATTCACGTTTGATCCAGCCCGCACAGCCGTCTTAAGCATGGATTGCCAAGCTGGCATCATTTCCATTTACACCCGGGAGGCCAAAGCCCCCTTTCTGGTTCGAGTCGCAAGTGTTCTCAATCATGCTCGTGCTACTGGCATGACCGTCATCCACGTCCAGGTAGGTTTTCGACCGGGACTCCCCGAGATCAGTCCCCGAAATGCACTCTTGGGCGCTATTAAATCCTCAGAACAACATCAGCGGCTATTCCGGGAACCGCTTGCAGCGATCCCGGATACAATCGCACCGCAAAACGATGAAATCGTGATTACCAAGCACCGAATCAGTGCCTTCGCCGGCACGGATCTCGCCATGATTCTTCGCGCCAACGACATCGATACGTTGGTTCTTTTCGGGATTTCGACCAGTGGTGTCGTTCTTTCGACTCTTACCGAGGCTGCTGACGCCGATTACCGTCTTGCGGTCATCGGCGATTGTTGCGCTGACCTGGACTTAGCGCTTCACGATTGCCTCATCCAGCGATTCTTTCCTACACGCGGTTCGGTCCTCTCGTCTGAGGGTTTTATCGCCGCCTCATTGAGGACGGATAAACAATCGTGAAAAGTCTTCTCACTTAAGCCTGGAATTATTGCTGTCCGTCCGGAGATTGAAGTTTGGTCGCTGGCGGTTGATTCCTCAGCAGATTTCCGGTAGCGAATTCCAGGTTGACTGCTTCTAGAAACAATTCTGATCGTGCCGAGACACTGGATAGTCGAGCTCGGGCCAGTTGATTTTCCGCGGTAACAACATCGACCAGATTCTTGACCCCGTATTTGTATGCATCCAGCGATGCCGAGTAAGATTCATTGGCGGATTTGAGAAGCGCCACAGCAGCGTCATGCTTTCGCAACGCCGTCCGGAAGGCTATATACGCGGTCCAGACCTCGCGCGTCGTCTCATCATCTCTCGTCGTAAGTTCGTCCTCTGCCTCGCGGCGTTTCGATTCGGCGATCAACAGTTCGTTCTTGCGCACACCTCCATCAAAGATGCGCCAATGGACGCCGAGTTCGACGGACCAGGTAGGCTCGCTCGCGTCACCGAGATGGCCGTAATCTGCGGTGGGCCACACCGAGGTCTGCGCAACCGATCCCGACAGGTCGATCTGCGGTTTGTACTCTGCCTTGGCTGCGCGAATGCCGGCCTCGGCGGAGCGGATTCGCAGAGCTTGCGCCATGAGTTCGGGACGATTCTTCATCGCGCGATCGATCAGCTTCTCGATGGACATGGTGAGGCTTTCCGGCAACGGCGCACTCCTCTGGCTGTCGATGACTATGTTCGGAGACGGATCAGCTCCCACCGCTTCCGTCAGCGTGACCCGCGCAATCTTTTCGTCCCCATCCGCGGATTCTTCGTCGAACACAGCCTGTGACGTTTCGGCCCGGGCATTGAGAACATCGGGAAGAGTGGCAAGTCCGTTGTTCAGTCTGTTTTCGGCTGCATCCTGCGTGGTTTGTGCAGTTCGAAGCGTATCCTGAGTGGCCTGTAATCTTTCCTGGGCGGTTACCAGCTGGTAATACGCACTGGCCACGCGAAACGCCAGTCCTTGATTTACCTGAATGACGTCTGCCCCCGCGGCCAGCTTCTCCGCTTTCGCCGAGTCCACGCTCGCCTCGCGTTTACCAAAGTCAAAGATCAGATATTGGAGCGCGACTTCCGGCCGGACGATGGGCACCTCGACCATGACGTAGCCGCGAGGCGCCAGCGGTTTCGGGAATGGATTGATCAATCGCTCGTCGCCCGAAACAGCCAGGCCCTCTAGCTCGGGATAATAAGCTGCTTTTGTCAAACCGAGTTCGCGTGCCTTCTGTTTTGCGCGCTCCCAGATCGTGCGCGTGCTGGGATTGTGATGCTCGGCAACGTCGATCAGCTCCGCCAGAGTGTAGGGGTGGGCCGGATCGAGTATCGCTGGTCCCTCGCCAGGGGTTTCGCGAGCAGCGCAGTCGGCGACAGCTTCTGGAGAAGACACTTTGCCGGCACATTGTCCCAGAGCTCGCGCCGCGGAGAAGGCAAGAAGCAGCGACAAAAATAGAACCCTTGATGCTGGATTGTATTCGATCAATCGAAACCTCTTCCGGTTCATTCCCAACAACACGTCCGCAACGCCGAACTGGAAAACGATTCTTTCGCGCTGAATAGCCATTAAGGCAGAAGTGCGCAGGCGAGTCTATTGGACGAACGTATTGGTCCAATTCATCTGATACCAAGGTATTGATCGATACCTTAGTCCAATAGATTTGGTCGTAGACTGTGTGGCTCAATCAAACCGAGACATACGAGGTCTGCCTGACATGAACACCGAATCGACGGAGCGCGATCGACGCCGAATGACCTCAGTTGGCGTTTCTCTGGCGGCGTTGCTGGTGTTGAGTGGTTGCTCCCACGCGCCCGAATACAGCATCTTCGGCTCCTTTTTCCCCGCGTGGATCTTCTGCTCGGTCGGTGGTCTCGTGCTGGCGACGGGCGCACACGGCCTGATCGCTCGAAGTGTTATTGCCGAACATCTGGCTGCACCTGTACTTTTCTATCTCGGCATGGCGATCTTCCTTGCATGCATGTTGTGGCTCCTGTTCTACAGCTAGGTAAACGCGATGTCGACCCAATACACTGTCCAACCTGAGCAAGACAACCGCCTGGCAAAGCTTCAGTGGTACGGTCGCGTTTTCACCGTGGCCATGGTTCTGTTGGCGATAATCGGCTTGATTGCTGTCTACTGGGTCACAACTCGGCATCCTCAGACCGATGATGCCGAAATCTTTGCCAACTACATCGGAATTGCCCCCGTTGTCGAGGGGCCCATACTGCACCTGAACGTCGCCGACAATCAGTACGTTAAACGAGGCGATCTCCTTTTCGAAATCGATGATCGACCCTATAAGTACGCCCTCGACCGCTCAGTGTCGGATCAGGCCACCCTCGAAGGCGAGGTCGTCGACGAACAGCGGCGCATTCAGGCCGAGGTCCACGCCGTCACCGCCTCCGGGGCGGCAACCCGCAGCGCCAGCGCCAACGTCGACCGGTCGCAAGCCTTGATCCGTGAGGCGGAGGCCGATGTCGCCCACTCTGAGGCTTCGCTGGATCGGGCCAGGGCTGAGTCGGCGTACGCCGAAAATAACCTGCACCGCGTCGAGCCTCTGCTCGCCAAGCAGTACGTTACCGTGGACCAGGTGGACCAGGCACGCACTACGGAGCGGGCCAGCGCGCAGTCCGTTCATGAAGCCGAATCGCAATTGGCGCTCAATCGAGCCCACCTCAACACCATGCTGGCCGCCCTGGCGGAGGCCAGGGCCTCGTCGGAGCAGAGCAACGCGCAGCTTCACCAATCGCAGTCCAGCGTACTGACCCTGGATCCTCTGGTGGCGCAACGGCAGGGACGGGCTGCCGCAATCGCCAACGCCCAATACAACTACAACCAGTGCCGCGTCTACGCTCCATTCGACGCACGTGTGACCAGCCTCGTCATTTCCGAGGGTGCCTATGCTCACATAGGACAGCAGATTTTCACACTGATCGATACGCGCGTCTGGTGGGTGGTTGCGAATTTCCGCGAGACGCAACTGAAGTATGTCCAACCGGGGATGACTGCGGATGTGTACGTTATGTCTGACTCCGGTCTGCGGCTCACGGGCATCGTCGAGAGCACCGGGTTTGGCGTTGTACCCGATCCTTCGCTCCAGGGCCGAATTACGTCAGGCCTGCCCGACGTAGAACGCACTCTGAGCTGGGTACACTTGGCTAGCCGCTACCCTGTCCGCATCCGGATTGAGTCACCGCCCTCGGATGTCATTCGTCTTGGGGAATCTGCAGTAGTAGTTGTCCGCGGATACAAACGGAAGCCTTGATATGGCGACCCGAGCCACTCAGCTCCCCCACCAGCCATCCCGCCGAGCTGTCTCCTGGCTTTGGTTTCGCGAATTCATACGGTGGGAAGTTGCTCCGTATCCAGGACGCGTGAACACGGTCATCCGCATGACGATCGCGGCTACGCTGGTCATGATCATCGTCGTGACCTTCCGCATTCCTAACGCGGCCTTGGCAGGTGTATTTTCAATTCTCCTGGCTCGCGAAAATCTCGCCGTTACTTGGCGCGGGGGTCAATTCATCGTCCTTGGATTCGTCCTCGCGAGCCTCTACACGCTGGTCGGTATGATGCTGTTCCGCGGTTACCCCATTACTCATTTCTTCTGGGTAATTGGAAGCCTGTATCTGATCTTTTTCGTTTTGCGCACGACGACTAACTACGCAGCCGCATTGGCTTTCGCCATTCCGATCGGCGTTGCCCTGCCGATATGGGACCGTGCCTTTCCTAGCGAGGTCCAGGTGGAGGGTACTCTCTGGCCTATCGTGGTAATCGCCGTAGGTGCTGGCGCCACTGTGGCAACCGAAGCGCTATACCGCATCTTCGATCGCTCCGATCCGCTCCTCACCTTCGGCGACGATCTGTTGCTCGCGGTGCAGCAGGTAGCGGAAAGCATTGCCGCTCACCAACCTCCACCGAAGCCGGTCCTCGACAGAATTCTTCAATACCAAATGATCGGCACTGGCCGGCTCAGAATGACGTTGCAGCGCCAAGGTCTGGACCCGACCAGGCGGGCGCAGCGCAGCGCTCTGATTTCGCTGGCCGGCCGGCTCATTGGTCTTGCCGCGGATCTCGAGCGCACTCTCCCCCAGCCCGGCGACGACGACGCGATCCGCCTGCGCGCACTTTCTGCGAGGCTCGGAGCAATCCGCAGGGAGCTCCGCGAGTCAGGGGTTATTTCCGCATCTCCTCCTGTGCTCGAGGGGCAGCCGTCCTCTAGCTTCCCCGTGCTTCACGAGATGGAACGAACCGTCGCACTCATCACCGAAGCCTTTCAAGGCGATGCGATCGTGGATGGTTCTCAGAACCCGCCGGGACGGGACTGGTGGCGCGCGCTGTTACTGCCTGATGCATTCCAGAACCCGGAATATCTACGCTTCGCCTTTGCCGGATGCCTGGCTGCCAGCATTTGTTACTTTCTTTACAACGCGCTCGACTGGCCCGGCATCTTTCCGGCTGTCCTTACTTGCATCGTTACTGCGCAGAGCACCATCGGCAATTCGCTCCAGGCGCAGTTTCTCCGCCTTGCCGGATTTGTTTTCGGAGGGCTGGTCCTGGGGATTTCGGCGCAGATTCTGATCCTACCCGCTATCGACAGCGTCTTCGGGTTTGCTCTCTTCTTTGCGGCGGGGACCGCGATCGCCGCCTGGTTCGCTACCTCCAGCCCGCGGCTTTCCTATTTTGGCGTGCAGATGGCGCTCCCCTTTTACTTCGTCAACCTGCAGGATTTCAAGATCCAGACCGACCTCACGATCGCGCGCGATAGGGTAATTGGCGTGTTTGTGGGTATTCTCGCCATGGGCTTTATCTTCGACCGCTTCGGGACGAAGAGCGACACGGAGCAGCTGCAGAAATTGCTGCTGCGGAACGTACGGATGCTGGCACAGCTCGGAGTTTGTCCGGTGGTACGCGACAGAGCCGTTGCCGTTTCACAGATCAGCCGTCTCCGCACTCAGATCAATGACAACTTCGCCAGTCTGGAGTCGCAGACGGATGCCGCGCGGTTTGAGTTTGAGTTTCGTCATCAGCGCGAGCAAGACATTGCCGAGTGTGAGCGGATTCAGAGGGTTCAGCCAGAGTTGCGCTCGATCTACCTGCTGGAACTCAGTCTTCTCTCACATCGTGGGCGACGAGAGGTCGACTCCGAATTGACCCAGCAGCAAAATCAGGCGCTGGACCATTTTTTAAGCGAGTACAGCGATGAACTCATGCACCTTGCCGGATGGATCGCCCACGAAGAGGACGCACCAGCGCGCATCAGCGATGATTCCATCCGGCTATTACAGCAATCCTTCGAGGACCACAGCTCCCCGAACTCGCAGGCTATCACTGATATCTGTCAGAAGATGGTCACCTCGCTCCTTCTGCTGCGGAACGAGTGCTAACTCATACTGGTCGGGCCGGCTCAGCTGTATTACTCGCCAAGCCGGCCCGTGATAACCGTCGGATTCTGTGCGGGAGAGGAAACAAGATTTTTTCAGTCAGCAGCCTGGTGTGCGATTTGCTGCACTTCTTGCAGCAGGCCGGTCTCCACGTCGAAAATGAAGCCGCGCACGGGGACTTCTTTGGCAATCCAGGGATGCGATGTGACTTTCTTGATTTGTTCCCGGGTATTTTCCTCGGGGTCCTTATACGAGAAGAAGCGCATTGGAGCCGGCGAAGCATCTCCGGTTGAAGCGCTCAGCTTTGCGTTCAGCTCCTCATCGGTGAATGTCGTGAACCCGCAGCGGGTATGGTTAAGAAGCAGTATCTCGGCGGTTCCCAGTACACGGGTGGAAACAACAAGCTCACCGAGAACATCCTCTGTGACCGCGGGTCCGCCGGTTCGGATAACGTCCAGATCGCTGTTCGGCACACCGAGGATTCCAGAGAGGTCCGAGAGGCGTGGATCCATACAAGTCACGACGGCAACTTTGGGGGCGGGGCGCTTTCCCAGTGCTGGATCGTAGTTTTTTGCATAGTTGCGATTTGCTGCTAGTGTCCTGAGTCATTAATTCGCCGGCAGTAGCGCGCGATGGAATCGAGGATCTGGTCGGCGGATTTTGTCCAGACGAAGGGCTTGGGTTGCGCATTGTGTTGATCGAGATAGCTTTTGATGGTGGCCTCCAGTTCACGTGTGGATCGGAAGCTGTTGCGACGTAATTGTTTGTCGGTGAGGGCGGCGAACCATCGTTCGACCAGGTTGAGCCAGCTGGCTGAAGTAGGCGTGAAGTGGACATGGAAGCGAGGGCGTTTTAGCAGCCAGCGTTGAATCGTGTCAGTCTTGTGTGTGGCGTAGTTGTCCATAACCAGATGCACGTCGAGATCTTCTGGTACGTTCTTTTCGATGGTGTCGAGGAATTTGCGAAACTCCTCGGAGCGATGCCGGCGGTGCGTCTGGCCGATCACGTTGCCGGTCTTGGCATCCAGGGCAGCGAACAGGCTGGTGGTGCCGTGGCGCGAATAATCGTGAGCACGGCGTTCGGCTTGCCCGGGGCGCATCGGTAATAAAGGTGAGGTACGTTCCAGGGCTTGAATCTGGCTCTTCTCATCCACGCACAACACAAGGGCGCGTTCCGGTGGATTCAGATAGAGCCCAACGATATCGCGCACCTTGTCGATGAACAGTGGGTCCTTGGAGAGTTTAAAGTTCTCGCTGCGATGCGGCTGCAGCGCAAAGGCGCGCCAGATGCGGCTGATGGCGGTCTGGTTCAGGCCGGTGAGGTGGGCCATGGAGCGAGTCGACCAATGCGTCGCCGCGGCGGGCTTGCTCTCCAGCGTACGGGCAATCACCGCTTCCACATGCGCATCCGTGATCTTACGTGGCTGGCCCGGCCTCGGCTCGTCCAGCAATCCATCCACGCCTCGGCTGCGAAACCGTTCCCGCCACTTGCTCACGGTCTGAATGTGGACCTGCATCTGTCGCGCCACGGAAAGGCTGCTGTGTTCTTCAGCCAATCGCAAAACGATCCGTGCACGCAAAGCCAGCGCCTGTGCCGATGTCGGCCTGCGAACCCACTGATCGAGCACTTCCCGCTGCTCTGGAGTGATCACAACAACCGGCCCTTGCGCTCGCTTCGCCATGGCAGTTCTCCTGCCATGTTAGATGCCTTACATCTCAATCACTATGTGAATAATTAATGACTCAGGACACTAGCGCTTTATCGAGAATACTCATCGTTTGTCTCCTTGATGGTGTTCATTGCGGCATCGAGTCTTGCCACACCCGATGCACATGCGCTATCACATCACGAGGACGAAAGGAAACCTATTGGACGAAGGTATTGTTCGATACCTTCGTATGCGAGGAGAAATTGGGCGGAGCCGTTCGCGCTCCGATAAACGCTCTTCTGGGTTCTATCCCCACCACCGATCGCCGGGTGCCCCATCCTTCGCGTTCTTTGCGAAGGGTGGGATACCGCGGACCTTCCCATCAAGCCTGCTGCGGGCCTCACAGATCCAAACGGTTGGGCTCTCGACTGAGCCCGCCGCGGAAGCGATCAGAAGCTGAAACGGCCACCAACTGTCGGAGCAAAGTTGCTGTTATGGAGATAGGGAACGCCGGGACCATGAGGAATGGCGATGGCCAGACCGCCGGTGACGAAGGAATACGCGAGTCCGGCAAAACCGTCGAAACGCTTGGTGAAGTGATGATCCGTATAGAGCGACCCCTCTTCCAGGTCGCCCGCGCAGGAACTGCGGAAGCCGGCTGCAATCGAGCAGGTCGACGGAACACGGAAGGTGTTCTGCGCCTGCCCATACCAGGCGAAAGTGATGTCGGTTTTCCTGTCGTAAGCGTATTTCACGCCCGTCCACCAGATCTGCACCAACTTTTCAGAATCAAGATTGTTGTCTTCGACGCCGCTCATGATGTAACCGCCCTGGACCGAGGCCCCAACGCCCAACGGGTCCGTCGGGTTATTCTGCCAGATGTATTCGTAGCCGCCAAAGAACTTGAACGGATCCCACGTATACTTGACAGCGCCCATAATGGCCTTGTTGTCAGTCACGATGCCATTTACGGTGTTGGTTGTTGCGATCAGATTGGCCCCGGTGATGGGGTTGGTATTGATGCTGTTGGTGGTCGACTGATAGGACTGCGTCGGACTCTGAGGCCCCAGCAAAGGGTTCAATACGCTGATCGCCTGGTTGTAAAGTTGGAAGACCACGTCGGCGGAGAGCTTGCCGAAGTTTCCGCCGCCGTCGAATCCGAAGGCATTATTATGCGCCGATTCCGGCGTACAGTTGGCGGCAGTCCAGGTTGCGGAGGCTGAGTAGCAGCCGCCATTACCATCTGCAAATTTATACATCGCGCCGAAATGAACCGGGCCATCGATGAGGCGATACTTCACGGCGGAGTCCCAACGGCTGTTTTCGGTGTCGCCGCCGCCCGCCATCGTGCCGTTATACCCGATGTACGAAAAGGCATAGCTGCCGCCGGCCGGATCGTAAAGCAGCATCGCATCAGTACCGAGAGACCGCTGACGGCCGAAGGTCAGCGTGCCGAAATGCTCGGCCGATATACCGCCATAATATTCGTCATTGAAGGGTTGGCCCGCGCGCGCGCCGTCGATGGCGTACGAATAGCTTTTGCGGGGAAGGCCGTTGTTGATGGTCTGGGTGGCCGACGCGTTGGCCAGCAGGCCGGACTGCGGATTGATGCCAGTGTTTGCGCTGAACACAACCGACCAGCCAGGCCGAAACTCTTCCTTGCCCCGGATGCCCACACCCGTCTGTTGCAGGTTGTTCGGTGCAACGAGGAATCGATTTTGATAGCCGTTCCGGTTCACCAGGGATGCGCCTTCATAGTTATAGCCGTTTTCTGGTAAGCCGTGGCTGACCCAGCCGACGCCGACGTCATATGCACCGTACAGCGTGATGCCGTGCCAGGTCAGCGTGCAATCGGTGGTGGCGAACTCGCGGCCGCTCGCGCAGGCGTCGGGATGCTGCATCTTAATGTCGACCGTGGCCTCCTGGCCAACCGCCAGGCTGATTTCCCTGGGCGTTTCACCGCCGAACCCTTGCTTTGCTGCTCGAATCTCGAAGCGCCCCGCAGCCAGGCCGGACGCCTGATAGTGCCCCAGGTCGTCGGTTGCGATCGTGCGCGTTGCACCTGTGTCGACGTTCTTGATGGTCACCGCGACATCGCGAAGGGCTGCGCCGGTTTGGTCCGTCACTACGCCGGAAAGGCTCGCTCCTGTTTGCGCCCACGCCGGCGACGCGCCCATCGCAAGCCATAACAGCAGCAGGAAGGATTGGGCCAGCAGCAGCGAGCCAGCCGTTGGAGTGTAGCCGGCGCGCGTCCAGGTTTTCCATCGCCTCCCGCACGGGAAGAGGAATTGCGAGCGGTCAGAGCGTTTCACGATGGACCACCTTTCCTGAGAATCCGTCAATCTGATGGCATTTGAATGAGGCAAACCACCCACTTCTCACTAGCAATTTGGGTGAGTCAATGCGGTCACTCCGCTACTGTGCATACCGAGACTCCTGTTCGAGACGAGGGGTCATCGGATTGAGTGGAGTGATCCAGTGGGGCTGTTCGGCTTGCGTTTAGGAGACCATGTTGAACCAGTCGGCAAAAAAATGGGTCCCGAGTTCTGCCGCGACATACGAATTTAAACGAAAAAATTCGTTAATGTCAATCGTATCTAGTCAGATGGTATGTTTGTGACGTCTGTCGATTTGATCAGAGCAATTTGCCGTCTCGCCCTTCTCTGGCCGGAGTTTCCGTAACAAGCAAGGGAACGTCCCGTCCGGCGCGGCGGTTGAGACACGTCTGGCGTGGCGGTTGAGACAGTGAAAGAGGAGCAGCTGCGAGCCTTTGTCGGCTACCACCGGCCCGCGTGGGCGCCGCCATCCACGTGCAGTATCTCTCCGGTGACGTAGCGAGCCTCCGTGAGGTAAACGACAGCATCGGCAATATCCTTCGGCTCCGCGATCGTACCCATGGGAGAGAGAGCCCTCATTAAGTCTCTTTGGGTCTCGTCAAGATGAGTGTCGACAACTCCAGGAGCCACTGCATTAAAGCGGATGTTGCTTTTCGCATATTCGTTCGCGAGGCTCACGATAACCGCATCCAATCCTCCCTTGGTGATGGTTGGAATGGAGGCTGGAACGCCCGCGATCGGGTTGGCGGTGAGCGCTGCCGTGATGCACGTCACGCTACCGCCGGTACCCTGCGCAAGCATCTGCTTCACCGCAAGTTGCGTGATGAAGATGAACCCTTCGACGTTCGTGGAGACAAATCCGCGAAACTCAACGGCGGTGTAATCCGTGAATGGTTTGCTCTTGAAGATGCCGGCATTGCTGACGACGTGGTCGATCGAGCCGAACTTTTCGATTGCGCTCTGCGCGATTTTCTCCGCGGTCGTTGCCAGTCCGATGTCTCCTTCGACCAGCGCAAGGTTCGGTGATGGAGTGAAGCCTGCGCTCGAAAAGCTGCGTGCGTTTCCAACCACGTTATAACCACGATCCAGAAACGCTCGGGCAACAGTTGCTCCGATGCCTTGTGAGGCTCCCGTTACGATGGCTGTCTTTTTGCTTGCCATGCCAATCTCCAGTTGCGCGGCACCGCGCAACGCGTTCAGTTTCGAACTCGATGTTGAGATTAGGCCATAGACCGCGAGACTGTTCTATTGTACGAAGGTATCGGTCGATACTTTCAGTGGGTCCGATAGGCGATTGGTTTGAGTAACTGCGGACGATTATGCTTCATCTCTCGATGTAGTCTCGCTCGGATAGTTGAAGAAGAGCTGGTTGCCGTCGAGATCATCGACTACCAGAAGCCGGTAGCCCCAGGAACCATCTTTAACGGGAACCCCCGTGGTCTCGAGTTCTGCCCGCAGGGCGTCCAACGCGGCGACAGCGGCCTCGCGCGTCGCCGGTTCGACGTTCAGGGAAATGAACATCAGCCCCTGGCCAATCTTCTCCGGCCACGTGTCGGCCAGGATAAGCGCGCAGCCCTGCCGGTCGACCTGTGCGACATGCGCTCTGCCGTCCTCGTCGTAGCGCCAGGGGCTCGTGAAGCCGAGCTGGTTAACGTAAAAGCGGAGCGAGGCCTCGACGTCTTTGACGTGTAGGACGGGGCGCGCGAACCAGTCTGTCATAGAACATGTATCCTTTATTGTTCGTAACTATCTGCACCAGTCATTGCCTGCTTCAGGAACTCCAATGAACATGATAGTCACCGGAGGTATCTTGATCATTCCGGCAGGAGTGGAAGTACCATTGAGCTCTGGCAAGGCATCATTAGCTCCGAGTTCGAGCAGCATGTCGTTCAGCCGGACTCGGTTACTCTGCAGCGGCTCTGCCGACAGCATGTATCTCTTTGAGGGCCGGGGAAGGGAAAGCGTTTGTTCCGCTTTTTGGTCTGCATTGATGGCGAGTATAGCCACGCCGCCGGGCACACCTCGGAGGCAATGAGCGTAAAGGTGCAGGTTGGGTGAAGGCGATTCCGCCGTTTGCAGCACTGTCGTTCCCATCAGCTTCCGCCAGAATACGGCAGCCCAGAAATTCGGGCGGGGTGCGAAGTCACCTTCGTGCAATAACCCGTAATCGCTGGAATCAAGCGTATTGTGCATGACGACTTGTACGCCATCGTGTGCCATGAGGCCTAGTTGATTCAGGTATCGAAACGTATCCAGGAAGGTGGATGCCCACGGATTACCACCGCACGCGGCATCCGCTGTTTCTGTGATCCAAAGCGGTTTCCCCGGATCGAACTTGTCACGCAGCCCTGCGTAGTAGGTCTCGATTGTCTGGGGTCGGCCAAGCCATTCCGCTGAAAGAGCATCGGCCGCGGTCGTTCCCATAGAAGCGCCCAGCTTCGAGCAACGGTTGGAGACAGCCGGGTAAACGTGAAACGAAAACGCGTCGAATGCAGCGCTCGCAACCGACAGGAGGTCAGTGGTGGGTAGGATGCCTGGACCCGGCATAGACAAAGCACCGCCCTCACCCACCGAACCCGGGCCAAGCAGGATCGTCTTGGAGGAATGCTCCGCAAGGAAAGACTTGAACACGGCCAAATCCTTGCCATACTCTGCGGCGTCGTAGCCTTTAGGTGCGCCGCCCATGGAGGCTGCGTTCGGTTCATTCATGAACTCGGTTGCAGCGATTGTTCCGCCAACGGATTTCGTGTACGCAAAGATCTTTGCTGCTTCCACTGGCGTCCATTTACCCGATGCATCCCGCACACCAGGGCTAATGGCAACCGAGGTGACGACCTCTGCGTCGACCGCCTTTGAGAAGTCCACGACCCCTTTCCATTGTTGCTGGGTGAGGACACCGCCAAACCCAGGTGGTGGGGTTTTTGCAGCCGGCCCCGGACCATCTTGGAAGTAGGTTGTGTTTGCCCAGGTCCCGCTCACCCGTAGATAAGCCGGACCAAGCGCTGCGGCCAACTTTCGCAGGCGTGCATTAGCGAGGTCCACGGGTGGACGATATTCATACATGTTGGGGTCCATGCCGGCCGGAGTATCGTGGGAGGAGGCAGCCAATTCGCTCGTTTGTTTTGCCAGAGAGCTATAGGGCTTCCAGAACTTGCCTCCGGTCACTTCGAGCATTTCAACGTTGTAGGACTGAAATCGCTCATCGATGGTGCCGATGCGCTGCATCTTTGCCGGATCGAGGGAAACCGATTGCGCACCCGCAAAGAGCACAGTCATTGATACCGTTGCGAATATTGTCGCGAGGAGGAGTGCCCCGAATCGGTCTCCCATTCCTTGCCTCCGGATAGCCAACAATGCTATCAGGTTCTACTTAAGCAAGCGCGCCACGGGCGGTCCTGAAGTATTATTTAACGCAAGTCGTGATCTCATGTGTGAGGTTGGTGTTTCTCCACTTCGGACCGGTGGCTATTCAATGATTCTGCGCAAACCCTACATCCTGGCAGCGGTGATCTGCCTGATAAGTTCCGTCGCGTCCGCCCTACCCACCACACCAACCCGCCTCACCTTTGAGGTCGCCTCCATTAGGCCTTCGCTGTCGAGCGCTGGCGCCGTCTACGCAATCAAGCCACTGCCCGGCGGAAGTGGATACACCGCCCAAAACGTTCCGTTCAAGCTGATGATGAGCCTGATGTACAAGGTGCCTATGCGCCAGATCCTCGGTGGCCCGGACTGGATCAATACCGATCGCTTCGACATTGAGGCGAGGGCCGACCATCCTTCCAGCGTGGATGACCTGCACGTGATGTTTCAAAACCTGCTGGCGGATCGGTTCAATCTCAAATTCCACAAAGAGGTAAAGGAGGGCCCGGTCTATGCGATGACAGTGGACAAATCCGGCTTGAAGATGAAGGCCGACGGGACGGGGCAGGCTCTCGGGATTCCGATCATTCCCGCTCCGGGTGGCGGCTTTGCCGGCACTAGAGTACCCATGCAATATTTGACTTGGTGGCTGGGCCAGCAGTTGCAGAACGATGGACGGCCTGTAGTCGACAAGACGGGGCTCGACCAGAGCTACGATTTCACGTTATCGTTCGCGCCGCAGCTTCCACCGAATATTTCAAGAGACAGCCTGCCTTCCGAGATGCAAAACCTGCCCTCGATCTTCGATGCCGTGAAGCAGCAACTTGGACTGAAACTTGAGGCTCAGAGAGGTCCGGTTGAGTATTACGTCATCGACAATGTGAACAAACCCTCGGCGAACTAATAGCCCGCCCCGCCTTCGGATGCTGTGTTTTGGCTTTGTATCAGGGCACGACTTTAGTCGGGCCGTAAACGAGCCGTAAGAGAAGGGGCTCTTAGCCCTCGCCACTGCACATCCCACACGAAATGCTCGTCCGCAGGCAATACTAAGCGCTTCGGGCTTCCAATGGCGAATGGTGCGAAATCTTAACGTACACAAACCGGATGAGCCAACTCTGCGCTAAAAGAAAAATCACAGCGACCAATATGAACAGCATATCGCCCTTGAGGAGCATCAGCCCCAAAGGGATCAGCGCCCCGGCAGCAATGAGCACGCCAACGCGCCGTTGTTGCTCGCGGGTATAGAGTTGCGCATGGCCGGCCGAAGGTTCGCAGACAACAACCCTAAGGGAATCACATTGAGCAGATACAGCACTAAGACTTTTCAGGACTGATTCCTCCAAAGCCGACCCCAGCGATTGTTCCCGGTCCAGTTGCGATTTCACATGACCGAGAAACATATTGACTAGATCAATTCGTTCGATTCCGTTAATGCCTGCCCAACGCTCAGTTGCTTTCTTCCTCAGAGTCGCAGAGGTGTTGCCCAAATGCTTCCTCCTTTCTCGCCGCCGCGTCAATCATCGCTGCAGTTCGACTGTCGCGGAATACATCATCAGACCGAACCCGCGGCTGACATCCGTCGTCTCCGACAGTGTTTCGTTAGCAAGGATGATCTTGGAACGGACTGAAAGCATGAGCGAAGCGTGGGATGAGACCATCCGAGGCGTGAGACACCAATCGGCACCGAGGAGCAGGTTCTCCGCGCGTGCCAGCGACTCGGCCTCAGTTGACGCCAGATGCCCACGGACGAGCTCGCGCAACCGCAGTGATCAACCTGGACCTCTGTATTCCTCTCAGCGAGCGATGTGCGGGCCGGAACTGTTGAGAACAGGCCGATTGCCGCCTGTTCAACGTAGAGCTATGCGTCCTCAAGACGATCCGGGAAGCTCAAGAAAGGAGGCGCATCTACTCATGGATACGAAGGTGAGCGCCGGTCCGTCATGGGCGCCATTCTTGCCGGTCGGGATGACCGACCGGGTAAAGAAGGCGTATTCGCCGGTCCCTTGGGTAAAATCGATCTCATATACCTGATCGGCAATCTTCGAGCGCGGAAGTCGACGGAATCTTTGCTACTCGCACCACCCGGCGCCACCTCGAAGTCGCGGTTGTCGTGCTTCTCGTGGAGATGAACAAGCAAATAATCCTGCAACATCGCCCCCTCCGTCGTGCGGATCAGGAACGAAGCGGGCGAATGCAATGTGACGGGGCTATTAGCACCAGCTACTTCCCCGGTCAGTTTTCCATGGAGCAGGCCGCCAGTACTCTTGCTGAGATCGTGCATGAGGCCTTCATGATGCCAAGTCGCAGACTCCGGACGAAACTGCACCCAGCTCGAGCCATTTTTGTAAAAGACTCCTGGATTGTGAGGCAGAGACTGGCTTGTGCTTGACGAGGGGTGAGCTGGCACCGTGGTGGCAGGAACGTCGCTTGGAGCCGTGGCATCCGGCTCATGGTAGTGACTACGCACTGCATCGATGACTGCGGAACTCGCCCCAGCTGCGCGAAGCTGCTGTTCCACATCCGGGGTGAGGGCAAAATTGACTCCCCGCCTATCGATGATGTCAACGAGTTCTTGTTGCTGCAAACCGCCGATCGTAAGCGCAGTCACCAGCCCTTTTTCGCTGATGGGTTTGGTCGACTCCTGCGCGGCCATGGCAAATGGAAAACACAGCACCAGGAACGCTACCGTGGCGAGAATGGATTCGTGTTTTTTAAAATTGATCATTGATTGAGCGCTTTTAGGGCTTCGTCGTGAATATCCTTCGGCTTCGTCGAAGGGGTGCGGGGCTTCTTGTCAGTACCTGTCGACATGGGTACGGGCCGGCCAATTACCGCCGGTGAGGAGACCGTTTGCCCCGGCGTCGGGACAGCCACGGGTGCAGGCGGCGCCGCGACCGGGGCCATCCCGGCTGCCGGCGCGGTGGACGGAGCATCGAGCTGAACGCGGTCCGTGGCGGCTGCAGCGTCTCGCCGGTCACTGTGGCGAGCGGCCAGTCCGATGAGCAAGCCGGCCACGATGCTGAGAACGGCCGCGGCGGCGACAGTGAGCTTCCAGTGGGCGCGAAGGTACTGAATTGGCGTGCCGGCATCGCCGGGGACCGATTGGCCGGAAGGGTGAGTTGGCTCGTCCCACTGCTGCGCAAAAGGCTGCGCGGGGCGCCATATCCTGCCTAGAAGCAAGGTTCGCAGATGGACTTAGGCCATCGGAGGGAGTCTCATGTCCAGCTATCCCGAGCTGTTGGACGGTGAGCGTTCCTACCAGATTGACGATGGCTTTCTTGCTGATCGTGAGATTGCCGGAGGCCGACTGTAGTGCCTGCGCAAATTCGTCGAGCTGTTGATGCTTCGTCCGGAGACTTGGCCGTCGCACGCCGCACGACGCGCTCGATCCCCAGCGGTACATCGACATGAATCTCCTGAAATGAAGGCAACGGTTCCTGCAGGTGACAGCGCATGAGTTGGTGCTGCTACGCTCTGGAATGAAGCCGGCCACCAAGCATCTCGAAGAGCACGACCCCGACAGAAGAGATGTCACCGCCGCATCCGACTCCTTACCCTGCAGTTCCGGAGGGATGTACTCGAGGGTGCCGACCATACACCCTTCAGTGGTCATGCGCGCCGTGCCGAGCATGCGGGCGATGCCGAATCCCATGACCTTGAGCGCGCCCCAGGTCGTTAGCATCGATCTGCCGGTTTGATGTCGCGATGCAAAATACCGAAATCGTGCGCCGGCTGGACGGCATCCAGTATCTTTTCAAAAAGTGGAACCCGATCTGCCAGGGCAACGGTCCGTGCTCGCGCTCCACCACCTCCAGGGTCTTACCGGGGACGTACTCCATGACCATGAAGAAGTGGTTTCCGTGCTGCATAAAGTTGTAAAGGCTGCAATGCCGGCATGGTTGAGCTTGGCAACGGTGACGGCTTCGGCACGGAAACGTTGGAAAAGATTAGGTTGGCGTGCGATTTCCGGCCGTAGCATCTTGATCGCGACTTCGCGATCGATCAGGTGTCGACGGCCTTATAGACCGCTCCCATGCCGCCCTCGCCGAATTTTTCAGTGACTCGATATTGGCCTATGAGTTGTCCGATCATGGCAAGGCCTCGATTTGTCGCGTGATGGGAGCGCCCAGTCGGGAAAATTCCGCGACCGGTTGCAACCCGACCACGGCGACTGTTACATTGTCCGGTGCGCCCCGTTCTTTTGCCAGTCGGACGAGTTCCTCGCAGGCTTCAGCAGCCTTTCGGGGCACGACAACTGCGCAAATCTCGTCGTCTTCCACCTGGTCTAAGCCCATCGGAACAAAGCAGAAAATGGTCGCCAAGTTGCAGCGGAAGGGGCTGAGGCCAAGCGGAGACTTCAACTTGTGGTTTCGTGCCGAGCACTAACGATATCCTTGTCAGATGATGGCGCGCCTCCTGTAAGCTGAGTTCCCCGTTTTCACCAGTTGCATCACGGCGGAATGGTCCTCCGTCATGAGATAGATCGCGTCATTGCGGATGAGATAGAGGCGGCTATCGCCAACGTGAGCCGAATAGGCAAAGCCATTCTGCAAGAGCAGCGCGGTGCACGTCGTTCCCATCCCTTTTCTTGTGAGTGTTGTCGGGTTCGACTCGTTATGGATAGTACAGGTTGGCGCTCTCAAGCGCGTCCTTGAGCCGGTCTGCGGCTTCAGTCCGCATCTCATGGCTCGCTGTCCTTCATCACTGCGACAGCCGCTTGGCGCTTGCGCGCTCGCCCGGTTTGTGGCCACCCATTCCATCCGCCACCACGACAAGCATGCGGATCCCCTCCATCGGCGTCTAAGTCGCGAAAGATGTCGGCCGGAGTCCTCGTTATTACTGACGGGCGCAGCCCGACATCACTGAGCATGTCCGCGTCCAGCGACAAAGCGGGCCGAGATGCGCAGGCCGGCATCTGTTTCAGTTGGACAACTCGGCGGCGGAGTCAGCTCTTTTGGTGCGAAGAAAGCTTAGCCATCTCATTTCGGTGGTTCACTCCTGTGCAGGGACAGATAGACATATTCGGACCGTTGACTGACCTCGAATCGAACCGGCAACTCGTCGTAGCCGGGTTGACGCAGGAGCAACTCTACGGAATCTCCATAGTCCTTCGAAATGACGAAAGGCGTCTGGCCAACCATCTTGCCGTTTTTGAAAACCTCAGCTGTACCATCTGGGATATCCACCGTTACCCGTTTTACATCTCCTGGCGGAGGAGGATTCGATACGGAACCCGATGCTGGGCTCGAGCTGGCGGAGGCGGAGGGCGCGACAGCTTGAGACCAATATCCTCGCGAAGAGCCGCTCGGGGCGCGGATCAAAAGGAGCAATTCGGCGATCAGCAACAACCTCTTGTGTCCTTGAACGAGCGTCTTGTGGCTCATCGCTGGTTTGCGCCGATCCGGAGCGCCAATCGGCAACGCCAACTCATCGAGATCTGCGATGAGTGCGTCCATGGACGGGGAGCGGTCTCGTGGGTCTCTCGCGAGCCAGCGCAGGCATCATTCGCTCGAGGATCGACGGCTACGCTTTGGCTTGAGCACAGTTGGTGGCGTAACGCTCGTCCTTCCACGTACTGGAAAAAAGCTCCATCCTGGGTGGCGCCTTCGAATGGAAGCGACGCTGTAAGCATTTCGTACGCGAGCACGCCGAAGGCCGGTATCGCTGGCGGCGTTGGCCGGCTCTCCTCGGGCCTGCTCCGGAGAGTGTCTTGAAACGTGCCGATGACGAAGCCAACTGTGGTCAGACGGGAGGCCATCTGCGCCGTTGCGATGCCGAAATCGAGGGAGCTTTCGTTTTGCCTGCCGGGTTATCTTGAGGTTCGCACTCTTGAGATCGCGATGA
>CAWGYP010000022.1:0-17553 GCA_963826875.1 uncultured Acidobacteriaceae bacterium | reverse complement strand
TATTACCCTCGAGGTTACCAACTGGGCCCCTTCCCCATATGGCCCGATTGATCCCTGAGCAACTGGGAGGCTCATGGAGTCCGTGCAATTGTGACACGCGTCACAGGCATAGATCAGACAGAGGAATAGAGTAGCAACGGTTCGTTAAGTTTAGGCGAGCCGGTCGTAAGGAGTTCCCGAAGTGGAAGATGATCCTAAAGTCTTTTTTAGGCCACTGACAATCACTTTGATTTTGATAGCACCGGGGATTACTGTGTTTTGTAACCAGACCTTTTAGATGAGCAGTAAGCTTAGCAGCAAACGTTTGCACCGTTGCTTACGGTTCGAGGAATTGCGCATGCGGCATTGGCTCTCTAGGCTGGCGGTTCTCGTCCTGCTGATCGTGTTCAGGGGCAACCGATCGGGCATGCCGCTGCGCCGCAAGCTGCGGCAATGTCTTCCTCAAAGACGGCAGTGAATCCGGCAGACTATGTCGGAGCAAGAGACCTGCGCCATGTGCCATGAGGACGAGGTGAAGGGTTTCGACAAAATCCGCATGCCAAACTGGCCCTCGAGCACGGCGGCAAAGGAGTGACATGCGAAAGCTGCCACGGACCCGGCAAGGCCCATGTCGAGAGCGGCGGGGATGCGAGCAAGATCTTTCAATTCACCAAGGCAACACCGAAACAGGTCCTGAGCAGTGCTTGACTTGCCATGTTGGCGATCACCCGAACTTCGAGCGGACCGCCCATGGCGATGCTCTGATCAGTTGCACGAGCTGCCACAGTACCCACAAGTTCGAACCGCAGACGAACCTGCTTAAAGCGAAGCAGCCGACTCTCTGCTATCAGTGCCATACAGACGCTAAGGCCGCTTTTGCGCAGCCGTTCCACCATAGGGTCAACGAAGGATTAATGAAGTGCACTGACTGCCACGACCCGCATGGCACCTTCCAGCCGAATCTGCTCCGGATCAGTGCGACCCAGGACGCCATTTGCACCAAGTGCCACGTCGACACTCTCGGACCATGGGTCTACGAGCATCCGCCCATCAAGACTGAGGGCTGCACCTCGTGCCATTATCCGCACGGATCGACGAATCCCCGGTTGCTCATGCTCAGCAATGTGAACAGCATCTGCCTGCAGTGCCACACACCTTCGGCGAATTTCACCGCGCCCGGCACACCTTCGTTTCATAACCAGGCGAACCAGTATCAGGCGTGCACTGTATGCCATGTGCAGATTCATGGCTCAAACGCCAACAGTGTTTTCTTCAAGTAAGGGATGGCCAGGCATGATGAGCGCATTTTCAGCGATATCGCTCCTGCTGAATCTCCGGCGTGCCGCTCTGGCTATTTCAGCCATCGCGGTCATCGCGGGCCTTGTTGCCGGTACTTCAGCGATCGCACAAGCCACTACTCCAAAGGCGCGCAGGATGCACCACCGCCGCCACCGGCGCCTGGGGACAATATTCGTTACGGATACGTGATTCATCAGTCCATCGATCTCGGCGGCCACATCGCGACTTACTCCGGTAGCGGCGCGATGTACGACACGCTGGTCAACATCCACTCCGGGCCTCGCATTCTCGATAGTCCATGCAGATGATTGCCGTGGATCCAGCCAATGCGCTTATATTTGATCACCTCTCCAGCAATAGCTTCGGCTACGGGGGAGATCCCTATAACGGCACTTTTATGAATGTTTCCAAGGGCCGCATCTACGACTTCCGTTCAAGCTTCCGCCGCAATCGTCAGTACTTTGATTACAATCTGCTGGCCAATCCGCTGATTCCGCCTACGTCTACACCCTTTGTCCCGATCCTCGACTCGCCGCACCTCTATAACACCGTGCGCCGCATGACGGACGTCAACATGACGCTGGCGCCGCTTTCGGTGGTCAGCGCTGCATTTTGGGTACTTCCAGAACGTCAACCAAGGGCCGACCTTCAGTACGGTGCATGTCGGCGCCGAGGCTCTGCTTACCCAATACTGGCGAATCTCTACGGATGTCTGGAAGGCCGGTGTCACCTGGAAGCCGCTGACACGCACCACCGTCAGCTTCGACGAGTTCATCACGCACTACAAGGGCAACACCATTGGGAGCTCACCGGGCTCAATTACATGCTCTCCAACGGCACACCGGTCAGCCTTGGAATTGATCTCTCTTCCGTCTGGGACAGTCCCTGCGCTGCGCCGTTCAACCGGCAATGGAACTGTCAACCCAACCTGCAACGGCTTTCTGTCGTATACCCGGTCTGCGCCAACGCGCACCCTCTTCCCCAGCGAGCAGTTTCACTTCGAGAGCGCATTGATCCCTCACTTCACCATGAATGGACGTGTCATCTACATGGGCACAACCAGCCACCTCACCAACTTCAACGAGAGCTTCAATGGCCTCGACTCCCGCGCCAAAAATCGTGTAGAAGATATGACCGGATCTGCCAGCGCACGCCGCATCAACGTCAACGCCGACTACGGCATCACCTGGCAGATTGACTCCCACCGTCGGCCCTCAACGACACCTTCGATTTCTGGTATTTCCGTCAACCCGCGACCAACCTCTTTACCAATACAAACTACGCCGGAACCTCGATGCTCCAGCCGCCCGGCGCTGTGACCACGACCACGACACCTGATTACCAAGCCCTCAATCAGAAGACCAAGATCAACACCTTTTTCGCCATTTGGGATGCTCGCCCCGCGTGCCCGCTTCTCGGTGGGTTACCGCTATAGCAGCCGCATCATCACTGACGCCGGCGGCGACTTTATCCCCATCCACGCGAATTGGGCCCTGTTTGGCATGGTTCTGCAGGCCCACGCCTCAATTGCGCGCCAACTTCAATGCGGATTTCATGTATGCGGACAACTCATTTACCCGCATCAGCCCGCGCCAGTTGCAGCATTACCGGATGCGTACTGCCTACAATCCGCACCCCTGGCTGAGCTTCAACGGAACCATCAACATCCTGGAAAGCCGCGACAATGTCGAGACCGTCAACCACTTATTTCACAATCGTGACTTTTCCTTTGCGACCGTGATCACTCCCAGCGAAAAGTGGAGCATCAACCTGAACTATGCCTACGACGACATCTTCTCGACCACGCTCGAGTGTTACACATCTCACGCCGGTTGTCGAGGGCACGCAACCAAGGCCCGCCAGTCTGCCAGCAGGCGGGCCTGCCCCTGCAAAGCAACGGTTATTACAGCCAGCCGACGCAATACGGCTCCATCGGATTTGTATTCACCCCGGTAAAGAAGATCCATGCGGTCGGCCGGTTATCGCATGTCCGATACCAACGGCCATGCCCCGCCGATCAATATCCGCCAGGTGCCGGGCTCGCTACAGTCGCAATATCAAACCCCATACGGCACCCTTGCCTACGATCTCAATCCGAACTGGACCTGGAAAGCCGACTACAACTACTACAGCTACGGCGAAGGAACGCCGATCGGCCCTACTCTTCCTCGCAGCTTCCGCGGGAATGTCTACACTCTCGGAGTTCGTTATGCTTTCTAGCCTTATACGCTTCACGTTGTTCATTCTCAATCAGAAGGAGCGTTCTTCATGCTGAAGCAAATTGCTCGTTGCGGAACTGTGAGTTTGCTCGTATTTGCGTCGAGCACATTGAGCCTGGCGCAGAGCTCGGGCGCTGATACCTATAAAGCCAAATGTCAGATGTGCCATGCCGCCGATGGCAGCGGCAACACCCCTGCCGGCAAGGCCATGAAGGCAGTCCCTTTCAATTCGCCCGACATTCTGAAGGAGTCGGACGCCACTCTGATCGCCGTCATTAAGAACGGCAAAGGGAAGATGCCCGCGTTCGCCGGCAAACTTACGGACGCGCAAATCACTGATGTCGTGGCGTACATCCACACATTGCAGAAGAAGTAGAGCAACTACACAACGAGAATCGCTGAGCGCAAGGACAAGATCGGCCAAAACCAACCCAAGTGAAGGAGTGGATGGATGGACCTCAGAACCGCAACAGAATGATGGGCTCAAAATGCAGTCTCCTGGACGGCGTTCATTTTTGGGCGCATTGTTTGCATTGAGCACAGCAGCGGTGACTGCGCTGTTGGCCGCTCCTCTGGTGCGTTTCGTTACCTATCCGATGCGCAAGAGCGCAACGGCCACTGCCTGGTCAGATCTGGGGCCGGTGCAGGACTTTGCTTCCATCACTGTGCCCACTGCAAAGACCATTACGCTGGAACGCCGTGATGCCTGGCAGAGCACTTCAGCCCAGACGGCGGTTTACGTGCTGCCGGCAAAGGACGGGCAATTCCGGATCCTGTCACCCATCTGTCCGCATCTGGGCTGTTCGGTTCGCTGGGTGGATGCTGAGGGCAAATTCGTGTGCCCGTGCCATTCAGGATCGTTCACCGCGACCGGAGAGCGCATCGCAGGACCACCGCCTCGCTCCATGGACTCGCTCGAATCCAAGGTGGAAGGTGGAGTCCTGAAAGTGCGCTACCAGTATTTCCGCCAGATTGGTTCCCAACAAAGAGGTAATGGCCTGAGGTGCAGGACAGTCTATGACGAATAAAGGCATACCGGAACCGCCCGCGGACTCCAACGCCGCAGCCCGGTTCGTTCAGTGGCTGGACCAGCGCATGGGCATCGATTCTCTGCTCCATGAGGCACTTGACGAACCGATCCCAGGGGGCGCCAGTTGGGCCTATGTCTTTGGCTCGGGGCTTCTTTTCCTTTTTGTTTCGCAGATCATCACCGGCATTTTCCTGGCCCTGTATTACGTGCCATCGGCAGACCATGCGCACACGGTTGTGTCGTATATCGTGAAAGAGGTAAGTTCGGGATCATTCATCCGCAGCATCCACGCATATGGGTCGAGCGGCATCATCATTCTACTTCTGCTGCATATCGGACAGACAATCCTCTACGGGTCCTATAAGGGCCGGCGGGAACTGCTTTGGCTCTCCGGCTGCATCCTTCTGGCCCTGATGCTGGGCATGGCCTTCACCGGATATCTGTTGCCCTGGGACGAGAAGGCATATTTCGCCAGCGCGGTGGGAACGAACCTCATTTCAGAAGTCCCGTTCATTGGGCCGCCCTTGCAGCAATTGGTGCGAGGCGGCGATCAGATGGGAACATTGACTGTTTCCCGCTTTTACGTGCTGCATGTATTCGTGCTGCCGGCGCTGCTGATCGGCTTTATCGCAGCGCATGTCTTTTTCTTTCGCAAAGCAGGCGCCGCAGGCCCCATCAAAGAAGACCCGGTGCGCCCCAAGCTGCCGCCGGTCCCGTTCTATCCCCGCCAGGTGATCATCGACGCCGTTTTTGCCATCGTGCTGATCGGGATCCTGGCTATGATCGCAATCATAATCCCTATGGATTTGGGCCCAGCCGCAAACCCAGCGGACACAGCATTTCTTCCCGCGGCCGGAATGGTACTATCGGCCGGCGTTTCAGTGGCTCAAGTACCTAAGTGGGCCATGGTCCTTGATTGGCGGCATCATTCTGCCTGCCCTGCTGGCGCTGATCTTTGCCGGCGTTCCATTCCTTGATCGGCGACTCGAGCGCCGTCCTTGGCGGCGGCCGATCGTAGTTGGAGCGTTCTTTCTCTTCCTGGTTGCTTACACTTCTCTTGGCGTGGCCAGCTATAGGGATGACCAGAGAGATCCTGGAGTCGCGGCGCAAATGCACAAGCAAGAAGAGGACGCGAAGGCCTTCATGCGAAAACCTTTCGTGCCGCAAACGGCTGCAGGCAGTGCATCTGCGGCGTTGGCTTCTGCTGACCCAAAGGTGTTAAAGGGTCTGGCGATCTTTCAGGCTCAGTCGTGCAGCTCCTGTCATGGAGATGGAGGGGTAGGCACCGCGGCAGCGGGCCCACTAACGAGCGTTGGCCAGAAATATACAGAAGCGCAGCTCATTGCGCTGCTTCGTACGCCCAACGACAAGATGAGCGCCGGGGGTATGACGCCGATCGACTTGAAGCAGGATGACCTGGAAGCATTGGTCGCATACGTTCGCCAGCTGCACTGATTGGCAGAGCGCGCTTGTGGGAATTGCAGTTGGAGTCCCGGCGATTGGACGACCCATGAGCTTCCGCCGCCAGTCCTCTACTAATCATTGAGTGTTGCTGAGCTCTCTGTGGCGACCGCGCAGGAGCAGACATCACTAAGCCGCAGCATTCCGTGCCATGTCTCGAACTACAAAAGAAGGAGTCTGATGGGCTCGCCATTTCCAAAGCTGACGGCAGAAGAAGCGGCCGCCCATGTAAAACACGGGCAGACGGTTGCGTTTAGTGGCTTCACACCGGCTGGCTCGCCAAAGGCCATACCTTCTGCTATTGCGGCAAGAGCTGAGGCTGCGCATCAGCGCGGGGAACCATTCAAGATAGGCGTTCTCACCGGCGCGTCCACCGGCCCATCGCTTGATGGTGCACTAGCAAAGGCCGACGCGATTAGCTTTCGCACGCCTTACCAGTCCAACGCCGATCTTCGCGCACGCATCAACGCCGGCGACACCCGTTTCTTCGATATGCACCTTTCGATGTTGCCACAGGCCGTTCGCTGTGGGTTTCTTGGGCCCATAGACTGGGCAATCCTTGAAGCAAGCGACCTTACCTCCGGTGGAGGTATAGTTCTGACCTCATCCATAGGGGCGGCGCCAACCTTCGGCCGTCAGGCCCGTCGAGTGCTTATCGAACTGAACCGGAGACACCCTCCGGCGCTTCTCGGCATGCATGACATCTATGAGCCCGCCGATCCACCGCATCGTGGCGAAATAGCAATTTTTCACGCCTCCGACCGAATCGGATCCCCCATCATGCTGGTGCATCCGTCGCGCATCGTCGGTATCGTCGAAACAGATCGGAACGATGAAACCGGTGGCTATGATGAACCAACACCGACTACCGAAGCCATTGGCAATCACGTCGCCGAGTTTCTTGTTGCAGAACTCGCAGCACAACGCCTCCCCTCTTTCGTGCCCATCCAATCCGGCGTGGGAAATGTTGGCAACGCTGTCCTGGCAGCGCTGGGAGGCCACACAGAAGTGCCGCAGTTCGAAATGTACACCGAGGTCCTTCAGGATTCAGTGGTCGATCTCATCTGTGCCGGTCGGGTCAAGTTCGCGAGTACCTGTGCGCTCGCACTCAGTCCGCCGGCGCTGGATAGAGTCTACAGCGATCTGAATTTCTTCCGGCCCCGCATCCTGATGCGCCCACAGGAGATCAGCAACCATCCGGAGGTTATCCGACGCCTCGGACTCATCTCGATCAACACCGCCATCGAAGTTGATCTCTTCGGCAACGTGAATAGTACTCATATCATGGGACGCCAAATGATGAACGGTATCGGAGGCTCAGGCGACTTCACCCGTAATGCCTATTTGTCCATCTTTGTCTGCCCGTCGTCCGCCAAGGGCGGCAAGATCAGTACAGTAGTGCCTTTGGTCAGCCATGCCGATCATAGCGAACATTCCGTCCAAGTCATCGTCACCGAACATGGTATCGCCGATCTTCGCGGGAGATCACCGCACGAACGCGCGGAATTGATCATCGAGCACTGCGCCCATCCCGGATTCCGCAATGAGTTGCACGGGTATCTGCGCATAGTCGAGAGCGGTCATACTCCGCACAGCCTTCGCGCGGCGTTCGCGTTCCATTGTCGCTTCCTTGACACTGGAGACATGCACGGAGTCGATTGGGAGTCGTAAGGTCTCTACGTCGACAGCGTGTTAAAGACTAGAACTGTCTTTCGGCTGCGCATACAACTGAGGCGAACGATCATCTGGCAAAGAACAAGGAGCGGCGGCCCAGGCACTTGCTCGCGAACGAATCGAAACTACAGCGGAAGGTTTGAACAAACCCTGGGTGTGCGCAGGTGCGGTGTCGACTGCGATCGAAGCTTTTTCCACTTGGCCGAATCAGAGGCAGTGTGCTTTACTCACAGCATCGTCAAACCGATAAGGATAGGATCTCGTTTTGGTGATTGTAACTATCCACGGATTAAACAGCCTTTCGATGCGCATTTTGGTCCCTCTAGCGAAGGTGTAACCTCACAGTCCGTGAGTGGCTTTAGGGGTATCCGGAACGCGGGATGGAGTTCACAGATATGAAGCATGATGCTGGAAAGATCATCATCATTGGCGGCGGCATCGCGGGACTCTGTGCCGCGGTCTATGCACAAAGATGCGGCTATCAGGCCGAAGTCCTCGAGATGCACGACTCTGCGGGAGGATTGGCGACGAGTTGGCACCGGGGCGAATACATCTTTGAAACCTGTTTGCATTGGTTGTTCGGCTCGAACCCCGATGGGGACATGTATTCGCGATGGCTGGAGGTGTTCGACATCGACAAGTTGACGTTCGTGTACCCGGAAGAGTTCGTGCGGCATGGAAACAGAACACGGCGACCGTCTGCGCTGCTACTCCAACATCGATCGGCTCGAGAGCAGAGATGTTGAGGCGGGCGCCACAGGACGCAGTGGAGATCAGCAATTTCGCTTCAGCTGTTCGCAGTCTCTCCAGGTTCAAGATGCCCGACCCGACCGAGGGCTGGGGCGGCAACTGGCTGACCTACCTGCCGCGACATACCCTACCTGCCGTTGCTACACGAGTTGTCGGATATGAGCAGTAAGGAGTACGGCTACAAGTTCACCGATCCATTGATAAGGGGTTTCTTTGGGGAAGGCGACATGGGGGAGCTGTCCGCTCTCGCTCTCTTCTTTTCTCTGGCGTGGATGAATGGACGTGATGCGGGCTATCCGATTGGCGGCTCGCAGGCGGTTATTCAAGGCATCGCACACAAGCTCGACAGCTTGGGCGGACGGCTGCGTTTGGGAGCTAAAGTCGAACGCATTCTGGTAGAGGACGACGCTGCCGTAGGGGTGCAGTTGATGGACGGGGAGACCATCGCGGCGGACTGGGTGATCTCCGCTGCCGATGGCCATGCCACTATCTACGATCTGCTTGGTGGCAAGTACACGGACAAGGCCACCGAGGAAATTTATAACGAGTTCGAAACGTTTCCTTCCTATCTGCAGGTCTCGCTTGGAGTCGCGCTGGATCTATCCCAGCAGCCTGGATTTGTAACTCGACTGCTTGCCACGCCGCTTCAGCTGGACCCGAGTACACAACTTCGACAGATCTCTTTCCGCTTCTTTCACTTCGACCCAACTTTCGCTCCGCGGGGTAAGACAGCGGTCACTTGCTTTTTGCCAACGCGGAATTTCGAGTACTGGGTGCATCTGCAGCAACAGGATTCCGCCGGCTATCGGGCGGAGAAACATCGCATCGCCGAGACTGTCATCGCCATTCTGGAGAGAATGGTGCCTGAGATCCGCCGAGCGATCGAGGTGATCGACGTCTCAACTCCTGCGACCGTCATCCACTACACAGGCAATTGGAAGGGGAGCATGGAGGGCTGGCTCCTGACACCCAATACCGGGTACAAGCAACTACCCAACACCCTGCCCGGTTTGCGGCAATTCCTGATGGTGGGGCAATGGATCATGCCGGGAGGCGGGCTACCGTCAGGTCTACTGACGGCGCGCTCCGCAATCCAGGCTGTGTGCCGACACGATCGGATACCATTCGCGGTTCGAGAGCCGGTGACGACATGACGCGCAAAGGATCGTTCACCCTTTTGGCTCTTGGTTTTGGCGGCTTGGCGTTGATCGCGACGAGAGTCTCCAGAGTTGCGCGCCGTTCCTTTCTCAAGCATATTGAGCACTTGCGACAGACGCTAGAGCAATCCCCCAAGCCCTTGGCCGTGCGCACAGACTTACCGCCGGAAGTGCTTGCGCTTTCCTGCAGGCTTGGAGCCTGCGACCGCAAAGAAGTAGTTCGGTTCGCCTGACCCAGATCGGCTACATGTGGCTGAAGCCCGGTTCGAAAGCGCTTGATTTCAGCGCAGCACAAATTATTTCAGTCGTGGAAGTCGGGTTTCTGTGGCGAGCATGGTTCAGGATGGCTGGAGTGTCGATGCAGGTCATTGACTATATGGTTGGCAGCGAGGCCGGACTTGAGGGCCGGCTACTCAGCTCCGTACCCGTAATGCGGATGACCGGCAACCGACGCCATGTTTCGCGGTGAAGCTATGCGCTATCTTGCCGAGCTGATGTGGAATCCAGACGCGATTCTGTTTAACCGGCAGCTCACTTGGCGTGTTCTCGATGCGCGTACTCTGGCGGTCGCGACTGGCGAGGGAGCGCGTCGGTGTGAGGTTCGTCTGATCCTCAACGAAGATGGCGACCCGGTCGGGATGGAGGCGGACGATCGGCCGCGCCAGAACGGCCGTAAGGTGGAAAACTGCCCATGGTTCGGCCGTGCCAGCGACTTTCGAACCATCGGCGGTCGACGAATCCCAACCCGGGCGGAGGCGGGTTGGCTAATCGACGGTGTCGAATTCGTTTACTGGCGCGGCCGCGTCGGATCCTGGTCAGAAGAGGCCTGACCCTGATTGAAGCGGTCTGATAACGATGGTGGGGCCAACGCCGTTGGATTTTTCGCTAACGTTCCTGCAAACACTAAGCCATCGTCATGGCCCGGATACGCGTCTTCCATGCCTTCGACCATCCGGGTTACTTCAGAGTGTTGAGCTGCTGTACGAGGGCTGAGATTATCGATGCCGGGAACAGTACCTTGTTGTCCATGTCGTCCGCCTCGAAAAGCGTGACAGTACCATCTTCGGATTTGACGATCTCAAGAGCTGGCACGTCTGCCGGGTCGCAAACTGTTCTGGTCTGCTTCGTCATAGGTAGGGCGGTGGTCTGCCATAGGCAGAGTTCGTTGCCGTCAGGATCTTTGAAGAACGAGAGCAGGCCGCCCGACTCTTCTTGATCGGCGTCGTGGGCACGCTCTGGCTTGCAATGCGCGCGTGGCTTCCTGGATGTCCTTCACGCCGAGGCTAAGGCGGGCATTGCCAGTTCCCTGCAGTGCGTTGCCGGCAGCGCTAGGAACGAGTTCGAAGAGGACACCATCGATATGGAAACGAGCAACATAGTCGCGCGACGTCAGGCGCAATCCCAGAACGTCGCGGTAGAACGCAACGGACTTCTCTATATCGGTGACATAGTAGTACACGGCATCGAACGTCAGTTTGAGCTCACAGCTTCCAGTGTCAGGCATATCAGACTCCCTAGTATCTTGGATAAAGAACCGTGACCTGCCTTCTGACTGAAGTTCGCTGAGAAACGAATCTCGGCCACGCGGCGCTCGCAACAGATCGTTTTGAATTCTACACACGCAATGTCAAGGAATTCCGGTCGGTTGGCTTCGCAAGACTGAGGGGGAACGCATGGCGCGCCCGCCCCCGCTTTCACCTGCAAGCCGAGGCGTCCAAGTACTTCTCGCGGACAGCCAATCGCGCTGTCTACCGCAGACGGCCGTATCCCTAAGTTGCGTGGGCTGAAGCCCTCCACACCGGGAAACTCGGTTTGCGTTGCGACCGAGAAGAGCAAGCCACGACGCGCTTCATTGCCCCAGTTCATCTCTGTCCCATCCGAGCTAGTTATGGAGTTGGCAACCTAACTCCAAAGCGCGCTGCAACGACTTCGGGTGCTTCCAGGGATTGAGAGATAGGGAACCCCTGTTCGCGCCACGCCTTAAGTCCCCCTTCCAGCACCCATACTTTGTCAACGCCTATACGATTCAATGCCATGGCGGCCCGCGCGCTTAACGGTGTCGCCGCCAGAAGAAGAATAGAGAATAATCTCGACATCATCCGGAACAGTGATATGTGGAGACTTTCGCAGGCGAGCGGGATCTACCCTGAGTGCGCCAGGAATAGCCTCCGGGGTTTCACCGTCCGTTTCTTCTTCGAAGTTCAACAGGTCGAGCACTGCGACTTTCTTTTTGGATTTCAGTTTACGATCGAGCATCGTCGGGCTGATGCGGCGCAGCCGTAGCCGATGGATCATTCGCGCCAAAACCAGTCCACGCCAGCCGATATAAAGACCGATCGGAATCCCAATCCCCATCGCGAGGCCTGTCCCAAAATGTCTGACCCAGCGAGTGGCAAAGTCAAGTTCATTCGAAAAGAGATATCCGAGCCCTACATAGAAGCCTGACCAGAGGAAGCCTCCCAACATATCGTGGGCAAGGAAACGCCCGAGCGACACCCCTTCCGCGCCGGCAAGCGGCGGAATGACGGCAGCTAGTCCGGGAAAGAACTTGGCCACGCATAATAAACTGGGGCCATAACGGCTAAACATTTCATGCGCATTCCTGGAGCTTTCTCGCGGGTCGGCAGTCAATCGGCAGAGCAGCCGCATAGCTTGAGAACCCCACTTTCGGCCGAACCAGAACCATGTCGAATCCGCTGCGAGGCAAGCCGCAATGCCCAGAGAAAGAATAATGCTTATCTGCATTTTCCCATGTGCCGAAAGTGCACCTGCGCCCATCAGAAAAATGACTGACGGGATAGGCAGGCCGAGTTGTTCGATAAGAACCGCAACCAGCACTGCGCCATAGGTCAGTTGTGAGAATGCGGTCATGTTCGCGTCACATATTCCGACTCCGGGCCTATCGAATGAGCTGGCGGAAACACATTCCTGGCGTTGCGAGGAACTTCCGCGGGCGCTGATTGCAATCCACTTGCAAGGCTAGCCATTCGTCCCACACCTGCGAGGAGCACGACCACCGAACGTGCGCCCGCGCGATACCTTGTCCCCACGAACCGGCTTCTCCGCATTCCATCCGCAAATCTCATGCGGCGGATCCAGTGCAGTATCGATCCACCGCCACCATTTCTCTGTACCATCCTGCAGTGGAGGAAGTTCGAACTCGAGAGGTTCCCAATAAGCATTGAAAATGATGTAGACCGATACTCCTTCGTATTTCAGTTCCCCGCTGAGGGCAATGCTGTGCGAGAAGGGCGACCAGTCCGGCTGATTAAGTTTCACACCGTGCCAAGCGGGTTTGTCTTGGCGGAGAAGCTGGCTTAAACTGAGACGCTGGCGTTCATGTTCCACGTCTCGGATCGCACGGCGCTCAATCAGCAGCTTCACAAAGCGAAGAACGCTGGCGTGTTTCGACAGCAGATTCCAGTCGAACCAACTTGTATCATTGTCTTGGCAGTAGGCGTTATTGTTGCCATGCTGACTACGCCGCACCTCATCGCCCATAACAAACATGGGAACACCACCGGCCAAGATGACAGCTGTGAAAAAGTTCTTCACCTGCCGGTCGCGGAGCGTCTCGATTGCGGGATCGTCCGTCGGACCTTCCACACCGCAGTTCCAGCTTCGCGCTGTCGTCCCGTCCGTCGCGGTTGGCTTCGCCATTTTCTTCGTTGTGCTTGTGGTTATAGGAGACGACGTCGTTGATTGTAAAGCCGTCATGGCAGGCGACGAAATTGATACTCTCTTCCATTTCGCGCTCCCTATAACCATAAATGCTTGGGCTGCCAAGCAGACGATCGGCGAAGCGCCCCACGGAATCATTCGCGCCCCGGAAGAAATCGCGGACGTCATCGCGAAACCGGTCGTTCCACTCCTTCCAGCTGTCGCCCACGAAGTTGCCCACCTGGTAAAGTCCTGCCGCGTCCCATGCCTCCGCAATCATCTTCGTACCTGCCAGCGCCGGGTCTGATTCGATGTCCCAAAGCACTGGAGGATTCGGCATAACGGCGCCCGATGAGTCGCGCGCCAGGATGGATGCAAGGTCGAAGCGAAACCCGTCCACATGCATCTCGTTCACCCAGTAACGAAGGGCGTCTATAAACCCGCGCCGTACAATAGGATTGTTCGCATTCAGGGTATTTCCTGTCCCGCTGAAGTTCGCGTACTGTGAGCGGTCTTCACACAGGAGGTAGTAAGTAGGATTGTCCAGGCCGCGGAAGCAGAGTGTCGGGCCGCCATCTCCGTCTTCCGCGGTATGATTAAAAACTATGTCGAGTATGACTTCGATGCCCGCCCGGTGGAGAGCCTTCACCATGTCTCGAAATTCCTCTATGGGGCCCAGCGGGTCTTGACGCGAACTATACGCCTGGTGCGGTGCGAAAAACGAAACGGGTGCGTAGCCCCAGTAATTCGTCAGGCCCGCCGGCGCAGCCTGAGGGTCGAACTGAAATACCGGAAGTAACTCGACCGCGGTGATGCCCAACTGCTGAAGGTAGGGGATCTTCTCGATCAGTCCCGCGTATGTGCCACGCTTCGATTCCGGCAGGCCGGAGCTGGGATGTGCGGTAAAGCCGCGCACATGCATCTCGTAGATGATGGTGCGTGACCAGGGCCGGTTCAACGGCAGGTCACCTTCCCAGTCGTACGCATGCGGGTCCGTAACCACGCTCTTCATGGCGGTTGCGGTGTTGTCCCCCTCTTGACATGCTGCGCAACGGCTATAATTTTTTGGGACCACAACAGCGCGGCCGTATGGGTCCAGCAGTAGCTTGGATGGATCGAACCTGAAACCGCGGACCGGGTCGAACGGTCCGTAAGCCCGAAATCCATAGATCTGACCCGCTTCGATGCCGGGTACGAACACGTGCCAGTAATGGTAGGTAAGGTTCGTTAACGGATCAATGGGGATGACGCGCGACGGACGAGAGTCATCCACCCGATCGAAAAGCAGCAGGCTGATACCAGCCGCACTCCGGGAGAAGACTGAGAAGTTAGCACCGCCACTGACGAGCGTGGCGCCCACTGGAAAGCTACGGCCGGTGGTGGAGGCTGGAGGAGGTTTTTCCATCACCCCCTCCGCGGCACTGGACATGGCCGTAAGTTCCAGATCTCCCCTGCGTATTCAGCGATGGTGCGGTCGCTCGAGAACTGCCCCGAGCCCGCCACATTCAAAATCGCCTTGCGCGCCCACTCATCCGGTTGGTTATACAACGCGCGCAGCCGCTCGTCTGCCTCGAGGTACGACTTCAGATCCGCCAGGTGCATATAGTGATCGCCCTGCGTAAGCAATGCATCCTGCAATGGGGCGAAGCCCCCTGGTTCATTGCGGCTGAAGTAACCGGAGAAGATCAAGTCCAATGCTTCGCGGGTCTCGGGCTCGTGTTCGTAGTGCCAGTGCGGGTTGTACCAGGAACGACTGCCGGCCACTTGCTCCGCCGTGAGCCCGAAAAGAAAGAAGTTTTCTTCGCCCGCTTCCGCAGCCATCTCGATCGTTGCCCCATCGCGTGTGCCGATCGTCAATGCGCCATTCATCATAAACTTCATATTGCTTGTGCCGCTGGCTTCGTAGCCTGCCGTCGAAATCTGGTTGGAGACGTCACTGGCGGGGATCAGGTGCTCTGCAAGCGAGACACAGTACTCGGGCAGGAATACTACCTTGATCCGCCCGCGCACGGCCGGGTCACCGTCAATGGTGGCGGCGAGATTATTAATGAACTTGATGATGAGTTTGGCGAGCCGATACGCAGGAGCAGCCTTGCCGGCAAAGAAAAACGTCCGCGGATGCACATTCAGTCCAGGGTCGTGCCGTAGCCGGTTGTAAAGCACGACGATACGCAAGGCATTCAGCAGCTGCCGCTTGTACTCGTGGATGCGTTTAACCTGGCAATCGAAGATCGCATCCGGATCAAGGACCTGTCCTGTTGACCACCTGAACCAATCACAAAAGTTCTGCTTGGCGTCCCGCTTGGCCTTTAGGAAGTCGTGACGGAACGCGCTGTCCAACGTGAATGCATTCAGCTTGCTTAACTGGCTTAGGTCCTTGATCCAGCCGTCTCCAATTGCATCTGTGATGAGTCCCGAAAGCCTGGGATTGCAAAGTAGCAACCAACGCCGGGGCGTGATTCCGTTTGTCTTGTTGTTGAACCGTTGGGGAAAGATCTCCGCCAGGTCTTTCAGTGTTGTCTTACGCAACAGGTCTGAGTGAATCACCGCCACACCGTTGGTGCTATGGGAACCCACCACCGCCAGGTTGGCCATGCGAACCTTCTTTTCGGCCCCCTCTTCGATAAGGCTCACCCGCTGAAGGCGCCCCTCGTCGCCGGGAAATTGCTGGCGAACACCGCTCAGAAAACGGCGATTGATCTCGTAGATAATCTCCAGCTGCCTGGGCAGCATTTCTGCAAACCACTGTACTGGCCATTTTTCGAGCGCTTCGGGCAACAAGGTATGGTTTGTATAGGCCAATGTTTTCTGGGTGATGTCCCAGGCTTCATCCCATCCAAGCCGCACCTGGTCCAGCAGGATCCGCATGAGCTCCGGCACTGCGAGAGACGGGTGCGTATCGTTCATCTGAAACGCGACTTTCTCCGCAAACAAGCGCCAATCCGAGTTGCTACGTTGGAACCGGCGCACTGCATCCGCCAGCGAGCAGGCAACCAGGAAGTACTCCTGGATCAGTCGTAGCCCTCGTCCCTCCAATCGAGAATCATCGGGATAGAGGACACGGGTTACCGTTTCAGCCGAGAGGTCCTGGGCAAAAGCCTCTACGAAATCACCTTGAGAGAACTCTTCAAAGTTGAAGTGGTCTGAGGGAGCGGCTGCCCACAGACGAAGCGTGTTGATCGTGGAACCGCCATAGCCGACAACAGGGCGATCAAATGGAATCCCAAACAGGGTCGACGGACGTCCAGGTACGGGCCGCAAACTGCCTCCGCTGAGCTCGAACGAGCAAGCCAGGTTGATTTCGACCTTCTCATTGGGGCGCGCGATCTCCCAAGGGTCGGGAAAACGAAGCCAGTTGTCCGGCGTCTCCTTTTGCCATCCGTTCTGGATTGATTGTTTGAAGATACCGTACTCATATCGCAGCCCGTAACCCATAACCGGGAGCTCCATGGTAGCGGCGGATTCAATGAAGCAGGCCGCCAAACGCCCAAGTCCGCCATTGCCGAGACCCGCATCGGGTTCCTGCTCCACTATCTCGACCAGATTTAATTTCTTTTCTTCGATGACCTGCTTCGCCAAAGGCATGAGCAGAAGATTCGTAACATTGTTCTCAAGTGATCGGCCGATGAGGTACTCGATCGAGAGATAGTAGAGCCGCTTGGGATTTTCCTGTTCGTATGTTTTTTCAGTTAAAAGCCATCGCTGAGACAAAATGTCGCGCACCGACCGGGCAAGCGCCTCGAAGCGGTCGCGTGCCGTCGCTGCACTTAAATCGACACCATTGTCAAACAGAAGGTGACGCTCGTACAGTGCTTCGCCTGTTCCGGCGAACTGCACTGGACCGCATCCGTATTGAGTGTTCATGAGTCGGGCAGCATCCGAAGCTGTTTGCGGTTTCACTATCACATTAGTATTCATGATGATTACCTCTTCAGGTGTTAGGGTTAGGCACGGCTTTGTCCAGTTGAAGTCTTCAGCGAATGTTGTATGTCGCGATCGAGCAACCGGGTAACAAGAGCAAACAGAACACTGACCGATATTCCGCACATCAACACACCAATGATCGCCTCCAGAGGCCCTAAGAGTCGCCAGTTGGACGGGAGAATCAGATCACCATATCCCACGGTGGAATAGCTGGTCGCGGAGAAGTAAAAGGCCAGCTCCCATGACGGGAAGCAATGCATCCGGTAGAAACTGGCCCAGAGAAGAATGAGGAGCCCTTGCAGAATTACAATTGCGAGCGTCGATTCCACTACCAGGGTGGCCGCGTAACCTGGCCCATGCTTGTAAATGTTCTTGGCCAGAACACGCTTTAGCCACTCGA
>CAWGYP010000021.1:0-739828 GCA_963826875.1 uncultured Acidobacteriaceae bacterium | reverse complement strand
AGCAAAACGTAACGCTGTTGTCATTACGCGGATTTACCATGAGCTATAACGCATTTTATTTCAATCATTTAGTAGAATGATGGGCGGCTGGCCTCGACCTACTTTTGAATATATTCGCCTTTCATTCGCCTATACTGCCAACATGAGCCGCTACGACCGCCCGAGCCATCGCGTTTTTATGACCTTCACACCAGACATACAGCCTCGCAAGTCCAGTTCCTCGAAGCTGACCTGAAGACTCCCTTGCCCAGGAAGCTGACCTTCACTGACCCGGAAAAGATCAGGGAGCTGGCCAGGAAAGGTGAGGCGTGGGGCGATTCAGAGAGCCGGCAGATGTTGGAGCACGCGATCGAGACTGGCAGAGGCGGGGTTTACCTGAGGCTCACGCCAGATCAGTACGCGAAGTTGAGACGGCCATGATAAAAGGCCCAGATCGCTCCGGGCCTTTCTTACCGCTCGGCTTGTTTGAAAATTCAAGTTGCTTGCTCCTTCGATCTTACGGCACAGGAACAAGGGGAGCAGAGAGGCTCGGCAATGACAGAGAGAACTCGACGGATTCCCGTGAGCACTGAATACACAAATGCACTCGGTTACGCTGTGTATTGCTTTTGCCACTTGGAGTGGGGCGCGATCTGGATTATCGAGCGTTTCAAGCCCAAATATGTTCACAAAATTCAGGTCCAGAAGATAACCGCAAGAGACGTGGCCAAACAGCTGAACACCGTCGCTACTGGAGCGAAGGGTCTGGAAGATCCAATCCACGGGCGCCTGGTAGCATTTGCCACTCTGTTCAGGGACCTTGTAGAAAGCCGAAACCGGTTAGTATTCATCAGCGAGTCAGATTGAGGGAAGCTTCGTCCATGCCCAACTCCTTAGCCACACCTTTGACCAAGGCCTTTGACGGCGGAGCGTGGCCATTGCACTGCCGCATCAGGTCAGTGACATCCATCTTCAGCTTCTCTGCCAGGTCAGGGAACGTCCGCATCTTCGTAGCCCAAGCGGCGCCGATGTGCGTGGAGAACGTGTAGGGCGGTTTGTATTTGCTGTCTGGCGTCAGTTTACGCTCCTCCGTTTTGGTTTACAGGAGGGACAGGTAGACATGTGATCACTCAAGCGTCTCTTGGCTTCGTCCCTCTCCCGATATGCCTCCTCTTTAATCTCAGCAGCGAATGGGATCAACGAGCCGGTGTCAGGGGACAGGATGACGTGACCCCATTGGCGTATCGCAACTTCGTAAAGCTGTCGCAGCCGGTTGTACTCGGGACAATACATTGTTCCCCACGGTACTTGATGCGGCGAGCCAGAGAGAACGGTCATATCGCGCGACAATTGCTGTGGACGGGCTAGCACACGGTCTGAAGAGTTATTGAGGCCCCAACACAACGGCGAGCAGCCTCGGTGTACCGTATCATTGCCGCAGATGCCAAACGATAAAAGCAAGATTGTCCCAGCCACGCCAAAGGAACAAAGAGCACTTGGGACTCGCCCGAGAGAAATCAAGCCCTCGCCCGTCCTCATTGCTCGATTCGAACGGGATTGTAGCCACGCTCGTCATCTGACCTCACCGACTAGTGAATTGCCCGGACCAGCGAGTGGTCGCCACCAAGTCAAGGCTGGGCCAGGGCGCCTCACCAGCTTCGCCGCTTCTGAGCCGTACCAGAAACGTCCTGTTCGGCGGTATCGCTCAACGTCCACGCGGTGGGTCTGATTCGTCCAGCGTAAAACGGACGAAGCCTTCCCTTTTGCCGTCAGGAATACTAAATGCTGGCCATGAACTTCGATAGTGACCGCTCGCACGTGTTGGATCGCATCGGCATGAAACAGTATGCGAGGTTCAGGAGCTGCGTCGACCGTCCCCAGACACGAGTATCAGCGGCTTGAGCGAATCTCGCATGAAGCTAGGGTCAAATCAGAGCAAACACGATTAGCGCTGGAGGCTAGTTCCTTCAAGGTTATGCCCTGTTCGCCCTGCAAACCGGGCAGCCCTCGCTATGAGCCGCTAGGTGATTCCCGGCGGCGTCAGAAACGACTTTCGCCTCGCCTTGATATCGAAGTGACTGTTGAATCGAGGCCGCACCCCTGGATTCGTAGAGGTCCACCTCGCGTAACGCCGATTCGTACTCCTGTTTCAATAACTGATGTTCACGGCAAGCAGCCGCTTGGCTCTGTGGATTGCTAATTACATAGGGGGCGGAGGGATTCATTCATGATGTCCGGGTGCGTCGCGCCATCCGGGGGATCCGCGACGAACATTTAGCCAGTGATACAGGGACGCGCCTTGGCGACATCCTCAAGCCAGCGAGACTGCTCTCCCTCGCGAGTGCGCCTATCCTCGAGAGCATTACAGACGGGTGAACAGGTTTCTGAAGCAATTGGAAATCGTGCCCCTGACAGCGGGCATCCTCAAGTAGATCCTGGGTGCTTGCTTGTCCTGAAAAGAGAAGAATCTTGCACTCTGGGCATTGAGCCTTAACCTGAGTCGCGAGATCAACCCCAGAAAAGCCAGGCATCGCGACAGCCGATAACAGTAAATCGGGAGCGTCCAATTGCGCGGCGGCCAATGCCTCTAGCGGAGATGTGAAGGCTGTTGCGGAATAGCCTTGCCGCTTTAGTATCGCGGCAAGAGTGGAAGCGATGACGTGTTCATCGTCAACGACGAAAACGCGCGGAACTGAGTTTGAAGACACATGCGTCCTCTTTCGAATGACTTTTCCGTGAATAGCAAAAGCGCCAGCAGCCCGGGGGGGGCTATTGCGCTGGCGATTCGGAACCCTAAAGCACCGGGGAGGGTATTTAAACGAGTATGTTCCTCCCGCTCATCCGTTGCTGATCAATTCTGCTCACATGTCATCCAAAGCTACGAATGAACGGAAGCATAAAAATAGCCCCAGCCGAAGCCAGGGCTGAACGCTAATCTCTTAGTCTTGGAACTATACACCCCTCGAGCTAGAGAGAGCTTTCTTGCTAGGTCGCAATTCCGGTGCGGCTAGCAAGGCTGCCGGCAGAAGAGCTGTAGTGGCGTCGGTGAACATGCGACGGAGACGTCGTTCCACAATCGGCGTAAGCGCCGCGCGCCGCGAATTGCCCCCCTCTTTGGTCACGGGCTCGCGAAGAACATCTTCGGCCGCCGTGGAGCAAATATCCTTCCAGAGTTGGCGCTCCAGCCTTGCCAGCCGAACCGCCTCCTCGCTGGTGCCAATCTTCTTTGCCCTCTCGGGCGAGCTGGATTGTGCCTGCTCCCAGATCATGGCGCGCTTGACGATCACATCGGCCAAGCCATTCCAGCCGATGCGTTGGGGGTCAAGGCGTGTAATCGCCTGATTTTGCTTTGGCCCGCGCTTCTTGGGCTTTGCTGGTTGGGTGCGAATGGTCATTGCGGGCCCTCCTTTAGGCGCCGGTTTTCGTTGTGATTTTAGGGAAGGAGCGGCAGCTTAGGAATACGCTGCCCCATTAATTGATCTTAGCGTCTCGCTAAGCTTTGACCAGGGAAGGCGATGACATTCGCGGCGGCGATACGTGGGGTTATGCGTCTCCTACGTAAGGGGACATCGTTAGTCTCGTGGCCAATGTTCTCGAGGACGCTCAATGCATCCGCCTTCGCAGCCAGCCTGGTATGTGAATAGGTATCGACCATTCGCCTTGAGCACCACCCCATGACCCCCTTGACCGTCTCCTCCGGAACACCCTTTTCCAGCATCTCCGTGCAAAGCTGATGGCGCCATGTGTGCGGCTTAATGTGTTGGATCCCGGTCCTCTCTCGCAGACGGGTGACTTGCTTGCGCAGCCAACTCTTCGAGGCCGGCCGGTTCGGATCCCATTTTGCCTTGTTCACTCTGAACGGAAAGAGGTAATGTCCAGGAAGGTGGGAGCCTAGCTTGGCTGCTCTCTCGAGTGCTCGATTGAAGGCCTGCTGCGCAGCCGCGTTGAGGGGAATGATCCGCGGCCGCACGTCGTTCTTGGCTACATCGCCAGTCACCTCGAACGTTGGTTCCGGAGATGTGAAGTCCACGCTATCCAAGCGCGAGAGCCGCAATTCGCATCCACTTGCGCTCGTATTGCGAGTAATAGTGAATACAATCTCTGCGAGTTCCAGGGCCGGATCACCCTTGGCAGAAGCAAAGATCTGCCGCTGTTCTTCCCGCGTGTAGACCTTCGGTGCCGTCCATGCAGGCTCGGGTAGCGGGCTGTAATAATCCCTGATCGGACCCCACAGGCCACATTTCTTGAGAATCTGCGAAAGCGCATTGACTTCGTGGTTGACTGCAGATGCCCCTACCTGTTTTGAACGGGCGGTTTGGTAGGCGAGGATTGACCGGGGCTGAATCTGCTGTAGCGGCGTATCCCCGAAAAACCTGAGCAACGCACGCAGGTAGTTCGTATTGCATTCGAGGGTCTTCGGCTTCCTCCTTTTCCAGTCTCGTTTTGCTGCGAGCCAAATTTCACCTGCCTGCTTAAGGCCCATATCCTTGGTCACCGCTGGTTCAGCGGAGTACATCTGGGCTGCCGGGTGGCTCTCTCGTTTGTGGTTTACGCTCCGAGATTCGATTGCAGGCTCTTCCAAGTCCAACACAGGGGGAAGCGCTACCGCGATTCTCTCTGCCTTTTCCTGTGTTTTGATTGCCTCGAGAGTAGGGGCGACACCTCCCGTGCCGAGTTCCAGCGAGCGGCGGTGTTCGGCCTCAATCAGTAATGCCACAGCCTTATCGGTTGACCGGCTGCTCGCGCGGACACGCTGTCCGCGGAATTCAAATTCGTACCACCACTTTTCACCTTGCTTGTAAACGCACATGCCATTACTCCCTTCTTTCGTTTAGGGTGAGCCCCATGTTCTGTTGTGCACTTTCCTAAAAGGCGATTTGGAAAGCGCTGCCAGCTATGCGCGCGCTCTTCCCGGAAAAGCAAGTACTCGGCATTTGGGTTCAGGAGGAGCGGTTGCAGGGGTCTTCTCCAATCCATCCAGAGCTGCTTTCTTGGTGTTGAACTGCTGAATTGAGTAACGGTTTTGCATTGCCTGGGAGATATGGCCCGCAATCTCTCTTGATACCTGCGGACTCACCATGGGATCGCTGAGAAGTTTGGTAATGGCTTGGACGCGGCAGTCATAGACGCGGAAGTGCGGAAGATTAGCCGCCCTGCGGATGCTGTAGAACGCGGTCCTGATCCCGTGCATGGGCTCATCCAGAATCCAAGGGATCGGTTTCCGCCAATGAACCCTCTTCGCGCGTGGCCTATGCGGGAGGATGTAGTGCTCCGGATCGCAGCCCCCAAGAGTCTTCCATCTCTCGAGTATCCAGATCATTGATTCAAGGGCAGCGCTATTTAGTGGTATCGTTCGTGCGCGGTAGGCGTTCTTGGCGCCCTCGCGTACCGTGACGCATCCGCGTTCCATGTCTACGTCCAGACGCCTTAACTGGCGAAGCTCGCCAAAACCCATGGTGGTGGATAACATGACCATCATGCAGTGCCCAGCCAGCCGCCATTTAGGCTTCGTAAAGGCCACTTCCCGAAGCCGCTGCTCCTCATCTTGGGTCAAAGAGTGCCCAGCGCGGCGCGGCGGCTCTTTGAGCTGCCTGTAACGATCCTCAAGCCGCTTCCATTCGCCAAACTCCCGCAAGATCTGCTGAAGAACGCCCACCTCTCGATTGATGGCGTGCGCGCCGGCCTTCCCCTGGCGCAGGTCTTGGTACATCCGGATATGCACGATTTCGATTTCATTGATCGGCTTTTCGCTCAAGAATTTACAAAGAGGCTTCAGAGCGTCGTTGTAGGCTCTTGCGGTATTTGGCTTGATGTATCGCTTGTGTTCTTCAAACCATGCTGCAGCAGCCGTTGAAAATGGCAGTGAGGTGATCTGCTCCATGCTCATGCTGCACCGCCTTGCTGGAGGGCCCGGATCGCTGTACCAGTCCCAATGCCCAGCTGCTTCGCAATGGCGCGCCAGGGAACGTCCTGAGCGCGCAGGGAGCGAATCTTATCAGCGTTGGCATAAGCCCGCGGGCGGCCAATGCGGCTTCCACGCTTTCGAGCAGCATGCATGCCGGCGGAAACCCGCTCTTTGATCAATTCCCGCTCGAACTGGGCCATTGCGCCAATGATGTGCATCATGAGACGCCCGGACGGAGTGCTTAGGTCAAGATTGTCCCGGAGAGAGATGAAGGCAACTCCATAGGCGCTTAGGTCCTCGATGGTCGTCACCAGGTGCTTGAGACTCCTGCCAAGCCGGTCAAGCTTCCAGCAGACGACCGCATCGAAATCCCGCGCATGGGCACCCGCGAGCATCCGGTTGAGTTCAGGGCGAGATTCCTTCGATCCGCTCACTCCGAGGTCGACGTATTCAGCTGTCACCACCCAGCCGCGGCGGGAGGCGTATTCGCGCAGCTCGTTGAGCTGCATCTCGGGGTTCTGATTGTGTAGGGTAGAAACGCGGGCGTAGATTGCAACGCGCTGGCTCATAATTGCACCGCCTTCGCAGTTGTCAGCGCTTTCTCGAGCTGGTGAAAGTAACGAACCAGCAGGTGAGGACATGGCTTGATCCGCTGTAAAGAGTCTTCGGCTAGAGCAATGCCAATGGCCCAGGCATCTGCCTCGTTCTTGATCAGCTCGGCGGTTCGCGGATCGCAGCCGCTGGATCTCGGGCCGCTTAGGTTCCGGTATTCCTCTTTGGCCAGAGGAAGGAGAATTTCGATCGCGGCAAGAAGCTGTGGTGACTCTACCGACAACCGCAACTGTTGCTCCACAAGGCTAGTAGTCTGCGCGGGTGCTGGTACAGGTTTGGTAAAGAATTGAGTGGAATTCGATGGACTGTTACTTTGGGGTGTAGCCATGTTGCCTCCTCTGTAGGCGACTTCGGTTAGCGCTCCGTAGGTGCTTCCAACACCTGCGGGGCGCGCTCTATTTATCGGCCACAATGAAACCGTTGTCAACGCCTTTTTGTACGCTGTGCCCATATTTGTGCCCACCATAGAACTAAAGTGATGGCAAGTGAGGATAACTGCTAAGTCGATGCCAACAGCACGGGCATTGGGTTTTGTGAAGAGAAGGCATGTAGTGCTAAGTGGTTGCACCACGAGAGCGCGCAACTGTTAACCGAAGGGTTGTAGGTTCGAGTCCTACCTGAGGAGCCAAATAGAATCAACAACTCAGACGCTCACCACTTCCGAACTTGGTCCAACTGTTGAGCGACCTCGATTGCTTGCTGCCCAAGATTTAACTCTTTCGCGCTGACCTCTGTTGCGCCGCCACCGATGAGAGCGGGATGTTCCTATCCAGCAAGAATCTCCATCGTCCGAGAGTTCATTGCATTCAGGACGCTCTCCTCGATCGTCTGTACGTACACGTCGCCGGTGGTCTTAATGCTGGCATGGCGTAGCGCCCTTTGAGCGTCCTTCAGCGAACCGTGCTTCTGCAGATCGGTCCCCAGCGTGCGCCGCATCACTTGGAAGGTGAGGAGACGATCCGGGATCCCGAGCTTCTTGGCAACCGGCCGAATCCGCCAACGCAGGAAGTTCTTCCCCCACCGAGGCACTGCTTGAACTTTGAGGGAGAAGACCCTTGTGTTGCTGGCTGCCGGAACTAGCCTGCGCGTGGGTGAGCTTTTCGCACTCAAGCGGGGAGACGATTCAGTCTGTGGCTGGAACGCGCAGAGTGCGAGCTTCTGAACGCCAACTTCGACAAAGCCGAGCAACTGATTAAGAACTTAAAAGTAACGGGCTGACAGAGACGAATTGCCTGCGACCACTGCACCCCATCGCCGAAAGCCCGCGATCCGCACCAACCTATACCTAGTTCCCGGGGTGGCTCGCCGGCACGTCCTTCTCCCCATCAGACGCCCCACCAGATGCATATTGCTTTGAATAGCCGGACTCCACAACAGCACTACCCACCTTTTCTCCCTCGTCAAATAACTTCGAAAGGAAATACCGGCTACCGTAATGGTTGAAGACTAGTTCGCTATTCTTAGGTGAAGTCGAGTCCTGTGCTTCTCGTACCTCAAACAAAGCGGAAGTGCGACCATCTGCACTCTGGATTTCCATAAGAGTGAGATCCGAGCCGTTCAGAACGTGGATGACGTATTTACCAGGTGGGAGTTTGGTCCCTCCCGCGTGGAATGTGAATGGAATGTCCGCCTCCAGTTGACCGATGACCTGGCCCTGCGCACTGATTGTGCTCATACCGAGGACGACGCCAATAAACCCTAATAGGCAAAGTACTCTCTGTCTCATATACTCCTCCTTCTGCAGCTCCGCGACGAAAGGCCACCTTGCGGCGATACCGATCGGCAGGCACCTTGGCAAAAGCAATCCTTGTGCCAAACCACCACGGGCATAAGTCACGCTATCTCAGTAGAAGACCACCCGTGGCGCGTCGAACACTGTCGCTTGGTAGACACGCCGTTCGAATTTCGACATAAGCAGTTTCCAGCTACCAAAAGTTCCCGGCAAATGTCTGCCAGCGAGCTTCTCCATTGGTGGCAATAGAATTGCCTGGATATGCCCGTCGATCGAACACAGAAACCCGCGGAAGAAATCCTCTGATGGTTTCGCGAATTCTGATTGGCGCTCTAGGTGCTCTCAAGAAATGTCAGACGGTTACGCAATCGACAACAACAATAAACGTCGGAATCTGACTCGTATGCAAGCCATCGAATGTAACCGTGTTAGGTCGGGTTCTTCCGATTGCGTCACTTATACATAGACGTTGTCCGTCGGCAACATTTAGCTCGAATGAGGGGAGTCCGCCCTGAGTCGAAAGACAGATGGGCGGCGGATCGCATAAAAGGCACCAGCAGCACTTCGTCGCCGCTCTGGATGACTTCAGAAAGTATCGTAGAAGCTTACACTTGCCGAGAGAAGTGTCGAAGGCTCCGAAACTTTCTCGAGGTGAGGGCGTCCCTCAGCTCAGCCGGCGCGTCGGTTTGACATTTGAACGCTGCGGGCTATCATCGGGGAATTCGCCAAGGTAGGGGTGACAGATGGCGTATCCATGCAGAACGCGCGAAAATCGTATCTCTGGCTCATGTCTGAGCCATGTTCGTCGCTTTGCGCACGGAGTGGTTTGTCTCCTCGTCTTCTTTGGGATGCAAGCCTGCCACAAGACTAGCCCCTCTGCGCCTGTGACAACCATTACTCTCATGGATCAGACATGGGTGAGCAGGGACTATCAGCGTCGCCTCAACGGAGAACTAGCCCTGTTCACACGGCAGACTGGGATTCGGGTGGAGTTCCTTCCTGCACCCGAGACAACAACGGAGCAGCTGGCAACCTATCGAAAACTTCTGGAGGGCGGATCAAAAGTACCAGATGTTTACGGTATCGATGTGATCTGGTCTGGGATTCTCGCCGACAATCTCCTCGACCTCCGGGCTTATGTTCCGGAGCAAGAGGTCCAGGCGCACTTTCCTGAGCTCATTGCGGGCAACACGGTGAACGGCCGGCTTGTAGCTCTGCCGGCTAACTTGAACGAAGGGATGTTGTTTTACCGGGTGGATCTGCTGCGAAAATACGGGTATCGAGCACCGCCGAAGACATGGGAAGAGCTCGAAGTCATGGCCAGACGGATTCAGGCCGGCGAGCGCGCGAGCGGAAACAAAGATTTCTGGGGTTTCGTTTGGGAAGGAGCACCATCCGAGGCTCTAACCTCGAACGCCCTGGAATGGCAGATGTCGGAGGGCGGCGGGACAATACTCGACGACGCCGGCAAGGCCACGGTAAACAACCCGCATACCATTCGTGCATGGGAGAGAGCGGCACGTTGGGTAGGCTCCATTTCACCCCCCGGGGTCGTCTTCTATAAAGAATGGGATGCGGGTAACATGTGGCAAGCGGGAAAAGCGGCGTTCCTGCGCAGCTGGGCAAGCGAGTATATTGCGGACCGAGGCCCAACCTGTCTAATAAGAGACCGCTTTGACATTGCTCCGCTTCCGGGTGCGGCCAGGATGGCCGCAACTTTAGGCGGATCCGGTTTCGGGGTTTCGCGATATTCGCTTCATCCACGTGAGGCAGCATTGCTGGTTCGCTTTCTGTCCGGCCGCGAGGAGCAGGTCACAAGATGCCGGAATACGACGGATGCGCCAACCATACCTCAGCTCTATAACGAGCCGGAACTCCTGGCGACCAATCCACAGTTTCCGCATGTTCTGGAAGTATTTCGTAAGGGTATCGTCTTGCGTCCAGCGAGAGCGGCAGGAAAGATGTATCCGGACGTGTCGCGCGCTTACTGGGAAGCAGTACACGCAGTTATCACCCACGAGAAATCTGCGACACAAGCGGCAGACGAGTTGCAAGACGAATTGGAGCGGATGCTAAAAACACCCACTGTTCACGCGAATTTGGAATTCGATAAAATGGCTGCGCAAAGGTAGAGTAACGGACGTCCCAGCCGATCGCGATAGGAACGTCAACATGGAAACGAATGCACCAGCCAACGCGCAGCGGGTTTCGAAGTCTGTTTCGCCCAAGCGCCCTGAGCATTCGCCTACGCCTGATCGCATGCTTCATATTGATCGTCCTGTTAATGATCGCTGCGGATGCAGTAGCCGTATGGCAATACTGGCAAATAGAGGCCGCAGCACAGCGCGTAAGTAAGATCGATCAGATATCTCTCGCCGTTGTCCGCATTCACCTCGACGTCTATAGCTTCCGGGATAGGATGGCTGCACTGGCCAGCAGTCATGACATTGGCCAATTTTCCAGCGAAGCGGCCACAATCCGGCGGTCATTTCAGGAGCGGGTCGATCGTACCGAGCAGATGCTCAGGGCAACCCCCGACATTGAGCAAGACGCACACATATCCTACGCACTCGAAAGCCTGCGAGGGACACTGCTTTCGCAACTCGACACAGAGGTCCAACTGGCGACCGCGGGTGATTGGAACGCGGTTCAGCTCCGGGCGGCAATCGAGATCCCGGCCCTGATCGAATTCAGTTCGTCTCTGGTGGAGAGAGTTGACCAACAGGCCCTGGAGAAGCGAAGCGAAGCCAGCGAAGACGCCCAGAAAGCGCGCCAACGCCTTTCCATCATCGTTCCGATTGCCGCTTTGCTGACCTTGCTCGCGGCCGCTGCACTTGGCTGGTACCTCACTCGGACCGTTACGAGCCCGCTTTCCTCGCTCACTGCTGCCGCCGAGGCCCTGGCCCGGGGCGACTTTCAGCACAAGGTCCATTTACACGGGAATAATGAGCTGGCTGTCTTGGGGAACGCCTTCAACTATGCCGCCCAGCGGCTTCAGAAGCTCTATGGGGACCTCCGGCGGAGTGAACGAGAGCTTCGTGGCGTCATCAACACAGTTCCGGCCCACGTCTGGAGCGCGTCGCCGGATGGCACCGTCGATTTCGTCAATGAACGTTTACTGGAGTTCGTAGGTTTACCTTCGGATGACCTGTTGGGATGGAAATGGGAATCCGTGCTTCATCCCGATGACCGTGCCAGGTTCGTCACCGACTGGCGTGTGGCCGTTAAGCACGGCCAATCGATCGAGAGTGAGGTACGGGTGCGGCGGGCGGACGGGCAGCATTGCTGGTTCTTCGTCAGCAGCGTGCCGCTGCGGGACGAAGCGGGAGACGTCGCCAAGTGGTATGGAAGTGGTATCGAAATCGAGGATCTCAAGCGGGCAGAAGAGGAGCGCGAGAGATTACGTCAACTGCAAGCGGAGCTTGCTCATATACAGCGGGTGACAACGGTGGGCGAGTTAGCTGCTTCGATAGCGCACGAAGTGAATCAACCGATTGCCGCTGCCGTCACTGACGCCAATACCTGCATGCGATGGCTTGCGCGTGATTATCCCGATCTGGAAGAGGCGCGCGCCGCTGCGATGAGAGTCGTGAAAGACGCAACGCGCGCATCGGAAATCATCAGCCGTATCCGCCTACTCTTCAACAAAGGCACTTCAGAACGGGAGTTGATCAATGTAAACGAAATCATTGGAGAGATGACCGTTCTCCTGCGTAGCGAGGCCATTCGATACAACGTATCGGTCCGCACGGAACTGGCCGCAGATCTTCCCCAGGTCATGGGGGACCGCGTGCAACTGCAGCAAGTCGTTATGAACCTCATGCGCAACGGGATCGATGCCATCCATGAGGCGAACATGGCAGGGGACCTCACCATCAAGTCGCGAAGGAACGCCGTTGACCAGCTGTTGATCTTGATCAGCGATACCGGGACAGGATTGCCTCCCGAGCAGGCGGATAAGGTTTTTGACGCGTTTTTCACGACGAAGCCCCAGGGTACCGGCATGGGCCTGTCGATTAGCCGGTCGATCATTGAGTCGCATGGAGGCCGTTTATGGGCCACAGCAAACCCTGATCGCGGAACAACGTTTCAGTTCACCTTACCCATCGGACCTGCCGCGACGGCGGTGACATAAACATCGTTTGCATGGCAGCCCGGTCCCTTTGTCATGAATTGACCGGATCGCGGTGATCCTCCACGACTCATTGATCGGAGATATCCTCTACCGTCGGTTGGCAGGAGTGGGCAAGCATGAAAACGATGCCGAGCTCGAGCGAATGGCTTGCGCCACAGTCGATCTCATTTTCGGGTCAGCTCGTAGCGATCACCAGGGTTCATGAAATCCGATGTGTTTCTCCGATAAAACACGACTTCTCGTGAGGCCTGTCGAAATAGGGTCACGCCGTCAATTGGCAGACATAGGTTCCGACAGCGGATACAACTTGCCTCTGGAATGTTTCGAGCAAAACGAATTGGAAAAGTCCATTTCAATTGGAAGATGACGTGCAGGGCTGTGTGGCGTGACCGCTGACCGACCCAATAAAAATGCGGAGTTCGAAAGAGGCTTATAAATGGCTTGGGCAAAGCATGGAGTGAAAATCGTTCATTCGAATGAACTTGATTTGAATACGCCACAGACATCGGGCATGACGCGCGCTGCCGCCATCACCCATGCGAAAGCTGGAGCAAACAAATTGTGGGCGGGTACGATGTTGGTTCAGCCGGATGCCAAAACCGGACCGCATCACCATGGAGAACTGGAGACTGTTCTCTACGTCGTCAAGGGCCGAGTTCGAATGCGCTGGGGCGACCAACTGGAATTCAGCGAGGAAGCCAGGCCAGGGGACTTCATTTACGTTCCACCTTACGTGCCGCACCAGGAGATCAATGCAAGCCCCGATCAGATTTGCGAAGCCGTAGTTGTGAGGGACGGACAGGATCCGATTGTTGTCAATTTAGATCTGCGCACTCCAGAACCCGCCAGTGCCGGGCATCCCGGCATGCCGTTTCATCCCGATCGCTGAGTACGAGCGGGGAGGGCGTTCCCTTTCCCTTGGAGGATACTGCTGGATAAGTTGCCGGCGCCCTCACGGGAGAGCGAGAGGTGAAGCAGAAGGTGTTGGTTCTGGACTGCATCGGGCGGATCAGGACCCGCACGCCCACTCGAAATGATTAGCCCAGAGCAAGGTGCGCACTCGCTGGTGGCTTCCAATTGCCGACAGGTGTCGAAGCTTCGACAGCCGTCGCGAATGAGTCTTTCATTCGGGAATCGAACTCGTACCGAGCGTTCAAGCACTTTTTGAGCTAAATGTTTCCCGCGGGATGCCAGACGTTGAGCCGATTCATGATTGGCAATGGAAATCGTCTGGATCTCACGTCGGTCGACCACGGAAACCAGAGGAAAAAATCCTCAGATGATCCACCAATTCAGATTGGCCCTATAAGTGCTGAAGCAATGTCAGAACCGATAGTGGATCGGGCGGTAAGGCTGATGAAAGATGAGGAACTCTGGCAGTAGCAGGAGGGGCAACAGAGTCTCGAATCCAGTTTTCAGCCATGTCCGCAGGAGTAAACAATGCCGGTACAAGATCACCTCCCGTCGCGTCACAGCAACCAATACAGCGCGGATTCAGCCTGCGGGCACTGTGACGGAATCATTCGTCACGAACCCTGGTGCATAACAGAGAACGCCAGCGTTCAGTATGCATATCAGGCCGTCTCAGGCACCGGTGAATTAGACCCGGGAGATCACCTCATCTTGCATGCTTTAGGTGTCGCGTGGACCGCGAAGCGGATTCTGTCCAGGCTGCGCCACAACAAGATGGTGGCAGAAACCAATATCAACGAGTCCGGAGGACACGATGCGTTCTGAGCTCGTCTTTGGCGCCATGACATACGTTTCAAACCGCTTCCTGCTTACCAGGCTTGCCTCGAAGGCAACCCGCAGTTTCCACCGGCCAAATACTCGCATAGCGGACACGGCGAATGAAGTATTTGAACGCTTCACTCACGTCAACCCGTTGGCAGGCGCGTCCTATGCCGGCAACCTGCAGTCGTTCCCCGACGCTGCGCAAAGGGAAACCCTTTTATCTTACGACGATCTAGAGCAATCCGTGGCTTGAAACCAGGAGGTGAAAGATGCTGCAGCCCACACATTTTGTTGAGGAAAGAGCGACACCCTACCCGACCGTGGCAGACTTTCTCAGGACTTTTAATGAAGAGATGCACAGCCTGTACCTGCTCTCGTTCCTGCTGACCGCAGATCATGATAAAGCTGAGCAATGTCTTGTTGCCGCGATGGGAGAATGCGTGGAGGGGAGCGGTGTTTTCATGGATTGGGCGCGTTCATGGATTCGGGCGGCGGTTCTAAAATATGCGATCCAGATGATCAAGCCCGCACCGGAGCACGCGGACTACGTCTCGTTCATCAGTCTCAAGAGATCGGCTACGCCGCCAGGAAACAACCCCTTTGCCGCAATCCTTTTACTGGATGCCTTCGAGCGCTTTGTCTTCGTCATGTCGATTCTGGAAGGGCAGTCCGATGAAGAATGCGCGATTCTTTTGAGGTGCTCGCGCCGCGATGTCATGATGGCCCGCTTGCTGGCGCTTAAGCGTCAGTCGAGCACTGATGCGCTAGCCGAGGAAGTCCTGCAGTCCTAACGGACTGTCATGCTGCAAGTCGGACTTGTACTCACGTAGCCTGTCGTCGTATCTCTTCCGGAAGAGTATGTCACCTGACAGCCCTGCATATTGCGCCCCAGCGATCGGCAGCCGTCACACTACGCATCGCGACAGCGTCGATGTGTCGACAATCCGCCACAAGCCCAAGCAGAGCGGAATAACACGCAGGGACTCAAATACGTTGCTGAATATTCATCTGTACTGGGTCCCGCATTGCAAATGCTTTCCGACTATTGGCGATTGCTGCCAGGAAGTACAACAACAAACGAACAGCGAGGAGATAACGTGATGGCCGTGCCGGTAAACATACTCGATAAACGCAATGTCAAAATTGGATTCGTCGGTCTCGGACTTATGGGAAGCCGGCTTACGCAGCGTTTGCATTCGGCAGGCTGGAACGTTCACGCGTGGAACCGTAGTCCTGGGCCGGCAGATGTGCTGCGTCGAGAGGGTGTAGTGATTGCGGCATCAGTGGCCGAGCTCGTCGTTGGTTCGGATGTGGTTCTATCTTCCTTGGCCAATGATGAGGCAGTTCGCTCCGTGTACTTTGCTGTGGGTGGCGTCTTTTCAGCGGCAAAGCGAGGAACCATCATAATTGAAATGAGCACCATCTCGCCAGAACTATCGCGCCTGCTACATCGGCAGGCGTGCACCCTCGGCATCAGCTTGCTCGATATGGCCATCTCCGGATCAACGCCGGCGGTTGAGGCGGGCACGATCACACTGCTTGCAGGTGGCGCTCAGAAGACCTTCGAGCAATGCACTCCAATTTACGAGTCCATCGCTAAACAGTGGTTCTTGATGGGGCCTGGTTCCTCAGGCGTTCAAATGAAATTGGTCGTCAACCTTCTTCTGGGCTTGGATATGCAGGCGATCGCGGAAGCAGTTTCGTTGGGAGAACACCTTAAAATCGATCGCGACATTATGCTCGATGTCCTGTCTAAAACGGCGGTGATACCGCCCGCGTTTGTGGGGAAATTCCGGAAAATAAAGAGCGGCGACTACTCTCCCGAATTCCCCTTGCGGCTGATGAGCAAAGACATGGATCTGGCCATGAATGCCGCAAGGAGCTCGGGTGCTGTTTTACCTGCGGCAACGGCCGCCCAATCCGTACTTGCCTCCAACATCTCCGCAAATGGAGATCTGGATTTGGCCGCAATAACACCCTTTGTCGTCGGTCAAACAGAAAACCGCTAGGTTGCCAGCCTTCGGATTAACTGGATAACAGATCACATTAGTCGCTGTCCCGATGAGATATGCCAGGGAGAAGGTCTCTTTGCACATGTGGATTGTCAAGGTTGCATTGGACCTGCCGAAACTAAACATCTAACGCGACTTAACGTACGGTTACACCGCAGATGTCAGGCGATTGACAGGGGTGTCGGAGGCACGACACGCTGCCCTCCGCACTTCACGTCGCCCACACATGACTTGCCATATCCTCTGAAACCAATGATCGGGTGCCCCATCCTTCGCGCTCTTTGCGAAGGGTGGGATAAGCAGAATGTGCGGGGAAGCGCTTCGGGTGTAGAGCAGTCGTATCCCACCCTTCGCAAAGAGCGCGAAGGATGGGGCACCGGAGTCATTGTTGGCGTGCAAGGCCTGAAATTGCGTTTGGCACGGGAAGTGCAATGTATGGAGTGGAACGATGCGCTGGTTACACCACGCAGATGCTGCAGGTCAAAGGTACTGTAAAGATCTTGCCGCGTCTGTCACCGCTCACAGAACTTGCTAGGACAACTCTTCAGCCATGTGGATTGTTAAGCTCGCGCTCGATCGCCCTTACACTTTCGTCGTCCTGGCTCTGCTGATACTACTTATCAGCCCGCTTGTCATTCTGAGCACGCCAACGGACATCTTCCCCACCGTCAATCTCCCGGTGGTCGCCGTTTCCTGGATTTATACCGGCATGAACGCGGAAGAGCTGGAAGGCCGGCTCACGACAGTGTACGAAAAAGTTTTGACAGCGCTGGTCGACAACATCGAGCACGTTGAATCCACAACCGTTGGCATAGACGGCCTGGTCAGAGTAAAAATTTTTTTGCAACCGAACGCCAGCGTGGACCGGGCGAATGCGCAGGTTACTGCTGCTTCACAAACCATCCTGCGCCAGTTGCCGCCCGGTACACTACCTCCCGAGATCGTCAACTACACGGCTTCGAATGTGCCTGTGTTACAGCTCGCGCTGTCCGGCCCGGGACTGAGTGAAGCCGATCTGAATGATCTGGCCTTGAACTTTCTTCGGACCCAGCTGGTTACGATTCCCGGGGCCGTTGTGCCGTACCCCTACGGCGGGAAGCAGCGCGAGGTCATGGTGAACCTTCAGGACACGCTTCTCCAGTCGAAAGGAATTTCACCGCAGGATGTTGTGACTGCACTCAGCCGACAGAACGTGATTGCGCCGTCTGGCACCGCCAAGATTGGGAAGTTCGAATATGACTTCCCAACCAACTCGGCGCCCAGGACGATTGACGAGCTCAACAATGTCCCCGTGAAAGTCGTGGGTAACTCAACCATCTATCTGAAAGATGTTTCGCACGTTGCCAACGGTTTCATCCCTCAAACCAATATCGTTCGTCACAACGGCAGCCGTGGTGTTCTGGTCACCATCATCAAGGCTGGAACCGCCTCTACGCTCAGCGTGGTCAATGGAGTTCGCCGGTTGCTCCCGCGCGTCGAGCTGACCCTTCCATCGCAACTGCACATTCAGCCACTCGGCGATCAATCCCTGTTCGTTCGCGCAGCGATTGAAGGCGTGGTTCGTGAAGCTACCATTGCTGCCGGCCTGACGGCGCTTATGATCCTGCTGTTTCTCGGCAGCTGGCGTAGCACGGTTATCATCGCCGTTTCTATTCCGCTGGCGATTCTTACCTCAGTCATCGTCCTGAGCGGCGTCGGGGAAACTATTAACATGATGACGCTTGGAGGATTAGCGCTGGCGGTAGGCATCCTGGTGGATGACGCTACTGTCACCATCGAGAACATTACCCGCCATCTCGAAGAAGGCCAACCTCTCTATGAGGGCATTTTGCACGGGGCCGCGCAGATCGCGACCCCGGCGTTCGTCTCCACAACCTGCATCTGCATCGCTTTTATGCCCCTGTTTGCCTTACAGGGCGTATCGCACTATCTGTTCCCGCCTCTTGCACGAGGCGATCATCTTCGCGATGATGGCCTCTTATGTCCTGTCGCGAACGCTGGTGCCTACCATGGCGATGTATCTGCTGAAGGCTCCCGATCATAATGCTGCGCCATCACGCAACCCGCTGGTACGGATGCAGAAAGCCTTTGACCGGGGATTCGAACAGGTCCGGCGCATATATGAGGGTTTGCTGAGAACATTTATACACAGGCGAATGATTTTCGTCCCGGCTTTTTTATTCGTCTGCGTCTGTGCCGGCGCTCTCCTTCCCTGGCTCGGCCGGGACTTCTTCCCGACCACGGACAGCGGCCAGTTCATTCTCCATTTCCGGGGCCAAACCGGAACCCGCATCGAAGATACCGCCATGTTGGCCGACCTGATCGAAAACACGATCCGCCGGCAGATACCGAAGCAAGAAATGCAAGGCATCGTTGACAACATCGGCCTGCCCTACAGCCAGATGAACTTCATGTACAGCACTTCAGGCGTGATCGGCGCCTCCGACGCCGACGTACTCGTGACATTGAACGCCAAACACCGCCCGACGGCCGATTACGTCCGGACGCTTCGTACGGTCTTGCCCCGCCAATTCCCTGGCACGACATTCTATTTCCTGCCGGCAGACATGGTCACGCAAATCCTGAACTTTGGATTGCCTGCGCCGGTGGATCTCCAGATAGAAGGTCAGGACCAGGCGAGTAATCATGAATTGGCTACTCGTGTGTTGGGCGAACTCCGTCACGTTCCCGGCCTCACTGACTTACGGATTCAACAGCCACTCGACTACCCGATGTTCAACATCAATGTCGATCGAACTAAGGCAGCAATAGGCGGCTACACCGATCGAGACGTCAACAACAGCCTGCTTGTCGCTCTGAGCGGGAGCTTCCAGACCATCCCAAATTTCTTCCTGAATTGGCACAACGGTGTGCAATACGAACTGATCTCTCAAACTCCGCAATATCGCATTCAGTCCTTACAGGGTGTTGGAAACATACCCATCACTTCGACAGCTATGGCGCGTCCTGAAATCCTGTCGGAGGTTGCCTCGTTGCGCCGCGGCAATGAAATGGAAGCGATCGATCACTATAACATTCGCCGCGTTATTGATATCTTTGGCTCTGTCCAGGATCGCGATCTCGCGTCTGTCGGACGGGACATCACTCGCATCGTCGACAACGATCAGAAACTCCTTCCGCGCGGCAGTTTCTTTCGCATACGCGGCCAGCTTGAAACGATGCGAACCTCATATGAAGGATTGCTGGCAGGCCTGGCTGCTGCCATCGTTCTCATTTATCTGCTGATCGTCGTCAATTTTCAATCCTGGCTGGACCCATTCATCATCATCACCGCTCTGCCTGCGGCTCTGGCCGGCATTATCGTCTTCCTGTTCCTTACGCACACTCCCCTGAGTGTGCCCGCTTTGATGGGCGCCATCATGTGCATGGGGGTTGCGACGGCGAACAGTATTCTTGTGATCGCGTTCGCCAAGGAGCGGCTGGCTGAAAATGGCGATGCCCTGGAGGCCGCGGCAGAGGCCGGCTTCACGCGGTTTCGACCTGTTCTGATGACGGCCCTTGCCATGATCATTGGCATGGTCCCAATGGCAATAGGCGCGGGCGACGGAGGCGAACAAAACGCGCCTCTCGGTCGCGCTGTGATCGGAGGTTTGCTGTGCGCAACGGTGGCCACTCTGGTTTTCGTGCCGACCGTATTCGCGCTTTTGCACCACCATCGCCTCAATCGGTCTCGCAACACTGCTCAGAACGGAGCTCAGAATGGATGACAAGGAGATAACAAACGCTGAGATTCCCGGCTGTCCGCCGGGCGAGGTTCGCGGGCGGCGGCGCACCATGCGGTTGCTGGCCGTGACTGGCGTGACGATGTTCATCCTGCTCGTGATCGTGATCCTTTTGGGTATCCGCGCCCGCGAGCGAGCCGAGTCGAAATTGCGGCAAAACACGAACGAGGCTGCCGTTGAAGAGGTAGTGATCATCCACCCCAAGCAGAATTCGCCAATCGATGAGGTCGTGCTGCCCGGAGCCACTCAGCCTTACATCAACTCTCCCGTCTATGCTCGCGCCAGCGGCTATCTGGTCAAGTGGTACCACGACATCGGATCGCGCGTGAAGAAGGGCGATCTGCTCGCCGTCATCAACGCGCCTGAACTCGATAAGCAGTTGGCACAGGCGCAGGCCGATCTGGAAACCTCGAAGGCCAATTCGAACCTCGCCAAGATTACCGCCGACCGCTGGCAGGGACTGGTCAAAACACGCTCTGTGTCCAAACAGTCGACCGACCAGGCGGTTGACAACCAGAAAGCCTCCGACTGGACGGTCAATTCGTATATGGCAAACCAGGGTCACTATGCAGATCTGGTCGGATACGAAAAGATCTATGCGCCCTTCGATGGAATCATCACGATGCGCAACACGGACAATGGCTGGCTGATTGCCGCCGGCCTGAACACGCCCGGCCAGGAGCTGTTTCAGATCGGGCAAATCAGCACGCTTCGTGTTTTCGTCGCGGTTCCTGAGGTGTATTCGCGCGCTGCTCACGTCGGATCAAAGGCCACCCTTACTCTCGACGAATACCCTGATCAGACCTTTCAGGGCACAGTCACCCGTACGTCAAGCTCTATAGACATGGCTTCGCGTACCCTCAACACGGAGGTCGATATAGATAATTCTAAAGGCCTGCTTCTTCCTGGAGCCTACGTTCGGGTCCACCTTGCTTTGCCCGGCCAGATTCATTCTGTCGTTATTCCGTCCGATACACTTCTGTTCCGCACGCAAGGCCTACAGGTCGGAGTGGTCCGAAATGATGTCGCACAACTTGTTCCAGTCACCATCGGCACTGATTACGGAGAAAGTGTGCAAATAACCTCCGGTCTCAGTGCAAGTGACGAAGTCATCGAAAGCCCGTCTGACTCGCTCGTCAGCGGCACGTCCGTCCGCATCACGCGTGGGGCGTCAGGTGCCGATCAATGAGCTTGCGCTTCCTATTGCCGGCGGCCGGCGTGATTTTCCTTGGCGGTTGTATGGTCGGTCCGAAGTACAAACAGCCGGCCGCTCCGGTGCCTCCTGCTTATAAGGAGTTGCCGGAAACGGACCAATGGAAGGTCGCTCATCCCAATGCGGAAGCTCTGCGAAGTAACTGGTGGGAGATCTTCGGCGATCCTCAACTCAACGCTCTGGAAGAACAAGTTGCGGTCTCCAACCAGAACCTTAAGGTGGCGGAGGCGCGCTTTCGTCAGGCTCGCGCCACGGTTCGTTACTATCGCGCGGGGGAATTCCCCACTATCTCGGTGTCACCAGGCGTTCAAGCCTTTCGCTACTCACCCAATCAACCTTACTTTCCGTCCAGCGCCGGCAGCATCGGTTCCACGGGTAACTTCTTGCTTCCTTTTGATCTCTCCTACGAAGTGGACCTATGGGGCCGCATACGTCGCACCGTGGCAGCTGCCCGCGAGGAAGCTCAGGCCAGCGCCGGCGATCTCGCAAGCACGACTCTCAGCATGCAGGCGGACCTCGCGTACGATTACTTCGAATTGCGCAGCGCCGACTCACAAAAGAGACTACTGGACGAAACCGTAAACGCCTATGCCGATATGGTCGATCTCACCGGCTCGCTGTTCAACGGCGGCGCGGCACCTGAGTCGGACGTGGTGCAAGCACGAACCCAGCTCGATACCACGCGCGTGCAGGATACCGATATCGGGGTGATGCGCGCTCAATATGAACACGCCATCGCCATCCTGATCGGCAAACCGCCGGCAGAGTTCGCCATTGCTTCTCGATTACAACCGTTCGAGCCCCCGGGCATTCCCATTGGCTTGCCCTCGCAACTCTTGGAACGCCGCCCTGACATAGCATCGGCGGAGCGCCGGGTGGCGGAGGCGAACGAAGGCATTGGTATCGCGCGTGCTGCATATTTCCCAAGCCTGACCATCGGCGGTGTCGTCGGGCTCCAATCCGCGCACATCTCTAACTTATTCACCTGGCCCAGCCGCGTCTGGGCGATAGGCCCGCAGGCATCCGAGATCATCTACGATGGCGGCCGCCGTCGAGCAGGTGTGCAGCAGGCTCAGGCTAACTACGACGCAACCGTTGCGACGTATCGCGAGACAACGCTCGAAGCATTTCAACAGGTGGAAGACAATTTGGCCGCGCTCCGAATCCTCGCGCAGGAAGCAACTCAGGAGGAGCAAGCGGTGGACGAATCGCAACGCAACCTGAGGCTGTTCACCAATCTCTACGAAGGAGGCGCCGACCCCTACCTGGAAGTTGTCACCGCACAAACCACTCTTCTCTTCAATCAGCGAAACGAAATCGACATCCTCCGCCGCCAGATGGATGCCAGTGTGCTCTTGATCAAGGCCATCGGTGGAGGCTGGAATGCATCTCAACTTCCGCCAACCAGTACTTTGCCCTGATGTCACTGAAGTCATCATGTTGTTTCCTGGCGTCGGGATGGAACACCACGCAACTACCCTGATTCCGCGCTGGTCCGATAGGTATTAGCTATTGCTTTTGCGAAATCCTACAAGTTATTCAGAGGATGAGTGTCGCGAATCTATCGGCCTTTGTCGGGATTTCGACTCACACGCCGGATGTTGCGAAGGAGTCACAGGTTCATGCCGCTTCGAGAGGCGCCAAAACAGTCATCGTCCTCGGGGGTGAGCATCCGGGCGGTCCGTCGTGCGGCTCATCAAGTTAGAAACATGAGTGGGTGCAAAAACGCTGTTGCGTAATAAATGGCTTCCCTGTGGCAGCGGCGGCATTCGCGAAACTTCATTGAGACCTGGGCTCTTCGTGGGCATCTGACCGCCGGGAGTGCCGCACTACGGCGGTCGCCCAGAAAGGGCCCGGTTTTTGTCGAAGATGGCAGCCGCCGGCGAAGGAGGCATTGTTTTGAGATCATTGTTCCATTCCCTAGTCGCAGTGTTCGCCATCGCTGTTCTGGTTCCTTCAGCGTTCGCACAGCGCGAGATGTATCCCCAGAAGGAAGGTGTTCAGCGGTCGTTCCACTTCGGTGCGGTACCCAAATGGATGACGCTGGACATGGAACTGCGCGGCCGTACCGAGGAACAGACCTCACTCGGCTATGTCTCAGGCAAGGACCGCCTCTACGAGCTCACACGAGTGTGGGGCGGTCTCAAGGTGCGGCCAACGGACTGGCTCACCGGGTATCTCCAGTTCATTGACACTCATGCTCTTGGCCTGCCACTGCGTGATGTCGCTTCCAACATGCGGGATGTCTTCGATTTCCGCCAGGGCTATCTCAACTTTCACTACGAGTCTGCTCAACTCTTCGTCGGCCGGCAGGAACTCAAGTTCGGCGACGAGCGTGTTATCGGCATCAGCGACTGGACAAATAACAGCCGGACCTGGGACGGAGCGGACCTTCGCATCGGTGCTAAGGACCGGATCGACCTCTTCAGTACCTCTGTCGTTACCATCTATCCCACCAGCCTCGACAAGCACGGGGCCGGCCTCACCTTCCACGGCGTCGAAGGCAACATCCAATCGCTCCTGCCGAAGACGTCCATTCAGCCCTTTGTCTTGATTCGCGCGCTCCCTCGCGTCATTAGCCAACAAAATATCCCAGGCACGCAGACGGAGGTCACGTTCGGTTCCTATTACGACACGACACTGCCTCATGGCTTCACATCTTCCGGCACCGGGGACTTGCAGCGCGGGAGCTACAGCAATGATTCAATCCATGCAGGCGCAGCCATCATCCGAGGAGGCTACGTCGCAGCCAATTTGCCATGGAAACCCCATATTGAAGGCGAGTACGATTATGCCACTGGCAACCAGCATGCCAATCCTTTTCGCATAGGGACCTACGATCAGCAGTATCCCAGCAACCACAATGCTTTCGGTCTCGTCGACCTCTTCGGCTTTCAGAACATCAAGCAGGATCGCCTAAATTTCTCGCTCGCACCGAAGGGGAACTTTCTGCTGCTATTCCAAGCAGAGTCGCTGCACGTCGCTTCGGTTCGGGACGGGGTCTACGCTGGCGCTGGCAGCAGCCTGTTCAATGCACCCGCGGGTGGCTTTTTGCATGACGGCATTGGCAGCGGCTTCGATGCCTCGGCCAAATACATTTATCACCAGTCGTATGTCGTTAACATTGGAGTTGGGCACTTCTTTCCCGGCTATGTGATGACGAGCACGGGACATGGCGCCCCGCTCACGCTAGCATACCTGCAATTTACCTATCGGTTTAGAGTCGACCATTAGGACTTCGAAAAGGAGAAACTATGGAACGCAGAGATTTCATTAAGTCGGCGGTCGCCTCTGCCGTAACCGCTGGCGCGGCGTTAAATGCTTCGGGGCAGACGCAAAACCCGGCCCGCGTCAGCGGCCCAGTCTCTCGTCCGATGTCGCCCGACATGCAATACCGTGATCTGGGGGGCACCGGAGAGAAGGTTTCGGTGATAGGACTAGGCGGCTATCACCTCGGTAAGCAGGCAGATCCCACTGAAAGTGAGCGCCTGGTGCGAACCGCGATCGATCGCGGCATCACCTTCATGGACAACTGTTGGGACTATAACGACGGAATTAGTGAAGTCCGCTTGGGTCAGGCATTGCGCGACGGCTATCGCAGCAAGGTTTTCCTGATGACCAAGATGGATGGCCGAACCAAAGAGGCTTACAACCTTCAATTGGAGCAGTCTCTCGGGCGGTTGCAGACCGAGGTGATCGATCTGGTCCAGTTTCACGAAGTGATTCGGATGGAAGATCCAGACCGCATCTTCGCGCCTGGCGGTGCGCTTGAGGCTGCGATCGCCGCTCGTGAAGCGGGCAAGATTCGCTACATCGGGTTCACCGGCCATAAGGACCCGGCGGTGCATCTCAGGATGCTTGCGACGGCTCAGAAGCACGGCTTCCATTTCGACACGGTACAAATGCCGATCAATGTTATGGATGCGCATTTCCGGTCGTTTACCAGGGAGGTCATGCCAGTCGCGATCCAGCAGGGAATCGGTGTGCTAGCGATGAAGACCTTTGGAGATCATTTCATTCTCGACAGCAAGACGATTGAGCCTGTCGAGGCTCTGCACTACTCGATGACGCAGCCGGTCTCGGTAGTTATTACAGGGATCGATTCGATCGCGGTGTTGGACCAGGCGATGACGGCCGTGAAGACCTTTAAGCCCATGACACAAGAGCGAGTGACAGCGTTACTCGGGCGGACGCGCGATGCGGCAGCCGATGGCCGCTTCGAGCTATTCAAAACAACCGCCCACTTCGACGGTACGGCGGCAAACCCGAAGTGGCTGGGCTAGTGAAAATCAGGGCTGTCCAAATTAGCTGGTCGATTCTGCGGGTTGATTCTCTTGGATAAACGAGGGCTGCGAAACAGGGTTGAGGGTAGTGATTTTATTCCGAGAAGATGGTCTAACCGGGACGGTTTGCTAGGAAAAATTGAGAAGAACACAGGGCGCACTGCAGATCCCTCCCTTCGGTCGGGATGACAAGGGGAGACGGGTGGCTCAAGTTGGAGTTGAGAGTGGGAACGGAGACCGCAGGTCCATCCACTACGCACCCCCTGATTTCCTGAGGAGACCCCGCGGCCTTGATTTATCAACGCGACGAGTCTCCAGGAAATTGATTGGAGGCTTACTCGGCGGGGATTGTTCTTTAGGGTTGTTTAGTTTGCTTTTGTCCTTGTCCATTGTTCAAACTGATCCCAGTCCGGTCCAGCATCTGCCCGGACACACGATCCAGCTGAGCCGCCGCCTTGGACCACGCAGCTTTGGCCACGACTTCAGTGGTCTGCGCCTGCGCCAGATAAGTTTCCTGTCCTATCACCGCGAGATTGGTTCCATACCCCGCCTGGAAGCTCTCCTGCGCTGCGGAAAGCAACTTTTCCTGCAGCTCGCGAGCCTTGATGGCCGCACCCGCCGCATTCTCAGCCGCACGGAGGGCGGTGACCGCATTGCGTACTTCCGCGGCTACCCCGGATTCGAGCTGCGTTTCCCGCAGCTGTTGTTGGCGCAAAATTGCCTTATCTATACTGAGGTTCGCCTCAGCTACCCGGTTCTGCACTGGTAGATAGAACTGAATGCCCGCTTCATATAATGTCGACGAGCGGGTACCACCTGTCGGCACCTGATCGAGTATGGTGTTCCCGGTCAGCGGGCTGCCCCCCGTCGACACCAGCCCGGGTAACACCACACCCCGGGTTTGGTAAGTCCCGTAAATATCGATCTCCGGCTTGGCCGCGTTGGCTGCGCTCGCCACCTGCCGCTGGCCGTTCACGATCTGCAGCCGCGCCTGACGCACATCGGGCCGGCTGTTCCAGGCCAGCTTCACCAGGTCCGGCAAGGGTGTTTCCATTCCCGCGTGGGGCGGCGGGAGGAGAAGGTCGGTTGCAACAATGCCGGTGGGCTGCGCGCCTGGCCCAGTCAAGGACTGCGGATCAATAAGGGTCCGCAGGATAACCTCCTGCTGGTCACGCAGTGCTTCAGACTGCTCGAGGAGCACCCGGGTACTAGTCACCAGTGACTCCGCCCGCGCTACCTCGATGGGCGGCAACCGCCCGAGATCGAGTTGCTGCCGGTCGTTGCTTAATAACCGCTCCGCGGCTGTTAGAGCTTGCTGTTGCACTTTTACTTCATCCTGCAGGCTGATCAGGTCGATGTACAAGTTGTTCACTCCAGCAATCGTGCTGATCATCTGCTGCTCCAGCACCGCGGAGGAGATCGTCTTGTTGGTCTTCGCGATTGCGATATAGCGGGTATTGTTTGCCCGGCCGGCATTGCGGAACAAGGGCTGCGCGATCAGCGCGTATGCATTGGGGTGCGAGAAGGGAACGGCGGACGAGCGGCCCGAGTAGAAGCTTTGTACAAAGTCGTTCACACCCAGCTCGATCGTTGTTCCCGGGCTAAGCGCCTTGGTCAAGATAGTATTGCCGAGGGTGTTGTCCGTTGTCACTGTATCCCCGGTAGTGGCCGAGGAAGGCGTTACCGTTAACAGCGAGACTTGAGGATTTCTGCGTAGCCACCCATATCGGCCCAACAGTTGCGCGTCAAAGCCGGGCGGCAGCGAACCGGCGGAGTATGGGCTCGTCCCCAGTGCGAGTGAGTGCGACGTCTCCAGCACACGGCTGGTGTTGTAGGACGAGGAGAGGGTAGAAGAGACGGGGTCCACGCTTGCCGGCGCCAGCCCCGGCGATGAATAACTAAGCAGCGGCACAGCGGCGCCTCCCACCCCGGATGGCGCATCCATAATGGTGAAGTTGATTGGCCGCGCCAGGCCGCCACCTTGCGCCAGCGGCAGGCTCCCTTCCGCGATCGACTGATCGATCTGTTCGATTTGAAGGTCGAGATTGTTTTCGAGCGCCATTTTGAACGCTTGTTGCAGCGACAAGTACAGTTTGCCATCCTGCGGATTGGCTGGTTCCACGGTCTGCGCCGGCGCCTGCGCGAGAGCTAACTGCGGCATGGGTGCATCGGGCCGGGCGTTGGTCCCTGGACTGGCCATCGGAGGCGCCATCTCAAGCGCTGACGAGATTTTTTGCGCTTCAGCAAACGGCAGCGCGGCCAACATTGTGGAAGAACAGATCACCGCCAGACCGAAGCGCAAAGCGCGACGCCGTGTCGAGGAATACTGCACAAGACCGATCATCCAACAATCCTTTCGCGTCTCTATTGGTCCTGCTGTGCGTGGCTGCCCTCAGGGGCGCCCTTCCCGTCTCCGGCGGCCGGCTTTGGCTCGCCGCCCTGCTGCCCTGCGGGAGCAGGTTTGGCAGTCACGTGGGCCCCGTCCTTGACTAAGTCGTTCGGGTTCACCACCACCATGTCTCCGTTCTCCAATCCTGCTGTGATGTAGACTTGCGTTCCCAGGTCGCGGCCTACGTGCACCGGGCGCATCTGCACCACACCGTTTTGGACCACGGGAACAAACTCGCCGCGCGCCAGGGTGATCAAGCTGTCTCCGGGAATCAAAATTCCTGGAGTGGGTGCTCTGAAGCGCATCTGCACCGAAGCAAACATACCCGGGCGCAGACGTTGCTCCGGGTCAGTCGCACGTATCTCCGCGAGCAGCGTTCGTGTTTGCTGGCTGAGCGAGTCGCTGGTGCGGACCACCTTGCCCTGGAATACTTGCCCGGGCATCTCCGAGAAGGTTAGCTGCACCGGCTGCCCATTCTGCACAAACTGTGCGTCTTGCTCAGGTACGGTGACAAATACCTCGAGACTGGCGAGATTTACCACATAGAACAGCTCGCCGCCCTGGGCTCCGCCTGTCGGTGGGCCACCTGTGGGGCCTGCGGCGGGGACGGGATTTACCCCCAGCGCAGTGCCGGTGGCTGACACCAGGTTACCCACCTCAACATTCCGCGCCGTTACTGTTCCGGTGATAGGCGAGCGTACCTGCTCAAAGTTCGCCAGCGTTTGCGCATGCTCCTGTGCAGCTTTCGCCGCCTGCACCGCCTGCTGCGATGCCTGCAAGCCTGCTTCCGACGTTTGCAGCGCAGCCAATGCCGCGTCATCGTCCTGCTGCGAAAGTATCCCGTGCAGTACCAGGGTGTGTACGCGGTTGTAGGTCGCCTGCTGCAGGTGCACGCCGGCCTGCGCGCTCACCACGCCGGCGCTGCTCTGCTGCACGAGCGAAGCCTGCTGCGAAACTATGGCGTCCAAGTCGGGCGCTGAAATCAGCCCCAGCAACTGCCCTTTGCGAACCTTATCGCCTAAGTCGACGTAGCGGCGCTCGAAAAACCCCGTTGCCCGCGCATAGATGTGGGCGGCCTCGAGCGGCGTAACCGTTCCGGGCAGCGTCAGCTGCTGTTCGGAGGTAGCCGCGCCTACCGTCTGCACCTCTACTATGGGCAGAGAGGTGCGCTCTGTCGTTGCCCTCGCCGCTACTTCTTCGTCGCGCTTATGCCGGGGCAGCCAGCCCACAATCAGTGCCGCCCCAACCACCAACAGCACGATAACTGCAATCAGGATTGGCCGGCTTCCATGCTGGTGCTCGTTGACTTGATTGTTACTGACGTTCATCTGAATGCTCCTTGCGTTTCGTCGTCTAAACGCTTCGCCCAGTCCACCGGCAATTTCTTGCTGAACAACGAATAGAACACGGGCACGATAATCAAGGTTCCGACGGTAGCGAACAGCAGCCCGCCGATTACGGCTCGACCGATGGGCGCGTTTTGCTCCCCGCCACTGCCCAGCGAGAGCGCCATTGGCAGCATGCCAATGATCATTGCGAGTGCTGTCATACAGACCGGCCTTAGCCGGGTCGCGCCTGCAATCAGCGCAGCTGCTTTCGCGTCCGGGGCCTCCGCTCGCGAGTCATTGGCGAAGGTCACCAGGAGTATGCTGTTGGCCGTCGCCACCCCGATGGTCATCAGCGCGCCCATCAGGGACGGTACATTGAATGTGGTCTGGGTCAGGAACAGCATCCACACGATGCCTGCAAACGCACCCGGAAGCGCGGTCAGGATGATGAACGGTTCGGTCCACGACTGGAAATTCATCGCCATTAGCAGGTACACAAAGATGACCGCCGCGGCAATGCCGATCTCCAGATTCTGGAACGAGGTGTTCATCGTGAGCACTTGGCCGGTCAACTCGATGGTTACGCCGGGTGGCAGGTGCTTCGAGCTCTGCTGGATGACCTTTTCGACATCGCTCGCCACCCCACCCAGATCCCGCTGCTCGACGTTGGCGAAAACATCCATGACTGGCAGCGCGTTGTAATGGGAAACCGTCACTGGAGAAACGCTCCGGTTGGTTTCGGAAACATTTCGCAGTATCTGGTCGTTCTGTGCAGTAGGAGAGGTTACCGGAGTCTGATCGAGGGTTTCAAAGCTGCTCAGACGGTACTGCGGTACTTGCACGACAATGGGGTAGCTAACACCAGTCTGAGGGTCGAGCCAAAAGTTCGGCGCTACCTGGCCGCTGCCGGATAGCGACAACAGCACATCGCTTGTAATATCACGGGTCGTCAGCGCCAGTTCCTGCGCCTTGAGCCGGTTGACGTCGATGTTCAAAGCGGGCGCATTTACTTGCTGCTGTACGAAAACATCGGCTGCGCCCGCAATGTTCTTGATCTGCTGCTGAAGTGCGGCGGCTATTTTCGCTGTCGAAGCGGCGTCTTTGCCTCGTACCTGCACATCGATGGGCGCCGGAAGCCCAAAGTTTAGCGTCTGGTTGGTGATGTCTGCCGGCTCGAAGAAGAACGTTTCCTGGGGAAACTTCTGAGCCAGATCCTGGCGCAGAACCTGCATCCACTGCAGTGTGGGACGGTGCGTGGCTGCCAGCAGCACCAGAACGTCACCATCACCGTTGCTGGTGGTGTCGCTTGCCGAGTAGGCCAGGTTCACGCCGCCCGGCGGCAGCCCGATGTTGTTCACCACCATGGCAAGCTGATCAGGCGGAATAACCCGCCGTATCTCCTCATTGACGCGCTTGAAAACCTGGTTCGTTGTTTCGATCCGCGTGCCTGCCGGCGGACGCACGTGGAACTGCATCTGCCCGGAATCGACGTACGGGAAAAAGTCCCGGCCGATCACTGGGATCAACGCTAGGGAACCAAGTGAGACTACCGCGAATGCGGCCAGGGTCAACGCGCGATGATCCAGTGACCAGTTCAGGCCGGCCTTGTACTTTTCCTGAAAACGATCAAAGCCGTGCTCGAATCCCTGATGGAGTCGCCAGATCAAGCTCCGGCTCAGGGGCGTGTCTTTGTCCGGCTCCTGATAGAGCGGCACCTCCGCCGGCAGCAGGAAGTGCATCATTGTCGGGACCAGCGTCCGCGACAGCCCATAAGACGCAATCATTGCCAGCACCACGTTCAGCGCCAGCGGCGTGAAGATGAACTTCGCCGAGCCCGACAGCAAAGTCACCGGTACAAACACGATGCAGATGCACATCGTGGAGATCAGGGCCGGTACGGCCACTTGCTCTGCGCTGTCAAGTATGGCGGTCGCCAGAGGTTTCTTCTTGCCCAGCCCAAGGTTGCGGTGTGTGTTTTCGATCTCAACCGTCGCATCGTCGACGAGCATGCCTACCGCCAGCGCCAGGCCGCCTAGCGACATTACGTTGATCGTTTCCCCCAATGCCGACGACACGGCAATGGCGAACAATGCCGCCAGTGGAATCGAGACGCACACAATCAGCGTGCTCCGCCAACTGCCAAGGAATATCAGGATCATCAGTGCCGTCAGGATCGCGGCCGTGATTGCCTCCTGAGCCACGTCGTGGATGGATGCACGCACGATCACCGACTGGTCGAAGATCGGGGTCAGGGTCAATGCAGCCGGCAGCCCCGCCTTGATCTTTGGGATCGCCGCTCTTACCTCATCCACGATGGTGAGGGTTGAAGCCGCTCCATTCTTAATCACTGTCAGGAGCGCCGAAGCCTGGCCATTTTCACTGACGTAGCTGGTCTGCGGCTGGAATCCATTGTGAACCCAGGCCACATCCTTCATCTGCACCACCGCACCATTCATTGTTCGGATGGGCAGGTTGTTGAGTTCCGCGATGGTGCTCGCGCTGCTATTGGTCCCCACCAGGTACTCGCGGTCGCCAATCTTTTCCGTACCGGAAGGTGTCACCAGATTTTGATTGTTCAGCGCGGCTGAAATGTCCTCGGCCGTGAGGTGATTCGCCGCCAGTTGCCCGGGTTCCAGGTCTGCCATGATCGATCGCTGCTGGCCACCGTATGGCAGCGGCACCGAGGTTCCATTGATCGTGGCCAACTGACCGCGGATAAAGTTCTGGCCCAGGTCGTAGAGCTCGGTCTGCGACAGGCCCTCGCCTCCAAGGCTCACCTGTACGATGGGCACGCTGGAGGCGTCATATTTCAGCACGAATGGCGGTAGCGTCCCCGGGGGCATCAAATGCACCACCGACTGCGCCAGCGCCGTCACCTGCGCAATTGCTAGATCTACTTGCACACCCGGCTGAAAGTGAACCTTAATGACTCCTACGCCGCTATACGACTGCGACTCGGTGTACTGGACGTTATTCACCGTGGTGGAGATCGCGCGCTCGCAGATACCCACAATGCGCTTCGACATGTCATCGGCGTCGAGTCCGCTATAGGTCCAGATCACGCTCACGATCGGGATATCGATGTCAGGCAGAATATCGGTCGGCGTCGTTGCTATCGCGGCCCCGCCAAAGATCGCAATCAGGACCGCGACAATCACAAAGGTGTAAGGCCGTTGGAGTGCAAAACGAACGATCCACATATAGCTCTCGTTGTCCTTTTTGCTGAACGGTGCAGGCTATTGGCGCCTGACTTGGTGACGTTTACCCCGGTGAGAGTGGCGGCCAACCATAGCCTCGTAGATCAGATGATCTCTCGCAGCAATAGTCGTGAATCCCAGGGCAAAATTGCTCTGCCACTTCCTTCTCGCCCTCTCGGAGGCCTCCCTTTAGTCGCGGAGGCCCGTTGCTGGAACGCTCACCTCAGACAACTGGTCATATGCGGCCTGGGGAAGTTCAAGGCTTGCTGCGGCGATGTTCTCTTCCAGGTGCTTGACCGACGAGGTTCCGGGAATTGGCAAAATCACCCTGGACCTCTTGAGCAACCAGGCCAAAGCAACCTGCAGGGGGTTGGCCTCGAGATCCTGAGCGACCTTCTTTAGGGCGTCATGCGCCTCTTGCGCTTGGCCGAGCGGAGCCCACGGAAGAAAGGCAATGCTGTGCTGCTCGCAGTAGTCGACAATGAAGTCCGACTCGCGATCGGCAAAGCTGTACCGGTTCTGCACCGAAACGATAGGTACATTCCTGCGGGCGCGTTCAACATGCTCGCGGGTCACGTTCGAGACTCCGATGTGGCGAATCTTACCCTGCTCCCGCAGCTTGGCAAGAGCTTCGATTGAGGCTTCCCACGAGACGGCATTGTCCGGCGCATGGAGTTGATAAACATCGATGCGATCGAGACGCAGGCGTTTGAGGCTGCCTTCTAACGCTTCCGCGAGGTGCTTGGGACCGGCATTATGGGTCCACTGTCCAGGGCCAGGACGCTCCCATCCTCCTTTGGTAGCGATGACCAGGTCGGATGGGTATGGAAACAGCGCTTTCGCAATCAGCTCTTCCGAGACAGCCGGCCCATAGGAATCAGCTGTGTCCACGAGGTTCACCTCGAGGTCGATCGCACGCCGCAACGTTGCAAGTGCGGAATCTTCGTCAGCGGGAGGTCCCCAAATACCCTCACCGGTGATGCGCATAGCTCCATATCCGAGGCGATTGACCGTGAGGTCGCCGCCTATTGTGAACGTACCAGCGGCGGCTGCAGAATGAACTTGTTCGTTAATCATGGATTTTGCCATAGGGTCCTCTTTCTGTTTTTTCGCTTGCCGAGTGGGTTCCGGAACAACGCCAGGTCGATCCCGGTCGTACGTTGTATGCGCAAAATCCTACTATCGTGGAAAGGTGTTGTTCTCCAGGTCGTAACGTTGCTCTCTCTTTTTGCCCCGACTCGCAGCTTCGTTCGCGAGGCGGTCTAACTTTGTTTCTTTGGTGGTTGCGACGGGGGAGTCTTCCTGGCTAGGTGTTTCTGGTTTGTTCGTTTCGTTGGGCATCATTGTTCTCCTTCATTGATCTAAGAGCATTCGTAATGCCAGGAATGAAGCAAGCGAACAGTCTGCGATGTGACTGAATCGAAATGACCTGATTCTGCGAAGATCCTGATTTGTCTGAAAAACACCGGGAGTGCCAGTCGGGATCTCGACAGAAGCCGCGGAGTTTTCGACACATCGTGCAAGGATGCAAGGTTTGTCCCGGAAGGTCCCAGAAACGGACCCGATCGAGCGCAGGCTCGAAGCGACCTAACCCTTTCATAAATCCGAGATTGTTTCCCGGATAGACACCGTCCATACCTGGGAACTGGATAGACGTGCGAAAACGGACAACAAATCCGGCGTCTGCTCCGCCAGGGAAACGCGATGCGGTAGATTGGCGTCATCTCTGTCGGAATTTCGACGCCACTGCCGACGATTTTCAAACGTTTCTCGATCGTCCACAGAAGAAGACGCGTGAATTCAGCTGGATCGAAGGACATTTGCATTTGCCTGTTTTGGCATTGCAAATGCATCAAGGCTATTCGTAACCGCCAGAAACCACTGCGAAGGTGTCACATGTCCATCCCGCTTCGAGATTTCGGCAAAACAGGTGTCAAGGTCTCGGCACTTGGCCTTGGCGGTCATCATCTTGGTGGCGCGAAAGACGAGAAAACTGCCATCGAGATCGTCCACCGTGCCCTCGACGGGGGCATCACCTTTTATGACAACGCCTGGGAGTACTATCGCGGCAAAACCGAGTCCTGGCTAGGCCTGGGCATCAAAGGCCGGCGCGACAAAGCCTTCATTATGACCAAGGTCTGCACGCACGGCCGCGACGGTTCCCTCGCCATGCAGATGCTCGAACAGTCGCTGCGTCGTCTTCAGACCGACCACCTCGACCTCTGGCAAGTTCACGGCGTCGTCTTTCAGAATGATCCCGAACTGTTCATTCGTCCCGGTGGTGCTGCAGAGGCGCTGCTCAAAGCCAAGCAACAGGGCAAAGTACGCTTCGTCGGCTTCACCGGCCATAAAGACCCTGATGTGCATCTCGCCATGCTCAACACCGGCTTTCCCTTTGACTCTGTGCAGATGCCGCTCAACGCCTTTGATGCCACGTACTTTATGAGCTTCGAGCAGAAGGTCCTGCCCGTGCTCAACCAGCGTGGGATCGCGCCACTAGGCATGAAGCCTATCAGCGGACATGGGGACCCTGTGCAAGCGGGCGTCCTTACTGCCAGGGAAGCGCTGCGCTACGCCATGAGCCTTCCTGTAGCCTGCACCATATCCGGGGCCGAAGAGCTGCACATTATCGAGCAGAATCTTGAAATAGCACAAAACTTTCAACCAATGACCCCCGCTGAAATGCAGGCACTGCGCGACCGTTGTCGCCAATATGCCGCGGACGGCCGGTTCGAGATGTACAAAGTTTCCCTCAAATTTGATAATCCCGAAGCCCGGCTGGTCCACGACTACCCCCTCGACACGGCGCAGGTCGAGGTTAAGGACATGATCAAGGAAGCAGACAACACGGGCCACGCATGGCCCCAGGTTTAGAGACGAACTGTTATGACTGACAACAACCCCAAAGCCGGACCAGAGGTAAGCCGGAGAGGTTTCCTGAAAGGTGCCGCGATAGCAGGAGCTTCGGTCGTGCTTCCAACTGCGGTCGTCACGGCAGTCAAAACCGGCAACGAAACCGGCGACGCAACCACCTTGGGCGGCTTCCAGGCGCAAAAACGTCCTTTGGGTAGCACCGGTCTTGAATGTTCCATCCTGGGCGTGGGGGGCTTCCATCTCGGCACCATTGCTGATCAGGCTGAGGTGAACAATATCGTTGCCAAAGCCATCGACCACGGCATCAACATTTTTGACAATGCCTGGGAGTTTCATAGAGGCCTCAGCGAAGAGAAGCTTGGCATCGCCCTCAAGGGCAAACGAGACAAAGTCATCGTGATGAGCGCCGTCTGTACGCATGGTCCCAATCAGGACGTTGCGATGCGCATGCTCGATGCGTCGCTTACCCGTCTGCATACCGATCATCTGGATGTCTGGCAGATTCACGAGGTCATCTACCACAATGACCCCGGGCTGATCTATGCGAGCGATAGTGTTCTCGCAGCCCTTACCAGGGCAAAGCAGCAGGGGAAGGTCCGCTTCGTGGGATTCAACGGACACAAGCACCCGGCTATCAATCTGGAGATGTTAGACCGCGGCTATGCTTTCGATGTGGTCCAGATGCCGCTCAATCCACTGGACCCCGGCTTCCGCAGCTTTGAAACCAATGTCCTCCCTGTTGCCAATCGACGCGGCATCGCGGTCCTGGGAATGAAGAGCATGGGCGGCTCTGGCGAGCTCATCTCGAAGGGCGCGTTCACTCCCTCCGAAGCACTTTCTTACGCCATGAGCCTCCCCGTTGCCACGACCATCAGCGGCATCGATTCCATGGAAGTCCTCAACCAGAATCTGGCAATCTTGCGCGATTTTAAGCCGCTCTCCGCCGATCGGATGCAGGCGCTCCGCGATCACGGGAAAGAATTCGACGATGGTCGATACGAACTTTACAAAAGCACCTTGAAGTACGACAGCGATCTTGGCCGCGGCCAGCACGCTTATCCCTCATCCGCTGAACTTCCCTTGTGAGGGTACTTGGCTGGCAGAACGGGCTTGAAGAGCGTGACGATTTTTGGGATGAGGGCAATTTTTATTTCGACGGGTCTTCGTGCTGAAGACTAATGACCCAAGGACTCCTTGGAAGGAGTACCTGGGGGCCGCTCGACAGTCGAGGTTCTCTGCAGAAAGAAACACCACGAGGAAGAGGTCACTTTATGAACGCATGTAACCTGTCAGCCAACAATGTTGCCATCGACGACCTTAACGAAATGCGCGAAGAGCTGTTGGTCTCGGCAGCAAAGTCGGGAGACACTGTTGCCTTTGTCGAGCTCAGCAAACGCCACTCGAACAAGATCCTGCGCCGGGCATATCGCATCGTGAAAAATTGGCAAGATGCAGAGGATGTGCTTCAGGAGTCCCTCATGCGAGCCTTCCTGCACTTGAAGGACTTCGAGGAGAGATCCAGTTTCTCTTCCTGGCTCACAAGGATCGCTATTAATTTTTCACTCATGAATTTGCGCAAGAAGCGCGGACATGTTGAGACCTCGATGGACGTTATCAACGATGATCATGGGCTGCTTCATTGGGAACCAAAAGATCCGGGTGAAAATCCTGAAAGCAACTTTTCACGACGAGAGAGAGAACAGCTGCTGGATGGAGCAATTCGACAGTTACCACCGACGCTCCGGCAGGTAGTCCAGTTGAAACTTATCGACGGGCGCTCAGGAGAAGAGGTTTCACAAACTCTTGGCATCACTGTGTCGGCAGCCAAGTCGCGGCTTGCACGTGCGAAAACGGCATTGCGCGTATCAATGGTCTCCGGTGATCAGTAATCGGAACGTTGGGAGATTTACGAAACAAAGATTCAACGCCCGAAGCCAAACCATCAAGGAGACACTGAGATGATCTTCAATTACCGCACTCAAGGCGTAGCGGTCATGCTGGCCGGAGCATCCCTCATCTTCGCCGAAAGCGGATCTATGAGGGTCGCCAGCGGCCACCGCGAAATTTTGCTACAAACGACCCAATCTTGGAACGGTAAGCCATATACACACTATCCCACCGGCCAGCCGCAACTCACAACGATCAAATTGACCATCGAGCCGCATACCGCTCTGCCTTGGCATACCCATCCCTTCCCAAATGTGGTCTATGTGCTTTCGGGGACATTGACGCTACACGACAAAGCCAGTGGTAAGACGCAGGTCGTTCACCAAGGGGAGGCCGTCGGAGAATCAGTCGACGACATTCATCGCGGTGAATCAGGTGATGAACCCACCGTTCTCATCATTACCTATGTCGGCACACCAGGCGTTCCGACCTCGGTCCCTGCGAAAGGCGAAAAGGCAGAGTACTAGCCGTTGTCAGGGCGTTTCACCTGGCCGCAATCGATTGCGCTTTTCAATCACAGTTTCCAGGCTGCCGGGCTCCGCGCCCGTCATGGACTGTGATCGATGCATTGTCTCCAGTTGTCGAGCGATGTCAGAGAGGGTAACCTCGGGGCCTGCGGGAACGAGCAACGCGAACACAGTGCAAGCAACAATGAAACCACCAGCAATACAAGCAAAGGCAAACATGGGACCCTCGGATGATCGGCGGGAAGCAAGCGCAGCACCATCCGTGGACTTGCCACAGCCGGAAGAGCCGATCAGGCTGACAAACTCGCCCTTGTCGTACTACCCGCCCAGTCCAACTTCCCAGCTAGTAGCCCCTCTTCCCTTTGTCATCTCGACCGAAGCGTACCCGGATTTCCTACTTCGCGCTGCTGGCGACGACCACGTGTGCGGCTCTCCGTAAAGAGAGCCGCATGCAGATCATCAAAGCCACGCGCCTTCACACGAAATCCGGGGGAGCGCAGTGAAGAGATCTCCGTGTGGATACTCTTTCCTGGAAATGTTCTGCAAATTACAGCCCATCACCTCTATAGACGCTCGTTGCATGGCATTGGATTCCCTACATCGGCGTTTCTCGAAAGAAGTTAGATTTCCGTAGACTGAGTTTGGCGTAATGGACTCGACGATTTGATCGATAAACCCTGGATCGCAGACGATCAGCAGGTCGCTCCGGCAAGAGGATTGGCAAATGTGTCGCTGTTATCCTCGTCGCTCCGATCAAGGCAGGCAAAGTCCTTCTCGACCACGACCTCAAGTGAACCTGCTGGCCCCATGTCGAGAGTCGTATACACGCCGACTTCGCTCTGTGCTCCCCAAATGCGTGCCCGATCTTTCGAAAGAACCACCGTCACTTCGCGAGATCCATACTGTACGGTCACCGGTGAGGGCTTTAAGACAGATGCCAATGCGTAGGTCAGGGTGGCATCAGGGGCCGGACTAAAGTGGATTGTTTCCTCGATTCGGTCTCCCGCCTGGAAGCGCGCAAGCTCAGACCGGGAGACCCGAAGTCGCAGGGAATTCCCTTTGATTCTTAGCTTCATAAAGCTCCTTGTTCGTTCACGTGTTTGCAACCAGATACATGTTCGGCTCCGTGATAAACGTTGAAATGGTGATCGCGCAGAAAACCAACCAGCGTGATATCGAAATCCTTGGCCACCCGCACCGCCAGACTGGATGGGGCGCCCACCGAGGCCACCATGGCCACCCCGCCCATCAGAGCCTTCTGTAACAGCTCAAAGCTCGCGCGGCCGGAAAGCAGCAGCAGGGAACCATGCAGAGGTGTACGATCCGCAAGAAACTCCGCCCCGAGCAACTTATCGACCGCGTTGTGCCGGCCTACGTCCTCACGCAACGCGAGCAGTTCGCCGTCAGCGTTGAAGAGCCCCGCCCCGTGCAAGCCGCCTGTTCGGTTAAACACGCTTTGCGCGGCGCGCAGACGAGCGGGCAGCGCATAGAGGGTCTCAGCGTCGATCGAAAATCGATTGTTCCTGCGCGGAGGGCAAACGGACTGCAATGCAAGCAATGACGCCTTCCCACAGGTGCCGCAACTCGAGGTCGTATAGAAGTTGCGTTGCAGGTTTGCCAGGCTGACGGTTACACCCGTGGCCAATTCCACGCGCACGATGTTCTTCCATGGCGGGTAGGGAAGAACGCCTCGGTCTGTGCTCCATTCAGGGGACTCATCGATATTGCTTACGCCTGCATACGTGATGTGCCCGACATCGTTCACGTCCCGCACCACTCCCTCCGTCATCAGGAAGCCCGCGGCTAACTCGAAATCGTATCCGGGCGTACGCATGGTTACCGAGATAGACTTTACTGCTAGTCCTTCAGCCGTGTCGTAGCCAAGCTGGATTTCCAGCGGCTCCTCCACGGCCAGCGTCTCTTCTGCCGATTGCGAGGTGAACCCGGTCACTCGCTCAGCCATAACGCCAAGAAGAGCGCGAGCGTTTTCCGATCTCAATAGCGTGGCAGTTTCTTCCATGACAGCTCTCGATTGATCTAGCCTTCTATGACATCGGATAACGGGTGGGAACCTGAACGACTATTCATCGGGATTTCCCTGGCTTGTCCATCTTCGCCACGACCATGAGCGTGCGAGAGTTCCATCTCTTCATACTCTCTCAATGCCAGGATAGCTTTTCTCTGTAAATCCCGAGGGCTCACGATGAGTAATGACATCGCGGACGCGATCGCCATCAAGAGCACAATAATATCGACCATTTGTTGCCTTGCTTTCGGAAGTTAGTTCGGGTTGAAAACCGGTTGGCCCGCATAGAGAAGCCCATGCAGGCCAATCAAGGTGTTCGCTTGTGTCACTGCAGTGATTCCTTTGGTTTAGGCACGATGGTCTGGGCTGGTTTGCCCGGACCATCGATGTCATCTGCCAGCCCCTTTTATTGCATCCTTGAATCCGCGGAGACCTGCGCCCAGCCCTTTACCGAGTTCGGGCAGCTTATTTCCGCCGAAGAGTAAGAAAGCAATGACAGCAACAACCATGAGATGCGTTGGCGTGAGTAGTTCGCCCATGTTATTTCTCCCGTGACGTTAGCGCTTCGCGTCCGGCTGTTGCTTTAAATGACGACCAGCTTCTCCGCCGGGATCTTCATGGCCATCTCTTTATCGATGTTCAGGTGTGCCTTCAGCATTTCGCTGGGGACGCGCCTGAGCCACTGGTTCAACGATACGTCCGTGAAATACGCTGATGCCAGGGTTTCCAGGAAGACCAGGTCGGTATCCCCTGTGTTTTCGATGTAATGTGGGGCATTCGACGGAACGTATCCCACGTCGTTGGCGTTGAAGTCCACAGTGCGAGCATTGTCGACAGGAAACATCACCGTCATGCGGCCCTTGCCGGCGATGTAGAACTGCCACTCGGAAGAGGTCGGGTGCCAATGCAGCTCACGCAGGCCGCCGGGTTTGAGTGTGACTAAAGCTGCAGCAATATGCGTCGAAGGCGGGAAGCAGCTGGAGTCAACGATGCGAACCTCACCGCCCTTGCTCGACTTCGTGGGCGCCATCGCTTTCATGTGGAAGGTGTACTGATACTTGGAGGCAACCGCTCCTCCCCCAATCTCTGCCTTGTCCTCCTCAAGGGACTTGGGCAGGCTACCCGGAAAGATGTAGAGTGGCGCCCCCGGCGTTTGGGAGAAGACACTCTTATCCAGCCCTGTATTCTTTGCCAATACCTCGGGAGGTATGTGCGCCACGGTCTCCGAGAGAAGCATGGTTCCATCCTCCGAAAAGTTCCCCTGGTTAAAGACCAGAAGAAACTCTGTTCCATCCGGGCCAAGCCCTTGAATGGAATGCGGAAAGCCTGCGGGAAAGAGCCAAAGATCGCCTTCACCCACATCACCGATGAACATGGTGCCATCGGGGTTCATGACCGTCACACGGGCGTTTCCATAGAGCACGTAAGCCCATTCGTCAGCGGTATGCCAGTGCATCTCGCGATAACTGCCGGCAGTGAGCCGCATGTTGACGCCGGCGATAGCCTTGGAGGAGGGCAGGACGGTCTCCGTCACCTCGTGCGTCCATCCACCTTCTTCGACGCGCTTCTTGACCAGGTCGAAGGAATACCAGAGCGGCACAACATCGCCATGATCCGTCGGCGGAGGGGTATTGGAGTTTGGGTTTTCGGTTAGAAGAGGCTTGTTCTCCTGTCCCGGGTCGCTCGAGGAATGATCGTGTTCCGCCTTTTGCGTGCTGGCCTTGTCCTGAGCATTCGCGGGTAGGCTCGCAAATGCCGCCGTAGCCAGGGCCACCGAGCCCATTCCGAGGAAGCTTCTCCGTGATGGGTGTTCCATCATCGATCTTTCCTTTGTGTGGTCGCTCATCATCGATCTTTCCTTTGTGTGGTCGCTCATCATCGTAACCTTTCATACTGAAATGTATCGTCCGGTCGATAACCGACACGGTTAGACACCTTAAGGTTGTCTTAAGCTTCTCTGGAGCAAGTCGAATGCCAATATCAAACAGAAACTCCTCGCGTACGCGAGGTGAAGCAATCTCTGGGTTTGTCTCGGGATTTCCGGCGATTCGTCTTGCGTGGGTCACGATCTTTCGTGTCGTCATCTCGACATAAGCTGTCGACGGATCATCCCCGCAATCGCTTCCGGATTCACCGAGGACTTTTGTGACTCTCCACTGCGTCGCGATTCCGGCCGCCTTACTTGAAAGGGAACTCGGTCATGAAAAAGGCGCGTTCATCGCGCGATTGCGCAGACCATCGGGCGCTTTCAGGCCGCGCACGGAGGGACTTTATTTCTGGACGAAATAGGAGACCTTCCCCTGGAGCTGCAGCCATAACTCTTGCGCATAATTTCAGGAGCAGCAATACGAACGCCCGGGCAGGACCCGTACCTTAAATGAAACCAATTGGACGGTCGGCGGACACGGCGCGTGTCGGCGTTCCTGCACTTCGGGGCACACGAAAGGGCCGCTCATGGCGTTCCTGCCGGTCTTGTTCCTCGCTGATTATGGCAGCGCGTGCTCTGCAACTCATCGCGGGTATGGGACTGATCCTGGGAATCTACCCCCGTATTTCGGCTTTTGCTCTGCTACTGTTCCGATACCGGCGACCCTCATGGCGCATGAATTATGGGTGGCCGTCGGCACACCTCTTTATTCGGTCCAGCTGATCAACTTCTTCAAAAATGTATGCATGGCCGGCGGTCTGATTTTCATCATTGCGACAAGAAGTTAACCGGTTCTGCTGCCACGCCCAACGCGTGCTGACTGATACGCTTAAACGTCTAGACTTACGATTCCTTCAGAGGGACGCCGAGAATAACCCGTTCGGATATCATGGCTGCGAATGGACACGTCTGGACTCCCGGAGAGAAGTGAACGAACACTGTGATTTCAGTTGACCTTGGAGGAACGATCAAGCCGACGATTCTCGTGCGCTTGGCCGTCCGCTGCGCCCTTGTCGCGCTTTTGGGCCCTACCACGTTCGGGATGGCCGGAGACGGAGCGGGCCGCCCCGTTGATCGGCCCGCTACTCCTGGAGTGGCGCGGCAGGCAGATACGGAGCCTCCCACAATCGCGCTCCCTGTGGTCGACGGGAAGGGTATTCGCTTCACGCGACTCTCCACGGACGAAGGATTATCGCAAACGAAGGTATCCCAGATCGTGCAGGACGATCAGGGATTCATGTGGTTTGGCACGCAATATGGGCTGAACCGGTACGATGGCTACAAATTCAAATTGTTTGTTCACGATCCCAAAAATCCCAACAGCCTCAGCGGGGTGTACATTCGGGCCCTCTTCAAGGATCGCAATGGCGCGCTCTGGGTCGGATGCAATCAATTTCTCAATAAATTCAATCGAGCGACCGAGACCTTTGCCCGGTACCCGGTTCCGTTCGTCAACCACATTAGTCAGGACAGCGCCGGAACATTGTGGTTGGCGACTGTCAAGGGCCTGTTCAGTTTAGATCCGGGGACCGGAACTATCCGGCAGTTCTCTTACAATCCGAATGATCTTTCGAGCTTGGGAACCAATGTCAAATCGACCGGCGAAGATAAAGAAGGGAGGTTTTGGGTTGTCAACGTTGGGCACCTGGACGAAGTCGACCGCAAAACGGGCAACGTCACGCGGCACATTCCGATACCAGGGGCTCCGTTGGGGTTTGGATTCTACGAGGATCGTTTCGGCGTATTCTGGGTCTTCCACGACGCCCCCAATGCGTTATCCGCGTTCGACCCCAAGACGAACACGCTAACCAATTATTCGTTTCACGATCTGCAGCCGTCCGCCACACCCTTGACGGTCATCATGGCAATGACCGAAGACCGGAACGGCACTCTGTGGCTGGCAACACACGGTGCTGGTTTGCTTGAGTTCGACCGCGAGCACCGAAGATTCATTCGATATCGCAATAACCCCAGTGATCCTAACAGCCTGCCCCAAAACGATGTCGAGGACCTGTTTACGGATCGGGAAGGGAGCGTCTGGGCTAGCCTGGGTAGGATGGGGGTAACCCATTTTGCGACCAACCCTCTGCCGTTTAAGAGAATTCCTCATCTCGCAAGTTCGGAGGGTACCGCTGAACCCTTTGTGGGCGCAATATACGAGGATCATCAGGGAATCCTGTGGATCGGTACGCCCGAAGTGCTCAACGGTATCGACCGCAAGACAGGGCACTACACTTCCTATCACCGGACGCCCGGACTAGCAGCCAGTATCGATGTGATCACGATTAACGAAGACCGTTCCGGTAATCTCTGGGCCGGAACTTATAACCACGGGCTGCTCCATCTTGATCGGCGGACGGGAAAATTCCAGACCTACCGTCACAATCCGGCTGATCCTTACAGTCTCAGCAACGACATCGTAACCCGTCTTCTCGTCGATCACAGCGGGGCGCTCTGGGTCGCCACCAACGATGGTCTAAATCGTTTCGATCCGGCGACCGGACGCTTCATAGTTTACAAGCCCGACCCGCCGAAGAGAATCGTCGACTATCTGGAACTGGTCGAGGATGTGAAGGGGGCGCTGTGGCTTGGTACGGACTCCTCAGGTTTATATCGTTTCGATCCAGCGACGGCTAAGTTCACCGGGTACGAACATGACATGGATCGTCCCGGGACTTTGAGCGACAATCGGGTGAACTCGGTGCACTTTGATCGCTCCGGCACCATGTGGATAGGCACCCAGAACGGGCTGGACAAGTTTGACTCTAAGACGGGCACCTTCACCGTCTACACGCAACGTGATGGTCTGCCTGGCAATGCAGTCGGCTGCATCCTCGAAGATGACCACAGCAACCTTTGGATGAGTACGAATAAGGGGATAGCGAGATTCGATCCGCAGAGCGCGGCGGTCAATAGCTACTCGACTGCGGAGGGATTGCCGGGCCCTGACTTGACCGGCTGGGGCGCCTGCTTCAAGAATCGTAGTGGAGAGATGTTCTTCGGGGGCTTTAACGGAGCTACTGTCTTCCACCCCGACAGCGTTGCGGATCCTTCGTACGTCCCCCCGGTGGTTCTCACGGAATTTCGGTTGTCGGGCAGCCCGGTTGACATCGGAGCCGATTCGCCATTGAGCAAATCCATTACCGATACCGCCCGCTTGACGCTTTCCCATGAGCAACGCAATTTCTCGTTGGCATTCTCCGCTCTCAGTTATTTGAGCCCGGGCACCAACCGGTATCGCTACAAGCTTGAAGGATTGGACGACACATGGCACGAAGTCGGAAGCAACGAGCGTCTGGCTACCTACACCACCCTGCCGGTCGGTGTATACACGTTTCGCGTGCAAGGCGCGACCAGCCGCGGCATATGGAGCGACCCGGGCGCGGCCGTGATGATCGAGATCCTTCCTCCGTGGTGGAGCACCTGGTGGTTTCGTCTGCTCTGCGCGGCCGTTACTGTAACCCTGCTCGGGGGATTGTATCAATGGCGCATTCAGCAACTCCGGCGCGAGGAAAAGCATCTGCGAGACGTTGTGGAAACAATTCCGGCGATGGCGTTTTCCGCCCTGCCCGACGGGTCCGCTGAATTTGTAAACCGGCCTTGGCTCGACTACTCAGGGTTGCCGGAGAAAGACACCCTGGGCTTTCGCTGGCAACTCACAACTCACCCCGACGACTTGGATGAGCACCTGCGCAAGTGGCGCGCGTCGCTCGAAACCGGCGCGCCCTTCGAGAATGAGTCACGCCAGCGCGATGCGAACGGCGAATATCGTTGGTTTCTAGTCCGTGCTGTGCCCTTGCGCGATCAGCATGGAAAGGTCCTCAAGTGGTATGGAACCTTGACCGACATTGAAGATCGCAAACGCTCAGAGCAGGAACGCGAGAGATTTCGCCAGCTGCAGGCAGACCTGGCGCATGAGAACCGGGTCAGCGTGATGGGAGAGCTGGCCGCCTCTCTGTCTCACGAACTCAGGCAGCCCATCACCGCGGCAATCACAGACGCCACGACCTGCCTGCGGTGGCTTACACGCGACCAGCCCGATATTCAAGAGGCCCGCGAAGCAACCATGAGAGCCATGAAAGACGGTACCCGTGCGGCCGAAATAATCGAACGTTTGCGATTTTTTTATACCAAAGGCGCTCCACCGGAACGGGAATTGGTGGATGTAAACGAACTAGTCCGTGAGATGCTAGCCCTATTGAGCAGCGAGGCCGCCCGTCACTCAATTTTCGTGCGTACGGATCTTGACCCCGAACTTCCCAAAATCACCGCAGATCGCGTGCAACTCCAGCAGGTATTGATGAACCTCATGCTCAATGGCGTCGAGGCGATGAAGGACGTGGACGGTGCGCGCGAGCTTGCCATCAAGTCGCAGCGAGCGGAAAATGAGCAACTTCTGGTGTCCGTCAGCGATACCGGCGTGGGGCTTCCACCGCAGCAGGCGGAAAAGATTTTTGATGCCTTCTTTACCACCAAGGCTCAAGGCAGCGGCATGGGACTTCGGATCAGCCGCTCCATCGTCGAATCCCATGGTGGGCGCTTGTTGGCTTCCGCTAACTCTCCGCGCGGCGCCAACTTTTATTTCACGCTATCGGTTAACGCCCAAGTCCCTCAATGACGACTACAGGAGTTCCCACGCTATTCATCTTCTTAAGCACGTCTCGCCTGGGTGCGAGAGGGTGGTTCTGGAATCCGGACCCAAAAACTGTGAAAATGATAGTTTTGGGGTCGTACAGCGGTGACGACGAGGATGCCCTCCATGACCGAGCTTTCTGGATACGTGCTGAAGCCTCTCCGGGAAGATGCGGACTTTGCCCTTTACCGTGGCCGTCAGCATGGCAGCCCCTCGACAGTCCTGGCGATCGCAGTTTCTGCAAAACAGCCGTCGCCTCAGAATCTCCAGCGGCTGGAGCACGAATACTCGCTCGCAGCCGGCCTCGATTCCGGCTGGGCAGCTAAGCCTCTGGCGCTCACGCGTCACGAAGGGAAGACCGTTCTCATACTGACCGACCCAGGCGGTGAGCCACTGGATCAGGTTCTGGAGAGGAACAAGAAACAACCATTCGATCTGACGCGCTTTCTGCGCATCGCTATTGGCTCGACGAAAGCAATCGGCCATGTCCACCGGCGTGGTCTCATACACAAAGACATCAAGCCTGCCAATGTGCTGGTCGAAGACAATGGCAGCGCCTGGCTGACCGGCTTCGGGATCGCGTCCCAACTGCCGCGCGAGCACCAGTCGCCCGTGCCACTGGAGATTATTGCCGGCACGCTCGCCTACATGGCGCCCGAGCAGACAGGCCGCATGAATCGCTCGATTGACGCCCGCAGCGATCTCTACTCCTTGGGCGTCACCCTATACCAGATGCTTACCGGCGCGTTGCCGTTCGCTGCCGACGATCCCCTGGGGTGGGTCCACTGCCACATTGCGCGTGAGCCGGTATCGCCGGCTGAGCGCGCCGTGGTCCCCGAACCGCTGTCTTCGCTCACCATGAAGCTGCTGGCCAAGAACGCGGAGGAGCGGTACCAGACCGCCTCCGGCTTGGAAGCCGATCTTCGGCGCTGCCTGGCGCAATGGCAGTCGGATGGCCGCATCGATGCCTTCCCGCTGGGCGCGCACGATGCATCGGACCGGTTGCTTATCCCGGAGAAGCTGTACGGGCGGGAAGGCGAGATCGACTTGCTGCTAGCGGCCTTTGACCGGGTGGTGACCCACGGGACGCCCGAACTGGTGCTGGTCTCCGGTTATTCCGGTATCGGCAAGTCCTCCGTGGTGAATGAGCTGCACAAGGTGCTGGTTGCGCCGCGCGGCCTCTTCGCCTCGGGCAAGTTCGACCAGTACAAGCGCGACATTCCGTACGCCACCCTGGCGCAGGCGTTCCAGGCACTGGTCCGCCAGATTCTGGTGAAAAGCGAAGCGGAGGTTAGCCAGTGGCGTCGGGCCATTCTGGAGGCGGTGGGTCCCAACGGCCAGCTTATCGTCAATCTCATTCCGGAGGTCGAGTTCATCATCGGGAAACAGCCGTCCGTTCCAGACCTGCCGCAGCAAGATGCGCAGAACCGTTTCCAGTTGGTGTTCCGGAGATTTCTCGGCACGTTTGCACGGCCGGAGCATCCCCTTGCGTTGTTTCTCGATGATTTGCAATGGCTGGACGCGGCAAGCCTTGGATTCCTGGAGTACCTGCTCACGCACTCTGATGTGCAGCATCTGCTGCTGGTCGGAGCCTACCGGGACAACGAAGTTAATTCGTCTCACCCGCTGATGCGAACGCTCGCGGCGATTCGCAAGGCGGGAGCGAGGATAGAAGAGATCGTATTGACGTCGCTGACGCTGGAGGATGTCAGCCGGCTGGTTGCCGATGCCATGCGTTGCGAGCGGGATACGGCCTATCCTTTGGCGCAGCTATTGCACGAGAAGACCGGCGGCAATCCGTTCTTCGCCATCCAGTTCCTCACCGCGCTGGCCGAGGAAGAGTTGCTCGTGTTCGATTCAGCCAGGCTGGCCTGGCAATGGGAGATGAAACGGATCCGCGCCAAGGGCTACACCGACAACGTGGTGGATCTGATGGTTGGCAAGCTCAAGCGATTGTCGAACATGACGCAAGCCGCACTCAAGCAACTCGCCTGTCTGGGGAACGTAGTCGAATTCGCCACCTTGACTTTGGTTCAAGGGAAAGCAGAAGAGGAGATCCACACGGCCCTGTGGGAGGCGGCCCGCGCCGGCCTCGTCCTGCAGCGAGATGGCTCCTATGCGTTTCTCCACGATCGTGTTCAGGAAGCGGCCTATGCGCTCATCCCCGAAAGCGAGCGGGCGGCGGAACACCTTCGGATTGGCCGAGTGCTCATGTCGCGTACGCCGGCGGACGATATCGAGGAGAAAATATTCGAGATTGTGAACCAGCTCGACCGCGGAACTGCATTGATCAGTTTGCAGGAGGAACGCGAGCGGGTCGCCGAGCTCAATCTGATTGCGGGGAAGCGGGCCAAGACTTCAACAGCCTATGCGTCGGCGCTGAATTATCTCATCGCCGGCCGCGCGCTGCTGGCCAAGGACAACTGGGAGCAACGATACGATCTCACCTTTCCGCTCGAGTATTGCCGGGCCGAGTGCGAGCTGCTTACCGCAGACCTGGCTGCAGCGGAAGGGCGGCTTACCGAACTTTCAGTCCGCGCCCGGAACCTGGTTGATATTGCCGCTGTTGCGTGTTTGCGCCTGACGCTTTACACGACCCTGGATAGGAGCGACCGTGGGGTTGAAGTGTGCCTCGAATATCAACGGCGCGGAGGCGTGCACTGGCGGCCGCATCCGACCCATCACGAGGTCAGGCAGGAATACGAGCGGATCTGGCAGCAACTGGGGAGCCGTTCGATCGAGGAACTGATTGACTTGCCGTTGATGAACGACCCGGGGTCTCGCGCGAGCCTCGATGTTCTAACCGAGGTCGTGACGCCGGCATTGTTTACGGACGAGAACCTGCTCGCACTCGTGATTTGCCGGATGGTCAATCTCAGCCTCGAATATGGCAACAGTGACGGATCGTGCTTCGCTTATGTCTGGCTTGGTATGATTCTAGGACCTCACTTTGGCGACTATGGGGCCGGATTCCGATTCGGCAGGCTCGGCTACGAGCTGGTGGAGAAGCGTGGGCTGCGCCGCTACCAGGCCCGCGCCTACATGTCCTTTGGGAACCTTGTCATGCCTTGGACGAGGCACATCAGAACCGGGCGGGAATTGGTGCGCCGCGCCTTCGATGCCGCAACCAAAAACGGCGACCTCACCTTTGCCGCATATAGCTGCAACAACTTGAACACCAATCTCCTTGCAAGCGGCGATCCGCTTGGCGACGTGCAGAGAGAAGCCGAGAAAGGGCACCAATTCGCGCGGAAAGCGCATTTCGGTCTCGTTGTTGACATTATCACCGCCCAACTCGGTCTAATCCGCACCTTGCGTGGCCTGACGCCTGAATTCGGCTCCCTCAACGATGAACGGTTCGACGAGAGCCGGTTCGAACATCATTTGCAGAGTGATCCACGTTTGGCGCTGCCGGAATGCTGGTATTGGATTCGCAAGCTGCAAGCACGTGTCTACGCCAACGATTACGCCAGCGCCCTCGATGCAGCATCGAAGGCGGAAAAGCTTCTGTGGACTTCGCCGTCGTTCTTCGAGATGGCTGAATATCATTTTTGCGGTGCGCTGGCGCGGGCAGCACAGCACGATGCGACTTCGATCAGCGAGCGGCACCAGCACTTGGAGGCGCTGTCCGCCCACCACAAGCAGCTCCAGGTGTGGGCGGAGAATTGCCCCGAGAACTTCGCCAACCGTGCAGCGCTGGTGGCCGCCGAGATGGCTCGCCTTGAAGGCCGGGGGATGGATGCGATGCAGCTGTACGAGCAGGCGATTGAGTCGGCCCGTGAGGGCGGCTTCGTACAGAACGAAGCGCTGGCCGATGAAGTCGCCGCGCGGTTCTACCTGGGCCTGGGCATGGAGACGATTGCCTACGCATATCTGCGCAACGCGCGGAACTGCTACGAGCGCTGGGGCGCGCTGGGCAAGGTGAAGCAGCTCGATACGCTCCACCCGCACCTCCACCAGGAACGGGCTCCCAGCTCTTCCGCGGCCACTATCGGCACGCCGGTCAGGGAGTTGGACGTCGAAACAGTAATCAAGGCCTCACAGGCGGTCTCGAGCGAGATTGTTCTTTCAAAGCTGATTGAGAGACTCATGCGAATCGCGGTTGAGCATGCAGGGGCCGAGCGGGGTCTGCTCGTCCTTCTGCGGAATGACGAGCCGCAGATCGAGGCGCAGGCCGCTACCCGTCACGGCAGTGTGGATGTTGCCGTTCGGCAAATGGGGGTCACGTCATCGGATCTTCCGCAATCCGCACTTCACTACGTGCTCAGGACAGGAGAGCGCGTGGTTCTTGACGATGCGTTGGTCGCAAACCTGTGCTCGGAGGACGAGTATGTGCGCCAGAGGCGTCCCAGATCGGTCCTATGCCTGCCTATTGTCAAACAGACGAAGCTAGCCGGCGCTCTCTATCTGGAGAATAATTTGACTCCCAGCGCCTTCACCTCCGACCGGGTCACGGTGCTGGAATTGCTGGCTTCGCAAGCCGCCATTTCGCTGGAGAATGCGCGGCTTTATTCTGACCTGCAGCGCAGCGAGGATCGACTCCGGGGGGTCATTAACACAATCCCGGCCCATGTCTGGAGCTATACGCCTGACGGAGCCGTGGATTTCATCAACCAACGTTTGATGGAATCTACGGGGCTGTCGCGGGAGGACCTGCTGGGCCGGGGTTGGGAGTCGATACTGCATCGCGATGACCGCGCGAGCTTCGTTGACGAGCGGCGCGCATCCCTGGCTGCTGGGGAACCGATGGAGAGCGAAGTACGGATTCGGATGGCGGATGCGAATTATCGCTGGCTGCTGGTCCGTAATGTACCGCTGCGCGATGAACTGGGCACCATCATCAAGTGGTATGGAACCGGTATCGAGATCGAGGACCGAAAGCGGGCCGAAGAGCAGCTGCGCCAAGCCCAGTTGGACTTGGCGCACGTCAACCGGGTCACCACCATGGGAGAGTTGACTGCTTCCATGGCGCACGAAGTGAATCAGCCCATTGCCGCTGCCGTCGCCGACGCCAATACCTGCATGCGATGGCTTGCCCGCGATCACCCCGATCTGGAAGAGGCGCGCGCGGCTGCCATGAGAGTCGTAAAAGACGCAACGCGCGCGTCGGAAATCATCAGCCGGATCCGCCTGCTCTTCAACAGGGGAACTCCGGAACGGGAGTTGGTTGATGTAAACGAAATCATCGGAGAGATGATCATTCTCCTGCGTAGCGAGGCCATCAAATACAACATATCGGTTCGGACGGAACTGGCCGCAGATCTCCCCCAGATCATGGGAGATCGCGTGCAATTGCGCCAGGTGCTGATGAATCTCATGATCAATGGCATCGATGCGATGAAAGATGTGGATGGGGCGCACGAACTAGCCATCCAGTCACAGCGAGCGGAAAACGAGCAGCTTCTGGTATCGGTCGGCGACACCGGTGTGGGTCTGCCGCCGAAGGGGGATCAGATATTCAATGCGTTTGTTACCACCAAGCCCCACGGCACCGGCATGGGACTTCGCATCAGCCGCTCCATCGTCGAATCGCATGGTGGGCGCTTGTGGGCTGCCGCTAACTCCCCCCGTGGCGCCACCTTCTATTTCACGCTACCGCTGACACAGGTACCGCAATGACGACTACAGGTGATCCCACGGTATTCGTCATTGATGACGACGACTTGGTTCGCGCGGCCATTCAGGGCCTGTTGAAGTCGGTGGGCTTGCGGGCCGAGACCTTCGGGACGACGCAACAGTTCTTGTCCTCCAGGCGCCCGGATGCGCCAAGTTGTCTTGTTCTCGACGTGAGACTTCCTGAAGTCAACGGTCTGGATTTTCAGCGGCAGTTGGCCGATTCAGGCGTCCGCATTCCCATCATCTTCATCACCGGGCATGGAGATATTCCAATGTCGGTGAAGGCCATGAAATCGGGTGCGGTGGAGTTCCTGACTAAGCCCTTCCAGGACGAGGATCTGCTGAATGCGATTCACCAGGCTTTGGATCGCGATCGGATAACGCGTGAACAGCAGAATGAGCTTTCCGAATTGCGCCAGTGTTACCAGTCGCTGACAGCGCGTGAGCGCCAGGTGATGGGTTTTGTGGTTTCAGGAATGCTCAACAAACAGATAGCTTATGAGCTCGGGACCAGCGAAATCACGGTGAAGATGCAGCGGGGGCATGTGATGCGGAAGATGCGCGCGGAATCGCTCGCGGAATTGGTGCGAATGGCCGCCAAGCTTTAGCTTTGACCTGGCAATTCGTAATCCTCCGCTGGAGCTTACATACCAAAGTATGATTGCGCAGGGGGCGGCCTCACGCTAACGTCTTACCATGGCCACCGAAGAGAAAGCCAAAATGGTTTCGATTGTCGACGACGATGATTTGATGCGCGCGGCACTGCAGGGCCTTTTGAAGTCGGCTGGCTTGCCGGCGCAAGCGTTTGCGTCGGCAGAGGAATTCCTGAAGTCGGGTCATCAAAACGACACTGCTTGCCTGATCACGGATATCCGCATGCCGGGAGTGTCGGGCATGGAATTACAGGCGAGGTTGAATGGAGACCACTGCAGGATTCCGACCATCTTTATAACTGCACACGGCGACGCGAAAATGCGGATGCAGGCGATGCGAGCAGGAGCAACGGACTTCTTGGCAAAACCGTTTGACGATGAGGTTCTGCTCGAGAGTGTTCGAGCGGCAATGGTGAACTAACCCCGGCGGGGAACTGTGATCGCGACAAGTAGGAGATTTTTTCGCGGGGTCCAGGTGTGATGACCACTTACAAGATGGACGTTAACTCAGCAACTGCAATTGGGGATCTTCCAGTGGAACTTACATACCTTAGTATGATTGCGCAGGGATTGGCTCCAGGCTAACGTCCTACCATGGCGATTCGGGGGAAATCCAAAATGGTCGCGATTGTTGACGACGATGATTTGATGCGCACCGCACTGCAGGGTCTGTTGAAATCGGCCGGCTTGTTGGCGCAATCGTTTGCGTCGGCAGAGGAATTCCTCAGGTCGGGCCATCAGCACAACACTGCTTGCCTGATCACAGATATTCGCATGCCTGGAATGTCCGGCTTGGAATTGCAGGCGCATTTAAATGCAGACCAATGCAGGATTCCGACCATCTTTATAACAGCACACGGCGACGCGAAAATGCGGATGCAAGCGATGAGAGCAGGCGCCGTGGAGTTCCTGGCGAAACCATTCGACGATGAGGCGCTGCTCGAGAGTGTTCGAGCAGCACTGGAGAGTTAAACCCGACAAGGAACTGTGAACGCGACAAGCAGGAGATTTGCTGTGGAAGCCTTCGGAAGGTCCAGGTTCGGTGATCACGTAAATGATCGGCGCAGATTTGAACAGATCATAGGCAAGAGCCCTGCTCTGGAAGCAGTGCTTGAACAAGTGGAACGGGTGGCGCCTACGGATTCCACTGTTCTTATCGAGGGAGAGACAGGCACCGGCAAGGAGCTGATAGCGCGCGCAATTCACAACCTCAGCTCGCGATGTGGGCGCGCGTTCATAAAGTTGAATTGTGCTGCGATTCCGCTCGATCTGCTGGAAAGTGAGCTTTTTGGTCACGAGAAAGGCGCGTTCACCGGAGCCATAGCGCAAAAGATTGGCCGTTTTGAGATGGCCGACAAAGGCACGCTTTTCCTGGACGAGGTGGGCGATATTCCGGCGGCATTGCAGCCCAAGCTTCTACGCGTATTGCAGGAACAGGAGTTCGAGCGCCTGGGTGGTACTCGGACTCATCAGGTGGACGTTCGGCTGGTCGCTGCGACGAACCGTGACCTGGCGGAGATGGTCAAGCGTGGTGAATTTCGTAGTGACCTGTATTACCGTCTCAATGTGTTTCCCGTCATGCTGCCACCTTTGCGGGCGCGCCGTGAAGACATCCCGGCGCTGGTGACGCATTTTGTCGAGATTCTCGGCCGCCGGTTGGGCAGGCAAATCGAACATATCGCTCCCGAGACCATGTCTGCACTCAGCTCGTACCACTGGCCAGGCAATATCCGCGAGTTGCAGAACCTGGTCGAACGCGCCGTGATCCTTTCCAACTATGGTGTGCTTCCCAATCCTTTGCCGGCTGCTGGAGCTCGGCCTGCCTCCATTTCTCCGGCGGCAACTACTCTTAAAGACTCCGAACGCGCCGTGATTCTGCACACACTTGAAGCAACCGCTTGGGTGATCGGGGGCCCGAACGGCGCAGCGGCCAAACTTGGTCTGAAGCGCACTACGCTGATTTGCAAGATGCAGAAGCTGGGGATTTGCCGACCGGTCCTCCACGCCAGCTCGGATCTGATGGAACCCGCGTGTCGGGAACCGGTCCCGGCGTCGCAGTTGCAGTAGCCCCGATCGAGTGGCTGGTGATCGAAACAGAGAGTGCTGCATTATTTGTCACCGGGGAAAAACGAATTGGAGCTGATGTTCCGCTCGATGACATTGAGTGAATTGTTTCCTTGACTGCTGCGCGATCATGAATATCGAGAATGACAATTGTGATATCGTCTTTCTGCTGCGTCCGGCTCCCACCGCTCGACCACTCCAGCACTTCCGTCAGTAGGAGATCGGCGAATTCCTCTGCTCCAAGTTCTTGTCTTTCCTCGATGAAGGTTGCGAGTGCCGCGTCACCAAATGACTCGCCGGCGGGATTCTCCGCTTCCAGGAGACCATCGGTGTAGAGTAGAAGCCGATCGCCCACCTCAAAGGAAAACTCGCTGTCAGCGTATGCCTCCTTCGGTCGCACCCCGAGCAGAAGCCCGGTTTCTCCGAGCACTTCCAATGACTGCTTGCCGCGGCGCCATAATAACGGTGGCGGATGGGCTGCGGCCGAATATCGCCCGACTCCATTGAGAGTATCCAGGCATAGATACACTGCTGTCGCATACTGCTGGCGGGCTTCGCGGCAAAGCATAGCGTTCAACTCAGCGATAGCCATCTTCGGCTCGCTACCGTGGCCGCACTGTGCCGATACGGCCACTTTAACCATCGAGGCGACCAGCGCTGCCGGCACTCCATGTCCCATAACATCAGCCACGAACACGGCAATGCAATTTGGCGGAGCTGGGGGGAAGTCATAGAGATCGCCGGCCACAGCTGTCATGGGTGCGTACCCCACGGCGATCCGGACGTCCTCAAGCTGCGGAAGTTCGGCGGGAAGAATCGCCTCCTGAATTCTTGTTGCTGCCCGCATTTCATCGGTAAGCGACAGCAGTCGTTTGTCATCTGCAAGCACCCGTTGGGCGGTGACATACGACAGACAGACGACGAGGCACAGAAATCCGTATGGTTCAACCCCTGCCCGCCAATGGCCAACTTCCGTCTGAAGTACTCGGTCGATGGAAAATGTACAAAAGAAGGCAAATAGTCCTGCAAAGAGAACTCGACGGTTTGGCACCGGTGGCGGCTGGTATCCGGTGATATAGCCCATAGCCAGGACAAGGGGCACCATGACCAGCAGCGAGCTGCCAGGAAACAGGATCCATTCGAGAGGACTCCGATGCACGACATCACTCATCACCGCCACTCCCAGTACGCAATAGCTCCAGAGCAGCCATCGCAGTGACGAACGCCATCCACGACCGTAGAACTCCTCAAAGAGCAGGAGACCGGGAATGATTGTGGACAACGCGACGAGCCGCTCTACATAAATTCCGACATTCTGCGGTTGCCCAAAGGCCAGGCGAAAAACCGAATTCCTGGCAATCAGGAAAATCCCGTATAGAAAGGAAAACAGACCAAACCAGAGCAGGAATTTCTCCCGGTGCCGCAGCCGAATGCCATAGACAGTAACAGCAGCTGCGCCCAGAGCCACGATTACGGTGCTGGCCATCAGGTGGGTTATAGCAGCACGCACAAGCATCTCCTTGAAAACCTTTCAGGGAGAGTGAAGGAGGATGGTGCTCAGCCGCCCTTCACCCTCATTTGGCTCGGTAAGCGATACTGGTTCTCAGTGTGTTGGAGGAAAGTGCTTGAACAAGTCGGCCGTATCTTTGGCCAGGCTGCTGGTATTCTTCTGGTTGTTATTGCCAAGATCTGAGGTTTCCTTGCCGCGCCAAAGAAGCTGCTTTGTTTGAGAATCGAAGATATCGACAACTGTAGTGCCGACCTTTGTATTCTCAGTGGTGGTCGTAGACATGCCTAGGCCGCCGCCGCCAAACCCTCCACGGCCACGCCACCCCCAGCCTCCTCCGAGACCGTCATAGAACGTTTCCATGGTGGGTTGTTCTTGGGTAGTCCGGAAAGCTGTAACACTTGCATTCCCATTGGACTCAACTTTTGTCCATCCCTTTGCGGAAAGTTGGGCGTCAACATCCTGCTGCACGCGCTCCGCCCACAGGGAATCTCCAGCCTGTACCTTGAGCCAGGAATAGGTCTTATATTGAGAAAAGTTTGCGGAGTGATCGTAATCGGTTGAGATGTTTACTGCGAAGAGGCTAAGACTGCTGCAGAGCAACAGCCCGAATAGAGCGAGAGCGTAGGGTTTCTTCATGGTGTACTTCTCCTGCTCCCTCCTCATGCACGCCGCATGCCACCTCTCGCATTTTCATAACTCGTTTGCATCTGTAACTTACCGCGACTTGGAATTGTTGTCTGTCGATGGACCGACACTGAGAGTCGGACTCACTGCCTTCGACCACTGTCACCCGCCCGCATGAAAATAGGTTGCCTGCCGGATTTCGCTGAATTGATACATTACCCCATTGACTGCCACGTCTCCGCATGAACGTCATGCGCGGCCAGCATTCTCACTTAAAAAGTATCTTGGCCATCATACCCTTGTCTTCGTGGCTCAGCAGATGACAGTGGAACAGCGACACCCCCCGGATGATCGGATCGGTGAAGTCCATCACCAGATCGGCACTTCCTTCGACGGGTACCTCCACCGTATCCAACCACTCCGGACGCGAGAGGCGCATCCCGTTCTCGGCATAGGCGAGAAAGTGAACCTGATGAATATGGAAGGGGTGGACTTCGTGCGTGTTATTCACCACTCGCCAGTGGTGAAAACCGCCGATCGAGACGCTCGTCATGGGAGGATCCGAAGGACCATATTTCTTACCATTGATATAGAAGCCCTTCTTGTCTTCAGTGAACGTGACCACAAAGTCAGAAGGGCTACGCTCCGTCCTCGCAATCAGCTGGGGCGACACCGGCTTGTAAAGCGGGGCCGGTAGGCCAGTCGAAGCGGCTTGGTTCCCATGCGGAGGTTGCGGGGTGGCTACCATGTCCGCCAGCACCATTGCCGGGTTTGGGTCTCCATCAGGGCCCGTGTTATAGCAGCGTGTGCGTAGCGATGCCTGGGCTCCGGAAGTTGGCCCGGTGACGATTGCTTCGACGCGGCCTGCTGGAGGAACGAGCAGGTGGTCCTTGAATTCGACGCGGCGCTTCGGATCGTGGAATGAAAGTGGCATTCCATCCAGCGCGACGATCTCGAGCTGCTCCGTATCCACTTGTAAATCCGCGTACAGATCTGGCGAAGCATTGACAATGCGCCAGAATTGACGTTCTCCCGGAGCAATGCCGATCTGCGGCCGCACCGCACCGTTCACGGTAAAAATTCGCTCCGGCAGATCGGTCGAGGCCCAGCAGCCTTTCGCAGGAATTCCAACACTGCGCCTTAGTTCCGGGCCGGCGGGATCATTATCCTCAAGTACTCGGTCGCGCAGCACCAGGATCCGTTCCCGTAAATGCTGGACCTCCGGAACATAGCGTTCCATGCCGTCGATCACAATCGCTCCGGACATGCCGTCGAGGACCTGTTGATAGCTTTCTCCATGAGGGTGGGTATGATACCAATACAGTCCTGGCGGCTGGTCTAGCGGAATATTCACTATGTAGTGAAGCAATTGTCCCGGCATCGCCATCATCGTGATCACATCATCTTGAGGAGCGTCTGGCGAAACATGCAAGCCGTGGAAGTGGAGGTTCGTCATGTTCATGCACGGTCCGTCAATGCAGTGCTCCTGCGAGTGCGTTGACATTGCATTTGTGTATGTCAGGCGTAGATCTTCCCCTGGTTTGGCTCGAATCACCGGGGGATCTTCCCGCCCATTGAACGAGAATGCGGCCTTGCTAGTCTCGGGATCGTTGACCGCCTTCAAAGACACGGGCGATCGGGCTTCTGGCGGATCGGAGAGCAGAACCGGCTTAGAGACACTAATTGCGCTCAATCGGCCCCCTGCCTCCAGTTGCATACCGCAGAACAAGCCCAAACATGTTACGCACGCAAGAAAGCTGCGACCCGCTTTCACCGAAAGATATGGAATCATGCTATGTTTCCTCCCGGCCCAGGAGCGCCTTTGGGTCTAAGTGATGCCGGTCTCCATCTCCTGTGGAAACCTGGAATAAAGCCTTTGTGAATTTTTCGACCTGTTTCTGAACCCAGCCGCGTCACGGGAAACCACAATGCGAGGGCGATCGTGTCGACCCTCGCGCAGGGGCTCCCAACTCCTCCCACGTCCGGGACTAGTGCAATGCGCTTGCCAAAGATACGGTCGAAGCGAGCCGCGGCAACTGATTGAATCCAGAAGGATCTCTGCGTTGGGGGTCGGCGATTCAATGAGAGAGTGTCTGGATTTCGACACGTCTCACCACACCAGCCAGCCATTTTGGTTGCTGGGGGAAATAGCCATTGCGCCGGACAATCCGACATCGAACAGCGTGACTGCCTGATTCTTGCGATACGAACGGCCAAGTGGCCGTCAGTGTGGACCGCGACACAAGTCATCCTGAACACGACAACTGTTCGGCTGAAAAGCATCGTATCGTCGAACAGATTCAAGTCCGCCAAGCAGGTGCACAGGACTTTCAATTCTCCCACGATCAGGTATGAAGAACCGGGCTGGGTTGAAAAACTTGGACCAGAATTTGGTCCAGTTGCGCGCCGCAAGAGGCTCCAATTTCTCCTCTCGGCTCATCTCTACTCCGTTGAAAACATGGATACTCCGGGGTTGAACCTTCGGCTGTTGACCGAAGGGTTGTAGGTTCGAGTCCTACCTGAGGAGCCAGATTCTAAACAACTTGCCCGCACCTTAGCTCCCACCTTATCGGTGTCTACCGGGGAAAATAATACCGGGGATCCTGTCGAAATTGTTTTCCATCGCTTCGCGCAAATCGTCAGTCGTAAAGTGTCGATTGCGCGCCGCCTTCCATGCGGTTTTCCAACTTCCCATCGGCTTGGCCGGGTCAACGGAATGGGGAGCTTTGCCGGCGAGATAACCGGCTTTCGCCGTCCAGGCCATACCGCTCCGTTGCAAAGTCGAAATGCTCCGGCTTGCGATCGGGGAACTGAGCTGCCCAGAAGGTCAGAATTCCAAGCGCCCGCTGGTTCAAGGGAATCAGCGCTTCCACTGCCGGCGGCCGTCTTGTCTTTGCCGAACCGCAAACAGCGAGTATCGAAGTCGATGTTTCTCCACTGCAGCGTGCGAACCGCGTTCCGTCGTGATCGCGCGCCTGAAACTCTCCGAATCGCCATATCCCTAGTACTTAAGTAATTATCACTGAGTACTACTTAATGTCACAATAACGGAACGCTTTTCGTAGTGGTTTGTGTCCTTTGGTTCCGAGTGGAAGATGCCCCCGAAGGGCTCACCGACGGAAGCAGGAACAAGGCGAAGACATCCCGACTATGACAATTGAGTGGGCGAGAGTCGTGTTTCTAAACGAGGATGGTTCCTTCACAGCGTTTGAAGTTGTGCCGAGTCTGCGAATAACATTTGCGCCTGAAACGAACCCTCCGGACAAACTGGTCATTCTAGAACTTCGTGACCTTACCGACGCTGACAGATTACGTCTCATGAACTGCGCCGCACCCATGAAAATATCGGTGGATTGGATTTGGGGTCAATTCGTTCTTGAGCCTGAGCAGTTGCTCGGCACAATTACACCGTGTGGCGGATTCATCTTCATTCAAGGCGTCTTCAAAGCAGATGGTTTCAAAACGCTTGACGCTGGCTTTCAGGTTCCCGTCCTTGTGAAGGGTCCTTGCACAGTGACGCTGGAGGTTTCGTTGCGTTCGCCAATGGTGCAAATCGACAACAGAGCCCATCCGGAATCAGCCTAATTCTGAGAACGAATCGGGATCGCTCGTAACGTCAATGGGGTGACTGTCGCGCCATTTGCCGGACACGAGAGAAAACGTAGCATAGCGTCACCGCTGCTGTTGCGTCATCCGCCCGTCCTCTTGTCACGTTCGGGATCAAGCAACTGCGCCCCGGGACCTAGTTTCGACAGCTTGTCCCAGGGATTGCGCAGCGGACAGACTCCGAGCGAAAGGCAACCGCACCCGATGCAACTATCAAGTTGATCGCGAAGTCGGGTCAATCGCATAATTCGATCGTTCAAGTCGGCTTTCCATCCCGCCGACATCTTTTGCCAGTCCTCCACCGTAGGCGAGCGCCCGCCCGGCAGCGCTGCCATCGCGTTGCGTATTGCAGACAGCGATATGCCTGAGCGCTGCGCTACTTTGATAACTGCCACGCGCCGAAGGACTTCACGTGCATATCGCCGCTGATTTCCCGGGTTGCGCCAACTGCTGATCAATCCCTCGGCTTCGTAATAGTGCAGGGTGGAGATCGCGACCCCGCTCCGTTTCGCTACCTGACCTACCGTGAGTTCCAGCGATATGTGCTTCGGAACAGTTTTTTTCATTATTCCCCTTGACCTCAAGTTTACTTTAGGTTTTACACTTATCTTCAAGAAGTTGCCATACCGGGAGGAACAATGGATGAAATCAGAGTTGCGGTGATCTATGGGAGCACCCGTCCGGGGCGCTTTTGCCACACCGTGGTGAGGTGGACTGTGGAGCGGCTCGTGGCGAGCCAAAAGTTCCAGCTTGACGTGATCGATCCGGCCGATCCGGCCCCAGAGCCGTCCATTGATGAACGCCCTTCCCGGTCCTTGCAGCAGCGGCTGGGCCAGGCAGACGCCTTTGTGATCGTGACCCCGGAATACAACCATGGATATCCGGCTCCGCTTAAGGCGTTGATCGATTCCAGCGGGGCCGAATGGCATGCCAAACCGGTTGCTTTCGTCTCTTATGGCGGCATCTCCGGTGGGTTGCGCGCAGTGGAACAGTTGCGGTTGGTCTTCGCTGAGCTGCACGCGGTGACCATTCGGGATTCCGTGAGCTTCCCCGGCGCATGGGAGCAATTCGATGAATCGGGTACGCTGCGAAATCCAGAACGCTCACAGAGGGGCATGGAAACTCTTCTTGCGCGATTGAACTGGTGGGCGGTCGCATTGCGCAGAGCACGTTCCACCAGCCCTTACGCACTGTCAGCTTGAGGCGGGAGTCATGACAGATAAGTTGAAAACGGAATCTGGCCGCTCGCTGCCCCAGGCGCCAACTTTCTTTGAACGGCACGCTGGAGACCGGGATGCAATATTGGCTGTGATTGCAACCCTGGAACGCGCTGTTAATACCTCGAACGGCGACCTCTTTGACAGTGTTCTCAGCGAGGATGTGATCTGGGGAAGCCCCAAGGGTCAGACTGTCATCGGCTTGGATCAGTTGAATCCGATCCATCGCCGCCTGGCAGCCCAGTCGCGACAGTACGGATATAGTTCGCGATTCACTCTGGAAGCGCTCGGCTTCCTCGGACAAGATATAGCCTGCGCAAGTGTTCGGCGGACCGGCTTGGACGAGCACGAAATGCCAATGAACCCGTCTCACGGTTCCATTGTCAGGGAACTGGCTCTATATGTACTCGCCAGGCGAGACGATCGGTGGTGGATTGTCAGCGCTCAGAACACCCCGGCGATGTGATGTTTCCGTGGCTTGGACACCAAGAAGCGCCGGCCCCCAAGCTCAGCGACCTCACAGTATTTCCTAAAGCGCTCTAGAGACCCGGCAGGCGCTGGCGCAGCGGCCGGGCCTGCCGTTCGCTCACGGCGATCTCAGTGGACGCAGCGTCGGACATAACAAGCAGAAAGCTGCTCTTGAAGTAAGGCTTGATCTCTTTGATCCGCGACATATTGACCAGCACCTCGCGGCGCGCGCGGAAGAACTCCTCCGGCGGCAAGGCGGCTTCAAGTTCGGCCAGCTGGTAGTTCACCCAGAACGAGTCTTTCGCTGTCGTCGCATGCACGATGCCATCCTGCACCTGGAACCAGAGGATTTGTTCCGAAGGCACAAGCAGGGCGCGTCCGTCTTTCCGGCAGACGATTTTGCGGAGCGTCTTCGGCGCCTCGCCTGTCGCGCGCAGAATGCTCTCGCGCTCCTTTTCTTTTTCCGCGGAAAGAGAGCAAAGCTTGCTCGAGCGTTCTATCGCAACCGACAACCGCTCCGGTTCGATGGGCTTGAGGAGATAGGCAAGCGCGTTGGCCTCGAAGGCCGCGAGGGCGTGCTGGTCGTACCCCGTGGTGAAGATGACGAGCGGGATCTCGATGGCGGACGGAATCGACCGCAGTACCTCGAAGCCCTTGAGCCCGGGCATTTCTATGTCGAGAAACAAAAGGTCAGGCCGGAGCTCTTCGATCTTCTCAATCGCCTCGAGGCCATCCTGAGCCTCGCCGATCACAGCGACTTCGGGATGAGCGCCGAGCAACCGGATCAGCCGCGCGCGAGCATCCGCCTCATCGTCAATGACCAGGCTCCGCATCACGCCGCGGCTCCGCTCTCGCGTGGCAACAGAATTGTGACGCGCGTTCCACCCGCCTGCCGCACTTCTATTGTCATCCGGCCCTGGTCCTGATAGAGCGCATGGAGGCGCTGCGCAACATTCTCGAGCCCGACTCCGTTCGATCGTCCATTGCTGCCGTTGAGTTTCAAGACACCGATTGCGGGTCCGACGCCGTCATCTTCCACTCGCAGACGCACCTGATTTCCGTCGGCCTCGGCAGTGATCCACAAGTGGCCTGGACCGGGCTTCGGTCCCAGGCCGTGCTTCAGCGCATTTTCGACAATGGGCTGAAGCATCAGCGAGGGAATCTGCTCCATGGCGACCGCCGGGTCGACGGCGATCTTGACTTGAAGCCGGCTGCCGAACCGAGCTTCTTCAATCTGCAGATACGTCTCCAGGAACTCCATCTCTTCGTGCAGCGAAATGAGGGGCCGCGCGGAGTTGGCCAGTACATGGCGGAAGACTCTGGCGAGCCGCAGCGTCATGGTCTCGGCTTGCTCGGGATTGGTCACCACGAGGTTTGCGATGCTGTTGAGCGAATTGAAGAGGAAATGCGGGTTGACCTGAGCGCGCAGGGCGCGCAGCTCCGCCTCGGTCACCTGCTGCTGCAGCACCGCTTCACGGCTCTGCACCACGATCAGCCGCTCTTCCATGTGCAGTGCGTCGAGCCGATGACCGAACTGCGCTGCCACGCTGCGCAAATAATTCACTTCGTGCGTCACCAGGCCGCGCCGCGCAGGACCGGGCGCGATGGCGAGCATGTGGGTGACCCGGCCCTCCGATCGAACCGGAACCAGCAGTTCGACTTCGTCCTGGGTGTGTCCCGCGTGGTACGGGTGCCGGCAATCGAGTTCTACGAGTTCGCCGTCGTTCACCGCGTTCAACCAATCCGGCTCGGGCCCATGCGAGTGCGGCCAATTCGATGTGGGCAGGCTCGTCTTGGACAAGTTCTCGAGCGTAACCAGCTGGGCAGCTCTCAGCTCCAGCGATTGACGGGCAGTTGTCTCCACGGCGTCGGCGATCTCTGTCTCGGACCGAAGGCGCGCCAGCTTTTCCGACAACTCCCGCAGCAGAGTGCGGTAGTCCGGCGCACGGAAGATCCAACGGTTCACGCATTCGCCGATACGACGGTCAACGAACGTGAACAGGACCAGCATGGGAACCGCCGTCAGGGTCTCGACGCATGCCCGGGCAGCCCCCGGATATGCCACGCGGCCCTCGAATCGGAAGAACGAGAGGGTGTAGTAGGACAGCGTGAAGGCCACGGCCGTGAGCGCCGCCAACACGACCTTGAGGCTATAACGGATAAACAAATCGGAAAACCGGAAACGGGCGAACAAGAAGAACGCGCCTAGAACGACGAGGAGTGTGATCTGTTCGCTGACGACGCGGAGCAGGTCGCCAACAACACGGTCCAACGGCAACAATTGCGTGATGAGAACTGCCGTCATAGCGCCGAAGGTGCCCACCAGCATCGCCAGAACAGGAAGCCTCATCGCCCGCGATGCGAGCCGTTCCCGGAACAGGGCGATTCCCAGCGTGAGCAGAATGGCTCCGTTGTATGGGGTCGATTTCTTGAGGAAAAGCAGTGACGAGTTCACACCGGTTAAGACGCCGTGCCAGAGCGGTAGGACGATCAGTGTACAGGTGATCACCGCCAGCGCCTGCAGCGACCGGCAGCCGATTCTTTGCCAATGCAGGGTAGCGAGCGGGCTCCACAGGCTTAACACGGTGATGGGCCATGCCGCGGCTGCAGTGTACTGACAGGCCAGGATGATGAGCGCCGCTCGTCCCTGTTCGGGCGCGCCGCATGTGAGGGCGACGGAATGCGCGAGACCGCCCAGATTCCATATCAGGCAGCAAGTCACGAACAGGATATTGGCTGCGCTGGCGCCCGGCAGTTTGGCCGCGCGCACGGTGAGAACCAGAAGAAGAATGCTGATCGCCGTCCCAGTCGCGAAGCCGATGAGGCTGGCGGCGAGATAAAGGTTAATCGCGATCGCGCTCGGAAACATTGAGACAGAGAACATGGATCGCGCGGCCCCCTGAACTCGAGAAAAGCGGCGCCCGTGAAAACCGGGACCGTGGCGAGACGCGGCGCTCGCGTGCATCAAGAATACCGCCAACTGTCGGTTTTCACCCGAAAACCAGGCAGACGCGGAGAATCGCCGCTGGGCGCGGATTCCTGCGCTGCGATGCGGCTTAACAGGCAGCGGAAAAAGCCGTACTTACCGAAACGAGCGAGACGGATATCTCACTCCCTGCCTCTAACAAATGATGGGAATCCCACATCTGCCAAAATCGGGCAGATACCCCGAATTTCCTGTACGCAGCTCTGGAAAGGACCGCGTGTGCGCCTTTCTTCAAGGAAAGGCGCATGAAGTTCAGGGAGCCCACGAAACTTCACAGGAAATCTGGGGTATGGGGCACCCATCATTTTTTAGAGGCAGAGACAGGGCTGGAAGTGAGAATCGTAAGAGCGCGACTTTTACCACCATACTCGCTCAATCACCGCGCTTCGCGTTCAATGCCGCTACTGCGCACCGGTGCGATTCTGGTGGCTCCTCTTCGGTGATAAGCAGGACACTCAGTCTCTGAAGAACTCTCGAATTGCCCTTCCTTCCGATATAGACCTACCGTAACCCGGAGCCCGACCATGACCACCCTGCTGCAGGACCTGCGATTCGCCCTACGCCAACTGCGCAAGTCTCCCGGCTTCACCATCACTGCCGTTTTGACACTGACGCTGGCCATCGGCGCCAACGCAGTCGTCTTCGGCGTATTGAACGCGCTCATCCTGCGTCCGCTGAATGTGCCTCAGGCAGAGAGCCTTTTCATCATCCAACATGGGAGCGACGTCGGGTCCCACTCCTATCCCGATTATCTCGATCTTCGCCGGCGCAATCGCAGCTTCGACGATGTGGCTGCCTGGGCCATCTCTCAGGCAGGGCTGGACACGGGCAAAGATCCATCCAATGTCTGGGAATACGAAACCAGCGGAAACTACTTCGACGCATTGCGCATTCAACCGTACCTTGGCCGTTTCTTCCACGCTTCCGATGAGCACGGCCCAAACAGCGCGCCTTATGTCGTGCTCTCCTACGCATATTGGCACAGCCATTTTCAGGATGATCGCGGCGTGGTGGGCCGCGTTGTTCGGCTAAACAAGCATCCAATCACCATTCTTGGCGTGGCGCCTCCGGGGTTCCAGGGGACCGTCTTGTTTTTCGCTTCGGATATCTTCGTGCCCATCGTGAACCATGAGCAGTTATCCGGCGAGAAGATCTTGGACGCGCGCGGGGACCATTGGATGTTTGAGCTGGTGGGACATCTGAAGCCGGGAGTCACTCCGGCGCAGGCCACTGCCGATCTGAACTCCGTGGATTCGTATCTGAAAAGAAGCTATCCCAAAGAAGAAGGTAATGAGCCTTATACGCTGGCGCGGCCTGGTCTTCATGGCGACTATCTCGGTCGGCCAATGCGGGCTTTTCTCACCGGATTGATGCTGCTTTCGGGTTTGATACTGTTGGCGGCCTGTGCCAACCTGGGCAGCCTGTTTGCCGCGCGGGCCGCCGACCGTTCTCGCGAAGTGGCCTTGCGCCTGGCTCTTGGTTCGAGCCGCAATCGCATTTTGCGCCAGCTGTTCACCGAATCCGTGCTGCTTTCGCTCGCGGGAGGCGTAGCGGGACTGGTGGCAAGCATTCTGCTTTTGCGCCGCTTGAGCGTGTGGCGGCCATTTCCGCAATTCCCCCTCCATATGCCGGTAAGTCCGGACGCTAACGTTTATTTGCTGGCTTTGGTCTTGGCGTTGGTCAGCGGAGTTCTTTTCGGAATTGTTCCCGTACGCCAGATTCTCCGGGCGAATCCGTACGAGATCGTCAAAGCGGGATCGACAGGCGCGTTCGGGCGCCGAATTACCGTGCGAGACGTATTGCTTGTCGTCCAAATTGCGATCTGTGTCGTGCTGGTCATTTCATCGATGGTTGCTGTGCGTGGACTCATGCGCTCCATGCACAGCAACTTCGGTTTTGAGCCGCGGAACGCGATGTTGGTAGATACCGATCTGAAGGCCGCAGGCTACACCGGCGAAAGAATACCCGCAATGCAACGGCGCATGATCGATGCCATACAAGCGATTCCTGGCGTAGATTCCGTAGGATCGGTGCAATATCCGCCGCTAGAAATTCCCGGTAGTTGGCAATCGCTTGTCTATACCGACACAACCGCGGATCTGAGCCCATCGAATGCCGCGGCCGACTCATGTATGTACAACGTATCTCCAGACTACTTCCGTGCTTCCGGGACATCTTTATTGGCGGGCAGAGCCTTCTCATGGCATGACGACACAAACGCCCCGCGCGTAGCAGTCGTGAACCGGGAGTTCGCAAGCAAGATACTGGGTTCCGTGCCGGACGCTGTCGGCCGGTATTTCAAGCTGCGCGATGGCACGCGCGTGCGGGGGGTGGGCCTGGTCGAAGACGGAAAATACGTGAACCTCACCGAAGACCAGCAGCCCGCGATGTTCCTCCCCCTGCTGCAATCGCCAGCCAGTTGGATATGGCTGGTGGTACGGTCGAGCCGCGACCCGCTGCAACTTGCCGCGGCCATGAGAAGTGTGCTCCGGGACATCGACCCTGGGATGGTTCTGGCAATTCGCCCGTGGAGCACAGAACTGGGCGGAACTTTGTTCCCCTCGCGCATGGCGACAGTATCGCTGGGTGTGCTGGGCGTGATGGGAGGCATGCTGTCGATTACCGGCATCTTCGGAATGGCGGCATACTCGGTGAGCAAGCGGCTGCGGGAGCTGGGAATTCGCATCGCCCTCGGCGCGCAGCGCAAGGAAGTGTTGCAGGCGGCGTTGGGACGATCATTGAAGTTGCTGGCCATTGGTTCGGCGGCAGGATTGCTTTTCGGAATTCTGGCCAGCCGGGTACTGGCTTTCATCGTGTATCAGGCGACTTCCCGCGATCCGCTGGTTCTGGCCGGCGTGGTTCTGGCTATGCTGCTGTTGGGGCTGGTGGCTACGTGGATTCCAGCCCAACGGGCTCTGTCGGTCAATCCTTTGATCCTGCTGCGCGAGGAGTGAGTCGGAGCTCGCTTCTAAGTTGTCTTACAACGGGTCACCCGCATCCCTACGGAGTGTTTATCGGAGGGAACGACATGGGTACTCTAGCCAGACCGAGCTCTACTGCGCTGCATCTGGAAACGGAAAGTTTATCGTGCGCGGATTTGGACCAGAGCCGTTCAGAATGAACGGACTGTTTGGTGAGAGCAACGCCGCGATTCATAAAGCAGCCGGGCGCGGCCAACCGGTGACTCAGGACATCGCGCTCTCGGTAAGAGGGGATAAGGTGGTGTGCTCCATCAACGGCTCGACTGTTGCAAGCTACGACAAAACTACCCTCGTAGGCTCCGGCAAGCTGAAATCGACAAATGGCTGTTATGGCCTCCGCTTCCCCCATAACACGGACGTGTTCGTCAGTCTTTTGGCCACGTCAACGAAGTGAACGCCGCGGGAAGTAAGGGAAGGTGCAGTGCGACTGCTAGGCCCACAAAATAAGGAGAGCATCTTGGCCGCAAGAATTCTCATGGTTGTTAGTGCGAGCATTGTCCTTACGCTTGGAGTCCTCCACCTTGTCTCTACGTTCTGGGGCCCAAGCCTCACGCCCCGTGACCCCGCACTGCAAATCAGCATGAGCCAGAGTTCACCTGTTATTACGAAAGAAACAACCATGTGGCGGTGTTGGGTGGGCTTCAATGCCAGCCACAGCCTGGGACTTATCTTGTTCGGTTTGGTTTTCGGTTATCTCGCATTAGCTCACGGCCAACTCCTCTTTCGGTCACCGTTCCTGCTCGTTGTCGGGCTGGCAATGCTTGGTGTTGTTGTTGTACTCTGCAAGGTTTATTTTTTCAGTTGGCCTCTCAGAGGCGTCAGCATTTCTTTGGCCTGCTATGTGGCCAGCATAGCGCTATCGCGGGCCTAACAATGCGCTCTTGATGCAAACAGCAATATGGAGATGCGGGACAGGAGATGCGGGAGGTGCGGAGATCCGGTGCCGCTGATGTTAATGGCGGCGAACTTGCCGTGCCCACCAGGCATACTGTGTCGCATTTCCACCTCGACAGTCGCGTCAGGAAACCTTTGTCGCTTTGCCTGCCCGAGTCGTCCGTTGCACACGCGGCGGTATGTAATGAAAACGAATCAGATAGATGTTATCGCCTTTACCATGTTTCGCCACTTTGAGCAGATCGAGCACACCCAGAAATCCGGACTTTCGCGCCAACTCCGGAGTAATATCAGCAAACCCGATCAGGGTGATCGAATCGATCTCGATTTCTCCCTCTCCCACGCGATAACGCCTGCCTTCTTTGACGTGGGGGCTCGTCCAAATTCTGACGCTGCAGGTTATTTCTCCTAGAACCACTCCTTCGCAGAGGCGCTTTGCGAAGACCATTACGACGCTCCTTTTGTAGCCGTGTCCAAGTGATAGATGTAGATCGCCCGGCCCATGCAGCGCAACCGATAATATCCCGGAATCAGTTCCGCAGGTCCGCCGCAATCTTTTCCTCTCAGTGGGCCCATCAGACCCTGAGCATTGGATCGCTGGCCCTCTTCAGCAATAGCCCAGGATTGAAAGAATCTGGCGTGGATCACAGAGAGGAAAAGCTCCTCTACCCTGGCATCGGTATCACGTCCCAGTCAATGCGAACGTTCCGTTTTTTCTGTCTTTGGTAAACCCGCGCTCATTCCCCCCGCATGCGAGGTTCCCGCGAACTCAGCGCCCGGGCTAGTCGAATAAGTGCTCGCCGAATCGCACCCTCATCGAAGGCGGCAAAGCCGAGGAGCAAGGCTCGGGGGTCGGGACGTCTCAGAGTAAATCGGTCAACGGCGAGGGCTTCAATTCCCCGGTCCGCCGCCAGCTTCTCTGCTCGGCGTGATGTCATTCCATTTTTGAGAAATCCGATGGTGTAGAGACCGGCCCTGACGTCAGAAAGCTCGAGCAATCCACTTAGATGTTGTTTTCCTCCTTCGATCAACGCCGCAAGGCGGCCGGCGTACAGAGTACGCATCCGTCGCAGATGACGTGCCAAATGCCCATCTACGATGAAATCGCAGAGCACCGCCTGATCGATGGTCGAATTTTGCAGATCGGTTCGAAGGCGGAAGGCAAGAAAATGCTTAACCAGTGAAGGAGGGAGCACGACGTAGCCCAGGCGTAAGGAAGGGAACAATGTCTTGCTGAACGATCCGATGAAGATCACGTTGGAACGATTGTCAAGGCTTTGCAAGGCGGGCACCGGCTGCCCTTCAAACCGGTACTCGCTGTCATAGTCATCTTCGATCACAAACGCGCCGGCCCGCGAGGCCCATTTGAGAATGGCCATCCGCCGCTCGAGGGACATCGTCACACCGAGCGGAAACTGGTGAGCTGGCGTCAGATATACCCCTTTGGCATGCGGACAAATTCTCATTCCCGCGGACACCGACAGACCTTCTTCGTCAACTGGCACAGGGATAATCCTGGCCCCGACCGTGCCAAGCGCGATGCTGGCTCCAAAATATCCAGGATCCTCCATCCATATTGGATCCCGCCGCTTGACCAGTAAGCGGACTAATAAGTCGAGCGCCTGCTGTATTCCAGAAACAATGACGACTTGTTCCGAGCTGCACCGCACTCCCCTGGACGTGCGCAAATACTCTGCAATCGCTTCTCGCAGTGGCCGATAGCCACGAAGATCAGACTCTGTAGTAAGCCACGACCTGAAGTTGCGTGCGCGCTTCGCCGCAATGCGTCCCCAAAGCTCGGACGGGAATTCGGCGACTGCGGGATTTCCGACACGAAACGGCCGCACACCGCCTGTGAAGGGCAGGTCTACAAAAGGCTTGGGCCGTTTGTATTCTGAACTGACGCGACGAATGTACGCCGGAGGGTTTATGGGCGTTTGCCGCGGCGGTGTGGGTGCCGCTACGTCATTGACCCACGTGCCTAATCCAACACGGCAAGATACGTACCCCTCCGCTTGCAAGCGCTCGAGAACGTTGACAATTGTTCCCCGCGACAGCCCGTACTGGGTGGCGAAGTCTCTCGAGGCCGGCAGTCTGGTCCCAGGCCTAAGCCGGCCTTCGAGAATGGCACTGCGCAGTTCCCCGTATAACCAACGGGTTAGAGTCTGACCCTGCGGACGGCTATTCATCGTGAACTCGAACGTGCTGATGGTCTTCGGCATGCCGTCCCCCGATTGGTCTAATGATATTTGCGTAGAATGGTTCTTTCAATGTACCAATCGCTCTCATACGATCGTTATCGAAGCCGGAAAATACTGTTTACAGTTCCAGGCTTGCGGTTCGGGCACTGAAGGGAGTTCTGACAAATTGAAAATCGGAGTTTGGTTCTACGGCTTGGCAACGATCGTTACTGGGATACTGGATATTGTTTGGGGAGAATTCGAGGCCTCACATCAACCTATAAACACGCTTGTCAAGCATGTTCCCGGCCAGCATGTGCTTGCACTCATTGCTGGCTTTTGGCTGGTAGCGGCCGGCATCGCGATCTTGTGGCGACCTACCGCACGAATGGGGGCAACGGGATCAGCGATGATCTACCTTGTTTTTGCCCTGCTCTGGCTCCCGCGTTTCTATACTCTGACTCAGACGATGGGTCTTCGAATTGGCGTCCTGATTTTCGTCTTGGGCGGGGTCGCCGCACAGGTAATGTTGATTGCCCCGGCAGCTTTCGTTTACGCCGCAACTGCATCACCCGATTCGGTGTGGCGACAGAGAGCAGCCATCGCCGGTCGTTGGATGTTGGGATTACCTCCAGTATCCTTCGGCTTGGGGCACCTCATTAACCTTCCCGCTTACGCACGCTTCGTTCCGCATTGGGTGCCGTTTCCATTTTTCTGGATAGGGCTCACCGGCATCGCGTTCTTGCTTGCAGGTATCGCAATCGTGTTCCGAATTCAGGACGTCCTGGCTGCCACACTGCTCGCGCTGATGCTGTTGGTGTTTGAAGCAACTGTAGAAATCCCGCCTGTGTTTGTTCGACCGCACAGCCAGACGGCATGGGGTGGGGCGGTGTACAACTTGACTGCGATCGGAGCCTGCTGGATATTCGCGAAACTTGCGCTAAGCTGGCGCCGCGAAGATGTCAGGACAAGTGAGACACCAGAACAAGGTGCTACGTCCCGTTTGGGATCCGTCCAAGTCTGACCTGCCGACAGGACAAATATTCCCACGACTGCGGGACTCAGTTGCGGCTCGTCACAACGTGCTTGCTCTCGACCGGCTGATCCGAGTTGAGAAATGCATCCACCTTCTGCGGGTAGTGCACCAGCATCGTCGCTACGGAAGTGAGGAACGAAACAACCAGCAGTAGCGCAATGACAAATCTCTTCGCGTTGCCTTTCTGTGGTAACCGCCGCACGCTCTCCGGTGGGAAGAAAGCTTTGGACGAGCCTTCCCCGCTAAGTAATTTCGCACTCATCCACATGACAGAGATTTCCCCCTTACTCTGGCAGAATGTCCCAAACGGGACACGCACCGTTCCTTCTAGCTCATCGTCAAACCACGAAGTGACTTTAGTGATTGTTTTGCTTTGGCTGTGCTCTTGCTTGCCAGAATCGGTGAAAACCCCTTCGGTTCCACACCTTTTCGGGAATGCGTTCGTCTTCGATGCGTTGCCCCTGGAGTCGCCGGCTGATCACGAGTTTCCCGCTGTGCGACGGGAGAAACATGAGCCCGATCAGGCTTCGTCGCCTCTCCTATAGCTATAGTTGACAAGGTGCGCCGCGCTCCTATATGTATAGGAGCGCGGGCGAGGATTGAGTCGATGCCGAAAAAAGCCAGGGTCCTGACCCCTTTAGAACGGCGGATTATGCGCGTGCTCTGGGACGGTGGCGCAGGAAATGTCCAGAAAGTCTTGCAGGGATTGACGGGTGAGCCTCAGCTTGCCTACACCACCGTGCAGACCACGTTGAATGTTCTGCAACGCAAAGGAAAAGTGAAGAGAAAGCTCGTGGGACGAGCATACGAGTACAGCACCCTCGTTTCTCAGGAGGCCGCCGACTCTCATGCCATCAGGGACGTCTTGCAGAAAGTTTTTCTAGGGTCGGTGGACGACCTTCTCCTGTCTTTGGTTCGCAGCAAGCAGCTCGATGCGCAAAAACTTGCGCAGTTACAGGCGAAGTTACAAGCCCGTGAGAGCGCGGAGGAGGAACCGGAATGAGCCTGATTCGAGAAACCGTATTCGATCTGCTGCTCAATGCGCTTCTACAAATTGGCTTTTTTGCCATCGTGGCGGCGGTCTTCTCCCGTCTCGTCGCGAAGGTGAGAGCAAAGCATCAATATTCCTTCTATCTCACCGTGCTCCTCTTCTGTCTGACGGCTCCGGTTATCAACACCCTTTGGCAACCGCCCGCAACCGTAGTCGCAGAGAAATCTAAGCAGCACGTTCCCGCGGACGCTGGACGGGCGAATCAACCCTTTTGGAGTTGGCAGGGCCATCCCAGGCAGAATAAGCAGTTCACCATCCCGCCTGGGTTTCAAAGTTGGATCATCGGCATTTGGGGAGTGCTTGTTCTGTTGCGGATGGCCCGCTTCAGCCGGGCTGTCCATCGCGTTCATCGTCTGCGGAGAGGCTCATCCGTACTTCCTCCTGCCCTGGTTGCGATGGCCGGCCAGATCATCGAGGCCAGCCACCGGGTCGCTCTTCTTGAATCCACAGCCATTGACGATCCCGTAACTTTCGGAGTGTTTCATCCCGCCATCCTGCTGCCCGGCAAATTGCTCCCGGAACTTGGCCAACAAGAGCTCTCGGCAGTGATTGCCCACGAGTATGGTCACATCCGTCGCAGAGACTTTCCCGTCCGCGTCCTATGTGAATTGATCTCGCTGCCAGTAGCCTGGCACCCCGGCATCGGCTATCTGATGTCAAAGATCTCGCAAACCCGGGAGCTTGCCTGCGACGACTATGCCGCGGCCCGCCTTGGCAAGCGTCGTTCGTATGCCAATACCCTCTTACACCTGGCGTCACTGTGCTTACACGTTCCTCATGCCAACGCTGCGGGGCTGGGCATCTTCGATGGTGACAACCTGGAGACTCGAATCATGAGGCTGACCGGGAAAACACTTTCCCTATCGCGGACCGGTGTCATTGGGCTTGCCCTGGCAACCAGCATTACCTTTGGCGCGGGCGAAGTGCTCGCCCACGCGATGAGCCTGCAAGCAAACTCAGAGACCTCGAACACGGCAGAAAAGTTCGCAGGAACCTGGCACTGGATGTTCAACGGAAACAGTTTCGCCACTATGATTCTGGTTCGGGACGGATCCGGCCTTAACGGAACCGTCACCGCATCTCAAATCGCGCTGAACCATGACGGAGGATTACTTCGTGCTGATCCATCCGGAGACAGCACGCCAAAGTCGATCGCCAAGGCAACGGTGGAAGGTTCTGAACTGCACATCACCGTCATCGACGGCTTTGAATTTTTGGTGACCCTGAAGGACGACACACATGCCGAAATCCTGCCCGGAGGAGCACCGCCAAACATGAAGCCCATACCGGCTGAGAAGGTTCACTAACGGTTATCCCTGCGGTTCCCGGCGACTCCATCGAATCAGCAGGAGAGTAACGTAAATGACCTTACGTCGCTTCATTGACCGCACGAAGTCCTTCCCCTGGCTCGAAGAGGGATGGCGAGACCTGCGCTTCGCCGTGCGCTCTCTTGCCCGAACCCCCGCCTTCACATCGATCGTGCTCCTCGTCATCGCCGTTGGCATCGGCGTGAATACCGCGGTCTTTTCGGTGGTGGATGCCGTACTCCTCAAGCCACTCACCTATCCCAATCCGCAGGCCCTGGTGCAACTGGTCACCACCAGCGACCGGGGGCCAATTCCGGTCGCGAGCATTCCCGAGTACAACGTCTGGCAGCAGCAATCCGCCATCTTCCGGCAGGTGGCCGCCTACGATTGGGGCGGAGCCGGAATGAACCTCACTGGCGGAGATCACCCCGAGCAGGTGCTCGGCATCCACGTCACCAGCGGATACTTCCCGCTGTTCGGCGCTCCCGTTGTTGCCGGACGCACTTTCACCGCAACAGAAGATACCCCGAATGGCGGTCATGTTGCCGTGTTGAGTTACGGTCTGTGGAAGCGGCGCTTCGGCGGAAACCGCAAAATCGTCGACTCTAACATCCAGGTGGACGGCCAGCCGTGGCTGGTTGTCGGCGTCATCGGCCGCGATTTCGTCACCGATACACCTGCAGATCTGTGGATACCTTTTCAGTTCGATCTGACATCGCGAGAGATGGCCCGCAACTTCAACGTGGCAGCGCGGCTGCAGTCGGGCGTCTCCGCTGCTCAGGCAAATGCGCAGCTCGCGCAGGCCGCCGACCAGTTCCGCCGCACTTATGGCAGCAGCGCCCTGCCACCCCACATGGGCTTCGGAGCCGTGTCGCTGCAGGAGTCTTTGATTGGCACCACCCGCGTCCCACTCATGGTTCTGCTCGGAGCCGTGGGGTTTGTGCTTCTCATCGCCTGCGCCAACGTGGCCAACCTCCTGCTTGCGCGAGCCTCAGTCCGAAAGCGCGAACTTGCAACCCGTGCGGCCCTGGGAGCCGGGCGCGGACAGATCATTCGGCAACTGCTGACGGAGAGCCTTGCGCTTTCCTTTGTAGGCGGCCTGTTAGGCTTGGCCGTCGGGTTCAGCGGCGTGCGTCTGCTGCTGAGCATCAGCCCCGGCGATATTCCTCGAATCGGAGAAGATGGCTCGGCCATCGGACTCGATTACCGTGTCCTGCTGTTCACCTTGAGCATCTCGCTGCTTACCGGCGTCCTCTTTGGCCTGGTCCCCGCGATTTCCGCGGCGCGCCCCGATCTCACCACCTCGCTCAACGAGAATTCCAGCCGTTCCGGCATGGGCCTTCGGCATGGCAACATCCGCTCCCTGCTGGTGGTAAGTGAAATAGCTCTGGCCTTGGTTCTTGTCATCGGAGCCGCTTTGCTCATCCGCACTTTCCTTAAATTGGAGGAGGTCAATCCCGGCTTCACCACCCACAATGTGCTCAGCGTGTCTATGTCGATAAGTGGGAGCCGCTTTCAGAGAACGGAACCCGTTGCCGGGATCGTCCGCGACGGCCGGGAGCGTCTCATGGCTGTCCCGGGAGTGCTCGACGCGGGCGCAAGCAGCTGCCTGCCGCTGCAGGGTTGTTTCGGGATGAGCTTTGACGTCCTCGGGCGCCCCAGGGGTGAAACGCCCTTCACCGGCGTCGCGGGCTTCTTTTCCATCTCGTGGAGCTATTTCTCAACCTTTGAAATTCCTTTGTTGCGTGGTCGCGCTTTTACCGGGCAGGATGATAGCGCCGCGCCTGGGGTGGTCATCATCAACCAGGCGATGGCCCGGAAGTATTGGCCCAAAGGCAACCCGCTGAGTGACCGCATTCAGATCGGAGCGGGAGGCCCGGCGTTTGCCGAACCGCCTCGCCAGATCGTTGGCATCGTGGGGGACACACGCGATGCCGGTGTCAGTCGCGATCCTTTTCCGACGATGTACATTCCTATCGCACAAATGCCGGAGGCGGTGACTGCGCTCAACGCTCAGGTTACGCCGCTCTGGTGGATCGTGCGCAGCCGCGTAAATCCGTATACCCTGCGGGCGGGCATCGAGGCAGCGCTGCGTGACGCCAGCGGAGGCTTGCCGGTTGCGCATGTGCGCACCATGACCGATGTCGAGGTCCGCGACACCGCCCGTCAGCGCTTCAATATGTTGCTCCTCAGTATCTTCGCAGCGGCAGGCTTGCTGATGGCTGCCATTGGTGTCTATGGGGTCATGTCTTATTCCGTCCAGCAGCGCACCCAGGAACTGGGCGTACGCATGGCGCTTGGGGCGCAGGCTTCCAACCTACGCAACATGGTCATCGGTCAGGGTATGATCCTCGTCGGCGCCGGCGTAGTCCTCGGCATCGGCGGAGCGTTCTGGCTCACTCGCTTCCTGGCCGGCTTTCTCTTTGCAGTCAAAGCCTGGGATCCGATCGCGTTCATTGTTACGCCGCTGCTTCTCAGCGCGGTTGCGCTCTTGGCCGTTTGGATTCCGGCGAACAGAGCACCTCGCGTCGATCCCATAACAGCGCTTCGGCTCGAATAGCTGGCAGGTAAGAGGAGGGAACCAGTTCAATGCATGCTTCCAGAACGCTGGCGTGGCCGGCCATGCTAATCCTGGCTTTCACCGTGGGACGCCTCACAGCAGCGCAGAGTGTAACGACGTCGCAGTATGACAACGCGCGCAGCGGCGCCAACCGGCTCGAGACCACCCTGACTACGCGCAATGTGAGCGTCCGCCATTTTGGAAAAATATTCACCCTGAAAGTAGATGGAGACATCTATGCCCAACCGCTCTTTCTCACGGGATTGGAGATACCTGGCAAGGGTCGGCACGATGTGCTGTTTGTGGCTACTGAGCACGACAGCGTATATGCCTTCGACGCCTACGGACATCCCGCCTCGCCACTCTGGCGGGTGAATTTTCTCAGGAAGGGGGTCACGACCGTTCCTGAGGACGACGTCGAATGCCCCTTCATTGTGCCGGAGGTCGGAATTACCTCAACACCTGTCATTGATGCGGATACGGGCACGCTGTATGTGCTGGCGCGTACGAAAGAGCAGACAGGGTCGTCGCCGGCTCATTACGCGCAGCGTTTGCACGCGCTGGAGGTAACAACCGGGCTGGGAAAATTCGGAGGCCCGGTTGATATCAAGGCCACGATCAAAGGGAGCGGAACCGGTAGCCAGTCAGGGAAACTGGAATTCGATCCATTGCGCGAGAATCCTCGCGCCTCGCTCCTGCTGGCGAATGGATTGGTGTATCTTACGTGGGCTTCTTCCTGCGATGTCGGGCCTTATCACGGTTGGGTGATGGCGTATGACGCGCACACCCTCAAACAGAGAGCAGTCTTCAATGCCTCTCCCGATGGGGATGACAGCGGCATTTGGGCAGCCGACACGGGACCGGTGGCCGATGCGAGAGGCAATCTGTTTCTTGCCACGGGAAATGGGCGCTTTGATGCAGTCAAGGGCGGGCGCGACTATGGAGATAGTTTGCTGAAACTGGATGGGCAAAGTCTCAAACTCGACGACTATTTCGCGCCGTTCAACGTCGCCGAACTGGATGCAAAAGATAAAGATCTGGGTTCGGGAGGCCCGGTGCTACTGCCGCCCCAATCGGGACCGCACCCGCGCGTCGTCGTGATTGCCGGCAAGGAAGGCACCATCTATCTGATCGACCGAGACTTTATGGGTCATTATCAGCCAAACAATGACAGCCAGGCCGTGCAAACAATACCGAGCGCAGGTGGTGGCGTCTGTGGCTCAATGGCCTACTGGAATCACAACTTCTACGTGGTGAGCAACAGCTCTAAGGATGCTCTGCGTCAATTTGCGGTGAACCAGGGAAAGCTGATGCTCAAAGCGGCAAGCGGTTCCCGCTTCCCGGCTACCTGCGCAACCCCAACTGTTTCGGCGAACGGGGTGCGTGATGGGGTGCTTTGGGTGCTTCGTTCGAAGGCCTGGAACGACGCGGACGAAAACGCGGTGTTGTACGCCTTCGACGCCGTCGATAGCTCCCGCCTACTCTACGACAGCGAGCAGAATCCATTTCGCGACCGCGCTGGGCTGGCGCTTCGGTTCAATATTCCGGTCATTATGAACGGGCATGTCTACGTCGGAGCAAAGCACGAAGTAGATGTCTACGGGTTATTGACCAAAGAGACCGCAGGCAAATGAACCGGCCTCGCATTCATCGCCACAGGAAGTCAGATCAAGCCAGCGTAGCCCTGTGGGTTGACGGACCAATGTCACCTGCGGCGTTGGCACGCTGGTAGCTTTGCCACGCTTCGAGGCCTCCCTTGAGCACGTAGACGTTGCGCAGCGAGTATTTACGGACAAACAGCTGCACTTGTTTCCAATTCACCGGGTCTTTGATGGAGGCATAGAAGACGAGGATCGTGGACCGCGATGCATGACCTACAAAAATCTCGAGCTGATCGATCGGAATCTGCTGCGCGTCGGGAATGTCCGCCTCGCCATATTGAAAGCATAACTCGAGCATTTTCAGGTCTGGCTCAATGATGATCAGGGAATGGAGGCGCTCCGGGCAAATATACGGAAGAGAAGGACATCCCTTGACGTGCCCGCGGGCCTGCTTTCTCAATTCCGTATACAGAAGAAAAATCCACAAAAACATCACAACCGCAATGTAGATCCACACGATAGGCAGCATGGCCGACCTCCCATCCCCGAGACAGGGCCTGGCGGTCCACGTTTCGTTAACCCAAGACAGTATATCGTATCACGACATAAGTGGCAATAGAGATGCGTGAGTCAGGTCCTACATCTCATCGCTTGCGGTCACTCGGAGTTTGTACAGTGGGTAAGCCATGCGGGCCGGCAAGTTCACCGTTGGCACTCGCAGCGTAGGCCTTAAGGGCTTGCAAATCCGGGATGATGAGGGTGCGCCCGTTCATGGCAATCAATCCATTGTGTTTCATCCGGGCAATCGTACGCGAAACCACGTCTCGCACCGAGCCGATCCGGCTGGCAATTTCTTGGTTCGATAAAAAAAGATGCAACGCAATCCGGCCCTGCGCGGGAGTTCCTGCATGCCTTACTTCACTCAAAAAGAAGGCTGCGAGCCGGTGTTCAACGTCTTGGAAAGACAGAGCTTCCACGAGCTGCGCATGTCTCCGTACCCGGGCTGCCATGAGCCGTAACGCCCTCAGAGCAAGCGCTGGATACTTGGCACAGAACCGATGCATATCGTTCTTATCGATGAACAGCAGTTCCGCATCCAGCTCTGAAACCGCGGAGGCTGGGTACGGTCCGTCATCGAACACGGCTACTTCACCGATGACAGCGCCGGCGGTATCCACATGCATCACCTGTTCCCGGCCCCCCGCGTTTTGCTGAAAAACGCGTATCTTGCCGTTTACCACCACGAAAAGGCCTTTTGCCTGTTCGCCGCAAATAAATAGCACTTCGCCTTTCTGGAGGCGAAGTGCGCTCGCTCGCTGTGCGATGTCTGCGAGTTCCTTTTCCGTCAGGCACCCGAAGAGCGGCGTACGCTGAAGGGCCGTGATTGACTTTATTTGCATGGCAGGCTGCGAACGGAGAACCGCCGCTATGACCTAAGTCATAGCATACTGCCAAGCCACAGGGTAGGGTGGCGTAAGAGATTGGTTTTCGCCTGGCAGCGCGATGGAGTCCACTATGCTTACGACACTACCTGAGCCCAAAACGCTGCCGCGCGACAGTTTCCTTAGGGGCGATAACAGCCTTAAATCGTGGCTGTTGACTCAGGACCACAAGCGTATTGCTCTGTTGTATCTCGTCACGACTATCCTCTTTTTTGCCATTGGGGGCACGGCAGCAGCATTGATTCGGCTCGAGTTGCTGACTCCTGCCGGCGATCTGGTCACTTCCGATACCTATAACAAGCTGTTCTCCATACACGGCATCATCATGGTGTTCTTCTTTCTCGTACCCATCGCGCCGGCTGTGCTGGGTAATTTTCTGATACCGCTGATGATTGGAGCGCGCGACGTCGCCTTTCCCAAGCTCAATCTGGCTAGCTGGTATCTCTTCGTGATCGGGGGCTGCGTTGAGTTGTACATGATGATCTCTGGTGGCGTGGATACGGGATGGACCTTCACCACACCGCTCAGCACACATTACGTAAACACCCACGTCATAGGAGCCGCTATGGGCATTTTCATTGCCGGCTTCTCCTCCATCCTGACTGGCCTGAACTTCATCGTGACCATCCACCGGTTACGCGCTCCTGGCATGACCTGGTTTCGCCTGCCGCTATTCATATGGTCTTACTACGCCACGTCGATTCTTTTTGTTTTGGCCACGCCCGTGATCGCCATGTCCATGGTCCTGATTGTGCTCGAACGGGTCACTGGGATTGGCGTTTTCGATCCGACCAAGGGTGGCGATCCGCTTCTATTCCAGCACCTCTTTTGGTTTTACTCTCATCCGGCTGTCTATGTCATGATCCTGCCCGGCATGGGAATTATTTCGGAAGTCGTGTCGTGTTTCAGCCGGAAAAGGGTCTTTGGGTACACCGCAGTAGCCTTTTCGTCCGTGTCGATCGCAGTGTTCAGCTTCTTTGTGTGGGCCCATCACATGTTCATCATGGGCATCTCTAATTATTCAGCCCTGCTATTTTCCTTCATGAGCATGTTGGTGGCGGTGCCTTCAGCCATCAAAGTATTCAACTGGTGCGCAACCATGTATAAGGGCTCGATTTCTTTTGACACGCCAATGCTGTACGCGCTGGGTTTCATCGGTCTTTTCACCATGGGAGGGATGACCGGAATCTTTCTCGCGTCTCTGGGCATGGACATCCATCTGACTGAAACCTATTTCATCGTGGCGCATTTCCACTACGTGATGGTGGGCGGGATGGTGAGTGCCGTTATGGCTGGCCTGCACTTCTGGTGGCCAAAGATGACGGGAAGAATGTATCCGGAGCCACTAGGCAGGCTGGCTGCCACGATTCTCTTCATTGGATTCAATCTCACCTTCTTCCCCCAATTTGTTCTTGGCTATTTGGGCATGCCTCGCCGCTATCACGCGTATCCTCCTGAGTTTCAGGTGCTGAATGTGCTCTCTACTGCCGGCGCCTCTATTCTTGCCATTGGCTACCTCCTTCCAGCGCTTTATCTTCTGTGGTCATTGAGGTATGGAAAAATTGCGGGTGCGAATCCTTGGCAGGCGGCCGGGCTTGAATGGACAGTGCAGTCGCCCCCATTGGCTGAAAACTTTATAGAAACCCCAATCGTTGATTTCGAGGCCTATGCTTATGTAGTCAACACCCCTCATTCCATTGAAGTAACTGCTGGTTGAAGCAGAATCATCCTGGAAAGGCCCGTCCGGCTGGTTGCGCCGCCCTGATACTCGCAGCTCAGTCGTTGATCAATCTGGCGCAGTCCTACACTACATACTGGAGAGGGGCGACAATGAACAAAGAAACACCCATCACCGAAGCAGAGATTGCAAATCTGGTCGATAGGTTTTATGCAAAGGTGCGCGAAGACCCGGAGATCGGCCCTATCTTCAACGATAAAGTGCAGAATTGGGATGCCCATTTAGCCCTTTTGAAAGACTTCTGGTCCACTGTGATGCTGACCACCGGTCGATACAAAGGGAATCCGCTTCTCGCCCACTTCCGATTACCCATTGAACCTGCACACTTCGCTCGTTGGCTAACGTTGTTTGCTGAGACCGCGAATGAGGAGCTGACTAGTTCGCATGCAGCCTTGGTAGTACGCAAGGCAAACCTCATCTCTGCGAACATGAAGCGGGTTATCACGTCCGGGTCGGGAGCACCGCCAACCAGCCTTGAGCCCGCAGCGAGGTTCAAGCACTCCTGAGACCGGTTCAACCTATCGGAAGGCGTTGCAGGGCGAACAATACGTCGTCGTTCAGCTCGGAGCTTTCCAGGCGAACATACTCGGCGGCTAGAGCCTCCGCTAGTCTACTGCGTCACATATAGAGGCGAGTATTCTTGCCCTGCCACAAATGATCGGGTGCCCCATGCGGCTACCGCGGGTAAAGCATCTGTTCTTCCCGCGGTATCCGCCCCATCCTTCGCGCTTTTTGCGAAGGGTGGGAAAGCAAATCCCAATCGGCCGCGCTCGATGATCCACTCAAACGAAGTTTCTTGGGTTCGCATCCTTCGCAAAAGGAGCAACGCACAGGCCCCCGGCCATTTGTGGGGCGTTCTGGTTGCTTCGTTGCCTGTATGAATAAACATCCATCTGTGTGACGCACTACACTAGTTTGAGTGGCCCTCCAAGTCGTTCTGTATAGTTTTCAGTATCAATTACCAGGGCACGAGTTTTGATTTGGCTTGCCACGTCGAAGGGCTTCCTGCCACGGATCGCCGGTTCCCAACGGAACATTCGCCCGCGCGTCTGTTAGAAGGATGAGCACCGTTCCCGGCGTGAGATAAGTTTCCGCGAGATGGAGGGCGTCTGCCAGCGGAGTTCTGCCTCCTGTGGGCCGATACTCCAACGCTGTGCTGGCCTCATGGACCGATCGCGATGGCTCCAACAGAACTTGGGCTCATGTACCGCGAAACACAATGATGGCAACTTCGTCTCCGTTCTTGAAGGAACTCGTCAGCAGATTCAATGTGGCGCCTTTCACCAGCCGCATCCGTTCCTGTGCCGCGTGAGATCCGCTCGAATCGATGAGAAATAGATGGCGCGTTCCGCTGGTTGGAGTTCGGACTCGTTCGTGCAAATCCGGTATTCTCGGCTGGACGCTCCCGGTCTCCACCACCGCATGATTCAATGTTGCCCGAAGGTAGAGTTCTGTAGGCAAAGTGCGGGCCGAACGGGACGTCATCTTTCGCTTGGCAATTGTGACAAGTAAGTGAACGTCCCGTCTGTTCCGCCTTTGTCGGCGCCGTCAGCGAGTATGAGACCCAATGGCTGCCTCGGTCAACCACCACAGGATATTGTCACGCCTAACCGACTGCCATAGAGTGCCGCCAAAACGACAATCGCGCACGCAGAACGATACCGCGAGGAAAAACCTGCCCCTCGCTTTTGTTGAACACAATAGTCGCTTGTATCTGAAACCAAAGCCCATCATCGCGGGTGCGCAGTCGATCGCGCAGGCGACATCGGTATTTCATTGCGGACCGAGACCACTTTTATCGTATTGCTGTCAACCAGACCTTGTACCGTTACATACTGTCCGATGTACTCCGCGACCGCGGCTGTGTCCCCTTTCAACTGGTACACCTTACCCCCGCTCACAATTACCGCAGGCGAACCGTCCTTCATGCACTTTTGCATGCAACTGGTCGCGGCCACACTAGGAGAGCTATGCGCTGCTCCGCAATGGGCCTCACTGACAAAACCATGAATGGTTTGAAGAGATTGAGCCCAAAGTATGCGGGCTCCGAACATTGTCGTTGCCAGAACGGCCATAACTTTTACGTGCATAACACAACTCCTCTCCAAGTCTGTCATCGTCCTCTACAGTCCTCTGCGAGAGCGCATATGCCGTCGTTTAGCTCGCCGCCGATCCGCCGGAATGGCGAACAATAGCCCTGCTGGCAAAAGCGCAACCGCCGCCAACGCGCCACTTTCTAACGGCCATTTCACCAATTCACTAACGCTTTCTAGGCCATAGATTTTTTCCTGCAACCAACCATGCATGACATCGTTATCCACGGAAATAGTTCGGATGACTGCTCTGAGGTGTTCCCGTTGGGCCCACTTTTCTGTGTATTTGAGGGTGAGCGCACCGTGTTTATTAGCGGTCACAGCCGCATCTTCGTCTGTCACAGTGGTGAGCGTCTGCTCTGGGTAGCGGTCATCGACCAGATCAATTACCCGATATCGACTCGGATCCTTAACTTGAAATCTGTCCGATCCGGAGAGTGAGCTGCGCACGTAGCTCGTGAAATACCACCGCTGAAGCCCATTGTTATCCCTCCGCCAGTGATACATCCCAACAGCGATTCCCGCCGCTAAAGCCAGGATCACTGTCAGACTTGACCACGTCGGGTGTCCCGGCAGCGTGCTCTTGGTCGTTCGCGCCCCTTCGAGGATTTCGCCCATGTTTCTCTTCTTTCCGCTGTTCTCTCTCAAGGCTTACGAGTCCAGCCTGTTTAGCTCTTCGTCGTGAAAGGTGTGTCGAGGAAGTTGGATTGGCGAAGGTCGAGGAATCCAATTGTTGACTGGGGAGCGCGGCTGGTGTTGTCGAACCGGCAGAGCAGGTCTGACCGGTTGGCCCAACAGTGGCTTTCGGAGCCAATGTTGCGGTGCCCCCAATATTCGCACGGGTCAAGCTCTTCGCTAAAGCTTTCTCTTACTGTGGCGTTTCCTTCGTGAGGCACAATAAACTCCAGGCGACGCTATTGTATGCGCGTTTGCAATAGAGTTTTAAAAAAACCGCGGGTACAGCAGCTCTTGATCACCAACGGTTATGGCATCACCGGGATACGATCCCAATGGGGGTAAGATTCGCCAGATGTACGCCGACTACTGTTCCGACCTTGAAAGGGAATGTCCGGTCCTCGCTGGGGCCGCCTTGGTCTAACTAACGCAGCAGTTTGACCGCTCCTACAGGTGATCTTCAGCCCTCCCACAATAGCTACGATAATTCTCTCCGATCGCATGAAAGAAGTCGCTTGCACGGGGCGGGATCAGGTAATTCCCATCGAGAAGGGAATTACGCGGGTGGGCGAGCCGCCCTAACTTGCTCGCGGGTGGCGTGGCAAAAAGCGGCGGCGAATTGAGTAACTTGGCTTTGTGTGTATATTATTGGAGCATGCCGAAGGGTAGCCTGAATCCGGGAATCCGCCGTTCTTTGTGGATAGCCGTGGGCTTCTTCTGCTGTGCACTCCTCGCCTTCACCGGCATTGTTCAAGTTGGACACTCGCACGCGGACGGTCAAGCTGTTCAGTCCGATTGTGCGCTTTGCCAGATCGCCCACCTGGTCGTCCAACCCGCCGTTCCACAGCCTTTACCGCACACGGTTCGGATCTTCGCTGCGGTATCGGCCGCCCTGCAGCCTGCTCGTCCTCGGCGCTTCTCTGTATTTTCTCTCTTCACTCGACCTCCACCTGTGGACATTGCTTTCGCATAAAGCAACGTCAAACGCAAAAACGCAGGATCTATGGAGGCCCCTATGTCAAGGCGCAGCCGTAATCTAAGAACAAGTCATCTGCTGTGGGTGGTGCTCGGCTTCTTTTGCTGCGTACTCATTACTCTCGGCGGGATCGTTGAAGCCGGGCACACGCACTCGGGCGGACAAGCGTTCCAGTCCGATTGCGCGCTTTGCCAGGTCGCCCACCTGGTCGTTCAACCATCCGTTCCGCAGTCTCTGCCGCGCACTGTTCGAATCGTGGCGACAATATCGCCTGCCCCCCAGCCGATTCGTCCCAAACCCTTCTCTGTATTTTCTCTCTTCACTCGACCTCCGCCTGCACAAACTGCCGACGCTTAAGCAGTTCTGTCTCAAAAAAACAGGAATCTCAGGAGGCTCTCTATGCGCACGCCTACGCGCAGCATTCTCTCGTTCGCATTGGTGTTTGTATTTTCAGCGATGTTCTGGACGGTCCAGGCACAATCTAACTCCGGCTCGATCAGCGGCGCGATCACCGATCCGTCTGGCGCGGTTGTCCCCGGGGCAACGGTTACGGTTGAGAACCCGGTCAGCGGGTATCTCCGAACGGCAAAAACAGATGGTGCAGGACGGTTTCAGTTCAGCAATCTACCCTTCAACCCGTACCATGTTACGGCCGCGGCCACCGGCTTCGGCGGTGTAGCGCAAGATGCCGATGTGCGGTCCGCAGTCCCCGTGAATGTGAATATTGCCTTGAAAGTTGCGGGCGCCTCTACGACCGTGACCGTGGAAGGTGCGGAGGATCTGTTAGAGAATGACCCGACCTTTCATACCGACGTGGATCGGGGGCTCTTCCAGAAGTTGCCCCTGGAAAGCCAGTCTTCCTCTCTCAGTTCGCTGGTGACGCTATCCTCGCCCGGCGTCGCCGCCGACTCCAATGGTCTTTTTCATGGCCTGGGTGACCACGCATCCAATTCATTTTCCGTAGACGGTCAGCCGATTACAGATCAGCAGAGCAAGGTGTTCTCCAACCAGCTTCCTTCAAATTCGATTCAGTCCATCGAGGTGATATCAGGCGCGCCGCCGGCGGAGTACGGCGGAAAGACCAGCCTGGTAATCGTGGCCACTACGCGGTCGGGGCAAGGGCTCACCAAGCCAACCGGCGACTTTGCCACCTCGTACGGAACCTTCGGCTCGGCGACAGGAAGTCTTGACTACGGCTATGGCGGCAAAAACTGGGGCAACTTCGTCGAGTTCGATGGACTGAATACCGGTCGATTCCTGGACCCGCCTGAGTTCGTCGTCTTCCATGACAAAGGGAACGAAGAGAATGCCTTTGACCGGGTGGACTATCAGTTTACCCAGGTGGATTCCGTTCATTTGAACCTGAATTACAGCCGCTCGTGGTTTCAGACGCCGAACGCTTACGATAACGTGAATGTATTGAACGTTGTTAGCGGTGGTGACGGCCCCAACCCCGTCTTCGGCAACATCGGAAACACCGACCAGAAGTCCAAGATTGAAACCTTCGATATTGCGCCCACGTATACCCGGCTTTTCGGAGCGAATGCTGTACTCAACTTTGGGGCCTATGTTCGCCGGGACGGATACAATTACTACCCCAGCGGCAACCCCTTGGCAGATCTGGGTCCTCCGAGTCTGCAAACATCCTCGATCGCACAATATCGGACATTAACCAATACTGGGCTGCGCACAGATTTCTCCTACCAAAAGGGAATCAACAACATTAAGGCGGGTGCAGTTTACCAGCAAACGTTCCTGCGTGAGAATGATAGTCTTGGCATCGTCGACCCGACGTATCAGTTCAGTGCGCCTTGCACGGACGCCAACGGAAACCCGATTGCCGGGTACTCGGATCCAACTACCTGCCCCGGTGGTAACCAGAATCCCGCTTTCCTGCCTGTTCTATTGCCCTACGACCTGACGCGTGGAGGATCCTTTTACCATTACACCGGCCGCACCGATGTCAAGGAATTGGCCTTGTATGTCGAGGATCAGATCAAGGCCGGTAACTGGCTCTTCAACGTCGGTATCCGCGGTGATTTGTACAACGGCCTCGCGGTAACGCGCCAGGCGGAACCGCGTGTGGGCATCGCTTACAGCCTCAAACCTACCAACACGGTGCTGCGCGTTTCCTATGCTCGCACTCTGGAGACGCCGTTCAACGAGAATCTCGTGCTGTCGAGTTCCGGATGTTCGAATGCTGTGCTTGCTCCCCTCCTCGTCTGTTCGCCTGGGGTGTCTGGAACCCTGGAACCGGGTTTCCGCAACGAATTCCATGCCGGTTTCCAGCAGGCCTTTGGCAAGAACTTTGTGTTCAGCGGGGATTACATCTGGAAGTATACCCACAACGCTTTTGACTTCAGTGTTCTAGGTAACACGCCCATTACCTTTCCTATCGACTGGCACAATTCGAAGATCCCCGGCTTTGCGCTGCGCGCGGATGTGCCCAACTTTCATAACTTAAGTGCGTTTGTGGTGATGTCGTCGGTTTCCGCCAGATTCTTCCCGCCCCAGGTCGCCGGAGCCGGCGCGACCGTCGGCCAGACCGGCTATCCCTTCCGCATCGACCATGACGAACGGTTTAATGAGACCACGCATGTGCAGTATCAGCTACCAGGATACCGGTATCTCAAGCCCTGGATCGGTTTCAACTGGCGGTACGATAGCGGCCTGGTGGCTGGCAACGCCCCATGTTACGGGATTACAGACCCCAACAGCCCCTGTCTTATCTCCTCCACCACGCTGAATGGGCAACCGGCCATTGCGATGGTCAGCGCCTTCGGCCAACCGCTCACCGCCGATCAGGAAGCTCAGGCTGGTCTTATCTGCGACGGCGTCAGGGCCACTCCATTCGCTGCGCTTCCCAGCGTCTGCCCGGCAACAGAGCTGACCTCTCACCTGGTCAACATCCCCGCCCCGAATACCGGAGACAACGACAAGAACCCACAACGCATTGCGCCGCGCAACCTCTTCGACGCTTCCATCGGCGAAGACAACATCTTCAAAGGTGACAGGTACAGATGGAGTTTGCGGCTAACGGGCGTGAACATCGCAAACAAGTACGCGCTTTACAACTTCCTCTCGACTTTCAGCGGAACACACTACGTGACTCCGCGAGCACTTACGGGTGAAGTTGGCTTTCACTTCTAACTCTGTCCGAAACTAACTCGTCTTTCCCAATGCTTTAGGGACAGCATCTGTTGCTGTCCCTAAAGATCATTCTTGAAGGGAGGCGGTCGTGTCGGCAGCGATGAATCTGGGTAAGGGCAACAAGCGGAGAGTCCGTCAGATCCGCTGGAAGCGCTCAGAGATCTTCAGTGTAATCCTGCTTACGCTTGCCATAACAATCCTGGGTGTCTACCTAGCCTTATGGCTAGCGACACACCCGTTTGACTGACGAAAATCGGAATGCTCGTCTCGTCCTCAGCGGCAGTACTGATCGGGGGTTAACAGAAAGCTCAACCTGAAGAGGGTCTCGGGTGTGCGGCTTAGGCGTTCCATCCAGGAGATGCGCGCGATCGCTTGGGGAAGGGGAGGAACAATCACACCCCTCTTATCTGGCAATGCGAATGGGTCATCAATGGAAGGCCACGCCGCAGAATGTGTACAGAGCTGAGCAGCGGAAGGGCACATGGTGCCCGACATGCGCTGAGCACAATTGACGATTTCAGCAACGGCTCCGCTTGGACGACATTCAGACAATTGCAATTGGGTATGGCAGGTCAAGACCGCGCACAACAACCATGCGATAACGCAGGCCCATGTTGTGATTGCACGATCCACACTACTAACTATAAATCTAACCAGCTCGAAGATCGCCTGAGGCTTGGCCCAATCAAGATCTAGGACACCACAGCGCTCTGGGTAACGAGGATTCTCAGGATAGGCGACGCGGCTCACCGGGCTCCTTAAGCGGCGGTCACAGTCGGCTCTACGCCGACGGGTTTCGACCTTTCATGAGGTGGAAGCAGACGGGTTGAGTTGAGGATGAAGGTAAGCTCCGAGACGACGTGAATTAACGTCGCAATCAGCGGGTTGAGAAAGCCGGCCGCCGCCAGGCCGATGCCTATGGTATCGACGATCAGCGTACCGTAGAAATTTTGCAGGATGATGCGGCGGCAGTTCCGCGCGATGCGGACCGTATCCACAAACTTTGCCAGATCATTGCCGATTAAAACTACATCCGCACTCTCCCTGGCGACATCGGTTCCGGTGCCCATAGCGACGCCAACGGTCGCCTCGCTAAGTGCGGGCGCGTCATTGACGCCGTCGCCCAGCATGGCCACTGTTCGGCCCTTTTTCACTTGTTCCGCGATGAAGGCTGTCTTCTGTTCCGGCAGAAGTTCGGAATGAACTTCGATGATGCCGAGCTGGTCTGCTACCGTTTTCGCAGCAGCCTTGGTGTCCCCCGTGAGTAAGACGACTTTGATATTCATCTCACCAAGAGCCTTGACCGCGGGTGCGGCGCTCGGACGTAATTGGTCGGTGACTACAACGGTGCCGCAATAGCGGCCTCCCCGCGCGACCAGGACCTCGGTTCCCGCCTCTGTGCGGTCGGTGTCTTTTGCTGGATGACCGATTCCCAATTCTTCGAAGAGAGCTCGATTCCCTACCACGATGGCTGTGCCACGCAAGGAGGCGAGAACTCCCCGGCCAACGCGGTACTCAAAGAATTCGGGATCAGCACCATGTATGTTTTTTCGCTCCCCGAAGCGGACGATGGCACGGCCTAGCGGATGCTCTGAATTTCGTTCCGCCGTCGTAGCGGCTTCGATGAGGGTGCGCTCGGAAAAGCCCGGAGCTGTGCGGACCGTCGAAACCAGGGGAGTTCCATAGGTCAACGTTCCCGTCTTGTCGAGGAAGACCATATTCAATTGCCCCAGGGCTTCGAGATAGATTCCACCCTTGATGACTGCGCCCTTTCGCGCCGCGCGTCCGATGGCGCCCAGAATGGCCAGGGGCGTGCCCGCGGCAATCCCGCAAGCCCCGGCAACGATGATGACCGAGATCGTAGATCGCAGGTTGTGTGTGATTAGGAAGGTAAGCACGGCGGCGCCCAGGGCGAAGTAGACCAGGTAGCCGGCAAGCCGGTCTGCCGTCTTCTGTATTGGCGCCCGGGAGCGCTCTGCATTTTCGACCGCCTCGATGATCTTGCCAAAAGTCGTTTCTTTTCCCAGACGCTCCGCGCGGACCTGGAGTGTTCCGGCCTGATTGATGGTTCCGGCGTAGACATCGCTACCAGCCTGCTTTTCACTGGGCATCGGTTCGCCCGTGATTGCCGCCTGCTCCACAAACGAATGACCACTCAGGACCCGCCCGTCCACCGGGATTCTGCCGCCAGGTCGTATGACCACCGCTTCCCCCGGCAGAATGGTTTTCGTGTCCACTTCGACGATTCGATCATCCCTGAGCACGCTGGCGGTCTGGGGAAGAAAGTCCAACATGTCCTGGATGGCACGCCGCCCGCGTCCCACAGTAAGGCCTTCGAGAATCTCGGCTGCGAGCACGAACGCTGTGATCACCAGCGCTGTGAAAAACTCGCCGATTGCGAGCGCTGAAACGAGGGCGATGGTCATGGAGAGTTCCATCGTCATGCGGCGCTCCAAAACGTTTTCAAACGCCTCCTTGAAAATGGGGTAGCCCCCGATGAGTGTGGCCACCAGGCCGATAACACTTACCCGGTGGAATGGTTCCCAGAGATGAAACCAGACAGCCGCAGCTGCGAGCGCGACAAAGACTACGCGAAGCACCTCGACAAGTTCAAAGCCATGTTCGTGTTCATGGTCGTCTTCATGCGAGATGTTGGAGAGACCATTCGTAGGTTCGGGAAGGTGAATTCCGGCTTCGGCTACTTCGCCCAGATCAGACTGCATTTCGTTCCGGTTCACGACGCTCATAGCGCCTCCGAACTTCTAGTTGAAATATCTCTTGACTACCGAAATGAGTTCCTCTGCCGCCTCAAGCTGCGAGGGAAGCGACTTCTGATTGGGGGCAAGAACATGAAACCGCACGTGCCCCTCGATCAGTTCCGCCATCAGGCCATTGAGCGCGCCACGGCAGGACGCCACCAGTTGCAGGATGTCTTCGCATTCCGCATCTCCTTCAAGAGCGCGTTCCACCGCCTCTACTTGACCCTTGATGCGGCGAGTGCGCGACAGGAGTTTTTTCTTATCCTTTGTCGTGTGTGCCAAGGCCCGTCTCCGGTTAGCATAATATAGACCCCTATACTATATTTCAATTGCGAGGAGATGTCGAAAATGCTGGACACCAAGCGCCGAGTGATTGGGCAGATGATCGTTTGCCAGGGATGCTGCTGCGGGGCGACGCATAAGGCTCGGCCCGAGGTGCCGATTGCGTGGCTAAAGGACGAGTGGCGCAGGCGCGGCTTACTCAAGCGCATTCAGCTTTCAATTAGCGGCTGTGTAGGCCCCTGCGACGTGCCCAATGTGGTGGTGGTGAGCTCCGGCTCGGGCTCTCAATGGCTGGGAAATATCACCGAGTTCAATCAATACCGCGCACTGGTCGATTGGGCTACCCGCTCGATGGAAGCCAGTCGGCTTCTCGAGCTGCCAAGCGAATTCAAACCTCACATCCTGCAACCGTGGCGCTGATAGCGTCTCGCGGAGCACGTTTGACTTTTGCTTGAGATACCCCGGCTCGGTCCCCGAGATGGTGGCATGCAACGTGCCCACTATCCACTGTGAAACGAAGACACTCAGTGGATGGACAAAGAGAAGATCCGAGCTTTGGTCAGATCGAAAGTGCGGCGGCTCCTCGGCTTTTGCAGATCGCGGCAAAAGTCACTTTTTAGAAGCTGCACCCTCTTCAAGAATTAAAAACGCCAGACAAACGCGGTTCACGGTGATTTGATTCGGAAACCGGTCCATTGACGGCAAAGTTATTTAAGTAGTTACGCCAACTATCCAACTAGTTACGGGACCCTTTATCCTCATCTTTATTTTTGAAGGCTATGGACGTTAGCAATACACCGTACTACGAGAGCCCTAATAGGAGATCCTCCGGCATCCCACTCGCCGGGGACATGGAGACGCACGGTCAAAATGAGAAGGCAGCCTTCGATAATCGAATCGACACAAAGCTCCATCGTTGATGGAATGCGGCCCCAGATTCGGCCGCTCTATTTACGCCGTGGGTTATCCGATCCTCCACCAACAACTTCAACCGGCCAATTACTTTCGCACCAACTCGGAATCGTGAAAGCGGAGAAATGATGATAATCCGGCAATCCGTACTTACTCTGGAAGACTTACAAAATCGCCTCGCCGAACCCACCGGTATTCAGCAGCTTGAGCCACAGGCACAGCTGCAGACCCGCCCGGCGTCTCCCACGCCGCCACCGCCCGGTGCGTCCCCGAATCCAATCGAAGCTGCCCTCTACGGCGTTGCCGGCTTAGCCGTCCGCGCCCTGCAGGGGCCGACTTAGTTCGCTTAGTTCGCTTTCTTCGCACATTTCTACAAGGACTTTCCGCAGAACGAACACTTCGCGGCGATCCGCGCCGGCGTCCTCGAAAGCCGCATCAGTCACCTCAGACCTATTTGGCCAGCCAAGTGGGCTCGGAGTTACCAATGCCGGTGCCCAAGCCGGCAAGCTAAGGTCCGTTTGTGCCGCTCACCTTTTCCATCGTACGTGCGAACACCGAATGCGCCCCCTCTCTTAGGCAAAAACTTTAAAACGGCGAGGAAGTTTTTGCGTCGAAGATGCAATACAAAGCAGGGGACATTCATTGCTGTGGTCTCGAACTGGCAACAGGAAAAAGACATCGAAGGGCAACACTGATCCCGAGGCTCAACTCGTCGAGCGCCTGAAGCAACGAGATGAGTCCGCCTTTTTGGAGCTTTATGACCGTCATCGGCGTTCCGTGTATTGGTTCCTGGTGCATATGACGGGGTCAGTTGCGCTCGCTGAAGATCTGACCCAGGGAGTATTTGTGGCGATTCTTGAAAAGATATGTTCCGGGACGATGGGACAGTTTGACTCCGGGAAGGGGGCCTTGGAGGGGTATCTTCTCGGAATCGCAAGGAATCTTGCCCGGGAGGAGCGTCGCAAAACCTACAGATTTGCTTCGTTGGAGAGTGTTTTTGAAACGCCTGAGTGGGACCGTCTTCTGGATAGGTTTTGCCGTGAGAATCCAATGCAAGATGCCGAGACCCTCCTTGCGGCGCAGTCTGATCTGAAGTTGCTTTATAGCGCGATCCTCGATCTGCCGCATCCGTATCGCGAGACAATCGTGTTATGCAGTTTGCAGGAGAAGAGTTATCAGCAAGCCGCGCAATCCTGCAATGCTCGGAAGGAACCGTTGCTTCGCGCTTGAATCGCGCCAAGGCGTTGCTGGCCGCGAAAATGCACGTACCAGCCGCGGATGAAGTGAAAACGTCCGCGCCCCGGCCACAATAATAAGGATAAGAGGACCCGGATGGTGGAACAGCGATCAACGAGCACAGAACCCCCCAATGCGCCCCGCATGGAATATCTGCTGGGAGTCTTGAGGGGCCTGTCGCAGCATGATCCACCCCCCGCCCTCAGAGACCGTCTCCGGCTTCTGTCGTACCAGCAATTGCGGGGTGGAGTTCAGCCGGCGCGGCGAGCGGGCCTTCGATCGTGGCTCAGGCCGGCCTTTGTCGTCGCCTTGCTCATCGTTATCGGTTGTCTGGCAGTAGTTGTAGTCAATATTCACCGGTCTGAGCGACTGCGAGCGGGAATTGAATCACCAGTTGCCCCACCAAAGCAGTCTTCCAGCATCGGCACCGCCGCTCAAACGGCGGTTCGGCCGGAAGAGGTCAAGCCGCTCAGAACGGCTCATTCGTTCCTCAGGTCGGCGCCCGGCACAACCGCTCGGCGAATGGTCGTCCGCCTCCCCTATTCCAATAGCGCCATTGACACCGGAACCGATGCGACCATTCGCGTGTCGATGTCTCAAACGGAGTTGATGTCGCTGGGTTTCCCGGTGAACTCAACTCTTCACGATCGCCGCGTGGTTGCCGAGCTCACATTAGGGGATGACGGATTGCCGCGATCTATCAGCGTGCCTCTGCCCCTCGAATTAGTTAAGGAGAAGAAATGAATCGCTTGCATCGTCCAATGGCATTCCAATACCTGCTGATGGTTCTCCCCTGTCTGACTCTTTGTGTCGTCCGAAGCGGCCAAGCACAGGTGCAGGTTACGGTGAGCCAGGGGGATTGCTCTGATCATTCACCCTGCACCTCAATCGCTCATCAGCAGGAAACGAACGCCGCTCAACTCGATATTCAGGGCACGCCGCTCATCGGACCTGGACAGGTCACGATCGTTTCCACAGCCAGTATGGCCGGTCTGCAAGATAGAGCCGCAGTGGTTAAAAACGAACCATACCAGGCGCAGGCTGTTACCGAGATGAAGCAGACTCTGGCGGATGGTTCCCATATCGTCCAGACCACGACAGCAACCGTCGCGCGTGATAGCGATGGCAGAACCGTGCGCGTCCAGAAACTGAACACGATGGGCCCCTGGAAATCTGCAGATTCTTCTCCCGGAAACAGCCAGATGCTGACCACTATCTTCGATCCAGTTTCCCAGGAGCACATCGACTATACCTCTGATAGCAAGGTCGCTCATGTATTCCTCGTGCCCTCAGTGGCGCCTGGAACGGTTGTAAGGGCAGAAGGTGGATTCAGTGCGTCCGCCCCGAGCCCCGTAGGAGGCGTGGAAAGAGGATTGATTGTTTCTGACGCTGCTCCGTTAGGGGACGTGGTGCAAGGTTTTGCTTTGCAGGATCGGCCATTCTCCGCTCCACTGAGCAAGGGCGTGCAACCGAAAACAGAGTCTCTCGGTACGAAGACGATGGAGGGCGTTCAGGTCACCGGAACACGCACTACCAGCACCATTCCCGCGGGCACGATTGGAAACGATCGAGACCTCAATATCCTCCGCGAAACATGGTACTCGTCAGAGCTGAAGCTCGTGATTCAGAGCACGCAGAGTGATCCGCGCTTTGGTGAAACAACCTATACCCTCAAGAACATACAGCAGGGTTCGCCCGACGTAACATTGTTCCAGGTGCCGGCAAACTACACCATCGATAAGATTGTTCCCAACGTTCTAAAGGCGCCGGCGCAGTAGCTACTCCGCGCGTAGAGCATCTACTGGATTGACCGAGGCAGCGCGCAGAGCCGGCCGCAATGTAGAGATCAGCACGGGAATCAGCAACGCAAGAATTGAGAGGATGTAGACTCGCGGGTCATCCGCAGCAACCCCATAAAGTTCGCTGCGCAGAAACCGCGTAAGCAAAAGAGCGGCACAGGTTCCCCCAACTATGCCTATGGCGGTTGCATTTGCCGCGCGCCGCATGAAGAGCAACAGAATCCTGCTCCGTGTGGCGCCCAGCGCCATGCGTACGCCGATCTCCTGTACGCGCTGTGCGACGGACCAGGCCACAACGCCGTAAATCCCCACGCAGGCGAGCAAGAGTGCAATCACTGCGAAAGCTGCAATTAACGCCATGTTCAACCGCGGCAGCGCCACTGAGTTGTCGAGCAGTTCGTCCATCGACGCAACACTGGCAATCGCCTGCTGCGGATCAACCTTGTGGACCTCTGCGCGAATCGACGATACGAGTTGTTCGGGTGGTAGTTGTGAGCGAACGATAAACGAGCGCCGCATGTTAGGATGGCCTCCGTCAGCAGGAAAGTAAACTTCAGCTCCAACCTTGTTCGCGAGAGAGCCAGCGGTCCCGCGTACATCGCTGATGACCCCGACGATCTCAAATGACCCCGTATCATCCGACAAGTGTCTGCCGATGGGATTTTCGCTGGGAAGGTATCGCTGCGCGAAGGTTCGGTTGACGAGTACCGGCATGTTATTCACCAACGCATCGCCTGGCTTTAGCTCACGGCCAGCCAGCAATGGTACGCTCAGGGCGCGCAGGAAATTACCTGAGATGGATCGGACTTCTGCGTTGATCGAGTCGTGGCGGCCGGTTCGCGGCAGCCAATCGGCGTCGAAGCCGCCCCGGGCATGCCAGTCTTCGGTGGGTAAGGCGCTTGTTTGGCCCACAGCAATCACTCCCGGTAACTCTTCGATGCGGCGCTGCACGTTACCGTAAAAATCCCGAATCGTCGCAGCGCCGGCATTCCACGGCAATACGATTCGGAACGTCAGCACATTTTCTGGAACAAACCCTAATGGCGACTTAAGCAGATTCCACAGTGATTCGCCCAAGAGCGATGCTCCCACCAGCAAAACCAGCGACACTCCTACCTGCAGCGAGATGAAGGCGCTGCGCAGTCGATGGCCTGCCGCGCCGCCGAGGCGCGAGCCACCCTGTTTTAGTACGGTATTGGGCGTCCCCGCGTGGCTGCCGAGTGCTGGTGCGAGGCCGAACACAATGCCGGCGGCGACGGCAAGGGCAAATGCAAACCACACCACCGGCCAATTCATCGCCACGGTCCCAGGTGTACCCAGACGCCCCGGCAGCTTGGCCGCGGCCGTCCGCACCAGTGCATAGGTGACAACGAGTGCAGCGCTGCCACCCAGAAGCGCCAGCATCGTGCTTTCGGTAAGAAATTGCAGCCGGATTCGAATTTCCGAAGCACCTAGCGCGCGGCGCAGCGCGACCTCGCGCTCACGCGCGGTCGCACGCGCAAGCAACAGGTTAGCCACATTGATACAGGCCACCAGTAGCAGAAGCCCTGAAGCAAGTAGCAATACCAGCAACGCCGGCCGCAGTTCGCCGTAAAGGTCGTCGCGTAACGATTGCACGCCAAATTGCCACGGGCCATCGCTGCCTGGGTGTTCCCGTTGTAGTTGCTCGTCGATGCGGCGCAAATCGCCTTGCGCCTGCGCGAGCGACACGCCCGGTGCCAGGCGGGCGGCCACGTTGATAAAACGTGAGCCCTCTTCGCGCCATGTCCAGTCGCCCTGATTGAATTGTGCTGGCCGCCAAAGGTCGATCCCGCTCGGCACTCTGAAGCCCTGAGGCATGACTCCAATGATGGTCGTCGATTTCTGCTCGATCGTTACTTGCCTGCCGATCACGTCCGCGCTTCCGCCGAAGAGGTGTTGCCATGCCGCGTAACTCAAGACAGCCACTTCCGGCATGTGCGGCTGATCGTCCCCGACGTCGAAAACCCGTCCCAACAGCGGACGCACGCCGAAGACCTTCCAAAAGCCGGCATTTGTGCCCACTCCTTTGACAGATACCGGAAGTTGTTTGCCGGCAATCAGAGTGGTGTCGTCGAAAAAGAAAAACCCAGTGCTCTCGAACGATTTGGATCGTGCGCTCAAGTCGAAAAACCTTGGCACTGCGACCAGTCCACCGTTCGAACGCCCCTGCAATCGCACGTCGTGAATGCGCACAATGCGGTCCGCGTCAGGATAGGGCAACCTGCGAAGAAGCGTTGCATGAACCAGGATGAAGATCGCGGTGGTAGCCCCGACGCCTAAGGTCAGTGTGCCTACTATGGCAGCGGCAAGCCCTGCGGATCTGCGCAGTTGTCGGAATGCATATCGAATGTCCTGCAAGAGCCATTCAAATGCCGCCCCACCCCAGGCCTCCTGCGTCTGCTCTCGAATCAGTGTTGTATTCCCAAATGCGCGCCGAGCCGCATACCGGGCCTCTTCCGGCGGCAGCCCTCTTTCCTGTTGCTCTTCTTCTTCGAGCTCGAGATCGGACTGGAACTCACGTTCCAGATCCGCTTGTTTCTGCCTGAACCGCCACCATTTCATCTCAGCTCTCCTGGACAGCAGTGGAAGACATCCGACCCTTACTGGCAGCGATGGTAGACATTCGACCATCTATTCGTCAAGGCAGGAACTGATCCATCCCAACCCCGGGGGCTATACTGGCGATGCCAATGTTGCATTTGCTGAGTCAATTTCCGCAGAATCCCCCCACGCTCAAGTAGAATCTTCGGGCAGACCGGCCGAGTAAATTCCGTGATCAGGAGAGCTCAATGTTTAAAGGATTTCGCGACTTTGTCTTGCGCGGCAACGTAGTCGATCTTGCGGTCGCCGTTGTGATCGGCGCCGCATTTACAGCAATTGTGAACGCGTTGGTTGCTGATATCATCAACCCTCTCATCGCGGCGATTGTGCACAAGCCGGATTTTTCTTTCCTGGTGCTCAATGTCAACGGCGGCATCATCAAGTGGGGTGAGTTTCTCAACGTTCTGATCGCATTTGTTCTCATCGCCGCTACCCTTTACTTCCTGGTTGTGGTGCCGGTCAACACGCTGATGGCTAAACTTCACCCCAAGCCCACCGCGGCGCCCAAAACCAAGCTGTGCCCGGAGTGCCTTAGCGATATACCGTTGGCCGCGAAGCGTTGTTCTCATTGCGCCCAACTGGTGGCGTAGAAAGACCTGCTGCGGGCTTCACAGATCCACACGGGTGCCCCAGGTTCAACCTTAACGTCCCTACGGATTTTTTGTGTCGCTTAAGGATTGGCGAGAATCATACGGACGAATGCGCCGGTCTCAGCAAAGGGGCACCATCCATGTCAACGCCTGATTTGATCCTTGTCACAGGGGCCACGGGAAAGATCGGCTCGAGTATTGCCCGGCACCTTGAGCGCCTGGGAATGAAATTTCGTTTGCTCGTCCGCGATCCGAACAAGCTCTCGGATTTCCCGGAAGCCGAGAAGTTCACAGGCAGCTACGGTGATGTTGAATCTCTCGACCGCGCATTCACAAACGTGTCGGCGGCCTTCATCGTGTCCGGTTATGCCGAGCCGGGCGAACGCGCGAAATTGCATCGCAACGCGTTCCAGGCTGCGCAGCGAGCTGGGGTCCGTTACCTGATCTACCTTTCGACGCTGGGAGCTTCACCGGCTTCTCACTTTCCTATGTCACGCGATCACTATGAAAGCGAACGGTTTCTGAAGGCAACCGGCGTGTCGCATGCGATCCTGCAGGATAGCTTTTATTCCGAGCTGGCAGTCCAGATGTTCAACGAGCAAGGCGTGATGAAAGGACCCGGCGGCCAAGGCAAGGTGTCGTGGGTTGGCAGAGAGGAGATTGCAGAAGCCGCCGCAAAGCTGCTTGCTCGCGAAAGGCCTCTTCCGGGGACATTCCCAATGACCGGCCCCTCGGCTCTCAGCCTGAGTGAAACAGCCGCAATGCTTAGCTCTCTGAAGCACCAGACGCTCCGCTACGAAGATGAGTCGCTGGGCGCCGCGAGGGAGTGGCGCAGCAAACTTGGTGTACCTGAATGGGAAGTGGACACTTGGGTGGGCTCCTACGAAGCTATCGCCGCAGGCGAATTCGAAACCGTCGACCCTGCTCTGGCGACGATCCTTGGAAGGCCGGTGAGCGATCTGGAAACCTACCTCACCGCTCGTCCGGCTCTCTGACGGAGAGCCTTGGGCTAAGCTGCTACCTGAAAACGTCGGCCAGGACCGGGCCTGCCTCTCGCGGGCATGGTGCGGCGGCGATGAGCGCAATGAAAACGCGCCTCATGCTGAGCTCGCGTGAAAGCTATTAATCGCCGCAAGCACGCGCGCAGCAGTAAAAGGAACGTGACGCAGACGCACTCCCGTTGCATCGAAAATCGCATTGCCAATAGCCGCTGGAGTGACAGTGATCGATGTCTCTCCAGCGCCGGTAGCGCTCACATTGTCCGGCACAACGAAGATGGTTTCGATAGCCGGGACTTCATAGTCGAGACGAAGGCTGGTATATCCCACCCAGTCCACCGACGTGACGCGCTTTGTGTCCCAGGTGACTTCTTCCACCAAAGAACGGCTCATGCCTTGCAACAATCCTCCCTCGACCTGGTTGCGCAGTCCATCGGGGTTCGAGATCGGCCCGCAGTCAATTGCGATCGTAAACTTTATCGGCCTCACGACGCCGGTTCGCAGATTAACAGCCAGGTCTGCGATCAGGGCGGCATAACCGTTATCTCCTTCATAGGCGACGCAGGCCACGCCACGCCCCGTCACTTCTTCTTGCCCGGAAGCAGATTTTTGCTGAGGCGACCGGGTCTGCCAGTTCGCAGCCTTGGCGGCGGCCTGCAGAACCCCACGGACCCGCTGATCATGGAGATGGTGCATTCTGTACTCCACCGGGTCCGCACCGGCCGCAGCGGCGAGTTCGTCCATGAAGCATTCGTTCGCAAATGTATTTTGAATACGCAACGGCGAACGCAGCGGCCCGGTGTAAAACGGTGAAGCGACCGTATGCGTCAACACGCGTTCGCTCCTTACCGTACCGCTTCCACTACATACTCCGCCGGCGCAGCCCACGACATATTCCGGAACCGTGTTGCTGCCGTTGCGTAGCTTCCTCGTCGGAGCTTTTGCGGGCGCAGGCTTGAGCGGCTCGGGATCATAGCCAAGCAGCATACCGCTGATGACGTTTCCAGGCTGGTCGTATCCTGGGCGGCTGCCGTGATTGGCCACCCAGTTCTCGCGGTCCCACACAACGATAGAACCATCCACATCAAGACCCACGCGATGTTCTATGACACATGCGTTCCCGAAGTTTTCCCACATCATCTCGTCCTGCCGCGTGTACTGAAGCCGTACCGGCTTTCCTGCCGCTTGCGACAGCACGGCCGCATCGAATGACACGGCGTCTGCCCCGTTCAGTCCGTAACAGCCGGATCCGCGTACGAAGATGACCCGCACACTGTCGGGCGCCATATTGAGGAGCATCGCAATGCAGTTTCGTGTCGGATAGACCGACTGCGTGGGGGACCACACTCGCGCGCTGTCTGACTTTACGTCGGCGACAGCGCAGGAAGAACCGAGCGATCCATGCATTTGATACGGATAGGTGTAGCGTGCACGAACGACGCGATGTGCCCTCTCAAGGCCGTCGGCAACATCGCCGGAGTCCACACTCAACTCGTCGCGCGAGGGCTGCTGCTGCATGTGATCGAAGAACCTATCCTGCGCCGGCAGGGCTGGGCCCGGCTCCCACTTGCAGACCAATCTGTGAGCCGCCTGTACTGCGGCAAACTGAGTCTCCGCTACGACCCCAACAAAATCCTTGCGGACGACAACCGAGACCAGACCTGGGATATCGCTGACAGAAGCCTTATCCACCGATAGCAGCTTAGCCCCCATTTCGGGAGGCCGCACCACCCGGCCGTGGAGCATTCCGGGGACGCGGACATTCTGAACGAACTCGAAGGTCCCCGTCATCAGTGCGGCATGATCGAGTGCGGGCACAGGTTTGCCTAGTATTGTCCATTCTTCTGGGGTGCGGCGTTTCGCCCGTTTGTTTACCGGCAAGCTGAACTTCTTTGCGCCGATGAGCCTGGCATACGTGATCTGTCTTCCGCTGGTGGATCTCACCGCTCCATCCATCGCTGTAAGCTTGCTCGCGTCCTCCCCAAACTGCTGCGCAGCCATGGTTATGAGGGCTTCACGTGCCGTTGCGGCTGCCAGGGCAAGGTCTTGCACATTGAAATTGGTAGGCGTCGACTGGCTACCTGAAGTGCTGCCCTGGTCGGGTGTGACATCTGTATCGCATTGAACAAGCTTTACTGCTTGCAAAGGGACGCAGAGCTCTTCGGCGATCAGTTGCGTTTGCGCAGTGAAGATGCCCTGGCCCAGATCGCATTTTCCCGTGAACGCCGTGACCGTCCCGTCGGAGTTTACGGCGATCCACGAATCCAGCTTGTCCGGGTCGACATGCGACCGGTGCGTTCCAAACTGTCCCGCCTGCGCAAAGGCCTGGAAGTTCGAAGACAGGCCAACGATCAGTGCCCCGGCCCCCTTAAGGAATTCACGGCGCGAGGCTGTCATGCGTGCCTCCCGTCTCGGTAGCGGCGAATTGCGCGCAACATACGAGTGTGTGCAAAGCAGCGGCACAACAGACCATCCAGAGCTTCGCGAATTTCCTCGTCGGTTGCCTGTGGTTTTGCGTCCAACAAAGCTTTTGCGGTCAGAATCACCCCGCTCAGGCAGTAGCCGCACTGCGCGGCGCCTTCCTCGATAAACGCCTGTTGAATCGGATGAGGTTTCTCCGGCGAACCCAGACCTTCCAGTGTCGTAACCGGCTCGCCGCCCACGCTGCCAACCGGTTTCACACAGGAGCGAACAACCCGCGACCCGATCATCACTGTACAAGCGCCACACTGCGCCATGCCGCACCCGAAACGAGGGCCGTTCAGGTGAAGCTTGTCGGCCAACACAAACAGCAAAGGAGTGTTAGGATCGACCTCGACTGTTTGGCTCTTACCGTTCACCAAGAGGACCTGTTTCACTCTTCATCTCCTTTCTTCATTAGACCAAAGGCAGGGCCGGACGGGACTGCCCGAAGGGAAGAAGCATCCTGCAGAATCAGTAGCAATCGGGAAACTGCCCCGTGCCTGCGGTGTACCCCAATCTATAACTGTCGTCAGCCGGTTTGTTAGAAACGTCAAACGCAACTAATTCTGGACGCTTTCGACCGAAAATGCAGGGGACGAATGAGTGGGTGTCCCAGCTAGGGTCCATTTACAAGGAGAAACCCAGGTCTCAAAAAGCGAGACCTGGGCCACCCACTCAATGTTCACGGCCCCACTGAGATAACCCCAGGACGCCGTCCGCGGGTTATCTCGACCAGCCTCTCGTCGGGCTTATGGTCATCTTTAGTTGGTTACTGGCCCGGAATTTGACCTACAGCGGCGTAAGCATCCGGTGAACTACAAAAGCGCCCGCCTAAAGCGAGCGGAGTGGTAGCATCTCTACCAATGTTTCCGAACCGCTTAGAAATTGCCCAGATGATCTCCCTTCTGCCGGTTCTCAGAGGGGTCGCGGGGCCCGCTCTGGAACAATTCGTCGAACAGCTTTCTTTTGTCAGCTTGCAGGATAGTTCCCTTGTTCTCCCGGAATCGACCGAACCTGCCGTCCTGATTGTTTTGTCGGGAAAAGTGTTTATGTCCGGCAACGCCGGAGAGACAGTTCGTGAACTGGGACCGCAGGCCACCGTGTTCCTGAATAGGGATCCCGCAGTCCAGGCGCATCCCGTTCACCTTACGAGCCGCGGAGATGCTCTGGTCGGCATCATCTCCAAAAAAGCCCTGGGCGAAATTGCGGATCGCAATCACGATTCGCGCCTTACCTTTGCCGGCTTGATCCACTCGACTTTGGAGCGCGACACGCTGCGCGCTGCTTTGAAAGACGAAAAACTGCTCGGTCCATTCAGTAAGGCCTTTCGACAGGCGTTGGAAGCCGAACTTGAGCCAGTGACGCTGTACAGCGGTGAGTTCTTGTTCCGGAAAGGAGACGCGAGCGACGCGCTGTACATCATCTTCAGCGGACGGCTTCGCGTTTTGCCGGAAGATCGCGCACACGAAGCACCGCTGGTCGAACTCGGACGGGGTGAAACGATCGGTGAGCTCGGGCTGGTTACCGGCGAGCCACGGCCGGAATCCATTTGCGCCGTCCGCGATACCTACCTGGGCCGGTTGTCTTCTGCCGCTTACGACCAGCTGTTGACCAGGTATCCCCAGGAAGTGATGCGCATTTTTGCTTCCCGGGTGGCGCGCAGGGTGCAGCAGGTTACCGCGGGCGCGCTTATGGCCTCGTCCCGCATCAATAACATTGCGCTGATCCCAGCCTCCCCAGGTGCGGCCTTCAAGACCTTCTGCGACCAGTTCTGCGAAGCTCTGGCTCTTTATGGGACGGTCGTGCGGGTTTCCAGCGCCCGCGTGGATGCGACCTTCGGCGCCGAGGGGTTCGCGCAGACCTCAGACTGGGATGGCAACCGCATTCTTTTCATCGAGTGGCTAAGCGGTTTGGAAAACAAATACAACTACGTGGTGTACGAGGCAGACGACAAGCTAACCCCCTGGACGGAGCGCTGCGTGCGGCAGGCTGACCGAGGGGTGATCGTCGGGCATGCCAGTCAGGATCCCGCGCCAGGCGAAATTGAAACAGAACTGATTGCCCGCCTGCCCGCCGACGCGACCCAATCGAAGACCTTGGTCCTGATGCAGGAAAATGACAAGCCGTCCGGCACCCAGCGATGGCTGACTCCGCGAAACGTAGACCGTCACCATCACGTGCGGCTCGGCAACCGGGGCGACTTCACCCGGGTGGCGAGATTTCTCACCGGCCGCGCCGTCGGCCTCACGTTAGGCGGCGGTTTTGCCCGTGGCTTGGCGCATATCGGTGTCTTCCGCGCACTCGCGGATTGCAACATCCCTCTGGATGCAGTGGGGGGCGCCAGCATGGGGGGCTTGATCGGCGCCCTGTGGGCCAGCGGATGGTCGAACGAGCGCATCATCGAAGAGATCCGAAACGGCTGCCGCGATTCCTTCAACGATATGACCCTGCCCTTCATCGCCTTCAAGAGCGGCCGGAAATTCAGCGACCTGGTCGCTCGCTTCTTCGGGGAAGGGCGTATCGAAGACCTGTGGCATCCGTTCTTTTGCGTCTCGGCCAATTTGAACCGCGCGGAACTGACCTTGCACAAGAGCGGCGGCCTGACGAAGGCCACTTTGGCCAGCAGCCGGGCGCCGGGAATTTTTCCGCCTATCGTCTATGGGGGTGAACTGCACGTCGACGGCGGCTCCATCAACAACGTGCCCGTGGATCTGATGCGGGTCTTCTGCGGAAATGGAATCACCATCGGAGTAGACGTTTCGCCTCCCCACGAGTTGGAAGACGTAGAGGACTACGGGTACACCGTCAGCGGTCTAAAGGCGCTGCGCAGCCGCTTCGGATTGTGGGGCGCCAAGAAGTCTTTCATGCCCAGCATCCCCCTGATCCTGATGCGAACCCTCGAATTTGGCGGGATCTCTTATCGGATGACACGCGAGGGTTCAGCTGATTTAATGTTGCAGCCGGAAATGCTCGGGTTCAAGCGGACCGATTGGCACCTGGCGGATGAAATTGTCGCCCACAGCTACCGCCATAGCATGGAGAAATTTGAAGGTCTGAACGGAGCCCTGGCGGAAAGAATTCGCGAAATCAGGGCAGTGCGTTCGTGAGGCGGCCATGAAAGTCCATCTCGAAGAGTTGGGAATGGCGCGGGCTTACTCTCAGGGGCGTGGGTTTGAGGATCTCAGCAGCGAACAAGTGCGGCTAATCCTGAACCGTGGGCGAGAGCTGTATAAGTGGTTTAAAGCCCACCCTCGCACCCACGCGACGATCAATGGGATGGTGATCGCATGGGTTCTAGGAATGGATTGGGTGGTCCTGCTGCCGCTTCCCCGTTGGATTCTGCCCTCGAGCGGGCGGCCGGGAGCGGGCTTGTTGGTGGCAGCGGCGGTATTAACCGGCTGTCTCCACAGTTGGCTCCTCTACTCGCTCGCCATCTTCACCTTGCACGAGGGTGCTGCGCACAAGCTTATCTTCCCGGGAAATGGACGATGGAGCCGGGTCGCGCAATTCCTGGCCGTGAATCTGTGCCGCCTTTCGGCTGCCGAACCGAATTACTATGCCGCCTGCCACATGGCGCATCATGCCAAGTTCGGTACCGAACAGGATTCGGAGTTTCTCAACTTCGTTCAGCCGCGCCGTTTTTGGCGCATGTTATTGCCCTTGGGCAGCTTTCTCAACTACAGTGATTTCGTCATCCATCGCCCGCTTGGCTACACTCGCGGCCGCGTCATTTCCGGGCTGGTTGCCGCGATCTACAACGGAATCTACGCATGGTTGCTCTACCGCCGCTTTGGTGGGTTGTTTACCGTCGTCGTGCTCCTGTTGGTGCCGCACGTAGGGTTCTACCTGGACCGCATGCGGCAGTTTACCGAGCACAACCTGATGCCTTTGGAAAACAAGAGCGGCGCGCGAAGTTTCGGCGCGACTTTCTCCGGGCTGCTGGTGGGCGGCGGGCCTTGGGGGCAACCGTGCCATATGGCGCACCATCTGGTCGCGAGCATCCCCTGGTATCAGCAGATCGCGTTGCACCATTACATGGTGGGGCTGCTTACTGAGAAACAAAGGCGGCAGTTCCTGCTGCCACCGGGGCTGGGTTTTCCGCAGTTGCTGTGGCGCGTCGTGCGGGACGCCAATGCATTCTCCAGGGCTACCGGAAGAACAACTTAGCGAGGGATACACCATGCTGGGCAAAAGTCGGGACGAATGGATCAGGCAGTATTCGACCAGCCATCAGAATTCGGTGAATCGCGCGTGCCATACCGTCGGCATCCCCATGATCGCCGTTTCCATACTCATGATTCCTCTCACCATATGGTGGCCGCAAGTCTGGTGGGGGGTGGCTGGATTGTTCGTGGTCGGCTGGGTGTTCCAGTTTGTCGGCCACGCCTTTGAGGGCAAACCGCCTGAGTTCTTCAAAGACTGGCGCTTTCTGTTTGTCGGCCTGAGCTGGTGGTTCGCCAAGCTGGCGGGTAAGGCATGACGGGAGAGACGCCGATGCACATTCATATGGAAGAAGTACGCTGGGCGCAGGTCAACGAAAAGCAGCTCCCGTTTGAGCCGCTCTCCAAAGACCAGGTCCGCTCCATCATGGAGCGGGGCAGGGAGTTGCACCGCTGGTATAAGTCTCATTACGTACTCCACTGTCTGATAAGCCTCATGGTGTTGGTGGTGCTGCTCGGTGGTGACTACCTCGTGCTGATAAGGCTTCCTCGCCTATGGCTGGCAGAGGGAAGCCATAACGCCGCTGGTCCAATCGTGGTTGCCGGCTTTGTCTGCGGGCTGCTCCACTGCTGGCTTATGTATTCGATCGGCGTATTCACCATGCACGAGGGCGCAGCCCACAGAATAATCTTTCCGCCCCGCGGTCCGCTCAGCCGTTTCGGCAGCTTCGCTACCTATCACCTTGCGCGGATCACCGGCGGAGTCCCCGACTTCTACTCCGAAAAGCACATGATCCACCACTCCAAGTTCGGCACGGCGGAAGATGCGGAGTTCCTGAACTTCGTTACCCCACGCCGCTACTGGAGGACGTTCCTGCCCTTTGCCGTGGTGATCAACTTCTCCGACTTCGTGCTCCACCGTCCTGCCAATTACACCAGGAGCCGCTGGATCACCCTGGCGGTGGCGCTTTTCTATCACGTGCCCTATATGTATCTGACTACCAAGTTGTGGGGAGGTTGGTTCACCGTCCTGGTGCTTCTGTTGTTCACGCAGCTTGGGTTCTACCTCGATCGGTTGCGGCAGTTCACCGAGCATAACCTGATGCCGCTGGACAATCTCAACGGTTCGCGCAGTTTTGGCTTCGGGTTTTGGGGAATGCTCGTCGGCGGAGGCCCATGGGGAACCCCATGTCACTGGGAGCACCACCTGGTGGCCAGCATCCCCTGGTATCAGCAACTTCGCTTGCACCGCCATGTCGTGAGCCTGCTGACGCCTCGGCAACGCAAGCAATTCCTCATCACTCCGTTCATCGGCTTCCCCATGCTTTGGTGGAGGGTCTTGCGCGAATCGTATTCCCTGATGCGGGCAGCTCCAAATGGGATTGAGCCCGTGTCCTCGAAACCATGAGTCCTGACTTTGAAGTTCTGATCATCGGCAGCGGCTTTGGCGGCCTGTGTGTCGCCATTCACCTGCAGCAGGCCGGATTGGGCTCGTACCTCGTACTGGAAAGTGGCCCTGACGTCGGCGGCACCTGGCGCGTGAATACCTATCCCGGGTGCGCGTGCGACATCCCCTCCCACCTCTACTCTTATTCCTTCGAACTCAACCCTGAGTGGTCGCGCATGTACCCGACTCAGCCGGAGATCTGGAAGTATCTGCAACATTGCGCAAAAAAGTACCACGTCCTCTCCAGGATTCGGTTCAACTCAGAAGTCCGCGAGGCCTGCTACGACGAGGAAGGACAGTTCTGGCAGGTCCGCACGCAAACTGGGGAAGCATTTACAGCGCGTATCGTCGTTTCCGCGATGGGCGGCCTCAGCCGCGTCAGTTACCCGAAGATCAAGGGTTTGGAACGATTCCGCGGCTGTGTCTTCCATTCCGCAGAATGGGATCACACAGCGGAGTTGAAGGGCAAGCGAGTCGCCTTGATCGGCACCGGCGCCAGTTCCATCCAGATCGTGCCCAAAATTGCACCGGAGACCGGCCGCCTCCACGTCTTCCAGAGGACTCCGCCCTGGATCGTTCCCAAACTGGATCGGAACATACTCGGGATTGAACGCTTCCTGTTTCGCTGGCTGCCAGGGTACATGCGTCTCTTCCGCAGCCGGCTCTATCTGCGGCAGGAGGTAGTCGGCCTAGGTTACTCCGTGAACCCAAAATACATGCGGCTGCTCGAGCGATATGCCCGGCGACACTTGCGCAAGAGCGTAAGCAACCCCGAGATGCGGGAAAAGCTTACCCCGAAGTACCAGATCGGCTGTAAGCGGGTCCTGCTCTCCAACGATTACCTGACAACGCTCAGCCGGCCCAACGTTGAAGTCGTTTCCGAGGGGATCGCCGAAGTGCGCGAACGAAGTGTGCTGACGGTGGACGGACAGGAAAGGGAAGTGGACGCCTTGATTTTCTGCACCGGCTTCCGCACCACCGATCTCCTCTCCCCGGTGCTCTTCCGTGGGCGGAACGGGGTTTCCCTCAACGAGGCCTGGCAGTTCGGTGCCGAGGCTTTTCGTGGCGTCACGGTGGCCGGATTCCCCAACCTGTTTATGCTCATCGGGCCCAACAGCCGCGTGGGCTACAACTCCATCGTCTTCATGATTGAAGCGCAGACCCGCTACATCCTGGCGTGCCTGAAATTGATGCGGCGCAACGGTGCCCACTCCATCGAGGCTCGTGCCGAGGAACAGGCGCGCTTCAACGCGCGGCTGCAGCAACGCATGGCCCGCACCGTCTACGCCTCCGGCTGCAAGAGCTGGTACCTCGACGAAAGCGGCAAGGGAACCATCCTATGGCCAGGGCTCTCCTCTCAGTACTGGAAAGACACACGGCGCTTGATGCCGTCGGAGTATATTCTCGGTGCCGCCCACCGGAAAGATGTACCCGCGCCGGCATAGCTGCTCAGCTGAGCATTTTGCGGAACCGCCAGACGCTGAGTACCACCAGGATCAGCGTGAACACGCCGAGAATTAGAAAGTCTTCCCACAACCCGGCGAAACCCGTGCCCTTGATCATGTTGGAGCGGGCGATCACGCTGAAATGGCGAATCGGATTGATCCACACCAGCGGCTGTAGCCAGTGCGGAACGGCTTCCGCCGGCGTGACCGCGCCTGACGCAGTTGTGAGCAGCGGGTTGACAAAAAAGCTGGTTAGTTGTGCCTGCTGAGCAGACCTCGAAAACGTCGCAATCACCGTTCCCAACGATATGCCGGACAATATGCACAGTGACGCGCCACAGAACACAACGAAGAGGTTGCCGTGAAACGGAACGTCGAAGAGCAGCTTCATGAAGCCGGTGGCGAAAATCACCATGAGCATCAACAGCAGAAATAGCGGCGCAATTTTGGCAACGATGATCTCGGACGTCTCCGCCGGCGACATGACAAGTTGTTCGATCGTACCCGCTTCTCGTTCCTTCACCATGGCCGCCGAGGCAACAATGGAGCCATTCAGGATGAGCAGCAGCCCAAGAACCCCGGTGACCACAAACCAACTGTTGACCAGGCCGGGATTGAAAAGAAACGCTCGCGTCATAACGACCAGCCCCCGGCGGCTCACCGGGGACGCGTCGACCTGGGAAAAGCGCGCGTGCAATCCGTTCCCCGATAGCCCCTGGTTCCAGGTCAGGATCACCCCCTGGGCATAGGATCGAGCGATCGTTGCCGTGTTGGCATTCATGGCGTTTAACAGGAACTGCACCGTGACCGGCCTTCCCCGCTCCAGGTCGCGGGCAAAATCCCGCGGGATCACAACCCCCGCATCGATATCTCCCCGGCTGATGGCATCGCCCAGTTGAGCCACCGAGTTGTAGTAACCCGCCAGGCGAAAGCTGCGGCTTTCTGTCAGGGTAGACGCCAGGTCACGGCTCTGCACGGTCCGGCTTTCATCTATCACGCCCAGCTTCAGATCCGATACCGTGGCGTTCAGCACTACGCTGAACAGCAGCAGTTGCAAAATCGGTGGCAGAATCAACGACATCGCGAGCCGCCGGTCGCGGCGGATCTGGGCGAACTCCTTGCGCAGCAGCGCACCAAGCCGACGACTGGAAAAAACCTGAAAGCTTGCTTTCATGGTTACACCGCCAGCTGCATGCGGCGGAGTTTGCCCCACGCCAGAAGGTAAAAAACGCCCCCCAAAATACCGATGATGATCACCTTCCACCACACCGCCGGCCAGCCGCCCCCTTGCAGCAGGAAGTCGCGCACAATATCGATGTAATAGCGGCCCCAGACGAAGTTCGAAATCCAGCGAATCTGGATCGGAATATTCTGAATAGGGAAAATAAGGCCGGCCAGCATGAACACCATCAGGAACCCACCGAGCGCAACTGCCTGCATGGCCGCCGCCTGATTCGGAATGGCAGCCCCGATCATGGTTCCAAAGGCCGCTACGCAGAACGCGTACAGCACCGTTGCCACCATAAAAGGCGTTGGGTCGCCGGCGATCCCAAGTCCAAAATAAGTGAACAGCAGCACCAATAGGAGAACACTGTCCACCAGGGCCACCACCATAAAAGCGATGATCTTTCCCAGCAAGAATTCATGCGCCGAGATACTGGAGACGTAGACCTGCAGAATCGTTAACTGCTCTCCTTCGCGCGCCATGGCCAGCGTGGCCAGCATGGGCGGGAACAGCGACAGCGCCAGCACGAAGACTCCAGGCCCGTAAAATTTCATCGAGGAAAGGCCGGGGTTATACCAGAAGCGAATCGCGGCCTGCACCGGCATCGGCTTCGCCGCCCCTCCGTTTGCCGTGTTGAAGGCGTTGGTGATCTGCGATGCGTAACCGTCAATCAACCGCGCGGTGTTGGCATCGGAGGCGTCCACCAAAACCTGTACCGGGGTGCTCGCGCCGCGCGCCACGTCCCTGCCAAATCTTTTCGGGATAATCAGAACTGCCCGCGCTTCATTGCGCAGGAACGACTCTTCCGGATGCTGGTCCACGGCAGAAGGAATGATTGTGAACGTAATCGATTCGCGGAACGCATCAATCAGCTGCCGCGATGCAGGCGAATTGTCGAAATCCTGCACCGCCAGGGGCAGATCTTTCACGTCCAGCGAAATGGACGAGCCCATCAGAATAAGCTGGGTCAGCGGCAGAATCAGCGCCAGGGCGAGTGCTCGCTTATCGCGCAGAATCTGGATCAATTCCTTCCGGGCCTGGGCGAAAATCCGTCGCACGGCGTCAGTCCTCCGAACCTACCTTGCCCTTCAATCGGGCCTTTTCCACCACGCTGATGAACACGTCTTCGAGCGAGAAGCGCCCTGGTTTAGCGGAGATGACTCGTATCCCTGCCGCCGCCAGCTTGTCGCGATAGAACCTCTCATCCGTCGCCAGGTCTTCGTTGAAGATAATGTGCAGCCGGTTTCCAAAGAGAGAGACCGCCCAACGCTCCTCGTCACTCTTCAAAAGGTCGAGCGCTCGTTGCGGCTGATCGGTGATAAATTCCATCAGCTGTCCTGGCTGCGCTGCTTTGATCGCGGTTGGTGTACCTTCGGCCACCAACTCGCCGGCCACCATCAGCCCGAGCCGGTTACATTGCTCAGCCTCTTCAAGATAGTGGGTGGTCACCAGGATCGCTGTGCCCGCATCCGCCAGCCGGTTGATCATCTTCCAGAAAGATCGGCGCGCAAGCGGATCCACGCCCGACGTCGGCTCGTCGAGAAACAGCACACTGGGTTCATGCATGATCGCTGCGCCGAAGGCCACGCGCTGCTTCCAGCCCTGCGGCAGGCTGCCCGTGAGCTGCTGTTCGCGTCCCTGCAGACCAGAAAACTCAAGCACCCACCGCTTCTTTTCGTCGCGTTCCTCGCGGGGCACGCCGTACACCCCGGCAAAGAATTCCAGGTTTTCTTCGAGCGAGAGGTCGTCATAGAGCGAGAATTTCTGCGACATGTATCCAATGCGCTGGCGTACTTTGCCCGACCGTAGATGTTTCGTCCATCCAGCGAGTTGAACCGCTCCAGCGCTCGGTTCGACCAGGCCGCAAAGCATCTTGATCGTCGTGGTCTTGCCCGCGCCATTCGCGCCCAGCAGTCCATAGATCTCGCCGTAGTGAACTTCGAGGCTCAACTGCCGCACAGCAGTGAAGGAGCCGAATTGTTTGCTCAGTTGCGAGGCTCCAATAGCCACCTGGCCAATATGTTCCGTATGGCTATGGCGTGCCGGGAAAGACTCGTCGTGCACCTGCTGCCCCAGCGCCCGCAACCGCGCCACGAACGTGTTCTCCAGCGTTGGCTCATCCAACAGGATTTCCTGAATCTCCAACCCCGCGCTATGCAGACTGCGTTCGGCGATCGCTCGCGCCAAATCCGGATGCGGCACGAGTAGATCCAGCCGGTCGCCAAAGCGCTGCACATCGAGAATCTCGCCCCCGCTTTCCGCCAACGGCGAAAGAATCTCTTCCGCCACCGCAAGATTCGACACCCGCAGCTCCATCCGCCGTGCGCCCAATTTCTCGCGCAGTTCCTGCGGAGTCCCGAGGTCGTGGATTTCACCCTGATGCATGAGCGCGACCCGGTGGCATCGTTCCGCTTCGTCCAGATACGGCGTCGCCAGTAAGATTGTCAGCCCGTCGGCGGCCAGGTGCGCCAGCGTGTCCCAGAACTCACGCCGTGAGACCGGGTCGACGCCGGTTGTCGGCTCATCCAGCAGCAGCACGCGCGGCTCCGGCACCAGCGCGCACGCGAGTGCAAGCTTCTGCTTCATCCCGCCGCTCAGCTTTCCGGCCAGCCGTGAAGCAAAACGATCCATGTCGAACATCTGCAGATAGCGATGCCCGCGCGACGCAATATCTGCTCGCGGCACGCGCCGCAAATCTCCGATGTAGCGAATGTTCTCCTCGACCGTAAGATCCGGATACAGGCTGAAATTCTGGGTAAGATAGCCCGTCTGCGCACGAGCCTCGCGCGCCGGCATGCCGAAAATTGCCACCCCGCCGGAAGTCGACTCCATAACTCCGGCGGCGATCTGGAAGGTTGAGGTCTTGCCCGCTCCATCCGGCCCGATCAAGCCAAAGATTTCGCCCTCGTGCACGTCCAGACAGATGCCCCGCACAGCATCCACTGCATCGTATCGCTTTACCAGGTCGTGAATCCGGATCGCGACGGATCCCAGCGCAATCGCAGGCTCGAAGGGCACCGGAGGCGCTGAGGTCACCACGTGCGTCTCATCGGTTGAACCGGCCGGGCGGCCAGGTGGTGCCTTCAACCAGAACCTCTCCATCGGCCGGCATTCCCGGCTTGGCGAACCCGATGCCGGTCTTCAGCCGCAGTTTCACGCCCACCACCTGCTTTACCCGATCGTCGCGAAAGTAGGTGTTTTCCGGAGTGAAGGTGGCCTGTGGATCGATTCGCTCTACGTACGCGTCGAGGGGTTTTGCCGGGTCGGAGTCCAGGTAGATACGTGCCGGCTGACCGACCTTGACTTTGCCGATCTGCCCTTCGGGGATAAAACCCCTTAGATATACCTTGCTTAAATCCAGCAACGTCACAATGGCCGTCCCCGCTTGCACCACCTCGCCCGGCTCCGCCGCTCGTGTCATCACCGTACCATCGAACGGCGCCTTCACCGTCAGATCGCTGCGCGTTGCCTGTGCTTCGGCAAGCTGGAACCGCGCCTGGTCCGTCAACGCCTGGGCGTAGGCAATCTCCGATCGTTGCTGTGCCAGTTGCTTGCGCACCGTGGATGCCTGGAAACCGCGAATCCCGGGATTAGAAAGCGTCGCCTGGGCCATGTTCAGCACGCCCCGCGCCGACTCCAACTTACGCTTTGCTGCCGACACCGCCGCTGCTTGCTGTTCCGCCGTGGCGTTTGCTTGCCTGGCCTGCCGTTCTGACACAGCGTCCGTCTTGCGCAGCTGGTTATAAGCGGTTCGATCAAAGTCGGCAATCTGGAACGCAGCTTCCTGGTTCGCCAGGTCCGATTCCGCAGCCGCCACGTCGGCCTCCGCCTGGCGCACGCGGCCACTCGCATCCAGTTTCGATTGCTCCGTTTGCAAGTCGTTCTGCTGCAGCTGCTCCTGAAGCACTGCAACCTGATCGCGCGAAGATTTCAAGCGTGCCTCGGCCACCGTCACCGCGGCGCGAGCCTGATCTGTGCGGGCGAAAACCTGCTGGTCGTCGAGCACCGCGATCGTCTCTCCGGACTTCACCGAGTCTCCCTCCCGGAACCGGATTTCCAGGATGCGGCCCGTCGTCTTGGGTGCAACCGCCGAATCGTCTCCCTCGATACGCCCGCTCAGCGCCACCATGCTGCGAGGGATCTTTGGCGGCGCGACGAAGTTACTCCAAATGAAGTAACCAGCCAATACCACCGCCGCCACAATACCTACCTTGGCGGCTACGGGTAACGGCTTGCGGCGCTGCGGGGCGTTGACGCCGGGCGTGTTTGTCTCTGAAGTTGTTGTCACCGACGGAGGAGTTTCGGTGCTGATCGTTCTCGTCATCTCATCCTCCACCCTCACACATGCAACGGCTCACGCCTGGCAGAGGGCGCTTGCCAACGTTGCAGCATGGGATCGGCAGACAGAGAGATATTAGTGAATCAGCTTATATTAGTCGATCAAAACCTGAAATCTGATCCTTCCCCGGAAATCATCAGATCCGCCCATCGGCCAAAGTGGAGTCGGCTCGGGCGAGGCTGTATCGCACCGCCGAGTCCTCGAAGCGCTGGCAAAACATCTCGTTGATAGCCTGGATGGAGGCGATCCCAGTTAACACAGTCTCCGTCAGGCTCAAGGCCCGAGAGCCGCGCGGAAGGTAGGCGAGACTGCGGCGCATACCTCCCACCACCAGAGGGTTGAACAAGCCGGTGTTGCGGATGGCGCGGCTGTCTAAATAGTGCGCGGAGAATTCTGAGCCCTTTTCGAGTCCCAGCGTCTCGCTCGACGCGGCCACGAACGGCCGTTTTTTCACCTGCAATGCGGAGGGCAGCCTCTCGGCAATGGCGCGGCGTAGGACGTACTTGCCGGACCCGTTCCGCAGCTTCAGCGACACTGGGAGCGAGAAGGCAAACTCAACCAGCTTGTGGTCGAGAAATGGCACTCGGCCCTCGATGGAGTGCGCCATTTCGACCCGGTCGCCAAGACAGTTGAGGTTGTAGGACGGCAGGTCGGCCTTGAACAGATAGTATTGGTGCGCGGCGACCGGCGAGAGGGACTTCATGCGGCCAAGGCCGATCCGCTCCGCCATTTCGGCAATGGGATCGATCCCTGCGACCTCGCGGCGAAAATCGCCGGACATGACAAATGGAAGTCTTTTCGCGGTTTGCAGCGCGCGAGCCATGGCGTAGGGGTAGGCGCCAAACAAGCTAACGATGCGATCGTACTCTGGCAACGCTCGCATCGGTAATATCCCGGTGTTGAGGAGCGCGATCCCTGCCTTTTCCTTGCGGAGCAGGGTCTCGAGCGCGGCACGCCGCTCCCGATCTCGAGGATGGGTGCGAACTTCCTCAAGCAGGGCAATGTGCTGAAAAACGTTATAGCCCGCCACTGCTTCGTCAGCACCCTCGCCGGTAAGCACTACCTTGACATGGCGCCGAGCCAGCTCTGACAGAATCATCTTGGCTGCTCCGTGGCTGTTGCTCACCGCGATTTCGCTGTGCCACAAAGACCGCTCGAAGTGAGGCGCCAGGTCTCCTGAGCCGATCCGGATCGTGTGGTGCTCAAAACCTCTGGCTTGCGCGAATTCTGCCGCTGCTTCTCCCTCGTTTAGCTTTTTGTCGGCAAACTCCACCGTAAAGGCTTTGACCGGCCGCCCGCTGACCTCGGCCGCCGTCGCCGCAACCGAAGTCGAATCCAGCCCCCCTGAGACATAGGCCCCGACTTCTACGTCGCCGTGCAAGCGCAAACGCACGGCTTCGTAGAACAATCGCCGAAACTCTTCAATTGCCTCTTCCTCGCTGGCGGGTGCTACCTCGCCGCCCAAGGGTAGATCCCAGTAGCGGCTTCGGGTTACCGCCGAACGCGAGACGCGTAACATGCATCCGGGCTCGACCGTCCGAATGTTCTCGAAACAAGTCGTTTCGGGTAGCAGCAACCCGTGCAGCATATAGAAAAGGCTGACGTGATCCAGCCGCGCTCGCGCCTTCCCATGCCCCAGGATAGCCTTGATTTCCGAGCCGAACACCAGCGAGTCGTTCAGCCGGGAATAGAACAGAGGCTTGATGCCGAAACGGTCACGGACGAGATACAAGACCTCATTCCTCTGGTCCAAAAGGGCGATAGCGAATTCGCCACGCAGGTGAGACACAAAATCTTCACCGTATTCTTCGTACAGGTGAACGATAATCTCGGTGTCGCTACGAGTGCGAAAATGATGGCCTCTCGACTCGAGATCGTTGGCGATGTCCTGGAATCCGTAAAGTTCGCCATTCAGGACTACCCAGACGGAGCCATCCTCGTTCGAGAGCGGCTGACGGCCATTTGAGAGATCTACAATGGACAACCGCGTGTTGATCAGCAGAACCGAGCCCGAGCAGCCGAGATAGTACCCCCATTGATCGGGACCACGATGGCGGATCGCCGAAACCATGGGCACGATCATCGACTCGTCGACTCGTCCCTTTGGATCGAAGATGAACTCGCCTGCAATTCCGCACATGGTTAAACAGTCCCGCTTGCAGCATGAGTGACCAGGTGAGGCCGGCGAGCGATGGGCGTAAGTCCGATGGCACAATCCGCGGTCAGGCTGATGCGGGCTTTGAGACCAGGGGAAAAGTCTGCCGGCACCGACAGCCGGTACCGCTGGGCGGCCATGGCGACGATCATTTGCGCCTCCATCATCGCGATATCGGCCCCGATACACTGGCGCGGCCCCGCACTGAAAGGGAAGTAGGCAAATCGTGGCCGCCCTTGCGACCTCTCCGCCAGGAAGCGATCGGGATCGAATTTCTCCGGATCTTCCCATAAGCCCGGTAGCCGGTGCATCACATACGGACTGATGATGACGAGTGCCTCGGCAGGAATTCGGTATCCGCCAATCACGTCGTCCTTCACCGCGCTGCGGGCGAATACCCAGCCCGGCGGGTAAAGCCGCATCGCCTCCATGATGACTCGGCGGGTGTAATGGAGAGCGGGCAAGTCTTCGAAACCGGGCGGCCGGCCTTTCACCACCGCATCGACTTCCAGTTCGAGCCGTTCCCGTACCTCGGGGTGCTTGGCCAGGAGATACCACGTCCAGGAAATAGCATCGGCGACGGTGTCGTTCCCCGCCTGCAGCATGGTCTTGAGTTCGTCGCGGAGCTGGCCATCGCTCATTGACTCCCCAGTCTGCTCATCGCGGGCCCAGAGAAGCAGCGACACCAGGTCACCGTTGTCGATTTGATTTCGCCTTCGCTCCTCGACAACGCGCAGAACGAACTGATCCAAGGTACGGACGGCGCGCTGAAAGCGACGCCTCCTGGCAAAGCGAAACCACGTCAGGAGTTTGACTAACCTCACCGCGCCAGTCAGGTCCATGTGACGGGAGCAATCGAGGATGGCATCTCGTATGACCTGCTCCGAACCGATCAAATCCCCACTGAACATGTTGCGTAACAGGATTTCGAGCGTGAGCAGAATGACCTCAGCCCGCCCATCCAGAGCTTCGGCTCGGGATGCATTCCCTTCCCAACGCTGGAGCATTCGAGACGTGGAATCGACCATAATGGCGGCCATCTTGGGGTGATGCTTCCGCTGGAACGCGGGCTGGACCAGCCGTCGCTGCCGCTTCCAATCATCGCCGTCGATGGAGAATAATCCATCCCCCATCAAGGGTCGCAGCACCTGGTACCAGGGGCCTTTGATGTAGTTTGTATGGTTGTCTTGCAGAACGTGCTTGATCCCGTCTAGATCCGTAACCAGATAGGCGCGGTTGGGGCTCAGCGTGACCACCCCTCCATATCTCCTGGCGGTCTGCGCAAAGTAATCCGGCGGATTGCGCATCAAGCTGGGAAGAACGACGAGCTGAGCTCTTAGCCGTGGTGGCAAAAAGTTGTAACCGGCGTCATCCAGGGGCCCAGGCGGCCCTACTGTTGCGGTACTGGGACTGGCGCTGCCCGTGACCATTCGGTCCTCATCCCGAGAGGTAGGTATAGTACCGGAATCGTTGCCTGGGGCCGTCTGCAGGGAGAGGCTCAATACTAGATCAGCTTAATCCGCCGATCAACAAGAACGTCCCCTCAAGTTACAGCGACGGCAATCCGCTCGACCATAGATCTTCGATATCTATTCATTGCGCAGCGCTTCCATTGGGCTGGTAGCGGCGGCACGGCGGGCCGGAATCCAGGCCGCGATGAGAGCGGCGGCCGCGAGAGTGGCGGAAACCCCGGCGAGGACAGACAGATCCCAGGAGCTGACGCCGAAGAGCAGGCTCCTGAGGAAGCGTCCGATGAAAAAGGAGGCCGCGATGCCGAAGACGAGGCCAAGGAGAACAAGATAGGAGGCTTCACCGAGGATGAGACGGCCGATGGAAGAACGTTGCGCCCCGAGGGCCATGCGGACGCCGATTTCGCGGGTACGCTGACTGACGGAGTAGGCAATGACTCCGTAGAGACCGATGACTCCGAGTACGAGGGCACACACGGCGAAGCCTCCCACAAACCATGCCGCTGAGCTGTGCAGATAAGAGGCTTGGCTATCGTGGATGTGCTCGATCATCGTGAACTCGTTGCGGACTCCGATACCGCGGTCGAGCCTGTGAATCGCCTCCACAAGTACTGGCAGGGCTGTCGAGGAGTCTTGGACGGTGCGAACGACAAGGAAGAAACCGTTAGCCGGATTCTGATTAACGGGAAAATAAACAGTGGGGCCAAGGGGATCGTCGAGTGCACCCTCGCGGATGTCGTCGACCACTCCAATGACCTGATGGAGCGAGCTGGGGGACAGATTCTCGTCGCCGATGGTTCGTCCGATTGGGGCTTCCCCACGAAAGAACTGCTGCGCCATGGTCCGGTTAATGAGGACCACGTGCGGATGTGAGCTATCGTCTGTTTCACTAAAGAACCGCCCTTTGAGCAGGCGGGCCTGGATGGTTGCGATGTAGCCGGCGCTTACGGTACTGGACCCGGCCAGCTGCTGTGTGCCGCTCCACGGACGCCCCAGTACACGATAGGGAACTGCGCCGCAGTTGCAATTGACGGGAAGGTGGTCGACGATTCCCGCAGATTGGACGCCGGGGACCGCGGAAACTGCTTCCATGAGGCCGCGCGAGAGCGCGAGCTGCCGGACCGCATTGTCGTACCCGGTGCTGGCGTCGACCTCAAGCGTGGCCAGGTGGGCGGGATTGAAGTTGAGATCGACGTGGAGAATGCGGTAGAAGCTCTTGCCAAGAAGCCCGGCGGCGGCGAGTAGGACGATCGCAAGCGTCAGCTCGACCACAACAAGGTGGGAGCCGAAGCGTCTCCACGTGCCCGAGGAACTGCGTGCTCCGTTGGCGAGGTCGGCACTCAAATCAATAATGGAGAGCCGCGACATAGGCGCAGCCGTACAGACAGCCAATGCGACAAGTGAGACAGCGACAGCAAAGAGAAGCACACGGTGATCGACGCCGATTGTCTGGAAGAACGGCATGCCTCGAAGGACGCGTTCGGGGATGAGAGCGGCGAGAAGATCGACAGCCACCCAGGCCGCCGCCACGCCGAAGGAGACAGAGAGAGCAACAAGAAGAGCCGCTTCCATGACCAACTGGCGGGTAAGACGCGCAAAGGATGCACCCAATGCGCCCCGCACGGCCATCTCGCGGCGGCGGCTTTCCGCACGTACCAGGAGCAGACTGGCGATGTTGACGCAGGCGATCAACAACAGAAGAACTGAGCCTGTAAGCAGGATGAGGAGGATGGGCCGAATCTCGCTGGTGATGGAATCGCTTAAGGGCATGACGAGTGCGCCCTGCCCCTGGTTGGACTGGGGATACTGCTTTTGTAGCTGGGAGGCGATCGTGCTCGTGTTGGCACGCGCAGTGGAAACGGCGACGCCGTCTTTGAGGCGGGCGAGACCGTAGAATGGGCGGCACGCGCGGTCCGTCTCACAGACACCGAGATCGTGGATCGTGACCCAGAGTTCGGCGGCACGCGGGGCGAACTGAAAGTCGCGCGGAAGCACGCCGATCACGGTGTAGGTATTGTCGTTGAGAGTGATGGACTGACCGACGATGTCGGCTCGTCCCCCGAAGAGTCGCTGCCAGGTGCCGTAGGGGAGCACCACAGCGCGCGCTGCGGCAGGCGTGTCGTCGGCAGCGGTGAAGAGGCGGCCAAGGGCGGGGGTGACGCCGAGGGTCTGAAAGAATCCGCCAGAGACGCGACCTACGCGCAGAGATTCAACCCCGGCAGAACTACGCCAAAGATAAGCGTCGGGTGTCCAGATCTCGAACGATTGGAAGACGGTGTTGGCGCTCTTCCAATCCTGATAGTCCGGATAGGAGACCTCGCATTCGGGGCAGGTGGCAGTGTGCTCGAATACGGCAACCAGGCGCGACGGAGCCTGGTACGGCAACGGTTTGAGCAAGGCGGCGTTGACAAAAGTGAAGATGGTAACGCTGGCGGTGATGCCGAGTGCAACGACGAGAATGGTAGTGATGGCGAATCCTGGAGCTTTGCGGAACTGGCGGAGTGCAAAGCGGAGATCGGCAAGAATGGATTCGAGCGTGGGCCATTGCCAAACCTCCCGGCCGCGCTGTTCGACCAGGGTCGCATTGCCGAACTCACGGCGCGCAGTCCGCTCCGCTTCAGCCCGCGTCATGTCGCGATCCATCAGGTCGGCAATCTTCTCCTCGAGATGTTCTTGTATCGATTGCGAGAGTTCGTCGTAGCGCCGACGGCGCGCGAACAGCTGTTCCACCCAGCGCATAGGAAAGCTCCGAAGCCATCATGGTACACGGAAAAGACTATTCTAAAACCAGTATTAGCTATTTGTTCGTCGGGCAAAGTGGGAAGTGCCTGTCTGGTACCTGGGGAAGAATCGCAAGTCCCTCCACTGCGTTCCCCCGGATTTCCTGTGGAGACCCCGTGGCTTTAATGGGAATGCTTTTCGAACGAGCGAGCAATCTAGACTCAATACCGCCTTAGAAGCCGCTGAGGGTTGAGATTAACACGCACACTGGTAACCGGGAGCGACAGAGTTCAGGCAACAGTCCAAACCAGGTTTAAGTACCAGTCGTGGTAGCATTTGGCCGCAGTTGTCCAGGACTGAATCTCTTCGGAGGTAACATCCCCTCGTTTGCCCGCGATGCTCTCCACTGCTTTCTCCGTGTACCGGTACACGTGTTCTTGTTATCGTAGCCACGGAAAGGGAAGCAAATGCTTGGCAAAATTGGGCTGATTGTTGTATCGACTGCCGGGTTCGCGCTTACGACAGCCGTCTCTGCTACCCCGCTGGTGGTGGAGTTGACCAGGATGTATCAGCCTGTGAAGGTAGATTCGATAGCCTTGCCGCGGCAAATCGGCGCCATGACCGATGAGCAGATGTGCTCCCGCATCAACGAGGATACGCCCGGTTCCTGCATCCCAAATGCCGACCTTGTTGATGGATTACAGAACTACAAGGTCGACAAGACGACGTCGACAGTAGCGGTCCACGACGTCACAATCGACTTTCCCGCTGCGATGTCCGACGATGACATCCACAAGGCCATTCAGAAGAACTTACCGGCTGGCGTCCAGTACGACATCTGGCATGCGGTGCCGAGCGGCAAAGAACGGGCAGAAGCTCGGTAGGGACTTCTGGCGCTCATCCTTTTTTTGCGCACTTCCCGTGGCATGTGTTCGGTCTTGGCTTGCCAGTTTGGCAGGCAAAAATGGAAGAACATTTCGGATTGCGAAATATAGCTCCCTTGGTGTAACGTACTGCGGCATGACGGCGAAGGGAAATCCCCGAGATCAATACCTCATCAAATCGGTCGTTTATGCGTCCCGTTTACTTGCGGCGTTTCGCTCCCCGACTGAAACTTGCCGCTGCGTGAAGTGGAAGCGCGGAGCGGATTGACCAAGACCAAAGCCTTTCGTTTGCTGTACACCCTCGAGAGATGCGGGATGGTTGAAAAAGTTGGCGGAAACCTGTACCGAAGCTGTGTTCGCCCTTCCAGGCACAAGCTCTATCGTGTTGGATATGCCTCCCTTGGAGATGACTATCAGTTTTCGCGGGAAGTGTCGGCGAGTTTGCGGCGTGCTGCCGATGCCGAGGGGATAGAGGTCATTTCGACTGACAACCGTTACAACGCGAAAACCGCTTTGCGAAATACTGACCTGCTCATTCGCGAAAAGGTAGACCTGGCCATCGAATATCAAATTGGCGAAGAAGTCGCACCCATCGTGGCTGCCAAATATCGAGAGGCAAAGATCCCTGTGATCGCGATCGATATTCCGCATCCCGGAGCAACGTTTTACGGCGCCAACAACTACGAAGCGGGCCTGATCGGAGGAAAGTATTTAGGGCGCTGGGCCAAAGAGAAATGGCAATCAGAAGTCGACGAGATCATTCTTCTGGAATTGCGCCGCGCCGGCCAGCTTCCCAAGATGCGATTGACGGGCATGTTGATGGGTCTTCACCTTGTGCTGCCAAGCACCAAGAACTGCCGCGTAACCTACCTCGATGGAGATGGAGAGTTGGCTCCTAGTTTAGCCGCGGTGCGCCGGCACCTCCGATTCTCGTCTGCGCGGAAGGTTCTTGTCGGCGCCAACAATGACCTGAGCGCGCTCGGCGCGCTGCGCGCTTTTGAGGAGGCGGGTCGCAGCGAGTGCTGCGCAGTCATGGGGCAGAATGCTTCCCCTGAAGGCAGGCATGAACTGCGTCAACCGAATACCGGATTAGTAGGGTCAGTAGCTTATTTTCCGGAGCGTTACGGAGAAGATTTGATCCGGGTGAGCCTTGATATCCTCTCGGGACGGCCTGTACCGGCAGCAGTATTTGTGGATCATAAGCTCGTCACCCCCTCGACAGTTGACCATTATTATCCAAATGACAGCTTGATTAGCGCATAACCCCGCGGGTCAAACGCGTCATCGCTACATTGCCAAACCAACCAGGTTGGCAGCGAGGATGATCACCAGCATGCCGATCCAGAGGAGTCGAACCGGCCTGCTTCCCACGCCGGCCCATTCACCCAATGCCAGACCTACCAGGCCGCCGCACAGTACGTAACCACTCATGTGCAGCATCCAATTGACGTAGTACAAGCGTTGCGGAATATTGCCTGCACCCCAGGCATAAAAGAAATACTGCAGGAACCACATAATTCCGCCGGTCGCCGCCAGGCTTCCATTTCTGAGAAGCATTCCCCGAGATTGGGAAAGATCGCTTCCCAAGGAGGAGCCCTTGTTGAATGCCAGCCGGAAGAAACAGTAACTGAAATTTACCAATGCGCCGCCGCCCATGATGACTACATAACTTGGCATCGCCGCGTACAGTGGATTTAGCCCCAGGTGAAGCGCCGCAGTTTCCATCGGTCTTGCTGCGTCGATCGCAAACGACATCCCGGACGAGAACAGGCCGCACATTCCGGCGAGAAGGATCCCCAGCTTCAAATTGAACTCTCTGGTTTCGCTGCGAAGCAGTAGCTCCTTCTGATGGCCGGCGTAGGAAACGATCCCCACGCCGAGTAGGGCGACTAACACCCCTGCTATGGTCAACAAACCGCTTCGAGAGGTAAACAATGCTGCAGCCTGTCCATGCAGCAACGGCGGTATCAGCGTACCCGCCATGAGCGTCACCCCCATGGCCACGCCGATTCCCAACGACATGCCGAGGTACCGCATCGTGAGTCCGTAGCTGACATTGCCGATCCCCCACATGGCTCCGAGCAAAGCCACCACTAAAAGCACGTGCCCGGTGATCGACTGATAAAAAGCTCCAAAGTGAGGAAGTAGCAGGAAGCTCACGGACAACGGCATAATGATCCAGGAGAAGAGGCCGGCCACCGCCCAGGTGATCTCCCAGGGCCATTTCTTTACTTTCCCGATAGGCGCATAGAATGCCGCGCCCGATGCGGCCCCAACCATGTGCCATCCGATACCAGCAAGTATTCCAGACATGCCTTCTCCGTTTCATTCTGTTGGCGGCACATCCTCAGGGGCATGCCAGTGTTTCGCTCGGTCGTTTTCTGAAACCAGGAGAGAGATCGGCAATTGTGTCGATCCAAAAAATCGCGGCTCACCACGAGGTGTCAACTCTAATGGAGGATCCCCTTTTTGGCAACGATCCCTCGTCACGCCAATCGATGGGCCACCCACTCATAGTCTGGAGGTTGTAGCTTTATTGCCATTTCACATTACGAAATACTGCTCACCTGCAAGGTCCGGTGATCCTCCGCTGCCGCATGCCGAACATGATCAAAGTTGTGGAATAACGCACGTCAACATCAAGGGCCCCGCCGCGAGCCGCGGTCGTGTTCAGCATTTCACAATACGAAATACTGAAATTCCTGCTGATGTTCGTTGACAAGCTCTGAGCCTCGGTTGAAGCTCTGCACGATCGTTGAGTGCTCATTGTTAACGAAATAGATCAAAGACTGTTCGGATAGAGCGCAACTGAATCGTCTTGATTGCACGGGTGGCTTCGACCCGATTTGAGGAGGACTGAATATGAGGTTCCGCACGTTATGCATCGCCACACTGCTTTGCGTTCCAGCGTCTCTACTCCTGGCGCAAGGCGGTTCCACGGGAACAATCCTTGGCACGGTCACCGACAACTCAGGTGCAGTGATAGCGAGAGCCGGCGTCGATATCACGAACGTCGGGACAGGCGTCACAACTCACGCTGAAACAAGTTCAGCGGGCGATTTCACCGCTCCCTACCTCACGTCGGGCACATACCGGATTGTCGTCGAGTCGGCAGGTTTTCAAAAGTCCGTGACGGATAACGTCCCTTTGGCTGTTGCACAACAGGTACGTGTGAACGTGCAACTGTTGCCAGGCTCGGTTGCCCAGAGCGTGGAAGTGTCTGCGAATCAAGTTTCCATGGATACGGACTCTTCCGCCGTATCTCAGCAGATCTCCCGGCGGCAGGTGAATGATCTGCCACTGAATGGGCGCAATTTTCTTGACTTGCTGCGCCTGACCCCGGGACAAGTCACGGCTACGACCGAGGCTTCAGCGTTCCGTCAGGGTGCCGAATCAGGTATCAGCATCAATGGTCAGCGGGCGACCTCAAACAGCTACACGCTTGATGGAATGCCGAATATCGATGCCTCCGAGGCGCAGGCTGCTGTGATTCTCTCCGTCGACGCGATTCAGGAGTTTGCCGTCCAATCATCCACCTACGGCGCACAGTACGGATTCAGCGCCAGCCAGGTGAACCTGGTGACCAGGGGTGGCACGAACAACCTGCACGGTACGCTGTACGAGTTCGACCGGAACGACGCCTTCGATGCGAAGGGTCCGTTTCAAACCTCGCTACCGCCGCTACGCCAGAACCAATTCGGCTACGCCGCGGGCGGCCCGGTATACATTCCGCACCTGTACAACGGCAGGGACAAAACCTTCTGGTTTGCCAGCTATGAAGGCTGGCGAATCAATTCGGGCACGGATAATTTCTTCATTGTTCCTTCGCCCGATACACTGGCGGGAAATTTTACCCAACCAATTATCGACCCGGCCAGCGGTGCACCGTTCGCCGGCTGCGCAGCGAATGGAGTCAACTACGTCTCCTGCGTTCCACAGGCACGCTGGTCTCGGTTAGCGAGCCTGGGAATTGCCAGGAATTTCTTCCCTGCGCCAAATTCCACCAGTCCCTCGGGTAATTTCCAGCAGTTCGGCAGTGCTCCCTTGAATCAGAATGAGCAGGACTACCGTATTGATCAAAACCTCGGTCGATGGGGCGCGGTCTTCGGTAGGGGAACCTACGGGACCTACGTGCAAACTGAGGCGAATAATCTTTCCGTTCCCATCGGAAACACAGAATACGATCAGGCCGTCAGCTCGTGGGCGATTTCGCACACCAAGAGCTTCGGCGCAAACGCCATCAATCGAGCATATTTTTCCCACATGAACTTCCACTTCGATGAGGGAACGGCTTATCCCATCGCAAAACAGGACCAGCAAACGCTCGGGTTTACCAACTACTTCTCAAACATAACCGGCTTGCAAGCGGCTTACCCCAATGTCGCATGGTCGATCGGCGGCCTTTCGAACGGCGGCGGAGCCGTAAATGCTTACCTGGCGAATCAGCAGCCGGAGTGGGATTTTGGCGATTCATTGACTATCAACCACGGCAGACACACCATTACGACCGGACTTGACTACCGCAACTACAAGTTGAATCGAAATTACAATCAGAACTTCCTTGGGCTCTTCACCTACAGCGGCTTCGCGACCGGTGGCTCTGTGCCTACTGTTCAAAGTGAGGTGGCTGATTTCCTTCTCGGCTACTTCTACAAGGGCGGCAATGCGTACGTGCCCGGACCTCTTTCTAACACCACGACCCCGGGAGCGGCGGGGAATCCCACTTCGCTGGTCTTTTCCTACACGGCTCCCTACATCCAGGATGACTGGAAAGTGAGCAACAACCTGACACTCAATCTGGGTGTCCGCTACGACTACAAGCCAACTCCTCACGATGCTCACAACTATTTCTTCTGGAGAGATCCTGAAAACGACGCTGGAGGAATGTGCACTGCCGACAAGAGCCTGATAGGCAAATATGGAGTCGGCGTTTATCGCTACTGCGGAGAGTCGCATCCGCCCACCCCAAAATTTCCGATTGCTCCTCGCATCGGATTCGCCTATCGCATCGGCAATCCAATGGTTGTTCGGGGCGGCTACGGGATCTTTTTTGACAACTACGAAGGCCGCGAGTTCGACAACTCACAGAATTTGTGCCCCTTTTCGAACCAGGTCAATTTGTCCCAATCCACAGGGCAGACGGGTTTGATCACCTCCGATACCCTGTGGCCGGTGGCAAGTCCGACCTGCACGTTCGGTCCCACCAGTCCCCTTGGTACGTACAACTTGATTCCTCCGACATGGCACAACCCCTATGTGCAACAGTACTCTCTCTCGGTTGAACGTCAGCTGGCCCATGAGACAACCATCGAAGTCAACTATATTGGCAATAAAGGGCAACGTCTTCTTTCCCGAAACAACATTGCCCAGGCCTATGCCCCAACCAATCCCGCTGCTTGCCAGGCAGATGCAAACGCGCCCGGTTGCCCGGTCGCGGACCGCGAACCATTTCCCAACTTCAATCTGTATATTGAGGAGCAGTTTGAGGGCTACTCCAACTACAACGCGGGAACTGTAAAGGTCGAGCATCGGTCACGTGACCTGGCCATCACCACCTTCTATACCTATTCGAACAGCCTGGATGACAAGTCGGCAGCCGCAGCGGTCGGTGCGACCGGTAACGGTTGGCAGGGCTTTCTGAACAACCATAATCCCGCAGCGGATTATGGGCGGTCAGATTTCAATACGCCCCATCGATTTGTTGTCAGCTCGATTTACCAACTGCCTTTTGGCCGCGGGAAGCGCTTTCTTGGCGGCGTCAATAAGGCAGCCGATCTCGCGGTTGGCGGCTGGCAGCTGAACGGCATTTTCAACTGGCAAAGTGGATTACCGTTTTCTGTAACCGCCCCGGACGCACTGGGTGTTCTGCAAACCAACGGAGCGCCAAATCGAATGGACCAGGTGGGAAATCCGTACCCCGGCGGATTTCATAAAACAATCAGCAATTGGTTCGACACTTCGGCATTCGTTGCCGCGCCCAACTACGTATTTGGGACGACTGGAAGAAATATTCTCCGTGCTCCCAACTGGAATAACCTGGATTTCTCAATATTCAAAACGTTCGCGTTCACAGAACACATGCGATTTGAGCTTCGTGGGGAAGCCTTTAATTCTCTGAACCACGCCGAATACCAGCTCGATGCCGAAGCCGGCGATAGTTCAAACGCAACCCAATACGGAAAAATTCTGGCTGCGAATCCGGGACGTATCGTCCAAATAGGCGGGAAACTCTACTTCTGAAATCAGAACCGATTCGCCTGAAATCTTGATTACCCCGCTGTCAACCTAATAGCAAAGGTGGAATCGATTGATGAAAAGCAAATACGCGGTCATCCTGGGAAACCTGGGGAATACCAGGGACCGTTTTTGCAATGGGTACAAAGACAACCCGCCCGGTGTGGAAATGCTGAAAGCCGCGGCACGGATCCCGCATGTCACCGGCATCGAGCTCGTCGGCAACTGGGATATCCGCCCCGATAATGTCAAGGACATGCGTCATGCCTTTGAAGACCTCGGCATGGAGTGTGTCTCGATTATCCCCGATCTTTTCGGGGACAAACTCTTCTCCAAGGGTAGCTTCTCGAGTTCCGATGCTGCGATTCGGGGGCGTGCCGTCGATCACGTGCGAGCCATGTGCGAAGCGGGCGCTGAGCTCGGATGCGAACTTATCAATCTGTGGCCAGGGCAGGATGGTTACGATTATCTCTTGAGCGCCGATTACGAAAATGAACGGGCATGGTTGTGCGAATCCGTGGTGGAGCTTGCCGACCTCTACCCTGACCTCAGGTTTTCTCTTGAGTACAAACCCAAGGAACCGCGCACCCACTGCTATTTGGCGCGCATGGCAGACACACTTCTACTCGCCATTGAAACCGGTGCTCCCAATGTCGGCGTGACCATCGATACCGGCCACGCCTTCGTCGCCGGCGAGGTAGTGGGAGAGTCGATTGTGCTGGCTAAACGTTCCGGGGATCGCCTCTTCCACATGCATTTCAATGACAATCACACAACCACAGACGACGACATGATTGTTGGAACTGTGCACAGTGTCTGCTATCTTGAGACCCTCTATTGGCTGGATCGGTGTGCCTATTCCGGCTGGCTGTCGATGGATCAATATCCATACCGCGAAGACGCTGCCGGCGCGATTGCGGAGAGCATACAGTGGTTGCGTCAATTTCAAGCCATCCTGGAGGAGAACCGCGGACGGATCGACAATCTGCTGCAGGAGCAAGACGCGATTGCGACCTCTAGATTCCTGCGCTCCATCATCGCTCCGGCAAGCCTGCCGAAGAGCATTCCAAAGGCGAGCGTTCCAAAAGCCCGCAACGCTGTCGCTAAGAAATAGCAACCGGTAGACGCGACAACGAATATCCAGCCTTTCTCGCGAAGGAAAAATTGAAGTGATGAAACATCCCGTCCGTCTTCTGTTCCTGGTCATGCAACTTGCGGCTGTTTGGGTCCTGACTTCTCACGCTGAAATCAGTGTTTCCGGCACACGGTGCGAATCCGCCATCAATCCCCTCGGGGTCGACGCACTGAAGCCACACCTCAGTTGGCTCCTAAGGTCGAGCCAACGGGGACAGAAGCAAACCGCGTATCAGATTCTTGTCGCAAGCGACGAAAACAAGCTTCGCAACGACCAGGCCGATATCTGGAATTCCGGCAAAGTTGCCTCTGACCAATCGAACCAGGTGTTGTTCCAGGGGCCGGCTCTCACCTCGCGCCGTCGATACTATTGGAAGGTTCGCGCCTGGGACAAGGATGGCGTAGCCGGCCCCTACAGTGATATCGCCTACTGGGAGATGGCGCTTCTGTCCCCCGATGATTGGAAGGGCGAATGGATCGGACATACCGGCGGCTGGCTTGGGCGTGCCTTGTATTTTCGATCCGATGTGACCATCCGCAAAACCGTTCAGCGCGCTCGCATCTACGTCAGCGGGCTTGGCTACTACGAATTGAGACTCAATGGTCAAAAGGTTGGCGACCATGTACTCGATCCAGGCTTTACGGACTATTCAAAACGCGTTCTCTATGCGACCTACGATGTCGCGAGCCAGCTTCAGCCGGGCCAAAACACCGTCGGAGTGATTGTTGGCAACGGGTGGTATGGCCTGCCAAAAGTTCTCTTGCAGTGTGAAGTGACCTATGTGGATGGGTCCCAGGACATCATCTACACGCACTCAGCATCTGCTGAGCATCCCAACGGGCCATGGAGTGTCACCAATGGTCCGATTCTGGCAAACGGCGTCTACGACGGCGAAACCTACGATGCCCGTCTTGAAAAAGCCGGTTGGGACACCCCGTCCGGGAGGACGGCAGAGGCCAATGCTGAAGTCGATTCAGCGGACCAGTGGACGACGCCTCAATCGGTGCCCGCTCCGGGTGGGAAGCTGGTCTCTCAAACCATAGACCCCATCAAGATCGTTGCTGCAATCGAGCCAAAGACGGTGAGCCAGCCTAAACCGGGCATCTACGTCTATGACATTGGCCAAAACATGGCCGGGTGGACCCAGCTGAATGTGAGTGGCGAGCGCGGCGCGCGAGTCATACTGAGGTTCGCGGAGAGCCTGGCACAAGATGGAACCGTCGACCAAAGGAACCTGCGCACTGCCGCTGCCACCGATGTGTACATCCTCAAGGGCGGCGGCGCCGAATCCTGGGAGCCGCGCTTTACCTATCATGGCTTTCGTTATGTTCAACTGGAGGGCTTCCCTGGTAAACCGACCCTCAAGGATCTGACGGCCAAAGTCGTTCGGTCTTCAGTAGATCCCAGCGGGACCATCGAGACCAGCAACGATTTGATCAACAAAATTCAGAAAATGGTGTGGTGGACAGAGGCCAGCAATCTCCACAGCATCCCCACAGACTGCCCACAGCGAGATGAGCGGATGGGATGGATGAACGATCTCACCGTCCGTTCAGAAGAGGCGGTCTACAACTTCAATATGTCGCGTTTTTATCCCAAGTTCCTTCACGACATTCGCGACGAGCAGGGTGCAGACGGTGCTATCACAGACACAGCCCCGTTTAGATGGGGAAGCCGCCCAGCCGATCCGGTATCTGCCAGTTATCTATTGCTGGGTTGGTTTCTCTACCAGCACTATGGCGACACGCATACCATGGCCGAAGAGTTTGATGGCTTTAAGGCGTGGACAGATTTTCTATCCAGCAAGACGAAAGACAACATAGTGACCTACGGCTATTACGGAGATTGGTCGCCTCCGAAGGCCTTTGCCATCCCTGACAGTTTTGGTTCCGGTGCTGTATCGAGAGATACGCCGCGCGAGTTCATGTCAACGGGCTACCTTTATTATTGCGCCCGGCTTGTTTCTCAAATGGCGCTCGCGCTTGGCAGAAAGGACGATCAGGCAAAGTACGAGGCTCTTGCCAATCGGGTGGCAAGGGGATTTAACCAGCACTACTGGAACGACTCTGTGGGCGGGTACGGGTCCAACAACCAGTCGATGAATGCCTTTGCACTCTTCTTAGGCGTTGTCCCGCAAGACAAGGTGCAACGGGTATTTGCCGACCTCGTCAAAGCCGTCCATGACAATCAGGATCACCTTACAACTGGAAACCTCTGCACAAAATATGTGCTGGAAGTGCTCACTCAATACGGATACGGCGATCTGGCATTCAAGATCGCGACCCAGGAGACTTATCCTAGTTGGGGCTACATGCTCGCCAACGGTGCCACCACCTTATGGGAGCGCTGGGAGCCGCTCACCGGGGGCGGCATGAATTCGCACAATCATCCGATGATGGGATCCGTCAGCGCGTGGTTTCACAAATATCTGGGCGGCATCAACACTGATCCGCAAGGCCCCGGGTTTAAGCGCATTGTGATTCGTCCCTATGCCTTGGGTGACCTGACCTGGGTCCGTGCTGAATACAATTCTCCCTACGGCCTGATTGGAAGTTCATGGCGCAAGGAAAATGGGAGCTTTCGATTGAAGGTTAGCGTGCCGGTCAATACGACGGCCACCATTTATCTTCCTGCGCAAAACGCTTCAAATGTCACCGAGGGCGGAAAGCCGGTAGCGACGGCCGAGGGTGTGAAGTCCCTGGGAAGTCGAGAAGGAGCAATGGTTTTTGAGGTCGGGTCGGGCGACTACGAGTTCGCAGCAAACTAATGCCTGAGCCTCTGCACAATCACAAGGCGGTGCAAGGGTGTGCTAAACCTTTCATATGAACTTTGAACCTACTCCCCAGGCGACCCGGGCCATGGTCAAGTCGATCGTCTCGCACGCCGTTCTGCAGTGTGTTGAGCAGGGTGTGCGCTCTTCTTCGTCCGGCGTCGATCCACTCGAGATCTTTCATTCCCCCGCAACTCAATTGATCAAAGAAGAAATCGTGCGCACAGGCCACAAATTGTGGCAGCGCCAGTATGTCGATGGGAATGGAGGAAACATCTCCGCACGTATCTCAAAGAACTATGTGGTCTGTACACCCACCCTACTGAGCAAGGGTGACCTGCACGTCGATGACCTCTCGCTGGTTGACCTTGAAAATCGCCGCCTCTGCGGCGACCGTCCCCATACGAGTGAGCTTTTGTTGCACCTGGAGATCTATAAAACCGTGTCTCAAGCCAGGGCGGTCGTTCATTGCCACCCGCCATATTCCACGGCCCATGCGATCGCCGGCGTGGTGCCGCAGCCAAACCTGGTGCCGGAACAGGAGGTCTTTGTGGGGCCGGTGGTGATCACGCCCTACGAGACGCCAGGCACGCCTGAGTTTGCGCGCACCATTGTTCCGGTGGCCAAAAACCACAACACCATCCTGCTTCAAAACCATGGGTTGGTCTGTTGGGGAGATACAGTTACGCACGCGGAATGGTATGTCGAAGTCATCGAGACCTATTGCAAAACCGTTATGGTTGCATCGCAACTCCGCCCGCGGCTACCTGAAATCCCTCCTGAAAAAATAATCGACCTCCTCGCGCTCAAGCGAAGGATTGGGCTGAGCCTGCCTGATACCCGGTTTCCGGCAACACCGCCAGCGGAAGGGGTCATCGATGACGAGATCGAGCGGTCCCCCCGGAGCGCCGGTCCTGACTCCACCGAGGTGGAGAAACTAGTCGGCCTTCTTACAGAACAGGTGGTTGCGTTTCTCGAGAAGTACTGATGACGCAAACGGCCAAGTTCGTTGCTGCCGACCTCGGGGCCTCCAGCGGACGGATCATGCTCGGTGCGTGGGACGGCCGGGCATTTGCCGTGCACGAATTGCATCGCTTCGCGAACAGTGGCGTGCATGCAGGCGGCGGCCTTTACTGGGATATCCTCGGCATCTGGTCACAAATCCGGATCGGACTCACAAAATATCGTTCTCGCTATCCGGAGCCGCCGAACGGCATCGGCATTGACGCATGGGGCGTAGATTTCGGCCTCCTGGACCGCGAAGGGCGCCTGATCGGCAACCCCCACCATTATCGCGATCCCAGGACGGCCGGCATCCCGCCCATCGTGTATAAGGCGATTCCGGAAGATAAGTGGTTTGCCGAAACCGGAGTCCAGACCATGGCTATCAATACGCTTTTTCAGCTTTACTCGATGGTCCGTGCGCAAGATCCGGCGCTCGCCACGGCGGAAACGATGCTAATGATTCCCGATTTGTGTACTTACTTCCTGTGCGGCGAAAAGACCGTGGAGTGGTCCGAGGCAACCACGACGCAGATGTACTCCCTGCAGCAGAAGGACTGGGCACGCACACTGCTGCGCACACTCGAAATTCCGATCGGTATCCTGCCCCCGGTCACCCCGCCTGGCACTCTGCTGTCGCCCGTGCGTTCCGCCGTTATCGAGGAGTGCGGCCTGCTGCACTCGTTTCCTGCGATTGCTGTCGGTTCGCACGATACGGCGAGCGCCGTAGCTGCCATCCCCAACATGACTGAGAACAGCGTGTTCCTGGCAAGCGGCACCTGGAGCCTGATGGGGGTTGAGACCTCTGAGGCAAACACTTCCGCGGAGGCGTTGCGCCTTGGATTCACCAACGAAGGGGGTGTCGACGGTTCGGTTTTGCTGGTGAAAAACATCACCGGTTTGTGGATTGTGCAGGAATGCCTGCGGCAGTGGATTCATGAAGGCCACAACTACACCTGGAGTGAGATGATGTCCGCTGCCGGCGATGCCACGCCTTTCCACTACTTCATCGATCCCGATGCACCCCAGTTCAGCACCGAATGCGACATGCCCCGAGCAATTCACGACTACTGCGTTGCCACTGGGCAGCAGGTGCCGCAAACCGTTGGCGCCATCGTTCGGGGTGCATTCGAGAGTCTGAGCTTGAAATACCGTTCGGTGTTTGAGTCTCTGCGGGGTCTGACCCATCGCCCTTTGTCTACGATCCGGGTTGTCGGTGGTGGTGGCTTGAATACTTTGCTATGCCAGATGACGGCCGACGCCTGCGGTTGCCCGGTCGTGAGTGGCCCGGTCGAGGCGTCAACTTTTGGCAACGTAATGCTGCAAGCTGTGGCGACCGGTCACCTGTCGAACGTGCCCTCAGGCCGCACCGCTATCGCCGAGTCGGTCGAATGTGCAACCTTTACTCCCCATCGATCGGATCGCTGGGAGGAGGCGTACGCGCACTTCCGTGCGCTGCCCTTCCGTTAATTCGCGTGAGTGAAAATGAGTGGGTGCTTCGGCTAGACCAATCTGCGAGGAGAAACCCAGGTCTCAAAAGCGAGACCAGGGCCACCCACTCATTTCGTCCAAATCAGCTTCCACTCAGAGCAGCTCGGGAACCGTCGTACTCGTCGTGATCCGTGTCCCCGTGAGGGCGCCGGTAAACGACTGGGTGATCTTTCCCGTCCCATCGTAGGCATCGAGCGTGAAGGTGCCGGTAAAGTGATTACAATCCGAGGACAAGGTTATGGTCTCGGTGATGTGCGTTGGGCCAACCGGAGCTCCGATCCCATTGTTCGTGTCATTGGGGAACTGGTTGGCGAACCAGGGAAGGTGATTCAGGTAGTATTTCGATTTGCCCGTCTGTTCCCAGACACCCAGGCAGAAGTTTCCATCCTGCGGTGGCCGCATGGAATTCATGATTTCCGTTTTGTCCGGATGCCACACGGCCAGGGCATCGTCGATCACCGTGGCGGGAATGGCGTTCCCGTTGCTGGTTTTGGCGGTGAAGATTACGTGCCACATTCCCACGATCGACGGACCTTCTTCTTCATAGCCGGTCTGCATGACGTGCGCACCACCCATTTGTGGATCCCACGCCGCCGGTTTCGCGAGCTTTGTCGGCATTCCGCACTGCGCCAGGGCGCTCGGCATCATCGCCCACGCAAATACCAGCGTTCCTAGAGCCGGTACCAACCTCCGAATACTTGTTCTCATGTTCTGTTCCTCCTTGACCGGTATTGCCGGCTGCCCACGAAACTAACCGCGATTCGCGCCTACGCAATGAAGAGGGGGTGAAGCCGGAGGTAAAGTTTTGGTGAACCGCCAAACCCTTTTAAATCTGACCTTTTCCTGCGACACTGAGTCATACTTCCCCCGCGCAGGAGGGGTCCCTGAGCGGCCTGGTCTATCGGTTCGGTGAATTCTGCCTCGACTGCGGAGCGTTCCAACTCCTCCGTAACGGCCAGTTCCTGCGTGTCGAGCGCAAGCCGATGGAACTGCTCATCCTGCTCGCCTCGCGGGAAGGCCAGCTAGTCACTCGCAGCGAAATTGCCGATCGGCTCTGGGCGAGCGAAGTCTTCGTCGATACCGAACACGGCATCAATACCGCCATCCGTAAGCTCCGCTACGTGCTCCGCGACGATCCCCACGATCTTCAATTTATCCAGACCGTCGTCGGCATGGGCTACCGCTTCATCGCACCCATCACCGCTGTGCAGCAACCCGTATCCGAAGCGGTTCTAGCAGGGGGTACTTCAGTCCAGGCTGCGTCTGTGGATCCAGTCCAAACAGAAGGAACGATTTCGGCCGAGGTGCTTTCCGGCCGCACAGCTCTGCCCACCCGGAATCCTCGCTACCGGACCAGGATCGGCCTTACGGTCCTGGCCGTCCTACTCGTGACCATCATCACAGTCACCCTTAACGCGCACCCCTCCAGGACGCACTCCCACGAGTCGACGCGACTCCGGATATCGATTATCTGACCTTCATGGTCGCCAGGATTTACTACGCCAAGAAAATGGATAAAGAGGCAGCTCAGTTCCTTGAGAAGTCACTTTTGCTCAGTAACAATAGCAAATCGGCCCCAGACATCAAACGAGCGTATCAGCAGGGCGGGTACAGGGGACTCGTCTCCTGGCAGCTGCATCAACTTCAAATGAAATCCAAAAGCCAGTTTGTTTCGCCACTCGATCAAGCGATCCTTTATGCCCAACTCGGGAATCGGGAGCAGACCTTCTCCCTCCTTGAGCAAAGTTTCCGCAAGCACATCCCAGACCCGGTCTTTCTCCAATGCGGGAGTTTGACTTCCTCCACGCCGACCCGCGCTACCGCTCTCTCATCCAACGAATTGGGCTCCCTTCCGAATCCTGAACTGCCCGGACTCGCCGAATGGCCTAAGAGGATGGCCGTGAACCGAGGATGAGGATCTCCACCAGCCTCTTCGCGCTTTGAGCCCAATCGGGCCCCGACGCAACGTTGGAGACGCCGACCAGAGCTCTCAGCAGGTCGAGCGGATCAAGATCCGGACGGATATCCCCGCTGGCCACGGCTCGCTCCACCAGCGCGCTGATAGCTCCTTTGACCAGAACGCCCGTTGCGTCGAACAACTTCGATGGCCCTCCGACCATCGTATTGAGCGCCGGTGCGATGATCTGCTTGGCTGCGATGTAATCGACGAACAGCAACATCCACGCCCGCAATGCCTCAACCGGAGGCATTCGCTCAGCAAACTCCCGCTCTGCCGCCGCCAGCTTTTCCACCTCGCTGCGATACACCGCTTCGAGCAGGGCATCGCGGGTAGGGAAGTGGCGGTACAGGGTGCCGGCGCCGATGCCCGCCTGCCTGGCCACATCATCCAGGCTGATATTCGCGCCTGACCGGGTGAAAGCATTCTTTGCTACCTTCAGGATGCGCTCGCGATTGCGTTGCGCGTCTGCGCGCGGCTTTCGGGGAGCAGGCTTTGCGAGCTTCTTAGCCATAAGGGGCACGTTTGCAACCGGAGATAGTCTCCGGTTATGATTGGTTTATCGGAGACTGTCTCCGTTTTAGTCGCAGCCGCGGCTGCAAGTCAATCAACAGTCCCCAGGAGCACGATGATGGCAAACAAATTTGGCGCAACCTCGACCACGGAAGATGTTCTCTCCGGGGTTAATTTGCAAGGGAAAAGGATTCTCGTTACCGGCGTTTCGGCCGGGCTGGGCGTGGAAACAGCGCGCTCTCTCGCCGCGCATGGCGCCCACGTTGTTGGGGCGGCTCGGGATGTGACCAAGGCAGAAGCGGCGACCGCGCAGGTGCGACGGGACGCGGCCGCCCATGGCGGAAGCTTCGAGCTCGTAGCCCTCGATCTTGCCAGCCTCAAAAGCGTGCGCGCGTGCGCAACCGAGTTAATTGCGAAGGGTGAACCATTCGATCTGGTCATCGCCAACGCAGGAGTGATGGCCACTCCCCTAGGGCATACCGTGGACGGCTTCGAGACACAATTCGGAACCAACCACCTGGGTCATTTTGTCCTTATCAATCGGATTGCGCCACTCATGAGAGGTGGGTCACGGCTGATCAACCTGGCTTCTTCGGGCCACCGCTTCGCCAACGTCGACCTGCAGGATCCGAATTTCGAGCACACTCCCTACGAACCATTTATTGGGTACGGCCGATCGAAGACAGCGAACATCCTGTTTGCCGTCGCTTTCGACCAGCGCCACCGGGCGCGGGGAGTCCGTGCCGCGGCCGTACATCCCGGAGGCATACAGACCGAACTGGGCCGCCACATGGGCCATGAACAGCTAGAGGCAATGGTCGATCAGATTAATAAGCAGGAGGCCGCACAGGGCAAAGGACCTTTCCAATGGAAGACCATCCCGCAGGGAGCCGCAACATCGGTGTGGGCCGGTGTAGTTGCTCCGGCGGACGAGATCGGTGGCCGTTATTGCGAGAATTGCCACGTGGGAAACGTCGTGGCGGATAACGTGGCCATCAGCCCCGTCAGTGAAGGAGTCCGCGGGTACGCACTCGATCCAGCGACTGCCCAGGCGCTCTGGCAGAAGAGTGAAGAGATGGTAGGAGAGTCCTTCGCGTGAGGTTTACGCCGCGGGGTGGCGGCAAGCGAATCCTCCAGGTCACCAATCATCCGCAAAACGATAGAATCGTCTTTGTGACCTGGAGGAGATATGCGATCGAGAATCGCGCGTGCAAGCACCACCCTGATCCTGTTCCTGTTCTGCATCTGTTTACATGCTGATGAAGCCACTCCGCCACAAAAAATAACGGTTACCGGTACCCTCAGCCGTGCCATGGCTATCGGGGCAGAAACGACTGGTTGGACTTTGCAAGTCAGTTCTGAAACCGTGATTGACGGTAAACCAATCAGCTCTATCGAAGTGAGTGACACTCGCAAGCCAAAACAGCTCGACGACTTTGCGAATAAAGTCGTTAAGATCTCTGGCAAAGTGGTTTACCGGCACGGTGTGGAAACTGGAACGCAGCCTTATATCGAAGTTCAGACCATCAAAGAAGTAGCGAAACCAACCCCTTCTTCGTCATCGACCCCCTGACGGAGGGATTCTCGTGAAGCCACGATCAGCGATAGGAAGTCTTGTTCTGCTTGCCGTCGCCCTGGGCTGTCGCAATCAAATCACCGCACCCTCCCCATCTACTGCTAATTCCACGGACCAGTGGTTGGGACACTGGAATGGCCCCGAGGGGACCTATCTTCAAATCTCGAAGAATTCCGGCGCATACGTTTTGGAAATTCGAGATCTGGATGGTTCCAAGACCTTTCCAGGGTCTGCGGATGGTTCGCGCATAGCCTTTACGCGGGACGGCAAGCAGGAATTTCTCTCCGCAGGCGATGGCGCTGCTACAGGAATGAAATGGCTGTCAGACAAAAAGAATTGCTTGCTCACCAGGCCGGGGGAAGGCTGGTGCAGGGATTGATCTTTACGAAAATCAAGCGCGCCTCTTCGGCATTTTCTGCATGCGACTGTAAAGCTCTTGCAGAACCTCGACACCCGCTACCGCCGCTGCTTTGTCCGGCTGCTCATTGGTATCGTTCCAGCCCTCGTCTTCGCCGCCGAGATTCGGCTGCACCACGATGCCATCGCGGCGTCCAAGAACGTTGACGCCCTTGTAGTACAGCCCGTAGTGAACGCCCTCCTGCGGGATGAGCCACGCGATCTGGCCTCGAACCGGAACGATGCTCTCGTCAGACCACAATTGCCGCGCTCCGTATCCAGTGCAATTGATTATCACCGGCTGGATCAGCGACGCCATATCCTGCGGCGATTGAAATTCGCGGGTCTCGATGGTTCCGCCCGCGATCATAAAATCGTTCATCAACTGACGGGAGTAGTCGGCAATGTTGAATGTCAGTGTTGTGTCGCGTTTAACGTACTTGGTGGGAAACGGATGCGCGCCTTCTGGAATATCCTGCGTCTCCGGCGTCAGATCAGCGATGCGGTCTTCGTAGTGTGCGAAGTCGTGCGTATTGCTCGGCTGCATGCGTGATCTACGTTCGACTCGATCCTCATCGAACAGTTCGTAGCGGTCTGCCCACTCAATTGGAGTTCCCGGCATACCCAAGTAGCTCTGATACATGGCAAAGGAAGTGCGCGCCATCGATTCCCACTCGGCAGCAAAATTCGGCGAAGCCGCTGAAGTCAATGCGATGCGCGAGTCCGGCGTCCATGCGCCTGTGGCTCTCGAAGAGCGCACATAGGGCGGCCGCTCTTTGGCATAGATGGTGACCTTCAAGCCGGCACGCTGCGCCGTGGTTGCCGCCGTTAAGCCCAGCGCGCCACAGCCAACCACGGCCAGCTCTTTCTTTCCGTTCGCCGCATCCAGCGCCTTACGCACGACCACATCGGCCGAGCCCCAGGAGAGTGACCAGCCGCTGCCGCCGTGTCCGTAGTTGTGAATCACCACCTTGTCGCCCAGGCGCTCAGCGTCCAGCCGCGGCCCCGCTGCGCGAAACGGCCTCAGGCAGACCGTGATGCGAAAGATCCGGTCCACATCGGCGCGAATGGGAGTAATGGGTCCAAGCGCATCGTAGAACGGCAGCGCAGGCGTACCGGCCGCCGCGGCGGTAATAGGCCTCTTAGCGCATCCCGCAAGACCAACGGCACTGCAGCCGGTAAAGGCGGCAGTGCGTTGGAGGAACAAACGACGATTCACGGTGCATCTCCCGATAGGGGTTGCAAGTGTTATAGGGGAAAACTCCGCGCGTGATCATAAAAGTTTGCAGCCCACATCGCTGTTGTTACGCAGGTGTCATCACTTCCGGTATTGCTCGTCGTTTACATGTTCCATCCAGTCCACCGTTTTTCCGTCGAGCTTTTCCTGAATGGCGATATGCGTCACGGCCGTGGCCGGTGCAGCCCCGTGCCAGTGCTTCTCATTCGGTGAGAACCAAACGACATCCCCGGGCCGAATCTCCTCAATCGGGCCGCCCTCACGCTGCGCCCATCCAAGCCCGGCGGTGACGATCAGGGTCTGACCAAGTGGGTGCGTGTGCCATGCCGTCCGAGCCCCCGGCTCGAATGTGACGCTGGCGCCTACGGCACGTGCAGGGTCGGGTGCCTGAAAAAGCGGATCGATCCGGACAGTGCCGGTGAACCAGTCTGCCGGGCCCTTACCCGAAGGCTGGGAACCAACTTTCTTGATCTCCATTTGTTTACTCCCTCGTACTCAATAATGCTCCCACGTGACCGACCAGTGTTCCTCCGGCCGGGACGATCTCAAAGTCAGGCGCCCGTCGGAAAACCGGTACACCCGCGGTAGATCCTTCCCTATAAGTTGCCGCGTGAGTGATCCTTCTACGTGATGCGTGACCGTGTGCGCCTTCTCGTTCACGTCGTAGCTGCCGAACGAAGCTTCGTATCCACCTTGCACGTAGTCGTTCGATTGAGCAGCTTCCGATTTGGGATACATGACCTGAACGGACATGTGGCCATCCCGGGTGTAGATCAGCATGCCCTTGCGATCTGTGATGTGACGAAGTTTGCCATCAGCGCCTGGCTCTTCCATCCACGCCAGGCGCCACGCTCCAATCAATGTCTCCCTGGCAGAACCAGTGCCTGCGTCTTTCTTGTCTGTGGATTGCGCATGCGATAGTACAGCGAGCGCAACAGCAACAACCAACGTCCCATAATGTAGAAGCTTCATCTGCCCACCAGTTGTTGATGAAAGTCCGGATACCGGGCCCCTTGCAGTTTGATCTCTGAGGAAGCGCTCTCCAGGGCCTGCATGTCTTCATCCGTGAGGAGAATGTCTGCTGCTCCGAGATTTTCTTCAAGCCGGTCCAGCTTCGTAGTGCCTGGGATGGGGACAATCCACGGCTTCTTCGCCAGCAGCCAGGCGAGCGCAATCTGTGCCGGAGTCGCCTTCTTCTGCTGCGCAAATCTGCCAAGCAGATCAACCAGGGCCTGGTTCACTTTACGATTCTCTGCGTTAAAGCGGGGAACGGTGTTGCGGAAATCCGTACTATCGAACTTCGTGTCTGCGTCAATCTTACCCGTCAGAAAGCCTTTGCCCAGTGGGCTGAAGGGAACGAATCCGATCCCGAGCTCTTCCAGCGCGGGCATCACCGTCTCTTCAGGTTCCCTCCACCAGAGTGAGTATTCGCTCTGCAGTGCGGTCACCGGCTGAACAGCATGGGCGCGGCGGATGGTCTGCTCGCCTGCTTCTGAAAGGCCGAAGTGCTTCACCTTGCCTTGCTGGATCAGTTCTTTCACTGCTCCCGCGACGTCTTCAATGGGCACGTTTAAATCCACACGATGTTGGTAGAACAGATCGATCGCATCGACCTTGAGCCTGCTGAGCGATGCGTCCGCGACCTGTTTGATGTGTTCGGGCCGGCTATTGAGGGCATTCCACTTGCCCCCGTCGTTGGGGTTGGGTTCCCATCCGAACTTGGTCGCGATCGCCACCCGGCCGCGGAACGGCGCCAGGGCTTCGCCGGCCAGTTCCTCATTCAGGAACGGACCGTACACCTCGGCGGTATCAAAGAAGGTGACGCCTCTCTCCACTGCTGCCCGCAACACAGAGATCATCTCCTGCTTGTCTTTGGGCGGCCCGTAGGACCAGCTCATTCCCATGCAGCCGAACCCAAGAGCGGATACTTCCAGATTGCTCTTTCCCAACTTGCGCTTCTGCATTGCTTCCCCTCACATGGCTCTTCTTTTACAACGTTACGGGGAGGGTCGCCCGTTGGCTTTCCCAATCCTGCTTATTCTTTGCCTGATCCTGCCCGGGCGGTCGATTTTGTGCTCTCATCGATGGAGGTTCCTGTCCAAAATTGGACGGAGTCATTGGAAAGCGAACACCCGCGTAATCGATAACACGTGATAGGTCCCCGATTTCCTTGTTCGGAACGCGTTTACCTGTCTGCCGATTTGGAGCTCAAATTGCCCGCAATATACCGGCATATTTCCTTCCCGTGAGGCTGACATGCTCAATCTTCTCCAGGACCTGCGATTCACCTTTCGTCAGATGCGCCGTTCCCCGGGCTTTGTTGTGACCGCGATGGTCACTCTGGCGCTCGGCATCGGAGCCAATGTCGCTGCCTTTGGCCTTCTGCAGGCGTTGCTCTTTCACCCGCTCGAAGTACCCAACGCAAAGCAGGTCATGAGCCTGCAACGAGGACAGCAGGGGATTATTTGCCTCTCCTATCCCGAGGTGCGCGATGTGCAGGAAAGAAATACTGTTTTCTCCGCCGTCGCTGCCGATCGAGTGATGGATTTTGGCCTGGAAGCGGAGGGGACCACTCGACCGGTCTGGGGATACGAGATCAGCGGGCAATACTTTGAGGTGCTCGGGATTCAGCCTCATCTTGGCCGCTTGCTGCAGCGCTCCGACGACGCCCATCCGGGTGCCGCGCAAGTTGCGGTGCTCTCTTACGCCGCCTGGCAAAGTTATTTCGGCGGCGACTCCGGCATCATTGGAAAGACGGTCCGCATCGACAAGCATCCTTATACGATCATCGGCGTCACTCCCGCCAACTTTTGCGGGACGGAGAAGTTCCTGCAACCCGATCTTTTCGTTCCCATGGCGAATGAGGCGCAATTTGAACCATTCGACTGGTTGCAGTCCCGCTACACCCAGAATGTCTGGTCCATTGTGCGCATCCGGGAGGGGATCACTCCATCGCAGGTCCAGGCGGAGCTCGACTCCATTGCGGGTCAGATCGCCCGCCAATATCCCAAAGAAGAAGAGCATCTGTCGCTCAAGCTGTCGCGGCCTGGGCTGCTCGGCGATCTGTTCGGCTCTCCCGCGCGCGGATTTCTTACCGGCATTATGGCTCTGGCGGGAATTGTTCTGCTGGCCGCCTGCGCCAATCTTGGCAGCCTGTTTGCCGCGCGCACCGCGGACCGCACCCGCGAACTTGCCATCCGTATGGCCATCGGGTCGAGCCGCTGGCGTATCATTCGCCAGATTTTTGCCGAGGCGTTTTTGATTGCTGTCTTCGGCGGCGCTGCCGGATGCGGGCTTGCCTGGAGTCTGTTGACAGCGCTCAGTTCCTGGCAACCGACGATGAATTTTCCCATCAGGCTCGCCGTACTTCCGGGGCAGTCGCTGATCCTTGTCGCGTTCCTCATCTCAGTCCTTGCCGGAGGGATATTCTCGCTGGTGCCCTTGCGACAGATTTTCGCTACCGACCCCAACGAGACTATTCGCAGCGGAAGCAGCCAGGCCATTGCCGGCCGCCGCTGGGCCTTTCGTGATTTGCTGCTGGCGATGCAGATCGCTCTCTGCTGTGTAACCGTCACTGCTGCTTTCGTTTCCCTGCGAGGACTGGCGAAAGCACTTACCATGCAACTGGGATTCGAACCGGACAACGCAGTGATTGCCAAGTTTGATCTGGAGTTGGCAGGCTACACGGACGATGCGGCTGAAAGGTTCCAACAGCGGCTTCTGCAAAGAGTTTCGCAGTTACCGGGTGTGGAAGCAGCCAGCTATGCCAACTCGCTCCCGCTTGCCCTCGACCAGTCCTCATGGAGTATTTACCCGCAGCAAGCGGTGGAGTACCGGCCCTCGACCCAGGCGTTTCACGCAACCGTTTACGATGTTTCTCCGGGATATTTCAACGCAGCGGGGACCAGGCTCCTCGACGGTCGAGATGTCGCTCTCGGCGACGGCCCCAAGACCCCTCCTGTTGCCGTTGTGAACGGGGAGTTCGCACATCAGCTCTTGCACACGGATCAGGCCGTCGGCCGCTATTTCAAGGATGGTTCGGGACGTTTGATCCAGATCATCGGAGTGGTCGAGGATGGTAAATATGAAAGCCTCAGTGAATCGTCGCGCCCCGCGGCATTCTTTCCCATCGGGCAGCAAAGAAACACGGCCACGGCGCTGGTCGTTCGAACCCGGATGGATACAAACGAAATGGCTGCCACCATTCGCAAAGTGGTACACGATCTCGACCCCGGGGTACCAATCCAGGATTTGGGCTCCTGGAGAAAGCAGCTTGCCTTGCAGCTCTTTCCTGCGCGTGCCGCCACGGTCGCCTTCAGCGTTTTCGGCATCTTTGGACTACTGCTGTCGATCACTGGAACGTTCGGTCTTGCCTCTTACACAGTGGCAAAGCGCCTGCGCGAGTTGAGCATTCGTGTAGCATTGGGTGCGCAGGCCAGGCAGATTATAGCTACCGCGCTTGGCCGTATGATCACACTGGTTACGGCCGGATTGGTTGCCGGCCTGATGCTCGGCATTGGGGCAGGCAAGTTTCTTTCGGCGATCGTCTACCATGCCTCTGCACAGGATCCGGTCGTATTGTTGGCCGTTGTGGTAACGATGCTGCTCACCGCATCACTCTCGATAGCAAGTCCGGTGCGGCGTGCGTTGCATATCGATCCGGCCCATCTTTTGCGCGAAGAGTGATTCCGTCGGCGGTTACAGCGGCTGGCCCTGTATCAGAGCACGACTTCAGTCGGGCCGAAACTACTCGAGATATTCCCGGGGTACTCCGTTGGTGTAGCCCCGGACTTCAGTCCGGGGGCGCGGGTTTTCAAACCCGCGAAAACGCTCAGTACATAAATTTCGGGGCTTTAGCCCTGGTGGCTGCTCTCAAGCGGTTTGCGACTTCGCACAGGATTATCTACAGCAAAACTTGTCGCCTCCACGAGGCTCCCCCTGTCGGTGCAGGGAACTGCCGAATGAAGCCCCATCTCTTCCTCGAGTAAACTACTTCAGCGCGTTCATTCTTCGCCGGGAGAGAGTAAACATCTTGTTGGAAAACCAGACCATGAACAAGAAGAAGCTTGGCAACTCAGACATGGAACTCACTTCGATCGGGTTCGGATCGTGGGCGATCGGCGGTGGAGACTGGCAGTTTTCCTGGGGACCGCAGGACGACCAGGATTCGATCGCGGCCATTCACAAGGCATTGGAACTCGGTATCAACTGGATTGACACGGCGGCGGTGTATGGCCTAGGGCATTCGGAGGAAGTGGTTGCCCGGGCACTGAAAGAGACTTCTCAAAAGCCATTGATCTTTACAAAATGCGGCTTGGTCTGGGACGAGAAGCGCGAGGTCAGTAACAGCCTGAAGCACATTCGCCGCGAGGCAGAGGACAGTCTTCGCCGCCTCGGCGTAGAGGCCATCGACCTTTACCAGATGCATTGGCCTAAGCCAGACGAGGAGATCGAAGAAGCATGGGGGGTGATGGCAGACCTGCGAAGGCAAGGCAAAGTTCGTTGGATCGGCGTCTCGAACTTCAGCGCGGATCAGATGAAGCGCGTCCTGCAAATTGCTCCGGTCACTTCGAACCAACCGCCCTACTCCATGCTGAACCGGGCGATTGAGGCAACGATCCTGCCATTTTGCCAGGAGAACAACATCGGCGTCATCAATTACGCCCCGATGCATTCCGGTTTATTGACCGGCGCTATGACTAAGGATCGTGTTGCCAATTTTACGAGTGACGACTTTCGCCGTAACGCGAAGAACTACCAGGAGCCTCTGCTCTCGCGGAACCTGGCGGTGGCGGACTTTCTCGCAAAAATCGGTGCCAGGCACGGCTTGAGCGCAGGTGTTGTGGCGATTGCCTGGACCCTGCATCAACCGGCAATCACCGCGGCGATCGTCGGCGGGCGCAACGCAAAGCAGGTCGAAGGATTTATTCCTGCGGCGACCTTCCGCCTATCGGAAGAGGAGTATTCAGAGATCCAGAGCTATCTCGCCCAACACGTAGCTTAGATTTCGGCTCACGATCTCAAAGCGGCGTCGTACACGGCCTTGCCTATGCGGGCGATGACAGCCTTGCGCGCAGCCTCATCTGCAGTCGAGTCAGTAATGAATACTGCGATCGCAAGCTTTCGCCCGCCTGGCAAGCTGACCAGCCCGATATCGTTGAACGCGTGGCAGACTCCGTTATCCACATCCGATGTTCCGCTTTTGTGCGCCACAATGGTTCCCTTGGGCAGAGCGCCATCCAGGCGCCCTGTAGGCGTCGCAGGCTGCATCCATCCCAACAGCAAGCTGGTATGCTGCGTCGCCAGGGGTGAGTGATCACTGATCGTACGCGGCAACTGAACGGCTCCCTCCGGTTCAAACCAATTCCGATATTGAGCTTGAACATCCCGATGCAGTTCGCGTTCTCCATCTTCCAAATGGAACCCCTTAACAGGGAGGGAGGCAATGTACTCCTTAACCGCGCTCGGACCTCCGGCAAGGCGCAGCAAGACATCGGCCGCCGTGTTGTCACTGAGCCCGACGTTCAGCTGTAAGAGACGACTCAGCGGTACGTCAACATCCGCAGCTGGATATTCGTCCTGCAGCGGACTATAAGGCTTCGGCAGGATCAGGTCTTCCTTACGAAACCGTATCGGCTGGTCCAGCGAAAATTTGCTCTCTTCCACCTGGTGCAAAACCGCTACCGCCAAAGGCAGCTTGAATACGGATTGCATTGGCGGGTGCGAGAGGGCGTCTACATCGCAGTTCAATGCGGTGCCAGGTAGCGAGCAAGCCACCGAGACTTTGCCCTGTGCGTCCTTGGCAATATCCCTGATTTGTTGCTGGAGTGCTTCTTGTGCGTTTAAAGGAGCGCATTGTTGTGCGAGAAAAAGCAGGACAAGGAGGGCTAAAGAAAAATTAGTCCGTATCATCGTCCATGTCCTCCCAGCGAGCTTCGCACGCGTTGCACAACCAGGTCTCGCGGCCGAGGGGAAGCGGCACCGCGAAAACAGACACAGAAGCCAGTGCAGCCCCGCGGGATGAGCCTTCAAAAGTAATGTCGGTAGAGCCACACTTCGGACACTGAGGCTGCAGGAAGTCCTCCTCATCGTCGAACGGGATTACATCAGGAATGGACTGATGCAATAACTCGGTCGCCGCTGCCTCATCTTTATCTTCCACTTGCAGCCGAATGCCGCCGATAAAATTCGAAACCTGCCAATCGAGGCGGACAAGGTTTTCATCGCGAAGAAACACATAAATACCCGCGGACTCAAGTAAGGTACGCGCCACAATAGCTTCGGAGAGGTCGCGATATCGGCGTAGCGTGACAAGTTTGCGGCGTTCTGGTGGATTCTCCTCTTCTTCGATGATGGGTGGCTCGAGATTCCGGCGCGCAAACTCTGCCCTGAGGGCGGCCTGAGCCGGTTCGGTAAGTGAATCGTATGAGTGGGCAAGTTCCAGCAGTTCACCCTCAAGCATATTTTTATAGCTCTCTGCGATGTCTTTCGGATCAAGATCCATTGATCGAGATAGTAGCAGCCCTGAAACCCCGGGTGCTGCGGGATAATATGATCACAGCCCGGAGAACCCAGTCGCGAGTTGATTATGATCCTCGTCAGCCTAACCCGTCTGAGAGTCCGATCCATTCGTTTTGTCCCCCATTTCGCGCTTTATGCCTTCCGCGCCCTCCGCCAGGTAAAGAAGGCGCCCGGATTCCAAAGAGGGGGGTTGCTGGCTGACCGAAGCTGGACCTTTTGGACCATGACTGCCTGGGACACGCAGGAGAACATGCGCCAATTCATGACGACCGGGGCGCACAAGAAAGCCATGCCACGGCTTCTCCATTGGTGTGATGAGGCTTCCGTCGCCCATTGGATCCAGCCCGAAGCTACCCTCCCGTCCTGGATCGATGCCGACAAACGCATGCGCGAGATCGGGCGCCCGTCGAAGGTGCTCCACCCCAGTCCCCAGCACGCGACCCTGAGCTATCGAACTCCGCGCACAACAGGAACCGGCGAAATTCGGTCGTCAAAGTGATTACTATACGAAGATGACCGGTGTTCTGTCACAGCGACCCTCGTGGCATCGATACCCAACCTTGTATGAGATCAATACCTGGGTCTGGCTTTTCGAATTAAGCCAGAAATACGGAGAAACGCTGACTCTCTTCGGGATCCCCGCGTTCGAGTGGGACGCGATCGCCGCGTATCGCTTCGATGCAGTGTGGTTGATGGGAGTGTGGGAACGTAGTCCAGCCGGCATTGCGATAGCGAACCAAGACCAGCATCTTATGGAAGACTTCCGGCGGGCTCTTCCCGACTTTCGTCCGGAGGACAATGTGGGCTCGGCCTACTGCATACGAAACTACCAGGTCGATCCGCATCTTGGAGGGCCTGAAGGTCTCGCCGTGGCTCGCCGTGAACTTTCCCGGCGAGGCATCAAGCTAATCTTGGACTATGTGCCCAACCATGTGGCAATCGATCATCCATGGCTTACCGAACATCCCGAATTTTTCGTCTCTGGTACTGACGGCGACCTCCGGCGCGACCCAGTCGCTTACATTGAGGTTGCTGGATTCGTGTATGCGCGCGGGCGAGATCCATTTTTCCCCGCTTGGCCAGACGTCGTTCAGTTGAATGCGTTTGCCCCCGGACTACGACAAGCCGCAACAGAGACAGTATCAAGCATTGCCCGGCAATGCGACGGTGTCCGCTGTGACATGGCGATGCTGCTGCTGAATGAGATCTTTCAACGTACCTGGGGCAGCCGCGCAGGATCCGCTCCCGTCACCGAGTACTGGACCGAAGTTATCTCGGCCGTAGAGATCAACCATCCCGCGTTCCTCTTCATTGCGGAGGCTTATTGGGATAAGGAGTGGCAACTCCAGCAATTGGGCTTCGATTTCTGTTATGACAAGAGGCTCTATGATCGACTAACCCACGGCAATGCCATGGACCTTCGCCTGCATCTTGCTGCGGATCAAACCTATCAGGACAAGCTTATTCGCTTCATCGAAAACCATGATGAACCCCGGGCTGCACTAGCTTTTTCGCCTGATAAAGAGCAGCAGGCCGCGGTCATCGTTGCCACCCTTCCCGGAATGAAACTTCTCCATGAAGGGCAGTTCGAGGGGCGCAAGGTGAGGCTGCCGGTATTTCTGCGCCGCCGTCCGAAAGAGGTCGTCAATCAGGATCTACAATCTTTCTACGAACAGCTTCTCAGCGCGATCGATAGGGCTTGCTTTCGTGACGGCCATTGGGTTCTGTGCGAGTGTAGCGGTTGGCCAGACAATTCCAGCTTCCGAAACTTACTGGCCTGGAGTTGGCTCAAAGATAACCAGCGCTACCTGATTGTCGTCAACTTCGGCGACTCTCCGTCACAAGGTCAGTTACGATTACCTTGGTCAGATGCAGCCGAAAACGACTGGCTCTTGCAGGACGCAATCTCTGGCGCCATCTATGATCGGACTGCAGATCAAATGCGAAGCTTGTTCGTGGACCTGGGCGCCTGGAAATATCACTTCTTTGAATGTCGTCGGGCGTGAGTTGCCGCCACTGCCGCTCCAGGCTCAGCCGATATCCAATTCGTTCTTTACTAAAGTGACGATCTGGATTCGTTCCTTGCTCCATGCATTCCACATGGAGATGCACCACTCACGGATGAGCAAATCCCTTTGCCTTCCGGCAGGAGCGGCCATAACGTCACTGATGGCAATAGAGCCTCTGCCGCCGGGAAACGCGGGCTGCTCCCAATTCTTCCTACGTTTCGCAAGGTGCATGTGAGCCTTCTGCACCTGCCTGCCGGTGAATCCTTTGTCCACATACAAGTAGAGACCCACGAGGGCAAACACCAGCTGAATTGGTTTCGTCTTCTCGCTGGCGTACTGAGCTGCATATGCATCCACGACATGCTGATGAATGAACGAAGGGTCTGGATGGGACAGCGTGTAGTATGCCAGCTCGTTATAGAGTTCCTCGTCTGTCATGATGAAGTGCGTTGCACCAGCTCGATACGGAACTTGTCGCACGCTTCCCGATTGCCTGATCTGTCATCCGGCTACTGCTGTAGCCATCGGAAGTACGCTTTAGCGCCTGAAGAGTACGGGCTTTAGAGCACGCGCGAAAACCAGGCTTGGATCAGGGCGCGACTTTAGCTTTAGTCGGGCCGTAACTGCTTGAAGTATTTCCCGGGCTTTAGCCCCTGAGGGATGATTTTCTCACAGTGAACCGGAATAGACCTTGTCGAGGGCTACCGTGGCCCATAGTTTGCAGCCATGCGTGCGTAACGCAATAATGGATGCATGCCACTGCATGTTCCGCCCCGCCTTACGGCTACGTGTCGCCAGAAGGCAGAATGGACGGCATGGCTCGACCGACTGCCGGCTACCGTGGAATCCCTCTCGAAGCAATGGTCATTCACTCTGGGTACTGTGTACGAAAGTGCGAGCTGTGCGTGGGTAGCGTCGGTAACATGCGCCGATGATTCTCCCGCAGTTCTGAAGCTCGGCCTTTCGCACATGGAAGGGCGGGACGAAGCCCACGGTTTACGGTTTTGGAACGGAGATCCTACGGAGCGGCTAATGATGTCGGATGACGAGCTTGGTGCCATGCTCCTGGAGCGCTGCGAACCCGGAACTTCTTTGCGCGAACGGCCAGAGTCCGAGCAAAATCACGTGATTGCAACCCTGCTGCATCGCTTGTGGCGCACCCCCAATGCGTCGCACCCATTCCGACCTCTCTCTGCTCAGCTGGAACATTGGACCGCCGAAACGGTCGACGACACTGAGGAGTGGCCAGACGCGGAACTGGTCCGCGACGGTCTGCGTCTCTTTATAGAACTGCCACGGACAGCTACAGAGGAAGTCTTACTGGCGACGGACCTGCACGCCGGGAATGTACTGCGGGCGCAACGGCAACCGTGGCTTGTGATTGATCCAAAGCCGTTCATTGGCGACCGAGCCTACGATCTAACGCAGCACCTCTTTAATTGTTCTGCGAGTCTGCGCTCGGATCCCCAAGGAACCATCCGCCGTTTCGCAGACCAGGTCGGTATCGATCAAGAGCGAGTTCGACTCTGGACATTTGCTCGAGCTGCGGCGGAGCCACGTGCAGACTGGAAAAATAGCGACCTGATCCCGATCGCAAGAGCACTCGGTAAATAGTGATTGTGGGTCGAGGGCAGGAGGTCCGGGCGGACGCCGCAGAGTCCGATTCTTTGCCGATGGATTCCAGCCTTTCAGCCCGCTATTATGTTTCCGAAGCTAGCCCGCGAAAGAGGACAGCAACTTGGAACCGCTCGAAGCGCACCGGACATTCTTCGCAGAGTTGATGACCGCAATCGTCGGCGCGCCCCATAGCCGGCTCACCACGGCCTTTGCCTCGACTCCCAGGGAGCGGTACCTTGGGCCCGGCCCCTGGAAGGTGTTCACCGGGCGTGGATACACGCAAACTCCAACTGCTGACCCGTCGTTGCTTTATCAGGACATTGTCGTAGCGCTTGAAGAAGACCGTGGGATAAACAATGGTCAGCCCTCGCTGCATGCACTTTGTCTTGCCGCTCTCAATGTGAAAGAAGGTGAAAAGGTCACTCATATTGGAGCGGGTTTGGGCTATTACACCGCGATACTCGGGGCAATGACGACCGCATCGGGAGCGGTGAGCGCCTATGAGGTCGAAGAAACTCTGGCGCACAAGGCGGCCGGCAATTTGGCGCACCTGTCGCATGTGACGGTGCTCGCACGTTCCGGAACGGAAGGCTCAATTCCGGATAGCGATGTGATTTACGTCTCGGCCGGAGCCAGTGCACCGTTGGATCTCTGGCTCGATGCCTTACGTCCGGCCGGGCGACTACTGTTTCCTCTCACCCCGGACGGTACCGGCGGCATGCCTGGACCAGGGCACATGCTGCTGGTGACACGGGTTCAGGAACAACGATACGATGCGCGCTTCGTATGCCCGGCAATGTTTATTCCGTGTCTTGGCGGGCGGGACGAGGACACTGCGAAGAAGTTGGCGGCGGCTTTTCGCCGCGGCGGGGTTAGCGAGGTCCGGTCTTTGTGGCGGCAGACAACGCCGGATGAAACCTGCTGGTGCTCGGGAAACGGCTGGTGGCTCTCCACTGTCGAGAACCGATAACGATAATACGATGCGTGTTCGCGGGTCTTCTCGCTCAGCGACTGCTCACGTTCGGCTTGATTGGCGCGTTGCTTCTCCAGCGGGCCATGCAGAGGACCCTGTATGAGATTGGCGCTATCGATTTCGCTTCTCTCGGCGCAGTGGTGTTTCTACTTCTTGTTGCGGCTCTCCTGGCCTTTTATTTGCCGGCCTGCCGCGCATCCTCCGCCGATCCCATGCAAACTCTGAGAAACCAGTAACTCATCTCTTAAGAGGCCGTGAGATCACGCAAGCGTTGATGCCGCCAACTCCCATAGAAAGCTTTCCCGCCAGGCCCGGAGGGAACGGACAAGCGTCAGAGAAAACAAAACTCCGGTGAATCGTTTGAATCGCCTTATTTAGATCCTCCGGTCGCAATGGTGTAGGAAAGAGGCGTCCACTTTCAAAGCCCATGTACTGTGCTGTAAGCTCCCAGCCGCTCCCGGCACTCATGCCGTGTCCGAACGTTCCTTTCCGAGCGGTCACCAGCACATCCTCCGGGAGCATGGAACGAAGCGTTGCCATCTCCGCGTAATCCCCGGGAGTCGCAGTGGCGTGTAAATCCCAGGTGCCCACGTCGTGAACCTCAGCATTTGCTTCCGCAAGCGCCTGCTGAATGGACGCCCGAGGGCCATCGATCGACGGAGTAATGATGTGGTGCGCATCTGCGCTTACGCCCACAGAAACAGGCTCCATCCCCAGCGGATGAAATCCACGATCCACCAGGTACTCCATGTCTCCAATAATCCAAACTGCTGCTCCTCCGGCAATATGTGTGCCTTGTAGAAAAGTAAGAGGATTTGACACTTTCCGATTGGCAGCAAGCACGCGGGCTCCATAGAAAGAGCCTACGGTCAGTGGATGAGGAGGTGGATCCGTCGCGCCGATAACTACCAGCTTGGCCTCTCCCGTCTCGATTGCTCTCATCCCTAAGCGAAGAGCAACGCCAAACGTCGAACACGCAGCAACTGGAGCGAACACAAGTCCAGTGATCTTCGCCAGGATCGAGACCTGGGATGCAGGAGTATTGTGGATGTTCCAAATGAAATTTGCTGATACCTTCCACGGTGGCTCAGGCGACTGCCATTTTTCCTGAAGGCGAGCATGGCGTCTGCTCCGCTCCCGCAAAACGTTAAGCTTGCCGCTTTCCACATCGCCCTCAACTGCCAGGCCATCAATCCCCGCAGCCTCCGCCAAATACGCTTGCAGTTCAGGAGAAACAGCCATCCAGAAAGCGTTCCACTTCGCCATTGCCTCGTCTCTGTGATGGGCAGGGGCCGATTCTGGGTCGACTGGAATGTCACCGCCGTGGTCTCCTTCCCAACTTCCACTCGCCAGGTACGCAGTGAGTACGGAGTTATGCGCGGGCAGCGCCCAGAACGCGTTCCAACGGTTCTGTGCCTCATAAAGGGCGATGCTGCTTTCATAAAAGGTATCGACTGCGCCGAGACCAGTGCCGATATAGACATGTGTTTCGTTGCTCAGGTCGTGCAAAAGCGCATCTAGTCCCGGATTCTGATCCAGAGCCTGGATGAAAGCGCCAATGGCGTAGAGCGACGGCGTATCCATCTTCTCTTTCAAATTCTGAAAGTGCCGGGGAGCGAAGCGAGAGTCGATCCAACCCCGATAGTCATTGAAGTCAAAATCAGGTTGGCCGACCAGGAAATTATTCGGGCCAAACCCCTCAAAGGGAGTTAACCAGCTTTCCGCTGTTGCAAGATTTTTCCTGAAGACCGCGACGTTTGGCGACTTGGGAGCGACGATGCCCCATCCAAACACACCCACTCTTTTTTTCATTCAACACCCTGATCCTATTCTGGCAGGGTCCCGGAATTATCGCGAAATCGGGCGGACGGGTGCGGTGAATCTGGTGCTGCAAAGGGCGTAACCGTCGAAAATCCCGCGGGGAATCTTATGTTGCGAGAATGGTGGTCGTGGCTCCGCTTTTTCGTGGTGGGTAGGAAGAGGGCGGAACTGGATGAAGACCACCTGGAACGCCAGACAGAGGGCAACCTGGCCGCGCGGATGTCGTCTGCGGAGGCGCAGCGGCAAGCCGCGATTGGATTCGGAAGCCGGGAGCGGGCGCGCGAAGAGTACCGCGCCCAACGGCCATCCTTCGTTCTGGAATCAGCACGGTGCGCAGCGACCATCGATCCGGTTCGCGCATTGCGCACCGACTAGGTTAGGAGCACAGCTCTCCTTTCGACATAGCCGAAGCGTAGCGCAGTGGAGAGAGCCGCGTTTCTTCTCCCAATGACTTCTGCGCGGGGCCATAAAGACTCTCCCCTTTGTCATCTCGACCGAAGCTAAGCATCGGGGCTATACTCTCCGCAGAAGCTTCATGATTCCTCATCGACACTGGCGGGTTTGGACAGCGATTGCGGCCCTTGCGCTCATCCTGTCTTTTGTCATGTTGTCGACTGTTGGGCTCGCCTGCTTTACCCTGATCCCGTTTTTATTCATCGGCCTGCTTCCCATCCCTATGCTGCTCATGCGGCGGGACCTGCTACACCCCGGCCATATTCCCGATGCACCCTGCCTGCCCGCATCCTTCCAGCGTCCTCCGCCTTCTCGACTCGCCTGATTCCGCGTTAGTCCTCGAACCTCTCTGAGGTTGCTCCCTCCGGAATGTGTAGGCGAGGCCGTCCAGGCCTCAGCAAGGATGTGTCATGTACCTGCATTTGTCGGCAATCATCCCGCGGGCCGTCTGTCTATTCGTAGTGCTCGTGTTCGCAAACCTCGGCTTTCGGGCGAGGCGCAAAGGATCTTCTCACTCGAAGCGTCGTCTCTTTCGGTTCACTGGCGTAGCCGTGGGAAATGCTCTTCAAGTCCTCCACGTATATGTCGACCCTCGCGTTCGCTACGTCATCGCGCAAAGGCTTGAGGAACAGGCCGAGGACGACGGCGAAGACGATTGTGCTGATCCAGGGAAACACCTTGAACGCCAGCTTCGCCGTATACGTCGTGGCGAGCAACTCGACTGCTTGACAATACGGATGAGAGAGAAAGAATGACTCCCCCGCACAGACGTGGGTAGACCAATCGGGCCAGAAGCCTCTGTCAGCTCCAATCTGTACTTCCAACGTAGATCGTGTCGCCGCTGGAATAGGAATCACTCATTCCGGCCTGAACAATAGCCGCTGCAAATTCCTCCACGCTCGGGAGGGAACCAACTGCCTGCCGTCGTTTCTCGATCAGACCACGGCTCTGTCGTTCCAATAGCTTGGGAGTGATGGTCCCTTCGATCAAATCTCCACTCACGATGAGAAGCCGGATGCCGCGCCCGGATAACTCGGGAATCATCGCGCGTAGTGCATTTTCGCCCGCTTTCTTGCTCGCTGCCACCGGTTCATAGCTGTCGTATCCTGGCCCAGTTCCGTGGAAGTGAGCCAGATGACTGGTCACGAACACGATACGGCTTCCAGGTTCCATCAGTCGTAGTGCGCTCGTCACAAGGTTTACCTGTGCCGTGAGGTTCAGTTGCATGGCATAATCCGCAGCCTTGTCCTGCTCTAGGCCGCCGCTGGCGTTCAGGATAAGAAAGTCGAGTCGTCGCCATGCCGCCTCAATCTGATCGAAGGTCGTGGCTATGTCATCCGCCTTCGTAATATCTGCTTCAATAAGGAGCGGTTTTCTCCCCATGGCAATTAAATCATCAGCCACTGCTTGCGCTTTCGGCCGCTTGCTTCGATAGTTGATGGCGACATCCACTCCGAGTTGCCCCAGCTGCCGGGCCACGCTGGCTCCAATTCCTCGCGAAGCTCCCGTCACCAGAGCAGTCCTGCCCAGAAGCGGAGAAGACGTCGTCTCTGCCCATTCAGAAGGTGGGCACGCATTGCTTTGCCCGCTGTCTCTTCCATTCATACAAACAAGTTTACTTGGTGGATTGCGAAACCCGGTTATTCAGTGTCCGGTATCTCGAACCGTCGACTACGAGATCTGATTTCCCGTGTAACATGGTGATCTGACCGAGGTTCACTTTTATGGATGATCTCGTCAAGAGCGCCCGCTCTGTCGCCACCCGTGCGGAACTACCCGGCATGAGTCTTATCGAGCATCTGGAAGAGCTCCGGAAACGCCTCATTTTCGCGGCCATCTACCTTTTCATCGGCTTCGCCATTGCGTACGTATTCCGGGAGCGCCTCTATGACGTGATTCAGGCGCCTTTGGATCAACTTCACATCCCGCTCAACTTTACCCGCCCAACCGATGGTTTGACCCTATACCTGAAAACCGCATTCGTCGGCGGCACGATCTTATCCAGCCCTTTTGTCCTCTTTCAGATCTGGCTCTTTATATCGCCTGGGATGTATGCCCACGAGAAGCGGTACGTTTGGTCCTTCATGTCCGCGACCATCGCTCTTTTTCTCGCCGGCGCCTATTTCGGGTACCGCTGGGTTCTACCGGGTGCAATCAAGGTCTTGGTCCTCGATTTTGGTCATCGCTTCCACCCAATTCTCACCATCGAGGACTATACCGGCTTCTTCCTGGCAATCATTCTGGGCCTTGGCATCGCCTTTGAGCTCCCCATTCTGATGTTTTTTCTTGCCCTGTTCGGCATCGTTGACAGCAAATTTCTCCTCCGGAATTTCAAGTACGGGGTCATTATCAGCTTCATCATCGCGGGCACTCTATGCCCGCTCCCCGATCCCTTCAGCATGTGTCTCTTTGCCTGCCCCCTGCTCGTTCTCTATTTGCTCGGGGTAGCGGTAGCGTTCCTCGCCCATCCATCCCGAAGAAAATCGAAAACTGAAACCCATACGCCTGGCCTCGGCCTCCTGTTCTTAGTGCTCTTCCGCATGGCAGCTCTCGTGAGGGCCCGGCGTGAAGCGGTCGCGCATTGATCCGGAAAGCGGTGTGATTTTGCAGGCCTATCAAGCACCGGTCTGGCGGACTCAGAGACCCTAACTCTGTCCACGAATCTGCACTGGACGAGGGACGAGCCGTTTGGCGGCGCTCAATGTCACCGTTAAAGGCACGTTTATCGTCGACCGGTACACGCTGCCGTTCTTGCCTGCGAATGCAGCATTCAGGCTGAGGGAAGACGTGGACGCGCTGGCGCTTGCACTGCCTGCCAGCGTCAGCTTCCAGACAACCGCCCCCGCAGAACTCACGGTAGGCGCGCTCCAGGCCGCGGTAATACCCTTCGGCAATCCAGACAGGCTGATGGACGACCCCGTTCCACCGGTGGCTGCAACCGCTCCGCCAACCGGCGCTAGTGTAACCGTTTCGATTACAGACGAACTCGATGGCATGGCAATCGCCTGAGGGGCGACACTCAGCACCGCGCCGGCAGCACGCTGCACCTGCAAAGTCAAACTCTTGCTACCGCTAAGACCGTCCCCCGCAGCCGTTACCACCAGGGCGGCCGAACTCACCGCCGCACTTGCAGACGCCGTAAGCGTCAACGTTTCACTGTTGCTGCTTACGCTTGCCGGCGGAGTCTGCGGATTGGCCGACCATTTCGCAGTCACGCCCGCCGGCAGTCCGCTCACCGAATAGCTGATAATGCCCGTGAACGAGCCGCCGGTCGCTGTGCTGAAGCTGGCTGTGGTCGAACTCCCTTGCACCACCGAAGCCGTACTCAGGCCTGCGCTTAGCGCCAGAGTAGGTAATGGTGTCACCGTCAGCGCGTACGTGACGGATTGGGTTCCCGTGCTGTCGCTCCCGGTGATGACAATATTGTTGACTCCCGCTGCCATGGCCGAAGCCGCCGTCGCCGTTACGGTAGCAGTTGTACCCGGCAGGATGGAGCTCGGATTGATACTGCCCGACACACCGGACGGGGCACTCGCCGTCAGCGAAACTTTATTGGTGCCGGCGCCACTCTCCGTCACCCGCAGCGTGAAAGTCGTGCTCTTGCCGGCCAGCACAGTTGCGCCACTGGCGGAGGCGGCCAACCCAAAGTCGATCGTCGTCTTGCTTCCACCGCCGCCCCACGCGCCTGCCAGCGCGGCCGCGTCTACCGAGCCTAAGCCTGTAGCCAGGTTGTACTGTGCCCCGCTGGCTGTATACCCCGTCTGGCCCGGAACGCTGTTATTGCCCAGAGGCGTAGCGTGGAACGGACTTCTGCTCGCATTGGACAGCGCATACAGAGAAGGATTCGCGTTGCCCTGTCCCACACCGCCCTTGGCCTGCACCACCAAAGCCATCAAACCCGCGAAAGAGGGCGAAGCAGCCGAGGTACCCGAGATCACATAAAAGGAACCATTCTCGGCAATCACATAGCCGTCGTGAGCCGACGCCGACATCGCCACATCCGGAACCGCGCGCATACCATTGGCCGCCCCAATGCCGGCTAGCCCCTTTTGCCATGCCGGCTGGCTGTAGCGAAGGCTCGCCCCGCCGCCTGAAGCCCACAACCCCGATCCACCATTCGCCCCGCTCTCGTTCCAAACTTCTTCGGGTATGTAGCTGAGTGCCGAGCCATCCCCAACGCCGTTGTTCGAAGACCAGTAAGTTGTAGTGGAACCTTCGTGGAACTCGGTTCCACCCACGCAGGTGGAGTAGGGGGAACTGCACAGCCCATTCACGCCCGTACCCGATGCCGAACTGGACGAGCCGCTATAACAACCGGCCGCGCCCGCGTCCCCTGAAGAGACAAACGAGCTGATGCCTTCACTCGCCGCCTGCTGCCAAAGGCTGTTATAGAAAGCCAGTTCCGTCGTGCCCATATCCTGTTCGCAGCTTCCGTAGCTGGTGCTCATCACCTTTGCCGTCGCATGGTTCACAATGTATTGCGCGGACAAGTCGATGCCGTCAGTCGTCGTCGTTGAGGCCGCAACCACAAATTTTAAAGTTGCCGCAGGAGCCACCGCTCCGGACCACTCCACGTCCAGCGTGGATTCATCCTGATCGCCGGCCACCAGTCCCGGGTTGGTGTTCACCAGGACCACCGATGGGTTGTTTGCCGGCAGTCCTGCGCTCGCACGAAACTGCGCAACGTCAGCCAGATTGATGTTGCTTCGGCCAACGATCGCGATCGAGCTCCCGGCGCCCGTTGTCCCTGCCTTGTACAGCGGATTCACATCATAGATCGTGGCCCAATCAGCCGGAAACAAATAGTGCGTGCTCCCGCTCGAGTAGTGCGGACTGGCGCTCAGTGCGGTGCGTGCCCGAATCTGTGACTGAAGACGAAAATCATTCAACGAGACAATTCCACCCACCACCGCCGCCAGCGCAGAGGGAACCTGTGGGTCCTGCGTGTTCGCGATGTGGCTCACGCCTTCGACCACGTAGTGGTGAATCTGGGTGTGAAACGTATCCTCCACCTGTCCAGCGTTGCCGGAGAAAACTACCTGCCGGTTGCCGGCGGGAATTTCTTCCACCACAAACCCATGCTCACTCAACCAGCTGGTAATCTTCGCCAGGTCCTGCTGGCTGGCGCCGAAACGCGCTCCATACTCTGCCGGGGTAAGCCAATGGTGAAATAAGGGTGACTGGGGATCGTGTTGCGCCTCCACCAGGTCATTGAGCGCCGCCTGCTGCTCTTGGGAAGGCTGCAGCTGAAACACCATGTGCGCGAGCGGCGTCTCCGCGCTCACCGCCCCCCGGTCAAACTCTGCCCTCGCCATCGGGTGGACGTTCCCCAGCAAAGTGGTCACCTTGTTTTCGTCAATTGCGGCGGTGACCCGGTTGGCGGGCGTTTGCGCCAACACAGACTTACTTAATCCGGAGATCAGCAGAAATGAAACAACAAAATAACAGATTCTAACTTGCTTCGGCATCGAATTCCTCGAAAGTAGAGCGGCGCGCACAGGACCGCCGATCGTCTCGGCAGTGGATTGCGTCTCCTACCTATCGGCCAGCCGGACAGAGGCTCGGGGCCTTTTCACAACAATCGGAATTACGGAAGTTGCAAATGATGGATGCTGTTGTCGTTCTCACCGGGCGGAAGTGGGGATGCGGTGTGCGACCTTTGCATCATGCCCAGAGGTTTTTACAACTGCGGACCTGTCTGAAATCTGCCGGCGAACGCGCAAAAAGGCGAAACAGTGTAGCGATTTGAAGCAGAAAAAATTTAAGAAAAGGGAGGTAAAGGCGGGTTCCCCGGCCGCCGATAAGCAAAATGCAGCCCATTCGCGCGTCGCCACTTACGGCAATTCTGCAGTAATTACGGGGTATTAATGCGCAGACCATACGTGGATGACCGAAAGCACGGCGTACTCGAGGTCCTGGAGCACGCGCTTGTGCAGTTCATTGCCGATGACGTTGAACAGGGATTCGCCACTTTTCTCATCGGCATGCAGAGATCCAGAACACTCACCGACGTACTGGGATATTCCTTCGGCCAGGAAGTCGTGAGCCTCGGGGGGAAAGGATAGAGTCCACGTTGCGCGACCAGGACAGCGTGATCCGCTTATCCAACGATCAGTTTGTCGTTCTTCTCAGGTCCAGTCCCTCTGCCGAGGAAAGCGGCATCGTCGCCAAACGCCTCATCGACCTGCTCCAGCGTCCCTACGCTATCCGCGGTCAAGTGGTAAACATCAGCGTGTGCGTCGGTATCGTGCTCGGCTCGCAATATGGCTTGCATGCAGAGCTGCTGCTGAATCGAGCTGGCATTGCGCTTCGAGCTGCACAAGCAGAGGGGCCAGGCACATTTCAGCTCTTTGAAGTTGCCATGGAGGAGCGAATCAAGGCCCGGCATGCGCTTACCGCCGATCTCCGCAAGGCTCTCCTGCTCGATCAGTTCGAGGTCCACTACCAACCACAAATAAGCATGCAAAGCCGTCAACTCATCGGCTTGGAAGCGCTGCTGCGATGGCGTCACCCTATTCTCGGCATGGTCCCCCCGGCAGAGTTCGTTCCCATCGCCGAAGAGATAGGCCTTATCAAAACAATAGGAGAATGGGTGTTGCGAACTGCGTGCCGGCAAGCAGCGCTGCTTTCAAATGGGACGGTTGTCGCCGTAAACGCATCACCGATACAGTTAAATGACGGCTCCTTTGTTGACACTGTCGACCGCGCGTTAGCCAGCGCCGGGCTCTCGGCAAACAGGCTCGAAATCGAGATCACGGAAGGCATCCTTCTGGAACATACAAGTGCCGTCCTGAAGACGTTGCACGATTTGCACGCCAGGGGAGTGCGTCTGGCCATCGACGATTTCGGCACCGGCTACTCCTCCCTCGGCCAGTTAGCAGAGCTACCCTTTGACACCATCAAGATCGATCGTTCGCTGGTGGGCGCCAGCTCACAGCAGCGTGCCATTGTCCGGTCCATCGTCGCGCTCGGAGAAGGCCTGGGGATGTCCGTGCTGGCGGAAGGGCTTGAGACCGAGGAAGAGTTTGACAATGCTCGTTCAGCCGGTTGCCTTGCGGGGCAGGGTTACCTCTTAGGTAAGGCGACCCCCCCATATCAGCTCGAAGAGCTTCTTGCCCGCCACTCTCGACCCGCAACTCTGTTTCCAATTACTTCATGCCGCCGCGAGATGGACCTGCAAACGATGCCCCCAAGAAGGGCAAGACGCCACCGACGCGTCCATTAAACAGTTTTGTTACCCTGCCTGAACCCTCCCCCCGAAGGACCCAGGCAGGACTGGCCAGGAGACGTCATCTCCTGGTCGCTACCGCTATAGTGGACCGGGCCGCCCGATCGTTACACCAACGCGCGTAATCCTCTCAGCCGCCCGATTCTGCGTCGCCTCCGCTGCGACACAACTCCCCATTGCCGGCTGTTCCTCTTCTGCATGACCACAACGTGCTACGTAAGAATTTGAAAATAAGCCGATGTGCTGGAGAGTGCAATTCGATCGGGAGACTTCAGAATGCCGGTACTCACGTGGTGACGAATCAGTTCGAACCAAAGTTACACGAAGGTGATCACAAACGGCACCGCTTAACCGAGGTTGTCTCCAGCGGCGTCCTACAATCGCATCCAGGTCTAACAAAAACCGCCGCCGTTTTTCTCGATGATTTGGAAGAACCACACGAAGAAGACAGATTTGGCTGCGTGCGCGGTGTGTTGTGGTCCCTAGTCTTTGAGGCCGCATTGGCGATCGCAGCCGTCATTTACTGGAAGCTCCGCCTCACTCGTTAGCACAAACCGGCGGACGCTAACGTTACCACAGAGATATTTTCCAAAGCGGGTGCTTCGATCATGGAAGAAGCAACGAATCGCAGGATCCTCAACGGCTGGAAGCAGATCTCTAACCATATCGAACGTGGTGTGCGCACGGCTCAACGTTGGGAGGCCCTGCTGGGCATGCCGGTCCACCGTCCGGCATTGAAGGATAGAAGCGCCGTGGTCGCCTTCTCCGACGAACTGGAGTCGTGGCTCTCCCGCACCTCAACGCAGGTAAGGAATGGATGCGTGGCTACAGACGACCTGGCAATGAATGTCAACGACGACAAGAACGAAAGACTTCTGCGAGCACTCGACAACTTGAGTACTGCGGTGAGGCAAAGCTGCGATCTGCTATCTCAGATGCAACGATTGCAAGCTCAACTCCGGCGCCCACGCAAGCCGCGGCGGATGGCATCGAGACAGATGCTCCCTTCTTTCCGCCGCAAGCATGGATCACGGGTTGAGCGGACGGTCTTCGCCGGCATGGTAGATAGGCCTGGCGTCCGATGAAGGAAAACTCCGCCACGATCTCCTCTGTGCAGAAGACAGCATCGCTCGCTCCGGTTGCCGAGCATGCGTCCAGCACTTCTGGCGAACGCAGATCGCCGGGCCGCCGGGGATCTCGCGGCGACAAGCATCGATTGTCGGCCGCCGTCATCATCAATATCGTGCAGGCCTCCGATCTTCTATTGCTAATGTTCTGTGGATGGTTGGCGAGGAGCATACTGACGACCCTGTCCGCATTGCACGTCGACGGACCACTGTTCCTGGCAACTGTCACCGGCAGTTTCGTTGGAGCGGTGTGCCTCTTCCGGGTCGGCGCCTATCGGCTCATCTCCCTCCGCTCACTCGGCGCACAGCTCAAGCTTCTGCCCCTCCCGTTGCTGGGCGGTGGAGGCAGCACGATGGTGTGCCTCTTCCTCATGGGTGAGGACGGCCTCGTCTTTCGCGAGTGGCCTTTTCTCTGGCTATTCTCGAGCGCGGTTGTGCTGGTCGGATCGCGGATCTATCTCTCCCGCCTGCTCCACAACTGGCTGGTTTCTGGCCGGCTTGCGCGCCGGGTTGCGGTGATTGGCGCGGGGGATTTCAGCCGCGAATTTATTGAACGCCTCCGTTCCGAGCCACACTCCTATACCGTGGTCGGCCTCTACGACGATCGTCTTTCACGAATTCCAACGGAACAAGACGGGGTCAAAGTACGCGGCAGCGTGCGCGATCTCCTGGAACGAAGCCGGCAAGAGCAGATCGACCTGATCGTGATCGCGCTCCCACTCCGGGCCATCACTCGCATATCGATGATCATGGAGCAGATCGGAAGCGCCGTTGCCGACATTTGTTTGACTACGGATTTCGTAGGCTTCCGTTATCGGAGCAGCCAGCTTTCCGCGGTAGGCTCGAACCCAGTGGTGTTGATCGAAGAGCGGCCGCTCAAAGATTGGCGGGCGGCCAAGAAATCAGCCTTCGATCTAATCATCGGTTCCCTGATGCTTCTTGTCTTGTCTCCCCTTCTCGCGCTTCTGGCCCTGGCAATCCGTCTTGACAGTCCCGGCCCGATCTTGTTCCGCCAACCTCGCCTTGGTTTCAATAATCGGCTCTTCACTTGTTATAAATTCCGCACCATGCATCATGGCATGACGGATCTGCTTGGCGATCGGCAGGCGACGCGGGGAGATGCGCGCATCACCCGGCTCGGCTACTGGCTGCGAAAATTGAGTCTGGACGAGCTGCCGCAGTTGCTCAACGTTCTCAAAGGCAACATGTCCCTGGTTGGACCGCGCCCCCACCCGCCGAACACCAAGGCGGAGGACAAGCTGTTCACTGATGTTGTTGCAAAATATGCTTTCCGCCATCGGGTCAAGCCAGGCATTACCGGATGGGCTCAGATCAACGGATGGCGCGGCGAAACGAAAACGGTGGAGCAGATTGAAAACAGGGTAGCCTGTGACCTGGCGTACATCGAGAACTGGTCAATCTGGTTCGATCTGCGCATCATGGTCCTGACGATAACCCGCGAGATCCTGAGCAGCCACGCGTTTTGAACGGTGCGTCTACTTATCCCCGATGATGTCGATTTTGTGAATCTCAAGCTTATTCGAAAATAGCTCGTCGGCCTTGGCCATCAGCGCCTTGGCAATCGCGCCGTTCAAATGGGCGTTCCGGCCGGTCTCGTCCTGGAAGGTGTCGAACACTGCATAAGAGTCTGGACCTTCCTTGATGCCGTACCAGGTCACGGTTCCGGCCTCTGCCTTAGCCATCTCTGCGCCCTGTTTGAGGAACGCTTCCACGTCCGCGGCCTTGCCGGGCTTCGCCTTCAGCGGAACGTACAACGCGTACTTTGCCATGCTTGTGATCCCCCGTGTGGTTCTTCCACTCTTAGCAGCATAGCCCGTTTCTCATGACAAGCGAGCCAGCCGGGCACATCGTTTTTGATTCCATCAGCATTTCCATCATTCCCGGTCCCGATGCGCCGTTTTGCCATTAAAATAGGCGGGGATCTTCCTGGCCGGGTCCGCAGTGAAGATCTGCGGTTTCTGGCGGCGAGGTCTTATCGTCTTAAGCCAGCGGACCGCACGCGACTTTTAAGCCAAATGATCGAGTGACTCCCAGACCTGGTCACCACCCGGCGTGGTGTTCGTTTCTGTTCGTACCCGATCCCAGGATTGCATCACGCTCATGAGCGATAGCCCGCGTTGGCCGGTTGGAACGATAGGTTCACGCAGCAGGATTGAGGTCCACCCGATTGACTCTGACTCGATGGTTTGCCGCCGCAACCATAACTTTAACCGTATTCTTCGCAGGCCTTGTGGCCTGGTCCCAGCCGTCAGATGCCGCGTTGAATCTTCCCGATAGTCCGGTCGCCCAGCAATCCCAAGCCACTCCCGATAACACGACGTCTCCTCCGGGTGTCAAGCCCTATCCGCCCGCACCCGCTCCGAGCACCACCACACCCATGACGGAAGAGGAACGGCGCAAATTGGCGCAGGAGCAGTTGAAGAAGCAGGAGAAACAGCGGGTTTTTGCCGTGATGGCAACCTTCAATACCACTGCCAACAAGGATGCTGTCCCTCTGAGTACCGGCGAGAAGTATCAACTTTTCTTCAAGAGCGCGACCGATCCGTGGCCTTTCGTGCTTACCGCTTTTGGCGCCGGCATCGACCAGGCCGAAAACAGCTTTCCCGAGTACGGACAGGGGGTGGAAGGGTACGCCAAGCGATACGGTGCGGCGTACGCCGATTACTTCACCGGAAATCTGCTGGGCAACGCAGTGTTCGCCAGCTGGTGGAAAGAGGATCCCCGGTATTTTCAGAAAGGCACGGGCAGTTACACCAGGCGGATTCTGTGGGCGGCGAGCGGCACCGTCTGGTGCAAACGTGATAGCGGAACCTGGGGACCCAATTATGCCAATGTCATTGGAAACCTGGTCGGCGCCGCCATTTCGAACGTTTACTACCCGGCGCCTGAGCGCACGGTCAGCGACACGGTCAGCCGTGGTTTTACCGTCACCGCCCAAGCCATTATCGGCAGCGAGATCATCGAGTTCTGGCCGGATATGGTGCGCCACCATCGGCGCAAGCAGGCGGAAAAGCTGGCGCGGCAGGGCATTGGGTCGAACGCCGTTCAGCCGGCGCCTCAATCTACCCCTCCACCCCCGGCCCCCCAACCCTAAGTTCAATCGTGCCACCTTCCTAATATTCGTCCGTCATTCTTAGCGCTGATGCGTCTGCTTTATCGCGGCGTCACCTTGACCACATTCGCCCTGCAGGACCGCACACCCTGGCACGCCTCAGGACGCAGGTCTTTGCTGAGACAGAGTTCGACCGCCGTCAGCCGGTTATTGCCGCAGCTCAGCGCGAAACTTCCCGGCGGATAGCTCGGATTGGCGGCGGCAAAGCGACCCAGCAAGTCGTCAGGGGTGACCCCACCCGCATCCGCGCCCGTGCCAATGTTCACCGGCAGCTTCACGGCCGCATAGGCCTTATGAATGGCGGCGAAATAATCATTGGCTCCCAGTCCGGAGCAGGTGCCGTGGGTCTCCCATTCATGCTCCACCAGGCTGGCGGTCGGCATGATGTCCGTGTCGGCCTGCGGATTGGTCGGCCCGGGTGCGTCACTGCAATGCTGCGGGTAGTCGCCGTTGGCATCCTGCGGCCAAAGTCCGTGCACCACAAAGCCCAGGTTCCGCCCGCATTCCGGGCTATCTCCGTGGGTGGCGCAGAACTCGGGCGACCAGGAAAGGTTCAGCAGGTAGAAATCAAATTGTCCTGGCGCAGCGGCTTCCTCCGGACGTCCGCGGCGGGAGCGGTGCCGGTTATCGTCCCTCCCGTAACTGGAGTCGTCCGCTGGCTGGTACTCACGGGCGGCTGGACGCGGCGGCGTATCGGCGCGCGGAGCAACGGCTGGGGGAGTATTGTTGCAACCTATTGTCCAAATTGTCCAAAGCATCAGCAACACGCCAATGCTTGCTCGTCCAGCTGTTTTCAAGGCTAGGCCACACTCGAATATCCAGCTTACATCGCGGCCTCCCCAATAGGGCCCAGGTACGTTACTGCCGGACTGCGGCTTGTCCGGCCCCGGGTCATCGCTCACGCTCTTTCTATCCCAAGCCGATACATTTAACGCGGGCCTTGGCACAGCGCTGCACCGTTAGCGTTCGCGGCGAACCAGCAAGCGCAGTCGAGCACTCGAGTCAGCCTATGGATCTCAGCCAGGATCGCCGCGAGAGCACGGAGTGGAGAGAGAGGTATTGCGGGCTGTTGGAAGCTGCCCCGGACGCGATGGTGGTGGTGAATCCGAGCGGCGAAATTGTCCTTGCGAATCTTTCGGCGGAGAAACAATTCGGATATCTGCGTGATGAACTCCTGGGACAGAAGGTGAAAGAGATTATTCCGCAGGGCTTGGCGGAGAGCCTGACCGCCGATGGTACGCGCACTGCGGCGGAAGCGATCGCCCAGCAAATCGGTATCGGGATTGAACTCGACGCACGGCGCAAGGACGGGAGCGAATTTCCTATCGAGATCATGCTGAGCCCGCTCGAAAGCACACAAGAACTCGTGCTGGCGGTGGCGATCCGCGACATCACGCGGCGCAAAACCGTGGAAAAACATCTGGCCCAGATGGAAGCAAAGTATCGCGGGCTGCTGGAAGCTGCCCCGGACGCGATGGTGGTGGAGAACGAGATGGGCGAAATCGTTCTGGTGAATCTTCAGGCGGAGAAACAGTTCGGATACCGGCGCGATGAACTTCTGGGTCAAAAAGTAAAGACCATCATTCCTGAAGGTTTCGCGGAGAGGCTGGTAGCAGACTCTACCCACACCCCGGCCGACGCGCTGGCGCAGCGAATCGGCACCGAACTCAACGGTCGGCGTAAGGATGGCAGCGAGTTTCCCATCGAGATCATGCTCAGCCCACTCGAAAGCGCAGAAGGGATTCTGGTGACCGCGGCGATCCGCGACATTACAGGGCGCAAGCGGGTTGAAGACGCCCTTCGCCGGAGTGAGGAACGCTTCCGGCTGATGGCTGCAGGGGTGAAGGATTATGCCAATTTGATGCTCGATCCTGAGGGCCTGGTCGTTAGCTGGAACGAAGGGGCTGAAAGAATCAAGGGGTACCGGGCGGATGAGGTTCTGGGCCACTCCTTCGCCCGCTTCTACCCTGCTGACGAAATCCGCGATGGAATCCCCGCCTTCGAATTAGCGCAGGCAAAGAAGAACGGCCGCTTTGAAGGCGAAGGCTGGCGCATACGCAAAGACGGTTCTCGCTTCCTTGCCAACGTCGTGATCACGGCCTTACGTGACGACAAGGGGCAGTTAAGGGGATTCGGAAAAATCACGCGCGATATCACCGAGGGCCGCAAATCCGCAGAAAATCTCGAGAAGACAATGGTTGAACTCAAGCGGTCGAATGACGAACTGGAGCAATTTGCCTATGTTGCCTCGCATGATCTTCAGGAGCCCTTGCGCATGGTGGCCAGTTACACGCAACTCATCGCCCAGCGCTATAGGGGACGTCTGGATTCAGATGCCGACGAGTTCATCGCCTATGCCGTGGACGGGTGCAACCGCATGCAAGGGTTGATTCAGGATCTGCTGTCGTATTCGCGTGCAGGGGCGAATGTAGGAACCCTGAGGGAGACTTCCTGTGAATGCACGTTGGCCAGAGCGGTCAGGAATTTGCAAGCAGCCATTGAGGAGAGCGCGGCGATTGTAACCCATGATGTGCTGCCCCTGATCGTGACCGATGAAACCCAGTTAGTGCAGGTATTCCAGAACCTTGTCGGGAACGCAATTAAGTATCGCGGTACCGAACCGCCCGCCATACACGTCTCTGCTTCCAGGGAAGTCGCCGATGAGTGGATCTTTTCTGTGCGCGACAATGGGCTGGGAATTGAGCCCCAGTACTTCGATCGGATATTTATCCTCTTCCAGCGCTTGCACGCGCGAAACGAGTACGAGGGCACAGGAATCGGACTGGCCATGTGCAAGAAGATCGTGGACCGGCTGGGCGGCCGCATTTGGGTCGAGTCACAACTCACGAGGGGCTCAACCTTCCACTTCGCCCTGCCTGCAGGAGAGCAATAGTCATGGATTCATACGGAGACTGCGCCCAAGAAATCGAAGTTCTCCTGGTCGAAGATAGCCCCGGCGACATCAGGCTCACCCAGGAAGCTCTCAAAGACGCGAAGATGCATATCAACCTGCAGGTCGCACGCGACGGCATCGAGGCGATGTCATTCTTGAAGCAAGAAGGAGAGTATGCCAAGTCTCCTCGTCCGGACCTGATCCTGCTTGATCTGAACCTGCCCAAGAAAGACGGGCGGGAGGTTCTGCACGAAATCAAGGAGAGTGAAACGCTGAAAAGCATTCCGGTCGTCGTTCTGACCACTTCCGCGTCGAATAAAGATATCCTGCAGAGTTATATGCTCCACGCAAATTGTTACATCAGCAAGCCTGTGAACCTCGATGGATTTCTCAAAGTCGTCAAGATCATTGACACATTCTGGCTCTCGGTGGTGAAGTTACCGCCCCGCTAAGAGGTACAACCACGCCCACCGCATTTCCCAACGTCTCCCCTGTCGTTTTTCGTCTCTTTTCTTCATTATTTACAACTGTCCAGCAGTCGTGTAGCATCTGCCCGTTCCGCTGTTGCAGCTAACACTTGTCCCGCTATGCGTATGCTGAGGGGTTGGCGAAGAGGGTTGCTGGTAGTTCTGGTCTGCGCCTGTACCTGGGGGGTGGTGGAGATCGTACTCCCTCTCCGGGCAACGCGGGCAGCGGGGTCATCGGAATATGTGACCACCGGCGTTTTCACCCCAGCGCATCCCAGCGCCTTCGCCGCCGTTAAGGACTTTGTTGACGTCCATCCGCAGCACCCGGTGCAGCCGATCGCCTACACCCACAAAGTGCATTTGGCGAAGGGGCTGCCGTGCACCTTCTGCCACGTTGGGGTGGATCAAGGTCCCGAGGCGCGCATTCCCGGCGTGACTGTCTGCATGAGCTGCCATCAGACGATCGCCACCGATCGCCCGGAGATCAAGAAGATAGCTGCCTATCAAGCGCGCGGGGAAGACATACCCTGGGTCCGCGTTTACAACTACAGCGAGTCGGCGCACGTGCGCTTCAACCATGCGCCGCATATTCGCGCCGGCGTCGACTGCGCCGCGTGCCACAGCGACCTCACGAAACAGACAACGGCTGAACGCAAAATCGATCTGAACATGGGTTTTTGCATCAACTGCCACACGCAAAAGAAGGTCTCAATCGATTGCGAGACGTGTCACTACTAGCCTATGGAACGACGCGACTTCATCAAGATATCGGCGCTCTCGGGAGCGATGGCCACGCTCGATGGCTGTCGCGCCGCAGAGAAGCAGTTGATCCGCTTCGTTCCCGAAGAAGAGCTGATCCCCGGCATCGCCACCATCAAGCCGGGCGTCTGCACCGTATGCTCCGCGGGATGCGGCCTGTTGGTGCGCGTCATGCAGGGCGAAGCCGAGGTGGTGCGTCGTGGCCAACAAGGCCTGATCAAGATGGGCCTGGCCAAGAAGCTCGAAGGCAATCCGCAGCATCCCGTCAACCAGGGAAAGCTCTGTGCCCGGGGCCAGGCGAGTCTGCAAATGCTGTACCATCCCGATCGCATCACTCATCCCATCAAGCGCACCGGCGCACGCGGTTCGAGTGAGTTCCAGGCGATAAGCTGGGACGATGCGTTGAAGGAAGTCTCTACCCATTTAGCCACGCTGCAAACCTCGGGTTCGGCGAACTCATTGGCCTTTCTGTCACGGCCTTTAGGCGGGCAGCGAAGGGAGTTGATAACAAAATTCCTGAAAGCCTACGGAGCGCCGCCCCCAGTCTGGTATCAGCCTTTTGATGAAGCCGTGCTGCGCCGGGCGAGCCTGTTCAGCTTTGGCCACGCTGCGCTGCCAACCTTCGAGCTGGCCCGCGCTGACTATGTCATCTGCTTCGGCGCGGATTTTCTGGGCACGTGGAACTCTCCTGTCGCGCAGTCGATCGGCTACGGAGAAATGCGCCAGGGGCGCCCCGGACGACGGGCGAAACTCGTGCAGATCGAAGCCCGTATGTCGCAAACCGGCGCCAACGCCGACGAGTGGATCGCGTGCCGCCCCGGAATGGAAGGGGTGCTCGCGCTCGGCATCGCGCATGTCATCGTGGCGGAGAAGCTGGCGCCGCAAGGTGCAGGCACGCGACCCGGCTCGCTGATGGACGGATGGCAGGCAGGCTTACCTGCGTACGCCCCGGAGGCTGTTGAGAGGCAGACCGGAGTGAGCGCCGCAGTCATCAAGCGTTTGGCGCACGAATTGGTGCAAAGCGAGTCGGCGGTCGCGATGACTGGCGGGCCGCCTTTGGCGCATACCAACGGGCTGTTCAATGCACTCGCAGTCAATGCTCTGGAATCGCTGGTCGATAAGCAATCACTTCTCAGTTTCACTCCACAGCTCGGCGATGCGGCGCCAGTGCAGGCCAGTCTGGCGGCGCTCCGTGGGCTGTCTGCTCAGCCGCCGCAGATGTTGTTCCTGTACGAGGCCAATCCTGTTTTCTCAGCACCTCCCGCTCTCCACTTCCGCGAGGCTTTGGCGAAGATTCCTTTCATCGTCAGTTTCGGCAGCTTTATCGACGAGACCAGCGCCCAGGCCGATCTGATCTTGCCCGACCACGCTGCACTTGAGAGCTGGATGGACAGCGTGGCAGAGTCCGGCTCCTCCCGCGCGGTTGCCAGTCTGGCGCCTCCAGCGGTTTTGCCGTTGCACGACACACGTCCCATGCCCGACGTGCTGCTTAGCCTGGGACGCCAGGTGGGCGGCGAGGTTGCCAAGGCGCTTCCCTGGGCCACGTATGACGCCATGCTGCGCGCCGCGTTTGTTCCCCTGCGGACCCGTTCGGGCTCTATCGACGTTAAGACCGACGACGACTTTTGGGACGCGGCGCAGACGCAGGGCGGCTGGTGGAGCTCGCCCTCCACATCTCCACCGGTAGCAGCGGTGAAGCGTGCGCCGCTGTCCGCGGCTTCGCCGGAGTTTGCCGGCGCGCCTGCAGATTTCCCTTTTTACTTTCTGCCCTACGTTTCACAATCGTTTACCGACGGCTCTCTGACGCATCTGCCCTGGCTGCAAGAACTACCGGATGTGCTGACCTCGGCGATGTGGTCCAGTTGGGTGGAGATCAATCCGAAGACCGGCGATCGATTGGGGATCAAGCAAGGCGACCTGGTGGAAATTGCTTCCGAGCAGGGGAGCGTGCGCGCGGCTGCCGTTCTTTCCCCCGGGATTGCCCCCGACATGGTGGCCATGCCGGTGGGCCAGGGACACGAGAATTTCACCCGCTTTGCCAGCGGCCGTGGCGCGAATCCGCTCTCTATTCTGGCGCCGCTTACGGAACAGGAAACCGGTTCGCTCGCCTGGGCTGCGACGCGAGTGAAAATCGCGCGCGCGGGCGGACCTGAACAGGCGAAGCTGGTGTTGTTCGGGGGAGGAATGAGTGGCTTCCCCCATGAGGAGCAACCGCGTTAGTGATTCGAAGGAGAGACGATGGCTCATAAGTGGGGAATGGTGGTGGATCTTGATCGCTGTACGGGGTGTGAAGCCTGCGTAGTCGCTTGCCACGCGGAGAACAATATCCCTACGGCGGGTGAAGACCAGGCCGCCCGCGGCCGTGCCAAGCACTGGATTCGCGTCGAGCGCTACTGGGAAGGCGATTTTCCCAACCCTCGCGTCCGCTTTCAACCGGTGTTGTGCCAGCAGTGCGATGAGGCGCCCTGCGAGCCTGTCTGCCCCACGTACGCCAGCTATCACACCCCCGAGGGACTGAATTCACAGGTATACAACCGCTGCATCGGCACCCGCTTTTGTGCCAATGCCTGCCCCTACAACGTGCGCTTTTTCAATTTTTATAATCCCGAGTGGGATAAGCCACTACAACTGCAACTTAATCCCGATGTCTCTGTACGCAGCGTAGGCATTATGGAGAAGTGCACATTCTGCGTGCAGCGCATCAAGGCCGCCGAGATCCAGGCCGAAGCGGAGAAGCGGGAGCTGAAGGACGGCGAATTTACCACCGCGTGCGCGCAATCCTGCGCCTCGAAGGCTCTCATCTTCGGTGACCTCAACGATTCCACCAGCGAAGTGGCGCGCCTGTCGAGCTCCAACCGAGGCACCAAATTGCTGGGCGAACTGGGCACCAAGCCGAACGTCACTTACCTGGAACGAGGCACCTGGGACAATGCCAGCCACGGCTGAACAAATCGAGCAGGACCTGTTGCGGCCGCTCTTTGAGAGCAGCGGTAAGTATTGGGTCGCCGTGGCGATTGCGGCCAGCCTGTTGCTGGCGGGCGTGGCCGCCTTTGGCTATCAGCTCTATTCCGGAATAGGTGTGTGGGGTCTCAACTCCCCGGTGTTCTGGGCCCTTGACGTCACTAATTTTGTTTTCTGGATCGGCATCAGCCACGCAGGCACACTCATCTCCGCAATTCTGCGCCTTACCAACGCCACCTGGCGTCGCCCGGTCACTCGCTGCGCTGAGGCCATCACTGTGTTCTCGGTGCTGATCGGCGCCATCATCCCGTTGTGCCATATCGGTCGCCCGTGGCTCGCTTATTGGATGATTCCTTACCCCAGCGAACGCCATATTTGGCCTAACTTCCGCTCCCCGCTGGCCTGGGACTTCTTCGCTATCTCCACCTACCTCACCGGCAGCACCACTTTCCTGTATCTGCCCACCATCCCGGACTTTGCTGCCGTCCGTGACGTATCGACCGGTTTGCGCAAGAAGATTTATCGCGTGTTAGCACTGGGGTGGCAAGGCACGCCGCGGCAATGGCAGCGGCTCGAAGTGGCAATGCACATCATGGCTGTGGTCATTGTTCCGGTGGCCGTCTCGGTGCACACCATCGTCTCCTGGGACTTTGCCATGACCCTGGTACCCATGTGGCACTCCAGCATTTTCGGTCCGTACTTCGTTGCCGGCGCTATCTTCAGCGGCATTGCCGCCCTGATTCTGGCCATGGCGCTATTGCGCAAGTTCCTGCACCTGGAGCAGTATCTCCGGCCTATCCACTTTGAAAATCTGGGCAAGTTGCTGCTGACCATGAGTCTGCTCTGGTTCTACTTCACCTTTGCCGAACGGCTTACCGCCTGGTATGGCAACTCGCCTCCGGAGATGGCGGTTTTCTGGGAGAGCATTCGCAAACAATTTGCCCCGTTGTTCTGGACGATGGTGGTCTGCAACTTCATCATCCCGGTGCCCATTCTGGCCATCAAGCGCCTGCGTACCATCACTGGAACCGCGATTGCGTCAGCCACGGTTGTGGTCGGCATGTGGCTGGAGCGCTTCCTGATCGTGGTCCCTGCGCTCGAGCATAAGTTCCTACCTTACTCCTGGGGAACCTACCGGCCCACCTGGGTGGAAGACACTCTGATGGCCTCAAGCTTCGGCATGATGGCGCTGCTCTACCTGCTGTTTTCGAAATTCGTGCCCATGATTTCCATCTGGGAGATGAAAGGTGGGCTGCAATCTCATGGCGGAGTCCCAGTGATTGCCCCGGCGGAACCCGTGCTGGAGAGGCCACAATGAAAGCGCTCTATGGTCTCTTCGCGGATGCTGCGGGCGCACAACGTGCCTTCGACGTGTTGCGGTCGGCCAGCTCCGAGCTGAAGTTTTCTTCGCAGCAGATCGTGGTGATTGCCGGTGAGCCCCACGAGGGCTACGAATTCTTTGATGCGCAAGCCACTTCGACTCCTTATCGTTGGGCGGTACTGGGTGCGGTCGTCGGTGGCACGGCTGGTTATTTGCTGACCACGCTTTCGCAGAAGTCCTATCCCATTCACACCGGGGGCATGTCCCTCACTCCGGTGTGGACCAACGGCATCATTGTCTATGAAATGATCATGCTGGGCGCGATCCTCACCACGTTGGCGGTGCTGCTGATCGGCGCGGGCCTACCGAATTTCAAGGGCGTGATTTCGGATCCTGAGGTGGGAAAGGGAAAAATTCTGGTGGGGGTTGTCGACCCGCCGGAGGCGTTCCAGTCAGAATTGGAAAGGCGCCTGCAGCAGGCAGGCGCCTGGCAAGTAAAGCGGTCCGCTACGCCCCAGCTTTGATGCTTACTACCTTGATCGTCTTGGTCGTCGGATTCAACGTACCGGTTACCGTGACTTTCGCCCCGGCGAAGGTGGCCGCCTTCTTCGCGTCGTCGAGTTGATAAGCGGTCTTGGTGGCAGGATCGTAAAGCGTGTACCTGCCGCCCATGTTCACGCAGCGATTCGTGCAGTCCTTCTCGCTTTCCCCTTGCTTGGCCATGACCTGGTGCCCACCCAACGCGGCGCACTGGCTGTCAATGACTTCGCCTTTATATGTCTGCGGGGACTGGGCAAAAATGCTCAGCGACGCCACCAGACAGCCTGCACAGATCGCCAATCTCTTCATTACACCTTTCTCCTTGTGCCCCATATTTCGCGTGCTGCGAATCCGCGATCAGGTAACGTCCGGGATATTTGCATAATGTTCCAGCATTGTCAATCTTCGATCGAGAGGCCCCCCTGGAAGGGGGCACTTCAGAGGTGCCTGAGTACCGGGAAAGGAAAAACATTTCCAAGAAAGAGCATCCTCTGTGCGGGTGCTTTTTCTTGGGAATGTTTTTCTCAAACAGCCGTCTGTGAAGGCCTGATCGGCTTCCCTATCCGGGGACTATGTCGTAAGGCCGCATCGTCTAGTTGGCGGCGTGTTCCAGCGTATGACAATGCCATACAAATCTACCCGGGTAGCCGTCGACACGCACAATGATCCTGGTAATGCCGCGCGACTCCACCCGCACGGTATCCTTCCATACCGCCTCATGCGAGGCGGGGCCACGGCTGGTCCACGGAAACTCAACGCCTTTGACGGCTCCTGCCACCGGCTCCCGTTCAAGAGCATGTTCATCGGTTTGCCGATCAGGTTGTCGTATTCATTCAATGCGAGGGTACGTGTTATTACCGCCTCTCGCTCCTCAATTGCGGTGAACGGGTTCAACCTGTTGGGCAGCTTGTATCAGTCACTGCGCTTTTGGATACGAGAAACTGCAGCAGCGGCAATACACGGTTCTCCGGCGGGATTTGGTGCGTCCGGATAGGTGCCGAAATAATGGTCGAAGCGAAGGTTCTCATCGAGAATGACAACCAGGTGCTTGATGGGCGTCTTGGTTTTCTCGTACGTACCCTCGCTCTGCGCGAAGGCTGCGGGCCCCTGCAAAGCAGGGAAAAACGCTATAGCGATTGCCACAACTCGGTTCATTGACTTTCTCACCTGTCTAAAAGCGGTGAGGGAAGTCTCCCATGGCGTTCTCCTGGCCCAGATTATTTATCTGTGAATGCCACGTCAGTCGCGACCGCGAAGCTTGGTAAGCAGCCTCAGAATTTCCAGGTACAACCACACCAGCGTGACCATGAGCCCGAACGCGCCATACCACTCCATGTATTTCGGAGCGCCCATGCGAGCGCCGTTCTCGATGAAATCGAAATCGAGCACCAGGTTGAGCGCGGCGACGGCAACGATGATCAGGCTGATGCCAATCCCGATGGGCCCTGAGCCGTTGATGGAAGTAAAGTGAACGCCAAAGAACCCCAGCACAAATTGCAGTACATAAAACAGCATGATTGCCCCGGTTGCGGCGACAATGCCCAGCCGGAAATTCTGCGTCACCGGGATAAGCCCGGAGCGATACGCGAGCAACAAAACCAGTAAGGTACCAAACGTCAGGCTTACCGATTGAATCGCGATGCCAGGGAAGCGAAGCTCGAAAACCGCTGAGATGCCGCCCAGCGCCAGACCTTCCAACAGCGCGTAGGCGGGCGCAGTCACTGGGGACCATTCCTTCTTGAAGACAGTTACCAACGCGCAGATAAATCCGCCGATGGTGCCGATCCAAAGATAGGGCATGACCGCTAGCGGGGAGCGGTCCTGCATAAACAAATGCCATGTCCACGCCGCGGAAGCGATCGCGCAAACCAGCAGGAGGCCAGTCTTGTTGACCGTGCCCTGAAGCGTCATCCTCTCGCCGAGCTGACCGGCGTAGCCCTCAAAACGCTTCTCGTTCAATACAGGATTAGAAGTTCGCATCAATTGCGGCATTGCAGTTACCTCTTTCTCTTCCAGTTTACGTTAAACTTGACTTGTTCGATGGAACGAGGTGGCTAGGGTTCCGGTTGTCTGGCCGGTCCAAGCGCCACAAAGGACCGTGCGGTCCGCACCCAAGGGCAAAAATCCCAGAGGGAAAAGTCGACACCGGCTTCGTGTCTCTGGAGACGTTCCTTTGCCATTCACCGCGTTCCTTCTTGTCACTCTTGCCGCCATTGCCCATGCCACCTGGAACTTCCTGGCCAAGCGGGCGGCCCAAAGCAAACATCTCATCTGGTTTTCCTCGGCCACCGAAGCCCTATTTTTTGCGCCCGTTGCCGGGTGGATCCTGAAGAACGTCTGGACGAGCCTGGGTCTCAAGTCAGCCTTGTTCCTTCTGGCGACAGGTGTTCTGCATCTCCTCTACACCGAGAGCTTGCTCCGCGGGTACCGGGCTGGCGACCTCACCATGGTGTACCCGTTAGCGCGCGGTACAGGACCTCTGCTGTCTTTCCTGGGGGCGGTGGTTTTGCTGCATGAGCATCTGTCCCTGTTGGCGGCGACCGGGGCGGTCCTGGTTAGCTTCGGCATCCTGCTTGCGTCGGGTGGCTTCTCCGCGGTTCGAGACAGTCACAATCATGCCGGCATCTTCTGGGGCGTGGCGACCGGATGCACGATTGCAAGTTACACCTTGGTGGATGGCTATTCGGTCAAGACGCTGCTTCTTTCCCCGATTCTGGTGGACTATGCGGGCAATCTATTTCGTCTCGTTGTGCTCTCGAGTGGTGCTTATCGCCGCCGTTCGGCTCTCCGGGTGGAGTATTCACAGTGGTGGAGAGAAGCATCCGGAATCGCGGTGCTTACTCCGATCGGTTACATTCTGGTGTTGTTTGCGATGCGCCTGGCTCCTATCAGCCATGTAGCACCTATGCGTGAGATGTCGATGATGATTGGCATGTATTTCGGCACGAGATTTCTGCGCGAGGGCCACATCGTGCGCCGTCTGATTGGCTCCGCTTTCATAGCGGGAGGAGTGGCAGCCTTAGCACTTGGGTAATCTGGGGCTCTATCCCCGCCACAAAAGCCGGGTGGGCGGCCCCCTGACAGGTCGAAGTGCGCGAGAGATCTGCGGTTTCTCTTCCATTGACTTCGGCTCCGGGCCATAACAACCGTATTGTCATCTCGACCGAAGCGCGGAGAGTGGAGAGATCTCTGTGTGGATGCCCTTCCCTGGAAATGTTTTTCCGCAGAGCCTGGCGGACGAGGGATCGGCGCTACGGCCATCCTTCTAGAATCCTGAGGAAAATACTCTAGAACAAGTGGTTTTAACAATAACGCTAGGCATTCGAAGTTAATGTGATTACCGTAGGGACGGTTGCGTTTCAACAGTCCTTCACTCGTCGCTACGGAAATACACGCACCAGGCAGTGCCGAACCAGTCTGTGCCGGAGTTTAATTCTTGATATCGCCTCCCAAAGCGGAAGTTGCCATCGTAGGTGCCGGCATTCTTGGGCTGGCCCATGCCTACGTAGCAGCCAGGAGCGGCAAGTCTGTGATGGTCATCGAGAAGAGCCCGTGTGCGGCGGGCGCTTCGGTCCGTAATTTTGGCATGGTGTGGCCGATCGGCCAGCCAGCCGGCACGATGCTGGAGCTATCCTTGCGCAGCCGCGAACTGTGGCTGGAAGTTCTCGATCAGGCTAAACTGCCGCGCCGCGAAACGGGATCACTTCACCTGACCTACCAATCAGACGAGGCAGCAGTGGCGCAGGAGTTCGCCCAACTAGGTCCAACGCTGGGGTATCAGTGCACGTGGTTGAATCGATACGATGTTTTGAATCGGTCCCACGCCGTCCAGCCTGATGGACTTCTCGGAGGCCTGTGGAGCAACACCGAATTCACCGTAGATCCTCGCCAGATCATTCAATCGTTGCCCGGATTTTTGCAAGAGCGTTACAACGTCCAATTTTTCTTCGGAACCGCGGTGACCGCCATCGAGCCGCCCATTCTTTACAGCGGAAACGGGCAATGGCATGCAGAAACAGTGATTGTTTGCACCGGGGATGATTTCGAAACTCTCTACCCGCGGCACTTTGCAGCCAGCGGTCTCACCCGCTGCAAACTACAGATGATGCGTACAGCAGCGCAGCCTGGTGGATGGCAGCTCGGCCCCTCGCTGGCCGCAGGGCTCACCCTGCGCTTTTATCCCTCCTTCCAGGTTTGTACAACGCTTCCCGCACTCGCCCGGCGCATTGCCGAAGAGACCCCGGAATACGACCGCTGGGGAATCCACGCTTTGGTTTCGCAAACCGCTGATGGGGCCCTCACTCTGGGCGACTCGCACGAATACGGGCTTTCCGTGAACATCTTCAACAAGGAAGAGATCGACGAGATCATCCTCCGCTATACGCGGCAATTCCTGCGCGCGCCTGATCTCACCGTGGCCGAGCGTTGGTACGGCGTCTATGCTAAACACCCGGAAAAACCGCTAGTGGTGATGCAGCCCGACGACGGCGTCCGGGTGGTCGCTTCCCCCGGGGGCTCGGGCATGACGCTGTCGTTTGGTGTAGCAGAGCAATCGATACGAGCCTTAGGATTCATTCATGCCTGACACCAAAATCCCTGCAGTCTTTCTCGACTGGGCCGGGACCGCTGTCGACCACGGGAGCATTGCTCCGGTTCATGCTCTGGAAGATATTTTCCATGAATACGGTGTTACTGCTCCTCGTCCGTTGGTGCGCAGGCACATGGGCCTGGCCAAGAAAGACCACATCCGCAAGCTGCTCGAAGAACCGTACGTGCAGGAACAATGGACTGCTCTGCATCATGTGCCTCCGCAAGAGAGTGATGTCGAGGCGATGTATGCCGGGTTCGAGCCCCAGATGATGGAGGTTCTTGCCGGATACGCCACCGTCATCTCAGGCGTTGTGGACGCGGTGGAAGCAATGCGCGCACGCGGCATCAAAATTGCGGGCACCACCGGCTACACGCGGCCCATGCTCGACCGGTTGGAAACGATGGCCGCAACCCAGGGCTATCGCACCGATCGTTCCCTGGCTCCCGAAGACGCGGGTGGAGGCCGGCCCTTTCCCTGGATGTGTTACCGGCTGGCGATGGACCTGCACATCTATCCTCTCTTCCACTGCGTGAAAATCGGCGACACCGAATCGGATATCGCTGAGGGTCGTAACGCCGGGATGTGGACCATCGGCGTGACCCGCAGTGGCAACGCCGTCGGGCTAATCGAAAGTGATTGGTCCAAACTCGATTCCGAACAGCAGCGAACACTGCTCGACTGCGCGGACCTCGAGCTTCGTTCGGCGGGAGCCCACTACACTGCGGAAACCGTTGCCCACGTGTTGCCGATTCTGGAGGAGATCACAGAGAGGATCGCGCGCGGTGAGCGCCCACGATGAAGTCATCTCTTACACTTTCCGGTCGCGGTCTCACTCGCTGGCACATGCTGACCATTTCTCTGCTTTTTCTCGGCTACGCCGGTTACTATTTCTGCCGTTCCGATTATTCCGTGGCGTTGCCTTTGATTCTTGCCGAGCAGGTGCATAAGGGAACCCCGGCAAACATCGCCCAGGTGCGATTAGGTTCGATTGCATCCCTGGGTGTGTTGGTGTATGCCCTGGGTAAATTTCCCAGCGGCGGGTTGGCCGATCGTTTTGGTGGCCGTCACAATTTTCTCGGCGGCATGCTGGGCTCCATCCTGTTCACCGTGCTCTTTATGTTGGGCGGTGGCTTTCCCATCTTCACTCTGGCCTGGCTGGGCAACCGGCTGCTGCAGTCCCTGGGATGGGCAGGATTGGTCAAGGTGACGTCGCGCTGGTTTTCTTACTCCACCTATGGCAGCGTGATGGGAGTGCTCAGTCTCAGTTACCTTTTCGGCGATGCAGTTTCGCGTGCCATTATGTCGTTGCTCCTGGCGCATGGCTTTGGCTGGAGGGGAATCTTTTTGGCCGGTGCTGGTCTGCTGAGCATCATTCTTTTATTGAATGTGATCTTTCTGCGTGAATCTCCTTTGTCCTATCACTTGCCTACGCCTGAAGAAAATCCGCTCAACCTGTTTTCGGACGCAACCATCGCCAGCCCGGGCATGGCTGCGATCTTCCGCACCCTGCTAAGCTCGTACGCTTTCTGGCTGGTGTGTGGTCTTTCTCTTGGCACCACCTTGCTGCGCGAGACTTTCAATCTCTGGACCCCTACCTACTTCACCCAGATGGCCCGCATGACGGGTGCGCAAGCCGCGAGTGGGAGCGCCCTGTTTCCGTTTTTCGGCGGTGTTTCTGTTTTGCTGGCAGGGTTTCTCAGTGATTACCTCGGGCCCGAGGGCCGAAGCCGTATTCTCTTAACAGGCCTCTGTCTCACCGTCATGGTCTTGCTCGGCTTGGCGGAGGTGTCGATCCATGCTCAGCGATGGGTGCCGGTCTCCCTGGTCGCGGCGGTCGCGTTCTTTCTCCTGGGTCCCTATTCCTATCTTGCCGGCGCCATGTCGATGGATTTTGGAGGTAAGGAAGGGAGCGCGACGGCCTCTGGTCTGATCGACGGGATCGGCTATTTTGCCGGCATTCTTTCCGGCAACGGCATGGCGCATTTGGCAGTCAACTACGGATGGCAGACAATGTTTCTAGTACTGGCCGCCGTCGCGGGGGTCACCAGCGTGGTCGCTGCCCTTGCACTCTGGCAGCAGCACCGTCGCGCGCTCGCGATCGGCCTGTTGCGTCCAGTGGAGGGACAATGATCGCGAAAGAAGATGATCTTGCGGTGACCGCGGTGGAATGCACGCCCGGCGAAGTCACCCTTACCTGGCACGATTCCTTTTACAGCGTATACAGTGCGCTGTGGCTGCGAGACAACGATCCTGTTCATCGCGATGCGCGTACCGGCCAGCGCTTGATAAGCCTGATTGATCTTCCCCAGGAACCGCGGCTGAGGGCCGCTCAAGCTCAGCCGCCAGGACATCTCACCCTTAGCTGGGAGGACGGCCAGACCACCGTTTTTGCTCTCAGTTGGTTGCGGGCGTATGACCGCAGCCTCCGTATTGGTTCGCGCCCTACGCGCATGCCCTGGATGGGACAGCCCGCCACAGCATTTGCCCGCTGCGATTATGCGGAGTGGATGGAGAACCTAGCCAGCCGCGAAGACTGGCTCTACTACGCCGGCCGCGACGGATTAGCCTTTCTGAGCAACGCGCCTGTGGAAAACCGGGCCGTGTTGCAAGTTGCCGATCGCATTGGTTTCATTCGCGAGACCAACTACGGCGGAGTCTTCGATGTTTCCAGCGTCTCCGACCGCGCCCTACCGGGGCACACCGGCAATCCTTATCGTGATCCTGTGCCTGGTTTCCAACTTCTGCATTGTCTTTCCGCTTCCGGCGAAGGCGGCGAAAGCATATTTCTAGATGGGATGGCGGTGGCTGAGCGATTGCGCGCGCACGATATTGACGCCCTTAACCTATTGTGTCAAACGCCCATCCTCTTTCGTTTTCAGGATGCCGAAGTCGACCTGGTGGCCGAGCGGGCCATGCTCGAACTCGACACTCAGGGACAATTCCGCGCCGTCTATTACAACGATCGCTTCATTGCGCCGCTGCCGCTCAAGGGACCTCGGCTCAAGAAGTTTTATGCAGCCTACGGTCAGCTTGCGCGGCTGCTGAATGAGGCGGAGAGGTCAGTCGTATGCCGGTTGCAGCCCGGCGATCTTGTCCTGTTCGATAACACCCGCGTGTTGCATGGCCGTACAGCCTTTACCGGCGCATCCCGCCACCTGCAGGGCTGCTATCTGGATGCTGACGGCTTCTATAGCTCGCTGGCAGTACTCTCGCGGAGAAGGAGTTCGCACCATGACGGCGAAGCACATTGAGGATCTGGTTGATTTACTTAACACGAGGGGAGGGAGTACATATTTCGGCGAGCCTGTTTCGATTCTGGAACACAGTCTTCAGGCTGCTCACTCCGCTGATGCGGCCGGCGCCGGCCCTGCCGCAATCTCCGCGGCCCTGCTGCACGACATTGGCCACATGCTGCACGGGCTAGACGAGGAGATCGCGCATCGCGGCCTGGATGGAGTGCATGAAGAGATCGCGGCTGAGTATCTTGCACCTTGGTTCGGAGAAGACGTCACTACACCCATTCGACTCCACGTGCCGGCAAAACGTTTTCTCTGCTGGCAAGATCGCGATTATTTCTCACGGCTCTCACCCTCCTCCGTGGAAAGCCTTGCCCTGCAAGGTGGGCCGATGAATGATGAGCAGGCCGCCGCATTTTTGCGCAACCCATTTGCCCATGCCGCGATTGCGTTGCGTCAATGGGACGATGAGGCTAAAGTTCCCGGGCTCAGCGTTCCCCACGCCGATTACTACCTTCCAACACTGCGCACTGCCCAGCGCGCCAAGTGAAACTTCTCGTTATGTGTTTCGTGCCCGCCACATGCCGTCTGCCAGAACGACTGAGGTCTCTACCTGGCGTTCCGGGATGTTCCAATATTTCTTGAGCAGCCGATCCTTGTCTTCGCTCGAAACCATCCGAAAGCCGTGCCTCTCGTAGAAGCGGATTGCCCAACTGGCATCGGCCCAAGTACCAATCAACACAGGGTCGTTGGTTAACTCGCGCAAATGAGACAGCAACCGTGATCCGATGCCTTGCTTTTGGCTGTCGCTGCGTACGTAGGCATGACGGATCAGTGTCACGTCCTGTACATGTTGGAGGCCCATCACTCCCGCGAGTATTCCGTTATCCTCGTAGCCCCAGAACACAACACCCTGATTGATTTCATGCTCAAGTTTCTCGCTCGACATGTAGGGGTCGGTCCAACGATCTTCAGGAATAACGCCCCTGTAGACTTGTGCGCCATCGTTGATGATGGTCCAAATCAATTCAAAGTCACGGTCGTCGCAGCGGCGAATCATGAAAACTCAGCATATACTTTTCGGGAAGCCTCAACGCTGGAAAACCGGACCAACCACTTAACGGTTGAGATGTATAACCGCTTCAGGAGTCACTGACGTGCAGGCTGATGGCCGACCTACACAGAACAATGGCCCCTCACTTTTGCTGCGCGGCCTGCGCAAATCTTTTGCGGACGTGGTGGCCGTCGATGGTCTCGACCTCGAAGTCACCAGGGGCGAATGTTTCGGGTTGCTGGGACCAAACGGAGCAGGGAAGACAACCACGATCGAGATCTGCGAGGGTTTGACCAGTCCGGATGCCGGGACAGTCGAGCTGCTGGGTCTTACCTGGTCCAAAGGCGAAAACCAATTGCGCCAGCGTATCGGCATCCAATTGCAGGAGACGCAGTTCCCCGACAAGCTGACGGTCGACGAAACCCTGCGCCTCTTCCGCAGTTTTTTTCACCACGGCATTTCCGTAGAAGAATCGATCCGCACCGCGCAGCTCGAGGAAAAGCGCCACGCGCGTGTAGGCACTTTGTCCGGGGGCCAGAAGCAGCGGCTAGCCATGGCCTGCGCGCTAGTGGGCGACCCTGAGCTGTTATTTCTCGACGAGCCGACCACCGGTCTTGACCCGCAGGCGCGCCGCCACTTGTGGGACCTGGTCGACGGCCTTAAGCAGGCCGGCCGCACCATCATCCTGACCACGCACTACATGGATGAAGCAGAGCGGTTGTGTGATCGGGTGGCGATTATGGATCACGGGCGAATCATTGCGCTCGACAGTCCCGAAAAACTGATCGCCTCGATTGGTGGGGAACATATTGTGGAGTTCGCGATCACTGACAAAAACGGGAGCGACGGTGTGGTCGATCCCGCCCTGCTGACGGCAATCGCTGGAGTGGAGTCGCACCGGGTGGATGCCGGTGTACACCAGCTTTCTGTTCGTGAGCTGCACACCACCGTGCCGCTGATATTTGCCTCGCTCGCTGCGCACGGGATGCACCTGAGCGAATTCCGCACGCATTCGGCAACCCTTGAAGATGTGTTTGTAGGGCTTACGGGAAGGAACTTGCGCGATGAGTAAGCTTGCGATGAGCAGCCTCTTTCAGCTGACGATCGTGCGTTTTCTACTTTTCTGGCGTGAGCCGGAAGCGATTTTCTGGATCTTCATTTTTCCTATCCTGCTCGCAGTTGGCCTGGGAATTGCCTTCCGCAATCGCCCAGCGGACGTGTTGCAGGTGGGCGCAACGACAGCGCAATTGACCCATGCCCTGGCGGCCGACAAAGGGCTTGCGGCGGTCGCGATGAGCGAGGCCGAGGGCACGCATGCATTGGCAACCGGCAACATTCTGCTATTGGCAATCCAAACTCCGGATGGCGTCTCGTACAAATTCGACGAGACCAATCCCGACGCGCGGACGGCACGGATGGTAGCCGATCGTGCCATCCAAACGTCGTTCGGTCGGCGCGAGGCGGTGCATGTTCAGAATCAGCTTGTCCACGAGACCGGTTCGCGGTACATCGATTTCTTGGTTCCGGGTCTGCTGGGGATGAACCTGATGGGCTCCGCCATCTGGGGGATGGGCTTTTCGATTGTAGAGTCCCGGCAGAAGAAGCTGCTGAAGCGGCTGGTCGCGTCCCCCATGCCGCGCTGGCAGTACCTGGCCTCTTATTTGCTTTCGCGGCTGTCGATGCTGGTCATCGAGGTAGTGGGCTTTTTGGGGTTTGCGCGGCTGGTATTCGGCGTGCCCTTTCGTGGCTCGCTGTGGCAATTGGGATTACTGTGTGTACTGACCTCGCTATCGTTTTGTTCGTTGGGACTTTTGGTGGCTTCGCGGGCCACGACCATGGAATCGGCATCAGGGCTGATGAACCTAATCATGCTGCCTATGTGGATTTTGTCCGGAATATTTTTTTCTGCCTCTCGTTTTCCGGCGATACTTCAACCAGTCGTGCGGGCGCTTCCGCTGACGGCGGCGATTGATGCCCTGCGTGGCAATATGCTGCAAGGGATGAACCTGGGACAACAGCTTACGCAGATGGCTATCCTGTTGACCTGGCTGGTAGCGGCATTTGCCATCGCGCTGCGCATCTTTCGCTGGAGATAATTCCGCGCAATCGAAAGGAATTGAAATGTCGCTCTCGAACAAAGTTGCCATCGTTACCGGAGGCAATAGTGGGATCGGCAAGGCCGTCGCGCTTGAGCTCGCAAAGCAGGGTGCAAGGGTGGTCATTGACTATGTCTCTCATCCCGAGGCGACAGACGCGCTCGAGGCGCAGATCACCGCTCTGGGTGTCGAGGTCATCGGCGTCCAGGCAGATGTGAGCAAACTGGAAGACTTGCAGCGCCTCTTTGCCGCCGCGGTAGACAAGTTTTCCCATATCGACATCATGGTGAACAATGCCGGGGTAGAAACCCGTACTTCGATCCTGGATACGACCGAAGACCAATACGACAAGGTGCTCGACATCAATTTAAAAAGCGCCTTCTTCGGTACCCAGTTGGCCGCGAAGCAGATGATCAAGCAGGGAGGCGGTGGGCGGATCATCAACATGACTTCGATCCACGAAGACTGGCCGATGCCGGGGAACACCGCCTATTGTCTCTCCAAAGGAGGCATGCGGATGTTGACGCGCACGGCGGCCGTGGAGCTTGCTCCGCACAACATCCTGGTGGTGGGGGTCGCCCCGGGCGCGGTCGCGACACCCATCAATCTGTCCACCATGACGGATCCCGCGCTAATGCAGAAATTAAACGCTGCCATTCCCCTCGGCCGATTGGCGAAGCCGGAAGAAATCGCCACCGTGGTGGCTTTCCTGGCTTCCGACGCCGCCAGCTACATCACGGCCACCACTATAGTCACGGACGGCGGTATGATGCAGAACAGCCCCGGCTTGTAACGGAGGGTAATGCGATGGCCGTCCTCATTCATGCAGTCTTGCTGGCGATGATGGCATTGGCTGTCGATCTGAATGGGCGTCCGGTCACGCAGCTAGCGCCCCCCGGAGCGCGGGCGGTTGTTCTCTTTTTCGCCGCCTCCGATTGCCCTGTATCCAACCGCTATATCCCTGAGATACAACGACTCACAAAGCAGTTCGAGCCTCTCGGGGTCAAAGTGTGGTTCGTTTATCCCAACCCGGGAGACAATGCCAACGTCGTTCGCGCTCACGACCTGGAATACTCCATTCAGGCGAACACGGCATTAGATACCACGCAAAGTCTCACGCAAATGGCGCACGTAACCACCACCCCGGAGGCCGCGATTTTTGTTCCCCGGAATGGATCGTTGCACGAGGTATATCGTGGCCGAATCGACGACCGTTATGTATCTCTGGGTACGGAGCGGCCGCAAGCCACACGCCACGACCTTGAAGAAGCCATCCGCGCCGTGCTTGCTGGTAAGCTTGTTCCGCAGCCCGGAGGTCCGCCGGTTGGCTGTTCCATTGTGACTTTGCATCCATGAAGAATGTGTTTTGGGTCCCGTGGTTGATTCTGGCGTCTACGCATTGTGTAGCCCAGAGCACGGCGCCTGACTGGTCGCATCAGATTGCTCCGCTGGTATATAGCAACTGCACCACCTGTCACCATCCGGGCGGTGCTGGCCCGTTCAGCCTGTTGACGTATGAGGATGCCCGGCGTTGGGGGCAGCTCATCGCTGCCGTGACTGCTTCGCGTTATATGCCGCCCTGGCTGCCGGAAAAGGGGTACGGCGACTTTGCCGATGAGCGCAGACTCACCAATGACCAGATAGCGGTGATCGCCAGGTGGGTTAAGAGCGGAATGCCACAGGGAGATGCGGCCGCCGCGCCGCCCCCTCCTACGTACAGCGAGACGTGGCAGTATGGCAAACCGGATTTGATCCTGACGGTGGAAAAACCATTTACCCTGGCCGCGTCTGGAACCGATGTCTTTCGCAATTTCGTTCTGCCCTATCCGCTCAAACAGACGCATTACATTCGGGCCATGGAGATCCGCCCGGCCGTGCCGCAGATCGTTCATCACGCCAACCTTCTCATCGACCGCACGGCATCGTTTCGCCGTTCTCACCCGGAGCAATGGAAGGACGGAGTTCCCGGGATGGAGCTTGAGGTGGATGGGGGAAACGAGTTCGATCCCGATAGCAACTTTCTATTTTGGAAGCCCGACACTCCGGTGTTGGTTGAGCCCGACGGTATGCCCTGGAGACTCGATCCCGGCAATGACCTGATTCTCAACATGCACCTCAAGCCTTCCGGCAAGCCCGAGCTGGCTGCAGCGCAAATCGGCCTTTATTTTACCGATCAACCGCCGTCGAAACAACCCATGCTGCTGCAGTTGGAGCACGACCGTGCGCTCGATATTCCGCCAGGCGAGCGCGACTTTCTGGTTGAGGATGCTCTGCGGCTACCAGTCGATGTAGAGGTTCTTGGTATTTATCCCCATGCGCATTATCTGGGCAAGCGTATGGAGGTATGGGCGACGCTGCCCGATCAACAAAAGAAATGGCTGATCGTGATTCCCAACTGGGACATCGACCGGCAATCTGTCTACCGTTATCGCAGCCCGGTGTTTTTGCCGAAAGGCTCGATCGTTCACATGCGCTATATCTACGACAACTCTTCAGCGAATGCGCACAATCCTCATGTTCCGCCGGTGAGGGTGAAGGCGGGAAATCGCTCCGAAGATGAGATGGCGCATCTTTGGCTACAGGTCTTACCGGTCAACACGCCCGCTGACTCGCCCGATCCGAGATTGCTGCTGGAGGAGGCATGGATGAGGAACTGGCTGGAAAAGGATCCCGGCGACATTATCCCGCTCTACAACCTTGGATCCGCGCTGGCCGGCCAGGGCAGGTATCAGGATGCGATCGCCGTTTACCAGCACGCGCTCACCTTGCATCCCGGGGACGAGCGCATCCTGAATGAGTTCGGCGCTACGCTTGAGAACTCTGGAGATTGGCAGCAGGCGCAGAAGGTATTCATGAACGTCATTGCCGCCCATCCGGTGACATGCAATGCGCGTTTCAACCTAGCCAGTTCGGAGTTGAAGCATGGTCAGGCCACGGCTGCCGAGCAGCAGTTTCGGACCATGTTGGCGCAGTGTCCGGCGGATGCACCAGTGCACAGCGGCCTTGGGCTTGCTATGGAAACTGAGGGCAACACCGAGGCTGCGGAGGCCGAGCTGCGCGCGGCCCTGGAGATCGACGCCAACGACTTCACCGCTCTGTTCAACTTGGGAGATTTAGCCCTTAAGGCGAATCAACCAGAGAAGGCTGTTGGGATGCTTGAGGCCGCTGTCAAGCAGCGGCCCGGCGATGCCGATGCTCACCAACAGCTGGCGACGGCCTATGCATTATCGGGCCGTATTTCGGATGCGTTGGTTCAGCTGCGCGAGGCGATCCGTCTGTCGCCGGCAAATCCCGATTTGCACGCGCTATTGGCGCAGGCTCTGGCCAGCACAGGGCAATTTGAGCAGGCGATTGCGGAACAAAGAGCAGCCCTTCGCCTGCGAGAAAATAACGCTGATGACTGGAACGATTTGGGAGTATTGGAAGCGAGGGCGGGCAAAATAACCGAAGCCCGCGAAGCTTTCAAGCACGCATTGCGGCTGGTTCCCGATCACGCGCAGGCGCGCAACAACCTGCAACATCTGCCGCCCGCCTGACTTCCCAGGAACCTGCCGTCTTCGCAAAGTAGAGGTTTGTAACTCTGCCCGTCCAAGTCGCCAACCTTCCGAAAACTAACCGCCCTCCCCTTGTCATCCCGACCGGAGCGCACCGGATTTCCTACTTCGCGCTTCTAGCGACGACCACGTGTGCGGCTCTCCGTAAAGAGAGCCGCATGCAGATCATCAAAGCCACGGGTCTACACAGGGAATCCGGGGGAGAGCAGTGGAGGATCTGCAGTCCTCGCAAAGTAATCGCTCCTAACTCCGTCCATCCAACTTGCCACCCACTCAGAGTCCGGGTTGCAGCTTTATTTTCTCAAGAACTCGGCGTATCACCCGCCCGGGCTCCGCTTCTTGAGCAAGCCCTGCTGGTTCATCCAGTCGAGAAAAAGTGAAGTCCAGCCTGAAACCGGGGCCGTATTAGTCTTGCGCACACCAAAACCATGGCCAACACCAGCATAAATATGCAGTTCGGCCGATACATGTGCACGCGTCAACGCCAAATAGAGCAGCGGAAGCCCCTGCGAGATATCCGCCCGGTCGTTCGCTCCGCATGCCAGAAAGGCGGGTGGAGTCTCGGCAGTAATCCGCGGATCCTGGGGAATCGCCGGGTAAAGAAGCGCCTGGAAGTCGGGCTTTGCACTGAATCGCTCGACGGGGTCCTGCGAGGAGAGTAGGCCGTTGTCATAGCGGGTGCTTGCCAGTGCAGCGAGTTCACCGCCGGCAGAGAACCCCATCACGCCGATGCGCGTTGGGTCTACGCCCCATTCTCTGCTGCGGCTGCGAACCGTGCGGATGGCACGATGCATATCGTCCAACTCGGTTCCTTCCACGGTGTAAGTGGAATTCTCCTCCCTTGCCAGCCGGTATTTCAGAACAAACGCTGCCACCCCGTGGCTGCTAAGAAATTCGGCCACTGCATAGCCCTCGTGATCCATCCACAATTCCCGGTGTCCACCTCCCGGCGCCACGATCACGGCTGCTCCCGTTGCCATGCCCGCAGTTGGAAGATAGGGGATGATCGATGGCTGCTGGATATTTGAGACAATGTGCTCGCCTTCGGGACTGAGCCGAACCGTCTCTGGAGTCGGTTTGGCTACAGCCCCGGGCGCACCCTGCGGCCACAGCGTAACAGCTTGCTGTTGAGCGGCTGCCAAGCAGCAAGTCAGGCTCAACAGCAAAGGGGCAACGCAGTTGTACAGGGACCGGTTCACGAGGTCATAGTACTCTCTGCCGGCCGAATGGAGGGGTCGCTAACGGCAGGACGTGATAGAAAATGGGGACGCATCGGTAGCCGTGGAGGTCGACGTGAAAATATTGGACCGGGTACTAGGTTGCATCTTGATCCTGGGCGGCGTTGGCCACACGCTCGGATCGCTCCAGTTTTATAAAAACGATCAGATGACGCTGCTTTGGTCTCTCTCCGCCAGCCTGTTCATTTTTTTGCTGGGCACTCTCAATCTCGTGCGTGCAGGCCGGCCCGACGATACGACCCTGGCATGGATATGTCTTGTCGCCGGCCTTTGCCACATCGCTTCTACGTTACGCTTTGGCGTGCTGATCGGGAACTTTCTCGATTTTCGTGTGGTGCTCTTTATCATGGTTACGCTCGGCCTTTGTGCGATGAGCGTGCGTAGTATCGTCAGCAATCGATGATGTGAGATCGTGGAATACGCTAGCGAGGCAAAATGAAATTTGGAGTCAACACTTTCATCTGGTCGGGAACCTTTGATTCATCGAATTTCGGCTTACTGCCTATGATCAAAGAGGCAGGGTTTGACGGGGTCGAGATTCCGTTATTGCGGCCCAGGGACCTGCAGGCAGCGAGCATTCGCAAGGCCGTCGAAGCCAATGGTCTTGAATCTAACTGCTGTACTGCCCTCGTAGACGGCTATAGCCTGATCAGCGACAGTCCGGATATCCGGCGGCGGACCCGGCAGCACCTCCAGGATGTAGCCAAAGCCGCGGCCGACGCGGGTGCGAAGATTGTCTGCGGACCTCTCTACAGCCCGGTTGGTTATCTGCCTGGACGGCGCCGAACTGACGATGAATGGAAGTGGGCGGTCGACGGCTTTCAATCCGTGGGCGAAACGCTCGCTGCCCACCAGGTGACCTTCGCAATCGAACCACTGAACCGGTTTGAAACCTATTTTCTGAACACCGCCGTGGATGCAGCTCAGCTGGCGAAGGAAATTGACCATCCGAACATCGGCATCCTGTTCGACACCTTCCATGCCAACATCGAAGAGAAAAATATCGCCGCAGGATACCGCACCGTCGGGCCCTACCTGAAACATGTTCATACCTGTGAAAACGATCGCGGCATTCCGGGATCCGGGCATGTGGAATGGAAGGAAGTGTTCCAGGCCCTGCGTTCCCTCAACTATGATGGCTGGCTGACCATTGAAAGTTTTGGTTTTGCGATCGGCGATTTGAGTGCAGCTGCGTCTATATGGAGAGACATTGAACGCACTCCGGAGTCCATTGCGTTTGACGGTATACGTTTTTTGAAGGGCCAGATCGCCGAGTCCTGATCTGTGTATTCTAGATGTCGGAGATTCTGAATGACCCAGGTAACCCGCTCACCCAAGGTGTACGACGTCTGCATTATTGGTTCGGGAGCCGGCGGCGGCACCGCCGCCAAAGTCCTAGCTGAGGGTGGTTTGAATGTGGTCATGCTGGAGGCGGGGCCGCTGCTGAATCCCCGCAAAGACTACAAAGAGCATGTGTGGCCGTATGCCCTGCCTCATCGCGGAGCAGACATTGGCGGCCGCGCCCGCCATGAGTTGAACGGCGAGTTCCTGGCTCCCAACGGGTTCTGGGAAATCGAAGGCGAGCCCTACACAACGGCTCCAGGATCGACCTTCCGCTGGTTCCGCTCACGCATCGAAGGCGGCCGTACCAACCACTACGGGCGCATTTCCTTGCGCGTCTCACCGGCGGATCTGAAGGCCCGCTCCAGAGACGGGCTGGGAGATGACTGGCCGATCACCTATGAAGAACTCGCCCCTTATTACGACAAGGTCGAAGAGTTTATCGGTGTCTTTGGCACCAAAGAAAATCTTGTAGACGCTCCCGACGGGGTCTTTCTTCCGCCCCCCAAGCCGCGCTGCACCGAAACCCTGGTCAAGAAAGCTTGCGATCATCTCAATATCACCTGCATCCCCTCGCGCATGGCCATGCTGACGAAGTCAGTCAATGGGCGCGCTCCCTGCCACTACTGTGCGCAGTGCGGACGAGGATGCATCAGTGCATCGAACTTCAGTTCCAGCCAGGTCATGATCCCACCCGCCCAGGCCACCGGGCGCTTCACGCTGATTCCCAATGCCATGGCGCGGGAAATTCTGCTCGGCAAAGACGGCAAGGCACAAGCCGTCTCCTACATCGACAAGACAACCGCGAAAGAGATGCGGGTCAATGCGCGCTCGTTCGTAGTCGCTGCCAGCGCTTGCGAAACTGCGCGTCTGCTGCTCAATTCACGCTCCACACAGTTTCCTGATGGGCTGGCGAACTCATCCGGCACGCTTGGCCGGTACCTTACCGATTCTGTGGGTACCAGTGTCACCGGATATTTCCCCCAACTGGCCGCAGTGGCTCCGCATAATCACGACGGGATTGGCGGTATGCACATGTACATGCCGTGGTGGAAAGGGGATCGCAAGAACGATTTCCCGCGCGGCTATCACATCGAGTTTGGCGGAGGACGCCATATGCCCGGGGTCGGCCAGTGGGACGGAATATGCAACCACTTCGAGGGGTATGGACCGTCGCTCAAGCAAAACGTCCGTAGCATGTATGGCACCTTCATAGGATTCGCCGGGCGTGGCGAAATGATTCCCAATCCCGATACTTACTGCGAAATTGACCCCAAGGTGGTTGATAAATGGGGTATCCCCGTGCTGCGTTTCCACTTTGCCTGGAGCGACCACGAAATCAAAATGGCCAAAGACATGCAGGAAACGTTCACCGCCATTGTCGAAGCGGGAGGGGGGACCGTCTTTGGCGGAGGCAGGCGCGATCCGGCAATGCCCCAGAACGACGTGGCCATGAGGGGAAGGCCTTACGGAATCTCGGAAGGGGGAGAAATCATTCACGAACTCGGAACGGCGCGCATGGGTGACGATCCGAAGACTTCGGTACTGAATAAGTATTCCCAGGCGCACGACGTCAAAAATTTGTTTGTTGGCGACGGGGCGAGTTTTGTTACCGGACCCGATAAGAATCCCACCCTGACCATCACGGCGTTATCGTGGCGAATGTCGGAGTATCTGCTCGATCAAGCGAAAAAGGGGGAGATCTAGTATGACCGTATCCCGGCGCGATGTTTTGAAGTCTTTGAGTATGGGGGCTGCGGCGACCTCGGTTCTGCGGGTTATCCCTTTGCAGGCGGCAGAGTACGCCCACCACATGATCGATACCGAGAAGGCAGAGAGCAAGGCTGGTGTGTATACGCCGAAGTATTTCCCGCCCGCTCAGTACAAAACGCTGCAGGTGTTATGCGAGAGAATTTTTCCCGCGGACGCGAATTCCGGGGGAGCGGTTGAGGCTGGGGCTCCGGAGTTTATCGACCTGCTGACCAGCGAGAATCCGCACTATCAATTGACGCTGGGTGGCGGTTTGATGTGGCTCGATTCGACGTGCACGGATCGATTTGGAAACGCATACCTCGACTGCACCGCGCAGCAGCAAACGGAGATGCTGGATTGCATTGCCTATCGCAAGAACGCAGTGAAGGATGCGACTTTGAGCCAGGGGGTCGAATTCTTTTCGTTTTTGCGTAACCTGACCGCGGACGGGTTCTTCACCAGCAAGATTGGCATTCAGTATCTAGGTTACATCGGGAACGGATATCTGGCAGAATTCCCCGGTTGTCCGCCAGTTCCAGGCGTTTAGCTGGGCTCCGGAAAGCTTAACAGGCTGCGAAGCAATCGATCCTGGAAGGGCACGGCTTCAGCCGTGCCGTCAATAACACTGCGATACCCGGCTTTAGCCACTGAGGTACGGGTTTTCCATCCTCTAGCTTTTCTTGTCCGCTGCCAAAGAGATGCCCTCAGGGGCTAAAAGCCCGGGAATATTTCAACCAACTACGGCACGGCTGAAGCCGTGCCCTTCCAGGATCGAGCTCTCTCGACGCGTTGACCCCCGCGGAAAGCACAGTAAGCAAGCTCTTCTGCAGGTCAGAGGCGCTTCTTCAGCCAGGTTAGGCCTTCGGAGGTGCCGCCCTTCGGGCGGTATTCGCAGCCGATCCATCCATTGAAGCCGAGTTCGTCTATCAAATCGAGCACGTAGTCATAATTCAGTTCACCGTGATCGGGCTCGCTGCGTGCCGGCACACTCGCAATCTGGATGTGGCCAACGCTTTTCTCTGCCAGGTATTTCCGCAGCTTCATACTCACGTCGCCTTCCACAATCTGGCAGTGATAGAGATCCATCTGCACTTTGACTGCGGGGTTGCCGACCTCGTTGACAATCGCGTGCGCCTCGTCCTGGCGATTCAGGAAATAGCCGGGCATGTCGCGGGAATTGATCGGTTCTATCAGCAGTTCGACCCCTGCAGGCTGCGCCAGTGCAGCCGCCCAGGTGAGATTGGCGACGAAGGTGCTTCGCGAGCCAGGCCCTAGCCCGGCCATCACATGCACCCGCCGGCAGTGGAGTGCGTGCGCATAGTCAAGGGCAGTGCGTATAGCGGCGCGAAACTCCGTCTCCCGGCCCGGCAGGCTGGCCAGTCCTCGTTCGCCCGAGGCCCAGTTTCCCGGCGGGGCATTGAACAGGGCCTGAACCAACCCATGCGATTGCAGCCACGCAGCCAATTGTTGCGCCGGATACTCGTAAGGGAACAGATACTCGACTGCCGTAAATCCATCTCTGGCGGCAGCGGCAAAACGGTCAGGGAAGGCATATTCCCCATACATGAAGCTTAGGTTTGCGGCAAAGCGCAACATGACCGGAACTCCTACCAGGAAGCGCCAAAATGCTGGCGTAACTGCTCTATCTGTTGAGGCGTGAGCGGCTCCGGTCGACAGCCGGTGATGAGCCACAGTCGCGCCGTTTCTTCCAGCTCTTCGAGCGCCGCCATTGCGCTTGCGGGTGTGCTGTGCCAGACGTTGGGGCCCAGCCTGTCCACCATGACAGCGCGGATGGGTGTGCCTTGCGCTCGCATCCGCTCGATCGTCTGAGCGACCAAATCGCCAACCGCCGGATCTCCCGGACGGTGATATTCGATCAGTGGCACATGACCCACTTTCATCACGAAATAAGGTGTGAGCGGCGGCAGAATATCCGCTCGCTTCCACACTCCAGCCAGCGTAAGCGCAACCAGGTGGGTGGAATGGGTATGGATGACACAGCCGGCGTTCGCATCCGCCGCGTAGATGCGACGATGCAGAGTCAGGGTCTTGCTGGCACGATCGCCGCTTAGCTGCACCCCGTCCTCACCAACCCTGGCAAGCGCCTCCGGCTCAAGAAAACCCAGGCAAGCTTCCGTGGGTGTGATGAGAAATCCATCCGGCAGACGAACACTTATATTTCCCGCGGTGGAGTGCACATAGCCGCGCTCAAACAGAGAGCGGCCAATGCGGCAAATCTCCTGTCTCAATGCCAATTCGTTCATAGTTCAGGTCACAAAGGCGAAGGCTTTCGAGAAAAAGTCTGGCGATCCAAAGTTACCCGATTTCAAAGCGAGGTGGAGTCCACCCGCATAGCACCAGGGCACACCGGGATCAATCTGCGGGCCGATCTGCAGTTGCGTAATACCCAGGGCCTGCACGCAAATACCTGCTGTCTCTCCTCCCGCAACCACCAGGATGCCCACGCCGCGCTCGACGAACGCGCGCGCCAGCTCGGCCATCGTCTGTTCAATCAGGGGCGCGTCGGCGGGATTGACCTTTCCCGGCTCAGCGGTTGAGTAGACGAGCAAAGGCTGCTCAGCTTCCGTCTGCCAACAGGCATCCGCCCACGCCAGCACCTTGGCGATTTGCGTCGCGAAATCTGCCGTGGGCCGCAACGCATAAGCCTCGCCCCCATCGCGAAGGAAGCGCTGCACCTGCGCGTTGGTCGCCGGCGAGCAACTTCCGGCGAGGATGGCCTTTCGCCCGCGCGCCGGCGGCAGGGTAATTGGACTCGCCCGGCGAAAACCCCAATTCCGCGGGAGGCTGCTCCCCAATCCGGAACCGGCAGTAAGAAAGGGTGCATCCCGCAGCGCTTCGCCGAGTCTGCCGAGATCATCGTCGGTCAGTGCATCCACAATCGCTATGGAGATGCCTTCGGCCTTCAGCTCATCCATCCGGCGGCGAATGACCTCCGCCGATTGCACCACCGTTCGATAGTCGATCAGTCCCACCTTGCGGCCTTTGAACGAATCCAGTTGCGCCTGCAGGACCCGCACCAGGTTGGCATCGGTCATGGGTGTGAGGGGATGATGGCGCATGCCGCTGTCGGAGAGCAGAGTATCTCCAAGGAACAGATGTCCATGAACCACCGTCCGTCCGTTCTCAGGAAACGCCGGGGTCGCGATGCTGAAGTCACAAACCAGTTCGTCCATGAGCGCTTCGATGACCGGCCCGATGTTGCCCTTTGCTGTGGAGTCAAAGGTGGAGCAGATTTTGAAGTAGATCTGGCCGGCGCCTTGTTGGCGCAGCCAGCGGCAGGCATCGAGGGAAACCTTGACGGCAGCGGCGGCGCCCACCGTGCGCGACTTAAGCGCGACCACGACAGCGTCCGCGTCTATCTTTTGACTCGGTGCCGGAACATCTACGCTCAAGACCACCCGCATACCAGCACGCACCAGGTTGTTAGCCAGATCGGTAGCACCGGTAAAGTCATCCGCGATGCAGCCCAGAACAATCAACTTCCGATCGCCTGCTCTTTCTGATACTGGCGAATGACGGAGAGGAAGTCGGGATCGGCCGAAAGGCCCAGCCTACGCGCCCGGGCGCTTTCAAAAGCAGTCGGCCAACCAAAAATCATCCGGGCGATCGCCGGGTCTTGTTGAAATTGGACGCGTTCGCGGACCGCTCGGCCGCCTGCGGCTTCCAGAGCATCCAGCATCTCCCGGATGCTGACCGTGAGCCCGGGCAGGTTCACTGCTGTGCGGCTGCCCCACACATCCGGCGTAGCTTCCGCAGCCGCAACCAGGCCTTCGATGGCGCGTTGCGGCGAGGCGACGGCTGCGAGAGCCTCGGGCGGTACCGGGCAGATTGCCTGCTGCCCGTTTAACGGCTCGCGGATGATGGAGGAGAGAAATCCAGACGCGGCCGCATTGGGGCGGCCTGGACGCACCGTCACCGTCATCAGGCGTACACTGCGTCCGTCGATCAATCTCCGCCGGCTGTAGTCCGCCACCAACTGTTCGCACATGAACTTCTGGATGCCGTAGGAAGTTTGCGGAACCGGCAAGGTGTCGTCGTGGATCACCCTGGGCAAGGGGAGGTCGACATCGCCCCCGAAAACGGCCACGGAACTGGAGAAGATAAGCCGCGGTCTCCCGCACTCACGTAAGGCATCCAGCAGAGCGCGGGTGGTATCCAGGTTGGAACGCAGGCCCAGATCGAGATCGGCTTCGCACTCCGCCGAAACTGCCGAGGCGAGGTGAAACACCAGGTCGGGACTTTCACGCGGAAGGTCGCTGCACTGGTTCAGCAAGGCGCCGGTCCAGGCACGCACCCGCGGATCGGAGGCCACGTCGGCCGGGGGCGGAACCAGGTCGGCGATCACAAGCTCGACCAGCCGGTCACCCGAAACCTGTCCACGCGTAAGCAGAGTACGCGCCAGCCTGCTCCCGAGAAATCCCGCTCCACCCGTGATAAGCACCTTCATGGTGTTCAGGTTACCATCGTTGTCGGGCCCAGCTTTATGTGCATCACAGCCAGGAGAGGTGTCGTCTATGCGTAAGTCCATCTTGTCTCAACCTGCAGCGGATGCCTCTTTGCCCGCCGCTCGCGAGTGGCTCGATCTGCAGGAACTCGCGAGTGTCGAGATCTCCTCAGAGGATGCGCAGCATCCGTTCGAGAACGCACTGCCCGGAGGGAAGGGAGGCTGGAGGGCGGCCCTTCCTGGCCCGCAAGTGATTCGCTTGAACTTCGACCATCCCCAGGCGATCCGGCGGATCCGTCTCGAATTTCGCGAAGCGAGTCGAGAACGGTCGCAAGAGTTCGCCCTGTTCGCGACTTCAGGAGCGGATCAAAAAAGAGAAGTGGTTCGGCAGCAATGGACATTTAGCCCGGGCGGTTCGGCTGTCGAGGTCGAAGACTATTCGGTGGACCTGCCCGCGGTTGTCTCCCTGGAGTTAAAGATCGATCCCGGTCGCCATGACCATCAGGCCATCGCTACGCTCGAGTCCATCTCGATCGCCTAGAACATGACTGACTCGGTGCCCTTAGAGTAAGCCCTGGGTTGATAAAGACGCTGGGCATAGATATAACCAACTCTGGATGCAATACACACGGCGCGAAACGCTTAAATTACTGGGCTATTCGGCAGCCTGGGCACGAACCAGAGGTGTGTTTGCCGATAGAGCCAACCTACCCATCACACCAGGGCCCTTCAAGGCGACTCGAGCATCGCTTGACACATACCGTGTTCCGGACTGGTTCCGCGATGCAAAGTTCGGTATCTGGTCCCACTGGGGACCGCAGTCCGGCGTCGAGGACGGGGATTGGTTCGCGCGCAACATGTATATCCAGGGCACTCCGCAATATGAGTACCATCTCAAGACCTACGGACATCCATCCAAAACCGGCTATAAAGATTTGATCCCGTTGTTTAAGGGAGCCAGTTGGGATCCCGACCATCTGATGGACTTGTACGTGAAAGCAGGTGCGAAGTACTTCGTCAGCATGGGTGTCCACCACGATAACTACGATATGTGGAACTCAAAGTATCAGCCGCGCTGGAATGCGACCGCGGTTGGGCCTATGCGTGACATCGTTGGTCTTTACAAGCAGGCCGCACGCAAGCGGGGACTTCGCTTTGGGGTTAGCGAGCATCTCTCCAACAGTTTTGACTGGCTCGCTCCGGCGCACACCAGTGATACGAGTGGTCCCTTGGCAGGGGTGTCCTACGATGGCACCGATCCAATGTTCGCCGATCTCTATCACAATTACACTCAGATGCCTCACGACTTCGCGGAAACAGCGAAGGCTATGGGGCGTGTCGCACCCGACGAGTGGAAGCTCGAGTACTTCAATCGCATCAAGGATCTGATCGACCAGCACCAGCCCGACCTGCTTTACACCGATGGTGGCATTCCGTTCGAAGAGTATGGCCTGGCCACCGTAGCTGAGGTGTACAACGTGAGTGCAGGACTCCATCAAGGAAAGGTGGACGCCGTCTATTGCAGTAAAACCCCCGGTGATTGTGCGGTGGGCACCTGCATTGTGGACCATGAGCGAGGCGTTTCCGATGCCATTTCTACCCAGCCCTGGCAGACCGACACCTGCATCGGTGTTTGGCATTACAAACGCGGCCAGGTATACAAGACTCCCAAGAAGGTGATCGATCTGCTGGTCGACATCGTCAGCAAGAACGGCAATCTGCTACTCAACTTTCCTCTGCCTAACAGCGGGGAGCTGGATGCCGATGAGATGCATGTGCTCGAAGGCATCACTGCGTGGATGAAAGTGAACAGCGAAGGCATCTATAGCTCGCGTCCCTGGACCATCTATGGCGCCGGACCTTCGACCGAAGTAACGGTTCCGCAGGCCGGCTTCAACGAGGGTAAGCAGCCCCCATTGACAGCGGAGGACGTGCGCTTCACGACCAAGGGCAAAGTTCTCTACGCCTTTGTCATGGGTACGCCGGCAAATGATGTGGTCATCAAGGCGCTGGGAACGAGCAGTCCGCAGCAGCCGGGAAAAATACTCAACGTAGAAATGCTGGGACACCAGGACAAGCTGCATTGGAAGCAGGACAAGCAAGCTTTGCAGGTTCGCGTGCCGTCAGCCAATATGTCTGACATCGGCGTTACCTTCAAAGTCACACTGGCCTGAAAGGTTTTCATGCGACTCAAGTTCCTGATCACTGCTTTGTTGCTCGCCGGGTGTGCAACGGCCTGGGCCCAGGGAGTAGATAACTCCATGCTCCTCCAACCACCCGCCGATAGTTGGCCTCAGTACAACGGTACCTATAGCGGTGAGCGCCACGCGAAGTTGAAACAAATTACTCCCCAGAACGTAGGCACTCTCTCCCTCGCGTGGGCCTTTCAGACCAGACTGCCGGGGGAGATAAAGTCCACTCCGTTGCTGGTGGATGGTGTGATTTATTTCACCACTGTAGACAATGTCTGGGCAGTGGATGCGCTTTCCGGCCACCAATTGTGGCACTACAACTATCCCCCCGGTCCTGGTTTGCACATTGGCAGCCGCGGTGTGGCGATGTACAAGGACCAACTGTATTTTCTGGTTCCTGATGGCCATCTGATTTCGCTCAATGCCAAAGATGGCACCGTGCGATGGAAGGTGACCATCGCGGACGTAACCAAGGGATATTGGACCAGCATGGCCCCCCTGGTGGTCGGGAATCATGTGATGGTTGGTACCTCTGGTGATTTCGACAATCTGGTTGGGTATATCCGGTCGGTTGATCCTGAAACTGGCGAGACGCAGTGGCAGTGGAACGCTACGCCGCCCCTGGGAACGGCCGGCGCAGCCACTGGCGGCAACAGCTGGATGACCGGGACCTACGATCCCGATCTAAACCTGGTGTATTGGGGTACAGGGAATCCTACCCCTGTGCTCACCGGGTCGACCCGTCCCGGAGACAACCTGTATACCTGCAGCATCGTCGCCCTCAATCCGGACACGGGAAAACTGGCCTGGGCTTTTCAGCCCTCCCCGCACGATACGCATGATTGGGATGCTGCCGAGACGCCCGTGCTGGCGGACGGAATGTTTCAGGGCAAAGAGCGGAAGATGCTGTTGCAGAGTTCACGCAATGGTTATTTTTTTGTACTCGACAGAACCGATGGCAGCAGCCTGCTCACCGTGCCGTTTGGACCGGTTAACTGGGCACTTGGAGTGGACAAGCAGGGCCGTCCGATTCCCAATGCAGCCAAGGAGCCGGCGCCCGATGGACGTCTGGTTGCGCCAGATGAGAGCGGGATGGCGAATTTTCGTTCTCCCAGCTTTGACATAAAGACCGGGCTATTCATCGTTTCCGCCCATCCCAGTTACAGCATTTACTTCGCCAAGCCGGCGGATGGCACCTATGGCTGGGCGGGTGCTGATTATGGTTTGTGGGGCAAGGGAGTGATCGAGGCGATCGATTATCAGACGGGCAAGATTCGCTGGACGCATGAACTGGGGCATGGGACGCCGAGTGCGGGAGTCCTGACGACTGCCTCGGGGCTTACCTTCACGGGGGACACAGAGAGCAACCTGCTTGCTCTCGACACCAGTACGGGTAAGACGCTTTGGCATGCCGGCACCGGGGGAAGGGTGGAAACATCGCCCATCACTTATGAACTCGGCGGGCGGCAGTATCTATTAGCCGGCAGTGGCGGCGTGCTGTTTGCCTGGGCCCTCCCTGAATCGTAACTATCTCTGTCCGTCAGGATGCGGCCGGGTTTGAAAAATTCCCCCTTGTGTACTTACGCCGGCGTAGGTAGGCTGGTTGGCACCGGAGGAAGAGGATGCAACGGACAATATTGGCGTGTGTGATGGCGGGATTGATGGTTTCGGGTGCGGCCCTGGGGCAGGGAAGCTCGATTCCCAGTGAATTGCAAGGAAACTATGCTCGCCTCAAAGCAAACATCCTGAAGGCGGCAGATAAGATGCCGGCAGAAAACTACAGCTTTAAGCCCACGCCGGATATTCGAACCTTTGCACGCGTCGTGAACCACGTTACTGAGGCGCAACTGCACATTTGCGGTGCAGCCAATAACACCGATGCCGGCGCGCTGGCGAAGGTGCCCTCGGAGACGGCGGACAAGGCGGCCGTCGTCGAGGCTCTCAAGGCGTCCTTTGCCGAATGTGACAAAGCCTATGCGGGCCTGACCGATGCCAACATGACAGAGATGCTCCAGGCCGGACCCATGGGGAAGCGGTCGCGATTGGGTTTGTTGTGGGGAAACGTCGCCCACGACAATGAGCAATACGCAACCCTGTCGTTGTATCTGCGCTTAAAGGGACTAGTGCCGCCCAGCAGCGAAAAGTAGCTCTATCGTCCTTCCGTAACACCCCAGGTCTCAAAGGCGAGACCTGGGCCACCCACTTACGTTTCGTCCGCGACGACCCCGCGTGAACCATTAAGGTTTTTTCTTCTTCTCAGGCTTGCTCTCAGGCTTGGAATCATCGGCAGCTTCGGTCTTCGCGGCTACATTATTACAAGACTGATTGATCGGTTTAACAGCAAGTTTCAAGGTGGTATACGCCACCCCCGGCAAGACATTTTGTGCTCGAGACTCCACCGGAAGATTGTCCTTTGCGGTGCCCTTGCGGATAAGAAGGCCCCCCTTCACAATGAGATTGGGCAACTCCTGGCTAAGCTGGTCTGTATCCTTCTTGGCAACCATGACATAGTCTCCGCTGACCAGGCCGATGTATCTGTCTTCGCGGGTGGGATCAGCAAGTGCCTGTTGCGTTGCCACGGCGGTGGTGAGATTCCCGTTCATGATAAAGCGGGTGCGATCTTCCCAGTAGCCGAATGCCGCACTGAAGGCGCTCAGGGCGGGCACGCTCACCGCCGGTAACACAACCATCGGCGCCACCAGCTTGGCTCCGGTAATCATGATCTTCAATATCCTGACGAATTGCGCGTCGTTAGGGGGCTGGCTTACATTCAACGCAAGCTTGCCTGTGCCCTTGGTGAGCAGAATATTGCTGGTCGCGCTAAGTGCCTGGTCAGACTTAAATCCAAGATCTTCCAGCGAAACCTTACCGGCGGCACCGGGCTTCACAGACGCGATGGCCGTCCACGCGAGGGGCGCAAGCAGGTTCATGAAAGGGTGGACCTGGGTAGCGTCGATGCGCAATTGTTGATTTTGCTTGTCGGCGCTGGCGGACGGGGGTTGGTAATGGGAGAGCTGAATATTCAAGTTCACATCCCCGTCATGGTCGAGCAATTCCGTCTTATCAATGTCGCTGGCATAGCGAAGTTGTTCCGCGTCGGCTTTATAGTGCAAATACTGCGTTTCCGCAGCTGGATCCTGCAAACCAGCAGTCCCTGCGCGTGCTCCTTGTTTGTAGCCGGGGCTGGCGGTATTTACGCTATCGAAGAAGCCATTCCAGAATTCGTAGGCATCGTGCGGCGCCTCGGCACTGGAGACGTCGTATCGCTCCAGAGCAGAGGCGGAATCTGCATCAAACATAACCGAGGCAAAGGCAAGAGCGAGCGCATTGCCCGAAAAAGTCCGGCGGGAGATCGACATAGAGAACTCCTGAGTTTCGCTGATTGGGGCCGATGCAGAGGGGGAGAAAGCTCATAGCAGCATACTCCAAATCGGACTAATCGCGCTCAACGTCCGTGCTACAACTCTGTGATTTTCTTTCCGGAGCCCTATCTATCTCTGCCAGGCGGTTCTCCTTGCGGTTTTCTGCTTGTTTGCATCAACGCTTCCAGGCAGAGACAAAGTATGCCAGCCGCCTAACACGGCAATAAAGCCACCTCCCGGAGTATCTACCGGAAGTTTCGCGCCAGCGCGCTGCTCTTGTTACTTGACGAATTTCAAGTTGGTATCGCCGTAAAGCACATAAGCCAACGCGGTAGGGTTTCCCGTATCCTTATAGACCTCGCGCCGTGTGCGTTCCAGGGCTGCGCCCACGTCTACCGGGCCGCCGTGCAGCTCATCCTGTACCAGCTGATAAAAGTGGACCGAGAATTTAGCTGCTACCTGGTCGTTGACTGGCCATAGTGCGCCAATGTATCCAATGGCGCCTTTGCTCAGAACCGCAGGGCCGAAGCCATCAACGTAGTTGCCGCTGCGCGTCGCGTTTCCGACATCACATGCATTGAAGAAGAAAAAAGTGTGGCTCAAGGGTGGACTTTCTGCCATCGAGCGCCACGATGTCACGTCCAGTGCTCCGTCTTCCAGTAGGATCTCGAATTCATTGTTGGCCGCGTCCAGCTCTCCGTGTCCTGCAAAGTGAACAATGCCTTGTGGAGGATTTTGAAACAGTGCTTTCACGGCAGTCCTGTTTCCGTTGATGGCGCTGTAGCCGCTTAGCCGGGCAAGCTGCTGAGTCTCTTCCGCCTCCCCATCCAGCGATCGGCTGCCGGTGTAGTGCGGCGCAATCACAAACGTATGTGAAATGCTCTCTGAATACGGAGGGTTTTGCGTCATTGCCCCACCACTGGTGTCCCAGCGAGCCACAGAATAATCCAGGCCAAGAAAATTCTGTTCATCAGTGCCGTCTTCCCGTACCGGACGCATCAACTCCCACGGTATGTCAGGCTGGTCCGACTCAATCTGAATGGTACGAAACTGTTTGCCTCGCGCGGCGACCGTTGCCCAAAAGGCCTTTTTGAATACGTCGGGGGCATAGTGTTGATAGAGCACCTCCCCAAACCCTTTTGCGTGTTCGCCTACGCGGTCGGGAGCAATCAATTGTGATCCACGCCCGGCGCTCGCAGGCGAATGCTGTGCCAGCCACTCTGGAAAGCCGGTTAGATCCGGTAACTTTCCCGGGGGAAGATGAAAGTACGGGGAAAAGATGAATACGTTGTTATCCCTGATGAAGACCAACAGGTCTGGTTTGGGCACCGTGTTGTCGAGAGCTCCAGATACATTGCCGACCGACGCTGCCGTTGTTGCCATTGGTCTGCTCGGAGGTTGCGCAGCCTGCTGGGGCGCGCTGGGGGTGACGTGAACATCCCGGCTGATGAACGCCAGATACGCGTTGTTGTACCCAAAAGTGGCTACCAAATGAATCACGCCACTGGCCGCAGCCGCCGGGCTCGCTTTAACAACAAAGGTGGCAGCGGTGGCATTACCGTGGCGCGGCAACTCGATGCTGCTCATTCCCGTTCCCCGGCTAAATACCAAGCCGTCTCCAGCCAGAGTTACGTCCAATTTCCAGCTCTGCTGTGAGGTAGCGGGCAGGGTGAATACCAGTTTGCCCTCAGGAGTCGAATCTCCATTGAGGATTTCCGCGTTGCTTAGCTTCTGCTCCGTCAGAGAAACAACTACGGTGAATTCCTGTCCCGCGGCTACTGATTCCGGACTTAGGAGCAAGGGATATTTTTCCACTCGCTCTTGTGCCGTTGGGTAATCTGATTGAGTTACCGGGACCTTGCGTTGGGTAGCAGCCGGCGACGTGCTATCCATCGATACGTCATTGCCCATGGGGTTTGTGGAAGGAGCTCGCGTGGTGACCGTAGTATTGCGCCCAAAGACAAGCCAAAGCGCAACGGCCACACCGGCAATCACCAGCCAGTATTTCTTTGCAAAGGCCATGTTAGTGCGGGCAATATATCACCCTAACCGCCGGCTGAGAAGAGACAACTGGCGTGTCTCAACGGGCATTTGCGCTTATAAAATCGTGATCTTGCCGTCAGGCGTCCTGGTGAAGGCGTGAAGCATGTTGCCATTCTGATCGAGATGGCGCAAGGTCATCAGTCGTTCGCTTACCGAAATATGGCTGAACCCATACACCGTTTTTGCATAAGGCCCACGCTGCGAAGGCTCAATCTTGAGCGTGTATAAGTCGGCTCCGGCGCCTCCGGAAAGAAAATGGCTGGTTGGATGACCGTCGAACTCCAGGTGCTGCATGTCATGGTCATGGCCAGCCATAAATACGTCGACATGATATTTGCGGAACAGGGGGTCCCAATCACTCATCAATACGGGATGGTCTCCGTGAGGACCGTCGGAGTAGACCGGATGGTGGGCGATGACCACCAGAAAGGGTGTTTTTCTCGGCCGCTTCAACTGGTCTTCAAACCAGGCAAGCTGTTCGGCCTTTTGCTCCGGCGTCAGGGTAAAATCGCGCCCGGACTTTTCCTTGCCGTCTGTGCGGGGCATATTGCTGTCCAGCGCCAGAAAAGTAACCATCGGATCTTTGGCAGGAAACTCAAAGCGGTACCAACGCGCCGGCATCGTCCAGCGGCTTCGTCCGCCGCGTGCGTACTCGAGCTCGGCATCGACTTTGCTCTCAGGCCAGCGCTGATAATCGTGATTTCCCAGTACCGCGTAGGCCGGGCAGGGAAAATCCTGGGCCGGATAGAGGTCCTCGAAATGTGTTTTCCAACGCGTGGAGCCGGCGCCTCCGGCTAGCTCGCCGTACCAGTTGTCGCCCAGCATCAGCAGCGCCTGGGCCCGAACAGAATGCTGTTTGGCGTACGCCCGCAAGCCCGCGGCGACCTGTACTTGTGCCGCGTCGTTCTCGTATCCCCAATCCCCGAGCGCCAAAATCTGCGCAGCAGCCGGGTCCGCCGGCACAGAGTGGGCCAAAGCTCGAAAAGATCCCAAGCTGGCCAACGCGCTAAAAGCAAAACTCTGGCGCAGAAAGCGCCGGCGGGTCAGGGCGTCAGCAGGGGAACGAAGCACGGTCATACACGGGCTTTATACCATTCTCATGCGAATGGAGAATAAACTGCGGGGCGGTTAGTCCCCAGGCGGCTGATCTGGCGCACGCCGGTGCCAGCGGTAAGCGGCCACCGAGTTTTTCCAAAAGAATTTTTCTGCCGCCACAGGACCTTTGGCCGCGACATAGTCGTGCACAATCGAAAAGGTTTCCTCGTAGGTTGCATGGTGGTCGCTATTGGGCCAGTCGCTGGCATACAAGACGTGATCTTCGCCGAAGACATTCCAAAGCTCTTCCAGCCTGTCCTGATTAAAGCTCGGGGCCACGGGAGCCGTCTGTTCACTCCGCGCGAGAGCTACCTCGGATAGCTTGACGAAGACGTTCTTATTTTTCGCCAGCTGCCGCAGGAGCGACCAATACTCCTCGCGCGCCGCGGCAGGCACCGCCGCACTTGGCAGGTGATCGATCACAATCCGCAACTCAGGAACGTGGTCCGCGACGCCGGAGATGGCGCGAATGAGGTTTACATCGGGGTTCGCGCTGTCGAGCGCCAGGCCCTGCTCGGCCAACATCTTCAAGCCGGGAAGGAAATCGGGTTTCTGCGCATCGAGGGCTAGATCCCGTCCCCACAAATTGCCGTAGCGTATGCCCAGAAAGAGCGGGTTGGCATGCAGCCGTTCCAGGTCTTTCTGATAGGTGGGTGTTGCCGGAACCAGGTCGCCGACCATGCCTACGATGATGGGATGGTTGGCGGCCACGCGCAGCACCCAGTCGTTATCGCTGGCCAGGGGACTTGCCTCGATCACGATGGCGCCCACCACTCCAAAGGGACGGGCAATGTGGGCAAAACGCTCGGGCAGGGCAGCTTTGTAAAGCGCCGTATCGGTCTTTTCGGGCCAGGGGATGCCTCCTGGACGGCTGGGATCGAACAGATGAATGTGGGTGTCGATGACCGGGGTTTTTGCGGGAAGCGCATGGGCGACCTGCGTGGCAGCCCAGCCCCCGGCGATTGCAGCACCGAGGGAGAGAAATTCGCGCCTCTGCATCGATCACCTCTTGAGAACCCGAAGCTTCGGGGACCAAGTCACGGTATCAGATGGAATGCTATAAAATTCTCCTTTCTTTGGAGGAGCTTTGCAAAGACGCCATTTCCTGACTTCATCCCTCGCCGCAGCGGCCGCTGCGTTGACCTCGAGCGACTCTCACGCGCAGACGCCTGCTCCCGCGGGCCGCGAGTACTATGAACTGCGCAAGTATCGGCTTCGCTCCGGGCCGCAAAGCAAATTGCTGCAAAGCTACCTGGAAAATGCGCTGATTCCCGCGCTCAACCGGGCTGGCTTCTCGCCCATCGGCGCGTTTAACCTCGACATCGGCCCCGAAACTCCGGCCTTGTATTTGCTCATCCCTTCGACCTCGCTCGAGTCGCTCGTTACGGCGGAGCTGCATCTGCCAAAAGATGAGGAGTTCATGAAAGCAGCTGCGCCCTTCTGGAACGCACCGGCGGCCGCGCCTGCTTTTGAGCGGATAGAAAGCTCGCTCATGATCGCCTTCGAAGGCGCGCCAAAGTTGGTCGTGCCGCCCGTGACCGCACAGCACGGAAAAAGAGTTTTTCAGCTTCGCACCTACGAGAGTCCGAGCAACCAGGACCACGTTCTCAAGGTGGAAATGTTTCACAAGGGGGAGTTTGAAATATTTGCTCGTGCCGGCTTCTGGCCGGTGTTCTACGGCGACACCTTGATCGGTCCTCGCCTGCCCCAGTTGACCTATATGGTCAGTTTCCCGGATATGTCTGAGATCGATGTGAAGTGGGATGCGTTTCGCGCCGATCCGGAATGGAAGAAGCTGTCTGCTTTGCCCAGGTACAGTTCCGAATCGATTGTCGACACCATTTCGAACCTGGTGCTCAGGCCGGCGTCATTTTCTCAGATATAGGGCTATTCATCGAGCCCGAGCTCTTTGATGCCTTTGCCGCCGTGTTTCTTCAGGTCTGCCAACAGCCCTTCGTCCGTCAGGTCTAGTGCGTGGGCGTGCTTCCAGTCATGGCGCACCACGTCATGCAGGCGATCGACGATGTGCTTGTCGACCACCTCGATAGCCAACTCGCGCCGGCTGCTAAAACTGCCGGGCGCCAGGTTGATCGATCCCACGATCGCCCTTTCTCCGTCGGCGAGGAGCATTTTTGCATGAAGCTTCAGCTGCTTCAATTTACGCACCTCGACACCCACATCATTCAGGATGCGTAATCCTCCGACGCCCTCCAGCAGCTTTTCTTTCTTGAGTGTGTGCGGAGGCCGCGCCATCGCATGCACTTTCACTCCGCGTGTTTTCGCCCGCACCAGGTGCTCGATAATCATCTGGTCCTGATATCGTTCGTTCTGTAACCACAACGAATGCTTGGCATCGTCAATGAACTGGGTAATCCGCTCGCGGCCATTTCCGCGGCACCAGATTAGATGAGCATTGTTACCGGAAGCGAAGTTCTGGCGGCTCCAGTCGGCTTCGAAGCATTCGATGATTTCTGCAACTTCATGTGGTTCTGTGGTGATGATCGCGTAGTCGCGTGTCTCGGTCAGGTTTTCGCTTTCCCAATTCAGAGATTTCACAAAGGCCGTAGCATTGTCGATCACCATGGATTTTTCATGGGTGATGTCGAATTCCGGATTGCTATCCAGCACCTGGACCCCGGCCGCCTCTAATGCGGCACGGCTTTCCTCGTTCTCAGAAACGCCATTACGGCGTTTGGGATTGAGCATGATGCGCACCTTCACGCCCCTGCGTTGCGCTTCCACCACTGCCGCGAGTAAGGACGGATCAGTGAAGACGAACATCTTGATGCGCAGTGACTCGGTCGCGCGATGAATTGCGTCCAGGATCGGCTTTGCGGAATCGTCAGGCAAAACAAGCAGACTACGGGACATCTACGCCTCTAAAAAGCGGCCTTCGCCGGTGTTGTATCGAACTGTACACTATACAACTGGGCGTAGGTACCACCCAAAGCCAGTAGCTGGTCGTGCGTGCCCTGTTCGGCCACTACCCCGTCTTTCAGCACAATGATTTTGTTCGCGTCGCGGATGGTACTCAGCCGGTGCGCGATGGTCAGTACCGTTCGGCCTTTCATCAATCGTTCCAGAGCCTGGATGACCAGCCTTTCGGACTCCGTATCCAGCGCAGCCGTTGGTTCATCGAGGATCAGGATGGGATTGTTGCGAATGATGGCGCGAGCGATTCCTATGCGTTGCCGCTGGCCGCCAGAGAGAGTATCGCCGCGGTCCCCGACGAAGGTTTCATAGCCATTCGGCATGCGGGAGATGAACTCGTCTGCGTTCGCCAGCTTTGCCGCCTCGACGATCTCGCCTTCGGTCGCACCGGTGCGTCCATATGCAATGTTGTCTCGTACGGTTCCGCGGAAGAGCACCGTCTCCTGCAGTACATAGCCGATCTGGTCGCGTAAATTCTGCAATCGATAATCGCGAACATCAATGCCGTCAACCAGCACAGCCCCGGCGCCGGGATCGTAAAAGCGAGGAATCAGGCTCATGATGGTGGATTTGCCGCCACCGGTCGGACCCACTACGCCGATCATTTGTCCCGGTTGAACAGTGAAGCTCACATCCCGCAGTACGGGAGAGCTTTCGTCGTACGCGAAAGCCACGTGATCAAAAGCGATTTCACCCTGGATCACCTTCTCGCGGGGGGCTGCCTTTTCTGGGAGTATAGAGTCGGCATCGAGAATGGTTCGAACGCGTTCCACGGCGACGGCTGTCTGGGCGATAGAGTTATTCATAGTCGCCAGGTCTTTCACCGGCTTGAAAAATGAACCCAGATAAGAGAGAAAGACAGTTAACTCACCAGCGGTCATTCCGCCCGTAAGGATAAGAAGGGAGCCGCGCCAGAGTACGAACGCAACACAAAAGGAAACGATGATGGCAACGATAGGCGAGAGCAGGGCTTTGACCTGACGTGCTTTGAGTGCGGCAGCCACAGTCGCCTGGCTGACGGCCGCAAGCGCTGCCTGCTCCAGTTCCTGGCGTCCGAACGCGGTAACCACTCGTATGGATTCCAGATCCTGCTGCACGACGGCCACTATGTTGCTTTGCTGCTTGCGTACTTCGTGGGTGGAACTCTTGACCGCCTTTTTGAACCTTGAGGCCAGCAGCAGCAGCAAGGGTGTGATCGCAACCGCGATCAGTGTGAAATCCCAGTTGAGAAAGAACATCACGACGAGCATGCCCAGGATCGTGAACATGTCGACCAGGATTCCGAGTGTGGCAGAGGAGGCGAAGTTCTGGATGGTGAGCACATCGGCGGTGATGGTGCTCAACAAAACGCCTGACTGATGAGTGTCGTAGTAGCGCAACGACAGGTACTGAAGATGATGGTAGGTGCGCATGCGCAGGTCATTCGCCACCCACTGCCCGACACTTTCGGTGTAGTAGTTCGCTATGTAGGACCCGGCGGCGTTGAAGACGGCGATCAAGATAACGGCCAGGGCCGCGATCTCTGCGAGATGGGACCGGTGACCATGGACAAGCAAGGGCCGGATCAGATGGGCGATCCAGGGATCGAGTTTGCGGCCGACGACTACGTTGTCGATGATGATCTTAAGTGGCCACGGCGCCGCCAGGGTCATGGTGCTCTGGACCAGCATGGCCACTAAAATGATGGCCAGGCTACCCCGGTAGGGGCGGAGCAATCCGCGAATGAGGGGCATCATGCCCGGGTCCTTTTCGTCACCCTTGCGCTCGGTAGCCTCAACCACCTTGATTACCTCTTTACAAGCCTTTGGATATTGACATTACTCTAACGTAGAGTGGGTGGCCCACCCACCACCCACTCGTTACGTGGGTGCCGTCACTTGGCAGTGGCGATCAGGTGGAAGATCTGGGCTCCATATTTTTCTACAATGCCCATCCCTACGCCCGGCACAGCGAGCAAGTCAGAGTCGCTCCTGGGACAAGTGCTTGCGATATTGCGCAACGTGCGATCCCCAAAGATGCGAAAGGCGGGCATTTTTCTCCGCTTGGCCTCGGTCAATCGCCAGGCCCGCAATGCCTGTTCCAGGCGTTCCTGGCGCTCCGGTGGAGGCGCGTCCGAAGCTGCTGCCGGGGCCGCCCGCTTCTTGGCGCGTTTTGGGGTGGCTCCCGGTGCGGCTGCATCTCTCATTACGAACAGGTGGGCCTGGCTCTCATTGAAGTTGAGTCCCGCGGGCAAAATGCTGACGTTCCGGTAGGGGATCCGCTTGCCCTGCGTCTCGAAAACCGCATCGGTAAACGACAGCAGTTCCGCCCGCGCCATGGCCCCCAGAACTTCTTCGAAGGTATCCCGGCTGAGTTCGTTATCCGGATAGAGATCAGTATGCAGCTTTCCCGTGGATCGGGCAGGAACAGATCGCAGCTTTTTGAGAATGCGATCCAAAGCGATTTTTTCCGCATGTGTAGGAGCGCGAAACTTTTGGGCAACGCAGTTGGCGGGCTCGCAGAAGTCGCATATTCCGCAACCCTCAGCTGTGTCTGACGTATCTCCGAAATGCTGAACAAGTGATTTCATGCGACAGCGGTGGCCTTCCGCGTAGCGGATGATTTCCTCCAGCTGACTCTGTTTCTGGTCGGCCTGCTGGGTATAGGAAGTTCGCCAGCTTTCTACCCCAAGGCTTACATTCTCGGCAAAATCCACCACCGCGCCTTTGTGAATCCAGAGCTTCTCCAAGGCCTTGTCGAAGATGTCTTCTTCCATTTTGGCCAGCTTGCGCACTGCCTCCTTGGGTTGGGACTGGCCGGAGAGCACAGTAAAAATGCGGTCCAGCAAGGCAACCGGCGGATAATCCCGCCCGAAGAAGAAGTCATGAGTGTGGCGATCCGCATAGGAGTACATGAGAATGGCGCGGCTGGGCTGTCCATCCCGCCCGGCGCGGCCAATTTCCTGGTAGTAACCTTCCAGGCTGCCTGGAAAGGCGGTGTGAATCACAGTGCGGACATCAGCTTTATCGATGCCCATGCCGAAGGCCGTGGTAGCTACCATGACGTCCGCCTTGCCCGCCATGAACTGTTCCTGCACCCGCCGCCGCCGTTGGGCGTCAAGCCCGGCATGGTAGCCGGCCACGCGAAATTCGCGTGCCCAGGCGCCCGCAAGAGCCTCGGCTTGTTTGCGCGTGGGCGTGTAGACAATGGCCGGGCGGTTGCCGGCCTCACGCAGGATGGCCTGCGCCAGCTGGGGCCGATTGGAGGGGAGTGCCTCAACTATTTCTATGCCTATGTTTTCCCGGCGAAACCCGTGAATGAACTGCTTGATGCCGCTGAGCCCCAGCTGGGCCGCGATGTCTTTCTGTACCAGGGGAGTCGCGGTTGCGGTAAGTGCCAGTACCGGCGCGGGACGAAAACTCGGCAGATACTGGCCCAGCATGCGATAGTCGGGGCGAAAATCGTGGCCCCATTGCGAGATGCAATGCGCTTCATCGATGGCGATCAGCGCAGGCTTCCGTTTGGCCAACATCTCAGGAAAACCGGGCACGCGAAGCCGCTCGGGAGCGATAAACAGAAACTGAAGGTTGCCCTTTATGTAGTCGATACAAGCCTGCCGGGAGCTTTCACGGTCGCGGCCCGAGTGGATGCACTCGGCAGACAGGCCGAGTTCCTTTAGCTTGCGCACCTGGTCGTCCATCAAGGCAATCAGCGGGCTGATCACCAGCGTTGTCCCGCCACGGGCCAGGCCTGGTAATTGATAGCAAAGCGATTTGCCCGACCCGGTGGGCATCACCAGCAGCGCGTCTTCTCCAGCCGTCACCGCCTGGCACACGGCCTGCTGGTTAGGGCGAAAACTGGAAAAGCCAAAAACATTTTTGAGCAGCTCGCTGAGGCTGGCGTTGCTGGGGATTGCCTTGGGGGCAGGACTCTCCCGAGGGGCAGCGGTCACGGGTGTGGTTTCGCTCACCCGGCCCACGACCGAGCGCACGTATTCACTGATCCGTTCCAGAAAAGGATCCAGTTGTGCTTCGCCATGCTGGATGCGGTTGAGGAACGCTTCCCACTGCCCAGTCATCGCTGGGCTCTTCACTTCTGGATGAACTACCTCGATCAGGTGGATCCCTTTTTCCGTGGCCTCGAGGCTCTTGCCTGTCCTAATGACGTAGGCGCGCTTCAAAAGCACTTCAATGATGGCTGCCCGGGTGGCTGGTGTCCCGAGGCCGGTCTCCTTCATGGCATCGGACAGTTCTTTTTCATCCAGACTCTTGCCGGCGGTTTGCATGGCGGTCAGGATCGTGGCGTCGGTGAACCGTTGCGGCGGCCGGGTCTTCTTCTTTTGCGACTCGACTTTGATTACGGTCTGTGGCTGGCCCTGGGCGAGCGTTGCCGGCAGCGCCTGGTCTGTTACCTCGGCATCTCTCCCAGGCTCTCGTCTGCGGGCGTCCGCGCCGGGATCGAGAATCTTCCACCCTGCCTGGCGCACCACGGTTCCTGTAGTGCGGTACCGGTCCACCATCGCCGCACTGCGGATGGCTGTAATCACCGTGGTTACTTCCTGCAAGTAGTCGTCATGCCACAACATGAGCAGGCGCCGGCAGATGAGGTCGTAAATCTTGCTTTCCTCATCCGAGAGGCGGTCGGGCTGTTGCTTAACCGCGGTGGGAATAATGGCGTGGTGATCGCTGACCTTGGCGTCGTCGACGTAGCGCTTGCCCAGGGCACGCTCGCCCGTTCCCGGAGCCAATTGTTGTTGATAGGGACCGGAAATGGCCTGCACGATTTTAGGAAGTGTTTCCGCGATATCCGTCGAAAGATGACGGCTGTCGGTGCGGGGATAGCTGATGAGTTTGTGCTGCTCATAAAGCGTCTGCGCCAGATCAAGCGTTTTTTGCGCACTGAAGCCGTAGAGACGGTTGGCATGCCGCTGCAGGTCAGTCAGGTCATAGAGCAATGGCGGCGGCGTGCGCACCGTCTCTGAGCTGAGCTTCTCGATGGCGGCGTGGCCGGCTTTCGCCCGCGCTATGATCTGCTCGGCTTCCTTTCCATCGGCGGCCAATCGACTGCTTTCGTTGGTCTTGACGTCAGGCCGGAACCAGGTACCGTCGTAGGTTTCGGTCAGTGCTGTTGCCTGGAAGGTGGCGACCACCTGCAGGTAATCCTCGGGCACGAAGCGCCGTAACGCGAGTTCACGGTCGACGATCATGGCCAGCGTCGGGGTTTGCACCCGGCCGACAGAGAGCTCTTCGTTGTAGACGATGGAGTAGGCGCGTGACAGATTCATGCCCACCAGCCAATCGGCGCGGCTGCGTCCGCAGGCAGCGTCGGCCAGACGGTCATACTCGCTGCCGGGGCGAAGGCTCGCGAATCCTTTACGGATGGCATCCGGCGTCAGTGAGGAGATCCATAGCCTGCTGAAAGGTTTTTCACTTTTGGCCGCTTCGTAGATGTAGCGGAAAATCAGCTCACCTTCACGGCCCGCATCCGTGGCGCACACGATCCGCGAAACGCGCGGAGAGAGAAGTATCTTTTGCACCACCTCGAACTGCTCTTTGCTGCGCTCGTAGACCACCAGGGGCCATTGATCGGGGAGAATAGGCAGCGACTCGAGTCGCCATTGCTTCCACTGGGGATTCATCTGATGCGGCTCAGCCAGAGAAACCAGGTGCCCGATGGCCCAGGTGACGACGTAGCCGTTTCCCTGCAGATAGCCGTCCCCCCGTTTGTCGGCCCCCAATACACGAGCAATGTCACGCGCCACCGAGGGCTTTTCCGCCAGAACTGCGATGGTGCCCGATTCCTGTTCACTCATTTTGATTCCTTTAGTCTAATCCCAGCTCTCATCGCTCGACTGCCAGTGAGGAACCCAGGTCTCAAAAGCGAGACCTGGGCCACCACTCTATAACGGCCTCAACGAAGCGTGGCGGGCAGCAACTGCAGATCCTTCCGCTGCGCTACGGGATGACAAGGGAAGGGCGGTTACTTTCCGGAGGCCTAGTCACTTGGATGGAGGGACCTGCTGTTCTACTGTTGCGGCAAGATGAGAAATGTTTTAATCAACTGTGGACGTTTCCCTCGATCAAATAAGAAAAGCAGAACAGCGAATCCGCGATTTCATCTACTTCTCCCCCTGCCAGCTCTCGGCGGCTCTTTCTGAAGTGACCGGCCAACAGGTGTATCTGAAGCTGGACAATCTGCAGCGGACCGGCGCCTTCAAAGAGCGCGGCGCACTGAACCGGATTCTGCTCTTGAGCGATGACGAAAAGCGCCGCGGAGTCGTCGCCGCCAGTGCGGGCAATCACGCCCAGGCCGTTGCCTACCATGCCACCCAGCGCGGTGTAGTGGCACGGATCGTCATGCCGCTCATGACCCCGCTGGTGAAGATCTCAGCCACCCGTGGATTTGGAGCAGATGTGATCCTCCACGGCGCCAATTACGATGAGGCGTGTGTGGAAGCACTGCGCATCTGTCAATTGGAGGGGATGACCTTTCTGCATCCTTTCGATGACCATGCGGTCATCAATGGTCAGGGCACCATCGGTCTTGAATTGCTGGAGCAGGTGCAAGGCCTCGAAGCGGTAGTGGTGCCTATCGGCGGCGGCGGTCTGATCAGCGGAGTGGCCTGTGCGTTGAAAGAAGCCAACCCGGCGATTCGCGTTGTGGGTGTCGAGACGGAGCGCCTTCCTTCCATGCTGCGCGCGCTTGAGAACGGAAGCCCGGTTACCCTGCCGGCAGAAGCCACAATTGCCGATGGCATCGCGGTTCGTCGCGCAGGGGATCTCACTCTGCCCCTGGTGAAGCGATTTGTCGACGAGATCGTCACCGTCGATGAAGAGGAAATTGCCAACGCCATCATGGTCTTGCTGGAAAGAGAAAAAACCCTGGCGGAAGGAGCGGGAGCCGTAGCGCTGGCAGCTCTGCTGCAGAAGAAGACCTCACTCAAAGCGCAACGAACCGCTGTGCTCGTCTGCGGCGGCAACATCGATGTCAGCCTCCTGGCCAGGATTATTGAACGCGGCCTGGTGAAGGATGGCCGGCGGGTACGTATAAGGGTCCATCTGGCGGACCGGCCCGGTGCTCTTCATCAGCTGACGAAGATCCTTTCCGATCAACGTGCAAACATTGTTGAAACCTTACACAACCGTGCCTATTACGGCGTCAATTTGGGCGATACCGTCATCGACATCACGCTCGAAACCCGTGGCGCCGCGCATATTAGCGCGATTGGCGAAGCACTTGAGGCCGAAGGCTACCGATATGAGCGTATCCAGTAAACCAATGCAGGAATTTACGCGGCTGAAGCGCCTGCCGCCGTATGTCTTCAACATCACAGGCGAACTGAAGGCTGCTGCCCGGGCGCGCGGAGAAGACATTATTGACTTTGGTATGGGCAACCCTGATGGCGCCACGCCCAAGCACATCGTCGACAAGATGATCGAAGCAGCGGGCAAGACCGCGACTCATCGCTATTCGCTGTCGAAGGGAATTCCAAGGCTGCGCAAAGCAATTTGCAATTGGTACCTCAAACGGTATGGGGTGGAGCTCGATCCGCTCACCGAGGCGATTGTGACCATAGGTTCCAAAGAAGGAATCGCTCATCTCTGCCTGGCCACGCTTGACCGTGGAGATGTGGTGGCGGTGCCAAGTCCCAGCTATCCGATTCACATTTATGGCCCAGTCATCGCGGGAGCGAACGTTCGCGCCATTCCGGTGCATAGCACCGATGATTTTCTGGCGGAGCTGGAGCATGCTGTCCCGCTGATGTATCCACGCCCGAAAATGCTGATTCTGAATTTTCCCGGCGAATCCCACCACGCAATGTGTGGACCTGGCATTTTTTGAGCGAGTGGTCGCTCTCTGCAAAGAATTCCAGATCTACCTGGTGCATGATCTGGCCTATGCCGACATCGTTTTCGATGGATATCGTGCACCGTCGATCCTGCAGGTACCGGGAGCGAAGGAGATTGCGGTTGAGTTTTTCACTTTGTCGAAGAGCTACAACATGCCTGGCTGGCGAGTGGGCTTTATGGTGGGCAATCCGGAGATGGTGGCAGCCCTGGGCCGGCTGAAGAGCTATTTTGATTACGGAACGTTCACGCCGATTCAGGTGGCTTCCATCCTCGCGCTGGAGGGTCCGCAGGAGTGTGTGCAGGAGATTTGCGACAACTACCGCAAGCGGCGGGATGTCCTAGTCAAGGGGCTGAATCAACTGAATTGGCAAGTGCCACTGCCCAAAGCCACGATGTTTGTCTGGGCCTCCATCCCGGAGCGGTACAAAGCAATGGGCTCGCTTGAATTTTCCAAGAAGCTCCTGACTGAGGCCAAGGTTGCGGTCAGCCCTGGCGTCGGATTTGGTGAACACGGGGATGAGCACGTGCGTTTTTCGCTGATTGAGAACGAAGAACGAACCAGGCAAGCTCTGCGGGGTATCAAGCAGATGTTCCAGCAAGAGAGCCTTTAGGGCTTAGCATCGTTCACTTCCGGACAAGGATCTCCGAATCCGGACAGATTGTCTTACCAGACCAGAATCCCTGTGCAGCTATAGTCCTTGGAATGAAGCATTCCCTCCAGAAAAATTTCGGAAGTAAACGTGCATTACAAGGGCCACAACGAGCCTTGCGCACGGAGGTTTACCTTGGGCACTCTGCTTCAGGACATTCGGTTTGCGTTTCGTCAGCTCAGGAAAGCTCCTACCTTCGCCGCCGCTGCGGTGCTGACGCTGGCCCTCGGCATTGGCGCCAACACAGCCATTTTCAGTCTGGTGAATTCGCTTCTGCTTAAGCCGCTCCCAGTGCCTGATCCGCAGCGGATTGCAACCCTGTCTCCCCGCGAAAACAAAGGGCCCTTGCAACAGACTCTTTCCTGGAACGAATACAAAGAGGTGCGCGCGCAAAGCGCACGTTCGTTCAGCGATGTTTTTGCCTACACCATGAGCATTGACGGGCTGGCGGTAAACGGTCAGAAGCCCGACCGGATCATGACCACGTACGCCAGTGGGAACTTCTTCGAGGGGTTGGGACTGAAGCCCGCTGCAGGGCGCCTGCTGCTCCGCAGCGAAGGAGAGATTCTAGGTCAGGATGCCGTGATCGTTCTTGGCTACCAGTACTGGCAGGAGAGGTTCAACGGCGATCCTAATGTGGTGGGGCGGATTGTCACGTTGAATCGGCACCCGGTGACCATTGTCGGGGTAGCGCCGAAAGACTTCTGCGGCATGAATCCTTTTCTAACCATGGCAGCCTACCTTCCTTTGTCGGAGCTGCCTCTCAGCGGCACGCCTGCCGATGTCATCAACAACTGGCAAAACAGGATGTTCATCGTCAACGGGCGTCTGCGTCCCGAGGTCAGCCTGAAACAGGCAAACGCCGCGCTGAACGTAATTGCTCAGGACCTGAACCGGTTGCACCCGGAATTTGAAAAGAAGCTCACCATAGAGGCGCACCCGGAACCGCAGATGCGCATCAGTACAGGCGACCCTAACACTATGTACATCATCGCGGGCCTCTTTCTATCGCTTGCCGTGATGGTGCTTCTGCTGGCGTGCGTGAATGTCGCCAACCTGGTGCTGGTGCGGGCGACGGCGCGCGAGCGCGAGATGGCGATCCGGTCTGCACTAGGAGCCAGGAACTCACGGCTGGTGACTCAGATGATCACCGAGAGCACGCTGCTGGCGCTGATGGGCGGAGTGATGGGCGTGGTTCTGGGCCTGTTCGCCAACAATGTCCTTAGCCATCTCGACCTACATACGGATCTTCCGATCAGGTTTACGTTCGACTTCGATTGGCGTATCTTCTTCTACTCCTTTGCGATTGCCATGCTGGCAGGAATCGTGGTGGGGATTGCGCCTGCGCTGAACATTGCCCGGGCGAACGTGAACGCAGTGTTGCACGAAGGGAGCCGGGGCGTAACCAGCGGACGCCACTGGCTTCGCGATGGACTGGTGGCCCTGCAGATTGCCGGCTCGCTGGTGTTGTTGGTGGTTGCTGCCCTGTTTGTGCGTAGCCTCTCCGCGATGCAGACGATGGACTTCGGTTTCAAGCCAGACCACGTGCTGAACTTCGTCGTTGACTCCAATGAGATCGGGATGAACGATGCCGAAGCCCGGGATTTGGCCGCTCGCATTACAGCCCGCCTCCATCAACTCGACGGAGTAAAGTACGTGAGCCACGCAAACACGCTTCCATTCGGTTATTTCAACAATGGCGGCGACCGGATGATCATCGATGGAGCCGCAGTTCCCGCGGATCCCAACGATACAAATGCCGGTACCGGTGTTATTTCACCGGAATACTTCAGCGTGATGGGCATCCATCTTTCCCGCGGCCGGACCTTTACGGAAGCTGATAACGAGCAGGGCAAAGATGTTGCCATTGTGAGCGAAAGCACGGCCAGGAAGTTCTGGCCCAAGCAGGATGCCATCGGCCGCACGTTCCGTATGGCAAGCGCAAAAGAGCGTCCGTTAGTGATAGTGGGGGTTGTCTCCGACGTGGAATTCCAGATCTTCGGCGCCAAGTCGCAGCCTTTTTTTTACGTACCCTATGCTCAGCACCTGAAAGGGAACAGCCTGATGGTCTTCCAGTTAAGGGCTGACGGGGATCTCTTATCGCTTATGCCGGCGGTCGAGAAAAGTGTCCACGCGCTGGCTCCCCAATTGCCGGTCTTTCAAATGCAAACCATGCGCCAGGGACTTTACACGATGAATGGACTTCTGTTGTTTCAGCTTGCTGCTTCCTTGGCCGCGATCATGGGTGGTCTGGGACTGACGCTAGCCGTCATCGGTCTTTACGGAGTGGTCTCTTATGCGGTTGGCTGCCGGGTGCACGAGATCGGTTTGCGGATGGCGCTTGGGGCTAGCCGGAGCAGCGTGTTTCGTATGATCTACCGGCAATCGGTCGTCATTATCGCGGCCGGCCTGGGACTTGGCTTGGCTGTGGCCTTATTGGTGGCACGCGCGGTTGGCAGTCTGGTGGTTGTGAGTGTCTGGGATCCGGGGACCTATGTGCTTGTGGCGGTGGTCCTTGCCTTGGCGGCGCTCGCCTCCTCCTTCTTGCCTGCGCGGCGTGCGACGGCTATAGAGCCAATGGTCGCGCTACGCGAGGACTAATTATTTGCCGGGTAGTTTGTAAAATTCGATAAAATTCGATGTTTTTGGGTCTTTTGGGAAATAAAGAGCCGACGCGCAGGTCAACGGCGCCGTCCAAAGCGGTTCTTGTCTATGGAGAAGGGTCGTCTGGTGTCGGGAGCAACGTAATCGGCCATGGGGACACGGGGCAGCGGGGAGGCCGTTTGCGAGGGGTTCAAGGGGGCGGGAACCGCGGGTCCCTCCACTTCGCTACGCTCCGGTCGGGATGACAAGTCTATTGGAGTTGGGTCGGCGGTAGGAGCGGATTGAGGCTCTGGGGCGGCTTCCACTTCCTTGGGCGGGGCCGGGGGCGGCTGGGGGTCGATGGATTGCCCGTCCTGCCTGGTACGCATCCATTCGGAGACATAGAAGGGCGGGTTAACTGGCAGAGGGGCGGGTTTGTTCTGGGCGGAGACAGCGCGGCGGTCAGGTATCAAGCCTTCGATGGCGACGATCATGGAGAGGGCCTTGACTTGGGCGGAAGCGCTGCCGCGGGTCATTCCGGGGTCCAGGTCGGCGATTTGCCATAGGCGGGCCAGGACTCGGTCGCGGCTCTGGTTGAAGCGGCGGAGTTCATCGGTGTCCTGCTCGACGAGCGGTTGCTGCACGGCGGCGCGATGCTCCAGCATGTAGGCACAGACACGAGGCTTGGCTTTGGTGTAGGCCGCGGTGTCAGGGTTGAGACCGACCGCTTCTGCGGCACGACGGTCGGTCATGGTTCCACAGAGGAGCAGGCGGGCAAACGCGATTTCCTGGTCTGTGATGGGGTCGCTGACGTTGTTTTTAGGCATAGATTCTCCGATTATTGGGTGAGTTGTGAAGGTGAAAGTAGGCGAGACAAAGGTGGTCTTCGTCTTCGAGGACAATGCGTAGAGCTTGAATCTTTCAGAAACGTACCTCAGGGGCTAAAGCCCTCATCTGTGGCTTGCTTTTCGGCACGGGTGAACCCGTGCCCTTCCAGAAAGAGCGGCTCTTTGGGTGACTGCGGTTCACGGCAGAGGTTTTCTACTGCGCAGGCGCAATGAAAATCCGGCCGCGGCGGGATGCTGGATCAAGCTGATTTTGGACAGGGATCGGGTGTGCCACCGGACAGGGGTAAAACTGTCCTTCGCTCGCGCTTAGTCCGTTTAACAAACGGAAACTCCCCCGGCTAGGAACGGCTGCGCGATAAGCGAGCTCCTGCCGAAATCACCTTCTAGGATTTACGGTACAGGATGAGAGACCTCCCAGCAACCGACATTGGCTGTTTATTTCTCCTAGCTACAATCCCGCGGTAAACCCAGGACTCCTAAGGAACAAGTCTGCTTTGGGTGGGAGATTGAAGGGAGACATTAGACGATCCCACCCTTCGCAAAGAACGCGAAGGATGGGGCACCCGTCGATTGGTGGAGGGGATAGAGCCTAAAAGCGCGTTCTTTTCATCCTTCTCTTGCCGCCGGCAAGCGAGTTTGCTCAAAAGCGAGACCTGGGTCGAGGTACTCATGGAGGGAAGAGGGTGGGGAAGTGATCCGTGGTTATTTAATGGAAGTCGTGGGAGCGCAGTTCGAGGTCGTGGAAGGCTAGCGGTTGGATGCGTTTTGCCTTAACGTGAATGACGCCGTCCTGGTTCTGCAACGCACCTTCCACCAGAACAAATTTGCTGCGTGTGACCACGACACGCTCCCGCTCATAAAGATCAGGAGTGATGATGACGTTGGCAATGCCAGTCTCATCTTCCATAGAGAGAAAGATGAAACCCTTAGCCGTGCCAGGACGCTGTCGGGCAATGACACAACCGGCTGCACGCACGTATTCGCCATCCTTGTAATTTCGCAGTTCCGCGGAGCTCAGTACCTTCATCGCATGCAGCTCTTTACGGCGATAATGCAGCGGATGCTTTCCCACTGTAAGGCCAGTGCCGGAGTAGTCCGCACTTAGCCGCTCCTCCGTAGTCATCTGCCGAAGCGGGGAAGATACCTGGTGTCCACGATGTTGCTTTAGCAAAGGCCCTACCGGCCTGACCGCTTCTTCTACTGCCCAAACAGCGTCACGCCGATGATCGATGCCGTCCAGACTATTCAGCGCGCCGATGCGGGCTAACAGGGTAAGCTCCTTACGCTGCAGTAGCGGTACCCGGCGGGATAGATCTTCCGCAGAGTGAAAGAGGCCTGACTGAGTGCGGGATGCGACCATCGCCTCTCCCACGTCCTGCCTTAAACCTTTGGCATACATCAGGCCCATGCGCATGGCGCGCTCGCCATTGCCTTCATGCTCGATGGTGCATAGCCATTCGGAAACCTGCACATCGATGGGACGTATGCGCAGGCCATGACGCTGGGCATCCTTTACCAGTACAGCAGGCGCATAAAAACCCATCGGCTGATTGTTAAGAATGGCGCAGGTAAACGCGGCCAGATAACGCACCTTGAAGTAAGCGGAAGCATACGCAATCAACGCAAAACTGGCCGCATGCGATTCAGGAAAGCCATAGAGCGCGAAGGAAGTAATGTTCTGGATTATGGTTTCCTGGGTGGCTGCATCAATTCCATTCTTGGTCATTCCGCGGCGCAGCTTCACTTCCAGTTGCTCCATACGCTGCCAGGAACGCCGCATACCAACAGCACGGCGCAATTCTTCTGCTTCTGCACCGGAAAAATCAGCCACGGTCATGGCCATGCGCAGGAGTTGCTCCTGAAACAGGGGAACCCCTAGTGTTCGCTTGAGCACTGGCACGAGCGATGGATGGGGATAGGTGACTTCCTCCTTTTTCTGCCTGCGGCGCATGTAAGGGTGCATCATCTTGCCCACAATAGGCCCAGGCCGGATGATGGCAACCTGCACCACCAGGTCATAGAATTTTTCCGGGTGATTGCGGGGCAACGATGCCATCTGCGCCCGGCTTTCCACCTGGAACATGCCCACCGTATCAGCGCGCTGCAGAGTTTCATACACCAGCGGATCCTGCGGCAATTGTGCTAAATCGACTGGCTCATCGTAATGCTGCGCAATCAGGACAAGAGATTCCTGGATCACTGCCATCATGCCGAGACCGAGCAAGTCCACTTTGATGATTCCCAGGTCGGCACAGTCTTCTTTATCCCACTGGACCACGGTTCGGCCAGGCATGGAGGATCGTTCCAGCGGCACCACACGATCCAGCTGGCCCTGGCATATCACCATTCCTCCGGAGTGTTGACCGAGATGCCGCGGCAAATCCTGAATACGCATGCAAAGCTCGAGAAATTTGCGGATATGCGCGTGCTCAACATCGAAACCTGCATGAAGAAACGAGTTTTCCAGGGTGTCTTTTTCCCCCTTCCACTCCCACTGCGACACCAGGCTTGAAAGGCGCCCCAATGTCTCAGGATCGAAGCCCATCGCCTTTCCCACTTCACGTGCCGCCGACTTTCCACGATAAGTAATCACATTCGCAGTAATAGCGGCTCCAAGCTCCCCATATCGTTGATAGATGTACTGAATCGCCTGTTCGCGTTTATCGCCGGAGGGCAGATCAAGATCGATGTCCGGCCACTCTCCACGGCTTTCACTCAGGAATCGCTCAAAAAGTAATTCCATTCCTACTGGATCGACCGCGGTGATTTCGAGCGCGTAGCAGACGGCGGAGTTGGCGGCACTTCCACGCCCTTGTATCAGGATGTCGTTTCTCTTGCAGTATTCAACCAGGTCCCAAACGATCAGAAAATAGCCGGCAAAGCCTAGTTTCTCAATCAAGGCCAGCTCATGCTCCACTTGCTGTTTAGCTTTTTCGAGCAGCTTGCGATTGTGCTTGGAGCCGTAACGTTTCAAGACGCCCTCTGCCGTACGGTGACGCAGAAAGCTATCCATCGTTTCACCCTGCGGTACCGGATAGTGGGGAAATTCATATCCTAGATCGTTCAGCTCAAATTCCAGCCGCTCAGACAATGCCAGGGTGTTCGCGATGGCCAGAGGAAGATCTCTGAATCTGGCTATCATCTCCCGAGCATCGCGCAGATAGCGTTGTTGATTCACGGTGAGCAGGCGGCCTGCATGTTCGAGGTCAGTGTGGTGCCGTACCGCGGTAAACACGTCGAGAATTTCCCGATCATAGGCAGTTGCATAACGAACGCCATTCGTAGGCAATAGAGGCAACCCTATTCGCGCTGCAATGCGGATGGCAGCCTGGTTTCGCCACTCTTCCTCACGTTCGCCATGACGCTGAAGTTCGACATAGACATTTTTCTGCCCAAAGAGTCGAACCAGGCGTTCCGTAACCTTCACTGCTTCTGATTCCCCTCCACGCATCAGTGCCGACGCTAGAGGGCCTTCTTCTCCGCCAGTCAGACAGACCAGCCCGGACGAGAACTCTTCCAGTTCCTCAAGCGTGGCTGCGCCTTCACCCTTGGTTGTCTCCCGCATTTTGAACCGGGTAATCAGTTGGCAAAGATTTTGATATCCGGCGCGTGACGCACAGAGCAGTGGGATACGAGCAGGTTCCGGAGCATGCTGATGTGGCAGCCATGCAGGAGGTGTGAGCCGCCTACCCAGACTGGATACTGCAATTTCTGCTCCGACATGGGCGCGCATCCCCTGCTTGCAGGCAAGGGTATGAAACCGCGCCGCGCCATAAACCCCATTTCGATCCTGCAGGGCCATGGCCGGCATATGGAGCTCGGCAGCGCGCTGGATAAGATCTTCAGGTAGCGATGCCCCCTCAAGAAAGCTGAAAGCGCTGGCTGCATGCAGCTCCACATACTGCTCAGTCATACAACGCCTCTACCTGCCAGCCTTCACGCATAAGATCTCGTGTCAGGCAGCAGCAGAGCCTGGATTCATTATTCGCATCATCATGGCCCCTGGCCACAATATCCCATTGTTCCAGGGACCATAGTGAAGGTTTCCACCAGTCTCCGGCAGAGGACCATGGCCCGTAAGCACGTTCGACGGTATAGCGCTTTTCCCTGAAGACAAATGAGTACGGTTGCCGATCGCGTACTGTAACGGTCACATCTTCCGCAGGCCGCAATTGCCGCACAGCAAGACGCTGGCTGGGGGATTTTCTAGTGCCGGTAGAAGCTGGTACAGCAAATGGTTCCATCTGGAAAGCGTCGTGGCGGTGAGTGTCCTGAAGTACCGCCTGACCCGCGCAGCCTTCGCCTACGATCGCGTGAATTCGAGCCAGGGTTACATCCAGCCGCATAGGCTCTGGCACCTGGGGAGAAAAAAGGCCAAGTTGCACTTTGCTGGTGCTACCCGGTTGTGCGCTCAAGCAGAGAGACAGGATTGCAGCCTGTGGGGGATGCGCCTGCAGATCCAGATGGATCAGCTTCAACCATAGTTTCCGGTCGGTATTCGGTAGTGCGGGCCTTACTGTGCGGGAATGTGTAGTTCCCCCTTCGAGATCCAGGTGAAGTGTAATCGAGGCCAACGCCAATATGCGCGATTGGGCGCGCACTATGAGCTGATCGAGCATCACTCCTACGATAAAAAGCAGGGAATCGAGCAGCTCTACGGGAGCGTCTAATCCCATTTTTTCTTCGAGAGCGAGGCAGGGCTCGACCGCAGTAAACAAATGCGGCAATTCTCCGCGCGCCAGCAGACGCAGTCCCTTACCTGCCTGCCCAATCCGGGCAATCAATTCTGTTTCTTCAAGATTTCCGAGTTCTCCCAGTGCCGTGATGCCCCACATAGAGAAGGTTTCCGCATGTTCGAGCGAAAGATCGAGAACCGTGAGTGGTAACGGCGCTAGAGCAGTCCTTTCCATTCCTCGGGGCACTACGCGAATCCCTGAACCCGAATGCCCGCGCGCCAGGCACCTGGCAGCACGAACATTGCTGCTGATGGCAATCGATGCCCGTACGCCAAGTGCCTTTGTTCTTTTTAGAAGGTTTTCACCCAACGCATCAGGAGAACCGAAAAGTTTTTCGGTACCGGCAATATCGATCACGCAAGTAAAGCAACCGTCACTGCTTTGATCTTCCACCCGTGGAGAGAAAGAACCGGCGCACTCGAGCAGGGCTGCGTGCGCTGCTGCCTCCTCAGCTGGTGAGCGCTTTAATACGACGGCGGTGGGAAACATCTCCATTTCCAGCTTTGTCATTTCTGGTGCGATTCCCAGCGTCCAGGCCAAGCGATTGAGGGAGCACACCTGCTCGAACGGTGGTTCGCCATCCAGCACGGCAATCGGCTTGCGTTGCAGTTCCGGCCTCAAGCGCAGCAGTGCCTGCAGGGGAAATTCCTTCGCCAGCATGCAGGCGTAGCGGGGAGCAGTCATCGTTGGCCTGCCCAAACACTTTGTACCTGCCATTGTGCTGTTGGCACGCTTTGCGGCTGCTTACGCAAGGGCAATACATTGCCCTGGGCAAAGCGCTGCCGGGCCAACTCGGCCCGATGTTCGAGACCGGTGAGGATGGTCCCATCTTTGCCCAGCACGTTTCCTTTTCCTGAATCAATGGGATCAAGACGAAGCACCAGGCCGGCGCTGTTCCTGGAGCAGGCGTGTTGCGTTAACAACAACACATTCGATTGCAGGCGCTCAGCTGCTGCACGAAAGCGAAACCATGTTGCCAGGGGCACACGCAGGGCGTACTCCGCGTTCAGGCTGCCCATGTCCAGAACAATGCAACTGAAGCCACCTGCCTGGAGTAGCAGATCGCTTACCCGAAGCCCCTGTTCCAGCCGCGACCAGGATTTACGTTTAGGAGCCTTTATTTGAGAAGAAGGGAAGGGTGTGAGCTGTGGGACGGGCTGCTTGGGGAGTGACCGCGTTTTGGGTTGTGCTTCCGCGCAGCGGGGAGCTACCGTCAGCAAATTGCTGATTGCGTCCGAAAGGCCGTTCGTTTCCATACGGGGATGGGATCCACCTGCCTGGGGTAATCCCGGTTTGCGCTTGGGTGGCTTTTCTGCCATGCGCAATCCCCGTACAGAGACGTCTGGCAAAGAAGCATTTTCTGTGCGGCCGCAGCGTATCCAGAGCAGCCGGGAGAGGTCGACTCCTATGGCTGCCGCTGATTCCGGGTGCAATGTATCCGAAACGTCTACCCAGGCGCAGACCTTGCCTGCCTGGGTCAGGTTGGCTACAAAGGTGAGCGCTAGTGAGGTTCGTCCGGAACATTCCGGTCCAACAATCTCGCTGAGGGCCCCGATTGGGAATCCGCCATGCAGCAATTCATCGATTTCACGAATACCCGTGGGAGCAACCGTGTAGGCTATTTTGGGCGAAGGGGTAAGCGCCGAAGGGATCCTTTTCGCCAGGTTTGCTTCGATTTGGGCTCGCAGGTGCTGGGCGGTCGGCATGGCGGATCTTCGCCTTATTTTCGCCTATGCCGGATGAGATGTACCAGCCCCCCGCTGTGGGAAAGTCTTTAGGGCTATGAAAAGAAGGCGCTTATAAATTTGAGCGCAGCGGGTCTCTCTCTACCCTGTTCCCTGCATGTTGTTGAAACAGGATGGCTCTTGAGTCCGTCTTATGAACAACATGGCACATTCCGGCATCATCCCAGGCTTAAGAGATAATGAATCGATGGCAAAAAATAGAGGCTGAATGATCCTTAGTTTTTTTCATTTCACGATATTAGGGATGGCTGCTATCCCATTGATTTACTACTCACTTGCGTTATTCAGCGCGTGGCAGTTCTTTCGCCAATCGCATAAAAGCGCTGCCTCGAAGAGCTATACCCCTCCGGTGAGTAATCTGAAGCCTATTCGTGGACTGGATCCGGATGCTTATGAAAATTTCGCCAGCTTCTGCCGCCAGGATTATCCCGAATACGAGATTGTGTTTTGTGTTGGTGATGCTTCTGAACCTGCGCTGCCAGTGATTCAGAGACTCATCCGTGATTTTCCTGAATGTCAGATCCGGGTCCTCATTGGATCAGGCAGGGTGGCTACCAACGATAAAGTCGCTAAGCTGGCTCGATTGTCTGCTGAAGCAAAATACGAAACCGTAGTGATGAGTGACAGCGACGTTCGTGTGCAACCGGATTACCTGCGCACCATCGTTGCCGGGATGGCGGATCCAAAAGTGGGAGCGGTTACTTGCTTTTATGCGCCGGTACCCAGCGAAGAAAAAAGCTTTGTCCAGCGGGTGCAATCTGTTGGTATGCTTTCTGACTTTTACGCTGGAATTTTGGTAGCCAGGCAATTGGACGGAGTTAAGTTTGCCCTGGGTCCTACGATTGCTACTACACGCACCCGGCTTGCAGGCTTTGGCGGCTATGCGGCTATTGAAAACCGCCCGGCCGATGATCTGCTTGTAGGGCGTTTGATTGCAGAGCAAGGCTATGAAGTGCAGTTACTGAATTATTCGATTCAGACTGTATCGGACTTTCACTCGCTGCGCGACCTGTTTCTAAAGCGATTGCGTTGGACAGTAGTCATGCGCATTATGCGTCCATGGGGACACCTGGGGCTGATTTTTACTCTAGGTTTGCCTTGGGCATTGGCGGCAATCTTTGTTCAACCCACTCCAGAGATAATCTTTGCCTATCTGAGCGCATACTTCGCATTCCGTATCGCCATGATGGAAGTGATTGGAAGATGGGGCTTGAAGCAGCCAGGCATCTATAAGAAACTGTGGCTGCTTCCAGTCTGGGATTTGCTGGCGACCAGCATCTGGCTGGCAAGTTTCACCCGCAACAGCATTCGCTGGCGAGATGGCTACTACTACATTCGCAATGGCGAGTTAGTTCCGGTGGATCCTTCGGCGGCGATTCGTGCAGCTGAGAAGGCTCCGGAGCGGGTGTAGCCCGTAGAAGTGTTATCAGCGCCCTTTGTCGCCTGACCGCCGCGTCGACCTGCGACCCACCTAAGAAAATGACGTGGACGAATGGTTGCTCTAGCCGGCTATGGTCAGGGCGATGTGCCGTCCCTCCGGGACTCGTCTCATTCGCCGTATCCTACCCGGCACTGACGTGCCGGGCTATAGTTTGTTCCGTCCCTGCGGGACTGGTTTGTTGCAGACATCATCGACAAACACCCACTCAACAATCCGGCTGGAACCCATTTGTGCGGAGAAAGCCCGATAGAGCGCAATTGTTACGGGGCTGTTTTCGCCAGGGCCGGCTTTTCCCGCCGATCATTTCTTGCCTGACGCCAGTTCACCCTGGGTAGGAACAATGCCGTATCGATTCGGTCCTTGTAGCGAACTGCGATATCGATGAGTGAATCCAACAACGAATCAGAAAGAAAGTGTGGCGCCAGGCCGAGATCGATGAGCTTGGAGTGCTTCGCATTGTAATAATGCTGCTCTGCTTCCACGCGAGGGTCAGGTAAGTAGTCGATCTCAACCTTCAAGCCCGTTTGCTTGCCGGCGTTCTGTACCAGGTGAGCTAGATCCAACACCGAAAATTGCTCGGTGAATTGGTTGAAGACGCGGAACTCTCCCTTGCCCGCAGGATTCAGACAAGCAAGTTCGACGCAGCGTACCGTGTCGCGGATATCCAGGAATCCGCGCGTCTGGCCGCCTTTGCCATAAACAGTGAGTGGATGGCCAAGAGCTGCCTGGGCACAGAAGCGATTGAGCACCGTGCCGAAGACCTCGTCATAGTCGAAGCGGTTGATCAGTGCTTCATCCAGGGCAACCTCATCGGTCATGGTTCCATAAACGACACCCTGGTTCAGATCGGTGGCACGGGTGCCCCAGATCTTACAGGCGAACATCATGTTGTGGCTGTCGTGGACCTTTGACAGGTGATAAAACGATCCGGGCTGCTTAGGATACGGGAGCACGTCTTTGCGGCCGTTGTGCTCAATGGTGATGTAGCCCTCTTCGATATCGATGTTCGGCGTTCCGTACTCTCCCATGGTGCCAAGCTTGACCAGGTGACAGTCAGGCTGGAACTCGCGCAGGGCAAAGAGCAGGTTCAGCGTGCCCACGACATTGTTTACCTGGGTGCCTACCGCGTGGCTGCGGTCGATCATCGAATAGGGCGCAGAGCGCTGTTCAGCAAAGTGAATTACAGCTTCGGGCTCAAACGACTTGATGGTCGAAGCCAGAAACTCATAATCGGTGACATCGCCAACAAATAACTCGATTGTTTTGCCGGTGAGTTCGTGCCACACGCGCAGGCGATCGGCCAGGGGGCGAATCGGAGTTAGCGACTGCACTCCGAGTTCGTGGTCCCAAAGACGACGCACGAAGTTATCGATAATGGCAACGGAATGTCCGCGGTTCGATAAATAAAGAGCGGTGGCCCAACCACAGTAGCCGTCCCCGCCAAGCACAGCAATCTTCATATTGCCCTCAATTCCTTTGCTGATATGTCCTAAAGTCAAGTCTATCTGAGATCAGATGGGAGTACCGGCCCCTTCGCTGACCAAAACCGGCATCTTTCGCGTGGATCCTGGTGTCGATTGGATGCGCCATTGTTTCATCCACAGAAACAAAATCATCAAGCCCCATAGGTGGTATCCGAGATTGGCTCGTCTATCCAGGTGGAGCTGCATCAGCCTTTCGATGGTGTCAGCGCGGAAAAGATCTGCGTGCTCAGAAAGGCCTTCCTGCAAAGTGTCCAGCATCAGTGAACGCAGGGAGCCGCGGAGCCACTGGTGCGCGGGAATGTCGAAGCCAACTTTTTTGCGCTGAAGAATCGATGCGGGTAGTTTGTCCTTCATCAATTCCTTCAGGACGAACTTTTGCCGCGAACCGCGCATCTTCAGCGTGTCTGGCAATGTGGCAGCAAACTCAACGATGCGGTGGTCAAGAAAAGGAGGACGCACCTCGACCGCATGGGCCATGCTCATGCGATCCGACTTCACCAGAATGTCGTCTGCCAGATAATACTTCTGATCGAACGCCAGATACGGGTAGAGGCTGTTACTGGCCGCAACCGAATTGGCCAGGCCAGCCAAAATGTTGTCCATGGAACCGGGAAGAGGATGCCGTAACAAGGCCGCTTTGGCGTCCTCGGAGAATGTTCCATTCCAGTGGACATGCGCCTGTTCGGGTCGCAGCAGGCTACCCTCGAGAAAGCGCTTCAGCTTGTATTCGAGGCTGATCTTCTCGTCGGAGACGGGCCATAAGCGTAGTCCACTGAGGGCTGCTTTGATTGCCGCAGCAGGCATGCTCCGCGCAATGCGGGCCAGCTGGTTGGCGCGATACGTGAGGTATCCGGCAAAGATCTCATCGGCGCCCTCCCCGCTCAGGGCGACGGTCGCGTGCGTCTTGCACATGCGGGATAGAAACCAGACCGGCAATGCTCCTGCATCGGCGCTCGGCTCATCGGAGTAATAAGCGAACTGCTCGATGGCGCCTTGTAGATCTTCCTGGGGATTCAAATCAAACTGCTCGTGTTCTGTTCCGTAGTGCGAGACCACCCGCTGGATATGCTCGGTCTCATCAAAGCTGCGGCCGTTGAATGAGATGGAGAAAGTTTTCAGTCGAGCATGATTGGTACCGGCGGCATAATGCAGGATGGTGGATGAGTCGACCCCGCCGCTGAGCCAGACGCCCAGGGGTACGTCAGAGAGCAAGTGCTCGCGTACCGATTGCTGCAGTAGAGAGTCCAGTTCCTGTTTTGCACTCTCCAGATCGATGACCCGCGGCGTCGAGTCGGGTAGGCGCCAATAGGATTCGGTGCGTACTTGGCCGTCATGCCACTCATACCAATGGCCCGGCGGAAGCTTCTCCACCCCGTCCACCAGTGTCCAGGGGCAGGGAACGTAGTTCAAAGAGAGATAGCAGTCCAGCCCTTCCAGGCTCAGGCGGCGCTCAACTTCGGGATGGACGAGGATGGCCTTGAGCTCAGACCCAAAGAGAACGTCTTCACCATACTTCGCCAGGTAAAGAGGCTTGATGCCCATGCGGTCTCGGGCCAGGACAAGGCGCCTGGTCGACTTGGTCCACAGGGCGACTGCGAACATACCCCTTAAGCGGGCAAAGCAGGCGATGTCCCATGCCAGGAAGGCATAAAGCACTGTTTCGGTATCGCAATGGGTGTGAAACTTGTAGCCCAGAGCCTCCAGCTCAGGCCGCAGTTCAAGGTGGTTATAGATTTCTCCGTTGAATACGATGACGGTGTCGCCGTCGCTCGAGGTGATGGGCTGATCGCCGGCAGCCAGATCGAGGATCTTCAAGCGAGTGGCGCCCAGAGAGCACAGGCGCGAGGAGAAGACACCCTGCTGGTCCGGTCCTCGATGGGTCAAGGTCGCGGTAGCGGCGCGAATCCTGTCGGGATCAGAAGCCCAGCTTTTCTGGGTAAAGCCGGCAATGCCACACAAAGTGGTAACACCTCACGAAAGGCTTAGCCTTTCTCCAAACTATAGTTATATCGCAAACCGGCCTGTCGCCCTGGTCTTGGACTCCGGAACCGGCTAGTACAATCGATGCTGACGGAAGTGAATGAAGTCTCAAAAAACACTGCATCTTAAGACATTTTTGCTGATCCTGGTGATGGTCATTGCCGGCCCCCTTGGGAACGTTTTGCTGAGCAAGGGAATGAAGCAGACAGGCTCACTGGTATGGTGGCCGCCAGGCGAGGCACTCCACACGGTAGGCCGCGTGCTGGGTACCGGCTCTATTTGGCTGGGAGTTGCGTCTTTGCTCACCTTTTTCCTGGCCAATATTCTGGTCTTGTCCTGGGCGGATTACAGTTTCGTACAGCCGGCTTCTTCGATCGCCTACGGTGTTTCCGCGCTACTGGGCTATTTCATGTTAGGGGAGCCTGTTTCCCCCGTACGCTGGATAGGCATAGCCATTATTTGCCTGGGTGTATTTGTGGTTGGGCAGTCGAGCCCGCAAAGCCATCCCAGCTCGCAAAGCCCCCTGCAAAGTTTGGAGCACACCTAGCTTGGTCGAGGTCATTCTCTTTACTCTGATCACGGTGGCCGGCACTTGTGGGGAGTTGTGCGTTTCCCGGGCCATGAAAGCGGTGGGAGAAGTAAAAGATTTTCGTCCCGTGGCGATCGCCCGCGTCATTCTTCGGGCACTGCGCGTAGGCTGGATGTGGGCAGGAGTTGGGATGATGGCACTGGCATTTTTCTCCCTGCTGGGTGCGCTTTCTTTTCTGAACGTAAGCTTCGTGGTGCCGGTAACCGCCCTGAGCTATGTCGCCGGTGCGTGCGGAGCAATGTTTTTCCTGCGTGAGCGGGTTAGCCGGCGGCGCTGGGCAGGTGTCTGCCTGGTCGTAATCGGGGTCACACTGGTGTTTTTGGGCAATCGATGAAAACTTCTGCGCCAGTTCGCGGCACCCAAAGTATTGCCCTCCGCGAGATTGTCTTGCTGGCTATCGATTCGTTTCGTCTGAACCAGGTTCGCTTCGCCCTGACCGCCCTGGGGATGGTGATCGGGACCGCCTCGCTGATCCTAGTGGTCACCATCGGGCTCTCGGGGAGGAGGTACGTGCTCACCTCGATTCAAAACATCGGGACCAATCTCATATGGGCTGAGTACGCCGGGCTGTCGGACGCCAGCATCGCGTCAGTGCGCGATTTCCTGACTGTGGCCGATATGGATGCAGTGGAGCAGCAGGTCCCCGGCATCCAGGAGGCATCGCCGGTGCTCAATCTGCACCAGTTCTTCACCAGCGGCGGAGGCAAGGAACGCGATGTCCTGATCCTCGGAGTGAATCCGGAATATCCCAACATTCGCCGGCTTTACCTTATCGCCGGACGCTTTTTCGATCAGCAGGATTCGTTGACCCACAGTCATGCAGCGCTGGTCACCGAGAGATTTGCCTTGACGCAGTTCGGCAATCCTTCCGAAGCGGTTGGGAAGACCTTGGCCATCTCCGGGGTGCCATTCGCCATCATCGGTGTTTTTCGGGAGCGGGTGGCGACGTTCGGGCAGTCGGAGATCGTGGATGAGACGGTGCTCATTCCGTACACGGTGGCCCGTTACTTCACAGGAACGGACGCGGTCAACCAGATCTACTTTTCCATGACCGATTCGGGCAGTGTTCCCTGGGCTGCCCTGGCGATCCGGAAAGCCATCAAGGCAAGGCATCGTCCCGAATCCGTGTATGACGTGGGCGATTTATCCGAGGTGCTTTCGATGGCCGGCAAGACGGCTACTGCCTTCAGCATTGTGCTGCTGCTGTTTTCGCTGGTGACCCTGCTGGTGAGCGGGGTGGGCATCATGAACATCATGCTGGCCACGGTACGTTCGCGGATCCGGGAGATCGGGATTCGCAAGGCCTTGGGGGCGACCTTCCGGGAAATTCAACTGCAGTTTCTTGCCGAGGCGGTGTTGATCTCGTTGAGTGGAGGCGTGGTGGGCGCGGTGTTGGCGATGGCTTTGCCGCTTTTGGTGGCATTTTTTACCGACTACCGGCTGCAGGTTTCCTGGCTGTCGGCGGTGCTCGCGATTATGGTCTCCTGCGCAGTGGGTGTGGCTTTTGGGACCTTCCCGGCGGTGCGGGCAGCGCGCATGGATCCTGTAGAATCACTGAAATACGAATAGGGGAGTGCAATTTTTCTATTGCACTGGTCGAATTCGCGGTATATCCTAAAAGAGCGTCGAATACGATTTTGGTTCTCAGCTCGTTCTGCTTTAGGAGTCCGCACTACCTGCAGATACCCCGATTGAATTCAGCGTCATCTCGTTACTAAGGAAGAAACACAATGGAACAAGGTACAGTGAAATGGTTCAACGATGCCAAGGGGTTCGGCTTTTTGAGCCGTGCAAATGGTGAGGATGTTTTCGTGCACCACACAGCGATCCAAGCAAACGGCTTCCGCACTCTTCAAGAAGGCCAGGCGGTTCAGTTCAACGTAACCAAAGGCCCTAAGGGTTGGCAGGCAGAGAACGTTCAAGTTCTGTAGTCTGTAGTCAGCTTTAAGCAGGAAGGGGCGGCTCAAGGCTGTTTCTTCCTGCGCTTCCTGGACTGAATTTTGGCCCACTATGTTCGCGGCCAGTTCTGAAATCCTTCCTGCGTTTCTTTCCCACATAATGCCCGTATAAAATCGCTCTCAAGGAGAAACCATGGTCAGAGCCTCTGTCCTCTTGTTGCTTCTGTCTTGCGGGATGGTACTGGGTTGCGACACCGGCAGTACCGCGCAAAATGTCAGTTCCACCGGCTGGAAAGGCCAGAAGGTCGGCAAGAGCTCCAACGTAGCAGGCCCTGTTCCCAGCTCAACTACGGGTACCCCCGGAAACATCCAGGACCCCCAGCCAAAACCTCCCAACGAAGACCCGAAAGCAACCCAGAACCTTGACAGCGACTAGAGCAGTTTCGCAATTACTGTCTTCTGGTAAGGACCGCGAGGAGTGGTTTTCCTTGAAAGAAAACCACGACAAGGCCTGTCGCTTCGGTTTACACCAATTGCGAAACTGCTCGAGTCTCGACGGCTGCTAGACTCTCAACTAGATCTCATACTTTCTGAACTGGAGTGCTCATGGCTGAGGGTGAAGTAACCATCACGGTGCGACCGAACGGACCGTTACGCGTAGAGGGTCCTATCAAGCTGATCAACACCGACGGTACATTGATCGATTTAACTGGCAAACCTGCCGTTTCTCTCTGCCGTTGCGGAGCCTCCGTCAACAAGCCATTCTGCGACGGAACCCATTCCAAGATTGGTTTCCAGGCTGCGGCAGCGGTGGTCCCCGAGTCCGCCGAAAAGGTTTAATTCCCAATAGTAACTAGCAGCGAGAGAAGGAGCGTATGAGGATACGCTCCTTCGTCGCTTTCAGGGATCCCGAGGATCGCGATGGACTCCATAGAAGAAGGTTTGCGACGGTCAGAGTTCGCTTTCATAGATTTTCGTGATTCGGCCGTAGGCCGGCAAGCATGCATCCAGGGCAGCAGTCTCGCCGTGTGGGAAGTAATGTTCTTGCTGCATGGCTACCAGGGGGATCTGGTGGCGGTTGCGAAACACCTGGAGTGGGCAGAAGCGAAGGTGCAGGCGGCCGTTAGCTACGCCGAGGCGTTTCCTGACGAGATCAACCGGGCGCTCGAGGAAAATCAGGCAATGGACTTTACTGCTTTGAAGCGCATGTTGCCGCAAGTTGTAGAGTTCTACGCGTAGTCTTGACAGCGACCTTGCCGTCCTATTCCTCGTTGGCCAAAGGCACTTTCGGTCTTCTCCAGAGCCGCTGCAAGAGAGACAAATCGAGCAGGCTGCGTGTAAAGTCGCCGAGGTCGTCGCCCAATAGCCGCAGGCTCTCGCGTAATACATAGAAGGCCGTGAAGAGGTCCCCTGCGATCAGCGCGATCACTGCGCCGCGCAATCCAAGGGAGCTCACATGCATCAACAGCCACGCCAGCACGAGCGCCAGACAAGTGGCGGCTAGCATCGCTCTCGCCATTCGCTGGTGCTGGTTGATGGCCATCGGCACCACCGAGCTGGTGAACCAGAACGCCGAAATCACCATTTGCAACAACATGAGGTTCAGTAGCACGGGATCAGTCGGCACTCGGCCTACTGTCCAGATCTTCCAGATCCAATCCCCCAGAATTGCCACGGCAAGAGTGATCCCCAGGCATAGAAACAGCGAAATCTGGCACGCACGCCGGTGGAGCATGCGGGCGATGTCCATGGCTCCCACGCCGAACGCCGCAGACATCTCCGGCCAGATGGAATTGTTGATCAGGTTCATTCCCTGGACGGCGCTGCGAGAAATGGTTCGCGCAGTGTTGAAGGTCACCACTGCGATCGGACCCATCACATATCCGATCACGACCAAAATTCCCTGCAGGTTCAGGGCATTCACCAGCGGGAAACTCATGAAAGAAAGTGCGGGTCCGGTGAGGCGGCGAATGACGGCCCATTGTGCGTGGCGAATGCCAAAACGGATCCAGGGCACTTCGCGCCGGAGCAGAATCCACAGCGCCAGCACGCCTACCGCGTTGACCGCAACATATAAGGCAGTGACCGGAACCGGAGACAGGTGCATCCAAACGCCGATCATGGTGCTCAGAAAGGCAGCCAGCACCACCAGGCTCTTGGCCATGGTCCCCAGCGGATATTTGCCCACACAGCGAAAGGCTGCCTGAAATAAGGTCTCTTGCATTCCGAGCAGAACGGCCAGGCCCAACAACAATATGATCAGCCTGGCGTCAGGGGGGCTGATGGCATGCATATGCAGCCACCGGCCCAACGGAAGTAACCATACCGTTGCTATGAGCAGCAACCCCAGCAGGCTGGTGATGACTGTGGTGAGCACCCAGACACTCTGAAAGACGATCAGCGCCTGTTCGAAATCCTGTGCTGCCGCCAGCATGGTCATCTCATTGCCGGCAACGCTGCCGAAGCCCACGTCGCTGAGGCCGAGATAACTCGGAATGGTGTTAAGCAGGATCCACTCACCATATAGGTGCACTCCCCAGTGACTGAGAAAGACTGGAACAGAGAAGATCTGGGTGAGTGTGGTGGAGAGACGGCTGAAGGTATTAGCGCCGAATCCTTCGACCAGTCTGCGCTTAAGACTGCGTGTGCTCATGAGGGGCCGGCGGACCGGTTACACAATGGTACATGCGCTGGCTTGAGGATGCGGCTACCAACCATGTACCCTTCCAACATGAAAGCTCTCCTTCTCTCGCAGTACAACCAGCTGGATATCGCCGATCTTCCCGCACCCGTGCCCGGTGCAGAGGAGATTCTGGTGCGCGTTGCCGCCTGTGGAATATGCGGCAGTGATGTACATGGTTACGACGGTACTTCCGGCAGGCGCATTCCCCCGATTGTCATGGGGCATGAGGCGGCGGGTGTGGTAGCCGCAACTGGAGCCGGCGTGACCAAATTCAAGGCCGGCGATCGCGTTACCTTCGACTCCACCGTTTATTGCGGAGAGTGCGAGTTCTGTCGTCAGGGCGAGATTAACCTGTGCAACAACCGGCAGGTGATTGGTGTTTCCTGCGGAGACTATCGTCGTGCGGGCGCCTTTGCGGAGTACGTCGTGGTACCGCAGCGCATCGCCTATCTCCTTCCCGACGCGCTGGAATTTCAGCAGGCGGCAATGTTGGAAGCTGTTTCGGTCGCGCTACACGCGGTGCGGATCTCGGAGATGAAGGGTGGGGAGACAGCGCTGGTGATTGGGGCGGGCATGATCGGCTTACTTACTCTACAGGCGGCAAGAGCCGGCGGAGCCGCCACGGTGCTGGTCGCGGACATTGATCAGACGCGCCTGCAAAGGGCGAAAGGCCTTGGCGCCGATGACACGCTGCTGCTTTCCGGAGGCGAGCTGGTGAAGGAGGTCCTTCGCCGCACGCAAGGCCGAGGCGTGGACCTGGTGCTCGAAGCAGTCGGGCGAGAAGAAACCATTGCCGCCTCGATCGCGAGTGTTCGTAAGGGCGGGACGGTGACTCTCATCGGCAACATTTCCCCCGAGGTCAAGATCCCGTTACAGGTTGTGGTGTCACGGCAGATACGTCTCCAGGGATCGTGCGCCTCGTCGGGAGAATATCCCCAGGCAATGGAGTTACTGGCAAGCGGGAAAATCAAAGTGCAGCCGCTGATAACCGCGGTAGCACCTCTGAGTGATGGTCCCGCATGGTTTGCCCGGCTGCACGCCGGCGAACCTAACCTGATGAAAGTGGTGCTCGATCCGGGAGCGTAGCGAACATCCATCGCGACCGCTGTTTTGATGGGCTTGGCCACCAATGATTGGGTGCCCCATCCTTCGCGCACTTGCGAAGGGTGGGATAAGCAGGACTTGCGGGGAGGGGCTTCGGGTGTAGAGCAGTGGTATCCCACCCTTCGCAAAGTGCGCGAAGGATGGGGCACCCGATCATTGGTGGTTGGGTTGAAAGGTTTTCTACGGCGCGGAGCGTGCGTTTTACGTCGTGCCTTTCGGAGCGTCCGTAGCGGGTTTTTTCCGTTTGCGTTTGACGTTGCGTGCCGGTGAAGCCACTTTCTTTGCTGCCTCCAGCGGGGCGGAGGATTCAATCACGCTCCGCATCCAGTACTCGCCATCGGCATCCACTTCAATCCCGTGCACCTCGCGTTCGAATCCAGGAAATTGCTTGCCGAATTTCTCCAACGCCCAAAGCAACCGAAGGATCGGGTTATCCGGCCCACCCAGCCGCTCACCTGGCATGCGCACCGGGATGCCGGGAGGATAGGGGACCAACATCACTCCAGCCAGGCGGCCAGCCATTTCCGACATACGCACCTTCTCCGTCCCGTTTCGTATCAATTTCTGATACGTTTCGGCCGGCGTCAGCACCGGGTCGGGGTCCACATCGCACGCCTGGTGAAGCAGGTTGGTGAGATCCAGCTGCTTCATGGCCGCATGCATTTCATCGCTTAGTTCCTTCAGCGTCATGTCACGGTAACGATGAGGATGCTCCGCCACCAGGTCCGGCAATGCTTCATATAGCGTTCCCTCGTTGTCGTAGAGGCGTTTGAACTCGAACAGAGTTTCCAGCAGGCTTCCCCATTTTCCTTTGCTGGTTCCCACAGAAAACAGGATCAAGGCTGTGTAGTCGCCGGTGCGGGCAATCTCCACCAACCGCGCATCCAGAAATTCGGTAAGGATTGCCCCGGGAATACCCCAATCCGCCAACTCACCCCGAGAATTAATGCCCGGCATGAGGATGGTGACCTTGGTCGGGTCAAGCATGCAGTGGTCTTGCTCGATATCCTCATCCAAAAAGCCATGCCAGTCTTCGCCCGGCTTCAGCGTCCAGCATTCTGGCGAGTTGATGAGCAGGGAATCGGGCGTCTCCTCAAAGAGCGTAATCTCCTCGGTTAATGGATGGATCACCGTATCCGGCTGGTAGATTCTGAAGAACCACTCTTCCCCATTTGCCGAGCGAAGACGATGGGCGATCGATGACATGGCCTTTCTGAAGCTGATGGCATCCTGAATCGTCTCGTACATCAACGTCGGGCCTGCGGGCTCGTCCATCATCGAGGTGGCCACATCCAGCGAGGCAATCATGGGATAGAACGGAGACGTGGTGCCATGCATCATGAAAGATTCGTTGAATTGATCAAAGTCCAGCGGGGCCCGGTCGCTGAGCTTGACATGAATCATGGACGCCATGGAAAACGCCGCCAGCATCTTGTGCGTCGACTGCACTGCGAACAGCAGCGGCCGATTGGGCATATCTTCAGGCACATCCATGGCGAAGCGCCCGCGATAAATAGCGTGGAATTTGGCGTACGCATACCATGCCTCGTCGAAGTGAATGCGCGGCACACTTTGCGCCAGCTCGTCGGTAACCCTTAGTACGTCGTAGCAAAAACCATCGTAGGTAGAGTTGGTGACTACCGAGTAGGTCGGTTCCGGAGACGACGCACCAGCGCTAAACGGACTCTCCGCGATCAGCTTTTTAATGTGTTCCGGAGAGAAACGCCGCAACGGCACCAGCCCAATCATCCCGTAGCCATTGCGCGTGGGCTTGAAGTAAACCGGGCGCCCTCCGGTGACGGTGAGCGAGTGGCAGATCGATTTATGGCAATTGGCATCGATTAAGACAATGTCATTGTTACCAATCACGCCATGGCCGACGATCTGGTTGGAAGACGACGATCCGCCCAGGACGTAGAAAGTCCAATCCGCACCGAAGATGCGGGCCGCATTGCGCTCCGATTCTGCCGGTGGCCCGATGTGGTCAAGCCACGAGCCGAGCGATGAGGTGGAGATGCCCAGGTCAGCGCGCAGCAGATTTTCGCCAAAGAAGCGGTGAAACTGCATCCCCACCGGATGCTTGAGGAAAGCTACGCCGCCCATGTGCCCCGGCGCGTCCCAGGAGTACGCGCCCTGATCGGTATATTTTTTGAGCTCGCGAAAATACGGAGGCAGCAGCTGCTCGTTATAGCGATCAACGGCAAAGTCCACCCGGTTCGCGATGAAGGCGGGCGTATCGCCGAACAGGTGAATGTACTCGTGCACCTGCTTGACGACTTCCAGCGGCAGCTCGCTGACCAACGTTCGATCAGCGATGAGGAAGATAGGCACCTTCTTGCTTCTACGGCGAACCGCGCGGATGATCTTCAAAGCGGCGCGTTCGTCGAATTGATGTTCCTGCTCCAGATCCCAGTCCAACAGGATGGCGCTATACGATGGGTCTGACTGAACCATCGAAAGTCCATCTTCCGGTGTCGATGTCCTGATGACCTCGTAGCCCTCTTCCGTGATGGCGCCGCACAGGCGGTCCATGGCCCGGTCTGATACTGAGTTCGTACCACCCACTTCACTGGCAATCAACAACACCCAACGGCCGTCACTCATAGTTGGGGGTCTCGATGAATCGTGTTACATGCATGTTTCAATCCTTATGGGGTAGCCTGCACCAGCTTCAGGACCGCGGGAGCGACCATATTCAGCAGGATGGCTTGTGGTTTTTCCGACTTTTTAAGATATTCGATTTGACGCGCCTTCCAGGTAGGCGGTGCGTGGTGATGTTCGCGCAAATAGCCAATCGCATCCAGGCCGGCTTGCGAGACAAAGTGCAGGTTGGTTGATACTGGCGCTAATTCCTTCGTCAAGTCTGACCTGGGGAGGAGAGGCTGAAGTTGGACATCGTTGTCGCGCCACAACACCAACCACTCCTGCGCCTGATCCCAATCTTCCGTCGTAGCCTTTCCGGCGATGATGCGATCGACCATTTCGGAGAATTGGCGGGCGGTGTTGCTCTCCGGCGGAATGGCGTCGACCATATGGTTGAGCGGGGTAAACGCATCATATTCCCGCAGCGCTTCGCGCTCATAGTGACGAGGAGGCTGCATCACGTCGCCGAACACCCGCAGTGGTAGCGGATCAGGCTCACCAGACATGCGGGTCAGCAGAGCGGGGTAGCTGGAGTTGTGTTTCAGGCCATAGTCCTCCAGCTTTTGCGAGATGATTGCCAGCCGCTCGTACATGGAGGCCACATCGCGCGTGTCACGCGGCGACCAGAGCCGCTCTGCGATGGCCGCCGTGCGCGGCCAGATGCGGCTATCCACAATTTCGGGAGTGACATACTCCGACCACATCGTGGCCTCGCCGCCCAGGATTTTCCTGCTCTCGTCGTTCGTCAGCGTCGTTGGACCTGCTCCCTCGGGGTCAGCCGCGTAGTGCTCAGCCGCGGACTCGTTCAGATCGATATAGTAACCGGCGGACAACATAGCGCGGTTGCCCCCCTTCACTGCCTGGCCGACAAACTCGGGCCCGCGCCAGGACTGGATCACCACGTCCTTCGGCGTGTCTGGCTGAAGAACCTCATCCCAGCCAACCATGATTTTGTCGTGGGCGGCGACGATCTTCTGCACCCTGGTGCTGAAAGAAGCCTGCAGTGCGGCGTTGTCTTTGAGCCCATGGTCCTTCATGAATTGCTGGATGCGCGGGTTCGCATCCCATTCCTTACCGTTGCATTCATCTCCGCCTACATGGAAGTACGCATCCGGAAACAGGGCGGCCATTTCGCCGATGAAGCTATCGAGAAACGTGTAGGTGCTTTCGCGGCTAGGGTCCATGGCCGGATCGAAGATGCCCCACTTGCGCTCGATCTGGTAAGGCCCCGGGCCACTGGCCAAATCCGGATAACCGACGAACCAGGCCGTCGTGTGCCCAGGCATGTCGAACTCCGGCACCACGCGGATTCCTCGATCACGCGCATAGGCGATGACTTCGCGGACTTCCTCCTGGGTATAAAAAAGGCCGTCCGACCCTTTTTCCTGTAATAAAGGAAATTTCTTGCTCTCCACCCGGAAGCCCTGATTGTCGGAGAGATGCCAATGGAAGACGTTGAGCTTTACCGCTTCCATGCCGTCCAGGGTGCGATAGACCACATCCAGCGGCATGAAGTGCCGTCCCACATCGAGCATCAGCCCGCGCCAGGGAAACCGTGGCTGGTCGTCTATGGTTACGGCCGGAACGGCGAATCCCTGCGGGGTGATGTGCACCAGTTGTAGAAAAGTCTGCAGACCGTGGAGTACGCCGAGGGGGTTGGCAGCCTGGAGGTGAACCTCCTGCGCCGTGATCTCCAAGTGGTAAGACTCATCTTCGCCCACTTGTTGCACCGGCGCACTCGGACCCGCGGTTTTCACAAAGAACATCGGCTTGTTAAGCGCCGCTTCGCGCCAGAGAGGGATGCCGGTCTGTCGCGAAAGCAGATCTAAGAACCGCTGTTTGGCCTTGTCCAGGCGAGGCTCCTGGTAGCCCTCGAGGGTAATGCCAAACCCGTTGTTGATGAGAAACTCGCCGGTGCCTGGCTTGGCTTGTGCGGGGAGAGGCATCAGGGGCAGTGGCGTCTGGGCACTTAGTGGCCCGGCAAAGAGAGAGCTTACTAGCAGCGTCATGCAAATAATCCGAAGCAAGGCGACCTCACGCTCAACGATTCTATCTGTTATAGGATTGCCAATGATGATAGCCGCCATTTTCGAACATGAAATGCTGCGTGAGATTTACCAGCAGCCGCAGGCGCTGGCCGATACCATTGAGCGCTACGCTCCCAACGGCAAGCTGGCGACGGAAGTATTTCAACCAGTTGCCGATGCCCTGGGATCCCGATCGCGGCTGGTGATTGCCGCCAGCGGCTCCAGCCGACATGCCGGCTTGGCTGCGGAGATTATGCTCGAGGACCTGGCTGGCCTGATGGTCGATGTCGAATATGCCAGCGAGTATGTCTACCGCTCAACCCACACGATTCAGGATCCGGGGGTTCTGGTCATCTCCCAGTCCGGCGAAACGGCGGACACGCTGGCTGGGCTGCGAGAGGCCAAGTCGCGCGGTTTGCCCACAGTGGCCATTACCAACAACCCGCGATCCAGCATGGCGGTCGAAGCGGATGCTTCCTTGCCCACATGTGCCGGCCCGGAGAAGGCCATACCTGCCACCAAGAGCTTTACCACCCAGCTGGCCGTGCTCTATTCGCTGGCGCTTTACCTGGCGCGCATTCGGGGAAGAATGACTTCGCCGGCAGTGGAAAGCCATATTGCCGATCTGCGTCAGCTGCCAGCTTTGCTCGAGCCTGCGCTGGAGAAGTGGCAACGTCAGATCGCCGCGCTGGCGCCCTCGCTCAAGGGATCTCGGGCGTTTCTTTATCTGGGCCGCGGCGTGCACTATGCGATTGCGCGGGAAGGAGCGCTGAAGCTCAAGGAATCGGCGTATCTCCAGGCTGAGGGATATCCGGCAGGTGAGCTAAAGCATGGTCCGAACGCGCTGGTAAGTCCCGACGCTCCGCTGGTGATGATCGCGACGCGCGATGCTTCAGATCCGGACGCTATGCTGCGCTACAGCAAGGTGCTGCAGCTGATGAAAGACATGCGTGCGCAGGATGCGACCATCCTCGCTGTCGCCACTGAGGGCGATCAGGAGATCGCGAGGCTTGCCAATCACACCATCGAGGTTCCAAGAACCGAAGACATGTTAGCCACCATGCTGGAGGTCGTTCCGCTGCAGCTGTTGGCCTACCAGCTAGCCATTCAAGCCGGGATCGACGTGGACAAGCCGCGCAACCTGACGAAAGCCGTCCTGCACGAGTAAAGAATTCGGTCGACATCCTCGCGCGGTTCTGGCGCGCGAGAGAGAAGGTAGACCCATCCGCCGTGGGTGGCCCCTCGGCCGGAAGTTATAATGAAGCAGTAGACAAGACGATTATGGTCACCAAAAACCTCCCCCTGGAACGCAGCAACCTGTTGATTTCTCAAAGAGATCAAGTTTTCGACGCCTTTCGCCGCTGGGGCCATCTGCAAGCCAACCTTGACCCCCTGGGGCAATACTTAGTCCCCAACTCCGTTCACGACTTGAACTTTGACGGCGAAGAGGCAGACGAGGCGAGACGCTATTACTGCGGGACTATCGGGGTGGAGTTCATGCACATTCCTGACCCGGCGAGGCGGGCATGGATCCAGGAACGCATGGAGCAGCAGGCGCCGACGCTGAACCAGCCACAGATTCTCGAGCGCTTGACCCAGGCTGATCTCTTCGAGCAGGTGATTCAGTCACGCTATCTGGGCACCAAGCGTTTTTCTCTCGAAGGTGTCACCGTCCTGATTCCGTTTTTGGACGAGGTGCTGAACCGCGCTGCAGACTTTGGCGCCGAGAAATCCGTCATGGGCATGAGCCATCGTGGACGCCTGAACGTAATGGCCAACACTTTTGGTAAGTCGGCTGCCGACATCTTTTCCAAGTTTGAAGACGCGAATCCGCGGAGCATCCTGGGCGGTGGTGACGTGAAGTACCACGTCGGCGCCACCGGTCACTTTCTTACCCGCTCGGGGGTAAATCTCGGTTTGCATCTGGTATCCAATCCCAGCCACCTGGAAGCCGTGGATCCGGTTGCCATGGGCCGTGCGCGCGCCCAACAAACTCGCTTCGGAGAAAACGGTCAGGCGAAAGTCCTGCCCGTGCTCATTCACGGCGATGCGGCCTTTGCCGGCCAGGGTATCTGGGCAGAAACCCTGGCCCTGGGAACCATTCCAGGCTTCACCGTGGGCGGCACCATCCAGATCATCGTGAACAATTTGATCGGTTTTACTGCCGATCCCGAAGAATGTTATCCGTCGCGTTTCTCTTCAGACATCGGCAAACGCTTGCCCATCCCGATCTTTCACGTGAACGCAGAGGATACCGACGCGGCCATACGCGTCGCGACGATGGCGGTCGAATACCGCTATGCCTTCCAGTCCGATGTGATTATCGATCTCATCGGCTACCGTCGCCATGGCCACAGCGAGGTGGACGACCCAACCATCACCCAGCCGCTGCGTTATGCAAAGATCAAAGATCATCCGCCACTCTACGAGCTTTACGGCCAGGAGATTGGTGTGGACCCCTTGCCGCGGGTGAAAGAGCTTCAGCTACAGCTGGCAGAAGCCCAGAAGCAAGCGTCCCAGATGAAGAAGAGGGTGGCGCTGGCAAATCTTCCCAACTATTGGTCGAATTATTCGGGGGGAGCTTACAAGCCTGAATACGAGGTCGACACAGGACTGAGCGCCGCTTCTGGCGTCGCTTCGATCGAGGAGATCAGCAATGAGCTGACCTCCTATCCGCGAGACTTCCATATACATCCCAAAATCAAGAAGTTGCTGGAGCAGCGCCGGGAGATGGGCCGAGGGGATCGCCCCTTCGATTACGGCATGGCGGAAGCTTTGGCTTTCGGCTCGCTTTTGCGACAGGGCACGCCGGTCCGTCTCAGCGGCCAAGACAGTCAGCGTGGCACCTTCAACCAGCGTCACAGCGTGCTGGTGGATATTGAAGACGAGCGACTCTACATACCGCTGCAGCACCTATCCGCCGATCAGGCGCGCTTCGAGGTTTACAACTCCATCCTTTCGGAAGCCGGCGTGCTGGGCTTCGAATACGGCTATAGCCGCGATTATCCAGAAACCCTGGTCTTATGGGAGGCGCAGTTCGGCGACTTTGCTAATGGGGCGCAGATCATCATCGACCAGTTCATCACCTCGGGTGAAGACAAGTGGGGACTGCTGAGCGCGGTGGTCATGCTGTTGCCGCATGGCTATGAAGGGCAGGGACCGGAACACTCCAGCGCCCGCCTGGAACGCTACCTGCAGTTAGCAGCGCACGACAATATACAAATCTGTCAGCCCTCGACGGCGGCGCAGTATTTTCATTTGTTGCGGCGGCAAGCGATGCGCGCATGGAGAAAACCGCTGATCGTCTTCACTCCCAAAAGCATGCTGCGCAATCCCGACGCCAGTTCGTCCATTGCGGCGTTTGAGGCGCCTCGCTTCCAAAATGTTTTGCCCGAAACGGAGGTACAGCAGGTCAATCGCCTGCTGCTCTGCACGGGAAAAATCGGCCACGAGCTGCGCATTGAGCGCGCGAAGCATAAGGGCAGCACCACCGGTATTGTTTTTCTGGAACAGCTTTATCCCTGGCCGGAGACCGAACTGGCAGCCGAAGTCGCCCGTCATCCGGAGGCGCGCGAAGTGATTTGGGTCCAGGAGGAGCCTGATAATATGGGCGCGCTGTCGTTCGTAGTGCCGCGCTTGCGCCGGCTCTTTCCTGAGCGTAAGGTACTTAGCATTAAGCGCTCCGCAGCTGCCAGTCCGGCAACCGGCTCCGCGAAGGCGCATGACATGGAACAGAAAACGCTCATCAGTCTTGCCCTGCGAGACGAAGGTAAATGACGAAGTAGTGACAACCTTCTGACAACTGCGCTGAAGAACCCACTTTAAGCTAGCGCTTGGGCTTCCCCCACCGATGAACACATTTCGGGGTATGGGAATGCCGCTTTGGATACCTGGAGCGGTGGGAAAAACCAATGTGTATTGTGGAGTTGTTCGAGCGCAATGTATTTGCTGCTCCTGATGCCTTAGCGATCTCATCGGAAAACCGGCAGCTCACCTATCGCGAACTGAATTCCACCGCCGATCGAATCGCAGAAGGATTGGCAGAGGCGGGTGTGGGCTCCGGCTCTCTGGTCGCAGTTCTTGTTGATCGGTCGCCGGAGTTGGTTGCATGCCTGCTCGGCATATGGAAGGCCGGCGGGGTCTACGTCCCACTCGATCCGGCCACTCCTGCTGACCGCATCACCTTTATCCTCGAAGACGCTGCTCCTCCCTTTGTTCTTACCCAGGAAAGGTTCTTTGACCGATTTTCCGCCGCTGGAACGCAAGTGTTCCTCCTTAAAGACTTCTGTACCCGGGTAAGTACGTCGCACTGCGCGACAACACTTTCCACAAACGCTCCCGCGTATGTGACGTATACGTCCGGGTCAACTGGCAGACCGAAGGGAGCAATCATCGCTCATGGTGGTTTCGCGAATACGATCATCGGGGTTGGAGAGGATCTGCAATTGCGCCCAGACGATGTTGTGCTGGCCTGGTCGACCATCGCGTTTGACGTAGCCTGCCTGGAGATTTTCTTGCCCCTGGCCTTCGGCGCAAGTTTGTTTCTGGTAGAGAAGGACGCGAGCGTCGGAGGCATCAGGGCGGAACAGATTCGCCGTTCCGGCGCAACCGTGATGTTCGCCACGCCCACGATGTATCGCCTGCTGTTGGAGCAAGGGTGGCAAGGCGACCCGAAGATGCAGGCCGTTGTGGGGGGTGAAGTTTTCCCCTTGAGTCTAGGAATTCAGTTAGCACAAAAGTGCCGCTCGGTTTGGAACCAGTATGGACCGACCGAAACATCTATTTGCGCCACCAGGGCGAAAATAGATACCGATGCGCAAAGGATCACCATAGGCCGCCCGCTGCCTAATGTCTGCATTCATCTTCTCGATCACGATCTTCAACCCGTGCCCTGGGGGTCGATGGGCGAAATATACATCGGCGGAGCAGGCGTAGGTCTCGGTTACCTGCATCGTGATGATCTTAGCCGGGCGCTCTTCCTTCCAGATCCGTTTAACGACGGACCAGCCACGCTCTACAAAAGCGGCGATCTAGCGATTGAGCTCGCCGACGGCAGCTTCGATTTTCTTGGTCGCGTCGATGACCAGGTCAAGATCCGTGGCTTCCGTGTCGAGTTGGGAGAAATTGAATCCTCGCTGCGGCAATGCGAAGGTGTGCGGGCCGCGGTGGTACGTGCGATCGAATTCGACGCCGGCGACCGGCGCCTGGTCGCATTCATCGTAGGCGACGAAACTTTGCTGAGTTGCTGGAAGGAATCTCTGCGGTCTCAATTGCCTCATTACATGGTTCCGGCGGAGTTCGTACCACTCCAGTCTTTCCCTATGACGGCCACTGGGAAGGTAGACGTCCAGGCTCTGGATGCGATGCGTCTCAACCCGGCAACCTCCGCTCCAATGCCAGACACAAGCCCGATCGATCCAGTAGAGGCCCGGCTCAAGGCACTCTGGGAGGGACTCCTTAAATTAAATACGGTCGATCTCGATCAGGACTTCTTTGCCCTGGGCGGCCACTCCTTGTTGGCAGAACGAATGTTGGTTCAGATCGAGGGATGGTTTGGCTCGCGGTTGCCGCATTCAGTTTTGGTCGAGCATCCGACGATACGACGCTTGGCAGCCTACCTGCGGCAGAACCCGAAAGGGCGATGGCCTGCCTTGGTAAGCCTCCAGGCCGGCGCACACCGGCCGCCACTCTTCATTGCCCATGGAATCGGAGGAAGCCTTTTGACTTTTGTTGAACTCGCGGTAGAACTAGGCCGGGAGCAACCGGTGTACGGTCTCCAACTGCCCGCGTACATCGACCAGCATCAAGCAAAAGTCAGTGAACTCGCAGCAAACTATGTGAAGCAGGTGCGTGCGGTTCAAACCTCCGGTCCCTATAACCTTGCCGGGCACTCCTCCGGCGGGGTGATCGTATTCGAGATGGCCTGCCAGCTGATGGAGCAAGGCGAAACCGTGGGCCTTCTTGCACTGTTGGATTGCGATCCGAATACCGGAAAGCACATGCATCACCCTTTCCGTGACTGGAATTCATTCAAGGCATCCTTTCGCCGTGCATGCGCAGAGCTCATGGTGCGTGAATTCGGAATCAAGGAGTTGCTGCATCGCAGGATGGTGTACCAGCGCATAAAGGTGAAGGCCTGGATGGCAGCCCGGGCTGCTGCACGATCGCGCCGTGCGGGAGGAGCAAGCGCCGGACCCCTTCCCAACCCGCTTCGCAAGCAGCTTCTTGGAGCAGAAGGATATCTCGCACTCGCCATGCGGGACTACGAATTGCGAACCTATCCAGGGAATGCAACCCTGTTTATTGCTCGCGACGAGCCAGGCCGCAATTCTGAACCCGCGAAGGCTTGGGCAGGCAAGATCCTCGGCACCTGCGAAACTCGTTTCATCGCCGGAACGCATCGTGGAATGGTGCACCGGCCTCAAGTAACTTCACTTGCAAGGGAAATCAGGCAGAAGCTGACAGGCGAGGTGGAACCGGGCGTGACCAGCAGCGTGGCCTGAGCTGGCACAGCATTCTTTCAGCAGCGAAAATAAGCGAGCCTGGCGTTTGGCTGCGCGGTCGCGAGCGCCCCGATGGTGCTTGAGGAGGGCGAAACATCATGCAGCCTCCACGGGTAGCTGAACCGCTGCCGCGTCGAAATCAGTTCTGCCTTCTTGTCAGCCAATAACGAGACATCAAAGCTATCCAGCGCGCGAGAGAGGCCCACTCCTTCGGCCTTGAGGATGGCCTCCTTGCGCGTCCAGCATCGATAGAATCCGGCGAGCCAGGCTTCTCCTTCTAATCCACGCAGGTCGGTCAGCTCCGTCGCGGAAAAATGCCGATCGGCCACTTCCTCCTCAATCGGCCTTACGTCTTCTACATCCACGCCGACCGGCTGTGCGAGGTCTACTGCCAGCATGGCAATGCTTTTGCTGTGGCTCAGACTGAACTTCAGTGAAGTTTCACCTGCCAACTCGGGTTTGCCAAATTGGTTGGTTCGGAAGCAGAGTCTTTCCGGCGCCAGATTCAGATAAGACCCGAGAATCCTGCGCAGGTTCCCATGAGCGGCGGCGTACCGCTCTGAATCCGCAGCAAAATGAAAACGTTGCATCCGTTCCTGTTCCTGGCGATCGAGGATCTCCAGATGAGCAGACAGATCGCGCGCAGCCGGTTGAAGCGCCCAGGCCCAAAGATGTACCTCATCCGCGGCGATCGTCCCACGAAATGGAGAGGTAGGCCACGTCACCGGGGAAGTCACGTTCGATTGGCTCCGATGCTGGTTCAGGGATCCGAGGCAGTCTCAGCGACACAAAATGCTACACACTGTTATCTGAACTTTCTTGCCGTGCACGTTCTCCTGGGCTCTCGACCCACATCAATTCGAGCTGGCGAAGTTTGTTGGTCAGAAATGCCACCTCGCGTGCACTGACGTCTTCTGATTCTGCACGAGCAATCTCATGTTGCAAAAAGTTGAATGCCGGCCGCATCTCCACCGGGAAGTCGTCGCTGCGCAATCCGCGCAAAACTTCCCAGGCCTGAAGAAGGACTGTCCGATCACCCGCCTGCGCTCCCGGGTGCGCCAGCAGAGACGCTGCGCGCCGGAGTCTTTCATGAGCATCAATCTTGGTCATGGGTAATAAAGTGTGACATGAAACTGACGAAATCATCTACCACTGGACTGCGCCTTGCAAACATGCTGCAAGGTTCTGAACCACAATATAATGGGTTCATCCGTCTTGAGGCGAAAGCAACTAAAATTTGTGACTGGCTACTCTGACAACCTGGAAGGGATGGGCTCACGAGAGGGCTACGACTTTCGTTTCGAATTGGCGCAATATGTCCGAAGCCAGGCACTCCCCGTGGATAAATTGGGGCACCAACCGCGGCTGTATGCGTTAACCCGATTGGTTGGCGAGGGAATGTCCTACGATGACGACGTGGTCTACGCTGCGGCGTGGCTCCATGATCTGGGTGTATTTGTCGGTCATCGACCCGAAGATCCCGAAAAACTCTCCGGCTGGGACAATGTCAGCTATGCGATGCAGCAATCGCCGCCGCTCTTGCGTCAATTTGGTTTTCCTGACACGAAAGTTGCACAAGTGGTGGAAGCGATCCGCACCCATCAACCGCATCTGAGCCCCACTTCCCTGGAAGGCACGATCCTGCGCGATGCGGATATTTTGGAACAGTTGGGATCCATCGGCATCCTGCGGGTGGCGGCAAAGATCGGCAGGGACACGCGATATCCAACATTTACCAGTGCGGCAGACACTTTGCAGAAGAGTCTGGCAGATTTACCCGGCAAGCTTCATCTGGAGACAGCAAAGGTCCTGGCTCGTCCAAGAGTCGCCCTGCTCCAGGGCTTCCTCCAGGAGTTGCAGGATGAAGCACACGACGATCTTTGCTAAAAAGGTTGTCCCGTGATGGTTACCGATGATGTTCCAAACCCTAAAACCAGGGCGTGGATATGAGAGACTAACCGTTGCCAGCGGTGGTATTTGAGCATCTTAAAACGGAGCTGCTGACTGGCAAATTGCATTGGGGGCCCGCTACATGAAGTTGAAAAATGCCAAGGTAGTCGTTTGTGGCGCCGGCGGTTTTATCGGCGGACATCTGGTCAAAAGCCTGCTGGACAACGGAGCAAAAGTCATCCGGGCAGTGGATGTTAAACCGATGTCAGAGTGGTATCAGTCCTCGGCTGGGGTAGACAACCAGGTTCTGGATCTCAAGGACAAAGACAGTTGCATGAAGGCGGCGCAGGGCGCTGAGGTAGTCTTCCAACTGGCTGCTGATATGGGCGGCATGGGTTTCATTGAAAACAATAAAGCGCTTTGCATGTTGAGCGTGCTGGTCAATACTCACATGCTCATGGCGGCCAGGGAAAAAGGCGTCGAGCGGTTTTTTTACTCCTCCTCCGCCTGCGTTTACAACGGAGACAAGCAGAAAACTCCTGACGTCGTGGCACTGAAGGAAGAAGACGCCTACCCGGCACTTCCTGAAGACGGCTATGGATGGGAGAAGCTGTTTAGCGAGCGCATGTGCCGGCATTTCGAAGAGGATTTTGGTCTGCAATGCCGCGTGGCTCGCTACCACAATGTCTACGGCCCCCTGGGCACGTGGACAGGCGGACGTGAAAAAGCTCCCGCTGCGATTTGCCGCAAGGTCATCGAAGCCAAGGCCTCAGGCAAACATCAGATTGAAATATGGGGCGACGGGAAACAGACTCGCAGCTTCATGTATATCGATGACTGCACCCGGGGCACGCAGGCCATCCTGCAAAGCGAAATTCACGAGCCCATTAACCTTGGCAGCAACGAGCTGGTTACGATCGATCAGCTGGTGTCTATCGCTGAGGAGATCGCAGGAATCAAGCTGGAGCGGAAGTACAATCTTGGCGCGCCAAAAGGCGTCAATGGCCGTAACAGTGACAACACCAAGATCAAACAGTACCTGGGGTGGGAACCTTCCATTCGTCTGAAAGAAGGTTTAGCGAAGACCTATGCATGGATTGAGAGCGAAATGATGGCCTTGTCCAGGGTCTAGCTAAGCTACTGCGAATTGGGGATTACCGAGGACCAAGCAGTCTGGTACTGAAATGGATTGATTGAGGCTACGAGGAACTGTGGGAGTGTCAGCGGTGGCGACGGCGAGCGCTCAATTCCGGCAGATTCTGGGGATCCGTTTCTTCGTTGGCGACGCTGACGAAGCGATTGCGCGCATGAGCAGCGGCGGCTTGCTGGTCGTCCCCGCGGCTCCCGCCCTCAAAAACATAGCCAGCGACCCGGCCTACCGCGAGGCGCTGCAGGGCGCCGACCTCGTAATCACAGATAGTGCCTTCATGGTTATGATATGGAACCGCCTCAAGCGCGATTCCATTCGCCGTGTCTCCGGATTGAAATATCTTTCTTCGCTGCTTAGGCAGCCGGACTTCCACCAGCCCGGCGGTAGCTTCTGGATCATGGCCAGCGAAGCAAGTGCGCGCAGAAATTGCGGGTGGCTGCGGCGGCAGGGAATTGAGTTGGCTGCAGAGGATCGATGCGTTGCCCCGCTTTACGGGAAGACAATAGACGATTCTGAACTGCTGCACCGGATTAACCAGCGGCGCCCCCGGCACATCGTTGTGACTCTGGGTGGAGGTACGCAGGAACGCCTCGGACTCTATCTAAGAAGCGAGCTCGACTACAAACCGTCTATTCATTGTGTAGGCGCGGCGATTGCTTTTCTGAGTGGTGATCAGGTGCAGATTCCAATCTGGGCAGACCGGTTGTACCTGGGATGGCTCTTCCGGTGTCTCTCGGACCCGCGACGCTACATGCCGCGCTATTGGGACGCGCGTAAACTGCTGTCGATGATGATCCGCTACGGCAGCAGTCTTCCGGATTACCGCAAGAGCACGACGGTGGACCTGGCCAAGAACGACTGCATTCCTTCCACTCCCACCGCCTCGCAATAAGGCGCCTGAGCGCCATCCCGCTAACGACTCCAACTAGAGTAACCCCCCTTCCCTTGTCATCCCGAGCGCAGCCGAGGGATCTGCAGTGCGCCCTTCGGCTCTCTCAAATTCTTCATCGGAAGCGGCACGAAGTAAGCCTCTTCCGGATCGCTTCCGATGAAGAATTTGAGAGAGCCGAAGGGCGCACTGCAGATCCCTCGGCTGCGCTCGGGATGACAAGGGAAGAGGGGTTACTCACCTTGAGGTATGCGAGTCGGATCGGTAGGGATGCCAAGGGGAGAGGGGTTACTCACCTTGAGGTATGCGAGTCGGATCGGTAGGGATGACAAGGGAAGAGGGGTTACTCACCTTGAGGTATGCGAGTCGGATCGGTAGGGATGACAAGGGGAGAGGGGTTACTCACCTTGAGGTATGCGAGTCGGATCGGTAGGGATGCCAAGGGGAGAGGGGTTACTCACCTTGAGGTATGCGAGTCGGATCGGTAGGGATGCCAAGGGGAGAGGGGTTACTCACCTTGAGGTATGCGAGTCGGATCGGTAGGGATGCCAAGGGGAGAGGGGTTACTCACCTTGAGGTATGCGAGTCGGATCGGTAGGGATGCCAAGGGGAGAGGGGTTACTCACCTTGAGGTATGCGAGTCGGATCGGTAGGGATGCCAAGGGGAGAGGGGTTACTCACCTTGAGGTATGCGAGTCGGATCGGTAGGGATGCCAAGGGGAGAGGGGTTACTCACCTTGAGGTATGCGAGTCGGATCGGTAGGGATGACAAGGGGAGAGGGGTGGCTCTAGTTGGAGTTGTTAGCGGGAGAAAGGGGCCTGGTGTTTCTGGCGCGGCCATCAGACGATGGAAAACCCAGGTCTCGATTTTGAGACCTGGGCCACCCACTCACACTTGAACGACGCCGGTTTATTCCTTACTGTTGGCTGGTCCGTACGCTGGCGCGCTGTGTTTCTGCGTGCTTGGCGGCGTTCTCAAGCGCCTTTGCCTGGGGTAGGTAATCAAGCGCTTTGTTGATCATGGGATCCCAAGCGGCCCGCACCTTCAAACCCTCTTCCTGGCCAAACTGGGTAGTGAAGATTTCAGCCTTGATGTTGGCTTTGACCCAGTCCATCACCGGCGCCAGATCCGCATCCGTATAGGGAATTTGCTGGCTGGTCAGAAATTCCTTGAACGAGGTCATGACCGTATCGTCTACCTGGAAGTCTTTGCCAACGGTCCGGTTCGCCATGTAGTGCTTGGCAAAATTGAAGAACGCGTAATGCTCCAGCAGGACGTCTTGAACTGGGACTGACTTGGGAGTGTCGATTTTGTCGTCGGGAGTGATCCCGCCGCCGCCAAACACCGTGCGCCCGGAATCGGTGGCCTTGACCTCGCGACTCTTCGTATCCTGCGGCTGATCGTGGTTGTAGTAGTAGTCGTAAAGCGAAACACCGTTGTAATTGCGTTGGATCAGCCGGCCGCTGGGCGTGTAGTAGTGATACGTGGTAAGTGCCAGCCCGGTGTTCTCAGACAACGGATAAACCGTTTGCACCAGCCCCTTGCCGAAGGTCGTCTCGCCGGCGATGATCGCGCGGTCATGATCCTGCAATGCGCCTGACACAATTTCAGCAGCCGAAGCGGTGCCGTGATTCACCAGCACCACGACGGGATATTCGCGGCCTCCGTTGCCATGAGTCGCGCGATACGTCTGTTCAGGAAAGGCACGGCCACGCTGGGAGACGATCACCTGACCCTTTTCCAAGAACTTATCGCAGACTGCCACGGCTTCACTCAATAAGCCGCCAGGATTTCCGCGCAGGTCGAGAACCAGACCATCGATGTTGCCGAAGTGATCCAGGGCATCCGAGAGCTCGCGGCCCGTGGTTTCCTGGAAATTCGTGATATGCACGTAGCCGACATTCGGCCGCACCATATAAGCGAGATCGATGCTGTTGTGCGGGATCTCGTCCCGAATCAAATCGAATACCAGCGGTTTGGCTGCGCCCTCGCGTGCAATCGTGATTTGTACGTGGGTGCCTTTAGGTCCTTTGAGGACGTTGGCAACATCTTCCGAATTCATGTTGTCGGTGGATTTGCCATCGACCGCGACGATCACGTCTCCGGGCCGTATCCCGGCTTTAAAAGAAGGTGTGCCTTCAAACGGGCTGACGACCACAATCTTGTTGCTCTGCGGCTGAATCAGCATGCCAACGCCGTAGTACTTGCCATGCTGGTCTTCGCGCATCTTGGCATAGGCTTTGGGGTCGTAGAAGCTGGAATGCGGGTCAAGCACGCGCAGCATTCCCGGGATAGCCCCGTCGTACACTGCTTTTTCTGCCTTATCACCGGTCAGCGGCTCGGCATAGTTTTGTTCCACCAGGTTGTAGACGCTGGTGAAGTTGCGCAAATCGTCACGCAAGGCGGACTCATCAGAACTGGATTGCGCGCCAAGGCGCTGGCTCACCACGGTTCCAAGGAAACCACAAACCACAAAGAAGAGGAGGATGGAGAACAAAAACCGTCGTGTCCGAGATGCCATTGTGCGGTAATCCTCAGGGTCCGGAGGCGCAGGGAGGGGGCGTTCCTGAGGCGCGGCCCGGAGTGTTCTTGATCGAAGTATACCATTGGACGTAAGCTGAACTGATACGTACTCAGACACTGAAAGAGCAGCAAAATCCGGTCTGTTCGACGTCCGCACCCCAGGCGATCAGGCAAACTACCACGTAAGGGCTAGGGCGTTTTACTTCTGGTGTATAGAGGGTGACGAGTTCGAGATTCTCCAAGGTAATCCGCGTGTCGCGGCTACCTCCCGGTCACCGCTGGAAGTCAAATGTTCTTGGAGTTAGCAGTTAGCAGCGACATGAGATGTCCATACAAATGACGTTTTCCGAGTTTCAGAAGTCCACCGCGATCTTGATCCTCAGTGCGAGTCTTAGCGCTGTTCCCTCCCTGGGCCAGGCAAACAACAAGGCTGGAGCGACCGAGCCTTCGCCCACTCAAGGGAAAGTGGTGGAAGACATCGCCGTCCGCGTGAACGACCAAATCATTACCAGCTCGGACTATGACCGGGCCGAGGAGCAGCTGGAGGCCGAAGCCAGTCGCCAGGCCATTCCTGCCCATGAGCTGGAACAGAAAAAGGCCGATCTGTTGCGCGACCTGATCGATCAGCAGCTCCTGCTTTCTAAAGGCAAGGAACTTGGGATCACGGGCGAAACTGAGTTGATCAAAAGGCTCGACGAGATCAGAAAGCAGAACCATCTGGATTCGATGGAAGATCTTGAAAAGGCCTATGCTTCGCAAGCGCAGGGCGGAACCTTTGAAGACTTCAAAGCCACCATCCGCAACAGCATCATTACTCAGCAGGTGGTGCGGGACGAGGTTGGGCGAAGAATCAGCATGTCGCCGGGCGAGGTGCAACAGTATTTCAAGCAGCACGAAAGTGAGTTTGCCCAGCCCGAATCGGTAACCCTGAACGAAATTTTGATCCCCACCCCCGCCAAGTCAGCGACCGAAGGGGCCGATGATGCCCAGGTCGCAGCGGCCCAGGCGCAGGCCGATGCAATCGAGAAAAAGCTGGCGGCCGGAGCAAAGTTCGAAGACCTGGCCAAGCCAGACCCAACCGATCCCAACGCGCCCAAGAGCGTTGCTTTAGGTGAATTCCACCGCGACCAGCTGGCGAAAGAGATCGCTGATAAGGCCTTTGTTCTGAATGCCGGTCAGCACACGCAACCGATCCGCACCAAGCAGGGATTCATCATCCTGCAGGCCACGCAGCATAACCTTGGCGGGGACGCCAGCTTCCAGCAAGTAGAGCCGCAGGTGGAAGAGGCCATCTTTATGGAGCGTATGCAGCCAAAACTGCGCGAATATCTCACCAAGTTGCGCGAAGAGGCGGCGATCGACATCTACCACGGCACGGATACAGGGGCCAGCGGGAACGAAATGCATTTAACGTATAGCGCCTATACGCCACCGCCTCCCAAGAAAAAGAAGAAGTTTGCCCGTACGCGATTCCGGGGCAAGGCTCCGGTCCAAACCGCCCAGGCGGCGCCTGCCGCCGCTGTCCCTGCGGCCGCCACCCCGGGTACCCCGGCTCCAGGCTCTGCAACGACTGCCGCGGCGCCTCCGCCGAGTGCCGCCAAGCTGGCAACTACGCAACAGGCGAGTAACAGCGTCGAGAAGCCTGGAAAGCGGGAGAAAATCCGTTTTGGACAGGCCCCGCGAGAATCGCTCCCGTCATCCCAGGTCGCTACCGCGGTCGCTCCTGATAGCGGCCCGAGCGTCACTACTCCTGAAACTCGCTACGTAAACCCGGACGGCACCGTGAGCGGCACCGTCACCGATGCCCCCGAAAAGAAGACCCGCCTGAGCAACCGGCCGGTCGTGCACAAGACAAAGGCCTCTAAATCCAAATCCACTGATACGACGGACCAGCCTACTGCGGATGACCTGGCAACGCAGAAGGTGCAGAATGCGCCGCTCGATCTATCCGATCCAAACGCGAAAAAGCCTAAGCCGAAGGGCGAAAAGAGCCGGCTTTCCGACAAGCCGAAGGAGCCGGACCAGACGCCAGCGCCGTATCTCGGCCACCCGGATCAAAACCCGCCGCAAGCCGCACCCGCTGCTAGCCAGAATCCTGTTCCGGGCGCACCGGCTGCCGGGCCTTCGGGGAACCCGTGATCCAAGCGAAATGAAAGAAATTTACGTCGCTGACGTAGCCAAGTTCGAAAATCAGGCGATCGTCGCTTTCTTCGCCGTCGCCACCAAGCAACTGCGTAGCCGCAAGGATGGCGGCCAGTACCTGGCGGTCACCCTGGCCGACCGCACCGGGCAGATCGAATCGCGCATGTGGGACAACTTTGCCGAGGTCGCGCCTGGGTTTGAGCAGGGGGACGTGGTCAAGGTCCGCGCTGAAGTCTGCCGTTTCAACGGCCGCTTTCAGCTGAACCTGGAAAAGCTGCGCCGCGCCACTCCGGACGAATTCGAAATGGTGGACTATGTTCCCCACACGAGCAAGGATGTGGAGGAGCTGTGGGCCACTCTGATTGGCTCCGTAGATGGTTTTTCCGACCCCTGGCTGCAGGCGCTCGTGCGCTCGTTTCTGGAAGATCCCGCCATCGCGACTGCCTTCCGTGAAGCCCCCGCGGCCAAGAGCCTGCACCATGCCTGGATGGGCGGGCTTCTCGAACACGTAGTTTCCCTGATGGGTCTTTGCCAGCTGGCAGCGCAGCATTATCCCGAGATCAACCGCGACTTGCTCCTGACCGGCGTCATTTTCCACGACATCGGCAAACTGCAGGAACTGCGCTGGGGGATGACTTTCGACTACACCCTGGAGGGGCAACTGGTGGGGCACATCGCCATTGCCATCGGGATGATTGAAAAGAAGCTGGCTGCGATGCCCGAGTTTCCGCCTACGCTCCGCATTTTGGTCGAGCACATGGTTCTGAGTCACCACGGCAGGCTCGAATTTGGTTCCCCTAAGCTGCCCATGATTCCAGAAGCGGTGCTGCTCCACTACCTGGACGATCTGGACGCCAAGATGCACACCATGCGCAGTGAATTTGAACGGCACGAGGCGCAGGGAGCCGAGCCAGGCGAGATGACAGATTGGGTCCGTTCCATGGACAGGCCACTACTGAATACGGCAACCTTCCTCCGGCCAAAGGAGTAAACCATGAACTATCTGCTGAAGACAGAACCGACCGCCTATTCCTTTGCTGATTTGCTGCGAGAAAAGGAAACGGACTGGACTGGAGTGACTAACCCGACCGCGGTCAGGAACCTTAGGGCGATGAAGAAAGGCGACAAGCTCGTCATCTACCACACCGGAGACGAAAAGACAGCGGTGGGTCTGGCTCGCGTCTCGTCTGTCGATCTATCCGATCCCAAAGTTCCGCTGGTTCGCATCGCGGCCGGCGCGGCGATCAAGCGGCCAAAGACACTGGCCGAAATCAAGCAGGAGCCCATCTTTCAAGATTCCCCGCTGGTCCGCCAGTCGAGGCTTTCGGTCGCACCACTCGACGATGCCCAGTACGACTGGCTAGTGCACGGTTGATTACGCCAGAGGGCGCACCCACTCTATAAGGACGGCTTCTGCGGTTTCTCTTCTGAAATCGACTACAATCGAACGTTAGGTCTCGCCAACAAAATGCTACGTTTTTCGACGGCTGGTGAATCACACGGCGAGTGCCTTATCGCCCTTATTTCCGGACTGCCTGCTGGCCTGGACGTCGATGTAGACTTCATCGACCGGGAGCTTTGGCGGCGGCAGCAGGGCTTCGGCCGGGGCGGCCGCATGCGCATTGAGCAGGACCGGGCCCACCTGCTCTCCGGGGTACGCCATGGCAAGACCATCGGCTCGCCGGTTTCCATCGAGATAGAAAACCGCGACTGGAAAAACTGGACCGAGGCTCTGCCGGTAGCAGCGGGTGATCCTGAAAAGCACAAAGCCGTAGCCTCCCCGCGGCCCGGCCACGCCGACCTTGCGGGCGCGCTCAAGTACGATTTCCCCGATGCGCGCTATGTTTTGGAGCGGGCTTCCGCCCGTGAATCCACTGCGCGTGTCGCCGCGGGGGCGATGGCCAAACTGCTCTTGAAGCCGTTGGGCATTGAGGTCAGCAGTCATGTGGTCCGGGTGGGCCGGGTGGAGCTTTCTTCGATTGCCTCCTGGCAACAGGTTGCGGCGCTAAGGGACAAGGATGAAATCCTATTAAATTGCGTCGATCCCGCAACCGAAGAACAGATGAAGGCCGAGGTGGATCACGCGCTACGCACCGGCGACTCCATCGGTGGCGTTTTTGAAGTGGTCGTTCATGGCGCCCCTCCGGGCCTGGGCACCTACGCGAATTGGGATGAACGGCTGGACGGGCTGCTCGCCTGGGCGGTCATGTCCTTGCAGGCGGTGAAGGCGGTTGAGCTGGGCCAGGGCGTCACTGCTGCTCAGTCCTTCGGCTCTGCCGTTCATGACGCGATCGGCTACAGCACGGAAGAGAATGGTAGTGCAGCGACCAGGTTTACTCGTGATCACAACAATGCCGGCGGCATCGAAGGCGGCATCTCGAACGGGGAAGATATTATTGTGCGCGGTTATTTGAAACCCATCTCGACGCTGCGCCGGCCACTTGGTTCCGTCTCCTTCAGCACCCGGGAGTCGACCAAGGCGGCTTATGAGCGTTCCGATGTGTGTGTCGTGCCGGCTGCGGGAGTAGCTGCCGAAGCGATGGTCGCATTCGTCATTGCGAAACTCGTGCTGGAGAAGTTTGGCGGCGACTCGGCTGGGGAGCTCAGCAGGAATTACCAGGGATACCTGGAGCAGATTCGTCGATTCTAAGCATGGTTTATCCGATAGTTAAATTTCCAGATCCTATCCTGCAGCGGCCGTCTGAGGCCGTCACCGCGTTTGACGACGACCTACGCAGGCTGGTCGACGATATGTTCGAGTCTATGTACGTTGCCCACGGCATCGGGCTCGCGGCGCCGCAGATCGGCATTCCCAAACGTTTGACGGTGATCGATCTCAGCTTTCAGAAAACGCCTGAAGACAAGGTCGCCTTAATTAATCCAGAGGTTGTTACCAAAGAAGGAAAGATCTTCGAGGAAGAAGGCTGTCTAAGCCTGCCTGACATTCGGGAAAAAGTCGCGCGTGCTGCGAAAGTCAAAATACGCGCTCAGGATTTAGAGGGCAACTGGTTTGAACGAGAGGCTGAAGACCTGCTGGCACGCGCCTTTCAGCATGAGATCGACCACCTCGATGGAATCCTCTTCATCTTTCGCATCAGCGCCCTGAAGCGGGACTTTGTGCTGCGCAAAATCCGCAAACTCCAGCGAGCTGGAGAATGGTAGACGAGCGATGAGGCTCGTCTTTTGCGGCACACCGCAGTTCGCCATCCCCACTCTGCAACAGCTGCTCGCAGCCGGACATGCGATCGAACTGGTGGTAACCCAACCCGATCGTGTACGGGGTCGCGATCAGGAGCCTTCCCCTCCTCCCGTCAAGGCGTTGGCATTGGAAGTGGGGCTGCCGGTGGTGCAGCCGGAAAAAATCAAAAACAATCTCGAGCTTCGCGCGCGCCTGGAGACAATCAACCCGGACGCGATCATCGTCGTGGCGTACGGCCGCATTATTCCGGAATGGATGCTGAACCTGCCGCGCTGGGGCAACATCAACCTCCACGCTTCGCTGCTCCCAAAATACCGTGGGGCGGCGCCTATCCAGTGGGCGGTTGCGAACGGTGAGAAGGTGACCGGCGCCACCACCATGCTCCTTGATCAGGGTCTCGATACCGGGAATATTCTGCTGCAGCGATCGTTGCCGATTGAGCCCGATCAAACGTCGGAGCAATTGTTTCCAGTGCTGGCTGCCAGCGGTGCAGGCCTTATGCTCGAAACTCTTGCCGGCTTGGAGGCGGGCACGATCCAACCGACTCCGCAGGATAATGCAGGCGCATCGCTGGCGCCAATTCTCGAGCGCGAGGACGCGTTGATTGATTTCGCCCGGCCTGCCGGCGAGATCTACAACCGCTGGCGCGGTTTCCAACCCTGGCCTGGAGCCTACACCTTCTTCCGCGGTAAGAAATTGACGGTGCATCGTCTGCATCCGTCCGGGGTCACTGCCGCGCCACCTGGGGAGCTGGCAGTCGAAGGAAATCGACTCTTTGTGGCTGCGGGATCGGGCACACAACTGGAGTTGCTGGAGATTCAACTGGAAGGGAAGAAGAGGATGCCGGTTGCAGACTTTCTCCGAGGCACCGTGCCTCACAAGCACGAGACTCTAGGTTGAGCATCTCCCCGGCACGAAAGGTCGCCTTCGAGTTGCTGCTGGAACTCAGGCGCAAGCCGGATTTGCACAGTGATGTCCTGCTTCGTTCCAAACGAGTAGAAGCGCTGTCGACGCTGGATAAGAATCTGGCCACTACACTGGTGATGGGCGTCCTTCGCTGGCAACTGGTGTTGCAGCAACGTATTCGCGAAGCCCTCACAAAAAGCAAGAGTCATTTGGCTGACCCGGTGCAAGTCTCGCTGGAACTGGGAGCGTTGCAGCTACTGTTACTTGATCGCATTCCTGCTCATGCCGCTATTTTCGAAAGCGTAGAGCTGGTCAAGCAGTCTGGAGAGCGATACGCCGCCGGATTGGTGAACGCGGTCCTGCGGAAGTTAGCCCAGTCTCGAAAGCTGCAGGACTCCGACGCCATCGCCGCCCATCCCTCGTGGATAGTCGAACGTTGGGTAGCCGCGTATGGCCGGGAGACCGCGGAGGCCATTTGCCGCTACGATCAGCTTCCTCCTCCCACGACCATCCGCCACCAGGCAGAAGATCCGCAGCTGGAAGAAGGCGCATTTGTGGTCAGCGCCAAGCGAGTCGTTTCAGGAGAAGTGAAAGCCGGAATGCGCATTCAGGATGAGGGATCGCAACTCATCGCCGAGCTAGCTGGGCGCGGCAAGGAGATCCTGGATTGCTGTGCCGCTCCAGGAGGCAAGACGGCCATCCTGGCTGAGCGCAATCCGACTGCGTCCATCACCGCATGTGACGTCAGTCCGGTGCGGCTCAAGGCCATGCAGAAGAATCTGCCCGGGTTAGGGATTCACTTTCGTGTGCTAGATGCGACGCAACTCCCGTTCGAGAAGCAATTTGACCTGGTGCTCTGCGACGCCCCCTGTAGCGGAACCGGAACCCTGTCGCGCAATCCGGAGATAAGGTACCGGCTCACGGTGAATGATCTCGCTCGTCACCACGAGCGCCAGGTGCGTCTGCTTCGCTCCGCAATGCGCGCATTGTGCGAGGGGGGCAGGCTTACCTATTCAACCTGTTCGCTCGAAGCTGAGGAGAACGAGAATGTTGTGGCTGAAGCTCTTGCGGCGGAGATAGGATTCCGTCTGCTTCCCTGGGGAGATCAAGTTAAATCGTTAGAGCGTGAAGGCATCCTCCACGAGGGCACGGCAGAAAGGCTTTCCCCAGGCGATTTCCTGCGTATCTTTCCCGGACTCTACGCAGGCGATGGCTTTTTCGCCGCGTGCCTGGTAAGGGAATAGTTCGGTAGGCGCATGACTCCTCCGGTCGGAATGAACGAGCAGAGGCTGAGGTCCGGAACGAAAGGCTGTCGAAGGGCTTCGCCCAACGTTTTCGGCCCACGTACGCTGGTGCGAACATGGGGCACCCCTGTAGATCTGTCGGCCCGCGACAGGCTTAAGGGGGGAGACCTGCGGTATCCCACATCTCGCGAAAAACGAGCGAGATGCCCCGAATTTCCTGTACGCAGCTCTGGACAAACCCGCGTGTGCGCCTTTCTTTTAAGGAAAGGCGCAGGAAGTTCAGGGAACCCACGAAAACTACACAGGAAATCGGGGGTGTGGGGCACCCGGCGATGGCTGCGGGGATAGACCCTAAGTCGTTCTACTGGGCGATTTTCAGGGTAACGATCATGCCGGGCTCGACGCGATGGCCCGCCAGGGGCGTCTGCCCCAAGACCGTGCCTGCGGGGTCTGCAGTGTCCGCCGGAGCCATTCCTGCGTCCGCGTCTGTGGGCGCGGGAGAGTCAGAATAGCTATTCTGCACCGGGCCCACCTTAAACCCGGCGTGCACCACTAACGCAGTAGCCGCCGCCAGCGGCATACCCACCAGTTGCGGCATAACCATTGCCTGCGGAGTCGCGGGTGCTGCAGTGCTCACCAGCAGGCTGACACTGGGCCGCTCTACCCCCCCGGCGCCCTGCTGCGGATTCTGCGCAATGACCGTCCCCGGAGGGGCACCGGTCCACGGCATCTGCGCGGTCTCTTCCAAATCCAGCCCTACGCGGCGCACCTCAATCGCGGCTACCCGTTCCTGCTGGCCAACGACCGCTGGAATCGCGACCTTCTGTGGACCCAGGCTTTCCGTCACCCGCATGCGCCATTCCCGCCGCACGATGGCGCCTGGGAGAGGTGATTGTGCCAACACCCTCCCCGCCGGCACATCAACACTGTAGTACTTGTTGTCGATGCCCAGGTTCAATCCCAAATTGGCGGTCTTGTGTACCGCCTCGGTAATCGTAAGCCCTTGGATATCAGGCACTTTCACTTCTGCTCCATGGATAGCCAAGCGCATCGTCACCACTGCCGAAACCAGCCCCGCCATGGCGAGCGCCAGCCCAGCTAATACCAGACGAAAGAAGTTAATCATGTCCCTCGCCGTAGGTGATGACGTAGTCGATCGTCGCCGACTTTTCCAGCATCTTCGAAACCGAGCAGTATTTGTTCTTGGACAGAGCGACTGCATCCTCTGCAGCCTTAGACGAGACGCCTCCGCCGATGTGGTACGTAAGCTGGATATGGGTGAAGACGCGGGGCGCCTCCGCAGCTTGTTCCGCCACGGCGGAGACTGTCAGCGAGGTAAGCGGTTCCCGCTTTTTGCGCAAGATAGAAACCACGTCGACCGAAGTGCAGCCGCAGAGTGCCAGCAGCACCAGTTCCATAGGACTCGCGCCCGCTTTGTGAGCGGCTTCCCCATCCATGGTGACATGATGGCCGCTGTGCGACACCGCATCGTACTGTTGATCATGCTGCCAGGTGACCGTCGCGTGCATTCCTCAAGTTTACCGAGTCAGCAACCTATCCGGGCTGCGGCGAACACGGATGATTACATGGTTAACGCTTAACCCCGCGGTACAAACCCGCAATCCCAAAGCTGTACGGCGTCCAGGAAACCTGTTCAAATCCAACCGATTGCATCACTTGCAACAATTCCGCTGGAGCGGGGAATCTCTCGACCGAGGCGGGCAGGTAACGGTACGGCCCGGAGACTCCGGAGATCAGCGAGCCCACAGCCGGGAGCACCCGGCGGAAGTAGAAGGCATACAGCTTACCCATAAGGCCGCCCGGCTCGCTGAAATCGAGGATGCCCAACTCCCCGCCGGGCTTCAACGCGCGGTAAAACTCCCTGAGACCGGCCTGGTAGTTTGCCAGGTTTCGAAATCCGAAGGCTGTGGTGAGCAGATCGATGGACCCGGCAGGGAGCGGAAGACGAAGGGCATCCGCCTCGACCGCCAGGGCTCCCCGGGGCACAAATTTCGCCGCTCCGCGCAGCAACATCTGGTGGGCAAAGTCGGCGGCCAGCACGGGTCGTCCATTCTCCGGCCGTAGCCGAAGCAGGGCCAGCGTCATATCCCCAGTCCCACAACAGAGATCAAGGATCTGCGCCTCAGGCCGGCCCAGCACCTGGCGAAAGCTGCGTGCTGCGCGGCGCCACCAAACCCGGTCGATATTGCACGACAGGACATGATTCAGCAGGTCGTATCGGGGCGCGATCTGATCGAACATCGAGCGCACGGCATCGGCCGCGCCGGCTTCATCCCGGGTACCTTCCGGCTGAGCACCAGGCGCGGCCACGGTTACTTTTTGCTTTCGGATGGCCGCAGGTAGGCAATGGCCGCCAACACCTCAGCGTCGGTGACATCCTCGGCCACCATCGCATTGCCCAGACTCTGCAGCAGAACGAACCGGCGCACACCGGCGCGGTTCTTCTTGTCCCCGGAGGAAGCCTGCAGCAGGCGCTTGGCGCTGACTGCGGGCATGGGCGGCGGCTGAAAGGAGCGAATCAGCGTCTCGATACGGCACGCAGTATCGTCCGCAAGGAGCCTACGCTGGCGGCTGATGTGAAGCGCCGCGATCATGCCCCAGGCAACCGCTTCCCCATGGAGAAGCGCCCTGTAGCCGCTGGCTGCCTCAATCGCATGGCCCAGGGTGTGGCCGAAATTCAAGATCATGCGCACACCCAACTCCCGTTCATCCTCTTCCACTACGTCAGCCTTGATCTTTATGGAACTGGCGACCATCTTCTCGAGTGAATCTGGATCGCCCTGATCGAGCGCTTCACGATGGCCCTCAATGAAGCGAAACAGGGACGCATCGCGAATGAGGCCCGCCTTGATGCTTTCGTAGATCCCTGCCCGCAATTCGCGCCGTGGAAGAGTGCGAAGCAGATCGATATCCGCGATGACCGCCTGCGGAGGATAGAAGCAGCCCACCAGGTTCTTGCCCGTTTGCAGGTTGACCCCCGTCTTGCCCCCAACTGAGGAATCAACCTGCGATAGAAGCGTAGTGGGTATCTGGATGTAATCGATTCCGCGCATATAGATCGCGCTGACAAATCCTCCTACATCCCCGGTGACCCCGCCGCCGAAGGCAATGAGCACCGATGAGCGGTCAGCGCCCGCTTTGGTCATCTCAGTCGTGAGCCGTTCCACCTGGCTCAACCGCTTGTGGCGTTCCCCAGGGGGCAGAAACAGCACGATGGGTTCCCTGGGAGCCAGGGCAGCTTCCACCCGCGCTCCCCACAGTGCCCAGATCTCGGGTGAAGTAAGGAGAAAAATGAGCTTGCGAGGGTTGTTGGCCAGGGCCGGCGTGCGCTTTGGGAGGGAATCCAGGATGCCGCTTCCCACGGAAACGGTATATTGGCCGAATTTGGTCGTGACGGGAATCTTGCGCACGGCTTAGTCCATCGTACCGTGTGGGATCGGAATCAGGGAAGCAGCCGTGGCCGCAAGGACCACCAGGACGATGAACCCGAGCGAAACTGTAACCGGCACGTTGACCCATTTGGCAGTCAACATCTTCAAACCCACGAACGCCAGGATCGCAGCCAAACCAAAGTGAAGGAAGCGCAGTCTTTCGAGCAGGCCGGCGAGAAGAAAGTAAAGCGCCCGCAAGCCCAGAATTGCGCAGATATTCGATGTGTAAATCACGAAAGGATGGTGAGAAATCGCCAGCACTGCGGGCACAGAATCAATGGCGAACACCAGATCGACCAGCTCGATGGCAATCACGGCGACGATGAAGGTTGCCCTGGGACCGCTGGCCCACCGCCGGCCCCGTTCCCCAATCCATTTTGCTGGCTCGGGCGGGGTGTCACCCTTCTTCTTCCCCCGTAACAACCGCGCCGAGGCCACCAGGAGCAGCGCGCCGAACACATATTCAATCCAGGCGAATCGCTCCAGGAGGGCTATCCCGCCGAAGATAAAAACCCCGCGCATGATGATGGCGCCCACGATGCCCAGCAGCAGTGCTTTTCTTTGTGCCTCCGGTTCCAGGCCGAACGAGCGAAACATCAGCAGGAAGACGAAGAGATTGTCGATGCTCATGGAGAGCTCGATCAGGTAGCCGGCGGCAAATTCAAGCCCGCTCTGGCGGCCTTCCACGTGGCCTATCCACAAGCCGAAACAGGTGGCGAGTGCCAGCAGCAGCAAGACAAAGAGAGAATTGTGCTGGGTCTGTGAGGCTCTTTCGGCTCTACCAAGAACCACCAGGTCGACCACGATCAGCACCAGTACGACAATGTGGAAGCCTATCCAGTAGGTGATCGGAGCGCCATCGAGCATCATCTCAATGCTAGCCTACGAGACCATGGGGATCTGGGCTTGAGAGTGTGCGTGAGAACTCGGTGCTGAGGAAGGGCACGGGAAAACAGGCTGCGGAAAAAAGTCGCAAACCGCTTCAGAGGTAGCCACGAGGGCTAAAGCCCCGAATGTTATTGCCCAACGTTTAAGCGGGTTTGAAAACCCGCTTCCCCAGACTAAAGTCCGGGGCTACACCCGGGCCTGCGTTTTTCCGCAGCCTGTAAAGCCCTCGTTTGTATGCTGTGCTTATGGCACGGCTTCAGCTTTAAGCCCTTCCTTCAAAGGCTCTTTTCCAAGAAAGAAGCGGAAAATGTGTTCAAGAGGCTAAACAAGTTTGCGGAAAACGGTGTCTGGTGAAGGGTACAGGCCTATAAAAACCCCTGTTTTTTCGCTATCGCTGGTTCAGGAGCTGGATCGTTTCCAGAAAGACGTCGCCCACGATGGTGAGGCTCTTCGCGCTTAGCTTATCCATGGTGTCCTCGGGAGTGTGCCAGAACGCGTTCTGATATCCGTAATCGAAATCAATAATGTCGGCGCAGGGCACCTTGCGTTCCATAAACGGGGTGTGGTCATCGCCCACCGCCTCTTGCCGCTGGAAAAAGTAAGACTGGTCGCCGTACTTAGCCGCCGCCTGCCCTACCAGGTCGAGCAGCCACGGGGTCGAACTCAGGTCCCGCTCCACGTCGAGATCGCGATCCCCGATCATATCGGCCAGTAAAAAGCCCTTGATGCGCTTAAGAGTCCCATCCGCCTGCCACTTCTCCGCCAGGTGCCGGCTGCCATAAACGGAATCCGCGTCTGTCCACCCTTTGATGGCCTCTTCTCCGTCAAAGAAAACCAACCAAACGCTATATCCATCCAGCTTTTTGCCGCGAAAACTGTTGGCCAGTTCCAGCAACAAGCCCGTGCTCGAGCCGCCATCGTTGGCGCCCACATAGCTCGTATCTTTGAGCGGGTAGTTGGTGTCGTAGTGGCTGGCCAGGACGATGATGCCATCCTTTGTTCCAGGAAACTTCACAATGTAATTCGTCATGGCCAGCGGGCCCGCCGGCGTGGATGCGGTGAAGCTGTCCTTTACCAGGTCATCTTTTGCGAACTGCTTTTCCAGGAAAGCCTGGGCTTTGGCATGGCCCTTGCTGCCTACCCAACGTGGTCCCGTTGCGACGAATTCCCGGGTGTACGTGAGGGCACGCTCACCGTCAAAATGGGGCAGCGCCTGGGCCCTGGCCGGCATAGACACTAAGCAACAGAGAACTACGCCAACCAGCTTCATGACTGCTCTTTGAGCCGATTTCTCCGCGTGGGATGGACCATGTAGGCGACCCCGATACTCAGCAGGTAAAGCACCAGCATAGGCGCAGCAAACACACACATCGTCAGCACATCCGGGGTCGGGGTAATAATCGCGGAGATGATGAAAATCACCAGGATCGCGTAACGAATATTCTTCCAAAGCCAGCCGGCGCTCACAATGCCAAACAGCGCCAGAAAAAACACCAGAATGGGCAATTCAAACGTAACTCCCAGGCCCAAAATTACGGTCATGAAGAGTTCGGTATATTCGCTGACCGTCACCATGGGCCGGAACTGAGAGCCGTAGCCTATGAGAAAAGTCAGAGCGCCAGGATAAACGTAGTAATAGCCAAAAAATGCACCGGCGAGAAACAGACCGACCGTGGCCGACATAAATGGCAGGATGTACCGCTTCTCGTTCCGGTAAAGACCAGGAGCGATAAATAACCACACCTGAAACAGGATGAACGGCGAGGCGATGATCGCCCCGCACACCAGGCTGATCTTGATGTAGAAGTTGAACGGGTCTACCGGGTTCAGGTAGACGAGGTGGGAATCCAGATTATGCGCCTTCAGCGCCGCGGTGATGGGCTTCACCATGAAGGCGGAAAGCTTTTCGCGGATGGCATAGGCGATGAAGAAAGCGACAATCAGGTAGACGCCGGAATGAATGATGCGTTTGCGCAGTTCCTCCAGGTGCTCCAGGAGGCTCATTCCCGGTAATTCAGCTCGTTCGCTCACAGCCGTTCGGGCCCGGTCCACAAGGTCAGTCATGATGGGTGGTTGCCTGCTCCGGCTCCCGCTCCAGGCCGTTGCTTGGCAACTCCGGGTGGTCTCCTGCGACCGATTTCAGCTCCGCCACTTCCTGATCCACCGGGATCACTCTCGATGAGGGGCTTTGCGTGCTCACTTGAGTTCCGTTGCTGGGCGGCCGGATGGTCAACGCGTCTGACTCCGGCTCGGGCGTCGCAGCCGGTGCCACCGGGGCGGCGATCTGCTTTTGCCGATCGGCCACCTCTGCTGCGCGTAACTCTTCCTCAATCTGCATCTTGAACTCATTGCTCGCGCGGCGGAATTCGAGCACCAGCTTGCCCAGCTGGCGCCCGATCTCGGGCAGCTTTTTGGGCCCGAAAATGACCAGCGCCAAGCCGAATATGAAGATGGTATCGGGCAAACTCATCGCTCTGTCATGATACCTGCCCCGCCAAGCGGTCACAAATCAGCCGGCGAGCGAGATTTTCGCCTCGCAGGATCAACGTTCCGCGGTGACTTTGAGATGTTTTGCGGTGTATTACCATAAGGGCTAGCCGAAGGTCGGACCGATGAAGACATTCTCCCTTGACGAGGCCCAATCGCTCTTGCCGATTTTGGAATCCCTGTTACGGCGGGCGATCGATGCCAAGGCCAGTGCCGGCGAGGTCGAAGCGGAATTGCAGTTGCTCAGCCAGAACATCTTTCTTGCCGGAGGCATGCTGGTGGATGTCGCCGCTGTGGCGCGCAAGCGAATGGCGCAACGAGCCGCGGTTCAGCAGGCCCAGGACGCGATCCAGGAAATCGATTCCATCGGCGTTCAGGTGAAAGATCTCGACAAGGGCTTGTTGGACTTCCCCTTTCAGGTTGGGGAACAGATTGTTCTGCTCTGTTGGCAGTTGGGCGAAGCAAAAATTGATTACTGGCACACCGTAGAAGCTGGATTCCAGGGGCGGCAACCGCTCGACGAACGCTTCCTCAAAAGCCGCCCGGAAAGACCCAACTAGCTTCCGGCCCCTCGCGCAATTTTCGATTTAGCCGCAGCCTCGAGTCCCTGCCCTTCCCGGCAGAATCGGAAACCATCTAAACACCGCAAAGCGAGTCCAACCACTGTTAGACTGCAACGGGCCGCCGATGCACGAAAAGCACACAAGCCGCGCCAGCCTTACGCTCCTGCTCGGCACGCCGATCACGGACCGGCAGGGCCGTGTCCAGGGGCGCCTCAAAGACGTCGCCGTGGCGACCGGACTGGCCGCCGGCAATGTGGCCGGATTGCTGCTCAAAACGCGCGAGGGAACCCGGCTGGTAGCCGTGAAAGACGTCATGCAGACCCCCGCCGGAACCATCGAATTGCGTGAGGATGCACTGCTTCAACCGCTGCGCGGCGATGAAAACCTGCTTCTTCTGCAACAAGACGTACTGGACCGGCAAATCATCGACGTTCATGGAAGAAAAGTGGTGCGTGTCAACGACGTTGACCTGCAATGGTTCCCGCAGAATGGCCGTGAAGAGCTGCGGGTTGCAGAGGTTGCGGTCGGTTTGCGAGGCGCGATACGCAGGATCCTCAAAGGCGTCATGCCCAGGCAGGCGCTGGAAAACTTCGCCATGAACTTCCGCGCCAGCATCATTCCGTGGGAGTTCGTGGACCTGATCGAAGTAGATCCGGCGCGGCGCGTGAAGCTCAAGATCGAACATGAGCGGTTAGCCCACATGCATCCCTCCGATCTTGCCGATATCCTCGAGGATCTCTCGCCACCGGAAAGAGAGGCCATCTTCGTCTCCCTCAACGAGGAGGTCGCCGCAGATGCATTAGAAGAAGTAGACCCTCGCCTGCAGAAATCTTTGCTGGAATCGCTCGACTCCGGCCGCGTAGCGGACATCGTGGAAGAGATGGATCCGGGGGCGGCGGCCGATCTGCTGGCCGAACTCTCCGACGAGCGTTCCGAGGCCATCCTGGAAGAAATGGAGCCGGAAGAGCGGCACGAAGTGGAGGAGCTGCTCGAATTTCGAGAGAATTCCGCTGCCGGCAGAATGACCACCAGCTATGTACAGGTTCCAACCGCCGCCACCGTCGCGGACGCGGTCCGGGCCTTGCGCGAGTTCGACGGAGATCCGGAGGGGATGACGGAAATCTACCTTACCGGAAAAGACGATGTGCTCGACGGAGTCGTTCCCCTGGCTCGGCTCATCCTGGCGCTGCCGGAGACACGGGTCGCAGTTCTTTCCGAGCCGCGAATCATTTCCTGCCAGGCGGACGCCCACCAGGATGAAGTCGCAGAGCTGTTCGACAAGTACAACCTGCATGCTCTGCCGGTAGTGAATGCAGCCAACCGCCTGGTGGGGGTGGTGCAGGCCGACCACGTCATCGCATTTTTGCGCGCCAAACAATAACAATTACGAATGCTCAAGCGCTGGCGAATTCGCATACTCCTGTTCCTTGCCGTGCTGGGGCCGGGCTTTATCACCGCCAACATCGATAACGACTCCGGCGGCATCCTCACCTATTCCAATGCCGGAGCACAGTTCGGCTACACCCTGCTGTGGACCATGATTCCCATCACGGTCGCCTTGCTGGTGGTGCAGGAAATGTGCGCCCGGATGGGTGCGGTCACCGGAAAGGGCCTCAGCGACCTCATCCGCGAAGAGTTCGGGCTGCGCATGACCTTTCTGCTCATGCTGCTGTTGGTGATTGTCAACTTCGGCAACGTGATGGCGGAGTTCGCCGGCATCGCCGGCAGCATGCAGCTCTTCCACGTCAACAAGTACCTGTCCGTGCCGGTGAGCGCCTTCGCCATCTGGTTTCTGGTGGTCAAGGGGGACTACCAGCGGGTAGAGAAGGTCTTTTTGGCGGCGTCGGTTTTCTATATCGCTTATATCGTGACCGGCGTCCTCTCGCAGCCCAGCTGGCACGATGCCATCGTGGCCACCGTCGAGCTGCCCAAGGGCTCCATATGGCACTCTAAGAGTTACATTTACATGATCGTGGGCGTAATCGGCACGACCATTTCCCCCTGGATGCAGTTCTATCTGCAATCCTCGATCGTAGAAAAGGGGGTCACCGCAAAGAGTTACCCGGCTTCGCGTCTCGACGTGATCATTGGATCGTTCTTCACCAACATCGTGGCCTGGTTCATCGTGGTTGCTTGTGCTGCCACGCTATTCGCCCATGGAATGGGAGCGATCCGCGAGGCGGCGGACGCGGCCGAAGCAATGAAGCCGCTGGCCGGGCGCTATGCGTTCCTCTTATTCGCCGTCGGGTTGTTCAATGCGTCTCTCTTTGCCGCCTCCATCCTCCCCCTTTCGACTGCCTATACGGTCTGTGAGGGGCTAGGGCTCCAATCTGGCCTGGACGGCGGCTTCAAGGATGCTCCGGTCTTCTACTGGCTCTACACCCTTCTGGTGGCGGGGGGCGCGTTCGCTGTTCTGTTCGTTCCCAACGGCAAACTGATCAGTATGGTCATCCTGTCCCAGGTGTTGAATGGTGTGCTGCTTCCCCTGGTCATCATCTTTATGCTGCTGTTGATCAATCGTAAGGACCTGATGGGCGACCAGGTAAATTCGCGCTGGTTCAATGTCGTGGCCTGGCTCACGGCGGTCGTCGTCATCGTGTTGTCACTGGTCATGATGGTCACCGGTGGCGTGTAATACGATCAGGGTTTAAGGCCTATTTTGGACGTTCAGACTCCTCCCAACTCTATCGTCGCGGCCAAGCGGATCACCTCGTCGGCACTGGGCTGGACCCTGCTGTTCTTCGCCTTCGCTTGGGTCGCTTTTTTCGCGCTCGAACGGTGGCTGCCTTACTTGAAAAATGGCTCCGACGTAGTTTTCAACGCCAAGCTGCAATGGGAGCAAAAAGGCCAGGTCTTTCCCGCCGACCCCCGGGCAACCCGGGTATTGATTTTCGGCAACAGCAAGATTCTCGCGGGATTTCTACCAGCCTTGTTCGACCGGTTAAGTGCGCAGAACCACCTCAACGTCTCGTCCTTCAATTCTGGCTTTCCAGGAAGCGATTTGTTCTTGCCGCCTCTTGAGGCCATGTGTGCCAGGGGGCAGGCTCCCAATGTCTTGTTGCTGACGCTGCCATGGAGTCCCGATCCACCCCGGCGAGGCATTTTCCATTTCATTCCTGACGACCACGCAGTCATCGATCACCTGTTTCCATTTCGGAATGTTCTGCGTGACCTCACTGCTTTCCTGCTCGCTGCGCCCAGCCATGGCGGTGTGATGCGTTACTACCGTGAGTCGCAAGACAACGAACGCCAAGTGATCACCGAGCGAGGCTACCATCTGATTACGGAGCAGAGCCGTTTTCCCGGTGGGCGCCTGCCCGACGATTTCCATCTCGGATCAGACCAGCCGATGCAAAAGCACCCCCGCATCGCGCCTGCTCAAAGCAAGCAAATCGGTCAGCTCGATCAACTCCTCCGGCAATATCACATCGACTGTTACTACGTGCCCTTTTACCTGCGCGAAGGGGAAGCGGCGCCGGTGGAGTATAACGCACAATTTGCCGCCCAGCTCCAGGCCACGTCCTGCAAGCTACTTGGTCCCGACTACTACCTTTATCCCAATCATCTGTTTGCCGATCAGACTCACCTCAATGAAGCCGGCGCCCGGGTGTATACGCGGGCGCTGTTTCAGCTGCTGAAGGACATTCCCCATGCTCTTCAATAGCTTTCAATTCCTATTCTTTTTCGTCGTGGTGTGGCTGCTTTTTCTCCTCACCCGCGGCACTCCACGCAAAGTCATCCTGCTCATCGCCAGCTACTACTTCTACATGTGCTGGAGCACCCGGTACATCTTTGTCATTTGGGGAATCACGCTTATCGACTATGTAGCCGGCCTCCAGATAGAGAAAGCGGAGCGAGTGGGGCGCCGCCGTCATTACCTGGGCCTAAGCCTGTTTTGCAATTTATCTCTTTTGGTCATTTTCAAATATTTCAACTTCCTCACCGGCTCTCTCCGCAGCGCGAGCCATCTGTTTGGTTTGCAGTACGACCCGCCGTTGCTGGCGATCATCTTGCCGGTTGGACTTTCCTTTCACACGTTTCAGGCGATGAGCTACACCATTGAGGTTTACCGGCGCAGGGTACCGGCGGAGAAGAATCTATTGGAGTACGCGCTCTACGTAGCCTTCTTTCCCCAAATGGTTGCCGGGCCCATCGAGCGACCTTACGAGTTGCTGCCCCAGTTTCACCGCGAGCCGAAGGTGACTTACGAGGGTGTGCGGGCAGGAATGGTGCAGGCGCTCTGGGGATTGTTCAAGAAGATGGTGCTGGCCGACAATGTCGCCGATTTTGTCAAGCTCATTTACGACACTCCACGCCATTACAACGGATCAGCGTTGGTGCTGGCTACGCTGCTGTTCTCTATTCAGATTTACTGCGACTTTTCCGGCTACACCGATATCGCGCTTGGCCTGGCCAGGATGATGGGCTACGAACTGCGCATCAATTTCATGCAGCCTTACTTCAGCCGTTCGGTGGGGGAGTTCTGGAGGCGATGGCACATCTCGCTTTCCACCTGGTTTCGCGACTATCTATACATCCCGTTGGGCGGCAATCGTGTGAAGCTGTCCCGCCACTATGCCAACCTGATGATCACTTTTGTGATCAGCGGGCTTTGGCATGGCGCCAACTGGACCTTTGTGGCATGGGGCTTTCTGCACGGTCTTTATCTGATAGTGGCCCAGGCCACGGCACCGTTCCTGCCGCGTTTTGCCCGCGCGCCCCGGCTGCAGGCGTTTTTGAAGACAGTTCTTACTTTCGCTCTGGTTACCTTCGCCTGGATATTCTTTCGCGCCAACACACTACAAGATTCATGGTTTATCGCCACTCATCTTTTCCCCCTGGGACGCCTGGATTCTTTCCTTCTGAAGGTCGGCGGATTCAGCCGCGCTACAGCTCCTTACCTGGTGCTCTCGATCATCGCCATGTTTGTGGTCGAGTGGTGGATTGCCCATCCCTCGCAAGTGCCCCGGCTCTGGGGCCGGCCGGCCTTCCGCGCCCTGGCATACAACGCCTGCATCTACGCCATTGTGTTCTTCGGCTTCTTCGGACATCGTGACTTCATTTATTTCCAGTTCTGAAGGAGGCACCAGACATTGGGAGAGCCGGGATGGGTAGAAACCGCAGGTCCCTCCACTACGCTACGCTCCGGTCGGGATGACAACTCTGTTGCGGCCGGAATAGAAGCAACGGAACAGTAGTTGACCCCGCGACAGAATTGTCATCCCGACCGGAGCGTAGCGTAGTGGAGGGACCTGCGGTTTCTACGGCCTAGAGCAGCTTCCCGGCAGCCAAATCGCGGATGAGAATCCGGTCAGCCGCAAGAAAGTCGTACCGGGTCAACTCGCGCAGCGGGCACCAGCGTAAGTCGTTAAAAATCCGATTGGTCATTTCCCCAGCAAACTGATACACCGCGAAAAACTGCAGATCGATGGCACTTCCACTGCGGTAAGTATGGCGGGTATGCGCCACGCGAGTGCCTATATCCGCAGCAATTCCTAATTCTTCATCAAGCTCACGCCGCAGCGCTTCTTCAGCGCTTTCGCCCACCTCTACCTTGCCCCCGGGAAACTCCCACTTCAGGGCCATAGGCTGATCCGGCCGCCGCTGACAGATCAACACCTTCTGCTCCCGCAGAATCAGCGCGGCCACTACCAGCCGAACCACTTTCGCGTCCGTTCTCGATCGCCTGGAGTCTTTCTGCACTGTCATATGATTTTAGACGTTGGGCCTCGAAGACCGTCAGTGCGGTCGAGCTGAGCCGGGCAGAGTACCTTCGGGATAAAAGATCGGCCACCCATGCCGGGAAGCAATTTCAACCAACGCAGGCGTGGGGTTCACGGGATAAGCCTGGCGTGCGATCTCCAGCATAGCGGCGTCGTGAACGGAGTTACCGAAAACAACATCCGGCGAAACCACACCTGCCTTAGCCAAAGAGTTGGCTTTGCCCTCATCCGTGGGAACATCGATCAGCTTGCTGGTAATCACGCCGCCCACGACGTGGGCGCGCGCAGAAATAACCCGGGAAGGAGGAATGTGGAAGCTTCGAACACCCTCCTCGATCACCCAATTATTGGTCGAGCTAACCACCCAAATCTCTGTGCTTCGCTCAGTCAGTGACGCCACCAGAGAGCGCATTTCGGGGAAGACCTTGTCTGTAAATCGCGACTGAAAAAATGCAGCGGCCGCCCGGCGAACTTCCAGTTCGCTCAAGCCATCGTAAATTTGCACCATTTCCCCGCACATGGCGATTTCCGAAACCTTTCCGGCACGATAAAGCCGGTAACGGGAGTCGATCCAGTCGCTCGCGTTGCGAGAGACGATACCCTCTTCGATCGACCACACCATGAAGTCGTATCCGGAATCTCCGTCCCATAGCGTTCCATCGCAGTCAAAGACGGCCACTGCGGGCTCCCGAGAAAGAACCGATTCGATAAAGTCTTGGGGGGAAAGAGAGACGCTGTTGGTGGACTTGCTGATGCTCAAACGGGAGGCGCTCCTGCGGGGCCCAGGCCCCTCTTGTATTGTCGGCCATCTTGCTCGATTTTGCACTCCGGGCGTGAACCAGTGTTGAATCTCCGCACGGCTGTCACACTTGGTTCCCGCGCCGGTCGACCGTGTGGATCGACGGCGCCAAAGCAGATAATCGAGCTTGTGCCCCAAGCTAAGCAGAATGGGAACAGCATCGCCCGCCAATACCTCACCTATCTGCGTGTGGAAAAGGGTTTACGGCCGTTGACGTGTGAGGCCTACCAGGGTGATCTGTCGCTGTTTGCAGAGTACCTCGAGGGTACGCATGCGCTACCGCTGACCGCCGGACAAGCCCAGGTCGCCGGCTTCCTCGAGCATCTGCAGAAGCACGGGGTGCAGTCGCGCTCCGTGGCGCGCAAGCTCTCCTGCCTGCGCGGTTTCTACAAATGGCTGCTCCTGGACAAGCAGATCGGTCATGATCCGACGGTCAACCTCGAATCCCCCTCCTCCTGGAAAATCCTGCCCAAGGCGCTGGCCCAATCCGAGGTGGAGCGAATGATGGAGCAGGCCGGGACGGCAGCCAATCATCCCCAGGCGGATGCCGTAGCCCTGCGCGACCGCGCCATCATCGAGATGTTGTACGCCGGTGGGGTACGCGTCTCTGAGCTCACCGGTCTGGGGGTGGAAGACCTGTCGCTCGCCGAAGGCCGCATGCTGGTTCGTGGCAAAGGCGACAAGGAGCGCATCGTGCCTTTGGGGCGGAACGCAGTCGAGGCCCTGGAGGCTTATTTGATCAGTGGCCGGCCGGGGCTGGCAACTCGGCCGGGAGTGAGTCGCCTGTTTCTCTCCGTGCGCGGCGCCGGGCTCACCCGCCAGTGGGTTTGGCGATTGGTCAAGCAACTGGATGCTCGTGCCAGCCCGCACGTCATGCGTCACAGTTGTGCCACTCACATGGTTGAGAACGGAGCCGATCTGAGGACTGTCCAAACCCTGCTGGGGCATGCTGACATTTCCACCACCCAGGTCTATACCCACCTCGCCCTGGGCAGGCTGCAAGCGGTACACCGGGCGCATCATCCGCGAGCCACCAGAAGAGGTACCAAATGAAACCGGAACCAACCCAGTTGGCAGAGGCCTTCCTGGCCATGCTTGCTCATGAGCGAGCCGCTTCGCCGCACACCTTACGCGCCTACCGGCGCGAAGTCGGAAACTTCGCTGCCTACCTGGCCGAGCACCGCCTGGAAATAGGCAGTGTGGATCATCTGCAGATCCGCCGCTACCTCGGTGAACTGTACGATCGGGGGCTGGTCAAGGCCTCGGTAGCCAGATCCCTGGCCGCGATTCGCTCATGGTTTCACTGGTTGGCCAGGGCCGGGCACGTTTCCAGCAACCCCGCTGTGCTGGTCGCCACTCCGAAACTCCCCAAGCACCTGCCCCGCGTACCCTCGATCGAGCAGATGAACCAACTGGTGGAAACGGTCTCTTCAGGAGAAGGCGCGGCGTGGCCGGAGCGGGATCGTATGATCTTCGAGCTGCTGTACGGTTGCGGCATCCGCAATGCGGAACTGGTCGGGCTGAATGTAAACGACGTGCACTGGGCGCGAGAAGTGATCCTGGTGCGGGGTAAAGGGCGGAAGCAACGCTATGTCCCATTGGGAGACGCAGCGGCGGATGCAATTCGCGCTTATCTTCCCTCAAGGCAGGCAAAGCTTGCCGGCAAGACCTCTGAAGCTCTCCTGCTTAATTTGCAGATGAAGGCAACGGGGAGGCTAACGACCCGCAGCGTAGGGCGCATCGTAAAGCGAATCTCGTTGGCCAAGGGCCTGCCGGCAGAAATTCATCCCCACACTCTGCGCCATGCGTTTGGCACCCACATGTTGGAAGAGGGAGCAGATCTGCGCGCCATCCAGGAACTCCTGGGCCACGAGCGTCTCTCGACCACGCAGCGCTATACGCAGTTAACGGTGGGGCAGGTTACGCAGGTCTACGACCGAACCCATCCACGCGCCAAGTAAAAGAGCGCCACGCGCGTGCCGTCGGGTTCTTCCAACCGCAAAAGTGATCGGGTGCCCCATCCTTCGCGTTCTTTGAGAGGGGTGGGATACTACTGCTCTTCACCCGAGGTCCTTGCCCCGCACATTCTGCTTATCCCACCCTTCGCAAAGAACGCGAAGGATGGGGCACCCGATCACTTGTTAGAGAGATAGGGCGAAATGTTAGAGAGAGGGCAGAAACCTGCTGTTGTCTACAGCGACGCGATTGCAGTTGCTTCATCCCGGTGCAAAGCGGCGTATTTCGTGATCCCCACCATGGTGAACACCTTCTGGAAATGGGGAGTAAGCCCAAACGCGGCAATCGTCTGATCCGCTTTGCTGGCTTCCATGAGCATCTGGATCACCAGAGCAATGCCACTCGAATTAATGTATTCCACTTTAGAAAAATCGATCAGAACAGGACGGCTTTTCGTCACGCCCTCATACGTTCCCAGCACTGTATCTCGCGAAGTGCTGGAGATATCGCCCGTGAAGCGAAGAACGGTGACCGGCTTTCCATTCGCGCCCACAACCTCATCGACCTTAGCTTTCGTCTCCGACTGCACTTTACTCACTCTCCTTGGCCAGCCTGATGACCAGTCGTACATAACTCCCTTTGCCGGCGCTACCTTTAACCCACTCCGCCTCATCCACCAGAGACTGGATCAGGAACATGCCCATGCCGCGAGGGTCCTCCTCGCCGTGCATCTTCCGGTCAATGTCAGGCTTGGAAGGGGCCTTGGCAATACCGGATCCGTTGTCCATCACTTTGACCTCCAGCGCTTCATCGCTGGCAGAAAGGATCACGCCGACGCAAAGGTTACCATCCAGGCGGTTTCCGTGCTCGATGGCATTGATACAGGCTTCGGCAAGAGCGGTCTTGAGGTCTTCAATCCGGTCGTCGGGGAAGCCCATGAGCTTGGCCACGCTGGCAGCCGTACCCATCGCGACCTTCTCGAAGCCCAGCCGCGATGGCAGCTTTACTTCCACCGCTGTGCCCCTGGTTTCAACCATTTGCTCTTCCTTCGCTGGCTTGCATGCGCACCAAAGCGAGCGCCGTCATGTCATCCTGCTGCGGCTCTCCCCGGGAGAATTCAGCCAATTGCTGCCACAGGACCTTGAGGATAGCAGTACAATCCTCCGACTTGCACTCTCGAAATGTTGCCAGCAGGCGTTCTGGACCGAATTCATCATCGCCCTGAAACACCTCAGTAAGCCCATCGGTATAGAAAAGCAGCCGTGATCCAGGCTGAAAGGCGAGCGTTTCTGAGGTGTATTGCATCATCGGCACCAGCCCTATGGGAGTACCGCTGGCTTCGATCTGGTGCACCGTCTTATCCGCAGAAAGCAGGAACCCGGGATTGTGGCCGGCATTGACTACCTCCACGGTATGTTTGGTGGAGTCCAGTTTCAGGAAGATCGCGGTCACATAGCGTCGCCGGGCCTCCTGGCCTTCGCCGTAGTGTTGTTGGTTCATGCGCGCGGCCAGTTCGGCGAGCGGCAGCCCGGCCAGTGCCATGGCACGGAACGCCGAGCGAAACGAAGTAGCGACGATGGCCGAGGCCAAGCCCTTGCCGGCCACATCGGCCACCACCATGATCTCGCCCCCGTCCGGCAGATTGACAATGTCGACATAGTCGCCGCCCACCTCGTAACAAGTGCTGGAGCGCACGGCGACCGAGTAACCGGAAATCTCTGTCAGTTGCTGCGGCAGCAGGCTATTTTGGATCGCGCGGGCGGCGTCCAGGTCCTGCTGTACCCGGGCCCATTCCACCGCGCGTTCGTGGTAGTGCGCATTCTCGACCGCCACCCCCGCCTGTAGCACCAGACCTTCCAGGAAATCCTGCTCATAAATAGACAATGACCTGCCCGGCCCTGGATTCACCACCAGCTCGGCCAGTTGGTGTCCGTCTTTGTTCAGCAGGGCAAAGCGAGCGCAGTCGTCGTGCGGCTCAGGCGGCATCTCGCCTACGGTCAGGGAAGGCTGAGTCACATGCGCGCCGGCCATCTCCAACTCCCGGACCACGATGCGCAGAACGCGCTGCAGAACCTCTTCAGGCCGCACGGCTGCATGCACCTGGCGTGAAATCTCCAGCAAAGCCTGCAAGCGGGCTACCTGTTGTTGCAGATCAATGACTTCGGCCTGGCTGTTATGGAAGGAAGAGGTCGACATCGGTGAGCCGCGCCTTTCTCCGGATTCTGTGCTGACGGATATACTACAAGAGGCAGAGAAACCCTTATTTTATGAACACAAGACTCGCGGTTCCCGCGCAATCCAAGTTTTCTGACGAGGTAGCAGAGTGGCTTGAGGCTTTCGACGACGTGGTCGTTGGCGAAGGTCCGGAACAAGGCGCCGAACTGATTGCCGCCCTGCGCCACCGGGCGCGCGAGGCGGGCATCTCCACTCCTGGGGCTCTCACCACCCCCTACCTGAACACCATTCCCAAGCATGACGAAGTACCCTACCCCGGGGACCGCAAGATTGAGGAGCGGCTGGAAGCCCTGATCCGCTGGAACGCGATGGCCATGGTGCATGGCCAGAATAAGAAGGATGCGGGCATTGGTGGCCATCTTTCCACCTACTCTTCGCTGGCTACCCTGCTGGAAGTGGGCTACGAGCACTTCTTCCACGCTACCTACGGTGATCAGCCGGGCGATTTTATCTACTTTCAAGGCCATGCTTCCCCTGGGGTCTATGCCCGCGCCTACCTGGAAGGCCGGTTTGATGACGAGCGGTTGCTGAACTTCCGCCACGAACTTCGGGGAAAACCGGGTCTCTCGTCCTATCCTCACCCTTGGCTGATGCCCGATTTCTGGCGCTTTCCCACCGTCTCGATGGGCATAGGCCCGCTGAATGCCATCTACCAGGCGCGCTTTATGCGCTATCTCGAGAATCGCAACCTGATTCAGAAGACCGAACGCAAGATCTGGGCATTTGTCGGTGATGGTGAGACCGACGAGGTAGATACCCTTGGCGCACTCTCCGTTGGTTCCCGGGAAAAGCTCGACAACCTGATCTTTGTCGTCAATTGCAACCTGCAGAGGCTGGACGGCCCGGTGCGTGGTAACAAACGCATCATCGATGAGCTCGAAGGCGTTTTCCGCGGAGCAGGCTGGCATGTCCTCAAGGTGGTCTGGGGTAGTGATTGGGATGAGTTATTCGAGCGCGACTCATCCGGCTTGCTGCTCAAGCGCATGGAAGAGTGTGTCGACGGCGACTATCAGTCGTTCAAGGCCAAGGGCGGGGCATACCTGCGCCAGGAATTCTTCGGCAAGTATCCCCAGCTGCTGGAACTGGTGCGCGACAAGACGGATGAGCAGTTGGAGAATCTGCATCGCGGCGGTCACGATCGCTGCAAGATATTCAACGCCTACCGCCGGGCCGTCAATCACCACGGCTCGCCCACGGTCATCCTGGCCAAGACTGTCAAAGGTTACGGCCTCGGCGCCAACCAGGCCCGCAACGCCTCTCACCAGGAGAAGAAGCTCACCGACAGCGGTCTGGCGCAGTTTGTGAAGCGCTTCAAGATTCCCGTTCCGGAGCAGCAGGCTAAGTTGGGCAAGCCCTACCGGCCGGCCCCGGACAGCCCGGAAATTGTCTATCTGCAGGAGCGCCGCCGTGCCCTGGGTGGCTATTTACCCCGCCGCGATACGCCGAAACTCGAGTTCAAGGCTCCCCCCTTGAAGGAGTTCAGTGAGTGGACTGCTGGTTCGAAGGGAAGGGCCGTTTCCACCACCATGGGATTTGTCAGCATCCTTCGTCATCTGCTGAAGGATCCAAATGTGGGCAAGCTGATCGTGCCCATCGTTCCTGACGAGGCCCGCACTTTCGGACTTGAGTCAGCCATTCGCCAGGTGGCTATTTATGCCAGCGAAGGGCAGAAATACACGCCGCATGATAGCGACATCCTGCTGTATTACCGCGAAGAACAGGATGGCCAGATCCTGGAGGAGGGCATCACCGAAGCAGGCGCAATGGCATCCTTTACCGCTGCCGGCACCGCCTACTCCAATTACCGCCTGCCCTCGATCCCCTTCTACATGTACTACTCGATGTTCGGCTTCCAGCGCGTAGGCGACATGATCTGGGCCTTCGCCGATTCGCGTGGCAAGGGTTTCCTGATGGGAGGAACCGCCGGGCGTACCACCATGCTGGGAGAAGGGTTGCAGCATCAGGACGGCCACAGTCACGTCTTAGCCAGTACCGTTCCCACCTGCCTTAGCTACGACCCTGCCTATGTGTATGAGCTGGCGGTGATCGTGCAGGACGGCATTCGCCGCATGTACCAGGAAAATGAGCCAATCTTCTACTACATCACCATGTACAACGAGGACTATGCCATGCCCGCGATGCCGGAAGGGGCTCGCGAAGGCATTGTGCGCGGCATTTATCGCTTCCAGGCTGCGCCTGGCGGCAAGGCCACCGCGCAGCTCTTTGGCAGCGGGCCCATTCTCAATGAAGCGGTCCGGGCCCAAGGGATTCTGGCGGAAAAGTACGGCGTGCAGACAGATGTCTGGAGCGTTACCAGCTACAACAAATTACGTCGCGAGGCGCTGGGCGTAGAACGTTGGAATCGCCTGCATCCGACCCAGCCCGAAAAGGTCCCTTACATCCTCGAAAAGCTCCGCGAAACGGAGGGTCCGATTATCGCGGCCAGCGATTATATGAAGGTCGTGCCCGACCAACTTTCGCCGTGGCTTTCGACTCGCCTGGTTTCGCTGGGCACAGACGGCTTTGGCCGTAGCGACAACCGGGAGTATCTGCGCCGTCACTTCGAGGTGAACGCGGAATCCATCGTCGCGGCGACGCTTTCCAGGCTGGCCCGCGAGGGAAAATTCGATCAGGAACGAGCTCAGCAGGCATTTGCGGAACTGGGAGTGGAGACAGAGACTACCGATCCGGCTTACCTGTAGTTATCAAAGCCGGTTTCCAGCCACTGCCGGGGAAGGGGGACTGCACTCTGCGTCCCCACCACAGCCACATCAGCAGGGCAAAAATTACGATCAGTGGAAGCACCAGCAGGCTGCCTTCGGGGCCGGTGGTGCCGCCGCTCCATAGCCGAGGGCCAATTGGGTGCGACCCCAACAGGTGTCCCTGCACCGCCAAACCGCTGTCCAACGTGCCATAGAAGAATGATTGCCCCCAATCCCAGCCGGCGTGAAAGCCGACCGCCCACCAAAGCGAGCCCGTGTACCAGAGGCTGAGGCAGCTGACCAAACCGATCCCAGCTGCGCATAACAGCCCGACATGCGTTTCCCCTGGGTTGGTGCCGTGCGAGAACCCAAACAGGAGTGAGAGCAGCAGCGCACCCCACCAGAATCCGATACCGCGGGTCAACGTGAACTGCAGGTAACCACGCAAAGTTGATTCCTCGAAGATGGCGGTCAGTAGAAATACCAAACCCCAGGCGAGCGCGTATTTCAAAGTAACGACGCCATGCAGCAACTGGCCGTCAAAGGCCAACAATTTGGCCTTCCACAAAACGAGTAAGAATCCGGAAAGCGCAACAAAACCCAAAACCAGGCCGGATAAGAACCGAACCGCCCTCGCCGAACCCTGATATCCGTAAGCGAGCAGCGGACGGCGCTCGACCGAGGCCATGATCCAGATTGCAAGAACGGCAGGCAGGCACTGCGTGATCTCGATGATCAGCCCCAGCCGAACGGAAAGCACCTTTATATGGCGGACTTGGAGAAGGTCCGATCGAAAGACCCAGCCCATGAGGACGATGAACACAAAATAAAGCAGAACGAAAAGCAGTACTCCCCATCCCGCCCGAATGCCATTAGGGCCGATGAACACCCAATGCATGCGATGTTTCGGCGGTTCTGCAACAACTGGTGGTAAGAGCTCGTCCAAGATACACCCCCGACTCACAAGAGATAATTTGAGGTTGGCCCAAAACGCACTTTTGGGCTCTATCCCATCGACCTATCGACGGGTGCCCCATCCTTCGCGTTCTTTGCGAAGGGTGGGATACCACTGCTCTGCACCCGAGACCCTTCCCCGTAGATTCTGTTTATCCCACCCTTCGCAAAGGCGCGAAGGATGGGCCACCCGATCATTGTCGGCTGGGAAGGGGAAAAGACGGCTAGTGCCGTCAGTGAGAGCCGGCGTGAGCAAATGCTGAGTGCTGGCTGAGCCATTGCTGCGCGTGTTGCGTCTCGGGCAGACCAGGGTCAGCTGTCTTCCACGCTTTGAGGAACTGTTGATATGCAACCGTGGTTGCGTCAAGCTCGCCGGTCTTCTCTGTTGCCTGAGCAATCCCATAAAGCGCGAAACCGGAATTCGGACGCTGTTCCAGAGCCTGCTGGTAAGCAGCCTTGGCATCTTTCCATTTGCTGGCGGTCATCATTGCCGCCGCTTCGCTTTCTTCGACCGGCCGGATATAGAAGGGCGGCTCATGGTAGCCCAGCTCTTTCTCTTCCCGCCGCGCCGTGAAAAACAGCTTATCCGCCTCTGCGGTGTTGCCTTGCGTTGCCAGCATGGAGGCGCGGAGTTCGAGCGACATAATAGACAGCATTTTGACCAGTGGTTCCGCCAGCGGATCGGGGGACATGCTGTGGTTTCCAGTGATAGGCCCAGCCTTTTTCTCCTTGGCTTCCTGCTCTCTGACCTCTTGCGTCATCCGCCACAAGCTGGAATCAAGCAACACCGAGTGGCGCTCGGCCACATCGGGCTCATGTGCCTCTACGGACTGCATTCCCAGCGCGAACTGAGAAAGCCCGCCGGCCAGAAATTCCATGTGCGGCATATCCTGAGAAAGCTTCGCAGCATTGACCAGCTGAACCACACGTCCCCAGTCCGAGACGCGCAGAGCAACCGGAAGGCCGGGATTCAGACGAGCAATGGCGTCGCGAGGAGACCAGGGGTAAAGCGTGTTCTCCAAATGGCCGCGTGCTTTGCCCAGTGTCGCGGAAACCTGAGCAGCGTCCTGCAACCTGCCCGCTTCCAACAGATTGGCAACGGAATACATCAGGTTGTGGATGTAGTTCCAGTCATTGTCGACGGCAACCTTCTGCGCCCGCATGTACTCCTCATCCGCAAGGGTGGAAGCATCGAACGCATTCTGCGCGTGTGCGTAGTCCCCGGTGCGATAAAAGATGTGCCCGGGCATGTGGACCATGTGTCCCGATGCAGGCGCGAGCGAACCCAGTATCTCCGCGCTATGCAAAGCCAGCTCAGGGTGCGGACCGGCCTCAACGGCGTGGATCCAAAGATGGTTCGCTGCGGAGTTCTGTGGTTCCTCTTTAAGTACACCCTCAAGCAGCTCCAGCTGTTCCTTCTTACCTTTACGCGGCACCCCCGCCTCGTCATAGCCGTCGTTGACAGCTTCGGCCAGAGCGATGCGAGCATTGGTGTCGGTCTTGTTCTTTTTCACCAGGGTACGCAGAATCTCGATTTCGCGATCGAATTTTGCCTCCCCAGAGCCCGCCTGACGGATGGCAGCCTGGTGTGCTTCGGCCGCCTGGATGTAGAGCTTTTCCCGCCCGCTCGCATGGGATTGCAGGGCTACTGCCTTGGCCAACGAAGCATCGGCGTAAGTCTTGGTTGCGCTGTGGTTGAAGATTTCTGCCTGGTAGAGCCCCCAATAGCACATGGCACAGTTGCTATCGGCCCGGATAGATTGCTCAAAAGCACGATCGGCCTCGTAATCCCAGAAGTCGTACAGCAGGTTGTACCCCTGTTCGAACCACCTTTGAGCCTCCGCATTGGCGGAGATAGGAAACCGCACATTGCCAACGCCTTCAATATGTTGCGGCGGGGGCAACTGCTCCGGGGGGACCGGATCTCCGCTGTCGCCCATGGCCATGTTCATCTGGCCCATGGCGGCGCCGGTTCCCAACAGAATCATCAGCAACACTAGACATCGTTTCCGCATAGGGTATCTTTCTGCACCAAAGACCCAGTGTGAACTAAACTAGAAGAGTAAAGGTACGTACCGGGGCAACAAAGGAATTATTCATTGATCGCAAGCACTTTAACCAAGATTTTCGGAACCAGTAACGAGCGTGTGATCAAGCGGATGCAGCCCATGGTCGAACAGACCGGGGTGCTCGAGCCTGCCACGAAGGCTCTGTCGGATGAGCAGTTACGCGCCAAAACCGCGGAATTCCGAGCCCGCATCGCCGCCCGCCTGGAGGGCATCGACGACCAGGAAGAACGGGTCGCGGAAGAGAAAGTGGTACTGAACGAGATTCTGCCCGAAGCCTTTGCCGTGGTGCGCGAGGCCGGCCGGCGGGTGTTGCAGATGCGGCACTTTGACGTACAGCTGATCGGCGGTATGGTGCTTCACCAGGGCAAGATCGCCGAAATGAAGACCGGTGAAGGCAAGACCCTGGTCGCCACTCTGCCCTGTTATCTGAACGCACTGGCAGGTCACGGCGTGCACGTGGTCACGGTCAACGACTACCTGGCCAAACGCGACGCCGAGTGGATGGGCAAGATCTACGAGTTCCTGGGTCTGACCGTTGGGGTGATCGTCCATGATCTGGATGACTCCCAGCGCCGCGCCGCCTACGGGTCAGACATCACCTACGGCACCAACAACGAGTTTGGTTTCGACTACCTGCGCGACAACATGAAGTTCGATAATGCCGACTGCGTGCAGCGCGGGCATTATTTCGCCATCGTCGACGAAGTTGACTCGATTCTGATTGACGAAGCCCGCACTCCGTTGATCATCAGCGGCCCTACTGACCAGACCACCGATAAATACGCTCGCGTGAATCGCATCCTTCCCTCCCTCGAGCAGGGCGAAGAGATCGAGCGCGGAGAAGAAAAAATCCTCACCGGCGATTTTGTGGTCGATGAAAAGCACAAGACCATCAGCGTGACCGATGAGGGCTGGGAAAAGATCGAGCAGTTGCTGGGCATCGGCAACATCGCCGATCCGGAGAACTGGGATCTGAAGCACCACGTAGAAGTGGCCATCAAAGCCCACTCGCTCTACCGGCGCGATGTGCAATACGTGGTCAAGGATGGCGAAGTCATCATCGTCGACGAGTTCACCGGCCGGCTCATGCCCGGCCGCCGTTGGAGCGACGGATTACATCAGGCAATCGAGGCCAAGGAAGCGGTGAACATTCGCCGCGAAGATCAGACCCTGGCCACCATCACTTTCCAGAACTACTTCCGCCTCTACAAAAAGCTATCTGGCATGACCGGTACGGCGGAAACCGAAGCCACCGAATTCGAGAACATCTACAAGCTCGAGATTGTGGTGATCCCAACCAACATGCCAATGCGCCGCCTGGAAAATCCAGACGTCGTGTTTCGCACAGCTAAGGAAAAGTACCTCGCAGTGGCCGACGAGATTGCCCGTCTCCACGAGCTGAAACAGCCAGTACTGGTCGGCACCACTTCGATCGAGAAGTCGGAGCTGCTTTCTTCGATCCTGCAGCGCAAGGGCGTAAAGCACGTGGTGCTCAACGCGAAATTCCACGAGCGCGAGGCGGAGATTGTGGCCCAGGCCGGGCGGCTGGGCATGGTCACCATTGCCACCAATATGGCCGGCCGCGGTACAGACATTGTGCTCGGCGGCAATGCCGAGTTTGCAGCCAAGCAGGAGTTGTTGAAGAAAGGTCTTGCGCAAGCGGTCAACGCCGCTCAGGGAGCCATCAATCCCATGGCTGGTCCTGGAATGGTGCGCTTCTATTACCAGGGTCAGGAGTTTGAAACCAATCAGGAGACCTGGGACAAGACCATCGCTCAGTACGCCGCTTCCGCTGACAAGGAACATGACGAAGTGATTGCCGCCGGCGGCCTGCATATCGTGGGCACGGAGCGGCACGAGTCGCGGCGTATTGACAACCAGCTGCGTGGCCGTGCCGGCCGCCAGGGTGATCCCGGCGCCTCGCGTTTTTATCTGTCGCTCGAAGACGACCTGATGCGCATCTTCGCCAAGGAGTGGGTCTCGAACCTGCTGCAACGGCTAGGCATGGAAGAAGGGGTGCCGATCGAATCGCGCATGATCAGCAGCCGCATTGAGGCCGCGCAAAAGGCGGTCGAAGGACAGAACTTCGAAGCCCGCAAGCACTTGCTTGAATATGACGACGTCATGAACAAGCAGCGCACCGCGGTTTACGGACTGCGCGGCCAGTTGCTCGAAGGGCTCGATCAGAAGGAGCTGATCCTTGAGGATTACGTCGCCAATCTTCTGAGCGCGATCATGGACACGCATGCACCCGAAGCGATGCATCCCGACCAGTGGGATGTGAACGGCCTCAAAGGTCTGCTGGCGGGGCAGTTTGGCATCGATCTGGAGAAGGAAGGCATCAACATCGACGCCCTGGACCGGCACGAGCTGGGCGAGGCCATCTTTGAGCGGCTTAAAGAAAAGTACGAGATGAAGGAAGCCATTCTAGGCAGCCAGACGATGCGCCTGCATGAGCGCATGGTCATGCTCAGCGTGCTGGATGGTTTATGGAAGGACCATTTGCTGAGCATGGACCACCTCAAAGAGGGGATCGGTCTGCGCGGCTATGGCCAGCAGGATCCGTTGGTGGCCTACAAGAAAGAGTCCTTCGACATGTTCGAAGCCATGATGGGACGCTTTCAGGAGGACACGGTTCGTTTCCTGTTCCTGATGCAGATTGTCGGACCCGACGGCCAGCCGGTTACAGAATTGCCTCGTCGCCAGGCGCCTGAAATCACCAGCCAATCCGTTCCAGAGCCGGCCCGCGCGCTGCCCCAGGGCGTTCCCCAGAGCACTCCAACGACGGTTGCCGGCAACGGCGCCCATGCGGCTCCGGCTGCGCCGCCATCGCGGCCGATACCCGTGCCCACCCGGGCCCCGTCGACCACCATTGATGCCCTGGAGCAGGAATTTCAGCGCAAAAAGAAGCGCGAGCTCGAGCAGGCGCGCATGAGCGGAGCCAACGGCAGTTCCGATGCGCCCGCACAACGCAGGGCGGGCGAGAAAGTAGGCCGCAACGACCTATGCCCTTGCGGCTCGGGCAAGAAATACAAGAAGTGTCACGGAGCTGCGGAAGGTTAGCGCTGAACCAGGGAAAGGGACCTGCGGTTCCCTTTCCCTGTAACCGCTTGCTTCACCGAAAGCTTTCCGGGATCTCCTCGAACGTAAAGTTCGCAGCCTTGGAACCGGTCTGATCCCTCCAAAGCTCGAAAATGCGACCGTAACTGAGCGTGATGAACTCGCTCTGGCTGATTCCCAATTTTTGCGCTGTCTCATCGATCCACTCACTGGGACCTTCGAGCTCGGCATACACGCCCAGCGGAGTTTCATCGATGACACAATGGCCCTGCCGGTCCGCCCATTCCGTGCGCCATTTTTCGTACACAAACACAGGGGCAAAGCCCAGGGCTTCGAAAACCTTCCCTAACACCGGACCATCCTGAACCTCCGTCTCGGTTTCGACTCGATTCTTGTGCGGCCCCTCTTCCGTTAAACCGCTGGGGACACTCTTATGGGTGACCACCCACTTCTCCCCATACTGCCGAATGCGCAAAATCTGTCGTGAGTTGCGCAGCTCACGATTGGGCTTGTCGTACAGCGTGTTGCGCTCCAGGGTGCGGGCGGTGATGCGCGTAAACCCAAGTGCCGGCAGCTTCTGCTCCAGCGCCGCGCGGTCTGCTACGCGTATCTTGACTTCTGTCTCCATGGCCTGCATAGGCCGGAGTCTATACCAGCCGACACGCCATGGGAAAATGACACAGGTAAAGAGTGACCGGAAAAAAGACACTTCGGTTGGCTGTCGATCCCAAGTCCATCGATTCGCCGGCATCGACGGCCTCATTGCAACAAGCGGCAGAACTGCTGCGGAGCGGGGGCACGGTAGCATTCCCGACCGAAACGGTTTATGGACTTGGCGCAAATGCTCTCGACCCGCGAGCGGTGGCATCAATTTTCGCCGCCAAGCAACGTCCGGCCTGGGATCCTCTGATTGTCCATGTCGTCGATCAGGAGCAGCTTTCCATGGTGGCTGCCGACATTCCACCTAATGGCCGCGTGTTGATGGAAGCATACTGGCCCGGGCCACTCACTTTATTGCTGCCCAGGAGCCCACAGGTGCCGGCAATCGTGACCGCGGGTCGTAATCGCGTCGGAGTGAGGATGCCACGCCACCCAGTAGCCCAAAGATTGATCGCGTTGGCGCGAGTGCCGGTCGCGGCGCCCAGCGCAAACTCCTTCGGCAGAACTAGCCCCACCCGGGCAGAATTCGTTCTTCAGGACCTCGAGGGGCGCATCGATGCCGTCATCGATTCCGGAGACGCAACGCTGGGTCTTGAATCAACCGTGGTGGATGTCTGTGCCGATCCGCCCATTCTTTACCGTCCCGGCATGGTGACATTCAAGCAGCTCCATGCACTATGCCCTTCGCTTGTTGTGTATCGTGAATCGCAGCACGGCGTGTCTGCCGCACCACCCTCACCGGGCGTTGGGATGAAACACTATTCCCCACGTGCGCGGCTCATTCTTTCCGATAGCGCAGACCCAGGAACGTTGTTAAGTTTGGCCGGACAACTGCACGCCGAAGGCGAGACGGTAGGCATCATGTGGCCGCTTGCGCACCTCGAGGCCAATTCCTACCTCATCTATGAATGGAGTGAAATGAGCGACCCGCAGAAGCTTGCTCAGCGTCTTTTTGCCGGACTGCGGGAATTGGATGCTGCCGGGGCAACTGTAATTGTCTGCCCGCTCCCGGAAGAAGAAGGGCTCGGTATCGCTATACGCGACCGCCTGCTTAAGGCCGCCCGTTGACTCGTTCTGAGTCCGTCGCCTTATACATATATTTAATGCCCGCTTTGTAAATCAGCGTGCGCAGGCCGCCTTGCCGCACTTTGATCGAATGCCGGTCGTACCATTCGATGGTGCCTTCAATCCGCTCTCCATCTTCCAGCAGGAAGATCATCGGGGTTCGGCTCTGAATCTGTTTTTGAAAGTAGAACGCTTCTGCGTGCGAGCTCTCCGCGCGCGCCGCTGAAGAATCCCAACGGTGCTGATGCGTTAACACCGGGGAAATCCCGGAGAGCCGAGTGGGATAGCGGCTTGCACCGACTGGTAATAGGGGACGAATGAGCTTGCGCGGACCCGCGGGGCTTATGGAAGGCAAAGGAGATGCGCCTGCTTCATCGACTTTTGCCTTCGCCCTGCCCTGTCGCGCGACAAACTCGCGGCGTACCGGAATGGCGGAGGAATCGGACATCGTTTTATTGGATCTAGAGGCTTGGATGCAGCATGCGCCGTCTAGGTTTCGCAGTCAAAAATAGGCACAATATGTCGCTTGGTTACGTCGGTGACAGGCTGGCAGCAAAGGAATCGAGCGAAAGCGAGCGCAGCAGGTTACGGCGCATACCTTGTTCGACCTGGTCGAGCCCGCGCACGGCCCCATCGATCCAGGCCACATCAATCGTTTGCGAGATGCGTGTCAATTCGCTCTGCAAATCGATGTTGCGGATTAACTGGCCGGTTCCCGCATGCAACAGCAGCAGATCTTCAAGCAAGCTGGCGAAGGCGTGCAACAGCGCGCTGGTCTTCTGTTGTCCCTCGGCGCCTGCCCGATACGTTTCGGTCACCCGGAAGAGCGCTCCGTAGTCACTCTCATGCGTGGCATTGGAGAGGATGACCAGGGCGTCCTGGCGACTGGCCATGTAACCTTCGAGATCGAAACCCAGCGCCTGACCGATGCCCCCTTCCGCCAATCGTGCGACCAAGGCGCGCTGCTTTGGTTTCCAGTCTTTCCGTTGCTCTGCGAGCACCGCCTCGATCTCTTCCGGCGGCAAAGCGCCCAACCGAAAGATACTGGCGCGAGATCGAATGGTAGGCAGAAGCTCGCCCGGATTTTCCGCCAGCAGCAGAATGTGCGCGTACGCGGGTGGCTCCTCGAGAATCTTGAGCAGGGAATTGGCCGCCTCTTTCATGAAGGCGGTGCTGGTAAAGATGTACACCGCGCGCGGTGCATCGGACGGGAGGCGGTAGATATGTTGCACCACGTTGCGCACCTGGCCCAGTTTGATCAGCAACTGGGGAGGGTCTGGAGGAATGACCACCACATCGGGATGCGTCTGGATGAGGATTCGGGTATCTTTCTTGTCCACCTCGCGCATGTCGTCGCGCGCCGCGATGGCCTCATTCACTCGATCAGCCAGCGGCAAGGATTGAGCGATGCGGGTGCAGTTGCGGCACACTCCGCAGAAATCGGGTAGTCCATCGGTGACAGGGTGCTGAAGGCAGGCCATCGTCTGCGCCAGCATGATGGAAAGGGTATATTTGCCGGCGCCCCGCGGGCCGGCAAGTATGAGTGCCGGAGGCATGTGTTCCACGGCAATCGCCTCCCGCAGATGGCGAACGGTCGCCGCATTTCCCACAAACTGATGAAAGCTCACCAGTCGAGACTAGCAAATTCTTGAGGAACAAAACCGAACAGCGGGTCCGGCCATGCGAGGGCCTCACCCAGGTCTCGCTTTTGAGACCTGGGCTACCCACTCATTCAGCAAGCCCGACCGAAGCGGAGTGCATTCATACTGCCGCCAGACGTCCCCGTACTACTTGAACGATGCGCTGGTGGATTTCCTCAATGGAGCCATTGCTGTCGATCGCGACCACACGCGAAGGGTTACCAGCGGCAATCTCCTGGTATTTATCGAAGACTCGGCGGTAGAACACGGAGCTCTCTGTTTCAAACCGGTTCTCGTCGCTCCCCGTGGCTGCAACCGCGCGTTGGTTGCGACGGCGCGCGCGGGCTAGCGATTGATCGAAGTCCGGCAACAGCAGCAGCGTCAAGTCCGGTTCCAGACCGCCGCACAGGGCAGCGTGTAGATCGCGCACCACCTTGCTTCCGAGTTGCCGCCCGCCTCCCTGGTAGGCTTCGCTGGAATCGGTAAACCGATCGCACAGCACGATGTGCCCGGCCGCGAGCGCCGGCTCGATGACTTCCGCGATCGATTGTGCGCGATCAGAGAACATCAAACCGAGTTCGGTGAGCGAGGCAAGATTTTCGGTGCGGGAGTCGAGCAGCAGCGCGCGGATGCGATCCCCCACCCGCGTGCCGCCTGGCTGGCGCGTCGCGGTCACTGTCCAACCATTTGCTTCCAACCACTCTTTCAGGCGGCGAAGCTGAGTGGTTTTGCCGGACCCATCCAGGCCCTCAAACGTAACGAATAAGCCTCGTGGCATGCTACAAAACCTCAACCGGCGGGAGCCAGGTCTGCAATCTCGAGTTCCAAACCGCCGTACTCCGGATGCATATTCTCCCGCAATTTGTACGCCAGATGGATGACGGAACCTTGCTCCAGGCCCAGTGCTTGCACCCGTGGCGCCCAATCCCATCCCAGAGCCGACCAACCCGCGCCGCGTGTACCCTGCGCCAGTTGCAGGCATACATGACGCTCCTTGATGGGCCGAACCGGAGCAGTGAGCCGGACATTGTATGCGGCAAAAATCGGCTCCTCATTGCCTATTCCCAGCGGCTCCAGGCGCCGCAGCCAGCTATACAACGCCGGAGTGATTTGATCCAGGGGCAAGACTGCATGACAGCGCAGACTGGGCGCTGCTTCTTCCACATGCATCGCGGCCCAGGCTTCGAGGTGGCTTTTGAGTTCCTGGAGCCGCACCGCAGGCAGGCAGAAACCAACCGCGTGCGCATGGCCCCCGAAGCGGGTGAAGAGCTCTTTGCAGCCTTCGATTGCGTGCAGAAGATGAAAGCCGGGAACCGAGCGGCCGGAACCGTATGCATCCTCCCCTTCAAGGGCAACGACAATCGCCGGACGCTGGGTGCGGTCGACTACCCGTGAGGCAAGTATGCCGATGATGCCGCGATGCCAGCCCGCCCCTTCGATCACGATGCAGCGGCTCATCTCAAAGGCACTGTCTTCCCGCAGGCGGCGGTCGATTTGTTCAAGAATGTCCGCTTCGGCCTGCTGCCGCTCGCCGTTCAGACGATCGAGCTTGGCAGCTAATTCTCCTGCTCTGACCGCATCCCGGGTGGTGAATAGCTCCACCACATCCGAAGCCACATCCATGCGGCCGGCAGCGTTGATCCGCGGCGCCAGGCGGAAGGAGAGGTCAGTCACGGTCAGCGGTCGTTGCGAAGGATCAAGCTTGGCTACCTGCATCAACGAACGCAGGCCGGCACTGACCGGCCGTCGCAATTGTTCCAGCCCCAGGCTGGCGAAAACCCGGTTTTCCCCCAGTAGCGGAACCGCATCAGCCACGGTCGCGATGGCCAGCATCTTCAGGAAGGAGGGCAGAATCTTGGTCCGCGCTCGCTCCACGTCCCAGGCCTCCAGCAATGCCTGCGCAAGCTTGAAGGCCACCCCGGCACCGCAAAGGTGCTTGCAAGCATAGCCGCAGCCAGGCTGGTTGGGGTTGAGAATCACCAACGCGTTCGGCATACCGGTATGCGGCAGATGGTGATCCGTGACGATGAGATCGAGTCCCAGGCGGGCGGCGGCTTCGGCAGCAGCAAAATCGCGGATCCCGGTATCCACGCTGATGACCAGGCGAATGCCTTGGCCAGCTGCGGCTTCCAGCACTTCCGCCTGCATGCCGTAGCCCTCGCGCAAACGGTGCGGCGCATGAAAATCCGCTTTGCCGCCCAGCATCTCGATGGCCGTCTTGAGCAGCACAATGGCGGTCGTGCCATCCACGTCATAGTCGCCGTAGATGAGGATAGGCTCCAGGCCTGCGATGGCCGCTTGCACTCGCGTTACCGCCTCGGACATCCCCTGCATCGCGTAGGGATCGAGCAACTGCTCCATGCGCGGATGAAGAAAAATCTCAGCTTCGGCCGCGCTCTGCACCCCGCGCTCCGCAAGCAACTCGGCCACGATGAGAGGGAGACCGGCGCTTTGCGCCAGGATAGAAGCCGCGGCGGAGTTCGCCGGGGGCAGTATCCATTGCTTGCGAGAAGCAGCCCGGGGGCTTACCGCGGAGGAACCGGCAGCGTTCACCCTTCTTCTTCGTCCTCATCGTCTTCGAAAACCACGTCTCCGAAGTCTTCTACGAATTCCAGGAGCTGCTGGTAGCGTTCGTACCATTGCGTGGCGTTCTCGTGCACGAAGACGATGCCCTGGTGGGCAAAACCGAGCTGGATATAGCCGATCTTGCCAACGTAGTTGACCAGGTATTGTGCCTCATGGACTTCAGCTGCTGCCTCGTCGGGAAAATTATCGTCGCGAATCTGCTCCAGCAGCATAGCGATGTCTTCTTTCTCCAGCTTGACTTCGCTCATGGTGACAAAGGGTGCGCCGGCGCTCTTGGCCATTTCCACGAAGTCTTTCCAACTGTCAGGATTGTCGTCATCCTCCCACAGGACGGTTGGCAGGTCTTCGGTAATAAATCCGGGCAGGCGGCGCATGGAATGGCCTTCAATGAAGGCCACCATGTCGTCTTTCAGAGAGATCAAATCGTCGGGGTGCATATGGAAGCCTCTATTGTCGCAGATGCCGGCCACGAGGGTGAGACAGGGGTGAGTGGGCGCCCGGCGAAGTGTGTCAAATATGCTATAGTCCGATTCAGATCACATGATTTTTTCGCGGGAGTACGTGAATTATCTGGCACGCCAAACGGTCAACCAACTGATCGAAGCCAAGATGATCCGGGCGGGGAAAGTTGCTGTTGTCGCGGAACGGGTGAACGCGGCCATTCTGGAAGAATTGTCGCTCGAGGACCGCATCAACGAAGAAGTGCGCGTCATTCTCGACGCCTACCAGGAAGACATGCGCCGCACCGGCGCCAGCTACGCGGAAATGTTCAAGAAGGTCAAGCAGGAGCTGGCCAAGAAATACAAGGCGGTTTTGTGAGACTTTCGCGAGACAAACTCAACAAATTGGCCCATGTGGTGGCCGACACCCTGGCCGAAACAGATGAATGCGAGTTTCTCGATGACCGGAACACCATCCGTCAGGAGGCGCGTAAGGCGCTCGAGAAGGTACTGACGGAAGAGATGAAGATCGACGCGGCGGCCCGCCAGAAGATCGCCTCACAACGCAAGATCATCGTGGAGGGAAGCCAGGAGTGGGACATCCTTTATCGCAAGTATTACAACGATGAGGTCAGGAAGTTAGGGCTCTAAGCGATCTGGCGGCTAGGCGCCATTCCCCCCTGCTTTGATATACTATGAGTCCTGCCTCGATCGATCGTGGCGTCATGGTGTAATTGGTTAACACGCCGCCCTCTCAAGGCGGAGAGTTCGGGTTCGATCCCCGATGACGCTACCAAGCTTCGAAAATCAACCAGATAGTCAGTGGCAGCAAATATTCATACGGATCAGCTTCCCTCGCTGTGAAGGACCATGTACCTTCTTTGCGGCGGCCTGCCACGGTTACAAATAGCAGGAAGCGGCGCGCGCCAACATGTGGGGGTGGCACGTATAAGCCCACAGCAACCTCTCGGTTCCGCCGGTCGTTGCACCAGCGCGGCCGGAATACGGCCCAGCGGAAGCATCTGATCGACAACGCCGAGCAGGATCGCTTCGCGAAGCATACCGAAAACGACGCAGGTCGCCTCATTCTGGGCAATGGTAGGGGAACTTGCCCGGTTTGCGAACAGGAGGGCTTGTTTAGCGGACGCGGATTCGGCTATCGGCGAGGAAATCGCGGATGCGCGCGGCGTCCTCGCGCTGTGCCTGAATGAGACGATGGTGGCGCCGGAGATGACCGGGGTGTTCGAGGGAGGCGGCGAAAAGCTCGTCCTTCCGGGCTTGGGCCTCGAGACGCAGCCCTTTTTCCCGCAGGGCGCAATAGAAACGGATGCTAATTTCGTAGGGTTCGCTCTCGAGCTTCGGTAGTGTCATGGTGTTTGCGGAAAATTCTTCCTGAGAAGCTAAGGTTCTCTAGCTCTTTGCCGATGCTATCGATAAGCAGTGATTGGGCACAGATTACAGGCAGGGCTTCCTAGAATCCACTTCAGCGCACTGGACGGTTACTCCCGGTAGTTACACCGCCTCCTCCCTCGCTGGCAGCAATCCTTTCCTCTCTCGGGTTTCGACACGAATTGCCATTGTCCTTCCTCCTCGCAAGGTGTTCTAATCCCGGCTGACTCAATTTGGATCGATGAGCCATATCGAGACAGGATCGCCCTGTGAGGAGAACGCATGATCAGGAAACAATGGCTGCTTACCATCCTCTTGCTCACCTCGGCAACAGGCGCAAGCTTCGCGCAGTCAGCCCCACGCAGCGATGCGGAAATTCAGCAGACCGTGGATTCACTCCTGCAAAAAATGACGACGGAAGAAAAGATCGGACAACTGAGTCAGATCTTTGTTTTCGACTCTGGGGAAAAGGTCGAAAAATCGGTGGCCAGCGGGGAAGTGGGATCGCTCTTGTTCCTCACTGATCCGGCAGCGATCAACCGCCTGCAGCACCTCGCAGTCGAGAAATCCCGGCTGCATATTCCGCTCATTTTTGGCTACGACGTCATTCACGGTTTTCGCACTATTTTTCCTGTGCCCATCGCCATGGCTGCCTCCTGGGATCCGTCGCTCGAGACGGAGGGACAAGCGACTGCGGCCAAGGAAGCCCGCTCTGTCGGTATCAACTGGGCCTTTGCTCCCATGTTGGACATTGCCCGCGATCCGCGCTGGGGCCGCATGGTTGAGGGTGCGGGAGAGGATCCTTATCTTGGTTCAGCCATGGCCGCAGCCCAGGTACGCGGGTTTCAAGGCGACTACATCGGAGCCCCCGATCATGTGCTTGCCTGCATGAAACACTTTGCCGGTTACGGAGCCGCCGAGGGCGGCCGCGATTACGATGGCTCCTATATCTCGGACGCGCAGATGGAAAACGTCTATCTGCCTCCGTTTCATGCTGCTGTGGAGGCCGGCGTTGGCTCCGCTATGAGTGCCTATATGGATCTCAACGATGTACCGGCGACCGGCAATCGCTGGCTGCTCACCGACGTCCTGCGCCAGCAATGGGGATTTAAAGGACTCGTGGTCAGTGATGCCGATGCGGTAAAAAGCCTGGTGAATCACGGCTATGCCCGAGATCTCCACGATGCCGCGGTCCGCGCGTTGAATGCCGGTGTTGATATGGAGATGGCACAGGATGCAACCGCGTTCGGGCAAAACCTGGCCGCTGCCCTGAAGGCAGGCGAAATCAGCTTGCAACAAATAGAGACGGCCGACCGGCGCATCCTGGGCGCCAAAGTGCGCATGGGCTTGTTTGAGCATCCCTACGTCGATCAGGCTCGCGTCGCCAGTGTACTGGGCGCCCCCGAACACCGCACCCAGGAACGCATGGCGGCAGAGCGGTCGGCTGTCTTGCTGCGCAATGAGAAGGGCTTGTTGCCGCTGAAGAAAGAAGCCTACAAAAAGATTGCGGTCGTTGGACCGCTGGCCGATTCGAAGCTCGACACCATTGGACCCTGGGCCTTCCAGGAGGATCTTCCTGAAACCGTCACCGTGCTGGAGGGGCTACGAGCGAAACTCGGCGCCGCCGCGCAGATTTCCTTTGCTCCCGGGGTGCAAATTGCACGGACGTTTCCCTCCTTCTTTGACAAGATCGATCACACAATACACGCGCCTGCCTGGCCGGCGGAACAGCAAGATCAGGAGATGAAAAAGGCAGTAGATCTCGCCTCCTCCTCCGACCTGACCATTCTGGTGTTGGGGGAATTGCATGATATGAGCGGCGAGGCAGCCTCCAGGCAATCGCTCGATCTGCCCGGAAGAGAACAGGAGTTGTTGGAAAAGGTGGTCGCGGCCGGCAAGCCGGTAGTATTGGTCCTCGTTAACGGCCGTCCGCTGAATATCGTCTGGGCATCCCAGCACGTCCCGGCAATCCTGGAGTCGTGGTATCCCGGAACTCAGGGTGGCAGCGCAGTAGCGCGGCTTCTGTTTGGTGACGTGGTACCGGGAGGCAAGCTGCCGTTCTCGTGGCCGCGCAGCGTGGGACAGATCCCCATCAACTATGCCCACAACACCACCCAGGCGCCAGAAGACCAGGGGAAACGTTATTGGGATGTGGAGAGTACTCCGCTTTACCCCTTCGGCTTTGGCCTCAGCTACTCGCAATTCACTTTTTCTGACCTGCGTCTCAGCAAAACAAAAATCAACCCGGACGAGAGTCTGGATGTAACCGTGGTTGTTGAGAATACAGGATCCTCGACCGCCGATGAAGTTGCTCAGTTGTATCTTCACCAACAGTACGGCAGTGGGTCACGCCCGGTGCGCGAGCTCAAAGGCTTTGAGCGAACATCACTGAAACCAGGCGAGCAAAAGACGCTGCGATTCAAAGTCGGCAAAGACGAAAGAACCTACTGGAGTGCAGCGACCCGCAGCTGGGTGGTTGATCCTGCGACCTTCGACGTCTGGGTGGGCGCGGACTCAGCGGCGTCCCTGCACGCAACATTTGATGTATCGAAATAATCCTGCGACGTAACCCAATAATGATCCGGACGAACATTAAGTGGGTGGCCCAGGTCTCGCTTTTGAGACCTGGGTTTCCCGGACCAATCTATGCCGGCGTCAGCAGGCTTTTTGCAGTAACGAGCTTGTGATTTACGTAGTTGTACGGCGGAATACGGTCGCCTTTCACCATCGCCAGCCCGAGATGGATCAGCCGCGCACCGTAAGTGTTGACTTCATGCGATACCGAGCCGATCAAGGGTGAGTTGTTCTTCACCATCTCCTCGAGTGCTTCTGGAATGCAGTCCTGGCCAACGATCGCAACATACTTTTCACGCTTCGCTTCCCGCACTGCTTGCAACGCTCCCAGCGCACTGGTATCGGTTGCGGCGGCAATCAGCAGACCTTTATCCTTGGGGTGGCGCCGCAAAAAATCAGTCGTCAGCTTATAACCGCGTTCGCGCAGTCCGCGTCCGTCCATGCGCACAAACGCCTCGACCGGCAGTTCGGGCAGCATGGAACGCACTCCTTCAAACGCCCCGGTGATCCGGCTCTGCACCAGGGGGCCGGCTTCTTCAATGTCGAGGCCGATCACCCACAAGGCTTTGCCGCCCCAACGTTCCTGGGCATGCGTGGCAAGATATTCGCCGGCGACAAAGCCGGCGCGATAATTGTTCACGCCAAAAAAGATAGCGTGCGGATGCGGAATCTCGACTGCGATCAAAGGGATGCCTGCGTCCGCTATCTTGTCGGCAACGATCGGAGCCACCTGCTGCTCAATCTGAAATTCGATGACCAGGTCCACCCGGCTGGCGACAAACTGCTCCGCGTTGCGAATGGCTGTGTTCGCATCGTAGTGGTTGTCCAGAATCATCAAATCCACTCCGGAAGAAGCCGCCGCTGCCTTCAGGCTCTCGGTGACCGCCTGGGAGAAGGGCAGATCTTCCGATTGACCTCCAAAGCCAAAGCGAATCTTTCGCGGGCGCGTCGCCAGCCGGTAGAGGCCGTTTTCCGTTTGCGCAACATAACCCCGGTGAACAAACGTCTTGAGGATTCGATAGACAGAAGTCTTCGAAATCTTGGTCTTTTGGTAGAGAGCTTCCAGGGCAAGCGGCTCGTTTTCGGCCTGCAATGACTCCAGAATATCCAGGGCTTTGGAAAGAATCGGGATGTGGTACAGGCGCTTTAATCCAGACTTAGGCAAGCAACTCCTATCTCCAGCCGGAATTCAATACGGAAACTAACATAATTGAGTATACCGTTGGCAAGTCGACCCGCTGGTTCATTCTCGATCGCGTCGCCTTCTCTCACATCGGCATGCTATATTTTGCGCTGCTGATGCAGAGCCAATACCGGCATTTACGAATAGGTCTGGCGGGACTTGGGCTTGAGGCCTACTGGAGCCAGTTCACGGGTCTGGAAGAACGACTGAAGGGCTATCTCGACCAGGTTCAGAACAAGATCGCGACCGCGTCCCGCGCGGTGGTGAACCTGGGATTGATTGATACGCCCGCCAAATCGCTCGCCGCGGCGCATCAGGCCCGCCGCGAAGACATCGAGATTCTGCTGGTGTACGTCACCACCTACGCACTCTCTTCAACCGTGCTGCCGCTGATCAAGCGGGCCGGCGTCCCGGTCATTTTGTTGAACCTGCAGCCCGCGTCCGCGATTGAGTATGAGCGATTCAACGCCATGGAAAGCAGAACGGCGATGACCGGTGAGTGGCTGGCGTACTGTAGCGCTTGCCCGGTCCCTGAGATCGCCAACGTTCTGCGCCGGCTGGACATTCCTTTTCACCAGGTTACGGGCATGCTTCATGACGATCCTGAATGCTGGCTGGAACTGGAGCAATGGCTGCGCGCGGCCGAGGTGGTGCACGTGCTGGGCCACAGCCGCCTGGGACTGATGGGCCACTATTACGGCGGCATGCTCGACATTGCTACCGATCTTACCCAGGTAAGCGGACGGTTTGACCTTCACATCGAAATGCTCGAAGTCGATGAGCTCACTGCCTTGCGGAACCAGGTCGGCGACGCCGATGTGAGCAGCAAGCTGGTGGAGTTTCGAAACTTCTTCGAAGTCGGCGACGATTGTGGGCAGCATGAGCTTTTGCGTGCGGCGCGCACGGCGGTAGCGCTTGACCAGCTGGTAAGCGAAAAAGACCTCGACCTGCTGGCCTACTTCTACAGCGGAACCGGGGTGCCTGGGAATGAAGACACGATGAGTTCGATCATTCTTGGTACCTCAATGCTGACCGGCCGGGGCGTGCCCGTGGCCGGCGAGTACGAGGTCAAGAACGTGATCGCCATGAAGATCATGGACCTTCTTGGCACGGGTGGATCATTTACCGAGTATTACGCCATGGACTTCGCGTTGGACGTGGTGCTGATGGGTCATGACGGTCCAGGCCACATTGGCATTGCGCAAGATAGGATCAAGGTGCGCCCGCTCAAGGTGTATCACGGCAAGGTAGGCGCAGGGCTCTCGGTGGAGATGTCGGTCAAGCACGGCCCAGTCACCTTGCTTTCGGTGGTGGAGGATAAGCAAACCGGCTTCAATCTCCTGGTCGCGGAAGGCGAGAGTGTGCCCGGACCCATTCTCGAAATTGGCAACACCAACAGCCGTTACAGATTCCCTTTAGGTGCGCGCAAATTCGTAGAGGCCTGGAACTCCCGTGGTCCGGCGCATCACTGCGCTATCGGAGTCGGGCATGCTGCTGCACAGATCGAAAAAGTTGCCAGCTTGCTGCAACTGCGCTTTATCCGCGTTTGCTGATAGGGTCGAAAATAAAGCTGCAATCACCCACTTAACATTCGTCCGCCCCAATCCCAGTGAAGCGAACCATTCATCGCAGATAAGCCTCAGTGAGTCCTCCATCCACAGGGATGAGGTGTCCAGTCGTGCAGCGCGCAAGAGGACCCGCCAGGAACAGTATGGCCGCGGCACAGTCCTTCGGATCGATAGGCTGATGCGTCAATGTCCTCTTGGCATAGAACTGCGCCAGCAAATTCCGCAGCTCATCGTCAGTAGACGATTCCTCGAACGGGATGTTGTACTTCGTCAGCGAAGCCTTCACCCGGTCGCGAGGAAACATCGTCGATCCCTTCACCACCGTTGCGGGACTAATCCCGTTGACCCGAACCTTCGGTGATAAAGTAACCGCGAGCTCGCGAACCAGGTGGCTGAGGGCAGCCTTGCTGACGTCGTAGGCCTCGCTACCGCGCTTGGCAACCACCGCATTGGCAGAGCTGGTCAGCACCACAGTGGTCTCAATGCCCTGGGCATCAAACACCTTCGCCGCTTCATCTGCCAGCAGATAATTCGCGGTGACGTTGACCTCGAGCGTTGTCCCCCACTGAGCATCGCTGATGATGCCGTCGGGTGACGAGGGGAACAGCGCCGCCGTGTTGATCAAGATGTCGATCCCACCATACGCAGCAATGGTCGCGTCCAGCGCCGCGCGAATGGCGCTCCGGTCGCGGATATCGATTTTGGCGGCGACTGCTGCTTCCCGGCCCCCCACTTTCTGTGCCTCGGCAGCAACTTTGTTGGCAGCCTCCAGCTCGCGGTCCGCTACTACCAGATGAGCACCCCGTTCCGCAGCCATCACCACCACCTCGCGGCCAATGCCGCTAGCCCCGCCAACCACCAGGACGATACGGCCGCTCAACTCCTTGGCCGCTGGCTGCCTGCGTATCTTTGCTTCTTCCAGAGCCCAATACTCGATCCGGAAGGCCTCAGAAGCAGGTAACGCCACGTAGTTGGAATGGACCTTGAAAGCGCTGGTGTCCGCGGCGGGTCCCGACTGCGGCAAAATCGGTGGGCATTTGCCCTCGTCCAAATGTCCCGCCCCTTCCATCACATGGATGGCGTTGAGGTAGAACTCACCCGTGATTCGCGCCTCTGCCTTGTTCTTGCCGAAGCTGAACATACCGATCCCGGGAATCAGCACCACGGTCGGATTCGCATGGCGCATCGCGGGCGAATCTTTCAGCGCATGCTCCTGGTAATAGCTGGCATATTCGCTGCGATATTTCTCCATCGCAGTTTTCGCAGCCGGCAAAATTTTGCTTGCCTCTCCGGATGGATCCCAATCCACAAACATGGGCCGGATCTTGGTCCGGATGAAGTGATCCGGGCAGCTGGTGCCCAGGTGCGCCAGCTTCGCTGCGGACTGCGAATTGATGAAGTCCAGCACCTCTGGGGCGTCGGTAAAACTGCCAATCATGCGCTGCCCGTTCGAGACGGCGCCACGCAACGACGGCATAACTTTTACCGCAATCGATTGCCGTTCCTGGTGCGGCTTGTACTTTGCCCCGCCGAACGAGGGGCTGTTTTTTCTGGACCGATGACTCTCGATGAACTGGCCAATCTGGTCAATGATCGTGATGGTATTCAGATACGATTCGCGCTGCGTATTGCCCCAGGTAAACAGGCCATGGCCGCCAAGCACCACTCCATCGCACCCCGGCACTTCCTTCACCGCATGATCCAGCATCATCGCCAGTTCAAAGCCGGGCCGCTGCCAGGGAATCCATACCAGCTTGTGCTGGAACTGCTGATTGAAGTCATCCATCTTTTCTTTGCCATTCGCTGAGGCGGCGAGAGCAATCCCCCAGTCGGGATGAAGATGATCCACGTGAGGGAAGGGGAGAAATGCATGCAACGGTGTATCGATCGAGGCAGCTACAGGATTGTTACCGAACGTACACAGCGGATACAACCCCACCATCTCGTCTTCCAGTTCGACGCCGCGATAAATCTTTGCCAGGGCAAGCACTTTGTCGAGATACAAAGTGGCAAAGCCCTCGACCTTGATGCTGCCCAGGTCCCCCCCGCTGCCTTTCACCCACAGCACCGTCTTCTTTTGGCCGTCGAGCGGATCCGTCCCCTCGAGCTTCGAGCTGGTATTGCCGCCGCCGAAGTTGGTGATGCGTAGGTCCGACCCGAGCAAATTCGAGCGATAGCGCAAAAGAGCCGGAGGATCGAGCGTGCGGGCAACGCTTTCATCCCAGAGATCCGCAAGATACTTCAAAGACATACTTTTTCTCCTAAACCAATAGGGTAAATGTTTCCGGGCGCCCTAATACTAGCCCCCAGGCGGGCTTTTTGTCAGGCATCCAGAAGCTAGTTCAATAGAAGAATTATTCCGCGCCATGTACTCGCTTACAGTACGATAGTGACCCGAGGGCTATGTGGGTCCCAATCCGTTTATCGGCGTGCTTTATCACTGGATTGGCGGCCTCGCTTCTGCCAGCAATTTCATTCCATTTCGCGAAATCAGGCGCTGGTCGTGGGAAATTTACTGGATCATTCAGGGCCTTGCCGCCTGGATCATCGCGCCCATGGTCCTGGCCTTGTTGCTGGTCCCGCATCTTTTCCCCATTCTTCATGCCGCCCCGTCTGCCAGTATCACCTATGCCTGTGTCTGGGGGGTACTGTGGGGGGTCGGCGGACTCACCTTCGGCTTGTCGATTCGTTATCTTGGCATCGCTCTCGGATACGCGATCGCGCTCGGTTTTTGTACCGCCTTCGGCACCCTGATGCCGCCCATCTTCAGCGGCCAGATGTCCTCCATCCTGCACGAGACTTCCGGACAGGTAATCCTCGCCGGGGTCGGAGTGTGCATGCTGGCGATTGCCGTCAGCGGTCTCGCCGGCTATTCCAAGGAACACGAAATATCGAGCCAGGACCGCGCGGAAGCCGGGGAGCGCGATTTTTCCTTTGCCAAAGGCCTGGCCGTCGCCATCTTCGCCGGTATCATGAGCTCCTGTTTCGCGTATGGCCTTGCGGCCGGCAAGCCCATCGCCGAGATTGCGCGCGTCCAGCTGCTGGCGCAGCATCGGCTCGATCTGTGGCAGAACCTTCCCGTTCTGGTCGTCGTTCTCTGGGGTGGGTTCCTCACCAATTTCTTATGGTCACTCTTTCTAATCGTGAAGAACCGTTCCTTCGCCCAATTTGCCGGAGCGCCGGGCATCAACCCCATGGGTGCTGCGGGTGAAACGCCTGAGGAAGAAAATCTTCGCCTCTCCGGCCAAACCCTGGTGAAGAATTACATCCTCGCCGCTCTGGCCGGAGTCATCTGGTATTTCCAGTTCTTCTTCTATTCCATGGGACAAACCAAGATGGGCAAATACGACTTCTCCAGTTGGACACTCCACATGGCCAGCATCATCATTTTCGCCACACTGTGGGGGATTGCGCTCAAGGAATGGAAAGGAACCAGCCGGCGGACCAAAGCGCTGGTAGCCTTGGGCCTGTTTCTCTTGATCGGTTCAACGGTGGTCGTAGGCTACGGAAACTATCTGAAAGTACGCTAAAGAAGTTGAAAATGGCGCGGCCCGAAAGTGGGTGTTCCGGTTGGCACCCGGTTGCCGAGGAAACCCAGGTCTCAAAATCGAGACCTGGGCCACCCACTCACTTAACTACCGGGAAAGGCGGCCCTCTCCTTTGTCATCCCGACCGGAGCGTAGCGCAGTGGAGGATCTCTGTGTGGATGCTCTTTCTTGGAAATGTTTTCGAAAACGTTTCCTTCTCGCCTGCTACGCATACGTGGAGACCGCGGCCTGATTGGCGGAAGCGCGTTCCCGGGTAATTTCTTCGATATAGCCGCTCTCGCGCAGCGCCAGCAGAGGATCTTCTACCAACCCCTTCGATCGCCGCCAATCCTTAATGATGGGCCGCACATCCTGCCAGAAAACCGAGCGAAAACACTCTTCGGCTTCCACCAGCTTGCATTGCTCTTGCAGAACAGATAACCGGGCATGATCGACCAGTGCAGCCTTGGCGTAAATCTCCTGTGCGGTGCATACCGTCTGCACCATCGCTTCCATCTTGCCTTTCATATTGTGACTCTGATCAATCATGTAAGCCACATCGACCGTAGCCCCTGTCTCCCACTCGTAGTTACGAATCTCATGGAAGATGCGGAACACCTGGTAGGGATCAATCGATCCCAGGGTTAGATCATCGTCGGCATAGCGCCGGTCATTGAAATGGAACCCGCCCAGCATCTTGGCGCGGAGCAGCCATGCGACGATCTGCTCAATGTTCTGCGCCTGGTAGTGATGTCCTGTATCGACCAACACAAAGGCCTGCGGGCCGGCAGCCTTCGCCAGAAGCAGCGCCATACCCCAATCGGCAACATCCGTGTGATAGAAAAACGGCTCGAATGGTTTGTATTCGACCAATAACCTCTGCGCCGGGCTGAGCGCATCATGAGTTTTCTTGAGCGTCTCTTCAAACCAGGCGATTCGATGCCGCATGTTTTGCGTACCCGGATAGCTGGAGCCATCAGGAAACCATGGAGCCACGTCTCGCGAATTGAGCTGGTCGGCGATGGCTACGCAATCGAGCATATGATTGAGCGCCTTCTTGCGAATCGCCGGATCAGGATTACCCACAGCGCCGAATTTGTATTCCTGTTCCTGAAAGAAATTGGGATTGATGGACCCTGCGGCCACGCCGCATTTACTGGAGAGCTCCTTGACCTGGGGGACATCTTTGAGTCCATTCGGCAGGTCCCAGAGCACGTGCAGGGCAACTGTCGGACATGCTCCGGTCAACTGGTTGACCATGCCTGCATCGCTAAACTTTTCTGCCAGGTTGGTTGCCGCTGCAGGTTGGGTGAATTTACCGAAACGGGTCCCGGTATTCGCAAACCCCCAAGAAGGCAACTCGATCTTTAAATGATCAAGCGCCTTCCAAACCGACCCTTCCATGTCGTGTGCCATATCTTCCCCTGTCCACAAAACCTTTGGATGAAATCTTCAGGCGACTCGACTCATTCCGAGTGCTGGGGGCTGAAGAATTGCAATAGGGTAACATTTTCCACCGTAAACTTGCTTGTGTCAATTACCCGGCAGGGTCGGACCAGGCCATTCCTGATCGCTTAGCCCCAATCAAAAACGCGCACACGTCGTCCCGGCGGGAGCAGAGGGGGACCCACTCACGAAACTATCGCGCGGTCATCTGGAACGAATAAGTACCAGCCGCCAGTTCATAACCGGGACCTCCAGCGGCGCTACTTAGCGGATGAAGCTTCTTGCTGCTGGACAAAGCCTCGCCGTCGAGTGTGAACTTATCCCGCTGACTGGCGTTCAGTTGTAAGTGGGCGGTTGTGTTCGGGGGAACGGTCACCGTCCACCAGAGCCCCGTCCCTTTCATTGACCAGGATGATCGTATCTCTCCGTAAGTCGACTGGTAACGAAAGTCCAGGTTTCCCAGGCGGGAATCAAAGGTAGGATGCAGATAGATGGTGTGGAACCCCGCATCTGCGGGAAGTACATCGACGCCAGCCGCATAACGGTAGATCCAGTCGGCCACTGCGCCATAGGCATAGTGGTTATACGAATTCATGCTCGGATCCCCGCGCATCTGATCGCCGTTCCAACGTTCCCACATCGTCGTGGCGCCATGCTCCACCAGGTACCCCCAGGACGGGTACTGGGTATTGAGCAGCAGCCGGTAGGCAACGTCGCTATGTCCGGTATCGACTAACACCGCCAGCAGGTACGGTGTACCCAAAAAGCCCGTTGCCAGCTGCCCATGGTTGGCCTGGATCTTGGCAATCAGCCGGTCGGCTGCTGCCGCGCGCAATGCATCCGGCACCAGGTTCATATTCAGAGCCAGCACATACGAGGTTTGGGTGTCCCCGCCAGCGGCCTTGGCTTCCGGATTGTTGATCTGTCCAAAGGGAGACGGACCATTGTCAGCCCCCGCGATGAATCCGTCGGGATGAATAAATGCTGCGCCGAAGGCGGTCTTGATCTTGCTGAACAGGTCGGCGTACTTTGTTTCCTCTTCCGTCTTGCCCAGGGCGTGCGCCATCTGGCGCATCAGGGTCACGTCGTAGGCCCAATAAGCAGTCGCCACCAAAGGCTCGAGAGTAGGACCTTCAGGAGAGAGCCAATCGCCAAACGGTATCCCATAGCCGGTCTTCCATAAGTAACCAGGATTAGCTTCCTGGATCGCGTTGAGATACTTCTGCATCGCGTCCCAGTTCTGCTCGATCACGCGGGTGTCTCCCGATTGCACCCACGCCGTCCAGGGAATGATGACCCCCGCATCGCTCCACCCGGCGCCAAAGCCGGGATTTGGCGTGTCGGTACCCGGAGCAAAGATGCCATACATCGGCGTGCCCACCTGCGTTCCCCGTATATCCTGGGCAAACTTCTTGGAGAACTGGGTCAGGCTCATGTTGTAAGAGGCAGTTCGCCAGAAAACCTGCGCGTCTGCGGTCCAGCCCAGGCGCTCATCACGCTGTGGGCAATCCGTGGGGACGCCAACAAAGTTGGAGCGCTGTCCCCAAAGGATATTGCTCCACAACTGGTTGATCATCGGGCTGCCGGACTGAAGCTTTACGGCAAAAGGTGCATCGGTGTAGAGGGCAACGGCCTTGACGGTATTCAAGTCAGGCTTATATTTGAGGCCCGTCACTTCGACGTATCGAAACCCATGAAACGTGAAGTCGGGTTGAAACTCCTGTTCGGCCTTGCCGGAAAGGATGAAATGGTCGGTAGCTTTCGCCGTCCGCAGGTTGTCAACATACATGGTGCCGTCAGGATTCAGCACTTCCGCGAAGCGCAACTGAATGTCGTCCCCTGCCGCGCCCCGCACCTTAATCCGCGGTACTCCCGCCATATTCTGGCGGAAATCATAAATATAGACCCCGGGCTTCGGGCTGCTGATGGCCGCGGCAGTGAGTATCTCGTGAGCCCGAATAGGCTGAAACGATTGCGCCACAATCTCCGGTTCTAGCGGTTTGATCAGCTCGGCTTGCTTCCATCCCCCATCGGAAAAACCGGCCGTGTCCCAACCAGCCTGTTCCTTGCGCGCGTCGTAGCTTTCTCCGTCGTAGATCTCCGCCTGCGAGATAGGAGAGATATCCGCTCTCCACGAAGCATCGGTTGAGATCCACTCTACCGAGCCGTCCGCATGCTCCAGGCGCACCTGCGCTTTTAACGCCGGAGGAGTGTCGCCGTAGTTGTAACCTTGACGGAACCACATCAAAGGAGTGGTGTACCACCCCGGCGCAAGCCATGCTCCAATCGCATTTTGCCCCGTCTTCACTTGCGGGGTGACATCGTAGGCCTGGTAGGGAACGTGGCTGCGGAAATCATCCCAGCCGGGTGACAGCACCTGATCGCCAACACGCGTACCGTTGATCTGCATCCGGTACGCTCCGAGCGCCGTCACGTAAAGGCGCGCCGACGTTACCGGCTTGTCGATTGCGAAGCTGTGGCGAAGCAACTTCACCGGTCCGGTCTGCCAGGGATTGCCCATAGCATCGCTGCTCGTCGGCGTCTGCGGGGGTACGTAGGCGATTGCATTCTGCCAGCCGGAATCGTCGTACTTTGGTTCCTGCCAACCGGGCGCCGCATTCAGAGCGGCTTTCCATTCTTTGCCGCTGGCAAACACCATCGTGGAACCATCCGCCATCTCGACATAGAGGCAGGCATTCATTGGGGTGTGCACGACGTCGGACGTTTCCATCCCGTTTGCCGACGGTGTCCCGTATAAAGTGACCTTCACGGCCAGCGTGTTTTCGCCCGTTTGCAGGTCGGAGGTAATGTCATGGCTCAGGTAGGTCTTCCAAGGCGCCTGCTTCCACGGCGGAAGGGGCACTGTTGCCAGCACCTGCTTCCCGTTTACCCACGCCGCGGCGGAGTCTTCGCCGGTAACGAACAAGTCCGCATGTTTGACCGAACCGGCAAGCTGGAATTTAAAGCGAAAATCGTGCTCCGTATCGGCGTCGGCTTTGGGAGCATTGTCCTTGGGGGCACCAACATTCGTGATCCAAATAGCGCCGGATTTCCGCACCGCCCGATGCTCCGGATCTTCATAGCCGATCCACTCGGCCGTCCATTTCTCCTTCAGTAATCCCGTTTCCCACCAGCTCACGTCGCTTGCCGGGTAGGGCTTTCCGTCCTTGTCCCAAACCTCGACCCGCCAGTAGTACCTTTTCGATGCGCCTAATTCTGGACCGCCATATACCACGCCGAACGATTTATCAGAAGCGATCCGCCCGCTGTCCCATACATCCGGCTTGTCCCCGGCGAGCAGGGTGGGCGTGGAAGCAACTTCGATCCTGTAGGCCGTCTGCCGCGCTCCAAATCCCGCATCCTGCAGCTGCCAGGAGAGCAGCGGCTGGGGGGAATCGATGCCCAGCGGCCGATCGAGGGAGTCGCAAGTGAGATGAACAGGCTTGAGCGGCGGTGCCGCGGCAAGAACAGGTGTGGCGAAAAGAGCCGCTGCCAGCGCGGCCGTGGCCAGTTTTACATGTTCTGAGTTGATATGCATTCGGCTCAAACTATCGAATTCGTAAGGTGGCACTGTCAATAGGAAAAGTGCTGTATAAATTTCTATTTGAAACTGTTGCTCTATTGCCACGATTCGGTATCATGGGTGCGGTTTGGTGCCACCCCCCTGCCTATGACGAATCGTTGCCTTGTTGCTACCGGAATGCTTTTCTCCGCCTCGCTCCTCTGCGCGCAAACGAAAGCCGAGCCCAATGAGGTCACCGTCGATTGGAACAAGACCGTTATCGTGTCGAAATCTACGCCCACCTTGCAGGTCGTAGTGAACCCGATGTTGCGTCCCGGATCTCCCATTCATGACGGTGCCTACCAGGCGGTCAAGCAGCTCGGTGCGGACTACGTGCGGTATGTTCCATGGCTACCCTATCCCCGGCTTGGTGTAGCGGAGCTCGAACCACCGACCAGCGAGAAAACCTCCTGGGACTTTTCCCTCATCGACCCCATGACCAAAGACTTTCTCGCGGCCACCGAGGGTCACAGTACGGTCATGAACTTCAGCACCATTCCCGCCTGGCTTTTCAAGACGGATAAGCCGGTCACCTACCCGGCCGAACCCAACCAGGTCTATTGGGATTACACCCAGGGCACCGAGTTGAAAGATCCGTCCGGCAAGGATCTGGGCGACTACTACGCGCGCCTGGTGAGCTGGTACACCAAGGGCGGCTTCACCGACGAGAACGGTAAACAGCACACTTCCGGTTATCACTACAGCTTTCCAGTCTGGGAAGTTCTCAACGAGGTGGAGTTTGAGCACAAGATGACTCCGGAGCAATACACTGCTCGCTACGATGCGATCGTGAAGGCCATTCACGAGGTGAGTCCGGAGACAAAGTTCATGGGCCTGGCGCTGGCGATGCCTTCGGATGATGCTCGCTATTTTGAGTATTTCCTCAATCCCGCCAACCACAAACCAGGAATTCCGCTCGACTACGTCTCCTACCATTTTTATGCCAGCCCCTCACCAGACCAGGACCTCAACAACTGGCAATACACCTTCTTCGATCAGGCAGACAGGTTTTTGGCGACCACGCGCTACATCGAGGTGATCCGCCAGCGCCTCTCTCCTCAGACGAAGACGGATACAGATGAGTTGGGAGTGATTCTTGCTTCTGACGAATCGGAGATCGCGGAAAGCAAGGCGCATCCCGACACCATCCCGAAGCTTTATTGGAATGCTGCGGGTTCTCTCTATGCCTACCTATATATAGAGTTGGCGAAGCTGGGCATTGACGTGATTGGGGAATCGCAGCTGGTCGGCTATCCGTCGCAGTTTCCCAGCGTGAGCATGATTGACTGGAAGAACGGGAAGCCCAACGCTCGTTTTTGGGTACTCAGCCTGATTAAAGATAACTTCCATCCTGGAGACCAGCTAGTCGAAACCACGCTCTCAGGCCATAGCGACATCGATGCCGAGGGTTTTGTTACCCCATCGGGCAAGAAGCTGCTTCTGCTCAACAAGCGCAACCGGGCTATCGATGTCACCTTGCCCAAAGATGCGCAGAACGGAAATCTTCTCATCGTGGATGAGGCTAGCGGCGAGGGCGCAGCTCGCGCATCCAAGGCGGAAGGAGCCCACGTGAAGATGGCTCCGTTTGCGGTCGTTGTTGTCAGTGTCCCCTAGTGAATCTAAGGGCCTCCGTCAGGCTCGATCCTCTCCCGCCGGGGACAGTTCCTAGACAGTGATGCAACCTTTGTCTACTCTGGCCCCGTAGGGATCGCGTTTGATCTTGCCACTATTCTGTAATCACCTTGTCGGCCCATTCCACGAGAGAAACAAAGATTGTGGGATTTCCGTACTTGGCTCCATAGTTGCTGAGATCGACCTCGGTTACGCCACGAGCCCGGGAGCAGGCGCCGCAGGCGTAAATAGGAATGTGCCTGGCGGTGAGTTTGTCCAATGTCTCGGACACCTTCGGCCAACCCACGGGCGTGACGGCTTCGGCCACAACTTTGCGCATGAGAACAACGGCTTCTCCAAGAAGAAAGATCTGCACCTCGTGGCCCGCCTCGGAGAGGGCGAGTCCGTGCGAAAACGGAAAGGCCGCCTTGGTCGGGTCGTCCGAGCCCCAGGCGCTCTTCATCATAATCTTGAGCGGTTTGTGGGTTTGACCTTGTACTTGCGCCCGCACCCTGTCCGCCGCGGCCATCGCGAGGAGTGGTAGACCGGCTAGGCGGGAGAGGAAAAAGCGACGAGGCTCCATAGAGTTCGCTCCTTATCACAAGTCTCTTCGTTCCTGGTGAGTGCCCCATGCGGCGACCCCATCGAATCGACGCAAACCTCTGATGCCGAGAAGTTTCACACCGGAGGCAAGTGGAAGTCCACTGCAAAAGCGCTTATTTTGCACGCTAGCGCGATAGCTCTGCGATCTGCACATGATAAGGTTCGAGCAAGCTGCCGGTCGCGCGATCGACAGTGGCGCGTGCGATCTGATAGTTAATCTGCGTTTGCAACAGATCGAGCTCCGATTGCGCGAGCTTGGTTTGAGAATCCAGGACGAAGAAATTCGTCTCAGCACCAAGTTCGTATTTCCGTTGATCAGCAGCAAGCGATTTCCGGGCAAGCTCCAACGATGTTTTGCCCGCGGCAAGGGTGAGCTTCGCCTCTTCCAATAGATGAACAGAATCTTTGACCTGTTGAACTATCTGTTCCCTGGTCATTTGAGAGGTGTATAGATCATGGCGCCGCGCTACCAGCGCAGTACCTAGATTCGCCTTTGCGGCTCGATTCCGGATCGGAAGGTTCAGAGTGAGCGTGCCCCCGTAGCCCGGGAAGCCAAAACCAAACATCTGGCTGAACGATGTTCCCAAACCACCCGGACTGATCAATTGCCCTGTGTTCAGGTCGTACTGATTTCCCCCAATGCCGTTGGTCTGATAGAAGCCGGTGAGCGACAGGTCAGGCTTCAGGGCGTTGTGGGCGAGTCGAATGCTGGTTTCATCATTCGCGATAGCATCGTTAGCCGCGGCAATCTCCGGGCGAGCACTGAGCGCCTTTCTCAGGACCTCCACAGGATCGACATTCTCGATCTCTCCCTCGGGCTCCGGCTTCTCGACGAGGTCCAGCTCCAGCGAGGCCAACGTTGGATCCTGATCCACACCGATGGTAAAACGAAACGCCTCCTGCGCCTGCTTAAGAACATATTCGCTTTGGATGGCCTGTAGCCGACGAGCAGCCACCTCAGATTGGGAGCGATAGATATCGAGCGGTGGCAACGCGCCGAGTTCCAAAGCACGCTTGTCATGTTGATAGCTACTTTCAGCCAGGTCAAGAGACCTGCGCTCGACATCGAAGCTTCCGCGTGCCTGGACAACCGTCCAGTATTGGGTGACGACCTGCAGGATAGCGTCGTTCACCTGCGCCTCAAAACTGGCACGCGATTGCTGAAGAGTCCGTCGAGCGATGATGAGAGGAGCAGTATTGGCAAAGCGTCCGGCATTGCGCAGGAGAGGTTGAGTAAATTGCAGGGTCACCGTTGAGCTGACGTAAGGATTGAGAAAGTAAAAGTCGCTGTTGGTGGAAGTTCGATTGCTGGACAAACCGGCGAATATGTTCGTTCCGGTCATGAACGTCTGCGTATAACTGGCCTGCACAGTCTGGCTAAGCGTATTCACAGGAGCGCTGGTGTTTCCCACCCCTTGCAGTTGCGTATAACCTGAATACGACACTCGATTGACATTCGCGCCGCTTTGGATCAAGGGATCAAACGGCGCATAGGCGCCGAGCAGGGAAAACTTCTCCGCTTCCACCTGCGTTTCCTGGATGCGAATATTGCTGTTATTTTCAAGTGCCAGGCGCACCGCGTCCTGAAGACGAAGATGAAGCTTGCCATCGATCACGTAGTCTTGCACGTGTGCTGGAGGAGACAGTTTGCCGGATTTGACCCGCGACGTCAGCAGGGCCGAATAGCTTTCAGGTGACTGTGCCTCTGCCGGGAAGATGGCGACCGACATTAGCAAACAAGACATTGCAATACGGGGAAGGCCCATCGTGTCGCTCCGGAATATTATCGAAATCTACTCAATAAGGTGTGCTCTTCGTAATTGAACTTTATTCATAGCGGATTGCGTCTACCGGATCGAGGCGGGCCGCCTTCATCGCAGGATAAATCCCGAAAACCAGCCCTACACTGATAGAAACGAGAAAAGCAAGTGCGATCGAACTTGCGGTTACGATGGTCGACCATCCAGCCAGCCAGGCGATCATACGAGACAAGATGAAGCCAAAGACGATACCCACCGTTCCGCCAGTGAACGAGATAGTGGTTGCTTCGACAACAAATTGTCGAATGATGTCCGATTGCTGTGCACCCACCGCGCGGCGAAGACCAATCTCTCGTGTGCGCTCAAGGATACTGGCCAGCATAATGTTCATGATTCCGATACCGCCAACGAACAGAGAGATGGACGCGATCGCGACCATGACGGCATTGAACAGACGCTCCGTGCGTTGCTGCTCGGCGAGAAGTTCGGCCGGGACAATGACACTAAAGTCGCTAGCTCCATGATGAGAGGAATTAAGAACGGCGCTGACCACTTGTGCCGCTGCCGTCATGTCGACGCTCTCTCGCAGGTTGAGATAGATACCATCAATGTCATCCCGCACTTCGCTGTAGCTGTCTTCCAGGCGAAGGATGGAAGCCTGGAATGGGATATAGATGACGTTGTTGGGGTCTTCGGTGGGCACTCCCGCGACCTCGGTCTGCGCGCTGAGTTGCGGACTCACGACGCCGACCACGCGGAACCATTGCTCATTCACCTTTACGTATTGACCGATGGGATCGGCCGCTCCAAACAGATTGAACTTGGCGGCAATGCCCAATACGCAGACAGAAGCGCCACGATCTTCGTCCTGACGATCGAAGAACTTACCACTCAAGAGGTGAAGGCCTGCAATTTGCTGGTACTGCGGCTCCACTCCGAAGACGGCGGGCACATCCTGCTGCGATTTTGGGATGGTCTTGGACGGGGTCACGCGCTTGCGGGGCGTCGATGCCTGAATGCCGTCAACGTCATCAAGTATGACGCGATAGTCCTCAAGAGTCAGTCCGGGAGAAATCTTGCGCATCTTTTGGTGCGCCTGCCACTCAGTGGTTTCCTTGGCCTCCACGATGAGATTGCGCACACCCATCTGTTCGATGAGTGCCATCACTTTCTGCCTGGCGCCGGCACCAATGGACAGCATGGCAACCACGGCCGCCACTCCGAAGATCATGCCCAGCATGGTCAACAGTGAACGAAGGCCGTGGAGCATGAGGTTCTGTATGCCGAGCTGGATATCCCGAACCCATTGCTGGTAGCCGAAATCAAAGAAAGGCGAGGCGCTTCCCTGTGTCTTTAACATCTAAGGTGTTCCTCCACCGGGCGTTGAGGAGGTGCCCGCGCTTCGCTGTTTTCGTGGAAGCGTCGGATCGATCATGGCAACCGATGTGCCGTCGCTCAACCCTTCGATAACAGCGCGACTCTCCGTTTCATCCTTGATCTCGATTTCTTTCTGCTCGTAATCCTTGCCGCGTTTCACGTAAACGATGTGCTTGCCATCCTTGAGGAACAGCGCCTGACGAGGGACATAGAACACATTTTTTCTGGTGTCACCAAGAAACAAGAGCCGCGCAGTCATCCCGGAGTGCAGGCGAGCATCCGCATCGGAAAGCTGCATCGTGACATCGAAGGTGCCGCCAGCACCAGCGTCATCGTCGAAAAATTCACGGGTTGACATTCCGCCGACTTGCTTGACCTTGCCGTGATACGTGCGACCAGGCAATGCATCGAACACCGCCTCTACAGATTGACCCTGCTTGACGTTGCTGCGGTTACGCTCGCCAATCTTCGCCTTCAGTTCCAGTTCTGTTGGATCGACTACCTGGGCAATGGCGCTTCCCGCTTGGGCCTGGTCCCCTGCATGGTAGTCCGGCACCGACATGCCGGTAAAAAAGAAACCACCCGTGGCATCCATGTTTTTTTGAATGGAAATCAGTCCATCCATCGGCGCGGTGACACTCATTTTGTCGATATTTTGCTGCGCTTGATCCATCTCCAGTTTTGATTTGTTGTATTTCTCCTGCGCCAAATAAACCGAGGCTTGCCCCGACTTGTCGTGCGACTCAATGTCCCTCTCGAGCTCGGCCAGCAGCTGTTTTGCCTGCTTCAGGGCGGCGTCGTTTTTTGCCGCGTCGATGGCGCTTACGATTTCTTTCTTCTGCACATCAAGTTCCGCTTTTCTGACGTCGTAGCGGGCCTTGAGCAGCGCCACTTTATCCTGGGCCTTAAGCACTGCAGCATCTGCCTTTGCCTTGGTGATTTCCTGCTCGGCCTGCAGCAACTCCGAGCGGCTCTGCTCCAGCTTGTAGCGCTGTTCGCTGGGATCGAACTCGATCACCACGTCGCCCTTCTTTACCGGCAAACGGCCAACCAGCAGTCGAGTGATCTCGAGCGCGCCTCCGCCAACGGCTGGTGCGGTGAGCATCATCGTATGGGTGGCATTCAGTTCGCCGTCAGCATGAACTTTCAGGTCGAGGTCGCCGCGCTTAACATGGGCCAGGGGAATGCCATCGCTTGCGATCGCCAGGCGGGAGCGGCTCAATTCAAATCCAATCAGGATGACGACGGCAAGAGCTGCCGCGAGGGCCGACCAGTGCGTAAGAGGCCTTAGCTTCATGCGTGCCTTCTCACTCCTTTACCGAAGAATCTTTGGCTAAAGGATCCTGCAGGGCTACGCGATCCCCGGGGCGTAAACCCCTGGAGACAAGGATGCGATCGCGGCTTCTGCGGCCAATCTCGATCGGTTGTTCGCGATATTTTGATCCATCGACGACATAAGCCACCGTCTGACCAGATCTCTGAAAAGAGGCTTGCACCGGGATCGCAATCGCATTCGGAATGCGGTCAACGATTACGGTGATCTGCGCCGTCATACCGGGCTTAAGGCGCGGATCCTTCTGATCAAGCGCGATCTGGAGATTGAAATCTCTGGGTATGGGCCAGCCTGCGGAGAAATCCATGGTGGCGATGGTCCCGATCTGTTCCAGCTTGCCGCTAAACTGCTGCTCAGGAATCGCATCCAGTTGAACAGTCGCGGATTGGTGGGCCGCAAGACGGCCACGGTCCGCTTCGTCCACTCGCGCCGAGACTCGCAAAGTAGAAACATCTGGCAGTTCGGCGATCGGCGCCCCCGCCCAGACTCGTTCCCCCGGCTTGAACGGCGCCATATTACCCACGTGCCAAACCGATACCAGATTGACCAGCCCGCTGGAAGGAGCGACCAATGTCATGGTTGCCAGGGAGCGCTGCGCACGCGCGAGGTCATATGCCGCTTTTTTGCTCGCGTCTAATTTGCTGTCGACGTTTGCGCGGATGACGGCGCGATCTGACTTCAACTTTGCTTCTACTTCCAACAGCTTTTGCTGGGCGTTTGCCACTTTCAGGTTTGCTTCGGCTCCCTCGATTTTGGATACGATCTCCTGCTTGCTGGCGTCCAGCTTTGCCACATCCACATCGTATTGAGCCTTGGTAACGGCAGTCATGTCTTCTTCTTCGGTGAGACGCGATTGCGCCCGCACCTGGTCGATCGCTGCCTGGGCCGATTTGAGGGCTGATCCATCCTGGGCCATATCCTGCTCGGTCTTCGATTTGTCGAACTCGACGATCAAGTCGCCCTTCTTCAGCTCGACGCCACTGTTGGCGATCTTGAGGATTTGCAGTTCCCCCGCTTCGGCCGGAGCGGAAACCGACAACGACTTCATCGCCTTCACTTCGCCTCGAAACTGAACGCTATCGACGAACTCTTCTCGTTTCACCTCAAAGGCTGGAATAGTTGAGGAACGATTGGAGAGGCGCACCAAGCCAAAGATGCCGGCACTGCCTAAGAACAGGACTGCGGCCACGATCACGGCCTTGCGCTGCTTAAGCACGTTCTGGAATCGATCCGTCATCGCGCATTCTCGGCAATGGTGGGGGCGCCCGCGGGCACCGTGTCTACCGCCGCCGAAAGGCCGGGCAACAACCTCGGATCGGTACACATAATGGACCAGGTAGCCGAAAAGGTGCGCACCTTTTGAGAAAAGTCACCGGGCTTTCCCATAGGGTCGATTACTTCCAGTTGTGCAGGACAAACAAGGTCGGGGTAGGCATCAAGATGTACGCGCGCTTTTTGCCCTTCGTGAAGCGCCAGTACATCCTGCTGATTGACCGGAACCTGCACCTCCATCTCGGAAGGGTCGACGACCTGCATGAAAGGCACGCCTGGCCGCACTTGATCACCTTCCTGCACTTCTCCGATATTTCCCTGCTTCCAGATGGTGTTGAGCACAACGACCCCGCTGATGGGGGAATGAACCTGCATGAGGGCCGCGTTTGCCTGGGCATGCAACATGGTTTCGCGGGCACGATCCCGTTGAATTTCGAGGATGCGAATAGAGGCCTGCGCCGTCTTCCGCTTCAGACTGAATGTTTCTTTCAGTTGATCCAGCGTCGCTTTGGCTTCCTCCAAGGTCTCGCGGGCTTTTTCGGTATCGATCCGCGACAGCAACTCGACCTTTTGCATCTCCAGTTCCGCCTTGGCTAGATCGCCTTCGGCTACCTTGATTTCGGTCTCATCCTTGGCCCGAGCGGCGCCTTCTTTGGCTACTTCCTGCAATACGTCGTCAGCCAGTTTGCTATTTTGCGCTTGTTTATCCAGGAAATCGCGTAGTTGAGCCTGGCGATCAAACTCAACCAGAATGTCTCCCTGCTTTACGCTGGATCCCGCGGCTCGTAGGTTAGTGATCGTAAGGGTGCCCTCCTTTTCTCCAGCAAGAAGTGGGGCTTGTATAGAGCGCGTGCGGACCGCTTGGGTCGTACCTTTCAGGCGCAACTCGCCATTGACGTCAGCGGGGGAAGAGGATATCGGGCTGCCAGAGACCGGCGCCTTGTTGTGTCCAGTCAGCCACAGGAATGTGGCCAGGGTGCACAACACGATTGCGGCGATAAGCGCTAGCCAACGTTTCTTGTGCCACCAACCTTGCTGCTCTCTGGTTGGCTCCAGGGTGGGCGTGGGTTCAGTGCCAGGCTCAACAAGAGGTACTTGCATCCAACCGTGCTCCTGTTAATGCAACACCATTAATTTATATCCTCGGTAAAATCCGGTGTTGACTTAAGCTTCGCCCCGCGTCGCAATCTTCCTATGAATTCACAGCATTAGACGGACAGGGACGCAAAATCGCTCATTTTCTTTTTGCATTTCTTAGAGAATCAGCAAGACCAGACGAAATTGCCCTGGAGCGCACGCTCTTACCTCAAGGAAGTGCACCTTATCGTTCGGTGCGTATCAGGCAAGGACTTAGTCTTCCCAGTTTCTCGACCTCTTCGGACCATAACGCGCTCCGCCCCGCTTGCAAAGGTCGGAACCTTTGAACGTAGTGAGACGTCTACTATGTAGTATGCTATCATGGTTCGGGCTGGGAAAGGACAACGAAATGAAGCGATGTCTCAGCGCTCATTTGAGCAATTGTGATTCTACGATTGACCTCTCGCCGATGCTCCTTTGTGTTCTATTAATCGCTATTTCGGCTCCTCTCTTCAGCAAATGAGCAGAAGCTCATTTAGAACCCCTACTTGTTCAAAAAAGTACGCTGTCTCTTCCTTTCACTTGCGAGAAGATGAATTCGTCCAGTCGTAACAGGCGGTGAGCCAGATGTTTGCCCGTTCCCAACAGATTTCTTCTCCCCTTGTACTGCCAATGTTCGGCAGCATACTCACGACCGGCATCATTGCTTCCATTCTCATTCTGCCTCCGTCGAGGCCAACGCTCAGTTTCCAGCAGCTATTACTCCGGGCAGCATTCGACCTTACGATCGCGGTCTGCATTCACGTCGTCACCGTTTGGTCTATCTGGCGACTGATACGCGAATATGTTGAGCCCTCCGTTGGCACGCTTACGGTTCACATCTGGGCCGTCGTCGTGTGGCTGCCACTTATCACCACGCTCACTGCCGAACGTTCTCTCTGGATCTCGTGCATCGTCCCCTGGGCCTTTGCCAATGCCATCACATTCCTCAATCTATGGAGCACACTGCCGCAGGCCGATGAACCCGTAGCGCCCATTGGCCGCGTTCTCTTCCAACCGCCTTCCACACCTCCTTTATGGAGAGCCCTGCTGCCTTACTGCATCACGGTTGTCACTATGCAGGTAGGGCTGGCGTCTCTCGTCACTGGCCATCCCTGGTCCGCGACCGCGCTCATTTCCGCGGGCTTGCTGTTGTTCCTGGTGCGTCATCCGTTCGTGCAAGGTATGGCAAAAAGCCGCCGCAAGTTTTCGCGCTTTTCGCTGCTGCAGACCGCCGCGGTCTTTTTCCTCATCTCGACGGCACTCACCCCTTACCTGCAAAAGGCGTACGGCCTCGGCTCGCTGGCTTCCCTTCTCGCGGTCCGCGCACCCCGCGTCAGGCCTGCTACAAAATCCGCCATGGGCTCTCACTATTCGGGTGTTATCCTCACGCTACCTGCAAAGCCTCACCCGCGCATCGAGCCGCCTACTGCTTCCGATAAAACCAGCTTCTCCAATGCTCTTTCAAAGCCCGTCATCATTCCGTTCGATGGGGTTTACTGGTACTTCAAACAGCCGGACACTCGCCCCGCCCCAGATGCCCGTATCCAGCAGGGCGATCCCATCAAAGCCAACGTACGCTCGACTGATTATCGTGAGCTTGCGATGGAAGCTCATCAAACGCTGCTCAATCCAATTTCCGGCGACTGCTGCCGCGCCATGCGCATCGACCTTCTCAATGGGGACGACCGCCCGGGTACGATCCGAATCGAGCTGCTGCTCAGGGACACATCTGGTAAACCCGGCTCCTCGCTCTTGCTGGGAAGTATTGCGATACCTTCAAGTCAACTTCAACACATTGCGCTTAACCGTCCGCCCGTCCCTGAATCGCTGCGCTTCCAAATGCCTGCAAAGGCCCACGGCAGACGCTTTGATGAAATTACTGTGGTCATCAAACCATCATCCGACCGCGCTCTTGCAGGCTCAAAGATCGCCATCCAGAATTTCGTGCTTGTTCCTTAGTGTGCCGGAACTTCGACTCGACCGTCGTCAGTCATCTCTCTGACGACGAGGCTTCATCGGCTGGAACATCTCTTCTAATACTCCTAACAGAATGATCTTGGAGCCAGTGCGCTCCATTACCGCGGCAGTCCGACCCAAGTGGTCAAAGCATCGCCGAGCCCCTGCTGGGTCTCGTCTCCCACCCAAGCTACGTGCCCGTCGGGGCGAATCAAGACGGCCGTCGGAAGAGTGACCTCCCCTAATGCCGGAAGCTCAAAGGCACCCTCGTACTTGGCGTCCATCAACTTGACCCGGCTTGCCCACGGTGCGATGTCGATGCCGCTTGGCTCACTGAGGTTGAGCACCACCGGGCGGGCATCGTGCAGCAAAGTGAAGACCCGCAGCGGACCTTCGCTAGCGACCAGGTCGAGGTCAGGCATGCGGCGCCCGAGCAGCGGGTGTCCCTTACCGATGTCGTAGTGGATGTCCAAACCAGACGCCATCGCGACGTATTGCTTGCGAGTCTCGTCCTTTTGCAGCAGCTCGGATATCATCTCGCGCAAGGCCTCAATACGATCGTCACAGCAGTCCAGCGCGGTGAGCGCCATGGTGTTGCGCAACGCGCGGGCACCGACTGGGTGCCGCTCGGCATGGTAGGTATCCAGGAGACTCTCAGGCGATTTCCCAAGGACCACCTGGCCTAGCTTCCAGCCTAGATTTACTGCATCCTGGACACCGATGTTGAGCCCCTGTCCACCTTTTGGGGAATGCACGTGCGCCGCGTCGCCGGCCAGGAGCACCCGTCCCGCTCGATAGCCAGCTGCTTGCCGGGTCATATCCGTAAACCGGGAGATATAGGTGGCGCTGCGAAGATCATAATCCGTCCCATAGACGGTGATGAGCGCATCACGGACGTCGTGTAAGGTCGGCTCACCGCTCTGGCCGACGTGTTGTTCCGTCAACACGACGCGAGCGCGCTTGCCGTCGTCGAGTTTGGCGACAGCGTTGATGCCCTTTTCATTACGGTGCATGCCCCACTTTGGCTCTTGGGCTGTCTCGACCTCGGCGATCAAGTAGCTGGTTGACGGATCCCACCCTGGGAAGTCGATACCTGCTTTCTTGCGGATCAGGCTGCGACCTCCGTCGCACCCGACGAGATACTCTGCTCGCATCGACCGGTCGTCGGATAGCTCGATCTCGACGCCGATGTCGTTCTGTGTGAAACCCGTCACCTCACGTCCGCGATAGATCGGCACATCCAACTCACCGACCCAGTCGGCGAGGATGCGCTCGGTACGGGTCTGCCAGAGCGCGAGAAAATAGTTGTGGCGAGTTAGGAGGTCGCTGGTGTCGAGAGTGGTACCCACGAACGGCGCGCAGCGAATCATCTGTCCTTGCGAAACGAAGCGATCGGCGATTCCCCGCTGATCGAGCACCTCGATGGTACGTATGTGCAGCCCGCCTGCGCGCAAGCCGTCAAGATCCTGACTTTCGCGCCGCTCGACAATGGCGACGTCGACGCCCGCCAAGGCCAACTCGCCCGCTAGCATCAGCCCTGTCGGACCTCCTCCTGCAATCACTACCGCATGTCCTGTCATCGCACCTCCCATTTCCGTAGGTTCTTTGCTTCAGGTGACGATGATGCGGCATGATCCGGGGCTTCCCGCAAGCTCCCTGGTGCGCTATATACTGTAGTTGGTGGAAGGAAATTTTCCTCTCGAAGCACCGATGCGGCGTCCGCTTTCTGGAACAGAGGCGACCCGGTAGCGAGTCATCGCGTTTCAAACAACAGACGCTGCTGCAAGCATCACGCGAACCGCACCATCGATGTATGGTCCGCCTATCAGCGTTCGCGTACCAAGCGAGATAGTAGGGATCAGCGAATCGGGGACCGGGGCCTTTCCGAAATATAGTTTACGTGGAAACTGTTTCCGTGTAATCTAATTTCCATGGGAGACTCCAAAGCACCCAACCTGACCGTCAGCGATCTGAAAAAACACGTAGGATTCTGGCTCCGCTTCGTCTCCAGTCACGTCTCGCACGCTTTTGCCCTCAGGATGCTAGCCAGCGGAGTGACCGTGGCCGAATGGGTGGTGATGCGGGAGATGTTCGACGACGAGGAGACCTCGCCGAGTGTTCTCGCGGAGCGGATTGGGATGACACGCGGCGGCGTGTCAAAACTTGTAGATCGGCTCGTAAGCAAGAAGCTGATTACCCGCCGGGAGCGTGGCGATGACCGCCGGTTCCAGTCGATTGCGCTCACGGCAGCAGGGCGCCGGCTGATTCCGCGACTGGCGGCCCTGGCCGACCAGAACGACGAGGAGTTCTTTCATCCGCTCTCAACCGGAGAGCGCGCAGCGCTAATTGCCACGATGAAGAAGCTGGTGCAGGCGCACGGCCTGCAGACACTACCAACGGAGTAAAGGAGAAGAAATGAGCAAGCAGGTAATTCACGAACTGGCCATAGCAACACAGCAGGGCAAGATGACCTTCCCGCAAGTAGTCAACGGGCTTCTCGAAGTCGGAGTGGAATCGTACCTCGTGGACTTCGCGGCAAAACAAAAGACCCACTACCTGGGGGATGGAACTACACACATGGAGTCCATGATCCTGGACCCTGGTCCAATGGCGGAGGACTTTAACAGAGCCGACTTGGTGGCGGCCATTCGCGGCGCCCAGGCAGACACGGTGCGGTACCCCGAGTTTGTGAAGCGGTCGACCGCGGCCGGCGTGATCGGCTATTGGGCGTTCCTGACCGGCAAAAGGGTGATCTACTTCGGCCGGAAAGGCGAACAGCACATCGAGGAGTTCCCCAAGCCGCAGCAGTGAGCACCACGAAACGCTCTATTTAGATCGTAGCGCCTCTACGGGATCGAAAGACGCTGCGCGAGCTGCCGGAATGAGAGATGCTGCTAATGCCACGAGCAAGAGCAGATCCATGACACCGGAGTAGATCGGCACATCCGTGGCTTCCACGCCGAAGAGCAAGCTGCGAAGCAGGCGGGTTGCGAGAAGCGCCGCAATCACTCCGGTCACTGCCCCAGAGAGCGACAACTTCGTTCCTTCTTCTAGAAAGAGTCGCAACACATCTCCGCGACCTGCTCCGAGCGCTATGCGGACACCGATCTCCCGTGTCGCGGAGATAAGTGGGTCAGCATCGGACAGCACATACCTGTAGCAGCAATTCTGGGTGTCGTGGGGAAAGGCATAGTTGTCTTCTCCTAACCCGGGCTGAACGGCGAATTTACCGAAGCCAACTTCCAAGGCACCCAGAGGGCGGCTAGGCGTGTTCGGTTCAATGGCGATCCTCCACAACTCGATCTCCTTGATTGCAAGTATTCTGGATCGTTGGTCACTTGGGGCCAATCCGAGCGAGGTGAGGTTTTGAGAACGGAGCGAGCCATTCTGCTGGGTTTCCTCCTTTGCCTTTTGGCCTTCGTTCGTGTGCCCTATGCTGATGGTCAACTTGAAACTTCGCAAGTTCCAGTCGAGGCCACGGTGTCTTCTGAGCCTGTCAAGATGCAGGCGAACGCACCTCCGGAGGGCCTGATCCATCTCGATGTCGCCGCAACAGACAGCGAGGGCAAGCCATTTTCGGGCCTAGCTGCGAAGGATTTCAAGCTGATGGACAACGGCGTGCCGCAGAAGATCGTTTCCTTCGCAGCATCGAACCAACCGACCGATGAAAATGAGCGGCTTACCGAAGTGGTGCTGGTTCTCGATGAGGTCAACCTTTCGCCCGCGCAGCTGGAACTCGTGAAGAACGAATCGATAAAGTTTCTGCGGCAGAATGGCGGACATCTCGGTCAACCCACATCTATCTACTGGTTCACAACCTCCGGACTCTACGCCACGGCAACACCCACGACCGACGGCAACGCCCTGGGGGAGGATGTTGCTCACCACGGTTCACCCCGCACGGTCTGGGCGACTCCGCGAAGTCGTGATCCGTTCATGACAGCGGAATCAGAGAAGTACGCACGGTGGGATCGATCCTTGCGAGCGGTTTACTCCATCGCCGTCGAGCGAAGGGGCGACCCTGGCCGAAAGCTTTTGCTGTGGATGGGCTTCGGTTGGCCGTCAGTTCGCGGGCGAGAGCCACACAAGGACACTGCTTTTTCCTCGCTGGTGGAGCTTTCCACGCGCATACGTGAGGCGCGGATGGTCATCTCCGAGGTCACAGCGCGGACCGAACCACTGGCTCTCGACTTCAAAAGCACGTACCAGGATTATCTGGCGGGGGTTCGCATGCCGTCGGAGTTGGAAGAGTCGCGCTTGGATCCGTACTCACATTTTGCGCTTCCGGTATTGGCAATTCAGAGCGGTGGCCTTGTTCTGGACGAATTGTCAGACATCTCGCGCTCTATCGAACATTGCGTTGAGGACGCGCGCGTGTTTTATACGATGTCCTTTGACCCGCCGAATGCAGCTCAGCCGGACGAATTTCACGACCTCAAGGTACAAATCGGAGCGCCTGGATTATCTGCACGCACGAACACCGGCTATTACGATCAGCCGGTTTTCTACGATCAGCCTCGCTTCCCTGCCAGGAGTGTCAGTGTTCACGAACTGGAGCAGATCCTGGACACAGCCAACGATGAGCCAGACGGCGAGTTGGCAAAGCGACTGGCGGGTCTGGAGCTGAGCGAACGTCTCAACAGTAGCCTTCTCTCACTCTGGAAGAATCGTCTGCGCGGCAAGAAGTCGATCGCGGCACTGGTAGCTATGGCCGATGAGTCTGCTTTCCTGGACCCTCCCGCAGCAGAGATTCTCTCCGACCCAGCACCCGATCTCGAAACGCAGCGCCAGATGATTGCACGAACCGTGAAGTATCTGAAGGAAGTGACTCCTAAACTGCCGGATTTTTTCGCGATACGCACCACGACCGAGTATGAGCAATCGTCGCCCCAAAAATCAGATACCTGGAAGACCGCGCCGGCCGATCAGTCGTTGCGCGAGGCGGGGACCGAGAAAGCAACTCTCCGCTATCGGAACGGCCATGAGGAACAGGATGCAGTGAAGAAGAAGGGTAGCCCGAGCGCCAGGAAAAGGGACCTCAATTTCATCGGTGTTTTCAGTCCGATTCTTGGCTCCGTACTCGTAGATGCCTCGCGCGGCAATAGCGTACTGATCTGGAGCCGTTGGGTACAGGGCGAACGAGGAAGGGAGGCAGTCTTTCACTACATCGTTCGCGCCGAGAACCCTCATTACGACGTTACGTACTGCTGCCTTGTGGGTGGGAGGACTTTTCTGACGTCGCCCAGATACCTCGGAGAATTGGCGATTGATCCTGGAACCGGAGCGATTCTTCGACTGACGATGGAGGCCGAACTGGGATGGATTCGTGAGCCGAATCTGAATCCGGTACAGCCTGCAAAGGGATCGGCCATGATGGTCGAATATGGGCCGGTCGAGATCGGCGGAAGAAAATATATCTGCCCGCACCGCAGCGTTGTGATTATGCGAGTGAGAACCGTGACCACTCTGACCATCTGGGGTCAGACCTTTGATATCTATGCCCCGTACGAGACGCTATTGAACGATATTGTGTACACGGACTACCACAAGTTCGGGTCGGAAGCTCGCATGCTTCCGGGATTTGCCGTTGTACCGGATACAACAGTCTCTCCGGCGGTCAACGGTGAGTCTCCCACGAAGCCCCCGCCCAACCGCTGAACGAGCGTTGAGGCCAGATAGAAATTCCTGGACACTGGCCGACCTATCGTTACTAATCTTGTGGCTAAGACCTGCGACGCCCTTCCAAGGCGTTTCCTTCAGCTAGCCGTGTTCAACGCGCGCCTTTATATCCGAGTATGCCGCATCGATGAGCTTGCTTAGCGCTACGGCGTTCGTGGCTGTTCCCGGTCTCAACTTCACATGGCGCATGAACTTGCCGATACCTTGTAACAAGTGGGCCGGATCCGGCAGCGCTGCGCCGTGAAAGAACCCCACGTTTACATGGGAAGTGAATACATTGACGTAGCCGAAGGGCGCATCTCCCAAACATGCTACCGGACAGCCGTCATGCAAAAGTTCCCGGACTTCGTCCCCGCATGTTCGCATTACCTCAAACCACTCATGCGCGATGGCTCCCAATTGACCTGCACGCTCTTTCATCCACACATCGATGGTGGGATCCCGCACGACAGCGCCGTTGAATCTCAGCAATTCCGTTCTCATCGTCGCTCCACATCAAGATCGGCGGCCACGGGGCTCCAATCTCTGAAGAGTTCGTTAACCTCGGAACTTCGGAATCAGCCGGGGGTGTTCTCTCATGGCATTTTGAGAGCTATCCGCTGGTTCCAGGGTGCCACACTTTCCTCATACTCCATGGGATCGCCGAAACCTTCGATTTGGACACCGAGTTGGCGCAAAGCGTCCAAGGCCATCAATCGGCGATGCGCGTTGAATGTCATGATGTGAGCGAAGACGCCGCCGTAGGTGAAGGCCTCAGCGGGTTCGCACAGCGCGTCGACGAACGTATCATCCCAGCCGGAGCGGTTTCGGATGTCACCGAGAATACGATGCAGTTCAGCATCCGTCTTTTCGAGCCTTTGCAGCAGCGCTTGCGGGGAGCGCTGCGATTTGGGAGGGCCGTTCATATCCATATCGGTTCCGGACAACGCCGCGGTCCAGACTTCCTTAGTGAAGATAATGTTTTCTAACAGCTGCCTTAGAGTCTTATTCGACTCTCGCCAAGGTAGCAGCTCTACGACCGTGGGCAGCGGCCGATCCAATTGTTCCTCTGTCAAAGTACCCGCGTATTCCAGCAGACGCCGTGTGTGCCAGGAGTCGTTGCCTGCAAAACGATCGAATAAATCCATGTCTTTTCCTCCTTTTGTCGACGAACCAGGGGCAAAAAAGTGAATTTTGTTGGACGCCGGCAAATGAAAGTGCGGATCACGCAAGCGCCGGTAGATGCTGGGAGAAGTCCGAAAAGCTCTTCGGAAAGCGCGAGTAAAGGCTTCCAACGAACCGTAGTTGGCGTCCAGGGCAACGTCCGTGACCGACATTCCGGTATGCCCCATTTGATATGCTGCTCTTTCCAACAGTAGCCGTCGTCGCATGGCTGCCGGACTTTCTTCGACCACCGCTCGGAATAACCTGTGGAACTGCGTGCGGCTTTGATACGCTTGGCGCGCCAGATCTTGCGTTTTCACCTGAGTGTCCAGGGAACTCGCGACAATTGCGGAGAGGCGGTCTGCCGTGTCCTGACCATCCGCTTTATTCATGTGTCCGGTTCCTCATGTTGAACGAATCATAGACAAAAGAGAACGTCTCCCGCCTGATCGTACGTACCAATCTTCTACCTTAAAAGCCGGATCAAGGCGAATGAACACATGGACACTCGGCACCGGGATGGCACGATTACTGTCTACAAACGATAGGGCCGTTTGAAGGAAGCCGCTGGCGCGGTCGATGTGGTAGGGCTACGGGATTTGGATGAGCCGGAAGTGCTTCGCTGGGCGCTGTTAGGATTGAAGAGAGTTGCCAGTGCTCTTGCATGTGGCGACGATGAGGGATGTCGATGGCTTCACTTCGCCGGTTTTCCCGTTATACGGCCACTAGAACCAAACTGGGACACAAGTAAGGGCTATATACTCCCTGTTTTGAGGGGAGTGTGCAATGCAACTACGACGGCCTCATTTGAGTTGTAAGGTTCCTGTCACGCTTCTGTTTGTTGCAACTGCTTTTCCTTCCACGCGCCGTCTCAAGCTGATGGTCAGGCCGGAGATCGCCCATGCATAGAAATGCGTTCATTCTTACGCTATCTGTATTGCTGTCGCCAGCTCTGCTCGCTCAGGCTCCAATCCCGGACTGGTGCCGCGCGTTGCCGCGACCGGAATATAAAACTCTCGAACGAGTCTCGATCAGCGACCCATGGTTCGAAGTCTATGAGCCTGCCCAGGGCGTTTTCGCCATCTACGAACCGCACCAGGCCGAGGAGACCATCAGCTACCTGATCGTCGGCGAGAAGCGGGCTCTGTTGTTCGACACCGGCATGGGAATCAGCGACCTCAAGAAGGTTATCGTCCAGCTGACCAAGCTGCCGATCATCTTGTTGAACTCGCACACTCATAACGATCATGTCGGGGACAATTGGGAATTCTCCAGAATCTTCGGAATGGATACAGACTTTACGCGGCAGAATGCGCGGGGTTCTCGGTTGGATGCGCAGTCAGAAATCACGTCCGGCCAGATTTGTGGTGGGCTGCCAAAGGGATTTGACTCGAAAGCCTACACAACCCGGCCCTGGAAGATCACGGCTTACACTCATGACGGCGACCGCTTCGATCTGGGCGATCGCACACTGGAAGTCATCGCAACCCCCGGCCACACGCCTGACAGCCTCTCTTTGCTCGATCGCACCAACGGTCTGCTTTTTACCGGTGACACCTACTATCCCGCGCCCATCTGGCTCTTCAGGCCAGAAACCGATCTCGATGCCTATGCCGTTTCCGTTCGTCGCTTGGCCGCGCTCGCGCCTCAGGTTAAGGTGGTCATGGGCGCTCACAATATTCCCGTCGCATCACCCACGCTACTTCCAAAACTAGTCGCCGCTTTCGATGCCGTGCGTGCGGGGAAAGTCCAGCCCTTGCCCGACTCGCCCGGAAAAGTGCTCTATAAGGTGGGCGACATTTCCTTTCTGATGCGCGCGGCAGCTGCGCATTAGTCGCGAAGAGCAGTACGCGCTGGGGAACTTAATGGAAACCAGACTTTCAGGGACGTACAGCGCTCAGCAAGAAAATTGAGCGTCATCTGGGGACTCCGGAGTTGAGACGACCTAGTCTTTCAATCAGGCTGCAAAAAGCCGATGACGGCCTCAATCGTTGACGGCGAGTACTTCATTCCCAAATCACAAACAACGCACGATGAGGATTGTTTGATCGTCTAACTGGTTTCCAAACCCACGTGCCGCCGCTAGAATCCTTGCCGCCAGCTCCGGTAAAGGGTCCTTGGCGTTCGCCGCGATCACTTGCTTCAGCCGTTCCACACCAAATTCTTCCTGGGGTTTGTTGCACACTTCCAGAATCCCGTCCGTCGCAACCACGAGCAGATCGCCCGGCGCAACTTCCAGCCTCTGTCCGTCAAAGCTCGGAACCGGCAGCAGCCCGAGAGGGAACTGGCCCTCCTCCGTGTGCGACAAGGTCCGCCCTCTCGCATGCCACTGCAGAATCGGTGGGCTTGCCGCCAGCGTATAGAACACGCTGCCGTCCGCTCCTAGCCGGAAGCCGGTAAACGTCGCATACATGTGCGGCTCTTTCACCTCCGGAAGCACCCTGTTCAGCCGATCCAGCAAAACCGGCAGAGTCCGATGCGGCTCGCGTCCCTCCGCATCCAGCAGGGCCGTGCGCGTCGCTGTCTTCAGCATTCCCATCAGGATGCCGGCAGGGAGTCCATGTCCAGCGATGTCGGCAACATAGGCAATGGCATCTCCGCCCGGCAGGTGAATCGCATCCACCAGATCGCCGCCCACCTTTTCACTGGGGTGCGAAATGCCGTAAATCTCGAAGTGCGACGTTCGCAATCCCACCGGAGGCACTAGCGTCTTTTGAATCCCGTGTGCCAGTTCCAGTTCGTTGCGCATGCGGAACGACTCTCTGCCCTCGCGCCGGATATACACAACGAAAAAGACGTAGGAGAGAATGATCGCCGACATCGTCGCGGTTGCGGCGAAATGGATTCCCACTTCCGAAGGCACCGGCTTCAGATCGAAGCTGCGCGTCAACCAGTTTGCGAGGCTGGTGTTGATCCGAGTATTGAAAAACTGGAGCACTGCCAGGCCGAGTAGAAACGGCATCGACAGCCGCGACAGCACCAGGACCCACAACGAAGCGTTCAGCCCGACGTAAAGCGCGATTTGAAGCACGACGACATAGGGCAACACTCCCTTGTACATTAGATCGACGTAGAAGCCGACCACTGAAAACAAGAGGAAGACCGCCGCTAGCAACACCCATAGGCGCTTTATCGACACCGACCGATAGTGTATCCATCGGGTCGAGGTTCGCCGGTACCACTCTGAGGTTCGCCGATACCACTCGTTCTCTGCCATTGGCACGAACCATATCAGATTAGATTGAGGGCGTTAACGCGATTCCCATGAAACGGGTTTTCGGTACTTGGCTGCCCGTGACACGCTAGTGCAATTCTTTGAGAACTGTGGCTGGCGCGGTTGCCGAACCCATCCGGCCCGAGTTCTCATCCACCACCACAATCCGGATCGTCCCGGCATCCTCTTTTCTCGCAACCAGTTGGTCGAAAGGGATCCCCTCCTCCAGGGCCCTCTGGTATGTTACGGGCTTCAATGCCAGACCCAGCGTCTGTCCCGTAACTCGTGCATGAAGGCCATCATCGTCTCTTTGGACCAGAAAGATATCCAGCTTGTCCATCCAACGATCGCCCTGCTGCCTTAGCGCCAAGTCGTTGGTTGCGATGTTGAGTTTGAGGTTCGTTCCCGTGGACACGGGCACCGCTTGCGCGCTCACGGCGATCTCGGTCACTTCGAACGACTGCCAAATAGCCTGGCGCAAACGGTCCTTGAGTGTAGCCGGTTCCCCGGCATACTGGTAGCCCGTTCGGTAGCGTAGCGTAACTCCGCGCCGTGCGGGGAGCTTTACCGTCAAAGAGTGGTACTGATCGTCTGCCGGCAGGTCGGGCGAAAAGCTGAGCAGATACGTGGCCCGGCCATCCTCGACCACACTGTTGAGTGCCGCTGCCATGTCGCCGGCGCGAGGGATGGCACGTCCCCCGGTGGCATGGGCCATCTCTTGTATGGGTGCCTGAATGGGGTGAAGATCCTGAATCATCTCCGCGGTAATGCGGCCGGCCGGCGCCCCACCCCCCTGGGGAGGAGGTGGGCCAGGGGCACTTGGCGCCAACTGTATGTTGCGGTTTTTGAGACTGGAATCGATGGCCTGGGTCTCCAACTGCGAGGCATCGAGGGGATAGACGCTAACGTGGGCGTCGTTCATCGCCTCCTGTGCGCGCAGCACGAAGCCCTCAATGTGCTTGCTGCCCTTGTCGCCAGACACTGCCTTGTCGGTCCAGTCCGCCAGTACGTTGTCGCTGCTGACCCACACCAGGTTCTTGTGGCCCTGAATAGCGGCGAGATGCCGGGCCGCGACGACCAGGATCGACAGTGCTTCCTGAGCGGGATTGCTGCCGAAGTCGCGCAGTTTGGGGTCAACCGGTTCGGCCTTATCCGGTGAACTGCCGCTGTTTCCATTCACGTATTGCAGATCTTCCGGGTGAAGAACTTCATCGAAGTGTTGCCGGTTGCGGGTTTCCTCCTCCTGCGCCCGAGCCAGCTCTCTTGCGCTGGGCATCCACTGGCTCAACTTTGCCGCCAGCATGGCGTGATCGGCCGTCCCCTCCTCCAGGACCTGCAAGCCATTCGCCTTCACCACGTAGAGCCCCACACTCTCGTTGGCCGGGAGCGCCTGCAGAAACCGCAGTATCTCCCCGCGAGCATGGGTCAGGTCTGCCCACGCCAGGTTGCTCGAATCGATTAAAAGGATTGTGGTGTTGCTTTCCGTGGCCCCGATCTCCGGCTTTGTGTCAGCGGCGGCGCGCCGATTGGAGACCGTGCTCCGATCTGGGACCCGATCCGCGACCTTGGCGGAGTCTTCCGCCGGCGCACCGCCGGCGCGGCTGAAAAATCGCACCTCCTGCTTGCGCCCGTTGTCGAATATCTCAAAGTCCTCCGGCTTCAGGTTCGTGACAGGATGGCCCTTCTTGTCATAAGCCACCACGCCAATGTCCACCAGCCGCGCTGTTACTCGCAGGGGAGTGCCCGGCGACGCAGGGCGCGCCGTCGCGGGAGTGTCCGGCAACTCTGCTGCTTCCGCCACACTGATTTCCGGGGCCGCGGGCGCTGGATTTTCCGCTGGATTGGGTGCCGCCTCAGCAGCTGCCGGAGCAACTGCGGGACTGCTCTCAGTTGGCGAGACGGAAGCCGCGTTCTCCACCGGAGCGGCGTCCGGCGGCCCTGCATTTTCTTTATGCGCGGGCCCTGCTTCCGCCAGGCCGGAAGCTGCATTTTCAACCGGCGCTCCGTTGTTTCCCGCAAGCACGCGCGCGTTCGCGCGAAACAAATGATATTGCTCAAAGACAACGTCATTCAGCATTGCCCGCAGGTGCACCGGAGCAGTTTGACTGTCGTGTTCCAGAAGCTCGCCACCACGGTAGCGCTGCAACTCGAAGGCATTGGAACCCAGCGCCGGCGCATCCGAGATGGAGACGCTCTTCACCGGACAGATATAGGTCTTGCCGCCGATCTCCACCGGACCGTATTCGACCAGAATGTCGGACCTGACAATTTTGTCAGCCGGCTTCAGGTCTGCCTCCAGAGTCAGGCGAAGGATTGCTCCCGTGGCAGGATCCACGGCCATCTCTCCGTGGTACCCGGAAAATTGCCGAAAAACACGATAGCTCCCGTTATCGGCAGTGACACAGCAGAACTCTACCTCGTAGTGCGACTTTTCCCTCGGCACCGCAAAGCGGAAGACCGCAAGCGGTCCGGCCGCGACCTGTTCCCAATGGCTCCAGGCCAGCTTTCCCTGCGCCGCATCCACCAACACCGTGGCCAGAACAGGTCCGAACACTCCCGTCGTGATCAACCCTTGTATTGCCGGTTGACTTTTATTGCCCTTCGCGGCTCTCGAATCCACCACCTCGTTGCCGTCGCGATAAAGCACCGTGTCGGTGGACCTGCCCACTGGGTGCAAAGGCTGGTATGGGATCTCGGACGTATCTGCTCGAAACCCCTGCGGCGTATCCTCGAAGCGGACCGTATCGCGTGTGGCAAAGAAGTTAGGCAACTGGTGAAGGGTCTTGCTTGCATAGTCCACGGTGAGAGCGATCATCCGCCGCTGCGCCGCGAAATCCGGCGCGGGTTTGGCAGGAATCTCCGCCGCAGGAGGCTCGAGAAAAGCCGCTACATCGGCGAGCAACACCAGAGACCGCCGGGACTCGGGGCCCGGCAAATCTGTTTCCCAGCGCGAAAGCCTGGCCGCGCTTAGCCGTTCGGTCAGTTCCAAACCGGAAAGTTGCTGCGCCACCTTCGCGTCCGCCTTGCCATGGGCGGCAGCCAGCACTTGCTCCAACTGCTCCACTGTGATGTTCCTGGCGGCGACTGCCGGCAGCGCGATTCCCGCCAGCAACAACAGGAGCACTAACTTCCGCATATCGAAATCTCGTTGCAGACTAACCGAGAATCTTCGCCCCTGATCACTGCTGTGAGACCAAGTCCGGGAGCAAGACTTTGACTCGTAGCCATCGACAGCAGAGAGTAGATGTTTTCCCATACGGCGCAAACAATTTTACGCTGAACCTGCCGCTATAAGACGCAGACATGACCAGCCTCTCTTCTGGCGTTCCACAGATAACGCGCTTTTGGGCTCTATCCCCGTCACCATCGCCGGGTGCCCCATATCTCGCTCGTTTTTCGCGAGATGTGGGATTCCGCAGGTCTCCCCTTCAAGCCTGCTGCGGGCCTCACAGCTCTTCACGGGTCCAACGTTTACGACATCCCGGTGATTTCACCCCGCTCATCTACGTCGATTCCCAGTGCGCGCGACACTTTCGGCAGTCCTGGCATCAGCATCATTGCGCCCGAGATGACGACGAGAAACCCAGCGCCTGCGGAAAGTGCAATGTCCGTTACGTGGAGCGTCCATCCTGTCGGCGCGCCCAGGCGCTTGGGATCGTCGCTGAGCGAGTACTGTGTCTTTGCGATGCAGATGGGCAGTTCGCCGAAACCCCAGCGCGTGAAGCGGGCGAGGTTTTCCTTCGCACGTTTGCTCAGCTCGATTGCGTCCGCCCCGTAGACTTTCTGCGCCACCTTGGTGATCTTTCCGAGCACCGGGTCGCCAAAATCGTAGGCGGTCGTCAGCTCGACCACGGGATTGGCCTCGATCACCTCGACGACTTTCTTCGCCAGCGCCACCGCTCCCTCTCCGCCCTTTGCGTATGCCTCAGAAAGTGCGAAATTCGCTCCGCGTGCTTCGCAAAGCGTGCGCAGAGTGTCAAGCTCCGCCTCAGTATCGTCCGGAAATCGATTGATCGCGACCACCACCGGCAATCCAAAGCTGCGAACAATGGCAATGTGTTTCTCGAGGTTCGTGGACCCTCGCTTCAGTTCGCCTTCTCCTTGTTGCTTGACGCTCTGAACCGTTGTAACCAACACTGCGACGGAAGGCTTGATGCCCGACAAAGGGCTTACAAGGTCCATGTACTTTTCAAAGCCCAGGTCAGATCCAAAGCCAGCCTCGTTGACCACGTAGTCCGCCATCTGCATCCCCATCTTCTGGGAGACGACGGAGCTGGTGCCGTGCGCGATGTTTCCGAACGGCCCGCAATGCACCATTGCAGGCGCGCCTTCGGTGGTCTGCACCAGGTTAGGCAGCAACGCTTCTTGCAACAGCGCCATCATCGGCCCGGTCGCGTTCAGGTCTGCTGCGCGCACTGGATTACCCTTGCGGTCCTGTCCGATCACGATCCGCGCCAATCGGGCGCGCAGGTCCTCGCGGTCAGCCGCAAGCGCCAGGATGGCCATAATCTCCGAAGCCGCCGTAATGAGGAAGCTGCTGGGACGATTACTGCCATCCCGTTGCTTCTTGTCCGCGCCCGTTGTGCTGACGGTGATGTGGCGCAACGCGCGATCGTTCATGTCCAGCGTACGTGGCCACGTGATGCCATTGGGATCGAGGTCAAGTGGGTTGCCATGGAACATGTGCGAATCTATGAGCGCCGCCAGTAGATTGTGCGCCGAGGTGATCGCATGAAAATCACCATGGAAGTGAAGATTGATCTTCTCCGCAGGCTCGACTTGCGAGCGCCCGCCGCCGGCCGCCCCACCCTTCATGCCAAACACCGGGCCCAACGACGGCTCGCGTGAGGTAAGGACCGCGCGTTTACCAATCTTCTCCAGACCCTGCACCAGCCCGATCGAGGTAACGGTCTTGCCTTCACCGGAGACGGTTGGAGTCGTTGCTGTTACCAGCACCAGCTTTCCGCTGCGGCGGAATCGCGCGTCTTTGAGCAGGTCCAGACTCAGCTTCGCACTGACCGGGCTGCGCTTTTCATAGAGGTCTTCTGTTAGGTCCAGCTTGGCGGCAACCGCTTCAATGGGCAGCAGGGTTTTCTTCACGCAATGTCCTCGGGATGTTTCAACAAGCGCACAACTGCTTCAAGAATAGCTGCTGCTGTAGGAAATCACCGTTCCATTGCCCTGCTTTCCCCAGTACCCATGCGCCGTGCGATTACGGTATACCAATCAGCAAACCGCCACTCATGCCTATGGATTGCTGGTGACCTCCCGCAAAGCTGTAGTCGTAAGCCGGTTCGAGGAACCAGCCGAAGCGGTGTTTGCCGGTTGGCCAGAACATAAAGTCCCCCGCCACCTCCGCAGCGAAGGAATTGGTCACTTTCCCATTTTGCCTAAGGTGAACCCATTGGGGACCGACGCCCAGCATGAACTCCGCCTTTCGCGATATCGTCCACGGTTTCTTGAAGAGCAGGTCCGTATCCCATTCCGTTGAGTTACGAGTGTAGAAAGGTGACACACCTACCTCAAGCTCCAGCCAGTTCTCTATAGGTGTAACCTCGGCCGCAAGATTCGGCGCGAACGTCGCTGCGCCTCCGCTGAAATTCCAGCTTTGTGCCGCGCCAACTTCAAGGATGGCTACTGGGTCTTTCTCCTCGCCGGTCTCTTGCAGAGGGGCGGAGGACGGCTTAGAGGAAGTCTGCCCGTGAGCAGGCAGACACAGAAACAGAAACAGGCACGTGAACACGCATGGACGCATAAACATCGAATTAAATGTTGAGATCCCGGAGTGCCATCTTGGCTGCATGAAATCCACACATTCCATGAACGCCGCCACCTGGGGGTGTGGATGCTCCGCAAAGGTAGAGTCCCGAACGCGAGGTGCGATACAACGACCGTGTCGGACGAAACAGTAGCTGGCGGACATTCATTGCTCCCCCCAGGATATCGCCTCCGACTAGATTGGGATTCCAACTCTCCAGATCTTTGGGTGTGGAGACGGAACGGGACAGAATGCAATCGCGGAACTCGGGAGCGAAGCGTACGATTTGGCGCTCAATCGATTCGGTGTAGTCTTCGCTGCCGCCGTTAGGAACATGACAGTAGGCCCAGGCGGTATGTCGGCCAGACGGAGCTCGACTGGAGTCGAAGAGCGATGGCTGGCCGAGCAGAACGAATGGTTTGTTGGGGGAAAGGGTCCTTTCCGCCTCAGCAATCTCTTCGAGAGAGCCTCCGATGTGTACCGTGGCGGCTCGCAGACATTCGCGAGCGGTCCACGGAATCGCTGCATTCAGTGCGTAGTCAATCTTGAAAGCACCGGGTCCATACCGAAATCGCTCCAGTTGCTTTCGATAGTCAGCAGATAGATGGGAACCGGCGACGCGAAGCAGTTGGCGCGGGGTGATGTCTGCGAGGACCAGGCCGGACAAAGGTAGCTCGGTCACTTCATGACCGGTTTCCACTCGGCCTCCGAGATCCTCTAAATGCCGGACCAGGGCATCGGTGAGAGACTGCGCGCCGCCGCGCAGGATCGGCCAACCTCTCGTGTGTCCAGCGGCTATCAGCGTCAAGCCGACAGCAGCGGAAGCGGTAGTTTCTAACGGGAGGACGGAATGGGTTGAGACGCCGGCAAAGAGGGATCGAGCCCGTTCTCCGGCAAAGTGGGAACGAGCTAACGACAGCGCCGGCAACAGGGCGGATAGGCCAAAACGCGCCAGCACGAACGGACTTCCGGGGATATGTAAGATGGGGCCGAGAATCTCTTCGACCAAAGCATCGAAGTTAGAAACTACGGGTTCTATCAATGATCGGTATGCTTTGCGGTCACATGCATCCAGTTGGTCGACGGTTTCTTCCATCGAGCGTTCAAGCACGACCGCGGTCCCGTCATCCAATGGGTGAGCGAATGCCGCGTGCGGTTGAATCCAGGGAATGGGGAAGGGAAGAGAACCATAGAAAGGGCTTGCAGCGCCCAGGGGGTATGTCGAAGAGCCCAGGTCGTGAAGAAAACCAGGCTGTGTAACCTCGGCGGTTGAACAGCCACCACCAATCTGCCCATTACGTTCCAGTACGGTCGTCCTTACGCCCGCTGCTGCAAGGACAATTGCGGCTGAGAGTCCGTTGGGTCCTGAGCCGATGATGGTTGCCGTCGACATACCCCTTTGGGTCATGCAGGCGTCATTGGCTGCTTTCTTGGATGCCATGGTACGACATCCATCTGTTCTTCCTTCGAGTAGGGCTCACCAAAATAGGGAAACTCGGTACGGATCCGATTGCGATCAGGGGCAGCGCCGTCCTCGATGGGCCTGTTTGTCGCCAGGGTAAGCATCACATCCTGAACATCATCACCCAGTGGCCTCCCATTGAATCGCGCGACATCAAATGCAGCTGCCGTTCCTAATTCATAGGGCAAGGTGTCCGGGCATAGTCGAGAGACCATTTGCTTTCCGTATTCTTCCGGGTTCATGGCGGATCCTGCATAAGTAACCATCTTCTGGGTATAGTCTGCGATGTATCCCGAGAATAAAGCGAGGTCATCGGATGGCGCCGATTTGTTGAAGGTCTCTTTCACCTCTTGATTGCCGGGATCGTTGAGAAAGAGGTGCGTGACCATCGGAAGGCCCCAACGTGACACCTGCATCTCGGGAGCATGGCCGTAAAGTGACACCGTGGCCCAGGCATAAACTGTTCCCTTGCCGATCAGATGGTTTGGGACTTCGAGGACAATCGCAGTGATATTGCGATGGTGGAAGAAGTTCCCGTGATGGCGCAGGAACACGTCGCCGTCATACCTGTGTTCGTTGTAGAAGGCATTCTGAAGATCACGCATGGCGAGAGCGTCGGCGGCGAACAGCTCGGGAGCGATTCCGACGAAGGCGCGAATACCAGACTTGTCGTGGACTTTGCCCGTGTCTCCTTCTATTAAGAGGTCGCCCTGGTCCCCTCCGATGGCCTCGCCGGTGGCTCTACGGACCTGAAACTTCTGAACATGGACTTGCTCGTCCCCGTTCCCATGTCTCGGTTCGTTGAACGTGAACTTGAAGACAACGTCTTCGCGAGCGTCGCCAGTCAGGTCCAGGCGGAAGGCATACAAACCCTCCGTGTGAAGGGTATCCGGTGAAGAGAGGACAACATCCGGATTGACGGTCATCGCCATCACCGTTGTCCCGGGAGCGCCCTGAAACAGATAAAAATCACACACGTTGAGGCTTGGATCCTCTTTCGCAAGTTTGGTATCGAAATGGTGGGACATAGGTCTCCTCTCTGCCAATGCGTTATTGATATTCTCGCTGAAACAGACGTTCCGCAATATTTGAAGTAAGTAAATGTCCTAGGGCGCCGCGAGTACCCGAGCGCGGGACTCGCACGGACAAGTCTGACTAGGCGCCGGTGGGATGAAGGGTGAATTCACAGTCGGAGAGATCGACCGGCTGTCCGGTTCGCATGGCTTGGTCGGCGGCGAGCACGATCGACAGGCTCGCGAGACTGTCCTCCAGATGCGAGGTCAGGTCGAGTTGCTCGCGAATGGCCCGTACGAAGAACTCCTGTTCGCGCCGGCAGAGCTCGTCGTGATCGGGCTCGTCAGCTTGCGTTAACCATTCGTCAGGGCGGACAAAGCTACCGGATGGTGTCAGCTCCGCATGATGCACGCGAATGGCATTGGAGCGGACGTGGTCTTCCACCTTGGCCGACGCGCCGTTCGAGTCGGAGTGAATGCTCTGGATCGATACCGCACCGCGAGGCCCGATCACGTCTTTGACGAAGAATGCGGTCTCGCTCATCATCGGTCCCCATCCGGCCTCGTACCAGCCCACCGAGCCATCGCTGAAGACGATCTGCAGTTGGCCGTAGTTACACCGGCCGCCGGGGAGGCTTGGGTCGAGGCAGGCTCCGATTGCAGAAACTCGCAGCGGCCTGGCTGCGACCATTTGGCACATGACGTCCACATAGTGCACGCCGCAGTCGACGATGGGCGAAGCGGACGCCAGCAGGCCGCGGTGCACCTGCCACTCCGCGGCGGAACTCTGCTGGTTAAGATTCATGCGCATAACCAGCGGACTGCCCAGCGTTCGCGCGATGCCGATGAACTTCTGCCACGTGGGATGGTGGCGAAGAATATATCCGACGACGAGCTTCCTGCCCGCGCGCTGTGCCGCCTCAACCATGCGACGGGCGCCTTCCGTGTCGGGGGCCAGTGGCTTCTCCACAAAGACATGACACCCGGCTTCGATCGCGGCAAGCGTGAAAGCTTCGTGTGTATCTGGATAGGTCGAGATGCAGACCGCGTCAGGTGCGAGACCGGCCAGCGCAATGCCCACATCGTCGAACAGGGGCACCTGGAGGGAGAGGTTCGTGGCGAGGTGGTGTTTGCTTTCGCCCCGCGATACCAAGCCGACAATCTCCACTCCGCGCATGTTTCGAAATGCGCGTGCATGCGATGCACCCATGTTTCCACAGCCGACAACAAGGATTCTCAATGACCCTGTGTTCCGAAGCATTGTGTATGTGCCCCCAGCAGATTTGCGATTGCCTCCTCATCATAGATGTGGCGCTCGTCCCGGAGCCAGTTTCGGTCGACTGAAACTGAATCGATGCAATCTGGAAAATTAAGGAACGTGATAATACGTTAGGTGGAGACTGCTGGCCCTTCTCAGCTCAAAGTGAAATACGAGGTCACCGGCCTCAGTTGTCGCCAAATCGCCAAATAATTCGACAACTCGGAAATGCGTTATTCTGTGCGCGGTTGCGATCGACCTGCAGACCAAGGGTCGCCCCTGAAAGGAGCCGTCGAATCGCCCGGATCATGACAATCGGGGAGATCCTGGTAGAGATCATGGCGACCGAGCGTGGCCAGAGCTTCCGTGCGCCGGGCACCCTGGTGGGGCCTTTCCCGAGTGGCGCTCCCGCCATCTTCATTGACCAGGTGGGCCGGCTCGGACGTCCGGCCGGGATCATCGGCTGCGTAGGCGACGACGATTTCGGCTGGCTGAACATCGACCGACTACGCCGGGACGGTGTCGACACGAGAGCCATCGCGTTGCTCGCCGACGCGGTCACTGGAAGCGCATTTGTCACCTACACTGAGACGGGCGAGCGCCACTTCATCTTCAACATTGCCAATAGCGCTTCCGGCCGCCTCTCAGCGTCGTCGATCACCGAGTCGGTGCTCGCCGATTGCACGTGGTTTCACGTCATGGGTTCATCACTGTTCTCTCCGGGAATCACCGCAGCCGTCCGCAAGGCGATCGGCATGGTGAAGCGCCGAGGTGGGGTAATCTCTTTCGACCCGAACATTCGGCCGGAGATACTCAGAAGCGCGGGCGTGCGGGAAGCGCTGCGATCGATCCTCGAACAGACCGACGTGTTCCTGCCGAGCGGCGACGAGGTGGCCCTGCTCGTGGATGCCCAAACGGAAGCCGAGGCCATCGAGCCGCTACTCGCCCTCGGAATTCGAGAGATCGTCGTGAAGCACGGCAGCGCCGGCTGCACCTATTACGACCGGTCGTGCCGGCTGGACGTACCGGCGTTCGCGGTCCGCGAGGTCGACCCCACTGGCGCCGGCGACTGCTTCTGCGCCACGTACGCAGCGTGCCGCGAAGAAGGCAAAGCGATCGACCACTCGCTGCGCTATGCCTGCGCCAGTGGTGCGATTGCCGTGACGCGTAAAGGTCCCATGGAGGGCACTGCGAGTTTTGCGGAATTGGACACGCTCATTGGCTGAGGCGCCCCCGCCGCAGATGTCCACGAAACTGCACGAAACTGTCTACTCCATCACAGACTCAGAGACACTGCCGTACTTCTCAGATAGTTTGCCGGCGCGCAGTTCACGACCGTAATGCTGTTTTACATTGCTCGGCGTCAGCAACTGATGCTTGATAAAAACCGCGCGAGGAATGGAAGTCCTCTGCGTCAGAATGTCGAGCGCAAGCGCAACGAGCTGTTCGCCATACCGCTCTGGAAAATAGGCTACCGAGCCCAGCAGACGCGAGTGCGGGCGCTGCATCTCGAGACGAGCCTCGATAGAACAGTTCTGGCCAACAATCGCGCAATGCTGAAGGCGCCCCGCATCCTCAAACGCTTCTAGCGCCCCGATAGCGCTCGGATCGTTGATGCTGCTTACCAGGATCTTTCTTGCAGTCGACGTCGTGAGGTGCAATCGAACCGCTTCACGGCTTACCTGACGCCGCCAGTTTCCATCCAGTACCGATACCTTCGCATTGGTTGAATTGGGCAAGACCTCATGGATGCCCAGAAGACTGCCTGTCAGCCTGGCTTCGGGCAAGGATCCCGCCCGAGAGGAACCGATCAACAGAATTTCGTCGACTTGTCCCTTCCAATTCTGCTCCGCCCACCGCGCCAGATATCGGCCGGCGGTGAGCCCGGCCTGACAATTGTCAACGCCAAAATAGATTGCATTGGGATGTGGGATCTCGATCGCGATAAGTGGCACCTTGCGGCTGCTACCCCGTGCGGATATCACCGACGCAACCTGGCCATATATTTGAAACTCAATGGCCAGATCAATGTTCTCCGTCAGCAGCCTTTTAGCGTTCGCCAACGCAACCTCCGGACTGTAATGGCTATCCAGGGCCACAAGGTCGACACCCGCTCTCGCCGCACTCTCCACCAATCCTCGTGTGACCGCTCGGTAAAACGAACTCTCACCAGTTTCTGCGATGTAGCCGATCTTGTACTTGTGGCCAGGCAACATGCCGTCCGCGAGCCGATATCTGCGATCTTCACCCTTTACCACAAGGCCGTTTGCCTGCAGCGTGGCCACCAGGCGGAATACGGTCGGCCGGCTTAAGCCGGCCATCTCCGCAAGCTCGAACAAAGGTAGACTTCCGTGGTTCTGAAGAATCCCGATCACCCGGCAAGCGCGGGCCACAGATTCAATCTGATAGGGCGCAGTTGCTTCCGGTTTGTGTTGTCCCGGCCGGCTTCGAGTCACCGGTTGACGATTTCATAGAATGAAATGCAATGTCAACGATTGCAAGCGGGGAATTCCGAATTTCTTTTGGGAATCCTATAACCTGTACGAAATAATATAGTTACGAATTCATCTGTGCGGGTTTGAATTTCATTTACTGAAATCACAGGACAAGCGGCAGATCCGTCTTGACCTGCATTCAACCCTGCCGTTAGGGTTCCAGCCGAGATTAAGTTTGCCCATTGAAACAAGACTGTGGTTCATCTTCAGGAGGCTTCCGCCATGTTGTTTGCAACAGTAAATATGTCCTCAGCCAGACCTCGTCGATCTGGCTCGAGCAAACCAGTCCAACCGGCTAGACGCCGGTCGCAACTGCGATGGTCTGCCCTGATCCCCCTGACGATCCTGCTGGTCTTTACCCCGCTTGCCTGGCTGCATGCGCAAACCAATCTGGCCAGCATCACCGGAAGCTATTACCGACGCCACAGGCGCCGCGATTGCCAACAGCAACGTGGTGGCCCGTAACACGGCAACCAGCGCCAGCCGTTCCGTAGCCTCGTCCGCTACCGGAGCTTACTCCTTTCCCGCTCTGCCTTTGGGCACCTACAGCGTTACCGCTTCGGCATCCGGCTTTGAGGCGTCTGCTACAACGGTGGAACTTACGCTGAGCGGAGTGACCGCCAACCTGTCCCTCACGGTTGGTAAAGCATCAGAAACTGTTACCATCTCCGGTGCTTCGGGAACCGTCGCATTGCAAACCGAAAGCGCCGATGTTTCTCAGTCTTTCTCCTCTACCCAACTATCCCTGCTTCCCAACACCACAGGGCTAAGCGTGCTCAGCATCGCTGTGCTGGGACCCGCCTCCCAACCCGGCACCGACGAACCCGAAGTTGGCGATGAAGGCTTCTACAATCAGCAATCCAATGCCGTGAACATCTCCGGCCTGGGAATTGCGCACACCCAGTTCCTGCAGGATGGAGTGGAAAATGTGAATCTGCTCACGGCCACTGCCAATATCGTCGCCAACACAGAGTCTGCGCAGGGCGTCACCACCACCCTGAACGGCTCACCGGCGCGGTTTGGGCAGCCTGCGGTCGTCAATGTCATCACCCGGGGCGGCACCAACTCCTTCCATGGTTCCGCGTATGACTACCTGCAGAACGACGCCTTCAATGCCACCAACTGGTATGCCGCCACCAAACCGCCGCTTCGCTACAACAACTTTGGGGCCAGCCTGGGCGGTCCCATCCTCAGGAACAAGCTCTTTGCCTATTTCAATTACACCGGTTTGCGGAGCCACTCGGAATCAGTAAATCAGAGCCGGGTGCCGACCTCCGATGAACTGGAGGGCAACTTTGCCAACAACAATGTATCGACCGTCATCTACGATCCATTGACCTACAATTCCACGACGGGCACAACGAGTCCATTCCCCAACAACCAGATTCCTGCCGGGCGAATCGACAATTTCGCCAAGCTGTGGCTCAAAAATTATCCCGCCGCCAATCACCCGCTGGGCGCCAACAACGTCAATTACGTCACCAATCTTCCCAGCATTAACAACGGAGACCAATACATCGCCCGTGGAGATTGGAACGTCACCGGCAACAATCAATTAGTTGCCACCTTCCTGCACGCGTCCGTCAGCAACGGGACCGACACCATCACTCCCGGGCTTTTCGGAATCTTCTACAACGTGACCGGCACTAACGCGGCGCTACAAGATAGCTGGGAGCTGAGCCAGCGCCTGGTCAACATCGTGAAGATAGGTTTTAACCGTGGAGACGTCGCCAGAACCCAGCAGGGCACAGGCGTCAAAGACTACGCAGCATTCTACGGCTTGAACAACGTGAACCCACTGCCCGCGCAGTGGACGCCGCCGCAAGTGAACATCAACGCATATACCGGGCTTGGCGATCCCTATTCTCCCCAGGGGGGTCTGCAAAACCGCTACCAATATGCGGATGAGTTGGACTGGCAGCTGGGCAAGCACAGCATTGCCTTCGGCGGACAATTCGTGCGCACCCAGTTCGACGGCAATTGGGTTGTCCTCAATAACGGCGGTTACACCTTCGATGGCAGTGCTACCTCGCAGTACGTCGCAGGTCAGCGCAGTTCCACCTCGATCGGCAACGGGTTCGCGGACCTGCTGCTGGGCTATCCGCAGAGCGGAACCGCAGCCGTCGGCACTTCGCTGGGCGATTTCCGCGAGTCCCAGGTCGCTGCCTATGTACAGGATGATTGGAAAATCACGCCCCGCCTCACCTTGAACCTCGGCATTCGCTACGACTTCGATAATCCTCCCTACGACAAAAACGGCAAGTCCGCCCTCTACAATCTGGCGCTGAACACGCCAATACCCAACACCTGGAACACCAACTACAACGACTGGGGCCCACGTATGGGCTTCTCCTGGAGCCCGCTCAAAGACACGGTCGTTCGCGGAGGCTACGGAATCTACTACGCTCCGATTCTCTACAACAACCTGCAATTCTCCCTGCTCTACGCACCCAACTTCGTACTCCAGTCGCATACGATCTCGATTGGTAACCCGGTCCTGATCGAGAACCTGATGGGCCCGACGGCATCGGGCAATTCCGGCTACACGATTACCAAAACCCTCAAAGATCAGTCCGCCCAGGAGTGGAATCTGAACATCGAGCGCTCCCTCGACCAGAACACACTGTTCACCATCGCCTACATCGGCAATGTACTGCGCCATATGTCGGCGCGCGCAGACAGCAATCAACCCTATGCCTTATCACCCGGCAATACCTCCGGAATTCTCGACGTGAAACCGCAGCCGCTTGCCGGCCCGGTCACTACCCAGCTCAACGTCCTCACCGGGAACTACAATGCCCTTGCTGTCTCGGTGCAGCGGCGCTATGCAACCGGCCTTCAGTTCCTGGCGAGCTATACCTGGTCCAAAGCCATGGATATCGTCGATGGAGATAACAGCGACGTACAGGATTACTACAATCCCAGGCTGCAGTACTCACCCGCCTCTTTCGACCGTGCCAACAATTTCATTGCCAGCGGTATCTATGACTTGCCATTGGGGCAGGGGAAACGCTTTGCGAACAGCGCCAACTGGTTGGCCAATGAGGCCATTGGCGGATGGCGGCTCTCGTTCTTACAGCAACTGGCCAGCGGACAACCTGTGGCCATCACTGCGAACAATACCGCCGACACCAGCTACGCACATCCTGAGTACGCGCTCGAGACCTGCAACCCGCTGGGGGGATTCACCAGGACCAGGTTCCAACTCTTCAACCCCGCATGCTTCGCCCAGCCCGCGCCCGGCCACTATGGCACAACACGCAATGTCGGTGCACTGAGAGATCCCGGTCTCTATCCGACCAATCTTTCCCTCTTCAAAGCGTTTTCTGTGTACCGCGAACAGTTGCTCCAATTCAGGGTCGACGCGTTCAACGTATTCAACCACCCAGAGTTCGGTGGAGGAGGCGGCTCGGTGGGCTCCCCATCCCTGGGAGTGCTTAATTACCAGGCCTCCGGGCTCAGGTCGCTGCAACTGTCGCTGAAGTATCAATTCTAACGTCGAGAACCAGAAACACGTGAGCCCGCGCCGGCGCAAGATAGTTCCTCAACAGCGATAACGATAAATAACTTGAAGGGGCATCAGTGAACAGACGAAACTTTCTCGCCGGCGCTGGTGCTCTTGCCGTCAGCGCGCAACTCACCAGACAACTGGAAGGGCAGGCGGCAGTCGAAAAGGACGGCCGCTGTCGGGTTGCCGCCTATTACTTTGGCAACTATCACGTGGACAAACGCAACGTCGCGGCTCACGGTCCAGGGTGGACTGAGTGGAATCTGGTCAAAGCGGCGACTCCCCGGTTCCCAGGGCACCGGCAGCCGCGAAGACCGCTTTGGGGATATGAAGACGAATCAGATCCTCAAGTCTTTGAAAGAAAGATTGCTGCCGCTACTCGCAGCTCCATCGACGCTTTCATCTTCGACTGGTATTGGTACACGGATGGGCCCTTCCTCGAGGCTGCCTTGACCGAGGGCTATCTACGCGCGTCGAACAACAGGAACCTGAAGTTTGGGGTAATGTGGGCCAACCATGACTGGTTCGACATCCACCCGGCCAAGATGGCGGGGGCGCCCACTTTGCAGTACCCGGGAGCAATCGGAGCTGAGGCGTTTGAAGCCATGGTTGACCGCTTGTTGAAACTTTTTCAACAACCATCCTACCTGCTCGTCAACGGTTGCCCCTATTTCTCCATCTATGAACTGTACCGGTTCATTCAGGGTTTTGGAGGTGTCGCAGAAGCCGCGCAGGCCCTCAAAAAAATGAGGAGCAGGGTATGTGCGCTGGGGTTTCCGAACCTGCATCTGAATGCAATCACGTGGGGGGTAAAGCTCCTGCCCGGCCAGAGTGAGATCGTCAATTTGCCGGAGCTGCTCGATGCTCTGCAGATTGACAGTGCGACCTCGTATGTCTGGATTCATCACACCCAATTTGCAGATGCGTTGACTACGGAATACGGTGACATCCGCAATCAGTACGAGACGTATCGAGCAACCGCCGCGAAGACGTTGGGAAGACCCTATTTTCCCAACGTCACCGTTGGATGGGACTCGACACCGCGCACCTGCCAGACAGATAACTACAGGTTAGGCAAATATCCATACACATCGGTCGTCGTGAACAATACGCCAGAGGCTTTCAAGGCAGCATTGCAGTCCGCCAGGAGCTTTGCCCTCAAAAACTTTGCGCCCAACGATCGAATCATCACCTTGAATTCGTGGAATGAATGGACGGAAGGGAGTCATCTGGAGCCGGACGCGGAGACCGGTATGGCGTATCTTGATGCTGTGCGCGAGGTGTTCCAACGTTCATGAAATGGGTATCCACCGGTACGCGGCAAAAGTGTATCTTTGCCGGGGTGTTTGCCGCCTGCCTGGTGCTGTTCTTCTCCGCGACGGCATTTGCGGCGAAGTATCGAACGCAGCAGTGGCGGGCTGTCGAAATCGTCCTGACGAGCACTGTCACCTACGACAATCCGTTCCAGGATGTCGATGTTACGGCAACCTTCACCGGACCCGATCATCGGGTGATCACCCGTCCGGCCTTCTGGGATGGTGGGCGTAGCTGGAAAGTGCGGTTTGCCCCGCCGCAGATCGGGGTATGGAAAATGACTACCGGCGCGACCGACGCTAAAAACAAGGGGCTCGATGGAGTCACGGCGATGGTACGATGCGACCCCTACTCCGGCAATCTTGAAATTTACAAGCACGGATTTCTGCGGGTAAGCCCCAACTCCCGGTACTTCGTCTACGCTGACGGCACGCCTTTCTTTTATTTGGGAGATACGCATTGGATACTGTCTCACGAGCGATTTAATACATCGAATGCGCCTGGCGTTGACTCCCAGTTCAAATACACCGTTGACAAGCGCGTGAGTCAGGGATTCACAGTGTTCCAATCGGAGGCGGGGTGGCAAGCGCGTAGCGCGCAAATCCGGGTGACGGACGAGAACCGATCCGATGAAGAAGCGGACGCAGACTTCCAGCACGGCTTCACCAGCGCTGATCTTCCCGGCTTCGCAAATCTCGATCGCAAGTTCGAGTACATCGCAGATCACGGTTTGGTCCACGCGAACGCTGAGATTACCTGGGTCGGAGACCCGGCCAGGTTTGCAGTTTTTACCGAAGCCTTTATGGCGCGGCTTGGCAGGTACTGGGTAGCCCGCTATGGGGCTTATCCAGTGATCTGGACCATCGCTCAGGAGATTGACAAGAATTACTATGGGGCGTACGACACGACAACCATCAAAAGGTGGTTTGCCGCCGCGCAGAGTATCGCGGACAATGATGGTTACCATCATCCCTTTATGCCTCACATGGAGAACATCGATCATACGACGGCCGCGAATTCGTGGTGGTCGGGCAAGCCGTTTCATAGCGGCTGGGCCGTGCAGTGGCAGGGCGAGTTGGCCGATATGGACATTGCCAAAGGATTCTGGAACGCTTCTCCAACCAGGCCCTCGGTGCTTTACGAGAGCGCGTATGACCACTTCTGGACCGATTCGAGATCAGCCCTTGGGGCCGCTTACAAGGCTTTTCAATACGGCATGTACGGCTATGGTTACGGCGCGAATGGCATCTGGAATGACCTTTATTCCAGGCCGAATGAGCCCGGCGATTACGGAACCGCCTATGAGATGCCCCGCCATTATTTCTGGTGGCGCGACGGGGCTGATTTACAGACAGGAGATCAACTCACGTACTTCAAGCATTTCTACACGAGTCTCGAGTGGTGGAAGCTGGTTCCGCGGTTTAGTGATCAGGCATGGGGTTCCTTCGCCGATAAGTCCCGGTCGCTCCTCTCTTCCGACGGGCAAGATACATTCGTTGTTTTCTTCTTCGGTAGCGGCAAATCGACGGGCGCCTTGAATAACATGGCAAACGGCACCACGTACCTGGCTCAGTGGTTCAATCCGCGAGATGGACAATATGGAAAGATTGGCACATTTCGGCCGAACGGCAGCCAATGGGAAATTCCAGAGCGGCCAACTGCAGAGGACTGGGTTCTGCTGGTGAAACTCCAGGCACAAGCCAGCGGCTGAGGAACTCGGGCGGGTGCAGCACAGTGGTCGTTTGTACGCCGTCGTTTGTACGCCTAGACGGATCCGAAATGAATGAGCCAGCAAAACGGATTTGCGGTTCAGCAAGACGGTGTACGGAGAATTCAATCCGAACACAAATTCAATATGTACATGTCTGTATTTGGCGTGTTATCGTCCCCGTTACCATCGAGGTCTCACATTGCGGCGCACGTTTTCCCTTTTCACCCGACCCATGTCGCTCGTCTTGGCCTTTGTCGTCGCTGCCTTCGGGCTTTTTGAAATATTGCCGATATTGGCACAGCAGGGGGCCGCGGGTGCCGGCCAAAGCCAGGGCCCTCCGGATATGGCAGCCTTTCTGCGCAGATATCAGCCGGGGCCGGTCAACTTCGAGGACCATACGGGCTGGGTGCAGATCTTCGATGGCAAGACCCTGGATGGATGGAATGGAAATCCGGAGATTTGGCATGTTGCCGATGGCGCCATTATCGGTGAATCCAGTCCGGAAAAACCCTCCGGCACGACCAACATCTTCTACACCAAAGAACAACCTGGAAACTTCATGCTGAAGCTGGAGGTCAAGCTGGAAGGCGCCGGCGCCAATGGCGGAGTCCAGTATCGAAGCCAGAATGTTCCTCCAGCGCCGCGCGAAATTCCGCCAGGACTTCCGGATGCCCAGCGACTCCAGATTGAGAAAATGATCCAGGCGCAGGCGCCCCTGATCAAACGCAATGCGCCTTGGAATATGGCGGGTTACCAACTCGACCTCGACTACGCAAACATGTTCAGCGGCCAGCTTTACGAGCAGGATTCCAAGCGCTTCATCGTCACCTTCCCGGGAACGGTCGTCGAGGCGCATGACGGAGGAAAGAACCTGCTCTCCACCCTGGCTTCGCCGGAGCAGATCCGATCTTACGTAAAGTCAGGTGAGTGGAACCAGGTGGAGATCATCGCCGACGGACACCTCCTGGTGCACCTGATCAACGGTCACATCACGTCCATGACCATCGATAACGACAGCCAGCATTTTTCGCCCAAGGGGCTGATTGGCCTGGAGATTGAAGGACCCGGGGTGCTCAAAATTTCTCACCGCAATATCTGGCTGAAAGACCTGCAGTAACTCCAGTTCGCATCCGATACGAAAAGGTGTCAACGAACCATGAAATGTCTCAAAACGTTCCTTGTGCTCCTGCTTTTTGGCACCACGTTGTTTGCCGCGGATTGGCCCAGCATCGGCGGGAATGCTCAGCGGGATGGATGGTCGCGGGGCGAGAAGAAGTTGTCGAAGGAGACCGCTGCCGGCATCAGGTTCCTTTACGGGTACAAGGCGGCCGACGCTAAGGGCAAGCAGTCGGAGCTCACCACACCGGTGGTGCTTTCCAACATCATTACCTATAAGGGTTTCAAGCAGCTGGTGTCGGTGGGAAGAAGCGACAATTCCGTGGTGTCGCTCGATGCAGACCTGGGGACACTCTTCTTCGACACGCATCTGACACCGGGTGAATCTTCAAAAAAAATCAAGGCATTAGCTACCTGCCCCGGCGGCATGACCGCGAACCTGGCGTTTCCCGGCAATAGCCTCGCCCCTGGAAGGTTTGGCGCGCCGTCGGCCAACCGCGTCGGCAGGGTAGCGAGAAGCAAACCCGCACCCTTTCATTTCACCTTCGCATCGCCGATCTATGCCATTTCGGAGGATGGCGCCTTGCATACCATTCTGCAGCTGAGCGGCAACGCCAGCACCGTAGCGCCCATCAAGGTTCTGCCCGCCATGGCTCGCGCCAGCGGTCTTAACATCAACAATGATCGGATCTTTGTTGCGACTGTCGGCAATTGCCGCAACAATCCCAATGGAATTTACGCCGTGGATGCATCCGGGGGCACGGTTGAGTCTTTTCTCACCGGGGGCAGCGGTGCAGCGGGCAGTGGCGGAACAGCCATAGGTACAGATGGTTTGGTGTATGCGCAGATTGCCAGCGGCCATGGTGAGGTCGCGGGCGACTACAACGATTCCGTGCTTGCCTTGAGCCCCGACAAACTCGCCGTGCAGGATTACTTCACCCCGGCGGGCGCCGCAGCCAAAGTGAATGCGGCTGATGTATCCGGGGTCACGCCCACTGTGTTCGGACTGGAACAGAAAGACTGGGTCGTCGCGGCCGGCCACGATGGCAGGATCTACATCCTGGACGCCGATTCGCTGGGCGGCGCTGATCACCATACGCCCGCCTTTCGCAGCGATCAGATTGTGCCGCCAGGTTCAGCTTCGAAACGTAGGGGGAAAGCTGACGGCCTTGAAAACAACTTTGCCACCTACCTTGATGACCAGGGCGTACGCTGGCTCTTCGCCTCGGTGCGCGGCCCGGTCACCCAGGAATTCCCTGCGAAAAATGGTGACGCGCCGACCGGTTCGATCGTCGCGTTCAAAATCACTTTTGACGGTGGAAAGCCATCGCTCACGCCAGCCTGGCGATCGCGCGATATGGTGTCTCCTGCCGCCCCGGCGATCATGAATGACCTGGTGGTGGCGCTTTCTACCGGAGAGCCCACCTCATCGAAGAAGGGCGGACGAGCCGTTCTGTACGTGCTGGATGCCAAGACTGGTAAGGAGCTTTATGTTGGTGACAAGGCAACGGCCTACTCATCCGGCGGACTTGCTGTAGCTAATTCGCAGATCTATTTCGCGACCCATGACGGCACACTCTATGCCTACGGTATTCCGCTGGAGCGCTGATTGCGCCGCAGCCTAAGAGAGGGCACTATGAATCGATTGGTTTCTCTGATGCTGGCATTGTGCTGCGGCGTCAGTGTGGCGCAAAACGCGGAGTGGCTGACCGACGGCAAAGACAAGCAGCGTTCCGGTTGGCAGCAGGATGAACACATCCTGACCACCAGCAATGTAAGAAACATGACGCTGTTGTGGAAAGTAAAGACAGGCAACGAGGCGCGGGCGTTGCACGCCCTGATGCCCGCCCTGGTTGCCGCCGACGTCACCACCGCCAGTGGCCCTAAGCAGATCGTCCTGGTCTCCGGAATTTCCGACAACCTCTACGCCATGGATGCCGCCGACGGAACCCTGCTATGGAAGAAACATTACGATTACAAAAATACGCAGGAGGGGTTCCAACCTCCTCCCGGCATGCCGCCGATTATGGGCGGCAAGACGCCGGCGACGCTGAACTTTCTGGAACCCGGCGGCAGCAGTGACACGCCGGTCATCGGTGAGGCGCAGCAGGACGGCAAGCGCCCGGTGTACTTCGTCGACGGCAGCGGAACCCTGCACATACTCAACCTGGCCGATGGCTCCGATCTGAAGCCCCCTGTCACCTGGGAAAAGGGCAAGGCGTGGTCCATGAACCTTGATGGAAACACGCTCTGGATGCCCACCATCAAGTCGATGACTGCCATTCACCTCGATGATCTGGATCATCCAATGGCACCCTGGGTCTCGAAGAGCGGCGGAGTGTGGGGCCGACGTGGTGCTGCCCTCGATTCCCACGGTATCGCCTGGTTTACTACCGGCGACGGCACCTATGACCCGGCCAAGGAGGAGTATGCCAACAGCATTGTCGGGGCAGAGATCCAGGGCGCCAAGGTAGTCATGAAGGACTACTACACCCCAACCAACTGGGAATGGCTGCTCAAACGCGATCTCGACCCAAACAATACGCCGACGATCTTTACCTACAAAGGACACGAGCTCATCGCGGCGTCCGGCAAGGAATGCCGGCTGGTGTTGCTGGATCCGGCCTCGCCTGGCGGCGCGAATCATCAGACCCCGATGTTTCGCTCGGACCTGTTCTGCAATGAAGCAGTAGATTTTCAGGATCACGGCAGTTGGGGAGCTTTGTCGAGCTGGGAGGATGGGCAAGGCAACCGGTGGATCCTCGCTCCTTTTTGGGGTCCGGCACATTCACAGTTCCATTTCCCCATCACCAACACGCCGAAAACAGACAAGGGCGGGTTGGCCGCATTCCAAGTGGTAGAGAAGGACGGAAAATTCGAGGCGGTTCCGGTCTGGGTCTCACGAGACCTGGACCACGGTGAGCCTGCGATCATCGCCAACGGAATCGTCTTCACTTATGGCAGCGGCGACTTCACGCAGCAGGCCTCTCCTGACAAGGGTCTCAACTTTGACTCGTCGATTCGCGCGCGCCAGGCCAGTCATGTGACTTTTTATGCCCTGGATGCACAGACGGGCAAGGAACTCTATTCCAGCGCAGACCAGATCACTACGTTCAATCATTTCTCCGGTCTCTCCATCGCGAACGGACAGGTTTACATCAGCACCTACGATGGCACGCTTTACTGCTTCGGCCTGAAGAAGTAGGGGGCCGTGCGACCTGGTTCGACGACGAGTTTCTCGGATCGAATTAGTCATCCCGTCCCGAGGAACCATGGGCATGGGTGTCTGCGTGGGAAACTAGGTACTGGAAGGGCACGGCTTCAGCCGTGCCATATATAACACCGCCAAGCCCGGCTTTAGCGACACCGGATGAACCCTCCCGCAACCACTCCAACCTGGGCCGCCCGCCCCTCTCCCCTTGTCATCCCGACCAACGGGAGGGATCTGCAGTGCGCCCTGCGGCTCTCTCAAATCCTTTCTTTGGAAGCGACACCGGATCGGAAATGTTCGCACTGGGTGCCCCAGGCGAAAACTCTTATCTCACCTCGCCATTCGATGATTACGCAGTACGAATCGGCGCCGGCGGTACGACGACCTCAACAAGTCCAGTCGCCACGTCATAGACGAGGCCGGAAACAAGCCACTTGTCCGGTAACGCGTGAATCGTCTTGAGCAAGGCAACATCGCCGGCAACCGCCGCGCGGGGATCGGTGACTGCCTTTATCTCGACTTTCCCTTCCTCTATTTGAAAATAGTGAGCCAGCATAGCCCTGTCGCCCGCAAGGCGAGTGATGCCGCAATCGGTGTGCTGAAGAACGACGAGGTGGAACTCACCGCCGCCTCCTGCAACCTTACCCATAACCTGGCCGATGCGCCCGAGCATCCCCAACTCTTGCAGCAGCACCGGAGTAATTCGGCCGCCGATGTTACGCAACACGAGGGCCTCGCCGGGTCTGAGTCCAAGCAAATGAGCAGGGTCCACGCGCATATCTGCGCAACCGATGATCATTGCCTTGAGATTCGGCGTCGCCTCGGGAAGCGAGGGCATAAGCGTGCCCGCAGCAGATTGCTGAGCGGCAAAGTCTTTGTTGCGTTCTAACATGCTGTCGAGATTACTCATGTGGATTTTTTCTCGAGGGGTTTTGCGTGAGGCTCAGGTAGAGGTTTGTCGAGCCTCAAATCTAACACTAAACATCCGCAGGAGCGAAGGTCGATTTCGGAGAGACCGCAAGATTCTGGTGTCTCGCTAACTAGTGAAAGCTGAGGGCTGGCTTTGCTGGGGCAGGCACCATCAGCGTGAAAACCACCGATGCGGTTTGACCTAATGTACCGACGGTAATCTGCGGCATATAAGTGCCTGGCATGGTTGAGGGAATAGCCATCAGGGTAAGTAATCCTGAAGGATTGGATTCCGATTCCTTGTAGTTGAACGACATACCGGCAGGCAAGCCGGTGATGGTAAACGATGCGGTTTCCGTAGGGGCGACAATCGTTACCGGAACATACACCGCCATGTTATTCGGCGGCACGGTAATGGAGGCGTTGTTGAGAGAGACGGAAAGATTAATCGGCGGTGGAGAAAAGCTCGTCCCACCTCCGCAACCGGTCACGGTGAGGAGGACCGCTGCACTAAGCAGACTACTGAACTTCACCATTTTGTAGCGCCTGTTTGGTCACTTCTCCAGGTGGGCTCGTCCCTTGCTGCAGCGCCATCTCGCTCCGCAACCGTTGGAATTGTGCCAGGGCCTTTTGCTGCTCGTCCTTATTGCCGAGAGTTCGACTTACCTGAGACAGGCGATACCAGGCAACCTCATCCTCGCCATTGAGCGTGACTGCCTTCTGCAAAAGCGGCAGAGCCAGATCCGGTTTTTGCTGCGCCATCAGAGTAGTTGCCAGACCCACCTGCGCCTCTTCAAAGTCCGGATAGTATTTCAGCGCAGAGGAAAACAGTTGTTGCGCCTGGTCAAGCTCGTTTTTTTGGCGATGGATCTCGGCCAGCTCATACATCGCGTTGGCATTGCCTGGATCTATTTGTAATTCCTGCTCAAACTCCTGCTCCGCTTGTTCTCTATCTTCCGCTGCATGGTTAAGCTGCCAGCGCGCCAGTAGGGTCTTGCCAATGCGGTAGTGGATGCTGACACGCTGAGGATCAATTTTAAGCACTTCCCGGTATTCACCAATAGCCTGGTTGGTGGATCCTTCGCTTTCGAAAGCCTCCGCAGCAGCCTGGTGCCGCCACACCGAAGTCGGCGCGGCGATTTCCAACTGGTGCATGGTGAGGAAAGCGTAATTTCCATAAACACGTCCGGTGTGGTACAGAATCTCCGGATCGTTAGGGTAAAGCTGGTTCAACTCCAGGGCCACTTTCACAGCATCCTGGTCACGCTGCAAACCGGTATAACTTCTCATTAACTGCAGACCGCACATCCGCTTGGTCGCCGGGTCCGGCGGGTGCTGAAATCCCTTTTCCAACCCTGGAAGCGCTTCCTTGTATTCACCTGTCTCAGACAGTGACATTGCCAGCAGCGTACTTGCTCTTACCAGCGTCGGCTTTAGCTTGAGCGCGGTTCGCAGTTCTGGCACAGCCAGATCAAACTTCTTCTCTTGAAAGTAGACCAGGCCCAGCGTCGCGTGGATCTCGGCAATTTGCGGATCGAGTTGCGCCAGCTTCTTGAAATCGGTCTCTGCTTCGTCGTAGCGGCCTGCCGTGAGTGCCTGTTGCCCGGCTTCGGAATATTGTTGCTCCTCTTGCGTGCCCTGTGCTGACAACCTTGCAGCAGGGCTGAAGAGAACGAACACCAAACCGCAAGCAGCAGCATCCCTGATTCTAAAAATCATGCCTGAAGTTTATCTCTTACGCAGACAGTTCCGCCACGCCGGGAAGGCGTGGCGGAACTGGGTTGGTGATCAGGTTGTTTACCAGTCAGAATGTGACCTTGCCGCTGAATTGGAATTCGCGGGATTTCGAGGATTGAGTTATCAAGCCAAATTTGGAATCATTCACGTTATTGTCAATGGCCGCGTTGCCTCCCGATCCGGCGACGAGCAAGCCACCCACATCGCCTCCATACTGGTGATGGTTGAAGGCGTTGAAGGCATCCGCCTTGATCTGGAATCTGAGCCGCTCGGTAAAGGCGAACTGCTTGCCAATACCCAAATCCCAGTTATTAATGCCCGGCTGGCGCAGGGTGTTCCGTCCGATGTTTCCGTACGTCCCGAGCGCAGGTTGAGTGAAGCAGGACGTATTGATCCGCTGGAACCGCGCAGTCAGATTGCTTTTGATATTGCAGCCCGGCACAATATTCGCGTGCTCAAACTGGCTGTCGTTCACGCTTTGAATATCGTTCCCCTGAACGGTGTACGGGAAGCCGGTCTGGAAGGTGGTAATGCCGGTTACCTGCCAGCCGCCAACTGCCAGGTCTTCCACCCGGTTGATTCCGCCTGCAAATTTCTTGCCGCGCCCAAAGGGTAGTTGATACACGTAGCTGGCGACGAACCTCTTATCGACATCGAAGTCCGAAGGTCCGTAGTCCAGATTCGGGTTATGGTTGTCTTCGAAGCCCTGATAGCCGGCTCCCGTGGCGCCCACGCCGGCTGCCGCCGACTTGATGTCCAGGCTCCTGGCCCATGTAAAGACTGCGGTCGCCGCCAGATCGTGAGCGCGATGCTCGAATTTGATGTTGGCCGCGTTGTAGTTGGCATAGCCGTGGAAGTCGCTGTTAATGTAAAAGCCGTTGAAGTTTGGATAGGGCAGGCGGCTAACCGTGGTGCAGGGAGCCTGGCTGAGGTTGATGTAGCTGCCAGTGACTGGATCTGTCTCTTGGCAGAAGGCCTGGCTCGCTGCCGGGACTTGATACGGCTGCGCGATGTTGTGCCGATCGAGCAGATGAGTTGATTTGGTGCCGATGTAGTTAATCTCCAGCGTCGTGTTCTTCGCCAACTCGCGTTCGCCGGAGAGCGTCCAGGACTGGACATAGGGATCGAGCGGATTCTCCGACTGGATCACGGCGATGAACGACAGCGTCGATTCAGGGAAAGGCCCCAGTGTGGAGTAACTGGGGAACAGCTGATTGGTTAACTTGGGAATGCCGGTGACCGTCGTGGGAGTGAGATTGTTGCGGATGCTATACGGATAGATATCCGCCGAGTCATCGATTTCGCGTCCTTCAAAGGAGTCGAAGAAGATGCCGTAGCCGCCGCGAACAACGGTCTTGTCATCCACCCGGTAGTTTATGCCAAAGCGGGGGGCAAAGGGATATTTCTGGCCACCGCGGGGCGAATTGCCGCAGTAGCGGAGGATTGGGCCGCCATTGATGCCAACGCCAGGCGCCACCCCGTCGGTCGTCAGCTTCGGATCGGCGTAGCAAAGGCCGCCTTGTGGGTTGCTGGTGTCGAGCCAGAAGAAATGGTTCTCGACTTCATAGGGCGCCATCCGGAAGTCCCAACGAAGACCGTAGTTGATGGAGAGTTTCTGGCTTACCTTCCAGTCGTCCTCAAAGTACGGCCCCCAATAGTTGTAGACGTGGTCTTGTGGGTTACCAGCCTGTGTCGTCGGGCTCAAGGGACCGGGCACAAATCCACCTACGCTGTTGTAATAGCCGGTCAGCATGTCAGCGATGGCGTTGCCGGTGCCGCAAAGCGGCTGGCCACCGTTGAGGGCTGAGGCGGGATTGCTGCAGCTCAGGAAGTTCTTTTGGGCCGTATTGGAGCTAAACCCCCAGTCACCGTAGAAATCATCGTCAAGGTTGCGAATCAGGTGCCAGCGACGATAGTCGAGGCCCAGGCCAAAGGTGTGCTTTCCATGAACCGTCGTGAACGAATCGGCATACTCCCAGTTCGGGTTATCCGATCCGCTGTAAGAGTTGACGGGACCACCGCCGCTGGCGAATGAGCCAATGCCAACATTCGGCCATGTTTGCTGAAGAGCGGTGAAGGTCGTAAAGACCCCCGAAAGGCCCAACGCGCTGACTACAGAAGCCGGCGGAGGAGCCGAACCCTCCGGGGCTTGGGCCCGCAGCTTGCCGAAGCGGAAGTTGTTTACGTTCTTACCGCCGATGCTGATGGTATGGGATAACTCCCACGCATCTTCGGTCTGGATATATTCCTCGATACCGTAATCAATGGATCCGGAGTTGTACTGCGTGTGGTTGTTATAATAGGCGTGAGTGTAACGGCCGAAAACTGAGCCGTATTTACCCAGGTTCTGATCTCCTCTGTAGGTCTGCTGGTTCATGACCAGTGGACCGGGAATATTGGTGATGAAGTTTGTGGTTCCCTCGGGTGTGTTGGCCACATTCGGTGCCGACCAGAAATGATTGGCAATCGCCACCAGCCCTATCCGAGCCGTTTGAAAAGCCGCCGGCACCTGGGTTCCCCAGTCGTTCTGCCCGGTGAACGGGTCCACCGGCAGGCAGTCGTAGCCCGCGTTTTGCACTGCAGTGCAGCCGGGTGTTCCATACGCAGGCAGCAGGCCTCCGGCGTAGCCAGTCACGGCCGGAACGGTCGTGGCGGAAAAATCGCCCGTCAATTCCGCCGCCGTGGGCACAACGTTTTCCACTCGGGCGCCGTTATTCATGCGCCAGCCTTCGTAATTGGCCATCCAGAAGGTCTTGTTGCGTCCGTTGTAGAGTTTAGGAATGTAGACGGGACCGGAGGCAACAAACCCAAACTGGTTAAGCTTGAGAACCGGATTTGAGGTTGGTACGCCGGAAATGATATCGGTCGCGGTAGGGAACGGCGAGCTATCGAAGGCATTGTTGCGGTTCGACTCGTAAACAGCCCCGTGGATGGAATTTGTTCCGCCCTTGCTGACGATGTTGATCTGGCTGGCGCCGAATCCATTCTCAGCAGGGTATATGCCGCTTTGTACCTTGAATTCCCCAATTGCGTCCTGGGAAAGAATTACAGCCGGAGTCATCATCGCCTGATCCGTATTTACCAGCCCGTCCAGGGTATAGTTGTTTCCCTCGGGACGGCCGCCATTGATGCTCACTGCGTTGCCTTCGCCCTGGCGCATGGTGCCTTGCTCACCGCCCACGGTAACGGCGCCCGCACCGACCAAAAGTAGTTGCATGAAGTTGCGCCCGTTCAGGGGAAGGTTAGCCACCTCCTCCCCGCTTATTTCCTGAGACAAGGCGGCATCGTCCGTGTTCAGGTTGATGGCCTGCGCAGCCACTTCCAGCGTTTCCGTCACGGCGCCCGGCTTCAAAGACAGATTGATGCGGATCTTTTGGTCAACCGCCAGCGTGAACGGGTCGGTCTGAGATTTTTCAAAGCCGCTAGTCTCGGCGGAAACAGTATAGCTACCAGGGCTCAACGAGGGCCTGTCGAAGTCGCCTGCAGAATTGCTCTCTGTGGTGAAGGCGGCATTGGTTCCCGTGTTGGTGATGGTGATCTTGACGTTGGGTAGAACGGCGCCGGTACTGTCAGTGATCGTGCCGAGGATGGTGCCGGTGGCTCCCACCTGCCCGAAAGCCGGGTTGACCGCGACGATGTTCACCGCAACTAGGGCGATAAATCCGAAGAGACAAATCCGCCTCAACGACATACGACCTCCTGAAATATACGACTGCGGCCGCGGTGGGCTGTCCTCCACCTTCTGGCGGTTGATTTGGTGTCGGTGTTTAAGAACCGAAGCAACATGCACTCCGGTCTCAACAGCGACGAAAAAAAACTGTTCCTAATTACGCGCCCGAAAATATAGGGTGCAAAATACTAATGTCAAGGGAAAAGAAGTTTCTCATTCGAATTTGGGCCAATTTGCTAACGTGGCCGAGCGTCGACGGCTGAAACTGTGCAGGTTCAGAACGAAGCGGTTATTCCCGCACCTGACCCAGCTAGGTCGAGACCTACCGGAGGCAGCCCACCGCGTAGGGTAGAAGCTCAATGGATTCAGCGCTCTTCAACGCGCGCCATGGTTCCGCGCCGCTTTCGCTTAGGCTAACTTCGTCCAGCAGGTGCGCCGAGAGTGTCTGGCCGCTCCACTCCACCACTGCCTTCTGCCTTTGACCGGTCACGTTTGCCAGCCAGACAACACGTCTGCCCTCGCGATCGGTACCGGCAGCCGCAGTGATGCAGCCAGGACGGCTGGAGTGGCAGTGGTACCGCTCATTACCACCCAGCTCGGCCAGCCCGCGCGCCGCATAAAACGCAGGGTGGAGCAGCAGTTCTCCCTCAACCGGCGCGCTGGCCAATCCCAGCCGATCGGTCAGGCTGCCAACCGTCAGCGATTGCAGGCGTGCCTCAGCCGTGGCCGCGACATAGCCGATCATCCATGCGGCTGCGAATAAGCTGGTTTGCCGCGGATCGCGATCGGTCATCGCGATGCGCTGCTTCGCTGGGTTATCCATCACCCGCGCGCCATAGGGATTGTGCCGCATCCCAATGGTGGAAGGGCCGATCCGGTAGCCCTTTTCCTGGCCTATGAACGCGCGCGTCGAGCGCACGATGTGCGGCAGTGCTTCCAGGGTCTCCATCACGCTTAAATCGTCTGCCGCGTGCACGATGGGACAGGTGCAATGCGAAACGAAATCGAGCAGTTCGACCGGCGGACGCTTACGGTTGAGCTCGGTGAAGAAGCTCAGCGAGCCGCCGCCAATGGTTAGCCCCGGAAACGCCTCTCGGGCCGCCTGGTAAATCTCGCTCAGTGGTGGGCAAGCCGGCCAGGGGGACCCGGGCAAGGTCGATTGCCGGTCGACGGCGGGCGAAACCAGAATGCCCGATAAACGCAGGCCGCTGGAGGTCACCATTTCTGCCACGCCGAATAGCTCATCACGCACGCTTTGTTGCGCCGGCAGCACCAATTCCAGCATGGACTCTGTCTTGTCGCTTCCCGGCATGCGGCTGGCGATGTTTGCAAAGCCGGAAAGCTCGTTGCGCCCGTGGCCCTTGGTGGGGTCGAAGTGAAACAACAAAAGTTGCGGTCGCAACCTGCTCAGCAGGCCGGGGTGAGCCATGGCTTGGGGGATCAGGTCAGGGTGGAGAGAAACACCGATACCAGGAAACGTACCGTCCGGGCCGCCGACGGTGACCTCCACCGCGCCCTTCTCCTTCCTTGCCTGGCCGCGCTGCGAGCCCGGGGTTCGCTTGATCGTCAGTTCCACTGACTGCCGGTCGGTAACACCCTGCTCCATGACATATGGCCAAGGCAGCGAGAGCGGGCGAACGTAGGTTTTGTAAGAAGCATCCGACCAGTTGCGCTGGTCCTCCATTTCGAACACATCCCCGTTCAGAACGCACCGTGCCGTGATGCCGGCAGTGACCCGATGCTGAATGGCGCGGATATCTTTGAACGGCTGAGCGGGCAAAATAAGGCTGGGGAACGCTGCTTGTTCCTGGGTGCCGTCAACGTGCTCGATGACTGCCTCCTGGCCAGCGACGCCATTGATGGGATGCAGCACCGCGAAGCCGCAGCGCGCGGTCCGAAACGGGGTCAGCGGTTCGGCGGTTACCTCGAAGACGAGATAGCCTTGACTACTCCCGCTAATGCGCGCCTGGTAGGAAAGGGTTTGCTCAGGATCGGCAGAACCGCAGCGCGCGCGATAAGTAATCGTAAAAGCGTCTTTGGCTTTTTCGACCACGCATTCGCTGATTTCCGGAGTGTAGGTTCCCCAATTCTGATCCCGCACCAGGTAAGCGATGGCCCGCAGAACCTCGTGGCCCTCGTAGCGGATCGTGCGCAGCCCGCCGCTGACGAAGTCCACGGTGAGCGCGCCGGCTTTTAGCGACACGGCCGTTGGAATCTTTTGCCGGGTACCGACCCGCAACTCAACCAGGCTACTCTTCATCTTCCCAAACTCCAATCATCCTATTCTGAGTCTGCTCTCGTGCGGTTTCCTTTTTCCGTCGGAAATCAGTTGCGACCTCCACTATAAGTGGGTGGCCCAGGTCTCGTTTTTGAGACCTGGTTTCCCCCTCAGAAATCGGAACTCGCGAAACACCCAGGTCTCAAAATCGAGACCCTGGCTACCCACCCCATCATCGTCCGCGCTATTGGATCGGGCAAAGTCTTGACACATGGACCGTGGCTCAACCATTATTTGGTGGCTCCCGCACACTGGATCTTTTCATGTTGGATGGAATGTCGAGGCGATCGTTTGTGAAAGCGCTGGCTGCGAGCGCGGTGTCCAGCTCGACAATCAAGTCTGGCCTGGGGCAGGCTCGAGTGGCCACAACAGGCGAGCCAACGGAGTGGTCCTACACCAGCGGAAAGCAGTATACCGATCCGTTCAATCAAGTAGACCTCGATGCCCTGATGACTCTTCCCGATGGTCAACAGGAGCGCATGCCGGCATTCTGGGCCGGCGGTTCCACATGGCGCGTGCGCTACGCACCACCCGCCCCTGGGACTTATCACATTCGATCGATCTCAAGCGACACGCAAAACAAAGACCTACACGATCGTGTGTCAGAGCTGAACGTGCTCCCCTATACCGGGACGAACAGCCACTACAAGCATGGCGCGCTGAAAGTCGCCGACGATAAGAGTCACTTTCAGTACGCCGACGGCACGCCTTTCTTTTGGCTGGGCGACACCTGGTGGATGGGCCTGTGCAAACGGCTCAGCTGGCCAGACGGCTTCGAAACGCTGACTGCCGACCGAGTGCAAAAGGGTTTCACCATCGTCCAGATCGTGGCCGGTCTCTACCCAGACATGGAACCCTTCGATCCCCGCGGGGCGAACGAAGCAGGCTTTCCCTGGGAACAGGATTTCTCCCGCATCAACCCCGCGTACTTCGATATGGCGGACGTCCGCATTCAGCACCTGGCGGATCACGGCCTGGCCGCCTGCGTGGTCGGCTTTTGGGGGTACTTCATCCCTCGCATGGGCCTGGCCAAAACCAAACAGCATTGGCGTTATCTCATTGCACGCTGGGGCGCGTATCCGGTTGTCTGGTGCCTTGCCGGTGAGGGCACCATGCCCTACTACCTCTCCAAAACCCAGGAGCAGGATGCTGAAACACAAAAACATGGCCTGACAGAATTGGCGCGTTATGTGCGCGCGACTGATCCTCGCCATCATCCCATCACCATTCATCCATCGCGCAGTGCGCGGCTCTGTGTCGATGATCCCGCGGTGCTCGATTTCGACATGCTGCAGACCGGCCACAACGATCGCCAGAGCGTACCCAACACCATCGAGACGGTGAATCACTCGCTGGCCGCGACCCCCAAAATGCCGGTGCTGATTGGAGAGGTCTGCTACGAAGGCATCGCCGAGGCCAGCCGTCAGGAAGTGCAGCGCTTCATGTTTTGGTCAGCGCTGCTGAGTGGAACCGGCGGCCATACCTACGGAGCCAACGGCATTTGGCAGGTCAATACACGCCAGCAACCCTACGGACTCTCTCCCCATGGCCATTCCTGGGGCGGCCCCGCGTGGGACATCGCTGCTCAACTTCCCGGCTCAGGGCAACTCGGCTTGGCCAAGGGTCTTCTCACTCGCTACTCCTGGTGGAAGCTTGAACCCAAACCGGATCTCATCGAACCGCGTTGGAGCACAACCGACTACTGGCAACCCTTCGCCGGGCAAATTCCTGGCGAGGCTATCTTCGTTTACTCCCCGTCCGCGTTTAAACCAGTAACCTTCAAGAACCTGGACGCCGCAAGCTACTCTGGTTTCTTCTTCAATCCCAGTGACGGTACAGAGATCCCCATCGAATCGGTCCACCCGGATAGTAGCGGGTCCATCTTGTCCTGGAAGCCCCCCGAATTTCCTATCTTCCGTGACTGGGTGATTGTTCTTGAGCGCAAAGCATGAATGAGTTTCGCGTTGGCTTCTCCGCAGATTTTTGCGATGCACAGGGAAAACTTGTCTTCCCGGATATTGGTTTGTCGCTGTTAGAAGGCATTCCGCACGATTTCGTTGGCGAGTATCGAGCAGAATATTCTCCCGATCAATTGTCACAGTATGACGTACTGATCACCTTAAAGCCCAAAATCACGGCGCAGTCCCTGCTGGGAGTATCTCGCCTGTGTGCGATCGGACGTTGCGGTGTTGGCTACGACAACGTCGATCTGGAGGCGTGCACCCAGCATGGAATTGCGGTCTACATCACGCCGGCCGGAGTGGTGCGTCCAGTCGCCGAGGCCATCGTGCTGTTCGTCCTCGCTCTTTCGCATCATTTGATCCGCAAAGATCGCCAGGTTCGCCAGGGCTTGTGGGCGGAAAGCACTCGTCTCCTCGGCCGCGAGCCACGGCAGCGTATTGTCGGTACCGTTGGTCTCGGAAACATCGCGTCCGAAGCGGTGCGTCTGCTGCGTGTCCTGGACGTGGGAAAATTTCTTGCCTTTGATCCCTATGCTTCGCCCCAGCACGCTGCCGGGCTCGGTGTGGAAATGGTCTCGCTCGAAGAACTTCTCCGGAATTCGGACTACGTCCTGGTCAACTGTCCGCTTACTCCGCAGACGCGCGGTTTGCTGGGCAAGCCCCAGTTCGGCCTCATGAAACGGGATGCAGTGCTCATCAACACGGCGCGCGGGCCGATTGTCGACGAGTCCGCACTCATCGACGCTCTACAGAACGGCAGGATCGCCGGAGCCGCGCTCGATGTGTTTGAGAAAGAGCCACTCAGCGCCAGCTCTCCCCTGGTGGCCATGGAGAATGTCATCCTGACTTCCCATTCCATTGCCTGGACCGAGGAGCTGTTCCGCGACATGGGACGCATCGATTGCCAGGGCGCGTTGGCGATCTATCGCGGAGAAGCGCCAGAGCACGTCGTCAATCCGCAGGTGCTCAGTAGTCCCGCCTTTCTGCGGAAACTATCAAACTACAAAACCGCCCGTGCAGCAGCGGAAAAAACCGCATGAGCTTCCGCCAGCGCCTCCGCTCGGGCGAGTTGCTTTTAGGCCAGATGGTGCTCGAGCTTTTTACGCCTGGCATTGGGCCGATGCTCGCGTCCTGCGGGCTCGATTTCGTGATCTTCGACATGGAGCACGGCCGATGCGATCTTGCGCTGCTTGCTGAAATGATTACATCTTGTCGCGGCAGTGAGATCTTTCCCATCGCCCGGGTGCCTGACGTTGCCTATGCGCCACTGTCGCGTCCGCTCGACATCGGCGCCCGGGGTGTCATGGTGCCGAGAGTGGAAACCAGGCAGCAGGCTGAAGACATCGTCAGTCAGCTCAAGTATGCACCGCAAGGCCGCAGAGGCGTGGCGTTGGGCATTGCGCACGATCACTATCGCGCAGGAGATGCGAGCTTCTTTGCCAAGGCCAATGATGAGACCGCAGTCATCCTCCTATTGGAAACGGAGAAGGCTTTTCAAAATTTGGAGGAGATCATTTCCGCGCCCGGCGTGGACGTTGCCTGGATGGGACACTACGATCTGACCGTTTCCATGGGGATTCCGGCACAGTTCGATCACCCGCGATTTCTTGCTGCGATGGATGAATTAGTGGCTGTCTGCCGTCGCCACGGCGTTGCCCCCGGATTCTTGCCGGCTACCCCCGAGTCGGCCGTGCATTGGATTGGCAAAGGTTTTCGCGCGATTAGCCTGGGCAGTGACATTGGGGTCTTCCTGGACGGCGTCCGGAAGTTTCGCGCGCACGTTGTGAGGGACAGATGCTAAAGCTCCTGACGACTGTTTCCTTGCTTGCGATCCTAAGCGGCCTAGCCGCTGCGCAAACGCAAAATCGTGGAGTCTTCGAGAAGACTTTTACTTCCCACAAGACCTATGCCGACCCCTTCAACGAAGTGGACCTGGACGTTATTTTTTCCAAAGGAAGTGAGAACTGGCGCGTGCCTGCTTTTTGGCGGGGAGGCAACCAGTGGACCGTGCGTTTTGCCCCTCCCTCCAGCGGCAGCTACACCTACCACATGGAAAGCACAGACAAGAATAATCCCGATCTCAACAGCCACCAGGCGCAGGTAAGCCTCACGGCAAGTCCGCGCGGCATGGTGCGTGTGGCGGCAAATAAGCGTTACTTCGAGTACGCAGATGGGACCCCGTTCTACTGGTTGGGAGACACGTGGTGGACCGGCTTATCGGACCGCCTGAGTTGGGACGGCTTCCAGAAACTCACCGCCAACCGCAAGAACAAGGGGTTCACCGTAGTCCAGATTGTCGCCGGCTTAGTCCCATCCAATGAAGAAGAAGCCCCAGTCGATCCAGGCTTTCGAAACGAAGGCGGAGCCGTCTGGGACCCTGATTTCAAACAAATCAATCCTAAATATTTCGATTCCGCAGACCGCAGAATTCAGTTGCTGGTGGACGCGGGAATCGCTCCTGCCATTGTAGGAGCGTGGCATCAAGCCCTGGGCCAAATGGGCATCGCCAAAATGGAAAAGCATTGGCGATACATCATCGCTCGCTACGCAGCTTACCCAGTATTCTGGATAGTCGGGGGAGAGGTTTTCGATCCACCTGAAGAGATAGGAAAGAAGTTCCCCGGGATCGTTCTCTATGGGAAACTGACAGATCTAAGATCGCCGGGCTGGACTGAGGTGACCCGCTATGTCCGCGCAACCGACCCCTATCATCATCCCGTCACCGTTCATGAAATCTCACCTCCCTTTGATGTCGCCTTGCAGGATGAATCACTGACCGACTTCGATCTCTTTCAACCGAGCCACATGGGTTGGCCGAGTATTGCGCTCGAGGTCGCGCTGCTTGATATCAGTCGTTCGCGGCCCCTGGTAAAGCCGGAGGTCGTCGGAGAAATCGGATACGAGGGAATTGGTGGAACCAACCTCGAAGATTTCCAGCGTGTCGCTTTCTGGCTAGCGATGTTGAATGGAGCCGCTGGTTATACCTATGGCGCGAATCCAGTGTTCGAAGCCTACAGTGCGGACAAACCTTTCCAGCGCACCAAGTACACGCTGCTCACCTGGGACGAAGGCATGGATCTTCCCGGCGCGTTCCAGATCAGCCTGGGAGCCGGCTTGCTTCAGAAGCAATCATGGTGGCAATTTGAACCGCATCCTGAGTGGGTGGCGCCACACGGCACCACGCTACTGGAACCGCGCAAAGATCGTCGCGCCGACCTGGGATCGTTCGACTCTATCCTTACCGATCCCACCCCTCAACCGTCGGGTGCTGAGTGGTCCTATCCAGCAGCCGAGTGGAAGGCCAAAGGTGGGAATATCTTTGCGCCCTACGCGGCCGGCATTCCCGGCAAGGCAAGAGTGATCTATATCCCATGTTTGAGCTTGTTCTGCCACGCGCCTCCCACTGTCCTTGATTTGGAGCAAGGAGTTCGATACCACGCTTACTACTGGGAGCCGACGTTGGGAGTCAAATTCGATTTGGGTTCGATCGAACGTCCCATCCCGGGTGAAAAAATGGACGCCGGAGAGAATCCGCTTACCCAAATCAGCGCCAGGGATCTGCAGGCGAGCGTGGACATACCAGGCGATCGAAGCGCCGCGCTGCTACTGCGCTACCACGATGCCGGTAACTATCTCGCCGCTGTGTACTCGCCAGGCGAAAAAGCGATCTACCTGCTCGATCGTGAAAAAGGTGAGGACGGCCGTCCGTTGGGCAGCACGCCGGTGGCGGCCCTCGCGCCGACCGTCGTTCTCAATGCCGAGGCCAGAGGGCCATGGGCGGTCGTATCTATTACCGATGGAACCCACACCTACACGTCGCAAATCGTGACCGTCAGCAACGTAGCCCCCGGAGGCGCAGGACCCCGGCCGGAGAACGGGGGCCCGTCCATCCCCCTGAAAAATATGACGTTGCGAAAAAGTCCCACACTTATCGCCGATGAGCACCTGGACCAGAAGCTCGTCGACGCGCGGGGAGTTTATCGCGGCACATTGGCGGGAAAGTATTGGGACGATTTCGGCAAGGAGAAGGCTATCCTGCTCAACGCCTATCAACCCCCGCCGCTGCCGATGCCACAGGATTGGGTCCTGATCCTCGAAACAGGCAAGTGACCCTCGTATAGAATGGCTGCCAACAGAGGCCGGGAGGAACATGCGGATTTTGGGGATAGCAGCTGCTCTCGTGCTCTGTTGTGCGACGGTTTCCGCGGAGAAAATCGCTAAGCCCGGAGCCGACCCTATCCAGGCCGAGCTCATGGCGGATCTGCACGCCCGCCTCTTGAAAGTGGGCCAGACCGTCTACGCACGAGTCACCGTCGAGTGGCGAAGCCCTACTTGCCATCTCAATAACGGAGCAGTACTCGAGGCCCATGTCGTCTCAGTGGTTCCCAGTATCAAGCCCGTCAAAGCTTCTGAAGTGGGCCTCGCCTTTACCAGGGCGCAGTGCGGAGGCCTCAAGATGGGCCCCTTCAACCTGCTGCTTTCCGCGATCGCGGCTCCGCCGGACGACCCCGATCTGGGCATACTCAGTGAGAGCTTGCCGGTTCAGGCGATGTCCGGGATCAAGGGATCCATCATTCTCAATAGCATGCGTATCAGCAATGATCCTACGTTGAACCTGATTTCGGCGATCTATCTGTTCCCGATGATCCCGCGCATGGAGATGGGGGACGTCTACCGCATCAAGGGATTGAAGCTCAGCGTCGGCACTGGTCCAGAGAACAGTTCCATACTGACCTCGAAGGACCACGACGTGGCGCTCGAGAAGCGCTCAATATTTCTGCTGGTTCCGGCGCAGTGGTCGTTTGCCCGGGCGTCCGCCGAATCAGGGGGGGGCCAGCCGGAATCAAGCGAGACGGTTGCTCGTACCCCCGCTGCAGCCAGGGTTTGGGCGCGACCCGTCCAGCCGCCCCTCAACGACGTCGATCTTTGTGCGCCGCCGCAATGCAATGTTGCGTTGCCCTCGGGCAATGCGAATGATATGGGCCGAGCCGCAGGCACTATTTCCATCCGAGACCTGGGCTATTCGCCGCGACCGCAAAGAGACGCATTCAACTTTGTCCACGACGAGGCGCTGGCCTATCTCGGTCCCCGGGAACTGTTGGTCGCCTTCAACCCGCACGAACTGGTGTCAAGGGATGCGCAGAGGATGGGCTCGACTGTCCGCGTGATTCGTGCTGCTGTCGTGGACACACAGACGCACCAGGTCGAACATACCGTTGACTGGGCATTGCCTGACCACCGGCAGTACCTCTGGCCATTGTCGAATGGGCGGGTGCTGGTGCACGTCGGTTCAGAACTCCGCGTTTATGGCGAGGGATTGCAGATTCAGAATCGAGTTCCTTTAGACGGACCGCTGGCCTTTGTGCGCGTGACGCCCGATGGCAGCATTATCGCCATAGGCGTGCTCCATGAGCGGCATACGCCGGAACTGCATGCCCAGCTTCGCGAGAACCTCAATGGCGACCCGGAAGAAGATGTCAATATCCTGGTATTGAACTCCAATTTTGAAACCATCGCCCAATCAACTACCCGATCGAACCTCCTGGCGCCCACCCTGTTGAACGAGGGCCAGGTCACGCTGTCGGCGCAGTCAAACATGCGTTACCGCATCTCCATGGTGACCTGGGACAACCATGCCTCGGTTGTGGCGCGGTTCACCTCCAGTTGCACGCCTGAGGTCTCCAGCATCGCGCCGGACCTTATTTTCCTGGTTAGCTGCGACAAGAGCACCCAGGGACGCGAGTATCGGGTGCTGCGCCGTGACGGCAAGCTCGCACTGAAAGGCGACTCGACCGAGAATGACTGTGGGCATGCCGCCGAAGGGAGTGCCAATCAGGAGGCTTTTGTAGTGAAGATCGTGCAGTCCAGTGTGCCCGTGCCTCCGGGAGCGCCGCTGAACGCCGAGTATTTCTCGTCCGAAGAGCTGCGCGTCTATCGTGCCGCGGATGGTAAGCGCCTGCTTGCCGTGCGTGCCGTTTCTCCGTCGTTAAGCCGCGACGGTTACGCGCTGGCGCCGGATGCGTCACAACTCGCGGTCCTGACCCGCGACCAATTGGCTTTCTATTCAGTCCCGGCGAAGTGAACCGGATTCAGCCATTCATCTCAATCAGCATTTTGATGTTCGCTCTTCCCGCTTCTTCAAAGCGGGTCAAATTACTCCAGGCATCCTTGAGCGGGAAAGTCTGCGAAACCAGTGGCTCTGCTTTCAGCCTGCCGTCGTTCAACATAGCAATCACAATCGGGAACTCGTCGTTGTAAGCGTTGGTGGTAGTGACGGTCTTCTCGTCACGCAACAAATCATTCCAATTGAATTCCATTGGGTGAGAGATCACTCCAGTCAGGCAAACAGTGCCGCCTGGCCGCGTCACACTGAGGGCTGTGTGTAACGCTGAGCCAGAACCCACGCATTCAAAGGTGTAATCAGCACCCATGCCCCCCGTCAGTTGCAGGATGGCTTGTCGAGGATCCGCGATTTCGCTGTGGACAAAAGCGCTTGCCCCTAAATCCTCAGCAAACCTCCGCTTGGCGGAGGAACGCTCAATCACGTAAACATCCATCACGCCACAAGCGCGCAGAGCCTGCAGCGTGCACAATCCGATGGTCCCGCCTCCCACGATCGCCGCCCTGCTGCCTACTTCGACTTTTGCCCGCCGCACAGAGTGCAGGGCCACCGAGAACGGCTCGACCATGGCCGCTGATCGAAAGGAGACGTTTGCGCGCAGCACATGGCAGCAGTCTTCAGGCACAGCCGCGTACTCCGCATATCCCCCATCGCGCGCAAAGCCGATGGTCGCTGCGATCGGACAATGAACAAAAAGCCCTCGCCGGCAGAATTCGCATTTCCTGCAGGCGTCGACCGCGTTGACCGCAACCCGGTCGCCCACCCGCAGCCGAGTCACGCCAGGACCAAGCTCAACCACTTCCCCTGAAAACTCGTGGCCTAAAACCAGCGGTATAGAGCGACCCGTTCTTTTATGAGGATTCGAGGCAACGTACAGCGGACCGTTGACGTACTCATTAAAATCGGTATGGCAAAGGCCGGAAGCTTTGATTCTCAACAGCACTTCTCCTGTGCCGGCATGAGGATCGGGAAAGTCCTGGTAACGCAGATCTTTAGTTCCGTGATAAACGAGTGCTTTCATGGGCTTGACTCCGGGTATCAGCCTACCATCGACCCCAAGGCGATTCCCTGCATCCTACTTTTTAAGACCAACGGGGAGGAAAACTATGGCCGCAATCCAGCCAGACCAGATCAAAAAGAGCAAAATCGATCGCAGCGCGCCTGCCGGCAGTGAAAACTCTCTTGGGGCGCAGAGCGTCCGTGACGGCCGGCCCGCAACCGACGATAGCGTAGTCGAAGCGATGGACGAACAGGATCCCGCCATCCCCCCTGCAACAAGCGATAAAACCAAGCCTTAGCAAGTCCTATTCCAATGGCATGGAATCCTTCAACGTCTGAGCGACATCATCGATCGATGTTGTCTGGCTTAACTCGTTTATGTCAGCGTCGGTCGCGACCTCAGACAGGCCGATTCTGCCGGCAATCTGCCTCTCGATCTGTAACACGGCGGTAACTTCCTTTTCAGCCAGAAGCAACACTTGCAGGATCAAGTGGTCGCGTTCATCAGAGCGGCGGCTTGACCTGCCCTGCCTCATCACAATGAAGCTGGCAAGAATGATTGCCTCAATCGCTACCAAGCAATCGAGCAATGGAAAAGGTGGAGGATCGAACCGGGGAATCGGCGCAATTCTTAACGTGTTGATCAGAATCCAGCCCAAAAACCACGCGGCGTGAATAGCGATGAAACGCAGGCTTCCGACAAACGCGCCGAAAGAGTCACCGACGCGCTCGGCTGCAGTGCGTCGCGCCAGAAACTCTTCCTCATGCCTCAGGATTACGTCGATGTGTTCTTTAAGATGGCTTGAATCTGGGGGCATGTTTTCGAACGATCCCTCGGCGAGTCTCCTCGGCACTTTGATGCCGATAAGGTCAAGCGCGTCATGAGATTGAACTCACTGACCAAACGGCGTACTCTAGCGGCAACTTGATGGCGACGGCTGAAGTGAACCGCCGCACGGCATACAGCACACCCAAAACGAAGAGAAGGAGCAAATATGGGCTTACTTGATGCATTGACATCCATTGCCGGCGGAGCGTCCCCAGACCACCATGGCGTAGCTGATGCTCTCAGCCAGGTGATGCAGGAGCACCCAGGAGGAATGGACGGGCTCCTCAACCAGCTAAAGCAGAACGGCCTTGGCGAACAGGTTCAATCCTGGGTGAGCCCCGGGGAAAACAAAGCAGTTAGCCCGGACCAGGTCCAGCAGGGTCTCGGCTCTTCGCTTATGGAAAACATTGCCCAGCGCGCCGGTATCTCTCCCACCGTCGCCAGCTCGGTCATCGCTGTGGTTTTACCCCTCGTGGTTTCTCACATGTCGGGCAACAGCGCTCAGCCGGCGCAACCAGGAGGGTTAGCTGGCCTGGCCGGCAAAATCTTCGGAGCTTGACCCTGGCAGACCTACAACGAAAAACCGCAGAGCAATCGCTCTGCGGTTTTTCGTTGTAGGAAAAGATGCGCATGCTGCGTTGCTATGCCAAAGCAGCAATGGATACAAACAAAAAAATCACAACCGTGGAGACGGAAATCGACTTCATGGGAAAAGCCTCCTCAGGTTAGTGCGTCTGAGCTTTCATTCGTTACAGAGAAAACTGATTCCAGGGAGTTCCCCGTCCGCCACCCTGTCATCCCGACGCGAATATTGAGTGGGTGGCCCAGGTCTCAAAAACGAGACCTGGGCCACCTACTTGATATTGGAATTTATAGCTTGCTCATGCCCTGAAAACCGATGGTCATCGTCGCCGCGTTACCCTCGACTGCAACTTGCGCACAGATCAATTCCCTAAACGGGTCATGAACGGTACATTCCTATTAGCAAAGTAACAAACCTGCAGTTATGGAGATTCATTATGCCTTGTGTAGCAATCAAAGTACTTGAGAAGTCAGCCACTTCCGCACTGCGTGTTTTACTGGCGGGCGTAATGGTCTCAATTTCACCAGTGGCCGCTTTGGCCGCGGATGGCAACATTCACGCAAGCTTTGCCGGTATCTATGTAACCCGGGCGCCGAAAACAGCTCCAACCATGAGCGTGAGCCTGGGTGCAGATGGATCTGCCACGGTTACTCAGGACCCCGGTCAGGGCTCCACCACCTGGTTTGGGCGTTGGCAGGATGACGGAAAACAAATCAAAGTCACCTTCAATGCGCTCGAAGGTGAACAGCCGGTACCTCCCATGGTTTTTGAGACTGTCCACAATAAACTGCAGGCAGTCACCTGGAACCATCAAGTTTGGGGAAATACCAATCCGCCGGCTATGACCAAGGGATACAAGGTGAAATATCTCTTTTGGACTACAACCATGCGGTAAGACTCTTTCCTGAACACTGCTTTTCTTATTTGCCCCAACCGGACACGCGAACGGTTGGGGCAAACTATTTCTCTACGTTCTAATTTTTTCGTCAGAACGATACCATTTCGCACTAAACAAATGACCAAACTCCGCCGATAGTCCCAATTAGAGACACATATGAGCGAGATCAAGATTCTTGTTGTTGATGATGATGAAATAGTGCGCGCAACCCTCACCGGTGTGCTTGAGCAGTCCGGCTTTGGTGTCACCAGTGCCGCCAATGTACCGGATGCGCTGAAACATATCACCGGTCCAGAGACGTATGACGTGCTGTTGAGTGATCTGCACATGCCGGGTGCGGGCGACGGACTCACCGTCGTAAGCGCCATGCGTCACGCCAATCCTGCAGCGGTGACCTTGCTGCTCAGCGCTTTTCCTGAAATGACGGCGGCGGCTGAAGCCATCATGAATCAAGCCGATGAAATACTAGTGAAGCCGATGGACTTAATGTCGCTCATCGAGATCATCCACCAGAGGATGGCGAGTGGTCCTCAACGTAAACCTGAAATCGAAACCGTCGCCACAATCCTGGAGCGGACCACAGAAGACATCATCCAGAACTGGTACGAACGTGTTCAACGAGAAGAGTCTCTGTTGGTCATCCCCATGAGCCGTGAGCAACGCTGCGCCCATTTGCCTGATCTCTTCCTTGAAATGATCAGTCGTCTCCGCACGCAAAAACCTATAGGCACTAAAGAGCTGATGTCTTTGAGCGCTGCCGAGCACGGTGCAAATCGTTTCAGTCAGGGCTATACCGCCACCATGCTGCTGGAAGAATACCGGATGCTGCAGATCAGCATCTTCCACACCTTGAAAAATAACCTGGTCAACATCGACTACAGTGTCGTCCTGGCTGATGTGATGACGATTGCCGACGAAATTGACTTTCAACTTCACCAATCGGTTGGAAGTTATGCCAGAGAAATGCAGCTTGCCGCATAGCCGGCTCGGTGGAGCATATGTCCGGTGTAGATGACGTTGGGTTCCAATTCCTGGCCGACAACGGCAGCGACATCATTTGCCGCGCCGCCCGGGACATGGTCTTGCGCTACGTCTCACCATCTTCCTCTCGTATCCTGGGCTGGAAACCCGAGGAGATGACGGGCAAAAGACCCGACGACTTCATCCTTGCTGATGACGCTTCCTCTCTTCACGACAGTCTGGTCTCGGGCCTCGACCAATCTCCCCTGACCCTTCGCATGCGAAAGAAAGACGGTACCCTTGCCTGGGTTGAAATCAAACACCGCACGCTCTGCGACCCTGCCACCGGTGAACCTGCAGAGACCGTAATCGTCATCCGTGACACCACCGAGAACAGAATGTTGCAAGAACAACTTTCCGCTTTGGAACTCACGGACTCAATTACCGGACTTTCCACCCAGCGCGCTTTTGATGACGCCCTGCAGGGCGAGTGGAACCGCACCCTGCGGGAAGGTTCCTACATCTCTCTCTTGCTGCTCGACTTTAATCATTTCAGGCAGTTTCATGATTGGCGTCAACACCAGGAAGGGGATCGCTGCCTGGCGAAAGCTGCTTCGGAAGTGATTGGGGCCTTGCGGGTAACGGATTTCGCTGCCCGCTACGGCACTGAAGACATTGCTGTCATCCTTCCCTCCACCAATCCAGGCGGTGCCGCCAAAGTTGCCGAGAGGGTACAGTCTGCCGTCAACAACCTCCGTTCCCCCTCTAACAGAACTGGCACAAAGCAAGGCCGGCTCACGGTGAGTATCGGCATTGCGACGGTGTTGGCCCGGCCCGGCGCGACCGTTAGAATGCCCGAAATCCTCCGCCTCGGCGCCGATAGCGCATTGCAAAAAGCCAAACAAAACAGAACGGCAAAGCCACCCGCGTTTCCGGAGATTTTCCCCGAAGCTTGACCCGTTCTAAGACGCAGAAGCATCTGGATTGGGCAGTAGCAAGTCCCGCACGCGAACCGCTAACTCATGCGTTGCCTCCAGGAACTGGCGGAGCGTGCGCACCGTGGGCCCATAAGTGTCAAACTCGCTCACCGAAAGACCATCCTCGTTGTAGGCGCGCCGGAAGTCAGGAAACTTTCGCAACAACTCATCTACGATTTCAGGTTCCACCGGCTTGTCAATCTGTGGGGCAACACTTACATCGCTGCCATTGAAGCGGACTTGCCACTTATACGGAGGGGAAATCACCACATCCCCACCCACCAGTTCGCTCCACTGCATGTGGTTGCGGAATGCCGCAGACAGCAGACGGACACGGTAACCGCGTTGACGATAGATTTGATAAGCCTTCTTGAATACGGCAACACCTGCCCACTCCAGATATCCGGGCTCGAGGATAATGTCCTGCTTTTCAGCAAGTACTTTCAGCCAATCGTCCAGCCTGCCCCCCATGATCGTACAAACCGGACCCATCGTCGATATATTGAGGCCTTCCCTCTCCCGCCGTGTGAATCCACGCTCCACCGCTTCGGCCACCGCAATACATTGCGGCAGAGCGAAGGAGACCGTTGCATTGATGCTGATGCCGCGGTAGGTCGCCTCCTCGATCGCAGCGATGCCGGCCCTGGTCGCGGGAATCTTCACAATCATGTTCGGCGCCAACGCATCGAAGCGTAGCGCCTGCTCGAGTAGAGCAGCCGCGTCGCGATAGTAATGCGGGTCAGTTTGAATCGAGAGCCGGCCGTTTCTGCCCTGGTACTTGTCGAAAGCCGGCAGCAGCAATTCTGACCGCTTGGCAGAAATCTCCTCCACCAGCCTCCAGCCAATTTCTTCTTCGGTTGCTGCCGGCAGCTCGGTTGCCAGGGCCCGGATACGATCATTCCACAGATGCGCTTCTTTCTTGAGCACGTCGAGAACGATAACGGGATTGCAGGTAGCCCCCACGGCGCCGTGCTCAATCGAGTAGCTCAACTCCGATAGCGCCGCCGAGTCGTTCCATAAGCAAGTGGGCGTGGTCTGCGTCATCTTGTGCAAGGGGCTCTTGTAGGCAGCCGGCTTTTCCAGCGTCTTGCTCATGGCTCTCCTTTGTTGTTACGTTTCCGGAAACATCAATACCTTGATTGCTTTCTTCTCGTCGCATAGGCGAAATGCGGTTTGCCACTCCGAGAGAGGAAGCCTGGTGGAGATGAGATCATTCAACCGCACGCGACCTTCGGCATAGATCTTCATCATGCGCTCCCAGGTTCGAGCTGTGTAGCAGACAGAGCCCGACATCGTTAGCTGCTTATAGAAAATCAGGTCGATAGGAAATTGGATATCCTGACCACAAATAGCCACCTGCGTGTAACGCCCCATTGGACGAAGGGATTCGAGACATCCCCGCACTGAACTGGGGTGCCCGGCGCACTCGAAGGCTATATCCACACCCACGCCGCCGGTGTGCTCCTGAATCGCTTCGTGGAGGTTCTGCTGGCCAACATGGATAATCGCCGCTGCGCCAAAACGGAGCGCCGCACTCAGGCGTTCCTGATCTGCGCCGGCGCCGGCGACGATTGTTCTGATTCCTTCCGCCACCAACAACTTGAGGCAAAGCAGCCCCATTGGACCTGGCCCCGAGACCAGGGCAGTTTCTCCGACGCGTACCTTGGCAATTTCGGTGACCGCTTGCACCACAGCCGCAAAGGGTTCGCTCAGTGCTGCTTCATCCAGGGAAAAATTTTCAGGGACTCGGTACAGTTGGTCAGGACGCATCACCACGTAACGGGTAAACGCCCCATTGACTCCGTGCCCCATGCCTCGGCGGTTGGCGCAGAAGATGAAATATCCAGAGCGGCAGTACTCGCACTGACCGCAGGTAACCGCGGTCGCACCCAGACCAGCGACTCGTTCTCCCACCGCTGCGTTGGTGACCTTCCGGCCCACCTCAACGACGGTCCCTGAAAACTCATGCCCAAGGATCACCGGCGGGTAGTTGCGAAACGTGTCGTGGAGAACATGGATATCCGTTCCGCAGATTCCGCAATAGGCGATCTCCAGTTTTACCTGGTCTGGGCCGCAGCGAGGCTCATCAACCTCAAGGATGTCCACGTTGCCTTCGCCGCTTGCGTACTTGACCAGTGCTTTCATGTTGCGGATCCTGTGGCAGGATAAGCCTCTGCTAACCGATTAGCAATGTTCGGGCGCTCCATCCTTCGCGTTTTTTTGCGAAGGGTGGGATGACCAGAATGTGCGGGGAAGGGCCTCGGGGCAAAGAGCAATGGTATCCCACCCTTCGCAAAAAAAAACGCGAAGGATGGGGCACCCGAAGTATTGGTTGGTGCTCAAAATCGAAGGAGCCCTCTAAGCGCTAGCGGGTGTAGTACTCATAATGGTACTTCCATGTGGTCTCGTTTCCGGGCGCAACAGCGATATCGATGAACGGTTCGACGGCCAGCACGGAACGAATGGACCAGAGGCTCAGCTTGGCCAGGGGGCGATCCCCGCTGATCGTCATCCCGGCTTTCGCAGCAGTATTTTCGATGCGAATCTTGTAATCGTCCGCGCTCTTGCTGAAACCCTCGATCTCGGTGGCCACGGTCTCCTGGCCGCTCAGCGTTTTCAAGTACACAATCTGATTCTTGCGAAATTCTGCCAGTCCCTTGACTGCAAGCGGGCCGTTCGTGATCGTGAAGGGAAAGCCGATCGTGTATTCCCCGGTTGGCCTCTTATCCAGCACCAGAAAGTTATGATCGTACACGTCGCTATCGATCGCTCGACTCCCGGTGTTTTTAAAACTATGTTCGATCACCATCTCCGGTTTGCCGGCAACCAGGCTTAGCTTTTTGTGATAGACGTAGCCGAACCCTGAAGCTTCATCGTGAAGTTCCTGGGTGAATTCCACCGCGTCTTTGCTTTTCTTGACGTTCCACTTGCCGCCATTCACAATCTCGAACAGGCGATATTGGGTATAGAGCGCATCATCCGGCTTGCGCAATACGCCTACGCCGATTTTCAGGAAGGTCCCGCCAGGCTTGGCCTCCTCATATCCCACAACCCGGAACTCCTCCACCGGGCCGGTGATGGCGCTGCAGGGGCCGGCTACGATCTCCGAGCCTTGATAAATAAAATCCGGTATCTTGGGATCCGTCTGGGTGAACCAGTCGCCATAGTAGCGATGTCCTGCGTATTCGAGATCCCCAACCACGCCGCTCCAGTCAAACCTGGTGCCGCGGTAGAAGCCAGCCACTGGGTCTGGTAGATAGAGCTTTGCTTTTATGAGAGAGTTTGCAATCTCGGCTTGCGGGGGAATGGAGGCTGCCAGGGCGGGAAAGGAAGCTAACAGGGTCATGACTGTATAAACAATAGCTCTCATAAGGATGGATGCTCAGGCTCGAAATCAAACCAAATTCAAATTGCTTCGCCCAGGTTTGTCAACGTGACACAATAGAGGCAGATTGATTGAGTGCGGGAGGTGCCGCGCCATGAATACCTTAAAGACTGCCTTTCTACTGACTGCTCTCACCCTTTTCCTCATTCTTATCGGCGCCTGGGTTGGCGGCCGGGATGGGATGATTCTGGCCTTCTTCATTGCCGCTGGAATGAACTTCTTCAGCTATTTCTATTCTGACAAGTTGGCGTTATCGATGTACCGTGCGCAGCCGGTGACTCGCGAGCAGTTGCCCCGCGTGTACCAGATCGTGGAACGGATCTTGCCCCGCATGGGGATACCCATGCCGAGGATCTACGTCATCCCCACCGAGTCACCCAACGCCTTCGCGACCGGGCGCAATCCAAGCCATGCTGCCGTTGCGGTCACCCAGGGGATTCTCAATCTTCTCAACGATGAGGAATTGGAAGGGGTGTTGGCGCACGAGCTCGGTCATGTGAAGAATCGCGACATCCTCACCAGTTCCATTGCCGCTACACTCGCCGGGGCCATCACCCTGCTGGCGCATTTTTCCGGTATGTTTGGCGGCGGCCGCGACAGTCGCAACCGCGGCTTGGGTGGCGGCAGTATCCTGATGTTCTTTCTGGCTCCGCTGGCAGCTACCCTGATCCAACTGGCTGTGTCCCGGTCCAGGGAATACGAGGCTGACGCCACCGGGGCGCATACCACGGGAAATCCCTATGCCTTGGCGAGTGCATTACAGAAGCTTGACGCCTATTCCAAGCAACTGCCCATGCAGGCTTCGCCATCGACGGCCCACTTATTTATTGTGGCTCCCCTCATCAGCGGGGCCAGCTTTGCCAATTTGTTCGCAACTCACCCTCCGATGGCCAAGCGGATTGAGCGGCTTACCGGCCGCCCGCCTTTGTGAGAACGCTCTTCCATTCAGTGGTCTACCTTGCGCTCGGTGTCTGGCTGGGCGCGCTCATCTTTTTTGGCGCCGTGGTCGCCCCCATTGCGTTTACCGAGCTTCCGCGGCTCTTTGGGGAGCAGGGTATACACGCTGCCGGTCTCGTCGTAGGCGGCTCGCTGGTTCGCCTGCACTGGATAGGCATGTTCTGCGGGTTGATTTTTCTCGCCGCCATGGTGCTGGGGCGGGCACACTACCGCAGCATCATCCCGCAAAGCGTTCTGGTGCTGCTGATGCTGCTGCTCACCGCCTACTCGCAGTTCTCCATCATTCCGCGCATGGATACCGCGCGCGCCTCCATTGGCGGCAACGTAGATTCGGTGCCCGTCAACAATCCCGGCCGGCAGATCTTCGACCACCTGCATCAGACCTCGACGCACGTCGAAGGCCTGGTCCTGCTCTGCGCAATTGGCGCGTTGGTCGCCACCGCCCACTGGTCCCGGACCCAGGTATAAGAAGAGGAGTCGATAGGCCCCCTCCGCGTAAGACAATGAAAATGGCGCGGGCGAATAATTCAAATGGGCCACCCACTCAATATTCAAAGGGTTGAGGGGCTTCCCGAAGGTGGAAGGTATACTAAGCTCTTACGCCGCAAGGCCGGAATACACTCCCATGAAAACTGGCATTATCGGTCTCCCTCAAGTAGGAAAGACATCCCTGTTCAAAATCCTCACCCGGGCCAAGGTTGAAACCGCCGCCTATTCCAATCCCCGCGAGGCCCATATTGGCGTGGCCAAAGTCCCCGACGATCGGCTGGACAAACTAGCCGCCCTCTACAACCCCAAAAAAATCGTTTACGCCACGGTGGAGTACGCTGACGTGGCCGCAGTAGGCCAGGAAGCGCTGAAAGAGAGCGCATTCCTCACCCACCTTCGCGACAACGATGCCCTGATCCACGTCTTGTGCGCTTTTGAAGACGACTCCATCCCCCGTGTTGGCGGCATCGATCCCCTGCGCGATATCAAAAACGTTGATTTCGACCTGATCTTCTCTGACCTGACCCAGGTGGAGAAACGCCTGGAGCGCCTGGAAAAAGATCTGAAGAAGCAGCGCACCGCCGATCTCGAAAAGGAAAACGCGCTTCTGTTGCGTTGCAAGCAGCAGCTGGAGCAGGAGAAACCGCTGCGCGAGATGGAAATGTCCGCCGAAGAAAAGAAACTGATCCGCGGCTTCATGTTTCTTTCTCAAAAGCCAATGCTCTTTGTCCTCAACATTGCCGAGAGCCCGACTCTGGGCGACGACCTCGAAACCGCGGTGGCGCGCTACAAGCTGGAAGAAGTGGCCTCGCGGCCCAACGCTGGCGCCACCGCTATCTGCGGCAAAGTCGAGGCCGAACTCGCGGAGATGAGCGATGAGGAAGCGGCCGAGTTTCTTTCCTCCTATGGACTAAGGGAAAGCGGCCTGCGCCGTCTCATCCGCAAGAGCTACGAACTGCTCGGCTTAGTCGCCTTCTTCACCGTAGGCGAAGATGAGTGTCGGGCCTGGACCATCCCGGTAAATTCCCGTGCCCAGGACGCCGCTGGGGCCATCCATTCCGATCTCGAAAAGCACTTCATCCGCGCGGAAACCATTCATTGGGACACACTGCTGAGCGCAGGCTCCGAAGCCGCCGCCCGCTCGCAGGGAACTCTACGCCTGGAAGGCAAGGAATACCGGGTCGAGGATGGGGATGTCATGCATATTCGGCACAGCGGCTAGCGCACGCATCCATGTCCAATTTCTCACTCTCGTTGCTTCTGGGGTTGGTGGCTGCGCTGGCCGACGTTTTTGGCGCGCTGATCCTGGTCAGGACCCAGTGGGAAAAACGCTACCTGCGCTACTTCGTGGCCCTGGGCGCAGGCTTCATGCTTGCCGCCGCCTTGTTGGAGATGATCCCCGAGAGCTTTCGTCTTTCCTTCCGCTGGACTCCCATCTTGGTCCTGGGCGGGTACTCCCTGATTCATCTGTTGGAGCACACCATCACGCCGCACTTTCATTTCGGGGAAGAGAATTGTCCTGACGAACTTCTCTCCAGGCACACCAGCAACTCGGTGGTAGCCGGCCTGGCTGCGCATTCGCTCTTCGACGGCGTCGCCATTGCCTCGGGCTTCGTGCTTTCGTCCTGGCTCGGCTGGGTCATCTTCGTAGCTATCCTCCTGCACAAATTGCCGGAAGGCTTTACCGTCGCTTCCGTCATGCTGGCCAGTGGCCACACGCGCACTGCGGCGCTCACCTCAGCCGTCATCGTTGCCGCTGCCACGATGGCCGGCGTATTAGTCATTAATTTTTTCCCTGGATGGGTCCGCGCTGGTCTTCCACTGGCCGCGGGAGTCGCGATTTACGTGACCGCCACCGACCTGGTGCCGGAAGTAAATCGCGAACCCGGGATTCGCATGGCATTGGTGTTTTTTGGTGGAGTGGCTGCTTTCCTCATCACCAAATTCATGGCTGACGGATTCCTCCGCTAAATTCCGCGTGACACCGGATGCACCGTATGGATGCTCGGGTGCCCCACCCTTCGCAAACAACGCGAAGGATGGGGCACCCGAGCATTCGATGTCACGTAGAAAGCTTTATTTCGCCAGCCGATCGCGCAGGGCCTTTATGCGGTCATGCGACGAAAGGATATGCCGCTGCTGGCGCAGGAGCATCTCGCGCAGCGGGAGGGGAAAATCTTCGCTGGCCAGCGCCTCTTCATAAGCATGCTTGGCCTCGTCTTCACCCTTCTCAGCCGTAGCCAGCAAGGCATGGTCGCCGCCCCCGAGCCGGGCTTTCAGTTCACCCCAGGCGCGATGCACTTTACCCGCCGTCGAGCTGGGCACCTTCACATCCTTCACCCCGAAGTGGTGCAGTTCGTTCTCCAATTCCGCCGCGAACCCCGCTCGCTCCAGTGTTTGTTCGCGAAATACCTGGCGTGCTTCCGGGTCTTTCAGGTTCTTTTCCAGTTCAATAAATCCCTGGTGCCCATCGCGCAGGGTCTCGATCAAATCACGCAGTGTATCTTCTGTCTGTTTAAGTTTTTCTGACATGTTGCACTTATCCTCTCACTCCTCAGATGTGTGCATTGCAGAAGGGTTGTGCCTTGTATAGTGTGGTGGTTGCAAACTAGTGGGAAGGAAGCAACTGGGTTTACATGAAGATCATTGTCTTCGGCGCCACTGGAGGTACGGGCAGGCTGATCGTGACGCAGGCGCTGGCGAAGGGGCACACGGTCACCGCATTTGCTCGTAATCCCGAAGGGATGCCGTCCGACCCGCACTTGCGAGTGATCAAGGGGGATGTGTTCGATTTCGGCGCTGTTGTAGACGCCATGCACGGCCATCGCGCCGTCCTCTCGGCGCTCGGCGCCCGCACCACCAAAAAGTCCGACGTGCTGGTAAGGGCAATCCCTCATATTCTCGAAGGAATGCGTCAGGAATATGTCACCCGGCTCATCGTGCTGGGCGCAGCAGGACTTCATCCCGATTGGAGCAAGTATCAAAACGCGCTCACCGCGATGGGATTGTGGATTGCCAGGAAGACCGCGCTGAAGCACCCTTTTATCGACCAGGCCGCGCAGGAACGTTTGCTGGCAGCCAGCGATGTCGATTACACCATCGTCCGGGCGCCCCGGCTGATGGATGGCCCCTTCACCGGCAACTATCACGTCCTGCCCGACGCTCTTCCGTCTGGCGCTCTGCGCATCAATCGAGCCGACGTCGCCGACTTTATGCTGCAACAGCTCACAGACCCGCGCTTCCATCGCCAGGGGCCCTACATCGGGTCTAAAACATAACTGAGATCAGTGTCCCATCGCCTCTTGCGGCGGCTTCTTGCGCTTGGGAGGGCGGCGCATGATAAAAGGCCACGGAACCAGAAATGCCGCGACCACGCTAAGCACCCAAAACGCATTCTGATAGCTCAGCATTGACGACTGTCGAAGCAACATCTGGTAAGCGTACCCGGTAGCTGCGGCTTTGGCCTGCGCGGCAGACTGTCCCGCTGCCATCAGGGTGCCGCGCATCTGGGCGAGAAAATTCTCGTACGCGTAGTTTCCAGGAATAAGTTTGGCGGTCAGTGCTGACTGGTGGGTCTGCTGTGTGCGGACAAGAAAGGTCGTGAGTAGCGCCGTGCCCATGCTGCCGCCAAAGTTGCGGGCGAAATTTGAAAAGCTGGAAATCTGATTGTTCTTGCCCTTGGGCACACCCACATAATTGAGCGTACTGATGGGAATAAAAATGAACGACAATCCCAGTACCTGGAACACGCGCCACAACACGATGTTGCCGAAACTCACATTCAAATCGAGCCGGGTCATGTTGTAGAGTGCGAGCGCAGTAACCAGAAACCCGATCGACACCATGAGCCGCGCATCCATTATGGACACCAACTTGCCCGCCACGGGCATCATCACCATCAGCACCAGCGCGCCCGCCGAAAGCGCCATCCCGGCCCGCTCCGCCGTGTAGCCCATCAGTCCCTGCAGAAACTGCGGAATCAAGACCGTGGTGCTGAAAAGCACCATACCCAGGATGAACTGAAAGCCTACCGCGGTGCCGAAGTTGCGATTCTTCAGCAGCTTCAAATCCACAATCGGGTCCGGGTGCCCCCATTCCCACCAAACAAAGAATGCCAGCGTGACCAGGGCCAGTATGAAGGTCATGGTGATGTTGCGATCGCCGAACCAGTCCTTTTCCTGACCCTTATCGAGGACGAATTCCAGGCAGCCAACGCCGACTGCGACCAGGCCAAGCCCGACTCGATCGATAGGGTTGGCTTTCGCCTTTTCCTTCACCAGGTACGGAGGATCCTCCACCATGCGGTTGCTGAGCAGCAGGGAAATGATGCCGATGGGGAGGTTAATGAAGAAGATCCAATGCCAATTGAAGTTGTCGGTGATCCAGCCGCCCAGCGTCGGCCCGATCGCGGGTGCGGCCACCACTGCCATGCCGTAGAGGGCGAATGCCTGACCTCTTTGTTCCACCGGGAACGTATCCGCCAGGATGGCCTGTTCGCTGGGGGCCAATCCTCCACCGCCGAGGCCCTGCAGGATCCTGGCCAGAATAAGAAACGGCAAGGTAGGAGCAATCCCGCAAAGCAGCGAGCACACGGTAAAGAGGGCGACGCAGGTCATGTAAAACCGCTTGCGGCCGTATCGGGTGGAAAGCCACCCGGAGATCGGCAGAACAATGGCGCTGGAAACCAGGTAGCTGGTCAGCACCCAGGTAGCTTCTTCCTGGCTGGCGCCCAGGGTCCCCGCCATATGGGGTAAGGCGACGTTTGCAATGGATGTGTCCAGCACTTCCATGAACGTCGCCAGGGTCACGGTGAGCGCGATTAACCAGGGATTGTGTTTGGGATGCCAACCCTCGATTGAGGAGTGGTGGACCGGTTTAGGGGCAGGCTTTCGCTGCGCAGCTAGTGTTGTTGTAGCCAATGCCTTATCCCGGGACCCAGTTGGATTGTTTTTCTAGATTGTACGAAGGTTCGCATGGAGTCGCCTAGTCCGCTGAACCTGGTCGATCAGCCTGCGGCGCCTAAGTAGATGAAAATGAAGCGGACGAAGATTAAGTGGGTGGGTGGGTGGCCCAGGTTTCGCTTTTGAGGCCTGGTGTTTGCGGGGAGAACCAATTGCGGGAAGAAACCCAGGTCTCAAAAGCGAAACCTGGGCCACCCACTCAAAGTCTGGAGGTTAAGAAGTGGGGACATTTCCCTCCCCGCTATTCCACTTGCTGTTTGGCTTTGTACCCGTCGCGCGCAATGATGTCGTACTTCAAAGGATGATGTTTCTCATCCTGCATCTTGAGCGGCTGGCCTTCGTTATCGACCAGTTCCACTCGGATCTTGCGATAGGTCCCGTCCTGCTTGGCATTCGTCGGTGTGTAATTCAACACGTACTGATTCCGAATGGAGTCATTGATGGAATGGAAAATATCCGGCATCTCGCCCGCAAACCGGGGGAAAAATGACATGCCGCCGGTCATCCGCGCAAAGGTAGACATCTGGTTATCCGCCTGCAGATAGTCAATCTCCTTGGGACCGAACATGCCGGTGCGTGCGTTACCGGTGATCCTGGCTGCCTGTCCCGTTCCCACACTGAAGATGGTGACGTTCGGGGTCGCCTTGATCTTCGCCAGCACCTTGTCGAGGTTGATCTTGCTAAAGGAGTCATATCCCGACCCAATCAGCACCACATACTTGCGCCCCTCAATACGGCTAAGGCGATCGAGTGTGGAGTACACCGCGTCGAACATGTCCGTTTCCTTAAACCCGGGGATCGTCAACATATTCAAGGACTGGTAAACCAGCCGCTTGTCCTGGGTAAAGTCGGTCAGGATCTGGGTCTTAAGGTCATAGGTCACGACTGCTATGTAATCGTCCGGCTGTAATTGCTGGGCAAAGGCATAGGCTGCATTCCTCATGTCGTACACGAACCAATAATTCGTGGAGGCAAACTCACACAGCAGCACCGCCGTGATCGGCGCTCTGGTGCGTTGAAACCCGTTCACCTTTTGCGGCACGCCGTCTTCATAAACACGGAAGTTCGCCGCCTGCAGGTTGGGCACGAACTCGTGCGTTTTCTGCAGGATGACGCCTACATCCAGGGTCACCTCGGGAACATCCACGCGGAGCGAGAAGTTGGCCAGGCCAGGAGGATTCTTGACCTTGGGCTCCGGGGGCGGCGGAGGCACATCCGCCTTTTCTCCCTTTTTGGGAATAGCAATGGCGCCATTGTCCCCACCCGGACCACCGGAATCGGGTCCCGACTGATCGGGCTGCTGCTGTTGGTCAGTCGCAGGCGGTGTGGTAGTTGGCGCCTGGCCCTTAGCCAGTTGATCCCCGGTTGCAACGGCCAGCAGCAAAGCCACGGCGGCAACAAAGAGTTTTTCCCGATCTAACTTCATCTAATTACCTCAGCCCCTATGCTCGAACGTTTGGAACGTCTAATCTGTAGACGTGTCTATTAGCCGTATATCAACCTGCTTTTCGGTTTTAACCGCAGTTTTTGTCCTTGCGGGCAGCCCCTCCGTTCGGGCTGACTCGCTTACTCCGCCTCCGTCTGCCACGGCTGGAATCTTCCCCTTGTCCGAGGTGCATCGCGGCCTTCATGGCGTGGCCTACACCGTCTTTGAAGGCACGCAGCCGGAAACCATGGACGTGGAAATACTCGGAGTGCTCAAAAATGTCCTCGGCCCCGACCAGGATATGATCCTGGCGCGACTCCACGGTTCCAAACCAGAGTACACCGGAGTCGTCGCCGGCATGAGTGGCAGCCCGGTTTACATCGACGGCAAGTTACTGGGCGCTCTCTCCTACAGAATAGGCCAATTCAGCAAAGAACCCATTGCAGGCATCACGCCCATTGCCGAAATGCTGGCCGTGAATGGGAACCCAAATGGGGCCATGTGGACCGCCTCCAGCACCACCCAATCGACCGCCTCATCATTCTCCTCGCCCGGGCCTGCGCCGGTAGCTGACTCGACCGACATTCATCCCATCGAAACGCCGCTCGTGCTTTCCGGTTTTAGCCCGGAGGCGGTCAGGTTCTTCCAGGAGCACGTTTCGGTCATGGGCTTAACGCCGGTTGCCGGGCTGGGTGGCAGCTCCTCTGACGATGGGCATATCGACTCCTCTTCTCCCCTGCTGCCTGGCTCCGCAGTGAGCGCCCTGCTGGTCCGTGGAGACCTGGAAATTGCCGCCACTTGCACCGTGACCTATGTGGACCCGAAGCAGGTACTCGCCTGCGGTCACCCCATCACTCGCTACGGCAATGTTTCCATCCCCATGACGAAAGCGGATGTGGTCGCCACCCTGGCCTCGCCTCTGAATTCCTTCAAAATCGTCAACACCACCCAGACCGTCGGCGCCTTTACCGAGGATCGCTCCTCAGCCATACGCGGTGTTCCCGGCGAATCTGCCCGCATGATCCCGGTGACCATCCACACCCATGGCGGCCTTCGCGATCGCACCCTGCACATGGAAGTCATCGACAACCCCGACATTACTCCAGGTGCGGTGATGGTTTCTCTTTACGAATCGCTGCTCGAAACCAACAGTTACAGTGAAGAGCTTACCTACGAGTTGAAGGGTACGGTAGCGATCGATGGTTATCCGCCGCTGCATCTGGACTCGCTCATTGCTCCTACCGAGCAATTACCTTCAGCACTCCGGGCCGCTCTTACCGTGGGCCAGCGCTTTCAAACCGTCTACGGCAATTCCGCCCGTGTGCGCAATATCCAAAGCATCGAACTCAACATCGACTCGCTGCCCGGCCGGCGCAGCATCCAGTTGGAGCGCGCCCAGGCTACCCAGCCGGCTGCTCACCCCGGTGATACCGTCATGGTCGAAGCGACCTTGCGGCCTTTCCGCGGCGAACCCAAAAACCTCCGCATTGCTATCCCCCTCCCCCTGACGTTGAATCCTGGCCCACTCCGTATTCTGCTTAGCGATGGCGCTACGCTAGACCGGTTGACCACCGCATCGTCTTCCAACGAAGGTCCGCTGGAGTTGAGCAGCATCATTCACCAGATGAACTCGGCTCACGGAGATGACCGCTTATACGTAACTCTCCTCTTGCCCAATGCGCAAGCCGTGGTCGATGGGCGTACCTTGGCGTCGATCCCCATTTCCATGGCCAACGTGTTGGAACCTTTGCGGACCAATCGTGGCATCTCCCTCAATGGCGAATCGGTGGTTCCCGTAACCTCCATCCCAGTGGAAGCGATGCTCAGTGGTATGCAGGTGGTCTCTGTAGAAATCGAATAAGGTAGACTTACGCGGGCCCTCTGGAAACTCCTTGCACTACATTCCACTGCCAAGGGCAACGCTCATGCCTCTCTTTCAAGGTTTTGCTACTCATGCCGCCGGCGCCGAACTCTTGCCTTACAAGTACGACCCCGGGGACATCAAGCCGAACGAAGTGGAAATTGCCATCTCCCACTGCGGCGTTTGCCGCAGCGATATCCACATGGTCGACAATGACTGGGGCATCAGCCACTATCCCCTTATCCCGGGCCACGAGATTGTGGGCAAAGTCATCACCACTGGAAGCGCTGTCCTCGGGCTGCTTTCCGGCGATCGGGTAGGTGTGGGCTGGCAAGCCAATTCCTGCGGCCACTGTGAGTGGTGTCTCCAGGGCGAAGAGAATTTATGTGCTGATGGCCAAGGCACCTGTGTTCAGCGCAATGGCGGTTATGCTGACCGGGTGCGGGTCAATGCTCGTTTCGTAGTGCCGATCCCGGATGGTCTGGAGAGCGAGCGAGCCGCGCCCCTGTTATGCGGCGGCATCACGGTTTACTCTCCCATTCGCAGTCATGGCGTCAACCCCGCTTCCCGCGTGGGCATTGTCGGCATCGGAGGCCTCGGGCACATGGCGGTACAGTTTGCGCATGCTTTTGGTGCCGAGGTCACGGCGTTTTCCAGTTCTCCGGCAAAAGAGGCAGATGCCCGGTCTCTGGGCGCGGAGCACTTTGTCAACACCCGCGAGACCAAGACCCTCAAAAAGCTGGCCGGTCATTTCGACTTCATCCTCTCGACAGTCGAGGCAGATCAGGACTGGAGCGCCTATGTCCGGGCTCTGCGTCCCCACGGCAAATTGTGTTTTGTCGGCATTCCGCCCGGCGTCCTGGGCTTGTCAGTCTCTCCGCTGGTGACAGGACAGAAGGTGGTGACCGGAAGCCCGGGAGGAAGTCCGCGCATGATCCGGGAAATGCTGCACGTGGCCGAGCGCCACAAAGTTCAGGCCATCACCGAACGCTTTGCCATGGCCAAAGCCAACGACGCGGTGACTAAAGTAAAGAAGAACCAGGTCCGCTACCGAGCCGTGCTAGCTAACTAATCGGCTCTCCGTCAAAAAAACTGCGACCACTCAAAATTCGTCCGCGATATTCGTCCGCGGCGCTTTCATCTTCTCTCGGTGGGGGGCTCTCAACGGGGTCTCCGCGCTCCCTTCATTTGTGGTGACAAATGCAGGCTAGTAGACTCGGTTCAGCATGATGCCTCGTGTCGTAACAGCAAGTCTATTGGCTCTGATCATTTATCCCCACGTCCTTCCGGCCCAGGGAACCCGCCTCTGGGTTCAGTCCCGCTACGAGGACTTCGAAAAAGGGCAACCGCAAAGTATCGCGATTTCGAGCCGTGGGTACCTGGAATCCGGCCCATCGTTGCGATCGGTCTTGCTAACCCCGTCCACCTACATCTGGGCGGTCGCTTCTGACAGCCAGGGCAATGCCTACATTGGCACCGGTTCTCCCGCAACCGTGCTCAAAGTAACGCCCGCGGGCACTTCGACCAAATTATTCACGACCAAAGAACTAACCGTGCAGACGGTTCGTGTCGGGCCTGACGGTTCGGTTTACGCAGCCACCGTGCCGGGCGGCAAGGTGTACCGCATCAAGCCAGGCCAGTCCGGCCTCGACGAGACCACAGCCACAGTCGTCTTCGACGCTTCCACGGCTCGTAACGCGGATGCAGCCAAGCCAGGCGGCGATCCCGCGCGATACATCTGGGACCTGGCCTTCGATGCCCAGGGTGCCTTATACATTGCGACTGGCGGTCCGGCGGCGATCTACCGCGTCGACCTCTCCAAAGACACTCCTCACGCAGAGCTCTTCTTCGAAAGTGATGAGCAGCATATTCGCTGCCTCCTCTTCGAGCCAAACGGAGACCTAATTGCCGGCAGCGACGGTGGCGGCCTGGTCTACCGCATTGGCAAGGATCGCAAAGGCCTGGTCATCTACGACGCACCTAAACGCGAAGTAACCGCCCTGGCCCGTTCTGCCGACGGGCGTTTGTACGTTGCCGCCGTTGGGGAAAAGACCAAGAGCCCCTTGCCTCCCCTCCCAGTGCAGGGAGTCGCCGTGGCCACTGCAACCATCACCATTGTGACCCCTGGCTCCGTACAAGCCTCCAGCAGCAACGGCCTCATTCCCGACGGTTCCGAAGTAGACGAGCTAAGCCCGCAGGGAGCACCGCGCAAACTCTGGGCCACCCGCGATGACGTGGTGTACGCCTTACGCGCCACGCCGCAGGGGCTGCTCGCCGCCACCGGCAATCGGGGCCGCATTTATCGCATCGCGGAAGACGGCTCCTACCTCGACTTGGCCCGCGCCGAGACCGGCCAGGCAACCGCCTTCGCGGATGCCCCCGACGGATTTTACGTAGCCACCAGCAATACCGGCAGACTCTACAAGCTGAACAACCAACCAGCCGCCCAGGGCACTTACCTCAGCGACGTCCTTGACTCGGGCGTGTTCTCGCGATTCGGCCGCATGGAGCTGAATGCTGACGGAGGCGCTTACGAAATCTTCGCCCGCTCAGGCAATGTGGAGAACCCCGAGCGGAATTGGAGTGACTGGCGCAAAATCACGCCCAACAACGGCACGTCCGGTGTCAGCGCCGCACGTTTTGTCCAATGGAAAGCCGTCATTGAACCCGGAGCGCAGGTCGACTCTGTGGGCATCAATTACCTGCAGGTCAACATCGCGCCGGTGGTGGATGAGATCGCCGTTGAGCCAGGCGCCAGGGCGAACCAGAATACGCCACAGCCGGGCCAGCCGCAGCAGATCACCATAAACCTGCCCTCCGGCCAGAACACTCTGAGCTACAACCAGGATCCGTCCACGGCGCCCCTGGCAGCGGTCCGCGACCGCTCCGCCGTAACCGTCCGCTGGGCCGCCCACGACGAAAATGGAGACGAGCTCGTCTTCGATGTCTACGTCCGTGGCGACGGTGAGAAGAACTGGCGCCTGCTGCGATCTCACATAACCGAACGTTTCTACTCTTTCGATTCGATTCGCATTCCCGACGGTGGTTATCGCATACGGGTGGTAGCCAGCGATGCGCCCGCGCACATGCCGGGGGATGCACTGAGCAGTGCGCGGGAGAGCGACCACTTCATCATCGACACCACCCCTCCGGTGCTCACCGCGCTCCAGGGCAGCTTGCAATCCGGTGTGCTTCATGCCGGCTTTGTGGCCACGGATCAAACCTCGCCCATTGCCCGCGCCGAGTATTCGATCGACGCCGGCCGATGGCAGTTTCTAGAGCCGGTAGACAAACTCTCAGACTCCCTCACCGAGCACTACGACTTCACCATTCCCCTCGCCGCCATTCCCACGCGCACTCCGACAGAAGAGCCCGAGAGTGCCCCTGCGGCCTCCCCTGTGCCTCCGACTGACCCGCAGGAGCATATTCTTACCGTTCGCGTCTACGACCGGTATGAAAACGTAAGCGCGGCGAAGACCGTGATCCGCTAGTCACGATGCGCTTCGAGCTATTTGTCGCCGTACGTTATCTCCGCGCCAAGCGCCGTCAGGCGGTGGTCGGCATCATCACTGTGATTTCGATTGCCGGGGTGGCGGCCGGCGTGGCGTCCCTGATCATCGCCCTGGCCATTACCAACGGCATGCGCCGCGATTTGCAGGACCGCCTGCTGGGCTCAACGGCGCATGTGCAGCTCATGCGCGTCGCCAGCGATGGCATTCGCGACTGGCGCGGTTTGATTGCGCGGCTGCAGCAGCTGCCCCATGTCAAAGCAGTGGCGCCCGGCCTGTACGAGCAGGTACTCATTTCTCACGGCGCTCGCTCGGGGGGAGCTCTGATCGAGGGCATTGTGCCCGCGCAGGAGCGCACCGTTAGCGACTTGCTTTCGACCATCACCATGGGCAGCGCCGCAGCGCTCGATCCCGGCGCCGCTGCCGCCAGCAATCAAGCCCAGACCCCTCCGCCCATCGTCATCGGACACGACCTTGCAGATACCATCGATGCCCGCGTAGGGACAACCGTCCTGGTGACCAGCCCACAAGGGGAACTAACCCCGCTCGGTCTGATTCCCAAATTTCAGCGCTTTCGTGTCGCGGGCATCTTCCATTCCGGCTTTTATCAGTACGACTCAATGATGGCGTTCACCAGCCTGGCCGACGCGCAGCGCCTCTTTGGAGAGCCGGACGTGGTCTCCGTTCTCTCCTTCAAAGTGGATGACCTCGATCATGCTGACAAGATTGGCCGTTCCATCGAGCAGGCCGCCGGGCCAGGCTTCCTGACCACCAATTGGATGGAACAGAATCGGCCCCTCTTTCGCGCCCTGAGGCTGGAGCAGGTAGTCACCTTCATCGTCATCGGTCTGATCGTTTGCGTCGCCGCCCTGAACATCCTCACTGCTTTGACCATGATGGTGATGGAAAAAACTCGCGATATCGCAGTCATGATGTCCTTTGGGGTACAGCCGCGCCAAGTGAGAATGATCTTCCTTCTGCAGGGACTGCTCATCGGTTTGACCGGCACGATCCTCGGCCTGATCGCCGGCTATGGTCTTTCCTGGCTCGGCGGTCACTATCGTTTCCCTCTCTCCGCCGAGGTGTACTCGATCGACTACCTGCCCTTTGCCGCGCGCTGGACCGATGGGCTCATTGTGGGCGCGGTTTCCCTTGCTGTATCTCTATTGGCCACCCTCTATCCCTCTGGGTCCGCCGCCAGAATTCTGCCTGCTGAAGCTCTTCGCTATGAATGAACGGCGTTGGAATCAAAAGCAGCACTTTTCGCATCAAAAGCATGTGATTCGTCCCGCACCAAAGCGAGACAGGTGATTCCACAATCAGGAGTGAAGCAGGGGAGCTGATGTATTTTGAAGCAACCCACCCCACAAACCCTCTTCCGTAGAGGGGTGCATTAGTGATACATGAAGGTAGGTCCAAATTGATTACCGACCTCAGAGGCACATAATGGAGCCGGCCGCCGCCACAGACGAAGCCCCAAAAGGCCGCCTGGGCGCGCTTGGGGCCCCGGAAGGTCCGGCGCTGGTCGAAGTCCGCAATTTGCGCAAGCAATACGGAAGCCTGGTTCTTTTTGAGGCAATCAATTTCGAAGTGAGACGGCAGGAGTTGCTGGCCATCGTCGGCCAGTCGGGCGCAGGCAAGAGCACCCTGCTGCATATCCTCGGGGCTCTTGATACACCCTCCGCGGGTGACGTATACTTTGCCTCAACAATATTGAGATCCCTATCCCCCGCGGAATCTGCAGCGTTTCGCAATCGCGAAATTGGCTATGTTTGGCAGTTTCACTATTTACTGCCGGAATTTACTGCCGCTGAGAACGTCGCGCTCCCCCTTCTGGCGCGAGGCAAGTCCAAAAGAGAGGCATTGCAGGAAGCCGTTCATTGGCTAGAAGAGGTGGGGCTGGCGGACCGGTCATCCCATCGCGCAGGAGAGCTTTCCGGTGGGGAGCAGCAGCGTGTTTCCCTGGCGCGAGCGTTGGTGACCACCCCGAAACTCCTTCTGGCTGATGAGCCTACAGGAGATCTGGATGACCAGACCGCGGATGCCCTATTTGGACTGATTGAGCGCCTGCACGCAAGCTTTGGTTTGACCTCGATCCTGGTGACCCACAATTTGCCTCTGGCGAGGCGTTGTGAGCGGGTGATGCGGCTAGTCCACGGCCGGATGGAAGAGTTGTCTCCGCTGGACCTTTAAGCGGAGCTTGTAAGCCGGGTTACCCAAAAGGGTGACTCGTGACAGTGGTTGGGTCGATATAAGATTTAGAAAGAGCTTATCTCCGCCCAGCCGAGTGGTTTTCCCGGTTCCAATGGAGCCGGGAAGATGGAACAGGACGAAAGCTGCCTTGGATCGTGGGAGGGCAGTTTTTAAGGGGGAACATGTTCGAACGGTATACAGAAAAGGCGCGGCGCGTCATCTTCTTCGCACGGTATGAGGCCAGCCAGTTTGGTTCCCCATATATCGAGACAGAGCACTTGCTGCTTGGTCTGCTGCGAGAGGATAAGGCGCTGACGAATCGCTTTCTCCGCTCTCATGCTTCGGTTGAATCCATTCGCAAGCAGATTGAAGGTCATACTACGATTCGGGAGAAGGTTTCCACTTCTGTCGATCTGCCTTTGTCGAACGAATGCAAGCGGGTTCTGGCCTACGCGGCAGAAGAAGCAGAGCGCCTGTCGCACAAACATATTGGCACCGAACACCTGCTTTTAGGATTACTGCGCGAAGAAAAGTGCTTTGCCGCAGAAATATTGCACGAGCGCGGGCTGCGTCTGCTCGCTATCCGTGAAGAACTCGCGCGCGCCACGCAAGAAAAGGCGCCGCCATCGCAGCGCAACCGCGAATCAAGCCTGCTGGTAGAGTTTTCACGTGACCTGACCCAGGCGGCCATGGATAACCAACTCGATCCGCTGGTCGGCCGCGATCAGGAGCTCGAGCGCGTGGTTCAGATTTTGTGCCGCCGCACCAAGAACAATCCTGTACTGATCGGCGAGCCTGGCGTTGGCAAGACCGCCATCGTCGAAGGGCTTGCGCAGCGCATCTCCGACGGCGAGGTGCCCAGCTTCCTGGCCGACAAGCGCGTCCTGGCGCTCGATCTTTCGCTCATCGTTGCCGGAACCAAGTACCGCGGCCAGTTTGAAGAGCGGCTTAAGACCATCATGAAGGAGTTGATGGAGAACCAAAACTCCATCATCTTCATCGATGAGTTGCATACTCTGGTGGGTGCAGGCTCAGCCGAGGGTTCGCTCGACGCTGCCAACATCCTCAAGCCGGCTCTCTCGCGCGGCGAAATTCAGTGCATCGGCGCAACCACGCCCGCCGAATATCGCAAATCAATCGAGAAAGACCGGTCGCTTGAGCGTCGCTTCCAGGCTGTGAAAGTTCCGCCTCCCAATGAAGAGGATGCCATCAAGATCATCATGGGTATCAAAGACCGCTATGAGAAGTTCCATGCGGTCAGCTACACCGATGACTCCATTCACTTCGCGGTCTCTCACTCCAACCGCTACATCCCGGATCGGTTCCTTCCGGATAAAGCAATTGATCTGATCGACGAAGCGGGTGCCCGCGTGAAGCTGCGCCAGACCTCGCTCCCGGAAGAGATTACTGAAGTGCAGAAGCGCATCAAGTTCATTGTCCATCGCATGGAGAATGCGATTGCCAACCATGAATTTGAGAAAGCGCGCTTCTACTCCGACGAGGAGCGTAAGGAGCGTGAGAACCTGCGCGCCCTGCGCGACAAGTATCATCTGGACGATTCCACCGCCGGCATTGTAGGCCGCGAGGATATTGAAGATGTGGTGAGCCGCTGGACCGGCGTACCGATCACTTCGATCAAGGAAGAAGAAACCCAGAAGCTGCTGCGCGTCGAAGAAGAGCTGCACAAGCGGGTTATCTCGCAGGATAAGGCGATCTCTGCTCTGTCGCGTGCGATTCGCCGCTCCCGCGCGGGTCTCAAATCTCCCAACCGTCCCATCGGTTCGTTCCTGTTCCTGGGCCCGACCGGTGTAGGCAAGACGGAAATGGCGCGCACGCTGGCCCAGTTCCTCTTCGGCAGTGAGAAGGCTCTGATCCGCTTCGACATGTCGGAGTTCATGGAGAAGCACTCGGTCTCGAAGCTCATCGGTTCGCCTCCGGGCTACGTGGGCTACGAGGAGGGTGGACAGCTCACCGAACGGGTGAAGCGTTCGCCCTACTCTGTGGTCCTGCTGGACGAAATCGAGAAAGCGCATCCTGATGTCTTCAACATCCTGTTACAGGTCTTTGAGGATGGTCAGCTCACCGATGGTTTGGGCAACACGGTGGACTTCAAGAACTCGATCATCATCATGACCTCGAACATCGGCGCGCGGCATTTGCAGCGCAAGCAGGGTCTAGGCTTCCAGTCGGATCGCGAAGACCTGCTGATGGACAAGATGGAGGAATTGGTCAAGAACGAGGTGAAGCGGACTTTCAATCCGGAGTTCTTAAACCGTCTGGATGAAGTCATCATCTTCATGTCGCTCTCGGATTCCGATCTGATTCAGATTTTGGAGTTGCTGGTACAGCAACTGAATTCCAACCTGATTCAGAAGGCGATCACCTTGTCGGTGACCGAAGATGCCAAGAAGTGGATTCTGGAAAAAACGTTAGTCGACCGCACGTATGGCGCACGTCCCTTGCGCCGTGCTCTGCAGCGCTACGTTGAGGATCCACTATCGGAAGCATTGATCGCCGGCGGCATTGCCGAGCGTCCCGCCTTTCTCGAGGTCTACCTGGAAAACAACCAGCTCTTCTACCGCCCGGTAAGCGAAGTGGGAGAAGACAAGTCGACGGGTATACTGCTCTTCAGCGCTTAAACTCAGTGAACCAAAAGGCCGGGGCCAAAAGCTCCGGCCTTTTTGCGTTTGCAGGTCGGGCGTTGCCTGCAACTCGAAAAAGGGGTACCGTTTTCGTAGCAGAACTTAGAGGGGTAGTTATGATTCGTGCCGGCATCGTCCCACTCGTCTTACTGTTCGCAGTGCCCACCATCTTCGCGCAGCAGCCCGTCACGCCTGGCAACACAAAGAGCACGGTGTTGCACCTCCCGCGTACCTCCGAAGCAAGTTGTCCTGTCGGCATGCGGGCACGCCATGGAGCCGGGGTTCCCGTTTCAATGAATGCCGGACCTCCAATCGAAAAGAGAGCTCCCGATGCTCCAGCGTTCACGGAGGCGCGCGCTCAGAGAATCCATCTGACTATGACCAACTTGCGATCTCGCGAAATCGTGAGCGCCCAGTTCGTGGTTCACGGTTACAGTAACAAGGGGAGAGCGATGAATTTGGCGAACTCGTCCTCAGAACCTGACCTAGCCAAGACCGTGGATGTCGTACTGGATGTGAAAGGGAAGAGCGAGGCATCCAGCGATCTTTCGCTGAGCCGTTTCACCGCTGTAACATCTATCGACTTAAAGTCGATTACTTATGCCGATGGCAACACCTGGAACACCCCTTCGGCAGAGGCCTGCAGCATTACTCCCGACTTGCTCATGCTTGTCGCTTCTTCGCAGTGAATGGAACTCAGGGGCTCAACAGGCGGCGGAGAAATTCGCGATCAGGCAAGAAGGATGTAGGTGCAGGAGTTGCAGCTTGTTTAGCCCATGAGCTGCTTCTCACGCAGTTCCAGGGAACTGCTGTCCCCCTCCACCGACACAGCGCTGAATCAAAGCGCCGCCCTCACCTTGTCATCCCGAGCGCAGCCGAGGGATCTGCAGTTCTTCTCCAACCGCAGCCCTCGCTCGCAGGCACAAGCTAAAATCAACTAAGGTCACTTACTTATTGTCATGCGCCGGCTTCTTTGCCTGGCTGCATCAGGAGAGCATGCACAAGCTCAATATTTTGTCTGTCTTCGTCGCCCTGGCGATTGTTTCCATTGCAAACGCGTTTGCCCAGGAACAAAAGATGCCGGCGAACGACATACCCCCGAACTTCAAAGCGCCCGAGCAACCAACCGACTTTGACAAGCGCGTGGCCATGGTGCCGATGCGCGACGGTACCAAACTCTACACAGTGATTGTCGTCCCCAAGGGCGCGAAGGACGCGCCCATTCTACTTACACGCACCTGCTACAACGCGGCAGAGCGCGCGGCACGCTCCAAGAGCGGGCGCATGATCGAAGCTCTTCCTCTCAGCGACGAAGTCTTCGTGGAAGCAGGGTACATCCGCGTATATCAGGATGTGCGCGGCAAGTACGGCTCCGAGGGCGTCTACCTCATGACACCGCCCCCGGTGAACTCAGGCTACAACCCGTCTGGCGCGGATGACACCACAGATGCATACGACACCATCGACTGGCTGGTGAAAAACGTACCTGAATCGAACGGCCGCGTGGGCATGATTGGCTCAAGCTATGAAGGCCTCACTGTGGTGATGGCGCTCCTGCATCCCCACCCTGCGCTCAAGGTTGCCGCGCCGGAGAGCCCCATGGTAGACGGTTGGATGGGCGACGACTGGTTTCACTATGGCGCATTTCGACAACCCAACATCGATTACATCCTGGGGCAAACCTCGCAGCGCGGCGACGGCGTCAAAGTAGCGCACGAGGGTCGCGACGAATACACGAATTATCTGCGCGCCGGCTCGGCGGACGCATTTGCCAGGGCCGAAGGTTTGGACCAGCTACCCTACTGGCACACGATAGTCGAGCACCCCACTTATGACGGGTTCTGGCAGAGTCAGGCGCTCGACAAGCTGATCGCGGCCAAACCTCTTACCGTGCCCACCATGTGGGAGCAGGGACTATGGGACCAGGAAGACATGTGGGGAGCCATCCACAGCTACCGTGCCCTCAAAGCCAAAGGCACTCCGGACACCATGAACTTCCTGGTGATGGGTCCGTGGTTTCACAGCCAGATCAACCGGGAAGGCCGGGCGCTCGGGCCACTCACCTGGGCTACTGACACTACGGCCCAGTGGCGCCGTGATGTGCTGTTGCCATTCTTTAACCAGTACCTCAAGCCCGGTGCCCCGACTCCATCGACGCCGCCGGTCTTCATTTACGATACCGGCGCCGATCATTGGGACGAGCCCAAGGTTTTCCCCACGAGTTGCGAGCAGGGCTGTCCTGTAACGTCGAAGCCGCTCTACCTGGGTGCCGCAGGTGGACTTTCGTTTGTGCCGCCGGCAGAAGCGAGTGCAACGAAATTTGACGAGTACCTATCCGACCCTGCGAAGCCAGTTCCGTACCGCCCTCGTCCCATCGATGATGCGGATGAGATGGGTTGGCGCACTTGGCTGGTGACAGACCAGCGCTTCGTAGATGGGCGTCCCGACGTTCTGACCTACGAGACCGAGCCTCTCAAGGAGCCGATGAAGTTATCAGGAGAGCCGGTGGTGCATCTTGTGGCCTCAACCACTGGCACTGATTCAGACTGGGTCGTCAAGCTGATCGATGTGCAGCCCGATCGGATCGCCCCTCCTGTTCACATGAGCGGCTATCAACTACCCATAGCCACGGATATCTTCCGCGGTCGTTACCGCACCAGCTTCGAGCATCCGGAGCCGATCAAGCCCAACGAGCCGCTGACGTACGTCTTTGCGCTACCCATGGTCAACCACACCTTCCAGCCCGGTCACAGGATCATGGTGCAGGTGCAGTCCACGCTCTTTCCTCTTTACGATCGCAATCCCCAACGCTTCGTCGAAAACATCTTCGAAGCGAAACCAGACGATTTCCAGAAAGCAACCCAGCGAATCTGGCATCAGCCTGGCCACGCAAGCTTCATCGCGTTGCCGGTCGTCCCGGCATCGTAACCGTAGCGCTCACAAATGCAAGGCAACAAGATGGCCGTCTTTGGAAGGGCGAGAACCGCAGGTCCCTCCACTACGCTTCGCTCCGGTCGGGATGACAATTCTGTTGTGCCCGCAAGAGCTTCGGCAAGAAATACTTGATCCCCAGCGACAGAATTGTCATCCCGACCGGAGCGAAGCGTAGTGGAGGGACCTGCGGTTCTTTTTCCTGGGTACTCACGCACCCTCTACAGCCTGCGATGCTGCTCGGTGAATGAGCTAAGGAGGTTGCAGCCCCTTCCGGACACATGCTGCATTAGCATCTACGATGGTGGCGTATGCCCAATGAACCTGTCGGCCCACTCGATGAAATATTTCATGTTCGGCGCGTCGGTGTGGCCGCCGTCGTGTTGGCGCCACGCGAGCTGCCCATCCAGCAGTCCCTGGTTTACCGCTGGCATCTTCGCCGTATGGTAGTCGTCGAACGCGAGGCCCCTGGCGCCCAGAAGCTTATAGACGCGGCTCGCGTCTACGGTGGCCATAAAGCTACCCTGGTGGTCAAGCCACCGCGCATCGCCTTTCTCTGGTACCCCGTAACTGATGAAGGTAAGCCTCGGGGCGCAAAGCGCAATCAGTTCATTCGCATCCACTGGAATGTCGCCCGGACTCATGCTTCCGAAGCTCGCCTCAGCGGCGGCGTACTTCATGAAGTTGCCCGCCATCCAGTAGAACTCTCCGCCGGCGAGGCTTTCCACCGCTTCGCCGAAGTTGCGGCGAAGCGGCGTGGCTCCCCCTTTCCCCGATGAGCCGACGAGCGCCATGGCAAAGCGCTGGTCAAACGCCATGGTGATCAGGGTCGCCTTGCCGTAGCGGGAGACGCCCTCGATACCGACATGTTTTGCATCCACGGTGGGATCAGTCTCAAGATAGTCGAGGCCACGGCTCGCGCCCCAGGCCCATGCGCGCAAAGCGCCCCAGTCCTCAGGTTTGCGCGGCTGACCCTTGTTAACCAGGCCGATGATGCCGCGCGTGAGCCCGGCACCATCATCGGCCTGCACGCTTGCCGGGTCTAACCATGCGAAGCCCCATCCGGCGGCAATAAGTTGCCAGGTATTGGGCAGGTCGCCGTCCTCGTTTCGCTGCGGAAGCTGGAAAGGAGTGGCCTTGACCGGCTCCCATGCGGGATGCTGTGCGAACACTTCTTCGAGGGACGAATCCTGCTGCACGAGCAAAGCTTTCATGGCCTTGTTAATCCTGTCCAGGTCCGCGCCCTGCGGCTCGTTCGGTGCAGGGAATCCCGCGCGGCCGAACATCATCAGAACCGGAACCGGGCCCTTCGACTTTTCCGGTGTGACCAGCATCATGTGAATGCCAACCGTGATCGCTGGGTAAGATGAGTTATCCACCTCTCCGATAACCTCCCTGGCCACCACCGGAGTGAAGCCAATCATCTCGTGATCGACAGTTTTCACCGTCCATTTCACCTTCGGAACGTCCTGTGGGACGCGCCCATAGACATAGTTCGAGTACATCTCGAGCAGCTCGGGACGGCGCTGGTCCCACCACATCGCAGGAGTAGTTACCTTCCGCCCATCCTTCAGCACGAGCGGATCGGGAAAATCGGGAAACGGGTTGGCCCTGGTCTCGTCGTAGTTGGCGTGGTTGGGCGCTTTCTCGTTTCCGCTCGGCCCCTGCCGCAGGGTCTTGATGCCCAGTTGATCCATCATGTTCTGACGATTCTGATCGGCCGTGAACGTGACGGGTGGATTTTGAGCCAATGCTGTTACAGCGAACCACAGGAAGATGGTCAGAAGGCGGGACATCCGTGAGCTTCGAGGCACGCAATGGCTCCAGGGCGTTACGTCGCGTACCATCGTATATTCGCCGCTATGCGCAAGACACAAAAATTCATGGCCGTGTTGAACGCCATTCTGATTGCACACAGCATTTGCGCTCAGACTCCGCATACAGACGCTCCCGAGACACAACGTTGGGTCGCGAGTTGGGGAGCATCGCAGCAGATTCCGGAGCCGCAGAATGAACTCCCGCCGCATGACCTTCGCGACGCTACCGTGCGCCAGATTCTTCATTTGTCCGTGGGCGGGGCCGCGGTGCGGGTGCATGTGACCAACGCATTCGGAACCGAAGCCCTGCAGTTCTCTTCGGTGCACATTGCCCGTCCGCTTTCTTCTTCCTCCGCGGCCATTGACCCGGCAAGCGATCGCCCGTTGACGTTTGCCGGCCAGCCGGCGGTCGCCGTTCCTCCCGGGGCGGAGTGGATCTCCGACCCGGTGGATTACCCGGTGGGGCCGCTATCGGATTTGGCAATCACTTTTCACCTCGACTTGCCTCCGGCGAGGGAGACAGGACATCCGGGATCAAGGGCAACTTCCTACTATGAGCACAGCGACGCGGTAAGCGCCGCCACACTGGGTGATGCGAGGCGCGTGGACCACTGGTACCAGCTTTCGGAGGTCGACGTGGAAGCTGCACCAGGAGCCGCATCCGTAGTTGTGCTCGGCGATTCGATCACCGACGGACACGGCGCCACCACCAACGGCAATGACCGTTGGACCGATGTGCTGGCGGCCCGGCTGCAGAGTTCGCCTGTCACACGCAACCTTGGCGTCTCCAATCAGGGCATTGGCGGCAATCACCTGCTGACCGACGGATCGGGGCCGAATGCACTGGCGCGCTTCGATCGCGATGTACTCGCCCCGGCGGCGGTGCGCTGGGTGATTGCGTTTGAGGGAGTCAATGATCTCGGTGGCCTGTCGCGCAACGGCGAAGTACCGACCTCGCAGCATGCTGCTCTTGTGCAGCGCCTGATTGCGGCCTATGACCAGATGACTCTTCGCGCGCATGCGCACGGACTTCGCATCTACGGAGCCACCATCACGCCCTACGTGGGCTCAACCTACTATCATCCGGGCCCAATGAGCGAAACCGACCGCCAGCAAGTGAATCGCTGGATCCGCGCCCGGGGCCATTTCGATGCAGTGATCGATTTCGACGCTGTAGTCCGCGACCCTGAGCATCCTGATCGCCTGCTGCCCGCCTACGACTGCGGAGATCACCTGCATCCCTCCCCTGCCGGGTACAAAGCCATGGGCGATGCCATTCCGCTTGAACTCTTCGCCCCGCGATGAATGAGCAGCTATTGTTCATGGAAACTCCACACGGGGCCGGGATTATCCGATGAAATGCGAAAATACCACGGAGGGTTAGAGCGCATGGCAAAGCCAACCGCCGGAGGCGTACCGCTAGAAAAGCTTGAATTGTATAAGAAGCTGGTCGCTACCAACCCAAAAATCGAACAGAAGGGCGCTACAGTGCCTTACACTTCCGTGAATGGTCATATGTTTAGCTACCTTAGCAAAGATGGCAAGCTGGCTCTCCGGCTGCCTACTGAAGAGCGGGAGGCATTTTTAAAGAAATACAAGGCAAAGTTATGCGAGGCATATGGAAGGGTTCAACCCGAATTCGTCGAGGTTCCTGACACGTTGCTCTCGTCCACCCGGGAACTAAAGAAATTCTTCGACCGCAGCTACGAGTACGTAAGTTCCCTCAAACCGAAGCCCACAAAAAGAGCGAAAAAGAGCTGATCATCTGATACAAGTTCGCAGTCCGTGCTGGGCGAAAAGTTAGTTTAAGTAACCACGGATGGGATCGCCGGTCCCCACCATCTGGCCGCCTCAAACATCTGCCGCAACTACCTGAATTCCTGTTAATGCAGGTTAAGGGTTAACTCTCAAGTACCTGCATCATCTTTGTCCTGCTGTTTCCTACTATCTCTTTAAAAACAAAGCCGCGAGGGGTTCCTCCACCTGTCCTCTGCGCAATCCGTTTTCTGGGCCGGGGGCATGCTTTATGAAAGAGCAAAAAGAATTCCCTTGACAGTGATTGGATTGTTCCCGTTTACTCTGGATCGCTTCTAGAAAAACGTTTCTGTAAGCCGCTATCCGGGATTGAGACCCGAGATCGCTGCTCGGGGATCGCGACAACCGGTGCCTGGGTAGTGCTCGAGCGGGCGGGAGCCAATGGCACCGCGGGAGAGGAGTTTTTATCGAGATATCTGGGTCGCCATCGGAGGAGTTACGAAATCGATAGTCTCCGTACTTGGTGGATCTTCAACTTATGCGAATTTCTGAAGTCGCACGAAAAATGACCAAAAACTGCCAAATGGCAGTCAAGACATAAAAATCAGTATTAGATCGACGTTTGGAGGAACCATGAGACGCAATCAGGAGTTGAGGCATTGTGCCGCCTTGCAACCCAACCACTCCCCTGCCATTGATGTAAGAAGCTTCGGAGCACCCTGGATCTGCCCTGCTACGTGGGGGAATGTGACCAACCGGTTAGGGCGCTTGCACGTCCTGCTCTCCTTTTTGCTGCTCTTTTCCTGCTTGAGCTTGCATGCACAGCAGAACTCCCAGATTGACGGATCGGTTGTGGACCAAGTGGGCGCGGCTGTCACCGGCGCACAGGTAACTCTTACCCAGGATGGCACCGGTTTTGTAACCAAGGCTGAGACGAACGGCAGCGGCCAGTTCACCATTCCCGGCCTGAACGTAGGTACCTACAGCCTCGCCGTCTCCGCACCGGGCTTTGAGACGTATCAGCAAAATGGGATCAGCCTGAATATTTCCGAGGTACGGAAAGCCGATATCAAACTCACGGTTGGCACCGTCGGGCAGACGGTGACGGTCCAGGCAACTGCTTTGCAGGTACAGAGCGACTCCAACGTTGTCAGCACGTTGATCAATGCCGAGCAGATCAGCGAGATCGCGACAGAAAACCGTAACTTTGCAGCGTTAGCGGCCTTAGGTATGGGCGTCAGTTCGGCCCTGCCGGACAGCAACACGCCAACCTCGGTTGCCGCGAACTTTACCATCAGCGTAAACGGCCTCCGCCAGAGCCACAACATCTGGCTGATTGATGGCGGCGAGGCAGATGATCGTGGTGGCGCAGGCGGCATGAGCATCATGCCCTCACAGGATGCCATCGCCCAATTTGAAACCCTGGCCAGTAATTATCCGCCGGACTACGGTATCTCCTCCGGCGCCACCATCAGCTTGGGCCTCAAGAGTGGCACCCAGAAATTTCACGGGGAGCTTTTTGAGTTCAACCGCAATACGGTATTCGACGCCAATAGCTATCTCAACAAGCAAACCGATCCAATCACCCCCAGGCTGAAGCTGAACTACAACATTTTCGGTGGCAATATCGGCGGTCCGGTCTTCATCCCGCATATCTACAACAGCAGTCACCAAAGGACCTTCTTCTTCTGGAATGAAGAGTGGCGCAAGCTGATTCAGGCCAGCAACCCGGACGAGTCTCAGGCCATACCAGCGGCAGATTTTCCGGTAGCGGGCTCGGACCTGCACTATGTGGCCCCGGTCTTTGACGCGGGACAGATTCTGAGGGTTCCAACGGTCGTTGGGGATCCCGCGTTTAATGCCAAGTTGAGCGCCCTGGGCCTCGTCCCAGGTCAGCCGTTCCCAAATAACACCATTCCGGCTTCACTGTTTGATCCCAATGCTGTAGCCTACCTCGCTACCGGGGTTCTGCCTCCTGCGAACCTGGCCAACGGCAACAATCTTGGATCCGCCAGCCAGCCCATCGACGTGCGTGACGACGTCCTGCGCGTCGACCACCGCATCACAGATAAATGGCAGATCCTCGGGCACTATCTGCACGACACAGTCACGCAGGCATATGCATCTCCTATGCTCGGTTGGGCGACCGCAAACTATAACACCATCACCAGTACTCTTTCCAACCCCTCCTATAGCGCGGCAATCAAATTGACCGGCACCATCTCCGCGAACCTGCTGGTTGAAGCAAGCATGAACTATGACGGGAATATTATTAATATCGTCAACAGTGCTAATTCACAGACGCCGGCGTCTCTGCAGGTAAATAAGTACTTCGTCAATGGCTCCAAAAATCTGCCGGGCGTGCAGTTGGGAGCGCCCTATAACACACAGGAGAACGTCGGTTCTGCACCCTGGCACAACGCCGCCCAGGATTACGATCCAAAATTGGACGTTTCCTATACCAGGGGCAGGCATACGATGAAGTACGGCTTTGGCTACAATCGCTACACCAAGAACCAACAACTCTTTGGCGACCCCGGCGGTACCTTTAAATTTGGCTCGCTCACCGGGGATTCGGCAATGGATCTGGTGCTTGGCCTCTCCAGTAACTTCGACCAGGCACAGGCGCTCCCCGTCCGCCACTATGTCAACCAGACGACATCTTTCTATGCAATGGATAACTGGCACGCGATCCCACAGCTGAGTATCCAATTGGGGATCCGTTACGACGCTTTGCCGCATGCATTTGAACGGGCCAATCAGGTTGCTAACTTCAATCCCGGCGCCTTTCAGCAGAGTGCGATCCCACTGTGGCAATCGAACGGCACCCAGGATCCGACGGGCCCCGGATTCTCCACACCAGCGGGAGCCACACAGCCTTTCTACTTGAATGGTATGCAGATTGCCGGTGATGGTTTGCCAAGGGGTTTGGTCAAGAATGACTACGGCACATGGCAGCCCCGGGTTGGCTTCTCCTACGATCTGTTTGGCAACGGGAGGACCGTGGTTCGTGGAGGTTTCGGGACATTCTATGAGCGTTTGCAAGGTAACGATATTTACAACGCTGCCACCAACGAACCCTTCTTTAATGATCCCAGTGCGAGCAACGTGTACTTCTCCAATCCGCATACCAGCTGGATCAATGGCCAGACGGCCAAAAGTCCGGTATTCGCCCAGGGGTTGACCACCCTCGCGCTCAACTACCCCGCGCCAGGAGTCGCGCAATACAGCCTTGGCATCCAGCGTGAAATCGAGCCTTCCTTGATCTTTATTACTCAATACGTGGGTAACTTTGCGTGGGCTCAGAACATCGACCGGAATATAAACACTTACCCACTCTCCACTCCATTCGCCGTGCGCGCGGATGTTGGCGATTCCAGTAACCACTCCGGAACCAATGCACCCATTCCCGGCTGCGTGAATCCTCCCCAAGTCGGCGAGATCACAACCGGCATTCAGAATCCCTGCCCGGGAACTTCTCTGCCTATCACCGATATTTACCGCACCTACCCGGGCTACGCGGGCATAACGCAGCAGGAAAACTCGACCCGAGGCACGTACAACGGCTTCCAGACGGGCCTTCGTGCACAGGGCAAACATGGTCTCAGCGGTGAGGTTGATTACACCTGGTCGCATGAGATCGATGTAACGTCCTACGACCTGAATACCATCAGCAATCCCTTCAACCCGAATTACGATCGTGGTTCCGGCGCACTTGACCGCCGCCACATCCTGAACGCCAACTACATTTACAAGCTGCCGGAGTTTGGCCAGACGAACTACTTCACGCGCATGGCTATCGGTGGTTGGGAAGTGGCGGGAACGGCGGTTTTCGAGTCGGGAGCCCTCATTGCCAATCAAGGACCGTCACTCGGCTTGAACTACGACCCTGTCGGTCTGGATGGTGGCTACACGGCCCGTCCCAATCTCGTAGGCAAAGTGCACTATCCCAAGACTCAGAAAGCGTGGTTCGACCCCACCGCGTTCGCGGCGCCTCTTCCAGCGTGGGCCGGCAATACAAACGAGGGCTTCGGTAATGCAGGCAAAGACTCGGTCCTGGGGCCAGGCCGTCTGAACTTTACCACTTCGCTCTATAAGACGTTCGACATCTCAGAGCGCGTTCACTTCCAGTTCCGCGCAGAGTCGTTTAACACCTTCAACCATACTGAATTCAATGGCATCGGCAACAGCTTTAATGCCGACGCGACGGGCAAGATCACCAGCAACTTCGGCCAGGTTACCAGCACCCAGGATCCGCGCGTTCTTGAGCTAGGAGGCAGGCTCGTCTTTTAAGAGTTACTATCAAAATGGGTCCAGGGCAGGAACCACCTGCTCTGGACTTTTTCTTGCGCAGCGCTCGCCGCTCGCTTGATAACTTCGCTGTTCCGAGCGCCCGGATGACTATGGTGAGTAGGGTTTTGAGAGTCTTGTGGTTCGTCCTCCTGCTGGCGCAGGCCTCTGTAATCCACCCGGCAGCGCTTGCGCAGGCGAGCCGAACGGACGCTCTCGCACTGGAAGCAGGCGGTCACAATGCTGAAGCGGAGCAGGCCTGGCATTCCATTGCAGAGGGTGAGCCCGGCAATGCCGAAGCCTTTGCCCATCAGGGTTTGATGGAAGCGCGGCAGGAGCATTACCCGCAAGCTATCGCGTTTTATCACCAGGCAGAAGCAATTGATCCAGCCTTTCCCGGTCTGCAGATGAATCTGGGGCTGGCTTATTTCAAGAGTGCGCTCTACCGGGGATCGATCAAACCATTCACCCTAGAGTTGCGCAAGCATCCTGGCGATCAGCGCCTGATCATCCTGTTGGGCATGGCCCACTATGGGATGGGCGACTATCTGGTCGCCGTTCCATTCCTCCAGCAGGCCGCCAAAATGCAGCCGCAGAGTTTGCCTTTACGCCTGGCCCTTGCTCACAGTTGCCTATGGAGCAAGCAGTACGACTGTGTACTCGCCACTTATAAGGAGATCCTGAATCTGAACCCATCCTCTGCGGAAGCGGAAATGATTGCAGGTGAGGCGCTGGATGAAACTGGCGATGATGCCGGAGCGATGGAGCATTTCCACGCTGCCGCGGCGGCCAACCCGAAGGAACCGAACGTACATTTCTGTTTGGGTTACCTGTTATGGACGCAAACCCACTACGCAGAGTCAGTGAAGGAATTTGCAGCCGAACTCGGCAACGACTCGCAGAACCTGCAGGCGAGGGAGTATTTGGGTGATTCGTATGTGAAGCTGAACGATTACGCCAACGCCCAGCCTGCATTGGAAGGAGTGTTAAGCAGAGACCCATCTTCTGCTATGGTCCATCGGGACCTGGGTATTGTGTATGCAAGCGAGGGCAGGAAAGAGGACGCCACGACGGAGTTGTTGCGTGCGATTGCATTAGACCCCAGGGATTCAGCGCCCCATTGGCGGCTTGCCAGGCTTTATCAATCCATGGGGAAGAAGGAAGAAGCGGCGGCCGAGTTCGCGAAAGTGAGCTCGATGAAGAAGGAAGAGAATGAGTCGTTGGCGCACAAGCTTCCCCAAACTCCGTCGGCTTTCACTCCATAAGAATTGATCCGGTGAGACGATCAGCCGCTGGAACGCTTCTTCATTCGTTCCTTAAGACTCTTGGCCGCACGTTCCACCTCCGCGGATTTCGCCAGTACCCCTACCGAAAGCGTATCTCGGTTGGTCTTGCCGACTTCTGCCTGCAGTTCCTGAGCGACGACCAAAAGCTGCCCGGCCTGCTGCTTGAGTTGCGCCTCAGGCGTGTCCCCGGCAACGGCGGTTGCTGGAGTGGTTGTCTTTGCCGGGTCGGACTTCAATGCGCGGCCCGCGGTAGCCGGTTCGCCGGCTAGTTTAATGGAGGTATTCACGTTCTTAGCCAGCTTCTCCATGAGTTCGGCGATTTGCACCTCAGGAGCAAGCGATGTGCCCTTCTCGTGTTTCTGAATGCCGTCGTTCAACTCCGCGGCCAGCGAGGCCAGCTGGTTGGAAGCTCGAATGATGAGCGCCTGGCGTTGTTCGTTCAGCACCATCGCCGCGTGGTCTGCTGCCGTGCTGTTTACTGCGGGTTGACTATACTTCTGCTCCAGATCAGGCTGCCGCGGAGTGGGATCCGGTAGCATGACTACCTGTGACTTGCTTCCCTGGGCTCCAGCGAACGTCCCCAAGGCCGCAAGCGCCGTCATTCCTGCCAATGTGAGTCGAGCCAAAGGTTTCACGATCAACATGGCGGTCCTCCCGGAAAGCAGGCATTGACCACCCTCAGTGTACCGCTTACATTCCAGGTTCGTCAGAGCCACGTGTGACGCAGTGTAGCGAACCTGGACTACTTTGCCGGCGAGGCCGGGTCCGGATAGACCTTGATCCAATGATTGCGCATGGTGGCGCGCGTGACCTTGCCCGCCGTCTCGGACACGATTACGTTTGTGGACTGCACCGGCATATGGCAATCGATGCAGTTATCGGCGATCCTGGGGCCTAACTTCTTCGCGACGCCGCAGCTTTGCCACTGATGGCAGGTGAGGCAGCGGCCGGAGTAGGCTGCCGCCGGTCGCTCGGCAGCATGGACGTCGTGACACGTCGAACAGCTCATCTCAGGCGATGCCAGGAAACAACGGCTGCGGCGCAGTAGGCCAACCTGGTTGCCATGAACGTCCGGACGCTCAACATCCGCAGACGCAAGAGGCCGGAAATAATTGCTAAGCGGCTGTCCTGGTACAAAGGAGAATGCTGGGGCAACCTCGTCCCGCGCGAGTCCGCTGTGACAGACGGCGCACAGGTCTACCTGCCGGTCGCGTGAGAAGAGCTTAGGATTCAGGATAATGTTGTCCTCCGCGCGGACGCCCTTCGATGCCGCTTGCCTTTGCTTGGCGATGTGTTCCTGGCCCGAACCGTGACAGGTTTCACAGGAAATCCCGGTTACCAGCGTGTTTTTTTCATAACTGTTCGTAGAAGGATCTGCGGAAAGAGCTTGGATCGCCGTCGCATGACATTCCAGGCATCCGGGGTTTACCGGTCTGCTGAAGTCCGCTGTCCCGTCGGCATAGCCTGGACTATTGATCCACTCATGGCCTGCGGTCCAGTAGCTGATGGGGAGCTCGAATAAGCGGTTGGCATCCCAATAAAGAAAGGTCTGTCCACGCCTGCCCGAACCAATCACGATATCCATCGGCTCGGTTCTGGTTTGCCGCCTCGATCCCCACCCAGTCACGGCGCTTTGATAGTAGCTCTCACCGCTCGCTTTGATTTGGAAGAACAGGTATGGTTGGTCGCTCTGCTTGGCCGGGTCGACAATCATCAGGGACTTCGCTCCGCCAGGTAGAGAGAATCTCATGGAAGTATGATTCACCAGCTGCGATGTCAAATGATGTGAGGTGTGCAGGTAGGGGAGCGCCTGCTGTTGGTGGCAGTCGAGGCAGGCTGCGTCTCCCGCATGTTCTGTGCCGTTGGCTTTTGCCTGGTCTATCCCGGCTGGCTGGGTCGAGAAGGCAGAAAACGGAGAGAGTAGCACGGCAAGCAAGATGACTGAGGCAAGAGTGCGGAAAGCGTAGGATCCAGTAACTCTGCTAGGGATGGTTCGTTGTGAAGCTGGAGGGATCAAGCGAAAGCTCCACAGGACAACTAGCTCGTCAGGAACTGGAAACCTATGCCAAGCGGGTCAAGTCCTCGCTTGGTTCGTCGAGTAAGAGCAACACTGGCTCTTTTCATTCGATTTTACAAAAGGGAGAGGGCAAAATACTTCTTGTATTCGGAAACCGGGATGAATAGTTCGTAAGTGAACATCACCAGCCCCGTCCTGCTTTTGATGGAGGTTCGAATGATGATGCGAGCATCCGCGAGTATGATCCTCCTCGCCGTTCTCTCCGGCCCGGTCTTCGCCCAATCCCACGACACATCGAACGACAAACCACCCGCATTTGAAGCCGCAGATGTCCATGCGAGTCCATTTCGCAGGGTGCCGTTCATGAATGGGAATGTGCTTCGCGGCGACCGTTATGTGTTGCACCAGGCCACCATGGTGGATATGATCGCCACCGCTTATGGCGTGGACGCCAGTACCGTGCAGGGAGGGCCCATCTGGCTCGAAAGCGACCGCTTCGAAGTCATCGCCAAAGCTCCTGCCACCACTCCCCCAGCGACAGTCAAGCTGATGCTTCAATCTTTGCTGGCGGATCGATTCAAACTCGTCTTTCAGAATGGCAGTGAGCCTCTCCCCGCGTTCGTCCTGACCACCGGAAAGGGCCCACCGAAGCTGAAGCCGGCAGAGGCTTCGGGCGATGGCGATTGCAGGTTCCAGGGACCGCCACAGAATCCAACGCCCGGCACGCTGCCCTCCATCGCATTTTCCTGTCACCACATGACCATGGAAGAATTTGCGCGAAACTTGCACAATTGGACCGGCGGCTATCTGACTGACCCGGTCGTCGACTCCACCGGTCTCAAAGGTTCGTGGGATTTCGACATCAACTGGACTCCGCCGCAAATGCTTCGGAACGCCGGCACCCCCGGCATCTCTATCTTCGACGCTTTGGACAAGCAGCTCGGGCTCAAGCTGGAGCATCTGACTGCTCCCCGGCCCGTGCTCATCGTTGACAGCGTGAAAGAGAAGCCGACCCCGAACGCGCCCGGCCTGGAAAAAATCCTTCCCTCGCCGCCGCCGCCGCAATTTGACGTCGCGGTGATCACGCCCAGCAAAGCGGACGGGAGGTTGCGCCTCAGGATCAATGGTGGCCAGATGAATGTGGAGGGCGCGACGCTCAAATTTCTCATCACGTTTGCCTGGGATTTCAGCCCAAGCAATGACGAAGGGATGGTGGGTGCGCCCAAATGGCTGGATTCGGATCGCTTCGATATCCTGGCCAAGGTCGTTAGCGATGCCCCGGCAAGCGGCGGGCCGGCCGCGCGCATAGACATTGACGACCTTCGCCAGATGTTAAAAACTCTGCTGGCCGATCGCTTCAAGTTGCAAACCCACTTCGAAGACCGCCCCGGAACCGCCTATACCTTGATCGCGGTAAATCCGAAACTCATCAAGGCTGATCCCTTGAGCCGTACGCGATGCAAAGAGGGCCCGGGGCCGGACGGTAAGGATCCGAGGATCGCGAACCCGGTGCTCAATCGGCTGATTTCGTGCCAGAACATGAGCATGGCGCAAATTGCAGATGAGCTGCAAAGAATCGCAGCGGGGTATATCTATAGCCCGGTCTTGGATGGTACGGGCATTCCAGGCAGATGGAATTTTACGTTAAGCTTCAGTTCACTCAGTCTGATAAAGGATGGCGGAATGGGGAACGGTGGTCCGCCACCGGGCGCATCGGCCACTGCTGCATCGACAACAACTGACCCCAATGGCGCTGTTTCACTCTTCGATGCCCTCAGCAAACAGCTCGGGCTGAAATTGGAGAAGCAGAGGCGTCCAGTGCCAGTGTTGGTCATCGATCACATAGAAGAAAAGCCCACCGAAAATTGACGGCGAAGGACCTTCAACTGTTCACAAAAAGAGGGTGGGTCTTAGGCCGAATTGGTTTCTCTCTCGCAGTAGGATAAAGCGGTACGTTACCTCATCCGGAAGGGTCGGGCAGGCACCCGATAGTGACGCTCGTGCGGCATCCTCGGCGAGCGCCCCGGCAGTGCAAGGCAAAATCCGTCGCCTATAATTCGCCGTATGACAACCTCGGATGGGATCTACGTCCTATACAAGGAAGTGCCCAAAAGACGTTATCGCCGGATTGCGGCGAAGAGCGAAGAGAGCCCTTCCCACCTCTAGTTCTTTGTTGAAATCACGGAAGGTGAGCCGTTTGAGTTCGAAGGCAGTGATGTGCAAATTGTCCCTTGCAGTACCAGGAGCGAGGCAATTGCTAAGGTGGAGCAAGAGCGTGAATCGAGTTTACACAGCGGCTGGCGCGAATACCCTGACGCTGCTTTGTGAACGCCCGGCGTTGACAGCACGCCCTGGGAATGCCCGGCACGTAATGGAATTTAATCCATGACGTTGTGCGCCAAGTATGCTGGCGATAGATCGCGGGGCCTAAAGAGTCGCACTATCGGTAAACTTCGCATGACTGTATACGATCTACCGCCAGAAATAGCGAAGGATGCTCAGTTGGCAGGCAATGAGCTGGGCTGGGGAGTCAAGTCGTTCCCTGATGCGCTCACAAGCGCGGAAACTCTTGCTTACGCCTGTATAGGTGGGCAATTTCAGTTTCGTCTAGACGTTGGCACTTGTGAAATGTACTGGCTCAGTGCGGATTCCGAGCCTCGCAAAGAGAGTGAATCATGGCGAGCGTATTGTGCACGTTCGTGCTCTGAAGTCAGGAGCGGCTTCGAAAAGCTGCTGTCGGAGACGGATTTTTCAAAACAAGCTCTGGAATGGCCTCTGATCAAAAAGGCTGTGAATGACGGGTTAGACCCGATGGAAGACCTAGTTTTCGTTGCGTACTTTGTCGGTGAGGCCGAATGGCTGGAAGATCAAGGCCGACTTCTTTGAAGCTTTCACGAGGCAGGTATAACTGACCACTCGTCTGACCCCTTCGGCCGTTCGTCGAACAGCTCCTTCAAATAGACGTCTGGTCGGGCCGGAAAGCGGCTCACGATTTGGTACGGGCTGGTCTCCTGATATTGGAGCTCCGACGGGGACAGACTGAATGTTTACCACGTTTCGACAGAACATGCTGGTGGTAACTGTAAAGGTTACGTTCCGTCTCCACTAGGATCTTCAGCGTGCATGCCAGGACATTACGCCTTCAATTCTGAAAGCCGCATCCGGCCTAGCCCGGAAGATCTCAGGCTAGGCCGGATGCGGTGTTAGCGAACGCTAAGTTAAACGACGGAGGGCAAGAGATCGTAGCGATCCAGATTCATCACCTTGTTCCAGGCAGCGACGAAATCCTTGACGAACTTCTCGTGTGAATCGGCACAGGCGTAGACCTCCGCCGTGGCGCGTAGCTGGGCGTTGGAGCCGAAGATGAGGTCGGCGCGGGTAGCCTTCCACTTCACCGCGCCGGTCTTACGGTCGCGGCCCTCAAAAGTGTCCTTCGAGTCCGCGGTGGGCTTCCACACGTACTTCATGTCCAGCAGGTTCACGAAGAAGTCGTTGGTCAGTGTCTCCGGACGTTCGGTGAAGACGCCAAACTTCGTGCCCCCGAAGTTGGTGTTGAGCATGCGCAGACCGCCGATCAGCACGGTCAGCTCCGGCGCGGTCAAGCGCAGTAGCTGAGCTTTGTCCAGCAGGGCGACCTCGGCAGGCTCCGAGTTCTTGTAGCCGTAGGAGCGGAAACCGTCGACCTTCGGCTCGAGCGGCCCGAACGACTCAGCGTCCGTTTGTTCCTGCGAGGCGTCTGTGCGGCCGGCAACGAAGGGCACGGTGGTCTCGATACCGGCATCCTTGGCCGCCTTCTCGACACCCGCAGCACCCGCGAGGACGATCAGGTCGGCCAGCGAGATCTTCTTCCCGCCGGTGGCCGACGCGTTGAACTCGCCCTGGATCTTCTCAAGCGTCTTCAGCACGCGGGCCAGCTGGGCTGGCTGGTTGGCCTCCCAGTCCTTTTGCGGGGCAAGGCGGATGCGGGCGCCGTTCGCGCCGCCACGCTTGTCGGAGGCACGGAACGACGAGGCCGAGGCCCAGGCGGTCGAGACGAGCTCGGAGACGGAGAGGCCAGACGCGAGCACCTTCGCCTTGAGGGCGGCGACATCCTTGTCATCGACCAACGGGTGGTCGACCTTGGGAACGGGATCCTGCCAGATAAGCTCCTCGGCCGGAACCTCGGGCCCGAGATAACGGGCGCGCGGACCCATGTCGCGGTGGGTCAGCTTGAACCACGCGCGGGCGAAGGCGTCGGCGAACTTCTCTGGATGCTGGTAGAAGTCACGCGAGATTTTCGCGTAGGCCGGATCCGCGAGCAGCGCCACATCGGTGGTCAGCATGGCGGGCTGCTTCTTCTTGTTGGGGTCGTGGGCGTCGGGCACGGTGTTGGCGCCGGCGTCCCCTTTGGGTTTCCACTGGTTCGCGCCGCCGGGACTCTGGGTGAGTTCCCATTCAAATTTGAAGAGGTGGTCGAAGTATTCGTTGGACCATTGCGTGGGCTTGGTGGTCCAGGTAACCTCCAGGCCGCTGGTGATCGCGTCCCCGGCGATGCCGGTCTTGTAGGCGCTGGTCCAGCCGAGGCCCTGGTTTTCAATGGGCGCTCCTTCCGGCTCTTGCGCGAGTTGGGTGCCGGGGCCTGCGCCGTGCGTTTTGCCGAAGGTGTGGCCGCCCGCGATCAGCGCGACCGTCTCTTCGTCGTTCATGGCCATGCGGCCGAAGGTGACGCGAATGTCTTTGGCCGCACCTGCGGGGTTTGGCTTGCCCTCGGGGCCTTCAGGGTTTACATAGATGAGCCCCATGGTGGTGGCGCCGTACGGGTCGGCCAAATCACGCTCCCCGGAGTAACGCTTGTCGGTGCCCATCCAGGTGGCTTCGGCGCCGAAGTCGACATCGTGATCGGGCTCCCAGGTGTCTGGGCGGCCGCCGGCAAAGCCGAAGGTCTTGAAGCCCATCGTCTCTAGCGCGACGTTGCCGGCCAGGATCATCAGGTCGGCCCAGGAAATTTTCTTGCCGTACTTTTGCTTCACCGGCCATAGCAGCCGGCGGGCGCGATCGAGGTTGACATTGTCAGGCCAGCTGTTGAGAGGAGCGAAGCGCTGCTGACCGCGTCCGCCGCCGCCACGGCCATCATACGTGCGGTAGGTGCCGGCTGAGTGCCAGGCCATACGGATAAACAGCGGACCGTAGTGGCCGAAGTCGGCGGGCCACCAATCCTGCGAGTCGGTCATGACAAAGGCCAGGTCTTTCTTGAGGCCTTCGTAATCGATGGTCTTGAACTCCTTCGCATAGTCGAACTCTGCGCCCATGGGGTCGGAAAGCTCCGAGTGCGCGTGGAGCAACTCCAACCTGAGATGGTTCGGCCACCAGTCACGATTGGTACGCGGGCCGCTGGGTGCAGCGCCCGGGCCGGCTGCGGTCTGCCCGTGGTCGACCGGGCATTTCGCTGCGGACGTTCCCTGCGCGTTGAATTCGGATTTCGCTTCGGACGTAAATTCGGTTCCTTTGCTCGCCATTCAGTGTCTCCTTATTGGCGGGGACAGGCGCCCCGCTGTTGTGCTGCGTTTAGGTCTAAGGATTTCCGCCTTCGAATTCATTGTGAAAAATCGATCCGGTACCGACTCGCCTACGGCCCTTGGCGCGAGCGCATTTTGTGCACAGCCCGCGGGCAATGAGTTCGCATTCGCGTAGGATCCGCTTACCGAGCGAGCCCGAGGCAGGCTTAGGCACGTCGTACCATTCCACGTCCTCTACGTTGCCGCAGCGGTCGCAGATGAAGTGATGATGTCGCATTGTTTTTGCATCGAAGCGCGCAGCGCGGCCTTCCACGGCCACTTCACGCACCAAGCCGGCTTGCACCAGATCCCGCAAATTGTTGTAGGTCGTGGCCCTAGACGAGCGCGGATCCACACGATTGACGGCCTCGAAGATTTCTGCAGCCGTGGGATGGCCGGTGTGCTCCATGAGGAATGCCATCACGCAGTGCCGCTGCGGGGTGCATCGTAATCCACTACTCTCCAGACACCGCCGAATCGATTCCGCATCCATGAACTATATTAGATTCTGTCTAATCTCGGATTTTGTCAAGAATCAGTAAATCCGGGTACGCTCCTTCGGGATAGCAGTTCTCTCGCGCGGGCAAGTATCTTTCGCCGAAGTTCTTGCGGGCACAACAGAATTGTCATCCCGACCGGAGCGAAGCGTAGTGGACTGCCTGCCCTGAGCGAAGTCGAATGGGGATGTGCGGTTTCTTTCCCCGGCATTCACACAAGCCGGCGACCCGGCGGGACGTTTACGCGATAGCGCCTGAATAAAATGGCAAACGTCCCATCTCTTCTGGGAGAAGGCTACCCCGGGGGCGAAACTGTACTGGAGCCCGAACGCGAGACAATCCGCTTCGACGGACGTTAAGCGAAAAGAAAAACTCCCAACCCTCTGTTCCAGGAAGCCTGGAACAAATCAACCTGCGAACACATGATTCTACAGGCTTACGTACGATTTTGAGGGCTAGCTTGCGACGTCAAGCTTTTGATTCTTTACCGCCATTCCCATGCTGGTTGCCACGTTCAAAAGCATCGGGGCGAATTTCCGCATGATCTCTTCCAGCTCTGCGTTGCGGGTTCGCAGTGACTGAGTCTCGGCTTCGCGGCGTGACAAAACATCGCGCAATTCCCGGTTCTGGCGGAAAATCTCCCGCGTTGCGTCTAACCGGTCCAGGATCGCTTGCAATTCTTCTTCCGTGACCGGTTTCGCAGGTCCGGATGATGAGAGGTTGTTCTTCGGTGGTGCTTCAGTAGCGAGGCTTTCTTTCCACATTAGATAGTCTCCAATATTGGGTGCGGTTGAAGTTGGGTCAGCTGCGGCCCATTCTATCGTAGGGCTTTGGATGACTTGAAGTTGGTTGCTCCGCCGGCTGAAGAATTTCTTCCCGAAAAGGGCCTTGAGCGGGGGAGGTACTTGGCCTATTGGATGCCACCGCAAAGCTAATCGCCGCTGTAATTGTGCGCAAAGCGGGCGAGCTGCTGTCGAAGCTGGGTAGCGCCAGTCGCCCGAGTATACTACCGGTCAGCGTTCCATCAAACTTTAAATATGGATGCCCGGCGCCCTGGCGCGGAGTCGATTTTCGCCCGCCTGCAGGATCGCGGTCTAAGGCCGTGTCATTTTCAGCCCGGAGACCGTACCTTCTGTGTTGTGGGAAAAGCGGATTCCGTAGATCCCGTCCGTCGACTTCAACTTGCCGGCCGTCACCACTTGGCTCTTGTCGTAGCTTGCCACTACGGTTCCGTTGATGGCGCACTCTACCTTGGCGCCCTTGACCGACAACGCGATCTTCTGTTCCACGGGTTGCCCCGGGCCGGCAGCCTTGTGAACTGCGGCGTTGGTTTCCCCGTGCCCGTTCATCTTGAATGAGTCCGGCCCAAACCCGCGCACGATAAAGCGGCCATCGCCATAAGCTGCGCAGTACAACTCGGTCTCCTGGCTGGTGCCCAGGTCGTTGCCCGCAATGAAAATGCCATAAGGGTGCGGGTGGTCGTTGAGGTTCATGTATTTTGCTTCAGTGAATGTGGCGGAAACGGTGTAGTCGCCCGTGGCCTTATTACCCGGGTTCCAGAAGCTGGCTGCTGGGCCTGTGGTCACTTGGAGTACGTTGCCTGCCTTGCTCAGCTTCGTGTCTGCGATGGTTTGTCCCTCACTTTTAGCCTCTGCGTCAACGGCGCCAACCCAGCCCGGGACCGAGATCCCACCGCCGGCAGCCGGGTGCGAAGCATCCTGCCCTTGCGCAGGCGCCGAGCCGGTAAGAAGGAGGAGGGTGGCCGCTGCCATGGTCAATCCTCGAAGAAAGCTCATTTGGGTGTCCTCTCAGTTGCAGAAGTTGACACGCGAAGATTGTAGAGACCTTGCCTCCCACTCACAAGCGAGGTGCACACTATGTTGTGCACTTACACACGGCTTGCCCCAGCAAACGACCGGCGACGAACCTTCATGCTTAAGGCCGAACCAAAGCAACGACATCAAATCCCGCAGCCTCAGCCGCATCACTAAGCCGCTCATCGCCAGAGATAAATCTTCGTTGAGTTGGCTGTTGCCGGCACCAAGTGAGGGCGGCTGCCAACTGGAGACTGTCTGCGGCTCGTAATGTGTACAGATCCAATAGCTTGCTGGCCAACTCGCGCAGCGAGTCGTCGGGTAGAATTTCGCTCCAGCCTCGGCGCAGCAACGCCAGTCTAGCTAAAGCGCCTTGCTTTTCCGCGTCGTTCACTGCTCCGCTTCGATGGAGTCGGGTCACCGCGCTGTGCACTTCTACCGGGCTTGCCCACCAAACGACCGGCGCAAACTTACGCAAGTAGGATCGAACCTGGCGGCTAGTACTCTCTTGAATGCACAGGGGGATCAGGGCACTGGAGTCCCAAAAAGCCTTCGCCGGTTCGCCCGTCTTCTTCACGGTCCTTCTTCCCGATCTTTGAGCAGAGCCGTGATTGCATCGCTGTCATCGACGCTCCCGGTCTTGATTTTCCAAAGCTCGTCAACGTCGATAGGAACCTCCGGCAGGCGCATTTTCCCGGCCGCGACGAGCATCAGTTCGTCTTCGCTTGCATGCCCTGGTGAGAAGGGGATCAGCTTGGCAACAGGCAGATTACGATCCCGGATAATGATTTCTTCTCCGCCCCGCGCGAAAGTCACATAGGCGCTGAGACGGTTCTTGAGTTCGGCAATATTGACGCTGCGCATCGGGAATCCTTTATGGCTATTATAGCCATAAAGGATTCCCTTCCTTGGCGAAACCGAAACTTCTCCAATCGACGCGTCGAACAGACTTCAGTGCTGGATGCGCGGAGGATTATGGTCGCTGTTGCCCGTACCCGGAGCCGGAATGCCCCGCACCCTTACAATTTCCTCATAGAGCAAAAGGAGCGTCTCCTGAAAAAGGTCCACGTCATCGATTCACACACCGGGGGTGAGCCCACCCGCACCGTCGTCGAAGGGGGTCCCGATCTGGGCAGTGGCAACCTTGAGCAAAGGCGGCAACTCTTTCAAAAGGATCACGAAGCCTTCCGTCGCGCCCTCGTCACCGAGCCGCGTAGCTCTGAGGCGATGGTAGGTGCTCTACTCTGCGAACCCACCCAGGCGGACTGCATCACTGGCGTAATTTTCTTCAACAACAGCGGATGCCTCGGCATGTGCGGCCACGGAACCATTGGCGTGGTGGTTACCCTCGCCTATCTGGGCAAAATCAAGCCCGGCCGCCATCGAATCGAGACCCCAGTCGGTATCGTGGGAGCGACGCTCAACGAAGACCGTACCGTGACCATCGAAAACGTACCCAGCTATCGCTATGCCTCCGCAGTCAAAGTAGACGTGCCTGGATTTGGTCCAGTCACCGGCGACATTGCCTGGGGTGGCAATTGGTTTTTCCTGATAAAGGATCACGCCTATGCCCTCGACCGCGCCCATCTCGACCAACTCATTGGCTACACCTGGGCCGTTCGCCAGGCGCTTACCGCGAACCACATTTACGGCGCTGACCAAGCCGAGATAGACCACATCGAGCTCCACGGCCCTGCATCTTCGCCAAACGTTGACAGCCGCAATTTCGTGCTCTGTCCCGGCCGGGAATACGACCGCTCTCCCTGCGGCACGGGCACCAGCGCGAAGTTAGCCTGCCTCCATGCCGAAGGCATCCTCGCTCCAGGTCAAGTCTGGCGCCAGGAAAGCATCATCGGCAGCATCTTCGAGGGCCGCCTGCGCCAGCGGGATGGCCATCTGATCCCCAGCATCACGGGCTCTGCCTTCATCACTGCGGACTCGACCCTCATCCTCGATCCAAAGGACGCCTTCTGCTGGGGCATACCCGCATGATCCAATCCTTCGACGCGGTGATCGTTGGCGGAGGCATCGTCGGCGCGGCCTGCGCCCGATCCCTTTCGCAGCAAGGCATGCGCGTGGCATTGGTAGAGCAAGGAGAAATAGGAGGAGGCGCCACTGCTGCGGCCATGGGCCACATCGTCGTCCTCGATGACTCACCCGCACAGACGGCCTTGACCCGCTACTCGCAATCACTATGGCAGCAACTGGCAAACGACCTGCCGCAGGATGCGGAATATACCCAGCGAGGCACGCTCTGGGTAGCCGCAGACGACGAGGAAATGCAACAGATCTGTCGCAAACACAGTGTCTATCAAAAAGCCGGTATCCCGTCTGAGCTGATCGATGCCCAGTCACTCCCCCGCGTTGAGCCTGCCTTGCGACAGGGGCTTGCCGGCGCACTATTGATGCCCGAGGACGTGGTCGTATCTCCTCAGCCGGCGGCCCGCTTTCTGCTGCAGCAGGCAAACGCAACCCTGGTGAAAGACAAAGCGGCTGCCATGGGCAGCGGCAGAGTAACGCTCTCGAACGGTGACGAACTACGGGCGCCCATCCTCATCAACGCGGCCGGGGAGGGGGCGCCCGCGTTGACGCCAGGGCTTCCAGTGGCCATGCGAAAGGGTCATTTGGCAATCACCCAGCCCTATCCGGGATTTCTCCGCTACCAGGTAGTCGAGCTTGGATACCTGAAGAGCGCGCACGTAACTACCACGGATACGGTAGCCTTCAACGTGCAGCCAAGGCAAAACGGGCAACTGCTCATCGGATCCTCGCGTCAGTTCGGCGTGCACGGCAGGGAAATGGAGGATGGCATCATGGCTCGAATGTTGGCGCGCGCCACCGAATATCTGCCCTCGCTGTCGTCGCTCTCGATCGAACGCACCTGGACTGGTTTTCGCTGCGCGACCCCAGACAAGCTGCCGTTGATCGGACCCTCGATCCAGGATGAAACAGTCTTTCTCGCCACCGGGCATGAAGGCCTCGGCATCACCACATCCTTGGCCACGGCGCAACTCCTGGCAGACCTGATCGCAGGCAGAACGTCCGCGATTCCGATCGCCCCCTACTTGCCCTTTCGGGATACGCTGGTCCCAGCAGCGTCGTAAATGGCACTCCCATGTCCAGCTTTTGAGGGTAGTGGAGGGACCTGCGGTTTCTTTTCCCCGTTTTTTCATCCCAACCCGCGAGATAGACTGATTCAAGGAGCGAACAATGGAGCTCGCAACAGAACTGAAACCCGTATCGCTGATCGGCTTTGGAGACGGAGCCGAAGGAGCCGCATTTACCGGGATAAACCCAGCAACCGGCTCCCCCTTAGAGCCAAAATTCTTCTCCGCAACCGCAGATGACCTGGAACGCGCGGCAACGCTGGCGCAAAGCGCCTTCCCCATTTACAGCAATCTATCCGGCAAAGACAAAGGAGCCTTCCTGCGCCGCATCGCCGCAGCTATTGAAGCGGCTGCCCCGGTAATCATTCAGCGGGCCAACCTGGAAACAGCCTTGCCCGAAGTTCGTCTTCAAGGCGAGGTGGGACGAACCTGTAACCAGCTCAGGCTCTTCGCAGAATTAGTGGAAGAAGGTTCCTGGCTCGACGCCCGCATCGACTCCGCGGATCCGAATCGCAAGCCCCTGCCCAAGCCCTCCATCCGTTCCATGCACAAGCCCTTGGGCCCAATTGCCGTCTTCGGAGCCAGCAATTTTCCCTTGGCCTTCTCCGTTGCCGGGGGTGACACGGCATCCGCCCTGGCCGCCGGTAATCCCGTCATCGTGAAGGCCCATCCCGCGCATCCCGGAACCAGTCTCATGGTCGGCCACGCCATCCGTGATGCCGTAAAGGCGAGCGGCCTGCCTGAAGGCGTATTCTCCATGCTCTTCGATAACGGTGTGGACGTAGGGATCCAGCTGGTGAAGCACCCCGCCATCAAAGCGGTCGCCTTTACCGGATCCTTCGCCGGCGGCACCGCCCTGATGAAGTTAGCCGCAGCACGTCCGGAGCCGATCCCGTGCTATTCAGAGATGGGCAGTGTGAACCCCGTCTTCGTCCTCCCCGGCGCCCTGAACAAGCGCGCAAGCGCCATCGCCGCCGGCCTCCAAGGCTCCTTCACAATGGGAGCCGGCCAGTTCTGCACCAAGCCAGGCCTGGTACTGATCCCGCAGCAAGATGGCACCCCCGCCTTCATGAAGGAATTAAGCGACAAAGTCAGCACCACCCCGTCGCAAACTCTACTGACCAAAGCCATCGCTGACCGGTACACTTCGGCGGTCAAGGGTCGCGACGCCACCGTTCTGGCCGAAGGAGCCAAAGCCGAAGCCAGCCCTGCCTCTGCGTCCGTGCAAGCGTCGCTGTTCGTCGCCGACTACAAAGACCTGGTCGAAAACCAGGATCTGGCGCAGGAGATCTTTGGCCCAACCACCGTGGTCGTCGGTTACCAGGACCGCAAGCAATTGCTGGCCGTAGCCGAGCAGTTGGAAGGCCATCTAACCGCGACTCTGCAGGCGGACGAGAGCGAACTGGCGGAATACTCTGACTTGATCGACATTCTTACCCGCAAAGTAGGCCGCCTGATCCTGAACGCCTATCCCACCGGGGTAGAGGTTTGCCACGCCCAGGTCCACGGCGGTCCTTTCCCTGCTACCAGCGATGGCCGCTCCACGTCGGTAGGCTCCCAGGCCATCTACCGCTTCACCCGTCTGGTCTGCTACCAATCTTTCCCGGATGCCGCGCTGCCGGATGAGCTCAAAAGCGCCAATCCGCTGGGGATTATGCGCCTGGTCGACGGAGACCGAACCAGGAAGCCCTCCGCGTAACGTCCCGCTAAGTGGTAAAGGTGACGATCGAGCTGCCGCCCTAGTAAACTCTCTGGCGACAGCTCGAGGTGGGAAATGAATAACCGCAGGGACTTTGTCAAGATGACCGGTACCGTCTTAGCCGGATCTGCCGTGCCGTGGACTGCCACCAGTTACGCGGCTATTGTCGGCGCTAACGACCGCGTTCGCGTAGCCTTGATCGGCGCCGGTGATCGAGCCAAGGGAGCCCTGGTGCCTGCCTTCCAGGACCACGCCAAGGAGCTTAACTTCGAATTCGTAGCAGTGTCTGATCTCTGGAACCGCCGTCGTGACGAAGGCGCTGCATTCATCCAGAAACAATGCGGCGGAGGCCCGGTTGCCAGTGTCCGCAACAATGACGAGCTCTACGCCCGCAAAGATGTCGACGCCGTCATCGTCGCCACCGCCGACTTTCAGCATGCCCTGCACGGAGTCGAAGCCGTGCAGGCCGGCCGCGATGCTTACGTGGAAAAACCCACCGCCCACACCATGGAAGACGCGCGCGCCTTCCGCGACGCGGTCAAGCAAACAGGAAAAGTAGTCGCCGTCGGCACCCAGCGCCGCAGCACGCCCAGCTATCAAAAAGCCTACGAATATATCCAGTCGGGAAAATTCGGTGACATCGTAGCCGTCGAAATGACCTGGAACGTCAATCAGCCAGGCCGCTGGCGCCGTCCCGGAGTCGTGCCCTTGCTGAAAGAACAAGACACAGACTGGAAGCGTTACCTCCTCAACCGTCCCTACGAGCCCTTCGATGCCCGCAAGTATCTCGAGTTCCGTCTCTTCTGGCCCTATTCCTCCGGAATTCCCGATCAATGGCTGGTGCATCAGATCGACACCGTGCACTGGTTCACCGGCTATCCTCACCCCCGCAGCGTGGTTGCCAATGGCGGCGTGTACCTATGGAAGGACGGCCGCAAGAACTGGGATACCATGACCGCTGTCTTCGACTACGGTCCCCTCGATGATCCGACGAAGGGCTTCCAGGTCATCTATTCCTCGCGGATGACCAACTCCGCGGGAGGAGTGAAAGAGATCTACTACTCCAACGGCGGCATGCTCGATATGGATAAGCAATGCGTCAACTCCGAAGGCGGAATGACTGCCAAAGCCGCGGCTGAAATGGGTATGAAGCAAAATCTGCTGGGTGACTATTCTCTGAGCGATACCGTGGTGAAAGCAGAAACCGCGGCGAACACTGGCAACGACCCCATGACTTCGGCCAATATGCGCAACTGGATGGAGTGTGTCCGCTCCCGCAAGACACCCAATGCGAGCATCGATGCCGGCTACAGCCATTCGGTGGCGTTGTGCATGAACATTGCCGCAATCCAGACGGGCCAACGGGTCACGTTCGACGACAAGTCTCAGCGCGTGATGGCTGGCGACAAGGTCTATGAATAGTTGGCTGGTGGGCTGCCTGTTGGCAGCCTGTACGCTGCAGGGGATGGCGGCCGTTAAGGTAACAGCAGACGAGGCGCATCAGCGAGTTGACATCACTGTCGACGGCAAGCCTCTTACGTCGTATGTCTGGCCCACCTCGCTCAAGAAGCCGGTTTTATATCCACTCATCACATCGGATGGCATCGATGTCGTCCGTGGCTTTCCTTTGGCGCCGCGGCCAGGGGAGCGCGTCGATCATCCCCACCACGCAGGAATTTGGTTCAATTACGGTAACGTAAACAACTTCGACTTTTGGAATAACAGCGACGCGATTAAGCCCGCCGATCGCGAGAAGATGGGCACTATCCACCAACAAAAAATCCTCTCCACCAAGAGCGGGGACCGGGGAGAACTAGTTGTCGAGTCGATATGGACAGCGGGCACAGGGGAAAATCTCCTGGAGCAGAAAACCCGCTACATCTTTTCTCAGCACAACGATGAAAGAATCATCGATCTGATAGTCACCTTGCACGCCCTTGACCGGGTCGTCTTCCATGACGATAAGGAGGGTTTACTGGGCATCAGGGTTGCCCGCTGGTTAGAATCACCCACCGAGAAGGGTGGTACTTTTACCGACGCCAATGGAAGGACGACTGAAGTGCAAGCCTCGAACCTGCCTGGAGCCAGCGGAGTCTATCTAACCAGTGAGGGCAAACAAGGCGATCAAGCCTGGGGCACGAGGGGACGTTGGTGCTCCTTATCAGGCAAGACTGAAGATCATGCAGTAACCATAGCCATTTTCGATCATCCCGGAAATCCCAACTACCCGACCTACTGGCATGCGCGAGGTTACGGCTTATTCGCCGCCAATCCACTGGGGCAGCACATCTTCGATCCCAAAGCGCAACCCTTGACCTACACCCTCGACAAAGACCAAAACGTAACCTTCACGTACCGCATTCTGTTAATGGATCGAACCCCAAAACCCGGAGAACTGGACCACGACGCCGACACCTTCGCAGCAAACTACCACCAGAAATAGACTCTTTCAGAGTGTCCTGGCAATCCACTCTTCCTGTTCTACCAACTCTGTAGCATGTAGAAATGTTCCCTCTCTGGGCAAAAGACGTGTTGACATCCGACCCGAAGAGCGTGATACTCGTGTCGTATGCCGACCCGTAAGGAAGAAAACGATCGCATCGCCCTGCTGCAGGGCACCTTGGACCTGCTCATTCTGAAGACCCTGCTCTTTGGCGCCTGCCACGGCCAGGGCATTGCCCGCAGCATTCAAAGACAATCCGAGGAAGCATTCTTCGTCGATCACGGATCGCTCTACCTTGCCCTGCAGCGCCTGGAAGAGGGAGGCCTGATCACCGCGAAATGGGGCGTTTCGGAAAACAACCGCAAGGCAAGGTTCTATACGCTGACGGCCAGGGGCAGATCGGAACTGACCGCCAAGGCCGATCAATGGAACCGGCTCACAAGAGCGATGAACCTCATCCTTTCGCCCAGCAACAAGGAGGCATAGATGCCGCGCAACCGCCGAAGCGCCGATGACTTTGCGGATGAGATCCGCTCGCATCTGGAAATGGAAGCCGATGAACTTGAGTCGGAAGGAATTCCAAGAAGCGAAGCGCAGCGACAGGCCAAGGTTGCCTTTGGCAGTTCAGCGGTGGCGCGCGAGCGATTTGCGCTGAGGCATCGGCTGCTGTGGCTGGACAACCTACGGCAGGATGTACGCTTCGGAATTCGCATGATGCGGCGCAACCCGGCGTTCACCGTGGTTGCGGTACTCACTCTGGCGATCGGCATCGCCGCCAGCGCAACGGTGTTCACGTGGATCAACGCCGTGTTGTTGGAACCGCTGGGTGGCGTGACCGCGCCGAACCGCCTGGTCACCGTGGAAACAGTGACCTCGAATGGCGAATGGGTTCCGAATTCTTATCCCGATTTCATTGATTTTCGTGATCGTTTGAAGCTCTTCGAAGGCATTGCTGTCACCCATATGGCGGTGTTCAGCGTAGGCAAGGATGACCATGCCGAACGCGTCTGGGGCGAATTGGTTTCCGGCAATTTTTTCGCTGTGCTGGGAGTGAAACCCGAAGCGGGGCGGCTGTTCTTGCCTTCCGAGTATGGCGACACGCCTGGCGCCTATCCAGTCGCGGTGATCAGTGACCGGTACTGGCGCTCCCATTACGCTGCCGATCCAGCCGTGATCGGCAAAACCATCCGCATCAATCAGCATGAACTCACGATTGTGGGTGTTGCCGCACCGGCCTTCCATGGGTCGATCCCGGTTACTTCGTTCGACCTATGGGTACCCTATATGGAGCAGTCCGTACTAAACGGCGTGAAGCTGTGGATGTTGCGCGATCGCCATGACCGCAACATGCTCGGAATCGCGAGACTCAAGCCGGGCGTGACCGAGGAGCAGGCGCGGGGCGAGCTGAAAGCCCTTGCCGATCGCATGGCGGTTGCGAACGCCGATGTGAGTGAAGGCATGAGCGCAACACTGATGCCGCTGTGGAAGTCGCCACACGGACCGCAGGGTCTCTTGCTTGGCCCGCTTCGCATCCTGATGGGCGTGTGCGTGCTGGTGCTGTTTATTGTGTGCGCCAATATCACCAACCTGCTGTTGGCGCGGGCAACGGTACGCGAGCAGGAGTTTGGCGCCCGTATCGCGCTGGGCGCGGGCCGTGCGCGCGTCGTTCGTCAGGTGATGACCGAGAGCCTGCTGCTGACGGGGGCGGGAGCTTTGCTTGGAGTGGCTGCAACCCCGTGGCTGAGTCACGCATTGCGCTACCTTACGCCTCCCGGACCGATGCAGTTGCTGGTCTCGACGGATATCCGGCCGCCGCACTTCTCCGTGTTGGTGTTTACAGCAGGTATCTGCCTGGTCGTGGGACTGGTCGCGGGAATTTCTCCCGCGCTGCAAGTGAGGCGCATGGAGACAGGCCCCCGGCTCAATGATGGCGGCCGCAGCGCGACGGCTGGACGAAAACGGAATCGGCTGCGTTCGGTGCTGGTTGCCTCCGAGGTCGCGCTGGCGCTGGTGGCCATGGTAGGCGCCGGCCTGTTCGCCCGCAGCTTTCAGCAGACGCTGCACGTCGATCCGGGCTTCGACCCGAACCACGTCCTTCTCAATCAGTTCTACCTGTCAACGAATGGATATAGCCTTGCTCAGAGGATAGAGTTCTGCCGTCGCCTCGAGGAACGAATGACGAGCACTCCTGGCGTAACGGACGTGGCGTATTCAGACGGTGTTCCCTTGGGGTTCGAACCGAGTTGGTGGGAAGAATTGCGGATCGAAGGCTATGCGCCCAGGCCCAACGAAAACATGAACATCTTCCGCAATGTCATCTCTCCTGGATATCTGCCGCTACTGCACATACCCATGGTTGAGGGCAGAAACTTCACCGATCAGGACAACGAGAATACGTCGGCTGTCATGATCGTCAATCAGGCATTTGTCCGGCGCTTCCTTCCCGGTCGTAATCCGATCGGCGTAAGAGTGCATGGGTGGGGAGACTGGTTTCGCATCGTCGGCGTAGCCAAGGATTCGAAGTATCACTACCTTGGCGAATCAGCGCCAGCCTATTTTTACGTGCCATTTCGGCAGGTTTTTCGCGAAGACATGAACCTGGCTTTCTATGTGCGAACACAAGGCGATCCAGACGCAGTCCTCTCCACGCTGCGCGCGCAGGCCCGGGCGATCGATCCGAATGTGACGGTCTTTGACGCCGCACCCCTCAAGGAGTTCATCGGAGCTTCGCTCTATCCTCAGAAGGTCGCTGCCAGCTTGCTGACCATCATGGGAGTCATCGCACTGGTACTGGCCGCTGTCGGCCTTTATAGCGTCATGGCCTACTCGGTTGCTCAACGCACGCAGGAGATCGGGGTGCGCATGGCGCTTGGCGCGCAGCGTGGCGATGTGCTGCGGATGGTGATCGGGCGCGGGCTTTGGCTCACCGGGTTCGGGCTTGCCGCAGGAGGCGCGCTATGCATCGCCGCGGTGAAGATCATCGCTGGGGTATCGTTCACCAACTCCGGCATGGGTACAAATATGAGACTGCTGGGAGACGGGAGCATGAATGGTGCAGTCTATTTAATTGCGGCAGGGATCCTGATGGTCGTGGCGATGGTTGCCACCTACCTGCCTGCCCGACGTGCCGCCGCTGTCGAGCCCATGCAGGCGCTGCGAACAGACTAGTCAGCGATCCCGGATGCACCGTAGATCCGACTTGTACTACGCACTCTTCCGTCGAATCAACCAATAAACCGGAAGACCCGCGATCACCAGCGCCAAACCAGGCCAGGTAGTAGCCGGCCGATCAATAAAAAGGCACAGCACAACCACGCTGGCGCCAACAACATAAATAGCCGGAACTACTGGATATCCTGGAGTGCGATACAACCGTTCCGCATCCGGCCGCTTGTACCGCAGCACCACCACCGCAGCAATCGTGAGGATATAAAACAACAGCGCTGCAGAAATAATGTAGTCCAGCAGATCGCTATAGAGATTGCCATAGCCCTTGGCGGGCGAGTAAGTCGTCAACAGCACCAGCAGCCCTGCCCAAACTCCCTGCATCAGCAGAGACCACCCAGGAACACGGGCCGCGTTCAGCGTCCCCGCCGAAGGAAAGAAAAGCTTATCCCTAGCCATCGCATAGTAAGCGCGCGGTCCAGCCAGCACCAGGCTATTGATGCAGCCGAACGTCGACACCATGATGAGTGCGGCCAAAGCCTTTCCTCCCCAGGCGGGAAAGATCTGTTGCAGCATTGCCGTCGCCACGCGATCATTCGCAGCGTGTTGGATAGCCGGAAACTTCAACACCACCAAATACGCAACGTTCACCACCAGGTACAGCAGCATGACAATCACCGTGCCGATCGCCAGCGACCTGGGAAGAGTCCTCCGCGGATCCTTAACCTCTTCCGCAGCGAAGGTAATGTCATGCCACGCATCCGCGGCGAAGAGCGACCCCGACTGCGAAACGCAAAAGACCATCAGCAAACCTAGGATCCCGGCATAAGAGGTATCCGGCCGCTGCCAGAAAGAATCCTGGTTCGCATGGACAGACGAGGCGTTCCAACCCACACTCAGGCCGAGCAGTATCAGCGCAGCCAGCGCTCCAAGCTTAGCGACCGTAAACGAGTTCTGGATGATCTTGCCATACTCGATCCCCAGCGTATTCGTCGCGGTCAACAGAGCAATCACCAGCAAAGCAACCAACTGGGCACTGGACAGCGTGATCGCATAATGCGCCGACAAACGCAGAGGAGGGAACAGGTAACGTGATTCAGAAACAGCGGGCGCCCAAACTCCCAGGAACCGGGCAAACGCAACCGCGACCGCGGCAATCGTTCCCGTCTGAATTACGGTGAACAGCGTCCAACCATAGAGGAAGCCCCAAAGCGGGGAGTAGGCCTCGCGCAGGTAGAGGTACATCCCACCTCCACCGGGCATCATCGAAGCCAATTCTCCGAAGGAGAAGGCTGCCGCAATGGTCAGCACTGCGGCAAACATCCAGGCAGCCAGAAACCATCCCGGGCCGCCCAGCATGCGGGCCATATTGGCCGGGACAATGAAAATCCCGGACCCAATCATGACTCCGATCACGACCATGGTGGAGTCGAATAGTCCGAGAGCCCTTTTGGGCTGGCGCTTTGCTTGTATCTCTTCTTTGGTGGCGGGGGTCACTGCGAAGATGCTATAACGTTTCGCCCTAGCGCAACATGGCCCAGGTGCCCGTTGTGCTACTTCCGTGACCGGCGAATTTCTTCCGTCAAAATAATCGCTTCTGCGATCTCGCGGATAGCCTTCCGCTTCTGCCGGCTCTGCTTTTGCAGCGCTAGGTAAGCGCCCTCTTCGTCCAAATGCAATTCGCGTTGCAGGATCCCCTTCGCCCGATCCATCAGCTTTCTTACCTCCAGGCGGTCGGCTAGCAGCAATCGTTCGCTTTCCAGCCTCGCCATCTCCAGTTCAGCCCCCACCAGAAACCCAACCGTTGAGATCAGCCGAACCTGCCGGGCGCTATGGTGGTGAGGTTTACGATGCTGCACATTAATCACCCCCACGAGCTTTCCTCGGCAAAGAATGGGCACGGAGAGAAACGCCTCAAAATGGTCTTCAGGCAAATCATTGAACATCTTGAACCGCGGATCGCTCCACGCCTGGGAGCCAATCGCCACCGGCTGTTGGTGCATGGCGACCCAGCCGGTAATTCCCTGGCCGAGTGGCAGGTCAAGCTCGTCCACCAGGTCGGCGTGGGGATTCTTGGAGGCCCGAAGCACCAGCTTCTCACCCTCCAGCACATAGACAAAACAGGAATCGCACATGGCGATCGTAGACACAAACTCAACCACTCGTTCGAGCACAGCATGAAACGGATCCGCAGCCGCCATACGGCTTCCGATCTCATGCAGAAACTCAATATCCAGTACTTCGTCGGCCCTTGAGCCTTCTTCCGTCATACCCCACATCCCATATCTCGTTAAGGCGACGAAAATTATGCGCCATTTTACTGTTGCTTTTCGTGCTCAGTTGCCTTTACCCTAAGGTCGTTTCCGGTCCTCTGCGAACTTGTGCAGGGTGGACGGATGGTGAACGTTCTCCCCGTCGAAACGTAAACCCCTCCTCATAGCACTCTCTGCTTTACAGCTTCCAGGTTGAAGACTGTTGGATCTCCGTTTCTCCACCCCGGCTCTTCCCAGGGTCGTTTCCCTGTGTTGAGGCCCTGAGGATAATTCGTTCCGTTGGTAGCCACGCACAAGGGGCCGCCGCTGCTAGCCGCGGCACCTCCATGACGGAGCATCGGTTTCCACACGTCGACAGCAATCCGGAAAGTTACAATTCTACCATTCAAATTCACCCAGATTTTCATTTGCTGGCGTGCAGGAAGGTTCTTAGATGGGTCTAAGCAGGCGCGACTTTCTCATGAAGGTGGGCCAGGCGGGAGGCTACAGCGCCGCCTTCACGATGATGCAATCCCTCGGCTTGCTGCCTGTCATGGCGTCGGCCGCGCCCCCAGTGAAACACCCGGAGGGCTCCGGCAAAGGGACCAGCGTGGTCATTCTGGGCGGCGGCATCGCCGGCCTGGCCTCCGCTTATGAGCTGGGCAAGTTAGGCTACACCTGCACGCTGCTCGAGGCGCGCGAACGCATTGGTGGCAGGAACTGGACGGTCCGCAACGGAACCAGGGTGGATTTCACCGATGGTTTCACCCAGAACTGCGCCTTTTCCCCGGGCCTCTATCAAAACGTAGGGCCCGCCCGCTTGCCGTCCATTCACCACACCATGCTCGGTTACTGCCGAGAGCTCGGCGTTCCGCTGGAGGTAGAAATTAACGCCTCACGAAGCGCGTACCTCCAGTCCGCGACACTCAACAATGGCCAAACCGTACAAAACCGCCAGGTGGAATATGATACCCGCGGTCACGTGTCAGAACTGCTGGCAAAGTGCATTCAACGCGGCGGCCTCGATCAGGAACTAAGCTCGGGTGACAAAGAGCAGATGATCGAGTTCCTGAAGACCTACGGTGGTCTGTCCCCGGATCTTTTTTACAAGGGATCCTCACGTGCCGGCTGGAAGGTCAGTCCTGGGGCAGGCGACAGGGAGGGTGTTCCCCACGATCCCCTCGATATGCGCGCCTTGTTATCCGCCCATCTATGGACACAGCTGATGGAAGAAGACGAGATCGACTGGCAGGCGACGATGTTTCAGCCGGTCGGCGGCATGGATCAGATACCCTTGGCGTTTAAGAAAAGGCTTGGCGCCGTGATTCGTTCGCGCGCCGAGGTGATCCAGATCCGGCAAAACGCATCCGGCGTGAAAGTCGTCTACCAGGACCTCGCGTCCGGCAAGCACGAGACCGTCAACGCGGACTACTGCGTTTGTGCCTTGCCGCTGACTGTTCTCAAAACCATGGATACTGATTTCTCACCCGAATTGAAGGCAGCCATAAATGGTTGTTCCTATGACTCGGCCTACAAAATTGCCTGGGAATCACGCCGGTTCTGGGAGCAGGAGTGCAATATCTATGGTGGCCTCTCTTTCCTCAGTCAGCCCGTCGATACGGTCTGGTATCCCAGTGCCGCGCTCTTCTCCGAAACCGGGATCATCCTGGGCGGATACGGAATAGAAAACGGCTCAGAATTCGGCAAGTTACCGGGTCCGCAGGCAAAACTGGCGGCCTCTCGCCACTCCATTGAGCTGCTGCACCCTGGCTGCTCGCAGGAGTTGAAAAATCCCATCTACGTGAGCTGGGGACGCATTCCCTACAATCTGGGGTCCTGGGTCAGCGACTTCGAAACCGGCGCTCCCCCGGGCTACGAGGTCTGGATGCAACCTCAGGGCCGCATCTTTATGGCCGGCGACCACACCAGTCACATCGTCGGTTGGCAGGAGGGCGCAGCCTTGTCAGCCCACCGGGCCCTCGATGGAATTGCCGCGCGTGTGGCCAAGTCCACCAGCTGAGCCACGGAGATGAAGCGGGCTGCGCCTTTGGGCTCTATCCCCGTCACCAATCGACGGGTGCCCCATCCTTCGCGTTCTTTGCGAAGGGGGATAGTCAAATCTCGGGCTGCGGTCTCCGTTCCTGGACCCTTCTCCGGCCACAACCACTCTTCCCTTGTCATCCCGAGCGAAGCCGAGGGATCTGCAGTCTTCTCCCGCTCAGCAAGACTATCCCTAATGGGACGACGATTTCATCACAAAACTAGTGAGCGCCGCTTTCTTGCTCTCATTCACCGGCCCGGCGGTGCGCCAAACTACATGTCCCCCCTTATCCGTCAACAGCAGCACGACATCCTGCTCAGAAGAAATCTGCAGAGACCGTAAAAACTGTGTCTTGTTGACGTACAAAGGCACCGTGTATCGTCGCGGTTGCGATGGCAATAGGCTACCGCGCAGGGACGCGTTCAACCACCACCGATAGACCTCATTTTCGCGCGGAGAAATAAACAGCCACCAGGTTTGCACCGTAGGAGCGGTAATTGCCGGAAGCCATCCGTCGACCTGCGACTGCTGATCACGCTGAAAGGAAAGAATGAGCAGATTCAGCGGTGCGGCAAAATTCGCCGGCAGGGTCACCTTCGCCCGATCCAGCGCGTACGCGGTCACCGGAGGTAAAACCGCGGCTTGGGAAGTCTGAGAAATTTGCGAAGCTGCCACTGCGCACGGCAAAGCGAAGAGGAGGAAGGCCAGGGGTCGAAGCAGTCGCATTTTTGTCTACCAAATCTTACCCCAGCCCGCCGCTCGGAAACCGAAAACGGGGTCGAGTATCATAAACATGGGAGCACTCTCATGCCATTTGCCCCTCAGCGGCACATGTTTCAAACCGACGACCCCCGTCTGCAGCCAATCGCCGAAAAAGTATTGGCACACGAGCGTCTCGATTTCAACGATGGCGTTGCCCTCTACCGCTCAGGCGATGTCCTTGCCGTAGGCTGGTTGGCCAACCACGTGCGTGAGCGTTTGCACGGTAACATTGCCTATTTCAATGTCAACCGGCACATCAACCCCACCAACGTTTGTGTGGCCGCTTGCCGGTTGTGCGCCTTTGGCCGCAAAAAAGACGGCGAGGGCGCCTACACCATGGCGCTCGAAGAAGCGTGGCAGACCGCGGCCTCTGGCTACACCGAAGCGGTTACCGAGTTCCACATTGTCGGCGGCTTGCATCCTGACCTGCCATTCCAATACTTCCTCGACCTCGTGGCAGGTCTAAAACAGCGCTTTCCCCAGGTTCACATCAAAGCGTTCACCATGGTCGAGGTGGCCTACCTGGCGCGCCGCGCTAAGCTGACCATTGCCGAGACCCTGACGCAAATGAAGGACGCAGGCGTTGACTCCATGCCGGGTGGCGGAGCGGAGATTTTCTCCGATCGCGTGCGCCACATCATTTGCGATCACAAAATCGATGGCGACGAGTGGCTGGAGACAGCCCGCACCGCACACAAGCTCGGTCTGCGTTCCAATGCGACCATGCTTTACGGGCACGTCGAAAACGATGAGGATCGCGTCGACCACATGCTTCGTCTGCGTGCGGTCCAGGATGACACCGGCGGCTTTCAAACCTTTATTCCGCTCGCCTTTCATCCCGCCAACACCGCACTCGATCATTTGCCGACAACCACTGGCCTCACGGACATTCGCCAGATTGCCGTAAGCCGCTTGCTGCTGGATAACTTTTCCCACATCAAAGCCTACTGGCAGATGATGAGCGCCAAGATCGCGCAGATTTCTTTGCGTTTCGGTGCTGACGATATCGATGGCACCGTGGTCGAAGAAAAAATCTACCATGACGCTGGAGCGACCACACCGCAGGGGATGCGGCGCTCTGATTTGATGCGTCTCATCCGGGAAGCTGGCCGCGAGCCGGTGGAGCGGGACACGCTCTACCGCAACGTTGTCCGCCACGAAGATACCTTCACGGTAGCGGTTTAGATTTCCGCCCGGCTCTCTGCGGGACGAAAGGGCTCTCCGGCATCCTGTCGCAGCACGTTGATGGAAGCCCCGCTCGGCCCAGCCAGGCGGGCCTTCTGCTTGCGCCGCACCTCGCGGATGGCCACCAATATAAGTGCAGTGAAAGTAATAATCAGCAGGACCAGCGCGTAGGGCCCGTGCAACTCCGTCACTTCTCCGTACAGCAATGCCAAACCCACAAACACAAAGAAGACATGAGCGCAGAAGACTTCGAGCGATGCCTTGCCCAGGGTCAGGAAAGGTTCCACCAGCACCATCTTGGTGAGGTATTTCCGCGACCAGTAAATCATGCAGGAAAACGCGAACAGGTTCAGCATGCGCAGCGGGCCTATTTGCCACTTGTCCAACGACAGGCCGAGTGCCTCCTGCGTCAGGTGCGGGCCAAGCCAGTCATGCCGCACGCCAAGGAAGAAAAGGCAGATCGCGCCGCTGATGACAAAGACATACCCGGGCAACTTGCTGAGCGGGTTCTCGCCCTGCGTTGACCTGGCTCCCAGCCACAGAGCGAGAACCCAGATCGCCTGCCAGGCAAATAGGTTGAACGCTCCCGTCTCCTGGAGCGGTATCCGTAAGCCCGTCGCATTTACTACCAGGGTGTGCATCCAGGTGCGCAAGCCAAACTGCGCCAACAGCCAGATAACGCCGCTTACTATGAGGATGCGCGTCCATCCGCGGCGCACCGCCACGCTGAGGATGTACGGCGTGAGCAGCAGAAAAGTGACGTACATGGGCAATATGTCCAGCAGCGGCGGACAATAAATCAGCAACAGCGACCCCACGATCGCCGTGGCCGGGTGGGCCAGGTAAAAATTGAGCAGGTTGTAGATGGCTGCGCGATGAGTGTGGGCGGCGAACGCGGCCACTACGGTAAACACCATTGTCAGCATGATCAGGTGATAACCGTAGATCCTCAGCGCCCGCATCCAGAGTTTCGTGCGCACCCCGTCGCTGTCTTCTTGTGCCTTATGGATGTAGAGCGTCGCGACCAGCATGGCGGAGAGAAACACAAAACCTTCCGCCGAGGAAACAAACCCGAAGGGCTGATTGACCAGTTCGCTGACGCGCGTGGGCAGGTGGGTGAGCGTCATCCACACCAGAAAGAGGCCGCGCAGGGCATCCAGCTCGGGACGACGCTGGATCTTTCCCAGCTGGAGCACTTTTATCGAGGCGGATTTTACATCCATGCGCACGCACCAACACTACTGATTAGAGACGCACTTTGCGGCGATTGGTTACGGGAAGGGGGGCAGAAAGGGTTGCCCCGGCTGCAACCCCTATAGTCATTCTAACCTTCAATAGGCGGGTATACCAGTGACGCTCTGCCCAATGATGAGTGCGTGGATATCGTGCGTTCCCTCGTACGTTTTCACCGACTCCAGATTCATCATGTGTCGCATCACTGGATAATCATCGGTAATGCCATTGCCGCCGAGGATATCGCGCGCTGTCCGCGCGCATTCGAGCGCCATCCAAACGTTGTTTCGCTTGGCCATGGAAATGTGTTCGAAGCCAGCTTTGCCGGCGTCTTTCAGCCGCCCAACCTGCAACGCGAGTAGCTGGCCTTTGGTAATTTCCGAGATCATCCAGGTGAGTTTTTCCTGCACTAATTGGTGACTGGCGATTGGCTCATCGCGAAATTGCTTTCTCAACAAAGAATATTGAAGCGCCGTGTCATAACAGGACATCGCGGCCCCCAGGCCTCCCCAACTAATGCCGTATCGTGCCTGGTTGAGGCACATGAGTGGCGACTTCAATCCTCCCGAGCCAGGCAGCACGTTGCAGGCTGGGACGCGTACATCTTGCAGAGAAAGCCCGGAAGTGACCGATGCCCGCAGCGACCACTTGCCATGCACGTCGTAGGCAGAGAAGCCCGGGCGATTCGTTTCCACCAGAAAGCCCCGGACTCTGCCATCCTCGTCGTCCACCTTAGCCCAGATCACCGCCACGTCGGCGATGGAGCCGGAGGTGATCCACATCTTTTCGCCGTTCAGAATGTAGTCGTCGCCGTCCTTGCGGGCGCGGGTTCTCATCCCGCCCGGATTGGAACCGAAGTCGGGCTCCGTGAGCCCAAAACATCCCAGCTTCTCTCCCGTCGCCAGCAGAGGCAGCCAGGCCTCTTTTTGCGCATCGCTGCCGAAGGCGTAAATGGGATACATCACCAGTGCGGACTGCACGCTCACAAAGCTGCGCAGCCCGGAGTCGCCTCGCTCCAGCTCCTGCATCACCAGTCCATACTCCACATTGGACATGCCGGCGCATCCATAGCCTTCCAGGCTGGCGCCGAAGAACCCCAGCTGGCCCATGGGCTGGATCAACTCCTTTGGAAACCTCCCATCGCGATTGCACTGCTCGATGATCGGGATCACATTGTCTTCGACAAACTGGCGGGTCGTATCGCGCGAAAGCAGTTCGTCGCCGGAGAGCAGCCCATCGAACTGGATGAAGTCAACACCTTTAAACTTAAAAGCCATGCCGGTGGCACCTCAGCAAACTTCTTAGACTAGCAGAGATCCGGCTATTCCGGTGAGCGTCGCCTTCGGTTTTGGTGGAGCAGCTTCGAGCGTTTGGTGGTGATGCGTTTGTAGACCCAGGCCCGAGGGGGCAGAAATGCCAGCAATATCAGCAACGCGCCGACGCCATAACCGCCGGCAGCAAAAGTCGTCTGAGTGGTAGCTCGCATTATCGAAAGCCCAATGGCCGGCCCGCAACTGAGCCCGTGCCAACAGGATCACGAAAAGGCCGCCGGCAATCAATCCAAGTCTCGTCAACCATCCCATATGCTCAGCTGCGAATGCGCCGAAATAAAACTGTCTAAGTTACAATATCGTTGGGTTGATCCAGAAGACGGCACGCTAGACGCAGTGGACACTTCCCATCCCGCAACCGCTCTAACCTGACTCACCCCTCTCCCCTTGTCATCCCGCCCGAAGCGAAGCGAAGTGGAGGGACCTGCGGTCACTTCCCATCCCGTAACCACTCCAACCTGGGTCACCCCTCTCCCCTTGTCATCCCGACCAACGGGAGGGATCTGCAGTGCGCCCTGCGGCTCTCTCAAATCTTTCCTGCGAAGCGACCCGGGGGTGAAACATCTCTTCGGATCCTGGAGGGGACGTCAAAATCCCGCTAAGACAAATACTCCTTAATGAAAGGATCATCGCTATGCACCAGATCATGCGTAGATCCATCAAACACCAGATGCCCATCATGCAACATCAGAAAATTAGTCTTGGGATCCAACCCCTCGTTCGGGATAGGAACCATATGGTTCTCACTCCGGTCGAACGTATGCGTGGCCAGCATGAATGCATCCTGCAAACGATGCGTCACCAGCAGCGAACTGGTGTGATAAACGTCGCGTTGCTTCATCACCAGCTCCACAATCGTGGTCGAAGTAATCGGGTCCAATCCTCCAGTAGGCGAGTCGTAGAGGATCAGGTCAGGCCGGTTCACGATCGCCCGCGCAATCGCGACGCGGCGGCGCATACCGCCAGAAAGCTGTGACGGAAACTTGTCCACCGTCTGCTCCAATTCCACGAAGCGAAGCGCCTCCAGCACCCGCCGGTTCACTTCCTCCTCTGGCACCTTCTGCTCAATCAACCGGTAAGCCACGTTATCGTGCACGGTCAGTGAATCGAAGAGAGCGCCTTCCTGAAAGACCATGCCGATGCGGCCTCGCAACTGGAACAGCTGCTCTTCCGGCATGGTATCGATCTCCTCGCCAAATACCGTAATGGTTCCGGAGTCGGGACGCATGAGCCCGTTGGAGAGCTTGAGCAGCACACTTTTGCCACTGCCGGCAGGACCCAACAAGATCCGCGTTTCCCCCGGACAGACCTTGAACGAGATATTTTCCAGAACCTGTTTGCCTTCAAATCCAATCGAGACGTTCTCGAAGACAAGGACCGGCTGGGACGGATCTTCCTGGAGTGCGGAGGCCGTAGACTGGGGCGCGGTCACCATAGGCTAGCGGCCGAAAACACCGATCATGAACTGGCTGATGACCAGGTCAATCGCGATGATGAGCACCGACGAAACCACCACTGCCTGCGTTGTGGATCGGCCAACACCCTGGGTGCCCCCGCGCGTCGTCATCCCGTAATAGCAGCCAACGCTGGCTATGATGAACCCGAAAACAATCGGTTTGACCAGGCCCTGAATGATGTCGGGATAGCGTAGCGTCTGGTAGGCAGTGTGGAAATACTGCGAACCGTCCTGTCCCAGCATAAACACTGAGATGACCGCTCCCCCCAGTGTTCCCACGGTGTCGGAAAGAATCGTCAGAAAAAAAAGCATGAAGACCGTGGCATAAAGCCGCGGCGTGACCAGCTTCTTCACTGGATCAGTCCCCAGGGCACGCATGGCATCGATCTGTTCGGTCACCATCATTGAGCCCAACTCGCTGGCCATTCCCGAGGCGTTGCGGCCAGACACCATCAGGCTGGTGAGTACCGGCCCCAGCTCCTTGATCATCGAAAGGCTGACCAGCTCCCCGGTAATGGCCGTAGCGCCGAACTGCGCCAGCGAGGACGCCGATTGTAAAGCAAGCACGCCACCGGTGAAAAACCCGGTGAGCAGGACGATGGGCACCGAACCAATCCCAATCGAGTCCGCCTGGACGATCAGATCGGCGATGTAGCGGGGACGCTGAAAGATATTGCCGATTGCCCGGCCGGTGAGGATGGCGTAATCCTGCACCGATGAGACGAGCTTTTTGGCAAGTGTTTCGAGGGGCATATGCTAGCCGAGGGTACCACAAGGGGGTCCCTAGTCCTTCATACGCTTCTTGATCTCGATCGAGAGCCGCTTGATCTTCTGGTTGAGCGTAGAAAGCGGAATCCTGAATTGTTCCGCCGCATCTGTCTGGTTCCACTTGCAGCGTTCCAGCTTGTCAATAATGATTCTCCGCTCGATGTCTTCCAGAATGTCGAACAGCGAGGCGTCAGGATTATGTTCCAGCAGGCTGGAGGAGTAGCTGCGGCCCGTCAGATGGCCGGGAAGAAGATCGAAGCCGATCGTCGGTGTGGAGGAGAGAACCACTCCACGCTCAATCACGTTTTCCAGCTCGCGCACATTGCCTGGCCAGTCATAGTCCATCAGCACCCGCATCGCTTCTGGCGCCAGGGTGCGCGGCGCAAGATCATTTTCCTCCGCGTAGCGCTTGAGAAAGCTGCCCGCCAGCAGCGGAATATCCTCCCGCCGGGTGCGCAGCGGAGGCAGATCGATGGTGATGACGTTCAGCCGGTAGTACAAATCCTCGCGAAATTTGCCGTCACGCACTGCCTGGCGGAGATCGACGTTGGTAGCTGCCAGGATGCGCACATCTACCTGGATCTCATGCACCCCGCCCAGGTGCATAAAGCGGCGGTCCTGCAGCACGCGCAGCACCTTGGCCTGGGTATCCATCCCCATGGTGCCGATTTCGTCCAGGAAAAGGGTCCCGAAATTCGCAACTTCAAAAAGCCCCTTCTTCGCGGAAACGGCCGAGGTGAACGCCCCTTTGACGTGGCCAAAAAGTGTGGACTCGAGCAGATCGCTGGGCATAGCCCCGGTGTTCACGGGCACAAACGGTTTATCCCGCCGCGGCGAATTCGCGTGGATGGCCTTGGCGATCAGCTCCTTGCCGGTTCCGCTCTCGCCCTGGATCAGGATGGTCGAGCGCGTGGGAGCCACCTGCGCCACCAGGTCGAATATGCGCAGCATCGGCTCGCTCTTGCCCACGATGTTTTCAAAGTTGTAGCGCTGTTTGAGCGCCCGCTTGAGCTGGACATTCTCTTCTTCCGCCCGCTGCCGCGCCGTCGCGGCCCGGATATCGGCCAGAAGCTTTTCGTTATCCCAGGGCTTCTGGACAAAATTCTGCGCCCCGCCATTCATGGCGTCGACTACATTGCCCACCGTGCCATAGGCGGTGATCATGATCACCGGCAGGTTGGGTTGCCGCTCACGGATACGGGCCAGAATCTCCAGCCCATTTTGTCCCGGCAGCGCCAGGTCCAGCAGAACCAGGTCATACGTCCTGCTGTCGATGCAGCGCAGTCCAGCTTGGCCCTCGGGGGCCAGGTCCACTGCATACCCTTCCAGCAGCAGCAACGTCTCTAACGATTCACGAATCGCTGCTTCGTCGTCGATGATCAGGATGCGAGGCGCTGTGTCCGCGTTTGAGGGGTTGAGCCTTTGTGGAACGAGAATGCCGGCCTCAGACATGTACGGGTTTCCTTGCGGTAGGGAATTCGAGATGGAAAGTGGTGCCGCTGCCCACCTGGCTTTCTACCTGAATCTTACCCGCATGTTCCTGGATGATGCCGTAGCTCACTGCCAGCCCCAATCCCGTGCCCCTGCGTTGCCCTTCGCTCACCGTCAACTTGGTGGTAAAGAAGGGATCGTAAATACGCTGCATATGCTCCAAAGCGATGCCCGAACCGGTGTCTGAGATGTCTACGGCCACGTGCCCGTTGGCCACGGTAGCTACTCGCAGAGTCCCCCCGGCAGCCATAGCGTCCTTCGCGTTCAGAAACAGGTTGAGAAACACTTGCTGCAATTTGCCCGAATTCCCCAAAATCGTTGGCAGGTTATTCTCCAGCGAAGTCTCGAGCTGAACCTGGGACACACGGAACTGGTGTTCCAGCAGCTTCAACGTCTCTTCAATCACGTGGTTCAGATCAAGCTCTGTGAACTCCGCTGCACCGGTTCGGGAAAAATTGAGCAGGCCGTTCACGATCTCTGACGCGCGGAAAGTTTGTTGCGTAATCTTGTCCAGTAGTGGCGCCACTCGTTGATCGCCGCGCACCTGTTTGGCCAGCATCTGCGTATACGAGGAAATAACTGCCAGAGGCGTGTTGACCTCGTGCGCTACACCCGCCGCCAGCAGACCGATGGAAGAGAGTTTGTCGGCTTGCGTCAGCTGCGCTTCCAACTCCATACGCTCCGTAATATCGTCCACGATGATGATGCGGCCCACCACGTCGAAGTTGCGAGAAACCAGGGGGGCGATTGCCACATTGGCACAGCGGTTCTCCCCGCTGCGCGTTTGCAGCCGGAAGCGGTACAGGTTGTGCACTCCCGGCTCATCCTTCAAGCGCAGGAATTCGGTCACAAAGTTCGCCGGAAGAATGTCACGCAGATACTGGCCCACTGCTTCCTGGCGTGACATGGCATACATCACTTCCATCTGCGCGTTCCAGCTCTCTACCCGCTCTTCCAGATCAACGGCGAACACACCCACGTTGATCGACTCGACGATATTCTCGTTGAACTCCTTCAGCCGCTCGTACTCGGATATCTTCTGCTCCAGGCTGGCATACAAGCGCGCATTCTGGATCGCGATCCCGATATAGCTCGCCATCGACTCCAGCAGTTCCACATCTTCGCTGGTAAGGAAATCTCCATGGGTGGTGCGCCCCAGTCCGATGATGGCGATTGTCTTCTGCTGCAGCCGGCAGGGAAGGTAGTAATTCAGGTCCAGCAGCGCTGCTGCCTGGCGTTCCCCTTGATCCAGATGAAGCAACTGCTGCGGGTTCTCAAGGAAGATATGGGTGCCCGCGTCAGGCTGATCGAAGTTCAGGAAGCTCATTCCAGGATGGCTTTCCCAGCTCCGCACGTGAGGCGGCAACCCGTGAGAGGCCATTAAGCGGTAGCCACCCTGCTCGTCGGGGAAAAAGATGGCCACCCGGGCCACCAGCAGAGTCTCTGACAAGCGATCCACAATCGAACTCAGCAGCCGGCCCAGATCCGTCTGCGAGCTCAAGCCGCGTCCGAAAGTGATGAGGGTCTGGCGATAGTCGTACCGCTTGTGGTCGAAGACCCGGTCGACGCGATCTTGAATGGCGCGTTTCAGCGGTTCGAACAGCTGGGCGGTAATGATGATGGCGGCGATCAGCCCCCACACTCCCGCGCTCGCCCAACGGGTATGCACCACCTCTCCTACGACCGCTACCGCGCCAAAGTACAGCCCAACCAGGGCAGCCGTTGCCAGGGTGTAGGTGACTCCGCGCTTGAAGATCAGGTCCACATCCATCAAGCGGTAGCGAACGATGGCCCAGCTAAATGTAAGCGGCAAAAAGATCAGGCAAATCCCCCCCAGCTTGACCAGAACACTGGGAACCGTAATGCCGGTAAGAAAAGGGATCACATCCAGCACCGTGAAGGGGATGACGGTGAGCAAAGTTCCCCGGGTGAGCCACTTCAACTGCTGCCGCCGCAGCGGGTTCTCCTGGCGCAGATAGTTGCGCAGGAAGACCAAGGCAGCGAGCACGTAATAGAGCGCCAGGTAGCCCATCGCGAGCTGGTTAAGACGGGTGCTCAGAAGTTCGGTAGCCTGCCACCGCCACTGCGCCACGATTTGCAGTCCGAGTATGGCCAAGCCGGGAACGTAGATCAGCGAGTTGAGCCAGTGCCGCCGGGAGGCGGGCCGCTCCTCCGGGAAAGCTAGTGCAAAGTGCAGAAAGAGCGCGGGTTGCAGAGCTCCCGCCAGGATCCTTCCCCAATAGATCGTCCAGTCGAAGGTGTTGAATTTACCCGTGTAATTGAACGAATAAAGGACAAACGAAGCTAAGCAGAAAATGTAGAAGTGAGTCGCTCGCGGAGCCGTCCAGCGGCGAAAGAGAACGTAGAGCCCAATCGATAGGTACACCAGTGCAATCAGCCGCAATCCCTGGTTTTGGCTTCGGTCGGCTTCTGCCAGGATCACGGATGCGTGAATCGGTATGCCCGACCGCACCAGGTAGTAGTCCACCCGTCCCCAGACCCCCGCGGCAAACCATTGCCGGGTGAGGGACGACATGCGTGGTGTGGGGATGCTCGGACCACGGCTGCCGGAAAGTTTAGCCGCCGTCAGCAGGTCCCCGGCTCTGATCCCGGCTTGGTCCCCAGGTCCGTTCTTGAGCACCCGTTGCGCCTGGATACCGCCAGGAGCTTCCACCCAGGAAACCTGATCGGTCGGCAGAGAAAACGAGCCCTCTTTGGTGAAATTTAGCGACGCAAGAACGGCGGCCGCCAGGGTAAACCCAGCGAGAAGAACCACAGCCACCCGAATTTGAAACACCTTAAGCATCGCGTCCGCGCGAAAAAAGCAAGAAGCTCCAGCAGGCTCAGAGCACGCTGTGGACCAACAGCAAACCTGGCAGCCGGGCCACCTGAATTTCGCAACGTTAATTTCGCAGGCACAGTATACTCTTGATTCGATAAGAGATATACAACACCAAATCGGGAGGCTATCTGCCTGGTAATTGTGCCTGTGGGAAAGCTGCCGGTTTCCAGTACACGCATATGACGCGACATATCGCGTAATCTTATTTTCAGTAACTTTACAAATGTCTAGGCGGGCATCTTTTGCTGCCCCATTGTGTTCCCACCTATTTTGAATAGAATGTGAATTCTGCCTTTTTAACTCTCTCGGTAAGGGCGAATTACGGTAAGGGGCATCATGGAATCATGGCATTAGGCCGTTGGATGTTGGACGCTTTCGAGCGTATCCCGATTGAAAAGCATTGGGTCCAGGTGGACGGGCATCGCATGCACTGCCTGAAGGCGGGCCTCGGACCTGACCTCATTCTGGTGCACGGCCTTCTCGGCACCGCCTCCGCCTGGGATCCGGCGATTCCTGGCCTGGCAGAAGAATCCACCGTGTATGCCGTGGATGCTCTGGGCATTGGCGAGTCTGACCGCGTGCCCGGCTTGGACGCTACTCTCGAGGCCCAAGCCGCCCGTCTGGTTACGTTTATGGACCAGTCTGGTATCCGGTCCGCGGACTTCCTGGCCACGTCCCATGGTGGAGCGGTGACTTTGACGCTGGCCGCCAGACATCCAGGCCGGGTCAAGAACCTCTTGCTGCACGCTCCGGCAAATCCCTATTCCCAGCTTGGCGACCCCCTCATCAACTTCTACCTCACCGGATTAGGGACCTGGTTTGCCCACCGCATTGCCAGTCTGCCCGAACCCATGCAAGCCCTCGCGTTGGGCCGCATGTACGGAGATCCCTCTCAGTTGCGGGATGGTTCCTTGGGCAAATACATCGGCTCTTTGCAGGTGCCGGGAACGGTCAACTATGTCCTCAGCATCCTGAGCACCTGGTTTGCGGATATGGCGAAATTGAAGACAGACCTCGAGCATGTGTGCCAGTTTCCCACGCTCCTGCTCTGGGGCGACCGTGATCGCGCCGTATCCATCGAGTCGGGCCAGCGGCTGCGCCGCTGTTTTGATCAGGTTGAATTCCAGGTTCTGCCCGGCGCCGGGCATCTGCCTTACGAAGAATGCCCAGAGACTCTCAGCCGGCTCGCAAACTCTTTCTTGTCGAACATGCGCGAGGGGATTCGTGAGGCCGGTCCCACGCTGGTGCGGAGCAAAGCCCGTCGGGCGTAACTTTTCCTTTCACTTTTGCGAAATTCCGCTCCATCGGCTAGCCAAAGCGCGCATACTTGGTCTAACAGCAAGAGCGAACTGGGTCGAGGTTGCAATGAGCAAAATGCTGAAACGGATACCGGCCGAATTAATGGTTGCGGGCAGCTTGCTGCTCGTGCCTGGTTTAACCCTGACGGGCTACGGACAGAACAATCAGCCGAGCAGCACTCCGCCCTCCAGCACCCCGCCCTCCAGCACCCCGCCCAGCAGCACCCCGCCCAGCAGCACACCGCCCACTAGCACCGGTCCAAGCAGTACGCCGCCTGCTACTTCCGCGCCGGATGCGGTCGTACCTTTGGCAGATGGCAAAATGCCCGGAGTCAAGCCAGGCAGCGTGGACGACGTGAGCGCGGTTGGTACCCGTGACATTGGCGGTCGTGGCATGGGCAACTGGTATTCCACCGAGACTGAAATCCGCATGGGCAAGTCTTACGCCATGCAGTTGGAAAAGAGCGTCAAGTTTGTCAACGATCCGGTAGTCAATGAATACGTAAACCGGGTAGCCCAGAACCTGGTGAAGAATTCTGACGCCAAGGTGCCGTTTACCATCAAGGTCATTGATTCCGATGAAGTCAATGCCATGGCGCTCCCCGGCGGCTTCATGTATGTGAACAGCGGTCTGATTCTGACTGCGGATGACGAAGCCGAGATGGCGGGTGTAATTGCTCACGAGATATCCCATGTGGCGGCCCACCATGCGGTGCGCGAGCAAACCCGAATGAACTACGCCCAGTTGGGCACGATTCCCCTGATTTTCATCGGTGGTTGGACAGGTTACGGCATTTACGAGGCGGCCCAGATCGGCATTCCGCTGACCTTCCTGCAGTTCTCACGTGGCTTTGAATCTCAGGCCGATTTTCTCGGGGTGCAATACATGTACCGTGCGGGCTACGATCCGCAGGCCTTTGTAACCATCTTTGAGAAGCTTGAGAACCTGGAAAAAACCAAGCCGCATCTGATTGCCAAGGCATTCTCGAGTCATCCTCAGACACCTGATCGCATTGAGGCAACGCAGAAGGAGATTGCCACTCTGTTACCGCCGAGGGCGGAATATGTGGTCACCACGTCTGAATTTGACGACGTCAAGGCGCGTCTTGCCCGTATCGAAAACAAGCGCAAGCTGAACGACGGTGGCAAGGGAAACCAACCCACACTGCGTCGCGCCAGCACCTCCAACAACGACCCCAACGCTCCAGACTCCTCGCAGCCCGGCAACGACCGGCCAACCCTGCAGCGTCGCGACGACAACTAGCCAGACGTAAACAAAAGGGCCACCCAGGAAGCGGGTGGCCCTTTTTGCTTTTACTCTATCCCCGCCACCATCGACGGGTGCCCCATCCTTCGTGTTATTTAGGAAGGGTGGGATCAAGCTACTCTCCCACTGGACCTTTGAGGGTTAGCCGCTCCGTCGGGGTGCCCCCACGTTCGCCTCAGCGTACGTGGGGCGAAAATGATGGGCGACCCGGATTTCCTGCTAGAGACACTAACAAGAGCCACGTGTGCGGCTTTCACTAAAGAAAGCCGCATGAAGTTCCGCGAAGCCAACAAGCTTGACAGGAAATCCGGGGGAAGCCCAACGATCGCTCTCAGCCCCCGCTCAGCAACCCTTCTTACACTTAGCTAAAATCGCCGCCTGCAGCCGTTCCCGCAATCCCTGCGGCAACTCATAAATCTCATGATTCCGATAAATCTGAATCGTCTTCTGCGTCGTCCGCATGGTGATCACGCAATGTTCGCATCCCTCGAGATGGGCCTGCAGGTCGGCCACCAGGCCGGTAGGCACCTGGTTATCCAGAAAATCACCGAGTTGCGCCAGAAACTCTGAGCAGTTCATTTAGTCCCATCCTCATTCTTGCGGAAGTAGCGGCTCAACCGCTCCCGCAACTGCAGCCGCGCCCGCAACAGACGCGACTTAACCGCTGGCACACTCAGCCCGAGCGTTTCCGCCGTCTCTTCCGTCGACAACCCTTCCACATCGCGCAGCACAAAAACCACCCGGAAACCAGGCGGAAGACCCTGAATGGTCTTGCGCAGAATCTCTGCCAGTTCCGACTGCCCGTACATCATCTCCGGATCCGGCCGCCATTCCGCCAAATCCCGCGGCATGGATCCCTCTTCGGTTTCCACGTCCTCGTCGATCGACACCATCCGGCCCGTGCGCCGTTTGCGCAGCCGCATCAGCGATTCATTGACCGCGATCCGCACCAGCCAGGTATAAAACTTCGAATTCCCCTGAAATTGTTCCAGCTTCTCGTATGCCTTTAAAAAGGCATCTTGGACAACATCCTCCGCATCCTCCCGGTTTTGGGTGATGTGTTGGGCAATACGAAACACCTGCCGGTCGTACTGCTTCACCAGCTGTTCGAAGGCCTGTACATCCCCTTCGCGGGCCCGGTTGACCAGCAAAATGTCAGGATGAACTTCTTCGGTCCCTTGTGCTTGGATGATGGGCATGTCAGTCGGGTTCAGAAATTCGACCTTTCCAGACCGTTCTCCCCTGAAGGCGCTTTGCGGATGCGCGCGCGGGAGAAGGAGTATCGATGCGCTACGGCCTACGCGTCTTCCTCATACTAAATGGGCATGGCGGCACACGGCAAAATGCGTAATCTGCGAATTAGGGCCGATGGCTAAGCATTCTTGCGTCCTTTGCGCGATGCGGCCAGGAAATCGAATAGAAAACGGCTCCCGATGTGGGCTGGCAGCGGTGTTGGATTGGGTTCCTAGAGGGATTGGAAGCAGCACGAAAGCCTCGCGCAACCAAAATTTCCGCTTAGAGTCTGTATAGCAGCAGGATTTGCATCGGTGATGGTCGCATCCGCTATTAAGGTCATCTATTGGGGCAGGGAACTGGAAAGGCAAGCAATACGTCGATGACTGCGGACTTTAGAACCACGTTGCCTTGGGCCTTGCTGCTTGCCGTGACTACGGCCGGTACGGCAGCCGCGTCGACCACCACGCCGGCGCCCCCCAAGCATCCCCATCATCACCCGGTGCATGCGACGGGGAAAGGCATCGCACACGCAACGGGCCGTGTTCGCCACATCAAAACCCACCGCAAGCCGCGCAGCGCCAGGAGCATTGCCCGCAGCCGCAAGCTTCAGCGGGCCTTTGTCGCTTCTTCCCAGCTCCGGCCCATGGCGCAGGAATTGACCACCATGCGCGCACCCGCGGCTTACGCCGGCGTGACTGCCTATGCCCACGCGCACACCGGCGAGGCAGCCTCAGCAGCCTATCTTGCCCTGGGCCATGCCTATTTAATCGATCATCGTTACCCCGAAGCAGCAGCTAGCTTCCAGAAAGCGAATGAACTCGGGAAAACCATGGACGACTATGCCGATTTTCTGGCTGCCCAGGCGTTCATGGAAGCCGGCAAGCTCTCGGAAGCGGAATCGCTCCTGACCGGCTTTGCCGCCAAATATCCTGAGAGCATTTTCGTCCCCCGCCTGCCGGTGATGATTGCCAACCTCTCGCTCGAGCAAAACGATCCCGGCACAGCGCTGAAGGTGCTTCGCCAACACGCCTCCGACCCAATTTCCACCCACGCCGATTTCCAGCTTGCCCTCGCGCGGGCCAACCAGATGACGGGAAGCGTGGATGAAGCGGCCCGCCTCTATCGCCATGTCTTCCTTTCCTTTCCTCTCAGCAACGAAGGCCAACAAGCCAAGACCCAACTCGCCGTGGTCGGAGCCGCCGCTCCGCTGACCGTGGCTGAGCGCAGGGCGCATGCCGATGCCTTATATGCGGGTGGCCGGTATGCCGATGCGGGCGAGGAGTATCGCGCCTTAGCCAACGATTCCTCCGCACCGGAAAAGAATGCACTCCTGGTCGCCGCCGCCTCCTGCGACTTCCATACCAAGCGGCTGACCAAAGAAGAAGTCGATTCGTTGCCCGATACAGCCGATGAGAGCGGTGCCCGGCGCATGTATCTCGCCGTCGAGGTGGCCCGCAACCACGACGATAACGGCGCGCTCGAGACCCTGGTGACCCAGATGGAGCAGCGCTTCCAGGACAGCCCCTGGTTAGCCGAGGCTCTCTACACTTCGGCCAACATGTATCTGCTGCGCAAAGACTATCCCCAGGCCATCGTCTACTACACCGAACTGGCTACCCGCTTTCCCACCCATCGCTACGCGCCCAGCAGCCACTGGAAGGCTGCGTGGTTGAACTATCGTTTAGGAAACTACTCCGCCGCCGCGGTGCTTTTCGATAAGCAGATTGCCCTCTACGCCGGTGGTAAGGACATTCCAGCGGCGCTTTACTGGCGCGGCCGTTTGTATGCTGACCAGGAGCACCAGCCGGCCATGGCTGCTGCTTACTACCAGACCGTCTCCAAAACCTTTGAGCATTACTATTACGCCCAACTTTCCCGCGACCGGCTAGCCGAGCTGGGCTCGGTGTCACCGGCGGAAGTCGCCATGTTGGACAACATTCAGCGCGAGGAAATTCCCGCGCTCACCGACGATGTGCCCGAAGATGACGAGCATGTCATCAAGGCGCGCCTGCTGGCCAATGCCGGCTTGAACGAATACATCCCGGACGAAATCAAGGCGGCGGACGGCAGCGAGCAGTGGGGCGCGTTTGCCGAAGCGGAGATCTACTCCTCGGACGGCGAAACCTTCCGCGCCATGCGCGTTCTCAAACGCGCTCTGCCCTTCTACACTTCGGCCCCCATCGACACCCTTCCCATGGGTTACTGGAAGATTCTTTTCCCCCAGCAATACTGGGGCGCGATTGAGCAGGATTCAGCAAAGAACGGCCTTGATCCTTATATGGTGGCCTCGCTGATTCGTCAGGAATCGGAGTTCAACCCCGCCGCCATCAGCGGTGCCAATGCGTGGGGGCTAATGCAGTTGCTGCCCTCGGTTGGGCGATCGATGGCCAAAGAAGAAGGCATTCATCATTTCAACGAGATCGAGTTGCTGAATCCGGAGACCAACATCCGTCTCGGCACGCGCTATCTGAAGCAGACTCTGGATAAATTTGATGGCCAGGCAGCGTACGCGTTTGCTGCCTACAATGCGGGCGACTCCCGCGTGACCGACTGGCAATCGATTGGCAAGTATCACGGCATGGACGAGTTTGTGGAGTCCATTCCGTTCACCGAAACTCGCGATTACGTGCAGGCGATCCTGCGCAACGAGTCGATCTATCGTGAATTGAACGGGCACACGTCGCTGGCGCCGGCGAGCACGGTGGCGCAGCAAAAAACAATTGCGGTGAAACAGTGATACTGCAAGCAGATGGGTGTGTGCACACTTGGTGCATGAGTGAGGGAATTGATCGACGCGAACGAATCGTGGATTGACGAAAACCAGGCACGCGGAAAGAATGGGTTCAATGTTCGACTGCTGTACCTTAGGAATTTTGCAAGTGAAAACTCACCTCGGTAGGTGATCGGCCAATGGGTAAACATCCGCAGGACAGACTTCGCAGGCTTGCGATCGTGGTAGACGGTAAGCCGCAACAGCAGCCCGCTGCTGGGCAGCGCTGGTGGGGACCGAAACGGCCTTATCTTCATGGAACAACCGGGGAGAAAGCGCAATTCAAATCCCTTCGCATGGCAGTGATGCCAACGTTATCGCGCGGCATGTGGATCGAGGCGATCGCCTGGCTTAGAGATTTTCTGCGCAGCTATTTTGCGGCTGGTGGTTCGCGGCGGCAGCGCGCTGTCGTGTTGTCGTTTCGCAGCCATGCTTTGCGCGCGCACGCTTCGCGCCGTGCCCAAGCGGATGAGCAGTTTGTCGGCAAGAAGGCCAACGGCAGTGTCTGTTGGAACAATGATCGTGGGGTAGCGCCCCAGGAGGGGGGCCGAGGATAGGGAGACAGTGTCTGCGGCCGGAAGGCTGCGGATTCACGAGTGTGCTAGAGCAAGGTAACGGGATCGCACAGGAGGAATAGCATGTTGACGGATCTTGAATTGCTTGGAGAGTGGATTCCAGAGCAGATGGAACCTGGAACCTTGTTTGTGCTGGAGAACACGGGAACGATGGGTGAGGCGAACAACCCCTACGTTGCCGTTCTGGCATGTCCTCATTGCGGCGCGTTAGGTTTGATCACCAGGATGCAGTATGTGGGTTTGGAGTCGATGATATGCGGTTCAGATTACTGCTCGTCGGAGTACTACTTGAACGATGAAGGCATCGAATACCGAAAGCCCCACTAGAGAATAGTCGTCGGCAGACAAAAGAGGCGTGTCCGTGGAAGTATCCGGGCCGCCTCTTTTCGTTTGTGAAGATGTATCGCCGATCTCACCGATCCGCGAAGCATACCGCGGGAGCTGATGGCCCTAATCCCTCAGCTACAGTCGGTCCCATCCGCCCATTACTGCCCGGGAGTCAAAGAGAATGGTCGATGTTCCACGACCCTGTCCCGCCGTATTCAGGTTATCGAGCCGTTTTATTACATCGATGACGAGATGCTGCTGAGGTGTCTAGAATCCGACATAATCGAGCCCGCCGAGCGGAGGGCACGAGAACTCGCCGGTCGCTGAGTATCGGTACCATTGATGTCCCCTGCGCGTTTTTGCCAGTTTCGAGTTCAGTCCGTATTCAGCTCATACCTACCAAGAGCTATCAATGTGGTACTGTGCCGTGCCATCGAGATGCAGCGTCAATCCAAGGTTGTGCGAATAGACAGGCACTGTCCCAGCGAGCTTTAACGACTAAGCGTTCACTCGGGCAGGGGAAACAACGTGGATTGAGGGAGTACCGTTGACCACTTTCCCTACCTCGAATAAAAGCTCAGTCGGAAAAATAGGCTTCAAGAGCAAATCGAAGTCATGACCCTTGCCGCAGGCATCATCTAGCAAATCGAAGGTGGCTGCCTGCCCCGAAAAGAGCAGGATCTTACAGGTGGGGTACTGTGCCCTCATTTGGATCGCAAGATCAATTCCGGAAATGCTTGGCATTGCGACTTCGGATATGAGCAGATCAGGCGCTCTCAACCGGGCAGCGGCCAACGCTTCTAGCGGTGAGGTGAAGAATGTTGCGGAATAGCCATGGAGCTTTAGTATCGCGGCAAGACTGGAAGCAATGACATGTTCATCGTCCACGACGAAAACGTGCGGAACTGAGTTTGAAGACACATATGTCCTCTTTCGAATGACTTTTACGTGAATAGCAAAAGCGCTAGGAACCGAGGGGTGGCTGGCGTTTCGAGTGATTCGGAACCCTAAAGCACCGGGGAGGGTATTCAAGCGAGTATGCTCCGCTCGCTCTTCCCTTGCTGGTCAATTTTGCTCACATATGGGAGTTTGAGGTCGTTTTACGGCAACAGGCGGTTTGTATTTATCGGGCATTGAGCTACCTGCGGCATGGTCCTATCACTCTGACCGCCACAAATCGCGTCCGCCCGTCCTGGTGTTGCGTACCCATCATATGTCGCAGGTGTTGTAGCATGCTTTCGTACATGGAACGGCATGGGTGTGCCGGTTCGAGCAGGGTAACGTGTTAGCCACACGTAACTGTGGTATAGCATTATCTGCCAAACGCCGGGGACGCGCTCACTCACTCGCACCACCCCAACGCTAGCTTGCTTCGTTCCCTGGTGCTACGGTCTGAGCACTACTTATCCAAGGCCGATTTCTGACGGTGCTTTTCAAACAGCAAGCCAAAGATCAGGCCGATTCTTCCTTCACGTCCCAAACTCTTTCCCAGCTCCTCCGCCGCGAGCATATCTACCCCAAGACAGTCCGCGAAGTCTTTCGCTGCAGATCCTGCGTTGATAAAGGACTCGATATGACCCCTCGAAACGCCAAGCCGATTCGCCAAGCTCGCATAGACTCGTCCGCCTAGAAGGCTATCGGCATCAGCCATCGTAGTACCCGTCTGCTCCGCAATTACGGCGTGGACCATTGACTTCTTACCTCAATAACATTCTACGTCTGAGATCGGCGGGCCTCCAGCTCATCGGCGCAGGCTAGGTCGACGGCAGCGGTCCGACCCCTTCCCTGGCCACCATCTGAATCGACATCAAGCTCAGAAACCGTGATGCGTCCGAATCGCGTGATCTATGTAAGCGGGAAGCTGCATACTGCACTTCTGGAAGATCAAGTGCGTCCCTGACGAACTCCAGCGGGCTGCGATGCGCAAACCTGTGTTGCGGGTTGGGGTCTGCGCGAAATGCTTGGTTCAGGAGTTGATGGGCCACAAGACCATTCAAGTCACCATGCGATACGCTCACCTAGCTCCAGCACATCAATTGGAAGCGGTCCAGCGTCTATGCAATACTGGCTCAGCACGGAGCAGGGCAACTGACACCAGAACTGACACCAAGCCTCTTGAGCTTTTAAGGATGACGGAGGCGCGACCGAACTAAGTCATGTGTTACCAGCTACCTACGCAGCCATTGCCCGGATGGCGAAATCGGCAGACGCAGCGGACTTAAAATCCGCAGGCCGCAAGGCCGTGGGGGTTCAAGTCCCCCTCCGGGCACCAATAGAAGCAATGGTTTAACGGAATAAACCTCAAATCCAACAATCCAAAAAATGCGCTGGTGCCACTTTTGGTGCCACCTCGTTGCGAATTTGCTAGGGTCGCATTCAGGAGGCAGATACACCATGCCCAGGAAGGTGGTCAGCAAGGAACGAGGCGTCTTTGAGAAGGAGCCGGGCTCAAGCATCTGGTGGATTCGCTTCAAGGCGAACGGGGTAGAGCATCGCGAGAAAGTAGGGCGACGCGGCGACGCAATCAAGCTCTACAAGATTCGCAAGGCTGACATTCTCCGCGGCGTAAAGATGCCGACGAACATGAAGGACAAGGGCATCAAGTTTTCGGTGCTCGCCCAGGAGGCCATCGGCTGGTATATCAACCACGACCGCAGGGATGTTCGGAATTTCAAGGGAAGGATGAAATTCATCTTGGACGCGTTCGCAGATCGAGTTGCTGATGAGATTAAGCCATCTGACATTGTCGTTTGGTAATGAGGGATGTAAATCTGAGAACAGTACAAGAACTTGCCGGGCACAAGACAATTTCAATGACAATGCGGTACGCCCATCTCGCGCCGGAACATAATCAAGCTGCGATCGAAAAGCTTGATCCGGCGGCAGCTTGACGAGGCAAAGGTCACTCACTTCCGTTTATGTTAACGTTGCCCGCATCATCCAGTCCCTCTCTTTGCGCGTGAAATCGGCTCGCCAACAGCCCTGAAAAGTGTCGACCTCCATTCGCGTGCTTGGATCCGTCGGGAGCGGCTGCGCGGACAGAATCAGGGAGATCCTCCCTCGCGAAGCGACGTACGGCGCTTGCTGGAATCAGGATTTTACCTCCAACACGTCGAACGGGAAGACGACCGGTTGTGATCAGGTAGTCAATTGAACGAATACTTAAGCTGAGTGCTTCGGCGGTGTCTCTCGCCGCGAATAGAGCAGTTTTTCTACAGCGCGATTCATGTACCATCTCCTTCGCCGAACTTATCCTCTTTTCAGCATGAATGGTTGCAATCCCCTTGTCCAAGACTTCTTGTCTATGGTGCGATGCCTTGCAGCTATAGCACACATCGATTGTTGCAGGTTGATGGGCCAAATCCCCTTGATGACCGGGTGCCTGAAAGTGCCCTATTGACGGAGGAGACGCGACAATCGAGCCTAGATTTCAGATCGCTTTTTGACAGGGCTTCGTCCGCAAATCCGTGGACAAGGCCTATTTGAGCGTAGGTTGGCAGGCAACGATGCAGATTGCAGGGGAATCTGACGGGATGATGTCGAGGTCGTGGTGATCAATCCCGCGGTTGTCACAGCCGCTCCATTGGCAGCATACAAGTTGTTGTTGACGTCAGGGGGCGAGAAACTCGTTTGATTCAGGACGTTGAAGAATTCCGCCCGGAACTGAATTCGAAGTTTTCTGACAATCGCTGAATGTAGTTGTTCTTGAACAGGAAAGATCGAAGTTTGAGAGGTCAGGCCCGGCGAGACTCAGGGCGGTGTAATCGATGGACAGGTAGCCAAGGACATGCGGTCGAATTCCTCCGTGAAGTCGGGAAGCTAATTTCAAAATGACCATCTTCAGTAGTGCATACCCCAATGGGGTTTTCGGTAATTCCCCTAGGTCCGCGTACGGGGTACGAAGGTACCGAGAACCTTCGTATCGCGGCGATGAGACAACCTCGGCAGTCCTCCGTATCGAGACCGACACCAGATGCCGCATTGTATCGCCAGTTTTCGGCACTATAATCGAACATTGCGCTTGGGCAACGACCGAACAAGCAGCGTATGGAATGCTGAGTTCGGAACCTAGCCTCGATGAATCGGGTTTTTGACAGTGAGGTAGCGCTGAAGTGAAAGCGTCAACAGTACGGGCTCTTGTTGTGGATGATAACGAGCCTTTCCGCCGATTCACTTCCTCTACGCTCGCCAAGATGCAGAACTTCAAGGTCGTCGGCGAGGCTTCAGACGGATTAGAAGCCGTCCATAAAGCCGAAGAGCTGAAACCAGACTTGATGGTGCTTGACATCGGCCTCCCCACCCTCAATGGGATAGAAGTGGCTCGGCGAATCCGGAAGTCCTGCCCCGAATGCAAAATACTCATTATGAGTCAGGGATCTTCCGTCGATGTGGCGCAAGAAGCGTTTAACCTTGGGGCCTTGGGTTACGTGGTGAAATCACGTGCGGGAAGCGAACTGTCGATTGCGGTGGACACCGTTTGCCGGGGTGGCCGGTTTATCAGCACCGGACTTCCCAGCTACAATTGGGCCAGCGTCACAAATGTGAACGCTACCAATCCCTCCGTCCAAAAGGAATTCCCGTCAGAGATATCGAAGAACACGGATTCGACTCACAGCCATGCGCTACAGCTCTATGCCGATGACGAAGCTTTTCTTCTCGGGCTTACTGGTTGTGTCGAAGCTGCTCTCAAAGCCAAATATCCGATAATCGTGGTCGTGACCGAGTCACACCGGGCGAGTCTCCTCGAAAGATTGAAGGCACGCGGCGTGGGGGTTGCCGCTGCCATCGATCAAGGTCTGTTCGTGGTGATGGATGTAGACCTGGTTCTGTCGGCATTGATGGTGAACGACCTGCCGGATCCGATCCGCTTAGGGAACATCCTCGGCGATCTAGTTTCTGCCGCGTCCAAGGCGGCCAGCGCGGAGCATCCGCGCGTGGTGGCTTTTGGTGAAATTGCGCCCACCTTGTGGGCCCGGGGGCACGCGGAAGCAGCCATACAGGTGGAACATCTCACGAACGAGTTTGCCAGGACCCAAAACGTAGATATTCTCTGCGGGTATGTGGCAAGCAGCTTTCAGCGTGAACAGGGCGGAATCTACGAGAGAATCTGTTCGCAACACACCGCCGAGTTCGCCCAGTGAAGCGGCTGAGACATGGCTTGGCCAACAACTTCCTCAGCGCAGTGGTTCCTGATTTTGGAGGCCCTACGCGACCGTAGGCTTGGAGCCCATTCCGTCACGGAAAGGCACGCGTGCGTGGATGGTTGTACCACGGTTGGGCTGCGATTGGACGGATAAGGTTCCCTTGAGTAGCTTCAGCCTCTCCTCCATGCTGACGAGACCAAGCCCAGGGCCCGCTTTCGGTGCTTCGGTGTCAAACCCCGCGCCAAGGTCACTGACCGTGAGATGGATCTCTTCCGGTGTGCCCCACAATCTTACTTCAGCATGCTCGGTGCCACTGTGTTTGGCCGAATTGCGCAGAGCCTCTTGCAACACCCGGTAGAGGCAAAGAGAAATGCCGGGCGGCAATGAAGTTGGAAAATCATGGCTTTCGAAACCGATCTGCACTTTTGTCTGCTGGCCGATGTCCTGGCAAAGGCTTCTCATCGCGACTATTGGACTTAAGTAGTCCAACTTGGTCGAGTGCAATTCGTGGGACAAGGTTTGAACGTCGCTCGTTAGCTGGCTCGCCTGGTCTTGTAACTTGCCAAGATGGCTGCGGATATCAGGCATTCCAGGAGGATCCTGGCGAAGTAGTTCTAATTCAACCGTCAACATTGCCAGGCGCTGACCGATGTCGTCGTGAAGCTCCCTGGCGATTCGCTTGCGTTCCTGCTCCTCGGCTTCAATCAGCTTCCGGCTCACATCGGCGAGCGCAGCCTCCGCTACCTTGCGGTCCGTAATTTCGGTTACCATGCCCACGATGCGCAGGAGTTTTCCTTCTCCGTCAAAGTGGGCGCGGCCGGTTCTCTCGACCCAAACGACAGAATCGTCCGAATGAGCCATTCGATGGCTGACGCAGAGATCGGGCTGCTCTGGGCTTAGCGCACCCTGAGCAGCCAATACTTTGTCGCGATCGTCCGGGTGAACCTTCGCCAATATCTGGTGGCCCGTAGTTCGCTGCGCTCCCTCGTCCATGCACAGCAGTTCGGCGTACTCTCCCGAACGAACGACTTCGTCGGTCGCAGCATCCCACTCGTAGGAGAACATCTTTCCCGCATAGGCCGCCAAACGAAATCGCTGCTCGCTGGCTCGCAACGCCTCTTCCGTCCGCCTTCGTTCTGTAATGTCCTCCAAAAAGGCAAACACCAGCGGGGGTCCGTCTTCGTCATTCTTCCAGAGAGAGACATTCAGACGTCCCCAGACCTCAGCGCCGCCTTTCGTCACGTAGCGCTTTTCCAGCGAGTACTGGCCGATCACGCCGGCCTGGAGCTGCTGAAAGAGCGCCCAATCGTCCTGGGAATCTTCAGTATTGGCGAATTGAGAACAGTTCATCCCGCGAAGTTCGTTCTCGGCATACCCCAGCATCGAGCAAAGCGCTGGGTTCACAAGCAAAAGAGTCCCCTCGAGGTCCTCCACCGCAATTCCCAGGGAGGCTTGCTCAAAAAGATAGTGGAAAAGATCTTGAGCCTGCACTGGCAACGTTCGAGCGAGCATGGCGACCCCGAAAAGTGTCCTCACCTTAGCACTTTCCCGACTGAAAGTGAATTTTGAGGCCAAAAATCAGGCCTTTGCTATACGGAGGCTTTACATAGGGACAGTTTCCGCCAAAACGTTACAGTTATCGGCAAAATCCCTAGCCTGACGCCGGCCTGGAACGTGTGAGTTGTCGAGGGACGGGGGCTGGATGGATTGTCAGCAGCTCAGGCTGCTGACAAACTGCTGATTCCGGAGAACCGCATCCACAGCAATTAACAGGTCTCTGCCGGCGTTTATTTTGGTTACAAATCCGAGAGCTCCCAGGGAGAGAGCTTCTTGCACAACTTCGACTGAGGATTCCTGGCTCAAAAAGAGAATTTTGGATTGCGGAGATAGCCTGCGAATGCGTCGAGCGGCTTCAATTCCGTTCAGACCAGGCAGTCCAATGTCGAGAACAATGAGAGCAGGTTTTAGTTCCTGGGCTTTTCGAACTGCTTCTAACCCGTCGATTGCTTCGCTGGCGATCTGTATATCCGGCATCTCAGCCAGAGCTTCTCGAACGAATCGACGAAACGGTTCGTGGTCGTCCACGAGGAGAACCCTGATGCAGGAACTGCCGCGGTGGGAATTTGTGCGCTCCGCTTGTGAAAGAGCATTTTCAGGCTGAGGGTCCTGTTCGACCAACACGGCTCCTTGCACGAACAACGGTTAGATTCCGCGAGAGCGGCGGCCGGTCAAGACCTAAAGGTACAATCGTACTCCGGTTTACAAGGATCGCGGAATTAGCGGTTTCACGCCACTTTAACATCGCGTGGTCACCTGAAAGCAGTTAGGCGCTGGAGTGCCGCAGGCCCAGCTGTGCATGAGGCTTTTGCCGTTGCTCCACCCGGCCAGCGCGGTATAACCTCTGTGATGTGTGCACCTTGCAGCCCTTATGCGCTGCTCGGGTTTTCACCCCGGGAACCTGCGTGTTTGTGGGCGTTTGACCGACATTCTCCGTTAAGGAAGAGGACCGTTTTGGAACTAAGGGGGCTCTCCTCGGAGCTGCAAATACGGATAAAATCTCTTTTCTGGCCGATAGCTCTCGTCGCCATTCTGGTCATGAGAGCCCTTGTTTCATTCACAGCAAAACCAGATTCCTCACTTTTGGCATCCGGCGGGATCAGCTATTTTCTGCTGCTGCTCCTGGCGAGCGGTTTCGTTATTTCCAATGCTATCCGGAATACACTGGGGAGCCGGTCGTTCTGGGTACTGCTCGCCATTGGCTACAGTTTGTGGGCGCTAGACCAATGGATTTTTCTTTTTCACCAATTCATTCTGCACACTGACGTGCCGGACAGTTCGATCGCTGATCCGGTGCTGTTCTTGCATATCGTCCCCTTCACGGCAGCAGTGGCAAGCCTTCTCACACTCAACGGGTCTCCCCCAAAGCTATATCGGGTGATTTCGAACTTTCTTCTCCTGCTGTTCTTCTGGGGCTTCCTTTATGTGTATGCTGTCTTTCCCTACCAATATCTATTCTCTAACCCCACCACCTACGCGTTGCGTTTTGACGTTCTCTACCTCGTAGAAAACCTGGTGCTGATCGCCGTAGTCGGCATTTTGAGCCTGCGCGTGCAGTATCCCTGGAAGATGATTTACCTCCATTTGTTGGGCGCGTCGGCTCTGTACGCCTTAAGCTCCGCGGTTGCCAATACCGCCATCGACACCGGAGGGTATGTCTACGGCAAGATATATGGTCTGGGTTTGACCGCATCTGCCTGCTGGTTTGTCTGGGTTCCCATCCGCGCACGTCAAATCACAAAAGCGGAAATAAGAGCGGGGCGATTGACTACCCAGGGCTCGCGATGGCCGGCCTGGGCGATGCTTGTGGTGGCCATGATCTCAGTTCCCCTGGTTTGGGAGCTGTTCCAGAAAGATGAAACCGCTGGGATGCGCCGGTTCCGCCTAGTCGCGGCCATCGCCGCGATCGTATCTCTGGCCACTGTCGCCTTTGTAAAAGAGCATTTCGCCAAAAGCGAACTGATCGCGCAACTCAGTTTGGCGAACGATCGCCTTCATCTCGCCGTGGAAGCAAGCAAGTCGATGGCCTGGGAGTGGGATCTTAAAACCGGACGGCTGTCCTGGTTTGGGGATCTGCAGAACATGTTTGGCATTCCGTCGAATTCATTCGTCGGACGTAGGGAAGATCTTTATCGTTACGTGCACCCGGAAGACCACGAGTTGGTGGCGATAGCCGTCGACGATGCCAGACAAAAGCGAAAACCATACGCGGCGGAGTTCCGCGTCATCCGGGCGGACGGCGCAGTGCGCTGGATCGCCGGCAGCGGCCAATTTTACTACAGCAGTCACGGCGATCCGCAGCGCATGCTCGGTATCGCAGTCGACATCACGGACAGAAGGCACGCTCAAGAATCGCTCCGCCTGTTCCGCAGGCTCATCGACCAGTCCAGTGACGCAATCGAGGTCGTCGATCCCGAAACAATGCTGTTCCTGGATGTGAATGACAGGGCGTGCCATGACCTTGGCTACACCCGCGACGAACTTTTGTCTCTCAATGTTAAGGATATTGATCCCAATGTGAGCGAAGATTGGATGGCAAAAATTGGCGCGCAGATCAACCAATCAGGGTTTGTGATTTTCGAGAGCCTGCACCGCCGAAAAGATGGATCGACCTACCCGGTGGAAGTCAATCTAAAACATGTCCAGTTGGAACGTGCCTATCTCGTAAATGTAGTTCGCGATATAACTGAGCGCAAACGAGTCGAGGAGTCCCTGCGTCAAAAAAGCGAAGAGCTGACGGAAGCCCAGCATTTGGCCGGGCTAGGAAGCTGGCAATGGGATGCACAGTCGGACACGGTGACGTGGTCAGAGGAACTTTACCGGCTGCATGGCCTTGATCCTAAATTGCCGCCGCCTTCCTTTAAGGAATTCCCCAGCCTGTTCACCGCGGAAAGTTGGACGCAGCTTCAGCATGCGGTCTGGGGTGCGGCACAAACTGGAATACCTTACGAACTTGATATGGAGATTCTCGGCTCGGGACTGCAAACAAAGTGGGTGCTCGCCCGTGGCGAAGCGGTGCGGGATGCGGGCGGCGCAGTTATCGGGCTCCGTGGTACGGTTCAAGACATCACTGCGCGGAAACTCGCGGATGCGGCTCTGGCGAGCGTAAGCGGTAAGTTGATTGGCGCACAGGAACAGGAACGTCGCCGGATAGCCAGGGAACTTCACGACGACATAGGTCAGCGCCTGGCACTATTGACCATTGAGCTGGCGCAGCTCCAGCAAAGCTCGTCCAGTCCGTTTGAATTCTCCGGAAAAATCGGAAAACTACGGACGCAGACCTCAGAGATAGCAGCCGATGTTCAATCCTTGTCTCACGAACTGCACTCGTCAAGATTGCAGTACCTGGGACTGGCCGCGGCGCTGAAGGGCTTTTGCCAGGAATTTAGCCAGCAGCAGAAAGTGGAAGTTGACTTCAAAACACATGATCTGCCAACTCCATTGTCGTCGGACATTTCACTTTGCTTCTTCCGGGTGCTGCAAGAGGCTCTCCATAACGCGGCGAAACACAGTGGAGTAAGGCATTTCGAAGTGCAATTATGGGGAACGCCGGATGAGATTCATCTCACCATCGACGATTCGGGCGTGGGCTTTGATGTCGAAGCCACAAAGGCGAGCCGGGGGCTAGGCCTCATCAGCATGCAGGAACGTTTGAAACTCTTGAATGGAACCCTCGCCATCGAATCGCAACCCCAGCGCGGTACCACGATCCACGCCAGTGTGCCCCATAGATCGAATATCGGACCCATGCAGACGGTTGGGCAGTGAATGCCGAAATCGCGGAGCGTGCTACGGTTGGTGCGCGCGCAACTGTCAAATGTAACCAGCCTCCCCTACAACTTCTGCTAGTTCCCTGGAGCCAATCAACCTGCGATGCTGAATCAGGAGCCGGCATGGGCGGCGCGGGGCAGTCCTGCGGAGCAGCCCTAGAGACAGGAAACAGGAGAGGCAACATGAGCGCAACTTTGCAAGCGTCGGGTCCCGTTCCCGCTTTGAAAACCGACGAGGCGCACGCCATCGGTGTGGATGCCTACATTTACTTCTACCCACTCATCCTGATGGACCTGACGCGGAAGCAATCCACGAACATCCTGATGCCAGAGTTCGGCAAAGGCCCGATGAATATCTTCGTGAACGTTCCGGCCTATCCGCCCGCAGATTTCAAGGGTGTTGTCCGGTCGAACTTCGACACCCTCTATTCTATTGCGTGGCTCGATCTAACTAGGGAACCGGTAGTGGTCTCAGCGCCGGACACGAATGGCCGGTATTACCTTCTGCCGATGCTCGATATGTGGACCGATGTGTTCGCGTCACCGGGCTGGCGAACGACCGGCACAGAGGCGGCCAATTTCCTCATCACCTCACCGGGCTGGACGGGAAAGGTTCCAGAGGGCGTTAACCGCATCGCCGCGCCGACTCCATATGTCTGGATCATCGGCCGCACCAAAACGGACGGGCCGGCGGACTACGACGCTGTGCATACGATTCAGGCGGGCTACAAGGTCACGCCGGTCTCAGGCTGGGGCAAGGCGCCCGAGCCAGTGACCGTGAAGAGCGACCCGGCAGTCGACATGAAAACGCCGCCCATGGTCCAGGCGGATGCCATGCCTGCTGAAGCGTACTTTACCTATGCGGCAGAGTTGCTCAAGCTCCACCCTCCTCACCTGACTGATCAGCCCATCATCGCGCAGATGAAACAAATTGGTCTCGAAGCCGGTAAGAGTTTTGACTTCGATCAACTCGATCCAGTCGTAAAGCAGGCACTGGAGAGCGCGCCTGAAGACGCCCAGCAGCTAATGAAGTGGAAGGTGCCAACAATAGCGAGGGTAGTCAACTACTGGTCGATGAACACCGACACCATGGGTGCATATGGTAACTACTACCTCAAACGCGCCATCGTGGCGCAACTTGGCCTGGGGGCGAACCTGCCGGAGGATGCTATCTATCCCTTAAATCTCGCCGACGAAGCCGGAAAGCCCCTGGATGGAGGGAACCAATACACGATTCACTTCGAGAAGGGCGCTACCCCACCGGTCCGCGCCTTCTGGTCCATCACGCTTTACGACGCGGATGGCTTCCAGGTTGCGAACTCACTGAATCGCTTTGCCGTGAGTAGCTGGATGCCTTTCAAGTACAATGCGGACGGTTCGCTTGATCTCCATTTTCAAAGCGATAGTCCGGGCAAGGATAGGGAAGCTAACTGGCTTCCTGCGCCGAAGGCGCCGTTCAATCTGACGATGCGACTCTATTCGCCACAGGCCGACGCGCTTACGGGCAAGTGGAGTCCACCACCCATCAAGAAAGTAGAGAAGACCTTGCCGGTGGCAGACCCACTAGAGTAGTTCGATCTGCGCGTGAAGTCAGTTTTGCTGTAGTTCCAATGCAGGCCAGTTTTGCAGCGCAGCAGGAAAATTGCCTGCCGCGAATTCTCTCTTGATGACTTAGGAGGTAGTTTTCAATGCCCGAAGCTGGCGGCGCCAACATTGAAATCGCCAAACACCTCAGCGAGCACGAGGTAGCAGGGGAATCTTTGGGACAGGCAATATTGGAGATCGTCGAGGCCCTGGTACTCGCCATAGTCGCTATTGCCACTGCCTGGAGCGGCTATCAGGCAGCCCTCTGGACTGGACACCAGTCAGAACTATACGGTCAGGCGAGCAAATTGCGGGTGCAAGCCGAGGGAGCTGCCACATACGCTAACCAGGAGCGTTTGTACAACGCTTCGACCGTAGTTGAATGGCTGAAGGCCGAGGCCCATAACGACAAGAAGCTCACCGACATTTTTGAAAGGCGCTTCCTGCCAGAATTTCGTCCCGCCTTCGAAGCTTGGAAGAAGACTGACCCGCTCAATAACCCCAACGCTCCGGCGGGCCCTCAGCTGATGCCGGAATACCGAAGCTCCAAGACCGAGATGGCTGCCCGGCTAAATGATCAGGCCACCGAGGCCTTTGACCAGGGAACCAAGGGCCGGGAATATGCCGACCAATACGTGCGAGCAACGGTTACGCTGGCAACCGTGCTGCTGCTGATTGTGATCAGCCAGCGTTTCAAAGCTCGTAACGTGCGGGTTGGATTATTGCTGATCGCCGCTTTCCTGCTATGCTTTCCCGTTTACCACATACTCACCCTGCCGCGAGCGTAGTGCGGCCCGACAGCGGGCCGTGGTCGAGGTTACTTTGTCTCTCTCGCTAGCAGTCTCCTTGGTTGACGCAAGGCAGAAGCGTCCCGGACCGCGGAAATGTAGCGTTTATCGACGGAGAGGTTGTGAACGAAAGCCTACTTTACAGAACCAATGAGGTCCTCGTTAATTGGCTCTTTTTTGCGTTGATGCTGACCGCCACAGAGGGAGGCTTCCGGCTAGGACGTAAGTTTGAAACTCGAACTCCGGAAAACGTTAAATCGCAGATTTCTGTTGTCGAGGCCGCCATACTTGGAATTCTTGCACTTTTGCTGGGGTTCACCATTTCGATGGCGGTGTCTCGGTTCGAGATCCGCAAGCAACTAGTGCTGGAAGAAGCCGACGCCCTCGGTACATCCTCTCTTCGTGCGCAACTCCTGCCCGCGCCGGCAGGCCCTGAGATCGAGAGTCTTCTTCGCCAGTATGTCAATATCCGGGTGCAATACGGCACCGCTGGAAATGATCTCGCGCGGCTCGAAGATCTGAACAGACAAACCGCGCGCTTACAGACGGAATTCTGGACTAGGACGGCTGTTTACGCGCAACAAGATCCAGATCCGGTAAGGGTCGGCTTACTGTTGCAATCGTTGAATCAGGCCATCGATCTGGCAGAAGCTCGTTGGATGGCATTCCAAAATCATGTGCCGGAGAGCGTGATCTATGTAAATGCCGCCGTAGGTTTGCTGTCGGCTATGCTGGTCGGATATTCGTTCGGTGTGAATGGACGTCGGAATATCTTTTCCATGTTCATGCTGACGGTATCCATCACCCTGGTTCTTGCCGTAATTATCGATCTTGACCGGCCGCGCTCTGGCTATATTCGTGTAAGCCAGCAGCCCATGATTGACTTGCTGCAACGGCGCTGAACTTGCCCACTGAACTAGCTGGTGACGGGCGCTTGGCGAGTTCACTCCGATTGCGGCCGCTTAGGGACTGTCAGTTGTGACAGGTGCGGGTCCGTGGTCCTGGGAGTAGCATTTCCGAGTGGGAGACAGTAGGTTGGCGCGGATACCATGACACAGCTACTGCAGAACGACTCACAGCGCGTCAACTCATCCCCGCCCGACAATCCCTGGAGATTTCTGGATCTGCTGCACGGCGCGAGTGAACACTTAGTCATCCTTACTGCCGTTGCGGTTGCTGTGGCCTGGGTCCCTCTGGCGGTATTATCTGCCCTGCGTGGGGGTACTACATTTCTTTCGTTCCTCACCGATTACGCCACTCAATCGCGCTTCCTCATCATTCTTCCGGTGCTGATTTTGGGAGCGCCCAGTCTGCATAAGCGTCTGGGAAGGGTAGCGCACCATCTCGAAGATTTTGTCCCGGAGAGCCAGCTTTCCGCGTTTAACGCTGGTTGGGCATCGTTCGAGAGACTCCGTAACACCATCATCGCCCAAGTCGTGATGGTGTTGCTGATCTACGCACTTGCCGTATGGCTGGGACAATATTTGAGCCCCCAAGGGGCAGAGATTGTGGACTGGTGGAAAGGTGCCGGCGGCTTTGGGTGGTTCTCCCCGGCAGGTACCTGGGCGCTCTTTGTCAGCTATCCGATTGCGGCCTTCTCCACCCTGCTTTGGCTGTGGAGACAATTCCTTTGGACACGATTCATGTGGGCCACGGCGCGGTTGGACCTTCGCCTCATCGCCGCCCATCCTGATGGTGTGGGAGGCATTGGGTTTCTCGAGTCTGCTGTGCGCGGACAACAGCCTTTTAGCTTCTGTCTGGGCGCCGGCCTGGCTGGCGCTGTCGCCAATCGAATGTTCCACCACGGGCAAAAGCTGACTTCTTTTGGTGACGTTGCGGCGGTTCTCGTGGGAGCCGTACTGCTCATTTGTGTTGCGCCTTATTTCACGTTTACTCCTGTGCTGATGCAGATGAGGCGTAACGGGCTGGTGAAGTATGGCGGTTTTGCACGAGCCGCCGGCGAGCACTTTGAGAAGAAGTGGTTCGAGCATCCCGAAAGCATTAGTCAGGATGTTCTGATGGTGGCCGATTTTACCGCTATAAATGACCTCTATGGTGTCGTGAGGAACGTTAACGATGTCAGAGTGCTACCGGTTGGCCGCGTCGATCTTTATGGCCTGTTCGCAGCGGCTTTTGTGCCGGCAATTCCCGTGGTTATTGGTTCTGTACCATTCGATGTGGTCGCGCAAGGGGCCATAAAGATGTTGTTCTAAGAATGTCGACTGGTAATCCGTTCCCTATGCAAGAGGCCGGACCACATCACTTGCTGGAAGGGAAAGGGAAGCAGCCGCATTCTATTGGCGGCGGTGCAAGTTCAAGCGACGTAATGGCGCAACGGATGACGCATTGGAGGAATAAAATGAGCAGCATGGCGTCACAGGAAATCACGCAGACTCAAGCACCGCAGGAAATGTTGTGGATTCCGGGTGGCACGTTCCTCATGGGTTCGGAAGACTTCTATCCAGAGGAGGGCCCTGTCCACGAGGTAAGCGTCGATGGCTTTTGGATGGACCGGCACACCGTCACCAACGAAGAGTTCGCGCGCTTCGTCGACGCGACGGGCTATGTCACAATCGCGGAACGCGAGCTGAATCCGGCCGACTATCCTGGAGCCCCACCCGAAAATCTCGTTCCAGGAGCGCTGGTATTCCAAAAATCGCGAGGGCCCGTGGATCTGAAGGATTACACAAACTGGTGGGCCTGGACACCAGGCACGAATTGGCGTCATCCGCTTGGACCCGCGAGCTCAACTACTGGTATTGAGGAGCATCCGGTTGTACACGTTGCCTACGAGGACGCCGAAGCCTATGCGCGCTGGGCGGGGAAAGAACTGCCCACCGAAGCCGAGTGGGAGCGAGCCGCCCGAGGCGGCCTGGAGGGCAAGAAATTCACTTGGGGCGATGAACATTTTCCCGAGGGAAAGTCCATGGCGAATGCCTGGCAGGGCGAATTCCCCTGGCAGAATCTGCTGCTCGACGGCTTCGCGGGAACTTCTCCCGTGGGCTCCTTTCCACCCAATGGCTACGGATTATTTGATATGGCGGGGAATGTGTGGGAGTGGACCTCAGATTGGTATGTCCACAACCATGCGAACGAAATTGTTCAGGCTTGCTGTGGGCCGGCGGTTAACCCACGTATTGCTTCTTCGCAGAAGAGCTACGACCCGAGGCAGCCGCAGATTCGCATTCCCCGCAAGGTCGTGAAGGGTGGTTCGCACTTGTGCGCTCCCAACTACTGCCTGCGTTACCGCCCCGCGGCACGCCAACCGCAGATGATCGACACCGGCATGAGCCACATCGGTTTTCGCTGCATCATGCGAGCGGCGGAAGCGCCACCCGAAGTGGAAGTTTCTCTCAAAACTCATCAGGAGCAATCGGACCAGTCATCGGTACATAAACTGAAGACTTCACTGAGGGGGGTGTTCAAACAGTTCAGAATCATCCGGCGGGCTCTTATACACCCTGATGTGCCATGGCACGCGAAAGCGGTCGCCGGGTGTGCGGTTCTTTATGTTTTCAGTCCGATCCAGATCATCCCGAATTTCATTCCGGTTATCGGGCAGATGGACGACGTGCTGGTGGTCACCCTGGGAATCAAATACCTCCGGCGATGTGTTCCGCAAAGTGTTCTCGATGAGTGTGAGAGCAAGTCACACAGACTTCGTAAACCCAAAATGATGCTTAGCCCGGTGCCGGATCCTGTTCCGAGTTCGGAAGCATGACACGGGCTTCGTCTACGTCGACAAACTGCCCCACAAAGCAGTGCCATTGAGGGCGCGGTTTTCGCGCTGTTTGGACTGCTGCTGGCCTTCACCTTATCCGGGGCGGTGGCCCGCTACGATGTGCACCGCGAACTGGTGACCGATGAGCGCAACGCCATTGAAACGGCGTACCTCCGTCTTGACCTGCTGCTGCCCCGGAGTCAACCCCCGCTTCGCCAGCTCTTCCGCGACTACGTCGACTCCCGCCTGCACCTCTACGAACGCGGCCAGGCCATGTTCGCGCTTGCCCGCCTGGCTGAGATGGCCCCGGAGCACCCCGAATGGAAGCAGAAGGAGCCTTTCAAGGCGGTGCTTGCCGGCGACCGCGCAGCGATGGGCAAGTTCACTGAGAGCGACTGGTTAGAGATCGTCGCGGTGACCCACTCGGGTATGAGCAACGAAGCTTTCGTGGGGCTGGTAAAAGACTGGCTTTCCACCGCCAAAGCTCCGCGCTTCAACCGGCCGTTTACCGATCTCGTCTACCAGCCCATGCTGGAGGTGATGCAGTATCTGCGCGCCAACGGCTTCAGGACATATATCGTGACGGGCGGCGGGCAAGAGTTTGTGCGCGCCTACAGCGAGAAGGTGCATGGCATTCCACCGGAGCAAGTCGTGGGATCCAGTGTCGTGACAAGCTCGTCGATACAAACGGCAAGCCGATGCTCATGCGGGAGCCAAAGGTATTTTTCGTTGATGATGGGCCTGGTAAGGCGATCGGGATCAACCTCTTCATCGGTAGGCGGCCCATCGCTGCTTTCGGCAACTCTGGAAATACGGATTTCAGCTCAGGCGATGCCCAGATGCTGGAATGGACACAGGCGGGTGATGGAGCGCGGTTGATGATGCTAGTGCTCCACGACGACGCGAAGCGCGAGTACGCCTACGGCCCCGCGGTACATCTTCCGGACACCCCCGTCGGTACGTTCTCTGAAGAGCTCCTGAGCAAGGCAACAAAGAATGCCTGGGTCGTGATCAGCATGAAGAACGACTGGAAGCGCATTTTCTCCTTTGACGAGTAAGCCACCGAATGCCAATGGGTGCGGCGTCTGCGTGAAATCCATCCACCCTGTCAGATGTGACAGTTGTAGCCTTGAACCCAACCCTCTACTCTCCACATGAGTGGGAGTCCCCTGGCGCTCCCGCGGTGATGAGGACACCGCGCTGGAGCAACTTTGCGGTTCCCTGAGCCGCTGTGAGGAAGAACCAAATGAATCTACCAAGCTTTCCCGAAGTCGACTTGTTTTCCGCCGGTATCAACGCCCTGAATGGGGTGCTCGTGGCTCGTAATCCGTCGCACAATCGCGGCTACACTGTCGCGGGCCTGCTGATCATGGCCTACTTCGGTGGTATCGGCGGCGGCGTCTCGCGCGACATGCTGCTCAGTGAGATCCCCGGACCGCTCAAGAGCCCAATTTATCTTGTGGTTTGCCTTCTTATGGGTTTGTTGGGGCTCGCGATCTATCGTTATGCCGAATCGAGGGAGGAGCAGTTCCGTACCAGGACGCTAGCCTACTTCAAGTCTTTCTCGCTTCCCTGGTTCGCCATCCTGGGCGCGCATAAGGCGCTCGATCACGGATTGGGGATCTTTGCCGCGATCGTTATCGGGCTGATCGCCACCACTGCGGGCGGGGTGTTCATCGACCTGTTCTCCGGCGTGACGCCAGAAATTGTGCGACCGGCGCAGCAACTTGTCACGGCGGCGGTGCTGGCGAGCACCGTTTATACCGTGATTGCAGTGCTGACGGAGGGGAGATTGCACTTCTTTCCCGTTACCCTCATAGCGGTGTTGGTAGCGTTTGTTTTCCGTGTTTTCGCTGTCCGGGATCACTGGGGATCCTTTGTACCACTTGTCGCGCCCGGCGAAGGCCCGGCCGCGCAAGTATGAAACGCTTTTTGCAAGAGCCAAAATGTCGGCGTTGGGCTCGTGGCGCCGAAGTTTCATGCTGCGCTGCCATTTTGGCACCGGGAGGAATGAATCGATGAGCCTTGTTGAACCAGCGCCAAAAGACAGGGGCACTGTTCTTGCCGAAGAACGAACCGACCTGGCCTTTCAGCGCACGATCATTGCAGCGGAAAGAACACTCATGGCGTGGATCCGGACCGCCCTTTCGATGATCGGATTCGGCTTCACCATTTACAAGTTCTTCCAATACCAGGCCGAAGAAATTGCCGCCGGCAACATCCGGCGCCCGCAAGCACCGCGCAATCTGGGATTGAGCCTGATAGCTCTGGGGACTCTGGCATTAGCCGCCGCAACCTGGCAGCACCGGAAGTTTCTGAAAGCGATTGGGGCATCCGAGAAGCAGAATATGATTTCCATCTCCGTCGTGGTAGCGATGGTCGTCATCCTGATTGGACTGGTCACCTTTTACGGCGTTCTGCTGCGCCAAGGGCCATTTTAGAGCATTTTCACTTCTACTCCGCACGGCGGAGTACATTTTCACGACGGATAGCCACGTTGGGCTCGGCCGCCGAGATACCCCCTGCACAAACGTCCCGGCTATGCGCGCTCCAGAGACCAGACTTTCTGGATGAGAGCGAATAGGAAGGCGGCGGTAAGCCCGAACAGAATCCACCCGTCTAGTGCCTCGAGCGGTCCCATGAGTGCCCAGCGCGGTTCCAGGTGGAGATTAGTCCCCCCTACAGTTGTCATGACGCTTATCGAATACAGCATCGCGTCCTTCCGGTCGCCGCCTAGTGTGCCAAGCAGATGGTAAGCGACGGACCACATCCACGCTTCAAGACCATGCAGGCATATGGTGCAAAGTGAAGATCCCCCAACCACAAAGACAGACAGGGCATGGGTGAGACGTTTTTTCCGGTCATCTTTTAGGACGATAAGCAATCCCCGGCTGAGCAGCCCAAGGGCAAAAGAGTGGAAGACTATGGTCACAACAATGAGCGGTATACTCCATAGCCAGACGGATTTCCATGGAGCAAGTACGACAGAAGTCATAAATAAGCCACGATAGTCAGTAAAACAACGTGCGACGGTATCGATAACTGTCACTTAAGACAGGGTGGAACGATTCTTAAAAGGGCTCAGACAATATGCTACGTGCACTAGAAGTTCTGCTAATGGAATGACCAGCACGTTACTTATAAACTTCTCGTCCAGGTAAAGAGGGCCGCTTTTGGAGGGAGACCCTGATGGATGTCGTAGTCATTGGCGCCGGTCCGGCCGGCATGGTTGCTGCACTCCGGGCTGCAGAGCTGGGTGCCCAAACGGTTCTCGTCACCCGCGGCGAGGTAGGGGGTATGGCGGCAAATGACGGCCCCATTCCCGTGCGGGTACTTGCCCAGGCAGCGCGGTTGCTTCGAGAAGCTAAACAGCTCGGCAAGTATGGTATCTCTGTGAGCGAGCCAATCCTGGATTATTCCCGGCTGCTCGAGCGCACGCGCGAGGTCGTCCATGACGTGCGCGAACATGCTGCCCGGCGCGAGCAACTGGAAAACGTGGGGGTTACGATTTACGACAATTCCGGCACCGCGCGGTTTGTCGACGCGCACACGATCGAGACGGGCCGCGGGCTGCGGCTCCGAACAGACAAAATCATCCTGAGCGCTGGCGGAACGAGCCGGAGGCTCCCCATTCCTGGTTTCGACTTGACTTCGACGCATAGCGACGCGTGGAGCCTGGCCGCAATTCCGCCGTCGATGATTGTTGTCGGAGCAGGAGCTACGGGCGTGCAGGTGGCGTCGATTTTCCAGGCCTTAGGCTCACGGGTCCAGCTGTTTCAAGCCGGTCCCCGCATCCTGCCGACCGAGGATGAAGACGTCTCCGCCGTGGTTACAACCGCCTTTCGCGAGTCAGGCATGGTCGTGCGCGAGAACTTCGGAACCATCGAGTCGTTCGAGAAGACTCCGAGCGGCGTGCGTATGACCTTCACCAAGGAGGGGGCGCGCGACAGCGCAGAGGCTGCTCTTGTGGTTGTGGCCATCGGATGGGTGGCCGACACAGCGGGTCTGAACCTGCCGGCGGCAGGCGTCCAGACCAACGCTCGGGGCTATGTGCAGGTCGACTCGTACCTCCAGACCTCCGCGCCGAACATCTTTGCGGCGGGCGACATCACCGGCCGCCTGATGCTTGTTCCGCAGGGTGTCCATGATGGCTTTGTGGCTGCCACCAACGCTGTGCAAGGCGCAACCATGACCATCGAAGACCAGGTAAGTCCGATTGGCAGCTTCACTGAGCCCGAATACGCGCAGGTCGGGATAACGGAAGCGAAGGCTCGTGAAACGCACGACGTGGTCGTGTCGATCGTGCGCTTCGACGAAACGGCGCGCACGATCATCGACGGTCGCACGACCGGGTTCTGCAAGCTGATAGCTGACCGTTCTACCGGCGAAATCCTGGGTTGCCACGTCGTGGGCGAGCGCGCCGTCGAGATCGCCCAGGTGGTGGCGATCGCTATTGCTGCAGGCCTGCGAGTGGACAAGATGGCGAGAATTCCGCTCTCGTTTCCTACTTACGCCGGGATCCTTGTGCGAGCTACATATCGCGCTGCCCAGCAAATCTACCCGGAGTTCCGCGGGCAGGATGCGACCGTTGAGAATTAACCGCATGCAGCGATCTACCGCGGTAAAGGATCCTCTCTCATCAGCGTTGTCTCCGTGAACCGCGTGCAGCGCCAGCGCCGCCCCCGTCACGATTCTGGAATTGTTCCAATTGGTCCCCCCGGGCGCGGGACTGGGAATCGTTCTGTAGTTGCCCCATCGTAGAGGATGATCCAGATGGGCCCTGGGCAGAAGGTTGAGCGGGCTGAGCTTGAGAGCTTCGGCCTGACGAACGGGGCGTAGTTTGGCCGGCTCCGTTTCCGCCTGACGAGGGCGGATCTCCTGACTGAGCGCCCAGGTTTGACGACCCTCTTGATTTTGACTGCGTCAAGTTGTTGGAATTGGCCGAATTCTGCTTCTCCTGCTTCACCTGGGCTGCCCCCGTCGAGGGATCTACCGGAGTCCAGTTCCCGTTGTCATATTTGCTCCAGTTGCCATTCGAATCCTTCTTGTAGACGTTGCCATCGGCACCCGCATAGACGTTGTTATTGTTCGCATCCTTGGCAACAAAACCACTGTTCCCATTAGCCCCGGCATAGCCGGCGCCGGCGCTCCCCTTGGAGGTTTGGAACGACCCTGCGCTTCCCTGACTATTGGTTACGTGCTGTGCCTGGGCCCAGTTGTCTCCGTTGGTAACGACCGAACTACCCCACTGGCTATATTGGTTGTGGCCTTGAGAGGTCGCTGCGTAAGTTCCGGTCCAGGGATTATAGGCTTGAGCATAGGTGTGGCCGCCGTATGCGTTCTGGGTGGTGACCACCCTGCCGTACGTCCCCGTGCTGGGGTTGTACCAAGCCGCCGTCCCTGCCGAACCATAGGGTCCGTATACCGCACGCCCAACTCCGTAGAATCCCGTGTAGGGGTTATAAACGGCGGCCACCCCATAGGTATACGGATACGGATAATAGACGGGGTGCGGTCCGTAGTAGACGTAAGGGGGGTAGTAATATCCGGTCCCATAGACGATCGCTGAGCCCACAGCCACGCCCACTACAAAAACTCCGAGATAGCCGCTCGAATAACTCGTCTGCACGGTGGTCGGTGTTGGGTTGGAGACAATCACATAAGTAACGTTGTACATCGGTGAAGTCGGTGGGATGGTGTAGATGACCGCTGGTACTGAATCTGCTGTCTTCCACGGGCCGTTGGGGTTGGCAGACATAAACCAGATGCCCTGGAAGCAAAGGTAGTAGAGGCTGCCGACCCGGATCACTTTGTCCGGCGTGTTCACCGCATAGTACATGGGAGTGCTTGGGATGGTCACAAATTGCGGCGGCCCCGCATAGGCGACTCTTACCGCGGCTTCAGCAGCGGCACGGTTTACGATTGCCGTCGTAGGTACTTGTGCCAGCAGCACGGCGTCGCTAGCCTGCTGGGTCCCGGGCACGGAAACCAGAACTCCAGAATAGACCTGCCCCGGTGGAATCATGGCGAAGTCGCGAGGGAGGCTGTCTCCAGCATAAGTCCAGGGCCCAGACAGGCTCGCAGCACGGAACCACCGCCCCGAGATCAAGACATAGATCTGATTATCGGGCTGATGCACAAACACTTTGCTGTCGGTATTGGTCGCATATGCAAGACTCGTGCCGGGGATTTGCGAATAAGCCGGCTTACCCCTGAAGACGATTAGCTCCGCCGGCTTAGCCGTGAACAAAACATTAGTTGGGGCCTGCGTGCGCGCAGTTGGTGGTATTGCCTTCAGGACGTCATCCCAGTTCTGCTTGGTGGGCAGTTTGGTCATATCAGGTGGAAGCTTTGCGGTTACAGCCCACGGTCCCTGCAGTGCTTTTGCTTTAAGCCAGACTCGTCCGTTCAGCAGGTAATAGTCGGAATTGTCATAGAAGAGATCCCAGTTGGTATTGACGACGTATTGCAGGGTCGTACCCTGAATGGGCGCCAAGACCGGTTTTCCGTCCACCAGAAGCACAATTGCCGGAGAAGTGCTGACGAGAATCGTCGGCGGCTGCGTGCCGCCGGTAACTGACCGTACCGGCACGTTCACATGTTGAAGGCTGGCGATCATGCGGGGCAATCCGATCGTCAGAGTCATGGTCGGATAAATTTGATGTACGCGCTTTTGTATGGCCGCTGCTTGTGCTGCATCGAGGGAAGGGAAGCGCGCATCCAGGACCACAATGTTGCTCACGTAAACAGTTTGCGCGCTCTGATCGGTGATGGTCTCAGCGCGCCAGGAGATGACTCCCAGGACAGGTTTTTGTCCCGGATCAGTGATCGAAATCGCTGTGTCCGCGATGAGTGTGCGGTATTTTTGCCAGGCCTTGAGTTGCGGCTGGTAGACAACAACATGCGTCCCGTTCCGGTCAAAGACTCTTGGCCAGGAAGGTGTAGTCACCGAATAGCCGGTTGCCGCAGAGGCCTGTCGCGGGTTGCCGGAGATCGACCCAGCAGTGAGACAGATCGCGAGGGAAACAAGTAGCAGACGACTGAACTTCATAAAATTTGCTCCCTCATGAGTGACCGTTTTTCTTTCCAGGTTTGCAGTGGCCGGCCCGGACAAACGATCTAATTGCTTTCAGACGAACGATTCACAGCCGGGGGTTGAGGAGAGCATTGTACCTGTTGTAGCGTGTACCAATTTGTAATCGGTTGGCGAGCACTGGACACTGCTCAAGAGCGTGATGCGTCGAACACTACCTGATCATGCCACCAGAGCCGCTCGAAGAAGGTGCGTGCGTCCGGTTGCCGTTGTCCTGGCGGAGCCGGCGTTGTTTCCAGGATCTCGCCAATGCTACGGGTCCCGTCAATGGCATCGAACATCCGCTTTTCTGTTGCATCGATGGTCATCAGAAGATCCGTGTAGGTATGGTTTTGGTTAATCAAGACGGCCGCAGGTAGCCGGTCTTGAACACAGATCGTTTCTGACATTCGAATAGGCACATAGCTCATCCATGCGTCTCCTGCAAAGCTGATTGGCGGAGTAGGGCTGGGACTATCGTTCCGATGGACGATAACGCTGTGGCGAACCATCGTTCCGCGAAAAAGCTCGACAGCTGCAAACTGCTCTACCGGGGAGAGCTCCGCTATCCGCACAGATTGAGGGAGACGCGCCATCAACCCACATCGAGCGGAGTAGGGCGCTTGTTTTACCCACCGGCTGAATGTCAGTCCTGCCCGCTGGAGAAAATCGAATAATTGCGGCACAGAATATGCACGGTCCTGGGGGTGCAGCAGCGCATCGGCCAACGCCGCCTCGTGCTGGAAATCAGGGGCATCGCGCAGCAATGTTTCCAATGGATGGCCCTTTGGCAATGCCCGCAGCGCCGCGATGAGATCCCCTATTCCCTCATCGGTGGCAAGGATGCCTGCCCGTCTGCAGAATTCCTGCAGCATATAGATCCCGGTCCGTCCGTACGGCGCATACACCATTAGATGCATGGCTCCGTCCGGTTTGAGCACGCCTCGCAGGGCTGCGAGTCCGGCATCCGGGTCCACCAGATGATGCAGAACTCCGGTACAGACAATCTGATCGAAGGTCTTCTCCAGTTCGCTTACGCGATCGATGGGGAGTTGATAGACCTGAAGATTGGCTAAGTTATGGTTGCGCTTGAGCGTCTTCGTGTGTTGCACGCTCGTCGTGCTGATGTCGATGGCGGTAACTTGAGCCGCAGGCCAACGGAGCGCGTGCTTAGCCGCCTGGGATGTTCCGCAGCCAGCGATAAGGACGGAATAGTCTTCCTTGTAAGATCTGCCCGGCCAAAAGAGGTGGTAATCGGCGCGGCGTTTCCGCGGGTCCTGCCATGCGCGGCGATATTGATCCAGACTATCGACTGGGGCAGGATAGGGGTAGCGGTCATAAAAGTCCTGGACCTGCTCTGCTACATCAAGGAATGCGGGAGTGTGGTTTGCTCGTTGGCTCATTGGAAATACCGCATTTAAAAAATTCCCCGGCAGATCATTGTCTGCCGGGGAAGCCTGTCTATCAAGCTTTTACTAAGCGGAGGTGCGTCGGTCTCCCCTTAGCAGGTTGTTGGTGGACAAGCACAGCTGGGCACCGTGCCGTTCGACCGCTCTACTTATGTCCCGCTACAGCGGCCTGCGTCTGATGCAACGAAGCCATTACGGCGTCGAGGTTGAAGGAAGCAGCCTTCTGGCGAGGCGGATACTTCACATAGTTTTCGATCTGCGCTGCCACGATTGCCTGGCATTGGTAAAGCTGAGGCACGTGATCGATCATCCAGTCATAGTAAACGTTGGAGTTGAAATCGGCGCGCTCGAATGGATCACGGCGCAGGCTAAAAATATGCGGAAGGCGCAACTTCACCATAGGCTCCGCCCAAACCGCCGTTGAAAATGCACGCTGGACTTCAAACACCAACTTCCAGTCGCCCGTCCGAACCGCCATAACCCCGCCGTCATCGCTGACATAGAAGAAGTAATCCCTAGGGCTTTCCTTAACCTGGCCTGTGAGATAAGGCAGCATATTGAACCCGTCGATATGTACCTTGAACGTCTTATCCCCCGCTTTGTAACCGGTGAGGAGCTTCGTGCTAATGTCTGGGTCGCCTGCGGCAGCCACCAAGGTAGGCAGCATGTCCTGGTGGCAAACGATGCCATTCAGCACCGAGTCGGCCTTGATCTTGCCCGGCCAACGCATGAAACATGGAACACGCCATGCGCCCTCCCAGTTGGTGTCTTTCTGGCTGCGGAACGGCGAGTTGGCGCCATCGGGCCAGGTGTCGTTCTCTGGGCCGTTGTCGGTCGAATACATGACGATCGTGTTATCAGCAATGCCCAGCTCGTCAACCTTGTTGAGAATCTCCCCGATTTGCTCGTCGTGCGTGACCATGCGGTCACTGTAATCGTCCTGGCCGCTCTTGCCGCGGTTCTTGTCGGCGAGGTGAGTCCTGAAGTGCATGGCCGTTGAGTTGTACCAGAGGAAGAAGGGCTTATCTGCCTTGACCTGCTTTTCCATCCAGCCGATGGCGCCTGCGGTGATCTCCTCATCGACAGTTTCCATGCGCTTCTTGGTAAGAGGACCGGTGTCTTCAATGGTCTGCTTGCCTACACGGCCCCAGCGGGGGTCAGTCGTTGCGTCATCTTTGTCGGTCGCGAAGCAGTGAAGAACTCCTCTGGGCCCGAACCGTTCTTTGAACTTCGGATCCTTAGGATAGTCAGGAAGTTCGGGTTCTTCTTCGGCGTTCAGGTGATAGAGATTGCCAAAGAATTCGTCGAACCCGTGCACGGTCGGCAAGAACTCGTTCCGATCGCCGAGGTGGTTCTTGCCGAACTGGCCGGTTGCATAGCCGAGCGGCTTGAGCATTTCGGCGATAGTTGGGTCTTCCGGCTGAAGGCCGACCGTGGCCCCAGGCATTCCAACCTTGGTTAAACCGGTGCGCAGAGGGTTTTGGCCGCAGATAAAGGACGCACGTCCGGCAGTGCAACTCTGCTGGCCGTAGTAGTCGGTGAACATGACGCCTTCTTTGGCGACGCGGTCGATATTCGGGGTGGTGTAGCCCATCATGCCTCGGCTGAAGTGACTGATGTTCCAAGTGCCGATGTCATCGCCCCATAGAATCAGGATGTTAGGTTGCTTAGCCATGGTTTGTTCCTTTTCAGGTTGAATGTATTGCGCTGCGGTTGTCGGCCTTGGCCGGTAAAACGCTTGGTGCTCGTCCGTGAACCCGACGCGTGGGTTCGAAGCGGCTGCCTGCAGGAGGGTCGTGGCCACTTATCGTGTGTGCGGTTAGATAGTTCGTTACCATGAGGCTCTAATCTCCAGCCAATCGTTCCTTCACTACTTTGCGTTTTTCGCAAACGATGCGGTTGACAGGTCCTCGGATCAAGAGGTAGGGCACGATGGCTAGAATGATCGCGACCAGCACTGCCTCGCCCGGATAGACGGTCCACCGATGCTCGATGAGCTGATAGACCACGTCGAGCACGATCGCAAGAATGAACACTTTTCCTACGGACTTCCAACCGTTCTTCACCATCTCCTCGCGTTGGCCCTTGTCGGTGAAAAGACCCCAGAAATAGGGTGGCTTGCATTCTCGAGCGTCTTTCAATCCATCTCGGATGGCGAAGAAAGTTGCCATCCCCGGCTGCAGAAGGAGCCGGAAGTGCATCGGACCAGTAACGCGTTCGACCAGGTTGTGCGAGATGCGCGCAATCATGGGATCCATAGCTGTTTTTCTCCTCTCAGACCGTCATTTCGGGGCTGGCACCAGGGGCCGGCTGCCACGGCCAACGGCCTTCCATCTCTACCGCGAGAGACCAGCTCAAGAAGGTACGGGTCACAATCACCGCCGCCAGAACTCCAATATTTGTAAAGGTAGGAGCCGTAGTCACGGTCTTGATCACATCCGCAGCAACAAGAAACTCCAAACCAAGTGAGAGGGCTCTACCCAAAGCAAGCTTGTAACGCTCATACCGGTGGCCGACTTGTTCACGCGCGTGGACAACAAAGCTGACCGACGCCCAGAGAAATGCGCAAAGGATAAGAAGAACTCCCATCGCTTCTACGGCCGAGGCCCCAACGTCGATCACAGTGTGAAAGGCATCCATGCTCTTTGCGCTTCTGCTTCACCGTTTCATGCTGCGTAACGTCGCCATCGATTTTGCCCTCGTCTCGCGATGGCAACATAAAAGGTGGCACATAGCCGGGCTCCGGCCGTTTCTCCCAGAGGATCTCGCGACGGAACTTTTCATGCTTCCTCTAAAGTTCACTCCACTCGAAATCGATTCGGTACTGTCACTTGCGACAGGTGTGGGCCGCTGGTCGCCAGGAACTATGGAATCAATCCACACTCAAACATTTTGTTGGCAATGGGAGCGGCCACTTTGTTGATAAACACGACGCGCATCTGCGGATCGGTCTTCAGAAACTGTATTGCCTTCTGTTCTTGTGGAGAAGGTGGCTGTGGTGGTGCTTGTTTCTTTTGCCACAATGCTTCGCAGGGGGTGCTCGTGTATTTCGCCACGACCTTGGCGGCGACCTTGTCCAGGATTGGGTACTGATCCTGGGCGTACGTTCCGGTTGCCAGGGTGAGCGCTAGCGGGGAAATCAATAAAACGAACTTACTCATCCGACTTAGCTTCATCATTTGTTTCTCCTCGTTTCGAAAATGCCGACGACCTCGTTGCTGAGATCAGCTGTTCACGCGCAGGCGAGCCTCTCTGCTGGCTGTCTCCCCGAAGCAGCGGGCGCGATTAATGCTTCCAAGGGGGGGTGCTACCAGGCGTCGGGTCCCCTCTGATATCGAAACAGGTCGCTTTGCCGGCATCCGGCCGAAGCTGCGACTGTGATATCAAGGCGAGCCGCGCGATCGTGTGGAAGGACGCTTCCGCTTCGTTCCCCTTGACACTCGCGTTCTCAATCCAAAAGTTGGCGTCCCGGCGCCTACCCAATTGGTCATCCTGCCGACGGCGAGGAACTGGCAGCCCAAAGTCGAACTGCTCATCTTGCTGTCGGATCAGCTCATCCTGCAGGCCTTTCGGGTTAGTCCTTTTACAGAGGACGCATCGGATTGTCCGGGGACGGCACGGTCGAGTTTCAGGCTAAAGATTTGAACTTGCTGGCGACACTAGCAAAAATACATAGGAGATACTTAAAATCTCGTAGGCGTCTGATTTTAAGCACACTAAATAGGGCGCATATGGTGTTCACGCAGAGCAAGACGACACAATATCCGGCGAACCAGCAAAGTGTTTGGTTTCGGTTCAGGTGTTGAAGAGGACTCTAGTCGCGCACCAGCGCCACCGCGGTCAAGTCGTCGTTGCCCAGATGTTTCCCGTAATGCAGCAGGTCATAGAATCGAGTCCACGGACGGTTTCCGAAGGCATACGCCTGCTGCAGCACGGTCTCACAGATTTGCGACGCCGAGTCTGCCTTGACGTTTGCGAGCAGCTGCTCGATGCGCTTTGCGCCAAACTCGGACGCTCCCCGCGGGCTCTCTATTACTGCCTTGGTTACGAGAAGCAGCTTGGCTCGTGGCTCGAATGCCAAGACCTCCGGCTCATAGGTGACGTGGGTGAAGAGACCCAGCGGAATGCCGCTCGACTGAAGGATTCGTGCGCCCCCCGCATCGTGAAATACGGCGAGGAGACCTGCATTGTGGTACGTGAGGATACCCAGTGCAAGGCTGAAACAACCCAGAAAGGCGGGGGTAAAGTGAACCCCGCAGGCAGCCTCAATCAGGGATCGGTTGAGCTCATACGCCAAGGTGGCGATGGCCTCGGATTCATTCGCCCCGGACGGCCCAAAGAGATCGGGTGCGTGCTGGCGGAAGGCGGCTTGCACGTCGACGGCGAGGGCGCGGGCTTCGGCACGGGCCCCCGCGATGTCGGTCAAGAGGAAGACCACACGTTGGCCGATCGCCAGTCCATCGAAGAAATTCCCCCCGCGGCGGGCGGCGCGATAGTGGGCCATTAGATCGAGGCCGTCGAGCTTGGTCAAATTGGCAGGATAGGGCTCGGGATGGGACCCGCCCATGGGGGTGCCTGACCCTGTCACGGGAAAAGTCATCGTCTTCTTCCACACGCCGGCGCCACCCTCCTCGCGATGCTCTGTCGCGAGCCACATTGATTTTTGAAACCAGGCCGATTTCCCGGATGGTCACTTCGACACTGCTGTCATTACTTTTTAGCGTGGATTGCCACCATCGTAATATCGTCATCCAAATCTTCAGCCGAACCTCGAGCTGACCAACGGGACAACTCCTCAAGCAGTTGACCGGCGAAATGATCCGGCGAGGTGCTTTGCTCCGCCGCCAGAAACTGCTTTAAACAGTCGGTGCCAAATTCTACTCCTGCCGGGTTCGCCGTTTCCGCAACTCCATCGGTGTAAAGCAAAGCTCGATCACCCTCCCTGAATGGCAACTCCACTGAAGAATAAGTTGCAAACGGAAATCTTCCGAGAAACAAACCGTTTTCCACCACATCCCGCACACGCTTGGATGTTCCCTCCCGCAGAAGCAGGGGCGGGTGGCCAGCACCCGCGTACGTCAGCGTTCGCTTCTGCATGTCCACGAACAGGTAGGCCGCCGTGACATAGTGGTGCTGGAACTTTCCGCACAGCGCTTGATTCAGGCCCAACAGAACTTGCGCCGGATCGGCAGCGTGTACCGCCTGGGCAGAAAGTGCAATCTTCAGCATAGAGGCGATAAGCGCGGCAGGCATTCCGTGTCCGGAAACATCGGCCACTAGAATCCCAATGCGTTTCTCATCCACGACGATAAAGTCGTAGAAGTCGCCGGCAACCGCGGTCATGGGGACGTAGCGCGCAGCAATATCCAAACCTTCGATTTTCGGAATCTCGGATGGAAGAATTGACAATTGGATCTGCCGCGCTGTTTCCAATTCCTTTTGGATCGTAAGCAACTGCCGTGCAAGTTGTTCGCGAATCCCGCGAAGCATGAGGTGAGTTTGCACCCGTGCTTTTACGACCGCAGGAGAAAACGGCTTATGGATGTAGTCCACCGCGCCGACATCAAATCCCCTTGTCTCCTCATCCACATGCGTCTGTCCGGTAAGAAATATGACCGGTATATCCCGCGTATCAGGCCGCAGTTTCAATTGTGTACACACCTCGTACCCATCCATGTCCGGCATCATAACGTCGAGCAGGATCAGGTTGGGCAGAGGGGTAATTTTTGCCAGTTCCAACGCTTTCGCACCGCTCGTTGCGATGCGGATCTTGTAGATGTCTTTCAGAATCGAATTCACAATTTGAATGTTGGCAGGAGCATCATCCACCAGCAGCACCGTCTGTTTCTGATCAGCCTTGTTCATCAGTTACTCCAACTCCGCGCAACGTCCGGCAATCTCATCCAGTTTCACCAGCGCAGCGCCAAAATCGAAATCGTTGATCGATGCACTCAGACCGTCCAGGTACGGCTTCTCGATAGCACCTCCTAAAGCTTCCCGTAGGCTGCGAAATGACTCGTCGGCTTCGCCGTCACTCACTTCAAGCAAGATTTTGAGCCGGGCAATCGCGCCGGCCGAGGCCTCTCTATTGAAAGGGCAAGTCCGCACTTCTACCGGTCGAGCTGCTGAGTCGAACAGCGCTTTCTCGATAGCGTGAACTTGCGTGCCCATTACGTTTGCGAACTCAACAAGCGGCGCCGAAGGATTTATCTCGCCGTCACAGAGTGCCTTCTCCAGTTTTTGAGCCACAGACTGCACGACCGTGATCCCAAGGTTGCCGGCAACGCCCTTCACGGTATGGGCAATGCGTTCAGCTCCTGCGTGGTCGCCACTTTCGAGCGCGGTTGAAATCTGAGCGGCTGCATTGCCCTGTTTGGCGGCAAACTGCCCGAGCAGATCGCGGTAGAGCTGCCTGTTCCCGGCAACGCGCTTCAGTCCATCCGCAAGATTGATCCCCCCGATTTCTGGCAGAACCACTTCCTCGGACGCTCTTTCAGTGCTGAACGGCTGCTGGGGTTCGCGTGCCTGCTGAGCCCGGGGCTTCGCCCATCGCAGCAAAGTCGACAATAGGTGATCGGGGTCGATCGGCTTTGACACATGGTCATTCATACCTGCGTCGAGGCAACGCTGGCGCTCTTCCACGAGGGCGTGCGCCGTCATGGCAATAATCGGTAGCTGGTGCAAACGTGGCACTCTCCGTAGTAGCTTAGTGGTCGTGAACCCATCCATCTCGGGCATCTGCAAGTCCATGAACACTACATCGAACGCTGGAGCCTGGTTTCCAACGGTCAGGATTTTCACAGCTTCACCACCATTGTTGGCCACGACGACGATGGCTCCGGCGCACTCCAGCAGCTCCGTCGCAACCTGCTGATTTATCTCGTTGTCTTCGACCAACAGGACGCGGATTCCCGTAGCATCAGGCACGCTGCCGTTGTCCTTTCTTTCACGGAAACGTTGGTCCTCGATTCCGGCAGACCCGAACAGGTCCAGGAGGGTTTCGTATAGAAGCGATGGGCTGACCGGTTTCAACAGGAAGCCCTCGATGCCTGTCTGCTCGGCCTGTTTGCGGATATCTTCTCGTCCAAAGCCGATGATCAAAATGACCTTGGGGATGTGTTTCAGCAGGCCGCCCTGCTTGATGATGCCGCCGGTCTCAAGACCGTCCAGGCCGGGCATATGCCAGTCGATCAGGACTACCTGATAGGGGTCGTGCGTGTCGGCAGCGGTGAGTTCGAGGATTGCTTCCTCTCCTGAGGAGATTGAGTCGACCCTGATTGCGAACGCCTTCAGCCTTTCGGCGGTAATTTCGCGGGCTAGTGGGTTGTCATCGACTACCAGAGCCCGGATGCCTGAGAGGTCGGGAACAAGACGCTTTCGCTCCGGTTCGTTTGACCCGATCCCAAGCCATGCAGTGAAGAAGAAGGTGCTGCCTATACCGTAGGTGCTCTCGGCCCAGATTTCGCCTCCCATGACCTCGACGAGCCGTTTAGAAATTGAGAGGCCGAGCCCGGTGCCGCCATATTTGCGGGTGGTGGAAGTGTCGGCCTGGCTGAATGCTTGAAACAGACGAGCGGCCTGCTCCGGGGTCATCCCGATACCAGAGTCGCGGACGGAAAACTTTATCTTCATCCGGCCCGCTAATTGTTCCTCCGGTGCGACTGTTACTACCACCTCGCCACGATCGGTGAACTTGACCGCGTTGTTGACGAGGTTGATCAGGATTTGCCCAAGGCGCAAGGGGTCGCCGATGAAATTCGGCGGCAGATCGTTCGGCGAGGCGATCAAGAATTCCAACTTCTTATCGTGAGCTTTTTGGCCGACGATGGAAGATAGATCGTCGAGCACTTGATCGAGGCGGAACTCCGTGTTCTCAACGTCCAGCTTGCCCGCCTCGATCTTTGAGAAATCAAGGATGTCGTTGATGATGCCGAGCAGGGCCTGAGCGGCCACCTTTGTTTTTGTCAAATAGTCACGCTGCTTCGCTGTCAACTCGGTCTTCAAGGCAAGATGGGTCAATCCGAGGATCGCGTTCATGGGGGTCCGAATCTCGTGGCTCATGTTAGCGAGGAAGTCGGACTTGGCCTTGGTGGCGGCCACGGCCTGCTCTTTGGCAACGAGGAGGTCCGCTTCGGCTTGCTTGCGATCCGTGATGTCTTTGGTGGTGTTGAGGAGATACTGGGGAGTTCCAGCGGTGTCCCTGATGACCGAAAAGGTACCGTCTGCAATGACGATACGGCCATCGCGGCGAATGAAGTGTTGCTCCCACTCGTCGTAGTCGTATTCGCCTGCGAGGAGTTCCGCGTAGCGTTTAGCACCGAAAGCACGTTGGTCCGGGTGGACGACCTGATCCCATTTCTCGACAGAGCTCAAATCTTCATGAGTGCAGCCCAGCATCTCGTGCAAGGCGCGATTGGTGAAATATTGCGACTTGGCAACGTTGTAGAGGCCGATGCCTACGGGGGAGTTCTCGAATATCGAACGGAATAGCTGCTCGCTCCCCTGCAGGGCTTCCTGGGCACGCTTGCGTTCCGTGATATCTTCCTTCAGGTCGACCACGTACTGTGGCTTGCCTACAGCGTCCCGGAGCAGCTGAAACCTCCCGTTGCAAGCAACGATACGTCCGTCAGGACGAATGAAGTGTTGTTCATACTCGTCCGTTTCTCGCTTTCCCTGGATGAGTTCCACATATCGCTGCGCGCTTGCGACGCGTTCCTCGGGGTGAACGATTTCGTCCCATTGCTCTACACTGCTCAGCTCTTCTGCCCCATAGCCCAACATATCGTGGAGTGCACGGTTGGAGAGATGTTCCTGGCTGTCAATCTTGTATAAGCCGATCCCGATCTGTGCATTCTCAAAAATCGAACGGAAAAGACTCTCGTTTTCCCTCAGCTTTTCCTCTGCCCGCTTTCGCTCAGTGATATCAACAACGGTGACGACAGCTCCAGTGATCTTTCCGCCCTCAAGAATTGGAAACGAGGAATATTCAACTGAGACCGGGGTGCCATCCCGCCGCCAGATCACTTCGTCGTTTGTGCAGCAGCCTTCTCCCTTCTTGCACGCACTGTAGACGGGGCATTCATCTATGGGGTAAACGGAGCCGTCCGGCTTGTGGTGATGCATCAGATCGTGCGTCTTCCGGCCGAGGACCTCCTCGACGCGGTAGCCGATCAATTCACAGGTAGCGCGATTGATGAAGGTGCAGTTTCCTTCGAGATCGATGCCGTAAATGCCCTGCCCGGCAAATTCAAGGAGCAACTGCATTTGTTGTGTGACGCGGTTTCGCTCCTCCTGCAGCCCCTTGTACGACTCCAGCGATCGTGCGATGTCCCCGATCTCGGAGCGGTCCTCCTGAAACCCGATCTCGATGCCCGGCTTTCCGGCCAGAAGGTCGCTCAGGCTACGTCCCAGGGCAACCAGAGGGACCACCATCTTCGTCCGGTAAAAGAGGAGCGCAGCCCCGATAGCTAGGGCATTGAGGACAGCTCCAATGATTGCGAGGTTGACAGACCGCTGGGCCGCCTGCTCTTCGGCGAGGGCTTGGTCAGCGAGACGCTTGTCCAACCGGCGGCGGAATTCATCAATGGGATCCATGATCAAGGCTTTCGCCTTGAGGTATTCCTCGCCGTACACATATCCCATCGCCGTCTTGAAATCTTTGCGTTCGGCGGCTTCGAACGACTTCTCCTCCTGGGCGATGAGAGCATCGGAATTTCGCTTGGCGCGGGAGACCAGTTCGCTCTCCCCCGGGGTCAGGCCAAGCGCACGCAAGCCTTCCACAGCGCGGTCGCGGCTGCGCTCGACACGAATCTCCTGCTGGAATGCGTCGCGGTAGCGGGGATCACCCGCGACCGCGAATCCACGCACCGCCGCAGTCAGCTTGTCGCTGCCCCCGGCGAGCTGGATACTCAGCAGCAGCGACTGCGTCCTGGCGTTCAGTGCAGTCACTTGGCGATGTCTGAAATACCCCGACACGAGTACGCATGCTACGGACGCCAGCGAAAGCGATGCGACCAGTATTGTGATAATTCGGTTGGCCTTTTGAAGACGCATTACCCCTCTTTAAAGTCCGCGAGCGCCCAAACGTCTCACAGACCAAGACTGTTGCGAGTTAGGATCCTCACCGCCGTGCCCTTTGCGACTCTCTTGATGAGACATAGATACGGTTACATTATCCGTCTCTGAGATCTCCTGCTACCAATCGTATGCTGCGCGACGATTCGTCAGGTACCCCAGCCGAGTTGCCATCCGATTTACACGGACGGGTTACCGCCATCGCACACTCTGCAATTCTGGTTGCCCTGGGCAAGTGGGAGAACCCGGTAGTTCGCATCAGGTCCGGCCTCGAATTGTGCCCTCGGCCACTCCTAGTCAACTCGATTGCCGACTGTTTGGAAACTGTCACTTGCGACAGGGGCGGGAGTGCCTGAGTCAGCTTTTCGGCGGGTGAAGTTATCGATGATCCGTTTTCTGGAAGTTAATAGAAAGCCTAGAACTTTTGCCAGTTCCCAATTGCCTTGGAGGCTCTTAACCTTGCGACAGCTTCTACCTTAAACCACTCTCGAGATGGCTCGGATTGCCCTGACAAGACAGTCTTTCTACCACGACTCAGGAAGGTCCTATGTCTCTTGCTCGAAACGCCGACTCTTCCAGGCCAGGGCCCTTCCTCGTGCTCGCGGTCACGGCGCTCGCCCTCTTTTTTGCCCGCGACCTTCTTGTCCCCTTTGCCTTCGCCCTTACGCTGGCCTTTTTACTGGCCCCTGTCGTCAGCCGCCTTGAGGACAGGCACGTCCCTCGCGTACTCGCCGTTGTCATCACCGGCGTGCTCGCCTTCACCATCATCTGCGGAGTCGGATACGTCGTCGCCCGCCAACTCCTCAACGTCGCCCGCGATCTTCCCGCTTATCGTCTCAGCATCCAAGAGAAAATAGCTTCCGTCCACTCTCCCGCCGGGCAGTCCCTCGAAAAGGCTTTCACCGCGGTTGAGGACATCAGCGCGGATCTCGCTAACGGCGCCGCCAACGCGACTCCGAGCGTCCAGAAGCCACTCCCGCAGGCCCAGCCCGTGCGCGTCGTGGACCCCGATCGCACCCAACTCGAGTCCACCGCCGAGTTCCTTATGCGCTTCCTCCGCCCCATCGGGACCTTCGGCATTGTCGTCGTTTTCACCGTCTATCTCCTGTTGAAGCGCGAGGACCTCCGCCACCGCATCCTCCTCCTCGCCGGCATCGGCCGCATCAGACTCATGACCCAGGCTCTGGAGGATGCCGCAACCCGCATCAGCCAATACCTCCTCTTTCAAGCTACCGTCAACGCCGCTTACGGAACCCTCTTCGGCTTCGGTCTCTTCCTCATCGGCATACCGAACGCGACTCTTTGGGGAGTGCTCGCTGGGATGCTTCGCATCATTCCCTACGTCGGCACCACGACCGCCCTCGCGTTGCCCCTTGTCGTCTCCGTCGCCTTGTCCCCCTCCTGGGGTCCTCCGCTCTTAGTCATCGGCCTTTTCCTTACACTCGGCCTCACCGCCACCAACTTCGTCGAACCGTGGCTCTTCAGCTCGCGGACCGGCATCTCATCCCTCGCCCTGCTCGCCATGGCCATCTTCTGGACACTCCTCTGGGGATGGCCCGGCCTCATCCTCTCCACGCCTCTCACCGTCTGCATCGTCGTACTCGGCCGCTATGTCCCTCAGATGTCCTTTCTCCACACCATCCTTGGCACCGACGCCGAACTTTCCGCCGGGGCCCTCTTTTACGAACGTCTCCTGGCCATGGACCAGCAGGAGGCGCACGCCGTCGCCAACCGCTTCCTCGAAGGCAAAACCCTCGTCGAGCTCTACGACTCCGTCCTCATGCCCGCCCTCGCGCTCGTCGAACAGGACCGCCACCAGGGCGTCCTCGACGACGTCCGCTGCAACTTCTTCTTTCTCAGCATTGGCGAGCTACTCGCCGAACTCACTGACTATCACCAGAAAGAAACAGGAGACTCCGGGTTCCGCGCTCCGGGCTTCTCCATGCAAGAAGACTTCGCTGTCGTCTGCATCTCCGCCAGCGACCAAGCCGACGAACTGACTACTCACATGCTCGTCCAGCTGATGGAGCAGGCCTCCCACCAAACCCTCTACCTTCCGGCGTCCGTCTCCAGCGAGATCCTCGGCGCGCTCGCCAACGAACCCGACACCGTCATCTTCATCTCAGCCCTGCCGCCCTTCGCCTTCTCCCAAGCCCGCACCATCTGTCAGCGTGTCCGGTCACACCTTCCACACAATCGCATCGTCATTGGCCTTTGGAACCCCACCGAAGACTCCGATCAGACCCACGACCTCACCGTCGAGCGCTTCGGCAACGGCAGACCCACCGTCATTGTCAACACCCTGGCCCACGCGGTCCGGCAGGTCGCACACTGGCATCAAGAGGCCGCCAGCCATCCCCGTATGCAAATGTAACGCACGAAAGACAAAGACCGGGCAATCCTTCCCCAGTCTTTTCTGACGGGGTTGCCGGCCAGGCGCGAACATGACAATGAATTCTCGACCACTTTCAACGGCCAAGAGTCTCGACTCGTTCCCGGACGGCAATGCGGGAGCATTTGCATTTCCGGCCTTGGCTAAGTTGCAAAACTGCAAAAAGGAGCGGAGGCGTCGCAGTCGGCGCCTCCATTTGAAGGTAAAAAGAGCGAGCCGTTAGTTGCCGCCGGAGCCAGCAATCATTCAGCTGGCAGCATTTGTGATTGAGGGTAAAGTTCGCGTATGTGATTCCAGCGTCAGGGAGGACACCGGCATTAATCCAGACCTTAGGGAATCTGCTGCTTAGCGACGTGGTCTTTAACCGCCTTTTCAAGCAACCTTATGTGATCATCGGAATCAGACAGCATGCCTTGAGCGCAATCAGGGATGACAGATGCACCGCAAACTTGGACAGTATTCACAACATACATCGCGTGATAGACCAGGGTCATCGAGACTGCTGTGCCTTTGTTTTCATCGACCCCCATCGTAGCAAGCCTAAGCTGCCATCCCTGTGGATTTGTAACAGCCTCCTCATATCGTGGACTTCTCGCCACAGCAAGCCGAAGCGCACTGCAAAGCTGACCTCCGACTACGTCTCCAGGCAACGAGACGCAGTGGATGGCTATGTCGGTTTTGGTGGTTTGACCGAATGCTGCGGAAGTTAACACGACAGCAAGCACCAAGCTTTTCATATAGAGAAAGTAACAACTTGCTCAACTGTGTCAATGACCCGTTTGTAGTACGACTACCGCGGTAGGGTATCGCGTTTTACGATCCTGTTCGAATCTTCGGGTTCCGGGAAGTCCCCGCGTACTGTCCGTTGTGACAGTTGTTTTGCTGACGCGGCCGGCCTACCCTTTTCGGCAGTCGAGAGTATGCGCCCGGTTCCCCCGTCGGCCCGGGAACCATCGCAGGTCCCAAAGGAAAGCCTCGCCATGAACGACCAAGGCAAGATCCAACGAACAGCTCTCCTTCGGTATTTCAGGTGCTTTTCTGAACCTAAATAACGGGGTCGATAATGCTCCCAATGGGGGCTAGCTGTCCAAAGCCTGTCAGTAGTCCAGGAGCGTGATGCAGATCTGAAGGACACATCCGAGCAACAGGACAATAGCGAGGCCAATATTTAAGTAAGCAAGTCGAGAGCGGCTCCGGTCGAACGCCCTGTTGAGCTCTTCACGCTCTTCATTCATGCATGCCTCTTAAATTTAAAACAGTCAATGTATCTGCAATCGTCTCGGACTGCTCAGGCAGGCATTTAGGCTAAGGTCGGCCCTCGCACACGTTTGGTCCGAGATCATTCGATACTTTGTGCTGCCGCGATTGGTTACGATACGGGCGCCGCGGTGGATACATCAGCAGAGATTGCACTTTTGGGACTGCCGCTCACGCGCAGCCGTGCCTCTCGGCTGGCGGTCTCTCCGAAGCAGCGAGCACGATTAATGCTCCCAAGGGGGGTACTGTCAGCTGTCGAGTGGTTCGTTACATCGAAATAGGTTACTTCGCCGGCGTCTGGCCGAAGGTGAGACTGCGATAGCAGGGTGAGCCGCGCGATCGTGTGGAAAGGCGCTTCTGCTTCCTTCCACGTGACGCTCGCGTTTTCAATCCAGAAGTTGGCGTCGTGCCGCTTGCCCCAATAGGTCATCCTGTCGGCGTCGAGCAGTTGGACGCTAAAGTCGAAGCTGCTCATCCGGCCGTCTTCGTTGAGGTGCCGGATCAACTCATCCTGCAAGCCTTTTGGGTTACTCTTTTGCAAAGGACGCGCCGGATTGTCCGGGGAGGGAATAGCCGAGTACTGGACAACATCGACCGGTCCGTGACGAAACGGCACGTTGCTCCAATAACGCAGTTGCTGGTATGGTCTGATCTTCTGGCTGGCCGCCAATTTCGCCAAGGTCAGGACTCTGAGCACGCGCAATTTGTCTTTGAACCGCAGCGACAACAAGCCGGAGAGTGGATTCGATGCCGCCAGTACCTTCATGATCGCGGCAAATGCAGGGGAGTCGTTGATGGGCAGTGGAGGGGTATTTTGCAGCGAAAAATCCTGCCGGCCATCGTTCGTACCCGGAACAACGGAGCCGTTCCGAGTGAGGTCGACCGAGAACGACATGGATCGAACGTCGGGCTTGAAGTCGGAGTTCTTTTTCGAATCAGCATTCCCCCACCGAACAACCGCGGGATATACGCCAGGCGTCGCGAACATCCCCTTGGCGAGCCGCGCCGCCAGTTCAGGAACCCGTCCGGCCGTAACGTCAAGTACTTCGAATTGGGCCCGGGCGCAGACCCCCTTCGCGTGAGTTCCGCGGGCCAACGGCCGCTGTTGTTGGGCAGCAGCACGCGCTTGTACTACCAGGGTTGTCTTGACGATTTCCTCGATGTCAGACTTTTCTCTGGCGAGGTCCCGCTCGCTATCGCTACCGGTCACTCCGAACCATCTGGTCAGCCACAGCATGTGCTCAACCTCCTCGCTTGTCGCCCTGTTCGCGTCCCGAAAAATCGATTGCAGGAACGCACCATTGTTCTCGGCCAAAACGGCCACAAGCCTTTCAATCTTCGCGCCCCTTAAAGGCTGTGCGCTTATGCCTTCAGCCCAGCAGCTCCCACCTTCGCGTCCGCAACGAGGGCGTGAATGTCTTGAACCGCCAAGCCCGGATAGGCGCAGTACAACCCGATGGGTGGAAGGTTGTTTGCCTCGGCCCAGTGAAAGAACGTCTCGGCATTCTTTGCCACCGGGGTTGGCGGCGGTCCACTGACAAATTCAAAAAGGGTGTCGAAAACCGGTCCGATTTTCTCCGTGAAGTCCTCTATGTATTTATGGAAAGAACCGTCAAATATCGTAAAAAAGCCCAGGTGATTGCCCGGAAGGGGCACAAAGTGGGCGAAATGCAATGTGCCAACCGAATCCGCCCCTTCTTGCATCTTGCCCTGCGTCGCCCTCAAGACAAGTTCCTCCAGGACAAAGGCCTTCAGGCTCGACTTGATGGGTAGAGAAAGTAGCAGTGGGTGCTGCTCGCTATTACCCGTAAAGCCCGCGGCGCGAGCGCAGGACTTGATGTCCTGAACCGAATTGCCAACGTATGCGGAATAGGCCAACAGAGGGCGGGTATTATGCTGCTTCGTCCATAGGACGAACGCGTCAGGGTTGTGAGCGACGGGCGCGCGGGGGGGGGTCTCTACATGTTCAAGGATGGCGTCAAAGACGGGCCCAGCGGACTTGGCGAGAGCTCCAATAAGCTCATCGGCCTCGCCGTCAATATCGGCGATGAAGAGGAGCGCTTTATCGCTCAAGGCCAGGAAACGGGAGTAATGCACAGACTCTTCCGCATCCTGCGCTTTGGCAAAGAACGGCATCCACATGGGCAGTTTCTCCGCCAGCGCCTTTTGATCGGCCGCTGACTTAATCGGAAAAGTAACCGTGAGATGGCTTTGAATTCCACTTCCTGCTGCTGCGCTCATATCAGGTTCCCCTTTTGAGCCCATTTCCAAGTCTGATCGTCGGTCACGAAGTTCCGGATTAGTTCGTCATCCCAGTTTGGATATGAACTTGATCGCGGTGATGCTCGGCAAGAAGCAGTAGGCCGCGGCTTTTGTCGTAGTAAAGCTTGAGAACCCGGTGATTTTGATTGCAGGCGCGCCATTTGCCTGGGGAATCACGAGGATGCTTTCCGCTGGATTCTGGGTGCCGATCATCGGATCTTTGGCTTTAGGGTTCAGCCTGACTGCCCCCGCAAATTCAGCGTCGTTTACCCAATGTCCCAATACGAACTCATATTGATTCTCGATGCTGGAGTTGATGAAGTATCCCAGCAGGCCGCGCTCGATGCCGTCGTAGGGTTGCGCCGGATCATAGGTCGGCCCGTAGGGCAGGCCACGACGGATAAGCCGGTGAGTGTTATTGCTGCCACCAGGTTCGCCTTGGCCCGTGACCGGCTGGTCGCGCGGATTAACGCGGCGCATGTGCGCGCCAACAGGACAGCGTATTCCCCTCGGATCGCCTGATCCATCTGCATTTACATATCCGTAGTTATTCAGTTGCTCGGGTGAAATCCCGCCCGCGGGGCTATCCGTCTCTGGCGACAATTCCAGAGGAGTGCCGTTACGCCACCGTCCGCAAATCTTGGCCGCGAGCAGCTCGGGATCTATCTTGTCCTTATTCGATTGCAGAAAATTCTCAAATCCAACCACGTCCGTCATGATGCTCTTGAAGACAGCGAAGCTGCCATTCAGACCAAGCTCTCGAGGCTCGGGAACAAAATAATTCTCAGCCTCGTCCTGCAAAACAAACAGCCATGGTTCGCACGGCTGTTGGTGATCTGGCGTATATCGTTCGGGACCGCCGCGAATGGTAGTCATGCTGATGCCGTCGGTGTAACCAAAGGGAACCTTGGCACAGGGCGCCGGCTTGCCGTCGACCATCTCTATCCACGCCATCCCGTCCGTACGCCAAATCTCGCGAAAGGCGTCGCCTCCGGCGAACAGAGCAGACAACCGGTCGCTATAGGTAGTCATTGCTTCCGGGCTCATTGCGTGCAGCGTCGCCAGGACGTGATCGGTTCCCTTGCCAAAAGCGCTAATCCAGTTCTGCGGTGCGCTCGCTCCGGTATCGCCCACCAGGTTGGCTCGTGCGGCGGCCCCGGCGATAAAGGCCTCGAACGATTTGAATGAGAGCGTTGGGACGCGATCTTTGACCTCCAATGCGAGCAGCCCGGGCCAGGTGATGCCCACGTTAAGGCAGTAGTCGGGCTTGCAACGTGGGACATCGGCGAGGTTGTCTCCTGGTCCTGGAGAGAACCCTACGTGCCAGTCTTCTGCAGTGGTGATCTGCGGTGCGTCCGACTCGTCACCGCTGACCAGCCGCCCAAGCAGCTCGCGTGCCTTGGTAGGAATGCCCACCGTAAGTACGAAATGCCGGACCATCGGCATCCTGTAACCACGGAGGATGAACCCTTGAATATCTGCCAGGTCGAGTGTGTTCTTCGCCGGGCGGGATGTTGTATCCTGCTCCTCCGTGTCTTCCTGCTTGTCGCGGCCATGCGTAACTAGCCTGTGAAAGAACTTCTCCGCGGACCATGTTCTCTTGTCTCCACTCACTGCTGGCTCCTACCTTCGCTTTTCCAATCCCTGTCCTATGGCGCCACTACAGCTTTGCTATCGGCGATCAAGGCGTGAATGTCCTGAACACCCAGGCCCGGATACCCCTGGTAAAAGCCGATCGGCGTTCGGTTTGCTCCCGCTGCGAAGTCAATAAACTCCTGCAGGTGTTTTCGGCAGGGCGACGGCGGCGGGTCTATGCAGAATTTGAATATAAGATCGAAGACCTCTCCGATGTTCTTGGTGAAGTCGGCGATGTACGTATCAAAGGTGCCGTCATACACGGTAAAGAAACCGACCTGGTGATCCTCGAGCGGCACGAACTGCGCAAAGTGGGGCGTGCCGACCTTGTCCAGATCGTGAGTCGTTCCGCGTCCCCTCGCGCGCAGCAGCAGTTTCACCTCGGTGAAGGCGATTGCTGATTTGATGGGCAGGATCACCAGGAACGGATTGAGTACACCGCCGCCGCTGAGGCCGGCGGCCGATGCGAGGGCCTTAATCTCCGCAGCGGTGACCCCTGGGTAGGCAGTGTAAAGATTCACCGGCTTCAGAAGATGCTTCTCCGTCCAATCGACGAACTCATCTGCATGATCGGCGACTAGACCAGGCGGTGGATTGTCCACGTGTTGGAGGATAAAATCGAACACTGGCCCTGCGCGCTTGGTGAGTTCGCCCATAAGCTGACCGAATTCACCGTCGAAGTCGCCAAGAAACAGCAGGGTCTTTTCGCTGAGCACCGTGAAGCGTGAATAATGGATGGTCCCAATCGCATCCTCCACTTGGAAGAGCCCCGGCATCATGGTTGGAAGCTGCTCCGCCAACACTTTCGCGTCAGCGGGCGACTTCAAAGGAAATGCGAGCGTAAAGTGGCTCTGGTTTGTCACAAGGATCTCCTTCATCTCCGTCGCTAGCAGTCGTCTGTCAGCTTAGTGGCCCGAGCGATGGGCTAGGGATATTGTTTGAACATCTTCACCACGGCCTTCGATACCATCTGCGAATTCTTGCTGCCGTTGCTGCTTAGTGTGTTTTGGGCGAGCCCACGCCACAACAGGTTCTTTTCCTTCGCCCCGTATATATCGACAATCAAGGTTCCTACTACATTCTGCTCTGGAGTAATGCCACCCATTCCTCCGCCGAAGCCGCGCATACCCCACGCCTGATAAGAGGTTTGCTGTTGCAAACCACCGCTCGCGAGGATGATTAGATCAGGGTTTTGGGATTCCCCCACAAGCTGCAAACCTTTACCTTGCAGCGCGCTATCGATGTCCGATTTAGCTTGTTGCGCCAGTATCGAGTTTTGGATTTGGTTGGCGTTGTTACTGGCCCAGATATAGGTGTGATACTGCGAAAAATCCAGGCTTTTGTTGTAATTGACGGACACTGTTTGCCCGATGGCAACCGCGGACGCGATGCATGCAAGCATGGCGCACAATGCATATTTAGTTTTCATAATCGTCATCCTTTTCTTAGGAGCGCTGCCGGCACTCGTTGGCGGTTGTTCCGCCAGCGCCTTTGCGTCCGCTGGCGACTTCAACGGAAAGCTAAGAGTAAAGTGAATCTGGTTTATCACAAGATCTCCTGGGTCTCCTTCGCTTGTATTGCCGTTATGCGGCAGGCCACTGTTTGAACATCTTCACGACGGCCTTCGATACCATCTGCGAGTTTTTGTTGCCGTTGTTGCTCAGCGTATTTTGAGCAAGCCCTCGCCATACCAGGGACTTGGTCTTCGCGTCGTATAGGTCGACAATCATGGTTCCTATCACGTTCTGCTCTGGAGTGATGGTACCCATTCCTCCGCCGAACCCACGCATGCCCATTGCACTATACGAGGTCTGCTGTTTCATGCCACCGCTTGCCGTGAGAATGATGTCAGGGTTCGCCGATTCCTGCACCAGTTGCAAACCCTTCCCCTGCATGGCATTATCGATGTCCGATTTAGCTTGTTGCGCCAATATCGAGTTCTGGATTTGGTTTGCATTGTCAGAAGCCCAGGCGTAGGTGTGATACTGCGAAAAACTCTGGCTCTTGTTGTAATTGACTGAGACTGTTTGCCCGAGGGCAACCGCGGACGCGATGCATGCAAGCATGGCGCACAATGCATATTTCGTCTTCATAATCCTCATCCCTTTTCTCTAGGAGCGCTGCCGGCACTCGTATTGACTGCGATTGTTGTCTTTGAACGGCCGTCTGCCTACTGTCACTTATGACAGGGACGATCGCGATAGGACATGTATTTGCTCGCACCGACTCGGCATTCCGGGTCCCAGCCCGGCGAAAACGCCCCAGCGTAGGCGGAGAAGATGCTGGGGCGGCTCGCCAGTGGTGACCAGTCAAAAGCCCGGTGCACTTTCTGCACCGCAGGTGGGTCCCATTTACCGTTGATCGCATCCGAGCTGGGGAAATAAATACGCATGCTCAGGTTGAACAGCCTATCGTCGGACCAGACTTGGGTACTCCAGGGATCTCCCTGCCAAAACACAGTTGCCCGATCTGAAGCGCAGATCGAGGGGTCCTATCCCTGTTTAACAGTCTTGGTTTATGGGCGTCGTATCCCCATGGGGGGTTATTTGAGATCGTTCGCAGTCACACCTGCTTGGAGGGAATCTTTGCGAAATTTGAACGCAATGCCAATTATGGTTGCTGCAATGCTAATGAGGCTGACTACTGTGCCAACCATCAGCGCCGCGTAAAATTCCGCCAACCCATCAAGCCTATCGCCTTCGTTCTGAATTGCGGACGAGTCCAATTTTTCGCGTTCCTCTAGAGACTCAATATGCCTTTTCAGCAGGGCGACCGCCGAAGCTGTGACAGGTTCGTCTGCCGACAAGCGCGACTTCTCCTCCTGTTCGATCCGTTGATGAAATGCTTTTCCCGTCTGCCTCTCTCGCATGGCTCTCATTGACGAAGACAGACCACCGATGCTCAGGACAAGCATGACAAGCGCAACCATGAAGCTGAAGAAGGCGGCAGCGATTCCGCCGCTCAGATGCTCGAAGATAGACTTTTGAGGCACAAACTTTTCCGCAATTTCTGTACCGGTTCAGGCCCTGTGCTCACCGACATCTACTTGGGAGGCGTGCAGCCTGCGTTGTTGGCACCCTTGGCGCAGGTGGTGCCATTGGGTCCTGTCGCAACCCCCTTTCCATTCTTGGTCTTGGACTTGCCGCCACCAGTGGTCTGAGTGGTCGTTACCCCGTTCGAGTTCTTGTTCGCGGTTGCACCTTTGCCAGTATTCGGGTTGTAAGCGGCAGCAGATTGACCATCGCTGCAAACGGTTTGTCCGCGTGCGTTTTTGGTGCAACCCGCTTGACATAAACTCACAGAAAGAAACATACACGTAAGGATGACTGAGAATTTCATTTGCATCTCCGGCTGGTACGATCTAGCACGAACCTAGCAAACGTACCGAACGTGGTGAACTGGCAGATGTGACAGTATGTGGCATGTGATGCAGTCTGGGGCAATGCGGAAGCAATCAAGCCGCACGCGTTGATCCCACGGCAGAAGCTAAGTGGTGTTTCAGAAACCAACACGGTGAGCGCAGGCGATAACGGATAGCCCTGTCATGAGCTGAAGGTCATGAAATCAATTCTGATAAGCTCGATAGTCTTCGCAGCGGTCTTCAGTGGTGGGCTGGCAGGCTTGGCCCTAGGAGGATTGCTGGCCGGCAGTCTGTTGGGATCTGATGCAACGAAGGACATTATTAAGCTGGCAACTGGTCTCTTGGTGACCATGACCGCATTGGTCCTGGGGATGCTCGTCTCTTCTGCGAACTCTTCCTACCAGGATCGAAAGAACGAACTGGCGGAGATGGCATCAGACTTTGTAGTCCTCGATCAGGTATTGGCGACCTATGGGTCGGAAACTCAGGTGATCCGAGACGAACTGCGACGGTTGGCCGAGAATAGCCTCGAACGCATCTGGCCAAGCCAGGCATCCCGCCAACCGCAACTCAGGCCGGGAGATAGAGGCCAGGTGCTGTACCACCAAATACAGATTCTCGCGCCCAAGAATGACACACAGATTGCAGCTAAGACCGTGGCTATTTCTGCGGCGGATAGCATGCGGCGCACCTACTTTTTGATGTTCCTCAAATCCGAGCAGAACTCCCTCTCATTTCCCCTCCTGGCGGTCTTGGTCGCATGGCTGACGGTCATCTTCATCGGCTTCGGTCTCTTAGCTCCGCGCAACGATACGATTATCACGACGCTCGTCGTTTGCGCCCTGGCGGTTTCTGGTGCAATCTTTATCATCATGGCGATGTACAAACCGTTCAGCGGAATCATGAGGATCTCCCCTTCGCCTATTCACGATGCCTTGAGCCGGATGGGACCTGCCCTTGCCCCAGAGAGCGTTCTCAACGAACCGAGCGACTTCCGTCGAGATTCTGGGCAAGCCCGTGAGGCCTCATAGTGCTGGTGTAGTCGCAAATATTCAAGGGATTCATTAGAAACGAAGCACTGGTTCTCGTTGGGGCAACTTGGCGAATTGCGGCTCTCCGTAAACAGAGCCGCATGATATTCATCAACGCCACCAACCTCCACAAGAAAGCCGGGGAAGCGTAATGACCCCGCACGCTCTGCATCGGTCATCGCTTCAAGGCTCTTCCCAATTAAGGGAATAAACATCCTGGGTGCCAATGTTGCGAAGCAGCAGCGGCGAATCGTCGGGAGTGAGGGTTAGGGAGAAGCCCCAGTACCCTGTAATAGGCAAGCCCTTCAGATTGGCCACCTCATCCACCTTGCGGTCGCTGATGCGAACTCTGAGCACTGCGGGACTCTCTGGTACGCGCAAGAAATAAACGTACTTCCCATCCGCTGACCAGTTGGGGAAACCAAGTGGCGTTCGCGTCAGTTCCGACCACCTCTGGGTCTGAAAATCGAAGAGAACGATACTTAACGTGTCTCGGGGCGTGGCGGCCACGTATCGCCCATTCGGTGACCAGCGGGGCCCGAAATATCCCTGGGAGTTGGGCAGGGTAGAGATTTGGTGACTTCCGAGATCGAGCACGTGGATCGCTGAAGATTCCTCGTTAACACCCCCTCCGAAGACAATCTTGCTGCCATCCGGCGACCAGTTGGGATCGGTTTGAGGACCGGGATCATCGCGGACCAGTTGCACAGGGGCCCCGCCGTCCCGCGAAACTGTATATATCTTGAAGGGCTTTCCTGGACTCACCCCGTGAAAGACGATCTGCTTGCCGTCAGGGGACCAGCGCGGTGCCAGCGCATACAAAGGCGGATTACTGAGCCTTAGACGCTCGCTCCCGTCCACCTTGGTTCGCCACAGGACGCCATCGGGATAGCTGACGTATGCCGCCCAATTCCCATCCTTCGAAAATGCGACATTTTCCGCTGAAATTCCGGAGAGAAAGGGCAGAAACTGGCCGGACTTCGCGTCGTAGCGCACCAATTCTCCCAACGACCTTTGGCCGAGCACGAAGAGTTTCGTGCCGTCTTTGCTTGGAAGAGGCGAAGCCAGTTTGAGCGGGCTGTCGGTCAGTTTGAAAGGGGTTCCTGTCGATCGCCGAAAAAAGCCTGTCTTTTCTGGCAGGCCCCAAATCTGGCCTTTTGACTCGAAAATGAAGTACTTGCCGTCCGGAGTCCACTTGCCTTGGTCCTCGTCGGGCGGACTATGCAGACCAGGAAGCAGAGGGCGCAGGTCTGTGCCTTGCATGGACACTTCCCAGAGACCATGGCCACCGTTTTTCGGATCATCCACGGTGAACCTGAGCATCGTTTCGTCGGGCGAAATCTGGGGAGCATAAGGTCGGCCTGGGACCGAAGCCAACTTGCGAGCTTCGGTGCCGTCACTTTTGGCCAGAAACAAGTCGCTTCTGTTGCTATAAACTAACAGCTTTCCGTCGGGAGACCATGCGGCATCCGTTTCGAATGGGTCCAATGCGATGGTCTTTGCCAGGCGATGGGGCGAACCACCAATCGTGGGCACACTCCAAAGGTCCCCTGGCTTGTCGATGGTGAGAAGCTCGGCTCCATCGGGAGAGACGCTTAGAGGAGTGAGGCCTTCCGAGGGAACGGGGATGGAAAACGGATCGCCACCTGAGACGGATACTTCCGCCACCCGCATGGAGGTTTGGGTTCCCAACCCGAGGTAAAGGCGCAAACCATCAGTCGCAACCAGAGTCTTCGGCTCACCGTCCCGCGTGAGCTGGACGTAGTTCGACACCCTCGGCACCGGCTCTGGGCGTCGCCCGTAGTAAATGAGCGCCGCGGCGGCAGCCAACACCACTGCGAGAGGCGCGACCCAGCGCCGGCCAAGAATTGACCGCGTGGATTCCGGCTTGCTCCTTATCCGCGATGTTGAAAGTATGTGCGTCGATGCCCCTGGTCGAGATCCCACAGAGTAGGTGGTAGGCTCCGCTGAGGAGTTGCGTTGCACTCCCTTCAAGTCCGCGCGGATCTCCGACGCATGCTGATAGCGGCGCCCGGGGTCTTTCTCAAGACATCGATCGATGATTGTCGCTAACCCAACCGGAACACCCGGATTCAATCGCGCTGGAGTGATAGGGACTTGCTGAACAATTGCAATCAGAAGCTCTCCGGTTGTATCGCCTGGGAAAGGTGAGCGGCCGGTGCACATCTCGTAAAGCAGGATGCCGAAAGAGAAGAGATCGGTGCGCGTGTCGACCGGCTTGCCAAGCGCCTGCTCAGGCGACATGTACGCCGCCGTCCCCAACGCGGCTCCAAGCCCGTCGGTAAGCTGCGATTCAGCCACGCCTCCGGCGAGCTCCTTGACGGGCATCATCTTTGCCAGTCCGAAGTCCAGAACCTTGGCGTTGCCGCGTTTGGTCACGAAGACGTTCGCCGGCTTGATGTCGCGGTGGATGATACCTTTCTCATGCGCCGCTTCGAGTGCGTTCGCAACCTCGATGGCGATTTCGATCACCCGATCGATCGAAAGCGAGTTTTCCTGAATCAGGTGCTTCAGCGTTTCACCCTCCAGGAACTCCATGGAGATGAACGTACGCCCGCCCTCTTCGGCGATTTCATAAATTGTGCAGATGTTGGGATGGTTCAGGGCTGACGCGGCACGCGCCTCGCGCCGGAAACGCTCCAGCGCCGTGCTATCGTTCGCAAAGCTATCCGGCAGAAATTTGAGCGCGACATACCGGCCAAGGACGATGTCCTGGGCTTTGTACACCACACCCATGCCACCGCCGCCGATCTTCTCTAATCCGCGGTAATGGGAGATGCTTGCATCGGTCATCGTTAGCCATCCGCAAACGACCGAATCCGGCCTCCACAATCATAGCGTTCTTGATCATAACAGTCATGGATTGTGGCAGCTAGCGCCAGCCCGGCGTGCGGAAAGACTCACAGAGGCTTATTGTTCTTTCCGGAAACCACGGCGACTCTTGCCCGGCCCGCTTCTCTGAGAGCGAAGCGGGATTTATGCCACTCCGGAAGGTCCGCCCCCTGGAAACTTACCGTGGTTCCGGTCGTAGAGGTTTTCCCTCTTTCCGGCCTTCGCCGCGGCTTTGTTGGCGATACGGTTCATTTTCTTTTGCTCTGGAGTCTCTGAGGTTTTGGACTCATTCAGTTCTGGGGTTTTGAGACTTTCGGGTTCGTTTGGCATAGTGTTTGCCTCCTGTTTACTGCATATCCAGACTCTATGCGAGATACCCGCTCCTGACAGTGATGTGTGTCACATGGCGTTGCCGGCAGCCGGCAGTCCACATTAAACGTTCGCGCCCCTGTCGCAACTGACAGTTTCCAAACGGTCCGCAACGGAGTGTGATCGATATCCTCGGCGATGCAGGCGCGGGAGGAGCAAATCTCGACTACCAGGTAGCTGGTTTCGCGAACTATCAATTCAAACCGAAAATCTCTTTGCAGGCAGGTTGGAGGTATCTGACCGTCCACTACCAAGGCAACGATCAGTTCCTTTTTAATGCGTCGATGAGCGGAATGTTTAATGCGTCGATGAGCGGAATGGTCTTTGGAGCAACTTATAAGTTCAGGTAGCTCGCTCGCTTATCGGAAAAGGGGGAAGTGGCATGGCAGTCCCGGGAGTCATTCCATTCCGAAAGTGCGAGCCACGCTTTCTCGATGGTCTTGTCCCGGCTGAGGTCAAGACGATCGTCTCAGCCGCAAAACAACGACGATACCCGGCAAATTCCGTGATCGCGAACCAGGGAGACCCTGCCGATCATTTCTTTCTGTTGGTGAGCGGCCGTGCCCGATACTTCCACTTAACCTCCCAGGGCCGGAAGATAGTTCTGCGGTGGCTAACCCCGGGCGATATTTGCGGCCAGGCGGCGCTTCTATCCAGACCTTTGGAATATCTGATTGGTACAGAAGCCGTGCACAACAGCTCGGTGCTGGTTTGGGACCGCGCATCCATTCGGGGCCTGATCGCGCGCTACCCCCAGTTGACCGACAACACACTATTGGTCATGTTTGACTATCTTGCCTTTTATCGTGATGCCCACATCGCACTTACCTACGATACGGCGCACCAACGTCTGGCACACGCACTGGCGAATCTTGCGAACACTATTGGTCTGAGAGTTGACCGAGGCATTGAAGTCGACGTGCGGAACGAGGAGTTAGCCAACGAGGCCAACGTCACTCCTTTTACGGCGAGCCGCCTGGTCAGCGCGTGGCAACGAAAGGGAATTCTGACCAAGAGCCGGGGTAAAGTTGTGCTGCGTTCGCCCGAGTTGCTGTTCCACGAAGTCTAAGAAGCCTCGATAGTTAATTCTCTACCGGTCCAGCAGCAGTCAGAGCCTGGTGCTGGGTTTAACCTTACTGGCCCAGATGTGCAATGGCGAAACGCATCGGCTCGCTTGAGACGTGCATCACTCCGCTGAAAGGCGTGTACATCTCCATGATCAAGAAGATCGCTCCAGAAACCGCCAACCCGGCAAAAAATAGGGAGGCAATAACAGTTCCGTTGCGAGGCGCGAAGAGGCCAAAGCCGGTGAAGATCACCGTAAGCCAGAAGACCAGGATCACGAGCATGGGCGTGGGGACTGAAGGGGAGCTTTGTTCGTAGAACAACCAGCGGGTTTCGCCGAGACCATATCCCATGCTCAACGCTTGGCCCCGGAGCGAACGCTGCACGTCGTCCTTCGGCGACAATGCCTGAATCTTGCCAAGCATAGTTTCCATGCCAGGGGCCGGCGGTCCCACTTGAGAAGGTCGTCCGCTTTCTTGCGGCCAGAGCCTATCGCTACTGCTGACAACAGCGGCGCGCAGTAGATCGCGCGTTTCCCTTGTCTCGGACCCATAAAGGGCGAGCACGCGGTCCAGAAAGATGACTCTGGCGGACATCTGTGTCATTTCACTGGTCACGGCGTCATAGGAACCCTTTGCCGAGGAGATGAGCAAACCTAGAACAAGGGCAGACATCGTGGCCACCAGCCCAGTCCCGAGCTTCACGGCATCTAGCGAGTCGGGACTCAGATGGTTCGCTGGCAACCGGTTGCGGAGAAGGCTTCCGAGCACTGCGCCCATGCCCACGCAGGCGAACACTATCAAGGCAATTGCTATGGCACTCATGCCCACCTCTCATCGGCGCGATAACTGCGAATCCTCAGACGGTGAATTCGCTCCTTTGGTGATGTCGCACCGTCGTTGTATGTACGGTGCGGCGAGCTTGCGCGTGGGCGAATTGATCAGTTTTCTCTAAGCTTGCCAGCAACGATCGCCCTATTAGGGACTGCCTCTTCCTCTCCGGAGTGAATCGCTCTTGAGGCAGCATATGCTACCAGCGATCCCGGCGGACTCTTAGGCCCGTCTGGCCAGACAACCCAATCCGGCCCTCAGACTATTCCGGGGCAGCAGAGTCCACAACTGTCGCTTTTGACAGGCGGGCAAGAAATGTCGTCCGAGGCCGACCAAGCTTCACGTATGAGAGATGATGCCTGCAATCCCAGGAATGGCATCGATGGGAAGCTGGCCTGCATAACGAAGTGCCTGAAAAACGGGGATCTCGGTAACTTGCTCGTGCTTCACCCCTCCCGGCAGTTCGCGGGGATTCGCTTCCGGATTGCCCGTGATTCGCCCGAAGCGAAAAGGTCCGCCCGCCCCCAGAGAGGTCCATTAGTCTCGCGCTGGGTGAGTCGGCGATGGTCGCCGCCAAGGACGATGTCCTCGGCTTTGTACAGACACCCATGCCACCGCCGCCGATCTTCTCTAATCCGCGATAATGGGAGATGCTTGCATCGGTCATCGTTAGCCATCCGCAAACGACCGAGTCCGGCCCCCACGATCATAGCGTTCTTGATCATAACAGTCATGGATTGTGGTAGCTAGCGCCAGCCCGGCGGGCGGAAAGACTCACAGAGGCTTATTGACGATCGGTGCGCGGACCGTGATCTTCGTGCCCTGGCCGGGGCTGGACCATATCTCAAATTTGCCGCCAATCAGATGGATTCGCTCACGCATGCTGATGAGCCCCAGTCCCGCCGCAAGCCTCGCTCCTTCAACATCGAAGCCAACCCCGTCATCCTTTATTTCCAGGCCGAGTTCGCGGTCGGAACAGGTCAGCCGAACCGTGATGCTCTTCGCGCGGCTGTGCTTCATTGCGTTATGCATCCCTTCCTGCAACACCCTCAGGAAGGCCAACGCGATCATGCCGTCCAATTTCTCTTGAAGATGATCGCAGGAACAATCTACCGGGATACCTAGCTGCTCGGAGCATTCACGGCAGTGGCCCTTCACTGCGACAACCAAGCCCAGCAACTCCAGCTCCGAGGAGTGTAGGTCGTGCGAAAGGCGGCTCACCTTGTTGATGATCTTTTCCAGCTTGACACTCAGGTCCTTCAGGCTGGCGTGCATCATCTCAGGGCGCCCGGAGACGGGCTGCCCTGCGCGGAGCATCTGAATCTTCAATACCGCCAGCGACTGCCCAATATCATCGTGAAGCTCTCTCGCAATGCTGGTGCGGTCCGCCTCTTGTGCATTCATCATTTTGCGGCTCAGCTCATCGCGCGCCACTTCGGCGTCGCGCAGGCCCTGCTCGGTCCGCTTAAGAAAAGTAATATCTTTGGCGACCGCAGTCAGGCTTCGGGGCGCGTTTGTAGCTTCGTCGCGGACCAGTGAGAAGACCATGTTCACCCAGACTATTTGTCCAGCCGTTCCAGCGGTACTCATGTTAGTCGAGTAGTTGGAAATTTCACCGGCAACAAGCCGGTCCAGGCCGCGTTGGCACTCAGGCCATGATTCCTCGGGCAGGAAAAACTCGTTGAGGCTTTTCCCCAGCAGGTCTTGCTGCGCCTGGCCAATAGCCTCGCACATCTGATTATTTACGCTCAACAGTCTTCCATCCAGGGTCAATTGAGCGACGCTGACGGCCAAATGTTCAAAGGCCTTGCTCCAGGCTCGCTCCTCAACGTAGACATCTCGCTGTTCGTGAGAATTGCGCTTGAGCATCTTTAGATCCTGGGGATTTAAAAGGGTTCGAAATTCCCGGCAACAGTATATCTCGCGACTTAAGGCCACGGATGCATGATTCATACGACTGCTTCTAGCCAGGCTCCAGTAATTTTGCTAGTGTTCAGCCGCTTCTTCGCCGGGTAGTCTCTCATCAGGCTACTCAAATAGAAACCGTGCAAAAACGGGTTAATCCCTCTGACCAGCCAGATTAGGTTAGAAGTGAAAAGACTCCTGTGTGTGGATGACAGTCCGGATATGCTCGAGATCCTGGTGGATCTGCTGCAGCCCCAATTCACAATCGTGGGGACCCTCTCTTCCGGAGCTTCCGTGCTTGAAGAAGCCACCGCTTTGAATGCAGACATCATTCTCCTGGACGTGGATCTGGGCGATATAAGTGGCTTTGTTGTCGCGGAACAACTGAGAAGCAGCGGATGCCCCGCCAGCATCGTCTTTCTCTCCGTTCACGAGAGCATAGACTTCATTCGAGCCGCCAAGGATTTAGGAGCAGCTGGCTACGTCTGCAAATCGCAAATCACCCGCGACCTGGTAAAGACGCTTCACATCGCCGCCTCGCGACCGCCTCCCGGCCAGACACTGCATACGTAGCGACGCGCACCTGTGGCGCACCACTCTAAGGTCAGGGGATGGCAGCCAATTGCTTCGCTCGACATCACCCGGCGGATTGGCTTGTATGTAAACGGTCGGCGAACCGGCTGGACCGAGCACCGCATACTTCTCCGTAATCTTTGTGTCAGCGACATAGTCGGGCCGCGCAAAATGACAAAGAATTTTCCTATAACAAGAACTCTAGTCCAGAGTCCTTTTCTACATCCGTCGAAAGCCGCCCGGATCGAATAGCCGCCCGAAAGGTTCCGTAATCACGTTCCGCCTGGTCCGCGTATGCTTCCGCATATTGCGCCAATGAGCCATCGAACTGGTCGGTCGCTCCGAGGTATCCGGCGATCATGGCTGCGTCACCCGCCTTGGCATGCGCCCGGGCCAAAGCCCAGCCACACAGAGTGGCGTATGCAACCAGGGTCGCAGGGCGGAAGGTCTCGATCTCTGCGGAGACCTTCATATCCCGGAACTGACGCAAGTAGTAATCGTGCTGTTTGGTGCGGGCCCAGCCAAGAAAAATATCGCTCGCGCCTTGCATGAGGCGCTGGCCCCCCACAACCCGTACACCCTGATGGCGATAGCGGCTCCTTCCGCGAGGAGACTCCAGCACGGACCGGCGCGCTTCCTTGACTTGAAGGAAGAGTGGATCCACGTCATCAGCGAGAAGCAGAGCGAGATAACAGCGCGTGCCGACGCTTCCGACTCCAACAACCTTGATTGCACTGTCCTGAAGGTGGTAGCGCTGGAACAACTGTTGTCTATCCGGCTGTAGCGATTTTTCGTATTCTGCGATGAACCTCGCATGGCCCTTTTCGAGGTTTTTCGCATATTCGTCGAAGTGATAGATAACCGGAGGGCTGTCCTTGATTTTCCGGCGTCCGTTTACGACCTCAGTCAACTTGGGAATCACAGCTTCAGAGTTCTGCGAGCGGGCCTGCTTCTGCTTCTTGGCCAACCGCGCTGACATGTCCTTGTCATTCCGGAAATATTCTTTAACCTGTTCGGCGTTGACGGTTGCATACCAGGCGTCAAGCACTTTCATCTCCGCGAACTCGGACATACGTTCGCGATAGGAGGCAGCCGCCGCTCGTGCGGCTTGATTGGCCACGGTTTTCGAAAAACTCCGGTCTCTCGCTGCTAGCACCAAACTGGCTCCCAGTCTTTTCATGTCCCATTCCCATGGGCCGGGGAAGGTTTCGTCAAAATCGTTGATGTCAAAGACTAAAACCCGCTCGGGGGAGGCGAAGCCGCCAAAGTTCGCCAAGTGGCAATCACCGCACGCCTGAACCGTGATCCCCGAAACAGGCGCATTCGCGAGGTCTCGCGCCTGGATGATCGCCGCGCCGCGAAAGAAGGTGAAAGGTGATACGGCCATCCGCTGATACTTGACCGGGAGCAGACCGCGGATTCGGCCAACGTCGGACTCCTCCAGCAGTTTGACTATATCTTGCGACTTTGACCGAGGTTTCCATGCGGCCTGTGCGGTGCGCGGGAGCTTTTCACGAAGCGCTTTTCCTTGCTTGCGCCTTTCAATCTTCGATGAAGCGACTGCGGATTTCATGACGATTCTCCTCACATTTAGGTGTAATTTGACAGACCACCGTCATTTTCATCCCATGCCGCACTGTAGTGGATCCATTGTGTCTCTAACACCTAGCAAAAGTTCGGTAACCGCCTTGAGTAATCTAACGGCATAGCAGCACGGCAGACCACTCTTGTTGCTCACTTCTTGCCCCGGAGCCGCTCTGCCGCTGAGCTGCTCCCCATCAGCACTACTTTCCCCTCGTCTAAATATGAGCCCGCCCATTGCAGACCTGTCGCAAGTGACAGTTTCCACATGCCTTGCCATACGGGTATTATTCGGGAAAATCAGCGGCGGAGTTGGTCGCAACACCCATTCGCATGTGTGGAGGAGGCAGCGGTACTGCAGATCATTGAGGCCAGGTCGATGCCGCTCAACCCATCCTGACGCTGCCAATACGGACCCGCAGGTGATTTCAGAAATCGTCTTCACCAAACTAGGAGAAGCGATAAAGGGCATCAGTGGTTAACGATGGTGATTGCGAGGTATCGATGGCCGATAAAAGTTATCTGGTTAGTTGTCAAACGCCGGAGATCAGCATGCAGTCTGTAGTTGCCGCGAGCTGTGAAGTTTGTGGCGAGCATCTTGTCTTCCGGAATTCGAAGGGCGCATTGACTGCCATGTTTCTGCTCGAGATTGTTGAAAGCTGGTCTGTGACTTACATGTCGGAGTTTGCTCCGGAAACATTCTCCGAATTAGTTGAGTGGGGCGATTCAGCGTGGTTACCTACCCCCTCAATGAAGATCGAGAGAAGAACCCCGAAGGCGAGCTGAGTTCGCAGAGCGGCGAATTGCCCTTCTCAGGGCCGCCATGCATAACGGAGTGCCTGAAAAACGGGTTTTCGGCCGCGCGAGCATCCGCCTACCAATTCGGCAACTTCGGAACGGCGGCGAAACAACTCCACTCGTTCAAGCTGACACAGTGAAGGAAGCGACACGTCCGCGTTCCACCGGCCAGGTAAAGCGCAACTATGAGCGCCAGGAAATAGATAGGGCTACGTCGATGGCTTCTGTTGCGCGATCTTGTCTAGCTCTGTTAGCGACGTTCTTACTTGTCTTCGGCCTACATGGGCAGGAAACATGCAGTGAGGAAGTGAAACTTCTCCTTTCTCCGACGCAGTTGCAACCTGCGATTCTGGCATTTCACGCTCGCAAGGAGACCCATGGCCGTGTCTATTTTTACGACACGCCAGCTCTTGATCTGCTTTCGAAGGGCGTGATCCTCCGTTTAAGAGAGGGCGCGGAGATTGATCTTACCGCAAAATTGCGACCACTCTCCGGCGAGAAATTCGTTGATCCGTCCGGCCCACGCGAACGCTACAAGTGTGAGGTGGATTTGAATGATGGCGTCGAGAATGAGTCGTTTTCGCTGCGGAACAAGTATGTTGCCGCCAAGGCGCCGGTGACGGGCGAGGAACTCTTCCAACTGCTGAGCAAGAGACAGAAAAAACTGCTCGAGGAATCGAACGTCCAGATTGATTGGAAGCGCGTCAAGCGTATCGCGGAGATTCAATCAACGAACTGGAAATCGCGCGCGAAGCCCCGGTTGGGCAATTTGAGCGTTGAGCTTTGGGAGTGGCCGAGAGGAAGCATTCTCGAAGTCTCAAAGAGGGTAGTAAAGGACGCTGGGCAGGCCACATATGTCGAGCTGAAAGTTCTTGCCAAAAAGAACGGCTTGGAATTGAATACGGATCAACGCTCCAAAACAACGATTGCATTGGGAGCGATCAGCACCGCGCACCAACCGTGACCCGCCTTATAGGTCTCGACTCAGTAGAAGTTGCCGCGTGTCGCAATTTTCGCCGCAGCTTGCCTGTTGTTGGCTGAAAAGCCGCACGTTATGGCGCGCCGGTTCTGACGATGCAGGGATTCGTGTTCGGGAGGACAGAACCGTGTGGTGGATCAGCTATCGCGGTGAATCGCGGCACGGCGTCGACAACATCGGCGTCTTCGAGGACGACGGCTCCCCGCGCAAGATGCATCCGCTGCTCCTCGATCCATCGCCGGCCGCGCAGCCGCTGCACATCGCGCGCGGCTTCGCATTGGTGGGCGACGACCTCTACATCGCGAGCGCGTGGCGCAAGGATAGCCACATTGCGCTCTACCAACGGCACGGCGACACCTTCCGCTTCAAGGAGGTGCTCACGACGACCGAGCAGGTTGCGGCGATGGTGCACCCCTTCGACGTGGAGTTGGGGGATGATGGTCGCATCTACGTCTCCAGCCAGGATACCAACACCGTGGTGGCGCTTCTGTCGGAGACCCGCCAACCCGCACCGGTGGCCGCGCACCTTCTCAAGCACTATCCCAACGGGAAGTTTCTCCCCGGCACGCTCGTCGCGTCCAGCCAGGGGAGCCTTCCCGAGTACGGTGACCGCACGCCGCTCGATGTGCCACCGCCTCTCGGTCTCAAGGTGGTGCTCGACCAGCACGGCAAGCCACGGCACTCGGTGCGCGGCATCGTCGTGCACCGCAAGCATCTGTACGTGGCGGACGAAGCCGCCGACGCAGTGAAAGTCTTCAACGTGCAGTCCGGGGAGTTGATGGCCCGCATCACGGGGCGGGCGCTCAAGGCGCCCGTGCACCTGATCCTGCACGGCGAGACGCTCTACATCGGCGCCTCGGGCACCGGCAGCATCCTCGCGCTGGATCTGACGTCCACGCCGCCGAAGGGCGCTCTCGAGGCGTGCGCGGTGATCGATGGAGAGCTCGACGCCCCCTCCGGCTTCGCCGTTGGCCCCGACGGCGATCTTTACGTGGCCGAGCGGAAGAAGCAGCGGGTGCGGCGCTTTTCCTCCAAGGGGAAGAAAAAGGGGACGTTCATTCATGACCTTCCGGACATGCCGGAGTTCCTCGTCTATATTCCCTGAGAGATCCCAAAGCGGTTACATTCTCTCCTCCTCGTAGGATCTTCATGTGTGACGTCGCAGAATTGGCGCTCTATACATATGAAACTAAAGAACTGGTAGTTTTAGGAGTTGCGCTGGTTCAGCGCCCAGATATTCTTCACAAGTATGGTGGGTCGCGACCTACACAGAATGGGCATGGGACTAGCTCGGGAAGAGACGTGGCGCTCAAGCCTTCGACCGCATCGTCGAAGCTCGTTCAACGACGACGGCACTCTGTGGCATTGCACCACGTGGAAGCAGAGGTCAAAACACGGCCGACTTCTCCCAGCTGATGACTCAATGGACAACTGATCTTTCAAGAACCACCGTGGCAACAGCCTTCAAAAGAGATCCTCATGTCACTCGCAAACAAAGTTGCAATTGTCACTGGCGGCAATAGCGGTATTGGCAAAGCCATCGCGCTCACGCTCGCGCAGCATAGTGCAAGCATCGTTATCGACTACGTCTCTCATCCCGACGCGACAGAAGCACTGGAACTAGAGATCGTCGCTTTAGGTGATCGCGTTATCGGAGTGGAAGCCGACGTCAGCAAGCTGGATGACCTGCAAAAGCTCGTTGCTTCTGCAGTAGAGAACTTTGGACATGTCGACATCATGGTGAACAACGCCGGGGTAGAAACCCGCACCTCCATTCTCGACACAACCGAAGAGCAATACGAGAAAGTGCTTGAAATCAATCTAAAGAGTGCGTTTTTTGGTACCCAGCTTGCCGCCCAACAGATGATCAAGCAGGGCGGCGGAGGCCGAATTATCAACATCACTTCCATCCACGAAGACTGGCCAATGCCCGGTAACACAGCGTATTGCCTCTCGAAAGGCGGTATGCGCATGTTGACCCGCACGGCAGCTGTGGAACTCGCTCCCCATAACATCCTGGTTGTGGGCGTGGCGCCGGGCGCAGTTGCGACGCCGATCAATCTCTCCACAATGACCGATCCCGCACGGATGGCTAAATTGAATGCTGCGATCCCGCTGGGCCGAATGGCGAAACCCGAAGAAATCGCCAACGTGGTTGCCTTTTTGGCCGGAGACGGGGCCAGCTACATAACGGCTACGACCATTATCGCTGACGGCGGCATGATGCAGAGCAGTCCTGGGCTGTGATGTAACTATGACGTTTGCCAAAACGGCCATGCAATCGGCCGCATATTGGCCAGGAAATTAGTATTTTGTTGGTTTGGGCCAAGCTACCCGATTGAGATTGATTACGCAAATCCTGCGTAAATTTGCTCGCTGCAATTGGGAGCCAGATTCGCAATCCAAATTTCTCGCACTACGAAGGAATCAGCATGTCGAAGGATGTTAGATTGACTACCGGAATCGACGGATTCGTGCTCCCAATCCTGCCACCGGAGCGCGACGCGCGCGTTTGGGCTCGACTAGTGCGCGTGATGTTTTACCTGCCCGGTTTTATGGGCTTGCTGCTGATCAAGACCGGCGAACCGGCGAGCTTTGGCATCACGGTGGAGCTACTGATGTTGTCCAGCGCGGCCGCCATCGTCGGCGGCCTGTATATCGGCACGGAATCCTCCGGAGCTGGCGCCGATGCCTCATCCAAGGTCGGAGCCTGGAGTGGGTCGCTGGTGCTCGAACTGCTCGCCGTGGTGCCTTTCTTGGCTGCGATACCGGCGCTGTTCCATGAACTAGCCCACAGCACGCTGCTGCACTCCCACGCGCCTGGCGCTGTCGACGTTGCTCTCGGTGCCTCCGAATTGCTGCCGATGGTAGCGATTCTGCCCTTCATGCTCTACCAACTCGCCGGCTTCGGGACCCTGGACTTCCTCGTGCCCAAGACCGTCAACTGGATCATCAACATCGGCATTTTCTGCTTGATCGTTGCCAGCTATATTTTCTATCGTGAGGGCGACTATCCCATGGAAAGGCGCTTGGCAGCCCTTCTGGTGATCGCGATGGCGATTATCGTCTTCTACGGCGTGCTCAAGTTAAAGCGGATGCAGGCGACTTACGACGCACACTGCCCGCCGAAGGCTCCTAAATAACGATTTGAAAGCGATGGGGGTCCGCACTGGCTTTCTGCGCTAAACACGGCTTGACCAGCTCCGTCAGCCTTATGGCCACCTTTGCGCTGTGAGTCATCTCTAGGGTGACCCTGCCGAAATAATAATGGCCTCCGCCGTGACGGAACCGCACATTCCCCGGAGCGCCCCGGAAATGCATGCGCCAGCGGAATACTTGTAGCAGCCGGTCTCCATTGCCGTCTCGGAGACGCATGGTTGTCGTTAGCAGGTGAAAATGTCCGCTTTTGAGAACAAATGAAGTGTCCGCTTGTTAAAAGTCAGCCGTAGTAGAGGCGGTGGGAAAGTGCGAATCCCGCGTAGTGTGCGGGATTCGCAAGTTGAGAGGGAAAGTCTGTTTTGGGACTTTTCCTCTCAACGTCTTTTCCACGGCCTTGACCTGTTTTTTTGTCAGTGGCGTCAACAATTTTCCTTCCGCGCTGTAATGTCCGACACGATGTCCTGCGATCATGAGGGTCAGTGTCTGGTCCAGGTGCTGATGGATGATCACCTTGCATCCAGCCAGGGCGGGGCGCCATTCGGCACGTTCCAGCTGCATCACCAGATTGTTAAAGCTCACGGTATTATCCCGATCAACGGTGCGCTCGTATCGTTGCGTGAAGATCATCTCCAGGTTCCTGTGCCGGCAAGATATAAATGCCGTGCCTCGCTGTGCTGGGAACGGTAAAGCGGCGGTTGAACTCGGCGATGTAGTGCTCACGGAGAAACGCGTTGGCCGCGTCCAGGGTTCGGATCCCGCGCAGTCGCAACTCCTGAGGTAGCCGTCCCTGCCAGGTGGAGAAGTTGCGTTCCGAGCGGCCCCGCGCCTGCGGAGAATAGGATGGAATCATCTGTACTCCCAGTTCCTTCATGGCCCCGCCTACCTGCGTGGGACGCTCATAATCGACCTTGCCGCCGCTCTTCGGCGTGAACCAGAAATGAGCTCCCCGATCCGAATACAGCGCACAGAACAACCCTTTTTGCTCAATCACCGCCCGAAGCCGGGCCATCACCGTGGCGGTCGTTTCCTCATCTGCCAGCTGCGCATAGTAGATCTCGCTGGTGGCATCGTCCAGAATCACAATCAGATCGTGCCGACGCTCATCCTGAAACCACCGGCGATCGCTGCCATCGATGTGCAACAGCATGCCGGGCAGAGGACGCCGCTCTCGCCGCTTGCGGTGCACCCCTCGCTTGGCCTTACGCTTTACCAGACCGGTTCCCTGCAAGGCCTGCTTTACCCACGTGTAGCTCAACCCGATCTGATGGTCCTCGCGCAGCTTCTCGTGACAGTGCCGCACGTTTAGATCGAAGTACTTGTCTCGGTAAAGGCTCAGAACCTCTTCGGCCTGCTCCTTCGGAATGCGGCGGGGACTCGGTGTACCTCGCCGCCGGTCCAGTAACCCCTTAGGACCTTGCTCCTCAAGCCGCTTCCGCCATCGTCGCATCTGCCGCTCGCTGATGCCGATCAACTCCGCCGCCTGCCACCACTTGATCTTCCCAGCTGTGGCTCGTAACAGCAGTTCCTGTAACTTCATCGCCCGCTCCGCTGCGGTCCTCGGATAGATCTCCATGCTCTCGCGCATGGTTCCATCCTCGCCTGCCCGCTATGCGGACATTTCACTTGCTAAAAACACCGGACATATTATGTGCTAACGACACTCGGAGACGCATGGTTATCTTTATAGTTAACATACCGCTTTTCCACATCTTTTTGTGTTAACCCCCATGGACCACAAAACCAGGCCGTAATAGCGTCGTAGATAGCAGTCACCCAATTGAAGACGTGCGAATTAAAAATGCAACAGCAGCCCTCACAAATCGAATCGATACAGTGCTCCATCGCAAATGGAGCTTCTACATTCCCGGAGACCCTGGATGTCCTTCCTTAGACCACGCCTTGGCGATTCTACCTTTTCTGGCGCGCCCTTCAATCCACTTCCCGGAACCCTGTCGCCGGCTGTGAACCACTCCCCTATGGCCACTCAACCGTCAAAGCCAGCCGCCACGGATCGGCAGGCAGACCTGGTCTGCCTCTCAGACATCGAGGACCGCCCCGTCGACTGGCTCTGGCAAGACAGGCTGGCCTCCGGCACCTTAGCCATGCTCTCCGCTGATTCCGGTTCCGGAAAAACCTGGGTAGCCCTGGCGATCGCTGCCGCGCTAAGTCGTGGACGAGTCCCGTCCAACCCAGTCCCTTTCACTGCTGATACCCGCGAACCCTATAACATCCTCTACGCCTCCGCCGGGAACGAAGCCGCCGAACTCGTCCGCCCGCGCTTCGCAAAGCTGGATGGCGATCCCGCGCGCCTGGTCCTATTGCGCGGAGTCCTCTCCGCAGGCTCCACGCAATCAACATCACTCAGCTTGCGTGACACTCCCATGCTCGAAGACGCCCTGGAGAGAACCCAAGCCCGCCTCCTTATCATCGACCCCTTGCACAGCTACCTTTGGGCCGTTGATCGCCACCGTGCCAACCAATCTGGACTCGCATTCGACAACCTCGCCCGTCTGGCAGAGAAACATCGCTGCTGCATTCTCCTCGTGCGCCATCTCCGCAAGCGCGGCGCCGGACAGGCCTCCATCGAGCTCTCCAGCGCAATCCGCACCGAGTTCCTGGCCGGCAGTAGTGCTGATGCTCCCACCCGGCCCGCCCTGGTGCAGGTGAAATCCGACTTAGGCCCCCTCGCTCCCTCTCTGGGATACAGCATCGACCTCACCGGCGGTTTCTCCTGGACCGGCCCCAGCAAGCTCACTCCGAAGGAACTGCTGACTGACCGGCCGATCGCCGCAGGTTTACCAAGGCGCAAGCTCGTAGCCGAATGGCTGCGCCAGAACCTGCTCGAAGGCAAGCGCTCCCAGTACAACATCGAGACCGCCGCCCGGCGCGACGGCGTCTGCATCACCACCTTGCGCCGCGCCAAGTGTGACTTGGGCGTCCTCAGCACCAAAGAGAGCGTCTCCGGTGCCTGGTATTGGACGTTGCCACAAAACGGCCAGTCACCAGATCAATCGGAGGCCTAAATAGCTTAGGGGGGCGGGAAATATGCAAAAATTGACCATCTTGATAAAACAAAGGACTTAGCCACTGCTACTAAGACGGGAACATCCGAACTTCTCATAGATCTCATGGTTTGGACGTTATGTGACGATTTCGATCACCGTAGAGTCAGTCATGAGCATATCCACAGTCTCGCCTACTTTCAGACCATCGAGGTTAGTTACCTTCTTGCTCACCTTGATAGTTTTCTTCTTGCCGTCCGGATCGAGCAGGGTCACACGATGATTCGGTGCGTCCACAGCCACGATTTGTGCACTCATGGCCGAGGTTTCCACCATGACGACGCCGGGTTTGGCGCCGTTGGGCGCAACAGAGACCTGTTCAGAGGACGCGGCGCCTGGGGTTTCGTTTGAGTTGCCAACCACGATGGCAATCTCCTCCGTAAAGGACATCTCCAGGTGATCCCCCACTTTGACCTGGGCCAGATTTTGGACACGGCTGTCAACCTTATAGGTCTTTTTCTTGCCGTCGTCTAACAGAAGAGTGACCTTGCGCTTTTCAAGGTCAATTTTCTCGACTGTCGCTGTGGCCGTGACCACATCAACGGCGTCTATGCCTTCGTCAGTTGCCCCTGATTGAGCCTGCGTGGGGCAAATGGGGCAGACTAACATCAGGAGCATCGCACTTAACGCAAAACGCATCATCTTCTTGGGTATCACTTTCCCTCCGGATTTTCAGACTCGGCTCAATCATCGGGCCTCTTCAAATTGCATTCCCACTGATATTCGCTCGTGTTTACTAGATCATTCTGTTGGCGCGACGGTTTGTCTACTGTCACTTATGACAGGGAGCCAGTGGCTATTTCCGCGATGGACCCTTACTTCTGCGAATGTATCAGTCCGGCTAGGCTCTGCCCGGTCAACCTCAGAGATTCAGACTTGAAGCTACCAATTTTGCTAGTTACAGTGTCTTTTCGGTGAGCCGTAAACTGCACTTGCGTGTGGTTGCTTTGATCCTCACATTGTTACGATAATCCGCGACTGCTCTGGCAACTCCGGCGCGAAGCTTCAATACATGCATGGACCGAAACGATTGTTCAAGCCGTGAGCTGCCAGGGATCCCTCGAACGGCAGCTGGTCCTGCTCTCCTACCAGGTTCTTTAACATACCCACACATTAGCGTCCTCTGCGAGGAGAACACTCCATGCTAACCACTGCGCGATTTCGTGTAGATCGTCTTCATCGGACGCTCGCGGCGACCCTTTCTCTCTTGCTCCTGACGGCTGTTTCAGGGCTGGCGCAAAGTGCCCCCAAGAAGCCGGTAGAGCCGGAAACAAAAAAGGAGCCTGAGGCCAAGGAAGAGCTGACCCTCAAGAACGACGACAAGCTGACCGGGCAACTGCTCGACTCCACCGGAACTGAGATCAAGTTCAAGAGCGACCTGGCCGGCGAAGTAACCGTAAAGTGGGAGAACGTCAAAGAACTTAAGTCCAAGCGTGACTTCGCCGTCGTCCCCAAGGATGTAAAAGACGCGAGAAACAGTGCGATAGTGCCTCAGGGATCGATAAAGATTGGCGAAAAGGGAATCGTAGTCTCTCCTATATCCGCGGCCAAACCCGAGATCAGTGCAGCACCACCAGGCCCCGAAGCGAAGCCGGGCGCCACCAAGGTGGCCGCCGCCGCAAAGGAGATAGCAACCTCTAAAATCGCGGCGGTCGTCGACGATGCTATGTATCAGAAAGAGATCAACAAGAAGATAGGCTTTAGGTCAGGCTGGGATGGGCACATCACCACCGGTACCTCGATGATCTTTTCAACCCAAAACACCTCGCTCTACCAGGTAGACACAGCACTCAAACGGTCTATTCCCACGGTGAGTTGGCTGGACCCGAAGCTCCGCTCGACGATAGACTTCACGCTGAGTGCAGGAAAGACGACGCAGCCTGGCACCGAAACGACGATTACCAATATCTTCCACCTAGGCGGCGAACGAGACGAATACTTTAGCCCGCGTGGCTACTATCTGCAGGTGTTTTCTCTCGATCACAATTATGCCCAGGGCCTTGTACTCCAGCAGAAATACGGCGGCGGTATCGGGGCGACTCTGTTCAAGAAGAAGGAGGGTGAGCTTGATATCACGGCCGATCTGCACTACGAAAATCAACAATTCCAGGCAAATCCAAGCGTTGACGTGGAAGCACTCGAACTCCACCTGATCGCATCGACACTGACCGAAGATTACACGCGGAAATGGGGCAAGCTCCAGTTTAATGAAAAGGTTCTGGCGGACGTCGCATGGAACAATGCGAGCGCCTTCTCCGCCTCCGGCACCAGTTCGGTAAGGTTGCCTGTTTACAAGAAGCTCGCCTTTTCGGTATCTACGATCGATAACTTCTTGAATAATCCCCAAATCGGATACAAGAAAAACTCTTTCCAGTTCATAACTGGGTTCGCGTTGAACCTTAAGAGCCACTGAGGCGTACCCAGGCCGCTGAGATTGCCTCATGGCGGTCCTGGGTAAAAGCAGATTAATTCATACTTTTGGGGTTTTCGGAGCGGTTGCGAAGGCGGTTTTCCGACCGATACCCCAATAGTAATGTTGGCGATTATGGCGCTAGGAGCTCGATTGTGGCGCAATTTGGCACGTGCCGTGCTACTCGTCTGGACATCTAAATGCTAGAGTCTTAAGCATTGAAGTGCTCAAGAGGACGGGCCATGGACATACCGAACGATTTGAACAAGCTGCTTGCTCGATTGAAAGAAGTGACTAGTGATGCCAGTCGAACGCCAGAGACCTGGGCATCTGGTCCTCGACCCAGCGCAGTGGAGGTCGACTTCTTCCTGAGCCAGTACCACTTCGACGGCGCCGCCGTGATCGAGTCGATCGAGATTGCAAAGAATGGCGTTTTCGAGTTCTACCTCTTCGCAGTCTCGAACCGTTTGAATGATGATCTATCGTTGCTGGCGATGTGGCCCACGCAAAAGGGATCGACCGAAGAGGCCGGGTAATACACGTATCACCGAGCATCGCGAGACGGACTCTGTAATCATATCGTCTAAGGGGAACCTGCGAACCCCCGGTCCCGAATTCAATGGTGGCAATTAGGCAGTCGGCACGGTATGCGGTTGCGCAGTGTCCTTCTTGGCCGCGAGTTTCTCTGCAGCACCGCCCATTATGTCTATAGAATCGCCGGTGGAGGTTTCAACACCCTCCAAATAGTCCGTTGTTCCATACCGATTGAAGAGTATCTCAGGCTTGCCCTTCGATGCTTGGATGGTTCAAAGAGGCGCTGGCTAAATCCCTGAACCCCTTGTAGGTGAGACCCGCGAATCATTCGATGGAGAGTAAAGCAAGGTGCGCGTTGCCCGTGGGCTGATATGTTCCGTACAACGCACACCCTGGTAAACGTCGCTGACGTGAATGGTCGCAAGGCAATTCAACTACATGGTTCCCTGTAGCCCCTTGTTCACGATGAGAGCCCCTTGTTGACGATGAGCTTGACATCCACACGCCGATTCAGCTCGCGGCCCTGCGGGTCCGTATTTTCAGCGTCAGGATGAGTGGCGCCGTAACCTGCTGGTGCAACGATCCGCCTCATCGGAATATTCCCATTGTTACGAAGATAATTGGCCACTGCGGAAGCACGATCCTCGCTGAGCTGTTGGTTTACCTCTTTCGTTCCAGTTTTGGACGCATACCCTGCGATCTCGATCAAGTAACCATCGGTAGACGACGTGAGAGCGACAAGCTTGTCGAGGTCGGCCTTCGCTGCGTCATCCAAGGCGTATTTACCAGTGGGATAGTAGATGACAGCCTCGGCAACTGTCTGGTAGTCGTCGAGATCGGAGACCCGCTTGTTAACCATCTCAACTGCACCTGCATTCATCATCGCAAGGGACCCGGCCGCTGTCGCCACCGTACCCGCTGCGTCGGCAGTTGTCTGCGCCTGATTTGCGGAGGACTGCGCGGTACCTGCCGCAGCAACCCCCTGGTTGGCTGTAGTCTGTGCGCCGGCGGCCGCTGACTTGTTGGCCGTGATCTCCTGTTGCTGCGCTACCTCGATCGCGAACGCATCTGGCGAGAAGGTGATCTTGCTCGCTTCCAGCTGATTGCTTGCGTTGCCTACACCTTCCGCTTTGATAGTCAAGCCAGGCACCATGGCTGTTACATCCATGTCTTCGTGACGCTTGAACGCTACCTTGGATTTGTCGCGGATAATTTTCGTATCGTCAGTGATCTTGACCACTACCGGCGACCCGGTCTTCTCATCTTGAATCTTTACTAGGTCTCCCTTTCTGGACGTAATCGTTCCCTTAACTTTTGCCTTGTCGCCGGCACTGAAGGTTTGCGCAAAGGCAGCGGAGGCTAGCGAGATAACGGTAAGCAGGACAACGCATACTCTTTGCGTCCCCACAGGACGGAAGCTGCCACTCGGTGATTTCATAGAGTCCTCTTTATCATTTGTTTATGTTAGTCAAGCTCAGTTCGCCTCGAACCATCACGTGATGTCTCCCTGGACGTTTGACCTATCGCTGTGATGGCGAAAGATGTTGATAATTACAACTGCAAGGTCGCGTAGTTATTGGTGGTGTCAAGTCTAAGGCCCCGCCAGCTCCATTAGCCAAGTTAATAAAAGGTCCCGGCGGGTCCGTAGGGACCAACGGGCGTAGGGATCGGTTTAAATCCAAGCCGGTGGCTTGCGATCAGGGGTTTAAGCTATCAAAGTCACTTGCGCCTGCGTACCTGTCACTAGCGACAGGTCGGTTAGAAATGCTGCTGCTCGTGCCTGAAAGCTTCAGCCGCGTACCGAAAGCATCTGAAGTCTGGTTCGGACCAGTCCAAACGTCTTGACAATGACCGGAGTGCATCTTTCGAAGGGAAGGTAGCGTGGCGGTGCATCGGCTTTAGGCTAGCGCCTTTGATTTCCCTGATGCAGCTCTCGAGATTGTACCTGTCGCAAATGACAGTTGTGGAGGGTCAGCCGCCGTAGTGAACTATCGCAACTGGCCAAATTGAATTACCGGTTCCAGCTCGGTTTCAGTTGGTGCCGTTGAGACTAAATGGGTTGGTAGGCAGTGCAAGAAATGATGGTGGAGGGAGAGCGGCGTGCAAATACGACACTATTCTAGATTCGTGGTTAACAGCATTGTGCTGCTGAGTCTCGCAGCGGTCAGCCGGCCGGGTTTTGCCCGGGACAAGTATGAGACGATCGACGCTCAGTCGTTCGGAACGGGGACCCAAATGGGCCAGACCATTGGCGTGACCTTGAACATCTATGAGTTTTCGACTCCGGCGGACAAGCAGATCCTGATACAGGCGTACGAGAAGGGACAAAATCAAGGGCTGACCAATGCTCTGTCGAAGATGAAGGCGGTAGGACATCTCGAGATCACGGGCACGCTGGGAAACGACTGCTCTTACATCAGGATGTTTGTTACACCCACCGGCCGCAAGATCGTCTTTGCCACTACTCGCCAGATTCGCCTGGCAGAGGCATGGACCGACAGCAATTCTATGTCCTTCAATCTGACTGCGGGGGTCCTGGAATTGAATGATCAGGATAAAAGCAAGAGCACCGGCACTCTCTATCCCGCGGCGCAACTGGTCCTCGACAAACAGGGCGAGTTGCAGTTGGATCTGCTACAGAATCCGTGGCGGTTGTCCGGCCTCATCGACTGGGCGGGAGCGCGCGGGCGTCAACTAACCGCGGTACTGTGGTCGGAAAGGAATGAGGTGTTGCATGAACACTCAGCAGAGTTTCGTTATTCGTACGGGACCCGTGACCTGTCTTCTGCTGCTTTTGAGCTGCGTTGCAGCGCTGGCGCAGAATGACAAGTACGCTTGCTCAGAACCCAATCCAGAGTCGCTATGTAACCCCGGCAACACCTGTGGATCCAGTTCCAGCCCCTGTATTGTGGACGTGAAGCGCAGCGACGATGGCGCTTCCGCAACGCCCAGTATCCCCGACGCGAAGGCGAATAGCACATTCTGCGTTAAGACCGGCACAAACATTGTGTGGAAGAGTACGCAGAAGAATACGGGTTTCGTCGTCGACTTTGGGTCGCCTGCTGCCTTCGGTTCCGACGATGCGATCATGGGCGGCGCCACGCGTCCCATTTCCGTGACCGCCAAGAAGGCCGGCTGCTACAAGTATTCCGCGGGTGCATGCATCTCCGGAGAGATACAGGGAATGTGCGGCTCCAGCACGGCTGAGGCCATTATTCTGCCGCCAAGCACTGACTAGGGATCATTCACCGTGGCCGACTTGCGGTCATCTCTGAACCCTTGAAACCTCTTCGTCCCACAGGTCAACGGATGGAGCTGAACTGCCCTCCGCTCAAGACAGTGGCGATGGCATTTTCAAGGTCTGTAGTCAGGCGAGACTTAAATACATAGCCGGAAGCACCCAAACCGAAGGCAGCACCGACGAAATCCATGTCCTCATGGAGTGACAGGAAGATGATCTTAGCTGGGCAACCAGCCCTCTTCAGTCGCCTGGCTACTTCAAAGCCACTTACATCCCCTAAAGAGATATCAAGGATGATCAGGTCGGGGAGGAGAGCAGCGGCTTGATCTACGACCGCCGTGCCATTACACAGCGCTGCCGCAATCTTGTAGGTCGGCTCCAACATTCCAACGAGGAGCTCCAATAGTGCGCGGTTATCGTCGACTAGCAACACGGTCGGGGCGGTTACAAACCCGGAATTCGTCCTGGCCCGCACGAGCTCCGGTTTTGCGTCGCGGCAGATCTCGCAGCGACGGATGTGCTCGTTCCACGCGCTTAACGTCTCGTTTGCAATCTTCTTCGCCTCCTCGTACGCCTTCTGCCCCCGCTCACTCCAGCGGAGTCGTAGGTTGTCCGTCGCGATGCGAACGCCAATAGCGGCAGTCCTTTGCGCCTCCTCACGCAGCGATCCTAGAGGGCAATGTAAGTGGTCCATCGACTTGTTCTGGTGCCTTTCATTCATCAAAATGTTTTTCAAGTCAGCTCCTGAGCCGGTCCCCGCAATTTCGATCCGGGTCTGGTCTCTCATGACTCCGCAAGGGATCGAATCGGAAGTGCCGAGGCGTGGCAGTTTTTGAAGAGTTGCGCGACTACATGGATCCAAACTGGCAGGGAGCTCTTACCCCAGGTTGTCGTCCAAGAGAAATAGCCTTCGCAAGGCCGGCCAGAGGAAAAGAGAAAACCAACTGTTCTTTTGCACAACTTTCCTCTTTGTCGAACTGCCCATCGGTGCCCTGTCCTGGAGCCTGTGCTTCAACAAGACTCATACATATTGAGGGTACAGAGAGACCGCGGTTTGATCGTTGCTCCCGAGCAACCAGGCACTAACCGTTAGCCATCTTGCTAAACACTTCGAGTGCGAATTCGAGGTGGGCGCGTGTGTGCGCCGCTGTCACGCAGAGGCGCAGCCTTGCCGACCCTTGCGGAACCGCTGGAAAGAGGACAGGAGCGGCGAGCACCCCGTGATCGCGGAGTCGTCTGGCGAAGAGCGCAGTGGTCACTTCATCCTTCAGAATAACGGGTATCACCGCCGTCTCGGAGAGGCCGGTGTCATAGCCCAAGTTCTGCAGGCCGCAACGTAGGAAACTGGCGTTCTGCTCGATTCTTGCCACACGCTCAGGCTCCAGCGCGAGAATAGACAATCCTTCGCGGATCGCTGCCACCGACGCCGGGCTCAAGGCAGCGGAAAAGATATAAGGTGAGGACGCATGTTGCAAAAAGATGGCAAGCTCTTGCGAACCTGCAACAAATCCACCAGTGGAGGGAATTGCCTTAGCCAACGAACCTGTCCAAACGTCAACTTCACTTGCTGCAATGCCGAAGTGTTCATCGACGCCGCGGCCATGGGCTCCGAGCACGCCTGTAGCATGCGCGTCATCTACTAACAGGAAGCAGCCGAATTGTTTCTTGATCTCGATGATCTCTGGGAGAAGGCAGATGTCGCCGTCCATCGAAAAGACGCCATCAGTGATGATGAGAGTGCGGTTGGCCGGCGGTCCGTTCTCGATCTCTTGCTGCAGTGACTCCAGATCGTTGTGTTGGAACCGCTGCAACTGGACGCCCGCAAATCTGCAAGCGTCGGTCAGGCTGCGATGGCAAAGTGCATCCATGATGACGCGATCCCCCGGCCCGAACAGCGCCCCGATTACAGCAAGATTGGCTGCGTAGCCGGAGCTAAAGGTGGTAGCCGCCTCGGTTCCTCGAAAAGCTGCCAGATCCTGCTCCATCTGCTGGTGCTGGTCCGTCGTTCCCGTAAGCAGGCGGGCTCCGCCGGTGCCGGTACCGTACTTCTTGATCGCCTCAATGGCTGCGGAGTCGATGCGCGGGTCACCAATCAGGCCCAAGTAGTCATAGGAAGACAACATCAGCATCTTGTGGCCGTCTGCCTGCACCTCCGGACCGGTCCTCGCCTCCAGCGGAATCTGGAAAGGATAGGCATCCGCACTGCACGCCATTGCGGTGGTTTCGAATAAACGCCGTCCGCGGGCATCGATCAGGTCTCTCTTGCCGAAGGTCCACTTCTTTGCCGAGGAGAAATACCCGTCGAAAAGCCGGCCGGAAGAGGAAGGGAAACGAACCGTTTCCTCTTTCAGGCCCTCCATTTCGGTCGAACTGTACATCGGTGCAGCCGTTTTGGAAGTCACAATAGAGGATCCCTTCATCTTTGATAAGCTCATAACTTCAAAGCATTACAGAGAGAAGCGGCGTTGGTCGTTGCTCCAGAGCAACCAACACCGGGTTTGTTTAACAAAACCGCTGTTCCGGTCTTTCGGTTTTGGGCGTTAAGGAAAGGCTATCTAAGTAACTAAGGAAGCGGAAGGGGGAATGTCGTAGCGCAACAGCCGGCCAGGGGCACGAAGGAAGACTTTGCCGCGGCGCTTCACGAGAATGCCCTCGCGCTGCCATGCGTTCAGCAGGCGGCTCGCAGTGAACGGAGAGATGTTAGCTTCGTTGGCCAATTCCTCATTCCTGATGTCGAGTTCGACGCCTCCCGCGACTTTCTGACCGATTCCTTCTGCGAGGTTAGCTAGTACTTGAGCGAGCCGCTGCGGGGCGGAGTTGCAGATCAGAGATGCGTGGACCCCCCGATAAGCTGCCAGGTAATCAAAGGAGATTAACAGGGCGTTCTCTACTAGCCTAGGATATCGCTCGCAGAAGCCACGGATCGTGCCGCGGCTCCACACCAGCGTGTTGCTATGGATGATCGCTTCGCTACTAACCAGATATTCTGCGGGGGTAGCCAGGACTGTGGCTTCGCCGAAGATCTCTCCCGGGGGCACCCGAAGAAGCACAATTTTCTGACCATCTTCGGTCAGGAAGAAACGTCGGACACGCCCGGTCAAGAGCATAAATAGATGCCCGGCGAGGTATCCCTGGTTGTGGATCACTGAATTTGCTGAAAAGCGCTGCTGAGTTCCGGCGGCCAGAATTGTTCTGATGTCAGCCGTACCAAGTCCCTCAAAGAATCGTGGCTTCCGCTCTCGTAGAAATGCCGCAACCGGGATATTCATTCTTCGTTTTCCCTCGAAGGATGCCCTTGAGTCCACCCTCGTCGCTAGCGGGCTCCATCATCACGTGGATGCGGTTTGCACTTCGCCTGGAAATCGGAAGGCGTTGTCAGCCCGTGGTTCGGTTCCTCGCCCGGCGATATCGCTTGCCTTATCCGTGTCAATGCCAGGGTCTTGGGATTGGTACGTTAGTCGTGTGGGCGCTGCAAACCGAGTGCCGGCAGATTCAACGATTCCAGCTATCTTCAGGATGATCTCCTGCCGAATGCCGGTGAACTCACGAAAGTCGCCGGTCTTGACAAACGCGAACAACTCCAATTCGAAAGCAGCACCGGCGAAATTGGTTACCCGTAATCGTGAGCTTCCGGATTCGACCGCGGTGTCCTCGTCCAGCATCTTCTGCACGCCGGCCAGTACGAACCGCAATTGTTCAACCTGCGTTTCGATCCGCAGCGAGAAGGTTTGTTGTAGAAGCAATTTGGGCCGGTTCTTCATGTTTTCAAACTGCATTTGTGCCAGCACGCCGTTAGGAACAACCAGCAGATTCTGGTCGAGGGTTCGGAGCTTCAGAGAGCGTAGCCCGATATCGGCAACAGTACCAACTCGATCGCCAATCTTGCAAAAATCACCAACCTGTATTGCTCTGTCCATCAGCAACGAGATTCCGCCGATCAGGTTTTCCAGTGTTTTTTGTGCTGCCAAGGCTACCGCCAGACCTCCAATACCGAGTCCGGCGAGCGCTGTAGTCACATTCAATCCAAGTAATGCAAGCGCAGCGACCAAGGCGATGATCAATATCCCGACGCGGTTAAGTCTCTGCATCAGGATGAGCATCGACTCCCCGGCCTGGTGGTGGGTTCGCGTTCGGTTTAACACTCGGTCGAAGCCCTGGTCAGAGAGCCTGCTCGCGAGCCAGCCGAAACACGCCGCCAGGATGGCTGCCAGGAGACGAACATAGTAGACGCGATACAAAAGCGGTGGCTGCAACAGATACACGAACAAGCCGTGCAGCAGGATTGCGATCATGCACCTAAGCGGCATGCCAACGGGCGTATCCCAGACTGTCTTGAAAGGAACTTTGCGGAGCTTGCACCAGGCTCGCCTCGGCGCGCTCAGCAGAAAAGTCGACAACCAGGCTAGTAACCACGCAAGCGGGATTGAGAGCAACCAGCAGAGCCATTGCGTAGACGACATCCCCAGTATTACGGGACCGCTTAGCAGAGCAAGCCTGATTCGACTGGCTTCCGTCGGCTTTTCGCTCTCCTGCAGCGCGTACAGCTTGGGGATACTCGCCAGCGTCGCTCGCGAAACCAGCCATATCTTGCCGCCGACAGGATCGTCAACGCGCACCATAATGACGTCTGCGGTCGTGCCACCCACTTTCAAGACGCCAACACGTTCCTGGCCAACCGGAAGCCCCGCTTCCACTGATCCGTTCGGATCGTCGCTGACCAAGTTGATGCTGCCCTGGAAGTTTGGGTTTAGCATCCGAAATTCCTTGGTGAGCTCGACCACGTTCTCACCCGGAGGGAGCTGCACGAAACGCGCGGCGGTTGTATAGTCGCCGGTTGCTTCGTATTTCATTAGGTTTAACAGTGAACTGCGAGGCGTTTGACGTCCGAGCGGATCTAGCGGTGCCGCAGGTACTGCTTTGGGTTCCGGTGTCGGAACCTTTGGAAGTTGGGCAGGCGAAGATATAGCCGAGCCCGCGAATAAGAGCACGGCAAAAGCAAAGCTAAGGGTATAGGCCAGCTTGAGCAACCGGCCTACACCCCTTCCGTTCTCTCTCAGCAAGGACATGGCCGGTCACCCGAAAGCCTTCTCTTCCTCATCGGGGGGTGTACTCCTCGATAACTTTCAGTTTTGCAGTGGGCACAACTTCTACCTCTGCGATTGGTTCCTTCGCAAAGCCGCTTTCTCTGCCGCCCTCCAGGAACTTCTTTCCATCAATGCGGCCGAACAACTCGATCAATTTTCCCACCAGGCCGGTCCATCCGGTCTGATGGCTGGCCCCGAGACCGGCACCATTGTCACCGTGGAAGTACTCGAAGAACAGGATGTAGTCCTTCCATTGGGGATCAGTCTGGAATTTCTCCGTACCACCGTAAACCGGGCGACGGCCGGATTTGTCCCGCAGGAAAATGCTGGACAGACGGTGGGCAATCTCCCGGGCTACCTCGAACAGGTTCATCAACTTGCCCGAGCCGGTGGGGCACTCTATCTTGAAGTTGTCTCCGTAATACAGATAGAAGGAAAGCAGAGCACGGATCAGCACTGCATTCACCGGCATCCAAATCGGCCCGCGCCAATTGGAGTTGCCGCCGAACATGCCAGTATCCGACTCCGCCGGGAGATAATTCACCCGATATTCCTGTCCATTCACATAGACGACAAACGGATGCTTGTCGTGATATTTGGAAAGTGCCCGAATACCGTGGGGGCCCAGGAACTCCTCCTCGTCGAGCATGCGGGTCAAAATCCGGCGCAACCGGTCGGGGTTCACCAGCGCAGCGATGCCGCGCTCCCCATACCCGAAATGACCGGGTCCGGTGGGATGAATACTTTCACGCAGCTCGGGCATACGCCGTAGACGTTCAGCCATGATCTTCGACAGTCCCGGTACCCTCTCGCGCTGCCATGGTTCGACCACCGTGGTCGCACACAAGGGAAGCAGTCCCACCATGGAGCGAACTTTGAGCCGCTGGGAAGTACCGTCGGGGTGGCGAAGCACGTCGTAGTAGAAACCATCCTCCTCGTCCCACATGCCCTCAGGCCCGGTCTGATTCATGGCACGAGCGATCCAAAGAAGGTGATCCGCAAACTTCACCGCCATGTCTTCGTAGAAGGGGTCGTAAGACGCCAACTCCACGGCGATCTCTAACATGTTCTGGCAGAACAGGGTAACCCACGCCGTGCCATCTGCTTGCTCGAGATGGCCGCCAGTGGGCAGTGCCGCGCTGCGGTCGAAGACGCCGATGTTATCCAGCCCCAGGAAACCGCCTTCAAAGAGGTTGTTGCCAAAGCGGTCTTTGCGGTTCACCCACCAACTGAAGTTCAGCATCAGCTTGGAAAACGAGCGCTTGAGGAAATCAATATCACCCTTCCCCGTAGCACCCTGTTCCGTCCGGTAGAGGAAAATGGTGGCCCAGGCATGCACCGGAGGATTCACGTCGCTGAAGTTCCATTCATACGCCGGGATTTGACCCGTCGGATGCAGGAAGAACTCTTGCAGCATCAAGTCGAGCTGTTCTTTAGCGAAGTCCGTGTCAACCGTTGTCAGGGCAATGGTGTGGAAAGCCAAATCCCACGCCGCGTACCACGGATACTCCCACTTGTCGGGCATGGAAATGACGTGCTGATTCAACATATGGAACCAGTCGCTGTTCCGCGTGATGCGCTTGCTCCCCTTCATGGGGTCATCACCATGCTCCGAGAGCCATTTGTCCAGGTCAAAGAAGAAGAATTGCTTCGACCAGAGCATACCGGCCATGGCTTGGCGCATGACACTTGCCTCATCTTCGCTGAGATGGGCCGGGGTGACCTTGCGATAGAACTCGTCTGCCTCGCCCTGGCGCATCTTCATGGTCGTGGCAAAGCCCATGAACGGCTCGCCCATTGCGGCTGGCGCTTTATCGCTGAGGCGCAGACGGATGGTGGCGGTCTTTCCTGCACCCACATTCAACTTGTATTGTGCAGAAGTTTTGGTCCCCGTTTTCTGGGGATTCACTCCGTGTTCATTGCCCTCAACCACGTAGTTGTTGATCCCGTCTTTGACGTAAGCAGAGACGTTCGGGCTGCCGAAGATCCGTTGATTGTTCGTCTCATTTTCTGTAAATAGGAGCGGGACATCCCCCTCACAATACAGATACCGTTCACCCAGCTCCGCATGAGATGCGGCAATGGCCTGACTGCCTTTCTGGCCGCCCCGAAGTTGCTTCAAGGTGGGCTTGGGGGTCCCTGGCCACCATGTCCACGTATTGCGAAACAACAGAGTTGGCAGCACTTGTATCTCGGCCGCGTCGGGGCCGCGATTCACCACGCTGATCTGGATCAGCATGTCCTCTGGACCCTGCTTGGCATATTCCACGAAGACATCGAAGTAGCGATCGCCGGTGAAAATCCCTGTATCCAGTAGCTCGTACTCCATGTCCAGGCGATTGCGGCCTCTGTTCGTCTGGATCAGATCGAGATAAGGAAACGCCGCCTGAGGATACTTGTACAGGTACTTCATGTACGAGTGCGTGGGGGTGCTGTCGAGGTAGAAATAGTATTCTTTAAGATCTTCGCCGTGGTTGGCCTCGCTATTAGTCAGGCCGAACGCACGTTCTTTGAGGATCGGGTCTTTGCCATTCCACAGGGCCAAGCTAAAGCACAGCAACTGGTTGTCGTCGCTGATGCCCGCCAAGCCATCTTCACCCCAGTGATATGCGCGCGATCGAGCCATGTCATGGGTGAAGTAATCCCAGGCATTCCCGTCCTGGCTGTAGTCTTCACGCACTGTTCCCCACTGTCGCTCGCTTAGGTAAGGTCCCCACTTCCTCCACGGTGTCTTGGCGACGCGTGCCTCTTCCAATCGGGCTGTTTCCGGATCTTGAATCATTCTGTACCTCTTCCTCTTGGCTGAGTTGGCTCAGCGGTTTTCACGCGTGTCAATTTGTGGTTTTCAAAACCACCGGACGAGGAAAACTTTCGGCGGAGGGCCCTGCAACTGCCGGTCGAGCGAATCTCGGAACACGCCCCGGCTGGCGAGTTCGGAGGTAAAGGAGCGGGAGCCGTCTCACCGGCGCTCAATTGGCTCATCGCTGGAGTGCCTTCAGTAGGCGGTTAATGGGATTGTTCTCTTCGCGCGAACGTCTGACTACTGTCACTTATGACAGGGGCGCCGGCGACTTGGCCCTACGTTTCCTTGGTTTTCGGCAGTCGCTTCCAAACGATTGCCGATCTTGTGCTTAGGGGGCAGAAGTGGGCGTCATCGACAACCACCGGCTCCGGCTACCTTCCTACGGGCAGATCCACCGGCTGTGCCAGCCGGAACTCGAGCAACGACTCGCTGGGAATCGAGAGCTGCTGTCCTTTCTTGGTAGCGGCGACAGCCGTGCCCGCGCCGGCACCGGCGAGTGCACCAATCCCAGCTCCCTTTCCCCCTCCAGCTATCCCGCCGATCAGCGCACCCAGCCCAGCGCCACCGACAACCTTTTTCGTCGTATTCCCGCCTTCTCCTTTTCCCTGGATCTCGTAGGTGCTGGTCATCAGCGGATAGGAAGTACCGTTGATCGCGATTTCAGTCAACTCAAGTCCTAGTTCGGAACTGCCTTTCATTTTTCCGGCGGATGACGCCGTCGCAAGTACGCCATAGACAGGGGTGCCTCTTCGCGCCACCACCACATTGTCAGCCTGCAGATTTGTCTCCAGGCTGGCCGTGAACCGGTACCCTGCCTTCTGTTTGCTGGAATCTATCGGATCAACCGTTCGAATCAGGATCCGGGTTCCTGCCGGCACCGTGACCCTTTTTTGGGCGCCGGCGGTCATAGCTGTCATTGCAGTTGCCAGTCCTACCAGCAGTGTCGCGGCTCGAATCATTCCCTTTAGCATGTTTTGTCTCCTTCTTTCGGAACTTACGAGCTTTGCCCAACTACCGGTAAGGAAGAATCGATTTGCAGGTCGATAATCAAAAGTAGCTGGTCCTCGACCTGGACAAAGCGCGCTGCCGTAATTCCACCCAATGCCTGCTTGACCTGCTCATAGTACTTTGCCAACAGCTCAGATCGCTGTTTGCGGTAAGACATCGCTTTATGAATCAGCTCGTCTGCCTTGTCATCCGTCATCTGATCGTAGCTACTCGCATACTCTTGAATGTTGGCCACCCTTTGGTCATTCAGTTTGGCCAATTCTTCGTCGTACTGTTCATAGATAGGCCAGAACTTAGCGGCGTCGGCGGCGCTCAACTGCATCACCTCCCCCATCATCTCGGCTTTCTGCTGCCGGACATCCGAGCGCAGGAGAGCAATGTATGCCTGGATATTTTGCGAATCTGAACCCGGCGATGTGCCGGTTTGCTGGCCGGTTTGGGCCCGGGCACCAGCAGCACAAACCAGCAACACCACAACCGTGATCCAAGCTGCCCTTTGTTTCTTCATTCCTGCTCCTCCATAGAAGAATGCGGGCCAACCGCCGTGATGCCATGGGTTTCGCTCGAAGTACGAGCTAACTAAGGTTGGCCCGGCTGTGAGTGCACTCTGTGTAATACCAACAGCATAAGGTTTGTTGGCTGAAGGGAATACTGTCTATTGTGACAGTGTCGCGCCATGCGGATCACCCTCCCGGCCCGTCAATCAACTGACCAATACCATACAGCAGCCGATGATCTAACAGCCTGCGGCAATCGCAAACGCTGGACCATCGGTAAAGGGCTATCCTCGCCACTTGGATCCGGAGTTGTCAACTGGTATGCAATCGAGCAGTCCGGCCCCGATATTTTCCCCTGGTCGACTGCTATTAATGCTAGGTGCCGAGTTTGAATCGGCGGATTACGCTTGGAACTGCATCAGGAGCTTTCCCGGGCAACGATGACCGGCCCGGCGGTCGGGTCTTCCCATCGAGTGGCTTATGCGAGAGAAAGCGACCGTAGTCGGGGGCGCCAGTCAATACTGCGACCTGCCAGGCACGAAGTACCTGGTGAGGCGTTGGTCTTTGCTGCTTTGCGCTTTCTTCCTCGCGGCGTCCGCCCATCTCGACTTTGCTGCTGATACGTCGCCTCCTCCCAAGACGGTCCTGGTTTTGTACAGCTTTACCGACCGCAAGGTTCAGGACGAGCTGGAGATTCTGGAGTCAACAACGCGATCTCGCGTGGGCATGCCTGTGGACTTTCACGTTGAATACCTAGGATCGGCGCGCTTCGATGCCCCTGGTTACGAAAAGGGGGTGATCGAGTCGCTGGCTGGCGTCTATGGCGGCAAGAAGATTGATCTTGTCATTGCCGACTTCTACCCGGCACTCCGGTTCGCCGTGGATCATCGCCAGGAGCTATTTCCTGGCGCGCCCATAGTCTTCTCGTCTGTTCCTCCGAAGAGACTTGAAGGCCAGAAGCTGTCGCCAGGTGTGACCGGAATCACAATGGACGTCGATCTTCAGGGCACGATCGATTTGGCCCTCCGCTTGCACCCTGATACGAAGAATGCTGCTGTAGTCGTTGGAACCGCGGAAACAGATCGCTACTGGGGGGCACTCATTGATCAGGACCTCCGGCAGCACCAACCCAGGTTGGCCGTGGTCGACCTCATGGGGCTGCCGCCGGATCAACTGCTAAAGCAAGTCTCGGCGTTGCCTTCTCATACCGCTGTCTTCTTCCAGGCGATACCCGAGGAGGAGGCCCAGCCTGTGATTGGGACCAATGAAATCGTCTCCACCATCGCTCAGCGGTTCCCGACTTATTGCTTCGTCAATCGGTGTCTGGGTCGTGGAGTGATTGGCGGATCGTACCCTAACCCCGTGGAACAGGAAATTGACGCAGGCGAGTTGGCGGCGCGGATCCTATCGGGAGAAATTCCAGAGAACATTCCCGTCGTGCACGGTCCGCCGGCGCTCGTTCACGTGGACTGGCGCCAGCTTCAGCGCTGGAATATTCCGGAATCTGCGCTCCCGCCGGGCGCGATTATCTCCTATCGCCGGCCAACAACCTGGGAACGCTACAGGAAATATATTGGTGTTGTCCTCTTGCTGGTGCTCGTTCAGGCGATGTTGATCATTGGCTTGCTGTGGCAACGAGCCCGGAACCGCAAAGCCGATCTTAGTCTGCGTGAAAGCGAAAAGCGATTTCGCCTGGTGGCGGATACCACACCCGCTCTGATCTGGATGAGCGACAAGGAAGGCACGGTTACGTATCTGAATGACCGGCGGATTGACTTCACCGGTCGCAACGTGGCAACCGGACTTGGAGACGTATGGTCGGCATTCATTCACCCAGATGACCTACAGAGCGTCAAAGCGGCAAACAAACGTGGGCTTGAACAGCAGCAAGGGTATTCCAAGGAATACCGGCTTCGGCGGCACGATGGAGTGTACCGATGGATGCTGGATATCGCGGCTCCTCGGGTTAACGAGGACGGCTCGTTTGCCGGGTTTGTCGGTTCGGCGGCCGACATCACAGACCAGAAACTGGCCCACGAAGCGCTGGAGAAAATCGGTGGCAAACTGATCGAAGCTCAGGAAGAAGAGCGCAGTCGGATAGCCAGAGAACTGCACGACGACATCTGCCAAAGGCTAGCACTTCTCTCCATGGAACTTGAACAAGCGAATCGGGGGTCGAATTCAGGTCGCTCGCCGAAGCTTGAGGAAATCCGGCGCCACTGTGCCGAAATCGCCGTGGATGTTCAGGCGTTGTCCCACAAACTCCACTCCTCGAAGCTGGAGTATCTTGGTTTGGCGCCGGCCATCAGGAGTTACTGTCGCGAATTCTCTCAGCAGTACGATGTGAGCGTCCAGTTCGCCGATGAGAACGTCCCGAACTTTTTGCCACGCGATATTTCCCTTTCTCTTTTTCGGATCGCCCAGGAAGCATTGCAGAACGCCCTAAAACATAGCGGCATAAGGCAATTTTCTGTGGTCTTGCGGAGCTCGGAAAATGAGATCCAGCTTGAGGTCAGCGACCGCGGGGCGGGCTTCGACGTGGAGGGAGCAAAGCTGGACAGCGGATTGGGACTTGTCAGTATGCAGGAGCGAGCCCATCTGGTTCACGGTACTTTCACCATTGAGTCGGCAGAGAACGGTGGAACAAGAATCCTGGTCCGTGTGCCTCTGGCCGACGCACAAATCAAGGCTTCATCAACGGTTTCCGAAAGCGCCTGAGCTTTCCTGGAGGATGAGATGGGACGAACACGTATCTTGCTGGCCGATGATCACACGATGATCTGCGCGGGACTCGCGAAATTGCTGGAACCCCATTACGAAGTAGTAGGCAGTGTTGAAGATGGCCGTGCACTGCTGAAAGCGGCCGATCAGCTCAAGCCAGACGTCGTGGTCCTGGACATTGGCATGCCCTTGCTGAATGGCTTGGACGCGGCGAGGGAGTTGAAGAAAAGAACGCCATGCATAAAGCTGATTTTCCTGACGATGGAAACCGATTCCTATATTGCAGCCGAAGCCTTTCGCGCCGGCGCCGCCGCCTACCTGCTCAAAACCTCACGGCCCAACGAGTTATTGCAAGCCGTTCACGACGCAGTGAGAGGAGTTTCCTACGTGACCCCGCAGATTGGCCGGGCAATCGAAAACATGTTTATCCGGGATCCCAGGGCCGAAGCGCCGAAGCAGCTCACCGGTCGCCAGCGAGAAGTCCTGCAAATGCTTGCGGAGGGCCGTTCCATGAAGGAGATTGCCTATGTTTTGGAGATCGCCCATCGTACCGTACGGTTTCACAAGTACCAGATCATGGAGGAATTGGGCATCACGACCAATTCAGACCTGGTTAAATACGCCATGAGGCATGGAATGATCTCGGCCTGAGAGGGCACCCTCGGCCGTTGCAAAGGGGGACTGTCGCAGGTGACAGTAGGCAGGTATTCACGGAGAGGAAATAATCGGAGGTAATGTTTGCTGCGCTAACCACCGAAGGGATCACAGTGGATAAGATTCGAGTGGTGCTTGCCGATGATCATCGCGAGGTGATCGCAAAAATTCGCGTAATACTCGGTGATGAGTTCGACATCATTGAGGCGGCGGAGAATGGCAATCAAGCGGTGAGTGCCGTTTTAGCGTTGAATCCTGACGTTTTTGTGACCGATATTTCGATGCCTGTCCTTAACGGGCTCCAGGCTGCAAGACGTATCCAGAAGACGAATTCCCGAGTCAAGATCATCTTCTTAACCATTCATGAAGACCGGGACTTTATTGCCGCGGCATTCTCGGCCGGCGCCACGGGCTACGTCACCAAGCGCCGTCTGTCGACTGACCTGGTCTTTGCGATTCAAGAGGCGCTGAAGGGCCACACCTTTGTGTCCAATTCGATACGGAGTTAGAGGCGAGCTCCAACATTACAGGCGATCCAGGTAGCCAGATGGTTCGCCTTCCGGCTCCTGAAAATGCGGCTGGAAGCGGGTCTCATGTTCTCGGTCAAAGCCGCAAAGGCAACTATGAGACCGCTTCAAGCCCTGCTGCTCGTGTGTTCGGTGGCGATTGCCGCTTCTTCCTTGAAGCCGGTTTGGGCGCAAGACCTCTCTCCCCGCGCATATCTCATCACCCCACTGCATTTCAATGCGCTCGTCACGACGTACTCGTTCTATACGGGAGTGTCCTCCTTGATGGCGCAGCTCCGGTCACTGGTGCGACGGGAACCTACAGCGTGCCGATCCTGGGCTACTATCATTCGTTCAATTTTTTGGGCCGCTCGGCCAACCTGAATGCTGCCCTCCCCTACGCGGTAGGCCACTTTCAGGGCAACGTAGCGGGCCAACCGCGAACACTTTATCGCTCTGGCCTTCTGGATTTTACTTCCCGGATATCAGTGAATCTGAAGGGCGGGCCATCGATGCCAATTGAAGAGTTTATGAAATGGAGGCAAAAGACGTTATTGGGCGTCAGCCTGAAAGTGCTGGCTCCTACGGGCCAATATGACCCCACCAAGCTGGTGAATTGGGGCACCAACCGATGGGCCTTCAAACCCGAACTTGGCTACTCCAGACGTTGGCGCAATTGGTTCCTCGATTCCTACGGTGGAGCGTGGTTCTATACGACCAATCCGCGGTTTTATTCGCCACCATCTCCCAAGCCACAAACGGAAAGCCCTATCGGAAGCTTCGAGGGCCATCTGAGTTACGATGTAAAGCCAAAGCTCTGGTTTTCACTGGACGGAAATTTCTGGTTCGGCGGCGTTACCAGCTTGAATGGTTTAGCGAATTCCGCTACGCGTCAAACGAGCTCCCGCATTGGCGCCACAGCTGCTATCCCATTCGGCCAACACCAATCGGTGAAGGTCAGTTACAACAATGGCGCCTACATCCGGTTTGGCGGAAATTATCAGAGTCTTTCCGTCGCGTGGCAGTACTCCTGGTTCGGCTGGCCTAACTAGGGACTCGATGCCAGGAACACACACGTGGTCTATATCCATGTCCTGTCAGGTTGTAAGCTTCCTACGACCGATAGCTCCGGCAACTCGTGTACCCGATCCGCGCTGAAGCCGCCCTTAATTCATGCTGTTGCGCACGTTCACGAGAGCCTGGTCGTAGCGGTCTATCCGGATAAGGCCGAGCCGCGGAAACTCAAGATCGATGATGGTGTAGACGGTCAAAGCCAGCGATGCGGCAAAGACCAACGTGTGCAGCCAGGGGCGTTTGTCCGTGTCGCCCATCCCGAATCCTGCGATCAGTGAGCTGGCAATCGCGAGCAATACTAGTGTTATGTACATGGGCAACGGGGGATGTGTCTGCAGCGCAACGGTGCGCGCTGTCGTGATATCAAACATCTCGTTGAGAGAGCCGACGACCAGCGTCAGGACGGCAGGCGAGGAAGCTTGTTTCGTGGCGGCGATCGATTCTGTCCAGATCTTCGTCTGCAGTTTCTCTGAAAGAGCCAGTTCGTCCAATGCTTTCGCGCGGTCGAGGCCCAGGTTCTTGTAAAAGCCTAAGCGCGCATCGAGGTAGGCGCGAAAGTCGTTGCGGATCTGCGGCTGGGCTGCCTCAGGCAGCAGATCTACCCGCAGCCATGCCGTGTCGATGGCGTCGGTCTCCTGCACGATGAGCTCGCGGCGGGCGTCGAAGCGGGACACGGCGCCGGAAAATGAAAAACCGAGAAGCAGGGCCATGAGCCCAAAAACAGCGCCGTCGATCACCCCGAGACCCGAGCTCCACTTCTCCTCACGTCTGCGCAGCCGGATGCGGCGGCCGAACTCGATGCAGGCCATCAAGAGGCCGACGATAAACAAAGCGGTAAAGACGAAGATGGGCATGGCGGTCAGTATACTCACCTCATTTTTTTGGTCTGTCAGGAGCTATGCCGAGAGGCTCAGATGATTTCCGTGCGGCACTGCCAGTTCTACTAGTATTCGGCGGAGCAGCTCAGAATTACGCAAGCCATAGCCGTTAACGGCAATGCGTCACTTGCTTTTGCGTGTGACCTTAAAGGCCAGCGAGATACCAACAATTTCGTTTGTGTCCCAGCCACTGGGCAGGTTAACCGACTGTAATAGGTAATAGGGACGAACAGAAAATGAATCCGCGATGGGCAGTCGTACTCCCACCTGGAAGCGGTTCTGGGTGTAGCTGCTGCCGCCGTTGGCGAAGGGGTTGCTTCCGGGAACGATGAAGAACTCATTGTTCACGACCAGCACCGGACGCCGCGCCATGCGAATCGGCAAGGTATAGTCGATGCCGGGGCGAAATCGAAGACGTCCTGAAGCAAATCGGTCATCGGGAAACCGTCCCTCGATGAGCGTGCGGAGGATCGGCCGCCACGAACCGCGGGATGTGCTCAAGGTGAGATTGAGTAGCAATCGGTTTTCGTAAGCAATTGTGGGATTTCCAGGAAAGCGCTGGTAGCGATAAAGCGGTATTAAGGTGAACCAGGGCCGCAGACGAAACGCAACGCCGCTTTGAACGAAATACTCGAACAGGTTGGACGCTCCCTCGTCGAACCGCTCGTAGAATTCGACCTCTAGAGACTTAGTCTCCGAAAGGCCGGCGGAAATTCCCTGATCGAGCCAGAGCCCTACCTGCTTCTCATTTTCGGGATCTTCGGGCTCCTGTTGTTGCTGCGCCTTAGCCGGGACAGCCAAGAGGCAACTGCACAGAACCGCAATGACGCTGACTATTCGCCGCATCGTCACCCACCTACAGAACCGCGGTCCCGTCGATCCCTGATGAGTCGTCTATTCGGCCTTGCGGGCAGCACCCGCAACGATGAGGTCGTTGTCGACGCTGAACACCCCGGGAGTGGAGTTGGCCTGGATGCCGGCAATGGCCTTATCGCCGTCGTTGTTGACGACCCCGTAGAGGGCAACGTTTCCACCTTTCACAATGATGCTGATGGAATGAAAGCCCCGAGGAGGGTCATTTGTGATGCCGCCGGCCATCAATGCGACGCTGCGGCCCCCGGGTCCCATCGCCTGCGCAAGGCTGCCCTGGTTGGCGTTATATTTCCGCAGGGCTGGCTGGGTATAGATGCGGTTATAGACCGCGGCGCGGATTCGGTCGTCGTTAGGAGAATTCGGGAGGACTTCGATCTGGTTGTCGACCGACTCGACTCCTGGTATGCCCTTGAGAACGTTGGCTGCGCCGCTCTTGAGAGTCGGACGCGAGGCGAAGCCTTTCAGAACCACGGTTTTGCCATGGAAACCGAAGGTGATCCAGTCGAAAACGCCGTAATTGGTGAGGCTGCCGAGCCTCTTCTGCACCTCCTTGGCGATGCTTAGTGCGTCGTCTTGGCCCCAGGTAGGGGACGGGTTCTGGGCAATCATTGCTGGAACAGCAACGCTGAAGATGAGAGCGGCCGCAATTAACGGCAATGTACGGCGAGTCAGAGCAGATAAAACGTTCATTGGTTGACTCCGTGCGCTGAGAAGGTTTGGCATTGCTCCGAAACAATACACTTAACGGAAATTTGAGTCCACTGTCCCTAGGGCATTTTGCGTCGTTCTACAAATGAGTGACTTTAGACAGCCGTCCTTGTCTGACTTCACGATTGTCGGAAACCTCGCGGAATTCGACCAGTACTCGCTGGCCCTTGAACAGCAACGCAAACAGCGCTTTCTCTTTGCCCCTCCGGAATTTGACGCGCGAGTGCCGTTCACGTGCTCGAAGGCGATTCATCCGTCTTTCGCTATTTGTTTGTCGTGTGGTTCATGCTTCGACTGCCGCTCAAAGTAAGAGGCTATGCCTAACGCAAGGATTAGGGCCGAAATTCCGAACAACGTTAAACTGGGTACGTCATTTGGCTCTTCAATAATTACCTTTCGCGCCATCGCGATCAGTGCCACTTCCAGAACAACACGAACATGAATGACATCTTCCCTCACGTATGCTTTCAGGGTCTCTATCAGCTCTACGCCGATCAATACCAGCAGGAAGTACCCAAAGATTCCGAGCAATCCCTGGACTGGGATCAGGAACCGTGGAGGTTTCAAAATCTCAGCCCAGATCAGTACACCCAGATGAATCGTCGAAAGAACCATTACCACGACGAGCATCCCGGCTAGCGTCAGTACAGTGAACTCCTGGGTTTTCGTCAGTGCTTTTTCTATGATCACTAAAAGCTCTCCATTTGCTAAGCACCCCAATCCGTCACAGGTGATCGCAGTGGCCGGGTAAACCGAGGTTAGAACATGACGAAGGACAACCTCTCTTTTTTCCCGAGCGAAGGCACACCGGTCCCCTTTGATCGCTTACAAGGACGCGTCTATGGCTGAGCAGCTTCCGCTGCACCAGGACCCAGATTCAAGCTGCTGCTGAGACGAAAGGGAAGAACGGTTTCGGCAGGATATTCTATATCGCGGCTGATCCCGGTCATGGCAGCGCCTGCATCACGCGCTAAATGCGGACGAGTGCAGTGTATGAGCATCGTGCCGCCTGCGAGAACTGGCAAAACTGCTAGTTCCATGTACGGGAACTTGCTGAGCCTCGCGCGTTCTACCGTACAACTATGAGCTAGCGCACTCATGGGTGCTGTACAAGGTGTTCGGGCCCAAGACAAGGGAACTGCAAATATCCCTGAAGAAGGACAGCGTGCCTTTCGGCGCACTACTGGACTTCAATCCATACAAGAAATGAGGCTTCATTCCTGGGCGCTGGCGAAACAGACGTCGGAATTTACACAACCCCCGCCGACAAGCTCGGTATTGGGCCCGGCTGAAGCTGCGAACAATAAAAGTTGGAGGCCGGAGATCTTGCGGAGGTGAAATAGGGCAGCTGATTACAAACTGAACAGGAGGAGCGAATAATGAATTCGGAGCAATCAACTCACGCATCTTCTGCGTTGCCGGCTACGGCGTCACCGGAGCCCCTGGTGCGGGTTTCGGAATGCGGAAGGTGTACACGACCCCAAAGACGATGGTGGTGCCCTTCGTGGTGGCCAACGCCTTGTATTCCTTTTCGTATTTGAAGAATACATTCCAATCATGCTTAAGATCGATATAGTTGACCTGCCCACCGGCGGCATGCATGTAATAGAAGGGGACCAGCCGTTCAAAGGCATCCACGATTGTGTTGTCGCTTCTGTTGCGCGACATCTGCGCCTGGTCGTACCCGATAATCCCGATCTGGGCCACCTTGGTTATGTTCTTTGTCTTCAAAAACGGCTTGTTGAGTGGAATTGCTTGACCTAGTCCCCACTCATCGCTCCAAGCCGCCCCGGGTGTCAGCTGGACGTTGATGGGCAACGTCCCGAACATCGTGCTGATGTCCCCGGACCGGGTGGTCTTTGATCCGTGGATCTCCCAATTGCCCATGATGTTTGCCGTGGTGCCCTGGTCCTTGGTGATGTAAAAGGTAGAACCGGCGGTGAAGTCGTTGCCCCAGTAACCGGAACCGACATTACTTGTGGCGCCCGGCGTGTAGCGGCCGGTGGGCGCCATAAAGGCATATCCCGCCCACCAGTCCGCCCGCGGAGCGTGCCATGCTAGATTTGCCAGTTGAAACCACGTATCCGCAAGAGCGAAGCCCCCCGATCCAAGAGTCGTGCCATTCCCCAGGAACGGTAGCACGAGCGAGCCTGTGGCTATCGTGGGAAAAGCGACAAACGGCGCGAACTTCGCTCCGAGAATCTTGAACTTGGGAACATAAAAGAAGATGTTCTCCACTGCCCAGATGTTATACGTGCCCGTCGCCTTAACCGGAGTGCCGTTTTCAAGATTCAGCTGGTGGGCATTGTAGTTGAGGTTGTAGTCCGCGTAGGTGAATCCAGGATCGGGCATGATGCCGGCGTTCAAGCCGTATTGGCCAGGCTGATATTGGCCGTGCTGTTGCGCCATGAGCGATGAGGTAATGGATAGCATGATGCAAATCAGAACAGCGAACTTCCACCTGCCATGAATGATCCTCGTCATTTTTGTCGTTTCTCCAATTCACGAAAGGTCGGTAACTCACTGCGAGCTCGTAGACTTCTAAGCTAGTGGGTTAATCATGAAGGAGGGACGCTTTAGCAGGAACTGGCAAAAGTATCAGTCGCCGGGCAAAATAGCATGCAGCGATATTGATCTGCGAAAATCAGATGGCTGAAGAATTCGACCAGTCGTACGAACTTGCGATCGCGTGTTCGAATGCTGCGGAAGTAGCTTGGCCAAGGCCCTAGCGCTGGACAGCGTCTACATGTGCCCTGGGGATTTGTTACCGGTTACTCTGGCGGAAATTACTAGCTGACTCCTTGAGCGTCTCACGCCTAGACTCGCCTTAACAACGCATTCATCCAAAAGCATCAGAAGGAATAGAGGTTCATGGAATCAATCCTGGTAAGCTCGACAGTCTTCCTGGTGGTGTTCGGTGGAGCACTCGCCGGCATGAGGCTTCGGCGTCGTTGTGCCCCAGAATCAGCTTGGTCCAGAAGTAAAGGATGTAATACGGCTGGTGACAGGCCTCCTGGTAACTATGACCGCGTTAGTCCTCGGAATGCTCGTTTCTACCGCGAACTCTTCCTACCAACAGCGCAAAGACCAACTCACTGAGATGGCGTCAGACTTTGTAGGCGTCGATCGCCTGTTGGGAAGCTATGGGCCCGAGACCCAGGCGGCCCGCGCAAGAGTTGCATTCGCTGGCCGAGGCCAGCCTCCAGCGCATTTGGCCAAACCAGGGATCCCAGGACCCGCAGTTAAGACCTACGGACACCGGCCAAATCTTCTATAACCAATTACAGTTGCTCCAGCCAAAGAACGAAGCACAGGTTGCGGTGAAGGCCGCCGCTATTTCCGCGGCCATCGGACTGCGGCGCACCTATTGGTTAATGTTCCTTGGGTCGGAGGGGAGCTCCCTCTCACTTCCCCTACTGCTGGTTGTGGTCGCGTGGCTGACTGCCATCTTCGTCAGCTTCGGGCTTTTCGCTCCGCGCAACAGCACAGTATTCGTGACGCTAGTCGTCTGCGCAGTCGCCGTTTCCGGCGCCGTCTTTGTCATCATGGCCATGTATACGCCGTTCAGCGGGGTCATGAAGATTTCGTCTTTGCCCCTTCGCGACGCACTCATCCGGATGACACCCTGAGCGCTGCCGATCTGCCGAGCCGGCCTCAGCAGTCGCCGGAGGAGGTCTGCTGGGGAAACGTCATGCAGGCGCGATTCACCATAAACCAGCTCATTGCTTGGGCGAGTTTTGAATACTCAATGGCCTTCTCTGGACATATAGATATTCAACGTCAGCCCCAGGCCATGTACCTGTGATTGGGGTGTTTGCCGGTATTGTTCTGGTGCTCATAGTAGGCCTTGAGCTGAACGTGTTTTCCCATGGGGAAGAGAGAGCCCGCATAGATTTCGGTCGTACTGACCTTGCGTACTGGCTTTCGTAGTAAATTTCAGCGCTGGCGTAGGGTATGAGATGATAAGAGCGAATCGCCACCGTGCGTTCCAGTGACAGCATATTGCGATAGCGCCAGGTGAAGCTTCCGTCGCTCCAGTCAAGATCTGCACGGTTTCTGTCGGTCAACAGCAGCTTGGCTTTTATGGGAAGGTGCGATGTCACAGCGATTGGGATGCGATTTGTTCCAGGCTTGCCGGGGGCCGCAAGATAGCGGTAGCCGGCTGTCAGGACAAGCGGCCGCGCCTTAGCATCGTCCAGATCGAAGGCGGTGATTTCCTTGAGCCTGACCAGGGGTTTCAAGTAGAACTCCATGCTGGGGCCTATTTCGGCCTGGGTGGAGTCGCCTCCCTCTCTTGTGTCCTTTGCCTGAAAGCTGACTCGAATATTCGGATTGAGCTTTAGGTATGCGTCGACTTCCGGCAAAAACTGTACTTCCTGTGAGCTTTCTGCGCTCCCAGTCTTGCAGAAGAGCACTGAGAAGCACCAGAGCCAACCACCAGGTGCGACGGGGGCGCAGGCTCTGAAGATCTTCATAGAAGGCATTGAGTCTAAAACCGTTGCTACGGTGCGATAGCGTTTCGCCATTTCGAAGGCACCTGCCTTCCGTTTCGAGGCCGGCGACCGGCCGTATCTCGAAGTATCCCGGGTTTTTGATTTCGACGTAAGTAGCAAATGTGCTAGCGCACAGTGAGAAATAGTGCATAGTCGCGAGCTAGGCGTCGTGCTGGCGAGAACCGAAGATGCGGGGAATACCCAAGCGAGATTTCTCGCATCCGCCCACTAATTCGTTCAGATCTGTGGCCGGGCTCCAGTCTCAGTCATCATCAATCCAGATATTTAGTTCCCAAAACTATTACTTCTACTAGTTTGCGGCATACCAGCAAGTTGATAGCCTTTTCGAGAGAGAGGCTAATATAAATGATCGGATCACCAAAATTTCGAATGAATTCCCTCGTCGCCAGCCTGGCGATTGCATTTCTTTGCGTCCCGGCAGCCCCAGCCCAGACGGGCATCAAACGATCCGAATGTACAGAAGGCGAAGGACATTCTGTTGAAGGGCGTGGCGAGCGGCAATCCCGACACGCGGTCACTGGCTGTTATGTCAGCCAGCCTTATTGGCGATCGCTCGGAAGTCTTAACCAAGCTGTATTCCATGTTGGAAACGGATAAGGATGTCCCGACCCGGATAACCATCATATCCACCCTGGGCAGTTTCAATAATCCAGCAGTGGTCCCAGCTCTGCAAAAAGCGCTCAAGGATCCGGTGCCTGAGGTGGATTTAGCGGCGGCGCTGGCGCTCTACGGTCTCAAGCAGCCGGATGGGAAGGCTTTCCTCCTGGATGTTCTGGAGGGAAAACAAAAGACCACCTCCAGTTTCATGAGCAGTGAGAAGAGGTCTTTGGTGCGGATGACTCATACTCCGACCACAACCTTTCTCGGAATAGTGGCCAACCAATTTGCGTTACCAGGTCTGGGGTCTGGCATGGAATCGGCTGTCGGCCTATCGGCAGATCCAGCTTCGATGGCCTCGTCCTCCGTGATATTCACTCTCGCTAAAGATCAGAACGATCCCACCGTTTGGTCCGCGCTCGCGGCGGCGATGTCAGACAAAGAATGGGCCACCCGCGCTGCAGCGGTCCATGTTGTTGCCATGCATAACGACCCATCCTTGATGGACAAGTTTGTGCCGCTCATGGACGACAAAAAGGAGCAAGTGAGTTTCCGCGCCGCTGCAGGATACCTTCGCTTGTATATCATTGCGCACAAGTCCCAAGTAGCTACGGGCGAATAACCAGGCGAATTCGGCACACACCTCCCCGGAGGTGTGTGCCCGGTTTTGTGAGTAACCCACCTCTCATATCTGCTCTCAATCCAAAAAAAATGCCGTACTGTCACTTCTGCCAGTTCACCGGTTCGGCACGATTGCTAAGGTCGTGCTAGATCCAACGAATGTGGAGGCGAGGTATGAGTTACTGGAGAGCATGTGAACGCGTGGTGCTTGGGTCGATATTAGCTCTGTCCTTCTCTGCGACCTCGAGGGCGCAGGAGCAGCAACCACCAGTGGAGAGCGCGCAACTGCAAACGCCGCCCGCTGCCACCGCAACGCCGAGCAGTTTGGTCTCTCCTGCTCCGTCAGTCGCTGACGATCCTAATTGGCACTTTACGAGCCTGTCGTATCTGTGGTTTCCTGGAATGTCTGGAACCGTGGGGGCTAAGGGTTACGGTAAGAGCGTCTCTGTAAGTCCTTCCGACGTGCTGAAGAATTTCAATATCGGTCTCATGGGATCTTTTGAACCCCAGTACAAGCGATGGAGCTTTCCATTCGATTTCGTCTGGGCGAAGCTTTCCGATGACCAATCACTCATCAGGTTACCTGGCTACTCTGCTAAGGCCACAATCAAAGAGGGCATCTTTACTCAGAAAGTGAACTACCTGGTTCTGGATGGCAAGATGGTGAAGATCCGCGCTACGGCAGGCGTTCGCGGCTGGTATGTAATCACAGAACCTTCAACTGACGCCCCCGACGCCGCCCAACTTCAGTGTTGGGACATCGCAAGGTTGGGCTGACGTCGTCGGGGGAGCAAACATCGCAGTACCTTTTTCGCCGAAGATCGCAATCCTCGTAACGGGCGACGCCGGTGGCGGGGGCGCCAATGTGGACTACCAGGTTGCCGGCATCGCCAACTATCAGATAAAGCCGAAGTGGGGAATCGGTTTTGGATACCGCTACCTGGACGTTAATTACCGCAACTCCAATCAAAACGTCCTGGACATCCATCAGAGCGGAATAGCTCTCACTCTCCTTTATAAATACGGCAAGCAACCCCCGGTTCAGTAAGGGTGGACGGGGCCGAGTCCGGGGCGTGCCGATAGGTTATTCACATCCGCGCCATCCACAATTCCTTGCGGTGGGATGGTCGTTGGCCGTGTAGTCCTCTGATTAGAGCGATTCACCCTGCTGGCGTAGTTGTAACTATTGCCCACGAACTTGACTACCCAGCCGAGGCTTACGGAGCGCCGCAATTCCCACGGCGCGTCGGGGCAGGTTTGGCGAGCTGAGGCAAGGGTCCTACTCCTATTTCGTTCTGTACTACGTGGAGCCGCCGCTGATCCTGGCCCTTACTGCTAGAGGGATTGGCCTTGCTGCAGTACAAGCTTGTACGCGACGTAATACTTGTAGATATTACTCACGTACTGGACTGTCACCTGACCGACGCTCTGAGAAACCAATAGTTCGACGTTCCCGAACCATTTATCAGGATCCAGCCCCCTGGCGGGCGCCTGCTTGCGGAGCGCCGCAATGCGAGTGGGGCCCGCATTGTACGCGGCGAAGGTAAGCAACAGACGGTTCATTGGATCAATCTTCGGATCGTTGAAATAGGTATCTGAGATGGTATGCAAGAGCTTGACTCCTGCGTGAATATTGTTCTCGGCAGTCGCCACATCTGGGATACTAATGGGCGCCGCCGCGGCTATGGCCGGCTTGACCTGCATGATCCCAACCGCGCCGCCATGTCTCGCCGCTTGATTGAGCATCGACTCCTGGTATCCCTGGGCGACGACGAGCAGGTAGTCGAAGTCATACTGGGAGGCGTATTTCTTAAAGAAGACAACGGTCTGGTTGAAGGCATCAAGTTGCGCCTTGGTAGTTGGATTTGTGACCCACTTGGTGCTTTGCAAATAGCGCCTCATGAGCGTGTTACCGAAGGACGTTCCAGCCATGTGGCTGCTGGTGAACTGATCTACGACTGCTTTGAACTTAGGGTTGTTCTTGCGCATCACCCATGCCAGAGTCCCTTCATCGGCGATGACGAGATTGGGTTGGGGAGTTATGTCAGGAAGCACGCCCGCCCAAAGTTTAGCGCGATCGGTGATCGTGACGGTTGCAGGAATAATGCCTGCGTTCACCATCTCCAGCAAATCCTCGTCCAACAGGTTTTTGTCGGCACTCTCGACTAGAATGGGTGGCTTGCCCTGCTTCCTTAATGAGTCGTTTACCTTTTCTAAATTCGCGGGATAGGTGGTGAGTGGATTGACGAAAATTCTTTTTCCACTGAGGTCCTGCAAGGAGGAGACCGGGCCGAAGCCTTTTCCCGTCACGACGATCTGTTTCACGTCTGTTTCTATCGGGGAAGAGAACGCAACCTGCTGCTCGCGCTCAGGCGTTACCGTCAGCGCGTAGGCGATCAGGTCACCCACTCCCTGGGTCAAGGCCTTCTCAACTTGGTCGGGACGGACGGGGATAAAGGTAACTTGCACAGGATGCTTACCAGTGTGCAGCTTCTCGTTCACCGATTGCTCGAACGCCCGAAGCGCCTCGTAATAAATGCCTTGTGGACGGCCGTTCACGTAGAAGAAGCCGGAACGGCTGTAGAGGACGAGCGCGCGAATGGTGCCGCGCTTGACCATTGCGTCCAGGTCGTCAGTATGACGCTCGAAGTTCAACGGCAGGCCTGCGGTGCTAGCCTGGGATGTAGCTTTGTCTGGTGGAACAGCAGGAGCATACGCAAAGGCTGGCCCCGGCACGATCGTCATGGCGGCCGCAAGAAATCCGAGGATTGCCAGGACGCGTGTTTGGGCACCGCTCGGGAAATGCATTTATCAAACTCCGTGCGGCTCATTCAGCGCATGAGGTTGGCGAACGTCGATGGGGGAGTTCCTAGATGCGGCTTCGGCTAGTTGCCGCTCTGGGTCCCAATGGCTTCGCCAGAGACGACGATCTCAACCCGCCGATTCTGCTGCCGCCCGCAGCAGTGTCATTGCTGGCCACCGGGTCAGCGGATCCCATTCCCATGGAAGTGACCGAGTCGGGATTCAATCCCTGCTGCACCAGGAACATGCGCACTGCATCCGCCCGCTGTCCTGAAAGTTTTAGATTGAACTGATCGCCGCCCGTGCTGTCGGTGTAACCCGCAATCTTCAACGTCAAACCGGGGTGAGCCAGGATCACGCCCGACATCTTGGCCAGAGCCAGACTTGCCGCCTGTGAGAGCTCATATTTGCCTGACGCGAACAAAACATCGGCCATGGTGACCACCAGTCCACGCGGCGTGTCCACCGTTTGCAGCACCGCGTTCAATTGGGCGAGAAGTTGTGCGCGGAGCTGGCGCTGCGCCTCGACCGCCTTGGCAGCTTCTGCAGCCGATTTGGCAGCTTCTGCAGCCGATTTGGCGGCTGCTTCGTCCGCTTGCTTTCTGGCGGCGTCCGCCTCGGCACGGGCCTGGGCCTCTTTGGCGCAGCCCCGCTGCGCATCGGCTTCCTGCTGCGCCTTTAGCTGCGCTTCCCGTTGAGCTGCTGCCGCAACTCTGTCTGCCTCCGCTTGCTTGGCTTGCGCCACTTTCTCTTCAGCCTCTGCTTTTACCGCGATGGAACGGGCATCCTCCGCCTGCTGGGTGGCACTGCGCGCAGCTGTCAAAATCGGATTCTTCTGCTTTCTGGCAATGTAATCTTCCATTTGTGCTTGCGCCTGCTGCGCACTGGCCCAGGCATTCGCGGCATATTTCTCCGCCCCTTGCAGTTGTGCGATGCGCAGAGCGTTTCGAGCCTCATACACGATCAGCGGAACTTTGGGATCGATCGTGAGAGGCTGAAGCTGGCTTTCGTGGTACGTGCTGCGGCTCAGAAGCTGTGCTACGACCGGCGTGATTTGACCTTTGGTATCGCTGCTTGGAACCCCCTGCAGCACGACCTCCTCACTCGCGTAGGTCACAGCAAAATAGGGTTCGGCGGTGACAATCATGGCAAAATTCGGCAGCTGCGTCGTTACCAGTAGTTTGCTTTTGTCACCGTTCAGTTGAAACTCTCCCAGGTTACGGGCGCGGCCTTCTGGAGTGATAGCCCAAAGCACGTATGTCAGAAACTCCGCCCCTAAAGTATTGGCTGGTGACATTTTTTGCAGCTCAGCTTGGATCGTAATGACGCCTTTCTTATTTTCTACCTTTGCCTGACCCTTCGCGAAGGGCAGTAATGGCGTGCCCGTAAAGTTGATGCTGCTCGAAGTGTTGTTGGGGTAGCTTACCGCCTGGACCGTTCGAGAGACGCTGATATTGATATTGATGACCGACGGCTGAGTCTGGGCCTGATCTTGAGAAAATCCCAATACGTCGCACCAGCAGAGTAAGCCAAAAAGAAAAGCTATCTTCTTCATACGGTTCCTTTTCACGAAGCGTTTCGGCTGCAGCAGAGGCCATCTGCGCCAGCTTGCTTCTTCCCTCACACCGTTCCAGTTGATCCGGAAGCAAGTGACGATCTGTAAACGACTTCTAAAAGAGTGATCCCACCGCGCGAGGGACCATCCATCCGATCGCGATAGTGGACTGATCGGACGGCGCCGCCAATGCGTCCAGTCGATGCTCGCCCGGTCAAGGACGTTCCACTGGGAGTCCTCTCTGTGTCGTTACGTTGATTCTTAAAGAGGCAAAAGAGTTTGAATACTGGCAAAACTACCAGAGGCCGTGAATCTTTTTCGAAGCCGGCAGGATGCATCTGCAGCAGTACTCCGTGGTCCACGATTGAAACGGCGCAAGTTCGGGCGCATCAAGTTGCCGCCTACTGCGGATGGAGCGACTGAGAGAGGCTCACAAGATTTTGCGGCTTCACCCGAATGATGCCTCCGCGCGGGCTGTCGATGTCTGCGATAAGAAAGAACGAAATCGACACTACTAAGGTCAGAACCAGAAATACAGTAAATTCCATACCGGTGCGGCGAATACAATAACCGATCAGCAGATTGCAGCAGAAACCGATCACAAACATGAGGGCCCAGGCTGACGGTGGGATACGGTTCCACCAGGCGGCCTGAGTATATCCCTGAGAATTCAACACATCGTTCATGCCTGAAACGACGAGTGCAATAATGGGTGTTTGCTGCGTGCTGGCTAACCTCGCGACGGTGGCCCACAATTCCGTTTGCAGTTGAGCGGTATCGGCATTTACGCGGCTTAGCTGCTGCCCATCGCTGGTCCTATAGAACAATATCCGCTGATCGGTATAGTTCGCCAGCAAGGCACGCACTTTCTGCGCATCGGCGGCAGGTAACAGGTCCGCCCGGACGTATTCCGTCCCAATGGCGTTCGCCTCTGCTTCCTCGTAGTTCTTGCGCTGCTCATATCGGCTGATAGCCATCGAAAAGGTGAATCCGATGATGAGCCCAAGTATCGTCAGCGTAGCGCCCAGGACAAGGCCCGCGTCAGCGCCCACGGCGTCATCCGATAAGTGTTTCTTCTTGCGAAACGAAGTGCCGATCGACCCTGCCAGCCAAAGCAGGAGGAAGGATACAACAAGGACAACGACGGGAAAGTTGGTTAGGCGAACCATCTACATTGAGCTCATTGTGCGAAATCCAAAGGAAATGGGCATGCGATTCACCAAGAATACCAGGGGTTTTAGCTGATTGTTTTGAACCCAGCCGGACGCCGTGATCGCGATAGGGCAACGAGTGCGCGCCGTGCGATGAGTCTGCGGAAAGAAAGGCGTTGCACCGGCGTGTGGTTTGGGATGGAGAATCTAAAACGGCCCTGCCAGAAAACTAAGAGGCTCGACAACGTTCAACTTTCCCTTTTAACCCGCAGAGGACTGTTGCGCATTCCCAACTGCCACGATCGCCATTGCTAAAAGCAGGATGACGCCGAGTCTTTTTGACCACAGGTATATCCGGTCGCTAGTTACTGATTTCATTGGAATTCCTCCTGGCCATGTGGGGTGCCAAACTGGCGGATCGCGATCCTGGGAGTGCAATATGCGGCGAGCAAAGTTTGTCCACACCCGGAACATAGCTCTCCGGACATTTCGGCGATATTGGCAAAATTAACGGTGTCGTCGCTAGAAAAGTGCTAAACTCCTCTCCAGTTTGCTAACACACCAACACCAGTAGTCAATTAGCAACCGGCGGAAGGCCCTGCGGGTCTTTGATCTGCGGACGCTTCTCCCTACATCTGTAGTGGTTCCACTTGCCCATTACAGTCTGGAACGGCGCGTATATCCAGGGTCAGGATTTAGAGAGTTCCTTCTCGCTCGCACTACCCACTCTTCAGCCCAGCTTGAAAACTGCACCATTTATGTGAGGAGAGCGCTAGTTCTTAAGCACGATAGGCATAAAGAAGTAATAAACCTCCCGCAAGGTGTGGAAAATGGCGTAATATTGCGCTTGCGGACTCCAAGGTTGCCTGTTTACGTGTCTCCACGGCTGTGATTTTCATCACCGCTCGACGATCGAGCGATTAACTAGAATTTAGCTAGAGGGGCGCGAATCTGATTCACAGATTCTCCCTCGTCCCCACGGGCCTTGTTCAAAGATCAATTCTCAGGAGAGCCCCGGTGAGAGAACAGAAACCCGCAGCACGCATCTTGATTGCCGATGATCATCAACTCTTGGCGGACGCCTGCAAGAGTCTGCTGGAGCCTGAGTTTCAAGTGGTTGGCATTGTGACAGACGGCCGCCGTTTGATCGCAGCGGCAGCTGAACTCAAGCCGGACATCATCCTCCTCGATATCTATATGCCACACCTGAATGGCCTTGATGCTGGAAGCCAGGTCAAGCAGAAACTCCCAGGGGTAAAGCTGGTTTTCCTGACCATGACCATGGAGGCCGATGTCGCGGCCGAGGCATTCCGTCGTGGCGCGTCCGCCTACGTTCTTAAGCAATCAGCCGGTGACGAGCTTGTGCTTGCTGTCCGTAAAGTCAACCAGGGGGCATCTTACCTCTCTCCGCTGATCGCCAAGGAAACGGTGATGTACCTGCTGAATCAGGGAGAAAATTTCAGCGAAGAGAAGCACATCACGAAAAGGCAAAGCGAAATTCTGCAGCTACTCGCGGAAGGAATGTCGATGAAAGAAGTGGCCAATATTATCGACATAAAACCTGGCACAGTCGCATTTCACAAATATCGGATGATGGAGACATTGAACGTCAAAACAAACGCTGAACTGCTTGAATACGCAATCAAGCGCCACATGACACCCGCGTAAATCTTTATCTACTAACGTGCGAGCTACCAACGCTCCGATTGCGTGGGTTTGACGGGGCTACCGCGAAACAACTCGGTCTTCGCATCAGCCCAACCCTCCTTACTCAAGTGCGTCCCGCCGCAACCGCGACCAGCCATTGCGGTTCACAGATGAATCCCGACATTCTGCTGCGTCGTACCTGTCGCAAGTGACAGTTACCTCTAGCAAGTGCCCTCGATAGCCTACGTTTATCGAGATAACCCCTGCACGCCTTCGATTCGCTCAGTTGTCGATCTGGAGAGATGCGGCTGGCGAGGCGGGCCGGTCGACTATTGTTACTCCTACATTCGGACTGCACCCGTGCCGCCCTACAGATTAATCCGTTCGTGCATGGAGAGAAGAATATGATCGGGACCTTCGTGAAACAGCTTTTGGCAACGACTCTATCTTTTCTACTGGTCATTACTACTGCGCCGCTTGAAGTCGGAGCTCAGCAAACTGGGTATTCGGGGCAAGGTGCACCACTGACTGCGGAAGAACTGCAGGGATTGGTCGCGCCCATCGCGCTCTACCCGGACTCCCTGGTAGCCCAGATTCTTGGGGCTTCGAGCTTTCCCGACCAGGTTGCTGCGGCCACCAACTTCCTTCAGCAAAACAGCAGTCTCACTGGCGCACCCCTCATGTACGCCGTCGATTCGCAGCCGTGGGATCCCAGCGTGAAGGCGATGACACAATTCCCCTCGGTGCTGCAGAACATGGCCAAGAACCTGAGTTGGACTTCTGCCCTGGGGGAGGCGTACACGACCCAGGGCCCTGAAGTGATGTCGGCCGTGCAGGTCTTGCGGGCGAAAGCACAAGCTGCCGGGAACCTGAAATCAGGCCAACAGATCACGGTGGTGCAGCAATCGCCGCAAGTCATCGTGATTCAATCTGCGAGTCCGCAGGTAGTGTATGTCCCTCAGTACAACCCGGCGGTGGTTTACGGCACTCCCTACGTGACTCCGGGCTACAGCACGGCGGCGGTGGTCACCACCGCCGTGGTTGCATTCGGGGTGGGAATCGCGGTTGGCGCGATGATGAGCGGTGGGTGTTGCGGCTGGGGATATAGCTATTGGAATTGCGGTTGGCATGGCACCACCGCTGTGGTTTACCGCGGCGGGGCGTATTACGGAAACACTGCCTGGCGCGGTACGACAACCTCCGCGTATGGTCCCTATGGCTCCGCTCACTACAGCACCGGCTATAATTCCGCCACCGGGACCTATGCACGTGGGGGCACGGTCTCGAATGGGTACGGCAGCGCAAGCGCCGGCCAGGCCTACAACCCAACGACCGGGACTTATGCGCGTGGTGCTACCACCTCAAATGCCTACGGCACCACGAGCGCAGCGCAAGCGTACAACCCGAGAACCGGGGCCTCTGCATCCACGGTCCAGAATTCCAATGCCTACGGCAGCTCGGGGGCCTCAACAGTCTCGAAGAACGGGACCACCGCATACGCGCAGCACCAAACGAACGCTTACGGAAGCACAGGCTCGGTAACAGCCTCAAATGGTGCAAAGGCGTATGGCGCGTCTAATGCGTATGGCAGCGCCGCGGTGGGTCAGACCGCAAATGGCAACAAGTATGCTGCCGCGAACGGGAACACCTACTCAAACACCGGGAGTGGCTGGAAGGGCTCAAGTACGAACACTCCGAAATACAACACATCCACCTACTCTGCTCCGAACACATCGACCTACTCTGCTCCGAAGAGCAGTTCAAGTTCCAGTGGCTGGGGAGGCCAGGAAAAGAGCGGCGGATCGTCGGCCTTCAATAGCGGAGGTGGAGGCTGGCAATCCAGGGAGGCAAGCGCTCGCGGTGCAGAAAGCCGCGGCGGTGGTGGTGGTTGGGGAGGCCGCAGGTGAACCGAATGACGCCACTGCAAGAGATAACAACTTTGGTTAGCGACAGTGTTGAGAGTGTCTGACCTTCGAAGGTTTGGAGAATAAGTATGTCACAGGCGGCCCCCAGAATGTCTTTAACGACTTGGTTGATGCTCCTGGCTCTGATGGTTTCGTTTGCCGGTTGCAATAAGACCGCGAAACCGTCGTTCACCGCGTTTTCTTCACCCGACGAAGCAGGGAACGGTTTGCTGGCCGCGGCAAAGGGAGGGGACCAGAATGCGCTGCTGGCAATTTTTGGTCCGGATTCCAAAGACATAATCTCCTCTGGAGATGCCGTACAGGACAAAGCCACGGTCGGCGCATTCGTGACCGGCTATGAAGAAATGCACCGCTGGCGCAAGATGCCCGATGGGAGCCAGATCCTTTTGATCGGAGCTGAAAATTTTCCCTTCCCCATCCCCCTGAAAAAAAATGACAGCGGTCAATGGTTTTTCGACGCGGCTGCAGGAAAGGAAGAGATTTTGCGGCGTCGTATCGGGCGGAACGAACTCTCGGTCATCGACGTTTGTGGAGCACTGGCTGACGCTCAGGCCGATTATTACTCACGGCGCCACGATGACGGAAGCACCAAGCAATTCGCTTTGAAGTTCATCAGTGACCCTGGCAAACAAAACGGCTTGTATTGGGCGTCGCCCGACGGTCAGCCCAAAAGTCCGCTCGGACCACTGTTGGCCTATGCAACCGACGAAGGATATAGCGAAAAGCCGGATGCGCACCAGCCTTTCCATGGTTACTACTTCCACATGCTGACCAGCCAAGGCAGTAACGCACCAAGCGGTGTGAAGAATTACGTGGTCAATGGGAAGATGGTGGGCGGATTCGCTTTCGTCGCCTATCCGGCTGAATACGGCAATTCGGGGATTATGACTTTCATCATGAACCAGGATGGCCTATTCCTGCAGAAGGACCTGGGGAAGACGACCACAGAGACAGCCTCGACAATGACCGAATTCAATCCCGATGCCAGCTGGACCGTTGTGCAGTAATGGCCGGATACAAAATTAGTAAAAACGCGCTTCTGCCGATACCAAGGCCAGGAAGAGGAGAATTCATGAACACCCAACTTACCCATCACTCGAAACAGCCGGCACTCGGCCTCCCGATAATTGCCGCCGTTGCTGCGCTGTTGCTTTCCACTTTGCCGTTGCATGCGCAAAATCCGGAACTACAGCAGAAACTTGCCGAAGTCAAAGCGGCGTCCGCGGCCAATAAGCAAGCCCTCGCTCGTTACACCTGGCAGGAACAGCAGACTACAAGTATCAAGGGTGACGTAAAAAAACAACAGGTTTTCCAGGTAAGGGTGGGACCTGACGGTCAGCAGCAAAAGACCCAGATCGGCGGCTCGCAAGCTGCCCCGCCCAGCGGTGGCAGGCTCAAGCAGCATGTAGTCGAGAAGAAGACGGCAGAGTTTAAGGACTACGGTGAGCAGATTGCCGATCTGGCCAAGCAATATACGCAGCCCGATCCACAGAGACTCCAGGCGGCCCTTCAAGCGGGCAACATCTCGCTTGTACCCGGCGGTGGCGAAGGTGAAATCAAGCTGGTCATCAAAAACTACGTCAAGCCAGGTGATTCACTAACCCTGGTGTTTAACCGGCAGCAAAAGGGAATCCAGAGCATTCAGGTTGCGAGTTACCTCGATAGCCCCTCGGATGCAGTCACCATCGCTGCCCAGTTTGCTAAGCTTCCCGACGGAACCAATCATGTTGCGAGCACACAAATCAATGGCGTCAGCAAGCAATTAACAGTGGTAACTCAGAACTCAAACTATCAGCCGGTTTAGTTCCAATCGTGGTTCGGCGATGAAATCCTCGCGGGGAGGTTCTCCCCGCCGCGCCGCCAGACCTACTGTCCGAGCATGCCCTTTTTCAGATTGGCAGTGGGCGGTTTGGGGCCGAGCCACACGGAAAAGATCGCTTGACTGAAGGCTGGACCGGCGATGGTTAATTTGTCGTTGCCGTTGATCGCGATTGTCGTTCCTGTGCTCGGGAGATAGGTGAAGACCATCTGTTCGCCGACTTTGACCGGCTCGACGGCAGCGAGAAACCTATCGGTATCGGTCTTGATCGTCGTCTCGGCATCCGGAGCATTGTCCTTGAATGATTGATCGAAGGCATCCGTCATCTGCTTCTTGCTCGCGTCGTGCAGGAACTGCATCACGATCCGCTTGGGTGCGTCGGCCTTGATGATCCCACCGGCATCAGTTGACTTATGCTCAAGGTAGAGGCCGCCGACGTAGACCTTCACCATGAACTCCGTGCGCAGTCCTAGTCCATTGAGGATCAGTGATTTGTCGGCGACGGTTGCGGTGTCTGGCAGATTCACCCCCGCCAGAGTGGCGGCTTGTAGGTTGAACGTGGATGAAACCATGAACACGGCGACTGCAAGGGGCACTGCGGTCCTGCGCATAAGAACTCCTCAAAAAACGTATTAAGGCCTAAAGCTATCCAGTTTCTTCCCGCCGGACAACTAGCATCATTGCTAGTGGCTGTCGTGGCACAAATAGACAAACCAAGTCTCAATTGCGCTATTAAGGGGTTTACTGTGTCGGGTTACGCTGGCAACTTTTGACTCCCCAGCTACTAAATTTGACAGTACCCGTTGCTCTGTTTTGCCTGAATACTGAGAGGTAATCATGATCCATTGTGAGGCTTGAGTTTCCCCGGTCACCGGGTCTGAAGCGCATCGAGAGGCGTCTTGTCCCCGTTTCTTACAAGGTCTGATACGCCGATTATGACAGCACGTCCAGGGGCAACCATGAAACTCCGAGCCGTACAATCATTGCTTCTATCCTACCTCTTGTTGTCTACCGGTGTAAGCATCCCCCAAGTGGCGCCAACGCCGGCTCCCCCCGGGCGCCCGAAGCTTGGTGTTGTGCTCGAAGGCGGCGGTGCTTTAGGCCTCGCCCATATCGGAGTTCTCCAGTGGATGGAGGAAAACCGAATTCCGGTGAGCTATGTTGCCGGTACCAGTATGGGAGGCTTAGTCGGAGGTATATACGCTACTGGAAGATCTCCCGCGGAGGTCAAGGAGATCACCAACACGATCAACTGGGATGACGTATTGAGAGGGCAGACACCTTTCCAGGACCTCTCTTTTCGACGCAAACAAGACGCTCATGAAGTACCGAACAGCCTTGAATTCGGCCTGCGCAAGGGCCTGCAGTTTCCCGGGGGCTTCAATTCCGGTCAACAAGTCACTCTGATCCTTGACCGGGTCGCCCTTCCGTATTCCGAACTCAAGAGCTTCAACGATCTCCCCATACCCTTTGCCTGTGTGGCTACCGACCTTGTTTCGGGTAAGCCTCATGTATTTCGCAGTGGCCCTTTGTCGCTGGCATTGCGATCGACGATGTCTCTCCCGGGCATCTTTACACCTGTCCGGACGGGGGATCACATCTACGCCGATGGCGGATTGCTCAACAACATTCCCATCGACGTTGCCAAAGAGATGGGGGCCGATATTGTCATCGGCATCCATCTGGAAACCCAGCCACTCAGTCCATCGGCCCCCCTTTCCAGCTTCGCCGTATTGGGTCAATCCATCTCCGTTATGATCGCGGCCAACGAACTTCGCTCCATGGAACAAGCGGATGTGCTTGTAACCGTGCCGCTGCAGAAGTACAACGCCCTTGATTATGGAGCCGCCGAAGCAATCATAAAGGCGGGATATGATGCGGCGGCTGCGAAGGCCAAAGTGCTCTCGGCTTTTTCCGTGAGCGAAGCCGAGTGGCAGCAATATCTCGCTGACCGGAATGCGCGCAAGAAAACGACACCTATTCCCCAGTTTGTCCAGGTTGCCGGCGCGAATCCAGAGTTGGCCGATTCAATCGAGAAGAGGCTGTCCGTAGACGTCGGCAAACCAGTAGACACTACGGCAATGGACGCGCAGATGATGAGACTCCAGGGTGCCGGTCGCTTCGCGAACGTCAGTTATTCGATGGTTGAAAAGCAGGGAACCCAGGGGCTGGAGATTCGAACGGAGCAGAAGCCATACGCGCCACCTGTGGTGCGCCCCATCATTCTCATCGACGGTTCTGACTACAACAACGTGCTTTTCAGTATAGGAGCACGCTTCACATTCTTGGACTTCGGCAGCTATCGATCGGAGCTGCGCAGCGATGCCATCATCGGCACGCAATATCTTATCGATAGCGAGTACTACCATCCATTTACCCCCACCACCAACTGGTTTGTTGCTCCGCGCGGAAGCGCAAACAGCACGCAACAGTATGTCTACAACGGCGAAACGCAGATCGCAACCTACCGCAACCGCCAGTTCTTTGGCGGCATGGATGTGGGATACGGGTTTGGAACCACGGGAGAGTTGAGACTTGGAGTCGAAGGCGGGTTTGAAAAGCTTTCCCCCCAGATCGGGAACTCGTCGGTTCTGCCCACGGTTTCGGGGTCGACCGCGGACGCAAGGCTGCAGTATCAGTTGAACACGCTGGATAACCCCGTGGTCCCCCGCTCCGGTGAAAGCCTCCTCATTTACACGAAGGGGTACGACACCAATCCCGCGGCTCCAGGTCCGTTTCCACTTTCTGAGGTTCAGTCGCAAAGCTTTTTCCGTCTGAGCGAACCGTCTTCAGTGTTTTTCAATGCTTACGGAGGAAGCAGTTATGGTTACAAAGCCGGAATACCCGCCTTCTCTCTCGGCGGGTCGCAGCGCCTGGTTGCCTGGGAACCGAACGAGTTATACACGAATCAGTATTTCCTAGGGCAACTTGGGTATATTCGCGAGCTCGCGAAACTGCCCCCCCTCCTGGGTAGTAACATTGAGCTCATCGGACTATACGAGACAGGGAAGACCTACAAACTGGCCCTTGGTCCCAAACCGCCTAATCTTCCAATTGACGGTGCGCTCGGCATTATCGTGAACACGATATTTGGGCCCGTCGAACTGGCAGGGGCCATCGGTGATTATGGCCGCGGCAGGTTCTTCTTTCGGATTGGGCGAATATTCTAACGGCCTGCGCACGCTCGCTTGGACGATTCCCCCATGGATCAGCGAGTCAAAAGCGGTGCGCGGAGACCTGACATGCTATGAAGATCCGGGTCATTATTCTTAGCTTTACTTTCCTATTCTGCTCGAAGCTGTTTGCGCGCGACAACACGGATGTAATCGTGATGAAGAACGGCGATCGAATGACCTGCGAGATCAAGGGGCTGAGCGCTGGTGTGCTTTCAGTGAAGCTCAGTTACGCTCAAGGCATCATCAGTGTACAGTGGTCGGCGGTGGCGCACCTGGAAAGCAATCAATTGTTTTTCGTAAAAACGGAGGAGGGAAGAGTTTACACCGGTAAGCTGTCGACTGCCGCAACGCGTGGCGAACGCCCTATGAGCATTAAAGTTACTGCTGCTCCAGAGAACGAAGTGGAAATCTCACAATCCCAGCTCATCAAGCTGGATCAAACCGCCGAGACCTTTCGGCAGCGATTTAACGGCACGATTAACACTGGCATTCTCTATTCCAAGGGCAATCAAGCGACCCAATATAACATCGCGTCACAGGTGGAATATCCCAGAGAGCGCTGGTCGAGCCAGGCGAGCTTCAACTCCAGCCTCGCTTCGAGCAGTGGCGCCGCTAGCATCGCCACTCGAAACCAGATAGACCTTGGCAGCATGAGGCTCCTTCGATGGAACAACTGGTTCTATTCGGGAACAGGGAATTTCCTGCAAAGTTCGGTGCAGGGAATCGATCTGCAGACGACTCTCGGAGGAGGCGTCGGACGGTATCTGCGGAATACGAACCGGGAAAGCCTCTACGTGCTTGGTGGTTTTGCCTGGCAGAACGCGCAGTATAAGACTTATACAACTGGGCAAGGTGCGCAAAATGCTGCTGCCGGGCTTCTTGAAAGTGAACTCAAATTCTTCAGATTCAAGAAGACGAACCTGGATATCTCTGCGGTTGTCCTACCCGGGATCTCGGAACCAGGTCGTATCCGGGCAAATCTCAACGCATCTTATTACGTCAGGCTTTTCAGCGATCTATCGTGGAATTTTTCGTTCTATGGCAACTGGGACAATCAGCCTCCTCCGACACTCGCGGGAAGCGACTACGGAACCAGCTCGGGACTCAGTTGGAGTTTCGGCAACAGAGAACCTGCCGGACGCTGGAAATGAATGATCGTGCCAAGTCGTCGCTTAAAATCTTCTCAGTGGGCTCTCACGCAAATAGAATCCGAATCATTTTCGTTGTAAACAATAACGGAATCCGTTCCTAAAGTGGCTGATAGTTAGAATTCTGGGTCACGACCGTTAATTGCTTGCTGGCGCCGTTGATCTGCGTGCCGGTCACGTGGTTTATGCCGTTAGGTAGCTTAGCGAACTGGGCCGCAACGGTGAAAGAATCTGTAGGGTCGTCAAGGTAGCTCGCAACCCGTACACTCTGGATTGCCTTGCTCTGCTTGTTGAACACCAGGGTAACCGAGTCATTTGGCTTGATGTAGTTCTTAATGTTCAGGGTCATCGTGCTTTCCCCTCCGCCCAGCTGCATCGAGATATTACCTTGCTGGTAGGCCCGTTGAAGCCGATCCGGGTCCGGCTGAGTATATTGCCTTGCCAGGTCGGCAATCTGCTCGCCGTAGTCTTTATATTCTGCCTTCTTCTTGGCGACGATATGACGTTTTAACGGGCCACCACTCGCCTGATCTGGTTGGGCATTGATCTCGCTCTTCTGCTGCTGACCATCGGGTCCGACGCTTACCAGGAAGAGCTGTTGTTTCTTGACCTCGCCCTTGATGCTGGTTGTCACCGATTCCTGCCAGTTGTAATGAGAGAGAGCTTGCTTATTGGCGGCGGATGCTATCTTGACCTGGGCGAGCTTAGCTTGCAGATCAGTGTTCTGCGCTATGGCCGGTAGGGCAAAGAGAACCAGGGCAGCGAAGGTTGTCATAAGAGAAAGTTGGACTCTGGAATTGCATAAGCGTTGTACGGGTTGTCTGTTCATAGATTTCTCCACTTTGCACCTCTCTGTAGCCTTCCCTTATGGGCTTAGGCGCCGCATCTCGGTTGGCTGGCCGTAACTGCTTCTTGCGATAGACGCTCAACCAGCGGCTACAAGCAGGTCAATCCTAGTCGAAGAGTTGAACTAGCAAAACTATCAACTCTGTTAGAGAAACCAACAAAAGTTGCCAGTGCAAATGATCCCAACGAGGGGCCCGGGCTTCACTGTTTTACTCTCGAAAAGAAGACTTTATCAAATGCAGCGGCAACTTGGTAGACGCTGGAAAGTTTTGTTCCTGTTTCCTAGTACTCTTGCCAGTCTTTCGGGCCCTCGCCGGAGTTTAGTCTTAGCAGGGACGGGTGAATCATGTCGGAGGGACCCTGCGTGGGAAATAACGGGCACAGAATAAGAGTTCTCTGCAGTTTGCTGCTCTTCGCCTCCGTGGGGTGTGATTTCTTCGTTCCTCAGACCAGCAGTGGCGGCGGCGGCAACAATACCGGTGATTACATTTATGTTGGCAACGGGAACAATACATTCGTTGCCGGATTCGCCGTCAGCAGCACCGGAGCTCTTTCGGCTCTGACCAACTCGCCTTACAACAACGGTGTTGCTGTCATATGTTCAGCAATCACGCCAGGAAACCAGTTCCTCTACGCTGGAACCACCAGTGGCATCTTCATCTACGCGATTAATAGCAACGGCTCGATTACTGTTCAAAACGGTGGCAAGATTGCTGCACAGGATGTAGTTCCCACTGCCATGCAGGTGGACAGCACGGGAAGCTATCTGCTAGCAGCTGGCGTTTCAACCTCATTTACCGCCCAGGCCATCGGCATCTATCAAATTGACAGCACTACCGGCCTGTTGACTGCGGTGACCGGCTCACCTCTGGCACTTTACACGGGCAAGGCCTCCACGCCGACGGTGCTTACCCCAACTGCGATGCTGATTACCCCCGATAACTCCTACGTCTACGTCTCTCTCGCATCGCTGGGCGTGCAGATACTTACGTTAGGCTCCGGTGGTGCTTTGAGCACGGGCAGCGCTGCCAGCATCCTTCCGCCATTCAGCACTTCGTCAAGCCCATCGGATTATGGGCTGGCGAGTGACCCGAACTCCAGTTTCCTTTTTGTGGGCGAGTTTAACACTGGATTGCGGGTTCTGAGCATTGGAACCGGCGGGAGCTTGAAGGAGGTGTCCGGTTCGCCCCATTCCGTTGGAACAGGACCGGCTGGAGTTATCCTGGATTCTACCGGAAGCTATGTCTACGTTGCGAACAAGGGTAGTAACAACATCAGCGGCTTCACGTTTATCGCCGCCTCCGGCCAACTGACCCCAATTTCCGGATCGCCCTTCAGTTCCGGGGGACAGTTGCCAATTGCTTTCGTCAACGACAACTCGAAGAAATATCTGGCGGTCATCAATTCAGGGGCGAACGGTTCCGGAGGCAACAACGACTTGCAGCTCTTTAAATTTGACTCAACGACGAGCGGCAAGCTGGACCCGGTTGCCACCGCCACCACGGGGACCGAGCCGACCAATCCTCAGTCCCTCGCCGCGACGCACTAGGTCAAACCCTGAGTACCTGCTTAGGAAATCCCTACGAGCCGGCTATGCCCTTGTTCTGTAGGATCATGACCACAACGCGCCGGTTTTCCGCTTGCCCTTCCGCGGTCTTGTCGGGGCCGACCTGGTCAGCCGTCCCCATGGCCCCAGGTGCAAGCATGTTGGTCAGGGGAACGTTGGCGTCCTGTTCCAGATACTGGCTAACGGCATTGGCCCGCTCGACGCTCAACTTCTGGTTCAAAGACTCGGAACCTACCGCTGAGGCGTATCCCTTCACCTGGATTACATACCCGGTGATCGTCAATGCCTGCTCAGCCAGCTTCGATAGTTGAGGTTTATATTGCGGCTCGAGGGTAGTTTTGCCGTTGCCAAAGAGGACGGTGACTTCGCCCATAATGTTGTAGTCGCCCAACTCACCGAAGCGCTTGTTGGCAGCAGCGATGGCGGCTTTATTGGCGGCAATTTTCTGGTCTGCCGCGTTGAGCTGCGCCTGTTGTGCCGCCAAAGCCTGTTCGTTCTGCGCGATCTTTTCCTGGTCCGCCTTCTGGGCTTCCACGGTGGGCTGCAGCCCAGCTTGAGCATCCATGGCGGCCTTCAAATCATTGCCTTTGAATTTGACACTGTCCGCCACCAGTTGGCCCTGGTCGTTTGTCGTTCCCTTTACCTCCACTGGAAGGCCTGGGATTAGGGAGGTCATGGCCATCTGCTTTGTTCGCGCCTTTAAGACGCCTTGCACTTCGCCCACTTCCGTGGTCGGCGTAAGTAATACGACGAGTTTGGGTGTGTCGACGGTTTGCAGTGTCATTGTGGCGCCGCTTCGCCCATTAATGACTCCTTTGACAGTCTGACCTTGCATCATCGCGCTGCCAGCCAGGATTATCAAGGCCACTAGAGCGACGGGTATAGTGGAGACGGATTTTACCCAGGAATTGGTTCTCATTGGCTTCCTCATTCTCATGCGCTGCCTTTTGCATGCACTACGATATTTAGCCACCAACCCCGGAAGCGATACTGGCAAAACTACAAGGGAGAGCATGAACGTTTGACAGGTGAAGGCGACAGACGGAAAGCCGCACCCGCCAGCAAAGACTGACACACCGCCAAACCCTGGCGGTGCGGCCATGGTCAGTTTTTTATCTGCACGCTGGTAGTATTGCCAGTCTTCTCCTTCTCCGCGTGGGGGTCTAATCACCCCAGCGGGAAACAGAAAAGGTGACTCCATAAGCGAGTGAGTTTCCGGGACTGCGCAACCGCGGGGAATGCAGAAACGAATCGATGACTCCAAAGAGGAAGGGAAATGCGACCACAACAACGTGACTCGTCTTTAGAAATGACGTTTTGTCCGCCTTCCAGCGATTTGATTTGCGGGCGCATGAAATTTGTGCGGAGGCGCCCATGACCACCGCCGTAGCAGGGCCACATCCCAAACGGGGACTGGTCGCCAGGTGGTTGACTGGATTAGGCCTTGCGCTCGTCTGGTTTGTTCTAGCGCTGCTTTCGTTGTGGGCGATGGCGGCTGTGTACATTGATGTCCGTTGGTCCGCACTGAGACTACCGTTGACGATTTTGTACGCCGTGATCCTCGTCGTGATTTTGGCTAAGTACAAACTGCACATTCGAGCTGCGCTGTTATGTTTCGGATGTTTTTGCCTGGTGCTTGCCTGGTGGTTGAACTTAAAACCGACAAATATCGGAGCCTGGCAGGCCGACGTCGATAGACCGGCATGGGTCCAAATTGATGGAGATCGAATGATCATCCACAATTTGCGCAATTGCGACTATCGCACCGAGACCGACTACAGCAACTGCTGGAGCGATCGCACGGTGAATCTGTCGGACCTCCGCGGCGCAGACCTGTTTTTCACGACTTGGGGTGTGCGATGGATCGGTCATCCGATAGTGAGCTTCCAGTTCGGGAACGACCAACACGTTGCGTTCTCCATCGAGGCGCGATACAAAGGCGACCAGGCATACTCCGCTATCCTCGGATTTTTTCGCCAATACGAACTGATTTTCGTGGTTGCTGATGAGCGCGACGTGATCCGTCTCCGCACCAACTACAGGAAGGACGAAGAGGTTTTTCTCTATCGCACGACGCTGGGACCAGAATCGGCGCGCGCCATTTTTCTTACCTACGTCGATTATCTAAACCAGTTGAAAGACCATCCCGAATGGTACAACGCGCTGACCCGCAACTGCACCACTACTCTTGACAAGCAAATCTCTTCGGAAGTCGCCAAGCCCCAACCCTGGAATTACCAATTTCTAGTGAACGGTACATTGGACGAATTGCTATACAATCGTGGCCGGCTTGTGACAGACGGGCTATCGTTTGCCCAATTAAAGACCCGCGCACACATCAATGCGGACGCACGAGCAGCGGGCAACTCCCCGGACTTCTCTGCGCTTATTCGGGTCGGTCGTCCAGGTTTTGAAAATTCGAAGTGAATGGCTCGGGACACTGCTGGTGCAATGGGATGTTTCCTGGTCCTGGGGCAAACCGGCTGTCTACTTCTTACCGGGACCTAAGGATACTAGCAAAACTTGCAGGTGACACAAGCGGTCTCGGATGTCACCATGAGTCGAGTGTTGCCGAACCGGTGAGGTGCACAGGCCTCCGCCCTGAGCGCGCTGAAGGACCAGCATATTGCAACCCAGAAAGAGGAATAAACAAGTGAAGGAAATGCAACGTATAGTGATGGCGGCTGTTTTGTTAGTGGCCTCGGGCGCTGTAGCCCAAACCGCAACCACGGACCAGTCCGGAACCGATACGGATATCGCCTTGTTGCGATCGGATGTTCAGGCACAAAAGACTGACATTATTGCGCACACCATGCAGTTTAACGACGCCGACGCAAAGGCATTCTGGCCGCTATACCGTGACTACGCCAATAAGCAGCAGATCCTGGGAGATCAGCGGGTGAGCGCGATTAAGGATTACGCCGCGCAATACGACACCCTGACTGACGTTCAGGCGGACGGATTGATGGCTCGCATGCTGAAGTTCGACAAGTCAAGAACCGACCTTCGAGCTGAGTACTATCCTAAGTTCAAGACGGCGATCGGCGCCAAGCAGGCGGCGAAGTTCATCCAGGTCGACAACCGTCTGAACTTGCTGGTGGATTTGCAGCTCGCCAATGCGATCCCGATTATTCAGTAATCGCTGATCCCCGTGACGTTGCGGCAGCAGAGGAGTCAGAACTTCCCGTGAGCCGTTTTCGTCAAGGGATGCGCTGAATGCTTCTTGAAGACGTAGTGCCCGATCAGCCATCCGGCAGCACCCCCCACTAGGACGTCCGTCGGGAAATGCTCCTGTCCCAGCACTCGCATCAGGCTTACACTCGTGGCCAAAGAATATGCGCCCAACTGTACCCACTTCGACGGGTACTCTCCCGCGGTTACTCCCGCTATCGACCAGGCCAACATGCTGTGTGAAGAAGGAAACGAATTATTCTTGCCCGCAGCCGATGAAAAAAAGTCACCCGAGGCATTGTTGTAGAGAGGGCGCTCACGGCGGAAGATGATCTTCGTGACCTGGTCCAGCACTACGCTATCCGCAAGTGCTTCGCCGCTCAAAATGCCTGTCTCCCGAGCGCGCGCATCGCCCTTGAAGAGTCCCACACCATACAACGTTACCGGTATGGCAATCTCACCACCAAGCAGGGCATTCGACGCGTTTACACTGTCTTTGTTAAAGCCCGGATTGCGGGATAGGTCGCGCATTGCGTCCGTGTCGGTTGCCAGCGTCACACCCGTCGCCGCGCCCAGGGGTAGCAGCCAAATCAAATCGCGTGCCCTGATCCGCACCGGGCTGGTCCAGATTCCCACCTGGTCCTTCAGGATGGCTAGCGGCAAACCCTTCTCGGTGACCGGAATTTGTGCAGCCGGAGCGTCCGGCAAAGGCCCTTCGGGCGCATCCATAAAAGGCATTAAATCAGGAGCGGCAGGAGTAGAAGCAAACGCGCGGTTAGTGGAACTCCCCACCGGCCAAAGGCAGAGAGAGATGACAAGGCACCGGAATATAAATTGAGTACAGATCGCGACCTCCGCCCATCCCTGGGGAGCCGTAGTAGTAGATGCCCGCGCCTAAGGCTCGTTCTGGCGGGTCACAGCGACGACACGGTCATCTCCGGGTAAGCCCTCCGCCGGTTAGGTTGCGGCTTCGGCTTGGGTTGCTCTTATATGCTTAAGATGATATTTGGCAATCGCTGGACGGTGATACTAGCAAGACTACAAGAAAGAGGACAAACCCATTGCAGGCGGCAGAGCCGAGATCCACAGTAGGTCCCCGGCAGATCCCGAACTGAGTCTGATGCGGTGGCGGGGCTAGGCTGATTGATTGAGGTGTAGGCTACAACCGAAGAGACATAGGCGACCGAACGTACCCGGCGCCTGCCTGACTGGTTGTGGATCCTCTTATCGAGAGGCTACACGTTAGCGATCCCGCGAGGCTCGGCCAATTTGCCCGCGGAACTGTCAATTCTACTAGTATGCGCGGCGTCGCCTCGCTTTGTAGACTGCTCTCGTCGCGCAAGTTTGTCTGCTTAGTCAATCGAACTTTGTGCGCGTGAAAGTGGCTCAAAATTGTGCAAGTCCTAAAACCAATGCTCAAAACACATGTCGAAGGAAGGTCTCTTGTGGAAGGCAGTCGTGCTCGCTTCGCTGGAGTCGCAGTCGCCCTGTTTCTGACACTGATCTTCTGTGCCGGAGCCTCCGCGCAGAACGGAACCGGGCAGGAGTACACGCGAACGTCTCAGCCTGAGATGCTGACCTATCAGGAACTCGTCGATCTAGGTGAGCAGGAAACCATCGAACCCACACTGAGCGCAAAGCTACACACCCTGCTGACCACGCCGTTTATCAACAATGAAGCGTATTTCAACGGAACAAAGCCGCTGCGGCCCGACCTTAAGGGCATGGGCCCCTCTCTGCGCCTGGTCGAGTGGAACATCGAGCGGGGAATCGAACTCGACAAGATCGAACTATTACTGACCGACAAGGACGCGTTCATTCGCGAAGTGCACGGGGAGGCCGCTAGCAATACAAGTGCTGAAAAGACAAAGGACGATGTGCTGCGGGCCCAGATGGAAGTGCTGCAGTCGGCGGACGTGCTCGTATTGAACGAGGTCGATTGGGGCATGAAGAGAAGTGACTACCAGGACGTAGTCAAGGATCTTGCCGATGCACTCAAGATGAATTGGGCCTACGGTGTCGAGTTCGTCGAAGTTGATCCCAAGATATTAGGTACCCAATCATTCGCGAATGTAGAGAATCAAGGCGAACGCAAGGAATTGGAGGACCTGTTTAGCGTCGATAAGACGCGCCTTCTGGGCTTGCATGGAAGCGCGATTCTCTCTCGTTATCCTCTTCGGGACGTTAAGCTCGTGCCCTTCGAATATCAGGCTTACGACTGGTACAACGGCGAGAAGAAGTACGGAAAAATGGAATCAGGGAAGCGGAAAGGTGCGAGCCTTCTTTTCGGAGAGGAGATCGTTCGCGAGGTGCGCCGGGGAGGCCGCACCAACCTGATTGCAACTATCGATGTACCGGATCTGCCCGGAGGGCAGGTCACCATCGTTGCGGCTCACCTTGAGAATCGTACGACCCCGAAAGGGCGAGTGAAACAGATGGATGAGATTCTTGATTTCATAAAACCGATCGCTCATCCCGTGATCGTTGCCGGCGATATGAACACAACGGGCGCTGATGGCTCCGTGGTCAGCATCAAATCGGCCGTGCTGAAGAAGCTGAATGACCCTTCGTATTGGGCCACGAAAGGGGTCAAGTACGCGACCGGTGTAGGTTTCGGCATGGATATTGCTGGACTCGCCTTCAAGACAACGAAATTTCAGAGTGACCCAACCGCGTCCGGCGTTCCGCTACTGGCGGCAAATCCCGAGCAGGGCCTTTTTAAAGAACTGAACAAGTTTCGGTTTGATGATCAGGCACGCCTTGATTATCGAGGGGATGCTGCGTTTTCGGTGCTTGGCCGCCAAGGCACTTTGGGTAACTCGAACGAGCGAGGCAGCAAAGGGTTTATGACCACCTTTGCTTTGCCGCGAACCGTCGGAGTCGTAGGAAAATTCCGCCTCGACTGGGTATTCGTGAAAGCCTATCTGAAAGATGACCCTAAGTCAGCGGAATCCTACCGCTTTGCGCCCCGCTTCGCCCGGACCATGAACGAAGCCAATCAGGCGTTTGCAGATCCTCTGTCCGATCACGCTGCCATCAGCGTCGATCTACCCATCATCCAGTCGGCTGCGCCGAGCTCCAACAAGTAGGCGCACGAAAAGCTACTCGTTCCGTTTCACGAAGGCGGCAAATGTTCTGGAGGTATTTGTGGGCCTGAAACAACGCATTTTGGTAGCAGTGTGCGGGTTTACATTGACCGCAGGCGCAGCAAGCGCACAAGTCGTCATTCACTCCGGTCCCCCGCCGGCCGTTATCGTTGAAAGGCCAGGACCACCTTTGCATGCGGGGTGGGTGTGGATGCCCGGATACTATCGCTGGAGTGGGTCGAGGTACATCTGGGTCCCTGGACGCTGGGTGAACCCGCCTCGGCGAGGGGTTGTGTGGATTCCTGGCCGGTGGGTTCCTCGCGGCGGAGGCTACGTCTACGTCGCCGGGTATTGGCGCTAGAGAGCATACAGCATCGTCCGCCGAAATGGCGCGGGTCCATTTCTTGAACCGAGGTTCAATGTATTTGTTGAGCTTGTTTTTGTCGATGATCTTGATCTGCCTGAATGTCTGCGGGCCGCGACGGACCATGCTTCATCTGGGCCAGGAAGTTTCCAGTTCGTCTCCGATATCGTCTGAACTACGATCGATGGCAGCGAAGGGGCAGCTAGGAAATAACCTCGGCTCGGCTGGAAATCGAGAGCAAATCAAAAGGCTCTACGAATCCGCAAATTTTGTGCCTTTGTGGATAAAGGACGATCAGCCAACATCGCAAGCAACATCTTTGATTGAGGCTCTGCGCGCAAGCCGCCTGAAGGGACTGAATCCCAGCGACTATGACGCAGAAAGCCTGGCGACGAAATCCGCCTCCCTCAAAGGGGCATCCGCTGCCACTGAAGCATCCTTCGATGCCGCTCTGACGCAGTCGACCATGCGGTATATTTCCGACCTGCGGATCGGGCGAGTCAATCCCAAACACTTGAAATTTGACATTGATGTGCAGTCGAAAAAATACGATCTGCCGAAATTCATTGCTGAACGGGTTGTGGGTGCGGGAGACGTTCAATCTGTCCTGGGCCAGATTGAGCCACAATACGCTGGCTACCGCCGCATCGAGAACACATTGAAACAATACCTGGACTTGGCCGCCGGAGGGGATGGCGCGAAAGTGCCGGCGGGAACCAGGACCATCGCCCCGGGCGATACGTATGCGGGAACTGCCCAACTCGCTGCCCGATTGCGATTGTTGGGCGACCTTCCGCAGGGCGGAAGCTTCGATTCCTACAGCGGCGACCTCGTCGACGGCGTCAAACGCTTCCAGGGCAGACATGGTCTTGCGACCGACGGCAAATTAGACGGGGCGACTCTTCGTGAGTTGAACACTCCACTCAGCGCACGCGTACAGCAAATTGATGATGCCTTGGAGCGCTGGCGATGGATGCCCGCCGAATTCCAGTGGCCGCCCGTCGTGGTAAACATTCCTGAGTTCCGGCTACGCGCCTATTCCGAGGATCACCAGCTCGCTCTCAGCATGAATGTCGTTGTGGGCAAGGCCGCGCCAACGCAGACGCCGGTGTTCACCAACGACATACAGTTTATCGTGTTCCGTCCATATTGGAATGTTCCGCCCGGAATCCTCCGCAGAACAGTGATACCCGGCATCATGAAAAGCGGCGGATATCTAGCCCGCGAGAGATTTGAGGTGACCGACTCCGGCGGCAGAGTGGTGGCGCCAAGCGATGACTTGGTGGCAGGCCTGCGCTCGGGCAAGTACTTCGTACGTCAGATGCCGGGGCCTACGAATGCGCTCGGTCTGATAAAGTTCATGTTTCCGAATACCTATTCCGTCTATCTCCACAGCACGCCCTCGACCGAGCTATTCTCCAGGTCACGGCGAGACTTCAGTTCCGGTTGTATTCGGCTGGAGAAGCCGGCGGAGCTAGCCAGTTTCTTATTGCGGAATCAACTCGATGGACAACAACCGTGGACGGTGGCGCTCGTGCAAAAGGCGATGGACTCAGGCAAAGACAATCGCCAGGTGAACCTGACTGTGAAAGTCCCGGTGCTTCTTCTGTATGTAACTGCGGTTGCGGAGGAGGACGGCACGGTGCACTTTTTTGACGATATCTACGGTCATGACAAGCGACTGGATGCCGTGCTCGCCAAGGGGCCTCCCTATCCATAATCAGCTAGTCGTTTTGCGCCACGGTGTGCCCCCTGGATTGCTGCGGTATCTCACCTACCTTAAAGGCGTAAAGCTTCCGTCGTGATAGCGCCATCGTTCTGTTCCGGGCTCCCGTGAGATCAGTGGTGACGACAGACGGTGTTCTCCTGGGAGTCGCAAGAAAGCGGATGCATTGGCCTAGGTGCCGGCTATGCCTTTATTTTGCAAAACCATCACCACCACCCGTCGATTCTGGGCCTGCCCTTCCGTGGTCATGTCGGGGGCTACTTGGTCGGCCGTACCCATGGCGCCGGGTGCAAGCATGTTCGTTAGGGGAACATTGGCGTCCTGTTCCAGAAACTCGCTTACGGCGTTGGCTCGCTCCACACTCAACTTCTGGTTCAGCGACGCAGATCCCACGGCCGAGGCGTATCCCTTCACCTGGATCACATAACCAGTGATCGTCGACGCTTGCTCCGCCAGCTTCAGTAGTTGGGGTTTATATTGCGGATCGATGATAACCTTGCCGTTGCCAAAAAGCACGGTCACTTCGTTCATAATGTTGTAATCGCCCAACTCGCCGAAGCGCTTGTTGGCGGCCGCGATGGCCGCCTTATTAGCGGCGATCTTTTGATCTTCTGCGCTGAGCTGCGCCTGTTGTGCCGCAAGGGCTGCCTCGTTCTCCTGGATCTTTTGCTGGTCCGCCTGCTGTGCCTCTACAGTGGGTTGCAGCCCGGCCTGGGCGTCCATGGCGGCCTTCAAATCCGAGCCTTTGAATCTAACACTGTCCGCCACCAGCTGTCCCTGATCGTTCGTTGTTCCCTTCACCTACACTGGGAGTCCTGGAATCACAGAGGTCATCGCCATTTGCTTTTTGCGTGCCTTTAAGACGCCTTGTACCTCGTCGACCTCCGTAGTCGGTGTAAGCAGGACCACAAGTTTCGGCACGTCCACGGTCTGCAGGGTCATGGTGGCGCCGCTTCGCCCGTTGATAACACCCTGCACAGTCTGGCCTTGCGTCGTTGCACTGCCAGCCAAAATGATCATCCATGTCGCCACAATAGCGGGGATGGTAAGAACCGGTTTTGCCTGAAGCTTCGTTGTCATGGGCTTCCCCCTTGCCATGCGCCGTTACCTCTGTGGCGCTACTACGATGTTTAGCCACGTGGAAGCGACAGCGATACTGGCAAAAGTACAAGGGAGACAAAGAACGTTTGGCAGGTCATCGGGCCCGCTGGAGTGTATCTGAATCTCAGGCAGACGCAGTATGAGAGGCTAAAGCGACCTTGAGAGCTGGCCAATTTCCACGGTCGTGATCGATCCTGCGGGGGCACGGATATTGGCGCCAGAGCGTACAGCAGATTCTGCAGTTCTGGAGTGCCGGGCTGGTTCCGCTCAAAACAGCGAGTCTAGGCGAGAAGAATTTCCTGTTGAGTGGCCTATTCGGATTTGGCGGCACCGGGTACGATGAGGTCGTTGTCGACGCTGAACACCCCGGGAGCGCTGTTCGCCTGCATGTCGGCAATAGCCTTGTCGGTCTCATTGTTAACGACGCCGTAGAGCGTAACATTTCCGTTTTTCACAATGATGTGAACGGCGTGGAAGCCTCGCGGGGGATCATTTGTGATGCCGCCGGCCATCAATGCGACGCTGCGGCCACCGGGTCCCATCGCTTGCGCAACACTACCCTGGTTGGCGTTATATTTCCGCAGGCTGGGCTGCGTATAGATACGATTGTAGACGGCAGCGCGAATACGATCGTCGTTAGGAGAAGGCGGGAGGACTTCGATCTGGTTTTCGACCGAGTCGACTCCTTCAATACCCTTGAGGACGTTGGCTGCGCCGCTCTTCAGAGTCGGACGAGACGCGTAGCCTTTCAGAACGACAGTTTTGCCACGAAAGCCAAAGGTGATCCAGTCGAAAACGCCATAGTTGGTAAGGCTGCCAAGCTTCTTCTGCACCTCTTTGGCGATGCGGAGCGTATCGTCTTGTGACCAGGTAGGAGACGGGCTCTGGGCAAGGACGGCTGGCGCAGCAAGGCTGAAGATGAGAGCGGCCACGATCACCGGCAACGCACGGCGAGTTACAGGAGACAGAACGTTCATTGGTTGACTCTCTGAGCAGAAGGATGTTGGCTTCGTCCGAAACGATACGCCTAATTGAAATTTGAGTCTACTGATCTTAGTGCATTTTGTGGTGTTTTGTAGGGGAGTAGCTTTGGACGAAACCGCTGCGCTAGTTCCTATCTGTGCCTCACGTGTGTTTGCTACTCTTATTGCAAAACCTCTTTGAACTCAGGGTCAAGCCCGGGGCCTTTGACCTGTTTTATTGCGGGCCTACCTTCTCGAGATGGCCTAATGATCAACTGCCTTATTTTTGCCGAGCTTCCGCTTGATGTCGGGAGCAAACTCCGCCAGCGCGTCGACCACTACGCCCACCCAAGCCTGAGTGACCATGCTTTGGTAGCCCTTGGGCAACACACTCGGGTTGTTAGGCTCCCAGGATGCGACGGTGACCCCGGCTCCAAATGCTGCCGCGTACGGCATGATCTGAGGCCGTATTGCCTTATCGTCTGCACCGCCGTAAGTGATGAAGTTCCGGACGACAGCGTGGCGAATTCTTGGCCAGGCGCCTTCGCAGCGGCAGCGGTCATAGCGGGGCTCGAATCCCACAGCTGCATTGCCCAGCGCCGTTAACGAATTCTGAATAACGTTCCCGGCGTGGAGCGAGCCAACTCGTTTGGCAAAACCCGAAGCGCCATCTCCCCAGTCCGGCTCGGTTTCCTTGATCTGGTCGTGTAATGCGAAGAACCCGGTCTTCACGTAGATTCCGGGAGTGGTATAGGTCTGCCGCAGATATAGCTTGAAACGCTCAGCGCCCGTGAGCGGCACAACAGGCGCATCTTTGGGGAGGTAAGCACCATAGATCCAGTTCACGGGCAGGGTGGTGTTAACCGAGGTCGCGGAGTGTTCCGGAGCACTGACCGGTTCCTGCCCTATACAAGGGACGCCCAGAAGCGGCAAAGCGAGAATACTCACGCTAGCCGCAATGAGCCTTGCCGCGCCTGGGGCGCGCGAGAAACAGCAGTCCATCCTTCGAAGCAACGCGAGCAGGCGTGCGAATGTCATTCCATAAACACCGGGCACGTACGGCCTAGCTTCAACGCGAATCATCTTTGCGGTGGCTGGCAATTCGCGTTTTGGATTCGACGCGGAGTACTATCCGGCGTACCTCTCTTCCAGGTCTAGTCCGCCGGCAATTGGATCCTCTTACTGCCGCGCCATAGCAATGCGGATGGCTTCCTCCGGCGAGACGAGGTGATCAACGCTCTCAGCGTCTTCGGCAATGGCGAGTTGAACACCCTTAACCCGGCCCGAAAACTCGTTCCCACGCGGCCCGTAGTCCGGTGAGACAGGAGCCCCGGTGTCCACCCCCACGTCGCAACCATCATCGCCAGAGAAGATGATTGCCTCGGTGGCGGCTACCTTGCCCTCGCCGACCTTTTTGCCATCCACGTACAAAGACGCCGTGCCACCCTTACCAAGCCCACCACCAGCGTAGGCAAACTCCATGCGTACCTGGTGATCGCCCGGAGGAAGCGCGGTGCTTGATTCAGCGTAGAAGCACTGGATGCCGAGGAAGTTGTAACAGTACTTGAGCTTGCCGCCCTTGGCGTAGAGGCTCCAGCCACCAGCGTTGCCACCTTGGGCGACGATGACCCCCTCGGCACCCGTTGTGGGCACAACAATCTCGGCTGTCACGGAATGCGACTTGTTCTTCAGATTGAGGACAGAGTTCTCAGATAGACGGCCCATGGCGCCGAACAGAACTTGGGAGTTGCCCTTGATCAGCACTGGCCGCCCTGCCAAATCCGAGTTCAACCGTTCCGCGCCCCGGTCATCGAGTGGTAGCACGTTGTAACGTACCGCCTCGATCAGCCACAGCCGCTGTAATTCGTGGAGTTTTTCAGGCATCTGCTTGGCCAGGTCGTTCGCTTGGCTCCAGTCCTTATTGGTGTCGTAGAGTTCCCAATTGTCGTCGTCGAACGCCGGGACTTTCTCACCTACCAAAAGCCATGGCGTTTTGTGCCGTGTTACCGCGGTCCAGCCCTTGTGGTAAATGCCGCGGTTGCCGAGCATCTCGAAGTACTGTGTCTCATGCCGCTCCGCCGCCTTGGCGTCGTTGAAGGAGTAAAGCATGCTCACGCCCTCGAGAGGCTTCTGCTGCACCCCATTTACGAATGTGGGTTCGGGCAGCCCAGCCGCCTCCAGGATGGTCGACGCTACGTCGATCACGTGATGAAACTGGCTGCGGAGGTCGCCCTTCTCCGTGATTCCCTTGGGCCAGTGCACAATCGCTCCGTTGCGTGTGCCGCCCCAATGTGAGGCGACTTGCTTGGTCCACTGGTACGGTGTGTCCAGGGCGTGAGCCCAGCCGACAGCGTAGTGATTGTACGATTCCGGGCCGCCCAGCTTGTCCAGCCGCGCCATCAGGAACTCGGGTGTCTCCAGTGCGGCGGCGCCATTGAAATTGATCATCTCGTTATATGTGCCCTGATGCGTGCCCTCTGCGGAGGAACCGTTGTCGCCTATGATGTAGTAGATCAGCGTGTCATCGAGTAGATTGAGCTTTTTCAGCGAATCCACCAACCGGCCGACATGGTAATCGGTATACTCCATGAACCCGGCGTAAATCTCCATCTGCCGTGTGAGCACGGGCTTGAGTGCAGCAGCCATTTCATCCCACGCCGGTATTTCCTTGTGTCTTGGCGTGAGCTGACAGTCTTGCGGAATGACGCCTAACGTCTTCTGGCGGGCGAAGATCTCCTCGCGCAGCTTATCCCAACCCTTGTCGAACTTGCCTTTGTACTTGTCCGCCCATTCCTTCGGAACGTGATGAGGGGCGTGGACCGCGCCCGGCGCGAAGTAGACGAAGAACGGTTTATCGGGAATGAGCGCCTTCTGTTGCCCAATCCAATTTAGCGCCTTGTCCGTCATGTCTTCCATCAAGTGGTAACCCTCTTCGGGCGTCTTCTTGACCTCGATCGGTGTCGTGCCCTCATAGAGCGACGGGTACCATTGGTTCGCCTCGCCCCCAATGAACCCATAGAAATATTCGAATCCGCCTCCGCCGGTAGGCCAGGCATCAAATGGACCCGCCGGACTCGTCTCCCAAACCGGCACTTCATGGCACTTACCGAACTGCGCCGTCGCATATCCATTGAGCTTGAGCGTCCGGGCGATTGGCGCGCAGGTATTCGGTAGAACTGAGTTATAGCCGGGCGACCCAGTGGCGATTTCCGTAATTCCACCCATGCCCACCGTGTGGTGGTTTCGGCCGGTGAGCAGGGCCTGTCGCGTGGGCGAGCAGAGCGCTGTGGTGTGAAAGCGGTTGTATTTGAGGCCCCCCGCCGCGAGGAGTTCCACCGTCGGCGTGTTACATGGACCACCAAAAGCGCTCGACGAGCCAAAGCCCGCGTCGTCAATCAAGACGATCAGGACGTTCGGTGCACCTTTGGGCGGCCGCAGCTGCCTGATCGGCGGGAACCTGGTCTCGGGATCCTTTGCATCGTAGGTGACTAAGCCTGTGCGCGGTTGATCCGGGATGGGAAGAACTGTGCGTCGCGTCTTGTCTTGGTCATTCATACTAGGCGTCCTTTGGGTCAGAACTCTGGAGTATTCGCGAAGAGGGCCCTCGCGCTCAGAGAATAGGATTTCCCTTCCAACCAAACAACTGGCACAAGTGACAGTTGTTTGGTTGGATTAACAGCTGTTTCACATCATCCAGAGGGAAGCGGCCACTGAATTGGATTTCGGTTAGAACGGCTGTGATTATCGGGGTTTGGGTGCGTGCTCGTCGCAAACAGCCACGGCAACGCGGAGCTCCATCGCGCATCCCAGCACGTTGGTAGCGATATTAGGACAGCCCGGGTAGTCGCAAAAATATTCAGTGAGCAGTTCTTCGCGCCCGTCTGGAGTCTTAAGGCCCGTCTTGATCGTTACCTGAGGAACAGAGAATCGCCCCCACCGAATACTTGTATTATCTGATGCCTTGACGGTCTCTTGAATGAGCGTGCTCGTCTCTGAAGTCTGTTGGTTACCCTCTCCGTATCGTCTCGGTCCGGATGTCGCGGCGCAGCCGGGGCTATGTCAGCGGCTAGAAAGTGGCGTGAAGCGTCTTCACCAGATCACGGGTGATTTGCGATTTGAAGACATAGCCAGCCGCTCCCAAATCCTGAGCGGCTCGAATGAAGTCTATGCTCTCGTGAACGGAGAGAAACACGATTCTGGCAGGGCAACCTGAGCTTCTCAGGTGCTCCGCGACACGGAACCCGCTGATATCGCCCAGATCGACATCCAGGAGAATGATGTCTGGCTTGAAGTTCGCGGCTTGGTCAAGCGCCAAAGCACCGGAAGAGAGCGTTCCAACGACCAGGAACTCCCACTGCAGGAGATCCACCAGGACCTCAAGCATTTCCGGGCTATCATCGATACACAGGAGCCTTTTCACTCTACTCGTCTTTCTTCCTTCAGTAGATTGCAGTTTTTGCGTGAATTCTCCTTGGAGCATTCCTAAAAGGGTAGTCTGCCAGGAAGCGGCGGAACACTAGCAAAACTGCTGGATTTGGCATAAGAAACGCCCAATGAATCTCTCGCATACTTGGATCCGATTTCGCGGGATATACTGCTGCGAGATCACTCCTAAGAACCTTTAACTCCTTAGTCTTGATCTGCCAGGGATTTAAGAATGCTTGAGCGAGATCCTCACAAAGTGCGAAATGTCTACATTCAAGAGCACACTTGGAGCGAGGCGTTTGAACGTCTTGCCGTTGCTGTCGCCCAACTGACCCTGGATGGCGAGCTGCTGAGTGCAAACACGCAGATGTGTGAAATTATTGAGCAGCCAGAGAGAATGCTACTGGAGAAAAGCCTCAACGAGTTTTTTCTACCAGAGGAATCATGGCTCGAGTGCAAGGGCGGCCTGGACCGGCTGATCGCTGGTGAGATACAGCAATTCTCGACCAAGATGAGTGTGAGAGCAGCGAGACAACCAGTCTGGGTGAACATGGTCTTTTCGTTGGTACGCGACGATGTTACAAATAATCCTCGCAGCTTGACTGCCGTCGCCAAAGATATCACCTTTCTTAAGCGGGCCGAGCAGGACCTGCGCGACGCCGAAGAGGCGCGCGATGAGCTGAGCCGCAGATTGATGAACGCACAAGAGGCGGACCGCACCAGCATTGCAAGAGAGCTTCACGATGATATTGGGCAGTCACTCGCGGTATTGAAGATTCAGATGCTGCGCGCAGGCCAGCCCGTCTCCGGCCATCCTGAGATGGCGCACGCCAGCCTCAAAGATCTGTCCGTCAAGCTGGAAAAAATCATCAACAAGGTAAGCAACCTGTCGCATAACCTGCACTCCTCGGAGCTGGAGTTGCTCGGTCTGGTTGTCGCAGTCAAAAGCCATTGCCGCGAATGCTCGGAGCAGCTAGGTATCCCGGTCCATTGTTCCTGCGATCATCTTGAGGAGAAATTGGACGGCATGATCGCGTTGGCTTTCCTCAGGGTGTTGCAGGAAGGATTGCATAATATCGTGAAGCACAGCCGCGCCAGGAGCATTACGGTTCGACTGACTTGTTCCGGCCAAAACCTTGGCCTGGAAATACGCGACGATGGCGTTGGCTTCGATGTTGAGGCCGCGAGGCTCGCTGCCGGGCTGGGACTCATCAGCATGCGTGAGCGAATTCATCTGATCAGAGGCGAATTCCAAATCCTGTCCAGCCCCGGGCAGGGCACGACGATTACCGCCCGCGCCCCCATCGTTAAACCAACACTTTAGGCTTTTCCCTCGCGCCGGGACTGGCGCTAGCTACCACAATCCATGGCTGTTATGATCGAGACGCCATGATTGTGGAGGCCGGGTTCGGTCGTTTGCGGATGGCTACCGATGACCGATACAAGCATCTCCCATTACCGCGGTTTAGAGAAAATCGGCGGCGGTGGCATGGGCGTGGTGTACAAGGCAGAAGACACGCTCCTTCACCGGCCGGTGGCGCTCAAGTTCCTCCCCGATAACTTCGCCAACGACGGCGCTGCGCTGGAGCGCTTCCGGCGCGAGGCGCGCGCTGCTTCCGCGCTGAATCATCCAAATATTTGCACGATTTACGAGATCGCCGAGGAAAGCGGCCGCACGTTCATCGCCATGGAGTTCCTGGACGGTGAAACGCTGAAGCACTTGGTTCAGGCAAACTCCCTTTCCCTTGAGCGGGTGATCGAAATCGCCATCGACATAGCGGACGCACTCGAAGCGGCACACGAGAAAGGTATTATCCACCGCGACATCAAACCGGCGAATGTCTTCGTGACCAAACGGGGCAACGCCAAGGTTTTGGACTTCGGTCTGGCAAAAATGATACCCGTCAAGGAGCTTGCCGGAGCCGGGGCAGAATCCTTTCGCGAGGAACAGCAGCTTACCGACGGCCTGGGAGCCGCGCTGGGGACGGCGGCATACATGTCGCCGGAGCAGGCGCTGGGTAAGCCGCTCGACGCGCGCACCGATCTTTTCTCTTTCGGCATCCTGCTTTACGAGATGTGCACCGGCTGCTCGCCCTTCCCGGGAGATACGACCGGCGAGCTTCTGATCTCCATCGTGCAGCATGTTCAGCTCACTCCCGCGCAACTGAATCCCGATGTGCCGCAGGGGTTAGCGCGCATCATTGATCGATGCCTGGAGAAAGACCGGGATCTCCGGTACCAGCACGCGAGCGAGATCCGCGCGGACTTGAAGGCAGTGCAACGCGACCCGGCGGCAGTGGTTGATCGTCCCTCTCCCTTTCCTCAAGAAAAGCCACCATCGAAGACCTCTTCGGGTCCCCGAACATGGGACCAGGCTGTCCCTTCTGTCTCTGGAGAGCCGGCTTCGCGGCGGCGTTGGCTGGTGCCTCTTCTCGGGCTGCTGGCTATTGCCACCGCGATTGTGGCTTACTACCGGGCAACCACCCCGCCTGTTCCAGGGGTGTCGAACTATACCCAGCTCACCCACGATGGCGAGGCAAAGTCCCTGGCCGGCACCGACGGGTCGAGGCTCTATTTGGGCATGGAATATCAGACTGCACCCGGAATCGCGCAGATGCCCGTCACGGGCGGCGACCCGGTCCGGATGCCGTCTCCCGCCGAATACACCCTCCCTGTTGGAATATCAGCCGACGGCACCGAATTGTTAGCCATCGAACGCCAAGGTCTGGAAGCTGCTCGATCCAGGCACTCTGTGGCGGCTGCCGACGCTCAATGGCCCACCGCGCCGGATCGGCAGTGTGCTGGTCACCGATGCAGCCTGGTCTCCCGACGGCGCCATGCTCGCCTATTGCAATCGCGGCGACCTGTTTCTTTCCGGCGGCGACGGGAACGGAGCACGGAAGCTGGCTTCGCTTGGAGGATTCATCACCGCCCCCCAATTCTCCCCTGACGGAAGACGGATTCGCTTCACCTGGGAAAGCCTCAGCACTGCGAATCGTTCCCTTTGGGAGATCACTGTGCAGGGGAAACACCTTCATCGCCTGCTTCCGGACTGGCGCCAACCGTCCACCGATGCAAACGGAAACTGGACCGCGGATGGGAAGTTTTTTGTCTTTGAGGCGAACGGTCAGATATGGGCGCTCCCGGACAAGACCGGCCTTTTCGGGAGGGTAGACGGTAAGCCGGTGCAGCTTACTTCAAGCCCCATCCCGCTGTCCTCGCCTCTTCCAAGCAAAGACGGCAAGAAGCTTTTTGTAGTTGGTTCCACACAGCGCGGAACGCTTTCCCGCTACAACCAGCATCTAGGCGAATTCCTACCTTTTCTCTCCGGCATTTCAGCAGAAGGCACTACCTTCTCTAAGGATGGAAAATGGATCGCCTACGTTACCTATCCCGTGGGGAGTCTTTGGCGCAGCCGGGTCGACGGTAGCGAGCGGCTGCAGCTTACCGATCCCCCGATCTATCCTCTGAATCCACGCTGGTCGCCAGACGGAAAGCAAATCGCATTCTGGGGCTACAGAAAAGGAACCGTCGATGAACTTTATACAGTCCCGGCTGACGGAGGCACGCCGCAACCGCTGGTGCCTGGGAATTCTGTTGCTCGCAGAGAACCAAACTGGTCTCCAACCGGAGACCGGATACTGTTCGAGGAGGTCGCGCCCAATGCTCCTCCGGTGCTGCGGCTGCTAGACCTCCAAAGCCATCGCGTATCTTCCATTCCCGGATCGGTGGGGTATACCTCACCCCGCTGGTCGCCCGATGGACGGCATTTGGTTGCCATGACCAAGGACGCGCGCAAGATGGTGCTGTTCGATTTCCAAACCGGCAAGTGGTCAGATCTGATTCAAACTATGATCGACTTCCCCAACTGGTCGCGAGATTCGCAGTACATCTACTTCCTACATTATGCGGAGAAACCCGCGGTGGTTAGAATTCGGATCAGTGACCGCAAGCTCGAGCAGGTTGCCGATTTGAGAGGTTTTTTAGCCACGGGCTTTTGGCGTTTTTGGCTCGGACTGGATCCCGAAGACGCCCCGCTCATGCTCCGCGACTCAGGAACACAAGACGTTTATTCGCTCGACTGGACTGCAGCAAAGTGACTCTTCTCACTGGATGAGGCCCAGGCGAGCGATCCGTTGGACCTGAAAATCCTGAATTACGCGCGCTCCCCGGCCGGGATGGTTCTGCACATCCGGGGTGTCCACGATTTGAAACGGCTGATAAGGTTTTTTGGGCGCCGAGTCTTGGTTTTGTATCAGGGCACGACTTTAGTCGGGCCGTAAACGAACTGAAAGAGATTGGGCTACCTCGCCGCAGCGAGCATTAGCCACTGCCATGGCACATCCCACGCGAATGCCCCCGTAGGCAATTTTAAGTAATTCACGGATGCAACCACAGTCGAGCTCTGTCTGAGCCCATCTTCCGAGGCCCACCACCGATGGCGTTGATCCGTGTGCCGGTTGTCCGCCAAGGGGCTCGTTAACTTTGGCTTTCACGACCTTTTCTCTCTTCGTGTGGAACGGAATGCGCGAGTGATGGCGCATACTTGTGGTATGAGCGAAGACAAGAAATTCTGCCCGCACTGCAAAGCGATGACAATGGAACCAGTCGAAGAGCCTCTCCTAACCCCAGAAGAATTGAACCATGTGGAGCCAGTGTTCGAAGGGAGATTGGTGCCTTATCAGTGCCCTGTTTGCTTGCATTTTGCACATGTCCCTGAGTTCTGAAGCAGCATCGTGCACCGTGCCGACTGTTGATTGTGGTCACGCTCTTGCCTGCTTTGCCTCCTAAGGTAACCTCTAGCTACTTCTTCGCCGTCATGTACTCCACGTGCACCTGCTCGATAGTTCCGTTGAACTTGAACGGCATCTTGTCGTAATAGTCAAGCGACACAGGCGAACCGTGAGCAATGCCAATGTCGAGGCAGTCGTTGGCTGTGAAGAGCAGCGGGGCGGATATCGGCACCTGGCCTGTCGCAACCACTTCACCATTGACCTTCATAGTTACGTTGAGCGGACCACCGGGCTTAGGCACTGCATACACCGTCTCGACCTCGATCTTCACTTTGCCGGTGGGGAGCTTCTGTTTGGCTCGTATCTTGGTGCGCTGGATGATGAAAAGGTTGTATTCGTAACACAGAACACCATCTTCCACGAAGCAGGTCAGACCCCCAGAGTTCGCACCCAGCTTGTAGAGCACGCCGTTAGCGTTGGCTGGAATGTCGGCGTCAATGGTAACGACGTTGGGCTTGTTGCCCAGGGCCGGAGCGCAGAACTCCGGTATGCGGACAGCGTTACCGGCGAAGGTCCACTCACTGTACGGGGGCGTGATGCGCATCTCCGGGTGCAGTATGACAACCCAAAGACCACCGCCGATGGGGAGCACCTTGTTCTTGGTAGCTTCAATCAGGAAGAGATCCTTCAATTGGGCCAGCTTCTCCGGCATCTTTGCGGCAAGGTCGTTCGCCTGACTCCAGTCTTCCTCCAGGTTGTAAAGTTCCCAAACGTCATTGTCCGGCGTCCACTCGTGAATACCAGGAGGCACACCGGGAGTCCACGGAGCACGCGGTCCAAAAGCGGAGGCCATCCAGCCCTCGTGATAGATGGCGCGGCTGCCCATGATCTCGAAGTACTGGGTGAGCATTTGGCCCTTGGCCTTTGGGTCGCCAAAGCAGTAGGCAAAACTCACGCCGTCGATCGGATCCTGAGGAACGCCGTTGACCTCTAGTGGTGGCGTGATGCCGACGACTTCGTAGATTGTGGGGACGATGTCATTGCAGTGATGGAACTGTGGGCGCGGTGTGGCATCGGCTTTGATCTTCGCCGGCCACTGGATGACCAGCGGGTTGCGCGTGCCGCCGAAGTGCGAGGCTAGAAGTTTGGTTCCCTTGTAGGGAGTACTGCCGGCCCAGGCCCACCCGGCATGATATTGGTTGTCCATCTTGGGCGAGCCCAGCGCATCGAGCCCTCCAACTTCGTCCATCGCCGCGATGTGCTGCTTGATGGTGCTGGGGATACCGTTCTGCGCCAGCAATTCGCTGACGGTGCCGCCCTGTCCCTCCGACGAGGAACCGTTGTCGCCCCAGATGTAGAAGATCAGCGTGTTGTCGCCATAGCCAAGCTTGTCGATTTCGTCGATGACCCGGCCGGCCTGAACATCCACGTGTTCGGCATACCCGGCGGCCACTTCCATCAGACGCCGTTGGAATGGCTTCTCGTCATCGGGGATGCTCTCCCATGACGGCATCGTTTCGTGCCGGGGCGTGAGTTGGGCATTGGCTGGGATCCAACCCTTCTCTTTGGCGCGCTTGAAGACGCGCTCACGGTAGGCATCCCATCCGTCGTCGAACTTACCTTTATATTTGTCAGCCCACTCTTTCATAATGTGGTGCGGCCCGTGGATCGCACCGCTCGCCCAATACATGAAGAACGGCTTGTCCGCCTGCAAGGCCTTGTGCGTTTGCAGCCAGCCGATGGCATCGTCGGCAAGATCCTCGCTGAGGTGGTAACCCTCCTCCGGGCTCTTGGGCGGCAGGACGACCGTGGTGTTCCGCACCAGGTTGGGTTCATACTGCGAGGCCTCGCCGGCCAGGAAGCCGTAGAAATATTCGAAACCCAGCTCGGTCGGCCAGTTCTCGAAGGGGCCGGCGGCGGTGGTTTCCTCAGCTGGAGTGTTGTGCCACTTTCCCCAAGCCGCCGTGCTATAGCCGTAATCTTTTAGCACCTCAGCCACCAGCGCGCTGCTCTTGGGGATGTGGCCGGAGTACCCGTCCCAGTCGTTCGCTAGTTCTGCAATTTGCCCAGCACCGACCCGGTGATGATTCCTCCCGGTGAGTAGCGAAGCTCTTGTGGGCGAGCACATGGCCGTCGTGTGGAAGCGATTGAGCGAGATCCCTCCCATGGCGACGCGGTCCATCGTCGGGGTGTGGACTTCGCCACCTAAAGTGGAAGGTAGGCCAGGACCGGCGTCGTCGATGAGCACGATGAGGATGTTCGGAGAATCGGGCGGAAGCCGACGGGGCGCGACCCGCTCCTTGTAGACCGATTCCTGCATCGTGCGGCCGGCGATGCTCGCTGACGGTGTAGGTGGGAAAGGAAGGGAATCTTGTTTGGCTATTTTCTCGTCTGCGCTCATTTTTTCCTCTCGACAGCGAACCGTCTCAATCCTATGGGCGCAAACGCGCCGGGTCACCTGTCACCAGCGACAGTCCACACGGCGATGATCGAGCACTTTGGATTTTCCTGTAGACGCCCGCCCCCATCGCCATGAACTCGTCCGTAAATACCTGCGACCCTGGTTGCGTACGCCACTCTGTGCGCATGCCAAGGCTGGTGACACAGCAATGATTGCCGGATACCTAGGAGCGACCGGCCAGTTTGATGGCTCATCGGCGCAAAATATGCGGAGGCGTACGCGGACCAGGCGGAACGTGATTACGGCGCCTCGGGCGGCCATTCGATCCGGGCGGCTTTCGACGGATGTGGAAAAGGACGCTGGACTAGAGTTCTTGTTATAGGAAAGGCTTTGTCAGTTTGCGCGGCCCGACTATGTTTCGACTATGGGGGTTCGAGGCGGTCGATTCGTTGCGAGCGTTCGTCAAGCGAAGGATTCTGGCCGCTCTATTTTTCAGGCACATCGTCATGCAGTCCGGTTTGACGTCCAGCGTGACCGATCCGCACTTCCAGGCGGGCGAGCACGGTAATACCACCACAGAATTGTCCGCGTAATTGTTCTTCGGCGACAATGCGCGCGGCAATGCCGGGACGCGTCCCCACGTAGCGCCCTAGCTTACACCCCAGGGCTACGCGCCAAAATTGCTGCCCGGAATGAGAGGCACGAAAGCGTGGATCGTTGTACCGCGCTTGAGTTGGGATTCAATCGAGAGCGTGCCGTTCAGGATCTTCAGCCGCTCATCCATGCTGATTAGCCCGAGTCCCCGGCCTGCTTTTGCGGCCTCGATGTCGAAACCGGATCCGAAGTCGCTAACCGTGAGATGAACCCCATTCGACGTTCCCCACGAACGCACCTCGAAGTGCCGCACTCCACTATATTTCGCTGAATTGTGAAGAGCTTCTTGCAGTACCCGGAAGATGCAAAGAGAAATTTCGGGCGACAAGGCGCTGGGTAAATCGTGTGTTTCGAAGTCGATCTCCACTTTCTGCTGCTCCCCGAATTCTTTGCAGAAGCTTCTCATGGCAGTGGCCAGGCCCAGATATTCCAGTTTTGATGAGTGCAATCTATGCGATAAGGTTTGGATATCGGTTGCTATGTCGGAAATTTGATTCTTCAATTCTCCTACATGGCTGCGAACTCCAGGCACATCTGCGGGTCCTTGATGAAGTTGTGATAGGTTGGTAGCGAAAAGTGCGAGACGTTGACCAATGTCGTCATGAAGTTCCCTGGCGATCCGTGCGCGCTCCTGCTCCTGCGCCTCAATCATCCTGCGGCTCACATTTGCGAGGGCCGTTTCCGCCAGCTTACGGTCGGTGATATCAACGCAGGTTCCGATGTAACCGACGAAAGAGCGTTCCCGGTCAAACCTCGGTACTCCGATGTCGAGAAGCCATCGATATTCTCTGTCGTGCCGTCGAAGCCGGTACTCCATTCTGAACTCCTCTCGGCGATCAAACGCCTGTGTGTAGGTGTCCAAGCATCTCCGCAAATCTTCGGCGTGAACTCCCTCTGCCCAGCCGTTTCCAAGCTCGGAGTCCATCGATCGCCCGGTGAAGTCCAGCCAAGGCTTATTAAAGTAGGTGCAGAGCTTGTCGGTACCTGACATCCAGATCAGTGCAGGCGCGGTATCCGCCATCAATCGGAAGCGTTCCTCGCTTTCGCGCAAGGCATGCGCAGTCCGCTTACGGTCTTCTACGAGAACTGCGAGCACCATGAAAGGTGCTACAGCGAAAAGCAGGAATAGCTGTAGCGACAACACATTGTGGAGTGGCTCTGCTCCGGTGAAGGGGCCCCGTCCATGGACTGCACCCCAAATTGACAGAAAGGCAACTACCATCATCGCCGTGCCGACGCCCATCACTCCAAAACGCAAAGCCGACCACAGCAGAAATGGCAGAAGGGAATAAAGCAGTACCACCGCGCTGCTGCGCACAGGAGCCACGAAGGCGACATAACCCAGAACAGTCAACCCGGCGACCAGCGTGGCTGCCTCAAAATAGAAAGCATGTGACTCCCGTGCCCATGCCTGTCTCGTCCTCACCCAGGCCAAAATGGCTGGAGTGAGGGTGAGAAGGGCTAGTGCCTCGGTAAAGAAACCAATCCTCCAACGAATCCAGTAGTTGCCGCCCGAAGCGGACGTGGAGATAAATGCTCCCGCCATCGGCGCGAGGATGACTGCAAAAAATGAATACCTGGCCAACGCCGCTACGCTATTCAGACGAGGCAGACCGGCGCAGAAGTAGCTAACTCCAAGAGAAGCGATGAGAATTTCGATCGTATCGGCCGTTATAAGTAACACGATAGAACGAAGCGTCAAGCCCGCCTGCAGGTCATAGAGAACAAATCCTGCCAACCCTGCTGCGATCAGTATTGGCCAGATCCCCCGCGGCACCAACAGCAACACCGCAACCAGAAGCGCACAACCCGGCCAAAGGGGCCAGACCATTTGGGGCCGTAGAACCAAAGCCCCACCTAGCTCGGCAGCGAGGTAGGATAGGAAAGCCACGAGGCAAGCCAGGACCACTGTGTGGACCCAAGAGTTCGGGCTTGCCCTGCTCCACGCCGGTCGACTCTGTATAGAGCTCATACCCACCTTCAACCATGGAAAAGGGTTCCAGACAACTGCTCACGACATTCGTGAAATGCGTCCGGCTTCCTGCTTGCCAGGTCCCCGGGCCCTAGAAGAAAGGCATCAGAGCTGGATCCTTCAGCCCGTCACAAGCACCTTCGCTTGTTGTGAACAGTTTCCAAATGTTTTAGGCTCCTAATCACCGTTTCTAATCTCAATTCGGCGTGGCAGAAACGCCGCGAACAGCTCCGCATTCACTTAGGTCGTGAATGCGCTCCATCTAATGCTGAAAGATCACCGTTAAAAGCGCCAGGAAGCCGAGGGCCACGATGAAGGCGGCCAGCACACCAGCCGCAGACCGAGGCAAACTTGGGTCTTCTCTTCTAAGGGCTCGCATGTTGCGCCAATGGCCCAAAGGTGCCGAGGATCACGGATCAGCCACCCCGCTCGTATTTGCCTTATGTTCCCTCGTGTCGTTCGTCATGATTTCTCCTTTCTTACGCTCCAGGTTCAGCGGGCCTCTCCGCAGCTTCTCAGGATCCGCTGACTCGGAGGCAGCTCCCCTCTATCGTGCGGCGGACGGGCTTCCCGAGTCATCTAGGGCCTTGCCTAACCCCGTTAGTCTCGGATCGCTCTCTCTGTACCTGAAAATCAGATCCCACAGCTCTTTGTGACCGATTACCCGTCCAAGCTCTCTGAACAGGAAGAATGGTAGCAACAAGACAAAAGACATCATGCCTACCGATAGGACGCTCTTGAGATTGCCCAGACCCTCGGCGGGAAGGCTGCTCGCGATCCCGTTTCCGTGCCACAGCCCTACCAAGGCAATCTCTATGATATGAAATCCGATGAGGACCACAGTAAAGAGGAAGCTCTTGTGCAGGACCGGATAAATGAGCGGCTTATCTCCGAACCGCGTCCCGAGCTTGAAATGCTCAGCGACAAGCAGAACTTTTGCAAAGACAAATGCATTGATGATCGCAAAGGCATGCTCGCCATAATTCAAATGACGTTGTGACAAAATCAAGCTCTTGTGGATTGACATCAAGCCAAAGACAACCCAAAGATATAGGAAGATCACGAGGAACTGCTTGAATTCATCGGCCGCTCTCTCCTTCAAGTGGCGCTGGCGTTGAACAGGAACACTTCGTTCCGCCATGTCATTACTCCTGTTGTTCGTCAAGAGAGTGTGTCCCAAACGATATACTCTGGCGAAGATTCGAGTTGAAGCGGAGCTCGGCCCAATTCGGATCCCATTCCCGCGGCTGCATCACTTCCGAATCGCCCTTCAGAGTAAGAATCGCAGAGGTTGCACTCCTTCTTTGCCAGCGACCTATGTGCTCTCCCGTATCGCTTTCGCGACGATGGCATCGGTAACGGCGTTCCACACCTGATCTGGTGTGATACGGTGCATCCAGTACGTGAACTTCACCTTCCAGCCAGGAATAATCATGGCCTCGTCGTGTTCGATGCCTTTCACTAGGCCGCGTACTGCAGCCTCGACCGGCATAGTTCCGCCGATCTTCTTTAGCGCGGCGCTGGCCGGGTGCAGGGTTTTCCGCTCCGCCGCGAGCCCCGGCGTCTCCACTTCGCCGGGACAAAAACAGGCGACGCTGATGCCGCGCGGTTTCAGTTCGTAACGCAGGCACTGTGCCAGCCCCACGACGGCAAACTTGGAGCTGCCGTAGGCCGTGTAGCCATAGACTGGGATGATCCCACCCATCGAGCCAACCAGAACGATCTTGCCGTTGCCACGTGCGAGCATGGAGGGCAGCACCGCTTCGACAATATTCCGGGTGCCGTAGAGGTTGATCTTAATCATTCGGTCGAAAGTTTCGAACTTCATGTCAATGAGGTGCGCCGCGCCGCCGATGCCGGCCATGTTAATGAGAATGTCCGGTGCGCCGGCTTCCGCAACTGCCGTTCCGACGGTGCCGATCACCATTTCGCGATCGGCTACATCGACTTTGTAACGCGCCACACGCTGCTCCGGCGAGCGCCGCGCCGACTCGATCTCGTGCAGCGCGGCGTCGTTCGGGGTGCGATCAAGAGTCACGATGTGGGCGCCGATGCCGGCCAGCATCTTGCCTGCGAGCAGGCCCATGCCGCTGCCCGCCCCGGTGACATACACGGTTTTTCCCGCAACTTCAGCCATTGGCGACCTATCTCCGCGCGCCTGCACATTTTTCGCATACACAGGTCATCAGCTGGTCCGCCTTGAACCTTGATCAGCGATATGGCTCCACTGTGATTGCTTTCTCGCTCCGTCTCCTTTTAGAGCACGCTGCCCATCTGTCCAGGATCATGCCAGTAAAGTCGTTAACTCGGTTTCTGGCTCGCTGAACGGCGTTCCAATTCCTCGGCAAGGATCGGCACCCCCTTGGCGCAAGCTTGAACGCCCATCGAAACGCAAATCTGCAGCACGGCCATGATCTCTTCCGGAGTGGCTCCCGCCTTGAGCGCTCCCTGGATGTGCCGGCGGGTGCCGGGTGCATACATGTGCGTGATGGAGGCATCAAAGGCGATGCTGATCAGTTCCAGGAACCTCGGTGTGAAAAGACCGCTCTTGTATACGCTCGCTCCAAAGGCGAAGAATTCATCGGTCCAGGTGGGAGAAAGCTCATAGAACGGATCCCACGCCGTGTTCCATTGGCCGATTGCGCGCATAGCGTCGCAGGCTGGAGTCTCTGGCTTGGGACCTCCCGCCGGCTTCACACCTGCCGCCTTCATTTCCTCAAGCAGGATGGGGGCGCCCAAGCTGCAGGAATGGACCGCCAGCCCTACGCCACACTTGAGAACGAGGACGATCTCATCGCGCGTCGCTCCTGCGTCGAGAGCGGCGCGGATCTGACGGCGCGTGCCTTCTTCATCCAGGTTCGTGCAGGAGCAATTCAGCGCGAGGTAGATCAGCTCCACCTCCTTGCGCGGCAGAACGCCGCTGGTCCACGGGTTCGTTCCAACCCGCAGCAGCACTTCCGCTCCTTTGGGATCCCATTCTCTGAGTTTGTCCAAAGACGAACCCCAAGGGTCTGCGGGTTGCGCCGTCGACGATGCTTTCGTTGCTACGGTTTCGGTTGCCATTTTTCCCCCTTTTTCTCGCTCAACAACTGCTATTGGGTCGGGCATGACGCGCGTTGGTGACGTCGAACTTCATCCCAGGGACAGTACAAATCACGATTACGCCGAACCAGAGTCTTTGGCCGCTACTCCACCTAAAGTGGCCTGAGCCGCGACCAACCCGTCATGGCCGCCCATCGACCGTCGTAGATACACAAACAATTGGGACAGCATGACCGCCATCAGCAGACCGCCGACCCCCAAAGCGAGCACATCGGAAATGCGACGGACGTGGAAATCTCCGACCTGGCACACAAGCAAATACCCTACCGCGAGATTCACGGAACCATAAAGCACGTTGACCGTTGGCGAAGACTGCCCCTTGCCGCGCGGGGAAGCAAAAGGTGTCGGGAGCCGATGCCCGGATACTCCGCTCGTCAAGTGCGGAATGGAGTTCACGAGAAAAACGCCCCCGAAGAAGTAAGCGACGTAGCTAGACCACTGCACGACTCCCCCTTTCATCACCCAGCAAAGACCTCCGCCGCCTTAGAGGAGGAGCAATCAATTCGCTGTGCCGCTCGTGATTCAGTGTGTTTACTCGTTCGAAAGCACCGCGACCAGGATCTCTCCATCCACGACTTTCGCCGGAAAGGAGGCGACCCCAAAGTCCGAAGTGCCCGCAAAGCATCCGTTGGTGACGTCGAACTTCATCCCATGCACCGGGCAGATTACGATCTTGCCGTCGAGCTTTCCCATTCCTAGAGAGCCGCCGGCGTGAGGACAGGTATCGGAGATGGCGCAGATTTTTCCGTCCACATTGAATATGGCGATCTCCTTGTCTGCGATGAGGAACCGTGATCCGGCTCCGGGCCGGATCTGCTCAAGACCCGTTACTTCGATAAAGTCCGACATCGTTGTCGCCTGCAGAATCAGACCGGTGATCGCCAGATCGCACAGTAGGGTCCGAAGGCAAGGTCCCTCCATATTGGCAGGGAGGGACCTTATCGTGCTTCGGACTGCGATGCCCGTGTTAGCTGCGTGCTCCCACCGCGACCGGAGTATCCAATTGTTCCTCCCATTCGCCGGCGTGGATGTGCCCGCACCCGCCCTGGGCCGCTGGATGAAACATCCCGTCCGTTTCATGCACGATGAACCCCATATTGCCCGGGCGGCGGTTCGGCGGCAGGCCAAGGTTGGCCAGGGTTTCTGCTGTTGATGCGTAAGAGACTCCGATCTTCAGCATCTCGCGCGCCTGTTCGGGTGTAGCGATCGCCCTTCCTAGTTCCTTGGCCATGCGAACATGGCGCTCGATCATTTCAATCGTCGACATGCGCACGCCCTTGGTGGTGTTCCATAGGTTATCCTCGATGCCGGCCCGAGTGTGTTGCCCCAGCGCGATGCAGAGCGCCGCGACCGGGTGGCTCAGACGCATCGTAGTCTGGTAGGTGAAGAAGGAGCCATGTGGCGTGCGGCGAATCAGCTCCATCAGATCGAAGGGATTGGAGCCGCATACGCCCCCGCCGCCGATGCTAAAGAACCCGTTCATCGGCCCCATGTAATATCCCTTGCGGATTAAGCGCTCCACGAGCTCAAGGCTGTGGACGTGGCCGAGCGCGAAGTACGGCTGGATGCCGTGCTGAACAAGGCGCTTGATGTTTTCCAGATAGAAGTCCGGCGTTGAGTCAGCCACCAGATTGGCCATGGCGTGAAGCATCGCTGGGTTGGTGAAGCGCGTTCCCTCAAAGGCGTCGTCGACGGGATGGAGGGCCGTCAGATCGTAGAGGCTGGTGCCACAGGTGACCGTGACCTGATCGGGCTTGGGATTGACTTCGGCCAGCTTATGGCGAGAGTCGTAGCTCTGGAACTGCGCTTCTTCCCCTGGCTCGGGCGCGAAAGAGATCGACCCGCCCAGTTGCAAAATCATTTTCGGCACTGCTTTGCGCAGACGCCCTATCTGGTCGTTGTACTCGCTAAAATTTTTGGAGATATGGCCGGTTTTGGGATCGCGCACATGGATATGCAATACGGTGGCGCCGGCGTTATAACAGTCCACCGCGGCCTGGACCTGTTCGTCCCAGGTGACAGGCAGCTTCTGTTCGGGTGTGCAATCCACCGGCATCCACACTGGCCCATAGGGCGCGGCGGTGATCATCAGTGGGGCTTGATTTTCGGGTAACAACGAGTCATCGGTGAAATACATGTTCTTCTCCTAACTTCGGTTAATTGGTTTGGAGCATGTCGAACCTGACGTACGAGCGATTCTAGGTACCCACCACGAGGCTGGCAGTAAGGTTGGGATGTCAATCCGCTGCTTGGGCTGTCAGCCTCGGACTTGCCTGTTCGAATCCGCCAGGAATCGACTCCCGGCGCCTGATCGGCTTCCCAGCCGAATAGGACTCTATAGAACTCTGCGAGTTTGGCAGGGCCCCCCATAGATCTCGAAAATGGGTAATCGGATTGATAGCGTTTTAACCTCCCTGAATCGCGCCTCATTCAGCCTCTCTTCGGCCAACGAGTGAATCCTATGAGAAGGCGATGGGAACAGCAATTGGTAGAACTACCAGTAGTTCCAGGGAAAAATGAGCACAGTTTTGTTCACTGGCCTCGTCAGCGGACAGGCAGAATCTAACTGCCCAATACGACGAGTGGGCAAGCCGGGATTCGGCGGACCCTGCGTCGGTGGGCACGCGGTGTGCGGGGAGTTGTTTGGAGCATTCGTTTTCAAATCGCTCAAATCGCGACCTCTCGAAGCTCACATGCACCCGGCTGGGTCATCTCAGTGCCCGGGTCTGGAGCTCTCCTGCATACGAGGCGTTAAAGCGAAGGGCGCGGTTTCATTTCACCGCTCCGAGAACGGTGAAACGAAACCGCGGCCTTCCAGCGCTTCCTTGATGGCCAATACCAAGTCTGTTTTCAAACGAGTCTTCACCACGTAACCCAGCCCACCTGCGCGCTTTGCCGCTGCAAGGATATCGTTATCCTGATGCACCGTGAGGAAGACGATGGAAGCTTTCGAACCTCCTCTTCGCATCTGCCTGGCAGCATCGATTCCGCTCATTACCGGCATCGAGATGTCCAGGACCACAACGTCCGGACGGAGCTTCTCCTCTGCCTCGACCGCTGCCTTGCCATCAGAGGCGGTTCCAACGACTGTGAATTGCGATTCTAGAATGGGAACGAGCGACTCAAGGACAGCGCAATGATCGTCGGCCACCAGTATTCGAGTAGGCCACTTCTCTTTCTTTATTCCTTGCCGACTCCTGCTCACGATCACCTTATCCAAGCCATGGCCCTTCAATCGAAAATACAAGGCAAATCAGGTTTTGGATATTGGTAGAAATAACAATAGAGTGCGGTATTTTAGGAGGGCCTATACGGTGATGATTTTATGCTTCACAGCGTATCGGTATAGCTCCGCGTTGGTCTTAATTTCCAGCACGTCCATAATGCGATACTTGTGAGCAGCCACCGTTCGGAGGCTGATGCTAAGGATATCCGCAATCTCCTTCATCGATCGGCCTTCGGCGAAGAGCTGGATCACTTCGCGCTGCCGCGGAGTGAGTTCACGAGTCTCCTCCAGCTTAGCGGTGGAGCTTCTAAGCATGGCGGCGACGGCTCCGCTTGTGATTCGTGGTGAGAGGTACGACGCTCCTTTGAGGACCTCGTTAATGGCCTGCAGCAATTCCTTGGGAGCCGCGTGCTTCAGCAGGTAACCCGTTGCGCCTGCGCGGAAGGCTTCGGCAACAAGCAGGCTATCCTCATTCATGGTGAGGACGATCACCTTGACGTTGGGTAACATCCGTTTGAGCACCCTCGTCGCGTCTAGCCCATTGAGTTGCGGCATGCCGATGTCCACCAGGATCAAATCGGGTTTCAAGGTCTCGGCCGCATCGAGTAAAGACCTGCCGTCACTCACTATACCGACTACATCATAAACAGGTGCCAACATGGTCCTGAGGCCCTCGGCAACCAGAACATGATCGTCTGCCAGTAAAATGCGTGCTTTTTTCATTGCCGGTCCTTTCTATCAATCGTTGTCACAGGAGCGGCCCCTGCGCGGTTGACCTGCGCCAGGGGCACTTCGACGAGAATTTCAGTGCCTTCCATGTGACGGGAATGGAGCGCCAGGCTGCCACCCAACAGGCGCAACCGTTCGCGCATGCTCGCCAGTCCTAGACCTCCCCGCACTGAATGGGCGTTGGGATCAAAACCCACGCCGCTGTCGACGATTCTCAAGCGAATGTGGGAAGCTGTCCCAACGAACTCAACATGTGCCTGCTTGGCGCCGCTGTGCTTTACAATGTTGTTCAGAGCCTCTTGAACGATGCGAAAAAAGCACAGTTCTACGTCCTGCGGAATCTCTTCCGGCAGGTCCCCGTGGACAAACTCGATCTGAATATGGTGTTGTTGTCCGATTTCATCGCAGAGGCTCCTGGCCGCAGCCATAAGGCCCACGTGGTGTAGTTTGGAAGAATGCAGCTGGTGCGACAGTCTGTGAATGTCGGCCGAAAGTTCGCTGATCCCTTCCCACATGATGTGAAGCTTTTTATCGGCGGCTTTGTTCGAGCTGGGGATGCTCTCGCTCACTTGCCCGAGTTGCATGGCGAGAAGCGCCAACCGCTGGCTGAAGTCGTCGTGCAATTCTCTGGCAATCCTGGCGCGTTCGTCCTCTTGTGCGCTGATCAAACGGCCACTCAGGTCGAGAAGGCTCTGCTCGGCGGATCTGCGGTCTGTTATGTCCATGCACGATCCGATAAAGCCGGTGAATTCCCCCGCCGGCGTATATCTCGGCACGCCGGTGTCGAAAACCCAACCATACGCTCCATTGGGTCGCCTCAGACGGAATTCCATGCTGAAGGACTGGCGGGCTACGAAACTGGCGACGTAAGTACTGAGGCATTGCTCTACGTCGTCCGGGTGCACATTCTTTGCCCAGCCGTTCCCTAGTTCCTGATCCAGGCTCCGGCCTGTGTAGTCTAACCACTGTCTGTTAAAGAAAGTGCGCAGCCTATCGGTCCCTGACATCCAGATCATGACCGGCGCCGTGTCTGCCATGGTTTGGAACCGCTGCTGGCTCTCTTGCAGTCCGCCCTCGATCCGTCTGCGCGCTAAGGTGTTGGCAAATACCTCCGCCACAACCCGGAATTGCCGGATGAGCTCATCGGGCCACGTGCCCTCGTGATAGGAGATGAACGCCAGACACCCCACAGTCATACTGACGGCGCGCAGAGCCACCAGTACGATGAATCTATAGTCCTTTTCGAGGAGAAAGGTTTGTTCCTTCTGCGCATCGGGGGGCAGATCCTCCCTGGACCGTACGACGCAATCTTTTCCTTGCAGCAAATTCGACACAATCCAGGGAAACTCGTCCCGGCTGAAGGCACGCGGCCCCGGGGGAATTGCCACGCCACTGGCTGAATGGATTAGCTCAAATGGACTATCAGGATCCATGGTCTCAAATAGACTCACTCGATCCAGGTCAAGAAAACCCCTGAGCTTTTCCAGCGCCTTTTCAATCTCGGCATCGGTTCGGTCGGCCGGTACGTTCGCGAAGGTGGCGGACAAACCGGAGAGCAACGACTCGAAGCGAAGCTCATAGCTGAGCAAGTTTTCCGCGCGTCTCCGGCGTCTCCTTTGCAGCAGGAGATACCCTATGAGGCCAGTTTGGAGTAGGAGGAAGACCACGCCGGTGACAATCCATCCTTTGTAGAGATCCCAGGGGGAGCGGACTGCGAATCTGACCGTGCTGCCTGGGGGCAGGGCGCTTTCGCTCAAGCCAAAGCGGCGAAGCTGGCGCCAGTCGAATATGTAAGAGGAGGCAGCCGTGACAGGCTCAACCTCCGCCGCTTTCTCTCCCCGCAGAATCCTTTGGCCTAATTCTGCGGCCTGTTTGCCCTGGGTCTCGAAGCTCATGACGGAACCCCCAACGATTCCGAAGCCGATGAAGCCATCCGACAAACCGTAGATTGGGGCCGAAGAAGCGGCAGATAAAGAAGGAATCAACGCCAGTGAAATGGGGGTGTGGCCCGCCCCGTCGCGCACCACGCTGAGATACAGAACAATCGTATCCTTGGGCAGAGCGGCCAGTCGTAAACGCATCTCCTCGACTGAGATATTGTCCCAATAGCTGATATCCCAATGAGTCCCAGGGGGCTGCGGGGTGTTTCGGAGGATCATTTCGACATGGTGGTCCCAGGGAGTTGTCCCGCTAAGAACTACGAGTTGATGGGCTCCTGGCTGCAATCGAGCTGCGGCGGTCAGTGTTCCCTCGAAATCGTGTGTTGGCCAGACGGCAGTCGCATTGGGAGGTAACGTCGCGTGAGACAGACCGTTGCGTTCCACTATGCAAAAAACGGTTGGTATGTCCGGAAGAAGGGTTTGTGATGGTAAACCAACCGCGATGACGAGATCGATTTTTCGATCCCGGTACTTGTTTTTAAGCCAAGCCGACTGTGCCGCCTGGAACTTCGGATCGGGGAAGAGAGCAGTATCAAGATGTTCGCTGTAAATCCGGATATCCGGTTTGTTGCCCAGAACAGACCGTATACCGTCATCCGCGGACCGCTCAGCGGGATGGCTCATTTCATCCAAATAGAGCAGGAGCACCCCTTTCGGCTGTTCCGTTTGAGGTGTTTCCGCGTCGAGTTTGGCCGGGGAGGCACAAAAAAGGATCAGCAAAAGCGAGGCGCCAGCTAAGAATCTCCGAAGCCGGAGCACAACGAGCCGGCTCGAGATTCCGGGAATGCCGTAATCGCCGATCACAATGACTATCGCCCGGGCGGTTCTGAGAGCACGCGTGGACTGTTGAAAACCAGGCGTCCGCTGCCCAGCAAGAACCGCCTGGGCTTGCAGGGCGCGAACGCCGGTTCATGCTGCTTCGCTGCCGATGTTTCTAGAGAGATCCTTTTAGCGAAACCTAAGGCTGTCGAAAACAACGAAAACATTCTATCTCGCCCGGTGAAATTGGGCTCGGGAGCACATTGATTGACATTACTTCCACCGTTTGGTGGCCAAAGTAATTGCTCGGAAGCCGATATCCTAATCAGTTTTGTGTGGCGGCCTGGGCCGAAATTAACACCAGCTTTACCGTTTTGCTACCTCTCGATTGCCCCGTTGATCGTTACTTTTGCAGGTAGAAATTCCTCCGGTCAATAGGTACTTTTGCTAGTTAACAAACCCAATTCTGGCAGTTTAGGCTCACCACCATCGAGCCCGGCAGAAGGCGTGGGGTCGCCCGGAAAGCTATGCCTGGAAGGACAAAACCCTCCTGCCTTGAACGGATTCTTCTTCTGCTGGGCTCCCTCTGGTCGCCCAAGCTCGCTGTTCTTATCTATATCGTGCTATCCGGCAGTTCATCTCTCATCGCGCAACAGAAGGGGCAATACCAGCCGGGAGAGTATGGGCTCAACTCTGGCGTCCTCACCGGTCCTGGGATTACATACGCGGACTTCAATCTCAACTACAGCGCCGGGCCGTCTGGAAGTTTTGCTTCCCAGACCAGAAGGTCCGCGGTGCAGGTGCCCCCGCAAACGCAAGAGTAGACCGCGCTTGAAATCAAACGGACGGAAACCATGAATTCATTGACCATCGGTCTAATCGTATTTGCAACTATCTTTGCGTCAGGACTTTTAGGTTTGACTGTCCAGCGAGCACTTCTCCATCGTCTCGGATCAGGCGAAAAGGAAGTCGCCAGGCTTGTGACTGGACTCATGACAACTATGGCCGCAATCGTCCTCGGAATGCTTGTCTCCTCCGCAAAGTCCTCCTACGACGCTCGCGTGAACGAGGTCGCGGCAATCTCTGCCCAGGTTGTCACGATCGATCAATTGTTGGCAAGATATGGAAACGAGACTGGAGAGATACGCTCCCAATTCCGCCAGGTTGTCGACGATGGGATGCGCCGAATCTGGCCGACCGAGGCACCCCTAGGCATCAAGCCCAGGGAGCAGAATACCGGCAATGCTCTCACGTATCAGCTCGAGCATTTGACGCCGGCAAATGAGGCGCAAGCCCACCTTAAGAACCAGACTCTACAGTTGGTTCTCGAGTTACAGGAAACGCAATGGCTCCTGTTCCTCAAGTCGCGGCAGAGCGCCGTACCTCTTCCCCTCCTGGTGGTCGTGGTCTCGTGGCTGGCACTTATTTTTTTTAGTTTTGGTCTGTTCGTGCAGCCCAGCCCCACGATAGTTGTGACGCTGGCTGTTGGCGCGCTGGCCGTTTCGACTGCGATCTCCATCATCCTGGCTCTGTATACACCATTCCGAGGAATGTTGAGGATCTCCCCCAGTCCGATTCTTGAAGCGCTGAGCAAGATGGGAGGTTAGTGCAACACTCCAGGTACACGGAAGAAACGCTAAAGCCCGGGACCTCGAGCGAATCTACGGTCAACGCTCAAGGCGTCCTCCGAACTCCCTGCAAAGCGTTTTCGGTAAGGGGACAGCATTGGACAGCATACCTATTGCGGCAATTTCTGTGGATAGGTATGCTGTCCAATGCTGTCCCCTTATCTCTTGTAAGGGATTGCCTGCAGACTGGCTGGCAACTCGCCACGATCCTTCTTAGGAACTGCCATTGTTCCTGCAGAAACAGACCTCGACCTCCGGTGGCTTGTGACCGAGCCTGTCACTTGTGACAGTTGTAAGCTGTGCTGCCTGTCGCTAGGGTGATGGTGAATATGGGTCCTTCGACCTTGACCCAGTTCAGCTCCGGGCAACTTAGCGGATCGACGTGACCTGCACCCAACGTCGATCCGCCACCTCGTACTGGCGTAGCGATGTTTTTGGTCCGATCAGCTTGATTCAAGAACAGATCATGGAGAAAATTCCGATGAAATCAGCAATTAGCTGCTTTACACGTGTAGGGGCGCAAAGAACGTGCGCGGCCCTGCTTGCGGTCGTGGCGTTAGCCTCAGTCGGCTTTGCGCAGACGTTCACCTCCGGGGAAAAAGGGAAGGTGAAGGGAACGATCATATCCCGAAAAGGCGACTTGGTTAAGGTCCAGGACGAGAAGACCGGGTCGTTGGCGATCGTTAAGATTACCGACGATACGAAAATTCTGCGCGACAAATCCAAGGTGTCCTTCCGTCGTCACGAAGACATGGACGTCACCGCTATGGTTCCTGGCTTGAAGATCAGTGCCGAGGGCGTAGGTAATGCGGACAACCAACTGGAAGCAAAAAAGATCACCTTCTCGCCGGATGTGTTCGCAATTGAAGTCGCGCAGCAACAGGAAATTTCCGCCAACAAGGCAGCGGCCAACCACGCACTGGCGACAGCGAACCAGGGCGTCACAGCCGCAGCCGGCGCGCAGTCCTCGGCAAATCAGGCGCAAACTACGGCTGATCAAGCAGGTCAGGTGGCAACCGCAGCCGGCGCAGTTGCGATTACAAATGCAGCTGCCGTTCAGATAGTGAACCAGCGCGTTTCTGACCTCGACAGCTACCAAACGGTCGCCGAGGCCGCGATCTTCTATCCTAGCGGCCAGTACACTTTGGATGACGCCGCCAAGGCCGATCTTGACAAGGTAGCTCAGCTTGCAACGTCGACTGATGGTTACCTGATCGAGATCGCCGGCTATGCCTCCAAGACGGGAACGAAAGAATTCAACCAGCAACTAAGCGAGGATCGTGCATCCGCGGTGGCGAACTATCTTCGCAACCATGACAATATCCCCATGAGGCGGATCGTTGCACCTGCCGGGTACGGCGCCACTCATCCTGACGCCGAGAACACCGACCCGCAAGGCCGGGAGCTCAACCGGCGTGTCGACGTCAAGCTCCTAGTAAACAAGGGATTTACCAACGGCATGTAGTCGATTTTTCCGGCCGGCTTACGTAGCAGCTTCTTTCCAAGGTGCGTTGCCATGGTGCCCACAAAATCCACATGCAACGCATCTTGCTTCGTTTTAAAGTATGGGCCCCAGCTCGCAGCGGTAGTTCACGCGTCGTATCCTTTGAGACCCGGCGTTCGACGACCCAGACCTTAGGGGGTCTGCTGCTTGGCCGTCGGATCTTTGATCGCCTTACCAAGCAACCGTGATCATCGGAATCAGACAGCATGCCTTGAGCGAATCAGGGATAACGGATGCCCCGCAAACTTGTACCGTGTTTACGACATAAATAGCGTGGTAGACCAGGGTCATCGAGACTGCGGTGCCTTTGTTGTCATCGATCCCCATCGTAGCCAGCCTAAGCTGCCATCCTTGTGGATTTCTATCAACCTCCTGATATCGGGGACTGCTCGCCAAAGCATCCCGCAGCGCACTGCAAAGCTGACCACCGCCTATATCTCCAGGCAACGAGACGCAGTGGATGGCAATGTCGGTCTTGGTCGTTTGACCGAATGCTGCGGACGTTAACAAGACAGCAAGCGCCAAGCTTTTCATGTACAAGTAAGTGACAATTTGCTCAACTGGGTCAATGGCCCGCGTCGGGTTTTTCGGTAAATTCCCTCGGCCCGGCCCGGGCCGGTCAGGCAAGTGAATGGAATCCCCGTTTTTCAGGACTGATCGATTCCTTCTCGCCTGAGAAGGTTTTGCACGCGTATTTCTTGCCCCGCCCCAAATGATCGGGTGGCCCATCCTTCGCGCTTTTTGCGAAGGGTGGGAAAGCAGTCCTCAACCGGCCGCGCTCGAGTTGTTGGTTTTGTATCAGGGCCCGACTTTGGTCGGGACGTAACTGACTGAAGATACGTCGGAGAGATAAGGGGACTGCATTGGACTGCATACCTATCCCCCAGAATCGCTGCAATAGATATGCCCTGGAGGATTGCTCTGCAGGCCAATCCGTAATTCTTGAGTTGCCTCTGAACGAGCAACTTCCACAGCCAGAATCTCCATTACATCTGGAGCCTCTCGTCCCCGTACCAACAGGTCCATCATGAGCTTCATGGGGCGATCAATATGTTTGAAGAAGGCTTTGTAGCCGGCGCAAAGATAGTTCAATCCTGCTTCTCCATCCGGAGTTTCAATAAATCGATTGCGCGGACATTCGCCATTGCAGGCGAACTTTACCTCGCACTCTCGGCAATAGCGAGGCAGCGAATCCTGTTTGGCATTCCCGAATTGTCGCTGCTTCGCAGACGAGACCAGTTCTACCAGGTGCTGCTCCTTGATATTGCCCAAGAGGAACTTAGGCTCAACAAAGTGGTCGCAAGAATAGAGGTCACCGTTATGCTCCAGCGCCAAGGCATTGCCGCAGGTCTTCGCGAAGATACACAAAGAAGGAGGCAGCCCCATCCAGGACGCCAACGCCGATTCGAATAACTGAACGAAGACGTCACCTACATCATGCCGCACCCACTCATCGAAAATCGCTATCAGGAACCGGCCCCACTGCTCGGAAGTGACCGTGCGTTCCGTGACCAGGCTCCCCTCCTGCTTATACAGCGGGCGCCTGTGGTTGGTCTCGCCCCAACCCTGGTTCGCAATTTCAAGCAACTCGGGCCTGGCCCGCTCCACGATAGGAATGAACTGTATGAACTTTGTCTTTAATTCATCGCGAAAGAAACGATAGACCTCCAATGGATGTGCGGCGTTAGCCGCGTGAACCGTGCAGAGGATGTTGAACTCAACCCTATGCTGCTGCATCAGTCGAGCCGCCCGCATCACTTTGCTGAAGGTCGGTCCACCGCCTTTGTCCACACGGTAGGCGTCGTGCATTTCCTGTGGGCCATCCATCGACAACCCGACCAGGAAGTTGTTTTTCCGTAGGAATTCGCACCACTCCTCATTCATGAGAATGCCGTTGGTTTGAATAGTGTGTTCCAGCATCATTCCCGGGCGCTTGTATTTATGTACCAGGGTCATTGCCCGTCGGAAAAAGTCCAAACCCATCAAGGTCGGTTCACCACCCTGCCAGGCAATCGTGACCTGAGGATCGCGCTGAGACTCGATCACCTGTTTGACATAGGCCTCGAGCACGTCATCCGCCATACGGAACGGGCTCCCGGGATACAACGTGTCCTTGGAAAGGAAAAAGCAGTACTTACAGTCTAGATTGCAAACGGCTCCAGTTGGCTTGGCCAGGACATGGAAGTATGACGGAGCATTACGCGACCACACTTTGGGAGGTTCGGGCATAGTCCAGCTTCCTCGGAGCGCTTACTGACACTACATAAAAACCGCGTAATGAACAACTGCCACAAGTGACAGTCATGGCTTGGGCTGTCATTTGTGAATTTATGAGCGCGAGTCCAAATACCTGTCTGTTGTGACAGTTGTTTCGCCAGGGCGGCGATCCTATCTTAAGGTGCAACCGGGAAACGCGTGCCTCTCCTCCGGGAAACACAGGCAAGAGAACCAAAAGAGCTTTGAAGGGAAATCCGCGATGACACTCAAGGAATACAAACCAGGTACCGCTTTCAATGGTGTGATTGGACGCACATTCGATGTCTCCAGCCCGGCTTGGCCGGCACCGCTGCGGGCGAAAGATGGTGCACCGAATGTCCTGTTCATCGTGCAGGACGATACTGGCTTCGGCCACCTGGGATGTTACGGCAGCCCCATCGCAACGCCGAACGCCGACCAGCTGGCGAAGGATGGCTTGTTGTTCAACAACATGCATACCACGGCGCTGTGTTCGCCGTCGCGCTCCTGCATTCTAACCGGGCGCAACCATCACTCGAACGCAATGTCCTGCATCACCGAAGGTTCCACCGGCTATCCTGGCGCAAACGCGAACATACCCTTCGAGAACGGATTTCTCTCGGAAATATTGCTCCAGAACGGATACAACACCTACGCCATCGGCAAGTGGCACCTGACGCCGGCGGATCAGATGTCCGCGGCTGGCCCGTATGATCGCTGGCCCTTGGGGCGCGGCTTCGAGCGCTACTATGGCTACCTCGGCGGCGACACGAACCAGTACTACCCGGAGTTGGTTTCCAACAATCAAACCGTGGAACCCGAGAAATCCCCGGAAGAGGGCTATATCCTGATAGAGGACCTGACGAACAAGGCTATCAGCTTCATCGCCGACTCCAAACAGGTCGCGCCGAACAAGCCCTTCTTCCTGTATTTTTGCCCCGGCGCGGGGCACGCGCCACATCACGTGCCCAAGGAGTGGGCGGACAAATACAAGGGAAAGTTTGACGATGGCTGGGACGCCTATCGGGCAAAGACATTTGCGCGGCAGAAAGAGCTGGGCATTATCCCGAAAGATGCTGAACTCTCGCGCCACGATCCCGACGTGCAGGACTGGAACACGCTCTCGGCCGACGAGAAGAAGCTGTATTCCCGCATGATGGAAGTCTTCGCCGGCTTCTTGACCCAGAATGACTACCACTACGGGCGTCTGTTCGACTTCCTGAAGACCATCGGCCAGTGGGAGAACACGCTCATCATGTTCATCTCCGACAACGGCGCCAGCGCCGAAGGTGGACCGAACGGATCGGTGAACGAAAACAAGTTTTTCAACAACGTGCCGGACTCGCTCGAACAGAACCTGAAGTTGATCGACGAGTTGGGGGGGCCCAAAACTTACAATCACTACGCTTGGGGCTGGGCCTTTGCCGGGAACACGCCATTCCGCCGCTGGAAGCGCGAAACCTATCGCGGAGGCGTCAGCGACCCGTTCATCGTCCACTGGCCGCAGGGTATTAAGGCCAAGGGAGAATTGCGCACGCAGTATGCCCATGCCATCGATATGGTTCCAACGGTGCTTGAGGCGCTTGGTATCGAGGGTCCGACCTCCATCAAAGGTGTCGCCCAATCGCCGATCCAAGGCCTCAGCTTTGCCGGAGCACTGGACGACGCTAAGGCGCCCACGAACCATATCACCCAATATTTCGAGATGATGGGCCACCGCTCTATTTATCACGACGGCTGGCGCGCGGTGTGCCCGTGGCCGGGACCGTCCTTCAAGGAAGCGGGTATGGGTTTCGGCATGCCAATCAAGTATGACGAGCTGACCGAGTTGGATGCCAAGAACTGGGAGCTATATCACCTCGAGACAGACTACGCCGAGAACCATGACATCGCCGCCGAAAACCGCGCGAAACTGATCGAAATGGTCGGTACATGGTACGTCGAGGCAGGCAAGTACAACGTGTTACCGATCGACTCGCGTGGCCCGGCTCGTGCTTTGGACGAGCGGCCGCAGATCGCGGTCGCTCGCGATCGCTGCACGTACTATCCAAACACGCAGGTCGTGCCGATTAACTCCTGTCCTCAGACGCTGAACCGGCCATACAGCATCACCGCGGATGTGGATATCCCGAAGGGTGGCGCGGAAGGCGTGCTGCTGTCCTGTGGAAGTGTCCAAGGGGGGTATTCCTTCTACGTCCAAAACGCAAAGCTCCACTACGCCTACAACTACGTTGACAGCCAGTATTTTGACATCGAATCGACGGCGCCTGTTCCGGAGGGACGCCACCAACTGCGCTTCGAGTTCGAAGTAACTGGCAAACCAGACATCATGAAGGGCAAAGGCGCGCCAGGCACCGGACGGCTTTTCGTGGATGGCAAGCTGGCCGGGCAGGGCGATCTTCCACTGACGATACCGATCATCTTGAGCTTTGGCGGGGGCATCCTGTGCGGAGCCAACACCGGTTCGCCAGTTTGTGACAAGTACGAACCGCCTTTCACGTTCACCGGCACAATCTACAGCGCGACCGTCGACGTGAGCGGCGAGACGATCAAAGAGGATCCAGACCACGCCTTCAAAGTGATGATGGCGCGGCAGTAGGCACATTCGAGCGCGGCAGTCGAAATCAGGCTGCCGCTTCGTTTCAGAAAACTCAAAACAGGAGATTGAACACCCCTGGCTGCAAATAAACCAAACATCGGTTTCCTGCGGAGATGCCGTGCTTCTACACTCGCTGCCACGTGAGTGCGTTTGGTCAGAAACATTCCTGTCCCGGTATTCAAGTGAGGAGAAACATAATGAATTCTCTCGAAGAGAGTGTCGCAACGCGGAAGTCTCGTCGCAGGAAGTCCGCCAGATTGCTAAGGAAGCATTCATTTACGGCTTTCCTATGGTTGCAAACTACCAGACGATGCACAAGCAGGCGATTGATACTGCCGGTCATGACTTCCGGGCGACCTTCAACACGATTGCGAGCCTTGCCAACGTGGCGACTCCGGACGACAAGTTCGTTGTCACGCCTAACTCCGACACGCCCTACTCGTTCCTTTGGATGGACCTGAGGGCAGAGCCGATCATCGTCACCATGCCGAAGGTTGAGGCGAACCGTTATTACTCGGCCCAACTGGTCGACCTCTATACGTTCAACGTGGCGTACCTCGGTTCGCGGGTCTACGGCAATGACGGCGGCGCCTTCCTTATGGCCGGCCCGAGCTGGAGCGGACAAACGCCTCCGGGAATCAGGGATGTCATCCGTTTCGAGACGGAGTTTGCTTACATACTTTTCCGGACGCAGTTGTTCAATCCGGGCGACCTGGGCAATGTCAAGGAGATCCAGAAGGGTTACAAGGCGCAGGCGCTCAGCGCGTTCCTCGGGAAGCCGGCTCCGGCAGCTGCTCCGGCGGTGGCGTGGATGCCGCCAGCCGAGGACATGCTTACCTCTCCTGCGTTATTCAACTACCTGAACCTGATGTTGCAGTTCTGCCCCACCGATCCGACTGAGATAGACCTAATGGCGCAGTTCGCAAAACTCAATATCGGTGCAGGGAAAAACTTCGACTTCGGGAAGCTCCCGGCTGAACTGCAGCAGGCCGTCGTCGCTGGACTTGTCGATGTTAAGCAGGACGTTGAAGCGCTAATGAAACGGATCAACGCGGGAGAGGTTGGCAGTTCAGATGTGTTCGGCACGCGAGAGTATCTGAAGAACAATTACCTCTACCGCTTCATCGGCGCGAAGCTGGGTCTCTACGGCAACACAGCCGCGGAGGCGATTTACATGCCCTATTTCGTCGACGCCAAACACCAGCCGCTCGACGCTTCAAAGACTAACTACACGCTTAGTTTCGCAAAGGGTCAATTACCGCCCGCCAAAGCCTTCTGGTCGCTCACGATGTACGACGGCAAGACCCAGTTTCTGGTGGCGAATCCGCTTCAGCGCTATCTGCTGAACTCCGCGATGCTGAAGTCGTTCGCCTACGGTGCCGACGGCTCGCTCACCTTGTACGTGCAGAAAGACTCACCCGGCGCAGCCCTGGAGTCCAACTGGCTGCCTGCGCCGGAGGGCCCCTTTTATGAAATGCTGCGAATTTATATGCCCGAAGTCGCAGCCCAAAATGGCACTTGGAAGACGCCGCCCATGGAGCCGGTGATTTCCAGCTAAGGAGAAGAACGAATGTCCGCCACAATTACACAGTCGACTCGCAGCGCCACGCAGATCGCCGAAGACGCGTTCATCTACGGCTTCCCCCTCATCATGAACTACGGCATCATGTACGAGTATGCCGTCAACCCGAACTCGGGTCAGTACAAGGCTCCGTTTAACCAGATTTTCAACGAAGCAAATGTGTTCACGCCGAAGGATACTGCGGTCATAACCCCGAACAGCGATACTCCCTACTCCATGCTCTTTATGGACCTTCGCGCCGAGCCCGTGGTGCTCTCCGTACCGGAGGTCGAAACGGGCCGCTACTACACCGTGCAGATCGTCGACCTCTATACGCATAATTATGCGTATGTCGGCAGCCGCGCTACGGGCAACGAGGCTGGTTCCTTCATGGTCGCGGGGCCGGGCTGGAGCGGCCCAACGCCGCCTGGCATCAAGAAGGTGTTCCAGTGCGAAACCCTGTTCTCCGCAGCCGCGTTTCGTACGCAGCTCTTTGGCCCTGCCGATATTGACAACGTGAGAAAGATCCAGGCCGGTTACAAGGTCCAGACGCTCTCGCAGTTCCTCGGTCAGCCCGCACCTCCTGCGTCCCCGCCCATCGACTTTCCACCAATCACCAAGGACCTCGCAAAGGCGGACCCGTTTGCCTTCGTGAACTTCATGCTGAGCCTCTGCCCGTCGCCGGCCGTGGAGACTGCGCTGCGGGCGGAGTTTGCGACGATCGGCGTCGAAGCAGGTAAACCATTCAACTTCACCAAACTCGCTCCCGGACTGGCGGGCGAAGTAGTGCAAGGAATCAAGAGCGGGATGGCTAAGATCGAGCAGAAGAGCGTCACCCTTGGCACCTCCGTCAACGGTTGGAGAAGTGGCCTGAACAGCGGAAGCCGCGCCTACTACAAAGGCGACTGGCTGCTGCGGGCGGGCGTCGCGCTGGCCGGAATCTACGCCAACGATGCCGCCGAGGCGCTTTACCCCGTCACCCACACGGACAGCACAGGCGGGCCGCTCGACGGATCGACCGGGAAGTACACCGTAACCTTCCCGGCCGGGCAACTGCCCCCGGTGAACGCGTTCTGGTCGCTCACGATGTACGACGGCAAGACGCAACTGCTGGTCGACAACCCGATCAATCGCTACCTGCTCAACTCGCCGATGCTTCCGGGCTTTACGAAGAATGCCGACGGATCGCTGACGCTCTACATCCAGAAGGATTCACCCGGCTCGGGCAAGGAGGCGAACTGGCTGCCCGCACCGAACGGCACCTTCTACATGCTGCTGCGGCTGTACTGGCCGAAGCAGGACGCGCTCGATGGCCGATGGAAGGCCCCGGGTGTCGAGAAAACGAGTTAGGCAACGCGTTCCCAGCGCAGGCGCGCTGCACCTACGCTGGATGGGCCCGCACCATTGCGTCGCTGAGAAGCCTCACATATACAGGGAGATGACACCATGGCAACCGAGAAACCACCCATTGAAACAGACCGCGACCGCTCCAAGCTCCCTCTGCCGGAATTGCCTTTTCGGGGCAAGATCGGCAAGACCTATCTTGAGTCTGAAATGGACTGGCCCAGGGTTCCAGCGCCACCCGCGGGTGCTCCAAACGTTGTCGTCATCCTGCTGGACGACGTGGGCTTCGGCCAGGTCAGCACCTTCGGCGGTCCCGTGCCGACACCCGCGCTCGACAAACTCGCCGCGCGTGGCCTGCGCTACAACCGCTTCCACACCACCGCGATCTGTGGCCCTTCGCGCGCGGCGCTGCTCACCGGGCGCAATCATCACAATTGCGGTTCGGGCTTTCTGGTTGAGTGGGCCACCGGCTTCCCAAGTTACAACTGCATGATCCCGAAGACCACCGCAACCATAGGCGAGGTGTTGAAAGGCAACGGCTACAGTACTTCGTGGTTCGGCAAGGATCACAACACGCCCGACTGGGAGAGCAGTGTCGCAGGCCCGTTCGACCGCTGGCCGACAGGATTGGGATTCGACTACTTCTATGGCTTTATCGGTGGCGAGACCAACCAGTACTATCCGGTGCTATTCGAAAATACCACCGCGGTAGAGCCGGACAAGACGCCCGAAGAGGGCTATCACTTCATGACAGATATGACTGACAAGGCGATTCACTGGCTGCGCTACAACAAATCGGTCGCTCCGGAAAAGCCTGTCTTCCTTTACTTCGCCCCCGGAGCAGCCCACGCCCCGCACCATTCGCCTCGCGACTGGCGGGAGAAATTCAAGGGAATGTTCGATGCCGGCTGGGACGTCGTGCGCGAGGCGACCTATAAGCGGCAGCTCAAATTGGGAGTCATCCCGCCTGATACGGTTCTGACGCCCCGTCCGGATTGGGTCAAGCCGTGGGATTCGCTGTCCGGCGAGGAACAAACGTTGTTCGCAGCGTTTATGGAAAACTTCGCGGGTTATCTCGCCTTCGCGGATAACGAGTGCGGTCGTCTGCTCGACGCCATCCAGGACCTTCCGGACGCCGACAACACCCTCATCTTCTTCATCGTGGGCGATAACGGCGCGAGTTCCGAGGGCGGCTTTTCGGGGACGGCTAACGAGGTGATGAATCTTAACGGCATCCCGTCTTCCCTGGCAGACAACCTGAAGATCCTCGCCGACATTGGCGGGCCGCATACTGAGCCGCACTATCCGGTCGGCTGGGCGTGGGCCGGCAATGCTCCCTTCCAGTGGGTGAAGCAGGTGGCCTCTCACCTGGGCGGCACACGGAACCCGATGGTGGTCTCATGGCCCACGAGGATCAAGGACGCCGGTGGAGTGCGCCACCAGTTCGCGCACCTCATCGACGTCGCGTCCACGATCTTGGAGGTCGCCCACATCCCAGCCCCGGAAAGCGTCAATGGTGTCGATCAAAAACCGATGGATGGCGTCTCCATCGCTTCGACCTTCGACGACGCCAAGGCTCGGCCTGTGCGCGAACGCCAGTACTTCGAGATATTCACCAATAGGGCCATCTATGACAAGGGTTGGATCGCCTGCGCGCAGCATACACTGCCATGGCGTCAGGACCTGGCCCCGGGCCATTGGGAGAATGACAAGTGGGAGCTATATAACCTCGACGAGGATTTCAGCGAAGGCAACGACTTGGCGGCCAAATATCCGGACAAGCTTGCCGAGCTGAAAGCGATCTTCGATGAGGAGTGCGAGAAGAACCACGTTTACCCGTTCGATGATCGTGGTATCGGCCGCGCCTTTGTGCCGAAACCCTCGCCTGGGGGCTCAGACCCTAAGCGCACCAAATTCACCTATTACGGCGGTGCTTCCCGGTTGGCCGAGACGGCGGCGCCCAACACCAAAAACGTTTCGCACAGGATCACCGCGCAGATCGACATGCCCGCCGGAGGCGAAGGAGTGATTTTGGCGGAAGGAGGCATATCCGCTGGATTTGCGCTGTACGTTCAGAACGGCAAGCTCGTCTACCATTACAACTGGTTCGAGCGAGAGCGCACGAACCTCGTCTCCAACATTCCCGTTCCGGCCGGCAAGTCCACCGTCACGATGGAGTTCGCCTACGATGGCGGCGGGCTGGGTAAAGGTGGCGAGGCGGTCATCGGAATCAACGGCAAAGAGGTAGGGCGAGCCCGGATTGCCCATACGGTCCCCGGCCGCTTCGGCATCGACACCTTCGGTCTGGGATCGGACACTGGTTCGCCTGTCAGTAACACGTATCAACCGCCGTTTCCGTTCACCGGGACGGTCGAGCGCGTCGATATCGAACTGGGGCCCCGCAATTTAAGCACTGAGGATGAAAGCAAGCTGCATGCAATGCATACGGCATTCGTTGGCACACACGACTAGCCAACAGCCAACGCCCGCGCGTCAAGATGAGATCCGCGACGCGCCAGGTCAAGGCGGTCGTAACGAGGCGAGGCGAATTGCTCGCACATGGAGGAGTGATGCAGGAGGAGACGGGAACCCAGATCACCGCCGGATTGAAGGCCCCTCGTGCCGGTGCGATCGCCGGTATTCTGTTCTCGATCCTGCTCATCATTAGTCTAGTTCTTATCAGGCTCTCCATTCCCGACAGTCCAGAGGATCCAGGGAGGTGGCTCTCCCATAGTGCGAAGTCCATCCGCCTCGCACTAGACCTGCTGCCCTTCGCCGGAATTGCCTTTTTGTGGTTCATGGGCGTGCTGCGCGACCGAATGGGGTCAAAAGAGGACCACTTTTTATCCACGGTTTTTCTCGGTAGCGGGCTCCTTTTTCTTGCTTTAATCTTTGTCGCTTCCGCCGCTACAGGTAGCCTCATGATGGCCTATGAAGCAACCCCCGGAAAGCTGATGGACTTCGGCACCTACACGTTTGCCCGCACCCTGGGCTATCAGTTAACCAACGTCTACACGTTAAGGATGGCGGGAGTATTCATGATGTCGACCTGCACGCTCGCGATCCGAACCGGGATGTTCCCGCGCTGGATGGCCTTGCTCGGCTACGTGCTTGCGCTCTTTCTGCTCTTAAGCATCGGACGTTTCGGATGGGCTCCGCTGGTCTTTCCGCTGTGGACACTCCTGATTAGCGCATACGTTCTCTTCGCCAACTTTCGGCCCAGGCCAGCGTTCAAGGCAGAACCGTCGTTGCGCTTAGACTCCTAAGAGCTCGGAGTCGCTGCGCACTCCTCTGCTTGTAACCGAGGATTTCCTTTCTCTAGCCAACCTTGGCTGGGGCGAGCGGCCCGGTGCCGACCGGCCGCTGTATTCGCTTGCCACGGTGAGTGTCCGCGCAACCGATTCATCGCTACCCCGGATGGCGAGCCCGGGCTCAACTACCTGTGCGAGGGCTACAAGCTATGCTTCAACCATATCGACCCCGCGATGAAGACGATGGCGAGCCTGCTCCGGCAAGGCCGATTTGCGGACGAGATCATGCAGTTGCCCACGCAAGACGAAGGCACAAGCATTGGATGGCCGTTGGAAACCACCGGCGATAAGACGGGGCGATAGAACCGTTTTCATGCGGAGCTCGATGAGTGAGCCTAAATGTGTGACTTTCGCTTTCCCGTTGCGAACAGGGGGTCCTGCAGGAGTTGACGCGAGGTTCTGAGACTAGTGCTGGTAGCTTGCCTGCGGTCCTTCAGCAGGAGGAACATACCGAAACCCGACTTTCAAGGCACACGGAGAATCACTTCGGGATTGTCCGGGAGCAGTCCCGCGAAACTCAACCATTTTCAGCGGCGGAACTGCTAGTTCTGCCAGTATCAAAGCTAGCAGACGGCCTGTATTGTCCCTCCTGTCTCTAACCAGCTGGACGCTTATGTGCCAGGCGTTCTCCATCGTCCTGTGTGAACTAGATCACACCGCCGTAAATCGCCAACTGGACGAGGCGTCGCTGACAGATCGCAGGATTAGTTGGTCCCTATGAGCTGGGTTACCGTCATCTGGTCGATGATTGCGACGGTGTGCGTCACGCTGGCGGGGATTTATTTGCTCGTCTGGCGGAGGAACCAGGCGGCGTGGGCCAATCTATTGTTTTCCATGACGGCGCTGGCGGCGGCGGCCTTCGCGTTCTGCGAGTTGTCAATGATGCTGGCGGAAACGCCTGGAGAATTCGGCACCGCGCTGAGGTGGGGGCAGGTGGCATTATGGGTTTGGACCCTATCCCTCGTCGGGTTCGTATTGTTCTACTTACGGGCCGGGCGGCCATGGCTCGCGTGGGCGGCCTGCGGGCTGCGTACCTTCACGCTGCTGCCAAATTTCCTGGCCGGTCAGAATCTCAACTACCGCGAGATCACAGCCTTACGACACATCCGGTTTCTCGGAGAATCCGTCTCGGTCGCCGAGGGTGTGCCCAATCCCTGGATGCTGGTCGGCCAGTTGAGTGTAGTGACTCTCGTCATCTTTTTCGCAGATGCCAGTTTCACCGCCTGGCGGCGGGGCGACCAGCGGAACGCGCTGACGGTGGGCGCGAGTATCGTACTCTTCTTACTGCTCGGATTCGCTGAAAGCATACTGATCTTTTGGGGAATTTTCCATGCACCGCTCACGGTAAGTCTACTTTACCTGGGGCTGGTTACGGTGATGGGTTACGAATTGAGCCGTGACGTGTTCCGCGCCTCTCAACTCGTCGGTGAGTTACAAACGAGCAAAGAGGGGTTGCGCGAGAACGAACAGCGAATGAGCTTGGCCGTCGATGCCGTCAACTTTGGCATCTGGATTCGGGACCTCGCGAGGAACGAGATCTGGGCGAGCGACAAGTGGAGGGAGTTGTTCAGCTTCACGCCGTTGGAGCCGCTGGACATCGAAAGCATTCTGCAAAGGCTGTACCCCGACGATCGGGAGTCCCTCCAACAGGTTCTGACGAACGCGCTCGCGAGCGGAGGTGGCTACGAAGCGGAATTCCGGCTTATGTTGCCGGGGGGCGGGTTGCGCTGGATCTCTTCCCACGGCAAGGTTGAATTTGACGCTACCGGTCAACCTGTCCGGGTACGGGCCGTTTCCCGAGATGTCAGCGCGCAGAAACAAATCGAGGCGGAGACACAGCTTTTGCGGCGAGAGGTCGCGCACGTGGACCGCGTCACCATGATGGGCCAGCTCGCTTCGACGCTGGCGCACGAAATCAATCAACCACTCGGCGCTATCCTGCGCAATGCGGAGGCGGCGGAGCTTTTCTTGCAGAACGCATCACCCGACCTTGACGAAATCCGCGCGATCCTTGCAGACATCCGCAAGGACGACGAGCGGGCGGGCGCGGTCATAGACCGGATGCGCAACCTGCTCAAGCGGCAACACCTCAATACCAGAGCGCTCGACGTGGGCGAACTGGTTGGCGATGTCATGACCCTTGTGCGGGCCGAAGCTGCTCTGCGGCATGTAAAGCTGGAAGTGGACGTGCCGGACGATCTGCCGCCCGCGCGCGGTGACCGCGTGCATCTTCAGCAGGTGCTCCTCAACGTCATTCTTAACGGCATGGATGCGCTCAACGGCGCAAGTCGCGGGGAGCGGCGCGTTAGTGTTACCGCGTTGCTTAACGGAGCGCAGACCGTTGAGATCGCCGTGATCGACACGGGCAGCGGTATCCCCGCCGATAAACTCGCTCAAGTCTTCAATCCCTTTTTCACCACCAAGCCGAACGGCATGGGCATGGGTTTGCCGATTTCGCGCACCATCATTGAGGCACACGGCGGACGGTTCTGGGCAGAGAACAACAGCAGTGGCGGGGCAACGTTCCGTTTCACGCTGCCGGTGTCAGAAGAGGTCGCCGCGAAGTGACACCGACCGTACCTACAGTTCAAATTGTTGATGACGACCCATCCTTTCTTGAAGCCACCTCGCGGTTGCTGCGGGCGAGCGGATTCGCAGTAAAGACGTTTTCGTCGGCAAACGAATTTCTCGCGCAGCTTGTTACCGAAGCGCCCGGTTGTGTAGTAGCCGATTTGCAGATGCCCGGAATGAACGGACTCGACCTACAATCGGCGCTTGCCCGATCGCGTAATCCATTGCCAATTCTCTTCCTCACCGGCCACGGCGACATCCCGTCGAGCGTGGTTGCCATGCGCGGTGGTGCGGAAGATTTTCTGGAAAAGCGCGCACCGAAAGAAAAGCTGCTAGACGCGGTGAGGCGCTCTCTTGCCCGGGATGCGCAGGAACGCGAGAAGCGTACCCAGCAGCGGGAGTTACGCGCTCGCTTCGACAAGCTCACCAAACGGGAGTTCGAGGTACTCGCCCATGTCATTCAGGGCAAGCTCAACAAACAGATCGCCGGCGATCTTGGTATCCATGAGCGCACGGTAAAGCTGCACCGCACTTCCATCACAAGAAAAGTACGCGTGCAATCTGTCGCGGAACTCACCCGGCTAACCGACGAGGCAGGCATCTTCGCGTTACCCGCACCGACCTTCCCCTAAGGGCTGTAGTCAGCGCCACCGCCAGCGCCTATTGTCTCATCGGAGTTCAGACCCCGCTCTTGCCTGGAGGTAGTGTTACGAAGAAACGTTCATCCACGCTCAGGGCGTCGGAATCCCTCCAAACCGTCGAGAAGAAGGTCCCCTCTTTCATGGCGCAACGCACCCGCTCCGAGCTCAAGGCGATGGGCAAAGGATTGCGGGACAAGTGTTCGCGAATCTCGCACTCCAAATGGAAACCGCCGCACGACCGGCCTGATCCCGTCCGCCTGGTGCTGAAGGCCGACGAGGGGCGCCTGCCCGATCTCCTTCCCCTTCGCCACGGGCGCATGGTGCTCTCTCCATTCACTTTCTACCGGGGCTCGGCGCTCGCGATGGCGGTGGATCTCGCGGGCACTCCGGTTACCGGCGTCCGCGTGCAATGCGGCGGAGACTCCCATCTGGTCAACTTCCGGGGCCTCGCAACCCCAGAGAGGCAAGTCATCTTCGCTATCAACGACCTTGATGAGACCCTGCCTGCCCCATGGGAGTGGGACCTCAAGCGTCTCGCAGCGAGCTTCGTGATCGCCTGTCGCGACAACGGCCTCAGCGAATCCGACGCCCAAGATTCTGTTCTTAGCTGCGTGCAGTCCTACCGCGAGCATATGGCCGAGTTCTGCGAAATGAATGTGCTCGACCTTTGGTACTTCGCCATCGAGGCCGAGATGCTGATCTCAGGCGTCCAGGATGCTGCGATCCGCCGCCGCGCGATCAAGCGCCTGGCGAATGCTCGCGAGAGCAGCACCTCCGAAGGCCTCTTCCCGAAGCTCGTGGGCGATTCGGGCGGGTCGCCGGTGATCAAAGACCAACTTCCGGCGATCTTCCACTGGAAAGGTCAGTCACCCGGAGACGTCCATCCGGACGTCAGGCGTATCTTCGCCCGGTACCGCGAATCCCTGGCGCCGCACCATCGTATGTTGCTGGATCGCTATCAACTCAAGGATGCCGCAATCAAGGTCGTCGGCGTCGGAAGCGTCGGCACCACCTGTGCGGTGGTCCTGCTGATGGCCGGCGGAGGAGATCCTCTTATCCTCCAGTTCAAGGAGGCGCGCGCCTCAGTCCTGGAGGCCCATGCGGGGAAGAGCATCTTCCCAAACCACGGGCAGCGTGTCGTGAACGGCCACCGGCTCATGCAGCCGGCCAGCGATATCTTCCTCGGCTGGAGCGAAAGTAGTCGAGGACGCCAGTTCTATGTTCGCCAGCTCCGAGACGTCAAAATCAAGCTTCCCGTCGAAACCTTCGGCACGGCCCAGATGACCGTCTTCGCCCAGTGCTGCGGCTACTCGCTCGCACTCTCCCATGCTCGCTCCGGGCCCGCCGCGATGATCAGCGGTTACTTGGGCAAGAGCGACGAGTTCGACAAAGCTGTCGCCACCTTCTCGATCGCCTATGCCGATCAGAACGAAAAAGACCACGCTGCGCTCAAACGTGCGATCAAGGACGGACGGGTGAAGGCGGTTGTAGAAAAGGCGAAGTGAGTCGCTCGCACATCGAGGAATGATGGAGAAGGAGAACGGAACCGTGATCAGCGCTGGACTTCCTCACCGGCCACGACGACATCCCGTCGAGCGTGGTTGCCGCTCACGTCGTTCAGGGCAGGCTCAACAAGCAGATCGCCGGCGATCTTGGTATCCATGAGCGCACGGTAAACCTGCACCGCACTTCCATCACAAGAAAAGTACGAATGCAATCTGTCGCGGAACTCGCGCGGTTAACCGACGAGGCAGGTATCTTCGCGGCACCCGCGCAGACCTTCCCCTAAGGGCTGTAGTCAGCGCCACCGGCTGCGCCTATTGTGCTCATCAGAGTTCAGATGAGCAAAATCACTCCTATCTACGTCGCCGTTATTGATGACGAAGAAAGCGCTCGCCGATCACTTGCCAGGTTATTGCGGGCGGCGGGCTTTCAGCCGATCACCTATGACTCAGCGGAGTCGTTTCTGACGGGCAAGGATCGTCCTAAGTTTGCCTGTTTGGTACTCGACATTCAACTCGGCGCCATGTCGGGCGTCGAACTTGCGGGGCGGCTTGTTTCTGATGGTGTGCGCACTCCTACCATCTTTATCACCGCTCACGATGATCCTGAAACAAGAAGCGAGGCCGAAGCTACAGGTTGCTCGGCATACTTCCGCAAGACCGATTCCGGCGCCGAAGTGCTCGAAGCGATTCGGAGGGTGACCGCCTGAACAGCGTGAGAATCTCGCGCCGTGGCGTGAAGGACCTCATTGGTAGTAAGTGGATAGAGGAGATAAGTATGAGCTGGAACATGTGCTTTCATAACGCAGCCCGGCCGCGCTGGCGGGGCACTCGCAACATGAAACGACTTATAAGACTGACGCCCTTTGGCGAACCTGCCCAGGTCAAGGGAGCCGGCATGGCACTAGCCGTGTTTTTCTTGTTGACTGTTCAACTCGTGGCACAAGAGACCGCTCCCGTCGACGTAGCGGGAACCCAAGTTGCCACGGAGCAAACACCAGCGGCGGCGACAAATAGCGACGCGCTGAGAAAGGCGGCGCAGAATCCCATCGCCAGCCTCATTAGTGTCCCGGTGCAGAATATCGACAACTTCAACATCGAACCGGCCAATCGCACCCAGAACATTGTGAACATTCAGCCGGTGATTCCGCTCAACGTGGCGGCAAACTGGAACCTCATCGTTCGCTGGATTACGCCGATCATCTATCAACCAATTCCCGTGCCGCAGCCGCCGGGAGCTCCGGTGCAAACCACTGGGGTCAATGGGTTAGGCGACATGAACCCCTCGTTCTTCCTGGTGCCGAAGAAAAGCAAGGTAATCTGGGGCGCTGGACCGACGGTGTTGTTGCCAACGGCAACGAATACGACATTTCTCGGCCAGGGCAAACTCGGGCTGGGGCCAACTGTGGTCGTGCTGGTACAGCCCCAACCCTGGACGATCGGGGTTCTTACAAACAATATCTGGTCTGTAGCGGGTCATTCCAATAACGACAAACCGGCCGTGAACCAGTTCCTCCTACAGTGGTTCGTCAACTACAACCTGAAGAAGGGCTGGTATCTCGCCACGCAGCCCATTCTCACCGCCAATTGGAGAGCAGCCAACAATAGCCAATGGGTCGTGCCATTTGGTGGTGGCGTAGGAAGAATCATGAAGGTCGGATTCCAACCGGTGAACGTCTCGGCGCAGTTCTACGGGAATGCCGTCCATCCGCCTGGAGCCTCGCCGTGGAACTTAAAACTACAAATTGCATTTTTATTTCCTAAGTTAACCAAGGAGCAGGAAAAGATGCTGCTGCAGAAAAAGCTGAAAGACATGGATCAGCCGCCGCCGAAGAAGTAATGCGGTTAGGGAGACTTATTCGTTAGATGTGAGCAAGCGAGATTTTGTTGAAAGGAGCAAATCATGGCTACAAAGAAACCGAACATTCTCATCATCTGGGGAGATGACATTGGCTGGTTCAATGTCAGCGCCTACAACCACGGGATTATGGGGTACAAGACCCCCAACATCGACCGCGTTGTCAAGGAAGGGGCGATGTTCACCGATTGGTATGGACAGCAAAGCTGCACGGCAGGCCGGGCCGCTTTCATTACTGGCCAGTCGCCCATTCGGACCGGTTTGACGAAAGTCGGGTTGCCCGGATCGAAACTTGGACTCCAGCCGGAAGACCCCACCATCGCAGAGCTGCTCAAACCGCTGGGGTACGCCTGCGGCCAGTTTGGGAAAAACCATCTCGGCGACCGTGATGAATTCCTGCCAACAGTCCACGGCTTCGATGAATTTTTCGGCAATCTCTATCACTTGAATGCGGAAGAAGAACCGGAGTGCGAGGACTACCCGAAGGATCCCGAGTTCGCCAAGAAGTTCGGACCGCGCGGCGTGTTGCACTGTTTCGCGAATCCGGATGGCACGCAGAAGATCGAAGACACTGGCCGCTTGACTTCCAAGCGAATGGAGACGATGGACGAAGAAATCACGGCCGGTGCACTCGACTTCATCGAGCGTCAGCACAAGGCCGACAAACCTTTCTTCTGTTGGTGGAATTCAACCAAGATGCACATCTGGACACATCTGAAAGACGGTGTAAAAGGCAAGACTGGCCTGGGCGTTTACCCCGATGGCATGATCGAGCACGACCGTCAAGTCGGACAGCTCCTCGCCAAGCTCGACGAGTTGGGGATCGCCGACAACACCATCGTCATGTACTCGACTGACAATGGCGCTGAGGAATTGAGCTGGCCCGACGGAGGAAGCACTCCGTTCCGCGGTGAGAAGGACACGAACTGGGATGGCGGCTGGCGCGTTCCGTGCGCGATCCGCTGGCCCGGCGTGGTCAAGCCGGGCACGGTCTGCAATGAGGTCTTTTCGCACCAGGACATGCTTCCCACGCTGTTAGCCGCAGCCGGTGAGCCGGACATCGTCGAGAAATGCAAGAAGGGACACAACGCCGGCAACAAGACCTTCAAGGTCCATCTCGACGGCTACAACCTCATTCCGTATCTCAGAGGCGACATGAAAGAGGCCCCCCGTCCCGGGTTCCTCTACTGGAGCGACGAGGGCGACCTGATGGCGCTTCGCTATGGCAATTGGAAGGTCCATTTCATGGAGCAGCGTTCCGAGGGGTGCGCCGCCTGGCAGGACCCATTCACGCCCCTGCGGTTCCCAAAGCTCGTAAACTTGCGGACGGATCCTTTCGAGGAAGCGGATGTTTCGAGCATGTTCTATTGGAAGTGGCGAGCGGATCGCGTGTTTGTGTTTGCCCCGGCGGGTGCCCTCATCGCCCAATATATTCAGTCCATGATGGAGTTCGCGCCAAGGCAACGACCCGAAGGTTGGACCGTCGGTAACGTAATGGAGAAGCTCTATGCGCACAAGGAAGCGCTGGAATCCGGCTCGGGTGCCGGAGTGAAGTAAGCCGGCATCCGCAAGCACTCTATCTCATAGAGTCGGGATGAGGCCGATTATTGGTACAGGTTTCCCGGCGGACAACACGTCCGCCGGGAATTTATTACGACAAGTCAACGATCGGCAACTGTGAACTGCTTTGTTACTCAGTTAAGGAAAGAAAGAGGAAGAAATGAACCGCCTACGTTGCAAATACTCAGCATCCTATTTCTGCTGCTGTTTAGCGAAGGCTGCAAGAAGTCCGATTCTGGTACTCCAGTGCCACCTGTGACCCCAACCGCTGCCCCTGCCGCCGCCCCTGTTGCTCCGGTTGTTGCCCCTGCTGCGCCACCACCTCCTTTCTCTGCAGCGCAGAAGATCGGGATGTTCGCGTATCCCAGGAACAATCAGACCAATGACCAGCAACTCACAGACGAGTATGCCTGCTATACCCAGGTTCAGCAGCAGACCGGAATAAACCCCGCTGCTCGAGCGCCCTCAGGTCCATCTTCAGCAGACATACAGGCTGCTCAACAGCAGGCTGCCGCGAACGCGCCACAAGCCCAGGGGGGACGAGTGCGCGGAACAGCGAAAGGTGCTGTTGGCGGAGCAGCCATCGGAGCGATCACGGGAAATGCCGGACGCGGTGCGGCTATCGGAGCGACCGTCGGGACGGTACGCGGGGGAAGAAAACAGAGCCAGGCGAACGAACAATCCAAGCAACAGGCGGCTCAGTCAGCGGGCGCACAAGCACAACAACAAGCCAATCAAACCAAGGCCGCTTATAACAACCAAATGGCTACCTTCAAGCGGGGATTCTCGGCTTGTATGGATGCGCGAGGTTATTCAGTCAAATAGGTCCAACGATGAGGCGGAAAGCCACCTGTCCGAGAAGCGCGTTTGTGAGGACTGGTGCCCCCGAACTACCGGTGGGCAGAACGCTTAGCTCTTACCGAGGCACTACGCCAGGACGAGAAGCGACACCAACTCAGACGGATGAACTTTCGAGCACGCTGACCGACTATTTCGAGTACATCATTCGCGATCGTAATTTCTACGCGACTCTGCTTTGCCGGGCCAACCTGGAGATTTCCCAACTTGGGGCCGGCCGACCGAGCGGTCGCGGCTGGGCCAACACAATCTGTGCATCTTCTCGCCAACCTGCGGCGGAGCCCTCGCACTGGCGCAACCGCTTCATCACCACCCCGGATGGCGAGCCCGGGCTCAACTACCTGTGCGCCGGCTACAAGCTGTTCTTCAACCATATCGACCCCGCGATGAAGACTATGGCGAGCCTGCTCCGGCAAGGCCGATTTGCGGACGAGATAATGCAGTTGTCCACGCAAGACTAACTCCTAACTAATAACCGCTTCCTGAGCAGCCAATTCACTACTTCGCTTCTCCCTCTCTTTCCGAGACGCAAAAACTGACTTCACGCGAGACTGCGGACTATCAGTTTTGCCAGTTGTTTTGCTCAAGCGCGCGACCTAGCCTTTGATGGGCACTTAGGGCGTGTGCGTCCGATCATTCGCATCGTCGAACGCGGAGGCCACAGATCCACTTGGAACAGCGCATACGGAGCGCACTATAAAGAGTCGGCCAACTCGGGCCGGCAGTCGCCGGACTGCAGGCAAGTTACCGAACCCCGTTTTTCAAGCACAGCGATCCCGAGCGTGGGGAGACCTCCTGTCACTTCTGCCAGTCGCAGGGGCACTGAACCCCACCTAGTCTTTCAGCAGACTTCCGGCCCCCAAGAGAGGAACCGAACATCTCGGCGCCTGAGGAACTGGCAGGGTTACGGCCAAGAAACGGACTGGATAAATGCTGGCATCATCCATCGGATGGATACTCATAATTTCAGGGATCGGTACGGCAGCTGGCGGGCTTGCTGGACTCTTCTTGCCTCGAACCACTCTGCAACTAGCGTTTGGAGTGAAGAGTTCAGACGGTGTGACGATGTTCTTCGTTCGGCATTGGGGAGCCCTGCTCTTCGTGGTCTGCGCACTGACCGTATATAGCGCCTATGTCCCCGCTTCTCGCGTTCCGATCCTGACCGCTTCCATCATCGAAAAGTTCGCCATCGTTGCACTGATCTTCTTCGGCCCCTTGAAGCGAACAATCGCGATGACGGTTCTCGGGATCATGGACGGAGTTTTGGCCATCCTGTTCATTGCGTATCTTGCGGGGTTGTAGTGCCCCTGAAGATTCAAACTGACTCACTACCGAAGCGTGAGTGGTTATGGGGTTACCTGAGGCTGATTCGTGCCCCACAAGGCAACTTCAATCTACAAAGCCGCAAGGCTTGCGGATCCCCGTTGTGGCTGCGAGCTCTTCCGAGCCCGGAGTTGCAATGGCAGAAGCTCGCGGTTCAATGGAACAGCAAAGCTACGGCTGAGCATGCGACGCGGATGGCAATTGTCGAAGAGGGTTAACTGTCTACAAAATATCAGGCTTGCGATCATCTCTCGGCGTCACGTCGTGCGCAATGGTAGTGGTACCGATATGTCGGATCGTTGCCCAAAGGGCGGGGCTAACTACTTAGTTATCCTTGAACAGTAGGGGGTAACCACGAGTTTACTACCCGTTCTTCCACATGATTATTTCCCAGGACCATGGACGGCGGCTCCCGAGCATATTACTGTCGGCCATAAGACCAGATTCTTATGCCAAACAGAGCCTTCCACCCCGGAGCAAGCGATGATCCCACAGCAAACCATGATGAAAGATGCACTCTCGCCTCACACGCCATCACCGATGCCCCCTGATGCAGATGCATCCGCAACCGGCACAGATATCGTTTACCTCGCCGACCTCCAGCCCCAACCCGTCGAATGGCTTTGGCAACACAGGCTCGCCACCGGTACCTTAGCGATGCTTTCCGGGGAGCCCGGATCAGGAAAGACTTGGGTCGCCCTCGCCATCGCCGCAGCGCTGACACGCGGCCGCGACCCGTTCACCGGCGAAAAGCTCAAACCAGCCACCGTCCTTTATGTCTCGGCGGAACACGCTGCCGCGCAAGTCATTCAACCGCGCTTCGCCGGCCTCCACGGAGATCCCGCGCGCCTGGTCATCCTGCGTAGAGCCGTCTCTCAGCGTTCCATATCCTCGCCTGACTCCGCTCTCCGCGATCTGGATGACGCGCTCCAGAAAACCCAGGCCCACCTCGTGATCCTCGATCCCTGGAACGGTCTCTGCGAGGTTGACCGCGATCGCGCTTCGGAAACGCGCCCTCTTCTCGATCGTCTCGCCCGCCTGGCAGAGCTTCACCGCTGCTGCATTCTCCTCGTTCGCCACCTCGCCAAACCTACCGTCGGCAGGCCTGCCCATCGAGGTCGAGCATCCATGGACTGCTCCGCCGCTCTCCGTACCGAGTTTCTCGTCGGCAGCTCGCCCGACGCACCCGCGCAAACCGCTCTGCTGCACGTCAAATCGAACCTCGGGCCGCTGGCTCCGCCGCTCGACTATCGAATCGGAGAAGACGGCAATTTCCACTGGACGGGGCTAAGCAACCTCACCCCGGAGGATCTCCTCGCCGCCCGTCCCACCGGCGCCGGTCTGCCCAAGCGCAAGTTTGCCGCCCAATGGCTGCGTGACTGCCTGGAACCTGGCAGCCAGACCCAGGGCTCCATCGAGATAGCCGCCGAGCGTGACGGCGTCTGCATCGCCACCCTGCGCCGCGCCAAATTCGATATCGGCGTTCGTAGCTCCAAAGACGGAAAATCAGGTGCCTGGTGGTGGACCCTGCCGCCTCCGGAGGACTAGTACCCTCCGGTCAACCAGGCAAGATGCTCAAATTAATTACTTGAGCACCTTGAGCATCTTCATGAAACAAACGACTTATTTGGCAACGTTGCCAAATCCCAAATCTGAGGCAAATGAATGTGTCTACGACGGCGCCGTGCGGGAGTTTAAAATTGGCTGACAGTACGTACTCCGTGTGCTCCTGCAGCTCATATCCGGTAACTGCAGAATTGCTAGTGTCACGATGGCGACCCCTTCCCTACCTGGGCCTGCCGATCCAGGAGTATTGCCAGGCGACGGAGAGACTCTGGTAGTTTCCGCCAAACCGTATATAGGCGCCATTGTTGTAGCTGACTTTTACAGTCTGGTGAGGACCCAAGGGCAGCGCCGCCGTGATGCCTACCCGGGAACTCGTTTGGCGCGTAGCTGGGTTCGCTATGCCACTCAAGCTGGTAACGCCACCGAACCAGTAATTCCCGTCCAGAGAAACCCAGAGCCGTGGCTTCACATCGTAGCTTAGGTGACCTTCGAAGGCTCCGATCGGCCTTTCGCTCTGCGGCTTAGGAACCGGGGGCGAATAATATTGCGGATTGGAGGTGTAGAACCATACTCCAGCGTAGGAATCCAGAACCCAGTGCCTCCACCGCCTGGAATAACCAAGGTCGGGTTTAAAAGCCCATCGGTTGGTTCCCCAATTGACTAGCTTCGTTGGATCATATTGGCGCTTTCCGTTCGAGGATGTCTTAGCTTCTGCATTCCTCAGAACGCACCATATCCATATTGAATCGCGGTCGGGCCGACATTTTCGACGAAGACTTTCGTCGGGAAGGCAGCCTCACCGCGTGGTTGATCCCGTAGCCCCGCGTGCATTTTCTCGAAGAGTAGTCTCGATTTGAAACGCACGAAACTCCCAAAACTACCAGCAATACGACCAAAAACCAGATGGGGGGCTGGTGGATACCGACGATTCCGCAAAAGAATACTCACTCGCCTCGGCCTAACGTTGGCAGAAACTTTAGAGTTCAACCAACTCAGTTGGAGGGAACATCTAATCCCCCCTTGAACACAAGTAAACGCCATACTAATTTTTAAGCATGATAAGAAATCCGGAGCTCAGAGACCTCTGCGCGTAGCTTCTCTCTCGCAACTTCACAGCTTCCCGACAAACGGAGCCACTTATGCCCAAAAATCAAGTCAGCGACCTCATCACCGATCACGAAATAGCCTTTGCCCACCTGGTCCTCTCTGGAACCATGACCGACCGCCGTGCCGCCGAAGCCGCAGGTCTCAACCCCGACACTGCCGCCTACACCAAGGCCAAACCCCGTGTCCGCGACTACATGCTCGAGCACCGGGCCGCCGTGCACGAACGGCTCGTGCAGCAGGAGACGGAGGAACAGCGGCGGCTGAACCTGAGCCGCGAGCAGGTCCTGGCCCGGCTCTGGGAAATCGCCGACCTGGACCCCGAAATGACCCACAACAGCGCTTCCGCCCAGATCAAGGCCCTCGCCATGATCGTCGCCATCGAAGGCCTGATCCCCTCTGGAATCACCAACGGCCGCAGCGCCGGCTCTTCGGATAAGAGGTCCGCCTCACCGCTCGCCGTTCCGCAAATCGATACCGCCGCCTGGCTTCGCGAGCAGCAAGGGAAAACCATCGTTCCCCAGCCCAGCCCTGACCTTGTCCCAGACGAAGATGGGCTTGGCGTATCCGATCCCCCACCCGGCGTGGCGGCAGACGCGCCTTCGGACCTTGGCCCTGCCCCCGACCCTACTCTAGATCCCAGCGAATTCATCCTCGCCCGCCCCTTTAGCCCCGCGGAAACGACCCCGTCGGCGCCTCATGCCCCCGTGTCCGCTTCGGCTCCAGACACCAGGGTTCCTTTCTCTACAGAAAAGAAGCCCTGTACCTGGCGCCTGAGACTCTAAAGGAAACGCACGCCCTGCTAATGCCCCAAAAGACCAAAAAGGATAGAATTTTATCGAACTTTACAAAAATCGAGGACAACGGAACCTTAGTTAAAAGTCGTGTTGTCTCCTGGATCCCGTCATTTCGACGGCCGTACATTAGTCGCTTTGATGTACTGGTTACCGAAGCTCTCAATCTGATACTGGCCGCTCTTTTTATCGAAGCGGATTTTCGCCGCAGCCATAATCTGACCACTACCCTTGCCCTCGGAGTCGAGCTTCACCTGTAGATAACCGAAGGAGTAGTCGGTGGAGCGCCCATTATGATAGAGCTCGGCGAAAGGAAGAATACGAGCAGTAATGATCGTGATGATGGTGTCGGCGCCCTGGGTGCGTTTGCGTGCGATCGCGATCTGATTGCCCGTCGAGCCGACAACAGCGACGCGACCCTTATTCTCCTTTTCTAAGGCACGCCGAAGCGCGTCAGTGCCTTTGTCTTTGAGCAGCTGTGCAAACTTCTGAACATCCTCGTCCGTGGTGTATTGCGTGACTCGAAAATCGAATGTGATGGATTTGCCGCCAACAGTTCCTCCGGTGCCAATGGCTACTCCGGTGTAGGCCTCAGGTGCTTGCTCCTGGGCAAATGCACCAGGCGCCAAAAGCAGGAAGGTGAAAATAGCTATCAAAATCGGATTGCGTTTCAAGGATTTGTCCTCCATAGAGATCCAGATCGCTCTGGGTTTAAATGACTAACATGGGCCCGCAATACTTTGTTTCCCACAACCGGAAGAAGGCTGGAAAATCAACAGTGGACCGATCCTTGATCTTACGTGTCGTGCTTCACCTGCCGCTCAAAGTGAAAAGCAATGCCCAACGCAAGAATCAGGGCGGCAATCCCGAACAACGTCAAGCTGGGGACGGCATTTGGTTCTTCAATAATCACTTTCCGCGCCATCGCGATCAGGGCAACTTCCAGGACAACGCGAACATGAATAGCATCTTTTCTCACATAGGCTTTCAGAGTTTCAATCAACTCAACGCCGATCAGGACCAGCAGGAAGTACCCGAAAATGTCGAGCAATCCCTGAACCGGTATCAGAAACCGCGGAGGCTCCATAATCTGGTGGAAGATTAGTACGCCCAGGTGAATCGTCGAAAGAACCATCACCACGACAAGCATTCCAGCCAGCGTGAGTACCGTGAGTTTTTGTACCTTTGTGAGTATCACTTCCATAATCACTGGACTTTCTCCCTCGGATCCTGAAAGATCCCCTCCTTCAGTTCATGCTTTTACGCTGGTTCAGAAGGGCCGCATCGTAGCGGTCTACCCGGATAATCCCGACGCGCGGAAACTCCAGATCGATGATGGTGTAGATGGTCAAAGCCAGCGCCGATGCGAAGACCCAGGTGTGCAGCCACGGTCTCTTGCTGGTGTCCCCCATCCCGAATCCTGCGATGAGTGAGCTGGCCAGGGCGAGCAATACCAACGTCACGTACATGGGCAGCGGGGGATGCGTCTGCAGCGCGACCAAACGTGTCGTGGTGATGTCGATCATTTCGTTGAGAGAACCGGCGACCAGGGTCAGGACGGCAGGCGAGGAAGTCTGCGCCGCTGCGATGGACTCCCTCCAGATCTTGTTTTGCAGCTTTTCCGAGAGAGCCAGGTCGTCCACGGCCTTCGCGCGTTCGGCCCCCAGGTTTTGGTAGAAGGCGAGGCGGGCATCGAGATAGGCGCGAAAGTCGTCGCGGATCTGGGGCTGGGCCGCCTCGGGCAGTAGGTCCACCCGCAACCATGCCGTGCCGATGGCATTCGTTTCCTGCACAATGAGTTCCCGCCGCGTATCGAAACGTGAGACAGCGCCGGAAAACGAAAAGCCGAGAAGGAGGGCCATCAGTCCGAAGACAGCGCCGTCGATCACGCCCAGCCCCGAGCTGAATTTCTGCTCGCGACAGCGCAACCGAAAGCGCCGGCCGAACTCGATGCCGGCCACCAACAGTCCAACGATGAACAAAGCAACTAAGAGAAAGATGGCCATGGCACTCAGTACATCCTGCTCTTTATCCCAGCCTTTTTTGCCTGTCACATGTGACAGTTCCAATTATCGTCCCGTGTCCCCTTAGCTCCCGTTCTTATCTCCCACCAGACAACCTTCCGCACCGCAAGCGCTGTCGATTCGGAGCCTTAGTAGCTAATAGCTATCTTCGTCGCTGGATCAAAGGTCTACCGAATCCGCTCTAGAATCAGGCGCAGAGAGGCCAAGAGAGAAATGCGACATCTTCCTCAGGTGGTTTTGGTGCTGTGTCTGGCTGCCCCTGCAACATGGGCGGCCGAGAATGTGCAGAAGACTCAAGCTCGGGTAGAGGCGGCAGGCAGAGTTCTGCAAGTGATCCAGTCTGCCCGGGATCAGGGCATCCCAGAAGATTTACTTGCCTCGGCTTCTTGCGTGGCAGTGGTGCCCGCGATGTTAAATGGTGGCTTCGTTCTCGGCCTGCGCTACGGGCGCGGCGTTGCTAGCTGCCGCACGGCAAAGGGTTGGAGCGCACCCGCCTTCTTTGTCGTGTGGGGAGGCAGTTTTGGATTGCAGTTCGGCGGCCAAGCCGTGGATAGGATCATGCTGATCATGAACGACGGCGGTATGGCGGAGCTGCTCTCGAGCAAGTTTGCGCTCGGCGCGCAGGTCAGCGCGGCCGGGGGACCGGTGGGCCGTCAGACCGCGGCTGAAACGGACTGGAAGATGCGTGCTGAAGTGTTGAGCTATTCTCGTTCCCGTGGTGTTTTTGCCGGGGCTACGCTGGAACACGGGACAATGAAACAGGACAAGGACAGCACACGAGCCTTCTACGGGCGCATGGTGCCGTTCGCCACCTCACTCAGTGGCGAAATCGACGCTCCCTCGGCCACCTACCCATTTCTTGAGCCCCTAGCCACGTGGGCTCGAAATGCAGCAGACAAATAGCCCCCCTGCCTTGTGGGGTGAAATAAGTGAAGTGCTTGAAAAGTCGTGCCGGTTAGTTGCTCCCGAACAGCCCACGTGGACAACCTTCCGAAGAGCCCGTTTTCCGCCATGCTCGAGGAGAAGTATCACTGCGCCAGCTTGAAGGAGTGGAGTTGTTTCGCCGCCGTTCCGAAATTGCCGAACTGATAGGCCGACATCCCCACCACCGAGAACGTGAACGTGGGAAAGGGCGCAGCGAGCAGGGCATTCAGATAATCGACCGTGCCAACACCGATCGTGACATGTGGACTGTAATGCTCTCCTCTATGTTGGGAGAAGTACGTTGCAACAGCATCGATAGTGGCCTGGTTAATATCCGGGTCCTGCGGCGTGGTCTTGAAGGCAGCAGCGGTGCCGGCACTCCCCGGCGCCATAAATTTGCCGATCGCCTCGAATAGCTCGTCCTGCAGCCGGATCATGTCTGCGGTCGGTTCAACCAGGATTCCGCCAAGGCCGATTTGTTTCAAAGGAATGTAGTAGTACTTGAAGGCTTTCAACTTCCAGCTCATGACCTTCTCGCTGGCCAGTACCTTGCTTGCAGCGGCAAATATCTCATTGAGGTTTTCAGTGTGGAAATAGCCTCCAATGACCGAAATGTGCGGCGCGTGTTCATCGCCCAGCGGGTAGCCTTTGGGGAAATTCTTAAGCAGTCCTGCGTTGGCGGCCTGCGCGTGCTGGATCATTGTCGCGTCTGGCTCCAGCACGATGTCGACAGCGGTGATCGGGTGTTGTTCCGCGCTCGATGCCCCTGCCTTTTCTGGCGAGGTCACTGTATCGTTTGCCATGCCAATCTTCCCTGTTCACAGGCTTTCAAAATGAACCGCGCTATTTGCTATCTTCGAACGAGAAGACACGGTTCCAGTCGTTCTTCATGTCCGCGACAATCCAGCCCCGCGTTGCGGCTTCTGCCAGAGCCACCTCCAGCTTACCCATGCTTGACGCTTCGTAGGCATACTCACGCGTGGCATCGGTGTGGTGTACGAGTAGCCCCAATCGAGACCCCGTACTGGCGGTGGTCCACTGGAGCATCTGCAGGTCACCGTCAGAGTTGCCAAACGCGGCGATGGGTTTCCGTCCGATGTGCATGTTGATCGCTACGGGCTTGCCTACGTTGTCGTCAATGAAATTCAGCTGCGGCAGCCTCATGAGCACCGGTACGCCTGCGACCATCTCGAACTTGGTTACGATACTGCTGCCTATCACCTGTTCGGGTGGAATCCCATAGACCCGCTCCACCCAGACACGCATGAATTCCACTCCCCCACCGGAGACGATAAACGTCTTGAAGCCGTTGCCACGCAAATACGCAAGCAGCTCCAACATCGGCTGGTAAATGAGCTCGGTGTAGAGACGATTGAATTTGGGATGCCTGGCGCTTGCGATCCAATCGGCCACAATCTTCGCGAACTCGTCCGTGGTCATCCCTGCATGCGTAGTCGTCGCCAATTCCAGGAGTGCCTTCATGCCTCCTGCGGCGACAGCTTTCAAATCGTTATTCAGGACCGCTGTGTAGAGTGGGTTGTCCTTCCATTCGGGATGTTGCGGGGCCATGGCCTTCACGCGATCGAGCGCGAATGCAACCTGGAAATAGAATGGCTGCTCGCTCCACAGGGTTCCGTCGTTATCGAACACCGCGATCCGATCTTCGGGTTTGACGAAGTGAGGGCCGCCGGCCGTCGTCACTCCGCGGACAAAGTCGAGGATGCTTTGCTTTGTGGAACCTTCGTTCCAGGAGGGAAGTGGATCCTGCCCTTGGGCCGGTTCTCGAAACGTGTGCGTGGTCGGACTTGTAGTTATCGTCATGGTGGTTGCAGCTCATCGCCCGAGGCTAGGACACAGGCTCGTGAGCATCATCAAACTCCGAATGACGCTTGGAAACTGTCGCATGTGACAGGCGAAGAATTTGGCAAGGAGCGTATCTCGCGCCAATTTCCAATTTTCGGGAGTACTGGAAAGCAGCTCCTCCGCGATCGTATCGGCTACGATCGCAGGGGAGTCTTATGCGTGGCTTTTGGCTGGCGTCTACTCCTCCGCCGCCTTGGGCTTCAGGGTCACAGTGATCGGCGAAGAGGTAATAAAAGTCACGACCGATTCCGCTGCTAGCGAGACGCCCTTGTTCCCGGTAAGTGCGGCGCCCGCTGTTCCTGCGCCTGCTCCTACAAGGCCACCAATCAACGCGCCCTTGCCTCCACCCGCCAGCCCACCAATCAGTGCGCCCCCACCAGCGCCGCCGCCAACCATCGCGCCGGTTCGCTTGCCCTTCCCTTTCACGGTCTCCAGCAATTCCTGGGTGGTTACCTCGTAGGGACCGACGCGGCTGAGCTGTATTCCGAGGTCACCCTCACCCTTGAACCTGCCTTGTTTTTTCGCGGAGGCGACGGTACCGCTCACTGGTGTGCCGGCTTTCAGCACTGTCACTCCTTGCACCCGGACTGATTGCGCGAGCGATCCACTAAAAGGGTCGCCCACGTTGCTGGTCTTTGAACTCAGGTCTTGCGCGATTCGGACGGTAAGCGAGGTACCACTTGGCACAGTGTAGATCTTGGGCGGCGGAGGAGGGGGAGGCGGAGGAGGAGCCGCGGGCTCTGGGGCCGGTGCCGGAGCCGGAGAGGGAGCCGGTGCACTGGCGGCTGGCGGCGGTGCCTGGTCTGGCGTGGGTGCGGCCGCGGGCGCCGCGGGAGGCGCAGACGACGCGTTGTTCTCCGTCGGGGGCGTCTTATTGCATCCGCAGAACAGGAAAACACCAAACACGCCAAGCAACAAAATGTGATGAATACGGGTCGCATTGTCGCGGAGCAAACTCGTACTGTTCAGGTTTCTTCTTCCTGGGCTTTTCATGTTCCTCCTCTTGCTCGGCAAGTCTCCTGTTCGAAATCCGGGAACGAATGCTCAACCATCCGTAGAAGTGCAAACGGCTTCGAACAGTAGGGTTTCACAGCCAACAGTGTACGACTACTGTCAGAACTGACAGTAGAGCGCCTGGCCATCTCTGGATAAAGATTCACCCTTTGGCAATCTTGAACCATATCGAAGACCGCTCCCAATCCGATCCTTGCTCTGGCGCAACGAACTCTGATCGTCTCCCTGCTATATCTGCTTTTGGAGGTCCTGAGAACAGGGACCTTACCAAGAGAGTGTTTGTTGAAAAACCGTATTATTTTGTGCGTTGACGATGAAGCGGCCGGTCTCGCGGTGCGTTCTCTCGTTTTAAAAAGCGCCGGTTATGAAGTTGTAAGTGCGGCAGACGGTGCGGCCGCCTTGAAGCTTTTTAGGTGCGTCCAGGTCGACCTCGTAATTACGGATCATTTGCTACCCGGACTTAGCGGAACGCAATTGGCCGCCGAAATGAAACGGCTAAATCCCGCCATCCCGATACTTCTCTTGAGCGGCCTGGTAGAGGCACCTCCGGGGAGCGAGCATGCAAACCTGGTTATCACCAAGGGCATGCCTGCGGTCGAATTCCTCCGCGAAGTCGCCCAGCTGATTGCACCATGACAGCTTCAGTGGTGCATCTTCCGGGAATGGTTTTCTGCGTCTTCCATGAGGATGAGACATCTCGGCGGGGGTCTCCCCCTAATGGCTGAGTGGCAAAGTATTGCCAACATCGGGCAGAAAGTAGAAGACCATTGCCAAAATAAGATACGTGGCCAGCAACTGCACACCTTCGAGCCAATTTGTTTCTCCGTCCGCGGCGACCTGACCCGTGATTAAGACAGAAACAAAGATTGCCAGCACCTCGGCGGGAGTAAAGGCAAGATCCATCGGACGAGGCCCAATAAAATGGCTCAAAATGACCAAAACCGGCGCCACAAAAAGCGCGATCTGCAAACTGCTACCGATGGCAATACCAAATGAAAGGTCCATCCGGTCCTTCAGGGCCGCGATGACCGCCGTGCTGTGCTCCGCTGCGTTCCCGATAATCGCTACCACGATCACGCCGACAAAAATCTCGGAGATTCCAAAGGCCGCTGCCGCCTGTTCTACTGAGCCAACCAATATTTCACTAATCCACGCGATCAACGTCGTAGCAGCGGCCAGAATGAGTACTGCTTTACGCAGGCTCCACGGAGTTTCTTGCTGCTCTCCCGATGGCGCCGGTTTTCCCAGAAACAAAGTCTTGTGAGTATGTACAGAAAACACCAGGTGAGCTGCGTAAACAAAAAGCAGCACGATTGAAATGTCAAGCCCGAGAGAGTTGTCCAAGGAAGCCTTACCGGCCCTCTGCAGGTGATGGAACGCAGCCGGCATAACCAGCCCAATGGCCGCGAGAGTAAGTAAAATCGCCTGGGCACTCGACGCCGTTCTATTGAATCGCTGCGCCTTGTAGCGAAAGCCTCCAGCAAGCGCAGAGGCGCCAAATACCAGGAGGATGTTACCGATTAGGGACCCCGTGAGAGATGCTTTGACTACGCCATAAAGGCCCTTTTGCAGAGCCGCGAGTGCAATGATCAGCTCGGCGGCGTTGCCAAAGGTCGCATTCAACAGTCCGCCAATGCCTTCCCCTGCATGATGGGCAATGTGTTCGGTGGCGTGTCCGAGCCAACCCGCGAGCGGCACAATGGAGAGACAGGCGGCGACGAATATATACGCGTGTGCCTCAGGTCTGAAGAACTCAAGCCCGATCGCGACCGGTACAAAGATGAGGAGCCAATTCAGCATACAGTGCTAGTCAAGAAAATAGCCTTGTTCTCAAACTTGGCGCAACCAATCCCCATTCTGGGGGTGCGGCATCCGGTAGTTTACAGTTGCCGTTCAGAACGGACGGACCCGGGCGATATACGCGCAGCAAAAACCTTCGCCCCCGTGATCTAAGAGAAAACCACTGTCACTTCTGACAGGTTATTTGGGGGCGCAGCGGCTATAGGCTTGCAGCGGGTGCTTGCTCTGCTGCTCTACAGCCAACCGACTGTCTCGGCGCCGGCATTGCCCGAGGATTCCGACAATGAACCCTGTTCTGCGCGCTGGCACTGCTTCGCTTCTGACTGTTGCGGTCTCATTGATGAGCACCGTGTCCGGCTGCAGCAAGTCGGCTGAACCCACTCCGCCACAGAGTCAGGCTGCGGCCCCGGCTCAGGCTGCACCCGAAAGTCCGCCAGCACAGCAGATGAGCGTCGACGATCTGGTTGCACCCATTGCGCTCTATCCCGATCAACTGCTGGCGCAGATTCTTACTGCGTCTATCAATTCCCAAGAGGTGCTCGACGGGGGCAACTGGCTGCTGCAGAACCAGAATCTCAAAGGGGACGCGCTCACCAACGCCGCCACCAAGGCTGGCTTCAGCCCCAGCATGCAATACCTGATGAGCTTTCCCCAGGTCGTGGACAATATGTGTCAGCAGCTCGACTGGACTCGCGAGCTTGGACAAGCCTTTCAGACAGACCAGAAGGGCGTGATGGAAGCCGTCCAGCGCAAGCGCGTTCAGGCGCAGCAGACGGGAAACCTCAAATCCAGTCCGCAGATGACGGTCGAAACCAAGAAGGCCGATAACGGGCAGCCATACGTGGAGATTCAACCTGCAAATCCGCAGGTCGTCTATGTTCCGCAGTACAATCCCGTCACCATCTACACCACGCCTGCTCCCACGACCGTAGTCGTCAACCAGCCTGCACCCACGTCGACTGGAGTCAGCACTGGCACTGCGGTCGCCATCGGACTTCTTTCCTTCGGTGTTGGCATGGCGGTGGGTGCGGCGATCAACCGCAACAACTATTATCCCTACCCATCCTGGGGATATCACGGGGTTTATTACGGCGGGCGTCCCTACTATCCACCTCCGTACCGCCCCGTCTACCCAGGATACCGCCCAGCCTACGGATATCATCCTCCACCGAACTACCACTGGAACCAGTACAACCGAAACGTCAACGTGAACGTGAACAACAACTACTACAACAAGTTCAACAACAATAACAATACTTACAACCGCAATCCCAACGTTAATAACAACATCAACGCCAACAATCGGCCGCCGCTGGGGGCAGGCAATCAAGCCGCTGGTCAGCCAAACTGGAAAGGCCAATCTACCTATCAGGGGGCTCGCCCCAACACACCTAACCAAAGGCCGGGCACGTCCATGGCAAACGCGAATCCGGCCAATCGCCCCAACGCCGGCAACACCCTGGCTGCAGCCAATCGCCCAAATGCAGGCAACAACATGCCAGTCAATCGCCCAAGTGCGGGCAACAACATGCCTGCCAATCGCCCTAACCTTGCGTCGAGCCCCGGCGGGAACAACATCAATCGACCGAACACTGCGAATGCCGCTCCAATGAATCGGCCCAATGCCGCCAGCCCCAACACCATGAACAAGGCCGCCGCCCCTTCGAACATGAATCGAGGTGGCGACCGTGGCTACAGTAGTGCCGCTGCTCGTCCGGTTGGGGGCACCGCTCCGGCGGCTCGTCCCGCACCCCAGGCACAGAATCGTGGAGGAGGTGGTAACAGCGCATTCAGCAACAGTGGCAGCGCCAAGTCAGAGCGGGTAGCCAGCAATCGCGGGCAGGCAAGCATGGGCGGCGGCCGCGCCCGCGCCCAATAGCCGCGAAGTCGGCGGCAATCAAGGAAGCAGTTGAGGTTCCAGACAATGAAACGCATTTGTAGGATGACAACTTATTTTCTTCTTTCCGCCATGTATCTGGCGGCCTTCGTTGCCGACTCTCACGGGCAAGGCGAGGGGCAGAAGACTTTTTCGTCCTCAAAGGATGCCCTTGCCGGTTTCATTCAGGCGGTACGCGACGGCGATCCCTCTGAGCTCGGAGCAATCCTCGGCCCAGGTAGTGAGCAGGTCGTTTCTTCCAGCGATTCCGTCGCGGACAAGGCCGCTCGAGAAACCTTTTTGCAGTGGTACAACGAAAGGCACTCCTTCGTGCCCTCGCACAATGGCGAGCTCACACTCGAGGTCGGTAAGGATAGCTGGCCGCTCCCGATCCCGCTCGCCCACAAGGGCGGCCAGTGGTATTGGGATGGACCAGCGGGTAAAGATGAGATTCTTTACCGGCGCATTGGTCACAACGAGCTGGCGGCCATCAATGTGTGCAAAGGTATCGTTGCCGCCCAGCGTGACTACGCCGCCTCCGCCCACGACGGAAAACCTCAGGGCTCCTACGCCGCCCGCATCGTCAGCGAACCGGGCAAACAGAATGGACTTTATTGGGAGGTGAAAGAAGGGGAGCCCGAAAGTCCAGCTGGACCGATGATTGCCCAGGCTGCCAACGAAGGCTACGACACGTCAGGCAATCGCACCCCCTATCACGGTTACTACTACCGCATGCTGCCGAGCGCCAGTGGCTTCGGTTTCGTCGCTTATCCCGCGGACTATCGGTCGGGCGGTGTCATGACTTTCCTGGTCAGCCAGAAAGGCGTGATCTACCAAAAGGATCTTGGGGATAAGACCGCCGACATAGTGCAACAGATGTCCTCTTATGCACCGAACAAGACCTGGACCGTTGTACGGTAAGCGCTTACGAAAATCTCCGCACCAATGAGTGAACATCCCGTCTTCTAGTGGCAAGCGGGGCGCGCTCCAGGGAAGGACTCATGCAAGCAACAGGAAATAGCAGATGGCTGATTCTGGGACTTCTGATCACGTGCGGATCGGCCTGGTCACAAGCCGGCCAACCAGGTGGAACTCTTGTGGTGAGCGGGTATTCCGGGCAAGCGCCGGTTATCGGCCTAAACGGCGGCTCCTACGTAGCCGTCGAGGCATTGGCACGATTAATGAGTGGGTCCATTGCATACCACGGAAGCCAAATCGTGTTGACCGTGCCGGCGGGCGGCGTCGTTCCTCCGGCCAGAGAGCACGCAAATTCTGGTTTCTCCAAAGACTTCCTCAAGGGTGCCATAGAAACCATGAGTGACATCAGGGAATGGCGGAGCGCGCTCCTGAATGCCGTCGAGAACAGCTACCCAATTAAAGACGCCTGGATGGCTGATTACCGTGCACAAGCAGCCAAGAATCTCCGCCTGACATCGGTAGCGGCCACCACTCCTTCCGATGGCAACGCGTTTCAGTTGTTAACCAAGGAGTTCAACCACATGCAGGAGCTGGGCAACAAGATTCTTGCGGCGCGCAAGAACCTGAACTACATCACCCCAGAGAGTGTGAAGAAGGATCCCCTTGACCAGAAAATCCTGAATTGCGCTCGTTCACTGGCCGCCATGTCGGCCAGCGGCGAGTTTCAAGACGATGGATCGTGCAATTGAAGGACATCGCATCGCTTGTGGGCAGTCCTCGGAGGGAACATGCAATTCACCGCTCGGAAGGTCGGACCTAAGTGAGTCTAAGCAAAAATGGAATCCGGGAGACGGCACCCATTCTCCCACTGACAGCGACGAAATCGTCAATAAGAGGGAGGTTCGCTTGGTGGGCGCTGGCGGCGCTTTTGTTAACGGTGCGGCTGGTTGCACAAGATGCTCCCATTGCACCGGAGGGAACTCAAGTTGCCACGCAGGAAACGCCAGCCGCAGCTACCAATGCCGACGCATTGCGAAAAGCGGCGCAGAACCCCGTGGCCAGCCTCATCAGCGTTCCCGTGCAAAATAACAGCAACACGGGTATTAATCCCGGATACCGTACACAAAATGTAGTGAACATCCAGCCGGTGATTCCATTGAAGTTTAGCGAGAACTGGAATCTGATCATTCGCTGGATCACCCCCATCATTTACCAGCCGCTTGGGCCTGAGGTTGGCGTTTCCGGCCTTGGCGATATGCAGCCCACCTTCTTGCTCTCTCCGAGCAAACCGCACAAGTTGATTTGGGGCGCGGGCCCCATCTTTCAATTGCCGACTGCGACCAGCCAGTACACGGGACAAGGGAAGCTTGCCATCGGACCTAACTTCGTAGCTCTGGCTATGCCAAGCCATTTTGTGCTTGGCGTACTGGTCAACAATATATGGTCGGTCGCCGGTGGTGGCAGCCGCCCGGACATCAATCAGATGCTGTTGCAGTACTTCGTCAACGACAACCTCAAAAAGGGCTGGTACCTCACCACGCAACCGATCCTCACCGCCAACTGGAACTCGTCCGCGGCGAGCGGGAGTGTGTGGACGGTGCCATTCGGTGGCGGCGTAGGAAGAATCATGAAGCTTGGATTTCAGCCAGTGAATATCGGCGTTCAGGCCTATGGCAACGCAGTGCATGTTCCTGGAGCCTCGTCTTGGACGGTTCGGGCATCGATCGCATTGCTGTTTCCGAAGCTAACTAAGGAGCAGGAGAAGATGATGATGCAGCAAAAGCTGAAACAATTGGAACAGCAGCCGCCGCAGAAGAAGTGAACGCGAGCGACGAGTAGCGAGAAGCACTTCTCCATGCTCCAGTTCCCGCACTCCTCGTCCCGGGCTACCTCGGCTGGTGCCGAAAGTTCGCAAGCAGGACATACACGCTAATCGCCAGCGCCCACAGCGGAAACACCAGGGGTGCCCAGCCGAAACGCCCGATGCTCAGCAGAAGAAAAAGCGCCAGCGCGTAACCGAGCAGCGCCATCCAGCGCGGGAACATCCCAAGGCGGATCGCGAGCGTACATCCCGAGATCATGAACACTCCCGCCATTCTCAGGGCGTATACGTTGGCTAACTCGTAGGCCAGCGTGCGGGCGAATGTGTAGGTGGCTGAGTCCATCGTCTTTCCTGGAAGTGCTTCGTACGCCATGATCAGCGCACCTGTTACCGCGGAAGAGGCAAAGGTCGTGGCGAGAAATAAAAGCCCGCTGCCGAGGAACACGGTGGCCAGGAAGCGATCTTCTTTTGCCCCCATGCGGTCGCGCAGCACACCCATGAACCAAAGGAAGGCGATTCCAGCGAAGGGCAGCAAATTCAGCGCTAGACGGATGGACTTTGCGCTTTCGGCGAGCCATGTTCCCGGATCCTGGGGGTTGTCGGGAACGGAGAGCCGGATAAGCACAAAGCTGGTCAACAGCAGGATCGAGAACAGGATACCGGCGATGGCGCCGGCGCGCGGAGCCTTCAATTCGGCGGCAATGGCTGCGGTTTTCTCCTCCTCTTGCATCAATCCTCCGTCCTGCGAAAAAAACGCGCTGCATCTGGGCGTAACCGATGCAACGCGTTGTCAGAGAGAGATATTACGATACGCCCGGTTCTCCCCAAAAGATTCCGAGCGTATTTCATCCCAGCTTAGCAATTGGATGTCGCAAAGGATACTGGTAGAACTAACTATTTCCTACCAGGAAAAGTGCTAAGCCTGCCTAAGAATTGTGGTGGACTCGGTCGGCTCGAATACGAAGTCACAGCCTTCGGTTGGCGATTCGAGCTTTCACCTGACTTGCTTGCCGATCCAGGAATACTGCCACGCCACTGAGACATTTTGATAATTCCCCCCAAACAAGAGGTAGATGCCATTGCTATAACTCAATTTGAGAGTCTGGTGTCTGCTAACCCGGTAGGAGCCTGTTACTCCCACGCGGGAGCCGGTCTGCCGGGTTTTCAGGTTTTGCACGCCGCTCAGACTCGTGACTCCGCCGAACCACAAATTTCCGTCGAGCGAGAACCACAGCCTGGGCTTCACATCGTAGCTCAAGTGTCCTTCGAAGGCGCCAACGGGCGCCTCTGTTTGAGGTTTGGGAACAGGGACGGAATAAGATGCGGGGTTCTTGGTGTAGAACCAGGCCCCCGCATAAGCGTCGAGCATCGTCCTGCCCCAGCGCTGGGAATAACCAAACTCAGGCTTGAACGCCCAGCGGTTGATCCCCCAGTTGACCAGCTTTGCACCGTCGTATTGGCCTGTTGGCACAATCACTTTGAGGCTAGCCCCCAACAGTGTCTTCTGTTTCCACTTGGCAAAGCGAGGCGGCGACATCGTGGGTCCGCCTTTCAGGTTCACTGATAACCGAAAGCTGGTATCCATGAGCCCAGAGCGGTATATCTCCATTTGCGAGCCGAGAACCGTTCCCTGGAAGTGCCCAACCGCGTAGGGCAACCCCCCCGCGACGTTAGCAGAACGGCCTAGGATGCCGAACGAGTGATAGTAGCTGAAGATCGGTATGCCGTATGTCCCCGTGGCGCCCGTTATGGGGATAGTTCCGTTAAAATCAACCCCGCCTGTATAGAAAGATGCTATGAGCGTGATCGCGTTGGCATTCACCGGGGTGATGAAATAAGCGCGCGGGGAAAGCTCCTGGCCGCGCACCTGCAGGGAACACACTGCCATCAAAATCGACAGCGCGAACAGCAAGAAGATCCGCGTTGGTCGTGGACTGATATTAACCGTAGGATGCTCAATCCATATCCAGAAGACCATACAGCGTCAGGAGGCTTCTTCAACCGCCGGGATCTCGTCGCGCGAATGAAGGGCCGCGGCGACTCTCGGTCGGTTCTCTCTTTGCAAGGTCATCTGTTCGCCCTGTCCCGATTGTTTTCGCTGGCCCGCGAGAGAACAGGGCGCAGGTGTCAGTTCTGTCAGAGACTAGGACTCCGGCGTTCGCGAAACAACTGTCACTACAGACAGTAGGTGACTCATCGGACGTTTGCCGAGATTCGTCGCTAAACTGTCAGTTTTGCCAGTTTCGAAAGTGACTGAATGCTGTCAGGCTAACCGAGTCGGCATGGCAACCCGAAAAGCGGACGGAAACGTAGGGCCTGATGTTCTGGAGGGTAACTTTGCGCACGCACAAGGTTAGGTTTGCATCTTGGTTTGTGATCGCGGTCATCACTGTTTGCGGCATTGCAGTCTCTTCTCCCAGGGTCGCATGGGCACACGCCGTTTTAGTGAGCGCGCAGCCGGCAGAGAACAGCACTGTTGCCGGTCCGGATATCGCAGTCCTCTTGAAATACAACTCGCGACTCGATATAGAGCATTCCATCCTTACACTGCTCTCCCCTGGCGGAAAATTGGAGAAGATCGCAATCGGGGGCCAGCCTCAGCCCGGATTACTGTCTGCCAACCTGACCGGGCTGGTCAAAGGGGCCTACGAACTGCGCTGGCAGGTCTTGGCTGTCGATGGGCACGTCACTCGCGGCAAGGTGCTCTTTCAAATCAAGTAACACCCGAGAACGATTGCCTTGATCTGGTTCCTGCGCGATATCGATCTGTTGAGTATCCTGGCCCGTGCCGCAACGCTGTCCTTCGAGGCATTGTTGCTGGGAGGAATCGCTTTTCTTTTAGCTGTGGCCAAACCGGCCAGGGCTAGCGAAGCCGTTGGGCAGTTTTGTCGCACAGGCATCCGGATGGCGGCGATCGGGCTAATTGTTGCCGAAGTTGTCATGGTTTCAGCCTCCGGAGCGATCCTCATGAGCGGCTCTGATTTGACCCTCAGGGATGTGTCGACAACCAACTTCTTCCATGCTGATTTTTGCGCGATCATATTTGCGATTGGACTCTGCATTTCTGCCAGCCTCAAAAACAGCAAAGCAACGTTGGTCATGCTACTTGCAAGCCCGTTGCTGCTGGCGTCCGTGGTCTCGACCAGTCATGCTGCAGCACGTATTGACGCCCGCGTTCTATTGCTGATTCTCACCGCAGCCCATCACCTGGGTACAGCCGCCTGGCTTGGTGCGATGCCTTATTTGCTGATTTCCTTAGGCCGGGCCGAGAGGGTGGACGAGGCGCGGCGCCTGACCGAGCGATATTCACGGATGGCGTTGTTCGGCGCTGCGACACTGGTGTTGGCGGGAGGCGGCTTGGCTTGGTCCTATCTGGGATCCTGGAGCGCGGTCTACGGCACTGCGTATGGGGTTATGGTGGTCACCAAGTGCTGCCTTTTGCTCGTGACCGTTGGACTTGGGGCAGGGAATTGGCTTCTGGTGCGGCGGCTGGCCACCGATCCTGAATCTTTGCTGGCACGCTTGCGCCGAGTCGGTGAGGCGGAGATTGCTTTGGGGTTCCTTGCGGTTTTGACGGCGGCTTCGTTGACCTCGCAGCCACCGGCAGTCGATGTTGCCGCCCAAGGCAGGCTGACACCTCATGAGATCTACGCGCGCCTGCGCCCAGAGTCACCTCGTTTGACGAGTCCGCCTATAACCGCGCTGGCTCCTCCAAGTTCGATCGCAGTAGCGGTTCAGGAGAGTCCGTTCATTGCTACCGTCGGTAGCGACACAAACGACAAGGAATGGTCGGAGTACAACCATCACTGGGCAGGGCTGATCGTGCTTATCGCGGGACTGCTGGCGTTGATCAGCCGGCACCGTACGATGCGCTGGGCCCGTTTTTGGCCTTTAAGCTTTGTCGGCCTCGCCGTTTTCATCCTTCTGCGCGCTGACCCGGAGAACTGGCCGCTGGGGCCGCGTCCTTTCTGGGAGAGCTTCTCCGCCCCTGATGTATTGCAACATCGTTTCGGCGCCCTTTTGGTCGTAATCTTCGCAGCTTTCGAATGCGCTGTGCAGGCAGGTAAGCTGCGTGCTCGTTGGGCGGCTTACGTTTTTCCTGGAATATGTGCTGTCGGCGCGGCGATGTTGCTGACACACGAGCATTCACCCAGAGACGTGAAAGAGGCGCTGCTTGCGGAGATGAGCCACACATCCATTGCTCTCGTTGGTGTTACGGCGGGCTGGGGCCGATGGCTGGAGCTGCGGCTCTCCCAGGGTCGGATGGCTACGATGTGTGGCTACCTCCCGCCACTGTGTCTGACCGTGGTCGGCTTGATCCTCCTGAACTATCGCGAAATGTAATTGGGGGGAGGCAGGTGACGGAAGGCAACTCTTGGAATACGGACGCCGCTAATGGAGTAGACGGCGGCTCATCAAAATTGGTCATTCCCCTAGCAAGACTGCTAGTTGTTCGATCTGGTCTGACTGGCTGATGCTAGGGCTTTAGCCGAACAAGTCGGCGGGCGATGGTTTTCGTGATCGCGGCAGCCTTGCAAATGGCAGTCGCATTCGCTATGCAGTCGGGAGCCATGGCGGACGGAAGAGGAGGCGGGCCGAATGAACGTTGTTCCCGAAACCAACCCGGAAGAGATGAAGCTTTCCCCGAAGAAGGCATCCTACAGCCGGATAACATCTCCGAGACTGAGGGACGGCGGGCACTGTGCTGAGGGCGATCAGTTGAAACAGGAGTACTACTTGGCCCTCGAAGAGTGGAGGAAGCGATCACAGCCGCAAGTCCGCCCGCTTGTTGAAGGAGAAGCCCACCTGGTTTTTCAACTTAGGGAAGAAGCGTTAACTGAAAGGAACGCAGCCGCGAATCGGATGTACGTTCATCGAGCGGGTTGCGCGATTTGCAGACGCAGGAGGTGAAGATATGCTACCTGCACCAATAAGCGGAGGGCACGAGAACTCGCCGGTCGCTGAGTATCGGTACCATCGTTAGTTCGAATCCGGTTCTCGGAATGCGAACTGAACCATCCGGGCCACGACTGTCTCCAGACCGCCTCTCCGGCGCCAGCTTCGCCCGTATCGGTAGATTCTCACTTCAGCGGCCTTGTAACCGGTATTCCTTCCGTAAAATCCCAAGAGATCATCAAGGAAGGTGATCAATCCATTCAAACTCTTGAAGCCAAATTCGCAGGAATTAGCGTCAAGCAATCGGGGAGTGGCGCAAGCATGGATCGCGATGGCATGACCGCTCTTTCCCGGGGGGTCCATGTTGATCAAGTAGTAAGCCGATTGATTGCCCTGATCCCCGAGGATGGTCGAACCTACCTGTGCCAGAGAAACTGTCCCACCCACCTGTTCGATTTGCAGGATGCTTTTGTCCGTCTGGTTCAGGACCGTAAGGTACGCTTTGTAAATCAAGCGCTTTTCCCCGGCTACCTTCGCCTCGAAGGCATTTAGACTTTCATTGAACTTTCTTCTCGCATGGTTCAATTGCTCCCGACTCGCTGGGTCCTTCAATGCCTTCCATTCCTCCAGTCTCTCGAATTCGGCCAGCAGCTTCTGACGTTGAGCCTCGAGTTCCTTCTGGGTGTCGGCAAGGCTGAGCATAATGTGTTTGATTCGAATTGAATTTACGGCGAAGTTCGTCCAATCGTTTTTGACCTGACTTTCAAATTCATCTCCGCTGCCCAGACTGTTCTTCTTGATCCATTCGAGGGCCATTCCCTCGCAGACACCTCCGCTGACGTCTGTATCCGCAGTGACCCCAAAGTCTTTTGGGAAGAGATCATTCGTGGCCTGGTATAGTTCAGTCAAAACCTCAAGCTCGCCCTTGTAGCTTTTCACCCAAAACTCGACAGCTTTTCGAAAAGTCTTAATGTCTGCGGGAAGGTTGCTCGGCACGAAAGAACACCCCTTTTGGAGCGGCAAGCTCGTCCCGAAGTATACCATCGAGCCAGGTGTGAGACGCGACGTAAGTCTGACCTGCCTGGCGATCCGTGGCGAATAGAAGACGATTGTATAATCACCTTGTGCGGCGAAGTAACTAGCATGCCCGTAAGCATCCGTGACCACAAGTTGAGTGATAGGAGTCGCGCCCAATGGGTCATAATAAAGTTGAGCCAAGGGGCTGGGTGGAACGACGTGAGTATTGGCAGGCTGTGAGCACACACGTACACTAAAACCCCGCTCACAGGGTGGCCCGTGGAGTCTTGAACGCATTCGTTCCCTACGGTAATAGTTCAACATTTACTCACCCCTTTATCGGTACCCGTTTTTACGCCATACTTACCTGCGGTAGGTTTATTGTTCTGCGGGTTCTCCAGGTCGAGAAGTCTGCCAGCAGTAAGTGGTGTGCAAGGCGCCGTGGATTCGTGAGGGTCACCCAAGGTGATAGGGGAAGCCTGTGCGGGCAATTGCAACCTAGGTAGAGGCTCATATCGACCTAAGTCAGGTTTAGACCCTGCAGTGCTGAATGCGTCCTTGATACCCAAGTCTACCGGGTTACCGCTCCAGAAACGACGGTTGAGGATGGCTACACAAGAACGCATTACTTATTACTTACTGGAGATGGATGTGACGGACACAAGCAAGCATCGAGAAGGCAAGGAATGGACCCTGCCGATGGTGTAATCGCGGGAGCGTCACGCAGGATGCTCTTGACTGGCAAACGGCTAATCATACTCGTTCAGTCAGACGATCCTCGTATGGAGTTCAATCAACTCGGCGGGGTGTCGGCGGAATGGAACCGGCGTGAATGGTTGAACAAAGATCGGGGTCTCTGATTCTCCGGTTCTCCCACGCTGGGTCCGTTTCATCTCCAATCAAGACCCAGGGGAGGCAGTGCGGGCTGCGCAGAAGAAGAACCAGCCGAGAGTGACCACCGGTGGCTGGTGGGAGCGTAGTCGGGAACAGGTGCAAACGAATAATAACGTACCCAGTTTTGCACCGGGCTAAGTTTTAGACTATTGCGCATGAACATTCCTCTGACGTTTAGTGATCTCGCGAAGTTAGCCGCCAATGGTGAGGTCGAAAAGGATGGGAACACGCTGAGCGTGAGCCGGCCCGTCGTTCCTGACGTCTCCGTCTCCGCTGATGGAAGAAGAGGCTTCGTCCGCTTCACGCTGGACGAATCGGATCCACTACGCGGACGTTAAGCGATACCGCGGCGAGCTGACGCCCCCGAGATGCCTGACAGCATGTACAAGCCGCCCTACGCATTCTCCGCGCACATTTAAGAAGCCAGTCGGATTGCTCTCAAATCTTCCTGACGGGCCTAAACGAACTGGCTACGGTGCTGCGCTGGAGGCGGGGGCATGAAGAAGATAGTTTTTTTGTGGGCCGTCCTCGTGGTCTCGATCGGTTTGGCGCAGGACAAACCTTCTATGGCTGGCAGTTGGAAGTTGGACATTACGCAGAGCGATTTCGGCTCCGAGCCAGCTTTCAGATCGTTGGTGGGCACGATTCAGAAGGATACGCCACACATGCTGTCATACCGCGTTGCACGGTGTTGACGACCATCAGTCACGACCGCCTCAGCCTGGCGTACTGATCTGCCGTGAGCCTCAAATAAACTCCGCCTCTGCCGGTCTCGATTGCATGTTCGAGACCAGACCTGGCACTTTGGGAAAACATATCACTCTAAGTTTCGCTTTCGTGAAAGTGACAGCTCCGTCTGTTTGAAACCCCAGTGCGGGGTCAAAGGCATGCTAACCGCCCTACACGCGAATACGCCAAGGCGGGTAACGCCGGTTCTCGCCTGCGAAATACAAACAAAGTTTGTTCCCGGCTGGATCTCGTAACCAGGCTTCGCGCCACAACCATGGTTGGTCATTCGGATCGGTGTCGAATTGGATGCCTTTTTCTTTCAGTGTCAAGACTTGGCTATCGAGATCGTCGCATTCGAAATACACGCGAGCTCCGTCGCCTCCATCACGAAGTTCCAACGATAGCGTCGACAAATCAGAGGGGTTTTCCAACCGAGCGTAGCTGTCATTCTTCACGATCAGGTCGAAGCCCAGCATCCGATAGAAAGCGATGCTGCCGGGGAGATCATTTGCGGGCAACGTAATTTGATTAAGCCTCATGGCACGACCTTAACAAAGTAGATTCGATTGGTATTGGCGAAACTGCCGTGCATCCGTGACCACTATCGACGGGAGAGCGCCGGTCGCTGTACATGACAACCAGTCTCAAGGCGTTGACCTGTTGATGATCATCGAGACGATCGAAGGCGGGTGCGAAAGTCTCCCCAATTGTGCGATACCGCGCTTGCAATTGCATATTTATACATGCTATTGCTTGTTTATGCTTGCTTCGGCCCTATCGACACTACCGCAAACCGCCGAGACGGGAGTTTGGCATGCCATCTGTCGTCGCTGATCACTCAAAATCGCGGCTAGCCACACGGCTCTGTTTTGTCGCAGCCGGCTTCGGGGTGGCCTGTTGGGCTCCTCTTGTCCCTTTCGCCAAGAGCCGGCTCGGGATTGGAGATGGAACATTGGGATTTCTGCTCCTTTGTCTTGGGGCAGGCTCGGTCGCCGCAATGCCAATTACCGGAATCCTTGCGACCAGACTTGGCAGCAAACCCATCATCCTTGCCGGTGGCTTTGGGGTAGCACTCTTTCTTCCGCTTCTAGCAGTGATGGATCATCCAGCCTCACTCGCGGCAGCACTCCTGATGTTCGGCGCGTCGCTGGGCTCTTTGGATGTCGCCATGAATCTTCATGCAGTTGAAGTGGAACGGGCTCTATCGCGTCCTCTGATGTCCGGGTTCCACGCTCTGTTCAGCATCGGTGGATTCGCGGGATCCGGATTTATGACGCTTATGCTTTCGAACCGTATTTCACCGTTCCACGGGGTGATCATCGCTTCCGTTGTGGTGGCGTCGGCAGTCAGCGCCGCGGCTCCGCATCTGCTGAGAGTAGGCGGCGAAAAGCGGGGTCCTTTATTTGTTCTGCCTCGTGGCATTGTTCTAGTGATTGCCCTACTTGCGTTTGTCGCGTTCCTGGTCGAAGGAGCACTGCTCGATTGGAGCGCTCTTCTGCTGGTCACGAGCAAGATGGTCCCCGCTGCCAAAGGCGGAATTGGCTACATGCTATTTTCGATCGCCATGACAGCCGGCCGCCTCACTGGTGATCGCGCCGTAGCGCAGTGGGGCGATCGCAAAGTATTCCTGTTGAGTGGGTTGACGGCGATCGTGGGCTTCGCGTTGTTGCTCGCTTCGAACTACACTCCGCTTGCCCTTGCCGGTTTCGTTTGTATCGGACTCGGCGCGGCAAATATTGTTCCGACCCTCTTCCGGCGAGCGGGAAGCCAACGGCAAATGCCTGCTCCGCTTGCTCTCGCAGCTGCAACCTGTGCAGGATATGCGGGCCTGCTGGTGGGACCGGCGTTGGTGGGTTTTATGGCTCGCTCCGTTGGATTGCATGGAGCGTTTATTGCTCTCGCACTTCTTATGTGCCTTGTCCCAGCATTGAATAAAAGCGTGGATGTGTCATAGAGAGCTTCGCATCTCTGAATGGAGACAACCTTGGGTGGTTTAGCTGTGCTTTTCGCGAAAAACCTGCACTCCTGCCGCGATAAGTTCATTCACGGGCGATGCGGGTGCGTCTTTTTCAACAACCAGGAACGTGATTTGATTCGTCGACGCGACAAAATGGGGAGCACGGGTTCCCAGCTTATTGTTCATCACCGCAACAGCCAAGGATGAGCTCGAACGAACAAATGCACGCTTCACATCCGCCTCATCCGAGTCAAATACAGCCAGCCCGCCTTCTACATCTAAGGAGCAAACACCGAGAAAACATACATCGGCATGGATCATCTGTAGGTCTCTGATAACTGAGGCACCCACAGCCGCGCCAGTTTTCGGGTCAACACGGCCTCCGAGAGTCAGAAGCGTCAGATCATTCCTGCCCACCAAAGCCGCTGCAACTAAGGGAGCATTCGTGATGACGGTGAGATTTAGATCTTGCGGCAGAGCATGAGCGATCGCCTCGTTGGTGGAACCGGAATCCAGGAAAATCGTCTGACCTGGTCTAACAAGCGACACAGCCACGCCCGCGAGCGCGCTCTTTTGTTCAGGATGTTCGGCATTTCGCTGTACGAACGATGTTGATTCAGGTGACAGCGGAACGGCGCCTCCGTAAACCCGCTGGCAGATTCCGGCCTGCGAAAGATCACGGAGATCTCGACGGATCATGTCCTCAGTTACTCCCAATTCGCTTGCGAGGCCTGTGGCGATGACGCGACCGTCACGCGTCAGGCGATCGAGAATGACTCGATGTCTTTCGCTGGGAAGTAGTGATGAGGCACTAACTTTGGGCATACAAACACCTAAACACTGATCAATTTTCCTAAACAAGGATAAATTAATGCAAACAAGTATTTTCATGCAATACTGAGGATTAAAAGACCAAGATCTCCAGAGCGTGGGAGTTTGGTGGAGGGGTAAACCGGGGACAGGGCGGAAAAGTACCCTAACGAACCCCGCATCCTGTGGGTGCAGCACGGCTCTTATTGACGGGTTACGTTTCGTCCCCCTCAAGCCTTAGGTCACCATATCGTCCGAGTCTAGGGAGACCCAGCGCTTGCGGCTTGGGTGAGAAAACCAAGAATCCTGGGCCAACTATCTCGCTGCGCCTTAGCGACACCCTCTGCGGTCCCACCAATCACGAGTCTCAGTCCGCTTCAGATGAATGGACTTTCTGTTCCGCCGAGTCGGAGCGTGCCTTGAAGGGTACGCATAGTACAGGGCACCTCGCTTCGGAAATCACCCTTAACACAGTGCTTTCGTGCCAATCCTCTCCTAATGGCTCATCCGCTGGAGTGCCGAGGACCACGAGGTCAGCTGCGAACCTCATTGCCTGTTTAGCGATGAGTTCGCCGGCATCACCTGATAAAACGATGTACTCCACCGGCACCATGCGTGGTTCTTCGAGCGGGGCGAGCAAGCGGAGTTTTTTCCGGCAACGTTCGCATTCACGCTCGTTTTGGGAATTTGAGACATGCAAAGCAATTAACTCTCTGACGGCAATCCGGCGAGCACATCGAAGGGCAGCCGTAGAAGCATCTGAAAAGTCGGTTGCGGACAACACACGGCGCCAAGCTCCCGCCCATGGCAGAAACTCCTCCGCGTCGGGAGAAACCGTCATGATTGGACATGGCGCCGAAACAAGAAGCTGTCTCGCAACCGTGCCTAAAGCAGCTCTACCTGCCACGGTTTTTGCGCGGGTTCCCAATATCAGCAAGTCCGCATTGTGTCGCTTTACCGTTTCCAAAATGCGTTCGCAGGCGATTCCCCTCCCCCTGACGAAATGAACCGGATTTCCCCGATCGCGTGCGTCTTCCTCTATCTTCCGCAGTTCATCTCGTGCCGCTTGACTCGCCTGAAGGTATAACGGCATTCCGTCGGGAAACGCATAGGCGCCGGGGTCGATAACGTCTACAAGTACAAGCGTCGACTTGTAGAGACGTGCTATCGCGGCGGCATATCGGAGCGTTGTAGGTGGGTAACAAGTCAGGTCTGTGGCCACTGCAATAGTATCGAATTTTACGACTGCTGGTCCCATGTTTCTTTTTTCAGCCAAGACAAAGACGTCGGCCCCGACGGAGAACTTCAGCGCTCCAGGCTAGCGTCATCACTCCGATCTCTGATCTCGGGAACGACTGCTATGACACTTTCATTAAACATTGACGCAGTGCCGTTTGTCCGTGACCGCTGTCACGATTTAGAACGAATATCACAATTACGGATACGCAATGCTCAAACCTTTGGGCGCGCATGCAAAAGCAATGAATGAGGTCGCAATTCGGAGACTTTTCTTCCCTTTAGTGATCACTATCACAGACAAACCAGCAGGCGTGGCCACACAATCGAACTGGGTTCTTGATAGCTACAGCGTGCTTGGTCAGAAGACCGGCGAAATCGGAACGAAATACGAAGTTCGCACTTCTCTTCAGCAAACTGCTGGGCCCCCTTGTTTTCGCTTCGCTTTTGCTTACAGCGAAGGGGGCGTCGAAACGCGCCGTGGGTCCACTTACCCGATCGGATTAAGAACAAACCACCAAAAGGAGAACTTATGTCTAGCGCCCTTGCCACCCAACCCAATATGTCCAACAAAACAACAATCCTGTTTCCCCAATCCAGCAATTTCCTCGATGAACTAGAAGCACTAAACCGCGAAACAGCCAGGCGCGCTTTTAGTCTCTTTCAACAGCGCGGCCGCGTTGATGGGTGGGATATGGACGACTGGTTCCGCGCCGAGGCCGAGATGCTCCGGCCCGTTCCTATCGAAATGAGAGAATCGGACGACAGCTATATAATTCGTGCCGAGGTTCCGGGGTTCGATCCAAAGAATCTCAACATTCAGGCAGATTCTAACTCCCTCTACATTCGCGGCCGAAATGAGCAGAAGAAGGAAGAGAACAAGGGTGGCGAGGTCAAATACAGGGAATTATCCGCCACTGAACTGTGCCGTCGGATTGCTTTGCCCAGCTCCATTAATCCAGAAAAGATGATTGCCCGGTTAGCGGGCGGCATCCTGGAGATTACGGCACCCAAAGCCGCGCCACCGAAGACAATCGAAGTCAAGGCTGCTTGAACGGTGACGGTCGCCGGCTCGAATGCTTGAGTCAGCGACCGTCGATCAGCACTTAATTAGTGCGCAAGCCGATCGAGTCTGCCAGGGTCTAGAATCACCAACGACACACCCTCCCGTTCAATAATGCGATTGCGCGCAAATTGGTTCAGCAGCCGGGTCACTGTCTCGCGCGAGGTGCCAGCCATGTTGGCAAGCTCCTCATGGGTGAACAGAAGAGTGAAGCGAACTGGAAGCTTACCACCCGTAGCCGGAGCAGCCCAGTCGAGCAGCAGGCGAGCCAACCGGCCCGACGCGGAGCCGGAGAGCGCCAGGCGCCGGGTATCTAAGAACAGTTCACGATATTGGTTGGCTAGCACCTGCGCGGCTTTTCGACCTACCTCTGGGTAGGTTTCAAGAAGCGACAGCAGATCTCCACGTCGCACACCTATAAGTTGCGAAGGTTCTAATGTTTGCGCAGTTACTTCATAGGGTAGGTCATTGAGCGCCGCGTTCAGTCCCAGGATATCTCCCGGTCCGGCGACTCTGATAATCATTCTGCGGCCTTCCCTCGAGGTGCTGAAAAGCTTTACGCGCCCCAGATGTACGACAAACACTTTATGGGAGCCTTGGTTCTGTTCAAAAATCAGCGCCCGACCAGGAAGGGCTAAGCGTGTACCGGTTTCGTCGAAGCGCCGCAAGGCGTGATCACCAGGCTTGTAAAACGTCCCGAGCGATGGTTGCTCGCGACCAGGGAATTCCATAGGCTATCTCCGGATAGTGAGAACAAAACCTTAACCGGCGCCTCCAAGGCAAACAGAAAAGCACTTTCCGGCGCTCACCTGATCTCTGTTTCAACTACTGACGGTGCTGCCGCGAGTCTTCTCTTCTGACTCATTCTTTCTAGCATACATCGATTGAGGAGCGGCAAAAACCGAGCCAACTGAGAGGTTTCAGGCCTGTCAGAAGCAAAATACGGACGGTGTGAGGTATAATCTCGGCGCACTTGGAAAGGGGGAAATGTATGCGAGTATTTTCCCGAGTGTGCTGGCTCGTAGGTTTCTTTTCTTTGGCTGCCTTTGTTGCAAATGCTCAAGAGGTCGTTCATGCCTTGACAGGGACAGTTACTTACATCAATCCGACCAACAAAACCATCATCATCAGCACCGACGACGGCTCACAACCACTCTTCAAAGCTATGACGGCGTCGAACGCATCGCTCGATTTCGCAAAGGACCTCAGAGCGGATTCGACGCCTGCAGACACCTTCACCAAAAAGGGGGCTCACGTGATCGTCTACTATTTCGGCGATGGCGACGAGCGGACGGCGGTGGCAGTGCAGGACCTCGGCGGGGGACCGCTTAAGAAGATCAGCGGAACCGTCTCCAAGTTCAACAAGCACGAGCATATGCTGACCATAACAGACGCCTCAGGTGTCAGCGAGTCGTTCCGTATTGCCCCGAATGCAGTGGCTGAGACGGCACTGGGAGCGGTGGAAGGGGAGAGATTCGATCCTGGTAAGGGCAATCAGGTGCGGGTGACTACCACTCTCGCGAACGGCAGTCCAGAGGCTCTGTTTATCCGCAGCCAGTAAGGGTTGCGGAACGAACACGTCATTGCTATTTAAGTGGGCTGCGAGCGGCCCGGTTCACGGCAGCGTCGACGGAAGGCGCCGCAGCGCCCGGGTGCGATAATTTGCAGCGGGGGAGCCGTTCGCCTGCTTCGCCAGTACGGTTGTATCGAAATCGACGGCCAGACGATCGGTCCCGTATGCGCGGGCGGGTGTCAGCCGTGCCCGAGTGGAACGAAATGTAGCAATAAAACTCTCCACGGATAGCTTGCATCTAAGTGGGTGGGTGAATCTCTCGCACTGCAGCGAATCGGCTGCGATAAGAGAGAGAAATCTAAATGTTCCGGCACACCATCCCGATTGGGCGGATATCAGGTATATCGATCGACCTGGACTATTCGTGGTTCGTCATGTGCTTTTCCGCAGGTGGCAATGGGAGCCCAGAGGCCCTATGCATTCGCGTTCGAAGGAAGGATGCTAGTGGTGCCCCATACTGCTCGCGGTATTGTCCACCGTCCAATAAGGTGCATACCCATAGTGTTGGTGAAGGTGGAGTTCGTATTCCCGGCTGATGGGCGAATCCTGGTCCCACGCAGGGCTCTTTTCAATCATTTCGCGGTCCATAGTTATGCGAAATTCCCGTGTAGTCCAACTCACTTTTTTGATCCATTGCGGTCTTAGCAAGACCTTCTTTGCCGGCCACCAATTCCTGGTGTCAACGATTACATATCGAATTTCCCAGGTCTCGTCATCGAATAAAAAGTCTTCAACATGTCCAATTTCGCCGTCGGTCGCCTTTACGTGGTAGCCCAAGACCTCGTGCGCGCTGCGGAGATGAGTGTCACGTGACACATGTTTCGTTCCAACTCTCGCCGTAATTCGCGGGGCATGAAGGCGCGCCTGCGGGGCATTCAGCAGTGCCTGTGGATCTGGCCAGGATCCCCACACGCTCGTTCCCTCCCAGTAATAAGGCAATCTATAGTGTCTGTGGTGTTCCATCTCATGCTGCCGGGAGACAGGTTGATGGAGTTCAATGCTGGGACTGTTCTGAACTTGTTCGCGGGTCAGGTTGACATAAATATGCAGTGGGCTCCATGTCGGATGCCGCAAAGCCAGGGGCGAGATTAATACCTTGCGTCCGGAGAAGATGATGCCTGTTCCAACGACGATGTACCGGATGGTCCAGTGCTGGTCATCAAAATAGAAATCCTGGACTGACCCGATATCTGTATCGATGGCTCCGAGCGTATACCCGCTGAGATCTTTTGTCCTGCGCAGGCGCATTGCTTTATTTCGTGGTCAGCCGGATCTTTACGACTTATTCAGACTAGACCATTCTACTCCTCACCGAATCCAATCAATTGTGAGCCAGGCCTGAATGGCATCCAGCCTTCTCGCGCATGCGCTGCGACCGGTATTTGTCCGTTTAAAGGATGGTAAAAAAATTCATGAAAACTGCAGACAGGCCGCGACTCCTCTTAGATTCTCTTGTGCTCGGTATTATCGGCGGCCTGAGCGCGCAGCTATTTATTTGGATGTTGCGGCTCGCTTCTAGGGTTTTCCTGTTCTCGCTCGCCGGTTACCATCCTCCGGGACTTCACGAAGAGGGCGGAGTTCTTCGCGAAGTGATCGGTGCTCACGGGTTGTGGCTGATACCGCTCTCCACCACCATCGGAGGACTGCTGTCGGGAGCGCTTGTTTACGGGCTCGCACCCGAGACAGAAGGCCACGGCACGGACACCGTGGTAAAAGCTCTTCACTGGACTGGAGGGGCAATCAGGGCTCGCGTGGCTCCGGTAAAGATGCTGGCCTCTGCGATTACCATCGGTTCCGGGGGATCCGCGGGACGTGAAGGCCCCACCGCCCTCATAGCTGCCGGCTTTGGCTCCGTATACGCAAAGTTGCTCCACCGATCCGAGTATGAACGGCGATTAGTCGTCCTCATGGGGATGTCGGCCGGGCTTTCCGCAATCTTTCGTTCTCCCATCGGGACCGCCATCTTCGCCGTTGAGGTTCTTTACGGCGGTATGGACTTCGAGGCTGGAGCTCTCATTTACTGCATGCTGTCCGCTATCGTCGCCTACGCCGTCAATGGCGGGTTCGTCGGATGGCAGCCACTCTTTCAGGTCCCATCCCACTTATATGCGGCGGGTCTGGTAGATTACGGTTGGTACGTTGCCCTTGGGGGCGCCAGTGGCATCCTGGCTTCCATTTTGCCCGAGGTGTTTTATCGCTTTCGAGATTTGTTTGCTGCCTTACCTATACCGGCATGGATCAAGCCGGGCATCGGCGGGCTACTCCTGGGTGTGCTGGCTCTCCGTTTGCCCCAGGTACTGGGCGGTGGCTACGGTTGGATTCAGGAAGCGATTGATGGCCGGTTAGCCCTGAGGTTGCTTCTGATTCTTGTGGTCGCCAAGATGCTGGCGCTGTCCTTTACTGTTTCCTCCGGCGGGTCGGGAGGAATTTTCGCCCCCAGTCTGTTCGTCGGCGCGATGCTGGGCGGCGTCTTCGCCGCCCTCGCCCACGTACCTCCCGCGGGCCTGGTGATTGTTGGTATGGCGGCAGTTTTCGCGGGTGCAGCCCGTGTCCCCATCGCAACCTTGCTGATGGTTCTCGAAATGACAGGCGGTTACCAGCTCCTTGTTCCCGCCGGACTAGCTGTCATGCTCAGCTTTGTGATTCAAATCAATCTCTCGTCGTATTTTAAATACGGCAGCCTGTATGAGGCCCAGGTAGAGGGACGATCCGATTCGCCGGCGCACATTGCTGAGCATGTTCAGATTGCGCTACGACTCTTGGAGCAGGGAAAAATAACTTTACCCCCGCCTATCACTCACCTTCATCTCGCTGCCCTCTTGCGATCGGGGGTGGCGCTCGATCTTTCGGATGGTTCACAGCTTACCGTTGGAGCACTTCGGCCTGAGAGTCCCTGGGTGGGAAAACCGCTTCAATCGCGCACCCTTGGCAGTTCACTCGCGGATTCGAAGGTTGCGGCAATAATGCGCGGCAAGACGGTTATCCGAGCTCGCCCCGAAACTGTCTTACAACCAGGGGACCGGCTCCTGATGATCGCGCCGCAGCAAGCTCAAGCGGAATTGTTAGTGCATCTCGCGCCACCCTCCGTTTCAGCCGCGCAGGCTACTGCGCTTGCTGGTTCCTGACCGCCGGGAACCAGGCCATCTGTGTCCTGGCGGCCAGAAGGTTACCTTCGCACTACCGGTAACTCAAGAAAACGGGTGGCCGATGTCTTTCTGGCGTATAGCAGCAGACGGCAAGGTTTAGTCGCACGTTGGTCACAACTTGTAAGAAAAGTGTTGCAGGCGGCTGCAATTAGTGGGAGTCTTATTGCGCCACAACTCCGGCGTGCCCGATCCTTTGTATCGTCAGGTGGAGGGGTAGTTGATGACCGTTATTTCAAACACGAAGGACGCTGGAGTCCGGCAGTCGCCCTGGTTGGGGTTTGTAAAGTTCCTTTTGTTAGCCATCCTGGTAGGCCTCATATTTCTGCTAGCCCAGTCCATGGTGGCCCACCGCTTCTTTCGCGGCGGCTGGGTCGACCAACGCGATGTATTGAAGCCATAGCAGGCACTAGACGAGAGTGCCCGCCGCTCCTGGGTCCATGGATTCTCGTGCCGGCTCACTTTGAGAGCCATCCGAAGATAACAACCTAAGCGCATGTTTTAGCACTTGCCGCTTGACATCCCTGGCTGGCATTGGAGCTATAACCGTCATCCCACCCACCAGGTCGCTGAGCGCGAGGTACGACTCATGGTTGGAATAGAGGAACTCCAGAGGGTACTCAGGTTTTCGTGCGAAGGCCTGCGCTGGATTCGCGTCGAGCAAATTACCGGCGTGCGGCATCGGAATCAACTTCATTACCATGCGAACGTAGATACGAGCGGTTGGATTGCGCAGCGGTAGGCTAGCGAGCTCGTCATAGATGTTTCGGTCGCAAATGACCAGTTCCTGCAGGAGTGGGCAGCGCTTTCCAAATGACGATTCGCAGCCAGACTTCGTCTAAGAAATAGAGGCCGAGCCTCACGGCAGTCATCAGCCACGAGCCCAGTCCACACCGCTCTGAAAAAATACCAGAAGCTATCCTGCAGTGGTGCCCCCAAGGAATGCCACACGTATCCGGGCGTCACTAGGACCCCTTGTGCGCGTATGCATCATTTTAAGCCGCATGCGGGATTGTGCATGATTTGCCCCTCGGTCAAGGGAGCGGATGTGATCCGCTATCTCCTGCTATTTTCCCGAACCCGGGGTGCGCAATGCCTGCGAGACGAACCGGAGACATCCCATGAAGTCAGAAATGTCATCTTACTTTACAAGGTCTGTCGATGGATCGAACTGGCAGTGGGTCTTGTACCCTTCAGGGTCCGCGCTCAAGTTTGCTTCCCAGACCGGACCTATCCAGTATTCTCACAGCGATCGGAGGAAAGGCCATGCCTACCAAAACGGCCCTAGCCATTGTCTCTTCTGTAGTCCTATCTGCCGGGGTAATGCTAGCCCAGACGAACCAGGAAACAAGCAAAGCGAATCGCGAAGCTATAAGTTCCGTTGATCGAAGTTTTATGAACAGCGCTGAGGAAGGGAACCTCGCTGAAGTCGAAGCTGCGACGGCAATAGAGCAGAAAGCTATCGATCCGGCGGTCAAGGATTTCGCCAGCCGTATGGTGACGGACCACACGCAGGCAAGTCAAGAACTGAAGGCCATGGCTAAGTCCATCGGAGCGACTCTGTCGACACAACCAACCGCGGCCGAGACGACCCAGAAAGACGAGTTGGCCAAACTTTCCGGCGCCAAGCTAGACGCCGCCTATTTGAGCGGCCAACTTGCAGACCACAAGCAGGCGATCGCGGCATTCGAAAACGAAATCGAGCACGGCGAGAATAAGGCGGTCAAAGAGTACGCAGAAAATACTTTGCCTACACTCCAGGACCACATCCGGATTGCCGAAGACGTCGCTGGAAAAATGGATATGTCGGGCAAGACCGGCCTCACCCAGGAAAGCAAAGCGATTGTGGCAAAATAGGCGAGGCTCCTGCTCAACCAGCAAGCGAGCTTGAGCACGGCAAGAGTCCCAACTTTTTGCTGGTCGTGGTTCTGAGCGGAGTGGCTCTCATCGGACTGTTTAGTGGCTTGGCTCTTAGTAGGGGATAAAGGAAGGAAACTGTTGCCCGGGTTGCACCACGACTGGCCTTCGCACAGTAATGCCTCCGCCGCAAGCCCATTGCGGGGATCCTATTCCTCCAACTTCAGGCCTACCGCCTGCATCAGTGTAAGCGCATTGCTGGTGCGCACGATTCCGGGATGCAGCCGGTAGTCAAACTTAAGCTCGCCTTCTTCGATGCTGTCCTCAAAGTGGTAGTTTTGCGCTAATTCGCCTATCGTCTGCGGGATTTCAGTGAGGGCCAAATCGTGCGTAGTCACCATTCCGATGGCTCCCCGGCGCACCAACGCACGAACCACGAACCGCGTTCCGTCGAACCGGTCTCGCGAATTGGTTCCGGAAAGTAGCTCATCAAGCAGGAATAGAAGCGCAGCCGGCTCTTCTGCCAAGTCTGAGAGAAGCTTCAGGCGTTTGATTTCCGCGTAAAAACGCGAGACGCCCCCTTGCAGTGAATCCAGCACGCAGATTGAGGCTCCCACGGTAAGCGGTGAAAGGCGCAGCCGCGTGGCTCGCACCGGCGCGCCGCACTGTGCTAAAACCGCGTTGATTCCCACGCCCCTTAGAAACGTGCTCTTACCCGCCATGTTCGGACCGCTGACCACGATCAACTGCATTTTGCTGCCTAACGTCAGGTCGTTGCCCACTGCCGTGCTGGCGGGCAACAGTGGATGCGCCAGCCCCGTTGCCTCAAAGCAACCACGCTGCTCGACAAACTCCGGCAGCACGTCTGCGGGATGCTCCCATGCATAACAGGCGAGCGCGGATAGTGCTTCGAACTCGCCCACGGTAGAGAGCCAGCCGCGAATCGCAGAGCCGAACTTCTGCTGCCAACGTTCCGCCGCCATGGTCAATTCTGCGCTGTAGAAAATGTAAGGGGAAAACATCTGGACCAGCAGATTTCGGCGTCCCGCTAACCAATCGACGATCCACTTCAACTTCTTCACTGCGGCAGAGGGCGCTGTGTCTCCGGAATCGAGCGAGGCTCGCAGGCTCCGCAGTCGAGCGGAGGCAAATGTCTCTTGTTCCAACACCTGCAGAACTTCTGCTAGCACGCTGAGGTTCTCGGCGGCCTCCTCTACTGCTTGGGCAGATTCCGAGACACGCCGCCGCAGGGCGAGGCTCACTCCGAGGTTCACGAACGACATCAGCAACGCGGGGCGCAACGAGTCCGCCGGGATAGCGCCTCCAGCGATCAGCCACTGCAATAGACAAAACAGCGCATATGCTGTGGCACCTGCCCACAGCATAGCGAGAGGCGCCAATGCCGGCGCAAGCCATCGCGGGAACATCCGCTCGCGTTCTGCCCATGATGCCAGCGCGTCGGGCCGAACCCCCAGGCGCACACTCTCTCCCGCGACAAACAGGCTCTCGCGAAAGCGGAGGCTGTCCTTCATCTCCGTGATTGCCGCCTGCCGCGAGCGTATCTCCTCTGGTAGAGCCGCATGGAGGAGCCACCGAGCGAGCGTCTGTTCACCAGCCCGAGTTCTGACAGTGCAGAGAAACTCGAATAGCGACCCCTTGCCGAAAATGTCGAGATCCCGCGCGTACGGATGGGCGAGATCCAGAAAGCGATCTCCGGTATCTCCGGTTCCCGCCCACTTGTCTTGCAGGCGCGCGATTCCACGCTCGTAAAGTTTAATCACTCGCTTTCTCTCACGGATGGCGCGCAGTACACGATCATGCCAAACTGCCAGCGCCACGAAAATCACAACGGGGATTAGGAGCAGACCCTGAAGACCTGGAGAGTGCAGCAGCGGGATTGCTGCGATGGCTCCTGCGAGGATCACGACCATCGTGGCACAACCAAGCCCGGTGTGCAGTTTTTGCTGGAGAGCCAATCGAGCTTGGTTCTCCAGCAAAACACGATGATAGAGGGCTTCAGGCGATTCCATGCATCAATAATCGTATCAGCGGCGCCAACGCGGAAGTCGGAGAATGCAAATAACTGCTCTCTTCCACGGCCGTCTTAGCAGAAGCCGCACTCGAACAACTCATATCGTTGGGCGCAATCTACCCGAGCAGCCAGCCCAGCGGGGGCCGCCCTCGACCTTTGGTCTGCGATACCAGAATCCGAATCCTTGAACAAGCCAGAGTCACGCGATGGCTCGGCGAATGAGGAAACGGCCAACGAGGAATCAATGGAGGGGCAGACTTCGTATGCTTAGGCTGCTTAGTTCGCACATTTCTACAAGGGAGCTGGAAGTGAACGTCCCGCTGAGGGAACAACCAATGAGGAATCAATCATCTTGAACGCGGGGACCTCATCAGGAGTTGAAAATGCTCCCGCAATGCCTTCACGGTGCGGTCAAAAGGCTCGACCGACCCATAGGAGCGAGAAAGCATGACGCCACCTTCCATGACGGCAAGCACATACGTTGCCAGCGCTTCGATATCGGTTTTCTTTGGCAGAGCTGCCGCCTCCAGACACTCGCGAACGGCGCCAATCCACCCATGGAAGTTTTCCGCGATGAGCTTGTGTGCTGGACGACTAATTCAGCAACACACTCTGATTCGGGCAATCCAGCGAGAACGTCGGTATCTCAATATCAAACCGCTCGCCTCTTTCACTCTCCATCTCGTAACTTCCGCCCATCAGCCCCGAAGGCGTGTTGAGAGGCGCGCCACTCGTGTAGGTAAAGCTCTCGCCCTTTTCTAGGAATGGCTGCTTCCCAATAACACCCGGCCCCTTCACCTCGGTTAATTCGCCGTGCGCATTCGTGATCATCCAGTGCCGGCTTAGCAGTTGCACCGTTTCCCGTCCCTGATTCTCGATGGTCACGCGATAGGCCCAGAAATACTGCGAATTCCCAGGTGAGGAATTCGCCTCAAGGTAAGTAACTTCAACGCTTACTGCTATTCCTCGTGTGATTGCTCTATACGGTGTCCGATCTGCCATAGGGGAAGATTAGAGCAAAGCAGGGTGATGAGCCGGACAAAATTTTGAGTGGGTGGCCCAGGTCTCGCTTTTGAGACCTGGGTGTTCCGGCCTTAGGCGCTCCAGCTCGAGCTGCGGATGACGCTGCAGAAGCTGCCACAAACGAACGTGGGATCCTACCATTTGTTGATTGTCTTCGAGTGGAAGCCGCACCACAGATGATTGACAGCTCCTCCATGGGTTGAAAGCGACCTGCAGTTTCTTCCGATCCCGTAACCACTCCTACCTGGAGCCACCCCTCTCCCCTTGTCATCCCGAAACGAAGTGGAGGGATCTGCAGTGCGCCCTGCGGCTCTCTCAAATCCTTCCTGGGAAGCGGCCCGGGCTAACCCATCGCTGATTTTCAGGTTTCGAGAATCGACACCGGGCGCATGCTTGCTTTGCCATGTTTCGAAGGCTCGATGCGCAGCGTCTTCAGTTCCCACGGACTCATCGGGATATCAACGCTTAACGGAAGCAGCGAGGATTCAACGTGCGCAACGGTTTGTCTTCCTGAGCGTTCCTGGATCCGAAGAATCATCGCGGTGGAAGAGTCTTCCGCCTGTTTGATGGCAAGAATCGAGATCGTATTCGGAGCGATCTCCAGGAAAGACTTCTCCCAGCCCTCGCTTCCCACATGTCTTGAGTCCATCACATACTCTGCCGGCGACTGCAGCTCATTTGCGAGCTGGTCCAGGTGGAGATCAGGGCAGGCTCCAGGGCGCCCGACAAGCCAGAAGATTCGCTCCTGGCGTCCCTGGTCTTGCCACGCATCCAGGCTGTCCGGGTCGACCGTGCTCGGATTGTGCCTCGCATAGGGCGCGGAACGGATCAGAATCGTCCGCAACAGACCGTCCAGGCAATCGTAGCTGTAGGTCGAATGGTTCACCAGCGCGACTGTGTAATCGTCGCTGTTCTGTTTACCCTGAATCGCCACCCAATCCTGGTAGGGCTCTTCGTTTCCGTTGGTGGCTTTTTCGGTGACCGCGCCGGGCACCGCGGCGAAGACTTTTGAGCCAGTGAGTGCGGTTGGAATTTCAAGTTTCAGGATCTGTTCATGCTGCTGCCAATTGATAACAAAGTGCAGCTTGACGATGTCCGACCCGGGAAAGGTCGAGATGTCGACGGCAATTTCCGATTGCTGCCAACGGAGTTTCTGGCGCGTAATTCTGAGCACGGGTCCATCTTCGACTACTTTCGATGAAACCAGCTCGGGACGGCCCATCTCCTGGCGGAATTGATCGATTCCATGCGACCACGTATCACTGGAATCGGCGATCACGACTAATCCAATATGTGACGCAAGCAACTCGACGCCACTCGACGTTTTGAGTGAAGAAATACCAAATGATTTCTCCGCCACCGTAATGGAAGAGCCGTATGCCGGCGAGGGCGGGGCAGCATCAAAACCTTCAGAAAACACGCGATACCCAAAGGCAGGAAGGTCGACCCACGCAGCCAAACGGGTGTAGAACGTGGTCATGCTCTCCGAAGGGCGCACCTGAACCGGAATCCTGCTGCCATCCTGTGTTTTCAGGCAGGTGATCGGAGACTCCCGACGGCCGGGAATATATTGCAGATACGCCTTACGTGGCCACGGCATGGTGTTGAACACAAAGACCAGGCCGCCTTCCGCCGCGTCGGTATTAACCCGCCTGGCTATCGATTGCAGCGCTTCTATTTTGGTAGCCGTAGCTGTTTGGCACGCGGTCCCCAACCCGTCACGCGCATCTTCATAGTCCGAGTACAACGCCGTGCCCGCAAGCAGGTCGTGAAACTGGTTAAAGAGAATATTCCACCACGCGTCGCTAAACGCGCCCTGCGGATATTTGCTTCCGAGCGTGGCGCTTGTTAACCATGAAAGGCTTTCGACCTGTACCATCGCGCGCTCCGCCCGGCGGTTCTGATACTTCTCCTCTCCACAGGCCGAGTAGCAGCCGCGGGAATGGTGTTGCAAATCTCCAGTGATCACCGCCAGACTTCGCATAGCAGGCGAAGCCTCGACCGCCTTAAAGAATTCACCCGTCGTGCTCCAGCGAAGTTCGGGCAAAGTAGTGTCGTTGCGCATCGCGAGTACCTGCTGGATCTGCGCTTTGGTCACTGCGCCGCCGTGATCGCCTACGCCGAGAAAGAAAGCTCCATCGGAAAATCCTGAGGCAAAACTATCCGGCGCGATGGCTGGGATGCGCGCAGCGGAACTGTCGTAGGAGCCAAGGATCCGCAGCGTGAGCACGCGCGAGCCATCTGGCCCCTGCCACCAGAACAGCAATGGCAACTTCTTGCTGGGGTCCTGCTCCTGGTCCTGAGGCCGCATGAATACGTAGTAGTGATAGCCCGATTGCTTCAGCAGGGTAGGCAGGCCGGCGGCGTGGCCGAAGGAATCCGGATTGAAACCGATCGTTACCTCGACGCCCAGGGCCTGTTTGCAGTAGGCCTTTCCATACAGAGCGTGACGGGCAAAACTCTCGCTTGCCGGAATGTTGCAGTCGGGCTCAACCGGCCAGCCGCCCACGACTTCCCATCTGCCCTCGCGAATCCGGCGCAGAATTTCCTGAAACATAGCCGGATCGGATTTCTGTATCCAGCGATAGTGCATAGAGGAGGAATGACAATAGCGGAAGCCCGGTGTCTCATCGATTCTGTCGAGCGCGCTACGAGCTGTCGTCAAAACCAGGTTGGAGCTGTCTCTCCAGGGCCACAACCAGGCAGCATCCACATGCGAGTAGCCGATGATATGCAGAACTTTCCGCGATGACGGGCCGGGCACGCTCTGGCCGAAGATTGCCGGACCGGCCAGCGTTCCCACTGCGGCAGCGGTCCCGGCCATGAATTTTCTTCGAGTTATTTCCTTGGTCTCCATCATTCCTTCACCCCGCTTTGCCCTGCGACCAACTTGGGTACCCCATCCTTCCCGTTCTTTCGAAGGGTGGGATATCACAGCACTCCGCCCTGAAGTCGACAGCGCCGAATCGAATATCTCACAGTCGTACGATCGCCTGCGGCCGATACGCCGTTTGACCGCGGCTGGTCCGACGTACAATGCATTCCAGATGCGCATTCGTCCGCCATTCGTTATCTTCCCGCTCGTGCTCCTGCTTTTCGGATTCCATCTTCGCGTTGCGCACGCGCAAACCTCACCCACTCCCTCCATCGTCACGATCGACGGACTCGGCAAAGGTACAGTGGATCTCTCCGGACCCTGGCGTTTCCATATCGGCGACGACCTGCGATGGGCCGGCCCCAGCATCAACGACGCTCCCGGTCAAGACGGTTGGGAAACCATCCTTCCCGATCGACCTTGGGGCGCGCAAAACCACTTTGCCTATACCGGCTTTGCCTGGTACCGGCTGCACCTTCGCGTCACACCCGCACCTGATGTCAAGTCCGGCTTCCAATTGCTGCTGCCCAGCCTGCAAGATGCCTGCGAGGTTTACTGGAACGGCAGGCTGGTGGGCCGCTACGGAAAACTACCTCCGCACCCGGCCACGCCGGGCTTGAATGCGCCCGCAGCCTTCACCTTGCCTGATTTTCGATCCGGCACGCTCGCCATCCGTGTTTGGAACCGGCCGCTCGGCTCCAGTTCAGGTGGTGATGGTGGCGGCATTGCACAGACGCCCCTGGTGGGAGACTCCAAATCGATTGCCGCGTACATCGGCACCTGGAACTACAATTTCCTGCGCGCCACCCTTTACATCAACTCGCGGAACATTCTCTACTTTCTCGTCGCCCTTTCAGCCTTCGTCCTGTGGCTCCGGCGCCGTCAGGAAACCCTGCTCCTGTGGTTTTCCATCTTCGCTATCTGCCCGGCAATCTGGACGTCGGTCTACACCATGCGCCTTCCGGTCTCCAGCGAGTTCAGCGGCTTCGTGCTGCAACCGCTATGGGCCCTGCGCAATGTCGCGCTTTGGTTCCTTCTCATCGACATGCTTCACCTCCGCAGCCATCGCGGACTGGTCCGCTGGGCAAAGATTCTTGCCGCGGTCAGCCTGACTGGTTCGTTCCTTGACGGCGGTCTCACCTATGTCCCAGCGAGTTTGATCTCACCCCAGAGCAGCGCCTGGATCGATGGAATCCTCACTGCAATCACTGAACCGTGCCAGCTCTATTTGCTGGTGCTGGTTGCGTACGGTTTCCGTCAGAAACTTGACTCCGTACGCTGGGTGCTCGCTTTAAGCGCGTCTCTTTCCCAACTCCTGGCTGTCATTATTGCCACCGCCGAGCAGGGCCGGAGGTTCACGCACTGGACCCTGGCTCAGCATCTGTCTTCGCCACTGTTCCATTTGGGTCCTATCTACTTCAATGCCGACACTCTTCTCGATTTGCTCGTGTTCTTGTCGATCATATATACGGTCTATCACTACATTCGTGACCAGCAGGATCGCAAGGCCATCCTGGAGCAGGAACTGCACAGCGCCCGCGAGCTCCAACAGGTCCTCATCCCCGAAAAGCTACCCACTCTGCCAGGGTTCTCCCTCTCCAGCGCCTATCTGCCCGCGCTCGAAGTGGGCGGCGACTTCTTCCAGATCATTCCTTTGGACGGGCCGGCCGCCGGATCCACGCTCATCGTCCTCGGCGACGTTAGCGGCAAGGGGCTGCGCGCCGCGATGGCCGTCTCGCTCATTGTGGGTGCTGTGCGCACGCTCGCGGAAACTACTTCTCGTCCGGCGGAAATTCTCGCCGGCCTTAGTCGCCGTCTCCACGGCCGTCTTCAAGACGGCTTCTCGACCTGCCTTGCCTTGCGACTCGACCCCGACGGCGCCTGTACCCTGGCCAGCGCCGGCCACCCCGCGCCCTACTTCAACGATAAGGAGATTGACTTGCCCGGCGCTTTGCCCCTGGGCATCGATCCTGCGACCGCTTATGAGGAGGTTGTGGTGCACTTCAACCCAGGCGACCGCTGCGCTCTTTACACCGATGGTCTGCTCGAGGCACGCGCGCCCTCTGGAGAGATCTTCAGCTTCGAACGGCTACAGACACTGTTCGCTTCGGGCGCCGACGCTGCGCAGGCCTCCGAAGCCGCCGTCGCCTTCGGTCAGGACGACGACATCACGGTACTCACCCTGACGCGGCTAGCGAACGTGTGAATCGCCGTTGCGCGCAAAGACTGAAGGCTCATTCAGACTGCGGCATCGCCTGGTCCCTACCATCGCATTCCTGCGCCTCTCGCCTCGTCGAACATGGCGATGAGCCACGCGCAGTTCAGCAGAATACCCTGGTAGAAATCGAAGAAAGGCGAGAGCAATGAAAGATAGATATGATCGCGATGGGCGACGGCGTACAAGCTTCCCGTCATCACATTGATCAGCATTGCAGCCGCAGCCCACGGCGCCAGATTGGAAAGACTCCCGCCGTGGATGAAGTACAGAAGCATGCTCGCGAGGACGATAAAGTAAAGTGCAGGAAAAAAGAAAAAATCCGGTATGAATGCCGTGGCAATCCATGTTTTTACCTTCAGCGGCGACTTACCTCCCTGCAGAGTTCTGCGCAGGTACCACAAGACGACTTGCATGGTTCCGCGGTTCCAACGATATCGCTGGCTGATCAGCGCCGTCAGCGTGGCCGGCGCCTTTGTATGCGCGATTGCATGGGGCTCGTACTCCACTCGATATCCCAGGGAGAGCATGGAAAGTGACAGGTGGAAATCCTCGGCGAAAGTGAGAGGAGAGAATGGCCCTCGTACGTCGCCGTCCTCGCAACCGTGCGCCTGCTCATTTTCCGCTTGAACGCGTTCGAGGGCCTCGCGTCGGAAGAGCCCGATAGGTCCCGGAACAATCATCACCGAGCCCGTGGCGCCTTGCGCGAGACGGAGAGCGCCGTTTGCAAGGACATACTCGAAGGCTTGAAACAGCCCGGCCAACGACTTTCTGTTACGCACTCGGATCTGACCCGAAACAGCGCCTACGCGGGGATCGCGCATGTGGCGCTCCATCAACCTGAGTGCGCCCGTTTCAATTCGTGAATCGGCGTCGATACAGAGAATCAAATTTCCGCTTGCGTGCCTCAGGCCGTAGTTGTGAGCGCTCCACTTACCCTGATTAGGCTTGGTGAACACTCGCACATCACACACACCATGCTCCGAGTAATGCCTTCCGGCGAAGGAACGCGCAAGCAGGTAAGTATCGTCTGTCGACCCGTCGTCAACGAAGATCACCTCGTATGCCGGATAATCCAAACGCACCAGAGCGCGCAACGCGTCCTTGACGCAGGCGGCCTCGCAATAAGCGGGCGCCAGGATAGAAACGTACGGCAGGGACGCGTCGCGCGGGGTCTCAAGCTCCCGATCGTGCCGGGACATCTTCGCATAGGACAAAATGAACAGAACGCACCAGCGGAGACCCATCAGGCCTGATAGGACGGCCATGAAGTAGAGGCCTACCGGGGTAAGAGTCAGACCGCCCCTGTCGATCAGCTGAACGGCTCCAGAGCAAAACCTATATGGGGCGTAGACGGCCAGGAAGAACCCAAAACAGAGTGTCATCCAGAAAAGCCAAGAAGTGTCTGAACTTGTTGGCATGAGCGGAAGACGCTGCGTATCGGTCCTCATCGAGCCACGGACTCCTGAGCAGATAGGCGTGCGAGAACATGGTCAACCTCTTCCAATTCGCGGGCAGTGCATGCTTCGGTCTGGCGCACCCACGCTCGTAAGCGCGTGAGGAGCCACGCAACCACCGACAGCATCAGGAATACCAATCCCGCTTGAGCGAACCGGTCGGTGTACAGCGCCGGCCGCCATTGCAAAGTAACAGGTATGGTTCCTTTAGAGAGAGCTGCAAATTGTTCCGGAGGAAGATCGCACGCGATCAGCAAGTCACGGCGGTTCGGATACCCTGAAACCGGCTGGACTGACTGCAGCCGGCCGATAATCTCCTCGCTCACCAGCGAGTGGTTGAGTTTCATCCTTAGTTCCCGGCCGGGCGCCATCATGGCCGCTTCTCGTGCGGGCACCTGCACCGTTGCCAGGAAGCCGGCCCCTTTTGCCAGTGCGAGTATGACCTGGTCATCTTCAGCGAGCGCAGGGGATGGATGACGGTAAACAACCGTGCCGCCGAAGGGCGCCGTTACGCTACGTTCAAGATGGAGTTGGAGCAAACTCGTCCGTAGCTCAGAACGCCTCGCTTCAAGTTCCGCTAACTCCGCCGTTCGTTCGGCCTTTGCACGCCCGTAATCGCGAGCGATCGCCGACTTCGCTTGTGCTATGGAATCGGACCCCGCCCTTGTCTCTTGAATGAGATTCTCCCGTTCGCGTAACTTCTGTGCCGCAGTCTGGGCCGCGGCAGCCGCCGAGTCCAACTTACTTCGGGCGACAATGCCATCTTTTACCAGGGATGCAGTTCGTTCGTACTGCATCTCGGCCGCTGTGCTCTGAGCTCGTTGAGCTTTGACGAGCTCATCGTCCTTGAGAGCCTGCGTAGAGAAGGAACTGGCTTGAGCGCCGTGCAGTACTCCATAACCGAGCTGAGAGAGGCGGCCACGCTGCGAGTCGTTCGCATCCTGCGACAAGCGCAGGAGTTCCGGGTCTAGTACCAATGGCCTCAGTCGAGTGTCAGCGATCTGTTGCTCCAGCACCGCGATCTCGCCTCGAAGTTGCTGTTCTTCCCGTTCGCCCTGAAGATCATCAAAGGTGGCGAGCCTGGCGCCCTGATCGACAGAGTCAACTTGGACGAGATGGGGAGTCGTCTTCGCACGGGCACGCACCACGAAGAAGTCGGTACCAAGAATGACGCCGGCCCGCCTCGTCAACTCGCGGTTCAACCAGCCCCCGGCCAGCGCCGCGGCACATAACAACAGTCCGGCGTATAGCAGACCGCGAGAACTTTGATGACTTCCGCTGGCATTCCGTTTTTTCCAAACTGCCAGGGAGTGAGAAATGCAAAACACCAACCAACCGACCACTGCGGCTGCTAATGCGATATGCAAGGCTCCGACTGAATCATTTACCATGACATTCCTCTCCAGAAGATGGGCCGTCACAAACGCTCTGCGGCAGCTACTCCAGGTGTTTCGATTGAGCAGGATTGATGCTGGTCGTCAGGATAGGTGTCGTTCACTAGCAAGACTGCACATTCTATCGGGGGCGAGCATCACGACTTTGTAATTAAATATTAGAATCGAGAGAGCGGAAAAACAATGGAGGCTGCTACACAACACATCGTGTGGTACTACACACTTCCCCATGTGGGTTCTACACGCCGTGCCCGACAGCAACTGTTTCTGCCTCATTTGCCACTGATAAACCCGCGCCCTGGTCTTCGCCGGTCGATTCGTGTAGTACCACACGGCTTTACGTGTAGCGCCCTCTATTTCGTTTGCCGGGCGGCAGACTTATTGTCCTTTTAGCGATTGCGCTTCTCCACTTTACTCCCAGGTTTACAGGTTCAACGCCGCGCAACGAACGCTGGGGAATGGCGGCGCGGATTATCGCTCACCGGAGGTTTTCATGATTACGAAATGGATGAAACAGACAATGTCGATGGTGGTCTGCTCGACCCTGATCATTGCGGGCGCGCCCACTGAGCTTCTTCAGGCACAGAGTGCCTCCCAACCGGCCGCGGCGACTACACCGCCGGCGGTCGCGCCGCTAACGAGCAGCCAGCTCGACGCGTTGGTTGCCCCCATCGCGCTTTATCCGGACGCACTGGTCGCGCAGGTGCTGGCTGCCGCCAGCTATGCCGATGAAGTGGCTTTTGCAGACCTCTGGCTCGCCCAGAATCAGAATCTGCAGGGAACCGCACTCACCCAGGCAGTGGATCAACAATCGTGGGATCCCAGCGTAAAAGCGCTCACGCAGTTCCCGTCAGTACTCCACGATATGGCCAAGAACCTTTCCTGGACCTCGAGCCTGGGCCAGGCCTTTGAAAATCAGCAATCAGACGTGATGGCCGCGGTACAGGTCATGCGCGCCAAGGCCCAGGCCGCGGGAAGCTTACAGTCTTCGTCGCAGATCAAGGTAGTTCAACAGAGCCCGCAAACCATCATCATCGAACCCGCCACCAGCAACGTGGTTTATGTTCCGCAGTACAACCCGGCAATTGTGTATGGCGCGCCTCTGGTAGTGCCTGCATACACACCGCCTGTCGCCGTTGCAGCCGGTGTTTCCTTTGGCGCCGGGGTAGCGATTGGCGCCGCCTTGGGCGGAGGCGGCTTTGTCGGCGGAGGTTTCGGCGGCGGCTGGGGCTTTGGAGCATGGGGAGTGAACTGGGGTGGTGGAGGTGGTGGGGGAAACATCAACTATAACAACAACACTTACATCACCAGGAACACCATCAACAGGAACAGCAATAACAACAATAACAACGGAAACCGGAACAACAACAACGGCAACGGTAACCGCTTCAACAACAATCGCTATAACAACACCAATGAGGCAAACAACCGCTACAACGGCAACCGGCCGGACGTGCCGAACGGAGGACGCAACGGCGACCACGGCCTAATCGGCGGCAACGGCGGGGTCCAGCATCAGGTTGGTGACAATCAGCGCGCGGCGAGGTTGGGAGGTGATCAGCCCCGGTCCGCGATGAGCGGCAACGGCGACTGGGCCCGTGCCCAGTCCAATCGCGGACGCGCCAGCATGCATCCCGCGGCCTTTCAACGCCAGCGGCAGGTTCAGCAGCGCCAGCAGCACATTCAGCAACCACGTCAGCAGCACTTCCAGCAGCGCGGTGGCGGCGGTGGAGAGCGGCGCCGTTAAGCCCCTAAATCAATTCGAATATCGAAAGGAAGGTAGAAAAGTGAGTTTGCAACTGAAAAGCTTGACCACGCAGCGGATTCAATCGATCGCTGCTCTCCTAATGGTTGCGGTCGTGTTCGTTGCCGGCTGCTCGAAGAAACAAAACAACCCCACGGCGGAGGCACCGCAGAAAACCTTTGCCACACCGGCGGAAGCAAGCCAGGCATTGCATGCAGCAGTCCAGTCGACGGATGACAAAGCGCTCACCCAGGTATTGGGCCCGAAGGCGCATAAGTTAGTAACTTCGGGAGACCCGGCAGAAGATAAGTCTGCGACCGATTCATTCGCCAAGAAGTATGACCAGATGAACCGTTTGGTGGCGATGACTGATGGCAGCCAGGTGCTCTACGTCGGGGCCGACAACTACCCTTTCCCCGTCCCCTTGGCGCAGGACGGCTCGTCGAGGTGGTACTTTGACGCTGCGGCGGCGCAGGAGGAATTGCGCGCACGGCAAATCGGCGGCAATGAACTCTCGGCCATGGATGCATGCCGCCTGATCGCGAACGCCGAGGAACTCTACCATCAGAGTACCCACCAGTACACGGGCACGATCGTCAGCACTCCGGGCAAGCAGGACGGCCTCTACTGGGAGGTCTCTGAAGGCCAGACGCCCAGCCCGCTGGGGCGACTTGACCAGTTCGCAAAGAGCATCTTCCACGCTCCCGCCCCGAGTAAGGAAGTGGTGGCTCACGGATACTCCTTCACCGTCGTGACCACGCAAAAGGGATTCACGATCTTTGCCAGCCCCATCGATTATCAACACTCCGGTATTATGACCTTCAGCCTGGGTCGTGATGGCGTTGTCTACCAACAGGATCTCGGCCCGAAAGCAGGAGATAACTTAGCCGCCATGGAACAATACAACCCAACCGCCGGCTGGGCGCAAGCAGAGTAGCTTGCGTCCGGCGCGTCCACCCGCTGGAGGACCTATATGAAACGCTATCAGTTACCTTTCACGTTGCTGGCCCTCTTGTTGCTGGCGTTGGGCCAAATCGCTTTTGCCCAGCAGTTGCCCCAGGATCGCTCCGCGGCCGATGTGGCCGGCACCTGGATGATCTACACCCATGGCGACGACGGCAAGACTGGCACGCACACCGTCCAGATCGTGCAAAACGGCAACACGTTGACCGGTCACTTTAAGGGACCTTACCAATCCGGAGGAATCGAAGGCACGATGAACGTACGCCACATCCTGTTTCGCACCAAGACGCGCAACGTGCTCACCTTCCGCGGCATGGTCGACGGGAACACCATGGAGGGAAACTTTGGCGTTCGCGGACACCACGGAACCTGGGAAGGAAGACGCGCAGACTGACTGCCGTCAAAATGGAAGAAAGGAGCCGAGTCATGCCGAATCCATTCAATAGACGTAGCCTTCTCAAGTGCCTGGCCGGCGCTGCCGCGGCAGGCATGGTTCGCCTGCCGCTGCAGGGGCTTTGGCTCCCACAGGGCGACGCAATCACCGGGCAGGAGCGCGGCCAGATCGGGCGCCTTGCTGCTGCATTCAAAAGAAGCTTCAGCGTACCCGCGCTGTCCATCGCAATCTCACGCAACGGCCAGTTTGTCTTCGATCAGGGGTTCGGCTTCAACCAGGGATTCCGTTTCGGCAACGTAAAAGAGATGGGCCCCACTGACATCTCGAGCCTCTTCCGCATCGCAGATGTGACCATGCCCATCACCTCCGTGGCTATCTTCACTCTGATCGAACAGGGCAAATTGAATCTTACCGACAAGGTTTTCGGCGCATCGGGCATTCTCGGGACCAGGTATGGCAAAAGTCCTTACGGGCAATACGTGACCGATATCACGGTGGACCACCTTCTGACCCACACCTGCGGCGGCTGGGCCGCCGATGCAAACGATCCGATGTACAAAAGCAATTCCTGGGATCAGGCGAAGTTGATCGGCTGGACACTGGAAAACCTGCCGCTCACCAATCCGCCTGGACAACACTGGGCTTTCTCGAACTTCGGCTATTGCCTTCTGGGGCGGGTCATCGAACAGATCACGGGCCAATCCTATGCTGGCTACGTGCAAAGCGCGGTCCTGGCGCCTTGCGGCATCAGCGGCATGCGCATTGCGGGCAACAGCCTGAAGGATCGCGCGCCCAACGAAGTGGTTTACTTTGGGCAATACAACGAGGAGCCTTACAAAATAAACGTCACCCGCATGGACTCGAACGGTGGATGGTTAGCTACTCCCTCTGCCTTGGTCCAGTTTCTCAACCACGTCGGTGGTTCGGGACCGGTCCCCAGCATTTTGAAAGCGGAAACGATCCAGGTCATGACGACGCCCACTCCGGTCTTTCCGGGCACCTCCGCGGCGAAGTATGCCAGGGGTTGGATGGTGGGTTCGGGCAACCTATGGCATAACGGCAGCTTTCCCGGTTCGACCACCCTCATGGTGCGAACAGCGGCCGGAATGTGTTGGGCCGCCCTGACGAATACCCGCACCGAACCGCACGACGAGATAGACAATGCACTCGACGGCATGATGTGGAACATGGTCCGCAGCGTACCCGAGTGGAATGCCTGACGAATCGGCTTCCTATCGGCTAAGGCGCCGGTGGCGGGGTCAGTCCATACACGTCGACCCCTCCGTTGTAATTAGGAACGTAGATTTGCCCGCCATCGACGATAGGCGGGTTGAATTTGTTGAAGGCGAACTGAATATTCCATTGCTGCGAGTCCCAGAGGACGGGGATGGTCTGGGTGCCGTCGGGATTGGTGACCCAGTTGTCAGGGTCGTAGACGAGAAGGCGGCCGTTGGTGACGGTGGTATTAGCGTCGCCGTAGGGGACGGTGCAGACGAGCAGTGCGCTGCCGGGCGTGGATCCGTTGCTGGACATGGAGCAGAAGCCGCCCGGCATCCCGCCTGGGGTATTTGTAACATTAGGTGATGCAACTTCGTTTCCCTGGGCGAGGTAGGTGAGCGCTCCGGAGGCGGCGACGGACCAGGCGTGCAGCTGGCTGTTCTCGCCCCAGGCAAACAGGACCTGGCCGCGGGTGGGGCTCATGTACTGCACCGGAGTCATGTGCATGTGGCGCGTTTTGTTCCAGGGAAAGAAGTTCAGCGTGGTGGGATCCTGGGGACAGGCGTCGACGGGACCGGGGTCTTCGGTGAGCCAGACGGGTGGAGTGGCCAGTTTGGCGCAGTTGGTTTTGGCGTTGGCAAAGTCGCCGGGCATGGTGTTGCCGAGGCCTGCGATTTTGGTGACGTAGGCAATGCCGTCCTTGCCGCTGACGATGTAGAAGCCGAGGCTCTCGAGCAGCGCCCCCTGCGCGGAGCCGAGGTCTTCATCCCACCACGCGCCCGGCGTCGTGGCGATACGGGGATAGAAGAGATGGACGACTTTGCCCTGGGCGTTCTTCGTCTTCACCACCCGCGCGTGTTTCATAGAGGGGTTCATCGCGGCGTTGACGGGTCGGACGGCTTCCGATGGCGCGCTGATCCCTGCAGGTTTGATGGCCGCAGGGGATGTCGGGCCGGGGTAGCCACCGGGCGAGCGCGCTGTATCTTTGTAAGGCGTGAACCAGCTGACGATTTTGAGAGAAGCGGACGTCGGGCCGGAAGGCGGGGTGTACTGGATTTTGAGGATCGATTCGGCGAAGTCGTTGATGCCGTCGAAGGAGCCGTTGCCGGTGACGGCGTACAGATAGCCCTGTGAATCGGCGGCCAGACCCTGACCGCCCATCCAGATGCCGCCGCCGAATCCCTGCGTGGTGGGCAGCGCCGCGGAGACCTGGTTGCTGGCAACGTCGTAAGCGAGTACCCAACCAGCGGCGCCGGTGCCCAGTTCCTGAATGGTGCCGGAAGCGAAGAAGATGGTCTTACGGCCGTTGATGTTCGTCATCACCAGCGAACTGCGTTGCTTGCGCATCTGGGCCGACCAGGTTTGTGTTCCATTGGTGCCATCGAGGAGGACGGGCGCAACGGCCTGGGTTCCGTCCTTCACGTTGAGGACGTACATATAATGCTTGCCGTTTGGCGGCGTGCCGTCGGGCGAGATCCAGGCGACGAGGTAGACGAGGGCAGTGTCAGGATCGATGACGCCGGTGGAGAGGACTCCCCAATACTGGTTGATCTGGTAACAGTCGATGGTCTGATTCGGTCCCGGGCACATGGCGTTGGGGCCGTTGGGGCCGAGCGAATCGCTGCCCGTGATGGGCGTGCCGAGGGCCGGAGTTTGCCAGAGCGCGGCGCCGCTGGTGGCGTCGACACCGCGGACGACGTTGGCCATCGAGGGCAGGATCATTACGTCGTGCTTGGTGCCATCGGCAAGCGTTACGCCGGGCATGATGAGCGGCTGGGACTCGACGCCGCGCGCGTCGCCGAAGACAGGGATGGTGGTGATGCGGGTGATGCCTTTGGCTTTGACGTTAGCCTGGGTGAGGACGGTTTCCTGCTGGTTCCATCCGGAACGGTGATTGTCCCATGCGCGGGTGAGCAGCGGCGCCATGGTGGACTGCGCGGGTGCGCATGCAGCGAAGGCGAGGACGGAGAGCAGGGCGATGTGGGTCTTCATGGATCCTCCCGTGGGGGTATGGATGATCCGGTGAGGGCGGAATCTTTCTTAGCTGCCGGGTTGAAAGGGAACCTGGCGAATGAAGTTGTTTCACCCTAGCACGGGGCGGTTTTGAAGGCAATGGGCCTTCAACATTCACTCCGAGCGAAGAACAACTTGGGGATCAACTCTCGAGGCACGGCGGGCAGGAAGCCAGCAGGCGAACAGAGCCACCACGGCAAGAAAGACCGGAACCGCTGCAAAGGTTGCTGGGTCGTCGTTGTGGATGCCATAAAGCACACTCGTGAAGAGCCTCGAAAGCGCGTACGCCGCCGGTAGTCCAAGGACGATTGCGATACCAGCCGGCACCATGCCTTCCCGGACGATCAGTTGCTGAACCTGTCCTACCTGCGCACCCAGCGCCATGCGTATTCCAATCTCGCGCGTGCGGCGGCTTACCGAATAGCTCATCACGCCATATAGACCAACCGCAGCAAGGATCAGTCCAATCGCGCCGAACACACCGAAAAGCGTAGCCGCTAGACGAGGCAAAATGAAGGCATCGCGAAGATGTTCCTGCATCGATTGAACGTTGTAGACGGGCAAGCCGGGATCGAGAGAATGAATCTGACTGCGTACAGCACTCACAAGTTCTGTCGGATTGCCGGCCGAGCGGACCAATACCGAATAGCCCATGAAGGCCGGATCATAGGCAACAGTCTGATCGAGAGCGCGGAAAAGTACAGGACGCGTATCTTCGCCAAGCGTGCGAGATTTGATGTTCCCCACCACCCCGATAATCTGGTAAGTCACGCCGCCGCCCGATACGCTTTGGCCTATGGGACTTTCCGAGCCGAACAGTTTGTGGGCGAAGGCCTCATTGACAATCGCCGCCTTGGGGCCATCAGTGACGGTCTCGTTTGAGAAGTCACGGCCGGCAAGACGCGGAATGCCCATGGTCTCAAAGTAGCCGGGCGTAACCATGTAGAGCTCGACAATGGGTTCGGGCGCGCTGGACGCGGCGCTGCTCGATTTCGGTCTTACCAGCGCATGGAAGCCATCGCTGCGGTTCCCTCCATTGAGCGGGACGCTGTCCGTAGTGACCACCGAAATCACTCCCGGCAACGCTGCTACCCGCCTGCGAATATCGGCCAGTAATTGCACCGTGCGTTCGGCGTTATAGCCATTGACCCGTGGATCCACCGACAGGCTTACGATTCCGTTGGCACGGAAGCCGATGTCGATGGTTGCGGCATGTTGCAAACTGCGAAGAAACAAGCCCGTAGCCGTGAGCAGAATCACACACATCGCAACCTGGCCAATGATGAGAAGATTGCGCAGAGTCAAGCGGCTGCCGGGGCGCGCCAGCGGGTCTTCCCCTTTGAGTGCGTTAGTAAGCTTTGGCCGTGAGGCTGCCCACGCCGGACCAATTCCGAAAAAGAGGCCCGCTCCAACGCTCAGCGCGAACGTATAAGCCAGAACACGCCAATCCACGCTCACCGTGATATCAAGCGGGATCGGGGCAGGAATACGAAATGCGGAAAGTGCCTGGGTCGCCCATAGGGAGAGTAAAACGCCTAGCACACCGCCGGCGAGAGAGAGCAGCATGGATTCGAGGACCATCTGACGGAGAATGCGAATCCGGGTCGCTCCGACAGCAACCCGAACCGCCATCTCCCGCTGACGGCCGGCCGTCTGCGCAAGCAACAGATTGGCCACATTGGCGCAGGCGATGCAGAGCACAAGAAGCACAACGAAAAGTAGCGCGGCGAGGAAGACCAGAAACGTCGTTTTTTCCCTTGGAGGCAGAGAGCCTGCTTGCTCGAAGAGGAACCTGTTGCCTTTGTCGGTGGCAGGATAGGCAACTGCGAAGCGTTGCGCAAGCGTCTCTGATTCTGCGCCGGCCTGTGCCCGGCTCACTCCTGGCTTCAGCCGGGCAATCACCTGTAGCCAGTGCATGTTGCGTGAGTGGCGATCCTGCAAATTGGTAACAAGATCGGTGACATGGCCCAGCGGCACCCAGAATTCGGAATCGAGAATCATATCGATTCCACGAAATCCTGCCGGCGTCACGCCTACTACGGTATAAGGACGGCCTGACAGAACGACAACTTTGCCCGCTACGGCAGGATCTGCGGCGAAGTGGCGCTGCCATAGCCGATGGCTGAGGACGACGACCTGCTGTTGTTCTTCCTCTCGAGTGAAACCACGGCCGAGGGCCATGGGGATCTGCAGCACATCGAAGAAATTCGCCGACGCAGCCTGCCCCCATACCCGCTCCGGCTCGCCCTTGGCGCCGATGGAGGCGGGAACAAGCTCGTTATATGCGGCGACACCAGAGAAAGATTTGGCCTGATCGCGAATATCCTGAAAAACCGGCTCGGGAAAATTGTTGCAACACTGGTCGCCATCATGCAGCGTGTGCAGTGTGAGCAGCGAGGTAGGGTCGCCAACCGGCGCTGGCCGCAGAACAAAACGGCTAACCATCGAAAAGATCGTGGCATTGCATGCAATGCCGAGTCCGATGGAAACGATCACCGCGATGGCAAACCCAGGAGAACGGGAAAGCCGCCGCAAGGTGTAGGCAAGATCCTGTCGCAGAATTCTCATGGGCGCACCGATCGTGTCTACGAATCGCGGTGACCCTTTGTTCCCCGAAAATCTACCGGCCTATCGGCCGGAGTGGTCATGCGAGCCTGCCTCTGCTCCGGCAAGCGCGAGTTCGGCAGGATGGTCCGCAAAATGGGCCAGCGCGGCTCGCATTTCAAGGAGCAATTCATCTGCCATAGCTTGGGTGAACCCGTGGCGAATGAGGATGCGCTGAATCACCAGATCTTCGCGATCGGGCGGCATAGAGTAGGCAGGAACCAGCCATCCCCGCTCGCGCAAGCGGTCAGCGAGGTCGTAGAGCGTAAAGCTGGAGGACTTCGGGTCTTTGAGTTGCCAACACAGGCCGGGAATACCGCCCTGGCCGTCGTAAATAATTTCGAAGGCATCGAACTCAGCGATCTTGTCCGCGAGATAGCGGCCCAGCTCGGCACACCCGCTTTGTATTGCGCGGTAGCCGCTCTTACCCAGGCGCAGGAAGTTGTAGTATTGGCAAATTATTTCCCCGCCGGGTCGCGAAAAGTTGAGCGCGAAGGTTGGCATATTGCCCCCGAGGTAGTTGACGTTAAAAATCAGTTCCTCAGGCAGATCGTGCTTCTCTCGCCACAGGGCCCAGCCAACGCCCAGGGGCGCGAGCCCAAATTTATGCCCCGAAGCGTTGATGGATTTTACCCGCGGGAGACGAAAGTCCCAGAGCAGATCGGGTTGCAGGAAAGGCGCGAGGAAAGCGCCACTCGCTCCATCGACGTGGATCGGGATGTCGAGTCCGGTCTCTGCCTGTAATTTGTCGAGAGCCAGGCCGATCTCGTGGACGGGTTCATACTGCAAAGTAAACGTGACCCCGAGGGTAACGATCACGCCGATAGTGTTTTCGTCGCATCGCTTAATCACTTCTTCCGGCGTAAGGAGCAGCCGCTTGCCCTCCATGGGAACTTCCCGGATTTCGACGTCGAAGTAGCGGCAGAACTTATGCCAGCAGACTTGGACTGGCCCCATGATGAGGTTCGGCGTGTCAATCGATTTGCCTTTGGCGCGCTGTTTTTTGCGCCAGCTCCACTTGAGGGCCAGCCCGCCCAGCATGGCTGCCTCGCTCGAGCCGGTGGTGGAGCAGCCGATGGTGCTGGCCGCTTCCGGTGAGTTCCACAGGTCCGCCAGCATGTGCACGCAGCGTTCTTCGATGGCCGCCGTCTGCGGGTATTCATCCTTGTCGATCATGTTTTTGTCAGCGGACTCGTCCATGATCTGCTTCACTTCGGGTTCGATCCAGGTGGTGCAGAAGGTGGCCAGATTTTGCTGCGAGTTGCCATCGAGGATCAGCTGATTGTGGATAGTCTCGTAAACCGTTTGCGGGTCCTGAGCTGTTTCCGGGAACTCGTACGTTGCGGTGCCCTCATCCAGGACTTCGGACTCGAGTTGGCTGGTTGGAGCGGCTTTGAGCTCTTCAGTATTGTGTAGAGGCATGGCTGCACCGAAGTGTATGTGCTGCCGCAGTAGAAATAGAAGAAAAAATGATCAATTACAAAGCTGAGCGTGGCAATGGAACGGACGGACCACTCCATTCGACGGGTACGCTGGCGACCACTACCTGTGCACTCGTTCAATCTTGCCAACCAGGAAAATATACGAAAGGGCTCCCATCAGGGCCATGGCGGAAATTCCGATGAGTGGAAGGGTAAAGTCATTTCCTTTGATCAAAAATCCGATGGCCAGCGGAACAACAACAGCGGATAGATTGCCGATGAAATTGAATACCCCGCCAGTAAGCCCGATGAGGTGTTCGGGCGCAATTGCAGACACCAGTGACCACGTGATGGAACCAAATCCGCATCCAAAGAAAGCAAGCGTAAGCCAGCCGCTTATATAAATCGGATTGCTCACGTAATTAGCAGCAATGATCGAGCTAGAGAGCAGCATCCCTACGATGATGGGTACCTTGCGCGCCTTGGTCAGCGTGCTTCCATGGCGCACCATCCAGTCAGAGACAAAGCCCCCTGTGAGGATGCCAACGAAAGCGCCCAGGAAGGGAAGCGCCTCCAGCGCGCCAGACTTCAGCAAACTGATATGGCGGTACGTGACCATGTAGCTGGGAAACCAGGTCAGGAAGAACCACTGCGTGGAATTGATCCCAAACTGGCCAATGTAGATTCCCCACAGCTTCCGCCGTCCTAACACGATCTTGAGATCAGGCCAGACCAGCGCCCGCCTTTGACCATGAATTCGCTGGCTGAGGTCGGGAATACCACCGTGTTCGGCGATGTATTCGATTTCAGCCTGGTTCACCCCGCGAAACTCTGCTGGATCGCGATAGAAGAAAAACCACACCGCTGACCAGATCACACCGAGCAGGCCGCTAAACGCAAACACCGCTCGCCAACCGTAGGTCACATCGATCCACGACAACAGGGGCACCATGAACCCGAGCCCCACATATTGACCGGAGGTATAGAGGGCGATCGCGCCAGCCCGCTCGTTTTCCCCAAACCAGGTCGTGACGACCCGGTTGTTGATGGGATAAGCGGGAGCCTCAAACGCGCCCACCAGCAAACGCAGGAGCAGCAGCCCCGCAAAACTGCCGGCCAGTCCAAGAGAAACAGTGGCCAGCGACCAAAATGCCAGCACGCCGCAGTACAGAAACCGTGGGTGCACCCGGTCAACCAGCCAACCAGATGGAATCTGCAGCGCGACGTACGTCCAGCCGAAACCCGACAACACAAAGCCGAGTCTTACGGGAGTCAGATGCAGGGCCCGCGACAACTGGGGCCCCACGATTGAGATGTTGCTGCGGTCAAGATAATTGAGGACCACGATGACGAACAGCATCATGGCGACGAGAAATCGTCGACGGCTTGGAGCCTCTGGGCCCAAACTACTTTGCCGGTGGCGGCCCACCCGGCGCGTGATCGATAAGCTCCACATCCAGTTGGATCGTAACCGCGTCGCCAATCATGCCCGTCATGGTACTCATTCCATAATCCGTGCGGTTGATCGTGGTCGTAGCGGAAGCGCCGCGGTGCGAGGTCCCCTTGGGGTCTTTCATCGCAGGAGTCGGTCCATCCACGTCGAGAACCGCTTCCTTGGTGACTCCATGGATGGTCAGATCACCGGTAACCTTTAACTTTCCCTCTCCGGCAACCTCGACCTTCTTCGACTTGAAAGTGATCGTGGGATACTTCGCGACATCAAAGAAGTGATCGCTCCGCAGATCATCATCCCGCCTTTGGACCCGGCTATCGACAGAGCTGGCGTCGATTGTCACATCGACCGATCCCTTCGCCGGGTCACCAGGATTTGTGACCGTGCCGCCGACCTTGGTGAACGTTCCTCTTACATTTGAGATGCCCATGTGGCGAACGGAAAACTGAGCCGCCGAGTGGGCAGGGTCCAGGTACCAGGTGTCGCTTTGTCCCACGGCGCGCTGGATGGTGAGGTTAGCCATGCAAAACAGGACTAACAAGGAAGCGGAGGAAGCAATCGTTGGTTTTCTCATCATGATTGTGACGGATGTTGCCTTTCTTAAAACTGTCTTTGTTGTTCTTCCGAGACTACGCTGGGTTTCCCCCTCGGCAATGCAGAAAGATGTAAAAACTTTGTCACGGCCGGGCGAACGGTTGATCATTTTTCACACGGCAGGCGAAGGCTCACGACCAGGCCGCCCTCCGGCCGGTTGTACGCCCGCACCTCACCGTGATGCAGCCGCACGGCACGGTCCGCAATCGCCAGCCCCACGCCAAACCCCCCGGTTTCCCGCTCCCGGGAATCGTCAAGCCGATAGAACGGGCGAAATATATGCTCCAGCTCTGCTTCCGCGACACCCGGACCGCGATCGCTTATTTCCAGGTTGACCATGCGCGCGCCGCCGCGCTCTTCGCAGCTCATGTTCAGTTCCACCGCCGATTCCGGCCGGCTGTAGCGAATCGCATTCCGAACCACATTCTCAATGGCCCGGTAAATAAGGTCTGTGTTTCCCCGGACCATGCACTCGCAATGGCCCACGACGCGGATCGTACAGGACCTTTGTTGCGCTTCATACTCCGCATCCGGCAGCAGGTCTTCCACCAAACCCTGCAGACGGAATACCTCGGTGGGGGTAGACGCGTTCGTCGACTCCATAGACGATAGCCGAAGCAGCTGGCCGATCAACAGGTTCAGGCGCCCCGCTTCACGCTCAATGCGTTGCAGATGCTCGCTCATGGCCGCGGGCGCTTCCTCGCGCGCCAATTCCAGGGCGACGCTCAGGCGAGCCAGCGGCGATCGCAATTCATGCGAGACATCGCGGACCAGGATCTTCTGTGCCCCAACCAGCCGCTCCAGCCGCTCCGCCATGTAGTTGAAGTCGTGCACCAGGCCTTGAATTTCGTCGCCGCCAAACAGCCGCTCCTCTCCGCCGGGCTCGTCTACCCGCGTAGCCAACTCACCATTTGCCAGCTTGCGAGCGGCCAGCCGTAGCCTGCCGATGGGCCGGATCAGAAACAGGACCAGAACGAACGTGGTCGCTCCAAATACCACAATCGCCACCGGAAGTTGCGGGTTGGCGAAAAACAACAGCTCATGGAGCCCGTAGGTGTTGGCGGTCCGCGGCCGGGTCAGCAGAAAAAGGTACTGTTGACCGCTGGCGGATTGTGTTGTCGTGCTCCACAGATAATTTTCGCCAATCATCTTCGGGTGCTCGCCAGGCTTTTCGTCTGCTGCGGTCAAGAGTCCGGGAACCGCAGCCGGGCCGGCATCCTGGCAAAGCAAATGCTTCGTTGAATCGGCCAGGTAGACCGTTTGGCGCAGCGACCCGGCAAACTGTCGCAAACCCGAACACCCACTTGCCTCATAGGCATTCGCCGCCGCCGCTGCCGCGCTGGGAAGGGTGGAGTTCAGAACTTCCATCATCTCGTTAGGCCGCGCGAACCTATGCCGCATGATCAGCATGGTCGAAATAAAAAACGTAACGCTTTGCGCAATCCAGAAGCCGAGAAAGATTTTGGTGAAGAGTCCTCGCATTGTCTATCGCTCTCCTGACAGTTTGCGAGGGGCCGGCACCGCAAGCTGATAGCCAATGCCGCGAATGGTCTTCACCTGGTCTCCGGAGCTGTTTGCGGCGTCCAGCTTGTGGCGCAACCGGCTGACGTGCATATCCAGACTGCGATCGAAGGGATGAAATTTTCGTCCCAGAACGGTCTCCGCAAGTTGCTCCCTGGCGACCACTTCTCCGGCAGAACGCATCAATGTTTGCAATAATCCGAACTCAACATCCGTCAGGTCCAGAGCCACTCCATTCGAACGGGCAATCCTGGCCGCCGTATCCATCTCCAGGCCCATCACGGTCAGAAAATCTCCAGCGCCTGCCGGTGTCTCTGCCTTACCGCTTCTGCGCAGGATCGCCCGTATCCTGGCCAGCAGCTCACGCGGGTTGAAAGGCTTAGGCAGGTAGTCGTCGGCCCCAATCTCCAATCCCACAATGCGGTCCACATCATCACCGCGCGCCGTGAGCAGCAGAACACTCATGGTCGAGGCCGCTGCGCGCAAGCGGCGAAGCACTTCAAAACCATCCAGCCCGGGTAGCATCACGTCGAGCAGAGTAATGGAGTAGCTTCCGCCCAGAGCCTTTCCCAGACCGGTCTTTCCGTCGTGTGCAAGGGTCACCTGGTACCCATGGCGGCCCAGATAGTCGCTGAGCATGGAGCAAAGCTCAACATCGTCATCGATCAGAAGAATGGGCTCCATCGGGTCGTCTTTCTACCACTCCCGAGATTACTCCGAACCTCCGGCAGCGAAACCTCGGAAGTGTAACAAATTGTCACTTGTCCCGTGACGGTTCGTTACCAACGGTTACTCATTGTGACCGCATGCCCGATCGGCCGGGTGTCTTCTAAATACGGCATCAACAACAGCCGCATGATGCAGGAGTGATCTGATGCAAAGATTTCGAGGCGCCCTGGTACTACTGTGTGTGAGCCTCTTTGCCGCCACACAGCTATTCGCGTTGCCCGCAAATGGATCAACCACCGGAGCATTGAAAGGCGTGGTGGCCGACCCATCGGGGGCGCGCGTGGTCAAGGCGACCGTCACCGTGCAGGCAGAGGATGGAACCACCACAGCCGTACAAACGGGTGCCGATGGTTCGTACCAGTTCACGCAACTTGTGCCCGGTATCTATACCATCACCGTGACCGCACCGGGTCTCGCCCTGCCCCAGGCTCAGAGTGTCACCGTTGAGGCGGGCCGCTCCACACTGCAAAATCTTGCTCTCATCGTCGCAGTCGATCAGCAACAGATCACGGTCACCGAACAGGGTGCCGGGCTCGATACCAGTCCTGACAACAATGCCGGTGCGATTGTGATCAAAGGCAAGGATCTGGACGCGCTCTCGGATGATCCCGACGAACTGCAGGATGAGCTGAACGCTCTTGCCGGTCCTGCGGCCGGCCCCAATGGAGGGCAGATTTACATTGATGGGTTTACCGGTGGACAGCTGCCTCCGAAGTCATCCATCCGTGAAATCAGGGTGAACCAGAACCCCTTCTCCGCAGAGTTTGACAAACTCGGTTACGGGCGGATCGAAATCTTGACCAAACCGGGCACAGACCACCTGCACGGAATGATCATGGCCAGCGGCAACGACTCCGCGTTCAACTCGCTCAACACCTTCGTGACCAGCGAACCGCCTTACTACTCCACCTTCTTTTTGGGGAACGTGAGCGGCTCTCTCAGCAAAAGCGCATCCTGGTTCATGAGCGGATTCCGGCGAGACAACGATGCAAACTCCATCATCAATGCCCAGTTGCTTGACCCCACAGGCGGAAGCTACAACTACGCCGCGGCGGTTCCAAATCCACAATCGAGGATGGATCTGAGTCCCCGCATCGACCTTCAGCTCACGCCGAACAACACCCTCACAGTCCGTTACATGTATGACCGGCAAAAAAGCACCAACAATGGAGTTTCGCAATTCGCGCTCCAGACCCAGGGTTATGACACCTTGAACCAGGAGAACACGCTGCAGGTGAGCGACACGCAAATACTGAGCCCGCGGCTGATCAACGAGACGCGCTTTGAATATATCCGCGATCGCGACAATCAGACTCCGCTCAATTTCACCCCCACCATCACCGTGCAAGGCGCCTTCACTGGGGGCGGCAATAATGAGGGCGCGATTCACGACGCTCAGGACCACTATGAACTGCAGAATTACACTACTGCGTCGCTCGGGGTGCACGCGCTCCGCTTCGGAGCGCGGTTGAGGGCAACGCGCGACGCCAACAGCTCAACTGCCGGCTTCAATGGAAACTACACCTACGCGTCACTGGACAGCTATGCGGCCGGGCAGCCATCGCAGTACGAGGTGACGCAAGGCACGCCCGCGGCACGCGTCACGCTCTTTGACGCCGGCGTCTTCTTACAGGATGACTGGCGCGTGCGGCCAAGCTTTACCCTGAGCACAGGTCTTCGCTACGAGGGGCAAAACCGCATCAGCGATCATGCCGACTTCGGACCGCGCATCTCTTTTGCCTGGGCCGTCGGCGGTGGCAACAAACCGGCAAAGACCGTGATCCGCGGCGGCTATGGCTGGTTCTTTGACCGTTTTCAATCCACCTACGTTTTGCAGGCGATTCGCCAAAACGGCATCAACCAACAGCAATTTGTGATCAAAAACCCCATTCCCGGCGACGCCACGCTACCGGCGGCCAGCGAAGCTGCGCCAACGACCTACTCCATAGCGCCCAACCTTAAAGCTGCATTGAACACGCAGGCTGCCATTGGAGTCGAACATCGATTCGGAAAAAATGTCACCGTCGCCAGCACCTACATCAACTCCCGCGGCCTGCATCAGTTTTATAGCGACAATATCAATGCGTTCCTGCCCGGGACCTATGACATCACTACCGGCACCGGCGTGCGCCCAAACGGCATCAACGAGAATTTGTATCAATACCAGTCCGGCGGTATCTACCACCAGAATCAATTAATCACCAACTTTAGCGTCCGCGCACGCAAGCTCTCGCTGTTCGGGTTCTATGTCCTGAATTCGGCCAAAGCTGACACCTCGGGAGCAACCTACTTTCCCTCCAACCAGTTCGATCCCCGCGCGGACTATGGCAGATCCACTTTCGACATCCACCAGCGGTTTCTACTGGGCGGCAACTATCAGGCGCCGTTCGGTTTCTCGATCAGCCCCTTTCTGGTGCTGGATTCGGGTACCCCTTTCAACATCACGGTGGGGCAAGACCTGAATGGCGATAACCAGTTCAACGATCGCCCGTCGTTCGCTACCTCTTCGAGCACCGATGTTATCGACACAAAATACGGCAACTTCGATCTGGATCCGGCAGCCGGCGCCACACGCATCCCCTACAACTACCAGACCGGCCCGGGGCTGTTCAGCACTAACCTGCGCATCAGCAAAACCATCGGCATCGGCCCCCGCTCCGAGCGTGCGGCCGGCGGCGGCTTCAACGGACCGCCTCCAGGCGGCGGCGGTCGTGGGCCTGGAGGTGGTGGACCCCCAGGAGGCGGCCTTGGGCCCGGCGGACTCAGCAGCTCTGGCGGAAGGCCTCCCATGCTCGATCAGCAGGCGTCCAGGCGCTATTCTCTGAGCTTTACCGCCATGGGCAGAAACATCTTTAACAACGTAAACCTTGCTGCGCCGGTTGGGGTTCTGCAATCGCCACTGTTCGGTAAGTCGAATGCGTTGGCAGGAGGATTCTTCTCCTCCCCCTCGTCAAACCGCAGCATCGATCTACAGATGTCCTTCAATTTCTGATGCCCCGCACGACTATTGAGCGTCGTGGAAGATAATGCCGAGTGTGTGACGTTGTCCGGAGCGCACACGGCTGACTCCATGCCGCAGGTTGACCCGATATACGCCGCGCGTTCCTTGCACCGGGCGATGATGTACGGCAAAAGCGACACCATCGCCCTGCCGCAGCGGGACTACTTCGGGCCGGGACTGCATACGTGGGCGTTGCTCCGTTAACACAAATTCGCCTCCCGTGAAATCGCGTGCCGGTTCTGACAGCAAAATGGCCACCTGGATGGGGAAGACGTGCTCACCATATAGATCCTGGTGGAGGCAGTTGTAGTCGCCTTCTCCATACTGCAGTAGCAACGGCGTCGGGCGAAGCTGACCAGCTTCATGGCACCGCCGAATAAAGTCAATGTGTTGTTCCGGATAGCGGGCACCGACACCCATCGCCTGGTTCCACGAATTGGCGATGGGCACAAGCCGGGGATAGAGCTCCGCACGAAGACTCTGGATGAGCGCCGGTAACGGGTACTTGAAATACTTGTACTCGCCTCGTCCGAATCCGTGACGTCCCATCACCACCCGGCTCCGGTAAAGGGGATCGTCGGGATACAGCGCGGCGACGGACTGACACTCATGGGGCGAAAGGATGCCAGGAAGCATCGCACTCCCTTCCTCGCTCAGTTCTTTCGTAATTCGGTGCCAGTCGAGGTGATCCATGCGCCCAGCACTCATCTCTTCGGTGGTCGTTGCAAGGTCTGCAATTCTGGATGATGTAGTCACGTGGCCTCCACTACTGTAAAGAGCCTAACAAGACAGCGGGTATAAGACACTCCGCTTCTTGCCGTCAAATCATGATGCAGTCATGCGAGATGAACGAGACCTGGGCCACCCGAGATTTGTTTGCGGTTAGGGAGTGCCCGGACATTAAAGTAGCCAGGTGTAAACTGCCGTTGTGTTTGCGAGGGCCCCAATGCGCTGGTCCGATTGCACGCTGTGTCTGGGTCTAAGTTGCTTTCTAAGCTTTCTTGCAATTCCCGCTCAAGCGCAGACCGCATCCGCTGTTAATCATGATCAGCCGACTACGTTAACGGTCACCACCAAGCTGGTCGTGGTGGATATCGTCGTGACGGACGGCACAGGCAATGCCGTGCGGGGTCTGCACGCAGACGACTTTCACCTCACGGAAGACGGGAAAGCTCAATCGTTCCTATCCTTCGAGGAGAGCAACGCCGCGCCTAAGGGTCCAGTCGCTCCGCTTAAGCTGCCGCAGAATGTCTTCAGCAATCTGCAACCGCTGGTGGAGAACGGCGCCATGGACGTTCTGCTCATTGATGCGTTGAATACGCCGGCAGGGGATCAAAGTCTTGTACTGCAACAGCTGAACTCCTATTTAAAGAAGATGACTCCCGGAACTCCGCTGGCCGTGTTTTCGCTCGGAACAACGTTACGGTTGGTACAGGGCTTCACCGGCGACGCGGCGACGTTAATGGCTGCGCTCGAGGATGAAAAGATCGGAGCGCTGCCGAAAACAACGCATCTTTCCGATTCGCAGCAGGATGCAGTGGAAGACCTGGAGCACATTGAACTGATGCGCCAGATGTTGAGCATTGTTCCGGGGAGCGTTGAGGGTATGCAACAGAAGGAAGCCGGCACGCAGGCTTATCAGGACACCCAGCGAATTAAGATCACACTCCAGGCTCTCCAGGTCTTAGCCAGATACCTGGCGCAAATTCCAACCCGCAAGAATCTCGTTTGGTTCGCAAGTACCTTCCCAATCACGCTTTTCCCGGATAAAACTGCAAGAAATATTTCCGATCAGAGCGAACTCAGCTTCGAAATCAAGTCGACGTCGGATTTGCTTGCCGACTCCCGCGTGGCTATTTACCCGGTGGGCGCCCGAGGTGTAGAAATTCTTTCCGGCAGTGGGGACCAAATCGGTGGGGTAGCCCCGGGGCAAGCATCCGACGATGCCACAGCCTTGAATCTACCTTCGCAACAAACCATCACCTCTGAGAATCAAACTTCGCGCCAGGGTAATATGCGGGTGGCAAACGGCGCGACGATGGAGGCACTTGCCGCAGCGACTGGTGGAGAAGCTGTCGTTTCCACAAACGATATGAGTGGAGCGCTGGTCCATACGATTGCAAATGGATCGCACTACTACACGATCAGCTACGCGCCCACCGACGCGGTAGTTGACGGGAAATTTCGACGCATCGACATTCGTGCTTCTGACCGCAAGTACAGGCTTGCTTATCGTCGCGGGTATTACGCTTTGAACACAGTGAAGGAGGGCGGGTTAGCGAAGGATCCGTTAGTCCCTCTTCTGCAACGCGGTTTACCCAGTTCCACAGAAATACCCTTGCGAGTTTATCTTCAGACCAATCCTAATGCGTCCTACGGAATCGAGTTTAATGCACGTTTGGGCGCCAACAGTTTTCACCTGGTGCCGAATCGTGACCACGCGGGCGAAATCCGGCTGGGAATGGTTGGCTATGATCGCCAGGGCAAAGTTGTGAATTCCGTGGCCACGACGATGGTCCTGAATTTCGATCCCGTGAGGTACGCTTCGATACTGCGAGCCGGGACAGTGGGACATGTGGACTTCGACCTGCCGAGCGAAGCGGAGTCGATGACCTTGGGTGTCCTTGACACGCAGACGGGAAAGACTGGAACCGTCGAGATCCCACTGCGTGCGGTAAAACCGATACAACGTGTTGAGTCGAGCGTCAAACAGCCGGTTGCGGTTGCCTCCTCCGGCGGCCAACCGGACAAAGAACGGAGCGGACTGATTGAGCGAGGTCCGGCATTGGCGGAACAGATGCGCAAGTCAGAGCATCACATTGCCCTCGATGTCGAAGTGTCAGATTTTGCAGGAAAGCCTGCCAGGGGCCTGAAGCAATCAGATTTCACTCTGCTGGACAATGGAAAACAACAAGCGATTACCTCATTCCGGGAGGTCGATGGGGAAACGTCGCCACCGCTCGCTGAGGTGGTGCTTGTCGTCGACACGATGAACGCCTCATTACAAGATGTAGTGATTGCAAGGCAAGGTGTCGATAAGTTCTTGCGTCAAGATGGCGGACACCTCCCTATCCCGATATCCATTGCCTTCCTTACGGAGAGAGGTGCGAAGGTGAGCAATCCGTCCAAAGACGGAAATGCACTGGCAGATGATCTCGGGAAGCTGCAAACACCGATGCGAGTGCACGGCATCGCGCCAGGAATAAACGGAGCATCCGATCGTCAACAGCAATCCATTGCTGCTCTCGAAACGCTGGCGACCTTCGAGGCGAAGAGGCCTGGCCGGAAGCTAGTGATTTGGGTCGGTCCAGGGTGGCCTCTGCTTTCGGGTCCTTCAGAGAGCAGCGAGCAAGATCGACGGCGGTATTTTGATTGGATAGTCGATCTTACGACGAGCCTCAGGAAGGCGCACATTACGCTTTACAGTGTGACCCCGTTGAATCTAATGCCGGAGACGGCGCAAAATGCGTTTCTCTACAAGAGCTATTTGAAGGGCGTTGAAAGTCCGAAACAGGCCGACTCCCAGAACCTTGCCCTCCAGGTTTTGGCGACCCATTCTGGTGGCCAGGTACTTAGTAAGAGTGGAAACCTTTCCGCCCAGTTAGCGCGATGCATTGCTGATGCGAATTCCTATTATGAGATATCGTTCGAGGCTTCGGACACAGACCATGAGCGGACTTATCACGCACTCGACGTGAAGGCGGACCTGGCGAAAGCGGAGGTGCGAACGCTTACCTCTTACTACGCGATTCCCTAAGTCGTGGTTCCGGGCTCTCTCCCTGCCACCAATGACGGGTGCCCCATCCTTCGCGTTCTTTGCGAAGGGTGGGATAACCAGGTCTTACCCCTCCAACTCCCACAACTGCAGGTCAATTTTATGCAGGTGGGACTGTAGAGGGCGTGGCCGCCACTCTTTGCGCTGGTTTGAAAACCGCCAATTGCCGTAGCCCGGCACAGACCAGGCTACCCAGCAGCGCGAGTCCGGCAAGCCCAAAGAATGCGCCGGCATCGCTCCCGGATCGCTGCTTCAGGAAGCCGAGGATGCTTGGTCCGAAAAAGCCGCCGCTGGAACCGATCGCGCTGATCAGCGCGATCCCGGCGGCCGCCGAAGGTCCCTTTAGAAACTTCGTCGGCAGGCACCAGAACGGAGACATGAACAGGGAGGTGCTTATGGGGATGAACGCCAAAGTAGTTACTCGAAGGAGCGAGTGAGAGAACAAACCCACTCCAATGCAACCAGCGCAGTCAAGCGCAAGGGCGAATGCGGCCAGTCCTGAGCGCTCGTCCCACCGGTCCGATAAGATCCCGGCGAGCGGGTAAACTGCTGCCGAAAGCAGCGAGATGCCGCCGACGATGAAGCCGGTGTTCGCGTTGCTGGTGCCCAGGGCATCGCGCACGAGAATCGGCGCCCAGAGGGTGTAGCTCAGGCTCACCGCGTACAGAGCGAAATAGGGAACCGTGAGCAGCCAAACCAGGGGATTGGCGAGTGCGCGAAGTGCAGAGACGGGCACCGCGCCGGTCTGCTGCCGCTCCCACGCAAGGCGGTGCGACAGCCAGGCTCTCTGTTCCGGTGACAGCCATCGAGCGTCCTCAGGCTGCTCCGTCAGGTATCCCAGTAAAATGACCCCGAGTAATACCGGCGGCAGCCCTTCGATCAAGAAGAGCCATTGCCAACCAGAGAGATGCCCAACCCCACTCAATCCCAGGAGAGCACCGCCCAGGGGCCCGCCTAATGCTCCTGACAACGGGATCCCGATCACGATGGCGGCAATCGCCCGGGCACGATACTCCATTGGAAACCACTTGCTCAGGTAATAAAGGACTCCGGGAAAAAATCCCGCTTCTGCCACCCCTAAAAGGAAGCGTACAGCGTAGAACTGGATCGGGGTACGCACAAGCATCATCGCGCAGGCGAGCAATCCCCAGGTAATTGCGATCCTGGCCAGCCAACGCTGTGCGCCCACGCGGGCAAGAATCAAGTTGCTGGGTACTTCAAAGAGTGCGTAGCCGAGGAAGAAAATGCCCGCGCCGAAGCCAAATGTTGCCGAACTGAATTTCAGTTCTTTATTCATCTCGAGCGCTGCAATACTCACGTTGGAGCGATCGAGATAACAGAGAATGTAGAGCAGGAAGAGAAACGGCAGCAGCCGGACGCTGGCCCGCCGCATAGTGGAGCGCTCGACGTTTTGTTCGATCACACTCGAGATCTCCTTGAGCTGAGACCAATCAATCTGCTGATCGAACTATAGTACGGACACCTACCTGCGTTGGCTCAAATAAATCGCGAGTAGTTCCGATCGTGGAAAGCGGACGAACGACCTTCGTATTTTTGGGGTCCGTACGAGCAGGAACAAAGTGGGCAAGCCTAACGCGACTCGAGGTGGGTGGGCCAGGCCTCAAAAGCGAGACTCGGGCCCAACCCTCAAAGCCTGGAGGTTTTCTTCATGAAGTTCGCTTTAGAACCGTAACCGACCTCCGACCTGCAGAGTCCGCGGGTTGGTGGTCGACTTGCCTGTGACTAAGCCAAATTGCGAGTTGTTCGGGGTCAAATTCAACGCACCCGGCTGCCCAGCCGGAGACAGATTGGAATGATTGATGAAGTTGTAGGCCTCAGTGCGGAACTCGAAGGCAGTTCCTTCGGTGATGGGGAACGACTTGATCATCGCCAGGTTCCAATTCTGAAAGCCCGGCTGATAGATGTTGTCGCGGACGCCATGCTGCAGGTTGAAAGTCCCCGCGGGTGGGGCGGTATAGATCGGCTTACCCGAGCCGTTGGTGGTTTGAAACCACTTGCCACCGGTGCCGCTCGCCCCGGCAAAGTTGCCGAGGTGTGTCGGTGTCCCGTTCTGCACCCAGAACTGGCCTTCTGTGCCGCATCCAAAACTCCCCACTTCTCCCACTCCGGCGTAATCGTTGTTGGTTCCGACGCCGCACGGAGTGCCAGTTTGAAACTGAGCGCTGCCACTGATCTGCCAGCCCCCGAGGGTCTCGCCCACCAGGTTCCGCTTTCCCAGAAAGTACGGTTCGACATAGAGATAGTTGACCACCAGCGCATGGCGGACATCGTACTCGGAAGGTGCCCAAAGATTGCTCGTGTTATAGGTATCGGGAACGATGTCGCGGTAATTGGAACTGTTATCCATACTCTTGCCGAAGGTGTAAGCGATCCCCAAAGTGGACCCGGAACGCCAGCGGGTACTCCAGGAGGCTTGGAGCGAATGGTAGGAAGAGTTTACGCCGCTCTGTTCCTGCTGGATCGTAGAAATGCCCTGGTAGGGAAGGAGAGCGTTCACATTGATGCCGGGATTGTTGGTCAGCGCGCCCGCTGCGGCTTGGTTGATATCTCTTACCCACCAGTTGTGGACCCCGTGCGCCCCCACATAGGCGAGCTCAAAGACGGAGTGCAAAGGAGCGAACTCCTGCTGAACGCTCAAGTTCCAGTTCCATCGTGTGGGTGGCTTCAGGTTTTTGCCCATGGTCGTAATGAAGATGGGTGGAGCAATGGTTGTCGAGAGAGATGCGCCCGGATTGTCGACCGACACGTTGCTCACCTTAACCGTCGGCTGGAAGGGCGAATTGCCGCCGGGGAAAATGTTGTCGATGATCCCTTTGCTGGTCGCGAAGTAGCCGGCCCCTGCGCGAACCACGGTGCTGGGGTAGACCTGATAGGCGATGCCGAGACGCGGCTGAACGATGGTCGTGGACTGGACATATCCGCGGCTCAGGCTGGGTGCGAACAGGCCGGTGCAGGGTAGACCCGCGCAGGCGTTATTGGCCGGGTTGGCCGCCGGGACGCGACCGCCCACCAGGGCCGAACTTGGAAACTTGCTCAAGCCGGGAATCACAATCCCGTTGTAGGGATTGCCGGTGCCCAAAGTAATGTTGCCGGTTTTCGGATTCACGTAAGGAGCGGCTGACGGAACGTAGGAGGCCGGGTCGAAGTAATCCGCATTGCCATATTGCGCGTAGGGAGGAAGGGTGTTGGTGATGCGCAGGCCGTAATCCAGGTGAAGTTTGGGATTCAGCTGCCAGTTATCCTGCAGAAAGTATTCCAACACCCAACCGCGCCAGACGGTGAACGCTTTCGGGCCTATCTCGGTATAGCTGTCGGCCAAGCCTACGGCAAGGTTTGCCAAGCCTACTCCGGAGGTGGCGCCGTAGCCGGTTCGCGCGTCGGTGAAGATGAAGGTGCCGTTTTGGTTGCTGGCGCCTCCGGGTACCGTGGAGACGTTGATCTGGTCGTTGTCATTTTCACCCGAATAGAGGGCGTAGAAACCGCCCTTGACGGTGTGATTTCCCCATACCTTGGTCAAACTGTCGGAAAACGAATAGATGATTCCCGATGAGTGCGACGGATACGGTCCTCCGGCGATGCTTGAGAAAGTGGGCACACTGGCGGTTGGGATTTTATTTTCCGAAGCTTTGGGCCCGGACAAGATGTAGGGAAAATCGATCCCGTAGGTTCCCCGATCGTAGCCGGCTCCGCCGGGGGCGGCGTCGATGTAGACATCGTCGATGCTGACACTGACTCGTGCTTCGTTGATCATGCTCTGGTTGATGGTCCAAATCCAGCCCAACGCGTCGGTTTCGTTTGGGCGTTCATAAACAATGGGAACCAGGGGATTGCTCTGGTTATAGGGCGCCAGTTCATAAAACGAATTGTCGGAGCGGCGAAACTCGAGGTGGTGGTTCTGGGTAATCAGCAGGTCTCCGTTGATTTGGCCTTTCCGCTGATTTTCCGGGTTCGGGAGTGAACCGGCATAGTTGTTCGTTCCCTGAGAAAATCCAGGAGTTGGCGCGGGATAAGAGTTTAAAATCCCAATCCCGTTTGCACTTAGCTGGGATTGCGGAATAATGTTACCCGGATAGGCCACGCAAGTCGCCGCGCCGACCTTAGGGCAGGTCCCCGGCACATAAATTTTCGTGCCGGTGGGGTACCATGGATTCGCGCTAAGAAGCTCACTAAAGTTGCCCTGCCGCATCAGCGCGGTGGGCACGGCCATGTTTTGCGTGGCAGCGAAGCGGTAGCGAATCCATTCTTCGTTAATGAAGAAAAAGAACTTGTCCCGCAGTTTGTCCAACACGGGCACGCCCGGCGCCCAGACTGGCCCACCCACGGCAAAGCCAAAATCGTTGTAAACGAACGGCGATTGAAATCGCGTGGTAGGGTTCAGGTTCCGTTCCCAGGTATTGGCGTTCATGGCCGAATTGCGCAGATACTCGTACCCCGAGCCATGGAAATTCGTGGTGCCGCTCTTGGTCACCACACGGATCTGACCTCCCGATGCGCTCCCGTATTCGGCTGAGTAGTCAGCGGTGAGCACTTGAATTTCCTGTACCGCGTCGACGTTTGCGCCGGCGATGATTTGACCGTCGGCGCGGGTGCGTACGGCGGGAGAGTTATCCAGAGTAACCTTCGTGTCCCAGACCCGCGCCCCATTGACATTGAAGGTCTGCCCGCTGTTGAAGGCAAAGTTAAAGTCTCCCAGCGTGGCGGTGCTGGTAACTCCAGGATTCAATTGCGTCATATAGAGCGGATTGCGTCCGTTCAGTTCCTGTTTGTTAACCTGTTCACCGGTGACCTCGCTCTGCACCGATCCGGATTGCGTTTGTAAGACCGTCGCCGTGTCGCTCACTTCGATGGTTTGGGTCGCCTGTCCCACTGTCAGTTTGGCGTCGATAGCGACCGTACTGTTGGACGCGAGGGTGTTCTTGGTGCTGACGAACTTCTCAAACCCCGCCGCCTCCGCCGTCACCGTATAAACTGCGGGCGAAAGATTGGTAACGGTGTAGCGTCCCGAGGCATCCGTGGTAACTCTACGAGTCTCGCCCGTGCCTTGGTTGGTGACCGTCACTTTTGCTCCAGGCACCACCGCGCCCGACTGGTCATTCACCAGGCCGACGACCGTGCCCACATCTGATTGGGCCAGAGCCGCCAGCGATGAGATCATGAAAACCGCTGCTACCCAGCACAAACGCCGCAAACCGCGCGCACCAGAACGGGCAAGAATTCCATTCGCAGACATAGTAGGCCTCTCTCCGGAAAAAACTGCAATGCGGCCATCTTGGGGATCTGGAATGTGATTTGGAAGGGGTCTACCCTGTGTTTACACTGGGCGTTTCAGCAGATGAATCCAATCCTTCCGGATTGTGTAAATCAGCTGGAAAATTTTGTAGATTGCCATAACTCCTGTCGGAGTAATCACTTAACAATTTACCCTGTGTTCTCTTATCTTTGTTACCCTCCGGGTGGTGGATGTTATGAACCAAGGCGACGCTTCTATACCGGACTACGTGGTGGCATCGAAGGGCACCGCTGCCAATCCCAGCATGCCGGCCGGTTCAACCTGGAAGTCTCTCACTGCCGAGCCGCGCTGGCAGCTGGCGCAACGTATCGTCGCCAGCCGCAGCTTTGCCAAGTCTGCTTTGCTCTCCCGATTTCTTCTCTACGTTTGTGAGCGTGAGATTACAGGCAAGATTGGAGAGATCAGCGAACAGCAAATCGGGGTTCATGTCTTTGGACGGCGCCCGGGCTACAACCCCGGCGAAGACAACATCGTAAGGAACTACGCCCGCCAGCTTCGCCACCGTTTGGACCAATATTTCCTCGAAGAGGGCAGAGAGGAGGAGCTTCGCCTTAGCATTCCTCGGGGCAAATATGTCCCGGTCTATGCCCCCAACCATTTCGAGGAGCGCCCGCTACTGGTGGTTCCCGAGTACGAAGCGGACAGCGTCGGGCTTTCCGAGACGCTGGTACCGGCCGCACCGGCCGCCGTATTGATCCCGCCCACCCGGCGCCGTCCCTGGCTTGCTCTTGCTTTAGGAGCTTTGCTGTTGTTGTTTGTCTGTTCAGCAATTGTTTGGAAGGTCACGCACCGCGCTCCCGCATATGCCGCAGATTCCTCGCACCCCTTGTGGGCGCGGCTCTTCGACAAGAGCCACCAGACACTCATTGTGCCGTCCGATGCGGGCATCGTCATGATTCAGAATTTGACCGGTCATCTCGTTCCCTTGTCGGAATATATCAATCGCGATTACCTATCCTTCAAGAGCCCCTACAATATTGATGCGCAGAACATGAGGGATCTGGATGCCCAGCGTTACACCAATGTTACAGATCTGAACGCAGCGATGAGGTTCTCGCGCCTTCCTGAGTCCAACGACGGTCATCTGGTCGTGCGCTATTCACGTGAGCTGCACATGGGAGATCTCAAAGACGCCAACGTCATTCTTCTGGGATCCAATTTTTCTAACCCCTGGGTAGAGCTCTTCGAGAAGAACATGAACTTCGAGTTCTCCTACGAGCCTCATCCGAATGCCTCTCTCATCCGGAACAAGCATCCACAAGCGGGAGAGCTTTCCGCCTACCAGAATGACGCAATCGGACCATCGCATCGCACCTACGCGGTCATCGCCCTGCTTCCCAATCTCAACAACACAGGATGGGTGATGCTGGCAGAAGGACTTACCATGGCCGGAACCCAGGCGGCGGTGGACACTCTCTTCAACCGCGATGCAATGCGCCCCCTGCTCGGCCAGTTCGCCAACGCCGACGGTTCTCTGAACCCGTTCGAGATTCTGATTGAGACCCGGAGCTTCGGGTCAGATTCCCCGCAAGCCACCGTGGTTGCGACCAGGGTGTACAAGAAGCACTCCTGAACCCAACCCTGAACGCAACCGGGGAATCGTGTACCCTCAAAGGTTACTTTGAGGGGCTGGATGCAGCGTCGCGAGTTCATCAAATCTGTGGTTGTGTTGGGAAGTGGTTTCGCTGCCGGCCAGGGCAGTGGGTTCTCCATGCAAGCGCCCGACGAACAGGTCAAGCGTGTGCTTGTCATGTTCAAGTGCCATTTCGATGCCGGCTTTATTGATACCCAGGCCGCGGTCGTTCGAAAGTACTTTACGGAGTATTTTCCTCAGGCCATTCGAGTGGCGGAAACAATGCGCCAGGCGGGCTCCTGCCGTTATGTTTGGACCACCGGTTCGTGGCTGCTTTACGAGTATCTCGAGCAGGCTGCAGCCGAGGACCGCCGGCGCATGGAACATGCCATCGCTAACGGAGATATCGCCTGGCACGCTCTCCCTTTCAGCTGGCAGACCGAGCTGATGGACCCATCCATGATTTCCGGCGGCCTCAGCCTGTCGAAATCCCTGGACCGGCGGTTTGGCCGAACAACCACCGGCGCCAAGATGACCGATGTTCCCGGGCACACCCGCGGCCTCATCGGGCCTCTGTCCGTAGGGGGCGTGAAGTTCCTTGACATCGGTGTGAATGGGGCAAGCACTCCCGCCGCCGTACCTCCCCTGTTTGTCTGGAAAGATTTAAAAGGAGCCTCCCTGGTGGTCATGTACCACCACGAGTACGGAGCGGTTATGCGCGTCCCGGGTTCTGACCTCGCGGTCGCCATCGTGGTGGCAGATGACAACAGCGGCCCCCACAAACCAGATGAGATTGTAAAAACCTGCGCTGACTTGAAGCATCAATTTCCCAACGCTCAAATTGTCGCCACCAACCTGACTGAGATCGCCAATGCGGTCGAACCTTTGCAAACCAACTTGCCCGTAGTGAAGCAGGAGATCGGCGATACCTGGATCCACGGCGTTGCCAGTGATCCTCTCAAGTTGGCCAGGTATCGCGAGGTAGCCCGGCTCCGCCAGGCATGGCTTGCCCAGCAGAAACTGCAGGCCGGCGATGCCATAGACCTCGCTCTCCTTCGCCGCCTCTTGCTTGAGGTTGAGCACACCTGGGGAACTGACACCAAAACCTGGCTCGACTTCGACCACTACACGCCGCACGATCTGGCTGAGATGCTGCACACGAAGAACTACGAGGTGGTGCAATACAGCTGGGCAGAAAAGCGTCAGGACCTTTTCGATGGAATTGCCACACTGCCGGCACCGCTGCGGGATCAGGCGCGAGCAGCTGTGCAGCAGCTCGAAGCTACGGAGCCACGGTTGACGAATCCGTCGAGCCACCCGGGCGGGAAAGAATGGGAGACGGAGCATTTCGTCCTCGCACTCGATCCGGGCACGGGCGCCATTCGCCGTCTGCGCAGCAAGCGCTCCGGGCGGGAATGGGCGTCTGCCGATCATCCTCTGGCGCTCTTTTCCTATCAGACACTCTCCCCGCAGGATTACTCGCGCTTCTTCGCCAACTATGTGATCAGCACAGAAGATTGGGCCAAGAAGGATTTCGGAAAACCAAATATCGAACGCTTTGGAGCAGAACACCGCGACTGGTTACCGGCCTTAGCGGAACTCCAAATTGAAGAAGACGCTGAAGCTCATCGCATGCTTGCACGACTGCAGATCGCCGATGCCGAAGCTCTGCAATCGGGACGAGCTGCCTTCCCGGAAAAAATGTATCTGGAACTTGTGCTCCCCAAAGCAGAACCAGTCATCCACCTGAATTTTTACTGGTTTCAGAAGCGTGCGACGCGCCTTCCCGAAGCACTTTGGCTGACTTTTGATCCGATTGTCTTCGATCAGAAAGGCTGGACCATGGATAAATCGGGTGAGCGGATATCACCGTTCGACGTGGTCTCCTCAGGCAATCGTCATATGCATGCCGTTTCCACAGGATTCAGTCATACCAGCGACAAAGACTCCATCGTTATCGAAACGGTGGACTCACCAGTGATCGCTTTAGGAGAGAAATCGCCGCTGAATTTCTCCACCTCTCAACCAGACCTGGCCGGCGGGGTTCATTGCAATCTATTCAACAATGCCTGGGGCACAAACTACATCATGTGGTTCCAAGAAAACATGCGTTTTCGTTTCGTTCTCCGCGCGTAAAGCCTAAGGTTGGCTACACTGAACAGCATGCGCCGTGGTTGTGCCTGCGGGATGCTTCTGCTTTTGGGTGCGGTCCTTGCCGGCGGCCAGGTTCCGGCGCGCCTGGCAATCACGCTCACCGTCGTTGACGAAGACGGTTTGCCTGTTCCTGGAGCCCAGATTACTGTTTCGGAGCCAGGCCTCGCCGCTGTCCATTTGGAGACCGACTATGCAGGCCGCTGTGCCTTCACCCTGCAAAGGACCTCGCCTTACCAGCTTCAGATCCAGAAACCCGGCTTTTATCAGGCTTCAGAAAATCAGGCAGATGCTCATCGTCAGACGATCGAAGTGTCGCTGGCCCACGAACAGGTGGTACGTCAGGAGGTAAATGTCGTTTCTTCGACAGCCGGCATCGATCCCGAACAGACCTCGGATAAAAGCACTTTCAACACGCCGGAAATCGTCAACATACCGTATCCAACCTCGCGCGATATCCGCAACCTCCTTCCCTTTACCCCGGGTGTGGTGCAGGATGGAACCGGTCAGATCCACGTTGCCGGGTCAGAAACGTACGCCACCCTTGACCTGCTCGATGGATTTGATATCCGTTCCCCGGTCAGCGGTGAGCTTGCCATGCGCGTCAGCGCAGATGCAGTTCGTTCTATCGATACGGAAACCACTCGTTATCCGGTGAAATTCGGTAAAGCCACCGGCGGTGTTGTCGCGTTCTACACCGGGATGGGCGATAACAAATTCCGTTTTAATACCACCGACTTTATTCCGTCATTCCGCGAGAACAACGGACTGCGCTTCGACAAATTTGTTCCCCGCGTCACTTTTTCCGGACCAATTGTCCAGAACCGCGCGTGGTTCTTTGATGGCCTCGAAATGGAATTCGACAATATCTACATTCAGGGGCTTCCACCCAATGCCGATACCAACCACCTGTCGCGCGGCAGCAATCTCGTCAAAGCCCAGGTAAACCTTACGTCCGCGAATATCTTATCCGCCGGACTCCTTTTTAACGACTACCATTCACCCTATGACGGCCTCTCCACTTTGGTGCCGCAAGAAAGCACTACCAAACGGGACACCATCGCGTGGCTTCCGTATCTCCGCGATCAATATGCATTCGCCGATGGAGCGCTGCTACAGGTGGGGGTGGGGGTGGTGCGCTTCCGCGATGGTTACGAGCCGCACGGAGATACTCCTTATGAGATCACCCCCGAACTTAGCCAGGGCAGCTACTTTGAAAACGCAATCGCGCACTCCGAGCGCGAGCAGGGAATCGCAACCCTCTACCTGCCGCCACGCCATTGGGAGGGTCGCCATGATCTCGAGGCCGGCATCGATCTCGACCACATCGGCTTCGACGAAAGCATATTTCGCTCGCCGGTAAACTATCTTCGCGAGAACGGAACATTGTTGCGACGCAGCATTTTTCCCGTCCAGGCCCCATTCACACGTCATAATTTCGAGGCCGGCGCTTATTTTCAGGATCGCTGGCTGGCCCTTCCGGGGCTGCTCATCGAACCCGGCCTTCGCTATGACTGGGACGAAATTATCCGCCGTCCGCTCTTTTCGCCGCGTCTCGCTGCCACCTGGTCCCCTGGCGCCGAGGCGACGACCAAAGTATCCGCCGGCATTGGTCTCTATTACGAACATACACAGTTGCAATATCTGGAGAGCGCCCTTGCCGGGGTACGTTATGACACCTACTATGCCGCCGATGGTGTCACACCGATTACGGGCCCTCTGGAAACCAACTTCACCGCCAACGACGCTCCGCTGAAGCAAACGCGCGCCATCAACTGGAGTGCCGGCGTCGAGAAAAAGCTTCCCGGATCTATTTATGCCGGGGCAAATTTTCTCCAAAAGCGATCCTCCGACGGCTTTGTTTACGCCAACCAGGAAGGGTCGGGTGCGTTGTCAGGAACTTACCTGCTCACCAATGCCCGGCAGGATCACTATGTCTCCGAGGAGTTTGAAGCGAACCACACCTTTAGCAATGGATACCGGCTATTTGCGGCTTATACGCACTCCTCGGTACGTACCAATGCGGCCATCAATTACTTGCCGGCCGTCTCGTTACTCGGTCCCCAGCAGAGTGGTCCGCTCGCCTGGGATGTCCCCAACCGTGTGATCTCCTGGGGATGGTTGCCTTTGTTGCTACCGAGGTTAAAAAAGAGTTGGGACTTTGTCTACACTCTCGACTGGCACACTGGTTTTCCTTTTGACGCGGTCAATGCCAACCTGCAGGTAGTTGGTCCGGCCGGTTCGAGACGCTTCCCTGACTACCTTGCCTTCAGCCCAGGCCTCGAATGGCGCTTCCACTTTCGCGGATCTTATTTCGGCCTCCGAGGTGTTTTGGAGAACGCTACTAATAGCAGCAACCCTGCGGTGGTGAATAACGTGGTCGATTCACCGCAATTCGGCACCTTCAGTGAGTTTCCAGGCCGGGCGCTGACGGCGCGCATACGGTTGATTAGTTCGAAGTAAGACCTCTGCGTAAGAAGCCGGGCCCACCGGAAAAACCGCAGATCTCTCCACTACGCTTCCCTTTGTCATCTCGACCGAAGCGCACCCGGATTTCCTACTTCGCGCTGCTAGCGACGACTACGTGTGCGGCTCTCCGTGAAGAGAGCCGCATGTAGATCATCAAAGCCACGGGTCTCCACAGGAAATCCAGGGGAGCGTAGTGGAGAGATCTCTGTGTGGGATGCTCTTTCTTGGAAATGTTTTTGAGAGGATGCCGGAGGACGGGGGAGGGAGGTGCGACGTTGTCACTAAATCGTGATACGTTTTCTTCCGAATATCAGGGCGTCGATGGACCATGCTCCCGGGCCGAGCATGGCGAGACCGATCGCGAGAACCGCAATCAGAATGTGACTCTGGTACTGTGTCGGACGCGAAAGCGTAATCAGCACCTCGGCGACTGCCTCAAAGACGCCCATCACGGGGGTCCAAATTCCCAGGCAAAGGCACACTCCGACACAGACCAGCATCATGTGGATTTCCCATTGTGGCGAAGGAGGGAGAGGTACCACCATCGAGATTCTCTCAGCAATAAGAGAACCACCGGCGGCCAGCCGCAACAGAAGAAGACCAAGTCCGGGCTTCCCGTTCGGAAACGTTGAATACAAGCGCTGCAAGAGAAGCCCCTCTGACGTTAAGATACCCAGCCAAAGCCCACCGGCTAAGACTAGAAGGAGTAAACAAAGAACTACTCTTTAGAGGGGCAGGAGCGTTCTTTCATAGCTGTAAGATGCCGCGTTTCAAGCCTAAGGTAACCGCGTGGGTGCGATCACTTGCTCCTAGTTTGGAAAGGATGCTTTTGACATGCCCTTTCACCGTATGCTCGGTGATGCAGAGCCGATCAGCGATGATTTTATTCGAATTTCCCTCCGCAATCATGATGAGAACCTCCACTTCGCGGGTCGTCAAAGGGTCGTCCGCGGCATGGTCGGCCAATTGGACGGCCACCTCTGATTGGATGTGCTTGTGTCCAGCGTGAACGGATCGGATCGCAGTGAGCAGATCTTTCCGCACCATGCTTTTCAAGATGTAGGCGCGGGCTCCGGCTTTGAGAGCCCGGTAAGCCAGCGCATCGCCTTCATAGGTCGTAAGCACGATCACCCGCGCATTGGGGAATTCGCTGCGGATGGCCAGGATGGCGTCAATTCCGTCCATGTCCGACATCTGCAGATCCATGAGGGTGACATCCGGTTGTAGCCTGCGAAAGCTATCGATCGCCTCCCGGCCGGACGAGGCCTCGCCAACAATCGCCAGGTCGGGCTGCGTTCCAATCAACGCTGCGACGCCGGCGCGCAGCAACGGATGATCGTCGACGGCCAGAATTCTGATTACTGCCGAGTCTTTAGTCATGATGTCGGTGGTCTCTTTTTGCGAAAAGGTCGAAATCCTTCGGGTGCAGAAGATTTGCCATAAGCGATCGCTGCGGGGATGGTCAACTGTACCTCAGTACCGGCCCCGCTTTCACTCCAAACCTCCATCGCGGCGCCCAGGCTCTCCGCCCTTTCGCGCATGCCAGGCAGACCCCAATGTCCCTCCCTTCTGCCGTGACTGATTACTTTAGGATCAATGCCCACTCCATCATCCCGGATCCGCAACAGAAAGCTTTCCCCATACGTAATTTCCGCTTCTATATTCTGCGCCTTCGCATGATTGAACGCATTGCGCAGTGCTTCCCGCGCGAATCGATAGACCTCGTCGCGCAGAATCGGGTCAAGGTTCTGTGGCTTGCCCTCGGTCATCACGCGAAGTTGTGCACTATGCTCCTGAGCGGATAGCTCCTTGCCGATCGCCGCTAGCGCCAGTGCCAGGTCGGTAGAAACCGCCGAGCGGCGCAGGTTCTGCACCGCATTTCGAGCTTCGGCCAGGGCCTGGTCTCCCTGGTCAAGCACTTTCTCGATCGCTTGCCTGGCCTCCTCAGGCTGGCTGGGCAGCATATGCTGTGCTACCTGGAGGTAGAAAAGCAGGCCTTGAAACCCTTGCAGGAGCGAGTCATGAAGTTCACGGGCAATGCGCGTCCGCTCCATGGCGCGCTCTTCGACGAGCATTTCAAATTGCCGTGAGACTTGTAGCAGCCGAAGCCGGTAAATGAGCCAGGTAAGCAGTGCAAGCGAAAGCAGGACCGACAACCGAAACCACCACGACTGCCAAAATGCGGGTGCGATCTGGAGCGGGATTGCCGCCTCGGAGCCATTCCATTCGCCACTACTGTTTGAGGCGGCGACGCGGAACCAGTAGCGGCCTGGTCCAAGATTGGTGTAAACCGCCTGGCGCGACGTCACCGCTTCGCTCCAGCCGTGATCGAACGGGTCCAGTCGATAACGGAAACGGATGCGATCGGCAGCCGCAAGGCTAAGAGCAGAGTAATCAACCACGATGCGGCGTTGCGATGCAGGAATGTGCACCAAACCCTGCAAGGGAACAGGATTGCCATTCACTGCGACGGTGTCTACCTGCACCACGGGAGGCTCGGTTTCCCTATCTGTGCCGCCGGGACGGACCATGGACAAGCCGGCGTTCAAAGAGAACCAAACATTCCCGTGCAGATCCTTCGCCACGGAGCGGTCGCGTTTCACGCCTTCTGTACCTTGCAGTCCGTCGGCTAGACCGTATTCGCGGAAATCGTTGTCCAGCAGCCGGCCCCGCAAGAGTGCTTCCCGGTTGATCCTCAATACGCGATTGGCCGTTGCTATCCATAACGATCCATGCTGGTCGTCTGCCAGTCCCAGCACCGGTCCGCGCAGAGCTTCGAGTCCCGCGGCCGCAACAGAGATGCGGCCGGAGCTTAAGAACGCGAGACCGCCCGTAGTGCCGATCCATAGAACCCCGGTTGAGTCGCGCCGAAGAGAAGTCACCTCGCCGGCGGGCAAGCCGTCGCGGCTGCCGTAGGTTCGCCACTTTCCGTTTGCCAACTCGCTCAAGCCGGCAGCGGTGCCAAACCACATCGTGCCGTCGGGGCTATCCTCGATCGAGGTCACTGCGTTCGAGCTCAGGCCTTCCGCAACTGTGAAAGTGCTGAATTTACCGTCTTTCAGCCTGCTCAGGCCGCCGCTCACCGTGCCTGCCCACACAGTTCCATCCGGATTTTCGTGAACCGTGTAAACACGGTTTTGCGCCAATCCATTTCGCTCGGTATACGTGTGGGCCACCATCGATCCGTTGCGCGAGGTTAGCCGCGTCAGCCCTCCTTGCTGCCTGCCAAGCCATAATTCGTCCTTTGTGCCTGCGATCGAATAGATCACATCCTGGCTGAGCTGATCATTGTCGACGCTTCCAGTTTCTTTTCCTCGCATCCATCGCAGGCCGCCCTCAATCGGCGCATACCAAACCCGGTCATCCGGATCCACATAGATGGCCCCGCTGCTTTCTGAATGCAGACCCGCGACCGGGTAAGTGACAAAGGTGCTGTCGCGCAGGCATACGATGCCATGGGCGTTCCCAATCCATAAATTTCCATCCATGTCTTCCCGCAGCGCGGTAATTGGTCCCTCAATCGGAGCATTGCTCTGGTCCAGAGAAACTCCGTTGGAGTTCACGCGAACCAACCCGTTCGCCGTGCCTATCCAAACATTGGAATCGCGGTCACGGACCATGGCAAGAATCGCGGTTTGGCGGAGAGGCGACGGCACAGAACTGCCCGATGTTCCTCCCCATTCCACCATCCCGTGATCGGTCCCAATCCACAACTCTCCGTTGTTCAATGCCAGCAAGCAATTCACTTTGGAACCGGGTAGCTTTACTCCGCTCGAGACTATTCTTCCCTGGCTTATATAGAAGAGCCCCTTATCCCGGGTGCCCAGCCACACCCGTCCATCGCTCGTTTCAGCCATGGAAATAACCGGCGAGTTAGGCTCCGCAAAGCGATGCGTCGCGACCCCTTCGGCCGAACTCAGGCGGCTGGACAAATTATCAGCGGCTTCCAGCGTTCCATCCGGCGTGTCTGGAGTGTCCGACGAGGTAAGGGCCTCATACTTGTTGGCAGAATATTTCAGGGTTCCCAGCGCCAGAGAAGACAGCAGCACGGTACCGTCTCTGCGGCTGGTGATGGAAGTAATCCCAAAGCCAGCCTCGTCATGGCCCGGCTCGAAGTGCCCGTTGGAGTAGCGTACGATCTGTGTGCTCTGCAAAACGATCCACAGATTCCCCGTTGCATCGGTTAGGAGTGCTGCCACGGGACCAATGGGAAAGCTGGCCGGATTAGCCTGCTGGAACGTGCGAAAGCTGGATCCGTCAAAACGGCTTAGACCTTTGTCGGTTCCAATCCACAGGTAGCCATCCCGGGTCTGGGCGAGCGCGGTGACCAACCCTCCCGGAAATCCCCGGCCACCGGACCATCTGTCCTGCATATATTGCGCAATGGTTCGATTGGGATCAATCGCATGAGCGGGCAATGAAAGAGAAATCGCGGCAACCCCGAGCAGTATTTTCCAAAGGAACCTCGGCCCCTTCATTCGCCGGTCACGGAAGATATTCAAACTTTTCAATGACGACTTCGGCTTCCTTCTGCATGGGACTCTTCTCCGAGTCAACCACATAAAACAGCAGCTGAAATGTCTCCTTGCCCGGAGTTGGCACCTGGGACGTGAATACATGCTCAGCGACGACGCGAGCGCCTGGACGAACAGAGGATCCGCGAACGGTTTTGAAGCTGGCCCGGCCCGACTCCCAATGCAACACGTGTGTCAGGGTACCAGAGGGAGCGATAAACGGTGCCAGGTTGCCAGGAATGTAAAAAGGTTGAATAGCATACTGGGCGTTATTCCTGCTCCCCGCATTGCCCCACCGGCTCATCTCAACATCCATTTCGCGGAAGTGCTGCTCGCCTCCCCAATCATCGAACGTAGTCAGGCTGAGCACCGCGGCAGGTTCCAGGTGAGAGGTATCTCGTACCACCGTGATGTAGGTTCCATATCCCAAACTTCGATTGAGAACCACTTCGGCACACGACCATCGTCCAGCGCGTTTTTTGATACGCAGATGCAGGGCTCCGCTGGCATCGGTCCAGGCGTTATCAGGGTCGTAAAGGTTGTTCATCCCTCCGCGATCAGACGCAATGGTCCGTACATGCCAATCGTATCCACTGAAGGTAAGCGGCTTGGTGGGAGCTAACTGAACTGTACCTGTGCCCTTGACTGTGCTTACTGCAATCACAGACCCACCCGCCACAGGAACGGTATCCATAGTGGGTGGTGGGTGGTATCCGGGTTCGACTAACAACCCTGCGTATTCAAAACCGAGGTGAGTCGGGGTACTCCAGGTAGAGTCTGCCTTGATGGGGATAAAAGCTTTATCGGGCCAGGGCTGCACCCACCATGGCCCACTCCTGGCGTACACGACAATCTGTTGTCCGGGACGCGCACCGGAGACGCGTCCGGCGATTGTATCCACTCGTTCGCGGCCGCCCTGGGCCGCAGGGGGAATGGTGGTGAATTCAACCACTGGTGTGCGCACCGGGTTCGGCGTATGGCACCCGTTGATCAAAGCAGCGCCGGGCCACCCAACCAGCAGCAACACGAAATGCAAAAGACAGACGAGCGTCGGTGACAGACCCGCCTGGTTTAAACTGACACTACGACGGCCGGTCTGCCTTGCAGCGCTCTGGCAAAATGCTACGTCCTTCATGCGCAATCAGGAGCCTCAACCAGGGATTAGGGCTAGATTACTTGAACCAGCTGTTTTTCTCACTCCTCATCCGTTCGTGACTGCGAGGAAAGGCGAGTCTGCATGTCCCTGGAAGTCGATAGCGGCTCTGTGCCGCAGCCTGGCCTATGGTCATCCATCCGCGAGGCGCTTCGTGGATCTCACCAGGACTACACCACCGGAAACCTCAATCGCGCCATTCTCCTGCTGGCCATTCCCATGGTCCTCGAGATGGTGCTCGAATCCCTCTTCGCCGTCGTTGACATCCTCTGGGTAGGCCGCCTCGGAGCCAATGCAGTGGCCACCGTCGGCCTCACCGAGTCGCTATTGGCCCTGGTCTTCGCGATCGGAATTGGCCTTGCCATGTCCACCACCGCCATGGTTGCCCGCCGCATCGGGGAAAAGGATCCTCATGACGCCGCGATCGCCGGTGCGCAAGCCATCTTTCTCGGGTTGCTCGTCTCCCTGGCCATCGGAGTTCCATCCTTCATCTACGCGCCTCAGCTTCTCCGCCTCATGGGCGCGCCGCCAGAAGTCATCGCCACCGGTACCGGTTACGCCCGCATTGCCCTTGGCGGATGCGGCGCCATCGTCATGCTGTTTCTCAACAATGCCATCTTCCGCGGCGCGGGCGATGCGGCCATCGCTATGCGCCTTCTTTGGGTGTCGAACATTCTCAACTTGATCCTCGACCCCTGCCTCATCTTTGGTCTTGGCCCATTTCCCCGTCTTGGCGTCACCGGCGCCGCGCTGGCCACCTTCAGCGGCCGCAGCCTGGGCGTCCTCTATCAGTTCTACCGCCTCATGAAGGGCACAGAGCGGGTGCGCATTCCGCCCAGCCTGCTACGGTTGAACCCGCGGGTGATGTGGCGGCTGATCCGTGTTTCTATCACCGGCATTCTCCAGTTTGCCATCGCCAATACCTCCTGGATTGGGATGGTTCGCATTGTCAGCGTCTTTGGAGCGGCCGCTCTGGCCGGTTACACCATTGCCATCCGCATCGTCATCTTTGTCATCCTTCCTTCCTGGGGACTCAGCAATGCCGCTGCCACACTGGTTGGCCAGAACCTGGGCGCGCGGCACCCTGAACGCGCCGAGCAAGCCGTGTGGCGCACGGGACTCTACAACATGCTCTTCCTGGGCCTGATCGGAGTAGTTTTCATTTTTGCCGCAACCCCGCTGGTCCGCCTCTTTACTCATGATCCCGCCGTTGTCCCGCTGGCTGCTTCAGCCCTGCGTATCCTGAGTTATGGCAACATCGCCTACGCCTATGGCATGGTCATGATGCAGGCTTTCAACGGCGCAGGCGATACAGTCACGCCGACAATTGTGAATTTCTTTGGGTTCTGGATTCTCGAGATCCCCTTGGCGTGGTGGCTGTCTCTCCACCAGGGGCTTCATTCGACCGGAGTCTTTCTTTCTATCGTGATCGCCCAGGCAGCTGTTGCCGCTACCGGCATGCTGCTGTTCCGGCGCGGCAAGTGGAAACGCCAGTTGATCTGATCCGCTCTCGGTCGAAAACAACTGCAACGCGGACTTTAAAGTGGGTGGCCGCAGCGCCGACCCTGTCAACGCCGTTTGCGCCAGCCCAATACGATGCCCAGAAGGGTCCCCACAAAGACGGCTCCAGCCATCTTTTTTCGGTTGGTGATCGGTATAAAGCGGGTCTGCTGGTCGCTCACCTCGATGACTCCCACAGGAATAGCGCGCACGCCGGCGCCGCCGCCGCCACCTTCACCCTGCGCGCTCGAATTTCCTACGCCACCCGTGCCTGCCCCGCCGCCGTATCCATAGATGAGTTTCGCCACTGGGATAATCGTCTTCCCCTGGGCGGAAATGGGATCGCCGAAAGTGGTCTTCACCCCAGCCTGCCCAACGATGCTTTCCTTAAGCGATTGCAAAAGAGCGACACTACCCATAAGAGGACTCCCTCAAAGAAATTATCCTCCTAATGGGCGTCCCTATGGGTTTTTCGTGCGGCCGCCTCGCAGAACATAGAAATCTCAAGCACTTCGGACGACGGAGGTTCGGATGGCAGCAGCCCGTGTTTTCAAAGTGGAGTTCCGAATTGCGGTAGGGCAAACGGATCTTATGGCGAGAGTGTGTCTTCGCTGAGCAGTCAGTACAAGATCAAGCGCAGTGTTCTTTTTCACGCCTTTTAGCGCGAACGGAATAGATCGCAGGGGAATCACCGACCGGTCGTCACAGCTAAAGCGCGAAAAAGCAAAATTTTCTTGGACGATTTGTCTAATTCCGATCCCGCCGTTCGACTATATCGTGAAGGCCGGCAACCGGCCCCGCCCGAAGGCCGTTAAAGGATAAAGGAGAAAGGAGAAGTCATGACGCAGTATTTGGTTGCTATTTACCTCCCCGACGACTACGACCAAAGTTGCCGTTGCCCGTCCGATGCCGGTCGAGGTACCGCCTCAGATTTCCACTTCACTCATGTGGACGCTGTCCACATGCCGCTGATAAATTGTTGACCATAGTCCCGGCGCAAAATAGAGCCCGAAGCGGGCCAAAACTGACGTCGTCGGGCGAGCCTGCATATCTGGAGTCGGCATGGCATTTCTTCGCGATCTAAAAGTAGCGGTTCGTTCTCTGGCGCGGGTTCCCGCGTTGTGGCTTACCGTCGCCGTCACCCTGGCTCTCGGCATCGGCGCCAACGCAGCCATCTTCAGCATTGTTCGCGGTGTGCTCCTCCGGCCGCTGGCAAACCGCGACGAAGACCGCTTGCTCTACGTGCGCCAGAGCGCCCCGGGCATCGGCGTCGAAAACGCCTCCTTCTCCGTTCCGGAGATCAAGGACCTTAACGATGGATTAAAAAAGACCATCACGGAGCTTGGTACTTTTTCACCAATCGACTTCACCCTCGAAGGACTCGGGGACCCGCGTGAGATCCACGCCGGAGTAGTGGACGGTAACTATTTCGACGTGATGGGGCTGCGACCGATCATTGGCCGCCTGCTCAACCCCCGCGACGATGGCCCCGGCGCCGCCGGCGCAGTGGTTCTGACTTATCGGTTCTGGCACACCTCGTTAAACTCCGACCCCAACGTGATTGGAAAAACCCTTCGGCTCGGGAGCGACCAGCAGACCCGGTCTGCAACCATCGTTGGAGTCCTCGAGCCTTCGGTCCCATATCCCGTAGAAACGGAGCTGATCTCCAACGTCGTCACCAGCCCGCATCACTTATCAGCCACGATGGTGACCGGCCGCGAGCATCGCATGACCGAGGTCTTCGCCCGGCTCGCCCCCGGCGCAGATCTCGATTCTGCGCGCGCCGAGCTGCGCACCGTTTATGCCGGGATGCTCTCCGCATACCCCTCGGTCTATAGATCCCACGACCACTTCCAGATCGATGTAACGCGCATGCACGACCAGATCAACTCCCGCGCGAAGACCATCTTATGGGTGCTATTCGCTGCCTCTCTGCTGCTATTCGCGATTGCCTGTTCCAACGTCGCCAATCTACTGCTGGCACGGGCGGTGCGGCGAGAGCCGGAGATGGCCGTCTGCGCCGCCCTGGGAGCAACCCCAGCCACGCTGCGCCGTTCGCTTCTCGCGGAGGGTCTGGTGCTGTGCGGCAGTGGTGCCTTAGCGGGTGTAATCATCGCCATTCCCATGGTGGCCGTGCTGGCCCGTTATGCGGCCCGCTTTTCCGTCCGCGCCCTCGACCTTAAGCTGGATTTCAGCATGATTTGGATTGGGGTCGTGTTGGCGTTGCTCGCTGCCGTCTTCCTCGCCTTCGTCCCCCGGCTCCCCTCTATGGACTCTTCGCGTGGTTTCGGCCTGACCAGCAGCGGAGTCCGCGCTACCAGGGGAAGCAGCCGCCGGCTGCGTATGTTCGCTGTGACCCAGATCACCCTCTCGTTCTTGTTGCTCGCCGCTGCGGGCGCCCTGTTGAAAACACTCCTGGTTCTGGAAAAGACCCGGCCGCCATTCGATACCGCGCACGTTCTGGCTATCAACCTGCCGGTGATGTATTACGGGAAAACGCCGGAACAGGTGCGTGATTTTTATAGCGAAGTAAATCGCCGGATCGGTGAGATACCGGGAGTAGAACACGTCTCTTCCGGCTTCGGTGTTCCCTGGCGCGACGCGAACGCACTGAATATCGCCTTCACCTTCACGGTAGAAGGCGCGAAGCGCGAGAATGGGCTAGATGATCCGCGGGCCAAGTTCCGCTCCGTGTCCTCGGGCTTCTTCGATACTTTGGGGCTACCGATCATCGAAGGCCGCGATTTCAGAGACACCGACAAAGATGGCGCGGAGCGCGTGGTCATCATCAGCAAGAGCCTGGCGCAACAATTATTTCCGGGTAGGGAAGCGGTGGGCCGGCATCTCCAGTGGACCGACGGCGTGATGAAGTTTATCGGGATCAGCACCGAGCCGAGACGCATTATTGCAGTGGTGCCGGACCTCGACGATGAAAACATCATTCCGTCACCAACCATGACCGTTTACCAGCCTTCCGTTCAGGAAGGTTGGACAGGCCGTCTCTTCGTGCGCACGCGAAATGATCCAAACGCGCTCGTTCCGACCATCACCCGCACCATTCGTGAAATGGCAGCAAATCAGCCGGTGGAGCGAGCCGCCACTCTCGAAGACATTCGCGCAGAAGTCCTCGCGCCCAATCGCCTCAACGCCCTTGTATTTGGCGGTTTCGCTACCCTTGCCCTGTTAATTTCGATTGTGGGAGTGGCCGGCGTGCTCGCCTTCTCGGTGAGCGGCCGCACCCGTGAATTCGGTATCCGCATGGCGTTGGGCGAACAGCCACGCAGAATTCTCTTCCACGTTCTTACTGACGGATTGGTGATTGCAACCGAAGGTGTTGTGGCGGGCCTGGTGATTGGTTTTGTGTTGGCGCGCTTGATTGTCAGATACACGACCGAGATGCAAATGCCGGGGTTGTTGCCCCTCATCGCATCCGCTTTACTCATTCTGGCGGCCGCAGTGATTGCTTCCGCCCTTCCGGCGGCTCGAGCCTCCAGGATCAACGCGGTGCAAGCCCTGCGTTCGGAATAGGTCACAGCACGAACGGCCAGCTCGCAGTCAATCGATAATGTTTCTCTCTTTCCGGGAAACGAACGTTCGGGTGCCCCATCCTTCGCGCTTTGTGCGAAGGGTGGGATAAGCAGAATGTGCGGGGAGGGGTCTCGGGTGGCAGAGCGGTGGTATCCCACCCTTCGCAAAGAGCGCGAAGGATGGGGCACCCGACCCTTCGTTCTTGGGCAAGTCTCGATCTGCAGTTGTCGTTAATCGATCTGCGGGCGGTTGAGTGGTAGCAGGACCTGAAAACAAGTTGCCCGCGGTACCGACTGAACGGTGATTGAGCCGAAATGTTTGCTCACAATCCTCCGCACCGTATCCAGACCGAGACCAAGTGCCTGCCCCAGAGGCTTGGTAGTAAAAAAAGGCTCAAAGATGCGAGTCGAAAGGGCAGGATCGATGCCCACTCCGTCATCCCAAACCTCCACAAACGCCATCTCCCCTTTAAGCCGGGTCGTTAGCTTGAGAGTGCCTCTTCCGTTTGTGGCATCGATGGCGTTTTCTATCAATGCGGTCCACACCTGGCTCAGTTCTCCTCCAAAGCCGGTGATGGCAGGTATTTCACGATCGTAATCACGCACCACAACCATCTCATGCAATCGTGCACCCAGCAGGGCGAGCGCGTTTTCCAGCGATTGCACCAGGTCGACCTCCTGGATCGCGGTCTGATCCATATAGGAGTAGTCCCTGATGGCATCGACAATACGGAAGATACGTGCCGATGAATCGGATACAGCATCGACCAGGTTATGCGCATTCAGGGTGGTGGAGAAGCTGACCACTGCGGCGGGGAGGACGCCGGAGCTGATCACCGTGGCCAGTTCATCCAGCAAGCTCAGCGGCAACTTCGTTCGTGCAAATGCCGGCGCTACGGACCATGCGTTGGGAACCTGGTGAGCCTCAAGCCATTTGAGGAGCTCCTCCTCCCGATCGCTCTCTGCAAGGGAAGTAACGTTCATCGGGGATTCCGCCTCGACAATCGCCAGCGACTTCCTGGTCCACTCCAGATACTTCGACAGTTCTTCCTCTGAGGGGAACAGTCGACCCAGGCGGCACAATTCCTGGCCTCTGTCGATGGCCGATGTCAGACTTTGCGCGGCGCGCTGGGCCGCAGACGCCGGATTGTTGAGTTCGTGGGAGAGGTTGGCCGCCAGCTTTCCCAAAGCGTCCAGCTTTTCCGCCTGCTGGTCGGCACGGGTGAAGTCCCGCACCCGATCGAGCATGATGGAAACGGAGCGCTGCGCCATGGAGGGGATCGCAAGTAGCATTGCAGGGAACGCGTCCTCATGAATATCGAGTATCCACAAGCGGCCCGAACTGACGCCATCTCCGGCCCAGGTGGCCATCCGCGAATAGGGTAGCTTTCCCGTGATCTGCGCGGTGCGGCCGATAAACAGGTTGATCGAACCGGAATTTCTTCGATGGATGTAGATCTCGCCTTCCAGCAGAATGCTGAGATGGTGGGCGGGTTCGTCTTGGCGGAAGACGACTCGCTGGCCGTCCGCGATCCGCTCCGTTCCGTTTGCCGCCAGCCAGTAATACTCCTCGTCCACCAGTCCCTTGAGGGCTTCGACAGTACGCAACGCTGCTATCACCTGATTGATGGGTGTAGGATGCGCAGGCGCGCCCACGGTGTCGGCAGCCCGGTGAGTCTCACCAACGACATTGAAATAGCTCATCCTAGCGGTTTTCCCACGCGATCAGATCCCTGGCCGGCAGTTCGATGCAAGAATGGCGAAGCCGGAACTGAGCTCCGCCCGGACTAGAACAATCATAGACTTCACCCGCCTGCCCCGCCCAGACTCGAAGGACTTACCGACCACCAGCTCTTTAGAGGGTAAATTCCGCTTCCTGATAGCCGCCTGATCACTCGCTCCGCAATGCCACCATAGGCTCCACCGCCTGCCGCGCGCCTCGCTGGGATCAACGTCGCGAGCAGCGCGGAAACTTCCCCGTTGCGTGTATCCGCCTGCGCCTGGGACCCCACTCTGCGGACCCCGAGCGCCGCATTGCCGGCCTGAAGGGCGGCAAGATCAACAAACTCGGGAGTATTGGCGCGAAAGTGCTTGTACATCTCCCACGAGGACAGCGAGAAATCGCCGTCTTCCCCCTGGTTGTACCCGCCCCAGTTGCAGCAGCGAATTTTATCCCCGATCCTGTACAGCTCGTTTGGTTTCGCCACTGGCAGCGATTTCAGCATCACTTTGTGCACCAGGGTAAAGATCGCGGTCGTTGCTCCAATCCCCAGCGCCAGCGTGAGTTACCGCCGTCGTGGTAAACCCCGGTGCTTTCCGCAATTGCCGCAGCGCATCGCGCAGATCGTCCAGCATTCGTCCTCCCGAGTCCAGCCGGTCCCTAGTGCCTCATCCCGCAGTACGGCAACATCCCCGGCATGGTTCCCGATAGCGGAAATTATGCGGATCTGTGGACGACTACCCCAAAGTGTGATTCCCCGTCAGGCGTTCTCAGGTTCAACTGGATTAGTGAACTTTCTGTCGCTCTACCGCGTGGGGGCCAAGTGAGGATTCTCGCAGCAATCACCTTGCTGGCGATGGTTGGGTGCTCCCGGCAATCGCAGCGTTTCGTGCCATTCGTCGAAGACGATACCATCCTGGCACTTGATACGAAGACAGGACAGACCTGCGTCTCCTACAAACAAGCATCAATGCCGAAAGGCGGCACTCCGATGCCCTACTGCGTTGATCTCTACAATTCAAAATAGCTCTTAGGACAAGCTTCCCCATTAAGAACTGCAGGTCCCTACGCTACGCTCCGGTCGGGATGACAATTCTATTGGAGGGGTGAAGTGTTTCTCGCATAAGCTCTTGCGGTTGCAACAAAATTCTCGGTAAGGCCTTGCGGGCACAACAGAGTTGTCATCCCGACCGGAGCGTAGCGTAGCGGAGGGACCCGCGGTTCTTTCCCCAATTACCCACTCTTCGAGGAAAGAATCATCGGTGGCAATCTGGATGGTGGCGAATCTCGACCAAAACCTCTGCCGCTCGATCCAGGTACTGCTGCTGCTGATCAGGGTTGCCACCGCAATGCCTGGCCAGGTAAACCAAATTCGCAGCCAACTCAATGCAGACGTACAGAGGCCTGCCCTCGACATCTCCAGTTGACCGGGCATCGGCTGCAGACATGATCGTGCGTCCTCCACGGTAGCCAGCAGAGCTGCTGCTGGCCGTGATCCGCATTCAGTTATTATACTTTCCGAACAAAACGACGGCGGGAAGCAATATGCCAGTTTGCGTTTTATAATAGCCAGTATCGTTTTGGGCCCCGAACATGAGGGACTGAATGCACACCAGCTCAGCGCGCATACTATGTATCGGCAAAGACTCTGGCCTACTGCGAAGCCGTTGTGCGGTTCTAGCGCACGCCGGTTACGATGCTCACTACGTGATGTTCCCGGATGCAGAGCAACTGTTAACTCGTGAGCCGTTCGATCTGATCATTCTCTCCGCCATCCTCAGGCAAGAAGAAAAAGACCAAATTTGGACGATCATCGGCGACACGATGCCCATTCTGGCCTTGAAAAAATTAGTATTTGCTTCCGAGCTACTCAGAGATGTGGAGCAACGGCTGGGCCAGGTTCGTCAACCCGCCTGACTCCGATAGGTTCCGGCCAGGGTTCGCGTCGGGTCACCAGTCTCCACGTTCGTCACAAAAAAAGAGACGGCGTAAAAAGCTCGCCGTCTCGCTGGGAGACTTTCAAAGTAAAAATCAGAATGTAATGCGGGCGGACAATTGCAGGCTGCGTCCGTCGACCGTCAACGTGGTGATCTGATTGCTGCCCACCCCGCCGGCAGGTCCTGTAAACGGTGAGCCGCCTACAGTCGCACCGGTGAGGTTCGTCTGGTTCCCGGTTGGCGGCCCAAAGCTGGGATGATTGAACGCGTTGGACGCATCACAACGAATCCCGACTTTGACTCCTTCCGTGACCGAGAAGGTCTTGCCCGCCGACAGGTTAACCACATTCAATCCCGGCCCAACCAGGCTGTTTCGCGGAACATTGCCGAAAACGCCAGCACCCGGATACGCAAAGGCTGCCGGGTTATACCAATGCTGCCAGTTCTTGCCCAGTGGTGAATCCGTGCTTACCCCCGAAATCCTGCTGGGATACTGGAAGGCGTTCGCGGACGTGTACAGCGGGCCTGGCCCGGTTACGGTGAACGGGTTTCCGGTCGACTCAACGATCGTGCCGGAGAGTTGCCACCCGCCGATCGCCTCGTCCAGCAATTGGCTGTGGTTCAGAAACTGCTTGCCCATGCCGAACGGCAATTGGTAAACCAAATAACCCTTGAATGCATTGCGGATATCAAAATTGGATGGTCCGTAATTCAGGTTTGATTGGTTCAACGTCAGACTGCTGGCATGCTGCCACAAGATGGGCCCCGCGTGGCTACCCCATCCTGAGGAGTCCTGATCGTCCAGGAAGTGCGACCACACGTAGTTGAAGTTCATGCTGAGCCCGTGCGTAAAGCGTTTCGTGATCGATGCCTGCAGGGAGTTGTAGTTGGAAATCCCGTTGTGCACCGGGGCGCTGCTATTGCCGCTGGCCCCAATGGGGCCGGGATAAATCGGATACGGACGGAACTGGTTATCGCTCGCCGACGTTGCCTCGTTTTCCGGTACCGCGTTGATGTCAGTCGGAAAGGTGAGATTGAAACCGTGACTGCCCACATAGGTAAGTGTGGCCACGTAATCGGTCCCTAACTGCCGCTCCACCCCGAAGTTCCATTGATAGATTTTCGGGATGGGGGTGTGGTACGGGTTATAAATCAGCGCCCCTCCACTTTGCCCGTTGAAGCGTGTCGGGTCTGTGGACGCAGCGGTGTAGGGGAGTGCGGCTCCGGCGTTGTAGCCACCGGCTGGATTTCTGACCAACGCCGTACCGGGCCCGCCGAACTGCGTGACCGGGACAATGCCAACGTTGTCGGTGAGACCGCCCGCAGACGAAACCGCGGCGCCCATTCCCGCCCCGTAGTTGTCCAGGCTGAAGTTATATGAGTACACGCCAAAGCCTCCTCGCACTGTAGTAGCCGGGTTTTCCAGCAAGGAAAATCCAACGCGGGGAAGAACCGTGCTATAGACATTTGCCTGCAGGGCGTTCCGTCCGTTGGCATGAGTTTCGCCAAACCAATACGCTCCCAGGGTTCCGGTGGCGGGGTTGATCACGGTTGGGTCGAAGCTGGCCATGTTGTTCTTTACTTCGTTAAAACCATGGCTGATTTCATAGCGCAGGCCAAGATTCAAGGTGAGATTGGGACGAAGTTTCCAATCATCCTGAACGAACACTTGCGGCTTCTTCAAACGTGCGCCCGATTCAGGAGTGACCGCCGCGTTCCACTGATTGGCAGCGCCCAGCAGGAAATCTGCGTATTCTTCACCCGTAGAAGAGCTGTTGGCGGTACCGATCAGAACGCCCTGGGCGTTCGGCTGAAGTGTCCACTGTTCCGTGTATACGCCTGAGAACTGAAAGCTCCCTGAATTGAGGTTGCCCCAGGGAGTAGCATCGTCCCGGTAGATTGCGAATTCACCGCCGAAGTGAAGCACGTGTTTGCCGCGGATCATGGTCACCACATCCGACGGGTCGAAGACAAATTCCTTGTATTGTGCGTTGGTTCCGGGGGCAAGAAAATTCCCATTCACAGGCTGCCCATAAGGATTGTTGCGAGTGTAGTTCACCGCCGGCAGCACGTCTGCCTTGGCGAACTGCCAGCCGAGCGAACTGGGTACACCCTTACCCGAGGCCGCATCGGAAAAGAAGTTCAACTGGTCGGTGTAACCCATGCGTGCTTCGTTAATCGTGTGTGGACTAATGTTCCATACATCCGTAATCTGCGCGTTGTTGTTGTCCACGTCTCCCAACTGGCAAGCAATGGGGCAGGCGACGATCGAGTTATCGCCGTTTTCTAATTCATTGCCCTGGGTATCGGACACGGTCAGGCGATTGTTCGGTGTGATGTCGTAGTCCAATCGCCCAAAGAATCGCTTCCACGGTCTGGGAATCGCATACGCGGAGTAAAAGTTATTTTTCGCCACGCCACTCGCTGGATCCACAGCGGCAGGCACAAAGTGACCATAAGGAATATGGTTGGAATCTGTTGGATAGTACTGCTGGTATTTCAGCGCCACCGGGTCCATAAGGCTCTGAGGAACCTGGTTCACCCCATATTCTGAAAGGAAGCTCTTTCTCACGGGGTAGGTATTGCCCGCCCCATCCGTCGCATACGTCTGTGTAGTCGGATCGTAGAGCAAGTCACTGCCAAAGATGCCCGCCATATTCGCGGCTGTCGGCACGGTATTGAAGCCCGCTTGAACGCCGTTGTTGACAATCTGGTCATAGCCGAAGAAAAAGAACATCTTCTTCTTCAGGATAGGGCCACTGATGGTTCCACCAAAGTCGTCGTAGCGAAGACGAGACACGGGTACCTTGTTTCCGAAGCCGAAGTTGGCAGCGTTCAAAGCATCGTTCTGAAAATATTCGTATGCAGATCCGTGATACTTTGCACTGCCGCCCTTGGTGACCTGGTTGATGATCAGTCCGCCCACACCATATTGTGCGGAGAACGAAGATAGTGAGACCTGCAGCTCGTCCACATCTTCGAAGGCTGCAGGATTAGCGTTCTGGCTGCTGGGCAATGTCGTCGATGCTCCATCAGCAAGAACATTGCTGAAAGGAAGGTTGCCGTTGGTAGAGACCGACATCCCGGGGTTCGCCGATCCCGAGTTCGACATCGGAGTGCCCGCAGCTCCGGGCAGCAGGATCATGAAGTTCTGCCAGTCCGGCCCGTTCGAGCCACCAACGTTTGGCAACTGCGCCATATCCTTCGAACTCAATGTGCTGGTCTGATCGCCGGATTCAGTATTCAGCAGCGGAACATCCGTGGTCACTGCGACCACTTCGTTGGTAGAACCGACACTCAACTGGCCATTGACGGTGGTAAATCCGACCTCGACGGTAATCGGCCCGCGAATCACGGTTTCAAAACCGCTGCTCTTGAAGGTCACCTTGTAATTGCCCGCCACGATGGAAGAGGTGTCGTACAGGCCTGAATCATTGGTGACGAAATCCTTCGTTACCCCGGTATCGATGTTGAGTACGGTTACGGTCACGCCTGGGATCAACGCGCCGGTCGGATCAGTCACCGTTCCACGGATGTCGCCTGCGTTCGTGCTCTGTGCGTATCCTGTAACTCCAGCCACGCCGCACAGCAGGACCGGGAAGATAAGTAACAAGCGTCTTAACGTCATTGTGTTGCCTCCAAGTTATTTCTCATATAAGACAATCGATTGTCTAATTAGAGTCTGTTCTAGCCTTGCCGTATTGCGACAGCTGCCTTTCCGCTAACGTTTTTTCTTATACGCGAACAGCAACCGGCGATCGCCGGTCACCTGCACTCAGCGGCTTGCGATCCCGGTGCCCCCTTGGTTTTCGAGAACGGATGCCGCTCCCACGACCTTCCCTGAACCTGGTTCCTGAACAAAAGCTATGATCCGAACTTCGCCAGGTTTAGTACCTCGCTTGAGCTTCACCTGGAAATCCTGAGAAAAGCTGCCTTTCTTCTGCACCTTACCCACCTTGACCAGCTCTTGAACGACTGCAACGTGGGTCAGTTTCAGCCCCTGGTTTTCGCCACGCAGTACCTGGGACTCGGCATGGTTGAGAGCAACGGCAATGTAAATATCCGCGTTATGGTTTTCCGATCCTGCGTCCACGTGCAGGTGGCCGTGCACCACTGCTGCCTCCTGAGGTCCTTCAAAATTCACAGAATCGAGGCTGGTCGGAATTTTTTCATCCTTAAGCGCCTTCTCAAATGCCGAGTGAACCTGTTGGGGATCGTTTGCGTGCAATTCAGCGCTGCCGTCCACAATGATCTGCGGAGTGTAGGCGGTTGCCAGACCAAGTTCGCTCACGTAGGATTTTTGCCGATTCGTTAACTCAGCAGAGGAGTACTGATCCTTCCAGCCCTCTTGATCCCAATAATCCACATGCTCACTCATCACGATCAGTTGCGCGCCCGGAACCGGTTGGAACGCATCCATCTTCTGCAAAAGAGCATCGGCAGGTGGGCACGACGAGCAACCCTCTGAAGTAAAGAGCTCAACCAGAATGGGGGTGGGGGCAGCGGCGCTTTGTCCAAGCCCGGCTACAAAACTGCACATGATGAAACCAGCGCCGGCCGTCGCAAGCAGGCCACGCTGTTTGAGCATCCGATTCAGGCACACCACCATATGCCGATGATCATGGATGCTCGAGAACCGGGTGGCAATAACCACTCAGTAAAAATTACGCCGACCACTCTGGCATCTCGGCCAGGAGCCTCCCGGGTACCGCCTAACCCTTATGAAAGACTTTACCTTGAACGAGTTAACGTCCTGGACCGGTACCCAACAATGAAATACTAATTTGGTGCCGATGGTTCAGACCCGCAGCGCGCCTTAGTGCATACGCCGGGAAGGAGATCGATTTGAGCTCGGAATCTGAAATTTCCAGGGGCGACACTCCGCGAGGGTTCGAGCGGGCAGACACGGAGCGTGCCACGTCCAGCCCGGGCCAACAAACTCCTTATCTGCGTATTTTCAAGTCGAACGTCTTCGTACGCGATCACGACCAATGCCTGAAGTTCTATGTCGATCAGCTTGGATTCAGCGTAGTGGCCGATGGCCGTTTCGAGTTTGACCGTTGGGTGGCCATCGCGCCTCCGGATGGCAGTACTATTCTGGCGGTGATTGCTCCCAAACGCGGCTCGGAGAACTACAAACTCATTGGCAGGAATACGCAGATTGCTTTCATCGCCGAAGACATCTATGCCACTTACGAGCTGTGGCGCAGCCGTGGAGTACGTTTCCATCACCCTCCGCAGCCGCAGTTATGGGGTGGAACGTTTGCCGCTTTTTCCGACCTCGATGGGAACTCTTTTGATCTGATCGGCTCCGACGAGATGAGCCGCGAAATCGAGCGCCAGCGCCGATCGACGGCTGAGAAATTGGAATTCGAGCGCCGCACCAGCCAGGAGTTGGAGATTGCGAAACAGGTACAGGCCAGGCTCTTCCCGCAGACTTTTCCCGCCCTGAGAAGCCTGGACTACGCGGGAGTCTGTATCCAGGCACGCCATGTCGGGGGCGACTATTACGATTTCTTTTCTCTCGGAGAAGGACGGGTCGGACTGTTTATCGGCGACATCTCCGGCAAGGGAATTGCTGCCGCGCTCTTAATGGCCAACCTGCAGGCCAATCTGCGCAGTCAGTTTGCCCTTGCCCGCGAGCAGCCCCAGCGCTTCCTGCAATCTGTGAACCGCCTCTTTTATGAGAATACGGCAGACAGCGCTTATGCCACCGTCTTCTTTACCGAATACGACGACGGCTCGCAACGCTTGCACTATATAAATTGCGGGCACTTGTCGGGCCTGCTACTCCGCCGGGATGACACCGTGGAATGGCTCCACTCCACGGGCACAGTCCTTGGTCTGTTTAAAGAGTGGACCAGCCCGGTGGTGGAATGCCAACTCCAGCCCGGCGACATCCTCGCGCTCTACACCGATGGGGTCACTGAATCCTGCAATGAGACGCAAGAAGAATTCGGAGACCAGCGCCTGGCCGAATCCTTGAGGCGGCACCGCGAACAGGCCGCGCAGTCAATCGTCGCCGCGATCGTTGCCGACGTCCAGCGATTCAGCCCTGAGGAGCAGCACGACGACATCACCCTGATTGTCGCCAAATGCAGGAGCGATTCGTAGTACCGGACTTTGGGGCCCTATTCCAGCCACGAATCGACGGGCGCCCCATGCGGCTACCGCGGGTAAAACAACTGTTCTTCCCGCGGTATCCGCTCCCATTCCTCGCGCTCTTTGCCAAGGGTGGGATAGTCAAGTCTTACCCTTTCGCTTTCTGCGAAATAATTTTTCACCATAAAACCTTTGAATCGTCGATAGCCATCAAACAGACAACCGCTTTCTCTTTTCAAAGGGAGTGCTCTACTCGGGAACCCGTTCCAAATTGGAGTCATCATCTTGCCCCATGCACGCAAACGTCCAGTCCCCGAAGCGCCCACTGAGATGCGCACGGGAATTCTCGATCCGCGGTCTTACCTGTCAGCTATTATTGCCTCGTCCGACGACCCAATTATCAGCAAAGATTTAAACGGAATCATTACCAGTTGGAACGAGGCGGCCGAACGTACCTTCGGATACACGGCGAAGGAGATTCTCGGGCAGTCCATTCTGCGCCTCATTCCGCCCGAACTGCATCAGGAAGAAGACCATATCCTCACCAAGTTGAGAGCGGGCGAACGAATCGACCGTCACGAAACAATCCGGATGAGGAAAAACGGAGAACGGTTTCCTGTTTCCGTGACCATCTCGCCGGTGAAAGATGACACCGGCCGCGTGATCGGGGGCTTCAAGTTCGCGCGCGATATTTCCGATCGTAAGAAGACCGATGAAAGCCGATTTCGACTCGCGGCGGTCGTCGATTCCGCAGACGATGCAATTATCAGCAAAGACCTGAATGGCATCATTAGCAGTTGGAATGACGGCGCGCGCCGAATGTTTGGTTACACCGCTGAGGAAATGGTCGGTCAACCGATTCTTCGCCTCATACCTGTCGAGCTCCACTATGAAGAGACCGCGATTCTGACCAGGCTTCGGGCGGGCGAGCGTGTCGATCATTTTGAGACCCGGCGGACCAGGAAGGATGGCTCAACCATCGAACTGTCGGTGACCATCTCGCCCATCAGGGACGAGTCCGGCCGCGTGATTGGTGCCTCGAAGATCGCCCGCGATATCTCCGACCGCAGACGGATTGAGCGCCTTCTGGTCCAATCCGAGAAAATCGCAGCCACAGGTCGAATGGCAGCAGCAGTAGCCCACGAGATCAACAATCCTCTCGAAGCCGTGATGAACCTGATCTTTCTGGCGCGCCAGAATTCCCCGCCTTCCGGCAAAGCCTACCAGCACCTGAAGAGGGCAGAGGAGGAGTTAGAGCGGGTCTCCCACATCGCGAGGCAGACGCTGGGCTACTATCGTGACGCAGGCTTGCCTAGCGAGGTTTTTCTTCACGAATTGATCGAGAATGTGCTCACGATTTATCGCTCAAAACTACTCGCTTATGAAATTTCCGTGAACACGCACTTCAACGATCTGCAAAAAATTCTGGTGAGCAGAGGGGAGTTCATCCAGATTTTTTCCAATCTCATCGCCAACGCGGTCGATGCGATGCCCAACGGAGGATCGCTTCACCTGTCCATTCGGACACTCATCAGTTCTGTAGGAGACGGGATCCAGGTCGTCATTCATGACAGTGGAACCGGGATCAAGCCTGAGCATTTGGGGAGGATCTTCGAGCCCTTCTTCACCACCAAAGGCGATCTTGGAACCGGCATTGGCCTGTGGGTGACGAAGCAACTTATCGAAAAGCGCGGAGGCCAGATCTCAGTCGCGAGCAACACCGAACCGACCAAGAGTGGTACCGCTGTGAGCTTGTTCGTTCCCTTTAGCACTCCGGCCGGCAAGGAGAGTGCGTAGATCTATGCTGCAAAAGCAAGTAGATTCCGTCCACCTTTCAGACAGCGTCGGTCGGAATTCGATTGGCTCATTGTCGCTGAGCAGTGGTTCTAAAGAGCCCAGGGCACGGCGTCCACGGATCCTGGTAGTGGACGATGAAAGGATTATTGCCGAGACGATGGCTGAGATTCTTGAAGCATCGGGTTTCCAGGCTGCCATCGCCTACGATGGCTGGAGCGCCTTGCAAGTAGCCGGTATCGTACAGCCCGACTATCTTCTTTCCGATATCCTGATGCCCAGGATGAATGGCGTCGATCTCGCCATCGCGATCCGAAAAATGTATCCCGCAGCAAGGATCCTGCTCTTCTCGGGGCAAGCCGGCATCACGGAAATCCTTCGTGCTGCCCAACACCAGGGGTTTGAGTTTGAGTTGATTGCCAAGCCCATTCACCCGCTTATTCTTATCGCCCGCCTCAAGGAACTCTAGTTCCCTTAGGCGGCCAATGTTCGGTGTTGATTCTTCTCGCCAAACCCAGCCGGCCCATCATCCAGATGCCATAGTAGTTGACATCAAACTCATACCAGACCAGGCCATGCCGGGCCGAAACCGGGTGGGCGTGGTGATTGTTGTGCCAGCCTTCACCGCCGCTCAGCAGAGCGACCCACCAATTGTTCCGCGAGTCATCGCGGGTGGCGAAGCGCCGGGATCCCCACATGTGGGTCGCCGAGTTGACCAGCCAGGTAGCGTGCAGGCCCAGCGTCACTCGTAAGAAAATACCCCAGAGAACCATCGGCCACCCTCCCATCGCCAACAAGGCAAACGCAAGCAGGGTGAGCGGAACCCAGTGAAACCGGTTCAGCCAGCGATAGAAGCTGTCCTTTATAACATCGGGAGCATACTTGGCGAGCAGGAGCGGTTGTTCGTTTGCGCCTGCACCATAGATCACCCACCCGGCATGTGACCACCATCCGCCTTCGCGGGGAGTATGTGGATCGCCCGTCTGGTCGGTGAGCTGATGGTGAACCCGATGGGTGGCGACCCAAACCACTGGTCCACCTTCCAGGCTCAGCGTAGCGCATACCGCCAAAATATATTCCAACCACTTCGCAACCTGGTAGCCTCGGTGCGTAAGCAGGCGATGATAACCCATGCCGATCCCGGCATTGATGGCGATGACATGAAGCACCACCGCGACGGCCAGCGCGGACCAGCTGAAAAAGAACAACGCTGCGATGGCTCCAAGGTGGAACAAGAGCATGAAGCCAAGCACCACCCAATTGACTGATGACCTTTGTGCATCGCGTGAGAGCGCATGCGCCTTAAGCTTTAATTTCACCGGCGACGAATCGCTAGTGGCTGTCCGATTTTCGATCGCAACCAGTGCCTGGGGTCTATTCACAACTCCGATTCAACGCCTGTTTGCTCCGTTTCCCATGTCATAGTTTTGTAATGCAATCGATAGACAAAGAATCGAAGCCCAAATTGGGGCTTGCTTCGTTGTCGATTCGACCACTTCCCGGTAGCAAGATAAGGGTAGAACAGGCTGCGGAAAAACTCTGTTTTGTATCAGGGAACGACTTTAGTCGTGCCGTAAACGACTGAGAATAAGTCGGGCTACCTCGCCGCAGCGAGCATTAGCCCCGAAGTACGCTTTTCTAGCTCAACAACGACTTTTTCCGCAGCCCTCTCTACCCCCTCCACCTATCGACGGGTGCCCCATCCTTCGCGTTCTTTGCGAAGGGTGGGATACGCAAATCTCACCCTTGAACCTCAGACGGAAAGCAGACTTGTTCCTTACGCGACCTGAGCCGCCCCGTTTCGATCAAAAACCGTCGACATCGATAACGGCCTGTGCTACTTGCCCAGGTTGCATGCCGACGATAGTATGTGCCGGTGACCATCAAAAAGCTGGCCTGTGCCGCACTTTTTAGCCTCTCGACTTTGTCCATGCAAGTGCCTGTAGCAACGGCGCGTCCCTTACCAGCGTCTGCTACGGCCGACAAGGTGCTTGTGCTTAAAGCGAAAAGGAAGCTCTTACTGCTCAACAGCGGCAAGGCACTGAAAGCCTACCGCGTATCGCTCGGAGGCCATCCGGTCGGCCGCAAGATCAGGGAAGGCGACCGCAAAACGCCTGAAGGCAAGTATGTCCTGGATTGGCATAACCCCCAAAGCGACTACTACAAGTCCATCCACATCTCTTATCCCAATCCGGAGGATGTGGCACGCGCAAGAAAACTGGGTGTGCCACCCGGCGGGGATCTGTTCATCCATGGCCAACCCAACGACTACCAGGGTCCTGGCAGGAAGGCAGGCGATTGGACAGATGGCTGTATCGCCGTGAGCAATGCGGAGATGGACGAAATTTGGCGAGCCGTGGCAGACGGCACCCCCATCGAAATCAAGCGTTAAGCACTCATCTGAAATGCGTGTAGGCCTTAGCTAGCTCCTTCTTAAGCACCGCATCGCGTCCATAAATATCCTGAAAGAAGTGGATTTCTCCGTTCTCTTCCGCCACAGCGGTGTCGTAAACGATCAACACCGGAACTGGTGAAGCAAGATTGACGCGCACGTTATTTCCCCCCTTATGCATGGCGTACTCAACTCGCTCCAGATCCCATCCGGGCGTGTTGCGCAGCAGCCACGCAGCCAGCTTGGCTGGTTCCTGCACATGGATGCAGCCATGGCTGAACGTCCGTTCGGTATCAGAGAACATGTGCACACTCACCGGCGTGTCGTGGATATATACGTTGTATCTATTGGGAAAGACAAATTTGACCAGACCCAGCGCATTATCCTCGCCGGGAGGCTGCCGCACCGTCAAGTTCCCTGATCGCACCTGCTGCAACATCGCAGACGTAACGTTCCCCCTGTCGATGACTTTCCCGCTCGCGCTCACCAGTTCCAGGTCATTGTTTTCGAGCGAGGGATCCTCCTTGAGGGGAGGAAGGATTTCACTGTGCAATATGCCTCGTGGAGGGTACCAATAGGGACGAAAAACGATATACCGGATGGAATCTTCAAATACGGGAGTTTGAAAATCATACTGCTCGCCCACGTTCACGTTCATGGTGAGGCCAGGTTGATTTCCCTCCTTGAAGCCGTACAGGCGGAATTCCGGAATATTTACGACAATGGGCGGCTCTTTGAACTCGTAAGGTAGCCAGCGGTATCGTTCCAGCGACATCCGAATCTGCTCCACGCGGTCGCTTAGCGGCACATTCATCTCAGCAACGGTTTCGGAATCAAGCATCCCGTCTGGAGTCATACCATGACGCTCTTGAAAATGTTTCACTGCGTACACCAGTGCTCCTTCATAGATCTTCGAGTCAGGCGAAACCGAAGCGTTCTCTGCCAAGTCGCCTAGCAAACGCAAACGCCTGGTCAGCGGAGCGATGCTCGCGTACTGCCCCCCTGGAGCGACTTGTCCAGGGTCAGGCAATTTCTCACCATCGTCGCTTTTCTCGAGTTCGACGTAGTGCTGCAGGGCGTCGCGCAACCGACCGTAACCAGGGAAAGACGGCGCAATCCCCGCCACCTCCGCGCGCAGATCGGAACCGTTGACCAGCTCCTGGCGGACGAATTCGGGCAGATCGAGTTTCTTTTGCGACACATCAAACTCGAAACCCAGATGCTGCGGGTTAATTCTTCCCAGGTGCAGATCGGAAAGATAACGCATCACGCAGATCGTGAGAGCAGCATCGAAGGGCGCTTCCACAAGTTCGCCATACGGACCCCGCACCAATGCCAGCCGATCCGCCCAGCGCGAGGCGTCGTAATCCTCAGCGCGGAGGCCCTCCCGATCCGCATCCTGCAAAATCTCCACCAGCGCAACCGCTTGCGCCGTAGGCTGGCCATCGCGCACCCAGGCCGGCTCGAATCCAAAAGGGCGGTAAAAGCTGGTCAGTTGCGGTCGGTAGTTGGAGAAGTCCGGCCAGCGAAGATCCGCCAGGCGACCGGACGCGACGATCGCGCTCAACCGTGCAGCCGCACCCTGCGGCTTGTGCGCGGAGCCTGCTTTTGCCCCGGCCGGATTCGACGAAAGCTTGCCGACTTGAGCAAAGCCAGGTCTGTTGAGCAACGTGCACCCAGCCACCAACAAAAGCGCTAGCGTAAGCCGTCGTCTGTGGCCCAAGACCGGAACGACCATCGCTAGAAACTCAAAATCCCGGCTACACTCCTTTTACTGCTGTATCTTCTATATCGCAAGGCAGGAAGCTCCCATGTCCGAATCATATCGTCCCAACTCACGCTTCGTTCGTCTACTGTCTTTAGCGGCAGTTGCGCTAGGGCTCTTGTTCCTGGCTCCCCCGGCCGCCCTCACCGCCCAATCCGTTCCGCCGGCGCTCGAGTCCCCGCCCGTGCAAGCGCCACAGACAGGGCCCCACGGGGAGAAACTGCCCGGTATGCCTAAATTCCATGATCCCGCGCCCTATGACATCGACGAGCACACGGGCTACAAGCAGATCTTCGACGGTAAGAGCTTTACCGGATGGGACGCAGATCCCAACATCTGGCGCGTCCAGGACGGCATCATGGTAGGCGAAACGTTCGAGGGTAAGCCAAAGGGCAACAACTACATCGTGTATCGCGCCGAAAAAGCCCGTGATTTCGACCTGAAGCTGCAAATGAAAATCGAAAAGGGCGGAGGTGGCGGCATTCAATACCGCAGCGTCACTGGCGTACCCTGGACCCGGCCGCAGCCCGCCGGACTGCCTCCCTATGACCTGAAGTTTATGATGACCGGTCCCCAGGCCGACTTCTGGTTTCCTGTCCGTGTACAGGCTGCGGACTACACCGGCCAATGGTATTCCGAAAACACCATGCAGGGCATCCTTGCCTATCGCGGCCAGGTAACCCAGGCGCTCCCCGGGCAGACCAACCGGCTGGTTGCAAATATCGGTGACAAGCGCGCCCTGGGTGGGTACGTCAAAGTAAACGAGTGGAACGATTACGAGGTCATTGCGCGCGGCGGCGTTATGATGCACATCATGAATGGTCAGCTCATGGCGGTCTTCATTGATGACAATAAAGACTCCGTCAATAATCAGCCTGGCCTGATCGGCTTCGAGATTGAGAGCCAGCCCTGCAAGATCTCTGTGCGCGATATATGGCTCCGAACATTCGATTAACCGGAACCACAACGCAGTCGGCGAATCTAATTGTTTGCATGTCCAGCAATCCGAGGAATACCCCAGATCGCCGATTTCCTGTGGAGTTTGGTGAGTCCCCTGAACTTCATGAGCCAGCCCCAGCCGGTTGGCCAGAAAGAAGGGGAACAACGCGATTGATAACTGCCGCGAATCTGTTTAAATCCGAAGGCATTTCATCGTTCCTGAGCCCCGTTAAGAAGCTGCTATCTGTCAGCGCGATTGCCTGGATGAGTTTCTTCTTTGCTGTTTTGCAGAGTGTCTGCACCTTCTTTGTCGGTCTCGGTGCACTTCGTCTGTTACTTGGGGCAACTGCTCTTGTCGCGGCCAGTCAGGTAGGTACGTTCTGGGACCGATTTCATAGAGACTCGATTCGCGTCCCCATGATCGGATTGGCGCTCATCGGAGTGGGCATTAGTTCGGCGTTTGTTATGAGAGGGAGACGTTTGCGGAACCGGCCGGCCTCGCAATGGCGTCAAAGAACAAGGACGGCTCGCGAAGTCCGATTGGAACGAGCGCAGATTGCTCTACAGATTATTACCGTCGCACTGCTCGCAATAGAAGAATGCATGCACATCCGAACGTTTCATCACCTTTAAAGCTGCCTTCTCCTCCGTTCAAAAAACTATTGACGGGCTAGTCGGGATCCGATACAGGCGGAATGCGATATCTTAGCGCAGGCTGCCAAAATCCGCCGCTCTCCGCCGCAACCCCGCACATCCTCCTTGCGCTCGCGGGGGGGACATTTGCACGGCCACGAAATCATCAAAGAAGTCGCGCGCAATTCGAATGTTCATTACCGCTTGGGGCCAGGTACGTTGTACGACAACCTGAAGAAGTTAATCAACGCCGGATTGGTCGCAGATGCCCCGGCTTCTTCTTCGACGCGCAGGGCTGCGTCGGCAAAAGGAAGATGATCGGCGTTTTTTTACCCTCACCCGGGAAGGGAAGGACGTCCTTGCCCGGGAGGTGGACCGTCTGCAGGGCGCGGTCACGAAAGCCAGAGCACGCCTTCAGGAAGCGAGGACCGGAAGAGCATGAACAGAGCATGGGCGGACCGAATGCCTTGCTATACCGTCACGCTACAAGCGCCGTCCCATGCCGAGGTAGTTCTTCAGACCACGCCGTAGGATTCTAAGTAGGACCGTAACCCACTCCCCGCCACGCGAGCGTTATCCGGCCCAATCCCGCAAAATGTTAACCTTGACAGAGTCTTAATAAAGCATGGGATTTCTGAGCCATCTTCTATACCCATGGGGCTTACTGCTCCAGATCTTCGCAATCGTCCACTTCATCCGGCGACGGCCGGACATGTATTGGATCTTCATCATCCTCTTTCTCGGTCCCCTCGGCGCAGCCATTTATATTCTCATCGAAGTAATTCCCGACGCCGGACTGCTCGGCCAATCATTCAAGGTATTCCCCCGTCGCAAGCGCATTCATGAGCTCGAGACCATGGTGCGAGACAACCCATCGTCGGGGAACTACGAGGAACTCGGTGATCTCTACATGGATGACGGCAGGCTCCAACCGGCACGAGTCGCGTTCGACAAGGCCATCGCTGCCCGCGCTGATACGCTCGATCCCTTTTACCGGCGTGGTGTTTGTGCCCTCCTGCTAGGGGATGCCGCCGCCGCCCTGCCTGATTTGGAACGAGTGGTCGCGAAAGAACCCGACTACGATTTTCATCGCGCGGCCGGACTGCTCGCTCAGGCCTACGCACAAACCGGTCAAAAACAGAAAGCAGAGGCCCTCTTCCGCCAGGCAACTGGCGCATCGACATCATCGGAGACATACTTGAACTTCGCCGCCATGCTGGCTGCCCAGGGGCGCACCGCGGAAGCCCGCGAATGGGCGCAGAAAGTGCTCGACAAGAAACCAAGCATGCCTGCCTACCTGCGCCGCCGTGAACGGCCGTGGTTTCGCAGCGCACGGGACATATTGAAAAAGCTGCCTGCCTGATTCTGCCTTACTTCTCCACATCTTGGTTGAACCCGGGCATCACCACGCATTAGCGTCTGCATGAGAACTGGGCTTTGTATCAGGGCACGACTTTTAGTCGGGCCGTAAAACGATTGCGAAAACGTTGGGCTTTAGCCCCTGAGGGCTTTTTTTCATCGCCCTCAAAAAGGACCCCGGGTGCCCCATATCTCGCTCGTTTTTGCGAGATGTGGGATACCACGACTCTTCGCCTCTGACTTTTTCGCAATGCAGCGCCCCTTCAGTCCCTCGCTGGTGAGCGGAATTACTTCGTACTCGGTTGACATATCCATAGAAGCGACCGTATATCCGTCGTTGAAAGGCACGGGCCCAGGCCCGTACATGACCCGAGGTCATCTCGAATTGGCTTACGGCACAACAGCCGCTTGGTGCTCCCCCGGACTTCAGTCCGGGGGAGCGGGTTATCAAACCCGCTTAAACGCTTCGGCAGAATTTGAGGGCTTTAGAGTCTGCGTGAGAACTTGGTCCTCGGAAGGGCACGGCCTCAATCGGGCTGTGCCGTCCCTCTGGGACTCGCCTCCTACTCCTTACCCTGCCCGGCACTGCCGTCGACAAGCTCAGGGCAGGCTCTACGAGACTTGTTCGTTGCCCCTTCAACCCAGGGGTTCATAAGAAAAGCTAGAGGATGAAAAAAATGTATGTCGGTGGCGTAATGGCAGTGTCACTTACTGGCCGCAACAATCCAGTCCCGTAGGGACGGAACAACCTATAGCCCGGCACGGCAGTGCCGGGTAGGGTAAGGAGTAAGAGGCGAGTCCCGGAGGGACGGCACATTGCTTTACGAGCTCTCACGCAAGCTCTTTAGAAGCCTTGGGCTGTCATCGCCCACCAATCTACGACCCTACCGCCGCGAGCGTAACCACGAGTAGCCGGAACAGGCGCTTCGCGACTCGTCGTGACATGAATTTTCCCCCGTAGCCGTTTCGGCTACAATGCTCGGGAGGTCACTATGCGTCAAATTTCGCTTCGAGAGTTTCGGACTCGTGGCTCAAAGGCCCTGGAGGCTGTTCCGCAGGGAGAGACCATATTGCTGTCTGGTCAACAGGGACCGGCTTACTTTCTTGTTCCGGTGCTCGGAGATGTCGTCATGGAAGACCGGGAATTGCGCAGGGCGATGGCGAAGGCGAGCCTGCGCGAGAGCTGGGTCCATGCCAAGGCGTCTGGTTCGGACGAGATGAACGACGAGGAGATTGAGCAGGAGATCAAGCAGCTCCGCAGGCTTCGCAAACGCCGGAAGACGAGGTGAGGCTCGCCGTCCTGGACACAAACATAATTGTGTCCGCCGGTATAAGGGCCGAGGGCGCCCCGGCGAAGCTCGTCATGGATTGGGTCCTGGACGGCCAGGTGCAGTTGGTCACCAGCCCTTTGATCGTCGAAGAATACCGGGCCATCGCAAGACGTCCCAAGTTTCACCGGTTTGGGTTTCCTCCGCTTTGGTTGGAGTTCCTGATCGAAGAGAGCATGTACCTTTCCGATCCCGTTCGCTGGCCCCATGCTGGGCCCGACCCGAAAGACATGCCGTTCCTTGCACTGGCGCACTATGCCGGCGCATGGCTCGTGACTGGCAATCTTAGACATTTTCCGCAGGAAATTAGAGAAGGAGTCACGGTGCTCACGCCAACCGACTATCTGGCACATCTGATGAAAGACACGAAGCCAAGGCTTTGAATGGAACAGGTGATCCTCTTCTGTGCAGATGGAGGAGCGACAGCATACCTGTGCGCATATAAAGGAAAATCACCGCAACTGAACGCGGTTTTCTTTTGCGGGTTATTTCGTCTCTCCCGCATCAGGCCCAAGGTAGAGTCCACCCCGGCCATTCTCGATTTCCCGGTCAAGCTGCTCCTCGGCTTCGACGGTGGCCAGGGCGCCACCCCGGCGGGCGAGTTCGCGGATCCGGTTAGGGTCGGGGAAGGTGATACGTGTGCGCAATTCGATGATCGGGAGGTCGTCTATTCGGAAAATGGTGCATTCGCGACGACATCGGCAAAGTTGGGGGATGTGTAACCCTCGACATATCGAACGCCGAAATCCCGAACGATGTTGTCAAAGGTGGACTCCGGCTTCCGACGAGCGATGTTGCAAAGGCACTCTTTGAGTCCGTTTTTAAGTGCCAGGCGCGGAAATTCGGCTAGGATCGCGCCTTGTTTGTCCTGCGGAATTCGATCGAGGCCTGCCCCCAGAACATCCGCCGTTATTCCCGAATGGGTCATAGCCACTTCGGGCTCTTTGTGAAGAGCGATAGATCGTGTGGTATGAAGCGCGATGGCATCCCAAACAACTTGCATCTGCTGCGTCGAGATGCCTCGCCCCTTCAGAAACGAGCGCGCCGCATTGGCGCCATCCACCTCGAAACGATTTTCCGCCGTATAGCCGTCAGTCAAGCCCAGATCATGCAGAATCGTGGCTACTGCCAACAACTCGGCATCCGGAGCACGTTCAGCGCTTTCTGAAAGCAATACGCCGAATAGCCAGGAGCGCATCGCATGGTTGAAGAGAAATGGCTCTGACGCGCTCCGTGACAAGTCAATCGCATCGCGAACCAGAACTGTGTCGGGTACTTTGATTCCTGCTAAAACCATTCCCTACCTCTCTCGCTTTCATATAGTCCGTGGTCGGCGATTGTGGTCTTAGTGGCCTAGTATTCAAACCACTGGCTGAGCGCCTTGACCTTTTCCTCCGTGTAGGGCGGGAACAAATGTTCGATTGCCACGTCAGGCGGCGAGATGAGAACCGATTTCGCGTGCGTGAGAGCGTCAAAACCGGCCTTACCGTAGTAGTGGCCGATGCCCGAGAATCCGACGCCTCCGAAAGGCATGGTTTCAATGAACAGATGAATGTTCACTTGGTTGATCGCGCCACCGCCGAAGGACAAGCTCGAGAGGAAGTGGTCGATCGCCTTCTGGTCACGGCTGAAAAGAAAACCGGAAAGGGGTTTTGGATGCTTCTTCACCTCACGAATGGCCGCATCCATGTCTTTATACGTAAGGATTGGGAGAATCGGCCCGAAGATTTCGTCCTCCATGATCGGGTCGTCCCACGTGACCGGATACAAGATCGTGGGATCGAGGTAGCGCGCTTCGCGGTCGGCAGAACCTCCGGCCACAACCTTGCTCTGATCAATTAGGGATACGAACCGGTCAACGGCTTTCGGGCTGATGATGCGTGAATAGTCGTCGGACCTGCTCTTCGGGTCGGTTCCGTACAACGCGATCACGGCCTTCTTGGATTCTCTTACAAACTCCTCAGCAATCGATTCGTGCACATAGGCGTACCCGGGAGAGGTGCACCACTGCCCACCCCAGGCTGTTGCGCCCCAGACAATTTTCTTGGCCGCATCCGGGATGTTTGCGGTCGGATCAACGAAAGCAGGATTCTGTCCGCCAAGCTCCAGAAGAATAGGAGTCAGGTTCTTTGCAGCCGCCTCCATGACGATCTTGCCCACCTTGACGCTGCCGGTGAAAAAGATGAAGTCAAACGGGAGCTTGAGAAGTTCCGCAACTTCTTCTTTGCTTCCCGAGACGGCAGTGACGGCCCGAGGATCGAAATATTTCGGTATAAGATCCAACAGGAGCTTACTCGTGGCGGGCAACCCTTCAGAGAGTTTAAGGATGCACGGATTGCCTGCCGCAATGACCTGGACCGCAGGATCGAAGAGCAGCGTCAATGGCCCGTTGAAAGGTCCGATTACCAGGGCGACGCCATACGGCTCTCGATAGACTTTGGCGGTGTGTCCGCTTTCCCGAAGAGCCTTGGGAACGACTACATCTACGGGCTTCATCCACTCTTTCAACTCAGCTTTCGCGAAAGCTGCGGTCCCCACGGGAGCCATGATCTCGAAGACTTTTTCCTGGCTGGCGGTCTTGAAATCACTGCTCATTGCAGCCTCTAGACCCTCGGAGTTCTCGTTGCACAAATTCTCAAGACGTGTCAGCTGGTCGATACGCCACTCGTACGATTTGGTCGCGTCCGAATCGAAGTACGCCTTCTGTTTGTTAAAGATTTCCTGGAATGAATTCATCCAAGTCTCCCTCTGAGACGTTCGGTTTGTGCTCCGTTTTGCCGCAGGCTTTTAAACTTGTTTAGGTCATAGTGAGCACCACTCGGAAGCGTGCCTTGCCATCCATCATTCGTTTGTATGCTTCCTCGGCTTTTGCAAGCGGAAGTGTTTCGATCATTGGACGGACATCTGTGAGTACGCTGAAATCAAGCGTGTCTTGAGTCTCGATCGCTCTTCCGGTGAGACTGCCGGCAACTGACCGTCCGCCGAAGATCAGCGGTACGCCGTTGACTGGGATGGCATCACCTGAGACTCCGACAACCACAAGTTTGCCCCGAGTTTTAAGGCCGGGAAGCAAGCTACCGATTGCGGCCCCGCTGGGCGCGGTCGCAAGGATGACATCTGCGCCTCCGAGCTTTTCGAGTGCTGCCGCCGCGTCTTGTGCCTTGGCATCGATGTAGATGTGCGCTCCGAGTTTCTGCGCCAGGTGCTCTTTGTCGGGGCCCCCACCAATCGCCACGGTGCGCAGGCCCATTTTTCGTGCAAACTGCACGCCAAGGTGGCCAAGCCCGCCCACTCCCTGAATGGCAACGGTGTCGCCGGCACGTGCGGCGTTACGAAGCGCGTTGAAGGTTGTTATGCCGGCACATACCAGGGGAGCCGCATCTTCTGACTTGAGTGCATCCGGTATCAAGGCAAGCGCGCGTGCCTCCGCAATCATCGTTTCCGCGTAGCCACCGTCCGTTGTGATGCCGGTCATAATTGCATTTTGACAATAGGCGGTTTCACCACGGCGGCAGGCCTCGCAGGTTCCGTCTTCACCTCCGAAAAATCCAACTCCGACACGCTGGTCGACCTTCCACGATGTCACGCCAGGACCCACTTCCTCTATTCGTCCGATAACCTCGTGGCCAGGCACGCGCGGATAAGAAAGGTTGGGGAATTGCGCTTCCACAGTTGCCGCATCCGAATGGCATACACCGCAAGCCTCGACGCGAATACGCACCTGTCCGGCGCCGGGGACGGCAACCTTTCTTTCCACCAAGGAGAAAACGCCCGGTGAAGAAATCTCAACGGCTCTGTATGTGCTCGCCATGCTTATCCTCCAACTTCACATTCCGCCCAACAGAAATGATTCGATCTTGAGTGTCAATCACTCCCCCCCCCCCCCCCCGTATCTCATTATTTTGGAAGATGAGAGTTCCGTCTTGATTGGAACTGTCGCGATTTGGACTTTCCGTCCGGTTCAACTGGCAGGTCTGCCAGCAGAGACTCTCGCTTCGCTTCAGGAATTGCTTGGGATGCTTCGGAAAGTCCCGAGTTGTCTTATGGCAAGCGGTTTTGACCCTTACTGCTGGGCAAGCAGTTTGAATGCCTTTGGCATCGGCGCATTTGCTCTTCGCCACTGCCCCGGGGAAGTTCCGACAATCTCACGGAAGCTTCGATTGAAGGCTGGTTGATCAGAGAACCCCACTTCTAATGCAACCGTAAGCAATGATTTATCGGAGTGCAACAACATCGACTTCGCGGCTTGAATTCGTCTCTGAAGCAAGTAGCGGTGTACTGGAACACCAAATGACTTCTTGAAGGCGCGCATAAAACGACCCGGCGATAAACCGCATTCTTTTGCTAAATCGGGAAGTGCAAGATCACCATCCAAGTGCTCGTGCAGTAGTTCGATTGCTCGATCTTGCTGCCAGACAGCTAGTCCTCCGGTGACAACTTCCGGGAACTGAACCGAATCCTGATAGGTCCTGGTCAGATGCGCGCATAGCAATGTAATCATTTCATCGAGGACCAAGTGCGGAAGATGCATCGCATGATCAAAGTAGGGCATCATCATCCGTGCCCAATGGAGAACCACGTGATCCTTGGTTCCCGGAGTGCAATGCAAGTTGCGAACCCTCTTCTGCTCGTACTCGTCGCTAAATCGATTGATAACTGACCGGGGTATATAGACGTGAACCGAGTCGAAACCTGAAGTTCGCAGTGCGACCGGCTCCGACTCCATATCGAATATCTGAATCCCGCCGGCATCCCATTCGGTGACCCGATGAAAGCGTCCGTCGAGCCAGGTTCCCCAGCCCTTAACGCTGTCTGGACGGCGCAGGTGCACGGATATCGACAAAGCCTTTCTGGCGGAATCTGTGGCTGGGTCCAGGAAAGCCGTTCGGCATTCGCATGCGTGTCAACGCAACCTGAGAATTTCCTCTGGGACTAAGGACGAGTGAGGAAGATTCCCGCAGAGAGAAATGCTCCGCCAATCTTTGCCCAAACATGCCTTGAAGCATACATTCTGCCTCGTACCGAATTAGAACTTACCGTTGCTATTTTTCCATTGATCGCGAGGTGGGATCGCTTCGAGCGTATCCCAGTGCTCGGCGATCC
>CAWGYP010000020.1:0-73507 GCA_963826875.1 uncultured Acidobacteriaceae bacterium | reverse complement strand
ACGAACGGAAGCCAACGCCGTAGGATTCAAGCCGGTTCAGATGTTGCAAGGTCTGATACACACCTTCGCGCGATAACCGGTCCAGCGCCCAGAACAGCACCAAGTCGAACTTGCGTTGGCTGGCATCGTTGAACATGCGCTGGAACTCAACGCGGTCGCTTCTCGAACCCGATTCGTAATCGCAGTATTCGTGGACAATCTGCCAATCCTGTTTCACGGCAAAGTCTCGAAGTTGCACTGCCTGATTCTCGGTTTCTTGCTTATCAGTGCTCACCCGCAGATAAAGAGCGATTTTCATGGTTTCACCTTCTTCGGCCGGCCGCCCTTACGTCCGTTGATGCGGGCAGCTTCGGCCTTTGCATTGCTGGTTGAACTTCCTCCGCGCTTTCCGGTGCGTTGGAAGAACGCGAGCGTAAAAGTTTTCATCCTGCGCATTATCTCAAGGCCCTTGGGTTATGTCAAGCAAAATCGAATGACCCGCGGCAAGGAAACGCAGAAACACAATCGCAAGCCCGAAGACTGGTGCTGTCTCCAGACTGCTCGCGCCTATATGTCCTAGCGAAGCCGGATTATCAGATTCTTCGCTCTTCGGATTGACTGGCGGAGCTTGTCTTCTGTTTCTGGATTTCGTTTGGTGATCCCCGGGCTCCGCCCCTTTTCAAATCGCTCCGGACTGACGTGTCCCTAGTTTTTGAGGCTCATCCGTTCGTGCACGTAACACACAGAAAAAATCGGAAAAATTCCAGGTTTCAAGAACCGGACCCCGGAGTTCGTTTTTCCTGCCGGAGTCCCAACCTGAAAAGTTCCGGCAGAAAAAATCCTAGAAATTTCTAAAGGAGCTGAGGAAAATAGCGAGCAGTCGCACCTCCCGTGATCCAGAAATCTCTAGAAAGAGCAGCGCGGAACACATTCATGAACCGATGTCCTCGCTGGAACGACTATTCGGAAAAAGGTGCGTTTGCTACTACGTCCGCGAAGTTCGGAGGAGCGAACCCCTCGACGTACCGGGTGCCGAAATCCCGAAGAATATTGTCAAAGCTGGTCGCCGGTTTGCGGCGAACGATGTTGCAAAGGGACGACTGGAGTTGGTTCTTGAGTGCTAAGCGAGGAAACTCCGCGAGGATCGCGCGTTGTTTGTCTAGCGGAATTCGATCGAGACCAAACCCGATCGCGTCCACGGCGATTCCTGAATGGGTCATTGCGACCTCAGGCTCTTTGTGAAGAGCGATGGAGCGGGTGGTGTGAAGGGCGATCGCATCCCACACGACTTGCGTCTGCTGCGTCGAGATACCGCGCTCCTTCATAAACGCACGCGCTACATTGGCGCCATCTACCTCGAACCGTTCCTCCGCCGTGTACCGGTCGGTCAAACCCAGATCGTGCAAAACGGTGGAAACGGCGAGGAGTTCGGGGTCCGCCAAAGGTTTGGCGTTTTCTGAAAGCAGAATCCCAAATAGCCAGGATCGCATTACATGGTTGAAAAGATATGGCTCCGACGAACTCCGGGCCAAGTCAATCGCGTCGCGGACCAGACGCGTATCAGTTACTTTGATTCCTGCCAAAATCATGTTTAGGCCTCCGATCGAAATCGCGGGCGACCCTTCCTTTCAATACTCAAACCACTGGCTGAGTGCTTTGACCTTCTCCTCCGTGTAGGGCGGGAACAGATGTTCGATCGCCACGTCGGGCGGTGAGATGAGAACCGATTTAGCGTGCGTGAGAGCGTCAAAGCCGTCCTTGCCGTAATAGTGACCGATGCCGGAGTATCCAACACCCCCGAAAGGCATGGTCTCGACAAACAAGTGGATGTTCACCTGATTGATGGCTCCGCCGCCGAAGGATAAGCTCGCGAGAAAATGATCGATGGCCTTCTGATCACGGCTGAAAAGGAAACCGGAAAGGGGCTTCGGATGCTTCTTCACCTCACGAATGGCCGCATCCATGTCTTTATAGGTGAGGATTGGGAGAATCGGCCCGAAGATTTCGTCCTCCATAATCGGGTCGTCCCAGGTGACCGGATACAAGATCGTGGGATCGAGGTAGCGCGCCTCGCGATCGGCAGAACCTCCAGACACAACCTTGCTCTGATCAATTAAAGATACGAACCGGTCAACGGCTTTCGGGCTGATGATGCGCGAGTAGTCGTCGGACCTGTTCTTCGGGTCGGTTCCGTACAACTCGATCACGGCGTTCTTGGATTCTCTTACAAACTCCTCAGCAATCGATTCGTGCACATAGGCGTACCCAGGAGACGTGCACCACTGCCCACCCCAGGCTGTTGCGCCCCAGACAATTTTCTTGGCCGCATCCGGGATGTTCGCGGTCGCATCAACAAAGGCTGGGTTCTGGCCCCCGAGTTCGAGAAGAACCGGAGTCAAATTTTTTGCGGCCGCTTCCATGACGATCTTGCCAACCTTGACGCTACCAGTGAAGAAAATGAAGTCGAAGGGTAGCTTGAGCAGTTCCGTCACCTCGTCCTTACTTCCCGTGACGGCAGTGACGGCCCGAGGATCGAAGTATTTCGGAATGAGATCGAGTAAGACCTTACTGGTGGCGGGCAAACCCTCGGAGAGTTTGAGAATGCACGGATTGCCCGCAGCAAGAACTTGGCACGCCGGGTCGAAAAGCAGGGTCAAAGGCCCATTGAATGGACCAATCACCAAAGTGACACCGTACGGTTCTCGATAGACCTTGGCAGTATGCCCGCTCTCCCGAAGGGCTTTCGGCACGACGACATCTACAGGCTTCATCCACTCTTTCAGCTCTTGCTTCGCGAAGGCGGCAGTTCCAACGGGCGCCATAATCTCGAAGACTTTTTCCTGGCTGGCGGTCTTGAAGTCGCTGCTCATCGCAGCCTCAAGAGCCCCGGCGTTCTCATTGCACAAGTTCTCAAGGCGTGTCAGCTGATCGACGCGCCACCCGTACGATTTGGTCGCGTCCGAATCGAAGTAAGCCTTCTGTTTGTTAAAAGTTTCCTGGAATGAATTCATCCAAATCTCCCTCTGGGACGTTCGGTTTGCGCTCCGTTTCGCCGCAGGCTTTAAAACTTGTTTAGGTCATAGTGAGCACTACTCGGAAGCGTGCCTTGCCATCCATCATTCGTTTGTATGCTTCCTCGGCTTTTGCAAGCGGTAGTGTTTCGATCATTGGATGGACATCTGTGAGTACGCTGAAGTCAAGCGTGTCTTGTGTCTCGATCGCTCTTCCGGTGAGACTGCCAACAACTGAGCGTCCGCCGAAAATGAGCGGTACGCCGTTGACTGGGATGGCATCACTTGAAACTCCGACAACCGCAAGTTTGCCCCGAGTTTTAAGGCCGGGAAGCAAGCTACCGATTGCGGCCCCGCTTGGCGCGGTCGCAAGGATGACGTCTGCGCCTCCGAGCGTTTGCAGAGCTGCCGCCGCGTCTTCTGCCTTGGCATCGATGTAGATGTGCGCTCCTAATTTCTGCGCCAGGTGCTCTTTGTCGGGACCCCCGCCAATCGCCACGGTACGCAGGCCCATTTTTCGTGCAAACTGCACGCCAAGGTGGCCAAGCCCGCCCACTCCCTGAATGGCAACGGTGTCGCCGGCACGTGCAGCGTTACGAAGCGCGTTAAAGGTTGTTACGCCGGCACATACCAGAGGGGCCGCATCTTCTGACCTGAGTGCATCCGGTATCAAGGCAAGCGCGCGTGCCTCCGCAATCATCGTTTCCGCGTAGCCACCGTCAGTTGTGATGCCGGTCATAATTGCATTTTGGCAATAGGCGGTCTCGCCACGGCGGCAGGCCTCGCAGGTACCGTCTTCACCCCCGAAAAATCCAACTCCGACACGCTGGTCGACCTTCCACGCCGTCACGCCAGGACCCACTTCCTCTATCCGTCCGATAACCTCGTGGCCAGGCACGCGCGGATAAGAAACGTTGGGGAATTGCGCTTCCACAGTTGCCGCATCCGAATGGCATACACCGCAAGCCTCGACGCGGATACGCACCTGTCCGGCGCCGGGGACGGCAACCTTTCTTTCGACCAAGGAGAAAACGCCGGGTGAAGAAATCTCGACAGCTCTGTATGTGCTCGCCATCCTTATCCTCCAACTTCACATTCCGCCCAACAGAAATGATTCGATCTTGGGTGTCAGTCACGCTCTTACTTCGAGGTCCCTTCCCGCGAACGCAACATGCGCCAGCGCGAGAGCGCGGTTCTACACCGCCCCATTGAATCTGCGTATCTCATTATTTCGGAAGATAGGAGTTCCGTCTTGATTGGAACTGTCGCGATTTGGACTTTCCGTCCGGTTCAACTGGTAGGTCTGCCAGCAGAGAGTCTCGCTTCAGGAATTGCTTGTGATGCTTCGGAAAGTGCCGAGTTGTCTTATGGCAAGCGGTTTTGACCCTTACTGCTGGGCAAGCAGTTTGAATGCCTTTGGCATCGGCGCATTTGCTCTTCGCCACTGTCCTGGGGAAGTTCCGACAATCTCACGGAAGCTTCGATTGAAGGCTGGTTGATCAGAGAACCCCACTTCTAATGCAACCGTAAGCAATGATTTATCGGAGTGCAACAACATCGACTTCGCGGCTTGAATTCGTCTCTGAAGCAAGTAGCGGTGTACTGGAACACCAAATGACTTCTTGAAGGCGCGCATAAAACGACCCGGCGATAGACCGCATTCTTTTGCTAAATCGGGAAGTGCAAGATCACCATCCAAGTGCTCGTGCAGTAGTTCGATTGCCCGATCTTGCTGCCAGACAGCTAGTCCTCCGGTAACAACTTCCGGGAACTGAACCGAATCCTGATAGGTCCTGGTCAGATGCGCGCATAGCAATGTAATCATTTCATCGAGGACCAAGCGCGGAAGATGCATCGCATGATCAAAGTAGGGCATCATCATCCGTGCCCAATGGAGAATCACGTCATCCTTGGTTCCCGGAGTGCTATGCAAATTGCGAACCCGCTTCTGCTCGTACTCGTCGCTAAATCGATTGATAACTGACCGGGGTATATAGACGTGAACCGAGTCGAAACCTGAAGTTCGCAGTGCGACCGGCTCCGACTCCATATCGAATATCTGAATCCCGCCGGCATCCCATTCGGTGACCCGATGAAAGCGTCCGTCGAGCCAGGTTCCCCAGCCCTTAACGCTGTCTGGACGGCGCAGATGCACGGATATCGAAAAAGCCTTTTCTGGCGGAATGTGTGGCGTGGGTCCAGGAAAGCCGTTCGGCATTCGCATGCGTGTCAACGCAACCTGAGAATTTCCTCTGGGACCAAGGACGAGTGAGGAAGATTCCCGCAGAGAGAAATGCTCGGCCAACCTTTGCCCAAACATGCCTTGAAGCATATATTCTGCCTCGTACCGGATTAGAACTTACCGTTGCATTTTTCCATTGATCGCGAAGTGGGATCGCTTCGAGCGTATCCCAGTGCTCGGCGATCCTGCTCTCATTGCAATAATGGACCATTTGGTCCGTTATTTGCAAGCCTCCGCGGTGAACTGACCGATAATGTTGCAATGGGACGACGAAAACTGTTCACCAGAGAAGATGTCCTCAACAAAACGATCCCCGTCTTTTGGAAGCATGGCCTTGCCGAGACGAGTGTTCAGGACCTTGAGCAGGCCACGGGTGTGCGCAAATCCGGCTTGTATGCAGAGTTCAAGGACAAAGAGGACCTGTTTGTCGCAAGCATGCGCCAATATTTTGACATGCTGACGGCACGCGGAGCCCTGACGAAGCAGCCTTTGGGTTGGGACAACGCCGAGGGCTTTCTGAAGGTCTGTTACGGGAGTTGGGGACAGAAGGGGTGCTTTTCCGTGAACTCCATGCGCGAGTTTGCGGATCTTCCCCCCAAAGCCCGCCAGATCATGATTGCGAATATGACGAAAGCCCACCAGCTCCTGATCGACAATCTAATCGCTGCACGTGGAGAGGCCGGCGACAATGAATCCCTGGCTGACCTCATCATCACGTTCTTTTGCGGAATTTGTTTGCAACAAAATCTTAGCCCCGATCGGGCACGGGTCACGAAAAAGATTGAACATTTCATGAAGTTGATTCGTGGAATGTGATCATCAAGCCTGAAGACAGGCCTCCGATCTGCTGACGCAGATGAAGCAGTGTCGAGCGATGATCTCTCGACCACGCCGGCAAGGGGATAGGAGTCATAAAATGCTCAACTTACACGAAGCATGCCGGGGCTTACGAATAGCCTTCTCCGATCGCAATCGATGAGGGCTGAGGACGGATCCCAGTAACAAGAAACTAAATCCTGGTTAGCACTCGACAAAACCACCTCAAACTGCATCCTTACTTTGTGCAAAAATACGAACCCCACTCCAGTCGGACGGCAAGCTTATGAGGGAGCTTGAGCGGATCCGAATAACGAAAAATAAATCTTCAGTGGACCGACATAAAAGTACGTCAAAATGCATCTTTACTGTGCGTGAAAAATAGAAACTCTACGCCAGTCGGCCGGCACATGGCTCCCTCTCCCGTTGATGCTGGCGTAATCCGGTGACAGCCTACCTATTGCAGCAAAATTCAATTGCTTGCCTTCCGGAACTGCCGCAGCTTTCCGTCCTGGTGACCGGTGAGCAATGGGTCTGTCGGAGGACCACAGCACCCGTTCCGGGCTCATGGTTCCGGAGCAAGTTTCTGCCAGTTGGTCATGACCATCACCCCGTTCGTCGGCCCAAGCGCGGGCCTGTTGGGCTTGTTAATCATCAGGAAGCGCCGGCCGTCAGGGTAGGGGCTATAGCTGAAGTGGAGGGGAGCGTACTGGGCGTAAGCCTCGTGAAGAGTATAGATACCGCAAGCCGATGGCCGGCAACGCCCACGGGGCATTGCTTCGCTGGAAGACAACATTGTCCAGCACGCGATGATGACCATCCTCAACCAGATATATACGAAGTGGGCTTTCGGCGCTTTTCGAATGGTTTTGTCCGGCACGCAGCCCACATCAGGCACTGGACGCGCTGAACGTGGTCATCGAACGGAAGCGGTGAACTGGATACTCGATGCGGACATTCGTGGATTCTTGATTATCCGAGCCACGAGGGGATGATGCAGTCTGTCGCGCATCGAGTGGCCGACACACGCATGCTTCGGCTGATCCGTAAGGGGCAGAAGGCGGGAGTATCGGAAGAACTTCGTCAGACCCCCTTCAATAGCGCTCAATTCGAAGATCAGAGATCGCGGTTCAGCACCTGGAGATACTTCGTGTAGACGAACAAGCGGTCGCGGCGCTTGCCGCTGGCTTCCTGCAGGATTCCGGCTTTGGCTAACCGCTCGACAGCTGCCGATGCGGTAGGGAAACTCAGTTTCGATTTGGCCGCCGCGTGTTTGATCGAGAACATCGGATTGGCCTGGGCAAGCTGGTAAATGGCCAGAGCTGAGCGAGCGCTGCGGCCAAATTCTTCGATCGTCTCTTTATCCGCTCGAAAGAGCCTGTCGATTTCGATTGCGGTCTGCACGGCTTGATTCGCGGTGTCGCGGACGCCCTGCAGAAAGAAGTCGAGCCACTCGTTCCAGCCGTCTTCGCTGCGTGTTCCGTTGAGTCGGTCATAGTAGAGCCGACGATGCTTCTTAAAAAACAGGCTAAGGTAGAGGACCGGCTCATGGAGCATCTGCTTTTCGGTAAGCATGAATGTGATCAGCAATCTGCCAACGCGTCCATTGCCATCGAGGAACGGGTGTATCGTCTCGAACTGGGCATGGACGAGACCGGCGCGGATAAGTAATGGGAGGGAACTATCATCGCGATGGAGGAATGTCTCCAGGTCTCCCAGGCAATCCATCACGTACTCGGGTGGGGGCGGCACGTAGGCCGCATTCCCGGGGCGCGTCCCGCCGATCCAATTCTGGCTCTTGCGGAACTCTCTCGGCTGGGCATGACTCCCTCGCCCCTTCGCCAACAAGACTTCATGGATCTCGCGGATCAAACGCAGCGACAGCGGAAAACCCCCGCGCAGCCGCTTGAGGCCGTGATTGAGAGCGGCAACATAGTTGGAAACCTCCCGTACGTCCTCCAGGGGCACGCCGGGGATCTCCGCGTTCTCGTATAACAACAGGTCAGAGAGAGAGGACTGTGTCCCCTCAATCTGGGAGGATAGCACCGCCTCCTTGCGCACGTAGGAATACAGGAACAGATTCAGGTCGGGGAAGGCGGAGGTCATCCCATCAAGCCGCCCGACGGCCTGATTCGCCTCGGCGAGGATGTTTTGCAGGGCGGCCAAGTCAAGCGATCGGGTATCAGGGGGGAGCGGCCCTGGCACGAAGGCTCGTACTCGCTCGCCGGAGACAGTGGAGGTCACGTAGCGGCCGTGGGAGGTGCCTTTGTAAGGCTTGGACATGTTTAAATAAGCTCGCCCAATATTAAAACATAATGAGCAAAGTTTTAATAGTGAGCCGTGCTATCTAAAGGTTCTGGGACGCACCTCACAGCCTCATGCCGGGTTTACGAACAGCCTTCTCCGATCGCAATCGATGAGGGGGAGGACGGATCCAAGTAACTTGAAACTAAATCCTGGTTAGCACTCGACAAAACCACCTCAAACTGCACCCTTACTTTGTGCAAAAATACGAACCCCACTCCAGGGAGCTTGAGCGGATCCGAATAACGAAAAATAAATCTTCAGTGGACCGACATGAAAGTACGTCAAAATGCATCTTTACTGTGCGTGAAAAATAGAAACTCTACGCCAGTCGGCCGGCACATGGCTCGCTCTCCCGTTGATGCTGCGGAATGCCCGCCCAACGCGGCTATGGGCCACGAGTCCGTCTGCCAGGCTTGGCCGTCAGCATGCTCTTGCGAAATCGCGGCCACCTGTTTGTTGCACAGCACTCTCAGTGCAAATATCAGCAAGCCGATCCATAAGTGGGGAAACTAAATGACCATCGACAGACAAGACACACACACTGGAGCCTTCTACGGGTACAAATTTGGGTCCATGCCGGAGGTTCGTTACTCCATCCCGGAAGCTCCCCTGGTCGACGACGCGCTCACAACACCGGACCATCCGGATACAGCCGCCGTTGCCGATGTTCCCGGCCCGCAGCAAGACTCGCAACACGCCCCGCCCCACCCTCCGTCCCCATTACCCGCAGAATCGACTGCCGGCGCGGACTTCGTCTATCTCTGCGACCTTGAGCCCCAGCCCGTCGAATGGCTATGGCAGGACAGGCTCGCATGCGGGACCTTGGCCATGATCTCTGGAGTGCCTGGCTCGGGAAAAACCTGGATCGCCCTCGCCCTCGCCGCCGCTTTGAGCCGTGGCCGAGACCCATGGACCGGCGAAGCACTCGAACCTTCCACCGTCTTATATGCCTCGATGGAGCACAACAGCTCGGAAATCATTCTCCCTCGCTTTGTTGGGCTCCAGGGTGACCCGAAACGCTTCGCGGTCTTGCGCGGAGTCCGCTCCGCGGCTTCGGCCTCCCTGAAACTGCGCGATCTCTCCGGCATCGAAGACGCGCTCCAGCGAACCCATGCCCGCCTGCTGATACTCGACCCCATCGACACTTACTTCGGCATGGATCTCCATCAGCCCACAGAAACTCTTCCTCTGTTGGAAAAACTCGCCCGCCTGGCGGAGAGCCATCATTGCTGTATTCTGCTCCTTCGCCATCTCAGCAAAGGCGGCCCGGGCCGGCCGGCTCTTCGCGGCCAAACCGAAATCTCGGCCAACCTCCGCACCGAATTCTTGGCCGGCAGTTCCCCTGATGCACCATCCCAACCCGTTTTGTTGCAGATCAAGTCCAACCTGGGGCCTCTCGCTCCACCGCTCTCCTACGAAATTGACGATGCCGGAACCTTCTTCTGGACTGGGCTTAGCAAGCTAACGCGAGAGGAAATGTTGGCCGACCGGCCCACCGGCGCGGGTCTTCCCCTACGCAAGTTTGCCGGGGAATGGCTGCGTGAGTACTTGCAGAACGGAAGCCAAACGCAAGGCACAATCGAGATCGCCGCCGGGCGTGATGGCGTTAGCATCGCCACCCTGCGCCGCGCCAAATTCGATCTGGGCGTTCGCAGCGTGAAAGACGGAATCAAAGGCCTCTGGTACTGGTCATTGCCTGCCACTCCGGAGCAGCAATCACCCATCAGGAGGCAAGATGCTCAAATTAATTAATCCAGAAATTTGAGCATCTTCATGAAACAAAGGACTTAGCTGCAAAGTTTGAGCATCTTCATGAAATAAAGGACTTAGCTGCAATAGGAAAAGAAAGTAGGCTCACCATAGACGTAATGCGGAGGACGCCGCCCGCGTGATTCTGCCTTACTTCTCCACATCTTGGTTGAACCCGGGCATCATATGCGATTCTCCGCGAAACATGTGATACCCCGAGTACGTGATATCGTTCACCAACGTGGACCAGGGTCCATAGGTTCGAAAGCCTTCATCCCACTCGAACAGTATGGCGATGGACCGCATCTTCACAATGGAAACGCTTCTTTGCGGGCAGATATAACTCCGCCCGCCGATCTCGACCGGGCCGTAGCTAATCATAATGTCGGACCTGGACATCGGCGGGAAATGTGCGATCTCCGCCTCTGCCTGCAATCGAAGGATGGCTCCGCTGGAAGGATCAATGGAGATCTCCCCGTGATACCCTGCCCGACGGTCAAAGGCGGTCGTCCCTTCGCCGTCGGGAAGGCAACAACCCCATTGGGTATATTGCGATTTCTCTGCGGGGACCCGATAGCGGAACACTGCACGCAACCCGCTGGGGCTCTGTTCCCAGCGGCTCCAGGTCAAAACGCCGGGAGTGCCGATTGCGTCATGTACAAAGCCGAGTACCGGGCCAAATGTACCGTAGGTGATGAGATAAGGATCCTTCGCATTCCGCTTCTTACGCTTGGCAGCCCCGGTATCCGCAACCTCTTGGCCGTTGCGATAAAGAACGGCCTCCTTGAAACTTTCCACCGGCTGCATAGGTTCATCTTCAACTCTTCTATTGACTGCATCAAATACGGCTGTTTCCTGGTAGCGAACCGTGCTGCGTTCGGCAAAGAAATTAGGCAATTTAGGGATGATCTGCTGCAAATAATTAGCAGCTAAAGAAATCAAGTGTTGTTGCGTATTTACGTCAGGCGCCGCATCGGTGGAGATTTGTGAAATAGGAGGAGGCAAAAAAGCCGACGCATCTGCCAGCATCGTCAACGCCTGTTCGGTCTTCTTTCCATATTTGGCAAATGATAGGAGCGTTGCGTCGTCCAGCCGTTCAGTCAGCTCAAGAGTGGAAAGTTGCTTTGCTAGCTCAGCATCCCCGTAGGCTGCCTCCAGGATCTGCTTTAGCTCTGCAACCGTAACTTGCCTGATCGCAGGGTCTGCCTGGTCGGAATAGAAAGATTGATCGTAATATCCGGTATTAGTGCGAGCCGTCAATCCCTGCTTATCGATCTGCACCTTCAGTTCGTGATACTCATCAGGATGATCGGCAGGCGAAGGGTCGAATGACAGCGTATAGAAAACGCTCGCCTCCCTGACACAACTCTCCATCTCGCTGACCAGGTCGTAACTTTGGTCGAGCACACGGCCGCCGCTCTCGACTGCCATTACCTTCCTGTTCAGGTTCATGAAGCTGGCTTTCTTGACCGACTCAACACCCTGCAGGTAACTCAGATACGACAGCGAGGGCTCGGTTTCCCCGACCGAAATGCTATAGAGAGCGATCCGCGACTCCCGCAGCAGGGTGGAGAACCAGCAAATTGTATAGAAGGTGTTCTCCTTGGGGCCGATGCGCTTCCATACCCCTTCCAGGGCCGACCCACAGAAGCAGTTTTCTCCCCGGCTTCCGTCTCTCCGTCGTGGCGATTTCGCCCAGTGCATTGATCGAGGGAGGCCCGGTAGGGACCGGCGACCCCCTGATTCCGCCCGCTCCAAAGCGGTGAATCAAGTGGAACTGCGTAGTGTGGGCGACCTGAGCGGCCAATGCTTTGCCGTCTCGTGAGGCATCAGCTACCTGCCAAATGCCGCTCTCCTGTAGGGTGAGGATGCGAACCGGTTCCGCCAGATGGCCGTCATCCTTGCGCAGGAAGGCCTCGACCGAACTCTGTTCCATCATGATCAAATTTATCGGCAACTGAAGCATATCGATCACCACGATCACTTCGACCGGTGATTCGGGCTGGGCGGAAACTCCGTCGAATGCCTGAAAGGACACAATCCGATTCGGCTGCCCATTTTCCAGCAACGCAAAATCATTGGAGTGGAGGCCGGGCACCGGTTTCCCTGAACTATCTGTCACGACCACATCGAGTTTTATCAGGCCCTCTTCTCTGTTAGAAGAGGCAGCATGTGGCGTCTGAGCATTTGTCCTTAGTGCCCCACTGAATGACAGAAGACATAAAACGAGGGCTGGAAAAAGCCGGTGCGATGGGAGCATAGCTTGGGACCGCTGTTTGCGTTACCGGGCCAGTATACCCGCCTAGGCTAAGACCGAAGTGTCGATGGGCCTGCGGCCCACTTAAAGTCCAGATCTGAGTGGAGTCGTTTCAGTTTTCCAACTCGCTAGAGGCCAAGTAATGGGCCACCGCAGCAGAAATTTCCGCGGCATTCCCTCCACCCCTGCCGCCGCGCCGGGTAAATGTCGCGACAGTAAAGCGAGCTTTCAGTTTGCCATCGAAGATAAGTCCAGCGAACCATCCGTCCTGTTCGCTGGAAGGTGCTCCTTTCATGCCGCCGGTGCCGGTCTTGCCTCCTATGCTCCAACCCACATCTTTGAGAGTCGCGGAAATCCCGCTGGCAGTACCCCGCTTCACCGTATCCAACATGGCGTTCATCAATCGCTTAGCTGTTGTCACGCTCATCATGCGCGAAGGAGCGATGCATCCTCGTTCTGAAACCCCATGAGAATCCTCTCTTAACCGTAACGCCACGGGAGAACACGAGACGCCACCGTTGCCCACAGCCTGGAAGAATTGGGAAACCTGGAGCGCCGATATGGTCATGTGGCTTTCGCCAATCGATAACGCGGAACCCCAGGCTTGGTCGCTCAGGTCATTCAAAGATGCGTTGGCAGTTTGCACTCTCAGGCGTACGTTCCATGCAGGATCGATCTGCGCCCAAAACGATTGGCCACTCCGATTGAAACCGAACCGGCGCAGATCATCCAATACAGCTCCTGTTCCCACGGCTTTGCGAAGAGCCAACGCCATCTGTATCCCTGCCGAATCACTACCGCCCACCAGCATTTCCTGGACATTGACGCGCTTCCGGTAGGCCGGGTTCTCGGCATGCTCTGTTCCATGGACGCTTGCAAACTCCCGATCAGGTAGATTGTGATCCCACCAGGATGCAGCAAGAAAAACCTTGGAAAGAGACAGAGGTAGCACGGGCGTAGAAACGTCCAACTTGTCTGGTTCAGTGGAGGCGAAGAGAACAAGCGCCCCGGTGCTCACCTGCTGCACGACGGAGACGGCCGTCAGATGCCGGCTCCTCATCAGGCCGTCGGCAAAAGCAACAGCGCTTTCACAGACCGAATCTCGAGCAAGAGCCGGGGTACAGTCTGTCGCAGCAAATATCCCACGAGTGCAACAGGCAAGGCCTAATATTGCCAGGAGCTGTTTCTTAATATGGCGCGAAATCTTTATTTACCTCGACTGGAAAGGAAGCTGGCGATCGGCACTTACCCGCCAGGAACAACTATCCAAGCACCCGGTTTCAGGGAGTTTTGGCCGCCGCCTTCTCCGCCTCCGCAACTGCCTTCCGAAACGCATCGACAGCCGGCACCGAATGCGGCATAAGTCCATCGTTGGCTATATATCTCCACACCGGAGCGCGATCGAGCGGTCTATCCCCACCGCCTTCATACACCAGGAACGAATCTTCCGTTTGCCCAATGTCCATCTGGGGAGTGGGTTCTGGGGAAGGTTGGGGCGACGGTGTACCATGCTGCCCGTTCATCGAAACTCCATTGTCCGCGGGGATGACCGATCCCGCCCGGTTGTTCTGCCGCTGATCATGGATCGTATCGTTTACCATCCGCCCGTTCCCCTTGCGCACAACAACGATTAAATCCGCGTCATTGGTCTGCAAGATCGGGTTGTACCGTCCCCAGCTAAGCAGGGCGCTCTCGACATCCTGCCGCGCCACCTCATTTGCCCGCGGATCGTCGATTGTAAAACCCGCAGTCGGGTCGATGATGACTGCTACGGTCTGAGCACGCAAGACATACGTCGGCAGAATGGCTTTCTTCTTGTCTTTCGCAAATCCCATCGTCGCTAGAAGACACACTGCGATAAGAGTAGTTAGTCGCGTTCGCATTTCGCCTCCGTAGCAACTACGCGACCATATTACTCCGGTCGGGGCCCAGCGTGTTTCTCTTTGGTACCCAAGCCGGATCGAACCGCCAGGATCGCTCAATTTTAATCCCGGCCGTAAATACCGGTAAGCTGGCCTTCGCCAACACATGTCCAGTCACCCCTGATTGCCAGTTGGTGCTTCGCTATGCCGGGTGAAAGATTCGATACATTGCTTCCAGGCAAAGGGTACTACCAGGCATTGTAACTACGTTAGTTACGCGCTTTCGCCGCCCAAACCCAGCACTCCCCAAAAGGCCCAGGCGCGCAGCTCGCTATTGGCGAGACTCCTTGGATACCGCTCCCAAGTAAAGTACCCTTCAGATTCTCACTCGTCCGCTTTATAGTGGTTTAAGCAAACCACCCAAGGTACCGGATGTCCGCCATGCTCGCCACTGCGTCCCTAGAACGGGTTGACCCGCAGTCCAGCGGAGAACGGATACTGTCCGAGCAGCTCAGGCTCCTGTATGCCAACGCAAACCTCGGGGTGGCGGTCAACGTATTGGCGGCTACCATCCTGGCTGGCCTGCAATGGGGGATTGTTGCCCATCCCGTAGTCATTGGCTGGTGGCTCTACATCACCCTCGTTTCGATTGCCAGATTTTTCATAGCGCGCCGTTACTGGCACGCGACACCAGGGCCTGAAGACCTCCCCAGGTGGCGCAACATCTTTACCACCGGCGTCGCCTTTGCAGGCGCGGGTTGGGGCGCTGCGGGAGTTCTGCTTTACTCTCCCGCTCATATCAACAGCCAGGTGTTTCTCATTTTTGTGTTGGGGGGAATGATGCTCGGCGCCTCTTCCGTGCTGGCTCCCCGGCCCGAGGCGTTCCTGACTTTCCTGATTCCGGTCGGTATGATCCCGGCGATCCGCTTGTTCGTTCAGGCGGATAAAACCCATATCGCCATGGGACTGCTGGCTGCCGTCTTCACCCTGGCCACGCTGGTCACCACCCGGCGAATCTACCGTCTGGTGGAATCGTCGCTCCGGCTGCAGATCGAGAATCGTGACTTAGTCGAGGATCTCCGCGCGGCCAATCACCAAACCGCGGCACTCAATCAGGTACTGGAGCGCCGCGTTCAGGAGCGCACCGCCGAATTGCAGCAATCGACCGAGCAACTGCGGGCTGAGATTGCCCAGCGCCAACAGACAGAAGAGGAACTGTTACGCGCCCGCAAGCTGGAATCGATCGGTGTGCTTGCAGGAGGCATCGCCCACGACTTCAATAATTTCCTCACCGTCGTGCAAGGCAATATCGAGGTTGCGAAGGGACAACTGACCCTCACTGAGCCCGCTCAACAGTTCCTCGATCAGGCAGCGAGCGCCTGCCAGCGCGCCAAGTTTCTCTCCGCGCAACTACTGACCTTTGCCAAAGGCGGTGCTCCGGTCAGGCGCGTCGTCTCTATCGCCCAACTCGTCACAGAAGCTGTTCACCTTGCACGTACCGGTTCCCCATCCGCTATCGAGGTCAACATCGTGGAAGGCCTCTGGTCAGCCCAGGTTGATCCGGGCCAGATTGGCCAGGTGCTCCACAACATCCTCATCAACGCTCGCGAGGCTATGACTGGAGGTGGAACCATCGAGGTGCAGGCCCGCAATGCTCTTGGTTTCGACGGGGCCGACCCCAGGGTAAGAATCACCATCCGCGATAACGGACGCGGGATCCCGGAAGAGGTGCTACGGCGCATCTTCGATCCCTACTTCACCACCAAGCCCGGCGGCAGCGGATTGGGTTTGGCAACGGCCTATGCCATCGTCATCAAGCACGGTGGACACATTTCTGTGGATTCCAAACCTGGCGTGGGCTCAACATTCACCATTGATCTGCCCGCCTCGCTTGAAACTCCTCTGTCCCAGGCTCCCATCGCCGTCGCCGTGCGGACTGGCACCGAACGCCTTCTGGTGATGGACGATGACGAGGCTCTCCAGATCCTGTTCAAGGCGGTCCTCGATCAGCTTGGGTACGATGTGCAGGTGGCTCGCGACGGCGTTGAGGCCGTGGCCTTGTATAAAGCGGCCAAGGCCGAAGGCCGCGGGTTCGACGCTGTTCTCCTGGATCTGACCGTGTCCGGTGGAATGGGTGGTGTAGATGCCGCTGCCATGCTGAAGGACTTGGACCCCTCAGCCAAGCTCATCGTCTCCAGCGGTTATTCCGAAGCCCCGGTCATGTCTCATTTTGCCGAGTACGGCTTCGACGCCGTGATCCTGAAGCCCTGGACGGTCAAGGAAATGAGCGAAGTTCTACGCCAGGTTCTGGTTGCCGATCCAGTTCGGCGAGCCTAAGCTGAGTCCGGTGAGGCAATTACGGGCTTAAGGTCGCGCGGTTCCCTCGTCGTGCTCGCATTAAACACGGATGCGCATTTATGATTTGGAACGCAAAGTCTGCAGGCCCTTCTGCAACTCGCAGGTATCCAAAACGTGAGGCATTCAATGAGATCTTCGTTCTTCTTGGGTCTGGCCCTCTCCGTTTTAGTTGGATCCGCATTTGTGCCCTCGCCCAGGGCAGTCGCCGGCGCAGAGAAGCCGTCGCTGGATTCGCCCGTCGGCCACTGGAAAACCGTGGATGACGCCACTGGAAAACCCAAGTCGGTGGTTGCCATCTGGGAAGAAAACGGCAAGTTGTACGGACGGATCCAGAAGCTGGTGGACCCCGACCCTAATGACCCAAATCCCACCTGCGAGGACTGCACCGGTGAGGAGAAGGGAAAACCCGTGATAGGTCTGAAGATTCTCTGGGATCTGCAGAAGGACGGCGATGGATGGTCGGGAGGCACGATACTCGATCCGGCGAACGGCAAGACTTACAAGTGCCTTCTCTCTCTGGAGGAGGGGGGAACCAGGCTAAAAGTACGCGGATTCATTGGCGTCTCTGTTCTGGGGCGAACCCAGTATTGGCTTCGCGAATGACCAGACGTAAAGGCCGTTATCGCTCCAGGAGGGACTTTATCCTGCCCGTGCTGGCGTGGGCAAAGATCCTCCAGCACCTTGGATGTGATTGCAGCAGCGCAGATTCAGTTCTCTCGGCCTGCGGCCCACCTCTAGGGAAGGGCGAACGCGATGATGTCTGGTCCCGCAGCGACCGCAACGTACTGCTTGTGATCGAACGTGTACGTCATGGGTGAGGCATGCGGTGACTGATTGGTTTCAAACGTGTAAAGAATTTTTCCCGTTCTCGCATCAGCAACAGAGAAGCTGTCATCGTCGGCGCTGAAAAACACGACACCACCCGCTGTGGACAGCACGCCTCCCCAACTGGAACCGTCGCCCGTTTGCGGGATTTGCCACACTGCCTTGCCCGTGTGGATGTCGAGCGCGCGCAGGATGCGTTGTCCTGGGTCCGCCGGGTCGCCGCTGAAGGAGCCGCCCATATAACCGCGGCCCAGCTGGAATGGCATGTCAGTCCGGGTGAAGATGCCGCACTTGTCATTGGTCTGCACGTAGTACAACTTGGTCACGGGGTTCCACGAACTGGAGTACCAATTGGAAGCACCATTCAGCCACGGACAGGCCAGTCTTCCTTCATGCGTGGGCTCCATATTCGGCACTACGATCGGATGGCCTTGAGCATCAAGGCCGGAAGCCCAGGTGAGCTTGGGTGTGTACGCGGTGCCGAAAAGAAATTTGCCATCCGTTCTGTCCAGCACATAAAGAAAGCCGTTGCGGTTGGCCTGTACCAGCAATTTGCGCGGCTTTCCCTCCCAGTCGGTATCAATGAGAGCTGAAGGCGCCATGGCGTCGAAGTCGTGCACGTCATGGGGCGTGAACTGGAAGTACCATTTTCTCTTGCCAGTCTTTGGATCAAGCGCAAGGACTGAATCGGTATAGAGGTTTTCTCCCGGCCGTTGGTCACCGATCAGGTCAGGGCCGGGATTGCCAACTGGCCAAATAAGGGTATCGGACTCCTTGTCGTAGTAGCCGGTCATCCAGGTCGCGCCGCTGGGATGCGCCAGCGATGCTTCGGTCCAGGTTTCGGAGCCAGGCTCGCCCGGTGCGGGCACCGTCCATACTCGCCAGATTTCTTTGCCAGTCTGCTGGTCATAGGCGGCCAGGAAACCACGCGCGCCGTCGTCGCCCCCCGCGATGCCGGCGATGACCAGGTTGTCCACAACCAGCGGTGCGGCCGTCCCGTTGTAGTTTTTGTGCCAGTCGATCATCTCCGTTTCCCAACCGAGAGCGCCGGTGTAACGGTTCAGTGAAATTAAATGGGCGTTGTCGGTCGCCAGGAAGACCTGGTCTCCGGCCACGGCAACCCCACGGTTCGCACCCGTGGCGGCCACTCCCCCGATGCCTTCCGTCCGTGCACGCTGATAATGCCAAAGGGAACGGCCGCTGCCTGCGTCAAAGGCATACACCTCGTTGACCGCGCTCACATACATAATCCCGTCGACCACCACCGGCGTACATTGCAGTTCGCGCGTGTCGCGTATGGTGTTGATCCACACCGGCGCGAGCCGGCTGGCATTGGTCGCAGTGATCTGCGTCGCCTTACTGTAACGGTAGCCCACCGTATCGCCGTTATAGCTGGGCCAATCCTGCTGCGAAGTCACGGCGCGATATCGACCGTCGGCGCTCTTGCGCAGCAGATGTATCTTCTTGTCTTCGCCGAGTAACTGAATGCCTGTAGCCGAGCGGTTGAGCGCTGAGCCCGTAAGGCTGCCGCCGCCTTCCAGTTGTACCGTCACTTGCGTCACGTCCGTGCCGCCGGGCGCACGCAACGTGCGCAGGTAGCCGATCAGGTTGGTGCGCTCTGGATCGACGAGATCCGGGAACGCGGGCATGCCCGAACTGGGCAAGCCGCTGTGAAGGATTCGAATGAGATCGTCGTCGCTGCGCAAGGGAATGCGGGTGGTAATGGCGGGCGCAAATTCACCACCATTGCCCGTAGTGCCATGGCAGGAGGCGCAACGGGTGAGAAAAATCTGTCTGCCGGCTGCTTGAGGAGTGCCAGGAGCCGGTGCTGGAGGATCCTGTGAGAATGCCGGCACAGCAACCGAGACAGCCAAAAGCACTGCCAACCTGGCAAGCGCCCACATTATTTTGATCAGCATCGACGGTGACTCCTTGGAAATAGGTTAGAACAAGGTCAGGCCAGGACAAAGAGTGACAGGAACGATGGCACCGCGCTCGAGTGCAGAGGTTTCGAAAAATCCTCGCGTCCAGCCCGGTATCCATGTACAAAGAGCAAGACCGTTCCATTTAAGCTGGACACAAAAACGATGAGCGCAGCACGTTTCGATGTGATTGAGAACCGCGAAAAGGGACTACGGCGCGGGCTCACTTCTGCGCAGCTCACCATGATCGCTATCGGAGGCGCAATCGGTACCGGCCTCTTTCTCGGCAGCAGTTTTGCCATCAGCTTCGCCGGCCCGGCGGTGATCGTCAGCTATGCGATTGGCGCGCTCATTGCTCTTCTCTTAATGGGCTGCCTGGCTGAAATGACGGTTGCCCATCCGACGTCGGGTTCCTTCGGCGCCTGGGCAGAATTTTACGTCGGCCCCCTGGCCGGATACCTGGTGCGCTATGCTTACTGGTCGGCGATTGTCTTTGCCGTGGGCACGGAAGTGACCGCGATTGCCGTCTACATGCGGTTCTGGTATCCGGCTGTGCCAGGTTGGGTTTGGATCGTCGGCTTCTCCTCGATTCTGATCGCCGTGAACGCGTTCGACGTGAAAGTGTTTGGTTCGATCGAGTATGCATTCTCCACCCTGAAGGTAACGGCCATCATGGTGTTCATCCTGCTGGGTGGGTGGTTGCTTTCGGGGATCGGCCTCGGCAACTACACAGCGCACGGAGGATTCTTTCCTAAGGGTGCGTGGGGTATGTGGGTGGCCGTCGCGGTCGCGATCTTCAGCTATTTCGGCATTGAAATGATCGCGGTCGCGGCAGGCGAAGCAGAAGATCCGCGAAGGGCAATCACCAAAGCTTATCGCTCCACGGTCGCGCGCCTGGTGCTCTTCTATCTTCTTTCGATGGCGATCATCCTGGGCATTGTTCCCTGGATTGAGTCAGGGAAGGGGCAAAGTCCATTTGTAACCGTGATGGCGCGGTCGCACGTTCCCTTTGCCGCAGGCGTGGTGAATTTCGTGATCCTGGTGGCGGCGCTCTCTGCCATGAACAGCCAGTTGTATATCACCGCCCGGATGATGTTCTCGCTCGCGCGGGCAGGGTACGCGCCGCGGCAACTAGGCAAGTTGAGCAGGCGTGGAACGCCGGTTGCCGCGCTCCTGCTGTCGTCGATCGGCATCGCGCTTGCGACCCTGCTCAGTGTGCTGTTCCCCAACACATCGTTTACGCTGATGTTGGCTATCTCCATGTTTGGCGGGTTGTTCGCCTGGATGATGATCTTCGTAACCCACCTGTATTTTCGCCGCGCCCATGCCGGCAAGCCGCTGGCGTTTCGCATGTGGGGCTATCCGTACGCGAGTTTGCTGGGCGCCGGGTTGGTAGCGGCAATTCTGTTGACCACGGCGTTCACCAGGGAGTTCCGCATGACCCTCGCTTATGGCTTGCCGGCGCTGGGTTTGTTCTGCCTGGCGTGGAGACTGCGGAGGAAGCCCGTTTATGAATGATCCACTGTTGGCGTGGCGCAAGGAATTTCCCATCCTTGGGCACACTACCTACATGATCAGCCACTCGCTGGGTGCGATGCCGCGGCAGGTCTCTGATCAGTTGCAGCAATTTGCCGATACCTGGGCCACGCGAGGCATTCGCGCCTGGGAAGAAGGATGGTGGCAGATGCCGGTGACTGCCGGCGACCTGATCGGCTCCATCATTGGAGCCGGGCAGGGCGAGGTGGTCATGCACCAGAATGTCTCCATCTGTCAGTGGATTGTGGCCTCTTGCTTTGATTGGCGCGGGTCCCGCAATAAGGTGGTCACCGACGGCCTGAATTTTCCCTCCAACGACTACATTTATTACGGACTGGAGCGGCAGGGAGCGAGGGTGATGCGGGTGCCCTCGGCCGACGGCATGACACTGCCACTCGAATCGATGCTGGCCGCCATAGACGAGCAGACGCGCCTCGTCTCCGTCTCGCACGTCGCCTTCCGCAGTTCGTACGTGCAAGATCTGGAGGCCATCACCCGGCGCGCGCATGAACTGGGAGCGATGGTGGTGGCCGATTTGTATCAGTCTGCTGGATGCCTGCCCGTAAATGTACGCGACCTGCAGTTGGACTTTGCAACCGGCGGGTCAGTGAAGTGGTTGTGTGGCGGCCCTGGCGCGGGTTACTTGTATGTGCGGCGCGATTTGTGGAACCAACTGCAACCTGCGGCCACTGGATGGCAGGCGCACCAGGAGCCATTTGGATTTGAGGCCGGGCCTATTGAATTCGCAGAAGATGCCATGCGTTTTCTGAATGGCACGCCCAATGTACCCGCTATGTACTCGGCGCGATCCGGTTACGAGATTATCAACCAGGTCGGGGTCGACAATATCCACGCCAAGTCGTTGCGACAGACACAGTTACTTATCGATCTGGCCGATGAGGCGGGCATTCCGGTTCGCACCTGCCGCGAAGCCGGGAGGCGTGGCGGTGTAGTCATTCTCGACGTGCCCCACGGTAAGGAAGCTGCTCAGGAGCTGGCGCGGCGCGAAATCCTGGTAGACTACCGGCCGCAAGCCGGCATCCGTATCGCTCCTCATTTCTATACCACTGACGATGAAGTGGAACACACCGTGACACAGCTCCGCGAGATCTCTACCGCCGGCGCTTCTCGCTGAGATTGGGATCGCGGCTGCGCAACTCACCTGGAGGTGCGCAGCCACTCGGCATGCTACTGCTTTCTGGGGCCGACGAGTGCGAACATCGCCCCCTGGGGATCCATGCCAACAACGATCCACACATCCCCGGGTACCTCGTGGGGGCCCATACAAATCTGACCCTTCTTGTCCTGCATACGCGTTACGGCAGCGTCGATGTCTTCGACGCTAAAGTAGAAAAGCCAGAAAGGGGCAGGAGACTTGCTGGAGTCGCGTGTCATTATCCCGCCTACGCGGGGGCCACCGTTGTCAAAAATGCGATAGATCCCCATCGGTCCCATATCCATGGTGCTGTCCTCGTGCCAACCGAACAGCCCGGAGTAAAACGACCATGCGGATTCCCCATCGTTCGCGGAAAGTTCGTTCCACCCGACGGTGCCTGGCGAGCCTGCAGCAGGACGCGACGGCGCATACTCGAGGCTACCCTTGAACAGGAGAAAGTTGGCGCCCTGTGGGTCTTCCACCGACGCGAAGCGGCCTACGTTTGGAATATCCTGCGGTGCACACTGCAGCTTGCCGCCGGCATCTTCCACCCGTTTGGCATAAGCATCGACATTGTCCACGCCAATAAAGCCGGCCCAGGCGGGCCTCATTCCTCCCGCTTGCATCTCGGGAGTGAGCTGCATAAGTCCGGCCGTACTCATGTCGCCGACCGACAAAAGAGTGTAGGGAATTCCGGCTGGATCTCCGGAATCCATCGCTTTCCATCCCACGACGTGGGTGTAGAAGTCAGTAGCTGCCTTGGCATCCGTCGTTCGTAATTCATGCCAGACGAAATCGCCGGTCTTGAGCGAGACGGGTGCGGTTACTTCCTGTTGCGCTGTTGTGCTCATGTTGCCCTCTCTTGTGGAAAAGATGTGGTTGGCCCGGAACGAATGATCAGCGGAAAGTTGGCACTCCCTGATCCTCCGCTGCGCGCTCAAGTTCAGCAATATCCAATTTCGTCATTTTCAGCATGGCCTGCATCGCTTTTGGATTCTTGATCAGTTCTGGAAGCCGTGCGGGCACGACTTGCCACGACAGCCCAAACTTGTCCTTCAACCAGCCACACTGCGATGTGCTGCCGCCTGCCGATAGTTTTTCCCAGTACTTGTCCACCTCGTCCTGCGAGTCGCAGCGGACAACAAAAGAAATCGCCTCGGTGAACTTGAATAAAGGACCGCCATTCAGTGCCACAAACCTCTGGCCATCAAGTTCGAAAGAAATGGTGAGAACGCTCGTGGGGGCAGGACGACCCTCGTGATTGTGCAGCTCGTCAAGCCGGCGGGAATTCTTGAAAATGGAGAGGTAAAAGTTGACGGCATCTTCCGCGTTGTTGTCGAACCAGAGAAACGGCGTAATGCGAGGAGAACTTTCAAAACTACTCATAAAGATCACCTGTCCGGGGGAATGTGTACGCTGTCCACAAATAAAAATACAAGAGGAAAGGTACACTGTCCACGGCCCCATGAATAGCAAAAAAAACCCTCTGCTGCCGGCTCGTAAGACTTTTCGTCATGGGGACTTACGGAGAGCCCTACTGGAAGCGGGGATAAAACTGGCGCGCGACGGTGGTCCGCAGGCTGTCGTTTTGCGCGAGGCGACGCGGTCGGCGGGGGTTGCTCCCAACGCTGCTTACCGGCATTTCTCCAGTCACAATGATCTGTTGCAAGCGGTTAGAGCCGCGGCTTTGTCTTCACTCGCGCTTGCCATTGAGGCTGAGATCGCCAAGGTGCAACGGCGCAAAGCTTCGCCGCCAGAAGTGGCCCGGGCCACCCTACGCGCGGTAGGCACAGCTTATCTAAGGTTCGCCCTCACCGAGAGCGGTCTTTTTCGAACTGCATTTTTGACGTCGGATCCGGTAGAGGGTGATCTCGATGCTGCCAAGACCGGCAAGAGCGGCCTCAACCCATTTCAACTGCTTGGCTCGGCTCTCGACACGTTGGTGCAGACAGGCGTCCTTCCGCCGGAACGAAGGCCTGGCGCGGAGTACCTTGCATGGTCTGCGGTGCACGGCCTGGCTTTTTTGATCATCGACGGTCCGCTGAATGGTGCATCCGAGAAAGACATTCGCGCCTTATCGGAGCGCCTTCTGCAGATGGTTGAAAACGGCCTTTAAGTCAGTTTTCGGTCCAGCAGCAGTAGCGTCTTGGCAAGCACTCGAGTGCCGTTCGTGCAATCTGCTGGTTCAGCCCACTCCTCCGGTGCGTGGCTTCTGCCGTCCCGGCAGGGCACAAAAATCATTCCCATGGGTGCGATACGCGCGACAAAAACACCGTCGTGTCCGGCCCCGCTAGGTAGATGGGTACTGCTCAATTCCACGGCTGTGGCTGCCTGTTCGATCGCCTCCTGAACTAGAGGAGAGCATGCGGTGGGGACGGTCTTGCTCATGGGTGAGACCGTAAGGCGCAATCCGCGTTGTTCTAAGTCTGGCTCGATTTGCTGCCAGACTTGCCGCTCAAATTCTGCCAATTCATCCTCCTCAGTGCTGCGCGTCTCGAGGATCATCCGCACTGAGCCCGGGACTGCATTGATCGCGTTCGGTTCCACCGAAATTTTCCCTATGGTCGCCACCAGATAAGGTCTCTGCGAGGAGCGTGTGCGGGCCAACTCTTCAACCATGCGGATGACGCTTGCTGCGCCCACCAGTGCATCCCGTCGAAGAGCCATTGGCGTTGTGCCCGCGTGATCCGCTCGTCCCTCAACCGTTACTTCATAGCGCCGAATCCCCGCGATCGCCGTCACCACGCCAATTGCCGCGTTGCGTTCCGGCAATACCAGCCCCTGTTCAATATGCAACTCAACGTAGGCTGACACCGAGCCATGAGAGCGTTGTGCCTTCGTAATCTGTTCCGCATGGCCGCCCAGCTGGTTGATGGCGGAAGCGAGTGTAGTGTTGGAAGAAGAGCGTAGGGCAAGATCCGACTCTGTCAGCGCCCCGGCCCAACTTCGGCTCCCGATACAGGAGAGGCCAAAGTCGCTGGGCTCCTCGGCAAGGAAGTCGACAACTTCCAGTGGATGCAGCAGTGAGACGTGTTGCTCGTGCATGGACTGTGCAGCTTCGAGAGCCGCCAGCAGGCCCAGCATTCCATCGAAGCGGCCGCCCGCTGGAACGGTATCTGAATGGGAGCCGGAGACTAACGCTCCAAAGCCGGGCATCGTTCCTTCCCTGCGCCCGATGAGGTTCCCGCCGGCGTCTACGCCGACGGACAGTCCGGCTGCTTTGAACTCTGCCTCGAGCCAGGCCCGGCCCTTGGCGAAGTTGGCATCGAACGAACGGCGCGTCCACGGTTTAGCGGGGTCGGTGATGCAGCTGAGGGCCTCCATGCGGTTCCACAGCCGTTCGGCGTTAATCTCGATCATTGGTTGGATCGCGTTCATCGATCCATTGTGCACTGTGCAACGATCGAGCGTCAGCTCGTGACGGTCGACGGGCGTGTAGAAGATCAAAATGGCGCAGAAGAATTTCGAGACCTGGGCCACCCGCTCAGGAGTCTGGAGCCTGAAGAGTCGTTCCTCCGCCAATCAAAGCTTGACTGTAACCGTCTTCACTTCCGTATATTGCTGCAGTCCATATTCGCCCAACTCGCGGCCCATTCCCGACTGCTTGTATCCTCCGAATGGCGCCCTCGTATCCAGCACATGGTAGCAATTTACCCACACAGTCCCCGCTCGCATACTATTCGCGACTGCGTGTGCTTTTTTGATATCCCGTGTCCACACACCCGCGGCTAGTCCGTAAGTGGTGCGGTTGGCCCGGGCAATCACCTCGTCCATATCCTTGAATGGAATAATGCTCATGACCGGACCAAAAATCTCTTCCCGTGCAATTTTCATTTCATCCAGAACGTCCGCGAACACGGTCGGCTGAATGAAATACCCACGGTCTCCAACGCGCTCGCCGCCGCAGGCAAGGGTCGCACCTTCGCGCTTTCCAGACTCGATGTAGCCCATGATCCGGTCAAACTGTGACTCGCTGACCTGGGGGCCCTGATCCGTGCGTGGATCTAGCGGATCTCCTACTCTGCGTTTGCGCGCCCGCGCGATACTCTTTTCCACAAATTCGTCGTAGATCGTCTCTTCTACAAAGACTCTTGATCCAGCGCAACAGGATTGACCCTGGTTAACGAACAGTCCCAGGTGAGCGCCTTCGACCGCGTCATCGAGGTCAGTATCTGCGAAGATGATGTTTGGGCTCTTGCCGCCGAGCTCTAAGGAAATTCGCTTCAGATTCGATTTTGCCGCGGCCTCCATGATCAGGCGGCCAACCTCGGTAGAGCCAGTGAACGCGATCTTGTCCACGTCCATATGACGCGCAATGGCTGCGCCTGCGGTCGAACCAAAGCCTGGCAGCAGATTCACCACTCCTTCAGGGAAGCCGGCTTCCAAAATCAGCTCGCCCAGCCGAAGTGCGGAGAGAGGCGTCTGCTCTGCCGGCTTCATCACGATGGTATTGCCCGTCGCCAGCGCCGGAGCCAGCTTCCAGGCTTGCATCAGCAGCGGATAATTCCAGGGAATGATCTGGCCTATGACGCCGATAGGCTCGTGGCGTGTGTAGCAGAAGAAGTCACCGTCAATCGGGATCGTCTTGCCCTGAACCTTGTCTGCCCAGCCGGCGAAGTAGCGATAGCACGCGATGGTCTTGGTAACATCGACAGCCTTGGCTATAGACAGCGGTTTACCGTTGTCGAGCGTTTCCAGGCGCGCAAGTTCGTCGGCATTTTGCTCGATCAGGTCGGCGAGGCGATGAAGCATGCGTCCCCGTTCCGATGCGCGCATCTTTTTCCACGGCCCTTGATCGAACGCCGCCCGCGCCGCTGCAACCGCCTTATCAACGTCCGCCGCATCGGCCTCGGCGACCTGGCAGATTTCCTCGCCGGTCGAGGGATTGATGGTCGCGAAAGTTTTGCCCGATTCGCTCGAAACCCAGCGATTATTGATCAGAAGCTTTGTTGCCGATGGAGCCATGTGCGTCTTAGTTGGCATAGGCAATGTAGAAACCATTACTCCTCCGACTCTTATCCCACATCTCCCAACGCAAGCGTTGGAAGGAAGGGAGCGCCAAACATCTCTTCACTGTCTGCGATTACTTTCAGCCTCTGCGAGACCAGCACGGTTTCTTTCTGGGCGCAGATATGGCCCAGCCAATTTCTGTAAACCCCGGCGGCACTCGCTTGCCATGAGTTCTCGATTTTCTTCTTTCCGAGGATGGCGGTGAGCTCAGGCAACAACTCTTCACTCCGGCGAGAAACTGCTTTCTGCTGAAACGCCGCCAATTCCTCGGTCGTAGCTTCATCAAAATAGCTTTCGGGCATCAACGGGTATCTGGATGCCTCACCCTTGACGTAGCGGCCGACATCCCGCCGATATTCGCGCAGCAGGGTATCGGATTCATACTCGGGATGACCCTGGAAAAAGACGAGGAGCTTTTTCTGCTGCTTGATAAATGTATCCACGCCGGCGTCCGCCGAGCGCGTGAGCACTTTGTACCCACAATCTGTCAATTGCTCTTCGGGGACACCATTCCAGCGCGAATGCGGAAGCTTGAATTGCGACGCTGTTCCAGAAATCAAGGGATGATCGGAAACGCGGGCACACTCGAAGATCCCGAAAACCTTGTCATTTCTTTTCACTCGTCCAATGCCGTCCATGTGCAGGATCGCAGCATGAGCCGCAAGGCACGATAAAACAGTTGCATGGCAATTCTCCTGTGCCCAGCCAAGCACCTTGGTGAAACTATCCCAGTAGGGCTCATCCGAAAGGTTAGCCGCCATCGGCTCCCTGCCTGTCACGATCAGCCCATCGAGATGGCTGTCCCAAAGATCTTCGATGTTCGAATAGCAGTTGCTGATATGGCTGGCGGTAAAACCATTGCGGGGAACTCCCGGCAATGTGTACAGCGACAAATGGATCGGCATGTTGTCCGAAGCCGAATTAAGCAGCGAAACAAACTGGCGTTCCGTTGCCTTGAGCGCCTCGTCGGACATGTTATTGATCAGGCCGATCCTGATACAGCCGCCGGGTTCGGAGTCAAACAAGACGGGCATCCGCGTCTCCCTTCACAGTGACCAGGGTGGTGGCGTCGAGGGCCTGCTTCAGATCTGCAATGATGTCGTCGATGTGCTCGATACCGACGCTCAGCCGAATCAGTTCTGGTGTAACGCCGGCGTGGCGTTGCTCTTCCGGTGACATCTGCCGGTGCGTGGTCGAGGCCGGGTGGCACGAGAGCGATTTGGCATCGCCAAGATTTACCAGCCGCTTGATCAACTTCAGCGCATCATAGAATTTAACCGCAGCCTCATAACCGCCCTTGAGTCCCACCGCCATCAGAGAGCACGTGTTATTCCCCAGGTATTTCTGTGCTAAGTCGTAGTAAGGGCTCTCGGGAAAACCTGCATACGTGATCCATGCCACTCTGTCGTCACCACGCAAGAACTCCGCGACTTTTCTTCCATTCTCGACGTGGCGCTGGACCCGTAGCGCAACCGTCTCGATGCCCTGCAGAAGTAGGAACGCGCTCAGCGGAGACAGCACCGCCCCGGTCGTCCGCTGGTAGACAGCGCGGGCGCGGCCGAGGAACGCGCCTTTACCGAAGAATTCGCTATAGACCATGCCATGATAAGAGGGGTCCGGTTGATTGAAGATAGGGAAGCGGTCGACGTGCTCTTGCCACGGGAAATTGCCGCTGTCTACGATGGCCCCGCCGAGAGTCGTGCCGTGCCCACCCATAAACTTGGTGAGCGAATGGACGACGATGTCAGCGCCGAATTCGATCGGCCGCAGCAGGATAGGCGTGGCCACGGTGTTATCCACGATCAGCGGTACTCCATGGCGATGCGCCACGCGGGCCAAACCCTCAATGTCGCACACGTTTCCAGCCGGGTTACCAACGCTCTCGCAAAACACAGCGCGGGTGTTGTGGTCGATCAGCCTTTCCACTGACTCCGGCCGATCCGTCTCGGCGAATCGAACACTGACCCCCTGGCTGGGCAGAAGGTGAGCGAACAGCGTGTGCGTGGTGCCGTAGAGCTGCGGAGTGCTGATGATATTGCACCCCAGCTCCGTCACATTTTGCACCGCGTAGGTCACCGCCGCCTGGCCGCTGGCCACGCACATAGCATCCCGTCCACCTTCCAGTGCGGCGACCCTGCGCTCCAGCACCGCGGTGGTCGGATTGCTGATACGGGTATACCGGTACCCGTCGGCCTCCAGGTTGAACAGCGCAGCCGCGTGTTCGGTGCTGTCGAAGGCAAATGAGACCGTCTGGTAAATCGGCACCGCGACCGCCTTGGTTGTAGGGTCGATCTCGTAACCGCTGTGGATAGCAATTGTTTCCTGTTTCATGCGCTCACCCGTCCTTGGCCTGTTCCGGCGAATTGTTCCTCATTTGTGATTCCGACCAGGCGATTCATCTCGTTCACCACCCAGCGGATATCTCTTTCGGTCGTTCTAAAACTGGTAATACACGCGCGTACCACGGGAATGTTCCCTACGCGTGCCTCTGACATCCACGCAATTTGCTTCTTGTGCAGGGATGCCAGAAACTCGGAGGGTACGAGTCCTTCCCGGGTGAAACAAACCAGTGGCAGTGGCGTGGTATTCAAGATGGACCACCCCGAAGCTCGCAGCGCGTCGCGCAGGACGTTGCCCATCTGCGTCTGGTGCTCAATCATTTCCGCATAGCCGGCTTCGCCCTGTTGCGCCAACGTCATGAAAAGCTTCAGGCCAATAAACCGCCGCGACCACTGTGCGGAGTTGGTATAGGGGTCAAACACCGGCCCCACCTTCTTGCCCGGCATGTAGGAAACGTCAGCCCGGAAAGCCTCGGCGACGGTGTCAGGGTAGCGGCAGAAAAACATCCCGCAGCCCATCGTGACCGAGAGCCACTTATGCGCGTCGCAGGTGATGGAGTCCGCCTCGCCAATCCCATCCAGGTAATGCTTGAGGCTGGGAGCGAGGATGGCGCTTCCGCCCCACGCAGCGTCCACGTGAAACCAAAGCCCTTCCTCACGGCAGAATTGTCCGATCTCCGCCAGGGGATCGATGATGCCTGCCGCCGTGGTCCCGGCTGTACCGATGACCATGAAAGGAAGGAAACCGTTATTGCGATCTTCTGCCACGCGGCGCTGCAGTTCGTCCAGATCCATCTTCAGATCGTTGCCGGTTGCGATCACGCGCAACGCTCTACGTCCCAGGCCAGTCATGTGCGCGATCTTGTTGTAGCCGTGATGGGCTTCGGCAGTCAGATAAACAGAGGGAGTGGCGTTTAAGTGGCGAAGACCGTGTTCGCCGTATTCGGGAAACGCGCGCGTGAGAGCGACCACGACTGCAGAGACGTTCGCCTCGGTTCCGCCACTGGTGAACGTCGCGATGGAATTGCGCGGAAGGCCGAACTTCTCCGCAAGCCAGCCAAGCGTGTACCGTTCAATCTCATTGGCCGCGGGCGAGGTACGCCAATTTGCCAACTGGGAGTTATACATGGCGACCAGTGTGTCGGCCACCACCGAAGCCAGCGTCACGCTGGGGTTAAACAGGCCAAAGTAGCGGGGATGCGTGACCTGGACCTGCCAGGTCCGCAACATCTTTTCTACATCGATAACCACTTCCTCGAGCGGCAGCGTTTGATGGAAGTCGTAACGAGACGCAAGGTAAGTTCGTATCTCTTCCGCCGTCACCGTGGGCAGGATGGGGCCGTCCGCAATGTCAGTTTCTAATTGCGTGAAATCGGACCGGATTTTGTCGATCAACATGAATATCTTCCCCCACCAACTGCATGCCTAGAAGCGAATGGCGCCCATTTGAATGCGTTCATACAACTGCTGGTCCAGCCGCATGAATGCGCCCGATTCCAGGTTGTTGAAATAAACGGCATCCTCGCTCGCGGCCGGATTGAACCCCTGGCGAGCCAGGTCGGTCTTCGAGTATTTGAAGGTCCCTGTCAGATCCATGTTCTTTCGGATCCGCAGAAACAAAGGCCGCGCATAGGGGGGTAGGCGGTTCATCAGGTGCTGGCGGAATTCTGCCAGGTCCAGTGGGTCTTCGGTGACCAGGGTAGCCATGCCGGCCCGGCCTTCTGTCGCCGGGACAGTTACGCCATAGACATTGGCGTGCTTCACCCCGGGGAAGGCGCAGATCGCTTCTGACACCTCGCACGTGGCAACGTTCTCGCCCTTCCAGCGGAAGGTATCGCCGATGCGATCGACGAAATAAAAATAACCTTGTTCATCCTTGCGCATCAGGTCGCCGGTGCGAATCCAGGCGTCTCCCGGCTCAAACACGTTGCGCAGGATCTTGCGCTCGGAAGCTTCCGAGTTGGTGTAGCCCTCGAAGCGGCTACCAATATTAGATGGATCTTCCGCGACCTTGCCGATCGCTTCCCCCGCCTCATTTGGGCCGCAGCGAATGCAGAATCCCTCGGCGTTCCGCACCGGCTCACCCTTTTCCACATCGAACACCACCAGCCCGGGCGAGAACCGATGCGTCAGATAGCCTGGAATATGGCCGATGGCCCCACGCTTGCCCTGAACGTTGAAGAGCGAAACCCCGCCCTCGGTGGAAGCATAAAATTCGAAAATCTGGGGAATCGAAAAGCGATCCTTGAAACCGTCCCATACTTCCGGCGCCAGCCCATTGCCGCACGCCATCCTGATGCGATGGGCGGTCTCGCTCGCGGAAGGCGGGGCGTGCAACAGGTAGCGGCAAAGTTCGCCGATGTATTGGAACACCGTACAATCCCAGCGGACAATGTCATTCCAGAACTGGCTGGCGGAAAATTTCTCCCGCAAGATGAGTGTGCCCCCGGCCACCAGAATCGCCCCCGGCACCTGCACCCCGCCCACACTGTGATACATCGGCAGGCAGTTATACATCCGGTCCGTTGCTTGCGCGCCCATCATGCCGGCAAACCAGTGACCCCACTGCATGACCCGCGCATGGCTGATGTTGGCAGCCTTGGGTAAGCCGGTAGTGCCGGAAGTATAGATGTAGAGCGCTCTATCCTCTATAGTCGTCGTTCGCTTCTCGTGCTCACTCAGCATCTCGCCCGAATGGGCCTCCACTTCGAGATCAATCCGTGGCCATGGGCTGGGTTCGTTGCCATGCAGCCAGACTGCCGGAAGCACCGAGAGCAGCGGGAAGGCAGCGGCCAGTTGGCCGGCGAACTCCGCAGCGACGATCAGATGCTTAGGGGTGACAACATTAATACAGTGGGCGAGAGAGGGGCCGGTCAAATTGGTATTCAGTAAGGACACCACCCCACCGACGCTGGTAATACCCAGCCAAATGGCAAGGTATTCAGGTCGATTGGTCATCAACAGGCCGACGACTTCGCCTTTGGCAATCCGCTGTTCCAGCGCCCACCGGGCGTACTGATTGATCCGCCAGGAAAGCTCCCGATACGTCAGGCACTCACGATCCGATTGCACCGCCGGTGTATCACCTAATTGTTCAGCGCGCTCCTCGATGACCGTGGAGAGAAGGCGATGCCGATTGCGCGCGATGGGTGCAGTCAGTTCCAGGGCGCGCAGCCACGCCTTTCCCGGCGAACCGTTCGTTGGCGTTGGCGTCATTGTCTGCAGTAAGCTCAAGCTGTGTTACCCGCATCCACCGTAACTACGGTGCCAGTTATGTTCTTCGCTCCATCACTGAGCAGGAATTCGACCGCGTTTGCCACATCTTCCACGTCTGCCAGTCGCTTGAGCGCGCTACGGCGCACAATCTGTTCCCGCTGCTCGTCCTTCATACCCCGCGTCATCTCGGTATCCACAAATCCTGGTGCGACCGCATTCACGGTGATCCCCAGCTTTCCCACCTCCCTGGCGAGCGACCGGGTGAAGCCGATGAGCGAAGCCTTCGAGGCGCTATAGACACTCAGTCCGCTGTAGCCAGTGAAGGCCACGACCGACGCAATATTAATGATGCGGCCGCCTCCATCTGACATCATCGAGCGTACCGCGGCTTTCGTTACCACCATGGGCGAGAGCGTGTTCAACCGAACCACTTGCTCCATCTGAGAAACCTGCAACATGGCCAGGGCCCCGTCGACGCTGATGCCCGCATTGTTCACCAGCCCATAGATCGGCCCGAAGTCCTTGCGCAGCTTCTTCACCAGGGCAGCAATTCCTTCAAGATCCGCCAGGTCGTATGAAACAAACTGAATGCAACCCGGCTCAGTGCCCCCCTGCATCACAGCCGTGAGCTCCGGGCTTTCTTTGCGCGCGATAGCGATCGCACGATAGCCCTGTTTTGCCAGCTTGCTGACCATCCCCAGGCCCAAACCTCTGCTGCCCCCGGTGACAATTACATTACGCACGGCGGATAAGCTTCCCAGAATCAGCAACCGCCAACGCCGAAACAAAATTGATCGTGGCCGGAACCTTATGCGAGGCAAGCTCCTCGCGGCACAACAACAGAATGTCTTGCTGAATCTGACGGTCGCCGTCGCCGTCCGGCCCGCTTGCCGACCGCAAAACAACATCCGCAACCACCAGCGCACCGGTGATGGGGTTCTTTTTGGTCCTCACCAGCGACATCCGAACCTCAGGATGACGATTGATCACCTCTTCCACCTCTTCGGGATGCACCTTGAGGCCCCCAACATTAATCACTCCATCGCGACGGCCAACGAAGTGGTAGCGATCGTTTCGCAGGTCGAGCATGTCGGTGGTGTCGACAAAACCGTCCGCATCCTTCAGGGGGCCGTGTTCTGCATCCAGGTAGCGGCTCGCCGTCCTCGCGGACCGGATGCGAAGTGAACCATTCTCGACCTTCATCTCCACGCCCGGTGTACGCCTGAGCACACTCGATGGAAACCCGGTGAGGCCGTCATTCACGTCAAAGGCGACCCCGGCTTCCGTAGTGGCAAACGCATGACCGATGCGGGCGTGCGGGTAAACCTGCGTCAGATGATTAAGGATGGCCTGATCGGCGATCTCTCCCGATAAACGAATGTATTCTGGCGCCATCAGGTGAGCTGAGGAGCTCATCAGCGCCCGCCGCCAATGCGACGGTGTGCCCGAGATGTGGGTTACTCCATGTGCCCCTACGCGAGCCAGGAAATCTGCCGTCGATTTTTGCGCGCTCGATAGTATCAGCGAACTACCGGTCATCATGGCACGCAAAAATATTTGCAACCCCCCGTAACGGCGGATGTCGTAGAAGGTGCTCCAAATTACATGACCGTTCCCCGGTTTGCCGGTGTCGATTGCTCCCGTCAGACTCGCCAGGGTATGGACGACCAGCTTTGGTAATCCCGTGGTGCCAGATGTCAAAAGCACCCACTCCGTCTCATAGTGATTGGTCGAGCCATAGCTCTTGGGGGTTAGTTTCCCGTCGCAATGGATAAACGATTGGACCCTTGCAGTTCCAGGGCCTTGAATCATCCGGTCAGAAACAATTGCATCCGCTTCCGCGGACTGAAGGATCGAGGGCAGGTATTCCACAGGTAAGTCTGGGGGGCACAAAACCATCCGCCGGGCCACCCCGTCGAGCTCGATGAGCGCCGCCGCGGCGATAAGCTGGTCCGTCGTCGCGATGAGAACCGAGCAGCCGCTCAGCTCCTGACACCGGCCGCCCAAGACTGATCCCGAGAGCAGATCGCGCAGAGCGAGGCTCATCTCCGCACTGGAGAGGAAAGGATCGCAAGCGTCGAGGTTGGTGCTGACCGCCTCCCAAAGCGAAGCGGAGCTATTTTGCAACATGTTCATAAAGGTTGACGAAGTCACCAAAGGTTACCGGGAACTGGGCATCTTCCGATTCAGTGAACGGGTCGATGCCGAGAGAATCTTCAAGCCGGGTTACAAGGATAGCGAAAGAAAGTGAGTCCAGCCCCGAATTCAACAATTCCAGCCCGTCTGTCAGCGGAGCCAGCCTTTTGTCTTGCTCCTGGGCGACTTGCTTGAATTGCGTTACGATTTCCGATCGAACATTCATGGTCAGTGTTTTTCCTTTTTTAAGCGCTCTCTACGTAGGCAAATAGCATTCGGATTTGCAAGCTGGCCCCCCCGGTCTTGAATGCATAGCTCGCTTGCGCTTCTACAACAGTTTTTTCGAAGCGTTGCCGGATTGCAGCGCCAATCGGGGCTGCGTGCAGGGAACGCTTCGCTACATCGATCGCTGAACCGACTACACAGGGTAACGTCTACTGAACTCCTTCGGGCCCTAAACCTGAAACAGCTGCACAAATGGCCGAACACTTCCCGCACTGTAGAGCCGGAGGCCAAGGCGTCGGGCGCCTACAGTAGCTGCAGAAGTGAGTTTTTTAGGCGAACAAAGGACGTCTTCCTAAAGACGCCCTCGCCCTCCTGTTGCCCGATCTTCGCACCAGAGATCCTCACCCTGCCTTCGTACCCGGGCAGCGAGCCCACGGTCCTGAGGTAGGAAGGGAACTGATCAAACCAAGACGAATGGTCTTACCAACAGAACACCAGCAATAGACCGTTCATCCAAGCTACGCCGCAGGTACGCTCGCGTGCTCGGTGCCGTTGATGGTCTGGATCAAAGCGCGAAGGTCGTTGACACCCTCAAACAGATCAGCTGACGGATCAGGTGGGTTGATCGCTGCCTCCGCCGAGAGAGCCATCAAAAGGCCTTCGGAGTGGGCAATGTCGCACACACCATGCACGTCGGTGTATTCAAGGTCCGTAGAACCTTGGGCCACCGCGAGATCCGCCAGGTAAGACATGAACCTTTGAATATAAGTTTCAAAGAAGCCCATGGTAAGTACGTTCTGCACTCCCTGCAGCCGGCCCAGGAACAGACGAACCTTGGTCAACCCCTCGCGAATAGCCATGGCGTCTGCGTCGGTTGGGAAAGCATGCGCTGCAATCGCGAATCTCCGCAGCATCTCGGGGTGACAATCGCCGATCTCTTCCCTCAGGTTGTCGATCAGGATGGGACGAGCCTCCTCCGACTGTACAGAGAGATATGCAGCCGTCATCCAGTAAATGAAGTTGCCTTCGAGGACAGCGCTGTATCGTGCTATGATCCCGCGCCGTTGTTCGGGAGTAAGGCTTTTAGGATCTGGAAGCGCAGCAACCAGACTGTCAATCTCACTATCAATCCGCGGCTTAATGGACGATAGGTTCTGAATTTCGGGGGCGACGAGCGAAGTAGTCATAGTTATCCTCTATGGTGTAAAAGCTAGGTGATGGATCCGTAGATCATTGATGTGTAGCTAACAGAGCCCGGTCGCAAGGTAGGGCAGGGGGATGCACTCGCCTTGCAATTCAAAAAAGAAAAGGTCGATCACAACGAAGATTTATAGAAACAAGCCAACGCTTCTAATCGGTTATTGCCAGCTGGGAAGCGCGTCTAATTTACAACACCAGGAGAAAAATCAAAATAAGTCGACGTCCATGGTCGATAAGCTCGAATAGGGCAAAAAGCGCAAAAAAAACGGCCTGAAAATGTCATCCGTTTATATGGTGATGACTGTTGCCCAAGAGTACATGCGAAAGTCGACACTGGAGAAAGAATCTGGTAATCGCTTACCAGAGTTTTTAGAAGCGTTACCCCTCGGACCCGAAACCGCTGGCCGGCCGAGGCGAGAGAAGCGGGTGCGGAATCAAGATGCTTCCCGGCGCCAACTACTTGGGTTGAAAGCGCGGCCGCGGTTTCCCGTTCGGCCCCATACAAAACCATTTTGCACTAATCTCCAGGCAAAACGCGGGTTATGAATGAATTACCCTACAGTCAAAGGTGCTTGAGTCTGAGATTCCTGCTCTTGTACGGGCGCCGTACTTGCGGTGCCTTCCGGGAAGTGTTCGCTCAGCCATCTTTCCGCGTGTTGGCGAACCGCCAACTGCCCCGCGTGATTGGAAAAAGAGTGATCCGTATCCTCGATCGTGCGAATCGAGATCTGATCGCTTCGCACTGCAAACGAACGGATATACTCGAAATAATCAAAGCTATTGGCGTTGCCGGCGCCTCCGCTTATGGCGGTCTCCGGCGCTTTTAAGATAAGAATGGGCGTCCCCCTGGAAACAACTTCCTTGAACCGGCTGATGACGCTGAAGTTGGTATTCGCCGGCAGGTCCCCTTTGGCCAGCACCGTTTTGGCTGCACGAACCCGATCGTAGGTAGCCCGAAGAATTGCTCCAATCCTGCTGCGCCGAATCCAAAGCACCAGGCCAGGCCGCAAGGTTACCGTCAGCGCTCTGGACTGGGTCAAGTACGGATCGAGCAGTATCAGGCCTTTACACTCCGTACAGGTGGAAGCAGCGTAAATCGCAGTCGTTGCTCCCGCGCAGTGGCCGAACATCACCACTCCGGAGAGTTGGTACTTCCGCACCAGCTCCCGCGCCTTGGAAGAGGCGACCCCTCCATAGCCACCCTCGTTCGTAAATCGCAACAGATCGTTTGGTATCTCGCCATAGCTATCTCCCAGACCGGGAAAATCGAACCGGAAGGATGGGTAGCCACAAGATGCAAACGACGTCGCCCAATATACTCCAGAGTCGCCTACCAGCGACCGCGGGCTGGATAAAGCGTTTGTGAACATTATCCCGAGTGTTTTGCTCGATACCGCCGCTCTGTTTCCAACGAAGCTCTTGGGGCTGTGATACGTACCGTGGAGCAGTACTCCGCCGCCGTCGAGCGTTGTTAGTTGACGCATATCCACTTGGTCGCTAATCATGCACGCTCCGTCCTGACTCCCAGACTTGAGACAATCCAGTCATAATTGGGGTTGAATAAAAAGCTGAAGTCTTTGTTTTCCTCAAAGCCGGGTACCCCACCCTTTACCAGGGGGGTAGCATCCTTGCCTAGTTTCACCATGTGGACAGGCCTCTTGTAAGTGGCTGCCGGGTCGTTTGGCGGGACCATAGCCGCAGGCAGGTCAAAGCCGCGAGATTGACGCCACAATGCTGCTGACCATTCATACCCTTGCACCTCGACACTCTTTCCTTCCTCCAGAAGGCGAAAATAGTGCGAAGCGGGCCTCCGTTCTTCTGCCCGTTTGTAAATCTGTTGCGTTCCAATCCAACGCTGAAAAGTTGACCGCAGCACCTCGTTGGCATCAGCGGGTGCCGACCACAACAGGAGTGCTTCTGCCGTCCCGTTATGAAACGTCTTCGCAGCAAGAAGTCCACCCATTTCAAGGCCGTGCAGCACCAGTGGTACGACCTGTCCTCGCTTGCTAAACCATGTCGACAGGCATTGCACATCATCGATCCAGGTGTCGAAGGTCATGTCCTCGAACGACCCGGTACTCTCCCCGACCCCGCGATAGTCGTATCGCAGCACTTCGATCTGCTTGGCCGCTAGGTAGCGCGCCCATTGCACCCAGGCTCGATAAGAGGTGTGGCGTTCCAGGGTAAAAGGCCCAACCAGCAGAACCCGGGCCAAGGGCTCTTTGACCTCGTGCAGCACGGTGTAGAGATGCGCACCGCGCACCGGGAAGAATCCCGGATGCTCGCCATAAATATCGTAAGCACAGCGCCCTGGGGGAGAAGCTTGCATAGATTCCTCAGGTCGCGGCATCGGGGGCGCCGCGTAGACATGGATGTCAATGAGTGCTTGTACCAATGAAAAACGCGTTTAAGACAAGCAAGTTAACGGTTCATCCATCTGAAACCGGGGCAGGGCATTAGTCTCCGGGGGAAACTGGAACCAAGCTGCCCGTGCTTAGCTGGATGGCAACATTGTGATCTTGTTCGAGCATTCGTTTCACTCTGGCTTGCGGGAAATATTCGCATAGCCAGAACTCGATATAACGTCGGACGGCCGAGCGTCCCGCCTGGTCCGCAAACGAGTGGCTGGTACCCTCGATCACCTTTAGGTCAATTCGACTGCGGCTTCCGCCAAGCCCCACCAGATGCGCCAGGTAATCGAACTCGCCCAGCCTTGGCTTAGCACCAACGGCTTTTGCCGCAGGCACCTTAATCACCAGGATGGGTATGCCGGCAGACGCCAGGCTCTTCCAGCGTTTGATCAGGGGAAAATTTGCATTGCCTGGAAGCTCACTTCTCCGTAAGCGCAAGCGAAGTTCCTTCAGCCGATCGAACAGGTTGCTAAGCAATCCCCCCAGCCGGTTACTGGCGGCCCAATCGCTGAGCGCGGCTCGGCTTCTCGTCGCTACCGGTGGTGGCAAGTGGAAGTAGGGCTCCAGTAGAACCAGCCCTCGGCAATCGCCGCACGACGCCGCTGCGAACTGCGCTGTCACCGCTCCTGAGCAGTGCCCGATAAGGATCATTGAATCCAGGTCGTACCGCAGACGGATTTGCTTGATGATTTCTACCGTAGCGGCTTCGTAGCTGCCGGTATTGATAAAGTTCATCAGCTCCGCGGGGGGATCGCCGGTGGAGTCACATGTTCCCGGCAAATCGACTCGGAAGCACGGGTAACCCTCCTTGGCGAGAGAATCTGCCCAGTAAACTAAGGCATCCCCGACTCCAGCTCTCGGCGCCAGCAAGCCACTGACCAGTAGGATTCCTGTGCCCTTGGGGTTTGCGAGCTTCCCTTGCGCATCGCAAAATTCCTCCGCGGCAAAGTGGCATGTGCCCTGAACCGTACTGCCAAGCACCTCTAGCGTGAACAACTCACGTCCTTGGATAACGTCTTTCACTCCGCGTTCCTCAAGTCGTCAATGCTGGCTGCAATCCATTGCCAGTTTTCAAGAAATAACCAGGTAAAGTCCTTTGCTCGATCGTCGGCCACTGTGCCTGCCTTTACTAGCGGAGCAGCCTCCCTGGTCAGCTTGACGATTCTGATCGGTTTCTTATACTCCGCGCGTGCGGCTGCCTCATCTCGCATCGCCGGCGGCATATCGAAGAGGAATGAATTCTGCCACAATTTCCCCGTGAACCGGTAGCCTTCCACTTCTACTGAAGAACCCCGTTCCAGTTCCTGGATAAACGCCGACGCCGGTTTCCGCTCGTCTCCATACTTAAAGAGCTGCTCCACGTTGATCCAACGCACCACCGCCGATCGAACCGCCTGGTTCGCGCTCTCTGGCGGGGACCAAAGCAACAGCGCCTCGCCAAGACCGCCATGGAAAGCCCGCGAAGCCAGCAGCGCCCCAACGCCAAGCCCATGAAGAAACAGAGGCACCTCCGGTGACCGCTCCTTGAGCCAATTTGCCAGCAGATGAACGTCTTGGCTCCACTCAACGAAGGACATCTCTTCGAAGGCGCCCGAACTCTCGCCCACCCCGCGATAATCGTAGCGAAGTACCTCGATTCCTCTCTCAGCAAGGTATCGGGCCCAATTAACCCACGGTATGTAAGAACTGTGACGCTCGGCTGCGAATGGTCCTATCAAAAGTGCGCGCGCAATCGGCTTGTCCACCCGGTGCAATACGGTGTACAGGTGGGCGCCGGGAACCTCAAAATATCCAGGACTCTCTCTGGATCTCAGGCCCTTCCCAGCTTTGTCGATCACACCGCCCGCATCGCCTGGCGAGATGCCCACGATCGATTTGTTCGTGCTTTCTGAAGTTGGTGCAAGCATACGGGTGACTATTTCCCCTGTCGGTGTTTCACCTGGATGAGGTTTACGCGCAGAATGGTGTGTGGATGCTGATCACTTGCGGCAGAGGGGAAGGTTCTTCCGAAGTTGCCGAACTTGAGCGAAACAGATACCACAGATGCGTTGCCTGATGCCTAGAGATCGTAAGGTCTTGCAGAAATTCGCGCAATTGAAATCGTTATTTTTTCCACCGCATTGTGGTACCCAGCTTGAGGGCCGCCAGACCCTTGCTGGTAACACTAGGAATTGTCAAATAAGGGAGTTACGTCATGGTCTTTGGCCTCAGCCTTGCTGTTCTGTGGCGTTCATTGCAGGGGCTTTTGATCACCGGTCCCCAAGTCGTGGTCTGAGTAATCTGTTACCTAAATGTTCTTTACAATCACACTGCACTCCCTCATATTTGGTCTCGGTGAGAACAAACACCATAGAGACCCCTGACACGAATCTGGGGTCGAGAAAAAGCAGCACTTTAGAAGGATGTGCGAAATCCCCCTTTGCAGATCCGATTGGTTTTTTTACATCGTCATCCCTGGGAAAACCAAACTATTTGCCGTGGCCTGTTCCCCTTGGTTTGAATTGAACGTTTCTTGACCACAACTGACAGGCGTCGCTCTATGACGGTCAGCGGCCAGCCCAACACCAGCCGGAAGGCTGAAGGGTCGGTCGAGGTGAGGTCTGGGGGGAATGTACAAGCTTCTTTGCTATCCTGATTTGCCGCGCAGTGCACCAGATGGCAGATCAGGCGGACGCATGTCGACGCAACATCCGGCATGCATTGATAGCCACAAACGAAACCGCTGCAGATCGTGCAGTGTCAGTATTGCTCAACAAGTATGATTGCCACCCCCGGGGTGTAAGTTCATTGGGCCTTTAGTCAAGCTATACCAAACAGAAGTACAGGCTGTGGAAAAGTACCTGCGAGTAAGGATGGCGAAGCCCTGTCTGAAAGTTGACGCCCGCTACCGCTTGCCAGGTTGCACCAAACAGAAGTCAAAACGCTGTGGAGAATACATCTCCGAGTAAGGCTGGCGTGCCCAAAAGCGAACCAGTAAGTTCTGTCCATGCGAGCGAGTGAACAGTTTTCCACCGTGAGTGATTCGGCGCTGCAATGGTTTGCAGCGTACACTACTTCTCGTCACGAGAAGCATGTAAGCGAAGTGCTCGCAGAACGAAATATTGAATCCTTTCTGCCGCTCTACCGGACAGTGCGGCAATGGAAGAAAAGCAGTCCGGTTACGCTGGAACTGCCTTTGTTCCCGTGCTATCTCTTTGTCCGCATCAATCGGGCTGCACGCGGAGCGGTGCTTAGTTTGCCGGGTGTCGTCTCGATTGTGGGTTCCCCAAAAGAACCGTGGCCGCTTCCCCAATTAGAAGTAGAAGCATTGCGTCTTGGGGCCAAGCTCGGTAAGGCGGTGCCGCACCCCTATCTCAGGGTCGGTGAAAGAGTCCGAATTAAATCCGGCCTAATGGCGGGCGTTGAGGGTATATTGGTGCGCAAGAAGAACGATTTCCGCTTTGTTCTTACCCTTGAAGCAATCATGCGCAGTGTAGCCGTTGAAGTAGATGCGAGCGAGTTGGAATTAGTTGACCAGCCAGTGACGGAAATAAGTGAGACGGATGGGCAGCGAGTGGTCTGGGGAGTAACAGAGGTTTCGAGATGAAATATCGGTGTATCGTGCTGGCGGGAATCGCAATCGTGCTTGGGATGACGGCTGTTGCTCAAAAGGTTGATGAGGGCTCCACCCCCTCGGATGGCTCTGCCGCGGTATCGTCAACTCCGGCTGCTTCGGCTCCGGGACTACTGCAGCGGAATCCCAGGTACAAACTGCGCAAGGGCGATAGCTTCGATGTCGATTTCGCCATGACTCCTGAATTCAACCAGGTCATCGCGGTTCAACCAGACGGGTATATCACGCTCAAGGCTATCGGATCGGTGTACGTCGAAGGTCAGACCGTGCCGGAATTAACCCAGACATTGACCAATGCGTACACCAAAATCCTCCATGACCCCGTCATCGCAATCTCTTTGAAAGATTTCGAGAAGCCGTACTTCATTGCCTCTGGTCAGGTAGCCAGGCCGGGTAAATACGATCTTCGTGGTGATCTCACGGTTACCGAGGGGGTCGCCATCGCCGGTGGCTTTGATGAAAAGTCCAAACACTCACAAGTGGTCTTGTTTCATCCCGTCCCGACTGGGGGATTTGAAGCCAAGGTCATCAACGTCAAAAAGCTGATGGCCAGTAAAGATATGTCCGAAGATATTCGATTGCAGCCTGGCGACATGCTTTTCGTGCCGCAAAATAGCTTGTCCAAGATCAAGCCTTTCCTCCCCTCCTCTTCCGTTTCTGCCTTTTTGGGTCAGGGGGTCCTATGAGCAGAGGAACTGAATTACAGACGCAAGACGACTTGGCCATCGAAACCTATGGCCGGCCATCACTTCCGACGTCGCGCGACGTACTCACCATGTTGTTCCGCCAGCGGCGGGTGTTGCTGATCGCATTTCTGCTCGTCCTTGTCGGGGCCACCCTCGCCGGAATATGGGTGCCGAAGTATGAGAGTCAGATGAAGATCCTGGTCCGGCGTCAACGCACCGACGTCAGCGTTACCTCCTCTGCCATTGAGCCCGCGCAGCAATTCAACGACCAGGTAAGCGAGCAGGATCTGAACTCCGAAGTCGAACTGTTGAACAGCAAAGATCTGATGCGTAAGGTCGCGGTGACGACCGGTCTGATTGGCAAGACCACCGGGCTGTCCGAACGGGACAGCGAGATAAAAATCGCCAAAGCGGTCGTCCAATTGGGCAAAGATCTGAAGATCGAGCCGCTGCACAAAAGCAACGTTATTTCCGTCAGCTATGAATCCCGGGATCCGCAAATGGCGGCTCGGGTGCTTTCCGCCCTGGCAGCCGCCTATATGGAGAAGCATCTTGAGCTACATCGCTCAACCGGCGAATTCAAGTTCTTTGACCAGCAGATGCGCCAGTATCAGCAGGGATTGGATCAAGCCCAGGCGAAGCTTACCGAGTTCACCAACAGCACCGGTGTAGTCTCAGCAGACCTGGAACGGGATTCCGCGTTGCGTGAATCAAACGAGTTCGACGCCGCTGCGCGCCAGGCCCGGAGTGCTCTGTTGGAGACCCAACAACGCATAGCTGCTCTGCAAGCACAGCTGCAATCCATGAAACCAAGGGTTGTCACCGTGGTGCGAACGGTCGATAATTCGCAGCTTTCCGATAGCTTGAAGTCCACTTTGTTGAACCTGCAGCTCAAACGCACCGACCTGCTGAGAAAATTCGCCCCTACCTATCCTTTGGTTCAGGACATCGATCAACAGATCGCTGAGACCCAAAAAGCCATCAGCGATGAAGAAGCCAAGCCTATTCGTGAGGAGTCCTCGGACCGTGATCCTAGCTATTCGTGGGTCAAGGATGAGCTCACCAAGGCTCAGGCCGAACTCAGTGGCTTGTCCGTGCGCGCGGCAACCGCCGCAGGCACTGCCGCGCAGTATCACGACGCCGCGAAACGTCTCGATCAAAACGGCCTGGTGCAGCAGGATCTCGAGCGCGCCGCCAAGACGCAAGAGGAGAATTACCTCTTGTACGTTCATAAAAGAGAAGAGGCGCGCATCAGCGACGCTCTCGACCAGCGCGGAATCCTCAACGTGGCGCTGGCAGAGCAACCAATTGTTCCTGTAATTCCCGTCAAGTCTCCCTTGAGCGTTGCTGTGCTGACTCTCCTTCTGGCCGGGGCGTTCAGTCTTTCGACCGCGTTCGTGTTTGATTTCATGGATCCTTCGTTCCGCACTCCAGATGAGTTGGCCAACTACCTGGGCGCTCCGGTGCTTGCCGCATTACCGAAGCCTGGAAATTAGAGCGGTTTGTTTCACAAATGCATAAGAGTCCATCCAAGGTGAGGAACCGCTTATGAGTGCCAAATACGATGTTCTCAATCAGCTTGACCTGGAACCCGACCCGCCAGTGGATACTGTGCGCGGGGTCGCTGACCAAGTCATTCTGGACAAGGTCTCGCCCAAGGATCCCGGGGATCCACTCACCGAAGAGATGCTGCATCTGGCCCAAAGTTCGTTTCTTTCAAACACCGGGCGCGTTCCTCGATTGGTAGTTTTCTGTGGCGTAGAAGAAGAAAATGGTAGTGGCTCTGTTTGTGCGGGCGCCGGACGCGCAATCGCGCTCCTCGGGGCCAAGTCCGTGTGCCTGGTCGATGCAAACATACGCACCTCACGGCTCTCCCGCGTCTTTGGTGTCGACTCGTCGAGTCCGTTTACGGGAAAATGCGTGTCGCCCCGCGAACAATGCCTTCTTATCCACCACAACCTCTTTCTAGCTGGAACGGATATGCTGTTTGACAGCCGAGGTGCCCTTCTCTCTGCTCCGGATCTCAAACAGCGGCTCAAGCAGCTGCAGGATTGCTTTGACTACGTCCTGGTCGATGCCCCGGCAAGCAGCGTGTGCGGCGACGCAACCGCTTTGGGGCAGATCGCTGATGCGGTCATTCTCGTCATTGAGGCCAATAAAACCCGCCGGCTGACTGCGCGCCGGGCCAAAGAAACGCTTGAGGCCTCCGGGGTCAGGCTGTTAGGAACTGTGCTCCGCAATCAATCCTTCCCCATTCCCAAGAGTCTCCTTAAACGGCTTTAAGGAAGCTCGCGACATCTCCCCGGGCCATAAGCCGTGCTCAGTGTTAGGCGCCTTTTGGTATGAAGTTATTGGCGTACAACCAATCACCGCGGAGCGAGCGATTGGCCCGCCAGTTCCAAAAGAACCGATGCGCCAACAAAAGAGGGGAAGAATGAGCAATCCGTTAAGTAAACAGCACTTCGCTTGGGGAGGCGGCACCAGTTGATCACCGTCTCTAAGGATTCAAAGGCCTCATCCGCTATCGTAGAGCCTCAGGCAATCCAGGAAGCGCCTAAACGCACCCGCCGGCGAATCCTGCCCTTCCGCGTCAATTTTTCTTCTGAGCGAGCATTAAACCAGGGTTTTCTCTCCCTGGCGGATCAGGCGGTCGCCAGTGTTACCAACTTTGCTACGGGGGTAATCATCGCCCGGGCCTCCTCCAAAGAGGAGTTTGGCCTCTATATGCTGGGCTTCACCCTCATTCTGTTAGTGACCGACCTACAGACTTCTCTCATAGCGACACCTTACATGGTGTATGCGCCACGTCTTCAGGGGAGGGCACACGCGCAGTACACCGGTAGCACCTTGATCCACCAGGTGGTTTTTTCGCTCCTTGCTACGTTGGTTGTCATTGGTGGTGCCTGCGCCGCCAGGTTCGGAGTTGGGCCCCGCGGGTTGGAGCCAGTTCTTTGGGCCTTGGCTGGCGTCGGTTCGCTGATCATGTTGCGTGAGTTCGTTCGCCGCATATGTTTCGCTAGTCTGAAGCTGCGAACCGTATTCGTCTTCGATGCCTGCATTGCCGTAGGGCAAATCGGCGGGCTCCTTGTTCTTGCCCACTTTAAGCTACTGTCTGCCGCCAGAGCTTATTGGGTAATTGGAGCAACCTGCGGTCTCGCCGTTCTTTGTTGGCTCTGGCTCAATCGCCATCATTATTATTTGCGCATCAATGAATCAGTCCTCGATCTAAAGCGGAATTTGATCTTTGGCAAGTGGGTCTTTGCCAGTGGCCTGCTCTGGACAGCCAGCACCAATCTCTACCCTTGGTTGCTGGCATTTTTCCACGGCGCGGCCGCTGCCGGCGTGTTCGCCGCTTGCTTGGGCGTTGTGTCCGCGAGTAATCCGGTTCTGCTCGGCATTCAAAACTTTTTAGGACCCAAAATCGCTCACGTGTATGCCACCAGGGGGCAAATAGGCTTGCGCAAGTTCGTGCTTAAAATAAGCGGATTCATGGCCATCCCCGTCGCTTTGCTTACCCTGATCATGATTACCTGGGGCGATCGCTTTGTTGGTTTGCTTTACGGCACCCGGTACACCGGTAATGGCAGGGTGGTTGCGATCCTCGCCTGCAACCTCTTGCTCTCCGCGGTCGTCTTTTCCTACTCCCGCGCTCTCTTTGCCATCGAGCGTGCAGATCTGGACTTCGGTCTCAACTTTGCCGCGATTTTCATCATGCTTACGCTGGGTCTGTGGCTGGTAAAAACTCATGGCCCGCTTGGCGCGGCACTCGGCTTGATCATTGCCGGCGGGGTGACCTCAATTCTCAGAGTCGGAGCGTTTCTCAGGTTGACCTCCGGCAGCGCCATTGAAGTAGGGGTAGCAAGCTAGATGAGTTACATCTATTTCCCACGCGGTAAAGCAAGCTCGGAGGGTTACCGCTTTCCCTGGCTGTTGTTCCTGTTTGTCGCTCTGGCTTTGCTGATCGTCTTCCAGTGGCCGCTGCAGATCCATAACAGCCCGGACGACTACAACGTTTCCGAAGTCATCCCTCTGCCCGGATCGGACGGTCCGCTTGTTCGTGAGGTCATGCTGCTCTTGTTATGTACCGTGGCCACCATCAGCCTCGTCAGGCGAACCAACGACCCCCGCCTGCGTGTGAACGGTTTGATGGGATGGCTGTTGATTGCCTTTTTGTCCTGGGCGCTGATGAGCGCGTTCTGGACACAGGATCTGTCACAGACGTCCAAGAGACTTACCAGTTTTGTCATACTTTGTGTTGTTGCCGCTGCGATCGTGCGACGCCTCTCTCTCCGGCAGATCCTTTTGTGGACTTTCTTCACTACACTGCTGTTTCTTGTGATCGCCATTGCCAACGAGCTGATATCAGGAATATTCCAGCCGTGGGTGCCCGGGTATCGCTTTTCAGGAGTACAACATCCCAACACCGAGGGTATGGAGTGTGCCTTCCTGGCGTTCTCTGGATTTGTGGCGGCAAACACCGAAACACGCCACAAACGTCTGTTTGCGGTAGTTGGGCTCATCGCCGTCATCTTTCTCGTCCTTACCGTTTCACGCACCACTCTAGCGGCTACGGCGCTTGCGCTGGCGATCTACTTTGTGACCGTCAGCCAGAGGAATAAGACCATGATCGTGCCCGTCTTAGGTCTTCTGGTGTCGGTCGCACTCTTGGTGGCAATGACTGGAAGTTTTGAAGGGCTCAATGCCAAGCTGTTTCCCGGAAGGGATGTCGGTGGGGTTGAATCGTTCGCCGGCCGCAGCAGCGTGTGGCAAGACCTCGTGCCCTACATTCGTGATCGGCCCATCGAGGGGTACGGTTATGGTGGGTTTTGGACCACCAAAGTTAGCAATGTGATCGCGGACAAGGAGGACTGGGCCGTACCGAATGCCCATTCAACTTACATCGATTACTTCCTGGCCTTGGGGTCCGTCGGTGGGATTTTGTACATCCTCTGTCTCATAACTGGACTGCGGCGCGCTTTTCTCTTCTATCGACGGACGAGGGACCCGCACTTCGCATTTCTTGCCGGGATCCTGGTCTTTTGCACTGTAGACGGCGTCCTGGAATCCTCCGCCGGAGAAGTAACCCTCCTCTCCTGTCTTACCGTCATTGTACTTATCCGCCTTGCCTTCCTGCCTCTGCAGCAGACTCACAGGGTCGCCGCTGAAAGCAGAGCCGGCAAAGGGGAGCTTCACCTGGTAAATTCCGCTGTCGGAAATGGAGTCTTGGGCTAAGTCAACCATATTTTAAAAATCCACTTCGACCGCGGCCACGTATAAGTGAGTAAACCCCCTTCACGCAGTAATCCGAAGAGTGAGAGTTTGCGTCCGTGCAGGTGCAAGAGGGCCAGATTTTCCTCGGCGCTTCGTTGTAACCGCGTTGCCCTCGAGAATTGGGTCTGGGATTCTCTTAAGTGTCAGTAAGCTTCGCAATGTAACCGGAAAACAGAGTTCACAGCAAGCGCCGGCTCGTCAGGCGCGCTGGATGGAGAAGCAAAATAATGAAAGTAGCCTTTGTAGCATTTGACTTTGGTGAGTACTGTGCGCGCTTGGCGAGTGGTATTGCTGACGCCAAAGACACCAGGGTACTCCTGTTCCTTTCAGAGGAAGAAGCCACTCCCTACCTGCATTTGATAAGCAACACCGTTGAGCGCCGTATTTTTGTTAAGCCAAGGATCAGGCAGTTCTTCTGGCAATTGAAGATGGTGTTCAGCCTCGTCAGACAAATCAGGGCCTTCGATCCGGACGTCATTCACCTGCAGCTGGGCCATATGTGGTTCAACCTTCTGGCGCTGCCTTTCTTGCGCAAATATCCGCTGGTCCTGACCGTGCATGACTCGCTGATTCATGTCGGCGACAAATCAACGGCGAAAACCCCCCAGTGGGTCTATGATCTCGCGTGCTTTCGAGCCCGGGAGCGCATCGTTCATGCCCCGCAGGTCAAAGAACTACTGGTCAAAAGATTGGGGATTCCTGCCGACACCGTACAGGTGATTCCCTATGTAATTGTCGGCGATGTCGATGTGACCGTTGGCGAGGACTTGAAAGAGGAGCCGTTGGTGTTGTTCTTTGGGAGGATTTGGCCCTACAAGGGGCTGGATTACCTGATTCGTGCAGAACCCTTGATTACCTCCAAAGTCCCCGAGGCAAAAATCGTAATTGCCGGCACCGGCGAAGACTTTGAAAAGTACCGGCGCTTGATGGTGAACCCCGACAAGTTCATTGTGATCAACGAATTCGTTTCTGATGAAAAGCGAGCCGAATTGTTCCGGCGCGCCAGCCTGGTGGTTTTGCCATACATCGAAGCCTCGCAAAGTTTCATCATCTCCATCGCTTATCGCTTCGGAAAGCCAGTCGTGGCCACAACCGTCGGTGGCTTGCCGGAGATGGTGGATGACGGAAGAACCGGCTATCTTGTTCCTCCGCGCGACATCGATGCACTCGCAGGTGCGGTCGTCCGGCTGATGCAGGACGATGGCTTGCGCAAAAGGTTTGGAGACAACGGAATGCAGAAGGTCAACGTTGAGTGTGCGCCGGAAGTCGTTGGACGGCAAACACGGGTGGTTTATCGCAGGGCTATGAATGACTCCTCCCCTATTAAGGAGTATGGCGTTGGGAAACAATCGAGTTCAGCCTCGTCGAGCTAGACCTGTGCTGGCGGCAACCGCAAGTCTTAGTGCGGATGAAAACAAATGGCTATCAATATGAATGGGAGGACGAAAGCTTGAAAAGCGTACTTGTGAACGGTGCTGGCGGGTTCATTGGCAGCCATTTGGTCAAGAGGCTGAAATCCGAAGGCTTCTGGGTGAGAGGCGCTGATTTAAAGCGTCCCGAGTATTCACCAACTGCGGCCGACGACTTCGTCGTTGGAGACCTCCGCGACCCTGAGGTGGTTGCCGAGGTGATGAATGGCATCGAAGATGTCTACCAGCTTGCTGCCGACATGGGCGGAGCGGGATACATCTTTACCGGCGAGCACGATGCAGCGGTGATGCACAACTCAGCGCTGATCAACCTCAACACTTTGCAACTGGGCGTTGAAGCCGGAGTCAAGCGCTTCTTCTACTCCTCCTCGGCTTGCATCTACCCCGAATTTAACCAGATGGATCCAGACAACCCAATTTGCACGGAGAGCAGTGCGTATCCAGCCGGTCCCGACAGCGAATATGGCTGGGAAAAGCTGTTTAGCGAGCGACTCTACCTGTCTTACATGCGCAATTACGGTGTTCAGGTACGCGTAGGTCGCTTCCATAACATCTTTGGCCCGGATGGTACTTGGGATGGTGGCAAAGAGAAGGCCCCGGCAGCGCTTTGCCGCAAGGTGGCACAGGCGCCCGAAGGCGGAGAAATCGAAATCTGGGGCGATGGCAAGCAAACGCGGTCATTCCTCTATGTCGACGAGTGTGTCGAGGGTGTTCGCCGTCTCATGGAATCCGATTTCACCGGCCCGGTGAACATCGGCTCTGAAGAAATGGTCACCATTAACCAGTTAGCCGAGTTAGTGATGGACGTAGCCGGAAAAAAGTTGAGTATCCATCACATCAAAGGTCCCCTCGGGGTTCGCGGGCGAAACTCCGACAACAAATTGATCTTTGAAAAGCTCGGTTGGCGCCCCAACCGGCCTTTGCGCGAGGGAGTACAGAAAACCTACGCATGGGTCGCTAATCAGGTGGAGATGGCCAGGACCGTTCCGGTCTAACCAGGGTCCCAAAGTAAATGGGTGGGCTCAGGTCTGGATGCGAGACCTGGGCCGCTTGGGGCATGGCCTTTACGCACTCTCTATCCCCCCGGAGTAACATGATGGCGAAAACAATACAAATTGCCAGTGTGGGGCCATCCCTTTGTGTAAAGGGTGGCATTTCGCGGGTGATCGAGCTGATAAGTGCTCATCTTCCAGGGCACATTGGCTTTCATTGCATCGCCACCTTTACCCGCTATACCGGGGACAAAGGTGCAACTCGTTCGGAGCGAGGCAGCCGGCTGGTCCAGGGCATGGTATATCTTCTCGCCGTCTTCCAGACGTTGACCCTTGCCCTGGCTCGACGGACTGTCTTTCACGTCCACTTCTCAGGGCGGGGAAGCTTGCTGCGCAAAGGCTTGATCTGTGTAATGCTTCGCTCTCTTCGATGCCAATACGTGGTGCATTCTCATGCCGCAGATACCAAGCTCTTTCCCCGGTGGTTGCCGCAGCCATGCCGGCAACTCCTCTTATGGGGCCTGAGTGGTGCAGCCCGGGTCATTGTTCTCACGCAGTTCTGGCACGACTACTATTCGTCCATACTCCATTTACCAGCAACTCGGCTTCTGCTGCTTCCCAATCCCGCCGACCTGCCCAAAGTTATCCCGGATCGCTCTAAACGCAAGCAAATGCGGATCCTTTTCTTAGGGAGAATTGGCATAAGAAAAGGTGCGTTCGACGTAGTCCGTGCCATGGCGTTACTACCCCAGGACGTGCGAGCGGCCTGCCATTTGACGATGGCTGGAGATGGAGACACAGAAGAGGCGCGAACCCTTGCCGCGGAGTTGGGTTGCCTGGATCGCATATCGATTCCTGGTTGGGTAGGGAAAGCAGACGTCGAAAGGCTCTTAGTGGAGTCAGACGTTTTGGTTTTACCAAGCTATGCCGAGGGAATGGCGATGGCCCTGGTCGAAGCGATGAGTTGGGGGCTTCCTGTGGTCACCACCAGTGTTGGCGGGGCTGGCGAGTTCCTGGAGCAAGGCAGTAACTGCCTCCTGGTGACCCCGGGCGACGTGCGCAGTATCAGCGATGCGATCGCGGGATTGGCCAGAGATCCTGCTTACAGGTTGGAGCTGGGGCGAGCCGCGCGTCTGACCGTCAGTCGCTTTAGCATAGATAGTTATATGAGTACGCTCAGCGCAATATACGAAGAGCTGGCAAGCAAGCTGACAGGACAAAATTCTGTTATGCTTCCTTCGCCCACGCCTAGTCTCGAGGCGCTGGCTCCTAATGGTAATCGTGTCACGGATCATGCCGATTCGGCTCTAAGTTAGAAGAGCCTGTCCTCATGAAATAGCTAAGAAGTCCATCCTGGGGTGTTACCGAAAATCACTGCTTCGCCAGGCCGGCCTGTCTTGCCGGCAAAGGTCCTTTTATGCCTGGCGGTAAAACTCACACTGACACTCTTATTGATTGAGGCGAACATGCAAAACAAAATGAACATTCTGGGGATCAACATGGATTGTCTCTCCTACGGAGATATGCATCGGATCTTCAATATATGGCTTTCGGATAAACAGTCGCGTTCGCATTCTCTTGCGTTGATTAATGTCAATTGCTGCGTCTCCGCCCTCTTCGACAAGAGCCTGGTAAACCTTTACAACTCCGCCGATATCGTCGGAATTGACGGGATGCCCTTCCTCAAGTGGGCGCGGACGTTCTATAACAAAAAAGCTGATCGCTTCTACGCTCCGGATCTGATGCTCGAAGCCGCCAAAAAAGCGAAGGAATACGGTTACACGTTTTTCCTCTACGGAGGATCCCCGGGTGCGCCCGAGAAAATGGAAGAGTACATTCAGAAAAAGTGTGGGGGCGGCATTCAGGTGGTCGGCAAGTACTCTCCTCCCTTTCGAACACTCACAGAGGAAGAAGACCAGGCGGTCTGCGATATGATCAACGCCGCCAAGCCCGATATTGTCTGGGTTGGCCTGGGATCACCCAAGCAGGATGTATGGATTAGCGAGCATCGGGAAAAGATCCGTGGGTCGATCCTGATCGCATCCGGAGCCACCTTCGACTTCTTCAGTGGAAGGATCCAGCAGGCTCCAGAGTGGATTCGAAACGCCGGGTTCGAATGGCTCTATCGTCTAAGCAAAGATTTCCGCAGGCTTTGGGTCAGGTACACCGTTTACAACTTGGTGTTTGTGACCATGTTCATGCTCCAGCTGATGCGGCTGCGCAGATTTGAGACTGGCGGCTATGGCGGTGGATCGAATCTTGCGACCGATATTGCGCTGGAGCGCTGAAACCAACCAACGCCGATGCGTTTGGATTTCCTGACTGAAATACCGCACCATGAGGAGTGAGAATTCTCGACTGCTTCTCCCCCAATTGGACACAAGGAGGCTGGGCAGGGCAACATCTTCCAAAATAGGATAGATTCTACTATCGACCGGTGAAGTTCCCGGGACGCTGGCCAGAACCAGCTTGCGCCCGCAGGTTTCCTAACCGGCCCGGTTTAACCGGCCCCGGTACGCCGCATCTCAATTTTGGAAGGCCCTAAAGGAAACCGTATGAGATCATCCTTGTCGCAGGCCTTGCCCCATCCCAACGCGGGTATGGGCGCTAAGGATTTGCCTGCTGTCCGATCACTTGCCAATTTCCTTGTCAGGCCTGGTCAGGTTAAGGTGCGCAGGCGGTATAGCGTGCCTCTTCTCCTGTTCGCGCTCCTTTTGTTCCTCGGTGCTACCCTTGCCCAAGCCAAGACCTACTATCTTTCGCCTACCGGCGACGACGGCAATACCGGCGAATCCGCCCGCCTGCCGTGGCTTTCGCCTAACCATTCACTGAACTGCGGGGACGTGATTGTCGCCGCTCCCGGCACCAATTATTCCGCCACCAATTTCTTTACCGGCAAATGGGGAACGGTGAGTTGCCCCGCAGCTAACAGCGTCGCCTGGCTGCAATGCGTCACCTTCGATGCTTGCAAGATCCGCGCCACAACCGCCACCGGAATGTGGATCGACAAGAGCTTTTGGGGAGTGCAAGGCTGGGAAGTGACAACGACGGCCGCCGACCCTTCCGGAACCTGCTTCAGTGCTCAGCCTAACTACACTTCTCCGGTAGAAATTCATCACATCATCTTCGCCAACAACGTTGCCAATGGCTGCTCTCAGGGTGGGTTCGCCCTGGCGAATCGTGGTCATGCGGGCGTAGACTACTTTGCCGTCGTCGGCAACATTGCTTTCAATACGGCTCAGGGAAAGACCTCGTGCGCCAGCGGAATCTCCATCCACCAGCCGGTCCAGTCAGACACCTTGCCCGGGACCCACATCTATGTCGCCGGCAACTTTTCCTATGGCAACCTCGAACCCAGCAAGTGTGGGGGAGGGGGACCGACGGCTGGAGAGGGAATTATTTTTGATGGCTTTGACGGAAGCCAGGGCGGCCTTTCCCCCTACTGGTCGCAGGCCGTGGCGCACGACAACATCGTGATCGATAACGGCGCCAAGGGCATTGAAATCGACAACAACACTGCCGGCTCCTACCATTCAACCATCTGGGTTGATCAGAACACAAGTTGGGGGAATCTCACCGATCCCAATCAGGCCTGGTTCGGCTGTGCCGAGATTTCGCTCTTCAAAGCCAGTGATACCCACATCAGCCGCAATGCGATAGCTACCAAAAGCGCCACTGGTTGCAGCGGGCATCCAATCTTCGCCTTGGCAGTTTCAAACGGTGATGGCACAGATTCGGTTGTGCACAACATTGCCTATGGCCACAACGGCAACAACGCCTTCTTGTATAACAGCGGATCGTTTTCCTGGGGACCGACCAATTTGATGGGTACCGATCCAGAGTTTGCCCATCCCGTCGTTCCCGGCGCTCCCATCTGCCGGGCAACCGGAAACGTGGCCAAATGCATGGCGTCGGTTATCGCCGGTTTTACTCCCAAAGCGTCTGGAGCTGCGGGGCTAGGGTATCAAAAGCCCGGCTCCGCGTCGGGGAAGGATCCTCTTTTCCCAAAGTGGTTGTGCACCGCCAACCTTCCATCCGGCTTAATCACCATGGCCTGCGAATAACCCGCCCCGTTAGGAGACACTTTGAACTGGCTATCGCCTGTCAAGCATCTGGTTCCAATGCATCAAAGATTACGCTGGAACGTAATGAAGGCAAGAGCAACCGGCGAAAGGGAACTGGCGTTAGTCAATGCTCTCTGCGACCACTCTTCTATTTCCGTGGACATCGGGGCAAACCGGGGGGTCTATAGCTACCTGATGCGGCAGCATTCCAGGGGTGTCATTGCCTTTGAGCCAAATCCCTTTTATGCCGATCTCGTTCGGCGTGCTTTAGAAGGTGTCCAGGTGATTGAAGCCGCCGTTTCTGATCATGCGGGAAAGACTATGCTTCGCATTCCCCTGCGCCAGGCGGTCGCCGGCATGGGCACCATCGAGGCGGAAAACACTCTCGAAAGCATCCCCGTGCATCAAATCGAGATCACTATCTTGACACTCGATTCTTTGCAGCTACCCAGGATGGGATTTATCAAGATCGACGTGGAAGGCCATGAACTCGCGGCCTTGCGAGGGGCTGCGGATACCATCGAACGGTGTCTCCCCAACTTCTTGATCGAAGCCGAGGAGCGCCATCGCAAAGGCGCAGTCTTGTCCGTGTACGGTTTCCTGTCAAAGTATGGTTACTGCGGCCTTTTCCATGTGAACGGCAAACTACATCCCATGGAAGAATTCAATACCCCTTCATATCAGGACATTTCTGCGGCCGCCAACCCCTACGTCAATAATTTCATCTTCGTCCATGAGTCGAAGCTGCCGCAGTTCTACAAGTCCGTTCGCAAATCAGCTCCATCCCATCTTGGACCGATACTTCCCACACGACGACTCAACAAGCGTGGGTGGCCCAGGTCTCGCTCTTGAGACCCGGGCCACCCGGCCGCTGTTACTTAGCTACATCCAGGCGTCACGAGACCTGAGGGAAGATTCGCGGTGCATAGCCAGCGCGGATAAAGAGGGTCGCTGACCGAGGTCGAACTGGGTTTCTGATACCCAAATCCCACCGACGCTGATCCCGCCTTAGGCGTAAAGTTCCCAACCACAGATGCCATGCAGCTGGGCACATTGGCCGTGCCGCTGCATTGTGGCGCACCCGGCGCAACAGGATTTGTAAAGTTCGGAGACGTTCCCAAGTGGTTGGTTGAACCATAGGAGAACGACCCACTGTCGTACAAAAAGGTGTTGTTCCCGCTGTAGCCGTACACAAAATTATTGGTTGCGGAGTCCGAACCATCGCTGGTCGAAACCGCCAGCCCATAGATTGCGTGTCCGCCGCAACCGGTTGCACTCTTGGTAGAGATCAGGTTGTTGGTGATTTGCGTGTCGCTTGCTCGGTATAACGAAACCTCGGCGCAGCCAGTCCACGATTGATGCGGATCGGTAAGGTTGCCCCAGCTGGTGTTCTGTTTGAAATAGATGGTCGCGTGCGGAGAGCCATTCGTATTGTCGTTTACCTCGAGGCCCTTGGCGCCATTGTTGACCACAATGTTGTTGTAAGCGACTGCCTGCGCCGAGTAGGGATGGGAAGGTCCGCCCTGGCTGCCATCGAAAGCATCAAAAATGATTCCTTCGCCATCGGTTGGGCTGCGGCCGGCGCATCCGTCCGGTTCCAGGTTCCCGTAAGCGAAATTGCCCGCGACATAGATGTGGGTTCCCGACGCTGAATCCGATTGCACCGGCTGATAGATCGATATCCCGCTCGTGCACGTGGCGCTTCCCTGGGCAGTGTTGTACGCGATACTGCCAAGCACAGCAAAATAATCAACGCCGACGTTGCCACGATTTACCGTCGTGAATCCGCCTTGAGAACATCCATTCGCAACGTCATTGGCGAAAATAATGTGATGAATTTCCTGTGGAGACGAGTAAGCAGGAGTTGCCGTAAAGCATGTCCCGTAGGTGTCTGAAGCACTGGTCGTCACTTCCCAGCCCTCTACGCCCCAGTAACTTTTGTCCACCCACATGCCCTGGTTGGCGGTCGTGTAGATCTTGCAGGCGTCAAAGGTCGCACACTTAAGCCAGGCGACATTGTTGCCTGCAGGGCAATTTACGGTTCCCCATTTGCGCGTATAGAAGTTGCTCGCAGAATAACTTGTACTTGCTGTTGCTACAATTACATCTCCGCAATTCAGAGAATGGTTAGGCGACAGCCAGGCGGCGCTGGTGGAGGCGCCGCTATTCGAGTCGCTGCCGTAGGGCGAAAGATAATAGGTACTCGCCTTGGCGAAGCAAGGGCCGAACAGGAAAACGAGCGCGACGGCGAACACGCTCCATCCGCGGATTGAGCGTGAATTGCATTGATCGGGGGACGACAAAGACTGCATTAGGGTTGGGCGCATGCATTGTTCCTTTTTGGAGGATGACCAAGGCCCAATCATGTGTGGCATTGACGCTTCGAGTCGCGTTATGCCTGCCGATTGTACTCTGCGAAATGGAGTAAGGATTCATGCAAGATCAACGAAGGGCGGTTTCCACGCGCAGATCCGCGTTTTAACTGACCACCGCGACTACTGTAGCAGAGTGGGAACACGCGGCAGCGAGACAGGCAGGTTTCGCAAAGTTAAAATCTGTCCTGATTTTCATTGCGGCTGGTGTCGTGAACTTCTGTCCTGTCTGGTTGCAAAAAATTCACTCTATGCGGCAGCGAGTTAAAGCTCTTCAGGCTCTTGAACAGCAGCCCTCAGGACGAAGTATCTCCGTTGCGGGAGCACCGCGATTAAGAAAAAAGTGCTCGATTGGTTTCCCACGCAAAAAGGTAACCGCGCCCCGGTTTGCACCAAGGCGCGGTTACCTTCATCAAATGCTAATTGCAGCCCTTGGTCACCAGGCCGGATGGAAGAGTGACGCTGCAGAGCCATTGTGGGAAGAGTGGATCATTCGTACTGGTCGCACTCGGTGGTTGGTAGCCGAATGCCTTCGCGGCAGCATTCGTGGGCGTGAAGTTCGCGATCAGCGTGGCCATGCAGGCCGGCACATTCGCCGAACCACCGCACGACGGCGCTCCGGGATTAACCGGGTTGGCGTAGTTCGGGTTGGTCCCGATCACATTCAACGCTCCGAACGCAAACGATCCGGAACTGTAACTGAACGTGTTGTTTCCGTTGACCCCCGAAGCGAAGTTGTCATTGATGACATCGGTGGCATTGTCCGTGGAAATCGCGATCGCGTACTTTGGCTGTGCGCTACTGCACATCGTCGCCGAACTGGTCTGAATCACGTTGCCGGTCGCCGTAACGTCGGAGGCGTTGTAAACCGCCAGATCACCGTTGCCGCTGCAATAGGCTTGGGTCATCTGGGCATTGTTCCCGTAAAGCGTGTTATCGTTCATGGAAATAGAGGCGTGGGCGCTGCCTTTGTTGTTATTCTCAACATAGACACCGCGGCCGCCATTCAAAACAGCGATATTGTTCTCTATCGCCCCTTGCTGGGTATAGGCTGGCCCCCCGCCCTGACTGAAGTCCCACGTATCGAAATTGATCCCTTCGCCATCGGTCGGAGCAGTGCCGGCGCACGGGTCGCCGTCGACGTTGGCATAGGCAAAGCTACCGGCGACATAGTTGTGCGTTCCGCTTGCCGTATCGGACGCAATCGGCTGATAGACGTTGAACCCGCTGTAGCACGCGCCGCTGCCTTGCGCCGCGTTATAGGCCACATCGCCTATATAGGTGATGTAGTCAACGCTGGATGAAGTGGACGTGCTATACGCGTTGAACCCGCCGCCCATGCACCCATTGGCCACATCGTTGGCGAAGATGACGTGATGGACAACTCCCCCCGAAGAAGGCCCGACGTGGAAGCAGGCGCCGTCGTTCGTCGTATTGGTCGAGGTTTCCCAACCCTGCACGCCCCAATAGCTCTTGTCTACCCACATCGCGTCAGAGCCCGTGGCGGTAATCTTGCAAGTGTCGAAAGTTGCGCACTGCAACCAGGCGACATTGTTGCCCGCCGGGCAGCTTACCGTGCCCCACTTTCCGTTCCCGAAATTCGAGGCGGAGTACGTCCCTGAGGCCGCGCTAATGACAGCACCGCAACTGATCGCGTGATTTGGCGTCAGCCATGGCGATGACGCCGACGTCCCGCTGTTGGAGTCGCTGCCGGTCGGCGAAATATAGTAGTTCGCTACAGGCGTGGACTGGGCAGTAATGGTGAAGCTGCTGCTCGTCGCCGAAGTGAGACCAGTGCTGCTGGCCGTCAGTGTATACGTCCCGGCCGTGCTCTCAGAAAGGTTGCTGAAGGTAGCAACGCCGTTCTGCGGAGTAGCGGTGAGCGTACCTGAAAGACCCGAGCCCGTGGTAAGAGCAATCGTGACTGCGTTCGATGCGGTAGTGACAGGGTTTCCGTTGCTATCTTCGACCACCACGGTGACTGCCGGGGTGATCGTGGTCCCCGTCAAGGTGCTCGAAGGCTGTTGTGAGAAAGCCAGCTTGGCCGGTATCAAAGCCAGCGCGCTGATGGTGAAGTTGTTGCTGGTCGCCGAAGTCAGGCCAGTGCTGGACGCAGACAAGGTGTAGGTCCCGGCAATGCTTACGCTGAGGTTATTGAAGGTGGCGACGCCATTTTGCGGGGTGGCGGTTAACGTTCCCGCCAGGCCCGTACCGCCCCCGAGAACCAGTGTCACCGGGTTGGTGGCCGTGGTTACGGTGTTGCCGTTGCTATCCTGCACCACCACCGTGACCGCTGGAGTGATCGTGGCCCCGGCCGAAGCGTTGGACGGCTGCTGTGCAAACGCCAGCTTTGTCGCTGGCGCTGGTGTACCACCGCCGGCCGCGGTGATCGTAAAGCTGCTGCTGGTCGCCGAGGTAAGACCGGCACTGGTTGCCGACAGGGTGAATGTTCCGGCGTTGCTTACGCTGAGATTGCTAAAGGTCGCAATCCCATTCTGCGGTGTAGCCGTTAACGTTCCTGCCAGGCCCGTGCCGCCGCCCAGGGCGAGCGTCACCGGGTTGGTGGCCGTGGTTACGGTGTTGCCGTTGCTATCCTGCACCACCACCGTGACCGCCGGGGCGATCGTGGCCCCAGTGGACGCGTTGGAAGGTTGCTGGGAGAACGCCAATTTGGTCGCGGCAGGCGGAGGAGTCCCGCCTCCTGCCGCGCTGATCGTGAAGCCGGTGCTGGTCGCCGGGGTCAGACCAGGAGTGGTTGCCGCGAGAGTGTAAGTTCCGGCATTGCTCACGCTGAGGGTGCTGAACGTGGCCACACCATTCTGCGGCGTGACGGTGAGCGTTCCTGCCAGCCCCGTACCGCTTGTCAGGGCGACCGTCACGGGATTGGACGCACCCGTTACCGTGTTGCCGTTGCTATCCTCGATTGCCACCGTGACCGCTGGTGCTATCGTGGCCCCGGCTGACGCATTGGAGGGCTGTTGCAGGAACCCTAGCTTGGCTGCCACGGGGGCGCCCCCGCCGGGTGCACTGATGGTGAAGCCTACGCTTGCCGCCGGAATCAGGCCTGTGCTGATTGCGCCCAGGGTGTAGGTTCCCGCATTGCTTACGCTGAGATTGTTGAAGGTGGCAATGCCATTCTTTGGAATGACGCTTAACGTGCCCAGAAGGCCGGTGCCGCCCACCAGGGTCAAGGTGACCGGGTTGACCGCAGATGGCACCGTATTTCCGTTGCTATCCTCGACCACAACCGTTACCGCGGGCGCGATGGTGGCCCCAGTCGACGCGTTTGTTGGTTGCTGCAGGAAAGCAAGTTTCACCGGCGGCGGAGGAGCACTGCCGCCTAACGCGGTGATGACGAAGCTGGCACTGGTCGCCGATGTGAGGCCAGTGCTGGTTGCTGTGAGTGTATAAGTCCCGGCAGTGCCAACGCTCAAGTTACTAAATGTGGCAATTCCGTTTTGTGGCGTAGCAGTCAGGGTTCCTGCAAGGCCAGACACGCCGGTAAGTGCCAGGGTAACTGGGTTAGTCGCATTGGTAACCGGATTCCCGCTGCCGTCCTCCACCACGACCGTTACTGCAGGTGCGATCGTCGCCGTGGTTAAAGCATTCGAGGGCTGCTGCAGAAACGCCATCGTCACCGGTGTACTGTTCACCGAAGGAGTAATGACAAACGGCGCGCTGATTGCCGGCGGAAGGCTGGGGCTGGTTGCCAACAGTGTGTAGCCGCTGCCCGGTGTGCTTACGCTCAGGTCGTTGAATGTGGCGATGCCGTTCTGCGGCGTAATGGTGAGCGTGCCCTGCAGGCCGTTGCCACCCACCAGCGTAAGGTTGATCGCATCGGCGGCTGACGGTATAACGTTGCCATTGATGTCTTCGACCATCACCGTAACCGCTGGGGTCATCGTGGCCCCAGCCGGGGTGTTGGAAGGCTGCTGCTGGAATACCAGCTTCTCCGCCGGATTTGCCGCAACAATGGTCAACGTTGAAGAAGAAACTGTACTTTGAGAACCCTGCAGAACCGCGATCGCCTGCAGCGTGGTTGTGACCGAGACTGCGATAGGCCCGGCGTACGAATTGGAAGCGGTGGTGGGAACCGTTCCATCCGTCGTGTAGTAGAGAGTGGCTCCTGCGGTCGAGTCACTCAGGGTCACTTCTTGCGTGCCGTTGTAGGTTCCCGTGGGTAAGGAAATATTCGGTGCCGCAACCGCGTACGACAGGGCCAGCGCCCAATCCGTGGGAGTGGTCGTCAACGCCGGCCCGAAGGGAGGATTCGCCACCGCCAGACTATAGATGTTGGCCACATGGTTCTTGGGATTTTGCGCGATGCGCAACGCCGCCGTTAATGTGTCGCTCGGCGCGCTCCCACCGGCGGGTGTTGCGGCCGCGAACAGCTGACCGCAGGGGCTGCCATCGCCGGCCGAGCCCCCTGAAGAATTCACGCAATCCGCCAAAGCATTGGCAAGACTATTAAGCTTCGCACTTTCCGCAAAATAGCTGGTCGCAGTGGGCGTTCCTGGGGTGGTTCCCTGTACAGAATTAATGAACTCCGGCACCGTGGCCACCGCTGTGAGGAAGGTCGCATCCCCAGATGCGGAACCAAGGTGCTTCGCATCGTTCATGTAGCCGGCCAAAGGAAAGACCGATCCGACCGTGGTCACCTCGTTCACAGAAACCGGCGTCGAAGCGCTTAGCTTTCCGCACGCGCCTAGTACTGCTGTGAGCGCCAGGTCGGGGTTGTTATTGGCCTCGGTCCCCGGGCTTCCGCCGCTCGCCACAACGTAGACCGGCGAAGTTGCGGAAGGGCAGCCGTAGGCCGCAGGTATTGTAAAGTTGCCATTGCTGTCGGTCTTTACCGTACTGCTCAACAGAGGCAGGGCGACGGAACCGTCTCCATCTGTCCCAGCGGCATACAACTGAATGGTCGAGCCGCTTACGGGTTGCATCCCGCCATGTACGTTGCCACTGAAGGCAACTGGCGTGCTTGCGCTCGTCGGGCCGGAGTAACCGCAGCCCGCTAACAATGCGCATATTATTGCCGCAATCACACAAAAGGATAACGCTGATCCGTTTTGAGCGGGCCGCTGTTGCTTGTGCTTGTGCAAAGCATCCCCCATCGAATGGTGTCCAGAATGTTGAAATCTGGTTTCGATTCTGGAGAGTCATGCGCAGAAGTAACAGCAAAAAGTTACTTGCATGGGTAACCGAAGTTACAGAACATAACTTAGCAACAGCAAACCATTTTTCAGCTCGGGAAAGATAGGTAATCCTTACGTAGAGCGGGGTTTCCGCCACTTACGCCCACCGTCAAAGTAGGTTGTGCCTTAAGTTACTCGCTGGCCTGCGCTCGCGCGTTTAGTAACGATTTTTCTGTAAGCGCGTGTGGAACATAGCTGTGGAAATATGGGCTGTTTTTCGGTAAATTTTTCCCAGCGAGTGGCCTTTCCGTTTTACAATTTGGCCTACACCATGAGCTGTGGACGTGATGCTCTGCTTTCCCCCGACCTAACAAGTGTTTGAGAAATGGGTTGTAGAAGTCGGTTTATCTGGAAAATTGCGGGGAAGCTGTGTCTCATTTCATGGCATGCTACTTCCTCACTGATCAATCTGGCTTGGCGCCTGGCACCTTTTAATTCACAGTCTCTGCAAGTTTGGACTGGCAGCGCCTACGAAACCACACAGGGCAGAACCAATTGTTATTGGTTCCGGCGCTGAGGAAAGCTTGCATGACTCAATCGTTCTCTCTTGGCATATCTGACCTCCTGGCAACCGATGACGTGGTGCAGCAATCCTCGATAATCGCTTTGTTCAAACGCCAGGCCGCGCTTCGCCCTTTCGCGCCGGCGTTGGAATTGAATGACAGAACTCTGACCTACAAAACTTTGGACGCCCGCTCTAGCTGTGTAGCGCGACAGCTCGCCGAACTCGGCGTCCAATGCAATGAGGTTGTAGGAATTTGTCTCAAAAGAAACGAAAACCTCATCATTGGAATACTGGGCGTGCTGAAGGCAGGAGCCGCCTACCTGCCCCTCAACCCTGAAGATCCGCCCTTGCGCCTCGGCTGGATCTTGGCTCGGGCCGAAGCACGGTTCACCTTGACCGACAGTGATAGTAAATCGCACCTGCCGGAAGGCTCTTCACAGCTCTTGTTGCTCGACCGCCAGCCCGCGGTGATTGAAGAGCAGGAGTGTGACGATGCGGCAGAGCTTCCCAAACCAGCAGATTTGGCTTACGTAATCTTCACATCTGGCACCACCGGAACCCCGAAGGGCGTAGCGATCACCCACGGCGCGCTGTTGAATGTTGTGACCGACATCGCCCAGCGGGTCTCATTTCATGAGGATGCCAGTTGGTTGGCAATCACGACTGTATCGTTTGATATCGCCGCTCTCGAGCTGCTGCTGCCCTTGACATGCGGAGGCAAGGTAATTCTCGCCACCGAAGAGCAAGCCAGAGTCGGCCGTATTCTTGCCGGTATCATTCTCCGCAAAAGGCCCACCGTCGTGCAGGCGACTCCAATTACATGGAGAATTCTTTTGGAGTCTGGTTGGCCTGGTTCCCCGGGTCTTACCGTTCTTTGTGGAGGCGACCGGCTGGACCGCGACCTTGCCAACAAGTTGATTGCCCGCGCCTCTACGGTGTGGAACATGTATGGGCCTACGGAAACAACCATCTGGTCAACATCGGAAAGGTTGGTTTCGGGTGAAGATGCGGTGACTCTGGGCAGACCGATAGCCAACACTGAGGTTTATATTCTTGACCAGGACGGAAGACTTCAGGAAAGCGGCGAAATTGGCGAAATTTGCATAGGCGGCGCCGGAGTGGCCCGCGGGTATATCAACGATCCACAACTGACATCGCGTTATTTCTTTGATGCCCATCTGCGCGGGCGGGGAACTGTCCGTTTGTACCGTACAGGAGACTTGGGACGCTGGAATGACCGTGGCAAGCTGGAGTTTTACGGCCGCCTGGACCATCAGGTCAAGATCAATGGCTTTCGTGTAGAGCTGGCTGAGATTGAGAAAACGCTGCAGCGATGTCCGGGTGTGAAAGACGCCGCAGTGTTGGGCGTGGGAGGGGCCAACCACCAGAAGCGTCTTTACGCCTTTGTGGTAGGCAGTAATGGCATAGAGATAACGGCGCCGCACCTGGTAATGCACTTGGCGCAATATCTACCTAAATACATGATTCCCGAAAAATTCTGGTTGCTTGATTGCCTGCCGAGCACTCCCCACGGCAAAAGAGATGTAGTGGGTTTGGAGGCGCTTACCGCAGTGCAGGCAGACCTGGCGTCGATGGTCTAGCCCCGGATTTCACTCCAGGGTGGCGGGTTGTGGTGTAGCCCCGGACTTCGGTCCGGGGTAGTGGGTCTTCAGGCGGATACCGCGGGTAAAGGTTAAGCATCTGCCCCTCGCTCGGTAGCCGCTTCAGACCCGCGGGAACGGCAGGAAGATAAACTGAGGGCTTTAGACCTGGTGGTTATCTAAGCCAGCGCAAGATTCAAATTGTCGATTGCTTCGTCAATCTCCGCGGTGTTCTTGTAACCCACAGTGACCGCATCCACACCCGCATTTCTAAAGGCAAACTTCATCGCCGCCTGGCGATCTTCACGTTTCGTGAACGCACCCTCGCCCACCAGCTTCATGGAAATTACACCCATGCCCTCTTTGCGGACCTGCTTCACATGCGTAACAACCTCACTTACATTTCCCACATCCGACGTGTTGTAGTCTTCTGCGTCCATCCTGACGCCTTTATGATTCACCCGAATCATGGCAATCTCGAGCCACTTATTCCCTGGGAATTGACGCAGCGCCGGCAATCCATGTACCGATGCGCCATGTGACAACACCGCCTGTTTTAACTGAGCTTCAGAAATCCCATCCTGCCAGCGGAGGCTGTCGGTTGGCCATGTTGGCTGGTGTTGCCAATGCAGCAGCACGATGTCGAAGTAGTCGGTCTTCGCCATCCTCCGCAGCTGGTCGATCTTCTCCTGCGGATTCACTCCGTCATGGGTCGTAACCTTGGTCATCAGCCGATAACTATCCCGCGGTACGCCCGCGAGCGCGATGCCCAGCATCTCGTGCATGCCGCTGTAAGACTCGGCTGTCTCGAAGAAGCGGACGCCCCGCTCATGGGCATGCCGAACCAGCGTGGTGAATTGTTCCTGTCCCAGGTCGCGTTGTACCTGTCCGGAAAAACTCCCGGTGCCGAATGCCAGCCGCGTCACCTTAACGTTCGATTTGCCCAGCGTCACCCAATCGGTTGCAGTCTGTCGCTCCGCTTTCAGCGATAGTCCACCCGCACCAACCAGGGCGCCAGCTGCCAGCGAAGTTTTAAGGAATTCACGTCTGGAGTAGTGGGCCATGGTTCTCCTCCGATGCGCCCCAGCTTACCACAGGGAGCAGGCCGCCGCCCCGCTCAACGAGGTACATTGGCTGCATCATGAAAAAGTTTATCAACCGCCCCCAGGACGTGGTGGAAGAAATGCTCCAGGGCCTGATCGTCCTGTATCCCGGCTGCGCTCGCTTGCCGGGGCAAAACGTGCTCATCCGTGCCGATGTAAACCCCGCCAGTCGGCCGCGGGTGGCCATCATCTCCGGCGGAGGCAGTGGGCACGAGCCGGCCCATGCAGGTTACATTGGCGACGGCATGCTGAACGCAGCCGTTGCCGGAGAAGTGTTTACCTCGCCCAGTAGCGATTCTGTCTTCGCCGCCATTCAGGCCGTCGCCGGCAAGCCAGGATCCTTGCTGGTGGTCAAGAACTACACTGGCGACCGGCTGAACTTCGGCTTGGCAGCCGAGATGGCGCGCGCTGAAGGCATCCCGGTCGAAATGCTCATCGTGGACGATGATGTCGCCCTGAGTGGAACCGGGCAAGCGACCGGCGCCCGCGGACTCGCAGGCACTGTTTTCCTGCACAAGTTGTTAGGAGCTGCCGCAGCCGAGGGCAAGAATCTGGGTGAGCTGATGGCCATAGGCAAAGCCGTCGTGGAGTCCCTGGGCACAATGGGTGTTTCGTTTTCCGCCGGCACCTCACCCGCAGTGGGAAAGCCCAGCTTCGAGCTGAACGAGCATGAGATGGAGCTTGGTTTAGGAATTCATGGCGAGCCCGGCGTGGCGCGCATGCCGTTGCAGCCTGCCGACGCATTAACTGAGACGTTGCTGACATCTATTCTGCAGCACAAAAAATTCCCCACACCCGTGGCAATGATGATCAACAACCTCGGCGCCACCACCGCGATGGAGCTGGCGATCGTCGCGCGGCACGCGGTGGGCTTTCTTGTATCTAAGGGATTCACGGTCGAGCGGATCTACGCTGGAACATTTCTTTCCTCGCTCGACATGGCAGGAATTTCCATCTCCGTTCTCGGCCTGGACGAAGATCGTTTGCGTTGGATCGACGCCGCCACCACTGCTCCCGCATGGCCCAATTTGCTCAAACAGCCTCCGGGCAAGCCCTCGTTCGAAATCGCAGCCAGCGCAACAGTAGCCGGCAGCATCGCGCAAACCGAGTTCGGCGGAAAACCAAAACGCGCCATTGAGGCCGCTTGCGAAGCCTTGATGCTTGCCGAAGCCGAGCTCACTGAGTTGGATCGCGTGACCGGAGACGGCGATCTGGGCATCAGCATGGCTCGTGCCGCCAAGGCAGTGCAGCAGGCGGTTAACTCCTACCCGTTAAATAGCATTTCCGGCACCCTCAAAGCGCTTGCTCACACCCTGGGGAGGGAACTGGGTGGATCATCGGGGCCGTTCTATGGAGTGCTTTTTCTGCGCTGTGGAAACGTTCTCGGGCGCTCCCGCACAATTGAAAGGGCGCAATGGGTGCAGGCGTTTGAAGAGGGTTGCCTGGCCATCAGCGAATTGGGTGGCGCAAAACCGGGCGATCGCACCATGCTCGACGCGCTCTATCCCTTCGTAAACACATGGAAGCAGGATAACGAGGCGACTCCGCAAGCAGCCTGGGCCGCCGTAGAAGCAGCAGAGCAGGGCGCGGAAGCCACTGCGCAAATGAAGCCAAGACTGGGGCGATCCAGCTATCTCGGCGATCGAGTGCTTGGCCATCCTGATCCAGGCGCACGGGCAGTTTCCATCTGGCTGCGGGCCGTCTGCGAGTCGCTCTTCCCGAAAAGGATTGACGCCAGCACCTCAGACACCTAAGTACCAGGAGGAATCAAGAATGCAACCTCTATAATGGAGCAATGGGCTTATTCAGATTCTCCAGCCGGCATCCCATCCTGCAAAGGATTTTGGATTGGCTCCCCGCGACGTTGAGCGTAGTGATGATCGCGCTGGAGTCGACCAACACCATGTCGGCGGCGAACACCAGCCAATGGCTTTATCCTTTTTGGGTCAAGCTGTTTGGCCCCATCAGCCCTGGGCACTGGAACGAGGTGCATCATCTCATCCGTAAGACCGGTCACTTCGTCGGTTACGGAATTGTCAGTTTGGCCTTCTTCTACAGTTGGCGGCAGACGTTGCACCGCATGGCCGTCAAACATTGGACTCTTTGGCGGCGGGCTTCGGTCCTGGCTGTTCTCTGCACCCTGTTGATCGCCAGTCTCGATGAATACCATCAAAGTTTTTTGCCCAGCAGGACTGCCTCGCCCTTTGACGTTGGCATTGACCTCTGCGGAGCTATTGCGGCCCAGCTGATTTTGCTTCTGGTGATTTCATGGTTCTCGCGCCGCCCGGATTTCCGCGCCGGTTTTTAACAAACTCGGGCGAACCATTTGCTCTTCCTCTGCGTCCAGTCAAATGTGGACGAAATTTGGGATCTTTAGCGAAGGAATCATGATGTCGGGAAACACCAGGCAGATATTTCACGGAATCACCCGGGCGATTTTTGCCCGCCTGAGAAAGAAAGCTTCGAAGGTCGGCATCCGCGTTGCAACTCCGAACGGAGAAGTCGAAAAGGATGGAATCATCATCCAGTGGAACTACGATGCCAAGGCGGAACTGCTCGAGGTGGAATGCAGAGCGCCGTTTTGGATCAACTCCACACGCATCAGCCGGGATCTCCGTCAAGAAATTGAGGCCACTCGGCGATCCAGCCGAGCTGCTTGAACCGCATAATAGGGTGTGGTCCAGGGAGTCTCCTCATGCAGACAGCTTTCCATGAGCTACGCTATGCGCTCAGGCAATTAGGCAAGAACCCAGGCTATTCCGTGGTCGTAGTTCTCACCTTGGCACTCAGTATCGGTGCCAACACCGCCATCTTCAGCGTGCTTGATGCCATCCTCCTGCGGCCTTTGCCTTATCCAGAACCGCAGCGCCTGGGGTCTCTATCGCAGGGAAACTCAGGCCCTTCCGGTCCCACCTATCCTGTCAGGATTGATCGTGATACTTGGGCGTATCTGCGCGACAATGTTCCCGCCGTTACGGCGGCCGTCGTCAGTAAACCCGGCGGTGTCAATCTGCAGGCTGCCGGACGGGTTCACTATGTTCATGGTCAGCGCGTGTCCGCCAGATTTTTTGACGTTCTTGGCCTTCGACCCTTGCTGGGGCGCAGCTTTACCGCCGAAGAAGATTCGTCGGGCGGCCCCAGGGCTGTGGTTCTGAGCTACAGCTTATGGAAGAACACGTTCGACAGCGACCGCAACATAATCGGTCAGGCTATCCGCCTCAAGAGTGTTCCTTATACGGTCATCGGCGTCCTGTCTCCCAGGGCTCCGACTCCGGAGAGGGCAGACCTGTGGACCTCGCTACGCCCTGACACGTCGGAAGAGGGGGGAGGGGACAATTACCATCCGATCCTCCGGCTCAACCCTGGCGCCAGCTGGCAGCAGGTCGACGCGCAGTTGGGCCAACTGCAATCCTTGACTTCTCGCATTTTGGAAAAGAGATATCCTGGCGCTCGATTCTCCTACTACGCGGTTCCGCTTCAGCAAAGTCTGGCTGCGGACGCACGGACACCGGCGATGATTCTGATGTCCGCGGTGGGATTTGTACTGTTGGTCGCCTGCGCCAATCTGGCTGGTCTCGCGTTGGTGCGTGTCGGTCGCAGAGAATCCGAGATTGCCACTCGTTTGGCGCTTGGCGCCACAAAATGGGCGATTCTCCGTCAATTTTGGATGGAGAGTCTATTGCTCTCGATAGCCGGCGTTCTCTCAGCCCTGTTGGTTGGCAGCTTAACCCTCCAGCTCATGAACAGGCGTCTTCCAGAAGAGTTCTTGCCTCTCGGCGGCGTCTCGATGGATGTGCGCGTTTTGTTGTTTACTGCCGCCGCCGGTATCGGTGCCAGCTTATTCTTCGGCCTCTTGCCGGCATGGAATACGCGCCGCATGGATGTCCGTGCTGCGTTGGCCATGGGCAGCACCCGTTCCATTGCTCATTCAGGCAGCACACGCACACGATCTGCGCTGATTTTCGCGGAGGTGGCGTTGACGGTTGTTCTCCTCACGGTCGCGGGTTTGCTCATAAGAACGCTCGTCTATCTCAGTACGCTGCCTCCGGGATTCAACCCTGAAAATGTGGTGATTGCCAAAGCATCGCTCGATGATGCCCGTTACAATGACCGCGCTTCGTTCCTGAAGCTGCTCAATGAAAGCACCGCAGCCATGCAGAGCACTCCGGGCGTTAGCTCTGCGGCTGTGGGGTTGAGCGTTCCTTATGAGCAGGCACTGAACTACGCGGTAAAGATCGCAGATGGTCCGCAGGCGGGTATTCAGGATATGACCAATCTGGTCTATGTAACGCCAACCTACTTCGAGGCATTGCAAATACCTCTTACTGCCGGACGCCTGCTTGCGGACACCGACGCATCGAGCAGCCACTATGTAGCCGTGGTCAATGCCGCTTTTGCCAGGAGATACCTCGGCCGGGAGAATAGCATCGGTCGTCACTTGTTGAGCGATGGAAATACGATCGAGATTGTTGGCATGACTGCCGACGTCATCACTCCCCGTGGTTTTACTCCTGGAGGACCTCTGGGTGCAGAGCCGACTGTATATGTGCCTGCGGCACAGATGCCGACGCAACTCGTCAACCTCGCGCATGTTTGGATTCAGCCCAGCTGGATTGTTCGCACGAACGGAAAATTTGTCGGCGTTACCCGGCAAATGCAGCAGGCTTTAGCGCGAGTAGACCCCAACTTGCCCATCTCCGGCTTTTACGCCATGAGCGATGTACTTTCGGATGCATTGCTATTGCAGCACATGGAAGCAGGTTTGTTGACGACGCTCGCCGCGTTGGCGCTCATGCTTTCGTCCGTTGGAATCTACGGGCTCGTCTCCAATCTGGTGACGCAACGCAGACGGGAGCTGGGCATTCGCATGGCTCTTGGCTGCACCATTCGCGGCGCGATGTTACAGGTTGCCCGCACCGGCATTACGTCGACGGTAGCGGGCTTGGCTGGTGGATTGCTTTTGTCTTCTGCCGCTGTCAAGCTACTTCGCAGCCAGCTTTTCGGCGTTGCTGTGTACGACCCGCTCACTCTTTGCGTCGTTTCTGTATTGCTCCTTCTGGTCGCACTCTTTGCCGCCTTTCTGCCAACCTTTCGAATTGCAAGGATCGATCCGGTCGAAACCCTTCGAGCACAATGACCCGCACCTTTGTATGGAAGCGCAGTCGAGGAATCTGCGGTCTTCGCAGAGTATCCGGTTCCTCGCTCCGTCCACCCAACCCCGTTCACTCCGTTCGCAAAGCCTCAACCGGATTAATCGAAGCCGCGCGCTGTGCAGGAATCACGCTAGCCACCAGCGCACAGAAGCCCAGCGCCGCAATCGATCCTGCCAGCACCAGCGGATCCCAGCTCTTAACCCGATACAGCTGCGCCGCGATCAAATGCCCACAAGCAATAGAAATCGGAATCCCAATAGCCAGCCCGATCAGCACCTGCCGAAAAGCCCCACGCAGCACCAGTCGAACCACATTGCTGCGGTTCGCCCCCAGCGCCATACGAACGCCAATCTCGCTCGTGCGCCGTTCCACCGTGTAGGCGGTTACCCCGTAGAGACCAACCGCGGCCAACACCAGCGCCAGCATCCCAAACAACCCGGTCATTTGCGCCACCGCACGTTGTTGATCGAAATCGCTGTCGACTTGTTGCTGCATAGGTTGCACATTGATGAGCGTCAGATTGGGATCAACTTCGCTGAATGCTTTACGGATGAGCGGTTCGATCCCGAGCGCGCTCCCACGTAACTGCAGCACCGCACCACTGATGTAGTGAGAGCGATGGTCGACCAGCGCCATCACCGGTTGCTGATAGGCGACGTGCTGGGCCAGAGGAGCGTACATCATCGGCCGCGGCGTCCCACCCGGATCTCTATACTTCGCGTCCTTCACCACGCCTACGATTTCAAAAGCAGTGCTGTACTCCGGCAGATCCAGGCCGAAGTGTTTGCCAATTGGATCCTGGTTAGGGAAGAACCACTTCACGAACGTCTCGCTCACGACCGCGACACTCCTCGTAGTAGCAGTGTCCTGGTTAGTGATACTCCGGCCGCGCAGAATGGGTTGACCCATGGTCTCCAGATAACCGGTGCTGACGCGATCCCACGAAGTATCAGACTTGTCATCCAGCTGCGGAGCTCCGTGACCTTCGGGAACAACCAGTTCGCCCCAATTGTCGATGTACGGGGTATAGAGGGCCAGGGCTGCACGCTCCACTCCGGGGATGGCGGCAAGGCGATCCTGCAACTCACGGTAGAGTGGATCAAGCTGAGCCTCGCTATAGCTGGCCGGCGGCCCATTCATCACAATACTGATGCGGTGATCGGTCTCAAAGCCAAAGCTCTGATGCTCCATGTTGCGCAGGCTACGGGTGAGCAAACCTGCCCCAGCCAGCAACACGATGGAGAGTGTAGCCTGCATCACTACCAGGACCTTCTGCGGCAGTGTCGCGCTGTCTCGAGTGCTGCGGTTCGCGCCCCGCAGCGCCTCGACTGGATTGCCCTTGGAGGTAAACCACGCCGGCGCCGTGCCAAACAGCACTCCCGTAATCAGAGATAACCCAAACGCGAAGCCCAGCACCGGCAAAGACGGCGTGGCATCGATAGGCACGTAGTGCGCGCTGCGAAACGCAAGAGCAACGATCAGCTTCACCCCAAGAAAGGCGACCACCACCCCTGCCACTCCTCCAAACACAGAGAGCACGACGCTTTCCGTCAAAGACTGCCGAATGATCCGCCTGCGCGACGCTCCCAGGGCAAGCCGGACGGAGGTCTGCGAACGCCGTGCAGCCCCGCGTGCCAGGAGCAGGTTAGCAATGTTGGCGCAGGCAATGAGCAACACCAGGCAGCACACGGTGAGCAGGATGCGCAGGCTATCTCCATAATCGGCTTTCATCGCGCCCACCCCAGCCCCTCCGGAAACAATCCGGATTTGCTGCTTGGGAATCGACTTCAGAATCAGCGGCATAAACTCAGCCGGCCATCCGCTGTCGTGGGTCATCCATTGCCGCATAAGTGCGGTCAGCCGCGGGGCGACGCCGGCTATGCTTGCTCCCGGCTTAAGCCTGCCGATTACCCGTAGCCAGGCAGAAACTGGCTGCTTGAGTAGGGAATTTTCCCCGTTCACCAACGGTTCCTGCTGTAGTGGCAGCCATATCTCCGGCGGATTGCTGCGCAGCGTCTCACCAAAAAATCCAGGGGGCGCAATACCAGCGATTGTAAAGGGATGACCTTCGACGATAAACGTGGATCCTATAACCGAAGGATCGGAATTGTACTGTTGTTGCCATGCGCGATAACTCAGCATTGCCACCGGCGGTGCCGAAGCCTGATCGTCGCTGGGAGCAATGGTGCGGCCGGCGAAGGCCCGAATACCGAAAGTAGAAAAATAATTTCCGGTAACGAATTCTCCACGCAGTGGTTTCGCCATGTTGTCACTATGACCGCGACGCACACTGAACTGCGCTCCAGCCGCCTGGAACGCAGCCATCTGATCGAACTCCGGGGCGGCGGCCTGGATACGAAGAAACAGGGGATAGGAGTACATGCCCCAGTCATCCTGCGGGCCCCCCTGAACGCAGCAATCGGTACCAGCGCCGATGCGGTAGAGAGCCGACGGATCGACAACCGGCAAAGATTTGAGCATGACGGAGTAGATCAGCGAGAAGATGGCGGTCGTTGCGCCGATGCCAAGAGCAAGCGTGAACATCGCCGTCAGAGTAAATACAGGCGATAGCCGCATCTGTCGAAGTGCGTAGGAGATATCTTGCCGCAACGTGTGCATGTTAGCTAGCTACGGCGAATGCGAAGGCCAGGTTCCAAAAAAAATAATTTCTCAAGTTCGCCGGTGTTCGCTTATGGACACTAGTCCGTTGATGTTGACTCTCTACACAAGCGTGGTGTAGATAGTCATAGTATGGGTAAACCAAGCGATCTGGTGCAAGGCACGCTCGACCTGCTCATCCTCAAGACGATCTCACTCGAGCCCCAACATGGCTGGGCGATTGCAAAGCGTATCCAGCAAATCTCGAATGAGGTCTTGCAGGTGCAGCAGGGGTCTCTTTATCCCGCGCTGCACCGGTTAGAGCAGCAGGGTTGGATACGCGCCAAATGGGCCGAAGCCGACAGCG
>CAWGYP010000019.1:0-44613 GCA_963826875.1 uncultured Acidobacteriaceae bacterium | reverse complement strand
GCACCTGCAGATGAGGGTTGAGACGTGCTTCTCGGTTCTCACGCAACACCCTCTAGCATGGGCGGAGTTGTCCCCGACAAGAAACTCGCCTTGGATGGCGATGGATGCTCACTTCGAGAGGTGTTACTCAGCGGGAGGCACTGCAGATCCCTCCACTTCGCTAGGCTCCGGTCGGGACGACAAAGGGTAGGGCCGTTATGACCCCGCGGCAACAAAGTCAAGGAATGGCATACCGCAGACCTCTCACTACGCTCCCCCGGATTTCCTGTCGAAAGCCGGGACGTCGATGTATCGGTGCGGCAGTCCATTTGCGTGAGAACCGATGAGCCTGTGGTAATTGCAGGAAAGAGAAAAAGACAGATCTTTGAGGGGCTTCGCCCCGTCTTGATAAACCCACGTACGCTGGTGCGAGCATGGGGTACCCCGTCAGTGTGGGCTCGAGAGGTGTTGCTACGAGGGAAACCACAGGTCCCTCCACTACGCTACGCTTCGGTCGGGATGACAAAGGGTAGGGTTGATATTACCCGCAGCAAGCCTGAGGGAAAGGGCTGCGGGTGCGGGATAGAGAGTCTGCGTGAGTGCTCGCGAAGCAGCCACCAGGGCTAAAAGCCCGACATATTATCCATCGTTTACGGCCCGACTTTAGCAGCCGTGCCCTGATACAAGGCCCAGTTCTCTTGCAGGCTCGAAATCCTATTGGGATTTGGCAGAATACATACACCAGGCCTAAACAGGCTGCGGAAAAAGTCGCAAACTGCTTCAGAAGTACCCACCAGGGCTAATGCTCGCTGCGGCGAGTAGCCCTCAAGTTGTTTGCCGGAACATTCTCGCGGGTTTGAAAACCCGCCTCCCCGGACTAAAGTGCGGGGGTACACCTGTCCGATCCCCCGGGACGAAAAGAGTCTGCGTGAGAGGTCGCAAAGCGGCCCTCAGGGCTGAACAGCCCGAGAATAGTGGCGGTTACGATACAAAACCCAGTTTGTGAGCAACCGGTAAAGTTGTCCCCCTGAGACAAACACGCAGACTCTTTAGCCCCTTAAGGCGCCTTTTAATCAGCGCATAGGACGGTTTAGAGGATGGAAAAAACGTACCCCAGCGGCTAAAGCCGGGGATGGCAGCCGTCTTTTACGGCACGGCTGAAGCCGTGCCCTTCCGCCAGGACTGCGCTCTCACGCGGACTCTAAAGGCCCAAGGCGCGATGGCGCAGCCAGCAGGGCGAATGCTCGCTGCGGCGAGGTAGCCCTCAATTGATATGCCGGAACGTTCTCGCGGGTTTGAAAACCCGCTTCCCCGGGGCTACACCTAGCCGATCCCCCGGGACTAAAAGAGTCTGCGTGAGATCGCAAAGCAGCCCTCAGGGGGCTAAACGCGTAGGACGAACTGCTAGCCGACGCGGACTTCTTTCAGGGGCGGCTCACAGTCTTTTAGTTCAGGACGCCATAGACGAAGCCACTGGGCAAGAAACAAGCCAAGGAATTGGCTGTTGGTGAAAAGATAACGCCGCCAAAGACGTCTGGGCTCCTGACAGAGCCGGTAAAGCCACTGTAAGCCGTAGCGCTGAACGACCTGCGGAGGCTGCTGTAACAGGCCGGCATGATAGTCGAACGCAGCACCCACCGCCAACATCGGCATCGAGAGATGCTTGCTCATCTCGTAGGTAAACACTTCCTGCCTGGGACAACCAAGACCGACAAAAAGGATCTTCGCTCCCGACTCGCTGATTCGCTCCGCAGCCAAGACCTGCTCCTCCGCCGAAAGAAGCCGGAATTGAGAAGGATGAGCACCCGCAATCCTCAGGCCGGGACAGAGCTGAGGCAGACGCACGCAAAGCTGGTCAAGCACACCCTGGCTGCTGCCGTAAAAATAGACGGGAATCCCCTGCAAGGCAGCTTGCTGGCAAACCTTGAGCGTCATGGTCGGCCCATAGACCCGGTCGCGCAGTTTCGTTCCATGTAACAAGTTCAACCCCCAACGGACCGGCTGACCGTCAGGCGTGACCAGGTCAAAGGTATTCAATCGGTAACGATGCGCACTGTCCATGGCGCCGGTGATGACCCCGTGGACCGCAAGGGCCGTCGTGGCGCAACGGCGGCCCTTCCTGGCAGCATCCATGATCTTGGCGACCGCGTACTCATAGTCGACCGCGCTGATGCCTACACCCAGAAGATTTCTCTTGCCCCGATCAATCATCCGGCCGCTACCGCCCAGCGATCCAGATTGTTTTCAAAGATCTGCTGCAAGATGGCAGTTACGTTATAACGCTGCTTCCAGCCCGGATAATGCTGAGAAAACTTGCTGGTATCGCTGATCCACCAGATATGGTCACCAGTACGGTTACCTTCTTCGTAAGTGTAGTTCAGCTCGCGGCCGGAGACCTCTTCGCAAATCCTGATCGACTCCATCATGGATGCGTTGCTGAAACGGCCACCACCAATGTTGTAAACCTCAGCGCTGCGCGGGTTCTTGAAGAATTCGTGGAAACAACTGATCAAATCGGCACTGTGAATGTTGTCGCGAACCTGCTTACCGTTGTAGCCAAACACCGTGTAAGGACGGCCAGTGACCGTGCAAAGCATGAGATACGCCAGGAAGCCGTGCAATTGCGTACCGCTGTGGTTCGGCCCGGTCAGGCAGCCGCCGCGGAAACAAGCAGTCTTCATGCCGAAGTAACGGCCGTACTCCTGCACCATGACGTCAGCCGATACCTTGGAAGCACCGAAAACACTGTGCAGCGTCTGGTCAATGGACATCTGCTCGTCAATGCCCGTCCAGTAATCGTGGGTGGGGTCTATCTCCCAACGGGTGTCAAGCTCCATCAAGGGAAGACGGTTGGGCGTGTCGCCGTAAACCTTGTTGGTCGATGTAAAGATGAAAGGAGCATCGGGGCAAAACTGGCGGGTCGCTTCGAGCAGATTTAACGTGCCCAGGGCATTCACCGAGAAATCAACGTGCGGGTCGCGCGCGGCCCAGTCATGCGAGGGCTGCGCGGCCGTGTGAATGACTAATGAGATGTTCTTACCCAGCTGGGAAAAAAGCTGGTTGATACGATCGGTGTTACGAATGTCAAAGTTGGAGTGCTGATAAGTGGAGCCAAGTTCCGACTTGAGCCTCCGCTGGTTGTGCACGTTCGACGCCTCGGCGCCGAAGAAATGGCTTCGCATGTCGTTGTCAATACCGACTACGTCAAGGCCAAGCTTGGAGAAAAATGAAGCTGCCTCCGAACCGATCAAACCGGCAGAGCCGGTAATCACCGCAATGCTCATCTCGCCTCTTTCTCATTTCAGAATCACCTGCAAACCCTGGGGGTGGGTCTGGAACAACTACTGTCACATCGACAGTTGTTCAGTGAGGGAGGTATGAGCCGAGGACTGTTATATTCGACCCCGTCAACAAACGTCAACGCAAATCGTTAAAAAAAGTTAATTTATGTTTGAAACGATGGCAACTGGGCCCTGGCCCGGGCATACCTTCGCGCATTGATACGCCCCGCCATGGGAAGGCGCCATTGCAAGATCGGCACCATGTTTGTTTCCTTACGTTAAGGACGGCCAAAAGCTGTCAGCGCGGGCGTCTAAGCGCTTTTCGGCATAGCAGGATTCTGCTATGCCAAGGAGGCGGTATGGCTGCCAGATATTGATAAATTGATATTACCTAAGAGGTAACATCACGGGGTCCGAAACCGGTTACATCGGTAAGAGATTTCCCGCAGTGTCGAAGTCCATTTCGCGGACTGCGCCTGCCGTTTTCACACCGGGGTGGCCGTTGAGCGCGCGCAGGCAGGGTTCGGAAGCCTGGAAGCGCTCGAGGTTCAGGGTGTCGGCGATGCGCACTACACGCAAATTCCCCGGATCGGCGGCAGCTAAGGACGCCAGAGCGGCCTCGATCCCCTCGCGATCACTCTCGAAATAGATGGGGATCTTGGCTGGTACCAGCCCGAGCGAGGTCAGTGCATTCATGTACGTGTACTGGAGATTGAGGGACTTGACCAGGCGGGCGGTGGTGAAGTCTGCCAAACCAATGCCGACGCCGTTGCCATTACTGGCCGGGGTGAGGTCACGAACGAAGATACGCGCGACCCGGGGGGTGATGGAGCCGTCAGGATGAAGGGAGGAGAGGTATCCGCTGATATCGCGGCCAATCACGTTGGTATCCATGCCCGAGCCGCTGATGTCTTTTCCCATGCGATCGATGATCAGCAGGTCGATATCCTCAAAGGGGAGGCGCGCCAGCAGTGACTGCGCTTTTTGAAAGAGCCTGTCCTCGTGTTGAACAATGTTTTCCGGCCGGATTACTTCGACGACAGCAGTCTGATGATGTTGATCTTCGACCAAAGCAACTGCGGCAAAGATTGGGACCGAGCTAAGGATGGTTTTTGCGAAGGCGCGCAAGACGGGCTCATAGCCTGAATGCGCGGCCGCGCGGTGGGCATTGGCGGCGCCCACTTGCTTGCCAAATCCAATGACCAGCATTTTCTGGATGCCGCTGCCCAGGGTTCCGCGGAAATCAGTGTGCGGCTTGATGCGGTTGAGGACGACGATGCCGTCGGCTGCGAGGGCCGCAGCACTGAAGACGACTTCCAGCCCGTCGAGGGCGGTGCCGATCTTTTTGACCTCCATGGAGGCGTCGATGGGGACGCCCATTGTCTCGGCGGTGACTCCGTAGCCGGCAAGCATGTCGGTCTGGCCCTGGGAGGTGGCTCCTCCGTGGCTGCCCATGGCGGGCACGATGAAGGGACGGGCGCCTGCGCGGGTGAGAACCGCCAAGGTGGCGTGGACGATGTGTTTGAGGTTGGTGATGCCGCGGCTGCCGACTCCCAGAGCGATTCTCATGCCCGGTTTGATTTGATCGCGCAGACCGGTTTGGGTGAATTGCTGCTCAAGCAAGGCGGAGAAGTCGAGGGTCTGGGAGGGCGGATAGCTCTGCTCCATGGCCAGCATTTTGGGGAAGGGGTTGGTCAGACTCATGGGTTCCTTCTGCTTACCCAATAAACGATACACGCTGGGGCGGAAAGGGGCTGGATTGCGGGTGCGACTTCTTCCTAGTAGACTTTGCGTTTGCCGCACGCTTGTTTCAGGAGGGTTTGTCTATGGGTATTAGCAGGCGCACGTTTATCCAGTCGGGGTCCGCTGCCACGGCATTGATGTTGAGCGGAGTGGGGCGGGCCGCCTCGCTCGGGCTCCCTATCGGTTTGCAACTCTATTCGGTGCGCACGCTGCTGCCTACGGATTATGCCGGCACGCTTAAGCAGTTGGGGGCGATCGGCTATAAGGAAGTGGAAGCTGCCGGATTCTTTAATATGCCGGTCGAACAGGTAAAGGCGGCGATGCAGGGCGCGGGCTTGCGGTGCGTGAGTGCGCACTATCCATTGATGTTGCTCAATCAGCATCTCGATGAGATTTTGCCGTTTTGCAAATCACTTGGGGTGGGATTCGTGGTTTGCTCCTCACCTATGCATCAGCAGCCAGGGGCCAAGGGCCCGCTTTCACTGGATGACTGGCGGTGGAGCGCTGAGCAGTTCAACCAGGTGGCTACCAAGGTCGAGGCCGCGGGGATGCGTTTTGCGTATCACAACCACCATGCCGAGTTTGCCCCAATCAATGGCGTGCTGCCCTACGATGAGCTGCTTAAACTGACGGATCCGGCAAAGGTGAGCCTCGAGCTGGATTGCGGTTGGGTGGTTATCGGGGGGCAGGATCCGGTGCATTATTTGAAACAGTATCCGAAGCGCATCGTGATGCTGCATGTTAAGGACTTCAAGGATGGTAAAGAACCTTCCGTGCCGCTTGGGACCGGATCCATCGATTACACACCGATCTTCGCTGCTGCCGCGGCGGGGGGACACGTGCGGCACGCGTTTGTCGAACAGGAAGAGTTTCAAGGGCCGATTATGGAAGAACTCGCGGTAGACGCTAAATATATGAAGCGGATGCGTGCTTGATGGCAGACGGCGATTTTGGTGGTTATAGATACGAGGAAAAGACAGACCTTTGATGGGGCTTCGCCCCAGCTTTTTCGGCCCACGTACGCTGGTGCGAACATGGGGCACCCCTGTGGATCGGTGAGGTCCGCAGCAGGCTTGAGGGGAAGCGCCTGCGGTATCCCACATCTCGCGAAAAACGAGCGAGATAGTGGGGCACCCGGCAATTGGTTAGGGGATAGAGTCCAAAGGCCCGTTCACTTCACCCTTAGTGGTTAAGGAGCAAGGGTTGCAGCAGCGGTAGGGGCAAAGGGCCCTGGTCAAGTGCGGTGTCGTTGAAATGCTTGAGCGAGAAGGCAGTTCCCTGCTGCTGCTGTACCCGGCTGCGAAGATCGATCCATTGGTGATAGCCCACGTAATAGGTAATGAGCTGACCGGCGGTCAACTTGGCGCGGCGAAGCTTTCCCTTCGCTTCCGCGTCGGTTTGAAAGGCCTTCTTCTCCATCAGATCAAGAGCTTCCTGGTCAGTCATGCTGCGGCTCTGCATGCGGATGTCAAGGATCGCATTCGCAATCACACGCAGACGGATCTTCTGGATCATCAGAACAAAACGAGGATCATGGTTGGCGTATCCGGCATCTTCCATTTCCTTGACCGCATATTCACCCCAACCTTCTTCATACGCACCGTTGCCCAGCAGAACGCGCAAAACACGACGTGAAGACGGACGCAGATTGTTGGCATGCTCAAACTGCGTGTAGTGACCAGGCAAGGCTTCATGCATGGTGAGATACAACAACATCCAGTTGTTGTACTCACGCAGTTTCGACTCGGCTTGCTCCTTAGGCATTTTCGGATCAATCGGCGTTACCCAATATTCCGCTTCCTGGTTTGGTTCCAACGCAGGCGCTGGATGAAAGCCGGCAACGGAGTAAATGCCACGCAAGAAGACCGGCGTGGGCACAATGCGCATGTTGTCACGATCGCTCAGGGTGAGCAGATCCTTCTGCACGATGAAGGCGCGGATGCCGCTGGCCTCTGCTTTTACCTTTTCCAACAATTGGCCTGGCTGCACATGATCTTCATTGATGCGGCCGATGACCTCGGAGATGATTTTGTTCTGGAGCGCATCTCCGCTCAGATCAGAGTGGTTCTTGTGGTCAGGAAACCATTGCTGATGAAGAGGCAGCGCAAGCGAGTACATCTCGGAACGTACCCGGGATAGATCGCGCTCCGCGGATGCGAGGACGGAGTCAGGCGTTTCATGAGTGCCCGGGCCAAGGGCGAAGGCGAAGATCTTTGCGTAGGCTGTGGGGCCGGTGCGCCAGGTGACCGTGTGGGGCCGGTGAGCCAAATCATCTTTAAGCCAGGCGGCGTAGCTGTCAAGTGCCGCGCGCGCAGCCTTCGATGCCGCATCGTAGCGAGCGCGCAGCGGCGAGCCCGTAGGGATCATGCCCCCAATCTGGTCAAGGACGCCGAGGTTGCCGGTGTTTTCATCAAGCGCCGTGTCGATGAATACCGGGTCAGCCTCTTTGAGGTTGTGACGCGCTTCGTCGAGAATGCCGGGGATTTTTTCCATGCGCGAGAGCACGGCGCTGAGCCGTGCCTGCTCGGTTCCTTCCGTCGAGGTGAGGGGAAAGAAGAGGCCAGAGCCGATCATCTCTACATAATCCTGCGGACGATAGTGGTACGGCTGGAGCACATCGAGCGCGAAGAGGCTGGAATTAATGTTGTCGCGGAGCAGCGCCAGATCCGCGACATCCTCTGGGGACGCCACTTTTACTGCGGCGAAGCAAGTTTTTCCGGCAAGCATCAGCTTGCGCTGAGCGGCGATGGTCTCGGGGCTGGAGTCGTCAAGCTGGGTGTCGAGAACGTTGGCGTCGCCGTGATAGCCGGCCTGGGTGGCTTCGACCGGTTGGTATTGAAGGCCAGCCAGGATGAAGCGATTCGCCTGGTCAAGAAAGGGCTCATGGTGAGCGAGGTCACAGTGGAAATCCGCGGCTGTGGCAGAGTAAGGAAGCGCGGCTAGACTAGCCAGGGCAAAGAGAGTTCGAGCGCTGCGAAACATTACAAACGATGGTATCAACTTGTGAGACGGTCCGGGGAGATGGGCTTGATGCTCGACACTGCGAGGGTTTCTTTGGCTCCGGTCCATACAACGTCAATGGCGCCCGGCGATGGCGTATAACAGCGCGCCGTCATTGCTTCTTTATTGTCGACAAACACCTCGATGACCGAACCATCCATCCATAGATGAACCAGCGAGACTCCGTCGGGTCCGGGTGAGAGAGGGACAGTGGTTTCGCCAAGGTTGAGCATGGGTTTGCTGCCGGGCTGGTAGCGCATGGCGAACAACGAAGCCTCACCCGCGCGCAAATCCAGACCGCAGGGGCTATCTCCTACTTTGAAGCGGCATACAATTTCACCGGCGCGGTTTTTGATTTGCGTGCCGCCGGTCTCACCGCGAAGAGAGGCGAACTCGGGCGGAACCTCCATGCGGAGTTGGTTATCTGCGCCCAGCGAGAGTATGCGCGGCAGCGCCATTGCGCCGGCCCAGCCAGCAGCCTCACACTCTGCGGGGGTTCGCGTCTCCTGCACCCAGCCCCACAGGATGCGCCGCCCGCCGGCATCGACCATACTCTTCATCGCGTAATACGATCCGTGGTCGAGCAGGCCGCGGGTTTCGCTGTGGAAGAGGAGGTCGCGGTGATCAAATGTGCCGACTTCCCAATAAACTTTGCGCTCCGTGGAATAGAGCAGCACGTGCTTGTCACCTAAAGGGAAGAAGTCGGGACATTCCCACATTTCACCAGTGTCTACCGGGTTGACCTTGGTTCCCTGGTTCCACTTGCCTTGCGCCATCGGATGCAGGTAGGTCCAGTTGCGGCCGTCCGCGGAGGTATAAAGCAGCACCGCGCCTCCGACCTTGTTAAACCCTGAACCTACGATCATGTACCACTTGTCGCCATCCTTCCATGGACAGGGATCGCGGAAGCCGGTCACGTGCAATCCTGGCGGTGGGCTCTCTAAGACTGGCTGCTCCAGCTTGTTCCAGACGCGCAGTTCGGGGTCGGTCGAGGTGGCGAGGCATTGCACCTCGCGCACGCCTTCGCCGCGTATGGTTTCCTGCTGTGGGGAAACTTTGGTGACACCGGTGTAGAGAATGCTGGGAACGTCTGTGCCAGGAAGGACGCTGCCGGTGAAGCATCCATAGGCGTCGTAGGATCCCGGCGTGGGGGAAAGGGCTAACGGTGCATGTTTCCAGTGGATGAGGTCGGGACTGGTGGCGTGGGCCCAATGCATATCTCCCCAGATAGGGCCGCCCGGATTGTATTGGAAGAACATATGGTATTGGCCGCGGAAGAATCGCGGGGCGCAAGGGTCGTTCATCCAGTTGGCCTTGGGCAGCAAGTGGAACTGGGGCCGCAAAGGATCGTGCATGAGCTTCTCTCGCAGCGCAATCTGCTGCTGGGTTTCCGCCAACAGGTGCAAGGGGCGGCACAGCGCAGTAGTGGCCAGCGAGGAAACGAGAAAGGTTCGACGGTTCATAAGCTTCCGCCAAGCAGAGCGTCGATGCGGTGGATAAGCTCGGCGGATAGAGGGGGCGTGGCTCCAGGCTGCCCGGCCACGTAGCTGCCGCAAAGATTGCCGATCTCTGCCATTTGGGCCAGGGATGCGCCGCGCAGGTAGGCATGCACCAGGCCGGCGCTGAAAGCATCGCCCGCGCCCACCGTATCTACCAGCTTGATGGGAAAGCCGGGATGGCGAAAGGAAGCGTCGCGGGTAGTGACTACACTTCCTTCAGCCCCTAAAGTGGTGGCCACGAGTTCGCAGCGGGAATAATTTTGCAAGAGCGAACGGGCGGCGGCCTCCGGAGTGGCGCGGATTCTCGAGTCCCAAAAAGGAGAAAGCCAACGGCAACTCTTCTTCGCTGACCTTGATGATGGTGGCATGGTCGAGGGACCAGCGGAGCACCTGCGGGGTACACCAGGGCACCCTGATGTTGATGTCGAAAACGCGCACGCAGTGCGGAGTGGTGGCCTCGAGGAAAGCCTGGATGGTGGACCGCGATACCTCGTGGCGCTGCGCCAGGGTGCCGAAACAGACCGCATCCGCGGCAGGAGCTACTTCGAGCAGACCGGGAATGAGACGGATGAAGTCCCACGCTACGCCTGGGCGAAAGAGGTAGCTGGGCTGGTTGTCCGCAGAAAATGTAACCTCGACCGTCCCAGTAGGGTGGACTGAGTCCAGTTGCAGTTGTAGATCAAGGTCTGGCTGAACGAGCATGCTACCGGCATCTCTGCCGTACTCATCGTCACCCACGCTGGAAACAAGGACCGCGCGGTTCCCCAGCCGGGCACAGAACACGGAAAAATTAGTGGTGGTTCCGCCCATTCTTGCACCGCTGGGGAGAAGGTCCCACAGCAGCTCACCGATTCCGACAATTTGCGGGGTAGGGCTCAAGTCAATCCTTTAGCATCGGGCGGAGTGTACCACACGGTTTGGCAGCGATTCGACGTTGCGAAATAACAACTGAAGCGGCAAGCTGGTTAACATGCCGGAATTGCCGGACATTACCGCTTATCTCAGCGCGCTCGAGCCGCGGATTGTTGGTCAGCCGCTGGAACACGTCCGGATCACAAGCGCTTTTCTGCTACGGACCGTCCGGCCGCCGGTGGCCAGCGTAGAGGGCCGCGTGGTGCGGGAACTGCGGCGCATTGGGAAACGCATTGCCATTGGCCTGGAAGGGGATCTCTGGCTGGTGCTTCACTTGATGATTGCCGGGCGGCTGCATTGGCGTCCGGCAGGAGCGAAGCTGGGGGGCCGGCAAAATCTGGCGGCATTCGACTTTCCTCATGGGTCGCTGGTATTGACGGAAGCGGGGAGCAAGCGGCGGGCATCGTTGCATCTGTTCGAGGGTGAGGCGGCTTTACGTTCCATAGACCCCGGGGGAATCGATGTGCTCTCGAGCGATCGAAAGACGTTTCGTGATGCGCTTACGGTGGAGAATCGAACGCTGAAGCGGGCGCTTACGGATCCGCGGATTTTGAGCGGCGTTGGGAATGCGTATTCGGATGAGATTTTGCATGCAGCGCAATTATCTCCGGTGGCGCTGACCCATAAGCTGAAGCCGGAGGAATGGGAACGGCTCTACGATGCGACGCAGAGCACGCTGCGGTTGTGGATTGAGCGGTTGGGGGATGAGGCAAAGGCGGGGTTTCCGGAAAAGGTGACGGCTTTTCGTAAGGATATGGCGGTGCACGGACGGTATGGATTGCCTTGCCCGCGATGCGGTGAACCCATCCAGAGAATTCGCTACGCGGATAATGAAACAGATTATTGCGTTCGCTGCCAGACCGGCGGCAAGCTCCTGGCCGATCGCAGTCTTTCGCGATTATTGAAATCGGACTGGCCTCGGACGCTGGACGAACTGGAGACTCTTAAGCGTCGCTGAGGGTCACGGATTCGTGCATCCCAAGGTCACCAGACCGGGGGGAAGTTTCACGGTGCAAAGCCATTGCGGGAAGAGAGGATCCGGGGAGGACGTGGAGCTTGGGGCCAGATAGCCATACCCCAGGGCTGTCGTAGCCGTAGCCGTAAAATTACTGACAAGCGTCGCCATGCAGCTGGGCACATTGGAAGTGTTCTGGCAGTTTGGCGCTCCCGGAACAGTGGCATTGGTAAAGCTTGGATTCGTCCCCAATATGTTGTTGGCGCCATAGGCAAAGGTGCCGCTGTTAGCCAGGTAGGTGTTGTTGCCGTTTACGCCGAAGGCAAAGTTGCTGTTCACGGTGTCAGTGAAATCGCCTGACACTACGGATAACGCATAGATAGGATTCACACCGCAACCGGTTGCACTCCTGGTAGAGGCCAAATTGCCATACACCTGGGTATCGCTTGCGGTCTCGAGAGCAATTTCGCCACAACCCATGACATTTTGATTTGGGTCGGTGAGGTTCCCCCAGGTTGTATTTTGCGTGATGATGATGGTCGCATGGGACGCACCCGCGGAATTGTTGTAGACCTCAATCCCTCTGCCGCCGTTGTTTACCAGGATGTTGTTCTTTACCAGCGTTTGTTGCGTATAGGGAGTTCCTCCGTCATGGGAGAAGTCAAAGGTGTCGAGGATCACCCCTTCTCCGTCGGTAGGCGCTGTGCCACTGCAGGGGTCAGGATCCAAATTGCTGTATGAGAAGTTGCCGCCAATGTACAGGTGAGTGCCGGCATTGGTGTCGGAGGCCAGCGGCTCGTAAATGTTAAGCCCGCTGTAGCACTCACTGTTTCCTCTGGCCGCGTCATATGCGATGTTACCCACATAGGCTATGTAGTCGACGCTGGCGGTAGTGGAGTCTTCGTAAGCCGTAAATCCTCCGCCCATGCAACCGTTTGCCACATCGTTGGCAAAGATGATGTGGTGAACGGTGACGGGAGCAGATAGTTTCGGCCCAGCATGAAAGCAGGCGGCGTTTGCAGAGGTGCTGGTGGTAATTTCCCAGCCTTGTACGCCCCAGTAGCTCTCATCGACCCACATGCCATCTGCGGTGGTGGTCGAGATCCTGCAGCTATCGAAGACCGCACACTGCAGCCAGGCGACGTTATTCCCCAATAGGCAAGTCACTGTACCCCAGTTCCCGGTATAGAAATTCGACGCTGAGTAGGCGCCGGAGGCGGCGATAATGACGTCGCCGCAGTTCACGGGATGGTTTGGGCTCAACCACGGCGAAGTAGCAGACAAGCCGCTGTTGGCGTCGTTTCCATTGGGAGAGAGATAGTAAGTTGCGGGAGGACTGGTGACGATGAAACTTGTGCTGGTCGCCGCAGTGAGGCCAGAACTGGTTGCCGACAGCGTATAGCTTCCCGGGGTTACTCACCAAAAGATTGCTAAAACTCGCGACGCCATTCTGCGGGGTGACGCTCAGCGTTCCGCCGAGGTCGGTACTGCCTACTAACGCAATTGCGACGGGATTGGTGTCGGCCGCCACGGTGTTTCCGTTGGCATCTTGAATTGCGACCTGCACGGCCGGCGAGATCGCCGCCCCGGTCAACGCGTTCGAAGGCTGCACCAAAAACGCCAGTTTTACCGGTGTGGTGACAGTAAAGGCGGCGCTGGTGGCTGCAGTCAAGCCAGGGCTGGTCGCCGAAAGGGTGTAACTTCCCGGAGCACTCACTGATAGAGTTACTAAACGTCGCAACACCTTTCTGTGGCGTAGCGGTGAGGGTTCCTTGCAGTCCGGCGCCACTGGTAAGCGCGATTGTGACTGGGTTGGCGGCTGCCGTCACCGTGTTTCCATCAGCATCCTGTATTGCGACCTCTACGGCCGGGCGAGATCACGGCCCCGGTTACGGCGTTCGAAGGTTGCACCAGGAATGCCAGCTTCACCGGGGTGGTCACCGTAAAGGCAGCGCTGGTCGCTGAGGTGAGGCCGGTGCTGGTTGCCAAAAGGGTATAATTTCCCGCAGTGCTGACGGTCAGATTACTGAAACTTGCAATGCCGTTTTGCGCCGTGGCAGTGAGCGTCCCGCCAAGACCGGTACCCGCTGTAAGTGCAAGCGTGACCGCATTCGTGGCGTTAGTCGACGAGGTTTCCATCGGCATCCTCTACCTGCACCTGGACCGCGGGTGAGATCGTGGCACCTGTCAGGGCGCTCGAAGGCTGCTGTAGAAACGCTAATTTCGCAGGAGGATGGGCTGGAGTAATGGTCAGTACCGAAGAAGCGACCGCACTCAATACCCCCTGCAGAACCGCAATCGCCTGCACCGTGGAAGAGGCGCTAATCGAGATAGGCCCGGTATATTGCTGGCGACGAGGTGGAAGGGGCTGTTCCATCGGTGGTGTCATAGATGGTGGCTCCGGGCGTTGCGTCGGTGATGGTCACCTGCTGCGTGCCGACGTATGTCCCGGTTGCGGGCGAGATGGAGGGAGTAGCCGTTACCGGCGGAACATGTTCGCCATTGACGATGACCCTCCTCCACAACCGGTCATCATGGTAACTGTCGATCGCGATTACGGTAACGCTCAAACGTCACCAGGGAACATGCGGGGACGCGACAGTTGGCGGATCTTGACAGAAGGACTCTTGAGAGACGCCGGCGAACGCGAATGGTCACCGGCAAAGGGGCGAGGCAGAGAAGTCCAACCGGAGGAATCTAAAAAGGTTGCTATGCATCGAGTGACCGAGGTTCCTTGCGCCCTCACCCGAACGGTGAGAGCTTGTAAACCAAAGCAGGAGGAATGCAGGACCATCATTGCAATTCACATTACAAAAGTTTCGCAGGTTCAATCTAACCCAAACCAGATAAAACCACAGCAACGAAAAGGTAACCAACGGAAGGCCATCAAGTGCTACGGAAAAAACGTACGTCAGCGGCCGGGTTTGGCAATAGTCATTTACGGCACGGCTGAAGCTGTAAGCCGTTCCCTTCCAAGACTGCGCGGTCATTGCTAGGAAAAGCGTTCCTAGCGGGTTTTGAAAACCGCTGAGCCTTGACTAGATCGAGAGGCCTGCGATGCTACTCCTCGCGCAAAGCAACCATCGGATCTACTTTGGTAGCTCGACGGGCAGGGAGATAACAGGCCAGGAGGATCACGAGAAGAACTACTGATGTCACGATCGATATGATGACCGGATCATTGGGGCTCAATCCGTATACCAAACTGGCCATGAGATTCCGCAAGAAGAACGCCGCCACCACGCCAATCGCAACACCGGCAATCGCAAGCCTGGCGCCTTGCTTCAGGATCAGACGGAACACATCCCGCGAATGCGCGCCCAGGGCTATGCGGATGCCGATCTCTTTCGTGCGCTGGGAAACGGAATAGGCCATGACGGCATAAACTCCGATTGCCGCCAATACAAGAGCGAGCGCGGAAAACACGCCCAGCAACGACAAATCGAAGCGGCGCAAAGAACCCGGAATCCATCACCATCGAGTCCATGGTCTTCACCTCGTACACTGCCACATTCTTATTGACACCCGCCACGGCGGCGCGGATCGAATTTAGAAGATCGCTCTGGGCCAGGGTGCTGCGGATGGCGATGCCCATGTTCGCTTCCAGCAGTTGGCGAATTGTGTCGGGAATTTGGGTATAGGGATAGTATGCAGTGGGTTCAATGTCTACATCAGCGCCCCAGTGCCGGACATCCCCGGCAACTCCCACCACCGTACACCATGGGACTGCCCTTGAAATCCGGCTTCAACCGTTTGCCAATCGGGTTGCCGTCCGGGCCAATACTTGCGAGCAAGGCTCTCGCTCACAATGGCGACTGCCGGAGTACTCGCTGTGTCAGCTTCGTTGAAGGCTCGGCCTCGCACCAACGGAATCTGTAAAGTACGGAAATAGTCTTCGCCTATTGCTCTGTAGCGGGTAACCACTTCATTCTGCACGGCCCCTGGATTTTTTCCATCAACAGCAATAGGCATCGACGGATCCGTCCCGCTCATGGGCAAGTCGCGAGCTACCGCTGTTGCCTGCACTCCAGGCATCGCTTGAATGCGTTCTGCAACCTGGTGATAAAAGTCGGCAATTCGCGGCCCTGTCAACTGCGCGGGCGCAGCGATGCGGAAGGTCAGCACGTTCTCCGAAACAAAACCCAGTTCGACGCTCCGCAGCGACCAGAGTCCCTTCATTGCAAGCCCTGCACCAATCAGCAGAATGGACGCGAGCGCCGTTTCGGTAATCACCAGCACCGAGCGATGCGGTCCAAATCCGCCGCTGCCGGCGCTTCCCCTCTCGTTGAGACCATCGTTCACATCGACACGTGCGGCCTCAATGGCTGGCGCCATCCCAAATAGGATGCCGACAGCCACCGAGATCAGAAGCGAATATGCCAGGACGCCGCCATCGACGCTGACTTCCTCGATGCGAGGAACGCTCGGTGGATGCATTGCCAGCATCCCGCGCAAAACAAGAAATGCAATGGCCACTCCAAGGGCACCTCCGATGGAGGCAAGCAGCAAGCTCTCCGTCAGCACTTGCCGGACGACTCGTAGCGGCGAAGCCCCCAGCGCAGTACGGAGTGCCATCTCACGCCGCCGCGCCGATCCTCGGGCCAGCAAGAGGTTTGCCACATTGGAGCAGGCAATCAGCAGCACAAAGGCGACGCAACCCATCAGCATCAGCAACGCGGGCCGCACTTGCTGGTGAAGGCGTCGTTCAACGTCCTCAGATAAACGCCGTAGCCCACATCGCTGGTTGCGTCTGCGCGGTGCAGGCGAGCCGCAATGGCATCAAGTTCCGCCCGTGCCTGTGGCAGGCTCACTCCATCTGGCAAGCGAATAAAGGCTCCCAACCAGTGCACGGTCGGCGATGAGCCAATTCCGTTGTTCCCGATCAATTGCAACGGCGTCCACAACAACTCCTTGCCGCCGAAGATATCGAAGCCAGCCGGCATCACGCCTACGACGGTGTAAGGCTCCCCATCCAGTTGTATCGCGGTGCCGGTGATGCGCGGATTCCCTTTATAGCGGTTCTTCCATAGAACGTAGCTCAGCACAACGAAGTTACCCGATCCTGCCACGTCTTCCTGCGCGGAAAAGAACCGGCCTAGTATTGGAGTGCACGCCCAGCATTGGCAGCATGTCGTAGGACATCCGACCGCCAGCTATGCGTTCGGGCTGGTCATTGGTGCTACTGAGGTTGTACTCCCAGTTGACGTGTGCGGCTATCTTCGCCAGGAGCCCGCCCTGCTGCTTCCAGGCAAGAAAGTCCTGGGTCGAGAAGAGATTCTGGTTTCCATTCGCCTGGCGCTGAGAGACTAATAGGAGGCGTTCGGGATCCTTGAACGGCCAGGGCTTTAACAGCACAGAATGAATTACGCTGTACATCGCGGTGTTGGCGCCGATCCCTAATCCCAGGGTGAGCGCTGCGGCCAGCGTAAAGCGACTGGATTTCAGAAGGGATCTTGCTCCGTATCGAATGTCTTGTAGAAAGCTCTCCATTGTCGCTGACCTTCTTTGGATATTCAGACGGATGTGTCCGGGGACTTGTTACGCAAGAGAATCAGTTATTTCTATTTACGAAAGGCTGTGGTGGGCTTCGCCCATCGTTTTCGGCCCAGGTACGCTTTGGCGAACCTGGGGCACCCCTGTGGAGTTGTGGGGCCCGATAAAGGCTTGAGGGGAGGGGCCTGCGGTATCCCACATCTCGCGACAAACGAGCGAGATATGGGGCACCCGGCCTTGGTGGCCGGGATAGAGCGAAAAGCGCTTCACTCCGAGCGCAGAGCCTTGACTGGATCGAGCGCGGCCGCTCGTGCGGCTGGGACTAGCGTGGCTAGCAGACCGCTCAGAAGAAGGACGCAGATGGCCAATAGCAAGGTCCAGGGATCGGTCTCTCTTACGCCGTACAGGAGGGTTCTTGCGGTGCGTCCTACTATCTCTGTCATCACGATGCCGGGAATGATGCCGGCAATCAGAATGATCAGGGTTTGACGAAGAAATAGGCGATGCACTTGTGCGCGGGTTGCACCCAAGGCCATACGGACCCCGATTTCGCCGGTGCGACGGGTCACGTGGAAGGAAAGCAATCCATAGAAACCTATGGCGGCAATGGTAAGGGTCAGACCCGGCAAAAATTGCAGTAAGCCGCGCCATTAGTTTTTCAGCGGAGAGCCCATCCTCAAACTCAGTGTTGAGCGGGACAATTTCCGTAATAGGAAGAGCAGGATCGACGGAATGCAGGGTGCGGCGGATATCCGCCGCGATGTTGGCCGGAGAACCGGCCGCGCGCACCTCAATCGTTCCCGCAGGATTTCCAGCTTGCTCGATAGAGAAATAGGCGACCGGAGGAGCGGGCAGACGCAGACCGTCTACACGCGCATCGTCCACTTCGCCAACGATTAAGTAACCGTGGTCGCCCGGTGCGGGCTTGTACCCGATGTAGTGACCCAAAGGGCTTTCATCGCCGAAGAGCTGCCTCGAAAACGCTCGATTGAGGATGGCCACCGGCTGCGATTGCTTTTGATCGCTCTCGAGGAAGGTTCTTCCTTGCAGGAGCGGAATGCCGAGCGTGTGGAAGAATCCGACGCTGACATGGTTCTCTTCTCCGTGCATTTGTGCTTCGGACAGTTCCGGATGACCCGAGACGTGGATAGCGGTGTTCCATACGCAGTCCGGAATACGGCACATCTGCAGGGAAGCATCGCGGACAAAGGGGAGCGCCTTTAACGCAGCGAGAATTCGCGTGTTCAAGCCAGTGAGGTCCTGATCGTCGAGACCACCGCTTCGAAGGTCAAGATGGACCGAGAGAACATGCTCGCGGTCGAGCCCGGCATCGAGTTGAGTGAGATTGAGCAGGGTACGAGCAAACAAAGTGGCCATGCTCAACAACAGAAGAGACAGGCTGACTTGCCCGGCAAGCAACCAACTCGACCCTCGCCTTCCTTTGTCGCCCAGTACCGCCCTGCTCGTCTGCATCGCAGGCCCTAAGCCGCCGCGTGTGACTTGCCAGGCCGGCAATAGCGTAAACCCGAGCGAGGCAATCGCCAGAAGAGATAGAGCGAGCAAAAATCCCTCTGGCCCAAAACGAAGATCTACCGGCATTACGTGTTCTCTTGCGGAAGCCCAGCGAAGGAGAATGGAACTCAGAGGGCCGCACACAGCTATCGATAAAGCTCCTCCGACGGCTAGGGGTAAGGAATCTTCCACCAACAATTGCCGTAACACGCGCCCTCGGCTCGCGCCTAACGCCATGCGAACAGCGACCTCGCGCTGGCGGCCGGCCAGACGGGCAAGCTGCAAATTGGCAAGATTGATACAGCCGATCAGGAAGACCAGCGCTGCCATCCCCATGAGCAGCAGAAGCGGCCGGCCGTAGGTGGTAGAGAGTGATCCTTCTCCCCCCGCTGCTGAAATGAGCTGAACGCGGGCAACGCGCACCTGCTCGCGTTGCCGGCTATCCCGGGTCGCCTCTGCGATCAGGTGCAGATCAGGCTGGAGGGCTTGCGTGAAGAGATTCGCTGCCCCAGCCTTTTGATCATCGGGAACGCGGGCGAGCACCCACAGCCAGAAGATGGCGTCCTGGTTTCTATAGGGCGCGCCGAGGTCTAACTGGTATCCGGGACCGAGCGAATCAAACCAGGTCCCGAAGCGGCCGGACGATTGGGCGGCAAGGGGCAGCCACAGATCAGGAGCGGATCCTTGCACCACGCCAAAGAAATTCCTGGGGGCTACACCGACGACCATGATCGGTATTCGATTGAGAACCGCTTTCATGCCGATGATCGATCGATCGGAGCCGAAGTGTTCCCTGGCAAATCCATACGCCAGGACCACCGGCAACTCCGATTGCCCGGGGGTGTCGTCACTCTCGCGAAAAAATCTACCGGAGGAGGGAGAAATGCCAAGAACGGGAAAAAAGTTATCGGATACGAGTTGAAACCTGGCTTGCTGAGAAAAGCCGTTGGGAACTTGAAGAACGGCATCACTGATGCCGGAGCGCGCGATCACGGATGCCGGCATCTTTTGCCGCAGGCGCTGATACGCGGGATAAGAAAAAAACCACTGTTCGTCGAATGGGGATTTTACTGCATGGAGAGAATACAGCTGTGAAGGCTGGTTTATTGGCAACCGGGCAAAAAGGACGCCGTGCAACACACGGAACACAGCGAGATTGGCCCCGATGGCGATGGCCAATGTACATATCACGGTCAGAGCAAAGCCCGGAGCTTTGTGAAGCTGGCGAATCGCGTAGCGCAAATCGTGCCGGATATTGAGCGGTTTGTCAGGCAATCCATTCACCTGGTGCTGCAGGTCTAGTTTACCGAGACTTTCGTTTCGGCAACTTTACTTTCCGCTGCAACCGGGAAGAAGGTACGCGATGCAGTACTCAAGGGAAGGCGGATCTCTGCTCCGCACCCCTGGCCATGGGCACGATTGGCAACCTGAAGCACTCCGCCGTGGGCTTCGCATATCTGCCGCGCCAGAGCGAGTCCGATACCGCTTCCGCCAGGCTTGGTGGTGTAGAAGGGGACAAACAGGTTCGACGGGTTGGTGAGGCCGATCCCATTATCCTCAATCAGAATGATTACTGCCTGAGCAGTGGCTTGCCAGGTGATGGTCACTTGCGCCTTTGAGGCCGCGTCGGGGAAGCGTGCCAACGCCGCTTCCGCAGCATTGCGAAGAAGGTTGATGATCAGCTGTTCGATTTGGTCGGGATCGACTTCGAGGACGATATCCGGGCCTGGCTTGAGCTGGACCAGCACCCTGGTTTCAAGCGCGACCGCACGTTCCATCAAGGGACGCAGCGGGACGGGCTGCAGTGCAGGGGGCGGTAGTTGGGCAAGCTGGCGATAAGCCTGGATGAAGCGATTCAGCGATTGGGCGCGGTTCTCAATGATATTAAGACCACGGTCCAGGCCGAACATATCCTCATCAACGGTCACCCCATCCATGGTTTGCACCTTCACGGGATGGATATGGATCCAGGAACGAAGGCTGCCGGCAATGGACTTGATAGGGGTGAGCGAATTATTGATTTCGTGACCAATGACCCGAATGAGACGCTGCCAGGCGTCTCGCTCCTGCTCGCGCAGGGCAATGCTGACGTCTGAGAGCACCAGCAGGGTGTGGGGGATGCCGCGCTGGCGGAAGGTGGATCTTCTCACCATCCAGTGCACAGGATAGCCTTTGCTGGGAAGAACCATGATTCCCCGATCGTGCTGATTGAGCAGGGCGGCCAGTTCGAGATCATCGGCGCTGCTTCCCAGGGCCTTCTGCTCATTGAGATGGAAGATGCGCCCGGCGGCAGCATTGATAAGTCGCAGGCGATGCTCCGGATCAAAGGCGAGGACAGGCGCGTCCATAGAAGAAATGACACAGCGCAATAACGCGGTGGCCTCAAGCTCCTCAAGACGATGGCTCTGCAACAGGTCAGCGAATGCGTTGATCTCGAGGGCCAATTCTCCCAACGCATCATTTTGCCGAGCGCCGCGGGCGCGAAAGGAGTAATCAGACTCGCGCAGGGAGGAGACCACATTGGCAAGGGTCTGCAGGGGGCGAATGATTTCCTCCATGAGCACGCTTGCAGCGATCAGGGACAGGAGAGCGACCAGTCCCAGGATCGTGATGGTCATGGTTTGGGAAAAATCTGCGCGCCATAACAGGATGGCGGCGAGCACGAAGGCAGGGGCTGCGATCAGCAGGCAGAGGAAGCGGATGCGGCGTTCGAATGGGGTCGTTGGGCCGGCGTGTTTGTGAGGACGTAGTTGTGGGTAGGAGGCTGAATCACTTCCATTGGGCGAAGTGGGATCATATTCCATACTTTTCCATCCGGCGATAGAGCGCGCCACGGCTCAAGCCCAAAGCTTCTGCGGCATGGCTAACGTTGCCCCCAGCGCGGGTCAGAGCCTTGCGAATGAGAATGCTTTCCACTGCCTCGAGGCTGAGGTCGTCAAGACTTTGGGCAGTGGAGCGAACCTGGCTTAAGCCCAAATCGCCGTTTTGTATGCGCGGACCGCGTGCCATGAGGACGGCACGCTCTACGGCGTGATCGAGTTCTCTCACATTGCCCGGCCAGCTGTGCTGCAGCATGGCCTCCACGGCGTTGGGCTCGAAGCCGGTCACCGCTTTGCGGTAGCGGGAGGTGTAGCGGACGAGGAAGTGCCCCGCAAGCAGCGGGATGTCTTCCCGGCGGTCGCGCAGCGGGGGGAGATGAATTTCGACGGTGTTGAGCCGGAAGAGCAGATCTTCGCGAAAGCGTCCCTGCGCGCATTCCTCCTGCAGGTCAGCATTGGTGGCCGAAAGCAGACGCACATTGACGCGGCGGGTTTGCGAGGAGCCGACCCGTTCGAGGTCACCGGTCTCGAGAACGCGCAGCAGCTTGGCTTGCTGGCGCATGGGAACGTTGGCGATTTCATCCAGGAAGAGGGTTCCCCGGTCGGCCAGTTCAAAGCGGCCGATGCGGTCGGTGCGGGCGTCGGTAAAGGCTCCTTTGACGTGGCCGAAGAGCTCACTCTCAAAGGTTCCCTCGGCCAGGGCACCGGTATTGACCGCGACCAGCGATCGGGACGCACGTGAGGAGAGTGCGTGCAGGGTCTGGGCAACAATTTCTTTGCCCGTTCCATGCTCGCCGGTGATCAGCACGTTGGCGTCGGAGGGTCCGATGCGGGCTAATAACTCGAGCACGGGCTGCATGGAAGAGGCCTTGGCGATGAGCTCAGGGCGGCCTTCGGCGCGGAGCAAGCGGTTTTCCGCTTCCAGAATTTCCGCCTGCTGCATGGCCCGGCGCAATTGAATCTGGGTGCGCACAATGGAAATAAGGCGCGCGTTTTCCCATGGCTTTTGGATGAAGTCACAAGCACCGCGGCGCATGGACTCGACCGCCAGGTCGAGATTGGCCCACGCAGTCATGACGATGATGCGCAAACGGCTGTCATGAGCGCTGAGTTGAGCCAGTAGCTCCAGGCCTTCCGCGCCGGAGGTGGTGTCGCGGGTGTAGTTAAGGTCGATGAGCAAGGCATCGAAGGATTCGCTGGCCACCCGGTCGCGGACTTCGCGTGGAGATTGAGCCCGGGCGACGCGGTAGCCTTCCGGGCGGAATAAGAGCTCGATTGCGTCCAGGATGTGCGGTTGATCATCCGCAGCAAGGATTCTGGGCGCATCCTTGATGCGGGTGGCCATCGGTTCTTTCGCGGCTTGTGGGTAAGTTGCTGTCATTGCTCAAAAACAAATCGCTCAAAAACGAATCATTGATAAGTATAGTGCCCGTGATTTCCCTGTTATTAAGGCCTGCTCTGAGCGACGACGCCACTTCTTGCGTCGTCGATCGAGACGCCCGTGCGGTCCAAAGTCGTCCCAGTAGCGCGGTCAATATCCGCCTTCGCCTTTTCATAAAGAGTCTGCGCGGTAAAAAACGCGGATTCAGCGAGAGCGAGGGCTTCTTCTGCAATCAGGGTGTCATACCTGGACATCGCTCCTATGTCTTGTTCCTTCTTGGCGATATCAAAGGTGTTCTGCGCGAGATCGCGTGCTTTTTGCGCGGCCGCCACGCGGGCTTGCGCCTGAACGAGAGCGAACTGCGAGTCGCGGATGTCGAAGCGAAGGGTCTTCTGCTGCTGCTCCTGGGCGATCTGGCTCTGGCGGTACGCGAGCACGGCGCGGAACTGGTCGGCTTTGACGACACGGTTGCGGAGGTTGATTTGGAGATTGACGCCAACCTCGTACTGGGGCGCCGAGTAGTTGAAGGTGTTCACGAACATGCTGGAGAAGTCGGTGGGCAGGCTGGTGGCGCATTGCTCCGGGCCGAGACTGCAATTCGGGTTTTTGGGGCCGGCGACGCCCGCGCCTCCGTAGTAGCCGTACATATTGAGTACGGGCAGCAGCTCGCTGTTGATGTCCTTGACGCTCTGGCGCAGGACCTCGGCTTGGTTACGAAAAATCGCGACTTCGGGGCGGTTCTTCATGGCCTCGTCGATCAGATCGGCGATCGACTTCGATTCGTTGGGATCGGGACCGCCCTGGAGGTCAAGCGGGATGACGGGGATTTCGTCGATGGCCGGGTCGTCGGTTCGGGTGAGATGGTCCTTAATGACCAGCTCGTTGTGCCTCAGCGTGGCCTTGGCGATGGTAAGGTCACCCTCGCTGGTGGCAACCGCAGACTGGTCCTTCGTGACCTGCATCGCAGGAATGTTCTGGAGCTCCAACTGTTTCTGGTCGTCGGTCAGGGTCTGATTGGCGTATTCCAATGAACGGGTCTTCACCTGCACGTCCTGATAAGCGTTGACCAGATCCCAATAGAGGTTTTCGATGTCGGTCACGGTGGCGATGACCTGCTGCTTAAAGGCGAGATCGGTGGTCTGCAGGTTTCTCTTGGCGATGTGGATGTAGCGCTCGTTGCTGGCAAGGCCGAATCCGTACAGGAGCGGCTGGCTCAGGAAGAGCTGGAAATTGGAATTCAGTTCGGGATTGATTGCGAAAAAAGGGCTGTTGTTGGCGGAGCGGAAGCCGGTGTAGTTGACCTGCAGGTAGGTCCCGAGCGGGAAGTATTGTTGGTACTGCGACTGGACCTCGATATTGTTTTGCTTAAAGAGCTCGACGCCGTAGTTGACAACGTTCGGCTCGGGGGTGACGGTGTGTTGCACAAAGCCGGCGAAGATGAGGAAGGGGTCGAACGAGGGAACGGCCGCGCCGGCGCCGAGAGTGCTGAGGACGATGCCGCCGGAGCCTGCGGTTGCACTCGACGCCGCTGAGCCACCACCGCCCCCGGAGGCGCCAAAGCCGCTCGCCGTGGTCGAGACGACGTTGGTGTTGACGCCGTTGACTACGCCTCCCGCCTTGGTGCGCAGAAGATCGGCTTGCGCGATGGGGAAGTTGTAGCGGAAGGAGGCGAGCGTGAGATTATTTTCGAGCGCCAAAGCGATCGCGTCCCGCAGGGAGATGCGGAGCTTGCCGTCTTGAATGAGGTCGTAGAGGCGCTGGGAGTTTTGCAGGTTGAGTTCCGGCACCGTGCTGGGCATATACGGCGCGAGGGGGTTGTGTGAATGCGGCAGCTCTATGTGGAAAGGTCCCTGGTTCGTAACCGGCCCCGGCTGCGGCGCCAAAGCTTGCGCCTGCTGTGCGATGGTCTGGGGCGGAGATTGCTGCGGAGGGGCAGGCGCGGAAGGCAAGGTGGTGTTCGCTTGCGCCAAAGTCGTCGAAGCGAGTAGACCCGTTGTGCAAAGTATCGCGACTGCTTTCTGTATTCCAAACCCCGCCTGGGAGACACGCTTCATGCTTTCACCTCGGCAGCGTAGCCAAGGCCGGGGTTGGCCGTATCGCGCACCAACCATCCATCGCGGACTTCCAGTACGCGACTGCCATAGGAGGCGTTTACCTCGGAGTGAGTTACCTGGACGATGGTCGTGCCCTCGCGGTTGAGTTGCTGGAACAATTCCATGATTTCTTTGGCCTGGGAGGAATGGAGGTTTCCCGTGGGCTCGTCGGCGAGCAACAAAGAGGGGCGATGAATCACCGCACGGGCAATGCCTACCAGTTGCTGCTGACCGCCTGAAAGCTGGTTGGGAAAGAGGTCTTTTTTGCCAACAATGCTGAAACGGTCGAGGGTGTCTGCGACTAACGACTGGCGTTCCGAACGAGAGATATTTTTGTAGGAGAGCGGCAGGTCGATGTTTTCTGCGACGTTGAGGTCATCGAGCAGATGGTAGCTTTGGAAAACCATACCGATGTTGCGCCGCGCGAGGTCTGATCTTTGCTTGCGGTTCATGGTGTGGACCGCCTCGCCGTGAAACCAGTAGGCTCCTGCCCATTGGTCGTCCAGCAGCGCTAATACATTTAGCAGTGACGACTTCCCTGCCCCAGAAGGTCCCATGATGGTGATGAATTCGCCGGAATCGATCTTCAGGTTGATGCGCCTGAGGACCCAGGTTTGGCCGGCGCCGGTTTTGTAGCTTCTTTCGACATTTTCAAGCGTGATCATTGCGGCCCTCGTTTGGCATGGGATCGTCCGTGAGTGTTACTGTACGGCTCTCCGGTCCCATCGATATAAGTGACTTCGCTCTCAAAGAAAAACATTTCCAAGAACCAGCATCCACACAGAGGTCTCTCCACTTGCGCTGTCGCTCCGGTCGAGATGACAAAGGGGAGGGCAGCGCTTCCAAGGAGAGTAGCTGCTGAACAGGGACCCTGTCCCCGGTCGAAGTAGACAAAGCGAGTGTAGGCGCTTCCAGAAAGACAACGTGCTGGACAGAAGCGGTCTGCAGCTATTCCCCGTCGCCTTCGTTCACTGCATTTCGAGAGCGTGATCCGCAAATTCGCCTTCGGCGACGATTTTTCCATCGAAGAGATGGATGTTTCGGTCGGCGTGACGGGCGAAGCGCGGGTCGTGCGTCACCATGCAGATGGTTGCGCCTTCCTTATGCAGGTTCTTGAGCAACTCCATGACTGCTTCGCCATTTTTTGAGTCCAGGTTGCCGGTGGGCTCGTCAGCCAGCAGGATGGAGGGCGAACCTGCCAGGGCGCGGGCTACGGCGACTCTTTGCTGTTGGCCGCCAGAGAGCTGGGAGGGATAGTGGCGCATTCTGTGGGCCATGCCTACGCGCTCCAACGACTCCTGCACCCGCGCTTTGCGGTCACTCGAGGCCATTCCTGAGCGATAGGTCAGTGGCAGTTCCACATTCTCGGCCACCGTCAGGTCGCCGATCAGATTGAAGCTCTGAAAGATGAAGCCGATCTCCTGGTTGCGGATCCGCGAGCGCTCGGCAAATTTCAGGTTCTCTACCGGGCGGCCGTTGAGTTCGTACTTGCCCGCGGTGGGCGTATCCAATAAGCCGATGATCGAGAGCAGCGTCGACTTTCCGCATCCCGAAGGACCGGACATCGCTACATACTCGCCGCGGTCGATGGAGAGGTGAACGCCGGCGAGCGCGTGGGTCTCAATCTCCTCGGTGTAGAAGATCTTGGTCATTCCTTCAATCTGTATCAGTGGCTGCATGCATTCGCTCCTGTTTGAATCGTGTTGGATGTTTCAGTTAGTCCAGCCGAATCCGGTCTGCTGTATCGTAGCGCGACATGTCGCTTAAAATGACTGTGTCCCCTTCATGAAGCCCTTCGATTACCTGAATTGCGTTGACCGAAGCGCGGCCGACCTTGACGGGAACGCGGACCGCCCCTTTGCCATCTGGATCCAGACGGAAGAGGGTAATGGTGCTGTTCTCGTTGCCAAACGCCGGACGACCCACGTAGAGAACATCCTTCATCCTTTCGAGATCGATGGTCCCGTCCACACTCAAGTCAGTACGCAGTCCGTCGGGCAAAGTTCCAACCAATTCCGCATCGACCGTGACGGTTCCATTCACTACCGCAGGATCGATTCTGGTTACTTTGCCGTCGGCGATGCCATTGTGAGTGTCGATCGAAGCCGGCTGCCCCAGTTGAATATCGCGCGCCTGGGTTTCAGGGATCTTCAGCTGGGCTTTCAGTTGATTCGGCTGCACCACCTGGGCCAGCATGGTACCCAGGGTTACGTGCTGCCCTACCGCCATAGGAAGACTGGTCAGCACCCCGGATATGCCGGCGCGCACCCTCAACGCGTCCAACTGTTGCCGTTTCAAGTCATAGATGGCTTGCGCCTGGTCAACCTTGGCCTGCTGTACAGCGATCTGCGATTCGACGGCTTTCTCGTTGATGTCGATAGTCTGTTCCTCGAGTTTGTTGCGAGTCGTCAGTTCATCTGCTTTGCCTTGCGAGCTGTTATAGGCAAGACCCGAAATCACGCCAAGACCGTACAGCGACTTATCGGTCTTGGCCTGACGCTGCGCCTGGTTGTAATCCGCGTTGACGGTAGCAGCGGCCGATTTCTGGGCCATCAGATCGCTCTGTACCTTGACTTTTATGTTGCTCAAGTCGGCACGCGCTCCCTTGAGGGCCAACTCGGCATCGAGCGCCTGTTGGGTAGCCTGGGGGTCGGCCAGCTCGAGAAGAACAGTGTCAGGTTTTACGGTCGAGCCGGGCAGGACGAGGATGCGCACCACAGTGGCTTCCGTTTGCGCCGGGATCTGGCGGATGGCGTCTTCGCGAGGGACCAGGGTGCCAAGGCCGCGTACCTGGCGAACCATCGGTCCGCGCTTCACGGTGTCAGTCCATACGACGGAGCGGTCCACGGTAGGGGCGGCCGGCTTCAAACGCATGACGAGGAAAGTTACGACGGCAAGGACGACGACGCCGACGGCAATCGTCAATGCCTGGCGCTTCCGCTTCTTGGCTTTGAGGTCTGGTCGTGAGATATCCATACGTCAGTTGCTAATGCATTCCGGTGACCAAAGCCACACAACCGTGATTTGCCACGGATTGTGCCGCTTTGCCATCACGCATACCTACGCAAGAGGCGTTCGATTTGTTCAATCCCGGTCTTCAGTGTCCGATTTCGGACAATCGGAGGATAGGAACCGTTGGATGCTTGCGTGCGTACCTGTTGACCTAGGCTCTCGGTTAGGCGGGAAGAGTTTGAAGGTGAGACCGGTGGAATCCCACGTCTCGCAAAAAACGAGCGAGATGCTCCGAGATTTCCTGTACGCAGCTCTGGAAAGGACCGCGTGTGCGGCTCTCTTTAAGGAGAGCCGCGGGAAGTTCCGGGAACCCACGAAACTACACGGGAAATCGGGGGTGTGAGGGCACCCATTGCTGTAGTCAGGGCGAAAGCTCTTAGACGGAAGACTCTTTCCGAAGGAAACAATGGTTATCTGGTTGCTTTGAGTCTCATCAGAGGGCACACCCTGTGCGCGTATTTTTGCAAGACATCCGCTTTGCCTTTCGCCAGTTCGGTAGCCATCCCGGCTTCGCACTGACGGCAATCCTTTCGCTCGCACTGGGGATTGGCGCTACCGTCTCGGTGTTCAGCATTGTGTATGCCGTGCTGATGAACCCCTGGCCCTATGCCGGCGCGGATCGAATGTACTTTCCCACCCTGCTGGATAAAGCCGGAAACGAGGCTGACTGGAACGGACTTACGGGTCCCCAGATACAGCAGTTGCGACAGGCACACGCCGTTGAGGACGTGATGGCCATTAATGGATGGAGCCTGACTGTCACCGGCGGCGACGTCCCGGAGGACGTCCAGGGCGTTTACCTGACTAACAGCGGTTTGCAGTTTCTTGGTATGCCGGCGATGCTGGGCCGTATCTTTTTGCCCGCGGACGCTCCCGACGGACAAGAGCCGCAGCCAGTGGTTGTTTTAAGCAACAAGTTCTGGCGGCGCCACTATAACGGAGACCCCTCGGTTGTGGGCAAATCCATCCAATTGCTGCACAAGACCTACACAGTGCTGGGCGTGCTACCACGGCGCTTCACGTGGATGGACGGAGACGTATATCTACCGCTGAAGGTTCCCTCTTCCCCAACCATCACCTATGGGGTGGTTATCAAACTTAAGCCGGGCGTGACACCCGCCACGGCCTCAGCGGAGTTAGGACAGCTCTTTCAACAATTCGCCAAAGAAACACCGACTCACTTTGCCAGGCAGTTCACCTTCCAGGTGAGGAACATCAGCTACCGCTATAAGCACGAACTAGGCGGAACGCTCGCCCTTTTATTCGGGGCCGTAGGGCTGCTGCTGGCAATCGGATGCGGTAATGTTTCGATTTTGCTGCTGGCCCGAGGCACGGCGCGGCAACATGAATTTGCTATTCGCACCGCAGTGGGGGCGAGCGGGGTTCGTCTGGTTCGGCAACTGCTTACCGAATCACTCATCCTGGCGCTGGTAGGCGCGGGGTTGGGAGTGTTGCTGGCATACAGAAGCCTGGGCTGGATTGTGGCCAGCTTGCCGGAATACTCCTATCCCCACGAAGCTAATTTTCACGTCAATGTGCCGGTGCTGCTGTTCAGTGTCGGTCTGGCTTTATTCACCGGGATTTTCTTTGGTTTGTTCCCAGCACTGCAGATGTCGCGGCCGGAGATCAGCCAGGTGATGCAGTCGGGCACGCGCAGAGTTGCCGGAACGGTCCGCGGGAAGCGCTTCCACACGGTGCTGATTGCCGGACAAATTGCTCTTACGCTGCTGCTGATGACCGCGGCAGGAGCGGCCATTGAGGGTTTCCTCCACCTGATGCGCATCCCACTCGGCTACGATCCCCACAATGTCATGTCGGTGGGTATTCCCGTGCATGACAACACGTATAAGACGATCGCCGAGAGAGCCAATTTTTATGAGCAGCTTCGCGACAAGATAGGCACGCTGCCCGAGGTGATTTCGACCGGGATCTCGACCAACGCCACCCCTCCCAACAACGGCTGGGACCAGCCATTTGAGTTGATGGGAAAATCTTCGGGAGAGGGACAACAGGCGCGCATCAACTTTGTCGATCCGGGGTACTTCCGCACTTTGCAGATGCCGCTCAGGGAAGGCCGGATGTGGGACCAGACGGAGATGATGCATAGCGCGCCCTTAGTGCTGGTGAACGAGAGCTTTGCCAAACGGTATTTCCCGGGTGGCGACGTTCTTGGACATTCTTTGAAGATCCCAACGCTTAAAGACGAGCCACCGTATACGCTCGCCGCCCCGGGCAGCGACGGACCGCTGCAGGTGGTGGGAGTGGTCAGCGATGCGCTTGATGACGGGCTTGACAAGCCAATCAAGCCGGAAATCTTTTTGCCCTACTCCATGTATATGTGGATGCATACGCAGATTCTGGTCAAGAGCCGTGTCGACCCACAGTCGATTCTGCACAGCGTTCGGCGACAGATTGTCGCCGTGAATGCCGATCAGCAGGCGAACGGGCACGTGGACGATCTGGAAACCTGGATCAGGAATGAGCCGGAAATCGCGAGAGGACGACTGGTGTCGATCCTGTTTGGAGCATTTTCAGTGCTGGCGTTGGTGTTGGCAGCTGTGGGCTTGTACAGCGTGGTTTCGTATTCGGTGGTGCAACGGACCAATGAGTTTGGTATTCGGATGGCGCTGGGCGCGAAGAAGAAAGATGTATTGTGGAACGTGGCGGCTTCCGCCGGGGTGAGTGTCGGTTCGGGATTGCTGGCAGGGCTGGCGCTCAGTCTCGGCCTGAACAGGGCCATCTCCCGCTGGGTGGAGAATAGCGCACGTGATCCATGGCTGATCGTTGGGGTATCCTTTGTGCTGCTTGCTGTGGCTGGACTGGCGTGCCTGCTTCCCTCGTGGAGAGCGTCTTCGGTCGATCCCATGACGGCATTGCGGTGCGAATAAGGAGAGAAGGATTACTGGATGATGGATCGCTGGGCCTGGGTCAGGGCCGGAATTATCTTAGGTGTTGCTTTCCCGCAGGTCTGCCAGGCAGGCGCTAACCCCACAAATACAACAACCAATGTTCACGGTTATGACTACGGTCACGTGGAGACGCAACCGACCACCGAGTCACTGGATCTTGGCATGTATGCGCGGATCCGCGAAGAGGGTCTGAACCACTCGCACATCATGGAATATGCTGTTGCTCTGTTTGACGATATTGGTCCCCGGCTGACCGGATCTCCCAACTTAGCCAAGGCGAATGCCTGGACACGCGACCAACTTACCGCGATGGGCTGCAGCAATGCGCACCTGGAGAGTTGGGGCGAGTTTGGCATGGGCTGGCGCCAGATCAGCACTTCTATCGACATGGTCAAGCCGGATACGGCTGTGTTTATCGGTCAGGCCACACCGTGGTCTCCACCGACCAATGGATTGGTAACTGCCGAGGTTATCGCTGTACCAGAGCTCAAGGAAGAAAAGGACCTCGAGGCCTGGAAGGGTAAGCTGGCGGGAAAAATTATTCTCTATGGAAAGCCTCCGGCTATTAACCCTGATCCCGCGCCCCTTTTGCAAAACTATGACGAGAACAAGCTGGCGCAGATTTTTCGGTATCCGCTGGACGGCAACATGGACGAACAGCACGTTACCCCCCAGGGTCCCAAGTTTTGGGAGGACGAATTCAAGAAGGTCCACTTTAAAGAACGGGTAGCGAAATTCTTTGCCGAGCAGCAAGCGGTCGCGCTGCTGGTGACCGGCTGGGGCGGCGGGAGCGGGGGCATGTTCCGCGACGACAATAGCGAGCAGATGGGGGAGGAAGTCTACCGGCTTGACCATAAGCAGCCTATTCCTTCAGCGGTGCTTTCCAGCGAAAACTGGGGCAGGGTTAGCCGGTTGCTGGAGAAAAAGGTGCCGGTCACGGTATCCATGACGATCCATACTGAATTTACCGGTGACCACGAACAGGGTTATAACACCATTGCGGAGATCCCGGGCAGTGATCCTAATCTCAAGAACCAGGTGGTGATGGTGGGCGGCCATCTGGATAGCTGGATAGCCGGCACCGGCGCTACTGACGATGGCGCGGGCACGATTGTCGCGATGGAGGCTATGCGTATTCTCACTGCGCTGCATGTGCAGCCGCGACGAACGATCCGCATTGGATTGTGGAGTGGAGAAGAACAAGGCGAGTTTGGATCGGCCGGGTATGTGCACTCGCATTTCGGGAGTATTGGGTTGTCAACCAAGCCTGAAGAGCTGGCGATCCCTGAATACGTGCGAGAACGGGTTGGGCCGTTGACGGTCAAACCTGAGCACGCGCTTATTTCCGGTTACTTCAACCTGGATAATGGCGGTGGAAAGCTATTGGGGATCTATGCAGAGAATAATGCTGCGATTGTTCCTATATTCCATCAGTGGATTGCGCCACTCAAGGATCTGGGCGTGACGACTGTGACCATGCGAAATACTGGGTCTACTGACCACGAATCGTTCAATGAGGTGGGGATTCCGGGGTTTCAGTTTATCCAAGACCCACGGGACTATGAGACACGGAGTTTGCATAGTAACCAGGATGTTTATGAGCGGCTTTCGCCCGGTGATCTGAAGCAGGCGGCGGTGGTGGAGGCGATTTTTGTCTATAACACTGCGATGCGGGAAGAAATGTTGCCGCGTGCACCGCTTCCAGTTCCGGAATTGTTTGAGAAGCAGCGGGAACCGCTTAAAGGTGTTTTCCCTGGTGCGAAGGCGGAAGAACAGCCTAAGAAGCCTTAGTTGGGTCTGCTGCTCCCTCGAGTAGCAGCTGTCGAGGGGCTTCGCCCATCTTTTTCGGCCCACGTACGCTGGTGCGAACATGGGGCACCCCTACAGAGTTGTTTGAGTTTTACGGATGGTCGGTATGGAAAATCCACCGTGTGGATCTGTGGACCCGCGACAGGCTTGAGGGGGAGGCCTGCGGTATCCCACATCTCGCGAAAAACGAGCGAGATGTGGGGCACCCGGCGGTAGTTATGGGATGGAGCAGAAAAGCCGGCTAGTCTATGCGGAGGGCTTGCATGGGCTCGATTCTTGAGGCGCGAAAGGCCGGTAAGGCACAGGCCACAATTGCTGTGAGCAGAAGAGTGCCTACCATGGTTGCGAAAACGATTGGATCGAGTGGGCTGGTTCCGTAAAGGATGGTCTTGATGAACCTGGCCGCCGTCGCGCCACCGGCCAGGCCAATGAGCAAACCGAACAGAACCGGAGTAAGGCCGTCGAGCAGGACTAAGCGTAATACTTGCGCTCTTTGCGCGCCCAGCGCAATGCGGATGCCGATTTCGGTGATGCGCTGGGAGACGAGGTAAGAAAGCACGCCATACAGGCCGATCGCGGCGAGCAACAAAGACAGGATCGCAAACGCTAATAGCAGGGTAGCGCTGAAACTCTGACTCGCAGTGGCCTTCCCCAGGACCTGCTGCATGGTAAGGATGTCGTAGACGGGCAGACCTGGATCAAGGGCAGATACCTGCCGCTGCACAGGGATGGAGAGTGCGAGGGGGTCGCCTTCCGTGCGAACCACAATCGTCGCCTCACTCGTTCGATCGGGAATGCCGGACAGTATGGGGAAATACATGGTGGCCTTGACGGGCTCGGTGACCGCGTAGGAAGTGTCACCGACGACGCCGACGATTTCGTATGTCTCCTGCAATCTTCCTAATGTGATGTGCTTGCCAATTGGATTGTCCCCAGGAAAGAACTGATCCGCGAACCGCTTGCTGATAATCGTGTAGCGGTCGCGGGTGAGACGCTCCTGATCGGTGAAGAACCGTCCGCGAAGCAGCGGTATTTGCATGGCGGTGAAATAGCCGGGATCACTCCTGCGATTGAGGGCGTCCTGCTGAAGTTGAAAACTGGTCGAAGGACGCTCGGGAATGGTGAAGAGGTCATCCCCGCCCCAGCCCGCGCCGGGCGCCCTGGAGACGAGGCCGGCGGCGCGGACCCCAGGCAAACGGCGCACGCGCTCGAGAAGAGACTGATGGAAAGCAAGGACTTTCTCCCGGGTGTCGTATTGTTTCTCCGGCAGCCCGTACCTCATGGTGAGCACGTGGCTGGTGACGCAACCCAGGTCAGAGGTACGCAGGTGCAGAAAGCTTTTGAAGAGTAAACCAGAGGACACGAGCAGAATGACCGTCAGCGCGATCTCCGCGGTCAGTAGTGTTTTGCGCAGTGCGGCGCCTGATATGCTGCCGCCAATGGACCGGGATGATTCCTGGAGCGCGGCGAGGACGCCGGCGCCGGTTGAGGAAATAGCGGGCAACAAGCCGGCGAGCAAGGCCGTACAAATGACGAGGCCAAGCGCGAACAGGAGCACGCTTGTGTCCACGTGAATTGCTTCCGCGCGTGGAAGATCGTTCCAATTGTTCGCGAGCCAACGGGTCGCCGCGAAGGAAAGCAGAATACCGACCGTTCCTCCGCATGATGCAGATCAACAGACTCTCGGCCATCTGCTCTGCGATGAGGACCAGCCTACTGCCTCCGAGGGCACCGCGAACGGCTAGTTCTTTACGTCGCGCTGCTCCGCGTGCTACGAGAAGATTGGAGACGTTGAGACAGGCGATCAACAACATACATCCGACTGCACACAGCAAGACGACTAATGGGGTCTTTACATCGGCCACCACATCGTCGAGCATGGGCCGGACGCGCGCCTCTTCCGCAACCGGTTGGAAAGGATGGGCAAGATGGATTTGATATTGCAGCGCGCTCACTTCCTTGACGGCGGCGGTACTGCTTACCCCGGGCCTGAGCCGGGCAATGACATAACTCTGATGGTCGTCGGGCTGCGCGAACTCCTTTGCGGTAAAGGTTGCGGTATAGGGTACCCATAACTGCACCCGTGGATCAGGATAGGTGAACCAGCGGGGCAAGACGCCGATGACCTGGTAGGGAGTGCTGTCGAGCCTGACTTGCTTACCGATCACGGAAGGGTCTGCTGCGAAACGTCTTTGAAAGAAGCTCCAGGTGAGGATGGCCACATGGTTGGCTCCAATCTGATCCTCTTGCGGCGTGAACGCGCGGCCCAAGGCCAGCGGTGTGCCGAGAAGAGAGAAAAGGTCCCAGGAGCCGCCCGCGGCCTCGACCACCTCGGGAAGCTCCGCATGCTCGCCCGTGAGATCAAAGCCGGTTTGCCGCCAAGCAGCCATACTTTCGAAACCGTGCGTTCGCTGATGCCAATCGTTGAAATCAGCGGACGCGACAGGGTTGAATCCATTTCCAGTAGTGTCGGCGCGAAAGTGTTCATAGATCATGACGAGATTATCGGGATCGCGGAACGGCAGCGGCTTGAGCAGCACCGCGCGCACGATGGTAAACAGTGACGTAGTGGCGCCGATGCCGAGCGCCATGACAAGGATCGCGGTGAAGGCGAAAGCCAGGCGAGCGGGTAAGAGTGCGCGACACCGTATCGCAGATCGCGCAGCAACTTCTCCAGCCAGTTCCAGCTCCAACTGGAGCGCGCCTGATCGCGCAGCAACGCAGGATTGCCGAAGGTGCGCAGAGCGGCGTAGTGAGCCTCTTCCGGAGATAATCCGCGGGCTATGTTTTCTTTGACCTGCTGGTCAAGATGGAATTGCAGCTCGGCATCGAGCCGCGCTGTTTGCTGCTGACGACGGAACAACATCAAGGTGGCGATGCGAATTCGTTCCAACCAGCGCATTGGGATCTCCTTCGTTTCGATTACGCGCCCTCGACCACGAGATTGATGGCGGTCGATAGCCTGCTCCAGCTTTCCTTTTCCCGTTCCAGTTGGGTTCGACCGGCGGCGGTGAGGGAGTAGAACTTGGCCTGGCGGCCGCTGTCGGCTTCGGCCCATTTGGCGCGTATCCAACCCTGCTGCTCTAACCGGTGCAGCGCGGGATAAAGAGAGCCCTGCTGCACCTGCAAGACCTCATTCGAGATTTGCTGAATACGCTTTGCAATCGCCCAGCCATGTTGGGGCTCGAGTGAGATCGTCTTGAGGATGAGCAGGTCGAGCGTGCCTTGCACCAGATCGCTTGGTTTACCCATACTATGACTATCTACACCACGCTTGTGTAGATAGTCAACACTCAACGGACTAGTGTCCATAAGCGAACACCGGCGAACTTCAGAAATTATTTTTTTTGGAACCTTGCCTTCGCATTCGCCGTAGCTAGCTAACATGCACACGCTGCGGCAAGATATCTCCTACGCACTTCGACAGATGCGGCTATCGCCTGTATTTACTCTGACGGCGATGTTCACGCTTGCTCTTGGCATCGGCGCAACGACCGCCATCTTCTCGCTGATCTACTCCGTCATGCTCAAATCTTTGCCGGTTGTCGATCCGTCGGCTCTCTACCGCATCGGCGCTGGTACCGATTGCTGCGTTCAGGGGGGCCCGCAGGATGACTGGGGCATGTACTCCTATCCCCTGTTTCTTCGTATCCAGGCCGCCGCCCCGGAGTTCGATCAGATGGCTGCGTTCCAGGCGGCTGGAGCGCAGTTCAGTGTGCGTCGCGGTCATAGTGACAACATGGCGAAACCACTGCGTGGAGAATTCGTTACCGGAAATTATTTTTCTACTTTCGGTATTCGGGCCTTCGCCGGCCGCACCATTGCTCCCAGTGACGACCGGGCTTCGGCACCACCGGTGGCTATGCTGAGTTATCGCGCATGGCAACAACAGTACAATTCCGATCCTTCGGTTATAGGATCCACGTTTATCGTCGAAGGTCATCCCTTTACAATCGCTGGTATTGCGCCCCCTGGATTTTTTGGTGAGACGCTGCGCAGCAATCCGCCGGAGATATGGCTGCCACTGCAGCAGGAACCGTTGGTGAACGGGGAAAATTCCCTACTCAAGCAGCCAGTTTCTGCCTGGCTACGGGTAATCGGCAGGCTTAAGCCGGGAGCAAGCATAGCCGGCGTCGCCCCGCGGCTGACCGCGCTTATGCGGCAATGGATGACCCACGACAGCGGATGGCCGGCTGAGTTTATGCCGCTGATTCTGAAGTCGATTCCCAAGCAGCAAATCCGGATTGTTCCCGGAGGGGCTGGGGTGGGCGCGATGAAAGCCGATTATGGAGATAGCCTGCGCATCCTGCTCACCGTCTGCTGCCTGGTGTTGCTCATTGCCTGCGCCAATATTGCCAACCTGCTCCTGGCACGCGGGGCTGCACGGCGTTCGCAGACCTCCGTCCGGCTTGCCCTGGGAGCATCGCGCAGGCGGATCATTCGGCAGTCTTTGACGGAAAGCGTCGTGCTCTCTGTGTTTGGAGGAGTGGCAGGGGTGGTGGTCGCCTTTCTTGGGGTGAAGCTGATCGTTGCTCTTGCGTTTCGCAGCGCGCACTACGTGCCTATCGATGCCACGCCGTCTTTGCCGGTGCTGGGCTTCGCGTTTGGGTTATCTCTGATTACGGGAGTGCTGTTTGGCACGGCGCCGGCGTGGTTCACCTCCAAGGGCAATCCAGTCGAGGCGCTGCGGGGCGCGAACCGCAGCACTCGAGACAGCGCGACACTGCCGCAGAAGGTCCTGGTAGTGATGCAGGCTACACTCTCCATCGTGTTGCTGGCTGGGGCAGGTTTGCTCACCCGTAGCCTGCGCAACATGGAGCATCAGAGCTTTGGCTTTGAGACCGATCACCGCATCAGCATTGTGATGAATGGGCCTCCGGCCAGCTATAGCGAGGCTCAGCTTGATCCACTCTACCGTGAGTTGCAGGATCGCCTTGCCGCCATCCCCGGAGTCGAGCGTGCAGCCCTGGCCCTCTATACCCCGTACATCGACAATTGGGGCGAACTGGTTGTTCCCGAAGGTCACGGAGCTCCGCAGCTGGATGACAAGTCTGATACTTCGTGGGATCGCGTCAGCACCGGTTATCTGGAGACCATGGGTCAACCCATTCTGCGCGGCCGGAGTATCACTAACCAGGACACTGCTACTACGAGGAGTGTCGCGGTCGTGAGCGAGACGTTCGTGAAGTGGTTCTTCCCTAACCAGGATCCAATTGGCAAACACTTCGGCCTGGATCTGCCGGAGTACAGCACTACTTTTGAAATCGTAGGCGTGGTGAAGGACGCGAAGTATAGAGATCCGGGTGGGACGCCGCGGCCGATGATGTACGCTCCTCTGGCCCAGCACGTCGCCTATCAGCAACCGGTGATGGCGCTGGTCGACCATCGCTCGCACTACATCAGTGGTGCGGTGCTGCAGTTACGTGGGAGCGCGCTCGGGATCGAACCGCTCATCCGTAAAGCATTCAGCGAAGTTGATCCCAATCTGACGCTCATCAATGTGCAACCTATGCAGCAACAAGTCGACAGCGATTTCGATCAACAACGTGCGGTGGCGCAAATGACCGGGTTGTTTGGGATGCTGGCGCTGGTGTTGGCCGCGGTTGGTCTCTACGGGGTAACCGCCTACACGGTGGAACGGCGCACGAGCGAGATTGGCGTTCGTATGGCGCTGGGGGCGAACCGCAGCAATGTGGTTCGACTGGTGCTGCGTGGGGCTTTTCGGCAGGTGCTGATCGGGCTGGCTATTGGGATTCCGATTTCTATTGCTTGTGGGCATTTGATCGCGGCGCAGCTGTATCGGGTTAAGAGCTGGGATCCGCTGGTGCTGGCAGGATCGATTGCGGCGCTGGGCTTCTGTGCGCTGGTGGCTAGCGTGATTCCTGCACAGCGCGCGGCTTCGATTAATCCGGTTGAGGCTTTGCGAACGGAGTGAACGGGGTTGGGTGGACGGAGCGAGGAACCGATACTCTGCGAAGACCGCAGATTCCTCGACTGCGCTTCCATACAAAGGTGCGGGTCATTGTGCTCGAAGGGTTTCGACCGGATCGATCCTTGCAATTCGAAAGGTTGGCAGAAAGGCGGCAAAGAGTGCGACCAGAAGGAGCAATACAGAAACGACGCAAAGAGTGAGCGGGTCGTACACAGCAACGCCGAAAAGCTGGCTGCGAAGTAGCTTGACAGCGGCAGAAGACAAAAGCAATCCACCAGCCAAGCCCGCTACCGTCGACGTAATGCCGGTGCGGGCAACCTGTAACATCGCGCCGCGAATGGTGCAGCCAAGAGCCATGCGAATGCCCAGCTCCCGCCTGCGTTGCGTCACCAGATTGGAGACGAGCCCGTAGATTCCAACGGACGAAAGCATGAGCGCCAACGCGGCGAGCGTCGTCAACAAACCTGCTTCCATGTGCTGCAATAGCAATGCATCCGAAAGTACATCGCTCATGGCGTAAAAGCCGGAGATGGGCAAGTTGGGGTCTACTCGCGCTAAAGCCTGCTGCATTTGCCGGGTAACGCCGACAAATTTTCCGTTCGTGCGAACAATCCAGCTGGGCTGAATCCAAACATGCGCGAGGTTGACGAGTTGCGTCGGCATCTGTGCCGCAGGCACATATACAGTCGGCTCTGCACCCAGAGGTCCTCCAGGAGTAAAACCACGGGGAGTGATGACGTCGGCAGTCATGCCAACAATCTCGATCGTATTTCCATCGCTCAACAAGTGACGACCGATGCTATTCTCCCGGCCGAGGTATCTCCTGGCAAAAGCGGCATTGACCACGGCTACATAGTGGCTGCTCGATGCGTCGGTGTCCGCAAGCAGGCGTCCGGCAGTAAGAGGTATTTGCAATGCCTCGAAGTAGGTTGGCGTTACATAGACCAGATTGGTCATATCCTGAATACCCGCCTGCGGACCATCTGCGATCTTTACCGCGTAGTTCAGTGCCTGCTCATAAGGAACGCTCAACCCCACAGCAGCAGAGCTAACGCCCGGAGTGCTCTGCATGGCTGCGGTGCTTTCATTGAGCAGCTTCAGGAACGAAGCGCGGTCATTGTAACGGGCATCATCGAGCGATGCTTTGGCAATCACCACATTTTCAGGGTTGAATCCCGGAGGCAGCGTACTGAGATAGACGAGCGTTCTTATGAGCAAACCCGCGACCGTGAGGAGAACAACCGTCAACGCCACCTCCGCGAAAATCAGCGCAGATCGTGTGCGTGTGCTGCCTGAATGAGCAATGGAACGGGTGCTGCCCATGGCCAACGCAGCACGGACATCCATGCGGCGCGTATTCCATGCCGGCAAGAGGCCGAAGAATAAGCTGGCACCGATACCGGCGGCGGCAGTAAACAACAAAACGCGCACATCCATCGAGACGCCGCCGAGAGGCAAGAACTCTTCTGGAAGACGCCTGTTCATGAGCTGGAGGGTTAAGCTGCCAACCAACAGGGCTGAGAGAACGCCGGCTATCGAGAGCAATAGACTCTCCATCCAAAATTGACGGAGAATCGCCCATTTTGTGGCGCCAAGCGCCAAACGAGTGGCAATCTCGGATTCTCTGCGACCGACACGCACCAACGCGAGACCAGCCAGATTGGCGCAGGCGACCAACAGTACAAATCCCACCGCGGACATCAGAATCATCGCCGGTGTCCGTGCGTCCGCAGCCAGACTTTGCTGAAGCGGAACCGCGTAGTAGGAGAATCGAGCGCCAGGATATCTCTTTTCCAAAATGCGAGAAGTCAAGGATTGCAGTTGGCCCAACTGCGCGTCGACCTGCTGCCAGCTGGCGCCAGGGTTGAGCCGGAGGATCGGATGGTAATTGTCCCCTCCCCCCTCTTCCGACGTGTCAGGGCGTAGCGAGGTCCACAGGTCTGCCCTCTCCGGAGTCGGAGCCCTGGGAGACAGGACGCCGATGACCGTATAAGGAACACTCTTGAGGCGGATAGCCTGACCGATTATGTTGCGGTCGCTGTCGAACGTGTTCTTCCATAAGCTGTAGCTCAGAACCACAGCCCTGGGGCCGCCCGACGAATCTTCTTCGGCGGTAAAGCTGCGCCCCAGCAAGGGTCGAAGGCCAAGAACGTCAAAAAATCTGGCGGACACGCGCTGACCATGAACATAGTGAACCCGTCCGGCAGCCTGCAGATTGACACCGCCGGGTTTACTGACGACGGCCGCCGTAACGGCGGGAACATTGTCGCGCAGATACGCCCAAGTATCACGATCAATCCTGACAGGATAGGTGGGACCGGAAGGGCCTGAGTTTCCCTGCGATAGAGACCCCAGGCGCTGCGGTTCTGGATAAGGCAAAGGCCGCAGGAGGATGGCATCAAGCACGCTGAAGATGGCGGTGTTGGCACCGATACTGAGTGCCAAGGTGAGAACTACGACCACGGAATAGCCTGGGTTCTTGCCTAATTGCCTGAGCGCATAGCGTAGCTCATGGAAAGCTGTCTGCATGAGGAGACTCCCTGGACCACACCCTATTATGCGGTTCAAGCAGCTCGGCTGGATCGCCGAGTGGCCTCAATTTCTTGACGGAGATCCCGGCTGATGCGTGTGGAGTTGATCCAAAACGGCGCTCTGCATTCCACCTCGAGCAGTTCCGCCTTGGCATCGTAGTTCCACTGGATGATGATTCCATCCTTTTCGACTTCTCCGTTCGGAGTTGCGACGCGGATGCCGACCTTCGAAGCTTTCTTTCTCAGGCGGGCAAAAATCGCCCGGGTGATTCCGTGAAATATCTGCCTGGTGTTTCCCGACATCATGATTCCTTCGCTAAAGATCCCAAATTTCGTCCACATTTGACTGGACGCAGAGGAAGAGCAAATGGTTCGCCCGAGTTTGTTAAAAACCGGCGCGGAAATCCGGGCGGCGCGAGAACCATGAAATCACCAGAAGCAAAATCAGCTGGGCCGCAATAGCTCCGCAGAGGTCAATGCCAACGTCAAAGGGCGAGGCAGTCCTGCTGGGCAAAAAACTTTGATGGTATTCATCGAGACTGGCGATCAACAGGGTGCAGAGAACAGCCAGGACCGAAGCCCGCCGCCAAAGAGTCCAATGTTTGACGGCCATGCGGTGCAACGTCTGCCGCCAACTGTAGAAGAAGGCCAAACTGACAATTCCGTAACCGACGAAGTGACCGGTCTTACGGATGAGATGATGCACCTCGTTCCAGTGCCCAGGGCTGATGGGGCCAAACAGCTTGACCCAAAAAGGATAAAGCCATTGGCTGGTGTTCGCCGCCGACATGGTGTTGGTCGACTCCAGCGCGATCATCACTACGCTCAACGTCGCGGGGAGCCAATCCAAAATCCTTTGCAGGATGGGATGCCGGCTGGAGAATCTGAATAAGCCCATTGCTCCATTATAGAGGTTGCATTCTTGATTCCTTCTGGTCTTAGGTGTCTGAGGTGCTGGCGTCAATCCCTTTCGGGAAGAGCGACTCGCAGACGGCCCGCAACCAGATGGAAACTGCCCGTGCGCCTGGATCAGGATGGCCAAGCACTCGATCGCCGAGATAACTGGATCGCCCCAGTCTAGGCTTCATTTGCGCAGTGGCTTCCGCGCCCTGCTCTGCTGCTTGTACGGCGGCCCGGGCTGCTTGCGGAGTCGCCTCGTTATCCTGCTTCCATGTGTTTACGAAGGGATAGAGCGCGTCGAGCATGGTGCGATCGCCCGGTTTTGCGCCACCCAATTCGCTGATGGCCAGGCAACCCTCTTCAAACGCCTGCACCCATTGCGCCCTTTCAATTGTGCGGGAGCGCCCGAGAACGTTTCCACAGCGCAGAAAAAGCACTCGATAGAACGGCCCCGATGATCCACCCAGTTCCCTCCCCAGGGTGAGAGCAAGCGCTTTGAGGGTGCCGGAAATGCTATTTAACGGGTAGGAGTTAACCGCCTGCTGCACTGCCTTAGCGGCACGGGCCATGCTGATGCCCAGATCGCCGTCTCCGGTCACGCGATCCAACTCAGTGAGCTCGGCTTCGGCAAGCATCAAGGCTTCGCAAGCGGCCTCAATGGCGCGTTTTGGTTTTCCGCCGAACTCGGTTTGCGCGATGCTGCCGACTACTGTTGCGCTGGCTGCGATTCCGAACGAGGGCTTGCCCGGAGGCTGTTTGAGCAAATTGGGCCATGCGGGAGCAGTGGTGGCGGCGTCGATCCAACGCAAACGATCTTCGTCCAGGCCGAGAACGGAGATGGAAATTCCTGCCATGTCGAGCGAGGAAAGAAATGTTCCAGCGTAGATCCGCTCGACCGTGAATCCCTTAGATACAAGAAAGCCCACCGCGTGCCGCGCGACGATCGCTAGCTCCATCGCGGTGGTGGCGCCGAGGTTGTTGATCATCATTGCCACGGGTGTGGGGAATTTTTTGTGCTGCAGTATAGATGTCAGCAACGTTTCAGTTAATGCGTCGGCAGGCTGCCACGGCATGCGCGCCACGCCGGGCTCGCCATGAATTCCTAAACCAAGCTCCATCTCATGCTCGTTCAGCTCGAAGCTGGGCTTTCCCACTGCGGGTGAGGTGCCGGCGGAAAACGAAACACCCATTGTGCCCAGGGACTCCACGACCGCTTTGCCTATGGCCATCAGCTCACCCAGGTTCTTGCCCTCGGCTGCGGCAGCTCCTAACAACTTGTGCAGGAAAACAGTGCCTGCGAGTCCGCGGGCGCCGGTCGCCTGCCCAGTGCCACTCAGGGCGACATCATCGTCCACGATGAGCATTTCGACCGGGATGCCTTCAGCGCGCGCCATCTCGGCTGCCAAGCCGAAGTTCAGCCGGTCGCCAGTGTAGTTCTTGACCACCAGCAAGGATCCTGGCTTGCCGGCGACGGCCTGAATGGCGGCGAAGACAGAATCGCTACTGGGCGAGGTAAACACTTCTCCGGCAACGGCTGCGTTCAGCATGCCGTCGCCAATGTAACCTGCATGGGCCGGCTCGTGCCCACTGCCTCCGCCGGAGATGATGGCCACCCGCGGCCGGCTGGCGGGGTTTACCTCGGCACGGATGAGCACGTTTTGCCCCGGCAAGCGAGCGCAGCCCGGATACAGGACGATCAGGCCCTGGAGCATTTCTTCCACCACGTCCTGGGGGCGGTTGATAAACTTTTTCATGATGCAGCCAATGTACCTCGTTGAGCGGGGCGGCGGCCTGCTCCCTGTGGTAAGCTGGGGCGCATCGGAGGAGAACCATGGCCCACTACTCCAGACGTGAATTCATTAAAACTTCGCTGGCAGCTGGCGCCCTGGTTGGTGCGGGTGGACTATCGCTGAAAGCGGAGCGACAGACTGCAACCGATTGGGTGACGCTGGGCAAATCGAACGTTAAGGTGACGCGGCTGGCATTCGGCACCGGGAGTTTTTCCGGACAGGTACAACGCGACCTGGGACAGGAACAATTCACCACGCTGGTTCGGCATGCCCATGAGCGGGGCGTCCGCTTCTTCGAGACAGCCGAGTCTTACAGCGGCATGCACGAGATGCTGGGCATCGCGCTCGCGGGCGTACCGCGGGATAGTTATCGGCTGATGACCAAGGTTACGACCCATGACGGAGTGAATCCGCAGGAGAAGATCGACCAGCTGCGGAGGATGGCGAAGACCGACTACTTCGACATCGTGCTGCTGCATTGGCAACACCAGCCAACATGGCCAACCGACAGCCTCCGCTGGCAGGATGGGATTTCTGAAGCTCAGTTAAAACAGGCGGTGTTGTCACATGGCGCATCGGTACATGGATTGCCGGCGCTGCGTCAATTCCCAGGGAATAATGGCTCGAGATTGCCATGATTCGGGTGAATCATAAGGGCGTCAGGATGGACGCAGAAGACTACAACACGTCGGGTGTGGGAAATGTAAGTGAGGTTGTTACGCATGTGAAGCAGGTCCGCAAAGAGGGCATGGGTGTAATTTCCATGAAGCTGGTGGGCGAGGGTGCGTTCACGAAGCGTGAAGATCGCCAGGCGGCGATGAAGTTTGCCTTCAGAAATGCGGGTGTGGATGCGGTCACTGTGGGTTACAAGAACACCGCGGAGATCGACGAAGCCATCGACAATTTGAATCTTGCGCTGGCTTAGGGGCGTGGATACCGGCCACCAGGGCTAAAGCCCTCAGTTTATCTTCCTGCCGTTCCCGCGGGTCTGAAGCGGCTACCGAGCGACGGGCAGATGCCTTTACCCGCGGTATCCGCCTGAAGACCCACTACCCCGGACCGA
>CAWGYP010000018.1:0-36833 GCA_963826875.1 uncultured Acidobacteriaceae bacterium | reverse complement strand
TGGCCGACCTGCGCCGATCGATGGGAGAAGAGTGACCGATGAGAACAACAGTTCGGGAAAGCGATTGGAGAGGAGTGGACGTTATGGGGAGCAAATGCAGAAAAGGGCTCGGACCGGCAATAACGGCTGTGCTTTTCGTCATGATGGCAGCTACAAATGGTTGTCAGCAACCCACGCAAGTAGCCGCCAAGTCGCCCACACCTGTTCACCTGGTGGATGTGACTTTGTACCCGTCCTCAGAAGATTTACGCTCCTCAGAAGATTTGCACTACTCGGCTTCCGTTCTGCCGTTCGCGGAAGCGAGCTTGTCATTCAAGTCCGCGGGATATGTGACGGAGATCAAGCAGGTCATGGGCGCAGACGGACGGCGTCGGGACATAGGTCCAGGAGACTATGTTGCCCGGGGCACAACTCTCGCGCAGATTCGGCATCAGGATTTGAAGAATGAGCTTGACCAGGCGACCGCAACTCTGCGTTTAGCCGAAGCGCAGCAGGCCGAGGCAACAAAGGATTACGAGCGCACGAAGACGCTTTACGCCTCAGACAGCTTGATCAAGCCCGATTTCGATCAAGCGCAGGCCAAATTCGATTCGACCCTCGCGGCTGTGGATCAGGCCAAGGCTAACCTGCACCAGGCGCAGCTGGTTCTCGAGGATGCCGATTTAACGGCGCCGTTTTCGGGGTACATCCTGGCTCGGAACATTGAACTAGGAAACCTCGCATCCCCCGGGACTGCGGCCTTTACTATCGCCGACACGAGTGCAGTCAAAATCGGTTTTGGCGTTCCCGACTATGCCGTAAGGCTTCTGCGCCTGGGGCAACAATTCAATATTCATCTGCAGGACGATCCGAAAGAGTACAACGGGCGGGTCACCAGTATTGCCGCGAGCGCCGATGAGAAAAATCGTGTCTTTGCCATCGAGGTGACCGTTCCCAACCCCAAAGCGCTATTGAAGCCCGGGATGATTGCGTCACTCAGTTTGACAGGCGTCCACAAAGCCCCGGTTCCCTCCCTGCCTCTTAGCGCCGTTTTTGCTGACCCTGCCTCACCTGGACACTACGCCGTTTTCATCGCCCAGGAACAGGGCGGCAGATGGGTGGCGCATTTGCGTGAGGTCACGCTCCACGAAGCACACGAGAGTGATGTGGCAGTCGAGGGTGTAAATCCAGCCGAAAAGGTCGTCGCCGTTGGAGCAGCTGGTCTGAAGGACGGCGATTTTATCCAGGTTCTCCCGTAGAGGTGAAGCGCAAATGGCACTCGAAAACGAGCAAGACATTAGTAATCGCCGCAATGTCCCGAGGTTCTTCGTCGAGCACCCGCATATCTCCTGGATGCTTCTGGCCGGAGTGCTCATTTGGGGCTATTTCGGATATACGTCCATGCCGCAGCGCAAGGACCCGGACATACCCGTGCGCCTGGGTGTGGCGGCTTGTCCATGGCCCGGAGCCACCGCACCACAGGTCGAACAGTTTATTACCCGTCGAATTGAGGACGTCGCGGCTGAGAATAAGACCATTCATCCGGGAACCGATGCGGACTACGGTATTAAGTCCATATCTCTTCCAGGCTATTCGTTTGTGACCATTCAACTGGATGAGGGCATCACCGATACCAAGCGGCAGTTCAGCGACATCAATCTCAAGCTGGATGGCCTGAATTCTCAGTTACCGCAGGGCGCCGGTCCCATCTCTTTCCAGAGCGATTTTGGAGACACCGCCGCGCTCATGCTGACGGTCGCGAGCCCCAAGGCGGACGATATCGAGATCACAGCCCGCGCCAACTCCGTCGAATCGGCAATTCGCAAAACTCGTGATGCAAAACAGCACAATCGAGTGGGTCAGCAGATCACAGTGGTAGATTCCTTTCCGCAATCGATTTCGGCTCGGCAGGTTCTTGACACCGTATACTTGTTTCAAGAGCAAGCGCAGAGTGCCGGAATCCTTCGCGACTCGGAAATAATACAGGGAAGCGGATTCATCGGCGTGGATGGCATTTCCGAAGCAGATGACAGCACCATTCAAGCGTTCATTCGGGCGGTTCATCGCGGAGCGGTTAAAACGGTCCGAGCTGCATCCCGATGCGTGGGCCCCGGCGATCATCCGCGATCCGAGGGAAACACGAACCAAACTGGCCGAGGTTGCAGGCGACAAATACAGCTATGCCGAACTCGACAATTTTTCTGATCTGATTGGCCGAACGCTGCAGGGAGCTCCCGAAGTTTCCAAGGTGGAGCGGAAGGGTGTTTTGTCGCAGACCATCTATCTGGATTACTCGCAGGATCGCCTCGCAGCCTACGGTCTGCGTCCTGCCGATCTGTCTAAAGTGCTTTCCGCCCGGAACATCATCGCCCCCGGCGGAACTGTTGAAACAGGCGAGCGCAGGGTCATTCTCACCCCTTCGGGACAATTTAATACCGCTGCAAGCATCGGGGATGTGGCTGTATCGGCTACATCAGAGGGTGCCCCCGTATATTTACGGGATCTCGTCCAAATCAGCCGAGGCTATCAGGCTCCTGCCCAGTATCTCAACTACTACACCTGGCGAGACGCAAATGGGCACTGGCAGCGCAGCCGCGCGATCACCTTGGCAGTCTACATGCGCGATAAGAAGCAAATCGCGCGCTTCGGACAGTCCGTGAATTCGAAGCTTTCGCAGCTTCGGCAAATTCTTCCCGCCGACCTGATTCTGGCGCACACCTCCGACCAGCCGCTCCAGGTCAAAGAGAACATCCATCTGTTCATGCGGGCACTTATCGAAGCCATCATTCTCGTCGTCTTAGTTTCGCTGCTTGGATTTTGGGAGTGGCGGCTGGCGCTGATCATGGCCCTGGCAATACCCATCACACTCGCGATGACGTTCGGTATCGTGAATATGTTGGGCATCGATCTTCAACAAGTCTCCATCGCAACGCTGATCATTGCATTGGGCCTTCTTGTGGACGTGCCGGTGGTCTCTGGCGATGGCATTAAACGCCATTTGGCGGAAGGGTTTCCGCGCAGTATTGCCTGCTGGCTCGGCCCTACAAAACTTGCAACCGCGATTTTCTACGCGACGATCACCAATATCATCGCCTACCTCCCATTTTTGATGCTGACCGGCAATACCGGCGAGTTCTTGAAGAGCCTGCCTATCGTGATGACGGCTACTCTTGTTTGTGCGCTGATCGTTGCCATGACGTTTGTTCCCTTCCTGGGCTACTACATTTTGCGTCCTCCGGCAAAGCCTGAACCGACGATTGAGGAGAGACGGCAGCGAGGATTTTACGGCTTCTATAATCGGCTTGTCGGCAAAGCCATAAAACACCGTTGGGCTGTGTTCGGCGGGTCCTTGGTTTTCCTGGCGATAGGCGGTCTCTTCAGTTCCCGGCTTAAAACCCAATTCTTTCCCGAAGATGTCCAGTATTGGTTTTATTTGGATGTCTGGCTGCCGAATGACACTCCCTTGAGCGTCACCAATGATGCTGCAATGCAGGCCGAAAGAGTCGTCCGGCGGGTGGTTGAAAATTCGCCTGACGCCGCTACTAAGGAAAACCATGGGCATCTTCTTAAGTCGCTGACGACCTTTGCCGGTGGCGGGGGGCCTCGCTTCTGGTTTTCGGTCTCGCCGGAAATGCCGCAGACCAACTACGCTCAAATAATTGTTGAGATCACTGATAAAGAGGCTTCGCCAAAGTTAGCTCGTCCGATCCAGGACGCACTGGACAAGGAAGTACCAGGCGCGTGGGTTACGGTTCGCCAGCTGCAAACCAATCCTGTTGAGAATCCCGTAGAGTTGCTGATTTCCGGGCAAGAGGACGTGGACCCAAGAAATGAAGTGAGCGATATTCGCGCGCTGCGACAGATTGCCGGGCAGGCTCAAGATATCGTCAGGCAGGCCGGCGGTATTGCCGTTCTTCGCGATGATTGGTTCCCGGACGATGTTCAGCAGAGGATCCAGATCGATCCAGACCGCGCAAACGTCGCCGGCATTACGAACGCCGATGTCGCAGACGCCTCGGCCGCGGCCATGAGCGGCGCGTCAGTGGGCGTGTTCAAGGAAGGCGACAAGAACATCCCCATTGTGGCCCGCCTTCGCATGGAGGAGCGCGCGCAGCTTGCTGATATCAAGAACCTGTATGTTTATTCTTCGCAGACGAACAACCGGGTCCCCTTGCTATCGATCGCGACTGTCGGAAATTCTTTAGAAACGGGCCGCATAGCGCGGCGCGAGCATTTTCGCACCATTTCGATTCTTTGTTACCCGCAGCCTGGAGTTCTCGCCTCTGAGATCCTGGGACAAGTCCTGCCAAAACTGCAGCAGTTTAAGAAAAATCTTCCTCCGGGTTATCAGCTCCGCATTGGTGGCGAAATCGCCAAACAAATAGATGGCTTCAACAACCTCAAATTCGTTCTGATGATCTCTTTACTTGGCATTTATCTGGCGCTCCTCATTCAATTCAATAATGCCGTGAAGCCACTTCTGGTATTCGCCGCTGCCCCTTATGGTGTCATCGGCGCTCTGATCGCTCTTTCGGTGATGCATACTCCCTTTGGATTCATGGCTTTTCTGGGCATCGCGAGCTTAATCGGTGTGATCGTCAGCCACGTCATCGTGCTATTCGACTTTATCGAGGAAATGCATGCCAAAGGGGAGCCCCTGGAGCAGGCACTGCCAGACGCAGGCATTCAGCGTATTCGGCCCGTAATGATCACTGTAGGAGCGACCATATTGGCGCTCTTCCCGCTGGCGCTTGAAGGGGGGCCCCTATGGCAGGCTCTTTGTTATGCACAGATAGGCGGGCTTGCCGTGGCAACGTTCATCACCTTGCTCCTGGTGCCCGTCCTTTACAGCATCTTCGTTCTTGATCTGAAAATCATCACGTGGGAAACGAAACAACCTGCAGCAGAAAGTGAAGCTCGCCCGGTAGCTGAAATGGGGCTACATACCAGCCGATGACAAAGGCCAGTTGCTTTGTCACGGCTTTGCTCGCTTGACTGGGGCGTAGCGGCGATGAGAAAGACGCTCGAATGAAGCAGTGAGCATGTTTAGTTTGTTGAAGGCTTTTGCGATGATTCTTTTTGATCAAATTGCCGCGGCTGTTCTTCTGGTGAGTCTTACAGTCTGCTTGCAGTGCGCCGGCACAATTGCGCTCATCGAGTGGCTAAAGCGTGTTCTGGCCAAGAACATTTACAAGCATGGGCCAGGTTACGCGGCCACCCTGGTAGTGAAATCGACGCTCGCAATCGTAATTCTGCAAGGGCTCCTGATTCTTCTCTGGGCCAGTTTCTACCGGATGCGTTGCTTCCCGTCATGGGAGCTTGCCTTTTACTTCTCCGCCACCAGCTATTCCACCGTGGGATATGGTGATCTGATTCTCCCGTCCAACTGGCGACTCTTAGGGCCTCTGGAGGCGATCATTGGTGTGTTGATGTGCGGAATATCGGTCAGTGTTCTGTTTGCTCTTGTTACCCGGTTGCTCGATCGCGACATACAACATTCGCTGAAGACTTCAACTGGACAAAGCCATGCCTAACGCTAACACCTGAAGAGGTAATCATCATGAATACTAATGTGATAGTGAAACCGCAAACAGCTTCGGATGCTGCCAGACTCATGAACACTCAATACGGATGCGGTCCAGTGCAGTTCGCCGGAACAAGCGAAGCACTGTACGAGCGTCACCTCCTGTTTGACAATGGTGTCGATTTAAGTGCAGCGACGGCACGCGACCGCTTCGAGGCGCTTGCCCGGTCGGTGCGCGACATTTTGTCTCAGCGATGGCTTTTAACTGAAAAAACATACGAACAGGAAAATCCCAAGCGGCTCTACTATCTCTCGATCGAGTACCTCATCGGCCGCTCACTTGAGAACAATGTTACGAATCTTCTGCTCATGCCTTTGGCGAAGCAGGTCATCGAAGAAAAGAAATTAAATCTTGTCGAGATAGTGGAGCAGGAACCCGATGCGGGTCTCGGCAATGGCGGACTTGGGCGTTTGGCGGCCTGCTTCATTGAATCCGCCGCTACCATGGAGCTCCCGGTTATGGGTTACGGGCTGCGATATGAGTACGGTATCTTCAAACAATCAATCCAGAACGGATGGCAAAAGGAGATGCCGGACAACTGGCTCCGTTTTCCCGACCCATGGGAGATCGCGCGCCCCAACGAGAAGGTCGAAATCAACCTGGCTTGCTCGTTCGAGCTCAGCGGAGGCAGTTTGCGGCCCGTACCTGGACGTCCGTCGACCCTGTTTGGGATTCCATTTGATCGCCCTGTTGTCGGCTATGGCGGTTCCACGATCAACACGCTTCGTCTGTGGGCAGCCGCTCCCTCGGACCACTTCAACTTTGAAGAGTTCTCTCAAGGTGATTTCGTAGAGGCTTTTGCCCAGGACCTCTCGGCTGAAACGGTAACCCGTGTCCTCTATCCCGATGATTCTCGATTGGAGGGACGAGGGCTACGCCTGATCCAGGAGTACTTCCTGGTTGCCTGCTCGCTGGCGGATGCAGTGCGCCGGTTCCAACGTAGCAACTCGGATTGGCGCTTGTTTGCGGAGAAAGTCGCGATTCAGATGAACGATACGCACCCGTCTCTCGCAGTGCCCGAGCTCATGCGGATCCTGCTGGACCAGGTGCGGCTTGGATGGGACGAAGCCTGGGACATTACGCAGAAAACATTGGCCTACACAAACCATACCTTGTTGCCGGAAGCGCTCGAAAAATGGCCAGTACAGTGGTTTGCAGAAATGCTGCCCAGGCAGCTGGAGATTATCTACGAGATCAATCGCCGTTTTCTGAGCGGTGTTCGCCAGCAATTTCCCGGCGACGAGGGGCGCCTTCAGCGGGTGAGCCTTATCGAAGAGGGGGCCGAAAAGAAGGTTCGCATGGCCAACCTGGCGGTGGTGGGTTCCCATAGCACCAACGGTGTGGCGGTGATTCACTCAGACCTGTTGCGTAAGACAACACTGAAAGACCTGGCGGAGATCTTTCCCCAACGGTTCAACAACAAGACAAACGGAATCACGCCCCGGCGTTGGTTGCTACTTTGCAATCCCGGGCTTTCGGGACTCATCACAGATGCAATTGGAGACGGCTGGATCAAGGACCTAAGCCAGTTAAGCAAGCTGAATGCGTTCACGTTGGACAGCGCGTTCCGTCACGACTTCCTAAAAGCCAAGCGCGACGCCAAGCGGAACTTTTGTGATTGGTTCAGGTGGTCGACAGGACAGGTCCTGGATCCGGATGCGATCTTCGATTGCCAGGTTAAACGCATCCACGAGTACAAGCGTCAGCTGCTGAATGCCTTGCGGATCGTAGTGCTTTACAACCAGCTACGGCAGGACCCTGGACTGAATATGCATCCACGGACGTTTTTCTTTGCCGGCAAGGCTGCTCCTGCGTATCGGCTCGCCAAACTGATCATCAAGTTCATTAATAATCTCGCTGCCACCATTGACGGTGACCCGGCCGTGCGCGGGCGGATCAAGGTAGTATTCCTGCCCGAGTACTGTGTCTCGCTTGCAGAGCACCTGATCCCCACCAGTGACGTCTCCAACCAGATTTCGACGGCAGGCTACGAAGCCAGCGGCACAAGCAATATGAAGTTTATGATGAACGGCGCATTGACGATCGGCACACGCGATGGCGCAACGATTGAGATGGCTGCGGAAGCGGGCGAAGAAAACTTCTTTCTTTTCGGACTCACGGCGGAGCAAGTGGCCGGCAGTCGTGACTGGTACAACCCGCACTGGCACTACGAACACGAGCCCGAGACCCGCGAAGCGTTGGACTTGATATTCTCCGGCTACTTCAGCCGCAATGAACCAGGGGTCTTCGCCCCATTGCAGGATGCATTGCTTACGCAGGGCGATCACTATATGCACCTGGCGGATCTGAAGTCGTACCTCGAGGCAGACGAGCGGCTGCGCGCGTTGTATAACCAACCGGATGAGTGGGCGCGCAAGGCGATTTTGAATGTGGCGGGCTCGGGGCAAGTTCTCCAGCGACCGCACCATCGCTGAATACGCAGAGGAAATCTGGAACTTACAGCCATGTCCAGTGCCACGGAGGGGGTGATGGAAAAACCTCTTCCAGCCTCCACCACTGGCCGTAGCTTTCCAGTGGGCGCCACGCTCGTCAGTGGCGGTGCTAACTTCTCAGTCTTCTCGCGGAGTGCGGCTGGTATCAGCCTGCTGCTTTTCGATCGGGTGGATGACTCTCGTCCTTCGCGCGTTATCCCCATTGATCCGTTAACGAACCTTACCTACCATTACTGGCACGTGTTCGTACCCGGCATCGAAGCGGGTCAGATCTATGGATTTCGGGCGTACGGACCGTTCGACCCGGCTCGCGGTTTCAGGTTCGATCCATCCAAGCTACTGCTGGACCCATACGGGCGCGCTGTTGTGGTCCCGAAAAATTATAGCCGTGACGCAGCATGTCAAGAGGGGGACAACACCGCAACGGCCATGAAGAGCGTGGTTACGGACCCGCACGCGTATGACTGGGAAGGTGACCTGCCGTTGAACCGGCCCTGGTCACGCACCATCATCTACGAGATGCATGTGCGCGGCTTTACCGCACATCCCAGCTCCGGCCTGCCGGAATCGAAGCGTGGCACATACGCGGGACTGATCGAGAAGATCCCCTACCTTCAGCAGTTGGGCATCACCGCGGTCGAGTTACTTCCGGTGTTTCAGTTCGACGCCCAGGCTGCGCCCGCAGGCCTGACGAATTACTGGGGCTACTCACCCGTTTCGTTTTTTGCACCGCACCAGGCGTATAGTTCGCGTCAGGACCCGCTGGGCCCCATAGATGAATTTCGGGATATGGTGAAGGCTCTCCACCGGGCGGGCATCGAAGTCATACTCGACATAGTTTTCAATCACACCGCGGAAGACGGAGATGACGGGCCGACACTCTGCTTCCGCGGCCTGGATAATCCTACTTACTACCTCCTGTGTGAAGACCGCGCACGGTACGCGAACTTCAGTGGGACAGGAAACACACTGAATGCGAACAATCCTATTGTACGGCGCGGGTTTATAGACGCCCTCCGTTACTGGGTGAACGAGATGCATGTGGATGGGTTTCGCTTCGACCTTGCATCCATCCTGGCGCGCGATTCATCGGGCGCCGTCATGCCGAATCCTCCAGTGCTTTGGGACATCGAATCGGACCCGGCGCTGGCAGGTACGAAGATGATTGCGGAGGCATGGGACGCGGCAGGACTTTACCAGGTCGGCAACTTCGTGGGCGACAGCTGGAAGGAGTGGAACGACCGGTTTCGCGATGACGTCCGCGATTTCTTCCGGGGCGCGAATGATTCCGTAGGGCGCGTTGCCGATCGTCTGCTTGGCAGCCCAAGCATTTATGGTTATAGGGAGCGCGAAATCGAAGAGAGTATCAATTTCGTCGCCTGCCACGACGGTTTTACACTCAACGACGTCGTCTCCTATAACCACAAGCACAACGAAGAAAATTGCGAAGGCAACCGCGACGGAGGGAACGACAGCCGAAGCTGGAACTGCGGTGTTGAAGGTCCGACGGACGATCCCGTAATCGAGACTCTCCGCAACCGGCAGGTGAAGAACTTTTTCACAGCTGTCATATTGGCCGGGGGTGTGCCCATGTTTGTTATGGGCGATGAGGTGCGGCGTAGTCAGCATGGCAACAATAACGCCTACTGCCAGGACAATGATACGAGTTGGTTCGACTGGAATCTGCTGTCCAAACACGCCGACGTTCTTCGCTTTGTGAAGCTGCTGATTGAGCGCCGTGTGATCCGAGACGTGGAACATGAACGCCGGCGTCTCAGTTTAAGCCAGGTTCTCCGCCAAGAAAAACCCGCTTGGCACGGTGTGAAACTCAATCAGCCGGACTGGTCGCCTTTCTCGCACAGCATTGCCATCAGCGGGGAACTGAAATACGAAGGAGTATCGGTGCACATCATTTTCAATGCTTATTGGGAACCTCTCGAGTTCGAACTTCCTCCACTGAGGGATGGTACAGAGAACTGGTGGCGGTGGATCGATACTGCACTGGATCCGCCGCATGAGATTTGCGGATGGAATGCGGAGAAGCCGGTTCTGGGGACAACGTATCGCGCTGGCGCACGGTCGGTGGTAGTGCTCCTCGCAGGTGTGGGACGAATGGCTGGCATTGCAAGTGGACTGCAATCAGCGCCCGCGGAAGTTCCTCGCAACGCCAGGAATGTGTTTCCGCCAGCTCATTCGATAGGCCGGTAGTCGGAATATGTGACACAAACATGACCGCATTCTCACAACTGACCTATGGCGCAGTGCTGGTTGCGGTTCTTATCGAACAACTCGGCCTGCCTATCCCGTCAGTCGTTTTTCTGATGGCCGCAGGTGCACTTTCGGCACGTGGGAAAATGCAGATAAGCATTATTCTTTCTCTGGGCATTTTAGCTTGCCTCGCAGCGGATTCGACATGGTTCTGGTTCGGCCGAAAGTGGGGTTCTCAAGCTATGCGGCTGCTCTGCCGCTTGACTGCCGACCCGCGAGAAAGCTCCAGGAATGCGCATGAAATGTTTAGCCGTTATGGCCCCCGTTTATTATGCGTGGCCAAGTTCTTTCCGGGACTAGCTGCCGTCATTCCGCCGCTTGCCGGCGCGGAAGGAGTGTCGCTCGGGCGTTTCCTTGCCCACGATATGTTAGGAGGCTTCCTCTGGTCAGGCTTCTATGTAGGGCTCGGCTATCTCTTCTCGAATGAACTGGACTTTGCCACTCGCTGGGTCAGACATTTTGGGACCGCCCTCGCGATCGCGATTGGGATTCCGATCGGTCTTTATATCGGCTGGCGTGGACTGGTTCTGGTGCGAATGATCCATCGGCTACGGCTGCGCCGCATCAGCCCGCCGATGCTCGATCGCAAACTGAAATCCAAAAGGAAAGTCGCAGTGCTCGACCTGTTGAACTTCGAAGAAGAAACGGAAGGTGAAAGCCCGGAGGCTATTCCCGGCGCTCTCAGGGTAGATCCCGCTCGCCTGCGAAAGTCTCCACATATCACTGTTCCGGATGATGTCGAGATTATTCTCTATTCTTCTTCTGGAGGCGACACGTTAAGCGCGCGGGTCGCCGTGGCATTGAAACGCATAGGCGTTGACAAAGTATGGGTGCTGGAAGGTGGACTTAAGGCGTGGCGCGAACACGGGTTCCCTGTCTCTCGGTTTCTGGAAGCACCCGAAGTCGTTGCAGCGCGCTTTGGAGTTAGGTTGCCAACTCCATAACTAGCTCGGATGGGAACAGAGATGAACTGGGCGATGAAGCGCGTAGCGGCCTACTCTTCTCGGTCGCAATGAATGGAGCGGAATGGAAAAGCTGATCAGGCCGGTCTCGCAGGTTTGCTCTCTACCGAAGGTTCATTGAATCCCTTGCGTGTTGGTATCGATATTCTGGACGTCGGTGGAGAGCTCCCGCTTTACGCTGCGCAATGCAAATTGTAGGGTGTTGGGAGAACGCTCTCGCCCGCAGGGATCAGAGTGGAAGTAGAAAAGGCCAAGTCATTTCGGGCCGACGATCGACTACCATGCAATCCTCACTACGGGGAAGCCATCGACAGCACCCGAACTGGCCATCCAGGAAATCAATCGGCAACATAAGCAGCAGGGATTGTTTCTCCTCCTCATCTCCAATAGCAGAGTGGCTTTCCGGTACGACGGCGGTACACTCCTCAGCTTTTCTCGCTTGCAACATTTTGCGCTAAATTACGGTAGCTCAGTTACTTAGAGCTACGCTCCATTACGGTAGCATTTCCTTTATTTTGATAGACTTACAGGGATACCTGGAAACTCAAAATCCGCCGAGGGCAACCTCGTGGGGGTTCGACCCCCCCTCCCGGCACCATAGAACAGAATGAACGAGTCTTCCGGGACGTCATTCATCGCCGCCTTGAGCGACCGATCATTGAACTCGGTCAAATTCACGACGTAGATTGACATACCGAACTTTGCTCCCAATGCTGAGACCAACGATGTCTTTCCGGTCCCTGGCGGTCCGTAGAGCAAGTAGCCTCGATGGTAAGGCACCCCGAGCTGAAGATATCGCGCACGCGATGTCCGGAATCTCTCCAGATCCTGCATGAGGTGTTCCTTTTCGCCCGGCTTCAGGATCACCGAATCGAGCAAGCGAGGAGAATATGCTTGAACATAGTTCCAGCCTTCGTCATACACGTAGAGGTAAGAAGCTACCCTCGCTTTCCTGTGGTGACACGCGACAACTTCATCCACAAAGCGCTTGAGCACAGCCTGGTTCCTGCCGATGGTTCTGAAGGTCAGAGATTCAAGCCTCCGCTGGCCTCTACCCTTCGTGTCTTCGCTGCGATAAACCCAGACCCAGAAAGGAAGCCCGGCATGCCAGAAAAAGTGGTGTCCCGGCGCCGGAATCAACGCCATCTCCGCCCCTCGCAGCGACGTATCGAGGTCCACCCGACGTACGCGTTTCAGGAACTTCTGCTCGAGGAACCACTCCTTCACCCAGACGAAGGAATCGTCATCGTCTTTGACGGTGATCATCATTGTCGTCTGCTGTGCGAACCATGACCATAGCTGTTCCGGCAAACGACGCAGGAATACGCCAACGCTGCCTAGGAGCATGAGCAACAGGCCGCCGGAGGCAAATTGGTTTTGACCGCTCAATACATGCTTCAGAAATTCGAACATAACGGTTGTCTTCTAACCGGCCTTAGCCGGAACGAGGGACACGCAATCGCACCTCTACAGCCCGGGCTGTCTCGAACGCAACTGTCCCCGCCGATCAGGATCGGCTTGCATTTCGAGGCTCGGTAACAACTAGCAATGCATCCTTGACCGCAAAGTCGAAGACACAGCCAAAGAGGTTACTCAGCGAATTAAAATTGTGCGGGAAGGTGCCGAAGGCCGGTTAGTACGGCCGAAACGACGCCATATAGCAACGCAGCCGCTTAGATGGCAGACGTTGCCCGCATAGCTGTTTAAGTTGGAATGCCAGCAATTTGGGCGTCCTTTCGTAAAGAAATCAATTGAAGATGTCATCAATTCCAACTTTTTGCAACTTGAATCTTTGTCGAGAGAGCGCAGAAAGTGCGGTTATCTGGGCGGCATCCCGTCGATGCACCGCAAGACTCAACCGTTACCTTAAACTGGCTGTTGCATGCTGCTCACCATATCGACTACTCATAATCCGGCTACTGACCTTGGATATCTGCTTCACAAGAATCCCGCCCGCCTGCAAAGCGAGGAAATATCGTTCGGCACTGCTTACGTGTTCTATCCAGAGGCCACTGCCCAGCTTTGCACTGTCGCCTTGCTGGTGGAGATCGATCCAATTGGGCTGATCAGAGGGCGTCGCGGTCCGGCCGGCGAAGCGGGCCAGCTGCAACAGTATGTGAATGATCGTCCGTATACGGCGAACTCTTTTCTGAGCGTGGCCATCGGGGAGATGTTTTCTACAGCGATGAGCGGTCGCAGCAAAGAGCGACAGGAACTCGCCGAAACGTCAATTCCGCTGATAGCAAGCCTTCCAGTCGTCGCGTCTCGTGGAGGTGTAGGACTGATCGAGAAGCTCTTCGGTCCTCTCGGGTACAGCGTGAAGGCCACTGGGAGTGTGCTGGACGAAAAGTTCCCGGAGTGGGGCGCGTCGGCCTACTTCTCCGTCGAGATTGCCGCAACGGCACGACTACAAGACCTGCTCGCCCATCTTTATGTGCTGATTCCGGTCCTCGACAACGAAAAGCACTATTGGGTCGGCGAGGACGAGATCCAGAAGCTGCTGAATCGAGGAGAGGGTTGGCTTGCGAAGCATCCAGAGAAAGACCTCATTGTCTCGCGCTACTTAAAGCGGCAGCGCCACCTGACTCGCGAAGCGCTGGAGCGTTTGTCCGAGGACGAACTCGAGGGTGACGAGCCTCAGGAGACTGTGCGTGACGAAGAAGAGCAGAAAGTAGAGCGACCACTGGGTCTGCACGAACAGCGACTGGGAACGGTGCTTTCAGTGCTACGCGGCATCGGCGCGAAGCGAGTTGTCGACCTGGGATGCGGCGAAGGCAAACTACTGCGATCTCTGCTTGCCGACCCCCAATTCGAGTCGATCCTCGGAATGGACGTATCCTGGCGCTCCATCGAGATCGCCAAAGAGCGGTTAAGGATTGATCAGCTTCCCGAGCGGCAACGCTCTCGCATCGGCCTGATCCAGGGATCGCTCATGTATCGCGATGAACGCATTGGCGGCTTCGATGCCGCTGCGGTCGTGGAGGTGATTGAACATCTGGATGCGCCGCGGCTCTCCGCCTTTGAGCGAGTGCTCTTTGAGTTCGCGCGGCCGGCAACTGCGATCATTACGACCCCTAATTGCGAGTACAACCCGCTGTTCGAAACGCTTCCGGCTGGACGGTTTCGGCATCGTGACCACCGTTTCGAGTGGACGCGTGCGGAGTTCGAGCAGTGGGGCAGTTCGATGGCCTCTCGATTCGGATATCAGGTGCGCTTTCAGCCGATCGGACCAGAGGACGCGGCACCCGGAGCACCCACTCAGATGGGGGTATTTCGCGTGGATGAGAAAGCTGCTATTGCAGTTCAGCTGGTCGTTCCAATTGGGACGCAAGTGGTCTTGCGCGCTGAAACGGTCATTTGCGAACCTGACCAAATTCACATGAAAGGGCAAGTTGCGGAAATAATTCAAAATCCTGGAGGTGCATTGCGTAGCTATCGCGTCCGATTCGCCGATGGAACTGAAGCAACTGTCCTCAGGGATGGGTTCTCCGTCCTTAAACAGATGAAAGCTGGGCCCCTCCTGGAAGCCGCCGCCGCTTTCAGCGAGCGCGATTTGGATCAGTTCATCAGATCGGCGAGGAATCTATCTGCCGCCAGCGCATCTTCAGTGGTCGCTGTATGGTGTGCCGGAGCAGTTGGAAAATCCTGCATTGGAGGAGTGCTACTGGGAGTTGAAGAAGTTTATCGTCCTCGCTCTCAAGGCGAATCCGAACATTCTGGAGTGTCTCTTCACACCCCTTGTGGAGCAAAGTTCGGAGATCGCCGATGCGCTGCTAGTGTCCTGAGTCATTAATTATTCACATAGTGATTGAGATGTAAGGCATCTAACATGGCAGGAGAACTGCCATGGCGAAGCGAGCGCAAGGGCCGGTTGTTGTGATCACTCCAGAGCAGCGGGAAGTGCTCGATCAGTGGGTTCGCAGGCCGACATCGGCACAGGCGCTGGCTTTGCGTGCACGGATCGTTTTGCGATTGGCTGAAGAACACAGCAGCCTTTCCGTGGCGCGACAGATGCAGGTCCACATTCAGACCGTGAGCAAGTGGCGGGAACGGTTTCGCAGCCGAGGCGTGGATGGATTGCTGGACGAGCCGAGGCCGGGCCAGCCACGTAAGATCACGGATGCGCATGTGGAAGCGGTGATTGCCCGTACGCTGGAGAGCAAGCCCGCCGCGGCGACGCATTGGTCGACTCGCTCCATGGCCCACCTCACCGGCCTGAACCAGACCGCCATCAGCCGCATCTGGCGCGCCTTTGCGCTGCAGCCGCATCGCAGCGAGAACTTTAAACTCTCCAAGGACCCACTGTTCATCGACAAGGTGCGCGATATCGTTGGGCTCTATCTGAATCCACCGGAACGCGCCCTTGTGTTGTGCGTGGATGAGAAGAGCCAGATTCAAGCCCTGGAACGTACCTCACCTTTATTACCGATGCGCCCCGGGCAAGCCGAACGCCGTGCTCACGATTATTCGCGCCACGGCACCACCAGCCTGTTCGCTGCCCTGGATGCCAAGACCGGCAACGTGATCGGCCAGACGCACCGCCGGCATCGCTCCGAGGAGTTTCGCAAATTCCTCGACACCATCGAAAAGAACGTACCAGAAGATCTCGACGTGCATCTGGTTATGGACAACTACGCCACACACAAGACTGACACGATTCAACGCTGGCTGCTAAAACGCCCTCGCTTCCATGTCCACTTCACGCCTACTTCAGCCAGCTGGCTCAACCTGGTCGAACGATGGTTCGCCGCCCTCACCGACAAACAATTACGTCGCAACAGCTTCCGATCCACACGTGAACTGGAGGCCACCATCAAAAGCTATCTCGATCAACACAATGCGCAACCCAAGCCCTTCGTCTGGACAAAATCCGCCGACCAGATCCTCGATTCCATCGCGCGCTACTGCCGGCGAATTAATGACTCAGGACACTAGCTAGTCGACAGATCTTTCTTTCAAAGCTCATCTATCAAACTTACAGCGGGTATGTGATGTCTCAGTTCAAGAAGCTGGAGCAAGACCTCCGAACCAGAGGTGAGATCAAATGGAAGCATGCAATGCATCTGATTCGGCTGCTCATTCAAGGCATTGGCATCCTCAGGAATGCAGACGTCCCAGTCCGAATCTCGGAGCATCGCACGTCGCTACTTGGCATTCGCGACGGGCGAATGAGTTGGAGTGAGGTGAATACCTGGAGACTCTCGCTTCATCGAGAATTCGATGAAGCTTTTGGTGTGACGACGTTGCCGGACATGCCGAACTACGAAGACGCCAATCGACTTCTTGTGATGGCTAGGCGCAAGATGGCTGAGGTGGACAGTGGTTCCTGACGAAGTGAGACAGGCGGCAGAAAGCCATGCTTACCCGCTGCTGTTTGCGACAGTCAGCGGAGCGCATCTTTACGGATTCGATTCTCCTGATTCAGACTGGGATTTGCGCGGAGTTCACATACTCCCGGCAACTCAAGTCGTGGGTCTATCGCCATTGGAAGAGACCATCGAAACCGCGCGCAAGGATAGGGTGGAGCTGGATCTGGTCACACATGATGTCAAGAAATTTTTCATGCTGCTGCTCAGGCCGAATGGATACGTGCTCGAACAGCTGCTATCGCCGATTGTGGTCCAGTCAACCGCGGAGCACGAGGAATTGAAGGCAATATCCGTAGATTGCCTTACAAGACACCATGTGCATCATTACCTTGGTTTTGCGGAGAACCAATGGCGGCTCTTCCTGAAAGAAGCCCAGCCTCGAATTAAACCGTTGCTCTACACCTTTCGTGTCCTGCTCACCGGCATTCACCTGATGAGGTCCGGCGAGATTCAGGCAAACCTTAACCATCTTTATTCCATGTATCCTTTGTCGTACTTGCCGGAATTGATTGCCAGAAAGAGAGACGGGGCTGAGCAACAGACACTTCCCTCTGCCGAAACGGCATTTTACGAGAAAGAGTTTGCCGCCTTGCGGGAACGTCTTCTTACCGAGGCCGCTACAACCAAGCTTCCTGAGAAGAACTCAGCGGCACCATCTCTGCATGACATGCTCGTCAGAATCCGGCTCAATGGACTATCCAGCCGTTAGTCAGAAAGCACTCAATGAAGATTGCCCTTCCCGAACTCTCGCTCGTTCTTCTTGTTGGACCCTCCGGATCTGGCAAGTCATCTTTCGGGCGGAAGCATTTTCTCCCGACGGAGGTGATATCCTCCGACTTCTGCCGAGGTTTGGTCTCCGACAACGAAAATGACCAGTCTGCAACCGGAGATGCATTCGACCTGCTCGGTGCGATCGTGCGCAAGCGGCTGGCACGCGGCAAGCTGACTGTTATCGACGCCACGAATGTGCAGCCCGAAGCGCGCAAAACGCTCATCGAGCTGGCCCGCGAATACCACGTCTTCGCGGTCGCCATTGTATTTGATCTGCCGGAGAGACTTTGCCAAGATCGCAACGTTTCAAGGCCAGATCGTCAGTTTGGTCCGCATGTAGTCCGCAATCAATTGCAGCAGTTGCGGAAATCCCTACGCGGTTTGGAGCGCGAAGGCATTCGCTATGTTTTCAAGCTGTCATCGGTTGAAGAAGTCGACGCGGCAACGATCGAACGGCAGCCGCTATGGAACAACCGCAAGTCTGAGCACGGGCCGTTCGACATCGTTGGCGATGTGCATGGTTGCCTCGATGAGCTGTTGGAGTTGCTGCGCGCTCTTGGCTACTCCGTGGAAATGCAGGATGGCCAGTATGCGGCGCAACCGCCTGAGGGTCGAAAGCTGATTTTCGTTGGAGACCTGGTTGATCGAGGGCCGCAAACGCCTGAGGTGCTTCGCCTCGTCTCCAGCTTGGTGCAGTCTGGACACGCTTTCTGCGTACCAGGCAATCATGATGTAAAGCTGGTAAAGGCACTCCGCGGCCGTGATGTGAAGCTGACGCATGGACTAGCCGATTCCATGCGCCAACTAGAGAAAGAATCTCCAGAGTTTCGCCAGGAAATGGCGAAGTTCCTTGACGGCCTCATTAGCCACTATGTCTTTGACGATGGCAAGCTGGTCGTCGCCCACGCGGGCTTGAAGGAGTCGATGCAGGGACGCGGCTCGGGTGCGGTGCGCGAGTTCGCTCTCTTCGGCGAGACGACTGGAGAGACGGACGAGTTCGGGCTTCCGGTCCGCTACAACTGGGCGGCGGACTATCGCGGCAAGGCGCTGGTCGTCTACGGCCACACGCCGCAGCCGGAGCCGCTCTGGCTCAACAACACAGTGAATATCGACACCGGATGCGTCTTCGGTGGAAGCCTCACGGCGCTACGCTATCCGGAGAAAGAGATCGTCTCGATTCGCGCGCACGCTACGTACTACGAATCGAAGCGGCCGTTCCTGCCTGATGAGGAAAAGGCACCCGCAGCTGAGAGGTCGATTCAGCAGGCCTCGGACGACGTACTGGATATTGCCGACGTGATCGGGAAGCGTCTCGTGGATACCGCGCTTCTTCCACGTATCACCGTTCGTGAGGAGAACGCCATCGCCGCTCTTGAGGTGATGAGCCGCTTTGCCGTCGATCCTAAATGGCTCATTTATTTGCCGCCCACGATGTCGCCTTGCGAAACGAGCAAAGATCCGTTTCTCTTGGAGCATCCGCAAGAAGCGTTTTCCTACTATCGTCACGAAGGCGTGCCACACGTGATTTGTGAACAGAAGCATATGGGTTCGCGCGCGGTGGTTGTTCTCTGCCGCGAAGAGAGCGTGTCGCAGCGGCGCTTCGGTATCATCTCGCCGAGTCTCGGCGCGGTCTACACCCGGACCGGTCGCCGATTCTTCAACGACGACGCCACCGAAAGCGCATTCCTCTTGCGGCTGCGCGACGCGGCGGAGGCCTCCGGTTTGTGGGTGGAGTTGGCGACCGACTGGTTGTGCCTGGACTGCGAGCTGATGCCCTGGTCGTCGAAAGCCCAAGAGTTGCTGCGCCAGCAATATGCTCCGGTCGGCAATTCCGGCGTTCAGGCGCTTCGCGCCGAAGAAGCAGTTCTGGCGAAGGCAGCCGAGCGAACTCCAGGAGTGGATGCGCTTCAGGAGAAAAGCAGTCAACGATTGGATGCCCTCGATCGATATGTTCGCGAGTACCGCCAGTACTGCTGACCGGTGAACTCGCTCGACGATCTCAAGCTTGCTCCATTCCATTTGCTCGCCAGCGAGGGCGCGGTTCATACAGACAAACGCCATACGTGGCATATGGAGATGCTGGCAAGATTCTGCACGGCGGACGAGCGTCTCCTGCTCGCTACGCCTTTTCAGATCGTTGACCTGAACGACAGCGCTTCTTGCAACGCAGCGACTTCGTGGTGGACAGACATGACCTCCGCCGGCCGCGAAGGGATGGTGGTCAAGCCACTCGACTTCATCACCAAGGGGCGACGAGGATTTGTTCAGCCCGCCATCAAGTGCCGGGGACCGGAATACCTCAGGATCATCTACGGCCCAGAGTATCTCCTGCCGGAAAACCTCACACGGTTGCGTTCCAGAGCGGTGGGCGCGAAACGCTCCCTGGCTCGGCGGGAGTTCGCGCTGGGTGTCGAGGCGTTGGAAAGGTTCGTTCACAAAGAACCCCTGCGGAGAACTCACGAGTGCGTCTTCGGAGTTCTGGCATTGGAAAGCGAGCCGGTCGACCCGAGGTTATAGCCGTCACGTTCGGCATCATCTTCGGGTATAGGTTCGGGTACGCACCATCAGTTTGGTTAGTTTGCGCCACATTACCTTATCCCCTCGATCCTCGCATCGGCTAGCGCGAATCGATTGTTGCAATATGCCATCCAATATGATTAAGTAATGACGTATTGAGAAAGGCACTCATGACGGGAAATACCCTCAAAACGATGCAATACGTCCGTCTACACGGCATTGTGCGTCCGCGGGACGTGGAGGCAGCCGGCATTCCTCGTGAATTCCTTCTGCGCCTCTTAAAGCAAGGAAAACTCGAACGGTCTGGTCGCGGCATGTACACGCTGCCCAACTACCCTGTGACAGAACATCATTCCTACGCAGAAGTCGCGAAGCGGGTGCCCGGAGCTGTGCTCTGCCTTCTGTCCGCGCTTGCTTTTCATGAGATGACGACCCAGAATCCCACGGCAGTCTGGATCGCTCTTGGCAAGGGAGCCAGGAGGCCGGCCCTTGCCTCGCCGTCGATCAGAGTGGTCCGCCTGTCGGGCCTCTCGTTGACCGAAGGAATCGAGTCTCACCGGGTTGAAGGCGTTCCGATTCGCGTGTATTCCGCGGCAAAGACGGTGGCCGACTGCTTCAAATTTCGCAATAAGATCGGCCTCGATGTAGCGATTGAGGCGCTGAAGGAATGCCTTCGTCGGAAGAAGGGCAATGTAAACGATATCTATAGCTTCGCGAAGATCTGCCGGGTGAGCAATGTCATTCGCCCTTACATGGAGGCGCTGTGACTAGCGAGCCGGGTAAGACATCTGCTGCATCTATTCGTGCCAAACTGCTTGCCTTGGCGCAAGCATCCGGGGAGGACTACCAGAGGGTGCTTGGCAGGTTTGCGATTGAGCGGTTTCTGTACCGTCTCGGCAATTCATCCCAGAGATCGCTTCGTTCTCAAGGGCGCTACCCTCTTCACACTGTGGACGGGAAAGAGGTGTTACAGAAATGGGTGTAATTGGGTGTATTATTGGGTGCAATGATCCGATTGGACACTCTCCAAATCACCCCCGAAATCCTGAATCTCATCGCCGGACTTGATGAGTTTAAAGGGGCATGGCAGGCTCTTCGAACCCTGGCTCCAGAGCGGCTCTCCGCGCTGCGGCGCGTCGCAACTATCGAGAGCATCGGCTCATCGACTCGCATTGAAGGCAGCAAACTCTCTGATCGCGAAGTGGAGCGGCTGCTCTCCAACCTGGAGATCAAATCTTTCGCAACACGAGACGAGCAGGAAGTCGCCGGTTACGCCGAAACGATGGAGCTGCTCTTCCAGTCTTGGGAAGAGATCACGCTCACCGAAAATCACGTCAAGCAACTGCATCGCGATTTGCTCCAACACAGCGAAAAGGACGCCCATCATCGCGGCAATTACAAGACCCAACCGAACAACGTTGTCGCGTTCGACGAGGCCGGAAAACAGGTCGGAATTGTATTCCAGACAGCGTCTCCTTTTGACACTCCGCTACGGATGTCTGAACTCATTGCCTGGACCTCAGACGCATACGCATCGCGACAATTGCACCCTATTCTGGTTACCGCGATCTTCACGGTCGTGCTCCTTGAAATCCATCCATTCCAGGACGGCAATGGCCGACTGAGCCGAATCCTGACAACTCTTCTGTTGCTCCGCGCAGGCTATTCCTACGTGCCGTACAGCTCACTGGAAAGCGTGATCGAACAAAGCAAAGAAGGCTATTATCTTCCCCTTCGCCAGACCCAGGTGACCGTAAGGACAGATGCACCAGACTGGCAGCCGTGGGTGATATTTTTCCTTCGCGCGTTGCAACAACAAATGAAGCGTCTGGCTAAGAAGATCGAACGAGAGAAGATCGTCCTCGCGGCGTTGCCGGAGCTGTCAGTGCTCATCATCGAGCACGTCCGCGAGCACGGAAGAGTCACCATAGGCAACATCGTACGACTAACGGGTACGAGCAGAAATACATTGAAACAACACTTCCGCCACTTGGTCGCCGAAGGTCATCTCGCGCTCCACGGCAGCGGACGTGGCGCGTGGTACGCATTGCCTTGAAGGACGGACTCCTCGCCATCGCCAGGGGGTTGCAGAAGCGGGAATTCCTCCCAATGGGTAAATTTCAATGAGTGCATCGGCCTGTTCGTAACAATCTGCATCCATCCCTCTCGCACGGGACCAGCGAAGCGCTGGCTGGTGGATCAGAGGTGTCTACGGGTTCTTTTCCCTGTGCCAATGGACATAGGTGGTGATGAACTCCAGCCCGGTCACGCTTCCATCCTTATTCACGTCGAAGATGACACGCGTTGGTTCATCGCGAAGGAAATATTGAGTGTCGGACTCTGGAAATAACTCCTGCGCTCTTGATCCGAGCGGGATCTCCGCCATCAGATGGCTCCTGTCCTGGGTTACTTTGATGAAGTCGTAGGTCCCAACATAGCGCCCGAATTTCGATGGGTCCACGGGTACGACGATATGGTCAACCGGTTGAAAATCCGGCCACCCATACACTTGCGCAACACTGCGGACAACCTGGTCGGAGAGCGAGCCGCCCCCACCACCGTTGGTGAGCACGACCACTCCGTCTCCCGAGGGATACCCCACCATGTCGCATTGGAAGACTGCAGACCCTCCATGCTCGAAATAAATATGCGGCGGGGTTCCTCCTACGCGTACGCCCAAACCCCACCGGATGCTCTCCGATGGACCCAGGCCTGCGGTCACCATCATCTGTGCCATCTTCTGATCGAGCACGCGGTGAGATTCTCCCGTGTACTCCTTCTGCAGCTCGATCACAAACTTTGCATAGTCAGTCGCTGTGGTCCACAATCCACCGGCCGCTGCGTTTGGCTCGACAAAATGTGCAGCCGCAGTTCCGCTCGTTCCGCCCTCGTCGTAAGCCGTCGCCGAGGTCGCTGCTTTCGCGGGAGACAGCGGTGCTTCATAGGTACTGTGGCTCATTCCAATAGGCGCCAACACCAAGTCTTTCATCGCTTCTGCGAAAGACTTACCCGTAAGCTCTGTAATCAACAGTTCGAGGATCATGTACCCGCCATTAGCGTACGCATACTTCTTGCCCGGCTCCGATTCCACGCGAACCGGCGGTGTCGTTGCCGGAGGCTTACCCTCCAGGATTTCAAGGACGGACGGCACCCCCTTATCCGGATCGTAGATCATGCCGCTACGCGTCCCAATTCCCGAAGTATGGCTTAGCAACTCCCGCACAGTTACGGGATGGTTCTTCGTGTACTCATTGGCCGGAATCTTCCAACTCTTCAGATAAGTGTTCACATCCAGGTCCAGATCGATCTTGCCGTCCTGCGCAAGCCGAAGAACGGCCATGGCGGTCACCGGCTTGCTCATGGATGCAGCGCCAAACAGGGTCGACGCAGAAACAGGCGGTCCACCGAGGCGCGCCACCCCGTAGCCCCGGCTCCAGTCGATTCGTTTATCGTGAATCACCGCGATATTGACACCCGGCACGTGCAGACGCAACATCTGATCCGCCAGAGACATGCCTGGATCAGGACGACCTCTAATCACGGCTAAGTGGCGGAGATTTTCTTCCACAGCCTTTTCGTGACGCGCCGAATCGTCAGTCTGACCGATCGCACACAGGACAAATAAGCTGGCAATCGGCGACAACCACAAATGTTTATGCATGACTTCCTCTCGAACCGACCCTGCGGTTCTGGATGGTTACCATCGAACCACCGGAGGCGTTGCTACACGACTATAGTATTCTACATAGGAACGGAATTAGACATGCGGGGTCAACATGCGGGGTCAACATGCGGGGTCAGAGAGCGCCGGGATAAACCGGCACATTGTAGGGGATGAAAGAGCCCTACGGAAAAGGAGAAGCGACTCCATTCTGGCCTCGAGTCTTGCCTGTGACCCCGTGAGGAGTCATAGCGAAGCGTAGACAGAGGTACTGGCGGGCGGGAGGATTGAGCTCCGAAAATTTGCAACCGAGTGCCGACCCTTTTCTGTCAGTGGGAAGGCAACACCGGCGAGCCGCGCTATTCGCGAGTGGCCGCTGGGCTCGGCGTAGTCGAAGACTCCAGGCACGTCAGGAAACAATGTGCACGAGAACCGGGAGACCTCCAGAGCGTCTGCGCGAGCAGACCGGTCCGGGAAGGTGAAAGATCCATGATCCGGACATGTACGTTTTGGAGGGGTCGGACTGCGCCATAGTACCTATGAAGCTGACGAACAAAGAAGATAAGACTTCCGCGGAGCCAGCGGAGGGAAGGGCGCAGACCAAGGAGAACGACGCCCAGCCTCACACGCATCCGACACAGAGTGGAGCGCGCGTGTCCCAGGGGTTAGGCGGCGTGCGCCGTACGGCGCAGGCAAGGAAGCAGGAACGGTTCACCGCTTTACTGCATCACCTTACGATCGACTTACTACGGGAAAGCTACTTTGCGCTCAAGCGGAGAGCAGCACCGGGAGTGGACGGGGTAAGTTGGCAGCAGTATGAGCAAGGCCTGGAGGAGAGGTTAGTCGATCTCCATGGCCGCGTGCATCGTGGAGCATATCGGGCTCAACCTTCGCGCAGAGTCTATATACCGAAAGCCGATGGCCGGCAACGGCCGTTGGGCATCGCGGCGTTGGAAGATAAGATCGTCCAACACGCGGTAGTCACTATCCTCAACCAGATCTATGAGGTGGACTTTCGGGGATTCTCGTATGGGTTTCGCCCGGGGCGCAGTCCACACCAGGCGCTGGACGCGCTGAATGTGGGCATCCAACGAAAGCGTGTGAATTGGATACTCGATGCGGACATCCGTGGGTTCTTTGACAACATGAGCCACGAATGGACCATGAAATTTATGGAGCATCGAGTGGCCGACAACCGCATTCTTCGGCTGATAGGGAAGTGGCTCAAGGCCGGGGTATCGGAAGACGGCAAGTGGTCTGAGACCAAGGCGGGCACTCCGCAGGGAGCGGTCATTTCGCCGCTACTGGCGAACGTGTATCTGCACTATGTCTTCGACCTGTGGGTCGAGGTATGGCGAAAGAAAGTGGCGAGCGGAGATGTGGTTGTCGTCCGTTACGCGGATGATCTGGTGGTAGGCTTCGAGCACCGCGAGAATGCCGAGCGGTTCCTGAGAGAGTTTCGGGAACGGCTGGCGGACTTCGGCTTGGAACTCCACCCGGAAAAGACGCGGCTGATCGAGTTCGGTCGGTTCGCCCAGGCCAACCGGCAAAAGCGTGGGGAAGGGAAGGCGGAGACGTTCACGTTTCTGGGGTTCACGCACTGCTGTGCGACGAACTCCAAAGGTCATTTCGTTATACGACGCAAGACCATGGTCCAGCGGCTACGAGCAAAGCTTCACGCGTTGAAGGTGAAGCTACGTGAGCGCCTGCATGATCCGGTCAATGCTGTCGGCCAATGGCTGAAGCGTGTCGTCAACGGCTACTACCGTTACCATGCTGTACCCGACAACCTGCGGGCGTTATGGCGGTTCCGCGACCGGCTTTGCATCCTGTGGCGCGCCATGCTTGGTCGTCGCAGCCAGCGCAGCCGTCCCAGCTGGACTCGCATTCGCCCGACCTTCGACCGCTGGATCCCTCGTCCTAGTGTCCTGCATCCTTTTCCTAGCGAGCGTTTCGACGTTCTAATCCAAGGTAAGAGCCGTGTGCGGTAGTTCCGCTCGCACGGATCTGTACGGGGGGCAGTCAGCGATGACTGTCCCTACCGTGACCGAAATAATCCCTCAACAAAACCTCAGGGGCTAGGCGATCAATTGAGAGTTTGAAGGGCATTGCGAAGCGGGCAAGCCCTTAGCAATCCCCTTTTCCAGCCGATAGCCTATTGCTTGCCGATCTTTCCACTTAGGGCTAGCGATGCCCGCAGAGCCTCATTGATGCGGGTTTGCCAGCCATCCCCACTCGCACGGAGCGCCGCCATCACATCGGCATCCAGGCGGAGTTTAACCGCCTCTTTGGTGACTTCCTGCTTGCTTCCTGCAGGGCGACCGCGACGGCGAGCCACGATCTGTTCCGGTGAGTGAACCCGCGAAAAATCGCCGGCCTTGGCTTGCGCCAGAGACTCACGCAGACCGGGCAACGCATGTCCCGCATCGGTTTCGATCGCGCGGGCGATCTTATTCACGTCCATCTTTTTCAGTGTCTTCATGTTTTCAACCTCGCTTGATGTACCTGGGCTTCACGTTGGCTTGCGCAGCCTTGGCATAGACCATCACCAGCAACACAACCTCGTCGTCGGTAAGGTGGAAATAAATCACCCTCACGCCGCCGCGCTTGCCTTTTCCCGCACGGCCCCAGCGCACCTTGCGTGCTCCGTCCGCGCCAGGAATAACGTCGCCTGCACCTGGATTGGCGGCAATCCAGTCGATGAATGATTCGCGCTCCGCATCGCTCCACATTGCCTTCGCCTGTTTTTGGAATTCGGCGGTTTCGACCACCGTGTGCATAGTTTATTGTACCCCCAATTAAATGAAGGCGGATGCGGGTTCCGGGGTCAGGCAAAAATAACCCAAGAAGCAAAATACTGGCGAGCCGGGAGGAGGCAGCCCAGATGCTCTCCATTAGCCAGAGGGCACTGGAATTACCTGATCGCCACGCGCCGTCTGGCCACCCCGTCGCATTGGCGGCCGGGTTCTCATTCCCGTCTCCGAGCTTCGAAAATATGCGCGAACCGGCCATCCAGAGCGGAGAGTGTCTTAGCTCCTTAGATTGGGCGTGAACGGGCGTGGTCTCGGGGTCGGAAATGGGTGTAATTGGGTGTATCACTGGGTGTAATGATCCGCACGGGTACTCTCCAGATCACCCCCGAAATCCTGAATCTCATCGCCGGACTTGATGAGTTTAAGGGGGCGTGGAAGGCCCTTGGCGCCCTGGCTCCGGAGCGGCACTCCGCTTTGCGGCGCGTCGCCACTATCGAAAGCATCGGCTCATCGACTCGCATTGAAGGCAGCAAACTCTCCGATCGCCAAGTGGAGCGGTTGCTGTCCAATCTGGAGATCAAAACCTTCGCAACGCGAGACGAGCAGGAAGTGGCTGGTTACGTCGAGACGATGGAGCTCCTCTTCCAGTCCTGGGAAGAGATCACGCTCACCGAAAACCACGTCAAGCAACTGCATCGCGATTTGCTTCAATACAGCGAAAAAGACGCGCATCATCGAGGCAGTTACAAGACCCAATCGAACAACGTTGCCGCGTTCGACGAGGCCGGAACAGGTCGGAATTGTCTTCGAAACAGCGTCTCCTTTTGACGCCCCGAGACGGATCTCTGAACTCATTGCCTGGACCTCAGGCGCATACTCAGCGCGACAATTGCATCCTCTTCTGGTCACCGCGATCTTCACGGTCGTGCTTCTCGAAATCCATCCATTTCAAGATGGCAATGGCCGATTGAGCCGAATTATGACGACTCTTCTGTTGCTCCGCGCAGGTTATTCCTACGTACCGTACAGCTCACTTGAAAGCGTGATCGAACAAAGCAAAGAAGCCTATTATCTCGCCCTTCGCCAGACCCAGGTGACGGTGAGGACAGATGCACCAAACTGGCAGCCATGGGTGATGTTTTTCCTTAGCGCGTTGCAACAACAAATGAAGCACCTAGCCAAAAAAATCGAACGGGAGAAGATCGTCCTCGCGGCATTGCCGGAACTATCGGTGCGCATCATCGAGCACGTCCGCGAACACGGAAGAGTCACGATCAGCGACATCGTACGACTAACGGGCACGAGCAGAAACACGTTGAAGCAACACTTCCGCCAGTTGGTCGCAGAAGGCCACCTTGCGCTCCACGGCAGCGGACGTGGCGCGTGGTACGCATTGCCTTGAGGAGAGGGCTTCTTACCATTGCCAGCGGGGATCGCGAAAGCGAGGATTTTTCCCCACGCGTAGATTTCAATGAGTGCTCTTGGCAACAGCTGGCGATGGTCACTTGTCCGGAAAGCCGACTATCCGCCCATGTGGTTGTTGGCCTCTGCCGTGACAGCGAAAAGGAATGCCGTAACTTAAAGAAAACAAGCGCCACGGATGGCCTCTTTTGGCGCTGTAAAGTACGATCGGGAACCGTTATCGAACCCGAACCAATCCCACGACCTTTGCCCCATAAACCTCTGCCCTCGCGTCGCTTCGAGGACAACCGGCAATTATCAAGCCGCTTATTAGATTGAAGCCGGATTTCGGATGCTGATTCGTTGAAATGAGTTCAGACCGAGTCCAGTGTGTGTTTGGCCGGGCCGTCCAGACGACGAGATCCCCCCTGCGCGGGTGCGATTTCTCCGAGAATTTTATAGCGGCGAACCCCGGGCGTTGCCCATTCGAGGTGCGACGCTCGACGCACGAAATGTGTCCACAAGCTCCTTGGGGTTGTGAGATGATTCTTCCGAAGCTTCCCCGCTCCTGTCATACTTGGGCCAAAATTCGCTGGGGCATAAGTTGCTATTGTTGTATGTGTTTAGAGCCACGGGAACACTGTTCCCGATGTCGAGATCCCGCTCAGCCTTGCTCATGTCTTCTGGTTCTATAGCCCGCGCTTTTGAGCTCGGGCTGCCGTTAGAAGATCGATGGAGCACCGAATGTGAAGATTACACGGGTCCTGGACGCGAATCCCGGAGAACCAGAAAAGCTGGATATCACGGAAAGCTCTGTGGGGAATGCGAAGGCGTTCAGCACGTTGTGCTGTACGCGCAAAGCGGGATCTCGTGAGTGCAGGGTCGAGCTTCATCGCGTTCGAATTGTCGCACTTCCGCTAGCGCGAACCAGAGTGGCGGTTTGAACGCTGGAAGAAGGAGACGGGACACATGAAGGCATCCGTCTTTCTCGGGGCGGGCTGGGAGAACGACTCCGTAGAGGTGCTGTGGCGCGATGCCGGGCGTGTCTTTTGTACGCTAAGCCAGCAGCATAATGCTAAGGGCCAGAGGCACGCGTTCGTACCCATCCCTGCCGCTGCCGAGCACCCCACTCTGGAAAGCGTCGATCGACTCGCGCACGAGCACGAACTCAGAAGCTACCTGGACGATGCGTGGGCATTGCGGCCGCTTGAGCTGGTCCGCGATCGCGGGCACACGCTGCTCGTGGTTGATTACACAGGTGGCGAGCCGCTCGATCGCCTCGTCCAGCAGCCGATGGAGGTCGGACAGTTCCTGCGCCTGGCCGTGGCGTTGTCTGGCGCAATAGGTCAGCTACATGGGCGAGGGTTGATCCACAAAGACATCAAACCCGCGAACGTGTTGGTGGACTTGGGAACTGCCCGGGTCCGTCTTACCGGCTTCGGGATCGCATCGCGCCTCCCGCGCGAACGTCAACCGCTTGAACCTCCAGAGTTCATTGCCGGAACGCTTGCATACATGGCGCCAGAGCAAACGGGAAGAGTGAATCGCTCTATCGATTCCCGGAGTGACCTCTATTCACTTGGCGTCACGTTCTACGAGATGTTAACAGGCAGCCTTCCCTTCACGGCATCCGATCCGATGGAATGGGTGCATTGCCACATTGCCAGACTCCCCACCGCTCCCAGCGAACGGGTAAGGGATGTTCCAGCGGCTGTTTCCGCCATCACGATGAAGCTGCTCTCGAAGACAGCCGAGGAGCGGTATCAAACGGCGGCTGGAGTTGAACGCGATCTACGGCACTGCCTGTCGCAATGGGAGTCTCGAGGATCCATCGACGTTTTCACTTGCGGGGCACAGGATACTCCGGACCGCCTCATGATCCCCGAGAAGCTGTACGGGCGGGACCGTGAGGTGGAAACTCTGCTCACCGCGTTCGATCGGATTGTGGCTGGCAGCAGGCCGGAGTTGGTGCTCGTCTCCGGATACTCCGGTATCGGCAAGTCCGCGGTTGTGAACGAGTTGCATAAGCCGCTCGTCCCGCCGCGCGGCCTGTTTGCGTCTGGTAAGTTCGATCAGTACAAGCGCGACATTCCGTATGCGACCCTGGCGCAGGCATTCCAAAGCCTCGTACGACCGCTTCTTAGTATGGGCGAGGACGACTTACGCAAGTGGCGTGACGCGCTTCAGGAGGCGCTGGAACCAAACGGGCTGCTGATCATCAATCTTGTTCCCGAATTGAAGCACGTCATTGGCGAGCAACCTCCCGTTCCCGAACTCCCGCCGTCGGAAGCGCAGCGACGTTTTCAGTTGGTCTTTCGCCGTTTCATCGGCGTGTTCGCACGACCGGAACATCCGCTTGCTCTCTTCCTCGATGACTTGCAATGGCTGGACGCAGCCACGCTCGATCTGCTCGAAGATTTGTTGATTCAGACCGATTTGCGGCACCTGATGCTCATTGGTGCGTATCGAGACAACGAGGTCAATGCTACTCACCCGCTGGTCCGCAAGCTCGATGCGATTCGCCAGAGCGGAGCCGCGGTGCAAGACATCGTCCTCACCCCGCTTCGACGCGACGACTTGCTCCAACTGTTCGTGGACTCCCTGCGCTGCGAAACGGAGCGTGTTGATCCGCTCGCGACACTGATTCACGAGAAGACGACTGGGAATCCATTTTTCGCAATTCAGTTCATTTCCGCACTCTCTGATGAGGGTCTGCTCACTTTTGATTACGGCGCGGGCCGCTGGGTATGGGACCTAAATCGCATTCACGCCAAAGGCTACACCGACAACGTTGTGGAGCTCATGGTCGGCAAGTTGAACCGCCTTCCAGTAGACACGCAGGAGGCACTCAAGCAGTTCGCCTGCATGGGAAATAGCGCCGAGTTCGACATGCTGGCGATGGCCTACGACAGGTCGATCGAGGATCTTCACCAGCACCTTTGGGAAGCAGTACGCACCGAACTTATCTTCCGCTCAGACGATTCCTATCGATTCCTGCATGATCGCGTGCAGGAAGCAGCCTACTCCATGATTCCGCAACAGCTGCGTCCCGCGGCGCATCTGCGCATTGGGATGCTTCTGGCTGAGCATACTCCTGAGGCGAAGCGCGAAGAGGTCATATTCGAGATCGTCAACCAACTCAACCGCGGCTCACACCTGCTTACCTCGGTGGAAGATCGCGAGCGCGTCGCAGAGCTCAATCTCATTGCAGGCCGGCGTGCCAAAGTCTCAACAGCATATGCTTCGGCACTTAAATATCTCGGGGCAGGCCGGGCGCTCCTGACGGAAGAGACGTGGGAGAGAAACTACTCCCTCATCTTCTCGACCGAATATCTGATGGCTGAGTGCGAGCTATTGACCGCAGACAAGGTTGCTGCCGAGAATCGACTCTCCCTGTTGCCGCAGCGCGCGAACAATCGGCACGATTTCTGCGTAGCCACGCGCTTGCGACTCACCCTATACACCACGTTGGATCGGTGTGACCGCGCGGTGGACGTGTTTCTGGAATGGCTCCGCAGTCAGGGCACGGTATGGTCGAACCGACCGACACGCGATGACGTATTGCGCGAATACGAGCGAATCTGGGCTCTTCTCGGCAGTCGGCAAATTGAAGAGCTCATGGACCTGCCGCTCGTTGTGGATCCGGAGGTACTAGACACACTCGATGTCTTCACAGAGATTGTCACTCCGTCGATTCTCTTTGACGAGCACCTCTCGACATTGGTCGTCTGCCGTTTGGTAGCCCTTAGCCTCGAACACGGAAACAGCGACGCCGCGTGCTTCGCCTATGTTTGGCTTGCGATGTTTGCGGGCCCGCGCCTTGGCAACTACAAAGACGGATTCCGGTTCGGGCAACTGGGCTATGACCTGGTCGAGAAGCGCGGCCTGACACGCTATCTGGCGCGAACCTATATGTCTGTGGGTGCCATGGTCATGCCATGGAATCAGCACGTTGCCAGCGGACGTGAACTGGTGCGTCGCGCGTTCGATGTTGCATATCGTATTGGCGATCTGACTTTCGCATCCTATAGCTGGGACCAACTGATTACGATTTGCCTGGCAGTCGGAGATCCGCTCGCGGAAGTGCAGACGGAATGCGAAAACGGCTTGGCTTTTGCGAAAAGGGTGCGCTTCGGTTTGGTCATTCACCTCTGCGGAGCACAGCTGGGTCTTATTCGGACGCTACGTGGAGTAACACCGACTCTGGGGCGCCTGGATCACGACGATTACAGCGAGCCGGAGGTCGAGCGCGATCTGGCCAGCAATCCGAATCTGGTATTTGCCGAGTTCTACTATTGGACCCGCAAGGTGGAGGCTCGTGTTTTTGCCGGAGACTATGCTTCAGCGGCTGAGGCCGCGTTCAAGGGCCAGCGGATGTATTGGACATCTGCGGGGATGTTCGAAACTGCAGAATTTCGTGTCTATGCTGCCCTCGCTCATGCGGGCGCCTGGAGCATTGCGTCGCCCGAAGACCAACCGAAACACTTCGAGGCCTTGGCGGAGCATTACAAGCAGCTCGAAGTCTGGGCTGAGCATTCACCGCAGACTTTTGAGAACCGCGCCGCCATGGTTGCAGCGGAGATTGCACGGATTGAGGGACGCATTCTGGACGCGCAGGAACTCTACGAGAAGGCGATTCGATCCGCGCACATGCACGGCTTCGTCCACAATGAAGCCTTCGCTAATGAACGGGCAGGATTGTTCTATGCGGCACGTGGGTACGAGAAAATTGCGACGTCCTACCTGCGGGAAGCACGCTACTGCTATATGCGTTGGGGAGCGGATGCCAAGGTTCGCCAGCTTGACCAGCTTTACCCGCAGATCAGACCCGAGAGAGCAATGTCGGATTCGACAGCAACGATACACACGCCGGTCGAGCAACTCGAGCTGGCGACTGTGATCAAAGTGTCCGAAGCTGTGTCGGGTGAGATCGTGCCGGAAAAACTGATCGACACGATCATGCGCACAGCGCTCGAACACGCAGGTGCCGAGAGAGGTCTGCTGATTCTCCATCGAGGACATGGTTATCGCATCGAAGCGGAAGCCACAACCAGCAGCGATCAGGTGACAGTCGTCCTTCGAGAGGCAAGCGTCACCGCCGCGGATCTACCCAGTTCGGTTCTGCAGTATGTGCTTCGGACCAGGGAAGGTGTTCTCTTAAATGATGCATCCGGTCAGAACTCATTCGCCGCCGACGACTATTTTCGCGGGCACCACGAGCGTTCTGTGCTGTGCCTCCCACTGCTCAAACAGACTCAGTTGCTCGGGCTGCTGTACCTAGAAAACAGCCTCACTTCTCACGCATTCACTCCTGCGCGAATGGCCGTCCTGAAGTTGATTGCCTCGGCGGCGGCGACCTCCATGGAGATCACACGCCTCTACAGCGATCTCGAAGATCGTGAAGCGAAGATCCGCCGCCTGGTGGACGCCAACATTCTGGGAATAGCGACCTGGAATGTCGAGGGCGCCATCCTGACGTCTAATGAAGCCTTTCTTCGCATGGTGCAATACGATCATGGAGATGTCGCTGCGGGTCGCGTGCGATGGTTGGACATGACACCTGCGGACTGGCGCGAGCGCGCTGAACGCGCTTTGGCAGAAGTAATCCAGACCGGGACCGTACAGCCCTTTGAGTCAGAATTTTTCCGGAAAGATGGCAGCCGGGTACCCGTGCTGATTGGAGCTACCTTGTTCCAGGAGGGGGGAAATGACGGCGTCGCCTTCGCACTCGATTTGAGTAAACAGAAACGGGCTGAAGCCGAGATCAGAGCGCTCAAGGATCAACTCTATCGGGAAAACCTGGCTCTGCGGGACGAAGTCGATCGCGCTCAGATGTTCGAGGAGATCGTAGGTTCCTCCAAGCCGTTGAAGACGGTTCTCTCGAGGATTGCTAAAGTGGCGCCGACCGACTCCACGGTGTTCATCACGGGGGAGACTGGCACCGGCAAGGAACTCATCGCTCGCGCCGTCCACAAACGATCTCAGAGGGCTGGACGTGCCTTCGTCAGTGTGAACTGTGCCGCACTTGCGCCTACGCTGATCTCATCGGAGTTGTTCGGTCACGAAAAAGGAGCTTTCACAGGAGCTACCCAGCGGCGGCTGGGCCGCTTCGAACAGGCTAATGGCGGCACGATCTTTCTGGATGAAGTAGGTGAACTTCCGCCCGATACGCAGGTCGCTCTCTTGAGAGTCTTGCAGGAGCGAGAATTTGAGCGAGTCGGGGGAGGACAGACGATCCGTGTCGACCTTCGAGTCATCACAGCGACCAACCGAGACCTCACATCTGCTGTGGCCAATGGAAGCTTTCGCCAAGACCTTTTTTATCGACTCAACGTATTTCCTATCGAGGTGCCACCGCTCCGAGACCGGACTGAGGACATCTTGATGCTCGTCGAATACTTCGTCCGACGCTACGCCAGGCGCGCCGGAAAGAACTTTCGCTCGATCGACAAGCAGACGCTGGATTTGCTGCAGAACTACGATTGGCCGGGCAACATCCGGGAGTTGCAGAACGTGATTGAGCGGTCTGTCATTCTGAACTCGGGCGAGGTGTTTGCCATCGACGACTCATGGCTCTCAAGACAACCCGCCCGAGGGCGACCTCAAGTTGCTTCACCCGCAAAGTCTCAAGGTGAGGCCCGCAGCGAACGGGAGATCATCGAGGCGGCGCTCGCCGTATCACGGGGCCGTGTAGCTGGGCGCTTAGGGGCCGCCACGCGGCTGGGCGTCCCACCATCCACGCTGGACCATCGCATCAAGGCGTTGCGAATCGACAAGGCACAATTCAAGTTTCGCTAAATTCCCGCCAGTTTCACCATATTCACCACATTCACCAGATCTGCCAAATTCGCCGGTGGGCGACGGGCTCGACTTCTAGCCTTTTCAGTCACTTTCGAATGGCACGCTGGTTGCCATCGGAATCAGTGGACGACAGGCGATGCGAGCCAATGACTTGCCGAATCGACCGGCGTTGGACTGAACAGGGTCTGCTCCTTTACGTGAGTGGTCGACTCGTTTCGGAAGATCTGGAGGTCGTTTGCACTGCGCTCGACGGACGCCGTGTCGTCGCTATCGAACTCTCGGAGGTAGAGTTGGTGGACCGCGACGCTGTGAAGCTTCTCGCTCAGGCCGAAGCTGAAGGTATCGAGCTCAGGAGTTGCCCTGCCTACATCCGCGAGTGGATCACGAACGAGCGAACGAGCAGCTAGTGAAGTGCGCAGAATCGTCGGCAATGGACCGGGCCTGGAATCTGGGTTGACTTCGCATAAGCCGGGTGCCTCAACACTGCCCAGCGCCAGACCGTCGCCGTCGAGCCGAGGATGCAATACGAAGGGCCGGGCCAGGAACGAGAAGAAGATTGGCGTCCACAAACGCAGAAACCACACAACCTGAAACCACCAAAAAGGAGGAACCTATGACCACAGCAGTCTCTTTACGCGAAGGAACCACGCAGTCAGCTGGGACGGATGCGATTCGTCCCTTCAAAACCCATGTGCCGGAAGCGGAACTCACCGAGTTGCGCAGGCGCATCAACAACACAAAGTGGCCGGAACGAGAAACGGTCACAGATGCAACCCAAGGGGTGCAGCTCGCCACGACTCAGGCGCTCGCGCGCTATTGGGGCACGGAATACGACTGGCGGAAGTGCGAGGCTAGGTTGAACGCCTTACCGCAATTCATCACCGAGATCGATGGGCTGGACATTCATTTCATTCACGTTCGTTCGAAACATGAAAATGCATTGCCGCTCATCGTTACGCACGGATGGCCTGGCTCGATCACCGAACAGTTGAAGATCATCGATCCGCTAACCAATCCCACCGCACACGGCGCGAGCGCATCGGACGCTTTCCACCTGGTGATTCCGTCGATACCAGGCTACGGGTATTCAGGCAAGCCGACCACCACAGGCTGGGACCCCGCGCACATTGCGCGAGCATGGGTCGCGCTCATGAAGCGCCTGGGATACACGCAATTTGTGGCGCAAGGCGGCGATTGGGGTGCGATCATCACCGAACAAATGGGCGTGCAGGCGCCTCCCGAACTGCTCGGCATTCACGTCAACATGCCCGGCGCGGTTCCGCCTGAGATTGACAAGGCGGCATTCACCGGTGCTCCAATGCCAGATGGTCTCTCACCTGAGGAAAAACTCGCTTTCGAGCGGCTGCAATTCGTCTACAGCAAAGGCGTCGCCTACGGCTACCAGATGGGGTTGCGACCACAGACGTTGTACGGAATTGCGGATTCCCCCGTCGGCCTGGCCGCCTATTTTCTGGACCACGATGCGTGGAGCTACGCGCTGATCTCACGTGTCTTTCAGGGACAATCCGAAGGCCTCACGCGTGACGACATTCTCGATAACGTCACGATCGCCTGGTTGACCAACACGGCGATCTCCGGAGCCCGCCTCTACTGGGAAAACAAACTCGGGTACTTCAGTGTCAAAGGCGTGTCCATCCCGGTTGCCGTAAGCTCCTTTCCGGACGAGATCGATCTGTGCCCGCGCAGTTGGGCGGAGCGGGCGTATCCCAAACTGATCCATTACAACAAGCTGCCCAAGGGCGGCCACTTTGCGGCCTGGGAACAGCCGCAGCTCTTCACCGAAGAGGTTCGCGCCGGCTTCCGGTCCCTGCGATCCAGGACGGCGAACTCGGCAGCCTGATCTGACACTACTGACGGCCAAATCTCCGCCACAGCAACAGGAGAGCTTCGATCTTCCCAGCTCTCCTGTTTTGACGAAGCAAAATTGGGCACACGCCATATCCCATTTATGACGGTCGCCGTAGTTAACGGCCCAGCCGTCCAGGAGGAAATCATGAAACTCGCAGGCAAGAAGGCTCTCATCACCGGCGGAAACAGTGGCATCGGTCTAGCCACTGCCCGCCTTTTCATTGCAGAAGGCGCTGAAGTCGCGATTACGGGTCGCGATCAACAGACGCTGGATGAAGCGGTCGCCGAACTCGGATCGAAAGCGCACGGCTATCGTGTCGACGTTACGGTGGCGGAGGACCGCAAGAAGCTCTTCGCTGAACTCTCCAAAGACTTTGGCAAACTTGACATCGTCTTCGCCAATGCAGGCATCGGTGGCAGCACGCCGACGGGCAGTACCGACGA
>CAWGYP010000017.1:0-25123 GCA_963826875.1 uncultured Acidobacteriaceae bacterium | reverse complement strand
AAACTCGTCGAAAAACTCCCGGACTGGTCGTGTACGGCCATGTGCTGCGTCGTCGAGCCCCTGGCGAATGCCTTCCTCAGCATCGGCGCGTGCGGCAATGTCGAGCAGACGCTGATAAGCTTCGGCGTCCTGCACGACGGCTGCGGCTTTGCCGTTAACCGTGAGGACTACCGGGCGTTTGGTCTTCTTGAGCTGTTTCATGAAGTCGCCGGACGACCGGCGAAACGTAGTCAGCGATTGAATGTCACGCGTGATGTCCAGCGTATTCCCCCCCCCGGTTTTTTGGCACCTAATTAGGTGATACCAGAATACGCTCCTCGGGTAAAGGGAGAACGAGCACGGCCGGGGTTACAGTCGCTGAGATCAACAGGGCCATCGACAGAAAAATTTTGCCCACAAAACTCTACAGCACCTCTACCAGCCGAACAATCCGGAAAGACGCCTGTCTTTGGATTGCCTTCTATTTTGAAACCGCAGACTTCCTGACTTCGGCTGCGCGGGTGAAGACAATTCAGGATGGGTTTGGTCGTTGCAGATCCTGGCCCGAGTTGAGGAATTGCCGCGTGGAAGAGTCACGCACAGTGGAGATCTCCTTTAGCCGTATTTGGGAGGACGTTGACCGCCGCCTCACCCAACTCAAACAAGCTACGGAATTGGTCGTCGAGGATCCGGAGATTCTCAGTGGAACGCCCGTCATTAGGGGAACGCGAATACCCGTCTATGACGTGGCGAGTTTGGTCGATTCTGGCACCCCGATACAGGAACTTTTGGAACTGTATCCACGCCTTAGAAAGAAACAATTTGAGTTGTCGTCTATCTATGCGAGAGCGAACCCTCAAAGAGGCCGCCCAAAACGGAGTACCTGACTCAGGTTGACGGGGTTCGGATGCATCTATGCCATGTCGTTTTGGCCAAGGGTCCGGCTGCCGCCGCCGTTATTCCGGCAGGCTCCGTCCGCCTGTACGTCCGGAGAGCGCCACGCAAGGTAACCTCCACTGTCTTGTTATGTCATAGACCACCTAATCGCCCCCTTCCAATCCCTTTCGATATTTGATTTTGAGGCCAGTGCCCTGCAACGGGCTGTGCCGAGTTAGGCCGACAGTACTCTGCCATGGTTACCAAATAAATCCTCTTACCCTATCGACACGATCGCAAAACCGTACTATTGTGAAATTAAGATCCAGATATCGGAGCGGTCTTTTCCACGACGCCTCTGCTTGGCCTTGTACCGGTGCCCTCTGCCCGTGCACTGCCGCCAACCACCGGAAGGTATCAGCGCTCGCCAGCCTGATGACTAGGGTGTAGCAAACGATAAAGTGACATCAAAGTGACGAATATGCCCTTCCGCAGCCTGGGTGCGCCTGCGGAGAGCAGAAATCACCGCGTAACCAGGGTGCGCTCAGGCGTCCTCTTGATTAAGTAGTTTTGACAACTCGAGAAACGCCACACCACCGGACATCAGCCCGAGCAATCCCGCGCCATGATGACAAAAACGCCGGATGACCGACGGGACGTTCCCTAATTCGTGAGCTCGTAGGCCGAAAGATCGTCCCGTTCTCGGCAGAAATGTCGTCCGCACCCGGACTTAGTTCGCTTACTTCGCTTTCTTCGCACATTTCTACAGACGCAACACCAACCCCGTTCCTCTATCCCCGCCACACATGCCGGGTGCCCCATGCCTCGCGTGGTTTCCGAAAGGGTGGATACCGCAGGCCTTGCCCCTCAAGCCTTTTGCGGGCGAACAAGTCTGGACAGGCGAAAGCAAGGTGCTCAAATTAATTAATTGAAAAATTTGAGCACCTTCATGAAACAAAGGACTTAGGTCTCTTAGTGAGCTCGACACTACCCCTTTTATCGCTTTTATCGCTTTTTGCGCACTTTTTTGCACGCTCTGACGAACCTATCCTCATTTGCTGTCAGTTCTCAAGGAAAAGGCCAACAACTCACCTGGATAGTCCTGACCCCCAATGGCGACCACAATATATTGCTTTCCCTTGCACATGTAGGTCATGGGCGATCCGCTTTGTCCCGACGGCATGAAGACCGCGCCTGCGTCTTTACCGGTCTTCTTGTCATAGGCGCGCAAGAGTGCACCTTTTTGCCCTGCTCCGTTGGTGAAAACGCCGCCTTCTCCGGCAATCAGGAGCGATTTGGTGGTAAGGACGCCGATAATTCCCGGGCGTCCGGTGCGCGGAATGGTCAGCCCTTTCAGCGCGGGATGGTTGCGAATCTCATCAGGTGTTTCGCCATCCGGCACTTGCCAAACGATCTCGCCGGTATCCAAATCAATCGCACTGATCTGGCCATCGGCGGCTTTTGATCGATAGCCCGTCAACCGTTAGGTGATGAAACTTGCCTTCGCCTGCGGAGGCCATCCCGAACAGAATCTTGCTTCTGACTCTCCAGCATTCGGCTTAATGCGGCCAACACTGCCTATGGTTCCTTGAGAAAAGACGTAAAACATGTGACCTTGAGGATCGTAGGAACCACCACCCCAATCCGTTCCGCCGAATGGCAACCCGACGACCAGGGTACCGAGCGGCCCGTCTATCTTGCTAACGACAGGAGGTGTAAACACCGGACCCAATTTGTACTGAGAAGCCACCTTGATAGCTTGCGCTCTTAGCTCTGGAGTGAAGTCAATGAGCTCGTTTATCGAGGAGCCGTTCCTGTCATAAAAAGGGGGCTTGGTGGGAATGGGTTGTGTGGGTGAATACCATTCACCCGGCACGTCGCCCTGAGGTACGGGACGTTCGACGATGGGCCATACCGGTTGCCCATTTTCACGATTGAGGACGTAGAGTATGGACTGCTTTGTCGCCTGAGCAAGAGCCCTGACTGGTTTTCCCTTGACAGTGATATCCACCAGGACTGGCGCACATGGGATGTCAAAATCCCAAAGTCCGTGATGAACAAGTTGGTAATGCCATTTCCTCTGGCCCGTTTTAAGATCGACGGCCACGACACTTTCTGCAAACAGGCTACTGCCAGGCCGGTCGCCACCGTAGTAATCGCCAGTGGGTAACTCGACCGGCAGATAGACCAGCCCTAATTCCTCATCGACGCTGATCTGCGCCCAGACACCCGTATTGCCGGTGTAGTCGGCCGCCCCGTTCTCCCAGGTGTCGTAGCCGAATTCGTCGCGCCTTGGAATCGTGTGGAAGATCCAAAGGCGTTTGCCCGTCCTGGCATCGAACCCACGCACGTAGCCTTTTACGTTGGCCTTATGCTTTGGCGCCTCCCCTGAACTGTGAGCCGCACCGACAATGACCGTATTGCCCGCAACGATCGCAGTGGAGTGCAGTCCAATATCGGCACTCGTGAGGTCCATTTCCTGATCATCGTCCAGGCGAAGATCGACCACTCCCTGCACTCCGAACGAGGGAACGGGATCACCGGACTTTGCATCAAGCGCGACCAGACGGTAGCCGGGCGTCACGTAAAGAATGCGTTGGTCGCCCCCATCGCTCCAATAGGCGACTCCATGGCCCGAAAGCCTGCGTGGAGCGGATGCGCCGCGAGCACCTTCGTGTTCTGTGTGTGTCCACAGCACTTTCCCTGTCGCCGCATCCAGCGCCACCACCGACCGCAGCGACCCGGCCGTGGTATACAGCACTCCCTTGACCATCAAAGGAGTCGACTCGAACCGGTATTCGGGATCTGGGCCCAGGGGCTCGGTCTTGAATCTCCAGGCAATTTGAAGTTGGTTGAAGTTCAAGGCATTGATCTGATCAAGAGGGGAATATCGAGTGTTGCCCAGGTCCCCACCGTAGGTCGGCCATTCCCCGGAAGCGGTGCCTGCCTGCGCAGAAAGTGAAACCGGCGCGAGGAGGAGGAAGATGGTCAGAACACGGAAGATGCGAAACATGCCTGTTCCTCTATGAAGTTCTGATTCTAGTGGACTGTAGCAGCTGATTTGATAGAGCCACACGGGCTAAAGAGCGTATGTGAGTACCGGCCGAAAGAACCGCAGGTCCCTCCACTACGCTTCGCTCCGGTCGGGATGACAATGCTGTTATGACCGCAAGAGCTTCAGCGGGAAACACTTGCCCCCGCAACAGAATTGTCATCCCGACCGGAGCGAACCCGGATTTCCTACTACGCATTGCTAGCAACGGCCACGTTTGCGGCTCTCGGCAGAGAGAGCCGCATGTTATTGATCAGCGCCACCGACCCGCTGATTTACATAAGCAGTTTCCTGATCATGATGCTCGTAGCCCTTGTCGCGTCAACGCTCCCAGCGCTGCGCGCCGCTTCCACAGATCCAGTAGAAGCTCTGCGCTTGATTTAGAAAAGAACGGCTTGGACCTGACCCTTCGTATTGCGGAGTCACTCTTCTACGGGACCGCGAGGCTTCTTCATCTGTTTCAGTAACCAGATTCTCGCCAACGCCCAGTGCCGCTTTACGGATCGCGGAGACATCTCCAGGATGTCGCCGATCTCTTCGACGGAGAATCCGCCGAAGTAGCGCAACTCCACCACTTTCGCCTGCCGCGGATCCAATCCTTCAAGCGTCGTCAGTGCGTCATGCAAAGCAAGCACCTCATTTGAACGCTCGCTCGAAACCAGCAATCCCTCTTCAAGCTCGACGCGCTCAAGGCCTCCCGCTCTGATCTCGGCGTTGTGTGCTCGTGCGTGATCGACAAGCAAGCGACGCATGACATTTGCGGCCACGCCGATAAAGTGTTGGCGGCCCTGCCAATCGACGCCACCACGAGCAAGACGCAAATATGCCTCATTGATGAGAGCAGTCGGCTGTAATGTGTGGTCCGGCCGCTCTCGTTGCATATAGGACTTGGCTAAGCGGTGAAGTTCGTCGTAGACAAGGGGCAATAACTTCCCGGCCGCAGACTCGTCTCCATTTTTCATGGCCTTCAACAGAAGGGTGACTTGCCCGTCATCTGCAGACATGATCGTTGGCTCACATTTGGGTTTTAGACCTGGTTGCCAGCCGACGCTGGTTCTTCAATGGCTTATAGGCTAGGCTTTCCGGCGGCCGCTCGCAACTCCGTTTACTTCGCAGGTTCAAGCGCCTTTTCGAGACAAGCTTGGAATTTTGGCCCTTTTGCCTTGTGGACTGCGCTTAACAAATTGAAGGCGATCAGACTCGACGCCTCACTGAAAGGAGAAACGGTCATGAAACGGACCACAGCAATCGCACTCATCGCCATGGCAAATTTTGCCCTGGCCGGCACATCCTTCGCGCAGTCCAACGGGGTTCGGGCGACCGTTCCCTTCGACTTTACCGTGGGCAGCAAGCTGCTTCCCTCCGGTACTTACACGATTCAACGGCAATCCACGAACGAGAACGTGATCATGATCAGGAGCCACGACAAACCCATCGCGACTCTCAGCCTTGTGCATCAGGACGGCAATAAGTCCCCAAACGGGGGAAAGCTGCTGTTCCACAAGTACGGCGGTCAGTACTTCCTGAGCGAGATTCTCTGCGACCAGGCCGGCATGAACGTCGAACTTACTCCCTCGAAGACGGAGAAGAGAGCTCAGCTCCAGCAGGCAACGCTCAAGACGAGCAGCCCAACTGTCGTTGCTGCGCAGTAAATAGAGTCTTTGGACTAGGCCGGGAGCCAAAAAGGCTCCAGGCCTTCTCATTTCCGCAGATCCATTGGTTTTTGAATGACACGCAGGCGGAATTTGCAAAAAAAATTGATACCTTTTTGTAATTCAAGCACTAACTAGTAGGTAGAAGAGCACGGCGGCCTGTTCATGGCGAGAACAAACAGTCAAGACCAGCTAAAGGGCCGTCGGAGCAAGGTTTGCGCGACTTTACACCGGGCGCGAAAAAGTGCAGCGACTGCGCACTGGTTGGTATAGGCTTGATGTCATCTTCAGCAACCGCTGACTCGGGCAGTTTGATTCTTCCTGCCGAGGCCCGAAATTTCCCAGGGTTTACCTGCCGCTGTGTTGTCATCAAGAGCGCGGGGTCGCGGCATAGGTCTTTACAAATAAGCGCTTTGTGGACTGGGTATTATGGCTACTCAACCAGAGTTCGTGGAGCAATTGTTCGAGGCGGCATTGGCGCTCGAGCCGGCCGAGCGAGAGGCTTACCTCGACCAGGCGTGCAGCCACGACCCGGAGCTAAGACGCACAGTCGAAGAGTTGCTGGCCGAGGATGCAAACGCCGGCAGCCTTCTTGAGCACCCCCCATTTGAATTTCTCGGACCCCCGGTGATGGGCCCCGAGCGCGCCTCCGGCATCACGGGCCCTATCGACGACAATGAGATGGCTTCGCGGCTGACTGGCGGGCGCCTCCAGCCCGGTCAAGTCCTGATCGATCGTTTCGTCATTGTCCGTTTCATCGCAAAAGGAGGCATGGGCGAAGTCTATGAGGCGGAGGATCGCTTCTTGCAGGGCGTCCACGTCGCGGTGAAGACCATTCTTCCTCAAATCGCCGATGAGCCCGCCTTGCGGCAACGGTTCGAGCGGGAAGTGCTGGTTGCCCGGGAGGTTAGCCACCCGAATCTGTGCCCCATCTACGACATCTTTCGCTGCGAGCAGCCGCCAGGTAACTTCTTGTTCTTAACCATGAGGCTTCTGCCGGGCGAAACCCTCGCAGCGCGGCTGCGAGGAACTGCGTCCATCTCGACCGCGGAAGGACTAGCCATCCTCAAGCAGATGGCCGCCGGGCTGGCCGCCATCCACGCTGCCGGTATCATTCACCGGGATATCAAGCCGACCAACATCATGCTCGATGGTAGCGGTTCAAGAGTGCGGCTCTGCATCACCGATTTCGGCTTAGCTCGCACCCATGAGGCAGATCCCTCTCTTTCCGGCAAAAGCCTGGTAGCTGGAACACCGGACTACATGGCTCCGGAACTATACGAGGGGCGGCCGCCCTCGCAAGCCAGCGATCTTTTCGCCTTGGGTGTGGTGCTACACGAGGTCTTTACCGGGCAGAAGCCGATGGTGGCATCGGATAGCTCGCCTGTGATCGTCAGTCCGCGATTGAATTCCTCAGGGGTGCCTTCCTATTGCACCCAGTTCATCGTGGGATGCCTCGATCGGGATCCCGAGCGGAGATGCCAGGCCTTTGAGCGAATACTCGACTCACTGCACATCAACTATCGAACCAAACAGTTGTGGACCCGGCGTCGTTTTGCCGGCGCCGCAACTGCGGCCATTGCTACTATGGCGGGCGCCGCATGGTGGAAATGGGATGAAGTGGATGATGTCCTGCGTCCACTGCCTCGCAAACGGTTCGTCGCGTTGTTGAATTGGCCGAAAACTTCCGACATCCACGTAACCCCAATGCTGACCAGCGTCCTGGGTGCCATCAAGACTGAACTTACTCATTTCGAGACCCTTGACCAGGACCTGTTTGTTATTTCGCCGGAAGACGTGGATTCGAGTATCGCCAATGCAGCCCATCTGAAAGACGTATGCGATCCTTTGGGAGCCAACCTGGTGCTGGCCGCCTCCGGCTCACCCGGAGCCAAGGACTTTCAGCTTTTTCTGCGGGTGTTGGATCCCTCATCCGATCAACCACTTCGTCAGAAAAAGCTGACCTGCGCGCTCAGCCAGATCACTTCCCTGCCGCAAAAGGCTGTCCCGGCCGCGGCATCACTGCTCGACCTGGAGAGCTATCTACACCACGATAAGCAGGCCGAACCGGAGACCCATTCGGCTGCCGCCTTTAGCGCCTACCAATCCGCCGAGACTCTCATGAAACAGCCAAACGATGCCGGGCTCGATGCGGCCATCGAGCAATACAAGCAGGCCATCGATCTGGATTCTCGCTATGCCGTTGCTCATGCCAGGCTCGCCCTCGCCTATGTACGGCTCTATGCAATTCGACGAGTTCCCGAAGCGCTTGACCTTGCTTATGGAAACGGCCAGGCTGCGCTCTCGCTGCATGCCGGCCTCGCAGACGGACACCTCGCCTTGGCCTCTGTGTTCGAAGAGACCGGCAATGAGCGGGGCGCTCTGGATGAGATCGCCAAGGCGCTTTCCCTCGATCAATCCAATCCAAGAATTCTGGTTTGGCAGGCGCAGATCTACAACCGTCTCAATCGGTGGGAAGACGCGGAGAAGACTTTCCGCAGAGCGCTGAAGGAGCACCCCAACTACTGGTTAGCCTACAACGAACTTGGCTTTGGCTTACACGGGCAGGCGAGGTATCAGGAAGCGATCCAGGCGTTTCGCGCGGCCAGCCTGGCTGCTCCAAAAAGATCAATGGCTTTGTGCAATTTGGGCGCAGAGTATCTCCAGATCGGCGATTTTGCCGAGGCTCTTGAGAGTCTGAAACGGGGCCTGGCCCTGGATCCTGACTCAGATTTCGCGGCAGCGAACACGTCGCTCGCACTGCGCTACCAGGAAAAGTATGAACAAGCGCTGCCCTTCGCTCGCAAAGCCGTGGAATTGAATCCAGCCCTGGATACGAATTGGTTGGAGCTCGCCGATTGTCTCTCTTCCTTGCGCAATCACCAGGGTGAAGCAAAAGATGCTTATTTGCGGGCCGCGAAGGAGGCCGAGCGGCACCTGTTAACCGATCCGGGCGATGCTCCGAGTTGGATGCTGCTTGCCCTCTACAAAGTCAAATCGGGAGGTGCACAGAACGCTCCTCTCCTCATGGAAAGAGCCGAATCGCTGGGAGCTCGTGACATGGACTCGCAGATTTATAAAGCGAGGATACTCGAGCTTTTGGGAAAACGTGACGAGGCGTTAGAGACGCTCGCTGCTTGTGCTCGTAAAGGAGCCACCGACTTTCAGTTCGCGCCTTTTCCTGACGTACAACAGCTGCGAAGAGATCCTCGATATCGGCAGATGATGCAGGCCAAGGATCTTAAAGGTCTTGGTTAAGAGACACAAGCTATGGTAACGCTCGGGCCAGGCATTGTGCCGGGTCCATTCTATCCACTAACTTCTCCCCAGAGAGCGAGGCATGATATGGGTACTGTAACAACTCCCGCAGTTCCAGCAACCGCACCCAGGACGATCGTAGCCGATCCGAATGAAACTCCGAAAACCTTCGGCGTCGAGCCGGGTGGCATCCTGGTATTCTCCAACCGTTCGCACAAGTACCCGACGTTTGAAGTCCAGTTTATTGGTCCCAGTCCTGCCAGTCCGGGGGACATATTGACCGGGACCGCTTCCGTCGTCGTCCATGTGCCCGCGACCACTATAGGCACATTCGAGTACCAGATCCAGCACTTCCCGGCCACGGGGACGACCTCGGAAACGACAGGAACCTTTTCCGTTCGCTCTTGCCACGGCTGTTAACCTCGGGCCCAAGAACCAGGATGTACCTTAGCGAAGGCTCGACTGCGGAGTACCGTCGATGGTGACGTGCCCGCAATCGACCTTTCATTCAGCTCAGTGTGCGCTACAATCCTCCCTTCGCTGGTAACGTCACGAGCACACTGTAGCCATGAACGTCGGCAGCTTATCCGCAACTTACTCGGGAAGCCCATTCAAGCCTTCTCAGGCTTGCGTGGGCTTCCCGCTGTCGTGACTGAACAAAATCTTGTCTGCACAAACTATGCGTCGCACTGGCTAAATACCTGCCGCAGCAGATAAACATTGTCTGACCGTAGGTATTATCCTAAACGCTGCGCATACGTGACAGCCTACAGAATTCGCGCAGCGCAAACACTCAGGAGCAGCAGACGTGATTCTTGTAACAGGAGCAACGGGAACCGTAGGTCGCGAGGTGGTGGCGCAGCTGTTGGTGGCGGGGGAGAAGGTCCGGGCGCTCACCAGGAATCCATCCAAGGCCCAACTCGATGAGCAAGTGGAGCTTGTCGCCGGAGATTTCAACCAACCGGAGACGTTGGCAAAAGCCGTGGAAGGGGTTGAGAGTATCTTCTCGCTTGCATTCGGACCTCAACTCAGCATCCAGGAGGCGGGTCTTGCGCAGGCCGGCAAAAACGCCGGGGCTCGGCACATCGTGAAACTTTCCGCGCTCCGCCCCGGTGGCGAAGCCCGAAGCAGCATCGCAACCTGGCACCTGGCTAGCGAGCGAGCCATTCGGAACATGGGCATTGCATGGACCTTTGTACAGCCAGGCGCCTTTATGTCGAACGCTCTTAACTGGAGAGACTCTATTAAAAATCAAGGAAAGGTCTACTCCAATTACGGTGACGGAAAGGTGGCGTACATTCATCCTCGCGACATCGCAGCCGTCGCGGTACGCGCTCTGACCGAACCCGGCCACGAAGGTAAGGCTTATCCGGTCACTGGCTCCGAAGCGTTGAGCGTTGGCGAAGTGGTGCAGCTGCTCTCAGAGGCTGCCGGCAGGCCCATCGAGTACATTCCCATCACCGACGATGCTGCACGCGAGGGAATGCAAAAGGCAGGTCTGCCACCCTTCCTGATCGACGCGTTGCTGCCGTACGCATCGTTCGTACGTAGCGGTAAGGGTGCGGAGACACTACCCACGGTGGAACAGGTGACTGGAAGAAAGCCGCTGACATTCGCAGACTGGGCACGCGAACATGCTACAGATTTTCGTTGAGGCAGTTCTGTGGTCCTATTCCATCCGTAAGGCGTCGACAGGCTGAGTAGAAGCGGCGCGCCGCGCCGGCCACCACGCAGCAAAAAGCCCGGTACACACGAGCACGCCACACATTGCAGCGAGCATGACCGGATCGCGTGGAATCACCCCGAACAGCAGACTCCGCAACAGTTGTGCACTGGCCAAAGACGCACACAGGCCAACCGCCAACCCCACGACAATGAGCAGCCACGCTTCCCGCAGAACCATGCGCAGGATGTCACCGCGATGCGCTCCAAGAGCCATGCGGACTCCAATTTCGCGCGTTCGCCGAGCTACCGTATAGGACATCACGCCGTAAAGCCCGGTAGCGCCCATGAGGAGCGAAATGAGCCCGAAGCAGGCGAGCAATGTCATGGTGAAACGCTGCTGCGCCAGCGACGCGCTGATCACCTCAGGCATTGATTCCACGCTCAGCAAAGGTATATGCGCTTCGTCCATGAAGACGCGGCGGGCGGTGGCCGCGGCATCCGCCTGGCCGGCCCTGGTTCGTACCACCCAGGAAATACCTAACAGTGAGACTTCCATTTGCGTTTCCTGGTCAGGAATTTGTGCCTGTGGAAGATACATCATTGCGGGCGCCGGCAGGTCCAGCCCGGCGTTCTTTGTGTCTCCCACGACGCCTACGATTTCCCGCACCTTGTCTTCAAAGGCAGGTCCCATCACCGCACCTATGCGGAGGTGGCGGCCGATCGGGTTCTCTCCTTTGAAGTAGGTCTGCGCCAGCTGCTCATTGATGATGATGACCGGCTGCGCGCTCGCGGTGTCGGAGGTGCGAAACGAGCGCCCAGCCATGACCGGGATCCGCAAGGCCTGGAAGTAATGAGCCGTTGTGGGCATGTAGTCTTCGCTTCCGGCCGGATCGCCACTGCCGGTAGACGATCGTCCAAGGATCTCGAACGGCATGGTTGGGGTTATCTGCGTGGGCAAGGTGTTGATGGCAGCGGCGGCCTCGACTCCCGGCTGAGCCTCAAGCCGCGCGGCGATTTCGTTCAGCCGCTGGCCAAATGAGGCGCTGCTGGTCGCCTGCTCTTGACTGAAGCTGGTTTTAAACGTGAGGACATGATCAGCGTCGAAACCCGGCGCAACGTGCACCAACTTCCAGAAGCTGGTAAGCAACAAGCCCGCAGCCACCATAAGCACCAGCGACACGGCCACTTCCGCAACCACCAGCGACTTCTGCGACAGATTACGTCCGGCGGCTATTTGGGCAGAGCTCATACGCAACGATTCGTTGAGCTGCGTTCCGCTGGTCTCGATAGCCGGCACCAGGCTGAAGAGCAGGGCGCAAGCCAGTACCAGCCCGGAGGTGAACAGCAGCGCGGGAAAGCCGATGTGCAAGCTGGCAAATTGGGGCAGTGGCAAGGGGCTCAAGCGCAGCAGCGCCGGGGTCGCGAACCTGGCCAAGAGCACTGCCGAGGCCCCGCCGAGCATGCATAGGACCGCGTTCTCAACCAGAAGCAGGCGAAGAATGCGCCAGCGGGTTGCGCCCAGTGCGGCACGCAGGCTGGTCTCACGGCGGCGCGCGATGGAGCGCGTAAGCAGCAGGCTAAGGATATTTGCCGAGACAATCACCAACACCAGGCCGACAGCGCCCATCAGAAGCTCAAGCGCGGGGCGCATCTGGCCCACCAACGAGTCGTGAAGATCGAGAACGCGCACGGATTCATTCCGGTTCCACAGATCCGGGTAGACGCTTTTCATCTGCAGAAAGGCGTTCCGGAGGTCGTCCTGGGCCTGGGAAATGGTTACGCCGGGCTTGAGCCGCCCGACAAAGTTGTACATGTTGTTTTGGTCTTTCGGGTTTTCGGCGACCTGGAGCGGCGTCCACACATCGACCCTGGAACTGAGGCGAAAGGCAGGGTTGGCCACGCCCACTACGGTGTAGCTTTGGTTGCCCAGGGTGATGAAGCGGCCAACCACCCCGGGGTCGGCGGCAAACTGCTGCCGCCACGCTGCATCGCTCAGCACGGCGACCCCCGCAGCATTCGGCGCCATATCCGCGGGGAGAAATCCGCGGCCGATTTTCGGTTCCATTTGGAAGACATGGAAGAAATCGGAGGTAGCCCGCATGGCTTCCATTGGAACCACCTCATCTCCGCGGACCAGGTTCACATGCATCGGAACGTAGTCATAGGCAGCAGCCGACTCAAGGGTGCGGCTCACCCGGCGCAGGAAAAGTACTTTGGTTCCCGAATAGGCTGGGATGACCGCGTCGTGCAGCACTGGATAGAAGCGGTTGATACGGACCAATTGCTGTGGTTGCTGGAACGGCAAAGGCCGGAGTAAGACCCCGTAGAGGATAAGAAAGACGGTGAGATTCGCGCCGATGCCGAGGGCCAGCGTCATGACCGCAGCAACGGTAAAGCCCGGAGATTTGCGTAAGTGGCGAACCCCGAACTGAAGGTCGTGCCAGATGGCTTCGAGAAAGGGCAAGCCACGTTGGGCGCGATATTGTTCCCTGCTTTGCGTGATGCCGCCAAACCTGCGCAAGGCCGCTGTCCGAGCTTGCTGTTGGGACATGCCCTGCTCGAGGTTTTCGTTGATCGCGAATTCGATGTGCGATTGCAATTCTTCGTCGAGATCGTTGTCCCGCCTTGCTCTCGACAAGAATCCGGTACAGCGGCTTATGAGAATTCGTATCCAATCCATACATCGCCCCTGGCGACCGCACCTGTTGATATTCTACAGAGAGTGTGCCGCCGCCTCCAGTTGAATGTCAACAGGTAAATGAAAGCTGAACGTTATTCTGGAAGGAATCCGTGGCAACGGCGGAAGAAGGGCGCGCGAGACGCAGCCTCACCGCATCCCGCTTCGGCCCGCTCTACTGCTCGGTTTGCAAGCTGCTATTGGGCACCAAAACAACGTCGCAATTACTCCCCATGGAACAGCTCACCACAGCGCTCCGCAGTAAGTGCGCCGCAGACCCAGGCGGGACCAGTTCCGGAAACTTCATAGCATTGATCTTGGCCGAAATGGCGGCCAACTTCTCATCCCCTGACATCTGCTGCGAAGCGATTACCCCCTGGGTATTAAGCTGCAGCCGAAAGGTGCCCCAGCCGCTCACTCCCTCGGGCCGGGCAATTTTGTAAGAACGCGATTCCTGAAGCGACGCCGTGCCATTGAAAGGCGTTCCAGCGGCACTCCCACTTCTGAGGCGCGCGATGCTCGTCGTGATGTGCTCGCGTACATCGGGGCTCGCATTCTCGCCCTCTATCGAGGCCGCGGCCAGGCGATAGGCGGAAAGCGCCTGCTCCTTCTTCCCCATGGCCTCATAGACCTGGCCTAGATGATCCCCTGACTCAGGCACGAGTGCATTTCGCCAGCCGGCAACGATGAGGGGCTCGGCTTCTTCCAGCTTGCCCTCGCGAAATAGGATCCAACCCAGCGTGTCCCAGGAGGCAATCAGCAGCCTCGACTGTGCGAAGGCATTGCTGTTTACTTCAGCAGGAGTGATGGCCGCCGTCTTTGCTTCCAGCACGGTGATACTTTTCCGTGAGACTTCTTCCGCGTACGGCAGGTCGAGACCGGCTTCCGCCAGCACATAGCCGGCGTCATTCAGGATCCCCACATCGTCGGTGCCGTCCAGGGCGCTTTTTGCCACAGCCGCGGCTTCGTCCTTGCGGTTGAGCAGGAGTAGCGTGTTGCTCAGCCGCACACGGACGGTTCGATCTTCGGGATTCTCGTGCGCTGCGGCCTCAAGCGTCTTCCGTTCGCTTTCGTAGTCCTGCGTACTGTTTTGCAGCTGCGCGAGGTACAGGGAGAGCTTTAGATTGCCCGGGTCTTTATCGACATAGCTCTGGAGAGTGTGCTGGGCTTCTGCGGTATCTCCGCTCTTCGCCTGCACCCCAGCCAACGCGAGAACAACGTTGGGCGAATCAGGGTGAAGGGCTAACTCTTTCTTGAAGTCGGCGACGGCCTCGGCATAGTTCCTGCGAAATGACGCTTCCAACGCATAGAGCGAATACAAGCCCAATGCCTCGGGATCTTTTGCCTTGGCCTGATCGAGGATAGCTTTCCCACCGTTCCAGTCGCCGGCTTGCATTTTTAACGCGGCGGAGCGCAGTAAGTCTTTCGCGGAGGTACCTTCGGCTGGTTGGGGGGTACTCGCGCGGCCGGCATCGAGCGGTAATCCTGTGACCGGAATTGCTCCCGGCGGAGCTGCGGCTTTCGCCGTTTCCGTGGGCTTGTCGGCCTTCGGCTTTCCTCTCGCGATGGTTGGACGGTCTGTCTCTTGAGCCGGCTGCGCCCGTATTAATTGAATAAAGGGCTCGCCCTCAAGACCAATGTCTTTACTGAATGCCTGGTAGCGCTTCCATTCTGTTTTGGGCAGCTTTTTGGCCAACACCACGATGGTGCGCTCGATGACTACATCCTTTCCGTCGTAACGGTAGGTCTTATCAAACGTGGTGAAGTCGGTCTTTACGTGGACCGGATCAGGCAGGTCGGTGCGGTAGCCTTCGGGCAGGCGGATACGGCTGATGGCAGTCAGGGTCCGCGGTGCACCGAGCTGAATGTCTGCCTGGGGCTGGTTGTGATTGCTGGCCAGGGGACCGAATTCGAGCGCAGGATAGCACGGCACGATGCGGCGATTCTCCCAATCGCCGTATGTAGGCCGAGTGTAATCGTAGGTGAGCACAATAGGCGACGAGAGGTCTTCGGGGTTGGTAATGGTTGTATGGCTGGTGGTTCCACCAAAGCCAGTCATGGAAGAGAGATACTGCGATACCTTGTCCCACTCCGCCGGCGCAACGCTGCGCGCCACCTGGCGCAATAAGACCTCGTCATCGGTGCGATAAGTCGCGGTGATATGGCTGGTGAACTTACCCTCCGCATCGAGCGTGCCGGTAGCCTCAAAGTGCGCGAACATAGGGTAAGGAGGCGCCGCCGGAGTGCGATCGAGGGCTGCCGGGCCTTCCGCAGGCACTACCAGCGCTAACTGGTCTCGTATGGCTGCAGAGAGCAGGCGATACGGGGCAACCTCGGGCGTGCTGTCGAGCCAGATGCGTCCGCCGGGCAGCTCGACGGTGGTGATTACGTGGTTGAAGACCGCAGGGGACGGCACGGCCTCGACGGGAGTGATGCCTACGCCGATAAGCGCCGGGGCAGTGTGGAATCCTTGCGCACGGAGGAGGGCTTCGAGCAAGGTGTCCTTGTCTTTGCAGTCTCCGTAATTGTTGGCGAGTACTTCCGCAGCCGGGTGCGGTTGATAGCGGCCTATGCCGAAGTCGATGCCTACATAGCGGGTGCGCGTGGAGACAAAGGTGTAGATGGCGCGGACCTGGTCCTCGGGGGTTCTTGCGTCCTTAGTTATGTCGGCAGCGCGCGCCCGCAGGGCATCATTCGGTTGTGCCCGCTCGAGCGAGAGACTGCGATACCAATCGCCTACCTCTGCCCAGCTGTGAAAAGTGGTCCAGGCTACCGCGGGCAACTTGCGCCCATCCGCATCTTCGTCGGGATCCTTGGGGATGTCGGCATTGGGTGCGTCGTCGGCCTGGTTATTGATTTTCGGCGCGGGCACCAGCTGTGAGTGCTCCCAGCGATAGGTGCGGAGATTGTCGTGCTCGGTGATGGTGGGCTTGTGGTTCGGGCTCCAAACCTGGAGGTACTTGTCTTTGGGAACTTCGAGCGTGAAGGTTTCTGCCAGGACGAGGAGGGAGCCGGGCGGGGTGAAACTCTGTGCTCCCCAGAACTGGCCTGGGGCCTCGGCTTTGTCGATGGTGACGTGGACTTCGTACTCCAGCGTGTCCCCGGTCGCGAGCGAGCGTACCGGCAGGTGTTTTTCTTTCAAGTCGCTGTAGAGAGGAGCCTCGCGGGTTACGGCAGCCGGCATGTCGATCGCATCGGCGACTGGAGTGTCTACTGTGGAGCCGTCCTGCTTGTGCACGCGTACCAAGGTGATGTGCGGCGTCTCGTTCGCTGCGGCATAACTGAAGGAGAGCACACCGAATTGGCGAGCAGCCCCTTCGGATTGCAAGCGGATCCAGACGTGCGTGTCCCGCTCACCTGTACCGTCAGCGAGCATGCGGATCGCTGTATCCGAGCGCTCGAAAACCAGGGCTTCCTTTTGGAAGGTGTCAGCAGCGGGGGGCTTGGCCGGAGTATTCCCTAAGGTCGCGGCAGGCAATAGAGCAAAGAACAGCAAAGAAAAGGGACGCATACCGCAACAGGTATACCCTAACTACGCTGTGCATCAAAACAGAATTCGGCACGGAGTAAAACCGGCGAGTTACACAATCCGGTTATCCCCGTCCCCCTGAAGTTACAGCCAATGGGCATCTTTCAATCCGCATGAAATTCCGCGAAGCCGGCAAACTCGACCGGAAATCCGGGGGGAGGCCCGCTAGTACCTTGCTGCCCGCGACTAAAAGCGATCGGAAAAGACGTCTTCGGCCCACGTACGCTGGTGCGAACGTGGGGCACCCGTACAGACTTGTTTAAGCCGATTTAGGGTCTCTCCAGGAGGAATCGATGGAGACTCGACCCGCCCGTAATCTTCACGATCGTGAGTAACCGTGATTGTATGGTGTCATCCCTCGCGCTATTCTGCCGGCCACGCCGCGTCCGCCTCCCACAGGGCAGATTCGTCACGGCCTTGCGGCTGCTCCTCATAACCCTGCCGGTCGCGCTCTTCGCTACTGTGCACTTCCAGCCGTCTGAGGTATTCCCGCAGGGCTTCGCGCACCAATGCAGAACGGTTTCGCTTCATTCGCTGCGCGGCCCGATCCGTGGCCTGCAGAAGGCCTTTACTGAGACGATCTGAACAGTTTCCATGTGTGGACTGTACTCCACACTGCTAGGCTGATCTAGGACTTTCGGCTTAGGCTGGAAGGGGGTCGGGAGTGTCACGCAGCCGGAACTAAAACGGCCGCCAGCTCAAATCTTGGAGCAACTATGGAAAAATCAGTGTCTCAAGTGAGCCGGCGCGAGTTTATGACCGGATCGGCGGCTTTGGCCGCGGTGGGAGCGAGTCTACCAATGCATGCAGACACTCGTCAGTTTGCTTCGCCCGGATCGACGGGCGAGTTCGACATTTATCAACAACGCCGTCGATGGGAACTCTGGAACCTGCTGGGGGATTTGCCCTGGGACCACAAACCTGCACCGCCGCGCCTGGTGCGCACAGAGAAGCATGATGGGTACACGCTCGAGCGGCTGATTCTGGACCTGAATGGGATCGAACCCGTTCCAGCAGTGCTGCTTATTCCAGACCATCGGCAGGAAAAGGCGCCTGGTTTGCTGTTTATCCATTGGCACGCCGGGCAGTACGACCTGGGGAAAGAGCAATTGCTTCGGGGTACAAGCGTGCAACCGGCTTACGCGCCAATTTGTGCGGAGAAAGGCCTGGTGACACTCGCCATCGATAGCTGGTGCTTCGGCGAACGTAAGCAGGAAGACCCCGGACGCCAAGGGGAAGAAGACACTTTCAAGCTGATGCTGTGGCGAGGCCAGGTGCTTTGGGGAATGATGATGTTCGATGAGTTACGTGCACTGAGTTATCTGGCAAGCCGCGCAGAAGTGGACCCAGCGCGGCTGGGGGCGTTTGGCATGTCCATGGGAGCCACGAAGGTGTGGTGGCTGGCCGGTCTCGACCCGCGCGTCCGGGTCGCCATGGACGTTTGCTGCCTGACGAATTATGAATCGCTGATTGAGGCACGCGGTTTGAGCAAGCACGGTGTCTACTATTTTGTTCCCGGGTTGCTGAAACACTTCGACACTTTTCAGATTAACGAATTGATTGTTCCCCGCGCCCACCTGAGCGTAAACGGGCGCAAGGACGAACTGACTCCACCCGCCGGCGTCGAGCAGGTCCGCGATCAGTTGCTGCCTCTTTACCGAACTTACGGCAGAGCCGAAGACTGCAAGATCGAACTCTTCGATTGCGCCCACGAGGAGCTACCGCAGATGCGGCGGGAGATTCTGGCATGGATGGATCAACACCTGGTTGCGCCCTGAAGCTGCTTATCCGTTACACTGCTTGCTATTCATTCAAGGGAGCGCGCATGTCACCCGTGTTTCATTTTGTTTTGCTTGCGGTCTTCGCCGCGAACGCTCAAGCCACTGCGCCGCCTCCTATAGCAGCGAAAGTCCCCGTAACGGACGAGTATCACGGGGTAAAAGTAGTGGATGATTATCGCTGGCTCGAAGATGGCAAGAGCGCAGAGACGAAGCAATGGGTGGCCGCAGAGAACGCGTACTCGCTGGCTTACTTCAAGCGCGCGCCGGCATGGAACAGCATCTTGCAGGACCTCAAGAATCCCAAAGACAAGCCCGGCGCGACAGAGCGCGGACTCGCGTTCCGCAACGGCCGGTTCTTCTATCTGCAGCTGGACCGTACGCAGCAACAGCAGGCAGTGCTGATGACATCCACGAGCCTGGGCACCGCGAACTCGCCGCCAGAGAATGTCAAGGTGCTGCTGGATCCAACCGTGCTTGACCCGTCGGGCCACACCTCCATCGACTGGTTCAAACCGTCGCTGGACGGTGACCTGATCGCCGTTGGGCTGGCGGTTGGGGGCAGCGAACGTTCCGCTCTCACCGTGTTTCAGACTTCTACCGGCAAGCAGGTAGGCTCAGCCTTTGTGCCCATGGGCTTCTCCGGTGCTGAACGGAGCGTGGCCTGGCTGCCAGGCAACAAGGGCTTTCTCTACGCCGGATACGATCCTGCCGCAGCTGCCGCCGCGCAGTCCACCGTACTCCAAAACGAAAAAGTGTTCGAGCACGTTCTTGGCACCCCGGAGACCGAAGACCGAGTGGTGCTGGACAAAGGCCTGACACGGTTGGCACAGATTGCACTCGATAGTGATCCCACGGGCAAATGGATTGTCGCCAGCGCAGAAGACGGTGACGGGGGCAAGTATGCGAACTTCGTTCGCACTGCTGATGGCTCCTGGCAGCAGATCTCAACCTACAGTGACGAAGTCGTGGCCATTACTCCAGGTACGCCGGAAGAAGATGCGCTTTACCTGACCTCGTTGAAGGATGCACCTCGCGGGAAGATCCTGAAGGTCTCAGCTAAGTCTCCGCTGCTTGCGAACGCCAGAGTCATCATCCCCGAAGGGACGGCAAGCGTGGAACATGACGATCCGGGCGCAGACTCCCACAGGTTCGTAGTGACCAACACGCGACTGTATGTGACGACGATCGACGGGGGACCAAACCGGGTGCAGGCGTACGATCACAATGGACGATTTCTCGAGGACGTACCCCTTCCCCCGCTCTCCGGAGTTTCCGCAGTCGTCCCTATTGGCGGCGAGAGCCTTGCGATCTCCATCAGCGGCTTTCTTACTCCCACTGCTTACAGTACCTATCGGGCAGGTCCGCACGCGCAACTGCAAGCCACAGCACTTTCCCAGCCTGCGAGCAGGATTCTTGCCGGCTATGTGGCCGACCAGGCATTCGCACCCTCGAAGGACGGGACAAAGGTTCCCATGACGATCATCCACCGGCGCGGCTCTGCGATGGACGGAACTGTTCCCACTCTTGTTTATGGTTACGGCGGCTACGGTATCAGCTTATCGCCGGAGTTCCTTGACAATATCTACTGGAGCCCCTGGCTACAGCAGGGTTACACGTTCGTAGTCACCAACCTTCGTGGAGGCGCGGAGTATGGTGAGTCGTGGCATAGGGCCGGAAACCTGACCAGGAACAGAATGTCTTCGATGATTTCTACGCCTGCGCGCAATACCTGGCGAACCACCACTGGAGCTCACCGGCGCACATGGCCGCCATTGGCGGCTCGAACGGCGGTCTGCTCATGGGCGCACAGATTACGCAGCACCCTGAGGAGTTTCGCGCGGTCGTCTCCCTGGTAGGCATCTACGATATGCTCCGGGTCGAGCTGGATCCAAACGGTCAATTCAACACCACCGAATATGGGACCGTGAAAGACGCTGCCCAGTTCCAGGCGCTCTATGCCTATTCGCCGTACCACCACGTTGTGGATGGTGAGAAGTATCCAGCTGTTCTTATGGAGACGGGCGACAACGATCCGAGAGTGAATCCGGCGCAATCGCGAAAATTCACTGCCCGTCTCCAGGCGGCAAACGGCTCCCCGTACCCGATCCTGCTAAAGACCTTTGCAGACGCCGGACACGGGGCGAGTTCAAGCTCCGACAAAGAGCAGGAAACCGCGGATACCTTCGCGTTTCTATTTCAGGAACTCGGGGTTACTTACGCACCGGCACAGTGAAGGCTAGTGCGCTGCAGGTTGCGAAGATTTCCAGAACTCCGGATCTGCTTTTAGCATCTTCTCGTTGGGATAGCTCATTTTTGGATCGATGGAGAAGAGATCCGCTTGTTTCGATTCGAGGCAGGAAGCTTCGAGTGCCGCGAGTTTTTTCAGCCCCTCTGCTCCCAAAGCGTCGGCGAACTTCTTATCGTTTTCGTCCTCGGCGTCCAGCTCCGCGGCGGCCTTATGGGTGATGATGACCAGGAAGGTGTTGCCGGGAGAACCATAAATCTCTTCATAGGTGCCCCAATGCATGCCGGGAACACCCTGATAGCCCTGGGTGTAAAGTTTGACCAGATCTTCAAATTCCTCCGAGTGCCCGGGACGTACCCGGTATTGGATGATGACCTCGACGCGGGCGCCGACGCGGAAGCCCGGATTGAGGCTCAAGTCGTCGCGTTTCGCCCACACGGTGTAGTCCTTGGAGGAAAGCAGATCGCCATCAGCCGCGGTGGTGCGGGCGAGGGTAGAGGCTAGCGCGGGGTCAGTACCCTGCCGCTGGTCCGCCCACTCTGCATAGGAGTCATAGCCATGGAAGAACAGGACCCGCGGGGGCCCGGAAAGAGAGACAACCGCGTAATAGTGGTTGGGAACCTTGCCAGCCGCCAGAGCTTTCGGATAGGCCGCTTCCACCGCCTGGTGGGGAGCCCCGTCCTTGCCTGGTTTGGTGTATTCGCGCGAGATGACGAGAAGTTTGGCAGAAGGGAGAATGTCCTGGGCGAAGAGCAGATTCGAACTGCTGGATAAAAGCGCGGCTGCGAGAGGAAGGGGGGCGGCCATCCGGCGGAAGCTGAGCATCCTGTTTTTCTCCATGGTAGGGTTTTGAGGTTCCCAACGATTATGAGGCAAGACGAAGTTGCCGGGGCTGTAAGCTTTCCTGGGGGACGCAGTGAGGAAAATATCCGAATCCTGGGTGCGGCGATGCTGACGCTGCTCTCAGCGGGCCGTCGTCATTTAGGGACTTTCGGTTGCGACTGGCGCACATGCTGGATATTCTTCGCTGTCTTCTTTTTCTTCGCCACAGTGGCAGGGAGAAGCCAGTCTGTCACACCACCCAGTCACCCAACTGACAGTGTGCCGAACGCAGTGATCAGCCCATTGCCGGTGAAAATGCTTTTAACGGATGGCCGGGACCTCCGGTTCAAAAAGCTTAATGGAAGTGAAGGGCTCTCCCAAACCAGAGTGTCGTCAGCAGTGCAGGACAACCTCGGATTTATGTGGTTTCCCACGCAATATGGACTGAACCGGTACGACAGCTATAAGTTCAAGGTATTCAGACATGAACCGGGGAAAGAACATAGTCTCAGTTGCGTATACATCCACAGCCTGATCAAAGACCGCGCAGGGACTCTGTGGGTTGGCTGTGATTCAGTGGTCGACAAATTTGACCCTGTCAGCGAAACGTTCACGCATTATCCCATTCATACGGAGCAGAATACTGGTTCGGCAGGTGCTGTAGTCCACATGAGCCAGGACCACTTCGGGTCCTTATGGTTGGCGACCCCAACCGGCCTGTACAAGCTTGAGCCCTCGACTGGCATCGTGACGCGTTACACTCACGATCCCAGTAAGCCCTGGAGCCTAAGCAGCAATCTCATCTCGACCATGGATGAAGACAGAACGGGCGAATTGTGGGTTGCCAGTAGCGGCGGCCTCGACAGGTTTGATCGGGGAACGGGCAGGGTCACGCTCCACATTCCTCTGGCTGGGTTTCGAAACGAGTTTTCGTTTCACGAAGATAAATTTGGAACCTTCTGGGTCGCACGCGCGTCGCCCACTTGTCCATTAGCCACTTTTGACAGGCAAACAACCACAGTACACTGCTACGCGGTCTACGAAGGCGATCGCGCCACCGTCACCATGCCGGTGTATTCGATGTTAGAGTCCCGAGATGGGACCATGTGGTTTGCAACCATAGGCGCCGGAGTGCTCAGATATAACAGAACCAAGGGAACGCTCACGCGCTACAAAAATGACCCGGCAGACAGCGAGAGTCTGGGGTCCAACAACGTTTTGTCTCTCTATGAGGATAGAGAAGGTGAAATCTGGGCTTGCATGCATGACGTCAAGCCAAATGTCTTTGCCGAGAAACCACCAGCCTTCCAATCTTTCACACCACAGCGAGGAACTCTGGCGGGCGCTTTGGTAACAACCATCTTTGAGGATAGCGACCGAATTCTTTGGATTGGAACGACGGGAGCGCTTAACCGTATCGATCGCAAAACCGGGCAGGACGATGTTGCGCCTGCGTCTGCTGCCAAAAGCGACATTCTGTCCATCATCGAAGATCGCCAGGGAACCCTGGTGGCTGGTACTTACCGCGACGGGTTACAAAAGGTGGACCGAAAGACTGGATTGCTCACACCCTACGGGCGCGACCCGCACAGACCATCGAATCAGTCTGAGAGTCCGATCCCGCGCCTTTTGATCGATCGTAGCGGTGTTCTATGGGCGACAACCTGGGGTGGTCTCGGGCGTTTCGATCCTTCAACGGGCAACTTTCAAAGATTTCGGCCGGACACACACAGCGCGACTGACTATTACGACCTGAAGCAGGATACTCGCGGGGGAATGTGGATTGGCGGCGACTCAGGCCTTCAGTACTACGAACCAGAGAAGAATCACTTCACGATCTACAAACACGACCCGGATGATCCCCAGAGCCTGGCTGACAATCGGGTCAACTCGGTATATCCAACACGCTCTGGTGAAATATGGGTAGGCACGCAAAATGGCCTGGATAAATTAGATGAGAAAACAGGCAAATTTCAGGCGTACTACACCAAAGATGGCCTTTCAGGCAATGTCGTCAGCTGCATCCTTGAAGATGAACGCGGGCAACTGTGGATGGGGACGAACAATGGCGTATCCACCCTTGACCCGAAGACCCTTAAGTTCACCACTTACTCTGCTGCCGATGGACTTCCTGGGCAAGACTTGACTGGATGGTCCAGTTGCTACAAAAGTAGCGACGGAGAAATGTTCTTCGGAGGTTTTGGCGGCGCGGTGGCCTTTTATCCTGGCCGCGTTCAGGATGCACCTTATGTCCCGGCGAGTGTTTTGACAGACTTTCGCCTGTCTGGTGTCGAAGTTCCGATTGGTAACAATTCACCCCTCAATAGGTCCATCAGCTACTCCGACTCCCTGACCCTCACGAGCAAGCAAAACATCTTTTCGATCGAGTTTTCGGCGCTCAGCTATGTCAACTCATCAGCCGACCGTTATCGCTATAAGCTCGAAGGGCTTGATACGAATTGGCACGAAGTAGACAGTACTGCGCGCATGGCAAGCTATACGACCTTGCCCAAGGGAAACTACACTCTGCGCGTACAGAGTGCGACGAGCAGGGGGGCCTGGAATGAACCCGGAGTGTCTCTGCGTGTTAAGATCCTCCCACCCTGGTGGGATACCTGGTGGTTCTCGCAATCTATACGACCATCGGTGTGCTTCTCTTATGGTTTGGGTACCGGTTTCGAATGCACGAAATAACACGGCAACACGACATTCGTCTGGAAGAACGTCTCAATGAACGGAGTCGCATCGCGCGTGAACTGCATGACACGCTGCTGCAGGGTTTTTATGGTTTGATGCTCCAGTTCCAGGCGGTGCTTAAGACCCTTCAGCGCGATGAGCCTGCTTATAAAAAGATGGAGCAAGTGATGGTTCGCGCCGACCAGGTTTTGCTCGAGGGGCGGCAAAGCGTTCGTGGCCTGCGTGATGAGGTCACGAGCGGCGACGATCTTCGGGTTCTGCTGATGCATTGTGGAGAGCAGTTAGCGCAGGATCATGGGATCCCCTTCACCCTGTCCGTAGTCGGTGAGCCGCCACGCATCGATCCCACCGTATGCAGAGAAATGTATTACATCGGACGCGAAGCGATCAGTAATGCGTTCCAACACTCCCATGCGGCGAAGATAGAAGCGACCATCTCCTACGAGGCGTCTGTGGTGGCGTTGACGGTGCGTGACAACGGGATTGGTATTGAGCCTGAAGTTTTAGATACAGGACGCATTGGGCACTGGGGCTTTCCTGGTATGCGGGAGCGCGCTGAGAGCATCGGTGCACAGTTCAGCATAAGGAGTGATATAGGTTCTGGTACCGAGGTTTCCCTGACGGCCCCGGTCAGGTTGGTTGATCCTCTTGGGCGCAGAGGATCGTTCTGGCGTCGCATCTGGATCCTTTTAACGCAGCCTTCGGTCCCACCTTAGCAAAGGCGCTGGCGGGGATAGAGCCCGTTGCTAGTAAATTCTGAAGTCTACCTCAACATTCACTTCGACCGGCACCGGCCGGCCCTGCAGGGTTGCCGGTTTGAATTTGTATTGCTTCACAGCAGCAACCGCCTTTTCGTCCAAGCCCATGCCGAGATGACCCACGGCGTGAAC
>CAWGYP010000016.1:0-19433 GCA_963826875.1 uncultured Acidobacteriaceae bacterium | reverse complement strand
CCTCATCCGTCCTGTCCGCTATAGGACAGGTTGAACGATTTATTGATGAGCGGGAAGTCCGGCACGATGTTGCCGAGGATCGCATATTCAAGAAGCGGCCAGTTCTGCCACGACGGGTCGTGCGCATGGCAACGCCGGATGGCGCCGTCCGGGCCGGTCTCGAGAGCAATCATTACTGGACCGCGCCAGCCTTCCGTAAGCCCAACCCCAAGAAGATCAGACTCCGCGGGAGGAACGGCTATCTGGATTGGTCCAGCAGCAATCCCCGCGAGGAGCGCACGGCAAAGTCGAAGGGACTCGAATATCTCATCGAACCGCACTTGCACTCGCGCTGCAACATCGCCCGCGCTCTGCACGATCAGTTTCGGGGCGAGCCAGTCGTAGGGCGGCCACGGATGGTCGACTCGCAGATCGTGCGGAATGCCCGAGGCGCGCGCGGCGAGACCGACCGCGCCAAGCTTCTGCGCAAGATCTGTCTCCAGTCTCCCAGCTTCTCGAAAGCGATCTTGCAAGCCTGCATGTTCGGCATAGATGGAACGCAGCTTGGAGACCGAATCCTCGACGACCGTATACTGTTCAAACAAGAGACGAGACCCGTCTGGGGGCAGATCGCTTGACACCCCGCCGGGGGTTACATAATCGAAGAGGTAGCGCGCTCCGAAAGCGAATGCGTTCGCGCGCAGCAGATCCTCTTTCATGCGAGAAAACTGAGTGAGCCCGAAAGCGAAGCCGGCATCATTACCGAGAGCACCCAGGTCACCCAGATGATTGGCCAGACGTTCGTGCTCAAGGGCCAGCGCACGCAGGTCTGTTACCCGGGCAGGACAGGCTGTCTGGGTGATTGCCTCAAGCGCTGCGCAGTACGCCCAGGAGAAAGCTACGGCCGAGTCCCCGGAGACCCGTGCGGCCAAACGGTGTCCCTCGCTTTGTGACAGCCCCTCAAAACGTTTGGCAACACCTTTGTGGGTATAGCCGAGACGCTCCTCCAGACGTAGAACCTTCTCGCCCACTACGGAGAAGCGGAAGTGTCCTGGCTCAATGGTACCCGCATGGACCGGGCCGACAGCGATCTCATGAACACCATCGCCTTCTACTGATACGAATGGGTATGGCTCTGAGCCAATCGCGAATTGCTGGCTTCCATCGACCTTCCGCCGCAAGGGGAAAAACTTCTCTGGCCAGCCGCCGTGGCACAACCATCCGCGCGTGTCTGCGTTTCGTTCATCTACGCCAATGCCTAGCATGTCATATACGCCACGCTGCATACGCAGCGCAGCCGGGAACAATGTCGCGATACTCGGATACCTGGGGGCCGCCTTCACCTGGATTGGGTATTCGACCACTAGCAACGTGTCGGGGAGGAGATAGGCCGCATAGACGGCGAAGCAGCGATCGCGATCTCGGTCGTCTGCTCCCCAGAGGCTCAGGAGCAACGCTCCTGCCTCGTGCATTGCATTGGCGACCTCGAGCCATTGCTCGCGGTTCACGCACAGCCGGGCACTTGGTATGTTGCCGGGCATCTGTGTCCGTTGTTGTTCGATGAAAGCCGGCAATTTACTCATAACCATTCACCCGATCAGACGCGCCGCGGCGCGGTACCATGCTGCCAGTGCAGGTGGCATATATAGACCAAGCGCCAGCACCATGGTGAGATGAACGAACACGGGCACCATTGCCGGGGAGTGCGGCAATGGACGTGCATCGCTCTCTCCGAAAACCATGGGCTGGACCCGGCTGAAGATTGCCGCGAAGGCCACGCCTAGCGCAATCAAGAGGAACGGTGTCGTCCAAGGATGTTCGCGCATCGCGGTTGTCAGCACTAGAAACTCACTCGCAAACACTCCAAAGGGCGGCATACCCAAGATCGCGATTGACCCCAGCATCAATCCCCAACCGATCGTTGGGCTGATTCCAACCAGCCCTCGAATCCCATCCATGCGCTGAGTCCCAGCGGTCTGCGACGCATGCCCGGCGGTAAAGAAGATCGACGACTTGGTAAGGGAGTGAACCGTCATGTGCAGCAGCGCGGCGAAGTTCGCGACCGGTCCGCCCATCCCGAAGGCGAAAGTGATGATGCCCATATGTTCAATCGAGGAGTAGCCGAAGAGCCGCTTGATGTCGCGTTGCCTGAAAAGAAAGAAGGCTGCTAGAACCGCAGACAACAGCCCAAACGTCATCAACATGCGGCCTGGAATATGCGAACCGATCGATCCTACGACCAATACCTTGCAACGGATCACCGCATATAGCGCGACATTAAGGAGCAGGCCCGATAGGACGGCTGATACTGGAGTCGGGCCTTCGGCATGAGCATCGGGCAACCAGTTGTGCAGCGGCGCCAGGCCGACCTTGGTGCCATATCCAACCAGAAGAAAGACGAATGCCAGTCCCAGCACCCGTGGTTCCAGTTGCCCTTTCACCGCATTGAGGTGGGTCCACAGTAGGGCGGTCATGCCTTCGCGGCCAAGAGTCTGCTCGGCCGCAAAGTATAGAAGGATAGTGCCGAATAGTGCCTGGGCAATGCCAACACCGCAGAGGATGAAGTACTTCCAGGCCGCTTCCAGGCTCGCACGTGTGCGGTAGAGAGAAACCAGCAAAACGGTCGAGAGTGTGGCTGCTTCCATCGCTACCCAAAGCAAACCCATGTTATTGGTCAGCAAGGCCAGAAACATCGCGGCCATAAAGAGCTGGTACATGCTGTGATACAAGCGCAAACGCCGTGGATTGAGACGCCCATGATGCTCTTCAATGCGCATGTAGGGCCGCGAGAAAACCGCGGTAGTGAAACCTACGAACGCGGTCAGCGCAACCAGGAAAACGTTGAAGGAGTCGACAAAGAACTGCTCGTGCGCCACCAGCATGGGGCCGTGACGGATCACCCGCAGTACCAGGAATGCGGCGGCGACGAGCGTCGCGAAGCTCATTCCGACATTAAGCTCGGCCGCGAAGCGGCGGGCACCGAAGAGGGCCAACGAGAGTGCCCCCAACAACGGCAAGCCCAGAACCAGCAATATTTCCACTTCAGTCCTCCTTGAGTGCTTCGAGGTGATGCAGATCAAGGCTGTCGAACTGCTCCCGGATCTGGAAGAAAAAGATGCCGAGGATGAACACGCCGACCAGAAGGTCGAGTGCGATTCCCAACTCGATAACCATCGGCATCCCATAGGTAGCACTGGTCGCGGCGAAAAACAGCCCGTTCTCCATAGCGAGAAATCCGATTACCTGGGTCACCGCTTTCCGACGCGTGATCATCATCAAGAACGAAAGCAGGATGACGGCAAGTGCGATACCGAGCGTGTGGCGCGTGATGGTGGTCGCCAACATGCTGATCGGTTGCGCCAGGCCGAAGGCGAAAATCACCAAGACCAATCCCACAAGCATCGTCGTTGGGATATTCACCAGAGTCTCACTGTCCCATTGGGCACCGAGCCGTTGGATGAGTCGATGAAGGATCCACGGCAGTGCGATAACTTTCAGGATCAGTGTGAGTGCCGCGGAGTAGTAAAGTTCCGTCAAGCCGGAGCTGTGGGCCACGATGCAGGTTGAGGCAAACAGGATCACACCCTGCCAGGCGAATAGCGTAATTAACCGCTGCGTGCGCCGCCGCGAGAGCATGGCAAAGGAGATGAGCAACAGCCCCGCAGCCAGGACTCTCAGCAATTCGGCGGTCAGATGAGAGGTCTGCATTTCCGAATCAAGCTCCTAACAGCAGATGAACCAGCAAGCCGAGCACGGCGAGCAAAAATGCCGTCGCCAGGTACTCCGGCGCGCGAAAGATGCGCACCTTTGCCGATAACGACTCGATCAGCGCCAACGCCGCTCCGGCAATCGCAAGCTTTGCAATCAAAGCGGTCACGGCCAGCAGCAACGCCCTTCTTCCGTCAGCACCATGTGTGGCAATACCCCAGGGCAGAAACAGGGCGAACCCGATACATGCGTAATTGAAAAGCTTCAGGCTCGAAGCCCACTCCACCAGGGCGAGATGCCGCGCGGAATATTCAAGCACCATCGCTTCATGGATCATGGTGAGCTCGAGATGGGTGGCCGGATTGTCGATGGGGATGCGAGCGTTTTCCGCCAGCAGTACCATCAGGAAAGCGATTGCGGCGAAGATCACGCTGGGATCGATCACCGTCCGGTGCGCGCTATAGGCGTCCACCAGATTTGACAGGGACGTGCTTCCAAAGAGCAAAAATGCATTGAACAGCACCATCAAAAGCGCCGGCTCGGCAAGAAAACCAATCATCATCTCCCGGCGCGCCCCAAGCGTGCCGAAAGCCGTCCCGATGTCCATGGCGGCAAGGGCGAGCGAGACCCGCGCCATGGCGAAGAGGCCAATAAGGGCGATGGCATCCGCCACCCGCGCGAACGGCAGGTCGGTACCCAGTGAAGGAATAATGGCGGCCGCCAACACCATCGTTCCGAACAATACGTAAGGCGTCGCCCTAAAGAGTGCGGATGCATCCGTAGCCAGCGCGGCGTCTTTGTTGAAGAGCTTGCGCAGCATGCGATACGGCTGTAGCAAGGGTGGGGCGGATCGATTTTGCAGCCAGGCACGGCATTGTGCGATCCATCCGGCAAAGAGCGGCGCTATCCCGATGGCCAACACGACCTCTCCGAATTGGCGGAACAAGGTGAATCCACTCATAGGACAAATACCAGTAGGGTAAGCAGAGTCAGAAAGCTATAAAGCAGGTAGATGGCCAATCGTCCGCCCTGCAAAACACTGACCACGTCCGCCAAGCGCTCGACGCCACGCGCAATCGGCAGATAGATTGCGCGCCACAGCCGGTCCTCGATATGAATCCGATAGCGCGGCGCGCTGTCAGAGGGCGACGGCAGGTCGCGCTCCATGCGAAAGAAAGCTCCGAACATGTGCCGGATCGGTTGCCCAAAGCCTTCCGCCGTGTCCTGCATGCGGGAGGTTTGCCACGGGTAGCCGCAATCCCAGGAAGCGGTTCGGCGTACGCGCCCGTGGGCCAGAATACGCACCAGCACGTAGGTCACGCTGAAAACTCCGGCGATCCCGGCAAGTAAGTAGAGGCCGCTATAAGATGCCTGCTCCGGCGCAATCGGTGTAATCCACCACACGTGAGAACTAGGTTTGACGGACTGACCCAGCAGCTTACCGGTAACCGCACCCGCCGCTCGCAGTGCAAGCTGCGGCAGCACGCCGATCAAAATGCACCCAAACGCGAGCCACCCCAGGCCCAGCCGTTCGAGCCAATTGGCATCGTGCGCGTGGACCAGAGAGGCTTCCCTGGGCTGACCAAGAAAAATCACGCCATAAAACTTGACCATCACATAGGCGGCCAGAGCAACGGTCAGCGCGAGCGCTGCCGCGCCAAGCGGGATGAGCATGTTGATAAAGGCGTGGGGAACCTGTGGCGTAAAAAGAAAGGACTGCAACAGCAGCCACTCGGAAACGAAGCCGTTGAGGGGTGGCAAGCCCGCAATGGAGAGTGTGCCCACCAGCGCCAGGGACGCCACCCAGGGCATGTGGCGGATCAGACCGCCGAGTTTGCCTAAGCTGCGCTGTTTGGTTGCGTGCAGGACCGAACCAGTGGCGAGAAACAGCAAGCTTTTGAAGAGCGCATGGTTGAGGGCGTGGACCAAGGCGGCACTGAGAGCGAGGGCCGCAAACAGGCGCAAGTTGCTTGCCTCGAACAGAATGGCTAGACCGATGCCGGTGAAGATAAGTCCGACGTTCTCAATCGAGGAGTACGCCAGCAGACGCTTCATATCGGTCTGCACTGCGGCAAAGATCGCTCCGAACAAGCCGGAGAACAAGCCGAGCGCTATCAACAGCACTCCCCATTGCCAGAAGCGGACGTGCAACAGATCGAAGCTGATCCTCAGCAGTCCGTAAATCGCCGTCTTGAGCATCAGGCCGCTCATCATCGCCGAGACCGGCGACGGCGCCGCCGGATGGGCTTCCGGCAGCCACACATGCATCGGAACCAGTCCTGCCTTGGCGCCGAAGCCCAGCAGTGCAAGTAGGAACGCGGTGCTTGCCCAGAAGGGTGTGAGCCGGGCGCTCCGCATGGCATCGAAAGTGAACTGCCAGCTGCCACCCTGGAGGACGCCAAAGCTGAGCAGGATGCAGATGGCGCCTACATGAGCCATCAAGAGATATAGGAAACCAGCGCGGCGGATTTCAGGAATGCGGTGTTGAGAGGTCACCAGAAAGTAGGAGCTGAGGGCCATTGTCTCCCATGCCACCATGAAGAAGTACGCATCGTCGGCGAGTACCACTGCGACCATACTGGCGAGAAATATGTGGTACTGGAGGCAAAGCAGGCCGGGCGCGGTGCCCTCCCCCGATCGGAAGTAACCGGCCGCAAATATTGAGATGCCCGCCCCAGCAACCCCAAAGAGGAGCAGGAAGAAGCCCGACAAGGCGTCCAAACGAACATGGAAGGGCAGGTCGGGCAGACCGAGGGGTAGCACCACAATCTGCGGTGCGTGGCCTGCCGTTAGGGCAACTCCCCCCAAGAGCGCAACGCCGAGTCCAACGAAGGCACCGACCGGGAAAAGCAGGTGTGCTACAAAGCGCACGCTATGCGGTCGAACGAGCGCGACAAGTCCCAGGATCAGCCAGCTAAGCACACAAGTCAGCAACAGAGCGACGTCGTATCTCGACAGCGCCTGAATCGACCACGATGTCCAGCTAGAGAGATTCACGAAAGTACCTTTGCCGGATTGATTTCAAGCATGCAACCCTTTCAACCCGGCCTGCACGTCCTCCGTTGACGCCGAAGATGCGATGCTGTCTAGTTGATCTTGATTAGCTGAGGTTGTTTCCTATACGCGGCATGTTGTTTCAACTCAATACCGGCTTGAGCAAACGCAAACGCATTCCCTTTCCCGGCGAACGCTATCTGGTTCCATCCATCGTCGCAACCAACCACAACCACACGATTTTGAAAGCTCTGGTGTATTCGCGCAAGCAAGGGACTATAACCACGATCAGACAGGTTGACCACCATGACACCATCCGGGGTTAAGGCGTTGTAGCAGTCGTCGTAAAAGCGTTGGCTGCATAATTGTTCGGGCTGTCCCGTGATGTCAAATCCATCCACAATCAGGACATCAAACTTCTTCGAGTGGCGAGATACAAAATCGGCTCCATCCTCGCAAAACACTTTGAATCTACGATCATCCTTTGGAATAGAGAAGTGGTCGCGTAGGGCGATCACCTCCGGGCTGATCTCAGCAACGGAGATCTTCGTGTGACGTAGACAGCGATAGCAGTGTTTCTGTATCGAGCCTCCGCCTAAACCGATAGTCCCTATGTGCCGCGGACGTTTGTTGAATTGCAGGAAGCCCATCATGGCTCGTGTGTAACCGAGCATAAGGAGATCGGGCTCGTTCACATACATCTGGCTCTGCACCGAACCCATTTCGAAATACAGGGTTAAGGTGCCGTCCTCTTCATAAATAAAGGGCGCGGACGTGCGCGATCCCGTCTTGTATTCCTCGTATTCGTCGGACAACCGGTCCCCAATACTCATTCGACTTTCGCTCCTTATGCACGAGATTCTGAAAACGCTACCAAGCTCTTCAGCGGAGTCGCGAGGCGATGGCTCAAACCGCTGGAGAAACGGCTCGATTCCTCATTCGTCTTTCTTCGTTGTCGTAGCAGTCCGAGGTCTGTTAGGAGTACTCACCGGCCCAGGTCGGGCCGGTGGGTTCAACGGCCGTGACACCAGTTGGGGCTTCACCTGCTGCGGGCTGGAAATGCCGAACGCTTGAGCTAACGAGCGAAGAAACGTTTTTATCGCAGACATGACCATCCTTTCTTTTTCGTGTACATCAATAGCGAACTTCACAAAAGACAAACTGTTTCGTATATGTCAATGAACGAATATATGAGACGTAAACATTGCTCAGAAGAGCTGTCATGGTGTTTGAATTTCCCGGGCCGTCTTTCGAACCCCCCAGAACCTGATGGCTTAACCTGGCTCGGCCGTTATTTGTTGAACCTCTTCTGCACACTGGTCAAAGCCGAATAGTAGCCTTTCGGCTTCTCCTTGAGCAGGGAGTGTTCGATACCCTTCTTGTAGCCATTCGTATAAATCGTGTACATAACTGCCAGCGCACAGCCTACGCCTAATGCAAAGCCGAAAAAGTAGCCGATCATGATGTTGTAGAAAGCGTTCATCGGGCAACTTCGTCTTTATTACATGCGAATATTATTATATACTATATGTCTCTGGAGGCCAGGTGCAGGACGCCCTACGACGATTCAAGGCCGACATTTTTCAGGCGCTTGCGCATCCTACTCGAATTGCGATTCTCGAATTCTTGGGTGACGGGGAACTCTCCGCAGGTGCGCTGATAGAGAAACTCGGCATGGAGCAAGCCAATGTTTCTCAGCATCTAGCGATTCTTCGTGCCAAGCAGCTGGTGGTGAACAGGAAGGTGGGGAACCAGGTCTTCTACTCCGTTCGTGACCCGATCATTAACAAGGTTCTTCAACTGATGAGACGGTACTTCCACGCACATCTCAAGGAAGCCATGGACATGCTTGGCGAAATGGAAAAGCCCCTGGCAAGTGCAAAATGATTCTTCTGGACTAGTTTCCCGCGAGCGGTGGGGATTGCGGGATTTCAAGATATGGGATAGCACTCCGATCAAGGCAGGACGAATTTGGAAAACAGATAGCACCACACAACGACAATACACGTAATTCTGGGAGAACCTGTCGAGTGCCGTCCTGCGGAGCGAATGCGGAGAATATGGCAATGGAAGAAGAACGAAACTCGAGCGAAAGATTATGAACTCCACGCTAGTCCTGCTTCACACACAGGATCAGATCAAGGGATTGGACGTTGCGGTTCCGCACATGAAGGCTCTAGAAGCGCTCAAGAGACTAGAGATTCGCAGGAACGAGCTGACCGAGAAACAGCATTGCTTAGAGACGGAACTGGGCCAACTCCAAGCCGCGCAGCGGGAGTTTAAGGCTAGAGAACGTGGGCCACAATACGATCTACTGCGTCCGCGCTCGTCATGAAATTAATACAGAAGCGTAGAGGGCGATCCTTGGCAATCTCCATCGAGCTGACCGAATTTGTAGATGAGGAAATCAAGAAGAGGATAGAACTTGAGATTCTCCGGAGCATCGATGTTCGCCCAACGGAAGAAAATTGGAAAGTCTGGATTCATGTTCTACAAGATTGTTGCTATATCGTTGTGACCGGACCCACACAAACACGCTATCGATTCTTCTTTGAAGATGTTCAGGAGATTCCGCGGGCGATCCGCAACTGGCTCGAGTCTTACCCATTCAAATGATGGAGTCCAGGGGACCGATGGCCAGCCCGCCGTCAGTTTGCGCGTATGTGCCACACCGCGCGCACAGATTAACCGGTAGAGGCCTCACCTGAGCTCTGCAGGAGCGCGGGGCAATGACGCGATGCCTCACCCATCCCACCCGATGTATGTGATGCTCGTCACGCTTACCTGTGTCGGCCGTCACATCAACCCATGGCCGTCCAGCCCTACGATCTGACTGTTAAGAACAACTCATCGTAATCGAGGTGGACCATGACAGGACTCCAGCGAGCTGTGGAACATGAGCCAGCGAGCATATCCGTCGACCAGAAGCAGTCGCATAATGGCATTCCCTTCAACAAAATTCTCTATGTTGGCGACCTCTCGGGTGAAGCCTCCTACGGGCTGCGCTATGCACAGAAGCTGGCTCACGAGCGCTATGCGGAGCTTGTGCTGGTGCACTCGCTCGATCCCATCGTTTACGCATTGCCTGGTGCTGAACTGCGCGACCGGGATGCGAATGCAGAGTTGACGGCCATGGAGCACGACCCTCAGCGCCACGGGGCGAACCATAATTCGTTGGTGCAGCGTGAGCAAATTTGTGCGGAGATCCTGGGCGAGGCGAGGCGGCACTCCGCATCCCTGATCATTCTTAGCAGCGCCGGACGAACAGCCGCCGGCAGCATGGCTCTCGCTACCATGGCGCGGCTGCTATTAGCGGAGACGCCTTGTTCTATTTTGACCGTCCCCACCCCGGCAGATTCAGCCGCGCTGCCCCCCTGGCTGTGGCAGAACGTGATTGTAGCCACCGATTTTTCTGATGCCGGCATCGCCGCTCTGGATCTTGCGCAAAGCATCGCGCGACGCGGGCTGGTGGTGCTCCACAGCACGCAATGCGGCAAGGAGCAGCAATGTAGCCACTGCATGACGCGACTTCGCATGCTTGCGCCCTTCAACGAGTCGCATACTTTGCCGGTCGAGCATCTGGTGGCCTCGGGCGTAGTGACTGCGGCTATCGCTTCTGTGGCACAGAGGGTGCATCCTGACCTGCTGGTACTGGGAGCACCCGCCGTTGCGATCGACAGCGGACACCTCGATGACAGCACCGTCTATCGCGCGATCCTTGAGTCCCCCTGCCCGGTGCTGCTGGTTCCACCCGGGACCGGCCGTGGTGGCGGAACGATCGACAAATCGATCTACGCGTGGATGGAAAAGGTTCGGTGCATCGACGGCCAGCCGCCGCTCCAGGTGAGCAATAGTGAACAGATTCCACCGTTGTGACCGCCTAGAATCTGGCAAGCAACACAATAAGTGACCGATTTTGTCGATATTGCGTATACCACTGGTGTAGTGCGGCCTGCGTTATTCATCCGCCTTGCGGATGGTTGGGTTTGAAAGAACCTGCAAGAAACCTGAGGACAGGAATGCTGCTTAGAACTCAATTAACCTTTGGTGTACTTTGCCTGCTGAGCGCGGGAGAGGCCTGCGCTGTACCCAGCTTTGCGCGTCAAACCGGCCTCTCCTGCAATGTCTGTCACACTAACCCTCCCGAGCTGACTGCGTTCGGACGCAACTTCAAGCTTAAGGGCTATGTTTTGACCGATATGACGGACAAAGACAAAGTGGGAAACTCGAAGGACCTGCTGCTTTCTAAATACATCCCGCTCTCTCTCCTGATATTGCTGTCTGACACCGCCTTTCAGGCGGATCAGCCTATGTCACAGAATGGCGCAGCCGGCTTCCCCCAGCAGTTGAGCATTTTTCTGGCTGGCGGCTACGCATCGCACTTCGGTGGGTTAGCCCAGGTGACTTACACCCATACGGATGACCACTTCAGTATGGACAACACGGATTTGCGCTATGCCAACCAGGCCAAGCTGGGCGGCCATGACCTGTTCTATGGGGTCACGTTGAACAACAACCCCAGCGTAGAGGATCTGTGGAACAGCTCACCGGCCTGGGGCTATCCCTGGATTTCGAGCGCATCCGGCGTAAGTCCCATCGCTTCGCCTGTCATTAATGGAGCACTGGGGCAGGATGTTGCCGGGGTCGGCGCTTATAGCATGTTCGCCGGGCATCTCTATACCGACGTAACACTCTACCGTTCGGAGCATGCCGGGGGCCCGTCGCCCGTCACCGGAACCGGTTACCCATACAACATCAGTGCGGTTGCTCCCTATTGGCGTGCGGCATGGCAGCAAAGCGTAGGCGATAACTACTTCATGCTTGGAAGCTACGGCATTGTGCTCGATTCCCATCCGGCGGCGATCAGCGGACCGGAGGATCATTATGTCGACCCCTCTTTCGACTTTCAATATGAGCATCCCTTCGGGGCAAACCTGCTCGACGCTCATGGAACTTACATCCATGAGTCTTCTGATCTGGCAGGCGCCTTGGCTGCGGGAACAGCCTCTTTCAAGAACAATCATCTGAATACCTGGAAACTTGACAGCACCTACCACTGGGCCAGCAAGTTCGCCGCAACCGGCGCCCTCTTCGGGACCACCGGAAATGCCGACCCGCTCTTGTATGCACCGGCTGCAGTTACCGGCAGCAACAACGGCAGTCCAAACACCGCCGGCTACATCTTCCAGGGCAGTTACTGGCCGGTGCAGAACATCGACCTTTCCGTCGCCTATACCGGATATTACAAGTTCAACGGCGCCAGCACCAACTACGACGGAGCCAATCGCAATGCCTCTGACAACAACACTGTCTACGTTGCCCTCTGGGTAAATTTCTAGGAGATCTGATGGAAGACCGCCAAGCCCTCGATCCGCAAAAGCTCTCAGGAGAGTCCGCGGCCATCAACCGCCGGTCATTCTTCGGAGTTCTTCTTGGTATTGGAACCGCGGGTATGGGTGCGCTTCTCGCAATCCCGGTTCTTCGCTACGCGTTTTATCCCCTGTACGCAAAGGCCAGTCAGAGTGGTTGGTCTGAGGCCGGTTCAACCGAAGAGTTCGCCAATCTTGCAGTGCCGGCACTTAAGACCATCGACTTCAAGCAGCGGGATGGCTGGCGTGAAGTGGTCTCGTCACAGTCAGTGTATGTGACCAAGGGGAAAGATGGTCAATTGAAGGTTCTCTCCGCCATCTGTCCTCATCTTGGGTGCAGCGTCTCGTGGCAACACGCGCAGGAGGAATTTGTCTGCCCCTGCCATGGGGGACACTTTGCCCCGGATGGGACCCTCGTCTCCGGTCCCCCGCCCCGCGGTATGGATGCGCTGCCGCATAAGGTGGACGAGGGCAAGTTGATGGTCCATTTCGAGTATTTTCGATCGAATGTTCCCAACCAGGAAAAATTGAGCTAGATATGCAACCGAAAGATCCAGTAAAGGCCGACAGCACGCAAGCGAAAAGCCTGCCAACCCGCATCTATAGTTGGTTTAACAAGCGTACCGGTCTGGGAAGCATCATGCAGGCATCGCTGGATGAGCCCATCCCCGGCGGTGCACGCCTGGCCTACGTCTTCGGTTCCGGACTGCTCTTCATCTTTATCTCTCAGGTCATTACCGGTATCGCCCTTGCGCTTTACTATGTTCCCTCAGCCGAGACGGCGCACACCAGCGTTGCCTATATCACCAAGCAGGTGGCCGCAGGGGCGTTCCTGCGCAGCCTGCACTACTACGGCTCGAGCGCGATGATCATTGTGCTCGCCCTGCACTTCCTGCAGACTTTTCTCTGGGGGTCGTTTAAAGGGCGGCGAGAACTGCTCTGGATTTCCGGGGCACTGCTTTCCTTTCTTGTTCTGGCGATGGGCTTCACCGGCTACCTGCTTCCCTGGGATCAGAAGGCCTACTTTGCGACGGCTGTGGGCACCAATATCGTGGGCGAGATCCCTCTCATCGGGGAATGGCTGACTCGCCTGCTTCGCGGTGGCGACGCTCTCGGAACCCTTACTCTGTCGCGGTTCTATGTGGCCCACCTCTTCCTCATCCCCGCGGCGATTTTCTTATTCATTGGAGTGCATATTGCGCTGTTCCGCAAGGCAGGCCCCGCCGGACCGATCGAAGAAGATCCAGTCCATCCCAAGCTGCCGGCGGAGGGTTTCTATCCCCGACAGGTGATCATGGACATGGCCTTTGCCCTGCTGCTCATGATCGGCCTTGGCATCCTGGCCTATTTTCATCCGGTGGCGCTTGGCCCGGTCGCCAATCCCGCGGATACGCAGTTTCTTCCCCGCCCCGAGTGGTACTACCTGTCGATGTTTGAGTGGCTCAAGTTCTGGCAGGGTAAAACGGTGGTATTTGCCATCGTCGTGGTTCCCGGCATCCTCGCTCTGCTGTTCTTTCTGCTGCCGTTTCTGGATCGAAGTCTGGAGCGCAGACCCTGGCGCAGGCCGATTCCCGTTCTCGCGGTGGCTATTGTCCTGGTTGGCGCAATCTTCCTCGGCATCAAAAGCCGCCTGGATGACGCCCGCGACCCTACCAGCGCCGCCCAGATCGCGCTCCAGGATCACCAGGAAAAGGCGTACAGTCAAGCGCCCTTTGAACCCTATGTCGAAACTCCAGGGGGAGCTGGGCCGGTAGAGGTAGCGACCGGCCCGGTTGAGCCTTCGATTGCCCTGGGCAAGGGAATCTTTGGCGCCAACGGATGTTCGGGATGCCATGGAGAGAATGGAACGGGTACGCCCGCAGGCCCGAGCCTGGTTGGCGTTACCAACAAATATCCGTCGGATCTGTTACCCAGCTTGTTGCGCGACCCGAATGCTAAAATGCGCGCCGGCGCTATGCCGGCAGTCGACCTATCGGCAACCGACATGTCAGCCCTGGTGAGCTACCTGGGAGCGCTGGGGACGAGCGCTGCAAACGTGCCTGCGACGCACACTGCCCAGCCGCATACCGCTCCGCCGCCGCTGCGTGCCGTCAAGCCGGGCGTTTCGCCAACCACAGCAACAGTCGCTGTTTCCATTGCAGCGGGGCATGAAATCTTCGAAACGCACGCGTGTTCGGCTTGTCATGGCGTGGCTGGAGCGGGAACCGCACGCGCCCCGGCGCTGGCCGCCCTTGTTGCTAATCTGCCGGATACTGAACTGGCAGGGCTGTTACGCAATCCAAACGGAAAAATGCGTGCGGGAGGCATGTCTCCGCTGGTCGCTACGCCGGAGCAGGAAAAATCTGTGATCGCCTATCTGCGATCTTTGTCCCCGGCGAGCCCGGCGGTTGCGCAGCAACAGGCCGAACTTCTTGCGCCCAGCGCTCCCGAAATAGCGAGCGCCCCAGCCCCTGCGCCGTCTCCATCCAACGCCGCCACAACGGCAACTCCGATGGCGGCGCCGAGTGTAGCGGCGGCGGCGGCAAATACTGCGGGCGGCCGGGCCGTATTTGTGGCCAACGGCTGTGCGGCGTGTCATGGGCCGAGCGCCGAAGGGACACGCTTCGCACCGTCGCTCATCGGAGTGGGTGGCCGATTCCCCGAGCCTCAACTTACCAACCTGCTGCGTCATCCTGCCAAGAGAATGCGCGACGGAGGCATGCCCGCTGTGAACGTGGACGATGCGCATCTGCAATTGCTGGTCTCGTATCTATCCGGGCTCAGCTCTAACCCTCAAGGATCCGCAACCACCGCGAGCCAGGGAGTGCATCCCGCGGCAGGGTCTTCTTTCGCAAATCCGGCGAGCGGGGTTCCTGCGACGTCCTCCGCGATTGCCCAGGCGCCGCGGCCTCCGCTGAGCCCAGAGGCTTTGCGCGGTAAGGAGATCTTCCAGCACAACCGGTGTGAGACCTGCCACGGCGTGGGCGGCCTGCAGGGAACGGTCGCAGCCCCCGGCTTAGCTGGAACGGCGTCCATCCTTCCCGCGACAACGCTGGAAGATCTGCTGCGCCATCACAGCAAGCGAATGCAACAAGGCGGCATGCCCCTTACCAACATGAATGGTAAGGACATGAACGCAATTGTTGCCTATATTCGCTCCCTGTCGCCGCCAGCCAGCGCGCAGTAGAAGCTCGGAATCAGGTTAACGAGCCCTTTTGATAGGAAGGAAGCTCACTCAGCCGCTTATCGGGCGACCGCAAATCAATGAAGCAGGTCGGGAGGAACTGTCACATTCTTCCACCACTCCCCTAAGTCCTCTCCTGATTCGGGAATAGTTTCGGACACTGTGTCTCTTTGAGCTGCCCGGTACGAGCAAAGGTTGCCCATCATCATTGGAAGCTGGCTTACTCTCGCCCAAGGCCAGTTTCCCATTGATAGACCGACCCTAGCCGCAGATAACGTCGTTCCTCATTGCACTCCGGATTGAAGCAATGGCCCATCACGGCAATTCTTCGTAAAGTTCCTGCGGCCCCTAACCTGTTGCGCCGGGAACTCATCCGATGCAAGCAGTGTCAGTAGACGACCTGAATGAGGTTTACTACGGACTCGATTCCCGGAGCAGCCCAAGCCGCACCTTCGGCCTCTTCGCGTTCCGAAAAGGAATGGACTCTTCCCGACAACTCAACTGTGCCTCCATGTGCGGAAACGTAGATGTTTTTTGCATCAAGCGCTGCACTTCTGCGAAGCGCAGCGTCGATTTCATCCTTGACGGAGGCGGGTGATACTCGTGGCTTAACTGCGATTAAATTGCAAACACCCAGGACACCCCGAACAGTCTCGGCCGCGTCAACCCCAGACGTTTTCTGATAGTTCCACTCGACAGTACCTTCCAAAGTAACGATGCCCCCACGCACGGTTGCGGTGATCTTCGTCTCTGGAATCATAACGTGAGACCTGAGAACATGCTGAACGTCGCGGGCAATCTCTGGGTCCGTAAGCGCGCTTGGTAGCACGTCGATATCGTTGGCAATGGAGATAACTCCGCGGACAGATTTCGCGGCCTTCTCCGCACTCTTCTTTTCGGCAAGCGTACGGACGAATCCGGTAAGCGCAACGGCAGAACCCGATACCTTGACATTGATGTCCTGCGAGTGAATGTCGGGTCGCCATTCGATTTCGCGCAGGACGGCGGTGCGCAGATCCTCATTATGTGTGGCGTGATCATTCGCGATCCTCATCATGACATTCTCCCTTCAAGCTAAGCCTAGACCGGTCGCGTCCAACAGTTCTGTGATGTACATCACGCGACCGCTGCAGTAATAAGTGTTTAGAGAGCATGCTGAAACGGTTCAACCGGAGGAACTTGGCGTAGACGATTGGGGGATGAGGTTTGGGCACTCCCGCCCTTTCTATGCGTCAAATTTTGAGAACAGCCCGATGCATGCATCGAGCTATTCAGTGCGATCTATGCCTTGTGCAATTGGCCGAAAAACGATTCGTCCAATTGACGACAAGCGCGTTTGAACGAGTGCATTGCCCTGTTCTCGCCAGTCGAGATCAGCTGGCAATTAGTTGGTGACCGACGAGCAATCAAGTCTGTAATCAGTTTCCCTAGAAAGGCGCATTAGGTTTTCACTGAAGCGGCGCCCGAAGGGGAATCGCAAATGATTCTTGCACGCGCTTGACAGCATCTCTTAAGCGATTAAGACTGATGATGCAAATCGGTCGCTGGTCTTTTAATGAGCAGACCCAGCACGTGTGGCCCGCAGAGGAGCCCCAAAATGAAGCTGAAAGGGGCGAAGATCGTCCTACGACTGGGGTTTGTGGTGCTTTCTTTCCTCATCCCGAAGGGAAGTCCTGGCGGGCCTCCGTAATGGTTGCAGACTCTGAATGGGCACTATTGGCCGCGTCTTGATTTGCGGAGATTCACATCGGCGTCCGAGTTGGCCCGATTGCCGGGATGGGCCATCTGATTGTCAAACTGATTGCAGGCAGGGCCTTCGATTGAGACCGGACTGAACGGTTGAGTAAATCAGTTAAGCATTTTGAATGGAGAGACCATGACCCCATCGGATAACAAACGACTACTAGCAGCCCTAAACGAAAACTGGCAAGCCGAGATGGAGGGCTTTTCCACCTACTCGGCACTCGCCAAGAACGAGAGGGATCCACTCCGCCGCAACGCATTGCGTAGCCTCGCAAGGGCAGAGAAGCACCACGCAGACCTCTGGGCTGGGCGCATTAAGGCGCTGGGCGGGATAGAGCCCCAGTACAACGGCAACCCGGCAGGTCAAGCCGGGAAGCTGGCGAACCGAGTCGGCGGACCTGACTTGGCACTCCGCCGACTGGAGATTGATGAGGGCCGGGACATCGCGAAGTATGGCAGGCAGCTCAAAGCGCTCGGTGACGAACCGAGCATTGCCATTCTGGAGGAGGTGATCGCGGATGAGCGTGACCATTACGTAACCCTGGGAAACCTGATCCGCTCTCGCGGGGCACTTCCAGCGGTGCCTCCGGAGCAGGCTCAGGCAGCCCTCGATGAGCTTGTTGCGGCACGCGACAAAGGACACTCACAGGCTGCAAGCTGGGTAGGCGACGCTATTTATGGGGTCAATGACGGTCTCGGTTCGATCTTTGGCATCGTCTCCGGGGTGTCCGGCGCGACTTTGGGCAATAGTCACTTTGTCCTGATCGCCGGCCTCGCCGGTATGGTAGCAAGTGCCTTGTCGATGGGTTCCGGAGCGTATCTCGCTGCCAAGAGCGAACGGGAAATCTACGAGGCTGAGTTTGCGCGAGAAAAGGAAGCGGTCGAGGATAATGAATCCGAAGCGCGGGAAGTGTTATCGCTCAGCTATCAAATTCGCGGCCTTCCTGAAGAGGACGCAGAGCGCTTTGTCGAACATCTGGCCAGAGACAAAGAGCAATTGATCCGCGCACTCGCTCGTGAGCGCATGAGCACCACGGAGGAGGGATTGAGCAAACCCTGGGTATCGGCTGTCTCCGGCGCGTTGTCGACGGCAGTCGGGGCATTCATTCCCATCATTCCGTTCTTCTTTATGACGGGTATTCCAGCAGTCATTGTCGCTGCGATTGTCTCTCTGCTCGCACACTTCGCTGTCGGAGCCGCTAAATCTCTTATCACGATCCGGTCTTGGTGGGCGAGTGGCTTCGAGATGACCTGGATCGGCGCTCTGGAAGGAGTGGTGACCTACATCATCGGAATAGGACTTGGAAAAATAGGCGGAGGCTGAAAACCAATCTAAGTTTCCTTATGCTTGGGATTCCCCTTTCAGGAATAGAGATCCGGCCGAAGGCTTCTTATGTAGAACCAGAACAATGGTGACAAGGTTACATCAACGTGCAAGCGTTGCTTTTTAGCCGCCTGGGCTGCAGAGGTTCCAAAATGTCAAACCACGAGGACACGGGGATAAAATACTATCTGTCCGATGTGTTGATCCTAGCCTTTGTGTCGTGGCCTTAGCCCGGTTTTCAGGGAGAAAGAGGAATTGTTTTGAAGAGCTATCTCGCGTTCCCGGTTATGCTGTTGGTGGCCGCGAGTCTCTCTGCCCAAGTCATTCCGCACACCGAAGCTGAGACCCTCTCCGGCAAGAAGATCGTGTTGCCGGACGCAGCCACTGGGCATCCCGCAGTCTTCATAGTCGGATTCAGTCGCGCAGGCGGGGACTCCTCCGGTCGATGGGGCAAACAGTTGAGACAAGAGTTCACTACAAACAGCAACGTGCAAATTTATAGCGTAGCGGAGTTGCAGGATGCTCCCAAAATGGTTCGCGGTATGATCCGGCACAGTATGCGCGGAAACATTCCACAAAATGAACAGGACACATTTGTTGTTCTCTATCAAGACGAAGATGTCTGGAAGAAGTTAGCGGACTTTTCCGACCCGAATGACGCCTACATACTCCTGGTCGATTCAGCGGGCAGAATCCGATGGCGCACCCACGGAAAAGTTCCGGATCAGGAGGCGGCGAACTCTCTCAGAAACGAAATCGGTAAAATTCTGGACAGTAAGCCCTGATTTCATTCCGATCATGCTTTCCTCCGAGTAGACAGGTGCTGTCTTGTGCCTCCTGGCGGTTTACGGGTTGTGCAGCGGGGAAGATATCGCGTCTGCTGTTGAGTGACTTCGACTGGTGCTCGGAGACGTTCACGGTGAACCACTCCAAGCGCGGAGGCGCACAGAAGGATCCTCTGCAGCATGAAGTGGGTGATGCCATCCTGGCATACATCCGAAAGGCTCGTCCACGGCCCTCCTGTCCGAATCTGTTCCTGACGCTGAAGCCGCCTTACCGAGCGATCGGAGGTAGTGCTCTCTGGAAAAATCACGAGTAGAACAATTGAGGCGGTAGGTATCCGATGCCGGCGACAAGTATCTACTGGCCTGCT
>CAWGYP010000015.1:0-27963 GCA_963826875.1 uncultured Acidobacteriaceae bacterium | reverse complement strand
TCACCAGATGAGGCCAAGGTCCAGCCGACCAAGACCTCGGCTGGGGATGGAGATAAGGCAGACACGGGAACTCCGGTAAAGCCTAAGCATTCTGCAACCAATCCGGCGGTGCCTGGCGATCCGGCTAAACCGAAGACGCCCAAGGCAGCAGTGCCCCAACCTGAGTCCACTACGGAACCACCCGCTACGGAACCACCCGCGACCACTGGGAATGGGCCCCAGCCTCAGTAGATTTGAAGTTGAGTCGGTAAGAGGAGAAAGATTCGCATGGCAATGTCGGCATCACTGGCGCGTCGGGAACTGGATGTGCAGCGTTACCCGCTCATCGTAGTGATCCTGGTCCCGCTGGTGGCGATCTTCCTCCAGGTCCTGATCCCTCGTTTTATTCCCAAGTTCGACATTCTCGATCTGCCCCTGTTGGTCACCATCTACTTTTCCGTGGGTTGGCGGAACCCGATCGCGGGCACCATCACTGGAGCGGTCATCGGGTTGGTTCAAGATGCGCTTACCAGCCACCCCCTGGGTATGAACGGAATCTCCCAATGTGTGGTGGGTTTTTGTGCCGCGTCGCTGGGGGTCAAGATTGACGTGGAGAACCCCGGAACCCGGCTGTTGATCAACTTCGCATTCACTTTGATGAATATCGGGATCTACCTGTTCATTACGCATCACATGCTGGCCTTCCACGTCACGACCAACTGGCTGCATGAAGCAATCAAAGCAGTGATTAACTCGATTGTGGGCGTGTTCTTCTTCGATATCCTGGATCGCGTCCGGCCTCGGGATTAAAAGAATTAGCACCAAAATGGCGGCAAAACAGTCACAGTAAAGAAATGGACTACGTGCTCATCAATAAGGAAGAGAGATTACCGGCCTACAAGCTCACGATCGTGCAGTATGTGATCGTGGCCGTGCTTCTGGTGCTGCTCTCCGGCTTGTGGCGATTGCAAGTGGTGGGCGCGCAAAACTACCGTACCCTGGCGGAGCAGAACCGTATCCGCAAAGTGCCCATCCTGGCACCGCGGGGCAAGCTGTTTGACCGTGAAGGACGCCTGCTGGTCGACAACTACCCCTCGGTCTCCTGCTTTTTGATCCGTGAGCCGGGCCGGGATCTGCGGGTTGATTTCCCGCTCATTTCGCGGGGGCTGCACATGACCACCGAGCAGCTGGAAAGCACGCTGGCGCATTACGCGCTCGCACCCAAGTATGAGCCCATTCCGCTCAAGCAGGACATCACTCCGGACGAGGTGGAGTTCATCGAGGCTCATCGCGACGAGCTGCCGGAACTGGAAACCATCGATGAACAGCGCCGGCTTTACCCCCGCAATGGCTTTGCCGCAAACCTGATCGGCTATGTCGGTGAGGTGAGCGACGATATGCTGAACGATCCGCGCTATGCGTACTACGAGCCTGGCGACGTGGTCGGCAAATCGGGTGTCGAGCAGTCCTACGATCAGCTGCTCCGCGGCACGGATGGCTCACAAGACATCATTGTGGACAGTCATGGCAGGGAGGTAGGGATACTCGGCCGCGAACCGGCGGTACCCGGCCAGGGCCTCAAATTAACGATCGATCTGGATATCCAGCGCGCTGCCGAAGTCGCCATGGGCGATCGTAATGGGGCCATCGTCGCCATCGACCCTCATACCGGCTCGGTCCTGGCTTTGGTGTCCCGGCCCAGCTTTGACCCTAATGACTTCTCCGTGCGCGTCTCCCGCGATGAGTGGAATAAACTCATTACCGATCCCCGGCATCCTCTGCTGGATAAGGTGATCCAGGCTCAGTTGGCGCCGGGATCCACCTTCAAGATCATAATGTCGCTGGCTGGTCTGGAGAACAATGTTGCGCAGGATTTGAAGGTGAACTGCACTGGTGGCGCCACGTTCTACGGACGCTTCTTTGCTTGCGATAAGCGCCACGGCCCAGTCGACATTCTGCACGCCATCCCTCTTTCTTGCGATACGTACTACTACACGCTCGCCGAACGGCTGGGCATTGAGAAGATTGCCTATTGGGCCCACAAAGTGGGCATAGGGCAAAAGACGGGCATCGACCTACCCGGGGAAGTAAGCGGCACCATGCCCTCGGAAGAATGGAAGATGAAGACCTTCCACGAGAAATGGTATGCGGGCGAAGTGATCTCCGTAGGTATCGGGCAAGGAGCAGTTGCCATCAGCCCGATCCAGTTGGTGCGGGCGATCGCCGGAATTGCTTCTGGCGGCGTCCTCAAGCGACCCCACGTAGTCGAGCCCGATCAGTTACCGGCAGATTTTCGCCAGGCAGTCTATGACTCGTATCCGGGCAGCGGCGACGTGACGATACCGATCAGTCCTGCAATATGGGAGACCATCACCGAGGGCATGGCGCTCACGACCAACAGCGGTACGGCGGTGGCGTCTCATTTGGCAAATATCGACTTTGCCGGCAAGACAGGCACGGCGCAGGTGGTGAACCACAGTGCCGGAATGAAGAGTCTTGGCACTGGCGCCGAGCGCGCCAACGCCTGGTTTGTCGGAATCGCCCCGCGCCGCAATCCGGATATCGCGGTGGTGGTGCTGGTGGAACACGGTGGCTGGGGAGCAGAGGCGTCTGCACCGCTGGCTGCGCGTGTCATTGAAGCCTTCGTGGACAAGCAGCGCCGGCTGGATAACAACCTGGAAGAAGCGAAAGCGCCTTCCAAGGTCGAGGTAGGTGCAGTTTGGTCGGAGCGGCCCGAGAACGAGGCAGCCCCGGCAAAGGTGACCACCGCGGCCGTGAAGGAACCCGAGCCCAAGCTGCACGGCGGACACTTTGAAGTTCCGGTAGCTGCGGTGCAGCACTAAGAAGAGAGGAGCATCTTGCGCCGATTTATTTCATTTCGCGATTTCGACTGGCTGCTCCTGGGCCTGGTGCTGCTGCTGTCGATCATCAGCATCTTCGAGATCTACAGCGCAACCCTGCACACCAAGTTTGTCGGCTTTGAGACCAAGCAGGTCTTTTGGCTGATTGGCGGCCTGGCGGCCATGTTTATCTTTTCGATAATCAATTATCACCGTTTACTGGAGGCGATACCCTGGATCTACGGTTTCTGCCTGGTCTCGCTGATAGCGGTGTTGGCCGTCGGCACCAAGGTCTTGGGCGCGCGGCGCTGGATCAAGCTTCCTGGCGGGGTCCATTTCCAGCCATCCGAATGGGTGAAACTGGTGCTGATTGTGGCCGTGGCTCGATATTTCTCCAGCCTGGCGGGAAGAGAGCTTACCTGGAGCGATATCTTCAAGGCTTTCCTGCTTGTTGGCCTGCCCATGCTGCTGGTGCTCAAGCAACCGGACCTGGGAACATCGCTCACCTACATCCCAGTGCTGATCGTCGGGTTGTTTTTGGGAGGCCTGGAATGGAAGAAAGGCCTGATCCTGGTCATTTCCGGTCTCGTGCTGGTGGTTCCCGTCTGGGCCAAGGTGCTGAAGCCTTACCAGAAGCAGCGGCTGACCAGCTTCCTGAATCCAGACACCGATCCCAAAGGCAGCGGTTACCAGGTAAAGCAGTCGCTGATCGCAGTAGGCGACGGAGGCGTATGGGGCCGGGGAGCGACGAAGGGGACGCAAACCCAGGGGGATTTTCTGCCCATTCCCTATACAGACTTCATCTTTGCCGCTTTCTGCGAGGAGCATGGGTTCGTCGGCGCCGTGTTTGTTCTCCTGATATACTTCCTTATATTGACGCGTTTGATTCAAAATGCTCAAACAGCTGCGGATATATCCGGTACGTTCCTGATCATGGGCGTGGTCGCTGTACTCATCTTTCAGATTGCAGTTAACGTCGGAATGGTCATCGGGTTCATGCCGGTTACAGGAATTCCCTTACCGTTAATGAGTTACGGGGGATCCTCAGTATTGTTTTCGTTTCTGGCTCTGGGCATGGTGATGAATGTTCGCATGAGCCGTTTTGTGAATTAGACCAGTGTCAACCAATTTTTTTCAGTACTTTAGATACGCCGGCCAGGTGAATCACCGGGGCCGGGCAGGATTAGGAATGAGCACGCAAAGAAGGGTAACGACCCCGCCTAACAACAAGGCTGAAGCGGTCACCGACTCTTTGCGTCCGGACAGCCCTGGAACGCCAGGCAGCACAGCGGCCGTCTCTGGTTATGGCTGTGCGCCGGTATCCCCGTACAAAGAATTTTCGCTGGATTCCGCCCCATGGATCACGCGCCTTTGCCCAGGCTTTCTCGCTAACCTAATCCTTCCCTGCATCCCGGGAGTGGGATAAGCAACTCCCCTCCGATCTGCCGCGTCGGCCGTCCGACAGGTTTTTAGACCTGCGGACAGGAGAGGCAGCATGTCAAAAGAAATTTGTATTTCCAGTACGCCGCATGAGACGCGTCTGGCCATCCTCGAAGACGACCAACTCACAGAGGTTTATTACGAGCGGGAAAACGAGTACACCCTCGCCGGCTCTATTTACAAAGGTCGCGTTACCCGGGTGCTTCCCGGGATGCAATCCGCATTTGTCGATCTGGGATTAGAACGGGATGCGTTTCTCTACGTAACCGACTTCATGGAGGAGCAGGAAGACTCCTCTGACTTTGAACGCATTCCAGGCAATGGCGAAGAGGCCCGGTCGAGTCAGCCACGTGACTCCCAAAATCGGTCACCCCGGCCGGCTCAAACGGCAAATCCAGAAGAAGAATCTGCTCCAGGGCGCAATGGTGCCCCGGTAGGTGGAAGCTCATCCGGCGGCCAGGCGCCTGGGGGGGAGTTTGAGGATGGCACCCGGCGGTGGCGTGGCCGCCGCGGCCGCCGTAAGGGCTTTCGGCCACCCCAAGGTGGGGGCGGGCAGCAGGCCAATCAGGAGCGGAGTGCTCAGCCCCGGGTTGAAGCTCCAAGATCGTTTGAGCCCACTGTCGAACCCGATACTGAGGACAAGCGTCCGTCCGTCCCGTTTGCTCTTCCCGGCGAATCGCTTTCCAAATACGGCGGTCAAGCCGCTCCCCGGACCCCGGCTCCGACCGCTCCGCAGCCCAAGGCCAACGTCATCCTTGCCAAGCCTTCCACGCTGATTGAGACGCCCATTGAATGGAATGGAGACGGGCTGCTCCCAGGAGAGTCGATCTCCCGCTATCGCGGTTCTGCCGCCGAGACCCCCGCTGCTTTCGCGCATGAAGTGGAGGAAGTCGTTGAACCCGTCGGGCAGCAGGAAGCCACCCCGGTTCCAGAGCAGGAATTCCCTGTGGTACACGAAGCTGCGGCCTATGAACCTGCGGCCTATGAAGCTGCGGCCTATGAAGAAGTCACTGTCCCCGAACCGGCGCTTCCTGAAGCCGAGCCCGTGACCGAACCGGAAGTAGAAATTCAGGCCGCCATTGCCAGCGAGCCACTCGCTGCAGTTGAGTTTGAGCCTGAGGAAGCCTCTGCATCGTACCGGGTTGATCCTTCGGCACCCAGTGAATTCCGCTTTCCTTCCGCTGGGTCCAGCGTTTTGGAAGAAGAGGAGCCCGAGGTTGAAGCCGAGGTGGACCTACCTCAACCTGACGATCTTCGTCCTGAGGCTAGCAGCCATGAGCCTGCAGCATTGGCTGCTCCCAGCCGTGGGTTGATCGAACCGGAGACGGAGTTCGACGAGTTAGATGACGATCTGGAAGACGGATCGCCGGTGACCGGGCTGGTGGAAGAGGAAGAGGTTACCGACGAAGAGGAGTACGACTTTACTCCGCTTTACGTCGAGAGCGAAGACCACGACCTGCAGGAGTTGGAAGAAGAGACGCTCGATCAGGAAGTCTCCGTGGGCAGCGCAATCAGCGATATGGTGCGCGACGCTCACATCGACCAGCGTACTGACAGCGACGCTTCCGGCCTGATGGTGGAGGAAGAAGAAGCGGAAGATGAGCTGGAGGAAAAGTTCGCCGACGGAGCAGAGGAAGCAGAATCCGAAGAAGGGCAGGTAGCAGCCGTGGCCGGGCAGCCGGCTCGCCGTCCCCGTGATGATCAGCGTCGTGGTGGGCGTGGGCAGCGCAATGACGGCCGCCGCCGCCACAATGGCCGCCGCCAGAATGCGCAAACCAGCGACCTCCCAATCATCAGTGAGCTGTTGAAGCAGGGGCAGGAAATCCTGGTGCAGATTGCCAAGGAGCCGATTGCGAAGAAAGGTGCGCGCATCACAAGCCACATCGCGCTTCCGGGCCGTTTCCTGGTTTTCATGCCGACCGTAAATCACGTGGGGGTATCGCGGAAGATTTCCTCTGACGAGGAACGCCAGCGCCTGAAGCGGATTCTGATCAGCGAAAAGGGAACCGTCAGTGGTGGCTTTATTGTCCGCACAGCGGCCGATGGAGCCAGCGAAGATGACCTGCGCGCGGATATTCGCTTCCTGATCAGCCTCTGGACTGAGATCAAACAGCGTTCTGATACGGCCAAGGCGCCGGCACTTATTTATCACGACCTCAACCTGGTGGAGCGCATTCTGCGTGACCAGGTGAGTGATAACTTCTCCACCATCTGGGTTGATACCGAGGCAGAGTACGAGCGCATTGTTCGCTTCCTGAATCGTTTTCAGCCTTCGCTGGTGCGGCGGGTGAAGCTTTACACCAAAGAAACGCCGCTCTTTGAGCAGTTCGGTATTCAGGATGAGATTTCCAAGGCGCTTAAGTCGAAAGTCTGGCTCAAGTCCGGTGGTTCGATTGTGATCAATCAAACCGAAGCCCTGGTGGCGATCGACATCAACACCGGCAAGTACGTAGGCAAGACTGCGCGCCTGGAGGACACCATCCTCAAGACCAATCTTGACGCCATCCCCGAGATCGTTCGCCAGATTCGCCTGCGTGACCTGGGCGGCATTATCGTGATCGACTTCATCGACATGGATGAGCGCAAGAACCGGAACAAGGTGATGCAGGCTTTAGAAGAAGAACTCAAGTCAGATCGTGCGCCTTCGAAGGTACTTCAGTTTAATGATTTCGGTCTGGTCGCGATTACCCGTAAGCGTGTAAAGCAGTCCCTGGAACGTACGCTGAGTACCCAGTGTGCGATTTGCGCGGGTACCGGCATGGTCAAGAGCCCGACCACAGTCTGCAACGAAATCTACATCGAAATGCGCAAGATGCAGAGCCACCTGGAGCGCCAGGACGTCTTGCTTCGTGTGCACCCTGAAGTCGTTAAAACGCTCAAGCTGGGCAACGCTCGCTGGCTCAACGAGCTTGAGGAAATGAGCGGTAAGACGATTATCGTGAAGAGCGATCCCACCCTGCATCCTGAGCAGTTCGACATCCACTAGTCCCTTCACACCAAGGCCCCTACCGCAGGTAGGGGCCTTTTCCTTGAATTATGGCTCCAAGAGGCAGTTTAAGCGCTATTTTTGAGGGCCGAGGCCATCGAATGCATCCCTCCACGCGTCAAAATCGTCAGGTACGTGTTAATAGAAAAAGAACCCGTCTTGGGGTCTTTTCGAAAATCCTACTTCTCAAGGGTGATTACAAGATGTTGTCGGGTCCCGGTTGTTTCGCTCGGTTCGCAGTGATCGTGTCCGCCCTTTCCTCGTGCTTCCTGGTTCCTGCTGGATTTGCGCAAATAAGTTCCAGCGCAGAGAATCATGCAGCATTTGAAGCCGCGTTGCAGGATCAATATCCCAACCAGGGGGGGTATCAAAGGCAGACCTACCATACTCACCATAACGATTCTCTTACCGATCATCTGGCGATCGAGGCGGGCGGCGGTTTTAATGTCCCGTCGGGGAATACAGGCACGTGGCAGAGCGTCGGCTATGGCGTCATTCTGGGCGGCGGTTGGATGTTTAACGACCGCATCGGGGTGCTTGCCGAGTACAACTTCAACGGGGCCAATATTCCGCAAAACACGCTGACCAACATAGGCGAGCCGGATGGCAACGTACATGTGTGGTCGTTGACCCTTGACCCGGTTATTTACTACAAGACCAGTGGACACATTGGCGGTTACGTAACTGGCGGCGGCGGCTTTTATCGCAAGCTCACGACCTTTACCGAGCCGGTCTACGCTGGGGACTACTGCAGCTATTTCTACGGCTGTTATCCGGTTTACGAAAATGTAACGCTGAGCCACTTTTCCAGCAACCAGGGCGGCTTGAACATCGGCACCGGGGTTACGTTCAAACCCAATGCGGACGGTAAGTTGAAGTTGTATGCCGAGGCGCGCTATGTCTGGGTGGACTCTCCGAAGAGCTCTGCGAGCGGTATTGGAACTGGCACGGTCGGTATGTTTCCGGTGACGTTTGGATTTCGCTGGTAAGAGGCTGCTGAACCCTCCTTGCGTTTGAAGGGCAGAAGACCCGGTGTGCATACTGAGGGCAAGAACCGCAGGTCCCTCCACTACGCTTTCGCTCCGGTCGGAGCCTGTGACTTTATTGATTTTTCGGGCTTTTGGAGGCACCTAAGTTTTTTGTTTTCAGCATCGGTTTTTTCGCGAAACCCAATAAAGTCACAGGCTCTCGGGATGACAATTCTGTTGCGGGGTCGAGAATTCCTCGCTGAAGCTCTCGCGGGTACTACAGAATTGTCATCCCGACCGGAGCGAAGGCGTAGTGGAGGGACCTGCGGTTCTATGCGCCGAGCGTTATTCTCCCGCGTGAGAGACCTCTAAACGCCGACTGGAAAGGGCTTGGGCGATGATTCGTCGGCGTTGGCGCCGATACGGAAGCGTTCGAATCTACCTTCCATCAGGGACATTAGACCTGTGTACCAATAGCCAAGAACGAAGAGAAGCAGGAACGGCACTGTAAAGTAATTCTCGTTCGTGATGGCATACCAGATGGTCAAGGCAAAGTAGCTGCCGATCAGCAGCTCAATCCAGGGCACAATGCCCAGGCGCTTGCGATACTTGCCGGCTTGCGGAAGCTGACCGCGCTTTTCGATGCGGTATTTCGGCGTGCGCTTGAAGGCGGTCTTGATTCCAAAGAGCGCTTCCAGCACCGCCCTGCTATTGGTGATCGTCAACCCAATTCCCAAAGCCATCAGGAATGGCAGATACAAAAATGTCTTGTACCATTTACCCGGAAAAAGCTCCCTCTGAGAAACCAGGTAGAAGGAAGAAATAGAAAACGTTGACGCCATGAACAGCGGGACGTCGATTAACAGCATCTGAAACCATCCCTGATAAAAGCGGATGATCATGGCCGGCATCAGCAGCGTGGAGAGCACGATCATCAGCGGATAACTGATGTTTGCCGTCAGGTGGTAGAACGCCTCCAGCTTTACGTGAAACGGCTCATCGCTGCGGAACATCATGGGCAGGATCTTTTTCGAGGTCTGGATTAGGCCCTTGGCCCACCGGGCCTGCTGGGTCTTGAAGGCAGTCATCTCAATGGGGAGCTCGGCGGGGCACTCCACGTCCTGCAGATACAGAAATTTCCAGCCCTTCAACTGCGCCCGATAGCTCAAGTCGGTATCTTCTGTCAGCGTGTCGTGCTGCCAGCCACCCGATCCGTCGATTGCCGTGCGGCGCCACATGCCGGCAGTTCCATTGAAATTGAAAAAGGCCTGGGTGCGGGATCGTCCGCCGTGCTCGAGGATAAAGTGACCGTCGAGCAGGATGGCTTCTACCTGGGTAAGAAAGCTGTAATCGCGGTTAAGATGCGTCCACCTGGTTTGCACCATACCGATTTTCGGATCGGCAAAATGATGCACCACCTGCATCAGCCATTCCCTGGGAGGCACGAAATCGGCATCAAAGATGGCGACAAATTCGCCCGTCGCGACATGCAAACCCTCGTCCAGCGCCCCCGCTTTGAAGCCATGGCGATTGACACGGTGAATGTACTCGATCCTGTGTCCGAGGGATTGATAAGCCTCAACCGCCGCCTGGGCCACCTCGACCGTACCGTCCGTGGAGTCGTCCAGCACCTGGATCTCCAGCTTGCCGGCAGGATAATCCAGGTTGCAGCAAGCCTGAATGAGCCGGTCAACCACGAACTGCTCATTGAAGATAGGCAGTTGCAAGGTGATGCTGGGAAGCTCGGTGAAACGGGACTGAGGCTCCCCCACAGCATTTTTCCGGTTCCGGTAATACCGGTAAACGAGTTGATAGCGATGAATCCCGTAAAAGGCGAGGATGATCATCACGATGAAATAGGGAATCAAGAGCGCGGTGTCGAAGGGGTTCCAGCGATACAAATGCTCGAAGGTCTTGTCGGCGTAATGCGTCCTGAAATAGTGCTGGAAACCGCGCTGCGGAGCAGCTAGCCACAGAGCCGCAAGCGGGAAGTTGCTTAGTTGATCAGCAATCAGGGCGCGGCCTCCGTATTAGTCATGTCGCCGGCTAAGATGCTCATCTCACGTGAGATGATGCCACTTGCCGGCTAAGATCAATTAAGAAAATAGGTGGTGTACAGCGTGTCCCGCTGCACTGGCCGGAAGCCCGCGCCGCGAATCACGTGCCGCAGTTCCTCTTCCGTGGTGCAGTTGGAGGTTCCGGCAGCCTTTACTACATTTTCTTCCAGCATGACAGAGCCCACGTCGTTTCCGCCGAAGCGCAAGCCAAGCTGCAGCACCTTTAATCCCTGTGTCACCCAACTGGATTGGACATTCTCCACATTGTCCAGGTAGAGGCGGGAGATGGCTAATACTTTCAGATACTCGACCGAGGTCGCTTCGTCCCACTTGCGGCCACCCAGGGCGGTGTTAGTGGGCTGAAAACTCCAGGGGATGAAAGCGGTAAAGCCGCCGGTTTCTTCCTGCAAACGCCGCACCTGCTCGAAATGATTGACCCGCTGCTCGAAGGTTTCCCCTACGCCGAACATCATGGTGGCGGTGGTTCGCAGGCCCAGCTGGTGAGCCGTTCGATGCACGGTGACCCAATCCTGGGTAGAGCATTTCAGCCGTGCAATGCGATGCCGGACTTCGTCGTCGAGGATTTCCGCTCCGCCGCCTGGAATGGAAGCTAATCCCGCATCCCGCAGCCGGGCAATGGTATCGCGTACGGAGAGATTGCTGTATTCCGCAATGGCGAGAATCTCCGAGGCTGAGAAACAATGCAGCCATACCTGCGGAAAGCGCTGCTTGATACCCCTGAGCAGACGTTCGAACCATTCGATCTTGAGGTCGGGGTGCAGGCCGCCCTGCATCAACACGCCGGTGCCGCCCATTTCCACTGTTTCGGCTATCTTTTGATAGATGGTCTCGAAATCGAGAATGTAACCTTCGCTGGCCAGCTTACCTTTAAGAGGTCGATAAAAAGCACAAAAGCTGCAATACTCGGTGCAAAAATTTGTATAGTTGATGTTGCGGTCAACGATATAGGTAACTACGCCCTCGGGATGCAGCTTGCGCCGAAGCGCATCGGCTTCCATACCCAGGCCGATGAGGTCATCGGAGCGGAAATAGTCGAGAGCTTGAGTCCTGGTAATCGCCACAAACGTATTTTACGGGTATGGCGGCCCTTAATCCAGTGCTACGGTGCCAAAGGTGCTGTGCCGATATATGGCTGTGAAAGCTGCCTCTGTAAGCTGGTTGCGCCCTATCACAACCAGTTGAGGCTTCCATGCCGCTACTTGCGGCATGTTCGATAGAACGTTTTACGATCAGTGCGTCAGTTTCGCGGGCCAATCCATTACTACGGAGCGCTGTCGGTTTAGGCGCTACCCCATCTTCTTCGAGGAAGGTTCCGTTTTTATGTCCCAATTTCAATTTGCTAGTCGCGCCTTTTCACGACTTCCCACTACATTGCGCCTGGTACTGGGAGTAACGCTTGGTCTCACGTTGGCCCTTCCTGGGCACGCACAGAGTGCTCCTGACAAGAGCGCTGCGCCGGCGCCCGACGTCCTCGTCTTCGCTAACGGGGATCAGCTAACGGGCAAGCTGCTGCGCGAGGTCAGTGGCAGCGTCACCTTCCACAGCGACATGGCTGGGGATGTGACGGTGACCTGGGACAAGATCAAGTCCATACACTCCTCACAGCAGTTTGCCGTGATTCAGCAGGGGCAGCATGTCAATCGCAAAACGCCCGACACCGCTGTTGCCCACGGTCCGGTCGCGGTTCAGGACAGTGAGGTCAAAGTGGGTCCACCTGAGGGTGGTGCGACCAAGGACATCCCGGTAAAGGATGCGCAGTACATGATCGATCAGGATACTTACAACAAGGAAGTAAAAACGAACCCTGGTTGGGGATACGGCTGGAGTGGTTCGGTGACAGCGGGCGCGACGCTGGTGGAAGCCACGCAGAACAGCCGCAACTTTACGGGCGGGGCCGCGATCGCGAGGACAATCCCTACAGTCAACTGGCTCGACCCGCGTACCCGTACGCTCTTAGACTTTACCGGAGCCTATGGGACGGTCACCCAGCCAGGCACCGCGGGCACCAAGACCAACATTATTCACGGCGATGTGGAGCAGGACTGGTATATCTCGCCCCGGTTCTACTACCTGGTGGACGCGGCTTGGGATCACAATTACTCCCAGGGTTTGAGTTTGCAGCAAACCTACGGGGGTGGTTTGGGTTATGTCGTGATCAAGCGTCCGACGCAGGAACTGGATGTGAAGTTCGACATCCACTATGAGAAGCAAACGTACTTCGTCACTCCGAACATTTTGCCTCCTCCTCCGCTGACCCCCAGCAAGAACCTGATCGGAGCGGATTTCGGCGACACCTACATGTTGAAGTTGCCGCATGGTCTGGTCTTCAATCAAACTGCGGTCATCACGCCTGCGTTCAACAACACGAACGCCTATTCGGCTGAGGCCACGGCAGGCCTGGTATTTCCGGTCTACAAGAGGTTAGGCTTCAGCGTAGGAACGCTGGATGATTTCCTCAACGACCCAGCCGCCGGCAGCAAGAAGAATTCCTTCCAGTTCACTGCCGGAGTCACTTACACGCTGAAGTAGCTATTGGGGAGCCGCTGGGTCCAGATCCAGCGGCTGTTTCAACATCGTCAGTACTCCAGGAGGCAGCGGCTTGTCGGCGTTTGCGAGCAGCTGCGAAACCTGCCACATCTCGGTCTCGTTCAGCACTTTTTTGAAGGCCGGCATGCCCGAAAGCCGGATTCCGTTGGCGACCTTCCAGTAGGTCTCCCCCGGTGGATCGTCGCTGACCCCGACGACTCCGTCGCGGTGCGGCTCCCATAGCTGAGGAGCCTCCGGGTACATTCCCTTGGCGAACTTCGCCGGAATTCCATAGAGTCCGTGGCACGCTGCGCACTGCTGGCGGTAGATGTGCGCGCCAATTTCCAGATTCGTGGGGCTGGCTTCGACCGGAGGAGTCTTCACCAGCTCACGGTCAATGCGCGCGTGCAGCGGAAGGTGGACGATGGCTTCCTCAAAGGGCAGGGCGGGATCGCTGGTGGCTACGGGTGGACTGCCGGCCCGAAGATAGATCCAGATGCAAACTGGCGTTACCAGCAGACCGATCAACAGTCCAATAAGGAATTTCATCGAGTTTGGTCCTCTTTTTCTCGCGCAGCGTCCCTGAGAAGGATATAGCACGGAGAGAAATGCTCTAATACTAATCAGGACATCAATTTGTATTTTCGTGCCCGTTGGCGGCAGCAGTGGAGGCTTTCAGGTTCATGCATCATAGCAAGCGTTTTGGATGCCAAGTGTATCCGCTAATTTTCTTGATCTTTCTCGCGATACCAGGGCTCCCAGCGCAGAATTCGACTCCCAGCGATTCCCAGGCCCCAGCACCGGGGCAGGCTCAGCCGGAGAATCCCCAGCAAAATCAAGTACGCCTGGCGCAGGAGGCTCAGGCCCGGATCCGGGCACGCCGCCAGCAGCGAAAGGAACGGATTGTCCAGGATACGTATAGCCACAAGTTCGAGGTCTATGGCGGCGGGGGCTATACGCGTTTTCGTCCCGGCGGCTCGCTGCAGAACATCAACGAATCTGCCTGGAATGGTGGATTCACCGACTATCTTTGGGGACGCCTTGGGCTCACGGGTGATGTGCGCGGTTATTATGGAACCGCGTTCACCTACACCGGGCCGTACAACATCTTCAAGCCCAGCATCAGCGAGTACACCTTCATGGTGGGGCCGCAATATCGCTTCGTGCGCCGGGAGCACTGGGCCATCAGCGGGCAAGTCCTGGTGGGTGGCGCCAAAGGCAATTTCACGGCAAACGGCGCCGGGCTCCCTGGTCCCTTCGTAGGGCTTTGGAATAGCGGGACCAACGTGAGTTTTGCGGCGGGGGTGCCCATCGATTACAACCTCGGTCCGGCGCTCGCCTTCCGTATACAACCGGGTTATTGGCTGACGACTTTTGGCAGCACAACGCAGGTAAAAAATCTTGGATTCACTGCTGGGATTGTTTATCGGTTCGGCCGGCAGTAACGGGCTTGTGCGATGTTTCGGTCTAAGACTTTCACCCGATCATGGTGGTTGGGCAAAAGTCCTAGGCTGCAACAAATCTTACGCAGTCACTGCTTTATCGCGCTCTTTGGCCGCGTCGAGGGGATACTGCGGCTCGGTCATTCTCACCGGATCGAGGATCTCCGCGATTTCGTCCTCGGTAAGTTGCTTGCGGGCGCGGGCGATTTCGATGATCGACTTGCCCGTGGCCACCGACTCCTTCACGATCTCAGCCGCCTTGGCGTAACCGATGTAAGGGTTCAGCGCCGTGGCTAACGACACCGTGCTTTGCGCATAGGTCTGGCAGCGTTGCTCATTGGCGGTGATCCCGGCAACACAGTACTGGTCAAACTGGCGCAGCATATTGCCTAGAATGGTCACGCTCTGCAGTACGTTGTAGGCCATGGTGGGCATCATCACATTCAGCTCCAGCTGCCCGGCCTGAACAGCATAGGCTACGGCTGTGTCGTTGCCGATGACCTGGAAACTTACCATGGCCGCCAGCTCCGGGATCACCGGATTGATCTTGCCCGGCATGATGGAGGAACCAGGCTGCAGGCTGGGCAGATAAATCTCCGCCAGACCGGTATTGGGGCCCGAGCTCAGCATCCGGATATCGTTCGAAATGCGGATGGTTTCAAGCGCAATCCCTCGCAAAGCAGAGCTCACATCCGCCATGCAGGCATTGGATTGCATCGCCCAGCGCATGTCATCCGCGGGCAGCAGCTTCTGGCCGGAAATGCTCGCCAGACGAGCGACCGCCTTTACCCGGTAATCAGGGTGTGTGTTGATGCCCGTACCCACGGCGCTGCCGCCTAATCCCAACTCGCGCAATGTGGCGGAGGCCACCTGCAGGAATTGCTTTCCCTTCTCTACCGCCAGTCCGTAAGCCGCAAACTCCTGCCCCAGGCGCATGGGGACCGCGTCCTGCATATGCGTCCGGCCGGATTTCATGATGTGGTGAAAGGCCGTTGCCTTCTCCGCAAAGGTGGCTGCCAAGTGGTCCAGAATCGGGTAGAACGTGTCCAGCGCCAACAGAGTTGACAACCGCATCGCGGTGGGAAAGACGTCATTCGTCGACTGGCCGTAGTTCACGTGGTCATTGGGGTGCACATGGGCATATTCCCCCACTTTGCCTCCCAGGATCTCGTTGGCCCGATTGGCGATGACCTCATTCGAGTTCATGTGCAGGCTTACGCCCGCCCCGGCCTGAAATACATCGACGACGAACTCGCCATTCCACTTGCCGTCGATGACTTCCTGGGCTGCCTGGATGATGGCGTCCGCGCGTTTCTGATCCACCAGGCCCAGTTCTTTGTTGGCTTCTGCGGCGGCTCGCTTGACCATGCCCAGGGCGCGAATCAGCTGCGGATGTGCCCGCATGCCGGAGATGGGGAAATTCTCGACGGCACGCGCCGTCTGCGCACCGTAATACGCCTTGGAGGGCACTTCAACAAAACCTAACGAGTCTTTTTCTTTGCGGACGTCAGACATTGCACCATGGCTCCTCAACTACCAGAACCCCCGATTATAGCCATTTCCGTAATCAGCTGGGAACGGCGCATCGTCTAAGCTATAGACATGGAGCACAACCGTGGTGTCCTGAAGGAAAGCTTTGACGTGCTGGTTGTGGGCGCGGGCCCGACGGGTCTGGCCTGCGCCATTGAGGCTCAGCGGGTCGGTCTGCGCACGGTTCTGGTCGACAAGGGCTGCCTTTGTAACTCGATCTTTCACTATCCGTCGAATATGACGTTCTTTACCACCCCGGAATTGCTGGAAATAGGCGATATGCCCTTCTCCAGCCCCAACCAGAAACCGAGTCGCAACGAGGCCCTGGAGTACTACCGCAAGGTAGCCGAGCACTACAAGTTGGAGTTTCGTCAATACCAGACCGTTTCTGCAGTCACTGGGGAAGACGGAGATTTCACCATTACCACTGTCGACCGGTTTTCCCGTCACACGTCCTACGGCGCCCGCAAAGTGGTGATTGCTACGGGCTACTACGATCTGCCAAACTACCTCGAAGTCCCCGGAGAAGAGCTGCCCAAGGTTCTGCACTACTATCACGACCCGCACCCTTACTACGATCAAAAGGTGCTGGTGGTGGGAGGCAAGAACTCGGCTGCCATTGCAGCACTCGACCTTTGGCGTCACGGCGCGCATGTAACCCTGGTGCATCGGGGTGAGAAGATGCACCACCACGTCAAGTACTGGATTTTGCCCGACATCAACAACCGCATCAAGAACGGTGAAGTCACGGCACATTTCTCGAGTTCGGTGATCAGGATCAAGGAGGACGCGGTCGATCTGCGAACACTCAAAGGTACTGTTACCATCGATAACGACTACGTGTTTGCCTTGACGGGGTATCATCCCGACTTTGATTTTTTGGCTGCTCTTGGCGTCCGATTTGAAGGGCAGGACCGCTGCCCGGCGTGTGATCCGCAATCACTGGAAAGCAATATACCCGGTATTTATCTCGCTGGCGTGATCGTCGCAGGCATGCGAACCAATGAGATCTTCATTGAGAATGGCCGCTTTCACGGCGGTCAGATCGCACGCGATATTGAAGCCAAGCTCGCCAGCAGTGCTTCGTTGAAGGTTGGCTAAGGCAAGGTTGAAGGGAAGGGCCCTTACGCTATGAGTTGGCTAAAACCTCGTTCGATTCGAGGGCAGCTCATCTCCGGTCTTGTCCTCTTTGAAGGCCTGCTGGTGGTCGTTTTTGCCACCTTGCTGGTGCGCGAACAGGCCTCAGAGATCCATGAGCGGGCTCGCCAGCGCCTGGAGTCGGAGGTGAACCTGCTCGCGTTGCAAAGCCAGGATTCGCTCGCCCAGGGCCAGGCCGGGTACCTGGTTCCGATCCTGCGCACCATGGTCAACTCGCCCGGTATTCGTGCAGCGTTGGTTACAGATATCCACGGGCGGGTGATCGCCAGCAGCGATCCAGGCATGAATGGCAAGGACCTGCTAACGAGCCTGGAAAAAAAACATATGGAGGACACTCCAGGGGCGGCTATTTTTCGTGTTCCCGGCGGGGCTCGGGAAGCGGTGCAGGCGATCCATGTCAGCGGCCGACTGAGCGGATTCGCCTGGGTTTATGAAGATGCCACGGCTTCCTTGCAGCAGATTTCTTCGCTCATCCGGATAACCATCATTTTCGCCGGCCTGGCTGCTCTGGGCACAGTCATCATTGCCGGCTCACTCGCGCGTTCCATCACCCGCCCGCTTCGCGCGTTGCTGACGGCGACACGCAAGTTGATTCGCGATCCGGAAACCAAGGAAGGTTTTCCGTTGGAGGTTACCTCAGCCAACGAATCGGCCGACCTTACCCGCGCGTTCAATCTCATGGTGACTTCCATCGAGGAGCAGAGAGCCGGCCTCAGCGACACCTTGGCCCTGCTCGATTCGATGCTGGAGAATGCGCCCATTGGATTTGCATTCTTCGATCGCAAATTCCGCTACGTGCGCGTGAATCAATTTATGGCTGAGATGAACCAGGCGCCCATTGGCAGGCACCTGGGGCGCACCATCTCAGAAATGCTGGCCGGCCCGGCCGCTGAGTTGCTGCAGGGTTGCATCGAAAGTGTCTTTGAAACCGGAAAACCGGTGGTTCAATTTGAGCTGCACACGCCTGTATCTGGGGACCCTCCCCAGGTACGCAGTTGGCTGATCAACGTTTATCCCGTGAAAGCCTCGTCGGAAGCGGTTCGTTGGGTGGGAGCGATCGTGGTCGAAACGACCGAGCGCAAGCACGCCGAGGATGCGTTGCGTAAGACGGAGAAACTGGCCGCCGCCGGCCGGCTGGCGGCGTCGATCGCCCACGAGATCAACAACCCCCTGGAGGCGGTTACTAATTTGCTCTACCTGTTACGGCATCAGCCTTCGCTGGATCGGGAGGCGATGAGTTATGCAGACCTTGCGCAGCAGGAAATTTCCCGCGTTGCAGAGATGACGCAACAGACCTTGCGTTTTTACCGCCAGTCGACGTTGCCAGTGATTGCCAACGTGGGTGAGTTGTTGGACTCGGTTCTTACGCTCTTTACCGGACGGTTGCACTCACTGCAGATAGAGGTTTCTCGTAGCTGTGGGCCGGACCTGGATCTGTACTGCTTTTCCGGGGAGTTGCGCCAGCTTTTCGCTAATCTGATCGGCAATGCCATTGACGCGATGAGCCAGGGCGGACATCTGCAAATGTCGGTTCGACGCTCGCGATCGTGGGTAGACGGCACGCCCGGTGTTCGCCTGTTTGTTGCCGATAATGGCTGTGGCATGACGCGGGCCATACGTCTGCGGATTTTCGAACCGTTTTTTACTACCAAAGAGGCTACGGGCACTGGTCTGGGATTGTGGGTTAGCAGCGAGATCATCACCAAGCACCATGCCACGGTGCGGGTCGCCAGCCGTCCCGCGGGCGCCGCGAATACGCGACCGCCGGGGACCGTGTTCATGCTTTTCTTTCCGGAAGACGGGATCGGTTTACCACCGCTGGCCCCTGCCGCCGAAACAGGGAAAACCGCGTCAAGTGAGGATCGTCCTCGAGAACCGCACGAGGTTCGCTGATGATCTGCTCTTTTCTCCCATTCCCGCTAACAACTCCAGGGTGGAGTTGTTAGTGGGATGGGGAGCGGGCGGTCCATTACGGCTGAGTGGTCGGTGGAAGCATGCAACGCGGCGCTTGCTCTGCCGGCGCGAATTTCGACTTGGTTACATGCAGGCGATTGATGCGCATGTAGCGCACCCGCAGTCCCCCAACCACGTCTGGCATGGAACGGGGAGATTTTGTTAAGTCCACCAGCACTAACAGCCCTGCCTCTGATGGATTGTCATAGCTTTGGGTCACGCCCACGCCAAAAAATGCTGGATCTGCCATAAGCTGCGGGGCAAATTGCCGCTGCACAGCTGCCGCTGCTCGCAGAACCTCGGATGGCAGATGAATGCCTTCCACCGGGGTTAACGTCGTCGGCTCGACCCCTGCGTTCAGACTGGCAGAATCCGTGGGGATGACCATTGTGCGTACACCGTTGATCACGCTGGGCACCACCAAACCCGGCTTGTTCCGGTCCACGTAAACGATGACGGCCGCTTCTCCCGGGCTGTCCAGGCTCATGCCAGCGGCCGTACCCAGGATGCCGCCATCGGGCCTCAGCAACGTCGCAAGCGCCACCTCCGACGCTGACCGGGCGGCTGCCATTCGGACCGCGCTGACGCTGCGAGTCGCCGGCGGCGTGTGCTCGTCGAAGTTGGAGCACATGATGGGATGTGGAGCCCCACCGGCTATCTGAAATTCCTGACCCTCCGCCTGGCTCTTCTGCCCCAGTTCGCTAAGCACATCCTGGATCGGATTGGCTACGCTGAACCCGTGGTTGCTATCGTCGGTTCCACTGGAAAAAAATAGCCCCACGGGTTGTGCGTTGCTGGCGTCGAGTACCAATGCGCCGGAGTCTCCACTATCCGCGAAGCTGGCGCCCGGCATGCCAATCTGGTTGACGTAGGTCTTGGTGTAGTAATGCTGCGTTTCGGCGCAGTCGTAGTAGTAATCCACCTGCACAGTCAGATCCACCGTATTCACCGTGGAACAGGTCAATCCAGTGGTTCGCCCGCTTTTCACCACCCTCAGCTGGTTCAGCAGGCCGGGGGTCAGTTCCTCTCCCGTACCTGCGGCGGGAGCCGCCGGCGTGAGCGTGCCATTGATCGGCGGGCCCAACTGCAGGATGGCCCCTGTGCTGTCGACGGCGGGTGTTGCCGCCGCCAACGCCGCATCCACATTGGTCTGCGTACTTTGGAGGGGCACCACATAGCGCAAAGATCCCACCGACCGTCCAGCCTGCGGGTTGCAGTTCAGATCTACCAAGGCGGGTTGAACCACCGTATCGCCGGTCCGCGCCTGGTCCGACTCGGCCAGCACATGGTTGTTGCTCAGGATGAACAGATTGTTGTTCCGGTCCGAGACCAACGCCCCCAGAGTTCCCCCGCAGCAATCGTTCACGTACTCTTTACCACCGCTTTGCCTGGAGTCGTAGTCGTTGGCATTGCCTCCCGACGAGCCCATCTCCACGTAACCAACCTGGGATTGCTGATTCTGCAGTCCCGAGCTCGAAAAGCCGGCGCCGTTAAGCAGGACGTGAAGTGCCGCGACGGAGCGAGGATTGCCAGCCGCCATCCCTACCACGAAAACGGCGGGGTTGCCGGGGGGCAAGGCACGTGGGGCGGTATAGGTTGCGGTGCAGGAGGTGTAGGTACGCCGGGAGTGAGTGCACCGGGTTTCGCTGATGCTGCCGTAGCTCTCGCCGGGATCCAGTTCGCCGGCGGGTGTGGTCCCAAGCGACCAGTGAATGGACCCCGAATTGATCTCCGCGATTTCTCCTTTTACCTGAACTGTCGATCCGGGGGCGAGGCTGGCGGTCTCTGGGGACAGGACCTGGACAAATCCCGGCGTAACGGTCAGCAGGTAACTGGCGGTGGTGGTAGAGTCACTGCGGGAAGTGGCCACGACCTGGACCTGGATCTGGTCTCGCGAAAGCACTAGCGGCGGGGTGTACACGCCATTCGCCGTGATCGTTCCCTGGCCCAGCGCAGTGTCGTTTTGCCCCCCGGCGATGGACCAGACCACGCTGGTGGCGGCGCCGTAAGTCGACCGGGCGCTCAGCTGGTCAGTGGTGGTGGTATCAAGGGCGGATTTTTCTGCGTTGATGATCAAGCCGCCAGGGCTGGCGGCGACCGGCGAACTCATCGCTCCACAGCCGGCGGCCAATAGCAGCAGAAACGGTGTGGCGGCAAACAGGAGCTTTGGATTGGTTTTTCGCATTGCAGCTCCCAACATCACCAGGCCATTCGCCGGCTCTTGCTATCAGACGAACAGGATTACAGAAGGGCCTACGGCCATGGTAAGCATAAGCCAGTGCAACGGTTTATGAAATTACACGCTTGAGGAATCCCCGGATGCCAATCCCACCCAAAATGGTGAGTGACACCAGCAGAGCAAAAATGATAAGCAGCACCGGCATGTGGGGAACCGCCGGCGTGAGAGCCGCACGCAATCCCTCGCTCATGTACACGATGGGGTTGATCAGCACCACCATCTGCAGCCAGCGCAAGTGATCCAAATACTCCCAGGGATAGTAAACGCAGCCCAAAAAAGTGATGGGAACCACCACGATCGAGAAGATGAGCCCGATCTGCTGCGGTCTGATATTTGCTCCGATGGCTAATCCCAGTGCGCTCGCCACCAGGCTGGAGAGGACCAGCATGAGGATCAGCAGCGGCCAGTTATCCACCTCGGGCTTGACCGGCACCGCAGGGATGAATCGGGCGAGGGGTACCACCAGGGCCGCGGCGAGCATGCTTTGCAGTGCGCAAAAGCACATTTTTTCTATGGCCACCGCGGTTACCGGCAGGGGACACATGACGCGATCGTCAATTTCTCGCGTTATCCCGAACTCCTGCGACAGGGGAAGCGCCACCGCGGCAATCCCGCTGAACATGATGGCGACGGCCATCAAGCCGGGCAGCAGGATGGTGGCAAAACTCCCTCCGCCTGCGGCCATGGGATTGCCTTGCCCCATATGAGGAAAAACGTAAGTAAAGACGAAAAGAAACAGCAACGGTTGCATGATGATGCGCACGACAAATGGGCCCAGTTCGCGGCGCAGCACGCGCAGGTCGCGCAGCATCAGCCCGAGAAACGCTCCTGTATAGCCCGATCGTTGCTTACTCACGCAGATCCCTCCCGGTAAGGCGGATGAATACTGTTTCCAGGCTGGGCTCATTGATCTTGAGGTCGCGCAAACCCAGGCCCTGGGCAGCTTGTACGATTTGGGGCAGCAAGCCATCCGACCCTCGAGAGAACACACGGATACCGTCGCTAATGGTTTCGACGGAGGCGACATTGGGTAATCGTTCCAGTTTTTCTACCAGGTCCGCCGAACCTTCCATCTGGCGCAACTTCAACTCAAAGATGGTCTGTGCGCCTAAGGTGGCCTTCAGCAGCTCAGGCGTGTCCTGGGCCAGCAGCTTGCCGTGGTCCATGATCGCCACCCGATCGCAGATTTCATCGGCTTCTTCCATGTAGTGGGTGGTCAAGACCACCGTGATTCCTTCGCTGCCCAATCCTTTGACTGCGTCCCACATGGCGATTCTGCTTTGTGGATCGAGCCCGGCGCTGGGTTCATCGAGAAACAAAACCGCGGGACGGTGAGCGATCGCGCGGGCAATTTGTACCCTCTGCTGCATGCCGCCGGAGAGCTGTGCAGGAAAGCTTGCGCCCCGTTCCTGCAAAAGAAACTGTGACAGTAAAGCTTGAGCCCGGGTTCTGGAGGCGGCGCTTGAATAACCAAAATAGCGGCAGTGAAAGTACAGGTTCTCGAAAACCGTGAGGGATCGATCAAGAGTGTTGAATTGCGGGACCACGCCGATGTTGCGCCGAGCGGCCGCCGGCCTTGAAACCACGTCCACTCCCGCGATTGTCACCTGTCCACTGGTCGGCAGGGCGCGAGTGGTGGCTATGCTGATAGTGGTTGTTTTTCCCGCTCCATTGGGACCGAGTAAGCCGAAGATCTCGCCTTGATTGACGGAAAGGTCGATGCCATCGACGGCAACCACGCGTTGCTTTCCTTCATAAACTTTTGTTAATCCGCGAACTTCGACGATCACCATGCGGCTCCTGTGAATCCAGTATGCGGCAATGGGAACGGCGGACACAGAAAAGCCCCGTATCGGGCCTGAATCTTATGGCCACACGATACGGAGCTTCAGCCTTTTTGGGCTGGGTAACTAAATGCTTAAGCAGCAGCGTTCGATTTGTTCGGGCGCCGGGTGAGAAAACCACCCGCGTTCATCGACGTAGCAATCACGGTTACGGGGCCTTCGGTCGCCTTCATGCGGCGTATTTCCCGTGCGCTCAGAGGAGTCATGCGCTCGGTGGAGTAATAAATCTGTTTTCCGCAGTCCAGGCACACCTTGTAAGTCTGTTGTTCCAGCGTGAAAGGCCTCGTCTGACTCCAATGGCGGCAGCCGAAAATAATGTCGTAGAAGAAACCAAGCAGAGTTGCAATCCAAGTCATATAAAATCTCCCTCATTCAAACGCTGGGTAGTTGCTAAAAATCGTACTGTTAAGATGCATTCTGCACGAAAATGTCGCGTTTGTCGTAGGGAAAATACAGCTTTCGTCCTATCGGATCACCCGGAAGTTACTGACCTTTAGGTAGCCCAGCAATTTCAATCAGATAGCCCGAATCCAGTTTGGGCTTTGGGGGGTATCAAGCAACAACCTGGATTACGATCTTCCCAAAATGGACGCCATTTTCCATGGCTTTCAGGCCTTCCCGAGCCTGGCTAAATGGAAGTACGCGGTCCACCACCGGGCGGATTTTGTGCGCCGTAATGGCCTGGTTCATGGCTTCGAAATGGGCCCTTGAGCCTACATAGACACCCAGTATCCGAACCTGGCGATGAAGAATCAGTGGGATTGGCAGAGGTTGGTCTGACTGACTCAGCACCCCGATTTGCGCGACTGTGGCCCCCATGCGCACGGCTTGCAGCGACTGGCTAAAGGTGCCCGCTCCCCCGACTTCAACGATCAGATCGGCGCCGCGGTTGTCGGTTTGCTTCTGCACCCATTTTGCCCATTCCGGCGATTGGCGATAATTGAATCCCGCAGCCAGTCCGAGAGTTTTCGCCCGTTCCAGCTTTTCGTCGCTGCTCGAGGTGCCGATCACGCTGGCCCCGGCAATCTTGGCAAACTGCAAAGCAAAAATGGAAACACCTCCCGTACCCTGGGTGACGACCACTTCTCCAGGCCTTACCTGGGCTGCGTGTTCTACTGCGTTCCAGGCGGTAACCGCGGCGCATGGCAGCGTCGCTCCTTCTTCATACGAGAGATGATCTGGGATAGTTACGACTCCGCTTTGCCGCAGGACGACATACTCGGCCAACATGCCATCGATGTCGCCACCCAGCGCGCCGCGGGTCTTCTCCGCGGTTGGGTGGCCGTCCAGCCAGTTTTGCATGAAGATGCCGGCAACCCGTTGCCCTTTTGCGACTTCGTGGACATCCTCACCCAGCTCGACGACTTCTCCGGCTCCGTCGGAGCAGGGAATACGAGGCAACGCCATTTTGGGGTTGTATTGGCCACGCACCATCAGCAGATCGCGATAATTCAGGGACACGGCATGAAGCTTGACCAGAACCTCCCCGCGCCCGGGCCGGGGAAGGGGCAAATCTGCTAAAGCCAGTTGGTCAATGCCGAACGATCGAATTTGCCAGACCTTCATGATTCCTCCACATGAAATCGAGGGACGATTCCATTGCTTGTCGTACCATAGAAGCATGGCGCGTGGGTGGGAAAGCAAGTCTGTGGAAGAACAGCAGTCGACGGCGGATCTTAGCGCTTCGGGCGCAGCGGTTGACGCGGTTAAGCGAAATGGCGTGGAGCGGGCGAAGCGGGAGCGGCAAAGGCAGGAATTGGATTTGCAGCGTGAGCGCGTTCTTTCGGAGCGTACTTCGAGCCCTGTACGCCGGGCTGCGTTAGAGGCCGCCCTGGCCGATATCGAAGCCCGCCTCGCACTTCTCTCCTGATCAAGTTATCCGGAAGCAATCTATGAGTGGGTGGCCCAGGTCTCGCTTTTGCGACCTGGGTTTTCCATTCAACCAGCTATTGCTCGGGTGGGTTGCTTGTGCCCTGGGGTAGCGGTTGCGGTTGTGGCTGGGTGGCAGCCGAAGGTGCGCTCTGCTGGACGCCGATGGAGCTACCCGAAACCACCATTTGCACCCGCCGATTCTGGGCCCTTCCGGCGGCCGTCGCGTTATCGGCAATTGGGTTGCTCAAGCCGTAGCCGGTGGAGGTGATGTTGTCCGCGCTGACGCCTTGGGAAATCAAGTACTCACGCACGGCATCGCCGCGCTGTTGTGACAGCGTCAGGTTGTATTGCTCGCTACCTACATTGTCGGTGTAGCCCTCCACCTGCACTTTCAGATTGGGATAGGCAAGAAGAATTCCCGACACCTTGGCCAGCTTTTCCCGGGCTTCCGGCTTGAGGGTGTATTTAGCCGTGTCAAACAAAACGTCCGACATGTTGACGATCAATCCGCGAGCCGTTTCCTGGGTCTGCAGAACCTGGCTCAACTGCGACCGCAGGCGCTCGCGCATCTGCTCGGTCCGGTCGGTTGCCTGCTGGGCGTTGTGTTCGGCGGCTACCTTCGCTGCCTGCGCATTGGCTGCGGCTGCTTCTGCCGGGGTGGCCGCGGCATCGGCCTGGGCCCGTTTCAAGGCTTGCTGTTGGGCTTCGATCTGCGCCTGCTGAGCGGCTTCCTGCGCTTGCTGGGTGGCTACCTGCTGCTGATGCTCCTTCTCTTGCTGTATCTTGCGCAAAGTGCTAACGCGGGCATCTTCCGCGTCCTGGACTGCGCCCCGCGCGTAGGTGATCATGACCTTGCGCTGGCTCTTTTCCCGTCAAGGGCTTGCGCATTCTCCAATTCCTGTTTCGCTTTGGCAACAATGTCCGGCGTATATTGATCCGCACCCTTCGCTTCGCTATCTGAATCGCATTGATGGCCTCGTAAAGCTGGAGGGCCGACTTGTCGTTGGGCTTGACCGGGTTGAGGTTCGCGTGCTGGCCAGCCGTCTGCACGTAGGCGCCGCGCGGCAGCAGGTTGACGTGCGCATCACGGTATCGAGAATACCCGTTGTCTTGTCCTGTTTGATCGTGTTCTGCATCACGACCAGGTCGCTCGGTGTGGTCACGGAATAGGGTTCGGCGGTCACGATAAGGGCGAACTGCTGCAGTCCGGTAGTGACGTTCATCTCCGCCTTGCCGTTGCCGGACATCACTTCACCCAGGTTCACCGGCCGGCCCTGCGGAGTGATCGCCCAGAGCACGTAGGTAAAGTAAAAATCACCGGAAAGCTGTTGGCCGGGACGAAGCCTTGAAGCTTGGCCTGGATAAACGTCTGCCCCTTGCTGGTGACGTTTGCCTCGCCCTTACCCTGGGGCAGAAGGCTGGTTCCGGCAAATCCGATCTTTGTACTGCCACTGCGGTGCCAGTAGTTGATCGCCGGAATGTCGCGGCCAACCACCTGAATGCGGTAGAGCGGCACATTATTGCCCGTTTGTGTGGGCTCGATGGGCTGTTGTTGTTGCGCAGTGGGGCTCGCCTCCTGCCCACACAGGACAAGAGGGGACGAAACCAGCAAAGTTAAAAGCAGCAGTCTTCCAGCGGTCATCTTTCGACTCCAATTTCGCAGTTTTCAGTCGCGTTCAAACAGTGGACTATGGCACACTTATCGGTCTTCAGAGCGTGCCCATTAGTCTTAAAGACGCAACAAAGTTGGATGCAATCGTGGACGATTGCGTCAGCCGAAATTGGAGCTAAAGGGTTAAGACTGCAGCGCGACCAGCTGATGAGCAATGGCGAACAGCGCCAACTCCAGCCGGGTGGAAACCCCGGTTTTGTCGAAAATATTCGACAAATGCCGTTTGACAGTCTCTTCGCTGATGCTGAACTGCTTGGCGATATCGCGATTGCTGCACCCTTCCACAATGCAGCCAACCACTTCCAACTCACGGGGCGTCAGCCCATAGGTCTTGCGTTCCGGGACGGCTGCCTGCTGCATGAGTTCGTGCAGAGCGCCAACCAGGTTGACCACGCGTTTGCCGCCAATCCAGTAATCTCCTGAAGAAACTGCGCGGATCGCGGTGGTGAGATGGTCGGCGAGCGCGTCCTTGAGGACGATGACGCGGGTGCCACCCGGTAGCGCTTCAATGATCTGCTGGGTGGTGATGGTGCTGGTCAGCAGCAGAATCTTAACCGTCGGCGAGCCGCTGATGATGGCCCGCATAGCCTCTAGGCCAGGCAGACGAGGCATCTGCAGGTCTAGCAGGAGAATATCCGGCAGCAGTTCGAGGGTTGCCTGTATTCGCTTCATCGCCATCAGAGGCTTCGCCCAGCACTTCAAGGCCGGCGTCGCTCTGGAGCATGTTTTTTACGCCAATGCGAACGACAGGATGGTCGTCGGCAATGACGATACGAATCTGGTGCAGGCGGTCGTTGCTGGTTTTAGGCGTTGCGGGAACTGTCGTAGTGGTCATGGGGGCCCTGTGTTTCGGTTAGATTTCCTGCCAAAAGCATACGCTCCAACTCACTGCATGCACTGAGTAAATCGTCCAAAACAGCAGGGGTGGCCGCTGGTTTGCTACCCCCTGCTTCAAGCCCGGCGGCGAGCCAGGCGAGGTGCACCGCCCCTACCATGGAGGCAGCTCCTTTTATTCGGTGAGCCAGGGGGGCCACGCCGGATTGGTCCGGTTGGCTGGACAGAGTCCGGATAGCATGGATAGAAGTCCGGGAATCTGCGATGCAGGCGGCGAATAGTTCGTGAAACGCCTCCTTGGGCATCATTTTCAGCATCTTGTACACCACCGCCTTATCCACGGCACGGCCCGGAGCGGACGACGCCTTGCTTCCGGGATGGGTGACGCGTGCAGCCGGTGCGCGGCCACGTCTCTTGGGCTTTAAGGCTCGGCGGAAGTCGTCCACCACCAACGGTTTGAGCAAAAACCCATCGAAGGAGAGCAGCTGCTGCCGCTGGGCTTCTGAGGCGCTCATGGCCAGCAGCAATGGTCCTGGGCTGCCCAGGGCGCGAACTTTTTCCGCCAGTTGACCACCCGATATCCCAGGCATCTGCAGATCTAC
>CAWGYP010000014.1:0-106655 GCA_963826875.1 uncultured Acidobacteriaceae bacterium | reverse complement strand
CTTAGAAAAATGACCAATAGTGGACTAAAGCAAGCATTGGGTAGGCGCTTTGGTGCTGTTTGAACGCGAGACCGGAGGAAAGCCCATTATTGGCTGCGATCCGCAGTCAATATACTCGTTTGCCTTGCTGATTCGAAGGACGGAAGAACTGCTTCTGCGCCTGTTCTCACAAGGGCTTCTCTCCGGGACCACCCATACGTGCATTGGACAGGAACTCTGCGCCATGTCTGTGGTGAGGGCGCTGAACAACCCCGCCGATATCGTCTTATCGAACCACCGAAACCATGGCCATTTTCTTACTTATAGCGGTGATTTTCTGGGCCTCGTCGCGGAGATCATGGGACGCAGCGCCGGTGTTTGCGGAGGCATCGGCGGCAGTCAACATCTAGCCTTCCGCGGTTTTCACAGCAATGGGGTTCAGGGCGGTATGACGGCAATTGGCGCTGGCCACGCGCTTGCGCTGAAACGCCGAGAAGAGGACGGCATTGTAGTCGTGATTATAGGCGATGGGACCACCGGCCAGGGCTTGCTCTACGAGAGCCTTAACCTAGCCTCTGTCTGGGCAGTGCCGATGCTCTTCGTCTTAGAGAACAACAACGTTGCACAAACTACGCCCACCGCAGATACCGTTGGCGGTTCGCTCGAAGCTCGGGGCTCGGCCTTCGGCTTGCGAACCTGGCACCTTAACGACTCCGATCCGGACTTTCTGAAGAATTCCGAGAGCGTTGTTGAGGAGATCGCGGGCATCCGGGCATCCTGGTTTCCTGGTGATTGATACTTGCCGCCTCAGTCCACATAGCAAGGGCGACGATCTGCGCGACCCCAAAGTCATGGATGCACTCCGGGCCCGCGACCCGCTGGCGAGACTCGGGCGCGACCTGGGGCCGAACCTTAAAGGCGAAATCGACAACGCCGCCGATGAATTCCTGAACGAAGTCTACCGACAGGCGATGGCGTCCCCTGAGGCAAAATTCAACGAACCAAAGCGTCATATTTTTGTTGCGGACCGCTTACCTCCGGACGCAGCTAACGCGAGTACTGACGACTTAGGAACAAACGTTCGTGCCTCACTGAATAATGCACTCGACGAACTTCTCGCCGGCCACCCGGAGGTAATTGTTCTCGGTGAGGATCTCCACGACCCCTACGGTGGCGCCTTCAAAGTAACGGCCGGCCTGAGCACTCGTTATCCGGGCCGCGTGATCTCAACGCCGATCAGTGAAGCGGGTGTGGTGGGAGCTGCCATCGGTCTCGCGCTCCACGGCCACCGCCCCGTTGTCGAAATCATGTTTGCGGACTTTCTGTCCCTGGCCATGGATCAGCTTTACAACCACGCGGTGAAGTTCCCGGGAATGTTTCCGGAGGCCCGCGTCCCTCTGGTAGTACGCACGCCTAGTGGTGGACGCCGTGGCTACGGCCCGACCCACAGCCAGAGCCCGGAGAATCTTATGACCGGCGTGCCTGGCCTGACCATTGTTTTTCCCAGCCAGCGGCACGATCCCGGCCTGCTGCTCCGCCGCGCCGTGCTCGGCTGGAACTCTCCCACGGTGTTTTTCGAGCACAAACTCCTCTACGGCAGAACCGTGGATCACGCCGACTATCGGGAACTGGAACCCGACCCGTCCGATCCGGGCGGCGCATGGTTTCCCGCTCTCAGCCGAGGCGAGTGGCGAGCCGGATGTGAGTCTAGTCGCGTACGGTGATTCCGTTCGACTGGCTGAGTCTGTCGCGACCCAACTGGAGGAAGAGGAAATCAGCTTTGAAATAGTAGCGCCGTCTCTGCTGGCGCCACTGCCGCGTGCCACGCTGGTGAACCATCTGCTGAGTAGCCCTCGGATAGTGGTGATCGAGGAGGCACCGACGGAATTTGGTTTCGCCGCCGAATTGGGGACCGCGCTCCTGGAAGCCGGCTTTCAGGGCCGTTACCGGCGCGTGGCCTCGCCGCCGATACCAATTCCCGCCGCCCGCAGTCTCGAAACCACGGTGCTTCCCTCCGAACAGGACGTTATGGACTGCGTTATCGACACCATTCTGGCGAGTTTGGCCCCCGCTTGAACATCCATCCATGCCGACCCCGCTTTACACCCCGCGACTCAACAACAATGACGATTCCGTTCGTTTCCTCAAATTCCTTGTGGCGCCTGGAACCTACGTCAAACAGGGCGATCCAGTCGCTGACCTGGAAACCGACAAGGCGACCTTCACGGTCGAAGCGGATCAGGACGGCTATCTGCTGGGATTCTGTTTTGAGGCCGGCGAAACCATCGCGGTGGGTTCGGTGCTAGCCTGGATCGGCGCTACCGCCACCGAAGCTGTGCCCACTGCAACGCCGGCCGTGCCCACGGGACCCGCAGGCACACGTAGCGGAACACCTACTTTGAAAGCCGCGATCCTTCTATCGCAGTATGGGCTCGTAGGGCAGGACGTCCCGGCTTCCGGCGAACGGCTGTTGGCAGCCGATGTTGAGAAGTACATCAGTACCCGCGGATCCATGCGGGCGACCCGGAGCTCTGCCACCAGACTTTCAGCTGCCGCCCCGTCCATCCCGCCCGAGCCCGGCAAGACGATTCAGCTGAGTCCGTCTGCCCGGGGAATGTTGCGCACGGTCTCCTGGCACAAATCGGACGCAGTACCAGGCTATCTTGAAATGTCCTGGGATACGACGGCCTGGGTAGAGTACGCTCGGCGTCTTTCAGAAGCACCGAGGTCTGCTTTTCAACCCACTGCTCTCCCTGCTTGCCTGGCAGCTCGCACGCGCTGCGGTAACCCAGCCCCTCGTCAATTCGACAATCTTTGCCGAGCAAAGTTGGCAGTACGACCACGTCAATCTTGGCTTCACAGTTCAGGCGGGCCCCAATTTGACGGTAGTTGTGGTGCGCGAAGCGGAGAAGCTTGATCAGGGCGCTTTCGTGAGCAAACTGACCGATCTCCAGCGCCGCGCCATGCGCAATTCCCTGCGTCCTGAGGAAACCTGCGGTGCCACCATCGGTTTCAGCAGCATGGCACGCTGGCCCATTAACCGGCACGTGCCGATCCTGCTGCCGAACACCGCCATTATGATCGCCCATGCCGCGACTTCCCGCCAGAACGCATGCATGGGCGCCACGTACGACCATCGCGTCCTGAACGGAGCGGATGCGGTCAATGTACTTAGGACCATAACCCTAACGCCTGGGCACCGACGAGCCCTGAAAGCTGAACTACCATGACCCACACCCGCCAAAAGATCTATCAAAAGATCGTCGAACTCGCTAAACAACAGGGCAACGACGCCACCTCTTTACGCTTCCAGGATTCGATCCCCGACTTCGGAGTGCTGGATTCGACCGCCTTGTTGGAACTGATTGTATGGTTCGAAAATGAGTTCGGCCTGGAAATCGAGCCTGAGCAACTGACAGTTGAAAACTTCGCCACGATTGATGCCATGGCCTCCTACGCGGAGAAGGCCGGCATATGATTTCCGAAGATCGATTGGCCGCAGGGGAAACAGTTCACGTTCAGCAAATGTTCGATGACCTCGCAAGGCGATATCTCGTCACGATCCCGTAAGTGGGCGATGGCAACGAGTGGCGTGGTGCGGGCGGCGTTTGCTAAAATGTCCACTGCTGAAGTGCTCCTTCACCGCCGGCTAAATGGGGGAAAGTGTGGACGCGGAACCGGTACCGATTATTGAGGTACGGTCCGCGACGAGCCAGATTAGTCAGGCAGAAATCCCATCGGGCAGCATGGCTGGACCCTCGATCCCTGACCAAGTCTACCGATGCCCACAAGACTTGGCGGTCACGCCCGTGACGTTACGGCGAGTGCTCGTGGTGGGGTCGTGCCTCCTGACGGAGTGGCCGGATTTCATCCAGACTGCCACGCCGGGCTGCCCCTGTGACTATCTCGTCTTTAACAACACAGCAGAAATCCCGTCCAGCCCGCCGAAGTCTGCTGATGCATACGATTTCCAAGTGGTGCAGATTCCTCTGCGCTCGGTGCTGCCGGACGGGCCATTTTTTCGGATGTCTTACGGCGACGTCGATGGCTACGAGAAACTGTTCGAAATGGCAAAAGGGCGACTCTCACAATTCCTTCAAGCAGCCATGCGATGGAATTTAGAGTACGGGATCTTGACGTTTGTTTTCAATTTTCAGCTGCCCCAGCAAAATCCCATGGGGCGACTTCTACCGAGATATGACCTACGAAACTTTGTGTATTTCATAGAAGAGCTCAATAAGCATTTAGATATGGAAACCAGGAAGTTTAACAATGCTTATATCTTTGATCACGATCAGGTCATGGCAACGTATGGCAGGAAGTATTTTCAAGACGATAGCATCTGGCAGTCCAATCATAACTCGGCAATTATAGATTTAGATTTTCTTTATGATCAGGAACGGGTGGAGGGGGCCTGCCGCGCCTCGACGTATTTGCAGTCGAAGGTCTCGGATTATATGGGATACGAGTGGGCAGAAATTCTGGCGATGTACAAGACGATTCGCCAGATGGACTTGGTAAAGCTCGTCATTGTCGATGTAGACGATACCCTCTGGCGAGGTGTCGCCGCGGAGCAGAGCGAGAGCGAACTGGGCCTTGAGGCTCTGGAAGGCTGGCCGCTTGGCTTCGCGGAGGCGCTTGGCCACCTTAGGCGGCGAGGAGTCGTTCTCGCCATTGCCAGCAAGAACGACGAGGGCCGCGTTGCTCAGATCTTGAGTCGCAGTTATGGCAGGCGACTGTGCCTGGACGACTTCGCTGTGCGGGAAATAAATTGGCAGCCGAAAGCGGACAGCATCGAGAAAATACTGCACGAGATCAACGTTCTTCCCAGAAACGTCGTCTTCATCGACGACAACCCGAGCGAGCGGGCTGCGGTGAAAGCCGCGTTTCCTGAGATAAGGGTGTTCGGTCCAAACCCGCTTCTGTGGCGCCGCATCCTTCTATGGTCTGCCGAGACACAAGTTTCCTCCATCACCGCGGAGTCTGCAGTGCGAACCGAAATGGTGCATGCTCAGGTCGCCGGTCAGAACCGCGATGTCTTCGAGCACGGGCTTGCGGCGATCGCAAAAGCCCGGAGCATTGACCGCGAGCGGAAGAGGCAGCGCCAGCAGATGTCGCGCCAAGATTTCCTTGCTTCACTGTCGCTGGCGGTCAACCTCATCGACATCACCGACATGGACCATCCAGGTTTTCCGCGGGTGCTCGAGCTGATTAACAAGACAAACCAGTTCAACACTACCGGCAAGCGCTGGACGAAACAGGAGTGCATCCCCGCCGTTGCGATGGGCACCCGATTCATCGCGTTTGATGTCGAAGATCGGTTCACCGCATACGGATTAGTGGGAGTTGTGGTCGTTCGCGAGCGCGACATTCTACAGTTTGTGATGAGCTGCCGCGTTGTAGGAATGGAGGTTGAGATTGCGGCGCTGTCGGAAATTCTTCGCGCCATCCATGAAGGTGGTTTCGGAAGTGCTCGTGCGAGCTTGGAGGAAACCGATAGGAACCTCCTGTGCAGGGACCTTTATGAACGCTGCGGGTTCAATCGACGTGGAAATCAATGGATCCGACCGCTCATTCCCCTTCTTGAAAAGCCGAGCCATATCCAAATTTCTGGTGGCATGACGCCCTGCTCGCCGGCTGCCCTGCGGCTAGATCAGTCTCTCGCGGCCGTGAACAACCCGGACGCCCAAAATCCCCTCGGCCGCTGAGAGCAGCTCAGTTCATGGCTGAACGCGAAATTCCGACACGTACTGGAGTCCGTTTGGCCTCTGGTACGTGCCGGAATCTTTGATGCTGGGATGCTGTCTACTAGCTCACAAACCTGATTGCCTTTGTCGTGCCGCCCGCGATCTGTTTGAGATCTTCCTCGGTCAGCTCGATCTGGGGCCGTTTCCCCTGTCTCAACCGGGCCGCCCGCCGGACCCTTTTTCTTCAAACCTACCATTACTTCTTCCGCCATCGCTGCCTCCTTTATGGATGTTGAGGTTTGTTGAGGTTTCGGAAAATCTACGATCGAACGAAGATCAAAGCTACTATCGAACGCGGCTGAATGGTATCTTCATGACGGGCGGTTGTCAAGAGTAGTTAATGCGAATATTAATGATTGCGGCCTTGGGAATGATCGCGAAGGCTTTGCCGAATGCAGGGCCCCAGAGGCTGGCGATCATTACGGGCCGCAGAGCGGTTTTGCTGGCGATGCAGTCCTTGTCGGAGCTCATTTCGTGCGCGATTCTACATTGCTAACCGCGGGCAACTGCTCGGAGCGGCGTGCATCGGCGTCAGCGGTGACGCCACCGCTCGTATTTCTTGGGCCTAGCCTGAAGCGGGCCGAGGCTGCATCGTTGATAGCCGCCGAGTTTCGTCCCCCGGCGCGCCGCGGCGACATCTATCGTGGGCTCATCGACGGATACACGACGATCGTGCTGATCGACGGCGAGTTTCACGGCCAGCCCTCGGTTTGGCAGCGCGAGATCGTCGACGCTCTGTTCGAGGGAGCAGTCGTCCATGGCGCCTCCAGCATGGGCGCTTTGCGCGCGGCGGAATTGCACAGCTTCGGCATGGTCGGCCACGGGCAGATCTTTGCGTGGTACCGCGACGGAGTTATCGACGGCGACGACGAGGTGGCGCTTACTTACGGCCCCGCCGAACTAGGTTATCCGGCGTTGTCAGAGCCGCTTGTGAACATCCGAGCCACGCTGGCGGCGGCTGTGCCCAAGATCATTACCGCAGAGGAGCACGCTATGCTGCTCGAATCTGTCAGACGCTTGTACTTTCCTAACCGTTCCTTCGCGGCGCTCCTCGACGCCAGTCCCGCCACGAAGTGGCCAGCTGTGCGTCGCGACGCCCTTTCGAGTTTTCTGGTCAAGCAGCGCATCGACCAGAAGCGTCTCGATGCCATCGCTGCCCTGACCACAATCGCGTCCGGCGCGGCGGGGGAGCCGCGAGTGCGTCCAACCCCCGCATCGCCGCCGCATTGGTATCGACAAGAGCGACTCGTTGCCGAAGGTTTTGCCCCTCGCCTGGCGGCGCTCGACCCTGCCGCGATCGCGCGGCGGGCCGGCATCGCCGACGATCAGCTACAAGTCATGAGACAGGCTCTGTCGACACTCTTCTTTGTTGGCGAATGGGCACGCTCTCGAGGAATCGTCGCTACGGTTGACGATCTCGCCCTCGAGCGCGCCCGGTTTCCGGCCGCTGACGGCCCGCCTCGCCGTGCCGAGGCAGCACTTACAGAACGGGCTCTCGCCGCGGCGGCAGTGCGTGCCTTCGCGGCAGGGCACGACATCGACAGCGAAACCGCTCGACGCGGCATCATTCTCGAATGGGCAAGCGAAAATGGTATTGAGCGCCCCGACCTCTGTGGTGAAAAACTGGTCGATTGGCTAGTCGAAATGACCCCAGCGTATTTCGGCTATCACTGGCATTTTTCGGTCACCCTGATCGAGGCTCTGGAGCTTGATGGATGCGGCGGCCGGCTCCGATCGGAGCCGCTTTCATGACCCCGAGCCTGCCCGTCACCTACGCCGAAGGCACGCATCGCGTTGTAGCGCCGCTGGACACCTTGGCACGGATTAAGCCACTGCTCGCTGATATGGGCATCACTCGTGTGGCGAACATTACCGATCTCGATCGGCTCGGGATCCCGACCTGGTGCGCGATCCGGCCCATCTGCAAGCAGGTCCAGGTGTCGAATGGCAAGGGCATCACGCACGCGGCCGCCAAGGTGGGCGCACTGATGGAAGCGATCGAACATTGGCATGCTGAAACCCCGGTCGGAGAATTTCGACGCGCGAGCATGACCGAGTTGGAACGCGAGGGCCAACCTTTTGTGGCACCCTCCGCCTTGCCCGATTTTTCCACGGAGGCGCCGCATTATCTGACGCCGCAGCGGTTGATCGACTGGGTCCGCGGCGAGCGGGTCGAGCCGCCAATGCCGGTGTGGCTACCTGTCTGTGCCGCGTTCGTGGTCGAGCCGATGCTGGGAGCCTACTCGACCAACGGGCTCGCCTCTGGCAACCACCCGGTGGAGGCTACATTGCATGCGCTCTACGAGATCATCGAGCGAGATGCGATGGCCTGTCTGCTCCTGGGCGGGCTGACTCTGCCCCGCGGCGAATCGCGGGTGGTCGATCTCGACACCTTACCCGCCGGACCGTTGGCTGCGCTGCGAGACCGGCTTGCTCGGGCTGGGATCGCCGTGACCCTGGTGCGGGTCGCAAGTTCCGTGCCGGTAAGTACGTTTTGGGCGGCGTTCGTTGATCCTGATAGCCCCGCTGCTTGCACTGCTGTCAATATCGGCCATGGCACCCATCTCGATCCAACTGTGGCGGCAGCTCCGGGCGATTACCGAAGCGGCACAAGCGCGCCTGACGTTCATCCACGGCGCGCGCGAGGACCTGAGTCCCGAAGCCTACGAATTCAGTCCCGTCCACGACCGTCTTCGCTCCTTCTTCGAGGTCCAGCGGGGCGATCTCGCTTGGAGCGCCATCGTCGACCGTTCGAGCGGAGATCTGGCGCAAGATCTGCGCACTGTGTTGGGCGACCTGCGAACTGCCGGCCACGGGGATGTCTACCGGATCGATCTAACCAATTCCCGTTTCGGAATTCCCGTCGTTAAGATGTTTGTGCCAAGCATGATTCACCGGCCGCTGCACTTCTGAATGAGTTCCCGATTTGAAGTCCCTACAGCGGTAGCGGCGAGCTCCTTAAAAGCGACACCCGAAAATATTGGAAGCTGTCGACACGAATAATTCGACCGCAGAATGTATAATTCTGCGATCCGAACATTCAGTGGTTGAGACTTGCGGGAAAAGCCGGGACATGCGGAAAGCTCTTGTCATTCTTGGCACATTGGACGACAGCGACGTGGAGTGGATGATCGCCGCCGGCAAACGCGAGCGAATGGCTGCGGGAAGCATGCTGATCCAGGAAGGTCACAGCAGCGATTATCTCTACGTCGTGGTCGAGGGTGCGTTCGCGGTCCGGTCAGGAGCGTTGCAAGGCAAGCAGATCGCTGAGCTGCGGACTGGCGAGATGGTGGGAGAGATGTCGTTTGTGGATGCGCGCCCTCCCTCGGCGAGCGTCGTCGCGCTGGAGGATTCCCTGGTGCTCTCCATTCCAGTGGCGTCTCTGCGAGATCGGCTCAACGATCCGCCGTTCGCCGCCCGGTTTTATCGCGCGCTCGCGGTTTTTCTCGCCGATCGATTACGCAACACCGTCACTTCCCTCGGCTACGGGCGGGCTTCCATCGACCAGGAGCAAGTGGATATGGGAGACGAGATCGGGCCGACCATGCTGGATACTTTGGCGCTCGCGGGGGCACGCGTCGCCTTGATGATGAAACGGCTGCGTGGCGAATAATGTGCCCCCGGCCTCTCGGCGGCCCAAGAGAAGATCAAGATGCCTGAAGAACGGCAAGGTATATTCCGCAAGCAGGCGCTCGAAAGAATGTCGTCTCCGGAGCGCCTCGATCAACTCATCCAGATCGTGTCGCCCAAAGACTGGTTCTTACTGGCGATCCTGCTCACACTTGGTGCGGTGTTAATTGCCTGGTGTATTTGGGGACAGTTGCCGACAACGGTAAGCGGACAGGGGATCATCATCCGACCGAACAAGATCATGGAGATTCAGTCGCAGGCAGCCGGCAGGCTGGCTGATTTCAATCTGCATACGGGCGACCAGGTCAAGAAAGGCGAGCTGATTGGGGTCATCGACGAATCCCCCATTCGGCGCCAACTGGAAGAAGACCGCGCGCGGCTGGCAGTGCTGGAAGCTGAGGACCGCAAACAGAATTCCCTGCAAGGGCAGCAAGCGCGCTTGCAGGACCGCGATTTCACGGCTCACCAAAAAGACCTGCATATGCAAATCGCGAGTTTGAACGAAGGCATTCACCACCGTGAGGCATTGCGCGGCGTTTTCAAGAAACGGTTAGACGCCCTGCATGAGTCCATTAACGAAGGAATCGAACCCCAAGTGTCTTACGATCTGCTGGAGACCGAGAAAGAAAACCTCGACAACGAAGTGCGCATTTCGGAGATCGACACGCAGCGCAGCGATCTCGAGAGCCAGATCAATCGGATCGAAACGCAACGCACCGAACTATCGCGCTCGCTGTTGCAGTCCAGCAACCAGCGGCAAAACCAGATTCTGGAGTTGCGCCGGAACGTTGAGGTTGCGCAGGTTCAACTGGAAAACAATACGCGCATCCTCAGCGAATACGGCGGCCGGGTAGTCGAAATTGCAGCCCATCCGGGGCAGGCCGTGAATGCCGGTTCCCGATTGGCGTCCCTGGAGCTCCAGGAAGCCGCGAGCAATCTGGTTTGCGTCGCCTATTTCGGGGTGGGCGAAGGCAAGCAGATTCGTCCCGGCATGAGGATTCAGGTCACTCCCGACAACGTTAAACGCGAAAGGTTTGGCGGAATTGTGGGCGGCGTCTCGTCGGTGTCCGCGTTTCCTGTGACGAAGGTGGGAGCGGTGGTGATGCTGGGAAGCCCCGAGGTGGCGGAGCGAATGTTGCGGAACGAGCCACAGATAGAAGTGCTGATCAGTTTAGAGAAGGACGGATCGACCTATAGCGGGTTTCGATGGTCGTCATCGAAGGGACCGCAGATTCCGATTACCGCGGGTACCACCACCAGCGCTCGGGTTACGGTGGAGACGCGCGCTCCGATCACCTACCTGCTTCCCATCCTGCGAGGGGCGCTTGGGGTCAATTAAAACGCTGCCATTCATCGGGAGGTTCCGAAGCAAGCGGGTGCGCACGCCCACGATTCTGCAAATGGAGGCGGTGGAGTGCGGAGCAGCCGCCCTCGGCATTATCCTTGCTTACTACGGACGCTGGGTTCCATTGACTGAGCTGCGGCGGGCCTGCGGCGTCTCCCGCGACGGCAGTCAGGCCACTTACATCCTGAAAGCGGCGCGTTCCTATGGTCTGGAGGCCAGCGCGCACGCCACCGATCTGGATGACATCGGCGACCTGGCGTGTCCCTTCATCGTGTTCTGGAACTTCGACCATTTCCTGGTAATGGAAGGTCTGGACCGTGAGCGCAACCGGGTTTACCTCAACGATCCGGGCAGCGGATCAAGATGGGTAACGTTCCAGGAGTTCAGCGAATCGTATACGGGGCTTGTTTTCTTCCTAAGGCCGGGCGATCAATTCAAGAAAGGCGGTCATAAACCCAGGGCCATTCCTGCACTTTATCAGCGCCTGCAGGGTTCGCTTTCTGCACTCACCTTTTGTGTGTTGCTTGGGCTGCTGCTGGTATTGCCGGGACTGGCGGTACCGGTTTTCAGCCAGGTGTTTGTCGACGACGTGCTCGTCCGGCGAATGCACGACTGGCTGCGCCCGCTGGTGATCGGAATGGCGTTGACGGCCTTGCTGCGGGGCGCGCTGACGATCTGGCAGCTCAAGTTCCTTCGCGCCTTTAGGATCAAGCTGGCAGTGGTAATGTCCAGCCACTTCATGTGGCTGATTCTACGATTGCCGGTGAGCTTCTACGGGCAGCGCTACGCAGGAGAAGTCAGCAGCCGGGTCGAAATCAACAGCGAAGTCGCGTCGTTACTCTCGGGCAGACTGGCCACTACATTCATCGACCTGTGCGTGATCGTGTTCTACGCCATCGTGATGTACTGCTACGATGCCGTGTTGGCCACCATCGGGATTGCGTGCGCAGCGGCCAATTTCGCCGCATTGCGGTTTGTTGCCCGGTCACGAATCGACGCCAACAAGCGTCTGCAGGTGGAATACGGCAAAAGCTACGGCCTGGCCATCGCCGGACTGCAGGGCATCGAAACCTTGAAAGCGTCGGGTCTGGAGTCGGACTTTTTCGCACGCTGGGCCGGCACCTACGCCAAAGCCATCAATGTGCAGCAGCAACTCGATCTCACGAATCAATCGCTGGGCGTTCTGCCCTCGTTTCTTTCGGCGCTGACCGTGGCCTTGATCCTGGTGGTCGGCGGAGTGCGGGTCATCAACGGTTACTTCACCATCGGCATGCTGGTGGCGTTTCAAAGCCTGATGGCGAGCTTTCTGCAGCCGCTGAACAATCTCTTGGGGCTGGGGGGCGCGATCCAGGAATTGCAGGGAGGCATGAACCGGCTCGACGATATCCTGCTCGAAAAGCAGGATCCAGCGGCACGGGAAGACGATGCAATCGGCAAGCAACAGGAAGCGCGATTGACTGGGGCCATCGAGGTACGCAATCTCAGCTTCGGCTACAACCCGGTTTCGCCACCGTTGATCGAGAATCTGAGTTTTTCCCTGAAACCGGGCGAGAGAATAGCCATTGTCGGACCCAGCGGGTCGGGGAAATCCACCATCGGCAAGCTGGTGAGCGGTCTCTACCAGCCGTGGAGCGGCGAGGTTTTGTTCGATGGGGAACCGCGTACCCAGATTCCGCGACGCGTGCTGTCGACCTCCCTTGCGCTGGTGGAGCAGGATATTTTTATTTTTGAAGGGTCGGTGCGCGACAACCTCACACTCTGGTCTTCGGTGGTTACCGATCAGGAACTTCTTGAGGCGTGCCAGGATGCCTGCATTCACGAAGACATAAACTCCCTGCCCGGCGGTTACGATGCGCAATTGGAGGAGGGTGCGCGCAATTTGAGCGGCGGTCAGCGTCAACGGCTGGAGATCGCGCGGACGCTGGTGAACAATCCGTCGATCCTGGTTCTGGATGAGGCCACCAGTGCCCTGGACACGGAGACGGAGTGGCTGATTGGCAAGAATCTGCGGCAACGAAAATGTTCCTGCGTGATTATCGCCCAGCGTCTCAGCACCATTCGCGACTGCGATGAGATCATTGTTTTGCGCGCGGGCAAGGTGGTAGATCGCGGAAGGCATGAAGAACTGATGGCGCGGAAGGGCGCCTACGCCGAACTGATCGCGGAGGAGGGTGATGCATTGGTTGCGGAGGCGCCCTCTTGAGCGCAATCAGCCCGCCTGAACGCAATGACCCGGAGCCGAACAATCTGGCGAGCCGCCTGAAGCAGCGCGAGCAGCAACAGGCAGATGCAACGCACAACGCCCTCACCGCGCTGGCTTCCGTCGCCCGCGGTCCGGGAAAGCTGCTACCTTCCGGAGGGCCGCCCATGGTGGCCGCTTTGAGGGTGCTGGGTGAAGTCTGCGGCATTCAGGTCGTGCCTCCACGAGTGATCGATCCGGCCTGGACGCAAGAACAGACGCTGCGCGCGATCGAGCGATCGTCGCATATCCGGTCGCGCAGGGTGATGCTCGAGGGCGAATGGTGGAAGAGGGATTGCGGAGCAATTCTTGCCTTCGCCCTGCAAGATGGAAGACCGCAGGCCCTTCTGCCCCAGGCTGGCGGCAGATACCTGCAACTCGATCCTTCCAGCGGCGCGCAGATTTTTGTGGACGCTCCTGCCGCCAGAGCGCTCCAGCCCTTCGGGTATATTTTTTATCGCCCCTTTCCCGAGAAGATTCATCGTGCGATTGATCTTGTCCGGTTCAGCACGCGCGCGATGGGGCATGAATTCACGGTGTTGTTGGCTACGGTTCTGGCCGGTGCTCTCCTCGGCATGTTTGTGCCCATTGCTACCGGAGTACTGTTCGACACTGCCATTCCCGATGCCAGCCGCTCTCTGCTGTTTCAAATGGGACTAGGCTTAATTGTTGCGGCGCTGGGCAAGTCCCTATTCGACCTGCTGGAGGCCGTCGTGACCACGCACATTTCGACGGCAATGAACTCGGTCACACAGGCAGCGGTTTGGGACCGCTTGCTCAAGCTCCACCCGTCGTTTCTGCGGCAGTACTCAACCGGCGATCTGGTCACGCGCACCATGGCCATCAGCACGATTTTCCGGCGCTTGAGTATGACCGGCATGCGCGCCATCTTCGGCAGCTTCGTTTCGCTGATCAACCTGGCGCTGATGTTTTATTACAGCTGGCGGCTGGCTGTGATCGGTCTTGCCGCAGGCGCTCTCATCCTGATGATGACCCAGGTCTCGGGAGTTGCGATGCTGCGGCACTTGCGTCCCTTGCAACAACTGGAGGGACATCTGTTTGGAATTACGGTGCAACTGATCAACGGAATTTCGAAGCTGCGAGTTTCGGGCACAGAGCGATTCGCGTTCGTCTACTGGGGCAAGCGTTATACCGAACAACAGAAGCTTCATCTGGTGGTGCAGCGGCTCCAGGACCACGTCAGCGCCCTCAACCAGTCCATCCCTACTCTAGCGACGGCTATGATATTTCTGGTTGCCGGTACAACCCTGCTCAGGAACGCGGGCGATTCCCCATCAACCCTGACCCCCGGAGATTTCCTGGCTTTCAGTGCCGCGTTTGGGGTGTTCATCACCTCGGTGTCGTTTTTGAGCAACACCGCCGTCGATGTCTTACACGATTTGAGTCTCTGGCGAAGATCGGAGCCGATTCTGGCCGCGGAGCCGGAGATGGACGCCGCCAAATCGCCGCCCGGAAGTCTCGAAGGCGCGATCTCCCTCTCGCGTGTCACATTTCGTTACCAGAATTCCGGACGTTTGACTCTGGATGACGTAACTGTCGAGGCTGACCCTGGAGAATTCGTCGCCATCGTAGGCCCCTCCGGGAGCGGGAAATCGACGCTGCTTCGACTGCTGTTGGGATTTGAGACGCCTGCGTCGGGTACCGTTCAATTCGACGGCCAGGACCTTAGCGGACTCGATCCGCTTGGCGTTCGCCGCCAGTTGGGCGTGGTATTGCAGAGCAGCAACCTTCTGGCGGGATCGATCTTCGAGAACATCTCGGCGGGCGTGGCCATCACGCTCGACCAGGCCTGGGATGCAGCGCGCCGGGCGAGCATCGCGTCGGATATCGAATCGTTCCCCATGGGCATGCACACTTTCATCAGCGAGGGCGCGAATAACATCTCCATGGGACAGCGCCAGCGCCTGCTGATTGCGCGCGCCCTGGTATTCAAGCCGAGAGTTCTGTTATTCGATGAGGCTACCAGCGCGCTCGACAACCGCGCGCAAGCCGTCGTCACTCGCAGTCTTGATAGTTTAAAGGTGACGCGCATCGTCGTGGCGCACCGGCTGAGCACCATTCGCAATGCCGACAGGATTTATGTGATGCAGGCCGGGCGCGTGGTTGAGACTGGCTCGTTCGCGGAACTGGCCGCCGGCAACGGGCTGTTCTCCCGCATGATAGCGAGGCAAGTCCTCTAAACGGCCCGACGGCGCTTAGGCGTGCCTGAGTGTCCAAGCAGGTTCGCTATCAATGGAATGGATGTACGGTGGAAGTCGCAGGTTCGAATTCTGCAGCGCCCACCATAACCCATTTCCAATCAAATCCTTGCCCGTTCGGGTTAAGCGGTCTTCAGGATTTTCCTCATCAGAATTGCTTATACTGGCCATCGTGGGATCGATGGCTTGCCCTCTTGCGGCATCCGGCCTCGAGTCAGCCGGCATCCAAGAGGAAAAAGAGGTTCGTCATGAATGCACCAAGATTTGTCCACGACGACATTGTCAGAGTGGTCCAAAGGGGCCAGATCGGGACGGTAAAGGAAGTTCACCAGACCGGGAACGGGTACGTTTATACAGTTCACCTGAGGACAGACGCAGGCGAGTTGATCGATGTGGCAGAAGACGAACTTGCGCTGCTAAAGATAGCGAACAGCGATGAGACTGGTTTCGCGATTCGTTACATCACCTAGCGGCAATTGCCGTACACTCCGGCAGCGACGGTTAGAAAATAAAACTGTGGCCGTTACGATCTCTGCGGAAAATCACCGGTAAAAGAAACCGCAGGTCTTGTATATTCGCTACAAATGAGTAGTCTATGCGGCGCCCTGTGCCGCCCGATCCTGGCGATTGTTTTACTGGCGGCGCTTTCCCCGCTCCATGCCGAGACGCCAACCCTCACCACGGACTGGATAGCCGGCCCCGGAAGCAAAATTGCCGACCTGCCTCCGTATGTCTGGCTCAGCGACGGCACGGCGATCCTCGACGATGGCACCTTCGAACGCCTCGACCCGCTCACCGCAAAACGGCACCCCGTCCTGGACATGAACCGGGCTGTAGCGTCGCTAAAATCCATCGACCCTGGGATAGAGGTTCACGGCAAGCTGCCCTGGCCGATTGCTTTTAACCCGGCGGGTAAGCAGGCGCTTTACCTCTTCAGCGGAGACATCTTCCTGCTCGACCTGGATTCGTCCGCCTTCTCCCGTCTGACCCAGACCCCTGAGGAAGAGAAAAATCCTCAATTCTCCCCCAATGGGCGCTTTATCTCCTTCGTCCGTTCGAACAATCTCTACATACTGGATCTGTCCGCAAAAAAGGAGACCCAGCTCACCCACGACGGCTCTGAAACTACCTTGAATGGCACGCTGTCCTGGGTCTACTGGGAAGAAGTCTTCGGCCGGCACGACACGGCCTATTGGTGGTCCCCTGATTCCGCATCCATTGCCTATCTGCAAACCGATGAGATGGGTGTACCCGTCAGCACCTTCGTAGACTTCTCCCCGGTCAACCCGCGCCTGATTCACTAGGCCTACCCCAAGCCCGGCGAGCACAATCCTGTTGTACGCGTGGGTGTAGTTACGGTTGATTCCGCTTCAAACCACTTCATTCCCGTTACCGGCAAACCCTACGAGTGGCTCCTGCGGGTGAACTGGTTGCCTGACGGAAAGCACCTCACTTTTAAGACTTTAGACCGCAGCCAAAGGGAACTCAGCCTCTACCTGTCCGACCCGCAAGGAAATGACGTCAGGCGGCTGCTCACAGAAACCGATCCTGCCTGGGTCAATGTCAATGACGACCTGTATTTCCTCCGCGACGGTCAATTTATCTGGGCCTCGGAGCGTGACGGCTACATGCATCTCTATCGCTACGGAGCCGATGGAACGCTGATCAGCCAGGTGACCAAAGGCAATTGGTCCCTCGTCTCTTCAGGCGGTGGAGTCTTCTGGGTACACCAGGGAGTCGTCGGGATCGATGAAGCGAACCACTGGATCTATTTCACTGCGCTTAAGGATGGATCCGTACAACGCCAGCTCTATCGCATTAACAGCGATGGCACCGGATTGAAGAGGGTCTCGACCGAGCCGGGAGCCCATTCCATCGGCATGTCACCCGACGCCCGCTTTTATTTCGATGCTTACTCAAATATTCATACGCTTCCCGTGTTGCGTCTTCACGCTGCCGGCGGGGAATTGAAAGCCATCATCGCAGGCCCGCAGTCCGGGCTGCGTCCTGCTGGCCTTGAATATCCGCAGCTCATGACCATTCCAGCCGCGGACGGCTTTCCCATGCCGGCGCAGGTTCTCAAGCCCAAAGGCTTCGACCTCAAGCACCGCTATCCCGTGATCCTGCATGTCTATGGCGGTCCCGCTGCGCCGACAGTCATCGATCAGTGGCAGAACGAAACCCTTTTCGACAATTTGCTCGCGAGCAAGGGTTACGTCGCGGTGGCGATTGATAACCGCGCCGCCACCGCCATCAGCAAGACGCTCGAGAATACCCTCGCCGTGAACCCGGGTGAAGGAGAAGCAGCGGATCTGGTTGCCGGCATTCGCTGGCTCAAAGCGCAGCCATGGGTTGACGGAAGCCGCATCGGTGTCTGGGGCTGGAGTGGAGGCGGCACCATCACTCTCAACCTGATGACCCGATCAAAGGAATTCAAAGCCGGCATCGCCGGAGCGCCGGTGACTGACTGGCGCTTTTACGATTCCAAGTGGGTTGAGTCTTTCTTGCAGCTCCCGCAAAACAACCTAGCAGGCTATGAAAAAGCTTCTCTCATCCCCCGTGCTCGCGACCTCCATGGCTCCCTGCTGCTTATTTACGGCACCTATGACGACAACGTTCATCCGCAGAACGAGGAGGCCTTCATGAATGCCTTGATCGCTGCCGGCAAGCCGTACCAGGTAGTGCTTTTCCCCATGCGCAAGCACGGCTTCGTCGACCTGCCCGCGCTCATTGAGCGCTACAACGCTATGCTAGCCTTCTGGGAACAAAACCTTTAGCACCCTTAAAGTAAGGGTGGTTACCCCACTAACTAAAAGGACAACTAACGGTTGAGGGTGGAAAAACCACCATTCGCACTTTCGGGTACTCATACGTAACTACGTCTGCCGTTGTAGATCCGGTAGGATAGAACGCGATAGTTACAAATCTCAAGGGCCTATCGGGAGGAAGCACTGCGCGAGCGTCCACACAAGCCCTGCTCTGTGGATGCCTCTTTTGCCGGCCTTCCACAGAGACTTGCTTTCGCCATCCTGTTGGCCCTGTGTTTCTCGTCTTCCGTCCGAGCCCAGCAGCGAGCCAATCCTGCTTCCATGCAGAGCTTTCAAATCCCCAGTCACGGGGGGCTGCTCAACGCCTTTGTCTACGTTGCTGCGGGTGCAGGTCCACATCCCGTAGCCGTACTGCTTCATGGATTCCCTGGCAACGAGCGCAACCTCGATCTCGCTCAGGATATTCGCCGCGCAGGATGGGATGTCCTTTATTTTGACTACCGGGGATCCTGGGGTTCTCCCGGAGAGTTCTCGTTCACCCACGGCATCGAGGACACAGCAGCCGCGATCGACTACATACGTTCCCCCGCCATGGCCAGGACCCTGCGCCTGGACCCGTCCCGCATCGTTCTCATTGGGCACAGCATGGGCGGATTTATGGCAGTGCAGGATGCCGCCGCCGATCCCAGAATTCTCGGCGTTGGTCTTATTTCTGCCTCCGACATTGGCGGGCGGACTCCGCAGGCCTTTGCCACAGATCAGGAACAACCAACCATCAGGATGCTGAGTGCCAGATACGAACAGTGGGGAATGGCGCCGATGAGCGGCTGCACGCCCGACGCATTGGCTCATGAAACCCTGGCCAATGCTGCGCAGTGGAGCTTCCTGGCGAAGGTAAATTCACTCAAGAGCCGGCCGATGCTCATCGTCACTTCCGATGACGCGTATGCCCGGGGAGACCAGGCTTTCGCGGGCGCACTCCGTCGTGCAGGAAACACCCGCGTATCCACACTCCATCTGCCCACGGACCACGCTTACTCAGATCAGCGCGGCCCTCTTTCCAGCGCAGTCCTCAGATGGCTTGCCACAATAACAGAATCGGAATGAGCTATCGGGTACCTGCGTGAGTATGGTGATGGTGATGACGGTGATGATGACGCGACGAAGCAAAGGCTGAAGTCGAAATCAATAAAACCATGCTGAACAAGAGAGCTTTTTTCATGCTCGAATGATAGCAATAACGGCGTGGAACTGGATAAAACCGCCTGCCACTTTCGCGTTAAAACGGTTTCAGAATGAACCTACCTGGTCATGCGCAATCCTTCCTCGGCGCCGCGTGCGGAAGAAGAAGACCAGGGTGATAAGCAAATAGACGAAATAGAGATACGGCAGCCAGGAATAGGGTGCAGCAGGGACGGGATAGAGGGTTCCTGCCAGCGCCATCACCATGGAAATGCCTCCCAGAATCGCTGTCCCTAAAAGAGCCACCGTCAGTGCGCCCTGTCTTTTCAGCTGTAGCGGCAACGCAACGCAGGTGAGCCCATAGATGGTGATAAACCCGTAAACCGCAAACGACCCCAGCCAACCGTAAATGTCCGCGCCTGCATAGCCAAGCGTGGTGAGCACCAGCGGTGGAACCAGCACGACAACCGTGGTGAGCACCACGGCGAGATGCGGAGTGTCGTTCCGCCGATGGGTTCGGCAAAAGTAGTTTGGCACCAGCCGGTTGTGGGCCATGAGCAGCAGAATGCGCGCGGATGCCGTGATGCAGGCCAGGATGCAGGCAAACATGCTGACCATGGCGCCGGCGTCAATCACGATACCGAGTACTGGCACCGAAGCCTGCTCGGCCAGCACGTGCAACGGAGCATCCACCTTATCGAATGCCAGCCCGGCATGACGGAAGCCGAGCACCTCCGCGTATGCAGCGAGGATGAAGAACGCGCCCGCTCCCAGCGCACATTGCAGAACTGCACGAGGTATGGTGCGCAGCGGTTCTTTCGCTTCGTGTCCCAGCGCCGTCGCACTCTCAAAGCCAACAAAGCTGAAGGTCGCGAGAACCAGGCCCAGCCGGATGCTCGAGATCGAACTGCCCTGCAATCGCACCTGCGGCCAATCAAGGTGCAAACCGTTCTTCCATAGAACCAGTGCTAACACCATCACGATGCAGACGACGGATGCTCCTTCCAGCCAGAGCATGGCGCGCGCTGAGAGCTTCACATCGCGGTAAGCCATGGCTGATGCTCCCAGAACGCTGATCAAAACCAGCAGAAACGGCGGCGCCGCATGGCCGGTAAACGCCTTGAGCAGGACATTCGCATACTGCACAAAACCCCCGCCTATCGACGAGCCAGTCGCCACATAGCCCAGAAGCAGGGCCCAGGCTGCAATGCTCGCAACCACCGGAGGAAGCGAATCCGTCGCATAACTGTACAGCGAGCCCGGTGAGGCGGAACGGCGTCCAAGGGCTCCAATCAGCACGGCAATCAGCGTGACCTGTACGGTGGCCAGGGCATACGCCGCCCACGTGCCATTGCCGGCCAGGGCAAAAACCAGGGGAATGGTCAGCACCGGCGAGGTTGTCGGCGCGATGGCGGCGACCGACTGGGCCAGCGTCTCCCAGGGCGTGAGAATGTTGTGGCGCAGACCATATTCCACCCGGCCCGCAGTAGCATCCGATGCAAAGATAGCTGTGGTCTCAGGCGGCAGTTGTGCGTCTCCAGAAAACTGGTTCAAGGTAACTGAGTTTGCAAGCGACGAAAAAGGAAGGACCCGAGGCGATGTTCATAGTTTGTGGGGAAAGCGAAGCGGAAGTCAAAGGATTTATCGACCCTGTAAAGTGAGCAAGGAGGGGAGGTCAGGTGGCAATTCAACTCGTGCAGCAGGCGCTGAGCCTCTACGATCTTCCCCGGAATGTGACGGTTGCGCTCATCAGCCTTTCGGAAAATGAGATCTACAAAGTAGAAACTCCATCCGGCAAAAAATGGGCGCTGCGTCTACAGCGCCCGGGGTATCACTCAAAAAACTCGCTCGCATCGGAGATTGCCTGGCTATTGGCCCTGCGTAAGGATGGAGTGGCCGCAACTCCGGTTCCCTTAGCCGGGCTCAACGGAGAATGGATTCAGGTCGTCGGTCAAAGAAACCTGGTCCTCTTCGAATGGGAAGACGGCCGCCAACCCGAAATCGAGATGGACCTGCGCCAATGTTTCGAGACATTGGGTGCGGTGACTGCCCAGCTGCATACCCATAGCAGAACATGGCAACGCCCCGGCGGCTTTGAGCGTTTCACCTGGGATTTCGAGGCGGCGGGTGGGGAGACTCCGCGTTGGGGGCATTGGCGCGATGGACTGGGCATGAACGCCACCCGCCTCGACCTGTTTGGTCAGACTGCCGCATTGGTCCGGGAACGGCTGGCGCATTACGGGACTGGGCCCGATCGCTTCGGCCTCGCCCACTGCGATCTACGCTTATCGAATCTGCTCCTGCACCATGGGGCATTGAAGGTAATTGATTTCGATGACTGCGGCTTCAGTTGGTACATGTACGACGCCGCTGCGTCGCTATCCTTTTACGAGCACTTACCCCAGGTGTCTTCGCTGATCCAGCGCTGGCTCGACGGCTATCGAACCGTGTCCGCAATAGGAAAGGCCGAGGAAGAAGAGATTCCGACCTTCCTCATGCTGCGCCGCTTGCTGTTGGTAGCCTGGGTCGGGTCCCACTCGGAAACCAGCCTGGCCCAATCGCTAGGTGTTTCTTACACCCAGCAAACGGATGCTCTCTGTACTGCCTATCTCCGGCGCTTCGGATGAGCTCAGTCGAAACGCACCATAATTTTCGAAAACCCGCTGGGGTTTTCGCTCCAAGCCTTCAGCATGGCCGGCGCCTGCTGGAGCGGAACAATCGCGCTCACCGCTTCATCCACAGGAAAGCGATGCTCCTCGAGCATCCGGATCACTTCTCGAAAGTCTTCAGGAAGGGCATTGCGTGAGCCCAGAATGTCCAGCTCCTTCTGCACGAAGAGCTTGGTTTCGTAGGCCACCGGTTCTTTGGCGTAGCCGATATACACCACCCGTCCAGTAAACGCCACTTCCTCTACGGCGCTGCGAAAAGTTTGCGGCAGCCCGATGGCTTCGATAATCACATCAGGACCTCGGCCTCCGGTAAGTTCAAGCAGTCGTTCGTGGAGCGGTTCCTTGCTGGTGTTGATCGCGTCGGTCGCCCCGGCGCGCAGAGCCAGGGTTAGTTTTCGATCGTCGAGATCGACGGCGATGGTCTTAGCCCCGCGGAAACCGCAGGCGGCTATGGCGCCGAGGCCAACGCCCCCACATCCAAAAATGGCGACTGCATCCTCGGCCGTGACACGTCCCCTACCCACCGCGTGGAAGCCGACCGTTAACGGCTCGACCAGGCAGAGCTCTTTAATGGTCAATCGTGCTGGATACAGTTTCGCCGCGGGCACCGCGATGTATTCCGTCATCGCCCCGTTGCGTTGCACGCCCAGCGTCTCGTTGAACTGGCAGGCATTCGACCGGCCGCGCAGGCAGGCCGGGCAGTGCCCGCACCCGAAGTAAGGCGAAACCGTCACGTCCATGCCTGCGGCCAGTTCCGGATGGGCCTTGCTAGGTTCGGCGATCGTCGCCGCCACTTCATGACCCGGAATCCGAGGAAAGGTGATCAGCGGATTCTTACCCCGAAACGAACTCAGGTCGGTACCGCAAAGGCCAATCATGCGGACCTTCAGCAGCACGTCGTCATTGGTAGCAACTGCATCCGCCACTGTTTCAATCGCCACATCACCCGGTTCTTTCATCACAAAAGCCTTCATGTTTCCACCCTACTCCTGGTTCTCAGGCCGGCCCGAAGGCCAGGAATAATTGAACACCGGCGCCAAAATGGTTTCAACCTGGGCCAGCAGCGCCTTATCGGGCCCATCCTGCAACAGCTTCAGGCTTGTCTCCACCTGGCGAGTGGTGGCGATGCCAATGAGGGTGCTCGAAACGAAGGGATTGCGCAGAGCGAACCGCAAAGCCAGCTCAGAAATATCCGCTCCCTGTTCGCGGCAAAACGCCGCAGCTTTCCTGCCCGCTTCACGTACCTGGGGCGGCGCCGGGTGCCAATCGGGCGGCCCTTGGTCCGTCAGCAGCCCCATACACAAGCCAGACGCATTGATCAGCCCGATGCCGCGTTCCCGCGCGAACCCGGCCAAAACGTCATCCATCTCAGTGTTCAGAAGGTTGTAGTGGCAATAGCTGAGAATACTGTCGACCGGCACCGCTTCGGCAATGCGGCGAAGCACCTTCGGCGGATATCCCGTGATGCCGATATAGCGCGCCTTGCCTTGTTGCTGCAGCTTCCTTAAGGCCGGCACCGTCTCATGGATAATCTGTTGCACGTCCCCAAACTCGACGTCATGAGCCTGAAACAAATCGACGTAATCCGTCCGTAACCGCCGCAGTGACTCATCGATGCTGGCGGTCACGCGCTTGGCAGAAAAGTCGAACTCATCAAATCCGTATCGCCCGCATTTGGTCGCGATGATGGCGCGGTCGCGCCGGCCTTCCAGGGCCTCGCCCAGCCGCGTTTCCGAGAGGGTAATTCCATAGTAGGGCGATGAATCGAAGAAGTTGATGCCGCTGTCCACAGCCTGGTGAACAGCCCTGGCCCCTTCCGCGGGGTCAATATCGCCAAAGGCATTGCCTAACGTCGACGTGCCGAAGCCAATCGTGGGAAGGCTAAGATCGGTGCCGCCAAGTTTCCTGTAATCCATCGTTATTGGTTGACTCCGCTGGCTAGAAAGCCTCCGTCAACCACCACAATCTCCCCGGATACAAAGGACGCCGCATCCGAAGCCAGAAACACAGCCGCGCCCACCAGTTCTTCCGTCTTGCCAAAGCGGCCAATGGGCGTTCGCATCTTGAACTCCCGTCCCCGCTCCGTGCTGTCCAGCAGGCTCGCGTTCAGGTCGGTGCGGAACACCCCGGGGGCAATCGCGTTCACCAGCACCCCCTTGCGGGACCATTCCACGGCCAGTACCTTCGTCAGCGCGCCCACCGCCGCCTTGCTCGCGGAGTAGGCGGCAACCTCGAACAGGCCAACGTAGGTGGAGAGCGACGCAATATTCACGATGCGTCCGTAGCCCCGGCTGAGCATGGATTCGCCGAAAACCTGGCAGCCCCGCATCGTCCCCGTCAGGTTGACATCGATGATGCGATTCCAATCCTCCTCGGGAAAATCGATGGTGGGTGCCCGCTTGGTGATTCCGGCGCAATTCACCAGGATGTCGACTTTGCCAAACGCCTTCAGGACTTCATCGCGCAATGCTTCTAAGCTGGCGCGATCCTGCACATCCGAGGTGCGCCGCAGGGTTTTGCGGCCTTTGGCTTCAATTTGAGCGGCAGTTTGTTCCACCTGTTCCGCTCTTCGCGCAGACGCTACCACATCCGCGCCTGCGTCCGCGAGCCCAAGAGAGAGAGCATGGCCGATGCCCGTGGTACCGCCGATGACAACCGCGGTCTTGCCTTGTAAATCAAAAATGGAAGCACTCATGAGGGGATGGTTCTTTCAGCGGAGATTCGTCCGGCTCGTTTGACCGTGTTTAAAGTTAACGCTACAGTGAGTCTATATCCACGGCAGATTGCCGGCGAAAAAGAAATGGCTGCCGAAAAGATACTCAGGATTGACCCTAAAGATAACGTCCTCGTAGCGCTAACCGGGCTACCCGCAGGGGAACCCATCACTTTCGCTGGCGAGCAGTACATTCCACCCTCCGAAATACCCGCCAAGCATAAGTTTGCCATTCGCGACCTTGCCCCCGGAGAGGAAGTCATCATGTATGGCGGGGTGGTCGGGCTGGTCCGCCAACCGATCCCCCGCGGCGGCCTGCTGAGCACGCGCAATGTGCAGCATGATGCTTCCGGTTTTGGGCCCAAGGTAGGCGAGTACGCCTGGACTGCACCCGATGTCGCAGTGTGGTCTTCGCGCACCTTTGATGGTTACCATCGTGCGGACGGCCAGGTCGGCACGCGCAATTACTGGCTCGTCATCCCGCTTGTTTTTTGCGAAAACCGCAACGTGGAAGCCTTGCGTGACGCGTTTGAGGAGGAGCTTGGTTATGGCCGGCCAAAGCTCTACCGGCAACAAGTGCGGCAATTGATCGCTCAGCATCATCAAGGCCCGCAACCTCTCCCGGGTGATGATTTCAGCCGGCCCGAGCGTGTGTTTCCCAATGTCGACGGGGTCAGGTTCCTGGTGCACGAAGGTGGCTGCGGCGGTACCAGGCAGGACTCAAAGGCGCTTTGCGGCTTGCTTGCCGGTTATATTCATCATCCCAACGTCGCCGGCGCCACGGTACTGAGCCTGGGTTGCCAGAATGCTCAGCCCTCTATCCTGATGGATGCCCTTCGCGAACGGGACCCGGGTCTTCGCAAGCCCGTCTTGATGTACGAACAGCAGCAGTCCGGTACCGAATCGGCCATGCTTTCTGACGCCATTCGTGCCACTTTTGCGGGCTTGGTCGAAGCCAATCGTCTGACCCGTAAACCCGCTCCTCTTAGCAAGCTCACGGTGGCTTTGAAGTGCGGAGGCTCAGACGGATTTTCCGGCATCTCGGCCAATCCCGCTCTGGGCCATGTCTCCGACATGCTGGCTGTCTTGGGGGCAAAGTCTATCTTGTCGGAGTTTCCCGAGCTCTGCGGAATGGAGCAGAGCCTTATCAACCGCTGCGTCGATGCGGCTCATGCCGACCGTTTCATCCAGCTCATGCGTGATTACGCCGCCCGTGCCAAGGCAGTCCATTCTGGCTTTGAGATGAATCCCTCCCCCGGGAACATCAAAGACGGGTTGATTACCGATGCCATGAAGTCTGCAGGGGCAGCCCGGAAGGGCGGCACGTCGCCCGTCTGTGACGTTCTCGACTATCCCGAGTATGACAACACGCCGGGTTTGGCTTTGCTTTGCACTCCAGGCAACGATGTTGAGTGTGTTACGGCGCAGGTAGGAGCGGGCGCCAATGTAGTTCTTTTCACCACCGGCCTGGGAACCCCGACAGGGAATCCGATAGCCCCGGTGATCAAAGTTTCCACCAACTCGAGCCTGGCCGAACGCATGTCAGACATCATAGATATCGACACCGGTGCCGTCATTCGCGGCGAGACCACTATTGAAAAGGTAGGCGAATCCATTCTCGATCTGATTATTCAAGTGGCCAGTGGAAAGGTACGAACCAAGGCCGAACAGCTCGATCAGAATGACTTCATTCCCTGGAAGCGCGGCGTCTCCCTTTAGCTTCGGACGACATGCTCAAGACAGGCATTCTCAATCCCGCCATCAACTCGCTTCTAAGCCGCATCCGCCACACGAATACTCTGGTCATCGCCGACAGGGGATTTCCGTTTTGGCCGCAAATTGAAACCATAGACATTTCGCTGACGGATGACATCCCTCGGGTTCTGGATGTCGTGCAGGCTCTAAGGAAAAATTTCGTTGTGGCGCAATTCTTTATGGCCGAAGAATTTCTCCAGGTAAACCCCGCCGAAGTCAAAGCTATCTTTGCCGGCGCGCTGGAAGGCGTGCCCGTGATCTACGAACCGCACGTTATCTTTAAGAAGCGAGTGCCCAACGCAATTGGCCTGATTCGAACCGCCGACACCATACCCTATGCAAACCTGATCCTCGAATCGGGCTGAGTTCTATCCCCGCATCAACAGCCGGGTGCCCCACACCCCCGATTTCCTGTGTAGTGTCGTGGGTTCCCTGAACTTCCTGCGCCTTTCCTTAAAGAAAGGCGCACACGCGGTCCTGTCCAGAGCTGCGTACAGGAAATTCGGGGCATCTCGCTCGTTTTTCGCGAGATGTGGGATACCGGAGGCCTCACCCTCAAACCTGTCCCGGACCTCACAGATCGGTCGGGGTACCCCACGTTCGCCACAGCGTACGTGGGCCGAAAATGATGGGCGAAGCCCAACTACAGCCTTTCGTTCCAGACCATACCCTATGTCATCTCGATAGAAGCGAAGTGGAGGGACCTGCGGTGCGCACAGCGGCCTCATCCACTCTGTCTTACCCAGCGGCTGGCCTTCCTAAAGCAAACCACTCTACGCCTTGTCATCCCGACCGAAGCGCAGCGAAGTGGAGGGATCTGCAGTGCGCCTTGCGGCCTCATCGAATCTGTCTCGTCCAGCGGCTGACCTTCTCAAAGCAAGCCGGTCTACCCCTTTGTCATCCCGACCGAAGCGCAGCGAAGTGGAGGGACCTGCGGTGCGCTAGCGGCTTCATCCACTCTGTCTCACCGGATTTGCTACCAAGTAGCATCAACAAATCCCACGCGCGAGCCGCTTGACGCATCACTAACTCCGCCTTAGCCTTAGTCTCATCTCACACAAATCCATCATCAAAACAGGAAAAACTTGAAACTCAAGGGAATGATATCGGTAGTAACCGGAGCGGGTTCTGGAATCGGTCGTGCCGTTGCGAATGGCCTCAGCGCGGAAGGTGCGCGGGTGGTGCTGGTCGACATAGATCAAATGAAAGCGGAAACCGCCGCTGCTGCGATTTCCTCCCAGGGAGGCGACGCTCGTTCCTTCAAAGCCGATGTCGCGGATCCCGCATCGGTCGCGAACCTCCACACCTTCGTGCGTGAGCAGCTCGGCCCGTTGAACATCCTGGTAAACAACGCAGCCATCCAGGTAAACAAGAAAATCGAAGACACCACTCCCGAAGAATGGAATCGGCAGATGGCGGTCAACGTTGGCGGTGTCTTCCTCTGCTCGCGCGAATTCCTGCCGGACCTGCGCCAGACCCGTGGAGCGATCATCAACATGTCATCCGTCAACGGCTTCTTCGTCGAGCCGTACTGCGCGGGGTACTGCGCCACCAAGGGAGCGATCCTTGCCTTCACCAAGGCCCTCGCCATTGATCACGGCCGCGAAGGAATACGGGTTCATGCCATCTGCCCCGGATACATCAATGCCGGACTGGCAGAAGGCTACTTCGAATCGCAACCCGATCCATCGAAGGCTCGCGAGGAAGCTGGTTCGCTGCATGCCCTGGGAAGAATCGGACAGCCCGAAGAGGTGGCTCGTGCCGCTGTCTTCCTTGCCAGCAGTGACGCGTCCTTCATGACGGGTTCAGCGTTGGTCGTAGACGGTGGCTTCAGCGCCGGCTTACCGCCCAAATAGATCAACTGCGCCGGATGCGCTGGAGCGCGGCGTGATAAGTTTCCGGCGCGCGGTAAGTCGTGCACCGAACCGTAGCTGAGAAAGTCTCGCCTGGGGCGAGTTCGCTATGGCGTCCCTGCTCAAACGCCTGCGCCAGGTTTACCGGATATCCCGTCCATGGTTCAATCACCGCGTGGTGATATCCGCGCCAGCCGCCATACACCAGCCAAAGCCAAAGGTGCGGGCAGGTTTCGAGAGGAAATTCGAATAAAGCGCCCCGGCCTTTGGTTTCGACCGCAAACCAGCCATCCTCCAGGTCGGTCGCGTAGTGGCCGCAATGCAGTCCCGTCGACACATCAGGCACCACGCTCATATCCCTGCCATGGATCAGAGGCCAGTTGTATCGATCACCTGGCGCCCCCAACGAAGGATGATTCGATTGCGCAACAATACCCGTTCGCGCAGGAATCATCAGCCGAGTTCCGTCCTCAACCGCAAATGCGGGGTGAGTGCCCCATAGAAAATCCAGAGGAATCGGGCTCAGACTCTCAACAGCAAAACTCATTTGCAGCACTTGACCGGTCAATGTGATCGTCTTGCTTGCCCGGATCGCACTGATCGGACCGAGCGCAGAAAGCTTGACCTTATCCGCTTCCAGCTCTTCGACTTCCCACATCAGGGAACGCAGTTCTCCTAAATTGGGAAAAGGTTCTCCGGCGTGTACACAAGCATCGGCAGTCGGATAAGCATCATCCCATCCTCCACACCAATAGTTGTCGAAGTTCGCATCGATGGGATAACTTTGCGGACGAATACGAGGGTTCTCCCAAAGTATTTGCCGGTCACACTTCTTATCCCAAATCGCCAGAATCTTGGCCCCAACGCCTGGAAGAATAGAAGCAGAAAGCCATTCGTTCTCCAGCTGGAGAAGACGGAGGCCGTGAGCAGAGGTATCTCTTATAGACAAACCGTCTCCTTAAATATCAGCGCACAGGAACAACCGCCGCTTGTCTTTTTTGATGCTCTTCATAGACAGTGACCAGCAGCGTACTGAGCAGCACCAATACCCCTCCCAGGATCATGAACAAAGTGAGCCTTTCGTGAAGCACAACAGCCGCAATGACCAATCCGAAGAACGGGATCAGGTAGTTGGATAAGCTCGCCTGGGTCGCATCCAGCCGTGTCAACACCGTCAAAAAAATCACCATAGAGAGGCAGTATTGGAATACGGCTAGCAACGCGATTCCGACCCAGGTCTTTAGCGTGTAAAAAGCTATCTGGTGGAAGGCTCCTGGTTCCGTGTAGAAGGTGATCGGCATCAGGAACGCAATCACGAAATAGTAGCTATAGAGAAGAACCTGGAGTGGTGTATACCGCTCCAGTAGCTTCTTGCTGTAGGTGTTATAGAAGGCGCTTCCACAAACGCTGATGAAGATCAGGGCGTTCCCCAGCAAATAGCCCTTTCCAGACAGGTCAAGCTCTTTCCAGTCCACTCCTGAGCATTCCACAACGCCCGCGATGGCCAGTGCGAAGCTTATCCAGCGGATGCGGGACATCGTCTCGCCCAGGATAAAGTACGCCATGACCGTGGTTGCAATAGGCATGGCCAACGTCAGCAGGGCGGCATTCGATGCCAGAGAAAAGCGAAGACCCCAGGTGATGAAAAGCTGCGCCACTACCTGGCCCAGCACGCCGATCAGCAGGAACCGCAGCCAGTCTTTGCCCGGCACCGGGGGCTGCTTGGTCAGGGAACGGCTCTCCCAGCGCACGATGGGAAACAGCAGAATGGTGGCAATCAGCATGGGGAACGACGTAGCGGCAACCGGCCCCATCTGTTCCTGAACGATCTTTACCAACACGAACTGGCTGGCCCACATGAGGTTACAGAGCAGTAGCAGCACCCAGTCACGAAGACGTTCAGCAGCAAACACCGGCACTCCTTAACCTTTACTGGTGTTGATAAGCCAGGTTGTCAAACCGCAACCCTTGTCCGTTGGTGAACGCAAACTCGACCGAAGTACTTGCGTCGCGCCACCCGGTTCTTAAACGGCGCAGTTCTTTGGGCTTGATGGTAAAGGATTGATCGCGCGTCTCCGGCGAACGCACAGTGACAGTTGCATCATGGTCGCCATCGTTGTAGACATCGATTCCGGCAAAGATGTGCGGCGTGTAAAAGGCAAATGCCGCCTCTGTCACGCTCGGGTCGGACAAGGCCAGGGTAAACGTTCCAAATTTACCGAAGGGTGTGCCGATCTGCCAGCCTCCGTTGCCCCAATCAACCACCCCCGTGGGATACTGCCCTACCAAAGGAGTGCCCGCGGCAAGATGCGGGTCGTCGAACGTAATGTAGGACGGCGGTCGGTGATCGCTCTGCCCTTGTATGTACTCACTGAGCACGTGCTTCCCCTGGATGTCAACCCCGTTCGAGCTGGTGTGCCGTATCGAAAGGGTCCGTGTCTGGTCGTTGAAGGTGTACCCCTCCTGTTCCAGATCGCTGCGCCGCGCGATTGGCTTGCCGCCAACCGTGATACTGTCGGGAACGAAGTTCAGGCGAAGTACATCCGTGGACTCCCGATCAAACGTCGAATAAGTAACTGTATCGGCCCCATAGGCGATCCGGGTCACCACGGAAACTGATCCCAGCAAGTGCGATTCATCCGCGGGCGCCCACTCCGGGACGGCCCAAAACGCATCCATCATCCTTCGAGGTCCGTCGGAATACTCATCCGTAAACCACCACTGCTCAGCAAACGGAGCATGCGCGTCCCTCGGCAGACCCTGAAAATACGTGACCCAGTTGTAGGTTCGGTAGGCTTGTTCCTTGTAGGCAATGTCGCCTGTCTTTGCGTAATATAGCGCCTCGGTTGCCGCCAGCCGCGAGCTATGGCTGTCGCAACATTGGTTGGGAACATTGCAGCAGAAGTCCTTGCCGTCCCCCTGTTCCGTTGTCACCAGTGCACTATGCACCAGGTACTTGGGCCATTTTGGCGTCGTCTTCACCCAATCGATGAGCTTGCGTGCATGCTCGCGCCAGTCGGGATCCTTCTCCGGGTGCAGCAGGATATAGCGGGCAAACTCAAGCGGGATAACCTGGTTCATGTTCGCCATGCTGGCCTGCACATCTTCGAAATAACCTACCCACACATTGTTTTGCATGGGATACTTCATCAGCCAGTCCCAGGCCCCCTGCCGAACCCGCTTATACGATTCGGTATCTCCCTGGTTAATCCGCATCAGCTCATCGAACAGCATGATCGGTTCCACCACGTTTGCGGAGTAGGGAAACATGCCTTTGCCGCCAACGATGCTGCCATCCCGCGCAAAGCAACGATAAGGCCAGGGTGAATTCTGTTCATCGCCGGCCTTGAAGTTCTTGACCAGCGCATCCGCGGCGTGGATCGCGGCCTGCAAATACTTCGTGTCGCCGGTCATTTCATAGAGCCGCAGGTACCCGTAGCCGTCCTCGCCGACCACGTGAGGCTCCACGAAATCTTCTCCATGATCGCTCCAGCCTGTATAGCGTGGGCTGCCGGGGTTCGCCGACGGGTAAGGCACCTGGGACCAGGCATAACCCTCCGGCGTCAACCCGTGGTCTAATTCGTAATCAACCAGGCTGCGAAGAAATTCAACCGTTCTGCCATCCCCGGTGTAGGGATAAAGCCGCTCCATGAACCCCTGCATCATCGCCCGCAGATAGCCGGTCGAATTCGCCCAGTGCTTATCCGGAAACATTTCAAACGTGGTCCGGTCAAAGTCGTAACAGCAGTAGAACCAGGGAAGCCGTTGCCGGTTGTACTGGTCCCACAAAATCGTCCATTGCGACAGGAAATAGGACGAATAGGAATATCCCGTATCGGTGGGTATAGGAAACGGCAGCAGCTTCCCCTGGGCGTCGAGCGCGACCGGGCGTCCCGCAATGCTTGATTCGTCTACCGTCGAAATTACCGGAAAGGGTTTTTGTGCTGCAGCGGACAGGCTCAGGCACAAAACAAGGAGGATTTTCGAGTACCTGGCAAACAGCTTCATTGATCTCCGTAGTCGGTTGAGTTGGCAGCGATTCCGCACTCTACTGCTCGCGCATATAAACGCGCTCCATGGCCGTGCGAAGACTGGCGTCAATGAGCGCACACATTTCGTCGATGTCCGCTTCTTCCGCGATCAGCGGTGGCGCCACCGCGAACCATGTTGGATCCACACGCAGGATGAGGCCATGTTCCAGTGCCGTTCGCTTGAGCTCTTTGCCGAGTTCAGGAAAAGGTTCCATGGAATTGGTGTCTCTCACCAGCTCTACTCCCAGCAGCACGCCCCTGCCCCGGATCTCACGCACCACTCCATATTTCTTCAGATCTGCCAGCTTGCCGCGCAAATACTCGCCCAGGCGTTTCGCCTTTCCGCACAGATCCTTTTCCACGATTTCGTCGATAACAGCCAAACCCACTGCGCATGCCAGCGGATTGCCCGCAAACGTATGCCCATGCGCGAAGTACAGATTCTCCTCAGGCCTGCCTTCAAAAGCTTCTGCCATATCTTCCCGGGCGATCATCGCGCCCAGCGGCATCGCCCCGCTGGAGATTCCTTTTCCCGTACAAATAATGTCCGGAGTGACTCCGAATGTCTGCGCGGCGAACATGTTTCCAGTCTTCGCGAAGCCGGTAATCACTTCGTCAAAAATCAGCAGCACCCCGTACCGGTCGCAGATCTCGCGCAGCATCTGAAAATATTCTTCCGTCGGGGTGATGATTCCTCCGGTGTTGCCAATCGGTTCCACCAGAAAGGCGGCAACCGTATCCGGATCCTCGTGCAGGATCACATCTTCCAGGCTTCTGGCGGCAAACCGATTCGCCTCTTCCCAGGATGAAAATCGGTCGCGATAGTAGCTGGGCGGAAACACCTTGAGGAAGCCGTCCATCTGCGGTTCGAACTTCGATTTCCGCATTCCGCTTCCGCTCGCCCCCATGCCACCGAACGTGCCTCCGTGATACGCGTAATAGCGGCTCACGAACTTGAATTTATTGGGCCTTCCCGTCTGCTTGAAATATTGCCGGGCAAACTTGAGTGCGGATTCAACCGCCTCCGAGCCGCCGCTGTACGGCTTCACAAAGCTCAAATTACCCGGCGCCACATTGCCCAGTTTCTCTATGAAATCCAGCAGAACATTAGTAACGCTGTGCAGTGGCGCAGCAAAGGTAACCTTTTCCATCTGCTCGCGCAGGGCTTGCATCACCCGCGGGTGCCGGTGCCCTAGAACAGCGACGAAGATACCGCCGATGGCGTCGAAATATCGCTTGCCATCGGTGTCCCAGCAGTACAGGCCGTCTGCCCGTTCAATCACCAGCGGATGTTCAAGGAATTCTGAGGTTGCCTGGTAGTCAATGAAGGTGTGGCGCAGTAAGTTGAGCTGCCTGTCAGTGATCTTTGTATATCTCGTGCTGTGCGCCCCTGTGTTTGCGGCCAGAGATTCCAGTTTGCTCGCCATAACATTTACCGGTCCCTTCATTCCTATTCTTGCATGAGCGCTTTTCGGCTCTATCCCCTAACTAATCACCGGGTGCCCCACATCTCGCTAGTTTTTCGCGAGATGTGGGATACCGCAGGCGTCACCCTCAAGCCGCCCCGCTAAAACGAATATCGAAGTGCGAATTGCAGTTCACGGTTGTCCACTGCGGTGGAGAAAACCTGGCCCTCCGACGCATCGCCGACACCGGAATCTGGTGCGGAGAAATTCGGATGATTGAACGTGTTGAAAGCGTCCACTCGAAACTGCAGCGCCTGCCGCTCTGTAAGATGAAAGGTTTTGAAGAGCGAGGAATCGAGCTGCTGTTCCCCGTCGGCATGCAGGGGATTGATTCCCGATGTGCCATAGGTCATCGCTGTGGTGTGAACAACAAAAGCGCTGGTATCGAACCAGTTCGAAACCGTGGGGTGGCTCACCGTTCCCACACCAATCCGGTCAGGCCGGTTCGTTTGTCCATTGTTGAGAGACGTGGTGTCGCTGTCCGTCACATCGAAGCGCGTTCCACTCCGGATGTGCAGAAAAGCCGAGTATTCCCACCCGCCAAGAAGGGCGTCTACGACGCGGTTCGAGTTATCCAGGAAACGTCGTCCACGGCCAACAGGCAGTTCCGCGTGAACCTGGGAATTCCAGATATGCGCGATGTCCTGCGGTGTGGGGCCGTAGTACTGATTGATGTTTGTCTGGTCGAGATTGTTTCCGTTGACAAAGTTGCGGCCATGCGCGTAGCTGGAATTGACGCTAATTCCGTGTTTGAGATTCGCGGCGAATCGAATCGTCAGCGCGTCGTACCAGCTGCTGGCGATAGATTCAGAGATAGGAACATCGCCCAACTGAGGATACTCGGAATAAAGAGGACGCGAGAGGTTGTAGTTCGTCCCCGGGGAAGTCGGCGGGGCCTGGTTGATATTCGTGGAGTGGTTGTTGTTCAACCCACGGACATCGACGTACCCAATATCGAGAACCATTCCGGGACGAAGTTCCCGCTCGACATTCAGACTTGCCTGATCCACCCGCTGTTGTTTCCAGTTGTATTCCGCTCCCCGGATCAACGCTCCCGAGGGAATGAGCAGGTTGCCCGATGAGTCGTAGTCCGGTTGGGCCAGTGGGATTCCATCCCTGGATAGTATTAGGGATGGCGTGAGATTGTTGGGCGTCAGGTCCACCTGCTTGGCGTAGTTCGGATAGGTGAGACCCAGAATGGTCAACGGTCCCGACCAGTATGCCATCCAGTACGAAATGCCATAACCCGCTCGAATACTGGTTTTTCCATGGTCTGGGGTGTACGCAAAGCCCACCCGTGGTCCCCAATCGTTCTTATCCAGGGAAAGCGCCGGGCTGCGGTTGCTGCCAGTGGCAAGAACCAGGGTGTTCGTCCGCGTATCCCAGTTCGATTCCCGGTTGTCGCGGGCAATCGGCCGCGTCGTGATTTCGTAGCGGAGGCCGAGATTGAGCGTCAGCGAGGGGGTAACCTTGAAATCATCCTGCGCATACCATGCGTTTTGCCAATAGCTCTGATAAGGGGCTCCATTCACAAAGTGCGCACGGGCGCTGGAAACCATGGTTCCCAGCAAAAAGGCTGGATAGGCAACCGGCTGCACGGCAAGAGCATTGTTGGGATTAGCGCCGCCGTTGTACCCAACGCCATCATAGGAGGTCATGGCTTCATTGAAGGTGAGCGCGCCTCTTGGATTGTCTCCGCCGATCGTGTCGGCGGAAACATCTTGCACGTGATTGAGGTTGGTGCCGAACTTCACCGAGTGCCTTCCCTTGATCCAGGTGAAGTTGTCCGTCAGTCCGATGGTATTGCTGAAGATGTAACCGACCCAGTCGGGTTGGGCGATGGCAGAAGCGCCATTGACGCTCGGCACTCCGTCCATGTCGAACTCTGCCAGCCCCTCTGACTGAGGGCCACCCGGGTTTCCGTTGGGAATGCCGAACTGGTTGTTCCAATTCTCGAACTCGGTCTTATTGCTGGTCTTTACGTTCGACCTGTTATAAGCCAGCCGCACCTCGTTAAGTTTGGTCGTGCTGATCGAGAACAGGTCGGAAACCTGCATGTTTTGGTCGAAAGTCCTGGAGTCCGCGTTGCCGTCCTGAAAGAATTGGTTCACATTCGTGGCGTTGTCGTTGATGGAGCTCAGCACAGAGTAGCGGAAAAAGATCCGGTCTCGGCTGCTGCGGTCGAAATCGATTCGGCCGTCGGCCTGGTTCGCTGTTTGCTTGTTGTCGTATAGATATTCCAGGTTCTGGTTAATGCCCGGCAGATTCGCCTGGCCAAAGACCTTCGCGGTATTGATGGCCGCAGCCGACGGGTCCCAGCGGCTCTGCGGAATAATGTTGCCGGGGAAGGGCTTCGCGCTGATCACGTTTCCGTTAGCATCCAACACGCGTGTAGCTGGATCGTAGATCTGGCCGTACGTATTCCCAGCATCATCGAAGGTCCCAGGGACATACAATTCTGAAAAATTGCCGGTTAACATCAGTGCGGTGGGTGCGGTGGTGGTCTGGGGCTGGCTGGTATAGACGAGCGTACCCTGGTAATCGCCGAAAAAGAACAGCCTGTTCTTCAGGATCGGGCCGCCCACGGCGCCCCCGAATTGATTCCGGCGGAAGGGCGTTTTCGGCTGGCCGCCGGCAAAATAGTTAAGTGCGTCCGGGGCCTCGTTGCGCAGAAATTCGAATGCTACCCCATGCAGGTCATTGCTGCCCGACTTGGTTGTGACGTTGATCACCGCACTTCCAGAGAAGCCGAACTCGGCGTTGTATTTGCCGGTGTAGACCTGCACCTCCTGCACGCCCTCGACCGCCGGAACCAGGCTGATGTAAGCGTTCTGCGGCTCGCGATTGGGAACTCCGTCGATATAGACAGAGTTCGCATTCGCATCCACGCCTCCAATGGAGGCAAGCTGCGGCCGAGTCAGGCCAATCGCGGAGCCATTCTCACCCCCGTTCGTCCCATAGTTGCCGCTGCCCACGTCGTTGTTCGCGCCCGGAATTAGATTCATCTGGTAAAGTACGTTGCGATCGATGTTGGGCAGCTTGTCCAGATCCTGGTGAGAAAAGGTTTCCGAAAGTTCCGACGTCTCTGTTGCCACGTTGACTGAATCAGCCTCAACCTGGACAGTTTGTCCGGTATCTCCCACACGTAGAGAGAAGTCGACACGATTGGTGCCGCCGGCATCGACGATCACCCCGGTACGCACAGCTTTTTGAAAGCCTTCCTTTTCCACTTGCACGTGGTAGGTTCCAGGCACGAGAAAGTTGAGCACATATTCGCCTGTACCCGAGGCTATTGCTTTTGTCACCACCCCGGTCCCGTCATTTGTCGCCGTCACAGGCACACCTGCGATGACGGCACCACTTGAGTCAGTGACAAACCCGGAGATTTTTCCTGTATTGATTTGGGCAAAACAGATGGCGGACCCTAGAAATATGATGGCTAACAATATGTGGTTGCGCCGCATAGAAATAATCCTCCAAAGCTTTTAACCGCTGGGTACTAACAGGGGGAGAGTCTTGTAGAGATCATGCTCAGGCCCAATTTGAAGCGTGGCCCGGCCGCGGGTCCGAAGGACGCCAACAACGGTCTTTGTCGCTGCTTTGACTTGCCCGTGGTTGAAACATATTATGTTTAGATTTTTGCGAGAGTCAAGAAGTTTCTTGAGCTCGGCCTTGCATCCTGCCCGGGCTCAGGGGGACCGCAGTAGAGGGATCTGCAGTTTTCGAGGAGTAGCCGCTGTTAACTCCGTCCATCCAAGTCGGCACCCTTCCGGCAAGTAATTGCCCTCGCCTTGTCATCCCGACCGGAGCTCCGGAGGAGCGTAGTGGAGGGATTTGCAGTCGTCGCAGAGTAGCCGCTGTTAACTCCGTCCATCCAAGTCGGCACCCTTCCGGCAAGTAACTGCCCTCGCCTTGTCATCCCGACCGGAGCTCCGGAGGAGCGTAGTGGAGGGATCTGCAGTCTTCCCCTCAGCAACCGATCTTCAGGAAGAGCGCGGCCCCACCCTAGTCGCCGAACAGAAAGGCCCAGTTCAACGCACGTTCTGTAGAACCCGGCGCGAATCCTGCAGCGTACTCTTCATCAATCTACGCACCGCTTGCCGGGCGGCCACCGGATTGCGTGCCCGAATTTGCTCGAAGATATCGTGGTGAAGCTCAATCCCCATGGTCGCGGTGTTGGTCAGCTTGATCTGCTGCAGAAATACCGACATGACCGGGTCCAGCACCATTTCCAAATATCGATTGTGGGCAGCGCGCAAGACCGCCCGGTGAAACTCAACGTCGGCCGCGATCGCATCTTCCAACGCCCTGCCATCCTGCATGCCGGCCAGGGCGGTTTGGATCCCTGCTAAATCCTCGTCTGTGGCTCGAACGGCAGCCAGACTGGCGCTCATCTCTTCCAGCACCTGCCGCAATTCAAGCATGGACTCCATTTCCTCGAACGTTGGGATGGGCTGGTCACGAAACACCCGCAAAAGCGATTCTCGAACCAGGTCCGGTTTACAGGCCAGCGTCAACGTTCCTCGTCCCGCCCGTACCTCCACCACTCCTCGATCTTGCAGGACCTTCATGGCTTCGCGAATGACAATCCGGCTCACGTCAAACCGCTCCGCCAGGGCTGCTTCATTCGGAAGTCTGGACCCCGGTGTCGCGTATTCCTCAACGATCATGCGTTGTATTTCCGGAAGTAACCGCTCGCTCAGGCGCCCATTTCGAAAAGTACGTTTCTTCATAATTCACGTCGCTCGCTTGTATCCAGCCCTTCTGCTCGGATGCGCGGGGGACGCCATCGAGAGTAGATCCCTCATGGATACTATGCCTCGCGTTAAAGATTGACGAACGAAACCTCTAAACATATGATGTTTTGGCAAACTCCCAGGAGCCTCCAATGTCCTTTTCGTTGTCACTAAGAATCTCATTGCTGTTGCTCCTGGTCCCTTCGCTCAAAGCGCAAGCACCCGTCTACGTAAACGCTCAGGTAGCTTTCCACCCCGCGGTCCTCGATGGGCAGGGAAACCTTCTTGCCTGGTACCAACCGGACAAGAACCTCGGCTACGATCACGTATTACATCTGGGTTGGAACTTCATTGAACACAAGGTTCCCGTCGACACCCGCCACCACACCGGGCTGAAGATCTATCTGATCAATTCAGTCATGGATGGAAATACGTTGCAAGGAGAATACTGGCAGCACAACCCAGCGATGGTTTATGCAGCATTTGTCGACGGCCTGGTCGGATGGTATCCGTACTCCGGGGATGACGAGGCTGTCACCGCGGTTGGTGGAATGCTCGACTATCAACTTGCCCACGGAACCACTCCTTCTGATTGGGAGTGGCCTGACGTCCCTTTCGCCACCTCTTGCGACGACCAGACCGAATACGGCCACTGTATCCAAAATATGCCAAAGGAATTTTACGGCGGCATCGAGACCGATAAAGTAGGCCAGCTGGGCGCCGGCTACACCCTCTTCTATGAGTTGACAGGCGACCGCAAATACCTCACAGCCGCACAACACTGTGCCGATGCGCTTGCCCGCCACGTGCGCGCCGGTGATGAGGAACACACTCCATGGCCTTTTCGGCTCGATGCGCGCACCGGGGTCACCCTGGCGCAGGAAGAATACGGCGGCGACGTGTCCTCCTCAGTCCGCATGTTCGATGAGCTCATCCGCCTCAAGGCAGGCGATACAGCCGCCTACCAGCGAGCTCGTGACCTGGCGTGGACCTGGGTTTTGCAGAACCCCCTTAACAGGTCAAGCAAAGCCTGGGATAAGTGGTCAGGCTTCTTCGAAGACGTTCCCTACTTGAGCGACAACGTCAACCAGTTTCTGCCGGATCTGACCGCCTACTACATCATGAGCAGGCCAGACCCCGCATCGGTCGATCCCGAATGGGTCACTCATGTCGGGCACATGATTGACTGGGTGCGTCTGCGTTTTGGCAGAGGACCCTTCCTCGGTGCATGGGCAATCGACGAGCAGGGCCCGCTCAGTGGTCGCGGCGGATGTTGTTCGCGCGCCGGGCAGGGAAGCCACGGCGGCAGGTGGGCGGCTATCAACGCCATGTATGCCGAACGAACCGGTGATGGGCAAGCCCGGCGCGACGCCTTCCGATCCATGAACTATGCCACTTACTTCACGTCCTCGGAAGGTCTGGTTGCCTGCTGCGGCCAGGACTACCACGCACCCTATTGGTTCAGTGACGGTTACGCGGACTATCTGCGGCATTTCAACTGGACCATGGGCGCTCTGCCGGAACTGGCCCCGGTGGGCGAATCTCACCTGTTGCGGTCATCGACGGTAGTCCAGAAAGTCAATTACGCACCCAAGCGAATCTCCTATAAAACCTTTGACCCGGAAGGAACTCAGGTGCTGCGCCTGAACTTCAAGCCTGTTCGCGTTACCGCCGGGCAAACGATACTGGCTGAGCGCAAGGACCTGAACGCCCCTGGCTATACGTTAGAGCCGGTGCAGTCCGACTTCATCGTGCGCCTGCGGCACGCCGGCTCTCCTGAGATAACGCTGGAAGGGAGCAGATGATGATCAGGCAGGCTTCCGAGCCAAGGCGCGCCGCAGAACCAGTTCCAGCGCCTGCTTCTGCTGTTCGTACTCTGAGTCGGAAAGACGTCCTTGGAGATGGTCCGTTTCCAGGGCGAAGAGCTCATCCTTCAGGGCAGCTAGCACCCCACCCGCCGACGGAACTGCAACCGCCTCTGTGACCGAACCCTCTCCGGGACGGCTCAACATCAATCCCGCACCCACCGCGAATACCAACGTAATTCCGCCTAAGATAAACCACTTGTACTTGGCCAGGGGATCCGGAGTATCGATCGGCACGCCCAACCCGCCTCCGGGACGCGTATCGGTCGCCTGCGCATTTGCAGCCGACCCTGCGTTGTCAGAGCTCTGACTATCCGCCGTCTGGGTTTCGCGAGGCATGGCGCCTGATCCGGAAACAGTGAAAGCAATTGGACGCGTGGGGGTTGCATTTCGCGCCAGGAAGGTCAATGCTCCAGGCGTCTCGTTCAAAGATTCGAAACTAACCCCGCCCGCTGGCTTGAAGCTCATGCTCTTTGGCATCATTACCACAAAGCTGTCGGTGGGATTGGCAAACCGCTGATCAAATCCCAGGCTGCCCGAATACGGCAGGTGATAACTGAGCTGAAACTGCGTCACCCCCGGTCGAAGAGGAAAAAGGAAAGCATACTCACCCTTCTCTTTCAGAGGCACGGGAGAGGACTGCACCGGCATTCCGCCGGGGGCCATCGCAGCCGAGCCTTCGATCTGTGCCTCGGGCGGTAAATAAAATTCGTATGAACGGTTGCTGAACTGCGTGCGCGGTGGGTTGGAGTCATTCTTGATAAAGAAGCTCTGCGTCACGCGAAGACCTTGCCCATCCGTCTCCACGCGCATCACGTTGGCCACTGTATTCACTCCCGGGACCACAGCCGCGACGTCATAGACCTGCGCATTCACGTTAGGCGTATTGGGCGGTGCCGGTTGAAAATATGCCGCGCCCTGGTGATCAATGCGAATCAGGTGCATCCCCGGATCAGGTGCATCGATTGAGAAATGGCCCTGGGCGTCCGTCTTGCTCTTGGCAATCTCCTGCATGCGCTGGTCGAGTGAAATCAGCGTGACCGTGTCTCCAGCCGCAGGGGTGTGGTTAGTACCGTTGGTGACGGTACCCGTAATAGTGGCCGCGGAAGCCCCGCTGGTTAAAGCTAACAACGCGCAGAGCGCGCTCAATCTCGATCTCATTCTCATCTTTCTGTAGTGGTCGCAGGAAAATACTTGCCTCCACGATAGACTTGTCATCCCGACCGGAGCGAAGCGTAGTGGAGGGACCTGCGGTTCTTCCCCCCGGTTCCCATACATCCCTTTCAGCCCCGCACAGACCCTGCGCTATGCAACTCCAACTGCTCGATTTCCCCCAGCACCGCAGCCGTCTCATTCTCCAAGGCCGCGCGCTGGGCCGCATAATCTTCCGCCGTATACTTGCCCGCGCTGTACTCGAAATTCAAATCCCGAAGATTGTCATACAACACATCTTTTTGTTCGCGCAGAAAATCAAGCCGCGTCTTGGGGATCTGCCGTGCTGTATGCCGTTGGGGATAGAACACGAACGCAAAGATCGCGAGCAACAGAACGCCGCAGGCTATCGTGCTCATATTTGTGTCTCGCGGCGTATGCGTTCGCGGGTGGCTGTAAAGGCAGCCGTATCCGGCACAGCCGGCATGGGCACCGTCCGCAATTTCCAGTTGCGTACGATCAGCAGAACCCCCGCGATGCCCAGGAACAGCATCAGGGGCGGCATGATCCAGGCAAGGTGATTGAATCGCGTGAATCGCGGCGCTGCCAGCACCACCGGCCCATACTGCTCCTGGAACTGGTGAAAGATCTCGTCGTCGCTATCGCCCTTGGCAATACTGGCTGCCAACTGGGCACGCATGCCTTCGGAGTCCGGACAGCCCACGTGATTGCATTCGCCCAGCAGTTGATTGCAGCCGCAAACGCACATCATCTCGTGGCTATCCTTATCAAACCGGGCAGCGGAATCGCTAGCGCCCGCAGTCACCGCGATCAGCGTACCTAGCAGCGCAAGCTGCGACCCACGAACGAGAAAATTACGCCTGATCAATCTCCGCTCCTGCCCGCAATCGCAACTTCGGGCTCATGCTCTATCTGCGGTTCTGGCCTGCTGCTGCGCTGCGTAGCCAACGCTGCGCTCAGGTTGGGTGCTAGCGCCACCAAGGTGCCGATGGCTACGATCACCACTCCGATCCAGATCCAGGCCATCAGCGGATTGAGGAATACCTTGATAATCGGCAAGCCGCTGTCGGGATTCTTTCCCGCATAAATTACGTACAAGTCCCACGCCAGCGTCGAGTGATTTGCAACCATCGTGGATGGTTGTTGCGAAGCCACGTAAAACCGCTTCTCCGGAGCCAGCTGGGTAATCTTCTTATTGCCGCGATAAACGTCGAGCAGCGCGAACTCGGTGTCGTAGTTCAAATTCGAGTCCTGGGTAAAACTCGCGCACACCAGCTTGTAGGGCCCAATGGTCATGCTCTGGCCATTGTTCATTTCCTGCTCATGGCTTTGATTGAAGGCGCCCCCGGCGATGCCGATGAAGATCACCACCACGCCGAAGTGCACCAGGTACCCGCCATAACGGCGCGTGTTTCGCCGTGTGAGTTGCACCATGGAGCCGAAAAGACTCTTGCCCGTGTGCTTGCGGATGACGTTGGCCCCACGCAAAAACTCCGAAGAAATCGCCGTGACCACCCCGGCGCCGAGAGAAAAGGCAACCAGCGAATAAAACGTCGCCTGATCGTTCCAGGGGCGAAGTCCAGCCGCCATCAGCACGATCGCTGTGGTCACAATCGCTGCCCCGGGCAGAATAAAGTTGCTCCGGATGCTTTTGAACGACGCACTCCGCCACGCCAACAGCGGCCCAATACCGGTCAGAAACAGCAGAAACAGGCCGATCGGAAGCGCGACGCGATTAAAGAAAGGTGCGCCGACCGTGACCTTATTTCCCTGCACATACTCCGAGATGATGGGGAACAAAGTGCCCCACAGGATCGTGAAGCAGGCCGCCAGCAGCACCAGGTTATTGAACAGGAAGCTCGACTCGCGCGATACCAGCGATTCCAGCTTGTGCTCCGACTTGAGATGGTCACGCTGCTTGAGAAAGGTGAAGAGGCAGATAGACAGCACAATCACCAGAAAAGCAGTGAACCACGTCCCGATCGAGGACTGGGCGAAGGCGTGAACCGAACTAACCAGGCCGGAACGGGTCAGGTCAGTACCTAGGATGCAGAGCATGAAGGTGCTGAAGATCAGCCACACGTTCCAGTTCTTCATCATGCCGCGCTTTTCCTGCATCATGACCGAGTGCAGGAAAGCGGTTCCGGTAAGCCACGGCATCAGCGAGGCATTCTCCACCGGGTCCCAGCCCCAGTATCCGCCCCACCCGAGCACGGAATAAGCCCAGTGCGCGCCGAGGAAGATGCCGCAGGTCAGGAACAGCCACGTCACCATGGTCCAACGGCGGGTAATGTGAATCCACTTTTCTCCCGGGTAGCGCATCATCAACGCGCCCAGGGCAAAGGCGAACGGAACACTGAACCCCACGTAACCCAGGTAAAGCATGGGCGGATGGATCACCATCTCCGGATACTGCAGCAGCGGATTGAGTCCGAACCCATCGGCTGGCGTTTGCCCCTGCACCAGGGCAAACGGAGGCGCAGCAAAATTAAGCAACAGCAAAAAGAAAATCTGGATGCCGGCCAGGATGGTCGATGCGTAGGCGGTAAGCGTCACATCGACTTTATGCCGCAAGCGAAGCACGAATCCATAGGCCGTCAACAACCACGCCCAAAGCAGCAGCGAACCTTCCTGACCCGACCAAAGGGCAGCGAACTTGTAGGGTCCGGGAAGAGCGCGATTGGAGTGATGGAGGATGTAGGAGACGGAGAAGTCGTTCGCGAACGCGGTATAAACCAGCGCAAACGCAGCGCAGGTGACGGCAAGAAAGCTGCCAATCCCCGCTCGCCGCGCGGTTTCAGCCAGTCTGTCGGGGGCTATTCGGCCGCGCGAGGCGGTAGCCAGTTGTCGTAGCGCGACTCCGCCGGCCAGCAGCGTATAGCCGCTCAGAACAAGAGCGAGCAGAAGAGAAAAGCTTCCAAATTCCGGCATGAGAGGGTAACAAACCCTTCCAGATTGTCGCAGAGGCGGACGGGGAACGGCAATGGCAGCTCTGCCTAGACCTTTTAGGAACCGCAGAAACATTAGGCGTTCAAAGGGAGCTATGGAGATGTGGGACTCCGAGGACCTCGCGCCTGACCGTGCCGGGAGTCACAGAAATAAACACCCTAAGCCGCTTGCTGGGGGGCTTTTAAGCCTGTACCGTGTTTCTTAGAAGATGATTTCGGCAGGAGCTCGCTGATCGCGCGGCTGTTCCTAGCCGGGGGAGTTTCCGTTTGTTTAACGGACTAAGCGCGAGCGAAGGACAGTTTTACCGCTGTCCGGTGTCACACCCGATCCCTGTCAAAAATCGGCTTGATCCAGCATCTCGCCGCGGCGGGATTTTTTATTACGTCCCCACTGTGCCTGCGCAATGAAAACCTCTGCCGTCAACCGCAGTCCCCCAAAGAGCCGCTCTTCCTGGAAGAGCACGGGGTTCACCCCTGCCGAAAAGCCCCTGCGGTTAGCCGCAGTTCCTCAAAGAGCCACTCTTCCTGGAAGGGCACGGGTTTACCCGTGCCGAAAAGCCTCTGCTGTTAACCGCAGTTCCTCAAAGAGCCGCTCTTCCTGGAAGGGCACGGGTTTACCCGTGCCGAAAAGCCCCTGCTGTTAACCGCAGTTCCTCAAAGAGCCACTCTTCCTGGAAGGGCACGGGTTTACCCGTGCCGAAAAGCCTCTGCTGTTAACCGCAGTTCCTCAAAGAGCCGCTCTTCCTGGAAGGGCACGGGTTTACCCGTGCCGAAAAGCCCCTGCGGTTAGCCGCAGTTCCTCAAAGAGCCGCTCTTCCTGGAAGGGCACGGGTTTACCCGTGCCGAAAAGCCTCTGCTGTTAACCGCAGTTCCTCAAAGAGCCGCTCTTCCTGGAAGGGCACGGGTTTACCCGTGCCGAAAAGCCCCTGCTGTTAACCGCAGTTCCTCAAAGAGCCGCTCTTCCTGGAAGGGCACGGGTTTACCCGTGCCGAAAAGCCCCTGCTGTTAACCGCAGTTCCTCAAAGAGCCGCTCTTCCTGGAAGGGCACGGGTTTACCCGTGCCGAAAAGCAACCCACAGATGAGGGCTTTAGCCCCTGAGGTACGTTTTGAAAGTTTCAACCTCCACGCAATTCCCCTCGAACTTGTTCTCGTCTTTCCAACCTTACCCAATCAACGGAGATATCTATGCCTAAAAACAACGTCAGCGACCCCATCACAGACCTGGAAATAGCGTTTGCCCGCCTGCTCCTCTCTGGAACCATGACCGATCGTCGTGCCGCCGAGGCCGTCGGTCTCAACCCCGACACCGCCGCCTACACCAAATCCAAGCCTCGTGTCCGTGCTTACATGCTTGAGCATCGTGCCGCCGTGCAGCAACCGCTCGTCGAGCAGGATACCGAGGAACTGCGCCGCTTCAACCTGAGTCGCGACCAAATCCTGGCCCGCCTTTGGGAGATTGCCAACCTCGACCCCGAAATGACCCGCGGTAGCGCTTCCGCCCAGATCAAAGCCCTCTCCATGATCGTCGCCATTGAAGGCCTGATCCCTTCTAGAACCCCCAACGGTCGCTGCACTGCCTCTGCCCAGAACAAACCCGCCCCTCCGCCCATTCAGGCGGAATTCCATACCGCCGCCTGGTCGCGTACCCAGCACCACGTGGAAAGCGTGGACCCCCAGCCGTCTCCGGCCCCTACCCATCAAGAAGACGCTCGCGCGAACCGCTCGCAAACGGCCTCATGGCTGCCTCTTATCCCCATCGACTATTTTGCTCTCGACACCAGAGGCCCCCTCTCTATAAAGAGCAACCCCTTTGTACGGCACCGTTGAGCTACCGAGAAAATGGCATAAGCATTGGCTATTCACGTCTGAAAAGCCAAAAAGCATCGAATTTTATCGACTTTTACAAAAGCAGAGCCTTGTATAGGCCAGTTTCGGTCCACAGTCTACCGGCAACAGCTCCGAAGCCCATGGGACACCCATCATTTGTTAGAGGGAGAAAGAGGAGGCTTAAGACTTCCAGGCTGGTTCCGCAGCTCAACCTAGGCGGAGCGACGCATACACTCGCCGAGCATTTCCTCCACTAGTTTGATGAGGCTCTGAGGATCGAACGGCTTGAGCCGGAAGGCTACATCGAGCCCCTCATAGGCAGATTCCGCTTCCGGCAGCCCGCTCAGCACCACCACCGGAAGAGTAATTCCGCGCCGTCTCAATTCCGAGACAAACTGCGGTCCGCTCATGACCGGCATCAAATGATCGGTAATGATCAAACCGATGCTCTTTGCAATTTCTCCGTCGCTCAGCAACTCCAATGCCTGCTGACCTTGCTGCGCCATGCAGACTTCACGGCCACACGATTCCAGGATCGCCCGGCGGGTGGCCGCCTGAATATGGTTGTCATCCACCAGTAATATGCGCGCACTCATTCTCAATGGCCCGGTACCCTCTCGACAATAGGCGATGGGGGAATGGATGAACGTTCGATGAAAACGGTTGCACGATCAGGAATAAGTTTTCTCCCCCACCGTTAACCGCCTCGATACCCCTTAGACCGGACCGAAATGGAAGTGCAACTCCTGCACGCTGGCAATCGGATTACCGTCCTTGGTTGCCGGCCGGAACGTCCAGGTCTTGAGGGTGCCAATCACGCTCGATTCAATGCCGTACCCCAGCGTGTGCAGAACCGCCAGGTCGGCAACTTTGCCGTTGGGATCGATGGTCACATCCACCACCACATCCCCCTGGACGCCATGGGGCAGCACCGACAAATCGGGTGCCGGGCTGGGGGAGTACGTTGTGAGCGCTATCTGGATCGACCCCGAACCCCAGGAGTCGGAACCACTACTGGAATCCGGGATAGCCGCTGCCGGCGAGGAAACATTGGGCGAGGGCGCAGGTGCAGCCTCCGTCACGGTAAGGTGCGGTAGAGGGGGTAAATGGATGGCGGCTGGGGCCGTCGTTGAGGCCACAAGAGTAGGTCCTGAAACCGGCTTCGGCTTAACCTTGGTTTGCGGATGAGAAGCCGGGGCCGGCGCCCGGCCGGGCATATAGGTCAACTCCACCCGTGTTCCCAGATCTGAACCCGGAAGACTGAAAACATGCACCGGACGCTGCCGCGCAGAAAGTAGAAACACCGCAATAGCCGCCGCATGCACGCCAATGGACAACGCTCCGGACTCAGCGAAACTGCGCCGAACTGGAAGCGGAGAAAACATACCCTGTCATTATCATTTTACCCGTGTTAGTCGTGTCGAGGCAGGGGGTCGGGCATGGTAACGATGGTTACCCCGCCCTGCGCGTCACGCTCCAGCACTGGCGCGTAGATCCCCAGCAGCTTGCGCGTCCACCAGTCCCCCGTCGCGTGCTTCTGCTCGATTGACGTGAACCAGTATTGCCACAGAACCGCCCGGACCTGTAGGGGAGGCGAGCCGGCAAAAGGATTACCGCCAAACAGCGCCAGAACGTCGGGATCATTCGTTAGCAGACGCTCCTCGGTGCGTGGAACCAGCGGATTCTGTTGCCAGGAGCCGAGCGAGGCGAACCACAGGTTCCACTCGAAACGCGGTTGATAAGGCGCATAGATGCCCGGTGCTTGGTTGAGTGCCTGGGGCTTGAAGCGGAAGGGGTATGCGGTCCAAACCTGGCCATCGCGCGAGCCCTGGAATTCGATCTCATAACGGCCTCGCGTCATCACAGCGAATAGGCCGTACTGGTTGGCGATGCGAAAAGGCTCGAGCATCGTGACCGGCTGCATCGGCATCGGCAACCTCCCGAATACCATGGAGATCAACTCCACCGTGGTCACGTAGCCCACCAGGGTAAGCAGCACAGCACTGACGGCGACCCCCAGGCGAGTTAGCCAAAGCGGCGCTCTTATGGTCTTGGCCTGCGGGGGAACTAGCTTCACCCAGCGGCTGAAGAACTTGTCGTCCAGCAGCAAAAATCCCAGGGTCAGAACCAGGTAATTCAGAAAGCAGTAGTTAGCCGTGAAGATCACGACAATCTCCCATGGCGTCACAATGAAGAAGCACACCACGCGCCACCGGCGAGGAAGAAGCAGCATCCAGACGATGACCAGTTCCAGGGTCAGGGTCGAGAACGCGGTCGCCCAGTGGAACCAGTGCGGCAGGTGTTGCATATACCATCCCACCCAGGTCGGCAGGGGTCCATTCTGGTAGTACTCATCCATCGCCGTCAGATGGCGCCACTCTTCATCGCCGCTCAACAGCTTCACCAGCCCCGATTCGAAATAGATGCGGAACCATTCCCACTGCAACAGGAACAAGCTGGCGCGTGAGGGTGGGTGATCGTTGCCTAGACCGGGCCGCAAGCCAGGCGGAGCGAAAAACAAAGCCAAAAATCCCGCTTCCAACAACATCCCATCCGACTGATAGCCGGAAAAATCCTGCGCCGCGCTGACGAAAGAGAGGAAGCAGAGAAAACAAATCAAAAGCATGGCCCGAGGCCAGACGTTGAACGTAAGCAACAGCGAGGCGGCCAGGCCTGCCCAGCACATTGCCATAAGCGTGTGTGACCCGCTGGCCAGCCACAGCAGTGTGGGAGCAAACCACAGCCGCATGGCTGGTCCGAAGGACTGGGCGACCGCCTCCAGGTATCGCCCCGCGGGCAGGATCCCGGCAGGCCCCATGAGCCCACGAATCTGAAACAGGAGAGAAACAAAAGCGGAGCAGTAAATCAGCCCCAGCGCGCGCAACACGATCCAGCGCGGTATCAGCCGGTCCGCCGCGCCCTGCTCCGAACTGAACAGGGCTTCAAGCTTTCCCATTGCCCCAATATAAGCAATTTCGGCCGACAGCCAGCCGCGAACTTTTGTCCGCGGAAACAAGTGGGTGGGTGGCCCAGGTCTCGCTTTTGAGACCTGGGTTTCTCCCCAGGAAAATGGGCTTCACCGACTGCAGAAAATTTTGCTTTGGGGCCCAGCGGATCTCAGAACTACCAATCCTCTCGAAGTGGGTTACAACTTGATCCCTACGAGTCCGTTGTGCCAGCCCTGGACGTCAGTCCCCGGCACATAAATGCGGGGCTTTAGAGGCTGCGTAAAAAGTCTGGTTGTTGAAGGGTAGGGCCTTTTCAGCCCGCGGAAACGCCCCGACATTTGAATTGAGGGCTTTAGCCCTGGTGGCAGCTTTCAGCGGTCTGGGACTTTTTCATCCAGAAGAGTGGCATGCAAATAAGAAGGCGCACCTTTAAATGGGTGCGCCTTCCGTTTTAGGTGCACATTCCAGCACCTTTCCCCGTAGGGAGAACGTCGATGTCCAAGTTGAATTAGCTGCCCTGGTGAATGACAACCTTCTTGTGTACGGGCTTGGGTTTAGCGGGTGTGACCGGGGCTGCTGCAGCTGCCGCCACCTGCGTGTCCGCGGTGGCCAGCGGAGCGGCCGCCGCCGGGGCTGCTGCCGGTGTTGCAGGTGCAGCCGCAGCTGGTGCGGACGCAACCGCCGCGGCCGGAGCCGCAGCTGGTGCAGCCGGTGCTGGGGCTGGTGCAACTGGTGCGGATGCTACGACGGGCGCTACCGCCGGTGCGGTAGCTGGAGCCGCAGCGGATGCGACAGCAGGGACCGGAGTGGACGCTACCGCCGGTGTGCTGCTCGGTTGCGCCGGTGTGGTCGCGGCGAGTTGTGTCGCCACAGCCTTTTTACGCTTGCCCTTCGTCTTGGCTACTGGAGCGGCCGGAGCTACCGGTGCGGTACCCGCTGCCAGCCACGTTTGTGCGGCCTGTATCACCGGATCGTTAGCCTCCTGGGGCATCGAGCTGCCGCTTGTCGAGACAATCTGATCGGGTGTAAAGCCATCGGGGTAAGACTTGCCGCTACGGTCGGCGTCAATGGCGGTGGTGAGGTAAAGCTCGGCGCCGTCGTCCAACTTGAACGGCTGCACGGCAGTGGATTTGCCGGCAGTGTGGGTGCCAAAAAAGCGTGTATCCGGACGGCCGTGGAAAGCGATGGTGATGGCTTCGGCGGAGCTCGCCGTGCTGCTATCCACCAAAACCGCAACTGGGGCCGGGGACTGAGTACGCAGAGCCGGTTCCTCATCTAAGTTGAGCGAAACTGTTTCCACACCGCCGGGATTGCGGGTCCCCGTCTTGCCGTCCTGGTAAAACCAGGTGATGTTGCCGTCGGCGGCAACGAAGGAGCCCGCCGGGCCGTCGCCCAGGATCGGTCCAATGCCGGTAAGCATGGGCCACATATTGCCGCCGGTGTTGCCGCGCAGGTCGACGATCCAGCCCTTGGGATTTTGCGCTGCAATATCGGTCAGAATGCGGCGGACATCCGCGGCGTAAAGCAGCAGGCCGTCGTTATCCTTCGCCGAACAACGGGGTAGCACGACATAACCAAAATTCCTGCCTTGCGCGGTGATGACATGACCTTCCGGCAGGCGGCGGCTGGTAAAGGCAGTGGGAATGGAGTTATCCACTCGCGGACCGCCGGGTGCGTTGGTCAGAGCTTCTTTTTCCGCCTGTTGCAACAGGGCGATTTGATCGGGATAAAGGCCGGGGGGCAGGCGAAGATGGCTACCGGGATCGCCCAGCTGTACCAGGGTCCAGTAGATCGCCGGATAAGTATCGATGGGATTGAACGCACCGCCGGCGCGCTTGAACGCTTCCGTGCGCAGCTCAGTCCAATCGACGCCCTGGCCATGCAGGGCGTGTTGCCGCATGATATCGATCGCGTTGTCCAGGAAAGCCGCCGCGTCGGGGGTGATCGCAGTCGAACTGGCCTGCGGTTTAGGGGCGGGCTTCTTACCAGCCAGGCTGACAGCCGGGCTGATCAGGAGTAACGAGCATGCAAAAAGTCTTAGTTGGTACTTCATGGCAGAGCAAGGCTAGCATGTTACCGATGCCCATTTAGATCGCACAAAGGTTGCAGATTGAGACACTTCCGGTCTGAAAGCGCGCTTACAAAAGTTGTAGAAAGATACAACTGCAGCTACAGATTGCCTAGCGGCTGACGGGTAGCGCGAAGTCCACTCCGGCGGCCCGGTTGGTTTCGACCGTAGCCGGCACATTGAGTAGGGCGAGGGGGATTTCCCGGTTCAGATCGCCGTCGAGAGCATAGAGGGTGTTGCCAGTCAGGGCGTAGTTATGCACTTTCTCGGGCGGGCGGCCATCCTTGAAAATCAAAACTGTAGTCGGCTGGGGATGCACCGGGGCAACCTGGGACGGCCCCTCGTAGGGACCTTGGTAAGGTGGCCGAAATGGTGGTGCACCACTAGGCGCTCCCTGCGGGCCTGGAGGCTCGGTACCGTAGTCAACCGAAGCTTCATCAGCCTGTTGCTGTGGCATCGGTGAGGGGCCCTCGGTATCGTTTGCATCGCCGGCATAGGGCATGCTGTATCCCAACGGAACGCCATAACCGTACGCCAACCAGGGGTAACCGGCGTAGACGGCAGGGAAGCGTTCTCCATGTCTCCCGTTCCGGTTGCCGCCCGTGGGATGAGTCGGGACCCCACCCGGCCAGTGTCTCGGTTGACCAGTTTGTGCAGCTGGCGAGTGCACGGAGGGCGCAATATTTCGGGAAGGTCCTGAGAACGTGGGAGCGGGGCCAGAGTGGACTGCGCCAGCAAAGTGTCCCGATGCGACAGATCCGGTCGCCCCGGCACGTTGGGCCGGCAGCGGTACCGGGACTACGAGGCTAGTCGCCAAAACCAGCAACGGAACTTGAACAAAACCAGTGAGCCCACGCCGCATAGCGTCATCTTACCCGCTTATTAAGATGCAGAAGCCTCTTTCGCGACTCACCTCTTGGTAACCGGAGTGTCGAGTGAAAACTGTCCGCTTACCAATCGGTCTGAGACTGTCCACGTATCAACGGACGTGGGTGCCACACATCTCGCTCGTTTTTTGCGAGATGCCCCGATTTCCTGTACGCAGGTCTGGACAGGGCAGCGTGTGCGCCTTTCTTTCAAGGAAAGGCGCATGAAGTTTCGCGAAGCCACGCTTTTCCTCAGGAAATCGGGGATGTGGGATTCCACTGCTCTCACCCCGAGAATCCTCACACCAAATCCACAGTTTCGGGTCAACAACTACTCCAGAACCGGGAAGGGGCTAACCGCGCCTGCCCGGGTACGGGCGTTCACCCATACAGGCATAGCCAGCTCCGGCATCGGTTTGGCAGTAAAAAACTTCCGCGTATACCTGGACAACCACCGTGCGCCAGAGTTCGCCTTCTTGCGCCGCGCGCTGTCGGTGCTGATCCCGGTCCCCGCATACATCTTGCGATACAGCTTGGAGAGGAAGCAGAACGCGATCCGCGAGCGCAGCGTCGGTGCGATCCCCGATCGTTTCCAGACCAGGGGGAAGCTGTAGAATCGGTCCCACACCCCTTGGGTCCGGTTGCTGATCTCTTGCGAGCTCATCAGCGGGTGTGGCATAAACATCTTGGGCCGGGTGGCTGCCGGAATCAGCCAAAACCGCGTCACCGGAATGCCCTCCACATACACCGGCTCTTTCTCCTGCTCTTTTTCCCAGCGCAGAAAGTCCACCGTTCCCGGGAACGGCGTCAACATGACGAACTGCGCGAACGCCAGTCCCGCCCGCGCCGCCAAATCTGCGGTGGCTTGAAAAGTGTCTGGCTTGTCGGAAGGCAGCCCGAAGATAAACGAGCCCAGCATATGCAGCCCATGGGCGCGGAATGTCTGCAGCCGATTGACCAGGTTCTCGCCGGATAAATTGAAGTCCTTGAAAATCGACTTCAATCCTTCCGGAGTAACCGCCTCCACGCCGACCAACGCGCCCTTGATATTGGCTCGCCGCATCGCGTCCAGGTAGTCCGGATCTTCCGCTGATTCCATCGTGATCTGGGTAAAGAACACCATGTTCTTCGGCAGCTTTGCCAACTCCGCCATCAACGAGAACTTGTCGCTGCGGATCTGTTCTAGCTCCGCCAGCTTGGCAAAATTCTTCTGTTCCTTGGCCAGCCGCAGATCAGTCAGCGTGACGGGATAAAAATTATCGTCCGCCAGCGCGATATAGCGAAAGCCCATCCGCCTTAACTGGACTATCTCTTCAATGACGCTCTCAAAGGGCCGCTGGCGAGGGCGCTGACCGTCCGTGCGCCACACCGAGCAGAAGGAGCAATGCTTGGGACAACCACGAACCGTCTGCACTGAGGCCCACATGTACTTGTCGGCGGGCAACAAGTCCCAGCGGGCCGGAACAAACTGGTCCGCATCGATTCTCCCGCCCTCGTAAATCCTCTCGGGGGTGCCCTGGATGCAGGCCTGCAGCACCTTCGCCCAGATCACATCGCCATCGCCCTTGACCACCGCGTGGGCATGGCCCCGCTCCAGTGCTTCCTCAGGGTAGAGCGTGGCGTGAATGCCGCCGTAGACCACCCAGGCCCCGCGCTCCCGCGCCATGCGCCCAACCTCGTAGCCGCGCAAGGCGTTCCCGGTATGAATGCCGATGCCGACAAAGTCTCCGCTCTGGATCACTTCAGGAACCAGCGCCTCCAGCGTCTCGTCCACGATGACTGGGTCGCCAAACAAGGGGGGTGTGGCTGCGGCCAGCACATAAAGCCACCGGGGTGTAATGACAGCAGTACCAAAAGAGTGGTCGCTGGGATTAATGAGGAAAACAGCCATGGGAGAAGTCCTTTCGTGACAGGCTAACTCGCACAAGACAGGCGAGTTACGATGACAATGGTCACTAGAGCTTCTCGAGAGGAGCAGAAGAGATCACGTTTAGCAACGTGCTAAGACTAGTCTTAAAAGACGAAGAAGTATATAAAATATGGCGCAATATGACGCGTGTGTTCCCTATCTGACGCGGACTTCGGCCTCGCTCTTCCCGAAGTGGATCTGGCAGTCGCTACCTAAGGCTAACACCTCGTTGCATCTAACCTGCTGCGTCGACCCGTCCTGCCCGCGGCTGGTCCAGGTCCCCGAAGACAAATTTCTCAAACCTAAAGGGGCGCCGACCACCTCGGCCAGCGCGCTCGTGAAGTTGTACGCGTCGCCTTCCAGGTGATGGGCAAACAATTGCGCCCCGGGACTGAGCATCACCAGGTGCGAACCGTAAGCAGCACCCATGCGCATGCGAGGAGGAGTGCCCAGCATCGACTGGCAACCCCAGCACGGGTTCAGACTCTTTTTTTGCCGCAGCAACTCCAGGTCGAAAAAATTCTCCGCTTCGCAATGCGGGCAAAGAAAGATGGCATCCCGCAGCGCGCACATCTCCTTGCGCCACTCGTTCTCCATCACCCGCGCGTCCGGGTCGTGCAGCCCGGCCGTGAAAGCGCGGACAAAAAGCTTGCGCAGCGAGCCAGGATAGATCGGCCAGTAGCTCAGCGGGCAATCATGCACTCCAGCGACCGGGCGATTGGAATCGTTGTTGGGATCGAAGATAAATACCGGATCGACTGCGCAAAGCCGGTGCGACTGATCGGGATCGAATGCATCGTAGGGCAAGGTCATTTCGCGTTTGCCGCGCAACGGATGTCCAATCACAAAAATGCGGAAGAGCAGCACAGCCAGCGAGAAGCGGTCGCTGCCGGCGTTGGGGGCCACCAGGTCCCTGGCCACCTCGGGGGCCATAAAATCGGGCGTGCCCTTGATGCTGCCCGGCTTCAGGTTCACATCCACGTTGTCGTTATCGGCAATGCGAATGTCCCCGCTGTCAGGGTTGAAAAATACATTGCCAAAATTGATATCCCGATAGCACAGGCCGGCGGCGTGCAGCTTGAGAAAGCTATGCGCCAGGTTGAATCCAACCATCGTGAGCGCCCGGAAAGTTGGTGCCGTCTGGCCGCCGATCAAGCCCGCCATGCTGATGAACTCGGGCGTTTTGATGGGCATCAGGTAGCCGCCGTAGGCACTGCTGCGGGGATACGAGACCAGGTCGAAAGGCCACAGAAACTGTTCCGTAGGCGTCCCGCTGCTGATGGCTACCTTTAGCCGCTCCCACAGTCTCTGGTCTCCGGACAAAAACTCCGGCCGGTACCACTTCAGGGCATAATCCTTTTCACCGATGCGCGCACGATACACTTCGGCCTGGGCGCCTTCGCCCAGAGTATCTTCAATCGTCGCCGCGGATTGCATATTGCGGGCGATCAGCACATCGCCCCGTTTCAACATTCCCGCCATCATCGTGGGAACCTCACTGCGGCTGATCCGCCGGCGTTGCGGGGGAAGCTTCCGCTGCCGGCGTCAGAGTTCCCTTGATATCCCCTTCAAAAAGGAGGGTGACAGGTTTTTCACCCAGCCTCACATTGTCTCCCGGCAGGATCTTCTTATGAGTGCCCACCACCTCCCACCTATCGGTGGAGCGATTGATGAGAACAAAGGCATTGTTCTCATCCAACGCAACTTCGGCGTAATCCTTTTGAAATTCCGCGGGCTTCGCCTTGGGGCCGATGAAGGCCGGGGGAACGTGCGAATCCTGGCCCAACGTTAGCTTCTTGTCATTCACCTGCAAAGACCATTCATCCGGCGGCGGTTTGTGAGACGGGGCCGCGGCCTTTGCCGGTGGTTTCTTGCTGGCGGCGTCGAGGGTGGGAGGCAGGGGGCTGCGCGCCGCGGAAGGGGGAAAAATCCGGTTGTGAAATACCGCGATGACGATGGCCATCGCGGCGATGACCAGCACCGCAATGGTATTGCGCAGCCGGCGGTTATCCTTGCGCGTCTGTTCTACCCGCAACGCAAGCTCATGCAACTTATGCTGCTGGCTACTGTGCCGCGCCTTGAGTTGTTCAATCAACGCGGACTTGGAGGCCGGCGGTATCAGCGGCCGTGGCACCTTGGCTGCTCCGGTAGCGCTTAGATCGTCCTGCAGAATCGCCAGCGTGATGTCATCCCCGCTCCCCTGCTGGGTCGCTTCGGTCAGAATGGCCGGCAGTTCCTCGGCCAGGGAGGAAATGCCTTGCTCGCGAATAATTTCCAGGTAGTCCTGCCCAATCTTCAGGAAATCTTCGTCGGACCGGAAGGAGTTGGCATACCCATCCGTCGACAACAAGACCAGCGATGGAAGCGCTCCCGCGGTTACCCAGGCAGAGCGAAAATCTTTCCATGCTTCCGGTTGGCACAGAGAGGTGGTCTGGTTAGCAATCAGCCGATCGTCCGGAGGCAGCGGCCGGGTCGTCGTCCCCTGGGCGCTGACGCTCAGGATTTCCCCATCGCCCAACTGCAGATAGAGCAGAACTTTATCGCTGGCCGCTGCTGCCAGCAGGGTTGCGCCGTAGGCCAACTCCGGTGAGCTCTCTACCGCGGCCCGGCCTTCCGCACCCTCTACTTTTTCCACGTTCGCCAGTTCCGCTTCGGTGAAAGGCGTGTTTTCCAGGTCACTCTGCACCGCCGCCAGCCATCCACTCACAATCTTCCGTTCCAGCTCATGCACCTGCTCGGGAACGAACGGCACCTGCCCATTGCTGGAGACGGATTCGCGAAGAAAAGTCTGCAGCGTGGCGGCGACCGTGCTCACAGCCAGCGAAGAACCAATCTGGCTGCGGAAATGTCGTGGACTTCCATGACCATCCGAAACAACTGCTACCGCCACGGTTCCTTGTACACCGGGAGCGACCGTGCACTGCACGGCGTCCTGGTTAGGAAGCCCGGAGCGTTGATGGGAGCTGCCTCGGATGCAGGCATGGGCCACTTTCCAGCTCATCGTTTCACCTCAGCCACGATAACTCTATTTGTGCTCACGGCTGACAAAAATCCTTACCACGCATCATCGTCGGTTGACGGGGCACTCACCACTGGAACCGCTGCTGCCTCCTTGCCGGGAGGCGTAGCAGTTACCGAAGTGGACACATAACGGAAGTAGCGGACCAGTTGTTCCGCATTATCTACTCGTAACACCGGCTTCTCCGGGTTGTCGACAAACTTGCGTAACGTCTCCTGGTCGGCATCCTGTCCGATGGCGATTGCCTGCCGCACTGCGCGCCGGCCCCAGGGAACATCGAGCAGTGCCTGCAGCGCGGATTTCCAGTCGTCGGTTGGCTTGCCATCGGAGATCAGCACCAGCTGTGGCGGCAACATGCGGGCATTGGCGGGCATGGTACTCAATTCCATTGACAGCAGGGCGAACGCCTGGCCCAGGTCTGTTTCTCCTTCCGCATGCAGATCTACCCACTTGAAATCGCTGAGCAAAGTGGGCTCGGCTATATGCCAGCTCGCACCGCTGGCAAAGCGGATCACGCGCACATAAAACTGAACCTCGGGATTGCCCTCCGCTGCCTTGCGCATCGCGGGGATCACTTCCCGAATAGCATTGTTCAGCGCCTCAATCTTGCCGTTGATGGCCATGGATCCGGAACAGTCCAGCAGCCAGATAACGTGAAGAGGTCTGCCTGCGTACTCTCCACCAGGTCGCACCGCCATATTGTCTACTCTCCGTCAAATCGCGCCAGCACCATGAAGGCACAGCACCCACTCAACTTTCGTCCACGCTGTTTTCACCTTCTTTAGGTGCGCCGCAGACCAAGCGATACTCCGATTAAGATACCGTCACGCTAACAAATTTGCTATCCCGGCCTTGAACTCCGCTAGGAGCCGGCCGGAATGCCCCTGGGCAACCGGAATTGAAGTACAGTCTCGGCACTGACCTTCACCGGCGCTGGATGCGCGGTAAGTGCGCCTGTTGCCCCACCCGCGCCGGCGCCAGCCAGCGCCCCGGTCCCGGCATGATGAAACAGGTGCCCCGTGATCGCGCCGATGGCAGCACCCGCCGCGCTGCCAATGCCCGTCCGCTCCGCAGTCCGCACCCCTTGCGACGGTCCGTCCACTTGCTTGGATGACCCCGAGATACGCATCAGTTTGCCGTGCGTCGTCAACCCGACCAGGGCGAACTCGACTTCCGATTTTCCCGAAATCTTGCCGCTCTTATCGATCCGCACGACTTTCAATTGCGCCGGTGCTCCACGCTGCACCACGACGTTGCCGCCGCTGGTCAGCGGAGTCACCACAGTTGCCGAAAGCAGTTCACCGACCGTGGCGTTGTCTGAATTAAAGTCCGTGTCCAGGCGCACCACAACCGAAGTAGGGGCCGAAATTGCTGCAGATGATTTTGCCTGTTGGCTGCCGGATCCTTCGCCATGATCGACAACCGTGTTGTTGCCTGACTGCCCGTCCTGAGCCTGAGTCTTGCCTTGTCCGTCCTGTATCGGCGGCGGCGGCGTAGGCACCTGCCCATGCTGGTCCCCCTGCGCCGGTGGATTGACCACTGGCGGCATGGGGGCGGCCGGTTGGGGATGGTGTAGAAGCGCAAACGCCATCGCTGCCACTGCCAGCAAACCCACGCCACCCACGATAGCTTTGTTCTGGTTGCTAAGCCCGCCGCTGGCCCCGGCCGGTGGAACCACGATCCCTGCTGCCGGAACTGAGCCTGCCGGACGGTCTGCTGCTGCTCGCTCCGCAGCCGATGCGCCGCTGGCAAAACCGTTCGCCACTCCAACTGCCGGTACGTCCTGGACCCGATCGGAACTGCGTCCCAGACCCACTCCCAGCGCATACGACCAGGTGTCGACAGCGTAGTTGGCTATCTCCGGCGCGAGCCCCCGGTTATCCTCCAACCGTTGCACCAGCCGGGCCCGCATCGCTTCGGGGGTCATCGCGGTTTGCCACGAGGATCTAAGTTCTAGTGGAACCCTCTCCTCCAGCGCACCCACAAGAGCAGAAATTTCTCGCCGATGTCCGCCGCAATAATCCTTCAACAGACCTTCGCAACGGTCACGGTCCTGGAGCAGGCTGTCGCCGTTTTTTTCCACCAGCTCCTTTAATTTTTCCCGCGGCATTTCGGTTGCCATTGGCTACTCCTCTAATTGCCTTCGTGTCCCACGTCAGCCCACCTCGCCGTCGGTGGACCCAAAGTCGATCTTGGCCCCTGGAGACAGCTTGATCGTCTGCCCTGGGCCAATCTGCCGCCGCGAACCGTTGGAGACTACATCCCACGCGGAACTGGATAGATTCGTCAACCCCAGAACAGCGGGATCATTCGGGTTCCGGGTTACCTCCGCGACCGGGCCTCCGGGGGATTGCGCCAGCAGACCCGGAACCTGGTGCTCCAGCAATCGCAGTCCAGGCACAATCACCAGGAACTTGGCGCCGACCCGCAAGCGGTTTCCATTGCTCCCCGCCGGGCCATTGGACGGAGTGGCGGGGGCGGCGGTCGCCATTGCGGGGGCATACGCCGCGGGGGGAGCACTCACTGGAGCAACGTAAGCCGGTGTTGTTCTGCTGGCGCCAAAGATCACGCTCGGTTGCAGAATGCTTCGGTTGGGTGAGATCTCGCGCGCCTTGAGCACAGCGGCAGCCAGCACCGCGTACGAGAGCACTGCGATGGCTGCCTGCAGAGGAATTGTGTCCATGCCCGCCACCGTGTCCCATAGCGCATGGGGAAGAGCGGCGGAAGCCAGCCCAATGAGCAAAATCTTCCACTTCTGTGCCGGCTTGATCACCGCCAGCCCGATGAAATATCCGAAGTAGCCTGCGTAGGCCATGTGCCCAAACGACAAGTCAATGGAGCGAATGATCACCCACTTGATTCCCGGGGCCGTGCCCAGGATGTTGCTCCCGGTGGAGATCAAATTAAGCGCTTGCGCGCGATCCGCGGTGTTGATCGCGGATTCCATGTTATCCGGGGTAACGCCGCGGAAGCGCAAAATGGTCCCCATCCAGGTATGCACCAGGTCGCGCGGAGCATACTGCAGCAAGGTTTCCATCAACGCAAAGCCACCGCCTGAAGCCGCGCCGATCAGGATGCCATCGAGCGGCTCTTCCACTCCGATTTTGGCCCGGATTTCCGGGGTCATATAGCCGGCGAACCCAATCAGGGCAAAAATAGGTAATGCCTTGACCAGTTCCTCGAAGAACCCTGTTCCCAGGAAGTGCTGGATAAACAGTTGAATGAACGGAGCGCTTGGATCCGGTTCTCCGCCCGCCAGATGAAGGTGGAAGAACTCGTAAACAAAGAGAAAGTCGTGATCGACCTTCATCAACCACAAGTAGTAGCCGCTGAAGAAGGCAGCCCCAACCAGGATGTACCAGGACTTATTCTTGCCGATCATCCGGTAGATGAACCACATGCTCACCATGGTCAGGAAGACAGCCAGCAGGATAAGAAAATTCGAGGTGTAAATCCAATCCCGGGGGTCAGCCCAGGTCTTCCCGTCCGCGCTTGTGATCCGGTATGGAATGGTGTCCGTGTTACCGAACGTCGCCATGGAGAAGAACACCAGAATGCAGAACAGTACGGGACCGAGTTGGGCAGTTTTTCCCAACTCAGTCCATTTGGTAATGACCGGGATAAGCTGGGAGCGCGTGGGCTCTGTCCCCTGAACCATCACTCCGCCGGGTCGCTTAGCCATAAATCCTTCTCCTCACAGCGTTTGGTTTGGGGAGATAGCGCACGTACGCATGGATCACCAACGACAGAAAGTAAACAAAGGGGGAAGGGGGTTAGACGAGGGCCTTAATTGGCCTTCACTCTACCATTGCCCAATAAGGCTGTCGACGAAAAATGGTCCGCACACCCGCGATCGGGGACGTCTTTTGAGCCGAAGAGAAGAGGTGGCTGGCCCAGGTCTCGCTTTTGAGACCTGGGTTTTCCAGGATAACCAATTTGCCTGGAGCTCTAATCAGCCAGGCCAACGGCGCACGGGCCCGCTGATCGATAGGACTTTTCCGCAGCTGCGGCAATCTCTACCGCCCGCAATCCGTCTTCTCCCGTTACCTTAGGCGTGCGATCGCTCAAAATCATGTCGACAAAGTCGGTGACTTCGGCCAGGTAAGCATCTCGAAAACGAGCAAGGAAGTGGTCCTCCAACTCGTAACTGCCATGACTCGGCATCAGGAAGGTCGCGGAGTTTTGCCGCAGGTTCCCAATTAAAATCGAGCCTTTCGACCCCACAATTTCGCTGCGCACGTCGTAGCCATACAGAGACTGCGCATACGACTCGATATTCCCGATCGCGCCCCGGCGGAAGCGAAGATTCACCGTGCTGGCCACAATGTCGCCGAATTCGGCAACTTCGGGCCGGATCGCCACCGTGCCATAGGATTGCACTTCGGCCACCTCATCGTGCGTAAGCCAACGTGCCAGATCGAAGTCATGAATGGTGTTGGTATAAAACAGCATTCCATTGATCCTCGCCTGGTAGGCCTTGAGCGGAGGCATATCTTTGTCCCGTCCAAGGGATTTAAAGATCACCGGCTCACCGATTTCTCCCGCCTCGATCCGCTTGCTCGCGGCCACGTAGGCTGGGTCATAGCGCCGCATAAACCCCACCTGCAGCCGGACGCCTGCCTTGGCGACTGCCTGCAAAGCTTTTCGCGTGCTCTCCACCGTGATCCCCAGGGGCTTTTCGCAAAGAATGTCTTTACCGGCGCGGGCAGCTGTTTCGATCGCGCTGGCATGGAAATTATCCGGCGTCGCGATCAGAATGGCCTGGATGTCTTTGCTTTCGAGCATCGCCTCCAGGCTGGGATAGGAATGCGGAACCTCCAGTTCGGCAGCCACCTTGCCGGCGCGTGCTCCATCCACATCGGCGATCGCCAGCAGTTCCGCCTGCGGAACAAGGCGGCGCAGATTATCCGCATGCCGCTTGCCCATCTCCCCGACGCCCAGCACGCCCATACCTAACTTGCGCATCCCGTGAAGCCTCCTTCGTGAGTAGAGAACGCCCCCTGTGCATCATAGGCAAAATAACCGCTTAGCGAAAGGCCGCTCGCCATGCATCCACAAATTGTTGGGCGCACCTTGCCGGATATGGGAAAGGTAGCTGCTCTTAGCGGGAAAAATTTTGCACGTAAGTGTCGGCGGGCAATCCTTCGCGTTGCGCCTTGTTGCGCATCTTCATCGCTGCATCGCGGTCCATCGCGCCTCCCAACGTGACCAGGTAAATGCCGCCTCTTCCTGGGGGATTGAAAACTTCCGCGTCCAGGTCCGAGTGTTTGTCACTGATCTTAGCCACCATGTCCGCCGCTTTGGTCTGTCCCCGGTAGGTATAAGCAACAACCCGCCAAACAGTCCGCCCGTCCGCCGGAACGGTGGCCGCAGCAGACCGCGCTGCCATAGCAGGAGCGGACGGGCTAGGTTTTGCCGCCGGCCGTTTGACCGTTGAAACCGCTGGGGGTGTCGGGACGGGGGGCGCCGGAGCCGGAGCAGTCGCTTCGGCGGGTGGGTTGGGGGCTTCCGCGGGAGCTGGCGCCGAGTGAGGCCGCAATAGCAGCCATCCGATAATAGCCAGCAAAACAACACCGAGAGCCCCATAGATGAGCAGCGGTTTCCTTTGCGCGGGCGTCTCGTCCTCGTCGCTGACCAGCGTTTTCCTTAACGGAGCTGGCGGCACGACCGGGCGAGATGGCGGCGGCGGGGGGCTGACCGGGGCCTTGGCCACAGGCGGTGCAGGTTGAGGGCTGGCCGCTGCCGGAGGAGGAGCCGAGGCGCGGGCACCGCAGGCGGCGGAGCAGGGACCGCAGGCGGCGGGATCACGCTGGCAGCCGGCACAACCGGCTTCAAGGCATTGCTGATTTGCGCCAGCGTCCACCGGCGGGCAAAGGAGTTGCGAATAATCTCGCCAAACGGCGCCGGGATGCGATTGATTTGCGCATCGGTCGCGGTGAGCGCCTTGCGCTGCGTGAACGCGTGAAACAGGGTGGGACCGATCGCAGCTACGTCGTCAGCCTGGCCGGCTGCCGTGGTGTGCAGACAATCACTGCGCAGCTTGACCGTTTCCTCCGTCGCCAGCACACTGGCCGCTTCGACCCGGCCGTGCGACATCCCTTGCTGATGAATAGCAGTCAGCGAGCTGACCAGGGCCTCAGCCACTTCCCGGCCTTCCTCCGGCGAGAGGGCCTGCATTTGCAGCACATCCGAAAGGCTCTGCTCGATGTGTTCCATGACCGCATAGATCACCAGCGTAGTGTCGACCCGCACCTGTCCCACTTTGGTGATGGTCACCAGGTTGGGATGTTTCAGCTGCTGAGCGGCCCGTAGGCGTTCGAGGACCTCATCTGCATCCGTCGCCGCCTCGGTCAGGCTGATGGTTGCGGGTCCGGTTTCCGGCTCCGCCGCCTCCGTCTCGAACCAGGCGTGGCGCCCTTCCGATCGCACCAGGCGCCGCAGCGGATAAACCCCATCGATTGTTCGTCCTTCCAGCTCATTCCAAAACTGCATAATGTCCTTGCTTCCCAAAAAGTGAGGGGTGTGAGGGGTTTTTAGAAGGAGTCCGCCGGGGCCAGAGCGCGCTCTTGCCCTCAAAAGGCTAATAAATTCTGTTCAACCGCGCACGCTTAAAGGCAGCCCGGCTACCGGACTGCCTCTGCATGTCTTACGAAATTAAAAACGTGACCGCGACTTCATGCCACCAGCTTACGCGATTTTCTCTACGTTTGATTTTGCGCCATTGCTGGTCCGCGCCAGCATGGCCATGCCTTCACGAGCCATCTCACGAGCCATCTTACGCAATTCCTCGGGCCGCTCGTTGTGGATTGCTGTGAGTTGTTCCAGGGCGGCGGCGGCGCGCAGCTTGGCCACTCCCTGGAAAGCCTGCTCGCCTGAGTTGCCGCAGGTATGAACAATGCTGTCGGAAGTTATTCTGAACACGTCTTCGCCCTGGATAACGAAAGCCACGAAATATTTTTCGGGAGGGGGAACAGGAGCATGGGTTGACATTAGCACTTCCTTTTCGTTGAACGCACTACAGTTTCCATACTAGAAGCACAGGGATTGATGCAAGCGGGATTGAGCATTTGGAACCGCGGAGGTAACCGATCTTCTCATTATCGGCCCTGTTTTTTTCGCATCCACGTTGTGAACAAGGGAGCGCCCCACGTTCCGATTGCCAGCAGGCTGCCGAACAGCACCACGGCGTCGATACTCTCCCGCCCCTCCGGCGACCAGTAGACATTGGCAAGATTCAGCCACAGGGCAAACTCGTCCAGCGTCAGCGCGGCGCCCACACCGTAAAGGATTGAGAGCAGCCGGCTCCAGAAGAAAGACGCCGGGGTAGAGCCGGATCCGACCTCATTCAGGTAAGCGTAGCCAACGCCCAGCAGGATCAGGATCCCCCAAACCAGGTGGTGGATATGGCGGCCACCCATGGTGACGTATTGGAATGGCCCGATATGGTGTTGGATGGACGCAACCAGCAACCGGACGGCCAGGAAAGTGATAAAGAAGCTGATCGACGCCAGCAACATCCTGCGGTGGGGGCGATCTGGAATCGTTTGGTGGAGGATGAGCCCCAGTTTGGTCAGATGGAGCAGCAACAGCATGATTGCCGTAACCGCAAAGATGAAGAGCAGCAGGATCCACTCACCCGACAAATGCATACGGCATTAAATCACAGCAGCCCGGAACTTTAGGCCTGGTGATTGGTTCTCAATCGAGATGGGTTGTGACGGCCTTGGTATCTGCTGCTGCAGAAACAACTGCAGATCCCTACGCTCCTGCGGAGCTCCGGTCGGGATGACAAGGGGAAAGGGGTTACGTTCCGGAAGGTTAGCGACTTGGATGGACGGAGTTACGAAGGCTGCTCTGCGACGACAGCAGATCCCCCATTATCCATCCGTCTCCTTGTCATCCCATTCCCGCTCTTCAGGAAAACAGGAACTCCTTGGTCCGCAATTCTTTAATGCTATCCCGCAGCTTGGCCGCCTTCTCAAACTCAAACTTCTTGGCCGCCTCGCGCATATCCGATTCCAACCGGCCGATATAAGCATCCAGTTCCTGCTGCGTATCGAATTCCGGAATCGCTTCGTCCTGGCTGGTCAAGTCCGCGTACTCCGCTTTCAGAATATGAACCAGCGACATATCGAGCGAGCGCATGATCGAAGTGGGTGTAATCCCATGCTCTTCGTTATGCGCCTGCTGCACTGTGCGCCGCCGGTCCGTCTCATCCAGAGCGCGGCGGATCGAATCCGTCATCACATCCGCGTACAAGATCGCCCGCCCGCTCAGGTGCCGCGCAGCCCGGCCAATCGTCTGGATCAGAGAGCCCGACGAGCGCAGAAAACCTTCCTTATCCGCGTCGAGAATTGCCACCAGCGAGACCTCAGGCAAATCCAGACCTTCCCGCAGCAGGTTGATCCCGATCAGCACGTCGTACTCACCCTTCCGCAAATCCCGCAGCAGCCGGACCCGCTCGAGGGTTTCAATCTCCGAGTGCATATAACGGCATTTCACCCCAACCTCGGAGTAGTACCCGGATAAATCCTCAGCCATTCGCTTGGTAAGGACCGTCACCAGAACGCGTTCATTGCGTTCTACCCGGGTGCGAATCTCCGCCAGCAGATCATCAATCTGCCCCCGTATCGGCCGAATCTCCACTTGCGGATCGACCAGCCCTGTGGGCCGGATGATCTGCTCCACCACCACCCCTGAGGACTTGGTCAGCTCATATGGTCCGGGAGTCGCCGAGACATAAATCGTCTGGTGCGTGCGCGTCTCAAACTCCTCGAATTTGAGCGGGCGATTGTCCATCGCCGAGGGCAAGCGAAACCCATAATCCACCAGGTTTTGCTTCCGCGAGCGGTCGCCGTGCCACATGCCGTGCAATTGGGGAACAGTCACGTGCGACTCGTCGATAAAAACCAGGTAGTCGCGCGGGAAATAATCCAGCAATGTGGGGGGCGGTTCGCCCGGCAGCCGGCCAGAGAAGTGCCGCGAGTAGTTTTCAATCCCATGGCAGTAACCCATGGACTTGATCATTTCCAGGTCGAAGCGAGTGCGCTGATGGATGCGCTGCGATTCCACCAGCCGGCCTTCTGACTCCAGCTGCTTTTCCCACACCGCGAGTTCCTCCAGGATGGAGGCCACCGCCGTCTTCTTGCGCTCCGGCTGAACCACGTAGTGCGACTTCGGATAAATCGGCAGCCGCGCATATTTTTGCCGCACCGTTCCGAACAGCGGATCGATCTGTGAGAGCGCCTCGATCTCGTTGCCGAAAAGCTCAATGCGATAGGCCATTTCATCGTAGGTGGGATACACCTCGATTACGTCCCCGCGTACACGAAAGGTCCCCCGGCGAAAGTCGCCATCGTTGCGCTCGTAGAGAATCTCCACCAGCCGCCGGGTAATGTCTTCGCGGCGTATCTTCTGCCCTTTTTCAAGCAGCAGCAGCATGCCGTAATAGGCCTCCGGCGATCCCAGGCCGTAGATGCAACTCACCGACGACACGATAATCGCGTCCCGCCGTTCAAACAGCGATCGCGTGGCCGAGAGCCGGAGTTTATCGAGCTCCTCGTTGATGGTGGCTTCCTTCTCGATGTACAGGTCGCCGGAAGGGATGTAGGCCTCCGGCTGATAGTAGTCGTAGTAGGAGACGAAATACTCCACCGCATTGCCGGGGAAAAACTGCTTGAACTCGTGAAACAGCTGTGCCGCAAGTGTCTTGTTGTGAGCCAGGATCAATGCCGGGCGATTGGACTGCTCGATGATCTTGGCCATGGTAAAGGTCTTGCCCGAGCCGGTGACGCCGAGCAGGGTCTGGTGCTGCTCGCCGGCAGTCAATCCGGAGACGAGTTCTTGAATCGCGCGGCCCTGGTCGCCGCGAGGACGGTAATCGCTGACTAACTGAAAATCCATGAATGCCTGAAATCAGGGATGCGCCGGAGGGCGCCGGGGCTTCTACTAATTATAGCCGGGGCAGCGGAGGGAAGAGGATGGGGCCGCGCACCATGCGCCGGGCGACCACGATCAGACCGCCGATAATGACGCAGATAATCAGGATCACGGGCAGGAAGATGATCGGCGGAAGCACCGTATGCGGGTGATCGCCGCTACTGGGGTCTTGATGCAGGTGTCCCCCGAAAATGAAGATCTGGCCGCCAATGTGGGCGCTGCTGGTGAGGGTGACATTGCCACCGAAAACCAGCACATTGCCATCCACGGAACCATTAAGAAAAACGTTTCCCGCGAACACCCGCACGTTGCCCACGGTGTGTCCGTCCACTTCGGCGGAACAGAGGAAGCAGCCGGCACTCTTTGCCGTCTCACCCGCGGCGACCAGAATGTTCCGGCCAAAATGGCGAACTTCCGGTGGCGATTGGCCAAGCGCGGCCAACGATGGCACCAGGATCAGAGTGCAAAGTACCAAGCACCGCATGCATGCCTTTCCAAGGGACTGGTTCCATTCGATCATTCGCTTGGGTTAAGGAGAAGTGACAATGCAGTTTCCGGTAAGGTGTAAACCATGCTGAAACGCTGTCTAGGTCTTCTTTGGCTGGCTGCTTGTTTGCTCAATGTGGCCGCGGCCGCCCCCATTCTGGGCTACAAAGTAGTCGCGCGCTACCCGCACTCGACCGAGAGCTATACCGAAGGATTTCTCTACCTCGATGGATTGTTTTACGAAGGAACGGGCATCGCCGGTCAGTCAGCCCTGCTTGCCATCCAGCCGGAAACTGGCAAACCGGTGCAGAAGCGTGCACTTGCGCCGGAATACTTTGGTGAGGGCATTGTCGATTGGGGACCGAACATCTACCAGTGGACCTGGAAGTCGCAAATCTGCTTTGTTTACGACCGTTTCAGCCTGCGCCCTGTCAAGCAGCTCAGCTACACCGGCGAAGGGTGGGGCATGACCCGCACGGCGAGGGAACTGATCACCAGTGATGGCACAGCGACTCTTCGCTTCCGCGATCCCAGCACCTTCAAAGAGACTCATCACATTGTGGTGAAGGACGGCGAGAGGACCATTGACGAGCTCAACGAGCTTGAATTCATCAAGGGAGAAATCTACGCCAACGTCTGGCATTCTGACCGCATAGCCCGCATTAGTCCTCGCGACGGACACGTAATCGCCTGGATCGACCTGAGCGGTCTGTTGCCGGACGATCAGAAAATCAACGAAGAATCCGTACTGAACGGCATTGCCTACGACGCCAAGCGAGACCGCCTCTTTGTAACCGGAAAGCAGTGGCCCACCATCTTCGAAATCAAAGTTGTCCCCCGCTAATGCTCCCCAGGAGCTAGAAAACGCGGGTCCCTCCACTACGCTTCGCTCCGGTCGGGATGACAATTCGGTTCTGCCCGCAAGAACTTCAGCGAGAAATACTTGACCTCCGCAACCGAATTGTCATCCCGACCGGAGCGAAGCGTAGTGGAGGGACCTGCGGTGCGCCCTGCGGTCTCACCCACCATTATTCAGGGCTTGTTGAGGCATTTCTCAATCGCCTCCTGCCACTGCGGGCCGCTCTCCCGATCTCTCTTTCCCATTGCCTCAACTTCATCGTTGACTGCCGCATCGAGCGCCGTGCGAGCATACATAACCGAAACACTCGTGTGTGCCGGATCAACCGCAGTCAATCGCACATCCACCGTAAACACCAGCATATCCGGGATGAACGACACATATTGCATGTGCCCTTCCGCGGTATCGAACACGGTGTTGACCCAAACCGCCCGATGGGTACCATGCTGAACCGTGAACACTGCACCCTGCACGTCCTTGCCCGGGTGGGGATACACAAACTCAGGATTCCAATGCGGACCAGCCCAGCAGCGCTCTCCCTCAGGGCCAAACAGAGTGGCCGCGCGGCTCAAAGGCGCACGAACCACCAGGTGAAACGTATTGCTTACATGCGCCGGCTGCGCAGCAGACAAAATAATCCCCAAAACAATGCCCCCTCTCACTTGCGCTCCTTCAACTGGTGGCTATCGGCGGCGCGAAGCGTCAAGCCGTAAATATTCCTAAGCTGTTCGATCTCCTTCAGAGTCTGTGTGGAGAAAGGAGCCTTGCCCTCGAACGCATGCAGCACGATCCCTTCCAGCAGGTCGCCCAGGCTCATATCCTTCAACTCCGCAAGCCCCTTTAGAACTTTGAGCAGCCGCTTCTCTATGCGGACACCGGTTTGAATTCGTTCCACTTCTATCATGTGTACCAATGTACCACGGTAACAATTCCACTGTGCCATGATCGAAGGAGAAAAGGAGAGCAAACCGGATGAGTTATGTACCAAACCCAAAGCGGTATGACGGAGCGCAATTTCGGCGGTGTGGGCGATCGGGGATTGATTTGCCGCCCGTCTCCCTGGGCTTGTGGCAGAATTTCGGCGGAGCCGACGTCTTTGAAACCGGCCGCGCCGTCGTGCGACGGGCATTTGATCGCGCTGTGACCCACTTCGACCTGGCCAACAATTACGGACCGCCCTATGGATCTGCCGAAGAAAACTTCGGTGAGATCCTGCGCAAGGACTTCCGCGACCATCGCCATGAGCTGTTGATCTCCAGCAAAGCGGGCTGGGACATGTGGCCCGGTCCCTACGGTATAGGCGGTTCGCGCAAGTACCTGTTGACCTCGCTAGAGGAAAGCTTGCGCCGCATGGGGCTTGACTACGTCGACATCTTCTACTCCCACCGGCCCTCTCCGGACACGCCGCTCGAAGAAACCATGGGTGCGTTGGCCCACGCCGTTCGCCAGGGCAAGGCACTCTACGTGGGCATCTCGTCCTACAGTCCGGAGAGCACGCGCCAGGCTGCACAAATTCTCAAGAGCGAAGGAGTACCGCTACTGATTCATCAGCCGTCCTACTCCATGCTGAACCGCTGGGTAGAAAAGGATCTGCTTAGCACTCTGGGCGAACTGGGCGTAGGTTGCATCGGTTTTTCCCCCTTGGCCCAGGGACTGCTGACCAGCAAGTACCTCAAAGGCGTGCCCCAGAACTCGCGCGCCAAAGCGGAAGGCAGTTCTCTTCTAAAAGACTTCCTCAGCGAGCAGAACCTCAACCGTGTGGGAGCCCTGAACGAAATTGCTAACCGCCGCGGACAGACCTTGGCGCAGATGGCCATCGCCTGGGTGTTGCGCGACAAACGCGTGACCTCGGCGCTGATTGGAGCGCGTGACGTGCAACAACTTGACGACTCCCTCGACGCGATCAAGAACCTCCACTTCACCGAGGAGGAGCTAAAGGAAATAGATCAACACGCGCAAGAGGGAGAAATCGATCTCTGGAAGGGAGCTCGCGAAGGAGCAGCCTAGTTTGCCTTGAGTGCGACTCTCATTAAAAGGGAGCCGCACTCAAGGAACTACCTTGACCGGGGCCTGCCAAAAAGCAGCCTTCTTTCCGCTCGGGTCCAACACGGAAATCTGGCACTCATACTCACCCGGCGGAAGCTGATTGAGAGCAATGCTAAAACTGAACGGCATGGTCTGCAGCCTATTATTCAAGCCCTGTGTCATCTCCATCGGTGGCGTCTCCAGGGCCTTCGCTTGCTCCTGATAGAAGCTGACGAACGCGACCAGCGGCTGAAATCCGGGTGCGCCCTGCTCATACGCCTGCAAATAAACATACATATTCTGGCTCTGGCGAAAGACACGAGTCACGCTGGGAATAAGTTTCTGCCCATTCTGCACCAGCGGGTTTACCTCCTGCTCTTTTGCCCTGTCCTTGTTTTTCTCCGCATTAAAGAGAGCATCTTTAAGGTCCACCCGCTGGCTGCTAAGTACGACGGAGCTGATCGGAACGTGGGCAACCTCTTTGTTCAGGTTTGGAATCACGAAGGTAGTTTGATACGTGCCGATCCTCCCCGTTTCATCATCCCTCGCCAGGAACTTGATCATGTACTTGCCTGGAAGCAAAGTGAAACCAGTGTCGTATTCGATAGGCCGCCGCGCGAGCTCGGCGGCGGTCGCGTCGCTGAGCTTGATGTTGACGTTATCGCGGACGTTGGTGACTGTCGTCCCTCCGACAAGGTCTTTGATCTCGCCGACAAAGTCGATCAGGGTGTGCTCCGCCCCTCCTCGCTTGGCCAGCGCAAGCTCGCGGCCGGGGATCTTAACGATGATAGGAACAAAATATTCCGCGCGGTTGAGTTGGAAGTGATCGATTTCCATGGCTATGGAAAGTTCCGTAACCGGATCCTCCAGCATCAGCGCATCTTCAAGCTGTCGCTCTTTGTCGACTGCTGTAAATTTGCTGAATTCTTTATCGGCGTAGTAGCCCTGGCGGTAGTCGAGTTTGGCGGTGGCGTCCTGGTTGAGTGAGATCTTCACCCGCCGGAAGTGGCCGTTCCTGGCTGTGTTGCTGGTGTAGTAGCCAACCACGTAGTAATCGGAAATAGCCTGCTGTGCCTGTACGATCCCGTGCGTCAGATCGTTGGTGTCGAAGAGTGCTTTCCCCCCGGTATCGCCGGCCAACGCATAAAGCGTGTCCTGCGATTGCTGAAAATTGTTGGTGTTGGCCAGCGCTGCTGTGCCGGAATACATGCCGGAATTCCCGGGCGAGCCTTGGCTAGCATCTCCCAGGGGCGCCTGCGCGACCAATCCCCGTGCGTCAATAGGCCAGAAAGAGACGCCGGCGCGGATAGCCGCGTCCACCGTCGCATGCAGCTGAGCCTGGTTATCAATTCCGTTTAACCGCAAACCGCTGGCGAAGTAGATGAGCGACTTCTTCTCCTGCAGCTGACCCAACATTTTCGACGCTGTCTGCAGTGCAGAGAGCTGGCGATCCGTATTGAAGACGTTGAACTCGGTGTCGTCCTGCCCAAACGCGGCGCCCGTGTCGGCGCTGCTTGCGTCGTCCACCGTCTCGACCGAACCCTGACCTTCGCCAACGATCATCGTTTCCAGGATGCTGAGCAGCTTATTGCGATCGGCCGTAAAGTCCTGCAGGATGTCGACGGAGCCGCCCTGGTAGCGGAGGATGGCGACCAGATCGACCGTTGTCATTTCCGCGCGCAGAAACTTCTCAGCGGCCGAAAGCGCGCGCAACTGGTCAGCCGGGCGCATCGCGGACATATCGAAGTAGAGCGCGAGCAAGCGCCGATTTTTGTAGCGACTATTCTCGGGTGCCTCCGGTGCCAGCTGAGTACGGCTAAGTTTCTTATAGATTTTGATGTCTTCTGTGCCGCGCGCTGCCGTCGGCACTGGCGCCTGTTCAGCAGCCAGATCCTGGTGCTCGCAGAACCGGATTGTCTGCGGCGCACCGTCCTCAGTAACAGTAAAATCCTTCGCACTCAACCCGGGAATAAACTTACCCTCTTTATCTTTCACGACAACCGTCTCGACCACCAACTGCGATTTGGCAGTGAGGGTATAAGTGCCCGCTGTGCTCGAAGATGTGTTCTGCCCGATCTGCTGTGCATGACCCGAAGCCGCGGTCAGAGCCAGGAAGAGAAATAACAAACCATGCATCGAGGCCCCACAACTCCATACGTGTCGTAGCAAACCAAACATCGCAGCCTCATCGCTCCACAGGGGTGCCCCATGTTCGCCCCAGCGTACGTGGGCCGAAAAAGATGGGCGAAGCCCAACGAACGCTTTTACTCTCATCTCAAAACCTCAAACGCAGCGAAGTCTCCAGGCTGCGCATCGCATTCGGGGACAGCGGTAGTCCAAATTGCGTGCTGTTCACCGTCGTATTCCAACCAGTAAACACAGGATGATTCAGCAAGTTAGTCGCCGCCACTTTGGCATCAAGAAAAAAGCGCCCGCTGGGTCGAAACGTCCGGGCTAGGGAACTATCAAGACTGATCTGGTTAGGACCGGTAATCGAGTTTCTGCCCGCGGTTCCCCATTGGCCGATGAACGGCGCGCTATAAGCAGCAGGGTTGAGGTGCTGCCTTCCTTGCGACAAGGTAATCGGTGCGCCCGTAGGATCCGGTCGAATAGTTCCGGTGGATCCTGTTCCCGGAACAGCCGCAAGGTAAATCGGGGTTTCCGGCAGACCACTGCCGATGACCGACGTGGCCACTATCGTCCACTCCTTGAGCACCCTGCCGCGCCATCCTCCGAGCAGCGTTCCGCCGCCGAGTCCCTCCCCACTGGTGTACTGGGCCTGCAGGTTAAGCAGGTGCCGCTGATCGAAGCTCGAAAGCGAGTGCTCGGCATGCAGGTCAAGCCAGTTCTGCGCGATTACCGGCGTCGGCGATGCGCTCTGTGTGGTACTCGACGCGGTCGAACTCCCACCCGAGCCCTGTCCCGAATTCGGACCAGGCCCACCGGAGGGTGCTGCAGTCTGGCTGCTGCTGGAGACGTGACCCTGGCCGCCCAGGAACGCGTCATCATCGATCGATTTAGAAAACGTATAGAGCAGCGACGCCGTGAAGCCGCTGCGCAGTCTGCGCCGCAACTGCAATTGCGCCGACTCCCGTGTGGAATCCCCACCCGACGCTTGATAGACAAAACCCGATGGACAGCTGGGACAAGGATTGACTGCTCCGATGGGATAAGTATTGGGCAGGAACTGCTGCACTCCTCGCGTCCCTTTGACCCCCAGGTAGGTTGCGGTGAGCTGCAACGCAGCCGGTAGATCACGCTGAATCGCCAAATTCCATATCTGCGCATACCCAATCCTGAAGTTGGGGTCGACGGCAAAGGTATTCGCAGTAATCGACGGACAGGGCGCAAACCCGTTGGCCAGGGTCAGCCGGCACGCGGGGCTATTCTCGACGCTCAAACTCTTCGAGAGCGGTGCCTGCTGGGCCAGGTTGAGCGCGGACGCCTGATAGACAGACGTGTCGTCATAAATGCCGTACCCGGCGCGCACCACGATGGTGGAAGCAGGAATGGGCCGCCAGGAAATCCCCACCCGCGGCTCGAAACCGCGCTTGTCCGGGCGGATCAGCGAAGTAGGATAGTGGCTGCCGGTCAGCGGGCCGATGGGATTGCTCCCCAGCACCGGAGCAACGTCGGTAAACCCGGGAGCAACATCGAGATTCACCAGCCGCCCATGGATTTCCGTGATCGGCTCGCCATAATCCCAGCGAAGACCGGCGTTGATGGTCAGGTTGGTCAGGATGCGCCAGTCATCCACGACGTACGCGTCGAAAACCGTTTGGCGCAAATATTTATCCGCGTTTCCGAATGCGATGGAGCTGGTATCCGGCACGCCAATGAGGAAGTCCGCCAGGTCAGAGCCGCTGGCCGTAACGCTGTTGGATGTTCCCTGGGTCGCGGCGCCGGTAAAGGTGAAGGTACCTCGCGGATCCTGCTGAAAAAAATCATTGTATTGCTGCTTGCGCAAATCGCCGCCGACCGTAATGTTGTGCCGGCCGCGATAGACGCCGGCAGATCCGGAAAAGCCATCGGTGCGGTTACGATTGAACGAGCTTTGTTCATCCATGAGCGGCGTAATGCCGCTTGAGAAGGTAAGCGAAGGCGGGCCCCAGTTCACCGGGTCCTGATTATTGCCCGAGATACCTGCCTCCCAGGAAATGTTCTGCCGATTTTCAAAATACGGCACAATCTGTGTTCTTAGCCGGCTGAAGCGATAACTGCTGTTGCCGAAGATATGATGGTTGAAACGATGCGACCAGTTGATGTTGGCGTTGATCCCCAGGGTATCGGTGGTGTCGACGAATTGGAAGAGATTGGTGTTGCCGGCCCGAACGCTCTGGAAGTTGAAGCCCCCGTAAAGCGTGTCTCGATGGCCGAGCGTCTTATCCAGACGCGAAAGAAGAGCATCCTGATGCTGGCTGTTGAGAACCGGAATCTGGTAATTGTAGAGCGAGTTACCGGTTATGTTGGGCAACGGATAGAGCTGTAACAGTGACTGCGCCTGGGAGCTGACCGGGACCACGTTGCCGGGAAAGGGCAGCCCGGTGGCAGGATCATAAACGGTGAGCGGCTGGCCAAGTGGGTTGACCAGGCCCGAAAGATCGCCGGTACGCTCTGCCTCAGTCAGCACCAGGCCGGGCTCGGTCGCGGCGGTATGGTTCCGCGTCCACTCATAGGCGACAAAGAAGGTCGGCCCGCGCGGCAGCAAATGTGGAATCCTGAGCGGCCCGCCCAGGGTGACGATGGCCGTGACCCGATTGTAGGAAGGCTTGGGTGTATCAAGTCCGCTCAGCGAGTACGGCCGGGCATCCAGGGCCGAGTTATCGACAATGGCAGCAAAGCCGCCGTTGTAGAGCGCTCTACTGTTAGACCTACGATTACCAAATGCCTGATCGAGCGAGAACCGTGACGTCGCCGCGTTGTTCACGCTTCCGTTGACCAGAAAGCCGTCGGAAGACTGTTGGTTTGCTTCCTCTGCCGGCTTTGGTATCTCGATCGGGGTCTCCGATCCCGCGGGTGCTTTGGGCGCTGCGCGCAGCGAGGGCGAGAGAGCTGGCGCCAGCTTGGTTAACTTTGCGATCTGGTCGAGCGGGAGTAGCGTCAAGTCCCACTTCCCAGCCGGTGCGCCAGGCGAAATCGTTATGTCCGCCTGTACCGGAGAGAAGCACTGCATCTCGATCTCAATTTTCCCCGAACCATCCGTTAGATCGGTAAAGGCAAACATACCGCTTTGGTCAGAGACTGTGGAGAGCTTCTTGGTACCTTGTGTAACCGTGACAGTGGCGCCTGGAAGAGGTAATCCGCCAAACGTGACCAGGCCGTGATACTCCGAAGCAAAGGCCGGGCGGGCAAATGCCATTACCAAAAAAATCAGGACCAGGTAGAAAATTTGTGGGCACCCCACATCTCCCAACACTTTGGTTGGGAGATGTGGGATAGGCCCCAGGATTTTCCGCCACCCCATATGTCAGTTCTCAGACGGCTTTTCGACATGGTCGATAACAATCACATCGTCGGGCGCCACAGCCAACCATCCGGCCACACTCAACAAGAGCTTTCTGGGGAAATCCAGTTTGCGCACAACAAGGTTAGTCATGATCCGAGAATCCTCAACTTGAGATCGGCCCCTGGCAACTCCGGACACTAAGTCGACGCGTGTAAAGAGAAAGCTGCATACAGGACGTTTCGAATCGTCAAATCTGCTCAGCGGCAGAATTATATTTGTTCGTACGCTAGTCTGTCGTCAAAGTTCCCTCACCATAGATTTTGACAGCGGGGATTAATCGTTTCCTTTCGCGCTGCTAATTTTCCGAAGGCGTCTCGACGTGATCAATGACTAGGACCTCCACGGGGCCCTTTTGTGACTCCAGTTTTAGCCCGAGCTGTTCCTGAATCGCCGAGAAAATTGAAGGTCCGGAAGCATCTGTCGAGGCCCCGGCGCCAGGCCCTTGCTGGCCAGGCTCAGGTGCTCCAGGCATTGCGGAACCATTTCTATCTGGCGTCCACTGCAAAGTGATGTCGTATTTGCCCGTGAGGCCGGTCTTGTCTTGAACCGTGCTCCCCAATTGTTGGGTTAGGAGCCGCGCTAAAGACGACAAAGGAAGCCCTTGACCTGTAAGCTGACCAGGTCGCATAAGCATCATGCCCGGCCCTCCGCCCTGGCCGTTGAAGTCCTTGAGTCCGTTCGGGTACGTGTCTCCGGGCTTTGCTTCATGCAGTTTCGGGCCACCCTTCGCGATAACCAGCGTCAATACCGGAAGATCTCTTACTTCGGTGTGGACTTTTAATTGAAAGCGGTCCGCGAGAAGGGGTTGAAGCATGAGCCTACGCTGATCAGGACTAAGATTGTGCAACGCATCGGTATCCGAGCTGCTCACTTTCGCCTCTATATCGTATCGCGCAGAACCGAGCCAGCTGGGTGCTCCTACGATCTGATTGTCTTCGACTCCATATGCCTGTTGAATCAGCACCTTCAACGCGATATTGCTTGCACTGAACCCCACAGGCGTGGTGCGAAGCATGGTCATATCTGTGCCAGCCTTGTCTGGTTTGATCGAGGCCACCTCGAATGCAGGGATCTTGGAAGCAGTGCCTACAACCGGCGACCCAGCCTGGATTTGCGGTTCTTGTATCAAGCCAAATACGACCGGCCCGGCTGCCGCCATCGCTCCAGCGGCGATGAGCAAGAGCTTCTTGCCCCGGTCCAGTTTGAGCGCAACCGGCCTTTGCATGATATCGACGATCCGTTTCTTGAGATCAGCACCGGTAACTCCGGAGATACAAGCCAGCGGTGACCCCACACTGAACTCGCAGGTCTTCAAAATGCTTTCGGCGTAGACCTGCGGTGGATTGCCTAGCTGCAATACTTCTTCATCGCAAGCGCGTTCGCGCTCCTCCATGAGCCGCGTTCCCAACCACCAAACCAGAGGGTGAAACCAGAAGATGGCCTCAACTACCATATGGATCGCCGCAGCTAGATTATCGCGGCGGCGCACGTGGCATACCTCATGAGCGATGATCGCCTCCAGATGCGCACCCGTAAGGTGTTCAGAGATTCCCGCCGGCCATACCAGTACTGGCCGAACGATGCCGAAGATGCCGGGCTCCAGTGAATCCTCTGAAAGCAAGAACAGGATCGGCGTTCGCACTCCGGCGATTTGCTCCAGGCGTCGCAGTGCATACACCTCGCGTCCTTGTGAAGCGGCCGACGCGCTCCGCATCGATGCAGAGAATCGCCGCCAGCGCCACCACCATAGACCGAGCACGGCAATAAAACCGCACGGCCACACGGCTGTGAGAACTCCTTGTAGCCAGGGGAGCAGATAGGTAGCACTCGACGCGCGTGAAACTGGCACAAAGACGGGAGCGGCAGTCCGGGTAAAAGGCTGGCTGAACTCTTCGGCCACGGAATACAGACCGGTCTGCGCGCTTTCCGTGACATGCGGTCTGGCCAGATGACCGCCGAGGCTGACCAACAGCGAAAAAGGTATTAGAAACTTCACCGAGGCAACCAGCCATAGCCGATAGCGAAGCCGTGCCGGATTCTTTCGTAACACCAGCGTGAGGACTGCAGCAGCTGCCGCGAAGAGCGTCGACTGCCAAAGATGGTTGGCCATTGCTGGCGCGATCGCGCTCCACATTGCGGACAAGGAGTCTGGGATCATGGCTTTTCCTTCCTCTCCAGCTTGCGTAGCATTTTTTCCGCTTCCTTTACATCCTCCAGGGTGAGCTTGCCTGATTCAACCAGGTGCGCCATCACTGGTTGTGAGCGTCCCCCAAAAAGCGCCAATAGGTCGTCGATGAGTCGACGTTGGGCAGCACTCCGGGAAACTGCGGCGCCGAAGATGTGGAAGTTCCCCACCTTCTTCACCCGGCGAACAACACCTTTCACTTCCAATCGGTAAATCGTGGTTTGAATGGTGGTGTAGGCCGGCCTGCCCTTGGCCGGAAACGCCTCTTGCACTTCGCGGATGGAGAGGTCGCCTTGCGTCCAAAGTGCCTCCATGATCTGAAACTCGAGCTTTGACAATTTGGGTTCAGCCAAGGGCACCCTCCTACGCTCGTAGTATTTTCTACTACAGCTGTATGTTTCTGTCAAAACCGAAATCGCACCCGGGACCCTAACTCAACGCAAGCGCAACAAACAGCTGAATGTAAGACGTCGATACGACGGCTTTATTGAACCGTATGCATTAAATTGTTGAAAAAGTCGTTCAGTGTCCAGGTGCAAGATTAGTTTGCTGAGGGCTGTTCAACATGGTCAATAACGAACACTTCAATCGGGGACTTTCGCGATTCCAGCTTCAGGCCAAGTTGCTCTTGGAGCGCCGTCAGGATCGAAGGCCCGGTGGATTCAACTCCGGCCTCGCCTTGGCTTCCAATCGGACCCTGGGTGTCATCAGGTGTCCATCGTAGTTCCACGTCGTACTGGCCTGTAAGTCCAGTTTTGTCGACGACGGTTCTACCCAATTGCCGCGTGAGCGGCGGCACCAGGGAAGCGATGGAAATGCCCTGGCCCGTAAGTTGGCCGCGGCCCGACCTCATCATGCCCGCGTGCCCTGCGGGCTTACCATCAGGACCCTTAAGGCCGTCAGGGTATGTGTCGCCGGGTTTTGCCTCCTTAAGCTTGGGACCGCCCTTGGCAACTACCAACTCTAAAACCGGCAGTTCTTTCATCTCGCGGTGAACCTGCAGTGCGAATCGATCCCTGAGAAAAGACTGAAACATGCGTTTATTCTCGTCTTCACTGAGCTTGTCCAACGTGGCCTCATCCACACCGTCTACCTTCGCCTCAATATCAAAACGTTGCGTATGAACCCAATCCGGTGCTCCTATGATTTGGTCGTCTTCGATTCCATACGCTTGCTCGATCATTGACCTGAGCGTCATCCCGCTCGCAGTGAACCTACCAGGCCTGAACAACAGTAGAGATTGGTCGCCGGGTTTTGATGGTTTGATCGAGGCAACGTCGTAAGTGGGGGGCTTGAAGGTCTTGCCGTCAGCTTGCGTCTCCGACGTATAGCCCAAGCCACACGCTAGCGACACGATGAGGGCTAACGGGACCAGCATCTTAGCGAAGTTCAGGTTGATCGCGGGCGCGCCTCCATACATAGACCATCCTTTCCTGCTGTTGCCGTTGTAAGTCAGACGGAAGGGCAGTTTATTTCGCTCATCTAACCTTTGCCGGCCCGCTCTTTTCCATGCAATGAACCCCAAACTCGAAGCCGCTCGCCGCGACTGGTCCTAAAACTATCATGTATTCCCCGTCCGTGAGGCGCTCCTTAGGCAGGATGGAAAAGATGGAATTGGAAAGGGAATTGACACTCACCGGGATTTCCCGGTGGGAAGGGAATCCCGGTCTAACGTCGAAAACGGATGCACCTGATGTGACCTCTATCTGGCGGACTTTACCTCGAGGCGTGAGACGAAGCAGATGGATCTCGTGGGGACCTAGGTCTGCAATATGAGCAGCCGTCTCCGAGTGGTTCACATAGAACATCGGAGCAGTATTGGCAGGGGCCTCCAGTGCATGACTGAATGGAAATACCGTAACAATCTGCGGCATGATCCAGGGGAAAAAGCTCCGCTTCCTATGAGTCAATGCTTGCTGGATGGCATCGATATGATTCAGCCCGACCCACCCAATCCGGCCAAAATAAACAACTTCGACATCGCTCTTAGGTGGTGTGATGCTTTGCCATGCAGAGTTGGGAAGGGCCTCAACCGGATTGGAGCAGTTCTCGGCGGCGATCGCCCAGGGCAACAGCAAGCTCATTGCGCCCAGGCCCACAGTTCCAATCACCGTTGACAGCCGCATGCCTACGACGGCCTCCTGATTCCATCACCCGGCAGGAACCACAAGGATCTTACAGCCGGATGACAGCTCCGGTCCTGTGCTCCACAGGTAATCGCCTCCCTACTGGGTCGGCGCCGTTTCCTCGGGCAAAGATGGGGCTTCGAACCTCTGGGCGTCTTTCTCGGCTTTGCGCTTCATCTCGTCGATCCGCTGCTTGAACTCAGGGCTCTGGAAGACTTCGGCTGCCTTTGCCATTTCCCGCTGGGCATCTTCCATTTTTTCCTTGAAGGCAGGATCGTCGAGGATTCCTTTGGCCTGCTCCATCTGCCGGCGCGCGTTCTCCATCTGCTGCTTAAACTCGGGACTATCGAAGACTGCGGTTGCCTTCTCCATCTGCCGCTGAGCATCTTCCATTCGCTGCTTAAATTCCGGGCTGTTGAAGACCGCGCTCGCCTTCTCCATCTGGCGCTGCGCATCCTCCATCCGTTTCTCCAACTCCCGATCGTCGAGGATTACTTGGGTCTTCGCCATCTCTTGCTCCACCACTCCACTCTGCTGCTCGACTTTGCTGAGATGGGTGACGTGCCGGGCGTGCGCCGGTTTGCTCGGCGGAGCAGCAGCTACAGGCGCCGTTAGTTCAGGCTGAGCTTGCCCGGCCGCCAAATCGATCGCTGGCGCCGGGCTGCCGGTGGTTTGTTCTGCCATGGTTGGGGTTACATGAAAGATCGCTGCCAGCGAGCCCGTGGCGATCATCACCGCTACGCCAGTCGCAACCCGGGCAACTCTGGCGCGCATACTCATTTTTGTGGTTTCCAAAAGCCGCATGACTCGTTCCTCCAATGTGCTCTTGCTGAACAATCCTAAAAACTGCGCCTGCTCCGGCAGGTCCCGTCCAGCCAGCATGCTGTGCGCCAGGGCGAGCAGACACTTCGCGTAACCAACTTCAGATTCCATCTCCTGCGCCGCAATGGCGTCGCACACCATCTCTCGTGTCATGCGGATACGTTGTTGCACTGCGTGCACCACCGGGTGCCAGGCCAGTGGAGAAGCTGCCACCTGGCAGACCAGGTTCATCAGGTAATCCCGCCGCTTCACGTGGGCCAATTCATGGCATAAGGCCGCCCTCACTTCATCTTCCGTAAACCGGGCAAAGCCCTCGGGCAACAAAACGATAGGATCTGTCACACCCACGACCATCGGACTCGACACTTCTTCTGACTCGCGTAGTTGCGGCAATTTGACTCGGAATCGCCTGCTCAGGTCGGCCAACTCTGCCCGGTGCTGAACAGTTTCCCGCGAATGTCCCACCACGCTGTGCGCGGCGTGCCACGCCCGCGCAATACGAAGCAACGCCAGCACGACCGTAGCGAGGTAGATTCTTACCAGCCAGCGCGATACGCTTGCGTTCAGGCTGAGGTCACGCGCTCGAGGAAACAAGGAAAGCGGTTGTTCTCCGGCAGACGAAATGCCTTGTGTAACCATCGCAGTGGCTTGGGCTGGTTCAGCTTTTTGCAGGCCGCGCCCCGGCAGCAGCACGGCTAGCGCCAGAACCGCGAGCCATATCCCATGCTGCATTCCCGGGCTCGGCCGGGCCAAACGGACGAACAACCATGCGCCTGCAGCAAGAACGGGAAGCTGCCACAGGGCGTTCACCACGTACTCAGCCAGCGCTTGCTCCATCACTCCTTCTCCTCCATTGGCCGGCCTTCAGCAGCCGCCAACTTCCGCGCAATCCGTGCCAATTCTTCTGCGCTGATCTGCTGTGTATCCACCATCGCCATAAGCAGCGCCTCACTCGAACCGCCGAACATACGGGTTACCAGGTCGCTCAACGCGTTTCCGGTTGCCCGTTCCCGGCTAACCAACGGCCGGTAACGATACGCCCGGCCCTCTTGCACCCGCTTCACCTTCTTCTTGCGCAACAGCACGTTGAGCATGGTTTGCACTGTGGTGTAAGCCAACTGCGCTTGCAGTTTCGGCTGTACCTCGGCCACCGTGCACGGCCCTGATTGCCACAGCACCTGCATAATCTCCAGTTCCAGGGGGGTCAACGTCTGATTCTTGCTGGGCAATTCCGATCTCCTAATTCGTTAGTAGATTGATACGTGGAAAGACACTGGATTGTCAACTAAATATTTAAGAGCAGGCCAGCTTTTCCCCTTCGCCCGCGAGCGCGAGAGGCCAATCGGCCGGTGAGTCGACCAGACAGTCCGGAGGAACCGTTTCCAGCGTATGCGGCGCGAGCCCATACGAGCAGCCGATGCTCCAGACTCCGGCATTGCGAGCGGTCGTGATGTCCACATCGGAGTCTCCAACCATCAACGTCTCTTGCGCCGTCGCACCTGCCTCTTGCATCAGCGCGAGCAGTCCTTCGGGGTCCGGTTTCTTGGTGGGAAAGCTGTTGCCGCCATAAATGCGAAAAAAGTAAGGGCTGAGCCCAAGAGCTTCACAAATCGCCAGCGAGGGACCGATCGGCTTATTGGTAAGCACGGCCATGGATCGCTGTGCTCCGGCCGGTTCAAGACGCAGGTTATCGAGCGCGGCAAAAACACCCGGGTACACGTAGGTGTGGTCAAGTTTGTGTTCGCGATAATAGGCGAGGAAATAGGTGAGCGCAGAGTCGAGAAACGCAGGGTCGTCCGGTTCACCCAGCGAACGGCTGACCAGCCGCGCGGCGCCGTTGCCAATGTAAGTAGAGATCACATCCTGAGGCAGCTCAGGCCGTCCGAATTTGCGCAGCATAGCGTTCACTGAGGCGCAGAGGTCCGCTCCCGAATCAATCAGCGTGCCATCGAGGTCAAATACCAGCAGGCGCAGCGAGGCCGGCGGAATGGGGCGATAAATCTTCAGCATCCTTCTAATCTAGTCGATGCAGAACGCGACATTGCTTTCGGCCTAACGCAGATCTGTGGGACCTCAGACGGGCTTGGAGGGGAGGCCTGCGGTATCCCACATCTGCCAAAATCGGGCAGATATGGGGCACCCGGCGATTGTGGCCGGGATAGAGCGCAAAGGCAGAATTCCTACTCCGGTACGCGCCAGCCGTTCTGCGTAAGCACCACCGTAGTTTGGCCCTGTGCGTCGGGCGAAGTAGCCTTGGCAAAATCGGGAAAAGCCTTGCGCATCTGATCGGAATCCGCCCATCCGGGAACATCCATCACCTTGTAGTGATAGTTCACCTGCATAGCCTTCATCCCATCGACCGCGGCAGCCGGAGTAAAACTATCGATGCTGGTCACCACGCGGTGTCCGTAGCAGAAGCGAGGCGGAACGCGCTGGCCATACGTAGTGAGCTGATATCGCTTGACGTGAATGTCCCGGTCTTCCAGCGACTTCAGCAATCCTGCGGCCTCCAGGGCATCCAGGCTCTTGATCTTGGAATCCTTTTCGTTACTTGCAGTGCTTGCTTCGTAAGGAAAGCGAAGCGAACTCTGGAACAGGCAATCGTCGTGGTTACCATAATAGGCATTCAGCGCGCCCGTGAAATTCTTCGGGGAGGCATCCTTAAAGCCGGTGCATCCTGCCAGTACTATCCCCACCGCGATCCCGGTACTGATGTGGTAAATCCATTTCTGACGTGCCATGGCGTGTCCTCGTGGAATGAAAAGCTTAATGCTTTTGTGCCCTGAGCGGAAGGGCGTTGCAAGCTTGTTCGATGCACAGGTGATACTTTTTAGTTCGATATGGCAAGAGAAAATCAGCGGGTTGTCCTGGTCACCGGCACTTCTTCCGGCATTGGACTGGCCTGTGCCACGCATCTGGCGGCGCAGGGCTTCCGTGTATATGGCACTTCGCGCCGGCCCAACGCGGCCCCTCAGGGCGCGGTAACCATGCTGGAGGCAGATGTAACCGACGACCGTTCGGTCGAGCAAGCAGTGGCCGCGGTACTGGACCGCGAGCAGCGGTTGGACATTCTGGTGAACAACGCCGGAATGGGCATTGCCGGCCCGGTCGAAGACACCTCCATCGAGCAAGCCACCCGCCAGCTCGAGGTCAACTTTTTCGGCGCCTTCAGAGTCTGCCGCGCGGTTTTGCCTCAGATGAGGAGCCAGCGCAGCGGCTACATCGTCAATATCGGGTCCATCGGTGGACTGGTTGCGATTCCTTACCAGGCGATGTATAGCGCATCAAAATTTGCTTTGGAAGGGCTCAGCGAAAGCTTGCGGATGGAGGTGAGGCCATTCGGAATCCGGGTAGTCATCATCGAACCCGGCGACCACAAAACAGCCCTCACCGAGAACCGCCGGGTGGAGCTACTGGCGGATAGTCCTTATCGCGATTCATTCCAGGCAGCGCTCGCCAAGACAGCGCACGACGAGCAAAGCGGTCCTGGTCCGGAGCAAATCGCTCGCCTGCTTCACCGCATCGTAAACCAGCGAAATCCCAGGCTCCGCCACACCATAGGGCCAGGAGCGCAGCGTGCCGCCGTCTTGCTAAAGCGGCTCATGCCTTACAGCCTGGTGGAATACGTGATGCGCACCTACTACGGCCTGGGCTGATGCTGCCTACTGAATGTGAATATCCCCCGACCCCGTCTCCGCCTTGATCGTAGGGCCGCCGCCATTCACCGTCCCATTGACATGATGCTTATCCGTAGACCCATGGGTGGTCATGGTCAACGGAGGATCCGACTTCACCGATCCCGACCCCGTCTCCGCATCCAGCGTGAAATGCGCATTTCCCAGCTTCAGCGAAATATCCCCCGAGCCCGTCTCCAGCTTCCAGGGTGCCGTCGGTTGACCACTGATCTCGACCGTTCCCGAACCGGTCTCTGCCTTCACTGCTCCTTGTACATCGGCCAGTTTGATATCCCCGGAGCCCGTGCCCGCAACCACATCCCCCGCGGATGCAAGCTGCGCATGAATCTCCCCTGAGCCAGTCTGCAGCGTCGTCGAACCCATCAAACCATTTGCTTCGATACTTCCAGAGCCGGTCTCCAGCTTGGAGCCCGAGCCCAGCTTCTCCGCACGGATCGAGCCCGACCCTGTGTGCGCCTTCACCGTCCCGTTGATGCTCGAAAGCTGCAGGTCTCCAGACCCACTCTCCGCCACCAGCATCGTATTGGCCGGGGTCGTGATCTCGTAATCAATCGACACATGGCGGAAGAAATCCCCGCTATGCTCATCGCCCACGCGGATAATATTGCCTGCCTGATCGATCGGCGGATGGTCTGCAACCCGGGCCACAGCCTCGTCAGACGACCCACCGCCAAACCAGCTGTTGTTATTGTTGCCCTTCACATGGCCAACTATATGAACCTGGTTATCAGACCCCGGCGAGACACGGATATAGCCGGACCCGGTACTCACGTGCAGCGTGACCGGACCATTCACCGAAAGGGTGCGGTCGAAGGACTTCTCCGCGGCAAACGCAGCCGGGAGACACAGGCTCATAGCAACCAGAACGCCGGCTGCCTCCTTCAAAGAAAAGCTACCTCGAATACTCATGTCACCCTCCTTTTAGGGTTGTAGATAAACAGTCTGCCCTTCGTTGAGGCCAGACAGAATTTCGGTGCGGCTGCCGTTCGCGATCCCAGCCTTCACGGCGACCCGGCGTAGTCCATTCTTGGATTTATCATCGGGCACATCCACAAAGGCATTCTTCTTGGCGTCGTAAACCAGGGCCTGCTCTGGCACAGAGAGCGCATTCTTATGTTCCTGGCTCAGGATCTCGGCATTTGCCGTCATATTAGCTTTGATCTCGTGGTTCGGGTTGTCGATCGAAACCCGCACCTCGAAGGTCGTGACGTTGTCTTTCTCCACTCCCAGGGGCGCAATGCGCGTCACCCTTCCCGCGAACGTCTTGTTCTTGAACGATTCAATGCGGATGCGTGCCGGCTGCCCCAGGTAAACCGAGGCAATGTCTGCCTCATCCACCTTGCCGTTCACATACACCTGGCGCGTGTCACCGATCGTCATGACCAGGGTGGCCGTGGAACCGAGCACCAGGATGGAGCTGACCGCGTCGCCCACCTCTACATCCCGGGAAAGTATCTCTCCATCGATGGGAGAAGTCAGCGTGGTATAGCTGAGCTGCTCTTCCAGCGATTTCAGGCTGGCCTGGTTCTGCGCTACCTGGGCCTCTGCCTGCCGCAGTTTGGCCCGATCCACATCAATTTGCGCGGTCGCGACATTCTTCTTGTTCAGCTCCGAAAGATAGTCCCGGTTGGCATTGTCCATCCCTTGCTGAGAAACAATCCCCTCTTTTTCCATTTCCTTGTTCCGCTGCAGGGTCGCGTAGTACATAGGCAGATCGGGTGCGGCCGCATCCACCTTGTCGTGCTCAATACTGGCTTGGGCACTCTTCACATTGGCTTCAGCCGCCTGCAATGTGGCCCTCTGAGCATCCACCTCTGCAGTGATCTCCTGCCGGTCGAGCTGCGCCAGCAACTGCCCCTTATGCACATGCTGGTTGATATCCACGTACAGGTTTTGCACGATCCCGCTGGCCTTGGACTTCAATTCGATCTTGGTGATGGGCTGCACCTTGCCGGTGGCAACCACGCTTTGATCAATCTCCCCCCGGGTAACCTTGTCCAGCCGGCTGGGGTCAAAGTGGGTCCCGCCCCGGTGCATGCCCCACCCTACCAGGCAGGCAACCACTCCTAACACCAGCAGGCTCCCCACTATCCAGATCCGTTTGCTCTTCCGTTGTGCGGCCACCATGCCCCCGATCTCTTTATACGCAGCCAGGCCGGGGAAGGTTCCACGGTTACCAGGCAGGTATCATGTCCTATATAGACGCTTCGTAAGAGACGGCTGCCAGGCGAAATGATCGAACTAATGCTCTTTCGAATAGTTTCCGTCGCCTTGCTCATCCTGGCGAACGGCTTCTTTGTGGCCGCGGAATTTGCACTGGTAAGTGTGCGCGAAACCCGGATCGAGCGCTTGATCGCCCTGGGCCGGCCGGGTGCCCGTGCGGTTCGCCGGCTGCAGGAAAATATGGACGACTTCCTGCCCGCCGTGCAGCTGGGCGTCACCCTCTGCAGCCTGGCTCTGGGCTGGATCGGCGAGCCCGCCGTGGCCACCCTTTTCGAGGCCTGGTTCCGTGGCATGCCCCACGCCCGGGTTTACGCTCACCTGCTGGCCGTGCCCATTGCCTTCGCGCTCATTACCTACCTCCACGTACTGCTGGGCGAACTGGTGCCAAAGTCTCTGGCACTCCGCAAAGCAGAGGTCCTGGCCGTAACCGTGGCCGGGCCGATGGATGCCTTTATCCAGCTCACCCGTCCCGCAGTGCGGCTCATGAAGTGGTCGGCTCGCATTGTGATGCGCCTGTTTGGTATGGAGTTGATGCAGGGCGGCGAAGTCCATTCGCCCGAAGAGCTGAAGCTCATCGCCACCGCGTCCCGCAGAATGGGCATGCTCCCTGTCTTCCAGGAGTCGCTGATCCACCGTGCGGTAGAACTCAACAACGTGCCTACCCGCGAAATCATGACCCCGCGCCAGCGTATCTTCTCCCTGCCCATGGACATGCTCATTGAGGATGCGAATGCTCGCGTCGTGGAAGAACAGCACTCCCGCGTTCCGGTCTACGATCCCGCGCTTGGTCCCGAGCATATTGTGGGCGTGGTCTACTCCAAAGACCTCTCCCGCCTGATGCACTTTCGTATGACCGCCCAAACCCGCTTCGCCCGCGCTCCCTTCACCGAACTCCGGCTCGGCCAGGTCATGCATGATGTATTGGTGGTCCCGGAAACCAAGCCGGTGCTCGACCTGCTCAGTGAATTCCAGCAACGCAGGCGCCACATCGCCATCGTGGTCGACGAGTATGGCTCCACCGTAGGCCTGGCCACCGTAGAAGATGCCATCGAGCAAATCATCGGCGAGGTGGAAGACGAGTTTGACATCGGACCCAGAGCCGCCGTGCACACCGCTTCCGGCGCCGTGTTGCTCGATGGAGGAGTCAACCTGCGCGACCTGGAAACGCAGATGAACTGGCACCTGCCCCGCAGCGGAGGAGTGGAAACATTAGCCGGATTTCTCCTCACCCGCCTGGGAAAGATTCCCACCGGCGAAGAAACTGTGGACTTTGAAGGAAGAAGATTTACCGTAGTCGAAATGAGCGATCATCGCATCAGCCAGGTGCGCGTCGAACGGCTGGAAGATTTGGAAAACGATGCGGTAAGAACTGGCGCAGAGACACAGGTACCCGCAGGCCGGGGCTCTGCCAAGAATGAGGGCTAGGGGAATGACGGCTAGGCGGGTGATTTGCTAGCACTGCTTAAGCGATTGCTTTATATCCTGCCGGTCATCTGGCTGGTCGTGTCGCTGGTCTTTCTGCTCATTCACCTGGTGCCCGGCGATCCGGTGCAGCAAATGCTGGGTGAAGGCGCCACCGCCTCCGATCTCTCAGCGCTTCGACATCAGTACGGCCTCGACGCTCCACTCGGTTCGCAATACCTTCACTACTGGCGCGGCGTGCTGCACGGAGATCTGGGAAGATCACTGCGCCTGAATGATTCCGTCTCCCACCTGGTGTTAACCCGCTATCCCTACACCCTCGAACTCACCGTGGCTGCGCTGGTCCTGGCTTTGCTGCTGGCCATTCCGGCTGGAGTGCTGGCCGCTCTGCGTCGCGCTCGCTGGCAAGACAGCGCCGTCGGCGTAGTCAGCCTTCTGGGGCTTTCGTTTCCCAGCTTCGCACTCGGCCCTATCCTCATCCTTTTGTTTTCCATCAAGCTGGGGTGGCTGCCCGTCTCCGGCGCGGGGTCGCCGGCCCATTTGCTCTTGCCTGCCATCACCATGGGTGGCAGCCTGGCCGCCATCCTCACCCGCATGGTGCGGACCGCCATGCTCGAAGAGCTGAACCAGGACTACATTCGCACGGCACGAGCCAAAGGCTTGCCCGAGCACGTGGTCATCTACCGCCACGCTCTACGCAACGCCATCATCCCAGTCATGACCCTGGTCGGCCTGCAATTTGGCGCCTTATTGGCAGGCGCCATTGTTACCGAAACCATTTTCTCCTGGCCTGGGATTGGCCGCCTGACCGTCTCTGCAATCTCCAACCGCGACTATGCCCTGGTACAGGGCTGTATCCTCGCCGTCGGGTTAACCTACGTCCTGGTCAACCTGCTGACAGACCTGCTCTACACCGTGGCCAATCCCAGAATCCGTAGTTAGGCCAGCGGCGCCTTCTGCGCGAAAATGCCGGCAAACGACCGTCGGTACCCGAAGAAAATGATGAACCAGAGAAGCGTCGACAAAAGCCCGGGCGGCAAGCCGGCAGGCTGGAAGCTAATGTGAAAGAGAAGAATATTAACCAGGACCGGGCCTAGCAGAACCAACGCCAACGGAATAAATTGGCCCGAAAGTAAGAGCAGCCCTCCCACAAGCTGCACCAGGAAGATGATGTGCATGTAAAACGAACCGAACAGCACGCCTACAAATTGACCTGCCTGCCCAGGGGGCATGGGCGCATGCAGAAAGTTGAGAAATCCGTTAAGGCCGAAAAACACAAATATCAGGCCCAGTAAAATGCGTGCAACCAGAACCGCAATTTTCATGATTTTCTCCTTAGTTAAACAGCGATGCTTCGAACCTGCTCTATATGTGGTTTGAGGAATTCGCCACGATCTGCTCCTGACCTGAGCTGCGCCGTACCCCCTGCGGTCACAAAAGTGAGATCGGTAATGCCGATAAATCCCAGAATAGTCCGAAGATAGGGATGGATGAAGTTCATGCCGGCATAAGGGCTGCCTTCGTCGTAGACCGCGCCTGTCGCCACCACAACGGTGGCCTTTTTGCCGGAAAGAAGGCCCTTCGCCCCATCCGTTCCATAAGAAAAGGTTCGCCCGTTGCGCACGATCTGGTCGATCCATAACTTCAGCACAGAGGGGATGCTGAAGTTGTGCATAGCTACGCCGAATACGTACTCGTCCGCCTGATCGAGGTCGTCGATGTACTCGTCCGAGGCGGCAAGGGCTGCTTTTTGCTCCGGTTGCAGCGCTTCGGCTGGCGTGTAGGCTGAATAAATCCAGGCTTGATCTACGGGCTTGGGAGGATTGGCGGCCAGGTCCCGATGGATCACTCGGCCAGTTGGGTGAGAAGTTTTCCAGTTGCTGACGAACTCGCGCGTCAATTCGCGGCTAACCGAGCTCGCAAGAGGGCTTGAATCCAATACCAGTAGTGTCGGCATAAAACTCTCCATTAACAACATGCGTTGGTTAAGCTTCGCCTGTCGTTAATAGAGTAGACGACGATTGTTGTTTACGGATTCTTTTTATGCCAAATACTCTCTAATAGGGTGACCATGCCGATTTCCGACTGCCAGGTACGAGATCCGAGGATCCGCCGCACGCGAAAGCTCCTCCAGGGAGCCTTGGGCACTCTCATGCAAACCAAGAGCTTCGACGAGATCTCGGTGCAGGACATTACCGAGGCCGCCACGGTCAATCGGGCCACGTTCTATGACCACTACAACGACAAATTTGCCCTGCTTGAAGCCATGGTTGCCGGCGGTTTCCACGAATTCCTCGATGCGCGCCAGCTACGCTACCACGCTGGCTGCCCCTCCGCCTTGGAAGCCATCGTATTAGCCACTTGCGATTTCCTCTCTCAGGCCCACGCCCGGGGAGAGTGTCATCGGCAAACGTCCTTTGAACCGCTGATGGATGCGGCGATAACGAAAGCCATTCACCGCCTGCTGTTGGAGGGGTTGAAGCGTGGCGAACACCCACTTCCGGCGTGCCCGGAGCTGGTTGCCGCCGCCGCCAGCGCGGCGATTTGCGGTGCGGTCAAGCACTGGTTTTCGTTGCCCGGCAACCCGCCGGCGAAGGTGGTAGCGCCCCAGATCGTGCAACTGATTTTGCCTATTCTAGGCGAAGCGTCACCAGTTCCGGTCGCAGCGAACCACCCTGAATCGTTACCAGCCCAAGCGAAATAGGGAGCGAAAAGCGGCGCGGTCCCGCGCTGCCTGGGTTCATGTACAGAACTCCTTTGCGCCACTCGATCAGCGGCTTATGCGAGTGACCGCTGATGACCGCCGAAAACCCCGCAGCGGCGGGATCCAGATCGAGCGCCTGCCGGTCGTGCAGCATGTAAAAGGCATACCTGCCGAGCGTGATCACCTCCGTCGCCGGCAGGTAACCGCAAGCGCCGCCCACATCGATGTTCCCGCTGATGGCCGTGACCGGCGCCAATTTGCCCAGTGCATCCAGGATGGCGGGATCACCCACATCCCCGGCATGCAGGATGTGCTCCACTCCCCGCAGGGCCTCGATGGCCGCCGGCCGCAGCAGGCCATGGGTATCCGAAATAATGCCGATTGTCATAGGCCAATCAGCAGGCGGGTGCGTGGATCGAGGTAATCGCGCAGCGCGTCGCCGATGAAGTTGAACGACAGCACGCACAGCATTACGGCGATTGCCGGAAAAATCACCATATGCGGCGAGTCGAAAAGGTGGGAGCGGGCGTCATTGAGCATCCCTCCCCAGCTGGCTGCCGGAGGGGGCAGACCCAACCCCAGAAAACTAAGCGTTGCCTCTGCCAGAACCGCTCCCGCCATGCCGATCGCCGCCTGAACGATGATCGGCTGCAGGATATTGGGCAGGATATGACGGGCAAAGATGCCCAGATCGGAAGCTCCGAGAGCGCGGGCGGCTTCGACGAATTCCCGCTCCTTGACGGCCAGAACCTGGGCCCGCACCAGCCGTGCGTAGCCCACCCATCCGCCAATAGCCAGGGCCAGAACCAGGTTGAATAACCCGGGCCCGAGAAACGCCACAAACGCGATTGCCAGCAGAATGCCGGGGAAAGACAGAAAAGCGTTCATGACGAAGACATTGAGCAGGGTATCGACCCGTCCTCCGTAGAAGCCGGCCAACCCGCCCAGCACCAGGCCCAGCGAGAGGGAAAGTCCAACAACGCTGACGGCAACCATCAGCGAGAGCCGCGCGCCGGCAAGAATGCGGGAAAAGATGTCGCGGCCAAGTTCATCGGTGCCGAACCAGTGCCCATGCGAGGGAGGGGTCAGGCGGTGATAAAGGTCGATTGCCGCCGGATCATAGGGCGTAATCACCGGGGCGAGCACAGCGATGGCGACAAACACGACCAGCAGGAGCATGCCCACTACTGCAAGCGGCTGGTGTCGGAGAGTACGAGCGAAGGCCATGGATGGGGAAATCATCGCATAATATCTGCGGCGGTCGGGTTGTAACCCTGGGGGGTAACGAGATGCGCAAACCAAATTGGCTGTGGACGATGGTGTTGGCCGTAACCATGGCAGCCATCCCGGCGTTGGCCCAGCAATCGGCTGAGCAGCAGGTGATGGATCTGGCCAATGCGGATCGGGCGCAGCAGGGCCTGCCTCCTTTAAAGTGGGACCCGGCGTTGGCACAGGCAGCGGTCGATCATGCGCAGCTGATGGCGCAGCAGCCCGCGTTATCCCACCAATATCCGGGGGAACCCGACTTGGTCGCCCGCACCGCAGCGGCTGGAGCTCATTTCCGTTCCATTGCGGAGAACGTCGCGTTGGCGCCCAGTCCGCAGGCCCTTGAGCAGGAGTGGATGCACTCTGCCCCGCATCGGGCTAATATTCTCAACCCAGGTATGAACACTATTGGTGTAGGCCTGGTGCGGCGGGGAGGGAACTACTACGCGGTGGAAGACTTTGCCGACGGCGTAGCTGAACTCGGGCCCCAGCAGATTGAGCAGAAGATCGGCCAGCTGTTGCAGCAGAAGGGCCTGCAACCAGCGGGTCTGACCCAGGACGCCCGTCAAACCTGTGAAATGGAGCACGGCTCTGCGGGCGGCTCTTCGCCTCGTTTCATCATGCGCTGGGAGGGAAGCGATCTAAGCCGTCTGCCCGCGGTTCTGGAGCAGAAAATCTCCGCCGGCCAATACCATAAAGCGGCGGTAGGCGCCTGTGATTCTGGCAACCCAGCCCAGGGCTTCACCACCTACAAAGTTGCCGTAATGCTCTACTAGACTGCCGATGGGTCGTAGTTAATTCTGCCGTCGAACAATGAGTGGGTGGCCCAGGTCTCGCTTTTGAGACCTGGGTATTCCGGGTGAAGGTGACGAAAAATGTCCCGGTAATCCACTCTTTCCCTGAACCAATTCGAAAAGAAGTGTCTTGGTAATCCACCCTTGCACTCAACCAACTCCGAACGGGTGCCTCATGTTCGCACCAGCGTACGTGGGTTAATAAAGACGGGGGCAAAGCCCCAAACAAAGGTCTGTCTTTTTCTGTCGGGGAGCGCAGTGGAGAAGTTTGCGGGTTGGCAGTGTTGATTTGATAGCGCTATGACCTTGCTTCCGGTTAAGGCGAGACAGACGATGTCACCACATCTTCAGGCCGGACATTTCATCCCCGTCAACATGATTCCACCTGACACCAGCATGCAGACGAAAACCCGTTTTACCCTCGCGGTATGAGTGTATTTCTGCCCATGGTGAGCAAAGCCAACCCCCCTGCGGGCTGCGCAAGATGGCGCCCGCGGGCCGGCACAGCGATGGAGGAACTGGACCAAATGTCACGCCCAGACTACGAACCAGCGGGGAAGCGATGACCGATGCGGTGATTGTAGGAGCAGGCCTGTCTGGCCTCAGTTGTGCAATCTCGCTCGAGGCTGCCGGCCTGGCGGTGACCCTGTTGGAGGCAAGTGACGGACCGGGCGGGCGGGTGCGCACCGATGTGGTGGAGGGCTTCCGCCTCGACCGCGGATTTCAGGTGATGCTGACTGCTTATCCCGAAGCAAAGCGGCTGCTGGATTACAACGCACTGCAATGGAAAGAATTCGAGCCCGGCGCGCTGGTATGGCATGGTGGCAAATTCCATCGCTTCGCCGATCCCTTCCGAAACCCGATCGGCGCCGCTCGCTTCTTGTTCGATTCCATCGTGCCCGCGGCCGATAAGCTGCGTGTAACCAAACTGCGCGCACGCGTGCAGCTTGGCACCTTTGAGGAGATATTCGCGCGTCCCGAGCGAACCACGCGCGATTATCTGAATTCGATCCCCTTCAGCCCCGCGATCATCGACCGCTTCTTCGAGCCCTTCTTCGCCGGAGTTTTTCTGGAGCGCGAACTGGTGACTTCGAGCCGCTTCTTTGAATTTCTCTTTCGCATGTTCTCGGCGGGAGACACGGTGGTTCCGGCCAAGGGTATGGAACAGATTCCGTTGCAATTGGCATCCAGGCTGCGAGCCGGCACGCTGCGAACCGGGGCACGTGTAAGCAAGGTGACGAGAGGCCCGCAATCCTTTGCACTGGAGATCGAAGGCCATCCGAGCCTGGAGGCCCGCGCCGTGGTGCTGGCGGTTGCCGGCAACGAGGGCAACGCCTTATTGGGGGGAGTCGGCGGCTGGAGTGTGCCCGAGGTGCGCGCCTGGAACCAGACCACCGCCTTCTGGTACGCGGCCCAGCAAGTCCCGGTGCACGAGCCCATGATCCTGCTCAACGGGGAGGGCCGTGCCGCCGGTCCGGTCAACAACCTAGCCGTCATGAGCGCGGTTTCCTCCACCTATGCACCGCCGGGAGCGCATTTGGTGGTAGCCAGCGTCGTGGGAGGTGCTCCTGCAGAGCACGAAGTGCGCGCCCACCTGCGAAAATGGTTCGGCTCGGTGGTCGATTCCTGGACACTGCTCAGGACCTATCCGATATCCCATGCGCTGCCCCAGCAGAGGCATGCCGAGTGGGAGCAGGCCCCGGTGCGGCTGGGAGGCACCGGTGGCGTCTACATGTGTGGGGACTACCGCGAAACCGCATCGATCCAGGGAGCCTTGGCTTCAGGAAGACGAGCCGCGGAGGCAATGATCCAGGACTTGGCGCCCGGGAAACCCTGACAGCCTTTGACGCACGATCACAGGTTTGCGGTAAAATCTAATCAGTCAGAGACGTTCCCGCCAGACACTCCTCAGTAGCTCAATGGCAGAGCATTCGGCTGTTAACCGAAGGGTTGTAGGTTCGAGTCCTACCTGAGGAGCCAAATAGAATCAACAACTTACTGTGGTAGGCCACTCGGCCAGGGTGATTCTGTGCCCCCTTCTTGTGTCCCCGAGACGTCTAGGTATCCCCGATCCAGGACGGCAATCGCCCTGAGCTTGGCCTGGCTCCTGGTATGCGAATACCGCTCCAGCATCTTGCGGCTGAGGTGCCCGGCCAGGGACATAATCGTAGCGTCGGATGCCTGAGATTCTGCCAGGCGCGAATAAAAATCAGTGCCGGCAATCGTGCCAGCGAACCTCTACGCCCGCAGCCTTGCCGCGGCCGTCCAGGATGTTTTCCAGCTGCCCATCGGCTTGGTCGGGTCGACGGAGTAGGGCACGGTCTTGTTCGTGAACAGACCGGTATCATCGGCCGGCGCGGCGCCGTACCGTTCAGAACAAAAAACGTAGTGCGACGTACAAAAGCGCCCGGAAACAGGCTTCGCCATTCCAGCAGGGCGCGCTCGGCAGTATGGCTCAGCGGAACGACTCGGCCGGATCCGCCGGGGGTCTTGGATTTACCAACCTTGACTGTTCCGTTAGGAAATTGGTCGTTGCCGATGAGATCAATTTGACGCCAGCGGAGGTGCCTCAGCTCCTGGTTCCTCAAGCCACTGTGTAAGGCAAGCAGAACACCCAGGGAATAGCGAGCGGGAGCGGTTCGCCTTGCAGGCGACCGGCGACCGGTACTCCTCGTCCTCGGACAGCGCCCGGCCGACATCATCCCCCGGCCCACCGGTATCTTTACGTCCGGCTGCAGATCAGCCCAAAGCCTGTGCTTCCGCATCAGCGCCCGGAGCGAGCCGAGCTCCAAAGCAATCGTCTTTGGGCTTGCTTTTGCCCCCTTCCGGGCAGTCTTGTAGTGACTGATATCCTCCGCTGAGATGTCGCGCAGGGACATCCCCCCGAAGTGGCCGGCCAGGTGGCCGAAGTTGGTCCGCTCGATTCGCAGAGTGTCCCCGCTCCAGTCTCCCTCCTTCAGCGCCAGCCAATCCTTGACGGCGACCCCGAAAATAAGACGAGCCCTGGGCCGGCGTTTGACCTTCGCGCCTTCATCCAACGCGTTATGGCGCTTCCGCTCAGCCGCGGCCGCGATCGCCTTATTTTCAGTCTCCGCGGATTTCGCGGGTCACCCAGGCCTTGATGTTTGAACTTGTACCAGCCGGACATTACCACGCCGGAAAAGAACTAGATCTTAGTCCTGATACCTCCCTTGGCGGTGTGATTTCGCCGCTCCTGATGATAAGCGTCAGGAACTTTTGGCTGGTGCCCGTCGCCTCCATCACGTACTTCCGCCATCCCCCTTTGCGATGACGAGAACCGGCCGAAAGGCTCTCATAGTTATGAGCGGCCTTTTCAATATTTGCCAGCATCTTAAGGCGTTGCGCTCAGCATTCTTTCGCCTTCTGTCCATTGATACTGCATGCCATCGAGCAATAGATGCTCGGCCGCGCCGTCTCCCTGACGTACCACTTCTCGCATGTTTTACAGGGACCGCCGAGTAGGTCTTGCGTGTGCGAGGAAGATCCCAGGAGGTTTGCAAAGAGGAGAAGTGCGGGACTGGCGTTCGGAAAGGCAATATCCATCTCGCCGTCAAGCCTGGTTACCAGATGCGTTTTCTTGTTGAAAATCACAAGGGCGTCCCTGTCCTGAGGGGTTAGCTTCATCTTCGCGACCAGGCAGTACGGATTCTCGGCCCTGGCCTTCTGCCATGCGCGCACGATCCGCCGGAGCCTATCGGCGTCGGAAGGGCCATATCCCATCCATGGCTCCAAAAGCATCTCGTCGCCTCGCTGATCATTCAGTATCTCGACGATAGATTCCAGGTTTTCCTTCCCTTCTTCCGACGAAAGAAATTGCATGCCCTCAATCCCCCTAAATAATCGTGTCGCATGTTACTACTACTTCATGCGACCTCATGTTTGCATTTCCAAAGCCTAACGGTTGTAATGAATAAAGTCAAGCCAAGGTAGTCGGGGCACAGAAATAGCGAACAGGAGGCAGAAAAGTGGCAGGGAAGCTCAATAGGGTTCAAGAGGCGGCGGCGCAGTGGAACGTAAGTCCCAAATGCGCATGGAATTGGATCAGTCAATCGAGGGTTGCCACTGTTCGGCTGGGCCGCGCAGTACGTATCCCGCAATCGGAAATTGACCGGTTGATTGAGGAAGGCTATTCCCCGGCGCGCACAGCGTAAGCAAATCACAGCAGTAAAACGCGCCGGGCGTCGCTACAACGCCTTCGGAGTTAATACATGGCAAACCCTCGTCCCTTCACGAAACCAGCAGATCGAATCTACCCGGTATTTGAATTCGGGGCGTCACTCAGAGGCGAACCAGCTTATCTGTCAACAGGGATAAACGGGACGAGATGCTGGCAGACTACAGTGCTCACAGCGTTAACGGTGGGAAGGTTCTGCAGCTCAACCGTAAGCTGTTGTCCTGGAGGCCGGGGCTTGTCCTGCAAGCCATCTGGGTATTTCATTGAGCGGGCATTGGACGGCTCATTATCGGCAAGCATCGCGTGCGAATCATGGGCAGGCGAAGTGTTGTCCGCCGGAGAAGCTGAAGGCGCAGCCAAGGGAGAAAAGGCCGGCCGTAGTCTTCCTGGTGAACAGGAATCAATTGAACATCCCACACCCCGCCTGGCGCGGGGTTTTTCACGCCCAAATACGAAAGAGCCCAGCGGCGAACTGGACTCTATCGACTAACGAAAGGATGTACCCGATGACTTATAGTACCACGGCAACAGGCATCTTTACTGCCTTTTTCTCTAGTTTCGCGGGGATTTACTCATGTCTTACTTACTGGAACCACCTAGCCGCTGACATCACCGAATCCTCAGTTTGGGGCGAGGCCTACAGCACGCGCGTCGTCTGGATCTGCATGGTCGCGACGGCAGACAGGTATGGCCGCGTGTGGGGATCAATCCCCGGTCTTGCTCGCCGGGCCAACGTCACATTAGATGAGGTCCAGGCTGCGCTCAAGTCATTTAAGTCGCCTGACCCCTACTCTTTAGGACGCCAGACAATGAGGGGCGCCACATCGCGGATATCGATGGCGGATGGTGCCTGCTCAACTATCCGAAGTACCGCGCCCTAAAGGATCTCGATCATCAAAGGGCGCAGGCGGCACAGCGCAAGGCGAGACAGCGGGGCAAGCGAGGCTTCCGGTCGAGTCACGCAGGAAGCGTGACAGAGCGTGACAGTCACGGTGAGTCACGCATGTCACGAGAGAGAGAACAAGGAGAAGGAGAAGGAACTTCTCCTTCTCCTGAAGGAGAAGTGAGCTCTACTCTTACCGGCTTCTGGCGGACGGCTGGGAGCTGGTAAAGCTGTTTGGGGGAGCCAATGGAAAATAGCCAACTCTTTCTCTCTCTTCCGGTAAACATCGAATACGAAAGGGCGCTCCTGGGCCATGCCATGGATCGCCCCGAATGGTCATAAACCTAGTCCTTTCTGATTGCCCGTCAGAGTGTTTCTCTCTTGATTCGCATCGGCGCATATGGAACGTCCTGCGAAGCATGCGGGACGGAGGTACGCCTGTCGACATAGCCACGGTCTTGGCTGAACTGTCAAAGCTCTCGCTATTGGCGGCGGTGGGCGGTGCTGGGTACATCAGCGACCTCACTACTGGGCTGCAAAAGCATGAGCGCAGCGTTACAGAGAAGATTCGCTCCCTTAGGGAAATGTTTGCGCGCCGGCAATTCATCGTAGACGTTCAGATCGCGGCGACAAAGGCGGCCGACACCGAGTAAGCCCTTAGAGGCGACGGCAGGCGAATTAGATATCGACCTGGCATCTTCCAAGACTGATCGCGGCAAGACGGTGCAACGGGCAGACGGCATAGCTCACCAGGCGCTGGATGAACTCTTTCATCCCCCTCCCCGCAGGCGGAGCCACTTAGCACGGGCGTCTATCTGTTCGACAAAGCCACAAACGGAGGGATCCGACCCGGCCAGTATTGGGTACTCGGAGCTCTTCCAGGGAGGGGAAAGACATCCCTGGCCCGCCAGGTAGTGACCAGGAACACCCTCCGCAAGATTCCCACGCTCGTCTTTTCCAGTCGAAATGACGGCCGCGCAGTGGATTCAGCAGTCCGCTGCCACGCTAGCCAAGGTGCCGGCGGATAAGCTCTACGGAAAAGGGACGATAGGGGAAACGGATCGGGCATCCATGCGGGTAAGTGCCGAGTCGTTCAGCGAGCATCTGTTCATTGACGAATCGTCTCCCTTGCAGATTACGGAACTGGTCAGCCAGTGCCAGGTTGGCAATTAGACGCTATGGGATTCGCCTTATCGTGGTCGACTACTTGCAGATCTGCGGGGCGCCGCAGAAGGAAATGCCGGGAGCGTGCTATGTACGTTTCCGACTCTCTGCGGCAACTGGCTAAGTCTGAAAAGGTAGCAGTCATTGCTCTTTCGCAGCTCGCGAGGCCTAAGTCGATTCACGATGTGCCAACGATGACCCAGCTTAAGGAAAGCGGTGACATAGAGGCACACGCGCATCTGGTCGCGCTACTGCATCTGCAGGTGAACGATCAGGGAGAGCCAACCGGGGAAGACCTGATAGTGATCGCAAAGCAGAGAATGGGCCGCCAAGGCTCCATCGCTGTGACATACAACCGCGATTTCCTCAACGTACGGGAGGCGGGAAGGACAAACACCTCCGCCATCGGAGCCAACGCCGGGCGCTGGTATCAGGAGGGTGCAGTGAGACGCCGCAAACCAAGACCGGCGCCCAGGCCGGCATTCGTACCCTGTTCGAGGTGCCTTGGCGGCTGCTCATAGACCTCGTCAAAACGCCCGCGGGCTGGGTTAGCGGGGCGTTCTTGCGAATGCTTGCGAGCGTGGCGGTTGGCACAGAAGGCACCTAAGCCGACAGCCGTTGAGAGAGAAAGGCGGGATCTTCAATGACTTTAGAAATCGGATCACGAGTCTTGAAGCTTTCGGCCCCATGGGGCGAACCGGGCGAAATTCGGCATATTGACCAGGACACCTGCTTTGTCGTCTGGCCGTGCGGCAAGCTCGCGGATCCCCATCGATCGGCGCGAACTTTGCCTTGCGGACAACATCACCCAGCAGGGCGCCGCAAAGAAGCGTACCCGGGCGAAACGCGCGTAACAACAAACACTACGATCTAGAACGCCCGGAAGCGGACCCGGGACCGGGCAAAACTACCCGTAACTTCAGTAACCGAATCCGCGAAGACATTTTGAACGCGGGAACGATGGAGATGGAATGGCACGTAAACGAGGATTAGACCATTCGGTAGTCGAAACAAAGCAGAGCAAAGAGCAGGATGAGGCAATCGCACTTCTGGGGAAAAGCTGGGTGGAGTTCTGCGGTCTCACATGCCCGATCGACTCCTGGCTTCTGGGCTTAGCCCGGGCGCACGGCCTTGATGCCAGCGAGTATGCCATCCGGCAGACCGGCAGAAAACTATCTCTGCGTCGCAGAATGGCGACCCCATGGATGCCGATGGCGCCAGGCGATACTGTGCATCCGTTGCGCGAAACGCCACTAGTGGTGCATTTCCAGACCGGGCTGCACCTGCAGCCAGACAAGAAAAGTGAGGGCAGATAATGACATCAGTTGACACTTTTACCGGGACTAGGGGCCACGGAAGCAAGAGAGGCAAGCGGGAGTCTGTCATCGCTGCATTGATCGCCGAGAAGACCCACAGGGACGCGGCCGAGAGCGCTCGCATCTCCATTTCCACTCTGCAGAGGATGCTTCGCAACCCTGAATTTCGTGAACAGTACGCGCGCGCGAAGCGTGAATTGGTCGACGCTACGCTCATGCGGTTGCGGGTCAATGGCGAAGATGCAGCCGAGACTTTGCGCGCCGTTGCAGCGAACCCGACTCCCCCACGGGCTCGGCTGCGAGGGTGGCGGCCGCGCGGGGGACGTCCGGAATTCATGTTCAAGGCTGTTGTCGACGACGATATCGAGGCGCGGCTTCGGAAAATAGAAGAAGAAGAGGAGGGGAAAATGAGATTTGAAGATAGGCTCCGAAAACTTGAAAAAAACAGCCACACGCAATCCGTCACGGCAGAGTTGGCGGATGGTAACCAGCCTTCGCTTCCGTCGGCGCGACGTGCTGGCAATGACATGCGCGGCGATGAGGCGGCGCTCAGCGCAAATTGAGGGCGAGCCGATACCGGCTTCGCCGTTCGACGAGAAGCTTGTCGAGCTTGTGCGTGCCGGGGTGGTCAACTGCTCCGAGCCATTGGTTGGCGTGATTTGTGATGTTTTGAAAGGGGAACAACCAGAATGAACTTTGAAACTGTACGCAGGAGAGCGATCGAGTCGGAGCGTTCCGCAATGCGAGACGTTGTTGAGAATTCGCGCAACCGCGAGATTGGGACTGTGGAGCGCGGGTATGCCGTTGCCCGGATGGGAAATGGGGTTCATGACGTGCTGGTCACCGATGCAGGTCGCACGGCAAAGCCGTCCCCGTGGGAGGGTTTAACCGGGCGCGAGATTGGCCGAGCTTTCGTCGCTGGCCGCGCCGCCAAGCAGCAGGAGACCGAACCTCTGCCTCGTCTGATCGTGCGCGAGCAGAATGCGGGTATCGGCGATGCAGCACCTACGGAGGATGACGAACTTCCGACGTTGCGCGAGCTTGGCATCGGGGACGCCGCGGGCGCACAAGACCCTGAGCCGGCCGTCATGTCCTGGTATGCCGGAAAGCCGTTCAGCGAAGGAAGAGCGGCCCACAATCGCTACCTAATTTCCACCGGCCGCGCCCCGATACCAGCGGGACGACGGTAACGTAACAATCACTGTAACACCAACCGAAAGGAACATAACAATGCCCTGGAGCAGAAATACACAAAACACTGATGGAACACAACACGAAACTTTCCCGATCCCCACAACTCGGCATCCCTGGTACGCCGACGCGGCGAATAGTTCGCCTAAGAGCGCCCTGAGTACCACGACCCCTGAGTTGAGCCGTCAGCAGGCCGCGGCGCAGGAAAAGAACACGGATAACAAGCTGGGCATGTTCGGACTGCGGGACGTTAAGAAGTAGTTTTAAGCAAAAACGAGGAAACGAGGAAGCACACATGTCACAGAATTCCGATGCGCGGAACTCTCTCCGTGCAGCCCTGGCGACGCTAACAACCGCACGGGTTGCTCTGGGCGAAGCTGAGCAGGTCACCAATCGCGCAGCCGAAGAAGCTAACAAGTCCACCAATGCACTAAAAGCCTACGATGGACTGGACGAGGAGTTAGCCAAAGCCAGGATCGAAGCCCTGAAGCGGGGCGCCTGGACGGGCTACCCAAAGGCATTGCAGGCGAAACGGCTCGAGCGATTGGCGGCGCAAGAGGACGCCGAGCATGCCCGCCACGCTTCAGAAATCCTCAATGCGCAGATGGACGACGCGCGCAGCGATGTTGTGGTAGCGGAACGTGAGGTCGACGAGGCCGCGGCGGTCGCGTACTGCGAGCAAGTGGCCGAAGTTGTGCGACAACTGGAACAGGCAAATCAGCATTGTCAATTCCTTCATCGGGTTTTGCGAGGCTCATGCGTACCCTTCGGGGGCCCCGGATGGGACAGACTTCTTCCCGATCAGCACACCAACATAATGGCCTCTGTCATTCGTGGCGCCGGCCTTCCAGCGGGCACGCTGAGTGCTTGGCGTGATCTTCATGCTGCAGCCTACAACGCTGTTCATGCACCTCACACATCCGGCGAAGTCAATGCGGCGGAAGCTTCCACATACTGGCAAGCCTTCGGGAAGGCACTCAAAGACCATGCGGATGCACAGGCCGGCCCGCTGCCATCTCCCGATTCAGTCTTGCCTGCGAAATAGGAAAACAAGATTCGCGCACGGTTCCGGGTATTCCTCGACCCGGTTGGCCAATTCATGGCGGCCACCTTTCCCGTTGCACGAGTGGGGCTGGTGTTTATAGCGCTGGCCCCATTTTAAATCATTCCTGAAATCAAGGATCTTAAAATGGACGAACAAGAAATCGCCAAACTCTGGGAAGCCGAAACCGGTCTGCCCCTACCCACACGCGGGCACCATTACCCGATGGCTGGCCACCGTGCAGTACCAGGACGTTGTATCTGCCATCAGAAAGACCGGTCGCAAGGTCCGGCAGGCTGCCGGCAGTGACCGCCCGTTTGTCACGGGCGATGCAGTAAGTTACACCAGCAACGTCCTCGCCAGCGCATCCGAACGACGCTCAACGACTGTTCAGTCGGAGGGATCGAAATGTTTGAAGCCAACCCCAATGCAGTCCCGCCCGAAGTAAAAACCATGTGGCCTGGTGGCCCCAAACGTCTTTGGTCCCCTGTGCGCCGTAGCTCCTCGGGTACCTCTTGATTCCGGCGGATATGGCGGGCAATACGTATGCGATGGATGCTTGGCCCCATGCGAGGGGCTGTATCGCGCGATTCACAACCTACACACGCGGGATCAGTGGTTGTGCAGCGCATGCAGATCCCCCAAAAAGGCAAAACGGGGCAAGAAAGCTTGTCAGATGGTCCTGGTGACCGGGCCGGAAGCCCAGGTGGTGATGCCATGAACGCAGGTCGGGTCTTTCAGCCTGCCCAGGCTGTGCCAGGGCATTTGCGCAGTCAACGCAGTGGCCTCGCCTCTACTGTTGCCGCGCATGTGCTATGCGTGCCTGCGAACGACTTAAACAACTTCTTGCAGCGAATCAACGCGACCATGATGTAGCCATCTCCGAAGCCCGAGCCGAATAGTCCCATTGGTAACCCCTTCTTATGTTCTAAAATCCCGCCGGCAGATGTAACAAAGCGCTTCCCGGCAAGTCGTTTAATTGAAACCCCGGAAAAGTAACCTACCGGATTGACCTCAAATATCACGTTCTTGAACACCTGGAGGGTGCATGGCCACTTCTGTTGCGATAGAACCGCTCACGATCCCCGTTATCCAGTTCGCCGCAGTCGCCGTAGCAGACCTGGGAGGCGACCAGCCGGCGACGGAGCGCAAGCTTCCAGAGCGGCGCGTCAATCTCGGCTACGCCATCCTGTACAGCGCGGTCTTCGACTACATGGGCGCCGATGTGCGTAACCATCGCAGTGCCAAGTTGCTCCTATACCCCGCCGACGAGCAGTACAGGCGACACTTTCAGTGGGTCGTCGGGATGACGGACTTCTCTATGACCTATCTGCGGGCCACGCTAGACAGGCTGCGTCCGCGGTGGGATGCGGAAAGAAGAAAGAGGTAAATCATGGACGTGGTCATCGGCAATGGTCCCTATCGGCGCATTCAATCAGGAATCGTCGTGGCAAAACAACTGCAAGCGGATGCACTAGAGAGGATCCGGCTAACCGCCGGGCTCCCTGACCTGATCGCCCATCGCATCCTCCACGGCCTGGACGTTCCGCTCAAGATGGCCGCGGCGCACGCTGACTTACAGGAAGCCGAAGAAGATCTCCTGCGAGCCCAACAAACCGAGGCCATTCTAAAAGGTCGACTGATACAGCTCCGCGAAGGAAAGGAATAACCTATGGGAACCGTCACACAGGGCCCGGCTACGGGCCAGTGGCTACGCTATGGCCAACTGATCGTTTCTAAAAGCACGCGCACCAACACAACGACATCCCTGGGGATAACGTCCCAGGGCGAAGTGAATGGCGTTCCTACCTTTTCAACCGGTGTTGCCGAAACGCAGAATAACTCGATCGGAATCGACCTTTCGCAGCTGCGTTTCCGGTTCGAGGTGCGCGCCACGGATGTCGAAACGCCGAACACTCTATTATATCCGGGTTTACAATGTGGCGCAGCAAACAGCGAATAAGGATCAACACAGGAGTTCGACACTGTAACACTTACCGCTGGCTATCAGACAAGGAAACAAAGGGAACGATTTTCCAGGGAGATATTCCGGCACAGTTTCCAGGGACGCGAGCGCAAGATGGACAGCTTCCTAGATATTGCGGCCGGAGACGGCGACTACGCGTATATCAACAGCGTCATCAATAAAACTTGGCCCGCCGGAACGACTCTCGCGCAGGAGCTCGCAGACACGGCCGCGTCAATGAACCTACCCGTAGCAGCGACATCGAGTGACGTTCTTCTAAACGGCACTGGCGGGATAGTGCTGAAAAATATACGCGGAAAGCTGTCGTTCGGGATATCCAGGTTGGCGATGGCCCAGCATAGCCCAGCGCGCCAACGCACGGTGGTCTATCCAGAATGGCGTCGTTACGCTCGTTCCAAACACCGGATATCTTCCTGGGCAAGCGGTTCAGATCAACAGTGCGACCGGCATGATCGGGACGCCTGAGCAAACCGAAGGCGGGATCATGATTCGGTGTTACTCTGAATCCGCTCATTCGCGTCGGCCAGCTTTGTTCAGATCAACAACGAGTGACATCAATCGGAACACGCTTAACAAGCAGATGTTCCCGAGTTACACCTCGCAGTGGGACTCCGGCAACCGTCACGAACGACGGCTTCTATAGGGTTCTGGTGGCGGAGCACGTGGGTGGCTGGAGAGGAACGACTTCTACACCGAGTTGACGTGCCTGGCCGCCGATATCTCTAGCCCGGCCGCCTCATCGGTCCAGTCGAACGGCTGACTACAGTTGTTCATGGCGTCAACCGGTCCAAGGGTACGCCCGACGAAATCGCGAATCAACGGAAAAGCGGAATCTGGAACGCTCGGCCACCCCGGTTTTCTCCCCAGGGCGGTTTTTGGGCTATTGGACGACAGTCGGGATTTCGTAAAGCTCGATGATCGGGTGATCCGGCCTCAGGGATTCCTTAAGTCGACGTTCAATCAATTCTCTAAGCGGAAGATACGGCAGGGGGAAGACAAAGGGGAGAAGTATACCGGTACTTCGCCCGCCGGAGTGGTCGGGCTTACTTTGAACTCGACCTGCATCAACCGCCTCAGGGCAACGTAATCATCAGGCGAAGCGCCCTCCGCAAGGTCAACGTACACGGTGTAGTTGGCCATTCGCCAGCTCCTCTGCTCGAGGGGTTCGCCACTATCCCAATCGCCCAGCGTGAAATTCAGCCTCAGCCCATGCCCATGCGGAGGGCCTATCCGAAAAATCCTTCACGACGATGTCGTCGGCGCCCGGGGGCATTGGCTTGGCAATCTCCACCCTGCCCGTTTTCGGGTTGTCGTTGATGTAGAGGTTAAGGGGTATTCCGCCAATATACATGTCGGAGGAGTTCGGGCCGGCTCCGGGTGGGTTCTTGTGTCCCGTGGCATCTGTCATGGACCAAGGATAGCGCAACAAAAAGGCCGCAGGGGCTTTTTGTACGCTCCCTGCGGTTGCGCTGAGGCATACACTTTGCAGTAATGACCGAGAAGACATACCTTGTGCGTCTCAAGTCTCCCAGCCTGGCTCTCCAGCACGTAATAGCAGCCAAACAGGAGATCCAGGGCCAGCACTTGGTCTTTGTCGACGCATCGGGTAAGCTGACCGGCCTCTTCTTGATGGAGTTGGTTGAAAGTTGGAACGTGTTGCAGGACTCGCAGGGATTAATCCTCCCGCGGCCGTTCTCCATTCCCCTTCCCCTTGCCGGCCTCCAGATCCTCCTCCAGTTTGATCTTCCGGGCATACTCGGAAATAGCTCTGCCCACCGCAGCGTTGCGGTCCAACCCCCACACCTTCATAAGATGTTCCAGATCAGCCTCACACTTGGCGCCGAGGGCCACTCGGATTCGCTTCACGTC
>CAWGYP010000013.1:0-6375 GCA_963826875.1 uncultured Acidobacteriaceae bacterium | reverse complement strand
CGATTCGCAAAGCCGTGGGCATATTGGCCGTCCGTCTCAGCCAGTTACTGGAACCAGCCTCGCCTGACCCTTGAGCCGGCTCTGCAGGCCAACCTGCATATAGGAATAGAAAATGTACAGGATGAAGCGGTTTGGACACACGATCTCGGTGAGGAGTGCAACCGCGCCCGTCAATATGCTTAGCAAACGAGGACGCCGCGATAACCCGTTGATAATTGCCTGGCGCCAGCCGGTGACTGACGGCGGTTTTTGGTCGGGCCATAGTTCATAGAACACTCCGAATGAATAACCGACTCTGACCATGCGACGGCAAGCCTGCCGGAATGTGGTTGGATGAAAATGCTCGGCCACCGCTTGAGGGAGAAATCTGACTTCAAGGCCAAACCGCGTTTGTATCCGGTAGGCCAACTCCATATCCTCCATCGCTGCATAAGGAAAAGCTTCATTGAACGTGAATCTCTTCAACAACTCGGTCTTTACCGAAAGATTGCTGGTAAAAAATTCGCCCCAACCCGGCTTTGCGCCGGCCAACAGACGAGGATAGGAAAACTGCAGATCGGCTTCGTCCAGCCAGCGCATAAACCGCGTCACCTTTTGGCCGGAAGCGCTCCAACGAATCATTCCCAGACCGGCAACCTTGATTTCCGGATTGTGCTGATGGAATTGCAGGTGCATTTCGAGCAGCGTAGGCGACGCGAAGATATCATCGCCGAGCATTAAGCAGACAGGCGATGACAGCAATGAGATGCCCACGTTACGCGCCTTGGCCGGCCCACTGTTTGCCTGGGAGACATAGCGCATGCACAGAGGGCTTCGGGCCTGGTATGCTGCCAGTTTTACGGCCGTGTCATCGCTACTGCCGTCGTCGACGACGACAACTTCAAAATCCTTGAAAGTCTGCTTCTCCAAATGCGCGAGGCATTCAAGCAGTACGGCGCAACGATTGTGAGTGGGAATGACAATACCCAGAGGTTTGATGGACATAGATCTTGTGATCAGCAGTGCATAGTAAAATCCGGGTAGGCGATGGTTACCTACCTGAAGGTGAACCCCTGGAAACAGTCGCCAGCCTGTTGCCTCCTGATGAAGGCGACGGCCATGATCCGATTCTCAGATTCTAGCGCAGATGGTGAAGGATGTTAAACTGGGCGGCGAGATATTACCCGATTGTGCGAGTTCTCAAGACCCATGGGCTTTTCGATCATGGGTCGCTTTTAGAGATCGGTTCCGGGTGCGTTGGGATCGGGCGATTCCGCCCCATCCCATTTGTAGGATGCGACATCTCGTTTCCTTTTGAACCTCTATGGCCGATGACCCCCGTCACCGCGTCTGCCACGCAATTGCCGATGAAGGACCAGGAGTTTGATGTTGTCCTTGCATCCGACATGCTGGAGCATGTTCCTCCCGATTTGCGAGCAACAGTAATTGGGGAGTGTCTGCGGGTGGCGCGGAAGTTGGTGATCTTTGGCTTCCCCTGCGGCCAACTCGCCTGGGAATCGGACCGAGCTTTGTTTAAGACTTATATCGACGCGAAAGTACCGCCTCCGGAGTGGCTCTCGGAGCACATGGACGCGCCCTTCCCGGATGTTGCATCCATTCCCAAAGTGGCGGGTTGGGAAATGCAGCATCTGGGCAATGAGAGTATCGGCTTTCATTCCTGGATGATGGCAAGAGAGATGTCAGCCAGATTCATTCGCGCCTCGCAGCTTGCCATGCGGTTCGCGCCAACTCTGCTCGAATCTTTTCTGCGCCTGGCAGACCGCTCCCCCTTCTATCGCCAAATTTTCGTCTATGTAAGACACGACCAGAATTGAAACAGCCTCCTGAGCAGATTCATCATCCGGGCTCACGCATTCGCAGACTCATCAGCGTGCTCACGAGCTTCATGCTTGGGCAGGCTGGGTTGCAGGCAGTCAGCGTACTGACCGGATTGTTTCTAGTGCGCTCTCTCAGCGTTACCGCCTACGCGCAATACGGTCTCGCTCTTGGTTTCCAGGGCACCGCCTCCATCCTGATGGACCTTGGTTTCGCCAGCACCATCATTCCGTTGGTAGGGGAGCGGGCTGCGGATCGCGCCCTGGTGGGTAAATATGTACGCGGCGGAAAAGCTCTCAGAGATCGCGCCTTTTTAATTTTGTCGCCTGCGGTTGCTGCAACGTTTATCGTCATCACGCATAAACAGAGATGGGGATGGCCCATCCAGCTAGGCTTACTCGCCTCTGTCTTACTTGCGCTGTTTTCCAGCAGCGCTGCTTCTTACTATTCGGTGCCTCTTTTGTTATACCGGCGCCTGCGAGCGTTCTACGTTTTGCAAACAGCCTCTGCCGTTTTCCGGCTTTTGATCTATGTCCTGCTCAACGCCGTGGGCTCGCTCGGTTCCGTGACCGCAGCCGGTATAAGCGCCCTGAATGCTACCATCAACGGCTCCCTGCTCAAGCGGCACGGTGGGAAGGCGATGGAATGGCCGGAGAAGGACGACCCAGCCATTCGCAAGGAGATCATCGCGTATATTTTGCCGGCATTACCGGCGATCCTTCTAGGGGCCTTCTATGGCCAGATTGCATTGTTTCTGGTTAGCATTTTCGGCAGCACAGTCAACATAGCCCAGGTGGCGGCGCTTGGCCGGCTGGGGCAGATCTTCTACCTGCTGATGACCTTTAATGTTGTCATTGTCGAGCCTTATGTGGCTCGCCTGGCGAAATCCCGCCTGGGTTTAACCTATTTCAGACTCATTGGCGCAGCATGCATCGGAGGTACGCTGCTGTCTCTGCTCACATTCTCCTTTCCAGGAATCTTTCTCTGGGTCATTGGCCCGAGATACGAGCAGTTGCGAGGTCTGATCGGTTGGGTGGTTATGACCGCGTGCATTAACTATGTGGCAGGGTTGATCTGGATCATGAACCGGTCGCGAAAGTGGCTTTTCTGGCGCGGATCGATCGCCGAAATCTCCTTACTAGCCGTGGTTCAGATAGGTTATCTGATCATTTTTGGCGTTCGAACCACGAGGGCTGCGGTCATGTTCAATTTTGCTTCAAGTTTTTGTTATGTCCTCGCCCACTCTTACGTAGCCATCCTCGGCTTTACGGAAGGACCGCGCGGTAAGGTGCTCGACTCCGTGCGCTCGCAAATCCCTACTCCGTGAATTTCGACATGGTCAATCCCCAGGAGAAGATCTCGGTAGCCCTTTGCACCTACAATGGGGAGCGATTTCTTGCCCGCCAATTGGCAAGTATTCAGGAACAAACCAAACCTCCGTTTGAGCTGGTTGTCTGTGATGACTGCTCCACGGATGGCACCATGCAGATCCTTCGCGACTTCGCGGCCTCCGCTTCTTTCCCCGTGCACCTGGCGAGTAATGAACACAATATTGGCTTCGTGGCTAATTTCGAGCGTGCGATTGGGTTGTGTCAGGGGGACCTGATCGCACTCAGCGACCAGGACGACATATGGTATCCCACACGTCTGGAGCGCTCGCAGCAGGAATTCGCCGCGCACCCGGAGGCCGGTTTGGTCTTCTCCGACGCGGACGTGATGGACGATCAGGATGAATTGACTGGAACACGACTGTGGACGAATTACGGATTCACCGGCGAGCGAAAACAGCGGCTAGTACAGGGAGACTACACAGTCCTGGTTCGGCATCGCTTCGTGACCGGAGCCACCGTCATGTTCCGCAGCCGCTTACGGGCAAACTGCCTGCCCGTCGGATCCGGCTGGCTGCATGACGAATGGATCGTCGCCAATACCGCGGCCGTCACCGAGTTGAGGGCGATCGAGGCGCCTCTGATCCGGTACCGCCAGCATGCGTCCCAACAAGTAGGTCTTGGTCCAAGACTGAGCCGTTGGGAAAGAAATAACAAGCATTGGAACGAGCTTTCCCGGCAGGCAGGGCTGTTGGAAGAAGTCTGTAAGAGGTTCGCTCAACACTCTCTGAGCCGGAGGGGCGAGGCGCTCTATGCCTGCTACCAGGCTCAGTTGCGATTTGTGCGTTTCCGTTATGCGCTCCCCAGGTGGCGGCTCGCGCGCTTGCCTGCGATTCTCAGGCAGTACCCGGTCTATGCCGCTTGCGGCTCGGGTGTGTTCAGCATGGCAACCGATATCGCCCTTAAAAAATAATCCGCAAACAGAAACACCTGTTTATTCAACTGGTCATGGCTCAGAGCAGGGCGATCTTAGCCTGCTTGCCCACGCGCACGGCAATTCTTGCCGGTCGCTTCTCCACATGGATCAGCTTATTTGAGGAGGTTACGCCGTCGATGTTCACTCCGGCGGTCACCTGCCTTTCTGCTTCCGTGCGGGAGTTCTTCAGGCCAAGGGCTACCAGGAGTTTGGCAACATTGATGTCCACGGGATGGCTCTGATTGCTCAGTGCAAGGTCAAGCGATGCGCCAGCCGCAACCTGCCGCAAGTCCACTGCGACTTCTTCTGCCGTGGCTTCGACGTTACGCTGCTGGAAGCGCATGGCCCAATCCTCATCAGCTTTGCGGGCAGCCTCCTCGGAATGAAAGCCGGCGACAATAGTGCGCGCCAATCGCTTCTTCGCTTCCATCGGATGCAGAACTCCGCCGGCAACATCTGTCTGCATCTGGTCAATCTCGCTCTGTCTCAGGTCGGTCAGGAAAATCCAGTACCGCCACATGAGGTCGTCGGAAATAGACATCAGCTTTCCATACATCTCCGGGGCCGGCTCATGAATGCCAATCGCGTTGCCCAGGGACTTGGACATCTTTTGCACCCCATCCAGCCCCTCGATGATGGGCGTCATCAGGACGATCTGGGAGGGTTGGTTGTAGTGCCGCTGTAGTTCACGCCCGATGAGCAGATTGAATTTCTGGTCGGTGCCGCCGAGCTCTACGTCTGCGCGCAGGGCCACTGAGTCGTAGCCTTGCGAAAGCGGATAGAGCAACTCGTGCAGAGAAATCGGCTGTTCATTGTTAAACCGGCGATGGAATTCTTCGCGCTCGAGCATCTGGGAAACGGTAAATTGTGCAGCGAGGCGGATGATGCCTTCAAAACCGAGACGAGATAACCATTCCGAGTTGAAGCGAACTTCGGTCTTGTCGCGGTCCAGGATTCTGAAAACCTGGTCGGTATATGTTTTCGCGTTCCGGGTAATTTCTTCGCTCGTGAGCGGCTTACGCGTGACTGAGCGTCCGGTCGGATCCCCGATGAGCGAGGTGAAATCCCCAATGAGAAAAATGACCTGGTGGCCGAGATCCTGAAAGTGCTTGAGCTTTCGCATGAGCACGGTGTGGCCCAAGTGCAGATCGGGTGCGGTGGGATCAAAGCCGGCTTTTACGCGCAGCGGTTGGCCAGACTTCCGGGAAGCCTCCAACCGCTCCTGCAAGTCGGAGACCCGGATGATTTCAGCCGCACCCTTCTGCAGGTAAGCAAGCTGCTCATTTACCGGCGCGAAGTCCATAGACGGCTCGGTTAACTGTGACGGCATAGGGGCCGCGGGAGGATCAGGCATGGCTGCCCGTAGTATACGGGCTTCGATCGCACCAAATCAGCCTCGAAGCCCAGCGCTGAACAAGCCCTATGGATTGCGTCTACTGAATGCGCGCCAACAGGAAGATATGGAAGGGCGGCGCCAAATCCACGACGAGGACTTCCATTCCACATCGGGTAAGAAGTTCGCGGCTATTTGCTTCGTCGAACACGTGGTGATGGAGGCATCGATTGTTGAAGTTGTCGAGCGAACGCTGGTGGAACGCTTCCGCTGAGCTCACGCCGGGGTCCAGACTCAAGTCGTGTTTATCCAGGATCTCGGGAAGGTGAGTAAGATCGTCTTCTTGCGTGTCTCGTTCGAAATCTTCAAAAATATGGTCGATGCTGGTTGGCGTTCTCCGATGATCGAATGTGTTTGAGTAATTGGGCAGCACGATGATGAGGCAGCCGCCGGGCCGAGTCACTCGCTTCCACTCCTCGAGTGCTTTGACGGGATTCGCGAAGTGCTCCAGATTATGCGAAGACAGGATGAAGTCATAGGAGTGGCCGGCGATAGAGGACAAGTTGGAAGCGTCTCGGAAAATGCTTTTCCCGGGTCGCTTACCTGGGCTGAAAATGTAACTGTCCTCGTGTGAGGCCCAGGTGTTAGCGCGTGAAAAATCGCAATTATCCAGGGACCCGACGAGGGGATAAATGGGCAGTGGCTGAATCCCTTCTTCGAAAACCTTGCTCGGGCCGCCGATTTCCAGTCCATCCTTACCCGCAACAAAGGGCCGAACCGCTCTCAGGCTCCGCCACCGGACGTAACGCAAGCGCCGAGCTGTATGCTTTGCGCGACGTACGAGGGAAATTTCCAAGTTGAACGACTCCAGGCGATTCTTCGGGACCGCTCATTTATCTTAGCCAAGAGGTGCGGCGGCGGCT
>CAWGYP010000012.1:0-16040 GCA_963826875.1 uncultured Acidobacteriaceae bacterium | reverse complement strand
AGTGCCTCATCGAAGTCACTCAAAGCCCGAAGGCATGAATGTACTGTTGACCGGCAACACTGCGGCTATAGTGCTGTTCAACTAATTGCCGCGCGGCAACGCCATACCGCTGCCGGTGGCCTTCATCCTGCAGCAGCAGCCTAAGCTGTTGGGCGAGGCTCTGGCTGTCACCTTGCGCAAAAAGTGCCGCCGCCTTGCCGCCGCCGCTGATCTCGCGATGCACCGGCAGATCACTGAAAAGGCAAGGGAGCCCATAAGCCATCGCCTCCAGCGAAACCAGGGGCAGACCCTCAGGGCCTGACGATGGATTGATAAAGACAGTCGAGTCCTGGTAGAAGCGCGAAGGGTCCGGCTGGAAGCCGGCGAAGTGAACATCCATTTCACTTGCTTCTCGCTCAAGTTGCGCCCGGTAAGGTCCCTCGCCAACAATCGTCAGCGACACATCGCTCACCTGTTGCATGGCCCGCAGGATAAGCTGCACCCCTTTGTATTCTTCCAGCCGGCCGACGAAAAGAAGTCTGGGACGTTCACTCACCGAGAAATTGTGCCGGAAAGTCAAAGGAGGCTGAACCCAATTGGCGATAACCTTGACCCGCTCCGCGGGCAGCGTTTTTCGAGCGATCTCGCCCACCGTTTCAGAAACACAAACCACCTGGGACGCAAAGTGCAAGGACTCCCTGGAAAAAAATCGCGGAAAAAATCGTGCCGGGTTGCGAAACCACGAGTAAAGTTCCGTTTCAAAAGGGCCGTGCATGGTGTAGATCGTTTCACAGCCCACCATTCGCAGCGGTCCCAACAATAAGGATTCGAAGTAGCCGTTCAGTTGAACCTTGCGGATCCTGAAGCGTAACAGTAGGTAGGGAACGATGAAGCAGGCCAGCAGGAAGCGCAAGCCCTTGAACCATTTTGAGCCCAGCAGGGGCAACGAAACGACGGTCATCCCATGTGCTCGCAACTGTGCGGTTAGCCTCGGTAAGGAGCAAACCGCATAACCCTCGATGTTGGGGCCGAGGATGCCGGCCAGACCGTCCAGGTAAGTCTCAACTCCGCCGTAGTGCGAGCCTAAATCGAGGAAGAGAACCCGTTCTCTCTTGACCATGTTCAGTTAACCAGGAAGTGTGATGGTTGCAAACTTAGGTTGACGGTACTTTTTATGTATGGCACGTTTCAGCCTCGTGTTGGCCACTGTGGAGCGAACAACGGAAGTCGATCAGTTCCTGGCCTCGCTCGAAGCGCAAGCGAGTGCGGATGTAGAGCTTATCGTGGTCGACCAGAACCAGGACGACCGGCTGGTTCCTATTCTCGCAAGATGGTCGGCGCGGCTGAATGACACTAAAGTACTGCATGTCCGCAGCGACCGCGGTCTGTCACGAGCCAGGAATGTTGGTCTGCGGCATTGCAGCGGAGAAATCGTCGCCTTTCCAGATGATGATTGCCTGTACCCTGCAGACACCCTGACGAACGTGGACGCATGGTTCCGCGGCCATCCCGGCTATCACATCCTGAGTCTCGGCTCCCGGGATCATTCCGGAATCCCAAGCGGGAACAAGTGGTATGCCGACATCTGCGACCTGGCCCCCATCAATATCTTCAGAACCTCGCAAAGCTACACCTATTTCGTGAAAAGGACCTGGCAGTCGCAGTCCCTGCTCTTTGATGAGGGGCTTGGCATTGGGTCGAAGACGCGCTTTGGTTCCGGGGAAGACACCGATTTCCTGCTTACCGCCATGCAGCGCGGGATGAAGGGGCGCTTCATTGGCGGCTGGCATATTGTGCACCCCTGTAAGGATGTACGCCACGGCGGAATCACCGAAGAGCGCTTCTACAGTTACGGATTGGGCATGGGAAGAGTGCAGGGCAAGCATAGCTTGTTGTGGCTGTGGTTGGCCTTCCTCGGTTATGACTTCGGCCGGGCGTTCCTTATGCTGTGTCTTGGTAAAAAGATGCGCGCCTCGCTGTGGTTTGCCCACGGCCGGGGCTTGATGGAGGCATACTATGCCGGCTGAGGGCTTGATCGAGAAGTTGTTCAAACCCTTTGAGAAAGGCAGCCTCGCCGAACAGAGCTGCGTGCTGGCGCAGGATGGCTTCATCAAATCGCGACTGGGTGGCTTCAAACCTTCTGATGCCTTCGCTTAGACCGTCCTCGGTTTGTTCTTTGTAGAAGACGGCTGTCTGCTCGGTCATCGAATCTAATATGCCGCCCTTCTTGAAGGCGATCACCGGGCAACCGGCGGCAATTGCTTCCACCGGTACGATGCCGAAGTCTTCGACCCCGGGAAAGAGCAGAGCTTTTGCGCGGAGGTAGTAGCTGGTCAGCTGCTCGTTGTCCGCGAAGCCAACGAAGTCTACCTTTGCTCCCAGGTCGCGGGCGAGTCGCCGTAATTTTTCTGTTTCCGGGCCAGATCCCACAATTTTGAGCCGGCGATCCAGGCGGGCACAAGCCCGGATGGCGTGATCCACGCGTTTATAGGGCACCAGGGCCGAGACGACAAGAAACCAGTCTTCGGGTTGACGGTGAACGCCGGCAAAACGGCTCAGATCGACTGGGGGCGCCAACACCGCGGCTTCCCTCCCGTAGCATCTGCGTACACGTTCAGCAACATAACTGGAGTTGGCAATGAACACATCGACCCGCTCGATCGTCGCCCGGTCGTACCACTTCACCCAGCGCAGAAGTGGTTTGAAGAAAAGCTGAGATTTCAGCCAGCCTACCCGTTCAGGCCCGAAGTACTCGTCGAACATCTCCCAGGCATAGCGCATGGGGGTATGGATATAGCAGATGTGCAGCTTGCAGTGCCTGGGACCGCGTTTCACCATCGACTTCGCCACCGCATGTGATGTTGAAACCACAATGTCGGCGTGTGACACCTTGTTTGTTTCAGCAAATATGGGAAAGAAGGGGAGATAGTGACGATATTTGTTACGAGCAAACGGTAGCTGTTGCAGAAGGCTGGTATGGATCGACCGGCTGGTGATGGTCGCACTGACGGTGTCAGGGTTATGGATCAACGTCCAGAGGGGGGCTTCGGGAAATCGGCGGCAAAGCAGCTCGAGAACTTTTTCTCCTCCCCGCATACCTGTCAGCCAATCATGGGCGAGCGCAACCTGGTGTTTTCTGGGGATTGGGGTATGGGGTTTCATGGGTGGTCACACTAAGGAGTGATTACCACCGTACGTGCGGGTGAGTTCTTCTTCAATCACACGAAAGGCATAGAAGACGAAACAGCTTGGGCGCTAACCGCGCAACCATTGATGGGTGCCCGATCCTTCGGTTTTTTTGAAGGTGGGATCGATTTTTGTAAAGTTCGATAAAATTCGATCTTTTTGGTCTTTTGAGAGCATTGGCAGCGCGCGCCTTTTCTTTTAGAAGCTCAGCGGGGGCGCGCAAAGGGGTTCTTGGGTATAGAGAAAGGGACCCTGTCGTCTGGAGCAGAAGCGAACACAGGGGCATGAGGCGCCGACGGGACCTTTTTCCCCTCGCCCCAAAAAGGACCCCGGGTGCCCCACACCCCCGATTTCCTGTGTAGTGTCGTGGGTTCCCAGACCTTCCTGCGCCTTTCCTTAAAGAAAGGCGCACACGCGGTCCTGTCCAGAGCTGCGTACAGGAAATTCGGGGCATCTCGCTCGTTTTTCGCGAGATGTGGGATACCACGACTCTTCGCCCCTGACGTTTTTCGCAACAGAGACTTTTCCCGCGGCATGATTAGCCCTGGTAGATGTATTTTTGCCAAAGGCCGATAGGATTCCGAGCCTGCAAGAGAACTGGGCTTTGATATCAGGGCACGACTTTAGTCGGGCCGAAACGGAATTGAGAGAAAGTGGGCTTTTGGCCCCTGCCTCTCTTGCCCGTTCCCAAATCTTTCCGCAGCCGTTAAAGCCCTTCAGTGCTGTTTTTCGAGCTCTCACGCAGACTCTACAGGGGTGGGCGAAGCTGGAGTCAAAGGCAGTGCCAGGCGGAGAATTGAACGCCAGGCTCATTTTCGTATCGGACAAAGTCAAGGCTGGGCTGGGGGAACGGTGGCTTTCCCCTGCTGCTTGACTAGCCAGGCGACGGTATAGAACTTCGGACCGCTGGGCGGCGGGGCGGAACCGTTCTGGGCGAAGACAGCGCGGCGATCGGGGATCAAGCCTTGGATGGCGACGATCATGGAGAGCGCCTTGACCTGGGCGAAAACGCTGTTTCGAGTCATTTCGGGGCTCAGGTTGGCGATTTCCCAGAGTCCGGCCAGGAATTGCTCGCGGCTCAGGCTCAGCCGGTGCAGTTCCTCGGACTCTTGCTGCACGAGCTGTTGCTATGCGAACAGTCTCTGTTACCCAGCCCGTCTTGCCAGGCTTCTGACGTTATAGAGCATGGTGGCCCGCTTGCGTGGAGAGAGGACCTTGCCGATCCAGGGGTAGACACACACGTAGAGAAAGCAAAGGCCCATGAGCTTGGGGGTTATTTTTCCATAGCGTGGGACCTCTTTGAGCAGACCCCTTAGCTCTGGCCATGCCACACCTTGCTGGGCAGCGCGATTGATGCAGTCGACGACCAGAAAGAAACCAAATGCCTTGCGGGTAAAGAGATGGCGATTCCCCATCGCCCAGCGGAAGGAGTGCTGCCAGTCGGTTCGCTTCGCCACCCGTCCGCGAGCGTGGTCGTTATGGAAGATGGTCAGGGCTTCGTCTACAAACAGCGCACGCATCTGTGGATGGTGGTAGCCATGCAGTAGCCAGTCAAGATCCTGCAACATTTTTAATCCCCTGGTAAAGGGGACCTGGAGAAAAAAGTCGCGCCGCAGCAGCCAGGTAGAGGTTTGCGGAAAACCCGCGATGCCACCGAATGGCGAAACTTCACACCAGAGAAATTCACTGATCGCCTGACCCTTGGCGGGGAAGATATGGGGACGTACCAGCTCATCCTTTTCACTTGCTCCCCTATCCAGAAAGCGGCTAACCACCATGGTTACCGGTTCCGCTGAACTGGCAACGGCTGCGAGTTGTTTCTCCAATCGATAAGGGAGCCACTCGTCATCGTCGTCCAGCAGAGCTACCCATTCCGCTTGGGCAGCGCGAGCGCCCAGATTCCTGGCCTCGCATCCGCCTACGTTTTCCGGAAGTTCCATCACTCGCAGCCGCGGGTCTACGATTTCACGCAGGGCGTGAACCGTAGCCATATCAGGACCATCGATGACGACAATGCATTCGATGTCGCGAACGGTTTGCAATAAGACGCTGCGCACGGCCCTCGATACGAGTTCGGGACGATTGCGGGTGGGGATGACGGCACTCACTACGGGTGTTTGATGGTTCATACGTGGCCTAAAGTGTGACTGTTTTCCCCATCCGCCCCAGCATTCCGTCCCGGAATCCAAGAAAGACCATCTTGACCTTGGCCCAACGGTAATCTTCAGCGATGGCGAGTCTGCAAAGATCGATCAAAGAAGCTCGCAGTGCACCACGAGCCCAGCGGGGGTAACGGGCGCCGTATCTTAGCGACATCCAGATCCGGTTGCGGCTGATGTAATAACGGACTCCGGGCTTATAGTTTGTTGTCTGGAACCAGGGCTTGCCGAAAATCCTGTAACAAGAGGGAGAGCCTGATGCGTGCAGAAGAATGGCATGGGGGCTCAGTGCAATGGAATAGCCCTGCGAACGAAGACGGAGACTGTACTCGTCGTCGACTGTGTAAATGAACAGGTCTTCGTTGAAATAGCCACAGGTTTCAAATGCAGTGACCGGCAGCAGGCTCCCCGAGGTGATGGTGACAAACGGTCCCCCATCTTCAGCTAAACCGCAAACCCGCTCCACTCCGGATTGGGGGTCTTTGTACCTGGGGATGAGCAGCATGATATTTCGCTGGGTCTGGAAGTACTCGAAATCGGCGAGCATCTGGGCAATGAAGCCGTCGGTGACGGAGCTATCCTGATCGAAAAGGGCGACCCATCGAGAACCGTTTGACTCCGCCCAGCGCACTCCGATGTTCAGTGCCGCTCCTATGCCCAGGTTCTCGCCATTTTCGATCAGGACGAAGTTCAACACACGGCTGGCAGTTCGCAATAACTTCAGCGTTTCTTCCGCGGAACCGTTGTCCACCACCACAAGGTCCTGTACCTGTGGACGCACCTCGGCCAGGTTGCCAAGGTCTTCGACCCTCGGCCGGAAGGCGGCGATCACCGCGCAAACGCCGTTTTGAGCAAATTCCATCGTCTGCCTCAGGACCGTGTCACATCGCGATAAAAGCTCAGCAAGCCTTTGGAGAATTTGAAGTATCCAGGCAATGTAACCGTCGCACCGACAAAACGGCTCAACGGGTCCTGTTGCCTGAGTGCGGTACGTGCTTCTAAGAACTTCAACCGTTCCTGGGCATGACCGATAACCTGCGGATCTACGCCTAATGCGACCAGCCTTTCGGTCATAGAGCGCCACCGCTGTATCAGCGTGTCGTGAAACGCCAGCGCTTTCTGCCGCTCCTCATGCAAGGGATGATGCCAGGAAGCCGGCTTGATACCGATTTGCTGCGCCCCATGCAAACGGTAGCTCATCAGTCGCGCCGGCAGCGCTCTTAACTTTGCCTGCGTGGCTATGAGCAACGCGATCCACGCATCGTGCACCCATTCCGGAGGGATGGGGGTCACGAGCGAAACGAAATGCGAACGGAACATAAATGTTGCTCCGGTGACAACGTTCCTCTCCAATAGCTGCAGCGGCGCTGCTTGCCTGTCGTTGATAAGCACCTGCAGCCGGGCGTCGAATTGTCTTTGCTCCCACAGGGACTCGGGCAAGGTTTGCGAACTCTCATCCACTAGGGTGGCGTCGGAAAAAACTCCCCCTACGTCTGGCTCATCGTGCAAGACCTCGGCCATACGCTCCAGCTTGTCTTCGTGCCACACATCGTCCTGATCGCATAAGGCGATTGCATCGCCGCGGCAAAGACCGACGGCCTTGGCAAAGTTTGTTGTCGAGCCCAGGGTCCGCTCGTTGCGGATGAAACGGACAGGGAAGGGCGCCGCTTGGGCAAAAGTCCTCACTATTTCCGAAGTGGAATCACTCGACCCATCATCACAGACGATCAATTCGCACGGGAGCATCGTCTGCTCGTTGATACTTTTCAGTTGCTCCGCCAGGAATCTGCTTCCGTTGTAAGTACACATCGCCACAGAAATATCCACGATGATTCTCCCAGCGCCCACTACGAAAGATGCATTTTGCTGCTGACCACTCGCGCAAGCAGATCGCGATCCACCCGAGTTAAACTGATGAACCATGCCACCAGCAGGGTGGAGACGACCCACCCGCATGCGATCACAACCCTTACAGAGGGTGTTGCCGCCAGCCACCACAGGCACAACAGCAGAACAGAAGGAATCGCCATTGCCGCGGGGCGAAGCATTCCTTTAAGAAACAACTCCACGCGCGAAATTGCCAGCGTCGATTGGGTATAGCGCATGCTTACGCTGAAATGCATGGCAACACCCACCAGGGCGCCGAGCAAAGTGCCAAGCGCCACGCCCAAAGCGCCTATATGTTGCGCCAGCCAGACGCTGCTCACCAGGTTGACGATGCCTTCGGTCACCGGAGAGGCGGTGGCAAACCTTTGCCGTGAAGTAGCCACGACCATGGTGGCGTAAGGCGAGCAGGAGCTGCGAATTATATTCGCCAGGACCAGGATTCGCAGCAGATGAAAGCTGTGCAGTGCGTAGACCGGCCCCACCCAGGTTCGAAGTATGAAATACCCAGCTATGAGGAAGGGCAGCCCGGTTACACAAAGAACAATCACCGCATAGCGCGTGGAACGTAGCAGGACGCCCCCCATCTGAACCGGATTGCGCTGGACACTCAGAGCCGAGGCCGCAGGCAGCAATGGGCCCATGAGCGCCGAACTGATCATCAAGATAAAGCTGGTAGGCGCGTTGGCAATCGAATAATACGCCGCCTCGTTGAACGAGTAGCGGCCAACAATGGTGAGATCTAGCCCACTGACAAAGAGCATGCACACGGACCAGACGGCGAGCACTGCACAGTACTTGAGCATCTGTTTCAGCATCGTCAGGTCAATAGAACGTAGTGACACAGAAATGTGACTGGCTAGCTTCCGCCAGGCGACGACTTGCAGTAACGCCGTGAAGAGGTTCACGCATGCTGCCGCTGCGGCCATCACGGCCAGGCGGCTGTGGAGCGCGACGGCGATGCAAATGGTCGCCACGAACAGGAGGCGACTGATGATGGTGACTACCATCGGCACCCGGTAACGTTGCAAACCCAAAAAAATAGCCACAAATACAGAGGTCAGCAGGCTGACGGAAAGCGATAAGCCGACGAACAAAACACTCAAGCGTACGTCGTGGTAGAGAGAGTGAGGCATGGAGCGAAAGATGCTGGGTACGCGCCACGCAAGAATACAAGTCAACAGGATCCCGAGCGCGCCGGCGCCGAGCATAATCATTAATCCCACACTGGCGCAGCGTCCGCAGCCGGCAGCATCGTGTTTTGCTTCGTATTCCGCGATATATTTCGAAACCGCGGTCTGCACCCCGAAGTCGAGATATCCGACATACGCGCTTAGTTGCAGGATAAGAACCCATGCGTCATAGGTCGTTTGCGCAAGATGGTGGGTCAAGTAGGCGGGTAAGAAGATGGAGGCCAGGGACGTAATAGCAAGGCGGGTGACATTCGCCGCCGAGTTGTTCGCTACCGTCCTTACGGAGGTGCGAGGCGCTTGTGTGGACACAGGCATTTAGAAGATTCCTCGATCCGGGAGAAACGTGAGACGAGGATCTGGAATCTGCATGCTCCCGGCAGCCTCATGTTGCTTGCGGAGGAATACCCAGTCGTAGAAAGTAAGAACCACGGCAAATTCGATATACCTTATGAAGTTCACGCCAAAGATAGAATTGGTGGCGAACCACGTGAGAATCCAGAAACCCACCCAGGGGTAGAGCACGACGCCCACGGTCTTCCCGGCGTTAAATCGTGCCCAAAGATAACCGGCGAGCACTCCAACGAGACACAGGAAAATTGGCGTCCACCAACCGAGGTCGGAATAGACATATCCAAAAGCTCCGGACCAAATAAATGTGGAGTTGAGACCGGACGCAGACGTCGAGAGAAACTCCGACTGCCATAAGGTAAAGCCATTTGGCCAGCCGAAACGATCAATCAAGTGGAAGACGCTGTTAAGCTTCACGTCCTCCAACACGTAGCGGCTGAGGTAGACTCCTCGACCCTCATAGGCATAGTGCATGACTCCCATCAACAGCCCGGTCAACCGATTGTAGGAGACGATGGTGTAGCCTAACAGGCTTGTCATCAGCACATGGATCGCAAGCGCACCGCGCAGGAAGGAAAAGACCAGGAATAGGCCGATGACAGCCGTCATCGAGCCGAGGCCGGTCACTACCAGGTTTGCCAACCTGACATTCGCCCCGCGACTCTTGTAAAACAGGCTTATGACGAGACAGCCGATAATAATCGGCATGAGGCTGGTTCTATCGACCGTAGCGATACAGGTGAGGATGCCAACGCCCATGGACGGGAAGAAGATGAGGTAGAACAGCTTCTTGTTCATGCCCCTGAGTCGCAGTTGTCGCGCACGAAACAGGCTCCACCATAGAATCGCCGTAAGCAGCGGCAGAGATTCGTCCCATCTTCCCTGGCTCTCTTTGCCCATCTCATTTGCGGTCTTGATCGCATCCCCATGTTGGGAGGCGAGCAGGGCAACAAAGTTGAGCTTGCCACCCAAAAGGATCAAATACATGGAACAGAAGCAGGCAGCGAGAAACAGTGGCCCGACGAGATACAGGGCAGGATGACGCGCAGAAACATGAGTGGGAACACTTCTATCAGCGGGTGACCGGAAGAAGCGGCTGAACTGCACACCGAGCGAAAACGCGGCCACGCAAACACTGTAGAACGCCAGGGTGATTGGGTTCAGGAACATCAGGTCCGGTTCACGAACGTACTCCGTGTACAGACCAGGGGGGAAGAGCCACGCAAACAGAAACAGACAGTAAGAAAGCATAGCCAGGCCGTAAGGAGACGCTATGCTCCGGATAGCCTGGCGTTTGAAGAATGCAATCATCTAAAACCTGTAGATGGCAGCCGAGGATGTTGCACCGACCAGGCTGCCTGCGCCGACGGCCATGTTCCGCGCATAGCTAAAGGGAACGTAGATAATGTCATCACCCTGCAACGGGATATCCGGTTCCTTGCCTTTTTGCATGGCGCTTAACTGCAGCGGAAGCTCCACGTGACTGCCATCTGCCTGTTTGCGAATCAGCCGGGAGTGCGAAGGGACTGCGTTGGGCGGCGTTCCCCCGGCAAGGGAGAGTGCCTGCAGCGCTGACAGTTTTGAATCATTGGTGACGATCGCAATGCCGCCTGGACGGTTGACGTCTCCCAGCACGTACACCACGTCTGCCTTGGGAACAAGTACGGTATCTCCTGGATAGACAGGGACGTTTGCGTCCAGGGCCGCATTGGCGGAATTGGAAAGGACGTAGTCAACCCGCTCTTTGGACGCGTGCCGCTGGATGGTTACTTTCCTCTGCGCCAGATCATTTAGTCCGCCGGCTAAGGCGAGCACATCTAGAATGGGCCGCGGAGTCGCAATGGGATAGCTTCCCGGTGTCCGCACCTGACCCAGGATGGTTACATTTTGCGTAGCAGTCTGCTCCGTAGTGACGCTGACGTGCGGCGTCAGCACATAATGACCTTCTACCAGGGTCCGCTCGATGGCTACGGCCGCTTCTGCCGGAGTGAGCCCGGCAACCTGTACTTTTCCACCAAGAATCAGAGTGAGCGTGCCCGCGTCACTTACGCGAGAGCTTTGCTCGAGTTCGGGCGCCTCCAGAACCTTAAGATGAAGCATGTCTCCGGGTCCGATGGTCAGGCTTTCGGTTTGCGCCAGGCAGCAGCCCGCGCAGCAAAATAAAATCAGCACCGATCGAAAGGCTCTCATCATTCCTTATCCCTGCTGGTATTCATATTTTCTACCGCCGTAATAACCGTAATAGCCGTAGTGTGCGGAGGATCGGCGGGAAACAAAATTGAGCAGCACTCCAATCGCCGGCCGGGCTGAGTCCTTGCGATGCATGAGCAGCAGTTTGTAGGCGCGCTCCAGTGCTGCTCTGCTGGTATAACCGACGCGCGCCAGCAACACAGTGGCGTCTGCGATCTCTTCCAGCAACTGCGCATCCACTACCGGAAGCACGGGCGGAGAATCCAGCACGACGAAGTCGTACTCCGTTCTCCATTCGTCCATGAGGCTATGCATGCGGTGCGAACCTAGCAGTTCCGCCGGGTAGGGAGGAATAGGGCCGCCGGGAAGAAGTGTGAGGTTGGGATTGTTTGGCACCGGCATCATCCCGCTCGCCGCCTCAGAGTCCGATAGCAAGACGCTCAAACCGTCCGTCCCCTCTAAACCCAAACGATTGCGCAGCACAGGACGGCGCATATCCGCCTCTACCAGCAGGACCTTCTTATCGAAATGAGAGAGAGACGCGGCGAGATTCAGCGCCAACGTCGACTTGCCCTCGCCAGGACTGGCGCTTGACACCAGCAGAACCTGCGGCGGCCTGCCACTGCGAGAGATGAGCAACCCGGAACGCAACCGGCGCACCGATTCCCCAAAGGCGCTATGTTGCGAGTCAAGCATAATGGCACGAGGATTGGACTTGTTAAGCTCAATCTGCGGCGAGATGCCCAGCAGCGGAATCTGCATCGCCTCGATTTCATCCGCGTCCTGTATTTTGTTGTCCACAGCATCGACAAGCAGAGCGACACAGCAGCCAAGGAAGAGTCCGAGCACGGCTCCCAGGGCCAGGTAGAGAGGAACCTGGGGCTTGCTGGGCTTCGCAGGCGCACTCGCCGGATCAACCACAGTGACGTTTGACGAGTGGAGGCCTTCGAGAATCCCGGCTTCCTTCAAACGCTTGAGCAGGTCCTGATACAATTCCTGGCTCTGGTCGGCTTCTTTGGACAGAATGGCGTATTCGATACTTTTATCGTTCAGCTTTTCCGCCGCTCCGCGATCTGTCTCATACGCCGCCCGCGCGCCTTGTTCTGCCTTCTCCGCGACCGCAAAGTCGTTCTGGGAACGTTGTGCCGTCCGCGCAATCTCGTCTTGAAGGCTTTGCTGCAGGCCTTTCATCGAGGCTCGCTCCTCGATGAGTTTCGGATAAGAGGGACCAAACTGCGACGCGTCCTGATCGATCTGTGCCCGCAGGGTCGCTTCCTGGAGCCGCAGGTTCTGGATCACAGCCAGAGAGTTCGAAACCCCCGGACTGCTGGCGCTTCCGATCGAAGTCCCGCTCAGTTGCGAGATCAGCTCCGCATTGCCTGTCTTGACCACTTGGGCTACGGACGCTTTTAGAACACGATTCATCTGCGCCTGGGAGAGCTGGGCTGTTGACTGCTGCAAACGATCGAGAACTGGACTGTAGATGACCGGCTTGCCTTGCGGATCCGTTCCCCCCACCCCGAAGATGCCACTACCCTGCTGTAAGGCGACCACCCTGGATTGAAGCTGCTCGCTCTGTTTGCGCAGATCGCCCAGCTGCCCTTCCAGCCATTGCGAGACCTGGTTGGTGGCCGTGAATTTGGTTTGAAAGGTGTAATCGATGAGCGCCTGTACCAGGTGATTCACCACCGCGGCGGAGACCTTTGGATCGCGGTTGGTGTAATCGACCTCCAGCAGACGCGTGCCCGCAGTGACCTTCACCTTCAGGTTATTCTGAAAAGCCTTGACCACATTGCCTCGCCGGCCGGGTGAGTCCTCAAGGCTTGCATGAGCAGGATCACCTGGGCCTTTTGGGCTCAGCAGCCCCATGACCCAACCGATTGGGTTGAAGTGAGGCTTGAAATCCTCGTTCTGCTCCAGGTTAAGATCTTTCACCACCTTGAGCGCCAGAGCTTCTGACTGCAGGATATCGGCCTGCGTCTGCAGGTCGATGTTCACCGAGAGAGCATCGGATGCCCCACCGGACGCAGCGCCCATCAGGCTGTCAAGACCGAGGCTGTCGGAAGAGGATTTTTGTAGTTGAATGACGCTACGGGCGGTGTACCTGCGGGTCATAAAGATACAGGCACACACTGCCAAAAGGAACACGACCGCAGTGGTCACAACGATGGCTCGCGTCCTGCGGTGAAAGATTCGCAGCAGGTCGCGGAGTGACGGGTCTTTCTCGGGCAGACTATTCAATTGACTCCTACTCCTAGCCTCAACGCGTGTGGTATGTGGACCGGATAACGCAGTTTCCTCATTCATTTCAGCCGTCCGCCTACGGTCCTTTGTCCGCTGCCGGCCACGAGTACGACTTGGCACCACTCAGAGGAAGCTTCCAGTACGATCCCTGGGCAATCGGTTTAAGCATGGCGACACTACCGCCGTCGGCGCGCACGCTCGATGGCATTGCGAATTTCGACATCTGCAGCAAGACCGTAAAATCTCTGGTACGGGGATAAGGGCGGAGAACCCATTGTCCGCCGTCAGCACGAATCGAGACCATCCCATCGGTTTGCACGGGACCGAAGTTCACGATGGTTCCTGCGGAATTCAAACGGTCATTTTCGGCGTTGGCGTTGAAACTGACGCGGGCTCCACCAGCATTTACTGTCAAATCGCCGACAATGTAGCGGCCGGACCCGTCGTCCACTCCTCCCAAGGGAACGCGGCTTCCCGTTTTTGGATCGAATAACCCAACGCGAATGGAATAGGAGCCGTCCGGCACAGAGGAGGGAATTTGGACCGGCACCGGTGGTTGGTTGATGACGCGTCCCGGAATCCACTGCGAGGTACCCTGGGCGATGGTCGGGCTGCCCTGAAAGACGATGTCCTGACCAGGCTTAGCGGCATCGACAAAGTGCAGGAATATCCTGTAGTCCGTGGTCATCGCCCGATCAACCTGCCAGCTGAGGGCGATGGCAAAGCTCCGCTGCCCATTTTGCGCAACACTGACGACCGTGGGCGTGGCATAAGCCTGGGTGCTTACCATGTCAGCCGCGTTCCGCGCGTTCGCGAAGAGTGAGCCGGGCGTCTGGGCGAAGTCGCAGATGGTGTGGCCACACGTGGCCGTGTAAGCCAGCAGGCCTTTTCCCTTAGCCGCCCATCCGTATTGCGGAAGCACCATTTCCTGCCACTGCAGCGGTTGCTTACTCCCATTCGCGACCACCGTCAGGCCGTTGCTGTAAATCACCTGGACGCGGGAGAATGCTGCGGTTCGCGCGGCCACGCTCGGCGTCGTCCAAACATTGCCAACCTGGTAGGCAATCGACGCCACCGGCGCTGTGCCGTAGCTGCTGGCCACTGGAGTGACCAGGTTGCTTTCTACGAATGCATGCGCAATGTCATTCCAATGTTGCCGGTCTAAAAACGGAGCGTGGCCGAAGGCAATCTCCTGCATGCGGTAAGCATCCATATTGATGGTCCTGGAGATTGGTTCGCCAGGAGCAACCCATCGCTCTGCATAGCCCATCCCGTGATTGACCTCCAGAGGATGTATCCGCTCGAGATCGAAATCGACAAAGAGCGGCGCAGTGGCGCCCGTATGTTCCTGAACGGCGCCGGTTCCGAACTGAGCCTCGACGCCATCCAGCAAGCCACTGTAATACCAGTGATTCTTGCCTTCGCCGAAGACCGGTCCCTGATGGGCCTTGCGCTCGTAGGACCACAAGTTGGTGTCGCCCGCCAGCCACGCTGTCTGCATGCCCGCACCGGCCACCTGCGCGTCCATGTCTCCATGACCGGACGGAAGCGCGCTGGAGTTAACATCCAAATAAGCCGCCGTGGTTCCATACCGGGTATGGATTTCCGGTGACTGGGTAGTAGCGTTCTTTACCATCCAGGCCGGCTTCGCCGAATAGGACTGGATGCCACTCGCGTGGTTGAGCCACGATAGCATCCGCTGCCCATCGCTTTTCAAAGCAATCGCGTTTGGATCAAACTTTGGATAGTTTGGATAGTAGTCAACATAGTTTTCGTGTAACGCCATCATGCAGCCATCAGCTTTCCCTGCGCTGAGCGCTGCGCGAAGTCCGGCGTCCCCGCCCATGGCGTCATTCGCAGGGTAATGCTGAGGCAAGGCATTGTCGTAGCCTGCGTGCTGCCAGATGTGGATGATCGCGGCGCAATCGGTGATCCCATAACTTCCCAGCTCGATGAGTCCCTGCTGTATCTGTTTAAAATCCGCGGTCCAGATGTCCAGCACCATCCTCCCGGATAGTTGCGCAATATAGGGAGACGCCGGGTTTTCCGGCGATGGCAACGCTGCATCCACATCCGGGGAAAGGACGAGCAGCAATTGCTCATGAAAAGGGGCCAGGGTCGCATCGGTGCGATTGAAGTATTGCGCCGACGTTCCGTTCAACCTGGTTGCGTGCGTAGTATGCCAGTCCCACCAGGCGTTTCCATACGCGCCCATAGCCGGCAGGTACACCACATTGCCGGAGTAATAAGGAATAGGGATCGACCGCGCCTGCAAATCCGGAGACCATGATCCGATGTCAACCGAGGTAATTTGAGGTTGATCCGCGTCCACCGTTGCCTCGAAGGCGTCTTCGCGGTAATTTATCGTAACTGTCACATGTACCAATGCCTGACCCATGGCATAGGTGATCTGTAACTGCCCTTGTGCATCGTCCCAGCGAGCATCCTTCGAAACCAGTGTGCCCGCACTAGCGTGGATCGTAGGGCTAAGCAGCACTTTTCCCGAGGCGGTCAGCGTGCCGAGAGAATTCGCGCTTTGCGGTGCGGGAGGGATCCACTTCACCTGCTCACCTTGCCCGGAGGCGCAGAGGCCCAGTGCGAGCACGAGCTTTCCGCACAAACTGATCTCGGAATGTCGCCGGTAATTCACACTGTTCCTCTTTGCGGCCGCTGTTAACCAAACCCTATACCCCGCAAGCCAAAGTAACATTACTGCCCCAGGATGGGCATACAACTTCGGTACCGCCAGGGTTGAGTTCAGCGATGGACTTAGGCGAGAGAAACCCAGGTCTCAAAAACGAGACCTGGGTCACCCACTCGACATTCGTCCGGGACAAGGGGTACTTTTCCCTTTTTA
>CAWGYP010000011.1:0-569210 GCA_963826875.1 uncultured Acidobacteriaceae bacterium | reverse complement strand
ATTTTTTTTGATCTTCGTGTCGTCGCGGTAGAGAAATTCGTGCCACTCTTCTTTCGTATATTTCCTGAGTGGTTTTTTGACGTCGAAGAATCCCGACTTGATGAAGGTGTGCAGATGGTAACCGCCCACCTTGAAGGTTGGAAAACGGACCGGGCCTTCTTCAATTGACTTGCTTTTGTCGACCAGTGCATCGATATCGATCTGGGAGCCGCGCCCCAGCCCCTCGCACTCCGGACACATGCCCATGGGATCGTTGAACGAAAGCGCCAGGGCGTGCGGAACCGCGGGCTTTCCAAGGCGAGCAAATAAGACGCGCAGCAACGTGTAGATGTCGGTCACTGTTCCCAAGGTCGAACGCGGATTCCCGCCAATACGTTGCTGATCGACAATGATTGCCGTCGAGAGATTCGCCAGCGAGTCGACGTCCGGCTGACCATACCGTGGCAGAAAAGTCTGCACGAAGGCCGGGAACGTCTCATTGAGCAGACGTTGGGATTCCGCGGCGATGGTGTCGAACACCAGCGAGGATTTCCCTGAACCCGAGACGCCCGTGAAAACGGTGATTTTTCGTCGAGGAATGTCGACGGAAATGTTCTGCAGGTTGTTCTCGCGGGCGCCCCGGACCTGGATGGCGCCAAAGTGATTAGATTCGGAAGATGAGGGTGGCATGTTGCTCCGCATTGCGAACACCCAGACTTTGAATGAGTCGTGGGTGGCCCAGGTCTCGCTTTTGAGACCTGGGTTCCTTCGCCAGTGACTTACGCCTGTACCAGAAAAACCTGATTGTGGTCAGGATCCTCAACATTAAACCACTTTACGCCCGAGCCCGGACCGTACAGGTCGTCTTGGACTTCGTTGACTCCAGCGCCCTTTGCGCTCAGCTCCCTGTGGGCTGCGGCAACGTCTGAACTAGCAAAGTACAAGCTCATGGTACCGGGCTTCATGTTTTCATGAGAGGTCGAGAGGACAATAGAAGTCCCACCTTCCGTGGTAAGCGATACCCACCAGTTGTGGTCGTCTCTACGGTGGTCCGACTCCGCCTTCAGGCCAAGTTTGTCCACGTAAAAAGCTTTTGCTTTTGGCATGTCGCTGACGGCCATTTTGAACCGCATCAATTTGTTTGCTACTTGCATACATTTCCTCCTTTGCGTTGAGTGAGTGTGAATGCCATACGTCAGCTTCGCTGCGCGAGGTAATCCGCCAGGATCTTGAAGCTGGCGCCGAAGCCCATCTTCATGCCGTTAATTCCACCGGAGAAGACGAGAGCTTCCTCGTCGTTTGCGTTGAACGGGACCACGATAATGGTGAACAGTGTTTTGCCATTCTGCTCGAGGAGGGTCACGGTGTTCAGTGTCTCCAGCGGAAAAGTGGGCACCCATGGGTTACGCGTGAGGCCGCCGTGCTCGTCGCTAAAGCCATTGAGCCATACCAGGCGCTCGGGCGGAGCGATCTCGCGGAAGATGAACCGGGCCCACATCGCGCGGCCGTCTGGGAATTTCATGCGGTAGTGAAACATTCCGCCTGGCTTGAGTTCGTGGCGGACGATCTCGATGCGGCTGCCGGGAGTGCCCCACCAGTGCTGTAGGTGCTCAGGCTGGGTGAGTGCGTTCCACACATCTTCGCGGGATGCCTCGAATGTTCGGCTAAAAACAAATTCGGTTGCCGGGTTTGCTGTACTGGCTGTGGAGGCCACGATCTCACTCCTTGGATTTGCTTTTCGAACTCTTCTTTCCGGAACCATTCGTCTTTGATTTCGTTCTGCCTGCTTCTATCCGGCGCAGGTATTTGTCGAGGCGGTCGAGACTTTCTTCCCAGAAGCGGCGATACTCTTCGATCCAGCTTGCGGCTTCTCTGAGAGGTTCCGCATCAAGCCGGCAGGGCCGCCATTGCGCCTCGCGCCCGCGAGCGATGAGTCCGGCGCGTTCCAGCACTTTCAGGTGCTTCGACACTGCCGGCATGGACATCTCGAATGGCTGCGCGAGTTCGGTCACCGACGTTTCGCCCAGCGCGAGCCGGGCAAGAATGGCGCGACGTGTGGGGTCGGCGAGGGCTGAGAATGTGGTGCTGAGCTGATCCTGCATTTCCATAAAACCACTTGGTTAAATAACCAACAGGTTAAATGTAGAGCCAGTCACGGAGTGTGTCAAGCAATTTTTTCCGCAATCAAGCAACGCTCGCTGGGGATGATGCGTCAACCGGGACAAGGGCGTCTCACACGCCGGAGTTTGGCAGTAGACGCTCTACTGCATGTGGGAGTAGAGTGACTACATCTATGAGCGCAACCAGGGAAAAGCGGAGATTATGAGCGGCGAGCTGGAAAGGAGTGAGCCGTGAGTTGGTGGCGGTTCTTCGCACGACGCAGGCGCGATCTCGATGAGGAGATTCAGGCCCATCTCCGGATGGCGGTGCGTGACCGCGTGGAGCGTGGCGAGAGTCTGCTCGAAGCCCGGGCGGCAGCGGCGAAAGAATTCGGCAATGTGCCGCTGGTGAAGGACGTAACGCGCACGACGTGGGGCTGGGAGTGGCTGGAGCGTACGGTGCAGGATCTGAAATACGCGCTGCGGCGGCTGGTCAAGTCTCCGGGGTTCACTCTTGCGGCCATTGCGACGCTGTCGCTAGGCATCGGCGCGAACACGGCGATCTTCGAGCTTCTTGATGCGGTGCTGCTGCAGTCGCTGCCGGTAGCCAATCCGCAGGAGCTGGCGGAGGTGCGGGTTGTCGATATGGATAAAGCGCGCGGGGGCGTCTCCAGCGGATATCCAGTGGTCACGAACCCTATTTGGGAGAAGCTGCGCGAGGATCACCCGGGCTTCTCGGCAATTGCCGCATGGAGGAATTCCGGTTTCAGCCGCGACTCCGGCGGGGATGCGCGCTTTGCCAAGGGGCTGTGGGTGAGCGGCGACTTCTTCCGCGTGCTCGGGGTCAGACCGATCCAGGGGCGCGTTTTTACCGCCGAGGACGACCACCGCGGATGCGGGTTGCCGGGTGCGGTGATCAGCTATGGCTTCTGGCAGCAGGAGTACGGCGGTGGGCCGGTGCTGGGCCGCAAGCTGATGCTCAACGACAAACCGGTAGAGGTGATCGGCGTGACCCCGGCGAGCTTCTTCGGCGTGGAGGTGGGGCAGAGCTTCGACGTAGCCGTCCCGGTGTGCTCGGAGCCATTCCTGGAAACAAACAACAGACTGGATTCGAGTACCGTGTGGTGGCTCTCGGTGATCGGAAGGCTCGATCCTTCGTGGCCTGTGAAACGAGTGGCAGCGCACCTTGGGGCGGTATCACCCGCAATATTTGCGGCGACGCTGCGGCCGGATTATCCGCTGGAGAGCGTGAAGGACTATCTCGCGATGAAGCTGACGGCGGCACCTTCGGCGGCCGGTGTGTCGATGCTGCGTGACACGTATTCAGATCCGCTGCGGTTTTTGCTGGCCCTCTCCGGGCTGGTACTGCTCATTACGTGCGCGAACCTGGCCAGCCTGATGCTGGCGCGGACCAGCGCGCGGGAGCGGGAAATGGCTGTGCGGCTGGCGATCGGCGCTGGGCGCTCGAGGTTGATCCGGCAGGTGTTGTCGGAGAGCCTGCTGCTGTCGTTGGCGGGCGCGGTGGCCGGCGCCGTGCTGGCGCGCACGCTGAGCCGCGGATTGGTGGCCTTTCTCAATACCGCGAACAATTCGATCTCTCTGGACTTTAAACAGGATTGGCGGCTGTTCGCGTTTCTGCTCGCGGTATCGCTGATGGCGTGCGTGCTGTTCGGTCTTGCTCCGGCGCTGCGTGCATCGCGCACCGCTCCAAGCGCGGCGATGAAGACGGGCGGGCAAGGAATGACGGCGGGCCGCGGGCGGCTGGGATTTCGCGGCGCGCTGGTAGTTTCACAGGTGGCGCTGTCCCTGGTTCTGCTGTTCAGTGCGCTGTTGTTCACCGAGAGCCTGCGGAATCTGCTGACGGATAATCCCGGGTTTCAGGCAAAGGATGTGTTGATCGCCGGGTTGGACTTTACCCGCCTGCAGATTCCATCGGAGCGGCGTGCAGCGTTCCACCGCGAGTTGCTCGACAGGATACGGGCCATTCCCGGCGTGGATGCGGCAGCCGACACGAATATTGTTCCCTTGAGCGGCAACGGCTGGGGCAACGCGGTGTGGATTGACGGCCGCGACGGCACACAGCGGAAAGATTCGAATTTCAGCTCAGTGAGTCCGCAGTATTTCAAGACGCTGCGCATTCCGATGCTGGCCGGACGTGACTTCAATGACAGCGAAACGGCCCAGTCGCCGCGTGCCGCAATTGTCAATGAGGCGTTCGCTCGCCTGCTGGGGCTGGGTGAAAATCCTATCGGCATGAGGTTCCGGCGAGAGGCGACGCCGACGACTCCGGAGGAAGTGAACGAGATTGTCGGTGTCGTGCAGGACACGAAATACCATCAAATCCGGCGCCCGGCGGAAGCGATTGCATATCTTGACATCGCACAGGACAGGGAAGCGGACAACTCGATGCAGGTGCTGGTGCGTTCGACTCTGCCGATGGAGTCGAGGCGGCGATCCGGCGCAGGGTGCATGAGGTGAGCTCGGGGATCAGCTTCGATTTCGAAGGGCTGCAGGATCAGATCCGGCAGTCTCTGCAGGCCGAGCGGCTGCTGGCTACGCTCTCGGGATTTTTCGGCGTATTGGCGGTGGTACTGGCGATGATCGGCTTGTACGGGGTGATGTCGTACACAGTGGCGGAGCGGACGAGCGAGATCGGCATCCGTATGGCGCTGGGTGCGCTGCGCTCGGATGTGACGGCGATGATTCTGCGAAAGGCGGCGACCCTGTTGGTCGCAGGTCTGGCTCTGGGCGCGGGGTTATCCCTCGCTGCCGCAAGCGCTGCGAGCGCGCTGCTGTTCGGGTTGAAGCCGCGTGACCCGGTGATCCTTGCGATCGCGGCCGCGGTTTTGGCGGCGGTTGCACTCGGGGCGAGCTATCTGCCGGCTCGGCGAGCCGCTGCTCTGGACCCGATAGCCTCTCTCAAGAACGAATAACCCCATCGCGCTTGCCTCTTATCGTTCGAGAGAGGAAGGGGAAGGCTCAACCCGGCATTCCGGTGATGCACTCGAATGATGTTCCGTTCGGCATAGCGGTATAGCCACAAGTTATTGTGGCTTCATCAACTTACCTGAGTTTTAGCCAGCCGACGCACAGCCGGATCATCGAACCAAATCATTCAGAATGTGGATCTCGAATCCAGGGAAGTTCATACTGGTCATCGACTAGTATTTAGGCCACAGAAGTACGGTTACGAGATATGGCGCTTCTTCGTGCCCAGGCGCCCAACCTCGTGCCTATGCACCCCGCAGCATCCGCTGGGCTGGAGATCGCTTCCACTGGGCCTTTGGGTGATGCGTAAGAACAGGTAACACCGGCGACTATGGCGACACCTACGAATTCCCCAAAGCATGACCTCGGCTCCTTGCACATCCCCGAGCGCCAGCGCAGGGACACTCGTCCCGTCAAACGAGTCATCTTCGCCGCCATCCCCCTGCTTCTGCTGGCCGGCATCGTAGTGGCCGCTTATACCTTCCGTTTGCGAAAGCCCGTAGTCGACGTTGCGACTGTCGCCGCACCCAAAGCGAATGGCAGCCAGACTCTGTTGAATGCCAGCGGCTACGTCACCCCCCGTCGCCGCGCCACCATTGCCGCCAAAATTACCGGCCGTGTCACCGGGGTCTTTTTCGACGAAGGCACGCACGTCCACACAGGCCAGGTTCTCGCCACCCTCGACGATTCAGACGCCAAGCGCGCTCTTGACGCGGCCAAAGCGGACCGCGACGCGTCACAGGCCGCGATCGTGGATTATGAAGTACAGCTCAAAAATGCGGAAATTGAGCTTTACCGGGCGCGCGAATTGGAAAAGGCCGGAGTTCAGACGCAGCAAGCGCTCGACAACGCAGCCATGCTGGCAGACAGCCTGAAGGCCAAAATCGCGCTCACCAAGAGCCAAGTCGCGGCTGCCGAAACCCGCATCGGCGAAGCCCAGCAGGCCGTCGCTAATTGCACCATCGCGGCTCCGTTCGACGGCATCGTGGTCTCAAAGGACGCGCAGGTCGGTGAGATGGTTTCGCCTGTTTCGGCAGGCGGGGGATTCACGCGAACCGGCATCGCCACCATCGTTGACATGAACTCGAATGAAATTGAAGTAGACGTCAACGAGTCCTATATTGCCCGCGTGACACCCGGCCAGAGGGTAAAGGCTACTCTTGATGCCTATCCCGACCGCGAACTCGACGCTAAGGTTCGCACGGTTATCCCCACTGCGGATCGTCAGAAGGCGACGGTGAAGGTGCGCATCACCTTCGACAAGCTCGAAGATTTCATTCTCCCCGATATGGGTGTCAAGGTCGCCTTCCTGGACGAAGAGGATCAGAAAGCAAAAGCCGTGGAAAAAGGCCCGCGGCCACTGGCCTTCATTCCAAAGAGCGCGGTGCGAAGCGATTCCGCTTCTTCGTATGTGCTGCTGGTTCACGACGGCAAAGTCGAACGCCGGGTAATCAGCCTGGGCACGGACCGTGGAACAGATGTCGCGGTGTTGGCGGGCTTGTCGCCCGGCGACTCGCTTGTGGTAAAAGGGCCCGAGAGTTTGCAGGATGGTGACAAAGTCCAAGTCCAGCAATAGGAGTTGCACATGATTCGAGTGGATGGTCGCTCCGATTCTTCCAGCCTCATCAAGGTTCGCGGTTTGAACAAGACCTATCGCCGCGGCGGTGAACAAATCCAGGTGCTGCAAGGGCTCAACCTCGACGTCGACAAAGGCGACTTCGTTGCGTTCATGGGCCCCAGCGGCTCCGGAAAGACTACCCTGCTCAACCTGCTCGGGGGGCTCGACGTGCCCTCAGCCGGCAGCATTACAGTCGATGGCGATGAGATCACCCACATGTCCAGCGGCAAGCTGACGCATTGGCGCGCGCGGCACGTGGGCTTCATCTTCCAGATGTATAACTTGATCCCCGTGCTCACCGCATTTCAAAACGTTGAGTTGCCGCTGATCCTCACCAAGCTGTCGAAAGCGGAACGGCGCAAGCATATCGAAACGGTGCTTAGCGTCGTCGGGATCGCGGACCGCATGCATCACTATCCGCGACAGCTCTCCGGCGGGCAGGAGCAACGAGTAGCGATCGCTCGCGCCATCGTCTCCGATCCCACTTTCCTGCTCTGTGACGAGCCTACCGGCGACCTGGACCGCAAAAGCGCGGACGAAATCATGGAACTCATCCGTCGGCTGGTCAAAGAGTACGGAAAAACCGTGTTGATGGTGACGCACGATCCGGTAGTAGCGAATCAAGCCGACACGACGCTCCATCTGGAGAAAGGGGTCCTGGTGGAGTCAAGAGAGCAACAGGGCGTTGCTGCGGGAGGTATGGCATGAAATTTGGCCGCCTGATCTTCGCCAATCTTTTTCGCAAAAAAGTTCGTCTCGTGCTCACCATAGGCTCCTTCGCAGTGGCCTTGTTCCTTTTCGCATTCCTGGCCGTTGTGAAGGATGCTTTTGGCCGCGGCTCCGACATCGCGGGTGCCGACCGTTTAGTCATCATCAATCGCGTCTCCATCATCCAGCCGCTGCCGCTTTCTTACCGCGACAAAATTCTGCGGATCCCCGGCGTCAAGATGATTACCCACAACAATTGGTTTGGCGGCGTTTATCAGGATGAGAAAAACTTCTTTCCGCAATTCGTCATTGACGTCGACAACCAGCGCCAAGTCTTCCCCGAACTCGTCGTGCCCGATGACCAGTGGGCCAACTTCGTCAAGGACCGCCAGGGCGCGGTGGTCGGCGCCGGCCTTGCCAAACGCTTTGGCTGGAAAATGGGTGATCGCATCCCGATCAAGAACTCGCTTTTCGGGGGGGCAGCTACCTGGGATTTCAACATCGACGGCATCTACCATGGAAAGCGGCCCCAGGATGACGAAAGCCAGTTCTGGTTCCAGTGGGACTACTTCGAGGAGCGCATGCCGCAAAGCTTCAAAGGGAATGTTGGCTGGTACATCCTCAGGCTGGACAACCCGGACGATGCCCCGCGCGTTGCCAAGGTAATTGACGATATGTTTGCCAACTCTCCGTATGAAACCAAGACGGAGACGGAGTCCGCATTTGCCGCCGGCTGGGCCAAGCAATTCGGGAACATTGAATTCCTCATCCTGAGCATCGGGGCCGTAGTATTTTTTACCCTGCTTCTGGTTACCGGAAACACCATGGCCATCTCCGTCCGTGAGCGGACCTCGGAACTTGCTGTTCTAAAGGCCATTGGTTTCACCGACCGGACGGTACTCTTTTTCGTTCTCGGCGAGGCGCTCCTCATTGCCCTTTTCGGCGGCCTCATCGGTCTGGCTCTGGCCATCTTCGCGGTGCCTTTGCTGGCTACGGCGCTGAACGGTTTGCTACCGCCGCTGATTCTTTCCTACAACCTCCTGGCCCTGGGGTTAGGATTTGCTCTGATCGTCGGCGCCGCCAGCGGGCTGCTTCCTGGCATTGGCGCGATGCGCCTGCGGGTTGTCGATGCATTGCGGAGGGTCTGACATGGCTATTCCCGTTGTCTACAATTTGCGAAGCGTGAGAGCCCGCTGGACTTCGGCAATCGTCGCAGTTGCCGGAATCGCAGGAACCGTTGGTGTCTTTGTCGCCATGCTGTCGCTCGCGCGAGGCTTCAGGGCAACCCTTGTCTCTTCCGGCTCTGAGGACAATGCTATCGTCCTGCGTGCCGGAGCGACGGCGGAAATGATGAGTGGTGTCGACCTCGACGCCGTAAAAATCATTCAGGACGCTCCGGGAGTCGCGCATGATTCTACCGGCCCTCTGGTAACTTCAGAGGTCGTTGCGATCGCGCCGTTTCCTCTGCTCTCGACGGGCACCGATGCAAACGTACAGGTTCGCGGGGTTTCCGCGAATGTGCTCACCATCCGCAAGAACATAAAGATCGTTGAGGGGCGCATGTTCCAGCCGGGCCTTTCCGAGCTGATCGTGGGCCGCAATGCGTCGCGTACGTACAGCGGGTTGAATCTCAACAACACGGTTCGGTTTGCCGGCGGCAACTGGACCGTAGTGGGCATCTTCGATGCGGGCGGCAGCGCCTTCGATTCTGAAGTGTGGAGCGATGCGCGGGTGCTCGATGATGTTTACAAGCGCCCCACCAACGTCTTTCAGTCCATCACCGTGCATCTGACTTCTCCCCAGGCGTTTCAACAGTTCAAAGATTCTGTCACCTCCGATCCGCGCTTGAACGTTCAGGTGAGCCGCGAAGTCGACTACTATGCCAAACAGTCGCGCACCATGACCACGCTTATCACCGTGCTCGGCGGACTCGTCGCAGGCGTGATGGCAATCGGCGCCATCTTTGGCGCCCTCAACACCATGTATTCCGCAGTCTCCGAACGCTCCCGCGAAATCGCCACCATGCGCGCCCTGGGATTTGGTGGACCTTCGGTTGTCATCTCGTTCTTGATCGAAGCGCTACTCATTTCTTTCATCGGCGGCGTCCTCGGCTGTATTGCGGTCCTGCCGTTGAATGGACTCACTACCGGCGCAATGAACTGGCAAACGTTCTCCCATCTAGCTTTCGCCTTCCGTATCACATCTGGACTGCTCGTCGGTGGCATCATTTTCGCCTTGCTCATGGGCATCATGGGCGGTTTACCACCGGCCATCCGCGCCGCGCGCCGTCCCATCGCGTTGGCCCTGCGTGAACTCTAATGCCATTTCTTGACGTTGATATCCACGGCGAGTGGCTCAATTCCGATGCGGCAAAGGAATGGATGGAGAACCGGGCCATGGCCCACTAGCTCAGTAACGCGGCCATCGTCGAAATGCGAGGGCCGCGAGATTCGTAACAGCCTCGTTACTCCTCCCGATTTGAGGATTCGGAACTGCCCTCTTCAAAGCGGAGGCGCGCCTGTCCAAGCACGATTTCATCTCCGTGCCGCAGGGCGATACCTTTGCTCAGGCCCTGAGGAACTGGAATCACAGAGCCATCCCTGAGGACGGTGGTTCCATGGGCGCTTCGATCATCGAAGAGGCGGAACACACCCTTCTCGGAATCAAACTCAATGTGGGCATGCGCCCGCGAAACGGATGGGTTGGGAGGCTGCGCGTCGTCTCGGAATGCCACATCATTTTTCCGTGTGAGCCGCCCGTCTGCGTCGGTAACCTCGGCAAGACGTCCCAGGTGAATGCGCTTCTTCTTCAGGCAGAGCTGTTGCTCCTCGGCAGACCCGGCGATGACGGTGAGCCGGACCTCCATTACTTCCTCCGATGGCTGCCGGGTGGGAATGCTGCCGTAGTGGACATCAAAACCGCGGGCCGCTACATCAGGCGGTAGCTCCGTGACCAGTTCCACCTTGACCGCGAGCCGCGCCGGGAGTTCTACTCGCTGATCCTCAAAGCGAAGGTGGATGTCCCGCGCAAGAGCATCTGCTTCGACGAAGACGACTTCGTAAGAGCGTTGAAGCGCCGGGTCCGGCAGAAGGATCCGCACCTCCAACTGCGTATAAGGGAACGCCTGCTTGCCCCGCCGCAACCTGTCTACGTGAGCAGTGACATCGTCGAGCAGGGCGCGATGAATTTCCAGCAGTTCGCGTTTCTGGTCTGGTGACGAGGAGCGCAGCATGCCGCGCAGTTTCTCATCGATGCGGCGCTCCAGATCGTGCAGTCCACTCATGGCGCTCCTTCGAGGTAGCCCAGTGCTTTGGCTGCCTTCATGACATCCGCGGCCAGCGGAGCAGCAGCAGTGCCGCCGTATTGTCCATTCTCAATCAGAACGGAAAATGCCAGCTTGTGTGCTCCGCCATACGGAGCAAATCCGATGAACCAGGCGTGCGATGGAGCATGCTCTAGCTCCGCTGTCCCTGTCTTGCCGGCCATGGGGATATCCGGCAGATTTGCGCTGCGGCCGGTGCCTGTGGTGACGACCCCGCGCATGTACTCGCCCACCTGCGAGGAAAGCTCCGGACTGAGAATCGCTTGCGGCGCGTCCAGCCGGGGATTCGCCTGGTCTGTCACCCAACGTCCAAAGGGCATGGAGCCGCCATGAGCAATAGTGGCGGCCACGCGCGCCATTTGAAAGGGAGTGGCCACCACCTGACCCTGGCCGTAGGATGTTTGCGGCATCTCTGCGCGGAGAGTCTTCACATTCGACGGGTTCGCGATCGAGATGCCAAGCTGCGTGGCAGTATCGAGCAGCGCTTCCGGACCAACCTTGTAAGTGCCCAGTTGGGCGAAATAAGCATTGCACGATACGACTACCGCAGCACGCATCGCGATTGCCCCGTGAGGCGCGGCATCTTTGACGTCGTCATGGATGGGGCGCTTCCATCCCTCGATGAAGGCGCCCGTGCGGCCATCTGGAAGGCGCTTGCATTCATAGACCTGATCGGCGTTCTTTGGATCCTTGCGCAGAGCCGCAATGGCAGTCACGATCTTGAACGAGGAGCCGGGCGGATACAGCCCGTAGCGCGCGCGATCAAGCAAGGCGTTATCCGGATCCGGATCCGCCGTGGCGAGAGACTGATTTGGCCACGGATAACTTACCGAGGCGAGCAAGTCACCGTTTTCCGGGTCGAGCACCACGACTGCGCCTTTTGTGCGGCCAAGCTGGCGGAGTTGGTTTTGTAGCAGGTCCGCTGTCTTCAACTGCAATCTGGCATCAATCGACAGGTGCAGATTGCGATCGCGCTCCAGGATCCTCCTCACGTCAGGATGATTGGGCTGCCAGCGATGGCGCAGCAACGGCAGCAGTTCGCGAAGATCGAGCCGGAGGAGGTGCTGCTTAGTTCTGGTACGCGGGTCGAAGACTTCGACAACACTCGCACGATCGTCATACCCCTGCAGGGTGCGCATGAAATCACGCTCGGCGTAGGAACTATTGCGTGCCGACCAGTTAACGCGGGTCCGCAGATCTCCCAGCAGATGGAATGCCGCTGGTCCAAGCGGATAGTAGCGCGTTTCCCCCGGCGCGGGCCGTTCCCCCATAGAGAGGCCCATGCCGCTGTAGCGACCTCGGTTCTGCGCAATCTCGTCCCAGTTGCTGCTCGCGAGCGGGATTCCGTTGCGGTCGTAGATAGTGCCACGCGGGATAGAGTGCGCGACCGCGAGCAGACGAGGGTTGTATTCGTAGCGGCGCTCTCCATCCGCCTGCAACGCGAGAGCGCCGGCCCCTGCAGTCGCGTCTGCATGCATTACCTGGATGTAAAACGCCTTCAGCAGCAGGCAGGCGCCGAGCCCGGCAATCACGTAGGACAGCGCACGCATGCTGATGCGAAAAGGCTCGGTCGCCTCCTGCGCTGGAGAGACTTCCCTGCTTAGGGAGAACAAGATACCGATAATCGCGAAGTTGGTGACGAGACCGGTTCTGCCGTAGCTCAGGAACGGAACCACGACGCCCGAGAGCGGGACTAAACCGAGCACGCCGCCCGCAATCAATAGTATCTGCAGAGCGAAAGCCAGGGTAAGCCCGAGCGCGAGGAAGAAGTTGTAATCGGATCGTGCACGTAGCGCGACGCGAATGCCAAACCAAACCAGCGCGGCATAGAGTGCGAGCACCGCCGTTACGCCCAGGAATCCCCATTCCTCGCCCAGCGCAGCCAGGATGAGATCGGTATGAGCCGCGGGCATCCACTGCGGATCGCCCAGGCCGAGGCCCGTGCCGAAAGCCCCGCCTGTGGCAAACGCCCACAGCGAATGCGCCACCTGTTCGCCCCCGCGCACAGAGTTGTCCCACGGTGATAGCCACATCGAAACGCGACCCGCTACATTCTGCGGAAAGCCGAGGAAGTAACCAGACGCAAACCCGCAAAGGATCACCACCATTCCCATGAACGCGAACAGATACCGATCGCGGGCAACGGCGTACATAGCGAGAAACAGACATGCGATCAAGAGCGCGGGTCCAAGGTCCTTCTGCAGGAAGAAGAAGGCCAGTGAGACCACGATACCGCCCAGCACAGGCAGCAGGTACTCGAGCCTGGGCACCTCTACCCAACGCGAAATCTTTTTGAGGCCACTGCGCTGGTCACGCAAGGTGCGAAGGAATTCCCATCGTTCCGCAAAGTATCCGGCCAGAAAGAAGACGATGAGAACGCGAATGATCTCGGCCGGCTGAAATCCCAGCAGATTGACCTTCGCGTCACTGCCGGTTGGCCCGGAGCCGAAGAGAATGAGTGCGGCCGAAAGCAGGAAGCTGGCGATCAGAAAAACGTAGCTTAGCTTTCCGCTGATACGGCGATAGTCCAGCGTGCTGGCAAGCCCCAACACCACACAGCCGGCAGCCACACCCTGGGCAAAGCTCGAGAAGGCAAGTGTGTCGCGCAGCGGGTCCCGAAGCGTGACCATCAGCGTCAGTCCAACACCACTCAGCAGCAGAACAGACGGCAACACATATTGCGGGCCCCCAGTTCCCCGCACCGACCAGAAGATGTGCACCGCCCAGAAAGCGCAGAAGAAGAGAACACACCACCCGATAAGCTGATTGCGGAATTGTGACTTGTCGCGCACGACAAAGAATGGCTTCAGCCGCGCTAACTCCGCTGAGTCGAGAAGCAGAATGGTCTCTGCCCCGGGACGCGCTGATTGCACCTGGCGGGCACGCGCCTGCAATTCGGTGAGTCCATGCGTCCTTAGCACATCGTGGATCGGAACGCGGATCTGGCCGATCTCTCCTACGTGCGACACGGACTCCGCGCCGCTGCGGATACCCTCGAATATTTTCCCCGCGATGTACTGGCGCTCAGCAGGAGAAGGAATCGACTGCAGGAACGGGAGAAGTTGTTCGCGTCTATCCAGCGTAGAGAGGTTCAGGCGCTGGCTGTCCGAGCCGGCCATTCGGGCCATCTTCGCTGCCGCGGTGAGGCTCACCGCGGCAAGAATCAGCGCCGAGGTCAGCAGTAAAAGAACGCGCTCCGCTGCCCTACCGCCCGCCGCCATGGGTTGGCTGGGGTTCCGGGCCCGCTCGATCGAGGTGCTGCGCGTTACGGCCATTCGTTCCCTTGCCCTATTGAAGGGTTGAGATGCGGTGAATCGAATCAATCACCCGTTTGAGGCTGTCGGCTGAGCCGTCCCACGGCACGATGCTCTCATAGAGGCGGCGGGCACGGGTCAGGTCAGGAGCCGCCATCCGATAGTAACGGCTCGCGTCGCTCTTTGTATTCGCGTGGTCTCCCAAGCTCATCACGCGCTCAGCACGGTAGCGGTAGAGATCTGCCAGTTCCGCTGTCTCGCGCTTACCGGTGGCATAACCGAGACGGCTGGCCTGTCGAATCGCCGCTTCGCCATGCGCCAGGTCGTGCAAGGAGTAGATATAAAGGGGAGCCAGGCCGAGCCATGGGTCGGGAGATTTTTTCAGGGCGATCGAAGCTGCCTGAAAGTCCTGGCGCGCCTCCTCCAGCAATCGAGGATCCTGCTCGGCGGTACCGCGCAAGCGTGCCAGATGCCCATCGATCAGCCGGATTTTTCCGTGGAGTGTCTTGTCGCCCGGGTCGAGGTCGATAGCGCGGGACAGGTCCTCACGGGCGTGGGCCCAGTCTGTCTCTGACACCGGCGGAGCGTCCGGAGAACGGAATCTCACGATGGTGCTATCGGCATCGGCGACCAGGTGGGTCCGCAACTCGTCTCGAGCGGCCCACAGGCTGATCGGAAAGTGGGAACGCGATGAAAGCTTCTGGTATTGCTTCCAGGCGACGTCCAGATTCTGCTGCTTTTCGCTCGAGAGGTCCCGTGCCAGTTGGTGCGCGCTCCCCCAGACCAGGTACTCGTTCACCAATAAATAGAGAGGAAAAAGCGTGACGACGAGGACCAAAATGCCGATAGTGCGCAATAGTGTGCGCATCACACTCGGCCTGCGCCGCGGCGGCGCCGGCGGGACTGCTACAGGTGTCCATGGCGTGGCCACAGTCTTGCGTGTCGCATCTACAGGCGGGGCGGGCTCTGGTCGAGACGTACGTTTCGTTGCGTCGTCGTTCAGCGGTACCCGGCGTGTGCCTTCCCCATCAGCAGGGGCCGATACGGCTTCGCCATTGCGAAAGGCCTGCAAGTCTCTGGCAAACTCTCGAGCGGTTTGGTAGCGCACTTGCAAATCAGGATGGAGTGCTCGCCGGAGAATGTTGCGGAGGGTCAGTGGCCACGCTTCGGGTAACGGCAGCACGCAGTCGTAGCCGCGGATCATGTGCTCCAGCTTCGAGCCGTTCTCTGCCTGGAAGTACGGATGCCCCGCAAGCATTTCGTACAGCATCACGCCCGCAGCCCAGAGATCCGCGCCGGCGTCCACTTCTCCAGTGAACAGCCGCTGTGGCGAGGAGTATTGCACACTGCCAAAAATGTTCTGCGTGAAGTTGCGGGTCAGCGAAATCGCCTTTGCAATGCCAAAGTCGAGAACCTTCACTTCGCCCGCCGGGGTGAGGCGAATATTGCGCGGCTTCAGGTCACCATGAACAACGCCCCGAATGGAGCGGCCATCCAGAGTGGTCGAAAAATTATGAGCATGATCCAGAACCTCGAGAACATCCTGCGTGATGCGCGCGGCCAGCATCGGTTCGAGACCGGACCCCTCATACAGCTCTGACAGATCGCGGCCATCGACGTACTCCATCACAATGTAGAAGTAGCGCGGCATTTCGCCGCACTCATAGATCGCGGTGACGCGTTTGTCGACCGCGCAGAGCCGCGTTTGCAACTCCGCCCCGAGCCGTTCTGCGCTCACGATCTGAAGGCTATCCGGATCGGTGCCCAGATCGATGAGTTTCAACGCCACCCGGCGTGGACCAACTGGATCCTCCGCTTCAAAGACGCGCCCCATGCCGCCGGCCGGTAACTTCCGGTAAAGGGTGAAGCGGCCTGCTGTTTCCCCGGTCACGGCGTCTTGACTCACGGCCTCGTTACCTTCACCTGACGACTGTTGTCCCGCATCTCGGGAGCCACCACGTTGTCCGTCAGCAGACTGTCCGCGTGAAACGACGGCGAGACCCATATCTGCTCTGCTCCGCTCTCTTCGATGATGTTGCCGAAGAGGATAGGAGCGGCTGCACCTTCGATAAGGATACCGGGTAGCATCGCGGGGCCATGTCCATTATGTCGGATGAGGTTGTGTTCCAGGCGGGGGCGAGCGTTTTCACGAACTGAAACTCCCGCACCCGGGTTATCGGCAATCTCAGAAGCCTGAACCACAGGTTCACCCTTGCCGGTAATCTCGATACCGGCATTTTGCATACCGCTCACCCGCACGTCGGTAACGTGAAGATCGGAGTTCGCAATACGAATGCCCACTCTCCCTGGACCGGCGATGTCAAAACCAGCGAAACGTGCGTCGTGGATGCCCTCCGCCAGCACCGCCACATCGGGCGAAAGGATCCGGGCGCCGTGGAGCGCCGTGCTCACCACAGAAATACCGTTCCGCAGATGGACATCTTCGTGATACTCGCCAGGACTTACCTCAATGGTATCTCCAGCCCGCGCCCGGTCCAGCGCAGCACCGATGGTAGGGATGGCATCCGGACCGACCGTCCAGCTTTGTGGCGAGCGCACCACCCCAAACCGAAGCTTTAGTCCGGATGTGGAGTGCGCCCAGTAAGGCCGCGCTGCCAGGAACACGGCGGAAGCCGCGAGAAGGCCGAGTAGAAACCAAGTCCAGCGAGAAGAGTAGATGTCAGCACTCTGACCGGGTCCTGCGGTAGCGGATACTCCCGCATAGTCGTCTGTTTCGACCAATACCACCGTGACGTTGTCCTTGCCCCCGGCTTCATTGGCAGCTGCGACCAGTGCGCGAGCTGCCTTCTCCGGGTCTCCTGCGTGGCTCTCGATCAGGTGCCGGATATCAGCAGCTGTCAGCTGATCGGTAAGGCCGTCAGAACAGAGCAGCAGCGCCGCCGGCTGTGGCAGAGCGAAAGAATGGACCTCGACGAAGTCCGTATCGTTGGGAGTGTGAGCCGTACTTCCGAGATCCCGGTACACCTCGCTTCTGCGCGGGTGGCGCATGGCAGCATCTTCGCTCAGTTTTTGCGAGTCTTCCAACTCACCTACCGGGGAATGGTCTCGGGTGATCTTCTCCATCTTTCCTGGAGTAAGAAGATAGAGCCTCGAGTCGCCGACGTGCCCGACGGTAACCTGGTCCTGCTCGATTAAAGCGACTGTGGCGACGCAGGCCATTCCCGCCCATTCAGGGTGTTGGGATGCGGCCTCGAAGATCTCGGTGCTGGCCAGCGCGAATGCTTCCTGGATGCGCTTATCGCTGGCGCCAGTGCGGCGGGAGAGCCGGGTGGAGATGATGTCCACTGCAATCTCGGCGGCGCGCTCTCCCGCAGCATGCCCACCGAGTCCATCCACAACCAGAAAAATGCCGCGTTGCGCATCGATGAAGTAGCGATCTTCGTTCTCGGCTCGCTTCCGCCCTACGTCGGAATGGCCGCCAACCAGCAGTTGCGAAGTGGCAAACATGGGTTAGTCTCTGCGGCGCACGAACGCCCACACCAGGAAACCCACGATGGCGATCAATGCGAGAAGAAACGGAATGCGGAGCCAGAACAGAGTGGAGGTCAAGGCTCCGCCTCAAATTCCAACGTACACACATCGGCGAGCGTGATCTTCGCAGGCGACGGCAATGGCGCCTCGCGGTTGCGATCGACCTTTTCTCCGCCTTCCGCTTGCTCCACACTCTTGGGAATGGAAGTACCGTTCACGGTGGTTCCGAATTGACTGAGATCTCTGATGAAGAAGGTCCCTGTTTTCTGATCGCGCCGGATGCGGCAGTGTTCGCGGGACACATCGGCGGGACCCTCGAGCTTCAGATCCACCCAGACAGCTTTTCCGCCCCTGCCAATCACAATCTCTTCGCTGGTCATCACAAAGGTTTTGTCCATTCCAGAATCCCGATAGCGCACCCTTGCCAGAACCGCCTTTGCAGGAGCGTGGGAATCAGCGCCCTCGTTATTTCCGGCATTGTGTCGCGTGATGAAGGTCGTCATTGCGCCGGCGCCGAAGTCCTTTGGACGAGCGCTGCCCAACTCCGAGTAGATCTCGATCTCGCCGGGCCGGAGCCGCTCCTCCTGGTCCGAGTGGAACTGGATCAACCACTGCTTCTCAAGAATCTTGTATTCAGGACGGGGTTCGCCGGCTGAACCGAAGCGCTTGCGTGCCGTGCGGGGTTTGTTGAGCTCCGAGAGGTGCTCCTTGAGAGCACGGACCGCTTCTTCTCGAATGAGATCGGCGACGGGCTGGGTGAGTTCGTAGTCGCGTGGATGCAGATATACGTTGAAGATGCAGGGCACCAGAACGGTGTAACGAACCTTGAACCACCCGGCATCGGCATTCCGGATCAGCTCGGAAATGATGTCGTCGCCCGTGATCTGGTTCGTAGCGCTCCCGGCCATAGTTGTTCAAACCCCACAGCGACGTCTTGGTTGCATCAGATGTCACTTATAGCAAGACCGTGGCCCAAGGCTCAAATGTCTCATATATGGGTCGTCGTCCGCCGCGGGGTAAGAAATTCGAGTTCCACGAGAGAGCATCCACACAGAGATCTCTCGTGGAAATGTCTTGGCTGCCGTTTCCGGAACGGCAGCCGTTTTCCAAAGGCCGTCAGGCACGCTCCCAGAACGGCGGCGGCTCGATGCCAAGCGCCCGCAGATACACGTATCCCTGACCGCGATGATGTATCTCATTGTCGATGGCGTACTGAATCGTCGCCAGCCCGGGGCCTTCCCACTGGCCGAACGCCTTGTCCACTTCGCTGAACCGGTGGGATGGAATCTTTGGGAACTTCTTGTTCAGCTCAGTGGTCTGCTCATCCCATAGGCGGAGAAGTTCGCTTTTGCTGGTTGGCTTCTCGGCTTTGAACTCTTCCCATTTCCCGGTCGACACGCCCTCCACGATCGGCACAGCCATGCGAATGAACTCCCAAGCCATCTCGGCAAAAGGCCGCATGCCGCCCACCGAAAACTGAAAAAGCTTGTCTTCCGGAAAAGCGTCGATCGTCCTGCGCGTCAGCCGTCTGTGTCCTTGCCAGTTATTCAACAGAGCATCTGTTGTCAGCACGTTCATTGGTGTCGTCTCAGTTGCCATTTCCATCCTCCATGTGGCCCTTCAGGACCTCGTTCCTGAGACTACGGCGGATTCCCGACAGATTCTGTCGTAAATTAGAGGAAGGATCGATTTGTATGTACGACCCCATCATGCGGGTGCTCATGGTCCTCGAAATCCTCCAGGCACGTGACCATGTGACCGGAGCAGAACTGGCAGAGCGCCTGGAGGTAGATCTGCGCACCGTGCAGCGCTACATTGTTCGCCTCAAGGATCTGAGCATTCCCATTGACTCTTCACGGGGTGTCGGCGGGGCCTATCGTCTACGCGCTGGTTTTCGGCTGCCACCGCTGCTGCTGACCAACGAAGAGGCGTTCGCGCTCTCTCTCGGGCTGCGGGCGCTGCGGCAGATCGGCTTATCGGCGTTTGCACCCGCCACAGAGGGGGCGTTGGCCAAGCTGGGACGAGTCCTGCCCGAAGCTTTGCGCGAGAGCATCCGGACCGTGGAAGATGTGGTAGCCATCGAGCCCGGTCCGTGGGTGGTTTCGACCTCGGTGGAGCACCTTATCCGCGCCGCCTCCGCAATCCGCACCGGCAAACGGATCCGCTTTGCGTATCGCTCCCATGACGGTACCGCCTCACGCCGCCAGATCGAACCCTACGCGGTGATGCACGCCGACGGGCGCTGGTACCTGATCGGCCATTGCCTGTCGCGAAGAGCGCTGCGCACCTTCCGCCTCGATCGCGCCACGGACCTGGAGCTTTGCGCTGCCACCTTCCGCCGGCCCGCCAATTTCGATCCGCGCTCCTATCTCCAGGGCCGCATGCCGTTCATCCAGTCGGACTACCAGATCGATGTCTGGATCGACATGCCCATCGAGGAGGCCGAACATACCTTTGCGCCTTGGAGAGTGGCAACAGAGACGCAGGAAGGCGGCACGCGTCTGCGCTGCGGGCGCGATCGGCTGGAAATGTTTGCAGCCATGCTGCTCAGCATGGGACGGCGGATCGTGATCTACCGCCCCGAGGAGTTGCGTGATACGTTTCGCCAACTGGGACGTTTCGCGTTGCAGACTGCAGACGAATCCTCGCCCGTCAGGATTGCGCCATGACGTTGCGAATGAAAGCCAGGTTCCTGCGCATGTCCGCTTCCAGTTGTTTCGTAGGCGCATCGCTCTCCAGGTTGGCATAGCCGGAAAACTGTATATCCCGAATCGCCCGCATGATGGGCAAAAACTGAATACTTCCTTCCCCGAGATAGTGCGGATTGTCCTTAAGGTGGAATTGGCAAATCCTGTCTTTTCCGAGCCAGCGGATCTCCTTCACCGGATCGAACCCGGCCACCGTGGAGTTCCCTACGTCGTAATACACCAGTACGCTTGGGGACTGCGATCCGCTCCATGATGCGGACGTTGTCCTCGGCAGAGATCGTATCCTCCAGGCCCAGGATCACCCCCGCTTTGGTCGCTTCGGCGGCCAGCTCTCGCAGCGCATCGCCAACGTAGTCCATCTCCTGTTTCGTCTGCAGAGCCCAGCGGCCAAAGAAAGGCAGCAGAAGCACTTTCGTGTCCAAGGCTTTGGTCAGTCGAATGGAATCGAGTACCCACTTGGGGGCCAGTGGGTCGCTTTTCAGACCATTGTCATGCAGTTTGTCGACGCAGGTTCCGTCAATCGGAATTTTGTATTGCCTGGAAAGGGTGAGGTAGCGCGCAATCACTTCCGGATTGTCCGCGGGCATCCTGCCATCCACGAGCGTTCGTCCGAAGGAGATCTGTACCCCTTCAAACCCGAGGTTGGCCGCCATCGGAACCGCCTCCGGGTTGGCGCCCAGGTGCAGGTTCCAGTCAGTCACGCCAATGCGCAGCTTCTCTTGTTGGGCGAAGTCCAGTCGAGAGCATAAGCCGGCAGCCATGGCAGAGCCGAGAAATTTACGACGGGTAATCTTCAGTCACCGAACATCTCCTGAAGAACGTGATCGAGCTGTGCGGCCTAGGCGCCAGGGATGCCCTCGGGCCACACCCGTAGACCTGCGTGAAGACCTTGTAGAACTGAGCATAGCTGCCGAAGCCTGCGGCATACACCGCTTCTGCCAAAGTCTTTGGATCCGCCTGCCGGTACCGCTCCCAAAAACGGGACAGCCGCAACGAATTACGGTAGCGGCTCAAAGGAACACCGACCTGCCGGCGGAAGGTCCGGCTCAGGTACGATTCGCTCACCCCGCAGGCCTTTGCCAGTTGCCCAAGATCCCGGTTCCAATCTCCCTCGCTCAAGACTTTGAGTGCACGTCGCACAGCCGGATGGAGGTGTACAGCATCCCCTAAGACTCTCCCTGTGCGCTGGATGCGCCAGCACAGCAGCAGCAGGTGGTGCAGTCCGGCATTCAACCCGTCCGGATCGCCGTGTTGGAAAGAAAACGTCGAACCCAGAGCCGAAGCCGGCTTCGCGGTTGAGCAAGTTCGGATCTAAGGAACCCTGCATCAGAGAATCCATTGTCTTGCGTATCAGGTCGAAGGAATCCGGCTCAAGCAGAGTGTTCAAAACACCCTCCCGATCATGCTTCTTGCGCTTCAAACCCTCATAGGCCTCTGTGCGGCAGGACTTGTTGATCAGGGAAGGCTTGAAGACGGATACGTAACACTGCGCATTATCCGAACGATCCACCAACTGATGCTCCTGCTCGGGAAAGAGCCATAGCAAGGTTCTTGGTTGAAAGGTAAACCGGCGCCCGTTCACGACATACGTGATCGTCCCTTGCACGACCAGGTTCAACTCCAGCTCGATATGGTGATGGCTCTTGAGTTTGGGCGGATTTCTGGTGGATTCCACGAGATAGAGAAACCCGTCGTAACGTGCCCCGAGCTTCAGATCCTCCAGCATGTGGACAAGATATGATAACTTTTGGGCACCTGTCGAGAAGACATTATTCAGTGCTTACGAGTAGTGTACAGATGCTATGAAACTGGGCATCATTAATAGCGCCTTCGGCCAGGCTGGTGTGGATACCGCTGCAGGCCTGCAACATATCGCGCGTATCGGCTTCGATTGCGTCGACATCTTCACCGAAGCGATGACGATTTCGCGTCAGGAAAAGCGCACCATCGCCCGCACCTGCGAGAAAGAGAATCTTCCCATTGTGTCACTGCCGGTCGTTGCCACCGGTCTTATCGATTTTAATGACCCCGTTCGCGAGTTCCATGTCACCCGCTGCAAGACGTTCATCGATCTCGCGGCCGAGTTCGGAGCCAGAAACATCGTGCTGGTCCTGGGCGAGTACCTGTGGCAGCGCGAAGTTATCCCCGCCAAAGATCAATGGGGATGGGCGCTGGCGACTTGCCGCATTCTGGGCGATTACGCCGAGCACAAGAACGTGGATATTGCGCTCGAACTCGAGCCTTTCCGGCTGAGCCTGCTGAACAATGTGGACGAGATGGTGCGCTTCATCGACGAGTGTGCCCACCCCCGGGTGCGGGCGAATATCGACGTCAGCCACCTGGTCCTCTCCGATAGTGGCCCCGATTCCCTTCTCCGGCTGAAGAACAAGGCCATTCACGTTCACATCAGCGACTGCGACGGCAAAGTCCACGGCGATCTTCCTCCCGGAAGGGGCATCGTGAAATTCACGCCCTATCTGCAGGCGATCAAGGAACTCCAGATGGACGGAGCGATCTCGATCGAATTGGAATACTCGCCCGATCCAGCGCGCATCGTGGAATGGGTGGAAGAAGCTTATCGGGAAACCGATCGCCTGATGCGTCTCAACGGATTGCGCGGATGAAATATGGGCCACGACACTAACATCCTCACTCAACCTCCGGTCAAGCTCGACTACAGTCTCACCGGGTTGAACTCGACTCTGGCTGTGGAGAGAGGACTTGCCGAGGCGGACTGGTATCAATCGGCCGTTCCCCGTGAGACCATGCGCAGCCTGCTGGAGCGCCGCGATGGACCCGCGATCCGCGACACCATTCTCTGGTTTGCGCCTCATCTTTGGCTTTGGTTTTGCCACCTATCGCCTCTGGGGAAGCTGGTGGGCCATCATCCCCTATCTGCTCTACTGCGTGCTCTACGCTTCGACTTCCGATTCGCGCTGGCATGAGGCAGGCCACGGTACGGCATTCAAGACCGACTGGATGAACACCGCGCTTTACGAAATTGCGTCGTTCATGGTCATGCGTGAGTCCACCGTCTGGCGTTGGAGCCACACGCGTCATCACAGCGATACCATCGTCGTTGGCCGCGACCCGGAGATTGCCGTCCCTCGTCCACCGGACGTGAAGTCGATCATCATGTCTTTTTTCAATCTCCGCGTGTATCCAAAGTTTTTCGGCCACATGCTGCTGCACTCCATTGGCCGCATGTCCGCGGATGAAAAAACCTATATCCCTCAGATGGAGTTTCCCAAGGTCTATCGCCGAGCGCGCGTTTATGTTGTCATTTATGCCGTTGTCATTGGACTTTCCCTGTATACCCGCAGCATCCTTCCACTGATGTTCGTCGGTTTTGCCAACCTGTTCGGCACCTGGCTCCTGGTAACTTACGGTCTCACCCAGCACGCGGGCCTGGCCGAGAACGTGCTCGACCACCGTCTCAATTGCCGCACGGTGTACATGAATCCGATCCACCGGTATCTGTACTGGAATATGAACTACCACGTGGAGCACCACATGTTTCCGCTGGTGCCCTATCACGCGCTGCCGAAGTTACATGCTGCCGTCAAGGACGATTGCCCCACACCGTATCCCAGCCTGTTTTCCGCCTGGCGTGAAATCGCGCCTACGATTCTCCGCCAGGTCAAGGATCCCGCGTATCACGTGAAACGGCGGCTCCCTGAGCCCAGACCGCGGTTGAAGGAAGGCTTCTATTGCTCGGCTGCGCAGCCCAACGCGGAAGGCTGGATTGACGTTTGCCCTGCCGCCGGTCTGCGTCGCGCCGACGTCGTCCGCTTCGATCAAGGCAAGAAAACATATGCGCTCTATCGCGATGAGGAGGGCCAGCTTTACGCCACCGACGGCGTGTGCACCCACGGCAACACCCACCTTTCCGATGGCCTGGTGAAGGGAAAGATCATCGAGTGTTCCAAGCACAACGGCCGCTTCCACCTGCTCGACGGCTCGCCCGCGCGCGCCCCCGTCTGCCGCGGCCTCGCCACGTATCCAATCGAAGAGCGCAACGGACGGCTCCGCCTCAACGTCGTCCGAGCCGGCGGCGCCGGAGCCCGCACCCAGAAGACCTCCAGATTCCGCGTCGTCAGCAATCTGAACGTCGCCACCTTCATCAAAGAACTCGTTCTCGATCCTCTGGATACGAACGAAACCATCGCCTTTACCCCGGGCGATTATCTGCAGCTTGACATCCCGGCTTACGACGCGATTCGCTTCCGTGACTTTGACATTCCCGAGCCCTTTGCTACGGTCTGGGAAAACCAGCACGTCTTCGATTTCGTCGCGCGCAACCCGGAGACCGGCCGCCGCAACAACTACTCCTTCGCCAGCAATCAGCAGACTGAGCGCACGCTACGCTTCAACGTCCGCATCGCGACACCACCGCCTGGCCAGGACTGTGCTCCCGGCGTGGGTTCCAGTTACGTCTTTCACCTCAAACCCGGCGACATCGTCTCCGCCATCGGCCCCTTCGGCGATTTCCATGTCAAGCCCACGCAGCGGGAAATGGTTTATATCGGCGGGGGAGCCGGTATGGCTCCGCTCCGCGCCCATCTCTCGCACTTGCTCGAGACCGAGCAAACCGCGCGCAAGGTGACCTTCTGGTACGGCGCGCGTTCAAAGCAGGAGATATTTTACGAAGACTACTTCCAGAGCCTGGCGAGCGCGCACCACAACTTCGCTTTCCACATTGCGCTCTCGTCGCCGCTGCCCGAGGACAACTGGACCGGCCACCTGGGTTTCATCCACGAAGTGGTCCTGGAAAAATACTTACGCGAGCACGCCAACCCGGAAGGCGCCGAATATTATCTCTGCGGTCCGCCGATGATGATCAAGGCCTGCACCAGGATGCTCGCCGAGATCGGTGTCCCTGCACACCACATTGCTTACGACGAATTCTAAAGCGGTACCCGTGCTACAGGAGATTGACTTGGTAAACCGAAAGGGTGGAGTCTCTCGAAGGCAGTTTCTGGTTCAGGCCGGTAGTCTGGCAGCAGGAGCATTGGTAACCTCGGCGGTTCCCCACAGTGCCTGGGCTTATCCCCTCGGCCTGCCGCCGGGGATTGAACTTTACACCGTCCGCACCGACCTTGGGCAGGACGCACCCGGCACCCTCAAACAGATTGCGGCCATCGGTTATAAGGAAGTGGAGCCCGCTGGCTTTGGGTCACTCAAGACGGCATCAGAGTTTCGCAAAGCTCTGGACGACAACGGCCTGAAGTGCCCCAGCGCGCACCTGGAATTCAATCTCGATAACCTGCAAAAGACGTTCGACGATGCCAATGCCCTGGGCTGTACCTATGCGACTTGCTCCGTGCCAGGGATGATGATCATGCCGGCCCAACCCCCTGCTTCGGGCGAGGCTCCGTCACAACAACGCATGCAGCAGATATTGGCCCCGCTGACGCCCGACCAATTCAAGAAGCTGGCAGCTGTGTTGAACACCGTCGGCGCAGCAGCCAAAAAGGCTGGCCTCACCTACGCCTCCCACAACCACACTATGGAGTTCGCTCCCATGGACGGTAAGCCTGGCTATGACTATCTGCTGCAGCACACTGATCCGGCACTGGTGAAGTTTGAGCTCGACTGCGGATGGGCGACCGTTGCCGGATACAAGCCGAGCGATTTTCTGACCAAGTATCCGGGGCGTATCAAGATGCTGCATATGAGCGACTATCTGGCGCCCAGGAGCGGCCTACCGGTTAGCCCGCTCACCAGTGCCGGAACAGAGCTTGGTACGGGCATCGTGGACTATAAGCCAATCTTTGCCGCAGCCAGGGGACATGGCATCGAGCATGTCTTCGTTGAGCAGTTTGGGCCTTACTCGCGCATGTCGCAGATGGAAGCAGCCAAGACCGATTACGCTTTCTTGCGCTCTTTCGCCGGCTGAAGGACCTCGCGAACCGTGACGAGACGCCTTTCTTCCAACGAAAGGTACGCAGCTTCCATCAGAGCCATGGTGCCCAGATTGTCCCGTCCACTGATCTCCGGTTCCGCTCCGCGGGCGAGACTGTCCAGCAGTTGCCCCATGGTTCCTTCGAAGGCATCCGGAAACCAAACTTCTTTCCAACGCGGCGATAGCACATACCCTGGCTGGCGCCTGGTGGTGAAATTAATAGTGCTGGGTTGCACGTTAGGATAACTGGGCCATCCCACCGTGCCTTGCGCGACGCCCTCGGTGCCCTCGACACGCCAGCGAATATAACAGTCCTTCACCACAAAGTCGGGCCCGGCCCAGACGTCGTCCCATGCCGCGGCAAGAAGTCCATTTGTGTACTCAAGATTGTAGAGGCAAATGCCATCCGCGTGCCCGGATCGGATGCGAGGATCCCTGCGTGCGCTGACGAAAATGCTTTCCGGGTCGCCGAACAGAAAGCGGAAGCAGTCCAGGTGATGAATGCTGACATTCAGCAATGACAAACGGTTGTAGCCGGTAAGCCAGTCCTGCCAATGGGGTACTGCTCGCATTTCGATCGTTGCCAACACGGGCTCACCGAGCTCGCCTCTGACCAAGAGCGTCTTAAGCGCGCGGATTGACTGGTCATAGCGCATATTCTGGTTTACCGCGAGCTTTACACCAGCATCCTCGCAAAGACGGACGATCTCCTGCGCGTCACCCAATGTCACGGCCAGAGGCTTTTGGCACAGGATGCCCTTGATGTGATCCGCATGCATCACCGCCTCTTTTACGATCTTCAGTTGCTGATCCGGAGGCACAGCGATGTCCAGTACCTCGATCAAAGGATCTTCTAACAGAGAGGAGATCGATTCATACGCCCGCGGGATTCCCCTGCGGGCAGCCACATCCCGAGCCACTTCAGCCGAGCGTGAGGCGATACCCACAACGTGGTAACCAGCATTGCGATAGGCGACCAGTTGAATGTCGCGCACGATGAAACCGGCGCCTACCACTCCAATTTTGAAGTCTGTACGCAGTGGAGCGGGCGGTTTGTAGGCAAGATCGAAGTCGTATGGCATCGGTTCTTTTCTCGAGTATGTGATCGGGCGCGATGAGTATTTCATGAAGAGATTCATCCCGCCAAGCCCTCAAGCTGCTCTTTTAGCTGCTCCTTCGAGGCGAGCATTTTTAACCTTGCCCTGCCTTGTGAGCGGTATGATTTTGGGGAACCTGAGGTTCGTTTCCAACCCAGACGTTTTTCACACAAATGGCCCGCACAAAGATGAGCTCTGTTGGTTGGCGCCGGCATCTACAATCATGGCTTTCGATTCAGTGCAACGCAAAGGAGGAAAGAACATGGCAAATGTAACGGATGAAGTCCAAACCGCGCGACGCCAGCCAGGCAAGCGTCGCGAGAGTTGACATGAAGATCGAAATCATCGTTATCCCCGTCTCCGATGTCGACCGCGCGAAGGAGTTCTACAGCAGGCTCGGGTGGCGGCTCGACGCCGACTACGATAACGGTAAAGACTTTCGCGTGACTCAGTTCACGCCACCTGGCTCCGGATGCTCGGTCATCTTCGGCAAGAACGTCACCGCGGCGGCTCCCGGCTCCGCTCAGGGCCTGTATTTGATCGTCGCTGACATCGGGGCCGCTCGGGACAATCTGCTTCGTCGCGGCGTTAAGGTCAGCGAGGTGTTCCACGGCGCCGGCGACAGCTTCGCTGGCCCGGACGCGCCCTACCTGTTTGGGCGAATCCGGGTCAATGGTCCTGATCCCGAGCATCGCAGCTACCGCTCGTTCGCCTCGTTCAGCGATCCGGATGGGAACGGCTGGCTGTTCCAGGAACTCACGACGCGGCTGCCTGGCCGCATCGACGCCACGGCGACGAGCTTCGCATCGGCGAGCGATCTGGCGAGTGCGTTTCGGCGTGCGGAGGCCGCCCATGGCGAGCACGAGAAGCGCACCGGGCAGCGCGACGCGAACTGGGCAGACTGGTACGCGGCCTACATGGTGGCGGAACAGTCTGGCAAAGAGTTGCCCCAATAAACGGTCCAGAACCGTGATTGTCAGAGGCCGCGGCGCTTCGGCGAGCACCGCGGCCATTTCCTTTACTTGAGGTACGCCCTGACAAGATCGATCAGGTCTTCCGCAAGCTCGTCCGGCGGAGGGGAGTTCTTATCGGAGGAGAGCAGGTGCAGACGAATGTGGTCTTCGAGCACTTCGGCCATGAGACTGTTGATGCCACCGCGCACGTTCGCCAGGAGCATGAGAATATCCGCGCAGTCATCATCATTGGTGAGGGAGCGCTCGATCGAGTCGACCTGCCCGCGAATCCGTTTAATGCGAGCAACCAGCTTCTGTTTTTCTTTTTGCGAAGGGACTTGTTGGATTACGGGGCAGCGGCGGGGCGAAACCTTACTCCGGAAGAAGGCCGTGGTATCACGCCAACAATCCAAGTGCTGCTGTCCCCGATGGGATGGGAGATGAAGAGACCATTCGCGCGATCTGGGCCGCCGATTCAGCTTAGGCCCCCGGCGGCGTGCTGCCAGCTTCCATGAGCCAGCCGTTCCCGGTGAATTCCGATCGCACTCCCAGCGCTTCGAAGTCCTTCAAGCCGACGCGCGGGGCGATCAATTGTGTCCGGGGCTCAGCACTGCTCTCAACACAGTGGGGATGGATTGGGGGAGAGTCACGAATTCCCCTGAGAGAGCTAAGTCCTTTGTTTTATCAAGGTGTCCAAATTTTTTAATTATTTATTTGAGCATCTTGCCTGCTGGCCAGGTGGTCGCTCTCCCGGGGCGAGCAGCCGCGATGATCTGCCCCCCGGTCGTAAGCGGCGAGATGGGCCGTCGCCGTATAACCCTCGCGCCTGGTCACGAATTGCAAAAAAGTGCGAAAAAAGCGATAAAAGCGATAAAAGCCCCCCTGCTTGCTATCTGTGCTTGTAGAAAAGTGAAAAAAGCGAACTAAGCGAAGTAAGTCCAGTGTGGGCACGGCATTCCCCCCAAAGACGGGACGATCTTTCTGCCTACCCCGTGTCTCCTGACCTGGGCTCCGGGGTGCGGTGTTTTTCAAGTTGTCAAAACTGCTCAATCAAGAGGACGCACTGAGCGCACCCTGGTCATGGTGTTGATTTCTGCTCTCCGCCGGCGCGCCATCGCAGGGGCGCAGGAATGCTACGAACAGACGTAATTCGTCACTTCGAATGTCACTTTACCGTTTGCTACACCGAGGACATCATGCCGGCAAGCGCTGATGCTTTCCCAGTGGTTGGCGGCAGATGCACGGGCTAGGCGCACCGGTGCAACGCCAAGCAGGGTCGCCGTGGCAAGACGGCCCTGTCGTTTGGAGCTTAGTTTCACAGTAGTACGGTTTTTGGGCGGCGTCGAGACTGAGGGTAAGAGGATTTCTTTGGTAACCATGCTTGCGCGCTGTTTCTTCATCAACGCATAGGAAGTGATTGGGGAATCGATAATGTGCGCCGAGCTCTCACTCGATGAATTCATCGCAGATAGGACGCGCAAGCTCTGTGATGCCATCCACTACATCCCGCTTCAGTGAGTTCGATGGAATTCCTTTGTTGAGGAATCTCTATCCTGTCGCCGTATCTCCTCTGAGCTTAGGCTCCAGTCGTTGGCGTCGCAAGCTGGCTGTGGTGAACGGGACATCCTGAGGCGAGCATGGAAGCGGTTGTAATATTTTTGAATCCTGTCTTCGCCGTCCGGGAATTCGCGATGAGCAATATGGTCTCTCTTCCACCTAGGCGTTTGGTGTTCATGCTTGCGATCATGATCTTTTTGTTTCCCAAGCAGTTGTGGTCGCAAGTCCTTCCGGAAGGCGGTGCACTGCTAGACTTTGTCGCTTCTGAACGACAGCGCGGCGCAGTGTTGACGTATTCGCAGTCCTACATCGACGATCAGCACGAAAAGGTGTCCTACACGGGCACTCTTTACACTGGCATCCACTTTTTCAAATTAGACGGCTGCGAAGTGGACACTCGAGTCGCCGTCGAAGACCGGTATTCGGGAGCTATCCTGCACAAAAGCGCACTGGGCCGAGTTCATATTGAGCAGACGGGCGACCTGACGGACGATACGGTTTATGAATATCGGTTCAGCCTGGGCAAACTAAATGCCGATGAAATCCACGATTTTCGCGCGATCCCTGCACAATTTGCCATCAACACAAGTTTTCGCTGCGAAGAGGACCTCTCATGCCATCTTTCTTGGGTTCGGATCACATCGCGAGACCACGAGATTGGTGAGACGAGAACCGTTGATGGCATCCAGGATATCGATTCCAGAGTGTCTTCGATCGCCTTACCAATGGCATCACCCGAAATTGCTGCGAACGCCGCGAAGCTGTTCGCCGGGGCCGCTCAGGCTTGTGCAGCAGACAATCGGTAAGGAAGTTCGAACAGGTGCCGGCTTATGGTGCTTGTCAAGGACAAGCCTTATCTAAAATCGCCCGACGCGGGAGCCTGCAGCATCACGGACGCGTTGGACTTGGTGCGATCGGCAACAGTTTGGAGTGCGGCCACTGAGTGGGAATCGCTTCCACGATCGCATTGGGCCACTGTGTGGGAATCGGCTCCACGTTTGCATTCGGCAGTTGAGGATTCGGATGGTCGTTCTGGACGATCAACGCCCTCCAGCCGCTCCCCGACAGTGGTTGCTGAGGGTTGATTCTCCAATCACGTTGCCGATTGTTCCGGCCCGGCGAGACTCCTGGATCGGATTGGATCGGGGTGGTTGGCGTTGAGAGCCAGTTTGGTGGGAGTTTGCTGAAATCGGCCCAGGGTTGAGTGATGGGTTGTCCCTGCGGCTTTTCAGAGTTCGCCGGTGGTGGTGGGGTTGACTGGCAGATTGCCATGGGACCTGCACACATAAACAAAGCGAGGATCGCCAGTCGCATCGCATCACCCTCCACTTCAGGTTAGCGCCACTACCGAGAAGATTAGCAGACCTCGGAGCGATTTGCTCAGGCTTGCCGTAGCTCTGGATCGAATACGGAATGCCTTGGTTATGATGGACGCAATGTGCCGGCGGTTTCGATCGCCACGCTCCAGCGCTCCCAGGTGAGGGTTCCCGTCATGCCGCCGTCTCCAGACACAGCCACGTCGCAGAAAGTGGCGCCTCTGCTTGCGCTAGCGACTCAGTTGCTCAAGGCAGGAAAGCCGGCCGATGCTATCGCGCCGTTGCGCCAGGCAGCGCTGCTGCAGCCTTCCAATTCCATCATCCAGCACGATCTCGGTCTCGCCTGCCTCGAGGTCGGCCGCATCGCGGATGCCGTCGCTGCATTCCAGTTGGCGATCACCGGCAACCCACGCTACGGCGATGCATACTTCCGCCTGGGAATCGCCCTGGAGAAGTCGGGCGACACCGGCGGGGCCATCGTTGCCTACGACCGCGCCACTCAGCTTCTCCCTGCTCTGACCGAGGCGTGGTTCCGCGCCGGCGCCCTGGTCTACACGCTGGGCCATCGTGAGGAAGCGATTGGTTGTTTCCGCCGTGCGGCGGCGACCGGAGGCAACACCAGCTTCGGCCGCCTGGGCAGCGCTCGGGCACTGCTGACCGAGGACCGCAATCAGGAAGCCGAACAGGTGCTGCGACGAACCGTGGCGCGCGATCCGAACAATGCCATGGCGCATGATCTGCTGGGTAATCTGCTCGCTGAGTGCGGCCGTTTCGACGAGGCCCGCGCATGCTTCGAACGCGCGATCGCGATCGCGCCCTTGCTGGCAGGATGCTATTACGATCTAGTTCGGTGCCGGCCGGTCACGAGCGATGACGACGATCTGCTGCAAAGGATGGAAGCTGCGCTCGCCACGCCGGGACTGGAAGCGGCCCAACGCGTGCGCCTGCACCTCGCCCTCGGCAAGGCAGCGGATGATCTTGGCGACTACGCCCTCGCCATGCAACATTTCGATGCCGCGGACTCCGTGCGCCGGCTCACTTTGTCTTTCGACTCGGACGCGTTCGCCATTGAGGTCGACCGCCTGATTGCCCGCTGCACACCCGAATGGATCGCGGGCGCACACGAAGCCGGCAGCTCCAATGCGACGCCGGTACTCATCCTCGGCATGCCGCGCTCCGGCACAACACTCGTCGAACAAATCATCTCCAACCATCCCCAAGCCGCGGCCGGCGGCGAGTTGCATTTCTGGAACGAGCGCGGGGCGACTTGGCACAGCTCCGGCGCACCCGACGTAGAGACGCCGTTCTTTACCAAGGCAGCGGCGGATTATCTCCGCGTGCTACGCGCGATCGCACCCAAGGCGGCTCGAGTGACTGACAAAATGCCGTTCAACTTCCTCTGGGCCGGGCTGATCCACAAGGCATTCCCGCGCGCCATCATCATCCATTGCCGCCGCGCTGCCGTCGACACAGCATTGTCGATCCATCAAACTCATTTCCATCCAACCCTGGCGTTTCCAACCGGAGGCGCCGAACTGGTCATGTATTTCCACAGCTACCAGCGCCTCATCGACCATTGGCGCGGCGTGTTGCCGGCGGATCGCTTCATCGAGGTCGATTATGAGGAGCTGACCCACGCACCCGAACCAGTCATCCGAAGGATCATGGCGGCCTGCGGACTGGCATGGCACGACGCCTGCCTGCGGCCCGAATCCAATCCGCGGGCTGTGAATACCCCCAGCAAGTGGCAGGCCCGGCAGCCGATCTATCGCACCTCCGTCGCGCGCTGGCGACGCTACGAGCCCTGGCTAGGGCCCCTGCGCGCGCTGATCGAAGACGGGCCAGAACGGGAAGCGGTCGCTTACCCATGAAGGATTTGAGAGAGCCGGAGGGCGCACCGCAGGTCCCTCCACTGCGCTCCCCCGGATTTCCTGTCGAGACCCGTGGCGTTGATGTGTTTCATGCGGCTCTCTCTATGGTAGCCGCACACGTGGTCGTTGCTAGCACTGCGAAGTAGGAAATCCGGGTCCGCTCCGGTCGGGATGACAGTTCTGCGGGCGGGATAAATGCGGCGGAAGAGTCGTCGACCCTCCAACAGAATTGTCATCCCGAGCGAAGCGTAGTGGAGGGTCCTGCGTTTCTCCCGCGGTCATAAAGCTTTTCTCGTCCTCTAAGAAGCTCTGGGATGAGTTTTCCACCACACACATCCTTGCGCTGCGCGCATTCCACTCCGCGAACAACGTGGAGTCCACATTACGAAAACGTAATGTAGTCGTCACCAGCCCGTCAGAAAGCTTTTGTGATACTCGGGACGCGATGGAGGGGGTGCTGACCGCCACGCTCCTGTCCATTCGCATATCCATTTGCTTGCCCCTTGTCCCGAGCCATCGGCTGAAGTGAGCGCTCCTCATCTTCGTGATGCCGACCGGCATTCGCAAATCGTGCTGATAACCAGTCCGGGGAGAAGAAGTAATGTACAGAAAAGCGTCCCGAAAAACGACTCGAAAGAATTCGAGAATCAACCGTATGCGTCCGCTCGCCGGCCTGCTGGCGACGGGGCTGAGCATTCCGGCGTTCGCACAGTCCGTGCCGTTCCCGACCTACTACACCGGCGCGCAGCCGGACGGCTCTTTTGTCGTGAGCAGTGGCCAGATCATCACTCCGGCCGGCACACAAGTAGACCTCGGTATCCGGGTGCGCGCGAAGGCTGTCGCGTTGAATCCCATTGCTGCCACGCACACCGGCGCCGTCCTCACCATGGGCGCGACGCAGGCTGTCGAGGTGTTCGACACCCGCACCGGCGATGTGCTGCAGAACTATCTCCCGTTCGGATCGGATGCCAGCGGCAGCTATAGCGGTATAACCTATTCGGACGACGGCAAGTACCTGGTTTTTAGCCAGGACAGCAGTAACGTCACCATCGCTAATGTCTCTGCGGAGGGCTTGCTGACGGACGACGCCCAGGTAAGCGTGCCGCCGAACAGTTCCTTCATCCAATGCTTTCCGAACAGCCCACCGGCCGCTTATGCCAACCCCTGTGGCTCGTTTTATAGCCCTAAAACCTCTTATCCCGGCGGCCTCGCATTATCAAGCGATGGCAAGAGCGCTTATGCCCTGCTGAACCAGAACGACACGCTCACCAAGATCGACCTGACCGCCAGCAAGCCGACGCAGGGTACGCAGATCCGCGTAGGCAACGCGCCGCACAGCATCCTGATCAGCAGCGACGGCTCGACCGCCTACGTCAGCAACGAGGGTGGCCGGGCCGCTACCCAGGCGGACTTTCAGATCAACTCCGCCGGAACTGAAATGGTCGCCGACCCGGTGGTGGGCGCCGCGATTACCGGTACCGTCTCTGTGGTTGATCTGGCGTCGATGAAGGTTACCGCTAACATCTCGACAGGGCTTCACCCGACCGGGATGGCGTTCTATGGCGGTTACCTGTTGGTCGCCAATACCTACAGCGACACCATCTCGGTCGTCGACACAACCCGCAACGAGGTGAAGAAGACGATCAGCCTTCGGCTGCCGATCAAAGTCCCTGGCCAAAAAGGTGCAGCTTATGGCGCGGCGCCGAACTCGATCGCCGTCGATGCTTCCACAGGCATTGCCTACGTCGCGCTTTACAATGCCAACGCAATCGCGGTCGTCAACCTTAACGCCAGCGGGAAGAAGGCCGTCATGGGCATGATTCCGGTAGCCTATGCGCCGAGTTCGGTGGTGCTGGACAAGGCCGACAGTAAACTGATCGTTGCCAACGACAAGGGCGTGGGCACGCTCTACTCGTTCGAAACCGACCACGGCGTCACCGACTACAACACTCACCAGGACAACGGGACCGTGAGCATCGTTCCCCTGCCCAATAGCACAACCTTGGCGGCGATGACGACTCAGGTCTTCGAGAACAACCACTGGGATCTGACGGAGAATATCAAGTCTGCCGCGGGAGGCACCCAGGATACCAATGCGGTCGCGATCCCGGCCAAGATCGGCGATCCCTCGCTGATCAAGCACGTCTTCCTCATCATCCGTGAAAACCGCACCTACGATCAGATCCTGGGCGACGTGGCTGCAGGCAATGGCGACAGCTCGCTGGCGGTCTTCGGCGGCAAGGACACCCCCAACGCGCATCAGTTGGTGACGCGCTTCCCCCTCTTCGACAACTTCTATGACCCGAGCCGCCAGTCAGCAGACGGTCATCAATGGATCACCGAAGGCATGGCGCCCTATGCCGATGACATCCAGTCACCTGACTGGGTCCGCAGCTATCCAGGCGGCAACGCCGGTGATGCACTCGCCTACCAGAACAAGGGCTTCCTGTTCTCCGAAGCATCCGCGGCGGGTTTGCCGGTGAAGATCTACGGCGAATACGTCGAGAACGACACGTTCAAACAGCCGAACGGGTCGACCAAAGAGCCTACCTGGAGCCAGTTTTACACCGACTCTAAGAACTTCGAGTCTGGGGCCGAGAAGACGCTGTACTACCAGAATACGGTCCAGGCAGAGTCTTCGGTCCCGGCCGTGTATAACCACCTCATCACCAACTTCCCGCAGTTCGATCTGGGCATACCCGACCAGTTCCGCGTCGATATATGGCTGCAGGACTTCAACAAGGACGTCGCCGCCGGTACGGTGCCGACATTGAGCATCCTGTGGGTCATGGACGATCACACCGGCGGGCCGCCGACGGTGGACGCCGAACAGGCCGATAACGACCTGGCCGTGGGGCGCATCATCGACTACATCAGCCACAGTAACGTATGGTCCTCGTCGGCGATTTTCATGGAGGAAGACGACGCACAAAACGGCGTCGACCACGTCGACGGTCATCGCAGTCCGGGCTATATCGTCAGCCCTTACGCGGTGCAGAAGGGACAAACCGACCACACCTACTACACCCAGGTCAACATGACGCGGACGATCGAGCAAATCCTCGGTTTGCCGCCCATGAACCAGTTCGACCTGGTGGCGTCGCCGATGACGACGGCTTTCGTCCAGGGCACACCGCCCGCGGATAACTTCCAGCCGTGGACGCACGTGCCGAACCAGGTCCCGCTGGATCAGGGTGTCACGACGACGACCGCCGCCAATCAAACGATGAGCCCTGCGGTCAAGGCACTGAAGGTAGCGTGGCTCGAGAAAAAGAAGCAGATCTTCGCCGGTAAACTGACCAAGCCTGACTCCGAAGATCCGGAAACCGTTAACCACCTGAACTGGTACATGGCGACCGGGTTTACGCGGCCCTATCCCGGCGAGAAAACGGTTCGCCCGCCGAGCGAATTTACCAAGCCGGCACCTAAGGGTGAAGATTTGGACGACTGAACAAACTTCCTCCCCTTCAATGGCCCTTTCCCCGCTCAACGGGGAAAGGGCTTTTTGTTTCATGTCATGATGTTCCTGGAAGCGAGAGCTTGAATGGCCGATCCCAGCAGTTGTAAATGGCTGACCGAATTGTTGCCGCGCGTCACTGCTCTCGCATGTGAATCGGGCCGCGCCATATTGGCGATTTACCAGGATCCAAATCCACAGGTGGAGTACAAGTTGGATCACTCACCGGTGACTCAGGCAGATCTTGTGTCTCACCAAATTCTCCAGGCCGGGCTTGCCTGCTTAGAGCCCGGTTGGCCCGTCCTCTCGGAAGAGTCTGTGGAGGTTCCGTTCGAGGAGCGGAAATTTTGGCGACATTTCTGGATGATCGATCCACTCGATGGGACTAAGGAGTTTCTCCATCGTAGGGGCGAATTCACGGTCAACATCGCCCTGATCGAGGGTGACCGGCCCATTCTTGGAGTGGTGTATGCCCCGGTGATCGATAGGTTGTATTTTGCCGCTCGCGGAGCCGGTTCGTACAGGATGGACGGCGAGGTCGCTACACCTATAAAGGTTGCGACGACAGCCGGAAGCACGCGCTGCGTTGTGAGTCGCAGCCATGCTTCGGAGCAGGAAACAAAAGGCGGCGAATGCATCGTCATGGGGAGCTCGCTGAAGTTTTGCCTGATTGCTGAGGGCGGCGCCGATGTTTATCCGCGCAGCGGCCCTACCATGGAGTGGGACACAGCCGCGGCGCACTGCATTCTGGAAGAGGCGGGCGGCTCGGTCACCGACCTCGAAGGCAACACCATCCGGTACAACAAGCGCGTCCTGCGCAACTCTGGCTTTGTAGCGAGGGCCCGCTCTTGAGTGTTTAAGGTTTGGGCGCGTCGCGGAGATAGATCATTGTCTGTTTGCTTCCATTGCGCTCCCTGCATCTCTCGAGCGCGGCGCCGTTCTCAATCAGTGTCCACGTTTCGCTGGAAAGAATGATTCTTCCAGCCTCGTGTTCCTCGACTGAGAAGACCAGACTTTGTCCGCTCCAAACAATGGATGTATGGAACTCATCTCCGTCGGCGCCGGTGGAGATGGAAGTCTTGCCGTCCGTAGTGTAGTGCTGCGACGCGTGCCGGGGTGGGGCGGAATCGCGCAGGATCGTCGTCTCCACCGTCAAATCCGGATCGTGGTGGTCGATGTGCAGAGTGACGTTGCCGCTCTGTTTCCATGTTCCGGAGAAATTCGGGTTCGCCGGCGAGCAAATCCCGGTAGGGGCCAAAAGCAGCGCCGAGAGCAAACCCAGGAACAATCGTTGTTTCATATTAATAATCCAGACGCAGTGCGAACTGGATCTCGCGCGGCGTTCCCGAGCCCACTGGGGTTATGGGCGATACGATGGCTGTGTTCAAGTTCACTGTATTGATGATGCTGCCGAACCCGGTGGGGTTCGTCGGGCTGAAAGTGGCCTGCGGCTGGCCTAACTGCGGGTGATTGAAGATGTTGTAGAACTCGGAGCGGAATTCCAACTGCATGCGCTCTGCGAAGGCAAACGTTTTGGCGACGCCCATATCGATCTGCCAGGTGCCCGGCCCGCGAAAGAGGTTACGCGGAGCATCGCCGAATTCTCCAGCCGGGCGAGCAAACGCGGCAGGGTTCACCCAGTGTGCGACATTGCTGCCCCCGGGCGGAGTAAGAGGCACGCCTGGAACCAGGTCAGGGCGTTGCGTGCCGGAGTTTCCATCTGGGGCGACGTAGCTGCTGGGCAAAAGCACATTGACGGGAAAGCCGGTGCGAGCCAGCGCCGTCGTGGTCAGCTGCCAGTTGCCCACGACGGCGCCGGCAATGCCGCGTTGGTTCAGCATCGGCTTGCCCGGGCCGAAGGGAAGCTCATAGACCGCGTTGCCATTGATCACATGGGTAGCATCCCAGGCGCCGCTGGCCCAATCACAGGCCAGGCAAAATGCGTTCTGCGGTGATATCTCGTCACCGTCGCCGCTACCGTTCGAGCCGTTGTCGATCTCGTGCGTATAGGCGTAATTTGCCGTCACCAGGAGCCCGGTCGAGAACGGCCGCCGCATCGACACGGAGAGGCCATTGTATGAACTGGCGCCGATAGAGCCGCGCCAACCGATGGCGGGAGCAAAGGCCGGATATTGCGCCTTCCCCGTAGCCGGATCGATCAGGTTCACCACGTTGGTTTCCAGCAGATGCACGCCATGGCTTCCCAAGTAGGAGACCGAACCCACGAAGTTCGCAGGCAACTCCCGCTGCACCGAGACCACCCATTGCTCAACATAGGTGTCTTTGCGGTCACGCTGTTCGGCATTCGGCGAGATGGTTCCGGATCCGGTGAAGTACGGGTCGACCGGATAGTGCACATTCTTGACCGAGTAGGAGGGAATTTCGTTCTTGGCAGGCAGATTCTGATCGTCGAGCTGGCCATCTTCGTGATACATCCCGAAGCCGCCGCGAACAATCGTCTTTCTGTCCTGCACCGGTGACCAGACCAGGCCCACGCGGGGATCGAAGTCGAAATAGTTCTGGTGGCCGAAGCTGGCGCCTACGCCGCAGAATCCCTGCGGCCCGCAGGTGTCAAAATCGAAGGGGTTGGCTTTGCCGTGCGCTTCGTGGAATAACTGGAAGATGGTGTACCGCGCGCCCAGGTTCAGGGTGAAGTTGGGTCGCAGCTTGAACTCGTCCTGGACGTAGCCGATGATGTCGTACTTGCGCAAATCGTTGATCGGCAGAGCACCCGACAGACTTGCTTTCGCCACCTTATTCGCCGCCAGCTGCTCGAGCGTGGAAAACGTAACTGTTCCGTGTTCCCCGTAGTGCTGGTTCAATTGGACGCGGCGGATTTCCGCACCGGCTTTGATGGTTTGCCGGCCATGAAGCCAGGTTAGATTGTCGATGCCGGAAAATGTGTTGCCCACGTAGATGCTGATGTAGTCGTAGTTCTGGGCGCCAAATCCGGGCCCAGGACCGGTGGAAATCGCAATCTGATAGATGGAGCCGGTATCACTGGAGTTGTAGGTGTTGGAGGTGGCGCGGTTGTATCCAAACTTGGCTTCATTGGTCAGGTTGGGACTGAAGATGTGCAGCAATTCGAGGATGCCATTGACCGGGGTGGTCACCCTCTGCTGCAAGTCCGTCGCGGCCGCTGAAACAGGTTGGGTATTGACCGAGCGGTCGTAATTAAAGCGCAGGAAGGCGGTGGTCTTCTCTGAGAAATGCTGGTCGAGGCGCAGCATCGCCGAGTTCTCGTTGACCGTCTGCGTGCATGAGCAGGTCAGCAGGTCGTAGTTCGCGTAGTTCGGATCGCCCGGGTCGTTGGCCGGCGTGTAGGGCGTCAGAAATGTTTTCGGACCTGCTCCCGGATAGGCGTTCACGATCCCATAGACCGGGGAGGAAGCCGGAATGGTTGCCTTGAAAGCCGCGCTGGGCACGTCGCCGCTCACCGGATAGCCCCAGACCTGGCGGTAGGCTTCAGAAGCGAGGTAGAAGAAGGTCTTGTCGCGCACGATGGGCCCGCCCACCGATCCGCCGAACTGATTCAAACGAAGCGGCTGCTGCGATTCGCCGTTGGAGGCCCAGGAGGGCTCGGGCGCGTCAAAATAGTTATTGCGCAAGAATTCAAAGAGACGCCCGTGGTAGCGGTTTGTACCCGAAGGCGAAATGACGGCCAGTTGCGCGCCGCCGGTCGCGCCTTCCTCGGCGGTTGCCAGTAGCGTATCGACGCGGAACTCCGCGATCGCATCCAGGGGAATGGAAAGCCGCGCCCAGGCGCGCTGCGTTTGATTGGCGATGTTGGTCGCGTCCACACCGTCATAGGTGAAGTTGCTGTCGTCGAGCCCGCGTCCAGCGAAGCGGATCGACCGCTGGTTGCTGCCCCCGGTGTCGATGGCGCCGGGGACGAATGCCGTCAGCGACGCCCAGTTGCGGCCATTCAGTGGCAGTTCGTCGGCCTGCTTTCTCTCGATCAGGCCCGTTACTGCGGCAGTGTTGCGGTCCATCAGCTCCGAACTCACCGAAATTTCCACACGCTCCTCGGCGCCTGACACCTCCAAGGCCGCATCCAGCGAGCGCGTCCTCCCAACCACCTGCTGCACATCGACGAAGGTCAGAGTCTTGAAGCCGGGATGATCGAACCTGATCGTGTATTTCCCCACCGGAAGCTCAGCAATCTCATATCTTCCAACGTTATCTGACACCCCTTCACGCCGCAGTTGGGTGGAATTCTCCACAGCAGTGATGTGTGTTTGCCCGAGCAGCTTGCCGGACGGATCAGTAACCGTGCCGGTTAAACTGCTGCGATCGACTTGCGCGATGCCTGGGATGGCACAAGAAACAGACAGGATCGTAAAAATGATGACAGATGGAGAGAACAAAGAGCGGAACTCTTGCATGTTGACCTCGAACAGTAAAATTGCACTTGAGGTGATCAGCGGCATTACGGGGCTGTAATCTGCGGGCACTTCTGCGACCTAGGAATCTCACGGCTTGGTTACAAATTCGTAACGCTCAAGGTAAAGTTTTGTGACTGAGCTTCATTCTCTCAATTTTCAGTGGGGTGAACAAACACGGGGCGTTGGCTGGATCCTGCAAATGTAGCGGCTTGAATTGGCTGCCTCTAGCGGCGTATCAAGAACTTGCGGAAATTGTTTGACGTCATCGAGGCACGGGCGAAATTAATTTCCCATCAACACATTCCCATCACGCGTTAACACTTCGCGATTATAAGTCGTTCGTTGTTACATTTTCGTGCTGACGTGGATCGCGAATGAGAATTCTGGTTGTAGACGACGAAGCGAAGACCGCAAAGTTTCTGAAAAAGGGCCTGGGCGAGGCGGGGTTTGTGGTCGACGTGGCGTCAAATGGTTTGGACGGGCTGCAGTTGGCTCATGATGTGGACTTCAACCTGGTCATTCTGGACGTAATGCTGCCCTGCCTCGATGGCTGGCAGGTTCTTACCCGCTTGCGACAAGCAGACCGAGCTACGCAGGTGCTTTTGCTGACCGCCCGAGACGCGGTCCACGAGCGCGTAAGAGGGTTCGAACTGGGGGCCGACGACTACCTGGTGAAGCCGTTCGCATTCTCTGAATTGTTGGCGCGGGTGCGATCGTTGTTGCGACGGACGCACTCCCGTCCACAAGATACGATCCGTATGGCCGATCTGGAAATTGATCTGTTACGCCATCGTGCGACGCGGGGCGGCCAGCGGCTGGACCTGACTGCGAAGGAATTCCTTCTGCTGTCACTGCTCGCGCGGCGTGCCGGCGAAGTCCTGTCCCGAACTCTCATTGCCGAAGCGGTCTGGGATATGAACTTCGACAGCGACACGAATGTGGTGGATGTCAACGTTCGAAGATTGCGCAGCAAGGTGGACGACCCTTTCCCGCATAAACTAATCCAGACGATTCGCGGGGCCGGGTATGTGCTGGAAGCTGACGCGTAGCCTCACGCCAATATCGCGGCTGTGGCGGACGTTGGCCTTCCGGTTAACCGCCGGGTATGCGCTGGCCGGCCTGATCCTCGTGATTCTGGCCACCGCCAGCCTTTATTTCGTGCTGGTTTCGGAGTTAGAGAAGAGCACGGAATTGTTCCTGGGCGACAAGCTGAACGTGCTGCGCACGATGCTGCGGGAACGCCCTGACGATTGGGATGGACTGCGGGAAGAGGTTGAGCTGGAAACGGCGGCGCGGCGATATGAACAGTTCTATATTCGCCTGCTCGATGAACGAAACACGCCATTGTTGACAACGCCTGGCATGGCGGAAGAATTAGATCTATCGCAATTCGCGCGGCGGACACGAGGACGTCGCGATGTGGCGATCCCGATGAGAGGGAGCCACGGACAAGCCTTTCGCGTTGCCACCTTCGTAGCGCCGGTTGGCTCGCCTGCTACGCATACCATCACGATTCAGATTGCCATCGATGTCTCGCAGAAAGAGGCATTCCTGGCGCGCTTTCGCTTGGGGTTTTGGGTGATCGTGGTGGGGACACTCGCGGTTTTCCCTTTGGTTGGCTACCAGATCGCGCGCCACGGCATTCGGCCGGTGGAGGAGATGGCAGCGACGGCGCGGCGCATCAGCTCCACCCATCTGGGGGAGCGAATTCTCACTGAAGGTTATCCCTTTGAGCTTGCTTCGCTGGCCGGCACCTTCAACGAGATGCTGGATCGGCTGGAAGGCTCTTTCGATCGAATATCAAAATTCTCTGCCGATATTGCGCACGACCTGCGCACTCCTGTGAACAATATTCGCGGTGAAGCTGAAGTTGCGTTGGCGCGTGCCCGCACCATTGACGAATACCGGGATGCGCTGGAGTCGTCTCTGGAAGAAGCCGTTCGCCTGTCAGACTTAATTGGCAATCTCTTGTTCCTGGCCCGCGCAGAAAGTCCCCTGGCGCATTTGCGCCGCGAGCGGGTCAACGTCGCCGAGTTGCTGGATGGTGTGCAGGAATATTACGAAGCTTCTGCCGCTGACGGGGGAATCTCCTTGAGCACCAGGCTCGGCGATGAGCCGGTGATCGCGGAACTGGACAGGACGCTGATGCAGCGGGCGGTAGGAAACCTGGTCTCGAACGCGGTGGCCCACACACCATCGGGCGGATCAGTCGTGATGGCGACCAGTTCCGAAAGTGCCGTGGTTCGGATCGAAGTCGCCGACACAGGGATTGGCATTCCGCCGGAAGCTCTGCCGCGAGTATTCGACCGTTTCTTCCGTGTGGATCCATCCCGTTCCCAAGCCTCCGGCGGCACGGGCCTGGGGCTGGCGATCGTGCAGGGTATCGTGCTGCTCCATGGCGGCAAGGTGGAAATTGTCAGCCAGCCAGGGAAAGGTACTCGGGTCGTTCTCAGCATGCCTGCTTTCGCCCCCACCATGACGAATGGGTAACGCTCGACAGATGACGAATGTAAAACTGACCTAACAATGATTTGCCACCGTCGTGGAGCTCGGATGGTTATCGATCGAACATTGGCTCCATCCTCGTGAAACAACTCTCAATGGAAACCCCCACCCTCTTCTTTGTCATCCCAGCCAAGTTCATCGTCGAAGAAAGAGGTGCGGAACATTTCCGCGGCCGCAATTACCGTCGTTGAAAAATTTGGGCTAAGGGATTGAAGGGACCAGCAGACGGGACTAACCCTAATGAAGCAGCGGTTGAGCGTTTTCCTAAAGGGAAACGCGTTGTTAGTTCCAGTTCCGTCGGTTCTATTTATTGGCCTCTGAATCGCTTATTGCACCTGATCCAAGACCTCTTGTCTGTGACCGCGGTCACAAAAAATGCCACCGAGGCGGCTGATTGCAGCATAAACTTTGTAATCGGTTCCAGAACCACTAAAAGTGAAAAGCTGATCCGCCGCCCAACGTGCCTATCGTTCAATAAATCGCCCGAAACCAGCTTCTTCTCCCCATATGGACATATACTCAAAAAAGTACGTGACCGACGCAAAATGGCGTTTCATTCCCCCACTCGCGCACACGAATGCATTACTTGCGAACTTCGTGCGTCGCGAACTTTTTGCAATCTGCACCAGGATGCTCTGCTAAAGTTCGCGGGAATTGGGGAGCAACTACTTCTTGACGAAGGAGTCACCATTTACCAGGAAGGCACAGCCTCCAGTGCAGTATTTGTCATCTGCACGGGACAGGTCAAGCTCTCCTGCACGTCCAAGGCCGGACGAACTCTTATCCTCAAAATTGCTAATCCGGGCGAAGTGTTAGGACTGGGATCTGTTCTCTCTGGATCCAGCCACCTGTTGACCGCAGAAACGATTCAGCCTACGGAACTGAAAAGCATACGGCGTGAAGAATTCCTTCCCTTTCTGGAAGATCAGTCAGAGGCAGGTTTTCATGCAGCCAAGGCTCTCTCGGAAGAGTACAAGACCGCGTTCTTCGACGCGCGTCGACTGGCGTTGTCCAGCTCCGCGGCGGCCCGCACGGCCACCGTTCTCCTCGATTGGGGAAGAGCCTCCTCCAGTGGCCAATCCGAAATGCGCATCACCATGACGCTTACCCACGAAGAATTGTCCCATCTGGTTGGCGGCTCTCGCGAAACCGTCACCCGGGTCCTGGGACGATTCAAGCGTGACAAATTGATTGAGATCGATGGTTCATCCATCGTGATCCTCGCTCCCGAGAGGCTTGAAAGACTGGCCGTTTAGTGTGACTGTGGTCACAGCTTTACCTTCATGAACCGCGTAGAGTCAGCAAGAGAGGGATCTTATGGTCAATTGCTGTGCGAACCCGTCGTGCAGGACCGAATTCAGATTCCTGAATGGCGGAGATCTCTACGCCCTGGAAATGGAATCTGAAAACACTCAATTCTTTTGGATATGTCCGGCGTGTTGCCGTTCCCTGGTGCTCGAGCTTGGCTTGGATGGAAGGGTAACGGCCAACATCCGCTCCAGAACAAGTCGCGCCCCACATCCGCCGCGTCCCGCAAGCTATCTGAAATTAGTTTCCTGGTTCTGACCATCCGAGGTGGCCGCAAGGTACCGTCGGCGGCAACCCGCAAAGAAAACTATTGTCGACGGCTGCTTTTAGTGGGACCCTTAGACCGGCAACCACCCGGGTAGGCCCGCTTCCTGACCTCGGCGGGCGGGAGGCGCGGTCAGATGGCACTCATTTCGAAAACAACGGACGCTGAGCCGAAACAGCCACCCTGGGCGGGATTTGTGAAGTTCCTTCTGCTAGCCATCCTGGTGATCCTCATTTTTCTGCTTGGCCAGGCCATGGTGAACCACCGCTTCTTTCAAGGAGGCTGGGTCAACCAGCGCGACGTCCTGAAACCGTAGCAGCTAGCTGGAACGTTCCCAGATATGAACGTAGGCTGGCTCCATCCAGCCGTGACTCATGATCGCCAGCTTCCCCGGGCTCAGCTCGATCATTTTGGCACCGTCGTGGTGCTCGAACCGGTTATCAACAGGAAACCGGCTCCAGATAATTCCCTGCGCATCCGCCTGCTTGTAAACCAGCAGACGGCTCTCGCTGCGGTAAGGTTTGAACGGATCGTGCTCGCCTACGATGACTTCCATCTTTCCATCTCCATCCAGATCTGCGACCGAGATGGAATGTGGCGAGCGAACCTTGTCGATGATGTGCAGGTTGAATTTCCGGTCACGGGGACTGCCGGTATTCTCCAGCCAACCCACGGGCGAGAAGAAAGCCTTGTGAACATCCCAGTCAACGTTTTCCACGGTGAAGAGGATGTCCGGACGCCCATTGCCATTGATGTCGGCAATCGCAATGCGGCAGATCGCTTTCAGGTTTGCAGACTGCAATAAGTCAGGATCAATCAGCAGGTGCGGACGAAATTGCCCATCCCCTAGATTCTCAAGCCAGTAGGGCCCAGCCACGATATCCAGCTTTCCGTCGCCATCAAAATCGTAGGGGATCATCTGCTCGCCATATTGAATATCGGCGATCACACGCTTCGGCCACGGCTGTTTCGGGTCATCCGGGACTTCGAAGAGCTGAGGTGGATTCTTGCCGTCATGGTATCCGCACACCATCGCCGCACGGCCGCCGGGCAACAACGGAGCAATCGTAATCCCATGCGGCCAGTCGCCGTCCCCGGCGCCAATCGTGTGCTCTTGCCATAAGTCCCGGCTCAAATCCGTGGGCTTGAGCCACACCAGTTCGCTCGTGAGGGCGTTGTAGAAATCGTTCTTCCCCGGCTTGGCCTTGATGCCGATCAGTTCGGTCCGCCCATCTTTATCCACATCGTAGGCCGCGATGATCTGCCCGATCCCGGGGATCGTGTGCCGCTCCCAACCCGGGTTCTTATACCACCAGGCCCCACAGACGATGTCCAACTTGCCGTCGCCATCCACATCGGCGGCGTGGATGTCGATTCCTGTATACGGTTTTTGCCGATCGACGAAGGTGTGTTTGTATTGCGAAAATACTGGAGCCGTCGCCCGCGGCCGGAACATTTGCACCCAGCCGGTGTATACGCGATTTTGCTTGGTCATGATCTGCGCGGAATGGCCAAAGATGGCGGGCGTGCCCGAACCGTCCAGATCGGTATAGACCGCCTCGTGCGTGCCCTCCCCGCGATACAGGACCTCGCTGTGCCAGGACTTGCCTTTCTCCAGCGGGGTGTACAGGATCAGCCGGGCGTTCCAGTTGTAAGGCGCTTCCCAGCCCCCCTCATTCATCTCGCAGGCCAGAACCTGCACTTGTTTCGTCCTGGCGTCGTGCCAGGCTCGCAGCGTGTGGCAGAAGTTCAGCGGAGCCTCAATCGGATGTTCCGTCCATGGGGTTTCAGGGCCTTCTTTGAGCCGGTTCTCAAACCAGGCCAGGCGGCCGTCGGGATACTCATCCTCCACCAGAATCACGTCCGGACGGCCGTCGCCGTTCACGTCGATGACCGCTGCGCGGCAATATTCTCGATAATCGGGTGCCAACGAGTGGGTCTTCCACAGCTGGCCGGAAAAAGCTCCCCCAGGGGGCGCGGAAAACCAGTACGGCCCGGAAACGATTTCGTCTTTGCCATCGCCGTCCAGATCACCGGTTGCCGTACCTTCCACAGATAGACCGGACTGCACGGCTTGCTTCTTCCACGGTTGGGTGGCGTCTCGAGGAACCTTATACGTGAACAGTCCGGGCGTATCGGTATACATCGCGTTGGCTACCAGTTCCCTCTCGCCATCGCCGTCCACGTCGCCAAAAACAACGTCATGGGGATGTCCCGTAGCCTCGCCATCGAGGATGTGCTCGGTCCAGTCGTCGTGCAGATTGGCGCCAAACTTGTACCAGCAGAGAGCCCACTTACCACCCATGTTCTTGCCTATGATTACTTCTTTGTGCCCATCGCGGTCCACATCTTCAAGCGCGATGCCTACGTTGAAGTAGCCGCGGCTCACGACGCCTCTTTCTGAAGTAGAAGGGCGATACCAGAGCAATGCGCCGTCGCTGCCAATGATCACTTCCGTCTTGCCGTCGCCGTCGATATCGGCGGCTGCCGTGGCTCCGGTTTCGGTGGCATGCGCAGGAGCAGCATCGAGTACAACGTACTCCCATGAATCACTGCCACCGCTTGGCGGAAGCTCCGGGACAGGCGATTTCTGCAAAGCTGGTTGGTTCGCCGCCATACTGGTTCCGTGGATTCCTGCTGCCGTCACCGTGCCCGCCATCAGCTTGCCGAAGCTTCGTCTATCCATGGCACTATCTCAACACATCCGCCCAAAAAAAGGGCCACCTCTTCACGAGGTGGCCCGTTCACGGCAAAATTGTTTACTGCAGGGTAAGAGTGAATGTGGTGGAAGCAGTGATGTTTGTGTTGCTGCTGTCCGTAGCGGTAACGGTAATGGTATAAGTCCCGGTGGGAGCACCACCACCGCCACCGCCGCCGCCGCAACCGAGCCCGGCACCCACGCTCAGGAACACGAGCATGATCAGGGCCACAGGCCATCTCTTTCGGCGGATATCGGGAATGAGTAGCAGGAGAATACAGCCAGCAGCTGTACCTCCGGCGGCCGCGATACGGCGACTCGACAAACGGGTGCCCGCAGGACTCTTTTGAATGTTTCCGCTCGCAGAGACGGTCGTAATGGTCAGCGTCGTGGTGCCCGTGCCGCCCGAAGACAGAGCCACCGTTCCCGTCTGACCGCTGGGGAAGGCAGCATCGACATCGACGCTACCCGTGGCGGTGACGTTCGCCGTGCCCGCATACCCGCCGGTGGAGGTGAGGGTGATGGTCGAAGTTCCAGTGTTTCCCGGCGACGCGGAGATGGTTACATTGGTCGCCGTGATGGTGATGCCTGGATTGGTAACGGTCACCGTCGTGCTTCCTGAGGAAGAAGCATAGTTCGCGTCACCCCCATAGGTTGCGACCACAGTATTGCTGCCCACGGCAAAGCCAAGCGCCGTGGTCGCGGATGCTACGGAGAGCGTAGCACTGCCCGCACCGCTTGCTCCCGGGGTAATGGCCGCGGTGCCGACGGTGGTGCTGCCGATGCTGAAGGTGACGTTGCCGGCCAGCGTACCCGCCGTGGCCGATTGCACCGCAGCTGTAAGTTGGATTGCGCCGTCGATCGCCACGGTGGTCGGATTCGCGGTCAGCGTAGTGCTGGTCTTTGCTACCCCGGAGGCGGTCACGTTCACCGTGGTCGACGCGCTGGAAACGAAAAAGCCGCCCGGGCTAGATGGGTTCTGACCAGAGTACGCGGCTTGCACCGTATGCGCGCCGCCGGTGGCAAAGTTGGTGGTAACGGTGGCCACCCCGGCGGCCAACGTAGTCGCGGGTTGCGCTGCCCCATCGATGGTGAAGGTCACCGTCCCGCCAGGCACCGTTGTGCCGGAAGCAGCTGCGACGGTTGCGGTCAGGGTGACGGCTACACCCACCGCAGGAGCGGCCGGTGCAACCGCGAGCTTGGTCGTAGTGCCTATGGAAAAGGTTGCGGTAGCAAACGCTGTGGCAAGGTTATTACCGTCGAGCGACCCCAGTCCTGACGCCTGATCGTAGCCAGTGCCTGCTGCGTACCCGATTTCCAGGGTACCCGATGTGGGGCAGTTGGGGGAACCGGTGGCACAGGGCACCTCATTGTTCCCGGTAGTGATGTCGTGAAAGGCCGAGGCGTAGGTGGTCGCATTGGCCGCCAACGAATAAAGGGCAGGGTTGATGTTACCCAGACCCAGCGGCGCATTCATTTTTTGCTCGATGACTGCGAGCAGTCCGGCAAAACTGGGCGCGGCAAAGGAAGTGCCGCCGGCTGCCGTAAGGCCGCCATCATCCGACTGCCCGGGATCGGATATGCGAAAGCTGGTTGCCTGGCAACTGGAAACGTAGGCCCCGCCACTGCCTGCAGTCTGTATCTGGGTGCAATAGAGATAGGGATCGTGATATGGGGAGGCGTTCAATGAGATGTCAGGCACATCGCGCTTTCCATCGGCCGGAATACCAGCGACGCCAGTTTGCCACGAGGGCTTGTTCCACAGCTGACTCGCGCCGCCGCCGCCGGCGGAAAGACCGCCACCCGACTGAGTAATAGCGAACGTAGTGTCGTTCCACACCATCTCGGGGATATACGACTTTACCGAGGTGAGCACGTCGTTGGAGCCGTTCGCACTCCAGTACTGACCAGAGCCCGTCTGCGGGCTCTGAGCTGTGCCGTCACCCATGAATTCGCTGCCGCCTAGGTCGGTCACGTACACGCTGCTCCCGGGATAATCCACCGCCAAACCCTGAGTCGCAACCGTTTCCGGAGGATTTGAATCGTCGCAATCCGCAGCCCCGGTATCTCCCGCTGCTAGCACGACAGTCTGGCCTTGACTGTTTGCCTGCGCCAGCCAGCTTTCGTAGGTCGTCAGATTTGCAGTTGGGATAACAGGCTCACAAGCACCGTAGCTTTGGCTGATGATAGGGATGGTGATGCCATTGATCTGATTCTGAATCGCATACTGCAGGGAAGTGAAGACGTCGCCGGAGTTGACCAGGATGATGGATGCTGCGGGGGCTACACCCCCGGACCATTCCAGGTCGAGATCAGTTTCCGTAAGGTCGCTGGTGGTTTCGGCCTGACTGACAGGCAATGGAGGAGAATTGGGGACTGTAACTACGGTTGGATCGTTGACCGGCAGGCCAGCGGCGGCGCGAAAGTCGGTGATGTCGGAGGCCACGATATCAGACTGGCCCATGACCGCGATGGTGAGTCCCTTGCCGGTGTCGCCCGCGCTATACAGGGCGTTCATATCATAAATGACCGCAAAATCCCCCGGCGCAATGAAATGGTCTCCGCTTATACCAGAAGTGAAATGGGCATTCGTGGCGGAGGCTGATTTCCTGGCGAACTGCACTCTTGCTTTGGGGCGGAAGTCGTCCAGACCACGAACACTGCTCACAACACCCGCCATGGAGGCAGGTACAGAGATATTGGTCGCGTTGGCAAAGTGCTTTTCGCCGTTCAGGCTGTAACTATGAATTTGTGTTTGGAAGGCTCTTTCCGCGGTGGCGACAGTACCACTGAACGAAATTGCATTGTTGCTTTGGGCGACTGAGTTGACCGTGAATCCCTCTTGCTGCAACCAGTCCGAAACCTTGGCCAGATCCGCCGAGCTCATACCGAATTGCTGCCCGAACTGGGCCGGAGTGAGCCACTGATGATAGTTCGGGGATCCGGGAGTCTGTTGCGCTTGGAGCAGAGCCTGCAGGCTCGCTTCCTGGGCTTCCGTGCGGCGAAAATTAATCGTCATGCCCGCAAGGGTTTTGGAGTTGTCGACCAGTCCCTCATCCATCGCGGCCTTGGCCAGCGGATGCACGCTTCCCGCGATGGGCGACATACTGGATTGCTCGATAGGCTGGCTAATGCGGTCCTGAACAGCGGTCTGCGCCTGGATTCCCGATGAAAGGAGACTTGTTCCAAGCACAAGCAGAAAAGAAACACAAGGGATGTTGCAGAATCTTCGCAAGGGGCTTTCTCCTGGGGTCGGAGCTCCACCACCGGAGCTCCCGGGTCACAATCTTCAACGGCGCACTGTCGTTATCCGTTAGACGCGCCAAACAAAAAACGTTTATTCAAACAAGGTGAATATCACAATGGGCTAGTGTCTCCCGTCAGCAAGCCGCTGTGCAAGTTACCAGACGAATGCTGGACACAGAGACGGAAATCACCCACGCCGGGATTACAGCGGATAAAAGAAAATCCGCGCTTTCTGTTGATGCTGGGGACACTTTTCCGACTTATAAGTTGCGGTATCACTGAGATAATTCGCCGCTCGCGTGGGTAAGCGGTACCCAAAAGGTAAATGTCGAACCCTGGCCGCGATGGCTTTCGACTTCGATTCCACCACTGTGGGCGCGCAAAATCGCCTTGGCTATCGCCAAGCCCATCCCCGTGCCGTGCAAGAGGCGCTGCCGGCTCCCGCGATAGAATTTGTCGAAGATGTAAGCCTGCTCCGCGTCATCAATTCCCTGCCCCTGATCCGTGATACTAACCAACAGGCGGTCGGTTCCGAGCGTTGCGCGAATATTCACCGGTGAACCCGCTGGAGAATAGCGGGCAGCATTCTCTAACAGATGACGAAGCACCCGGCGGATCAACTCCCGATCGAGCAGGATGGGGGGCATATCGGGCGGAAGGTCCACAGTGAGCGGCCGTCCGCGCAGCAAGGAATGACAATCTTCCAGTGCGAGATCGATCACCTCGTGCAGGCGTTGCGGCTGCAAACGCACCTTGATGCCATCGGTGTCAAGCTGAGCCATTTCGACTGCCTGGCCGATCAAGCGATCGAGGCGGGCGCTTTCTTCATCCAGGATGGCAAACATCTCCCGCCGCTGGCTCTCTTCGAGTGAGGGCTGCGACGACAGGCTAGTCGCGGCGGCCCTAATGGCGGTCAGCGGCGTGCGCAGTTCATGGGTCACCGAGTCGAGCAGCGCGCTGCGCAGACGTTCCCCCTCGCGGGCAGCTTCAATCCGGCTGAAACGATCGAGGGCGGAGGCTCGCTCCAGGGCGATTGCCAGCAGGCCTCCGATCGCCTCGTACAATCCTTCCGAATAGCCGGCCTTGGTCATGGCAATCGATCCACTCACCCGCATCCCGAGAACCAAGGGCACAATGGATATTCCATCGCTGCGCGGCCGCGGTCCGTCCGGCAGGCGGGCCGCCGCCCGCAGTTCCTCGATGGAGACAAAGGGCCGGCGCGGATCCGACGAATAGGCGGTGTCGCTCTCCGTGAGGTAAAGCATTACTCCTTCAAAAGCAAAGATCGAAGCCACCACGCGGGGGGCGTGGCCGGCAACGTCGTGCACATTCTCTTCCATCAATAACTGGTTGCTGAATTCATAGAGCCGCTCCATTTCTTTGCGGCGTACTTCACTCAATTCGGTCTGCCGCCGTTCATTTTCAGAGAGCTTGCTGATGAAAATGGCCGAAGCCAGAAAGGCCAGCAACGCGATCCAGTTTTGCGGGTCGGCAATGGTAAAGCTGCCAATGGGGGGAAGAAAAAAATAGTTGTACAACAGGGTGCAGAGGATGGAGAGGCAGACAGAAAAGATCAGCCCCCAGCCAAGGGCCGCCACCTGCACCATCACCAGGAACGTGAGGGCAACGGTGGTCTGGTTTACATGGAGTATTCTGCGATAGACCAGCACCACGAGAAGCGCGGCCGCGGTCATCGCCACGAAACGGATGAGCACCCGAGCCCGGGAGAGAGGCATCAGAGCATGTTCACTTCGACGCGGCAGGAGCGAGCGTAGTCAGGTGCGGCATTTCTTGAGGAAATGCCGCGAATGGGGTTTGTTTCCTCGGAGATAGCAGAAGTGAACATGCTGATGGCGATCATATCGCAAAGGGTGGAGATGGCAGAACGAGTCCTGGTTGTCGACGACGAAGCACAGATCACGCGCGTCCTGCGTACCGCGTTGTCCGTCCAAGGATACGACGTGCGAGCGGCGAACGATCCTGAAGAGGCGCTTCGCCTGTTTGAGGAGTGGAGTCCGGACCTGATTGTTACCGATCTGATGATGCCGGGCATGAGCGGAGTCGAGTTGTGCCGCCGGGTACGCAGCAAGACCGCGACGCCGATTATTGTGCTTTCGGTGCGCGACCAGGAGCGATCGAAGGTTGAGGCGCTGGATGCAGGCGCCGACGACTACGTGACCAAGCCGTTCAGTATTCAGGAGTTGCTGGCCCGGGTTCGGGCTCACTTGCGCCGAGCTCCGGAGCGGCTGGTCGATGCGCCCATTGAGATTGGGGACTTTGTCATCGATGCCGGAGCGCATACGGTGACGGTTGGCGGCAACAGCCTTCACCTGACGCCAACCGAGTTCGATCTGCTGCTTTATATGGCGCGCAATGCCGGTAAAGCGCTTACGCACCGAGCGCTTCTGACGGCCGTTTGGGGCGGCCAATCGGCACACCAGCCGGAGTATTTGAGGGTTTTTATTGGGCAGCTGCGGCGCAAACTCGAAGCCGAAGGTCCCCGGCAGTATATTCAAACGGAGCCCTGGGTAGGTTATCGGTTCCTGCCTGAAGGGGTTCCGGAATAGTCGTTCATCGTGGGAAACCTCCAGACTTTGCTGCAGAGAATCTTCAGACTTTGCAGATCCCTGCACTTGCCACACAGCGCTGGCTTCGCGCCGTCTTTATGAATTCCTTATCTCTCGCTTACACCCCCCTTAGTACGCTTTAGGTCCACTAGAGAGATGCAGGATCTCCTCATGATTGTGTATACAACGGTTTTCTTCGCGGTGGCGCTGCTCTACGTTCGCGCATGCGAAAAGTTGGGATAGAGGCCGCCATGTCTCACACCACGATGATCGTACTTTTTCTTACCATCGCGACGCTGGTTTATTTGGTGATCACGTTGCTCTATCCGGAGAAATTTTAAAATGACCGCGAACGGCTGGCTGCAGTTTGTTGTGTTTTTTGCCGTGCTGTTGCTCTTCATGCGGCCGCTCGGTCTTTATATCGCCCGCGTGCTTGAAGGGGAAAAGACTTTTCTCGATCCGGTGCTCCGTCCTATCGAGCGGCTCATTTATCGGGCATCGGGAATCCACGCGGATCAGGAAATGAGTTGGCAGCAATACGCGGTCGCGATGCTCATCTTCAGCTTAGTGTCGCTGCTGCTGACCTATATCATCGAACGCGCACAAGGCGTGCTGCCCTGGAATCCGCAGCATCTAGGCGGCGTAGCCCCGGCCACTGCTTTCAACACCGCCGCGTCGTTCACCACCAACACCAACTGGCAGGTGTATACGCCAGAGACCACTATGAGCTATCTCACCCAGATGGCAGCTCTGGCGTATCACAACTTTCTTAGCGCCGCCATCGGCATCGCCGTCGCGGTTGCCCTGGTTCGCGGCATCGCGCGCAAGCAGTCGGCCACGATTGGTAACTTCTGGGTGGATACAACCCGCACCATTCTTTGGGTCCTGCTCCCTATCTGCCTGGTGGTCGCCCCGGTGCTGATCGGTCAAGGTGTCATCCAGAATCTAAAGCCCTACACAACCGTCAGCACTCTGCAGCATGGGACGCAGACGATCGCCCAGGGCCCGGTGGCCTCACAGGAGGTGATCAAGGAGTTGGGAACCAACGGAGGCGGTTTTTTCAACGCCAATAGTGGCCACCCCTTTGAGAATCCCACACCTTTCAGCAACTTCATCGAGATCGAATTGATCTTTCTCATCCCCGCTGCCCTGACCATCACCCTGGGCAAGATGACTGGCTCGTCCGGTCATGGATGGGCAGTGTTCGCCGCCATGGCCATCCTGTTTTTCGCCGGATACCTGGTGTGTTACTGGGCGGAGTCACAGCCTCACCCGCTGCTGCACGGCGTGGATCAGAAGACCACGCTGGTGAACTCTGGCGGCAATATGGAAGGCAAGGAAGTACGTTTCGGCATTTCGCAGTCGGCGCTCTTCGCGACCGTCACCACCGATACCAGTTGTGGCGCAGTCAATTCCTCGCATGACTCGTTCATGCCGCTGGGCGGGATGGTACCGCTGGTCGACATCATGCTGGGCGAAGTGGTCTTCGGAGGAGTGGGTTCCGGACTCTATGGGATGTTGATTTTCGTCGTCCTCTCGGTCTTTATCGCCGGCCTGATGGTGGGGCGAACGCCCGAGTACCTGGGCAAGAAAATCGAAAGCTACGACGTTAAGCTGGCAATGCTCTATGTGCTTATTTTTCCCTTGTTGATTCTGGTTCTGGCGGCGGTCTCGGTGCTCAATCCGACCGCCCTCGCCGGTTTGAACAACAACGGGCCGCACGGTTTTTCCGAGATTCTCTACGCGTATGTATCCACTGCGGGCAATAACGGTTCCGCCTTCGGTGGGCTCACGACCAACACCAACTGGTACAACCTTACCCTCGCGTTCAACATGCTGGCGGGCCGTTTTCTCATGATGGTTCCTATGCTGGCCCTGGCCGGCAACCTGGCGCGTAAGAAGAGCGTTCCTCCCTCGTCGGGGACATTTCCCGTTAACACAGCGCTGTTCACCGTGCTGCTGGTGGGCGTGATCCTGATCGTCGGCGCATTGACGTTCTTTCCCGCACTGAGCCTCGGGCCAGTTCTCGAACACCTGCAGCTGTACGCAGGAAAAACCTTTTAGCCGGCGCAGGGGAGAAACGATATGGCAGAAAAACAAAGTCTATGGAACCCGGTGATCTTACGCCAGGCGGCGTTCGACTCTTTTCGCAAATTGGACCCGCGTCTGATGGTGAAGAACCCTGTCATGCTGGTAGTTGAAATCGGCAGCGTGCTTACGTCAGTCCTGCTTGTACAAGGGCTCGTCAGTCACCAAGGAAGCTTTGCCTTCAATCTGCAGATCACCTTGTGGCTTTGGTTCACTGTACTGTTTGCTAATTTCGCCGAGGCGATGGCAGAGGGCCGCGGCAAGGCCCAGGCCGATACGCTGCGCAAGGCCAAGGGCGAGACCATGGCCATTCGCCTGAAGAACGAGAGCAAAGACTCCGCTCGGGAAGAGGTTTCCAGTGCCGCACTGCGATCCGGCGACATTATCTATATCGAGGCTGGGCTCTATATCCCGGGCGACGGAGAAGTCATCGAAGGCGTGGCCTCGGTAGACGAATCGGCCATCACCGGAGAATCAGCACCAGTCATTAGGGAGGCGGGTGGTGACCGCTCCGCAGTCACCGGTGGAACCAAGGTGCTCTCCGACTGGATCGTGGTGAAGATCACTTCGAATCCAGGAGAGACGTTTCTCGATCGCATGATTGCACTGGTCGAAGGCGCTCAGCGGCAGAAGACTCCCAATGAAATCGCGCTCAGCATTCTGCTCTCCGGGTTGACGATCATCTTTCTGTTGGCCGTGGCCACGCTGCAGCCGATCGCTGTTTATTCGCAGGCACCGCAAACGATCTTTGTCCTTGTTTCGCTGCTGGTCTGCCTTATCCCTACGACCATTGGCGGTTTGCTCTCCGCGATCGGGATTGCAGGCATGGATCGCCTGGTGCAATACAACGTGCTCGCCATGTCTGGCCGCGCTGTCGAGGCAGCCGGCGACGTGGATACTTTGTTGCTGGATAAGACCGGCACCATTACCCTGGGCAACCGCCAGGCTACGCAATTTATCCCCGCGCCCAATATCAGCCCCGAGCGGTTGGCCGACGCGGCCCAGCTTTCTTCCTTCTCCGACGAAACGCCGGAGGGCCGATCGATTGTTGTCCTGGCGAAGGAAAATTTCGGCATGCGCGGGCGCGATATGAGCACTCTGCATGCGGAGTTCGTTCCCTTCAGCGCGCAGACGCGCATGTCTGGAGTGAACTTCGCCGGCCACGTGATTCGCAAAGGCTCAGTGGACGCCATTACCCGCTTTCTGGTGGAACAGGGATCGAACCTGCCGCAGAAAGTGCGAGAGAGCGTCGATGAGATTGCGGGCCTCGGCGGAACACCGTTGGTAGTGGCGGAAAACGCCACTGCGCTGGGTGTGATCTACCTCAAGGACATCGTCAAAGGCGGTTTGAAAGAAAGGCTGGCTCGGCTGCGCGCAATGGGGATTCGCAGCATCATGATCACGGGAGACAATCCGCTGACCGCAGCGGTGATCGCCCGCGAAGCAGGGGTGGATGATTTTCTGGCAGAAGCAAAGCCCAAAGACAAGATGGATCTGATCCGCCGCGAACAGGCCAAAGGGAAATTGGTCGCAATGACCGGCGACGGCACCAACGATGCCCCCGCATTGGCCCAGGCTGATGTAGGCGTGGCCATGAACTCGGGCACGCAGGCGGCGAAAGAAGCCGGCAATATGGTTGACCTCGACTCCAATCCCACCAAGCTGATTGAAATCGTTCAGATTGGCAAGCAGTTGCTCATGACCCGCGGTGCGCTGACTACGTTTTCGATTGCCAATGACGTGGCGAAGTATTTCGCCATTATTCCGGCGATGTTCGCGGGTGTGTTTCCAGTGTTGAATCAGCTGAACATTATGCACTTGAGCACGCCGCACTCGGCAATTCTTTCTGCGGTAATTTTCAATGCGCTGATCATTGTCGCGCTGATCCCATTGGCGCTGCGCGGCGTTGCCTATCAACCGCGCTCCGCGCAGGCGCTTCTGCGGCGGAATTTGCTGATTTATGGAGTCGGTGGAGTCATCGTTCCCTTCATCGGGATTAAACTCATCGACATTTGTTTAACCGGGCTCGGTTTGTCCTGATTAGGAGCACTTGATGCTGAGTAGTGAATTAAAGATCGCCATCCGCTTTACCCTGCTGACTACGGTGGTGCTCGGTATCCTTTATCCGCTGGCGGTCACCGGCATCGGGCAGCTGGCGTTTCGCCGCCAAGCTGACGGAGAGTTGATTGTTTCCAACGGCCAGGTTACCGGCTCGGCGCTGATCGGGCAGAGTTTCACCGGGGATCAGTATTTTCATGGACGCCCCTCGGCGGCCGGGAACGGTTATGACGCGACCTCATCAGGCCCCTCGAATTTTGCGGCCTCCAGCCAGAAGCTGATCACCCGCATTGACGGCGATGTGGCCCAATATGCAAAAGAGAACAAGAGTGAACCGGTGCCGATTGATTTAGTGACAGCGTCTGCCTCAGGTCTCGATCCGGATATCTCCCCTGCCGCGGCCTTGTTTCAAGTAGAGCGGGTAGCCAATGCGCGACACTTGCCGGCGGCTACCGTGCGCGATCTGGTTCAGCGCTCAGTGCAGCATCGGCAATTCGGCTTTCTGGGAGACGAGCGCGTGAATGTACTCTTGCTCAATACGGAGCTGGACCGACTGACCCACTAAACTCACAGCGGCTACTTGACCTCTGAGGGCATCTTTTATCAGCGCATAAGTGAATTGAGAGGATGGGAAAAAGGTACCTCAGCGGCTAAAGCCGTAAATGGCAGTGCCATTTACGGCACGGCTGAAGCCGTGCCCTTCCAGGACCGAGTTCTTTCGCAGCAAATGCAGTGCGAGCGCCCCATCCTCGCTTGCGGCAAGGATGAGGCGGATAGATTCAGGGATGGTCCGATGTGGCTGCTTCGAGCCGCTAGACTGCTTCGCTGTACTGCTCGGCGTACTCGGTAGCTTCCTCTGGCTTGGCGACCGGCTGCTTCTGGGCGGCGGGCTGCTTTTTCGCAGGCTGGGCTGCTTCGGAAAGGTCGACGTAGCCTTGTAGTGTGGCGTTGTCTTCAATCGATAGGCGAGTTGCTGAGATGTCTCCGACAAATACGGCGGAGTGCTTCAGTTCGGCGCGGCCACTGGCCTTGACACTGCCCTCAACCCGGCCGAAGACTACCAGATCTCCTGCCACTATGTCCGCATGGATCACGCCGTTGGCACCAACGGTCAACCGTTTGCCAGTCAGGGTGATGTTGCCTTCCAGTACTCCATCAAGGAAGAAGTCTTCCTCACCTGTCACTTCTCCGCGAATGCAAATACCTTTGCCGATCACCGTCCCCGAACTGTTGGTCATGTGGTGCCCTCCGATTGCAACAACTCTATGGGCGGAAAGTAGGGCTAGCAATCACCGAAACGTAGCAGATGATTCTTTTTGTGCCACGCAATTGGTGCATGCCAATTTAGTGCCCATTTAGGGAGGAGAGGGACAGGTTTTGCCGCCCGGTTTGATCAAAATTGGCGGGGGCGAGCCATTGCTCAAAGCTTGCCTGGCGCCGGGGCCACTCTGAGTCCAGCATGGAAAACCAAGCCGTATCGCGGTTGCGCCCCTTGATGATCATGTGCTGGCGAAAGACCCCCTCAAAGACAAAGCCCAGGCGCAGCGCGGCGCGGCGGGAAGGCTGGTTTAACGCGTTGCACTTCCACTCGTAGCGGCGGTAACCCATACCCTCAAAAGCGTGCTGCGCCATCAGATACATGGCCTCAGTTGCGCCGTAGCTGCGCTGCAAGGAGGGAGTGAAGAGGATGTTGCCAACCTCGATAACGCGGTGGATGGGCTCAATCCGCAGGTAGGAGGCCTGGCCTATAGGCACACCGGTGGCATTATCCACAATGGCGAAAAAGAACGGGTCGGCTGAGCTTTGCTTTTTAACGAATGCGGCGTTGAACTCGTCCTGGCTGGCGAACGGCCCCTCACTCATGTAACGCCAAAGGTCTTCCTTTTCCGAACCATGCGTGCCCTGGTAGAGAGCTTCCGCCTGGGAAGGCAGATCGAAAGGACGAAGGGTAACTACCCGCCCGGTGAGGACGATGGGCTGTGGCCGGAGGGCCGGGGCGGGGTCGATCGGAATGCCGAGGTCCGTCATAGCCTCAAGCATCCCACAAACGCCAGGGTGTGGGAGAACCTCAGGTTCTCACACACCTCTATTGCCCAGAGTAGTAGCCTTCCCGGGTTTGTACCGTCAGGTCTTTCTTCTTGGCGGTCAGATGAATGGAGTGGTAACCGCTGCTCTGGTCCTTTGGCGGGGTGTAGCCCAACACAAACTGGGTGCGTAGTTCTTCGGCAATCTGCGCGTAGTCGTCGTCTACTGAGTCCTTCTTTTTGACCTCGAAATAGCGGCCCCCGGTTTCCCTGGCGATTTGCTGCAGGATCTTCTTGCCGTCGGGACGGTTCTGCTGCGGATAACGGCTTCCTCCGGGATAGCCACCTCCGGGATAACCTCCACCCGGATAGCGACTTCCCGGGTAGCCACCTCCCATGCCACCCCGCCTCCCCATGCCGGGATTGTATTGGTTGTCATGGTCCTCGTGGCCCCCGATGTAGATGGTGTAGACGATGGTCTCGGCCTTCTGGGCTGACTCAATGGCGCTGTTCAGGGTCTCCTGGCTGCCCCGATCCTCCCCATCCGTCAAAAGTACGATGGCCTTGCGGCCGGTCTGCTTTTTGGCGATTTCATCGCAGGCAAGGAAAATCGCGTCGTAGAGTTTGGTACCGGCCCCGCCTCTGGTCCGGTGCTGTCCCGAGTCCTGATCGCTGGTTGGAGTGCTCTCGACGGCGGACTGGACGTCAATCTCGCCGACCGCTTTCTCCAGCTTGGCGTGATCCGAAGTCAGATCCTGCAACAGCTCGATCTCGCGGTCAAAGTGGATCACGAAGGCCCGGTCCACAGGGCGAGTGATCATCTGGTCGAGGAAACTCCGGCTGGCGGTGCGCTCGCGGTCGATATTGTCGCGCTCGCTCATGCTGGTGTCGACCAGCAGGCCGACGGTTAAAGGAAGATTCGTTTCCTGGCTGAAGTAGCGGATTGGCTGCGGCTTGCCATCCTCCTCCAGCTCAAAATCGTCTTTGGTCAGGTCGCGGACGATCTTGCCCTTTTTGTCGCGGACGGTGACCGGCAAACTGACGACCTTTACGTCCACGGAGAGGGTGGTCGTGGGTGTGCCCGGTGCGGGGCTCTGGGATGCGGGTGGGGTGGCGGCGGGCGCGGCGGCACCCGAGTTCTGGGACTCGAGCGCCGGCGCCAGAAGAAACAGACAAAGCAGCGGAGAAAAGCGAAGGGAGCCCATGCCAACCTTAGACGATCGAAAACGACTTCCGGTGCAGCCTCGATCCCGTTTAGAAGGGTCCCCGGGCGGTGATGACGGTGGCGTGATTATAGGTGTGGAACTGGGTGATCGCAATTTGCTGACCGGCTCCAACGGTCACCCGTCACCGGGCCGGCGTGCCGTAGGTCGTGGTGACGGAGTGGAATGCGGCCGATGATCAAGCCGGGAGTGGCGAAAGCGGTGGTGTCGCCGCCCTACCGCGGCCGCTGGGCTCGCTGGCGGCTCAATTTGAGCCGCCAGCGAAGTCTGAGGTGGTAACCCAACTCGGCGCGGTCTCGCTTATAGATTCTCCTTCCTATGAATCAGAGGATCCGTCTGGCCGATAGGAGGTGGAAGGGTGTGTTGGGCTGCACCCGTTTAGAAATCGGATCATCTTGCAGCAGCTATCGGCAACATACAACTATTGGCTGGTCGCCCTGTCTTTCGCAGTTGCGATTCTAACCTCTTACGCCACCGTTGATTTGGCGGCGCGGGTCACCGCCAATCGAGGGTTCGCCCGCGGCTCCTGGCTAACCGGGGGAGCTTGCGCAATGGGCAGCGGCATCTGGTGCATGCATTACGTGGGCATGCTCGCCTTTCGCCTGCCCACGCCGGTCTACTACCATATTCCCACCGTCGCGCTGTCGCTCTTGGCTGCAATCCTGGCCTCCTTCACTGCCCTCTATGTGGTCAGTAGAGCGCGCCTGACGCGCGTGCACGCGGGGATTGGCAGCCTCGTTATGGGTACCGGCATCGCCGCCATGCACTACATCGGAATGGCCGCGATGCGGCTTAATGCAATGCATCAGTATGACCGCGCACTCTGTGTCATTTCAGTCGTGCTGGCAGTCGTCATCTCCTTCGTCGGCCTGACGCTTATCTTTTACCTGCGCGACGAAAACCGTGGTCCAGGATTCAAACTGGCGATCGCTGTGGTCCTCGGCTTGGCCATTCCAATCATGCATTACACCGGAATGGCTGCGGTCCGCTTCAGGGCAATGAATGGACAGACGGATTTCACGCACTCGCTGGATATTTCGGCAGTGGCCAATTTCGCGATCTTTGCTGTCACTCTGTTGATTCTCGGATTGGCGTTGATCACATCGATGATCGATCGACGTATCACTGTCCAGCAAATGCTGCTCGACAGTGAACGAAAAATGCTCCGTGCTTTGATCGACCACATTCCGGAGTGCATGTACGTGAAAGACACTGAGGGCCGCTTTGTGATTGCCAACGTTCACCTGGCGCAGAGCGTTGGTATGAACGATCCGCGACTGCTGATTGGAAAAACTGACTACGATTTTTTCCCGCCGGAACTGGCAAAGAAATTCGACGCGGACGAGAAGCGCGTGCTGCAGTCAGGCCAGGCCTTGTTTGACCTCGAAGAGACCGCATTCGATGTCGCCGGCAATCGCGTGCCCCTGCTTACAACCAAAGTGCCACTGCGCGACGGCAGGGGCCAAGTCACGGGTATCGCCGGGGTCGGACGGGACATTAGCGAACGCAAGAAGAATGAAGAAGCACTGCGAGAGGCGGAGCAAAAGTATCGCAGCATGTTCGACGAGGCGTTCGCCGGCCTCTTCGAGCTTGCGCCGGACGGCCACGTGCTTCACGTCAATCCGCCGATGGCTGAGTTCCTGGGCTATGCGAGCCCGGAAGAGATAGCTGCAACCATGACCGAATCTTTGTGGACGAGGGCCGTCTTACCCGAACGGAGCGCAGAGTTGGCGGCCAGGTTGGAAGCAGCTGGATACGTCAGAGCCTTCGAAATGGAGGTGTTCCGAAACGATGGAAGTAAAATCTGGATCTCAACCAGTGTTCGAGCTAAGTGGCAAAACGGTGCCTTGATCGGTTATGCGGGGATGTTTGAGGATATTACAGAGCGAAAGCTGTTACGTGAGCAATTGCTGCAGGCGCAGAAGCTTGAATCGGTTGGTCAGCTGGCAGCCGGCATCGCACATGAGATCAATACTCCTGTTCAGTACATCGGGGACAATGTTCGTTTTCTGCAGAATGGCTTCAGCGAACTAGTCACTCTGAATGGCGGCTATGCCCGCCTGCTGGCTGCGGTTCGCGGCACGGAGGTGACAGCGCAAATGCTTGAAGAGATCTCGTTAATTGTCGGGAAAGTAGATGTCGACTACCTCTTTGGGGAGATTCCAAAAGCGATCGAGCAGACGCTGGAGGGTGTGTCGCGTGTCTCTGCATTGGTCGGCGCGATGAAGGAGTTTTCCCATCCAGGTACGGGAGAAAAGGTTCCCCTGGACCTGAACCGCGCGATTGAAAGCACAATCACGGTCGCCCGGAATGAATGGAAGTATGTGGCGGATATGAAGATGGAACTCGATCACGCGCTTCCCCTTGTCTGTTGTTTCCCGGGCGAGTTCAATCAGGTGATTCTGAACATGATCGTCAACGCGGCCCATGCAATTGAAGATGTCGCCGCCAGCGGTGGCCCCGAAAAGGGCCTGATCACGATCCGCACGCGCAGTCTTCCTGCGGGGGTTGAGGTACAGATACAGGACACTGGCGGCGGGATTCCGGAGAAGGTGCGCTCGCGCATCTTCGATCCCTTCTTTACCACCAAGGAAATCGGTAAAGGAACAGGGCAAGGACTCGCGATTGCCCGCTCTGTGGTGGTGGATAAGCACCAGGGAACGATCGACTTCGAGACGGTAGACGGATGTGGCACCACTTTCATCATTCGCCTCCCTTGTGAGGCGGTCCCGTCTCCAGACCTGGCAGCAGCATGAAGCGAATCCTATTTGTCGACGATGAAAAAAACATTCTCGATGGTGTGCGGCGGATGTTGCATGCTGCCCGCAATCGCTGGGAAATGGAGTTTGTCACCAGCGGCGATGCGGCGTTGCTGGCCTCGAAAGAGCGTGCCTTCGATGTCGTGGTCACCGATCTACGGATGCCGGGTATGGATGGGGCCGAATTGCTGGGACTCATCCGAGACCAGTATCCGGGTACCGCGCGGATCGTTCTGTCTGGATATTCCGAGCCGTCGCTTGCCGCACGAGCCGCCCCCGTCGCCTATCGGGTACTGGGGAAGCCCTGCAATGCAAAGGACCTTACGGACACCATCGAACGCGTCTGCACACTTCAGGACCTGCTCTGTACGCCGGCGTTGCGGCAGATTATAGGCACCATCACTGAGCTTCCGTCCTGGGATAGCGCCTACGCGGCCTTGAGCACGGCGCTGCGCAATCCAGGCACTCCGATTGCAGACGTGGTCGAGATCATTCAGCAAGACGTGGCGATGTCAGCCAAGGTTTTACAACTCGTTAACAGTGGTTTTTTTGGTTTGCCGCAGAGAGCCATCACCCTGGAGCACGCCGTCAACTATCTCGGACTCGACAAAATCAGAACCCTGGCGCTGTATTCCGAGACGTTCAGGGTCTTCGTCCCTGATGCCCGCATACCAGATTCGTTCGACCGCACCACGCAGCAGCACTCTCAACGTACAGCCATCATCGCGGGCGCGCTTCCCCTGCCTCGGGAGCTTCGTGAGGCGGCATGCGTCGCCGGACTGCTGCACGATGTGGGTGAGCTGGTGTTGGCGAGCACCATGCCTGATGAATTTTGTGCCGTGCCGGCAAAGATGAAGAACCAAGGATCTACGCGAACTGACGCAGAGGAAGAACTGCTGGGAATCTCCCACGCCGAAATCGGGGCATACTTGTTAGGGCTTTGGGGCATCAACGACATGGTAGTGGAAGCCGTCGCTCATCATCATCATCCGACCCGCATCACGCACACTGCTCTGGATTGCTCGGGCGCCGTCTATCTGGCAGATCTGTTTGCCCACGAGCTTGAAATTCACCCCAACGATCCGCAGGGAGAAGAACTTCGCACGGCAGACCGGAAAGAGCTGCAGGTTCTGGGCGTTCTCGAGCAATACTCCTCCTTCCGAGCCATTGCGCTCGAAGCTCTGATGCAGCCCTCGTGAAAGAGACGACCTTCGGCGCAAAGGTTCGGCAACCTATACCGGTGATCGCGACCGGAGCTCTGCTCTCGTCGTGCACAAACAAGATGCTTTTCAGGGTGACGTCCCCTCGTGGGTCAGTGTCTTGCCGTCCCGGGGGAGACGGATGATAAAAGTTGTGCCCTTCCCCTCTTCCGTTTCGAAGTGAATCGTTCCCCCGTGTTTGTCGACGATCACTGATCGGGCGATAGCGAGTCCCTGCCCGGTTCCCTTGCCGATCTCTTTGGTGGTGAAGAAAGGATCGAAGATCCTGGCTCTTATATTTTCCGGGATTCCCGGGCCCGTGTCCTCTATTCGGACCTCGTCCCAATCCGGATAATTCCGAGTTTGCACTTTAATTTTCCCCTTCTCCCGACGGCCTTTGCCGATGACATCGGCAATTGCATGCGCGGCGTTGACGATCAAGATCAGGATTGCCTGATGAAACTCGCCGGGCAGGCAGGAGACCATGGGCAACGAGGCGTCGTAGTCGGTTTCCATGTCGGCCACATACTTCCACTCGTTGCTTGCCACCGTAAGAGTGCTCTCGATGGCGCGGTTCAGATCCAGCTCGACTTTTTCTTTCGTGCCAGGATGGGAAAAGTCTTTCATCGCGCCCACCAGTGCAGATACCCGGCTCACGCCTTCCAGGGTCTGGTCGATGGCCTTGGGAATCTCATCGAGCAGATAGGAAACGTCGGTGTCTTCAGGCGCTGCCGAGACCTTTTGCAGCGTTTCTCCAGAGAGGACGTTCCCTTTAGCCGCTACCAGCAACCGGTCGTAGTTTTCCAGCACCAGCCTGAGGTCGTGGAAAGCACCCTTCAGGAACTGAACATTGTCTCCGATGTACTGCGTCGGTGTATTGATCTCGTGCGCGATCCCTGCCGCAAGTTGCCCAATTGACTCAAGTTTCTGCGCCTGGCGAAGTTGTTCTTCAAGCGCCATTCGTTCGGTGATATCGGCGCCAACGATGAGAGTGCCTGTAGCACCCTCGGTGTTGAGCTGAATTGCTCTAAGACCGAGAAACCGAACGACTCCGTTCCTCTCTAGCTTGACGCCGTCAAGGCCGCTGCCAGTTGGCGGCTGGACATAAGCTGCGACTCGCGAGCTTACTCCAGCCGTGAGCCAGTTGACTCCGCACGCATCAAGGGTCTTGCCGAGCACGGTAGTTTCCGGCCATGCCAGGATCATCGTTGCCGCTTTGTTCCATTGTTGGATGCAGCCATTCGCGTCCAGTACGATCAATAGCGATGGAACGCAATTCAAGAGAGTTTCGCTATCCTTATGGGCCTGGTGCAAGACCTCAGCTCCCCGTCTACGAGCTCCGGCTTCGATCAACCCACGGGTACTAAAGAATAGAGCGGTCATCACACTGACAAGCAGTGCAGTCGCAAGCATGACCTGCATTCTTAACAGCCCGCCAATCAGGGCTAGTTCGGTCTTGAGATCACCCTCCAGGTCGCTCTGCAGCGTTTCCAATGCGGTCTGAACTTCCTTCTCTTCGAGTGCTAAGTCCCTCAAGTCCGCCGGTAGCGTTTTAGACTGATTAGCCCTAATGTCCGCGGCTGCCGCATAATCCACCTTTGCCCGCAACTGCAGGTCAGAAATCCGGCTTTGCAAAGAGACAATCTGTTGATGCCGTGAGGGATTGAACTCCATGTACTTGGCGACACTGTCAATCGACGTCCCTGCCGCTGCAGCGTGCCGGCCGGCACTTTCGAGAGATGTTTTCTGCTGCAATGCAACGGCATCGCTATAGTCGTGATTCATTTTCTGCAAAGCAGTGCCGGCTCGCTGGCTCATGAGCGCCGCCGGGAAAAGAGACCGGGATGCAATCGTCACGTGTTTTAGGACGGTTCTCGCAGTCCACTGCATGATCGTCAGTAGCCCGATCACGCCCAGCGCAACCACGAGGGCACTGATTTTCATCGACTTGGAAAGTAAAAGCCGGGACTCTGGTGCACCACTTTGCATTCCTTGCATTCCTGGCAGTCCTTTTGATCGGCGCCCTCATGTCGAATGGATTCACCGGTTCAGGATCAAGCAGTGGCTCGCTCGGGCTGAACTTGCAGGCCGGATTCGGAGGTTTGTGGAGTTCGTGTAGAGCAACCACGGCTCACTCGGCTCTCCGGAGCCTTTGTCCTGGTGCTTTTGGCGCCTGCGAAGATCATTGAGTCGCAGTTAGGGAGAGATCGGCACTCAACGTGGTTTAGTTCAGCTCTTCCCCTAAAATCCACTGCTGACTAGTAACCGGAAGATAGCGATCCACCCTGCAGCAGGCCATCGTTCATCACCCACTCACGGGCGAGGTGGGTTCTGCCGATGCAACAACAGATGGCAGCGCGCGACGGTGCCTTGGTTTGCGAGTATCGAGTCGTTCAGGGAAACCATGCCGGCAAAGATCCTGTTAGTAGATGACGAGCCCGCGGTTCTGTCAGGTTACGAAAGAACGCTGCATCGTGAGTTCCAAGTCGACACAGCGGTCGGAGGAGAACTCGGGCTGCAAGCAATCCTGAAGACGGGCCCCTACGCGGTAGTCGTCTCGGATATGCGCATGCCTGGCATGAGCGGGGCACAGTTCCTGGCCAAGGCGCGAAAGTCAGCCCCGGATACGGTGAGGATGTTGCTGACCGGTTATACCGACCTGGGCGCTGCAATGGAAGCGGTTAACGAGGGAAACATTTTTCGTTTTCTCACCAAGCCCTGTGCCAAAGATGTTTTGGTACCGGCCATCAACTCCGGAGTGGAACAGAACGCACTCATCCGGTCGGAGAAAGAACTTCTCGAACAGACCCTTCTAGGCAGCATCAAGGTCCTCGCCGACGTTCTGGGCGCCGCCAGCCCGGAAGCTTTTGGGCGATCGCTACGGATCGCGCAGTTCGTTCGCTATATCGCCAACAAGTTCAACTTCGCCTTCCGTTGGCGCTTAGAAGCCGCAGCTACGCTCTCTCAGCTTGGCTGCATAACTCTCGACGCAGACCTAATCCAGAAGAGCTTTGGCGGGGCAAAGCTTTCGCAGGAAGATCAAGCTCGCTTCGAGGCACACCCAGAAGCAGCTATGCGCCTTCTCGCCGGCATTCCAAGGTTAGAGGCGACTGCCTGGATCATTGGTCAACAACTCCGGCTTGAGATCCCGACGCAGGTTCCCGGACTACCGGAGGCCGGCGTCAAAGAGACCGTCTTCGGGGCAAAGGTTCTTAAACTTGCAGTGGCCTTCGATCACCTGAGGGTGAAGCTTTCCGATACAGAGGCAATCAATAAACTTGGCACCCGGCGGACTGAATTTGAGCGCGAACTGGTCGACGCTTTGATCGGCATCAAGGCTATTGGTGGAGGGATGGAAGCGCGCACGGTGTCCACCCTAAAACTGGCAACGGGCATGGTTCTGGACCAGGATGTTCGCAACAAGGAGGGAATGCTGTTGGTTGCAAAAGGCCAGGAGATCTCGAGCGCGGTGCTCATTAAGTTGGAGAACTTTGCCAAGGCGGGTCTGATCAGTAAGGAAGTCCAGGTATTAGTTCCGGTCTAGATGCACATATTAGGTAACCCACTTGGTTGCATTTGATAGAGTGGGCCGCCCGGGCAAGAAGCGTTCTGACGCGAAACTGAACACGGCTCAACTAGGTGACTCGATGGCCGATGCAACAGACAGAGTTTACCGGCCGGCAGAGGTGCTGGATCGATCGGAACCAACCTGATGAGACGCTTGCGGCCAAGACTAACTGAACAATTCGAAAATGTCCGATAACAACTGCTCTAGGAGGAACTCAGATAGTGCAGTTGATATTTTTCCTCCGCGGCTAAGATGCATCGCGTTAGCGACACCATGAAGGCGAACGTGCGCCTCAAATCGATGGCGAAGAGCGACCGTTACCAATACAGGGAAATCGACCCTAAACCGCCGTGACTTCTGCCCACGTGGCTGAGAGCGATGCGGCCACGCGGAGCCGGAAGGAATCATGGATAACATCAGTATCGAAGATCAGGAAACGATCCGTGAGTTTCTGGTCGAGAGTCACGAAAACCTGTCGCGCCTGGATCAGGATCTCGTCGAACTCGAGAAACATCCGCAAGATGCGGATCTGCTGGGAAGTATTTTCCGCACCATTCATACCATCAAGGGAGCCTGCGGCTTCCTGGCATTTTCAGTTCTGGAAGCGATCACCCATCAGGCCGAGACCCTGCTGAGCCAGTTACGTGACGGCCAGCGGGAGCTCACCCCGGCCCTGGTGTCTCTGATTTTGGAAACAGTGGACGCCACGCGAAAGGTGCTGGCCGCGATTGAAACCAGCGGGAAGGAAGGTCCGCTGCGCTTTGAAGATTTGACCGAACGCTTACGCGTCGCGGCGCAATTGACCGTGGACACCGGCGACCAACCTGCCCCTGACAGTTCCAACTCGGCTGCCTCCGTGGAGGAACCTGCGTCGGGTAAAAGCTCCTCTGAGCTGCACGAAGACGGACCGGCCGAAGAAGAAAGAAGGAGCGGGGAAAGAAGGAAAGAGGGAGGCAAGGAAGAAGATGTCGCGCGGCCTTCGGCTGCGGTCGATTCGAACATCCGCGTGGGGGTCGGACTGCTGGACAAACTCATGGATCTGGTAGGCGAACTGGTGCTTACCCGTAACCAGATTCTGCAGTTCAACGTGGAGCGGGAGGGTCCCGCCCTGAACGCAACTTCGCAGCGCTTGAATTTGATCACCACTGAGCTACAGGAAGGCGTCATGAAGACGCGCATGCAGCCCATCGGCGTGGTGTGGAACAAGCTCCCGCGGGTGGTACGCGATATGTCCATGACCCTAGGCAAACAGATCCAGTTACAGATGGACGGAGCAGAGACCGAACTTGATCGGACCATCATCGAAGCGATCAAAGATCCCTTGATGCACGTGATCCGGAATTCGTGCGATCACGGCATCGAAACGGCGGAAGTCAGAATCCGGGCGGGCAAACCGCCGCAGGGAGTATTGACCCTTCGTGCCTATCACGAAGGCGGGCAGGTGAATATTGAAATCGCCGATGATGGTGCGGGGATTGACGTCGCGCGGCTTAAACGAAAGGCCCTGGAGAATGGGCTGCTGCGACCTGAACAGGCGGAAAAGCTGAGCGATCGCGAATCGCTTGGTCTCATCTTCCTGCCAGGATTCTCCACCGCGAAAACAGTCACCAACTTTTCCGGCCGTGGGGTTGGGATGGACGTAGTGAAATCCCACATTGAGAAGATCGGCGGGGTGGTCGATGTCTTCAGCCGGCTCGGCGAAGGGGCCACGGTCAAGATCAGGATCCCACTCACCCTGGCCATCATTCCCGGCCTGGTCATCACCAGCGGTGGGGAACGCTTCGTGATTCCCCGGGTCAGCCTGCTGGAGTTGATCCGGCTGGAGGCGGATCAATCCGGAAAACACATTGAGTATGTGCACGGAACGCCGGTGTATCGCCGGCGCGGAAGTCTGTTGCCCATTGCCTATCTGAACCAGGTGCTGGGACTGAAAACAACCGACCATGACGAGGCCGTCAGCATGGTGGTGCTGCAGGCGGAAGACCGGCAGTTTGGCCTGGTCGTGGACGGCATCAACGACACCCAGGAAATTGTAGTCAAGCCTCTGGGCAAGCAATTAAAAGGGCTCACCCTATACGCCGGCGCAACCATCATGGGGATGGCCGGGTGGCCCTCATCCTCGATGTGCTGGGCATCGGCCAGCGTTCCGGAGTGCTGGGCGAATTCCTGGAACAAACCCGCGCCGCGGGACAACAGAAAGCGCAATCGGAAATAGCGCAGCAGCGGTTGCTTTTGTTTCGGGTTGGTTCCTTCACCCGTTTGGCAGTCCTCGCCCGCCTGGAGGAGTTCCCGCAATCGGCCATCGCGCGGGCCAGCGGGGGCGAGGTGGTGCAATATCGCAACCGGATCCTTCCCTTGGTCTCCCTCCGCAGGGTTCTCGAACCGGACGCTGCCAACCCCAACCAGCCGGCCGATCCGGTGCAGGTGGTGGTTTTCAACGACGGCGACAGCAGTGTGGGCATGGTAGTCGACGAAATCCTGGATGTCACCGAAGAGGCTGTCACGGTGCGCCAGGAGTCGGAACGCAATGGCCTGCTGGGCTCGGCGGTGGTGGGCAAACAGGTACCGATTTCCTTGATCTCAACCAGGTCATTCGCGCTGTCGGAGGAGACTGGTTCCAGGGCACAGATGGACATGTGAGTGGGCAGAGGGTCCTGGTAGCCGATGCTTCGGCATTCTCACGAGGCATGGTGCGCAGCGGCCTGGACATGGCAGGCTACGTGGTGCTCGAAGCAGCCAATTTGGACGAGGTGCTGAGTCAGTTGGAACGGCAGCCGGTAAGTGTTGTTCTGGCAGCGCCCGATCTTCCGCCGAGTGGCAATTCTGCTTTGCTGTCCGCCCTGGTAGTGGCCGGCGCGGGAGGGGAAAGATAGCCGATGACCACAGATACCCCGACCCCGAAAACCGCATTGGTGCAGTCCAGCGGACAATTTTCCACGTTTTTTGTGGCCGACCTATTTTTTGGCGTGGATGTTCTCAACGTCCAGGAAGTGTTGCGCTTCCAGCCAATGACCCCGTCCGTCAAGCCCCGGAGGTGATCGAGGGTTTGATCAACCTGCGCGGCCAGATCGTCACTGCCATTGATATGCGGCGGCGGCTGGCAGCCCGGGACTTTAGTCCTAGGAAGCGGGTTTTCAAACCGGCGTGAACGCTTCGGGTTGATAAATTCCGGGCTTTACAGGCTGCGGAAAAAGTCGTTGTTGAGGTAGAAAAGCGCACCTCAGGGGACCTCAGGGGCAAAAGCCCGACGTATTTTAGTCGTTTACGGCCCGACTGAAGTCGTGCCCTGATACAAAACAGAGTTTTTCCGCAGCCCGTTTAGCCCTAGTGGCTGCTTCTCTGCGGTTTGCGATGAGTAACCCAGGTTTCAAAAGCGAGATCCGGGCCTCCCAGCCCAAACACCGGACGCGCAGCTGACCTTCTACTACACCCACCCCTTCACGTTGCAGTACGCGGCTGGCCACGATAACATCAAGACGACGATGCGTTGCGTTTATCCTCAGGCCAACGCGGTCCGTACGCTATTTGCCCGAGTGCCTGGTGCAAAAGTGGTGACAAAAATGGATACACTTAAGTAAAGCAGTGCTGCAGCGCGGAAGTGGTGAAATTGGCAGACACACCATCTTGAGGGGGTGGCGCCGAGAGGCATGGGGGTTCAAGTCCCCCCTTCCGCACCATCGATTGAGGTTTTCATGATCTGGTTTGTGGGTACGATTCACGTGATTGTTTGCCTTGTCCTGATTGGCGTTGTTCTCCTCCAACAGGGTAAGAGCGCAGACCTCGCCGGCGCTTTCGGCGGCCAGGGGTCGCAGACGGCGTTCGGTCCTCGTGGCGCAGCCAACTTGCTGACTAAAGTGACCACCTGGGCCGCCATCCTCTTTATGTTTACGTCGATTGGACTTACGGTCCTGATCCAGCGAAGCGTCGGGCCCCGGTCTGTGTTGTCGGGTATCAAGGCTACGCATACCACTCCAGCAAAGCCGGCGGCTCCCGCGAAATAAATTCGCCTACTCCACGTCAGCCCGGGTTGCGCTTCCAGCGGGCGATGGCCACGAGCAACAGGCCCATTCCAAGGAATACCAACATCAGCCCTGCAGACCGCGCGAGCACTCCACCGTAGCCGAGCGCGTTAACATCCACAAAGGGATAAGGGTAGAGGCCGCTCACGGCGCCCCGTGCCAGGGTATAGACCAGGTACGCTCCGGGATAGACCAACCAGCCGATCGCGTTCTTCCAGCTCAGTTCATGGCGGGGCCCAAACAGCCACCAGTAGAGGACATAACCCACCGGGATGAGGCTATGGAGAAGCACGTCGGCGACCCACTGAGCCCCCTGCGGATTCCACAGCTGTCGCAGTAATAGCTGGTAGACGATGCCGACGATGGCGATATAAACCGCAGTGCTGGCTTGCACCGATGGGCGCAGGAGGAACTGTCCCCAGGCAGCGCGTGGGCGTAATGCAGCAGCCGTAAAAACCAGCGCCACCAGGAAGTTGGTCAGGATGGTGAAAAAACTGAAGTAGGTGATGACCGCGCCCAGCATGGCGCCAGGGGCCTGCACCAGCATCAGGTAAAGCTGCAGGGCCAGGGCAAACCAGCCAAGCAACGCCCCCAACGCTGCGTACACGCGCATGGTTTCGATTGTAACCAGTGACCGGCGCCGGTTCGATCAATCTAAGATTGATTCATGATTCTTGAAAGTTTTCCTGTCGGACCTCTGCGTTGTAATTGCACCATCCTCGGGGACGAGGTCACACGCGAAGCCATCGTCGTCGATCCCGGTGACAACCTAGCAGAAATTCTCTCCCGACTACAGAGGCACGGCCTCACGCTGCGCCAGATCGTGGTGACTCATGCCCACATCGACCACGTTGGCGGGGCTGCTTTGTTGAAAAGGGCGACCGGGGCGCCGGTGCTGCTCAATCAGCGGGATCTGGGCCTGCTGGACGCCATGGAGATACAGGCGGGTTGGCTTGGGGTACCCACGCCTGAAGTTGCACCGCCCGATGCAAGCGCCGAAGACGGCCTGACCGTCGGACTGGGAACTCTGCCGGCTGAAGTGATCCACACCCCGGGACACACCCCGGGTAGCATTTGCCTTCTTTTTCCCGCGCAGCGGCTGCTCATTGCTGGAGACACCCTGTTTGCGGGATCAATCGGAAGAACCGATCTGCCGGGGGGCGATGGACGGCAAATCCTGCGTTCGCTGCGCGATCGTTTGTTGGTATTACCCGATGCGACCAGGGTGCTGCCAGGGCATGGCTCGGAAACTACAATTGGGCAAGAAAGACAATCAAATCCGTTTCTTCAGCCGGAATTCCGAATGTGACACATCAACATATCCCACCAGCGATGTAATTCTTGATTCCAATCAGCACATAACGAGGGGGGAAACTCGATCACTTTGCGGCAAAACACATTTGCATCCTTATACTTATAGAGATTCCATAAAGCACCAGTTGAATGACGCGAAAGTATTAGTAACGAACTTGAGTCCTTATTTGCACAAGGCCGATTTAGGTTTGGCCCGAAAAATGCGTGCATATAGCTTGTATCCCTGCGGCGAACTCTTCCCGGAGCGGGAGTAGCGTCACCACCAACCACCCTTGGTCAGAAAATCCAAAGAAACTGCCCGGATGGATCACCGTGGCTCGCTTCCGTAAGAGATCGAGCGCCAGCTGTTCTCCGGATTGCACCCCGGGAACCCGCAGTACTGCATACCAACCCGCCTCCACCTCGAGCCTTGTCACCAGTGTCTGGCATAGAAGGAGCTGGTCGAGCCGTTCCAGGTTCCCTTCCAGCCGCTGTCTGATTTGGTCTTGGATGGCGCCACGCTGGTTCAGCCACGCCGGAAGTGCATGCTGAATGGGAGCGTTCATGGAGAGGAAGGTGTCGGAAATGACCTCCAGGCGCTCGAGATCCGCCGCGAAGCAGGCCACCCAGGCTGCTTTCATCTGCGGCAGGGCGGCCACCTTGCTCAAACCGCTCAGCACGAAGGTCGGCACCGGGTGGGGACCGGTGGCGAAGCTCTGTGGATCGCGGCCACCACCGATCCTGTAGTCAAGAAACACCTCGTCCACAATCAAAGCGAGGCCATGCTCGCGGCAGACTTCTTCGATGGCGGCCCGTTCCGAGGGGTGGGTGAAGTGTCCAGTTGGATTATTGGGATGGACTACCGCGATGGCTCGTGTGCGAGGGGTGACGCCCCGGCGCAGCGCCTCCAAATCCAGGTGCCAGCCGTGATCGTAGAAGAGCGGATGCGGGACCAGCCGCACGTCATCGAGTTGGGCGAGGAAATCGAACAATGGGTAGCCAGGCTGGCCGATCAGCACTTCATCGCCCGGGTCGCAGAGCAGGCGGAATAGAAAGCTGTAGGCTTCGCTGGTACTGGTGGTCAGAAAGATCTGATCGGGATCGACGGCGGCTGCGTGGTCACGATAGTAGAGGCTGACGGCCTCGCGCGCCGCGCGCAAGCCCCTGGGATCCGGCTCGTACTCGAGCGCGGCTGGGTTGCGGAGAGGCGCCAAAATTGACTCCGCATCGTAGGCAAAGCCGCAGCGGGTGGGGTTGGAGGCGGTTAGATCGAAGATCTGGGCACCCGCGGAACGCAGCCGGGCGAGCTGCTCCGCCCAGGGTGTCTGGGTCAGATCCCACCGGGTTCGCGCCGACCAACTCACAGGTTCCCTCCAATGCTGCGTGGTGTAATAGCAGTGGCATCATCTCATTTTTGCTATCAGGAGCCCGTACCACATGGATCTGCAAGCCGTGATCTTCGATTATGGGGAAGTACTGAGCGGGCCGCCCGACCCCGATGCTCATCACGAGCTGCTGGCTGTATCCGGCGTGCCCGAGGAGCCCTTCGAAAAGGCCTACTGGGCTCACAGACTGGATTACGACGCCGATGTCTTGAATGGCCAGACTTACTGGCAGACGGTCGCGCGTGATACCGGGGTCGAGTTTACGGCCCAGCAGATCGTCCGGCTGCTGGAAGTGGACGCCCGTATGTGGGGTAATCTCAACCCGGCGATGATTGCTTGGATTCCCAGAATCAAAGCTGCAGGTTTTCGGCTCGGAATCCTGTCAAATATGGGCTATGGGGTGCTCGAGTATCTGCGGCCGCGTTTTTTATGGCTGGAGCACTTCGACCAGCTCACCTGGTCCTGTGACCTCGGAGTGGTTAAGCCCGATCCGGCAATCTATCTGCATACGATCAGGAAACTGAATGTAAAACCTGAACAAGCCCTGTTTATCGATAACTTGCAAAAGAACATCGTGGGGGCGGAAGCGGTTGGGCTGAATGCCGCTCTTTTCGAGAATGTAGAACAGTTGCAGAGCGATTTGGCTCGACGAGGGTTTCCCTTGCCTGCTCTCGAGCCAGCCTCCAAACTTTGAGTGGGTGGCCCACGTCTCGCTTTTGAGACCTGGGTGTTCCGTCGGACCCAATGCAAGGAGAGACCCAGGTCTCAAAAGCGAGACCAGGGCCACCCCTCAATATTCCTTGGCCGCACCTGCCTTAGCGGGTGCTGGGCTTCGCCAGGGACAGGCCTACCTGGTCTACGATTTCAAGGTTGAACCCCTGGAGAGCGGGTACGTGCGTGGGCGTGTTGGAAAGCAGGCGAATCTTGCGAATGTTCAAGTCGGAGAGGATCTGCCCACCCAGCCCGACCTGGCGCAGGATTCGCTGATGCTCGCCGCTGCGCTCTTCGCGATGCAGGCAAAGCCGGTGCGGGACCACGCTGCGGTCAATCTCGAACCCCCTGCTGGTGTTGTGCAGATAGACCAGGGCGCCTCGGCCCGCTTCCGCGATCATCTCCAGCGATCGCTGCACCACCTGGTGGCAATCGCAGAGCGTGGTGCCGAACACATCTCCCGCCAGGCAGTGAGAGTGAACCCGCACCAGAACCGGCTCCTGGTTGATCTCGGAGCTCACATCGCCACGCACAAGCGCCAGGTGGCTCTCTCCCCCATTGACTTCGCTTTCGTAGGCGATCATACGGAAATCGCCGAAACGAGTGGGCACGATCGACTCCGCCACGCGGAAGATGTAGCGTTCGTTCTGCAGACGGAAACGGATTAATTCCGCCACCGTGAGCATTTTCAGCCCATGCTGGTTGCAGAACTCAACCAGGTCCGGAACCCGGGCCATGGTGCCATTGTCGTTCATGATCTCGCAGATCACTCCTGCCGGGATCAACCCTGCCATACGCGCCAGATCGACCGAAGCTTCGGTTTGACCGGCGCGCACCAGCACCCCGCCGCGACGGGCGCGAAGCGGAAAGACGTGCCCCGGCCGCGCCAAATCTGCTGCTGTCATCACGGGATCGATAGCCACCCGTATGGTGTGCGCACGATCATAGGCTGAGATGCCGGTGGTGACACCCTCGCGGGCTTCGATGGTTTCTGTGAAGGCAGTACCGAAACGGGAAGAATTCTGTTGGCTCATGGGCCCCAGGCGAAGGTAGTCTGCCCGTTCCTCAGTCAAACTCAGGCAGATGAGCCCGCGGCCGTATTTGGCCATGAAATTGATCGCTTCCGGGGTGACGGACTCCGCCGCCAGCGTGAGGTCTCCCTCGTTTTCGCGATCCTCATCGTCGACCACGACGATCATGCGCCCAGCCTTGAACTCGGCAAGGGCTCCCGGGACGTCGGTAAACGGCGGCTTTGATTGCATGACTGGTATTCTCCGCTAGATTAGACGCCAGAAGCAAAAAACGTCGCCCCGGGGGGGCGACGTTTTTCGATTCGGAACTGCCTTCATTTACAGGGTGGATTCGATCTCAAAACCCCAAGCCTCGAGAAGCGCTTCCGGGATATACTTCGAATTCTTGTTCCGCCGGGCCCACTCGCGCAACCGCGTAGAACGCACATATTGATCGGGAGTTAGTTTGAACTCTTTGACCACCTGTTCGAAAGAAGTGACAGTCGGGACCACCGGGCCGATGGGCTCCGGTTTACCCCAGTTGGGATTACCACGTCGTTTTGCCATTTGATCCGTTATCCTCTAGGGAGATGAGCAACAAAACACCGCCCAGCGGCATTGTGGTTCCAGAGAGTCGAACCCGCCGGGACATGTCAAAGTTCTTATTTTAAGGATTTTTTCTCCAAAAATCAATAGCAAAATTGAGCTATGTGATTCTCCTACTGCAACCTATCCGGTCGCAGTGCACTCCAAATTGGATGACATTAGTTGCTACTCGTGAAAGGTGAATAATCATGAACGCAGTTCGTTATTGGGCAGTTTTCGCTCTCGGGGTAGCCGCCGGCGCGGCTGCGGCCCTGATTTATGCTCCCCAAACCGGGGAAAAGACCCGCAAGCAACTTAAGCGTCATCTGGAAGAAGCGAGTGATTACATCAAGGACACGACGGACGACCTGAGCAAACATGCCAGCCGGGTCTACAAGTCGACCATGGACGCAGCCGGTGACGTAGCCTCGCGCGTCAGTTCGGTGGCCGGCAATGTCAGCTCCGTGGCCGGCAACATCCGGGACAAGGTAGGAGACCTGGTCTAGAGTTCTGCAAGTATCTGCTTCGCCGCCCGGTAGCCGGAACGCAGCGCCCCATGGACTGTGCCCCAATGACCGCTGGTGTCGGTATGTTCGCCGGCGAAGAATAACGTTGATTCCACGGGGAGCGACAGTTCATCGGACGCATGAATTGCTCCTCGTGGAACATAGGAATAAGCGCCCAGACAGTGGGCATCGGTTTGCCAATCGTGATGGTGCAAGTGCAACAACTGTCTGCGTGCATCGCTGCCCAAGATCTTCGATAGCGCAGCCAGGCCGGCTTCCGGCAGGCTGGACGTTTTGAGCTCAGTTAATTTGCGACCGGCCATCCAGCCGGTCAGCATCGAAGTCGGTTTTGGGTTGGTTGTCCACCAGGTCGGTGGACTCTCTTGTGGAGCAAAGAAAAAGCCCAGATCCTCGGGCCAGAACCTGCGGTCGAACTGGTAGACCACACGGGCTGCAGGTCCCATGACGAGTTGATCGGCCACGGCAAGAGTTTTGGGTTGGGGCACGAACGAAACCGTTCCCGCCTGTAATACTCCCAATGGCAAGGTGACAATGACCGCGGTTCCCTGGAAAGTGCGGCCGGTTTCGGTTTCAACCTTGACCGAGCCGGGCTGCCAGGAAATGGTGCTCACAGGAGCCGACGGGACCCACTCGCCGCCCGCTTCCAGGACCCGATGCAGCAGAAACTCTGGAACCCGGGCATACCCCTCCGCCACGCGGAACACCCGGTCCCCTGAGATCATGTCTTCGGCAGCCTGCTGTTTGGCAAGCGCGAGGATGCTGATGCGATTGGCGTCGGCCGCGTTGAAGCCCTCGACAAAGTTGGTGGCGAGGGTTGCGGCTTCCGGCGAAAGGCTTCGTTGGGCGACAAATTCATTGAAACTGAGGTCCGCCCGTGGCGGATCGAAGTTGCTGAGCTGATCGAACAACTGGTCCACCTCGCGCTGATTCCCGCAAGGTTCCAGCCGGCCTGTGCCATGCCATTCCCGAAAGCAGCCGGCTTCGCCCTCCAACTCAAACCGGGTCAGACCTGCCTCGTCGACCAGATGGATCAGCTCCTGAGGGAGGCCATGGATAAATTCTGCCCCGAGCTCAATGGGCAGCTCATCGCCGGGGAGGGTGTAAATGCGTCCTCCGACGCGGTCCTGTGCTTCTACGAGAGTCACGCCTAGCCCCGCCTCGGCTAAGGTTCGGGCTGCTGCGAGACCTGCGATGCCGGCGCCGACGACGATTACGTCCTTCGTTGGGCTCGGGCTCATTGGGCTCATTGGACTGTCCAGGTCATGGTTTCGGTGCGCGGCCCGTGGGGCGGCACCGGATGCCTTAACGCGTGGATGGTCCAGGTCTTGCCGGCGAGGGCAGCCTCGGGAGTGAAACGAATATGTTCTCGGTCAAGCTGCATTTTCACCCGCGGCGCGTTTTTAGCATGAGGCGAGGCTGGGTGAGCGAGCGGAATCTCCACCCCAGTAGTGAGACCGCACACCAGGTACAGCGACAGCACGTCGCAGAAGCCCAGTGCTGCTGTCCAGTGTTCGATGTCCGGAGGGACGGCCTTACTCGCCTTCGGGCCATTGAGAAAATGCCGGTGTTGTACCGGATCATGCTGGGCCAGTAGAGTGAAGTGCCGGCTGACCACCTTCGCTCCTATCTCAGAAAAGGCGGCGACCGCGTCGATCGAAGCGGTCCACGCTTCTTCTGTCTCGCGGGGCGAAATAGCAAGGAAAGAGACGGGAAGCTGGGCGCCCGCGTTGGGAGCGCGCAGCCGTTGAATCTGATGCGCGTCGCTCGCGGCCCATCCGGTGTCGTGCATTTGGATGGCGCGAATGATTTCCGGAGGCAATTGGCCGAAGCAGGTCAGGTCCGTGGCTATTTCTCCTGCGAGCACGGCGTGCGCCGGCTGGGGGATTAAACGGCAGGGCAAACGGAGCTGGCGTTGGGACGCCTCCACTTGCGCCCAGGCCGACCCGGAAGCCTGATCACTGCTTTGCTGTTCTGACTGAGACCACCCGATCACCATGGGAATCCTATTGTTGCCATAAGGCCATTATCAGTTAAGCTGAGCATCAGTTAAGCGGAGCCGGAGAGTTTCCATGATCCTGCAAGAACAAACGTCTGTTGATCTCGCCACCCCCACAGGGCCCATGCGGACCTACATCCTTCGCCCCGCTGCCGAGCGGAAGTACCCCGCAGTGGTGCTATTCTCTGAGATTTTCCAGGCCACGGGACCGATTCTTCGTTTTGCTGCCTTTATTGCCGGCCATGGATACCTGGTCGCGGTTCCGGAGGTGTATCACGAGCTGGAACCGGCAGGGACGGTGCTTCACTACGATCAGGCGGGATCGGACAAAGGCAATGCCGACAAGTACGCCAAACCAGTTGCCTCCTATGACAGTGATGCGCGCTGGCTGCTGAATTATCTGAGTGACCGCGAGGATTGCACGGGGCGGCTGGGAAGCATTGGCATCTGCATGGGCGGGCACCTGGCCTTCCGCGCTGCCATGAACCCCGATGTACTGGCCACTATTTGCTTTTACGCTACAGACATTCACAGCCACAGCCTGGGGCTGGGGAAGAACGACAACTCCCTCGCGCGCGCGGGTGAAATCAAGGGCGAACTGCTGCACATTTGGGGACGCCAGGATCCACATGTTCCGCTGGCGGGACGCAACCTGATCAAGGCTCGTCTGGACGAGGTGGGCGCGAATTTCCAGTGGGTGGAAGTGAACGGGGCGCACGCGTTCATGCGCGATGAGGGATACCGCTATGATCCCGAATTAGCAGCGCTCTGTCTGCAGATGACACTGGGGCTGCTGCATCGTAAATTGACCTCATGACGGATCAGAAGCTGAAAGAGATACCACTCAAGCCGCCCGAAGATCCATCGAGTGATTTGGGGTTTGGCAGAGTCGTCTCACAGCAGCGTGAGCTGCGTTTGCTGAATCGGGATGGTAGCTTTAATGTGCAGCCGCGCGGCCGCGGGCTGCATGCGTTTCTGGCCTATTCCAACCTGGTCAGCACCACGTGGAACCGCTTCTTTCTTTTTGTCGCCATTGTCTACCTCTCGCTGAATGGCTGTTTCGCTGTGTTGTACGTGGCGGCCGGAGCGGATGGGCTGGTCAACACCCTCAATACCGGTCTCAATACTCCTTTTCTGAAGGCCTTCTTCTTCAGCATTCACACATCGGCGACGATTGGCTATGGAAGTACCGTGCCGGTGGGATTGAGGACGAACGTCCTGGTCGCGTTAGAGTCTGTGGTTAGTTTGCTCGGTCTGGCGGTGGTTACCGGGTTGGTGTTTGCGCGTTTCTCCCGGCCGGTTGCTGACATTTTGTTTAGTAAAAACGCGGTGATGTCATGGATGGGCGATTTTCGCTCGTTCCAATTCCGCATCGTCAACTCGCGCAATAACCAGATCATTGATCTTCATGCCCGGCTGTTGGTGTCACGTTTTGAGAACAATGCCAGCGGGAACGAGGTACGACGCTACTATCCGCTGCCGCTGGAGCGGGAAAGCGTGGTCTTCTTTCCTCTGTCCTGGACGATCGTGCACACGATTGATCAGAATAGCCCCCTGTTTGGAATCACTAAAGATGAGTTATGTGCAAGTGGTGCAGAGTTTCTGATACTGCTTACCGGGATGGACGAGACGTTTTCTCAGGTGGTGAATGCGCGATCGTCTTACCGCGCAGACGAGGTTATCTGGGATGCGAAGTTCGCCGATATTTTTGTGTACGACCCGGAAGGCAGGATGGCGGGTATTGACATCAAACGCTTCCACGATACGAAGGAGATCGCGAAGCAGTCATAGCTGAGAAAGATTTGAGAGGACCGGAGGTCGCACTGCAGATCCCTCGGCTTCGCTCCCCCGGAACCACTATCCTTCGATGAGGCGGGAGCCCGTTGGACCTGCAACTACGGCTACGGATGCTAATCCTAAAAAGAGGCCATGCTCCACCACGCCTGTGATGCTCTTGAGGGTTTGAGCCAATGCGGGCGGGTCGAGAATCTCTCCGTAGTGGCAGTCAAAGATGTGGTTACCCTCGTCCGTGATGAACGGAGAACCGTCGTGGCCGAGGCGCAGAATTGGATTTGCTCCCATCGCTTCCAGCTTTTTCTTGACCGGGCCAGCGGCGAAGGGAATCACTTCAACCGGCAGTGGGAAACGGCCCAGCCGCTGGACCACCTTGTGCTCGTCGGCTACGATGACCAGGCGGCGAGAAGCGGCGGCGACGATTTTTTCGTGCAGCAAAGCACCCCCGCCTCCCTTGATCAACGCCAAACCAGGAGCAACTTCGTCGGCGCCATCAATGGTCACGTCGGTGTGGTCCACTTCATCGAAGCTGGTGAGAGGAATTCCAAGTGACTGCGCCAACTCTGCACTGGCGCGGGAGGTGGGAATTCCACGAATCTTCAGTCCTTCCCGCACCTGCTGGCCGAGAAACTGGATGGCAAAGGTCGCGGTGGAACCGGTGCCGAGACCAACCACCATTCCGTCCTTGACATACTCAAGACTCTTTCGCGCAGCCGCTGCTTTCTCAGTGTCTTCTAGATTCATGACGCACGCAGTGCCCGGGAATACATCAGGCGGGTGAAACCGCTCATTAAAAGATTGATGCCGACAAGAGTTCCCAGGGCCCATACCGCGCTGGCCGGCCAACTGCGCCAGATCAGCAATGCCAGGATCAGGGTCACAATCCCATCGAATAGAAGCCATCCCGCACCGGGAGCACTGCGCACCTGAAACCAGGTCACGATGTGAAAAATGCCTTCCACAAAAAAGAGAACGGCCAAGGCCAGGGTGAGCGAGACCAGGCTCAACTTAGGATTCATCAGCAGGTAGACGCCGGCGATCAGGTAGGCACAGCCTACCAGCAGGCGCCAGAAGAAACCTCCGGTGGTACGGGCGGCAAAGCTGCCTGCAAGATGGGCTACTCCTGCCACGATCACCAGCACGGCGATCACAATCGCAATGGCAATGCCAGCCTCGAAGGGCAACGCCAAGGCAAAGAACCCAACAATGATGAGCAGAACGGCCCACCAGATAGGAAACGAACCGCCCTTCGACAACACACTAGCCGGCGTAGTAACCATGATGTGGCTCCTTCGGACAACACCGCCACCAGCATAACTGGAAATCGATTCGCCTGGGCATGATTTCAGAGGACCGTACGCGATATCCTGATTTTGATCTGCAAACACCGCGATATCCACTTTAGAGGAGATTCATGCCGAACGATTTGCGCAGTTTTCTCACACTGAACTATGAAGAGCTCGAAGAGTTGAATTTGAAAGCGAAAGAGGAGCGCAGGAATCGCGTTCCTCAGGACCAGATCCGGGAAGAACGGCTTAAATACCTGACCGACGAGAAGCGCATCAAGGCGGTGACCGTTCTGTTCAGCGACCTTGAAGGCCGCTTACACATGCTTGATTACGACAAGAAATTCATCATCAAGAGCTGGGACAACCTCACCTTTGACGGCTCCTCGATTCGCGGGTTTTCCGCGCAGAGGGAAAGCGACCTGCGGCTGGGCATTGACTGGAGCGCTTTTTATTGGGTGCCTGCCGATTTCTTCGGCGCCGGCAAGGTGATTGTGTTTGGCGAGGTGATCGATAAGAGCGGAGCGGTGTACCCCGCCGACATCCGCAGCGTGCTTAAATCCTTTGCCGCCGAACAGCACAAGAAGAATGGCTACACGCTGAACGCGGCCAACGAAATTGAAGGTTTCCTCTTCGAAGGTGTGGACGCCGAGCGCCGCTTCCACGACACGGGCAAGTTCGAGTATGTCAATACAGGCGGTTACTACCATTCCCTTCCCGGGGATCCGCTGCGCACCTTCATCGACACTACGGCGGAGGTACAGCGCGCGATGGGGTTCGAGAATGAAAAGGATCACCCCGAGGTCGCCCCGTCACAGTTTGAGATCAATTACGGATACGGCGAGGTGGTCGCTGCCGCGGACCAAATCCAACTCTACAAACTGATCTGCCGCCAGGTGGCTACCGGCATGGGTTGCACCGCTTCCTTCCTGCCCAAGCCGGTCATCGGCGTCAATGGAAATGGCATGCATACCAATGTATCCATCAGCAAAGCGGGCAAGAACCTGTTTTGGGACCCCAAGGGCGAAGAGAAGATCAGCGGTTTGGCGTGGTCCTTTATCGATCGCATTCTTTCCAGCGCCAGTGATGTTTGCCTTCTTCTGAATGCCAGCGTCAATGCTTACCGCCGCCTCGACCCGCACTTTGAAGCACCCAATCAGATCAAAGCGTCGCCCATCGATCGCGGATCTATGGTGCGGGTACCTCTGGGCAACGAAAGAAGCTCGCGGGTGGAAGTGCGCTCGGTGGGACCGGATGCCAATCCCTACATGGTGATGTACTCCATCTTCCGCACCGGGATTGAGGGTGGGATTTCTAAGATCAAGGATCTGCGGCAAGCCAAGCGCTATCTGCCCGATAATGTGTATACCGCGATCGACGATTTTCGCCAATCAAAGTGGACCACGACCCTGCTTGGACAGGACGTGAAGTCTCGTTATGCCGACCTCAAGCAGGCCTCGGCGGACCGTTGCCCGCGGCTGCTCGGCACCCTGATCAAGGTTCCCGAGATTCAATTCCACCACGATGTGTATAACCAGTACTTGTGGAACCAGTTCTGAGGCCACCACAAGTCTTCACCGGAAAAGTTTAGACGCAACACCTGTGGCATCCCACATCTCGCGAAAAGCGAGCGAGATGCCCGGATTTCCTGCAAGGGGCACTGGACAAGACAGCGTGTGCGCCTTTCTTTAAGGAAAGGCGCATGAAGTCCCGAGAATCCAGGGGTCTTAACAGGAAATCCGAGATGTGGGGCACCCGGCATTTGTGGGTTTTCATCGGTTAGATATGAGCATTCATCTTCTAGGCATCGATGTGGGTACAGGCGGAACTCGGGCCCTGCTCATTAACGAATCGGGGGCGGTCGTCGCTTCTGCGATTCATGAGCACGAGCCCTTTGCTTCTCCGCGCAGCGGGTGGGCGGAGCAGGATCCACACGATTGGTGGAAGGCTTGCCAGGGCGCGGTGCGCAAGCTGCTTGCAGAGAGTCGCGTACCCGCAGCCGAGATTGCCTCAATCGGTCTCAGCGGGCAAATGCACGGCGCGGTGCTGCTGGACCAGAACGAGGAAGTGCTGCGACCCGCACTCATCTGGTGCGATCAGCGCACGGCAGCCGAATGTCGCTATCTAAACGAAAAAATCGGTCCCCAACGGCTAGTCGAGCTGACGGCCAATCCCGCTCTCACCAACTTCACGCTCACGAAACTTCTTTGGGTGCGAACCAATGAACCGGAGATCTGGCGGCGGTTTCATAGTTTTTTGCTGCCGAAAGATTACGTTCGCCTTCGCCTGACCGGAGTGCGCGCTATCGACGTTGCCGATGCTTCGGGCACGCTGCTGCTCGATGTGGTCCATCGCCGGTGGTCCGAAGCCATGCTGGATGCGGTGGGGCTCAGTCCTGACTGCCTCCCGGCTCTCTATGAATCGCAGGAGATTGTAGGACAGGTGACGGAATCCGCGGCCGCCACTACAGGGCTGAAGGCGGGCACCCCGGTGGTTGCCGGGGCCGGCGATCAAGCAGCAGGCGCAACCGGAATGGGCATCGTCCACCCCGGCGACGTGAGCGCGACCATCGGGACTTCAGGGGTGGTCTTTGCTGCCTCAGACGCACCCGTCACCGACCCGGCGGGACGGCTGCACACGTTCTGCCACGCCATCCCTGGCCGCTGGCACGTCATGGGCGTGACCCAGGCGGCCGGGCTCTCGCTGCGTTGGCTGCGCGACAACTTTGCCCAGTCCAGCGACTACGACCAGCTGACCAGCGAAGCAGCGAAGGTTCCACCCGGGTCCGGAGGCGTGCTTTGGGCGCCCTACCTGATGGGAGAGCGAACACCCCATCTGGATCCGGACGCACGCGCAGCATTGCTGGGCCTGGCAGCTGACCATACCCGGGCGCACGTGGTGCGGGCCATTCTGGAAGGAGTTGCGTTTAGCTTGAAAGACACGCTGACCATTTTCCGCGAGCTCGGTATTCCAGTGAAGGCCATTCGCCTGGGTGGAGGCGGTGCGCGTTCCTCGCTGTGGCGGCAGATCCAGGCCGATGTGTACGGCCAGGCGGTTGAGATCGTGCAGGCGGAAGAAGGGGCGGCCTATGGAGCAGCCCTGCTTGCCGGGGTGGGCGCCGGCGTCTGGCGCTGTGTCGATGACGCCTGCGACGCAGTGGTACATGTGGCCGGCCGTACGGCTCCCGATCCTCAAGCGGTAATCGTTATGCAGGAGAGCTACGCGAGATACCGCCGGATTTATCCAGCTCTTCGCAGCATTTTTTGATTTTGGGTCATTCCGGGTCGAAATGGGAACTGATATGCCCCATTTGAGGTACGGGGCAGCTTGGTTGAAACGGCACCCACCGCTTAAACTGAAAGCGTAGCCAGTCCTCCCGCGGAGCGAGCGCGTTTAAATGGAACCTACACTTCTCGCTACACCTCCAAGGACAGCCCTATCCGCTGACTCACTGGTCACACGGCGAAATTTCCTTCGCCTGGCTGCCGGTTCTGCTGCCGGCTTGGTGTTCTACGCCGGTGAAATCTCTCGTCACGAACTCGAACTCGTCAACGTAACCATCAAACTTCCCCGGCTGCCGGACGCGTTTGCGGGCATGAAGGTGGTGCAGATCAGCGACTTTCATTTCCATGCGTACACCGAAGCCTTGTTCCTTGAGGCCATCGTCCGCAAGGTAAACGCGCTGGCTCCGGACCTGGTCCTCCTGACCGGGGATTTCGTCAGCTCGAATCCACTCCCGCAGCACACGAATGTTAAGCTGGCCTATCATTGCGCGGAAATCCTTAGCCACATCGAATGCGCTCTGCGCTATGCGATTATGGGCAACCACGACGCCCTGGTCGGTGCTCACGCGGTGACGGATGCTCTGACCACCCATGGCATCCCGGTACTGGCAAATCGATCTGTACCCTTGGAACGCCAGGGCCAACGCATCTGGCTGGCGGGCGTTGAGGATGTTTTGACCCAGAGGCCCGACCTGTCCGCCGCTCTACGGGCGGCAGTGAGACGGGACGGGGAGCCCACCATCCTCCTGGTACACGAGCCGGATTTTGCCGACTATGCGATGGGTCAGCAGGTTGATTTGATCCTTTCCGGACATACCCATGGAGGCCAGATCCTTCTCCCATTCCTGCCACCGCTGATGTTGCCCGACATGGGCACTAAGTACGTGCATGGACTGTTCAGACTGGGCGATGGGATGCAGCTTTACGTGAACCGAGGCATCGGTGCGGTGACTCTTCCCTTTCGCTTTCGCTGCCCCCCTGAAATCACTGCCATCACTTTGCAACCTGGCTTATGAGCGCGGAAAATTCGGGACAATGCGAGAACCACGTACCCACGCGAGCGCAGAACCGCAGGTTTTTCCTGTAAAGCCCAACACACTGACCTTCGTCTACCCCGCAGATCTTATGTACCCCTTACTTGAGTAATGAAGATAGGCGAAATAGAGCCATAGGGACCATCAAAACTGTCCCAATATGACACTATCGTTGTACCGTTCCGGGAGAACAGCCCCATTACTCGACGAAAGTTGTAGATAACTCCTGCGATACCTCCCGTACTTCCCGCTACACTCAGTAGCTGAAAGGGGAACACCATGGGCATACAAGCATTTCCAAACTTAGCGGGGCAATCGATGAGGCCGGAGTTGCGCATTGTGCGCAGAGCAGAGTCCATAGTTTCCCTTAATGTCGCTGACGTGTGCGAAGACAATCCGGATCAGCTCTACTACGAAAACAAACTGGGCGCCGCACGGGGCATCGTGTTTGCTTTGGCCTTCCAGGTAGCATTGGTCGCTGTCGTCGCTCTATGCTGGAAGCTTTTGCTGCACTAGAGCGCTGGCGGGGAAGGTTTAAATCGCCTTCTCCATGATCTCGGCATCCACCCTCCCCCCGTAGTATTTCGCAATCCTCCCCCTGCTCACAAAGCCAAGGCCACGATAGAACCGAAGCGCGGTGGCATTGTTCTCGGCCACCTCCAGGCTCATGACGGCGCCACCTTCCTGCTTCATCTGGTTTTCCGCGGTTTGCATGAGCAGTGTGCCCAGCCCCCGCCGGCGTGCAGAAGGGTCTACGTCCAGGGTCACAATGTGTCCGGCCGGGAGGCCGTTGCGGCGTGCGCGCTCGGTGATGACAAATCCTGCCAGCGTGCAGTCAGGCTGCTCAGCAATCCAGCAGAAACACCGGGGATGATTCAGGAAATGCTGTAACTCTGCTCTGGAATAGGCAATGTCCTGCGGAAAACAGACCTGGTCGAGTTGATGCAACCCGACCAGGTCTTGTCTTCGATAACTGCGCAGCTGGACCACCGTACCCTCAAAAGCTTTATGGGTTGTGGGCTACGGTCACCTTGGAGCTCGTTTTCTGCGGCTCCAGAACTACTCCGTTGTACGACGTTGCAGCCAGCAGGCGCCCGCCCATGGACTGCACATGCCGTACCCTCCAGCCCGGATCATAGAACTTGAAGGTGCGGTCCGCGGGGTTTACAGCCAGCACCCAACTCGAGGCCCACGAGGTAATGACGATGCGTTTTAAATCCGCGTCGTAGCTTAAACCGCTGATGTCGGAGAGCGGAAGAGATTTCATTTCGCTCCAGGTCTGACCGTGATCGTCGCTGTAGAAGACACCCTCACGGCCGCCCAGCCACAGGCTGCCACTGTCTGTCACCGCAGCAGATTGCAGCCAAGTCAGCTTCTGCGGCATCGCCAGGGGCTGCCAGCTCTTCCCTTCGTCGTTGGACATCGCGAGCGTCGTTCGCTCCGACGCCACAACCACGGGTCCCGAGACAACGACGGAACGGTACTCCGGTTTGCCCAGCACCGGCCCACCTTCCCAGGTCGCCCCTTGGTCGCTGCTGGAGTAGATTCCCTTCGCCGTCGCCGCATACCAGGTGTTTCCGGACGCGTTCAGGTCGTGGATCCGTTCATCGATCTGCCCGGCCGGCACCATCACAGTTTTTTCTGTTTTGGTACGTTTCCCCTTCTTCACCACGTAAGAGGTCTTTGTCTGACCCTTAACGATCTTTCCAATGGGCTGCCAGTTGTAACCGTCCAGACGGAGGATGCCGGCGTTGGTCCCGGCCAGTATGGTGCCTTGCGGAGACTGCGCAAGAGTGAAGACGTCGCGTCCCTGCAGTCCATCGCTCTGCTGGGTCCAGGTGATGCCCTCGTCATGGGACACAAACACGCCGCCATAGGTCTTGTCGTTTACCACTCCGGCATAGATGGTTTGTGTCTTCGCATCCACCAGCAGCGTGGACACCTGGCGCTGGGAGAAGCCGGGGTTAGATGCCTTGAAAGTGAATGCAGCGTCGTCGCTTTCCAGAACCCCGTTTCGGTCGGTCGCCAGCAGCACATGTTGCGCATTCTTGGGGTCGACGTAGACGTCGTTGACGATCACGTCCGGACCGGTCATCCGCTTCCAGTCTTTCCCCCCATTCAGCGTCTTATACAAACCCTCGGTGGTGCCGGCATAGACGGTATTGGGGTTGGTTGGATCGAGCATCAGGACGCGCGTCCGGCGCGCGGTCATGGGAATGCCCTGAATCTTGTGGTAAAGCTCGCCGGCGCTGTCGCTGCGATAGATCCCAGAACAGGCGCTGGTGTAGACCACGTTGGGAGCGGTGGGATCGATGATGATCGAGAACACATCGGAGTCATCGATCAGGCCCTGCTTGATGTTGTGCCAATTGGCGCCGCCGTCGGTCGTCTTCCATGGCAAATGCCAGGTGCCAGCATAAATGGTATGCGGATCCTTCGGATCGATGGCAATCGACTCAACTTCATGCAGGTCCGCGCTGCCTTCCGGAGTAATCCGGTTCCAGGTCTGGCCGCCGTCTTCGCTGCGGAAGACTCCCTTTAGGGTGCCTGCGATCACAGTCTTGGGATCCGAAGGCGCCTGCGTCAACGCGCGGATGGATTGTCCCTTCATGGCTGCCACCGTGGTCCAGGTCTTCCCCGCATCGTGGCTGACGAAGAGACCGCCGTCCGGGTGATCCACGACCCAGGCGCCCACCAGCAAGGTGTTGGGATCGGAAGAGTCGACAACGATGTTGTCCAGCAACAGGTCGTCGGTTTTGGCCAGTTTGGCCAGCCTCTGCCAGCTCGCACCGCCGTCTTGGCTCTGGTAGATCCAGCTATTGGTGGTGCCCAGGTAGATGTGCTTGTCGTTATTAGGGTCAGCGGCGAAACTGCGGGCGTCGCCGCCGTCAGGGCCGACTGGGACCCAGGAAGAGGTTTGTGCGAGGGCCGGTTGATTGGGAACAAGAGCGACCACAAGAAACGCGGAGGAGAGGTAACGCCAGATGCATGAAGTCATTGTTTTCTGCTTGTGTGCCTGAGATACGGAAAAAGCTCAACGGATTTGTCCGCTTTCACCGTGCACCTGCGGAGGGGACAGGGTCAAGCCAAATGAAAAGGGTGGCCATTACCAACTGGCCACCCTTTCCGGTTAAGGCTACCTCGGTCCGTTACTGGGCCGGGGGAGCTGCTGCTGCTGCTTTCTTGTGCCGACGAACAGGGGCCGGTTTGGTTCTGGACTGAACCTTTACCGTGCTCTCGTCAACCGCTGTGGTGCCGGTTACGTCGTTGTCGAAGGATGCGCCGGCAGGGACAAGGTAGTTCTCCACTTCCTTGTTGCCCTGGGTTCCGGTGCGGGTGGTGATCCGGGAAGGATCAATGCCCTTCTCCTTCACCAGGTAATCCTTCGTGTTGACAGCCCGTTGCGCGGCCAGTGTTTCGGCCTTCTTCTCATCCGGAGCTGCCTCGCCGACCAGGACTGCGTTGGCATCTGTTTGTTGTTGCAGGTTGAGGGCGACGTCATCGAGGCAAGCCTTCGCCTCGTTGTCCACGCGAGCCGGGCGCCTCTTATCCCGATCGAAGGTGATCGAGCAAAGCGTCTTGGTCTTGGGAGCAGGCGGTGGCGGCGGCGCTTCCACATTGACCGAAGTCGAGGAAGTAGCCGTTTGGCCCTTGTCGTCCTGCACGTTGCAAGTGACGGTGATCGTGCCAGCAGGTGCACCAGTGGTGCTCAGCGTGGCGGTGTTGCCGCTGCCGCTGATCTGGCCGGCCGACGCACTGTACGTGTAAGTCAGTGGCCGGTTCTGCGGGCTTACACCCTGCGAAGTGATGGTAGCTGTGCCGCCTGGCTGCACAGTGGTCGGATTCGCCGAGCAGCTAATGGTCGGCGGATCGTATTGCTTGATGGTGAAGTTAGCCGTGCAATCGGCGAACTGGCCGGGCTTCTGCCCTTCCGAGACGTGGCCGGTTGCGGTGTAGTTGCCAGGAGCGAGGCTGCCGGTATCAATCTGGCCGACGTTGCTGTCGCCGGTAACCTTGACGCCCTCGCCACCAGTCCAGCTATAGCTAGGCGTCTTTTTCGGATTCAGATTGGACGCCGTGCCGGTAACGGTGATGGGATCGCCAGGAAACGCTGGAGACGGCGCCGCGGTGCAGGTATAGGCCACGGGAGGCGGAGGAACGATGCTTCCCATGTGATACAGCAGACCGGTGCTCAGGCGGGCAATCTTAAGATTGGCCCGGCCGCCCGTAGGATAAGGCGACTGGGGTCCAAAGTTGGTGTGGAAGTACTGGTAGTCCGCCTGGAACAGGCGCAGGCCGAGATGGCCACCGAGGAACGGCAGATTGTAGTCCATACCGCCGCCGACGGTCAGCGCAGGGCCAAAGGTGTACGGCTCGTGAACCGGGCCACCCAGCCGGTTGAAGCCGGCGTCGCCGTGAACAAATGGGGTAATCTCCGCAGTCGGATAGCGGAAGACCATACCCAGTGTCCCACTAGAGGCACCGTCATTGTTGCCGGAGGGATGGTTTGAGTATTCAACCTGTCCACCTACGTAGCGGTTGAAGAAGTAAGTAACGCTCCCAATGGCACCGTAATTAATTGCAGAGTAGGTAACGGGACCATTGACACCGATCGTGTCTCCACCCGGTACGGTAAGGGAGCCGTGCGGCGCCCAATACGAATAGCCGGCAAAGATATCGATTCGCGAGGCCGGCGTCTCCGTGGGAGCCGTCGGTTTTGGGGCTGTACTGGTCGAATCCTGGGCTAAAAGACTCACAGAACCGAGTCCTACAATGCCAGCTACAAACAGAATTCGGCCCAGTGAAGACAAGGGGCGAGAGTGCATGCGTCTATCCTCCGCAACCACTGGAAAGTCATTCAAAAGCTGAAAGTCATTCAACAAAGCCGTCGAGCCAAATTAGACGGAGCTCGACCCAACATCAATTTCAGTGACACCCAATTCAGAGCTTTGGATGCAAAACAGCCACATCCGGTAATCTACAGCATATTTATTATCACGACTACCTTAATTTTCAACATCTTAACGACGGCGGCGCGCAGGGAGTAAGGGGTTAGTTACTCTTTTCGCCAACTGGTATCTCGGGAAAACGCAAAAAAGAACCGCCCAGCAAAGTTATTACAATTGCACAATTATTGGAAGTTTAATGCGCGTTTTGCGGTTCCCCGCTCGCGCAGTATTTTTTCCTGCAGCAGGGTTATCGCGTACATCAACTGTTCCGGACGCGGCGGGCACCCGGGAACGTACACATCCACAGGAATAACCTGGTTCACTCCCTGGACCAGCGCGTAGTTATTGAAGACTCCGCCGGACGTGGCGCAGGCACCCATCGAAATCACCCATTTCGGCTCCGGCATTTGCTCGTAAAGCCGGCGAATGACCGGGGCCATTTTTTGCGAGACCCGGCCGGCGATGATGATCAAGTCTGACTGCCGGGGGGAAGGACGAAAAACCTCGGCGCCAAAACGCGCTATGTCAAAGCGGGCGCCACCCATGGACATCATTTCGATCGCACAGCAGGCCAAACCAAAGGTCATGGGCCAAACGGAACTCTTGCGGATCCAGTTGACGGCGAAATCCAAAGTGGTTAAGACCACGCCCTCAGCCTGGTCTACCCCGAAATTTACTTCGCGGACCTTTTCCTGGTTCTTGGCGCTTGATTCCAGGTTGCCGAAGAGGTACCGATCGCTGCCCGGTGTGCTCATACCTAACACTATAAGGCATTGATTCTTCGGGCGGAAAACCCAGGCCTAAAAACAAGAGCCGGGCACGCACGATATATCGCGTCATGCACTCCTTTCCGCATTGCCTGGGGTGGTTCCCGGCAGATGCAGCTATACTCTGGGAATTAGATTATGCAAAAGATAGAAGCTGTCATTCAGCCGTCAAAACTCGACGCCGTCAAAGATGCCCTGCTCGCCATCGGAGTCGAGGGTATGACCATCCTTGAAGCACGCGGCCACGGACGCCAGAAGGGCCATACCGAGTTCTACCGGGGACGCGAGTACACGGTCGACCTTCTGCCCAAGATCAAGATCGAGACCGTGGTTCCGGACGAACTGCTGGAGAAGGCCGTCCAGGCCATCATCACCGCAACTCGAACGGGGAAGATTGGGGACGGCAAGATCTTCGTCTCCGCAATCAACGAGGCCATCCGCATTCGCAACGGCGATCGTGGTGTAGCAGCGCTCTAGACTTTCCTGCAAGCCGGCTATAGCAGTACCTCTTTCGCGGTCGACATGAAAACTGCATTCACGTCTCACCAGCAGTTGCGCGAGTACTACCAAGCCGAGATGGCGGGCATGCGGCAGTCGTTCGAGCGTTCCGGCAACGGCGTGCTCTGCATCCGCCGCCGCGCGCTGATCGTCGATTGTCTGCTGGAACCGCTGTGGCGTTTCGAAAGCGGTGGACCCATCCCCCCAGGGCTAGCGCTGGTGGCCATAGGTGGTTTCGGCCGCAAGGAACTCTTCCCTTCTTCGGACGTCGATCTGCTTTATCTTTGCGCCGACGACCAGGTGGAGGATAAGTTTCGCGAGACGATCCGCAACTGCAATCAGGGTATGTGGGATCTCGGCTTACGCGCCAGTCCGATGATCCGCGTCCTGAAAGAATGTAGCCGCTACGATCCCGACAACATCGAATTCACCCTCTCTCTGCTAGATCGGCGCTTCATCGCGGGTGACCACGGCCTGTACCAGATTTTGCAGACGCAAACGCTGCCTGAGATGGCACTGCGGGAGTGGAGCGGCATCGTTCATAAACTGGCCGACCTGGCCCGCGGCCGCCACCAAAAGTACGGCAACACCATCTTTCATCTCGAACCGAATATCAAGGAATGTCCGGGTGGCCTGCGCGACCATCAGCTGGCCCACTGGCTGAACCTGATGCACCACGTGCGAGAGAACAAAGCCTGGCCCAACAGCACTGGAAACTCCCTTTACTCGGTACACAACGACGCTGCCTCGGCGTTTGAATTTCTAAGCGCTACGCGATGTTTTCTGCACCTGCGCAGCGGCCGCGATGACAACAGCCTCGATTGGCATGCGCAGGATGAAGCGGCGGCGCAGAGTATTGGCCTCGAAACCAAGGGCACGTCCGACCCTGCCTACTGGATGCGGACTTATTATCGCCACGCACGCACCGTCTACCGCCGCGCCATCCTGGCGATGGAGGCGCTGCCCCCGGCCAGGCAGTCCTTTTACCGGCCGCAACGGCGCAAGCGCGTTCCCATTCCAGGGACTGATTTCGTAGTCCAGGACGGCCGCGTCGATGTTTCCGAAGCCGCCCTGCTCACCGGTCCCGAGGGCATTTTGCGGGTCTTTGCGCTGATTGCCGCGCACGGCTATCGGCTGACACAGAATGCGGAAGATCGTCTGGCAGATGCGCTCCCGGTGCTCGATGTGCACATTCCCGAAGGCCCGTTCCTGTGGAATGGCTTACGCGAAATTCTGCTCGGGCCGCATGCAGCGCATGCGCTGCGCACCATGCATGCGCTGGGTATTCTGGAGTTACTCATTCCTGAGTTTCACGGCATTGACGCGTTGGTGATTCGCGACTCGTACCATCGCTACACCGTCGATGAGCATACTTTTCTGGTGATCGACAATGTGCATGCCTTGCGCCAGCCACACCTGGCCTGGGAGCGCAGATTTTCCACCTTGTTGGGAGAGATCGATCGCCTCGATCTCTTTTTTCTTGCCGTGTTGATGCACGACACCGGCAAAGCCCGCCGCACCGGCGACCACACGGTGCAAAGCGTGGAGTTGGCTGATAGCCTGCTGGCGCGGCTGGAACTCGATGCCGAAGAGCGGGACCAGGTGCGGCGTCTTATCCGCAATCACCTAGAAATGTCGATGACCTTACGACGCGACATTTTTGACGCCGAAACGATTCGTGCGTTTGCCGACAAGGTGGCCTCGCAGACTCACCTGAAAATGCTGTGCCTGATGACGTACGCCGACATCAAAGCAGTCAATCCCGACGCCCTGACACCGTGGAAAGCGGATAGCCTGTGGCAACTCTATATCGCCACTTCTAACTTCATGGACCGCAGTGTGGACCAGGAACGATATCGCGCCGATGTTGACCCTACCCTGCTGAAGCGCATCCTCACCCTCGCTCCGGAGAGCGCCCAGGAACTGCGCAGCTTCCTGGAGGGTTTTCCCCAGCGGTACCTGCACACGCGCATGCCGGAGCAGATCCGCGATCATTTTCAAATGGCCTTGCAGCTTTCGCAATCCGCGGTGCAGATCAACCTGCGCAGCCTGCGGCAGTTGTGGGAGCTTACGGTCATCACCCGCGACCGGCCATTGCTCTTTGCTGATATGGCCGGAGCACTTTCTTCGTGGGGCATGAACATTGTCAAGGCAGAGGCATTTTCTGATGATGCCGGAATTATTGTCGACACTTTTCAGTTTTCCGATCCCTTCCGCACCCTTGAGCTCAACCCGTCTGAAGTAGACCGGTTCCGCGCGAGCCTGTTGGACGTGATCTCACTGAAGACGCCGATCGAAGTGCTGTTGCGCCGCCGCCCGGCGGTGCGTACTCCCATCATGGTCAAGGTAGCCACCCGGCTCGATTTCGATAACACGGCATCCACCCACAGCACCCTGCTGCAAGTGGTGGCTCAGGACGGCCCCGGGTTGCTGCGCCAAATTGCAACCACGCTGGCGGCTCATGGTTGCAACATTGAGGTGGCCTTGATCGATACCGAAGGAGAGATCGCGATCGACGTCTTTTATCTCACCATTCGGGGCTCTAAGCTTGATCAGCAGACCCAGGAACAGCTCCAGGCGGCGCTTCTACTCGCCGTCGAGGAACTGCGCCCGGCGCACGCGACTTAGCCTTGCCGGACTGCGTCTTACGAACGGCGATGGCTTAAAAGAACGGTGGCGAGCTACCATCGGGAGAGCGCCTAGGTGAAACTGAGACGGACCATTCGCAAATACTTCCGTCTGCGCCGTCATTCGCGGCCGCGGCCCGCGTTTGCACGCGCCAAGGATGAGTTGCGCGCGCGGACCAAGGCCTTCTCTTCTGCAACCACCCTGGAAACGCAAACCTCCACCTTTACCCGCCTTTTTCATTCCGTTTGGACCGGTTCCAGCGAACGCGCCTTCAATGTCCGCCTGTTGTGCTGGATTCGTATGCTGGAGCATGACGATCTGCTTCGGCTGGACTTTCAGGAAGCCTTGCAGGCCATGCTTTCCCAGCTCGACTCCGTGGCCTTGCTGGCTGAGGCAGGATTGCCCAGGCATCACGCCGTGTTCTCCGAAGGGGTCCGCCGGCTGTTCAACCGATTTTTGCCTTCGGCCATGGCGGTCACGGATAGCTCACGGCTGATGATTTCGCTGTTCGCCCATTCGCGCCATGTGGAGCGGTTCCTGGTGCTGCCGCAATCGCTGTTTGAGCGGCTCAGTGTGATTGTGGCCCCTCCTCCGACCGGGGGTGGCCCACGCTCTTCTCCTCGCCTGCAGAGCGATTTGCGACAGGCACTCTGCCTCATCGCCACCCGCATTGCGGGCCGCGGCGTGACCGCCGCCATGCGCGAGCGAGGAGGCCGCGCCGAGGTGCAGAACTCGCCCTTTTACCACCTGATTTTCGCTACCCAGGAACTGGTGGCAGCCCCAGACGCTGAGGCTGCCGCCACCCGCTTCGGGGTCTGGAAGACGGCCATCAGCAATTGCCGCAAAGAGCTCGGCCAGGTGCGACTGGGGATGGAGACTACCGGGGTCAGCGCTGACCTGGTCCTCGATCTTCGGAGTATTGAATTGGCCCTTATGCGCATGCACGGGTTGGCCAGAATTCTTACCTTCGGCACGGTGCCGGTACCTGGGGTCACCGACAGCCTGGCGGCGGCCCGAAACCTGCTCAACCAGCTCATCGAAGGGCGTCTGGAAGATAAGCGCGTCTCCGCCCTGCTCAAGCAGAACCTGAATCTTCTTGCGCGTAAGACGGTGGAACGCACCGGCCACAGTGGCGAACATTACATTGCGCAAACCCGCAGAGAGTATTGGCAAATGTGGCTTGCCGCCGTGGGCGGCGGATTGCTGACGGTGCTGACTGCTGCCTTCAAAATGCGGATCGTGGAGCAGGGTTTCCCTCTGTTTGTCGAAGGATTTCTTACCGGGACCAATTACGCGATCAGCTTTATTCTGCTGCAGGTTTTTGGACTGGTGCTGGCGACCAAGCAACCATCCGCCACCGCTGCTACCTTTGCCGGCATTGTGCGCAACAATCCTGGCAATGCCAGTTGGAGCAAGATCTCTGACTTCACCGCGCGTATCAGCCGCACCCAGTTGGCTGCAGCCATCGGGAACGTGATCGCGGTGTGCATCGGCTCGGTCGCCCTGGAGCGGCTGTGGCGGGTCATGTTTTCCGAGCACTATTTGCCTGCGGAGAGCGCCCGGCACGTGTATGAGGCGCTTCATCCTTTTGCCTCCGGAACCATTATTTATGCGGCCGGCACGGGGGTGATCTTATGGCTAGCAGCGCTGATTGGCGGCTGGTGTGAGAACTTCGCGGTGTTTCACCGCCTGACGGAAGCGGTCTCGCAGCATCCGTTTGGCTTGCGCATTGGCCATAACAGAATGACGCGCCTTGCGGGCTGGATCGAGCTTAACCTTGCCGGGTGGAGCACCAGCATCGCGCTTGGCTACCTGCTCGGTTTTGTACCCGTGATTGCACGTTTCTTCGGCATACCTTTTGATGTGCGCCACGTGACACTTTCAACCGGCACGTTGGCCCTGGCGGCTGCCCGGTTTGGTACAAGTTCTTTTGGCCACGACTGGTTCTATTACGCCATGGCGGGGATCGGGGTTACGTTTGTATTGAACCTAGGTGTCAGCTTCTCGATCGCGTCTTTTGTCGCTTTGCGCGCTTACGATGTTCACGCACGTGAACAGTTCTTGCTGCTTCGGTATCTGCTGCGGCAGATTGTGCGGTCTCCATTGAAATTTGTTTTCCCGGTGGAACGTGAGGCAGCGCCGGTCTCAATTCTTACGGTCGTTCCCGAAGAGAAATAGCGTCCCAAAACATATCGAAGAAAGATCCGCGCTTGCCGGCCTATTTCGCGGGTGGCGTGGCTTGCGGCTTGTCATTCAGGGCATAGATGACTTCGCCTGGCTTGGCGTAGCGCAGGATGACCCTGGCCTCGTGTTCGATGGCATCGGGATCGGACTGCAGATGCTGCACGTGGTCCTGCAGGCGGCTGTTCTGCTGCTGCAATTCGAGGATCTCTTTCTGCAGAACTTGATGCTGGTGGCGCTTCTGCTGGTAATCGGTTAAGCCATTGGCGCCAAAGGTTGCGTGATACCCCAACGCAACGGCAATCACGATGGCCACAATGGTCGCTACCCGGCGCCCGGAACGAGAAAGATACGATGAGATGCCCTGCTTCACAATGGCCTCGCAATCTGCTGCTTTATCTTCTCAATGAACGTGTCTTTTGCATCCACGCTTTGCGCATAAGGAACCATACTTGGTAAACATATGGCCGATTTCCAAATTGTTCTCTCCACCTGCGGCGATCGTGAAACCGCGGAACGCATCGCCCATCGACTGATCGACCAGCATCTGGCTGCGTGCGTCAATATTCTGCCCGGGGTGCATTCGGTGTACCGCTGGCAGGGCGCGGTCGAATCGGCGGCCGAAGTCCTGATGTTGATCAAGACCAAGGCTGCCCTCATTCAGGAGGTGCAATCGACCATCGCCAGTTTGCACTCCTATGAAGTTCCCGAGTTCCTGGTGCTCCCCATTTTGGGTGGTTCAGCGGCTTATATGGCGTGGCTGGAGGCAAGCCTGGGGTAGTCCGGCTGTTTTTTTGTTATCCTTCAAGTTGTTCTGGCCCGGTCGTTCTCTATGCGGCTTTTGTTCGTGGCTTTCGCGATCAGCTTTTGCGCATTGCTGTGGGTGGCCTTTTCAGTTGCCCGGCACATTCTGCGGCACCCGCAACCGGGTGCAGAGACGGATGCCGTGGCTACCAAGGGAGAGTTCAAAGATGGAAATCGGCTTTAAGCAGGACAGTCTTCGTCCATTGTCTGCGCCGCTGCTTGCCTGGAACACCGTCATCGCCGTGGTCCTGGCGACTGGCCTGGTCGCGATCTGCGCGCATATTGCTCTGCCGCTCGGCTTTACCCCGGTTCCCGTCACCATGCAGACGTTCGCCGTGCTGCTGCTGGGGTTGTTGTTGGCTCCGGGGCCAGCATTTGCGTGCCTTGCGCTTTACCTGATGGAAGGCGCGGTTGGTCTGCCGGTGTTCAGCCCTCATGGTCCCGGCGGTATTGCTCAGCTGCTTGGCCCGACAGGCGGCTACCTGCTCTCGTATCCTTTAGCCGCCGCGATGGCCAGTGTGCTGTATCGCCGCTGGCGTGGCTCTTTCCTGGCAGCACTGGCCGCTTCAGCGTCCGCCAGCATTCTGATTCTTGCCGCCGGAGCCACCTGGCTTGGGCTGCTGAGTCATTTGAAGTTTTCCCTTGTGTTCGCCCAGTCGGTTGCACCGTTCCTCCCCGGCGATGTCGTGAAAATCCTCGCCGCGACGGCCTGCGTCAGCATGCTTGGCTCGTTTGGCAAGGATTCCCGCAACCGAACCATCTAGAAGAGGATTTGTGACCACTACTCCGATTTCGCATGCATCCGACGTCCCAGCCGGTACTGGGAAGACCCCCTGCCGGGAGATCGCCATAGCCCATAGTCCGGACTCCGATGATGCATTCATGTTCTATGGCCTGGCGACGGGCAAGATCCGCGTTCCCGGATACAAGTTCACGCACACTCTTTGCGACATCGAGACGCTGAACCATAAGGCGATGAATGAGGCCTTTTACGATGTGACCGCGATCTCGTTTCACGCCTATCCCTACGTCCAGAAGGACTATGCGTTGATGGCTTGCGGCGGAAGCGTAGGGGAAAATTACGGTCCGATGATTGTGGCCAGTCAACGGTTTTCGGTCGATGAGGTAAGACGCCTGAGGATCGCTGTCCCTGGAACTCTGACCACTGCGTACCTTGCTTTGAAGCTGTTTGCGCCGGAGATTGAGACGGTCACTGTTCCTTTTGACAAGATCATTCCTGAAGTGGTCGCGGGAAATTTTGACGCTGGTCTCATCATCCACGAAGGCCAGCTGACCTATGGAGCGAGCGGCTTGCATAAGGTCATCGACCTTGGGCAGTGGTGGCGGCAACAGACCGGGCTTCCCTTGCCTCTGGGCGGTAATGCGATTCGCCGCACTTTGGGGCAGGACGTGATGCTCACCGTTACCCAGGCTTTGCGGGACAGCATCCAGCACGCGCTCGATCATCGTGAAGCGGCTCTCGAATATTCCATGCAATTTGCGCGGGACCTTGATCCACAGATGGCCAACCGGTTCGTCAGTATGTATGTGAATCAGCGCACGCTTGATTACGGCGACGACGGAAAAGAGGCGATTCGCAAGCTTCTTACCATGGGTCATGAGCGCGGGATTATTCCGCATCCCGTACAGGTCGATTTCGTCGGTTAGCGACGACACTGCTTTCGACCGCAAGCCAATCCGTGCCAGCCCGGGACCTTAGAAACCACAGATCCTCCACCGTTTTTCCAGGGGATTTTTGCGTCCGGGCGAAGCCCACTGCAGATCCCTCGGCTTCGCTCGGGATGACAAGGGGAGAGCTATTGCTCAACTTAAAATGTGCGAGTCGGATCGGGAGATTTCCTTGCCATCCGACTCGCGGAATTGTAAGTCAGTAACCGCCCTCCCCTTGTCATCCCGAGCGAAGCCGAGGGATCTGCAGTGGGCTTCGCCCGGACGCAAAAATCCCTTGAAGGCGGGGGGGACCGACGCTACTTGTCATCCTCGTCAGGCGCAGACCGTCGAATCATAGCCGGCACGGGCTTTTTCCCCATCGCATCGCGCCATAGGATGACGTTCAGCACTCTGGGATCGGCGCGGTCTTCGTGCTGAAAATCCATTCGGCTTGAGGCTTTTGCACCTGGCGCCTTGGGGCTGTTTGCCTGGTATATGAGCCCGTTGTCCCGGTTGCGATAGTCCGCTTCATAAGCAGGTTGGTCGCCGGCGCCGGTGAACAGGGATGCGATGGGCGGCGCAAACGCATCGTTGTTGTTCATAGGCGGCACCCCTAACAGCTCTTCCATCGTTCGAACCACACTGACCGTCGTATAGAAACTGCTGTCCACCGCGGCGCGGGGCGAGTACTTGCTCACTACCAGCGCAATGCTGCGATGAGCGTCGACGTGGTCGGCCCCGTTCTGGGCATCATCTTCCAGAATGAAAAAGGCGGTGTCATCCCAGTAAGGACTATGAGCGATGGCCTCCACCGCTCGTCCCACCGCCAAGTCATTGTCGGCAACGGAAGACTTGGGCGTGGGCATCCCTGGCCTGGTTCCAGCCGTGTGGTCGTTGGGCAGGCGAAGCTGCACCATCTGCGGCATGCTATCGTGCCCGTTCTGGCGGTCCTGGACCCACTGCCGAAAATGGGTGAGAAATTCTTCCACTCGCAGCTGATCGGGAAAGCTGAGGTTGAAGTCCGGATAATTTGGATCGAAGTGATCGACCAGTTCGGGCTTGGTTGCGACATTTTTGTTAATCAGCGGGATCGGCCAGGGGTAGGGACTGGTTCCCCCGCCGTAGTTTTGCGGGATCGCTTCTCCGTGGCGGATCGAACCGTGTGCTCCGCAGCGCTCGGGCGCCGGTTCCGGGGATCCCTCGGTGGGAGATTCGGGCGCAGCCGGGCTCTCAGGATCAGAGCAGAACTTGGTCGAAATGAACTCTCCGAAGTGGTAGAGGGTCTTGCCGTTTCGAGCCAGATTGGTCCATAGATAGCTGCTGCCGGGCTCATTCACATCGGAAATGCCTTCCAGTAGCGGATACCCGTTCTCCGTAATGCCCTCATAGTCGTAGACCCTCTCTTTGCCGCGATAGCTCTGCTGCCAGGTCTTCTCGTTGTAGTCGCTGGAAATCGCGGCATTCGACCACACGTGCCCGTCGCCCGAAACCTCACCAGAGTCGTAAAAATTGTCGAGCACGCCAAATTGCTTCGCGAGTTTGTGCTCATTGGGCGTGATTTCTTCGCCATACATGGCGAGAGAAGGCATTCCGTTGCCTACTCCCAGGTCGCCAAGGATCTGATCATAGGTTCGGTTTTCCTTGATGATGTAGATCACGTGGCGGATCGGGTTAGCCCCGCCGCGGAAGGCAATCTTTGCCTCGGCGGCCTTCATCATGTTTGTCTCGACGACCGTCCGCGTAAGCTGATCGCGCTGGCTCTCGATTTGTGCGAGGTCAATGGAGGCCAGGGAGCCATGCAGCAGAGTGGCAATGTAGGTTGAGTTGCCGGTCATTCGACTGCCAGGAACGCGCGGCTGAGGCCTATTGTTTGGCCCCGTCCCCTGGCCTTTGGCAGTGGCCACATAAAGCTTGTTGCCCTGAACCGCCAGTGCGGTTGGATACCATTCGGTGGGAACCCAGCCGGTTGCGGGAATTTCCTTGCCCGGCGCGTGCCGTGCTTCCAGGTCAAACACCGCGATGGCGTCAGAACCGGTGTTGGCGGCAAAAAGCCGTTTGCCATCTTCCGAGACAGCCACCGCATCCGGCATAGCGCCGAAATAGGTTTGGCCGGGCAGCCGAGTGTCGTAGAGCGCCTCCAGCCTGAGCTCCGCTCCTCCTACCCGCAAAGCGGCTACTGCATCCCGATTGGCCAGCGCCACGTACAAAGTCTTTTCGTCCCGGCTCCAGGCAAAGGCCGTGGGATGGGAACTGGGCAAGGTGGGCTCCCGCGGAGCCATCAGCGGGAGCTGTTTGATTACTTTGCCATTGGTCAGGTCAAGCTCGGCCACCGCGGAGCCATTCCATAACGCAACGTAGGCGCGATTTCCTGAGCCGTTCACCGCAACGGAGACCGGATAGGTGGATGGCACCACCTTGCCCTGGGACAGATCGAAGCGGCGGAGTACTTTGCCCGTGACGCCATTCATGAGCAGAACATCGTCGGAGAGATTGTCAGCGATCAGCAATTCATCGCCTCCGTCCGGCCCCTTACGGACTGCAATGCCGGCCGGCGAGGGAATGGCGGTCCCCGCAGGCAGAGCTGCGCCGATGCGATTCTGCAGCTTTCCCAAAGCCAGCTGTTGGAGAGGGACGGGGAGCAATTGCTCGGGCTTCACCTTGCCATCGCTGAATTCGTAGACAGCAATGGCATTGCCGGTCTCGATTGTCTTGCCGGCCCCATTGTTCCCCTGGGGCGCGGTCAGGGAATCGAAGACTGCATACAGATGCGTGCCATCTTTGCCAAAGGCCAGCCCGGAATAGAGAGTTTGCGGCAGCCCCATCGCGGTTCTCGGTTCGGGGAAATCCGTGACCTTGCCGGTTTGAATATCGAGTACCGCAATCGACTGCTGATAGAGCGATTCGAAGGTACCGTAACCGGCGTTTACCACTGCCAGATAACGGCCATCGGGCGAGATGGCGGCGGTCATGGGCAGACTATTGAGCCGTTGCGGTCCACCGGGGACCGGCTCAGCCAGCCACTTGCTGGTGGGCAGGTTGATCTGTCCGGGTGCAGCAGCATTCAACAAAAGCAGCCAAAGTAAATGGCGCGAAAGTCCATAAGGCCGAGCGAAAGTTTTTGTCCTCATCAACTGCTCTCCAGAGATACCGATTCAGCGATATGCCGCGCCTGCAGAGCACTTTAAGAGCGATTTCCGCATTGCAAGCGTTTCAGTTACCAGTATCCCCAATTGTCATTACAAAACTCTTACGAACGGCAGATCGGGCGCCTGTTAGGTTCGAATTAGCGAAAAAGGATTTTCCCAGATCATGCTGACAGAAATCGTTGAACCCTCGTCTGCTGTACCGACTGTTGTTGCTGCCCAGACTGATGAGCGCAAGATCCATGTGACCCCGCGTGTGCAAAAGCATGCGGACGTTCCGGTCCTCGGCCGTGGTACCCAGGCCCACCGGACCAATTGGGTGACCACCGGCTTTATGGTGGCTTTTCACGTGCTCGCCGTCGTTGCGCTGTTTATGTTTACCTGGAAGGCCCTTTTCTGCTTCCTCGGCCTGTGGTTCGTGGCCATCAACATGGGCATCGGCATGGGGTATCACCGTCTGCTGACCCACCGGGGTTACCGCACGCCCAAGTGGGTGGAGTACCTGCTCTCGATCTGCGGCACGCTCTCTCTGGAAGGCGGACCGATTTTCTGGGTGGCTACTCACCGTGTTCATCATCAGCTTACCGATCGCGAGGGGGATCCGCACACGCCTCATGATGGCGGCTGGTGGTCACACGCCGGCTGGATTCTTTCCGGCGACGCGCTGCACCACGAGACAGCGCTCATGGCTCGGTATGCACCCGATCTGGCGAAGGACCGCTTCCAGATCTGGCTGAGCAAGTACCATTACATTCCCATGATCGTAGTTGGGCTGGCCCTGCTGGCGTTCGGCGGATGGTCTTGCGTGATGTGGGGAATTTTCCTGCGGGTGACGCTTGGCCTGCACGCTACCTGGCTTGTCAACTCAGCCACTCATATGTGGGGTTCGAGGCGGTTTTCTACGCGCGATGAGTCACGCAATAACTGGTGGGTAGCGCTGCTGACAGGTGGCGAAGGATGGCATAACAACCACCATGCGCATCCGGTCTCGGTGAGGCACGGGTTGACATGGTGGGAATTCGACGTGAACTACTACGGGATTTGGCTGCTGGAGAAGGTCGGTCTCGCCAAGAATGTGAAAGTGGCGCAGTTTGACCCACATGATCCGCGTCCAGCAGGCGTTTCTTAGTCTTCGGTCAGGCTTTGGTGGCGGTGAAGGTTGCCGCCCCATACTCACCCATCTTCACCTCCCCTGAAAAACGGTTGCCGGCGACCACACCGGTAAAGACAAACGGCACTTCGTAGCCGTTGGCGGCCATGCGGCTGCTCAGCGTTACATGATCAGCATCGACCTTGCCCGTAAAGTCTGCATGGAAGATTTCTCCTTTTTGCTGGCCGGTAAGCTGTTTGCCGTCCTGCTCAAGGATGAACTGCTGGTCGCCTACCCCGCGGACGTAGTGAATAGCGACGTTCCAGGTGCCGGCAACACTCGCAGTGGGACCGGTGTAGACCGGCGGATTCTCATAGTGGCCAGGGTTACGCAGGTATTTTGAAATGGTTTCAGCGACAATTTTGTAGTCGCCCGGCTGCATCATGTAAGGCATGATTCCAAGCGAAGAGGCCATATTGTCGGGGCGGCTGCCGTGCCCCCCGGCAACCAGAATTCGGGGCGTGCCCTGGTCGAGCTTCTCCACTAACTCCGCGCCGGTAATACCGACTTGGGCTGCGTCCCAATGGATGCTCAGGGTGGGCGCGCGGTTGGAGAGGTCCTCGTCGGGCATCTTGATCTGCGTGGTCACGGACGGAATGTCCTTGACCGCGTTGGCGATGTAGTTGTCCCATTCCAGCCACTGTTTCTGTTCCGCATCGTGGTCGCGCTTGTACCACTGTTCCACCGCGGCCAGCATACCCATGGCCTCTTCTTTCCCAACCTTCAGCGCGCGCCCCCAGTTGTGATGGGGAGCAGAATTCCAGAAGGCAGAATAGCAAAGGTCCTTGGGACCGAGCAGCACCCCCGCTGCCTGCGGACCGCGCATACACTTGCCACCCGAGTAGCCAACGAAGGTGGCCCCGGCGGCGAGGTGGATGTTGGGGCAGAGAGGCTCCTCCGCCGCTGCATCGACAAATACCGGAATGTTCTTCTCTTTGGCGATGGCGCACACCGTCTTGATGGAAAGCGGCTCCTGAAAGGCCCGCGGCCCGGAAAGCAGATAGATCATGGCCACGCGGTCACTGAGCTTGGAACGAAACTCTTCTTCTGTTTCGACTTCGACGATTTCCGGGCCAGACATGCGAACGCCGAAGTCATAAGGGTTGCGGGAATACTTGGGAATGATGACCTGGTTTTTCGCTTTGACGTAAGGCATTGCCTGGGACCGCTCAGGATCGGTGCCGCAGACACAAGCGACCGTGGCCGCAGCAATGGCGGCTTCGCAACCGGTGGTCACGATCGCGCTGGGTGCGCCCATGTGCTTGGCAATCTCCGCGCCCACGGCCGCCATCAGCTCGTCCATCTGCACGTAGTAGTGCGAGGCCTCAAACATCGCCTGCTTCACTTCGGGCAGCGATTGCGAGCCGGAGATGATGGTAAACGTGCCCCGGGCGTTCAAAATCGGCTTTACGCCGATGCGAGTGTAGAGATTATCGGTAGGAGTGCCGGTGTTGACGGGGTGCATGGGCGAGGAAGGCTCCATCAAGGTGGCGGCGGAGAGCGATAAGGGAGCAGCCGCGGCGACAGAAAGCATTCCGGTTGTCTTGAGTAGATCTCGCCGGGTCACGCGGAGACTTTGATTTTCCAAGATGAAGTTCCTCTTTGCTTAGATGACTAAGCCTTGCTGGTGAGTGCCGCACGGATTCGGCGGCCGACGACCGCATCTTCCCCTGGTTGCAGCATCCACACGCCAACCACCAGCGTATTCGCGTTCGACGGAATGCCCTGGTTGGGCGGTTGTCCAGTGTTGGGATTGAGTTCGATCGAGGGAGTGCCCTCGCGTAGCTTCGTCACGATCTGCCCGGTCGTGACTCCAGTCACGGACGGATCAAAGCGGATCAGCAGGTGAGGTACATGGTTGGCGATCCTGGGAACAACGGTTTCGGTCGTCACCGAGGGAATTCCCTTCACCGCTGCGGCGATCAGATCCGCGCGATTTTGATAATCGCCCTGCATCGATTCTTCCGTGTGCGACAGCACCCAGTCGACCGCCGCCACCATCCCGACAATCTGTTCTTTGGCCACCTTCATGCCGCGGCCCACGCCTTCTTCAGGATTATTGTTCTGCTGCGCCAGGTCGGTGAGGTGCTTTTTGCCCAGCAGCAGGCCTGCATTTTGCGGCCCCCGCATTCCCTTCCCGCCGGAAAAGGCTACCAGGTCAAATCCCATGCCAGTGTATTTCCATAGGTTTGAGATAGGAGGCATATCCGCGGCCGCATCCAGATGACAGGGGATATCGTGCTCGTGGGCTATCCGTAACCACTCTTCGCGGCCGATTTGCGCCGTGCCGGCTATTCCGTCTTCCTCCTCGGCCGCGTTGAAAAAATTGGTCATGATGGCATTGCCGGCGGCGCAGGCACGCTTGTAGTCGTCTACCGTGAGGACCTCGGTGATGCGTGCACCGCATAAAAATATGGCGTGATCGTAACCGTAGCGGTGCGCTTGCTGCACAATCACCTGGTTCTTTTTGCCATCGATGTCCTGCGGCATGGAGAGGGGGTCAATCTTGTTGGCATATTGCAGGCAGGCTGCCGTGGCGAGAGTGATGGCTCCGGAGGCGCCGGAGGTCACCACAGCCCCTTCGCATTTGAGGCGGTTGGCGATGTACTCACCGGATCGGGTCTGCAGATCGCGCAGCCGCACCGGGTGCAGCGCGGCCTTCTGCACCGCGGCCAGGACTACTGGAGGCATGCAGGCGGCGGTAAGGGTAGTGTAGGTGCCGGCGGCATTGATAATCTTCGCTACACCCAGCTTGTCGTAATAGTCTTCCCCGTCCGCGGAGGCGAGAGCGCCGGCGGACGAAATCAGAGGCGCCGCACCCAGGCCGGCGGCAATCGAACCGCTCCAGCCAAAGAAACGTCTACGGGAAAAGAGTTTGGTCACGGCTTCATTATCAACCAGGCAAGGATCATTTGTAAGCGTGGATCAACTCGACGCTTACGCCGCCGATGGAGTCAGTGTCCATGTAGTCGTATTGGCCGGAGTCCTTCTTCCCCACATCGCCCCAGGCTCCCGATTGCCACACATGGTAGCCGAGCCTTTCGTACTCGGCAACCGCCTTGCCCAGGTCGTCTACCGGCATGCCCAAATGCTGAATTCCCTCTTTATGCGCTTTCAGAAAGTCGGCGTAGATATTCGGGGGAGCCGCGGGGGCGGAGATCCATTCGTAGCTGAACTGATCGTACTGCTGGTAGCCCACTTCAAAGGCAAACCACAACGGCTTGCCGCGATAGGTAGAGTCTTGCCGCGGAGTGGCGTGCTCCATGCGGAAGGTGGGAAAGCCGAGCTTCTCCCAATAAGACGACACTGGCGCCAGGTCGGGAACCACGAGCCCCAAATGCGAGACCTTACCCGGTGGACCAGGGGCGGGGGCTCCCCCAGGCCAGTACACCAGGCCGAGAGCGAATTTTCCTTGGGGCCCGGTGTCAAAGTAGGTATAAGTGACGCGCTTGCCCTCGCGTTCAAAACTTAGCTGCTGCAGCACCCCTATGCCGAGTGCATGCATACGGTTTACTTCCTGAGTCATTTCCGCCTGGGACTTTACCTCGTGCACGATGGAGAAGATGCCGTCGCCGTGCTTGCCCAGAAAGTCGTTCCAGGCGTTCAGTTGGCCTTCGGCAGGCTGAACCATTTCAACCGTCAGGTCTCCCAATTGCCCGGTAACCTCCCAGGCCCACATCTTTACCGGCTTACCGTGGTCTTGCCCGGTCAGTTCCACGTCTGGGTATTCGTGAATGTCTGACAGCCCTAGTTGGGCCCACGCCTGTTTTGCCAGGTCTACGTTCTGTACCAGCCAGACGACGCGGTTAACCGATTGGTAACAGGCGGGGACTTCCGCGTGGCCGGTAAGGCCGAGGGCGCCAACAAGAGCGAAATAGCCGAGCAGCTTCATTCAGTTTCAACCAGGGTAAAAAAAGATTGCCTGACGAGTGAGGCCGGTAGATACTTGTTGGCGACATACTAATGAAACGTTCCTAATTAATCAAACCATGCATCGAACTCGAGTGTCGGTCTTCGCGTTGCAACTCTGCATAGCCCCTTGCCTGTGGGGGCAGATGGCCGGCATGGCAACGCCTGACCCGGCTGCCCTTCCGGTTATCAAAGCCTCGAACCTGACCTTTAGCAGGGACGTCGCACCGATTCTGCAGCAGCATTGCCAGAGCTGCCACCGTCCAGGGGAAGGCACGCCGTTCTCCATGCTGACGTATGAAGACGCCCGGCCCTGGGCCTCGATGATGAAAAAGATGGTGGTCACACGGGCCATGCCGCCCTGGTTTGAGGATGGCCACACGGAGAAGTTCGAGAACAATCGATCGCTGACGCAAGCACAGATCGACACCATTGCAGCCTGGGTGGATGCGGGCGCGCCCAAAGGCGACCCCAAAGACTTGCCTCCTCCGATCGACTTCGTCAAAGGGTGGACTATCCCCAAGCCCGACAAAATCTATCAACTCCCGCGGGCGTTTTCCGTGCCTGCTACCGGAATTCTCGATTACCAGTATGTGATCATTCCGACCGGGTTTACCAAAGACACGTGGGTGCAGGATGTGGAGGCGGCGCCGACGGATCGCTCGGTGGTGCACCACATCGTGGCCTATGTTCGCACCCCCGGGTCGAATTACTTCAAGGGCCAGCCGAAGGAAGAATTCTTTGTCGCCCCGCCGGCAAAGACGGATCAGAAGGCGGCCAGGGATGATGTGCCCAACGACTGGCTGGTTGGCTATGCCCCTGGGCAGCCACCGGATATCTTTGCACCGGGACAGGCAAAGCTGATTCCCGCCGGCTCCGACATTGTGCTCGAAGTGCATTACATGCCTGAAGGAAAAGCGACCACTGACCAGGCGAATGTAGGACTGGTGCTGGCAAAAGAGCCGCCGAAAGAACGGGTGATGACGCTTTCGACTGGTAACGAGAAGTTCAAAATTCCGCCCGGAGACCCAAATTACCGGGTGGATGCCTCGTTTACCTTTCGCCGCGAAGTGACGCTGCTGGGTATGCACCCCCACATGCACATGCGGGGTAAAGACATGTCGTACCGTCTGGTGTTCCCTGACGGAACGACGCGATCGATCCTCAATGTGCCGCACTATAACTGGCGCTGGCAGCTTTGGTACAACCTAGGCGAGCCCATCAAGCTGCCCGCGGGCACGCGGGTTGAGTGCACGGCGCATTACGATAACTCGGCCGGTAACCCGGAAAATCCCGATCCCAGCAAAACCGTCACCTGGGGCCAGCAGAGCTTCGACGAGATGATGGTTTGCTTTTTCAATGTAGCTTTTCCCGCGGATACACCGTCGAAAGAGCTGCTTCCGCTCCCGTCAACAGAAACGGCTGCGCGCACCCCCTAATGAATCGAATGATGAATCGAAGAACTTTCGTGAAGGCCGCAGCGGCCGGAATTGCTGCCAGCGCTCTGCCCGCTTATGGATTAGCCCCGCTGACGATTGGCATCGGCACCTTCAGCTATCATGCGCTGTCGTTCGACGACATGATGGCGCAACTGGAGATTCTGCTGCCAACCAACGGTCTACATAACCAGCAGATCGAGATGTCACGGGGCGAGTACATGATCCTGAGTCACCCGAACGAGGCGCTGTTTCAGTCCGCCCGGGCAAAGCTCGATAAGGCTGGGATTAAGTGTGTTTCTTACTACGCGGCCACGCTCAAGAACGAGCAGGAAGTGGCCCAAGCCGTGGCATTCGCAAAATTGCTGGGCGCGCACAATATCACGGGGGATGCAACCGGCGCCGATCTGCTGAAACATATTGATCGCAGCGTCAGTGAGGCCGGGCTCACGTTTTCCATTCATAACCATTTCTTTGCCGGGCAAAAGTTCCCTTATGAGAGCCCGGACGATGTGCTCAGCGCGCTGGCAGCCCTTTCGGCGAACTGTGGCGCCACCGCGGATACGGGCCATTTCGCGGCCTGTGGGTACGATCCTGTCGAGGCGGTTCGCAAGCTTGCACCCCGGTTGAATCTAGTGCACCTGAAGGATGTGAAAGCCAAAGGCAGCGGAGAGAATGTTCTGCTGGGATCCGGGATTGCGAAGATTCCTGACGTAGAGGCGGAATTGCACCGTCAAAATTTTCGCCGCTTGGTGGCGATCGAGTACGAAAAGGAAGGCAATGACGACGTGCGCGATGACATGCGCACCAATGTTGCCTATGCCTGGCAGTATGGATTTTCCGGGGCTTAGGAGTGCGCGGGAGAACCGCAGGTCCCTCCCCCTAGGACGGTGATTCACACGCAGTTTCGTGCGTGGTAGCGAGGAGAAGAGGATGTCAGGTATCCGATCTGTCGTTTGTCTGTTTGCGTTGCTGTTGTTGCCTGCCGCGGGTTTGGCCGCAGATCATCCTATCCTGCCGCTTGGTTCGGCTGCACCCGGCTTCTCGTTGCCTGGGGCGGATGGAAAGATACACACCCTGGGCGACTACGCATCAAGCAAACTTCTTGTGGTGGTCTTTACCTGCGATCACTGCCCGAACGCCCAAATGTACGAGGGCCGGCTTACGCAGATGTACAACGACTATCGAGATAAAGGAGTCGCCCTCGTCGCGATCAGCCCGAATGATCCGAAAGCGATCCGCATCGACGAGCTGGACTCTTCCGATGTGAGCGACACTCTCGACGAGATGAAAATCCGGGTAGCCTACAAGCATCTTCCCTACCCCTATCTCTATGACGGGGAGACCGAAAGCGTCTCGCGCGAGTACGGCCCGCAGGCTTCCCCTCATATCTTCATCTTCGACCAACAGCGCAAGCTTCGTTACGAAGGCGCGATCGACGACAGCTATCGTGTTGAGTTCGTCAAGCGGCACTACGCTCTAGATGCCATCGACGCGCTGCTGGCGGACAAAGAGGTTGCGGTCAAGCATACGGGCGCTTTCGGTTGCTCGACCAAGTGGAGCGATAAAGAAGCCGCGAACCTAGCCTTTATGGAAAAGCTGAACGCCCAGCCGGTGACGCTTGAGATGGTCTCTGAGGATGCGCTGAAATCCCTGCACACCAACGCCGATGGCAATGTAAGGCTGATCCAGTTCTGGTCCACTCGATGCAGCGCGTGCCTGGAGGAGTTTGCCGGCATTCAGGACATCTATCGCATGTACAGCGACCGTAATTTTGAGCTGGTCGTGGTTTCGATGAACAAGCCGGATGAGAAGGCAGCGGTCAAGGAATGGTTGGACAAAAAGCATGCCACCAGCCGCAACCTTCTCTTCGATTCCGCGAACACCGCTGAACTGCAGAAGGCATTCGATCCCAAGTGGGATTCTGGCGTCGAAGTTCCTTACACCGTCCTGCTCGACGCGGATGGCAACGTGCTGTATGAAACCGCTCAGCCGGTCGATCAACTGGAGCTCCGCCGGACAATCCTGGCCAATCTGCCGTCGGCTTACATTGGTTTGAACAATTATTGGCTGCAAAAGTGACGCGAACCGGACTAGCGGTGTTGGCAGCGATGATCACTCCACTTGGAGCACAGACCGTAGTCAGGACGGTGCCCGTGGGCACGACTCCCATCGCGGCAGCCGCGAATCCAATCACGCACAAGGTCTACGTGGTCAACCACGGCAGCAACTCGGTGACCATCCTCGACAGTGAGACCTCTGCGACCTCGAGCTTGAGTGTCGAAGATCGTCCAGAGGCCGTCGCAATTAATCCGGAGACGAACAAGATCTACATCACCAATTCAGGCAGCGACTCGGTCTCGGTGATCGATGGCAAAACCGGGACAATCAGCAGTACGGTGCATGTGGGCGACTATCCCCAAGCAGTGGCGGTGAACACAGCCACCAACAAGATCTACGTGGCTAATAATTTTGGACATAGTGTAACCGTGATCGACGGCGCGACCAACGCGACGACGACGATCCAGGTGGGGCAGGGTCCACGCGGGATTGCCCTCAATGCTGTGACCAATAAGGCGTACACGGTCAACTACGGAAGCCAGGACGTGACAGTCATTGATGGAGCCACCGGGGCTACCAGCTCGATTGGAATCGGCAAGCACCCCTGGGCCATTGCGGTAGACGAGAAGGCGGACAAAATCTATGCAGTCAGCGAAGACAGCGCCAGCGTGTCGGTGATTGACGGTACGACCAACGCATCGACAACGGTGAGTGTGGGAGCCATTCCTTTCGCCGTCGAAGTGAACCCGGTTACGGAAAAAGCTTATGTGTTGAGCTACGGAAATACGAGCATGGCCGTCATTGATGGGTCAACTGCGACCGTCACTACGACGGTTCCTCTGGGAACGCCGCCGCAGGCAATCGCGATCGATTCCGGGAGCGATCGTATTTATGTGGCGAATCAGCGAACTGCCAGCCTCACCGTGATCGATGGCAAAACCAATCTCCCGGCCACCACGGTGAAGGTGGGAACAATTCCGTATGCCATTGAGGTCGATAGATCCACGCATTTGCTCTACGTGGCCAATTTCAGCAGCAACGATGTATCCGTGGTGGGAAAGTAAGGATGATCTTCTCGAGAAAAGTTCTGTTCTTTTTCCTTGCGCTGTTCTGTGGGGTGGCCCAGGCGAGTGATACGCCCGGTCACCCGGTCAAGTTCCGGGTGTTGGCGATCGCAGAGAACGGTCCGACGCTCCACGATGGGTTCGTCGCAGCAGCCAAGGTGTGGCTGGCGCAGCTGGCCGCCGAAAATGACTTTGCCATCGATTACATCACCAACACCGATCCGATCAACGATGCATACCTCGCGAAGTATCGATTGTTTATTCAGCTCAACTATCCGCCTTATCGCTGGACGCCAGTCGCGAAAGAAGCTTTTGAGCGCTACATCACCCGCGGCACGGGTGGTTGGATCGGTTTCCATCATGCAATGTTGTTGGGTGACTTTGATGGATACCCGATGTGGCCATGGTGGTCCCACTTTATGGGCGATATTCGATACACCAGCTACATCGCGCAATTTGCTACCGCAACGGTGAAGGTGGATGATCCGAACCACCCCGCGACCAAAGGCCTTCCTCAATCTTTCGTCATTGATCGGGAGGAGTGGTATACGTGGAGCCGGTCGAATCGGCCCAATGTGCGGGTCCTTATGAGCGTAGATGAGTCCACTTATCAACCCAGAAGCATGATCACCATGGGGGACCATCCCGTGGTGTGGACCAACGAACATGTGAAGGCCAGGAACATCTACATATTTATGGGGCATCACGGGGAGTTGTTTCAGAACAAGGATTTTACTCAGCTTTTCAGGAACTCGATTTTCTGGGCTGCCGGTCAATGATCAAGTGTCTCGTCGCGCTGGTCTTATGCTTCGCCGCGGCCGGGGCGCAGGAACTCAACCCGAAGGCGCCTAAGGCGCGTGTGCTGCTGCTTTACTCGCTGAATGTTGAGAACGATCATGTTTTGTTCGCGGTCGATGCACTTCGGTTCTTCGCGGATCTCGCCCAGAAAGACGGCCTTACGCTCGAGGCCACGACCGACTGGGAGGCATTGAATGATACGAATTTGAAGTCGTACCAGCTGGTTGTTTGGCTAAACGAATTTCCACACAACCAGGCGGAGCGGGAAGCCTTTGAACGCTACATGACGAACGGGGGCGCCTGGCTGGGGTTTCACGTTTCTGCGTATAACGACAAAACTACCCACTGGCCCTGGTTCATGAAGTTTATCGGCGGAGGCGTTTTTGACGCCAACAGCTGGCCTCCCTTGCCGGCCAAGCTGGTCGTGGACGACCCAAAGAGCCCGGTCACGCGGAATCTGCCAGCAAGTTTTCTATCGCCAACCAATGAATGGTATCGCTGGAAGCCCAGCCCCAGGGCGGATAGTCATATTCACGTGCTGCTGACGTTGGATCCAGCAAATTATCCGCTTGGCATTAAGGGGTTGCTGACCACTGGGGATATTCCTGTGGTCTGGACGAATACGCAGTACAAGATGGTGTATATGAACATGGGCCACGGTGACAAAATCTTTACCAGCCCGGTGCAGAATACGCTGATACAGAATGCTGCCGAGTGGCTCCTGGGCAAGTGAAGCCCCAAATAGACTTGATAGGCCTGATTTTCTTGACGCTCGCGCTGGGTGCGTTGAATGCGCAGACGTGCATGGGCAATTCTCCACCAGGGCTGCCGGATTGGCCGGTCTATGGCGGGCAGCCAGAAGGCGATCATTACTCCGGGCTTTCACAAATCAATCGCGGCAATGTCCACCGCCTGAAAGAGGCGTGGAAATTCGATTCGGTCGAAGAGGGTGGGCTGGAAACAAGCCCCATTATTGTTGGAAGAACGCTCTTCGCCTATACGGCTTCGCAAAAAGTGATTGCCCTCGAGGCCTCGACGGGTAAGCTGCTTTGGAAATTCGATTCCGGCATTCATAGCAGTCAACCGGCACGCGGGCTTGCCTACTGGACTGACGGCAAGCAGGGCCGCGTGCTCGCAGGTGTCATGTATTACCTGTACGCCCTTGATGCGGTAACCGGGAAACCGATCGCCTCTTTCGGGGAGCAAGGGCGAATCGATCTGCGGAAAAACCTGCGGGGAGATTACCAGTCGCAGTCGGTGGTTCTTACCAGCCCGGGAATCGTTTATCAGGATCTGATTATCGTCGGCGGTCGCAATCCTGAGACCTATCCGTCCCCTCCCGGCGATATCCGGGCATTCGATGTGAAGACGGGCAGCCTGCGATGGACCTTTCATACCATCCCGCATCCGGGAGAGTTCGGTTACGCAAGCTGGCCTGCCAACGCCTGGAAAAACGCCGGTGCAGCGAATAACTGGGCAGGCATGGCGCTTGATCCCCGGCGGGGTATTGTCTATGTTCCCACCGGATCTGCCGTGTTCGATTTTTATGGAGCCGACCGTGCAGGCGACGATCTGTTCGCAGACACGCTGCTTGCGCTCGATGCCAAAACCGGCAAGCGAATCTGGCATTTCCAGGGAGTCCATCATGACATTTGGGACCGGGATTTTCCTTCGCCGCCGGCTCTGCTCACGGTAAGACACAACGATAGGTGCGTGGATGCGATCGCGCAAACAACCAAGCAAGGATACCTGTACGTCTTTGACCGTTCCACTGGGAAGCCGCTCTTCCCCATCGAGGAACGAGCCTACCCGGCGAGCGAAGTTCCGGGCGAAGCTACTTCGCCCACGCAACCTTTTCCCACGAAGCCGGAGCCCTTTACAAGGCAGATGCTCACGCAAGACTTACTCACAATCCGCACACCCGAAGCACACCAGGCGGCGTTGAAAGAGTTTGCCGGCTTCCGCAGCGGAGGCCAGTTTGTGCCCATTGGTCTTGATCAGGAGACGGTCGTTTTTCCCTGCTTTCTGGGGGGCGCGGAATGGGGTGGTCCCGCCGTCGACCGCAGGCGCGGTGTGATCTATGTGAATGCGAACGAGGCGGCGTGTGTCCTTGCTCTAACCCAGAACCGGCCGACCGCGAGTACAGGCGAAAGGATTTATCACAATCAATGTAGCTTGTGCCATGGCAAGGACCTGGAGGGGTCTCCGCCCCTTTATCCCTCGCTGGTGGAAGTTGGAAAGCGCCTTAGCACGGAGCAGATTGAGGCAAAGATAGCTCAGGGCGGCGGCCGGATGCCTGGGTTTCCCAACTTGCGCGATGAGCATTTGCGTGCGCTGATTCAGTTTCTGAAGCGGGCTGCCCGAAAGCAATGCCGCGGATCCGGATCGGGGCGGGATCTACTCCGCTGCGGCCGATGGCACCACGATGAAATATGAGGTGACAGGATCACGGGACTTTTTGGATAGCGAGGGTTACCCGGCGATCACTCCGCCGTGGGGAACCCTGAATGCCATCGATCTCAATACGGGAAAGTATTTGTGGAAGATTCCCCTCGGGGAATATCCCGAGCTCGCGGCCGGGGGTTTGACCAACACTGGATCGGATAACTACGGTGGCCCGATCATCACCGCGGGTGGTCTTTTGTTCATTGGCGCGACCGCCTACGACAAAAAATTCAGAGCCTTCGATACCCGCACGGGAAAGCTGCTTTGGGAGACGGTGCTGCCCTTTGCGGGTACAGCAACGCCTGCAACCTACATGGTCGACGGCAAGCAGTATGTCGTGATAGCCAGCGGCGGAAGCCAATTCGCCCGGGGCCCCACTGGCAGCGTCTATGTCGCATTCAGACTGCAATAGCCGCTGAACCAGGCACGAAAAAGAGTTGGAAAGGGTGTTTTCCGTCCGGGGAAAGAACCGCAGGTCTCAAAAGCGAGACCCTGGGCCACCCATCCTTGCTGGAGGAGTAGCCAGGGTTTATCAGGGGCTAGGCAGCAAAACAGAAGGGATCATCTCCAAAGCAATGGCAATGCCGCCCCACAGCACTGAAGTATTACCAAGCTTCCCTGCCCCGATTTTGGTGACCGCGAATTCGCTTTCCTGAAGCTGCTTCTGAACCGCGCTAATGAGCATGGGATGGCCGCCCACTTCCCCCTCGAGCAGGATCAAACCAGGATTCAAGATCAGGGAAAGATTGACGACGATATCCGCGACAATGCCGGCCCGGTGCTGCACGATCTTTTCCGCGCGGGCATCACCTGCCTGGGCGAGATTCAGCACCCCAAGCGCATCGATCTTCTCCTGAGCTCCGGTTGTATTCTTTTTCCCCTCATTCCAGCTCTCCAGGATTCCCGCACTGGTCAGCACCGTTTCGAGCTCGCCAAACTCGTGCAGGGTTGGCCGGCGGCGCGAGGTGTTGGGCAGCCGCAGGTACCCGATTTCTCCCGCCGACCACTGCGAGCCGTGATAGATCTGGCCGCCCAGCACGATGCCGGCACCCACGTTGGGGCCGATGTGAATAAGGATGAACGTTTCCTCGGCTTGCGCCGCACCGCAATAACGTTCCCCCTGTGCGGCCAGGTTGGTATCGTTCTCGACGATCACGAGGCAGTCGATAATTTTGCTCAGCTTGGCGCGCAAAGGGACAGAACGCCAGTTCTCAAGCGTGCTGATTGACAGCACCATGCCCTCGTCGACGTTGGTGATGGCAGGTACGCCCACCACCACCGCAAGCAGTTGCTCGCGCTTTTTGCGATGCTTGCGCAACAGGCGCCGCACTTCTTCGCCGATCAAAATACAGATGGCGTCGGGGGTCGTCTTGCGGCCGGCGAGTATTATTTCTTGGGTATCGAGCTCCTTGCCGTTCAGGTCAGCCAGCAGGAACGACAGACTGTCAGCGGTGATCTTGATCGCCAGCACACAACCCCGCTCCGCCTTGAAGGCAATGATGTCAGGAGGCCTGCCGCCGTTCGACTCTCCCTCGCCCAATGCCTTGATGAGGTCGGCCGAGAGCAAATCGCCGACGACATTGGTGATGGTTGGCGCGCTCAGGCCAGAGGCTCGCACCAGGTCAGCCTTGGAACACGATCCGCTCTCACGCAGGAGCTTGAGTACGCGGAGCGCGTTGGTATGGCGCAGTAATGAGGGCCTGCCGACCGAGATAGATTGGTTCTTCAATGAAAACCGGCTCAAAAATTAAGAGAGTGCCACGAACCTCCCTTTATACCATCTACCCGTGTGGCCGCAGGATTCTAACTAAACATTATGAAGTGTGCTACGATTCAGCACACAACTATGCGAACCCTGCTTGCAACTCTGATCGCAATCTCCGCGTTGAGTGCTGCGCTCTACGGCCAAACCCGGGGACCCCAGCATCCGTTGGACGCGCTTACGACCGAGGAATATTGGACCGTGCATGATGTGCTGGTGCAAAGCGGCCGATTGTCGCAGAAGGCGCTGTTTTCGAGCGTGCTGCTGCATGAGCCGGTGAAAGATAAGGTCCTGGTCTGGAAGACCGGCGACCCGATTTCCCGCGAAGCGGACGTGATCCTTGAGGACAATGGCAAGACCATGGAAGCCCGGGTCGACATTACAGCACACACCCTCGAGTTCTATAAAGAGGTTCCCGGCGTGCAAGCGCCCATTACCGAGTCCGAGCTGGACACGATGAACGACATAGTCAAGAAGGATCCTCGCGTCATCGCTGCGCTCAAGCATCACGGGGTGACAGACCTGGCCGGCGTGCGTTGTGAGCCGATCCCGATCACGTGGATGATTTTTCCCGAGCAGTCCAGCAGCCGGATTGGGTTTGGCGATTGCACCGATTCTCACGGCGTCTATCATCCCTGGGGGCGCGCCATTGAAGGGGTTTATATCCTTGCCGACCTCACCAGCGAGAAGGTGTTGCGAGTCGTCGACAATGAGCCCGTGCCCATGTCTAAGGCAGACATTAACTATGAAGAGGCCGACGCAACGCCGCGTCCCGGCACCAAACCTTTGCTGGTGACCCAGCCGCTGGGTCCCGGCTACAGCATCGACAAAGGTGAGGTGGTATGGCAGAACTGGCACTTCCGTTTTCGGCTGGATCCCCGGGTTGGTCCCGTCATTAACCTGGTGCGCTACCAGGATGGCGACCGGCTGCGTTCGGTTATGTATGAGGGTTCCCTATCGGAGATGTACGTGCCCTACATGGATCCCGATGAAGGTTGGAATTCGCGCGCTTTTGTAGATGCGGGTGAGTTTTTGCTGGGCGGGTTGATCAAGCCGGTTGGGCTGGACGACTGCCCGGCGCAGGCGCAGTATTTTACCGGCTTGGTGCCGTCGGATGCGGGCGCTCCGGTGTTGAAGCCGCAGCTGGCTTGTCTGTTCGAACGCCCCGGCGACGGCCCGGCATGGAGGCACCTGGAAGGCGAAGTGATCAGCGGGCGTCCCAGCCGGGAGCTGGTGCTGCGCACCGCCGCGGTCGCGGGTAACTACGACTATCTGCTCGATTGGATCTTCCAGCAGGATGGCACCATCCGGGTAGCCGTCGGTGCAACCGGCATCGTGGAAACCAAAGGAGTGAAGGAGCAGATGGTCACGATGGAAGAACCAGGAAAGTTGGAGCACGGTACGCTGGTCGCTCCTAACCTGGTCGCCGTCAATCACGACCACTACTTCTCCTACCGGCTGGATCTCGACGTGGACGGTCCCGCCAACAGCTTTATGGTCGACAAGCTGGTCCAGGAGCCGCTCTCCGGCAAGACACGCAAGACCATCTGGGCTGCCCAATCATCCATCGCGCACAAAGAGAAAGACGCGATTCTCGACCTCGATATGCGAGTTCCGTCGATGTGGCACTTCATCAATCCTAACCAGCATGATGCGCGCGGCTACCCGACGGGATGGGAAATCATGCCTGGCGCGACGGCAGTGTCGAGTATTTCGAATGATGATCCGGCGCAGCGCGTGGGAGCATTCTCCGGGCCACCAGATGTGGGTCACGCCCTACAACCCGGAGGAACGCTACGCAGCCGGCACCTATGTAACCAACAACGACGGCCTGCGCGGGCTGCCCGAATGGACCAAGGCAAACCGTTCGATCGAGAATACAGACATTGTGGGCTGGTATACGTTGGGATTCCACCACGTGGTTCGCCTGGAAGACTGGCCGGTGATGCCCACCCTGTGGCATGACTTTCTCATTCGACCAGTCAACTTTTTCGATCAGAATCCGACGCTGACCTTGCCTCACCAGCCCTAGTCACGATACGCGCTACTGTTCCATCACACCGTATTGAAAGCGTGGCGGCAACCGGCAGCCGGTCCGCTCCACCATGGCCAGCGTCAGTGCTTGCGGTACAAGCAACGACGTGATTCCCGCCCAAGGCTCTGCGACAGCCTCGATTTTGACCGGGAAAAGTTTCTCCGTAGCGGCCATCTCCTGGCTCGACACCAGCACCACCTTACCGCCGCGACGATTGCATTCCTGAGCCAGCTTGATACCCAGCTCGGCGGTGTGGCCAAGGGCAAAGATGATGGCGACGTGAGTCTGGTCTACATCCAGAATAGGGCCGTGCTTGAACCCCGCGCCGGTGTGCGGAGCCGCCCGGGAGCCGCTCATTTCGCGAATGCACAGTGCGCTCATAAACGCTCCGCCGTAGGCCGCACCGCGGCCGATCACTTCAATATTGGCTGCTCCCTGACAGAACCGATCGAGCTCGCCACGCATGGCAAAGATGGGGTCCAGGTAGCCCGAAAATACCTGGGCTGCATGCTGCGCCTCCTGCTGCCACGGCCGCCCTGCGATGGCAGAGGCGAGAATGATGGCAGCCGCGGTTGCGTTGGTATACGTCTTGGTCGCGTTACCATATTCCGGGCCGGCCAGGATTGGGAGCTTATGCTGAGCCAGATGCCAGCAGGTGCTCGCGGCGTTGTTACAGATCAGGCCAGGCGTGGGTTTGCCGGCTCGCTTGAATAGCTCTACCAATTCCGCACTCTCGCCTGAGGTAGTGAGCAGGATAGACAGAGCAGCATCCTCCCACACCGGAGCAGCGTAATTCAGCCATTCTCCGGCGTCGACCGAAAAGGAAAGACGGCCGTGCGATTGCAAAAAGACCGATCCACTGATGGACGAACAATAAGAGGCTCCCATGCCGACAAAGAGCACCGGTCCGGGCCTCTGAGCCAGGAGGCGGAACTGCTCCAGCTCAGCCTGTATGCCGGAGTCGCCGGCATAAGCCGTAAGCAACAGGCGAAGACATTCCGGCTGTTGCCGGCATTCAGTTTCGAGGATCTGGATACCGCTTGCGGTGAGCAGTTCTTTCGCCGGCTCAACCCCTCCTACCCAACGCGGCGCTTGCTTGTTGTTATCTTCCATGACATCTTTCCCGGTTACTTAAAAACCCGACTTTGTTAGAAAAGATTCGTTACAAAGAAACCCCTCAACAAAGGTATCATTCGTTAGGTGAACGCCCCAGTGAATCAACCCGTTGCCATGCAGCCGTATGTGAACCAGGCCTTCATCCGCAGGGTCTCGTTCATCGCCGGCCTGGGAGGCATTCTTTACGGCTTTGACATGGGGGTCATCGCCGCGGCGCTGATCTATGTGCGCGACGCTTTCCACCTCTCCACCTGGATGCAAGAGGTTCTGGTGATTGCGGTGCTGATCGGGGTGATGATCGGCGCGCTGATCGGCGGCACCGTGGCCGACCGGGTTGGCAGGAGGAAAACTCTGGTCTGGGGCGCTATTCTTTTCATCGCAGGCTCAATTTTAGCTCCGCTTTCTCCGAATGTTTATGTGCTGTTTGTTGCCCGGACCCTGCTGGGCATTGCTGTCGGCTTTACCTCGGTCACGGCGCCAGTCTATGTTTCCGAGCTCGCTCCTCCGCAATCACGCGGCATGCTGATTGGCCTCTACCAGTTTGCCCTCACCTCGGGCATTGCCCTGGCGGACCTGGTGGGTTACTGGTTTGCTGCGTCCCACGGATGGCGATGGATGTTTGCGTTTGGGCTGCTGCCGGCGTTGCTTTTTCTGTTCATGGTGCTTACGGTGCCGGAGAGTCCTCGCTGGTTGTTTGCCCAGAACAGACAGGAAGAAGCGGAGTTGGTGCTCAAATCGTATACCGATGCGGCGGGCGCCAGGTTGCTGCTGGAAGACATTCGCGTGAGCCTGATGACCAAGATGGAGCGGCGCTGGAGCGCTCTTTGGAGCCCGGCAGTGCGCGGATCGCTCTTCATCGCGGTTGGCTTCATGTTGCTGGTACCGGCAACTGGCATTAACGCCGTGCTCTACTATGGCCCACAGATCTTTTCGCTCGCCGGCATCAGTTCCGATAAGAGCGCCATCTTCGCGACCTTTCTGGTGGCCATCACCAATGTGCTCGCCACCGTGATCGCGCTGGTGCTGGTGGACCGCGCGGGCCGCAAGCCTCTCTTGTTTACGGGACTCGGGGGAATGACGCTAGCGCTGCTCATGCTGGCCGTGTGTTTCCATAACCAGGCGGCATTAGGACATTCGCTGGGGCTAATCGCCACCAGTTGCCTGATGTTTTTTATCACCTGCTACGCTTTCAGTTTGGGGCCTATCGCTTGGATCCTGGTTTCTGAAGTCTTTCCGCTGCGGTTGCGGGGCCGCGGTGTTGCGGCCGCCACCCTGACTTTTGGCACTTCGAACTTTATTGTTTCGCTTACCTTCCTGTCGCTTTTGAAAGCGGCCGGCACGTCGCTCACGTTTGTCATCTATAGCGCGTTCTGCATCTTGACGTTGATTTTCGTTCGCTTTGTGATTCCAGAAACCAAGGGCCGTGAGCTGGAGAGCATCAGTGCGCGGCCAACCGCAGTCGCGCCCTAGGCGCAATTTGTATCCGAGGTTATTCGTTGATGTTGCAACAGCAAGGCTATGTCATTGGGGCCGACATTGGAGGCACCAGCCTGCGCTTGGCCGTGGCCGGCATGGATGGCAACATATTAGGAAAATGGAAGGTTTCGACCGCCGGAATTCGCGATCCGCACGTGGTCGTACGCCTGATTCAGGAAGGTGTGGACGATCTACTGCAACAAAACTCAATTCCGCGGAGTTTGCTTCGTGCAATTGCGGCGGGAGCGCCGGGTGTAACCAATGTGGATGACGGCGTGGTGATTGCCACGTCGTATCTGATGGGTTGGCGGAATGTGCCCTTCCGGGCGCTCTTGGAAGCAAAGCTTGGTGTGCCGGCGGCGGTCGACAACGATGTCAATGTAGCGGCTATCGCCGAAAGTAAGATCGGTGCAGCCCGAGGCGTAAGGGACTTCGTTTTTGTGGCCCTGGGCACCGGCATTGGCGCAGGAATTGTGTTGAATGGCCAGATCTTCCACGGGATGAATTGGTCCGCGGGTGAGATCGGTTACCTGCTGGTTCCCGGAACCCCGGTGACGCCGGTCGAAACTGGTCAGCCTGGAGCTTTAGAAGGCATTGTCGGCGGGGAAGGAATTAAGGCGCAATGGCGCAGTGTCTGGCGCGAAGACCTTACCCGGCATCCTCGGGAGCTGGTGGCCACACAGATCTTTGACTATGCGCTCGCTGGAGACGCTCTTGCCAGGCAGGTGCTAGATAAGTCCGCGCAGACGTTGGCCTACGCGATCTACAACCTGGCCATCGTGTTGAATTGTCCACTATTTGTGTTGGGTGGCACGGTAGGCATGCATCCTGCACTGTGGAGCACGACTCGGGATATCTTGTCTCAACGGGACAAGCGCGTTCAGCCAGATTTGCTGCGCAGCACTCTGGGGTCGGATGCGCAGGTCAATGGCGCGATCCATCTGGCGATCGAGACCGCAAGCTCACGCGTGCTTACAAGCTGAACCTCGGACTTGCCGTTCTATCGAAAAACAGGACCCGTTTTTCATCACCTTGGGTGGCCCAGCCTCCCAATTGAAATCCACACATCCCAATCGCAGCTTTTCAGGTAAGCCACTACCCTATCCTTGTCATCCCGACCGAACCGAAGCGAAGTGGAGGGATCTGCAGTTCTCCCGGCCCTAGTTGTTCTTCCAGTATTGATTGAAACCTTTGTAATCAGAGGGCAGGTTTGCCAGGATGATGCGCTTGAGTTCGAGCAGATCCGCCGAGCCTAGCTGCTTGTACAACACCTTCCCGTCCCCCGAAAGCAAAATCGTATACGGCACAGCCGAATCCCACTTAGGATCAAAAGCCGTCTGCAACGCAGCAGTATCCTGCGAGTCGAATAAATAGTTACGGCTGGTTGCGTGCTGCTTTTGCAAGAAACGCAAAACCCCGGCCTTCTCGTCCGGCATGTTCGCCGCAATGGTGACCACGGAGTAATCCCGGGCCCCGTACATGCGCAGCGTATTCTGCAGATCCGCAAACTCAACGATGCAAGAACCGCACCAAGTCGCCCAGAAATCTACCAGCATCATCTGATGACTGGGATTTCCCCGCAGCTTGGTGAGTTCGGACTTCGAAATCATCTCCACACTCACGGGCTGCTGGTTGATCTTCTCCAGAGCGGCTTCTTTATCCGCCGCCTTCTCTTTCCACTTGGTGGAACACCCAAAAACGCCGGTGTGCTTAACCGTCACGTCTTTATGCGCAAGCAGCGCATCGATCGCATTGCGCGCATCCTGCGTTTTCACCAACTCCATACGGTAGCTATTGTCCATGCGGCCTTCATAACGAAGATGCCGCGATTGATCGAAAATAAAGACATGCGGAGTCGCCTGCGGACCATACGCGCGCGTCACCTCCTGCGTGTCCCCGGCGTACAGGTAGGGATAGGTGAGGTGCTTGTATTGCACCCGGATCTTCATCTCCGGCAAGGTGTCACTTACATCGGAAGAATCCAGCTCATCGATGCGGATCGCCTGCGGATCGTTCCCTTGAATGGCTACGACCGCGACTCCCTTGCTCTTGTAATCGTTAGCCAACTTCTGAATTCGTTGTTCATACATCTGCGCGATGGGGCAGTGGTTACAAGTGAACACGATCACAAGGATGGGGCTGGAGGCGTAATCACTCAGCTTATGAACCTGACCATCCACCCCAGGCAGCGAAAAATCGGGAGCCGGCGAGCCAATAGCAAGGATGGGATGAACTTCCGCCGAAGCCGCGCCTAGCGCAAGAAACAGAACTGCAAATACCTTCCACATGGTGGAATACCTCACTACTACAGGATTACTTGCAAGATACAGCAGGCAACGGCTGCGGCGTGATGTCAGCTGATTCCAGGCCCATCGCCCACTTTATGGCCTCGGTATACATCTTCTGCACGCGCGGATCATCCCAATTCTCTTTCGGGTGTCCGAGAGTCGAGTAATAGACCCGGCCTTTGCCATAGGACTTTGCCCAGGTGACCGCAAAATCACGATCTTTGCGATGAACCTTGGGATTCGTTAGATCAAGCTTACATGGGTCGAGGCGCATGAGCACACGCACTTTATCGCGAGAAAAATCCTTCATCTGGTAGATCTCGTCGTGCAGGGTAAACTCGTGCGGCCACTGCTGCATGCCGGGAAAAGACGGATCCTCAACGATGATGGGTGCGTCAAACGTAAGCCATGGATGCTCATCGAAATCCCCACCCAGCAGATCGACAAATTCAGGCCAGTGCACCCAGGTGATGGCTGCGGCGTGAACGCCGATCAATCCCTTTCCATCGTCATGGATAAAGGAGAGGAAGTCAGCCTTTTGCTGAGCGTCCATTTCCGGGTCTCCGCCCGTAAACATGAAGATGGCGTCGAAATCATTGAGGTTCTTGGCGTTGTACTCGAGTTTCTTTTTGGTCAGGACTTCAGTATCGGTCCGGATGACGGTATCCCAGAGCCCGGTCTTTTCCCCCAGTTGCTCGATCACCGCCATGGCGTGAGAAACCGATTCGTGGCGGTAGCCCTTCTCCTCGCCCAGAACCAGCAAGTGTTTTTTCTGCGTTTGCGGTGCTTGTGCAACCGCCAGGTTACATACCAGGACAGCTGCCGCGAGCCATCCAATCCGTCTCATCCTCATGAAAAGTAGTCTTTCACAAAAACAGCTCCTGCGATTAGAAGATGAACTTACCACTGATCTGGCCGATCCGGCCCGATGCCGTATTGGTCGCTTGACCGAACTGGCCGCTGTTTGCGTTGCCAATGACGTCAGTGAAGTTCGCGTGGTTGAAGACATTGAACATCTCGATGCGGACGTTGAGTTGTGTTCTTTCAGTGAGTTTCGTGTCTTTCTCCACTCCCATATCGGTGTTGATCGATCCCGGCCCGTGGAAGAGGAACTGCTTCGCACTGCCGGTCTCGCCACACACTTCGAAGCCGCAACTGAGATTGCTGGCGAAAGCTGAGGTGTTGAAGTAAGCATTTCCGGGGGCGCGAGGATTCAATTTCTGCAGCGGCGCCACCTGGTTTGGATAGTCTAGATTGATATTGGTGAGAGCAGCGTCACCGCTGCTCTGCAGGCTGACTGGGAAGCCAGTGTTGAAACGGCTGATCCCTGTGATGTGCCATCCCTGGGAATAGCGGTGGGCCCCCAAAAAGCGCTCGAAGGGGAGATTCCAGTTATAACTTGCTACAAAGTTATGCCGCATGTCCCAGGAAGATTGACCGTAGGCACGGCTTGGATCCCGAGGATCCCAAAGGGCGCCCACGTCATCCAGCGACTTGGCGTAAGTGTAGGAGACCAGGTAGGTGATGTCGCGAGCGCGGCGTTCCGCCGAGATCTGCAGCGAACTGTAGTTAGAGTTCCCCGAGTTCTGCACGTATTCCGACTCGGCAAAAGCGACCACTGGCCCTCCGCTGGAATTGTGGTAATTCGGGCTGATGGTCTGGTTGTCGATCGCTCCTACTAAGGTGCCGTAGATGGTCTGGCCGTTTTGGCTGTACACGCCGGCTTCGCCATACGACCCGCAACCGGAAATCGACAGGCAGAGCGACGAATCTCCCCAGAGTAAGGGGACGGCATGCTCAATGTGGTGTGCCTGCGTTCCCACGTAGGCCACAGTTAGCACCGTTGACTTGTCAAGCTGCCGCTGGATAGAGAGATTGAAGTGTTGCGCGGTATCGGTCTTGTTGTGGTTGTAGTAGCCGGGTACGTAAAGAGGCATCAGGTTCCCAAACTCGAAGTTCGGAAACGGTCCTGGACCCGATGGGAAAGTAAAGGGAAAGTGCTGGCCCTGTGAAACGCCATTCGCGCGGGTGATATAAGGACTCCCGAACTCGACTGGTTGGGGCGAATCCCAGTAGAGGCCCCAGGGGGCATCGCCGAGAATACCGAAGTTCCCATTATCTGCGACCCCCAGATAGTAGAGACCGAAAGCCGCACGGATGCTGGTCGTGCCCGCTGCGCCCCACAGACCGCCGGAAGGCGCGTAGGCGATACCGAAACGTGGCCCAAAGTTCGTCCACCGGGTCGGCGAGATCGTGCTGGGAACCCCTGGATCACCCGGAACAAGGTTACCCGGTGGGGAGTTGGGGAACTTGACGGATTGCTCTCCCGGAACTGGCGTCGTCAATCGGCCATAAACGTCGCTCCAGGGCCGGGCAACATCCCAACGCATGCCGAAGTTGACGGTGAGATTGGGCGCCGCTTTCCAGGAATCCTGGACGAACAGCCCGCCGTAGCGGGTACGGTTATCCAGAAGCTGGATGGAACATTGGATAAAGGACGCAGGAGCGCCAATAAAGAAGTCGGAAACGTCGGCCCCGGTCTCGACGCCGTTAAAGTTGAAATATCCGTTGGGTCCGCAGGTGTTTCGCGCGTTCAGTTGGTAATAGCGGAAGTCGCCGCCGAAGGTGAGCGAGTGATTGGCGATCGTCTTACTGACCGCATCGCCAACACCATAGTTAGTTTCCGGCTGGTAGAGATTCAGCCAGTTGTTGCCCACGGCAAAGCTGTTGAAATAGAGCGTAGGTACAGACGATGGGTATCCGGGAGGCCCGGAGTTAACCAGACCGCCAGTTGCGCCGTTCGTATTGAAGCCGTATTGGGAGTACGAGCTAATGGTGGAACTCGAAGACGGCTGAGCCGTATGCACCGCAGTGCGAAAGAACTGGATGCGGGCAACATTGACCGTTGTCGATCCGATGGTCTTCGTGTTACTCAAAACGAACAACTGGTTACGCGAAGGTTCGGTTGCGGGAAAGCCGGGCAAAGTCGGCAACCCCGGGTTCGTGGTGGCTTGGCTGTATACGGGGTTGATGGCGGTCGCATCGTCGTAGTGATAGTAGAAGGACCAGTCGCCCGTCCTGCGATTGACGAAGTCGATCCGCTCCGCCATGTTGGTATCGATGATCGATCCCACGTGGCTGGAATCTTCATAGTTGAAGCCGCCCGGCTGATTTGCCGCGGGAATGAGTGGCAACGTCAATTTAGACACAGGGTCCATATAGCCAGAGATATTGCGGCCAGGCACCACATTGCCGTTACTGTCGGTGGTCATCACCGCAGTACCCAACTGGTTGTACATGGTTGGCGTACAGGTCGGAGGCTGGCACACACCGCCGGCGCCATTAATCACTCCGCCGCCGCGGGCCTGCAGGGTGGCGGCCCAGGCATCACCCTGAACAGGGGTATTGAGGATAGCGTCCGTAAAGATGCCGTTCCGCTCGTCATTGCTTAGAACCTGCACCAGCCCCGTGCTGGCTCCCGCAACCTGGCGCGTCTGCTGAAAATCAGTGAAGCTGAAGAGCTTGTCCTTTAGGATAGGCCCGCCGAAAACGCCACCGAACTGATGACGTTTCAGTTCTGCCTTGTTGGTGTCGAAGTAGTTGATCGCGTCCAACTTCTGGTTGCGATAGAACTCGAAAGCCGTGCCGTGGAAGCTGTTGGTTCCGGACTTGGTTACCGTGTTCATAACTGAACCGGTAAACTTGCCGTATTCTGCGCTAAAGCTGTTGGTAATCAAGCGAAATTCAGCGACCGAATCAGCGTCGGGAATCATGCCCGCGCCCATATTTTTGGTCTCATTGACTTCGGCGCCGTTTACCAGGAAGGCGTTGGCCCATTCAGGCTGACCATCCGTGGACACATTGCCCGACGAGCCGTAGAGTCCGGAAGCAGGCGAGCGATCATTGTAAGTGCTGACTGTATTCGAAGGAGCCACACCTGGCTGCAGGGCTAGCAGATCAAGGTATGACCGTCCGTTCAGCGGCATGGACAGAATCTGCGAGGACGAGATGGTGGTGCCCATTGAGGTGTTCGCGGTATCCACCTGCACCGTGCTCGCGTCTACAGAGACGGTCTGACTTACGTTGCCTATCTTAAGGACGAAGTCAAACTTCAACTCATCGTTTACGTTGAGAGTGATCTTGTCCACCACTCCGTTCTCGAAACCAGCGTTGGAGGCAGTCAGGCGATAGGTTCCGGGAGGCAATGCGAGGATGCTGTAGTGGCCCGAGCCGTCGGTCGCGGCGGTGCGGCTATAGCCGGTGGCCGTCGCGATAACGGTGAGGGTCGCATTCGGAAGCACACCCCCTGAGGAATCGCGGACATAGCCGGTAAGGGATCCGGTGACGTCAGCCTTGAGTTGCAGGGTTGCGAGCATTACGGCGAGCAAGACAAAAAGGGAGCGGCCGGCAAACAGCTTCTTGAGCTCTGGGAAAGATCGCATTCTAACCTCGCAGAATCGCTGGAATCTTGGCCCTGATTACTTTCTAAAGTTCCATAAGGATGTAGGAAGGCGACGCGTAATGCAACTACTATTTACGAGCTTTTAAAAAATATTGCAGCTAGGGTTTTCCGCTCTGCTATGCGCTTTGCGAAATTCCTTGCCAACCGCATTGCGCGGCGACATAATTACCGACTATTACTAAGTCTTCCAGAGTTCGCCGGTGGCGAACACGCCCCCTGTGTCTGCGGCTGCTGGCCGGCTGCCTGCTGCTATGCCTGGGCAGTGGACCGTCTGGGGCGCAAATTGTTGACGGGCAGCGGTCCGTTTCCTGGATGGGGAAGAATCCTCTGGAACAGGAAAACGCCAAACGCGGAGCCGCCATTTTCCAACAGTCCTGCGCCTATTGCCATGGCAAGAACGCCGACGGGGGGCCAGAAGCTCCGAACCTTATCCGCTCACTGTTAGTTCGCCATGACAAGAGTGGAGATCTGATCGGGCCCGTGATTCAGGAAGGCCGGCCGGACCGCGGTATGCCTGCGATCCGGCTCCCCGCCGATCAAGCAGCAGACGTAGTGACGTATCTGCATGCGTTGCTCTCTCTCTCCGATAGCGCCGGCGATTCCGGTCCTTCCAGCAGCTATTCCCTCAAGCTTTTGCTCACGGGAAATGCCGAAGAAGGCAAGGTATTCTTTAACGGCAAGGGCGGCTGCGCCACGTGCCACTCCCCGAAGGGCGACCTGGCCCACCTCGCCCGAAAGTATCCGCCGATCAACCTGCAGGCGAGATTTCTTTATCCTGTGGGGGCGCCGGCGCTGGCCACGATCACGTTGCCTACCGGTGAGGTGATCAAAGGCAACCTCGTCCATCTTGACGCTTTCTCGGTGTCCGTCACCGGACAGGACGGCTGGTACAGATCGTTCGTCCTCTCCCGTGGGCCGCTTTCCAAGGTCAAGGTCAAGGTAGAAGACCCGCTCGAAAAACATCATCACCTGATCACGCAATACTCCAATGCCGAGTTGCACGATGTCTTTGCCTACCTGGAGACTCTCCAGTGAAACTACTGTTCCTGCTACTGCTCACCGCCGGCAACTTGTGTGCGCAGGGTCTCGATCCGCAGAAGTTGCTGCGGGCTCCTGTCGATACCTGGCCTACCTACAATGGCGATTACACCGGCCGCAGGTACAGCTCGCTCGACCTGATCAATCGGTCGAACGTGCACGGGCTGACGTTAGCATGGGCCTTCCAGACGCACTCGGTGAGTGTGAAGTCGACCCCTCTTGAGGTGAATGGAATTCTCTACTTCACCGTCCCTGATCATGCATGGGCTGTGGATGCCGCCACGGGCCGCCAGGTCTGGCATTTCAGCCGGCCCTCGCAGGGAGATCATCTCGGCTCCAGGGGTGTAGGCATGTACAAGGACCGGCTCTTCTTTGGAACCCCTGATGCCCACGTGATCTGTCTCGACGCCCGCAATGGAAAACAACTTTGGGACAAAGTGATTGCGGACGTAACGATTGGCTATTACATAAGCGGTGCCCCGCTGGTTATCGGCAACCAGGTCATCGTCGGCACGTCGGGCGACTCGGCAGACGTCCCTCACTTCCTGCTTTCTCTTGATCCGGCTGACGGAAAAATCAACTGGCGGTGGGATGCCGTACCAAAACCGGGCGAGCCAGGATCGGAGACCTGGCCAGATGTCGACAGCATGAGTCACGGCGGAGGCAGCATCTGGGGCGCACCGACCTATGATCCGGAGCTCAACCTGATCTACCTGGGTACGGGCAATCCCCACCCGACGCTGGCCGGCGGCATTCGCAAGGGGGACGATCTTTTTACCTGTTCCATCGTTGCCCTCCACGCGGACACGGGCAAGCTAGCCTGGTATTTCCAGCCCTCTCCCCACGACACCCATGACTGGGATGCGATTGAGACGCCAGTGCTGGTCGACGGAAGCTTTCGCGGCGACAGGCGAAAAATGCTTTTGCAGGCCAGCCGGAACGGCTACTTCTTTGTGCTCGATCGCGAGACCGGCAAAGACCTGATGACGGCGCCCTTTGTTAAGACCGACTGGGCGTCTCATATCGATGCATCCGGCCGCCCCATTCCAGCGCCTGAGAAAGAGCCGCAGACAGATGGCGTGCTGGTGCAGGCAAATATGGACGGCGCAACCAACTGGATGGCGCCCAGCTTCGATCCGCAAACCAGTCTTTTTTATGTGAATGCCCAGACCGCCGCCAGCCTCTGGTACCTGCTCTTAAATGAGGACCGCAAGCCGGACGGCCACCAGGGCGGAACACTGAGTGACTTCTGGTCTTCGTCACAACTGAAGGCGCTGGACTACCAGACGGGGAAGACGGTGTGGCAAAGAGATTTGGGCAAAGGCCACAGCTTTACCGGAGTTCTTACCACCGCAGGCCATCTTCTCTTCTCCGGAGACACGTCGGGCAACCTCTTTGCCCTTGATCCCGCCAATGGAGATCTACTCTGGCACGTGTATGCCGGGGGCACCCTGAACAGCTCGCCCATGACCTACCAGATAGGCGGCCGGCAGTACCTCATCACTCCGGTTGACAGCGTGGTTTATGCCTGGACCCTGCCGCCTGCGCAGTAGACTGAAGAAGTATGCGGATCACGCGGCGTCGCAATGCGATCGTTCTTTCCATAACGCTTGGCGCCTGCCTGGTCGCGGTGGCAATTGCCTTCAACGTCGCCTGGATCATCATCAATTGGCGCAGCTTCATCCTGCTGATCATTGGCATTCCCCTCTTCTTGCTGCTGATCGCCGGTGTTGTTCTGAACACCATATTTCTTGTGCGTGAGGTCAAGCGCAACGAACGCCACGACAGCTTTCTGAACGCCGTCACCCACGAACTGAAGACCCCAATCACTTCCATCCGCTTGTATTTGGAGACTTTGCAGCGGCACGAGGTGCCGGAGTCGCAAAGGAAGGAGTTCTACGACATCATGCTTTCTGACAGTGAGCGGCTCCTGGCCACTGTGGAGCAGGTGCTCAAGGCCGGAGAGGTGGGCCAGCGAGCGCGCAACAAGGTCCGCTTGCCGGTCCCGTTCGACGATGTGGTTCGCGATTGCATTCAGACGACTTTACAGCGCTACAACCTGCAGGATTCGACCATTCGGTTCACCATAGGCTCTGGCGCCGGACAACTTGCCGTTCTCGGCAACCCAGAGGACCTGCGAACGGCTGTGCTCAACATTCTCGATAACGCGGTGAAATATTCGCCGCAAGGACCTGAACTGGAGGTAAATCTGGCTCTCGACGGCGAGGCATGGCTGATGCTCACGATTTCCGATCATGGTTTGGGCATTGCCCCCTTGCACCTGAAGCGTATCTTCCACCGGTTTTACCGGGTTCCGGCGCGCAATGTCTTCCGCATCAAAGGGACCGGGCTTGGCCTGTTCCTGGTCCGGTCGATCGCTCGCCAGCATGGCGGAGACGTGGTCGCCGAATCAGAAGGAGAAGGCCGGGGCTCCACCATACGGCTGCAGCTCCCGCGTGCGCTGGCGAAGGGGCTCAAGTGAGCGCCAATATCTTGGTGGTGGAAGATGAGGCTCACCTGGCGCAGGGATTGCTGTTTAACCTGCGCGCCGAGGGCTACACCGCTCAGCTCGCGGTCGACGGCGAAACTGCCTTGGAGATGATTGCCGCCGATTCCATCGATGCGGTCATCCTCGACGTGATGCTCCCCGGGCGGGATGGCTTTTCCGTCGCCGCGGAACTGCGGGCGCAGCAGAATTTCGTTCCTATCCTCATGCTCACCGCCCGTGGCCGGCCCGAGGATGTACTGAATGGGTTCGGCGCCGGGGCCGACGACTATCTACCTAAGCCGTTTGATCTGGCTATCCTGCTGGCTCGTCTCAATGGTCTTTTGCGGCGTATGGCTTGGCATCGGCCCGAGGTTGCTGCCCCGCCGGCCCAGCCGGAGCGCAGTGCAGGTTCCCCGTCTACCTTCGCCTTTGCCGGACGCACCATCGATTTCGCTTCGCTCGAGCTCACGACTCCGGACAAGACGATCCGGCTCACGTTGATGGAGTCGGACCTGTTGCGTTATTTGGTTCTCAACCAGGGGCGCATCATCTCGCGCAAGGAGTTGTTGGAGCAGGTGTGGCGAGTGCGTGAGGATACAGACACCCGGGCTATTGATAACTTCATGGTGCGTTTGCGCCGCTATATTGAAGACAATCCCGCTGAGCCGGTGTTTCTTGAGACGGTGCGTGGTGTCGGTTATCGTTTCCTTCCTGGCGTGTCTACGTCCTAACACTTTCGCGCCATTGCCAGCTATCAGGACGGAAGGCAGACTCACGATAAGCAGCATGCTCTCCCTCCTTTGGGTGCGCCGGTAGAGTCGATACATCTTTCCACGTCGAAAGATATCGCTCGGATGTTACGTGCGGCGGCTTCTTCCATGCGCACCCCTTCTATCCTCTAAATTTTCTGAATTGCCCGCAAGGTAGGCACGCGGGAAAGAACCGCAGGTCCCTCCACTCCGCTCCGCTCCGGTCGGGATGACGATTCTGTTGCAGGGGTGAAGTGTTTCTCGCAAAAGCTCTTGCGGGCACAACAGAATTGTCATCCCGACCGGAGCGGACCCGGATTTCCTACTTCGCAATGCTAGCAACGACCACGTGTGCGGCTCTCCGTAGAGAGAGACGCATGCAATTGATTAACGCCACCGCTCTCGACAGAAATCCGGGGGAGCGGAGTGGAGGGACCTGCGGTTCTTTCCCACTCACAATGCGCGGCTACAAACGCGTAACCACATCTGCTTCGATAACGTTGTAACGTTCGAGGCGCACCGTATCCTTGATGATCCCTGAAACCGGAACCTGGTTGACCCGCGTCAATGCGAGGTTGTGTTGCGGAAGATGCACGGGATGGGCTCGATCCGTGGCATTCATCATTCGCAGTCGATATCGACGTCCTGGTTGGAAAGACAAATGGTCAATATAGGAACAGGACTGGCCATCGACGATCCAATGAAGGCCGCCCGGTCTCTTCTCCAGCAACATTTCGATCATTTGATCGGGAGGCGGAACAGCGCGGTTAGTGGCACTGAATCGTGCATAGGACCAATCGACGGCTGCAGGCGGATGCCACTGCGCAGCGCCCTTCTGATTGGCATAGGCAACGCAAACGCTGCGCCCGCCGGCCCGATCAGCGTCGTCCAGTGAGCCGAGGATCCAATTTCCAGGCCTGCGCATCTCCACCATCGCGTGAATCCGTTCCCCTGCGGCAAGCGAAAGCACCTCGACCGCGGCAGAGGTTGGCACCGGATATCCGTCGAGGGCGACCACGGTAAATCGATGACCCGGCAGATGAAGGTGAACGTCTTCCGCACCGCCGGCATGTACAAAGTGGAACCGAACGCGCTCACCGGTTTGGACGCGGATCGCCTCCTCCCCCGCACTGAGCGATTTGCCACGAATCGCGATAACAACTTCCTGGTCGCGAATCAACGGCGCGAAGGCGGATGTGCGAACGGCAGCGGCAGCAGCGGCGGTCCCGGCCAATTGAAGGAAGCGTCGGCGTTTCATAGTCTCCACCGCCTCAACTTTGTAAGGAAACGTTCTATAGTACAGTGGTCGAAGTGTACCACCACATCCCTTGGGAGAAACCAAGTGGGACTTCCGCCGCAAAAACCACAGGATCGGGCGCTAGGCATGGACGCCGAAATGGCCCGCGCAGATTTCCTCGATGGACATCCGTTCAGCGCCGCGCCCATGATGGCGCAAGAGGATTGGGACGGGTACGGCGGTGTAGGAGACTACGCCACATCAAACGGCAACACTCATGCAGTCATGACCGCAGGTCACGGCATCCGGGATGCGCTCTATACCGGCCAGCTCAAGACCGCGCAAGCGACCGGAGAGACTTTCGATTGCGTAGTGGTGGGCGGTGGCATCAGCGGATTGGCAGCCGCTCATCTCTTCTCCGAAAAGACCGGGCGGGGGAAACGCTGCCTGGTGCTGGAAGACCACGCGATCTTCGGTGGTGAAGCGCGTCGCAATGAATTCATGGTGGACGGGCATCGACTGATTGCAGGCCAGGGTTCGGCCACATACTTTCCTTCCCTCCCCCAATCTCTTACGCAAAGGTTTTACGAGTCGATCGGCTTTGACGGCAAACCGCTGGACTATCAGAAATGGGGTGGCGGCCAGCCTGAGCTCGATGTCAACACCCTTCCCTACGCCCGGGGCAGTAAGAGTTCCGGAATGTTTTTTGGCGCAAGCCACGGCCATCCCGAGGGGTTTTGGCTGTTTGATGCATGGGGAAAAAGGCTGGCTGGGGCGCCCCTACCCGAGGCCACGAAGCAGCAACTGCTGAAAGAGCGCGACGGAAATCCAGCATTTGTTCTACCCAAGGTGGACGGCGATGAGATCTCGCGGGCTCTCGACCGCATCAGCCTGGAAGAGCACTTGATGCAGCGGGACGGCCTGACTCGTGAATTTATCCGTACCTATATGCCGGTTGCTGCAGACTGGGCGGGTTCTTCCGCCGATGAGAACTCCGCCTATGCGATGTACGCCCCCGAGGTTCTTTTTCCCTGGAAGAACGAAGTCGGCGAGCAGATCTTCCCCGGGGGAAACACCGGCATCGCGCGCTTCATTGTAAAAGCCATGATCCCGGAGGCGATGCCCGGCCCGAATACCCTGGCGGCCATGTGTAACGGGGCGGTGGATTTCACCAAACTTGATCGTGAAGGGCAGCCGGTACGGATACGGTTAGGCGCAACCGTAGCGGATGTGCGCCACGAGGGTGACGGCGTCCGGGTAAGTTACGCGGTGGCGGGCCGGCTTCAATCCGTGCACGCGCGATCGGTGGTGATGGCTGCGGGCTGGACAACGGCAAGAACCATTTCCGACCTGCCGGAAAACTATCGTGCTGCGTACCAGCAGTTCTATCGCATGCCTTGCGCCGTCATTAACGTCGCGGTGCGCAACTGGCACTTTATGGCCAAGATGGGGATTACGGAATGCCAGTGTTTCGAGGGGCTCTATAAGTGGCTCGCGGTTCGCAAAGTGGCCACCTTCGCAGACGTTCCGCCTACCGTCAGTCCTGACGATCCAACCGTCCTGCGCTTGAAAATCACTTTTACGGAACCGGGCGTACCGTTGCCGCAGCAGTGCACGCGGGGAAGGATGCGCCTGCTCAGCACGCCGTACTCGGAATATGAGCGGCTGATTCGCGAACAGATGACGTTGATGTTCGCGCGCAGCGGGTTCGATGCGCGGCGTGATATCGCCGGCATCATCGTAAACCGCTGGGGCCACGCGTATCTTTGCGGCCAGCCCGGTTTTTTCTTCGGCACCGAGGGCAAGATCGCTCCCCGCGAGGTGATGCGCCGCGCACCATTTGGCAAAATCGCCTTTGCCAATTCTGATCTTTCAGGAATTATGGATCACCGCGCTTCTATCGCGGAGTCCGATCGCGCCGTGAATCAACTACTGGCCTGATCTGCTTGGCAAAGGAGGAAGGGGTCGGATCCGTGCAACTGTTCCTCAATGAAAACCGATCGGGTGCCCCATCCTTCGCGCTCTTTGCGAAGGGTGGGGCACCCGATCAGTGGTTGCTCTGCAACACTGGCTGGGTCATCTCCATGGCCCAAACACCCGCTGGACGCATATACATACCAGCCCTAAAGTTTCCGGTGATGTCCCAGGCTTCCGGAGTTCGGAACCAGTAGCCCTTTGTCTCGTAGATGACATGGTAGAGCCCCCAGGCCGACTTATAGGCTTCGTCGTTCATGCCTTCGCTTAACAGAAGAGCGGCAAAGCCTAAAGTAGTACCCGCCCACACTTCTTTTGCCTGAACGTTATCGATAGCCGAACCGTCCGCAGCCATGCCGTTGGCTGCGCCCATCTGCCCTCCGGCAAACTTCATGACATTGACCTCAAATATTTTCTTCGCCGCAGACAACTGCATTTCGCGAGGTACCAGGTCTCCTAACCCGAGCATGTTTGCGTACCACTGTCCGGCAAGCTGGTCAGCCTGGATCGCATTCTGGTTTTCGCTCTCAGTGTCATAGCGAAAGTACTCGCCATTCCAAAGCTTGCTGATATAAGTCTGCTGAGCCTTATGAAACAGAGCATGATACGTTTCTTCGGTTGCCTTATCTCCCAGCGTGTGCGCCGTCTCCTCGCCCGCGCGCAGGGCCGCGAGCCATAGGCCGCCGGAATAGGCGCTGACTCCCCGCACCACCCAAGAGTCGTAGGTCTGATCCGGATAGCCGCTGTTCTCGGGGACTCCACCCCCATGGTCAAACTGCCGCAAATAGGCAATTGCCTCTTTGACGGCAGGCCAGGTCTCGCGCAGAAACGCTGTGTCTTTCCGCCCGGTGAGCACGTAGTCGCGATAGACCATCAATACGAACTTGGAGTTGAGGTCTTTCCAGTCGTTGGTATCCTGCCAGCCCGGCTGGTTGACGGCGATGAAGGGATCGCCTTCCGGCACGCCGAGGTCATGGGGCACAGCTCCCTTCTTCTTCCGCTTATGCAGAACCGGCTCGCCGGTCTGTTGCGTTTTCCAAACCCAAAGCCCCTTCTCCGGCCACTCACGCGGAACCGTGTCGGCAAATTGGCGCAATACCTGCTTGTCGATGACCGGCCAGAACTTCAACAGCGGCAGAGAGGCATAAAAGCGAACATCCAGTGTTGCGTAATAGGCATAATCAAAACACTCCAGCAACGCAAACGATGCTGGAAGCTTCTTGTCACTGCCCACCTGCCTGCCCCAGAAGGTGCCCCCATCTGTCAGGGCGTAAAGTTCGTTAAAGAGCATGCCGCGATACCAGAGCGGCTTGCTCTCGTCATTGACGTAAGGCGCCTGCCACTTGTCGATCGCATCACTCCAGCTCGCAGCATTCAGCAACCCATCGCGGGCAATCTTCCAAGCATTGTTGCCGGTGGCGCCATAGAAGTCCGTGTAGCGCCGGTTCCACTTGCGCCCCTGGCCGAACTGCACCACAGGAAGATCCCACGAGATCACCATCGGGACAATTTTCTTCTCCCCGGGTTGCAGCGTGAAACGCAGCGCGATGGCGCCGGCCAATTTTTCGCTATCGCTTACCCACGACGTGGCGCTGTTCGCCAACCGTCCGTCCTTGGCAAAGGGCGCCCACACTGCCTTTCCATCTCCCTGGGCGAGAAACGTCGTCTGGTAGGTGACCTCCACGCCCGGGCTTTCGAGTGCCGCAATCGCAAATTGCCCGTCCCACTCGTTTAAGGCTTCCCCGTCCCGGCCGCGATCGAAGACGATGCCCTTCATGGTGCCCGCAGATCCCGTCGCTTCGCTCACAAACTGGTTGTAGTTGCCCTGGTTCGGCGTGCCATTAAAGTCATGGGTGAAGGTTCGAAACCAGCCGCCCATGTTGGCCCACGAGAGAAGCACCGACACGGTGACAGGATGGTCGGTCGGATTTTCCGCATGCCAGCGGTAAACCGCGACCGGATAGCTGGATTCGCGGTAGTTGTCCGGCAGCACGGGCGAATATTGTTCCAGCACCACGTGCGCAGGAAATTTGTCCCACTTGTAGTCATACCAGGACTTTGGATACAGGGCCGAGTACTCCCCCGCTCCCACCGGATAGTCCCATGCCCAGCTAGACAACTCACCGTTTCGGGGGTGGTCGGTCATCAGGACCCGCGCTGTTCCCGCGGAATCCCCTTCGGACTTCTGGAACATGGCGAACTCGTTCACATAGACTGTCTCGTATTTGTGGACACCAGCCTTGATATGCCAGCGGGAAAAATCTCCGCGATAGGAGCGGGAGAAGGTGCCTGCCCCCATACCGCCGACCGGCGCCCCCTGCCAATAGCCATCGTCGATCATGCCAGGATCTTTCGTCACGCCGGGATTTTCGAGTGGGAGTCCAATGGGCCGGGACCACGCGGCTTTTGGTATGCCGCTTGCCGCGAGCGCCCCCGAAGTCCACAAGACGAAAAGAAAACACACCATGGCTTGCTTCTTCAAGAATCCCCCGTGCAACACTCTAAGATGGTTTGACAGCCCAAGCGCCCGTATGGTCCACTCAAGAACGCACTTATAGAACAAACATTAGAAACTATAGAAGGCAGAATGAACAGTGTCTAGTCGTCGCATTGGCATCATCATGCATGGCATCACGGGCCGCATGGGCTACAACCAGCATCTGGTCCGTTCCATTCTGGCCATCCAGGAGCAGGGTGGGGTCACCCTCTCCAACGGAGACCGGGCGATGCCCGACCCCATTCTCGTAGGGCGCAACCTGGAAAAGGTGTCTGCCCTGGCGGCGCGCCACGGCATTAAGCGCGTAGCAAAAGACGTCGACTCCGCGCTCGCGAATCCCGAGGACACGATCTTTTTCGACGCGGGCTCGACCCAGATGCGTGTTCCTCTGCTGAAGCGCGCCATCGAAGCGGGGAAACACGTTTATTGCGAGAAGCCGCTTTCAGAAACGCTGGAGGAGTCGCTTTCGCTGGCGCGGCTGGCCGATGCACGCGGGGTCAAGAGCGGCGTGGTGCAAGACAAGCTTTATCTACCGGGCCTGCGCAAGCTTCGCATGCTGAAAGACGCGGGCTTTTTCGGGCGCATGCTCGCCGTGCGAGGTGAGTTCGGCTACTGGGTATTCGAGGGCGATCTGCAGCCGACGCAGCGGCCTTCCTGGAACTACCGCAAAGCAGATGGCGGAGGCATCATTCTCGACATGCTCCCCCATTGGCGCTACGTGCTCGACAACTTGTTCGGCGCGGTGAAGGCGGTCAGCTGCATCGGTGCTACCCATATCACCGAGCGTGTCGATGAAAGTGGGGCACCCTACAAAGCCGATGCGGACGATGCCGCCTATGCCACCTTTCAACTTGAAGGCGGGGTGATCGCGCACATCAACTCCTCCTGGGCAGTGCGCGTACGGCGGGATGATCTGGTGACTTTCCAGGTGGATGGAACTCACGGTTCGGCCGTTGCCGGTTTGACCCGCTGCTACTCGCAACATCGGGTCAACACTCCGCGGCCAGTGTGGAACCCTGACCTTCCCCAGACCATGGTGTTCGCGGACCAATGGGAAGAAGTCCCCGACACCCAAACCTACGAGAACGGCTTCAAACTGCAATGGGAAGACTTCATCCGTCACGTGGTAGAGAACAAACCCTGGCGCTTTGACTTGCTCGAAGGAGCTAAGGGCGTCCAATTGGCCGAACTGGGAATGAAGAGCTGGGCGGAGCGTCGCTGGTTGGACGTGCCCCCATTATCTTTGAAGGGATAAAACGCTATGGCATTCGAGTCGAGAAACCCTACTACTGGTGAGCTTCTGAACACTTATCCGGAGCATACTCCGCAGGAACTACAAATCCGCTTGCAGAGCGCATGGGATGGATGGAAGAAGTGGTCCCGCACGCCGCTTTCCGAGCGAACTGCATTTTTGATTCGCCTCGCGGAGTTGCTGGAAACGCGCGCAGACGATTACGCGCGTCTGATCACGCTCGAGATGGGGAAGCCGGTCGGAGAGGCGCTGGGCGAAGTGAAGAAGGCAGCCTTCGGTGCGCGGCATTTTGCTGGCGAAGGCGCGGCGTATATCCAGTCCGAGGCCATTCCCGGAACACCGGGCCGCGTGGTTTATGAATCGCTGGGTCCGGTGCTGGCGATCATGCCCTGGAATCTCCCCTTCTGGCAGGTGCTGCGCTTCTTCATTCCCGCTGCCCTGGTGGGAAACACGGTGGTGGTGAAGCATGCCGAGACGGTGCAGGGGTGCGCACTGGCTTTGGAAGCTCTGGTCCGCGATGCGGGCGGTCCGGAAGGGCTCTACGTCAATGTTTCCGTTCAGCGCGGAGCTGTACCCGCGATGATCGCAGACCCTCGCATACGTGCAGTGACGGTTACTGGTAGCGTGGCCGCCGGCCGCGCGGTCGCTCAGCAGGCCGGACTCCATGGGAAGAAGGTGGTGTTGGAACTCGGCGGCTCCGACCCTTTTGTGGTGCTGGAGGATGCGGATATCGCAAAAGCGGTGCAGTTGGGGGTAACTTCACGCTACTCCAACAACGCACAGAGTTGCATTGCGGCCAAGCGCTTTCTGATCGCTGCGCCGGTTGCCGATGCTTTCATCAAGGCCTTTGTTGAGCAGGCGTCCTCCTTGCAGGTCGGAGATCCGCTCGTGGCGTCGACCAAACTGGGTCCGCAGGCGCGTGAGGACCTGCGGGCCACAACAGAGCGCCAGGTGTCGGATGCGGTTAAGGCGGGTGGACGTGTCCTCACGGGCGGTCATTCGCTCGAGGGGCCGGGTTACTTTTACGCTCCCACGGTGTTGGTCGATGTTCCCCACGACGCGCCTGTCGCGCGGGAAGAGTTCTTTGGTCCGGTGGCGCTGCTCTTCACCTTCAAGACTGAGGAAGAAGCCATACGACTGGCCAACGATACCGAGTTCGGCTTGGGCGCCGCGGTATGGAGTAAGAATCCCGAACGCGCGAATGCTGTTGCGTCGCAGATCGAAGCGGGTGCGGTCTTCATCAACGACTTTGTCCGGTCCGATCCGCGTGCGCCCTTCGGCGGGGTGAAGGGGTCCGGTGTTGGGCGGGAATTGGGTGCGCTGGGCGCTCGCGAACTAACCAACGCAAAACTCGTGTGGGAAACAGCTTGACAGGCTAAACAGAGTCGGCGAGTAGCGGGGAAAGAACCGCAGGTCCCTCCGAGTTCTTGCACAACCTCTCCAGCGCCTGAGGCGCAACCGATCTCGTTACTTTCAAAAATACGTTGCAAAAGTAGCTTCGGTTGTGGTGGGGTAAAGCAACACCGGTTATTTTCTTATGGCTCATAAGAACTTCGCCCTGCCTTCCCTTCGCGAACGGCATTGCCCCGGCTATCCAGGGCAAAGGCTGTTGGGCCGGATGTTGCTCCTCATGTTGGGCTGCTGTCTGCCGGCCTTATCCGCCACGGTGCGGCTTTCCGAATACCAAAAGCAGGAGTGGCAAGTGGAAGACGGCTTGCCGCAGAGTGAGCTCCGTGCTATCACCCAGGTGCCCGGCGGCCGATTATTGATCGCAACCTACGGTGGAGTTGCCTCGTTTGACGGTTTGCGTTTTAGTCCCATCCGAGTGGACGCGAAGGACCCCGCAGCCAGCGAGCCCGTGAACTCATTGCTGCTAAGCAGAACCGGCGACCTATGGATTGGCACCGATGATCGGGGAATTATCCGCCAGACCGCGGGCAAGGCGATCAATGTCAGTGAGCAGGCAGGCTTCTATCAGGAGCGCATACGCGGCTTGTTCGAAGACGCGAGAGGGACGATCTGGGCGGCTACCCATGATGGCATCCAACGAATCACGGTCCATGGTGGAACCCAATCCGTCGAGCTGCTGGATAAACTCGGGCCCGTCTCGGGCGATATCACCACGCCATTCGCCGAAGATGGAAAAGGCGGAATCTTTGTCCTCACCTCCAACGGAGTCTTTCACCTCACAACCCGGGGCGTCCACACGCATGTTCTGGAACACCATCAGCTGCACAACAAGGCGAAGGGCGACGCGGTCGGAATTTACTGCGACCGCCGCGGCGTGCTGTGGGTCGGCCTGCGAGACGGGCTGGTGCGTCTGATCCGCACCCCGGAAAAACGCCAAGGCAGCGAGGAATATACGCAGGAAGTAGTGCCGGGATTCAAAAAAGAAGTGACTGCGTTGGTTGGTGACTACCAGGGAAACATGTGGGTGGGAACGCGTAACCAGGGCCTTTGCCGGGTTTCAGAATCGAAGTTTTCCTGCTGGGGAAGCAAGGACGGACTGGCCGACGACTTTGTGCGCTCACTCTACGAAGACGACGAGCACAACCTCTGGGTTGGCCTTTGCAGTGGCGGCCTGGCGCGTTGGCGCATCGCGACGTTAATCCCCCTGCGCGGTGAGCCGCGAGAACTACGCGAGGGACAGCCCGCCGCCATCCTTCAGGACCACAAGGGATATTTGTGGATCGGAACCTGGGGCAACGGACTCTTCCGGATGAAACAGGGCAGATTTGAACGCGAGGTTGGACCGGGAACATCTCAAGCCATTCGAGCGCTGGAAGAAGATGCTGCCGGAAATGTCTGGATAGGCACCTGGTTCAACGGTTTGTTCCGCTACAACGGAGCCACCTTCCAGCACATCCTGCTCGGCCGTGAAACGCTCACCGACGCTGTGAGCGCTTTGCTGAGCGACAGGAACGGGGGCTTTTGGGTAGGTACCTACACGGGGCTGCTGCACTACGCCGACGGAGTTCCGGCAAAAAACAAAGGCGTCCTGCTGCTGAAAGACAAACTGATCACCTGCCTGGCGCAGAATGACGATGGTGGGCTCCTGGTGGGCACGTCCGCGGGACTCTATCGCGTGATGGGCGACAAGGTCCGCGTGGTAGAAGGGCTTTCTCATCCCTACGTGTTGTCCATCTCCATCGACAACGCCAGGAATGTGTGGGTGGGCACCAAGGGAGGAGGCCTGGACTGGCTGAAAGGCGACCATCTTGTTCACCTGGACACGACGAACGGCATGGTGGATTCCACCGTTTTCTCAGTACTCGATGACGCCAAGGGGTTTCTCTGGATGGCCACGTCGCGCGGCATTGTCCGCGTCGAGCGGCAACAACTCGAAGAACTGGCGGCGCAGAAGAGGAAGACCGTGGATTACGTGCTACTGGGCAAGGCAGATGGTATGCCCAGCAGCGAGTGCCTTGGAGTCGCGCAGCCGCACTCCACGCGAGGCCCGGATGGCACGCTGTGGTTTGCCACTGCCAAAGGCCTGGTTCATACAGATCCTGAGGGGCCGGTTCCTCCGGCCGCTCATCCGGCGCAGTTGACCGGGGCTTTGGTGGACGATGCCAGCGTGGATGTGAGCAACCAACTGGATCTGTCCCCGGGCCTCGAAGACCTCGTCTTCCAGTTCAACTCGCAGAATCTCGCGAACCCCGCACAGATGGAGTTTCGCTACAAGCTAGTTGGCTACGATCGTGATTGGACCGTCACTCGATACAGATCGGCGCACTATCGAAAACTTCCTCCCGGGCACTATCGCTTTGCTGTGGACGCCCGCAATGCGGGTTCGGCATGGAACGACAACATAGCCGGCCTTTCTGTTTATCAGCGGCCGTATTTTTATCAAGCCTGGTGGTTTTACGCGTTGCTTTGCCTTGCGGCCGCGATAGCCACGGTGCGGCTGTTCCGTTGGAAGCTGGCTCGAGCAAAAGGAGAGCTCGGCGTCGTTCTCGAAGAACGCAATCGAATTGCCCGGGAATGGCACGACACCTTGATGGCGGGCTTTGCTGCGATCGCGTGGCAACTGGAAGCCACGGCCCGTCTGCTGGGCAGCGAAACAGCCGCGGCGAAGGCTTGTGAGCTGGCAAGAAACATGGTTCGGCATTGCCAGGCGGAGGCGCGCCGCATCCTTTGGGACTTACGTGAAAACGAGCAGGCGACCGGACCGCTTTCGAGCGCGTTGTCGAATGCACTGAAGCCCCTCAGTGCCAAGGAAGGGGTCGACATGCGGCTCAACGTAGAAGGAGAGGAAGTGCCGCTGACGCCTGGCTCTGTGCATCATCTTGTCTGCATCGGCCAGGAAGCGGTTACCAACGCTCTCCGTCATGCGGTGCCGAATTGTATCTCCGTGCACCTGCAATACCATGCGGACTGGCTCAGCTTATCGGTCAAGGATGATGGGCGTGGCTTTCGGGCATCCGACAAGCTCGCTGCGCTCTCTGGCCACTTTGGAATTCCCGTCATGGAGGAACGTGCCCGCAAGCTGGGTGGCAGTCTTCGGGTAGAGACATCCGCCGGCAATGGCACCGAGATATTGGTCCATGTGCCTTTTCGCATGCAGGTGCAGGGAGGATAACGCAATGTCCATCAGGGTGCTTCTTATTGAAGATCATTTCCTGGCGCGTATGGCCTTGCGTTCTGTCCTGAACGGACGCGGCGACATTGCGTTGGTGGCCGAAGCAAGCGACGGAGCCAGCGGCGTCGAGATGTACCGCCAGCATGCTCCGGACGTGACCATCATGGATCTCCGCCTGCCGGGCCTCAGCGGCTTCGATGCCATCTCAGCGATTCGCAAACTATGTAAGACAGCCAAGATCGCGGTGCTCAGTAATTACGAGGGTAGCGAGGATATCTATCGCGCCATCCGCAACGGCGCCATGGCCTACCTCAACAAGAACGCAAGTGGAGAAGAGTTGGTGGAGGCCATCGTTACCGTGCATAAGGGCATGCGCTATCTTCCACCGATCGCACGGGACCGCCTGGCAGAACGAACCTCTCTGGTTGAGCTGACTCCCCGCGAGCACGAAGTCTTGACCTGTATTACACGCGGGCAAAGCAACCGTGACATTGCCCAGCAGCTAGGCATAGCCGAGAAAACGGTGCGCATCCACGTGAGCAGCGTGTTGGATAAGATGGGCGTTCGCGACCGGACCCAAGCAGCAATCTGCGCCATCCAACGCGGCCTGGTGCATTGGGATTGAGACCTGGGTTCTGCGATATAACCGCTTGCCCGCGAAACCCACTAATACTCGTCAGGGCCTTTTTCATCACTTTGGAGGCATATAGGGCAATTGTCCTATATGCAGGCACGTCTGCAGCCTGATGACAACCAGGTGTCCATGTAGTGAAATGTTGATGAATCCTTACATTGCGAATCCCTCACGCAGGTACCCGGCCCCGATCGGATTCCCCAGTTTTAGCGCAATGATGGTTGCTTTTAGGCAGGCCTAGTTAGTTTGACATACATGCAGGGCGAAAGCACTGCAGCATCAATCATAAGTTTCCCACCGGCCGCAAATTCGTGCGGCCCAACTTGAAGGGAGCTCAAGAGAATGAAACGTCTATTTCGCATCTGTTCAGCCCTAATTGTGTTCTTAAGTTTCGCGACCTTTACGGAGGCGCAAGTAGCGAACAATACCGCCTTGGTGGGGACGGTGCTGGATTCATCCGGCAGCGCGGTGGTGGGCGCCAAAGTAACCGCAGTGGAAGAATCAACGGGGGTAGTTTACCCGGGGACGACCAATGCACAGGGGTACTACTCGATCAAATTCCTTCCTCCGGGCACTTATGACATCACAGTCGATCAACCAAGCTTTAGCAAGGTGACGAAAACCGGCACCATCGTGCCGATTGACCAGGCGGTACGCACGGACTTCTCGCTCAAAGCAGGATCTGAGACCCAAACTGTTACCGTTTCGGCCTCTACGCCGCCCATTTCCACGGACGACGCGACACTGGGCGAAACCTTCGATACCAAGGCTGTGCAGGACCTGCCCCTGGTAGGCCACAACGCGCTGGAGATCGCTGCGACCGCATCGAATGTCACCATTGGACCTTCGTCAGGCTACAACTACGTCCCGCCGGGAGAGGACTTCATCGGGGCCGGTCAGCGCGAAATCCAGAGCAGCATGACGCTCGACGGGGTTTCGATCATGAATAACCTGATCACCACGGCGCCGGCGCGGCCAAGCTCCGACATGATCTCGGAAGTACAAATGCAAAGCGGTAACTACCCCGCACAGTACGGTTCGTACCTGGGGTTGCACGTCAACCTGGTCAGCAAATCGGGCACCAATGATTTGCATGGTGCAGTCTACGACTACATTCAGAACACCGCCCTGAACGCGCATGATTTCTTCGATGCACCGGGCAGCCCCAAGCTCATTAACCACTACAATCAGTATGGATTCGATCTGGGCGGCCCCGTCTATTTTCCAAAACTTTACAACGGCCGGAACCGTACCTTCTTCTTCGGCTCCTGGGAAAAGCTAAACCAGATCTCGGAAAATACCGGTATCGCTTCCACGCTAACGTCAGCCGAGAAGGCTGGGGACTTCTCCGCGGTCGGTGTACCGATTACCGACCCATTCGCTGGCCTCCCTTATCCCAACAACCAGATTCCGGCCTCCGAGTTGCAGAGCCCGTCCGCGTTGATCTCGCAGAAACTCGAGGCGTACATGCTGCCGCCCAACCTTAGCGGAGTGCAGAACAACCTGCAAAACAGTTTCCCAAACAACATCATCATTACCCAAACGCTGGATCGTGTTGACGAAAACATCGGCGATAAAAACAGGCTATATTTCCGTTACCACTGGCAGAACATCACCATTGTGAACGGCTCTAACTTCCCCACCAACGCTTCTTACGGGCCAACTCACTCGCGCAACTACGCCGTCGGTTACACTCGCATCCTGAAGCCAAACCTGGTGAACGATTTCCGCATTGGTTTGAATACGGTTCTTTCCAACAGTCTGGATTACTTTGCCGTCAACGGGCCAAAAGATGCAGGGACCGCGTTAGGAATTCCGGGCTTCAATTCCGACACCCTGTACGGCAACCCGGGAATCCCTTCGATCTATGTCGACGTCCTGGGCAACAACAACGGGCCAACGCTGGGAAACACGTCCGCCAACTGGTATCAAGACGATCGAACGATTGACGGCTACGACGAGGTAAGCTACACCCGCGGACGCCACAATATCATGGCCGGCCTCGAGTTGCGAAAGCTCACCATCGGGCGCGAGGCGGCGAATGACGCGCGTGGCTTTTTCAACTTTAATGGAACCCCGGGCAGTGCGGCTTCGGGTTATACCAGCACGGGCTACGGTGCGGCCGATTTTGTTTTAGGCCTGGCCCAGTCGGCCACGACTCCGGTATTCCCTACCAAGGGATCGATCGGTGAATGGCGCGATGGATTCTTCGTGCTGGATAACTGGCAGGTCATGCCGAAACTCACCGTTAATTATGGCCTGCGTTACGAGTTACCGACGGTGCCCTACAGTTTAAATGGGTACACGCGAATTTTGAATGCGACCGATACCGCTCTGATCCCCGCCACCACAGCGACAACGCCGGCAACATTCAAGCCAACACCGGGCTTCAAGTTCATTAACCCGACGCACAACGACTGGGCGCCCCGGCTTGGCTTCGCCTATCGCATTAGGGAAACGACTGTCCTTCGGGGAGGTTTTGGAATTTACTGGAATGCGAACCAGCTGAATACCTATACCCTAACCACGCAGAACTATCCGCTTTCCGCCTCAGTTGCCTACAACGGTCAGGCGACCAGCCTCTTGACTTTTGCCAATCCCACTCCCGGCGCGGGCGCAGGTTCTCCGATGGCGGGCATTCCCGGGACCTACGTCAATGCGGTCACCATGGGCCCGCATCTACCGACCCAGGAGCTCTATCAGTGGAACCTCTCCTGGGGACAGGAGTTGTGGAAAGGAGCGGGCGCGGAGCTGCAATACCTGGGATCTCATGCCATTCATCTTGACCGGGATTTCTATAACAACTCGCCTCAGCCTGGTGGTCCCGTAGGAGACATCAACGGACGCCGCCCCAACCAGCTCTTCGGCCGCATCCGCACCATCCAGAATGACGAATACTCCCACTACAACGGCTTTACCGCCATTCTGCGCCAGCGCACGACCCATGGACTATCAGGACAGGCGAGTTACACCTGGTCTCACGATCTTGACCTCTCGGATAACTCAAACAATGGCGGCACGACGATGGACCAGTACAACATCAACCTGGATTATGCGAGCTCAAACTGGGACATCCGCAACCGCTTTGTGGGCATTGTCACGTATGACCTGCCCAAGTTTTCGGGGTCCAGCTATCTGATGAAAAACACCCTGGGCGGCTGGCAGGTAAACGCGATCGTGACCCTGCAGACTGGTCTGCCCTATAACGTTTACCTGGACAACGATCAGGCCAACGTCAGCCAGCCCAATGGAAACGTGCAACGGCCCGATTGGATACACCTGCCGTCTGCTAAATGCACAGCAAAGTTCTACATTAATAATCCCAGTGGCTCTTGCATCGACGGTTCGGCGTTTGCCTATCCAGCACAATTCACCTTTGGCAGTGGAAGACGAAATCCGCTCTATGGCCCTGGTTTTGAAAATGTGAATGCATCCATCTTCAAGGACTTCGGGATTTGGGAAAGGGTAAAGTTCCAATTCCGTGCCGAGGCTCAGAACGTCTTCAATCATCCCAATTTGTCTAACCCAAACTCTGACATGCAAGGCGGTTGGGACCCGGGTGATCCCACGACCTGGGGTGACTTTGGCACCACGACGAGCACCCAGAAAAACAGCTCCGGCAGCAGTGGGCGCCTGCTTCAGCTTGCCGGGAAAATAGTTTTCTAGCGCAACGTGGCTCATTGTTTCTCTCCACAGCCGCTGGCATGACAGCGGCTGTGTCTTTGTGCACCTGAGACTGTTGCAATCCTTGAGGGATAAAACGTGGATGTCTGTCAGTTTGTTCGAAAACGAGGCCGCTATGCCGGGCTAGTGGGGATTTCATTGTTGCTTGCGCTTCCGTCCCCGGCGCTTCACGGGCAAGCCTCGTATGACCTGGTGCTCAAGGGCGGTCATGTCATCGACCCGAAAAACGGCATCGACGCAGTTCGCGATGTCGCCATCAAGGACCACCAGATTGCTGCGGTTGCCGAGCACATTCAACCGGGACCCGGCGCCAAAGTAGTTGATGTTTCCGGCCTCTATGTCACCCCCGGCCTGGTGGACATCCACGTGCATGTGTATGCGGGCACGGGCGAACGCCACGCCTACGCCGGCGACCACAGTGTGTATCCCGATGGCTTTACCCTGCGCAGTGGAGTGACCACCGCAGTCGATGCGGGCAGCTCGGGATGGACAAATTTTCCCGATTTCAAGGATCGTGTCATTGATCGTTCCATCACCCGCATTCTTGCTTTTATCAATATTGTCGGTGGCGGTATGCGGCCCAATCACGAACAGAACCTGAACGAAATGGATGCCCAGGCAGCTGCTGCTCAGGCGTTGAAGTACCCGCAGGTGATCGTGGGTATCAAGACGGCTCACTACGATGGCCCGGAATGGACACCGGTAGAGCGCGCGGTGGAAGCGGGGACGATTGCCAACATCCCAGTCATGGTCGACTTTGGAACCTTCCGCCCGGAGCGGCCTTATGAGGAACTGGTGTCGAAGAAATTGCGCCCTGGGGATATCTCCACCCACATGTATCTCGACGATGTGCCTATGCTGGATGCGCAGGGCAAGGTACGGCCTTATCTTTTCGAGGCAAGGAAGCGCGGCATTATCTTTGATGTCGGCCACGGTGGCGGTAGCTTCATCTTCCGCCATGCTGCACCAGCGATCCAGCAACGCTTCGTGCCGGATTCGATCTCGACGGATCTGCATAACGACAGCATGAATGCGGGAATGAAAGACATGCTGAACGTGATGTCGAAGGTTTTGAACCTGGGGGTGTCGCTTGAGGACGTGATCCGCATGTCCACCTCAAACCCTGCACATGAGATCAAACACGATGAGCTGGGGAATCTTTCGGTGGGGTCCGATGCAGACGTTGCCGTGTTGCGTCTCGAAAAGGGGCAGTTTGGTTTCGTGGACACATACGGCGCACGCCTGGCAGGCGATGAGAAGCTGGTTTGCGAGCTGACGGTGCGCGATGGGCGGGTAGTGTGGGACCTGAACGGGATCACCCGCGAAGACTGGACCGGGCTGGGCCAATACCACACGCAAGGCTCTCCGGTTTGGGACCGTACCATCATCGACCCTTAGGGCTTGGCAGGCAGCCGAAAGCTCCGTTTGTATGGGTTTTTATACGACGAGAGGGACCGGCTTTTTCTCCCCATCCGGCTAACAACTCCAACCTGAGTCACCCCTCTCCCCTTGTCATCCCGAACGAAGTGAGGGATCTGCAGTGCGCCTTGCGGTCCTCTCAAATCCTCCTGGGAAGCGACCCGGAGGAACCATCCCCTCGGGTATCAAACCACCACATTTTTTCTAACTCTCACCCAGCGATCAATCTGTTGGGTTGATTCCATGGAAACCCCTTGCTGCGACTCGACATTGCGGACGGTTCCTCCGGGTCGCTTCCCAGGAAGGATTTGAGAGGACCGCAAGGCGCACTGCAGATCCCTCACTTCGTTCGGGATGACAAGGGGAGAGGGGTGACTCAGGTTGGAGTTGTTACCGGGAGGGAGGGACCTGAGGCTCCCCCAGAGCCATACGGCTTTCCTCGTCTCTAATCCTGGTTTGGACAGCTCTCCAGTGAACCTTTTCCGCAGCCTGTTTGGCCCCTGAGGTACGTCTTCCCCCTCCGGTTCCGAGTTTCCGGCCAGAATGCTCTAGACTGTAGATCTGTGCGCATCTTTACCCGGTACATCTGGCACGAAGTGCTCTCCCACGCGTTCCTGGGCGGCGCACTGTTCACCTTCGTCCTGTTCATGAAGAACATTGGCGACCTGCTGGAGATGGCGGTACGCAATAGCGCTTCGTTGGGCGGCGTGGCCAAGGTCTTTGTCTTCCTTCTTCCCAACACCCTCACCCTCACCATCCCTATGGCTGTGCTTGTCGGGGTCTTGCTGGGCCTCAGCCGGCTGTCCGCCGACAGCGAGATCACGGCCATGCGGGCAGTGGGCATTGGCGCGTGGTTCTTTGTCAAGGTGGTCTCGGCGGTAGCGCTCATCGCCTGGGGAATATCACTTGCCGATTCTCTTTATGTGGCTCCCAAGGCAACAGCGGCGCTCCTGCAGTTGAAGGACGAGCTCAAAAACCAGCAGGCATCGTTTGAAATTCAGCCGCGCGTCTTTTATGAAGACTTCAAGAACTATGTGCTTTACGTGCAGGATATCCGAGCCGGCACAGGCGCCGCGCGGTGGCAGCGGATCTTCCTTGCCGACCTGAGCGATCCGGTCTCGCCGAAAATCACCACCGCTGAGGAGGCTTTGGTCGCTAACGGTGGGCCCAATACGCTGCTGATGCGTTTGCGTAGCGGTACCGAGCACGAGATGGTGACCACCAACGGCAACCCACAATACCAGGTTTCCACATTTGTGGAATCAGAACTGCCTCTGTCGATTGGCACCCCGGAGGATACGCACCTCGGCCGCAATGACGCACCAATTCTTGCCATGGGCAACCGCGCTCTCTACGCCCGCTCCAAGGAGTCGGGCGGCAAACAATACCTGATCGAACTGCACAAGCGTTTCGCTTACCCGGCGGCCTGCCTTGTCCTTATGCTTATCGGAATCCCGCTCGGCCTTTCCTCGCGACGGGGCGGTAAGAGCACCGGGTTTGTGGTGACCATCGCGCTGGTCTTCATTTACTACTCTCTCTCCTTAACAGGTGTTTCGCTGGCTCGCGAAGGCAAGCTTCCGATCTTCGCTGGAGTATGGTCGGCCAACATTCTCTTCGCCCTGGCCGGGCTGGAATTGTTGCGCCAGATGGCGGTCGGCGGATCAACCGGTACGCAATTCGCGGCCGTTGCCGCCCGCCTCAAAACCGTACAGTTTCTTCGCCGGAATGCAACACCGGACCGGCGTATCGAAGAGGACCGCCCGGCCCACGAACGGGGGCGCTTTCCGCTCATTCTCGACGGCTATGTCCTGCGTGAGTTCCTGAACACCTTTGTGCTTGTGTTGGTCAGCTTTGTGCTGCTATTGCTCGTCTTTACGTTTTTCGAGCTGCTGGGCGACATTATCCGCAACCGTACTCCCTTGGTCACGGTGGGTGAATATCTCATCAACCTGACGCCGAATATGTTCTACAACATCACGCCGTTAGCGGTTCTGGTTGCGGTGTTGGTCACTTTCGGCGTGCTCACTCGGACCAACGAATTTACCGCCATGAAGGCCACCGGGATCAGCCTGTACCGGGTCATGATGCCCATCCTGGTGGTGTCGGCGCTGATCGCCGTTGCTCTGTTCTTGTTCGATGAGTCGTATCTGCCGAGCGCGAACCGGCGGCAGGAGGCGCTGCGCAGCGTCATCAAAGGCCGGCCGGCGCAAACGTTTCTCCGCCCAGATCAAAAGTGGATCTTCGGTCGCCAGGAGCCGGGCAAGCCAGGCCGCATCTTTTATTATCAGTTTTTTGATCAGCACGAGGACCGCTTTGCCAATCTCACCGTCTTCGAATTCAACCCGGAGAACTTTGCTCTTTCCCGCCGCATCTTTGCCTCCAGCGTCCACTGGGAACCGCAATTACAGCAATGGATCTTTGAACACGGGTGGGAGCGCCGGTTCGACGGTGAAGCGGTGAGCAGTTTTGCCCAATTCAACGTCGAAAGCTTTCCAGAAATCAACGAGCCGCCGCAATATTTCAAAAAGGAAGCCCTCCAATCTCAGGAGATGACCTTCGGCCAGTTGCAACGCTACATCCGCGACCTGAGGCAAAGCGGATTCGATACCAAGCACCTCAGCGTGCAGCTCAATATCAAGCTTGCCTATCCCTTCATCACCCTGGTCATGGCGGTGCTGGCCATTCCTTTTGCTTTGTCCATGGGTAAGCGCGGATCGCTCACCGGCATTGCCACCGCAATCGGGCTGGCGATCGCGTATTGGGTGGTGAATGATACCTTCCAGGAATTGGGCAGCGTGAACCTTCTGCCCACGCTGCTGGCGGCCTGGTCGCCCGACCTGCTTTTCGGCTTCGCCGGAGCGTATCTGCTGCTGCGAACGCCTACCTGATCTCCCCCGGGGATTAAAATCGAGACAGCATGCTTGCCACGCTTCGGCCCCTGTTTCCTTATCTGCGCCGCTATCGCCGCGATTTTGTCTGGGGCGGCCTGGCCGCTGTGGTTTCCAATGTCATCTGGATCTTCTTCCCCCAGGTCATTCGCATCGCCATCGACGACCTGAACCAGGGAGTCACGAGGCAAAAGATCTTCCTCTATGCCGGGCTGCTGGTGGCTATTTCCGCAGCTAAGGGAGTGTTCCTCTTTCTCACCCGCTGGATCATCATCGGCATTTCCCGGGAGATTGAGTTCGATCTGCGCAATGACCTGTTCCGGCACCTGGAGCGGCAGCCGGCGGCTTACTTCCAACAGCATCGTACCGGCGACATCATGGCCCGGATGACCAATGACCTGAACGCAGTCCGCATGCTGCTTGGGCCGGCCATCATGTACAGCGCCAATACGGTTCTGTTTTCCGTCGGCGCTCTCTATTTTCTGCTCCGCATCAGCCCCAAACTGACGCTGGTGGCACTTGTGCCGCTGCCCCTGGCCAGCATCCTGGTGCAGGCCCTGGGGCGCAAGATTCATGAACGCTTCGAGCGCATTCAGGCCATGTATTCCGAAATATCAGCCCAGGCGCAGGAGAATTTTTCCGGCGCACGGCTGGTCCGCGCGTTTGCCCAGGAAGAAGCCCAGATCGCGGCCTTTGAAAAATCCAACCAGGAGAATATCCGCCGCGGGCTTCGCCTGGTTCAGCTGATGGGCATGCTCTGGCCGACGCTTGAATTTGTCCTCGGGCTGGCTCTGGCGATCACCCTGCTGGTGGGTGGGCATGAGGTGCTTTCCCACCGCATCAGCATCGGCGACTTTGTCGCCTTCAATACGTATATGGTGATGCTCACCTGGCCGGTAATCGCTCTCGGCTGGGTGGTTAACCTGTGGCAGCGCGGAACCGCCTCCGTGGTGCGCATCGATGAGTTGCTATCGGACAAGCCGGCGATCGACGATGCCGTAGCTGACAACACCATCCCCGGCGACTTGAAACTGCGCGGCGAGATCGAGTTTCGCAACCTCAATTTTTCCTATGCCGGCGCAGACGCGGGCCGCTCTGAGGTACTGCATTCTCTCTCGCTCAAGGTTCCCGCCGGAAGCAGTCTGGCCATCGTGGGACCGACCGGCTCGGGAAAATCAACCCTGGTGAATCTGATACCGCGGCTGTATGACGCCGAGCCGGGAGCGGTTCTGATCGACGGGCGGCCCATCCGCGATTATCCGCTGGAGCTGCTGCGCTCGAACATTGGCTTCGTTCCCCAGGAAACGTTCCTCTTCAGCCAGACCATTCGCGGCAACATTGCCTTTGGTGCTCCGCATGCCACCGACAGCGAAGTGTTGCAGGCGGCAGAAGCGGCGCACATCCGCCGCGAGTTTGAAGAATTCCCTGCCGGCTTTGCGACTACGGTTGGCGAGCGCGGCATTACGCTTTCGGGCGGCCAAAAACAGCGCACGGCGATTGCCCGCGCGGTCATCCGTAATCCCCGCATCCTGATCCTCGACGACGCGCTCTCCAGCGTCGACACCTACACCGAAGAGCAAATCCTGGGTGAACTGCAGCGGGTCATGCAGGGCCGCACTACCTTGTTCATCTCCCATCGCATCTCCACCGTCCGCCACGCCGACCAGATTGCTGTGCTGGTTGGCGGCCGAATTGTTGAACTGGGTACGCACGACGAATTGATCGCCCGGAACGGCTACTACGCCGATTTGTTCCAAAAGCAGCTTCTGGAAGAGGAATTGGCCGTCACTCGCTGAACTGCTTGTTTTGTTGCCGGCGTGTTACAAAAAGAGCAGGCCCCTTCACAAATCAAGTTGGAGGCGACTCAATGAGTCTGACCCGGCGTGTCTTCCTGGAGCGGATCGCCCAGATTGGCGGCTACTCTGCGGTCTTTCGCAGCATGCAGGTTCTCGGTCTCACGCCTGCCACCGGCGCTTCCCCTCTCCCCCAGCTCGCCGCTGACTTCGGACGAGGCAAAAGCGTGGTCATCCTCGGCGCCGGGATCGCCGGCCTGGTGTCTGCCCACGAGCTCAGCAAAGCCGGGTTTCGATGTACGATCCTCGAAGCACGTAGCCGGCCCGGCGGCCGGAACTGGACCGTTCGTGACGGGTGCAAGGTCGAGTTCACTGACGGAAGCATTCAGAACTGTAGCTGGTCGAATGAAGGCTACCTCAATGCCGGGCCGGCTCGTATCCCTTCTATCCATACCCACCTGCTCAATTATTGTCAGGAGCTGGGCGTACCCCTTGAAGTCGAAGTCAATGTTTCACGCTCGGCATTGATGCAGTCTCCGCTGCTGAACTCCGGCAAGCCGGTGGAGCAGCGGCAGGTGGTTCACGACACCCGCGGCTACCTGGCCGAGTTGCTCACCAAGTGCGTGCGCGCAGATACCCTCGACCGGGAACTCTCCAAAGAAGACACCTCTCTGCTGCTGGATCTGCTGCATACCTTCGGCGACCTGGATGAGAACGGAAAATATGTGGGCTCTATGCGCGCCGGCTTTGTTACCCCTCGGGGCGCCGGCCCGGGTCAGTCTGTGCTGCACCAGCCACTGAAGCTTCATGAGCTGCTGGCAGCCGACTTATCCAAGGGCGAGTTCTACGACGATGAAATTGATTGGCAGGCAACGATGTTTCAACCCGTGGGTGGAATGGACCGTATCCCCTATGCCTTTGCCAAGGCGCTGCCCGCAGACATGATCCTTTACGAATGCCCTGTTGACGAGATCACCACCGGCGACAAAAACGTAACCGTCGCTTACCTGAAAGACGGAAAGCCGCAGACCATCACTGCTGACTACTGCATCTGCACCATGCCCCTGGCCGTGCTCGCCACCACCAGGAATAATTTCTCTGAAGAGGCCACGAAGGCGTTCACCGGCATGCCGATGACGGCTGCCTACAAGATCGCGTGGGAATCGCCTCGATTCTGGGAGAAGGAAAACCATATCTATGGCGGTATTTCTTTCCTCAAGGACACCGTGGACCTGGTGTGGTACCCAAGCGCAAACCTGTTTTCTCCTACGGGTGTGGTGGTTGCCGGCTTTGGTCTGGAGCGCCTGCCTACCTACAGTCGTTCCTCCCAACCCACTCCTTTCGGGGCGCTGCCCTCCATGGCGGCCAAGTTCGATGCTTCCAGGGCCGCCGTGGAAGCGCTTCATCCTGGTCGCTCGCGGTTATTGGATAAGCCAATTTATGTCAGCTGGGAAAAGATCCCCTACTCGCTTGGCTGCTTCGCCAACAACCGGGTGCAGGGGAGCGAGCGCTCTTATGTCCAGTTGGAGAAACCTGAGGGCCGCACTTATTTTGCGGGTGACTACCTCTCCCATCTTGTTGCCTGGCAGGAAGGGGCCGTCTTGTCCGCGCACCACGCCATCGAACGCATCGCGGCTCAGGTTAAAAGCTGAGGGAGAGCGATTATGAATGAATACCGCGACGATGCGGTGAAGGAAACGCCAGTACGAGGTTTTCTGCACCGGCCGGCTGAGGCAGACGGCGATTCGCTGATCTTAACCCACGGTGCCGGAGCGAATTGCAATGCTCCCGTCCTGATTGCGCTCGCAGATGCGTTCTGCGCCTCAGGCCTTACCGTCCTTCGCTGCGATCTGCCCTTCCGCCAACTGCGTCCCAGCGGGCCACCGCCTCGCGGCAGCGCTGAGCGCGATCAACAGGGGCTCGCCGCAGCAGTTGCGTCCGTGCGGAAGCAGACTTCGGGCCGGCTATTTCTCGGCGGTCATTCTTACGGAGGAAGACAGTCATCCGTGCTGGCAGCGGATCAACCCGGGCTGGTCGATGCTCTCCTGCTGCTGTCCTACCCATTGCATCCGCCAGAACGGCCTCTCGAGTTGCGGACCGCGCACTTCCCTCACCTTCGAACCTCAGCGCTGTTCGTGAGCGGAGCACGCGATGGCTTTGGTTCTACCGAGGAGTTGGTAGCGGCGTTGAAGGCTATCCCCGCAACCACCGAGCTGCTCACGATCCCCAGTGCAGGCCATGAATTACTGAACAAACGCAACCGCGATGAGTTACCTGGCAGGATAGTGGCGGCATTCCAGGCTTTCGCCTAGGGTTAAGGCGCAGGCGCCACCGGGATGTCGAAGGGCGCGAACTGATCGTGAACGACTTTGTCTTCGCCCACCGCGATCACGGTCATCTTTTCCGGCGCGAGATAGCGGCTGGACGCCTGCTGCACCTGAGGGATAGTGGAGCTCATGATCCCGTCCGCATCCTTGCGGATGAACTGCGCATCCAAACCGTCGACCCATAGGTTCGAAAGGCGCAGCGCCACCGAGGCCCTCGATTGCAGCCGAAAGCCGAGAGTCCCCAGGAGGTAGCGTTTGGCGGATGTCAACTCCTGCTCGCTGACCGGCGCGGTGGCCATGCGATTCAGTTCAAATACTGTTTCCTTATAAGCGGGGCCCGTGACCGCGTTGCGCACATCCGCGCCCGTGAGGACAACACCCGCATTCTGGTGCACGTCGAGATAGGAATACGGCGTGTACGTGTACCCCTTGTCTTCGCGGATATTGTTGGTCAACCTGGAGCCAAACATCCCGCCATAGATCGCGTTGGCCACTTCAAAAGCGGAGTAATCCGAATCCGTCCGAATGGGCGCGGGCGCACCCAGCAGCAGGGCTGTCTGAACCGAACCAGGACGGGGAACGAAGAAAATTTTCTTGCCGGGCGCTGAGGCGGGCTCAGGCGCGGCCAACGATGCGCTTCCGGATCCGGCTTGCGCAGCGGTCCAACCATCGAACGCCGAGTGAACCGCGGCCAGTACCGCTGTGGGATCGAACGCGCCTACTACGACAAGAACAGCGTGGTCCGGCTGAAAGGTCTGCGCATAGAGTTTGCGTAGAGACTCAGGAGTTGCCTGCTCGACCATGGCCGCCGTAGGCGAGACCACTCCGTAAGGATGATCGCCGTAGTGGATTCGGCCGAAGGCACGTTGAGCCAGAAATCTAGGGCGAGTTTCTTCCTGTTGAATATTGGAAAGCAGATTCTTCTTGGCCAACGCTACTTCGTCTTCTGGAAACGAGGCATGGGTCGCCAGATCAGAGAGCAGCGCGATGGAGTCAGAGAGATGCTCTGAAAGCGGTTCGATGGAAAGCGCAAGGTTTTCTGTGCTGGCTTCCGCCTTCAAATCGCCACCGGCGGCTTGCGAACGCTCGGCGATCTGGCGAGCGTTCAGCGTGCTGGTACCCACTTTAACCGCGTCCGCAAGGAGATCGGAAATCCCTCGTGCATCCGCCGGATCGGCGCAGTAGCCTCCGCGCAAGGTCAGCGTGACCGCAGCTTTGGGGAGATTGTTCTGCTGTACCAGCCACACCGTCAATCCGTTGGCAAGCTTCTCACTCTGTACCTTGGGGGCCTGCGGTAACTGCATTGGCCCGTAGGGTGGCAGATCGGCGGGCATCTTGACGTCAGCGGCAAACGTTGAGGATGCGGCGAAGCTAAGCCCGGCTAACAACACGGCGCAAGCAAAACGAGTCATGATTATTCTCCAGCCTTTTGAGCGGGCGCCTTGGGAGCCGGGTTGCGTTCCACCACAGTGCGGTTGCTGGGTACGAGGTATTTCTGCGCAAACGCCTGAACTTCTTTGGGAGTGATCTTGTCTATAGCCGCAGGAATCGTATTCACGCGCGCAGCGTCGCCGTCGAAAAGAGCGGCGTGCGCGATCAGCGAGGCGCGATTGATCGGCTGCTCCATTTGGTCGTACCAGTCAGAACGCATTTTCGTCTGCACCCGGGCGAGTTGCTCAGCAGTCGGACCCTTGGTGGCAAGTTCCTGGATGGTTTCGTCATACGCTGCCAGCACCTTTGCCGCCGGGGTTCCTTCCGGATCGACAAGGAATGTTGTCATCAGCGTGGGCCCGTTGTACTCAAAAGGGTTGCCCAGCGGCCAGTTCGCTCCGCCATCCACAGAGACGGCAACCTGCTTCTGTTTCACCAGGTGCTGGTAGAGCAGCGAGGCATCGCCATTGTGGAGCAGTTCGCCGGTCACCGCGGCCACAACTGCGTCCTTGCTGTTGCGGTCAGGTAAGCGATAGCCGATGGCGACGGCGGGCAGCTTGGCCAGCTTGTCTTCTTCCACTGCATGGCGCTCGGCGGTCTGCTCTTTCTCCACCACCTTGAGCAGCGGGGCCACCTCGCGCCGCGGAACAGACGCAAAATACTTTTCGACTTTGGCAAACACCTCGGCAGCGTTGACATCCCCGGCGATGGCCATCACTGCGTTGTTGGGAGCGTAGTACTTCTCGTAAAAGGCGCGCACGTCTTCAATGCGGGCGGCGTCGAGATCATGAAAGTCGCCGTAAAAATTGTGGCTGTCAGGGTAGGTGTCGTAGGCCTTCATGGGAAGGTCGATGGCGAAAAACAACCCGTACGGCCGGTTCAGAACATTCACCCGAACCTCCTCCTCTACCACCTGGCGCTGGTTGTCCAGATTCTTGGTGGAGAAGTCGAGAGTCTTGAGCCGGTCCGCTTCCAGCCACAACACGGGATCGAGCGCCGAGACGGGAGCGGTTTCAATGTATTCGGTAAAGTCCCAACGGGTGTCTCCGTTGAGGTTTCCGCCGCCGCCCTCCACCACCTGCGTCAATGTGCCTTTAGGCGAAACCGGTGTGCCTTCAAACATCATGTGTTCAAAAAGGTGAGCAAAGCCGGTCCGGCCCTCTGGCTCCAGACGGAAGCCAATGCGATATGCAATACACAAGCCAAAGGTCGGTGCAGAGTGGTCTTCTGAAACGATGACCGTAAGACCGTTGGGGAGTGTTTTCTGCTGCAAGGGGATGGAGAAATTCGTTGCCGCGACGGCCGGTGTCAAGCCAAGGGCAACCAGGACAACGGAAACCAGAAAGCGGATCAAAGCATCCTCACGTTTCGATGATGAGCAAAAGTATAGCCCTTAGGTCAGCGCTTCTCGAAGATCAGGAAATAGTCCTGGCCATCTGCTTTGGTGAAATCGTAGCGGGCGATCTGGCGGAAGCCGGCGTGCTCAACCTCGGCACGAACGATGGGTTCGTTCAGACCATGATCGGCGCCGTTGCCGTTCTTATCGATAATGCCGAAGCGAGCGCCTGGTTTGAGCGCGGCGCGCAGATTGGCCAGCAAAAGCGGAGGGTGCGCGATTTCGTGGTACACCTTCAGCATTAAAGCGGCGTCGAGCGAGTTGGGCGCGAGCTTAGGATCGTCCGGCGTTCCCAGGATGGTTTCGATGTTGGCCAACTTCTCCCGCTGCGCGCGCTGTTGAATGGCGGTCACCGCTTTGGGGTTGATTTCCTCTGCGATGACGCGGCCATTGGGGGCCACGCGGCGGGCAGCGCGGACGCTGAACCAACCGCCCCCGGCCCCGATGTCTGCAACCACGCTGCCGGGCTTCAGCTGCAAAAGGTCCATAACCCGGTCGATCTGCAGACGTTTGTCGCGCCCGGGTTCTTCAAAGATGCTCAGGTCGCCGGCGTAGGGCGTGCTGGTAGGGTGAGTGGCCGGCGTTTGCGCCTGAAGACTTGGGACGAAAACGACGGGGGCGAAAACGATGGTAAGGACGAACAGCGCGCTGAGGAGTTTTCGGCGAGTTCCCGTAGGTTGTAGATGCATAAGGATCGGCGCTTTCATCATACGTCCTGGCGAAAACCAAAGTGGCTTAATATCCGTAACCTCTTTGGCCCCATGAGAGTCTTATTGGCGCTGGTGGTAAACGAATGTTCCTGGTGCTTCTGGCGTATTTCGGTGGTGTGCTCACGATTCTCAGTCCCTGCATCCTGCCGGTACTGCCTTTCGTGTTCGCGCGCTCCGACCAGCCCTTTCGCAAGAGTGGTTTGCCGCTCCTGGCGGGGATGTGCATTACCTTTGCGGTGGTTGCCAGCCTGGCCACCGTGGGCGGCGGTTGGGCGGTACGAGCCAACCAGTTCGGCCGTGTCGCCGCCCTGGTTCTGTTTGCCCTGTTCGGGCTGACTCTACTCTTCTCCTCGCTTGCCGATCGGCTCTCGCGGCCGCTGGTCCGGCTGGGGAATCGGCTATCTCAAAATTCCGATGCCAGCGTTCTCAACTCTTTCCTGCTTGGGATTGGTACCGGGCTACTCTGGGCGCCCTGTGCCGGGCCCATTCTAGGCCTCATTCTTACCGGAGCCGCTCTGCAAGGGGCGAGCGCTCGTACCGCGCTACTCCTGCTGAGCTACGCTGCTGGAGCAGCCACGTCGCTGGCGGTCGCTCTGCTCGCCGGGGGCCGTTTGTTCGCCGCCATGAAGCGGGGGCTGGGTGTTGAGGAGTGGATTCGCAGGGCTCTCGGGGTTGCCGTGCTCGCGGCCGTGGCTGCGGTGGCCTTTGGATTGGACCGTGGCGTCCTCACCCGGCTTTCGCTCGCCAGCACAGGCGGCCTGGAGCAGCGCCTGCTCGATCGGTTCCATCCGCCGAAGCCCATCGTCGTTACGCAAACCATTGACATTTCCGACAGCGTCAAGCCCGATCTTTCCGGAGCCACAGCGTGGATCAACTCGCCGCCACTCACGCTCGAGTCGCTTCGTGGAAAAGTCGTCCTGGTGGATTTTTGGACTTATTCCTGTATCAACTGCCTGCGCACCTTGCCGTATATCAAGGCCTGGAATGAGAAGTACAAAGACAGCGGCCTGGTAATCATTGGCGTTCATACGCCTGAATTTGCCTTTGAAAAGGACGAATCGAACGTCCGTAAAGCGGTCAAGGATCTGGGTGTCACCTATCCGGTCCCGATGGATAACGACTACAAGATTTGGCGTAGCTTCAATAACGAGTACTGGCCGGCGGACTATTTTATCGACGCCACGGGAGCCGTCCGTTTTCACCACTTTGGCGAGGGCGCTTACGACGAATCTGAAAAGTGGATTCGCACCCTGCTCGAGGAAGCGAACCATGCGCCGCTCCCTCAAACCGCAACGGCGATCGCAGCCAGCGGCACGGAAGCTGCCGCGGATGCAAACGATGTCCAGTCCCCTGAAACTTACGTAGGGTATGCAAGGGCGCAAAATTTCGCCTCTCCCGGCGGATTCAATCAGGATGATCCGCAAACCTACCGCACTCCCGCTGCGTTGAATCTCAACCAATGGGCGTTGGCCGGCAGGTGGAAGGATGAGGACCAGGTCGCCACTTCGCTTGCCGCGGACGATAGCATCTCGTATCGCTTCCACGCCCGCGATCTGCACCTGGTCTTAGGGCCGTCTGCGGATGGCAAGCCAATCCGTTTCCGGGTTACCCTCGACGGCCAGGCGCCTGGCGCCGACCATGGCGTGGATACGGATGCCGAAGGATCCGGCGTGGTCACCGGGGACCGGCTCTATCAACTTATTCGTCAGCAAGGCAGTATTCATGACCGTACCTTCCGCATAGAATTCCTGGTGCCGGGGGTGCGGGCGTATTCATTCACCTTTGGTTAAAAGGAGTAGCAGTATGAGCGATTCACAAGTCATTAACCGCCGCGCGTTCCTGGTTACCTCAGCTGGTGTTTGCGGTGCATTCGCCATTTGGGCTCTCGACAAACCGGGAGTTGCGTCAGCGGCCAGCGGGAAAGCGACAACTCCGGGCATGGTGACGATTGTTCAATTTGGTGCGGACGGCAAGAAGATGGGCAAAATTCAGGTCGCGAAAATAGTCAAATCGGACGCTGAATGGCAGAAACAGTTATCCGCCCTTCAATACCAGGTAGCTCGGCAGGCGGGCACCGAGCGCCCGTTTACCGGTGATACGTTGAACGTGCACGATCGCGGGCTCTTTCGCTGCATCTGCTGTGACACGGCTCTGTTCAATTCGGAAACCAAGTTTGATTCCGGCACCGGGTGGCCTAGTTTCTGGGCGCCAATTGCTCGTGAGAATGTGGTTGAGACGACGGATCGATCTCTGGGTATGGAGCGAACGGAGGTTTCCTGCAAGCAGTGCGATGCCCACTTGGGGCACGTCTTCACGGACGGACCGCCGCCAACGGGTCTGCGTTACTGCATGAATTCAGCGGCCATGCACTTCGTGAAGCTGGCCTAGGCGCCCACTTCGATTCTCCAGCAGTCTTCATCGTTAACTCGCAACAGCCTGGCGCGGCCATCGACAATCGTCAGGAACTCCGCAGTATCGGGAGACCAGGAATCGTCTCCCATACGAAAAAGGGACGAGCCGATTCCGGTCAGCCGAGTATCGCCGAGCCACAGTTGCCCTTTACGTATAAAGACACGCACATCATCGCCACCGTCGCTGCGATAACGGCCCACAAACGCGTTGTACTCGTTGGAAGCGCGGAACTCAGGATCGCCCCGGTAGCCCGTATTCATAAACCAATCGGGGCCATACCCCACCTCGACAACAGCCGTCTTATCCCTGCCAAAGACCAGGCTGTAATCTGAGAATCGACCCTGAACAGTAGAGAGAAACGAATCGCCCGTCCTGCGTTGGAGAGCGATCTCGTTGCCTCCCTCCACAAGCAGCAGCCGTTTGCCCTCCGTTTTGAAGACCAGTTGCCTTCCGTCGGCGCTCTGAAAGAGGCCGGCATACTCACCCGCATTCTCCACCTCCATCGGATTCGCCAGAGGTTGCGCCGCAGGCAGTGGCTTCGCCTCGCGCTCTGCGCGCAACAGCTCCACAGCGTACTGCGTCACCGGAGTCGGCCTATAACCCTGCATCGCATTGATCGAGGCAAACGCCGCAACCCCTCCGTCCAGATCCACGTGGATGGAGGACGCGAAGCAATTCATCCCTCCCGTGTGGCGAAGTATCCGATGGCCATTCAGAACATCGACGCCAATGCCGTACCCGTACGACGCAGTGGGGCTAAACTCCTTAGCCTGGATAAACGGAGTCGACATCAGCCTGAATCCGTCCTCCGAGACGATGCGTGCGCCGGGCCCCTGGCCCTGGTTGAGCAAGGTACGCAGATAGCACGCCATATCCGCGGCGGGAGAAGCAATACTCCCCGCGGGACTGTCGAACACTTCTGGCGGCCTGGCCGTCAACCGGCCCTGACGCGGATATACCTGGTCATCGAAAAATGGCTGGTAGCCGGTCGCACTGCGAGCGCTGGATTCGATGGTGATGACCGCTGCCGTATCTTTCATTCCCAGCGGCGTAAGGATGCGGGCCCGCAGGCACTGATACCAGGGCCTTCCATCCAGCTTCTCAATGATCTGGCCAAGGATCTCGAAGCCCAGATTGCAGTAGTGAAAGTGAGCGCCGGGGGCGAAGCCCTGCACATACCGGGCCGCGGGATCGCTTTGAAACAGCGCGGAAGCGTCGGGAAGACCGGAGCTGTGCGTCAACAAATGGTGCGCGGTGATGGACCCAAACGGCATGACCACCGGAAGCCATGGCAAGTATTCGAGCACTGGCCGATGAAGATCCACTTTGCCTTCATCACGCAACTGCAGCATGATGAGCGCAACGAATGATTTGGTAATGGACCCGATCTGAAAAAGATGCTCCGGTGCAACCGCAGTCTTCAAATCGATGTTGGCAAAACCGTAGCCGGCAGTGCGGATGGTTCCTTTTGTGTCGGTCAGCGCCTGGGTCATTCCCGGGGCGTTCATGGCCTGCATGTACGTCGACGTGAAAGCGTCCAGCTTGCTTTCGAACCCGCCCTTGGCGGACGGCATGGGCATCGTCCCGAGCGCCCAAAGCCTGGTGGAGGCGATCGTGCCTCCACCAAGCGCGAGAAACGTACGTCGATCGAGCAGGTGACCCATGAATCGCGTAAGTCTAGCATGACGGCTTTTCTACGAAGGGTTCTCATCCGCAGAAGGGCCATACACGCCGGGAATCGCAACTCCGTTGAGCCGCAGATACACACCCAACTGGGCCCGATGATGAACCAGATGGTTCATGACCCACTTGCGAAGCACTTGTGCCCGAGGCATGTCGATAATTGTCTCGCCGCCCCAGATCATCTTCCATTGTGCAGCCATGGCGGCCTCGTCCGCCGCAGCCAGCCGCGTTCGTGCATCCTTAACATGTTCATCGAATCCAGACAGCATCTCTTTCCTTCCCTTGCCTTCCCGCGCTGCGGCCATTTTCCGGGAGTCTTCCTCAGTCATGGTCAACGCGTCCTGCTTCAGCGTGGAGCAATACCACGACGGCATTTCCGCTACATGCCAGGCCAACCGGCCAAGGGCCATCGACTTTTCATGGGGCTTCCATCCCAGTTTTTCATCCGGCACAAGCTCCAGGAATTTCCTCGTGCTTGCCATCTCTTCGTCGAATTCCGGTAACAGAGTCTCGTTGATCTTCATGGGAATGTTCCTTTGAGGCCAGGTTGGCCTATGTCTGGAACATTAGGTCACGAAATATGCCACCTGATGTCATATTGAAAATTTTTATTGGCTAGAGATCCCGGCGGGAAAAGAGCACCTGCGCCAGTAAGATCGCCAGCAGCGCATAGAGAGCGGCGTAGACGACCATGGCGTTACTCGGGACGAGGCTGCTCCCGAAGGGAGTAACACTTAGACTTCCCAGGATCGGCGGCTGGAATACAAAAGCCGCGCGCCGCCAGAGCGCGTCGCTGGGCATGATGAGACTGGAGAGGATTCCCAGGTCAACCAAAGCTTGCACATGCCGTAAAGCCCCAAATTGCTCGATCCATCCGCCCACAAACGCCAGACCATAGAGCCCCAACGAGATGGCGCCGCTGGAAAGCGAAGAAAAGCAAGTACCGGCTGCCATGGTGACGCCAAGCAGAACGACAGCCTGCAACCAAACCAGGCTGAGCACGGCGAGCGCGTGATGAGGAAGATAGCCACTCTGCAGCCGGCTGATCACGATCGTGCCTCCCTCGATCAGGGACACATAAAGTGTGAGCATGCCAACGAAACCAATCCATTTGCCGAGCACCAGGCACCAGCGGTCGACTGGCTTGGTCGCGATCGCGTGGATGGTTCCAGAGGTGATCTCCCCAGAAAGGGTGTCGCAAGAAGTGAGCACGGCCATGAGCGAGGTCATCATGCTTCCGGCATAGAGCACCATCATGATCATCATGGCAGTGCTTTCACGCGTGCTGACGATATTCATGTGCGGCGGCTCATGCCTGAGAACAAAATGAACAGCGGTCCAGAAAAAACCCAGGAAGACGAAGCCGGCCAGGGCCGCAATCCACAGGATCATACGCCGGGCCGCCTCAAGGAAAGTCACTCGCGCCATCAACAGCGTAGTACCCAATGCACCCGGCCCGGAGGCAACGCTGAGCGACGACGTCTCGGTGACGGATTCAGCCGCGGGCACGTGGATTGCGTTCTCGCTCATAAGCCGGTGTCCGGTCCCATCATCTGCAGAAACAACTCTTCCAGGCTCACGCGCTGCGGAACGACCGAAAAAACGTCCGCCCCGTTTTCTACCAGGCAGCGGACGATGTCTGGTAGATCTTCCATCCGCAGCACGCGCAACCGCAGGAGTTGGCCCTCAAATTGGACATCCTGCGTAAACTGTTTGAGCCGTTCCATCGCGGTCGAGTTAAGCCGCGCGACCCTGATTTCGATTTCCGTGTGATCGGACTGCCAACCGTCCATCTCATATCTGCCGACGATGCTGCCGTCGCGAATGAAGGCTACGCGATCACAGCTCTGCTCGACCTCGCCTAGTAGATGTGAGTTCAGAAAGACGGTCGCGCCGCGATCGCGCTGCTCGCTGATCACGTCGCGCACCAGCTTGCGTCCGGCCGGATCCAGACCCGAAGTGGGCTCGTCGAGAAAGAGAATCTCCGGATCGTTGACAAGAGCCTGCGCCAAGCCGACGCGCTGCATCATCCCCTTGGAAAAGCTGCGGATCGGCTTGTTGCTTTGCGCGCCCAGGCCGACCCTGTCGAGCAGCTGTGGGATCTTTTTCCGGAGTGTGTCCTCCGCCATGCCGCAGAGCCGCCCGTGAAACAGGATCAGTTCGGACGCGGAAAGCCAATCGTAAAAGCGAAAGTGCTCAGGAAGAAAGCCGATGCGGGCTCGTACCTCGCGGGTGCCAACTGGTTGCCCCAGGAGCAGAGCGCGGCCACCCGTGGGCTCTACCAAGCCCAGCAGCATCTTGATCGAAGTGCTCTTGCCGGCCCCGTTCGGACCCAGAAACCCGAAGGCCTCTCCGCGCCCCACCTGGAGGGTCAGGTCGCGCACGGCAGCGCGGGTTCCGTAGGTCTTTCTAAGCCGGCAAGCGTCGATGGTAAGAGTTGCCATGCACGCTCCGCTCCTACAATTGCGAGGCCAGGTTGATCGCCGTGGTGTCGTCTCCGGTCCCGTTCAAGTTGAAGATGATTCCATTGTCCACCCACATCAGCGTGAATCGGGCGGATTCTGCTCCATGCGCGGGCCGCAACAAGGCTGCATCATTTCCGTTGACGTGCACCTGCTCGTACTTCGAGCTGCCGCGGATTACGGGGAGCACGAGGGTCGAGGTCCAGTCGACCGTCTGGGTAAAGTTGGCAGCGTCATTGGCACTCATCCCCGCAAACTGTAGTGCCACCTGAGCAATCTGGGCCGGGTCGATCTCTTGAGGAGCGGATACGACCGGGCTCGGAAGCTCGGTTAGCGAAATGCAGGTGGCATCTGGCTCCAGTTGCGATTTGTCGTCACCCCTGGGAACATTCCCTGCGGCTCGAGATGCTAAGTCGCCGCAATTTCCGTAGAACGCCATCACACCGGCAGGCACGCGCACACCGACGGTGGCGCCATCGACCGACGCCGGGACCTGCAGGTCGCCGCGTCCAGCCTCGTCAAGGATGGACTGAATCCGGTCGCGGTTCAGCTTCATCTGCATAGCGCCGCCACTCCGCACCAGCATGCTGGACGGTGTTTCGCCTGGCAGCAGCTGTACCTGAAAGCCGGCGGCTTTCGATGCCGAGGCAGCGTCGGCGACCACTTGCGCCTTCTGCGGTTTCTGCGTCACCGTGATCTCATCGGAGAGAACGCGGTCGATCGCCTGGTTGAGCAGCGGGTTGTTTTGCCCACCATTGCGCTGAAGGGTGGACGGGTCGATCTCGAGGATGGTGAAACGCTCGACGCGGAAGATGCCCAGCAGACTTTCCGCCCATGCCCGGACCGGGGCAACGGTCAACACCACCACAACTACGCTCACGCCAAGGCAGGCGCCCGCGAGGGACAATTTTCGCTCCCAGGACCATCGATTCTGTTCCCTTTCCATCCAGTCCTCCCGCTTTTTCTGAAACTGAGCCCATGCCATCGCGGAGTTATCTACAGCGGACAACTCAGGCAGCCGATCGAGACCGTCGCACACACGTGACGCACCTTCACGCAGGGTCGCCAGATCTCGCTCGCATGCGCTGCAGCTCTTGACGTGCTGCTCGACGAGAGCGAGCTTGCCGGGGTCGAGTTGGCTATCGAGATAGGCACGTAACGTTCCTTTTTCTGTGTGCTTCATTGCCCCTCCTTCGCAGTCTGTAACTGCTGGGTCTTGCGATGGCGCCGCTGGTGACGTCCATAGAGTGCGGAAAACTCGGCCTCTGCCCGCGCCAGCTTGCTACCCACGGAGTGCACCTCCAGGCGCATGGCTTGGGCGATCTCCTGGTAGGTGAGGCCGCTGTGGCGCAACAGCAGCAGTTGCGCTCTCTCAACTTTCAGCTTGGCCAGCACTTCGCGCACCTCGTCAATGAGTTCCTGCCGTAACAGCAAAGTGAGTGGGCCCTCTGCCGGGTCTTCACCCTGGATGCCGCAATCGTCATCGACTTCACCGCCGCGGACTTCAGCGCCGCGCCGGCGATGGGCGCGCAGGGCATCGATTGAAGCTCGCGTGGCGGTGCGATAGAGCCAGCCGCCAACCAGCCCATCGGCGGCAACGCCGGGACCGCTGCGGTAGAGCCGGAGGAAGACGTCGGCACAAACCTCTTCGGCCTCGGAATCGCGGCGCAGCACTCGACGGGTGACGCGGATGATGCGCCCGTAGTGCCCCCGAAAAATCGCTTCAAATTCCGCTTCTACCCAGCGATCGCGCATGCTGACCACGTCTACATCTCTATAACGATAGGCCCGGGTGGTTTGTGCCGGGAAAATGGCCACCTGAAGATGGCTCGGGGGGCCGGATCGAGCCGGCACTTTGACGGGGGCAACCCAGGTACTCTAAAGTCTCCAGGTCCCACCGGAGGAACATTGATGGCCTATATCCTCTCGCTCGACCAGGGAACGACCAGCTCGCGTTCCATTCTCTTTGGCAAAGACGGCACCATCGTCGCCCACGGGCAACGGGAGTTCAAGCAGTTCTACCCCCAGGGCGGTTGGGTCGAGCATGACCCCTTCGACATTCTCACCTCGCAGATGAGCTCGGTGGTTGAGGTGCTGGGTAAGGCGGGGATACGCCCCCGCGACCTGGCAGCCGTGGGCATCACCAACCAGCGGGAAACGACCATTGTGTGGGACCGGGAAACGGGCAAGCCGGTTTACAACGCAATCGTTTGGCAGGACCGCCGTACCGCGGAACGATGCCGGCAGATGAAGAGCGACGGCACGGAAGAGACAGTCCGGCAAAAGACGGGGCTCCTGATCGACCCGTACTTCTCGAGCTCGAAGATTGCGTGGATCCTCGAAAACGTCGACGGAGCAAGACAAAAGGCAGAGGCGGGCAAACTGGCTTTCGGAACCGTGGATAGCTGGCTGATCTGGAATCTGACCAGCGGCAAGAAACACATTACTGACAGGACCAATGCGTCGCGAACCATGCTCTACAACATTGTCGAAGACCACTGGGATGCTGATCTGCTCAAGCTGTTCAGAATCCCGGAAAGCATGATGCCCGAGGTAGTGTGGTCGAGCGAGAAGATCGGCCAGGTGACTACGTCACTTGGCCTGGAAGCAACGGAGATCGCAGGCATCGCGGGCGACCAGCAGGCCGCGCTCTTCGGGCAGTTGTGCATCCGGCCCGGCGATGCGAAAAATACCTACGGGACCGGCTGCTTTTTGCTGCAGAACATCGGCACCGGGTTCGTTCTCTCGCAGAAGAGGCTGATCACCACACTGATCTGCAGCGTAGATAAGAAACTGGAATACGCCCTCGAAGGCAGCATCTTCATTGGCGGGGCGGTGATCCAGTGGCTGCGCGACAGCCTGAAATTGATTCGCCGCTCGTCCGAAGTAAATGCATTGGCGGCCAGCGTGGAAGACTCCGATGGAGTCGTTCTGGTACCCGCATTTGTCGGGCTGGGAGCGCCCTACTGGGATCCTTATGCGACGGGATTGTTGATTGGCCTCCGGCGCAGCACCCAGCCTGGCCACATCGCGCGGGCGGCGGAAGAGAGCATCGCCTTCCAGGTGGCCGACGTCATCGATGCTATGAATGCGGAGACCAAAGTCCCCTTTAACTCATTGCGCGTGGATGGAGGCGCGGCCGTGGATGATCTGCTGATGCAGTTCCAGGCCGACTTGCTGGGCGTGCCGGTCATCCGTCCCGCGGTCAGCGAGACCACCGCGCTGGGCGCCGCCTATCTGGCCGGGCTTGCGGTGGGGTTCTGGAGTAGTCCGGAAGAAATCCGCAAGCTACGCGCGGCCGATACACGCTTCGAGCCCCATCCCGATGAGAAAAAGATCGCCGCCGGACGGGAACGCTGGAAGCGAGCCGTGGAACGGTCAGGACACTGGCACGAAGGAGAGGAATAGATGAATCGCCCGGCAATGCTGGCTCGCGTAAACGAACGATCGACTCCCTGGGACATTGTGGTGATTGGCGGCGGAGCTACCGGCGTCGGCGTAGCGGTCGATGCCGCCAGCCGCGGCTTTGATGTGCTGCTGCTGGAGCGGATGGATTTTGGCTCGGCTACTTCCAGCCGCAGCACGAAACTGGTCCACGGCGGAGTTCGCTACCTGGAGCAGGGGAATATTTCGCTGGTGATGGAAGCGCTGAAGGAGCGCGGCTTGCTGCGCCAGAATGCTCCTCACCTGGTCCATGACCTGGGGTTCGTGGTGCCGAACTACTCCTGGTGGGAGGCTCCTTTTTACGGCATCGGCATGAAGGTCTACGACTTGCTCGCCGGCAAATACGGGTTTAACAAGTCGCGTTTGCTTTCGCGGGAAGAAACACTGGAGCGGCTGCCCACGATCCAGACTAATGGTCTCCGTGGCGGTGTCATTTACTATGACGGGCAATTTGACGACACTCGCTTGCTGATCCACCTGGCTGACACGGCATTCGACCACGGCGCAGTCTTGCTCAACTATGCTCCGGTGGTTGAGATCACACGAGGCGCTGACGGCTTTGCCGATGGAGTTATTGCGGTCGACAGCGAATCGGGGCAACGGATGAAAATCCAGGCTCATGTGGTGGTCAATGCGGCCGGCATCTTCGCCGATCAAGTGCGGCGCCTGGCTGAGCCTGAGTTGGCAGACATGATCGCGCCCAGCCAGGGGATTCACCTGGTGTTCGAGCGCGAGTTTCTTCGCGGCAATACCGCGATCATGGTCCCCCACACCAGTGACGGCCGGGTGTTGTTTGCCATTCCGTGGCACGAGCATACGGTGGTGGGTACCACCGATACTCCCATTCAGGAACCGTCGTACAATCCGGTTCCCTTCGAGGAAGAGATTCAATTCATTCTCGACACCGCGGCTCAGTATCTCAGCCGGCCTCCGCAGCGCAGCGATGTGCTCAGCGTTTATGTGGGCATCCGGCCGCTGGTGAAGGCTAATGGGGCGTCGAGCAAGACCTCTTCCCTTTCGCGGGATCACACTATCCATATCGATAACTCAGGTTTGCTAACCATCGTGGGAGGCAAGTGGACCACTTATCGGCATATGGCCGAGGATTGCGTGAACCACGCCATTACCCTGGGCGAATTGCGGGACGTGCCCTGCGGAACCCAGGACTTGAAGATCCATGGCTACAAGCAGGATGTCGACTCGCTCACGAGCCTTGGTATTTATGGTTCAGACGCGGATGCAATTCTTGCCCTGGCCGCTGCGGACGAGCGTCTCGCCAAGCCGCTGCATCCGGCTTTGCCTTATATCGGGGCTGAAGTGATATGGGGGGTCCGGATGGAGATGGCGCGCACCGTGGATGATATCCTCTCTCGTCGAACGCGGGCTTTGTTTCTGAATGCGCGCGCGGCCATCGAGATGGCGCCGGCAGTGGCCAAGCTGATGGCCGGGGAATTAGGCACGGGTCAGGATTGGATCGACCAGCAACTGGTTGAATTCAACCAGCTGGCAGCAAAATACCTGTTACCGTAAAGGCACCTCGAATGAAGAAGCAAGATTTCGGTGAGCTGCTGGCGGAGGCCGTTGCGGTCTTTATCATCATTGCGTTCGGAGACTCGGTCGCCGGCATGTACGTCCTCTACAATCCCAGCCCTTATCAAAATGCGTATTGGGGCGTGTGTATCGCATGGGGTCTGGCGGTGACCATGGCCATCTACGCCACGGGATCTATCTCGGGTACGCATGCCAATCCGGCAGTGACCCTGGCGCTGGCACTGTATCGGAAATTCGCGTGGCGCAAAGTCATTCCCTACATGGCCGCCCAGGTGGTGGGCGGTTTCTTGGGGGCGGTCCTGGTCTATGTGCTCTACGCGCCGGTGATCGATCACTTCAACCAGGGCGCACAGCTCACTCGGGCCGCCGGCGGCGCGGCGGGAGTGTTCTTTACCCATCCCGGCCTGGCGATTACGCCCATGCACGCGTTCGGCGATCAAATTATCCTGACCGCGTTTCTCATCTTCGGGATCTTCGCGATTACGGAACAATATAACGAGATGGCCCCGGGGGCGAACACCGGCGCTCTCATGATCGGCATGCTGGTGGCGTTGATCGGCGCTTCGATGGGTTACCTGGAGGCCTGGGCGATCAACCCTGCTCGCGACCTTGGCCCACGCATTTTCTGCTTTTTCGCCGGGTGGGGAGAGGCCGCGTTCCCTTCCCCTGACAACTACTGGTGGATTCCGATTGTTGGTCCTTTACTCGGGGGTTGTGTGGGCGGGGCGGCGTACCAATATATGATTCGTCCATTTCTGCCCGCGCATTTGAAGGCTCTGAGCGCAGAAAGCAAATGAGGGCGCTTTCCCGGCGCGCCTTCCTCGCGATGGCGGCGATGGCATCGGCCAGTTGGGCGCAACCTAAGCAGACCAGCGTGGTGCTGCTGTTGACCGGCGTGATCACAGACGGCGGATGGAGTCAGCTTGCCTTCAACGGCCTGAAGTCGCTGGGACCGGGATTCCGAACTGCCTACGCGGAGAACATCGGGCTCGCGCAAATGCAGGAGGTGGCCCGTGGTTATTCGGATGATGGGTTCGATCTGATCCTGGGGCATGGCTTTGAGTTCAGCAACGCGCTGCTCGACATTGCGCCCGATTATCCGAATCAGCATTTCTTCGTCACCAGTTATCTGCCTCAGCCCAAAGTCCCACCGAACCTCATGTTTATCAATCTGGGCTATTTTGGCGCGGCTTACGGAGCGGGCACGCTGGCAGCGTTGATATCGGAGAAGAAGCAGGTGGTTGGTTTTGTCGGAGGCGAAGACGATCCTAATCAGCAGAGAATCCAGAGGTGCTTCATTGCCGGGGCCCGCAATGCGGTCAAGGGTATCCAGGGCCTGGGGATCATCACTGGCGATTACGACAACGCGGCCAAGGGACGCGAAGCTGCTTCGACGCTCATTGGCAATGGAGCCGATGTGATCTGGCACGCGGCGGACGTGACCGGCCTGGGCGCAATTCAGGGTGCGGTCGCCGGCAAAGCTAAGGTGATGGGCTGCTATTCCGATCAAACCACCCTTGCGCCCAACAACATGGCGACAAGCTTTGAGATGAACCTTGGCGGAGTCGTACAGACAGTGGCGCATGCGGTGGCGAACCGCTCCTTCGCGGGTGGGACGGAGTGGAAGCCTGCAGTGGACTGGATGTGGCTTTTGAAGGCCGGCTCCCATGGTCACTACAATCCGCACCTGGTTTCTGCCGCTGAGTGGGCTGGGTTTCAAAAGACCTGGAGCGATCTGGCTGCGAATCGGATTGAGGTTCCTGCGTAACTTCGCAACGCAGGGAAGAGAATGTGAATGCCCACATTTGAGATGAGGAAGATCGTGAAGCGGTTCCCTGGAGTGGTGGCCAACCGCGATGTGGACCTCACGATCGAAGCGGGTGAAATCCATGCGTTGCTGGGAGAGAACGGTGCCGGCAAGAGCACCCTGATGCAGATTTTGTATGGATTTCATGCCATGGATTCCGGCTCGATTCTGATCGATGGCAAAGCGGTTGAGATTGCCAGCCCACGGGATGCCATCGCGCTCGGCATTGGCATGGTCCATCAGGAATTTATGCTGGTGCCGAGATTTACGGTGGTCGAGAACACCGTGCTCGGCCTGGAGGGTAAGCTCGATTTGCGCGAGGCCGGGCGCAGGCTGCGCACGTTGAGCGAACAGCACCACCTGGCCGTCGATCCCGATGCGCAGGTGCAGCATCTGCCTATCGGGGTGCAGCAAAGAGTTGAGATCCTGAAGCTGCTGTACCGCGACGCCAGGCTGCTGATCCTCGACGAACCCACCGGCGTGCTCACCACGCACGAGAAGGATCAGCTGTTCACCGTTCTGCGCGGACTGCGCGCGCAGGGCCGCTCGATCGTGATTGTTACTCACAAGCTGCAGGAAATTGTGGACCTTGCCGATCGGGTCACCGTCATGCGCGATGGCCAGGTCGTGGCCACTGTCCGAACGCAAGAAACCACGGAGCAGGAGCTGGCTCGCCTGATGGTAGGCCGTGAAGTGAATCTCCGTGCGGTTAGGGCGCCGGTCGAACGCGGCGAGGCCATTCTGCGGATCCAGGGGCTGCACGTGCGCGATGAAGCGGGACAGGAAAAAGTCCGAGGCGTGACCCTCGAAGTGCATGCCGGAGAAATTGTCGGCATCGCTGGTGTCGACGGTAACGGGCAGTCGCAACTGGCAGAAGCAATCATGCACTTGCTCCCCGCCGATCAAGGAAGCGTCTTTCTGAAGGAACGCGAAGTGACACGGCTGACGGTCGCGCAGCATCGTGCCCTGGGCCTCGCCTATGTGCCTGCTGACCGGCGGCATGTGGGCGCGGTCACGGAGATGTCGATTGCCGACAATGCAATTCTCGGATCGCAACGGAAATACACCTGGGGCCCGTTCCTTGATTGGCACGGGATCCGCGAGCACGCCGAGAAGCTCATCACCCGATTCGGCGTGCGCGCAACCAGTAGCGCTACCAAAGCAGGCAAGCTTTCGGGCGGCAACCTGCAGAAGCTGATTCTCGGCCGGGAGATTCTTGAAAATGCAACTGTGATGGTGGTGGAACAACCGACCCGAGGTCTGGATGTGGGGGCGATCGAGTCGATTTGGGCGGAGCTGCTGGGCCAACGCGAACGAGGGAAAGCGATCCTGCTCATCTCCGCGGAGCTCGAAGAACTGATGAACCTGGCAGACAGGATCGCGGTCATGTTCGAGGGCCGGATTGCCGGCATTCTCGACGCGGCCAGCGTTACCAGCGAAAAGCTGGGTCTCATGATCTCCGGACTGAGCGAAAGATCATGAAGATCTTCGAACGCCGGGTAAGCCCGGCTGATTCGCCGCTCGCCATGACGACTGCCATGGTCATCGCCGCGCTGGTCGCGATGCTCATTACGTCTTTGTTGTTTAGCCTCTACAAAGCCAACCCGCTGCAGGCATACTTCGCTCTCTTCCATGAACCGTTCGCGAGCTGGCGGGGCTTTGGCTACACCCTGGTGCGGACTGCACCGTTAACCCTTATCGCGCTCGGCACCATTGTTAGTTGGCGATCGGGCTTTGGCTATCTCGGGTTCGAGGGATGCTTTGTGATTGGCGCTGCGGCCACTACCTGGCTGGCGCTATCGATGACGGTTCCCTTTTGGACGTTCCTGCCCCTGGCGCTTCTGTTCAGTTTCGCCGCAGGAGCCGCGTGGGCGGGGATGGTCGCACTGATCCGGGCGCGGCTTGGGGGCAACGAAGTGCTCATTTCGCTGATGATGAACTATGTGGCGATCCTGATGGTGCAGTACCTGGTATCAGGTCCCATGCGTGCTCCCGGCGGCGTTCCTGAAACGGCGCTGTTGCCTCGGGCTACGTGGCTGCCTTTTATCTTGCCTGGAACGCGCGCCCACGCTGGCATTCTACTTGCTTTGTTGGCGACTGTGCTGGTGTGGGTGCTGCTGCGCAAGACCCGGATAGGGTATGAACTTGTGGTCAGTGGATTCAGTCCCTCCGCCGCTCGCTTTGGTGGAATCAATGTGGGTCGTCATCTGGTGTTTGCCGCTTTCTGCGCCGGCGGTTTGGGAGCATGGGCCGGGACGGTGGAAGTACTCGGCGAGCAGCATCGTTTGATGGATGGCGTCAGCGGGGGCGTAGGATTCACCGGCATCATCGTCGCCTTGCTGGCGAAACTCAACCCGATTGCCGTAATCCCAGCGGCGGTGCTCTACGGCGGTATGACGGTGGGGGCCAACGCCATGCAACGGCGGGCGGGGATCCCTTCTTCCATTACGTTCATCTTGCAGAGTCTTATCGTGTTGATGGTGCTGGCGAGCGATTTGTTCCGCCGGTACCGGGTGAAGCTTCCATGAACCTGCAACGGCTGATGACGTCAGCGTTTTTCGTGACATGGTTGGCCGCCAGCCTCAGGCTCGCGGGGCCGGTGCTGCTGGCTGCACTGGGCGAAACCTTCGCTGAGCGTTCGGGAGTGCTGAACGTCGGCATCGAAGGCACGATTTTGCTGGGCGCATTAGCCAGTTTTCTGACAGATTATGTAACCGCTTCGGTTTGGTTGAGCCTGCTGGCTGCGATGTTTACAGGGATTGTGTTCAATCTGTTATTGGCGTGGATGTATGTCACGGTCCGCGCCAGCCAGATTGTCGTTGGACTGGTGTTTAATGTGCTGGCGATCGGTATCGCCGCGACTGTGTATCGGCGGGCATTGGGCGAGTCCTCCGGTCCACAGAGTGTGGCTATGTTTGCGCCGCTGCATGTGCCTGGGTTAAGCGATCTTCCCTTGCTCGGGCCGGTCTTGTTTGGGCAGACGAGTTTGTTTTATTGGACGCTGGTGTTGGTTGGTCTGGCACACTTCGTGTTGTTTCGCTCCAGCTTTGGTTTGGCGCTCCGTGCCGCTGGGGAAAACCCCAGCGCTGCGGATGCAGCCGGTATCTCCGTTGCTCGTATGCGCTACACAGGGGTGTTGATTGGGGGCGCGACTGCAGGCATGGCCGGCGCTTACCTGGTGTTGGCGCAAGTTGGATTGTTCAGGGAATCGATTGTCTCCGGGCAGGGATTTATTGCGCTGGGAATTGTTATTTTCGGACGGTGGAATCCCTGGAAAGCGGCGTTGGCCGCGCTGGTGTTTGGAGCATGCGATGCGTTGCAGTTGTCGTTGCAATTAGGCGGTGGCGGTGTGCCTTCGCAACTGCTGGCTTCCCTGCCCTATATTGTTACTATTCTGGCCATCTCCGGGTTGTTCGGCGGAAGAGCGGTACAATCGGCGGCGTTGATGGTTCCTTACGCCAAAGAGTGAGGAAATGGATCCTCTAGAGGCTTGAGGGGGAGGCCTGCGGTATCCCACATCTCGCGAAAAACGAGCGAGATGTGGGGCACCCGGCTTTTGGTTAGGGGATAGAGCCAAAAGCGCCTATCGCGGCCAGGGACGATGTTTGGATGCATCTGTGCCTGCGCGTTTTGTGAGTGCGTCCGCGCTCATCTGTGCTTGCTTGCGGACCGCGGCCTCGTCCACGCTGGCAACGACTCCATCGCGCATCACGAAACGGCCGTCGATCATTACGCTCGTCACCTCGTGGCCCAGCGCCGAATACACAATCGCGGACACGGGGTGATGAATGGGCGTCATAAAGGCGTTGTTGTAGTCCACGACCGCGATATCGGCCTTCTTGCCCACCTCGATGGAACCAATCTCTTTTTCCAGGCCAACTGCACGGGCGCCGCCAATGGTAGCCATCTCCAGCACTTTTTCCGCGGTGATGATGGTGGCATCCTGATGCACGCCCTTCTGTTGCAGGGCGGCAAACTTCATTGCCTGAAAGAGACTGTGATTGTTGCTGCTTGCCGGTCCATCGGACGCCAGACCCACCGTGACCCCCGCTGCGAGCATCTCGGGAATGGGCGCGCATCCCGACGCCAGGTACATATTGCTACAGGGATTATGGGAGACCTTGGTATCGTGCTTGCGCATGATGGCAATATCGTCGGTTTTGCAGTGCACGCAATGCACCGCGATCACATCGGGACCCAAAAAGCCGATCTCGCTTAGAAATTGCGTGTCATTCATCCCATAGTTCGCTGCTGCGGTTTCCAGCTCGAAGTCGGTCTCCGCCACGTGCGTGGTGATGAGCACGTGCTCCTCATCGGCCAGCTTCCGGGTTTGCCGGTAGCCTTCCTCGTTCACTGCCCAGATCATGTTGGGAGCGAGCCCCACTTGCACCCGTCCTCCCGGCTTGTTGTACCGGCGTATCTGCTCTTTCGCGTCCGCTAAGGCGACCACTGGCCGCTCAATGAGCGCTTCCGGAATGCCATATTGGACGCCGTCCGAGATGAACCCCCGGCAGACAAATCCGCGCATGCCAGTCATGTGGAACGCATCCACCACGGAGGTGATCAAACCCGGCTGCGGGTGGACGTACATGAAGTCCACCACCGTCGTTACGCCGGAGCGAATGGACTCGACGCACCCATGCAGAGCGGCTGCGTGAGCATCCGGCGCAGTCAGGTGCACAGCGCTCGGCGCCGTCATGCAGGTAAACCACTTCTTCAACACCATGTCGTCCCCCAGCCCTTTCAGCAGGGTCTGGAACAAATGGGTGTGGGTGTTCACCATGCCCGGCATCACGATGCGGTCGGTGCAATCCACCACTTCGGCCCCGGGATAGCTCTGCTGCAGCTGCTGCCGGGTGCCCACCGCGGCGATGCGATCGTTTTCGACATACACGCTGCCGCGCTCCAGGATGTCCCGGCGGTCGTTCATGGTGATCAGCCAGCCATCGGCGAGGATGAAAGTCATTCGAGTGGGACCTCCGGTAGATGCTTTGTTTCGTTCATCCTACCCGCTATTTTGAAGTCAGGCCACGCGGACGTTTCCGCCGCACATTGGAAGGCTCTGAGCGCGGAAAATAAATGAGGGCGGCTCCGGCCGGCGGTGAAACTGAGCTAGTCGAGTTGGTCCTTGATTCGACTCATCTCGAAGGCAATGCTCTTGGCAGGATAGGAGAACGAGTCGCTGCGGAGGAGATTGTGGCTGTGCTACCGATAGTAGGTGCTGTCCTGCGGATCGATGACCCAGATTTCAAGGATACCCATGGTGCTATAGTCTTCAAGTTTGCGCTTGAGACGCTGAAGGCTGTCTTCCGGGGATAACACTTCAAGAACGGCCAGCGGAGGACGAGTGACGACTTGCTCGACTGGGTGGGCAGCGTCGAGCACGGTGACGTCCGGAACCCGAAACCGTGTTGCAGCCACCTGAACCCGCAGCTCCGGCCGGAGGCGAACGTTCCTCGATCTCTCCGTCAACGTACTCTGCATCGGGCTCGTAGGAGGAGCGCAGATACACCTCAATCGGAATATGGGTGGGAGTCGACATCTTGAACCGATTTTATTCCTCGACAAACAAAAGGCCGGCAAGCCTGACAAAAGCCGGCGGTTAGTGGCCCCTGGGCATTCCTCTGATAGAGCTAAGTCCTTTGTTTCATGAAGGTGCTCAAAATTTTTAATTAATTATTTGAGCATCTTGCCCTCTGCTTAGGTGGCCGCTCTCCCGGCCAGCCACGTTCAAAAGTGCTCGAAAAGCGCAAAAAGCGTGAAAAGCTCCCGGGCTTGCTAATCCGGCACCCTTATCATCTGGCGTCGGGCTGGTGTCCGGCTGGTGCCGTTTCCCTAAATTGTCAAAACTGCTCTATCAAGAGCGCGCACTGAGCGTACCCTGTTTTGTGGCTTGATTTCGGCTCTCCGCGGGCGCAGCAATCCCGCGGACAGACGTGATCCGTCACATCGATTGTCACTTTACCTGACGTTTGAGCTTAATCCCACAGTAGTACGGTTTTTGGACGGCGTCGAGAGGCAGTCTTGTCCAACGCAAGATGAGCCTGAAGGAAGGGCTTGTTTCCAATACAAGATGAGCCTGAGGGATAAGGCATGCTGAGGATTGATTATCAGCGTGCAAGAAGCGGAGAGGTTGAGTCTGGAGGAGATTCGCCGGCTTTTAGAAGCCAGCGAAGGAATCCGGTTTGCTGGGGTAAAGCGGGCACAGGTGTACAGCTGGATCGAGCTGGTGCTTTGCGAACAGGAGTATGCGCGTCAAGGTAAGGCGTCGCGTGGGCTGCTGCGACGCTACATTGAGAAGATAACCGGCATGAGCCGGGCGCAGGTGACACGGCTGATTGGCCGTTATATGGCCAATGGCAGAGTGGAGGCCAGAGCCTATCGTCGGCACCGCTTTGCTGCGCGCTACACGATAGACGATGTCGAGCTGCTGGCCTCAGTCGATGAGGCGCATGAAACGCTGAGCGGGCCGGCCACGCGTCGTATTCTGGAGCGGGAGTATCAGCAGTACGGCAAGCAGGAATATGCGCGGCTGGCTTCGATCTCCGTCTCCCACATCTACAATCTGCGCCGGGACCGGGGGTATCGGCAACGCCGCTTGAACTATGTGAAGACCAAGCCTACGGGGGTCACGATTGCGGAGCGCCGGCGCCCAAATCCCCAGGGCAGGCCCGGCTATGTGCGCGTAGACTCCGTACATCAAGGAGATCAGAACGGGGCCAAAGGTGTTTTTCACATCAACGCCGTTGACGAAGTGACGCAGTGGCAGATTGTGGCCGCCACAGAACGCATTTCCGAAGCCTGGTTACTGCCGGTGTTGAAGACCATGCTGGAGCAATTTCCCTTTCTCATCCTCAGCTTTCACTCCGATAATGGCAGCGAGTTCATCAATGCCACGGTGGCTAAGCTATTGGGCAAGCTGCTCATCGAGCAGACCAAAAGCCGACCCAGGCAGAGTAATGACAATGCCTTAGTGGAAACCAAGAATGGCGCGGTGATTCGCAAGCATATCGGCTACAGCCATATTCGCTCGCAATATGCCGAGCCTATCCAACGCTTCTATGACGAATATTTCAACCCTTATCTGAACTTCCATCGGCCTTGCGCTCAACCCGAGCTCGTAGTGGACCAGAAAGGGCGCACACGCCGCATCTACCGTCGCTATCAGACGCCGCTGGAAACCCTGCTCAGCCTACCCCAGCCGGCTCAGTACCTCCGAGCCGGCGTCACTTTGGACACGCTCAAGCACGAGGCCGCCGCCAGCAGTGACACAGAAGCCGCACGGCGCATGCAAGAGGCCAAGCGCAAACTCTTTGACCAGTTCGCAAGCATGGGTTAAAGGACGGAGGAAATGACGGTTTGTGGAAAGCATGGGAAAACAATAAAACCGTTTTCCCACCCTTCCCACAAACCTTGGAAATCGCTCCGCAATTCCCACATTCCCTCCGTCCTGCGGCTGATAATCTTTACCCAATTTTCAAACCAAAAAAGGAGCCTTCCTCAACTGCCTAATCCCCGCCTCTTCAGGCTCATCTTTCAATTGGAAAAGACTGAGGCGAAGAAGAATTCTTTGGTAACCATGCTTGCGCGCTGTTGCGGCGCGCGGCGATCAAGATTGGACCGTGATTTTGCCCGTCAATCGTAGAAACTTGTCTCGCTCCTCAGGTGTGAGGCGAAGCAGCATAGTTCGACAATTCTGTACGTGAGCATCACGCAATCGATCGGCCAGTCTCTTGCCGCGCGCAGTCAACCCGACACAGACCACGCGGCGATCGCTCGCCGAACGAGTTCGACTCACCAACCCCGACTGTTCGAGGCGATCCAGCGCTGAAGACACAGTCGAAATTGGAGCTCGAACCGCGTTTGCGATGCCTCGCACATTCCATTGCCCCGGCTCGGCCAACACTTCGAATAGCCCAATATCATTCGAGTGCAGACCAGTGTAAGGACTACCGGCCAGCAGTCCAGGCTCCAGACGAAACTCCCGCATGAGTGCAGAAATTGCTATATGCAACGCGAGCGCCTGATCGTCGCCTTCTGCAGATACCCGTGTTGACGCATTTTTCTTCATGGCAAAGGATTGGCAAAGGTCACTCCATTCTACCTGTGCCATTCCATTGACATCATTATTACGACGGTCGTATATTTCGAAATACGGAATAATATGGTCTACGGATTCCTGCCTTGTTCCGAGCGGAGGTGAAGACATGGCGCACCGCCCAGCTTTACGACTCTTGGTCCTTTTGCTGGTCTCTTTCTGTGTGCGTGAGGTGAACGCTTCTCAGTGTGCTCCGCCTCCTGGCTTTCACGACGGTCCTCACCCCGTCATTGGTGCCCCTGACCAACTTGTGCCGCACACGGAGGTCATAGAGATTTCGCGGTCATTCCGAATCGTATCGGATGCGATGAACAAGCCGCTCGAGAAGACCATCCACAAGTCGGATTCCCTCCCCGGAGTGTCTGGCGACTACATGTTGACGCAAGGCGACTTCGGCTCGCCAGGGTCGCGCCATATCGTCTGCCTCACGGATGGCACTAGCACAGAGGAGGAAGCGCTGGAACATGAGGATGCGCCGACCTACTCTCATTTCCGATACATCGTCTGGAACTACACGACGCCTAAGGCGAAACCGATCGCATACGGGGTTGGAGAATTCAGGACGGTTTCCTTGGACTCTGGACACACTCGCATTACCTGGACCTATTCATTCAAACTCAAAGAGGACGAATTTCCAGGCGAACTTGGCGCCTTCGGCCGATGGCTCTTCCGCGTCCGCTTCCTTGAGGGCGAGTATGCGGCAATGATGAAGGATGTTCTGAACGGATACAAACAGGACGCCGAGGAACGGCAGGCTGCGTCGCGGTGAATTCGTTCCACTTTTTATCAGTAGCTGGAGCTGCCATCCAAATCCCCACCCGCTCAATGACAGTAATCGGGCGACCGTGTTCCTGTGATTTTCTTCACACACCAGACCGCATACAATCTCGAGTGGAAGCTAGTTGTTTTGGAAGTGAATATACAAATTTAGTAAGAAGATGGTGGGCCCTGCAACGACAGCCACAATATGCGGGAAGAAAACCAATACCAACTTCATGTTCCGGCCTACTGCCTTGAAATACCCGGTCTTCTGAAAAGCCTCAAACCACGCGGTATAGATCTGGAGGGGATGAATCCCCTCGAAATGCTCAGATCGAAATGCCTCCTCCAACAACTCGATGCGATCTGCATAACAGTATTGGAATGTCTTCCAAATTGCTTCTAAGATCCAAAGACGGCACTGATTCCGGTCGCAACAAGCCACAGACATTTTGTGTATTGAAACCCCGCGCCAATGGCTGCAAGCCCGAGCGTGGCGCCTGGTGTTGCGATCATGTCCGGAAGCGCAGAAGGCGAGGGCGTCGCGCTTGAGTTGGATGCACTCCGCTGGGTTGGGTTGGTGCTGGAATTCGCAGAGCTGCTGTTCTGCGCCTGGCCGGCGGGAGTGGGGAGGCCGCCCTGCACAGAAAGGGAGCTTGAGGTGTCTTGCGCACTCGAACCTTGGACAGCCCCGATAGCCTGCGCGAGAGACTTTTGATCGATTACGTTGATGCCGGCGAGTTGCGTACTCAGCCGTTCGAGCATGAGGTTGAGGGTGCGGTTGTCAAACGCCTTGGGAGCCCCGACTGTGATTCCCGGGGCCTCTTGTGCGTCTGCCCGCGGAAGACACAGAAGTAAGATCGTTACCCAGAAAAGGGGAAAAGACCGGGCACCAGGCATAGAGGGAGGTGAGAACTGGAGAGACTTTCTAATACTGCAAAACACTAGCACAGAAGGCTGAATGATAGACAGTCCCGACCAAATAGGGTCGTAGCATACCCGGCGGATCGGGAGGATATGCAGGGACACGATATCTATCTCCCAGAATTGCTGCAATAGGTATCCTGTCCCTTTATCTACTGTCCCTTTATCTACGCCAAGGCCTAACCGCGGGAGAGCCGCTAGGGTCCGCTGCCACTCCTACCACGATTACAACTCTGCCCACCACCAATTATTGGGTGCCCGCGTTTGTCATTGGAATCAGTGTTCGCATTCGCGGCATCAGCGGGCGTTAGGTTCAAATTTAGTTATATTGTCCGTTGGGTAGTTTTGGGGACGAAGTAACCCCCATCTTTCTGAGCTGGAGAAAAATCGGAACGATCGGGGTCCCCTGCACACGCCATCAGTTCGCAGGAAAATCAGCACGCGCGATAATATTCTCGATCTGCATCCTATGGCGCATCATGTGAAATCTCAAGAAGTCGATACGCTGTCCGGCATCCAGTGGACCACTGAGGAAATGAGGGAAAATCAATGCCTCGATAGGTAATCCCTCCAGAACGGGTTCAAGTCTCTCAAGAAGTTGTTGAGAGGAGCGAAGATTCTCGATCCAGTACGAAGCCGGGCCTCCAAAGCGCGGCGCCACCAACGGGGGCGCAACTTCCTTCGGCTTCCAGGTGCGGGCAACCACCTCTTCGATGGTTAAACCGCGATTCGTATGCTCCCCTTGCCAAATGGGTTTACCTTTCCGCATACCTTCTGCCGCCGACCAGATCTTGCTCACGCCAGACATCTCAGCAAGGACCAGGTGCTCCACGTACTGGTTGGTCGACCAGGTTTGATCGTGTGGCTTATAGTTTGATTGGACGTCTGAAAGGCCAGCCACGAGCTGAACCAGACGCGCACGTTCATCTGCAGCATGTCTGATTAGGGACGAAGGCTTTTCCACGACCGGATTCTACCTTTCGGTTATTTTGCTTAGTTATTCCTCGCGAATTGATGCCTTTACTTTTTCCGCAACATCCGTGGGAATGGTCTGCATTCCGTGATCTTTTCTTGCATGCTCTGCAACCTGGGCCATTATCTGCTCGTCATTCTCGCCGCGTGCAACGAAATCACAATCCAGTCCAACGGTCCGGCATTTCATTACCTTTGCCATAATTGATTTTCTCCGGAGCGCATAATATCACTTCTTAGACTTTCGTAGGAGTTTTCAGAGTTTCGTGGACAGAGTTTCGTGGACAGACGCAGAGCTTCGTGGACAAACCTGAGCAGGACGACCTGAGAGAAGACAGCCCGTGTATGGAAATATCGCTCACTGGGCGGTGAATTGAGGAGTAAACCCAGCCTTGATCAGGCTGACGCCGTCACCTTGCAGTGTCAACATCGTGCCAATGGCCGCTCCGATGCTGGTCCCGCTGGTCCAGCACGACTCCAGCTGCGTCATCAACTCCGTGAAGTGGCCGATGAACGTTTGCTGATCGGGCGAGTTGGCCGGCTGCGGCGCGAAGTTGAACACAGACGGCATGGTTATCTCCGCGCCCGAGTATTGGTAACCGCTTCCCACCGCAGCTACCATATTGCCGAAATATATCTCGGCGAACGTGTAGTAGTGAGCGAGATTCTTGGGATCAAACGTGCCTTGGTCAGGGGACGTGTCGGTGCCTTCTCCTTGGTCCGTAACCTCATTAATAGCGTTCGATGCGTCCGCAACCGTATTGATGGCGAACAACTGATCCGAATCGACCTTCGTGACCACCTGGTTGAGAGATGGATTGCTTGGCAGCGTCCCCTTGGGAAACACTGTTTGAAAGCCAGTGGCGATTGCCTGGTAGAACTGTCCAATGGTCGGCGGGTTGGGCGGCGCCGGCGGAGGCGGAGAGGCAGGTTGTTGGACGACCGGTGGAACATCAGGATATTCGATCGACATAAACGTCTGCAGAGCCTGGTTGCCGACGGGCAACAATGACACAACGAGCTCAGGATGAACGCCGCCGGGCAACCCGTTAGTCGGATAGGTGGGCACAAAGTTGGGCGTGGCAATCATGCCCTTGAGCGATCCGCCGGTGGCGGTATACATGTTACACGCAAACCCAAAATGCAGCATTTCCTGTACAACCACACCTTGAATCATGTCACTAACATCGCTCGGGTCGCTGTTGATAGACCATTGGGCACATAGATACGGTGGAATTGTTGCAAATTCGAGTTGAATTGCAGTGAGCAGAGACCCCTGAAGCTCGGCTAGATTGTTAATACCCGTCTCGACAGTTTCACGAACGCTTCTTCCATGGAACATGCAGTATCTCCCTTTCTTTCGCGTTCCACTTCGTTCCTATATGCGAACAAAACAGAAAGCACTATAGCATCGAAGCAGACTTAGAACATAAAATTTTTGTTTGCTCCCAAAAAAGCAATGCGGCTGATCTTAATGATAAGCTCCATGTCGTGTATCTCCTTACGACCTCAAAATCAGGCGCTCGAACGGAACCTTGAAGTTTTGGCACCTAGCTCCTGGGAGATGGGTTTCTATTTCGACTCAGACAGCCCGCGAGAAGGACTCATCAGCGAGACCATCGGATCGTTGGAAAAGGTTTCACGCCGCCTGCTTACCGGTACTGGTATGGCAGATAGCGCTTGCCATGGTTTTTAGCATCGCGCCGAAGTTTCGAGGACAACGAAAACAACCTTTCTTAGCTAAACGAATTTCGTCGGCAAAATCCTTCAGACAATGCGTTTTCTCAGGGTTATTTCCATCTGTTCACAATTGCTGTCTTTGTAACGATCATGCGGATATATTCACCATAAGTAGTAGGCGAACCTGAAAAGGTAGTAGGGGCGACATCGCCGAACTACTTCGCGTCGTGGCTGCTATTCGCCCGCAGCAACTCATTGGAGCGGTGCTCCGCATCGCACACTGAAAGGAGAACGCCATGGCAGCACCCTGCACGAAGGCTGTTCCAGCGCCCTGCGCACCCGCGGTCGCCGACCCCCGCGTTTTAGACAACTTTACCCGGCGTTTTAATACGGCTACCAACCAGGCGCTGGTTCCATCAGCGGCCCATCCCACCAACAACGACATCACTTTTGCTGACGAGTGCGGCACGTATAGCAAAGGCATCAAGCAGGCCAGCCCGGGGAAAGTAGACCTTGCGGCGTTCGCGAAGTTCAAGGCCGCGATCGCGAGCGGTCAATTCACGGATTTTGAGGCTATTCCTCTCGGTGGAAGCGCGGGCAAACTGAATGGCCCCATGGGCGCCTATGCAAAAGCTTTTCTGGGCGCGGATAGTAGTCTTTTTGGAGCACCCACCGTAGCTGCTCCCCCGAGCATAACCAGCGCGGAATACGCGACGGAACTCGTCGAGCTCTATTGGTGTTCCTTGCTGCGGGATGTTGCGTTCACAGATTACGCTACGAACTCTACGGCGATGGCGGCGGTGAAAGAACTTTCGAACGCGCCTGGCTACCAGGGGCCGGTTAACGGCAGCGGCAAAGTGACACCGGAACTTCTGTTTCGTGGTGGCTTACCCGGCGAGATTGTCGGGCCGTACGTTTCCCAACTTCTGCTCACACCTACCAACCTCGGAGCAGCGCCGTACGATCAGAGATATATTACCTATCGGGCGGCCGTCGACTATATGACCGACGAGAACTCCTGGTTCCAAGTGCAACAGGGCATTCCCACCGGTTACACGAATCAAAAGGATTCAACACCCCGCTACCTGCACGATGGCCGCGGCTTGGCTGCCTGGACGCATGTCGACGAGCTGTACCAGGCTTATTTCACTGCGTACCTTGTGCTGGAGTCACTCGGGGTACCAGCCAATCCAGGCAGCCCTTATCATGCGGCCGTAGCGCAAAAGCCGTTTGGCACTTTCGGCGGCCCGGATATCGCCGCTGTGTTGGCACAAGTGGCGAAATACGCCCTGAGTGCAGTGTGGTATCAGAAGTGGGTGGTACACCTTCGCCATCGACCGGAAGCGGGCGCGGGCCTGGTACATCTCATCAAGGGAGGGATGACGTTCGACGCCGCTCCGGATCCATTTGTGTTCCATTCGCACGCGCTCAAAATGAGCCACCAGAAATTCGGCAGCTTCCTGCTCTCGCAGCCCTTCCCTGAAGGTTCGCCAACTCATCCCGCGTATCCCACCGGCCACGGAACAGTCGCAGGCGCCTGCATCACGGTTTTGAAGTTCTTCTATGACGCGGAGAATTACGACTTTACCAATCCGGTGATGCCTACTTTCGACGGCACAGCCCTTGCCCCGTGGACTGGCCAGCCAGGTACAGGCCAGGCCGGCGTGTTAAACCTGAACGGAGAGTTGCACAAACTCGCCCACAACATCAGCTTCGGACACGGCATCCACGGCGGCATCCATTGGCGGAGCGACACGGATGCATCGATACAACTAGGCGAGGCCGTGGCACTGAGTTTTCTGCAGGATCTCGCGTGTACGTATGAAGAGAAATTCAGCATAACCCTGACCAAGCTTGACGGGACGACGGCTACCATTAGCAACTAAACCCTTTTTGGGAGTCCCTCTTCTGGGACGAAAAATATCCCAATGAACGGTCGAAAGGCGTTTTGCTGTGCGGTCCATCTTGATGTTACGTTTCGTCCGTTCCGCCGTCCTCGTGGCACTCGGCGGGGCGCCGCGAATTGAATTGCATCCAAAGAGAGTCCGACCTGAGCGCAGGCGGCTCGATGTACAGTGGGTCTGTCCGATCGTTCAAAATAGAAATTCCAGTTTAGTTCTTTAGGGTCCCCGACTATATTCGAAGCGATCGAGGGGGGAGCCACCATGGGTGCCAGCAAGAAGTTTGCCTCTTACGGCATCACCATTAAGCTTCCTTAATCCTTCTCACATGAAAAATTCATGCCCACGGATGCACGCTTGAATTTCGCTTCCCAGAATGAACGTTGCGGTTCCTCGCTCCCGAAGCCGCCACCAGTATGGAACCGGATGGCGTTTTAGACCTACCCGAGAACCCATGGAACAGTGCAGTTACTATGCTTCAAGATGACCGAAATGCAGTCGTTCGAAGGCTGCGCAGCCAATACGAAGAGGCCAAGGAAACTTTGGCCGCCCTCGACGCTTCCATAGCCGAAATGAGCCAATCATCTTCGATAACAACCAAGGAGGGATATTTGATGTATTCACCAACAGCCCTCGCTTGCTGCATACCAACTACCCCACGTAGCAAGTCACCCAATACCGTGCAGCAAGAGAACGCAAGGAGGTTCTTAGCAAACGTCTCATCGAGCTCGGGGATCCCGACCACGAGTAGCTCTTGGTGAACGTGAGACGCAACCAGGTAATATGCCCGTTCGGGAAGTCTCGCGGCCAGACGGAGCTGATTGGTTTGGGTGCGGCTCGCTCCTATTGGCCCTTACCGAGCCCGCGTAAGCACATTTGTGCTAACATAAATCAGGAGGGGCAAGATGCCCACACGCAGAGCCAAGGCCAAGCCGAGCGAAAGCCGACTCACCATCGGCGCGGAGTACCGTGGGAAACAAACCAAGACGGGCAATTCCTCTGGTTTTCGCTTCGAAGGCGCTCTTTTCAAAAGCCACCCCGAATTCAATGGCGATGTGACGGCCTATGTTCTCGCGCCCGGTCGTCTGCTCGTCACGGCCGACACAGCTCCCCGAGACAAAAGCGATCCCGCTATGGAAGCGTTTCTCGCATTTCTCTCTCAAGACATCGCGACAGCTCCTCATCGGATCACGCCACTGGACGCCAATCTGGCCAGGCGAATCGACAGGCTGACAAAGGGCGTGGCGATTTCCCGCGACGAAGATCTCGGTTCCGAGGAGATCTTATAGATGGTCGTGAATGGGTGGAAGCTCTTTGTTCACCCACTCTTTCACGACCAGCTCATTCATTTAGTTGAGCAGGTCGAAACGTTAGCGAAGAAAAACCCGACCGCCTATAAAGAAGAGGCTGCGACCAAGCTGCTGGCAACGATCAATCGACTTATCCAGGAAATCATTCCTCGCGATCCAAACGCCCCGGAGTTCCGCCAGGGCAACACTCTCGGGAAAGACAATCGGCATTGGTTCCGTGCGAAATTCCACCAACGCTATCGTCTGTTTTATCGCTTCGCCAGCAAAGAGAAAGTCATCATCTACGCTTGGCTTAACGATGAGAAGACCCTTCGCAAGGCGGGATCGAAAACAGACCCTTACAGCGTTTTTCGCGGGATGCTGGAAGCAGGGGATCCACCCGGTTCGATTGCAGACTTGTTGCGGCGATCAAAGGATCTGAAATCTGGAGCCGAGTAGGGCAACGACGGAGGGGCGAGATCCTTCCCCCTCAACTCTAAAAGCTATCGGCGAGGAATTAGCGAAGGAAGTTTCGTGGACAGAAGTTTCGTGGACCAGACGGAGCTGGCACTTTCATGAAAGCGGATTCGCAGTGACTAGTTTGTTGCTCTACAGTCGGCAGGCTGAGAAAAGTCGAGGGAATATGCATCCTGTCAGCGGATTTGGGGCCCGGACGCGGGGCGCCTCGGTTTGCCGAGACGTGGATCGCTGCCATACTTTGCTACGCTGGTCAACAGATCTAAGGGCCAACCATTTTTATCGATCGATATGCCGGCATCGAATTATTTCATGTTGAGAATTTATGCAGATGCCCTTACACTCGGGACAATTCTCCTCGTCGAAGCAAGATTCCTTTGGCAATTTGCGAGGTAAGCTTGCTGCTCTACGACCGGCTTTCGCAAGATTCACGGATACGTAAAGAAGCGGTTTGGTAAAAACCAGCGCCACCTCTTAGATTCCGGGCCCCTCATTCACAAAATAGCAACCGGCTCGCATACCGTCTTTTGCGAGCGGCATCGGGATGGGAATCATGCATATTGCTGCTTTCGCCAGTGCACTCTGCCGCAAGATTGGAAGCGCTTTCCTAGTCATCTCTTGCCTCGTCGTTTTTGCGCTCTGCGCTTCGCCGGCCCTTTGGTCGCAAGCCGTCGGTTCTATTATCGGAACGGTGGCGGATCCAAGCGGCGCCGTCGTTGCCGGGGCCACCGTCACCGCCACCAACGTGGACACGCAAGTCGCGAAATCGGTCGTTACCGGCGGCGTGGGTGAGTTCACCCTCTCCAATCTGCCCGTTGGCAAGTACAACCTGACCGCCAATGCCCAGGGGTTCTCCATCGCGCACGTCGACGCCTTCACCCTTGACGTGAGCCAGACACGAAACATTGACTTCAAGCTCGTTCCTGGCGGCGAGAACCAAACTGCCATTGTGACCGCCGCAGCACCGCTCCTCAATACCACCGATCCCTCGTTGGCCGGACTGGTTTCCGAACAACAGGTGCAGACGCTACCGCTCAACGGACGCAGCATCCAGAACCTGGTCATGCTGCAGCCTGGCATGGCGCAGGACAACAACGGATCCATGGGCTGGCTCGCGCCGCAATGGATCGGCAACGGAAATCGCGGCGAGACCGAAGTGGCTACTCTGGATGGCGCCGATTCCACAGATGAGGAGATGGGTACCATCCAGTTCTGGAACTTCAACCTGGACGCCATCTCCGAATTCAAAGTACAGCAGGCCAACTACACCGCGGAGTATGGCCGCGGCGGCGGGACCATCACCCAGATCGTTAGCAAATCAGGCACGAACGAGTTCCACGGCTCAGCCTTCGAGTTCATCCGCAATTCCGCGCTCGATGCCAGCAACTATTTTTCGACAACAGGTGCTGCCCCGTTCCAGCGCAATGAGTTTGGGGTCGCGGGCGGCGGCCCCATCCTCCGCAATCGAACCTTTTTCTTCGGCGAGTACGCCGGCTTTCGCCAGCGGCTGGGTGAGCCGACGACCATGATCGTTCCTACCCAGGCGCAGCGGGGCGGTGCCGTCCTCGTGAATGGCTTCACGTATCAGGTGCCGCTGAACGCGGTGGCCGCAGGCATCCTGGCCAAATATCCGATGCCCAACAACCCCAACGGGATTTACGGCGCCAACACCTTCACCGAGCAGTTCAAGCAGCCTACCAACGTGAACCAGTTTTCCGTCCGTATCGATCATCATTTCTCGGAGAAGGACATCCTCTTTGGCCGCGCTTCGTACATCAACAACGAAGCGACGGAGACCGATCCCGTGGCGGCCATCGAGGATCCAAGTTTCTCCGCGGAGCAGATCAACAATCCTCGCAACTATGCCGTAAGCGAGACCCACCTCTTCTCGCCTAACTTCATCAACGTTGCCATGTTCGCGGTCAATCGCCAGATCGAAGCCAGCCTGCCGCCATCGCAGGAGTTTACGCAAACCACCTTCTCCGACGGCAGCCTCTCCACCTGGGGTCCCGACACCTTTATCACCAAGTACGTCGAGACCTACTACGATCCCACCGACAAGGTCACCTGGACCAAAGGCCGCCACAACCTGAGCATGGGCCTTGAATATCGCTATGGTCAGGACAACGGGTTTGGCGTAACCAGCGCGGGCCCCAACGGCGTCTATACCTTCAACAGCAATACCGCCCTGGTTGCGGCCATCCCTTCGACGAATGGTGGTCCTACCCTCGGGATCGGATCGCCCAGCCCCAGCGGCCTCATCAGCATGATGGAAGGAACTCCCATCACTTACAGCCGGGCTACGACTTTACCGGGCTTCGGACCAACCGGCGGCGGTGGCACCCTCTGGGGACTGCGGGTGTGGCACCTCGCAACCTATTTGGAGGATGACCTCCGCTTCACGCCCAGGCTTACGTTTAACCTCGGCCTGCGCTACGAATACACGTCCGTTCCTTACGAAATCAGAAACCGCCTGGGTGGCATCATCGACCAGGGCCCCCTCTACGGCAACTTTGTTCTGAATCCGAACCCCTTATATCCCGCGCAAAAGGCCAACTTTTCTCCCCGCCTCGGAGCGGCCTACCGGGCGACAGACAAAACCGTGGTGCGGGGCGGATTCGCCATCTTCAGCAACTCCATCCCCACCGTCTATCCCGATCAGGCCGCGGTCAACCTTCCGATGGCTAGCCTGAGCGTGCTCAACAATCCCACCTATTCGTTGACGCCCTTAGCGGTCAGCTTGCCTGCACTTACCAGCACTACCGGTGTGGTGATGCCTCCAGGGGGAGACACAACCAAGATTCCTGCCAGGACACCTGTTAACCTTGCGCCGATCGCAGCCATCATTGGCAACATCGCCGGCGACTGGCCGTCCGACAGACTGAAAAACGGCTACACCCTCACCGGCAACGTGACCATCGAACAGCAGATTCCGGGCGACATGGCCTTGCAGATGTCGTATGTGACGAACAACAGCAACAACTTGTACAACACCGGCTACCCGAATTCCTTCAACGGCGCGGAACCGGCCTATGCTCCCTTTTCCGCCGTTAGCCCGGGTATGGGCGAAGTCCAGCTCTTCTATAACCAGGGCACGTTTCACTACAACGCCCTGCAGTTGCAGATGCGCAAAAATTCTCCGTTGCATGGCCTGCAATACCAGGCCACCTACACGTGGGGGAAAGACATGACGGACGCAGATGCGGTGTGGAGCGCTTCCGGCACGAACGGAGCCGTGAGCCTCAACAATCCGACGTGCATCCGTTGTGAATACGCGCGCGCCAGCTATGACGTCGGCCAGCGCTTCGTCGCCAACTTCAGCTATGACGTGCCGGGACACTGGGGATTCGTTCCGGGAATTCTCAGTAACGGCTGGCAGGCTCTGGGAATCTTCAGCGCCCAGACCGGCTTCCCCTTCACCATTACAGAGCCTTACGGCACCCTGCAATACGGCTACGACAGCCTGAACGGCGCAGGCGCCCGGCCCAACCAGATCCTGGCCCCCACCGTGTTGGCCCACGGAGTTCCGCAGTATCTGTCAAGCGATGTGATCCAAAATCCAGGCAACTACTTCGCCAGCCAGACAACTGTCGCTGCCAATGGCAATACCGTGCAGGTGCTGCCTGGAACACTTGGCCGCAACACCATCATCGGACCCGATTGGTGGAATGGCGACTTCTCGGTGATCAAAAATACTCAATTGACCGAGAGGGTCAGAATGGAGTTTCGTTCTGAGTTCTTCAACATCTTCAACCACGCCACGTTCAATACACCGACCGGCGTGATCGGCAGCGGCAGTTTCGGATTGAGCACTTCTACGGAGGGCACCAACGGCAGTGTGGGCTCCGAGCGTCAGATCCAGTTTGGTGCACGGTTCCTTTTCTGATTGCACCCACAGAGAAAGTGGCAGACGGAACGTTACCTTATTCCAATCGTGATATTGAGTTCGTAAACGTCCTGTCTGTCCCTCCTCAGGTCTGTCCCTCCTGAGGTCGAAGGCGGCAAATCCGAAATCGGCATGTACAAAGACGACAAGTCGCGCTAACGTACTGGTTCGATGGCAAACGAAGCCACGAACGAAGCGTCAGCCGCAGGCAAAAGGTGCGTTGCCTGCCGGGAGCTGATCCCGGCCGATGCCATCATCTGCTCGCATTGTCAGACTCGCCAAACACCCGAGCCACCCGCAAAGCCGGGCCTCGTCAAGCCGATCATGACGTGGGTCGGTTACATCAGTGCCGTGATCGGGCTGGGCATTACTCTACTCGGCGGCCTGCGTTGGCTTGAGAGCCATCATCAGGAGCGCAGCGAGACCGCCGCTCACATCGCAATTGCTCAGGACCAGATGCGGCGCGGCGAATACGAAGCCGCCTTCCACACCTATCAGGCGACTCTCAAGTCCGATCCGCAAAGCCGCAAAGCCGCCGATGGCTTGGTAGATGCAACCATGCTCTGGCTCCAGGGCTTCCACATCGTGGGCACAGCGGGCGATGACAACAGCACAGCTCCGCTGGCAGCTGCGAAGCTCGATGAAATTTTCCCTGTGCTTGACGCCGCACTCGTCCGCGCTACCGGTTCGAGAAAGGCAGACATTCAGGCACATATCGGCTGGGCACACTTCCTCAACCAGAAAATCGCCGAGCGCGAATTCGGCTCTGCCGCGGAGCAGAACCTGCAGGCCGCGCTCTCTACCGATCCCACAAACGTCTACGCCAACGCTATGCTGGGCAACATCCTGCTGCAAACAAGCGATAACACGAAGGATGCTCTCGCACACTTCCAAAGCGCAGAGAACACCGGAAAGGCCCGCCCGCTGGTGCGCGCCATGGAGCTGGGCGCGATGATCTATGATGATGACCCAGGTATCCGCGCCGCAACTATCCGAGTGGTCAATGCCATGAGGAAGAACCAGGAGCCCATGGACGATGACTGGTTTCGCATCTTCGGCTTCTGCTATGACCCGGTTGTCACTTCCAGGGCCGAGCTGGTCGAGTGTCTCTCAGCAGTCCCCGAAGAAGAATCCTGGGCCACATATCAGCAGATCGCATCTCATCTCTCACACAATCAGCTTTCTCCATGGACCAGCGACTACGTCCACGCCAACCTGCTTGAAATCTCCGGGAAAAAATCAGACGCCCTTTCAACGTATCGAACCTTGCAGCAGCAATTGAAGGGCAACAATTCCAGCCTTCACATGCGAGTGGACGAAGCTATCAAGCGCCTGTCCTGAAAAATCTGGGATCACGAAGCCAACGGCAGCCCTCGAACCGGCACGCCTTCCGGGAATTCACCCCGAATACCTGCACCGGCTAACCGCAATCTCAATTGGAAGTCCGACACGAAACGACTGGGACAAGCAATACGGCCGGCGGATCGTCAAAAATTTTCAATCATCCAGACGTTGCTGTCCCTTGTAATACCGGCGATGGCTAGTTCGCGCCCGTTCGGCGCGGGGACCGCGAAGGTTCGCCAGGCCCCACGTTGGTCCCAAAGAGGCGTCGCGTGGCCTTCGAGGTCCACGTGCAGCAGGGTTACGCTCGTGGGCGACTGACTGGAAACGAAGAGCGACTTGCCATCCGCAGCCCAGTCCACTGCAGTGAATCCCGCCCAGCCCTTGACGACGATGTCGCGGTCCGGATCGCCCCGGAGCGAGAGCAACCGGATGCGGCCTTCCAGGATGCTGAACTCGGAAAAAGCGAGGCGCGAGCCATCGGGCGACGGCATCCAATTGTTGTTGACTCCAGGGTGAATACTGACGGTGCGTACTTCGCGCCGCTTCCCTGTCACTGGGTCAAACACGTCGACACGGGTTTTCTGCCCGTCCTCGCTCTGTTGCCCCACGAAGCAGGCGCCCGCAGGCGGCAGCGCGCAAGCATAGTTAGCGAGCCGCGGCACCTCCATCACCAGCTCCGGGGTGTCCCCGCTCGGGCGCACGCGCATGATACGGTTCCACTGAGCCGTCCCGCCAGGCGGGGTGTTGTCCGCCACATAAAGAATGGCCCCATCCGGGCTCAACCGGGGCATCCCGGCCTGTCCACGACCCGTGACCACGGCTTCGGCGGTCTGTTGGTTAATATTCTGTATGAAAATCTGGTCGAAACCGTTGCGGTCGGACCAGAAGACGACGGCGCGGCTATCGCTCGTCCAGAACGCAGGCGAGTCATTGCGATTGTCGAGAGTCAACCGTCGTGGAGTCGTCAGCCTGCTGCCTCCCGCCTTCAGTTCGGCGAGGTAAACGTTGGTCTGAAAATTCCACTTCAGAAACGCTACCCGCTTCCCATCCGCGGTTAGGGTAGGAGAAGCAAAAGAAAATCCTACCCAGTTCGTGAGCCGGGCGGGGTCGGCTTCGGGCTTTCCGGTGCGGGGATCGAGTTTGACCTCCCAGAGATTGGAATCTTTTCCGTTGGGGGCGGGCTCGGCGAGGGAGAAAATGAGCCGGCCGTTCGGCGCCCACCAAAATCCTTCAGGGTTGTTGCATAAGTTAGCGCCTGCCCTTACCAACACGGCCGGCCCTCCCTGCAGATCGCGATTCTCGAGGGAGCATTCGAAATCGCCCGCAACCTGGTGAACTGCGAGGTAAGCAATGCGACTACCGTCCGGAGACCAGACCGCTCTCGTGAATCCCGTAGATCCATCGCCCTCAGCTATCTTTTTCGGAGGCTGGCCATTCACCTCAGCAAGCCAAATCGTGTGATCGCCAAACACCCGGTGTAGCTGCCCCTCGTGCTCGCTCGACGCCGTGCTCGCACTGGTAAAAACAATCCTTTCGCCGTTGGGGGAGATGGAGTGCGCGTAGCCATCGTCACGGAATTTTCGCGGCGCATAGCCAATCAGGGAGACAATCCAAATGCTCGGCGGTCTGCTGGCGACTTCGAGGTTTGCGAGCAAGCGGGTTCCGTCGGGAAACCAGGCCACCGGCAGCCACGCAGCGTGGGTCGTTGCGTAGGTCGAGGCCGCCTCCTCCGGCAGGGGAATCGTCTTCGTATCTCCTGTCTCCAACAGTTTGATGTGCAGTCCCGGAGTCGTCGGAATACGCCAGGTATTTGCCGTCAGGCGAGACTGCCGCCTGGGTCGCGCCGTGCCCCATGGGATTGGCAGTAAGCGAATGCAAGCTCATGGGTAGCTTGCTCAATGGAGCGTTGCGTGTGCTCGCCAGGCGCCAAGCGTATGCTCCGGCTAAGAGAGCAAGCGCCGCGCCGGCCGCGATCCACCTGCGCCCCCAGCTAGCAGCCGGCTTTCGAGCAGCTACCTCACCCTGCCCCGCAACGGATGCAGTCGCCGCTGTGGCCGCGCCAGTGGCCGGTCCGGACGAACGCCGCCCCGACTCCGTATCGCGTCTGAGACGCTTCAGATCAGATCGCATTTCTGCCGCGCTTTGATAGCGCAGCTCGCGGTCTTTCTCCAGAGCCTTGTTAATGATGTCTTCCAGCTTGGGGGGAAGATCAGGATTCAGGCGCAGCGCGGGAACTGGATCACGATCCAAAATCTCGCGGTAGATGAGCGCAGAACTCCCACCACGGAAGGGCAGTACCCCTGTGGCCATCTCGTACAGCACTGAGCCGAAGGAGAACAAATCGCTACGTTGATCCACTTCTTCCGCTCGCGCCTGCTCCGGCGACATATAGGCGACGGTGCCTATGGGAAAGCCCGGACTGGTCAGGTACTCCTCGGTCACCGTGGTTTGTTGAACCGTCGCGGCTAAAACCCTGTTGGCGGTTGGCATCACTTTCGCCAGGCCGAAGTCCAGGATCTTCGCGTGGCCACGCTTGGTCACAAAGATATTCGCGGGCTTGATGTCACGATGAACGATACCCTCGGTGTGAGCAGCCTCGAGCGCGTCGGCAATCTCAATCGCCAGATCGAGTAAGAGCTCCGTCTCCATAGGCTTGCCGGAGATGCAATGCTTCAACGTCTTGCCTTCCAGAAATTCCATCACCAGAAAGCGTTTGCCCTTATACTCACCAATCTCATGGATGGTGCAGATATTGGGGTGGTTGAGGGCCGACGCAGCGCGGGCTTCGCGACGGAACCGCTCCAGCGACGTTGGCTGGAGAGCCAGGTCTTCCGGAAGAAACTTAATGGCGACCAGACGGCCGAGTTCGGTGTCCTCAGCCTCGTAGACGACACCCATCCCCCCACCACCAAGCTTCTCGATGATGCGGTAGTGCGAGATGGTTTGGCCAATCATTTGGGAGAGACTCCGTTCAGGCGACTCGCCGGTTATCAGGCGAGCCTTGCGAAATGGGTTTTCCAGGGGTCCGGGGAAGTGGTCTCAGGTGCGGCGATACGCCTAAAGTATATTACCGGCGAGGAAATCAGGATTCTTTGCCGAAAGCGCCGCTTTATTGCGATTCTTGATGGGCCATTTTCGGGCTGAGAAGAAAAGCGAAGAAGAGCGGGAACTAGCGGACAGACCGAAAGCGCCACAACTCGTTGTTGCGTCAGAAAACGAACGAAGCAGATCACGATCCATATAACGAGAAAAAGTGTAGGAATCGATTCATCCAGATGTGGTGGTCACCGGGAACCACCTTGGGTCCGCGATGCCAAACGTGGAAAGTAGCGACCAGACGGAACGTAAACCAACGAATCGTGTCACCTCCCTGAATACCCGGTAGCGGTTTGCACCAGCCGCTCTTCGGCCTGCCTGGTGAGGTGAGGCACAATTCCGAGCTGCCGCTCAATAAGCATCAGCTGGCCACGATGGTGCATCTCGTGTTCCTTGGCCCCAAGCAGCTGTTCGAAACGCGACTTTGTGCCTGTGTTATCGGCCACGGTGACCATTTCCGCCAGGAACTCAGGCGTCTGCGTATCCAACCATCCGGCAAATTTCTCTCCCTCACTGCGCAATAGTTCGAGAATCTCCGCCTTGCTTCTGCTCCTCTCTTCCTCAGCCCTCACGTCACTGCTCAGCTTCACAAAATCGAAGCCGACCAGCGTTTTGACCCGTTGCTTACCGTGAACCTCGAACCACATCCGTGGAGAAACTGCGATGTGAGTCAACAAAGCGGCAACCGTACGGCAGCCAGGCGCTGGCACGAAGCCGTACTTCGATTCCGGAATATCCTCCGCAATCTGTAGAGTGTTATTGCGTACCACGCGAAATTGCCTGGCAAAATCTTTCCCGCCGTAGATCGTTTGCGGCATGGCTTGCTCCCTTTGCGGTGGATTCTACTCCATCGAGGCGCACTCCTCGGTTAACCGTCTTTTCTGCCTTTCAATGCGTTTGACCCCAGGTAAAGGTGCCCAGCTACCCAAATGGGTGGTGAGACCGGTTCTGCCCGCAATTAGACTCGCAAGGGAGCCGTGCAGCACCGAGCGAGGAATATTCTGCGAATGGATAACCGACCAGTCCCTGATCCGCAAAACAACCCGGCGCTCTTCCCTACCCTCACCGCGGCCCAACTGCAGCGAGTCGCTGCATGCGGCACCATGCGCAACGTCGACGCCGGAACCACCGTGGTCGAGCAGGGGGATGCGACCATGCCGTTTATCGTCGTTCTTTCTGGCGAGCTGGAAATCGTGCGGCCTGCGACCGGCGGCGACGAGGTCGTTGCAGTGCACAAAGCCGGAAACTTCTTTGGCGATATCGTCATGCTGTCCGGGCGGCGGAGCATGGTCATCGCACGCATGCGCGTCGCCGGCCAGCTGCTTGAGATGCAGCGCGAAGCCCTGCAGCAGCTGGTGCAGACCGACAGCGAGCTGGGCGAGATCCTCACCCGCGCTTTCATCCTGCGCCGGGTGGAGCTGATCGCCCGCGGCTGGGGCGATGTCGTGCTGCTTGGCTCGGATAACTCGGCAGCCACCCTGCGGCTCAAGGGTTTTCTCACGCGCAACGGTTATCCCTTCACCTATGCCGACTTCGAAAAAGACGAAACGGTGCAGGAGCTGATTCATCAGTTTGAGCTAAGCGCCGAAGATATCCCGGTCATGATCTGCCGGGGCAAGTGGGTGCTGAAGAACCCCAGCAACCAGGAGGTGTGTGATTGCATCGGGCTCAATGAGGGTATCGACACTACCAGGGTGCGCGATGTGATCGTGGTAGGCGCCGGACCGGCGGGCCTTTCTTCTGCCGTGTATGCAGCTTCTGAAGGACTGAATGTGCTTGTCGTGGAGACGAATTTTCCCGGTGGCCAGGCGGGTTCCAGCTCGAAGATTGAAAACTACCTGGGCTTTCCCACGGGCATTTCCGGCCAGGAGCTGGCGGGCAGGGCCTACACGCAGGCGCAGAAATTTGGCGCGCAATTGATGGTGGCGCGCCCGGCCGTGCGGCTTGTGTGCTCGCAGCAGCCGTATTCTCTTGAGATTGACGGCGGGTGCAAATTGCTCGCACGCTCTGTGGTGATCGCCACCGGGGCGCAATATCGCAAGCTGCCGCTGGAAAATCTGGAGCAGTTTGAAGGCAACGGCATTTACTACGGGGCAACGTTCGTCGAGGCCCAGCTTTGCCAGGGGGAAGAGGTCATCGTGGTGGGGGGCGGCAACTCCGCTGGCCAGGCGGCTATCTTTCTATCTCAGATTGCGAGCCACGTACACATCCTGATCCGGGGTGCGCGCCTCGAAGATACGATGTCCAATTACCTGGTCCGCCGCATCGAGCAAAGCCCCGCGATCACGCTTCATAGCCAAACCGAGATTGTTCAACTCGAAGGCAATGCACATCTCTGCTCGATTCGCTGGCGGAATAACCAAAGCGGCGAAGAAGAACAACACAGCATTCGCCACGCGTTCCTGATGACCGGCGCCAGCCCGAACACCGCGTGGCTGAACGGGTGTGTTTCGCTCGATGACAAGGACTTTATACGCACGGGTATCGATCTGGCCCCCGAGCAGTTGCAGGCAGCCAACTGGCCGCTCGCCAGGGCGCCGCTCTTGTTTGAGACATCGTTGCCGGGAGTCTTCGCCGTGGGCGACGTGCGATCCAACAACGTGAAGCGCGTGGCCTCAGCGGTAGGCGAAGGCGCCATCGCCATCAGCCTGGTCCACAGGGTTCTGCAGGAACAGGCGATGGCACCTCAGGTTTAGGGAGTCATGAAAGGTCACGATGTGTGCCATCACCCCATCGTAGATATCAATCTTCATCAGCAGCCGCGAAGAGGCCCGGAGATCAACGCCAATCTCTGGCCTCTGACTCGTCGCCGCTATTTCGGCTGCGTGGGGTAGCTGACGCTCCCCGTCTTCGACTGGCCGCCCGGACCGCGGACAGTTGCGGTGGTAGTAGCGCCAGTTGTGGTCTTGGTTGTGGTAGCGGTCCCCGAAGTGGTGCCACCTTTCGGTCCGTTGACGGATCCGGTGGTGGTGGAACCCGTTGAAGTTTGAGTGGTGACGCCGCTTGCGGTGGTGGTTCCACCCTTGGGCCCGGTTACGGAACCGGACTCAGTCGCGCCTGTGCGGGTTTTGGTTACGGTGGATTGCGCGCTGGTTGTATTGCCGCGTGCGCTGGTTGCACTGCCGCTTGCAGTCGCAGTATTGCCTTTGGTCGAGACGGAACCGGTGGCTTTACCGCCGCGAGGTCCGGTGACGGTTTGCTGCGCCTGCGTAGAGGCGACGGCAAAGACGAAAGTGAGAACGAGTGAGCTTGCTTTCATGCGGTTCATGGATATCCAACTTTCTTCTCGAGACTGTGAATCGCTTCTAATAGAGAACGACCACTGGAGTGCCGCAGTGTGCCCAGGTGACGTGGGCGTACGTCGTCACGCTGCCGTCGGCGATTTCGACCTTCAACTGGCCGGAATCAAACGGGCTGGCGGAGGTGGTGGCGCAGCCGGGGTCGTAGACCAAAGGCGTAATCGTGGAAACAGTGAAGGTGGCGGCGGTAGCCCCGGCTGCAGCCGAAGTCCAGCCAATGGTGCCGTTGGCTTGTATGGTGCCGCCGGGTAGAGGCTGGCCAACGGCAAGCGTGCTTCCGGTAGAAGGAGTGAAGCTGAGGGCGAGGCTGTTGTTAAGGGTTCCGGCTGGGACGCCTGCTTTCACGAACACAGTAGTTATGTCGTTCGATTCAGAGGCGAGGGTGCTGGTGGCTGTGAGCTGGCGGGTACCGTTGCGGGTCTCACTGCTGGTGACGCCGGAGGCAGTGAAGGCGAACTCCAGATTCGTAGCCTTGCTGGAGAAAGCGAAAACGCCCGGGTTCGGGTTCATCAACTCCAGTGTGCCGGTGATGGCCAGGCTATCCATACCTAGGACACCGGAAAATTCGCAGGCGGGCAGCGCATAGGTGATGGTTTCGTCGGTGACCTGGCTCTGGCTGTTTTCGGAGTTAATCACGACGGTCCCGCAGCCTTTGCCCGCGGCGCGGGCGGTTTCGGGGTGAAGCTGATAGCCGTCGAGGGCGTCCGCTGTGGCGCCGAGAGCCCCGGCGGACTGGGTGCTCTGAGCCATAGTCATGGAGCCGGCCGAGGCCGAGATCTCGGCTGCGGTGGCGCTGGAGGCGCCATTGAAATCCGGGCTGGGTCCGGATGCAGAAGTGGTGGAGGTGCTGCAGCCCGCAAGCGCCATCGCTAACGAGCAACTAAGTACAGTCCATAACGCTGGCCCCTGGTGATTGCGCTTTGCATTCTGAAGCCTCCTGAAGATGAACATTTCTTGCTTTCGTTCAATATCTCCTCCCGACCCGGCAGCTGGCCATCCCCCATCGGTGTAATAATGAACGTTTTGTGGTAATGTTCAAATTGTTAAGGGGCCTCCAACGGTGGAAGATCGCAAACAATCGATCCTCGACGCATTTGACCGGCTGGTGGAGCGGTATGGGGAGGAGAAGGTGAGTGTCCACGAAGTAGCTGACGAAGTCGGCGTCAGCGTCGGGACACTTTACAACGACTTCGGCAGCAAGCAGGGGTTGATTGCTTCAGCCGCGGACAGGCTACAGAGCAATGTGCTCGGGCGGCCTGAGAAAGAACTCGGCTCGGTCACGCCGGAGCAGGAACTGCGGGCGCTGACTTTGGGATGGATCCGGGCATTGATGGATATCAGTTTCAGCCGGCGGTTGCTGTTGTTCCGTTCGCTTGCTTCAGGGAGCCGGAAGCCGTTTCAACGACAATTCCATGCCGGCCGCGAGATGTTCCGGGAAAGGCTGGCTACCCGTATTCAAAAAGTGCTGGAGCGGGGTATGGCGGAACGGGTCTTCGAGGTAAGCGACCCGGCAAATACAGCGGCGCGCGTTGTGGACGCATTCAGCGATTATTGGCTACCCCTGGGATTCGCGGAGAGGGAGCCTGACCAGGTGATGGCCAATGCAGAAGCACTGCTGAAGATTATTCTGCGAGGAATTGCCGCCCCCGGCTAAAGCGGTTTGGCTCTACGTTTTTTTTCTGGGCGCAATGACAGCTTTCAAATGAAAAGGCTTTGTTCACGGCTGGACGAGTGTGCTCCCTGGCTTCGACTGCTTAAACTCTTTGACAAGGTTTTCGGGTGCGGTTTCCCGCCGCCTGGCCACAACAGCAGCAGGATAATTCCTAGACCTAGCAACATATGTTTTCGTCGTTAAGCAATCTGCGGATTGTTACCGCGCCCACACGCGCGTTTTTTGTTGAGGGCGGGAATTTGGGTAAGCCGGCCACCAAATTTTTCTCGATGCCCTCGCTCTTTGTATTTGTGGAGCTTATCGACAGAATCCGCGGCAGCTGGCTTCGCTGTAACCCATCGGGGAGGGATTATCAAAGGCAATCGAGGCGCACAGCATTTTTATGAGGAGCGCCTCGACTGCAGCTGAAGGAGTTCCGTCATTTTGGAGTGAGGACATAAAGCTGGCCGTTCACTGCGTTGACGACGATCTTACCGTTATTGCTTACGCCGCTGGCACTGGTCAGCAGGGGAAGGGACGACTCGACCAGTTCGTTCAGATCGATTGAGATACCGTGGAAATACAGGTAGGCGCGAGTGACGCCAGTAGCGGCGAGCTTGGTGCCGACGATCAATGAGCTATTGTTGATCCCGCTACCCACAAAAGGCAGCTTGAAGAAGTTGTTGTTCCGGTACAGATAGCTCGATCCCACGCCTCCTGAGCCGGCAGTGGATGCAAGTATTTCGCCGTGATCGTTGAGAACCGCAGAGGCGAAAGTCTGTCCACCCGCCGTGCCCAAATCGCGCATATGGCCCTGGGTGTAGAGAAAGAGATGCGTTGCACCGTTGGCCAAGGTGCTGATTCCCGCGATCTCACCCCGATCATTGATGCTGGTCCCTTCGCTGTAGGTCCCACCGAGCGTGCCGAGATCTTCGAGGCCGGATCCGGTGTAAAGGAAAGCGTGGGTGTTTCCCAGGCAAGCGGGAGTATAAGGCATCAGCGGCGGGCACGTTCCGGTGGAAAGCGAGCCCGTCACCTGCCCTGCGTTGTTGATGCCGTTGGCGGCGCTCTGCCTCCCCGTCACGTTGTCGATAACGGTGGTCGTGTTGTTGCTGTAGTTGTACAGAAACGCCTGCGCCGGCGGCTGCAATGGGTTGGGAACCTGTGGGAACTGGAGCCCTACGACCTGCCCCTTATCGTTGAGGCCATTACCGGCGCTGCTACGGCTGGAGGCAACACTGTTCGTTACGCCCCCGGCATAAAGAAACGCGGCCATAAATGGCTCGCCACCCTCTGAAGCGGAAAACGAGCCTGCGACCTGCCCGCTATCGTTGACTGCCACGGCGTTGAAGGCTGTAATGCCCGCGTATCCAGAGGGCGATGCAACCTGGGTGGCGGTAAACACAGGAAAGGTTTGCGGACGAATCAGGGCGATAGAGACCGGCGCATTGCCAGTCGCATAGGGAGAGGCGCTTAAGGGCCTGAAGATTCCGGTGCTGAGATTGAAACCGGAAATGTCACCGCTGTTGGCCGAGTATAGAAAGGTTCCGGTGTAGTCGACGGTTACGAACTCAGAAAATCCCCCTCCGGACGGCGAACCCGGATTGAGCGTCAATTGTCCGTACAGGCTTGTGGGCGGGGGAAAGGCAATGTCCGTGCTGTTCTGGTTGATGGAATAGGCGTAGATGCCGCCATTACCGGCCACATAGACCTGAGCGCCGGTCGGGGCAACGGTCACGGAGGTAAGACCGGTATCTCCGACGGCATAGGGCGAGGTGGCCAGCGGCGCCAGGGCGCCGCTGGTCTCATTGATGGTGTATCCCCAAATATTGCCGGAGCCCTGGTTGGCGACGTACACGAATCGTTCGTTGGGATCGACGGCCAGAGACCTGGGGCCGCTCCCGGTCGCAAAAGGAGAACCGGTTATCTGCGTAAGAGCGCCGGTCGCCTGGTTAATGGCGTACCCTGACACATCGTTGGAAGATCCGTTGGCCACGTAGACGAACTTGCCCAGCGAATCCACCATCACCGCGTCTGGAGCGCTTCCTGCTGCATAAGAGGCGATCGGTAGCAGCCTCCCGGTGGTCTGATCGATCTTGAAAGCGGATACGTTGTTGCCTCCATAGTTAGGGACATAAACAAATCTGCCTAAAGGGTCGATTGCAATGGCCGATGCTGCCGCACCGGCGCCAAAAGGGGAGCCCGAGATGGGACAAAGCCTGCCGGTCGGGCGATCAATTCTGAAGGCGATGACATTTTCGTTCGTGGGCGCATACTGGCTGGTTGCATAAAGGAATCTGCCGGCCGGGTCGGCTGCGACGGAGCTGAGGCCGGCGTAGTGGCTGTTAGGGAAGGGCGATCCCTCGAGGGCAGCCAGGTTGCCATTCGTGGCGTTTAGACGGTAACCGTAGATTTGTCCTGAATCTGCGATGGCTACGTAGGCGTACTGGTTGCTGCTTTGGGCTGGCAGCGTAAATGGTGAAAGGGTGAGAGCCAGACAGAGAATGGATTTCAGGAGTTTCCCCGAAATCCGAATTTCGGCAAGTGTAGATATCAAGTGAATCCTCCTCATGCTCCTCCAGGATGCTGAAAAGTCTGCCAGGGTAAGAGGTTAGAAGCTCTCCTGCAGGAACGGCCCGAATTATATCCAAGGCAAATGAAGATGGATAGTAGTGAGTCTGGCGCAGATGAGAAGACTTAACTAAGACGCTTCGCGCTTCTTAGCCGTGTTAGAAAGTTTCGGAAACGGCAGGGGCTGCATGGCATCAGGCGCCCGCTGGGTACAACTCGACACAGCGGCAATTCAAGCAAAAGTAAGGCATCACTCGTGGGCCGGAGCCTTTGGGAATTGGCTCTTGCAGCAATCTGATCATTTCGGGCGGAACAATACAGTCCAGGGTGGGCTCCAGCGTTGTCTTATTGCACTTCGGGCATATTTTCACGTCTCCGCTCATATTGAAAATAGTGCGTGCCAAGCTCGGCCCGTTACAGCGGCGTGCGAAGAAAATGAAGAGGGAGATCTCAACAACGCCGGTCGCCAGAGCTAATGCGGCGACCCGTCTTGCTCAAAGCGTAGTCACTGATTCAGGTTCCAGATATCCGTATGCCACTTCCAGGCAGTTTCTTCAAACTTCCAGTGGACGACGTATTTGATTGGAACCCTGCGGCCATCTGCAAGCATTAGCTCAGCGCGACCGATTTCGACGACATCATCCCCAACGGCCTCTGCTGAAACTGTCGTGAGGGTCGCCCCCTTGACATCAAGACCAGTCACCGCCTGGATCCAAAAGTTCTTAATGGCAGGCATACCGTCAATCATTTCGGCGCCAGGTGGAAGGATGTGGGCATCAGCGGTATAGATGTGGTCTAGAACACTCATATCGCGCAAGCCGATTGCCGTTGAGCAAAATAGGTCGTTGGTCTTGCGCATACCCGCCAGAGTCGCGTCAGGAAGATTCATTCCTCACCTCAAGTATTGTCATTAGGAACCGGGATCAGACTACACGAAGGATTCAAGTCTTGTCCGCAGGCTCAGCCCTCCCTAAGAGCATTCGCCCCGCTGCCCGATTCTGCTTTACGCTTGATCACCAGTTGTCGTTGACGGATCCGGTGCCACTCGCCGGGACCGTGTAGGAGTGGTTGCTGCCCGGCTCCCAGATGACATTGGCGTTCGATTGAATATCAATGTACTTATATTGAACGTTCGTACCCCCGGGCGAAGAAACATTGAGGAACCAGTTTGAGGGTTTCGGGCCAGACGAAGTAACCACCATCCCGGATGACGTGCGCCTGCAAAGGTGGGGCGAGGCGTGTGAAGCAGCGATGAGTTAAGTGGCGAACGGCCATTTGTTGGACTTCGCATCAACTGGCTGTATCCACATATCGTCAATCATCGGGATAATACACTGTGCCAAACCAGGAATCGGCATCATACCTTCCCGAAGCACATCAGCAACCGTATGGATGCTCCCTACGTTGCCTGGGCGTGGTTTGTTAGCAGCGGTTCGCATCGCTTTCCAGTTTCCGCGTCCACGCGCCGCAACGGCGGAACGGCCTGACGGCACAGTCATGCAGACCATGAAAGTCATGCCATTCCACTCGGGGAGCACGAAGTTTGCGCTTCGAACAAATTCCAAAAACCGTCTGCGCCGGTCATTTCCCTGGCACTTCGCAGTGCCTGCCCAGACACTCTCAAGTACCGAACGCTCGATCCATGACCGGCCCAAAGTGCGGGCTGAATCCGTTCGGGCTCCTCCGTCATGGGTACGATAGAGTTCCGTTCGGCCCCTTAGTTCGACAATCTCAACCGGATCAAGCAAAGGGTTTTTATGCCAAAGATAGTCAGCAGTCCGCTCAGCAATACTCTGTGGCGTAATAGGATTCGTGCCGGGTTTCGAAAATTGATTTGCTTTGGCAAAAAGCAAAGAGTACGCCGGTCGTGACAACAACTCGTGTATTTCTCGGCGAATACGATGAGTATCAGGCATGGCGAGTGGGTGACCGTTCCAGATTCAGCTGCAGACGACGCTATCGTAAGAGGGTATTTTGGGTTTCGCGGACAGAGAGTGGTGGGAAACGACGGCACGCTTGGGGATGATACGTCTTCCCCCGCCTCGCCAGCTCCCTGATTTTCCCGGAGTGCCGGCAAACGTGATCCACGCCTCTACCGCTCAATAGCGCAAGCTGAGACGACATCAAACGGTCAGCTCAATCGGCCTGGATCACCCTTTTCACATAGTCTGGTGTTGTTCTTTCCTTGACTTTTTTGTAATGCGTATCCCTGATCAAGTCCTCTTCTTCGACTTCAGTGGGCTAGTATCTCTCGGTATTCTGTCATCGGATTAACCCGGAAAGGATCATCGAACCTGGTTTTCACATTGAAGTGGAGGTAAGACTGCTTCAGCCTCTTCGTTCCTCGGCGTGCCCCGGTCCCCGAACGAGTCAGGCAAGATTGCCGGCGCCAGTGCGACTTCGTTGCTCCTATCAGCCATGTAGCGCATGAGTGCGCGTACCCGCCCCAATGCCGGATGCCCGTCTGCCAAATCTGGTTTGAACTTCCATTGACGCACTGCTTGCATTGCAGAATCCCGGAAGAGGGCGGGGCCGCCAAGGAAGCGGGTGCCGTCAATTACGTCGCCGCTCGTCGATATCACGAGACCAATCTCGACCGTTCCTGCGACCGCGGGTCGCGGTTGTGAATCAGGGTAGCTTGGCAACACGCACTGTAGGATACGGTTCGCCGCCTCTTCCGGCGTGAGATTCCGGATCGGGTTCCGGGTGACTTGCGGCGGCTCACCGCGGACGAAAAACTCTTCGCTCCCGAAGTCACGACGGCCGGAGTGGTCATGGAAGTGGGCTTTGTACTTGATCTGCAGGCGCCCGTCCTCAAGCGGCTGCAGTTGCATCGCTGTGGTTGCGAAGCCGTGATCCCAGCTTGCATTGCAACCTGCACCGTGCGGCAAGCACTGCACCTCGCCCCAATCACAATCGCGAGGACGACACGCGCCCCAGGCGCGGACGAATAGCTGCCGATTGTCCGATCGGACGACGAGTCTGGTGACCCCTCCGGTGGCGGAATTTCCATTGATCCAGCTTCCCGCGATCGAAGCCGCGCCGATTGCCGTTGCGGCGAAGCTGAGGGGAAGCAGCCAAAGGCAGAGTCGCACCGCGCACCTCCTAAATATTTTTTGCCGATTCTATGCCTCTTTGAGCTCTTCGGCGCGGGCACTCGTGGCCGGCGGGAATGACGATCAACTGATCACGGCGGCCAGAATTGTTTCCCACGATGGTCCTGAGGAAGGCGGCAAGCAGTGAAAAGTTGCGTTCGAACTAACGGCTCGAGCCGATCTGTCGATAACACGACAGCCAATCTCAAGGATGGCCCACTGTGAAATTCATAGCCCTTTTCCCATTATTGCTCTGGCTATCCTCCCCTGCCTATTCAAAGAACTCGCTCTTTGACAGAAACATCGAAAATACAACCTTCCTGAACCCCGCGTGTCCGGCAACACTCACCGGCGTGTATGCGGATTCGAAGGGAAAGGGTCGAGTAAGTGTGCATCTGGTGAACCAGACGGAAAAGCGCGTGATCGCAGTAAAGGTGGGGTTTGAAGGATTCGACGCCGCCCTGGACAAACACGAATTCCCTGAAACCTATGGATCGGCGGTGAGCTTAAGGCCGCAACGAGAAGCTAAGCCCATCTGGCGCGTTGAGGATGAGACTTTTGCTCCTAATACGGCCAGCGGTGTACGTGTTTATCTTCTCAAGCTGATGTTTGCAGACGGCTCTTACTGGAAGGATGACGGGACTAAATCCTGCTCCCTGAGCATTTCCGGCCTGGCGAAGCATCAACCTAGCGACGAATGAGTACCGCAAACGAATGACTTCTCGTCATCCGGTAACAGCACACCTGTCGTGGCGGACCTGAAATCTTTCGGCTCCACTCCCAGTGGGGCCAGCGTGGCCGGTCAGTCTGGCCGGTGGGCCATCCGCGTCGCCGGATCCCGGCCCGTCGCAAAAACCATTTCCCTTTGAATCTCTTGAGAGCTGATAACCCCGCTGTGATAGGGGTGGTTCCGCTCCGTCCCCTCAAAACGACGCACATCCTCACGATGACAGCGTCGGAGAAGCGCAGCGCGTTAAATTTTTAATTACCGCAGCAAAGTTCCCTTTTGATACATTGTGTGGGCATTCCTGGCGTTGCGGGCCCGTGGCTCTAATTTCTAACCGTGTGTGCCCGAGAAAGCTGTTCACATTGTCAGGCGTGTACAAACCCAAGGCGCCGTCAGACCAAACAATCTGCTTCGAAATCCAAGGAGAGTTATGCCAACTAAGGTGAGGTTCGGTACGCGTAGTCTGCTTCATATTGCAGCAGTGGCAGGCTTTGTAAGTGTAGTTCCACTTTCTTCGGCCTTTGCCGCGCAGACAGCGGATGAAGCCGCTGACCATGCGGAAGCGCAGGCGCGTGAGACCTGGCGCGGAATCATGCATGAAATCAGCGCACCCTCAGAAGGATGTTTCCACGCCTCCTATCCCAGCACGCAATGGCAGGAGGTGGAATGCGCAGAGGCGCCAGGTTATCGGTCTGCGCTCCCAAAGGCTAAAAACAGAGAGCAAACGGTGGGCAATGGATACGATTATGTTGTCCAGGTACCGTCAGGGCGCCTGCTTAACTCAGCGACGGGAAGCTTTCCAAAGGTGACGGGGGTGGAATCCGAAAAGAGCGTCGGCGTTGCCGCATTTGGCGATGGCGGCATTCTTGGACCGAATGAATATACGCTGCAGGTCAATACGAACTTCGATAGCCATTCTCCGGCTTGCGACGGCTACTCGGGTTGCCTTGCCTGGCAACAGTATGTGATGTCGACGAACACGCCGGTATCGCTTAGCAGCAACAAGTTAACGGACAAGACAGAAGTGTTCATCGAATATTGGCTTATCAACTACGGCGTTGATAACGGCTCCAATATCTGCCCGAAGGGCTTCCTCGATGGAGGTGCGGATGCAGAGGGCCCCGGGGACGACTGCGTACAGAATACGAAGGCTACGGTGATCGCCAATGGGCAACTACGCATTACCGACCTCGCGAGTTTGAAGCTCTCGGGTTCAGCCACGCCAGGTGGAACCGATGCAGCCACGGTGACTTATGATACTGAGGCTTATACAGCAACCGTAAGCGATGCCCTTACCGATATCGCGAGCGGTTGGACCCAGGCAGAATTCAATGTGCTTGGCAATGCGGGCGGCTCGAAAGCCTACTTTAACACCGGTTCGTCGGTTACGGTGAAGATAGCAGTGTCCGATGGATCCACGACCGCGCCGACATGCGTATCCCCATCCAAGGATGACGGTACGACCGGCGAGACCAATAATCTGACGCTTGGGAAATGTACCACCGCCAGCGGATCGACGCCCTCGATTCAATTTACCGAGTCACATTGAACGATGTGCGCAAAGGATAAGGATTGATTTAGGGACGCATCTCACGATGCGCCCCTAAATCAATGGGCCGACTATCAGGCGGAAAGGATGCTCTTGGTCCGTCACCGGGTTTCCAAGGACTCGCTGGATCTATCATCGGTATGTTGCCTTACCTCAAACTTCAGCAACAGCGCTGCCGTCATGGCGAGGAGCCCTAAGAGGATCAAGGGTAACTCTACGAATAGAGCGGCTGCGAGGCCGCCGACCAGGCCTGACAGAGCTTCGGCACCCACCTGGAGCGATTGATTGTTCCCCATGACGCGTCCCTGTTCCGCCTCACTGGCTGCCTTGGAAAGCAACGTCGCGCATGCCGGCAAACAGATAGCCAGTGCTGCGGATGTCAGAAACAAGGTTGCCCAGAGCGATCGCCGGGGATGAATTGCGACCACAACGATCATGAAGGCGCCGGTGAGAAATGCCGAGCATACGGTCAGGGTTCTGGTGCTGAAGCGCGCAGCGAGAAAACCCGTCAGCCAGGCGTTGGCGATCACAATGGGAACCCCCACCCACGCCACAAACTCCGAAACCCGCGACACACTGAGATGGAAGCGGCCCACCAGATACATTGGATAGCAGCGGAAAAATCCGAAGATCGCAAGATAGAAAACAAAGTTGAGCCAATAGAGCCGGCGCAGACGGCGATCGGAAATAACACCTCGAAGATTTGTGAAGGCCTGCGAAAAGCTGACTGAGTGGCGTTGCGCAGGCGGATTTGTTTCACGAAAGAAGAGCCCCGTAGCTGACGTGGTAATCGCGAGCACAATCATCGCTGCCCAAAACGGGGTTGCATCGCTGAACCACGAAACCAGATCAGGATCCGCCAGCTTTCCGCCCACCAGCGGCCCCACAATATACGCCGAGCTAGCGCTCAGGTAAATGTAGCCGAAGAATCGGTTGCGCTCTTCCGCGGTGATTACATCCGCGATGGCGCTCTGGGCCGCCACAACGTTGGCTTCCGCCAGACCAGCCAACAGCGAAGCCGACGCAAGCAGAGCGAAACTCCGCAGGGAGAGTGCGGTGCCGATGAGTGCGTAGCAACCAGTCGTGAAACAAAGCGAGATCATCAAAACCGGCTTGCGCCCAAAGCGGTCGGACAGCGCGCCGAGCACCGGCGAACCCGCAAATTGACCCAGCGGGTACAGGCAGAGCAAGACTCCGAGCAGGATCACGCGCTGGCTCATCGGCTCGTCTGCCCGAAGCAGCAAATCGTGATTGCTCATGAGCATCGGCGTGAAGACCGTAATCATCAGGCTATAGCCCACGAAGCCGGCAAAGACGACCGCATACAACGGAAGCAACCGCTTCAGGCTTTTAGCACCTGCCGGCGTCGATCCCATCTCGTCCGCATTCTTCGCTCTTGCCATGAAAATCCCTCTTCGCATATCCCTGGCCGGCAAATTGTATCTCGCCTCATCGCTACGGATCGACGATTCTCAATCAAATATTTTTAGCGGCAGCATTTCAGGTTGACGTACCATACAAAACGCACTCCCCGGAATGGACACGAGATCGTGAAAGCAGCAGCAGCGCCGGCTTTGCGAGAAGAGCGAACCCAGGTCGCACGTGTCAAACCAGCTAATCTGACTTATTCAGTCGATGAAGCTCCGCCCCTGCCACTCACCATCGTGATGGGCCTGCAGCATGTCTTTGTCATGTCGGTGGGATGGATTTTTGTCGTCGTGGTCGCAACCAGCATCGGCTCTTCGAGCCTTGAAACCGCAACCATGATCCGCATTTCGATGATCGCCTCGGGCCTGGCGACCATCCTGCAGGCCCGAACCAGGGGCCGGGTCGGCTCGGGATATTTGTGTCCGTTTTCGTGCGGTCCCGCGTATATCTCCGCTTCCATTTTGGCGGGCAAGACCGGCGGCCTTTCTTTGGTTTTCGGCATGACTTCCTTTTCAGGCGCATTTGAAGCCGTGCTCTCCCGATTCATGAAACGCCTGCAAAAGCTCTTCCCGCCGGAAGTGAGCGGTCTGGTTGTGGCGATGGTGGGACTCGATCTGGTGAGCATTGGCTGTCCGCGATTTATGGGCTATGCGGCAAACAGTCAACATCTCGACGTGCGGGCCATCCTTGTCGCTCTGTTTACCCTGGCTGCCATGGTTGTGCCTACTTTGTTAGCCAAAAGCAAGCTTCGACTTTACCCAGTGCTGCTCGGGCTCTTCCTGGGTTATATGACCGCCATCCTGACTCGGACTCTGACCCCCACTCAGATGCGGCAGGTTCTGGACGTTCCGCTGATCGGTTTTCCCAGGCTGCCAGCAGGTCATCATTTCAGTTTTGCCATGACTCTGCCTTTCATGATTGCCAGCGTCTGCTCCATCCTCAAGACAGTCGGCGACCTGACATTCTGCGAAAAAATCAACGATGCGCAATGGAGGCGCACGGATATGAGAGACATCAGCGGTGGAATTCTTGCCGGAGGCATCTGCTCTGTGCTTTCCGGCCTGCTTGGAGGATTGGGCCAGTCTACCTTCTCGAGCAATGTAGGACTTTCCCTGGCTACCGGTGCAACCAGCCGCATCATTGCCTGGCCTGCCGGGCTGATCTGTATCGCGCTCGCCTTTTTCCCCGGCTGGCGGCGGTCTTCTCGATCATGCCGGCGCCCGTCATGGGCGCGGTCGTGGTCTACGTCGCCTGCTTCATGATCCTCGGCGGCATTCAGGTGATGCTCTCGCGCATGCTCGATGCGCGGCGCATCTTCGTAACTGGTCTGGCATTGATCTTCGGGATGAGCGTGCCGATGGTGCCTGGACTTTATGCTGCAGTGCCTGCATGGATAAGCCCGCTCTTCAGCTCGTCGCTGGCGCTGGGCACGGTGCTGGTGGTGGTGTTGAACCTATTGCTTCGATTGGGAACTTCGAAGCGTAAGGTCTTTGAGATCGACCCCACAACCAGTGCTGAAGCTGACAGCGACGTTCGCAGGATTATGGAGGTCGAGGGCGCGGCGTGGGGGATGCGGCCGGAAGTCGCTGCCCAGGCGGTGGAGTGCCTGCATGAATTGATGATCTATCTCAGTAAAATCGCGGTGGTCCCACCCGTCCGGATTCAAATGCAGTTTGACGAGTTCAACCTTGATTTGGAGATTGAATATACGGGTCCGCCAATCCGGGTCCTTGACGAGCCGCCAACGTTGCAGGCGATCGCAACGGACGTCGAGGCGATGCCGCTTCTCAGCGCGTATATTCTGCGCAGATCCGCGGGTACCTTCCGCGTCAGTTCGCAAGCCCAGCAATCACGAGTACACCTGCACTTCGACCACTAAGAACTGCGACCTGTGGTTTCTTGGGGATCGTTGAAGCAAACGTCCTTTATCGTTCACTACTCGGGTGGGCAAAGGTGCAGGGGGTTTAAGGTCACTTGTCCGAAATGACGACTTTACGGCCAAGTGGATCGTTCTGAATGCTCGATGCGTGCATTGGCGATTTGCACTAAGCCGCTGGCGCGGCAGGGGATGCTTCTGTGACATTTGGGTAGATTGTTGGACACCTAAGGAGATGTCCATGACTCATCTACGCCAGCGCATGCAGGAAGATCTCCGACTGCGTAACTTCTCTGAACGGACGATCCGCCGCTACACCCATATCGTCGCCGAGGTTGCGAAGCACTTCCACAAGTCACCCGATCAACTGGGTCCAGAGCACGTTCGCACATACCTGCTGTTTCTGCTCAACGAACGCAAGCTTGCGTGGGGAACGATTCAGGGCGTCCGGTCTGCGCTGAAGTTCTTCTACACGCGGACACTCAAGCAGACTTGGTTCGATCAGGAAGTCATCAAGCCCAAGGTGCGGCGCAAACTGCCCACAGTATGGAGCCGCGAAGAAGTCTGCGCTTTGCTCGATGCGGAGATGAACAGCAAGCATCGTGCGCTGCTGGCCTTGTACTACAGCGCAGGTCTCCGCTGTCAGGAAGCGCTGGATCTGAAGGTGACCGATATCGACAGCAAGCGGATGATCATCCACATCCGCGAGGGCAAGGGCAAGTTTCCACGCCAAGTGATGCTGTCGCCGAAGCTGCTGGAGATCCTGCGCGTTTATTGGCGCTGGCGCAAGCCCAAGGACTGGCTCTTTGCTGGAAAACGCCCCGGAGAACCGCTCAAGGCTAATGCGGTTCGAGTTGTCTGCCAGAAGCTGCGCAAGCAGTTGAACACCCGCAAGCCACTTAGTCCGTATGTTCTGCGTCACTCGTTCGCCACACACCTGCTTGACGTCGGTCCGACTATTGAGAACTGCTGCCTACTTATTTTTTCCGCGGCGGCGGTGAAGTCGCCGTCCACCCCGTACGGATCCACATAGACTGTTCCGGCAAACTTTCCGTCGATCACATTCAGCTTGGCTGTGTACTTCACCGTGATAGGGCTGCCGTCGTAGACACTTTCGTACTGCCAGTTGACTTTTGCGCCGTCCACTTTCCCTATGGCTTGAACCTCCTTCATTTCGGCGCTACTGCAGGTCCCGGTGATGGCATCGTCTGTTTGCGTCAGAGTGCATTCGCAGTCGCTTTCGTTGCCGGCGATGCTGCTGTGAATCTTCCATTTTCCGGTCAAGGACGCGTTGTCAGCCGCGAGCGATGGGACGGCGCTCGAAACCAGGATTGCGGAAAGGAGCAGGATTTTCATTTGCGAAACCTCGTTTTGGTTTGCTTCGGCACAACAGCGTGCCATTTCGGCAAAGCATACATGAGACTAAGTCTCAAAATCAACACTAAACATCAAAAGTGATATACTGCATCGAAAGCAGCCAGGGCAGCGAAAGACCTCGACGGGAGCCGGCTTGACCAAATCCAGCCTTCGAATCCGCAAGCATCAATTTGTCCGCGATGCGATCTATGACTCTGCAATTGAGTTGTTCGCGGCGAAAGGTTTCGACGAAACTACGGTCGAAGAAGTGGCTCAGGCAGCGGGGGTTTCCCGCGCTTCGTTCTTTCGCTATTTTTCTAGTAAGGATGACCTGCTGGCGCAGAACGTCATCAAGTACGGGCAGGCCTTGAAAGCGGCCATCAAGGCATCTCCCCCTGCATCGACGCCTCTTGAGATCATGCGCGAAGCCGTTCTGGCGGTCGCCAAAGAAACAGCCAATTCACGGCACACTCGGCAGGTAATCGACATCTCCCTGCGAAGCGCCGCGGCGGCGCAAGCTCACATGTCACGCATGGTCGAAGTGGAACGCGATATCGCGGCGGCGTTTGCTGAGCGAGTCGGGAGTTCGTCGAAGGATGAAATCGAGCCACGGCTGCTCGCGACCATGACCTTATCTGCGATGAATGTTGCGGTCATGTCCTGGCATCGAGGTGATTCCCGGGAACTCTCAGCTGCCGTAGAACAGGTGTTCTCCAGTCTCACCCGCATTGTCCGCGGCCAGAAAAGTCCTAAGCAAAGGACAGGAAACGGACGCCGCTGACGAGGCTTACAGCGTGGCCGCGTTGGGGCACGAGCACAAATATAATGCTTGAGGATAAACGGCGTCACCCACTGGGCCCCGCTACGGAAGGAGCACCATGCCAAACGGAAATATAAGCCGGCGCGCTTTACTCGGAACCGCAACCGCAGCAGCGTTACTGGCGGCCTTGCCGAAAGCGGGAGCGCGCACCAAAGAATGGAAGCCGCGTCTTGGCATTCTCGGCAAATATACCGAAGCGAACGTTGACTTCGCGATCCAGGAAGGATTCAACAACATGATCCTCTCCGCCGGATCGGGGGTCGAGGGATTGGATACGGCCAAGCTCACCGACGAAGAAATCGGACGAATCAGCAATCATCTGTCATCGAAAGCGATGCACGTTTCGGCCCTGCAAGTGGGCGCAAATCATATCGCCGCAGACCCCGCAGAGCGCGAGCGGCAAAACAGCGACTTCGTGAAGAGCATCGAACTGGCAGGCAAACTCGGGGTTCCTTATATCGGAACGCAGTCCGGCAAAGATGTCTCCATGACGTTTGCATCGCAGGTGGACGAGATCGTGCGCGTTTACCACGAAAAGTATTTTGCTGCCTGCCAGCAGCACAAAGTGCGCATCTTGTGGGAGCCCTGGCAAGGAGGCCCAAACATTGCTACCAGCCCGGTCGGATTCGAAGCGTTATTCAACGCCTTCAAGGATTCTCCCTATGTCGGTCTGCAATACGACCCTTCTCATCTCTTGTGGCAGATGATGGATCCCGTTCAAACTGCGAAGGACTTTGTTGACAAGATCTATGACGTCCACCTGAAGGATACCCAGATTCATTGGGACATCGTGCGCCGAGGCGGAATCGTGCCCGTAGATCAGGCCCGGTGGTGGCAATTCCGCATTCCGGGTATGGGCAGTATTCCGTGGCCCGAGTTCTTCAGCGTTTTGCAAAGCGCCGGCTATGCAGGTGCGATGAGTATTGAGCACGAAGACGATCTCTACGGGGCATCAGACAATCCGGGACCGGATTTTAGCGAGCCCTATAAGATAGGCTTCCGCATGGCCAAGCGCTATCTCAATCAGTATGTACCGGTATAGAACCACCCTGTGAACCTTGGTGTGTTCGGGCCGCGGTGTTCATTTGCCTGCGGGGTGCGGATCACGGGTAGGCCATACGAAACTCACGGATGGGAGTCATGGCGAATCGCCAGCAAGCCGCCGAACGAGTATTTGCAGAGGCTCTCAGTCTGCGGCCGGAGCGCAGACCCGCGTTTCTTGACCAGGTATGCCGCGGAACCCCTGAGGTTCGACAGATGGTGGAAGACCTTCTGCGCGAGAATGAACAGCTTGGCAGCTTCCTTGCGGAGCCGCTGGTCCGAGAGGACAGTCAATCGTCCCTCTCACCGGGTGACTTCCTTTCGCACTACCGGGTGGTTGAGAAACTTGGCGGTGGCGGCATGGGAGTGGTTTATAAAGCCGAGGACCTGACCCTCCGCCGCCCGGTCGCTCTCAAGTTTCTGGCTGACGATCTGGCGCCGGATGCGCAGATATTAGAACGATTCCGGCGCGAGGCGCGCGCCGCCTCTGCTCTGAATCACCACGGTATCTGCACCATTTACGAGGTCGGGGAGCAGGACGGCCGGCGCTTCATCTCCATGGAATTCCTGGAAGGCATGACGCTGAAGGACCGCATCGCGAGCAAACCCATCGAGATCCCCGTGGTGCTGTCGCTGGCCATCGAGATCACCGACGCGCTCGATGCTGCGCACGACGCAGGAATCGTGCACCGCGACATCAAGCCGGCCAACATCTTCGTTACCTCGCGTGGGCACGCGAAAATTCTTGATTTCGGGCTGGCAAAATTCGCACTGCCTCCCGGGGCGGAGTCAGAGACAGGCGCGGGCTGGCACACGAGTACGGGAATGGTGCTGGGAACCTGCAATTACATGTCGCCGGAACAAGTGCAAGGCCTGCCTTTGGATAGCCGCACCGATCTCTTTTCCCTGGGGGTCGTCCTCTATGAGATCTCGACCGGGGTCGCCCCTTTCCGAGGCGCAAGTATGGGGATCGTCTTTGAGTCCATTCTGGACCAGACGCCCGTGTCGCCGATGGGTTTGAATCCGGACTTGCCGGCCGAACTGGAACGCATCATCGCCAAGTGCCTGGAGAAGGATCGTGACCTGCGATACCAGCGAGCTTCGGAGATTCATTCAGATCTGCAGCGGCTCAAACTTGACCTGGATTCGGGCAACCGGGCTGCCAACCAGGTAGACCCTCCACTGGCTGAAGTGGCTCAGGATGCCGACAACCATACGGAAGAGATTGCCAGCCAATCAACCGCGAACTCCCTCCCTCCGAACCGGATCTTGCAGTACCTTCAGGGGTTGGCCGCCGCCTTAAAGCGCCTGATGCGGTTCATTGGCGCGCATTCTTAGATCCTCCGTACGCAGCCAGAAAGACGCGCACACATTCGTGAGCATGACGGCGGAGCCCCGCCTGCTTAGGTGTCGTCGCATCTCCGAGCAGCATCGCCCTGTTCAGAGGCTCAGACATCACCAGCCAATTGAAGTGAGAGGCCGCAATCCTGGGGTCGTCAATCGTCAGCAAACCGCGTGCGGCCAGGTGTTCGAGCACCTTGGCAAATGAGGCGATGGCACGCTGCGGTCCGCGCTCATAGAGAATTCGCGCCAGCTCTGGAAAACGGCTCACCTCCCCAATCACCAGACGGCGCAACTGCATTAATGGCGGCGTAAGCACCACGGTCAGTTGTCGCAACGCGTACGACTGAAGGTATTCCGCGATCCCGCCGCTCTCGGTCAGTTCGGGCACGTCGTTGTGCACGCTGTCACTCGCCGTATCCGTCATGCTGGTGACAATTTCGACGAACAACGACTCTTTATTCGAGAACTGCTTGTACACCGTTTGCTTCGATACCTGCGCCAGCGCAGCAATCTCGTCCATGCTTGCGCCGAGGTATCCGCTGTTCAAGAAAACGCTCATCGCGGCTTCGAGAATCGCTCTGCGCTTCCTCTCAGAGTTGCCCGCTTGCTCCGCGAACGCGGGCTTGTTGGCCAAAACAGAACGCGCCATGGTACCTCGGTGAAACGATTTTTGGGTCCTTGACTTACAGTACTGGACGGTCTAGTCTTGCGCAAGGTCAAATCGAGGTACTAGACTGTCTAGTACTAAACACACGGTGAGGCATCGATGAAAAACCTGTTTGAAGATTCTTCTGCGATGGAAATCAGGAATCGGATCGAACGTTTGCGACCGGACAGCGAAAGTCAATGGGGGAAGATGAACGTCGCGCAAATGCTTGCGCACTGTTCCGCATGGATGGAAATGGCCGCCGGGTTGAACTCTCCGCCACGAAGTTTCATTGGCCGGATATTCGGAAAGATGGCTAAGAAATCCGTGTTAGGAGCAGAGCCAATCCGCCGCAACATGCCATCGGAGAAGAGCCTGATCATGCAGGGCGAGAGAGATTTTGCCGGCGAGCGCCAACGTCTGCTCGACTGGGTCGAGCGATTTTCGACGGGAGGTCCAGCACAATGTACGACGCACCCGCACTGCTTTTTCGGGTCCATGAGCCCCTACGAGTGGGCCATCGTGGGGTATAAACATCTCGACCATCATCTGAGGCAGTTCAACGCATGAAAGACTCGATAGCCTCCTGGTTTTAGCCGGCTGGTGATCAAGTTTTGGCACATGCCAGGACTACTTTCTCGGCGTCTCTCAGCAGGATATCGATAGACTCAAAGCGGGCATCCGTGAGCAGACCAACCCAGTGCCTCACAGACAGGCCGTCCCCGATGTGGTCTTGATCGTCAGGATCGCCGAGGAAGCCATACTCGTAGCCCAAGAGATCCTTCACGCGCGACCAGAAGCGTCGCCAATCTTCGTACTTGTGCTGGCTGGGCTGTTGCTTTTGCCATCCCTCGAACCCGGGCGCGAATGGCGGCTCTGCTCCTGCCGGTTCCATAAGCAGAAACACTCCACCTGATCCGAGCAACTGAAAAACATCGCCGAAAAGTTTCGCGGCTTCCGTCAGGCTGAGCCAGTGCACGGCATTGACGACCACCACGACGTCATATTCGCTCGTCAAATCGCCCCGCCAGTTTGGTTCCGACAGATCACGCAACCACGTCCACCCGACTATGCCATCGCGGCGATTGACCGCGCCGTACAGCGAGACAAAGAACTCATTCTGGTCCACGAAATCGATCCGCGCGTGCGGAAATCTCGAGTGAAGGACGCGGCCTGCGTCACCTGGCCCGCAGCCCAGGTCCAAAACCCGCAGGCTCTGATCACTCGGAAATGGAATCGCTGCCGTGATAAGCTTCAGCGCGGATGGCTTGGCGTGACCCTGCTCGGCGCACCACAAATCGAGCCATGTGTTGAGATCTTCGCCGCGAAGTTTATCCTCGATCGGCGCCCATCACCGAGAAACGCTCGTTAGTGAGGTTCCATTGAAGCCTGCCAGTCTCAGCGATCTTCTAGTCTTAACGCAAAAAATCTTCGTAAAGAAATGGGAACGCCTGAACCCTTCGGGTCGGCCGCGGCATCTGCTTTTTTGAGACGACACCTTTGACCATGCGAATCGGCCAACTGTTGTGTGCTTTTATCCTGAGTATTGTTCCGATTACGGCGCTCGGCCAGCAGACCGATGCGCCTCAGCCGCAGCGCGGAAGCATCCGTGGCATCGTGACCGATGTCGACGACGCCGCAATTCCGGGGGCAAACCTTACGGTTGATGGACCCGCCGGGAGCGGCCATCGCACGCTCGAGTCAGATGAGACAGGATCGTTCGAGGTCAAAGACCTCGCTCCTGCGGTTGCTTATAAGATCACCGTCAGTGCAAAGGGATTCGCAGATTGGACTTCGCCCGCTATCGTCCTCACGCCGGGCCAAACATTGGAGATGGCCGATATCAAGCTGAAGATATCGGTGGTGGAGACTACGGTGGCCGCCGTCACGGTCGAGCAACTCGCTACCCAACAAGTAAAGGCGGAAGAGAAACAGCGAGTCTTTGGCATTGTTCCCAACTATTTTGTTGTCTATGACAAGAACCCAGTGCCGATGACAACCAAGCTGAAGTACGAGCTCGCTTTTAGAGCTGCCACCGATGTAGTCAGTATCGCGGGCGATGTTTTTCTCGCAGGAGTGAATCAGGCGGCTGACACTCCCAACTATCAACAGGGTGCAGAGGGTTTTGGTCAGCGCTTCGGGGCTGCCTATGCCGACAGCTTCACCAACGTTATGATCGGCGGCGCCGTGTTGCCCTCGCTTCTGCATCAGGATCCGCGCTACTTCTACCAGGGCACGGGATCGGGGAAGTCGCGCGCGATTCACGCGATGTCCTACGCAATTATCTGTAAGGGCGACAACGGCCGTTCGCAGTTTAACTATTCAGGCATTGGCGGCAATCTGATCGCGGGCGCCCTTACAAACCTCTACTATCCGCCAAGCAATCGCGGGCCAGGATTGGTTTTCTCCAGCACAGCCATCAATGCCGGAGGGCGGCTCGCCAATGCCCTGGTACAGGAGTTCATCCTGCGCAAGTATACGACCAATGCCAATCAGTAAGGCTAGCGCCTGAGAGAGTAAAGCTCGATCTCAAGTATCTTGCGAATTGGTTTACGATCAATAACTGTGTTCTTTTAGCGGTAGTCTGCATCGACAACCAGGGAATACCGGGTCCGACTGGCGCGGAGCCATCGACAGCCACGAAGCGCTGGCTGGACCGATCATCCTGCAAGGCAGCGAAAAAGGGCATGTCTCCTTCAGAAACATAGCTATCACGGTTGCAGATGCGAAATAACCCTCCCCTTTGCTCTGGGTAAGAACCCGATGTCAGATCGCGCCGCCCGTCGCGAAGTCAGCTGATTTTCGGTTGGCGTGGCTTGTGGCCCTTGGTGGGCATTTTTTTGCACGATCCAGGGTGCAGTCGCGGACAAGGCAAAGGCGCCGGGTTGCTATCCTGGCCAAACCACCGCGCACCGGGCAGATGAAGTTCATCCGGGCAGCGCCTCCGGTAGATGCTTTGTTTCGTTCATCCTAACCGCTATCATTCAATCAGGCCATTAAAGACCATGCCATCTCCGTCACAGTTCTCCCAGGCCGAAGAGCTCTATTACCAGGCGCTTGACCGGCTGGCCGAAGGGGAGGCCGCAGCCGCCGTAGAAACCCTTCGCCGCTGCCTGGAACTGGATCCCGGAATGCTCGATGCCATGCACGGGCTCATCCGCGCGCTGCAGGAACAGGGCGACCTCGATGGGGCCATCACCGTAGCCCAACGCCTGCTGCAGCTCGACCCGGAAGAACCGTTGGCCCACACCAGCCTCTCCATCCTCTATCAACACAAGGGTTTGATCGCCGAGGCAGAGGCCGAGGGCTTACGCGCCAAGCTGTTGGGCTGGAAGAAACAGTTGCAGCAAGGGAAGACGACGCCGTGAACAAAGCCGCCGCGGCACCGATTCTGCGTAATTTTCACGACCGGCTCGCAGCTGCCTATGGTCCCCAGCAATGGTGGCCGGCGCAGACCGCTCTGGAGGTGATCGTCGGTGCCTACCTGACCCAGAACACCTCGTGGCGGGGGGTGGAACGCTCCATCGCCAACCTGATAGCAAACAACGTGATGAACCTCGACGGCCTGCGGGCAATTGCCGAGGATGAACTGCGTATGCTCATCCGCCCCTCCGGCTACATGGTTCGCAAAGCTGCGGCCATCAAGGCATTTGTCGCCTTTCTCGATCAGCAGCACGGTGGCTCCCTGGCACGGCTCGCGGCCCAACCGACGCCCCTTGTCCGTCGTCAACTTCTGGCCCTGCCCGGCGTGGGCGAGGAAACAGCAGACGCCATCCTGCTCTACGCCTTGCGTCACCCCGTCGCCGTGGTCGATGAATACCTGCGGCGAATCACCGACCGCCACGGCCTCGCTGGGCGGGACCGCAAATATGCCGAGCTGCAGGAACTGGTCCATAGCGCATTTGCCCACGACCCGCCAGACTTTCGTCTGCCGCTCCTAAACGAATTCCATGCGCTGGTGGTTGCCGTCGGCAAACATCATTGCGGTCCGCGGCCCCGTTGTGAAGGCTGCCCTCTGGCTGCTTTTCGTTGATGGCTCGCACTCTTTACGTTGCCAGCAGCAACCCGGGCAAACTGCGCGATTTTCGCGTGGCTGCTGCTCAGCATGATATCGACGTGTTTCCCTTGCCCGGCCTCGAGACCATCGCCGCCCCGCCGGAAGATGCCCCCACCTTCGAAGAGAACGCACTGGAGAAGGCCATCTACTACAGCCGGTTTTTGCCCGGAGAAATGGTGCTGGCCGACGACTCCGGGCTCGCAGTCGATGCACTCGGAGGCGCTCCCGGCGTTCGCTCCGCCCGCTATGCCCCCGATGCAGGGTTTCGGCAGGTGACGGCAACCGACGCGAATAACAATCTGTTTCTGTTACAGCAACTTGGCGTAGTAACTGAAAGTGATCGTGGAGCTCGCTATCACTGCGCACTGGCTGTTGCCCAGGATGGCACCTGCGTGCTGGCTTCCCAGGGCACCGTAGAAGGACGCATCCTCTTCACGCCCAGGGGCAACGGCGGTTTCGGATACGATCCCCTCTTTTATGTGCCTGCGCTCCAACAGACCATGGCGGAACTCGACGATCGCACCCGCTGGGCCCACAGCCACCGTGGAGAAGCGTTTCGCGCATTGCTGCAACTCTTTGCCTGAACCGTCTTTCGCGCCAAATCAGCCTTCGCGCTCGGGTGCCGGATCCTTGACGGTGCTTTGATCGCGCACCGATAATAAAAAGTTGGGCCAGATTCGGTTCGGGCACCTCCTGAGGCATCGGAAAAATCAAAATGAGCACACTCGCAGCCGTTCCAAGGGACAAACGGGGGGACAATCGGGCGCCCAGCTTCTGGGGCTCGACGGTCGGCAAGAAAATCGTGATGGCCGTCACCGGCATCCTCATGTTTGCGTTCGTGATAGGGCACTTGCTGGGCAACCTTCAGGTCTTTGAGGGCCCGGCAAAACTGAACGCCTACGGCGCGTTTCTGCATAGCATTGGAGAATTGCTTTGGCCGGTGCGGGCCATCCTGCTGATCGCCATCGCCCTGCATATTATTGCGACGGTTCAGTTGGGCCTGCGCAACAAGCGGGCGCGCCCAGTTGGATATTCCGTTAAAAAAGCGATTGCGTCCTCCTATGCTTCGAGGACGATGTATTGGTCCGGCCCCATTGTTCTTGCCTTCATCATCTTTCATCTTCTGCACCTGACCGCCGGGTATATCCATCCTGGCGCGGCCTATATTGAGGGCGACGTTTACCACAATATGGTATCCGGCTTTCAGGTCTGGTGGGTTTCACTGTCCTACATCGTGGCTATTTGCCTTCTGGGCCTTCATCTGCGCCACGGGCTGTGGAGCATGTTTCAATCGCTGGGCATCCACCAACCGCAACACACCGCCGGGCTGCAGACGGCTGCGTGGGTGATCGCACTGCTCATTGTCCTCGGCTACATTTCCATTCCGATCAGCGTTTTCCTGGGACTGGTGAAATAGATGATTCTCGACTCCAAAGCACCTACCGGGCCCATCGAGCACGCATGGGACCAGACGCGTTTCGACGTCAAGCTGGTCAACCCGGCCAATAAGCGCAAGCATTCCGTCATCGTCGTGGGCTCAGGCCTCGCGGGAGCCTCCGCTGCCGCGACGCTGGGCGAGTTGGGATACAAGGTGCAATGTTTCTGCTTTCAGGATTCGCCCCGCCGCGCGCACTCTATCGCCGCCCAGGGTGGCATTAACGCTGCCAAGAACTATCAAAACGATGGCGACAGCGTATACCGCCTGTTCTATGACACGGTAAAAGGCGGAGACTTCCGCGCTCGCGAGGCGAACGTCTATCGACTGGCGCAGATCAGCGTCAACATTATCGACCAGTGCGTAGCCCAGGGAGTTCCCTTCGCCCGCGAATATGGCGGCACGCTCACGAATCGCTCTTTCGGCGGCGCCCAGGTGTCACGCACCTTTTACGCCCGCGGCCAGACAGGCCAGCAACTGCTGCTCGGCGCTTACCAGGCGCTCGAACGCCAGATACATGCAGGCACGGTGACCATGTTCCCACGCACCGAAATGCTGGACGTGATCGTCATCGACGGCAAGGCCCGCGGTATCGTGACCCGTCACTTGGTGACCGGCGCCATCACCACCCACTTTGCGGACGCCGTCATCCTGGGCACCGGGGGCTATGGCAACGTCTACTATCTGTCCACGAATGCCAAAGGTTCGAATGTGACCGCCATCTGGCGCGCCCACAAGCGGGGTGCGCTGTTTGCCAACCCTTGCTACACCCAGATTCACCCTACGTGCATCCCGGTCACCGGTGAGTACCAGTCGAAACTCACGCTGATGAGTGAATCGCTGCGTAACGACGGCCGCATCTGGGTGCCGTTGAAGAAAGGTGACCAGCGCTCTCCGGAACAGATCCCGGAAGCAGAGCGTGACTACTATCTCGAACGGCGGTATCCCAGTTTTGGCAACCTGGTTCCCCGCGACGTGGCGTCGCGCAATGCCAAGGCGGTATGTGATGAAGGCCGCGGCGTGGGCCAGACCGGGCTCGGGGTGTACCTCGATTTTGCCGACGCCATACGGCGGCTGGGCGAGAAAACGATCCGCGATCGTTACGACAACCTGTTCGACATGTATCAGCGCATCACAGACGAGAATCCGTATAAGGTTCCCATGCGCATCTACCCTGCCATCCACTACACCATGGGCGGATTGTGGGTGGATTACAACCTGCAAAGCACGATCCCCGGCTTGTTTGTCATCGGCGAGGCCAATTTCTCTGACCATGGCGCCAACCGGCTGGGAGCCAGCGCGCTAATGCAGGGGCTCTCGGATGGCTACTTCATCGTTCCGTACACGGTCGGCAATTATCTCGCAACTAACAAATTTCCGGCCGTGCTCGATACCGCGCCTGAGGTTAAAGAAGCCGTCGCCTGCGTGAAAAAGACAACCGAATTGCTGCTGTCGATCAAAGGCAAGCGGACGGTCGATTCCTTCCACCGCGAGCTGGGCAAGATCGTGTGGGATTACTGCGGTATGTCGCGCACCGCGCAGGGTCTCGAATCGGCGATTGGCCAGATTCGCGTGTTGCAGGAGGAGTACTGGAAAAACGTGAATGTTCCCGGCAGCGGTGACGATTTGAACCAGAGCCTGGAGAAAGCCGGTCGCGTGGCGGACTTCTTCGAACTCGCCGAGCTGATGTGCATCGACGCACTCAACCGCAATGAATCCTGCGGCGGCCACTTCCGGGAGGAATACCAGACACCGGAAGGCGAGGCTCAGCGTGACGATGAACATTATTCCTACGTCGCGGCCTGGGATTATCGCGGCCCCGGCAACCCACCCACCCTATCGAAGGAACCGTTGGAATTTCACTACGTGCACCCCAGCCAGAGGAGCTACAAGTAATGAAAGTAACGTTAAAAATCTGGCGCCAGAAAGATCCCAGGGTTGCGGGCAAGTTTGTCAGCTATCCCATGGACATCGAAAGCACCGAGATGTCGATGCTGGAGTGCCTCGATGTGCTCAACGAGCGTTTGATTCAAGAGGGCGAAGAGCCCGTAGCCTTTGAGCACGATTGCCGCGAAGGGATTTGTGGCTCCTGCGGCTTTATGATCAATGGCGTTGCGCATGGGCCCATGCGCGCCACCACGGTTTGCCAGCTTACCATGCGCCACTTCAAGGATGGAGATGAGCTGGTTCTTGAGCCCTGGCGCTCTAAGGCCTTCCCTCTGATTAAGGACCTGGTCGTCGATCGCCGGTCCTTCGATCGCATCATTGCCTCTGGCGGGTACATTTCTGTCTCCACCGGAAACGCAGTCGACGGCAACACGCACCTTATTGGCAAAGATACTGCGGATAGGGCCATGGATGCTGCTGCCTGTATTGGCTGCGGAGCCTGTGTGGCCGCGTGTCCGAATGGTTCCTCCGCGCTGTTTACCGGAGCCAAGATCTCCCATCTCGGGATTCTTCCCCAGGGCAAGCCGGAACGCGATCGCCGTGCCCTCGGCATGGTGGCGCAGATGAATGCTGAGGCTTTTGGCAGCTGCACCAATATTGGTGAGTGCACCGCAGTCTGCCCCAAGGAAATCAAGTTGGAAGTGATCGCAGTGATGAACCGTGATTATCTTCGCGCCAGCATCAATCGCCGTGACGACCTGGTGACCACTATCAGCCCCTTCGCCGAATGGAGCACCGGATCGAAGTTCAGCACCCCAAGTGCGGGGGAGTAGCTGTTCTCAAACCGGGGAAGAAACCGCAGGTCCCTCCACTGCGCTCCCCCGGATTTCGAAATGGCTTACACTAAACGCGGCCTCCCATGAAGATTGCCCACTCCCTCATCCTGTTCACCGCTATTCTCCCGCTCACCGCACAAATGACTACCACGCAGAAGGACCCTCACGCCGTCCACAAATCCGCCATTGTTATCGACACTCACGCCGACACAACCCAGCGCATGCTCGACGAGGGCTACGACCTGACCGAGCCACTCAAAGGTGGCTACCTCAATTTTGAGTCGGCGCGCGAAGGAAACCTGGGGGCTGAATTCTTTTCCATCTGGGTGGACCCACCCGCGTATGCCGGCCACGAAGCCCGCCGTACTCTAGAGCTGATTGACGCCGTCTATCAACAGGCGGCCAAACACCCACAACAGATGCGCATGGCCTTTTCGCCGGAAGATATCGTTGCTGCTCATCGCGAACATAAACTGGCTGCGCTCATGGGGATCGAGGGCGGCCATTCGATCGAGAACAGCCTCGGCCTGCTGCGCGACTACTACCGCCTCGGCGTGCGTTACATGACGCTCACCTGGAGCAACTCCAATGGTTGGGCCGATTCGTCAGGCGACATCGACGACCCCAAAGTGGCCCATACCAAAGACGGCCTGAGTGACTTCGGCAAGGACGTGGTCTACGAGATGAACCGTCTGGGAATGATGGTCGATATTTCGCACGTCTCGGACAAAACCTTCTACCGCACGCTCATCATCAGCCGCGCTCCGGTGATTGCCTCGCATTCCTCAGCACGCGCCTTGTGCAATTCACCCCGCAATATGGATGACAACATGCTGCGCGCCATTGGCCAGTACGGGGGCATCGTGATGGTGAACTACTACTCCAGCTTCTTGAGCGAAGACTATCGCAAAGCCGCAAAGGCCCAACAGCCGGCCATTGACCAGGCGATCGCGGAGGAGACAGCCAAGCTCAAGGCCGAGGGCAAGCCGATTCCCAATGAGCTCGCCGAACAGATTGGCAAGAGCTACATGGCAAAAATACCCCGCCCGCCGTTCAGTGTGCTGATCGATCACATCGATCACGTCGCCAAGATTGCCGGGATCGACCACGTAGGGCTGGGCTCGGATTTCGACGGCATTCCTTCGAGCCCCGAAGGAATGGACTCTGCCGCCGATCTACCCAAGATTACCCAAGCCCTCATGGCGCGTGGGTATAGCGCCGCGGACATGGAAAAGATTCTGGGCGGCAACTTTCTGCGTGTGTTTGCCAAGGTGCAGGAAGTTTCCAGGCAACTGCAGGCCGAGAACAGGCCTCGCATCACCGAAAAACAGCCATTCGAGAAGAAGTAATTCTCCTGCGAGTGTATTAGTCTGATTTGGGACCTAACGATGAAATTGCTACGTTGCTTCGCTGTTTTGTTTGTCTTCTCGACTGTTTTTGCAAACGCTCAGCAGTCCACTCCGCCGCAAACGCCCCCGGCCCAGACGCCTCCTGCCGAGCTACCCGACTCGCCTGTCAGCCAGGCTCCTCCTGTCATCGAGCCTACCGGTCCCACGGTCGTTCTCGATACCACCATGGGACGGATGACGTGCAAGTTTTTCGATAAGGAAGCGCCGTTGACGGTGGCCAACTTCATCGGGCTGGCCCAGGGAACCAAGCCCTGGACCGATCCAACGACCCATAAGAAGATGAAGGCCAAGCCGTTCTATGACGGAACCACCTTTCATCGGGTTATTCCGGAGTTCATGATTCAGGGTGGCGACCCGACTGGCACTGGTACCGGCGACCCCGGCTACATGTTCGCGGACGAGTTCGATCCTAATCTTAACTTCGATGTGCCCGGGCGCATGGCTATGGCCAATAGTGGCCCGGGAACAAATGGTTCGCAATTTTTCATTACTGAGGTGCCGACCACGCACCTTGATCAGAAACACACTATCTTCGGGCAATGTGACCAACCGAGTTTGTCGGTTGTCTCTGCGATTGCGCGCGTGCAGCGCGATGCGGATGACAAGCCGGTTCAGCCGGTTGTTCTGAACAAGGTCACGATTGTGAAAGAGGGTCAGCCGCTGCCCCCTCTTCCCCCAGCCCCCGCTGCGCCGCCTGCCGCCGCACCCACGCAAAACTAAACCAATATCAGGAGCTTTTCATGTCTCGTGAACCAGGAACGTATGCCGTCTTTAATACCAGCGAAGGCAAAATTGTCACCCGCCTCTTTGAAAAGGATGCGCCCAAGACGGTAGAGAACTTCGTGGAGCTCGCCGAGGGTAAACGGGAGTGGACCCACCCGGTCGGCGGTAAGAAGAGCACCAGCAAACTTTATGACGGAACGATTTTTCACCGTGTCATTCCCGACTTTATGATTCAGGGCGGCGATCCGGCGGGCAATGGTATGGGTGGTCCCGGCTATAAGTTTGCGGACGAGACCAAGGGTTCACCTCACGCCTTGAACGCACCGGGCAAACTGGCTATGGCGAATGCTGGTCCCAATACGAATGGATCGCAGTTTTTTATTACCGTCGCGCCGACCCATTGGCTCACCGGCAAGCACACGGTGTTTGGTGAAGTCGTCGAAGGCTATGACGTGGTCGAGAAGATTTCCAAAGTGCCCCGCAATTCGCAGGACAAGCCGAACAAGCCAGTGACTATTGAAAGCGTGGTCATCGAACGCGTCTAGCTGGCGGTGGCCCAGGTCTCAAAAGCGAGACCTGGGCCACCCACTCACGGTTTGGCGCTTTATTTCGACAGAGCGAAGACCAGTGGAAGGATCTGCAGTCTTCGCAAGGTAACCATTCGAAACTCTTTCCATCCAAGTCGCTAACCTTCCGAAACGTAACCCCTCTCCCCTTGTCATCCCGACCGGAGCGAAGCGCAGTGGAGGGATCTGCAGTTCTTACCCCCAAACCGATACTGGCCTTCTCAGCCCGTTCCAATCGGCTTTAACTCTCTGCCGATCAATCTATGGGTTGCCGGCTTAGCGTCTTCGCGCAAGATCCTTTCGGCCCAGTCAATTCCCTGCCCTAGCAGTGCTGTTTCCGACTGCCAGAAGGATGTTGAACCGCCGGTTTGATAAAAGCTTTGACAGATCCGGAGATGACGCAGAAATCCGTGCAACTGCCTTGACGTATAGTGCGCCAACAGTTCCTCTACCGGCTCGTCACCGCGGACCGCTCCGACTACCGCACTAGCAAGATAAGCCTGACGGACGGCGTTGCCCGTGCCCTCACCGCAAAGTGGATCGAAGGCCATGGCGGCGGTGCCGCAGGCGAGCCAACCATCGCCGCAAAGCGGAAAGGCAATACGCGGATACGCTGGAAACTCTGCTGCCGGGCCAGATACTGTATCGACCACAGCAGCAATTACACGGCTCTGCCCCAGGAGAACTGCAGGCGCCTTCCCGACGCTGATCAGGGTGGCCGCAAGTTCTGGTCCGCGGGGAAGCAAGAAGAGCCAGCCCGAGGCGACGGACTCGATCCAACAAGCAGTTTGTTCGGCATCCCGCTTGAGCAGCGCGCTTACGACCGTGGCCTTACGGGTGCCAAAGGCCCGTTGCTCGGGACCGCTCGCCAGTACTTTCCAACCGCGGAGACACTCCTTGGAGTTGCCGGGCACGGCTACCTGTTGCCAAAGGTGGCTTAGCAGATCGGCTTCCGAAACTACCCACGCGTGGTGCGCTAGCGTGATGGGAGCCGCATCCGGTCCCCAGGCCACGATGCGCTTCTGGATAGGATGGCAAAGAGAGATCAGGTCCACCGTGGGAAATATTTCGCTGAGCAGCATAAGCGTCTGGTTGCTGAGCAGCACACTTCCAAGCCTGGGCCGGGCCACGCGCGGACAGGTGAACGTCTGGCCGCTGGCGGAGAATAGCTGCGCACAACAAACTGCAGCCACCCCGTCTCCCTCGATTTCGATCATCTTGTCCACGCTTTCCATTCTTCCACGGACTGCAAAAACACTTGACACTGAAGGAAAAGCGTCTCACCATCGACTGAGCGCCGTCAGCTAACCGCAAGCGAACATCCTCTTCCCAGTCGAAGAACACTTCACCGCTTCATGGGCCAACAACAGCTCCCAATGATCTGAGCAGTGTGGGCCAAGTGCGTCTGGAGGAATGGAATTGATGGCTGGTCGTGTTCTCGGAGCGCTCTTTTTCACATCTCTTTGCCTCCCCGCCTTCGCGCAAAAAGCAGGACCCACTCCTGAAGTAAAAGTCACCACTCCGGCAGCCAGCCCCGATGAGGCCGGGTTTCCGGTAAAGGATGCGCTTACCTTGAATAAATGCGGCGGCTGCCATGCTCCCGATGCCAAGGGAAACATGACGCGCATTTCCTTCATACGGACAACGCCCGAGGGATGGGAAGAAGCCATCAAGCGCATGATCCGTTTAAACGGGCTTCAATTGTCGCCTGACGAGGCGCGCAGCATTGTCCGCTACCTGAGCGATCAGCACGGCTTAGCTCCGGAAGAAAACGCGAAGGTCGCTTACTTTACAGAACATCGCATCGTTGATGAAAAGATTCCCAGCCCCGAGGTAGGCCATGCCTGCGCCGCCTGCCATGCACTCGCCAAACCACTCTCGTGGCACAGAACTCCGGCGGATTGGCAATATCTCGAGAACATGCACGTAGCCTTCTTTCCCGCAGTGCGGTTCACGGCCTTCGATCATCCTCACGAAGGGATTGATCCCGCGGCTGGGCCGCCCAAGGGTCCTACTCCCGCGGAACAGGCTCTCGAATATATCGCCAAGAGTTCGCCTCTGCACTCGACCGTTTGGGCGGAGTGGCAAGCCTCGATGCAAGCACCGAAGTTGGCCGGGCGCTGGCTTATCTCGGGGAGCGAGCCGGGAAAGGGCCGGTTCTTTGGAGAGATGACGATCGAGCCTAGCCAAACGGGAGATTCCTTTACCACTAAGACCAAGTTGACGTGCGTTTGCGGACAGCCCATGGCCGCCTCTGGCAGAGCGCTGGTTTATACCGGTTACGCCTGGCGCGGGCGATCGACGGTCGAGGGGGCTACTGCATCGTCCCCGGAAGCTCCGCAAGCCATGCGCGAAGTGATGGCACTCTCGAAAGACCAGAATGAGTTCAAAGGCCGCTGGTTCTGGGGTGCTTACCAGGAATTTGGCATGGATGTGATTATGCGGCGCGCTACCTCGGCTCCCATGATTACCGGTGTGGATCAAGCCTCGTTAAAGGCCGGAGCCGGCGACGCCACCATGCGTATCTATGGCGATGCATTTCCGGCAAACCTGACCGCGGGCGATGTTGATCTTGGCCCGGGGGTCAAGGTGAATAAGGTCGTCGACCAACAACCCGGCGTGATCACGGTGAACGCCAGCGTTAGCCCGGACGCCAAGCCGGGGAACCGCATGGTCGGGATAAAGAGTGCCACCCTTCCCTCTGCCTACGCTGTTTACGATCACATCGACTTTCTCAAGGTGACGCCTACTACTTCGATTGCCCATCTGGGCAGTGATCCGCATCCGAAGGGCTACGTACAGTTCGAGACAATCGCTTTCAGCAATGGCCCTGACGGTAAGCCTAATACCGACGACGATATTGATCTCGGCCCGGTGCCCGCCAGCTACCAGATGGAAGAATTTGTCGCCTCCTATGGGGACGATGATACGGAGTTTGTCGGATCGGTCGATGCCACGACCGGATTGTTTACTCCCTCCTCGGATGGTCCCGATCCAAAACGAAAATCAATGCGCAACAACTACGGAGACGTTTGGGTAACGGGAACCTATGAAGGCCTCAAGGGAAGAAGCTACCTGGTGGTGGCTGTGCCGCAATACGTATCGTGGGATCAGCCGGAGGTGGGACAGTGACCATGTACTCGTTGGGTGAATTTCACAGGTTCGAAGGTGCGGGGCAGGAATTTCTGTACCTGGTTCCCAGCGGAGGGATTGTTGCGCTGGACGGTATGACGTCTGAAATTCTGCAGCAGCTTGAACAGGCCCCGCTCAGCGGTGAAGACCTTATCGGGCGCTTGTCGAGCGATGGTTACACTTCGAGCGAAGTAGAAGAATGCATTCATGAGCTGCGCGAAGTGAAAGCTATTCGCAATGGGCAAAAGGAGTATGCAAAGTCCGAACCGCTGCCCGAGTCGTTTCCACTGCAGACCATCGTGCTGAACGTAACCAACCAGTGCAACCTCTCCTGCCAATACTGTTACGAGTTTGGCGAAGACAAGGTGGCCACCCCTGAAGGCAAGCCGAAGTTCATGGCATGGGAGACGGCGAAAAGTTCTGTCGACTATCTTTTCGCTGAGTCGCAGGGAAGAAAGAGTGTCCACATTACCTTCTTCGGCGGGGAAACCTTGATGAACTTTCCCTTGCTCAAGCAGGTGGTCGCCTACGCCCGCAGCCGGGCACAAGAGTTGAAGGTCAACATCGACTTCAGCCTGACCACCAATGCGACACTGCTCTCCCCCGCCATCATCGAATACCTGGCGGAAAATGCCATTGGCGTGACGGTCAGCATGGACGGCCCCAAGGAGATGCAGGATAAGTTTCGCGTCTTCTCGAACGGGCGCGGCAGCTACGACATCATCAAGCCCAAGGTGCAGAACCTGCTAGCCAGGCATCGGACGCGCCCCATTGCGGCCCGCGTCACCATGACCTCCGCGGCCATGGACGTGAAGAAGATCTATCAATACCTCAAGCACGAGCTTGGTTTCTACGAAGTGGGATTTGCCCCGGTCACTACTTCTCCCAATCGTCTGTACTCGATCAACGAGCCGGGAATGGACAGCGTTCTGGAGCAATTCCGTGAGCTCGCGGATGAGTATCTGGAGTTTGCGCTGCGAGGTGAGCATCACGGTTTCTCAAACGTAAGCGACACTCTTTCCGAGCTGCACCAGGGGGTAAACAAGTCGCTGCCTTGTGGCGCCGGGCTGGGCATGGTCGGTGTGGGCCCATCCGGGGACATAGCACCTTGCCATCGCTTTGTCGACTCTGACCAGCATGTTCTGGGTAATGTGACCACCGGCATCGACAAAGAAAAGCAGAGCGATTTTCTGAACCGGGGAAATATCGACACCAAGTACGACTGCCATGAATGCTGGGCACGGCCGCTCTGTGCCGGCGGCTGCCATCACGAAGCGTTCGTCCGCTACGGCGATACGGGTCATGCAAATCTTCACTACTGCGATTGGATCCGTGGCTGGACGGATAAGTGCCTTCAGATTTATGGCGCCATCGCCGCGCAGAATCCTTCGTTCCTCGATCATTTTTCTGAAAGGAAGGCTTCATGAAGCATCTGAGAGCCGTCAACCAGAAGGCATGGCGTATTGAGCGGAATGCGGAGCCGGCCCAAGATATCGTGGCTCTGCAGGCTCCCGGCGGGTCTCCGCCGAAACCACACGTACCTATGGGATGCACCATCATTTTTTCCCCAGGGTGGGAGGTCGACTCCGCCGGGGGCACGGCCGGGTTGTGCCAACCGGTGGAACGCGATATTTACGATTGCTATGCGACGTGCTTCTGGCCGGCCCAGGTTCCCGACCACCTGAACAACTCGCCGGACTGGACCAGCAAATGCGCTTCGGCCACAAAAGACTGGCGCAATGTGGACATCGTTTTCCCGTAAGAACCACCCTGGAGAAACTTCATGCGCGACCTTTTCGCCTTCCTTGGTCTCTCGCTGTGGGCCGCCACCGCGGTTGCTGCGGGTACTGGTTCTCAACTTATGTACCTCGGTGTGTGGCCGCACACGGTGCTGGTGATGGATTCAGTGCAAGGAAAGATTGTCGACAAGATCGATCTTCCCACAGACATCGTGAGAACGCTGGTGCTGTCGCCGGATGAGAAGACCCTCTATGCATCTACGCTCAAGGACAATTCGATCGTCTCAATCGATCTCGCCACGCACAAGGTTCTGGACACGTTCCCGCTGAACATCCCGGGGACGAATTATCGGGTGAACGGATTGGCCGTCGATCCCACCGGGAAGATCATCTATTCGATTGCGACTCCAATCATCAAGAAGATCGACCACTACGAGATTGATCCGCCGCAGCTGGTGGAGATCTCGCTTGCGGCGAAGAAGATCACGCGAATGGTTCCCTACCCCAAGGATGAGCAAGCCCCCACCGGCTACCGTAATACCATCAGGGTTGCTCCCGATGGCAAGCTGCTTTACCTGTTCCGCGACAACATTATGGTGTTCAACACCAGCGATTTGAAGCTGGTCAAGAAAATCGCGCTCGCAAAACCCACCGACCCCTCGAGCGACGGCTCCTTTGCCGGCCTGGTCAATGACCCCAATGAAGTGCCGGGCAAGGTCATCGGGATCTTCCAGTCATCGGATCCCTATGTGCATCGGCGGATTTTTGGTATCGCGGAGATCGACCTGTCGAACATGACCTACGATCTTACTCCGGTCGGCCCCGCATCTTCCGAGATGGAACCGTTGCTGATGACTCCTGACAGAAAACTCGGATACACCGTCTCGGTGTACGGATCGCAGGGGGATAGGGTCACCGAATTTTGGGTCTTCGATATGAAGACCAAGAAGATCATTAACCGGCGTCAATTCCTGGGACGTACGCGCCTGAACTTCGGCATGACCGCCGACGGCTCGAAGCTGATGATCTATAACGCGGGCTTTCAGATCGAACTCTACGATGCCAAGACGTTGGAACTTCTCAGCACCATCAACCTGGAAGGAGACACAACGTCAAACCTGATCGTCATGCCGCTTAAGAAGTCCGCATGACGATCCCTTTTGCGCAATACAAGCGGGCGCTTGCCTATGTGGTCCCGTATTGGCGGGGTCTGCTGGCGGTCATGGTGTTGGGGCTGTTTTCGACCGCGGTCGGCCTGGTGCAACCCTATATCTCCCGGCTGTTGATTGATGACGCGCTGCTGCGCCGCAATCTGCATGCGCTCACCGTGATCGCGATCGCCATGGTGGTCGTCACCGTCGTCGGCTTCGCTTTCAGCATTGCTTCCAGCTACTTTTATATCCGGCTATCGGCGGAAACACTTTTCGATATGCGGCTGGCGGTCTACCGCCACCTGCAGCAGCTCTCACCGCGTTACTTTGCTCAGAGGAAACTGGGCGACATTGTTTCCAGGATCAACAACGATATCGGCGAGGTACAGCGTGTGTGCTCAGATACGCTGCTCTCCGTGCTTTCGAACGTGCTGTTCCTGGTGGGCAGTGTCGCCATCATGTCGTGGCTAAACTGGCGGCTCATGCTGGCGAGTGTTGCGTTGCTTCCTGTGGGCGCTTTTGCGCTGCGGCATTACCAGGGCCGGTTGACGGTGCAGACCGCGGACCTGCGCCAGCGCAGTTCTGATTTGGGCAGCTTTCTCATCGAAAACTTGCTGGGCATGCGTTTGATCGTCGCCTCAGCAACGGAGAAATTCGAGGCGGAACGCTTTCGCGAATACAATTCGAGCTTTATTCGTTCCCTGCTCTCGATGCAGGTTTTATCTTTTCTTGCGAGCGCCATGCCGAGTACGGTGCTCACCCTTTCGACGGCGATCGTCTTTCTGTATGGGGGCAAGCTGGTCATTGCCCAGCAGTTGACGATCGGGGGCCTGGTCGCGTTTATGGCCTACCATCTCAAGTTGCTGTCTCCGGTTCAGAATCTGCTTGGTATCTATACAAACCTGCTCACCGGAGGCGTTAGCCTGGGCCGGGTGTTCGAAGTGCTGGATACGCCAGTGGAAGTGAAAGAAGTGGCGGCGCCGGTTCCTTTACCCGCGGTGCGCCATGCAGTTGCGTTTGAGAAGGTGCGCTTTCACTACGCGCACGGCGTTGCTGTGCTGCGCGATGTTTCTTTCGCCATACCCGCAGGTCAGATGTGTGCGATTGTCGGGTCGAGCGGCGCGGGCAAGTCGACGCTTGCGGATTTGCTGCTACGTTTCTACGATCCGGACTCGGGATCGATCTCGATTGATGGCCTGGACATTCGCGAGCTGCGATTAGAGGACCTGCGGCAGCAGATCGCTATGGTCGAGCAAACACCGCATTTTTTCCGCGCCAGCATTCGCGAGAACATCGCTTATGGGCGGCCGGACGCGACTCTGGAAGATATTCGTATCTGCGCTGCGGCAGCGGCCATCGACACGTTCATTCAGTCGCTTCCCCAGGGCTACGAAACCGTTATCGGTGAACGTGGATTGACGCTTTCTGTTGGAGAGCGGCAAAGAATTGCGTTGGCGCGCGCCCTGTTGCGCGATCCGAAGATACTAATCCTGGACGAACCCACCTCCGCGCTCGATCCTGACTCCGAGGCCGCCGTCACCGGTGAGCTCGTCAACGTGCTTCGAGGACGCACTTCGATCCTGATCACCCATCGCATGCACCTGGTCGAGATGGCGGATATCGTCGTAGTCCTCGAGGATGGGGCAATTGCCCGGCAATCGCAAACGGCGAGTATGGCGGTATGAGCCGGGCGGTGCGCATCGGAGTGCTCGACAGCGGCGTGTGCCGCACTCATCCGCATGTGGGCGGGATTGTGGCGGGAGTCACGATCGGCCCGGATGGACCGCTGCCCGGCTACGAAGATACGTTAGGTCACGGTACTGCGGTTGCTTCGGTCATCCATTATCTGAATCCTGATGCGGATCTGGTCGCGGTCAAGATTTTTGACGGCAAGTTGGCCACAAGTCTTCCGGTCGTGATTCGGGCTATCGACTGGTGCCTTGAACACGACGTTCAGGTGATTAATCTTAGCCTGGGAACACTGAACTCGGAATATCGCAGCGCCTTTGAAGACGTCGTAGCCAGATCGCAGAGTGCGGGAGCTGTCATCGTTTCCGCATTGGAAGTGAACGGCGAGGCTGCGCTGCCGGGGTCTCTGCCCGGCGTCATCGGTGTTGTGGCAGGCGAGGATTATGAGTTTTGCGAGCGGTTCGGAAAAACCGTCCACACCGCCCCGCCCTTTCCACGCGACATTCCAGGCGTACCGCGGGAGCGCAACTTGAAGGGTGTAAGTTTCGCCGTGGCCCGCGTCTCGGCCAGGATCGCGGCGGAACGTTCACTCCCTGTCCCCATGCAGAAGTCTGCGAACTAACTCTGCTTCTGCATTGATTCCTCATTTGTTGCTTCCTCCGCTGCCGATTGATCATGTAACTCTTTCCCGTCCAGGGATTCCGCTTGTGCTACCGTTGCCGCTGGGCCGGCTGCTTTGTTAGATTGCACCCAACTATTTTGTGCGGATCAGAAGTTGAGCCGTAAGCTTCGCGAAGAAGACGGAACTGTATGACTTTACCCACAAACCGCCGAGAGGTCCTCCGCGCGCTGCTCGCCGCGTCCGTCGGGGGCGTGCTTGGGACATCGCGGCTCTGTGGGAGCCGTACAGAATTGAACGCTGGAGGCGGTGAGCAGCACGATTTTGTTCCTGTGCGACAGCGGATTCTTGAGGAGGTTGCAAGCGGCAAAGCTACCGGCGTCGCCGTCTCTGTGGTTCACAAAGGCCGTCTCGTTTGGGAGGAGGGCTTTGGATTCTCAGATCGCGAGAAGAGTATCCGAGCAACCGCCCACACGCCCTTCTGCCTCGCATCTATTACCAAACCCTTCACGACCACCATGCTGATGACGCTGGTTGCGGAGGGAAAGGTCGACCTGGACGCACCCGGCAACCAATACCTTGCGGGAAGCGGAATTAAAGGTCCCAATGGCAATCCCCATGGTGCCAGGGTTCGCTTGCTGGGTGCCCATGTGAGCGGGTTGCCGGGGATGTTCTCAGCGTACTTGAAAGGCGGACCAACGCCGGCTCCGGATACCAAGACCGTTTTGCAAGACTACGGCAGACTCGCCTATCCGCCAGGATCAGTCTACGAGTACAGCAACATCGGCTTCAGTGCGCTGGGTGCGATCGCATCGAACGTGACGGGCACGGACTTTGGTACCTTAATGAAGCAACGCGTGCTGCAACCGCTCGGCTTGAGTGACAGTTTCTTCAGCACCGAGAACGCCCGGTTATCAACGAGGGCCATAGGGTATGACGCCGCGGCGAAGCCGATTCCGTACTACACCACGTCAACTCCCCCCTCGGGAGAACTCTACTCGAGCGCACACGATCTGGCGCTCTTTGCAATGTGGAACATGAAGTACCATGTCAACGATCAGAAGAGGATTTTGGAGCAAAGGTGGATCGACGAACTTCATAAGCCGGTATATGTTGGGCCTTCAGGCGTGGCAACCACGTTCGGTTGGTTCACCGGCACATTGAAATCAGGTTTGCGCTATGTGTTCAAAGGCGGCGGACAGCCCGGCGTCGCTACCAAACTCTACATGGTGCCGTCAGAAGGCCTCGCCTGCCTGGCGCTCACGAATCGAACCGATGGAATGGAGCTGGCTAACGGCGTCTGTGACCAGATTCTCAGGAGCTACCTCCCCGAATGGACGCCACCGGAGGAGGACGCCGGGCCTCCGTCAAAACCCTTTGTGGCGACAAGCGAATTCATCGGCCGGTGGAAGGGCATACTGAGGAACGGCGGTGCAGAAGAGCCGGTCCGCTTGCAAGTGGACTCGAGCACGTCAGCGGCACTTGTGCTGGGAAAGGCGCCTGCAGCAAAGATCCTCCAGATGCAATCGCAGGGTCCCGGCGTCGAAGGGATGTCGACCGGGCTCATTGAATCAGACGATGCTGCGGCCTTCGGAGTTCGCAAGTTGGTAGTCAAGCTCATTCCGCAGGACGGAAAGCTGGTAGGGAGGGTGGCCGCCCGAGGTGTAAAACCCGGTATGGTGCTCGCCAACCTGCCTTATGTTCTAAGCCTGGACAAGGTACCCGATTAGCCTCCGCCCTTCAGAACAACGGCAGTATTTCGTCTGGCCCGAACTCGCGAAGAAAAAGCGCAGGGGTTTCAGAGAGTGTGTGAGAACCCGAAAAAACCGCAGGTCCCTCCACTACGCTTCGCTCCGGTCGGGATGACAATTCTATCGCGGGGTTCAAGTCTCTCTCGCTAAAGCTCTTGCGGGCTCAACATAATTGTCATCCCGACCGGAGCGAAGCGTAGTGGAGGGACCTGCGGTTTTTTCGGGTTCTCACACACTCTCTGAAGCCCAAGTCTTATTGGAACAAAGCATCCGAGCGGCGGCTCGTGGAGGAATCTACGCACTCCACATTAGCGCTGGAATTTAGGGCTTCAAGCTTCCTCAACTTCAAATCTGAGGCACGACGCTGTCGAGGATCGTTATGTGTTCTCCGGTGGTGAGAGCGCCTACGCTTGATTGGGTTACCAGTATGGTTGCGCCGGGTAGCAGCGCGGCTCTGACGTCCTCAAAGAAGGTGCGTGGCATGTGGACGCGGTTGAGGGTGGCCTCGTCGAGTTCGCGGCCCTTGTCGTCGTCGTGCCCGGGCAAACCCACATAGATCCAGTGATTTTTGCCGTCAGCGCCACGGGTCAGGCTGATGACGTGAGATCCGGGATCGTCGTCGTTGATCTGGGCCACACTGCGGCCTATCTCGACGCCGTTGCGCAGGACCACGATGCGCTGGTCATGCTTGGAAACGATGATGGTCAAAGGCCCGGCCGGCGACCTGTCAGGCTCCCAGCGAAATTCGTCGGAAACAAGGTGTTGCTGGGTTACTTTCTGTCCCATGACGTTCATGGGAGCCAGCAGGCTGGCGTCTGTGGTGGTGATGTGATTGACGGCATCGCCTTCCACCACAACGGTGGCGCCGAGAGTGGTGATGCCGAAAAGCTGCTGCGAAAAGGTGTAGGGAAGGTGAACGCATCCGTGGCTCTCGGGATAGCCGGGCAGGCCACCAGCGTGGAGCGCCACCCCATCCCAGGTGAGGCGCTCCTGAAAGGGCATGGGCGCGTTGTTGTACTTCTTCGATCGGTGGCTAGCGTCCTTCTGCAGGATAGTAAAGACGCCGGTTGGAGTTTCATGTCCGGGCTTACCCGAGGAGATAGTGCTGACGGCAATGCGCACTCCGTTGCGGTAGACAGTGGCGCGCTGGCGCGAGAGATCAACGTAGATAAGGATTGGACCGGTGGGCGCGACGGTCGGGGCCCAGACCCATTCGCCGGGCTGCAGAGCGTCGGCGATTCGGGCGAGCTCGGCCGGCGAGCTGACCTTGGCGCCCTGAGCATACAAGGGCACACTGCTGGCAAGGGCGCCAGCCAGGATCGCCAACGTCCATGCGCAGAACCACCTCTTTACTTCGCTCGGATATTCAGTCTTCATGTCTGTGCGTGCCACCCGAACCTCACGAAATTGTGACACGAAAATGGCCCGCCCCACCAGATACGAGGGTGGAAGAGGGCACGAGAGCGGCTGGAACTACTTTCTAAATATTTTTCTGAGCAATTGGAGTGGACTCACGGGAGAGGAAGTGAAGGAGCGAGATCATGGCAAAGCTCTGGCTGCAAATCAAATCGGACAACGTGGAGGAAATCGCGCGGAAGATTCTAGATTTCGGCGTCACGAAGATTGATCTACCATCGGAACTGCCCGAGTCAGTCCCCTATCTTTATTTTCAGGCGCCAGGGGGGACAATACTTCCGTTGCTGCCAATCAACGAGAACCAGGCATATTACAAGGGAGCCGGAAAAAGCCCGAACGTAGCAAAGGAAAGAGGCCGAAGCCCTCAAGGACAGGGCCATGAGCAAGTTAGCCGTTACCTCTTCCACAGGGTGATTTTTAATCCGCCATAACGATTGAATGGGGTAACTGGCGCCTGGTGGTTTAGCACGCATCTGGAATCTTGATCGATCGCATCGCAGCAAAGTATTGGACGTCCCCGGACCGCAGTGTCATCGTTAAGGCATGACGACTAAGTCCATGCTGCAGATCCTCCTGCTATCGGCCTTGTGGGGCGTCTCGTTCCTTATGATCCGAGTCGCAGGCACGGCGTTTCCGCCGCTGTGGGTAGCGCTCCTACGCTGCACGCTGGGAGCAGCCTTGCTCTGGACTGTACTTCGTGTCGGCGGCAACAAGCTGCCGCCGCGCCGCCTGCTGCCATGGCTCATCGCTGTTGCCTTGTTCAATAACGCTCTCCCGTTTACCTTCTTCGCCTGGGGCGAGCGCACTGTGCCCAGCAACGTTGCCGCTGTGATCAATGCCACAACCCCTATCTGGACTCTTCTTCTTTCCGTGGCCGTTCACCGCACGCGGGCCTCGCTGCTCACCGTCGGCGGCGTCTTCCTGGGTTTCGTGGGCGTACTGGTCGTGGTTGTCAGCCACGCCGGCGATCCGGCTGCTGACCACGCAGCGGGAGGCCTTCTCCGCGGCATCATTGTGATTTCGCTGGCCGCCCTGGGCTATGCTGTCGCGACGATCATGGCCAAGGCGAAGCTACAAGGGCTCGATCCCATTGGCCTTGCGACCACACAGCTTACGCTCGCAGGGCTCATGATCTTGCCTCTCGCTCTTGCCGGAGCTCATCCTTCCTCTTTGCGTTTGGCTCCGATCGTCGCCATTGCTGTGCTCGGCTTCGCTGGAAGCGGCTTCGCCTATCTGCTCTACTACCGCTTGCTCTCCCAAGTCTCCGCCACCCATGTAACCGCAGTTACCTACCTGCTTCCGCTCTGGGGTCTTTTCTGGGGATTGTTTGCCGGAGAATCGATCGGGTTTCTGACCTGCCTCGGTGTTGCCATCACCATCGCCGGCCTGATTCTGCTGAATCTCCCGCCGATCGAAACCCGCACTCTGGCGAAGGATGCGCCTATAGCTTGCAACGTCAAAGCTCAGGCTTAAGGAAGAAGCGATGCCAGAAGCCGCGCGGTCAGATGTCACCCAACAGAGTCAGCTGTTTGACGCAATAACTGTCTATGCAGGAATCAATTTGCTCTTCAACTTCGGCATAGCATTTACCACGCGCATACCAGTCTTGAAGATCGAAAAAGCGGGATACTTCTTTTCGCCAGTAAACTGCTTCATCGCTTTGAGCGAGTCCGCGACCGCGGCAAACGCATACTCTCGCATGGAGGCTTCATATTCCGCAATTGCGTGAAGCAGAAGTTTCTCACCGCGATGCGCTTGCAGCAACTGTGAACTGAGTAAAGCTGCGTCCTTCAACGCGATGTTACCGCCGACGCCGCGATAGGGCGTCATGCTATGAATCGCGTCACCCAACAAAGTGATTTGCGTAGACTCCCAGGGAACGGGAGGCGGTGCACTGCGCACATGGTTGAGAAAAACCTGTTGCTCGTCGATCATTTCGACGAGCTTGCGAAGACTGGGGTGCCAACCGGCCACGGTGCGACGCAGCGCATCTTTCAACCGACTACCGGTAATGGATGCAGCCTGGTTATCAAGACCGAAGAAATCCGGTCGCCCACCCAGTGCGAGGATCAAATAGTCCTCATCGCCGGGCAACGGTCCCTCAATGCCAAGACGGCGCAGCGTTTGGCCAGCCTCTCCGGAACGCTTCCACATCGCCATAAACATGCTGCAAGCCGTGGGCGGCACGACCATGACGGGGCCATCGAGCAGCAGATGAGGAGCCAGCGCCATGACGCCATCGGTAAGAGGAATGGTGGCGCCTATCCCCACCACGCCCGTGTCTATAGGCTCGGCATGGGGCAGGTATTGTTTGCGAACGCCGGAGTTGACGCCGTCGGCAGCCACGAGCAGATCTGCCTGGGCGCTGCTGCCGTCTTCAAAATGCGTCATGATAGCGCCATTGGATGTTTCTTCATAGCGCAGGAATCGCTTGTTGAAGTGCACATCATGTTCCAGGCCTGCCAGCAAGATGCGCCGCAGGGTGATGCGGCTGATGGACCGATGCCGGGCAACGGTGTCTTCTGTGGCGCCGATCTTTGTTTGAGATCGGGCTTGAGATCGGGCGAGGTTGAGGAGTTCATGCAGTTGTTGGGTGACGATGCTGAAGCCCCGCGAAAAGTCCCCACCAGTGGAGCAGAAAAGATCCCACAGGTGCTGGGGTAAACATTCGTGAAGTGCGGTGCTGCCCTGGGGATCGACGTGAATGCGATATCCTTGCGGGCGTGACTCCGGGGACTGGTCCCGCTCATAGACGGCCACGCTGATTCCTGCCTTCTTCAATCCGTTCGCCAGGCACAGTCCACCCATGCCGCCGCCAATAATTGCTACATGGAAAGCACGATTTTTCATTTTTTTGCTCCTATTGGCTTTTGCAGCCTTTTCTTCGCTTTGCCGGAGAGGATCCAAGTCTCCGTGTTTCGTTCGATGGCGTCGATCTGGGCAGTACCCGATGCGGCAACACCGGCAAAGATCGACATCAACATGGAGAGCATCTCGGCGGGAGGGATATCATCCCGGAAGGTCCCGTCGGCTACACCCGCCCGGACCATCCGCTCGATTCCATCGCGCCAGTGTGCATTCATCTGGTCAACGGTCTTTTGCACTTCTGAATCGCGTTTACCGCGAAGGGCAAACTCCTGCAACACCAGCAACATTTCCGGATGGTGTTTGAGGTAGAAGCGGCCATCGGAGAACTCCTGACGGAGGCGGTCGAGGGCGGAAAGCCCGGAAGGGCGCGGCGGCCGGCCATGCAGGGTGACAAATTTTGCACCAATAAGCTGGGCCAGCCCTTCGATGAGGTGCTGCTTGGAAGGAAAGTAATAGTGCAGGGTGGCGATGTTCACTTCGGCGCGATTGGCGACCGCGCGGGTGCGTAGACCTTCAAACCCCACCTCTGCGACTACATCGAAGGCGGCCTGCAACAGGGCGGTTCGCCGCCTGCCATGCTCATCCTGGGGATTCAGGAGCGCGCGGCACCAGTCGTTGTTGGGAGACTCCGCCATCTATAGATCATTTAATCAATCAGTTGATTGGTTTGTCAATCAGATGATTGGCAATTCCCGCGACGTGCGCACACTCCGTCTCTCCCACCCTTCGCAAAGAGCGCGAAGGGTGGGGCACCCGAACGTTGTTGGTTTGGCGAAAGAGGAAAAAACCGGCTCGACTCAGGCTTGCGTGTATTCCATGCCGTCCAGGTCGGCGATCAGGCCCGGCCCGGTTGGCTTCCATTTCAGTTTCTGTTGCGTGAGCGCACTGGAAGCCGGCATATCATGCCCGGCGAAGCGGGCAAGCCAGCCAAAGTGTGCCTCAGCCTGCTCGGGCTTGATGCTGACCACCGGCACCTTTAGCCCGCGGCCCAGCGCCTCGGCAATGGCCTTCATCGATATTCCCTCCTCGTCGACCGCGTGGTAAACCGCGCCCGGCTCCGCCTTCTCAAAGGCCAGACGGTACAGCCGCGCCACATCGGAAACGTGCGCCGCCGGCCAGCGATTGCCGCCATCGCCGATGTAGGCCGATACACGCTTCTCGCGCGCCACGTGATGGACGTAGGGGATCAGGCCCTGCTTACGAGTGTTGTGTACCTGCGGCAGCCGGACCACGGAGGTGTTCACGCCGCGCGCCGCCAACTCCTTCACCACACCTTCGGACGCCGCGCGCGGGTTCCACGCAGCGGTCGGTCCGTCTTCCGTCGATGGCTTGCCGTCCACATTGGCCGCGATCGCGGTACCCGAGGTGATCACGAAAGGCCGGCTCGAGCCCAGCAGCACCTCGCCAATCGCCTCGATTGCCTTGCGATCATCATCGCAGTTTTTCTGGAACTGCGAGAAGTCGTGATTGAAGGCCAGGTGAATGACCCCGTCCGATTTGACCGCTCCATCGCGCAGGCTGTCGAGGTCCTCGATGTTGCCATGCTTCACCTCGGCCCCCACTGCTCGCAGAGCCTGGGCGCCGGCCTCTGATCGTGTCAGCCCCAGCACTTGATGGCCCGCCTGAATCAAGTCCGGAACAAGCGCCGAACCGATAAATCCCGGTGCCCCGGTCACAAAGATACGCATAGTGATGTCTCCTTTAAGTCCCACGAATAGGGCGGCCGATCTGAGCCGTCGATCACCAGATGAGATTCCGCCCGCGAGCGATCCATTCCGAAAGTCCGTAAGATCGGTCCAATCGTCCGGCCGCCAGCATCCATAGAGGGCAGAACGGCCATGTGGAACCGCACAACCATCGTGTAGTAACACTTATATCTTTTCACTGAGTTTCGGCAATATCTTCACTTTGGACGTTGGAGGCGCCTCGCACAGCAATTCCAACAAGACACCCTGAACAATCTCAACAAGTAAAGAGGAAAGCTATGAAACGCTATATACAGACAGCACTTTTGGCCGCAGCCCTGATGGGCACGGCAACTGCCTTCGCTGGTAATGTGCAAACGGACTACAACCACACGGCCGACTTCTCGCAGTACAAAACCTATTCCTGGGGCAAGGTTAAGACTACGGACCCCTTCTTTGTCACACGAGTGCAGAATGCGGTCAATCAGCAACTCCAGGCGAAGGGTTGGACGCTGGCGGCCACGGGAGGTTCCGTAACTGTCTTTGCTACTGACAACATCCATGACCAGCAGGAAATCCAAACCATGTACGACGGACTCGGCGGCGGCTGGGGTGGTGGCTGGGGATGGGGCGGCTGGGGATGGGGCGGCGGCTGGGGACCTGGTTTCGGATCCGGGATAGCCACCACGACGACCACCGATCATAACGTCGGCAATCTTGTGATCGATCTGTTTGAGGGCAGCTCAAAGCAGATCCTGTGGCGCGGTCTCGCAACCGAAAACCTCTCCACCAATGACGCCAGAAACACCAAGCAGCTAGATGGCGACATTGCAAAAATGTTCAAGAGCTTTCCCCCGAAGCCAGGAAAGTAGGCCCCCGCTCGCAAACGTTCCTAACCACGCATTGAGGGCTTCCGGTGCTCATTCCGCCGGAAGCTGGGCGTTCCCGCAAGTTGTTCTGACGTCAACTCCTTCTGGGCTCATCCGCTCGGGCGTCCAGCCCTTCGTTTACCCCGCCAGGCCCCACCGTTCCTCGCCGTGAACCCAAGAGCCAGACAAGTACGATTAGCAGCGTGATCGCCACAGTTTGCGACACAAGGAAGAACATCTCGTGTACCGACCACGGCTTCCAGCAGATGAGAAAGATCATCCCGAGCAAAGACCATGCCGCATAGAGCCGGGTACGTGGCACAAGCATGGCCACACCAGCCAGGATTTCGATCACTCCCGAACCGTAAAACACCCAACGCGATTGACCGGCGTCCGCATAATAGTTTGCGAATTTGGCATAGTCGAGGAGCTTCAAAACCCCGGCTCCTCCCAGGAACAAGCCAACCCCGATCCCGATCACATGTGTGGCCAAGGCTCTCTTTGTGCCCGAGGCGCGCACTGCTGTTGCTTCTCGATTGCTCATGCATCCCCCTGAGAATCACCGTCGCCGTAGGTCCAATGATTGCCGGCGAACATAGTATATGTGGTCGATACTCCATAGTGTCAAGTATCGACATGGCCAAGCATCATGGCCCATCATGGAAGTGTGCATGCAGGCCGAACTACAAAGTTTGTCTCAGACAAACAACGCCCATCGAGAGCTGATCCAGGCAGAGAAGCCTGGACTCTGCTTCTGCGCCTGCTGCGAGCGGACGAGAGTACTTTACTTGGAGTTTGGGCCGAGTTTGACCTCACTTCTGCTCAAGGCGACCTTCTTTGCTCACTTGAACCTGGGCAATCCGCAGCCATGGTCTCGCTTGCACGCAGCCTGCACTGTCATGACTCCAATGTGACTGGGCTAGTGGACAGGCTCGAGCAGCGCGGACTGATTGAACGCCAGAGCAATCCGAAAGATCGCCGGGTCAAACTGATCGCATTGACGAAGGCCGGAGAGACGTTTCGCGGCCGATTGTTGGAGCGTCTCTTCGAGCCACTCCCCTTCGTCGCCGTTCTGAGCCCGCAGGACAAAACGACACTTAGGGATATCCTTCTCAGAGCCACTCAAGCGATGCAGATGAATTCCGCGACCGGCAAGTAGCGACTGACATGTCGGCCTCGCTCTGATAGACTTCCGCGCATGATCCCCCCGCCGGTCAAAATGTGGAGTGAAATGTGCCGCGAAGCCTCCGACGAGGAACTCCTTCGCCTGCGAGGTATGGCGCTGAGGTCGCTGTATGCCGATGGCGGTGAGAATCAGCGATGGGCAATCTACGTCAGCGTCGCTCAGGACACGTTACGCGACCGCGGCATCAAGCCCGATTCGGTCGTGGAGAAAAGCAGGACAGACTGACCCTAATGGAGACTCTCATCTTTGGCGCACTCCAACGCGCTTTTCTTTAGGGTCAGTTCCGCCTGCTGTCCTGCTTTTCTCTGCTTTTCCCCAAGGGTCTCCCCCTATCTCCCGTTAGCTATTCGTAAATAAAGCCGCGCGCGGATGTCCCTTAGCCAAGGGCGGGGGGGCACTCGGTTCACTGAAATCGGCGGTCCAATGCCAATTCCTTATGTCCGGCATATCCTCCAGGTGTTGCCGGATATATTCGTGGTGCTCGAACAACTTGCGGTTGAACAGATCGATTGCATCTGAGGCTTCAATACGCAGCCGCGGAATGTGTTTGAGTGCCTCGAGAGCAAGATGGAAGCGGCTCATCTCATTGAGAACGACCATGTCAAACGGCGTGGTGGTGGTTCCACGGTCCATGTAGCCCCGCACGTGGAATCGGCCTTCATTGGAACGTCCGTGGACCATGCTGTGAATGAGCCACCGGTTGTTGTGGAAGGCAAACATGACGGGCGCATGCTCGGTGAAGAGTGCGTTGAACGACATGTTGTCCATCCCATGAGGATGGTTATCAGGCATCATCAGGGCTGTTAAGTCGACCACGTTGACGACGCGTACCTTAATGCCGGGAACATGCTTCTGTAGAAGCCATGCCGCCGCGCAGGTTTCAATGGTCGGTACATCTCCGGCGCAAGCCATCACAACATCCGGTTCTCCGCCATCGTCGTTCGTAGCGAACTTCCAGGTCGATGCGCCTCGTGAGCAATGCTCGCGGGCCTCGTCCATGGTCAGCCACTGCAGCTGGGGCTGCTTGCCGCAGGTCACGATGTTGACGTAGTTTCGGCTCCGCATACAGTGGTCGAAGACACTGAGCAGGCAATTGCCGTCCGGCGGATAGTACACGCGGATGGTTTCGCTCCTGCGCGCGAGTGCATTGTCGACAAAGCCGGTCGCCTGATGACTGAAGCCATTGTGATCGTTGCGCCATGCGTGGCTGGTCAAAAGCACGTTCAAGGATGCGAGCGGTTTGCGCCAGGGGAAATCGAGGCACTGTTCCAGCCACTTGGCGTGTTGCGTCAGCATGGAGTCAACGACCTGCGCAAAGGCTTCGTAAGAAGACCACATGCCGTGGCGCCCAGTCAGCAAATAACCTTCCAGCCATCCCTGGCAGCAATGTTCGCTCAACACCTCCATCAACCGCCCGTCGGGGCTGAGGTTCTCATCGATGGAGACGGTCTCAGCCATAAAGCAGCGCTTGGTCGCTTCAAGGACAGAGCCTAAGCGATTCGAGTCCGTTTCATCCGGGCAGAACATGCGAAAGTTGTTCGGGTTTAGCCGGAAGACCTGGGCAAAGAAATCTCCCAGCTTGCGCGGAGCTTCCGCGACGACCTGGCCGGGACCGGGGATCTCCAGCGCAAAGTCACCAAAGTCGGGCAACGCGAGCGTTGTCAGCAACCGGCCGCCATTGACGTGAGGATTACCACCCATTCGCCAATTGCCATGCGGAGCGAGTTCGGCGAGCTCTTCGATAAACTTGCCATTCTTGTCGAAAAGCTCTTGCGGGCGGTAACTCCTCATCCATGCTTCGAGGATCTTCAGGTGCTCGGGGTTTTCCCGAACGGTGGCCAGAGGTACCTGGTGAGCGCGGAAGGTTCCTTCAATGGGAATCCCGTCCACTTCCTTAGGGCAAGTCCAACCCTTGGGTGTGCGCAGGACGATCATAGGCCAGATGGGCTGCTTCTTGAAGCCATCCCTGCGAGCCTCGCGTTGAATAGCTTGAATTTCCGCATAGCAATCGTCCAGCGTTCCCGCCAAAAGCTGATGCACGGTTTCAGGATCGTCTCCTTCGACAAAGTAAGGTTTGTAACCGCGTCCGATATATAGGGCCTTCAAGTCTTCGTCGCTGGTGCGTCCCTGCACGGTCGGGCCGGAAATCTTGTAACCATTGAGGTGCAATATGGGAAGCACGGCGCCATCGCCCACCGGGTTGAGGAAGTTAACTCCCTTCCAGCTCCCTTCGAGCGGGCAGGTTTCAGATTCTCCGTCGCCAATGATGCAGGCAACGACCAGATCTGGATTGTCGAAGGCCGCTCCAAATGCGTGGACCAGCGAGTAGCCGAGTTCGCCGCCCTCGTGCATGGAATTAGGAACATGGGGGCCACAATGGCTGGGCACGCCACCTGGCGTCGAGAACTTCCTGAAGAGGAGCCGCATGCCGTTCTCATCGGGAGTGATTTCCGGATGCACTTCGGTGTAGCTGCCTTCAAGATAGGAGTTGGCATTGAGCGAGGGTCCACCGTGTCCGGGACCGGCGATGTAAATGAAGTTCGCATCATGCGCCTTGATGAGGCGATTGAGATGAATGTAAATGAGGTTTTGCCCCGGAGACGTGCCCCAGTGCCCGAGCAACCGCGGCTTGATCTGCTCCGCTTTGAGCGGCTCTCGCAGCAAGGGGTTTTCGAAAAGATAGATTTGGCCGATACAAAGATAGTTGGCTGCGCGCCAGTAGCGGTTCATCTTGTCGAGCATGTCTGGCGCGAGCGGACCGTGAGGAAGTGGAGCCTTTAGTTCGCGCTTACCATTGGCGGCAACAGCGGTCGACAAGTTCACATCGAAAATGAACTCCGCGGAAGCGGTCTTGGCAACGCACTGGCTTAGGGAGATTGGGCTCTCTTCCTTATCAACGACTGCTTGCTCGTTCGGGGTCATTCGGATGGTTCCTCTCTATTTCGGTGCGAATGCGCTTAGAAGTTAGTGTGCTGACTGTTTGCGGATCGAACGCAGCTCCTTGCGTCGCTTTGGCCTGGTCGATGAGTGAAACTCATCAGGACACCACTGCGGGTTCTCCACGGGCTGGCTGGCCGCTCCGTGCCTCGCGCTCGGCCTCAAGCCAATCCTGATCCTGCTGGCTTTCGCCCCGGACGCGTTGCTGGTAAAGTTCGTAGGCACGTGCAGCAATCTGGGCATTGAAGTCAATAGGCTTTCTGGTCAGCAATGCGGGTTTGGTTGGGTCCAGGATCCGGTAAGCGAGCAGTTTCACGCGGTCGTTGATAACAAACCAAACCAAAGCATAGCCCCAAACGAAGCCCGCCCACTTCCATCCAAGAGGCGTCATAAACAATCCGTAGACTGCAATCAGGGTCGCCAGAGTCTGTGTGCCGAGTACCGCGATCCACAGAATCTTCGCCGGGCGTATAGACCAGAACGGTCCGCGGGTCCGCGTAAGGAAAATCGTCAGATGCCCGGCCACCGATAGCTTCAGGTACATCAACGTCTGGATGTGCGAGCGGTCGAGATGAAAGACGCGCTCGCCGAGATAGAAGAGCCCAAATGCGGCCACCACCCCGATAACGCCCAGCACCGTAGAGACACCAAGCACCAGGCGCATGTTCCAGGCCTCGGGTTTGTCTTTGTAATGGACGTTGTCATAGGCGATCGAAAGGATGGCTCCGTCATTGAGCAGCGCCAGCATCACGATCATCACCGCGGTCACCGGATAGAAATTAAACACCAGGATCGACAGCGTCATGAACAACAGAACGCGCAGCGTTTCAGCGATGCGATAGATGGCGTAGCTGTTCATCCGTTGGAAGATGCGACGGCTCTCCTTGATCGCGTCGATGATCACAGAGAGGCCGGAGGCCAGCAGGACGATCGATGCTGCGGCCCTCGCCGCGTCCGTGGCGCCTGAAACGGCTATACCGCAATCAGCTTTTTTAAGCGCCGGAGCGTCGTTCACTCCGTCGCCGGTCATGCCTACGATGTGGCCCCGTTGCTGCAGCACATCCACAATATGAAATTTGTGTTCGGGGAAGACCTGGGCGAAGCCATCCGCATTCTCAATGGCCTCAGCGGATTGCGCCGTCTCATGGTGCTTGGTGTCGCCCAGCCCGCTGGCGTCAAGAATGTTGGTGCCCATTCCCAGTTGCCGCGCGGTCTCCTGGGCGATGGCCAACTGATCGCCCGTTACCATCTTGACGTTCACACCCATCTGTCGAGCGCTGGCGATGGTTGCTTTCGCCTGCTCACGTGGTGGATCGAACAAGGGCAGCACGCCGGCAAATTTCCACTTGCGTTGCTCATCCGCCCGGGCTACGCCCAGCGAGCGAAAGCCACGCCCCGCGAAACCGTTGACGGCGTTCTCCACCGCGGTTTTTACCTCATCAGCGTTGGTCGACATCTGCAGAACGACCTGCGGAGCTCCCTTGGCCACGAAGAATTGTTTTCCATCTGCTGCTTTCACTGTGGCTTCGGTGCGCTTGTGCACCGGATCGAACGGCTGGAAATGGAGCACCTGGTAGGTCTTCAGCGCCTTATCGTCTTTTACCCCGCCGATAACGGCGAGGTCGATCGTGTCCTTGTCTTCCGCGCGCGACGCCAGCGCGGCCCAGAGAATCACTTGATCGGCCGGAATATTGTCTACGCTGAAGGGATCGCCCAGGGTCAGCTTGTTCTGGGTCAGGGTGCCCGTCTTGTCCGAGCACAGCACATCCACGCCGGCGAGTTCCTCGATTGCCGACAACCGGGTCACAATCGCTTCTTTCTTCGCCAGAAGACGGGCGCCCACAGCCATCGTCACCGACAGTACCGTAGGCATGGCTACAGGGATCGCGGCCACCAGCAGGATCAGGGCAAACTCCAGCGTGTTGAGGATCGGGTCCCCGCGGAAAATGGCGACCGCGACAATCAGCACCACCAAAGCTACCGCGAGCACGATCAGGTAATCGCCTATCTTCAACACGGCACGCTGAAAATGGCTCACGGTATGAGCTTCCTGGACGAGTTGGGCAGTCTTGCCGAAGTAAGTGTTCGTGCCCGTGGCGTAGACCATGGCGTCGATTTCACCCTGGCGGAGGATCGACCCGGAAAAGACTGCTTCGCCGGGATTGCGTGTGGCGGGCAAAGATTCCCCGGTCAAGGCAGACTGATCTACTTCCACCGGATCGCCTGCCAACAGGCGAGCGTCTGCAGGGATAATGTCTCCCAAGCGCAGACGGATTACATCTCCCGGCACCAGTTCGCTGGCCTTCGGGTTCGTCCACTTTCCGTCTCGCTTGGCCCGCGCATTGACTGCCAGCTTGGCCTTGAGGGCGGCGATGGCATTGCCTGCCTGGTGTTCTTCCCAGAATCCGACTACGGCGTTCGAACAAAGCAGAAGCAGGATGATGAAAAAGTCCATCCAGTGCCGGACAACCCCCGACAGAATCACTGCTGCCTCAATCATCCAGGGAATAGGACCCCAGAAATAGGTCAGGAATTTCAGGATTTCGTTCGTTTTCTTTTCTGCGATCTCGTTGGGACCATATTGCGTTAGCCGTTTTTGCGCCTCGGCCTGGCTGAGCCCGTCCGGAGAGGAGTTCAGCCTGGTCTGTAATTCAGACATAGGCAACGACTTAAGATCATTGCTGGGCGCCGGCTTGGGTTCGGAGTTCTTTGTGTTCGCCTTCACGGTAGGATCCGCCTGTTCTCGTTGTCTCCACCGTGATGGAAACGGGTGGAGAGCTGGGGGAACTGTTGACTGGGAGATAGCGAAGGAACTGCGCCATTTGCTGGCCGGGCTATATCTTGCGAGATAGAGCTTATTGCCGAGTCCTATCGGCTAACACACGCCCGGATGCCGGCTGGGAAGCAAATTGCGGGCCGGAAGCTTCACCGGAACTCACCTGCAAGTATGTTCCAGCGAAGATCCGAACTCTGTGCAGTTTTGCTCACACCACCATAAAACAACGGTTTATTAAGCTAGAGGCTTTCGGAGTTTCTGTCGAAAGCCTTCTTAGCCGCTCCAGAATTGGGTCCGGAAAAGCAAAAGTACTCGTCGACGGAGAATACTTAGGATGCCTGTGGGCCGTCTTTATACACTCTCAGCCGAGACTCCGAAATCATCTGCCGCGCTCTTTCTGAGGTGGTCGTCAGCGGAGCCGGTCTCCGCATTGGTATCTGTTCCTTCGGTATAGTCGATAGGAAAGTCTGGTTAATTGTCCATCCCTGGACTATACTCGGCGAGGTTCTGAAGGCAATCGCTGGAGGGCAGGCATGTTTCACTTGATCTGGTATCTCTTGATTGGGCTAATCTCGGGAGTCATTGCGAAATCGGTAATGCACGTGCACCTACCGATCTTCTGGACAATCGTGCTCGGCATCATCGGTTCGGTCATCGGCGGCGCCGTGACCCATATGTTTTCGCGCCCGAGAGACGAACGATATCATCCTGCCGGCCTCATCTTTTCTACCCTCGGCGCGATCCTGCTTCTCTTCATTTGCTATAAGCTGAATATCCATTTTCCCCATATTTGACCGCAGCGCCTGTCCCCGTCTTTCGGAGCCTGCTATGGCTAGGGTCTTTGGGGGTAGCCTGGCTTTGGACCCAGGAAGCTTCCTCCGCTGCGTAAGCGAGGCGCGCCGATGGAGCCGATGCCCGACCGATGCGCATGGGCGCGACGGTTCGTAACGGCGGAAGTGGCGTCGCTGTTCCGGTGTTGACTGTACGAGCAGCCAGATCGGGATGGCTGCCTTCTGGGTTCTGGCTGCGGAGAGCCACGACAAGACCGGAGGGTGTCCAACGCTTTACGATATAAGTGATCGCGCACTCACCACAAAGCCAAAAACACTTGATGGGTAGGTTCCTCATCGCGAATGCGTCATCGTCTGGCAGGGGCTGATCGGCCACGTGTGGCTCCAATTCGAGCAACTCGAGCCTTCCCTCGCGAAGATAGAGCAGCTCTTTAAAACATTGTGGGTTTGCGCACTGCGTGGTCAAGCTGCGCTCGCTCCACACAATGCCCGTTTGGTCGGACGAGGGATTGCTGACATCGCATTCCTGTTGCAAGTTCATAGATGCTCCATCTGGTGCCGTTGCATACCTGGATCTGGTGCTCGGCTGGAGCATTGCTAAGGCTGGAGGCGAGGAAAGATCTTGTGCAGACACACTTTTCAGGCTACTGAACTAAGTCAGGCCGGCTGAAGTGCTTCTTCTTACGATTACGGCTGAGGCGGAACGGGTCATGACAGCATTCACCGGTTGGGAGTCTTTCCGGGGATGTTCCGCCATGCAAGACCGCACGAACCAGGTTCAGACACCGTCGGGGTAGCGTTTGATCATCAGCCGGGAAGGCGGGATTGACCGCCTTCCCCGTGTTCAATGTTTACGGATTCTATGCTGTTGCGTGAACGGCGATCTTATGGAAGGTCGAGTTCACAACATCTGAAGTGTGAACTGTGGGTGTTCCTTCGATAAATCTCGCCATCGTCTTCAACACTTCGGGGTAAGAATTGGTGTTGTAAGTGTCTGCGCTGGCTTTGTTGTCCCACAGACTGATGGCAGTCACGTCCCGTTCGGTAGGACCAGAGAATGTAATTTCATCCTTAAAGCCGTTCTGCTTGCGAAGCAGCGGAAGAATCTCCTTGTCAAACGTTCGGGTGTAATCCGTAAGCATATTGGACTTCAGATGAAACGAAACATTACGAGCAAACATATGTCAACCCTCCTAAGGCTGTCAGTCGCTAAGATTAGGGAGAACTTCAGATGGGCCGACTTAGTTCAGGGAACCTGAAAGAGGAGCAGCATCGCTCACTCCCCCTAAACAGTGCATGTAGGTGGCCTCTCTGTAGCCACCGCGTAACTTGTTGTTTCGATACGTCACGGAGCAGAACCGTTACTACAGAGGCTGATCCGTCGTGTACTTTTGGCGGTAAAGCAAGCCTGAACGGTAACCTTTACCCGGTTGACCACCATGGCACCCTCCGATGAGCTCACAAATCTCCGTCGCCGGGTACTTGAATCGCGCATCAAAGCGCCTAGCAACTGACGGACCTGAAGGCTTCCCGGGGCCTGACAACACGATGGATGCGGCAGGGACCAGGTGCGAATTAAGCGGGATGCCCTGGTCAATTGTGCTCAGTATTCGACTGAACGCTTCGCTTAGTATCTGAGAGGGAGTGGGTGGTCGATTCAACGAATTGGCTTTGCTCGTCGCTTCGGCTGAGTGGATGAGGGTCCCCTCAGTGTTCCGGGCGCCTCTTGCGGCTGGGTTCGTTTGCAGTGCCCGCCAAACGCCCTTAGAAAAAGATACAAGTCATCGATAAAGCCTGGTACTCATCGAGTCAGTGAATGGATGAGCCCATCTCCAGGCAGGGCGGTTCACCATGAAAGAGGACAATTGTATGGTTAAGCATCTTCTGATTTTTTCAACAATTCTTTTGCTTGCGGGCCCGATTGCACGAGCATCCGACCAGCAGAACGACAATGATCGCATGCAAAAAGCTGGCCAGGTCTTCAAGGAGATCATGGATACGCCCGATAAGGGCATACCGCATGATCTGTTGGATTCGGCGAAGTGTATTGCCGTCATCCCTGGGGATAAGAAGTTTGCTTTCATCTTTGGAGGCAGCTACGGCCGCGGAGTTGTGACCTGCCGCACGGCGCACGGATGGAGTGCTCCGATGTTCCTCGCCATCGAGGGAGGGAGCGTAGGGTACCAGATTGGTGGCTCTTCCACGGATCTCATTATGCTGTTCATGAACGATCATGCCTTGCATAGCCTGCTTAGCGACAAGTTCAAACTTGGGGCGGACGCCTCAGTAGCGGCAGGCCCTGTGGGCCGGAGTGCTGCAGCGGGAACAGACCTGAAGTTGAATGCGGAGATTCTCTCCTATTCCCGCAGCAAGGGTATTTTTGCCGGGATCAGCCTGGATGGTGCTGTGGTTCAGGCAGACAAGAGCGGGGATCAGGTCCAGTATGGAGCCAATGTGACCAGCCAAGAGATATTGGACGGCCAGGTAGAGGTTCCATCTTCTGCCAGACGTCTTATCCATGAGCTTCGGGCATACCCTGGCGCAACGATGGGTATGTAGTGGAGCAGCCCCCGGTCAGACAACGGGCTACCGGGGGCTGAAAACGCTGGTCTGAATCAATCGGTGCCGCAAGACGAAGCACCGAGGAGGAACTATGGCTCACCCGAAATATCTCGATATCTTTGTTCTAGCGGCTTTCATGGTTGCGTTGTTCAGCGGCGCAACGGCAGCACCGGCCCAGGTTTCCATTAGCATTGGAGCCGCACCTGTGTGTCCCTACGGGTATTACGACTATACTCCGTATAGTTGTTCTCCCTACGGCTACTATGGGCCCGATTGGTTCAGTGGCGGGGTGTTCATCGGAACGGGCCCCTGGTATCACGGTTCTCGCGGCTTTTATGGGCACGTGGATAATCGCTACGATCCTCGACATGGTTACGTCGGACCGATGCCCGCACGCGGGGAACAGGCGTTCAAGCAGTTCCACGCGAACGAAGCACGGGATAGCCATGGCCACGTGGGCAATGCGGGACATGACGGAGCCGGTGAACATAGCGCTGGAGCCCAGAGTGAAAGCCACGGCAACGGCCACCGTTAAATAGACCGGACAAATAGACCGAAACAGGGGTGACACGGAACGCTGAGGTTCCCACAACAGGGTGGGTCAACGTTCCGTACACACCTCGATCTCCAAGCAAAGCCGCCGCAACGGCGCCTGGCCTACAATAGGAACAGAGGCCTCGCAGTTTACTAAATCAGCACCCCGGGCACGCTCTTAGGAGTTGCGCGTCGGCGGCGTAGCTTCCTTTTGGAAGGGACGATCGAGATGGCCGAGCTTAAGAAACCTGCATTCGACGCTCCCGCATTTCTCGCTGAAGCCGGCCTGGGCAGAAGAATCGTCCAATTGAAACCAAAGGAGACCTTTTTCTCTCAAGGTGATCTCGCTGACTCTCTCTTCTATCTTCAACGCGGGCGCGCAAAGCTGACGGTTGTTTCGAAAAATGGCAAAGAAGCCACCATTACGCTTCTCACTACGGGCGACTTCATTGGAGAGGAGTCGCTGGCGACCATGGGTGGGCTGCACATGACAACTGCCACGGCCATCACCGCTTGTAAAGTACTGGAAATCCAGCGAGACGAAATGGTCCGCGTCATGCACGAGGAATCGGCCTTCTCCGATCTGTTCCTGAGATTTCTGCTGGTCCGCAGCATGCGAACCCAGGCCGACCTTATCGATCAGCTTTTCAACTCCAGTGAAAAGCGTTTGGCGAGGGTTCTCTTGTTGCTGGCGGAGTTTGGCAAGCCGGGTGAACCGGAATCACTGATTCCGGAGATCACCCAGGAAACTCTTGCGGAAATGATCGGCACCACTCGGTCCCGCGTTAGTTTCTTTATGAATCGCTTTCGTAAGCTCGGCTTTATTGAATACAACGGTCGCATCCGGGTTCACAAAACGCTGCTCAATGTGATTCTTCACGACTGAAGCCGCTCGCATGACTCGTGGCGCCCTTTTCGCGACGGGGCGCAGGAGGAACCGGTGACGATGCCGCCAGCCAACACTCCGCCTCTTCTACAGAGCTTTTACTCTTTGCGCCCCAGATTTAGAAACTTGCGCTTTCCCAGAACCGGTGCGCGGTTGCTTCGCGACCGGCGCGGCTTGATGTCCCTCTGCACTGCGAACTGACGCCGTCAATCTTGGCTTCTGCATCTCCTTATGAATGCTGGCAACGGTTGCCCGTCCGGCTGTCATTGAGGCCTTGCTCTTCTTTACCATTCTCGAGATATAAACACCGATCGGCCGCGGGGTATGTTCCCAATTGCTCACAATGTCAGGCTTTGAGGGTAGATTGTGATCAAAGCAAATTGCTCTTATCGTGCTGGCCTGGCGCCCACTCATGTGAGCAAATTTGACCAGTAAGCGGACCCGGGCAAGGAACATAATGTCTTACATACCCTCCCGGTGCAAAGCGGTTCCGAGGCTACTCAAAACGCCCGCGCGTGTTCCCCTGCCGCCTGCAGCGCTTTCGCAATTCACGAAAAAACATTCGGAAGAGGACTTATGTGTTGTCCGATCCTGCCACACAGATTTTCGTCGTGGATGATGAACCTGTCATCGCATCCACTCTCGCCGCCATATTGCAGATGAACGGGTTCTCCGCCAGGTTCTTCACCAGTCCACTGGAGGCCCTGGCCGCTGCCCGGTCGAAGGCTCCAGATTTACTCGTATCGGATGTTACGATGCCGGGTATTTCCGGGATTGATTTAGCGATGAAGATGCGAGCGCAATACCCCGAGTGCAAGATCCTTCTCTTTTCGGGGCACCCTGCCACCCTGGGTTTAATAGAAGACGCCCGCGCTCGGGGTTACGAATTTCATTTGCTGCTGAAACCTGTGCCGCCGGCTGAGCTTCTCCTGGAGATAGGGAAAATGGTCGATGCCACGGTGCCAGTTCGCCCGCATATTACGACAATAGGTTCCGGAAGGGCCAAGCATCGCGACCGCCAAAGGAAAAGTGGCTGAATTGCCTCCGAAGTGATCAATTTTGACCATACGGGGACATCCGCCAGAAGTAGACTGTTTATCAAGTTTCTCACGCATGCAAACCACGCCGCTGGCCCATTGGCTCGCTTGCAGGCTCTTGCGGAGTGTGTCTCTGAGAGGAGCGCCCAGAGATAGCGATGACCTTTGACCTGGAAGAGGATTTTGAGAACGAGCGTTGGAGACTCCTGGCCCTGGTTGACTGGAGAAAAAACCTTAGCGATGCGTCTGAGGGTGCGATCAAGACTGATTTAGAGATCATCGCCACGCGAGAGCTTCTCTGGACCTACGAGACGCTAAAAGGATTCTGGTCCCAGAAAAATCGTCGCAAGGGACACAAAGACGAGCGCTGAGTTGGCGAGCCTGCCCCAGGTACCTACGCCATGACTGACAAAACGTTCATAGTCCGGTTCAAGGCTCGTGAGCTAAGCACCCAGCGCGTGATTGCGGCGAACGCTGAGATTCATGCCGAGCATATGGTCTTGCTGAACTCAACCGGCAAACTAGCTGCCCTGTTCCTGTTGGAGGCTGTCGAAAGCTGGACAGACAAAACCCGTTGACCGGATAGTTGCGGAAATGAGCGTCCTTCTGGATATGGTGGTATTGATGAAAACGGCACAGACGGAAATGATTCCAATTCTCCTAATTGCGGGCTCAGAAGGTGATCGCAGCTTCTGAGATCGGAGATTGTCACGCAAAAGGTCATTTGTTCGTCTGGGGACAATGCAGAGGACAGACACCGACAGCTAAAGGGTGAGGGATCTGCTGCTGCATCATGCCTGCGTTCGGCGTCAGATCCAACTTCTTTTGAGCAACCAGAACTTGATGGTTTGGGTGAGACCCATGTAGCTAAGCAGCGTGACCATCAAAATTGGCCAGTACATCGAAGGTAGATGTACCAGGCCCAGGGAAGAAGCGATCGGCGAATAGGGCAACCATGCTCCCAGGGCCATAATCGAGAAGGTTGTCGCCGTCAGCATCCAACTCGCCCGGCTCTGTATGAAGGGAATCTTATTGGTCCGAATCACGTGAATGATCAGTGTTTGTGTCATCAGCGACTCGACGAACCAGCCCGTCTGAAAAACCGGGGCGCGCGACGGGTCCCAGCACTTAAACAGATAAAGCATGACGAAGAATGTGGTGTAGTCGAAGATTGAGCTAATCGGCCCGATGTATAGAATGAATCGCTTGATCTCCTTGATGTTCCAGGGCCGCGGCCGTGTCACTTGTTCCTCATCCACGTCGTCGGTGGGTATGGGCACTTGCGAAAAGTCGTACAGCAGGTTGTTGGTCAATACCTGGATCGGCGCCAACGGAATATAAGGGAGAAAGGCACTCGCCCCCAGTACGCTGAACATGTTTCCGAAGTTGGAACTCGCTCCCATCCTGATGTATTTGATGATGTTGGCAAATACTTTACGGCCCTCCATCACGCCGCCTTCGAGTACCATAAGGTCCTTTTCCAACAGGATCAGGTCCGCCGACTCCTTGGCGATGTCTGTAGCCGTATCTACCGAAATGCCAATGTCTGCGGCGCGCAATGCAGGTGCGTCGTTAATTCCGTCTCCCATAAATCCTACAACGTGTCCGTTTTCTCTGAGGACCCGGACGATGCGCTGCTTGTGGGCAGGAGAAAGCCGGGCAAACAGGGTCGCCTTTTCTGCCGCTTTGCCCAGTTCTTCGTCTGACATTTTTTCTACGTCTTCCCCCAGAAGCATCGGATCGGCCGAGAGCCCGACATCCCCACACACCTTCCGGCTTATTAACTGGTTGTCTCCGGTGAGGATTTTCACTGTCACGCCATGATTGTGAAGCGCTTCGATTGCCTGAGCCGCGCTTTTCTTAGGTGGGTCAAGAAAAGCGACATATCCTCTCAGCACGAGATCGCATTCGTCATCTCTTGAGCATGATCCTTTGCCAACCAGCTCTTTCGTTGCCACCGCCAGAACTCTGAAACCATCGTTGCTGAGGCTCTCGTACTCTTCTCTCAGCCCGCACATCAGCTTCGGATCCATCAGCGAGAGCTTCCCGTTGAGTTCAAAATGAGAGCACTGGTGAAAGACTTCTTCGGGAGCGCCTTTGGTGAGAAGAATCGATTTGCCCTCAGGATTCTGAACCAGTACAGACATCATGCGCCGCGTAAAGTCGAAAGGAACTTCGTCCAGCTTCTTGTATTTTTTGACCAGCATCTGCTGACGGAATTCAGTGCAATCAAGAATAGCCCTATCGAGCAGATTTTTGAGTCCCGTCTGGAAGTAGCTGATGAGGTAGCCATCGAAGAGAACTTCGTCGGTCTCCTGGCCTGCAACGTTACAGTGCCGCTGGAGGACGACTCGGTCCTCCGTGAGTGTGCCCGTCTTATCGGTGCACAACACGTCCATGCCTCCAAAATTCTGAATAGCATTGAGACGCTTGACGATCACCCTCTTGCGGCTCAATGCGATCGCCCCCTTTGAAAGGCAAACAGAGACAATCATGGGGAGCATCTCGGGGGTCAAGCCCACGGCCACGGCCATGGCGAAGAAAAAGGCGCTTTTCCAGTCGTGCTTGGAGAATCCGTTGATGAAGAACACCAGCGGGACCATCACAGCCATGAACTCGATCATGAGCCACGTGAAGTGGCTGAGGCCCTGATCGAAACTGGTAGGTGGCGCCTCGGCGGCGATCGAGTCTGCCATGCTGCCGAGATAGGTGCGAAGTCCCGTCACCACCACGACTGCGGTGGCCGTGCCGCTTTGCACGCTTGTACCCATGAAGCAGATGTTCCTGAGCTCTGTCGGCGAGGTCACGACTTTCGATTCGGGGTCGTGGAACTTCTCCACCGGAAGCGACTCCCCGGTCAGGGTGCCTTGGCTAACGAACAAATCTTTCGAAGAGATGACTCGGACATCTCCCGGGATCATATCGCCTGCGGAAAGCTTGATGATGTCCCCTTCAACCAAGTCGCGGAGCGGCATCTCCTTGGCGTTGCCGTCTCGAAACACCGTGGCCGTCACATGAATCATGGCCTTAAGCTTCGTGGCAGCGGCGTCTGCCCGGGCTTCCTGCCAGAAGCGAAGCGCAACGCTGAGCACTACCATCCCCGCCATGACCGTTCCGGCACGAGCGTCGCCGGTGGCGAAAGAAATGGTCGATAGAGCCGACAACAGAATCACTAGTGGGTTACGTATGATCTTCAGCAGTCGCATTACCCAGCTCTGCGGGCGCTCTGGGGCCACCTCGTTGGGGCCGTTCGTCCGCGTTCGCGCTTCAGCCTCCGATTGCGTGAGACCCCCAGGTGCGGTCCGCAAAGATCGGAACAGATCCTCTTCATGATTTGAGGCGGCCGCGAGCACGGCTGGTGAGACACAGATCTTCTTGTCTTTAGCCTTATGAATCAGAGCTTCATCCGAAGGCGCAGGAGACGCCGAAGGATAAGAATTCCCAGCTTCGCCGGAGATTGTTCGCGTCTTAACTGCTCCGTCGCTATCGCCTGGTCTCATGGTTCGTTTCCCACTCACAAATCGACCTTTGCACCTGATCATAGGCTGGTTGATGGTGTTTTGCTCAAGCAACAAAGAGACTATTAACTTGCGCCAGCAAGCAGGGCTATCGCTGGATTAGGTTTTTAGTATTCATCAAGGGTCTATCGGAAAGGCGTATATATGCTGCAAGGTAAGTGGAGATGAAAACGCAGATTCTGGCCGCAATCGGCGAGACCGTATTGCAACCGGCGGCTCGTCTCAATGAGGCGTTGGCAGCCAACGACCGGATAAAGTACTTTTTTTCGCTACTGCAGCTTGCGTTGTCTTATGCCGAGCATCCGAGGCAGCCGACGGGCACTCTGAAGCGAGAGCGCATCGCTTGTGGCATCGACGATCCTAGTCTCGATACTATCGTGGCCGGGGCGCGCACAAGCGGAAAATCCTGTCACGTTTCTGGCGCCGCACGAATCTTAGCGCACATCTCTGCTGATGTGCGCTCGATGGCAGCGCCCATCCTCGCCAGTAACCCAGACGGTCTTGAGCCGAGGCTCAATGCATTACTCAAAGCCCTGCCTGTGGGGGGCGATGACCTTCTTGATCCCGAAGCTATTTCTGCAATGATGCAGGCCGGGCATGACCACCCGGACAGCCTGCATCGGCTGGTGATGGACCTGCACAAGCGGCTCAACGCCATGCAGGCAGAGCTCGCCGAGGAGACGCTGGACGGCGCTGCCGTCTACGGCCTCTCCGATCCGGACCGCCCATTGGTCTCTGCCTTTATGGCCGGTGTCAATCGCACCGCGAAGCTTAAGTTCAATCATCCAGGGTTGGCCACCACTGCGACCCGCGCGGGTGGCCGTTTGGTGATCCAGAACGACATCGGCACTACGGACGCACATGTGATCGTGATTCACGTGGTGGAACTTGCTGTGAGCGTCACCTACACGGATGTGCATCCCGAGCGACTGGCATTCTTCAAGGACATGCTGCGACTGCAGACGGTGACGTGGGACGAGGAGAGCACGGCTTTGCTGACCGGAGGCTCGCCGTTTTTCATGGCGACCGGGCATATGGAGGCCACAGATACCACAAGCTGCCGTGCTTATCTCGAATTTCTCGGCTCGCGTCTAGTGTTCCTGATCGATTGGAACCAAGCACGCAAGCAATTGAGAGGATTTCTCCGCGGACCGGATCGCGTGGCCCTTTTGAGCTGGGCAGCAGAGAGCGAGATCGGCCATCGCGGTTTTCTCGAGCTGGGCGGTGCCCGGCTCGTCAATCAGGCGATCGAAGCCACTGCAGGATCATCGGTGCACTTCGGCGACAGGCTGTGCGAAGTGTTGGGCGACGCGGAAGCGCTGAATTTTTTGCACTTCGTTTTCCAGACGGCCACCGAGGGACTTCTGGCGAACCAGTCGCAGGCACTGATCCATGACCGCATTCGGGTGACGTTGGCCGCTCAGTTCAGCAACGAGGAGCGACAGCTGCTGCGTCTCGCCGCCAATCACGCCGGGTTAATTTTCGAACTCGCTGGCCTGGTCCGCGATGGACTCCACGCCGGCGGGAGTGGTGCAGAGAAGCGGCTCCACCGGGCCCGCCGCTTCGAGCGCGACGCCGATCATCTGGTCATAGAGACACGTGAGGCCGTCCGGCTACGCCCGGACTATGCGATCTTTCTCCCCATGCTGGAGGCGGCGGATGATGCGGCAGATGGGCTGGAGAACGCGTCTTTTCTACTCGATCTGAATGCACTGCACGGTAAGCCGCTGGACCTGTTGCACACGTTGGCCACCCTGCTGGAGGAAGCCTCCCAGGAGTGGATTAAGGCGGTCGGACATGCCACGCAGATCGGCCTGGCCGCAAGCGCTCTCGAAACCCAAGACTTTCTGACTGCAATCGATCGTCTGGGGATTATCGAGCGTCAGGCCGATGATGCGGAGCGAGAGCTGACAGCGAGTGCCGTTCAGAACGCGCGAGATTTCCGTGAACTGTATCTGTTCACGGCTATCGGCGGCCAGCTGGAGGTAGCCTCAGACGCGATGAGGCACGCAAGCCTCATTCTTCGCGACCACATGCTTGAGGATGTGATCGATGCCTGACCTTTACACAATCCTGCCTGGATCGCCCTTGCCCAAAGGCGGTGCGCAAGAGGTAGGCAACAAGGCCTGGGGCTTGTTGCGCATGGTCCAAGCCGGCCTGCCGATACCCCCTGCTTTCGTCCTGCCCACCGCTTGGTGCCAACGCACCCAGACGGCCCCGTTGCTGCGACAAACGCTGGCCGCAGGTATCATGCAGCTTCAATCCGCATCAGGCCTGGAATTTGGTGCGTCCCGCCGTCCACTGCTCGTCTCCGTTCGGTCGGGTGCTGCCGTGTCTATGCCTGGGATGATGGAGACCGTATTGAATATCGGTCTCAACCCGGACACAGTCGAAGCCCTCCTTCGGTTGACTGGCAATCCACGGCTCGCCTGGGATAGTTATCGCAGGCTGGTGCAGGGGTACGCCGAAGTGGTGGCGTATCTGCCAACCGCCCCCTTCGATGAGTTAGTTGCGGCTGCCCTCAAAAGTGGCGATGTGAACGATGAACGGGACCTCGACCATCGCGACCTCCGGGCGCTGACACTTGCGATGTTAGATTGCTATCGCACGCTGACCGGGAGTACCTTCCCGGCCGATCCACAGGAACAGCTTGCCGCTGCGGCCGCGGCAGTCTTCCGCTCCTGGGATGCACCGAAAGCCGCCAGTTACCGCCGGCTGAATGGCATCGACGATAAGTCCGGCACCGCGGTGACGGTGCAGACCATGGTCTTCGGAAATGCTGGGGGAGAGTCCGGTGCGGGGGTAGCCTTCACTCGCAATCCGGCTACCGGTGCGAAGGAACTGTATTTCGACTTCCAGTTCAATGCGCAGGGCGAGGATGTGGTGTCCGGGCGCCAGCATCTGGGCGACAAGGATCGGCTGCGTCTCGTGCTGCCCGGCGTTTGGACACGGCTGAACGAAATCTGCCACGATCTGGAAACCCTATTCCGCGACGCAGAGGACTTCGAGTTCACTGTCCAATCCGGCGTGCTGTTCCTGCTGCAGGCGCGGCGAGCTAAGCGCACCGATTGGGCCGCCCTGGCAATTGCCGTAGACATGGTCGAGGAAGGCCTGCTTACCTCGGCCGAAGCTCTCGCCAATCTCGCGGGCATCAACCTGAACGCCGTGGTCCGAACCAGCTTCGCCCCACCGGTGCCCGAAACTTTGGCGGTGGCGGAGGTAGCCAGCATGGGCGTGGCGAGCGGTGTATTGGCGCTCGACTCCGCAGCAGTGAAGCGCTTTTCCCTAGCGGGTAATTCGACGATTTTGGTTCGGCGAGATACGGTGACCACAGATATCGAGGGCATGGCCGTGGCAGCCGGGATATTGACCGCTTCGGGTGGGCGCACCTCGCACGCGGCAGTGGTAGCGCGGCAACTGAGCAAGGTCTGCCTTGTCGCCTGTCCAGGTCTGGAAATTAATCTGGATAGCCGCCAGTGCACGATTGGCGGCACGGTTTTGAACGAAGGCGATTTTTTATCGTTGGACGGCAATACGGGCGCCGTGCACCTGGGCCGTCCCACCCCACTGATCGAGCGGCCGGAACGGGCTCTGGCTGTTATCGCGACCTGGGGCGATAGTGCGGACGGAGCGCATAGGCCATCATCGCAGCTGCAGGTTGCATTCTGATGAACAAATTAGAGTGGATCTTTCTAGATTCCTGTCGCCTTGCGGGCACCGGCTGCTGCCGCGCTTCCGATTTCAGACTCTGTCGCTAGCTCCGTGCGATTCTTCTCCTGGCGAGAAGTAGGGATGCATAGCACAGGACAGTGCACTCCGGATATCACCTGGAGCACGGTGCTCGTTTGTAAGTCTTGCTCCGACAGCATCGTCGCCGGACTGCCCAGAACTACCAGATCCACCTGACGGGCGAGAGCAAAATCTACGATCACCGGGCCAGCTTCGCCAGAGGTCACGATGTGGTCGACACAAACGGTGTGCGACTCGTTCATGGGCGCGAGAAAGCGTAGGCGTTCCAGCTGACGTCGCCGTTCAACGTCGCTCTCTGCTTCTGAAGAATGCAGAACGATCAACTGATCGTGTGCGATGCGGTGTGCGACGGTCAGCGCGGCCAAGGAGCAAGCGGAGAAATCCGTCGCCAACAGCACGGTTCGCCATTTTCCCGCCCAAGGCATCAACGCCTCGACATCGGGAGTGACGGTCATGATTGGATACTCATTCCGTGCCAGGAGCTGGCGCGCGATCACTCCGAGAGCCGCACGGCCAGCTCCCGTCTTGCCTCGCGTTCCGAGAACCAGAAGGTCGCCACCATCGTCACGCACCGTCTGCAGGATGAGTTCAGTAATGTCGCCTGTCTGAACGACGGAGTGAACCTGAATCCCGTGCCTACGCAGCTGTTCTTCGATCTGGTTCAGCTCTTCGCTAGCCGCCTGATCGGTGGAGATTGAGCGAGGCATTCCCCGAGGAAATGCATAGCCAATGGGATCGATCACGTGCACGAGCACTAGCTTCGCACCATGGCAGTGAGCTATGGCTTGAACATAGCGTAGCGTGGATGAGGATTTCTCAGAGAAGTCCGTGGCCACAACGATCGTTTCAAAAGGGAACTGCTGGGAAACAGTCACGAGATTTCCTTGAGAAGGTCGAACTCTCTTGATCTATTTTTAAGGTTAGCGTGTCGGACTCGAACGCACGGTGATAAGCGCCACACTATCGAAGGATTAACTGACATCGCACTTAGGCGAGACGAGGCGCACATTTGTGCTCGCAGCGTACAACAGCATCGCACCAGCGGAAGCAACAATCTGTTCCGTTTTGCTCATTGTTGGCAGATATCGCGAATACTGGCGCCAATGGTCAACTGCGATGCTGTCGTGCCCGCACGGGAGCAGATCGCGCGGATCTTCTCGGAAGGCTGCGTTGCGCCATCAGAGCACTGTCAATACTCGATCCTATGCGCGTGGGGAATGACCATTGGACAGGTTTAAAAGGAGAAAATCCGCTGCTGCTGCTGGCATCCTGGCTGCGCCACCCATCGTAAGTTGCTTCTCTCGGAGACCTCTAGAGGGCCGGGGCAGAATCGGATAATCGCGCCAAAGTGAGCAAAAGTGAACAGACCCGGCGCGACCGACGTGAAAAAACTTGAAAAGCCAAGAAATTTCGGCCTCAAGATGCTCAAACGAGGAAGGTTGGATGCCGCAAAGCTGCCTGCAGTGCAAGGCCAGAAAACCCGGCTGGTTCTGTAATCTGACGGCTCAGTCACTGGCTGAATTTGACGCTATAAGTACTCACACCGTGTTGCCGATGAGCAACATCTTATTTGCGGAAGGCCAAGCATCACGCAGCGTATCGGTGGTCTGCGCCGGCCAGGTCAAGCTCACCAGGTCCTCAAAAGATGGCAGGACGTTACTGCTAAAGATTGCCAGACCCGGAGATGTGCTGGGGTTGAGCGCGGCACTTTCCAAGAAGCCCTACGAAGTCACCGCGCAGGCCATAGAACGTACGCAGCTAGCTACTTTTGAACAGCAGGATTTTCTTAAGTTCATTCAGCACCATGTGGAAGGTAGTCTGCACGCGGCGGAAAGCCTTAGCAATGAATATCGTTCTGCCTTAAGTGACGCCAGCCGTTTGGCCCTTTCCACTTCCATTGCAGGCAGGGTTGCGCATCTTCTGCTGGAGCTGGTAGTGGAGAGCGAAACCGCACAAAATGCCCAACCGAAAATACAGATGTCGCTCAGGCATGAAGACCTCGCATCTATGGTCGGTAGTTCACGAGAATCCGTCACCAGAGTTTTGAGTGGGTTTAGGCGCGACGGCGTCATCTCCATTAAAGGAACCGACATGACAATTCTGAGCAAAGAGGCGCTCGAAGTACTGCTCTGATTGCTCTTGCTTTTCTCCTCATTCCTCCTTCCCCAGCCCGCTACACAAATCACATCAGCCGATCTCCGTTTGTGCGGTGTACTCGCGAGGCGCACAGCGCAGAAACTTCACCGTGGGCCTGGTGGGGGCTGCCATTGCGCTAAGAAAACGTGACGCCGATCACATACAGGCCATTTTGAAGGGAATAGGATTTCGCGGAAGTCTTTTCCACGTCCGGGTTGGCTTGGAGTGATGGGAGCATGATTGAGGGATCGGTTCTCGAAGCGTGTCAAAGGCGGGGGATATCGCGCCGCCGGTTTATGGAGTTCTGTGCGGCGATGGCCACCACGCTCGCCCTGCCTTCGAGCTACGCTCAGGTGATCGCTAACGCTCTCGGTCAAAAGAGGAAGCCAGTGCTGGTGTGGCTGGAGTTTCAGGATTGCGCCGGGAATACGGAGTCGATGCTTCGATCGAGCCATCCCACCGTCGAAGATCTGGTGCTGGAAACCTTCTCCTGGGAATACCACGAGACCATCATGGCCGGCTATGGCAAGGCCGCCGAGGCTGCCCTGGGTCGTGTTGTCCGCGAAGAGAGGGGCAAGTATCTGGTGGTTGTGGAAGGCGCGATTCCGACCGCCGACGATGGTGTCTATTGCACCATCGGAGGGCGCGCGGCTCTCGATATCGCACGAGAAGTCTGCAGCGGCGCCGCAATCAACATCGCGGTTGGGGCCTGTGCCTGGGACGGTGGGCTGGTGCGCTCGAATCCGAACCCGACAGGCGCATTGGGCCTCCAGGATGCGGTGCCGGGGGTAAAGATCGTGAATCTTCCCGGTTGTCCGCATAACCCTTCCAATACCGCGGCTGTGTTGGTGCACTATCTTACTTTCGGAGAGATGCCTGCTCTCGATCCTTTGAACCGCCCGCTCTTTGCCTACGGGCAGATCATTCATGACCAGTGCGAGCGCCGTGCCCACTATGATGCCGGGCGCTATGTACAGGAGTGGGGCGATGAGGGCCATCGCAAGGGATGGTGCCTCTATAAGATGGGCTGCAAAGGCCCCGAAGCCAACTTCAACTGCCCCACGGTCCGCTGGAACAACGCTACCAGCTGGCCGGTGAAATCAGGTCACGGCTGCATCGCTTGCGCCTCTCCGCGCTTTTGGGACACCAAATCGCCTTTCTATGAACGCCTGCCGCATGCTGCCGGATTCGGCGTGGATGTCACGGCAAGTGAGATTGGCTGGACGTTTGTTGGAGCGGTCGCCGCCGCCACCGCAGCTCATGGCATCGCGCACGCCGTGCGGGGCAAACTCCATCCCGAGACCGCGGAGACCCAGGAGAAGACCGTGCCCATGGAGGAAGAGTAATGCCACGGGTGGTCATCGATCCGGTCACGCGCATTGAAGGTCACCTCCGCATTGAGGCCCAAGTGGATGGCCACCAGGTAACGGATGCCTGGAGTTCGGGCACCATGTTTCGCGGCATCGAGCTGATCCTGCGCGGGCGCGATCCACGGGAAGCGTGGATCTGGGCGCAGCGCATCTGCGGCGTCTGTACGACTGTCCATGCCTTGGCTTCGGTGCGGGCGGTCGAGGATGCAATAGGCATTGAGATTCCGGACAACGCGCGGCTGGTGCGCAATACTATCGCCGGCACCCAAAACGTTCAGGATCACATCATCCACTTCTACCATCTGCATGCGCTCGACTGGGTGGATGTAACCGTTGCCTTGAAAGCCGACCCGGCGAAGACTTCGCAATTGGCCCAATCCATCTCCGATTGGCCCAAGTCAAGCACCGTGTACTTCAAGGCCGTGCAGGACCGGGTGAAGGTGCTGGTTGGGAGCCACCAGTTGAGCCTCTTCAGCAGCGGCGATTGGGGACATCCGGCATATCAGTTGCCGCCGGAAGCGAACCTGCTGGCGGTGGCGCACTATATCGAAGCGCTGGAGTTGCAGCGAGAGTTCATTCGCATCCAGGCTGTGCTGGGGGGCAAGAATCCCCACCCGCAGACCTATCTTGTGGGTGGCATGGCGACGGCGATGGACGCCAATGAGCCGGAAGCAACCATCAATCCCGAGCGCATTACCCTGCTCAACCAATTAGTGGCCAACGCTCAGACCTTCGTACGCCAGGTGTACTTGCCCGATGTGCTGGCTATTGCCGGGTTTTACCCGGAGTGGTTTCACCACGGAGCAGGTCCTGGGAACTTTATGGCTTATGGCGACTATACGAACGGCAGCATAAAGGATCCGGCGGAGTTCATGATTTCGCGCGGAATCCTCCTCGGGGGCGACCTCACGACTGTGCATCCCGTCGACACCAAAAATATAACGGAATATGTCACCCGTTCCTGGTACGAGTACAGCGGGGGCGACCAGGTAGGGAAACACCCGTTCCAGGGCGAGACCAAGCCAAAGTATTCGGGGCCCAAGCCTCCGTATGAGTATCTGAATACAGATGCCAAGTACTCCTGGCTGAAATCGCCGCGCTATGACGGCCAACCGATGGAAACCGGCCCGCTGGCGCGCACGTTGGTTACCTACGCCTCGGGCAACCAGCAGGTGAAAACACTGGTGGACTCCACCTTGGCCAAACTCAAACTGCCCCCGTCGGCTCTTTACTCCACCATGGGCCGCATCGCCGCACGGGCGATTGAGGCGGACATCATGGTAAGCCGTCTTTCCAATTGGGTGGCGCAGTTGGACGACAACATGGGCCACGGCGATGTGCGTATCCACAATGGAGAGAAATGGAATCCCGATACCTGGCCAAAATCCTGTCAGGGTTTTGGATTCCACGAGGCGCCGCGCGGTTCCCTGGGGCATTGGATTGAAATTGAGAATAAGAAGATTGTGAACTACCAGGCGGTGGTTCCATCCACCTGGAATGCAGGCCCCCGAGACGCCCAGGGGCAACGGGGCCCTTACGAGGCCGCATTGCAGGGAACTCCTATTGCCGATCCGGAGCGGCCACTGGAAATCCTGCGCACCGTGCATTCGTTCGATCCCTGCCTCGCCTGCGCTGTTCACGTGGTTCAGGCGGATGGCCGGCTCTACAGCCGAAAACTGCCGGCGATCTGAAAGGTTTGCCTATGGCGACACTCAGCAAGCCTGCATCGCCCTCCAACCGCCTGGCGGAAGACCCAGAGCGCATCGTGCCGGTGTATGTTTGGGAGTTGCCGGTCCGGTTGGTCCACTGGGGACTGGTCGTCACGCTGGTGGTGCTCACCATCACCGGTTCTTACATGCACGATCCTTATCTGGTGGTGCATGGCTCGCGCGCCTGGGTGATGGGCTGGATGCGTTTTATTCATGAGCTCTCCGGCTTCTTCCTCATCGCTATATTTGTGCCTCGCATCTACTGGTTTTTTGCCGGCAACCGCTGGGCCTCATGGCGCGCGTGGTTGCCTCACACAGCGCGGCAGTGGGCAAGTTTCAAAAGCATGGTGGCTTACTACGCATTCCGGCGCCGTAAGCCCTTCGACGAAATCGGCCACAACTCCCTGGCTGCGATGGCCTACATGGGCGTTTTCTCGCTGGTCGCCCTCGAGTTCATCTCCGGCCTGGTGCTCTTCAGCGTAGTCGAGGGTGGGCCGGTTCTGCGCTTCTTCGTGGGATGGATTCCGCGCTTGATCGACATTCAATGGATACGTTTTGTTCACTTCCTGGTCATGTTTATATTCGTGGGGTTTCTCATCCATCACGTCTACAGCGCCGTGCTGGTGGGAAGCGCGGAAAAGAACGGCGAAATGGAGAGCATCTTCACTGGCTGGAAGTTTGTTCCCCGGCGCCTTATTGAAGAAGACGCGGACGCGGAAGCAGCGCGTGCTGCTTCGCGCGAGCGGCGGCTGAGGGGCAAGCGATGAGCGAAGCGGTGGCGTGCAGGATTGGACTGCTGGGTCTCGGCAACCTGATGCGCACCGACGATGCAGTCGGGATGCTCACGCTGCGCAACATGACGGAAGACGGCCGCTTGCCGCCTGAGGTCCATGCCATCGAAGGCGGTTCCCTGGGTCTCGATCTCCTCGACAGCCTGCGTGGGGTATCCCACCTTCTGGCCCTCGATGCTGTGGATACCGGAGTTACGCCGGGAACTCTGGTGCGGTTCGAAGGGGACGAGCTCGCCAGTCTGCCGCTCTCCAAGAGCGTCCATTTGCTCGGATTTTCTGACCTGATAGGAGTTCTGCGCCTGATGGACGCCGCCCCGGCGGAAGTTGTTCTTCTCGGCGTGCAACCAGAATCTACGGATTGGGGAACGGTCTTGACGCCAGCGGTTGAAACTGCCCGGAAGGATCTGGTTCAAGCTGCACTGGGGCAGATTGAGCGTTGGCTCGAAGAAATCTCTGCATTCATGCCTTCGAGGGTTCCATCACGGATCGTTTCGTAAAGAAGGCGTCGAAACCGCAGATGAGAGTGCGCTTCATAATCGGACAGGCGCGTGTGATCCCGGTCACATTCAAATCTCAGTGATTGTCCTATGCTCAGGTGTGCTTGAGCAAACTGCTCGAGGGCCTAAGCAAATCTTCAGGACAAGAAGACTGTGAAACCCTCGCATTGAGACGCTTCGATGAGACGTGCGCTGCTGTGTGTTGCGTTGATTGCGGTGTTCCCTGGCCTCTGGAAGGCCGGGCGGGTGAATGCTGCCGCCCAAAACCAACAACAGGTCACCGCATCTCCAAGCGCGGCCGCGGTCCCCGCTTCCACGTCGAACTACGTCGGCGCCGAGACCTGCGCCACCTGCCATCAGGACCAGGTGAAGGGCTTCGCCGGAAATCCTCATTCCAAGCTGGCACTTGAGCACGGCGGCAAGGGAGTGACATGCGAGGGCTGCCACGGACCCGGCAAGGCCCATGTCGATAGCGGCGGGGATGCGACCAAGATCTTTCGATTCACAACAGCAACCCCGAAACAAGTTGCTGAGAGATGCTTGACCTGCCATGTTGGCGATCACCCGAATTTTGACCGGACGGCCCATGGCGATGCTCTCGTCGGCTGCACCAGCTGCCACAGTGTCCACAAGTCCGAAGCGCAAACCGCCTTGCTCAAAACGAATCAGCCCACCCTCTGCTACCAATGCCATACAGACATTAAGGCGGCGTTTGCCGAGCCGTTCCATCACCGGGTCAACGAGGGGTTAATCAAGTGCAGTGACTGCCACGACCCTCATGGCACTTTCCAGCCTAAGATGCTGCAGCAGAGTGCGACGCAGGACGCGATCTGCACCAAGTGTCACATCGATACGGTCGGGCCATGGGTTTACGAGCATCCGCCCATCAAGACCGAGGGCTGTACCATGTGCCATTTCCCGCACGGATCGACGAATCCCCGCTTGCTGACGCGCAACAACGTGAACAGCCTCTGCCTGCAGTGCCACTCGCCTTCCATGAATTTCACAGCGCCGGGCACGCCATCGTTTCATAACCAGGCGAATCAATACCAGGCGTGCACCGTCTGCCACGTGCAGATACATGGCTCAAACGCCAGCAGTATTTTCTTCAAGTAAGGCATGGCCACGAATGACGAGCGCATTTTCGTTGATCTCGATGCTGCTGAATCCCCGGCGCGGCGCTCTGCTTATCTCAGCCATCGCCATCACCACATCCCTCGCTCAGACTAGTGCTCCAAAGAGTGCGCAGGATCCTCCACCCCCACCGTCGCCCGGGGACAACATTCGTTACGGATACGTGGTCCATCAGTCCATCGATCTCGGCGGCCACATTGCGAATTATTCCGGTAACGACGCTATGTATGACACGCTGGTCAACTTCCAGTCCGGGCCTCGCATTCTCGACCAATCTCTGGAGATGATCGCCATCGATCCGGCGAAAGCGCTCCTATTCGATCACCTTTCGACGACCAGCTTCGGTTACGGTGGGGATCCATATAACGTCACGTTTCTGAACTTTTCCAAAGGCCGCATCTACGACTTCCATTCAAGCTTCCGCCGCAATCGGCAGTACTTCGACGATAACCTGCTGGCTAATCCGCTGATTCCCCCTACCTCCACACCCTTTGTTCCGGTCCTCGACACACCCCACCTTTACAACACCGTGCGCCGCATGACCGACACGAGCCTGACGGTCGCGCCGCTTTCCGTGGTCAGCGCACATTTCGGCTACTTCCAGAATGTCAACCAAGGGCCGACCACTAGTACGCTTCACGTCGGCGCCGAGGCCCTGCTTACCCAATTCTGGCGCAACTCCACGGATGTCTGGAACGGCGGCATCGTCTGGAAACCGCTGCGCGGCACCACCGTCGGCTTCGATGAGTTCATTACCCACTACAAGGGCAACACCCATTGGGAGCTCACCGGCCTCGGTTACCAACTCTCCAACGGCACCCCCGTCAGTCTCGGAATCGACCTCTCTTCAGTCTGGGCTTCTCCGTGCGCTTCGCCCTTCAATGCAAGTGGAGCCGTCAACCCAACCTGCAACGGCTATCTGTCGTATACCCGGTACGCTCCCACGCGTACGCTCTTCCCTAGCGAGCAGTTTCACTTCCAAAGCACGTCCATCCCCCACTTCACTATGAATGGACGCGTCCTCTACATGGGTACGACGAGCCACCTCACAAACTTCAATGAAAGCTTCAACGGCCTCGACGCCCGGGTCAAGAATCGCGTAGAGGATGTCACTGGCTCGGCTAACGCGCGCCGCATTAATGTGAACGCCGACTACGGCGCCACCTGGCAGTTGACACCCAAGATCGCGCTCAACGACATTTTCGACTTTTGGTATTTCCGTCAGCCGGCGACCAACGTCTTTACCGAGACAGACTACGCCGGAACCTCAATGCTTCAGCCACCCGGGGCCGCCACAACGACCACAACGCCCGACTATCAGGCCCTCAACCAGAAGACAAAGACCAATACTTTCTTCGTCAATTGGGATGTCAATCCTTTTGCCCGCCTCACGCTGGGTTACCGCTATCGCAGTCGCATCATCACCGATGCGGGCGGCGACTTCATCCCTATCCATGAGAACTGGTCCCTCTTCGGCATCGTCTTCAGACCCACGCCTCAGTTGCGCGCCAACTTTAACTTTGATTGGATGTACGCCGACAATTCGTTTACCCGCATCAGCCCGCGCCAGTTGCAACACTATGTTTTGCGAACCAACTACAAGGCAAAGACCTGGCTCAATTTTTCCGGGACCATCAACATCCTGGAAGACCGCGACAATGTCCAGACGGTAGATCACCTCGCCCACGACCGCGACTTTTCCTTCTCGACGGTCATTACTCCGAGCGAAAAATGGAGCATTGACCTGAGCTATTCATACGACGACATTTTCTCGACTACGCTCGAGTGTTATACCGCCACGCCGGTCGCAGCGGGCACCCCGCAGGGACCCGACGTGTGCCAGCAAGCGGGCTTGCCCCTGCAAAGCAACGGTTACTACAACCAGCCGACCCAATACGGCTCGATCGGATTTGTATTTACCCCGGTGAAGAAGGTCCATGCGGTCGCCGGCTATCGCATGTCTGACACCGACGGCCAAGCCCCGCCAATCAATATCCGCCAGGTGCCAGGCTCCCTACAGTCGCAGTATCAAACCCCATACGGCACCTTTGCCTACGATCTCACTCCGAACTGGACCTGGAAGGCGAACTATGACTACTACAGCTACGGTGAAGGTACGCCGATCGGCCCTACTCTTCCGCGTAGCTTCCGTGGGAATGTCTACACTCTAGGAGTTCGCTATGCTTTCTAGGTTCCTCCGCAAACATCATTTTCCGCCTAACCTCAATAAGGAGCATTGCCCATGCTGAAACACATTACTCATGCTGTCGCCATTAGCCTAGTGGTCTTCGTTGCGAGCGTCACCAGCCTCGCTCAATCCTCCGGGGCGGATACTTACAAAGCAAAGTGCCAGATGTGCCATGGCACTGACGGGCTGGGCAACACACCTGCCGGTAAGGCCATGAAGGCCCGGCCGTTCAACGCGCCTGATGTTCTAAAGGAATCGGATGCTGATCTTACGGCCGTGATCAAGAACGGCAAGAACAAGATGCCTGCCTTTACCGGCAAGCTTACCGACCCACAAATCACGGACGTCGTAACATATATCCACACGTTGCAGAAGTGACGGAACTCACACAATAAAAAGTCGTGGCCCCGTGGGACGACTTCCGCCAAGACGGGTGCAAACCCAAGGAGTGGATCAATGCAACTTACACCCCAGAAGGATGAAGTACTCAAAGTCGACACCTCGGGCCGGCGTTCCTTTGTCGTTGCTTTATTTGGAGTGAGCGGAGCAGTGGTGAGTGCGCTATTGGCCTTTCCCCTGGTGCGCTTCGTCACCTATCCGCTGCGCAAAAGCGCAAGCGCCAGCACCTGGTCGGACGTAGGGCCGGTGCAGGACTTTGCCTCGCTTACCGCACCCGTCGCGAAAACCATTACCTTGGAACGTCGCGACGCGTGGCAGACCACCTCATCGCAGACGGCGGTATACGTGTTGCCATCCAAGGCTGGGCAATTCCGCATATTATCGCCTATCTGTCCGCATCTGGGGTGCTCGGTCCGCTGGGTGGGCGCTGAAGACAAATTCGTCTGCCCGTGCCATTCAGGAACGTTTACGGCAGACGGAGAACGCATTGCAGGACCACCGCCTCGCTCCCTGGATTCCCTCGAATCCAAAGTGGAGGACGGCGTATTGAAAGTCCGCTACCAATATTTCCGGCAATTAGTTCCCACTAAAGAAGTAATGGCCTGAGGTGGAGGAAGTATATGACCCACAAAACTGCGCCTGAGCAAGCCGTCCATTCCAACCTCGGTACCCGGTTCGTCCAGTGGCTGGACCAGCGTACGGGCATCGACTCTCTGCTCCATGAATCGCTCGACGAGCCAATTCCAGGTGGAGCCAAGTGGGCTTATATCTTCGGCTCGGGGCTGCTGTTCCTTTTCGTTTCGCAGGTTATCACCGGCGTTTTTCTTGCCTTGTATTACGTGCCGTCGGCGGACCACGCGCATACCGTTGTGTCGTACATTGTGAAGGAGGTTACCTCAGGATCATTCGTCCGCAGCATTCATGCCTACGGTTCAAGTGGCATCATCATCATGCTTTTGCTTCACATCGGGCAAACCATTCTCTATGGATCTTATAAGGGGCGCCGGGAACTGCTGTGGCTCTCCGGCTGCATCCTGCTGGCCCTTATGCTTGGCATGGCCTTTACCGGGTATCTGCTGCCCTGGGATGAGAAGGCATACTTCGCCAGCGCGGTGGGGACAAATTTGATTGCCGAAGTGCCATGGATTGGGCCGCCGTTACAGCAGCTCGTACGGGGCGGCGAGCAGATGGGAACACTCACGGTCTCCCGCTTTTATGTGCTACATGTATTCGTGCTGCCGGGGCTGTTGATCGGCTTCATCGCAGCGCATGTCTTTTTCTTTCGCAAAGCAGGCGCAGCAGGCCCGATCAAGGAAGACCCGTTGCACCCCAAGTTGCCGTCGGTTCCGTTTTACCCGCGGCAGGTGGTCATGGATGCGTGCTTTGCCATCGTGCTGATTGGTATCCTAGCCATCATCGCCAAGACAATCCCGATGGATCTGGGTCCGGCGGCTAACCCCGCGGATACGCATTTTCTGCCTCGCCCGGAATGGTATTATCGGCCGGCGTTTCAGTGGCTTAAGTATCTCAGTGGCCGTTGGTCGCTGGTCGGCGGTATTCTTTTGCCGGCCTTGCTCGCACTGATCTTTGCCGCGGCGCCGTTTCTGGATCGGCGACTCGAGCGCCGTCCCTGGCGCCGGCCAATTTCAGTGGGCGCATTCCTTCTCTTCGTGATCGCTTATACGTCTCTCGGTATAGCCAGCTATCGGGACGATTATCGTGATCCTGGGGTGGCGGCCCAGATGCGCCAGCAGGATGAGGATGCGAAGGCCTTCATGCAGAAGCCCTTCGTTCCGGAAGCGGCTGCAGGCAGTGCATCTGCGGTGTTGGCTTCTGCTGACCCAAAGGTGTTAAAGGGCTTGGCGATCTTTCAGGCTCAGTCCTGCAGCTCCTGTCACGGCGACGGAGGCATGGGCACCGCCGCAGCGGGCCCACTAACGAGCGTTGGCCAGAAATATACAGAAGCGCAACTCATTGCGCTTCTTCGTGCGCCCAACGACAAGATGAGCGCCGGGGGTATGACGCCGGTCGACTTGAAGCAGGATGACCTCGTAGCATTGGTCGCATACGTTCGCCAGCTGCACTGATTGGCAAAGCGCGATTGTGGCAATTGCAGTTGGAGTGCCGGCGATTGGACGACCCATGAGCTTCCGCCGCCAGTCCTCTACTAATCATTGCGTGTTGCTGACCTCTCTATGGAGACCGCGCAGGAGCAGCCATTACTAAGCTGCAGTGTCCCGTGCCATGTCTCGAACTACAAAAGAAGGAGTCTGATGGGCTCGCCATTTCCAAAGCTGACGGCAGAAGAAGCGGCCGCCCATATCAAACACGGGCAGACGGTTGCCTTTAGTGGCTTCACACCGGCTGGCTCGCCAAAGGCCATACCTTCTGCTATTGCGGCGAAAGCTGAGTCTGTGCATCAGCGCGGGGAACCATTCAAGATAGGCGTTCTCACCGGCGCGTCCACCGGCCCATCGCTTGATGGTGCACTAGCAAAGGCCGACGCGATTAGCTTTCGCACTCCTTACCAGTCCAACGCGGATCTTCGCGCACGCATCAACGCCGGCGACACCCGTTTCTTCGATATGCACCTTTCGATGTTGCCACAGGCCGTTCGCTCTGGGTTTCTTGGGCCCATAGACTGGGCAATCCTTGAAGCAAGCGACGTTACCTCGGGAGGAGGTATAGTTCTGACCTCATCCATAGGGGCGGCACCAACCTTCGGCCGTCAGGCCCGTCGGGTGCTTATCGAACTGAACCGGAGACACCCTCCGGCGCTCCTCGGCATGCATGACATCTATGAGCCCGCCGATCCACCGCATCGCGGCGAAATAGCCATTTTTCACGCCTCCGACCGAATCGGTTCCCCCATCATGCTGGTGGATCCATCCCGCATCGTCGGTATCGTCGAAACAGATCGGAACGATGAAACCGGCGGCTATGATGAACCAACGCCGACTACCGAAGCCATTGGCAATCACGTAGCCGAGTTTCTTGTTGCAGAACTCGCAGCACAACGCCTCCCCTCTTTCGTGCCCATCCAATCCGGCGTGGGAAATGTTGGCAATGCTGTACTGGCAGCACTGGGACGCCACATACAAATGCCGCAGTTCGAAATGTACACCGAGGTCCTGCAGGATTCAGTGGTCGATCTCATCTGTGCCGGTCGGGTCAAGTTCGCGAGTACCTGTGCGCTCGCACTCAGTCCGCCGGCGTTGGATAAAGTCTACAGCGATCTGAATTTCTTCCGTCCCCGCATCCTGATGCGCCCACAGGAGATCAGCAACCATCCGGAGGTAATCCGACGCCTCGGACTCATCTCGATCAACACCGCCATCGAAGTTGATCTCTTCGGCAACGTGAATAGTACTCATATCATGGGACGCCAAATGATGAACGGTATCGGAGGCTCAGGCGACTTCACCCGTAATGCCTATTTGTCCATCTTTGTCTGTCCGTCGTCCGCCAAGGGCGGCAAGATCAGTACGGTAGTGCCTTTGGTCAGCCATGCCGATCATAGCGAACATTCCGTCCAAGTCATCATCACCGAATATGGTATCGCCGATCTTCGCGGGAGATCACCGCACGAACGCGCGGAATTGATCATCGAGCACTGCGCCCATCCCGAATTCCGCAATCAGTTGCACGGGTATCTGCGCTTAGTCGAGAGCGGTCATACTCCGCAAAGCCTTCGCGCGGCGTTCGCGTTCCATTGTCGCTTCCTTGACACTGGAGACATGCATGGAGTCGATTGGGAGTCGTAGGGTCTCCGCATCGACAGCGTGTTAAAGACCAGAAGTGTCTTTCGGCTGCGCCTTCGCGCACCTCAGCTGCTTCAGGGTCCTTATCGAAAATGCTCGGCGCTACTGCGCGAATGGCCATCTCCAGTTGCGTATCTCGGGTCTGTCCAAGCCTTCAGTGTAAGCATAGTGGATGCTTTCGATGATTTGCCCTTGAGCCATTCCTTGAGATGTGCACCGGCAGCTTGCAGTCGGGGAACGCGATCGATGACATCGATCGCCAGGTTGAACCGGTCGACCTGATTGCGGATTGCGAGTTAAAACGGCGTATTGATGTTGCCCTTTTCCTTGTAGGCCCTCACGTGGATGTGAGCATGATTTGTCCTGCGATACGTAAACTTATGGATGAGTGAGGGAAATGCCATACCGATTACGCTCCTGCGTCGAATGACCTGGCCCCTTGCCATGTTCTTCAAGGGGGCTGGTGAGTGTCGTTGCAATAGCTGCTGAGCCTCGGTGATTCCTTTTGATCGCTTGAGTGGTGGCGGCCAGCACAATAGTCTCGTAGGACTCGGAGGGTCATGCTTGAACAAACAGGATTCATCACAATTGGCATGTTGGCTGTGATCCAGAACACACACGCCTTCAAGCCTGGGGATCACTTTGACTCGATCCGGCGGGTTTGCCCCTCAGAGGCAGATTGGAGCGTGACGCCCAGTCGGTAAAGCCCTGCCGGAAATCCCGTTTCCAAGGAACTTCGTTGTGGCAGGCCTGGCGGAGTTGGGCGCTTCGGCTACAGCCGCGACGGCAAGCCACGCCACCGGCAGATCGTCTCGGCTCGGAATCGAATCGACGAATGGTTAAGGGTGCGCTGCTGAATCAGGTGATTTCGAAAAAGACCGAAGATAGATAACCAGGTTCCAGATCTCATCCGGTTTGGCGCGACCGTCCTCCGGGGGCATATCTGGCATGTCCGCTCTGCCGACTTCAATAATGTTGTAAATATCACCATCCGTAAGTCCTTTGAGAGACGCGGGGTCCCGGAGGTCGGGCGTCTTCATTTTGCCGTCCGCGTTCATGTCACCCTTGCCATCACCCTTGGCGCCATGACACATCACGCAATCGTAGCCGTAGATCGCCCTCGCACGGGCTTGCGACTCAGGGGTGGGATGAACCGGGTTCACCGTGTTTGACGACATAGAAGGAGATTTCGCGGCTGCTTGAGTTTCGGGAGCGGGCGTGCCAGCAGTAGGTGCTTGCGATCCCTGCAAGACCACAGGAAAGACGCAGACGACGAGGGCCATGATTTTTATAGGAATCCTCAACATTGTAGCCTCCTGAACTTAGGACTTTCGCGCAACACTGTACGCCTGAGAGGAGCGATTCCAAGTATCGCGCTGTTTGCGCGCAGCGTCTGTGATCGGAATCACCGACGGCAAATCATGAGCATCTTCTCACCAGGCATCGCCGCTTTGGATCTCCGTTGACGATTTATAGATAGGCACCCTAACAGGCAGAAGTCCCGTTGTAGGTTAGAGGATCCCATGGTGCTGCTCTCGATTGCGGGCGTATTACAGACGAACTATCCGGAAGCGATCCTGCGTACTTCCTGGAAATCTCGTTTTCGGTTAACTTCCGGCTCGGACAAATTTCTCGTCGATGCGAGAGAGCGCCAGGGTAAGCCACAGCGTCGGAGGACCACTCCGGCTGGACAACTAACCCGTCGAAGAGAGAAAGCCACGTATTCTTTAGGAACCCTGTGACGTACATCACTGTCAGGGACACGTATCTCTCATAGAGTCTGGATATACAGGAAAATAGGAGGTAAACACCATGCCAAACGAACCCGAAAGTCTCAAAACACCAGAACTGGATGAGTCCAAAACATCTGAGACTCCAGAGCAAAAGAAAATGAACAGCATCGCGAACAAAGCCGCGGCGAAAGCCGGAAAGAGGGAAAACCTTTTCGATCGGAACCGCGGCACATTCCCACGGGGCGGACCTTCCGGAATGGCATAAATCCCGCTCTTCACATCCAGCTTTTAGAGAAGCGGCCCGGGCAAAGTCTCACAGTCCAAGATGAGGTTCAACCGCATGTCCGAAGAGAAGATGAAAAGCAACCAACCTTTTCGTAGCATCTGGCTGTCGCTCCGAAACCAGATTGTCCAGACGGTCCCGGAAGACTGTGCCATTTGCGAATTTGACTGCCGTAAGTGCGAGTGCACTCTGGGAGAGTGGGAAATCTGTGCCAGGCGCTTGAACAAAGGCGCTGGCGAATATATGCCACCCTGCGAAAAGACCTCTCGTTAATAGATTGATTCCTGTGGCAGTGCCAAGGATAATGCAGCGATCGGCAGCAATATCAGCGAAGCGATACCCACTTCAACCAGGGGAGATGCCGGTCCAGGGGCGACCGGGCAGGAGAAACAGAACCACCAGGCCCACTACGAGGAAGGGTACGGGATAGGAATTTTTTCCGTGATTCGCGTCACACACGCCGTACCGGGGGATCGGTTCCGACAGATGTGGCGCACGTCACAGCAATGTGGCGGGAAACGATCTCATGTTTTTTTCTTTCGCAAAGCAGGCGCAGCAGGCCCGATCAAGGAAAACCCGTTGCACCCCAAGTTGCCGTCGGTTTCCGCGGCGCCGTTTCTGGATCGGCGACTCGAGCGCCGTCCCTGGCGCCGGCCAATTTCAGTGGGCGCATTCCTTCTCTTCGTGATCGCTTATACGTCTCTCGGTATAGCCAGCTATCGGGACGATTATCGTGATCCTGGGGTGGCGGCCCAGATGCGCCAGCAGGATGAGGATGCGAAGGCCTTCATGCAGAAGCCCTTCGTTCCGGAAGCGGCTGCAGGCAGTGCATCTGCGGTGTTGGCTTCTGCTGACCCAAAGGTGTTAAAGGGCTTGGCGATCTTTCAGGCTCAGTCCTGCAGCTCCTGTCACGGCGACGGAGGCATGGGCACCGCCGCCGCAGGCCCTCTGACCGGCGTTGGCCAGAAATATACTGACTTGCAACTGGTTACGCTGCTTCACGCACCCGACAGTAAGATGACCAACGGCGGGATGCAACCTGTTGATCTGAAGCAGGACGACTTGGAAGCATTAGTCGCATATCTCCGCCAACTACGCTGATCGGCATAGGGCGGTACTTACTGTTTACCAAGGCGATGGGACTGGTCGTTTGGCGATCGACATTGACAACGGGAAGCTTAGGGAAAAGAGTCATGACGGAGGTCATAACGCCAAGGCACGAACCAGCATAACCAATGACTGGTCGGCGTTCCATAACCTGTTGACGATGGATGATCCTAAACCGAAGCTGTTGACTGATCTGGGAATGCATTAGGAGGCAACTAAGAAGACACCTTTCGACGAGGAGACCCACAAGTCGCCGCCCGGATCAGATTGTATGCAACCCCCCGCCGCCATGCGGGGGTTGCCGCTAAATACACGCTCCCGGAGTCGGTGGTACGGATGGTCAGGATGTCTGGTCTGGGAAACACTCGGGGTTTGTCGCGCTCCACAAGACATCTTTGTGGCCAAATTGATTGTGGTGGACGAAATCCTCCAGTTCACGTCGAACGCGTAGATAAGGGTCTGCCGGTTTAGCGGGGTAGCCGAGGCTGCAAGCAAAGGCAATTTTCATAAGCGACGGTATATGCAGGGCATGCTGCACTTGCTTTTCGACCGCTCCATTACGAAAGACGGTCAGTATGTGCATTCCCAACCCTTCGGACTCACTCATAAGCCACATATTTTCCATTACGCAGCCAAGCCCCATGAGCCCGAGTGCATCGCCTTTGGAGTCAGGGGAATGGATGGATGAGTCATACAGAACCACCAGTAGCACCTGCGGCTCCAAGACAGCCCTACCCAGGAGCGTCAGTTGCGACCTGGCGTCTGATTCAGGATTCCATGCTTCAGGATCTGTCCATGCCCGGGGATAGATGCTAGCCAGGGTACCCGTTTTTTTATGGCTTAGTTCTGCTTCGCTGAAGGAGATGTGCTCATAGGTTTCGCGAAGGTAGGTCTCTGACATCTCGGCGGGAATCTTCGCGATTGCCTCAAGACATTCTTTGTCATCAACCACGACGATCGCAAAGTTCTGCATGTTGTCGGGAGTAGGAGCCCAACGTGCCGCCTCGAGAATCAACTTCACCTGCTGCGTCGTGACAGCGCGATCAGGGTCGAATGGCCCTCTCGTCGAGTGCCTGTCGTGAAGAAGGCACAGAAGAGATTGCGTTGCGTTCTCTTGGGCGACTGCTGCTGCACTACGAATGACGGCGTTAGACATATCTGTTCCCCAAAAGGTCCGTTAAGTAGCTACTTTCGCGAAGGCGGAAGCGACCGTCGTCCGGCAGTGCTGTCCGCAAAGACTATGCTGTGAGTGTTCTCTTGTTGAGGATGTTCTGTCTGTGCGTTTTTGCTCATCGGGATCGGGTACTCCCGGTGTTTCTCCGATTGCCGCGATTCGGACCAGGGACGCCTAGCTTCTGTGAGAAACCCGATGAGCGACATGGTTCCTCTCTATTTCAGGGCCGCTGCTCTTAGAGGTTAACTCGCCAACTATTGCGAATCGAACGCAGCTCCGGGTAGGCAGCAAATTGCGGGCCGCAAGCGCCACCGGAACTCAGCTATAAGTATCTATCCCGCGGAGATCCGGACTCTGTGCAGTATTGCTCACCCAACTGTGAAACAAGGGTTTATTCGCTAGAGGCTTTCGGAGTTCAGATATGCTCGCGACCTGAACCAGCTTTCTATCGACGCAAGCAACCTTCTGAGTACTGGGGCCTCGTTTTCGCGGAGGGAACTTCGAACATCGTCCGCCAGCGAAGCCATCTCAGCCGGGGCATGCCGCGCGTGCCGCGCAAAGTAAAGGTCTCCACGAGGAGAGGCGAGAAGCCGGCTCCAGTATATTGCCGACAGTCGCAGAGGAACCCAACACATGATCGTTCGGAGAGCCAAGGGCGCAGATCCCACCCCCTTGCGGTCCTGGGCGGCCCAGCCTTCTCCCACTCCAACGATGAGACGGCGTACCGCTTCGGCATTCTGCGCTAGGAGGCGTGGGTCACAGTCACTTTCATAAAGCGCTCCTGCAATCGCTGTAATGAAGACAGCGTGGCGCTGTAACCATGCGTCCATGTCTCCCACCTGATCGACACGAAAGCCGGCTCCCCGGAAAAGAGAAGCGACGTCCGGTGCGCGCTCATCAACTGCGGTGTGTTGCTGTGGAATATCGACATACCGAATCATGCCGCCGTCGCTGTACCCCGCGATCCCTGGGAACGCAAGAACTGCCCGAGAGCGTCCTAGAATTGCTAGCAGATTGTCTGAACAGTAGGCGTGGTTGCCCAAGAAGACTACGCGCGGAATTGCGACGGCCTCTGCGAGGCCTGGAAGGACAGTCTTGATCTGCTCGCGGCGGACAGTTACAAGACAAATATCCGCAGAACAATCTGGCGGTAGGCTCTCCAGAACTGGTAGCACCTTCGTGTAGATTCGCATGGTCTCAGCGTTCTGAATGGTTGCGCTTGCATGACGAAGCTCTGTAGCTCCGGCAGGTCGCGAGATCAAGGTCACGTGGTGACCAGCTAGAGCGAGACGAACTGCAAACACCGTGCCTTGAACGCCTGCGCCCAATATGACGATTTTCAATGTTGAGCTCCATGCCAGCCGAACGCGCAACACATTTCTTGATGCTTACCCGGAACTTCGCTCTTTACTGTATCGGATTGCTCAGCACGTGACCTTGCCGGGTGGAACACTGGATGAGTGGGTTTCTCAAAATCCGCAGAAATAGTTGTGCCTCACAGACTGTCACATGGAACACGTGTACGCATTCTAAGAGCAGATGAGCCGTGGCCATGCTGGAGCCCAACGAACGATCCGGGCTCCGGCGGCCACCATATGAGGTATTTGCGATGAGAAGGAAAAGTTCCTTTGCCGCTTTGATATTTGTCCTGATCCTGGGTGCTGGCGCTGCCATCGCTTATGCCACTTATAGAGTTTCAGCTGGCCCGGAAGGTCTAGCTGTCCTGGGATGCGCCTTTATTCTTGCAGTTTTCGTCTCTTCCGGAATTCAGGTTGCGAATCAGTGGAGCAGGGCAGTTGTGTTGCGCCTTGGGAAGTTTCGTTCTCTTCAGGGGCCTGGATTGTTCCTGATCATTCCGGTGATTGACAGTATTCCTTACTGGATTGACACTCGTGTCCTCACTAGCTCCTTCAAAGCGGAAAAAACTTTAACCAAGGACACGGTGCCTGTAGATGTAGATGCAGTGCTGTTTTGGAAGATTGTGGACCCAAAGAAGGCTGCGCTCGATGTAGCGGACTACCAGAGCGCAATCAGCTGGGCCTCCCAAACGGCGCTGCGTGATGTCATCGGTAAGACCATGCTTTCGGACATGCTCGAGGGCAGAGACAAGATCAGCGACGTCCTGCGGAAGATTATTGACGAGCGCACAGAACCTTGGGGCATCAACGTCATTTCGGTTGAGGTCAAGGATGTATTGATCCCCGCTTCCCTGGAAGATGCAATGTCAATGCAAGCCCAGGCGGAACGAGAGCGGCAGGCCCGCGTGATTTTGGGAGATTCTGAGCGTCAAGTGGCAGAGAAATTTGGCGAAGCAGCCAAAACCTATATGAACAATCCAGTCGCTTTGCATTTGAGGGCGATGAACATGTTGTACGAAGGTCTCAAGGCAAACTCTACCATTGTCATCGTTCCCAGCACTGCCGTCGAATCGATGCAATTGGGTGGCCTCGCCGGATTGACCGCGTTGACCATGGGATTGGGCCAGGAACAAACGAGAAAAGAGAAGGATAGAGAACCAGTAATCAGCAATTTCCCTACGCCCACTCCGGAGAGCGACTTATTGCCTGTATCGCGAGCCGAGACGATGGCGGCACAGGCGAGCGCGAACGAGAATGGGACCCTGATCACAACACCGCGCTAAGTCACAATTTGTTGCCAAGTGATTCCCTCTGCACACCCGAAGCCAACCTCGACTAGGCGCTTAAGCCCATTTGCAGCGCGAAGAGGGCCGTGGAGATCCAGAAGGCGGCGACCAGCCAGAGGGAACGGGTGCTGTCTGTTGAGTTGCTCACGATTCCATCCTTTCCAGAAGTGATTCGAGACGATCGAACCGCTCGCGCCAGAAGGCACCATAGTGATGCAGCCAATCGACCATTGGGGCGAGCGCATCGGGCTGCGCGCGATAGTGGGTTTCGCGGCCCTCGCGGCGATGGCGCACCAGCTTTGCCCGCTTGAGCACGGTGAGGTGCTTGGAGACGGCGGGCTGAGAGACATCGGCAAAGCGAGTCAATGCGTGGACGGTCTGTTCGCCATGGCGGGTGAGCTCCTCGAAGATGGCCCTGCGCGTGGGGTCGGCGAGTGCGCGAAAGATGTGATGGGCGCCGGTTCGAGTCACAGAAACAAAACCATAACCGCGCGGTTATGGTTTCGTCAAGAGGGAATGGTCTGGGCAGTTTCAAACGGGGGACGACGGACGGGAATGGTATGATGTAGCCATCATGATGTCGCGCACCCAGATCACACTGGAAAACGAAGTGCAGCGGCGCGCGCGCAAGCGGGCGAGCGAACTCGGTGTATCTCTAGCGGAATACGTCCGGCGGCTTGTGGCACGTGATCTGGCTCGTCCTGAAACCGCCGTCGCGGTTGATCGCATTTTCGATCTCGGCAGTTCCGGCGGCGCGGATGTCGCAATGGACAAGAATTCCATGATCGCCGAGGCCTTCCAGGCAAAACGCAGAAAGAGGCAGCGCCGGTAATTCTCCTCTAACCCCGCCCTATCCATGACCCTGTTCGTTGACACATCGATCTGGTATGCCGCGGCAGATTCGTCCGATCGCAGCAATGCTCGCGCCAAAGGTATCCTCAAGTCTGGGGGTCCATTGGTCACTTCGGATCACATCCTGGTAGAGACCTGGACGCTGCTCCATCACAAGGTTCAACGCAGCGCCGCGGAGCGATTCTGGGATGGCCTGAGAAGTGGGGTGGCGATCATTGAGGCTGTCGGTTTGGCAGATCTTGAGGTTGCCTGGGAAATCGGGAACGCCTGGCGTGACCAGGATTTCTCCATCGTTGATCGCACTAGCTTCGCCGTGATGCGCCGACTCGGAATCGACGATGTCGCGTCACTCGATGAGCACTTCTCCGTGTTCCGCTACGGTCCCAGACGCCGCCAATCTTTCAATGTAGTTCGATAGAACGTTCTCCTCCGACATTCTCTTCCCCATCAAGCAAACCGGCCAATACCTTTGTCACGAATTGTATGTGTTAAGAATGTGTGCGGAGGCGGCGGGTAAACTCGATATTAGGTGACGCAATGGACTCAGGGATCGTCCAAAGCATATGCAACGTGTTGATCGGCGCTGAAACAGCGTAGTAGACTCGGACGCAAGGCAAGGTAGGGCGGTTTCGCGAGGAGGAGCCATTTCATGAAACTCCTGATGCTGAGTGTTGCAATGGCATGCCAGGCTTTCGCTCTTGCCCCTCAAGGGATGAGCCAAGAGCAGAAACCAGAGCAAGATCGACCTTACATAGAGCATACGGACGTTTCGCGACTGCACTTTATGAATTTTGTAAGCTTAGGGCGCGTCGACCTGGCAGCGTCGAGCGCTGAGCGGCTTCTAAGCGCACCGCTCGGTCTATCGAGCGCGGAAACCGAATCAGTCCTCGTGCTAAGAGGAAATGTTGAAGTGTCAATGTGTGCGGATAGAGGTTGCGAAAAGGGCTCGATGGTTCTGCATGCTGACGCGGTTGACTACAACGAAAATACTCATGAGATCGATGCACACGGCGACGTGCGTATCGAGCCATTTCGGAGTCACCCCCGAAGCACGGTCACGCCTCGCTGATCTATATGCCTGGGGGAAGTTTCGTGGAACGGCGATAAGGTGGACATGGTTTGACATCAGGCAGTAGCCCACGACTTCTATCCCGTGTAATCCCGTGCTTTGGCCTAGCAAATCGAGGCAGACTTTCCGATCCGACTCGTCTTGCAGGATAAATCTCCCCTGGCTTTGCGTGCCACGCTCTCCGGACCTGAGAGCGTGGCTTCCTGGATTTCTTGGATTAGCGGGTGGCTGCTAGGACGGCAGGACGAAACTGCGCGGCGAGTTCCTCGACCGTGGTTGAACCGAAGGAGACTGCAGCCGTGCCGCCAGCAAGGATCACTTCGACTTCGGTTATACCGATAAAGGCCAGGATGCGTTTGAGATAGCCAGACTCATAGTCGGATGCGGTAGCAGGCAGGCCTTCGTCGTAGGTGCCGCCTGAGGCGATGATGATTTTGCACGTTTTGCCGATGACGAGACCTTTGCGTTCGGGCGGACCGGAGTGAGTAACGCGGGGGCGAACGATGAGGTCGATCCATGCCTTCAGATTGGCGGGAACGGTGAAGTTGTACATGGGGGTTCCGATGAGAATCTCGTTTGCGGAGAGGAGTTCGGCGATCAATTCGTCGGAGACTGCCAAGGCTCGTCGCATTTCGGGTGTGTGCTTGTCGGCGGGGAGGAAGACGCCGGCAATCCAGGGGATACCGATGAACGGCAAGTTGTTTTCTGCCAGGTCGCGCAGAACGATCTTTCCGTCAGGGTGCTTCGTCTGCCATGCTCTGACAAAGTCGTGGCTGAGCGTGCGCGAGACAGAGTTACGGCCACGAGGGCTGGATTGGACGTTGAGCAGCGTAGGCATATGATTCCTTTCGTGGGCGGATTCCACCGGCTTGCCATATAGTCAATATGGTTGACTATATGATTGAGAGTAGATCATGGCCAGCAGAAATGGTCAAGTAGGTTTACTAACGATGAAGGAAGTTCAGCACAACGTTGCGCGAAGCTTGATGGTGGCATCACGAGCGCATACGGCTGCCGTGACAGCCCGGCTGGCGCTGCGTGGCTACGATGATTTTCCGTTTGCGTCGGCGAGCTTGCTGTGGCTGCTGGATGAAGGTGGGACGCGGTCGACGTTGCTGGCGCAGCGTGCTGGTGTGACCAAGCAGGCGATGAGTCAGCTGGTGCGACTGATGGAGCGGCAGGGGTATTTGGAGCAGGTTCCGGACTCAACCGATACGCGGGCGAAGGTAGTGCGGATGACCAAACGCGGTGAGGCGGTGAAGACTGCCTGCGTCGAGGTTCGAGAGGAGTTAAACCGGAAGGTGGCAGGAGCTCTGGGCAAGAAGGAGGCTGGGCGTTTGGAAGCGAATCTGGATGCCGCCGCGGGTTTGTTTGGGGAGATAGCCGGGGCGAGTCCATAATATCGATCCATCAAGTTTTCTAGCGGACGCGAAGACGGCTGACGGTACAGTGATCCTGGAGCTTAGGCTTTCACACCACGGGGAAGTTTCGGCGGGGAAGTTTCGGATCCTCAAACCGGGGTTATCCCCCGTCCCCGGGTTATCCCCAGCATTTATTGCAGAGCCTTAATCTCGTCTAGTTCTGCTATATATGGCAAATGCCCGCTTTTCTTTCCCGTTTGTTGTTGGTCCTGTTCTGCACTTCCGCACTCGTCCATGCGCAAGTGAATCGCTCGTGGACTACACCGATCGCTCCGTTCCGGATTGCTGACAACCTCTACTACGTGGGGAGCCAGGATCTTGCCAGCTACCTCGTCGTCACCCCGAAGGGAAATATCCTCATTAATGCAAACCTCGCTACTTCGCCGCCGCAGATTCGGGCGAGTGCTGAGAAGCTTGGCTTTCGCTGGAGTGACACCAAGATCCTGCTCAACAGCCAGGCGCATGCCGATCATATGGCTGGCGCGGCGGAGGTGATTCGCGAGACCCATGCAAAGAACATGGTGATGGACGGCGACGCGAGTGTGGTTGAGACCGGTGCGCGGGCTGACTTCCTGTCACCCTCACCCAATATCCCCACCTACACCCCTGTGCACGTGGACCGCATACTCCACGACGAAGACACTGTAAGCCTCGGGGGAGTGACCTTGACGGCCCACAAGACTGCGGGCCACACGCGCGGATGCACTACGTGGACCTTGCGCTCTCATCTCCCAGGGGAGCCAGCGGGAACCTCACGAAACATCGTCATCGTCGGTGGGACGGGCTTCTGGTCGGAATACCACTTCGTCGCTACACCCGCCCACCCCGTGAGCTATCCCGGCATCGTTCAGGATTTCCAGCATACCTTTGCTGTGTTGCGCGCTTTGCCCTGCGACGTATTTCTCGGAGCCCACGGCGGCTACTTCGATATGCTCACGAAACTTGAGCACTATCCGCAGGATGGTCCCCGTGTCCTTATCGACCCTGCTGGTTATAAGGACTTCGTCGCTGACGCGCAGGAGACTTTCGAGAAGGCATTGAGCCAACAGCAGGCAGGCATCGCACGTTAACCTATGTGCCGGTTTATTCCGGCGCTCTGTCCACGAAACCCCCGTCATAGACAGGGTACACACCCGTTTATACTGTCGATCCCGGGCAAGTTCAGCTCGGAAGGACAGCGGGGAAAGTCAGGCTTTCCTTTGTGTTGGTTTGCTTAAGAGGCGCATCCTCAAAGTACACCTGGTCGACGGGCCGGAAGAAGAATCAGCCGGCAGGGAGGAATCGAATGAAGGTTCGCGGACTGCTTTTGTGTTGGGCGTTGGTTTCTGCCGCCGCCTTAGGTGAGACGTTGAATTGTAACCTCCAAGGATACAATCCGGTGGAGGGATTGAAAGCCGAAGCTAACGGGCAGGCGGCGACCCTGACATGGTCGGGCGAATCGGGGCAACAGCTCAGGGCACAGTTCACCATCCGCAATGGCCAGCCAACCGTGCAGGAACTCGCGGCCCGGGCGACCGGAGGCCAGTGGGTCGTATTAGGAAGAAATCTGCTGCCGGACTTCCAGGTGACAACGGGAAGGCGGCGCATCTCGCATACCCAGCTGGAGCTGATCAAACAGCAGGGTGTGGATACCCCGGAACAAGAGAAGATAAGGAAATGGAATACGTTCTGGGACGCGCCCCTCCAGGTGCCAGGGGGAGGCGACACAACAGACCTGCCGCGCAAAGAGGACGAAATCCGCCGGGGCTCGGTTAGCTACAAGTCGGATACCTGTGCCGTAGTCAGCGATGGAGCACGCGAAAGCATCTCCTTCAATGGACTTAGCTTGGGCGTCTTCTCCGGCACGTTGCAATTTACCGTTTACAAAGCTTCGAACCTGCTCCGCCAGGAGGCGATTGCCAAGACGGATGAGGACTCCGTTGCCTTTATCTATAAGGCCGGACTGAAAGGCTTCGCGCTCCGAGACGACACCAAGCTGGTCTGGCATGATACGGCTCGTCAGCCGCAAGAGACCGAACTGGGGGGAGCCCCCAACGATAACCCGGTCAATCTACGGGCTCGAAACCGTCTGCTCATCCTCGACGCGGGCAGGGGTTCCCTGGCCGTTTTCCCTCCTCCGCATAAGTTCTTCTTCGCCCGCGAAAATGAAGTAAACCTCGGCTACGTCTACTACCGGAAAGATAGCGCCAGCTACTTCTCCATTGGAGCGATGCAACCCGAAAAAGGCGAAGGTTACCATCCCTGGGGTGTCACCGACGCGGAGTGGAAACGGCGCACGGAAACAGCCCGCGAAGAGTGGGACAATTTCGCGTTATACAACGCACCTGCAGGGACGATGCAACACATGGCGGTCTATTACTACCTGAACGCGCACGGCGACCAAGCGACCCAACAAGCGGTCCTGGCTTACACCAATAACGACGTGTTCAAGCCCGTGCCGGGGTTCAAGGTACTCACTGGCCACTTCCATATGGATTTCAATGAGCAGCTTCGCGATCGCGACAATATGGATTATCGACCCACATGGGTTCCGGTATTCCGTGGCCTTGGGATCAATATCGTGTACCTGGGCGACTTTCATGACGACTCTGATCTCAAGGATCCCGGCCCGAAACGGTTTGCGGAAGAAAAGGTTTATTTCGAGGGCGCACAACGCGTCTCTGACAAGGACTTCCTGGTTATGCCTGCAGAAGAGCCGAACGTCTATCTGGGTGGTCACTGGTATCTGCTAACGCCCGGGCCCATTTACTTCTCGCATGCCGTCCCCAGACCGGCAGACCAGCAGTTCATGGAAAATGACCCTATCTATGGCCGGGTCTATCATCTCGGATCGGCCGACGATGTTTTAGACATGGTCAATCGCGAGAAAGGCATATTCTGGACGGCGCATCCCAGGACCAAGAGCTCTGAAGGATATCCTGAGCAGTATAAGGATAAGGATTTTTTCCTCAACGACCGGTTTATCGGGGCATCGTGGGAGTCTCTGCCAGTGGACTTATCGGAGAAGAGGCTCTGCGAGGTGCGCTGCTTTGGCACGGGAGACGACATGAGCAACTGGGCTCCCAAACCGAAGTACCTGATTGCAGAAGGCGACACCTACACAAAGTGGCCCGATGACGAAACGTATCCGCAACTGACGATCAACTATATCAAGCTCGATCGGGTGCCGCTGTATAACGAAAGTTGGGCTCCGATCGTCGAGGGGATACGTTCGGGGAATTTCTACGGAACCACCGGAGAAATACTTTTTCATAACTGGGCAGTAGAAGGCGCGGGCGCGAAGCGCACCTACACCGCCAGCATCGAATACACCTTTCCGCTTGATTTTGCAGAGTTAGTTTGGAGTGACGGAAGCAAGGTTGACCGGAAGATTATCGACCTGAAAGATACCACCCCGTTTGGAACCAAAAACTTTAAGATACCTTTCGATGCGGCAGGGAAGAAGTGGGTTCGCTTTGCCGTATGGGATTCGGCCGGAGACGGCGCCTATCTCCAGCCGATTGCCCTTCGGTAATACGTGATAGCAGCGTGTCAGGATAGATCCGCTCGATAATTGAACAGCCCGGCATAACGGCTTGGCACGAAACACGGCGCAATTCCGGGCAAAGTCGCACGAAACCGGAAGAGTTCCCGGAGGGGCAGTGCATCGGAGGTCGACCCCACTGCTGGAGTCGATAATCGGAGGATGGTCGGACAATAGGGGGTACGCCTGCAGGATAATCTTTGACAGTGAAAGCGGATCAGGCGTGGAATCAGGATCTACTGCTGAGAGATTCCCCTGAGGATCGGATCCTCCCGGACTGCAACATATTGCATCGAGGAAGTTGGAATGATGGAATCCATCAAGCTTTATCGCGGTAGATTTGGACACATCTCGGTACTCAACGTCGCAACTGACTTCGTTACCCACGCTCATGACGAAGTACATATTATCCTCTGGTTGGAGGGCGCCGGCGGCGAGATGACGATTGGCCGCCAAACCATGCAGCTTGGTCCGGAGATTGCGGGCGGGATCAATTCTTTCGAGCCTCACAGCCATGCTTTGGCACAGGACGGAGTACCGGGTTCATTCCTCGCTTTCTACGTCGATCCAGATTGGATCCACCGCCGCCGCGGCCTCGCTATCGGCGCTCCTGTTTTCGCGAGACCGTTCATTCCGATCGATCCGTGGATGCGAGGGGCCGCCACCTGCCTCCTGGATAGCCTGAGCAGAAGCAATGGCGTCGATGACCTTGCAAGTTATGAAGTAGAACGCTTTATCGACGCGTTCATCGACGTTGCCGATGCGACAGCCCCGGAAGGCGCGCGTATCACCAGTGTTTGCAGTACCAGTGATTTCCGTGTCCGCAGAGCAATTGAGTTGATGAAATCCCATGTATGCGAGCGGATTTGTTTCGACAAGGTGGCCCGTAGCGTGGGCCTATCGCGCCCACACTTCTTCGCCCTGTTCAAGGAGCAGATGAACCTCACTCCCAACGTCTACTGGAATACCCTCCGGATGAACGAAGCGGCGCGCCGGGTCCAGTTCTCCGAAGAATCTCTCGTCTCCGTCGCGTTGCATATGGGATTCACCTCCCAAGGCAATTTCTCGCGTTTCTTCCGCGACCACATCGGTGTCCCACCGACTGTATATCGGTTAGCGGCACGATCCGCTGAGTAGTCTGCGTACGGGCGGCGCCTTCGGTTTGCAGTTCGGCAGGCGCGCTCCGAATATTTTCAGACTGATTGACAAGAAACGAGGCCGCCCTGGCTAGCGCCGCTATGCGTGGGGAGCGTATGTTTACCAATGCATCATTGGAGGGGATCCTCATGGCGGAAGTCATAGTTTCCAGCGTCATCGATGCGCCTATCGAGAAGGTTTGGGCTCGCATTCGGGATTTCAACGGGTTGCCAAGCTGGCATCCGCGCATGGTTGAGAGCCACATCGAAGATGGGTTTGCTTCCGACAAGATCGGGGCCGTGCGAAACTTCACGCTCGCCTCGGGCGTGAAAATTCGCGAAAGGCTGGTCGATTTCTCAGACGACAACTTTCTGTACTCCTACTCAATGGTTGAGACCCCGCAGCCCATTACCAATCATAAGGCGACGTTGAAGCTCACCCGGGTAACCGATGGCAACCGCACCTTTGCGCAATGGAGCGCGAAGTTTGACGCCCCGCCCGAGCAGGTCGACGGCATCGTCAAAGGCATGGCCGAAAATGTCTTCCAAGGTGGCTTTCATGCGCTCAAGGCTCACTTCTCCGGACAAAGCTAACCGCAATCCGGCTGGAGGTTCGTCATGTCCCTTACGCTTCAAACATTCCCGACAGTAACTGAAGCGAGTGCAGCGCTCAAAGGTGCAGGTGCACGGTATCTCGGAGGTGGAACGCTCCTGGTCCGTGACGCCAATGAGGGAGATTTGTCCTTTTCCACCTTCGTTCGTGCGACCGACCCGTCACTTTCCGCAATTGCGGTGTCCGGGAGCCAAGTGAGGATTGGCGCATCCGCGACCATGGCGGCCGTTGCTCGTCATCGCGACCTCGGATTCCTGGCTAAGGTAGCGAACGCCATCGGAGCCCCAGCGATCCGTAACATGGCGACTGTTGGCGGAAATCTCTTCGTCGGGTCGCCCTATGGCGATTTCACCGTGGCGTTATTGGCGCTCGATGCCAGAGTAAGCGTTGCCGACGCCGGGACGCCGGGCGTCGAGTTGCCACTGGGGGTCTTCCTTGCCGAACGCAACGGATTTCATGCCGGCAAGATCGCCACAGCGGTGACTTTCGAAATGCCGGAGAAGGACGAGTTTCGCTTTTTGAAGGTGAGCCGGGTCAAGCCGAGAGGTGTCGCTGTCGTAAGTGTCGCCGCGGTTCTTAAAGAGTATCGCAACGTCATTTCATCCGCGCGGATCGCTTTCGGTTGCATGGCCGATCATCCGGTGCGGGCCAAGGCAGTTGAGGCAGCCTTGGCCGGGCGCCAGCGCACGAAGGAAGGCATTGAGCCCGCCTTGGCAGTGGCGCTGGAGGGAATGTCTCCTATTACTGACGCGATCGCGAGCGGATGGTATCGGGCCGAAGTTTTGCCGGTCCATCTGGGCCGCCTGCTGCTGGCCTGACGAAACACCGAAACGAGTGCGCATCCGCTGATCGAGAGAGAAAGCGGAGAGAGGAATTTCGCGAATGTCAAAGGTTCCAATTCACTTTACGCTCAATGGCAGCGAGATGAGCGAATTCGTGGAGAGCGGCGCCACGTTGTTGTCTGCGCTTAGAGATAAGATTGGCGACCTGTCACCCAAGGGCGGATGCCATCAGGGCACTTGCGGCGCCTGCTCGGTGATCATGAACGGCGAACTGCGCCTCTCATGTCTCACGCTTGCCGAGACCTGCAGCGGGGCGGATATAAAGACGACAAGCGGTCTCGCCAGGAATGGCGTACTGCATCCACTGCAACGCGCTTTTGCGGATGCTTTCGCGACGCAATGTGGCTTCTGCACACCCGGCATGATCATGGCGTCCAAAGTGCTGCTCGATCACAATCCCAACCCGACTCGTGAAGAAGTTGTAGAAGCGATCTCGGGGAATATCTGCCGTTGCACGGGCTACGAGCCGATTATCCAGGCAGTGCTTATCGCCGCACGCGCCAATACTGTCAACGTGGCTTGAAAGGGACGCCATGAAACTGCGAAAGAGCTATTTCGCCGACGAGCGCAAGGAGGATTTGCACGAGGTCGGGCAACCCCGGCCGCGCTCCGATGCGCTCGGACACGTCACGGGCAGCACAACCTTCTTTGCGGATCGAAACATTCCCGGCCTTCTCCATCTGAAAATGGTGCGCAGTCCTCATCACCATGCGCGCATTCTCAGCGTCGATACGTCGGAGGCTGTCAAGCATCCGGGCGTGGCTCGGATAGTGACAGCCACGGATGTGCCACACAACATCTATACCATCCTGACTCTGATCCAGATTGGGCCGGAAGATGAGCCTGTGCTCGCTACCGGCAAGGTTCGCTGGAAGGGCGAGGCGATTGTCGCCGTGCTGGCGGAGACCGAGCGTGCCGCGCAGGAGGCCGCTGCCAAGGTCCACATCGATTATGAAGTGCTACCTGCAGTCTTCAGCATTGAGGAAGCGTTGAAGCCAGGCGCGCCGCTGGTCAATGAATATCATCCGGGCAACTACTACCACTATGACAGCGGAGAATGTCGCAAGGTTCGCTTTGGCGATGTCGCGGAAGGTTTCCGTCAGGCGGATCACGTCCTTGAACAGACTTATTCGTCGTCCCCTATCGAACACGCGGCCACAGAAACTACCGGCTGTATTGTTGTGCCGGAGAGAAATGAGCGTTTCACCTGCTATACCAACACGCAGGCGATGTTCTTCACCCTCGACAACACCTCGATCATCCTGCAGATGCCAGGCCACAAGCTGCACTTCGTCGGCGGCACAGTCGGAGGCGGTTTTGGAGGCAAGGTCGACGTCATCGTCGAGCCGATCGCGATTCTTTCCGCCAAGCTGACGGGACGCCCCGTCTCCTTCATCTATAGCCGCCACGAGGAGATGCAGGTCTCCTCGACCCGGGCCGCAGAAAAAGTGGTGCTCAAAGATGGCGTGATGAAAGACGGGCGGATTGTAGCCCGTCAGGTCAGCTGCTATACGGACGCAGGGGCTTATTCCCGCCATTCGCCCTACGGTGCTCAAAAGGGGGCGGGGCATTTCCCGGGACCCTACACCATCCCGAATGTCTGGGCCGACTGCTATTGCGTGTATACGAACCGGACGCCATCGAGTGCCATGCGCGGCTTCGGTGTGACGATCGCCGATTTCGCGCTTGAAGTGCAGATGGACAAGCTGGCACGCCTGATCGGCATGGATCCGTTCGAATTTCGCTTCGTGAACGCCTATCGTGACGGCGATATCAAGGCACACCGTCAGGCGACCGAAGGCGCCGCTCTCATCGAAGTCATGCAGGAGGCCTCACGCGCCGCAAATTGGCCTATAGGCAAAGAATTCTACGCGATGTCGTCGTACAAGAGGGAGGCTTGACCATGGCGATCCTGCATGGCCGTGGCGTTGCGGCGGTCAACTATCCGACCGGCATGAATCTCGGCGGAGACCCGACCCAGGCTTTGGTCCATTCGACGCCTACCGGGAATTTTGTAGTAACGCTGTCAAGCGTCGATCTGGGCCAGGGTATGAGGCAAATCATGGCGCAGATCTGCGCGGAGACGATTGGCGTGCCGACCGAAAGAATCATTGTCGATACCGCCGATACCGACACCGGACCCCATTGCATGGGCACCTTCGCCTCACGCGGCACGCATCGCGCCGGCAACGCCGTCATTCAGGCGGCGAAGGAGGCAAGGCAGGTCATGCTGGAAGTGGCAGCAGAGGAACTGGAGGTAAACGCCAGTGACCTGGAGACAGATGGCGTAGGCAACATCAATATCAAGGGAGCGCCGCAGCGCTCGATCTCGATCTTCGACACGGCGTTGGCGGCCCATTTCAAACAAGGCCGCTCGATCTCTGGACGCGGTATGTTCCTGGTTCCGCGCTCCTATCCGGATACAGCGACCGGCGCGATGAAGCCGGCCACATGTTACGCGCACGCCTGCACGGTCGCCGATGTCGAGGTCGACGATGAGACCGGCGAAGTGACGGTACTGGCCATCAAGAACATATTCGAAATCGGCCGCGCCCTCAATCCGAAGATGGTCGAGCAGCAACTCGTAGGCGGATCGTGGATGGGGATCAGCCACGCCCTCTACGAGACGACCGAACCGTATTATCCCAGCCGAGACTTTGGAGGCGTCGATTTTAATGAGTATTTGATGCCCGGTCCGGGCGATCTAGCTGAGACCGAGATCATCGTGCTCGAACGACCCGCGGCGGATGGGCCCTATGGGGCGAAGGGGCCGGGCGAGATGTGTGCAAATCCGTTGATTCCTGCCGTCGCCAACGCCGTCTTCGACGCCGTGGGGGTCCGCGTCGACACCCTTCCGATCACGCCCGAGCGCATCCTGCGTGCCTTGAAGGAACAAAAGGCCGATAAACGGCCGGAGGCGTAATTAAACGCACCATGGCGAAAGAAGTTAGTAGTCACTCCGCAAGCTTCGCAGCCTCACCAGAGGCCATCGCTTCACAGCTCGCCTCGGCCAGCTATGTCGCCGATGAGGGCCTTGCGACAGCCATCTTTCTGGCCATCCGCCTGGGCAAACCGCTTCTTCTGGAAGGAACGCCGGGCGTCGGCAAGACGGAGGCTGCGAAAGCGGTTGCTGAAGCGCTTGGCCGCAGTCTTGTGCGCCTGCAATGCTACGAGGGCATCGACGCCGCGCATGCTCTCTATGAATGGAACTACCAGCGTCAGCTGCTCGCGATCCGCCAAGCGGGCAAGCGCGAGATCGACATTTATGAGGATAGATTTTTGATTGCACGTCCCTTGTTGCAGGTCCTCAGGGCGCCAAACGACAGCTTGCTTCTTGTCGACGAGATCGATCGATCGGATCACGAATTCGAGGCGGTGCTCCTCGAATTCCTGTCGGATTTCCAGATCTCGATTCCGGAACGTGGCACGGTCCGAGCCGCCGCGCAGCCGCTTGTGATCTTAACTTCGAATCGGACGCGCGATCTCGCCGAGGCGCTGCGTCGTCGCTGCGTTTATCACTGGATTGCGTATCCGGAGCCTGCGCGCGAGACAGCGATCATCCTGTTGCGGGCACCGGAGGTCGCGGAATCAACTGCGCGGGCCGTCGCCAGTGCGGTTCGGAACATTCGTCAGCGTCCGCTCGCAAAGCCCCCGGGCATCGCAGAGGCGGTCGAATGGGCGAATGCCGCCACGGTTCTCGAAAAGGGCGGAAGCCCGTGGCCGGAGGCTTTCCGACGCGCCATAGGCGTGCTGATCAAGGACCAGGAAGACCTTTCCTACCTTGCTGCCGAGATCGGCGGCATCGTGGAAGAGGCGCTGAGGTGAGTACAGATCCATTTCCAGCTTATGGCCGGTCAAAGGGCAAGCGGCACCAGCCTTCCCCAGGCGGCGGAGTTCCTGGTGGGCTTTAGCCGGTTGTTGCGCCGCTCTGGATATACAGTTGCCCTGGAACAGACGACGGCATTTCTGGAAGCGGTGAAGCTGCTTGGGCCTGGGTCAATGGAGGATATTCGCCAGGCCGCTCTGGCCACGCTCGCCCCGTCCCCGGATAGGCACCGCGAATTCGAGACGCTCTTTCGCAGCTATTTTTATGGCGACGCCGGAACGCCCGCGAAGGGCGAATATGAAGGCCACGACCAAAACAAGACCCATGTCAAAGACACGGGCAGGGAGCGGAGAGACCAGACGGAAGGTTTGCGCGTGGAAGAAGGCGGCGCGCTTTCGTCTTCGACCGAGCGTCTTACGATTCGGATGTTCGATGCGGAAAGCGAAAATGAAGAACTCCTGCGGTTCCGCCGCGCGCTTGCTAACGCGCTTCCCATGCGACGTTCGTTTCGGACCGTAAGAACCAACTCGCACGGCAGCGTCGACCTCCGCCGGTCCTTGCGGCAAATCGTGCGCACAGACGGCGATATACCTGAGCCGCCGCTCCGGCGCCGGCAATCGGTCGCGCGAAAGCTGCTGTTGCTGATCGACGTTTCCGGCTCCATGAAGCTTCACACAACGGACCATCTCAAGATCGCCCATGCTGTCGTTCAGACCGCAAAATCGGCTGAGGTATTCACCTTCGGCACGCGACTCACAAGAATCACGCCATCGCTTCGCATCCGCGATCTCGATCAGGCACTTTCGAGCGCCGCAAGCCGGGTCGACGATTGGGATGGCGGGACGCGGATCGGGCCGACACTGCTTGCATTCCTCGCAGTACCTCGCTTCGCGGCTTTCGCGCGTGGGGCTGCGATCGTCATTTTTTCCGATGCCCTTGAGCGCGGCGACCATATTGAAATGGAAACAGCTATACGACGGCTCGGCGCCCGGTCTTTCCGGCTATCCCTGTGTACCCCCCTTGCTGGAGATCCGCGCTTCCGCCCGGAGACCGCTGCGCTTCGTGCAATTCTCCCTGTGCTCGACGACCTCGTAGACGGCTCCTCAATCATTGGGTTGACTAAATTCATCCTATCGTTGGGGAGGCCGGTACCCCGCGCCGAAGCGGCCGGGCGCAGGGGGTAGAGCATGCAAAGAGTCATCGATTCGCATTTCCACATCTGGCGTCAACAAGACCTGCCATGGCTGGCTGGGCCTATGGTTACGCGGATATTCGGACCCTACGAGCCGATCAAGCGCGATTATCCGATCGAAGAATTTCTCGCCGATCAGAGAGGTTCTGGTGTGGAGAAAGCCATCTACGTCCAGACTAACTGGGCCAAAGACCGCTTTGAAGAGGAGGTTGCATGGGTTCAGAAAACGGCGGACGAGACCGGATGGCCCCATGGAATCGTGGGCTTCGCCGACATGACGGTTGACGATGTCCGCCCGCAACTCGATCGGTTAAAGCGCTATCCGCTGCTTCGCGGAGTACGGATGCAACTGCATTGGCATGAGACAACGGAGTTCCAGTTTGCGCCTTCAGCCGACCAAGTCGTGGACTCCAAGGTCAGAGAGAATATAGGCCGTCTCAAGGACTATGGTCTCTCCTTCGACCTCCAACTCTTTCCCGGTCAGATGAAGGACGGCGCGCGCTTGGTCGAAGAGCATCCGGAGACGAACTTCATCCTTACGCATGCCGGCATGCTCATTGACCTTTCCGCCGAGACCACCGAAGCATGGAAGGCGGGCCTCCGTCACTTCGCTGGCAAGCCGAACTTCTTCGCCAAGCTTTCAGGATTGGGCACCTTCTCTCACATGAACGATCCGGCGCTCATCGCCTACGTCGTCGATCATGCGTTCGGAATCCTGGGAAGCGACCATCTCACCTTCGGTTCGAACTTTCCCATCGAGAAACTCTGGACCGATCATGCTTCATTGCTAGGCGCTTACCGTGACGCCGTCAATCCGTACGGCCCCGAGGCTGCTGCCGACATATTCTGGAACACGGCCCAGCGCGTCTATTTACCGGCATGAAAGATGACGATTACCCCTCTCGCGCCGGATACGGTTGGTATTCTGGAGATCGTTGAGGATCCTCTTCCAGTTCGACAAAACCTGGTGACAGACCGGATGTTCACGCATCCGTTATGTGTAAGCAAAGGTAACGTCCGGCCTGTCCCCGGCCTGCTGGAGACGGCGCCTATCTCCAGCCGATTGCCTTCGGTAATACGTGATAGCAGCCATACGATCGTAATCAGGGCCACGGAAACGTTTGTCAACGCAGCACTGTGGTTAAGAGGATGAGAGCTATGAGAATCGATCCTGTCGGAGTCGTTGGGTTAGGCCTTTTGGGCCGAGGAATCGCAGCATCGCTTGTCGGCGCCGGAGTGCATGTCGTCGCCTTCGATATAAGTCAGCAAGCCCGCCAGGACGCATTCTCCTTTGTTGAAAACGCCATTCAGGAGATGGTTCACCATGGCGCCCTGGCTCCGCAGACAGCAGCTGCCTGGCCTGAGCATCTAACTATTTGCGACTCGATTTCCCTTCTCAAGCCCTGTGCTTTTGTCATCGAGAGCGTTTACGAGGATCTCTCTGTCAAGAGACAGGTGTTCGAAGAACTCGAGGCCATCGTAGGGCGGGATACTCCCATTGCAAGTAACACTTCTGCACTTCCAATTACACTTCTGCAGCAAGGCCGAACGCATGCCTCACGCTTTCTCGGCATGCATTGGTCTCAACCGTGTTACGCCACACGCTTCCTGGAGATCATTCGCGGCGAACTCACTTCGGATGCCTCCCTCCAGCTCGCCGTGGAGCTAGGGCGAAGAGTTGGCAAGGACCCTTCTATGGTCAATCGGGACATTCCAGGCTTCATCATCAATCGGTTGAGCTATGCGATGTATCGGGAAGCTGCGCATCTTGTCGAACTGGGTGTGGCCGATGTCGAAACGATCGATCAGGCCTTCAGCAACGCGGTTGGATTATGGTCTTCGTTCTGTGGCCCTTTCCGGTGGATCGATATAACGGGTGGTCCCGGCCTTTACGCCAAGGTTATGGCCGGAATTCTTCCCGATCTTGCAGGCAGTTCTGAGGTGCCTGCCCTATTCGCCGCTCTCCAGGGGTCACGGGGAGCTCTCGATGGCCAGGGCTTCTACACGTACGAGCCTGGAGATGCCGGGCGCTGGCAAAAGCTCTTCCATGAGCATGCCTGGGAGTTCAAACGGTTACAGGAACGCGCTCATCCACCCGCTGAGGACGGCGGTGATCACCGGTGATCCTTCCACGCTCTCTCGAAAAATCGAAGCCAGTTAGCATGGAATATCCCTTCGATGTCATTTTCCGTGTAGCCGTGTTGTTGCAGCAACGGTCTGAGCTTCTGTAGGTCGGCAATCGTATCCAACTCCTGGGGACATTGTTCCGTCCCGTATCCCCCGTCCAGGTCGCTTCCAATCGCCACGTGCCTTGCATTCCCCGCGAGTTGGCAGATGTGGTCGATGTGTCGAACCGAGAAGTCGAGCGATGGCCGCGCTTGCTTATCCGTGCCGTGCTTCCAGTCAGGGACGATCATCCATGCATCAAATGGTGCACCGATGATACCGTCGCGCTCGATGATCAAGCGGATCTGCGCATCATCGAACTGCCGGTCCCCCGGAACGAGCGCGCGGCAGTTGTTGTGGCTTGCCAGCACCGGGCCTTTAAAATGATCGGCGGCTTGCCAGAAGCTCTCATCTGCGAGGTGAGTCATGTCGAGGGTCAGGTTGAGTTCCTCCATAACGCGCAACAGTTCCCTTCCCGCTTGCGTCAGGCCACCCGGGCTGCCGGTTCCGTGGGCGTACGCGCTGGGTCCGTAATGAGCCAATCCCACGACGCGCAGGCCGGCCTGATACCAATCGACCGCGTGCGCCGGCGAAACAATCGGATCTGCACCCTCCATGCTCAAGATGAAACCGAACGGAGCGTCCGCGCGATCGGTCTTCCATTTTGAGAAGCTGTTTTCCAGGGACGGCCAATCGACCAGGATGCGGCAGGCGCCGCGTCGCTCAAGTAGACGGTAATATGCAAGTTGGCCTTGGGCCGTCGCAGACGCAATCTCCTGGGTGCGAAAGTCTATCGAGGACCTCCCCCGCGGATTGCAACGAGCCAGGACCGTCGCGAGCGCGATACCAATTCTGCCGCGGCGCATATCTGGAAATGCAACCGTGTTCGTTGCTCGGCCCTTCTCTTTCATGCCGGCTTCGGAGAGGCGAATCGCCGCCACAGGTTGGTCCAAGTCCCGGTTCCACCCTAGCGCATTCCACGACAGGTCGAGATGTGCATCGATAATGACCATGCGGTCCTCATCCGGATCCGGCATCTTCTTTCCTTTCCCTCACCTCTTAAGAGTGATGCTCCAGCCTGCTCAGCATAAGCTAGCGGACAGCTATCTTTTGCTAAAAAGCTTCTCCGCAAACGTTCGCAAACCCGAAACCGTGCACCGCAAATCCGAAATTCCATATTCCTGAAGTCCGGTAGGCCCCCGCCACTGCTCTTCGCCTTGCCGCGTCCAATCATCCGGAATTTCAGAAATACCTCATCACCCAGATTCAGCACCTGGTGAATCATCCCTGAAGCACGACCCTGTGAAGCTTGATTCCCTGCTCTTTTTCTTCTCTGCACGAGCGAAGTTCGATCGTTCGACTGTCAGCCTCATAGGCGGCTCAAGTTCGAATTTGCGAGCGTGGGCAGCCTACATGGGAGTGAACTGTTAATGGAGACTGGAAAGCGCCTTAATTCTAAAAGAGTTACTTGTTAATGAGGAATTAAGCGCTGATTTTGTTGACCGATCCTTTGCTCTGCCTGAGAGTCCATGACAAGCGACGCTACCGCTCAGGGATGCGGAGTTTCGCGTGGCGCAAAGATTTGGGAAGGGTAAGCATGCCCATCGCGGAACAAACGTGCTCAGATCAATTGTCCCTCGTCACCTTTTGTACTTGCATACACTCGCTCCACCAAGAGGTTGGACCCAGATGAATAAGCTCACCAGAACCCTATTTGCCTTTTGCCTTATATGTCCTTTCACGGTTTGGCCTGTTGCGGCCCAGGACGTGCCAAACTCCAAAGATCCTGCAGGCATGAGGCGGTACGAGGGGAGCGAGCTGATCGGCTATCGGGCGCCTAAATTCGATGAATACCTGTTGCCCCTTGGGCCACCAACGGATGCCTATCCTCCAAAATATGAGAAGAGCAAAGCGATCGAAGGTCAAGTCAGCTATTACACCTATATGGCTCCCGAAGGCCGCTCGCCAGCCGAGCTTTTCCGCAACTACAAACAAGAGTTCGCGCGCCTCGATCTGGAAATTCTGTATCAGAAGGACGCAGGGCAACGAGGGTGGTTCGGTCCCACCTTCAACCAGATCGCGCGGGAGAGCGACGTCGCCTCCATCCTCGCTTATAACCAAGACGAGGAGCGCATGGTGGTCGGCAAGAGTAAAGATGCCCAGCCGACCTACTATGTGGCTTTTGTGACGGCGTTCCGAGATGGCGTAATGCCGGACCGTTTGCGTAAGGCAATGACGAAAGGCCGTGCACTGGCGCAGTTGGTTGTGGTGTCAGCAGACACCATGGAAAAGAAAATGATCTTCGTCAATGCCGACGATATGAAGCAGGCGTTGCACGATTCGGGCAAGGTGGCAATCTATGGGCTGTACTTCGACACCGACCGAGATACGGTGAAGACGGAGTCGCAGCCTACCCTAGCTGAGATCGCGAAGCTTATGAATAGCGACCCGTCCCTCCGCTTGCACGTGGTCGGGCACACCGATAACCAGGGAAGAACGGACTACAATCTCGCTCTGAGCCGCCGGCGCGCCGCAAATGTAGTCGCTGAACTGATCAGCAAATACGGAATTAGCTCAAGCCGGTTAGACGCATTCGGCTGCGGCCTCTATGCGCCGCTTGCTTCCAATGAAGAAGAAGCTGGGCGGAACAAAAACCGGCGGGTAGAACTGGTGAGGTGGTAGAGCAGGACGTAAACGGGTCCCCGAGGTTCGACAGGATTGGAAGCGCAGCACTGTCACCGAAACGTCACGGCTCAGCGTTCAACCTTGCTACGGCCGTACGATAGTACCGTCAAGCATGCGGTCATTTCCCCGGGTTTCAAAGGGGGTCTTGTAGGGATATTTCGCGGCCGCCCTCTCGTCAATGTCGATACCCCAGCCCGGTTGATCGTTAGCGTACATGTAACCCTTGCGGATTTCGGGCGTACCGGGAAACACTTCGCGCGTCTTCTCGTCAAAAAATGTTTCTTCCTGAATTCCGAAGTTGGGGGTGGCGAGGTCCAGATGGAGATTGTAACAATGGCCGACTGGGTCGACATTGTTCGGTCCGTGCCACGCCGTCCGCACGTCGAAGAACTCGCAGCAATGCGCTATTTTCCGGCACATGTTCAGCCCACCCATGGCTGATTGATGGCAACGGATGAAGTCGATCCACCGGTTGGCCACCAACGGCAACCACTCGTTGCGATTGGTGAACAGTTCGCCCATGGCGAGCGGCGCCGACGTCTCCTGGCGGAAGATCTGGAACCAGCCCACATCTTCTGGCGAGAGCGGATCTTCCATGTAAAACGGCCGGTATTGCTGGACGGCCCTGCACAATTCGATGGACTGATTCGGAGCAGGCCGCTCGTGAACGTCGTGCACCAATCCGATATCGAATCCGAACTTGGCGCGGATTGCCTCGAACATCTTGATCGTCGTGGTAACGTACCGGCCGGCATCGAAGACGGGTGACGGCGCGACGCCATCCGGCCGCAACGCCCGCGTGGCATCTGAAGTTTTTGCGTCAGCCACGCCATATCCTGACCACCCTGGAACAGCCAATTGCACACGCACGACCTGATAGCCCTTCTCGATATACGCTTGCACCTGGTCTTCCAGTTGCTCGATGGTCAGAGCAGCAGTGTGGCCGTAGAGCGGCACAGCCGCGCGGACCTTGCCACCCAGCAACTGATAGACAGGGACGCCGAGACGCTTTCCCATGATGTCCCACAGCGCGCCGTCGATGCCGCTCAACGCGTTGTTGCTCTCCGGGCCTGACCGGAAGTATTGCTGCACATACGCGGACTGCCATATGTCCTCGATGTCATCCGCGTTCTTTCCAATTACGAACGGCTTCAGCCGCGTTTCGATATATGCCTGCGCTGCCTGCGGAATCTCCTGGTGGGTTGCGGAACCGAGTCCATAGAGGCCTGGCTCACTTGTCTCCACCTTGACGATTGTCCAGTTCGAGCCGGAGGGGGCGGTGGCGATGATCTTGACATCGGTGATCTTGAGCGGAGGCATGCCCCGGCGGGCCGCATCTTTTGCCTGTGCGAGTGGACCTCCGCTCCCCATTGTGTTCACGATGCCGGAAGCCGCCTCGGCAGAAAGAGTACGCCCGCGTCCAAGGTTGGTGACCGCTCCCACAGCAGCCGCTGCGGAGAGAGTCTTCAGTAAACTACGACGTTCCATGCATTTCCTTCCTTTCCAGTTTCAGCGCTCTGCGGGAGATAAAGGGCAGATAAAGGGACAGCATACCAATTGCAGCAATTTCCCCGCTCAGTCGCCGTCAGCGGGAACCGGGCCGGAGCCTTTCCATTGCGTAGGTTTCCCGCGTGGGCGCATACTTCCGTGTTGATGTGGAGGCGCTTATGACGAGCGGACAGACTGCAATCCAGACGGATCCGAATGACGGCGTGCATTGTGGGGCAACCGTCGCCTCGCTGGTGGTCGGCGCGGCGTTCCTTGCGCTGTGGTTCTGGCTGCTGCCGTCGTGGTTGGGCTTTCAGGTGGATATGGTGGGTGCGGCGCAATGGCGGTGGCTTGCGGCTGTGCCCTCGGTACTGGGTTTCGCGGTGGCGGTCCGGTGTATCTGGGACTTCGGGAGGACGGGACACGGGACGCCGGCTCCGATGGCTCCGCCGCAGAGGTTGGTGGTGGTGGGGCCTTACCGGTATGTGCGGAATCCGATGTATCTGGGGTTCTTTGCAGGCTGGGCTGGGCTGTGGGTGATCTTCGGGCGGGCGAGCGTGGGAGCGATTGCCTGGGCGAGTGCGGTGCTGGCGGCCGTGGCTCTGTTTGTGATGCTGTACGAACAGCCGACGCTGCGAAGGAAGTTTGGCGAGGACTATGAAGACTACTGCAAAAATGTCCGCGCGTGGATTCCTCGGATGCGTCCGTGGGTGAGGTGAGACGGCTCTGGGGGCATCGCTCTTAGACTCTCGGACTCCGGGTCTGGTGCGCAGCGATGATGTCGGAGACGACCAGGAGCGAGGCTTCGGCCGAACCGGGGGTCGCGCGCATCGTTACTCATTACTCCGTGGCTGCTCATTGCTATCCTAGCTTTTTTCCGGTTATTTGGGCTTTTGAGTAAGGGGTAGATACTCGTCCCGGAGGTGCGTTTGACGGCTCGTCATGGGGATGGCAATTCCTTCGATAAACACCTGCTGAACCGACGTGCGGACGTCCAACGGGTCGCCGTTCGCGATCACCACGTTGGCAACTTTGCCGACGTCCAAAGAGCCCAGTTTGTCGGCGACGCCAAACATCTCCGCTGGGCTGAGGGTGATCGCCCTCATTGCCTCATCGTAGGGCAAGCCATAGGCTACGGCGTAGCCTGCCGCGTAGGGCAGATTTCGACTATCCGGCGATTCCGGGCCGAGAGAGGACAGAGCGATCTTAACCCCGCGCTTCTGTAGTTCTGCTGGAAGAGAAAATACCGCATCGTAACGCTCGTTAGCTTCGGGCGCATCGTAAATGGAACCAACGATCACCGGCACCTTATAGGAGGCGATCGTGTCGAGCAGATCCGGCGAGTGCGTGACGTGGTTGAGAATCACTTTAAGGTTGAACTCCTTCGCAATGCTCATGGCGACTTCAACCTCACGGCTTTCGTAGGCGCCAAACACCACCGGTTTCTCCCCTTTCAGGTAAGGAATCAGGGCCTCGAACTTGAGATCGGTCTTCGCTGGTGGCCCTTTGTGGTCGGGCTTTGCTGCTGCCGCCTTCTCGGCCATGTAGTTCTGGGTGTCCAGGAACGTCTGACGAAGTTGCGAGGCCAAGCCCATGCGTGTCGAGGGAAACTTGGAGGTTCCCGGCGCATTCCCTCTGCGGCGGAGGTCACCCTCGAAATTCATAGCCAAGGCAATGTCCGGGGTGAGGATCATGGCATTGCGGTCTTTGCCATAGAGTTGAATCAGAGCGTCCTGCCCGGCGACGGAATCCTCCGAGGCTGGCGCCACAATAGCGTTGGTCACGCCATTGATACGCTCAATAGGGATGTGCGCCGTCTCGGCGTGGAATGCATCGACGACATGCATTTGGGGAAAGATTTCATCGCTCTTCTCAACCAGATCGCTGCTGTTCTCATCAGCATCGACTTCGACCAGCCCAAGATGGGTTTCCGCGTCGAACAGGCCCGGATAGACCGTCATCCCCTTCGCGTCAAAAATCTGCGCGTCCTTCGGCGCTTTGATCGAAGCCGTGGGGCCGACCGCCGTTATCTTGCCACCCTCCAGAACCACGGTCCCGTTCTCGATCGTGCCATGCGTAATGGTGAGCAGCTTGCCACCGGTGATCACCACCGGTTTCGGCAGTGCGATCGCGGTCGTATTCGGACCAACCGGGGCAGGGATGTTGGTGTTTGCGCGTTGGGTTTTGGAGTGAGCCGCGGCTTGAGCGAATGCACTCGCCATATTGAGGCAGGGAAAGAGGCAGGCCGCCGCGACGACACACACGGCAGTCGATCTTGCTCTGCGGCGAGGTCCTTCTTGCCGGATCATTGTCCATCTCCTTCTTCGTCTTCCGCGCCCGAGAACCCGCTGCTATGCATCACTCCGTGGAACTGGGTGGTGCCGAAACCGGGAAGGCTGCTATCGAAGAAGAGTTCGCCGTCGATGTAGACCTTTTCCGCGCGTGCGTAAGTGGAGAGTGGAGCAACATTCCACAGAACGAGGTCGGCATCTTTGCCGATGTCGATGGAGCCGACACGGTCGTCCACGCCAATAATCCAGGCAGGATTGAGAGTAATCATCTGCAGCGCCTCTTCTTCGGTTGCTCCGCCGTAATGAATCATCTTCCCCGCTTCCTGGTTGAGGCGTCGCACATAGTCGTTGGAGTCGCTTTTCAACGCCACCCGAACACCCTCGCGCATGCTCATGGTAGCGTTCCAGGGGATGGCATCCCAGGCCTCGTCCTTGTAGCCCCACCAGTCGGCAAACGTCGCGATGGCCGTGCCGGTCGGCGCGATCTGATCGCCGACTTTATACATCTCGAGAGCATGGTGGAAGGCACGAATCTTGTATCCATATTCCTTGGCGATCGCCTCTTCCGTAAGGAATTCATCGGCGCGATAGCAATGGATCTGGACCAGAAGCTTGCCCCGCAGGACGTCGGAGAGCGCTTCAAGCTTGAGGTCACGCTTCGGCGCGACGACATCTTTGTCGTTCTTGGCAACCTTGGCGTTGTACGCGTCCCAGCTTGCCATGTAGGCTTTCGCGTCTTCAAAGGACTGGCGCATCACCGCGAAATTGCCCATGCGCGTGGAGGGCAGCTCGTTGCGATGGCCGTATACACGCTTGGGATTCTCACCGCTGGCGAACTTGATGGAACGGGGCGCGTTGGGAAAAAGCATCTGATCGCGCGAAAGGCCGAATTTGTTCTTGATCACCACTGCCTGTCCGCCAATCACGTTGGCAGACCCATGCAGCAGCAGTTCCGTGGTCACTCCGCCCGCCAGTGCTCGATACAGAGCACTGTCCAGATTGTCGAAGGCATCGATCATCATCATGGAAGGCGTGACCGGGCTCGTTGCTTCATTCACATCATTACTGAGGGCGGAATGGGAGTGTGGATCGATGATCCCGGGCGTGAGGAACTTGCCTGTAGCATCTAGGACCGTGGCATCCGGGGGCGCGCTGACAGCCACGCCGACTCCTGCGATCTTGCCCTGGTGAACCCAAACACTTCCGCCAGGGATGATGCCGTGCGAAGCGGTCATCACCGTCGCGTTCCTGATGACGAAATCAGCCGGGACGTCCGGTGTCTTAGTCTGCGCAGGTAGTCCAAGGACACCGAGAAGGAGCGAGATCGAAACAATACCCTGCAGATACTTGGATCCGACGTTTGCCATTGACAACAAAGCCGTGACCTCCCGGAACGAGAATCAGACTTCTTTTGGACCCCCACAAGATAGGCCAACACATTATCACATGGTCAAAGACGGGCTGAGACAGTGCATTGCCGCACCCCACCTCGATCCCACTAGGGTGAGAAACATGGCGTTGCTTGCAATACACCCTGGCGAACACCTGCAACAGGAGCACTGCCGACACTGCGATTCGGCTCGGGCACTTCTTTGGCACATCGGCGCAGTTCTGAATGAACCTGCAAACGATCTACGATTCGCGACTGGCGCAGGATCGCAATGGCCTCGCCGTAAGAGCGCTGCCAAGCGTAAGCAGAAGCAAAAAAGCGCTTGCACTTTATTACACCTTAAGGTGTAATGTATGTATGGATCAACTGACGGATGTGCTGACAGCCATTTCTCACCCCACCCGGCGAGCGATTATTGGGCAGCTGGCAAACGGACCTGCTCGATTCCTGGATGTCGCAAAGCCATTCGACACTGCTTTAAACGCGGTGACGAAGCATCTCAAGCTGCTCGAAAAAGCGGGACTCATTGAACGCAGGAAACAGGGTCGCGAAGTCTTCATATCGTTTCGAGGTGAACCACTTCGCGAGGTGGCTGGATGGGTTCATGAGTACGAACGATTCTGGAACCAGCGCCTCGACCAGTTTGAGCAGTATTTCAAGGACAAAAAGACAAAGGGGAAAAAGAAATGAGGGCAAACATCAAGACCATTGAATTTAAGTTTGAACGAACCATCCCTGCTCCTCCAGATGAGGTGTTTGACGGGTGGCTGAATCCAAAGATTCCCGGCAATCCGTGGAATATGGCTGAGAAGCTGCTCCTGAATCCGAAAGTAGATGGGTTCTTTTACTGGACCTTCAAAGGAAATCCTCATTACGGGCGATTTACGGAGATGGAGCGGCCGGGTCAAATTCAGCACACCTGGGTATCGCGGAACACCCTTGGCGAAGAATCGACGGTAACTGTGACCTTCAAGAAACAGGGAGAAGACACCCTGATGACCCTTGTGCATTCCGGCATTCCCGATACTGATGCCGGGAGAGGGCATGAGAAAGGTTGGAACTACTTTTTGGACATTTTCCCTGGGCAGTTTGCAAATGGCCAGCTAAAGGAGAAGTAGTTTATGAACTCATGCAACGGTACAACAACGCAAGCCCGCGGATACGCGCCTGTAAACGGTCTGAGGATGTATTACGAGATTGAAGGAACCGGCGATCCACTGGTTTCGATCCCTCCTGCCTTCGGATACGCCGGCGTGAACCCGTATCCTGCGCTAGTTCAAAGCCACACGGTCATTACGGTTGATCTTCAGGGGCACGGTCGCACGGCCGATATCCCGGAGCGTCCCCTTTCAATCGAGCAATACGCCAAAGATGTGGTTGGCTTGTTGAAATATCTTGGAATCTCAAAGGCCGACTTCTTTGGCGAAAGTTATGGCGGCAATGCAGCGGCGATGATCGCAATTCGCTACCCCGAGCTTGTGGGTCGTGTGGTGACCTACGCGGCAACCTTTGGCCCGGCTCAGGTTGCCTTAAACCCTCAGACAACGCACTTTGACCACCCGCCTACCGCTGATTCCAGGAACATCCAATTTCAGAAAGAAAACTACAAGAAAGTGGCTGCTGATCCAAACTACTGGCCGAAACTTTTTGACAAGCTTGGAAGCATTCAGTGGGTAGGATTTTCGAACGAAGAGTTGGCATCCATTAAAGCGCCGATTCTCATCCTTCTCGGAGATCAAGATTTTGTCCGCCTTGAGCACGCCGTTGAGACCGTTAAGCTCATCCCCAACGCCGAACTCGCCGTGATCCCGTCCGCCAGCCACTTTGTCCTATTTTCGGAACAGGAGAGGGTGATCCCAATCGTTAAACATTTCCTGGAAAAGCCCGAGAAGAGCATTCCGTTGGCAACTGCGGAAACGGGCTACCACCCCGGGGAAACCAGATAAAGCTTTACTCAGGACAAGCTGCAGAAAGGACAATCGTGAAATACACACTGATGCCGTTATTTCTAGCTGCGGTAGTTGTGGTGAACCCCGTAACAGCTCAGGAGACTTTGAACAACACCAACACGGGATCTGGTCTCGGACGACGGGTCCGCGTTGAGGCGACTGTCAAAGCGCCCGTGGCCGAGGTGTGGCGCGTCTTTACTACATCAAAGGGTGCCGAGGAGTTCTTTGCGCAGAAGGCGAACATCCAGCTGGCAATCGGCGGACCCTATGAGATCCAATTTGACCCTAAGAACGAGCAGTCGGGGACCAAGGGATTGAAGATTCTGAGTTACGCCCCCGAGGAAATGATTTCGTTCCAGTGGAATGCACCGACAGAATATCCGGAGGTGCGCAACGGCGGAACCTGGGTCGTCGTCGAGATGCGGCCGGAAGGAACAGATCGGACCCACGTAACCGTGACGCACTATGGTTGGAAAGACGGTGCGGAGTGGGACAAAGCATATGCGCACTTCGTACGTGGTTGGGGCGACCTAATAAATCGCTTGCAGCGGCGGTTCACCGACGGACCAATCGACTGGGATAAGGAACGGATGATGTACAAAGAGGCGCAGGAGGATGAGATGCAAGATTCACCGGCGGTTACAATTGCACTTGCCCACGCAGAGGCCTGGAGTCGTCATGATTGGGGCACGACAAGAGAACTACTCGCTCCAAACGTACACGCTTTGGTAACCAGCACGCTGCATAATGCCGGTACCTCCGAATTTACCGGCATCGACAAATACATGGAGCTCAAGGTCAAGGCCGCGCAGCTGATCGAGCCCGGAAGCCTTCAAGTGCTCTCAACAATCGGAGATGAGCGCAACGCACTGACATTGAGCACCTTCAAAATTGCCATGGGTCCCGGTGGAACGATGGTGACCATGGTGAGAGCCTGTCTCTATTTGATCGATGAAAACAAGAAGATCATAGACGAACGGGATCAGTTTTTTGTGCTTTCACAATCCGCGGCAAAGGATCATCGCAACTGAACTATGGAAATGAATGCCAGCCGACTCCTTAAGGGCTGACACTAAACCTCACTTCCCATCGCACGGGCTGCTGCTGCCCTGTAAAGCTGACCATCAACGCGTTACCGGTCAGCAGATGTTGCTCCGCAATTGCTTCATTTCTCCCGGCAACGACGCTGAGATGCTCGACGGCAAAACCTTTGGGGAGGTAGAACCAGACGGTATACGGCTCGCCCGGCACTGTCTCCGACGTTCCGGATAGCGTGTTTTTCGAAGGATCCCACTCCTGGTTAATGGAATAGGCGCCCGTGATATGGCGAGAATTCCCAATCAGCTGCGGCCGAGCCAGCAGCGGATGGATTGCCAATACGCGCGTGTCGTGAGGTTCGATGTCGATCGCAATCTCATCAGAAAACACACCGAGCAGCTTCTGATTCCAGAAATCGAAGGCGACATAGCTGGCCGTTGGGTCGAGTCCGAGCTTATCCTGCAGTGAGATTTTTCGGTTTGCGGTTTCGGAACGCCAGTTGGTGAAGCCCACAACATCGTACGTTCCCGACTTCCCATTCACTTTCAGGTCGAGGATCTCAGGATAATTGTGAACATAGTCGTCGGCGCGCGTCTGGCGAAAGGTCGTGTCCCGCGAGTCAGTTCCGCGGCTGAAAAGATCCAGCGGAATGATCGGCATAGTAGGCATTGTCTGCTGCAGGAGCTTGAGTCGCTGCTGCGGTAGATCCGCCATCACATTTCCCACCGGGTAGGCCACCCCCGTCAGGGAGATGAAGCTGACGATGGTGCGGGCTTCCCGGTCCGTCACCCCAACCCCGGTAACAGGATTCTCCCTGGCAACAATCTCGTGCACTAAATCCGGTACTCGTTTTGTTCTGGCCTCCTCGATGGTCATGGGCTCGCCAAGTTCAATCCCTTCGCCCGGCATCACGTAAGCGAAGATGTGATTGGAGAAGGCATTCCCATTGATGGAACTGAAGAGGGAATACATTCCCTGCCAGTTGTTGTAGAGGTCGTGACCATTGAAGAAGGAATTGAAGTAGCCGACCCCATTGAGCGGCATCCCGGCCGGACATCCTTCGAGGAACACCTTTGGTCCAATGGTGTCGCGGATGACTTTCATCCTGTTGCGATAGACGACGACAGGATCCGATGCCTTGTCGTAGAGCTTCTCCTTGTCGAGCTCCGGAAAGGCTAGCGGAATCGAACCCTCACCGTCAAACTTGTAATACTCGAAGCCCCATTTATCCAGCGTAGTAAATAGCTCGCGAAGAAAATCCACCACCTGGGGATTGCTGGAGTCAAGGACAGGCGTGTGGTAATCGGGAATATGGCCGCCTTCGACGTTGCGCAGATACCACTCCGGATGTTCGGTAAGGGCGCCCGCATAAACATTAGGCACAAGCCACAGCCCCGCGCGGAGCCCCCTGGACTTTATGTAATTTGTGAGCCATTCGGGGCCATGGGGAAATTTCGTTTTGTCCCAGTTCTCGATCCAGTAGTGTTCCCCATCTTTCCCGCGGTCAAACCCGTCGTCCAACTGCACGAACTGAAATCCGTAGGGTTTGAGGTTTTTTGCCAGCCAGTCCGTATTCTGGACGATGTCCTTCTCCGTGACGTCTTTGTAGTAACCGGTCCAACTCGACCACACCATGGGGGCCGTACTGAAGTAGCTGTCATCCAACGGTACGTAAAAAGGTACTCCGAGAGTCTTGGTGTAATAGTCGGGAAGCAGACGGATGTACGTGTTTCCGGGAACGGGTATACGTATATCCATCAGAGTTGGATCCTGATCTGCGCGGCGCAACGTTGTCTGGTCGGAGAATTGAATCACAGCATCCTGTTTACGGTCGAACAAGCTGTGAAACGCCGATCCTGAGACCAGCCCCAGCGCGAAATACATAACTTCAGGATTTTTTAGAGGAAGAAAGGACTGGTTGCGCGTTTCCGTCCCCCCGTACTCGAGCGGCGCTTCATCGGTTCCGATCCAATCGACGGGAAATCCCTGCGGATCTAGAACGCGCGCAGGTATGCGATTGGAGGTAGCCGGCGCCTGCGCCGTGAGAACAGCGTTTGTCGCTGTACTGGAGATCTTGAGCATGTTGCGGCCGATGCCAAAGTTCCAGGCCGTCATGGGGTGAACCGTATGGATGGTCAGTTGCGATTGACTCGTTTGCTCGACCGACCACCCGGTGAGGGGCCCCACCCCGTTTGGGTCTCCGAGGTTAATCCGGACATCCTGCAGGACAATTCCCAGGTCTTGCTGTGAAATGCTAAGCACGCTTCGTTGCCGATCGGCAGTAATTGTCCAACCGTGGCTACTGATGGCAGGCGGTGCGGCCGCATGGGCGTTGCCGGGGGCAATCAAAAAGAAAGCAGACACTCCGATCGGCAGCAGGCTCCTCATTTATCCTCCACTCAGTTCGCAAGTCCGTATACACGTCGAATAGGATGATGACATACCACGGCCGAATCCCCACGTTTTTCCGTGTGTCTTCGATTTTTGTAAAATTCGATAAAATTCGATCCTTTTGGGCCTTTTGGAGGTATTGGCGGCGCTGCGCTTTCTTTTAGATCCTCTCCCCGCTTTGGTCCGGTTGTAGAAATGTGCGAAATAAGCGAACTAAGCGAACTAAGTCCTGAGCAAGCTGGGCCCGCGCTCGGCGATTCAGGCTCCGGGAAAATGTGCGCGATAAGCGCGGTAAGCGCGATAAGGGGGTGTCTGGCATGTTCTTTATCCTTATTAATGGGGTGCCGAACTGTGCAGCCGACGTATAAGCCTCCGCCTGGTCACATGGCCTTACAAAAAAGTGCGAAAAGTGCGAAAAAAGCGAAAAAAGCCCCCTTCTTACGTGCGAGCTTGCAGCTTTTTCCTCGACCACTGAGGCTTTGCAGGCGCGCCCTCTCGGGCCGCTCCCATGCTGAGGACACGCGCAGACCATCACTTTATTTGTCACTTTATCGTTTGTTACACCCGAGTCATCATGCATTCAAGCGCTGACGTCTCCCGGTGGTGAGCGGCAGATGCACGGGCAGAGCACACCGGTGCAAGGCCAAGCAGCGCCGTCGCGGCAAGACGGGCCGACGTATGGTTCTTACTTAAACAGTAGTACGGCTTTTGGAGCGTGTCGAGAGGGTAAGAGGATTTCTTTGGTAACCACGGCAGACCGCTATTTCTTCATCATCGCGCAAAGAAATGAGTGCCGTTGTGAACTCCCGTCCGTCACCAACGGTCCGAGTCCGCGCTGCCTTGGTCATCTCGATCATGACCGTAAAGAGCGGGTTTGGGAAGGGTTTGGAGGCCTCATCGATCGTAGCCTTTGGATGAGCTTTTCCTACGACAAGGACTTCACCTCTGCGCGCGGTGAGATCAACCGTGAGACCCTCACAGAGATCCGCCAATTCTCTCGCGAAGGAGTCTTCGACATTAATCTCCCCCTTTATCCCTGCGGCATTGCACATCACTAGACTGATTCGCCGGACCCTCTTCGCAGGCGCTTTTTGCACAAATGCCTGAAGCGACCGGAAGAATTCAGGCGCTGTCTTGATAGTGGTTTCTGACGTTGGATGTTCAACGTCAATCTTGACAGTAGGAGGAAAAGGCTTCTTTCGGACAAGCACACCATGAGCGTGAACGTAAAGCCGGATATCGTCACTCTTCTCTGGCAATTCAGGCCAGTCGGGGTGAAGTCCCCATGCGATCTTGCTCCTGGCTCCTTTACCGCCCGCGACACATTTACCATGGAGGCTTTCGGCGCTCCTGCGCATTTCGAGGTCGGTAGGGACAATACACCAGACAACCTGTGCTCCATACTGCATCGGCTTCTTGGGCAACTTTACGCCTGCGTCCGATATTTCACTGAATGCGTTTGGTGTCGTCGCCACGATTCACCTCTTCGTCTTCAAATGGACCGTTCGGCTAGTATATATTGCGAACGCACGCTCTTTCGTCGGACCGAGTGAGGACAAGCGGAACGTTAGCCTTGCTGGAGTGACCATATCCAGGAGGCATTGCGGACTGAGGCGTCCTTGTCTCGTGAGACAGGTATTCTCCTGTATAGAGCCGGGTGTTAGCATGTCCCAACTCACAAAAGCAGAAAGGCTGTATGAGCGAGAGTGGGCCATTGAGTGCTCCGACGGAATGGTGGCAGCCTTACGTCGCCGATTGTGGTCCGGAGAAACCGTCCAAGCTTTCCCAGGTTCTGGCAGAAACCATTCCCGTCGAACCGCGTACGAAAAAGCTATTGGATATCGGTTGCGGCAGCGGAATCATCGGTCTCTACTGCCTTCTTGAAAAGAAGGCCCGCTCCGTCACCTTCATTGACCTTATGCCCGAATGGATTGACATAACTCGTGCCAACGTCAGTCTTACAATTGAGAAACGCGCCATCACTCCGTCACAAGTTGATGTGATGGATGCAATGCCCTTCGCTCGAATCTCTCCAGAACTCGTTGCCCAGCACGATATGCTTATTTTCAACCTCCCGCAGTATCCAGAGGACTATGCAAACCCAAGTGACTTGTCCAAATTCGAAGCCGATCCTATGAAAGCCCATTACCGTTTAGCTGGCCCAGACGGGTTAAAGTTGGCGCGCGACTTCTCCCAATGGTATGCCCGTCTCAAACAGCCAAAGCCTGACGCGGTATTCGTCCTGTGGTCGATCCTCGGCAAGCGACAAATCATAAAGGCACTCAGTGCTGATCGTTTTCAATGGAAGATTATTAAGGAAACGCCAGTTCCTGTGAAGCCTGAGTTTGCTCGCGTCGCTGCGCAATTCTTTCAGGACACTGAAGAAAGAGACAATCGAATGCTTGAGAGGAATGGGGACGGCTGGACTCATAAGGTGCTAACAATCAGGCTCACGAACATCTGAGATTGGTTCATCAGAATGGATAACTTCCAACGCGCCATCGATCGCGGCTGACTGTCCTCGGGGGGTTAGCAGGCTTGCCGCACCTACCCAGCAGGAGACGGTGGCTGTAGTGCGAAACATGTCAGGGAGGGTATCGACAGCCAGTAACATGGCCATGCCTTCGAGCGGGATACCCGCGGAGGCAAGCATCGGCGCCATCACGATAATGGCGCCGCCGGGTATGCCCGGGGCGGTCATGCTAACCGCAATGGCGTTCAGAGTCAGGACAACGAATTGTGCGGAGGAGAGGGATACTCCGTAAAAACCCGCCAGGGCGCAGACCCCAACCATTTGCTCGATGCAGCCGCCCACGTGAAAGATCGATGCAGCGAAGGGGAAGAAGAAAGCGGAGACGTCCTCTGGAAGACAAAGGCTGTCGCGCGCTGCCTTGTACGTAGCAGGCAGGGCGGCGAGCGAGGAGCGCGAAGTAAAAGCAATCGTCTGCGCCGGAGCGCTCGCTCGGATAAATGCGGGAATACTCAATGAACTGAAGATCGCGATACTGGGACAGAGAATGACCAGGATGAAGGCCCCGCTGATGAAGCACATGGCGACCACATAACCGATAAGAAAGCTCGCGCCACCTACTCCAACGCTTGCTCCGAGGCCTACTGAAAGACAAAAGACTCCTATCGGAGCTGTTCTGAGAATGCCGCCAATAAGGATGGTGAAGCCATCCGCCAACGCCCGGAAGAAGCGGGTGAGAGAAACGCGCTCAGAGTCTGCGAGGTGCGAAATGGCGATGCCCAGTGCGACGGAGAAAAGAACCAGGGGAAGAAGGGCACCGTCCTCAGCGGCCTTGAAGATGTTGGCAGGGACGAGGTTTTCGAGGAAGGAGCCGAATGTGGGAGCCGCGGCGGAGGGGATAGAAAGTGTGGCGGTAGCCGGGGACCTGTGGCCTATGACCTGTGACAAATAGCGGAAGAGAGGAAAGGCGACGCCCCCCGCAAAGACAGCTGACGCGGCAAGGTAGAGGAGGATGATTGTTAGCGATCTGCCTGCGAGACGACCGAGTTTGGCAGAGTTCGTCGAGGCGCATCCAGCGATCAGACTGGTGGTGACGAGGGGAAGGACGCAAACTCGGAGCGCGTTGATGAATAGCCGCGCGAGAGGCTCAATGAGCGTGGGGATATGGTGCAGTAGAGGGAAGGGACTGCGTCTACACACGTATCCCAGAAAAGCACCGAGCAACAGGCCCATAAAGACGCGCAGGGAGATTTCATGCTCTACTCATTGTGGACTACGCTTTGGTACTTTTCACTTCGCGTTTGTTGTGATGTCTCATCTTCCTAACGCCGAGATCATTTGCGATGAGTTCCCGAAGCCACACATTCGCAGGGTCGTTATCCCTTTGGTTATGCCACGCCATCCGCAGGACGAAGGGCGGCAATCCGAGCGGCTCGGGACAGGACCAGGTTGAGGCTCTTGCTGAATTTCTCAACAACCGATTCCTGGAGACACGCCACCAGGTTGCTCGATGCGACGGCGTGCAGCACGGAGAGACAATGCGGTAGCGCCAGTCTGAGGCGATGCCGAAGTCCTCTTGCGGCCAGCTCGTTGTCGATAAGCCCCCATAGCTGGTTGCGATAAATGACGGCGGCAAACCCAAATGGAAAAGCGTTGATTGGCGTCAACTCTACTGCGTTTCCTTTAATGTCATTTTCGTCTGGTCACTATTTCCGGTCACCATTTCCGGTTCCCCCGGAAACTACTCTGAGAAATGTAACGAACTCACAACACCCTCTCAGAAAGTCAAGGCAAAGCCAACAGTCAACCGCTGTTGCAGATAGGTAGCAGGCGAGGCACTGTTCGTAACCTGGACCTTGTACGGACCGTCTTCGGCCGGGGTCTCGGCGACATAGCTTTCGTAACTACTTCTGATCATTGTGGGGTTCCTGCTCCAATTCTCGCGGACATCGGCGCGCAGCGTGAGCCGTGGGAGCACACGATACTTGATGCCACCGCCATACTGCAGTCCGACCTGGAAAATACCCCCGCCATCAAGAGGAGGTATGCCGCCTAAATTGAGGGCCGCTTGAAGAATTCCGGCGTTGGAAAGGCCGAGCCTGTAGTAGCCGCTGGGGCCCTTTAGCGGCGCAGCCGCAAGTTTGATCAGCTGCAGATCCGGGCCAACGGCCAGATAAGGACGAAACCGGGAACCTTTAGGACGTGCGTTGAACAGCATGTTGTACTCAGTCTGACGGGTTGACAGGCCAACGATCGATGGGCCCGGTGGCTGCGGGTTCCCCCCCACTGTCTCGATAGTGGTGTAAAGCTGGTATTTGGTCTGTTGTTGCGTGTAGGCGAGTTCGCTTGAGATCCACTTCCACGAATTGAGCGTCAAGGAGACGCCTGCGGCCCAACCGTCAGTAGAGGTGTCCGCCAGCCCGGTGAAGTACTCAGGGTTGCCGGAAACCACAGGCACTAATCGGATCAATACACTCTCCAGGTTAGGGTTAACGAACCGCGAATATCCTCCCTGAATCGCGATTTCATAGTGCGGAGGATCCCAGCGGTGAGATTCGATACGCTCTTGCGCGCCGGAATCGAGTTGATTCCCGCCCTCACTTGCAGCAGCCCAGGGAAGCTGGCGCCGCAAAAGCTTCGGCGACGTCCCAGCCACTCGATACGTGGTCCCCGACGCATCGCTCATTTGCCAATGACCGGCGTCCTCCGGAAGCTCCCCTTTTGTGGCCAGGAAGTGGTGTACTTGCATGCCTCCTGAAATGCCCTGATACACAACGTTCCCGCGGTATAGCTGGTTTTTGATGGTGAGGACGGTGTTGCGCTCGCTGCGTTCCAGGAGTCCGGCACGGATAGCCGGAGTGCCCGGGCTGGTACGGGGGGCGGTGCAATCGTTGAGAAACAAAACCGCCGCTTCGCCATCCGTACGCAGACGATCGCCCGTCGAGTTATAAGCGTCCTGCGGCACCCATGGCCGCGGAATCAACCCGACATGATCCACACAACCGGTGAAGTCCAAATCATCGACGACTTTGGACCGTTCGTTGTCAAGGTACTGATCGATGACGTGAATGAAGGTCTTTTGCCTGTAAGAGAAAGCAATGGCGATGTCTTGCGTGGAGGATGCAGTGAGAACGGTTTCGCCATCGAAGGTCTCGCCGGTCGGAAAAACGCGGACGTGGTGGCGGGAAGAAAAGGTGTTGGTCGTCTTCTGCAAAGTAAACAACGGCTCTTCGTCCCCCAGCAGCAGCGTGGACATTGGGGCCTGGGTGTAGGTCTGGTTGCCGGTCATCGTCTTCACGGTCTCGAAGGTAGAGGCCGCAGTGAGCTGGTCGGAGGTGGTCCACCCGGCTGCATCAAAGGCGCGGCGCAACGAAGATGGGCTGCCGATGAAAATAAGATTCGTAATATCAGAGGGCTTGTTCGTGCCTTCGGTGCTGGTGCGGTAAGGAAGCTCTCTTACCAGGGAGTCGAATTGAGAGAGTTCTTCGCCCGTCAGATCCACAGGTTTCACACTGGGCTGGTATGGCTGGGCAGTGATCACGGGAGTGCGGAATTCGATGACGAGCTCGGTACCAGCGTTGTAAAGAATTTCCGGCTCGGCAAATCCCAGAGTAGCCGGTGTGGTGAGAGACAAGAACAGGTAAGCGGTCGGGTCGATCTGCGCCAGCGAAGAGATCTTATTTTCGGCCGAATTTCCCAACGTTCCGGTGGAGCGAATTCCTTGGATTTTGCCATCTTCGGTTACCACCTCACGCGCGTTATCGACACGGAGGACGCCCGCATCGATTGGCAACACGCGCCCATCGGGCAGCTTGGCTGAATCGAAGTGGACGGTCAGCGCCGCTGTCTCGTGCCGGATGCCCCAGCCCACGGCATGGGCGTCGACGATCTTGCCGTCGAAGCTGCTGCCCTCGGGAATCAAAATGGAACCCGCGGAGATTGCCGGCGCGATGGAAACGGTGTGGACATCCATACCGGCTTTGGCAGTTCTGGAGGACAAAGGTTCAAGCAGGCGCACCTCTAACCTGCTGCTGGCGGAGATTCCCGGAACGGGGTGCAGAGCAGCTCGCTGCCAAGCTGTGGCCTTTCCCTTGGCTGAGGTGACCTGGAAAGTTGTACCGTCTGTGATCCAATGCCCCCGCTCAACTTGCCCAGCTCGATCGATCATCAGCGAGTTTCCGTCGGGGAGAAACTCCAAATAGGAGGCCTTCGCATCCGCAGGCGAGGGAGCAAGGATTGTGCCCCTGATATCCCACCCCAGAAGCATGCGCAGATCCATGGTCTGCACGCCCTTGGGAGTCTGGAAGGAGAGTGACCCGGGAGAGAAGACTGGTTCGGAGGCATGGTCGATACGCGCGTGAATCGCTTCGGTGTCTCCGGCAAAAATGAGAGGGTCTTTGCTGGCTGGATCGATGCCGCTGACCGTAAAGGCCCAAGCGTCCGTGGTGGATTCAAGCATGTTGGCTTGGGCGAAGGGAACCTCACCAAGCGACCGGCCTTCCCTTGCGTCAAGCTCGTAGTACCGAACCCGGTAGGCTAGGTTTTTCCTCAAGGGGGAAAGCAGCAGCAATGCCCCATGACCCTGCTGGATTGTCCACGCCTGGACGACATGCGCGGCAATGCTTCCCGTCTTACCGTTTACTGTGGCCATGGCGCGGCCGTCCGCCTCGCCCGGCTTTTTCACCACGGTGATGCTGTGAATCACTGGCGGAGCCAATGGAACGACGGCAAGCGAACGAGGCGGCAGACTGAAGACAGCCAAAGTAGCAAGCACCCCAAAGACGACACAGTTGGCTTTTCCGCAGAGACCCGAACCCAACATTGATTTCTGACCCCCCACGTCAAGGGCTGATTGCGCAGGCCGGAGGAGGAGCCTCCAAGGTCCTTTGTTCGCGCATTATCCCGTTGCCTGTAAAGCGCAGGAGGGCGAGCTTTGGGATCATCCAGGTCGAAAGAATTTAACGTGGGAAGAGAAAGAAACTCCCCTAAGATAAAGCGCAAAAGGGAACCGAAACGGATCAGGTATCCATTCATTTTTGGTGATATACTTCGGGGCCATGGGATGAGGGGCAGGTAATGCAAGAGCGACCCACTGGTGAAGTCACTGTACTCTTGCAGCAAATGAGGTCAGGCGATTCAGAGGCAGCCGATAAGCTGATTCCTCTGGTCGTCGACGAGCTCCGCCGTCTCGCCCGTCTTCAACTGCGAGACGAACGGCCCGGTCACACCCTTCAGCCTACAGCCCTGGTCAACGAAGCGTATTTGCGCCTGGTGGGCGATCAGTCAAGAGACTGGCAGAATCGCGCTCATTTCATTGGCGTGAGCGTCTCTGTAATGAAGCGGATACTGATCGATCATGCGCGCCGCAAGCAAGCTCTGAAACGCGGTTCGGAGATTCAGTCCCTTGCAGGGGCGGAAGACTATGCCGGCTTGTCGCTGGAGCAAGCAGAAGAACTCCTCGCCCTGAATGTCGCCCTCGACCGTCTGGAAAAAATGAGTTCGCGCCAGCGCCAGGTAGTCGAGCTGCGTTATTTCGGCGGCCTGTCAACGGAAGAAACGGCGGAGGTCCTGAAGGTTTCTCCTATCACCGTAAAGCGGGATTGGGTTATCGCCAGGGCCTGGCTGAAGGGGCAATTGCGTCCCGAGGGTCTTTCCAATTTTGCATGACACCCGAGGAATGGAATCGGCTCTTCGATGTTTTTCACGCCGCCCGCGAGAAGTCCGGCGGGGAGCGGGTGACAGTGCTCGATTCGGCTTGCGGAGAGAACACACTGCTCCGCAAGGCCGTCGAAGAACTCCTGCGAGAAGACGAAGCCGCAAACGGCTTCTTGAGTGACCCGCTGTTTATTTCGATCACGGGCGAACCCCGCGCCAACCCTATCGTTCCTGGCCAGCGTCTCGGACGCTATGTCACCGTTGCACTGATTGGGCGCGGTGGTATGGGGGAAGTCTGGTCGGCCCAGGACACCGACCTGGACAGATTGGTCGCGCTCAAATTTCTCACTTCTGAAACGCTTGTGGGCCTGGATCCACAGCTGATCACGCGGGAGGCAAAGGCTGCGTCAGCCTTGAACCACCACGGCATCGTGACCATTCATGAAGTGGTTCCCTCCGAGCCTACTCCGGCGATCGTAATGGAACTGGTGGAAGGCAAACCCCTCCGTGAGGTGTGCGGGAAAGCACTGCCGATTTCTGATGTGTTGGACATTGGTCTTCAGATTGCTGAAGCTTTGGCTGCAGCCCACGCCGGTGGCGTGATTCATGGAGACATCAAACCCGAGAACATATTCCTGCGCCCCGACCGTTACGTGAAATTGCTCGACTTTGGTTTGGCTCGCAAAGTAACAACTGAAGCCCTCGCGCTCGGCTATAGCCCGGTTCTCGGCACACTGCGTTACATGTCCCCGGAACAAGCTCGCGCGGAGCCTTTGACCCCGGCGAGCGATGTTTTCTCTCTTGGCCTGGTCCTCTACGAACTCTTAGCCGGAAGGCATGCTTTCCCGGCAACCTCTGCCCTCGATACTGCGCAAGGCATCCTCGAGAAAAAGGCGGCCTCCCTTTCTTCTTTGAATCCTCACTTGCCGGCCCGGTTGGATTTGCTGGTCCAAGCCATGCTGGCCAAGGAGCCTTCTGCGCGTCCCACCGCGGAGAGCGTGGTGCGAACACTGAGGGAGTTACGTAATCCTCGAAGGGGCTTACTTGATTCCGTTGCCGCAGCCTGGAAGTGGGCAGCCGCGGCAATACTAATATTGGTGGCGTGCTTCGCCGGCTGGCGGTGGAGACAAGCTCGAGTCGCAGGCAACACGGCGACCTTGCGCCAGATTACAACGCTGATTCCGGAAAACCGGGCCACCGCTGCAGCCATCTCGTCTGATGGAAAACTGGCGGCATACGCCAACGTCGATGGGATCTTTCTTCGAACAATTGAGAATGGCGATACCAAGACGCTGTCCGCGCCCGGTGATTATCTGATAGATCGTCTGGCCTGGTTCGCTGACGGCACAAAGTTGGTCGCTAGCGGGTTCTCGACGACAACAAACCTACCGAGCATTTGGCTGATCTCAGCCGCCGGGGCTGACGCCAGGCTGATTCGTTCGCAAGCTCGTTTGGCAACCCCCTCGCCGGACGGAACACGTGTTGCGTTCGTGAGCCAGGATTGGTCGCAAATCTGGGTGAGTGGGATGCACGGCGAAGAGCCGCGAAAGGTCGTCACTGGCGCTGCCGACGATACATTTCCCATCGTGTTCTGGTCGCCGGATGGACAACGGTTAGCATTTCAACGGCGACACTTCTATCAACATCATTACGTGTATCCGTACGAAACGGCGGAGACAGCCACGGGAACGGTTGTCGTTGAAGCACCCAATTTGTTAATGAATTCAGCGTCGGCGCTGCCCGACGGCCGAGTCATGTTCCTGCGCTGGGACAACGAGGGCTTCAATTCTTCTCATGAGTTGTATGAGGTGCAGACCGACGTGGCGACCGGTGCTTTAAGGGGAGAACCGCGGAAGATCGCGGCCTTGGCCGGCGACGATACAACCACGTTACAGGGCCTGAGCGTCACCGACAACGGAAAGCAAGCGATGGTCCTGCTGCGGTCTACGCAAAACAGCGTTTTCGTGGGGGACTTTAGTCAACCTCCGCCAGCCATCAGCAATGTTCGCCGGCTAACCCTGGATGAGCAAACAAACTATCCTCATGCATGGACCGCGGACAGTAGTGCCGTGATCTTCGAGTCAAATCGCAGGGGCAGCTACGACCTTTTCAAACAGGGAATCAATCAACGAACACCTGACGTCATTGTCGCCACTCCAATGACAGAGATGCTGCCGCAGCTCGCGCCGGATGGTCACTTTGTGCTCTACGACGCGGGCGACCAGTCGTCGTATTACAAACCGGGAATGTCCAAATTGATGCGTGTGCCAGTCGATGGAGGCACCCCACAGGAAGTTCCCATCGGCGGACCACTGGATGAGTTTCGTTGCGCGTTGGGCCCCGGTAAACGATGCGTGCTGAGGACCACGGTACCGGGAGAATGGCGCACCTACTACGATCTCGATGCCGTACGAGGCAAGGGTCCTGAACTGGCTCGCACCAGGTGGTCTGTCGAACTCTTAGGAGATTGGGATATTTCTCCTGATGGTCTGCAGGTAGCCATTCCCAACCACGATGCACGCGAGGCCCGCATCCGCGTGGTGTCGCTGGAGCCGAAGCCGAATCAACCACGTGAGCGTGAATTGGTACTGCCAGGGGTGACCGCTTTGCACGGCCTGGTATGGGCCGCCGACGGCCAGGGCTGGTTCGTGTCAGTAGATACAACCGTGGGCAACCAATTGCTGTATGTGTACCTGGATGGCCGATTCCATTCGCTGGGAGACATCCACGGCTGGGCCGTGCCATCTCCGGATGGGCGCCGGGTGGCATTCTTGAATACCATCGTTGCCACAAATGCGTGGCTCATTGAGCGTCACTGAGAAGGCTCTGCTCTTCGCCCTGAATGACCGCCGCCGCTAAAGCGCTGATCCCAACTTAAGTTCGCCGAACAAACTCCTCCCGAAACTCCTGGCAAACTTTTTTGCTTTCGATGATCCCAAAGCTGCCCCGCCTGCGCTTTACCAGACAGAACGATCAAGAGAAAGAAAATCAACCAGAGGAAACAGGAGTAGACATGAGATTGCGCTCACTCGGGCTCACTTTCGTATTGGCGGTCTTGGCATTGGTATTCGTAGCGGGTTGCAGCGGTGGTGGCGGCGGCACCCCCCCTACTCCGGTTACCGTTACCACGACAACGCTTAACCCGGGGACGGTCAATACCAGTTTTACCGCGACCCTGTCCGCAACCGGAGGTTCAGGTACCTACACCTGGTCGGTATCGAGCGGAAACTTGCCGATGGGACTGACATTGAGCAGCGCCGGCGTAATTACGGGCACGCCTACCACGGCTGGACTCAGCACCTTTACCGTCCAGGCTGAAGATTCAGAGAAGACCCCGGAGATCGGAACGCAAGCTTTGAAACTGGCCATCAGCGGCGGAAATCTGGCCATTACCTCACTACCCCTCCAAGGTGGCCAGGTGGGCCAGGTGTATCCCAACTTCACACTGGCAGCGAAGGGCGGTGTCCCTCCCTACACCTTTGCTATAGACTCCAGCAATCCCCTGCCTGCCGGTTTGACGCTGTCCAATGGAACGATTTCAGGTACCCCGACAACGGCAGGAAATTACACCGTCGGCCTGTCGGTCACAGACTCCGCAAACAACACAGCCATGCAAACTGCTCCGCTGGCCATAGCCGCCTCTGGCGCATCGCTTCCCAATGGCACGTACTCTTTCGAATTTTCCGGCACCGGCCCGCATGGCGCGATAGCCCTCAACGGCGGCTTCTTGCTTCAAGCCCCTACGGTGTTTGGATTCTACGACGAGAACATCGGCGCCACCGGATCAGTGACCAATCAGAGTATTGGTGGGATCACTCTGGTGCCCGGAACCAACGGCTTGTCGCAACTCAAGCTACAACTCGCCGGGGGCGCCTCGGTGACCTTTGCCTTGGCTGCCCCGGCTTCCATCATAACTTCGGGCAACGACACCGCTGTTCGCATGATTGAGTTTGATGACACGACGGGATCAGGCACCCGAGGTTCCGGCATCTTGAAGGTCTCAAATGGCGCTTTGAACACCTCGGCCATCGTAAATAACTATGCATTCTCCCTAAGTGGGGTCGATTCTTCGCAGAATCCGGTAGCTGTCGTTGGCTCTTTCAACGCCGACAGCAAGGGAAATATTACCGGTTACGGCGCGGACGAAAACGACAACGGCGCGATGACGACCATTGCCACCTTCACCGGCACTTACGCGTTGAATTCAGTCCGCGGGACCATGCAATTCACGTGGAATGGAAACACTTACCATTACAGTTTTTACCCCGTAACCAATACCGAGCTGTTCTTGATCTCACTCGATACCGTTGCCGCCAATATTCCCCTGCTCAGCGGGGTGGTCGAGCAACAAACCGGCACCTTTAGCGCGGCGTCTCTCAAGGGGGCTGGAGTGCTGGAACTAAATGGGCTTGCATCCCTGAGTGGAGCATTGGCTCCGGATGTCACTCTTGGCTTGGCCACCGGCAATGGAGCGGGGAATGTAACTGTTGCTTATGACGAGTACAAGGGCCAGCTGCTATCACCCCAGAGTTTCACCGGTACGTACACCGTGACGGCAGCCAGCGGCCGGGTGGCGCTTAGCGCATCGGGTACTCCGGCCGTCCTCTATCTGTTGGATACCAACGAAGCTTTTGTTCTTGGCGGGGATGCTTCGGCCAGCGCCGGACTTTTGGAGCCGCAATCCGGCACTACGTTCAGCAGCAGCTCCTTCAAGGGGAATTACCTCGGCGGCAGCCTTCCATTGGACAGTCCAGCGGCGATGAATGAAGTGGACTTGGCCGTTCCCGATGGAAACGGCAACATAGCCCTCACCTACAACAACAGCGGGCCTAAAGGACTAGCCACGAACCAAAGCACCAGCGGCACGTACGCTGTGGGCTCTAACGGGAGGACCGTTGTCAAAGCAGCCGATGGGATGACGAGAATCTTCTATGTCGTTTCCCCGACTGAGGCGGTTTTGCTCTCGGGCGAGGGCAACGGCTATCTCGGTAGTCTAGAGCAGTAGGATCCGGATCCCGATGTGCTGCGAGCGATGAAGACCGCTTGCAGCACGCGGGCTCCGGGCAACAACCTTGGTTCTCATGCAATAAATGACTGCGCAGGATGAGCAGAGCGCAGGCGCACGACAGACGGGACGTCAACCAATGAGTACGTTGCAAAACAGAGGTATCGTCCCGGGCATAGAAGGGACAGAGGGGACGTTTACTAACCTAATGTGGTCTTCGAAGCAAGATAACGTTCCACCAGTCCCTCCTCTGTTTGAATGTATAGGTGTCGTGAGAGGTTATAGACAAAATGAAGAAGAGTTCTCCCCGAGTCTGCGAACACATTTTCTACATACCTTACGGTGGGAATCTCATTCATAATGAACGGGACGCGGGAGCGTATTTTAGATCTAACGCTTTCCCGCACAGGCCTGAGATGAAATCCTTCGCTCGCTTCCATCGGCTTCTGCTCTCAGCTATCTTAGGTTGCTGCAGCATTTCTGCGATCGCACAGAATGGCTCCATGCTGGGCCAAAGCATTACATGGAGGCCCGTTCAGTCACCGTTTACGCCGGACCAGTCGAACGGGGCAATCGCAGGCGGGCCGGGCTCCGACCCCAATCCAGGGACTCCGATGTTTATCTGCCGCGCGCAGATCCAGGGGAGTGTTGTTCCCGGCAAGTGGGTGCAGGGTAATTGCAACGTGCCCTTTGGCGGGTCGGAACAGATCATGCGCTCCTATGAAGTCGCTTACGGGAGCGCGCGCTGGGGACCATATCAGGGCGGCTTCTATGGTCTTGCGCAGACAGGAAGCAACGCTGACGGAAGCCCACTCTATTCATGCCGCGTTCGCTACTCTCCCAATCCCGGAACCGATTACGGCTACCAGCCCGGCAAACTGGTCTCCGACGGGACGTGTCATATCGCGATGGGCGGAGGCGAAGTCGTGCAGAGTCCGCCGTTCGACGTGCTCTATGCTACCGGTGGGGGGCGGCCGCCGTATCCTTATCCACCGTATCCGTACCCTAATCCCTATCCGGTGCAACCGGCGCAACCGTATCCACCCTGCCGGCAAAGCGATCCATTGGTGAAGCGGGAGATACAGGGAGGTACAAGCTGGTATGTTGGGCAGCGCTGCTCTTCGATCGATGCTTTTGGCAACGTCCAGCCTAAGTATCCTCAACCTGGAGATGACGCCCCCCCTCCTCCGTATGATCCAGGACCAAGCTCAGTGACCTGGCAACCGGCACAAACGCCCTTTGTTCCGGGAGACAACGCGGTTAAGGGAGGCCCGGGTAACGGTGGCAAGCCGGATGCGCCGCTTTACGTCTGCCGTGTCTATGACAACAACACTCTCTTGCCCGGCAAGTGGGTCCAGGGGGAGTGCAATTATGTCAATGACGCTGGAAAGGAAGACACATCGAAGACCTATGAGGTGGCCACTGGCCCGGCGGAGTGGCGCAATTTCGATGGCAACATAGGAGCGCTGGTGCCTGGCGGTTACCTTATCGATGGCACTCATCTTTACATCTGCCGCAAGCAGATAAGCTACTTCGGCAGCAAGAAGGGATATCAGCCAGGATTTCTCGTCAACGGCAAGTGCCATATTCCCTATGGCGTTGATAATGTCGAGGGCACTCCTTTTGATGCCTTGTACAACGTCCTTTCCGCACCGTCTCAGGCGGGTCAGCAAGGGCAGGGAGGGTCAGCAGCTGTGGCTGCAGGGCCGGCCCAGTTGCATGGGATTCTGATTTCATTTTTGAGCGGCACTGCCGCCACCGAAGGCACGGTCAGTGTGAGCAACGGATCGACCAACAGCACCGTCACGAAGCCGTTGCCGGCCAACTCTAACCCACAGCAATGCATGGAGATCGTGCAGCAAGCTGCTTTTCAGGCGGGTCTTCAAATTCAGGCCCAGCCCGATGGCGGTCTGCGGGTCTTTGGGACTAACAATACGGTCAATGTTACGCAGGCTTCGATTTCGGTGAGTCAGTTTTAGGCCCCGCATAAGTGAAACTGGTTCGACCTCAATCTGGCGCACTAAGCTCAAAATCTGCTTGGATGTAGGCTTTTTCCCTTTGACCAAACCCCGTTGCTTTGTAGGTCGGTCCGTCCAAATGTCAGGTCCGTCTGTTCAAGAGACTTCCCATTTCAACCCATCTGCGGAGTGCACTGCACCCATAAGCTGAGACACGCCCCGCTAAATGGCGCGTAAGACCACGAGAGCCATGTCATCGCGCTCCCCGGCTCCGTGAGAGAATGCGTCGACGGATCTTCCGGGTAAGCAAACCATTTCCGTCTGAGTCCAGAGCGGGATCTAGCGGCAGCCAAGGCGTTTCTTGTCTCGTGAGACAGGTATGCTCCCCTGTATAGAGCTGGGTATTAGGATGTCACAACTCAGAAAGGCAGAAAGTTTGTATGAGCGAGAGTGGGCCATTGAGTGCTCCGACGGAATGGTGGCAGCCTTACGTCGCCGATTGTGGTCCTGAGAAACCGTCCAAGCTTTCCCAGGTTCTGGCAGAAACCATTCCCGCCGAACCGCGTACGAAAAAGCTATTGGATATCGGTTGCGGTAGCGGAATCATCGGTCTCTACTGCCTTCTTGAAAAGAAGGCCCGCTCCGTCACCTTCATTGACCTTATGCCCGAATGGATTGACATAACTCGTGCCAACGTCAGTCTTACAATTGAGAAACGTGCCATCACTCCGTCACAAGTTGATGTGATGGATGCAATGCCCTTCGCTCAAATCTCTCCAGAACTCGTTGCCCAACACGATATGCTTATTTTCAACCTCCCGCAGTATCCAGAGGACTATGCAAACCCAAGTGACTTGTCCAAATTCGAAGCCGATCCTATGAAAGCCCATTACCGTTTAGCTGGCCCAGACGGGTTAAAGTTGGCGCGCGACTTCTCCCAATGGTATGCCCGTCTCAAACAGCCAAAGCCTGACGCGGTATTCGTCCTGTGGTCGATCCTCGGCAAGCGACAAATCATAAAGGCACTCAGTGCTGATCGTTTTCAATGGAAGATTATTAAGGAAACGCCAGTTCCTGTGAAGCCTGAGTTTTCTCGCGTCGCTGCGCAATTCTTTCAGGACCCTGAAGAAAAAGACAATCGAATGCTTGATTGGAGTGGGGACGGCTGGACTAATAAGGTGCTAACAATCAGGCTCACGGACATCTGAGGTTGGTTCATCGGAATGGATAACTTCCAACGCGCCATCGATCGCGGCTGACTGTACTCGGGGGGTTAGCAGGCTTGCCGCACCTACCCAGCAGGAGACGGTGGCCGTAGTGCGGAACATGTCAGGGAGAGTATCGACAGCCAGTAACATGGCCATGCCTTGGAGCGGGATACCGGCGGAGGCAAGCATCGGCGCCATCACGATAATGGCGCCGCCGGGTATGCCCGGGGCGGTCATGCTCACCGCGATGGCGTTCAGAATCAGGACAGCGAACTGTGCAGAGGAGAGGGATACTCCGTAAAAACCCGCCAGGGCGCAGACCCCGACCATTTGCTCGATGCAGCCGCCCACGTGAAAGATCGATGCGGCGAAGGGGAAGAAAAAAGCGGAGACGTCCTCTGGAAGACGAAGGCTGTCGCGCGCCGCCTTGTACGTAGCAGGCAGGGCGGCGAGCGAGGAGCGCGAAGTAAAAGCAATCGTCTGCGCCGGAGCGCTCGCCCGGAGAAATGCGGGAATACTCAATGAGCTGAAGATCGCGATACTGGGACAGAGAATGACCAGGATGAAGGCCCCGCTGATGAAGCACATGGCGACCACATAGCCGATAAGAAGGCTCGCGCCACCTACTCCAACGCTTGCTCCGAGGCCTACTGAAAGACAAAAGACTCCTATCGGAGCTGTTCTGAGAATGCCGCCAATAAGGATGGTGAAGCCATCCGCCAACGCCCGGAAGAAGCGGGTGAGAGAAACGCGCTCAGAGTCTGAGAGGTGCGAAATGGCGATGCCCAGTGCGACGGAGAAAAGAACCAGGGGAAGAAGGGCACCATCCTCAGCGGCCTTGAAGATGTTGGCAGGGACGAGGTTTTGGAGGAAGGAGCCGAATGTGGGAGCCGCGACGGAGGGGATAGAAACTGTGGCGGTGGCCAGGGAGCCGTGGCCCATGACCTGTGACAAATAGCGGAAGAGAGGAAAGGCGACGCCCCCCGCAAAGACAGCTGATGCGACAAGGTAGAGGAGGATGATGGTTAGCGATCTGCCTGCGAGACGACCGAGTTTGGCAGAGCTCGTCGAGGCGCATCCAGCGATGAGGCTGGTGGTGACGAGCGGAAGGACGCAAACTCGGAGCGCGTTGATGAATAGCCGCGCGAGAGGCTCAATGAGCGTGGGGATATGGTGCAGTAGAGGGAAGGGACTGCGTTTACACACGTATCCCAGAAAAGCACCGAGCAGCAGGCCCATAAAGACGCGAAGGGGAGATTTCATGCTCTACAATGTGCCGGCTTATCCCGGCGTTCTCTGTCCACAAGATTTTGTGTGCCATCGCGTTCGATGGTTGCGTTCGGCGGGTCGGGTCCGGGGCGTCCGGGCAGATTGCATCTCACCACCACAATCAAGAGCCGTGCGGAGAGACATGCAAACATTGGCGTCACCCTCATCGCTTGTGATCTTCTCCGCCGTGCTCCGACGACAAACCGGGACTCTCTACACCGAGCCGCACCGCAAGCGGAACCTGGTGCAGGCGCTTGAGGCGGCCGGATTTCGCAACCACGAATCCAGCTACAACTCCGAAGAACACCTGCGAAGCCGCGAACGACCACCAGTCAATGTGTTCTGCGAAGTACGGATTTATAAGCCCGAGAATGCTGTACAGCAAGCCGGTCCATGCAATGGGCGCAACGATGCCGCCGAGCAGGATCGGTCTTCGAGGCCAAATAGGAAGCAGTGCGCCGTAAAGGATGCCGACGAGGAGAGTGGTCGCGCCCTGGATGATATTGGCGGTGATGAATGCGCTCAGACGAAAATGGCTCATCTGCTCTACGGTGGGATTGGTCCACGACCCCACGCCTGCGCCGCCCAGCAGATTTACCACGTACCAAATGCTGTGGTGGCGGACGACGCCGTAGATCTCTGCCGGAATGACCATGGCCAGGCCGCCCGCGATTCCGCCCATAATGCCGCTGGATACAGGAAACGTTTCGAGCGGCAGCTGCGCGCGGTGTGTCTCGCCCACTTCGATACGCGCCACGTTTTCATACACGGGCACAAACGAGAACAACTCTTCAGCCACCGGAACATCTTCATGTGCCTCGTGCGGCAGCACATTGCGGAACCATCCCAGCGCAGAGATTACGAAAAGAAGAGCGCCGAGCCAGATGAGCCAAATACTGGTGACCAGCGAAGCGCCGACCAGCGTCAACCCAAGCGCCATGAGAAAAGGCCATGGCGTGGGCGCAGGCAAATGGACCGTGCCCAGTTGTTTGTCGCCGTTTTGCGACTCAGCGGTTTTTCTATTGTGTGCTTCGTTCATCTGCCCACCACGTAAACAACGGTGAAGACGACGACCCAGACAGCGTCAACGAAATGCCAGTAGAGAGCCAGGGTCCTGACGCGATATGCATGCTGCGGGCCCACCGCGCCGGCGAACGCGAGCGCAAGTGTGACGAGCATCATGATGACGCCGATCACGACATGCGAAGCATGCAGACCCACAAGTGAGTAGTACGTCGTTCCAAACAAATTGGTACTGATCGTCAGCTGATCGCGCACAATGAGCTTGTGCCACTCTGTCGCTGTGCCGTAAAGGAAGGTTATGCCCAGCAGAATGGTGATCGACCACCAGAGCCGGAAGGCCGCCATCTTGCCATGATCGATGGCGCGCTCGGCGAGCCAGATGAAAAAGCTCGATGAGAGCAGGCACACGGTATAGAAAATGGGGACGTCAAGCACTTCTTTGGGCGTGGGCCCCTGCACGTCGCGACCAAGGTAATAGAGATACGCGACGACAAAGATTGTGAAGATGGAGGACTCCGCAATAATGAGGCCCACCATGGCGACCGTGCCGCGCGTGGGCTGGGTCCACGTGTCCTGATGATTGCTGTGCTGCAGGGGAATGGTAGCCATGTTCTCCTCTTGGCGAATTACTCGAATGCGGAATCGGAATCTTCAGGATGTTTCAGGTCCCATAACGGCCGGCGGCTGGAAACTTCCGGGTCAATCGCGAAATTGTAAGCAGGCGGAGGCGAGGACGTGAGCCACTCCAGGGTCCACGCATCCCACGGGTCCCGGCCTGCTTCTTTGCCGCGGAAGTAAGAATGCACGAGGTTATAGACAAAGATCAGTACGGCTATGGCTTGAATAAATCCACCCACCGAAATGATCTGATTCATCAAGGTCCATCCCCGATCCGGCTCGTAGTTGTAGATCTGTCGCGGCATGCCAAGCAGGCCGGGAAAATGCATTACGTCAAAGGTCAAGTGAAAGCCGATAACCATCAACCAGAAATGCCATTTGCCCAGTCGATCATCGAGCATGCGTCCGGTCATCTTGGGGTACCAATAATAGATCGCTGCAAAGATCATGAACACGATGGCGCCCACCAACACGTAATGAAAATGAGCGACGACAAAATAGGAATTGTGTAGCTGCCAGTCCCATACAGAAACGGAAAGCATGACTCCCGTAAGGCCCGCAATCAAAAATTGGAAGAGAAAAGCTATCGAGAATAGCATCGGTACTTCGAACCGGATCCTTCCGCCCCACATGGTGGCCAGCCAGTTGAATATCTTGATGCCGGTGGGAATCGCGACCAGCATAGTGGAAAGCGTGAAGAAGGCATTGCCGAACGAGGTCATGCCGAGCGTGAACATGTGGTGGGCCCAGACGCCAAGACTAATGAAACCGATGCTAATCGATGCCGCCACCATGGCCGGATAGCCGAAGATGGCTTTGCGCGAGAAGACTGGAATGATTTCGTTGGCAACGGCGAAGGCGGGCAGAACAAGTACGTAAACCTCCGGGTGTCCGAAGATCCAGAAGAAGTGTGCCCAGAGCATCGCCGAACCTCCTGCCCGGGTATCGAAGAAATGTCCGCCCAGGTAACGGTCGATCATCAGCATTATCTGGCATGCGGTGAGTGGGCTGACTGCTACAAGAACGAGGAATGAGACGGTAACGTAGAGCCAGGGCAGCAATGGAATCCTCGAAAGGGTCATCCCTTTGCATCGCATGCAGAACACCGTAGCGAGGATGTTGATTGCCGTGCCGATGCTGCCTACGCCGCTCAGGAGCAACGATACTGTCCAATAGTCCATTGTGTGACCGGGCGAGAAGGCGGGCTCGGTCAGTGGGGCGTATGCGAACCAACCCACATCGGGCGCGGATCCGGTCCCTGCCGGACCGGTTCCAGCCACGAAGCTGTAATAGAGCAACGGACCCGCGAAAGCGCTAATCCAGAAGCTGAAGGCGTTCAGGCGCGGGAACGCCATGTCACGCGCTCCGATCATCAGCGGAACAAGATAGTTGGCGAACCCGAAGATCAGGGGCATGCCGACAAAAAAAACCATCGTCGTGCCGTGCATGGTAAACAGCCGGTTGTAAACAAATAGCGAAACAAATGTATTGTGCGGAAAGAAGAGCTGAATACGAATCATCAGCGCTTCAACGCCGGCGACCAGCAGGAACAGAAGGCCGTAAGAGATGTAGAGAATGCCCAGCTTCTTGTGATCGACAGTGAAGATCCAGCGGTAAAGGACTTCGAGATAGGTGGGGCGCGCCCGCGTGCTATCCAGGCTCCCGTCGAAGTTACGTCCAATTGGTATGCTCTCTCCGCCCATGGTTGCTTCTCACTCGCCTACTTGAGGGTTAAAAGGTACGCTGTGATCTCTGCATTCTCCCGGTCGCTAAGATGCAAGGCCGGCATTAATGAACCGGGTTTGAATGTGTCAGGGTCCGCGATCCACGCCTTCAGGTTTTGCGCATTGTTTGCGATTATTCCTGCAGCCAAAGTCTCGCGGCTCATGAGGTGCGTCAGATTAGGACCCATGCGGCCAAACGCAGCTGTGCCCGATACCGTGTGGCAAGCGAAGCACGCCTGGTGCTCAAAATCGGCTTGTCCAAGTTTCGCGTCCGGCTGATTTCTGCCGGTATCTGCGTTGATGTCTTTCGCGCCTGATGGTGACGCCGGCGGCTGCCATGACACCGCCGTTCGTGTTTCCTTGATCCGCGTGGCCCACATCGTTCGTGTTGAGTTCCGGCTGAGTTTTCTGCTGGCCGGCGATCCACTTCTGGAATTGCTCCGGTGTGTCGACATAGACCCGAAGCAGCATCTTTGCGTGCTCCGCGCCGCAGAACTGTGCACATTGCCCCACATAAAGGCCCGGCTTTTGCGGATCGATCCACATTTCGTTCACTTTGTTAGGCACAAGATCCGTCTTGCCATTCAACTCGGGTACCCAGAAGCTATGAATGACATCAGTAGACGTCAGCTTCATGAACGCCGGCCTGGGCGCGGCTGGAGTGCTCAACGGCAGGTGCAATTCGTTCGCGGTTACGACCCCATACTGAGGGTACTGAAACTCCCACCAGAACTGATGACCGGTGACGACGACATCGAGCGCGGTGGTCGGTTTCGGAGCGTCCTGAATGGAAAATAGAACCCGCGCCGTGCTGAGAAACAGAACCACGATGATCAGAATCGGAATGACCGTCCATGACAGTTCAATCTGCAAGCTCCCGAATACCTGCGGTGGTTCTGAGCTCTCACCGGGGCGCGCTCGATATCGCGTTATTACATAGACGAGCAAGATGCTCACTACAAGAAAAATCCCTGCCGTGATGGCCAGGACAAAATGCGACAGCCCGTCTATCTCCCTGCCGGGCGTTGAGAACGGCGAGAAGATCGAGGTCGGGTGCGGGTCGAAATAAACCGCAGAAAGATTGAGTGGGAAAGACTCCACTGAAAGCTCCAATTTCTGGTGAACGAGTCCGCGTCTTTCAGCGCGCCATCGCAACCTCGTGAGCATTTCCTGTGTCACCAAATGGCCGGCGAGTCATGCAGTCTCGCAAGCCCGGATGTGCGAAAGCGTGATGTGATCGAGTGTGCATTCCGTTTTCAGCTACTGGGTTCAGGTTTGTAGGGGAGGAAGTGTCGAGCGTTCCGGATCAATATTGAGCGCAACCCGGTGCTCTTGTAAAGATTGATGCTTTCTGGGATCTCCTGATGCTTGTTCCAAACGTTCAGGTCACCATGGCGCCGGCGGAATAGCCGCGCTAGCTGCGAGAGCGCTCGGCCTGAGGAGGGACAGACGGGACGTTTACTAACTCAACATGATCGTTAAAGCAAAGGTAACGTTGCGCCTGTCTCTCCGCAGTCATCCAAATCCCCGTTCACGGAAGAGGCGAGAAGCCTCCTTAACAATCTGGCGGCGGTCTCTTTGGCGGGATAGCACTTTTCCCGCATCCTCCACCTGACCACAGGAATTGGTGACCAGACGAGGGAGTTTCGGGACATCCATGATGGGTAACCGTCAAGGGAAAACGCGGATTTCCTTTGATCAATTGTGGACTACGCTTTGGTGCTTTTCACTTCGCGTTTGTTGTGATGTCTCATCTCCCTAACGCCGAGCTCATTTGCGATGAGTTCCCGAAGCCACATATTCGCAGGGTCGTTGTCCCTTTGGTTATGCCACGCCATCCGCAGGACGAAGGGCGGCAATCCGAGCGGCTCGGGACAGGACGTCAGGTTGAGGCTCTTGCTGAATTTCTCAACAACCGATTCCTGGAGACACGCCACCAGGTTGCTCGATGCGACGGCGTGCAGCACGGAGAGACAATGCGGCAGCGCCAGTCTGAGGCGACGCCGAAGTCCTCTTGCGGCCAGCTCGTTATCGATAAGCCCCCATAGCTGGTTGCGATAAATGACGGCGGCATGATCCAGCTCTGTGAAGCGGTCAAGCGTAAGCTTGCCCTTCCACATCGAATGACCGCGCCGCGCGATTACGACGTTGTTCTCCTCCGAAAGCGACTCCATGACGAGGCCGGGTGCGAGGTAACGCGCATCCGGAAAATACCCGATTGCGAGGTCAAGGGTTCCGTTGCGAAGCTCACTCTCGGGCACCGTGAACAACCAATCGAGCCGGCGGGTTTGCATTTGCAGCTCGCCTGAAAGCATGGAACGGGCAAACAGAGGAACCAGACGCAGTTCCACATCATCGCTCAACCCAATGCGGAACCGGTGCGCGCTTACCGAAGGATCGAAGGAATGCGGCGCTTCGAAGGTCTGCCGAAGCTGAGCAAGAGCGGATCGTATGGGTCCGGCGAGCTGGTCGGCGCGGGGAGTCGGCATCATGCCCTGCGCAGTGCGCACGAACAGCGGGTCTCCGAGACGAACTCGCAGCCGTGCTATGGCGTTGCTGAAGGCCGGTTGACTAAGCCCTACCTGTCTTGCGGCCCGCCCGACATGCCGCTCGTCGATCAGCGCTTCAAAGGCGAGCAGGAGGTTAAGATCGATCCCTCTAATATTCATGGAATGAATTTTACATATTACAATTATCAACTTCACAAATGGCAGGCGCTGCTCTATACCAGCAGTATGTGCCAGCGTGTCGCCACTCTTCTCGTATTTTTCCTGCTTGCGGGGGCTTTGACTACGAACGCCGCTCCTGCGTCCGAAACGCCTGTTCTTCAGGTCTTTAAACAATGGTTGGACGCTTTCAACTCGGGCGACACGGCCCGGATCGCTGCGTTCTGGCAGAAGTTTGGAGGAAATAGGGCCAACGACCGGGTTGCAGGCGATCTGCGCCTGCGGACCATGACCGGAGGAATGAGCATTTACCGGGTCACGGAAGACACCGACACTCATCTAGTGGCGTTGATGAAGGAAAATCGCGGCGTCTATTCCGAATCCACGATGGATCTGGCGTCAGTAAATCCTCCTGTTGTCGCGGGCATGATGGGGCATCCGGCGCCGCCGCCAGAGGGTGCGGAGAATGCGATTTCCAGCGACGACGAGCTTGCCGCCCGGGTGCAAGAACATGTGGCAACGCTGAATGGACCGGACGCCTTTTCAGGGGCCGTCCTCGTCGCACACAAGGGCAAAATCATGTTCGAGCAGGCTTGGGGCACGGCGGATGAAACCAAGCATCTCAAGAACACGACCGATACGCAGTTCTGCATTGGCTCCATGAACAAGATGTTCACAGCGGTGGCTATCCTTCAACTCCTTGGAGAGGGAAAGCTCGCGCTGGATAGCCCGATTGCGACCTATTGGCCCGACTATCCGAACCAGGACCTCGCCTCGCACGTAACGATTCGAGAACTGCTCAACCATACGGGCGGCACCGGAGACATCTTTACTCCAGAGTATGAAGCGCGTCGGCAGGAAACGCGAACGCTGGCGGACTACGTCAAGCTATTTGGAAGCCGGCCAGCCGCCTTTGCGCCCGGCTCGCGCATGGAGTACTCAAATTACGGTTTCATCCTCCTGGGGCGAATCATCGAGCTTGTGAGTGGCGAGCCGTATCAGCAATACGTTCGGGAGCATATCTATTTGCCTGCGGGGATGCTGCACACCGACTCGCGTCCTGAGGCCGATCATGTCGACGGCCGCGCGATCGGCTACACGCACGGGCCGAATGGGCTCGCGCCCAACAGGGATGGGATGCCCTGGTCGGGAACGTCCGCTGGAGGGGGGTACTCCACAGTCCGCGACCTTTTCCTTTTCGCGGAAGCTCTGCAATCCGGCAAACTAGTAAGCCCCGATCTCTTACGAGAGGCGACGCGGAAGAGCGCTATGCGCCCGGACTATGGCATGGGCTTCTACGTACTTCCGAATGGAGGATACGGGCACGGCGGTGGCGCGCCCGGAATCAATGGGGAACTGCACATCTTGCCACAAAGCGGGTATGTCCTGGTGGCGCTGGTCAACCGGGACCCGCGCATGGCCACAAACATGGTAGATTTCCTTACCTCAATTCTGCCGGTCCGCGATCGCGACTCAAACCACCACGCTTGATAGGCTTCCGGAACTCCCGATGTGACCCGGGATTTCTTTAGTAACCATGGCTGGACGCTGTTTCTCATCGCCGTCGCCGTGTTGATTTCTGCATTGGAGTTTGTGGGAGTTTCGTGGACACGGTCGTTAATCCGTACGGAGCGCTTCTAGCTCCAGGGCGTGCGTGTTGTCGATCGTCCCCTTCCTATGGCTCGAAAGGGTCTCGCGCGAGGCACTCTTTGTGGTCTTGCGCCAGGCGATCGAAGGCGATAGCTTTGAGGGCAGTCGCGACGTTGCGGTTCCGCTACCGGTGAAGCCGAGGGTGCGGAATGCATCTGCCCTTGCCACGCAGTCAACGCCTCAAGAGAAGCAAAAGCGGGAAATCATGGACATTCGTGGAGTGATCTTGCTCTGCTTTGGCTGTGCACTCCTGTGCTGCACAAATTCTTCAACCGCACATCGAAAAAGGAGCCTCCATGACCGAACTATTGGATCTGGCAGTCAAAGCACACGGCGGACTTGAACGATGGAACAAGATAAAGGCGATCAAGGTAGCGGCTTCGATCACGGGCGCGATCTGGTACGTCAAGGGTAAGCCGGACGTCCTCAAGAATGTGGTTTTGACCGCGGAAACGCGGGAAGAGTGCCTAACCGTTGATTTCCCCGGCCAGAATAAGCAGGCGCGTTTCGAGCCGAATCGCGTTGTCATCGAATCGACGAATGGCGGCCTCATCGACGCTCGCGATAACCCGGAGAAGTCATTTGAAGGACAGCAGAGAGAGACGCCATGGGACGACATCCATGTGGCTTACTTTGTAGGCGAGGCGCTGTGGACATACCTCAATACGCCGTTCCTCTACACCTATGAAGGCTTCACCACGGAAGAGGTCCCGTCCATTCAGGTCGGGAACGAGACCTGGCGACGGCTCAAAGTAACCTTTCCCGACAGCGTAAAGAGCCACACAAAGGAACAGATCTCCTGCTTTGGACCCGATGGGCTGCTGCGCCGGCACGACTACACCGTGGACATTCTTGGCGGCGCCACCGGCCTGAATTACGCCATGGATTACCGCGACGTCGACGGCATCATGGTGCCGACCAAACGTCGCGTGTACGCGTATGAGGGCGACTACCAGCTTGTGAAGGAGCCTCTGCTCGTCGCAATCGATATAGGCGATATAACGCTCACGTATGCGGAACATCCCACCCTTCCAGAAGTGTCATACGCACACCAGTAGCCGGCACGCAGCCCGGCAGAGGCACACAAAGGAAAGGGTCGTTCATGTCAATAGATTTACTCTTCACCCCTCTTCGCCTGGGCGCCATAGAGATTCCGAACCGGATCATCATGGCGCCTCTTACCAGAATGCGGGCCGGGACCAACAACGTGCCTACCCCGTTGAATGCGGAGTACTACGCACAGCGTGCCTCCGCCGGTCTGATCATCTCGGAGGGAACGGCGATCAGCGCCGATGCTCATGGCTATCCTGTTGCTCCGGGAATTTATACGAAGGAACAGATTGCCGGTTGGCGCGTCGTAACGAACGCGGTTCATCGACGTAATGGTCGAATCGTGATGCAGATTGGCCACAATGGAAGAAACTCGCACTCGTCGCTCCGGCCGGATGGGTCCCGGCCTGTTGCACCCTCTGCGATACCGCCGACTATTCCAGCGCTTACCCGCGGCTTCCAGCAAGTTGCGGCGGAGGTACCTCGCGCATTGGAGACACATGAGATCCCTCTTATTGCGGCGGAGTTCCGTCGGGCTGCTCTGAATGCGATCGAAGCGGGATTCGATGGGGTAGAACTGCAAGGAGCCAACGGTCACCTCATCGAAGAGTTCCTTGAAGACGGAACGAACAAGCGGGCCGATGGCTACGGCGGGTCGAAAGAAAACAGGGCACGGTTTCTGATGGACATCGTCCACGACCTCAGCAACGCGATCGGCGCGGATCGACTAGGGGTACGGTTATCGCCCTTCGGGCAGTACGGAGGTATCAGCGACACCAACCCCAGAGATCTCTTCGGTTTCGTAATCAAGGAGCTGAGTATGTGCAATATTGCCTACCTGCACCTGATTGAGGCTCGCGGATCTGAGATGGGTTTGACTGACGAACTTCATGAGGATGCGGTAAACAATGCGGCCCTGTTCCGGTCGATGTTCCGTGGGCCGCTACTCTCTGCGGCTGCTTATACTCCGAAGACTGCAGCCTTAGCCATTGAAGAGGGGCACGCAGATGCGATCGCGTTCGGTCGCCTGTTCATTGCCAACCCAGATCTGGTCGAGCGGATCGGGGGAGATTTCCCGTTGAACGCCTTTGACCGCTCCACATTCTATGGCGGCGCGGATCACGGCTACACGGACTACAAAGCCATCGGAGATGCAGCATGATGCTGGGATAGAGATAAGCCCAGCGCGAAATACATAACTTCGGGATTTTTTAGAGGAAAGAAAGGACTGGTTGCGCGTTTCCCTCCCGCCGTACTCGAGCGGCGCTTCATCGGTTCCGATCCAATCGACAGGAAATCCCTGGGGATCTAAAACGCGCGCCGGTCAGCTTCTGCGGGGCCCGGTTGAGGGACAGACTGGGCGTTTACTAACTTAATATGATCGTTGAGGCAAGGGTAACGTCTGTCTGTCCCCGCCAAAGTCTAAGTACGCCAAAATGCACGCAAGGTGCGCCAATCGCGAAAGGCAGCTTGCGTTTTCGCCGGGTTGCGCTAGCCTGTACTAGGAACCCGATGGCGCCCCCGGCCGTGGCGCGTTGTTTCGCCGGAGCCTTTGGGCGCGAGCCGAAAGGAGAACCTCGGTGATGAACCTGACCGTAAATGGCAAGAGCCTGCCGGTAGCATCCCCACAAGACACGCCCCTTCTCTACGTATTGCGGGATGAGCTGGGAATAGACAGCCCCCAGTTCGGGTGTGGCCTCGCGCAATGCGGCGCGTGTTCCGTATTGGTCGACGGCCGGGAGGTTCGCTCCTGCGTTACTCCCGCTTCCATGGCGGTGGGTAAGGAGGTCACCACCCTGGAAGGATTGCCCGCCCGCTGGGCGGCCCAGAAGCACCTCGGGCAAAATCAGGCGACGCAAAATCAGGCGAAAGAAGCGCTTCATCCCGTGCAGCTCGCCTGGATCGATCAACAGGTCCCGCTTTGCGGCTTCTGCCAAAGCGGCATGATGATCAAGGCAACCGAGCTCCTGGAGCACAAGCCGAACCCGACGGATGCGGAAATCAGCGAAGCCTTCACCACCGGAGGCGTGTCACCACGCCTGTGCCGTTGCGGAACGTATATCGCGATTAGAGATGCAGTACGCCATGCCTCGAAGCTCATGGCAGAGGGAGAGGTCTAATGGAACACCTTCGCGAAGCCTATGAACAGATGACGGATGTGTGCGGTGCGCGCCTCAGCCGCCGCAGTTTCGTTAAATCCGGTGGTGCGCTGGTGGTAGGGTTCGGCTTCTTTCGGGGACGAAGCGCAAAAGCCGCTGCGATCATCAACGGCGATGCGTTCGACGTATCGCTCCCCGCCTCGTGGATCGAGATTCGGCCCGACAATACCGTCCTGTTTCGCACCGGCAAAAGCGACTTCGGCCAGGGGACCATCTACACCGCCTACCGCCAGATCGTTGCCGATGAGTTGGATATGCCCTTCGAAGCCATCACAACTGTAGTTTCGGCAGATACAGATACCACCCCGGAGGGCGGTGGCACCTTTGGCCTGTTGGGCGAAGGAACCCCCAATATAAGAAAAGCCGCTGCGTACACAAAGCAGGCTATTCTCCAGCTTGCCTCGGAAAGGCTGGGTGTACCGAAAGACCAGGTACGGACCGCCGATGGAAAGGCCTCGGGCGGCGGCAAGGAAATCACCTACGGTGAGTTGGTAAAAGACCAGGACCTGAAATTGACCATTCCGGTAAGCGGCGACCTTACCAGCATTTTCGGCCTTCGCATCACCGGCGACCCGCCGCTCAAATCAGCGAGCGAGCTCAACGTGGTGGGCAAATCATTCAAGAACAGCATGGTTGCCGAAAAAGTGCGGCACGATGCGTTGTGGGTCACCAACGTCAAGCTGCCCGGCATGTTACATGGGCGGGTGGTGCACCCATCTACGCTGGGATCACAACTTGTTCAGGCCGGAGCGGTCGATCAAGCAAAGTTTCCTAACACGCGCCTGGTGGTGAAGGGCAACCTGGTGGCTGTGGTGGCTCCCACCGAGTGGGAAGCGATTCAGGCCTCGTACCAGGTCGCCAAGGCGACCAAATGGAGTGATTGGAAAGGGCTGCCGGGCAAAGAAAATCTCTTTGCCAGCTTGAGGAATGAATCGGACTGGAAGGCTGCCCCGGTGCAGAAGAGCCGTAAGTCCAAGGGTGATGTCACCGCCGGCGCACAAGGAGCGAAGAACAAACTGGCGGTTACTTATCAGCTGCCGTACTGGAAGCATGCTCCGATTGGTCCCACTATGGCCCTGGCCGACTACCGCCCAGACGGCTCGGTGACAGTGCATACGCACACCCAGAACGCCCAGGCGTTGCGTGGCCAGCTTGCCATGATGCTGGGAACGAGCCTTAACAAAGTAACCGTAAAGACCTATCCCGGCGCAGGGCACTACGGCCGCTCGAATGGCGGCAACGCGGGCGCTGAAGACGAAGCGGTGTTGCTGTCGAAGGAGGTGGGCAAGCCGGTTCGCGTGCAGTGGATGCGCGATGACGATATGAAGTGGTCGACGCAGTCGGCGGCAGCTTATGCCGATGTGAACATCAGCCTCGATGAACACGGCCGTATTGCAGCCTACGAGATCGATCACTACCAACCTGCCATGCAGGACGATCGCCTGATCGGAGCCGTCCTTGCCGGTCTGCCTACGATGCCCGCGCCGTCTGAGAAGGGCGGCCCGATCAACAACATTGCCAACGGCAGTTCTGACATGTGGCTCTACGATGCCGTTACCAATCTCGACGAACGCTGCCACGGGACGTACCAGGTTGGCCAGCAAAAGTCTCCCCTGGCGGTGGGCCTGCGCGATCACAGCATGCGTACCCCGGGCCAGTTTCAGCAGAACTTCCCCCGGGAAATGGCGATGAATGAAGCCGCGGCGCTCGCCGGGGCTGATCCGCTGCAGTTCCGCATCGATCATGCAAAGGACGAACGGCTGCTGAACGTGTTGCGGCATTTGCAGACAGAGGCAGGGTGGGAAGCAAGGAAGACGCCAAGCCCGAAAGCTGCTGCGAGCGGTGAGGCAACCGTGCGTGGCCAGGGTATGTCGGCCATGTTCCGCTCAGGAACTTATTGGGCCTGTGCCTGCGAAGTGTCCGTCACACCGGCGACTGGTGTCGTGAAGGTGGAAAAGTACACGGTCGTAGTAGAGCCGGGTATCGTCGTCAACCCGGAACAACTGAAGCGCCAGGTGGAAGGCGGCGCGGTCATGGGTATCAGTATTGCCCTGTACGAAGAAGTGAACTTCAATCAGAGTGCCATTACCACTGCCAACTGGTCTTCTTATCCCATCGCCACCATGGCTGACGTTCCAGACATCAAGATCGTCATGTTGCACCGCCCTGAGGTAGGCCAATACGGCCAGGGCTCCGAAGCAGCGAACGCGCTTGCCGCTTCCGCCATTGCGTCCGCCGTATTCGATGCAACGGGAAAGCCGATGCGTAAAATGCCGCTGCGGCCGGCCAACGTGATGGAGATGCTGAAAGCCTGACCGGCACACCTCGCACTTGGGCGCAAGAAACACCAAAGACCAACAGACGGTGAGGTGTGCGAAGCGGCGATGAGTCGAGACCGTGGTGTCCCCGAAATTCCCCTATCTGCAGTCTTTACACTTCACCTACGGGACCGAGCGCCCCGACGTGGTATCCCAGGCGGTTCTCAACGTCGCCTGGTTTGTGAAAACCTCGTTCAAACAGAGCGTGCAGTCTCGCTTGAGCAGCAGGCCGTCCTAACGAGGCCGTAAATGCTTCCCACTCCGGTACGATCTCCGCATCAGAGGGAAGGCTATTCAGGTTGACCAAGCGCTTCGTGTCTGCGATTGCCTGTCTGTCGAAGATCGAGATTCTTCTGGCGAGTGCATCGACAAAGGCGTCGAGCTGATTGTCAGGCAGCGAACGATTGACATTGCCATACAACTCGGCAAGGTCGCCGTTCACATCGTCCGCACCCAACAGCACTTCCAACGCTCTTCCGCGCCCGATCAGCCGTGGCAGTCGAGCCATTGGTCCACCACCGGGGACCAAAGCCGCTCCTACCTCCCATTGAGACAAAACAGCCTTTTCACGGCTGGCAAACCGCATGTCGCCAGCGAGAGCGAGCTCGCTGCCGACGCCTGTGGCACGCCCCCGAATAGATGCTATCGAGACAACAGATGCTCGACTCAAGCGGGCAAGCATATCTGGCAACGGCTGCAATCCGGTTCGCCCCAAAGGAAATTTTGCGGGCTCTTCGGATTTCGACAAGAAGTCATAGTGGGTAAGAAAGAATCCTTCCACTGCGCTGTCGAAAACGACCACTTTGACTCGCTCGTCCGATTCGAGCGACGACATTATCTCCTCGAGTTGCGGAATGTTAGTAGGTCCAAAAATGTTCAGTGGAGGAATCATTCGTGCAAGTTTCACGAAACTTCCTAAGGTTGCACCACACCCCGAGCTCCCCGCGTCTTATTCAAATCCCATACCGGATGATTCTCATGAGGGACGAAACCCAGCTGAGCGATCTGTGGATCTCGGGTGACCGTCCGTAACACCGGGTCCCCAGGTTTCTCCCACAGACATATTTGGGCCGGTGCCATTCTGCCTGCGTCAACAATTTGATGTTGATTACGAGCTTTAGGCATGTGCGGGATTTCGTTTTCGTTCTGTCATGCATCCCATATGTTGGGATCGTATCTCCCAAGCAATCCAACATACGGCCATGAAACTTAGTTTCACACATGCTCTTTAGCCCCGGACGTCTGCCGAAGCTCCTGCTTGACGCACAGCCTTTCCGCTCGCTTTTAGCTGACCGCGGCCACCGCACCATGCGAACACCACTGGTTATGCTCATCCTGTGTCTGCCGCTGCGGGCCGGAGAGGCCCAAACAGCAAACGCGCCCTATCAGCTTTCCAGCAGCTTTAGCGCGCTGTCGAACTCCTTCAACGGAGTTCCTGGGTCGCGGCACCCGCTGCCCGGCTGGGGCGTCAATGCCGCTTTGCCCGCATGGCATAGTCTTCGCTTCGTCCTCGATTACACCAACTACCAGGGCACAAACCTGGGATCGCCCCAGCACGCCCACTTCCCCACCGCCGGCGGCCAATATAGCCACCGCCTTGGCCGCGAGAGCATCTTCGGCAAGATGCTCTTCGGCGAAGGCTGGCTGAACAAGAATTGGGCCGCAAACGGAGCCGCCGGGACGCTTGCGTCTTTCACGGTCTACGCCGGTAGCGGAATCGACACTCCTCTGAGCAAGCACTTCAGCCTGCGCGTCGAGGGCGGCGTGGAGCACACTAATTTCGCTCTCAAAATCAACAGCACCTCCGACTTCCCCTACTACAGAATTCCCGGTCTCCCGAGCAACTTCGCGCGCATCTCCACGGGCATCGTATGGGCTCCGCGTCTGGCTCCGCTCGCGAGTGCGGTCACACAACTACCGACCACACCACCGGCGCCGCCCGAATCTGAAATCGCCTTTGAAAACGGATCGTCTTTTGGCCACTGGGACATTCAAGCAGGCAGTTGGTCGAGCTACCTCCATGTCGCCGGCCTCGAGTACGACCGGCACACCTGGGGCAAATTCATCGGTGCACGCATGGATTACGTTGGCGAGATCCTGCCACTTACCCTCCTGCGTCAGCCCGCCGTTTTAGACGAATACGGCGATCCCTTGAGCCACCACTTCACCACGGTACCCGGTCTCGCGGTCACGCCGGTCGGCCTCCGCATGCTCTGGCGCGACGGCAAGGTGTTGAAGCCCTATTTCACTGTCAAGGGCGGCGTTGTCGGATACACACAGAAGGCCCTCTCGCTCGATGGCGCCTATCTGAATTTTACGCTTCAGACGGGCGTGGGCACGGAGCTTCGTCTCACGCACGATTGGGAGATTCGTCTCGGCGCCGGCGACTTCCACTTCTCGAATGCCCGCCAGGTGCCCAGCAACCCCGGCATTGACGAGATGATGTATACCCTCGGTCTCAGCTACCACCTTCACAGCCTGAGGACGGCAGACTGATCGATGCTACACGCTGCGGCTAGGAGCGTCCTGAATCTTCGAGTAGCTCAGAACGATGATTCCCGGCTCGCCAGGCGAGGCTGCCGGGCGCTGCTCAGCCATAGGTTGAAGATTGTTTCCACCTGGAGTTTGGTGTGATTGGCAATCAGGAAGTGATACTTCTCTCCCGATCCGAGAAGCACACCATCTTTGTGGGTGCTCGCTATGGAACTGACCGGAATGTCAAGGTCAGCCTGGTGCGAGCAACTGAAGTGGAGCGCGGCACGCGTAAGTTCAAGTTGGCCAGTGCAGCCGCCAAACGCCTTCTTGTGTGTCGCCTCAAACCTCATTCGATGGTCATGCACAGCCGCTAAGCTGGGTAAGCTCGAATCCGCATGAGAAGGCAGCGCGGGCTTAGTAAAACCCGCGGGTCGCGCTGTGATCGCCGAAAGGATTGCAGACGGCTTTGCTGTAGGCGCCAGCGAGGAAGATGTCTGAGACATTGTCTCCGGCCGGGATTGTTGAATAGTCTTTTTACTTTTAAAAACAGGATAGAGCGTACATAACAGGGCGACCAAAAGGAGTAAGGGCCCTGCGCCGGCCAAACTCCGGGGCCGGAACCCTGGCCATGAGACTTCGGATCCGGAATCACTTACAGATATCGGCCGAACATCGTTGATTCCCCGCCGACCAGCATCGATAAGAATGATACGCCTGGGGGTTCGGTCGCGTCCTGCATGCAGATCAAAATTCCTCGCCACGCTGAACCCCCTTTCGAGTCGCCGTCGTTGATGGAGCCTAGACGTACAGAACACTCTATAACCGCAGGAAGTGGTGCTCCAGACTCTACCCCACCTGGTCAAAAAGCTCTCCGCTTCGGTGACATTTTCCTACCGTTGGTAACACAGAAACTGTGACTATTCGGGGTCTTGTGTCTACCTGCCGGGCTGCGCGGGTGAAATGCCGTTCCCGACCTGCCTCTACGACCCGAGAAGGGGCGGGAGGTTTACTAGCTGAAATATGCAGTGGACCTGTATCTTCAGGAGTCTCAAGTAGGCCGGGGAATCTCACCGCCGGCCCCTCTCAGAACCGTGCGTGAGATCCTCACCTCACACGGCTCCCATCAGACAGACCAGCCGCTCTTCAGCGGCTGATTGCTCATATCGCTCGACGTCATCCTGTCGCCAGTTGTGTCGAACCTATGATTGCCTAGCCCGGCCCCTTCGCTCCAGCCCCATTACAGAGCCTTCATCGCTACTACAAGCCGGTCCGCCCCAAGCCATCGCATCGGCACTCTCGCCTCGTGGTTTCTGCCCTTGTGCTTCTCCCTTGGCATCGATGGCCTGGTTCCTGCAGTTCCGCATAAGAGCCTGTGTCGGACTCACGCCCCCTATACACCGGCTGCCGCCCGCGCAGTCATCAGGCTCCTAGCGGACTTATCCCAGAAGACACGATCACCTCTGGTTTCGACAGCTTCTGATAATTAACGACGCGTCCTCGAAGGGTTTGCTTGCGCTCGTCTTTCCGATACTCACCTGCCCCGGGTCATCATTTCACCTTCGACTCCTTCCGTGCTTCTGCAGCACACATCGTGTTGCTTTATCCTTCTAGCATGTACTGATGATCTGGCTGTTCTTTCTTCATTTCGCAAACTTGTTTTTCGCCGGGATGCTGGCAGGCATTGAAACCGGCGTGCTCTGCCAGCATTCTGCTCTGCGAGAGAGTGCTTTACTCAGAATTGGAAGCGCGCCGAAAACTGCATACGCCGCATCGTCGACCCGTCCTGCGAGGCCACAATGTCTGTGATCAAGCCTGAACTTGTGCCGCAATCGACGCATCCACTCGGCTGCCCATAATTCGGATGATTGAAGAGGTTAAAGGCCTGCGCCATTAACTGGAAGCTCAACCATTCCGCTAACGTGAACCTCTTCGCAAGCGAGAGATCTACGTTGATGAGATGCGGGCCCCAAAGGGCATCCCTTTGAATATTTCCGAAATGGCCGGGCAAAGGACGTACATACGGTCCTTCTATCTGGCCGGCTTGGGTGAGTGTCGGAAGAGCGTTGAAGTAACGGACACTGTGCGTACTTGGATTGAAAGATCCAGCGTGCAGCCCGAAGTCGGCTCCTGGAACAACTGCGTTGGGCCGGCAGAGACTGCCTCCCTGACCATCGATGTCCTGATCTTGCGTGCAAAGCGAATAGGAAGGCGTGAACGGCAGACCCGTTTCCGCAGTCCACGTACCGTTCAGCGTCAATCCGCTAATGACCTGATTGACCCAACCCGAGAGATTGCCACCGATGGCCTGGTTCCTACCAAAGGGCAAATCCCAGTTGCCAAGCATTACAAATACATTGCGACGGTTGTAGTAGCTATTCCCATAATCCACACGGGGATCATTGAAGTAGTAGTCGGACTCGTGCGCTAGAGCGTGCGACCACGTGTAGTGCGACATGAGCTGAAATCCGGTGCCGTAGCGCTTTTCGAAGACGATCTGCAGCGCTTGATAGCTCGTCGTTGCCTGGTTTGCGTTGTAGCGAAGATCTTGTGTCCACCCGAACGGATGACCGTAAGAGAGACCGAGGTATTGCTGCGCTGTCCCGTCGTAGTAAGGCCGACGCTCGTCGAGTGTGTATGGCTGTCCTGTCGCGGGATCAATGGGCAAGTTGCAACCCACGGGAGCGTTGCTGCAGTTGAATCCGGCGATCGTGGGTTGATTCGGGCTGGCCTGATTGGATGAGTCGAACATGTTATGAGTACCATGGCTACCCACATACGCGGCCTGCACCGAACTTGTTTTGGTCAGTTCCTGCTGCCAGGTGAAATTCCAGGCGTCCAGAGTTGGAATCCGCATGGTCAACGGTCTGGTTGGCTGGCCTATGCCGTTTGGGAGCGGGTAGTTTCCGCTGGCGGGAATCGCAGGGAAGTCGTAAGCTGGCGGCCCTTGAGAGAGATTGAACGCGTAATACGACGCTGAAGGTGCATTCAGATTCTGGTTCACCTGGGTTGGGTAGGAAAACGTCAGAACCTCGCCAAAGATGTCACCCGACCAGCCCATACCGTAGACGCGCCCGTAGCCTGCACGGAATACTGTGTTCGGCAGTACCTGCCAAGCGACACCGATTCGCGGCGACAGGTGGGTATACTCCATGTTGACATTCAGGTTGTTGCCCCAAGGTCCGTACCCGGCGATCCGAATGTTGCCAGTGTTCAGGTCCAGCAGTCCACCCAATCCCTTGCCGGTTACGGATTCCGGAAAATACATCTCCCACCGGAGTCCATAGTTAACCGTCACAGTCTGGGTAGCGCGCCATTGATCCTCTGCATAGAAGAAAAGCCGCTTTTGGCGCTCCTGAGCATTGGTGTTCTGTGTGACTGTGCGATTGAAGGATGAGACGTCACCCAGAAGGAAGGTTGCGAATCCTAGTCCGGAGCTAGCCGGCCCTTGAGTTACGGAAGACAAAAAGCTGAAATTTCCCGACCGAACCTGATTGTTGTTCAGGCCGATCAGGTGATTCATGGCATACCGAACGTCTCCTCCAAATTTGATACTGTGCGGTCCCAGAACTCGAGTCCAGTTATTGACCACCTGGAATTGATTCTCCGTTTGTAAGAACTGATTTGCGGACGTTCCGAATAGCAGATTTGCCCCACCATTGGACCCGTTGTTTGGAATATTGATGTTGAACTGCGGTAGTCCCCCGTTCAAGGAGAGATCACCTTGATTCACGCCAGGTATTCCAAGCGCTGTCCCTAAGGGTTGGTTGTAATCTGGTCCCTGTTCATTGATATATACGCGAAACCATCCAAAGCGGAAGTCTGTCAGCCATTTTGAGGAAAGTGCATAGTCACCGCCGGCCGCCGCGCTCTGATCCAGCGCATTATCGGTACCGGCGAAGCCCCCGGCTCCAAATCCAGCACCCCCTGCAGCCCCGAAGTAAGGCGGCCCATCCAAGCTCGAATTAAAGCGCGTGTACCGTCCAAACGCGTGAAACGGCACCCGCACCTGACCGTCGACTCGCACGTCAAATTGATCCGTGTTGAACCCGCCTGAGCCTGACGCCAAATAGTTGTTGATGATGTTGGTTCCGTTGTTCGGTAATGGCATCATTTTTATCAGGTTCACTGCCGGCGCCGAGAGCCTGGAAGCAGGAATCACGTTATTCGGGAACAGCGTACGCCCGGCGACACCATTTGGATTTGATTCGGGATCGTAGGCCTGATAAATAGAGCCACCCTGGAGCGCGGGGTTGAGGTACTCACTCAAGTTGCATGCGCCTCCAGATGTACATGTATTGTGTGCCGAGGCGGTCGGAACGGTCGTCACGACCGTGTTTCCAGTTTTCTCGCGCAGTCCCTGGTAATCGCCAAAGAAGAATCGTTTGTCTCTCTTGATTGCCCCCCCTGCGGCGCCTCCAAATTGATTGAATAGAAACGGCGCAATGTAGCGCCCGGTGAGGGAAATCGGTGCAAATTGTGTAAAGGGGTCGCGAGCCTGCTGCGCGTCCGAACGGCGAAACTCAAATGCAGAACCATGAAAATTATTGCTTCCTGATTTGGTTTGGGCCACAACCAAACCTGCAACTGCCTTCCCGAATTCCGCGTCATAGTTTTGGGACGTTACCTTCATCTCAGAGACTGCGTCGAGGTTTGGGTTAATGACCGCAACACCTATGATTGGATCCTGATTATCCGTCCCGTCCAGTTCATATCCCGTGGCGAACGGAAGTTGCCCGTTGAGCTCGATCTGTTCACTTTGTTGAGGATTTGTAGCCTGCCCAACGTTCCATCCGATATAGCTCGTGCCCGGCGTGAGCAGTTCGAATTCTGTAAAGTTTCGATTGAGGTTCGGCAGATTCTCGACTGCGCGAGGATTCAGAATCATGCTCACATCAGCGCTAGCAGTCTGTAGAAGAGGTGCGCCACCCGTGACCTCGACGGTATTCGTCGCGTACCCTACTTGAAGCTTTACGTCTACCTTTGGGGATGTATCAGCATAGACGATGACGTTCGAGGTAGTTAATGTTTCAAATCCCGGAACGCTGACCTGAATGCTGTAGGTGTCCGGGATCAGATGGTCGACTCGGTATTGCCCGGATGCATTGGTTTGCGTGATCACAGAAATTCCCTTGGAGACGTCTGTGACTGTGACCGTGGCGTTGGGCAGGAGAGCTCCGGTCTTGTCAGTTACTGTGCCGAAAACGGATCCGTACACCGCCTGAGCTCGACCCGGAATGACGCCGCTGATACTCCAAAAGATACCTAAAACAAACCAGAAGCAGAAGGCGACCAGGAATCCGTCGTTGATAGCGATACGACGTTGGATACAAAATGACGCTTTCATTACAGCCTCCAGACTGGGAAAACTGCTAGTCGACCTGCAAAAGATCAGTTGAATCCCGCTCCCATAATTGGTTGGCTGGATGGGCTAACCGGAACTAATCCTTGGAACGTCCAGGGCAAGAGGGACGCGTTGGGCCTATCGCTGGCACCGATTCAGATCTATCACAATTCGTATATCCTCACCCCCTCCGTCGACGATGTCCGCCCAGGAAGATAGTAGCGGGCCCGAACGACTTGTTGGAACTGGCAAAAGTATCAGTCCGAAAGTGACAAACTATGACTAGACCACGGCCAGGATCCTTTGCAGAATGGACTTAGCCACGCGGGATACCAACACGAGACGGCGTCGAAGAATTTTGTGGACATCCATGACCACAAATCTCCCGTTTCGGTGACATTTTCCTACCGTTGGCAACACAGAAACCGTAACTATCGGGGGTCTTGTGTCTACCCACCGGGCTACCTACTGCTGAAGGGCATGCGCCGCATCTGCTTAGCAAGGTTATAGGCGGTCAAGAGTTCGCTTTCGCTGTACACGAGAACGCGCCCAATAACGAGTACCGAATTGTTCGGCGAGGATATCTGCTTCATGTCGCTCTGAGTCTCGTGTGAGTGTCGTGGACACGAAACCTTCTGTCCCACGAAACCTTCAGGCGAGCGTCTTCGCGCAAATCTTCAGCCATTCAGCTCATCGAAGTGCTGGTTCAGGGCGAGAAGGGCCTTTGTCCTCGAGGCGCCGTCCCTTCAAAAAGTCAATTAGCTGACGGGTCCAGAAATAACTAGTTGATCGACTCCCGCGGCGAAGCGTTTTCGGAGTTGAAACTTCCGAGTGGGCTACAACCCTACCGAGATGTACGCTAGACGCATTAACATGCTTGGCCTTTGGGACAGGCCTTTTCAGTGACAGACGGAGTAACCTCGAAAGCCAGCTACGGGGTTACTCCGTCTGTTCCCGTTTTCCTTGTCCCCGTTTCCCCTGTCCCGAAACTCCCAAGACAGATCACTCAGACTCATTTCCATTCCTTCATTCCCTTGAACGTCGCGTAAATCGCCATGGCATGACCGTATCCCAGTCCGAAATCTTTCTTAAGCCAGGCGACAATTTCACCGGCCTTCACTCCCGGTTTGAGCAAACCTTTCTTCTCGGCGATCTTGCTAAAGTCTTCAGGCGTTTTGCCGGTTTTTGTCTTGATGTTGTCGATATATGCCTGAAATGACATCATTTTTCCTCTCATGCCGCTGGGGCGCGGTTAATCATCCACGGAACTTCGAACTTATCGATGCACATCCCGAACCCCGGCGACCAGAACGTCTTCTGGAATTGCATCTGCACCTTCCCACCCTCGGACAATTCTTTGAAAATTTGCTCTGCCTCCGCTGTATCCTTCACCTGTACTGACACGCAAAAGCCCGCCGGCTGTACCTTTTTTCCCTGCGGATGGTCCGCTCCCATCAGGACACTCCCGCCCGGCACCTCCAGCGTCGCATGCATGATCTTGTCTTTCATTGCCTCCGGCACCTTATCCCCCATCGGAGATTCCCCCTGCGTCATCATGAACGTGATCTTTCCGCCGAGTGTTTCCGCGTAGAACTTGAATGCCGCTTCGCAGTTTCCATTGAAGTTGAGATAAGTGGTCAATTGCATTGGTCTGGTTCTCCTTGTATGGTTTCGCAGCGCTTAGTGGCGCGTAATGAGAGTGGTCTCTTTGCCGGTCAACAGGCTCCGCAGCCGACGGTCTCGCAGCCCTAAGCCGCCCCAAACCAGGGCAGCGAAGAGCACCGGGAATATCGTCTCGAAACACCCGGAGCCGGCGCGAACGTTGCTGGCGAGCGCCCCACCCAGGTAACCGGTCAGCAAAACTGCTCCCAGGATCGAAGTCCGTGGAATGAGATAAATCAAAGTGCAGACAATCAGCGCTATGCCGATGCCGCTGAGCGTGGATATCGGGTACGCCAATCGAACATTTGCCTGCAGCACTTGGGGTGGCTTAACAATTTTCATGACGCCATCCAGCAGCATGAACAGCGCGGTCAATACGGTAAGGATTCTTCCGGCCCAGATCATTTTTCCAGAGCCTTCGCCCGCTTCGATACCGCTCATTGGAAGCCTCCTTCGGGATTACCCGCTGAATGTCGGCATGCTAAGCTAACACTAAACGGTGTAGTATTACTAAACGGTATAGTAAAAATCAAGACAAGCGCTGTCAAGAGGAAATTTCATGGAAGCTCCTTCGGAAAGCCGTTCCGATCGCAAACGCAAGGCGCTGTTGCTGGCGGCAACAGAGATTTTTCTCGATAAGGGCTACGACAGCACAAGTATGGACGACGTTGCGGCAAAAGCTGCTGTTTCCAAGCCAACCGTCTACAAGTACTTCTCTGACAAGGAGCGGCTCTTCGCCGAGATCGTGCGCTCCACAACCGGCGAGATCGACGAACTCGTGCGTCTGGTTATCGAAACCATGGCCAGGCAAACAAGCGTAGAGTCGGGCCTCATTCTGCTCGCCCGTCGCTTCATTACTGCACTGATGCAGCCGCGGATATTGCGATTACGCCGGTTGGTAATGGCCAATGCGGACCGTTTTCCCGACGTGGGCCGCAGTTGGTACGAGCAAGGCTTCGAGCGTGTGCTCGATACACTAGCAATCAGTTTTCAGGGCCTTGCCGACCGCAAGCTTTTGCACGTTGTCGATCCGCTGCTGGCCGCCAACCATTTCGTCGGATTGCTGCTGTGGATACCGATAAACAAGGCCATGTTCACCGGGGATCACCGATCCAGCCCTGACGAACTCGAACGCTTTGCTGTGGCAGCTGTCCGCGCTTTCCTTACGGGATACGGTCCAACCAATCGATTGGTCGCGCGATCTGCACAAGCTACAGGAAGGAAGAAGAGGTAAAGCCCATAAATGAGTGCCTATGGTCTGGACGTCCGCCTTGCGACCGGCAAACAGGCGACCTGATTTGAGGCGGCGCGGTTGATGCCGCCTCTCACAGCGCGCAGTGCATCTCTTGAGTCAAGAGGTTGAACTCAAGAGATGCCCCATGCTAAGCATGGTTGGCGACAAGGAATGTCTGGTTCCTTTCCATGGACTTTGTCAACTTCTCAAAATCGGCCTGAGAGAGTTGAGCGGGCAGGAAGTCTGTTCTGCCATCGGGTTGCACTGCATCCTTCATCATCCGCTCGTGGTGATACGTTGACACACTCAGCATGCGGCACGGATACTCACTCTTGTTGAAGAACGTGTGAGGCGCATTGGGTTGCACCACCAGGCTTTCGCCGGATTCATACACGTCCCACTCAGCGGCGCCCTGGCTGTTCCAGGACCCCATAGCCAGAGTGCCTTCCAGTACATAGAAAAACTCCGCAAATGGGTGCTTATGAAGTGGAATACCCATGCCCGGCACGACCGTGGTCTCAAAAATGGAGAAGGTGTAGCCCGTGTTCTCTCCCAGTGCCCTCCACAGCAACTGCATAGGCCCGATATCCAGCGCCGGGCCTCCCGTTTTGTTATTCTTGATCACGTTGTGATGAATGACTTCTTCAAGCGGTGTGGGGAAGTTTGACATATAAGTTTCCTTTCGTGAACGAAGTTGGTGCTCTGGGGTGAACGCCCGAGCTTGTGACTTGCGCAGCTAGCACTTCGCTAGTTCTGTTGAGTTTCCACAGCTATCTGTCGCATGATTCGTTACTGGCATTGACACTGTTGCCTCCGCTGGTTGCTCCTCGCGGAGGCCTTGCTATGTGGTCGTCACTGTCACGGCCTGACGCACATACCGGCTGCTTTCCAGTTGCTGCACCATGAAGGCTGCCAGATCGGGCCGCCCAATCTTGTGCGCCTTCTCGCTGCCCTCCGTGCTCAGCACCCTGGCAACGCCGGTCTTCTCGCCGTCGGTCAACATCGGCGGCCGCACGAGCGTCCAGTCCAGGTTGCTGCCTTCGATCTCGGCCTCCATGCCCGCCTTGTCTACCAGTAGACCCCGCAGAAACGTCTTCATGAGCAGGTGCTCGTTGAAAAAGCCGGCGTTCTTGACGCTCTCGCCCGCGCCAACCACCGAAATCTTCAGCAATCGCCGCACGCCATTGCGCCGCATCGCGTCCACAATATTGTGTGCCGCCCTCGTTTCCATCGTCGTCACTTTCCACGGCGTCTTGCCGCCCAGCGCGTCGATCACCGCATCCTGTCCGGCGACCGCAACGTCGACCGCGGCCGCGTCCAGCACGTCGCCCGCAACAACTCTGACGTTCTCCTTCTTGTATTGCGCGGCTCCGCGCACGAAGGCCGTCACCTTATGTCCGGCCGCCAGCGCCTCATTTACCAGCGCTTCTCCGCTCTTGCCCGCTGCTCCAATCACTAGAACGTTCATCACATCCCCCTTTTGCCTCGTATTTGGCCGCCCACCCAAATGAGCGACCTGACGATTAGAGGCCTTATAAAAACCATTGGTTACAAATTATTCATTGGTTTTTACTTTTGAGAGGATCAACGCTTGCACGCTCGTAGACGCATCAACCCCTGTGCCTCGCTCAGCCGGAAGGAAAACGCGGCCAGTGCAAGATTCCGATTTGCCGGGCGAAGAGCTGCGTAAAGGTTGATCGCCAGCCCAAGCACCAGGAGCATCGTACTCAGTTGGACCGAAACGCCCTGTGACACCGCTGAACTTGACCTATCTAGATCAGTACCGGACCGCGATGAGCATCCATCGGTTGCGATATAACCAGTGGCAATAAATCAACAAATGGTCGCACAAATCGATACAAGCGACTAAGCTGGTAAAGTGACATCCAAATCACCAAGCCGCCGGGTAGAGCGCAAGGAAAGGCTGCGGAGCGAGATCCTTGCGGCTGCCAGCAAAATGTTTGCCGATCGCGGCTACGAAGCCGTGACGCTTCGCGCGATCGCTAAAGAGATCGGCTATACGCACGCCGTGATTTATCAGCATTTCCCCGACAAATGGCATATTCTTGCCGAGCTGAGCAGCGAGACGATCGGGCTGCTGATTCAGAACTTCGACGCGATTGCGGCTAAACATCTTTCACCGAAGGAGCGCCTTTTTGCAACTTCACGCGGCTTGATTCAGTTCTGCACTGCCCATCCACAGCAGTTTCGCAACGTCTTCTTCGGGCCTGAGAACCGCAACGGCATCCGCGCTGGACAATATATCAACGACATTGGCACGCCGTTGTTCGGACGTTTCGTGCAGCTCTTTTTCGATGTTGCCAAGGATGAAGGATTGCCAAATAGGGATGACATAGTGGTAGCCCACACCTGGTGGTACACGATGTTTGGCCTCGCCACACTCATGGTCATCCAAGGCGTTGTGCCTGACTTGCCTGACCAGACTCTCGTGGTCGAGCAAACGATCGCAACGCTTTGGGCGGGCGTCCAGGCTGTTCCGCGATTGCCGAAGAGCGCAATCACTAAGCGATCCGGCCGATCCCGTGCCTCAAAGCAATCATAGCTTTTGTCTACTTAGGAGTCGTTGAAGGTATGCCCGTGGGCCTTTTCGGGGACGGAGTGACCTCTAACGTTAGCTATGGGGGTTACTCCGTCTTGTCCCAGCTTAGGTCCCAGCGTCGGATCGTCGATGATCCAATCGTACTCGCCCTTGGGCCCTGCGATAAAGCCGTCGAGGCTCATCGCGACGCTGTAGCACAAGGAGCGCATGCGTAATTATGCAACATAGAACCACGCCGCAGGATTGTCTCTGACGGCCCGTCAGGCGTATATTGTCGGCCAATCGGCAAAGCGCTGGAGTGATCCGGCGATGTATCCAAAATCCAGGCATAAAGAGAGGTCAGTTAAGATGGCCGGAATCCTGTCCCCACGAATCATTTTGCTTGGCGTCTCTGCGTTCCTCGCCGCTTCGCTCTTTAGCACCAGCGCAACGCAGATGATGAATGATGTGATCGTTGGGACGGTTACAAGCTCAGCAGGGCCGGAAGCCGGAGTATGGGTGATCGCGGAAACAACTGATCTCCCTACGCGCTACATCAAGGAAGTGGTAACCGATGATCAGGGGCGCTATCTGATACCCGGCTTGCCCCACGCCAGGTACACCGTCTGGGCGCGTGGCTATGGATTGGTGGATTCGCCTAAGGTGGAGACCCAGCCCGGCAAACGCGTGGATCTCAAACCGACGGTAGCTCCGGATCGCAAGACCGCCGCACACTACTATCCGGCGAATTATTGGTATGCCCTGTTGCAGGTGCCGGAGGAAAACGAATTTCCCGGCACGGCTGCCAGTGGAAACGGCATTTCCTCGAACGTCAAAAGCCAGGCCCAGTGGATCCATCTGATCAAGACTGACAGTTGTGAATCGTGCCACCAGCTAGGTAACCAATACACGCGGACGATTCCGGCAATGTTCAGCAATCTCGACCCTGCGCAAGCGTGGATGCGCCGTCCGCAGTCAGGACAAGCCGGCTCGGCCATGATGGGCGGCCTCTCTCAACTCGGCGCACCGCGAGCCACCCAGCAGTTTGCCGATTGGACCACCCGCATCGCGAACGGCGAGTTGCCTGCGGAGGCGCCTCCCCGGCCTCAGGGCATCGAGCGCAACGTGGTGATTACCCAATGGGACTGGGCCGATCCGAAAGCTTATCTGCACGACGAGATCTCCACCGACAAGCGCGATCCAAAAATAAACGCCAACGGTTTGATCTACGGCTCGCCCGAAGAGAGCCGCGATTATTTACCGGTACTCGATCCAGTGCACAACGCGATCAGCCAACTGAAGGTTCAGTATCGCGACCCCGATACGCCGGGGCAACCGAAGCCGCTGAATACGTCGCCGGTGTGGGGGGATGAGGCAATCTGGGATAGTCACACCACGGTTCACAATCCCATGTTCGATCAGCGCGGGCGCCTGTGGTTTACCGCTCGCATCCGTGGCAACGATAACCCCGCGTTCTGCAAGGCCGGGTCCAGCCTTCTTTCGGCACAGCTTACTCCCGTCCAGAGCTCCGGGCGCCAATTGGAGATGTACGATCCAGCGACGAAGCAAATCTCAATGATCGACACTTGCTTCGGCACCCACCACCTGGTGTTCGCCTCCGACGCGCAGAACACTCTTTGGACCAGCAGCGGTGGTGGCGGCGGAGTCGTGGGTTGGTTGAATACCAGGATGTGGGATGAGACCCATGATGCGCAAAAGTCACAGGGCTGGACTGCCCTGGTCCTGGACACCAACGGCAACGGCAAGCGCGACGCCTATGTGGAAGGCGAGCAGAAAGTTGCCACCGCTCCAAGCGGCGAAAGTCTCGGCACATCCTCCGCCCTCAACGCCGCAACGGATCCCGCGAGGGACACGCGCCTCAACGCAGCGTTCTATGGACTTGCGATCGGTCCCGATGGAATGGTCTGGGGCTCCGTGCTTGGTTTTCCGGGCGGGATCGTGCGCCTCAACCCGGGACCGAACCCGCCAGAGACAGCTCTGGCGGAATACTACGAAGTGCCGTGGAAGGACCCGAAAGCTCCGGTGTGGGGCTTTTCGCCGCGCGGAATGGACATCGACCGCAACGGCGTCGTCTGGGTGGCCCTGGCCAGCGGACATCTGGCAAGCTTTGACCGCCACAAGTGCACCGGTCCGCTCAACGGGCCGAAGGCCACCGGCCGGCAATGCCCCGAAGGCTGGACACTCTATCAAACGCCGGGCCCGAAATTTAAGAATGTAACCGGCTCTGGCAGTGCTGACTCGCATTATTACGTCTGGGTCGATCAGTTCGATACCCTGGGGCTCGGCCAGAACACGCCCATCATCACCGGCAATTCATCGGATTCGTTGCTCGCCCTGGTCAACGGGAAGTTCATCATCCTGCGCGTGCCTTATCCCTTGGGCTTCTTCGCCAAGGGAATGGATGGGCGCTTCGACGACCCGAAGGCGGCCTGGAAGGGAAAAGGAGTCTGGACCACGTGGGGTACGCGCACACCGTTCCACAGCGAGACGGGAAAAGGGACAAACCCCAAAGTAGTCCACTTCCAGATTCGCCCCGATCCACTCGCTGACTGAGCAAGTTGTCGAGTCGTTCTGCTATTAAAGCTCTTTTCGCAGACGGTTAGCTAGCAACAGCAAAGCGATCCCCGCTGCAATGGCGAGGCCGCCATAGGCCGCCCACTGAATCTGTCCGGTCATGAAGCTCCCCGGAAGCACATTGATCCCCTGCAGGAACCAAATAGCACCCGCTAAAACCAGAAGACTGGCGACGATATTAAGTGTGATTCTCATCATTACTCCCCGCGCCTCAATCTCGGATCACCAAGGCGGCTCAGCCGATGGGGGTCAAGGCTCCGCAATCAAATGCTGAACAAGGCTATTCTCCCAATTGTCATCCCGGACCCGGATTTCCTGCCACGCGTGGACGGATGCCGCGGATGTGAGGCCGGCGCTACTTCTGGAACAGCAGGGGCGCAAAGTGAATGAGATTGTCTCGCCACACAGGCCATTGGTGGTGACCAGGGGTTTCGATCGCAGTCACGGGAAGTCCTTCTCCCTTGAGTTTGGCAATGGCAGCCTGGTTGGGCTTCAACAGAGCGTCGTCGACACCGCAGGCCATCCACAGCAGCCGCAGGTTGGCTTGCTGCGGCGTGAGTGCCGGGAGCTCGGAAAGCGCTTTGGAATTCAACCCGGCGGAGAAAGTCCCGATCCAGGCGAAGAGCTCCGGGTGGCTTAAACCGATGAACAGGCTTTCGTGACCGCCCATCGAGAGTCCGGCGATGGCCCGGTCTTCCCTCTTCTTTGATACGTGGTAATTGGCCTCGATCTGCGGCATCACTTCGGTGAGCAACGCCTTTTGGTATAGCTCATAACTCTGTTCGCTGATCGTGGGATTTCGGCCGGGACCGAGCACAGCCATGGTTCCATACCCCAACGGCATGACGACAATCATTGGCTTGGCTTTGCCGGAGGCAATCAGACTGTCGAGGATGAAGTTCGCCTTCCCCACCGAAGTCCAGGCATCGGCTGCGTCGCTATAACCGTGGAGAAGATACAGCACAGGATAGCTCTGATGAGATTTTGGGTTGTACCCCGGCGGCGTGTAGACGTAGTAATCACTTTGATTGTTGGGCAGACCCAGGACCACCTGCGAGGTATAGAAATGGCGTTCGACAACCCCATGCGGCACTTCCTGCAACTCCCACGGTTCGGGCGGCGTGGCGGGGATGGTGACATCGCTCGCGAGGTTCAGCAGGTTGTTCACGACATGGGTGTTTCTGGGATCAAGAAACGATGTGCCGTCCATGACGAAGTGATAGCTGTAGATTTCCGGTGCAAGTACAGGGCTGGTAGCGGTCCACAATCCCTCGGCGCCCTGCTGCATGGGAGTGACTGCCCCCTCCAGCACGACCTCGACCTTCTGCGCATTCGGCGCCCGCAGACGGAAGGTGACGGTATGGTCGGAGTTGACTTCGGGCGAGACATAGGGCGGGAAGGCCGGTCCAGGTGGAGCCGGCGTGGCCGGATTTGCAGGTGCAGAGCTTGGAGCTTGAGCAGCCGCCAAAATCGGCAGCCAGGCGATTAAAAGAACTGTCTTGGCGACAGCGCGAACGGACCGGCTTTTCATCGCGAAAGTGTATCAAAGGGCGACGGACCAGTTTCGTTTTAGGTGGCTTGCCGGAGGGCGAGTGAGGCAAGCGGATAAAAGTGACCACATGTACCCTGAGATTTGTTGTCAGAGATTTGTTGTCAGAGATTTGTTGTCAGACGGGACTGGAACTTTGCTCAGAGCGGCATGGCCGCCTTTTCCCCCTAAGTGACAGCCCCGTCTGTCCATCACACTCCCATGACCACCAAACTTTACTTCGGCAATTCCGGGGGGATAGGTATCGTGTTCTATCGTGTCCCCGTATCTCCCCTTATCTCGCCCGCGTGGGTTTGTTTTTATGGATCATCTATATGAATTTCCGGTCCGGCAGAGGTCAGCGGTCGCGGATGAGAGCAATGCGGCTGCGAAGTGTCATAGCCTGGTCGTCCTGCCTCCGTTTGAGTATTCGAGCCCGACGCTCACCGCCGTGAAGCGAGTCAGCTTGGAGCATGTCGAGGAGAGAATTGGCGAATTCCTGTCCGGCGACTGCCTTGATTTTGGTGAAGTGCTGGTCCATCGTGGTCTCCTTGGCATGGAGAATTTCACGCCCGGCTGGAGCGGGCCAATACGCCTTTTCGAACGATAAGCGGGCTGTTGGTGTCTTCGGAGGTAACGTCGCGCCAGAAGTGGCTGGCGTCCAGGGGCCATCGGGGGAGGGACCGGAACGACCCATGACCACCAAACTTTACTTCGGCAGTTCCAGTCCCCGTTTGACGACAAATCTACAAATCTGACGTGGTCAATATAATTCTAGGAACGAGAATGAAACCGTCGTGACTTGCGGCTCGATGCCATGACTAACCTCACGAGTTCCGCCTTCAGTTCCCGCTATCGCATCATTGCTTACTGGGCAACCACCGCTTTGCTCGTCTTTGAACGGGCTCTGGGAGGCGTATGGGATATCCTGCGTGTGCCTCAGGTTCGCGGGCTTATCGAACGGTTGGGTTATCCTCTATATTTCCTGGTCATTTTGTGGATCTGGAAACTGCTCGGCGCTGTCGCATCGCTATCGGCCTCGGGCTTGACGGAGGCATCCTCAACAGGCATCTTCGCGAGGTCGCTGCAAAGCTGAACACGTAACTCCCAAACTGCCGCTTCCCTTTGAAAGAATGCAACGATGCTGTCCTTCACAGAGTTCCATGAGTGCGGATGATCGACGTGTTTGCCTCGCAGCGCAATGAGACTATCGGAGACCGGAACTAAGCGCATTTTGCCAAAGTAGTCACCGAACCGCAGGGGCGCCGCAGTGTGATACGTCTCCCCGAGTGGGATGCTATCCTCGTCCCTCTATCCTCACGCGTCTGGTTCAGGGGTTACTCCGTCCGTCCCGGTTTAGGTTCGGCACGTAGGTCAATCGGACCGCGTCCTCTCCGATGGCATCAAGCTTCATCAGGCGAAGCGGAGGCAGGGGACCAGCGAAGTAGGGTTTACCGGCGCCGAGCACGTACGGACGAAAGTACAGGCGATACTCGTCAACGAGACCCGCAGCCGACAGCACGTGCGCAAGCTCCGCCCCAGCGACGTCGATGTCTCCCTCTCGTCGGGACTTGAGGTTTGCGGCAAAGTCGATCAAATCGCCTTGCACAAGTGTGGCGTTGGGACCAACGGACGTCAGAGAACGTGAGGCAACCCACTTCGGCTTCAGACGCCAGGCTTGGGCGAAATCATGGTCCATCTCGTCCCACCCCGGCTGATCCTCATCCCAGTAACGCATGATCTCATACAAGCGTCTGCCGTAGAGAAAGCCGTCCGAGCTACGGACGTAATCGGTGAAATGGCGAGAGAGGATCGGGCCGGGTGGGCCGAGTTGCAGGTCGCCCGCAGGCCCATCAATATATCCATCGAGAGATTGCATCATTCCGAAGACGAGCCTGCCCATAACGCCTCCTAACTATTTTTGCAGTGCAAAGGTACTGGCAAACCGAATCTCGTCGCTGGAGATTCACGCGGCGACGCCGAGGACTGCAAATGCTTCGCCAGGGCCGCCCCTAATGCTGGTGAGATTCACTCGCGGGCTTAGCGTCTCCGCTTACGGGCGTTCCGTCTGACCAGTTACCCATGACAACATAAAACTCGGTAATCGGCGCTGGATTCAGCTGCTGAAAAAAGATGGGTACGCCGGGCAGATTTGCGCCCCAGGCCGCGCCATCCATGCGTGGGAGCTGATACATCAGGTGGTTGAGGTTATGGGGCGGCTGGTCGGTAAGGTACGCTTCCTTCGACATCATGTAGATCAACGAGCCCGAGGCTGGAGCTCCCAATTCCTTCTTGTCGACTGCGGCCTTGATCGCATCGAACATTTGAGTTTTAGAGAATCCAGCCAACACCATCCCGGTCGTTTTTAAACCATAAGGCAGCACGGAGAGCGCGGCTGGCGGGTTGAAGCACTCGGGGCTCCGATTCTTTGGATTCCAGAACTCCGGGTTTTCAAATGGCGCTGCCCAGGACCTGCCCACCAGGCAGACGAAACCGTTCGTGCCTTCGACCGCGGTCTCATAGTTCTTTTGTCCCAGTACCATGACCGAGGCATCCTTCGATATCGAAGCGGGAGCCGCAGTGCGCGCCATGGCGATTTCAGCATCACGGTCCATCCGGTATTGCTCAATCGGGGCCATTGTTGGATATGGCGTTTTAGCGTCCTGTGCATGGATTTGCCCGGTCCCGTTCAGCACGGCGACCAGCACCAGGCTGCTACCTATGATTTTCTTCATGCGTCTGCTTCCGCAATCTGCTTGCATCCTGCAAGTGGTTTGAACGTAACTCAAACTCCATGCATACTGCAAGTGGAAGATGACGGAATTTCATGAAAAAAAGCCATGCCAGAAACGAGATGCGCTCCGGCTGTCCTATCAACTTGACGCTGGAGATGCTCGGCGACCGTTGGAGCTTGATCGTCATTCGGGACATCATGTTTGGAAATCGCCGCCACTATGGAGATCTGCTCAGGCTATCCGAAGAAGGAATCGCGTCGAATATCCTGGCAAACAGGCTTGCCCGTTTAGTCCGGTCCGGTCTCCTCTCGCGCACCGACGACCCAACCCACAAACAAAAGGCGATTTACAGTCTCACGGAAGCTTCTATTCAGCTTGTCCCCTTGCTGGCCCACATGGGCGCGTGGGGATGCCGGTTCACTCCTGCGTCCAGGCTACTCTCGATCCGCGCCCGGCTTCTTGAAGAAGGCGGCGAGCGAATGTGGAAGGCCTTCATGGCTGAGCTCAGAAGCATTCACATGGGAGCGCCCGTGCCGCGCCGGTCGGTCTGCGCCGAGCTTCGAGCCGCTTTTGAGTCTGCAATTCGTCGTGAAGACAAGGCTCAAACAAGCAATAAGACTCGATAGCATTGCATCGCGAACTGGCCAGGCGCGGCATCCTCCATGAAGCATACGCATGGGCGTTATGCGTCTTACTGGAAGGTGGTCCACAGTGGTGTCTGTTTTTAGGGCGGCCTTTGATTGGTGGACTTCCAGTCTGGTCCGTCCCCGGGTTATTCCCCCATAGATAGGCGAAGCCGCCGTATGAGAACCCGCGCCACGGCAAACGCGCGACGCCGAACGCGAAAGCTGCGACGGCGGTTTGACAACTGGCATCACGCCGGACTCTCAGACCGCGCCCGGTGGTATTGCGCTCCATAAGCGCAGGTATCATAAGGGCATATGCAGACGATCTCACTGAAGATCTCCGATGAGCTTCTGGCCGAGTTGGAGCGTGCGGCCAAGGCGAAGCGCGTCGCAAAATCCGTAGTTGTGCGCGAGAGCCTGGAAGCAGCTCTGCGTCCGCGCGCCCGCGGCCGCACAGCTTCGAGTTTCGACCTGGCCGCCGATCTCGCCGGCTCACTCAAAGGATTACCGCGTGATCTTGCCCACAACCCGAAGTACATGGATGGCTTCGGGAAGTGACGGAACGAGTCGGACTGCTGGATACCGGACCCCTGGTGAGCCTTCTGGCAGCCGACGTCGAGTATCATGCATGGGCGGTCGATCAATGGAAAGAACTACGGCCGCCGCTGCTCACGTGCGAGCCGGTCCTGACCGAGGCGTCATTTTTGTTACGGGCGCGAGGGCCGCGATGCAGATTCTCTCTTTACTCTGCTGGAGAGCGGAGTGATTCGGACCGCAATTGTCGAACGGGAGCAGGCAGACCTGCGAGCGCTTATGCGCCGATACCGAAGCCGGCCCATGTCATTGGCCGACGCTTGCCTTGTCAGGCTTTCCGAGATTCACCGTGCAGCAGAGGTAGTTACACTCGACGCCGATTTCAAAATCTATCGTAGGCACGGCAATAAGGTTATTCCCGTGCGAATGCCGGAGCGAAAATAGCGCACAAGAGGTGGCGTAATACAGGGGAGTCTCGTGGACAGACGTCCCGCATGTCCACGAAACTCGTCCGCCAGAGTTTTGTCCCCGCCAGAGCTCCAGTCCCGTCAGGACCACTCAACTGCGCATGACGACTAAACTCTCAGTGTGGAGACTTTGACATATGTCTGATTTGAAGAACCGGGTCGCGCTGGTTACGGGCGGCTCGCGAGGCATCGGCGAGGCGATCGCTATTGCGCTGGCCAAGGCAGGAGCAGCTGTGGCGGTCAACTATCGTGAGCGCAGCCAGGAGGCGGCTGCCGTCGTCGAAAACATTCAACGAAATGGCGGACGAGCCGCCGCGATCGCTGCCGATGTTTCGCTCGCCGGCGCCGTGCGAGGTATGATCTCTGATGTTGAATCGCGGCTCGGCCCGATCGACATTCTCGTCAACAATGCCGGCATAGCAGTGACGCGCGGGCTCGACGAAATCACCGAGGAGGATTTCGACCGGACCGTTGCGGTCAATTTGAAATCCGCCTTTCTCTGTACGCAGGGGGTCTTAGCTGGCATGCGGGGGCGACGCTGGGGGCGGATCGTCAATATTTCATCCATTGCTGCGCGGGGAGCCGGATCCATCAGCGTCGCCTACAACGCTTCCAAAGCCGGCCTGGAGGGCTTGACACGAGGCTACGCCTCGCGCCTCGCGCCGGAAGGTGTTACGGTCAACGCCGTCGCACCTGGTCTAATTGACACCGAGATGGGCAAGCCGTTGATCGAAGCAGGCATCATCGCCCGGATCCCCGTCGGCCGAAGCGGGACGGGCGAAGAGATTGCGCAAGCTGTCATGTTGCTGGTCCGCGATGGGTTCATCACCGGGCAAACGCTCGCAGTGAATGGCGGGGGGCTCTTCTCCTGAGGACGTGCATGGTTACGCCCGCGCTGTTCGGGAAAAAAGCAGGGGCGAAAAGTAGAAAGACTGGAATGCACCGCAAGAAGAAAGGCAAGAAAGGCAGGAAAGGCAGGACAGACGGAGAGTAATCACCATAGCAAATTTCGCATCCTTATCGCCCTGCGCAATGGTGGTTGTTCCGTCCGTCCCTTCAATGCCTCGTCCCTTCAATGCCTGGCCCGCTAGAAAAGCAGGACCGGGCGATGCAGGACGAATGGAGCTTACCATGGAAAAAACGCACCTGCTTTATCCGACCAGAAACCTTTATCCAGGGTCCCGGCCATCTCATCTACAGTTCCTAAAGGCGGAACGGGGCGACCATAGTTCTATGTAGGAAGTCAAGGCATGAAGAAACAGGCACGCTATCACGTCAACCGTAAGCTAAGTGAGTACGACAGAGCGCCAGCCAAGCCCTCCGGCACAGCCTCGGGAGAGTTTGTCGCTGAGACGTTCGACGACATTGGACGGCAGGTCACCGTATACGTTCCACCGAACCCGCCCGAAGCAATCGTCTTCGCCGGCGACGGCCAGAGAATCTCGAAGTGGGGACGGTTGCTCGAGAAGGCCGACGTACCGTCCACAATGATCGTCGGTGTACATGGGCTGACCGATGAGACGCTGCGGCTCCATGAGTACTCACCGGGCTTTGAGCCGGAGCGGTTCGCGGCACACGAGGAGTTCTTCGTTGAGGACGTTCGCCGATGGACGGAGTCGCGGTTTGGCGTGGCGTTGCCCACTGAACGTACCGCGGTGTTCGGCGTATCGGCGGGTGGAGAGCTGGCCCTCGCTCTTGGGCTTCGGCATCCACATGTTTACGGTGCCGTCTTCTGCGCCTCGCCTGGCGGCGGTTACAAGCCGCCTGACGTTATGCCGAATCCGCTTCCGCGCACATACCTTGTCGCTGGCACACAGGAGCCATTTTTCCTCGGGAACGCAAGGAGGTGGGCAGACGCGTTGCGCGATGCAGGTGCGAATGTCGTCATGAATGAGCGGTCTGGATCGCACGGCGCCGCATTCTGGCAAGAAGAGTTCCCGCTGATGGTGGCGTGGGCATTCGGCCGATGATGCATCCCCGCGGCTCGTCGATCTTGATACAACAACTCATCTCGTGTGATCCTCTATCTCCGTCCTCTATCTCCGTCCTCTATCTCCGTCCTCATCTCCCTCTATCTCCCCTGGAGAGGGCTTCATCACTCGACCCGAATGGCCTGGATCGGATCGAGCCGTGAGGCGCGCCAGGCGGGTGTCAGGCAAGCCAGCACGGCGACCAGCAAGAGAGTCAAGACCACTGCGCCGAATACCGCCGGGTCCAGCGGTTTGGTTCCGTACAGAATCGACAGCATGGAAGTGAAGACGCGTGTCGCGATGGCGCTGATGACCAGCCCGAGGAGCAGGCCCAGGATCACCGGACGCAGGCCGTCGAGCAACATGAGTTTTAGAACCTGTTCCCGCCGCGCGCCCAGCGCAATGCGAATGCCGAGTTCCGTGGTGCGTTGGGCCATGAGGTAGGAAAGCACCCCGTAGATTCCCACCGAAGCCAATAGGAGCGACAGAATCGCAAAGGCAAGCACCAGCGTGGCACTCAACTTCTGGTTTCCCAGGGACTCGCCGATAACTTGGTCCATCGTGAGCACATCGGAGACGGGAAGTTCCGGATCGAGAGCCGCAATCTGCCGTTGTACCGGCAGCGAGAACTGCAGCGGGTCCGATGTCGTGCGAACCGCAAGCATCTGGATGTTGTTGGACGTGACACCCTCGAAAAGCGGGAAGTACATTACCGCTTTCGGCTCTTTGCCGACTTGATACACGGTGTCATCGACCACGCCCACGATCTCATAATCGATGTCGTTGGGAGCTCCATCATGGGCATGCGTCGGAACTCGCAGATGCTTAAGTATGGGGTTATCACCGCCGGGAAAGTATTGCTGGACCAGCCGATGGCTCACAATCACCTTGTACGAGCGGGCAACGCGCTCGTCCCTGGTGAAAGAGCGGCCACTCAGAAACGGAATCCCGAGGGCGCCGAAATAGCCTGGATCGGCCCAACGCGTCAGCGCGTCCGGCCGGTCTTCGTCAGGATTGAGCGGGGGATGCTCCTTGACGGTGAATACGTCGTCGCCCCAATATCCGGCTGCCGGAAGAATGTTTCCCAGAGCGGCAGCCCGAATTCCAGGCATGCTTCTCACGCGCTGCAGCAATGCTTCATTGAATGCGTTCACCTTCTCTGGAGCGTCGTATTTGTTTTTTGGGAGGCTGTACTTCAGGGTGAGCGTGTTTTCGGTTACGCAGCCCACATTGGCCGACCGCAGCCGCAGAAAGCTCTTGAGCAGCAGGCCAGCGGCGATGAGCAAGACCACCGTGATTCCAACCTCCACGGTGAGGAGTGACTTTCGCATTCCGGTGCGCGAAACGCTGCTCGCTCCCGTACGCGCCGAAGTCTGCAAGGCTATCATGACCCCCTTGCCCGTGGTCGAGAGCGCGGGCAGCAAGCCCGCAGCCAGCGCCGACGCGCACATCAATGCGCACGCGAACGCGATCACAGCGCCGTCCATATGGATGCTTTGGGCGGTGGGCAGATCTTTCCACGCGTGTGCGAGCCACCGCGTCGCAAATACCGACAGCAGAATGCCGCTCAGCCCACCCGCGCCGCAGATGAGCACGCTTTCCATCAACTGCTCGCGAATCAACGTGGCACGCTGCGCCCCGAGAGCGCTTCGAATCGCCACCTCCTTTTGCCGGGCTGCGCCCCGCGCGACCAGCAGATTCGCCACATTAAGGCAGCCGATCAGAAGCATGCAGCCTACCGCGCTCAACATGATGTCCAGCGGTCTTGTCACGTTTCCGGCCAGATCTTCAGTCAACGAGCGGGCTAAGGCGTCTTCCGCCACGTGCGGGTACTGCAGATGGAGTTGATACTGCAACGCGCTCACCTGGGCAATCGCGGAGGCGAGGCTTACGCCGGGACGCACCCTCGCAACCACCAGGCTCTGATGCCAATCGTGACGCTGCAGGGATTTCGGTTCGGCATCGGCCTTAAACGGAACCCACAACTGGATGCGGGCATCGGGATACTTGAACCACGAAGGCAGGACGCCGACTACCGTAAAAGGCCTGCCGTCAAGATGAATCGGACGGCCCACAATCTTCGCGTCGCCGGCAAACCGCCTCTGGAAGATGCTCCAGGTCAGCAGGACGACGGTGCTGCCGTGCTGGTCTTCCGGCTCAATAAATGCCCGACCCAATGCCGGCTGCACTCCCAGGAGCTGAAACATATTCCATGAGCCTGCGGCCGCGCTGACCGCCTCCGGCAGTTCGCCTCGTTCACCGGTCAGGTTGTACCCGGCATAGCGCATCATCGCCATGTCTTCAAAACCGTGCGTCTTAGCGCGCCAGTCGTAAAAGTCCGCCGGCGCCACCGGGTTGTAGTTGAAATCAGGCGTGTTCGCCCAGGCCGCTCGAAAGTGCTCATGGATGATCACTAAACGGTCCGCATCGCGAAAAGGCAGCGGCTTCATCAACACAGACTGCACGATCGTGAACAGCGAGGTGGCGGCACCGATGCAGAGCGCCATCACCGCGATGGCGATCAACGAAAACCCCGGCGTGCGGACGAGCGTGCGTAGGGCATACTTCAGGTCTCGGCCCAGCTTATCGAAGAGAGAAAACGTGTTTTGTTGCCAGAGTGTTTCGCGCAGGCGTTGCGGATTCCCCAGCTTGATGCGAGCGCGTCGTTCGGCTTCTTCCGGCGCCAGGCCACGGGCGACATTTTCGGCAATTTCTTGGGCAAGGAATGATTGCATCTCCTCGCGCAGATCGGCGTCTTCATTCTTGCGGCGAAAGAACCGGAGCCAGCTCATCCCATCCCTCCTTCACGGACCACGTCTTCGCCCATCACGAGCCCGATGGCGCGAATCATCTGGCGCCAGCGGTTTGCCTCGCGCACGAGCTGCTTTCGTCCCGCGGGGGTCAGACGGTAGAACTTCGCTTTGCGGTTGTTCTCGCTTGCCCCCCAAAAGGAAGAAACCCATCCGCGATCTTCCTGCCGGTGCAGCGCGGGGTAGAGTGAGCCCTGCTCGACTTCCAGGACTTCTTCCGAGGTGCGCTCGATGATCTTGGCGATGGTGTGCCCGTGGGCATCGCCAGCGACAAGCGTCCGCAGGATCATCATGTCCAGGGTCCCCTTCAGCATCTCCACATCCGCATTTTCCCGTATCACGGCGAACGCGCCTCCCCTCGAACTTCTATGTGAGAGAGCATACACCACTCGGACTTCTATGGGAAGGGGTAGGCAGATTTTTGGTGAACGGGGTTCTTTCCAGAAGGTCACAAGAGAGATGACGTCCACGCCTGGATACTGAATTTCGCTCGGGCGAGCCGAACTAACTTCTCAAAGAATGCCAAATCGCCATAACCGGCCAATCGCTTCCCATTTTCATTCAGGTGGTCTGGAGTTTTCTTATCTCGGTCAGGATCTTGATGAGGCGGATGTGAGAGTCTGAGGAGACGATTGCGCGCATTACCGTTAGGGAGAGAACGGCGGAACATCTCCATGACGTGCTGAGCGGCGACTAAGGAGTCGATGAGGCCATCGATGCCTGTACGAACTGGTGCGGTAGATGTTTTGGGTTGTGGAGCCAGATGCCTAGGCTTGGAGCGAGCCAACTGGAACTCACGTTCGAGATCGGTGAGGGCGACATCGACGTAGCGCATGGTCATACCTGGATCGACGTGGCCGAGTAGTTTCATCAGGACGGGGAAGCTGACCCCGGAGCGAAGCATCTCGGTGGCGTAGGTATGCCTGAACTGGTGGGGGACGATACGCGTAGAGAGTCCGAGGGAGTGGCAGACCTGATGAAGGTAGTCGCGGAGTGGAACGAGCAGAGCCACTTTGCTTCCAGGGCGCGCCAGAAGCCGTCCATCGGCAGGCAGAGGATCCAGGGAGCGGAAGAAGCGCAGACGTTGGACGAGATCACGGCCGAAGGCATCGATGGGTACCATGCGCTCGGTCTTGAGTTTGCCGAGGGGAACATGGATGGCCCATTGGTTGGGGCCTGTGGCGCGCAGGCAGTCATAGGACAGGTCGACGCATTCGCCGATACGCATGCCGGTCGAGCGGAGCAGGAGGAAGACATTTCCGCCAAGATCGTTGCGACGCATGAACTCCTGCTGGAGGAGTTGATCCTGCTCGGCGGTGAGCGGCCGTGGCAGAGTGTGAGGCGAGCGCGGAATATCCTCGCGCAGCAGCAAGTGAGCCAGTTCAGGGAGATGGCTGGTGCGAGCCAGTTCATGGAAGATGGTGCGCAGAGCAAAGAGGCGTCCGATGCAGGTTGCCGCGACCAGAGGCGGAGTCTGGCCGCGCAGGTGCGCCATCCATCCGAGGATATGAGGATCGCGGTGCAGTTGTTCGAGACGAGTAATCTTCGGATATTCTGCGCCGAGATAGACAAGGAAGCTGCGCACCACGATGTTGTAGTTACGCTTGCTGGACGGGGTGAGTGCGGTGCACAGAGACTCGACCGTATGCGCGAAGAGCGGCGCCAGCGGATGCTGGAGTGGAGCACGGCGCCAGCGCATCACGGGATCCTCGGTTGAGGATGGATGCACTGTGCTGTCGCGCGGGCGTACTGCAGGTAGACGTCCTGCGGCGAGACCTTCACATAGTGCATGGTAGTTTCGATGTCGGCGTGGCCCATCAGCTGCATCAGTGCGGGCAGGCTGATGCCGGCGCGCACCATATCGGAGGCGAAGGTGTGTCGGAACCGGTGGGGATTTGCCAACTGGACACCGGTAGTGCGGCGATGATGGCGGAACAGGGAACGTAATCCTGCCGGTGTTATGCGTTGACCACGAGCGGGCCCTTTCAACACCACGAACAGTGCCGCCGAGCAGGGATCGGGCCGCTCCACGCGGAGATAGTGATCGAGCAGTTGCGTAGTTTCCGGCGCCAGTGGCAGCAAGCGTAGCTTGTTCCCCTTGCCGCGCACCCGAAGCTGCCCTTCGGATAACAACACATCATCGCGATTCAAGGCCATGACTTCGACGGAGCGGAGCCCGTGCATCAGCATCAGGCCGACGATGGCCAGGTCGCGGGCGTTTCGAAAACTGGACCAGAAGCGTGCCACTTCATCGACCGAGAGCGGAACGATGTTGAGCCGTGGTTCCTTGATGCGCAACCTGCTGAGCTCGAAGCGGGGGCGTCCTAATCCCATCGGCCTGCGATGCAGGAAGGGTTAGTGGAACCCATGCGCCACCTGACAGGGAGCATTGGGGAACTGATTGCGGATCGCACGATCGGCAGTTGCAACGCGATCGTTGATGGTGGAGGCGGAGGCGGAGGCTGCCGGCTCGACTGGAAGCGCAGGTAATCGAGCAGAGTCGATTCGGTGAGATCTTGCTGGGAGATATCGCCAGTGTGATGAACGCTCTCCCACCAGCGCACGAAGTGCAGCAGGCTGTGCGCGTAGCTGTACAGGGATTTGTCGGCCAGCCGGCGGACATGCTCACGATCGAGATACCGATTGATCCACGCCACTTCCCGACCGGTATCCTGCTCGATCACGCGCATGGGGCTGCGCGCACCTGATGATGCGGGCTGACGAATCACGCGGAACTTCATGGCTGGGCAGCCTCCAGCAGAGACCGGAACTGTTCCGCGTTCCCACCCCCAACGAAGAACGAGTTTGGATCGTAACCTTGTGGCAGCAGGACGCGAAGGGCCATGATGCCGTGTGCGCCAAGGCGATGGGCCAGTCGCTCTGCAGCCCGCTGTCCGCTCTGGTTGGCGTCGACATCGAAGGTGAGATAGACGGTGCGTTGGCCATCACACAGTTGGTGGAACTGGGCGTCATTCAGATGGGTGCCCAACGAGCAGGTCGCGTTCTGAAAACCGGCCTGGCGTAACGAGCCATAGTCGAATAGTCCTTCGACCAGGATGACTTCGTCATAATGGCGCACCTTTTCCCATGCATACAAGCCGCCCTTGCAGCCGGGCAGGAAACGATGGGCGAAGGCAGAGCCGATGCTGCGGCCGTAGAGGTTGACGATGTGCTCGCCCTGACGCAACGGGAAGACGATGCGCTGATAAAGAGCATCCGCGCCCTGTGCGTTGATAAGACCGGCTGTCCGCAAAAGTTCGAAGGAATAACCTTGCGCTGTGAGATGACGACGCAGATTTCCGCCGGGCGCATAGCCGATGCCCAGTTCTCGAATCAAGGCAGGATGGTAAACTCCGCGTTGCCAGAGATAGCCGAGCGCCTCCGGATACTGATCCAGTTGGTGCTGATAGAAAGTGGCCGCCTGTTCGAGCACTGCGATTGCATCTTTTTCTCGAGTGGCCGGTGGATCGAGATAAGCAAGGCCTTCGTGGAAGGCCAGGTGATGTGAGAGCTGCAGGAAGCGAATCAGATCGCCGCCCTGCCCGCAGCCGTGGCAGTAGAAGACATCCTTGTGTGTGTTGACGTAGAACGAGGGCCGGCTCTCCTCATGCAGCGGACAGAGACCCACATACTCCCAACGGCCCGCAGGCCGGCCAATCCAGTTCTGTTGCCGCAGGTACTCCAGCAGGGACATTCGCCGTCTGCGTGTCTCGACATCTTGGCTCACGCTTTTTTTCCGCCTCTGGAACCCAGTCTGGGACGACTCCTCTTCGGTTCCCAGGCAAGGATGGTGGGCGAGCGGATTTTTTATACGCGCATGGGCCAGAGGACTTCGAGAGCCGAAATGATCCAGGGCAACGGTGCTGCTTTCTGCGCGCCAGGCTCACCACGCTCCAGCCAGTGAGCCACGCGAGTTAAAGTGTGGGAAAGAAATGAAAGTGCCGGCTGAGAACAGTCCAGACCCTTCGACCAGCGGCGAACCGTGGAGGAATCCGGCACGCGATCCGCATCCTTGAATCTCGACACTGCTCTTTCCCATGAACAGTGCTCCACAAAGCGCCGCAGCAATGTGTGGCAGCGCGCCACCAGGCTGTAATGGGTGTAAGGGAGTGAGTACACCGGCAGGAAGGTGAAGGTCCTTCCGCACTTGATGCAGCGGCCCCGGCGAATCCCGATCCAGTCGTGATGCTCGTCGTGCGCCTGCTTGCGGCGGCGCCCGTGACCGATGATCGTATCGCTCTCACAAACCGGACAATGGCGTAAGATGATTTCGTCGCAGTCTTCCGCCCAGCCGGCCGCAGCCCTGTCCAGCGAGACGGAAACTGGGACAAAGAGGATCGTTACCTCACAGGGGTTCTGCTCCAGGCGTGACCCGCCAAGATCTCAGCTGGAAACAGAGCCCCGCCTCCTGAAGAATCCAACTGAAAGAAAATATAGCTTCTTATAAACAGCTCTTGAGAGTTGATTCAGATTTTTGGCCGGTTATCTCCGCCAATGCACTCATCGACCAATGAGATCAAGAGATTTGTTGTCAGGGATTTGTTGTCGGGATTTGTTGTCGGACGGGACTGGGGCTTTGCTAAGAGCGGCATGGCCGCCTTTTTCCCCTACGTGACAGCCCCGTCTGACCATTACACTCCCATGACCACCCAACCTTACTTCGGCAAAGTTCCAGTCCCGTCTGACAACAAATCTCGACAACAAATCTCGACGACAAATCTCCCGGGCAGTGCCTCAGTCTGAGCAATGTCGCATTTTTACAAGCGCGTTAGTAGGATTCGCATATCTGATTTGTGGGAGGAGCAGTATGAATCGTCGACAGTTCGTCAGTTCGGGCCTCGCGATGACAGGCGCGGCGTTATCGGGAAACGACCGTGGAATCTGCGCGCAGACCAGGGGAGATAATCATGCCGAACATTTCAGCCGCGAGGCGCTGAGTTCCGTACGGCCAAGTGAGGAGGCCGCTCCAGAACCCACAGGTGTGCGATTGCGCAACCTTAGTCGTCCACTGGCGATTACGATGTGGGACTTCTCATGGCTGGAGCGGCGATGGCCGGGCGCGGGTTATGAAGACTGGGACCGAGCACTCGACGAGCTCGTGGAACGCGGCTACGACGCAGTGCGCATCGACGCCTATCCGCATCTGATTGCAGCAAACTCCGGCGCGACATGGGAATTGATTCCCGTATGGAGCACCCAGGACTGGGGGAGCCCCGCCAAGAACCGTGTGCAGGTCCAGCCGGCGCTCAATCAGTTCATCCGCAAGTGCGCGGAACGCAAACTCCGCGTCGCGCTTTCCACATGGTTCAGGCATGACCCCGATCAGACCCTGATGCGGATCCGCAGCCCTGAAGATATCGGCAGGATTTGGAACGCTGCCCTCGACTCTATCGCCCGGGAGGGATTGCTCCCGAACGTACTGTATGTAGACCTTTGCAATGAGTGGCCGCTTGACGTCTGGGCTCCCTTCCTCCCTAAGGGCTTTATTCGAGCCTCGACCATGAACACTGACTGGATGAAGCGCGCCATTCAGGTGGTCAGGACCGCACATCCGGAGATCGACTACACGTTCTCTCAGACGACGGAGTTCGACACGTGGAGACAGCAGGATGTGAGCATGCTCGATTTCATGGAGCCGCATATCTGGATGGCGGCGGCGCCTGGATACTACGAAGAAGTCGGATATAACTACGAGCGTTTTGACCTGAGAGGCTATGCCAATCTGGTGGACAATGCCAAGCGTGTCTACTTGCAAAGGCAGGATCATTGGAATAGCCAACTGCAGGCCTCGATCGAGATGTGCGCGGAATGGTCGCGGGCGACAGACAAGCCGCTGATCACGACAGAGTGTTGGGGGCTGGTGGACTACAAGGACTGGCCGCTTCTTGAATGGGACTGGATCAAAGACCTATGTGAGTTGGGCGTCCGCACGGCGGCAAGAACAGGGCGATGGGTCGCGATCGCAACCAGCAATTTCGCCGGACCGCAGTTTCGAGGCATGTGGCGCGACGCGGAGTGGCATCGCAAAATGACAAGCTTGATCCATTCCTCTCCTATCCGTTTGTGATGCCCGAGCAGAGTTAGCCAGTATTGCGACGTACTGAAGCCTTTGGAGATTTGTTGTCGAGATTTGTTTTCAGACGGTCTGACGACAAATCTTCGACGACAAGTCTTCAGGCATCGGAGAGGTATACCACCTTTCCCGATCACTTATTAAAGAGTTTCTTCCGCTCGGCGAACGACAGGCTGCTGGGATCCCGGGACGCTGTTGTGCTGGACTGCGGAGGGTTAACCTGCGGAGGGTTAACGCGCGGAGGGCTTACCTTTCCGCCGCTTCCGGTGGCCGCGCTCGTTAACTTTTGATCCGGAACGCTGGTCTGCACCGGCGTCGGCTTCGCGATGACGGGAGCCGTGGACTGAGTGACTTCAGGTGAGACGACTTTCAGCACGGACGACGGACACTTTTCGCCTTGCTGCGAGAAGAAGATGCTGTAGTCAGACTTGGCCTTGCCGCCCACGGTGGTATAGCCCTCATAGTAGGAGCTGAAGATCACCCCCAGTGCCTCCTGGAGGCCACTGTCACCGAATTCGAATGTTCCCAGATTCGGATCAAACAAATGGTATTTGTCGCCGGTATTCAGGCGGTGTACCGCCACCGCATGACCCGACTTCCCAGTATATTTGGAGAAGCCGAGACAGGCCGCGCGCGTGGCTTTGAATTGCGGATTTGACAGCAGTGAGTACACGCCTAGGGGGACGGAGGCATATTCCGTGGAGGGGACGGACGCCGCGATTGTCAGCGAACTGAACGCGCGTTTGCTGGCCTCGCGTTTTTCCAGGCTGCGCTGCTTGGCCACGAACTCGTCCATCAATTGGGCGTAACTGGTCCAAAAGCGCTCCAGTTCGGTTTTTTTGACCTCTTCATTGCGGGCAGTAATGATCTTGTCTGCTTGGGCGGCCAGGGCTTTATTCTTGGCAAGAGCCTCATCTGCTGCTTGCTTCGCCTCGTCCATCATAGGTTTGATCGATGTCTGTTCGCTCGCGAATTTACATTTGTTGTACTGGCCTTCCTTTTCCTTGTAAACCTTAAAGAGCTCTTCATAATTCTTCCACGCCTCTTCCTTGGCCTCCTGAACCGGCTTCAATTCCGCCTCGAAATCACTCTGGCTCTTCTGAAGAAACTGATCCTTCGGACCCTTATAGCGCGTAACCCACGCTGTCGCACCCCGGAGTGTCTGCGAGGTCTCACGGGCGACGATCTGCTCCCGGGTCCGCGGTTGTTTAGATGGGTCGAAAGGCGAGACCTGGTACGTGGGTCCTCCACCTTGCACGACGCGCCGGATCCAGTCCAGGCACATGCCTTCGCAGTATCCTCCCTTTACCGTTTCCTTTAGCTCCGTCGGGAGCATTTCGGCGCGTGTCGCCTGGTTAAACCTGCCCTCGCCGACCTCCGTGCCGCCAAGCATCTTCACTCGCTCACGAAGCTCGGTTTCGGAGACGGGAACGGTGAAGATCTGTCCGCACTCGCACTGGATTTTCCGACCGCCGAGGAAGTCGCTAGCCGTCTTAGGTTCCAGGGTGTTTCCCCCCACACTGAGACCGGCGTTGCACTTAACGCATTTCAAGGGGACCGTTACCGTTCCACACTTGCACTCGGCTCGCGTCCCATAGGGCGCCTTATCACTGGTTACCTTCCAACCGCGATTGCACTTCATGCATGTCCACTCGAATTGAGGCATAGCACACCTTTCTTTCCCGGTTGCCGAGCCTTTGCCCTGCTCGCCCTGCGGCGGGCTTTTTATTTTCTCGGCATGGCAAAAATATACCCTGCTCCCTGAACAGAAGTTCCTGTTCAGTGTTTCTGACCCGGTGATCGAGTTTGTGACAGAACGCAGACAGTTTCCGGGCAGCGCCTGGTGAGAGCTGAGGCGGCTGATCGATCCGATCGCCGATCTCTTTGACGATTTGCCGAATTTTCTCGGATGTTGCTATTGCCCCTTGCAGGTCACCGCTGTGGAATACACGCGAATGTAGATCGAAGACTCCGAGGCGTCAAGCGAAAAGAAGAAGCGCGCAGCCGTTAGACAGACTCGCCAACGAAAGCGCAGTGTGGCTTTGAGGCGGCCAAGCGTGTCCTGAAAAGTGGCCTTCTGGTCGTCCGTCATCGACGACCGGCAAGTGGACGTAGGTCGGACCCGAGGGGGGACAGGCGGGGCGTTTACTAGATCAATTGATCGTTGAAGCAAGGGTAAAGTTCCTGTCCCCGGCCGAGTCGTCCCCGCCAGAGTCAGACCGGCACTTTCTCGAGCCGAGAAATACGTCGTCCTATGGACATTGCAAAGGAGCGCTGCTATCTTCTTTGCAGCATCCAAAGGAGAAACCGTGAGCGGCGAAAAGTCTGAAGTTTTGCAAGGCACACTTGATCTCATGATCCTGAAGACCCTGCATGCGCTAGGCCCCCTGCACGGATTCGGAATTGCCCGCCGTATTGAGCAGTTGAGCGAAGACGTGCTGAAGCTGAACGAGGGCACGGTGTACACCTCATTGTTGAGGCTCCAACAGCAGGGTTGGATCGATTCTGAGTGGGGAGCATCGGAGAACAACCGCAAGGCGAGGTTCTACTCCATCACCAGGCGCGGGCGGAAGCAACTAGCAGTTGAGACAGCAAACTGGGAGCGCATTTCCGGCGTAATTGGACGTGTCCTGGCCCAGGAAGGACAAAGCTGACTATGGTTTCACGGTTGCGTATTTTACTGGCAAAGCTAACCGGACTGTTGCGTTGGCAGCGAGCAGACCGCGATTCGGGCGATGAGTTGCAGATGCACCTGGAACTCCTTGCAGAGCGATTCATTGGCCAGGGAATGCGGCCGGAAGACGCTGCCACAGCAGCACGGCGTCAATTTGGGAATATGACTCTGCTGCAGCAAAGGCAGAGAGAGATGCGATCTATCATGCTCATCGAGAATTTTGGACGCGATCTGCGCTTCGGCGCCCGCCAGCTGCGACGCAACCCATCCCTCGCAATCATCGCCGTCGTTTCGCTCTCACTGGGAATCGGCGCAAACACGGCCATCTTTACGGTTGCGAAGAAGGTCCTTCTAGATACCTTGCCCGTGGCCAAGCCAAATGAGTTGCGGCTGCTGACCTGGGTGAGCGGCCATGAGCAGCCGGTACCTCCCGTGTGGGGCGATGTCGGCCCGACGGAAGGAGGCGGGCTGCAGAGCACTGCGTTCTCTTACCCTGTGCTGGAACAGTTGCGGAAGAGAAGCGATGTCTTCCAGGATCTGATTGCCTTCAAAGACATTCAGATGACGGTCACCGTGGATGGTGCGCCGGAGTTCGTCGCCGGCGAGATGGTAAGCGGGAACGCTTTCAGCGGGTTGGGTGTCGAACCGATCGTTGGGAGACGCATCACGCCAGAGGATGATGCGGGACCAGGCAAAGGCCCGGTGGCTGTGATCAGCGAAGGGTATTGGGCGACACGATTTGGCCGGTCAAACTCTGTGCTGGGTAAGACGATCTTTGTGAATAGCGTTCCCGTGACGGTGGTGGGCGTGAGCCCGGCGCGGTTTACCGGCTTGCAGATGGGCGAGCAGACAGAGATTTTCGTGCCGCTGACCATGCAGCCCCTGCTTGTGCCGCGAGCACAGTTGATGGCATCCGGAAGCAATTCCCTGCTCAATAATCCACAATCCTGGTGGGTGCTGATCCTGGCGCGGCTGCGTTCCGGCGTGCCCGAAGCGCAGACGCAGGCTGTGCTCGATGTCGTGCTGCGGCAGGCAGCGATGGCAACTTTGCCTGAGGCGAAGGGGATGGATCAGTTTCATCTCAAGCTGGAGAGCGGGGACCGGGGACTGGATTACCTGAAGGGCGAGTTTGCCAAGCCATCGTATGTGCTGCTCGCCCTGGCTGGGCTTGTGCTGCTGCTGGCGTGCGTGAACCTGGCGAATCTCTTGCTGGCTCGCGCCGCAACCCGGGAACGGGAAATGAGCACGCGGCTGGCGCTGGGAGCAGGCCGCGTGCATATTCTGAGACAGATGTTGTTGGAGAGCCTGCTGCTCTCGAGTTGCGGCGGCGTGGCAGGACTGGTCCTGGGGTATCTGGGTCGCAATGCGATCCCTCGTCTGCTCGCGGCTCCGTGGCAACCGGCAACCATGCAGGTGGATTTCGATTGGCCCGTGCTGGTCTTTACCGTGGCAGTCTCGCTGGGAACGGGTCTTCTGTTTGGCATCGTCCCCGCGTGGCAAGCGACGCGCACCGGCGTGAACACGGCGCTCAAAGATGCGAGCCACGCTACAGCAAATCGTCACAAGATGTGGTTCAGCAAAGGCCTGGTGGTCTTTCAGATTGCCCTCTCGACGCTGTTGCTGATTGGCGCAGGGCTGTTCGTACGCACGCTCGTCAACCTGAGTCACAGGCCGCTCGGATTCCGGGCGGACCACATCCTGCTCTTTCGCCTGAGCCCGCCGCGTACCCGCTATACCGATGTGCAAATGGTGGCTCTCTATCGGCAGGTGGAAGAGAAGCTGGCTGCCATTCCAGGAGTCCGTTCCGTCTCGATGAGCAACATCGCGATCCTTGGCGACGGACATTCGGGATCGACGTTTCATATCTCCGGTCAGCCAGTGTCGCAGGAAGCAGTCCGCGTTCAAATGAACAACGTGGGAGCAAATTTCTTTCAAACGATGGGTATCCCAATTCTCCAGGGGCGCAGTTTCAATGCGCATGACACGCCTGCCTCCGCTCAAGTTGCCATCGTGAATCGCGCGCTTGCGCGACAATTCTTTCCCAATGAAAACCCGATAGGGCTGACATTCGAGTGTGATGCAGACGATGGGAAGGGTCCGGTGCAGATTGTTGGCATTTCCGCCGATACACGCTATGCGGATCTTCGTAGTGAGACGCCACCAACTTTCTATTTGCCCTACCAGCAGAGCTCAGGGGCGAATCGCATGGTTGTCGAAATCCGCACCGCAGAGGAGCCCGGCACCGTATTGAGCCAGGTGCGTACCACCATCGAGTCACTGGACCGCGACCTGCCGTTGATCGACGTGCGCACCATGAGCGAACAGATCAGGTCTACGATGTCCGGTGAGCGCATCTTTGCACAATTGACCAGCGCCTTTGGCGTGCTGGCGCTGGTGCTAGCTTGCATCGGGATCTACGGAATCATGGCCTACACGGTGGCGCGGCGCACAGGGGAGATTGGTATTCGGATGGCCCTGGGAGCACAAGCCGGGCGGGTGTTGACCATGGTGCTTAGGGAAGTATCGTGGCTGGCTTTCGCAGGAATCGCGGTGGGGATCGGTGGAGCTCTGTGGCTGGGCCACTTTCTGAGCGCAATGCTCTATGGCTTGAAGCCCTCCGACCCGCTCACCCTGGCAAGCGCTGCCTCTCTGCTGATGGTCGTCGCTATCCTAGCGGGGTTCGGCCCTGCTCGGCACGCGTCGCGAGTCGATCCTATCCGCGCCTTGCGCCATGATTGAAAGGAACAAAGCTCAACCGAGTGAGATAGTCCGAGTCGCTCGCCGATCTCAAGTACCGTGCTTCTCGTGTGTCATGTAGTCACCGGTGCGGCATGCACGCAGTCTGCGTGGCAACAGGGAGTCAGCAGGAAAGACTTGCAATTTGCCCAGATTGGTGGAGCGGTTGGCATCGTTGCTGGAAGTTTCGTGGAAGTTTCGGGACAGTCCCGCCAGTGTGTCGGAGAGAAACTGCTTCATTATTGGGGCAGGAAGCAGTAACGGCTCTGTGGAAGAGAGATTTTCTAGGCCGCTAGCAACATCTGATTGAGAGGCTACGAGCTGTTGAAGTGATGTGCGTGCGGGGTAGTTGCGTTCGTGGCGTTAAGCGTGAGCCAGAGCCGCTCGATGGCGGAACAGTTTGAGAAGATTGTGCGTGGCGCAAATAAATTTCCACTCTGATGTCACGTTCAACAGGCCTCGTAAGCGGAACCTGCGGATACCACGTGCTTCTTTGATCTGGCCGAATACCGGTTCCACCGTTGTCTGTCGAAGTGCATACCGCGCTTTACCGTCCTCTGTGGCCAGAACTTTTCTCATGTCAAACGCTTCCTGGCTGCGCGGTGCGCAGGGCGGCAAAGGTTTACCTGGTATATGCGGTTTGGAGTCAGGTGCGACCAGCATTTCAATGCCGCTCATCGCCGGATCCTGCAGGCTGGTGGTGTCCCAGTAGCCCGCATCGGCGGTGATGGTTGTTGGCACCGCTTGCAGTGTTTTCCGTAGAGTCTTCACCATGGGTAGCAACTGCTGACGATCAATAGGTTGCTGAGTTAGCTCTGCGGCCACGATGATCTGCGCTTTCGAGTCTACGGCGATCTGTGCGTTGTAAGCCTGCACAAAGCCTCTTTCCCCGCTGTCTTTCATCACTCGCGAGTCAGGATCGACGAAGTTATATTGCCGGCTGGGCGAGACGGCGTTCTTTCTCGCTCGCAGACGCTGCTTCTTATCCTTCTCGCGCTGTCTGCGATCCTTAGACGGCTGGCTTGTCTGTTCCGCTTTTCCGCGGGGACCACGTTTGCCCGGAGTATAGCCGTCCAATGCGGCTTTTAGTTGTGCCTGTGCTTCCTGTTCTAACTCCGCCTTGGCTTGCTGCAGTCGCTCGAAACGCTTTTGGGCATTTGCTAACTCATCGGGTAGTTGATTGGCCACCTGGTCCAGCCCGAGGCGCCGCTCTTCCTCACGATCGGTCTGCTGTGCTTGCCGCAGTAATCGCGCTACCTCGGCGCGCCAGTGTTGTTCCCGTTCGCTGATGCGTTCGTACCTTACGGAGCGCCGGGTGCTAGCGTTGGCCTTCATCTTCGTGCCGTCGATCGACACATTTCCCAATTTCACCAGACCAGCCTTCTGACACAGTCTCAGGGCTTGTACGAACAAGCCCGCCAGCGCTTCCACATGTTGCTGACGAAAAGCAGCAAGGGTATCGTGGTCGGGATGCTGGTCGGAAGACAAATAGCGAAATGCAACGTTATCGTAAGTAGCCTGCTCGATCTTGCGGGAACTCGTGATTCCGATGCAGTAACCGTAAAGCAGCAACCGCGCCATCAACACTGGATGGTACGCTGACAAACCTCGCCCATCACTCCGTTCATAGCTGGCGTAAATAGAAGACAGGTCCAGCTCGTTCATCACGTCGGCTACAAATCGCGCCAAGTGACTCTCAGGCAGCCAGTCCTGCAGAGAGGGCGGAAGCAATAACGGCTGGTCGTGGCTACAAACTCGAAAACGCTTGTTCACCAGCCAATCCTACGAGATTCTCCTCCGCAGCGCGACCACTTTTGGTGCACTTCTCACATCTATCTCCGACACACTGCCCGCTCTAGGCACGCTTTCGGTCTGGTTGTCACAAGCCGGGCTCCGCACCCGGCGTTCGGGGTAAAATTGAGCGATGAGCACGCTTCTTCGGATGGATGCGGAAACGCTGCCAAGGACCGTGGTATTTACTCCGCCCTTGACCGAGACCGAGTTTGAAGTTTTGTGCCGCGAGAGCGACAACCTCCGCTTCGAGCGAACGAAGGACGGAACGATTTGCATGAACCCTCCTGCCGGTGGTTGGACCAGTGACGGCAATGCCGAGATCATTCACCAACTTCGAGGTTGGTGGGATATCCACGAGCAGGGACGTGTTTTTGACTCCCGCGCCGGCTGCCGCCTCCCTGATGGGTCGATCCTAAGCCCAGACGCAGCCTATGCGTCAGCAGAAGCGCTGAGCCGCCTTCCGAAGGGTGAACTGAAAGGCTTCGCGCGTCTCTGTCCAGACTTCGTCATCGAGTTACTTTCCGAGTCCGACGCGCTGAGCAAGCTGAAGCAGAAGATGCAAGACTGGATGGCGAACGGGGCCGCTCTCGGCTGGCTCGTGGATCCATACGCGCGGCAGGTAATTGTCTATCGCAAAGGCGAGATCCCTGTCATCGTCGACGGCAATTCTGTAAGTGGCCACGGACCTGTCCAAGGCTTCGTGCTCAACCTGTCTAAGGTGTGGACGCGTTACGGGGACTGAATTTAGGGGAAATACGCTGACATGCTAGCTGGAGTGGACCCCTTAGTTGAGACAGCGAAAATGGTGACAGATTACGTTTGGCTGCGGAGCAGTTTACAGCAGCAGGATAGTGCGAGAAGCTGCTTGCAGCCGGCGAAGCGGACGTGGGCACTGCTGGAGAGCAACCCAGGAAGGAATAACCGGCTGAAGACTCATCGGAACGATGGTCGCCGAGGGAGGTAGAACCTTCTGTTCGGCCTCCCTTGAGGGTCTTTGCGGTGAAAGAGGGGACCGAACTCATTGACCAGGGCGCAAACGCGAGAGGACGTAGCGCGCGATGAAGCGAATGCTGCGAAACTTCCCAGTGGGTGTGTTCTGAAAGGACATGATCCGCCATCCCTGGTCCCCATGTAAAACGACCATGGTCATCAGACCGTTCGGCGAAACTCCTGTTTCATCCTCGCCGGAGAAGAGCACGGCACCGCTGGCCTCGACTAAAGCAACGCCGGGAGCGATTGGGCGGATAACGGGCGGAGTCCGGCTCGCTACCCGCGTGTGTTTGAGGATGGAATCGAAGATACGCTGATGTGACTGCGCAATTGCGGCCCGGCCGTGCACGCGGCGACCGGGGGCTTCCACATATTGTGCGTCTTCGCAAAAAAGGTCTCCATAGGCCTTACCATCCCCCTTCGCCCAGGCATCCGCCATGCGTTCCAATAGAGCCTCGATCTCACTCCGATCGCTTATCGGTGTACCGGTCGCTAAACGCGATTCCATTGTTCATGACTCCCTACTGTGAGGTTTACTTTCCCATCTCTCTTAGCTACTATCTTATCACGTAAGGTAATTAACGCACGATGCCGCATTCCACTCACTCCCAATTGCGCCAGGATCTCGAGGCTGGCTTTAGCGCGATGAGCACTGCCGCCATCATGCTCCACGAAACCGTGGCTCGCGAGCTCGGTCTCAACGCTACGGATCACAAATGTATGGGTCTACTGTGCCAGCATGGCAGTCTTTCCGCCGGTGCCCTGGCGGAGATGACGGGGCTCACAACGGGCGCCGTTACGGGCATCATCACCCGGCTTGAACAGGCTGGCTACGTTCGACGGGCTCCGAATCCGGCCGATGCTCGTTCCGTCATCGTGGAGCCGATCAACGCCGCCAGTTTTTTGCAGATGATAGGTAAGCTGCTTGAACCATTGCGAACGAGAATGAACCAACTTGTCGGCCGTTATACCAAGAAGGACTTGAACTTGATCCTCCGCTTTATGACAGAGGCTGTGCAGATATCGCGAGAAGAGACGTTTCGCCTCACACAGGCCTCAACACTGGCACGACGCTTCGGTACAGGCCTGAGGGGGGCAGACGAGGGGAGTTCCGGACCAGAGTTTCGGGACAGGAAGATGTGAAAAAATCGATTTGGCTGAAATTTTGTCTGAACCGAAATGTACGCCGAAGTTTCAGCGGTCGCTTATAAGGCATCCTGGCGCGATTTTTTTCGAGGCCGAAATTGCTCCAGTTTCTAAATCAAATTTTTCACATCTTCCTGTCCCAGATCTCCTCACGAACTCGAACTGAGCCACTGAAGGTTGGAATTGGTGATGCAAATCACCGCGAAACGCCACTATCTGGCGTATGCTTTGGGATATGCAGTGAACAGGAGACGATACCCATGGCAAACGAACCTGAAACGACAAACCCACCGCAGCAGGACCAGTCCAACACCGTGGAGACTCCAGAGCAAAAGAGAATAGATCGCATCGCTGACCAGGCGGCGGCTAAAGCCCGAAACAGGCAAAACCGCCAGGACCAGGAACACGGCTCTTTCCCAAGGGGTGGACCTTCGGGAATGGCATGAGGAGAAAGGCGTGGACGGAACGCTTACCTGCAATCACGTACGAACCCGGAAACTTTTCGTCTGGAAGATGTGAAAAAATCGATTAGGCATACATTTCGTTTAGCCGAAATGTATGCCTAAGCCCGGCAGTCGTTTATAAGGCATCCTGGCGCGTTTTTTTTCCAGGTCAAAATTGACCTCTCGTCCCGAAACCTCTCGAAAACCTCTCCGTCCCGGTTTAGGGTTCTCAATCTTCGTGGACGGGGCTTCACCGTTCCCGCAAATGGATGTGTGACCACGCTGCTACTGCGTTGGCAATGCGTACGATCGAGGACAGTTCTGAACCGCATCCGGCAAATCAACATTCACATACTCGCGCAAGCATCGTGACGCTACTTCGAACGGTAACTTTTCGGCCGGCGTGGAAGAGTGTTTGCGCGACAGGTCCCTGGCCAGACGCTGTAAAAAGAAATGAGGGATTGCTCAAACCCAACGAGTGTCAGGTTTGAACAATCCCAGAAGAAGAAGTTTTTTTTCAATCTAATCTTTGGACAATCGGGCAGTTGATTGAGAAACCAGAGCTGCCGAATGCTGTTCCAGCAGGAAATCCGGTGATTAGACCGTCTTGTGCGTAGGTGAGAATCTGGAACTCCTCGCGCAGTTGCTGGCGGTAGCCCTTAGAAATAGCATCGTCGGTCCAGGTGAACAACTGTGCGTTCCATGCGGGACTATAGTCGAGAGCGAGCGTGGGAATCCCGCCCAGAGTATTGTTCGGCCTGTGGCCATCCGCCAGGTCAGCTGACAGCCCTTGACGCTGAGGATTGTCGCACCCTTCGGCGCCATTGGTGGCGATGAAGATGCGCTCGATCGGGCTGCCGAAGCTGTCGTCATCCCCAAGGAGAAGTTTTTCCATCAGCGGCGCGTAGGTGTTGTGCTCGATTGTCGCGGCCAGGGTGTTGCTGGCATCCACGGATAAGTACCAAACGGGGCGGCCGAAGCTGAAGCCGTTGATCAGGTTCAAGGTGACGGTCATGTTGATGGGATCGATGGCCACCACTTGATCGTGAACCTTGGTATAGTCGACGTTGCCATTGGGAAAGTTGATCTGGCTGGCATCAACACCGTATGCGATCATTGGAGCGTTATAGATAACGCCCTGAGCGTTCGTAATGCTGACGAAGGGGCTATAGTTACTGTCGCCGACTTCGCCCGGAGTGTAGGACGTGGGAGGAAATTCCGCTCCCTCTGGTCCGGCTACGAGGTTGCGAACCGCCGCGAAGTTGACAGTGCCTTTATCGAACACGATGTTTCCATTCGCGTCCAGGTTGCCAGTTCTTGCCGCGGTGTTGACGAAATTGAGCTTTGCCGAGAAATTCAAGCCGAGTTCCTGGGCGACCCCCTGATCGGAAACGTCGGTCAGGATGTACCAGGCCGTCTTGCCGGTGCTCTTGACCGATCCCTTATACAGAGGGATGGTAATTGTGCCGGCAGTGGCGTCGACTTGACCGGTATTGAGCAATTGCACAGGTCCGACCAAGCTCTGGTTAACGGTGGAAGGCGAGGGCCCGAAGTATGAAAGGGGTACATTCGTGCCGGTACTGGCCGGGGCCGGGAACAAGTCGCAGCCGGGTTCTCCGAGATCGCGCGCTCCGGCTCCGGGACCTTGTGCCGAGTTGATTCCCGACGAACTGTCAGCTGCGTCTGCCGGCGCCACCGACTTTGCAACAGGACGCTTTGCGAGGAGATGCACGGCCATCGCCTCCGGGGATATCGGTGGCCTAGCCGCCACGGCAACTTGCCCGAAGGCTGTTGAGGGCACGAGGCTGCCCATCACAGTTGTGCTAGCTAGGATGAATAGTTTGGTCGAGGAGAAGATGCGTGACCGCACGGCGATCACATTCAGGCCTTTTCCGGAAGGGGGGACCCCACGAAGAGCAGAACTCATTTTCGGACTCCTATAAAGGGACTGCACAACGAAGTGTTGAGTGTGTATCTCTACACCTGTTGCGTAGCCGTGAGAATGAACAGCTCTCGATTTAGTTACAAAAAAAATAGTTATAGTTGCGATTTTAATTAGGTAAGCCGGAACTGCTGTTCTGCGAGACCTTAGCATCCCTCGGCGGTTGCGTTCGCAACTCTTTAGGGCAGAGGTCCCACCCGCTCTTGCCCCCATCTTGCGCAGCTCCCGCCCCTTCAGGCCAGTTCCCCTCCCCCAACTCGTCGCGGCCGAAAGGAAAAGCAAAAATCCTGTATCTTTTTCCCCGCCTGTACCTCCTACTTGGGTACGTGGGCCCCGATGATCACCATAGAGGTGTTGTAGAGGACAGCGCTCACTGAACTATCTAACTATCGCACGCTGATTTTCTATCCCAGGCGGCTGCTGCCCCGTTCCCGGAGCAAGGCTGGTCCGAAGACTCCGTGCGCCCATTATCGCTAACTAACCAGGCTCTATAGGAACTCGGCCTATCTCAGCTTGCTCGCAACAGGAACACCAGTCCCTGTTGTGTCTAAGTCAACCTCGTTTGAGTTTCGTGGGCAATGAGTTTCGTGGACGGAGTTTCGTGGGCGAAACCTCTCACTAAACCTCTTGCCACCGAATTGCCTTTGCTTTTTCTGTCCTGCTTTTTCCAGGGTGTCTATACTGACCAGCGAGGATAGAAGTGAAATGACTCGAAGCCTTATTCCACGGCTCACACGGGAATGGCTGCGCCGTGCGCATAGACGCCTACTGCGCTCCGACCTGACCCTAGGCGTCCTCTTTGCCCTTTTCTGTGGTTCCGCGTGGTCCCAGTCTCTCGTGATCAAACATGTCACCGTGATCGACGCCACTGGGCGCGCCGCCCAGCCCGATAGGACCGTGATCGTCGACCGGGATCGAGTCGTTGCAGTTGTTGCATCGCAGAAGGCGCATATCCCGAAGAAAGCGCTGATCGTCGACGGTGCCGGCAAGTTCCTCATCCCTGGCTTATGGGACATGCATGTGCACGGGGCCTCAGACGCTCGCGCTCCGTGGAGCCACCTTCTTTTTCTGGCCAACGGAGTGGTTGGCGTCCGCGATATGGCTGGTCCATCCGACGCGCATGCGTGGCGAGCTATGCAGGCTTCCAACCCAGATCCATCGCCCACCATCTACCTGGGCAGCCCTATCGTCGATGGTCCAAATCCGGTTTGGCCCGACTCCATTGTCGCTGCCGATGAAGCGCAAGGGCGCGAAGTGGTGGAGCAGCAGCAACAGAACGGCGCGGAGTTCATCAAGGTCTACAGCCGGTTGCCCCGCGACGTTTACTTCGCGATCGCCGACGAGGCCAACAAGCGCGGCATTCCATTCGAAGGGCACGTGCCGGAGCTGGTGACTGCGGCTGAAGCATCGAATGCTGGCCAGAAAAGCATCGAGCATCTAACGCGCGTAGCGGACGCCTGCTCGAAAGAAGAATCGGCTATCGACGCTGAACTGCAGCGATGGAGAACCTTGTTCCGGGCACCGGATGTGGCCGTAAAGCAAAAGATAGACGCCGGGAGAAACATTATTCTCCTCAACACGCGCACCGTTGCATCCTTTGATGAGGCCACCGCGCAGAGGCTGTTTGCGCTGTTCGTGAAGAATGGAACCTGGCAGTGTCCCACCCTCACGTTGTTACGCGCGCAGATCGACGATCCGTTACCTACGGATGATCCAAGGTTGAAGTATCTGAGCAAAGACGTGCGAACCAAATGGGATGCCGGCTATTACCGGCACTTTCCTCCCGAGCCTCGAGCCGCGATGGCCAAGTTAACAAAAGCCGAATTTGATGAATCTATGAGGCTCGTAGGGCTTATGTACCGGGCCGGTGTTCCTATTCTCGCGGGCACTGACGCCATGAACCCAGAGTGCTTTCCCGGCTTCAGCATTCACGACGAGCTTGCGCTGCTGGTCGATGCCGGCTTATCTCCCCTCGCCGCTCTCCAAACCGCGACGCGCAACGCCGCTCAATTCATGGGACAACTTGACCGCCGAGGGACCATCGAGGCCGGCAAGATCGCCGATCTGGTTCTGCTTGACGGGGACCCGCTCGCCGACATTCATAACACCCGCTCCGTTCGAGCGGTTGTGCTCAACGGCAAGCTTTACCCGCGAGAAGCGCTCGACGCGATGCTGTTGCATGCCCAGGCTCTGGCAGACCGTCAGGACGCCCCGTATGGAGAATAAGTGTACCGACGTCTTCTATCAACAGAAGGCTGAATTGCTTCAACCATGTTCGCGGCGTCTGGGGAGGTTTCGGGACTGTCGCGCTTCCGAGTGCACGGCGCCAGGCGGGCCGCGTCATCTTTTTTCGCGGGCGGTTCGAAGACCATGCAGCGGCAGCAATATACTCGCAGTCTCCCAGCACTCTATGCAGTGGCCTCCGTATCGGTTACCGTGCAGAGTACACAGTAGATGTGGGCAGCCTTCTTTGGAGCACTTCGCAAGATTCTGAACAGTCCAACAGATCGAGCACCGAGGCTGCATTGAGGCCCTCACACGTCAGACGGTATCTGAAGTTTAGGGCGGGGCGGCTCAAATGCTTCGACGACAAATGACGCCGAGGTAGCGTCAATCAGTGGCAACTGTGATGCTTTCAGATCGGCCAGGTTCAACAAGTTCAAGGTAGATTTCTGCCACCCGCTGACGATAAGCGACCCTCATGTCTAACGATCAAAATGTAGAAGCGCTCACGCCATATCGCGCCGTAGCCGGCGCGAGGGCTTTTGGCTGTACGTGCAGCCGTAAACTCAAACCATCATGTTTCATCCGAGCGACTGGCATGCATTCGATTCGACCGACAGAGGGACCTATCCTAAAGTGGACGCTCCTGTTCAGATCCGGTTTGACGATGGTGGACTGAACGAAGGAGAAAGTCGAACGTTCTTCCCACGGACAGAGTTGCTCCCTACTTCACCGATCGTCAGCTGGCGGTACATCAAGGGCTTCCCTATGCGCTAGAAGATGCCAGACAAATTGAAACCACCCTATAGGTTCTCCACGCATATCGGCGCCGCTTGCGCCAAGCAATTTTGGACGTTCTCTGACCTGGCTGAGAAACCGAGGATGGATGTGTACGCCACACGAAGTTGACTTCATTGCCGATTACTTGGGCCTGGTCGACGCGAGGTCACAACTTACTTTCGCGCTCGATGAGCGTACTTGAGGCTTACGCCCGATCAGTACGCGAGACTCACGCGTCCCTGATGCGACCCATTGCAGAACGCTAGGCGCAATATGTCAGCCCTGCCTCTTGGACCAGCTGCATCAGACTGAGTATGGGCTGCCTAGAAAGAGTCCGATTACAACAGCTTTATGATGCAGCACTTCGCCGCTGGGGGCTGATCCATAATGCTTCTCAGATATCGGGCGATAACACCTGGCTTGTTCAGGAAGTGGAGCGGCGAGCGTTGATTGAACGAGACGCAGCGAAAGACCGTCTGGAGTTGCACGCGCAACGCTGCGAGACATGCGCCCGCCGTAGACCCCGCTCACGGTCTGATGTGGCTTAGAGCTAACCTAGCGCACAGCGTACATGGATTCGCGTTTGCCGATCTTTACGGCCGAATATACTGACGCGCGTAAGCGACGAAAACCTGTGAAAGGACGAAGCACGCTAAGCCTATAGGCCTGCTCCAGCAAAACCATTGCATCGTCGAGATTGTGGCCTGTCAGCTCGAATGTCTGCCAGTTCGGCTCCGAGTTGTTTTCAGTCCTAATGAACGAGATCACGGCTGAACCTTCTAACGTGCGCTTGTCGGGCAGCATGGCGAACATCACTTTGCGGTGGTAAAAAGCGCGCGTGCCAAATACGTGAGTCATTTTCACCCCGGAGAGTTGCAACAATTCCTGTTCAAGGATCGAGCACCATCTACGTATTTCTTTCGATGCGGGCAGCAAGCCAGAATTCGTGTTCATGCGAACAGACTAGCACGGGGTAATTTCCACAGACTGATGACGGCAGATGACGTAATCGTACACTTTAGACTGCGGAGATTTGTCGCCAGACGGGACTGTCACTTAGGGAAAAGAGGCGGCCATGCCGCTCTTAGCAAAGTTCCAGTCCCGTCTGACGACAAATCTCTAGCGAACGTCCTGAATTGCTTAGCGCAAGCAGCTCCAATATGTGCGCAGAATGCGTAGGGTGGTTTGTATTTATCCGACACGGATCGCACTAACTGACTTTGGCAAATTTCTGGGCTGGTTTGCAGACCGGACAATTCTGCTCGTGAAGAACCATCCGCTCTTGGGCAGCGTTTCTCTCGTTTCGTGCCTTCTGCTTAATTTCCGCAGTCAGGCGAGCCGCTGCGTCAAGCAAACCACTCCGACGGGAAGACAACTCGGCCTGTTCGCAGCGTCGCACTGCTACTACGTAATGCTGGTGAAGTCTGAAGTATTCCAAGCACGCCATGTCTATGTAGATGCCGCTTTTAAATGTTCGGTTCCAAGAGTTTCTCTCAGGTCAAAAAATATCTTCAACGTTGCCAAGAGCAGAGGAAAAAAGAGAGCCCCGACCGAAGCCAGGGCTGGATAGATGCATCTCTTGACCGGAAATATACACCGCTCCGTTGAGGATATCGCCAGGTTACCTTGTGAACCTTTAGAGCAGGAACCTTGGTTTGATTTGCGGCCAACTACTGACTGGAGATTTGTTGTCGGAGATTTGTTGTCAGGAGACTTGTCGTCAGATTTGTCGCCCAGATTTGTCGCTAGACGGGACTGTCACTTAGGGAAAAGAGGCGGCCACGCCGCTCTTATCAAAGTTCCAGTCCCGTCTGACGACAAATCTCCTGACGACAAATCTCGACAAGGCAGTTCATTTGGGATCAAAAACCACAAAATGACCGGTGCCGCTAATAAAGACTCTCTGGAAGAGCACGGTTGGGAACAGACCATCTGCGTGCTGCTGAGGAAGATTCTTCGCGACGCGCACAGGGGTTACGAATGTGATTTGTGTAAGGATGCGCTTACCGATCTGCATGTTCACCGGCGGCACGACGGCAAAAGCCCGTTGTGCAACGGTTGCGTTGCCCTGCAGAGTGGCGTCACGGATGAGTGTCTGGATTGCCGGCTGCTCGCTGCCAGGAAGCAGGATCGGATCGCCGCAGCCGGAATCCAATAGCAGCAGAATCGTCCTGGTCCCGGTGCCGAACAGATGGGCGGAGACAACCGGCCGTGGCATAAAGGGCAATTCATCCTCAGGATGTTGCGGGGGAACAAAGGAAATGCGCTCGCCGCGCACACTGTTTCGCATCGCACTGGTCTCGTCGAGACAAAGCGATTTGTGCTCATAGTCGATAAGCAGGTCGAAATGTGAAAGAAAGCTTTCCCCGAGAACCCCCCGGATCCGGCGATCGGCTGCCTGGATCTGTCGAAGGTCCTGGACCATGGCGGGTGATTTCTCGACCACGTTCGAGCCTACCTCCAGCGAATCCAGAAGGGTTGCGGACACCTGCGCATAATCGGCAATGGAGATGATGCCAACCCTGCCTTGAGAATTGAGGTTGAGCTCCGAGGCGAGGGATGGATCGACGACCGTAAGCTGGCTGCCGGTATCGACCATGAAATCAAACGGACCTGCATGATTGATCTTCACGGGAATAACAATGAGTGCATGTTGAACAAATCGCGGGGTTACACTGACGGTGTTTCCCGGGCATCGCGGCTGGGCTTCAAGAGCGGGAAGGGTGGCCAGCGCCAGGCTGAACGCAACGAGCGACTCAAAATAGCGAGTGGAGAATGGGTGGTTCATGTCGGCCTCCGCCTCGCGGGTTGCGAGGTGAGGGCGACTTTGGCGCTTCGGGCAGACTACCTCAATCGATGAGAGGTAAAATGCTGGTCAATGAAAGGTCGAAAGAATGTCTATCCAGTAAGTAGTTACCGCTCAAATATTTAAGGAGTTCTCCCGTCGTTCGGAGATGTGATCGGTAGGGCTAGAGATCGCGAGGATACCTGCCATGGTAGAGACGGCGCGACAGCTTCGACTCCTGCGATTCGGGGATTTCGAGGCTGATCTGCGTTCCGGTGAACTGCGCAAGGCAGGAGTGAGGCTGAAGTTCGGCGGCCAGCCGTTTCAGGTTCTGAGCATTCTGCTGGAGCAGCCCGGCGAGGTGGTGACGCGGGAGGAACTGCAGAAGCGTCTTTGGCCGGACACGTTTGTCGATGTCGAACACAACCTAAACACCGCCATTAACAAGATTCGTGAAGCGCTGGGTGACTCGGCGGAGAGTCCGCGCTTTGTTGAGACGCTGCCGCGGCGGGGGTATAGATTCATCGGTGAGTTGGAGGCGCCGGTTCAGCCTGTAGCCGGGACAGGGATCGAGCCGGTAATTGCGGTCGAACCGGCCGGCGGCTCGCGCTCTGGTCGAAGGTGGTCGAAGGGGTGGTTGAAGGTTGCCGCGGGCGCTCTCTCCATTTCGGCCGTTGCGCTTGTGATCGTCGTTGCGTATCGATGGCATCAGAAGCAGCGTCCGCTGGAGCAGGTGGCTTTGACTGCCGTTCCGTTTACGGCTCTGCCCAAAGAGGCGATTTCCCCGGCTTTCTCTCCCGATGGGTCGAGAATCGCGTTCGCATGGAACGGTGACCCTGCACATGGGGTAAACGGCTTCGATCTATATGTGAAGGCGCTGGGAAGCGAAACTCTTCTCCGGCTTACGCAGCATCCCTCGGAATCGATCAGTCCTGTATGGTCCCCCGACGGCACGCAGATCGCATTTCAACGCCTGTCCGGGGACGACAGCGGAATCTACGTTGTCCCCGCGCTTGGAGGCCCTGAAAGAAAATTGCGTTCCACCGGAATACCCTCCGATAACTTCAGTTGGTTCAGCTGGCATAGCTTGGCTCTTATCAGTTGGTCACCGGATGGCAAGTGGATTGCCTTCGCTGATCGGGCGCCAGCAGAAGAATATGGAAGGATCTATCTTCTCTCAACGGAAACATTGGAGACCAAACCAGTTCCAATCAGTCCAAATTGCGTTGGCGAAGGTTTGCCGGCGTTCTCCCACAACGGCGAGTACCTCGCATACTGGTGCTTCCTAAGCGAGAATGGCGAGGCGGTCCTGCTATCCTTACCAATTCGGGGTAGGCAGTCGAAAACGATTCCACCATCCCGGCGTTTTCCAGATGGGTTAACGTGGTCGGCTGACGATGAGAAACTCATTTATTCCCTCATTAGCATTACAAATGGGACCACCTCATCGGAACTCAGTCAAGTTACGGTCGCGAATGGGTCGACGAAACAACTTGCCTTCGCGGGAGGTGCAATGCTACCCGCAGTGTCGGCCAGAAACGGCAAGCTTGCCTACAGCTCTCTTTCCACCAGCTTAAACATCTGGCGCAGGGACCTGCTTCACCCGGAATCTCCAGCGGTAGAACTCATGCCTTCGTCGCGGGCACAGTGCGACGCTCAATACTCTCCGGATGGAAAGCGCATTGTCTTCGCGTCCTGGCGCTCAGGCATACAAGGTGTATGGATCAGCGCCGACGATGGAAGCAACCTGGTACAGATCTCGAACCCTAACGAAGAGAGTGGCAGCCCGCAATGGTCGCCGGACGGAAACAAGATAGTGTTTGATTCGCCCCGAGACCACGGGAAACTATATGTAGCGGACGTGGCCGAAGGAAAGCCCAGAAAACTGGTCACAAACATCTCGGGCATTCGACCTAACTGGTCCCGCGATGGAAAGTGGATTTATTTCAAATCCAACGGACCTGGCAGAACGGGAGTCTATCGTTGTCCCGCCGCCGGCGGAAAGGCCATAGCACTCTCTCAAGATACCGATGGGCTGAATCCGCAGGAGTCTTTCGATGGGAAGACAGTGTACTTTGCAAGCAGCTCCGCGAGAACAGTGCTGAGGAAAGTGTCTCTGCGCGCATTGCCCGGTACGTCAGAAGGAGGGGATGGATTGCCTCACGTGAACAACGCAGGGGTCTGGGCCGTTGCTCCAGGCGGTATCTATTTCGTTCCGGCCGAGGCGCCCAGATCGCTCCGCTTCTTTGATTTCGCAACCAGGCAGGTACGGCCGATTTTTGAAGTGGACAAGTATTTCGGTAGTGGCCTGTCGGTCTCTCCCGATGGCCGCTGGATCCTCTATACGCTGGTCGGCGATGTGAACAGCGACATCATGCTCGTCGATCACTTTCAATAGCACTCCTCCATTCACTGTGAGGAAACTGGATTGTTTGCAAACTGCGCTCATTGCTTAACACTGCCGCTGTGAAGCCCCCAGCAGTCAACCGCAACTGTCCCTATTTTTCGCTGTCTCAACCAAGGGGTCCACTCCAGAGGCCCGAAACAGCCAGGACCTGAGGAAGGATAGACCGGAGGTTTACTAACTTAATATGCTTGTTGAAGCATAGTTAACGTTTCGGTCACGGTAGGGACAGTCATCGCTGACTGCCCCCCGTACAGATCCGTGCGAGCGGAACTACCGCACACGGCTCTTACCTTGGATTAGAACGTCGAAACGCTCGCTAGGAAAAGGATGCAGGACACTAGGACGAGGGATCCAGCGGTCGAAGGTCGGGCGAATGCGAGTCCAGCTGGGACGGCTGCGCTGGCTGCGACGACCAAGCATGGCGCGCCACAGGATGCAAAGCCGGTCGCGGAACCGCCATAACGCCCGCAGGTTGTCGGGTACAGCATGGTAACGGTAGTAGCCGTTGACGACACGCTTCAGCCATTGGCCGACAGCATTGACCGGATCATGCAGGCGCTCACGTAGCTTCACCTTCAACGCGTGAAGCTTTGCTCGTAGCCGCTGGACCATGGTCTTGCGTCGTATAACGAAATGACCTTTGGAGTTCGTCGCACAGCAGTGCGTGAACCCCAGAAACGTGAACGTCTCCGCCTTCCCTTCCCCACGCTTTTGCCGGTTGGCCTGGGCGAACCGACCGAACTCGATCAGCCGCGTCTTTTCCGGGTGGAGTTCCAAGCCGAAGTCCGCCAGCCGTTCCCGAAACTCTCTCAGGAACCGCTCGGCATTCTCGCGGTGCTCGAAGCCTACCACCAGATCATCCGCGTAACGGACGACAACCACATCTCCGCTCGCCACTTTCTTTCGCCATACCTCGACCCACAGGTCGAAGACATAGTGCAGATACACGTTCGCCAGTAGCGGCGAAATGACCGCTCCCTGCGGAGTGCCCGCCTTGGTCTCAGACCACTTGCCGTCTTCCGATACCCCGGCCTTGAGCCACTTCCCTATCAGCCGAAGAATGCGGTTGTCGGCCACTCGATGCTCCATAAATTTCATGGTCCATTCGTGGCTCATGTTGTCAAAGAACCCACGGATGTCCGCATCGAGTATCCAATTCACACGCTTTCGTTGGATGCCCACATTCAGCGCGTCCAGCGCCTGGTGTGGACTGCGCCCCGGGCGAAACCCATACGAGAATCCCCGAAAGTCCACCTCATAGATCTGGTTGAGGATAGTGACTACCGCGTGTTGGACGATCTTATCTTCCAACGCCGCGATGCCCAACGGCCGTTGCCGGCCATCGGCTTTCGGTATATAGACTCTGCGCGAAGGTTGAGCCCGATATGCTCCACGATGCACGCGGCCATGGAGATCGACTAACCTCTCCTCCAGGCCTTGCTCATACTGCTGCCAACTTACCCCGTCCACTCCCGGTGCTGCTCTCCGCTTGAGCGCAAAGTAGCTTTCCCGTAGTAAGTCGATCGTAAGGTGATGCAGTAAAGCGGTGAACCGTTCCTGCTTCCTTGCCTGCGCCGTACGGCGCACGCCGCCTAACCCCTGGGACACGCGCGCTCCACTCTGTGTCGGATGCGTGTGAGGCTGGGCGTCGTTCTCCTTGGTCTGCGCCCTTCCCTCCGCTGGCTCCGCGGAAGTCTTATCTTCTTTGTTCGTCAGCTTCATAGGTACTATGGCGCAGTCCGACCCCTCCAAAACGTACATGTCCGGATCATGGATCTTTCACCTTCCCGGACCGGTCTGCTCGCGCAGACGCTCTGGAGGTCTCCCGGTTCTCGTGCACATTGTTTCCTGACGTGCCTGGAGTCTTCGACTACGCCGAGCCCAGCGGCCACTCGCGAATAGCGCGGCTCGCCGGTGTTGCCTTCCCACTGACAGAAAAGGGTCGGCACTCGGTTGCAAATTTTCGGAGCTCAATCCTCCCGCCCGCCAGTACCTCTGTCTACGCTTCGCTATGACTCCTCACGGGGTCACAGGCAAGACTCGAGGCCAGAATGGAGTCGCTTCTCCTTTTCCGTAGGGCTCTTTCATCCCCTACAATGTGCCGGTTTATCCCGGCGCTCTCTGGTCCCCGGGTTATCCATTGGGGTCATTTCCGGTCTGGTCACTATTCTCTGAGGTTAGCCTAATCTCCAAAGATTTATGCGTCGATTTATGCGTCACGATTTATGCGTTAGACGGGACTGGAACTTTGCTAAGAGCGGCATGGCCGCCTTTTCCCCTAAGTGACAGCCCCGTTTGACCATAACACTCCCATGACCACCAAACTTTACTTCGGCAAAGTTCCAGTCCCGTCTGACGACAAATCTCGGACGACAAATCTCGCGGAACAGGACGAAGTAACCAGCATCAAATTGCCATTCCGCTGCGCTAAGATGGGGGTTACTTCGTCTGTCCCGCATCTTCCCCGTCCCGCATCTTCCCCGCATCTTCCTGTCCCGCATCTTCCTATGTGAATTGGGCGTCCGCACGGCGGCAGGAACGGGGCGATGGGTCGCGATCGCAACCAGCAATTTTGCCGGACCGCAGTTTCGAGGCATGTGGCGCGACGCGGAGTGGCATCGGAAAATGACAAGCTTGATCCATTCCTCTCCTATCCGTTTGTGACGGGAGTTGCAGTAGCGTTCTGACGGTTCGGGAGCGGAGGGCCCGGTAGTTCCCCCGCCCACGCAAAACTCCTGGACCCCAGGTTTCCCGTCCCCGGATTTTTCCGTGTGCCTTCGATTTTTGTAAAATTCGATAAAATTCGATCGTTTTTGCCCTTTTGGGGGAATTGGCAGCGCTGCTTCTTCTTTTAGGTCTTCTTCCCGTTTTGGTTCCCCTGTAGAAATGTGCGAAGAAAGCGAACTAAGCGAACTAAGTCCGGAGTAAGCTGGCCCTCGATCGGCGATTCAGGCCCCTGGAAGATATGCGATAAGGGGGTATCTGGCATGCTCTTCTTTATTAAGGTGCCGCCGAGTGCCGTTTGCGGGCTTTTTCGTTGCGACTGCTGAATGGATGGTGAACCTCCCTTCCGTCAATCAATTAGTTTGGCCATCCTGCCTCTTTCGGGGTGGATGCCGCCCCCCAACGGCAGGTTAGGAACAGTAACAGGCTCCTCTCACTCCATCTTTCGCGCTCGAGGACGACATCGAATTTCGCGCGGCGCAGACCGCGATCAAACGGGGAAAGTGTGCGCCTTATGCGCCCTAAGCGCCTTAAGTACCTGTCCTGATGCCCAAGCGATTGCCAACGCGCGGAAAAAAGCGCGCTCAAAGCCTCGTTCTTATGTCGAGGCTCGCCGGTTTTCCCCTCGAAAGAGGGGTAGCCTACGCCTGGAACCCAGTTCTACGAGTGATAAACGGGACGATATCTCTGCCACGCGCTACGTATTGGCAGGTGTCCCGTTGTCATCCTGCGTCCTAGCCCTCTGGACTCGGTTGCCTCGGGCGAGTGCCCGGAGGTTTGGTGTTTCCCAAATTGTCAAAACTGCTCAATCAAGAGGACGCCTGAGCGCACCCTGCTTCCGCCGTGAATCCCGCTCTCTCAGCAGGCGCGCGCCCTCGCAGGCCGCACCCATGCTGCGGAAAGCCGTGTTCCGTCATTTTGATGTCACCTATAGTTCGCTACACCCAGGTCATCATGCTGATAAGCGCCGACGTTTCCCGGTGGCGGCGGCGGATGCACGGGTAGAGCGCGCCGGTGCAAGGCCAAGCAGCGCGTAGTAAGACGGCGCCGACGTATGAATCTTATCCCTACAGTAGTACGGTTTTTGCACCGCGCACAAGAGGGTAAAGAATTTCTTTAGTAACCATTGGGCATAGCCCAGTGGATTAGCTGTCATCGCATTACGCCCGGCAAACCTAGTTTAGCAATGAAAAAGACGCAATAGGTGTGCTCACCATTAACCTAGCCCTTAGTAACCGCTTCCATAGCTAAAAGAATGCTTCAACAGTCTTGAGCGTTTTGGCACTCAAACCAAGTCGTGTATTCTTCGCCGTGGGTTCCCTTTGACTTTCTTTCACTCATATACGACCACTGGCAAGCGGCTCGCACTGCCACCCAGGATGGCCAGAAAGCCCGCAATGCCGGGAGACCTAGCATGGAACCAGGGATAGGTAATTATGCGAAAAGTTAAATTTTTGTTTGCACTGCTCTTCTCAGCAGCCTCTCTGGTGGTGCATGCCCAGATCCAGCGCACGACCCGGCCTATTGGTGACGCGGTATCCAAGGCATTAGCCACGGGTGTGCTGACCACTGAAGGCGGTCACCCATTCCATGTTCGGATCGTGGTCTCGGAACCGGCGAATCAGCAATCACCCTACCAGGGCACCATCGAGGAGTGGTGGCGTTCCCCCGATCAATGGCGTCGTGAAGTGACGGCCAGGAGTGGTACCCGGCAAACGATCGTCGTGAGTGGCGGTAAGAAGACAGAGCTGGACGAAGGCGACTATTTTCCCCTCTGGCTTCGCAGTTTTGTTACGGCGATCTTTGATCCAGTTCCCAATGCCGCCGCCTGGCAGGCAAGTGGAGGCGTAATTGAGCAGATAACGCTCTCCAACGGTAGCAAATCCGACGCATGCGCTCGCGCGAAATCAAAGATAGGGTCGGGTGACCGAGCGACAGACGCTTTCTCTAATGTTTGCTTTGATGGCGAAGGTAGACTGCAGTTCGTAGGAAGCCCGTCGTACGCTATGGAATTTCACGATTACCGAAGCTTTGGGAAGAAAAAAATTGCGCGCAGGCTTGTTGATGACCCTGAGCCCGGAACAGAACTCGTAGGTGATGTGACCGTGCTGGAAGAGTTGTCACAAACGACGAGCCCGGCTGAAATATTTGTTCCGTTATCTGCAAACGACGATAAATTCCGTTCCATCCAGGTCCGCCCCGAGATCATCGAGCAATTGAGTACCGGCAACCCACCCATCGTTTGGCCACCGGTTCATTCCGGCAATATTCGAGGACATCTTGCGATTTACATCTCGATGGATAGCGCGGGGCAGGTCAGGGAGGCTTGGCCTTTAAATTCAGATAATGCGGGCCTTAACGATTCGGTGCGCGATCAGGTTCGCAGCTGGAAGATGAAGGTTGGCACCGACAACGGAAAAGCAGTGCAAGTTGAGGGAGGGCTGGGGTTTGCCTTCGAGACCAGGATCGAAGACCCGATCCCGATTTTGACGGCCAAGGAGATGGCGCAGCACACCGTCTCGTGCAGCCCAATTCCCATTTCTAAGGGGGTTGCTCCGTCGGGAACAGTGATCACCATACGGGCTTCGGTCAACGAAGAGGGCAAAACTGTTGACGCCGAACCCGGCCTTGGCCGCATTTCCTGGGGACTCATAGCGCAGTCGATCATCTCAGTAAGAGACTGCAAATTTACGCCATACCTCGTGAACGGAAAAGCCGTCGCATACCGAGGGGACGTCGAGCTTGTGGTGCCTTAGTTTTGGGGGTAAGCCGGTGGGTTGGTGGGTTTCGTGGACGAAACTCCAAAGTTCTCGCCTTTGCAATTGGATGCGTCTGCTTTGGGGTTACTCCGTTAGGTCCGGTTTAGGTCAGACAGCGCTGCTATCGAAAGCCTCACGAAATCTCTGCGAGAAGTCATGGCAATATCTTTCATGTTCGTTCGCTCACGGCAACGGTTCGTAAGTGACATACGCAAAACGCGTGGAGTCAGGAGCCCATGAATTGACATTCATCGATCCCTGACCGCCAATCGCGTTTACGATGGTCTTCTGTTCGGCTGCGACCTTTCCATGATCGATGGTGACGAGTTTAAAGCTAATGCTGACTGTTCGCGGGTCATGAGTCGCAGTACCGGCCGGATAGCCGATGTATACCATCTTCCTGCCATCGGGGGAGATGTGCGGAAACCAGTCCTCGAGTCCGTCGCTGACCACCATTCTTGCATTTCGGTCGTCCGGCCCTGCGCCATCGGCCGGGAGCCGCCAGATAGATTCTTTGCCAGAGCGATTGGAGTTGATATAAATCCACTTCCCGTCCGGTGAATAATCAGGCCCATCATCGTGATGAATATTGGAAGTGAGTCGCTTCTCGGGTGCGCCGGACGTCGGCATGCTGTAGATGTCAAACTGTCCGCTTCCATTACGCTGCGCTACAAAGGCAAGCGTCTTCCCGTCCGGCGACCAGCTATGAAAGTAGCTTGGCGAATCAACTGTCATTCGTTCGATGTCGCTACCATCTGCGTTGGCCAAGAAGACCTGCGAATCCTCGCTTGGCGCGAGCGTTGCGGAGAAGGTAAGCTTTGTGCCATCCGGGGAGATGGACTTGTCGTTGTTGCAGTCATATTGAGCCGGAATCGATAACTTCTGTGGCACGGCGGTGCCGTCTGACCGAAGGACGAATCTATATATCGCCCCCTTTGAGTTCAATAGCAGATATTTTCCGTCGGGCGACCAGTTGGGAGCCTCCCAGATCGAGTCTGCGGTGTACACCAAGCGAGAAGAGCCGTCGCGCAGGTCGAAGATAAAGACCCTGCTTCGAAGAGGCTGTTCGGGTCCATCCTGACTTCGCGCCAGCAAGCTTCCCAGACTCAGCATGGAAAACGATATGAGAAAGGCCATCAAAATAGGTCCGCAACGGAGTTGCCTCACCACGAAGAAGGGCTTCATCTTTGAATAGATCCTCTAACTGCCGGAACTGCGGGGGAGCTCACTTTGAATTCTTGAAGACTGACTTCCAGCTGAGATAATGTTGGCGATTGCCGCCTTGTTCTGCTGGCGATGCACGATGGAAAACGCTCCTAGTGCAACGTCGGCGAGTTCTCAAGAAGGACATTCGACAGAACTGCCGTATCCAAGGTAGCTGGCAGATGCGAGCAGAAGCCAATACCGAGGTAAAACGGTCCGTCAAAGTGGAGCGTAATTGGTGGGCCGAATTGATGCATGGGCTCTCCCCTCACGCTGATATACAGGGCAATGGAGTCACCATGTTTTTCAATGCCAATGCGTCTGACTTTAAGATCAGCCGCACCGTCGGGATCGCCGGGCGGCAGTCCAACCGCAGCCAAGCGATATTCGAAATCCTTGAAGCCGTCGCCTCGTTCCGGGCGCCATGCCAGATGGACCATGCCGGTACCATGCTCGCCAGCCATCGCTTCCTTCGAATCATCGTCCAGGTTCTGACGAATCACGAGGACTGCCTTGCGGTCGTCGAAACCCTTTGAATCAGGAAACGTAACATCAGCTGCAAGCGAAACGTCCCCTGACATCTTGGTCCAGAGATAGCGAAACTCGTCGCGCGAATACCAGATGTTATATCCGGCGGAAGTAATGGTGTATTGCTTGGTACTTGCGTTGTAACTGGCGCTTCCAGGCACCACCGCAGCGCCAATGTCCGATTGGCCTTGAAAGATGCCGATCGGTTGGTCGAAGTTTCTGCTGGCACGATGAAAATCCGCCGGGGGAGGCACCTGCTCATGAGTCGCCGTACCCGGCTGCGCCCAATCTGGAACTGCCGGTGTCTGTTGCGATGCGGGCGGTGCAGACGTTTGCGCAGCCGCCCGATGAGCAACCACAGAGAGGCTCACGATAAACAGTGACAGGAGCACTGCCCTCACAGGTCGAATTACAGGAAAGTAGGAGATCGTTTTTGACACCATAAGTCAGCTGTTACCCTCGATTCAATGCATGCAAAGAAGAGTACTTCAGATCCTCGCCGCGACCAAATTCGTCTACTATACTCCCAAGCTCAGATCAGCCCACCTGTCAGCTTGAGCGCCTCGGAATACATCCCGCAGAGGTGATAGCAGTCCATGCCGTTCTTGGCGAGTTGCGCGTTGTCGGGCGGCGTCTTCGGGTCGTAGTAGGTGCTGAAGCACCCACCATACTGAGCGTCCATGAAGTGCTCTTTGAACATCCCGAGCGATTTGTCGAACGCCGCCCACAAATCACCGCGGTTGTGAACGGTGGCGTAGTTCATCAGAGTCCTCAGGAACTCGCACTGATGCCACGATGCCTTTGCCTCTTTTACTGGGGAGTTTCGGGACTGGGGAGTTTCGGAATCATCCCGAGGATCACGCGGACCCGGAATGCTCACCAATTGTTCGAGAAGATCGACTGTTTTGATCTCGATAAGAGGCCGGCGGCGCGTCGCCTTGAACGCGCCTCCGGTCTTCGCGGAGGCTACCCAGCGCTGAGCGTCATCGTCGCTACAGTCACGTGCGGCCATAGGATGTTGTTGAAAATCAGGATCACGAGCTGGGAATACTGAAGCTGCAGGTATGTCGAATGCTCCCAGAACGGCTCGAGCTCCAGGATCGGCCCGGACGGCTTACCCGGCCCATCATGCAGCCGTACCGGAGGCCCACCCGGGTTACGCACCCACTCGATCCAGAACGTTGCGCTTGCCGAGTAGACGAAGGCGTTGGGGACGGGGGTCGCTGCGGTAGCCACGGTAGCCGGTTGGGCAGGGAGGGGAGAGGGTGGCGTTTGGTTAGCGACCCCCAGGAATGGGATGTTGCTGACGGTTTCGTAGAGGCTACCAACGCCAAGCGTCGGGATGCCATTCAACGATAGTGTGTCCGTCGTAAGATTGATCGCGATGAAGCCAAGGATATCCTGGTCGACGATCGCATCCCGCAAGACCGAGTTGGGATCGTTGATGAAGCCCTGGAAAGTCTCCGGGAACGGCCCGGTGCTCTGAGAGCCCGGCGCCAAAGTGTCCAGGGCGATGTTGATCTCCGGGATAACATGCTGGTCGCCGGCGGTAGTTATTGGCTGGATCCCGACGGCCGGTGGGTTGGGCCCCGGAGGAACCGGTGGGGGTTGCAGCATATCCGGGAGCGGGGGCGGAGGCGAAGGAGGAACAACGTAAGGGCCGGGGAACGGCATGGGAGAGAGACCTGGGTACACATTCGACGGGGTGGAGAACGGCGTGAGGGGCGGGATGTTCGGTTTCCCCGGAATGGGCGTGTTGCCCGGGTTGGGCCCCTGCATCAGCACCGTGACCCCGTGCGGGATGCTGCCCATCCGCACGATGGTGGGTTCGTTCACGATCGTATTCCCGGTTGAGGGCTGCTGGCTCGCGGGCACGTTCATGAACAGTCCAGGCTCAATATGCAGCGCCTGTTTCGCGGTTGTTGAGTATCCGGGAGGCTTGACGTGGGGGCCCGGGCGGGGGTCGGCGTCGCTGACCCGCTGGAGGTAATGCAGACCATAGAGATCGAGGTCGGGCTGAGTATTGAAGCCGCGGTTCGGGACGACGCCGGGGATGATTTGAAAGTCGAAGCCGTCATTGGTGAGATTGAGCTCCAGGAATCGTTTGATGGCGCTGTTCTCTGGCGGCTGGTTGTTGTCGGGCCGCCAGATCGCATTGAAGCCGGGTCCTCTCCAGCTGCCCGCCAGGAACGCGAGCGGGCCCAACTGCAATGCTGTTGTCAGCGGACCCTGCTGGAAGCGGGGCGGCATGTAGGCGCCCGTGTTTTTGAACGGGCAGGTTGGACGTGAAGTTTCGTCGCTCATATTGAGTTCCTCCTTAATGGAATTCGGACGGGTGACCCGCCAATTGGAGTGGATCTGGGATGCACTTCTCTCAACGGAGCAGCTGCCATCGTGTAGATGGTAGATAGTGTTGTCAGACTCAGAAACGTTTCATAGGTGCCGATCGGAGTCGGCACATGATGCGGACCGCTCCGTTGAAGAATTCCTAAGAGGAACGGCGAAGTGAACCGAGCGAAGGAAATATCTCCAAAAACAAATCGCGAGAACTCGCTCGGTTTACGCTGGATCGCCAATGCAGGCAACGAGGACTGATCAGTACGTAAGTGCTGACCGGATCTTTGGTTATCCCTGCCGGATGCCGGTCAATCAGGAAGTAAGTAATCCGCGCGCCTTCCGGGGGTTCAAGGGACAGACTCCGTCTGTCTACGAAACTCCAAGACAATCAGACCTTGATTTGGGCTTATAACGAAATCTTAAAACGAGGCGTTTTGTCGCAACTGATGAAATGATTGGTGAACTTCCTGTCCGCCCCCGGGTTCGTCCCGTCCCTATCCCCGTTTTTTGTTCTTTGACTGTTACGTATCATGGATGCCCCCGAGTTCCCATCCCATATCCTTCTCGATTCTTCTTCTCACTTGGACTCTTGTCTTGTCTCTGCTGTGGCCCCCTCAACAGAATCGTGATGCCCTTTAACGGACACCCCCGTTTCAAAACATCCCTTGGAGTGAATATCTTTTATCTGACTATCATCTAGGTCTAGTTCTATACCTACTCTTGGGCACGGGCTTAGTGGAGCAATTGGCGGCTTCGTTGATGCTAGTTTCTGTTTCTTGAGGTGAATTTCACAATTATGAGCTATTTCGCCTTCATCCTGCTTCGGAGGATAGGTTAGGCCCGATATCCAGGTGCAATTCCACAGCTGCTTGCGGGGAGATTCATCTCCCCAACTAACCATTGATAGGAAGTAAACCCGCCATGTGCCGTCTAGCAAACCCTCTTCAGCGCCATTCGGCAATTCAGATAAATCGGGCAGGCGAACAGAAGTCCACAGCGAGCCGGGAGCAGAAACGTTGCTGCCCTGCACTGGATCCGCTGCCATTCCTTTGAGCGTTCGCTGTTGGAAATCTTGGACGAGAGTAGTGTCTGTATCGCCCTGATGTTTGTCTTTACTCACATCCCAAACAGAAACCTGTGCAAAGAGCAGCGCGTTGCTGACTGGACGGCCGCCGCCATTCTTATACGTTGCGTCGGCCCAAAAATGCCCCCGATATAGGTTGATAGTGGTGCCCGCAAATTGCAAAAATCCTGGTCCAGAACCTAATGGCGCCAGTTGCGAGGGCGCTTCTTTGTGCCCTCTAGATTCTGGAGCTGGTTGGAAAGGAGCTGAAGGTGGTTTTTCTGCCCGTTGCTGCTGATGATATTCCCAGAAAAGTGCAAGCACAAAGACAACGACGCCAAACAACAACGTGGTGAATATACGTGTTTTTACGTTCTCGGTTGACTTTCGGAAAAAGATTAAGGCGATAATCGTGATGGAAATTATCAAAAGGGCAACGATCCCCAACGGACCTTTGCTCGCGTTCTCAATAACCTCAGGCAACGCCTCCCAAAAGGATGAATTTCCACCGAACAGAACGACTATCATTTCGGCGCTCCAACAGATGTAAAGCAGCGGCAATAGTAGCCCGAAACGACATGCGTATCAACGTAAATCCACAAAATTCGTTGACAGCGAAGCGGAGAACGTGGTGCTAGCTGCGGCATGTGTCCAAACAGATCGTGATGGGTTGGAATTATGTCTAAGCATTGACGGCTGGTCTCTCACCCGATTTTGCCACGCGGAAGCTTTTCGGTTGGGTGATTCGGAAGCAGGTAGGCCTCCTAGCGGATCATGTTCTTCGGAACTGTAGCCGCATGCTTTTCACAAGGTCATTTCTTTCTGTCCGACTCTTGCTAGGTCGATTCAGCTGGAGCCGTGGTACTTTGGTCAAAATCCTGTCTCTCCTGCATGAAGGCCTCATTGAGTTTTTCCAAGCTATACTTGTCGGCAATCATCGTCCGGTGGAACCGACCGCCACTCTTTAGTTTGTCGAAATAGACTTTCCACGAAATCCTACCTTCCGGGGAACCCGTAATTGTTTTCGCGGCAAGAAACGCTCCGAGATCCGCGACTTGAAGCAAAGGAATGCAGGCGGAGCCGCGCTTTTCGCCGTAGACTGCTTTGCCAATTCTGTTCCTGTACCAGAGCTCGCGCGAGTGTCGCATACTCGCAATGGTGCGCTCAGCACTCGGACTATATTGATTGCTCTCGATGAAGAACGCGCACTGCTCCCAGTGTTCTTGCTCGTCCAATTGCCAACTCGACGGCGTTGGCAAATTACCCATCGCGTGACATGCTAGTTCGACCGCACCCCCGAAAGGAGCCGCATATTTGTTACCCAAGAAGTCGTTTGCTAATGTTCTCGGAGCGTATTCTCTGAAGGTGATGGCATCGATCCCGTATCCAATCAGCTTCACGTCGTGCTGCAGAATCGAGTCGGTGAGCCTATCCAGCAGCTGGACTCGCTTTGGAATGTCCATGTCTTTAAAATCCTTGTTACCAGTGAAACAGTCTGTGGCGTGAAAAACCAAACCCGAAGGCAGGCAATTGAGCCAGTCGGATTGGAGCTCCTCCCAAGCATTTGCCTCGCCGACAAAGCCTCCGACCACGTAAACGCCTCTGGCTACGTCCTCGCTCTCATCTAGATAGGTGCGAAATAATTCGGCTCCCGGTTGGGCTGCTGCGTCTGTCATTTGAGTCTCCACCGATGGGGCACCGGTTCTGTCTTTAGACCGTGGCTACTCTGCGGCCAGAAGCTGCTCATCGACTAATTCGCAGATGGTATGCAACAGGAATTTGTGCCCTTCCTGAATGCGGGCGGTTAACTTTCCCCCCACCGATAGCTCCACATCCGCCAGCCCGGCGCACTCACCGCCATCGCGCCCCAGAAAAGCTATGGTCTTCAGCTTGAGCTGCTTCGCGGCTACCAGGGCGCGGAAAATATTCTCGCTGTTGCCGCTGGTGGTGAACACCGCCAGAACATCGTCCGGTTTTCCGTAGGCTTGTACTTGGCGGGCAAATAGATCCGCGAACGAATAGTCGTTGCCGATTGCGGTCAGGTCTCCGGCGTGCGAGGCCAGCGAGATCGCCGGGTAACCCCGGCGCTCTCGCTCGTAGCGGGCCACAAATTCCGTCGTCAGATGCGAGGCATCCGCTGCACTTCCCCCATTCCCGCACGCCAGCAACTTATGCCCGGAAAGGAAAGCCTCCGCGATGATCGCGGAGGCTGCTTCCACTTGCGCTTCCAGGTCCGGCAGCCGCTGCAACAACTCCGTTGCCGCGGCAACGTTGGTGCGGAGTACCTGGCGGGCGCGTTCTGTCACTGCCTTAGACTCCGATGACGCCGCAGAGCTCTTTCACCGCGTCGGCGCTCTTCTTCAGCCCAGCAGCCTCTTCCTTGGTGAGCTTGATCTCAATGATCTGTTCCAACCCCCGCTCACCCAGCTTGCACGGAACCCCCACGAACAGGCCGTGGATCCCATACTCGCCTTCCAGATAGGCTGCGCAAGGCAGAATCTTCTTCTTGTCTTTGAGGATGGCCTCGACCATCTCCACCGCTGCCGCGGAAGGAGCATAGTAGGCGCTGCCGGTCTTCAGGTGCTTGACGATCTCGGCGCCGCCGTCGCGGGTTCTCTGTACCAGGCGGTCGACGGTGGCCGCGTCCATCAGCTCGGTGATCGGAATGCCGGCCACCGTGGAATAGCGGGGTAACGGCACCATCGTATCGCCGTGTCCACCGAGTACAAACGCGGTTACATTCTCAACCGATACCTTCAGCTCCTCCGCAATGAAGGTGCGGAAGCGAGCCGAATCGAGAATGCCGGCCATGCCGATGACCCGCTCGCGGTTGAACTTCGCGAGCTTGAACGCAGCCTGCGCCATGGCGTCGAGCGGATTCGACACGATGATGAGGATGGCGTTCGGCGAGTGCGACACGACCTTGCCCACCACCTCGGACATGATCTTATGGTTGGTGTGCAGCAGGTCGTCGCGGCTCATGCCCGGCTTGCGGGGTATGCCTGCCGTGATGACCACAATGTCGGAATTTGCCGTGTGGTGGTAGTCGTTGGTCCCCGTGATGTGAACGTCGCGCTTCTCAATCGGCATGGCTTCCAGCAGATCGAGACCCTTGCCCTGGGGAACGCCTTCCACCACGTCAATCAGCACGACGTCGGCCAGTTCCTTGGCCGCAATCCAGTGCGCCGCGGTCGCACCTACGTTGCCTGCTCCTACAATGCTTACTTTCTTTCGCATATTTCTCCTAACCCATGTTTTCAATCATTCTGGTCGCGAATTCGCTGGTCTTGGCCTTGGTGGATCCAGGCATCTGCCGCTCAAAGTCGTAGGTTACGTATTTTTGCTGGATGGTCTTCTCAAGCGCGTCCTCGATCAGCTTGGCGGCTTCCTTCCAACCCAGGAACTCAAACATCATCACGCCGGAAAGTATGACCGAACCGGGGTTGATGACATCCTTGTCAGCGTATTTTGGAGCCGTGCCGTGGGTGGCTTCAAAGACGGCATAGCCGTCGCCGATGTTGGCGCCCGGGGCGATGCCGAGTCCGCCCACCTGGGCTGCGCAGGCGTCGGAAATGTAGTCGCCGTTGAGGTTCGGGCAGGCGAGCACGCTGTAATCCTCAGGCCGGATGATGACCTGCTGGAAAATGGAGTCGGCGATGCGGTCGTTGACCAACAGCTTCTTCTTCCATTGGCCGTTGCCGTGGGTTTTGCCGATGGTGTCGATGACGTTCTTGACGCTCTTGTAGAGGTCGGCCTTGAAGGCGTCGGAGCCGAAGTCTATTCCGGGCTCGATCAGTGCGGCGTTTTGTTCAACCGTTAGATTAGGGTTTGCTTCGAGGTTGCCGAGGATCCAGCTTTCGGTTTCTGTGACTGTTTGGTCGCGGAATTCCTGGGTCGCGACCTCGTAGCCCCACTCGCGGAAGGCTCCCTCGGTGAACTTCTGGATGTTTCCCTTGTGGACCAGGGTCAGGGATTTGCGTCCATTCTCGAGCGCGTACTTGAGGGCGTAACGCACCAGGCGCTTGGTTCCGGTGATGGAGATGGGCTTGATGCCGACTCCGGAGTCTTCGCGGATCTTCTTCTTGGTGCCCTTGAGCATGTCGTTGTTGAGGAAGTCGAGGAGCTTTTTGACTTCGGGCGTGCCCTCTTTGAACTCGATGCCGGCGTAGACGTCTTCGGTGTTCTCACGGAAGATCACTACGTTGAGTTTTTCCGGGTGCTTTACCGGGCTGGGAACGCCGGAGTAGTACTTGATGGGGCGGACGCAGGAGTAGAGGTCCATTATTTGCCGCAAGGCCACGTTGAGAGAGCGGATTCCGCCGCCTACCGGGGTGGTGAGGGGGCCTTTGATGGATACCCGCAGATCGCGGGCGGCGTTGACGGAGTCGTCCGGCAGCCAGGTCTGGAATTTGGAAAAGGCCTTTTCGCCGGCGTAGATTTCAAACCACTTTACCGAGCGCTTGCCGCCATAGGCTTTCTCAACCGCGGCGTCGAATACCCGCTGCGAGGCGCGCCAGATGTCCCGGCCGGTTCCGTCGCCTTCAATGAAGGGGATGATGGGATGGTCTGGGATCTGGTATTTGCCGGCGGCATATTGAATCACCTCACCCCCCTGGGGCAAGGAAAGTCCGTTATAGCTTTTTTGCATGAATGCGTGTCTCCGAAAGCGGATGAGGTGGTAGTGAGAACGAATAGTCAGGCTACCACCTGGAGAATTGGAGTGGCAATCGGAGTAGTCTAGGATATGCGGGTTTGGGTTTTGGTTCTGGTTGCGGTGTCGTTGATGCCGGTGGTTCCCGGGTGGGGACAGCAGTATTCCGCGGATAAGCCTTTGGGGACGGCGGCTCAGGCTCCTCCTGCGTTTCTTAAAAAGGCTGGGATTGATCAGAATCTTGGGAAGCCGCTGCCGCTGAATGATCGGTTTTTGGATTCGAGTGGGACAGAGGCGCCCCTGAGCGCTTACTTTACGCACCGGCCTGTGGTGATGGCGCTGGTTTATTACAAATGCAAGATGCTTTGTCCCCAGGTGCTTAGCGGGTTGGCTAAGACTTTGCGGTCGGTGGGTTTTACGCCGGGCAAAGATTATGACGTTGTGATTACCAGTATCGACCCGATGGATACTCCGGCGGATGGGGCGGCGGAAAAGACGCGGTTTCTTGAGTCGCTGGGGGCTCCGGGTGCCGGGGGTGCTGTGCATTTTTTGACTGGACATCAGGGTTCGATTAGCGATCTCGCGACGGCTACTGGGTTCAATTATGTTCGCGTGCCGGGGCCGGATGGGAAGATGGACCAGTTTGCCCATTCGAGCGTGATTATGATCGCTACTCCGGATGGTCGGATGTCGAAGTATCTTTTCGGGATTGATTATCAGCCTCGGGATGTTCGGTTGGCGGTGATCCAGGCGAGTACGCATCATATTGGGTCTCTCAGCGATCTGGTCCTGCTGTATTGCTGCAATTACAGCCCTAGCGCTGGGAAATATACGGTTTCGATTTTGCGGATTATGGGGCTGGCGGCTATGGGGTCGCTGTTTATGCTGGTGGCGATGTTTTATGCCCTTTCGCGGAAGCCTAAGAGTACGGTTACCCACGCTTAACAAATGCCTTGGGTCGACGGGACATCCGAGCAGCCCATCAACAGCCTTTGCTTCCGTTAAAGAAAGCATTCGAAAAACTTCGTTTTCGGCCCACGTACGCTGGTGCGAACATGGGGCACCCCGACGGAGTTGTTTGTCCGGGCCGGTTTGTGAGGTCGGACGGAGTTGTGTCCCTTTGGGGCTCGAGGGTAAGAGCAGTGGTATCCCACATCTCGCGAAAAACGAGCGAGATGCCCCGAATTTCCTGTACGCAGCTCTCGAGAGGACCGCGTGTGCGCCTTTCTTTAAGGAAAGGCGCAGGAACTTCAGGGAACCCACGAAACTACACAGGAAATCGGGGGTGTGGGGCACCCGGCGGTTGTTGCGGGGAGAGGATTCTCGTACGCTGCTGCCGTGACCTTCTAGTTCAAGCCCCATTCCAGATGACCTTGGTCATGTACGGGCTCGGGCCCGTACCCTTCAACGACGGCTGTGAGGTTGCTTCTATGGACATGCCGACCGAGTACGAAGTGATTCTGCTCACCAGCGAGGACGGAAGGTGCGGTGCAAGTGGGAGGATCCGTTCTAGTCCGCTACCATGAGCTGGCCGGGAACAATCGGCCTGGTGCGGGGAAGCATTCCGAAGGCGGCCGCCGCGCCCACTCCGCATAGGCACAACACAAAGGCCGCTAGCTTTAGCTGGTCCGTCGCTGGTGACCTGGGCAAGGTCTTCCACAAGATCAGGAGGACCGTTTGCGAAATGACCGCAGCCCAGACTGCTCCGTAAAAATAGCGGCGCTCAATTCCCTCCCCCTTCGTCGATCGCCCTACCCTGGGCAACCAGCCGAATAATCCCAGCAAGAGCACTACGGCGCAGACGGGAAAATACGCTTGCAGATAAATCTGCTTCATGACCCACTTGCCGGTGACGACGACAATCACCAGTCCCGCAAGATTCAGCAACGCGAAGTTTAAGACCGCGTTCCATGCGAAGGTGTAGCAGATCTTGCGGTAGAGAGGATTGGGCCGGTCTTCGGTGAAACGAAGAATGTAGGGCCGGGGCTCTACTCCCGGAAGCTGGCCGTAATAGCCGGCCACTCCGGTCGCGGCCATTACGAACAATAGCCACGCTACGTTTTTGCCGCTTCCGCCGTGGGCAAATAGATCGAAAGTGAGCGGCCCGGGAGCCAGGAAAAAGACCCAGATCCATATAGGCCAGTGTGCCAGCCGGTAAGTCTTCTTGTTGCGCTCGCGGATCCTTCGGGCTTCCGCATATTCCACCTTGATTGGGTACGCCATCTCTCTGCTATTGTGCATCTTTTTCCATCAATCAGGGGCGGTTCCGCATCCATTCATAGGTTTGTGTTAGGTTCGACTGGGAGGGTTCAGAATTGGGCAAAAGCATGGTCCCGAAGCGTCTGTTTTTGACGAAAGGCGTCGGGAAACATAAGGAACGGTTGACGTCTTTCGAGATGGCACTCCGAGACGCCGGCATCGCTGCCCAGAACCTGGTTCGGGTTTCTTCCATCTTTCCACCACAATGCAAACTCATCACCCGTAAAGAAGGCTTGAAGTATCTCTCGCCCGGCGAGGTGGTGTTCGCCGTGGTGGCGGAAAACTCTACCCGCGAGCCCCATCGGCTGGTGGTTTCAAGCATCGGAGTCGCGATTCCCACAGATCGCAACACTTACGGTTACCTGAGCGAACACCATAGCTTCGGCGAAGCAGAAGATCAGGCCGGCGAGTACGCAGAAGAACTGGCAGCAGAGATGCTCGCTACCACGCTGAACGTGGATTTCGATCCGGATAAGAGCTGGGACGAAAAGAAAGAGATTTATCGCATCTCCAATAAAATTGTCCGCACTACGAACGTCACGCAGTCGGCCATTGGAGATAAACGCGGCCTTTGGACGACGGTCATCGCCGCGGCCATCCTGATATTTGAGTAAGAGAAATGGAAAATAAGAAAAATTACCGCGTTGGGGTGGTGCAGATGTCGTGCTCGCCCGATCCCGACGCCAATCTGGATAAGGCCGCCGATCGGGTGCGCGAAGCGGCCCGCGGCGGAGCGAATATCGTCTGCCTGCCGGAATTGTTCCGCGCGCAGTATTTCTGCCAGCGGGAAGATCCCGAGTTGTTTGATCTGGCCGAGGCTATTCCCGGGCCTTCGACGGAGCGGTTGTCGGCCGTGGCGCGGGAAGAAAAGGTGGTGGTCGTCGCTTCCCTGTTCGAGCGCCGCGCCGCCGGGCTCTACCACAATACGGTGGCGCTTTTGCAAAGCGACGGAAAGCTGGGCGGGATCTATCGCAAAATGCACATCCCGGACGATCCGCTCTACTATGAAAAGTTTTACTTCACCCCGGGCGACCTGGGATTCAAGGCGTTCGACACCTCCGTCGGTCAGATAGGCGCGCTGATCTGTTGGGACCAGTGGTATCCGGAAGCAGCGCGGATTACGTCTCTGCGCGGAGCTAACTTGCTGTTTTATCCCACGGCCATCGGCTGGCATCCGGCGGAAAAAGAGGAGTTTGGCAAGGCGCAGTATGATGCGTGGCAGACGATCCAACGGTCGCATGCCATCGCTAACGGCGTGTATGTCGCGTCGGTCAACCGCGTCGGCCATGAGCATGGGGACATCCGCGGCAATCGCGCTCCGGGCGTAGGTCTGGAGTTTTGGGGCGGGTCTTTTATTGCTGATCCGTTCGGCCGCGTGCTGGCCCAGGCGCCTCATGACCGCGAGGCTATCCTGATCGAAGAAGTGAATTTGAAGACTATTGAGGATACGCGCCGGAATTGGCCGTTCTTGCGTGACCGCCGCATCGATTCTTACCCGCCGATTTCGGCTCGTTTTCTTGACGATGTCCAGTGAATCCGTAACTCCTCGCAGCCTGGGGTATCGCATGCCGGCAGAGTGGGAGCCGCACGCGGCCACCTGGCTGGCGTGGCCTCATAACGCCGCTGACTGGCCGGGCAGATTTCATCCCATTCCCTGGGTGTATTGCGACATCATTCGCCACCTTACCCGGGTGGAAGATGTGCATCTGCTGGTCGAGAACGACGCCGCGGAACAGCGCGCGCGCGCCCTGCTCAAAAAAACCGGCGCGCGGCTGGATCGGGTGCACTTCCACCAATGGCCCACGGACCGGGTGTGGATGCGCGATTCCGGACCCATTTTCGTGAAGCGGCCCGAGGGTGTTGCGATCACCAACTGGCGGTTCAATGCGTGGGCCAAGTATGACGACTGGCAAGCGGACGATCAGCTTCCTTCGCGGGCCAGCGAACTGCTTCAGCTGCCTAGCTGGACACCCGAGTTTCCGGTCACCGTGTGGTGCTGGAAGGCGGCAGTATCGATGTCAACGGCCACGGCACACTTGTCACTACCGAGGAATGCCTGCTGAGCCAGGTGCAGCAGCGTAATCCAGGCCTCAGCCGCGAAGATCTGGAGCGGGTTTTTCATGATTATCTCGGCATCGACAAGGTGCTGTGGATGAACCGCGGCATCGCGGGAGACGATACCCATGGCCACGTCGACGACATCACGCGTTTTGTTGGTCCGCTGACGATCGTCACTGTTACGGAGCCGAATCCGGAGGACGAGAACCATCTGCCGCTGAAGGAAAATCTGGAGCGGCTGCACCACGCACGCACTCCAGATGGGCATCCCTACCACATCGTCGAGTTGCCGATGCCTGCTCCGGTTGTGTTTCAGGGGCAGCGGCTGCCGGCAAGCTATGCCAATTTCTACATCGCGAATGGGCTGGTGCTGGTTCCCACCTTCAATGATGCCAACGACCGTAAGGCGCTTAACGTGATTGCTGATGTGTTTCCTGACCGGCACGTGGTCGGTATCCATAGCGGGGATTTGGTCTGGGGCCTGGGGACGCTGCACTGCATGACCCAACAGCAGCCGGCAGGATGACCGACGCGGAAGCACTGTTGCTGGCGCTGAACGAGGCGCGCGCGGCAGCCGCGGCTGGCGAGGTTCCGGTCGGCGCTGTGGTGGTGCAGAACGGCGTGGTCGTTGGCCGGGGACAGAATCGCGTGCTGCGGGATTTGGACCCCACGGCGCACGCTGAGATTGTTGCCATGCGCGAGGCTGCACTCACGTTAAAGAATTATCGGCTTACCGGGTGCGAGCTTTTTGTGACCCTGGAGCCTTGCGCTATGTGTGCCGGGGCTATGATCCATGCGCGGCTGGACCGGCTTATCTATGCCGCTGCGGACCCTAAAGCTGGTGCGGTTGGTTCGGTGCTGGAAGTGCTGAATCATCCTTCGCTCAATCATAAGATGGTGGTGAACAGCGGAGAGCTGGCGGAGGAGAGCGCAGAGTTGCTGCGTTCTTTCTTTCGGGAGAGACGGATGTAAAACGCATCTACTACCCTGTCCGGGTGCCCCAACGGAGTTGTGGTGCTTTATTGGACTTTGCCTTGGGGGCGGAGTTTTCGCAGCTCCTGCGCGCACTCCACTGCGTTCATTACGGATAGCTCGAGGTTGTCAGCAGAAGCCCAAAACCATAGCCTTCGCGATTGCGAAATGCCCGGCTCGTCGAACCTTGCCCTGACCGAAATGTCCTGATCGCCGATGGAATTGAGGTTCCCAGGGGCATCCACATCGCTCTGGATCAGCTCCAGGTGGGATCCGGAGAGCGCGTCCTCTATCTGCTGCAGCGTTACCGGGCGCTCGTATTCCACGGCGATCGAGAAAGTGTGGCCGTGGAACGCCGGCACATGAATTAGTTGCAACGAGAGCTGTGGGAGACGGCCGCCGGAAAGCAATGCGTAGTGATGGCGGATGCGCGCTTCGCTGCCTGCGAGGCTTATCTTGGCCCTTCGCCGAATGCGCCCACCGTGTTGAACGCAACCTGGACATCGTAAACCTGGGTGGGGATGCTCTGAAACGAAAGCAGCGCCACCGTCTGCTGATGCAACTCGTCGAGAGCCGCCTTGCCATACTCTGACGCTGGTTCGAGCACAGTGGCGGATACGCTGCGGATGGCTCCCAAACGCTGCAGACGCTCCAGTAACAATGCCAGCACCAACGCAGCAGGGTGGGCAGACACTACGGCCGGCGTATGCAGATTGGGCGCAATGGCCGCGGCCGCTTCGCCCATCGCTTCCTGCAGCCAGGGAGCACACACCAGCACGCCCGGTTCGCCCTCTAACCCGCCGGAAAGATCTACGATGCTGGAGCCGGCCCGGTGCGCGGCTTGCCAGTGCCGGCGAGTTAACTCCGGAGCTGCGGCGAAAAAGGTGAAATCGACGCGCTCAAAGGAATCGGCGGTAATGGGTTGAATAAAGGTGATCTCGTCGCCTACTGCCTCCAGTTGTCCCAGGGCATCCTGGTCGTCCATCAGCAGGAACTCTGAGGTGGCAAAACTAGACTCGGAAAGTGCTTCGTTGAGCTGTTTGCCGCGGATCGAAGCGGCGCCCACAATGGCAATACGGTAAGGAGTGGTCATCTGTCGATGGGATGCGGGACAGCGGTAGATTGGTCTATGTGCCGGTGGCGACGCTGCCAGGAGTACGCTGCACGGGCAAAGATGCCGGAAAACATATAAACAAACGCGGCCGCGAGCAGAACGTATTGTGAAAAGAAGACAGTAGCGTAAATCGCCAACCCCATCAACACAATGAGGCGAAACGGATGCCGGTCGGCAAGGTTGATTTCTTTTCCACTCCAAAAGCGCCAGGTACTCACCATCAGCAGTCCGACGACCAAGACCAGAGCCATCCACATGATCGCGATGCGCCAGTTGGGCACCGGAGTTCCAGAGAAGAAGTGGACCACGGCGGCGATCACGCCGGCAGCTGCTGGAATGGGCATGCCGACAAAGTACTTACGGTCTGGGCGGCCGGGATTGGTGGGCGTGATGTGAGTGCCAATGTTGAACCGCGCCAGGCGGCCGGCTCCGCAAAGCAAAAACAGAAAGCAAACAAATGCTCCCCACTCCATCACATGCTGCCGGCGGACAGCATCCATGGCGATGGGCAACGTCTGAAAGCCCCAGGTGTAGGCGAGGAGACTGGGAGCGACTCCAAAGGTAATGACATCGGCCAGCGAATCAAGCTCCTTGCCAAACTCGCTGGTGGTTTTGGTCATCCGCGCGATACGCCCGTCGAGCGCGTCAAACGGGATCGCGAAGCCGATGGCCAGGGCAGCCCAGTTGAAGTGACGCGGCTCCTGCACCGAACCCTGCAGGCTTTGGGTGATGGCGTAGTAGCCGGCGGCGATATTGCCCGAGGTAAAGAGCGACGGCACGATATACATGCCTCGACGCAACCGCCGCTTCCGGCCAGTCGGTTCCAAGGCATCTGTCTTCAAGCGAAGCTCTCCTCAAGAACATCGAGCGACGACGCGTCCTGCATGGGTTGGATGTCGGCTAACACCGAAGCGCCACCCTTGACCCGCTGCCCCTTGGCAACCCGCAGGTTGGCATGACCGGGTAAGATAACGTTCACTCGGGAGCCAAATTTGATGAGCCCGACGCGCTGCCCGCGATCGACGGAATCCCCTTCTTTAAAGTTGAATACGATGCGGCGAGCAATTGCCCCGGCAATCTGGCTGAAGGTCACACTGAAGTCTTCCCCTTGCACGGTGATCACGTTCTGCTCGTTCTCAGCAGACTTGGGATCGAGGGCGTTGAGGAACTTGCCTTTCTGATAGCGAACCTCGCGTATGGTGCCGGCGATGGGCGAGCGGTTGACGTGAACATCAAAGACGCTGAGAAAGATACTCAAGCGGATGCGCTCTCCAGACGGGGTTTGGATGCGGGCAACCTCGGTGATTTTTCCGTCTGCCGGCGAAACCACCAACCCGGCCTCAGACGGCACGGGACGCTGGGGATCGCGAAAGAACCACAAAAAAAAGCAAGCCAGCAGGACGGGAAGAACGGCCCACGCCCAATGTCCTGTTACCAGGAAGACCAGAACGCCAGCCGCAAGAAAGCCAAAACCATAGAAGTATCCGTCACGAACCATGTGTGCGCTGAAACCCTTGGAGAATTATAGAGGTACGGGGGCCTCAAGTAGCACGGCGTCTTCGACTGGTACCGAGTAGTAAGCACGGCGGACCCCCAGGGTCGAGAAGCCGTACCTTTTATACAGGGCCAGGGCGGGGACGTTCGATGCCCTCACCTCCAGCCGGATCGTGGTGGCACCGGTGGTGGCCGCCCAGGCCATGCAGGCCGCGACCAGCGCTCCGCCAATGCCTTGGCGGCGGTAGGCACGGTCCACAAACACGCCTTCCAGTTCGGCGAAGGATTCCTGCCACAGCCAACTGGCTACGGCAAAGCCTGAGAGGTAGCCGTCGGTCAGGGCAATCAGTCCGCAACGGTGGAGCGTGTCAGAAGGGCGCAGCCGGCAAGATTCTTTCGTAGTCGGACCGGGTCCAACGGGGGGCCTCTGAGTCGGCGGCCAGGGCCAGTACTCGATCGAGGTCCTCGGCGGCCATGGCGCGAATCAAGAGGCTCACACCCCAGCCCTGGCAGCGCGCAACACCTCGGCATCCGAGCGACGCAGGTAATTTGCGTCCAGCGTCTCGGGGTTATCGAAGTCGCCGGCGTGGAAGCGGCTCATGGCAAAACGGAGAGCCTCGGCAGCATCGGGAGGCTGCACGTAAATCGGGCCACAGATCGCGAGCGTTGAACATGCGCTGGTGGAGGCATCCTCCACGCGGCTCTCCTCGCAAACCAGCACCCCGGCGCCGGGCTGCTTCGCCGCCGCCACCGTCTCCTCACCGGTCATGAGTGTTTCTCCCAGGCTGTTCCCGTTGCGGTATTCGCCCACGTAGTATTCCCCGCGGCCGGCGTCTACAGCGGCAAGCACGTGGGGCAAGCCGCTGGCATTGGCCAGCACTGCCAAGCGGGAGACGGCGATCAGCGGTATGCCCGCACCCGCAGAAAGTCCCTTGGCCGTGCTGAGACCTACCCGGATGCCGGTGAAGCTGCCTGGTCCGCTCACGATGACAATTGCCTCGATGTCGCTCAGGGTTGCCTGCTGCTTCTGGAGCAGGGCGGCGATTTCGGGGATGAGACGTGCCGAATAGGTGCGCACTGCGAGCTCGGCAGTGGCGAGGATTTTTACGCTCTTTGTCTCGGCCACGCCAAGCGCCACGCTGGCGGTGTTTCCGCAGGTATTTAAGGATAGAAGCATGGGGGATTAAACAGCAGAAATGGGATCCTGGCAGATTTCCAGCAGCAGACCGTGGGAGTCTACAGGATCGACCAGAAAGTGAAGGCGGCCGCCGGCGCCGATCTCAATCTCATCAGAAAGCAGGCGGATGCCCGCCTTCTTCATGTCTTCGAACGCGGCGGAAATGTCGTCGACATGAAGCGCCAGGTGGTTCAGACCTTCCTTTTCTTTTTCGATCAGACGCAGGCGGCTTTCTCCCACCGGGATCATTACGCTGCGCACGCCTTCGTCCTCGATTTTTTCTTCGAGCACCGTGAGACCGAGAGCCTCATACAAGCGCCGGGCCTGCTGTATGTTACGGACCACAATACCCACGTGGTCGATGTTAGCCATCTTTCTCTCCTTGCCGCAGTAATTGTTCCACCAGTTGCGGCACGAACTGGTAGGGGTCCTTTTGCCGGCGCACTACCTGCCGGCTGATGGTCTCGAGGTCCTGGCCGCTGAGGCCGTGCCCACGCAAGGCACGCAATAATTCATGCCTTACCATTTCCAGGATCCGCGTGCGCCAGTGCGATTCTCGCCGGGTTTGGAGTCTTTCGTCTTCTGCCAGCCATGCCTGGAAGTTGTCTATTGCCTGCTCCAGTTCTTCGATGCCGGCACCGGCGGTTGCGATGGTTTTCACCACCGGGGGCACCCAGCTTCCGTGCTCCGCAGCCAACGACTGCATGGATCGCACTTCCTTTTCCACCCGGTCGGCGCCTTCGCGATCGCTTTTGTTGATGACAAAAATGTCGGCGATCTCCATGATGCCGGCCTTGATGCTCTGAATATCGTCACCCATGCCCGGCATCAGCACAACCATGGTGACGTCGGCCAGGCGTACGATGTCGATCTCATCCTGGCCTACGCCGACGGTTTCGAGCAGCAGGCGATGCTTACCGCTGGCCTCGATCACTACGGCGACATCCGCTGAGGCGCGGGCGAGGCCGCCCAACGAACCGCGGGTCGCCATGCTGCGCATGTAGAAGCCGGGATCGGAATCATGATCACGCATGCGGATGCGGTCACCCAGGATGGCTCCGCCGCTGTATGGGCTGGTGGGGTCTACTGCTATTACACCCACGGTTTCCTGCTTTGTGCGGTAGCGGCGGGCGAGGCCGTCCACCAGCGTGCTCTTGCCTGCTCCTGGGGGTCCGGTGATGCCGATCCGGAGGGCGTTGCCGGTTAGCGGGAAGCATGCAGAAAGGATCTGGCGGGCGGAGGGGGCGTCGTTTTCTACCAGCGAAATTGCCCGGGCCAGCGCGCGCACGTCTCCATTGCGTAGGCGCTCGATCAGCTGGGGTACGTCCATTGCCTGATCATACGATTGGGCGGAAATGACTGCAGATCCCTCCACTTCGCTACGCTCCGGTCGGGATGACAAGGGTAGAGCTGCTTGCGACTTTAGAGTTGTTAATAGGATGGCGAGAGTTTCCAATTCCTACTTGTTCAGAATCTCGCGGGCTATGATTAAGCGCTGTATTTCGCTGGTTCCTTCGCCGATGGTGCAAAGCTTTACGTCGCGGTAGAACTTCTCTACCGGATAGTCCTTGATAAAGCCGTAGCCCCCGTGCAATTGCACGGCCTCATCGCATACTTTCACCGCTACCTCGCTGGCCATCAATTTGGCCATCGAGGATTCCAAAGTGGTCTTTTGGCCGGCATCCTTCATGACGGCAGCTCTCAACGTCAGCAAGCGCGCGGCATCGAGACCGGTCGCCATGTCGGCTAGTTTCCACTGTATGCCTTGAAACTCCGAAATGGCCTTGCCGAATTGATGGCGCTGCTTCACATATTTGCGGGCGGCGTCATAGGCACCGCGCCCAATCCCCAGCGACAGAGCAGCAATCGAGATTCGGCCACCGTCAAGGATACGCATGGAGTCAATAAACCCCTGCCCCTCCTCGCCCAGCAGATTTTCGCCCGGTATCTCACAGTCCTCGAAAATCAGCTCCGAAGTATCGCTGGCACGGAGCCCAAGCTTGTTCTCCTTCTTGCCGGCGCGAAAGCCCGGAGTTCCCTTCTCCACCACAAAAGCCGACAGACCACGGGTGCCCTGGCCTTTATCCGTAACCGCGATGATGACAGAAATATCGGCGTAGTGCCCGTTAGTGATAAAAGTCTTATTCCCGTTCAACACCCAATTGTTACCGCGGCGAACGGCAGTGGTCCTGGCGCTTCCCGCGTCCGAGCCGGAACCCGGCTCCGTCAGACCCCAGGCACCCAACCATTTGCCGGATGCCAGCAAGGGGATGTACTTACGCCGCTGCTCATCATTGCCGGCAACGAAAATGTGGTTCGTACAAAGCGAGTTGTGCGAGGCTACGATGATCCCAATCGACCCATCGACAGCGGAAAGCTCCTCGACCGCTAGCGCGTAGTCGACGTAACCCAGGCCCGAGCCCCCAAGTTCTACCGGGAAGATGGCACCCATCAGCCCCATCTCGCCCAGCTTTTTCACTACTTCGAGGGGAAACTCGCTGGCTTCATCCCAGCGCATGACATTCGGAGCAATCTCGCGGGACGCGAAATCACGGATTTCCTTGCGTAGCTGCTCTTGCTCGTCGGTAAGGACAAAGGAATGGTTGGGAACGATATCGGCCGCTTGAGGACTCATAAGTGAACCCGTAAGTTTAGCATTGTCGGCCTATAGCACGCTGAGCGCCTGTTCTATAACACGCTGAGCGCTTGCTCAAGGTCTTCCAGCAGATCATCGGCATCTTCAATACCAACCGAGATGCGCACCATGCCGTCCGTAAGTCCAATGGCAGCACGGCCTTCCTCGCCTATCGCCGCATGGGTCATGGTCGCTGGATGCGAAATCAGCGTCTCCACCCCGCCCAGCGACTCGCCAACCGTACAAATCTTAAGCCGGCGCAGCATCGAGTTAGCCCGCTCTAAGGAACCCGTCTCGAAAGTAATCAGCGAACCAAAACCCGACATCTGCTTTTGCGCTAGCCCATATTGAGGGTGGTGCGGCAGTCCGGGGTACAAAACCACCGGAATCTTAGGATGGCCGGCCAGGTACTTGGCAACCGCACGGCCATTCACTTCGTGCTGATTCATGCGCACGGCCAGGGTTTTGACTCCTCGTAACACCAAAAAGCATTCGAAGGGGGAAAGGATGCCGCCGGTGCATTTCTGCACGAACTCAAAGGCTTCTTTCTGCTCCGGAGTGGTCGCCACCAAAACGCCTCCCAGACCATCGCTGTGGCCATTGAGAAATTTAGTGGTGGAGTGCATCACGATATCCGCACCAAACTCCAGCGGGCGTTGGAAATAGGGCGACATGAACGTGTTGTCGACGCTCAGGTCAATTCTCTGACCAGCCCGTTCATGACAGACATCCGCGATCGCGCGAATGTCGGTGATCTGCATCATCGGGTTAGTTGGGGTTTCAATATGCACCAGCTTGGTTGTGGGCCGGATCGCTTTGCGTACCTGCTCCGCGTCTGTCGTGTCGACGTAGGTGAAGCCGATGCCGTAATGGGCAATGATTTGATCAAAAAGCCGCGGCGTTCCGCCGTAGACGTTGGAGCCGCAGATCACATGATCGCCGGTCTTGAACATGGTGACCAGGGCCGCAATCGCCGCCATGCCGCTGGAAAAAACGTGCGCCGATTTACCCCCTTCGAGCGAAGCCAGGTTTTCTTCGAGCGCCGTGCGGGTTGGATTCGACACCCGCGAGTATTCGTATCCGCGATGCTTACCAATTTCCTCCTGCGCGTAGGTAGAGGAGGCGTAAATGGGAACGTTGACGGCGCCAGTCAGCGCATCAGCAGGCTGGCCGTCGTGAATCGCCCTGGTCGCAAAGCCATGGCCGCTCAAAGGCCGCCCTCGAAGATGTTCTTCGAAAGATAGCGCTCGGCGGAATCGGGAATGATGGTAGCCACCCGCTTCCCTTCACCGAGTCGCGAAGCAATGTGTACGGCTGCCGCCACGGCGGCGCCGCCGCTGGACCCGGAAAGCAAGCCCTCTTCGGCGGCCAGCCGCTGGACCATATCGAAGGCTTCCGGGTCGTGGATGGCAAGGATCTCGTCGCAGCAGTCGCGGTCAAATGTCCGCGGAATGAAGGAAACACCGATGCCCTCAACCTTGTGAGGGCCTGGCGGACCACCGCCCAGGATGGAGCCTTGGGTTTCTACGGCTACCGTGAGGGTGGCCGGATTTTGTTCCTTGAGGAAGCGCGCCACACCGGAGAATGTTCCACCCGTGCCCACGCCCGCGACGAAGGCGTCCACCCGCCCCTCCATCTGCTCCCACAGCTCGCGGGCAGTGGTCGAGTAGTGGTAGTCGGGATTGGCGATGTTTTCGAATTGCAGTGCGGCAAAACTGCCAGGGATTTCCGCTTCCATCGCGCGACAGCGGCGTATCGCACCCGACATCGCCTCCGCTTCCGGGGTGCGAATCACGGTAGCCCCAAAGCCACGCATGAGGATGCACTTTTCCTCCGCGAAGCCTTCCGGGACAAAGAGCACAACCTTATAGCCGCGGTGCACCCCGACCAGGGCTAGCCCCACACCGGTGTTGCCGGCGGTGGCTTCCAGGATGGTGCCGCCCGGCTTCAACAAACCACGGCGTTCCGCGTCCAGGATCATGCCCAGCGCGGCCCGGTCCTTGACGCTGCCACCCGGGTTATAAGTTTCCAGTTTGACGTAAAGGCCGGCCGCCCCGGCGGGGACAATGCGGTGAAGGTGAAGCATGGGGGTGTGCCCCATCAACTCCGTCACATCTTCAGCAATGGGCAGCGTGCGCGCTGCAACCTCACGAGTAGAAAGGGTCATAGGCCAACTGACTAGTGTAGCAGCCGGGGCTTAATTGGATGCCGCCTGAGACCCACGGTTGGGAGCCGCTTGCGCCTTCTTGGTATTCGGGTAGTAGCCGGTTTTGGTGCGGACGATCAGCTTGTTGTAGCCTTTCGCGTGCGCATCCACGTGGACCGTACGGAAGCCTCCCTGGCTGATTGGCTTGGTGGAGTGATAACCAATGGTGTACTGCTCGCGGATGTCGCGGGCCACCTCTTCGGCAATCTCATCGACCTGGTTCAGATTTTTCGGGAAGAAGGATATCCCACCGGTCTCATTGGCCAGCATTTCGAGCGCCCGTTTGGCGCGACGGGCCTCGCGGCCGCCGCCAGTGTCGTCATAGAGGAGGCCTATCGCATAAACGATGGGCCCCTGCAGGTCCTGAATGCGGCGGACTGTTTCCTCGAGCGTGGTGCTGGAAGCATTGTCTTCTCCGTCGGTGATGACCAGCAAAACCTGCTTCGGGCGCTTGGAGTTTTTGGTGAGGTAATCCGCGGAAGCCATGATGGCGTCGTAAAGGGCCGTACCGCCTTTGGAATCAATATGCGAGAGGCCATCGCGGAGCTTGGGGATGCTGGAGGTGAAATCCTGATCGATGTACGCCTCATCGGAAAAATTCACGACAAAGGTCTCATCCTGAGGATTGGATTGCTGCACCAGATCGAGAGCAGACGTATTTACCGCCTGGCGCTTGGTGCGCATGGAGCCCGAATTGTCGACCAGAATGCCCAGCGATATGGGGATGTCCTGATGCTGAAAGGAGGTAATGGTTTGCGTCACGCCATCTTCCGAGACCCTGAAGTCGTCCTTGGCCAGCGTGTTCACCATGTGCTGTTTATCGTCCAGAACCGTGGCGTTCAGCACCACTTCATCGACATTGCGCTGGAGGGTATATCTTCCGTTGTCGCGGCCAATGGTCGTCGCCGCGCTCTGGCCTGGCGGGGGTGCGGTCACCTCTCCATCAGGCGAGGCCACGGGGTCACGGTCGACGTTCAGAGGACGTTGTTTTTCCGCCTGAACGGGGTAGACGCCGGCTCTTGCGCCATGGCAGGGCTTGGCAGGCTGCAAAGCAAGGCAATCGATAGCAGGAAAAGCCGTTTACTGCAAAGGCGCATAGTATCCGGTACGGGCGTGAACTGTAAGCTGGGGCAGCCCCTCGGGCGGGACCAGCTTTACCTTCAATTTACGCCACTTCCCGTCCCGTTTGAGGTCGTCTGATTTATACCCAAGTACATATTGGTTACGTAGCTCGGCGCTGATCTTGGTTGCGATGTCGGCCATGTCGGCCAGATCGTCCACGCGAAAGAGCTGTCCGCCCGTCTCCTCGCTGACATCGTGCAGCAGGATGGGCCCCAGTTGCTCTTCGCGCGTTGGCGCGTACTGATCGAAGATGCCAATGGAGTAGATCTGGACGTCAGACTCGCGAACCACGGAGCGCACCTCACTCTCGGTATAGCGGCTGCGGTTGTCGCCTCCGTCAGAGACCACCAGCAGCGCCTTGCGCTCATTTTTGGCCTGCTTCATCTTGTTCAACCCAAAATAAATGGCGTCCAGCAGAGCGGTCCTGTGCCCGGGTTTTACGGTGAGCAGGCGAGCCTCAATGTTATCGATATTGTTGGTGAAGTCCGTAATCAGCTCGGGCCGGTCGTTAAAGCCAATGACAAAGAACTCATCCTGCGGGTTGGCGGTGCGCAGAAATTCCAGGATCGAGTTCCGGGCACGGTTGATCTTGTCGGTCATACTGCCGCTCAGATCAAAGATGATGCCAATCGAGACCGGCGCATCCTCGGAAGAGAAACTCTTGAGCTTCTGCAAAGCATTGTTTTCGTAGACGAAAAAGTCCTGTTTCTCCAGGCCAGTTACCAGACGATTAAGTGGATCGGTTACCGTGACCGGCACCAGAACCAGGTTTACGTCCACCCGCAGGCGCTCGTTGGGCCGCGCGCTGAGCGCCTTTTTCCCTTCCAGTGGAACTGGTACTTTGGCGTCTGGCTTTGCGTCTGGCGTTTTGCCGTCGATGGGTGCGACGGGAGCCGGCGGCGGGGGTTGCACATGAACGTCGTTCAGGGGATCCTGTGCCAAGCAGACCTGAGAGACCCCGAGCCCAAGCAAAAGGCCGAGCGCAATGGCAGCCTTCACCGTCATCCACCCGCCCAGCCTCGTCCCCATTCTGCGCTCGATGGTGAGCGCCATAGTTCCAGCCCCCGTGTCCCAGTTGTCGTGTGCAGGATGGTAGCACGTTAGGTTTGACCCTGGATTCCCATAATCGTCTGCGGGTTTCATATAACTACCTCGCAATGGGTGTTGCTTCCTATGGGGCGGGAGCGTTATCCAGCGCCGGCGAGGCTCTTTCTGTCAGGTACAATCTGGCAGGTATAAGAGAGCAAAGCAATTGGCAGCGACTGTGGTTGCCGCTGTATGGAGCTGGAAACCCCCGAGCATGGCCCGAATTTATCCCTTCCGCGCGTTGCGTTACAACCCCAGCATGGTACGCGTAGAAGACGTCGTAACCCAGCCCTACGACAAGATTACACCCGCCATGCAGCAGGCTTACTACCAGCGCAGCATCTACAACCTGGTCCGCATCATCCTCGGCTTACCCGAGCTTTTTGACGAGCCGGGAAGCAATGACGTCTACACCCGCGCCGCCCGCGATTTTGCTGACTGGCGGCGGATGGGGGTGCTGGCGCAGGAAAAGGACGCCTGCATCTTCGCCTATTCCCAGCGTTTCACCGTGCCCGGCGGAGATGGAGAGATTCACGAGCGGCGCGCATTTATCGCCCTGGGCGAACTATGCGATTACGGCCAGCAGGTGGTGTTTCGCCACGAACAAACGCTTTCCAAGCCTAAGTCCGATCGCCTGAACTTGCTGCGCGCCACGCGGTCGCACTTCGGACAGATCTTCATGCTCTATTCGGATCCGGCTCTGACCGCAGAAAAGATCCTGTTTTCCGGTAAGACTGCACCCGAGATCGAAGTAACCGACGAGTATGGGGTGACCCATCGGGTGTGGAAGGTCAGCGATATGAGCACCATCAACATCCTGCTGGGGGCCATGGAAGATAAGAAGCTGATCATCGCCGACGGCCACCACCGGTATGAGACAGCCCTCAAGTATTCGATCGAGCATGCACCACCCACCGTCGCCCGGACGGAGCGGAACCTGGCCAACACCACGCCCCAGCCTCCCTTCCCCGAGGCCGCCGTCATGATGACCTTCGTCAACATGGATTCGGCCGGCATCACCATTCTCCCGACTCATCGCGTTGTTTTCGGGCTGAAGGGTTTTTCTCCGGCGGCGTTTTTGGAGCAGGCTAAGGAGTTTTTCCACGTGCAGTCCGTGACGGCGGAAGATGCGCTCGCCCTGACCAGGCTGCTGGCCCGGCAAACAGGTACGGCCTTTGTGGCCATAACCCGGCTCGGCTATCACCTGCTCAAGGCCAAACCGGAAGCGGTGGCCCAGGCTTTGGCCAGGCTTCCCGAGCGGCAGCGAAGGCTGGATCTGACCCAGCTGCATTCGCTGGTGCTGGAGCAATTGTTGGGCATCACCGCGGAGGCGATCCGCGAGCAACAGAACCTGCGCTATGTGCGGGATGCCGGCGAAGCGATGGAGCAGATCTGGCGGGAAGAAGCCGACGTGGCTTTCCTGACTAACCCCATCACCCTGGGTCAGTTGCGTGAAGTTGCCTTCGCGGGCGATGTCATGCCCCAGAAGTCCACTGACTTCTATCCCAAACTCCTGAGCGGTCTTGCCATCTATGCGTTGGATTGAGCGGGGGCACGGCCTCCTCGCGATCGCGCTTTTTCTGGTTCCCTGGGCGGCCGGTGCTCAGGCAACTTCGAATGCCCCCCCGTCTGCCCCTGCTACCGTTCGCCCGGCGCCGCGGTTTGCGGTGGTGATTGACGCGGCTCATGGGGGCTCTGATACGGGCGCACGATTGTCTGACCGGTTGCTGGAAAAAGACCTTGACCTGACGTTATCGGTGCGTTTGCGCTCGACCCTGGCGGCGCACGGCATTTCCGTGGTCACTACCCGGGAATCCGATACCACCCTGCCCGCGGTCAATCGTGCTGAGACGGCTAACCATGTCGGCGCGGCGGCCTGCATCAGTCTGCACGCCACCACCAGCGGCAGCGGCGTGCATCTCTTTACGGCTTCGTTGACGCCTGTTCCGGTGACTCGTTTTCTGCCCTGGGATACGGCCCAGGGCGCGTATGCCGAGCAGAGTTTGCGGTTGTCCTCGGAATTCGACTCCGCCATGACCCACGCGGAGATTCCCGTGACCCTGGGCCGCACCGCCCTGCAGCCACTGGACAGCTTTACCTGCCCCGCGGTAGTGGTAGAGTTCGCACCCTTGTACGGTACCGGCAGGGTAACCGCGCTCTCTGACCCTGGATACCAGGACAGGATCGTAGCCGCCCTGGCCGCGGCCGTTGAACAATGGCAGCGCGATTGGAGACAGCAGCCATGATTTCCCGCGGGCAGCGCATCTTGTTCTGGATCCTGCTGGGCAGTTCCGTGCTCATGGCAGTGGTCCTGATCCGTATGCGTGAGAAGGCCATGGACCGCCTGCTCGCATCCGCCGAAACCAGCCCGCTCAACCCTCCTGCGGGAAGACCGGTGCAGAGTGTAACCCTGATGGTTGCCAATGATATGGACGGGTCGGTTCAAACCGCGTATCAGAATCTGGCGCTGCCGGTCGATGCCAATGCGCGCGCGCATGTCATTTTGCAGCACCTGATTGTTCAGTATGCAAAGCCAAACTCCAAGCACCCGATTGCCACGAATAAAGGTGTGAACGAAATATTCTTCATGAAGCTTCCGCTTGAGGCCAACCAGGTCGTCCCGGGGACGGTAGCCGTGGTCGACCTGAGCGGATCGTTTGTCGAAGCCCACCCTTCCGGGATCGAGCCGGAGACGCTCACCCTGCTTTCCATCATCGGTACTCTGCACGCCAACTTTCCCCAGATCACGCAGGTTCGTTTTCTGGTGGATGGCCAGCCGCGCGATACCCTTGCCGGCCATGCCGATCTAACCCGGGTGTATCTGGCTTCCGATGCCCCTGGAGTAAAACATCTGTGAAGATCGGCGTATTCGACTCGGGCTTTGGAGGGTTGACCGTGCTAAGGGCGCTGTTGCCTTTGCTGCCGGGAGCGGAGTTCCTCTACCTGGGTGACACGGCGCGGCTGCCCTATGGGTCGAAATCCCGCGCCACCATCGTGCGCTATGCGCTTTCGAGCACCCGCTTTCTACTCGACCAGGGTGCGGAGTTTTTGGTGATCGCCTGCAACACTGCCAGCGCGCTGGCGCTGAAAGAGATTCGCGGTTCCACCGCGGTGCCGGTTCTAGGGGTGATTGAGACCGGAGCTGACGAGGCGGCCGGCTCGTCGAAGACGCGGGAGGTCCTGGTGATCGGCACGGACGCAACTATTGCCAGCCATGCTTACGCCGGGGCCTGTAGAGAGCGAGGCCTGCGTGCGGTCGAGAAGGCCTGCCCCCTGCTTGTTCCGCTGGTGGAAGAAGGCTGGGTCGATCATCCGGTCACGGCCGAAGTGGTCAGGATTTACCTCACTGAGTTGCTGGAGCAGGCGCAGGAAGCAGAACTCGATCCGGACACGTTGGTGCTGGGTTGCACACATTACCCGCTGCTACGCCCAATGATGGAAGCGGCGGTTGCGCCCGCAATCCGGGTGATTGATTCGGCCCAGGCGACCGCCAGCCAGGCGGCCCGAATGCTTGGCAGTCATTCCGGTGTGTCTGGGCAGCGCTGCCACTGCCGTTTCTTTGCTACGGATTCGGTGACCAAGTTCCAACGGCTGGGTGCCCGGTTTTTAGGCAGCGCGATCGACGAGGTGGAACTGGTCGACCTGGGTGGCTGATATATCCTAACCAGATGACAGATCTCAAGGGTCAGACGGCAGTCGTATTCGGCCTGGCCAATAAGCGCAGTATCGCCTGGGCCATTGCCCAAAAGCTTTCCGCGGCCGGAGCGCAGATTGCTATTTGCTACCAGAATGAACGCCTCCGTGCGGAAGCGGAAGCCCTCGCTGGGGAACTGCCGGATTCCGCTGTTTTCCAGTGCGACGTTTCGAGCGACGAAGAGATCGACCAGGTCTTTGCACAGCTAAAGGAGCGCTATGGGAAACTTCACACCCTGGTGCACTCGGTTGCCTTTGCTCCTGCGGAAGCGCTGCAAAATGATTTTCTATTGACCAGCCGCGATGCGTTTCGCATCGCTCACGAGATCAGCGTGTATTCCCTTATCGCCTTGAGCCGTGGGGCTGCGCCGCTGATGACCGATGGCGGCAGCATCATGACTCTGACTTACTATGGGTCGCAGAAGGTGGTGCCACGTTATAACGTGATGGGGGTTGCGAAAGCTGCGCTTGAGGCCACGGTACGGTATCTTGCTGCCGATCTTGGCGGGCAAAAGATCCGTGTGAATGCGATCTCCGCCGGTCCCATCAAGACTCTCGCCGCGCGGGGGATTGGTGGGCTTAGTGAAATGCTTAAGGTGCACGCTGCGCGAGCTCCGCTTCAGCGGAATATCGAGCCTGCGGAAGTGGGCAAGGCCGCGTTGTTTCTGGCGTCGGATCTTTCTTCGGGAATCAGCGGGGAGGTTTTGTACGTGGATTGTGGGTATAACGTCGTAGCGTTCGCCAGCGCTGAGCTGGAGCACATGCGCGGGTGAGGGCTTATATTTAGAGGAAAGAAAAGCGTACCTCAGCGGCTAAAGCCGGGCATAGCCGTGCTATTTACGGCACGGCTGAAGCCGTGCCCTTCCACAATAACCGCGTTCTCACGCAGGATCTAAACCCACGTTTTGCTTTGGCGATTACAGACACCAGGGCTAAACAAGCTGCGGAAAAAGTCGCAAACCGCTTCAGAGGTAGCCACCAGGGCTAAAACCCGAATTTTATCGCCCAACGTTAAGCGGGTTTGAAAACCCGCTCCCCCGGACTTAAAGTCCGGGGCTACACCAGCCTGCGGCTAGCCTGGGTTGGGCTGGTTTGTTAGTAGCTCTTCGCGGACATTCTTGAGGACGGCTAACGAGCGCTGCACTCCGACTTCTCCGCTTAGGATGGGGTCTTCGTTTTCGATGCTCAGCATCCCGTTGTAGCCAACCTCCATGTAGGCGGCGATGATGTCTTTCCACGCGCTCGCACCATGCCCGTAGCCGACCGCGCGAAAGAACTCTGACGCCTCGCGATCATCCTTCTTGCCGAAATTCAAGACGCCAAAGCGGTCTACATTCCGGGGGAAGAAGGCCGTGTCTTTCATGTGCGCGTGATAGATCGCTCCCTGCTTGCCGAGAAAACGGATGACCTCCACCGCATTGCATTGCTGCCAGAAAAGATGGCTCAAATCGCAATTGGCGCCGATCTCCTCCCCCGCCGCCTCGCGCAGACGCATGAGCGTGCGCGGATTGTAGACCACAAAGTTCGGATGCATCTCGAGGGCGATGCGATGAACACCATGCTCGCGGGCAAACTTCGCCGTCTCCTGCCAGTACGGGATCACACGCTCCTTCCACTGCCACTGAAGAGCAGCCCCGTGCTCCGGCGGCCAGTCATAAATAACCCAATTAGGAACCGTGTCGGTTGCCGAACCACCCGGACAACCGGAGAAACCCACGACCGTCGGAATCTCCAGCATACCGGCCAGCTGAATGGTTTGACGAAACTGATCCGTGGCCTCCTTTGCCTTGGCTGCGTCTGGATAGAGCGCATTGTTGTGGCAGCTCAGGGTCATGACCGGAATACCACGGTCATCAAACTTCTTCTTCCAGGCCCGCGCCTTGGCGGGGTCTGCCACCAGCTCCGGGCGCGGGCAGTGCGGTGATCCGTTAGGCCCAGCCGCCCCGACCTCCACTGCTTCAATACCAAGGCTGACAAACTTGTCCAGCATCTCGTCCAGAGAAAGCTTGTTAAAAGGAGGATCGAATACACCGATGGGCAACTTTTTTACCGGTGTGGATTGCCCGCTCTGCGCGGATGACGATGGGGAGAACGGCGCAGCAGAAGCCATTGCTGCCGCCGCGGTGGTACCCAGGAACTGCCGACGGTTCATGAAACGCTCCAAAGCATTACGATCGAAGTATATTCTGTTAGTAGGTCGCCCGGCCTCCGCTCGCGTCGTAGCATTGCGCGGTCACGAAGGAACATTCACTGCTGGCCAAAAAATGAACGACGTTGGCGATCTCCTCGGGTTTCCCGGTGCGCCGCATGGGAATTTTGTCGGTCATGTAAGCAACCTGCTCGGGAGTGAGTTGATCAAGTATTTGGGTCTGGACCACCGCAGGCGAGACTGCGTTCACGCAAATGCCGTCCGTGGCCACTTCTTTACCCAACGCCTTGGTAAGCCCGATGACTCCGGCTTTGGTTGCCGAATAAGGGGTCATGCGAGGATTGCCTTCCTTGCCGGCGATCGAAGCGATATTTACGATCCGGCCGTAGGATCGGCTGCGCATGTGGGGAACGACGGCCCGGCAGAAGTTGAATACGCCGGTCAAATTGATGGCGATGTTGCGCTGCCAGTCCTCATCTGTCTGCTCCCAGATGAAGGCGGCCGGACCGGCAATGCCCGCATTGTTTACCAGGATGTCGATCTTGCCCGTCTGCTGCAATACCTGCTCCACAGCCCGGGCGACCGAGGCCGCGTCCGCGACGTTGGCTTCGATGGCAAAGGAACGATTGGGAAGAGCGGCAGCGACTCGCTGCGCTCCGGATAAATTCACGTCGGCGACGGCGACGGTCGCTCCCGCACCCGCGAGCCGCATCGCAATCGCCTCCCCGATCCCGGCCGCAGCACCGGTAACAATGGCCGTCCTGCCGGCAAGCGAGAACATCTCCGCATCCGTCATGTCTTGTGCTCCCCTGTACATCCCGGGATTGTATGAACGTGAAAGACGGCAGTCAAACAACGGATGCAGCTCAATTTGACGATCACATCTTGACAATCATATGGAGCGAGCGTAGCGTCACCTGCATATGGTCGACCCCAATACAGACGTCATCCAAGGCACCCTCGACATGCTCATTTTGAAGACGCTGAGCCTCGAGCCCATGCACGGGTTTGGCATCGCCCGCCGGGTGGAACAAGTCTCACGTGGTGTTTTCAAGGTCAATCCAGGATCGCTGCTGACTGCATTGCAGCGGCTCGAGCGTGCTGGATTGCTGGGCGCAGAGTGGCGTCAGACAGCCAACTCGCGGCGAGCCAAGTTTTATACATTGACGCGCGCCGGGATGAAGCGACTGGAAGTGGAAACCGCAGACTGGAGCCGCCGGGCATCGGCCATCGCCCGGCTTCTCAGAACGGAGGCTTAACATGTGGCGCCAGCTGGCCTACGGTCTACGCAGTCTGTTCCATCGATCCCAGCGGGATCAGGAGGTTGCCGACGAAGTGGAACAGTACTTCGAGGAAGCGACTGCGGATTGGAAATCGCGCGGACTCTCTGCAGAACACGCCAAGCGCGCCGCACGGCTGGAATCCGGCAGCCTGACGAGTGTCCAGGAGCAGGTGCGTTCTTATGGTTGGGAGAATGCGATTACAAGTTTCCTCGGAGACCTTCGCTTTGCGCTGCGGCAGTTGTGGAAGCATCCGTTGTTCGCTACCACTGCGATCTTGACCCTGGCGCTGGGAATCGGTGCAAACACCGCCATTTTTACGGTTGTGCAATCCATTCTGATAGCGCCGCTGCCCTATCAGGACGGGGGGCGAATTGCCGTTCTCAATACGCGCTGGACCAACAGTGGACATACCAGCCTTCGGGTCACTGGTCTGGATGGCAGCGATGTACGTGAACAGGATTCAAGCTTCGAGGCAGTGAGCCTCTACTCCAGCGGCAGCCTGGGCGTTCAGTTGCGAGACCACGCAGTGTTCACGGCATTGGCTGCCGTCGATAGCAATTTTGCCGAAGTCTTCCGCTTGCACCCCATTGCCGGACGTGTTTTTACCAATGCCGATGCGCATCGGGCAGTCATGATCAGCGAGCAATTTGCCCGGGACAACTTCAGCGACGCACAAGCTGCGCTGGGCCAGACGATCAAGGTCGAGAACGAAGCTCTGCAGATCATTGGGATACTTCCCGGGTCCTTCGATTTCCCCAACCAAACGCAGGTGTGGGAAGCCTTTCCGTTGCGACCTGAGTCGCAGTCTCGCAATGCGTTCAATTACAAAGCAGTCGCGCGCCTGCAACCGGGCGTCAGCTTCCAGGCGGCACAAACTGGGCTCGACGGAATCTCGCGCCGGCTTGAGATCGCCTATCCGGTCGACAACGCGCACAAGCAAATAGTGCTGTTGCCCTTGCAGCAGGCCCTGACCGGGGAGACCCGCCCCACGCTCCTGCTTCTCTGGGCTACGGTTGCGCTGATCCTGGTGATCGCGTGCGTCAACGTCACCCATCTGCAACTGGTGCGCTCGATGGAGAGGCAGCAAGAACTTGCGATCAGACAGGCGCTTGGTTCCTCGCGCCGGCAGGTGATGCAGCCAGTGGTCCTTGAGAGCCTGCTGATTTCGCTCCTTGGCGGGATTTGTGGAGTGGGGCTCGCCATACCGGCCCTGCATGGGCTGCTGGCAATCGCGCCGGAGACGCTGCCTCGGGCTACTGAGATTCATCTCAACGGATGGGTGCTGGCGTTCACTCTGGGGCTTTCCCTGGCCACTACGTTGGTGTCGGCCCTGCTGCCGGCGCGCCGGGCGGCGAAGGTCAATCCTGCCGATGCGCTGAAGCAGGATAGCTCTCGCGGCTTGTCGCGCCCCGGTGCATCGTTGCTTCGCGACGGCCTGGTGGTGGCGGAAGTGACAGCAACCTTTGTTCTGGCCGTGGGCGCCGGACTCCTGCTGCACACCATGGCAAACCTGCTCACACGCGACCTGGGCTTTGAGACACGACAGCTCCTGGTAGTCGAGGCGGATGCGCCGGCGCATTCCGAACAAGACGCGCTGGGCGTAGTACGGCAGTACGACGAGCTATTCCTCCACCTCGCTCAGTTGCCGGGTGTGACGCACGTTGCCGGAATCATGGGTCTGCCCACCGGCACGTATGGCTCGAATGGTAACTACAGCGTGAGCGGCGGACCACCCATCGATCATGATCATGCACCATGGGCCAACTGGAGCGTTGCCAGTCCTGGGTATTTTCAAACTATGGGCATCCCACTCAAGCGAGGACGCGACTTCAGTTCAGGTGATTTGGACAGCAGCCAGTTCGTCGCCATCATCAGCGAATCTCTTGCCAGGCAAAGCTTCGGCAACTCGGATCCCATCGGCAGACAAATTCAATGCGGGCTCGATTCGGACAAATGGATGACGGTCATCGGGGTGGCCGGCGATGTGCGTCAGGAGTCTCCCGCGGAGAAGCCCGGACCCACGTTGTACATGCCCATGGCTCAGCATCCGTTCTATGCCAACCAGATTCATATCGTGCTGCGAACGCAGGTGCGTCCGCTGACCTTGATGAACGCGGTGCGCGAGAAGATCATGCAAGCAAATCCGCAAATTGCTTTGCGCTTTACCACCATGGATGCCATGGTCAACCAGTCGATGACCACGGAACGCTTCCGTGCGGCCCTGGTGTCCTCGTTCGCCGGGGTCGGTTTGTTGCTGGCGACGCTCGGCGTCTATGGAACCATGGCATATTCCGTGACCCAACGTACTTTCGAGATTGGTATACGCATGGCGTTTGGTGCAGAAAAGGGCAGCATCCTCCGCGCGGTTCTGAAGCACGCCGCGATGTTAGCCGGTTGCGGAATAGGTCTCGGGCTGCTGCTGAGTTTGGTCCTGGCACGCATGATCACCAGCATGCTTGTGGGAGTGAGTCCGCTGGACCCGGTGAGCCTGGGAACGGCGTCCGTGGTGCTATTGATTGCCGCAATGGCTGCAGCGTTCGGTCCGGGATGGAAGGCGACTCATGTGGACCCGATGGTGGCCCTAAGTGCCGAGTAGTGCGATGTGGTTTCGCGGAACAAAACATCCTCGGATTCACGCCAGGTTAACGTCAATGTCGAAAACTATTTGTTGAATGACAAAATTTGTATGGGCCGCTGTGGTCCTTTTATCCCTGGCACCCTGGAGTGCTAGAGCCGAGAGCGTCTGTTCTCGACCAGAACCCGGGAGCATCGTCGAAGAACCAGAAGACCTGCGCAGCCAAAATGGTGTTCTGGAAGCGCAACTCACCGCGAGCAATGCCGCGCAGGCAGACGGATCCGTGCGCTACTGCTACACCGATGCAGCCGGCCACGAATCGCCTAACCTGCGAGTGCATCCCGGCGACCTGGTCGTTCTTCATCTGACCAATGCCTTGACCGACACGAGCGGCGGAAATACCGCGCCTATGCACGCGCATGCGCATGCTTCCCCCAACCCCTGCACCAGCGGGATGATGAGCCCCGTCTCGACCAATCTCCACTTCCACGGTCTTACCATTCCACCGGTTTGTCATCAGGACGACGTGATGAAAACGTCCGTGCAACCGGGCGATGCACCTTTTGAGTATCGCTTTCGCATACCAGCGGACGAACCTCCGGGGCTCTATTGGTATCACCCCCACATCCACGGATTCAGTAAACAGCAGCTGCTCGGAGGAGCCTCCGGGGCGCTGATTGTGGAAGGAATCGAGCGTGCCAAGAAGGCCGCAGCCGGCTTACCGGAGCGAGTGTTTATTATCCGCGATCTGGACCTTGTTAATCCCAATGCTCCTCCGGCTAGATCAGAACCGGTGGTGCCGAAGTTCATGATTGATCGCGACGGAGACGCAGCCAATAACGGCACCGGCTTCGGTAAACCGGCGAAGGATCTCTCCATCAATTACGTGCCGGTTCCCTACCCGGACTATCCTCCCGCAACCATCGAGATGAGGCCTGGAGAAAAGCAGCTTTGGCGGGTGTTGAATGCTTCGGCCATCACCTATCTCAATCTTGCGGTGCTTTTCAACCGTTTGCCACAACCGCTCGGATTGGTGGCCATGGACGGAGTTCCCATGAACCAGAATGACTCCCTGAAAGAATCTGTTGATCCGCAGACGCATATCGCCCTGCCGCCGGGCGCCCGAGCGGAATTTGTCGTGACGGGTCCATCGGAAGGCGCGAACGCGTTGCTGGTCACGAGAACCGTGGACACCGGCCCCGGCGGCGAAAACGATCCCAACCGCATGCTGGCGAAGATTGTCGCGTCAGAGAAGGCACCAGAATCCAGATCGAAGTTGCAGAGCTCCCCTGAACCTCTGCCACCACCAAGCGAAGCATGGCTTGCGACTGTGTCCCCAGTGCGGGTACGCCACTTGTATTTTTCTGAAAAATTGGTCGATCCGAATGATCCTACCAGCGCAGTTGAGTTCTACCTGACTGTGGATGGAAAGGAACCCAAGATGTTCGACATGAGCTCGGACATCCCAGACATCGTTGCCCAACAGGGGACGGTGGAGGACTGGATCATAGAGAACCGCTCGCAAGAGCTGCACGCGTTCCACATTCATCAACTGCACTTTCTACTGCTCGAATATATGGGCAGGCCTGTCAGTGAAGATTTTTTGCGCGACACGGTGAACGTGCCGTACTTCAACGGCCACACGCTTGCATATCCGAGCATTCGCGTGCGCATGGATTTTCGTGACCCCAACATCGTGGGCACATTCGTGTATCACTGCCATCTTCTGGAGCACGAGGACAAGGGGATGATGGGGTCCATACGCGTGGAGCCGGCGTCACCACCGGCTTCGGAGAACAATGCGGGCACGCGGTGCAGCGGAGGTAACATCGCAGGTAACAGCGCAAGTAACGGCGCAGCACCATGTAAGGAATTCCGCGCCGGCAAAAATTAGTTAGTAAGAATTACTCGACTTAGCGGCGAGCAAGATTATGCAATGTTATTTTCAGCACCTCACACATAATTCACGGCGTGTTTACTTAATAAAGATGCAACGTTAATTTAACGCGCCTATTCCTCGGACGGGGTCGTAGCAAAACAATTCACTCTAGCTGTTCACCGAAGCAAAAACCAGATGTGGTTACCCGTCAAAAAGAGAGCCACATCTCGCGGCCTTCGTGTGTCCGGCAAACGGTGAACGTTCAAGAGCTCCGCCTCAGGAGGAAGTATGACTGCAAAACAAATCGCGTCTGGAGCCGCAAAGGCCGCACAGACGGGGCTGATAGCAACGATGATCTTACAGCTGGCCTGTGGCAGCGCGTTCGCTGCCGGCCAGACAGATACTCCGCCATCACGTGACAACGCGACCACCACGCCTATCAAACACGTGATCGTCATCATTGGTGAAAACCGTAGCTTCGATCACGTTTTCGCGACCTACGTACCGCAGAATGGCCAGACGGTCAATAATCTACTTTCTGAAGGAATCGTGAACGCTGATGGCACACCCGGCCCGAATTTTCCGCTCGCAGAACAGAAAAATGCCACCAATAAAGCGCCCGACGACTATCTGCTAAGCCCAGTGACCAGTTCTTATTCCGTGCTTCCCGCCCCGCTGAATGGCGGGCCTGTAACTTCTTACGTGAAAGACGACGACCTCGATGTGGCGGTGGCATCCGAAAACGGGCTGCCCCTGGACTATTATGCTTACCTGGTGACCGGCGGTTCAGGTCTGAAAGGTAAGGTTCCCGATACACGCATCACCAACGTGAATGCACTCCCTCCCGGACCATTTCAGCTGACCAATCAAGCGATGTTTACCTACAACTCGTACGCGGCCAGCCCAGTGCACCGTTTCTACCAAATGTGGCAGCAGCTGGATTGCAGCATCGCTCACGCGAGCGCCATCAATCCTTCTGGCTGCGACGCCGCGCTGTTTCCCTTTGTGGAAACAACCGTAGGCGCCGGCACCAACGGACTAAAGCAGCCGGCGAACTTTAGTACAAACTACTCACCCAATGCCACGACCACTGGCGAAGGTTCAACCGCCATGGGCTTCTATAACGTGCAGAATGGTGACGCGCCTTACTTCAAGTACCTCGCGGACACCTATGCGATGAGTGACAACTTTCACCAGTCGGTGGACGGCGGGACGGGCGCGAACCACATCATGTTCGGGCACGGCGACGCGATCTGGTTCAGCGACGGCAAGGGCAACCCAGCCACCCCTCCTCACAACGTTACGGTCGCGGCGGGAACGCCCAACGCCGGTATCGTAGATGAGGTTGAGAACCCAAATCCGGCTGCCTCTACCAACAACTGGTATACGGAAGACGGTTATGGCGGCGGCTCCTATGGCGCAGCATCTTACGGCGGCGGCTCTTACACGAACTGCGCAGACACCACCCAACCCGGGGTTGCTCCCATCACGAATTATCTGAAGTCGCTCTCGACGCCGATCGATCCCAGGTGTGAGAAGGGCCACTACTACCTGCTCAACAACTACAACCCGGGATACTTCGGCAATGGCAACAACGCTTTTACCGATACCAATGCCAACAACACGGTATTCACCATTCCACCATCCTCTGTTCCCAGCATCGGGGACGACCTGCTGGCCAATAACATTTCATGGAAATATTATGGCGACCAGTGGAACAACTATGTTCCCGATCCCTATCAGCTCAACTACAACGCCATCGGTGCAAACACGGATGAGTACTGCAACATTTGCAACCCGTTCCAGTACGACACTTCCATCATGGCCAACGCCGCTGTTCGCACCGCCCACATCCAGGACACTGCGAATCTGTACAGCGACATCGTGAATGGAACTCTCCCGGCGGTCTCTATCGTCAAACCGAGTGGACTGGTCGATGGACACCCATCTTCCTCCAAGCTCAACTTGTTCGAAGGGTTCACCAAGAAAATTGTCGATGCAGTCCAGGCCAATTCGGCGTTGTGGCAAGACACCGCGATCTTTATCACCTTTGATGAAGGCGGCGGCTACTACGACTCCGGATACGTTCAGCCGCTGGACTACTTCGGCGACGGCACCCGTATCCCACTTATGGTTGTTTCTCCCTATGCCACGGGCGGGGTCATCAACCACAACTATTCTGACCACGTGTCTATCCTGAAGTTCATCGAGGCCAACTGGGCGATTCCTACCGTCACCAGCCGCAGCCGCGACAACTTCCCCAACCCGATTGCCAGCGCGGCTAGCCCGTATGTTCCGACGAACAGTCCAGCCATCGACGATCTGATGGGCCTGTTCACTTTTCCTCCTGAGTAACAATCACTGTAGCAATCACTTCCTGCCCGGAGTTGGCCCTGCCAACTCCGGTTTTCTTTTGCTGGTGGATGGAACTGAAAGAGGGGGGCAACCGCGGACAAGCCGCAAAGAAAGAGAACAAACATCCAAGAACAACAGGGGTTTTTTGCGCGCGCCGCCGCAGTTGAGAATTCACGCCCAAATGATTTTTCGGATCTGTGCGGCACGGCTGAAGATGCTGCGGAAAAAGTAGTGAACCGCTTGAGAAGCAGCCAGCAGGGCTAAAGCCCAGAATTTTATGTACCCGAGTGTTGAAGCGGGTTTGAAAACCCGCTTCCCCGGACTAAAAGTCCGGGGCTACACCCCGGATCAGAGTTTTGCGAAGCCTTTGAAGCCGTGCCCTTCCCAGAAGGATTTGCTGCTGCCTGCAAAGCCTGCGGCAGACGTCAACAGATGCTTTAAGGGTTGGTTTCCTTCTGCTTCAGTTTGAGCGTGATATTACGGGTGTCGCCGCCGGCATGCTCGATCAGAATTTCGCCGTCGCTGCGCTTGACCACGCTGGGAAACTTCTCGCCCCATTCCACCAGCAAGATGGCGTCTTCCGTGGCCAGCTCGTCAAAGCCGATGGTTTCCAGCTGACGCTCGTCCGGAATACGGTAAAGGTCTATGTGGTAGAGCTTGATTTCGTGGTCCCGGCCGCCAACCCGGCGCCTGCCGTCGTACTCGTGAACCAGGGTAAAGGTGGGGCTGGTCACTTCATCCGGATCGGCTGCATCCAGGGCCTGCGCGATTCCCTTCACCAGCGTGGTTTTACCCGCACCCAGGTCTCCACGAAGAAAGAGCAGCATAGGCGATGACAGCAGATGGGCTATTTCTCCGCCGATGGCGATGGTTTCCCTGCTGCTGTTGCTGACGAATCGTCGAACGGTCATTCTTGCTCCTTCAACATGCCAGGAATTCCTTGTAACCAAACATATCCGCCCGGGTCCTCGGTCCGGAAGCGGAATGCCTCATACAGATGCGACACGGTATCCATAGCCAACATGGTGTGTTGGTCTTGCCAACGTACAGCAAAATCGCCTGCCAATCCATGAAGATACACGGCGGCCTCGACGGCCTCGGCAGGCTGGCCGGGATATTGGCCGATCATGGCGGCGACGATCCCAGTCAAAATATCTCCACTGCCACCCTTGGCCATGCCTGGGTTGCCGGTGGTATTGATGGCAATGCGCCCATCGGGATGGGCGATCAGGGTACGCCATCCTTTCAACACCAGGGTCACGGAGTGGGTGGTGGCAAAGCGACGCGCCAGGCCTTCCCTATCCGCCTCGACCTCGTGGATGCTCAGGCCTGCCAGCCGGGCCATTTCGCCCGGGTGCGGGGTCAGAACCATGAGCCGGCCACGACCATTCAGATGTCCGGGATGCGCAGCCAGCGCATTGAGTGCGTCGGCATCAATGACGATGGGCACTTTGGTTCGCGCAAGCAGACCAAGGAAAAAGTTGACCGCTTCCTCCTCCTGGCCCATGCCCGGGCCAATGGCGATGACCGATTTCTTTTCGAGAATTGGATCCAGGTGCGCGGCTTCGAGGTTGCGGCTGGAGATTTCGCCCTTGTCTCCTTCCAGGAGTGCCATGGTCATTAGCTCCGGAGCGACCGCGGCGACGGTAGGCAAAATGGATTGAGCAACCGCAGCGGTGACCAGGCCGGCGCCGGTCCGCAGGGCGGCGACCGAACTCATGGAGGGAGCACCGGACTTGCCTCGGGCTCCGCCGATGACGAGGATGTGGCCGAACCGGCCTTTGTTGGAATCCGCGGGGCGAGGGCGATCCGCGATTGCCTTGGCCGTTCCAGCCCAGCGGAGGCCGGTATCGGACTCGATCGCCTCGGCCGGAGAACCGATAGCAGCTACGACGATCGGTCCGCGGGTGAGCACTCCCGAAACATGGGCCAGCTTGGGCGCGGTAAAGGTTACCACGGCATCGGCGCGGTAGGCTTCGGGGGAAAAGAATTGCCGCGAGTCCGCATCCCAGCCCGACGGTAGATCCACTGCGACCACCGGGGTGCGGGCATAACGCTCCAGCAGTTTGCGGCCTTCGATGGCCAGACCACGCAACGGGGGATGAAAGCCTGTTCCCAGTACAGCGTCGAGGAACAGCTCGGCACCCGCAAGGAGAGCTTCGCCGCCGGTGCTATACAGATCGGCTTCCGCCATGACGGTGATCGGCGCCATGGGAAGACGCTCCAGCATCGTTTGCGCCTCACCGTGCACCTGGGAAGGATCCCCGAGCAGAAAGACGGAGACAGCACAACCGGCATCTGACAGATGCCGCGCCGCCACCATTCCATCGCCTCCATTGTTGCCCTTGCCGCACAGCACCACGATGCTCCGGCATTGGGGCAGCTCACGCAGGACGAAGCGCGCGACCGCGCGCCCGGCGTGCTCCATCAGCTCAAGGGAAGAGATCCCGAAGCGCGCGCTGGTGACCCGATCCGCGCGCCCCATCTCGTCAGCGGTCAATATCTTCATTCCTGCATCGTAGAGCATTCCCTGCTGTGACACAGCGGGGAATGCCCAGGTCTCAAGAGCGAGACCTGAGCCACCCATTTGTAATCGCTATCGTCCTGTTGTGCCCATATTCCTGTTTGCTAACTTGCCACGTCGAAGGATGAAGTAATCGCAAATCCGATTACTTGTTTTGGGTACGAAAAAACATATTGATAAAATCAATATGCCTGCTATAAGAGTCACCAGCCTTCCGAGTACTTCCGTTTAGGCTAGACATCGCTCCACAAGGCACACATTTCCGTATTAGTTTCACTGCAAGAATTTGGCTCGGATTGTCTCCTGAACCACAACCCGAGCTTTGATGCCTTCGAAGATCCTGGGCGCCGAAGTGGTAAGCGTTTGTCCTACGGTACGAATAAGTAGAACCCGGGGTGAAGATATTAGATCGACCTATGAACGGCGGAAATACCTATGATTGTCGAGAACGCGTCCACTTACACCCCATCTGAGAACATAACCACGTCATTTTCTGACGATGAACGCCGCTCCTTTGCGAGCAACGGATTTGTCGCCGTGACAAGCATCGCACCGGCTCATGAAGTAGCCGGGATCCGGAAGATACTGCAGGATCTTGTCGACAGGCGGGCAGGCGAGAAAGAAGGATCCTTTTTCGACACCATGGAAGGGTCAAATAGTCGAGGGGTTCTAAGATCGATCCAGATCAACAATCCCAGCCTCCATCATCGCCAGTTGCTGGAAACAAATTATGTGCGCAATGCGACCCGAATCGCTCACCAGCTTCTTTCCCCGCAGTGCATCCTGTTGAGTGACTTTCTTCTTTTGAAACCGGCAAACGTCGGTGCGGGTACTCCCTGGCATCAGGATGAAGCCTATTCAGATCCGGAATATGATCATGCACAACTCACGTTCTGGATGCCACTCCAGGACGTCGGCCCGGAGGATGGCTGCATGATCTATCTTCCAGGCTCCAATCGTATGGGAGTTTTGGAACATAGGAGCCTGAATAACGATCCTCGTACCCACGCGTTTGAGTGCGCTGTCAGCTTTAGTGACGAACAGTCTGTCTGTTGTCCGCTACCGGCGGGCGGATGCGTCGTTCACGGTCAGCGAACCCTGCATTGCTCTACTAATAACGTATCAAACGTTGATCGCTATGCATATCTTCTTACTTTTGGACTTCCCCCAACGCTATCCAGGAATCCTCGTAAAGCCCCGTGGCTGGAGCAAAGACAAAGCGCCGATCAACTAAAGAAAAGAGCCTGGATGCTGAGAGGCGGCGTCTTAGTGCTGTTGTTGAGAAAGATTCGAAGATATCGCACGTTGGCGCCGTCTATGTATCTGGTGTATTTGAGGCGGGGTTTTAAGGTTTTCAAGGTTCATCGGTAGATGTGCAGCGAATTCCATGGCCACCAGGGCTAAAGCCCTAAATTTATCGCCCAATGTTTAAGCGGGTTTGAAAACCCGCTTCCCCGGACTAAAGTCCGGGGCTACACCCGGACCAGCGTTCTTCCACAGCCTGTAAAGTCCGGGGCTACACCGGCGATGTTAGAAAAAGGTTGGGTAGGCGGTGAACTTCGACTGCCGCTTACCCATGGTTGCTTTTTAGCGCTTTGGAGAGAGCCGGTAGGCGTGCAGTTCTGTACAAGCCGGCAACACACAAGCCTGGCCTGCAATCTCTCCATCGTCGTTGATGGAATACGCGCCCATCAAATGCAAGGTTGAGTTCGCCGGGATGAGTGTGTTGAGGTCCTTCATCTTTCCGTCTTTCCAAACGAAAGCACTCATCCCGTTGGGATCGATGGAAAAACCGACGACCTCATCGTGGTTGTTCACTGTTCTGCAGCAGCCCGCTACGGTCAGAAAGGCCGACGGCGTTAGCGTACCGAGGTCTTGCCTGCCCCTTGCCCTGGTCCAGAGGAACGAGTGCACGGTGCCGTCGTTTGCCTCCGATGTGCCCACGACATCGCCACGGTCGTTGATGCTGGACGCATTGTTGGACATCGTGTGGTTCTGGTCTCCGAACCTCCCGAGATCTTTCGGAGTACCGTCGGCCTCCCAGAGCACAGCGTGCAGCCCGTTTACCGCCGCTGGCGGCAAGCCCTGAGTGGCGCACGTGCCAGAGGAACCGACGGCCTGGCCACGATCGTTGAGGCCCATGGCGAAGGCGACGGTGTCGCCCTTGAGCGGCTGGAGCTCGTGAATCTGGCCATTCGCATCCCACCTCACCACTTCATAACGGAAGACCTGAGAAGGGGTTCCCGTGGAGCAGGTGGAGTCACGTACGCCGTTCTCTGACCAGCCGATCACCTGCCCCAGATTGTTAACCTCGAAAGCATTGGAATTGCGGCCACCGGGTAGCCTGGGGAGCGCGGTCAATTTGCCGTTACGCCAGATGGCGCCGCGGCACTGGAGATGGGTGCCGAAAGCGCAAAAGTCTTCGTTATCAGGATCTTTTAGGGCGAGTTCCGACCCAACCGCGGCCTCACCATACAAGTTAGGCCCATCCGCCCCACTGTTGGGGCCGCCCAGTGTGCCAATGTCCACCAGCGGGCCGGCGCCATACCAAAGGAAGGCGTGTTGCGGACCGTTGGGAACCAGGTTCGATTGCCCAGCCACCCAGCCGATACTGTTCATGTCGTTCGACGTGGCGTAGTTGCCTTTTCCCAAAGCTCCAAGGTCGGTGACGGTGTATTGCGGTTGCTTGCAAGCCGGTGCCTGGGCTGGAGCGGCCGCCGATACCAGCGAAGCCACCAGGCCCAGGGATAAAGAGGTGAACTTAGTTTGCATCTTCATTTTGTCTCCTTTGACTGCTGGATCGTTGTTGTCTTCTGCACGCGAGCGAGCAGCGAATTCAGGCAAATCAGCGCTGAGCCGTCGGCAGCCTGTAATCGATGTAGTTCGCCTGAACTGAGCCATTGCTCCAATTCAGGCTGTTCCAGGTTCGAGATCACCCCGGTAGTTTCGAGAGCGACCATTTCCACTTCGGCCGCGCATCGCTCACACCATGCCCGCAGGGAGCTCCGGCCGCGCAGGATCAACAACGAATCGGTTTCGATGGTGATCTTGGTCTGCTTTGCCATAAAGCCTCCTTTGCGAAGTGCCCGGAACGAGAGCAAGATTGCCGGGAAGCTGTTCGAAAAGTCCTTCCTGGCGGCCTGAAAACTTCTGATAATTTCTCCTCGTCCTACAAGTGCCGAAACAAGAGCAACTTACCGCGGGCCTGACTGATGGCATCCGCTGCGGTGGGCGGCCCTGTGCATGCTAGAATTCGGGCTCAAATGGCCTCCAGCGAGAACCAGAAGCTCCCGGAACTGTATGAGTTCGGTCCCTTTCGGGTGGATCCTGCGCGGGAAACGCTGCTCAAGGCGGGGGTGGCCGTCCCACTCACACCCAAGACGTTTCAGATCCTTCTGGTCTTAGTTCGACACGGGCAGGAGATCGTCACCAAAGACGACCTGATGAAGTCGGTCTGGCCGGACACCTTTGTGGAGGAAGCCAATTTAAGCCGCAACATCTTTATGCTGCGCAAAGCGATGGGTGAGACCGCCCAGGATCACCGCTACATCGTCACCATCCCAGGGCGCGGTTACCGCCTCACAGAAAATGTCCGTCTGGTGCCCGGCGAGGACTTCGCGATCGCTGCAGCCAGCCACTCCCGGGTACAGATCGAAGTGAAGGAGACCAGGCCTTGGAGGTGGATCGCTTTCGCCGCCGTGATCGTATTGGCGGTAGCTGCTGGCTTATGGGGGTGGCTATCCCCCCGCCGAGCCGTCCTTAGCGCAAAAGACACGGTCGTGCTTGCGGATTTCGCCAACTCCACCGGCGACCCCGTGTTCGACGACACGCTTCGCCAGGGCCTGGCGATTGAGCTCAGGCAATCACCCTTTCTCAGCCTCATTTCCGATCAGCGCATCGCCCATACGCTTCGCCTGATGGGCCAAGAAGCAGGTGCCCGGCTGACTCCGGAGCTGGCTCGCGGAGTTTGCGAGCGGACCGGCAGCGCCGCCGTCCTTGATGGGTCTATTGCTCCTCTCGGAAACCAATATGTGGTTACGCTCGAGGCCAGGAGCTGCCGCAGCGGCGAGGTCCTCGACCAGGAACAGACGCAGGCGGCAAGGAAAGAAGATGTACTGAGCACTCTAAGCCAGATTGCCAGCCGCTTTCGCAATCGTGTCGGTGAGTCGCTGACCACCATCCAGGAGCACAACACTCCTCTGAATGAGGCGACGACCCCATCGCTGGAGGCGCTGGAGGCTTACAGCGCAGGCTGGAAGCTGCACACCACAAGTGGGGCCATGGCGGCTTTCCCGCTGTTGAAGCGCGCGGTGGAAATCGATCCCAATTTCGCACTAGCCCAGGCAACACTGGGCCGCGAATACGCCGACCTTGATGAATCCGATCTCTCCGCCGAGGCCACCACCAGGGCCTGGCAGTTACGCGACCATACCAGCGACCGGGAAAAGTTCTACATCACTGCTACTTACGAGGGCCTGGCCACAGGAAACCTGGAAAAGGCGCGGCAGAACGATGAGGCATGGTTACAAACCTACCCTCGTGATCCCGTGCCCTACACGATGTTATCCGGTTACCCAAGCAAGGCAGCGGGCCGATACCAACAGGCTCTCGCGGGGACCAGGAAGGCCATCGAGCTGGACCCCGATTTCTCGATTGCTTACTACAATCTCGCGGTTCTGAATGTCTATCTTGGCCATGTGGACGAGGCTGAGCACGTGCTCCGCCGGGCCGCCGGACGAGGGCTGGAAATCGACGAATTCCTCATGCTCGAACATGACATTGCTTTCCTGAAAGGCGATCAGGCAGGCATGGATCGCGCCGTGGCACGCGGCCGGGAAAGATCTGGAGGGGATACCTGGATCTCCAACAAGGAGGCCTTCGCGCAAGCCTACTTCGGTCACCTGCAATCGGCGCGAATCCTGTCTCAACGCGCTGTGGACCAAGCCCACGAGGAAAACCAGACGGAAAGGGCCGGCCTCTGGGAGGCTGGAGCATCGTTACGCGAAGCGTTTTTCGGGAATATACCGCAAGCCAGAGAGAACGCAGCGACTGCACTCCGGCACTCCAACAACCGCGAGGTGGAGTTTGGCGTAGCGCTGGCGTTGGCGATGACCGGAGATGTCTCCCGCGCGCAGTCGCTCGCCGGCGATATAGATAGGCGCTTCCCTGAAGATACGGTGGTTCACTTGAATTATCTGCCTGTGCTTCGCGCGCGTCTCGCACTGGGCCAAGGCGATGCTACCAAGGCCATCGAACTGCTGCAGGTGACAGCTCCTTATGAGTTAGGCAACTCCCGCCTTTTATTCGGTGCACTCTACCCTGTCTACTTCCGCGGTGAGGCTTACCTGGCTGCCCACCAGGGCGCTGAAGCGGCGATCGAGTTCCAAAAAATTCTCGACCACCGTGGCATCGTAGGCAGCGATCCCATCGGTGCTCTGGGGCATTTGCAGTTAGCAAGAGCGGCCGTGTTAACGGGAGACAAGACCAAAGCAAAAGCCGCTTACCAGGATTTCTTCATGCTTTGGAAAGACGCTGACCCTGGCATACCCGTCCTCAAACAAGCCCGCGCTGAGTATCGGAAACTGGACTAGCTTCCCCTGCCATGCGGAGAAAGTCGGGACTGGGCAGGAAAGACCTACCTCAGGGGCTAAAGAGTCTGCGTGAGCACTCGCTGTTGCGAGTAGGAGGCAATGTGCCGTCCCTTCGGGACTCGGCTCATGGAGCTTATCCTACCCGGCACTACCGTGCCGGGCTACAGGCTGTTCCGTCCCTGCGGGACTGCTTCCGTTGCGGGATCGATCCAGGGCTTTTGAAGCCCGACGTATTTCCAATTTCTTGCGGCACGGCTGAAGCCGTGCCCTTCCCAAGAAGAGTTGTTCCGCAGCAGGTATGGTCCGCCTTTCCAGAACCGTCATTCTCCTCCCGCTGTTTGTAGATTAAGGTCAGAGAAAACGTAACCGAGATAGTTTACTGTCTTCAAATAGGCAGGATTTGCCGGATCATCTTCGATTTTCTTGCGTAACTGCATAATGAAGGTCCGAAGATATTCTCGTTCCTCACCGTATTCCGGGCCCCACACCGAAGTAAGAAGTTTTGCATGGAGAATGGGGTGACCAGCATGGGTCATCAGACAAGCAATCAGGTCAAACTCTGTCGGTGTGAGACGGATCTCCTTTCCCCTCTTCTTCAGCAAGCGCCGCTCTGGATGCAACTCGAAGATGCCAACCTGAATTCTCTCTTCAACAGCGGGCGTCGGAGTGCGGCTACGTCGTAGAACAGCGCGTATCCTTGCCGTCAACTCGCGTATCTGGAAAGGCTTGGTGATGTAGTCGTCCGCACCAGCGTCCAGGACTTCCACTTTATCCTCTTCGCTGTCGCGCACGGTGACCGCGAGGATTGAAATTTGCGGAAATTCCCGCCGCACACGCCGGCAGGTTTCTACACCACCCATCCCGGGCATGTTCAGGTCCATCAATATCAGGTCGTAATCGACCATCCGCAGGCGTGTCAACGCCTCTTCTCCCGTAGAAGCTTCGCCGATCTCGAAGCGGAGCGCAGACAGCGTTGCTTTCAAGCCACGGCGAATCGACGTGTCATCCTCCACCAGTAAAAGCGTTCCTTCGGTGCTATCCATTCTTTTCCTTCTTGTATCGCTGGATTGAGAGAGCGAAGCGGGTCGCCGTGTCGCTACACTCCACCCACGCCCGGCCGCCATGCACCTCAGCTATTTTTTTCACAATCGAGAGGCCCAATCCTGTACCTGCTGGACCGTGTACGGCATCGCTCCCGCGATAGAACCGCTCGAAGATCCGCGTTCGTTCTTCCAACCGAATCGCCGAACCATTGATGGTTGCGTTCTGCACCTCCACCACCGTTTCCGACGGAACCTGCCGGATGGTGATGGGTATCGGACTCCCAATCGCAGAATATTTGGCTGCATTGTCAACCAGCTGCTGCAATGCCAGTTCGATCATGGCAGCGTCCAGTTGATCGCTTTGCAGGTTGTCGGGGAGAGCTATCTCTATCCGAGCGCGGACCTCTTCTTCCTGTTGACGCACAACCTTCGAAACGAGGTCTGAGATGGAGGTGTTAGAACGACGCACACGAACTTCCCTAGCCTCAAGAGCCGCGGTTTGCAGAAGGCGAGTGGTAAGTTGACTGAGCATGGTGACCCGTTCATCGATGATGGACACCAGCTCCAGCTGAGTTGCACTCAAGTGATCGATGGCAAGCAGGCCAGAACTTGCTGTCTTGATGCCTGTCAGCGGTGTTTTAAAACCGTGTGCCAGAGCATCGAGAACCGCGGTGCGCAGCTTCTCCCCGTCACGCTCCACCTCAGCCCGGTTCTCCATTTGGATGGCCCGGGTGCGCGCGAAAGTAATAGCGGCAATGGAGGCAACCGCATCGGCCGACAGAGGATCAATCCTCCACCCGCGCATCGTCATACCGCCTATGATCTTCGTGCCCAGCCTAAGGACACGCCGCGAACAGCACACGTTGATCTCGTCACTGTCTCGTTCTTCCAGATAAGTTTCATACGCCTGCTGATTGCCTTGTGTTGGCGCAGTTTCTGGTGGAATTTCAGTCGTGTCATCGACAATCCAGAACTGAACATCCATGACTTTAAATATTTCTCGTATAAGACCGCAGAGCTGATCGCTGGTCGATCTGCGTTGGTCAATCAACAACACCGCGCGGCTCAGCTCATAAAGCTTTACCGCCCTTGCGCGTTGATCTTCGGCCTGGGCAGCGTGCAAACGGACTTTGTCGGACAGGCCGCTCACCAGGAGAGCGGTCACTTCGAAAGTAACGAGAGATACCCAATTCTGAGGGTCTGCCACCACGAAGGTGAAGAACGGCGCCGTGAACAAGAAGTTCAAGCACCAGAAGGCAGTCACCGAAACTACGGTTGCTTGAACAAACCCGAAGCGGAGCGCAACCAGCAGCACCAGAATCAATTCGAGAGAACCGGCAGTCGAAAGGTTTACCCGAAGTAGAAACCCGATGACTGCAATGGCAATGGCCGATGTGCCAAGCAAAAGGCCCGTGCCAGCTGCCCGGAGAAGTTCAGCGTGGGAAAGGCGGAGCAGCGGATGCTGCGACGCTATGCCAGGCCTTTGCTCCGCTCCGTCGTCCCTTACGCGCTCCCACCCGATAGCCATAGCAAGCCAGCTTTAAAATAGCGCTCCACACATAAGGAATCGGTAAGGATTCACCTTTCGGCACGGCAAACTCGACCACGCGGAAGTTTCCCCATAAGGAAGGCATAAAGAAAATGTACTTCGGCACCAGATGCCTCCCTTATGCATTTCGCTCTCTACTTGCGTAGCGGGTTGTGAAATCCGCTGTGAGGCACTAACATGTTCGCTCCAACAACTAACATCCGCTCTATTATTTCGAGGCTTTTGTACGTTGTACTGCGTTTGCTCCCCGGCTCGCCGGTGGCAGCAATCGGATCTATTTTCCTGGCGATATGCGCGATGAGTATTGCGGCAACGCCCGCTAACGCACAATCCACTTTTGGGAGTATTCGCGGCATCGTCACCGATTCATCCGGGGCCGCCATCCCCGGAGCCGCCGTAGCGCTGCACAGTGTAGAAGAGAACACCGACCGCACCACCACAAGTGACGGTGACGGGGCGTATCTGTTCAACAACGTCAAGGCCGGCCAGTACGTCGTCACGGTCGCCCGCACGGGCTTCTCGACCACAAACATCCAGGGGGTTGCACTCAACGCACGACAAGATCTGCGCGTGAACGCCACGCTCGCAGTGGCCGCCGCTGATGCGGTCACTGTCGACGTGAACGCCGCAGCCGACCAGATCAACACCGAGAGCGCCACGCTCAGCGACTCCAAGGACAACACCCTGATTACCCAGCTGCCTCTGAACAACCGGGCAACCACGACCAGCCCGCTCGGTTCGCTGGCACTTTCACCCAATGTGCAGCAGGACAGTGCAGGCAACGTCGCCGTAGATGGGGCCAGTTCGTCGCAGATCAACTACTCAGTCGACGGCATCTCGACGGCCAACGTCCGCCAGAACGGCGCTTTGCAGGATGCCTATCCTTCGCAGGAAGGTATTGCCGCGGTGAAGGTAACCGCCTTCAATAACAGCGCCGAGTTTTCTCAGGTTGGCGATGTGACGTTCACCACCAAGAGCGGCGGGAACAATTTTCATGGCAGCCTGTTTGAGTACTTTCAGAACGATGCACTGGATGCAGATCCCTATGGCTTCGCGGGCAAGGCGCCTAAGCACTTCAATACCTTCGGCGGCTCTTTGGGTGGGCCGGTGACCATCCCCCATTTCTACAACGGACGCAACAAGACTTTTTTCTTTGCCGACTATGAGGGCAATCGGCGCTCGACCGCCACGCTACAGCAGTTTCTCGTTCCCAGCGCGGCTGACCGCACCGGCAATCTTGCCGACATCGGGGGACCCATTATCCCCGCGGCCTCTATTAGCCCGACCGCTCAAGCGCTGCTGACCTATTACCCATTACCGAACGTCTCGGGTCAGTCCAGCTATAATTTCGAGAACTTTCAGCAGACACCGGCGAGAACCGACGGCGCCGATCTCAGGATCGATCAGGTCCTCGGAGCCAAGCAGTCCGTGTATGGGCGCTTTAGCCGCAAGAACATTACTTCCGATGTTGCAAATCCTTTTCTGCCCAACGACAGCGACAGCATCCACAACCGCAGTCTGCTGGTTTCTGACACTTACACCATTAGCCAGAACATGCTGAACGAATTCCGTTATGGCTTCACCAACGTCACCACCAGCGTCAACTTCCCCATCGAAGGCGCAAGTGCATTGCAGCAGCTTGGGCTCGAGGGCGTGAACATCAGCCAGCATCCGTTCACGCACGCATTCCCCACGTTCAATTTCAACGCCGGCACCGGGTTCACCGCGATTGGCCGTGACAAGGCCGGCATTACTCAATCAAAGACTACGCAGTTCTCTGACAATCTGACCTTCACGCGCGGCAAGCATACGCTCAAGGGAGGTATCGATGTCCGTCATGTACGGTACTTCGACCTGGAGAGCTTTGCTCCCGAGTTCAACTCAGACGACTTTGGCAACTTTGTCTTTCAGGGCGGCTTTACCGGCAGCGCGTTCGGCGATTTTCTGCTTGGTGAGCCCACCACGCTGTACTTCGCCGTCTCAAGCCCGGACGTCGGAGGCACCGCCACACAGTATAGTTTCTTTGGACAGGATGAATGGAACCTAAGCAGCCGTCTGACCTTGAGCTACGGTCTGCGGTGGCAGGTGCTGCCCTCTTTTGTGGAGGATGGCGGCAATCTGGCCAACTTCGACCAACGAAATAACTCTATCGTTGTTCCAGATAACCTCGCAGCGTATCTACAGAAGCAGAACATTGTCTCCTCTAACGTCGCGTTTCAACAGTCATTCAATGCGTGCAACCTGGACCAGACGTTCCTGCCGTGCACCAAGTACGTCACCGCCAGTCAGGACGGCCTGCCGGAGGGTTTGCGGCAGACTTACAAAGGCAATTTCCAGCCGCGTATCGCTTTTGCGTATCGCCCCTTTAACGATACCAAGACGGTCATTCGCGGGGGCTTCGGCATCTACACCATGACCAACCTCGGTCCGCTCTCTTTCAACAACAGCGGTAACCCGACATCGAACCTTCACGTTTACTCCAACTCCGGGACCCAGACGGCACCGCTGATCAAGTTTCCCAACACTGCTCCGCCTTCTGTCGGTGTTGTCTACGGTGGCGGTGGCCTGGATCAGGGAGTGAATCCGAATTACCGCGACCCTCAGTCCAACCAATGGAGCCTCACGGTTGAGCGCGAGCTGTCGGCTAATAATTCACTGCGCGTCAGCTACGTGGGAATGCATAGCTATCGCTTGAACATCACCGAAGATCTCAACCAGATTCCCGCCAGCACGATCCCCTATAACCAGGGAGCCACTGCCGGTGTCTACGTTGACAAACGCGCGCCGTATCAGAACTGGACCACGCTCTACTCCACCTTCAACCACGGCGAGGCCAACTACAAGGCGTTGCAGATTGAAGGAACGCACCGCATGGCTAATGGCCTTTATTACAATGCTAACTACACGCTTGCCGTCAATAAGGCAGACAACCAGGGCGATACCCCGAACTCCTTCGCGGGTGAAGTCAACTATGGCATTCCGATCACCAACCGCTTCGACACTTATTCCGACTATGGCAACGTGGAAGGCACACGGCGGAATCGGTTTCTACTCACCGGCATCTACCAGCTTCCTTTCGGTCAAGGCCGCAAGTACCTTACCCGTGGCAACTGGCTAAACGAGGTCTATCGGCGGTTGGAACCTCAATACCATAACCCTGCTGGAAACCGGCCCCTGGCTTACCCCCAGCATCAGCCCCGGAGGCTGCCAGGTCGCGCCCGATCCTGTCACGGGCCAGTGCCCGAGCAATGCCAGCGGCATCCCGCAGACGAATGACCAGTCCAACACCAACGTAACCAATCGTGGCGCGTTCCTGCGTCCCGACGTGGTTTCGCATAACTACTACGCCGGGCAGTCGCGCTCGCATTACTTTAACCTTGCGGCATTCTCAGCCACACCGGTCGGCGCCGGGCGCTTCGGCAACGCAGGTGTTGGCACCCTGGAAGGCCCCGGCACCGCGGCAGTGAGCCTTGGCCTGGCTAAGGTCTTCACGGTCACAGAAGGGGTGCATGTGCGCTTTGAATCGACCTTCACCAATGTTCTTAACCACACCAACTTCCTGCCACCTGCGACGCAGATCGACAATACCTCGACCTTCGGTCAGCTCACAGCTCCGCAGACGGCAGAGAATGCTGGTAATCGAACCGGGCAACTCGCGTTGAGGTTAGACTTCTAATTTCAATCAGAGATGCATGAGACGGGCGTTCTATATGAACGCCCGTTTCTCTTCGGCGTGTAGCGCATAGAGAATCTGAGGATGGAAAAGAACGTACCAGGGCTGAACCGGGATGACAGCGTATTGACGGCTGAAGCCGTGTCCTACCAGGACAGCTCAACTGGTGCTCATGTGTGGGTCGCCCAATCAATGCGTCGGTTCACTCGTCGCTGTGACAGTCGTGCTAGAGGAGGCGCTGCATAAACGAAAGACTGAGCCACTCTCCGAACTTCTTGCCTGCTTCCGGCAAAGTTCCGATAGGCACGAATCCAAGCGACTCATGGAGAGCAACGGAGGGTACATTGACCCCGCAAATACAGGCAACGATGCTGTGACAGCTCCTCGCCTTACAAAGTGAAATCAATTCAGCTCAGAAGCTTCGTCCCTACTCCGTAACCTTTACAATCTGCGCGCACGTAGATGGAATCCTCAACTGTAAAACGATAGCCTTCGCGCGGACGGAATGGCGAGGCATAGCAGTATCCCACGACATAGCCTTCGAGCTCGGCTACTAAATACGGTAGACCGTGGTCCAAAACGACCTGCAATCTGCGCTGCATCGTGGCTTCCCCCGGAGCGACAAGGTCGAAGGTCGCCGTGCTTGTTTCCACAAAGTGGGCGTAGATTGCTGTCACTGCGGCCATATCGGCAGGGGTTGCCGCTCGTACCAGGCATTCGGAAATCTTCGCAGCAGCAGGTGTCATTTCAAATGAGCACAAACCCGGTCGATCCTCTGCTCTGCCAAAGGCCGCAGGCTCGGCGAGAAGCATCAGATTTCATTTAACGCGGAAATGAATAAAGAAATAGTAAGGGTTTAGACGCGGTAGCTCGTGGCCATGAAGAGGTGAGGCTAGAGGAGAGAAAGTTTCCTGTCGCACTCCGCAAGTGCCTCTTTTACCTCCAGGCGTGCATAGATCTCGCAAGCCTCTTGCCAGAGGGATCTGGCTGCCGTCGTCTCGCCCTTTGCCTCTCTGATCAGAGCCAGGGCTCGGAGCGTATGAGCAAGATCGAGAGCGCTCTGCTTCGCCATTTTCCCGGTATACCTTCTCTGCTTCGAGATAGAGCGGCTCGGCCTCTGCGAACCGATTTGTCTGCATCCATAGGTCGGCCTCGTGCCGGAGGGTGCAGGCCAGCATCTTCGCTGGCCCGATTTGTCGATAGAGCACGGCCGCGTTTGCGTAGTGGTGCCGGGCCGCCTGGTAATTTCCAATACCGTCTTCGGCCTCTGCCAATCCGCCAAGAGCCTCCGCCAGAGACGAGCGATCACCCTCTTCTGAAGCTTTGCGCACCAAGTCAATGAAGATCGCACGAGAAGCCGACAGCCTGTTTTCTTGCCGCTCCCGATGTCCTTCCGCAAGCAGTTCTTTGAATTTGTCCGTCATTTGCTTTGTAGCTTATCAGTGTGCTGGCGGAGTTTACGGGGTCCAGAGAACCAAGCTGAAAAAGAAACGGCGACCACTACGCTCCCCCCGGTTTTTTTTTGCGTCGAGGCGAGGCACACTGCAGATCCTCGGCTACGCTCGGGATGACAAGGGGAGAGTGGTTACTCACCGAAGATTCTGAGAGTCGGATCGGGAGCTCTTCTGTGCCATCCGACTCGCGGAAATTTAAGTCAGTAGCTGTCCTCCCCTTGTCATCCCGAGCGTAGCCGAGGGATCTGCAGTGTGCCTCGCCCCGACGCAAAAATCGAGTCGTGCCGGAGAGGGCCCAAAGCACGGTCAACCTCCCGCTGGTTCTCCCGGGTGCGCATCATCGAGGTTGCCCAGCGTCTCGTGTGCGATGCCGGAAGCTGAGACCGCGGCCGGGTAGCCACCGTAGAAAGCAAGGTGAGTAATCGCTTCGCTTAACTCCGTCTTCGTGAGACCGTTGGCAATCGCCATACGCAGGTGGGCGGGAAGCTGTTCGGGACGGTAGAGAACGACCAAAGCTGCGACCGTGATCAGGCTACGGTCGCGCTTGGAGAGCCCAGGGCGCTCCCACACGCGGCTGAAGAGCGGGTCTTCAATAAGTGCAGAAAGTTCAGGCGTGAAGGGACGAGCAACGTCGCGAGGACTCGGGTGATTGCTACTCATGGATTGTTTCCTCCAGACGTTACCAGGTGATCGGTTGCCCCTGCTTCAGTGTCAGGACCTGGATTCCTGTTCCAGATAGTCTTTCCTCCAGCTGCTCCGGGCGGCCCGTAAGCACAGGGAAGGTCCCATAGTGCATGGGGATGATCTTTTTCACCTTCAACAACCGTGCGGCATAGGCAGCTTCCTCGGGCCCCATCGTGTAGAAGTCGCCAATGGGCAAGAAGGCCAGTTCGGGATGGTAAATATCGGCGTACAAGGCCAATTCCGAAAAAATTGCCGTGTCCCCGGCAAAGTAAGCGCGGCGGCCGTCCTTGAAGGTCAAGATAAAGCCGACCGGTTCTCCGCCATAGATCATTTTGTCGCCGTCGCTGATAGAAGAACTGTGCAGCGCGTGCGTCATGGTGAGCTTTACAAAACCCAGATCAACCGTGCCACCCTTGTTGAAGCCGATGGTGTTCTTCACTCCTTTTGAGGCGCAGAAGCCGGCGACTTCGACCATAGCAGCTACTTTTGATCCGAAGCGTTTCGCCAGCGGAACTACGTCCCCCATGTGGTCCCCGTGCCCGTGAGAAACAGCAATCGCATCGGCCTTTTCGATCTTGTAGTCCTTTGGATAAGCGGGATTCCCCTCAATCCAGGGATCCAATAGCAAGACTTCTCCAGATTCGAATTTGATCTCGAAGTTTGCGTGTCCGAGCCAGGTAATTTGAACCATTTGTTTCCTCCGTTATTCCTTTGCCACACATCCAGATTAGCCGATTCATGCGCATGATCGCGATCGACGAAAACTGCGATGCTAGAATCCACGCTATGTCACTGGATTCGATTCGGGTGAACAGGTTGCTTGCCCTCGGCTGCCTGGCCGGTTCCCTGTTGACTGCGAGCAATAAGCCTGCTTGCGGGCAGCCCAGGGATGGTCTATCGCCCGCCGAAGTCAAGATGGTCCGCTCAGTCGATGCCCACGCTGACGCCGATCTGGCGCTGCTCAAAAAACTTGTCGACCTCAACAGCGGAACCATGCACCTGGCCGGCGTCGAAGCGGTGAAAGACAGCCTTACGCCGCAGTTCGAATCGCTCGGTTTCAAAGTGCGGTGGGTGCCCATGCAGTCCCAGACCGCACGCGCGGGGGACCTCATCGCCGAGCATCCTTGCCCCGCCGGAGAAGGCCAGTGCGGAAAGAAGCTGCTGCTCATCGGCCACATGGATACGGTCTTCGAACCATCCAGCTCGTTTCAGCAGTACGCGCTTGTCCCCAATACTGACGGCAAGATCGCCACTGGTCCGGGCGTCGCTGACATGAAGGGTGGACTGGTCGTGATGCTGGCCGCATTGCGAGCTATGCAGGAAGCCGGCGTGCTCGAACACTGTGAAATCCGTATTGTTTTGAGCGGCGACGAAGAGCGTATTGGTGCGCCTATGGAGGTCGCGCGCCACGACCTGATCGAAGCCGCTAAACAGAGTGACGTCGCTCTTGAATTCGAGCCGAGCGTACGCCTGAACGGGCAGGATACGATCAGCATCGCGCGCAGAAGTTCCACCACCTGGCATATCGAGACAACCGGCATAAGCGGGCATTCATCGCAGATCTTCGGTGATCGCCTCGGCTTCGGCGCCATCTACGAGCTGGCGCGCATCCTGGATGCCTTCCGCAAAGAGCTGCCCGAGGAAGGGCTCACGTATAACGTTGGTCTCATCCTTGGGGGCGCGACTGCGCAGATGAATGCAGACAGCACCGGAGGGTCGGCCACGGGAAAAGCAAACGTCGTTGCGCCCGCAGCCATTGCCGGCGGCGATCTGCGCACGCTGAATGATGAGCAGACCGCGCGCGTGGAGGCGAAGATGCGCGCCATTGTTGCGGCCCACCTGCCCAGGACCGGCGCGAATATTGGTTTCGATGAAAGTTATCCTGCCATGGCCAGGACAGCGGCCGGAGAGAAGTTGTTAGCGGAGTGGAACGAAGGGAGCGTAGCGCTGGGCTTGGGGCCTGTTCTCGAGGCGGGACCGATGACCCGCGGCGCAGGAGATATTTCTTTCGTCGCTCCGTATCTGCCGGGCCTGGTTGGCGTGGGAATACTCGGAGAGGGGTACCACGCGGAGGGAGAAACGGCGTACCTTGATTCGTTTTCCAAACAAGCGAAGCGCAACGCCATCTTCATGGAACGGCTCAGTCATGAGCCTGCTGGGCATTGATCAATCGTCTCGTTATGGACAACGGGTAGCCTCTGGAACGAAAAGCTGTCGTGGGGCTTCGCCCATCGTTTTCGGCCCACGTACGCTGGTGCGAACGTGGGGCACCCCGACAAACCTGTTTGTCCGGACCATTTGTTCACCCGGACGGGGCCGTGTCCCTCCGGGGCTAGAGGGTGAGTACAGTGGTATCCCACATCTCGCGAAAAAACGAGCGAGATGTGGAGCTGAAAAGCTATTCGATGTAGGCGGGGGCTTTCTTGAGACGATGGAAGGTTGCCGGGTCGTGCTCGATCCAGAGTTGGGCGCCGCTCTGCTTCAGATAGGCTTCCATCGCCGCGCGACTCGACAGGGTCTGCTGCTGATTCGCCTCATCTTTGGGAGGCAGGGACGCGGTTCGCTCCGCCACATAATGCCATAGATCCCCCGCAATCAGGACTGGTCCGGTCTTGGGCAACTTCAACGCCAGAACCTGGTGGCCGGGAGTATGACCAGGAGCGGATTTGATCACCACAGTTCCATCGCCAAATACATCGTAGTCAGTGTCTGGCAAAATTATCGTCTTGCTGTTGCGGAGCCGGTTGTAAGCAGACTGGTCCTCGCGCTTGGCAGCGAACATTGCATCCCGCTCCGCGGCATGGACCAGCCAGGTGGAACCGGCAAACGCGTTCGCATTCGCCACGTGATCGGAATGGTAATGCGAAAGAGCAAGGTAGGTGATGTTCTCCGGACGATATCCAAGGGCCGCCAGCTGCGGGAGCAAGGGCCTTGGAGAGGTTTCCACGTCGGAGCCGTCCTTCTGAGTCGCCGGCCCATCTCCCTTGAACGCACTGTCCGGAATCACCCCCACATCCCACATCAGAGTTCCCTTGGGATGAACGATCAGGTAACACGGCACTACCATATCGGGGTTTTTAACGTCGCCCTTATTCAATCCGTACTCTAGCGGATTTTCACCTTTGATCAGGCCGCAGTCGAAGAGGTAGACACGCAGGGAGGTCACCGGTCCAGCTACCTTGTCTGCGAGCGTAAGCTGAGTTGCTACTGCAAAAACGATCAATAAGAGGAATAACGAACGAGCTTGCCGGCTTCTTGTCATGATCCTCCGCAATCTTGCGACGTCTCCAGCAGCATCTTCTCACGCCTGCCCGCCAACCGGTTCAGTGCCCGATGGAGTTCCGCCTGGTGGAAGCGGAGCACGGGAACTCCCGCACCACGAGCAGAATGGCTGGTCTACTGGAATCTCGCGACTGCAACTTACACAAGGTGCAGCGAGCGGCCGGCGCATCACAAAGTAGAGAAGAAATCCCAGGAGATTCGGCATCAGCATGGCCACCAGCATCCAACCGGCCGCCCGCATGCCCCGCCGGCCGGCGTCCGCATAGACGAAACCCAGACAGAGAAGCCAGATTGCGATCACCATGCCGGTGGCCAGGGCAGCACTGGCATACGCAAACATTGGCCGCAATCCCTCGCCGTTGGCGACGGCGTAACAGCCCACAGCCAATCCGATCAACACTGCAACAGAGACGATGGCGACAGCCCATACCTGAACGGCTTTGGGGACAACACTCAAAAAACGGTTTTTCATAAAAACCTCTCTTCCCGATGGGACAGCACGGGCAGTATTGGAAACAGCAGTGAAAGGCACAAGGAGGGTATTACCCATACAAGCAGGAGTAACCTCTGCACTTGCATGGGCGGCAGGTTGAGGGCGGCCGCAACCAGATTGCCGAATTCAAGAGCAACGAAGGAGCCCGTGATCAGCAACACCAGGGCGCCAACGCAGCCCCACACGATTCGACGGCGATGAGACTGTGCGGTCTCGAGTTGCTGTGCGCGCACAGTGAGCGACCAAAGAACTTTTCTCTCGAGCCCAGAGTCGACGTCGAACGAAAAGCCACCAAGACTGGCGATGACCCGGGTGCCGGCACTTAGATATTCCTGACATTGAACGCACGCTGCCAAGTGTTCCTGAAGAGAGCGATCATCCTCAGGCGATGCGCCGCCGGCCAGAGTTTTGTCAATGACGTCCCGGAATGTCGCGTGAGGATCAGTTTTCATGCTTTGCTCCATCCAGTAGGGCTCGTAGTGTCTGCAGTCCCCGATAAATTCTTGAAGCAACTGTGCTGACGGGTGCTCCTACCACCGTTGCTACTTCCTGCAATGACAAATCCTCCTGAAAGCGAAGGAGGAGCACTTCGCGATAGATAAAGTCCAGAGTTTGCATGGATTGTGCAAGACGCTGGGCATCCTCAGTGCGCGCCGCGAGCACAAAAGGGGATGGGTCATTGGAAGCAGGGGATCGAGGAGCTTTGTCCTGTTCCCCACCGTCATCCGAGTCGAGATCCGTAGCCAGGCTCAGAGTTTTCCGCCTGCGCATGTGATCGATGGTGAGATTGCGGGCAATGGCAAAAAGCCAGGGCTCAAAACGAGAGCGTCCGTCATAGGAGCGGCCGCGCTCAAGAACCCGGACCCATGTTTCCTGTACCAGGTCATCAACCTCGTTGCGCTTTCCCAACAGATAGATAAGGTAGCGAACCAGACGATACTGATATTGCTCGACCAGAGCGTGGAGCAGAGCAATATCGCGTTCGCGAAGCCCACGCGCTATTTGCTGTGAATCGCTGCTCACTCGTCCAACCGATGTCATATCGTATTCCGTCATACGTGGGGTATACGGATGAGGAGCAGTAAATTACGCAAACTTCGGAATTTAGCTCCAGGAACTTGTATCCCGTTGACATCGACAAGAGACGGGGTCATTCTCTGTATTTAGATGGAAACCTTCCTTCAGGATGTCCGCTACGCCATCCGCGGCTTCGGCCGTAACCCCGTCTTTACACTCGCTCTTGTGGTTACGCTGATGCTGGGCATCGGAGCGACGACGGCAATCTTCAGCATCGTCGATCGCATCCTCTTTCGCGACCTCCCCTATGCCCATGCGGAGCGTCTGGTCTCGCTTGGCATGGTGCACTCAGTTGAGACGCAGGAGTTCATGATGGGCAACTTCTACTACAACTGGCGCGACCATCAGAAACCCTTTGAAGCGATGACCTCAGAGCAGACCAACGCCCATGAGTGCGACCTGACGGAAGGAAAGCCGGCGCAACTTAATTGTGAGTCGGTCGAAGGTAATTTTCTATCGGTCCTCGGCGTATCACCCCTCCTGGGCCGCAACTTCCTTGTCGATGAAACCCGTCCCCGAGCTCCGGATGTCGTACTTATTTCTTATGGTCTATGGCTGAATCATTACGGCCGGGATCCTAGGATTCTGAATAAGACGATTGCGATCGACGGTAGTCCGGTTCGCGTAATTGGCGTACTTCCCAGGAGCTTCGAGATGCCTCGGCTGCAAGCCGTCGATGTGCTGTTTCCGATGGCGGTGGACGAAGCTGCGGATCGCACGGCGAACGGTGGCTATGGAAGTCCGCGGCGAGCCTTCGCCCGGCTCAAGCCCGGGGTCACGGTAGAACAGGCACAAGCTGAGATCGAGCCGCTCTTTCAGCAGGATTTGAAGTCAGTTCCGGCAGAACTTCGTTACGACGTCCACCTGAAGATTCGCTCTCTCCGCGAACGCCAAATGCAGGACGCCCGCGCGGCCGCGTGGGTTCTGCTAGCCGCGGTAGGTGTGATGCTGCTAATTGCCTGCGCCAACGTTGCCAGCCTGCTGATGGCGCGCGGTGCCTCCAGGGGGCGTGAGCTTGCGGTTCGTTCTGCCATGGGGGCAAGCAGAGCCAGGCTGGTACGGCAGGCGTTGACCGAAGCGATGATGCTTTCGATTGCAGGAGCAGTCGCCGGCTGCGCCCTGGCAGAGGGACTGTTGCACCTTTTCATCGCGATTGCCCCGCCGGGCATCCCATACCTTGACAAGACCGGACTTGACCTGCGCATCATCGGCTTCACTGTCTTTCTTTCGATTGCGAGCGGCATATTGTTTGGCCTGGCGCCGTCGGTGCAGAAGCCGAACAGAGAGGCGCTCAATGGACGCCTCACACTCGTCTCCCATGCGACGCTACGTCAATGGTTGGTGGTCACGCAGATTGCGGCCAGTATGGTGCTACTTGCCGGGGCAGTGCTGTTGTTGCGAAGCTTCCGCAATATCGAGAACCAGCACCTCGGGATGCGCGAGGATTCCACACTGACCATCAGCATTACATTGGGACAGCATAACTATCCCACAGCGCAAAGCATGATGACGTTCTTTCAGCAATTGGAGAGGCGCCTTCGGTTCGGTCCTGGAGTCAGTCTGGTGGCAATTACCGATTCGTTGCCTCCATTGTCGGAACATAACAAAACACGCTTTGACGCGATCTCTGTTCCCGGCCAGCCGCCCTTCACACGTCAAACAGGCGCTGTGGTCACTTACCGTCTTGTCTCACCTGACTACTTCCGCGCTCTGGACATTCCGATCTTGGAGGGTAAGGGCTTCAACGATCAAGAGCTTAACTCAAGCGAACATTCATTGGTGGTCAGCCAGTGGCTAGCCACTCTGCTGTTTCCTGGTAAAAATGCGGTGGGAGAGCGGGTTCGTTTTGGTTCGGGAGCCGACGATGTGTGGTGCACCGTCGTGGGAGTGGCGGCCAATGTAAAGAATGGCGGCCTTACGGGTGAGGAGGAGCCGGAATACTACGTGCCGCGGCGATATCGTCCTGAGGATTGGGACAACCGAGGTAAGTGGGGTAGAACGTCCGTGGTCGTGGTTCGCAGCGCTCTCGGCCCGAAAGAAATGACCCCTTGGATTCGCTCCCAGGTAGCCGCTCTCGACCCCACTCTCCCCGTCGATATTGCGACGCTTCGCGAGCGCGTGAGCAAGCTGGCCGATCAGCCGAGATTCCAGACCTCCCTGGTGAGCTTCTTCGCCGCTACCGGGCTCGTGTTGTCGATGGTCGGGCTCTATGGAGTGATTACTTTTCTGGTTGCGCAACGGACACAGGAAATTGGAGTCCGCATGGCGCTGGGGGCAGATAGAGGCGACATTCTACGGTTGGTGATCGTGCGAAGCCTAAAGCTCATTGTGTCAGGAATCGCCCTGGGTCTGGCTGCCGCCCTATCGGTGACCCGCGTGATGTCGAGCCTGTTGTATAGCGTTGGCCCACACGATCCGGTTACGTTCGCATTGGTGACGCTGCTGCTCATCCTGGTAGCACTGGTTGCTACGTTAATTCCGGCGAGATCTGCGACCAGGGTCGAGCCGATCGTAGCTCTGCGATGTGAATGATGATCGACTCGGATCGGGTAGGAAAGGCATACCCCAGGGGCTAAAGCCCGGCATATTGCCAATCTTTATGGCCCGACTAAAGTTGTAAAGTCGTGCCCTGATACAAAACAGAGCTTTTCCGCAGCCCTTAAAGTTATCCCCTGAGACAAGATCGAGTTCTCACGCTGGCTCTAAAGCCCTCATCAATGCCGTCCTGTTGCGGCACGGCTGAAGGCGTGCCCTTCCACTCTAGTCCTTTGGCAACCTGTTCAGCTCTGGCTTGTTCGCGTTGCTGAGCGAAACGCAATGGCTGCCAAGGTCGCGATCACGAGAACCAGCGCGCCCCAGAGCAGACCGGGGTATCGTTCGGTGAGCGGGCGCTGGTCGGGACGGGGCTGGTATTCGGAATTTCGTTGCTCTGGTCCCGCCATGGCCTGTGCCGCATCGGTTTGCTGCGTAAACAGCGTCGCATAGTCGTAACGAGCCGCAGTCAACGCTGGATCGCCATAGAACAGAGTGTATTGGCCTGAGCCGGCAGCTTCGAAGCATAAAGTCCGTTGCAACATCTGCAGCTGTACGGACTGTACCGCCAACGGTGTGTCGTCGCCATTGTCGATACTGACCGTCCACTTCGCCGGCTTATCGAGGATCGCCCCTGGCGTGTCGATGGCAAGATCCTCTTCGTCAATCCGATGACCGTTCTGCACGGTGTGGATACGCAGAATATTCCCCGTCACCGTCTGCGGCCGCGGCGGCTCAACAGCATCCGTCACCGGAGGGGGTTCCGCCGCCGTAACGGTGATGGTTACATTTCTGCTGAAGTTGGCCGGCTCGCGGGCCAACCGCGAAGGCGAGGCGATCTACCGGAACAAGGGCGGGCACGCTGAACTCGAGAACGGAAGCATGCCCCTTCTGCATAACGGTCGACGACTGGGCAACCGTCTCATACCTGGTCTCAGAAGCGGGCAGCTTGTCGACTGCGAGCCCGGTGATGCTTTCCGGGGTAAGCGGACCCGCGATCTGAAAGTGCAGGTAGCGAAAGTCTGAGGTTGGAATGTGCAAGCATGGTGCTGCGGCCAAGCCTCTGATGACTTAGATCAAAGATCGTATAGGAACCCAGCCTGGTTTGGGAGGAGTCTGTCTGCGTCTGGCTGCCGGAAACGGTCACTGTCGCAATGAAATCCTGTCCGGCTACATCGAGTTGGATATCACTGTAGCTTCCTTCGGGCATGGCCGCATCGAACGAGATTTCGCCTCCACGTTCGCCGAGATTCATGGGGACGATCGATGTTTCTCGAGCTTGACCGGAGCGCTGAGATGAATGACGTAGGGTGTCTCTTTGCCGTCGTGATACAGGCGAAGATCGGAAAACTGCGGTGAGGCATGGGCGAAGAGCTGGGCGTCGAGGATAAGGCAGGTTTGCATCGGACGCTGTGGCGTATTCTGGACGGGCCTCTCGCTCGAGAAGTACCGGATCTCCGGAGACACGGCGCGTGACAGCGAGCAGGGCTACCGCGAACTACCTTCACGAAGCGTGCCTTCGACGCAGATTGAGCAGATCCCGCTGGTAAACGAAACTGACGCCGAGGAGCAGTGCTCCAAGACCGATGAAACTGAGAATCCTGTATCCCTGGCTTAACTCGCTCACATCCACCAAGAAGACTTTGCCGATCGCGACCGCCAGCAGCACCAGGGCCTGCCAGCGCAAGTAGGCCGAGCGCCGCCAAAATCCAACGCTCAGCAGCATGGCGCCGAAAGCCATGAAGAACGCCGAGTACGTAAACTGCGCGTACATTCGATAATCGTGCATCAGGCGCCAATTGCCCTGCCATTGCCGGAACCACCAGTAGCTGTGAATCTCCCAACCGATGGCCACCAGCGTCAGGGCATTCACCACCAGCACTGCAGCGGCGGCGAGGGTATGCCACGGCAGCTCACCCGGTTCGGGTTCATTTAACTGCGCCTTTCGCGCCATCACGAACACCAAAGTGAAGGCCGCAATTCCCACACAGTAGGTGGCAAACCGTTCGTTCAGCAATGGCATCGTCGAGGCTGGCGGGTTCACCACCAGCAATGCGGACAGGCCGAGTAATAGGCAGATCACCGCCAACCCGCGCAACAGCGGCGAATGGATTCGCCTGGAAAACCACAGCAGTGCTGTCCCTTCGGTAAGCCATCCAATCGTCAGCCATCGGCCTTGGGCTTTGAGCGGAATGGCAATGCTCAAAAACACCACTGCCGCGGTTAGATGAAGCGCGGATAATATTGCGGGACTCTGATGCAAACTGTTCCCTGCCGGCAGGCGCAACAACAGCAAATAGAAGGCGGCGAAGCCAACCGCCAGATATGGGCCGGCCCAACTCGAACCGGAGGGATCGAATATTTCGTAGAACGCGAGAAATCCGAGAGCTGCATTGCTGATGGGCAGCAACACCAAAGCAAGATTGTCCCAACCCGAAACGCGAGACTCGTGTTCCAGGTTCACTCGGACCAGGCGAGGCGCCGCGGCGAAGATGACGAAGAAGCAGCCGATGAAAAATGCTGTCCGGCCCGACTGAGCGGCCGAGTAAAAAGTGACCCACCATCCGAAGACAAACAAGACCGTGCCGGTGAAGGCGCCGAACAACAGACGCGACCACGGGCGAAGGGCGACGAGGACCAATACTGCAATGTCAAGCAGCAACAAATAACTGAACAGGGTAACTTCTGAGTTTTCGCCGGTTGAGACCAGGACCGGTATGCTCAGGCCGCCCACGATCGCATACAGCGCCAGAAGCTCAGAGTCCTGCGACCAGGACATGAATCCGTTGAACGCAGTGACCACAATCATGGCTGCGAAGGCCACTGATGCAGGGATGAGATGAAAAAGCGAGAATGCCGCCCAAAGCGATAAATAAAGGATGCCACTACCCAGGGCTTTCAACGAATAGGAGAAACCGCTATATCCGCGGCTTCGGAATCGCTCCGACCATACGATGAGCCCCACGCCTGCGATCAGACCTATCAGGACTCTTCCCAGTGGGCCGATCCAATGATTATCAATGGCCATCTTGAGAAACCAGGCCATGCCGATCAGAACCGCCAGAATGCCAATCCGGTTGAACCACTGCGAGCCAATCCGGCTTTCCAGAGAGCCCTGATTTTTTTGCGATGCAGACGCCGTCGCGCCAAAGCGCGGTACTGTGATCCCTTGCGGTGGTACGGTTCCGATCGGAGCCGCCGGCGGCAACGTTGCATCAGCGACTGGGGGTGGTGGCTGAGGAGCTGTATTCGCTGTTTGCAGCACAATACCGTGAGTCTGGAGGGTCTGCTCGAGCAGCCACACACGCGAACGCAATTTTGCTATCTGTTCCTCAAGACTACCGGGCGTGTTCGGGTCCATCGCCGTTCACTCTACAGTACCCCAAACGGCATTTCCAGCAATAGAGTGGGAGCCAACCGTTACCTGGTAAAGATGCTCTTGGGGCACATCGCATGTACGCCCACATTCCCGTCGACGAGCTGAGTGATATCGACATCCACCGCCACGCTAGTCAGCATATAGGCATCATCGCGGCTGAGGTGTTTTTGATCGACGAGGAAGTTAATCATGTCGCGGACCGCGAGCGTCGTGGCTTCCTTCAGGTCCGGGCTGAACCCCATGCTGATGTAGTGGGTGGGCGTCTCCGCACGCGGCCAGAGCAGGTGCTGGTCCTTGTGGACCACGAAGCGGAAGGTCCCGGTAAGGAAGGTCTCCATGGCGGTGATGTCGACTTCGCCGTTGCCCTGGCCGGCATGGCCATCTCCAACTTCGAAGAGCGCTCCTTTGGCATGGACAGGGATATAGAGTGTGGTTCCGGCGACTAGTTCCTTGTTGTCCATGTTGCCGGCGTGCATCCAGGGTGGCGCGCTGTCGATACGGCCGGCAGAGGGAGGAGGCGCGACGCCCATGCTGCCAAAGAAGGGATGAAGCGGAATGTCGATGGCCGGAGCGAAATGAGCCAACATCCTGGAGCGATCCAGGGGAATAATTTTGGATCCACCGTAAGGATAATCGTTGGGCAGAAAGCCGCGGCCCGCAGCGAAACCGTTGCAGGCCCACGGAGTGTCTATATCGATCTTGAGGATTTGAATTTCGAGCACGTCGCCAGGCTCGGCCTCTACGACAGCGACCGGACCGGTTAGAATATGCCCGCCCGGACCCTTATCTTTCACCTCGCGATAAATATCGGCGTTGTAAGAAGGAATGTCCGCTGCCGCGACGCCTTCTTCTTCCAGCCGATCATTGGGACCGCAGGTGGAGAGTGTCTGGATGCGGACTGTATCTCCAGAATGTACGTTGAGCACGGGTTTGGCCTTGGCCGAGTAGTAGCCCCAGATGACGGTGGAAGGCGTGGCAGCCAAAGTGACCGGTGCTGCCTGACCAGCCGCAATGGCGGCCACCAAAAACGGTGCTGCCGCGGCAAAGAAATACCTCATCGAACGCTCCCGTCGATCGACTGCTTTCTTCGCAGTAAGATCTCAATTGTATTTTTGCAGCTAATTGAGATTAGGACATTTTGGATGCGAACGCGCCTACCGTTTCCCTTCCCTTCTTACCCAGCGGGGCCAGCCCCAGTTGAGAACGGCCCAGCGGCGTCAGGTCTTCCTCGGTGCCGCGACCTTTGAAGTCAACCTCGAAATCATCCGGCGCGAAATCGGGCGGTGTTTTGCCAGAGAGAAACGCCGGCGCCTGTTTGGCCAGGTAAGCAGTGTTTTTCTCGCAGCCTGGCGTCGAAGCGATGTACATCACATTGCTGTAGCCGCTGCCGCGGTGCTCGTTCTCGACTGCGTGCACTACATCGGAGTGCCAGAAAACCGTGTCTCCCGGCTCCATCCGCGGGATCGACGACAAAGCCTCAATCAACAGGCTGTGGTACTGGGGATTGACTGAGAGTGCCCGTCCCGGCTGAGCGCCGCAAAGGTCGTCTTCCGGAACATCATCCTGCAGCGCACGAAGCAGCACATAGACCATCGACTCGGCGATCGGAATCAACTGCAGCGTACCATCGCCCTTGCCTTGGCGGGTGAGCGCCGTCCATCCCTGAAAGGTGCGAAACATAGAGCACACCGCTGGGGATGGCACTTCGCGCGCCTCCGGACGATACGCCGCATCGTAAGCGTTGTACTCGCGCCAATTGCCAGAGAAGACATGGCGGTAGACCCGGCGGAAATTCTCGTCGAGCCAGCGCTCCACCGACCCTCCATCCACGTGAGGGGAAAGCCCGAGCGATGCCGAGCCGGGCGGCCGGCGGCGGATTCGATCCGCATAAACGGGCACCTGGTTGGCATCAAAATGTTGCCGGCCTTCGCTTTCCGCTTTCCAAAGGCGGTTGAGAAAAATACGGACCCGGGTTAAGGACTCAGATTGCCGCGCTTCGACCTGCGGACGCGACCAGTAAATCCCATAGATCTGCGGCTTGGCAGAGGCTAGCGTGCCAAAGTACTTGTCCTCGGCCGCGTTGGCCAGCTTCGCATCCAGGCCGTTCTCCTCTACGTAGGCTGCGATTTCGTTGTCCCATGCCTCGGCCTGCGCCTGCTCGAATGTCCCGCGAATCACGCAAGCCCCACGGTCTTTGATCTTCGCAATCATGTCCGCTGGTACTGCACCGGATGCTATTTCTGCGTACTGCACGACAGGTATGACCGCCGCACCTGATTCACGCTCGCGAACGATGGTGTCGACTCGCCGGCGCATCTCGGCTTCGACCTGGCTAAAAATCGCGGCATAGTTGGGCAGCGCCTGGCGTAGCAATTTCTTTGTGCTTTGAATCGCCTGCGGAAGATTGTCTATTTGAAATTCCATGTTGTTTCCCTCGCGACTTCCACTCTAGCGCTGGGGATGAAGGGTTGCTGATGCAGACGGGCCAACTTCAGATACAATTCAGACAACGCCAACCCGCTTCGTGGCCGAATCGGTGATCCATGAAACCGCAGTTCGAGCGCGTCACCTTTCCCAAGGGCTGCTCTTTACGGGTGTACCATCGTCGGGTCTCCGAAATCCCCTTCGAGTGGCACCATCATCCTGAGTACGAGCTCACCCTGACATTGAATAGCCGTGGCTGGCGGTTCGTTGGGGATCACATCGGTCAGTACCAGGCGCCTGATCTTGTACTGGTGCCTTCTGACATGCCCCACACCTGGGCATCTACGGCCACGCTGGATGAGGAGAATCCGCACACCGCTATCGTGATCTGGTTTTCAGGAGCCTGGGCGTTGCAAGTGGCCGAGATTCTGCCTGAGTATGGGAATCTTCGCAAACTGCTGCGAAACTCCGCCACCGGTTTGGCATTCAGCCAAGACGCGGCAACTCGAATGGTCGCCCTGCAAGAAGGGCTATTGGGGGAAAACGCAGCCTCCCGGCTGCAAACTGCGCTTAACCTTCTGCTGGAGCTTGCGCAAGCTCCGGCCACTCCGCTTTCCAAGGCCGGCGCTACTGTGGCAGCCGCATCCGATACGGAGCCGGCGCAACTTACGCGTGTACTCAACCATCTCCACAAGCGCTTTTCAGAACCTCTTCGCATCGACGCGTTGTGCAGGATTGGAAACATTTCGCCACGATCGCTTCATCGTCTCTTCGTTAAACACACCGGCGAGAGTGTGAGCAATTATTTAAGTAAGCTTCGCATCGCTCGTGCGTGCATGCGCCTGGGCGAGACCGGCCTGCCGGTAAACATCATTGCGCACGAGGTCGGGCTACCGAACCTTGCCAACTTCAACAGGCAGTTCCGCCGGGTTCGCCGGCTCACGCCAACTGCCTACCGCGAGTATTTCCGAACCCACGGAAGCTCTCCCGCTGGCACAACTGCGGAGGGACTTCTCGTTCGTCCGCCGTCGCTTGAGCGTCGTCGAAGAGCCGGATGACCAGGTCCGGGCAGTCAGCTGCGGCCTCGAGACTTCGAGTGGGTGGCCCAGGTCTCCTAAGGAAGAAGTCCGCTTTGGGTGGGAGATTGAAGGCTGAGATGTGACTATCCCACCCTTCGCAAAGAGCGCGAAGGATGGGGCACCCGTCGATTGGTGGGGGGATAGAGCCCAAAAGCGCGTTTCGTCCGCGCTATTAATTCTGCCCTTAGCGTTGGCGAGAGTGAGCGAAAACCCGCAGAGCGCGACAAACAATGGAAGTTGCAGATTCAGTGCTGCTTCTTTTCCACAGAATCAACCGGTTATCATCCCTTCCGATATTCGCTCAAGTCGTTTACCCTCAGTAAGAAGCATAGGGGCCCCGGGGAATGTCAGATAACACAGAAGTTTTCAAGCATGTGCTTGCAAAAGAGAATCGGCAACACAGAATATTGGCGGGAAATCGTAATCTTTGAGGAGGGTCCCTTTGTGTTCAGGGTTGTCCAGGAACTTCAAGTAAACCTGATCGACAGCGCCGGCACACTCAAAGCCGTGCGTCCCGCCATACCCAGCCGTTTGGAATGGATCTGCTCCAGCAAAGAAGCTGCGACCGAGCAAGCACTACGTTGTCTGCAACAAAGCAAAGATGACGATTGGTTGGTTCCGCCCACGGCATCTTCTGCGGCCTAGGTACATCCCTTCCCTAACCGAAACATTGATCTTTGTCTCCATCCCTGGCATCAGCTATCATGCTTATCGCTATCTCACCCGCACGTCTGATCTGTGCCAAAAAGATGTGATCTCCTCGCATCTGCGCACGATTTGAGTTGAAGTTCTGCCACAAAACCTCTTACAGTAACTCATCCATCACTGCAAAACCGCCTTCAACGACCAACTATCTAAAGGGGTTTGACGATGAAAAGCACAACAGTGGGAGCAAAGTTTCAAAACTCAACGGACGGCCGGATTGAAAAATCTTTACGCGCAACATTCTTTCTCATGGGTGCCTGTGCGTTGCTACTCGCCGTCTCCCCGGCGATGTACGGTCAAGCCAACAGCAGCTTCAGCGGCAATGTCACCGATAAATCAGGAGGCGGTGTGCCTGGCGCCACCGTTACCGTCACCGCGCAAAATACCGGCCTGTCGCGCAGCGCCAAGACGGACGGAGCGGGACACTATCTCGTCCCTTTGCTGCCCGCCGCGCCTGCATACCTCGTGCATGTCGACGCCAACGGCTTTCAGAGCGCGGAATCTAAAGATCTGACGCTGCAGATTGACGAGGCCCGCGAACTCGATTTCGCTCTCAATCCCGCAACCGTTGTCACGACTGTCAGTGTTTCCGGAGCCGCAGTCGCTGCCGACACCACCAGCCCTTCGCTCGGCCAGGTCATCACGTCGCAGGAGGTGGCCCAACTTCCTCTGAACGGTCGCGATTTCGTCCAGCTCGCAACCCTTACCTCGGGAGCCACGGCAGAAACTAACCCCAACAGCTTTTTTACGAACGCAGCCAGCAGCGAGGTGGCCGCACGTGGTTCCTTCTCTCTGTCTGTTGGCGGCTCTCGTCCCAACAGTACTGACTGGCTGCTCGATGGCGTCGACAACAACGAATTGACGGCCGGCGGTATTGGAACGTTTTCCTCGATTGACGACATCCAGGAATTCAAGGTATTGACCTTCACCTACTCCGCCGAATATGGAACTCGCGCCGGACCGACCGTGCTGGTCACGACCAAGGGGGGAACCAACGACTTTCACGGATCGCTCTTTGAGTTCCTGCGCAATACCGCCCTCGATTCAAAGAGCTACTTTGCCACCCAGGCAGAAAAGTTCAACCTGAACCAATTTGGTGGTTCCGTCGGCGGGCCGATCCAAAAGAACAAGACTTTCTTCTTCGTCGACGGCGAACAAAAATACCAGCTTCACGGCATCACCTTTACCGGGCTAGTCCCTTCGCTGGCCCAGCGCAGCGGCGATTTTACTGACGATGCCTTTGGCAATCCAGTCGCCCTTCCCGCTCCCCCTCCGTCGCCCTACCCGGCAGTTGCGCCGTCCGTTCCCGGAATCGTGAACCCCAACATGATCGGGGCATCGACCGATCCCCGGGTCTTCCCCAATGTTTATTTCCAGTGCGGCGCCAACGGCGTTGCCGCCCCCGTGAACCCTGACGGAAGCCAGCCCGCGGGAACTCCCTGTTACAAGATTCCGGCCGGCCTAACCAACAACATCGGCCAGGCCATGATCAACCTTTATCCCGCGCCGAACGCCAACAACGTGAATGGCGGGTTCAACTACGTCAACGAACCGGTGCGCCAGCTGGACGAAACCAAGTTCGATATTCGTATGGATCGCACCTTCTCCGCCGCCGATAACGCCTTCGGCCGTTTCAGCTACGACCAGGCTTTCTCCTTCGTGCCGGGCGGCTCGCCTGGATTCGCGGAAGCCAACGCGTTTGGAAGCAATCAGCGCATTCGCAACCACGCGCGCAACATCGCCGTTGGGGAAAGCCACGTATTCTCTTCCAATACACTGAACGAAGCGGCTTTTGGCTACAATCGCATCTTCGACTACATCAGCTCGCAGGGGACTGGAACCTGCGCGTCGGCCACCATCGTGCCCGGAGGAATTCCCAACGCCAACCTGGGATGCGCACCCGGCAGCTCTACCTGTACTAATTACTACAGCTGCGGCCTGGTATCTACCATCGTGACCGGCGGCTTCTGGGCCCTGGGCGATCGCGGCTACTCACCCTTCCAGGGCGGAACCAATGTCTGGTCCTTCCGCGACTCGCTCGACCTCATTCGCGCGCAAGCACAACCTCAGGGCGGGGATTGATTTCCGCGCCAACCAGATGAACGTTGGCACTGAGGCGTTTCAGGACGGGTTCTGGATCGTTGGCAATGGCGGCAACTTCACTGGCTATACCTGCCCGACCACGGGTGCGCCGGCGAACTGCGTATCGGTCGCGGGTAATCCAGAGGCGGATCTGCTGACCGGGATCACCGGCCTTGCCATCCACGATCAGACATTCGATGGCGCCGTCACCGGGCGCCGCTGGAAAATCTACAGGCCCTTCGTGGAGGATGACTGGCGCATCAAGAACTCGCTTACCCTCAATCTTGGCGTGGCGTGGGACATGACCACTCCCATCAGCGAAGAACACGGCCGGCTATCCAATTACGTTCCAGCCACCGGCCAGGTGCTGATTGCCAATGTGAATGGCGTCAGTCCGTCAGCCGGGGTAACGATGGATTGGAAGGCCTTGGAACCTCGCATCGGCGCCGCCTGGAAGGTCTTTGGCAGCGATAAGACGGTGCTCCGTGGCGGATTCTCTATCTTTCACGATGGGGCCTGGAGCCAGGGTGCGAACGGGTTATGGCAGAATCCGCCCTTCCTGGGCGAGTCGGATGCGTTCGCGTCGGCGGGCTGCGCGTTCGCAACTTCGTACTGTGCGACTACGCTGGGAGGAACTCCTTCCGCTATCAGTCTTTCCAGCGGATTTCAGGCCATCACCACGCCGCCCACCCCGGGCAACTTTACCGGCTCGTTCTATACCCAGCCGACGGATTTCAAGTTAGGCAGGGTGTATCAATACAACGGCAACGTTGAGCGCGAAGTGTTCGGCAGTGTTGTCCTCACCGCCGGCTATGCGGGTTCCCACGGCTCGCACATCCTGGTGATCGGCAATAGCCTCAACGCAAGCAGTCCGACGGCTTGCGGTACGGTGTCGGGCTACACCCTCGGTTGTAATTCCGACGGGTCGCCTTACGTGCCGCCCTATAACACCTTCGATAGCATTTTCCTCTTCGGCGACGTAGGCCATACAACCTACAACTCGTTGCAAGTGAAAGCCGAGACCAGAACGTCGAAAAATGGCCTCTATGCTTTGATCGCCTATACCTATTCCCATACCAACGACAACGGTCTATCAGACGGCCTGGGATCGCTCTTGAGCGCCCCATTTTTCCCTCTGCCTAACTGGCCCAAACTGGACTGGGGCTTGTCGCAGATCAATCTCAATAACAACCTCACCGCCAGCGTTATTTATGACTTGCCCATTGGCCGGGGCAAGCTGATTGGCAACAATTGGAACAACCTGACCAATACACTCGTCGGCAATTGGCAGGTGACTCTCATCGAGACGGCTTTGTCCGGGTTCCCTGTTCCCTTGATCGACAGCAACAATCAGTCCGGGGTTTACTTTCAGAACGGTGGTAACGGCAACAATTACAACCGGCCTGATGCGGTTGCCGGTTGCAAACCTTCCAATGCCAACCATAGCCAACACCAGTGGATTAACGCGGCTTGCTTTGTTGCGCCGCCGGTTGGTCAGCTAGGCGACGCCGGCCGCGTTCCGGCCACCGGTCCGGACTTCATCAACACGGACTTCTCGGCCATCAAGCGGTTCGCGCTCCCCGGGGAGGGGAGAAGCCTGGATTTCCGCGCTGAGTTCTTCAATCTTTTCAATCACGCGCAATTCGGCGCGCCGATTGCCGATGTGAGCCAGTCTGGTTTCGGTGGAGTCAATTCCACTGTGGGCAATCCACGCCTGGTGCAGTTTGCTCTGAAATTACTCTTCTGAGGTCAATCGGCCACGCTCGAGGGTGGCTCAGACATCTGGCGTAATTGCTCATTCTTGACCAACAGTTCTGCGACGAGTCGCTGCAGCCGTGCGTTTTCTCTTTCGAGGTAGACAATCCGCCTCGACTCGTCGCTTTTGATCGCCTGATGATCCAAAAGAGTTCTCCCGTTTTCTCCGTATTCAACCCTTACTTGCCCGCCCACGGCGTGCCCCCTTTTCTCTCTGAGTTCGCAGCTCTGGACTGCGAAGAAATGCGCTTAGACTTCAGTGGGCGTTGTCAGCAAAAAGCAGAAAGCCCCTTTGCAAGACTTGCCAAAGGGGCCCATCGACCTCGAACGTTCTGTGTCGAGGCTACTCGCCGATGGTTGTGGAACTCTCCACCCTATGCTTTGGCTTCCCATCCAGGTTTGGCGTGGCGAACGACTCATACTGGATCGTTCGCAACACATGCTCCTGGCCGCTAATATCAAAAGTCAGGCTTACTTTGGGGTGAGCAGGATCGGCAGCTCCGGGGACGATGATCCACATCAGAGGCTGGCTTGACCTGCCGACTTCGCTTAAGGTAACCACAGACTTTTGCCAATCGACTGCCACGGTGTAGGAGCCGGCTTGATAAGCATGGTGTTTGGCCACAAAGCTGAACGGCACCTCCACCCTTTTCTGTTCGGCTGCAAAGGCGGCAGTCGTGCAAAGGGCGGCGGATGTAAGAACCAGGGTCCTGAAGCTCACGAGCATGGGTTGTCCTCCGAAAACAACCCTAACCCTACCCCCTAGCCTCAGGTGTCAAATTGGCGTCGAGTTTTCGTCCAACTTGTTGCCATTGAAACCGTCCCGGCAGGCGCAATGGTCCATCTGTACACGCGGACACTAGACCGAATGACCCATTCGCGTGGGTTTCGAAGGTTCGTACATTTTTCTGATATCTATTAAAAGCAATGTCCAATGAGTCTAGAGCTGGCGCGGCAACAGCCGTTCCGCGTCCGGCGTTCGTGCGAACCGCAGGTTCCTCAACTTCGCTTCACTCTGGTCGCGATGACAAGGGGAGGGGTCCAGGTCCCGCGAGTAGGCTACCCAGGAAGGATTTGAGAGAGCCGAAGGGCGCACTGCAGATCCCTCCCGTTGGTCGGGATGACAAGGGGAGAGGGGTGACCCAGGTTGGAGTGGTTGCGGGATGGAAAGAAATCAGGTCCCGCGACTACGCTTCTCAGGAAGGACTGCAGATCCCTCCCGTAGGTCGGGATGACAAGGGGAGAGGCGTGACCCAGGTTAGAGTGGTTGCGGGATGGAAAGAAACCAAGTCCCGCGACTGCGCTTCCCAGGAAGGACTGCATGACAAGGGGAGAGGGGTTACGTTTCGGAAGGTCAGACCTGGATCCAGAATCAGCCGTTGAGGTGTGTATTGATCTTCGAAAGGGAAAATGAATGAGTGAACTACCTGCGCAGGTTTTGTCTTGGTTGGGCCGCCATGTTCTCACCCTTAGCCTGCTAGTCGCGTGCTACTTCGCAGCATTGCCTATGCCAGCACAAGTGCGGCCACCGGTGGTACCCTTGGTGACCCATGATCCTTACTTCAGCATCTGGTCCATGGCCAATCATTTGACTGACATCGACACTCGCCATTGGACCGGTGTGGACCAACCCCTGGCCGGCCTGATCCGCATCGACAACGTGCCTTACCGATACATGGGCGCCGACCCCCGCCAGGTTCCGGCAATGCAGCAGGTTTCGCTCGCGGTAACCCCACTGCATACCATCTACGCTTTCGAGGGAGCCGGCGTCCGCCTGCAAGTCACGTTCTTTACCGCGGCGTTCCCCAACGATCTGGATGCATTGTCACGGCCGGTAGACTATCTCACCTGGAACATCACTTCCCTTGATAACCGCACGCATGCCGTCGACCTGCTGCTGGACGTCAGTCCCGTCGTGGCCGTGAACACCAATGATGAGGACGTGACCTGGGGCCGGTCCGTGCTTCCGGGCATGCAAGTGTTGCGGGTGGGGTCGCGCGATCAGCGCGTGTTGAATCGCGAAGGCGACAACCTGCGCGTCGACTGGGGATATTTCTATCTTGCTGTTCCCGACCAGCCCGGCGCTACTCTGGCCACCGTAAGCAACGCGCTGCAAAGTTTTATGGCTTCAGGCAATCTGGCCGAGTCCGATGACATGGACATGCCGCGAGAGCCGCGAAATCGAGCGGCGCATTTGGCCGTTGACTTCCACACCCAGGCGTCTCCGGCAGGCCCGGTCAACCGGCACGTGCTTCTCGCCTACGACGACGGCTACTCGATCGAATACCTGGGGCGCAAGCTGCGCCCTTATTGGCGCCGTGGGAACCAAACAGCGGCCGCCATGTTGGCCGTTTCTGAGGCTCAGTACCAACAGCTCGACGAAAAAGGCAAACACTTCGACGCTGAACTCACCGCCGATCTGACCCGCGCGGGCGGAAAAGACTACGCCTGGCTCGCGACCCTCGCCTACCGCCAAACCTTCGCCGCGCATGGATTCGCCGTAGATGTCGACGACACACCGATGCTGTTCCCCAAGGAAAATTTCAGCAACGGTTGCATCTCAACGGTGGATGTGTTGTATCCCTCCTCGCCCTTCTTCCTGTTCTTCAACCCCACGCTGCTGGAAGCACAGTTGAAACCGGTGCTCGAATACTCCGCTTTGCCGCGATGGAAGTTTCCATTTGCGCCCCACGATCTCGGCACCTATCCTCTCGCCGATGGGCAGGTCTATGGCGGTGGCGAATTGACCGAAGAGAACCAGATGCCCGTAGAAGAAAGCGCGAACATGCTGATCATGATGGACGCGCTTGGCCGAGCCCAGGGCAACCAGCATCTCGCCGAGCAGTATTGGCCGCAGCTTACAAAGTGGGCCGACTACCTGCTGACGGATGGTCTTGACCCCGCGAATCAGCTTAGCACCGACGATTTCGCCGGCCACCTCGCCCACAATGCCAACCTGTCGATCAAGGCTATTGAGGGCATCGACGCCTACGCGCAGATGGCTACCAAGCTGGGCAAGATGGATGTCGCGGGCAAATACGCTTCCTCTGCCAAGCAGATGGCCGCCCAGTGGGCGGTGATGGCGCTGGACGGCGATCATTACAAATTGGCATTTGATAAGCCAGGCACGTGGAGCCAGAAATACAACCTGGTCTGGGACATGATGCTCGGCATGGATCTCTTTCCGTCTTCCGTGCGCAAGACGGAACTGGCTTTCTATCTACAGCACCTCAACCAATACGGCTTACCTCTGGACAACCGCGCTGACTATACCAAGCTTGACTGGGAGTTATGGACAGCCACGTTAACCGACGAACCGTCGCAGTTCACTGCCCTGATGGATCCGATCGCGAAATGGCTGAGAGAAACCCCAACCCGTGTCCCGCTCGGCGACTGGTATGACACCAAGACGGGCGTTGCGCTCCACTTCCAGGCTCGGTCTGTGGTGGGCGGTGTTTTCGTGAAAGCGCTTGCTGACAAAAAGCTCACGGAAAAATGGAACAGGTTTAACCCGTAATTGCTGTGACATCCGTGAAGGAAAGGAATTCGAATGATCCTCAGGCTTTCTCTGTTTTGTTCTTTCTCGCTCATGACCCTATCGCTGTTGACAGCCCAGTCCACTAACGGTGCGCCGGACCGGTGGTCTGCCCAGAAGGCAAACGACTGGTACAAGCAGCAGCCATGGCTCGTGGGAGCGAACTTTATCCCTTCCAACGCCATCAACGAATTGGAGATGTTCCAGGCCGCGACCTTTGATCCAGCCATCAATGACAAAGAGCTGGGCATGGCCGAGAGCATCGGCATGAACACCGTGCGCGTGTTCCTGCAGGACCAGCTCTGGCAGCAGGACTCTCAAGGCTTCAAGCAGCGGCTCGACACCTTCCTTGGAATCGCAGCCAGACACCACATCAGGCCGCTGCTTGTGCTATTCGATTCCTGTTGGGAAAACAACCCCACGCTCGGTCCTCAGCACCCACCTATCCCTGGAATCCACAACTCGGGCTGGGTGCAGAGCCCCGGGAAGGCTCGCTTGCATGATCCGGCTATAGAACCCCAGCTGCAAGCCTATGTAACAGGCATTGTTGGCGCCTTCGCCAAGGACGACCGCATTCTGGGCTGGGATATCTGGAATGAGCCAGACAACCGGGGTGGGGACAAGATCGAGGACGTAGCCGCCAAGGTGCAGCGGGTGGATGAGCTGCTTCCCAAAGCTTTTGCCTGGGCACGTTCAGTGCATCCAACGCAGCCATTAACCAGCGGCGTGTGGGGAAACGGCAACTGGGCAGACCCCGCATTGGAAAGCGAAACCACAAAAATCCAGCTGAGCGAGTCCGACGTCATCACTTTTCACAACTACAGCTGGCCCGAGGATTTCGAAGCACGCGTCAAGACTCTTCAAGCCCTGGGCCGGCCGCTCATCTGCACGGAGTATATGGCGCGCGGCGCCGGCTCAACCTTCGACGGCGTTCTTCCCGTGGCCAAGCAGTACCATGTGGGCGCTATCAACTGGGGCTTGGTCGCCGGGAAGACACAAACCTATCTGCCCTGGGACTCCTGGCAGCGCCCCTACGTTCTCATCCAGCCAACCATCTGGTTCCACGAAGTCTTCAAGCAGGACGGCATACCCTATCGCCAACATGAAGTCGACCTGATTCGCCAACTCACGGGCCGCGGAGACCAGCGTGTCTTCTTTCCGATCCCCGTATCCGGAAGCTGAAATCCTCTTAAGCTTAGAGGTCAAGACCCGCTCTTTTCTCCGGTTGTCACTCCCGGGAAGTTCCTACGAATTCGGTTTCACCTAATTCGCTTGCGTGAAAGCAGAGGGCCCCTCGGCAGGGATACCAAAGGGGCCCATCGAGGTTATATATTCGTTTTGGAAGCTACTCGCCTACGCTGGTGGTGCTCTCCATCCCATGCTTCGGCTTCTTATCCAGATTCGGCGTAACCAATGACTGATACTGAATGGTTCGCAGCACATTGCCCGATTGGGTGACGTCAAAGGTCAGGCTGACCTTGCGATGGCTAGGATCGGTATCTCCGGGGAAGACAATCCACGTCAGCGGCTGGCTCGATTTCCCGATTTCTCTGAGCGTCACGAAAGACCGTGTATCGTTGATCGAGATTAGGTACGCCCCCGCTTGATAAGCATGATTTCTTGCCACAAAGGCGAAAGGCACCTCCACTCTTTTCTGTTCGGCAAAAGCTGCGGTAGCGCAAAGGGCGGCGGATGAAAGAACCAGGTTCCTGAAGCTCATTAGCATGGGGTTGTCCTCCGAACACAACCCTAGCCCTGCACCCTAAACTCACGTGTCAAATTGACGTCGAGATTTCGTCCAAGTTTTTTTGACGGGCCAGAAGGCAAATCAAACCCGAACCACACCGTCAAAGCGCTTCATCAATCCCGCAATTTGTTGGCGAATCTTTTTCTCTGCTGCCTCGCGCTCGGGTTCGCCCAAATTCTGCAACAGCCGCAGAGCGCGTTCTGTCGATTTCAGGCCCTCGTCGCGCGCACCCCGCCGCAGTGCATTCCCTGCCGCCGTGCAGAGCGCCTGGGCCGCACGCGCCCACTCAGCAGCCGCCTCAAAATGCAGCGCCAATTCGCAGGACACATCCATCTCCCGTCCGGCAAACAGCTTCTCCAGCTTCTCCGCCACCCGCAAATGCCGCTTGGCGCGCCGCGCCGGCGATTGCCTGGCACGGAGCACCTCGCGATACAATCCGTGCGCAAATACGTAGAAGGCTGACTGTGTCCCATCGGGCAATTCGTCGTGCCCCGCCGGGTGCAGGAAGTGCAACCGCCGGGCCAGCGTTTCATACTGAGCTTCAATGTCCTCGAGATCGCCATCGAGCGCCGCAGCCGCTGCCCACGCAGGGAAAACCACACCGATCAAGCTGGCTGCTTCGAGCAGGCGCTGGTCGGCGGCCTCCAGCCGGTCAATCTGCAACTCGATCATCTCGGAAAGCGCCGTGGGTACCCCCATGTCGATTTCTGCCAGCGACGAACGCAGCTGCCAGACGCCGGCGTGCTGGCGCAGAAAGCCCTGCACGACCAGGTGCTCGAGCATGGAAATCATGAACAGAGGATTGCCCTCGGAATGCTGGTGTACAAAGCTGGGGAGCCCCTTGGGGAGTGTCTCCTGTTTCAACTCCTGAACCAGGTACTCGCGGACCGCGTCCCTTTCCAGCGGTCGCAAAGACACATCCGTGCACAGCTTGTGCGTAACCAGGTCCTGCTTAAGCCGCTTCAGCGGATGCTGGCCGGCACTCACCTCCGCCGGCCGGTAAGAAGCCAGCATCAACAACCTGGCCGGCTGGCGGCGCCGGGATAGTGCCGAGATCAAATCCAGAGTAGAAAGGTCCGCCCAGTGCAGGTCTTCGAAGACAACCGTCAGGGGGGCCTCAGAGCACATGGCTTCGATGGCATCGCATATCTCGTTCAACATGCGTTCGCCGCGCGCCGGCTGGGCCATCGCGATTGGGCTATCGCCATGGAGTACTGCCAGCTGCGCATACCAGGTTGGAGCCTTCTGCTGCATGACGTGCACATGCTTCTTGCCATTATCTTTGGAGCAGAGCTGTCCCAGAGCTTCGATCACCGGATAGTAGGCTTCCTTGCCGGCAAACCCTTCCACACACTGACCACGCGCGACGTGCACCTGGCCGTCGCTACAGAGCTGCCGGCAGAAGAGATCGATCAGCGCGGTTTTGCCCATACCGGTCTCCCCGGTAATGAAAGCGACCTGGCGATCGCCCTGTGCGGCCTGTTGCAGCAAGCCGCTCAACCGCTCGAACTCCTGCTGCCGCCCAACGATGCGCCCAGACTGCGGCCCACGAGTGTCGACCGCGTGGCCCGTGGCCTCTTCTACCTGCGCCAGGAACCAGTAGCCGCGCCCCGGAACAGTGCGAATGAATCGCGGGGTCTCCACACTGTCGCCCAGCAGTTTGCGCAACTCCAGTACGTAGGTGCGCAACACCTGCGGCTGGACGTAGGTCTCGGGCCATAGCTTGTCGAGCAACTCATCGTGCGTCACCAGCCTCTGCGGGTTTTCCACCAGGTAGCGCAACACGGCAAACGGCTTTGGGGTGAGGTCTATCTGCACCCCGTTTTGCCAAAGGCATTCATTCCTGGTATCGAGTTGAAAGCAGCCAAATTGTTTCATTGCGTCTCAGCATGGATAAGAATGCTGTTGTGCCTCTAAAACTTTAAACCGGGCTACCCGCAGGCCGGTCACTCGCCTATCTTATTTCCTTGCTCATTCGAAATGTGTGTCGCGCTGAATCAGCGTCAGACTCATGTCGTCGCTCATAGGGTACCCATTGGCAAACTCCTGCACGACAGCGAGGAGCATCATGAGGGTGCCTTGAGCCGACTGCTGTTTGGCCCGTGGTAATGCTGCAATCAAACGGTCCAGGCCAAACTCTTCTCCTTCAGGATTGCGGCATTCCACTACGCCATCGGAGTATACGACAACCGTATCCCCTGGTTCGAGCATCAGCTCCCCTGATTGAAACTCCGCACCTTTGAGAGCACCCAGCAGTGGGCCTCCCGCTTCCAGCAGCTGAACGCCTCCATCCTGGCGAACGAGAATGGGCGGAAAGTGGCCCGCATTGCAGTAGGTGAGTACTCCCCGATCGCAGTCGATCTGCGCAATCAGTGCCGTCACAAACGGCGCCATAGGCTGCAAATAGCAGAGATGGCGATTGATTTCCGAGGCGATCGTCGACGGGTTGAAATCCGGGCGGCCGCAGCTTTGCAAAAGGCCGGCCAAATGCGTGAACCACATTCCCGCCGCAACCCCCTTACCTGCTATGTCTCCCAGTACTGCGAGAACTCTGGACCCATCCTGCGAAAAGGTCGTGAAGTCTCCGGAAAGATATCGGGCCGCGAACACTTCCCTTGCGAACTGCAGGTCGCCACAGTGTAAGACCCGGGGACCGCTGAGCTTGCGTTGAATTTGCACCGCATCAGAAATCTGCGCATGCAGATCCACTCGCTCTCTGAGGAGCGAATCCATTTCATCCTTGGGGGGTGCTGTCGATGGCCGCACGACGTTCCACGACGTCGTCAAGGAGGTAACCATTCCATACTTGAAGTCGCCCGGTACCAGGGTATAGGTGTTCAAAGTCCACCTCGTTACGAATTGGTTGGTTGTTCTATCCGACGAACCGGTATCCGGTTCCGTGCACGGTTAAAAAGTACTGTGGTTGTTCGGGATCGGGCTCCAGCTTTTGACGAAGCCGCACCAGGTGGGTATCCACTGTCCGGGTGGTGGGATAATTCTCATAACCCCACACATCTTCGAGCAGCCGATCACGGCTAAGCGTCTCGCCGGGATGGCAAATAAAATATTTCAGCAAGTCGAATTCTTTTGAGGAAATATCCAAGGCCTTGCCTGACCTGACTACGCGGCACCGGCGGAGGTCCACTTCCACGTCGGCAAACGAGTGCTGCTCCTTGTCTTTGGGTAGGACCGCCGTACGGCGCAAGACGGACTTCACACGGGCCAGCAACTCGCGAATCGAGAATGGCTTGGTCACATAGTCATCCGCGCCCAGCTCAAGGCCAACCACCTTGTCGATCTCCTGGCCGCGCGCGGTCAGCATGATGATGGGAAGAGAAGCGCGTTTGGCGCGCAACTGCTTGCATACTTCGAGCCCGCTCATACGCGGCATCATCACATCCAGGACTACCAGGTCGGGAGACTCCTCGAGAGCGCGCTGCAGTCCTTCGATACCGTCCTGCGCCGTGATCACTTCGTACCCTTCGAACTCGAAGTTGTCTCGAAGGCCGGCCACCATGGCCGGCTCATCTTCTACCACAAGAATCTTTGCCCGCCTCTGTGCCTCAAATCGTTCTGGTTTTTCTTCTTGTTTCATGTTTATACCTGCTGGAGCGCTGAATTTTGTACTGGCAAAACAATGATGAACTTGCTGCCGTGTCCGGGCGCGCTTTCCACCGCGACGTGCCCACCGTGCGCCTGCACAATGTGGCGCACCAGTGAGAGTCCCAACCCGCTGCCCTTGGTGTTATGTACCAACGGGTCGCCGACACGATAAAACTTTTCGAAAATCTTGTGCTGCTCTTTTACGGGAATGCCTATTCCGTGGTCCTCGACCTCAAGGTTGACGTTCCCGTCACGGCGATAAAGATGGACACCGAGGTACTTCCTGCCTGCTGAATACTTCACCGCATTGTTCACCAGGTTCAGCAACGAACGGGCAATGGCTTCACGATCCACCGTAAGGGGAGGAAGATTGTTATCGATCTTCTGCTCGAATTCAAATCCGTTTTGCTCGATCTCAAAACGATACGATTCGAGCGTGCTTCGCACCAGGTCGGCTACATCGGTTTCGCGAAAGCTGTATTCTTTCTTGCCTGCCTCAATGCGGCTAAAGTCAAGAATGTTGTTGATCAGCGAAGTCAACCGTTCGCTTTCTTTGCGGATGATCTCGTAGTACTGCTGTTGTTTGCCGGCGGTCGAGATGCGCCCCAGTTCCAAGGTTTCCGCATACAACCGGATGAGCGCCAGGGGTGTTCTCAACTCGTGCGAAACATTCGACACAAAGTCTGATTTCAATTTTGCCAGGGCTAGCTCGCTCGAGACATTCCGATAAGCGAAAATCATCCCGGCACCGATCAGCAAAGAAAGTGCTCCCAGGGCCATAAAGGCGATCCGCGTGATGCCACGACTGATGTCCGCAACCGTGGTCCCTTGCGGACGGATACCCAGGACCAGCATCGGAAATACACCGGCGAAGTCGCGCTCGACTTCGGGCACTCCTCCATCCCAGCAGATTGAAGCGGCCAAAGGAGTTTCTTCCTTCTCCTTCCGGACCGTCATCGCCAGTTGAGGATGCAAGTGGTCGTTCTGGCTGGTGACCGGCATCACCTGTTGCAGCACGGTCGGGAAAAATTTGTTCCTCAGGTAATCTTCGTCGTAACCGAATCCAGCGATCGCAGGATGGTCCGGGCTCGAGCCGCGGGGTATGAAGAACACGAAAGACTCGTACAGGATTTTGTCACCCTGGGCTACGGATTCGTCGGTTATCCAAACATGCCGCCCTTCCGCCGCTTCAACAGCCTTGATCCTTGCGATGTGCTCCTCGGAATCGAGGTCCCACCAAACCTGAAAATCAGCTGCCATCTTTTTGCTCGATGCCTGAAATTCGGGATCGCTCATTCGCTCAGGCCGGGATCTAAACGTCATGTCACCCTTCCTGGTCCAGATGAACGCGTGCGAGATATCTGGGTGAGCATTCAAGAAAGCGTCGAGCCCTTCGCTGTCGTCTACGTCGGGAAATGTTGCCTGGGCATTCTCTGCGATCTCATATGCACGGTCGTCGATTCGCTTTTCAGCGATGGCCAGGGCCTGCTGATATTCCATCTTGATGGAATTGTCAAAGATTTTGTCGCGTTGCATGTGCCTCAGGTAGGCGACACTGGCAATCACCAATGCGGCCGCCGGCAGCATAACCGCCAGCATGAAAACAAAGATCGGCGGCCGGTTGCGCCCAATTCGAAATGGAAGCTTTACCATAGACATGCCGGGCTAGCTACCCTGATCGCGAGAATAACGCTGCCATTACAGCGCTTTGTCACAAGCAGGCAACAAATTGTAAAGACTTGTGAACGAATCCGGTTCGGCTCGGAGTAGATGGTTCAACCGGGTCGCTTCCCAGGAAAAATTTGAGAGAGCCGCAGGGCGCAATGCAGATCCCTTCCGCTGGTCCCCCGGATTTCCTGTCGAGACCCGTGGTATTGATGATCTGCATGCGGCTCTCTTTACGGAGAGCCGCACACGTGGTCGTCGCGAGCAGCGCGAAAGTAGGAAATCCGGGTCGGGATGACAAGGGGAGAGGGGTGGCTCAGGTTGGAGTGGTTGCGGGATGGGAAGAAAACAGCAGGTCCCGCGACTACGCTTCTCGAGAAAGATTTGAGAAAGCCGCAGGGCGCACTGCAGATCCCTCACTGCGTTCGGGATGACAAGGGGAGAGGGGTGGCCCAGGTTGGAGCGGTTGCAGGTAGGAAGAAACAGCGGGTGCCTCCTCTACGAAAACTAATTTGGACGAATCTGAATGGCTAGACTCTTACGTCCCGCAGAAAGTCTGCAGGACAAATTCCTCAGGGCGCGCAGGGGTGGAGTACCGCTCCAACCCCGGCCGGTCCTCGTATGGGCGTGACACAACCTCCAGCAACTCCTCAAAAGGTTGGAAATCCTGCCGCTGCACGGCTGCATCGATCACCGCCTGCACCAGGTGGTTGCGCGGAATGAATACTGGATTTGCCATCCGCATGGCTGCTAGGCGCTCCTGCACCGGCACATCCTCTTGTTCGAGCCGTTTGCGCCATGCAGTAGCCCACGCATCGTATGCACCGGGGTCAACGAAGAGAGCACGGACACCCTCATCGCCGTTTGGTCCGGTCCCGGCATCACACAGCCGGCGAAAGGTCAGCGTAAAGTCGGCCCGGTTCGCGGCCATGCGCTCCAACAGGTCCTGGCCCAGCGCCGCATCCCCCTCGCGCTCCGTCAACAGCCCGAGCTTGCGGCGAAGACCCGCAACATACGCTGCTTCAAACTGCGGAGCAAAGGCGGAGAGGGCCTCCTGAGCGGATGCTATGGCGGCCTCTTCGCTTCCCTCTTCCTGCTCCAGGAGCGACAGCAGCGCCTCAGCGAGACGCGCCAGGTTCCAGTGTGCGGCACGGGCCTGGTTGCCATAAGCATAGCGTCCGTTGTGGTCAATCGAGCTGTACACCTTGGCCGGCTCGTAGGCCTCCATAAAGGCGCAGGGACCGAAATCAATGGTCTCGCCCGAGATCGAACAATTGTCGGTGTTCATCACGCCATGAATAAAGCCGAGCAACATCCATTCCGCGATCAGGCGCGCCTGCCGGGAGACTACGCCTTCCAGCAGCGCCCGATACGGGCGCGTCGCCTTTGCGGTGTCAGGATAGTGCCGCGCAATCGCATAATCCGCCAAAGTGCGCGTGCCCTCGGCATCGCCGCGGGCGGCGAAGTACTGGAAAGTCCCCACGCGCAGATGGCTAGACGCGACACGCGTGAACACTGCTCCCGGCAAAACTGTTTCCCGCAGCACGCGCTCGCCGGTGGTCACCGCAGCCAGGGCCCGGGTGCTTGGCACCCCCAACGCCGCCATGGCCTCGCTCACGATGTACTCACGCAGCACCGGACCGAGCGCTGCCCTACCATCGCCGCCCCGTGAGAACGCAGTCCGCCCTGACCCCTTAAGCTGGATGTCATAGCGCACGCCATCACGTCCTAATACCTCTCCCAGCAAGTTGGCGCGGCCGTCTCCGAGTTGCGGCACAAAGTGGCCAAACTGGTGACCAGCGTAGGCTTCCGCCAGCGGCTCGGAGCCTTCTGCCACGCGGTTGCCGGCCAGGATCTCGACTCCTTGTAGGCTGGCCAGCGCGTCGGGGTCCAGACCCAGCTCCCGCGCCAGTTCCATGTTCAACTTCACCAGCCGCGGAGCGGTGACCGGGGTCGGATCCACCCGTGCGTAGAAGCGCTCCGGCAACCGCGCATAGCTATTTTCAAATCCGAAATGGACGGCGGCATCGCTGGTCAAGGTTTCAGGCGCCGTGGCCGCGAAAGCATCTGGTGAACTCATAATTGATTCGATGCGGGCATGTCGTTTCCGCTCCAACCGGAATTATCTGACCCCCTTATCATACCGCCGCGCGTTGTGCTTCATGTGAACGGGTCAATGCACGTGGGACACGTCGTCGTTCATGGAGAAGACATCCTTCAAATTGTCTTCGTAAGGAAAGACGTGAATCATCCAGGTAAAAATCACGGGCATAAATGTGCCGCCTTCGGCCTGGCAAGCCTCTTTCGTATGGATCGAGCCGAACATGCCGAATTTGGGGTGGTCCCCGAAGTATTCCTTGACTTTGTCAGCGGGGGCCGCGCAGAAGTTAGTGTGCTCATGCCAGCGCACAATACTAAGCGGGATACGTTGGTTCAGCTCTTCTTCTGTCGCACTCGGGCTAGCCGTGAACATGACACCCTCCAGCTTGTAGCGCTGAGTCGGAGTTTGGTAGTACAGCAACGAAGATGGTTTCGTTGGGTCGAACATGGTGTCGGATAACCGTACGTTGGCGTCATTGGTGAAGTGGTACTGCGGTTGCACGACCTTCGGGTTCGCGATGACGTATCCGTCAGCTAAAGCCTTCTTGTAGTCTTTGTATTTCTCTATGGCTGCCCTGATCTGAGCCACCATGGCTTTTACTTTCTCCTCATCGCCGGGCTGCCTGGCCCGCAGCGGCGTAATGCACATGTGATTCGTCATGGCAGCCATACTCTCGCCCATCACACTCATGCCTCCCATGCTGTGTAAGTCATCGCACTGGTGTGGGGTACTGCCAGGCTGCATCGCCGGCATCGCGGAAGCGGCGGGCGCCTGCTGATCTTGCCGGATCGCGTGTTCAGCCGATGTGCTCAGCGACACGCTTGCAAAGAGCGCTACCAGGAAGATGTTTTGGCAAAAGTGTGCTGCATGCGTTGCGGCTATTCTTGATCTACCCGTGGGTAACAACATAGGTAGAAAGATACACCGCTCAAGCGAAGTATGTGGTCATGTGCTTAGAGGCCTAAGTGGCTATTGACATGGGCGATGCAGGCTCTATTCGCTCCTCAGTGCCTGCATGGGGTCGACAGCGGCCGCACGGCGCGCGGGGAGATAGGCCGCTAACGATGAGCAGAGGAAGAGCAGGAAGACAGCAGCAGTGATCACTGCGCCATCCAGCGGTTTCACATCGTAGAGCAGACTGGAAAGAAGCCGGGTTAATCCCACGGATGCTGCTAATCCAAAGGCGGCGCCGATGGCCGTAAGCAAGAATGCCTGCCGCAGTGTTCGCAATAAGACACTTTCTCGCGTGGAACCAAGTGCCATCCGGATCGCGATCTCACGCGTGCGTTCGGAGACGGAATATGCCATGACTCCATAAATGCCGAGCAGCGAGAGCAGGAGCGCGATCCCTGCGAAGCTCGAGAGAATGACGGTGTTAAAGCGCCGCGATGATTCTGTTGCAGCTACAATTTCATCCATCGTGTTGACACTGGAGACGGCGAGCATTGGATCAAGCTGATGCACGGCGTTGTTGAGCGCATTTACCAGTGCCACCGGGTTGCCTGTAGTGCGAATGACGACGTTCATATCGCCCGCAACCCCGATCATTGCGGCATAAGGGCCGAGGCCGGCCGAGGCCTGGGAAAGGGGCTCATACATCTGCGGTACCGTCGCCTGGTCGCGCGCACCCTGTTTGATGTCGCCCACCACGCCAACTACCCTCATCGCGGGCATGGACGATGCGAAATCTACACCTACCTTGATCCCTTTTCCTATTGGGTCTTTGCCCTGGAAATACCGGTTCGCCAACGACTGGCTGATCACTGTGACCAGCCGCGCACCCGGTTGATCGTCCGATGCGGTCAGGTAGCGGCCGCGAATCAGCGGAATACGCATCGCATCGAAGTAGCTTCCCAGGGTAAGGTAGTTCGACACGATGATCCAGCCTTCGCCGGGAGACTTGATATAGCCTTCGGGTGCAATCAAGCGTCCCGACCTTTGGCCGACAATGGGAATGTTGGACGCAAATCCAACCGACTTCACACCGGGTTCAGACTCGAGTCTTTGCTGCAGTGTGGTGAAGAACGCGTCCACTTTCTCTTGAGCCGGATAATCGCGGCGCGGCAGAGCGACGGAGGCCGTGAGCACGTGCGCGGATTCAAACCCCGGATCCACCTCCAGCATCTTGCGAAAACTTCGCAGCAGAAGACCAGAGGAAACCAGCAAAACCACTGCCAACCCAACCTCGAGTATCACCATACCGCTTCTTAAATAGGATCGCCGCGGACCGTCCCCTGCGCTGCCGCCGCCGTCTCGAAGTGAATCCAGCACGTCTGCCCGCATGCTTTGCATGGCCGGTGCGAGTCCGCATAGCAAGCCGGTGGCGGCGGTTAGAACCACCGCGGCCAGCAGTAGCCGCCAGTCTACGTTGATCTCGGAAAGCCTGGGTAGCGAATCAGGAAGCCTTGCTGCTGCCGTCTGCACCAGAACAACCGCCAAAGCCACGCCAGCACAACCACCGAAAAAACTCAGCGCCAGGCTTTCCGTCAACAGTTGGCTAAACATTGTTTTGCGGGCGGCGCCGAGCGCCAGGCGCATTCCAAACTCGCGCCTGCGTCCCGCGGCCTTTACCAAAAGAAGGTTAGCCAGGTTGGCGCACGCGATCAGCAGGATCAACGCGACCGCACCGAAGAGGATGCGCAGGATGGGCCGGGCGTTTTGGATGACTTCATCCCGCAGAGGGATAAAGCCGGCGTGCAGTTTCAGATTGGTCCCTGCCGGATATTGAGCTTGTATTCCTGCAACGACACGGTCGATGTCGTGTTGTGCCTGGGACATGGTAATGCCAGGTTTCATGCGGGCTACCGCGCCATAGTCAAAGTTATCCCCTTCACTCTTTTTTTCTACGGGCGTGAAGCTCATCGGTACCCACAAGTCACGATGACTCAGGCGGCCTGCATCCAGAGGGAATTCGAAATTGCGCGGCATGACGCCAATGACGGTGTACGGCCTGCGATCGAGGTCGAGAATAGTCCCCAGCACGTTCGGGTCGGAGTGAAAGCGCTCCTTCCATAGTGCGTAGCTGATTACCGTCACGGGGGCAGAGCTGTCATCTTCCCGCTGGGTAAAGGTGCGTCCCAGCATAGGGTCGATCCCAAGCAATGGAAACAGAGAGGACGTGACCCGCTCCGCCCGCGCCTGGAACGGAGCACCCGCGCCGGTCAGCTCGTAAGCCGACGCGATGAAGCCTCCTACGCCGGAAAAAGCCTGGCTCTCTCGCTCAAAAATCAGCACATCCGGCGCGGACATACGCAGTTCATGCGCATCCTGTTCGAAGTGTTCATGCAGGCTTATGAGCCTTGCCGGATCTTTGAATGGCAATGGCCGCAGAATCACGGCCTGCACAACAGAAAACACAGCCGTGACGCCACCAATTCCGATTGCCAGCGTGAGAACAGCCGTCAGAGCAAATGCGGGTGCCTTGCTAAGCTGGCGCGAAGCATAACGCAGGTTTTGAAGCAGCGTCCCCATGAGACCCTCCGGATAAACAAAGGTACGGATGAAGTTGTGCACTCGTTCCACTAATGTAGCAGTTTTAGTTCCAAAGAGAGACGCGGATCGATTAACTCGATTGCAGACGAACAGCACTGCTACATCCCGGATATATCCTCGGCTAATTAGCAGTACACTCTGCTAGTCACCAGAAAGGTAAATGCGATGAGGCGAGCTTTGCATTGGTATCGTGCCCTTGGTCTCATTCTTTTGGCAGTTCCCTTTGCCGCTCCAACGGTCTACTCCCAGAGTAGGACTGATGAAGCCGCAGTACGAGATGTTCCGCGAGCATTTGCTGCAGCCTGGGCAAAGCACGATGGAAATTTGTTAGCCAAGACGATGTCGGACGATGTGGACTTTGTGAACGTCGGTGGTGACTGGCTGCACGGACGGAGAGATTTCGCTTTGTATCACAGCAGGCTGCTCTCCGGGCGGTTTAAGGAATCTGTCCTGACACCACTCGACACCTCGATTCGATTTCTGCAGCCGGGAATCGCGGTCCTGCATTGGAGTTGGAGAATTGAGGGCGATCGCAATGAAGATTCAACGCCGCGCAAACCCCGCTTCGGAATTTTCACCATGGTGGTGGAAAAGCGCAACCGGGAGTGGCTCGTCGTGGCCGCCCAGAACACAAACCAGATGGCAGGGCCAAACCCGGAGTTGAATGGAATCAAACCACCGATCGTTTTTCCAGACAGCGAGAAGAGCCCTGAGCAAGTATGCGGAAAAAACTAGAAACCGCAGCCGCGACCGGCAGCGCCTACTCCATACGGAGTGCCTGCATCGGGTCGATGCCCGCAGCGCGCCGCGCCGGCAGATAGGAAGCCAGCAACGCCGTGACAAGAAGAACCGCTGTCACGGATGCGATGACAAAAAGGTCCAGCGCCTGCACTCCATAGAGAGTGCTTTGCATGGTGCGGCCCACAAGCACCGCGCCCCCAATCCCCAGGCCCAGCCCGATCAAAGCCAGGATGCTTCCCTCTCCGACAATCAGGCTGGTCACGTTGTTGCGACTGGCGCCAAGAGCGATGCGCAAACCGATCTCCTGGGTCCGTTGGGATACGGTATAAGCCATCAGGCCATAGATGCCGACCGCTGCCAACACCAATGCCAGCAGGGCAAAGCCGGCATACAGCAGCAGAGTGAACCGGTCCCCGACCAGCAGCTTCTCCTTCACTTCATCCATGGGTCGCAGATCGGCTAGCGCCACGTCCGGGTCGATCGAGTGCACCGCAGCGGCCACCGTTCTTCTCATGGCTGCCGGGTCTTCCGCAGTGCGGACGCCGATGGTGACACTGGGCAAGAGCGATTGCGCAAAAGGAACGTCGATCTCCGGCTGCTGATTGCGCAGGCCGAAGGAGCGCACATCATGGAAGACGCCGACAATCTGCCAATCAACAGCTGGACCCAGTTTGGGCAGGCCGGGAATAATCTGTTCAATCGTGAGTCGCTGTTGCAGCGGGTCCAGTCCCTTCAGATATTCCCGCATAAACTCTTCATTGACCATGGCAACACGCACGCTGGTTGCGCTGTCCTGGTCAGTGAACGTGCGGCCGCGCACAACACGAATGCCAAACGTTTTGAAGTAGTCCGGGGTGACAGATTGGAAGGGAGAACCCGGCCTTTGAGCGAAATCGACCACCGGCCCACCGACAAGGGAAAATGGCATTCCGTCGCTGGTGCCGCGCAACGGTGCGCCGGTGACTGCCGCAGCCGCGGAGACACCTGGAATGGCCTGGATACGATTGAGAATCTGCCGGTAATAAGTGTCAATCTGCGCCGGGTCTTTAAATCGGCCGTCCGCCTGATCAAGATTGAAGCTGAGCACATGGTCGGTACGAACGCCGAGATCGACTCGGGTGAGGTTCCAGAAGCTATGCATGGCCAAGCCTGCGCCGGCGAGTAGCGCCAGCGCCATCGCAAACTCGCCGACTACCAGGATACGGCGCACTCTGTTGTGCGATCCGCCGGTGCCGGTTCGTCCGCCATCTTTGAGTGCTTCGCCAGGATCGACCCGCGACGCGTACCATGCGGGAGCGCAGCCAAACAGCAATCCGGACAACATGGTGGCTGCCAAAGTTACGGCGAGAACGGGCAGATCTAATTGCAAGCTGGCCTCGGCCGGCAGGGTCCCCTCCGGCATGACAGCCACCAGCCCGCGCAACAGAACAACCCCCAGACCGCAGCCCAACACCCCTCCGATGAGCGCAAGAAGACTGCTTTCGGTAAGGAATTGGGCAAAGATCTGTTGCCGCGTTGCCCCCATGGAGCCGCGTACCGCAATCTCCCTCTGCCGGGCGGTTCCCTTGGCCAACAAGAGATTGGCGACGTTGACGCAGGCAATGAGGAGGACGAAACCTACCGCTCCTAACAGCAGCCAGAGGGTGTGAATACTGTCATCATCGAGAAAATCGTTCTGGAAGCGATCGACCCGTGCGCCCCATCCACTATTGCTTTTGGGGTTGGCGGCAGCGATGCCGGCAGCGACCGCATCCATATCTGCCTGCGCCTGGTGCAGGCTGACGCCGGGTTTCAGGCGGCCCATGGCAATCATCCAGTGATAATCGTGGTTGATTTGTTCGGGACGAAAGGTCAGAGGCGTGGTAATTTCGGCGTCATAGCGATCTGATAAGCCCTCGGCAAGCACGCCAACTACGGTATAGGGCTCGCTGTTGATGCGCATCTGCTGGCCCACGATATTAGGATTGGCACCGAGCCGGAGCCACAGCTTGTGGGTCAGCATGACGACGTGGTCGTTGCCCGGAGTTCCCTCTTCCGGCAGGAAGTCGCGACCCATCATGAGCGGGTAGCCCATCATATTGAAAAAGCCGGGAGTCACGCGCCGGCCGTTCACCTGTTCGGGAGCGCCTTTGGTGGCCAGATTGAAGTTGCCGTTGGTTACCGCGGAGATACTTTGGAAGGAATGGTTGAGTCGCTGCCAATCGAGGAAGTCTCCGGCCGAAATGCCATTGCGGTGGCCGCTGATCTTCGACCACACCATGACCAATTGTTCCGGGTGGGCAAGAGGCAGGGGCGCAAGCAGCGTGGAATAGACAACGGTGTAGATGGCCGTGGTGGCGCCGATGCCCAGAGCCAGGGTTGCAATGACCGCAAATGTCAAGCCGCGGTCTTTGCGCAACATGCGCACACTATAACGAAAATTCCGGAGCAGAGTTCGCATACTACCTCGTAGGTGAGTCAAAGCAATTTTCCTGCCAAAGAGGCACGAAGTGCGCGACCGGAAGATCAATCTTTGTGGCGGATCTCGCAGCGGGGTCGAGACTGGCTGTTCAGTATCCAAAAAGTGTGTGCGATTCCGGACAATTCCGAAGGTCACGATCGATGCCTGGTTACACCGCAAAACCAGGTCTCAAAAGCGAGACCTGGGCCACCCACCTCTGGTTCAAATAAAGCAGCGGTCGGGATGACAGTTCTGTTTGGACGTCGTCATGGTTTACCCAAGGGAGAACTGCAGATCCCTCGGCTTCGCTCGGGATGACAAATGGGAGGGTGGCGCTTTCATTGGAGTCGTCTCGTTGGACGGAAAAATGGAGCCCTCTGCGGCGCTTACTCTCATCCGCGTGCCACGGCTGGTCAGGATCGAGTTTACTTCGCAAATATCTACTGGCAGAATCAATGCGATGGCGTTCACCACCAACAGGAGCACCACGGTCTTGAAACAGGACGCGATCCTCTACTTCGCCACCCCCAAAGTGCACGCGCCCGACGGCATGTTCGATGGCACTGTGGGCCATGAGCTCTTCACCGGCCACGTCCTCACTTTCGATTTCCATGCGCATCGCTTCTGGATGGGTTAAGGAGGCAAGGGTCACAGCAATGGCGAAGAACCGCGAAGAATTAGAAGTAAGAGTGATTCGCGCTGCGGAAGCCGCGCTGGGCCGCCAACAGTATGTCAGTGCGATCGACGTGCTGTGTGGCATGCGGCTATTACAGCCCACGCACGTCGACCAGTGGCGGAAAGGCCGCATCGATTTCCTGGAACGAATGATTCAAGGTAATCTCGGCAAGATATCCTCGTCGATGCAAATGTTCCACCGCTGGGCACAGCAGCAGGGCCTCAAACCAAGCGAGACGGCATACATGCGGGGCACACGCTCGGGAACGATGCCCTTGCAGTTCAGTAAGAGCGGAGATCCCGGGATCGAGAAGCGCTACCGCACTCATTACCTATCGCGGGCGATGAAGGAGCGCAAACAGCAGCAACTTCAAGAGAAGTTAAGCCGGGCTCCGGAACCTGTCGTATTCCAGATCGTGCGCGACTCCCAATGCTCGGAATGCGGATCGAATCTTGACAAGGAATCCTTTCTTTTGATGGAAGCAGAGCAGCCGCTCTGCCTTTCATGCGCGGGTTTTTCAGACCTCGAATTCCTTCCATCGGGCGACGCGGCCTTGACGCGACGGGCGACGAAGTATAGTGGCCGGGTGGCTGTGGTGGTTCGTTTCAGCCGCTCGCGCATGCGCTATGAGCGGCAGGGCATCCTTGTAGAGATAGGTGCGCTCGAAAAGGCCGAACAGGAGTGTGCAGAGGACGCCGAGGAACGCGCGGCCGCACGGGTGCGCGGAGCGGCGCGGCGGCGCGAACAAGATCACGAGCTGGTTATCCGGATGAGCAAGCAAATAAAGACACTGTTCCCTGCCTGTCCGCCGGATGAGGTGACTGCCATCGCCAAACACACCGCGGCCAGAGGAAGCGGTCGCGTCGGCCGGACGGAGGCGGGGAGGGCCCTGGAGAAAGATGCCTTGACCGCAGCGGTGATTGCCGCTGTTCGCCACAACCATACCGAATACGATGAGTTATTGGCGAGTGGAGTGGATCGAAGGGCTGCCCGGCAACGCATCGCCGGGCAGATCGACCAGATTCTGCAATCGTGGCCGAACTAGCCTTGGGTGCCATCCCTACTCTTGACCCACCTGGCGGCTAATTGTAATTTGCAACCACTCTGGATACCTTTTGATTGGCGTCCAATTCCATAAACTCGCCAGTCTTCGTGCCTTTCTGATTCCGGCAGTAGAGGACGACGCTGGAAATTCCCCACATAACGTCCAGAAGCTCGAAAGTAAGATTGGGAAAGGCCTCAAGCCCTCTCGCAAAATAGCTGCGCACCGCTTCTTTGCCCCGGATAGTTCCGGAGGAATCGCCCAGCAGCTTTGCAGCCGTGGGCGATGTGAGAACAACCTCCGGTGCGTAGTGAGACATAATGGCTTCCAGATCGTGAGAATTCCACGCCTGAATCCAATCATCCGCAAACTTTCCCGCCTCAACTTCTGAGAGCATTCAGTGGACCTTTCCCCTTGTCGCCCGCTTTCAGCACGCTATTTTGGGAGCGGCGCGAGCATATAGACCACGTTCACGGTCGTCTCCACCTCGATGGGGTCCCCATTCAGTAGATAGGGCTTGTAGGTCCACTGCCGCACGGCGTCGAGCGACGATTGCTGCAGCTCCTGCGGGCCGGACAGGACTCGCAGATTTTCTACATGCCCATCTGTGCCAATCACAGCGTCGAGTGTGACCTTGCCTTGAATCCTCGCTTTCTTTGCAGCCGGCGGATAGACTGGCACAGCCTTGGTCAAGATGTTTTGTTGCATTTCGTCGGCGGAGACGGAAAGCTGTTTGGGTGCTTTGTTTGCATTGCTGTCGCTGCCGCCTGAGGCTGCATTGGCATGCATTCCCAGCGCTAATGCTGATCCACAAGTTGCCAAAGCCAATGCAGCACAAGCAGCCAAAATGACGACCCTGCGCACGCCTCGTATGTCCTGTTGTTTTTCCGTGACGTTCATAAGTCTCCTTTCAAACACGTTGGCATCGAAGATTCCGATGGTATGAGGAGTCCTGCCCAGTGTTCCTGTGATCAGCAGGGACGCGAGCCTTAAAAGCGATTGTGCGTATTCATTTGGTCCGGTTACTGCAGCCGCCATCTGGTCACAAACCATTTCGCGGCTTTCCATAATCCGGGCACGAGTCAGCCAAAGCAGTGGATGATAACTCACGGGCAACGAGAGCAACTCATACACCAGATTCTTCATGAAATCTTTGCGCCGCATATGCGCGAATTCATGCGCGATCACCGTATGGAGGTCGGCTTCCGGCAACTCCTCGATCACGTTCACCGGCAATAAGAGAAGTTTTCGCTGGATCCCCAGGGTCACGGGCCCAAAAACTCGTGACGAGGCGGCAATCGATACATCCTGAACCTCAAACCTTTGCAAGCATCGAGCCCAAAAGAGCGCAGCCTGCCCGGTAAGCGGCACCGGTACGGCTTCTCTACGCAACGCAGAGAGGTTGATGGCTCTCCATAGGAACCGGACAGCAAAAAAGGTGGTCACCGCGACATACAAAATCGTGATCGCTTCCAGCAATGCGCCCGGCAACAGGAGCACCCCGACCCCGGTCCCTTGCCCCACCGCCACGGATACATGTGCTTCACCCGGCCTGCTTACGTTTCCTGCCCACAACAACGTACGCAGCCACTCCCAGGGAAAAATGGAGAGCGCCGGCAGCAGGCTCTGCAGCAGCAAGGCAATGACCCACACGCGGTGCTCCATCGCGGCTCCAAGGGACCGCAGTGCTCGCGCAGCAAGCCAAGCTGCGGCAAACAACAGCGGAGCCTGCCACAAGGAATTAAGAAGATAGGCCAAAATCCAGAATTCAAGACTTCTCATGATTTCCTGGCTTTCTGGTTGAATCGTTCGGTTAGTTCGGTCAACTTTTTGGCATCAATTTCGCCGTTCCTGAGCAGGCTCATCACGAGTTCTTCACTCGATCCACCAAACATGCGATCGATCAGGTCTCGAACGCCCTGCCCCAAAGCCTTGGCCTCAGTAATGGCTGCGCTATAAACGTAGGCGCGGCCTCGCAACTCGCGTTTGAGCTTTCCCTTACGCTCCAGAATGTTCAGCATGGTTTGTACAGTCGTATACGCCAAGGGCGGTTCCAGCGCTTCCTGCACGGCACTCACCGTGCACCGGCCGCTCTTCCAGATCACCTGCATGATTTTCAATTCCAGCCTGGTTAAACCGGCCCTGTTCGACGTCTTCACCATCGATTCTCCTAAGTTCTTAGGACAATATGCCTTCAGGCGTAGCGTTGTCAACTAAGTTTTTAGGAGTCGCCATTCGGGGGAGGGGTGGGCTTTTTAGCGCCTTAGGCGTTTTTAAGAGGCGGTCGTTGTGGCAATAAAAAACAAGGTCTCCGATTTCGCAGTTGGCCGATTGCCATCCGGATCGATTACCCGCACTTTTCCATATTGTGCACGCAGTGCGGTGACAATTTTCTGCGCGGGAAAAGAGACTTCGACAATGTCTTCCTCATGCAGCAGATACCGGTTGGCACTCACGTGCTCGAACACCCTGATGTTCCAGTTGGAAGCACGTTTCGGAAGCGCCGTCACGTCTATTATCAAGACGTTCTTTTGAAACCGGTGCACCCACGGTGGTTGGGAAATAAGGCGTTCCAGCTTCCGCTGGGTGTTGATGTCGAAGATGAAGCAGCCTCCGGGTGACAAATGCCGGCGCACACTGGTAAACACTTTCTTCCAGTCGGAGAAACGCCTGACGTGATTGATGGAATCGAATACGCAGCAAATCACGTCAAATCGGTCGTTGATTTGAAAATCGACCATATCCTGCCGGAAAAGTCTTGCATGCAGCACTTTTTGGCGGGCGATCGAAAGCATTCTGCGGGAGGTATCCAGTCCAGACACCTGGTAATTGTGCTGCATATGCTTCAACATGGATCCGGTTCCGCATCCGAGTTCAAGCAGGTTTCTCGCGTTCGGTTTCGCGGCCCGGATAAGCTTTAAAAGATGCTCCGCCGATCCCGAACGATCTCCCATAACCGGGTCATAGAATTTCCCGAAAATCTCGTACGCTGGCATGTCGTTCAGTGTAACGAGTGTGGCTGATTGGGGGCTAAATTCTATTGATGACCTACAACGGACACCTCGCTTTACATTTTATTAGATGTAAAGCGAGGAGACGGATGTGTCTGAAGCCTACCCCTATTTCACAGAGGGGCTGTCATCGGCTTTCAGATCGCCCAGTGCATACTGAATACCAGCTCGAAGGTGCTCCAGCATCGGCGTCATGGCATATACCCGATCACTGTGGCCGTGACCCTCGTAAAACACTCGCCCCTTGCCCTCGCGGCGAATATAGCTCAAGGCATAATCGGCATCGCTTCGCGGATTTGCTTCTTTGGCCTTATCCTCCGCGCTCATTTTGTCGTAGTCGATACTCGTCAACACGTGCACGTTCTTGCGCGAGAAGGATTCTTGCACAAACGTATAGGTCTCGTCGTGGATCTCGAAATCCTTGCCATGGAACATGGCCGTCAAGGGACTCTTGGGATCATCGATCTTGACGTAAATCAATTGCGGATCGGGCCAGTGGAACTTGAAGTAACCGCCAATCAGCGTGTTGAACTCCGGCCATTGCTGAACCGGCTTCGATTCCACGCCTAGAAGACGCGTCTTCGGCTGCGGCAACAACGAATTGAAGTTCGCCACAAAATCGGCGCGTGTGACCTTGCCGGTATTGCCGGTATCCAACTTTTGAAACCAATCGTCGGCGAGGGCAGTCCACTCCTGGCGGCTAACGGTGTCGTCATTGTCCTTGTCCGCGGCGGTGGTGAGCCGCGCGGCTAACACCAACGCCGGTATATTCAGCGCGGGCTTACCGCTCTTTGCGGCGGCTTCACTCGCCAGGCAGTCAGTGTGATAGGAGTCTGATGCGGCGTGGATGCCGGCGATACCTTTGCCGCTCCTCACGAAATTCAGAAACGCCGCGCGCCGTGCGGCCGTCACTGAGGGATCCGGATCGTCAAGAAAGCACGCAGTTGTGCTGTCAAGGAAAATGGCGTCATATTGCTTGAGGTTATTGGTGTTGATATCCGCCGCATCGTAACTGACAGTTGTGGCCCATAGACCACCCTGGTTTCCCAGTGCTTCCACAGTCTTGGCAGCCAGCGGAATGGAGGCATGAACGAACCCACCCGCGCCCGTATGCGCCATCACCAGCACCTTGCGTGGGTGCATCGGCTTCGCACCGGGGGTAGTGGGTAAGGCTGCCATCATGGCGTCCACAGCCGCTTGCGGCGCGGGGAACGGGGTTGAATTACCGACAGGGTTGAAGGTGCCGGATTGCCCAGGCTTGACCGCGGGCGGCGCAGGCAGCACCTTGCTGATTCCTGCCAGGATCTGAGGCTGGGTCAGGGTCCCGCTCTGAGTGGTGTCCCAGGCGCTAAACCAGGAGTTGAAGCCAGACTCCAGCTCGGACCGTGTGAGCGTCCCATCTTTATCGGGATCGAGGGCAGTGAACAGCGCCTCGGCCGTTCGCCCGCCGCCAGGTCCCTGCGCTTGTAAGTTTGCAATACCAGACGTGAGCAGCACAGCAGTGCCAGCCAAGATAAAGGTCGTTTCGATGAATCGGGTTTGTCTCATAATTTGTGCCGGAATGAGTCTATCGCGGATGCGATCTTCGAAGCGTGACAAAAAATGGTAAGACGCTTTGGATAGGGGTTTGCTGCGTTCTGGGAATAAGGGAACAGCGTACCTATTGCAGCATTTTCCCGCTAATCTGCCATCCGGCACGCGGGCCCGCTTCAGCGCTAATCCTGTTTACTCAGGAGTTATTGATGAGTGGCCAACGATACAGCCTGACCTCACCGATGCTTGCTTAGACTGGATGGCATGCATCTCCATCGACGCCTCTTGGCTGCCCTCGTGATTCTGCCGTGCCGTTCAAGGACTCGCGCCCGGACACGCTGCCGTTCATGCTTTCCACGCTAAGCACTAATGAACGCGGTCATCGATTGCTATTCAAAATACAGAGCCCGCCGGCTATGGCGGCGCGCCCGCAAGTTTTATCCAGCAGCGCAGCACGGTGGGCTTCGCCGTCACCTTTTTGATGAGCCGCGCTAGTCAGTTTGCGGCCGCGGCGGATCCGCCCAGTGACCGGATTCATCTTTCCCGCTGACCACGACCCCTTTCGCGTTCCACCCCAGATCTGCTCTCACCACTGCCGGGCAATAGCGCAGAGTCAGCCCACAGCGTCGCTTGTTGGATTCATTCGCTTCCGATCCATGCAGGAGCAAGTCGCTGTGGATGGAAATTTCCCCGGCCTTCAGTTCCACATCGACTGGCCGTCCCAGAGTCTCAGCGCCCGGAACCGTCTGGTTCAGAATATTCGCTTCGTCGTTTTCACTCAGCGTGTACGTCAGATGGCCCAGGTGGTGCGAACCGGGAATGTAGCGCATGCAGGCGTTTTCGACCGTGGCATCATCGATCGCCAGCCATGCGGTTACGGCCATCGACGGCGTTAACGGCCAATAGCTCGAGTCCTGATGCCAGGAGACCCGTTTGCCATCGCCAGGCATTTTGCAAAAGAAATGCGAACCCCAGGCAATCACGTTCTCGCCAATCAGGTCCTTGATGCGGGCCACAATGAGAGGATGCGTCAGGATGTCATAAACCCGTCCATAGCGGAGGTGCGCCGTGCTGATCGAGTAGCTGTCGCCCCCTGCGGCCAGCGTCCTGGCCAGTAGTTCATCAAAGTAACTACGGATGCCGGTTATCTCTTGCTCATCGAAGATGCGAATACCGGCCAGGTAACCATCGCGATTAAAAGCTACAATCTGCTCTGCGGTGAGCGCTGCGGGACGCTTCGTAGTCGATGGATGAAACCGCAGATCGCGGTCAAGCTTGCTCAATTCTTCGCTGCTCGGGATGAACTTGGGTGTAGTCAAGGTTTCACACTTCCAACTCTATCAGTCTATCGTGCGGACCCGCGTACCAGGTACGTACAAGAGTTTAATGCCAAAACCACGATTAGTTTTTGCCAGAACGATCCATCTCAAATACCCAATCCCTTTAGCGGCTGCGAACGTGATCCTGGAAGGGCGTGGCTTCAGCCGTGCCGCAATTGGTTGAGAGCTCCGGGCTTTAGCCCCTGAGGGCATCGTTTTCTCACTGCGTAAGAGAACAGGCTCTTTTTAGCCCCCCGGCACTCCTATTCTTCATACAGAGTTTTTGCTATGCGCCGGAGACAAGTGCCTCCGGCGCATAGCTCATCGCTCGTTCGCCTCAACTTCAAGGTTGCGAACGTAATCGACAACCGCCTCGCTCCAGCCGTCGATGTGCATCCAGGCGCCATAGCCGACACCGTTCCGTGCGCTGGCTACGTTGATCACATAGCCGCGTGCGGCCGGTGCCGGCACACGGTCGTGCGACTGCTCATCGGTGATCACGATGATGCGGTCATACGCCGTGCGCAGGCTGGTAAGTGCGCGGCCCAACTCTGTTCCACCGTGCGGCTGGCTGGATACAATCGCATCGCGCAAGGCAAAGCCGCGACGCGAGGGTACCTGCACCAACCGGTCGGAGAAGCTGTAGACCTCGACTGCGTCGCAGACTTCGCGCAGCAGCACAGCGAGTCCACACGCTGCATCCACACGCATCATCTGAGACCGGCGAGCCAGCGGAGCATCCATGCTGCCGGAAATATCCACCAGCAACACAGTGCGTCCGGCAAGTTTCTCCCGACCGGCGATCGCCTTGTACATCGCCTGCTCTAACGGCTCCTCCCACTGCGGCGCATACCGAGCCGCAGCAAGGAAACGGAAGGGCAGAACCCGCTCGGTCTTCACCGCAGAAAGTGCGTGGATGACAGCCTCTTCGTCGACCCCGGCATCCTTCATGTTACGAAGATTGCGCAGGAGCGCGAGGGCGCCCAGCTTACGCTCCGCGAGTAAGCGTTCCCAGTGTGCACGCTTGTCTCCACCTCCAGAAAGAGCTACTTCCCAGGTATCGGGAGGGTAGAGGTTTCCTTCGATCAGACGCCTCCACAACGCAGCCTGGTCAGCATCGTTGGGCCTTGCGTGACAAAGGAAGAGTACGTCACGCAGACGGACCACGCCTGCACGGTCGTACTTAGCCAGCGCATACTCGTCGAATTTGGTGAACGCTGCTGCCAGCCCTTTCTTCACCTGGCCCGAGAGCGGAGTACGGCCCTCCGCCCAGTAGATGGCCATGAACTCCGACAGCTCATCCGCGCGCTGGATCACCTGCGCGAGGGTCTGCGCGACCAGGCTACGATGACTGGCGTGACGTGCCATCTCGCGTACCAGGAGCAGCGGTACGTGACGGAGCTTCATGACCTCGCGCGCTTCGATCGCAAGCGCCGCGACCTGCGTTGCCTCGACCCTGGGGACGAGCTCACGAATCCGGCTTGCGATCTGCACACCGTCTTCGTAGAACTCGTCCTCCCAGAGCATGCAGGCAAGCACGGAACGCCGCAGAGCCTGCTCCGGCGCGATGACCTTTGCCGGGCCCATCTCGTGCGTCCTGAGTGGCGCAAGATGACTCAACTTTAAAATGTTCAGCCTTGCCATTCCCTGCCCTCCTTTCTTCAAATCAACCGCCGGGGAACAAGCGACTACGGATGAGCTACATGAACTTGCGTCCTTGGCGGGGATCGAACCCGCGACCTCCGCTGTTTTGAGCGGCGCTCTGCCGGCTGAGAAGTATCCGTTGTCTACGCCACCGGCGAACACTGTTGCTAGTCTCGTAACGCTTCTGCTTCTTTCCCTTCCACGAGCTCTAGCTTCGCGCGAAAGCCAACCGGCTTCAGCGTGCTTCCAGGTTCCACGTGGATGGCCAGCTTGGTCATCGCGTCATAACTGGGACGATTGCGATCGAGATAATTCGTACAATCCTTTACCTTGAAAGGAACCGTGAGATTCGGATTCACCTCCATACAAATCACCACTAACTCCGATTCACGGAAGCCGGAAACAATATGCGCCCAGGTGCAAGTTGTGCACAAAGAGGTCCACCCGTGCGGAGTTCCACCCTTCATGTTGATCTTGCCCATGGCAAGCCTCCTTTCTATCCGGACTGAACCGGAGGTAACCAGATAAGAGAGTGCACGCGGCGACCGCGAATTGAGCATCCGGGGAAATAGCGTCTGCGATGTTTTCCGATTAACAGTCGATGTAATCGACAGACTTCGCCACCGGATGCCAGAAACTCAATTGTGTGAGGAATGTACGCCGTATCCCGGCAGCCCAGTGACCGGGGAGACTAGGCGGATCGAAGCGAAGCGCCTGGAGTCCAGAAGCCATTCTTCGCGCGTAGATAGTCAGGCCGAATGACCGGCATAACTTGCGCTTCGAATTGGATGAAGTGTTTCATCGTGTGCCTCTGGGCTCTAATAACTCTGTGAGAATGCCATACTTTTTTTCGAATTGCAATACACAATCACGAATTTAATGACTCTCTCATTCTCGCCACGTTTCGGGTTAAGCCTGATCAACTCTCCGCCTTCCATAAACTCATGCTCGAGTATTGGGAAGCACTTCGCGCGCAGGATCTTGTATTTGCCGACCCGCACTTCGTGTTACAAGGAGAGGAGCACGGTAGTCCAACCATTGTGGAGTTGTTCAGCTTGAAAGACCATAAAGCACCAGAACACGTTCCTGCGCAGATTCATACCTACTGGGACAAGATAAATGGGATGGTGGAGGCTCGAGATTGCGACCTCGGCGTTGAGTTCCCCGAGACGGCCATCGTGAAATAGACAGCACTTTGCGACTTCTGAATATGATCGGCCTGGTGAATGGAATCTCTACTCGCGCTGATTGGCATGGCGATTGTGCTGTTTGCCTCGACCAATGTCGATGATGTGTTTGTGCTCGTAGGGTTTTTCGCCAATAAGAGGTTCCGCACGCAAGACATTGTGCTCGGTCAATATGTAGGAATCACCGCTTTGTTTTGCGCGAGTGTTGCAGCGTCCCTGCTCTCCCTGGTGATCCCTCTCGCCTACATTGGCCTGCTGGGAGCGATACCTATTTTGATCGGCGGAAAGAAGCTCCTAGAACTGTACCAGCAGCGCAACCGGACGGAAGAAACTCCAGAACATCACTCCGATGCCAACAGAAACGGACGAGTCGCAACAGTCGCGCTGGTGGCGTTGGCAAACGGTGGCGACAACATTGGGGTCTACACGCCTTCGTTTGCTATCCGTTCGGCTCACGAAATCATCGTAATTGCTCTCGTTTTCGTCGTGTTGACCGCACTGTGGTGTTTCGTAGCACACGCGATCGTCAATCATCCGAAATTGGGCTCGCCCATTCGCCGGTACGGGCACCGGGTCACTCCCGTTGTGCTAGTCGGACTTGGAGTACTGATTCTCTATCAGGCAGGTAGTTTCGGATTGCTGTTCGGGCGCACCGGGTTCTAGAGAATATTTACAGTAACGTACCGCTCGCAGTGCCGACTCGAAGTGGTAGTCTGAGCCACTCGCTTTCTGGTAGTTGCCGTTCATGTCAAGTCACGAAAGGATGCCCTGCTATGCCGAATCGCGTCTGCTGTTGGGTTGCGTTCACGACCTTGTCGCTGGTCGCCTGCCTACCCCTCCTCACGGCACAGGAATCTTCTCAACACGATTGGTTTGCGCCCCTGACGAACGGCGACGGCCTGCGCTATCCGCTGGAAATCGGGCCACTCACGTTGCACGTGGTCGGCAGCGGCATTTATCCGGTGAAAGGCTCCGACGGACTGATCCATCTTGCCTATGCGCTGCAGATCACTAACGCCTGGAGCCTCACCGCGACCATCAAGTCCGTCGAGGTGGTAGACCCGGCACGCGGCAATCAGGTAAGCGGCAACAACCGCGTGCTCGACGTCAAGAACGAAGACGTTACCGGCCAGGTGAGGCTCTTCACGCTGCCGGGAACCATGAACAAAGAGAGCTACACCAACCAGATTCCGAGCGGACAGTCGGGTGTGATGTTCTTCGACGTCACCTATAACGACATCAGCCAGGTACCGAAGCTAATTGCGCACCGGCTCACGGTAACCACTCCTCCGACTCCGATCGGGACGGAGCACACGGCCGTCGGCCACTCCATCCCGGTCGGCCGCGAGGCGATCGTGATCAGTCCCCCCTTAAAGGGCAGCGGCTGGCTCAACGGCAACGGATGTTGCCTGGAGGTCGGCCCCCATCGATTCGTCACTAACTCAATGAATGGCACGCTTGATCCCAGCGAGACCTTTGCCATCGACTGGGTGCAGGTGGACGCTCATGGCCTCGCATACCGGACTGACGGCAAGAAGCCGGAGGATTGGATCGGTTACGGTGCTGAAATTACGGCCGCCGCGCCAGGCACAGTGGTGGAAGTCATGCGCGATCTGCCGAACGTGACGCCGGGGATGAATCCCGAAGGGCTGACCATCGCGCAGATCGCCGGCAATCGCGTGATCATCGACATGGGCTCGGGGCACTACGCGATGTATGCGCACCTTGCCCCAGGCAGCATTCAACTGCACGTCGGCGACTACGTGCGGCAGGGGCAGAAGCTCGGCCTGCTGGGGAACACGGGCAACACCAGCGGGCCGCATCTTCATTTTCAGGTGATGGACCGGCCATCGAGCCTGGACGACACGTCACTTCCGTTCGTATTCGACCACATGAATCTTGAGGGGCGTGTGTCGCTGGACATGGCAGCTCTGGACGAAAACACAGACAAGAAACTCGCGATGCCCATAGACAATAACGAGGCAAAGCCGCTCACCCGCGCCATGCCGCTCTCGCGCGATGTTGAGGGGTTTCAGTGAGGTAGGTCCCTGGAACTCACAGGTTCCAATTTTGGACTTCGGACCGCGACCGCTACAATGAACCCCGGATTCAATTCAGGGCACGAATTCTCCGTTGTTTCGCGAGAATGGTTGGAGGCCACAATGCCGGACGGTTTCTCTCGCCGTAAATTTATGCAGACCAGCGCGATTGCCGCGGGCGGTCTGTTGTCGTCCAGTTCCAAAGCCATCATGCTGGAACCCCAGGCCCAGTCCATATCAACCAGGCCGGTTGGAGCCAACGACCGGATGCGCTTCGGAATCATCGGTGTGGGCATGGAAGGGTCTGGCGTGTTGGGGAGCGCGCTCTCCATTCCAGGAGCAGAGTGCGTCGCAGCCGCCGACTTGTACGACGGCCGGCACACGCTGGCCAAAGAGATCACCGGGAATCCGAATCTCTTCACCACCAGGCATTATCAGGAACTGCTGGAGCGCAAAGACATCGACTGCATCCTCGCTGCCGTGCCGGACTTTTGGCATAAGCAGGTGGTGGTGGATGCATGCAGCGCGGGAAAAGACATCTATTGCGAGAAGCCGATGTCGCATTCGATCGCAGAAGGTTTCGCGATGGTCGAGGCCGCCCAGAGCAACAAGAGGATCGTGCAGATCGGCGCCCAACGAGTCAGTTCCGTATTGTGCGCCAAGGCCCGGGAAATGTACCTGGGCGGAGCGATTGGAGACGTGACCTCCGTCGAGCTGACGCTCGGCCGCAACAGCCCGAACGGTGCCTGGGAGTATCCTCCGCCACCCGATCTCTCCCCTGAGAATCTGGCCTGGGATGTTTGGCTAAAAGACACGCCCAAAATCGCTTTCAATCCGGAGCGATTTGCCCGCTGGCGCTGCTGGAGAGATTACGGCACTGGCGTGGCCGGCGACTTGATGGTGCACCTGGTGAGCGCAATGCTATTTACCCTGGATTGGAACGAGCCCCCGCGTTCTGCTCTGTCGCTCGGCGGCATCTACCGCTGGAAAGATGGCCGCGACATGCCGGACCTGCAGACCGTCCTCTTCGATTACCACGGGATTCCGGTCTATATCCGTTTGGGACTAAGCACATCGACACCGGAACGAGCCCTGTATATGGGTCCGAAGGGCCTGCTCGACACGACTGGAACTGGTATCCAGTACCTTCCGCAGACGGGAATCGATACCGAGCCCAGTTACTACGACAGCAGCTTCCCGGCGAAGATGCGCGCAGAGTATGTTCGCGAGTGGCACGAGAAGAACGACCCCCCGATCGCGAAAGAGCCGCTCACCGAGGAGACGATTTACTCCGGTGATGACTGGGACGATCTCAGGCCGCACATCTTTACATTTTTCGAAGCAGTGAAGAGCCGCAAACCCAACGTCGAGGATGCGGTCTTTGGCAATCACGCAGCCATCGCCTGCCATATGGCCAACCAGTCTTACTTTCGCAAAGAACGAGTCTTCTTTGACGATGCGACCCACAGCCTCAAGAGCTGAAACAGTTTTTCTAGTGCGGTTTAAGGAGTCCACCCAACGCGTTCCCGAGAGGGTTGCTCTGCTTGCCGTTCGTGTTCCCTTTGATCAACTGTTGGGCAGCACCGGCTCCTACGCCCGATGCCACGCCGCGTAGATTCGGCGCAAAGGTGGGGTTACTCGTGGTGCCACCAATGGCCACAGGAATTCCATTCTTGAGGACTCCGCTCGCAAGGCCACCCACAGCCCCGAGGCCCCCCGCGCCGCCGGCGCCGCCGCCGATCATCCCTGCCAGACTACCCAGCAGGGCCGCATTGCCTGACGCCGGCTTCGCTGCGGCAGCGTTTGACCCCGACGCACCCCCCGCTAATTCCGTAAGTTTCAGGATCACGTTGTAGTTCAGCGCTCCAGCCGCGCTCACCGTACCCGCTCCTGTAGCCGTCCCAACTCCGGCCACGTCCAGTGCGATGTTATCCGTTTGGATGGCGCCACCCGCTTCGCGAATGTTCATGCTGAGCGAGCGAATGTTGGTGCCCGACCCGGTCGCGCTGCCAATCTTACCCCCGGTGAGCTGGGAGAGTGTTTGCAGCTTCGAGCCCAGATCAAAACCCGCCAACTGGGTGTTGTTGAGCCGCACTGGACCACTGATCACCGGGCTCGCAGTAGATCCCGAGACCGTCAACGCGGTGGTCAAGGTTCCTCCTCGTAGCGATGACCCTTGCGGCAGGCGGACTCCTGCAGCAGGAAGAAAGGCCTCGAGGTCATCGATCGGGACCCCATCGCCATTGACCTTCAGGTTGATCGCCGTGGTCGGCCCGCTCGACTGGTAGGTCCCATTCATGTTGATTACCGCGCGCCCCACTGTAAAAATCGCCTTCTGGACCTCCCCGGTCATCGCCTGCTCGTTCTGCGCAACGGAAAACTGAACCTGCACCGGCTTGCTCGAAGGCTGCCCGTCTTTCGCCAGCTTGATGCCGGCGATCTGCGTCGATCCATTCGCATTCAATGTTTGCCCATTCGATTGAATCTGGGCATGAAGATCAGCCGTTCCAGCAATGCCCGCATCCGCAGGCAAAACGCCCGAAGTTGCCAGCTCCACATGCTTGAGCGTCACTTGCGCATTCACTGGAGTCGCCGCATTGTTCTGCTGGTTGAAAGGCCCGGCAGTTCCATTGGCGCTCAGGGCGCCTCCGCCAGGGAGCTGCGCACTCACCGTAAAAGGCGAGGCCGTCTTGGGCGTAAGATTCGTAATCTGCGCGTTCAATTGTTGATAGACAGCCGATCCTGCTTGCCCGGCGGTGGTCAGCGTCAGCGATCCATTCTTGATCTGCGCGTTGTCCACCGATAAGTTCTCCAGCATGCTGGCGCCTTCGGGATTTGCGGCCGCCGGCTTTGGTGGCGCCGGAGCATTGCTGCGCACGAGTGTGAGATGCGGGGTGTCCACCAGCAACTTAGTCACGTGCATCTGCTGTCCATTCCAACTCGCATCCAAAACCATGCTTTCGACCAGACCGGTGATGCCTGCGGAAGCGTCCACGAAGCCTGCCGCCAGCGGATCAATGTGCTTCATCTCCAACTGGCCGGAAAACGGTGTTGCCGAGGCATCTTGCTGATTGATCGGCCCGGCGGTTCCACTCAGGTTTACCGTCCCGTCCGCTGGTAAATGAGCGGAAACCGTAAATGGAAAGGAATTTTTGAACCCAAAGTCTTTTACTTCCAGGTTCACCTGGTCATAGACGCGGGAGGGCGCACCTGCGGGGGCACCCGCAGCCGGCTGTGTGCCCACCGTGAACCGCCCGTTTTCCACCGTCACATGGCCCACCGTCAGGTCAGGAAATGTCTGCTTGGTTTCGGCATCTTGGGCTGAGGGCGCCGCCGACTTCCCAATGGTGGAGTAGTTCCATGTCCCATTGGCCGCCCGCAGCAGCTGTACTTTAGGGTCGACCAGGGAAAAACCGCGGATGCGCAGCTGCTTGCTCAGCACCAGGGGAAGAATTTCCACCCCGATCTTCACGCTATCCGCCTGAATAAAAGGCTGGGTGCTGAATGCCGGATCGTCCGCAACCGTGCAATTTGTGGCCAGAAGGCCGCCTGACCAAACAGCCAGATCCAGCTTGCCGATCGTCACCTTGCGGCCCAGCGATTTGGTCAGCGTGGATTCAATCCGCGCGCGAAAGCTGTCGGCATTCAGAAAAAGCGGCAGACAAACCGCCACCAGCACGATGAGCAATACGATCGCGCCGAGTCCAATCAATGCAAAACGAGCCATTCTGCTCATGGGCATAACCTCACGTACTGGTGACATTTCTGATGCTTCTACGGAAGTACTCGTTGTGCTCCCGTCTACCGGAAAAGTACAAAATATGAATAGGAAGTAAATGATCTGGAGGAACCTGCTGGCTTTGCAGGGCCGTGTACGCGGATTTATCTTACAGTTTCCGCCGAATCTACTTTTGTCCGGCGACACAAGCATACAAGATTTTGCCTGGTGACTTCCCCGCTTCGCCCGTATCCCCAACTATCGATTGCGCGAGGTCGACACGATGCACACTCGGGTATAAATCCACGAAACCGGCTACTGGAAGAGCTTGAGTGCGTTCATCAGGGTGTAGTAAACGCCCCATGCGGCGGGTATCGAAACCACGAACCACGCAGCCAGGATCAGGATGGGCGACGTCTTGTTTTCAGTTGTGACCATGGACGGATGCTCCTCCAGTTCCTGCTTTGTTCAACGTGCTGCTCCGACCTGCCTGCTCGTGCTCTCCAGCCAATACTTCTGCGCGACTGGACGCACCAGGAGATTGGCAATAAAACCCACCACCATAAGGCCAGCCATGATGTGCAGGATCACCGGGTAAGCCTGCTGTTTCGGCAGGTGGTTGGCGACGTAATGGTCGAGGATGCCGTTGACGATGAGCGGCCCAACGATGCCTGCGGTGGACCAGGCCGTCAGCAGGCGTCCATGGATGGCGCTCACATGATAGCCGCCGAAAAGATCCTTGAGGTAAGCCGGAATGGTCGCGAATCCTCCGCCGTACATACTGATCAGCACCCCCGCAATCAGCACAAACAGCGGGACCGAATTCAGGTGTGTAGCGCCCGTAAAAGGAAGTGCCAGATAAAGCAGCATGCCCACGACAAAAAAGACGAAGTAGGTGGTCTTGCGTCCGATAAAGTCCGACATCGACGCCCAGATAAAGCGTCCTCCCATGTTAAAGAGGCTGAGCAGGCCAACAAAACCAGCCGCCGCGATCGCCGTAACACGGCCGTGGAAGAGATCCTGAATCATGGGCGACGCCTGCTCCAGGATGCCGATGCCCGCAGTCACATTCATGCACAGGATGATCCACAGCAGCCAAAACTGCGGCGCGCGGGAGGCGGCGTTGACGTCCACCTTGTGGGTGGAAATCAGGGCCGATTGAGTTTTCCTGGGAACCCACCCCTCTGGCTTCCATCCCTCCTGCGGCACACGAATCGTAAACACGCCAAACATCATGAAGACAAAGTAGAGAAGGCCCATCGTCACCCAGGTGGCGGCGATGGGATGGGAGGACGCCCTGTAAAACATCATCAGTTTGGTCCCCAGCGGTGAACCGATCATCGCGCCGCCGCCGAAGCCCATGATCGCGAGGCCGGTAGCCAGTCCCGGCCGGTCAGGAAACCACTTGATCAGCGTTGAGACCGGTGAAATATAGCCCAGCCCGAGCCCGACGCCACCGATGACTCCGTAGCCCAGATAGATGAGCGCTAAAGAATGTGTCGCCGCGCCCGCAGCCGCCACCAGAAATCCGCTCCCGAAGCAAGTAGCCGCGACAAACATCGCCTTGCGAGGTCCCGCCGTCTCCAGCCATCGGCCAAACAGAGCCGCGGAAAGCCCCAGCACCGCGATGGCGATGGAAAAGATATAGCCGACCTCTTTCAGATTCCACACCGCGCCGTCCGCGCCCTTCAGCGCCAGCAGCGGATTCTTGAAGATGCTGAATGAGTAGACCTGGCCGATGGCCAGATGAATGGAGAGTGCAGCGGGCGGCACCAGCCACCGGCTGAAACCGGGGTGGGCAACAGAGACTTCACGATCAAGAAACGACGGCATGCAGGCGCACCTCCAGCAGCGGATCTCATCGGATTAATTAACAGGGGGCTGATCAGAAGTTTCACACCTCAGTCTGTTATCAACGGGATGACACCATTTTCTATCACATATGTATGTTGCGACCGGCGGCTGAGTCCCAAACTCTCTTTCCATTGACCGAATCAATCGCTCGCCAGGCCTTGAATTACCCCAATTTGTGTCCGGAACCGTCTGGAGCCTTGGACAATTTGGTTTCCTGTCTCTAGCTTCCGTATGCGAGAATTCCCAAGTCAACACTTAAGCCCGCGTTCGTTATCTTCCCAGGAGCAACCCATATGCCTGAAGAATCCGAAAAAGTTCTGGCCTTTGAAATCGAACGTGATGGGGACACCACCGTTGTGAAATGTCACGGCCGATTGGTGGCAGGGGCCACCGAAGAACTCTACCAGGAGGTGAAAGGTCTGCTACCTCAGACAAAAGTGGTCGTGGTTGACTTGGCGGAACTCACCTACGTCGATAGCACGGGGCTGGGCACGTTGGTGCGACTGCATGCATCCGCCCGGAAACAGGGTTGCGAGTTCAAGTTGCTTCACCTTGGTAAGCAGCTTCGCAATGTGCTCAAGCTGACGAACCTTCTCTCTGTTTTCAGCCAGGCGGAAGACCACGGCATTACTATTGCTTGATGATCCGGGATGGGCGAACCAGCCTCGATCGTTATGCTTTCAAAAAGCCTAAAAGCCAATGAATACCAGATCCGTTATTGGCATTATCCTTATTGGCCTTGGCATCGTTACGCTCGCGTACTTTGCGTCGCCGCTGAGACTCCTGTTTGAGTCGCCAGCGGGTCTCTGAGAATTAATCCGTTACCGCCCGTTCTCGGCGGATTGGCGCTCGTTTGTGGGATCGTTCTTGTGTTTGGGACAAAGAGGGACGAATAAGAACAATCAGGAGCTTCGTGAACGGAGACCAGCCTTTGATAGAACTCAGCTGTGATGCCATCCTGTTCGACATGGATGGCACGCTCGTTGATTCCACACTATGCGACAAACGGATCATGGGAAGGTGGGCCGAGAAGCATGGGTTGGACCGGGAATTCGTTTTGCAGGCCTCTCTTGGAAGAAGAACAATCGACGCGATTCGTGAGGTGGCCCCTCACCTGAATGTCGAAGAAGAAGCAAGAGGAATCGATGCCCAGGAACTCGTCGAACGAGAGGGCATCATGGAAGTTCGGGGTGCTCTGCATCTCCTGCGCAAGTTGAAGCCTCACCAGTGGGCAATCGTCACCTCGGCAAGCCGAGCGTTGGCAACGTTTCGGCTGGGATGTGCAGGACTTCCTCTTCCACAATTGTTGGTCTGCGGGGATGAGGTGGCCAACGGAAAACCTGATCCGGAAGGATATCTAAAAGCGGCCCATCAACTGCGCGTCTCGCCTGCCCGCTGCCTCGTGGTTGAGGATACTCCGGCAGGCATCCTCGCCGGCCGGCGCGGCGGTATGAATGTCCTGGCTCTCACCACAACGTATGCTCCGGAGAAACTTCTGGGTGCAACAAGCGTCGCCAACTTTGATGCTGTGGAGTTTCATTTAGAGAGATAATCCTGCCTCCGATTCCTTCCAGGAATCAAGCAGCTTCACTCCCAGTTCGTGCACATCGCTGATATTCCGGGTGACCAGCGTCAGTTTGTGCACAAGCGCAGTTGCGGCCGTGGAGTGTATCGACGACAGGCCTTGAGCGTTGGGCGGACAACCCTCCCCATAGCCTCGCAATCGCCGGGTCTCGGATAGAATGTTGGTATCGAGATGATATCGCAGCCGCCCGCTCACAGCGTGACCCAGGGTATTCTTTGCCGTGGAGAGGATTTCGGGCTCGGACCTCCAGTCGCAGCCCATGGGACGGCCGTGGAAATCTAATCAAAATGCATGGCAGCTCACGATACAAAGATCGACGATCAGAGAATTGAACAGTTGATCGCCGTGCTATGTTCGACTCATTGATGGTGAGAGTGCCGTCGAACAACTCATTGCTTGCGGCGATCAAGCTATCCCTCATCTGCTTTCATTTCTCGTCGACGAGGCGCCTCGAGTCATCTCACAACAGCCACGTTGTTGGGCCGTTCGGATTCTTGGAGCACTGGAGGCGTACCCTGCTTTGCGAACCTATTTACGACACCACAGCCCAACGGAAAAGAGTGTGGTGCTGCTCACAGAGGACACGGTTCGAAGTGCGGCTGCTTATGAACTTTCGCGGCTGAAAACGGAAGAGAATTTTAAGGCTTTGAGGGAAGCAACTAAACAGCGGGCAAGTCCGGGACTTGTGTCGGCATTAGGCGAATACGAGCGATCTGAAAGCATTCCGCTCCTGTTCGAGTTGCTCGAAAACGAGCTTTGCACTAACGAAGCTCTCCGCGCCCTTGGGAAAGTTCCTGTGGACGCGGGAGCCTATGCGATTCTGCTTCTTCGCGGCCAGACCGGCCTGCAGATTGAAGGACCAACCGCGGTGCGCCGCCGCGCAACACTGAAGCTCTTGAGAGAATCAGGAATGGGCAAAGATTGCGGGGGCGATCTTTTCGACTCTTTCGTTCCTTTACCTTAACTTCCTAGCACCATCACTGCGACGGGCACTTGTCGCCCAGCGAGTCGGTGAGCCCTTGCGCCTCGACGCTAAACGTCAAATCCTTCTTTCCGTCCACGTCCCTGATGCGGAAGACGTAAATCCGGTCATACTCGTCATTTGGCCAGTCCGGAACAACCGATGGATCCTTCCCATAAGCTTCTAGTAGCCGCTTCGCAAATTGATTCAGGTACACGTGCTCCCAGGCCAGATAAATCACCGAAGTCGCGTTCTCTGGAGCCAGCAGCTCTTTTCTCAGCTGGCCGACGTTCTTGAAGCCGATCAGCGCGTTCACCGGCATCTCCAGCTGGATAGCTGTCGGCTCAATCGTCATCAGCGGCCGCACATAGGAATAGCTTAAATTGCCGAGTCTTCCGATCCGCCTGCCGGGATCGGGTGCATAAATCCGGTCTGGCTTCCCGTAGCGTGGAATGAGCACCTTAGGCAGCGCCAGCGCGCGGTTCAGGCCCTTGCAGGTAAGCTGCCCAAGGCTGGCCGGGGGTTTTTCCGCGTGGCGGATGGCAACGATCGTCTCCTGCGCGTGGAGGCTGCTGATTGATAGCAGCAGACAGACAGCATTCAGCAGAAATCGCGCCGGCTTTCTCACTGGTTCCATGCACGAAGTCTCTCAGATTTCGAAGCGCAGCACGAGAATCGGAAGTGGAGCGAGGTATGAACGCGGACGAATTTTGAGTGGGTGGCCCAGGTCTCGGCTTGCAGGTTTGTTTTCCCGGCACGCTGCCACGTGGAGGTGGGTCACTCCCGCCTGATTCGACCTAAGCCCTGAGCGTACTCATTCGGTTTGTAATCGCAACTGCGTACGGCCGACAGGACTCTGTCTCTCGTCTCTGGCCGCACTTTCTCCGGAGTGCTAAGAGCGCGCGAGACGGTTGCTATCGATAACGACGCCAGCCGAGCGACATCTCGAATCGTCGCAGACGGGCGGGTCTGTTCGGGCGGCTTTTGTGACATGACTGTATCACCGGGTGCAGGCATTCCGTTTACGTTACCGTACCGTGTTTCGAGGCTACTGAAGTCATAACTCCACTGTCAACCTTCGATTCAGCGTTTGCTCCGAACCAATAAGGCCTCCAGGCAACCGCCTGCTGTGAGCTACAATGTCAGCGCCGTGAAACAAACAAGGTCCGAACCCGCTGGCATCAAGGAAATTGCGAAAGCATTGGGTATTTCGATCGGAACGGTCGACCGTGCACTCCACGCAAGGCAAGGAGTCAGCCCTAAGACGCGCGCCAAAGTCCTTAAAATGGCGGAGAAGCTCGACTACAAGCCCAACGTAGCTGCCAGAAGCCTGAAGTTGAATCGCCGGGTTCGGATTGCTGTACATCTCCCACAGCAGATCCAGTCGTTCTTTGATCCATTGCGCGCAGGCGTCCGCGCTGCCGCGGAGGCTACGCTGGGGGCTACGGTCGATCTCGATTTTCGTACCTATCCCCGCCTGGGTGAGGGCGATGTGGAGTTAATGGAAGCAGACGTAGGACGGCACTTCGATGGCATCATTCTCACCCCCGGCAATCCGTCGGCGATCGCCGCCTCCCTGCAGCGCCTGGCGGAACAAGGAAGGGCGGTCGTTTGCGTGGCCAGTGACGCACCCCGCAGCAGCCGGCTTGCCTGCATTTCTGTGGATGCATATGTGAGTGGAGGCATGGCGGCCGAGCTGTTGGGCATGCGCCTGCCAAACGGCGGCGCCGTGGTACCCATTACCGGCGACCTGAGCACTCTGGATCACGCCGACAAGCTGCGTGGGTTCGCCGCCAGCTTGGCAACCGAAGCCCCACAACTGTCGCTGCTACCGACCATCGAGTCGCATGAGCGTCCTAAAGACGCCTATCAAGCCACCCTCGATTTGCTCGCCCGCAAACCTCGCCCAGCGGGAATCTACATCAGCACCGCGAACAGCATCCCGGTGCTGCAGGCCCTGGAACAAAAGCGCCTCCTGGGAGTGATACAAGTCATCACGACGGACCTTTTTCCAGAATTGATCAGGCACATTGAGTCGAGAAAGGTACTCGCAACCATCTACCAGCGTCCATTCACGCAAGGCAAAGTCGCGTTTGAGACGCTCATTCGATATCTCGTCGAGGGCGTCAAACCGTCACCCTCGACCAAGCTCGCCCCGCACATTGTGTTACGCAGCAACCTGAGCTTGTTTCTCAATCACGTCGCCGGCCCGGACGAAAGTGTGGACGCCGGCTAAAGCTACTGCGAAGCGATCGAGAGGTTATCGAATTGCGCCCGGTTCCAACCGGTTCCAAGTGCAAACATCCCATGAGAGTGCGAAGCGTCGGTTACAGTAGCTAGCTCCTTTCCATCCAAATAAATCGAAATCTTGCTTCCGCGGAAAGCAAGTTCGGCATGGTGCCATGTGCCGGCAGGCATTCGCACTGAGCCGGAAGCCAGGCTACGCGTGGGGGTTTTGTAGGCAGAGGTCGAGAGCGTCCACCTTCCGCCAGGTTCAATGCTAAGCACATACCCGCCTGGATAAAGGGCCTTATCGTCTTTGAAAACATCCGAGTTGTCGATGCGGCCCATCAATGTCACCGGTCCATTTCCACTGAGCAGGATGTCTGCGGCAAGCCGATAGTCGGTCCAGGTCACGTCGCCGGCAAGCGTGAAGGGATCGGGCAGGGGCGACCACGGAATCGGCTTCACCGTGATGACCTGCTCCAGACAGCGGCCCTTGCGACGCAGGCAAGGATGCGCTTCAAACGCTCCGTCCTGATCGGAGAGAAAACGGGGGGCGCGTGCTATCTCAGTCTCTTCGAAGCTGTCTGCATATGGCAGGGGGAAAGGAGTATTCGCAGGAGGAACCGCGGTACCCCGCCCCTGACCCGTCGTTGTAGTAAAGGTGTAGAGAGAATCAGGATCGAGCGTATAGCCGACTTTGCCGCCCGTGGGGCTCACATCTGCGACATGTTCAAAAGTGTGCTGGCTATTCGTCTCCCAAACATGGATGGTTTCGAGCGAGAGTCCGCCTTCAGGTCTCAGCGTGATCTTTTGCGGCTGTTTGGCGTCGATTGTCTCCACCACGACGCTCCAATCCTTACCGTCAGGTGACTTCAAGCTGACGAAGCTCCCCTGCTCAGGTAACCGGCCGGAGGCTGCCTCGAGATACTGCCAGCCCGGTTGCGCGAACTGCGTGGTGTGAGCGGTTGCCCATATCGCGCCTTGCACGTTGTAGTAGCCAGACCACGGGGTATTTGCGTACATCAACCCCGAATTTGGCGCCGCTAGAATGTCATAGTACGAAGTAACAGGGCTCCAGATCTCCGTTTTGGTGAAGCCCCCCTCGAGATAATTACGGTTGTAAAGGCGGGCCAGAATGCGGCCTCCGACCTGCCATTCGCGGGAAAGGATCGGACCGCCGCCGCTGTTTGGCTGGTCTTCACTCGACCACAGAGGTTTGCCTAAGGTTCGTGCATTGGGCGGAGTCGTATATTTTCCGTCCACCAGCGAATAGTGGACGCCGACCGCGTGGACCGCCGCGCTAACTTCAGGATCTTTGAGGATGGTATCGACAATGCTCCATTGTCCGAGGCCCTCTCCGGGATACTCGTCGCAGCAAACGATCTTTGCCGGGATGCCTTGCTGGACCAGCGTGCGATGAAGTTTCTTCACATAGTCACTATCGAACTGTCTCTCATTCCAGATCCCGGTGTAGGCGATGTCCAGGTGATGATACTTCTGCGCGCCTTGCAAAAAGTCGGCCACGTAATCTGCCATGTCCTGGGAATAGAATTGCCCGTTGCCGACCCAACCCGGCGCTCCCCAGGGAAGGGTGTCGAGAATGATTTTCGGATTTCGTTTGCGCGCTTCTTCCATGAGCCACCACTCATACCCGCGGGTGTAGTCATGGTCCTCTCGCGAGCGCATGGAACTGGGCTCGGCGCCATCGGTGGAGTTCACGTCGGCTCCAATCTCCACTTTCAGATGTTGCAGGGCGGCGCCGTAGCCAGGTTTGAATAGATAGTCCAGAACCTGACTGCGATACGGTTCCCGGTAGTCATACAGAAGGCGTGAGGATGCGCCCGCGCTGAGTGCACCGATTCCCTCGTAGACTCGTCCTTTGCCGGCGCCATCGAGCACAATAGTTGTATCCGCGGCGCAGCCTGAGAGGCCAACCACAGAGAGGAAAACAAAGCTTGCCATCCAACTATGGATCGCCAACCTGGTTGGCTGCCGAAATTGATTCATGTGCCCTCTGTCTGGCCGAAGCCCGGTGAAATTTACCGTTATCGTACACGATATCTTTTCCAAAACTTTTAGGGTTCGTTATTTCGCAAACTGAGCAGTTCAACCTGTGCGTTGGATTCGCCCGAGAATCTCCGCCAGATTCAACTGGTCGTGGAACTCGGTGCCGGGCCTGCAAGACGGGGCAATGGCGACTGCTTCACCATGCCCTTCAAACCAGGCGATAAAGCAGGATTGGCTGGCGCCGGAGAGCCGTTGCAGATTTAGCCAGGTGTAGTAGGCGCCCATATCCGCATCGAGCAGCGATCCTGCCGGATCAGGAATCGCTCGCTGCTGAACGCCGGAAAATTCCTGATCCGCAGATTCCTCTGTTTGCCGCGGCGCGAACCTGGCCAACAGGGTCAGCGGCTGCGCCCGGCGCAGCGCTTCCCGGACGGTCCATTGCACGAAGGTAGTGCTGTAGATCTGCGTCCCCGAGCCTTCTGTAAGCACATTGATCGCGAAACGGCTCAAGACGGGATCGTCGGTCTGATGATTCATCCCCACCTCGGACGGGTCGGTTTCCGAAAGGCGGGTACGCAGGGCTTCCACTCCAACATGGGATGCGGAGATTTGCTGCATTTTTCGGATGAGCGCCTTGCGCACAGGTTGCAGCGAGCCGTAGGCCACGGATGCGACCTGGTTGTTCTCCATGGTTGCCGCCGGGCCGCCTTCAATGCACCAGTGCGCATAGGGAGAGGGATGCGCCCGGGTGCGTGCGGCCACTGTATCCAGCAGGAGCTTATAACTGCTCGCGGAGTCGACATGACTGAAGTAGACACCGTGAGGACGTAACTTGCGAAACAGCGGATAGCCTGTCTGAGTGATTTCCTGTCCGATGACGGCGATGCCTAGCCGCGGTGCGGGCGCGGCCGCCTCAGGCACCGCGGTGTTGAAGGCTTTTATGTAGTCCTCTGCCGCTTTGCTGAAGTCGTCGATCTGGTGAGTCGCCCAAAGATACGCAGACAAGCGCTCGGAGAAGCGAGAGGGCGCACCGATCCAGTCCATCGCTTCGAGTTCCGGCGACAGTTTCAGGCTTGCAAATGCGCTCATGGCGCTCGACAGCTGGTCTGCAGTCAGGCTTCCGAGATAACGAAACTGGCGATCGATCTCATCCCGTTCTGCGGGAAACTTCCAATCGTAAACGATGACCTCTCGCAGCAGCAGCGGCAGGAATGACAGCGGGAGCTGCTGAAGCAACTGGATATTGCTGATCGCGAGCTGTTTCGCCTGCGGAGGATAGCTCTGAAACTGTTCGCCGTGAATTGGATTGGCAGCCATGAGCTACACCACCTCCGGCAGGACTTTGCCATGGGAGAAGTCCGGCGAGAAGCCAAACAACGATCCCAGCGTGGGCACCAGGTCGGTCGACTCCACCGGGCGATCGACCAGCACATTTTCCCTCACCCCTGCGCCTCTCACCATCATCCAGGTGGTTCTGGAATACGCGTCGCCGGTGCGGTGATGTTGAAAGCCGTTGCCGCCGGCGGAAGTATCTGAGTCGCGGCCGAAATCAGGAAGGATGAACATGGTTGTCTTCCCGGCATATTCCGGTTCGCTCTGAATCATTTGCCAAATCTCGCCACAGAGCCGATCGGAACGCTGTATGGCATCGACGTAAAGAGAATAAGTACCGGAATGAGCGACGTCGATATCATGCAGCGTGATCCAGAGCAGGCTGGGGGCGAGCTGACGCATCAGTTGCCGGGCAACATAAACGGAGAGTTCGTCTGGACTACGGAGACTGCGGGCGTGTGTGGCAAAATCCGTAACCGAGACTTTCAACATCTCCGCCATCTGCTGCAATTGCTGGTCACTGACGCCCATCGCCGGCGCGTAGACCGGGCTCTCGTAGTTGTCGCGCAACAGATGCTCGTAGCCTGAACTGTCATGAGTCGCCATCGCTGCAGCTAACAGGCGCTTGGGCAGAATGACGCCCGCACCCTGCCCCGCTCCGTGAGAGGAGTGGCTACTCTCGCCGATGAGGCCGAAGCCATTGCTGGGTGCGACGACCCACGTATCGTTTGCCGGGCGATTCAATCCCTTGCGGAAATATTCGAAGACCGTCGGGTTCTCCGGCGAGACAGCGGCAAAGTTATTGAAGGTCTCATAGACGCCCGTTACCAGGCTTGCGGTTGCGACATAGTGGCCGAGGATTCCCCGGTTGACTACCTGGGTGAAGAACGTTCCCTGGGGAACGAACTCCCGCAACAGATGAGGAATATTTTCCTGTCCATCCGGCATGAACGTCTCTTCATCGCGGGTGCCTCCTCCAAAGGTAACGACGACCGCCTTCTGGCCTTTGCGCATGGCCATGGCGCGCAGCGGAGCGAATGCGGACAGCACGGTGGCGGCGGTCGCTCCGGTGGCTGCGCGAAGGAACTCACGCCGGCTCCACGAGATCGCGTCTTCGATCCCTCTGGAGGACCTCAAGCCGCGGAAGCGCAAGAGCTCAGGAAACCTCGTACGTCTGGGATCGTTGTGAGTGCTGAAGGGGTCCATTTCGTTCGTTATTTTCCACCCAAAACTAGTGCGGTGTCTCCCCGGGGATATCTCCCGCTTCTTCCGCCTGTGCGTCCTCTTGTTTTATCTGCTTGAGGATCGCCAGGTGTTGGTCGGCCAGCTGCTTCTGGTGAGTGCGGCTGTACAAGAGAAACAGACGATAATGCGCGCGTCCGAAGTCAGGGCGAAGGGCAAGTGTCCGCTCGAATTCCCGAATGGCCTCCGGGTATTTCTGCTGGTCCTGATAGAGGACTCCGAGTTGAAAATGAGCTTCATAGAAATCCGGATTTGCTGCGATCGCTTTCTTGAGCAGCGCCTCGATCACGTCTGCATCGGCGACAGGTTTCCCTTCCGGGCGCTCCCACAAACTCACCGCGTAGTAGTAGTTGGCTGGGCCATTATTGGGGTACAGATGCACAAACTCTTCCAACCGTTTGCGTATGTCTGGCAAATGCGCTGGTGAGACCGTGCTCACCTTGCCCAAAAATTGAAACGGCCTTGGATCGGTTGGATCCAGATCGACTGCCGCGCACAGGGTCTCGACAGCGTCGTCATATCTGCCTTCCGCGTAGAGGGTTACGCCTAAACCAACGGTCAGCTTTGCCGATCGCGGGTACTTTTGTACGCCGTAGCGGAAGAATGTAAGTGCATTATCAAGAAAGCCCTCGTAATTCTTATGTTGCAGCAGGAATGAGGCGAGGTCGAATATGTTTCCCTCAGATGGATCCAGTTGAGCGGCCCGATAATACTGGCTCGCAGCGCCCTTGTAATCCCCCGATTTCTCGTTCACCTCGGCAAGCAGATCATCGAGTTCTGCAGTCTCGTGCCGCGTGACCATCTGGTGAAGTTGCGCTGCGGCCTTCGCAGTATTACCAGAATTCAGATATGCCAGAGACAGATCGTAGCCAGTGTCGTAGTCCTGCGGATTGAGTTGCTGCGCTCTCTCCAGATAGAGGATGCCTTCCGGTAAGCGGTTCTGCTGTAGATAGAATTCGCCCAGATGTAGTTGCGACGCAAAGTCGTTTGGTCTCTGTTTCGCTGTTTCAAGCAAGGCCAACTCTGCTTGCTGAACGCGAGGAGAACCAGCGGGCGGGGGAGATGCAACCGAGTTGGACTGGAAGGCGAGCGCTGTCATCGTGGCGAAGGGTATGGCCAAAGACACAGTCCCAACAACACGCAACCAACCTGGAGCCTTTTGCCACACCGGACGAGTATAACTCCTGAGCCTTGCTTCAGACTTGCATACGAGCGCTCCTCAAAAAACGTCCGGGCAGCATTCTGGCTGCCCGGAGGAGGAAAAAGCGATCACCAGTAGTACTTCAATGCGAATTGAATTTCACGTGGTGCGCTGCGGGTGGAGGTTGACTGACCAAAGTTCACCGTGTCCCGGTAGTTTGTATTCGATGGCAAGTTGAAGCTCGGGGTATTGGTCAGGTTGAAGGACTCAGCGCGGAACTGCAGGCGCGTCGTCTCCTTTATCTTGAACTCCTTAAAGATCGAAAAATCCAGATCGCGAAAGCCAGGACCATTGACTTGCGTGTTCGATCCACCCAGCGGGGCAAGATCGCTGGTGCCGATGGTTGTCGCCACTGGCGGCTCGGCGAACGCCGCGGGGTTGTAGTAGTGTGCCGGCCCGCCCGAGCGATACTTGCCGACCCCGGGTACCACGTCCGCATAGCAAGCACCCAAACCGGCTGCTGTGGTGGTTTGGCAACCAATGGCCTGGGGAGGACCGCTATTGAGCGTGAGGATCCCGTTGGCTATCCAGCCTCCAAGGAGCATTTCACCAACCCCGTGAAGATTGTTCAGAAACGCCTTACCCTGGCCCACCGGGAGTTGATAGGTGCCGCTGGCCACAAACGAATGATTGATGTTGAAGGAAGCCAGACCCCGGTCATACGAGATCCCGGTGATGGATGGAGCACGGTAGCCGGCGACTCCACCATTACTCAATAAGTCCCCGGCATCCGTCAGTGTCCTGGCCCAGGTGAAGCCGGCCAACATGTTAAAGCCATGACTGAAGCGGCGCTCGTATTTGGTCTGCAGCGAGTTATAGCTGGTGGATCCCGCGGTAATGTCGTAAGAAGCACCGGCGGCAAAGTCCGGAAACGGGATGTACGGAGTGATGGGCGTGCCCGGCGGCAGAATTTCCGACGGGTTGTTGGTGCCTGCAAAGGCCTCGATGTGGCGGCCAACAGAACCGACGTAACCCGCCTGGATCGAGTCCTGGGGAGTCAACGCATATTGCGCCGTCAGATTGAATCCCTCCGTGTAGGGGGTCTGGTAGTGGAGTTGCACGCCGCGAAATTGCAATCCATTGCCGCTCACGCTTGCGGGAGTGAGGCTGATGCCCTGCAACCCGTTCTCCAGGCTGCCATACGAGCCATTAGGAAAAATTGTCGGAGTCACGCTGCCGACTCCTCCATTAGACGAGTCCTGGAACGCGAGCACGTATTCAAAGGGATAGTTATAACCAAGACTTGGATACCCGCCCCGGTTTTCGAATGCCCCGTAGAAGATGCCATAGCCCACGCGGGCAACAAGCTTGGGTGTCACCTGGTACGACACTCCAAATCTCGGCCCAAAATTGGTCTTTTGCGATATGCCGAGGCCCGTGCCATATTGATTGGTGTAGACCAGCTGGATTCCATCTTTTGCAAGGTCCTGGGTAAAGCTGGTGGAAACCGGTGTCTTGGTCTTGTTCCCCGCGGTCAGGATGAACTCCGCCGTTTGGCCTGGAATTCCAGGTACAAAGTTGCCCTGGGCTCCGTTGGTATCACCCACCTGCCCGAAATACTCCCAGCGCAAACCGAGATTCATGGTCAGCCGCGGCGTGATTTTCCAATCATCCTGAAAATAGACTCCGTAGTAGTTGCGATTGCTGTGCAGGTAACCATAGTTTGAGGCCTGCACCTGGTCCGATCCGCCGGAGTAGTTCACGCCGTTGGCAACGGTGGCTGCGGTTGGCGTGAGCAGAAATTGGGCTGTGCCGGTGAGGTTGTCCGTCTGATTCGGAATCGACGCATACCTGCCGTCGAAGTCGAAGGCGCCCTTTGATTCCGGCGGCGCAAGCCACGGGAAGTACAGGTATTGGAACTCCACTCCGCCTTTGAAGGTGTGTGATTTGTAGACTTTGGTCAGGTTCTCGGTAAGTTGCGTGGTATCGCTGTAGCGATCTCCAGGGAGCCACTCGGAGCCGCCCAGATTGTGAACATTGCCCAGACTCATATAGGGCAGGCCACCGTTGCCGGCAAACTGGGGAATCCCACCGATCCCAAATTGCGCAGGAATACCCAGGGTGTTGGCAGTGGAAGGCACGCGGGTGGTGTGCTCCTGGCCATACCCGAAGCGCACCTCGTTGATCAGGGTTGGGGTGAAGACGTGAGTGTAGCTGACGGCCACGCCATACACATCCCATTTCTGCGTGCCGTCCCCGTAGGCGCCGCCATCAGCGACTCCTGAAAAGGGAGGGGGCACCTGTTGGGTATTGTGAATGTAACTGTAGCGCCCGAACATCTGGTTATGCTCGTCGAAATGCTGGTCGATGCGCACATCGAAGGTTGTTTGACCGGTGGTATTGAGCGTAGTGGTCTGATAGTTGTTTTCCACCCCGCTCAGGTTTGCCGCCGGAAAGAGTTGCAGAAGCTTAATAGCATTGGTGTCCAGACGGCCCTGGGGGATCTGATTGTTGGCAAAAGCCTCTCTGACATAACCATTGGTGGTGGCCATGATTCCAGTGACAGGATCCACCTGACCGGCAGTCACCGCGCGCGTCGTTGCCGGATCGAAAATCTGCCCATTGGTGAAGGAGCGCCCCAGCGCATCTGTGCGGGTAAAGGTTCCGGTTGCGTTCAAGAGATCCGCGAAGTTGGTGAAGCCGCTGCTTACCTGCGGTGCGGTAGGCACCCAGATACCACTCTGCAGCACCCCGGAGTGGATTTGCGTGCCTTCATAGTCTGCGAACCAGAAGGTCCGATCCCTGATGATGCGGCCGCCGGCGACGGCGCCGAACTGATTTTGCCGCAGTTCCGGTTTGCGTTGGGTTGCCGGGTCTGAAAAATAGGCGTTGGCATCCAGGGCATCATTGCGGAAAAACTCCCAGGCTGCACCATGAAAGCCGTTGGTACCGGACTTGATGGTGGCATTCACGATCGCCCCGCCGGCGCGTCCGAATTCCGCGCTGAAGTTGTTGGTCTGAATATTGAATTCCTGGATGGCGTCGACTGGAGGTTTCACCACGTCCGCCTCACCGCTTAGAAAGTCGACATCGTTGCTGTTGTTGTCAATGCCATCGAGAAGGTAATCGTTCTGCGCAGGCCGGGTGCCATTGGCGGCAAACTGGTTCCCTGCCCGGGCGCCTTGCTGCGGTTGCGTTACCCCAGGGGTTAGGGTGGCCAGCATGGTCCAGTCGCGGCCGTTGAGCGGCATATTCTCCACCGTTTGTGCGCCGATCACCTGGCCCACGGTCGCACTTTGGGTTTGTAGCAGGGCGGCCTGGGCGGTTACCTGCACGGTTTCGTTGGTCGCTCCAGTCTGCAACACGAAATCCACCACCGCCTGTTGTTGGATATTGAGGTCGAAGGCGGCATTCTCTTCTTTCTTAAAACCGGCGAGTTCGACGCTGATTCGATAAGTGCCGATCTTGAGCGGCGTCACGATGTAGGTACCGTCCGATCGGGTCAGGGTGGTGATGCTGTCTGCCGTTCCCTGGTTGACGATCGTCACTTTGGCGCCAGGAACGACCGCACCGGTCTGATCCTTGACCGTTCCCAGGATGGTGCCGGTATCCACTTGAGCCAATCCCATGGAAACGCCGAGAGTCAATGCGAAGATGGCCAACCATGCTGGCGTCCAACGCTTGCTTGATGTTTTGTTCATAATGCGCCGATCCTCCTGAAAATGAGAACGCCGTCAGACTACGGTCCGTTTTTTAATACCGGGTACGATACTCGCAACGATTACAGGCATAAAACCCCGGAGGCCAGCAACTATATGAACGGGCTTTCAAGTCTGTCAAGAACTTTATCGTTAACGTCACCGGCACTCGATTTCAAGCCGCTTTTCCGGGCCCTGGCCCCCAGCCTGGAGGCGATTGTGACCCCAGACAACCGGGTCATTCCGCTGACGCCGAGTGTTTGGGAAAAGCACTGGTACGCGGTTTGCAGCTAACCTCTTTGGGGAGTTCATTCCGCTTGACAGAGGGGTTTTGATCGGGTACGTTAACGGTCTTAGCTTACTTGCGCTCCAACTTCGAAGCTGTGATATCTGTACGCTGACAATTCATTGAACCAGTAACACCGCCGGGGTGATATGAGCGATACGATGGCTTCCACGTCAGTACGCGCATGGCAGGACGAGGTAGAGATACCGACCTACCCCGTGCAACCGCCAGACCGCAATCCCATGTTCCTGGAAAAGCGCGTCTATCAAGGAAGCAGTGGGAAGGTGTATCCCAACCCCTTTACCGACCGGGTTTCAGACCAGAAGCGCAACCAGAAATACCAGGCCGTCTTTCTCGAAAACGAGTATCTACGCCTCATGATCCTGCCCGAAATCGGCGGGCGCATTCACATCGGCCAGGACAAAACTAACGATTACGACTTTTTCTATCGCCAAAATGTGATCAAACCCGCGCTGGTAGGCCTGCTGGGGCCCTGGATATCGGGTGGAGTCGAGTTCAATTGGCCCCAGCATCATCGCCCCTCCACCTATATGCCGGTCCATTGGGAAATCGAGGAGTCGCCCGACGGCAGCAAAACTGTATGGCTCAGCGAACATGAACCCATGCATCGCATGAAGGGCATGGTCGGGATCTGTTTGCATCCCAACAAGGCGTTGATCGAAGCCAAAGTCCGTCTCTACAATCGCACCCCCTTTACCCAGACTTTTCTCTGGTGGGCCAATGTCGGCATTCGCGTCCACGACCAGTACCAGGCGTTTTTTCCTCCTGATGTAACCTTCGTCGCCGACCATGCCAAGCGTGCGATGTCCTCGTTTCCCGTGGCGCGCAATTTCTACTACGGAGTGGACTACCGCCAGGGAGTCGATATTTCCTGGTACAAGAACATTCCAGTACCTACCTCCTACATGGTCACCGAATCCAAATACGACTTCTTTGGCGGGTACGACTACAGCGCGCAAGCAGGCATTGTCCACGTTGCCGATCGATTCATCGCTCCCGGCAAGAAACTCTGGACCTGGGGAAACGGCGACTTCGGCTATGCGTGGGATCGCGAGCTGACGGACAACGACGGCCCCTATATCGAACTGATGGCCGGCGTTTACACCGACAACCAACCCGACTTTTCCTGGCTTCTGCCTTATGAAACCAAATCGTTCAGCCAATACTGGTATCCCATCCAGCAGATTGGTCCCGCGAAGAACGCAAACACTAGAATTGCCATCAATCTCGAACAGGAAAACGGCGCGGTTCGGATGGGCGCCTGCGTCACCGAGGCGTTTCAAAAAGCAAGGATCATCCTGTCATCCGATGACCACGTACTCTTTGAAACTACTGCCGACCTCCTGCCCGGCGCGCCCTTCATCGCCAGCCTGAGCGCTGCCACGCCGATTCCCTCCCTTACCCTACGTGTCCTGATGGCTGACGGGAGCGAACTTATCGCCTGGTCGACGCAAAACGCTGCGCCGCCGGAACACATTCCGGATCCCGCCAAAGAGCCCCCGCCGCCGGACGATATCCAGACCGTCGAGGAACTCTACGTTACCGGGCTGCACCTCGAGCAGTATCGCCATGCAACGCGAAGCCCTGAAACCTATTGGGAAGAAGCCTTGCGGCGAGATCCGTTAGACAGCCGCTGCAATATCGCGCTCGGAAAGCTGCTGCTGAGACGCGGTCTCTTCCTGCAAGCGGAAGAACACCTGACCCGCGCGATCCAGCGGCTGACAACGCGTAACCCCAACCCGGCAACGGGAGAAGCTCACTACTATCTCGGTCTCTCCGTGCTCCTGCAGGACCGGGACGCCGAGGCATCCGCGGCCTTCCACAAGGCCACATGGAATTACGAATGGAGGTCAGCCGCTTATTACCGGATCGCCTGCCTTGAGGCCCGCCGGGAGAGATGGTCGCATGCTCTGGAACATCTCGACCAGTCGCTCGCCACCAACCGGGACCATTTGCACGCGCGGGGGTTACAGTCGGCGATCCTGCGCAGGTTAAAGCGGACGGACGAGGCCTTTGCCCTCGCCTCCGACACTGTATCGAAAGACCCCCTGGACTTCCTTTCGCGCTTCGAACTTCTGTTGCTCGAGTGCCCAGATCCCGAGAGTGCTGCGCAGCGCTTTGCTCATCTGACGCATAAGGACCGGCAGCTGCACCTGGATCTCGCCTTTGACTACGCTGCCGCGGGCCTCATCCCCGAGGCGCTCGCGCTCCTGTCCGGTGTCGTTTCCCACCCGTCTTCGTCGACCTATCCCATGGTTTACTACTTTCTGTCACAATTGGCGGTGCAGAAGGGGCACCGGGATTTGCCGGCTGACTATCGAACACTGGTTGCGAAGGCGTCCCCCGATTATTGCTTTCCATCCAGGCTGGAGGAGATGAAGATCCTCGAAGAAGCATTGCATCGAAACCCGCTGGACGCCAGGGGCTCGTACTACCTTGGGAATCTCTACTACGATAAGAAGCGCTATGAAGATGCCATTTCCCGTTGGGAAAAGAGTGTTGCGCTCGAGGATGGATTTTCCATTCCCTGGCGAAACCTTGGCATCGCGTATTTCAATATTCGCCGCAACCCGGAGCAGGCAGTCTATGCCTACGAGCGGGCGCTGCTGGCTAATCCCCAGGACGCGCGCGTGGTTTACGAATTAGATCAGTTGCGCAAGCGAACCGGTGTGCCGCCAAGCGAGCGCCTGGCTTTCCTCAAGAAACATTCCGATCTCGTCGCCCAGAGGGATGATCTGACCGTAGAACTGGTCACGCTTTACAACCAGACCGGGGAGCCGGGAAGAGCGCTTGAAATCCTTCTTGAACGACGCTTTCATCCCTGGGAAGGTGGCGAAGGGCTGGTATCCGGGCAATATGTCTGGGCACATCGCCTGCTGGGCATTTCATGCCTGAACAACAGAGACTTTGCAGATGCTTTCGAACACTTCAGCGCTGCGCGAACGTATCCTCACAACCTCGGCGAGGGAAAGCATTTCCTGACCCAGGAATTTGACCTCGACTATTTTTCTGGAGTAGCCCTGCGGGAATTGGGACAGGACGAAGCGGCGCGAAACTCATTCCGGTCCGCGGCAGCCGGCGAACCCGCATCGCCGTGGATGAGCTATTACAAGGCTTTGGCTCTGCGCAGCCTGGGACAGGCTGCGGCGGCGGTCGAGGTCCTTGAAGAAATGAACGAGCAATTGGACGCGGAGCGCAAAACCGAGCCCAGTATCGATTACTTTGCTACTTCCCTTCCCAACTTCCTGGTATTCGAAGACGATCTCGCTTTCAGAAAAGAAATTGAATGCACCTTCACCGAAGCTCTGGTGGAGCTGGGGCTGGGTAATGAATTGGACGCGGCCCGGAAACTCCAGCAAGTGGTTAACAAAGATCCTAACCACCTCGCTGCGCAAACCTTGCTGGCACAAATAGGCCGCACCGGAGACACAGTCATCGAATCCACGTCATGGCTCGCAAAGTAGGCTGGAAATGAACATCGTCTCTGTGGCCAACGAGAGCCCCCCCGCCAATGCTCCGGTGAAAAGTCTCTACGTGTGGATTGTGGCCTCGATTGCCGCACTCGGGGGATTCCTGTTCGGCTACGACTGGGTCGTGATCGGAGGCGCCAAACCCTTCTATGAAAAATTCTTTGCCTTAACCCTGCCTTGGCAACAGGGATGGGCGATGAGCTGCGCTCTGATCGGCTGTCTGCTCGGCGCGCTGGCTTCGGGCGCCCTCAGCGAAAGGTTCGGACGAAAGAAGCCATTGATCCTCGCTGCCGTTATCTTCTGTCTGTCTTCCGTTGGAACAGGGATGGCGGATCACTTTCAGATCTTTGTCTTGTGGCGCATCCTGGGAGGTTTCGCGATTGGCTTGGCTTCGAGCCTCTCGCCGGTGTACATCGCCGAACTGGCCCCAGCGCATCTGCGTGGAAAACTTGTTTCCATGAACCAGCTCACGATCGTGTGCGGCATCCTGCTGGCGCAAGTTGTGAATTGGCTCATCGCGAGGCCAATCTCACCCACCGCAACTGCGACCGAGATTCTGAATTCATGGAATGGCCAGGTTGGATGGCGCTGGATGTTCGCAGTCACGGCCGTTCCGTCGCTGCTGTTCCTTACTGCAATGTTCTTCGTTCCGGAGAGTCCCCGTTGGCTTGCCAGGCATGGCGCGCCCGATAAGGCGAAGGCGGTGCTCACCAGCATCGGCGGTGAATCCTACAGCAAGGCAGTGTACTCAGAAATAGAGTCTTCGATCGCAGCTGAGCACGCAGAAGCTTCTCTGCAGACACTGTTTCATCCAAAGATCAGGCGCATACTCTGGCTGGGAATCTTCCTCGCGGTTTTGCAGCAATGGTGTGGTATCAACGTTATCTTCAACTACGCTGAAGAAGTCTTCTCCGCAGCCGGCTTCCCTGTCTCCGATATCCTTTTCAACATCGTGGTTACGGGCGCGGTCAATGTGTTGTTCACGATCATTGCATTGCGGACCGTGGACCGCTATGGCAGGCGAGTGCTGATGCTGCTCGGCTCTGCGGGGCTTGGGATCATCTATGCCCTGCTCGGTCTGCTCTACTACCTGCACGGCCGCGGCATCGTGATGCTGTTCCTGGTGGTGGCCGCGATTGCATGTTTTGCCATGTCCCTCGCGCCGGTAACCTGGGTCGTGATTTCCGAGATTTTCCCCAGCAGGATCCGTGGAGCAGCGGTTTCCATTGCCGTCACCGCGCTATGGAGCGCTTGCTTTGTGCTCACCTATACCTTTCCGTTTCTAAACCACGCGTTGGGCGCATCGGGAACGTTCTGGATATACGCGGGCATCTGCGCTCTCGGTTTCGTCTACCTGGTCTTCCGCCTGCCGGAAACCAAGGGAAAGTCCCTGGAAGCGATCGAGCAGTCGTGGGGTTGAGTCAATTCACCTTTGTTTGCGTAGCCTACTTCCTCCAGGGATCGAGCAGCTTCACGCCGAGATCGTGCACATCGCTGATATTCCGGGTGACCAGCGTCAGTTTGTGTACCAGCGCAGTCGCGGCGAGAAGTGTGTCGACAACCGGCCTTGAGCGTTGGGCAGACAGCTCTCCCCATTGCCTCGCGATCGCCGCATCGATACCGAGAATGCGGTCGCCAAAGCTGAACTCCAGACCATCTACCCACGTCCCGAGCCGTTTCGCGGCATCAGCGTCGGATCGAATTTTGAGAGCCACGCATTTTCTCAACTCGCCAAGCGAAAGCACGCTGATGAAAAGTGCCGACGGTTCGGCAGTGGACAGAAAGGACATTACCCGTTCATCGGCCTGTCTCTTGCGGGTCTCTGAGAGAATGTTGGTATCCAGCAGATATTGCAGCCCCCCGTTCACAGCGTGACCTTGCGTCCCTTATCGCGGCTGCGGGTTACTTCGAATCGGTCGACCTTTGGGCCCCCTAGTAAATACTCCCTGAGATCCGGTCTGTGAGCGGTCAGGGCCCGGTAGTCCTTGACTGAAAGAATCACAGCTCTTTCCGACCCATGCCTGGTAATGAATTGCGGGCCTTTGCTGTTAGCTTCCTCGATGACTTCGCTCAGACGTGTTTTCGCCTCTTGTACTTGCCAAACGGCCATAGCCACCTCGACCTACTTCAACCATAATTATAGTCGTTTTGGTTGAAGGACTAGGCTAAGGATCCTCCATCTACCGGGAACTGGCGACCGAGGCAAACTGGCGCTAAAAAGGTGGCCCGTTCAGTGCCCGCGAGTATGGATGCAAACTGGCGTAACGCCGAGGCTATCCTCCGGCCGCGAGTCACGGAGAGGGTTTTCAATGTACGCCGCGCGCCAGCCGGGACCCGCCTGAAGCGGAGACCTTAGGCGCGAGGGATGACGCCAGTCAGTTATGGCCTTTCGCAGATCGCCGCCGGGCCACACGTGGGGCCGCACTGAGCATCCCCTTGGAGCATGCAAGTTCGCTGCGCAGTGCCGCTTTGGCGCGCATCAGTCGTGACTTGAATGCAGCTTTCGAAATATTGAGTTTTCGCGCGCCCTCCCTGGCCGACAGTTCCTCAAAGTTCCAAAACTCCATGGCCACGCGAGGTACCGGATCCAGTTCCGCGATCGCTCTCCGCACCCACTCAACGGTCTCGCTTCTGAGCAGACGGCGCTCAGGATCATCCCCACGATCCGCAATCTCCAGGGAGAAGAACCGGTCTTCTTCCTGAGGGTCGGAGTCTATTGAGACAGCCGGATAATGCTTTCTCTTGCGCAGAATCATAAGGGCGGAATTGAGCGCAATTCTTGTCAGCCAGGTAGCAAACTGCGCTCGGCCATCGAAACTCTTCAAGTGAACGAAGGCACGCATAAACGCGTCCTGAAGCGCATCCTCGGCGTCTTCATGATTGCGGGTAATTTGCCGGACGCTGCGAAGCAGGCGTGGAGAATGGAGCCGGCAAAGAGCAGTGAAGGCCGTTAAATCACCGGCCATTGCAGCAGAAACCAGACTTTGGTCGCTGCATTGTTCTCGATCGACGATAACGCTGTTGGTATTCATCCCTCTCCCTGCGGATAACCTAAAACTACCGTCACCGCCGGCGGGTGAGAAGTGAGGAGACGTTAGCTCACGGTGATGAAGCTTGTCATACATCCCCATCGGAAAGATCTGTCAGCATCCGCGCTTCGGTCGACCCCCAGGATCCAGCAAGAAATGACAATGCGCAGCAAGATTGCGCTATAGCGGCGTCTATGAGTGGGCTAGCAATGATGAGATAGGAAGGCTAAACGAGCCCACGACCCGTAGGGACATCAGGTCTGGCTCGCGAGGAACGTCAGAATGACCGCAGCTACAGCCAGCATTTCACGCCCTCCCGGCAAGCTCTTCACCGAAGATCTTGATCTGGTGCCCACGATGATCCACGCGGCTTCTACCACAGCCATCAGCGTTCATCCGCTGCGGCGAAATATTGCCATCCTCGAGGGGTCAGGAGGTAACATCGCGGTCCTTACCGGAGAAGACGGAAAGCTCCTCGTCGATGCCGGATTCTCGGTATCTCAATCGAGAATATCGGCGGCGCTTGATTCCATCAGCCAGGATCCCATCCGGCACTTGATCAACAGCCACTGGCACACCGACCACACAGATGGCAACCAATGGTTGCACTCCGCCGGGGCCACCATCACCGCGCAGGAGAACACCAGGAAGCACCTTTCGGAGATGACGCGCATAGCAGGCTGGGCTTGGGACTTTCCCGCGCGGCCAGACGGTGCTCTGCCCACCAGCACATTCGATACCCGGCACGAGATGCTACTCAACCATACAAACATCATCCTCGAGGGGTATGATCGGGCTCACACCGATAGCGACATTTCTGTCCACTTTGTAGAAGCCGAGATCCTGCTGGTGGCCGATACCTGGTGGAATGGCGTCTACCCGTTCATTGACTACTCCACGGGCGGCAGCATCGACGGACAGATCCGCGCCGCCCAACGCAATGTGGATGCGGCTACGGCCGGCACCATCGTCATTCCCGGGCACGGCCCTATAGGAAACAGAGCCGGCCTGATCGAATTCCGCGACATGCTCGTGGCCATTCGGGAAAAGGTCGCCGGTTTGAAGAGACAAGGAATGACCGTCTTCGAAGTGATTGGCGCCAAGCCAACCGCCGCCTTTGATGCCAAGTGGGGACAGTTCTTAATCACCCCATCCGCTTTCACCGGGCTGGTTTACCAGGGCGTTTGAGCAGAGGGCTCATTCAAAGGGGTGCGCGGCACGAAGATGCTTACTTCATCAGTTCGCCGGCGTAACGAATCGGAACCGCCAGGTTGGAGCCGCCGAAATTATTCAGGATGGCGAAATTCACGCCGATCACTTTGCCGTCGCGATTGAAGAGCGGTCCACCCGAGCCGCCCGAGGTAGTCGCCGCGTCGTAAACGATCTTGTCCTTTAAGACGTCTCCGATGTGGCCCTGAGTGGTGGTTGGGCGAATGAGGCGTTGCGCTGCCAGCCGTGAAACAACCTGGGTTATCTGGTGCGCGTTTTCCGTTACCTTCTCTGTGGTATCGTCTCCCGCGCGCGCGAGAATGCCTTCGATTCCTGTGGGGTAGCCAATGAGGACGACCGGATCGCCGGCGACGCTGGCGGTACTTCGATCATCGAGTTCCAACCGTGGGGTGTGAGGCGGCGCGGCAGACTCCAACTTGAGAGTCGCCAGGTCGGCATGCGACGAAATGCGGTCGAGGCTGGCCGGCGTGCCTTGAAACGTTCCCGGGAAATACGCTGTGTAGGAAGCGACGAACGGGGACGCACCCTGCTCAACAAGCTGCTTCAATTCATCACTGCCCCACCAGGGTTCGGCGACGTGATGATTCGTCAGAAGACGTCTGTCGCCGACGAGGAATCCGGTGCCAAACACGTCAAGCTGGAGGGGCGGTCCGTTCCCTCCTGTCTCGACCGACACCGTCCCGGAGCTATCCGCCTGCGTCTTGCCGTCGGCATCAGGGGAGATGCGAATAAGATCGCCGGAATCCTTGTCGTGGAACTCCACCACTACATGCAACAGGCAGATGCTGGACCCGTAGGTGTGAACAATCGTTTCCGCAACTCGATCCTCATTCTCAAGCCGGCTCAAGCGAGTCTGCGTCTCATGAAGCTGCTGCTTGAGGGCTCCGCCATCGGCATCACCGGCGTCGGCGATTTTCTGACGGATCTCGTCGCTTTGCGCCTTCAAGGCCTCGCGAGTTTCGGCCGCCTGGCTGGCGGCCAGGGAAGCGCGTGCCTGCTCCGCACGCCGCAGTAGTTCCGATTGTTGCACGATGCCGCCATTGAGCCGCGCCACCTCCGCCTGGAGTTGCAGCGTGTCCTTCCGTCTGTGCCGGTTCGAGAGCACGGTAGCGAGCCCTGCCAGAACCACTGCCACGCTCAGGCTAATGATCGCCGGCAGCAGCCAGGCGCGCCGTTTGCCGCCCATGCCACCACTCAGCGCTTCGACGGCAGTCTCCGCCAGGCGTTCTTTCTCGAGCGCGTCGTGAAGCTTTGCTGCGAGTTCCACCTCTGGTTGTCTCTCGCGAAACTGCGTCCGGATCCGGGCTGCAAATTCCACTGGCTCAAAGGGAAAGGAAATGACGTCATCCGCGCCCAGGTCCAGCGCGCGGGCGCGCTCCAGCGCACCTCCGTGAACGATCATCACAATCTTGAGCGTTCGCGGGTCGGGGGCCGCCTTGATCTGGCTGATCAAGCCGCAACAGCTCAGGTCCGAGGGTGTTGCCTCGGTAATCAGGACTTCAGGAGAGAGACCAAGAATTTCGTCTACGGAAAGGCCGCTGCCCGTCGTGATTTCGTAACCTTGGCCTGATAAGGCGTGCATTACCGCTTGGGTAGACGTCTCATCCAGATTGAGGAGAAGAATCCGCATCGCTGCTACCTTGCTACCGGACTGCGGAAACTTTCCACAGCCATTAGATTCGGAAAGGGCAAAGATGGGCTCATGGTCTTCGCAAGGTCCACCCTTTCTGTGGGTAGCCTCGGATTCGTTCTGCCAGCAAGGATTGGCCGGAGAGGACCGTCCCAGGGTTCGTCTCCGTCTCCGGTCGCTATTTCTGCTTGTCGCGCGGCTTGTCCGTTGGCTATCGGCCAACTTGTTTGCGGAAGAGTTCAATGTGACTCTTCTGTGTAGATGCACCAGTACGAAGAAGGTGCCGTGAACAACGAGTTGTCTCTCTTTCCTTCATGAGGGATAACCGCGGTTACGTCAAGCGGTCCCTTCCCCGTTGGATATTGGATGAAGTCCACACCATTCCCGGTGACACAACCTTGCCGTGTTCCGTCAGAGAAAACAACAGTGAAGATGGTGTACCCCATACCCGATTCACCGTGCTGATACAGCTCGTTGGCAAAGCGAGCTGGTATACGCTTGGGACTGTCTCTGACCTGGGCGACGTCTTCCACGCGAATCAACCGTTTGGCGCCCTCAGTTTGCATATACGCGCCCCACATTTTCATGACCGGCCTCTCCGGCATGAAATAAACCGTGTCCAGGACATCGCCGCTTGTCAGAGTGACACTACAAGGAAAATAGGTAAGATCACCATCATGCGTTGATTCGATTGCTTGCAAACCTTCTTGAATATGCCTGGGCAGCAACGAATAAGGAGGCATGGACAACTCCTGAAATGCGGCGCTGAGACCCGCCGCCAATTGCAAATTCCGAGCCAGCAGGCGGTAGTATCGCGCTAGCGCCCGACGTCCGTCAAAATCATTGTGGATGGACGACCTGCAAGGCTGGTCCGAACTGTGAATACCGGCATATCTTTAGAAGCGGGAACGGAGGTTCCAATGCTTGCGACCCTTGCCTGGGTATCTCTCATTACCGCTTTTGGTTGTGCGCTAATCATTGCAGTGGACGAAGCGCGTCACCCGCAGAAGATGTGGGTCATGAACCTGGTCTGGCCGATCACAGCCCTCTACTTCAGCGTTTTCGCCTTATGGGTCTACTTCCGCATCGGAAGACCGATGGGGCGCGGCGCGATGGACAAAATGTCTCACATGAACATGGAGCATGCCGCCGAACAACACGACCCGACTTGGCAGCAGACCGCTGTCGCGACCAGCCATTGCGGAGCCGGTTGCACGCTCGGAGACGTGATTGCGGAGTTTTCCATCATGGGCCTCGGTCTTACACTGTTTGGCTCGCCGCTCTACGCGTCGTTCGCAGCAGATCTGTTCCTGGCCTGGCTGCTCGGCATCGCCTTTCAATACTTCAGCATCAAGCCGATGCGCAATTTATCGGCATCGCAGGCCCTCGGGGCAGCGCTCAAGGCCGATACTCTATCTATCCTCACCTTTGAAATCGGCCTGTTCGGCTGGATGGCGCTCACCTACTTCGTCCTCTTTCCTAATCCGCATCTGGTGCCCAACCAGCCGCTGTATTGGTTCATGATGCAGATCGGCATGATTCTCGGTTTTTTTACTTCTTACCCAATGAATCGAGCGCTTATCAAGTGGGGCACGAAGGAGGCGATGGGATAACTTCCCCTAAAAAGTCCACCTCAGGCGCCATTGCGTCAGACACTCAGGACCGAAAAGGGTGAGTCGCGAACAGGGGTGTAGGTCAAGTCCCGTATACGGCCATAAGAACCAGATTCAGGACTTCTTCCGATGATCAGCAAGTCACCATCAAATTGCCGGGCCGCCGCAAGCAGCGCCTGCTTGATGGAGCCGGCAACGATTTGGACCGGCACCTCTGACCCAATCTTTCGTTGCAGATCCGCAATGCGTTGGCGCGCCTGTTGTCTTTCCCTCGACTGAGTTTGTTCCTCCAGGTCCATTTGAACGGGCAAATCGGCGTCGGCGGCCTGCAGGGCGTGAATAATAATAAGATTAGCCTGCGCTTGCTTGGCTAGCTGATCGGCAAAACGAAGGACTCTTTCTGAGTCCTCTTCCAGCCCAATGGCACATAGCCATTGACGGTGCGCCAACGGGCGCGGCGCTATGGTTTCAGCGTGTGTGCTGGTCATGACCGGGCAATCCGCATCATTGAGTACCTTGGCTGTTGTCGAGCCAAGGAGCATCCGCCTGAACGTACCAGCATGCGTGGGCATGATGATAAGGTCGAAACCTCTTCTGGCAACTTCAGCAATCTGTGCCGCCGCATCCCCGGCAACCAGGATCCTGGGATATTCCGAGATGGGGAATTCAGCCTGTAAGAAGGCTTTGAGCCGATTCCGGGCGATTTCCTGGTGTTCGTCCGCGATCTCCGGGGACCTTCTTACGTAAAGCTCGAAGCCGCTGTGGCTGCCCGGGTCAAACACATGGATCAGCGATACCCGGGCTCCCAACAGAGCCGCACCTTTCTTCACGTAAGGGGTCATGGCAATGCAGGAAGGTGAGAAGTTCACGGGAAAGAGGATATTTGTGATCTGCCTCATGGCGGGCTCCCTGGTAATTCAAAATTTATAGCGAAAGTTGACGGATCAGCCGGCTTCGCGGGCGCGGTGGTCTCCCGACGGGCCCACAGTCCTATTCTCCGATTAGAGCGCGCGCGCTGTACTAAAGCGACCGTCTTCCGATCATCATGAAGGCAGGCCGCTTTCACAAACGTACGATATGAATTGCCGCTATGTCGCTCGAAATTGTAACGGCCATCGACTTAGTGCCTGAGCATGATTGCTTTGGCAATCGTGAAGTAGATGATGAGCCCAGTCACATCGACCAGCGTTGCCACAAACGGCGCCGATGCACTGGCCGGGTTGAGGCCACATCGCCGCAGGATGAACGGAAGCATCGACCCCGCAAGCGTGCCGAATGTCACCACACCGATGAGCGCGCACAGGATTGTCAGGGCAAGGATAGGAGTCTGTGGGCCGTAGGTTTTGAAGAGCGACTGCCAGACAAAGATGCGAGTGAGCCCGATGATGCCGAGAATGACCCGTCCCGCTGATCCAGAACCGTATGGGTCGGTTATCTATGGGCGTTGAACAGGGGATTAAAGCTAGGTTACAGCCGGGAAGGCCGGACGACGGGGGGTTACCGCACTGCGCCGAACGCACAGCCGATTTGAATGAAGAGCTCGCTCATTTGTTATCCAGAGTGAGGGCGTAGATATCTTCCGTTCCCGTGTCGCGCAGCAGCAGCGGCGCATCGGTAGGATCGAGGTCCATCCAAGGATCGAGTGTGTCGAGCTGGTCATCCGCACCAGCACGCCAATCCTTCAAGTCGGCAACGAGTTCCACTTCGCCCCCCTTGACAGGTATACGAAAGATGCCCCCATCGCTTTTGTGGGTGTACAGGACGTAAATGTAATAAATGTACTGGCTATCCCTGGAAAAGGCAGGGTATCTCGCCAATCCCTTCACCGGAAGCGCCGACCATCGCTGGGTCTCAATGTCGAAGACCTTCAGGATGGACGTCTTCCAGGAGAGCGCCGCGAGGTAGCGGCCGTCCGGAGACCAGCGCGGCGACCATGTGCCAGCCGACCCCGGAACAACGGTGACTTGGCGGCTATCGAGGTCGAGGATCCGCAGGTCTCCTGTCTCAGCATTCCTTGACGACGCTGTATCAAAAACAATTTTCTTCCCGTCCGGCGACCAGTCCGGATCCCCCTGTCTTCCATTGTCTTCAGGAAGAATCCGTTTGGGGATGCCGCCTTCCGAAGTGACAGTGTAGCCATAAATGTGACCGGGAGAGCCTGCTAAAAACAGAATCTGCGAGCCGTCGGGCGACCAGCGGGGCCTTGCCACATACATCGGAGGATCCGTCAGTTGGACAGGATTGCTTCCGTCCCGGTTGGCCTTCCACAGGACGCCTTCGGGGAAGGAGACATAGGCTATGAACTGACCATCCCTTGAGAAGGACACGTTATCGGCGGAGATGCCTCCGAGAAACGGCTTGATTTCTTTGGTCGCCGGGTCGATGCGGGAAAGCTCGCCGCGCAAGGTGGCGCCGCAGGCAAAGATCTTCTTCCCGTCCCTGCTGGGAAAAGGTACGCTCCAAGAAGTCGGACCCGCAGTCAATTGAACCGGCTCGGCGGGCGGCTGCCGCAGCACTCCGCTCCGTTCATCAATCGCCCAAATCTGATCTGCGACCGCCGTCGATTCATGCGACGTGAATACGAGAAACTCCCCATCAGGGGTCCAATGGCCACCGCTAGCAGTGCTGGAGGCGTGCCAACCGGGGAGCAACGGATGAGGATTCGATCCGCTCGACGATATCTCCCAAAGCCGATTGTTGAGCGAAAACCCAATGGCTTCGCCATCTGGCGAAAATTTGGGCCAATCGGCTTTGCCGGCCGCCGAGCCCAGCTTGTGGGCTCCGGTCCCATCGCTCTGAACGAGCCAGATGTCTCCTTCCAGGTTCGTGTAGACCACCGAACTCCCGTCATGCGAATAGGCCGCATCCCACGCATCACCCAGACGGCGATATGAGCCATCCTGAATGCGGACATTCCAAATTGGACCGAGCGGCTTCCCTTCTTCTACGGTACCGGTAAGAAGATGGGAGCCATCCGGCGATATGTCCAACATCGCACCCGGCCCCCCGGGCACCGGAACCGGGATCGGTGCCAACTCTCCGCCTGCTATCGGAACCTGTTCAATGGAACTCAGCGTAATTTCGTTCGCATATAGCCTGTTCGCGTCAACTCCGGCGAGCCACTTCCTGCGGCCGTCGTGGGTGATCTGGACATATCTCGAGATGCGGGGCGGGGGCAGCGGGCGGTGCAGGTACCAGATTGTGGAGACGAGGCATACGGTGAGAACGGCGGCGGCAAGCTGCCACCATCGCCGAAAACTCCGGACCTTGCCGCCTGCGACCTGAGTGCTGAGATCCAGCGCTTTGCTGCCATCTCCTCCGTCCGGCAAGTCGGCGGCCGCCGGAGCTTCGTGCATATCCTCCGAAACCTCAACCTTGCACACGAACCGGTATCCGACCGTAGCGACTGTGGCGATGTAGCGCGGCTGGCGGATGTCGTCTCCCAAGCGGCTACGCAGCAGCGAGATGCAGCGCGTCAGGGAGCCCTCCGTTACGGCAGCATCGTCCCAGACGGTATTGAGCAGTTCTTCCTTCGAGATCAGCTTTTGCGGGTTATGCAGCAGGAATAAGAGGGTGCGAAACGCCTTCGGTTCCACCGTCAACACCTTCCCGGCCTTGATGAGCGTGAACTCCCGCTCGCGAACCTCCACGTCGTCAAAGCGGAAAACAAAGGACTTACTCGGCTTCATAAATTCATAATCCGCCCTAAGAAACTGCTGATCAGCGATGAGAATTTGATAGCCAGCCCATCAAGACCAAGTAGAGCCACGCGCCCAGAGTTCCTTCAGCCAACCCGGCTGAGGAGCTCTCGCAATGACAACCTTTCAGTGGTTCGCTTCCCTGGTTCTCGCCGCAACCATCGTTCCCCCGCTCGCAGCAGAGGCCCATTGCCCCGGAAATGTCGCCAGTGTACCCTTCCGCTTCGTCGACCGCCACCGGATCGTCTTGGCCGTATCCATCAACCACAGCGGCCCCTACAACTTCTTATTGGATAGCGGCACCCAGATCACGATGATCGAACCCTCTCTCGCCGCTGAACTTCATCTCGATACTCAGGGCGCGGCCGTGGTCGCGGGAGTCGGATCTGGTCAGTCTGCTTCCTACGCGCAACTCGACCTGGTCGAAACCGGCTCGCACGCTGTCGCCAACCAAAAGGTCCTCGTTTACGACCTCCAGAATCTCCCTTCCCCCAATCTGCACATTCGAGGCATTCTGGGCGAGGATTTCCTTCAGCAATTCGACCTGCTGATCGACAACGCACACCGCCTGCTCTGTCTCGACGACTCGGGTGCGATGCGGGCAGACGTGAAAGGGCCACACATCGCGCTGCTTGCTACGGCTGAACCAGAGGGCGGGGCCGCACTGCCCGGTTTGCTCATCATCACGGTGCGCTTATCCGACGGGCGGCGGCCCGTTCGCCTGATGCTCGACTCCGGCGCGGACGAGCCCATCCTCTTCAACGCCGCTCAATACATGGCCTTCAACAGGTCTCAATACATGCCGCTGCAGCCCTCCCAAAGCGTGCCTTTACGCGGGAGCGGTGTGGATGGAGCACAGCGGATCTTTTCGGCTTTGTCACCGCAGGACGTGAACATCGGCTCATTCGAATTGCCCCGCGTGTCCTTCTTCAGCCTCGCTGGCGCCCAGAAGGATTCCCGCGTAAAGGGATTCGACGGTGTGCTGCCTACGGGGCTCTTCCGGCACGTCTTCATCGACCACGCCGATCACTTTGCTGTCCTTGAGCCGAGATAGGATCGAAAACTGTATCGCGTATCTGCTGACTTACGTTATTAACCCGTGCCGTTTGCGCGCTGACCTTTCCCGGCTATTTCTGCTCAAGAGTGAGGGCGTAAATATCGTTGCTCCCAATGTCGCGCAGCGACAACGGCGCGTCTGTGGGATCCAGCCCCGTCCACTGGCTAAACCTCCCTGTCATATGCCAATTCTTCAGATCGACAACCTTCTCCGCGTCGCCCCCCTTGACGCGAATTCGATACACACCCCGATCGTCGCCCCAATCCTGCAGAAAGTAAATGAACTGGCTATCCCTGGACCACTCGGGAAACACCATTTCCGTCTTCAGGTGCAGCGCCGACCATCGCTGCGTCTCGACGTCGAAGATATTCACCGTATGTAGGTCAAAAGAGTTTGCGGCGATGGACCGGCCGTCGGGAGACCAGCGCGGATCGGTCATGCCAACCGATCCGGGAAGAGTGGCGATCTTCTGGCTGTCGAGGTCGAAAAGGTGTATCGCGCCCTTTGGATCATGGGCTCCGAATGAAGAACCAAAAACAACCTTATGTCCGTCGCGCGACCAGTCCGGGTCACTCTGTTTCCCGCTGCCTTCGGGTAGCAGCTTACGCGGGACGCCGCCTTCCGCAGAGACGATGTAGATTTCACTTTCGGACGAAATGTCCGAGAACAGGACCTGGGCGCCGTCTGGCGACCAACGGGGCATGAAAGCATCGATCGGAGGGTCGCTCAACTGCATCGGGTTGCTTCCATCGCGGTTTGCCTTCCAGAGGATGCCTTCGGGGAAGGAGACATAGGCCACATATCGACCGTCTTTGGAGAAGGTCACACCCTGGGCAGAAATGCCTCCAAGAAAGGGCTGGAACTGTTTGGCCGTTGCGTCGTAGCGGGAGAGTTGCCCCCGGGAGACGATGCCCTCGGCGAAGATACTCTTACCGTCGCTGCCGGGAATTGGTCTGTTCCAGCTGAGTGGCCCCGTAGTCAATTGAACCGGCTCCGCAGGCGGCCTGCGAAACAGTCCGCGCCGCTCATCGAGAGCCCAAATCTGGATTCCTCCCGAGCCAGAATCTCCGGACGTGAACAGGAAGAATTTTCCATCGGGGGTCCAACGGCCGCAGCATTGGTCTCCCAAAGCGTGCCAAGCGAGAAGCAACTGATGAAGATTCGATCCGCTCGACGACATCTCCCAAAGCTTGCCGTCTTTGGCAAACCGGATGATGCCCCCGTCTGGCGACCAGGCGAAGCTTTGGGGATTGGGCCCGACCGAGGTCAATTTGTGAGTTTCGGTCCCATCGCTCCGAACGAGGTAGATGTCGCCTTCGGGCGTGGAGTAAATGACGTACTTTCCATCGGGGGAGAAAGCTGCGTCGAAGTCTTCGCCCAGGCGGCGAAGCGGGCCTCCGGGGATACGGATGTTCCATAATACGCGGGAGTGGCTCCCTTCTTGGAGTGACTCCAAGAGGAAATTGGACCCATTGGGCGAAACGTCATCGAAGTAGACTAAAAACGGCACCGCAGCAGGGATCTGTACGATCTCTCCGCCCGCTATCCCAACCTGAGCAATGGAAACCGGCGAGGGCTGAAGAAAGTAGAGCCTACTCCCGTCCGTTCCCGCTGGTATTTTCTCGTGGCCGTCGTGGGTAATCTGGGTATATCTGGAGATGCGCGGCGGGGGCAGCGGGCGACGCAGGTACCAGATGGCGGCGGCAAGACCCACGACGAGCACGGCGGCGGGAAGCAGCCACCGGTGCCGGAGATTCCAGACAGCCCCGTCAGGCGGTTTGGTTTTGGGTGTCTCGCCCGCGGCCTCAGTGCTGACATATGCCGGTTCGCTATCACCTGGGCCGTGCGTGCCCTCCGAAACTTCCACCGCGCAAACGAACCGGTATCCCACCGTAGCCACGGTGGCGATGTAGCGCGGTTGGTGGATGTCATCTCCCAGCGCACTACGCAGCAGCCAGATGCAGCGCGTCAAGGAACCCTCGGTAACAGCAGTATCGCTCCAGACGGTGTTAAGCAGTTCTTCCTTTGCGATCAGTCTTTGCGGATTGTGGAGCAGGAATAAGAGAGTCCGAAACGCCTTCGGCTCCACTGCCAACACCTTCCCAGCCTTGGTGAGCGTGAACTCCCGCTCCCGAACCTCCACGTCGTCAAAGCGGAAAACAAAGTACTTACTCGGCTTCATACAGTAATAACCCGCCCTAAGAAACTCATCATCAGCGCCGGGAGATTAATCACCAGCCCATAAAGACCACTTAGAGCCACGCGCCCAGAGTTCCTTCAGCCAACCCGGCTGAGGAGCTCTCGCAATGACAACCTTTCAGTGGTTCGCTTCCCTGGTTCTCTCCGCAACCATCGTTCCCGCGCTCGCAGCAGAAGCCCATTGTCCCGGAAATGTCGCCAGTGTACCCTTCCACCTGGTCAACCGCCACTGGATCGTGCTGGCTTTATCCATCGACCACAAGGGACCCTACAATTTCTTATTGGACACTGGCGCCCAGATCACGATGATTGATCCCTCTCTTGCCGCTGCCCTTCAGGTGGACACTCAAGACAGGGCTGTGATCACAGGAGTCGGATCTGGTCAGTCCGCTTCCTACGCGCAACTCGACCTGGTCGAAGCCGGTTCTCACTCTATTGCCAACCGAAAGGTCCTTGTTCATGACTTACAGAACCTGCGTGCCACCGATATGCGACTGCAGGGCATTCTCGGGGAAGACTTTCTGGAGCAATTCGACCTGCTGATCGACAATGCACACCACCTCCTGTGTCTGGACGACTCGGGTGTGATGCGAGCAGAGGTGAAAGGGCCGCATATCCCGCTGGTTGTTACGGCTGAGGCAGACGAGGCCGGGGCGATGCCCGGTTTGCTGCTCATTACCGTACAGTTGTCCGGCGGGTTGCGGCCCGTTCGCCTGGTGCTCGACTCGGGCGCGAGCGAGCCCATCCTTTTCAACAGCTCCCAATACATGTTGCTCCGGCCCTCCCACGAAGCGCCTTTGATCGGGAGTGGAGTGGATGGCGCGCAGCCGATCTTGTCGGTTTTGCCACCTCAGGACGTGAAGATCGGCTCACTCAAATTGCCCGGCGTAGCCTTCCTCAGCACTCATACCGAGAAGAATTCCTTTGTAAAGGGGTTCGACGGAGTATTGACGACCGGACTCTTCCGCAGCGTCTTCATCGACCACGCCGATCGCTATGCCGTCCTTGAGCCGAGATAGGACCGATCTGTTCTGCCTTATCTCGCAGATCCGGGACTCCAGAGAAGAGATCCGGTCAAATGGCCGACTAACCCTTGAATCCTTGCCGGGCACGGTGCTTACAAGTGCAATCGATACACTGGTGCCTGGCACATGTGCCGCACACCGCCGTCAGTTTCTTGGCGACTGCCTTCCTGGCGCGATGGAGTCGTACGGACGCATTATTGGGGGTCGTGCTGCGGGACTTGGCAAAGGACTCCACGGATTCTCCAGCCAGATCGACGTGCTCAATTGCTGCACGGTACTCGGGTTTCAGGTCGCGGATGACTTCCTGAATGCATGCACATGTCTCAGCCTGGAGTTCTGGCTCATGATCCTCCTTCCAGCCGGCAAGCGATTGATCCATAGCTTTCGAGCGAGCCGCATTGTGCCTGTAGTAGTCGGTGATCGCGTTTCTCAAGATTCGGTAGAACCATGCAACCGAGCTCTCCGCCTCCCGCAGCTCACCTCCGTGCTGAATGGCTTTCACATAGGCTGTCTGCAGGATATCCTCAGCCGTTGCCGGATCACCCACTCGGCCGCGCAGGAACCGTAGGAACCTATCGTGCATCTCCGCCAGGTCAGCCATGGTTTCCTGAGTTCTTGCCGGTTTAGACGAGATCATTAAGCTCAATGGCTCCTGGAGCAGTCTGCCCGGCAGCGCGTCCCGGTCGTGCGCGCTGCCAAAGCATGGATTCTACGCGTTTTCAGCAATTGCATTCAGATGGGCAGGTGCAAACAACACAGGAGCAGGATGGTCCACACCCACACGCACCTTCTCCGCAGGTACATGCAGCAGGGGCACAAGCGCACCCGGCACAGCAAGTCTCTTTCTCATTCTTCTGTTCCATGATTGTCTCTCCTTTAGAGCGGATAGCCCGCTCGTCTATGAACGCTGACGCGCCAGAGCGAAAAATCTTACACTCGGCGCAAGCAGTTGGTTCCGGAGAGGATATTTCAGCGTTTTGGCGAGGCCAGAACAATGCCTTCGCCATCGGTGAAATTGGCCACAAACACCACCGCACCCCGATTATTGATTCCTGGGGGCAAAGCGAATCCATTGATGATGTGCCCGTCAATCGAGTCTCCGCTATCTACCAACGGCGTTTGGTTCACGATCAGGCCCTCCGGTCCTCCGTACACAACCGTGCCGGCGTCATTAACAGCGGATGGCTCCGGCAGTTGACCCCCCGTCGTTGCAACGATCGCTTCTGGCGTAAAGATGCCGCTTCCCCCGTCATAAGTCGCACCGAAAACCACCCGCCCCCGATCGCTGGCTGCCAGGTAACCAAAAGCGGAGCTACCCACCGGAATAAGCTGAAGGCCGCTGATCACATCGCCGGATTTAACCAGCAAACGGTGCAGCGTAAAGATCCCTTCGCCAATGCTCGCGTTATTCGCATGAAAGAACAGTTGTCTCGAGCTCAAGGCAAACATGGGGTCGATGGAGCTCAATACGTAATGATCCACCTCGCACCCTTGGGCTACGAGAACCGCATGCGGCGTGAAGATACCGCCTCCGGAACCTTCCTTTCCCGTATAGAAAGCGTAGAACGCAATTTCCCCTAGGTCGTTAATCGCCATCGTCTCCAGGGTCTGTATTTCCAAACCATCGATGGTTTCCCCCTCAACCGCCACGCGGGTGGCCGGAAATAGTCCCTGCTTGCGGTACAGCGCTGCTTTTCCCGATGAAAAGCCGCCCTGAAATAGAACCTCGCCGAAGTTGTTGAGCGCGCACCCGCTCACGTTCTCCAGCACCTCTCCGTCTATCTTGTCCCCGGCTTTCACAATCACGCGATGGCGAGTAAAGAGTGCGCTGCCGTAGTCGCCAGGTGAGATCAGGTACGATCCCATAAACACAATTTCACCGGAGTCGTTGATACACGGTTGAAGAGGACCAAAGGCAGAAGTTAGTTCAAGCCCATCGATCGTCTGACCATTGATTGCGACAATCGAGAAGTTGTAATTCGGATCGAGCGCCTTCGCAGGCGAGGAAAGGAAAACAAACAGGGCTAAGGACATGACTGCTTTCCAACTGGGTTGCATGGACTGCCGCCTCCAATTCGACTTGGAACAGAGCGCCGACACTTTAGCAGTCAGATCGTAGCGGATACAAGAGAATTCTCTACCTCCGCACCAGGCTTCCTCTTCATCATCATTCTTTGGGAGGTGACAAAGCAGCCTTGCTCCGGCGGGCGCTGATAGCATGGTGGTCGCGCGAAGGACGCCCAATGGGAACCACATGAGAAACAAAGTATCCGCATGCACCCTGGTTCTGTTCATGTTCGCTGCGGCGCTCCCGATAGGAGTGCTGGCCGCGGAGCCGCAGTGGAAAGCAAGCTGGATTACCCATCCCACCGCTCCTCTGCGAGAGCCGATCGTCCTGCATTTCCGCCGCGGGCTGCAACTCGAAAGCAAGCCTGCGCGTTATGTCGTGCATGTAAGCGCTGACAACCGGTTCATCCTGTACGTCAATGGCCATCGAGTAGGAGACGGGCCGGCGCGCGGCGACCTGGCGCACTGGCGCTATGAGACATTCGATCTCGCTCCGTTCCTCACCGCGGGCGCCAACCTCGTAACCGCCACAGTATGGAATTTTGGTATTTACGCGCCCACGGCGCAAATCACCGACCGCACCGCATTTCTGTTGCAGGGCGACGGAGCCCTGGAAGCGGATTTGAGCACGCCAAAGGACTGGATGGTGGCCATTGAGCCCGGGCGCATTGCAGTCCCGCGAACCACGGGTGGAATGAACGAGTACATGGCGAATGGCCCTGGAGAGGAATTGAATGCCGCAGCCTACGACTGGCAGTGGAATGACCCAAGTGATCGAAGCAGCGCATGGGTCGCGGCCGGCGATCCAATGCGCGAAAACATCTATCCCTCGGCGGCTCGCGCCGGTCTCGAGGGAGAGCAGGTCGACAACTACTGGCAACTGGTGCCCGATGACCTGCCGCCGATGACGTATACCCCGACGGAGGCGGGAGAGGTAGTGCGTTCCGATGAGCCGGGCGCCGAAACGTTTCCTGCGAAGGCTGTTACCATCGCGGCCAATCGCCACGTGCATGTGCTGCTGGATCGCAAGACGCTGACCACGGCTTACCCACAATTGACCGTCTCCGAGGGAAAGGGAGCCAGTATCCGGTTGACTTACTCCGAGGCGCTCTATGACCAGGACCAGCAGAAAGGAGATCGCAATGACGTCGGCAATCGCCAGGCCATGGGAGTGCACGACACCTTTCATCCCGACGGCAGCGAGCATCGCACCTTTGAGCCCCTGTGGTGGAGGGTGTGGCGTTACCTGGATCTTGATATCCAGACGGGCAGTGAGCCGCTGACGCTCGAGTCACTGCGGGGTGAATACACCGCTTATCCCTTTGAAGAGCGAGCTTCCTTCGACAGCCAGGATCCCGATCTCAAACAGATATGGAACATCAGCTGGCGTACGGCGCAGCTCGATGCGCACGAAACGTATATGGATACTCCTTATTGGGAACAGTTACAGTATGTGGGCGACACCCGCATCCAGGCGTTGATTTCCTATGCGGTGACCGGGGACGACCGGCTAGCGAAGCAGGCGATCCAGAGCTTTGATAACTCGCGCATACCGGAGGGATTGACGCAGAGCCGCTATCCTACGTCGCAGCCACAGATCATTCCCACGTTCTCGCTGCTGTGGATCGGCATGCTGCACGATTATTGGATGTATCGTCCCGATGCTTCGCCGGTAAAGGCTGCGTTGCCGGGCACGCGCACGGTGCTCACGTGGTTCTCACAGTATGAACAGCCGGACGGATTGCTGCGCAAGCTACCGTGGTGGAGTTTTATCGACTGGGTTTCCAGTGGTGAGCTGCCCACTTACGATAAGCACGGGGAATCCTGCACCACCACGCTCGAATATCTGGGAGCGCTGACGGACGCGGCCGGGCTGGAGCGGGCGATGGGAGACAAGGACCGCGCCACGCGAGGGGATCTGCAGGCGCAGCATGTGCGCAGCGGGCTCTACGAAAAATGCTGGGATGCGGGGCGCAAGCTGCTGGCTGACAACCCGGACCACACCGCCTACAGCCAGCAAACGAATACCCTGGGAGTGCTCTACGATGTAATTCCACGCGGGGAGCAACAGGATGTTTTGCGCCGGTTGGTGGACGTCGCTCCAGGAACGGCGCCGGCGGACGGAACTCTGAGCGGCTCCTATTACTTTCGCTTCTATCTGGCGCGCGCCCTGGAACACGCGGGAATGGGGGACGAATATCTCGCTACGCTGAAGCCATGGCGCGATTTACTACCACTCCATTTCAGCACCTGGCCGGAGACGCCGGGAAAGACGAGGTCCGATTCGCATGCCTGGAGCGCACATCCCATCTACGATCTGCTTACGCTGGTAGCAGGGATCGAACCGGCATCGCCGGGCTTCGCCACCATACGGATTGCTCCGCACCTGGGAGAATTACGCGAATTGTCGGCGGAGTTTCCTCATCCGCAAGGAATGATCAAGGTGCACTTTGCGCGCAGCGGCGATGCGCTGACAGGGACTGTTACTCTGCCGCCGGGGCTGCAGGGCGTCTTCGTTTGGCGGGGGAAGGAACAGCCATTGCGAGGCGGAGCGAACCAAATCGCAGTACAGGACTAGAGCCGATATGCCGTGTATCGGCCACTTGAACCGGAGAAACGGGACAGATTTCATACCGTCTGCAAAAAAGTGCCAAAAGTGCGCAAAAAGCGCAAAAAGCCCCTATTGAGCTTAAAGCTTTCCGAAAAAAGAATGCATTTTGTGAGAGAAAAGAGAGATAAGCCTCCTTGCCGGCGCTTTCATGCGGGGATGCGTGCCGCTAAGTCCTTTGTTTTATCGAAGGTGCTCAAGTTTTGCGGCTAAGTCCTTTGTTTCATGAAGATGCTCAAATTTTGAATTAATTAATTGAGCATCTTGCCTCATTGCTTATAGGACGGACCGTATCAGACTGGCAATTTCGAGAAATCATTCACAACGTGCGGACGCTCGCCGCCGGTGTGGCTTTTCTTAAGTTGTCAAAGACCGCTCATCAAGTGGGCTCCGAACATTCGGTTCTTACGCAAGAGGATAGTACCGTTTTCGGAACTCAACAAGAGGCTAAGACAAATCTTTGGTAACTATGACTGGTACTGCTTTCTCCTGACACCTTGCCCAATTCGACCATTCGCTTGTCATTGCGACCCCAAGCCGAATGCCTCGCTGCAATGGGCCATCAGTCTCTCAGAATAGTCAGCCTCTCTATCACAAGAAATCGAACTGGGTTAACTCGTGATTTACGATGCATCATGCGATTTTTCTACTCAACCTTGGTGTTCAGCCTTTGCGGAGCGTTTTGTCACGCACAGACAGCAACCGAAGATGCAACGTTCCTAAAGCAGGCCCGTGCGAAGTATGACGCTCCCTTTGAAAGGAACCTCCAATCCTTCAACTGCGCTGTAGAGTTCAATTGGAAGCAGCACTTCACCGAGGCCGTCCGTCTCGGCGACGAAGGAACGGACGAGGAGATCGCCAAACTCATTCAGCCGATTCGCAATCGAGTCACTGTCACTCGTCAGAACGTTGCAGTGTCACCCGGGATGACCGAGGGTGAAGTAAGCAAGCTTCCCCATGGAGGCATGGCGGAAGGACTCCTCGAACACGCTGTGCAGTTCAGCTTGAATAACTGGTTGGCTGCCAGCAATAACGCGATGCTTCCGCCGGAAGGCACGCCCGTCCACGTTGAGCCGTCTACGTCAGGCTACAAACTCGAACTCAAGATCCAAACTTTTGATGTCGAGATGTTGCTCACGCGCGACATGAGTCTCCAGAGCGAAGCGGCAAAGGGATCTGCCTCCGATCGCCGGGAAACGGACTTCCGTCCAAGCCCACAGGGCTTTCTCTTGAACTCGTTCAGGCTAGGCGAGGATGGAGATTTCAGGCCGGGCAAGCGGATAATCCTCACCTATACCTATCAGAGCGTTGGCGGATTTCAATTACCTGAGCAAGTTGCGATCAACCGGGAGAGCCATCACGAAGTCTGGCACTACAAACTGACCGACTGTAACGTGCAAGCGGCTAAGTGATTCAGTCGTGTAGGGTCGAACGGCCAATGTGATTTCTCCCGCTAAGTAGCAGGAAGGAATCTGTGTGTCTCTTCGATAGCGGGTGTTCCGTCACTTATGTGGAGATGGGGTCGACTAAGAATTGGCCAACATCCGAGTAGAACTTGAGTCCGACTCCGAAGAATGAGTAGGTGATTTGCACTAAGCGAAAATGGCACGCGATGAAATTCGTGCGTGCTTGAGTTTTTACCTATTCTTCCTTGGGAGGCCCATCCCTCAATGAGATCGGGGGTCGGGGCCAGCGATCCAAGGCGACCGGTCGTGGCCTATTGGAAGCAGGAAGGTCCAAACGCCATCCTGGAACCCTGGCGCTAAACTGGCTCGGTTGACGTTTCGCCTGCAGGGGCAGGGCCGTGGAGCAGTTCTCTACTCTTCATTTCACAAACCCGATTGGCGAGGCTGAACCGCTAGTCTTTGGCTTTCTCCAGCTTGGGCATGAGATAACCGCGGCGCGCCTGTAACTGCAAGCCATCCCGATTTACTTTCACCTTCAAGCGGTGAAAGGTGACGTCGGGCTTCACGTTGTCGAGCGAAAGTTCGAGCAGATAAACCGTCTCCGGCGCCTCGGCCAGCGATTTGAATCCGGCTTCCAGGTCGTTGCTGTTGTGGACGAAAGTGCCGCCGGTGCCATCGGCAAGGTCCGACAGTGAACTCTCGGCCATGTGGATGTCCTGGATGGCGTATCCATTGGTGTTATCGTTACCGGCGGTCACGGAGGTTGTGTACAACCCGCGCGCCGACAGGGTGCTGATGGTGACATTGGACTGTGCAGCCAGGTTGATCATCTGCGACTGCGCGGCCGAAACTTCAGGATCACGAATTTCAAAACCGGGCGAGATCAGGATCAACGCGCGCTGCCCCGGCAGAGTGGCCATCCTGCGCAGAATTTCGTCGATCGCGGAGAAAGATTCCACATAATCCCGGCCCACGACCTTCACAATCCGCTGGGCAATCACTCGCGCGGCTCGCTCGGCATCCTGCGGATCAGATGAGGCGCCGCAAGCGATAAGCTGCATTGCCGCATCACGGAATGCAGCGGCTTCTTGGGGAAACTCCATGAGCCAGGCCTGGAGGTACCCGATCTTCAGGCAAACTTCATTGATATGCAGATAATCGCCTTGCGATTTCAGGCGCAGGATCGCCTCCTGCAACTTGGCGCGATCACGGGTCAAGCCGCTGGCGACTTTTCCGGAAAGGGAGAGCACGGCAACCTGGTTGGAGCCTTCCAACAATCCGTCCAGCGCCTTCTCGCCAGCCTTTTTGGCATTCTCCAGATCCACGAAGTTCAGGTGCAAGTCGTCGAAGAGCAGAACGATGAAACGCTGAGGCGGGGCGGCGCTGGTTGTGGACGCTGTCTGCGCATTGCCGGCGGCTGGACTCTGTGGCGCGCCATTCTGCTCCACCATGAAGGCGGAGATTGCGCGCGGCTTGTTGTTGTCAAAGAGCTGAAAGTCTTCCTTCTTCAGGTCGCTCACAGAGCGGCCCTGCTGGTCGCGGACTACAACTGGAATCAATACTTTGTTGACATTGACTTGAAGGGTGATCCCTGTGGTCTGAGGCTGGTTCGCACGCGCGTCGGATACTGCTGGAGTGGATTCAGTGGGTGGGGCCACCATCGGCGCGGGTACTGTGGGGGCGGGCACCGCTGGGACAGGCGCCGTTGGGGCGGATTCCGTTGGCGAATCAAGAGGGCTGGAAGGAGGAGGGAGGCCAGATTCAGGCAGCGTGGTGCTTTCAATCGCGGATGCCGTTTCATCTGGCACTGGGGAGGTTGCCTGGGGTAACACACTTGCGCTCTCGGGTTTCTCCGGTTGCGTTTCCGGTGTGTCAGCCAGAATGCGAGTTGTCGATGCAAAGCGGTGATAGCCGCTATAGGACGCAACATTCAGCCACTCCGTTGGTACATCTGCCAGACCAGAATTTCCGAACAGGCTGGAAGTTACGCCGGCAGATGCCAAGTCCAACGCCAGACTTCGCACTGGGCAAATGAAGTTGCGGCCACCGATCTGGACGGGCGCATATTGCACCATCACCGCGAATCGCTTGAACTGGCCAACCTCATTCTCGCCAATTTCTAATGTAAGTCGGAGAACCGCCCCAGTTTCCGGGTCCACCCAAAGAGAACCATGATAGGCTGCCGCGGTGCGCACAGTCGAGGCATCCGCAGGTTGCCACCTGGGTCCGTGGGCGATCGTCCCGACGACCTCGTAGTGCGATGCGGAGTGAGGCACCGCGTAGTGGAAGACCGCGGCCGCGCCTGCCGCCATCTGCTCCCAATGACTCCAGGTTACCGTACCCTTGACCGTGTCGGCGAGAATGACGGCCGGTAGGAACCCGAACTCACCCCAGGTGCTAAGCCCATTCTGCTCCTGCGAGGCCGCGGACCCATGCTCGACACCTTGCCCTTCCCTTTCGTTACGGACCGAGATCTCCCGGCTCGAAGTGCCTACCAGATGCAGCCCCGCGCGAACGGGCCAAGCGCCTTTCTTGAGTGCCTGGGGGCTGTCGTCGTACCGCTTGATCGTCCGGGTGGCCAGGAAGTCAGGCAGACGCGGCAACGTTTGCGCAACATAGTTGCGCGCGGCATCGAGCATTCGTTGCCGCGCGGCGCCGTCGGGAGCAGCAGTACCCGGCAGCTCGGCCACGGGAGGATCCAGGAAAGCCGACCGGTTGGCGAGCAGGGCCAGGGCCTGCGCCGCTAAGGCGTCCTGTGCCAGACGTATGTTCAGCCGGTTCAGCCAAGCCTCGGTAAGCCGTTCTGAGAGTTCCAAGCTCGTAATCTGACGAGCAATTTCTGCATCCGGCTTGTGCGCGGCGATGGCCGCAGTTAGCGCCTGATCCAGTTGCGCCACTGTGACCCGCGTTCCCGCTCCTGCGGGATGGGCCAAGGCCGCCAAAGCCACGAGGAGAATCAGCCGTCGCAATGTACCACCCCTGTTCTGGACCCGCCTTTCCTGCCGCCGGGGGGGAAAGGTGAGCCTCTGGAAAGTTGAAGGGACAGGAAGATGTGCAAAAAGTTCATTTAGAAACGTCGAGCAATTTCGGCCGTGAAAAACTTCGCGCCAGGATGCCTCATAAGCGACCGCTGGCCCGCGGCATACATTTCGGTTCAGACGAAATTTCAGCGAAATCAATTTTTTCACAGCTTCCAGACGGAGTAATCACCACCTAAACGGCCTCAGCGCAGTGCGCGGCGGAATAGTGGTTACTCCGCCCCGTCCCTTGAATGCCCGAAGCGCCAGATCGCTTCTCGACGCGCAAGGTCCCGGCCCCCTTCTTCCCCTGAGAAAGCGGGCGAGCGTTTACCGGCCCCCGGTGCTCCAGATTCCTAGTCCGAGGCCAGCGTAGGCACACATCTGAGTGTTTGGAGCGTGTTTATTGCTCTCGAGGCTGACGGCGTGCGTTGTGGGTCAGGGCAGGTGCAAAGTAGGCCAAGGCGATATCAAGCGACTGCGGCAGCATTGAGTTTGCTGCGAATGCTGAGCCAGCGGGTGATGTTGTAACTGAGACAAGCCCAAGTTGCTTCCATCAAGGCTTTCCATCGCCCACGGCAGCGAAATTGTCGAAGCCCACACCTCTGCTTGATCAGGCGTGCGGGAATTCTGCAGTCTGTGATCCGTTAGGCGGTAACGGTTCCTGAAGCCTGGCGGCGAATGGAAGAGGTGGGCTGCGGGTCGTGGTGCAAACCGGGCAGCAGCTTCCTTCCTTTATCTCCTACTAGGACCCAAGCCACTATAAACAGTCCGATGAGCGCCACTCCGCTCAGAACCACGACCAGCAGAAAGTTAGGATTTTTGCCGTGCTCAAGAGTGTCGACGATTCTCTTAGTCTGTCCCATGCCTGGTTGGATGCATCTCAAAAGCAAGGTGCGGTACGAGTGCGGGAAAATCGAATCCTGGGACGGATCATTTATGTTCCTTTCTTTGGTAAAGCATCAATGGAATCGACGAGAGCGCTACCCTGAACCACTCTTCGCTTTGCCGTAGCTCATCTTTTCCTTGCTGTTAAGGCCATTCCGACATCACCAAGGTGGCGAGAACATTTGATCCCGACGCAAAGATGGGATGCTGCTACACATCTTGTCCTCCACTTGTCGCATCAAAGTTTGTGTCTTGAGTTCGAACTGCACGAAAACAAGGCTTTCCTGGTTCGAGCAAACAATCTTTGCTCTGGACACCGGCCCCTCTTAGAACGAACCCAAGTGGAAGGAGCAAACCTCATGCTAAAACGCACTCTCATCCTTTCGACACTCATCCTGTTAGGCGTCTCATTCGCGCAAGCTTCCGACCGTGACGACGACGTCGCTCGAACCCAGAAGGCCGCCCAGGTTTTCAAAGAAATCATGAATACACCGGATCAGGGAATACCGCATGACCTGCTGGATAGGGCAAAGTGCATAGCGATCATTCCAGGCGACAAGAAGTTTGCGTTTATCTTCGGCGGTAATTACGGCCGCGGTGTGGCGACTTGCCGCACGGAGCACGGTTGGAGTGCTCCCATGTTTATCGCTCTCGAAGGCGGTAGCGTCGGGTACCAGATTGGTGGGTCTTCTACGGATATCGTCATGCTCTTTATGAACGCTCATGCTCTCCAGAGTCTTCTGAGTGACAAGTTCAAACTGGGAGCTGACGCTTCTGTAGCAGCCGGCCCTGTAGGACGTAACGCGTCCGCGGCCACGGATCTTAAGCTGAATGCAGAGGTTCTGTCTTATTCGCGCTCAAAGGGCATATTTGCCGGTGTCAGCCTGAATGGAGCAGTCGTCCGGGCAGATAAGAGCGGTGATGAGTCTATGTATGGACCGTCAGTGGAAAGGCGTGAGATTGTCGACGGTAGGGTTAAGCCACCATCTGCGGCCATGCCTTTGATACACGATCTTGACGCTTATTCGCGGGGGTAGCAACACGGGGCTCGCTGAGCGAGCGAGACTGCCTCCAGCCAGGAGCCCTTTATTGTTTTCCGGCCGGCGTAGGCCATCAGGCCTGCGGCTAGCGCCGTACCCGTACACCAGGAGCAAAGCTTCCCAAAGCTGACTACCTGCTGTCCAACTTTGAATGCTGCTGCCGAAGCATCAAGAGTTAGCTTCGCGCCGAGCAACTGCTTCGCCGCACGATGGCGCCTGGCTGGGAGCGCCAAGGCAAGTGTCACCCCGAAACTCGCCAGCCCCAACACTCCGTCGGGAATCCCAAGCGGATGAGCGGCAGCGGACATGGTGATTCGCTCAGAGTCGAAAACGCGGAACGGCGGATCCGGAAGCCGGTGAAGAGCGCCGGTCTGGTAGAGCGTCACGGGCACCAAAGTAGCCAGTGCTGTGCAGCAGCCTACGATCAGGAGCGTGTCGCTGCCGGCCATTGAGGTGACCTCATCGGCCGAACAAGCCTTCACGATACCTTCCGCCGGGCCACAAGGACACCGCCTAGGAACGTGAGCGCCGCAGCTGTCCCCAAAGCGAGTGATTCGGGGTGCAGCGACAGAAAAATCTCCGCGCTCGTTCTTGAGGAACGACCAGCAAACTTGCCTCGTGCGCTGTGAACCCCGGGAACATATTGGTAGAGGTTGTTGGGTGCGTTTGGATCCTTGGGTTCATCAGGGATCTGCTGTGACTTATATCCCGTTTTCCCAAGATATTCGTCCAGCACGCCTGGAATGAACTTTTGTCCGACAATCGCCATTACGGTCGGGATCCGACCCAATACTCCCGCCGCGGACGTTTCGCGAAGCCGGCAGCGACAACCACTTCCGCAGTAAGCTCCGGTTCGAATATTGGCGGAACCGGTTGTGGATCGTTGGGCAGGCGATTCTTGACCCAGTCGAATTGGGTTGTGTTCATGGCAGGCATGTGCACGGCAGTCACCTTGACATTGCTGTGGTCGTGGTACAGTTCACAGCGCAATGAGTCGGTGAATCCGTTGATGGCATGCTTGCAAGCGCAGTAGGCAGACTGTAAGGGAATGGACCGGTAAGACAAGGCTGATCCAATCTGGATGATCGTGCCCCGATCGCGAGGGAGCATTCTTCTGAGCGCGGCCAGCGTTCCATAAACAAAGCCGAGATAGAGCACGTCGGTCACACGTTTGTAGTCGGAAGGCTCCATCTCCTTTACTGGAGAGAAGACGCTGACCATTGCGTCATTCACCCAGATGTCAATCGGACCCAGCTCCTCTTCGACACGGCTTGCCGCAGCCTCCACGGCCTCGGCATCGGAAACGTCTGTGGGCACGGCCAGAGCCTTGCCTCCCAACGCTTCACATTCCTCTTTGGCTGCGTGGAGGGCCTCTGGGTTACGCGCGATGAGTCCAACAGATGCTCCACGTTTTGCGAACCCATGCGCGATGGCGCGACCAAGGCCAGCAGAAGAACCGGTGACAACGACAACTTTAGACATAGTGCTCCAATTGTTCTGTGAACGAAGATTACTTGCTTACATAGTTGAGATGCTCGATTTGCGTTTCCGAACATCCCTCGGCAGATTTATGCGATCCAGTTAGCGATTTAGATAAGGTCTGCGCGCGGGATGGCTAGCGACCCGTCCGGTCCATCGGAACCTGCTTTCTCCTCTCGCGTGCTTGGCCACTTTGCTCGGCTTGCGGGAGAATGGTTACTGCCAACAGCGCCGAGGACTCCTCAGAAAAAAGCCCCCTGATTAATGTGTCATACAACCTTTCGCCTCTCTCCCGCGTCGAGGCGAGTAGTGTCCCGCCGGCCGATAACTCCTGGGGAAGTAGCCTGGCGTAGTTCACACCTATTTCGGTTGTATTTGACTGATAGCGAGAACCCCTGGATGGCGCCGGTGGGTAACATGGTCGATTTGTGCGTCAGACGGGACTCGTACTCTTAGGAAACATTATTAGAGAAGTACCAGTTCCGTCTGACATACAAGTGTTGGCGAACTGCATGCGCGGATGAGTTCTGTTTCAGGCTTCGTGTTCATTCAGAGCCAATCTACCAGCTAAGAACGGTCCGGTCGGATCGTCGCCCATTGGGAAATTACTCATTGAGCTACACGTCAAGCAACTGTGTACTGCGGGGTTACTGACGGTTGGCCGGTGACCCGACCGTAATTGTGGGAGACGAAGATTTCTCGGCCAGCCACGCTCGAGGCTCCCACCCACCGCTAATCGACTCCATCTGCTAATTCCAATAGCGTTTCTTCTGCGAAATAGCGCCTATCTGTTTCGAAGCCAAATTTCCACCGTTCAGCGGGAGGATGCCATGCAAGTTGCGATGATGCCAATTTCGGAATCGCTGTTTCAGGACTGCGCAGAACGCGCGCCCGTTACGATCGTGAGAACCGATTCTTCGCCGAGGATTTCGAGGATCTCCGGGTTGGGGGGTACTTGTTAATGCCGGTGCCTTCCGAGCTGGGAGGCTGGGGGATGACCTTGCCGGAGGTTCTGCCGCGAGCAACGCCGTCTGGCATACCATGCGCCAGCCACTGCGCTCGGACTGAATATGCACTTGTATTGGATGGGGATAGCCGCCGATCTTCGCCGGGCGGGGGATCCAACCCTGGAATGGATGCTGCGCGAAGCAGCAGCGGGAGAAGTGTTTGCCGCGGGTCACGCCGAGACGGGCAATGATGTCCCAGTCCTGCTCTCTACGACCAAAGCAGAGCGGGTGGATGGCGGCTATCGGTTCTACGGTCGCAAGCATTTTGGCAGCCTGTCACCGGTTTGGAGTCGGTTGGGTCTGCACGGCATGGATACCAGCGATCCGGCGGCGCCAAAAATTGTGCACGCTTTTCTTCCGCGCCAGACGCCGGGCTACCGCATCGAGGAGACCTGGGACGTGCTGGGCATGCGCGCGACGGGCAGTGACGATACCCTTCTTGAAGGATGCTTTGTGCCCGATCGTTACCTCCCCAGAGTGGTGCCGGCGGGGGCTGCGGGACTGGATGCCTTCGTGGCTTCCATCTTTGTGTGGGCCTTAATGGGCTTTGGTAACGTGTATTACGGCCTGGCACGTTATGCCATGGATCGCACGATCGAGACCGTGAAGAAGAAGAGCTCCATTGGCCTGTCACGTCCCATGTCCTACCACCCTGAGGTGCAACATGCCATCTCGGACATGGTCATCGAACTTGAGACGGCGGAAGCTCTGCTCGATCGCGCGGCGCAGGATTGGGCGGACAACACCGATCCGGCAAAGGTAGGCCAGTTACTGATCCCGCGTTTTAGCGGCGAAATTTCGCGCCGTGGAGAGTTCGTGGCGGGTCGTCGATATGGCGATGGAACTGGCCGGCGGTTTCGGAATTTTCCGCGCAGCCGGATTGGAACGAGTTTTCCGGGATGCTCGCCTCGGCCGAATTCACCCGGCCAATAGCTTTCTTACGCACGAACTGCTGGCGAAACTGACTCTGGGCATCAATCCCGATGAGCAGCCCAGGTGGGATAAGTCCGAACGGGGATGATGGTAGTATCCTCATTCGAATGGAGGGCTGCCATGCCGGAGTATGTGATTGAACGGGAAGTGCCCGGTGCGGGAAATCTGTCCGAGGACGAGATCCGGGAAGTCTCACTCCGGTCGCTGGCTGTGCTCAAGGAATTGGGATCAAGTATTCGGTGGTTACACAGCTACGTTACCAACGAGAAGATCTATTGCGTCTACTTCGCGCAGGATGAAGAAAAAATCCAGGAGCATGCGCAGCACACGGGGTCAAAAGCCAACCGCGTTTCAGCGGTA
>CAWGYP010000010.1:0-255607 GCA_963826875.1 uncultured Acidobacteriaceae bacterium | reverse complement strand
TCGCGCTTCAAGCTTTGGAAGTGGCTTCCCCACTACCTGAAATGGTATTTCATGGCCTTCCAGCCGAAATCGCGGAGTCGCCACCCCAGGGAGGAACTTCGGCCTACGTGAATGCCACGAGCGCGACCGTAAGCGTCGGGAATATCTCGGATCGACTTTATCGTAACAGTCAGTGACTGTAAACACCAGATTGCGATCCGAGCGACCCGCTTGAATTCTACTAACGAAAGTCAGCAACGCCGTTACTCCGTCCCCGGCACAAGATGCAGGCCGAGGGAAGTGCTTTTGCTTTGTTGCTCTTTGCTGTCCCTCGTGGTTTCGTGCGTTCTGTGGTCACCGCACAAACAGGCGTGGATGGACGAAATATTCACGTGGAAAGAGGTCAGCGACCCTTCACTTTGGCATCTTTACTACGCTATCCAACATGGCGCCGACGGCGGCATCCCCTTTTTTACACGACGGCATGGCTCTGGGCAAAGGCTTTCGGCACCGGCGTTCTGACACTTCGCTTGTACTCCTGCCTTACCATGTGCGGAGCGTTGGTGGTCACGTGGAGAACCTTACGCCGCTTTTACGGTATGCGGGCACGGCATTTGGCGTGCTTGCGTTTTGGGGCACTTCGGGTCTGCTGCTCAATCAGAATGTGGAAGCGCGCTTCTACGGGCTCTTCATACTGACGGTCGCGTTTTCCGTCGACGTTTATACGCGGCTGGTCCTGCAGCCGGCGCCGAAGCCCGGCTGCTGACCTGTCCTTTCTCTCTCAAGCGGCCTTGGTGTTGACCCACGTCCTGGGCGTCATTTATGGCGGCTTGATCCTGCTGGCATTGATGTGACCGATGCAGCGAGGCATCGCTTTCGACCGCGCGTCTATCTCGCTCATGCGGCCGGTTGGCTGGCACTTCTTGTCTGGATTCCTGCAATCCGAACTTCCCGGGCGGCGGGCAAACCCGCCGTCTGGATCATGATGCCAACGTTGAAAACCTTTGTCGCCACTTACCCTTTCGAGGTTTTCGAACCGTGGATTGGGCTGTTCAACGCTCCGAACCAGCAACATTCAATTGGTTCGACACCGACAGAGTGGATCTCCTTATCCGCTTGCCCTGATCGTTCTGCTCGGGCTGCGACGGCTTGTGGGTCGCAAAAACGAATTAACTCCGGTCCAAGAGGCGCCCTCATGTTAGTCGGGTACCTTCTGGTCGCCATGCCGGTGGTGTTGTTTGTGCTCTCACATCTCATCGTTCCGGTTTTTGTTCCGCGGTATTTACTGCCGTGCGGTGTGGGTGTGGCGATCATCTTGGCAGATTTTGCGGATGCGCGCGGCGCAGACAGTCAGGCTTCCTCACGTTGGGCGTGGGGATTGATCTATTGTTACTTGTGATTTCTCCTGCGGCCACGGTGCTGGCCTTGCCACCGCTTGAGGTGAGCCGGCAATATCTTGACGTGCAACGGCTGGACCATGTCGCTACTGCCGACCCTCCGATCGTTGCAGGCTGGCAAGAGGATCTTTCAAAACTTATGCGCTTTTCCCATTACCCGGCACGCTACTATTTCCTGCTGGACTGGCCGGCAGCGGTGGCGGGACCAAGGGGGTTCGTCCTCGACTACCACCTCATGAATGCCTATCGGGATAATGGCTACTACGCGAAAAACATTCAAGACAGCCAGGCCTTTCTTTGCTCCCATCCCGATTTCCTGGTGTTGGACGTCGAAGGACATAGCTGGTTCGATTTGACCATCCGGAGCATGCCGCAATTCGAATGGAAGGTCATCGACGCTTTCGAGACTCCGGAGGCTAAGAGAACCCTGATGGCTGTGCATAGGAAATCGAGTTTGCCTTTCTGCGAGTAATGGAAGCGCTGCGTAACTCCGATTGATAAATCGACAAATCCGAAGTTTCCAGCTCGACAAATCCGCTTAATCCAGCATCTATACGGTGTGCTTCGCGATCCGTGCGAGCGCATCGTCCATGGCACTTAGTTCGCTTTCTAAATCCGAATTTTCCAGCGCGACAAAACTGCCAAATCCAGCATCTATACGGGGTGTCCGCTAACAGCATGCCGAAATCCGATTCCCTTCGCCACTCGCGCGAACGCATCGTCCATGGTGCGGTGGGCGTGGTCCTGCGTATCTTCCAGTTGCGGGCTTATGAGCCGAGCATCATCAATCGTCAATTCGTCGCCTGTCTACGAGCTGGACCAGGCGACGGCACAGACGATTTTGCCGGAGATGCCGTCGCACACACCGTACTTACTTCGCTTAGTTCGCTTAGTTCGCACATTTCTACAAGGGCGGGACGAGTGATCAAGGGGGACAACAGCCCGCAAAGAGCAAGGTGCTCAAATTAATTAATTAAAAATTTGAGCACCTTCATGAAACAAAGGACTTAGCAGCAAGCAGGCTCGCAGGAGCGGCCACGGATGCCCCGCCGAAGCCGTGCTACAAGCTCATCGACTTGCTCTCGACGATCGACTTGGCGCGGCTGACGAACTCTTCGAGCGGCATGCTGCCTTTGTCGCCCTCGCCGCGGACGCGCAGGCTGACGGCTCCCGTTTCAGCTTCTTTGTCGCCGACGACGAGGATGTAGGGCAGCTTCTGCAAGGTGAAGTCGCGGATCTTGGCTCCCATTTTTTCGTTGCGGTGATCGACTTCTACCCGCAGGCCGGCGTTCTGTAACGTCGCCTGTATCTTTTCCGCATACGGCAGATGGCGCTCGCTGATGGGCACAATACCCACCTGCACCGGCGCCAGCCAGAGCGGAAAGGCCCCGGCATAGTGCTCTATCAGCACACCGAAAAAGCGCTCGACCGAGCCGAAGAGAGCGCGATGGACCATCACCGGTTGATGACGCTCGCCGTCTTCACCCACATACTCCATCTCAAAACGGGCGGGCATGTTGAAGTCGAATTGTACTGTCGACAGTTGCCATAAACGCCCAAGCACGTCCACCAGCTTGATGTCGATCTTGGGGCCGTAAAACGCAGCTTCGCCGCGGACCGTTTTGTAGGGAATGCCCTTGCGGCCGAGCGCGCGCTCAAGCGAGCCGATGGCCAGGGCCCAGTTTTCGTCCGAACCGGTGTAGCTCTTGCGGTCTTTGGGATCCCAGGTGGAGAGCTCTACCTGGAAATCCTTGAAGCCAAAAATGGTGAGCACCAACTCCGCGAACTCGATGCAGCCCACGATCTCGTCTTCAATCTGCGCCGGAGAACAGAAGATGTGAGCGTCGTCCTGGGTGAAGCCACGCACCCGCAACAGCCCATGCATGGTGCCGGAACGCTCGTAACGATAAACATTGCCCAGCTCGGCATAGCGCACAGGCAGATCGCGGTAGCTCTTGGGAGAGTTTTTGTAGATGAGGATGTGGAACGGGCAGTTCATCGGTTTGAGCCGGTAATCTGCGTCGTCCAGCTCCATCGGGGTGAACATGTTCTGCGAGTAAAAGCCTTCGTGGCCGCTGATCTTCCATAGATCCCGGCGCGCGACGTGCGGGGTGTAGACCAGCTCGTAGCCGCGCCTCAGGCACTCGTCACGCATCCACTCTTCCATGATCTTGCGCACCATGGCGCCTTTGGGATGCCAGAAGATGAGTCCTGGGCCGGCAACTTCCTGAATGGAGAAAAGGTCGAGCTGCTTGCCCAGAAGGCGATGATCGCGTTTGGCTGCTTCCTCCAGACGGGCAAAGTGCTGCTCCATTTCTTTGCTGGAGAAAAAGGCAGTGCCGTAGATGCGCTGTAGCTGGGGGTTCTTTTCGTCGCCCAGCCAGTAGGCGCCGGCAAGGTTGGTCACCTTGTACGCTTTGACACGCCCGGTCGAGGGCACGTGCGGGCCGCGGCAGAAATCCTCAAAGGCGCCGTTGCGGTAAAAAGAGATTTGCTCGCCCGGCTTGGTGAAGCGCTCGACAAAGTGGGCCTTCATGAAATCGTTGCCGGCCTTGAAGCGGTCGAGGCTCTGGGCGCGCGGCTCCCATTCACGCACGAAAGGTTCGTTACGGGCGACGACTTCCGCCATTTTGGCTTCGATGGCTTTGAGGTCCTCAGGGGTGAACGGCGTGGGCCGGTAGAAGTCGTAGAAGAAGCCGGCATCCGTGGCCGGACCGTGGCCCAGCTTGGTTTCCGGAAAGAGCTCGAGGACCGCGGTCGCCATTACATGCGCGGCGGAGTGGCGCACCACCTTGAGGGCCTCGGCGTCTTTCTCGGTCAGAAGCTGTAACGACATGTCTTCGTTCAAGGGTGTGGTCAGATCGACCAGCCGCTCGGCATCGCCTTGCTCGGCCGCGTACATCCCAGCTTCGGGGGCCGCTTCCTGCGTGGCTTCGGGCAGCGCGTCGCTGATCTTGCCAGACCCGTTCGCGGACGCGGGACGGATGCGGGCAACCACGGCGGCCGCGGCTAGCCTGGGCGAGATGCTCTGGGCGACGTCGAGGGGAGTAGATCCGGCGGGAAATTCTTTGATCGAGCCGTCGGGGAGATGAACCTTAATGGAGTCGGCGTTCGTTGTCATTTTACGGATGAACTTAAAGTTCAAGGATATGTGTCTGGCGAGGGCCGGGCAAGTCAGCCTGTGTGGTGAGTCGACTACACCAACGCGGAGTGAGTCAGTGCCTCGAGAACAGAAAGAGGCGAAGATGCAGGAGCGACCAGGGCGGTGTGCTCCACCAGGAAGGTTTGCTCGAGGGCGTATTGGCCGGAAAGAACGGCGTGCGGAACCATGTCGGTGTACACCATCCAGCTGGAGCCCGGGGGGAATTGCAGGTATTCCTTGCGGCAGTTTGCCTGGAAGGATGAATTTTCCTTCAGGAAGTTGTGGAAACGCATCATGAAGTCGTCATAGGGGGAACGCTTCAGACTGGGAATGGCACGCCCCAGTCCGGCCGTGCTGGCGAGCGAGCGCAAGGCGCGCGTCGCAGAACTGCCTGGCGCGGGGAGCGGAAGCTCTGACGGCGCATACCTGGGCGCGAGCACGGAAAATGGATCGCTGACCACCCAGTCGCGCGTGCGCGTGGGGTGAATGTTGTTAAAGAAGCGCAGGATGCGCGCTCCCCGCGTGGGCCGCGTGGGAAAGGCGTCGGTGTGCAAGAGGTCGTTGCGGCGGCGGAGAGGCAGGTCCCGGCCTTCTTCCTCTTGCGGCCGGAAGCTTGCGTAGTCCAGCTGCCAGCGTCCCTGGTAAGGAGACAAGAAGCGGGTGAGAAAGCGAGTCACGTCTTTTGAGTATTGGCGCATGATCGCCTGCAGATGCGCGAGGTCTGCTGCACTGGTAGTGCCGGCATCCAGGCCGCTGACCGTGTCGAGGTTCGGCTTGTAGGCGATGTTCTTGTGCAGAGTGCTGCCGCTTTGCTGCCGGCCGAGCAGAAAGGACAAGTCCTCGGGGCGGAAGAGAATGGGCGATTGAGGGAAAAAAAGAATTTCCCCCGCCTCCAGCCGCTCGCACCAGGCTCGTGCCTGGGCTTCGGGGAGTTCGCCCGACAATGCAGATTGTTCGATGGTGACCAGAGCCATTGGGGGCGGCTGTTAGCCTCCGGAAACCTTACGGCGGAGCCACAACGTGCCGAAGAAAATCAGGCTTGCGGCCAACACCACGCATGCGGCCGGAAACGAGATGTATTTGTAGCTGGCGGAAAGGTCCACTTGGTGGCCCATGCCGTTGTAGATCGCGAGGCCGAAGATGGCCAGGAAGGTGAACAGGAAAAAGCTCAGAAAACCCACGGTAAAGGCCATGAGAACACTGGTGAAGAAGCCGAAATCGCCCAGCGGGATGCCGAAGAACTTAGCCCCCGTCTGCTCCAGGTTCTGGTGCTGCGCATTCATAATTGCCCTCGAAGGGGAAGTGCTCACCCTTCCACTCAGCTAGAATACTAGGTTATGGCTGAAGTCGCCCAAATGGAGTTGTTGCCGGCATCGCTGGTAGCGCAACAGACGCCCGTGCGGCAGTCGGAGAATGGGTTGGGCTACGCAATCTTCGCGGATACCCACATCACCGAACAGGAGCTCGCGCCGATTGTGCAGGCCGTGCCGAAAACGATCGCCGCAGCGCTCACCCGGCATGCGTACTATTTTGTGCCGCTGACCATAGGCGAGACGGAGGAGACGATGGTGGCGCCTGGCTACACCATCGATCTGGGCGATCGCGCCATGTGCCACCGCAATGTGCAATTTGATGGCTCCGATTGCATCTTCATCTCCACCCGGTTGATGCAGGACAGGTTCGCCCTGGCGTTCGAGTTCTTTATCAATGTGGGGCATCACTTTGTAGAAGCAGCTGGAGTGCCGCAAAGCTTTTGCGACCTGGCCTGGTCGCAGGCGGTTGCCGACGTGCGCGGCGAGACCAGCCAGGATAGCTACGAGAGCCGGCGCCGGGCGCTGGATCGTGGGCGCAATGAAAGCCCAGGGGCCCGCATGGCGGAGCGGAGTTTCTCCCGCATCGACCAGCCCGGCCGCGGAGAAAAAGGCCGGGTCGACGAGAAGGCGAAGAGTAGTTTCTTCGAATCAGCGTTCTCTGACGCGTTGGCGATTTATATGCTGTCGCTCACGCTCGACTTTAATTACACCGATCTGCGAGAACGCGAATATCCGCTGCTGGCCGCGCCTGCGCTGGCCGAGCGCCTGCGCCACGTCGCTGGATTGTTTCCACCCAACGCGGGCTACGATTTTCAAATCTCCTACCGCCACAAGTTTTAAGCCGCATGATTGCGCACCTGCGAGGGCGGCTCCTGGCAAAGCATCCACAGCAGGCGATTATTGAAGCCGGCGGAGTGGGTTACGACGTCGTCATCAGCGTAACTACGTTCAGCGCGCTGCCGCCCGAGGGGAGTGAGGTTTCCCTCTTTATCCATACCCACGTCCGCGAAGATGTTCTGGCGCTTTACGGTTTTCTCGACCGCGAGCAAAAGCGCGTCTTTGAGCGGTTGATCACGGTGAGCGGCGTAGGGCCCAAGCTTGCGGTTACCATCCAGAGCGGCTTGAGCACAGAGCGATTGGTGGCCGCGATTCGGGGGCAGGATCATGCCACGCTTTCGCAGATTCCCGGCATCGGCAAACGGCTGGCGGAGCGGCTGGTCGTGGACCTGAAAGACAAGCTCGAGGATATGGCCACCACGCCGCACGCGGTTGCGACGGGGCCGTCGACGGACGACGTGCTATCGGCACTGGTGAACCTGGGTTACCAGCGTCCGCTGGCGCAGAAGGCCATTGCCGCCGCGGTGGCTAAAGACAGGACAGTCGCGGACAATTTTGAGACGCTTTTTCGCGCGGCCCTGGCGGGAATGCGCAATTAGCCTGGCGTTAACCTTGTAGTTTTTTCCCGGCGGAAGGTAGATTGAGGAGATTTGCACAATCTGCCAAAATACCAGGGGCTATAAGTTACTGATTCGACAACACTGCTCCGGGGCGTTGTTTGGCAAGCCAGATGCTATGTGTTTGGATGTTACGCGAATGCATAACACGCAACTGCTTTCCCCCGGGCGGTTGCCAGGTTTGCGGCCCACCGATGTGACGCCGCGGAGAAGATGCTCACACCAGGGAGGTGTGGGCATCTTCTTTTTGCGTGGAACTCTTACTCAGAAGCGGGCTTCATTTGCGCTTGAGCCATACACCCGATAGCTTTGGGAGTTTCCGCATCGTCCCCGGAGTGGGCGCCAGTCTTGCGCAGGATGTCCTGCTGAAACTTCTGCAATTCGGGAAACGAGTAATGAGTACAAAGATTGAGTTCCCAGGCATCGGCGGTGCGCTTGGAAATGACATACATGCGAATGGTTTCATCGGGACGAGCGGGCGAGTCGCTTTCTCGAATAATGGAAAAGCTGTAGTAGCCCGGGATGAAGCCGGCATCGGTGCGGGTGTCCATCGAGTTCATCACGATCGTGCGATCATCCACCGTGATGTTGTCGTGTTTGGCGACGATAAGCACAACCTGGCGAGCCTGGTCGAACTCAATCTCATGCACACGCGCACGCGCGCACAGTGTTGCGGCCGCTAGAAAAGAGAACAAGAAGGCAAGTTGTCTCATGTATGTGAGAAGCCGGACAGCCGTGTCAGATTGAGGGAGGCAAGCAAAGTCTATTGCACAACCATCGAAACACGTTCTGTTGTGGGCATGCAAGTCCATTACTTTTGTACTTCAAAGTGAGAATTTGGAGTGTATCGTTCGAAGTTACCGGCTGCCGTTACCGGAGGGCGACCGGAGCCTCCAAGGTGCGTCTATCTAGTCAAACCGCGGTTTTCGCCAATCTCTGAAACCTGATTCCATCTCATCATGAACCATGCCAATTTAGACGTCGCCAGCGAACCATATTTTCGTGAAGCCGGGCTGCGGTTCCTGCGCAGCCTCAAACGCAACAACCGGCGAGACTGGTTTGAAGTCCACAAGCCGGAATTCGAGCGCGAGTTGAAGCAGCCCATGCTGGCGGTCATCGAGACCGTGAACAAGGCGATGCAGGACTTTGCACCTGCCCATATTCGACCGCCTCAAAAATGTATGATGCGGATTTATCGCGACATACGATTCTCGTCCGACAAACGGCCTTACAAGAGTCATATCTCCGCCTGGTGGTCGCGCGAAGGGTTGGAAAAGACTTCAGGAGGCGGCTATTACATGCATATCTCGCCCGAGGAAGTGCTGGTGGCAGCGGGCGTCTATATGCCCGAGCGGGAGCAACTAATGGCGATCAGGCAGTACCTTCTCTTACACCATGCGGAGGTGCGTCAACTGCTTACAGACCGCAAGCTTCGAACTAAGATGGATTCGTTCAGCGGCATGCCGCTCACCCGCGCGCCGAAGGGCTTTCCAAAAGAGCACCCGGCGATGGATCTGCTGTTATGCCGGCAGTGGGGCGTGGAGGCGAAGATGCCGGCTGCGGAGGCTCTCCGGAAGGATTTTGCCAAAGACGTGATTCGTTGTTTCCGCCTGGCAAGCCCGCTGGTGGACGCGCTGAACACACCGTTACTGATCTCTATTCAGAAAAAGCGGCGGCCGCTATTTGGCTTCCAACCGGCAAAATTAGGGAAAATATAGGAAAAACGCGCCAAAAACGGAACAATTCTCGGTTTTTCGATTGACAAACGTCTAACAAAGCCGCATCGTAAACGGCGGTGGGTTCGTTTTTACCCGCATAAACACTGGGTTTCGTGAGGATGGAGACGGGTTTTCAGCCGCGCCTCGGATACACGAAAACAGCTTACGACATGGATTCTCTAGGGTGCGGTACACGCGGCCATGAGCCCATGAACATACCAGACGAAAGAAGGACACACTATGGCAACAGGCATGACCAAGACAGCACTGGTCCGGACAATGGCAGAAAAACTTGAGTTGACTAACAAGCAATCCGCAGCATTTCTCGATCTGCTGGCAGAGACGGCAGTGAAAGAGACAAAGAAGAATGGCGTGTTTGTCATCCCTGGGCTCGGCCGGTTGGTGAAGGCAGAGCGGAAGGCACGGATGGGGCGCAACCCCCAGACTGGCGAGACCATCAAGATCAAAGCCAAGACCGTGGTCAAGTTCCGTGTGGCCAAGGCTGCTAAGGACACCATCGCACCGCCAAGAAAGTAGTTCCTCTGCTGCGGCCATAAGGCTCACGCGACGCTGGTTAGGGTGGCGTAAAACCATGGCCGCACGCCGCAATTCAGGAGGGCAGGCGTAGCGCCGCGCCCTCTGTTCCACTTGGTCCTGGACCTTCAAGGGCTTATCGGCTGCGGAAAGTCGCAAACCTCTCGAAGGCAGCCCCCAGGGTCAAGCCCGATCCCTTCAGAGACCATAAGGATTTTGCCCGGTGGTAGGTTTTTCTGTTTCCTCTGTGGGTCGCCTTTGCATGGCTCGAATCACGAGGGAAACTCCGTAGCAAATCAGCAGACATTGAATCAGGAGGCGCGCGTTGTAGCGCCAGGCAAGCACCGCGAAGCAGAGCGTGAAGGCAATTGGATAAGTCTCGGCCAAAACCGCCTGCATCCACAGCGGACGCGCGGTTGCAGGAGCAGCGCCCGCTGTGTCCGACGGGAGCAATTGGGGTAACAATCGGGGAACAAGACGGAGGTATTGCCGGTATGTGTTCCCCAGCTTTGCCACCAGGAAGCGCTCTTCTGTCGTAATGAGAAGCAGCACAAAGACACTGAAGGCGGGGAGAAAGAATAGAGCGCCGTCCAGGGGCATCAGGATGGAGGCCCCCAAAGCCAGCAGCCAGGAGCCGAGATAAAGGGGATTGCGCAGGTGGCGATAAGGCCCGGCAGCAACCAATCCTTCACCATGTAAGGCGGAATCGCGCATCACCCCGGAACCGAGATAGGCCGTGCCCCATACACGCAAGAGAGCGCCGGCTGCCAGGCAGACGAGCGCGACGAGGGTCACGGCAAGGGTTGCGGTCGCGAGCGAGATCCATCCGCTGCGAGCGAGCAGGGTTGAGGCCCCAAGCCAGAACGTGCTGTGGCTACCGCTCGAAAAGTCCCAGGGTGGTAGAAAGCCGAGCACGTAAAGCAGAACAAAGAGGAAGATCCGGAAGCGAAAAGCGAGCGCGGCCGCACTCATGGGCAGCGGGTCCCCCGGGCATTGAAAGGCCGGAACCTATAACGTAACCGTAATAGTGCCATATCGACGGGGCTACTTGCCGGCGATGGTTTCGAGCAAGGCATCGAAGTCTTCGAGGCGGGAATACTCGATGATGACGCGTCCACGGCCGTTTTTATCCTCGATGGAAACTTTCAGGCCGAGAGCCCGCTGCAGCAGGTCGCGCGCCTCGCGGACGTTTGGGTCGAGTGGGGCTTTCTCCTTTTGTTCACCCTTGGCGGTCTTTTCCGGGTTGAGCAAGCCCTGCACATAGCTTTCGGTTTGGCGCACAGACATGGAAAGGGCGGTGACCTTTTGCGCCGCTTTGAGGATGGCTTCCGGCGACTCCAGACTGAGGAGAGTTCGAGCATGGCCGAAGCTGAGACTGCCGCTTTCCACTTTTTGCTGCACTTCAAGCGGCAAACGAAGAAGCCGAAGGAAGTTGGCGACAGAGGCGCGATCCTTGCCAGTCCGCTGAGCCATTTGTTCCTGGGTCATTTTGAAGTGATGGGCCAGGCGGTCGTAGGCGCGAGCTTGCTCCATGGGGTTCAGGTCGGTACGCTGCAGATTTTCGACGATGGTGATTTCCATCGCCTGCTCATCCGATACGTGCCGCAGGATGGCGGGTACGGTCGTCTTGCCAGCCAACTTGGAGGCGAGCCAGCGGCGCTCACCGGCGATGAGCTGGAAGCGATTGTCGGCCAAGGGGCGGACCAGCACCGGCTGAACGACGCCGGTGGCGGCGATCGAAGCTGAGAGTTCCTTGAGTGTGCCCTCATCCACGGCCGCCCTGGTCTGGAACGGATTGCGCTCAATCTGGTCGACGGGTATTTCCCTTGGTTTCCCTTCGTCAGGTGCAGGAGCGGCTGTGGGAACTGGGGGAGGAGTGAATCCGGATCGTCCAGGCAATAGAGATTCGAGGCCTTTGCCGAGTGCGCGGCGTTTGGGTAGTTCAACGGAAGGAGTCATGGTTTAGTCCTGTTGTGGATACTGGGAGCCGACGGTTGACTGCCAAACTTGTTTGCGGCCAGGTTGCACTCCTGGCCGAAATGCCGGGGCACGAAGAAGGTCAAGCGTAGGGCCAAAATCGGACCTTAGGCTCTTGTCTTGTTTGCGCCTGTGCTTGGGAAGCTGCTTTGCGCTCGAGTGCACGGGGGCTAACAATGTTGTTGCGAGCGAGGATTTCTTCCGCTAGCTCGCGGTAGGCTTCAGCGCCCCGGGAGCGGGGGTCATAAAGGGCGACAGGCTTTCCATAACTGGGCGCTTCCGCCAGGCGAACATTGCGCGGGATAGCGGTCTTCAAGAGTTTGGCGCCAAAGAATCGCCTCAGGTTTTCAGTAACCTGCTGAGCCAGGTTGGTGCGTTCGTCATACATGGTGAGGATCACGCCCTCAATATCGAGGGTGGGATTAAAAGCGGCCTGAATGCGGCCGAGTGTTGTGAGCAACTCCGATATACCTTCGAGGGCGAAGTATTCGGCCTGCATGGGGACCAGCAGGCGATCGGCGGCCACAAGGGCGTTCAGGGTAAGCAGGTCGAGCGCGGGCGGGCAATCGAGAAGAATGAAATTATAGAGATTGCGCACCGGCTCCAGAGCCTGGCGCAGTCGATATTCGCGGCGGTCGGCTTGGATCAACTCGACTGTCGCGCCGATAAGGTGGTTGCTGCCGGGAACAACTTTGAGACCATCGATCTCGGTGGCCAGGGTAGCCTCGGCGATGGTCGCATTCCCGGTGAGGATGTCGTAGGTGGAATTGCGATTTTCGTCTCGAGTGATACCAAAGCCACCAGAGGAATTGGCTTGCGGGTCACAATCGACGAGCAAACAGGTAAGTCCTTCGAGAGCCAGTGCCGCGGAGAGGTTGATTGCGGTCGTGGTTTTCCCGACCCCACCTTTTTGATTGACGACCGCGATTACTTTGCCCATGCCTAAGGAAGAGTATCGAGTGTAGGGCGCGTAGGGCAAGGAATGACGATGTGCAGAACCGGGCTTCCATTGTGGAGAACGCGCTGTGCCTTGGAGGAGAGAGTTGCAGAACCGCTTTATTTAGAGGGAGATACAGCTGAGCTAAGATTGAGGCGCGGGAGCAAGTGTAACAAGAGGCGCGGTGGAAATCGGGGCTGTTCCACGTGGAACATCGGGGGCGAGGCCGCGATAAAACTAAGGGTTACGGACAAATCGCGGGCGGAGCAGCCACCAGGGCTAAAGCCCTCATTTTTGACACGGCAACGTTTCAGCGGTGTTTGAAAACCAGCTCCCCCGGACCAAGTCCCGGGCTACCCAAAGGCTCGGCGCGATCCGGCGGCCATCCGCACACAAAAATGGGGTATTCCCTGCTTGTTCCACGTGGAACAGCCTCTAATGAAGCTTTCGCCGTTGTCCGATAGCCAGGATCATCTGTGCGGAATTCGGCAGCGGAATCGGTTCCAACCACTCCATTTCGGTGAAACTGCGGGAAGCCGCCGCAGATTTCGCGGTGGTAAGGAGCACGAGATGCCGTTTGGTCCGCTTCACTGCGATGGGAACGGCAGACTCCATTTTCTCCACTGCGCGCATGGTCACGGCGTCGAACAAATTCAGTTCCGGCATTGCTTCTACCCGGCCTGCATAGACTTGCCCAGGAAGCGAGAGGACACGCAGGGCCTCGCGTAGAAAGGATGCTTTTTTCCCCTGAGCTTCCGCCAGAGTCACCTGGATTTCCGGGCGACAGATCGCAATCGGAATTCCCGGGAACCCCGCACCCGAACCGTAGTCCAGCAGGCTTGTAGTCCCCGCGGGCAGATGCTGGGCTGCGAAAGCGCTCTCCACAAAGTGGCGTTGAATGATTTGCAAGGGATCCCGAATGGCAGTCAGATTGAGATGCTGGTTCCAACGTAGAAGCAAATCCAGATAATTCTGGAACCGAACGTACGCGGCCGGGGGCAAAGCGGCAAGGCCAGCCCTGGAGAATTCAGCCTCAATTTGTTCCACTATGAACGTTCCGCAGAAGAAGCCCAAAAGCGCGCGGCGTCGAGAAACGCTGCAAACAGCGCACGTGAAGCGGCACTGCTCTCGTAGCTCCGTTCTGGATGCCACTGGACGGCAACAACAAACTGCCCAGGTTCGGTACTCTCAACTGCCTCGATAACACCATCGACAGGACTGGTGGCGACGACAGCGAGACCTTCTCCGGGGCGATCAATCGCCTGGTGATGACTTGAATTTACATGCAGGCCTGTGTCGACTTGCGGAAACCCGCCTAGTATCCGCGAGAGCCGTGAATCGCCTGCGAGGATGACCACATGGGCGTTCTGCACTTCTCGCCCAGGTTGATGGTTTACATGGTTCCCATTGCCCTGTTCTGCATGCGGCAGATCCTGGATGAGCGTGCCATGGCGCCAGACGTTCAGGGACTGTAAGCCGTAGCAGATTCCCAGGACCGGCTTGCCCGTGGCAAAAGCATCCTTAAACAAAAGTTCGTCGGCTGTTTCGCGTGGCGCGTCCTTGGCTGCGCATTCCGGGATCGCCATCTGCCCATATCGAGCCGGGTCGACATCCGCCGGACTGCCCGGTAGCAGGATGGCGGAGCAGGTTGCGAGCAGCCCTGCCTGAGTCTCGCCTGATTCTCGAAGAGGAATCGCGCACCGGCACTCCGCCTGCAGCTTCTACGGCACGGATGTATTGCGGCAGACTGCGCTGGTTGTAGGCCTCATCGGTCGACGTGGGCTCGGGAATGGCGATACGGGGAGCTTGTGCGTTCATTGATCTTCTGTTGACTCCAGCAACTGTTCTTGTGTCGCGGTGGCCAGACTGGGGCTCAAATCTCCAGGCTCTGCGTGGCGGGTATAGAGGTCGAGTATCTCGCTCCGCAACCTGGCCGTAAGCTCATCCGCCTGGCGAATGGTATATCCAGAAGGGTCGATTGGCCTTCCGATCACCAGCTTGACGGGGCGGGGACGAAAGTGATGCGTGTGAATGGGCAACAGCTCGTAGGTCCCGATGAGCGCCATGGGGACGAGCGGGATGCGGGCGCGAATCGCGATGTACGCAGGTCCCCTCATGAAGGTTTGTATCTGCCCATCTTTGGTGCGACCACCTTCCGGAAAGATGAAGAGTGGCATGCCCGACTTGAGCGCACGGATGGCGCGATTGAGCCCAGCACTGCCACTATCTTCGTCTACTGGTATTTGTCCGGAACGATTCAAATGCCATCCGATGAATGGCCACTTCCATAGACTCTGCTTGGCCAGAATGCGAAACTGGAAGGGGAGGCTGCTGAACACCAGGGGAGTATCCATGAACGAGGTGTGGTTCGAGGTATACACCGCAACCGGCAGCAAGTTCTCACGTCCGATAACAGTAAAGGGCGCACCCGCGAACCGCAATGAGCTCCGAGCCCACAACCGGGCGATGCCGTGTTGTCGGCGACCATCTTTTTCGAAGCATGAGGCTGCCAATGACATACAGCCGAATACTCCCGTAAACAGGAAAAATAACGGGCTTCTTATCAGGTTGGAACTGAGTCGCTTACTCAGCGGAAGAGCCGGTAGTCCCCCGGTGGTTGAGTTCATACCAGCGGAGCTCATACCTTGAGGGGCTCCGTCGAAACGGCCTGCGATGCGACCAGCAGCGGGCGAACTTGACCTACCAGGTAGACCGAGCCGGTGACCACCACCAAGCCGTGGACCGGAGTCAGCTCGAGCGCCCGCTCCAACGCGACTGGTGCGCTCGCCGCATCCTCAGCATCGCTGCCTGTGGTGCGCGCCGCAGCGAGCAGGTCCTCTACGGTTGCGCTGCGTGGGGAGTCAACCGGGGTCACGATTACTTTGCCAAACAGGGGAAAGAGAATCTGGGCGAGCTCAACGGCCGGCTTGTCTTTAAGGCAGCCAAACACCAGCGTCAAGGGCTGGCCCTGGTCCAGATGAGACACAGCAGCGCGCAGAGCCCAGGCGCCGGCAGGATTGTGGCCCACGTCCAGCAGCACATCCGCCCGAGCGGCGCCGGCGATGTACTCCAGGCGCGCGGGCCAAACCGTATCCCTGATGCCAGCCTGAATATCGATGGCTGTGATATTGTAACCGTAATTGTTTCTTACCTCGACGGCAGCAGCAATGGCCAACGCCAGGTTGCGCTGTTGATGGGCACCCGCCAGAGGAGAGTCGATCCCGATCAGTTCCCCCATGACGGACAATGGATAACGATTGCGGGTGTACTGCTCGGGATGATTGTGGACAGGTATATAGCTGGCTGCGTTCACTCCTCTGACATTCAGGGATACGGCTACCTCTCCTAATGCCTGGTTGGCCTCAGGATGTTGCGGCAAAGTGATCATTACGCCGTCACGGCGCAGGACACCGGCTTTCTCACGCGCGATCAGATCGACCGTCGATCCCAGCCACTCAGTGTGATCAAGGGAGATATCAGTGATGATCGAAACCATAGGCTCGACGATATTGGTCGCATCCAGGCGGCCTCCCATGCCGACCTCCAGCACCGCCGTATGCACATCCGAGGACGCAAAATGGAGAAAGCCTATGGCAGTGACGGTCTCGAAAAAACTCGGAAGCCCGGGTAACCGGCCATCGCATACCAGGGTGGTGGCGATCTCCTCCACGCGGTCGAAAAGGGCGGCAAAATCCTCGTCGGAAATCATTGCGCCATTTATCTGGATGCGCTCATTGACCCGGCTGAGGTGAGGGGAGGTGTAAAGGCCCGTTCGGTAGCCGGCACGGGCGAGGATACTGGCCAGGGTGGAAGCGGTCGATCCTTTGCCGTTGGTGCCGGCAACCAGGATCGAAGTGAATTTCCGCTCGGCATTGCCTAAGGCAGCCATCAGGGTGCGCATGTGCGCTAGTTCGAATTTCCGGCGGGGCGCGCCGGGTACGGTGTGCAGTTCCTGACCGAGAGCGTGGAGACGGTCAAGGGCCGAGGCATAGGACATGTTCTTATTCTAGAGTGAATTCCTCGGGGCGAAGAGTTGGCCTGGTGGGGCGACCCGAAGAGTCTGCGAGAGAACCGCAAGTGGTCGCCCCCCGCAGCGCGAAGTAGGAAATCCGGGTACGCTTCGGTCGAGATGACAAAGGGAAGAAGGAGGTGCTTCCGGGGCGAGAGATTGCTGAACAGAAATCTGTGGGCCCGCAGCAGGCTTGAGGGCGAGGCCGGCTGTATCCCACATCTCGCGAAAAACGAGCGAGATGTGGGGCACCCGGCTATTGGTTAGGGGATGGAGCCCAAGGGCTAAGACGCTAGGCTGAGGCTGGGAGCATGAAGTCCAGGGCGCGGATCAGATAAGTTTTCAGTTCCCTACGAGGGACGATCGCGTCCAACATACCGTGCTCGACCAGGAATTCGGACCGCTGAAATCCTTCCGGAAGCTTCTGTCGAATAGTCTGCTCGATGACGCGCGGACCAGCAAAGCCTATCAGGGCGCCGGGCTCGGCAATGTTGAGGTCACCCAGCATGCCAAAACTTGCAGTAACACCACCCGTGGTCGGGTTGGTAAGCACGGAGATATAAGGAAGACCAGCATCATCTAATTGCCCCAGGCCGGCCGAGACCTTTGGCTAACTGCATCAGGCTGGCTACCCCCTCCATCATCCGCGCCCCGCCCGATGCGGCAACGATGATGAGCGGTTGCCGGGCCGCAAGGGCACGATCGATAGCCCGAGCGATGGTTTCTCCTACAACGCAACCCATGCTTCCACCAATGAAGGCAAATTCCATCACACTCAGGACTACGGCATGAGGACCAAGATTGCCCACAGCATTGATCACCGCGTCGTTCAGGCCAGTCTCGCGCCGGGCCTTCTCAAGCCGGTCGCGATACGGTTTGATGTCGACAAATTCCAGCGGATCGGTGGACACCAGTTCCAGGTCAACCAACTGGTATCCGGGTTCGAGCAGGCTGGTTACCCGGCTCCGAGCGTCCAGCCGTAGATGATGTCCACACTTGGGACAGACCTGCAGGTTCGCTTCGAAATCAGCCTTGAAAACGTATTGTCCGCAGCCCTCGCACTTTTGCCACAAACCTTCGGTGCGAACACTCTTTTCTGGATTTGGTTCAATCTCACTTTCCTGCCGCTTAAACCAGGACATGTATTCCCTTCCGCCACCCGCCCCCAAAATTTCCCACTACTCCGCCACCCAACTCCGACTCTGGAGCATACAGCGACTACGCTCGTGATGCTTCGGATTCTGTGCAACTTTTCCCGATCAGGAAGCTGCGTGAGCACTGCTTGCATCAGTGCCCGATGTGGTACGGATGCCCTGCAAGTATTGTAAATGCCCGGTAGAGCTGCTCCGCCAGGACCAGGCGCGCGAGCTCGTGAGGGAGGGTCATCCGTCCCAGCGACAGTGTGGTCTGCGCCTGGCTGCGCGCGCGGTCTGACCAGCCGCTTGCCGGACCAATGGCGAATACGATCGCCTGCTGGCCCGCGTCCCGGCGCGCGCCCAGCAAGGTAGCCAGTTCTTCTGAGGAAAGTGCTTCTCCTCGGCTGTCCAGTAACACCAACCAGGCGGGGGTGCGTGCTCGCTGCCGGGTGACGTATGCGAATAGCGCCTCCTCATCGCGGAATGCCATCGCTTCGATTTTGGCGAAGGGGGCAATACGCTTCAAATAGAGACTAGTGGCGGGTCCGAGGAGATCGCTGCGGCTACGCTGTCCGATATAGGCGAGGGTGAGATTCAGGCTAGGTCCGGTTTGTTTGCGTAGCGCCTACTTGCTCCCGGACCGCCGCCATGCCGGCCCCGTCAAGCACCGCCTCGATCATGGCGTCACACCCCATGCAGGAGTTGATCATCATGTGATAGAGGCGCCGATCCGTCCAGTCACGATCGTAATAGCGGCGAACATAGGCTTCGCGCCGGTTGTCGGTGGCCTCGAGCTCTGACCTGGCATTGGCTGCCTGCTCGGGAAAGCGGCTTTCGAACCAACGAATCTTTCGTGACATCGCGGCGTAGACAAAAATATTGAAGACACCGGGAACGCCCACCAGCGCACAGGCTGCACCGCGGCCCACAATCACACAGTTGCCGTTGGCCACACATTGCTTGAGATAGTTGCGCACGAACTCGACCATGCGTTCGCTGTCGAAGACCTGGTCTTTAGGCGGGGCCGGGAGTCGGTCCACGCTACCATGCCAGAAGGACTTGCCCATCCGGTAATACCACGGATCAAGGCGCTCATCGCACTGCTCGGCCATGCTCTGCGGGACCCCGGCTTTATGGGCAATTTCGTCGATGAGGCAACGATCGATAAGCTTCCACTGAAGCCTGTCGGCCAGGCGGTGAGCGAATTCCGCTCCCTGGCTGCCGTACTCCCGTTCAACAGTGATCACCCTGATCATGGAGCGTCTCTCTGGGCGAGATGCTAGCACCGGCAGATCGAATAATCCATACCCTCCCAGACGTCAAGGTTCGGCGAGAACCGGATTACGCAAGCTACCAATACCGGAAATCTCCACCAGCACATCATCGCCCGGCCGCAGCCACCGTTGCGGGGTGCGCCCCATGCCCACCCCGGCCGGAGTCCCGGTGCTGATGATGTCGCCTGGCGCCAGGGGCATCATGGTTGAAATATAAGAGATCAGCTTCGGCACCTTGAAGATGAGCTCGCGGGTATTGGAACTTTGCAGGGTCTCTCCATTAATTGAGAGAGAGATGTCGAGCTGGTGAGGGTCAGGGATCTCGTCTTTGGATACGATCCATGGTCCCAGCGGGCCAAAGGTGGGAAAGTTCTTTCCCAGGGTCCATTGCGAAGTAGCCAACTGCACGTCGCGAGCGCTTACGTCATTCAGGATGGTGTAGCCGAAGACGTGCTCCTCCCAATCGGCCTCCGCAATATTGCGTCCGCCCGGGCCGATGACCACCGCCAGTTCCGCTTCATAGTCGGGCTGGTTGCTGGCGCGCGGCAGCAGGATGGGCTGCCCGTTGCCGATGAGGGTGTGAGGGTACTTGCAAAATACGGTGGGAACCTTGGGCGGCTCCATCTTCGATTCTGCAGCGTGATCGCGGTAATTGAGACCGATGCAGAGAATCTTGCCCGGGCGGCACACGGGTGGCTCGATGGAGACGGAAGACAAGGGCGCGAGCAAATTCAAACCTGTCTCCTCCAGCTGAACGTTGACGCTGGCCCAACGCTTGGGACCCGCAGCAATGAAGGCTTGCGCGTCGGGGTATCCGAGCTGCGAGAGAGGGAAGACGTGGCCGTCCTTGAGGAGTGCGGGAGCAGTGGTGGTATCGCGACGGTAGCTAATCAGGCGCATTTAACGATTGTCCATCAGCGGGGCGGAAGAATGGGTAAAAATTATGGACTCTTGGTTTCGATAGAAGCCGCGCCCACGAGGCAGGAAAATGGATCTGCCTACAATGGGGGTAACGAGGGATTGATGGACAAGCCGAACGAAGGACGAAACCGGGTAGTGATTGAAAATGTGCAGCCACAAATCAACTGTGGTCTTTTTCCCATCAAGCGAGTCATTGGCGACCTGGTCTCGATCCAAGCAGACGTTTTCGGCGACGGCCATGATCATGTTCGAGCGCGGCTGCTGTGGAAGCAAGAAGGCGCCTCCAGCTGGGAAAGCGCGGAGATGGCGCCGCTGGGCAATGACCGCTGGCAGGGCGAATTTCGGGTCGACAAAGTTGGCCGCTACCGCTATACCCTGGTGGGCGAAGTCGATCATTTTGAGACATGGCAGAGCGATCTTAAGAAGCGGTTAGACGCGGGGCAGGATCTTGCCGTGCCGTTTGCCACTGGAGCCCTGCTTCTGGAGCAGGTGCAATCCCGGGCGAGCAAACAGGACAGCGCCAAGCTGGCCGGCTGGGCCAAGAACCTGCGGGCCACTGGGAACAAGGATGAGGCAACGGTCGCGTTGGCCCTGCAGGCTGAGTTATTAGCCACGGTGCATCGCTATCCCGATACCACGATCGAGACGTGGTACGAGCGGGAGCTGGAAATTATTGTTGATCGGGAACGGGCTGGCTTTTCCGCCTGGTATGAGCTTTTTCCCCGTTCCTGGTCGCCTACCCCGGGCAAGCACGGCACGCTGCAGGATGTGACCAACCGGTTAGAGTATGTGGCGGAGATGGGGTTCGACGTGCTCTACCTGCCCCCTATTTCGCCTATCGGGCACAGCTTCCGCAAAGGCAAGAACAACTCGGTCGAAGCCGCCCCAGGCGATGTGGGTAGCCCGTGGGCAATCGGCTCAGCCGAGGGCGGGCATAGCGCGATTCTCCCTGCATTGGGGACGCTCAAGGACTTCGCCAACCTGGTTAAGCGAGTTAAGCAACTCAAGATGGAGGTTGCTCTCGATATCGCGTTCCAGTGCGCGCCGGATCATCCGTGGGTGACGGAGCATCCTGAGTTCTTCAAGAAACGGCCCGACGGCTCGATCCAATATGCGGAGAACCCGCCCAAGAAATACCAGGACATTTACCCGTTGGATTTTGAATCGTCCAATTGGCAGGGGTTGTGGGAGGCCCTCAAAGGAATATTCAGCGATTGGATGGATCAGGGCGTGCTCATCTTCAGGGTGGACAATCCGCACACCAAGGCATTCCCTTTCTGGCAGTGGGTCATCCCGGAGCTAAAAGCAAAAGACCCCAATGTGCTGTTTCTGGCGGAGGCCTTCACTCGGCCCCGGGTGATGGAACGGCTGGCAAAGCTGGGTTTTTCCCAGTCCTACACGTACTTTACCTGGCGCGATAGCAAGCAAGAACTCACCGAGTACATGCTGGAATTAACGACCACCCCGGTTCGCGAATATTTCCGTCCCAACTTCTGGCCAAACACTCCCGACATTCTGCCCATACATCTGCAGACCGGCGGGTTGCCGGCTTTTCGTTTCCGCCTGGTGCTGGCAGCCACGCTGAGCTCCAACTACGGGATGTACGGGCCGGCTTTCGAGCTGGGAGTAAACACGCCGTTCAAACCGGGCGGTGAAGAATACCTGAACTCAGAGAAATACGAGATCAAGCAGTGGGATTTAACCAACCCGTCGAGCCTGAAACCGCTGATCACCCGGTTAAACCGGATTCGGGGGGCAAACCCGGCACTACAGAGCAACGATCGGCTGCACTTCCACCCTACCGACAATCCGATGCTCATCTGTTACTCCAAGCGAACAGCGGATGGCAGCAACCAGATCCTTGTCGTGGTCAACCTCGATCCTTCTTTGGTACAGGCAGGGTGGGTTGACGTGGATTTAGGCGCGCTGGGCCTTGCTCCTGACGTTACATTTGAAGTCTACGATCTGTTGGCGGATCACGCGTACAACTGGCGAGGGTCGAGGAATTACGTTGCCTTACGGCCGGCGGAGGCGCCGGCCCATGTGTTCCGTGTAACGCCGACGACTGCATAACTGTAATTGTTACGAATTGAGCACCCAAGCCGGGAGGCAGTATTGAAGCAAGCGGGAAGCGCGGCGGACCCACTCTGGTATAAGGACGCGATCATTTACGAGTTGCACGTCAAGGCATTCATGGACGGCAACAACGACGGCATCGGCGATTTCCAGGGACTACTCACCAAGCTCGATTACGTGCAGGACCTGGGGGTGACCTGCCTTTGGCTTCTGCCATTCTTCCCCTCTCCCCTGCGCGATGACGGCTACGACATTTCCGATTACCTGAGTGTGCACCCGAACTACGGGACCATGGAGGACTTCAAAGAGTTTCTCAGCCAGGCGCACGCCAGGGGTATCCAGGTAATGATCGAGCTGGTCATCAACCACACGTCCGATCAGCATCCCTGGTTTCAGCGAGCGCGCCTTGCTCCCAAAGGCTCCCCGGAGCGCGACTTTTACGTGTGGAGTGACACCGATCAAAAGTATCGCGAAGCACGCATTATCTTTACCGACACGGAAAAATCCAACTGGACCTGGGACCCCGATGCGCAGCAGTATTACTGGCATCGCTTCTTCTCTCATCAGCCAGACCTGAACTACGACAATCCTGTGGTGCTCGAAGAAGTGGTCAAGATCATGCACTACTGGCTGGATATGGGTGTGGACGGGCTACGCGTCGACGCCATTCCATACCTGGTGGAGCGGGAAGGAACGAACTGCGAGAATCTGCCGGAAACGCATGCGGTGATGAAGCGCATCCGGGCGGAAATTGACGCCAAGTACGCGGCCAGAACGATCCTGGCCGAGGCCAACCAATGGCCTGACGATGTGCGTATCTATTACGGCGATGGGGATGAGTGCCACATGGCCTTTCACTTCCCTCTCATGCCGAGGATGTATATGGCGCTGCGCCAGGAGGATCGGCTGCCCATCACCGATATCATGGCGCAAACTCCGGCTATCCCCAACAACTGCCAATGGGGGCTGTTTCTGCGCAATCATGACGAGCTCACGCTCGAAATGGTAAGTGACGATGAACGCGATTACATGTACCTGGCCTACAGCGCCGATCCCCGCATGCGCATCAACATCGGCATCCGCCGGCGGCTGGCGCCCTTGGTGGATAACAGCCGGCGCCGCATCGAACTCCTGAACAGCCTGCTATTTTCTTTTCCCGGCACCCCGATTGTTTATTACGGTGACGAGATCGGGATGGGCGACAACATATACCTGGGCGACCGGAACGGTGTGCGCACGCCGATGCAGTGGAACGGCGACCGCAATGCTGGCTTCTCCCGCGCCGTGCCTGCCAAGCTGTACAGCCCCGTCATCATGGACCCGGTGTGGGGCTATGAGGGGCTAAACGTCGAAGCACAGCAGAGCGACCCTTCGTCGCTGCTGAGCTGGATGCGCAACATGATTGCGCTGCGCAAGTTGTTCCAGGTTTTTGGCCGGGGCACGCTTTCTTTCCTCAATCCCGCCAATCGCAAAATCCTCGCCTACATCCGCGCGTTTCAGAACGAAAAAGTTCTGTGCGTGGCCAATCTTTCCCGCTTTGCGCAGCCGGTGGAATTAGACCTATCCGCCTACGTGGGGCTGGTGCCGGTCGAGATGCTGGGCTATGTGGAGTTTCCCAGGATTCGCACCACTGCTTATCCCTTGACCGTTGGGCCGTACGGCTTTTTGTGGCTGGAGTTGCAGCCCTCGCCGGAGCCCACACCAAGCCTGCCAGAGGCCGGAGAGCCAGAACTTGCGCTCAGCGGAAACAGTGACTGGATGAGTATTCTCGAAGGCAATGGCCGCCGTGAACTGGAAGAGACCGTGCTGCGGAATTACCTGCCGCGGCAACGATGGTTTGGCGCCAAATCCCGTGTGATCACTGAGACCCATATCGCTGATTGGGCAGTATTCAACCAGGGGGAGAGCGCCCTGGTATGGGTCGAGGTGCAGTACTCCGAAGGGGACGCCGACACCTACCTGGTCACGCTGGGATTGATGTTTGGCAAATCTGCCGAGGAGCTGCGAAAGGAGTCGCCGAACGCGGTGTTGACGCGGGTGAGCTCAGCAGAAGCGGTGGGAGTGCTGCACGAGGCTATCTTCAACGACACCGCCAATGCAGCCCTGCTGGCGATGATTTCCACGCGCGGGGAAATTCGCTCGCGTCAGGGTGAGCTGGTCGGTGTGCCCAGTACGATACTGCCTCAGTTACAAGGGGAAGCGGGTCCGCCTCCTGCGCCGCGGCGCGGTTCGGCGGAGCAGAGCAACACCTCCATTCTGTTTGGGGACAAGCTGATCATGAAGCTGTTCCGCAGGCAGCAGGCCGGCCCAAACCCAGACACGGAGATCGGCCGCTATCTCACCGAACAAACGCACTTCACTCATATCGCGCCCTTTGGTGGGGCCATCGAATACACGCACGAGGGGCAGGGAACCTCGACGCTGGCTATGTTGCAAGGCCTGGTGAGCAATGAGGGCGATGGTTGGCAATGGACGCTGGAGGAATTGGATCGCTACTACGAGGCCAGCGCAGCGGAGAATTTTACCCAAGGTGTTATCCCAGATGGTCCGGCAAGCCTGCTGCAACTGAGCCAAGCCGGCGACACAGAGTTTGCCCGGGAGCACGTGGGTACGTATCTCGATGCCGCCGCCTTGCTGGGCAGGCGAACGGCAGAGATGCACCTGGCGCTGGCTTCGCCGACCCACGACCCGGCGTTCATGCCCGAGCCGATGAATTCCAAGGACATCGATCTGCTGCGCGAAGAGCTGATGGCTCATGCCAGTAGCGCCTTCGATGCACTCAAGGCCAATGTAGCCCGTTTGCCCGATGGGGTGCTGGAAAGAGCGGGGCTGGTGCTCAGCCGGCGGACCCTGGTGCTGGATCGTTTTCGCCAGCTGGCTGGCGGCGAGATTCATGCCCTGCACACCCGCATCCATGGAGACTATCATTTGGGTCAGGTGCTGCGGTCCAAGGGCGACTTCGTGATCCTGGACTTCGAAGGGGAACCGGCGCGTTCACTGGCGGAGCGCAGGACCAAGCAGTCGCCGTTGAAAGATGTTGCGGGCATGCTTCGCTCTTTCAGTTATGCGGCGTTTTCGGCGTTGATGAAATACTCGACGCGGCGGCCGGAAGATTTTCAGCGGCTGGAGCCGTGGGCGCATTTATGGGAGCAATCGGTGTCGTCGGCTTTCCTGCGCACGTACTGCTCGTATGCGCGAGGGGTGGAAGTGGTTCCCTCCGAACCGCTCATGTTTGAGCAGTTGCTGGGGGCTTACGTAATCGACAAGGCGTTCTATGAGCTGGTGTACGAGTTGAACAACCGGCCCAGCTGGGTGATGATTCCGTTGACGGGGATTCTGAGTTTGCCGCTTTAGGTTCCCATTTATTCCCATCTCCTAACCTCTCCTCCATTCTTAAACCCAGGTCTCAAAACCTGGGCCCCCACTCACTAACTGTAGGACCGAAGGTAGACGCATGGCAAAGCTAGAGCTTGCGGAAGAGACCAAAGCAGGCGTGGAAGAGATAAAGGAAGCCGATCTGCTGATCGCTGTGGCTGCGCCGGTTGAGGCTGAGCAGCTGCGGACTGCGGCTACACGTGCAATCCTTGGCATGGGCGAGCCCGGCCTGGGTGGGCTGCGCACGGTGGTTGCGTTTCCTGGAGTGAGCGGTACCGAGCCCGTGGCCAAGGTCGAAATGGATCTTGATGAGGCGGAGACCCACGACCGATTGCACTTCTTACCGTATCCCCTGCCCACCGGCAGCCCCGCGAAAATTCCCTGGCTGCCTACGGCGAGCATTTACCAAGCCGTATTGGCCATGGCACGGGAAATGGGGGTCAGCGCGTGTGCCGTAATCGCGCCTGATCTGGCCGCGCTGGATTCGCATTTTCTAGCGGCGATGATCGCTCCAGTTCTTGAACAGCGCTGCGAACTCGCCATGCCGCTGTATGCCCTGGGAAAGTTCGACGGCCTGCTGAACTCCAGCATTCTGGCTCCCCTCACGCGCTCGCTTTATGGACGACGGGTGCGATTTCCTCTGGCGCCGGACTTCTGTTTTTCCGGGAAAATGATTCCGGATATGGAAGTGGCCTTGCAGCGAACGATCGCCCAGGGGCAATCGACCTTCTGGCCGGCCACCGAAGCCGCCATCCGCGAGCATGGGATCTGCCAGGTGCATGTCGACACCCACCACGCTCCCGCCGAAGGCGTGGATCTAAGCACAGTTTTATCCGAGACCGTCGGGTCTTTGTTTGCGGAGATGACGCTCAATGCTCCGCTCTGGCAGCGGGTCCGTGGCTCTCAGGCGCCCATAACCGTGGGTACCCCGGTGCCCCCTCCGGGCGATGGAGCGACTGCCGATACTACGCCGATGGTGGAAACGTTCCAGCTCGGTTTCCGCAATTTGCAGGAAGTGTGGTCCCTGGTACTGCCACCGGTCACGCTTTTGGAGCTGAAGCGCCTGGCGCGACCCACCACGGAACGCTTCCACCTGCCCGACGAGCTCTGGGTGCGCATCGTATACGACTTTGCGTTGGCTTATCGCCTGCGAACTCTCAGCCGCAGCCATTTGTTAGGGGCGCTTACCCCGCTCTACCTGGGTTGGGTAGCCTCATACGCGCTCGAAGTAGGCAGCGCCAGCGCGACGGACGCAGAGCAGAGGCTAGAGAAGCTGGCTCGCGCCTATGAAGAAGGCAAACCGTATTTATTATCGCGGTGGCGTTGGCCAGACCGCTTCAACCCTTAAGGGGCGGAGGAGAGCATTATGTGGACTCAAGTGTCGCAGTCACTGCACGAATCGATGGCTCGGGTCATCAGCCGCATCGCCACGCTGCTTCCGGGAATTCTGGCGTTTATCCTGGCGGTGTTGTTCTTTGCCGCCATTGCGTGGGTACTCGCATGGCTGGTTCGTTCGTTTCTGAACGCGATTCGCATCGACGACCGGCTGGCGCGGGGGACCAACGCGATCGCGGAGTGGTCGCCTACCTATACACCTACTACGCTGATCACGCGGGTGGTTTATTGGTGCGTGGTGCTGATCGGGTTTTTGGTTGGCCTGGAGGCCTTTGGCGCATCGTCAGACAATCTGCTCTCGGCACGCCTGCTGGGCTATATTCCCAATGTTGTGGGCGCGGTGGTGTTGCTGATTCTGGGCAATGTGATCGCGCGGTTTCTTTCCCGCAGTGTGTTGATCGGCGCGGTGAATATGAACCTACACTATGCGCGGTTGTTGAGCCTGGGCGTCAAGTGGCTGGTGCTGGTGCTGACCGCTGCGATGGTGCTCGATCATCTTTCGATTGGTGCCGCCATCGTGGACCTGGCGTTCGGAATTCTTTTTGGTGGCATTGTGCTGGCGCTGGCGCTGGCCGTGGGACTGGGTTCGCGTGACCTGGTAAGCCGATCCCTGGAGCGCGAGGCTGCCCGGCCCGGCACCGAGGCCGTGGCGGAAGAACGGTTCCGTCATTTCTGATTTTTTGTCCAGACTTTGAGTGGGTGGCCCAGGCTCGCTTTTGAGACCTGGGTTTCTCCTCGAAAACCCTCCCTTCCGGATCACCCAGGTCTCAAAAGCGAGACCTGGGCCACCCACTCGACATTCGGCCGCGCCATTTTTCGCTTTTCTTTGCGGCTGGTTGCGTCTATGAGAAGGTTGTTTCAGACGACATGGATAGAAAGATGAAAGTCGCAATTCTAGGCTTTGGCACCGTGGGTAGTTCGGTTGCCCGGATTTTGTGCGAACACCCGCCCAAGGGCGTGGAGCTGGGCTGTATCTTCAACCGCGGAATCCAACGCAAACGCGTCCCCTGGGTCCCCTCATCCGTGGTCTGGAGCGAGGACTTCGGCCAAGTGATGGGCTGCAATCCCGACATCGTGGTTGAGCTGGCAGGGGGGCTTCATCCGGCGGGAGAGTGGGTCCGTGAAGCACTGGCTGCGGGAAAGTCCGTGGTTACCGCGAATAAGAAGTTGATTGCCGAACAGGGCATCGCGCTCGAAGAACTGGCGCGGCTGCATGGCTGCCAGCTGCTCTACGGGGCCGCAGTCGCAGGCGGCGTTCCCGTCATTCCCGCGGTGCAGCAGGGCCTGGCAGGCGACCGCATCAACCGCATCCACGGCATTTTGAACGGGACCTGCAATTTTATCCTCAGCAATATGGAAGAGGGGGCGGAGTTTGCGCCCACGCTGCGCGAGGCGCAGGAACGCGGTTATGCGGAGGCTAATCCCACTGAGGATGTCGATGGATTCGACGCTCGGGCGAAATTGGTCATCCTCTCCCGCATCGGGCTGAGGGTGGAGGTGCTGCCGGAGGAAGTTGCCTGCCGCACCATCAGCGATGTTTCCGCGATCGACTTCGCCTACGCCAAGGACCTGCAATGCACTATCCGGCAGATTTCGCGCGCCGAGGTGAGGGATCGAGAACTGCTGGCTACGGTCGGGCCGATGCTGGTGCCACGCAGTTCTCCGCTGTCATGGTCACGGGGAACTGAAAATATGGTGATTTCCGGCGGAGAGTACGGAGGCCAGACGGTCTTCTCCGGGCACGGGGCGGGGGGAAATCCCACGGCGGTGGCCGTCATCTCCGATGTGTTGGCTATCGCCCATGGCGGCTGCCCGGTCACCATCACCAGCACCCGGGCACGAGTGGATGGAGACTTTGTCGTGCCTCACTACATCCGGTTCATCGTGGATGACAGCCCGGGCATCGTTGCGGCGATCGCCGGGCACCTTGCTGAACAAGAGATTAATATCAATGCCCTGCTGCAAAAGCCGGGTTATCCAAAAGACCGTCTTCCCTTTGTAGTTACGGTCGAGCCGTGCCGCAGTTCCGCGTTGAAGGCGGCCCTGAAGAAAATTGCCCAGCTGGATTGTATGCAGGCGCCCCCGTTCGACTTACAGATGTTGGAGGATTAGGGAGATTCAGTGGCCCAGGACTGGGTGGGCCTCGTAAGGCTCCTCCAGGGCTTTGATTTCGTCTTCGGTGAGGTGGATGTCAAGCGCTTCGATGGCTTGATCGAGGTGCGACATCTTGCTGGCTCCGATAATAGGCGCGGTGACGCCAGGTTTCGCCAGGACCCAGGCCAGCGCAATTTGCGCATTCTGAACTCCCCGCTTTTTGGCGATAACGCTAAGCCGATCCACGACGTTGAAATCTGAGGGACGGTAGTAAAGCTTTTGCGCAAAGTCATCGGTTTTTGCGCGCAATGTTTCCCCACGGCTTTCGGCATTCCGATTTCCGGCTAGAAAACCTCGCGCCAGCGGACTCCAGGGAATGATCCCCACTCCCTCCTCCAGGCAAAGAGGATTCATCTCCCGCTCTTCTTCCCGATAGACCAGGTTGTAATGGTTCTGCATCGATACGAAGCGGGCAAGACCCATCATGCGAGAAGTTTGAAGCATCTTCAGAAATTGCCATGCGGACATGGACGAGGCGCCGATGTACAGCACTTTGCCTGCACGCACCAACTGGTCCAGAGCCTCGAGCGTTTCTTCGATGGGTGTGTGCTGGTCAAATCGGTGGATCTGGTAAAGATCTACGTACTCCGTCTGCAGCCGGCGAAGGCTGTCATCAATGGAATGCATGATGTGCTTGCGGGACAGACCTTTCTGATTCGGATCGTCTCCCATGGCGTTGAAGACTTTGGTCGCAATTACCAGCTTGTCGCGCGATGGTCCGTATTCCTTCAACGCGCGCCCGGTTATCTCCTCGCTTACACCGAGCGAGTACATATCGGCGCTGTCAAAAAAATTGATGCCGGCTTCCAGTGCTCGACGGTAAAACGGACGAGCCTCAGCTTCCTCCAACACCCACTCACGCCACTTCTTCGAACCGTAGGTCATGGTTCCCAGGCAGAGGCGGGAAACTTTGAGACCAGCGGAACCTAGATTTACGTATTCCATAGACCCCCTACCTTCTTACCTGGTGTCTCTTTGAAGGCGCACAGGAGCACGTGAGTAGAGTTCAGGAGCGGATGAAGCCAACTGCTGTGCCTAGACTGTTGGCCAGCCGTAGGGAGCAGCCAAATCTGCTGCGTCCGCGCAGCAAGCTGCCGGTAGGAGTCGAACACGCTATAGGAGTATTGAATGCCATCCTCTTCGGAGACGATGTACATCTTTCCCCTCGTTTGCACGAATCGAGCGGCGCGCCACAAACCACATTTGTAGAGTGCCGTCTTGAGCAAGCGCGCAGCATGGCTGCCTTGTCCGAAGCGGTTTGAATCGGATAGGAAGACTGCCCGTTTCGCCACCCGGGTCATCTCCCCCACCATGCGGGCAGGGTCAGCCACGTGGTGCAGAACGCCACATTCGAAAACCGCGTCAAAGGATCCATCTTCAAACGGCAGCTCGTACCCGCTGCCCTGCAGTATTACCCCCTTGGCCACGCCATTGGCTTCCGCCTTCGCGATCATTGCGGCGACTGGTTCGATGCCGCGCACTTCTTTTCCATGATCCTGCAAAAAACGAATCCCTCTGCCGGTTCCTGCACCGACATCGAGAAAGGTTTTCAGTCCGAATGCGTTGCTGATCATCTCGATGTATTGCAGGGCCAGATTGTGCTCATGGTCCTCACTGGCGTTATGCATGCAGTCATACGCGGAGACGCTTTGTTCGTAGTATCTCGCCTGCAAAGTTTCCGCAGATTCAGTCATGGCGTATAGGGTATCAGGCACGAATCCGTTTGAGCGTTGCAACCTGATTGCAGCAGAAAGCGTCTAGATAGCCATGGAAATCGAGTTACGCCGGTTGATCGGTCATCAGGTGATCGTGATGGGCCCAAGTTTTGTCGATAACGAGAAGCTGCCAAGCGTGAAGCTGCTGGCTGTGGAAGAAGCCGGCATATGGATCGAAAGCCAGGAAGCAGTAGACAAAATTATTGGGAGCTTGCAAAAGAAGCCTTCGACAGTGGGCCTCGCCTTTTTCATTCCCTATGGGCAGATTACCGCCATCGCGGCGGGTTTCGAACCGTCCGGTATTGAGTGACGGGCCCGGGTATGGCGTGGTCTCCTGAGGCCCGAAAACATTTCCAGGGGAGGACGGCTGAACCGCAGGAGCCTGCAACTTACTCTGTTCTCAGCGCGCGCATTGGCTCCAGGCTGGCGGCTATGCGAGCAGGCAGCAGTGCGGCGAGCAAGGCGGCCGTGCACAACACCAGCAGCGTGCTGCACAAGATCAGCGGATCGTATGGCTTTACCCCGAACAACTGGCTCGCCATGGCGTGACCGCCCAGGATCGCAACCGGAATGCCAATGGCTAGACCAATACCCACCTGGAGAAATGCACCTCGCAAGACCATCCGCAGTACGCTCATGCGATCCGCCCCCAGGGCCATACGGATACCAATTTCACTGGTCCGGCGTTCCACTGAGTAGGCGGTCACCCCGTAAAGTCCGATCGAGGCCAGAACCAAGGCCAGCACGCCGAAGAAAGACGTCAGCTTGGCGATCATGGCCTGCTGGGTAAAGTTGGCCTTGACTTGATCGGCAAAACTTTCAAAATGAATCACCGCCAGATCGGGATTTACCTGCGCGATGGCGCGGCGCACCTGCGCTTCCAATCCAGGAACGTTGCCCGCGGTTTCCAGCTCAATTGCGTTCAGATATTGTGACCGATCCTCAAACTGTTGATACCGCGGCTCGGCACCCGGAACATTCTGCCCCTGGGCAAGAAAGTACATGGGGCGCATTTTCTCCGAGGGTCCCCAATAATGCGTATCCTCCGTCACCCCGACGATCTCAAAGTATCCCGGATGCTTGAGATCGTTGCTGAAGTGTTTTCCGATGGCGTGGCCGTCTTTGAAATATTTCTTCTCAAAGAAGCGGTTGACGACAGCAACGTTGCGGGTGGTTGGCGTGTCCTGTTCATTCATGGGGCGGCCTTCGACGATCCTGGTCCCGATGGTTTCGAAATAATGAGGGCTGGCTCGCAGCCATGACGCTCCATGATCATGTTCGCCTGGCTGCGGCGGAGGCTCTCCCTCGATGTACACGCCCTCGCCCCAGTTGTCACCCTCCATCGGGCTGTACAGGGAAAAGCTAACCTGCTTCACACCCGGAATTCCGGCGAGGTTCGCGTGCAGTTGGCGATAGAGTGCTTCGAGCTGGTCAGGCTTGTAGCCGGCCATCTGCGGGTCGATGTGCAGGACGTAGCGGTTCGCGGTGACAAATCCGAAGTCCTGGTGCTGCATGTTGCTCAGGCTTCGCGCCAGCAGGCCGGCCGCACAAAGCAGGACCAGCGAGAGAGCGGCCTGCACCACCACCAGCGATTTCTGCCCCCAACCTGCATGATCTGAGGTGGAGCGGTTCGCCCCCCGCAAGGCGTTCACGGGGTTTGCTTTGGACGTCAACCATGCCGGGGCAACCCCAAAGAGGATCCCGGTCAGCACCGAGACCGCGAGGGCAAACGCGAGCACCGGTAGCGAGGGACTGGAGGGTATAGGCACTGGGTCATTGCGAAAGGCGAGAAACAGGATCACTCTGGTGCCGGCGAATGCGACTGCAATTCCCGCCGTGCCCCCCAGCACGGCGAGCACAATACTTTCGGTCAGGGTTTGCCGTATTAGCGCCGCGCGCGGCGCCCCCAGCGCGGACCTTACCGCGGTTTGCTGCTGGCGATTCGCCGCCCGGACCAGCATCAGGTTGGCGAGGTTGGCGCAGGCAATCAGCAGGACGAAGCCGGAGACCCACATCAACAAATGCAGTCCGTCTTTGTATTGATCCCTCATCATCTGCACGCCGTTGCCGCCATGCGAGAAATGCAGCGTTTGCTTGGCTACCAGCGGCTTGTCGCGCTCCTCGACCTTGCTCAAGGGGCTCAGCAAAAATTGACGCAACTGCAGCTGCATATGCGCTTCGATAGGCTGGGGGTCAGCGCCGGGGCGAACCCGTCCAATCAGATCCAGCCAATCCAGGGAAGCATCTTCCAGGATGGTGCCGGTTGGGCTGATCAAGGGTTCGTCATTGAGTGGGACGAAGAAGGACGGTGGAGTACTCTGCACACGGTCGCCGAAGAATCCCGGCGGCGTTATCCCGATCACGGTGAATGGCTGGCTGTTGATGACAAAACCGGCGCCGATCACGGAGCGGTCTTTGGCAAACTTCTCTTGCCAGGTTCGAAAGCTCATCATGGCCACGGCAGGAGCGCCTTTGCGATCATCGTTGGGTGTGATCGCGCGCCCCATGTAGGGAAGAATGCCAAAGGTGGAAAAATAATTGCCGGAGACAAACTCGCTTTGGAAGGGTTCGGAGGGCCTGTTGCTGCCATTGCGGCGAACACCAATCATGGTTTGTCCGGACTGGAAGGCGGCCAGCTCAGCAAAGCCAGTGGCTTCGGCGCGAAATTGCTTGTATTGCTCGTAGGAGAAGAGCGTCCAATTGTCCTGCATGCCACCGTTGACGCAGCAATTCTCTTCGTTGCCGACGCGCCACAAATCTGCAGGGTTCACCACCGGAAGCGACTTCAACAGCACGGCGTAGACCAAGGTGAAGATCGCTGTGGTCGCGCCTATGCCAAGCGCCAGGGTGAGAATCGCCGTCGCCGTAAATCCTGGCGCCTTGGCGAATTGACGTAGTGCGTGACGGATATCTGCTACAAGCTGCATCCCGGCTCCTCCGCAAAGCTACATACGGAGAAGCCGGGCATCTGGTTCGAATTATTTTCGTAGGTGCTACTCAGGGTCGGGGGCTGCGCGGCGGCGGCGGCCACTCAACAGGTAGACTGCGGCGCGCAGCTCAAGCAGCGGATCGTCGGAGGGGTCAATGCCGTCGACCCGTGGGATCGGATCGAAGATGATCTGCTTTTGTTCATGGGCCTGGTCGAGTATTGGCTCTGTGAACGAAAGCTGTCCCAGCTCCAGCAACTTGCGGCTCTCCGGCCAATGAACGGTTACATCATGCACCGCATCCCCAACCTCAGCCAACTGAGCCACTAGTTTGAATTTGACCGGCTCGTTGGCTACGCGGTGTTCTATTTCTTCGAAGAGATAGTTGGGCGGTTTGGCAGCTACTGCCGCAGAATCCAGATGATCCTCACCGGCCACGGGGAGGATGCGATAGCGTCCGTAACGACCGATGCCGTCTTTGTTAAAGAAGTGCATCGCGGTAAGGCCGTAATACGATTCGCGCGCGAAGCTCGATGGCGGCGGTTTGGGAGTCTGCACAAAAGCGAGTGCTGCGGGATGGGTTCCCAGATATTTTTCCAGCGGCGAGCCGGGGATGTGGGTCAGGTCAGTCAAAGAGATGGCGGTCAGGAGTTCCAGGAAGTCCTGTCCGGTGCGCGCGGGAAAGGCGTTGGTCGAGTGGGCCACGATATCGGTGTGCACGCGCTCGGCCAGATGAAAGCGGATCGCACAACCGCGTGGATCGGCGTTGGGATCATTGTCCGGAATCACCGGAATGCCGGTGGAGTTGGAGAAACGCACCGTCGCCGGCGTGGAGGGGCGGTTAAAGTGGGGCGCTTTGCTAAGCGTGGCCGCTTCGGCTGTGGGCGTGAAGGTACCATGCAGCATGATGCCTTTGGCGTGAGCCGGGCGAAAGCCAGGATGAGCCCCAAAGAGAACTTCGAATTTCTTCAGTATTTCGTTGCTGAGGGCAATAATTTTTTCGTCGGTCGGTAACGGCATGGATATGCTCCTGAGTTTTGAGAGGGCCAAGGTAACGATGCTGCCCGGCGGGAATGGTCGCGTAAAACAACCATACTCGCGATTTGGCCGGAATATAGTTAAGGAGTTGCGGAGGCGGGCTTGGAGAACGACGGCGGGCAGGTAACGCGACTACTGAAAGCGATGCACGCGGGAGATGCGCAGGCAGCAGAGAACTTGCTGCCGCTGGTCTACTCAGAATTGCATCGGCTGGCCAAAGGCTACATGCGGCGGGAACGACCCGACCATACGCTGCAGGCAACTGCGCTGATCAACGAAGCGTACCTGCGCCTGGTGGGCGAGGATATCGATTGGAATAGCCGCGCACACTTCATCGGCCTGGCTGCGAATGTCATGCGGCGGGTGTTGGTCGACTATGCCCGGGGCCGTAACGCAGAGCAAAGAGGCGGAGGATTGCAGCGGGTGGAGATGCAGGAGGAGCTGGCCATCTCACCCGAAAAGCTGGATGAGGTAGAAGAACTGGATGCGGCGCTCAAAAAGCTGGAACTGGAGAACCCGCGACAGGCTAGAGTGGTCGAGCTGCGGTATTTTGGCGGATTGTCGGTAGAGCAGATTGGAGCCCTGCTGGAGATCGCTCCGCGATCGGTCAAGCGGGATTGGGCTCTGGCGAGAATCTGGTTGTTTCGGGAGTTGCGGCCGGAACAAAAATAATTTTGCAACTCGTGGCCCTTTTCCGGGAGCGGTTCCGCCTTAGTAGGTGAAGGCGGTTAAAGAGACGCCTTCCAAAAGGAGAACCGCCATGAGCACACTTTCGATGTTGAAGTTTCGCGCCAGCATTTTCGCCGCTGTTCTTACACTCGCTCCCTTCACGCCCGCATCGCTTGCCCAGGATGGCGGCACGGTCGCCCAGGTGAACGTACCGTTCGCGTTCAATACCGCTTCCCAACACTTTGCCCCTGGCTTGTACCGCATTCACATGCAGGATGACCACACCCTGCTGATTCAAGGAGCATCGGACTCTTACCTGGCGATGGTACGGACAGAGGATAACGCCCAGGCCGCGAAGACGGGAAAGGCTGTCTTCCATAAATACGGCAACCAGTATTTTCTCAGCGCGATCGAGGTCCCGGGAACCAGCCGTAAGATCTACCTAACTCCGTCGAAGAGGGAGAAGGAAGAGCAGATAGCGCAAAACAAGAAGGCCCCAGCGGGTGTCGAACTATCACTGTTGCAGAATGCACGCTAGCGAACCGGCTCTCAGCCTGGGTGTGAAGGTCCCCAGCTTTCCAGGACCTTCACTTTTGGGCAACGTGCACTGCAGATCCCTCGGCTGCGCTCGGGATGACAAGGGGGGCGTGGTTACTCGCCTGAGAGTCTGCGATTCGGATGGCAAAGAAGGCTCCCGATCCGACTGGCAGATTTTCAGGTGAGTAACCACGCCCCCCTTGTCATCCCGAGCGCAGCCGAGGGATCTGCAGTGCGCCTTGCGGTTTACTTTCCAATGCAGAAGGTAGAGAAGATCAAATTCAAAATGTCGTCCGTCGTGGTTTCGCCGGTGAGCGAGTCGAGATGACGAAGAGCTCCGTAAAGATCGAGGAGCACCATTTCGTGGGGGATATTTTGCGCTGCCGCAGAGCCTGCAGCGGCCAGCCCCACTAACGTCGCCGTCACGGCATCATATTGACGCAGACTGGTCAACATCCCGGTCTCGGTCTCCACTGTGCTATCGCCTATCATGGCCAGCATTTTTTGCTTCAGTTCACCCACACCTTCTCCACTAAGTGCTGAGGTGTGCACTAGAGGAAGACCGAGGCCATCCAAAGCCCCCTGCATGGAGACGGACGGGTGAGCCAGATCGCTCTTGTTGACCACCACGAGCGCGCGGCGCTGAGCGAGCGTTGCCAGCAACTCTAATTCGTTCTGTTCCGGAACTACGGTCGCATCCAACACCATCAGCACCATGTCGGCATCCGCCAAGGCCTCGCGCGATTTGCGAATGCCGATCTGCTCGGCTTCGTCGCTGGCTTCCCGCAGGCCTGCCGTGTCCACCAGTTCGACCGGAATGCCTCCCAGGGACACTCGCTCGGTCACCAGATCGCGGGTGGTTCCGGGCGCCGCAGTAACGATGGCACGCTCGCGCTGCACCAGGCGATTGAAGAGCGAGGATTTTCCCGCGTTCGGCCGCCCCACGATTGCCAGCATCAAGCCAGCGTGCACAATGCGACCGCGGGCAAAGCTATCTGCTACCGGCTGGAGCAGGGCGCGAAGCTCATCCGTCCGATTGACTATCTCAGTGCCGGGCAGCACATCGATATCGTCTTCCGCAAAATCGATTCCGGCTTCAAGCAAAGCGATCAGCGCAACCAGCCCTTCTTTGACGGGCTTAATGCGGCGCGAGAGCGCACCATGCAGTTGCTGTGCTGCCACTCGCGCCTGGTAGAGCGTCTGCGCTTCGATCAGGTCATGCACCGCTTCGGCCTGGGTCAGATCGATGCGGCCACTCAGGAAGGCACGCTGAGTAAACTCACCTGGCGCGGCAAGTCGCGCTCCACCCTCCAGTGACTGACGCACCAGGGTCTCAAGAATTACCGGCGAGCCGTGCGCCGCTATCTCAACCACATCTTCCCCGGTATAGGAATGAGGCTCGGCAAAGAAGGTGACCACCGCCTCGTCGAGCTTTTCCTGGGTGTCGAGGTCGAGCACCTCGGCGAAGCGAGCATGGGCATGGGCCAGAGGGTTACGCAGGCGGAGCATGGGCTCGGCAATACGGGTCGCGTCAGGTCCCGAGAGACGCACGATCCCGATACCGCCGCGGCCGGGCGGTGTAGCGATGGCCACAATGGTCTCGTTCTTGTAGTGGACATGTGGGTCGGGCTGCATGGAGCCTCGAGCGATGCCCAAACTTACATTCGTCTGGATGACCGCGCCCCGGCGCCGCCCACGCCCGAGGGCTTCTGCCGCACCGCACCCTTGGGATAGACGACGACGAAACGGCGCAAACCCTCACCGCTACTCTCGGTTTCGAGATCGGCATAGTCGCGGAAAGCCAGGTGCAGCATACGGCGCTCGCGCGAACTCATGGGAGCAAAGCTGTAAGGCTGGGATGTGCCGCGGACGCGCTCGGCAGCCGTCTCGGCCGCAAGTTTCAATTCTCGCGCGCGCAGCGCTTTGAAATTGTTGGCGTCGAAGGAGACGATGTCGTGCTCTTCCGCTTCGAGGCGAACGATCTTGGCGGCAATGTGCTCTAACGCCCGCAGCAACTCGCCTCCGCGCTGCGTCAGCAGGACTGCATCCGGGCCAGCCATCTCCACATAAATCTCCCGGGCCTCGAGGCCGTCGGGATCCCGAGCCCCTGCACCGGCGGTGATCCGGTACTTGAGTCTTAGGCCGCCAGTGGTGGTCAGGGTCTTGAGGAATGCTGCAATCTTCTGAGCTGCAGCCGCGTGGTCAGCTATCGGCATCGGTTTAGTATCGCACTTTGGATACCATGAAGTCAGCCGCGCAGGTCATCAAATCTGGAGCGGGGTAACCGCGTCAAAAATTACTAAAACGTTAGCCGCCCATTTCCGGACGCTTGCGCGGTTCCAGTCCAGCCTTGCGCAGCGCAGGCCGGCCGCCGCTGCGTTTGGCGGCCCGCTTGGCGGCGATTTCGCGCATCTGCTTTCCAACGCCGGTGCGATTCATGATGGCCTGCTGGATCACGTTGATCACGTTGCCAAAGGCCCAGTAAAGGGCCAGCCCGGAACTAAGATTCCAGGTCATGAAGCCGAAAAAGACCGGCATGGTGAAGGCCATCATCTTCTGCTGTGCGGGGTCCATGCCCGGCGACGGGGTCAGGTACTGCACCAGGAACATCGTCACGATAAAGAAGACGGGCAAAATGTGCAGGGGGTCGGGAGCGGCCAAATTGTGGATCCACAACCAGGGCGCCTGGCGCAACTCGATGGTATGCAGCAGCATGCGATAAAACGCAAAAAGTAATGGCCACTGCACCAGCATCGGCAGGCAGCCGCCAAACATGTTCACACCCTCTCGCTTTTGCAGATCGAACATTTCCTTGTTCATATCTGCACGGCGGGGGTCGGTGGCTTTGTACTTCTTGTACTTCTCCTTGATCGCGTTCATCTCCGGCTGGATGCGCTGCATCTTCAGAGCCGACTTCATCATCTGGATGCGGGTGGGCAACATGGCCAGGTTGATCACCAGGGTGAGAACCAGAATGGCCCAGCCCCAGTTGGAGACAATGTGCTCGTGGACCCAGCGCAAGGCCAGGAATAAAGGCTTGGCAATGATGCCCGAATAACCGAAGTCCACGACCGGTTCAAGACTGGGTCCCGGCTGCCCGCCGCTCGAGGTAGCCCGTACGGACGCGAGCACGTCGATCACCTTGGGGCCGGCAAAAAGGCGCATGCTGGTGTGCCCGGAAGCGGAGCCCATCGCGGCGCCGAGCACAGACGCGGGATCCATCTGATCCGTTTTGCCATGGCGTGGTACGTCGACCGCATCGTGCAGACCGACGAGCAAGGTCTGCGATGGTGTGTCAGGAAGGAAAATGGCTGCGAAGGAGAGGTCGCTCACCCCGGCCCATTCAAAGGGCCCGGGAATGGTGGCTCCCCCTGAGATCTTCTTGGCCGCCTGGTTGTCATTCTTGCCGCCCTGCATGGTGTCGAACTGCGAAGCGGCATAATCGGGCAGCGTCTCCTGATCGCCGAATCCGCTGGGCCAGGACACCAAGGCCGTGACCGGGTTCCCATGATCGGTCGTCGTCAGATCAACGTGCACGACGTAGGTCGAGTCGAAGGTGAATGTCTTCTTCACCTCCAGCCCGTTGTCGGAGTAAGTGAAGATCAAAGATCCGGGAGCATTCAACGTGCCTGTCGTCGAGGGCACGTACAACGCCTGGGCCAGCTGGCTGCGCAGGTTTGCATCGTAGGTCCAGAGCGAGAGGGGATAACCCACCTTGGCCGCGGCTTTTTGGTTGACCAGGTCCAGCGGTTTGCCCGCATCGTCTTTGTATTTCTTGAGGATCCAGGAGATGGCCTGGCCGCCGCGATTGGAAAAAGTAATGCGATAGAGCTCGTTCTCGACGACGGTGGTGGATTCGTTCGAGGCTACCACCGCAGGGGTGGCGGTTTTGGCGGACTGAGGTGCCGCATTCTCCGGCGAGGTTACAGGGGTGGTGGTAGCCGGTGTTCTGGCCGGTGCCGTCGAAGCCACCTCGGCCGGAGTCTCCGGTTGGGTCTTTTTCTTGGGCGAGAAATATTGCAAGCCGAGAAAGATCAAGACAAAGACCACGGAGAAAATGAGCAGCGTACGTGAGTCTTGCCCACCACCACCCGGCTGATTAGGATTTTTTATTTCTGCCAAAGAGAATTCCTGTCGATCGTACGATCTTGCGGCACCCGCCACCCGCTGCGCCCAGGCCCCACAACCTTATGGTAAATGGCGGGGGTCATCTGTGCGGAACGGACGGGGGGAGGGGAGCGACCGGGTAGGTGCCTGGGACCGGGTCGAAACCACCCCGGCCAAAGGGATGGCAACGCAGCACCCGCCATAGGGCGAGCGCAGCACCGTAAAGCATTCCGTGACGGCTCACGGCAAGCACAGCATATTCAGAGCAAGTGGGTTGGAAGCGGCAGGCGCCGGAGACTCCGCTCACAGAATGCAAGAGCGGGGAAACCCAACGCCGGTAGAGGTCAAACATGGAAGACATCACGCTTCTTTTCGGTCTTTTCGATCAGGGCGAAGATTCTCGACACTTCCCCCTGCAATCCGTCGAACTCCGCGGTCAGCACGGTTCGCCTGGGGTGGAGGATGACATCGACATCCCGCGTCAGCAAAGCCAGATTCCTGCGCACGGCTTCGCGCATGCGCCGTTTGATGCGGTTACGCTCGACTGCTTTGCCTAAGACGCGGCCGGCGGTTAAACCGACTCGAGGTCCAGACGCAGGAGCCAGGGCCGGACCCGCGATCCGCTCAGCGAAAAAATAGGTCATGGAAGGCGAGAAGTGTTTCCGGCTACGCTGGTATACGCGTTGATAATCGGCATGCTTGCGCAACCGAGCGTCGCTTTGGGTAAGAAGCGTCAACAGAGTTCCCCGGGACTGGTAAGGTCTTAGTCGCGATAGCCGGCACTGACGGAAACACGTTTGCGGCCCTTGGCTCGGCGGCGGGAAAGTACGGCGGCTCCGGCCTTGGTCTTCATTCGGGTCAAAAAGCCGTGTGTCTTCGCCCGATGGCGGCGGTTAGGTTGGAATGTGCGCTTGGGCATAACACTGCGCTCCTGATCTCACTTGAAAATTTATGCCTGAAGGCAAGCTTTAAGTATAACGGATTCAGGCCAAAGGGCCAAGCGGGCGGCGGCTGAAGGCGGCCGAGGCGTTGGCTTTCACTACGCATGGTGCAACTCCGGAGGAAAGAAATCTTTGCCCGGAAATGAGAGGTTGCGCGGCCTTGTAACTGTGCTAGTATCGGCTCCGATCAAGATTGATTTTCTGCACGTCCACACTACCTGATCTTTCGATCTGGATACTTTCGCGAAGGGGCTTATTCCCCCAAAGCAGTTCCTAAGCACAGGAGCTACAATGGCACGCACGGACCTTCCGCTGCGGGCTTGCTTCTTTGCACTTTGCAGAAAGTATCAGGCAGTCGGCGTTTGAACGAAGGAAGCGTATGTCTTTTGTCGCCACCGCCCCCACGCCCACCGTACCCAATCCGTGGGCGCGGATTCTGGGTGCTCTCGAAAAGAAAGTCAACCGGCAATCGTTTGACACCTGGCTTAAGCCGACACGCTTCAGCCACATCACCGGCCGGATGCTTTTCGTGCGGGTTCCCACGCCCGAGTTTCAACACATTGGCGACCGGTATGGGGACCTGATTCAGGAAGCCATCGATGCGTTCCATCTGGAATTTGACGATGTTGAGTTTGTGATCCCGCAGGAAGACCCAACCACGGTTCGGGTACGCGAGGATGGAGGGTTCGCTCCAGTCCCATCGCATTCCGCCGGTGCGCAGCGAGCAGGCAGCCGCGGGGTGCCACCGGCGCCGGCTCCCCAGCAGGCCAAATTCGATTGGGCCACTGCCGCGCAGCTCAATCCTCGCTACACCTTCGACGCGTTCGTGATCGGCAACGGCAACCAGTTCGCGCGCGCGGCTTCAGAAGCGGTGGCCGAACGTCCGTCCAAGGCCTACAACCCGCTCTTTATCTATGGCGGTGTCGGCATGGGCAAGACCCACCTGATGCATGCCATCGGGCATGAGGTGAAGAAGCGCCAGCCGCAGTGCTCGGTCTGCTATGTCTCCAGCGAGAAGTTCACCAACGAGATGATCAACTCGCTGCGTTATGACAAGATGACCAGCTTCCGGGACAAATTCCGCTCGGTGGATTTGCTGCTCATTGACGACATTCAATTTTTGGCGCAAAAGGAACGCACCCAGGAAGAGTTTTTCCATACGTTCAACGCACTGCACGAAAGCATGAAGCAGATTGTGATCGCCTCCGATCGTCCGCCCAAGGAGTTACCGGAGATCGAAGACCGGTTGCGCAGCCGGTTTGAATGGGGTTTGATCGCTGATATTCAGCCTCCGGATTTGGAGACCAAGGTGGCGATTCTACAGAAGAAGGCGGAGAGCGAGCACGTCACGCTGCCTACCGATATCGCGCTGTTCATCGCGTCCAACGTGCGCACCAACGTGCGTGAGCTGGAGGGGGCCATGGTACGGCTGTTAGCTTGGTGCCGGCTCAATGGGGCCGAGCTTACCCTGGCGACTACCCAGCTGTGCCTTAAGCAATTCATCGATACGCAGGTTCGCAAGATCACGATCGAAGCGATTCAACGCGCCGTGTCGGAACAGTTTGGAATGCGAGTCGCAGAGCTGAAGCAGAAGAATAATTCGCGCTCGGTGGTGGTTCCGCGGCAAATCGCCATGTATCTGGCCAAGCAGATGACCGAAGCCTCGTTACCGGAGATCGGGCGGCAGTTTGGCGGCAAGCACCATACCACCGTGATGCACTCCATCGCCAAAATCGACGAGCAGCGACGCGCCGATAAGGATCTCAACCGGACCATCAATAAGCTGCTCGAGACCCTCAACGGCTAGGGTGACAGCATTCCCGGAATTTCTGCGTCTGGGCGGGAGGCACTGCAGATCCCTCGGCTACGCTCGGGATGACAAGGGAAGGACGGGTACTGACCTTATATTCCGCGAGTTGGAGGGTACTGAAGAACCCCTGGTGGTCTCTCCTGCTGTTTGATCACTTCTTTTCAGCTTCGCGTTCATCCCGGTATGCTCAACTAGTCTATGTTTCGTTGGTTGGCTGGCCACCTGGTGACGGGTGTGGTCCTCGGTGTTGTTTTTCTTCTCGGGCCAGCCGCACACGCACGCCAGCAGGATACGGGATTTCTGAACCGCACCATCACCCTGAATGGAACCACCTACCATTACGTTGTTTATCTGCCGATGGACTGGTCCCCCAAGAAGAAGTGGCCGGTCATCCTGTTCCTGCACGGATCGGGGGAGCGTGGCTCAGACGGGCTGGACGAGACGCAGGTAGGACTGCCCAATGCTCTGCGCTCCCACTACGAGCGCTGGCCGTTCGTGGTGGTCATGCCCCAAGTCCCGTATAACCACCATCATTGGACCGACCCGGACATCATGGCTATGGCCATGGCGGCGTTGAATGCCGAGGTAAAGGAGTTTCACGGTGACCCTGATCGCCTTTACCTCACCGGCATGTCGCTCGGCGGCTACGGGGTTTGGGAAATTGCCAAGAACTATCCCGGCCACTTCGCCGCCATCGCTCCGGTTTGCGGAGGCATCTACTGGTCCTATGCGCCCCAACGCTGGCACCAGCCGGAACTCGTGCCTGAGTACGTGAAGGCGATTGGCCGCACACCGGTGTGGATTTTTCATGGGGCAGACGATCCCGTGGTCTCCCCCGCGCAGTCGCAGATTATGTTTGCCGCCCTTAGCGCGGGGGGCGGTAACGTGCGGTTTTGGGAATATGCCAACTACCATCACAATGCCTGGGACCGGGCCTACGTCGATCCGCAATTACCTGAGTGGTTCCTCTCCCATCGTCTCTCCGATATCCCGAACACGAAACCCTACTCGGAAAAGCGGCTCATCCCCATTCATGCCCCTCCCATCAAGTTGGACCCCAATATTTATGACGCCTATCTGGGCGAATACGTCGATGCAGGCGTGACCCAGGTAACGATCTTCCGCCAAGGCAACAAGTTGATGTCACGGAACCGTACCGGCGATCAAACCGAGTTGCTGCCCGAGCAGCCTAACCGGTTTTTCTATCCCAGTGGGAGCAGCATCCGGCTGACTTTCGAAAAAGGTCCTGACGGACGCGTCACCGGTCTTCTATTTTCCGACGATCGCCATCAGGAGTTGTGGGAAAAGGCGCCGAGTACTCCGTAGCGATGGATTGAGGGCTAATGTGCAAACCTTGTGTCGCGCAGACAGGCTCCAGTATTGCCTGAGAACGCGCTTTGCACTGGCCACCGATGCTTTCCACAGGCTTTCTCGAACGCGCTGTGCAGACCGTGGGCAACACAGTACTGAACTCAGCGGGATTTACCGCTCTTCCTGCTTTTCATTTTCGCCGGGACGGGTTTTCTAAAACGTGGACCGCCGTCATCCACGCTGGCTAGTGGGTTTCCATCCTGCTTTCCACTTTTCCGGCGACAACGGTTACTACTACTAACAAGGGATGGATTAATTTTGGTTTTTATCGTAGTAGGAGTTTTGCACCCGGGAATCCACAGGAAGAAGCGTGGGAGAGATTTTCACGCGCCTTCGCAGTGGTGTAGAGTGAGTCAAACCGACAAGGGGGCAAATACACCATGCTTAGCGCGGGGGTTGAGCAGGAGAGAACGGTCGCACAGGGAGCCGCAACCATGGAAATCACGGTGAGCCGTCAGGACCTGCTGCGTGAGCTGAGTGCCACGCAGAGCGTTGTCGAGCGGAAGACAACGATTCCTATCCTCTCCAACTTTCTGCTGGAAGCAACGCAGGGAGAGGGAGAGGGGCACGACCGCCTGACGATCACGGCGACGGACCTCGATCAGAGTATTCGCACCTCCTGCACGGCCAAGGTGAAGAAGCCCGGCGCTTGCACCATCCCGGCGCGCAAATTGTTCGACTACGTCAAGCTGCTTCCGGACGGTGATATTTCCATCAAGCTGATGGAGAACCACTGGGTGCAGATTCGTTCCGGACGTTCCAACACCAAGATGGTGGGCATGGCGCGCGCCAATTTTCCCCAGGTGCCAGAGTTTCCCGAGACCGGTCTGACTCAACTGTCAGCGACTTCGCTCAAGGGTATGATCTCGAAAACAATTTTCGCGATCTCCAATGAAGAGTCACGGTACACGCTGAACGGCGCTTTGCTTATTTTGAAAGCGGAGTCGCTATCCATGGTGGCGACGGACGGTCACCGGCTGGCGCACATTGAGAAGGCTGGAGAATCGCTGAAGAATATCAGCGGAGAGAAAAAGACGTTGATCCCGCGCAAAGCATTGGCGGAGCTGCAATCCCTGCTCTCCGACACAGAAGCGGAATCGCTTGATTTTTATGATGATGAGCATACCCTGTTCTTCCGGCTGGGCCATCGTGTGCTCACCACGCGGAAACTTACCGGTCAGTTCCCCAACTACGAGGCTGTGCTGCCCCGGGATAATAACAAGTTTGTCGTGGTGCGCAGTGAAGAGTTGATGGGCTCCATCCAACGTGTGGCGCAATTTGCAGACGAGCGGTCGGGCGCGATCAAGATCCGGCTGGAACAGAACGAGATGAAGATATCTTCTTCCTCGACCGAATCCGGCGAGTCGGAGGATACGATCGAGACTCCCTATAGCTTCGATTCGATTGTGGTTGGTTTTAATTCGACCTACCTGATCGACTTTCTCAGGGCTGTCGGTTCCAGCGGCGAAGTGCGGCTGGAATTTAAAGACGCGCAATCGGCTGGCCAAATGCGTCCGGAAGATGCGGCGGATGATTTCAAATATCGCTACGTGATCATGCCGATGCGCATTTGAAGGCTCGGCATAATTTCCTGACGCAGCGAAAACAATGATCGAGTGCCCCATCCTTCGCTCTTTGCGAAGGATGGGATTACCACAGTTCTACCTCCGAAGCCCTTCCCCGCAAATTCTTCTTTTCCCACCCTTCGCAAAGAGCGCGAAGGATGGGGCACCCGATCAGTAGTGGTTGGTGGGTGGAGGGAAAAGCCAACCCCTTTCACGGGACTTTGTTCGGTTGGTATGAAGGGAAGAGTGCCTAATCTCGTTTTGCCTTTGGGCGAGCCGGCTTGCCGCGGGTAACGGTTGCCTTCGCCGCTTTCTTGGCGACGGTTTTCTTGACAGCCTTCTTAGCGGGCTTAGCGCGGGCCACGGCTGTCTTCTTTACCAACATTGTTTTCAGTTGCTTGAGGTCCACCGTCTGGGCCGATTTCCTTAACCGTTCAATGTCGTAGTAGGTCCGCTTCTCGGCGAGAAAAATGTGGACTACGAAATCGACGTAGTCCATCAAGATCCATTCGCCCTGCCGCCGGCCTTCGACCGAGTTAGGGTAGGTTTGAAAATCTTTCTTCAGGCGGATCTCTATCTCGTCCGCGATGGCCTGAGTCTGGCGTTCGTTTGATCCACTGGTGATGAGGAAGAAGTCGGTAAAGCCGGCATCTACCGCGTCGAGCTCAAGGATACGAGTATCCTCTGCCTTTTTGTCTTCGCAGGCCTCCGCAGCGGCCAAAACCATGCGGCGCGTTTCCGTCGTTGCCATTCGGTCGGGTTGGTGTCTCCTTTCGTAGTCTCTATGGTATCCCTACGGCCGGTAGAGGCCGTGGGAGCGAATGTATTCGGCAACCGCGGGGGCGAGCACGGTCTGTTGTTCCGCGCCCTCGGCCAACGCGGCGCGAATCTCTGTAGCGGAAATATCCTGGTCCAGATCAGGAAGTAGAAACAGCGCTGTGGTTTGCTGCGAAGCTCCGGAAAGGGTGTAGCGAGTGAAGCCGGGTTCGCGGTGCTCGGCGATGTTCCTCACCCCGGTGGGCAGAGCCGCATTAATCTGTTCGAGCGAGAAGCCAGGCCGGCCACCCACAATAAAAGCACAAAAAAGCAAGAGCTCGGTGGATCGATGCCACTGCCTGAGAGTGAGGAATGAATCGGCGCCCACAAGGCAAAAAAGCTCATCCGAGGGCCGGAGCCGGCGACGCAGGCGCTCCAGAGTATCAAAGGTGAAATTGGGTTGACCTCCCGGCAGAGGCGCGTCTATATCGCTCGCGTTGAGCCGGAGGTCCCCGGCCACAGCCAGCCTGACCATAGCCAACCGGTCTTCAAAACTGCAATGGGGGGAGCCGCCCTTCAGCGGTTGCGTGCCAACCGGCGCCACCAGAACCTGGTCGAGATTGAGCCGCTCGATGGCGGCCCGGGCGATGGCGATGTGACCGCAATGCGGCGGATCGAAAGTCCCGCCGAAGAAGGCGATGCGCATAGGGCATCGTATCGTGCCCCGCTGTATCCTAGGGCCACTCAATGGCTGTTGCTTACATTGCGCTCGGCTCCAATCTCGGGAACCGCGCACAAACTCTATCGTTTGCCATCGATCGCCTGGGCCGCCTGGGGACGGTGACGGCGCGCTCCTCCTTCTACGAGACCGAGCCGGTGGGGTTTCGGGACCAGCCGCCGTTTTTGAATGCAGTTGTTGCCGTGGAGACGGATTTGGAACCGTTCGATTTGCTGCGAGGATTGCTGGCCATTGAAAGGGAGTTCGGCCGCGATCGCAATCATGGTGTGTTAAATGGCCCGCGAACGCTTGATTTGGATTTGCTGGTGATGGGGGATTGCGTGGTCGCCAGCACCGAGCTGACGTTGCCTCACCCGGCCCTGGCACGGCGCCGGTTTGTGCTGGTCCCGTTGGCGGAGATTGCTCCCCTGTTGCGCCACCCCGTGCTGAAGCAGACCATGGCGGAATTGCTGGAATTGCTGCCCGACAAGGAGGAGAACCGGGTTTCCGCGGTGCGACGCATTGAGGGGTTTTGATTAGAATCAGGGAAGTGTCTCTCGCTTTTCAGATAGAAGCCGTCAGTGGACAGGCACGGCGGGGGACGATGACCCTGCCCCATGGGTTAGTCCAGACTCCGGCATTTATGCCCGTAGGCACCGCGGGATCCGTCAAAGCCATTCCCCAACATCTTCTGGAAGAGCTGGACGCGCAGATCATCCTTGCCAATACGTACCACCTGTATCTGCGTCCGGGCCATGAGCTGATTCGGCGGGCCGGTGGGCTGCACCGCTTTATCGCCTGGCCCCGGCCCATGCTTACCGACTCCGGCGGCTTTCAGGTTTTCTCGCTCAATGAGTTACGCAAGGTGAGCGAAGAAGGAGTGCGGTTTCGATCCCACTTGGATGGCTCCTCCCATTTCTTCTCGCCAGAGCACTCCATGGACGTGCAAATGGCGCTCGGAGCTGACATCATCATGGCCTTCGACGAATGCACGGAATACCCGGCTGACCGCGGGCGTGCCCTGCAATCCCTCGAGTTGACCCTGCGCTGGGCCCGGCGCAGCTTGCAGCATTTTGAACAGCATGGCCACGGCGGCCAATCCCCCTCCCAATCTTTGTTTGGCATTGTGCAGGGAGGAATGTATCCGGATTTGCGGCGCCAATCTGCCGAGCAGCTGGTGGAGATGGACTTCCCTGGCTATGCCATCGGCGGGCTGAGCGTAGGCGAGCCTCGAAATCTGACACGGGAGATTATCGAGAGCACCCTGCCTCTCTTGCCGGCGGACAAACCACGCTATGTGATGGGGGTCGGCTACCCGGACGAGATTGTGGAATACGCGGCCATGGGGGTGGACATGATGGACTGCACCATTCCCACCCGCGCCGCCCGGCATGGATTGCTGTTTACCTCCGGAGGCCGCCTGAACATCAGAAACCGGCGCTTCGCCGAAGACCCGGAACCACCCGACCCACATTGCGGCTGCATGGTATGTGGCCGGTACAGCCGGGCCTATCTCCGCCACCTGATGGCCGCCCAGGAACCGCTCGCGGGGGTGCTGAACACGCTGCACAATCTGGCCTATTACCTTGACACGATGCGAGCGGTACGAAATGCTATTTTCACGGATACCCTTCCTGCGCTGCTGGCCCGCGTGCGCGCGCAAGCCGATCGTGTCGGCCCCTCCAGCGATCTCCCAGTCCAGTAGACAAACAGGGGCAGATAGGCTGTAGTAGATAGCTGGATAAGAAATTAGAGGATGGTACGTTGACTTTTACTCCCTTGCTGCTGGCTCCCGTGATCCCACCTGGCCTGGTGACTTTTCTCCCGTTCCTGCTGATCATTGCGGTTTTCTACCTGATGCTGGTGCGCCCTAATCAGAAGAAACAGAAGCAATGGCAGGAGATGTTGTCGAGCCTGAAGCCGGGCGACCGGATTACCACCACTGGCGGCATGCGTGGAACGATCATTTCTCTCAAAGAGGACGCGGTACAGCTGCGCGTCCCACCCGACGGCATCAAGCTGGAGGTCATTAAGAGCGCCATCGCTTCCGTGACCACTAACCAAGAGGAATCCAAGTAGTCGTTATTTCCCATGCGTAAAACCCTCCTGATCGTTGCAGTTCTTCTCGTTTTCGTCTTTGGCATCTTCGGCATTCCGAAGGGCATCGGGCCGTCCGCCTGGAAAGAGGCGTTGACTGACCGCATCCACCTGGGTCTTGACCTCAAAGGCGGGATCCATCTGGTGTTGCAGGTGATGGTGGACGAAGCGGTGAGCGCGGAAACCGATAATGCCGTGGCCCGGATACAGGCTGATTTGCAGCAGGGTGGCTTCCCCGCCAGCTCGGTGCTCAAGCCCGACCCAAAGCAGCCGGCGGTGATTCAAATTCAGGGAACCCCAGCGGCCAAGGCGAGCGATGTGCGTAACCTGCTCGACTCGCGCTACGGAAACCAGTACACGGTGTCGTCTGGGCCCAACAACAGCTGGACCCTGACCATGAAGCAGACGGAGGTGCAGACGATCGAGCAGCACGCGCTGCAGCAGTCGATCGACACCATCAGCACGCGCATCAATGCCCTGGGAGTTACCGAACCCACAATTCAGGAATACAACCTGGGCACCAACCAGATCCTGGTGGAGCTTCCGGGCGTGGATGACCTGAGCCGGGTGCGCGACATTATCCAGTCGACGGCCCGCCTCGAGATCCACCTGGTGGTGGGTAGCGGGCCATTCCCCACTGAGCAGGCCGCGGCACAAAGCCTTGGCGGGACAGTGCCGCCGGATGATGTGGTCATGGCCTATGGCGGGAGTGAGCCCGAATTGCAGGGCCAATACTATATTCTGCAGCGGGTCCCCATCGTGGCCGGAGATGACTTCCGCGATGCCCAGCCCTCGGTGGATGAGAATGGCCGGCCTGATGCGACCTTCATCCTGACCCGCAACGCGGGTGACCGCTTCTACCAGTTCACCAGCACCAACATAGGCAAGCAACTGGCCATCGTTCTCGAGAACCGGGTGCAGGAAGCGGCCAACATCCAACAGGCGATTCGCGACCAGGGCCGCATTACCGGGCTGGGGAAAGAGAAAGCACAGAACCTGTCTCTCATGCTGCGCACCGGCGCCTTGCCGGCGTCTATTCACTACCTGCAGGAGAGTGTTGTTGGACCTTCCCTGGGCGTGGATTCCATTCGCAAGGGCATCCTGGCATCGGTCGTCGGCATGCTGGCGGTCTTGATTTTCATGCTGGTTTATTACCATGGAGCTGGCATCAACGCCGATCTGGCGCTCATGCTGAACCTGATCATTTTGCTCGGCTTCATGGGTTTCTCCAAAGCCACACTGACGTTGCCTGGCATTGCCGGTGTAATTCTGACCATTGGTATGGGCGTCGATTCCAATGTGCTGATCTTCGAGCGCATCCGGGAGGAATTGCGCGCGGGTAAGACCGCCGCGGCGGCTGTAGACCAAGGTTTCGCGCATGCCTGGGTGACGATTGTCGATACTCACGTGACGACCATCGTATCGGCCATCATCCTGTTTCTATTCGGAACGGGACCGGTTAAGGGTTTTGCCGTCACCTTGAGCTTTGGTTTGTTCGCAAACCTATTCACTGCGGTATTTGTCTCGCGCCACATCTTTGATTCGATCCTCAAGCGTAAGCAGCGGGGAGAAGCACTTTCGATCGGATAGTGGTCGCGCACCAGTAAGGCGGAGTTAAGAGTGGAACTGTTTCATGACGTTAACGTTGATTGGCTAGGGAAAAAGTGGTATTTCCTTGGCTTTTCGCTGATCTTCAGCGTAGCGGGAGTCCTGTCGATCCTTTTCTGGCATGGCATCAAGCTGGGAATCGACTTTCGCGGTGGCACACTCGTCTACGTTCAATTTGAGCAGGCGCCCGACCTCGACCGGATTCGCCAGGCAATCGACCGCGCCGGCATTCATGACAGCCGCATCCAAACCTATGGAACGGTGACCCAGAAGCAGGTAGCCATCTCCCTGGCGCAGAAGGAAACCCAGGAGTCAGCCCTCGATACCGGGCGGGAGACCATTGTTGGGGCGTTGGATACGAACTACTCCGGCACCGGGGCAGCGAACCGCGGCAAGCTGGACCTGGACAATGCCAGCCAGGGCACGTTGACCCAATTCCTCCAGCAGAACGATCCCGACCACCTGGCAAGCGCGGCAGACGCCGGACAACGGTATGCCTCACAAGCCACGGCGATTCTTAATCACCGTGACCGCGACCTGGGCGGTATCTTTAGCAGCATCGACCAACTGAACGGGGTGGCTGACCCGGCAGTCGTCAACCAATTGAAGCAAGGCGCCTATCTTTCTGGCTTCCATGTTTTTGCGGCGGATATTATCGGACCCCAGGTAGGCGCTCTGTTGCGCAAACAGGCACTGCTTGCAGTCCTCTATTCCCTGCTCGGGATGCTGGTTTACCTGTGGTTCCGCTTCGAGCTGATTTACGGGGTGGCCGCCGTGGTCGCCGTGTTCCATGACACCCTGATCACGATAGGCGCGTTCAGCTTAAGCAACCAGGAAATCACCCTGACGGTGATCGCCGCGGTCTTGACCCTGATCGGCTACTCCATGAACGATACGATCGTTGTTTTCGACCGTATTCGGGAAAATCTGCGTATCTCCCGGAGGGAGAACCTGACCAGCGTGGTCAATCGCAGCATCAACCAGACGCTGAGCCGGACGGTTCTGACGTCGGGGTTGACCTTCCTGACTGTTTTGTCACTGTACCTGTTTGGCGGCGAGGTCCTTCATGGCTTTTCCTTTGCGCTGGTGATCGGGATCCTTATCGGCACCTATTCGTCGATCGCGGTGGCTGCGCCGATGCTGGTGGCCTACCAGGATTGGCGGGCGAAACGAGGGAAGAAGGCGGTATTGCCTGCGGGGAAGAAGGCCCGGGTCTAACAGCTTAGCGGGAAAGCCTTGTAGACGAAGGGCACGGCTTCGGCCGTGCCCTTCGTCTTGAATCCAACAGCTTTCTTGAGCGGTATTCCAGTGCTTACGGGCAGCTAAAATTGTTAGCTTGCCTTCCCATGGGTGGTGGGTGTTATATGTTTCCCACAGCTTGCACAGGTTACCCTTGCAAGCCAATCACCCATCGGGATCAAAAAAAGCCCCGTTGGTGTCTAAGTAGATACAGTACGAATACCCGAGGTTAGGCGATGTTTGAAGATTCTCTAATGGAGTCTGGTGGCAAGCTTAAAACCAAGAGTAAATATTGGTCGATCGTAACCCTCTGTATTAATGGTGCCATCCTGGCCGGGCTGATTATCTGGCCGCTGTTGCATCCAGAGGCCTTGCCCACACAGATGATGGCGACCCTGTTGGTCGCCCCACCGCCCCCACCGCCACCTCCCCCGCCACCACCACCTCAGGCTCCGGTCCAGGTCAAGATCAAGTCTGAGATGATCGAAAATCAATTGCAGGCACCCAGCAAGATCCCGAAAGAGATCAAGCAGATTAAGGAGTCGTCGGCTCCGCCGTCCATGGCTGGTGTCTCTGGCATGGAAGGTATGGGCGGCGGTACTCCCGGCGGCGTCATGGGCGGCATTCTCGGCGGTCTCGGATCGGGCCCGCCGATCGTCAAGGCCGCACCCCCCAAGAAGCTGAGCATTTCTTCCGGCGTCATGCAGGGCAACTTGCTCCAGAAGACCATACCGCAGTACCCGGCGATCGCCAAAGCAGCCCGCATTCAAGGGACTGTCGTTTTGCAGGCGACGATTTCCAAGGCCGGCTCGATTGAAAATCTAAGAGTCGTCAGCGGTCCCCCGATGCTGCAGCAAGCAGCACTGGATGCAGTTCGCTCCTGGCGTTACAAACCATATTTGCTCAATGGAGATCCGGTCGAAGTGGAGACTACCGTCAACGTAGTCTTCAACCTCGGCGGCTAACCGGACCTGCCGGCTACCGCGATCAAAGGTGGTAGCCGCTGATCCCCCTCGTGGCCACTTCGGGTCATTCCGGAACGAAGTTGCCCAGTGCTAGCATCTGGATGTTTCAGAGCTATAACGAAAGTTTTCCGTAGGAGGAAAGATTCAGTGATTCTCGCTCACCTCGCCCATCAGGCAGCTCTCGGTATGTTTATGTTTCAGGAGTCCGGACAAACCGTTGGCTTCTCCCCCATGGACCTCTGGCACAACATGGGACCCGCCGCCAAGGCTGTTGTCGCGGTTCTCTTCATCATGTCCATCTGGTCGTTGGCTGTGATCATTGACCGCGCCCTCTATTTCAGTGCGGCTCGCAAGCAGTCCCGGGAGTTCGCGCCCCGCGTTGCCGGCGCTCTCAAGGAAGGCAAGCTGGACGAAGCAGTGAAAGTTGCTGACCGCAATAAGAAGTCTCATCTGGCTGAAGTGGTCACCGCTGGGCTGCAGGAATTCCGCAACTTCGGCAGTGGCGGCGCCATCACGGATGAGCAGATCGAATCCAGCAAGCGCGCACTTGAGCGTTCCGAAGCCATTGTCCATGCCAAGCTGAAGAGGGGACTGGGCGGTCTGGCAACCATCGGTTCCACGGCTCCCTTCATCGGACTGTTCGGAACGGTGGTCGGTATCTTGAACGCCTTCCAACAGATCGCAACCCAGAAGACCTCCGGTATCGGTGCAGTGGCCGGCGGTATCTCCGAGGCGCTGGTCACCACGGCTTTCGGGCTGCTGGTTGCCATCCCCGCGGTTATGACCTTCAACTACTTCACTGGTAAGGTGGAAGCCTTCGACGTGGAGATGGACAATTCCTCCAGCGAATTGATCGACTACTTCATCAAGCAGAGCCACCGCCGCTAAACGGCGCGTCGCAAGCCACTCAACAGCGGGAATCCTGCACCGGTTGGAACGGACACACTCCGTTCCAACCTGGTGGTTTCCACCGGACCTAATCTTGAAGGTGGGCAGCCTGGAGCGTTTTCATAGTCAGTGCGGGCGAGTTAAGATGCAGGCACTCACTTTGAAAACGCTATAGCGGCTTGACCCCACGGAGCAAAATAATGGCAATCGCAGTTAGAAACGAAGGCGCCAAGGTTAATTCGAACATCAACGTCACTCCCATGGTGGACGTGATGTTGGTGTTGCTTATCGTTTTCATGGTCATCACACCCATGCTGCAAAATAAGGTAAACGTGGAACTGGCCAAAGTTACCGATCCGACCTCCATGCCGGATGCCGACAAGGAAGATTCGGTGGTGGTGGCCGTTACGCGGGACAACAAGTTGTACCTGGGACAAAACCAGGTATCCATGGCGGATCTCGGGGCTAAGGTGGCTGATCTGCTGCAGAACAAGACCGAGAAGCAAATCTTCATGCGCGCCGACGCCCGCTCGCAGTACGGCACGGTGATGGATGCGATTGACGACGTTCGCACCGCTGGTGTGGATCAGGTAGGACTGCTGACCGATCGCCGGCAGGAGACAACCATCCCTGGTGCTACTCCGCCGGCCGGACAGTAAGGCCGTCGACCTAACGCGCACAAGAATTCGGAAATGAGGGACACAAAATGGCATTTGATACAGGCGGTGGTGGTGGGCTCAATGCAAGCATCAACGTAACTCCCATGATCGATGTTCTGCTGGTGTTGCTGATTGTGTTCATGGTCATCACGCCGGTGACGCCGAGGGGTTTGGATGCCCTGGTGCCGCAGCCACCTAAAGAGCCGCAGAAGCAGCAGGATAACGACCGCACCATCGTGGTCCAGATCACGCATCGGGCCGGGGGAGGCGTTCCGGGGTACAAGATCAATGAACTGGACATTTCTCACGGAGATCTATTGAATAAGCTGGAAGGGATTTTTGCCACCCGGGCGGAGAAGGTGATGTTCATCAAGGGCGATCCTGAACTCGACTTCTCCGCCGTGGCGGATGTTCTCGATATTGGCCATGAGGCAGGCGTTGACCACATCGGCCTCATTACTCCTAAGGTTGCAGCGGGTCAATAACGCTGTTTAGCTGTCGCAGGCCGGGCCATGGTGTCCAGCACGCCGTTCACGGGCGTGGTGGGATGGAAGGAAAGGTTGCCTGACCCTGCTGATGAGCCGCAACGAGAGAACATCGACGATTTCTACCACGATCCGCGGATGCTCATGGAGCAGCCGCGGATTTTGTTTTTTGGCGAGGACTTGCCACTAGGCGGAAACCAGTTACAATCACTGCGCGGAGATTTTTCCCCTCGCGTTGCAGGCCGGGGCGAGCTTGAAGCAGATCAAGGCGCAACCCGGCAAACATAAGGAGATTCAAACCAGAATGAAGCGAAGCGCATATATTCCGGTGCTGGCGGTCGCCACCCTGTCGCTGCTGACCATGGTTACCGGGTGCAGTAAGCTGCAGGCTCGTGATCAGTTGATTAAGGGTGTTCAGGCCTACAAGAACGCCAGATTCGAAGAGGCGATCGACCACTTCCAGAATGCGGAACGACTTGACCCTACGCTGGAGAATGCGCCTCTCTATCTCGCAACCGCGTACGCCCAGCAGGTAGTTCCGGACGCGAACACGCCTGAGAACACGAAGAACGCGCAGCTGGCGGTGAATGCCTACCAGCAGGTGCTGGCCAAGGACCCGAAGGACCTGAATGCCTTGCGAGGAATTGCCGCGGTCTACCTGAACACCGGCAAGACCGACCAGGCCAAGGAGTGGCAGAGAAAGGTCGCAGAAGTGGATCCGAATGACCCGGTTGCGCATTACACCATCGGGGTTGTGGATTGGCGGGTCGCCTACAAGAATGCGATCACGGTTCGTAACGGCCTGGGAATGCAGGATAACGGCGACATGATCAAAGACAAGGCCGCCTGCCAAAAGCTCGCCGAACAGAATGGGCCGATTGTGGATGAGGGCATTAAGGAGTTGACGCAAGCCGTCAATCTTCGTCCCGGGTACGATGATGCCATGTCGTACCTCAGCTTGCTCTATCGCCGCAAGGCCGACCTTGATTGCGGCGATGAAGCTGCGCACAAGCAGGATATGGCGATGTTTGATCAATGGCGCGATAAGACCATGGCTACCCGCAAGGCCAACGAAGAGAAAAAGAATCAGCAAACGCCGGGCGGTATTACCATGGGCACTGGCAAGTAAACTCGTATTTGAAGCACAGACAAGCCCTTGGCTAAGGCCAAGGGCTTGTTGCGTTAGCAACCGTTGCGGTTCGCATTGGGGACGGAATTGAACGCGGAGGAACATTTGCGTGAGTGGCCCAGGTCTCGCCTTTGAGACCTGGATGTTCCGGCCAGGACCCCTTGCGAGGACAAACCCCGGTCTCAAAAGCGAGACCTGGGCCACCCACGCAATGTCTGGAGGCCGCCGCGGCGTGACAAGCCCGCATCCTTCAAGCCGTTCGCCCGTGGTGTTGTAATCTTGGCCAGTGGCCCCACTGCTTGAGGTTGATCATCTCTCGATCTATTTTCGCGACCAGGCGGTCGTCCGCGACTTGAGCTTCTCGGTCCTGCAAGGCGAGGTCCTGGGACTGGTGGGCGAGTCAGGATCGGGAAAATCGCTCACTTCTCTTTCCATTCTGCGGTTGCTGGATGGAGCGGCGCGGGTGGAAGGCACGATTCGCTTTCAAGGCGAAAATCTGCTGGCCCTGAAGCCGGAACAAATGCGTCACTATCGCGGACGCAAAATCGCCATGATCTTTCAGGAACCGATGACGGCTCTCAATCCCGTCATGCCCGTAGGGCGGCAGATTGCCGAGGCAATCGAAACCCATCAGCCGGCGCTGAACCGGACCCAGGTCCGCGACGCGGTCGTGAAGGCGATGACGGCGGTGTCGATCGCCGAGCCGGAATTGCGGGTGCGCGATTATCCCCACCAGTTTTCCGGCGGCCAGCGCCAGCGCCTGCTGATTGCCATGGCTCTGGTGAACCAGCCGTCACTTTTGATTGCCGATGAGCCAACTACTGCCCTGGACGTTACCGTGCAGGCACAGATATTGCTTCTGCTCAAAGAGCTGCAACAGCGTAACGGCCTGGGCATGCTGTTCATTTCCCATGATCTGGCGGTTGTAGCCCAAATCGCGGACCGGGTCGCGGTGATGCGCAAAGGCATGCTGCTCGAGACCGGAACCCGCGACCAGGTGTTCCTCCATCCCCGCCATGCCTACACCAGGAGCCTGCTGGGGGCGGTCCCCACGCTCACCACGGACCGGGATCAACCGCTGGCTACCCTGGAGGCAGCGGACAATGCGGCCGGAACGCTGGTGGAGCAGGCTCCCGGGCATTGGGTGCGCGGTGTCTGATGAGTCTGATAGTCTGGTCGTTTGCGGTTGATTTCCAGCGCCGCGACAGACTTGTATGCGCGCTCTCCTCATCTCCGACATTCATGCCAATATCGATGCCCTGGAGGCGGTCCTTGACGCTGCGCCAGAGCACGATGTGGTGTGGAACCTCGGCGATGTGGTTGGTTATGGAGCGGCGCCCAATGAGGTGATTGAGCGGGTTCGCGGTCTGGGCACGACCTTTGTCCGCGGAAACCATGACCGCGCTTGCAGCGGTCAGCTCTCGCTCGAGGATTTTAATCCAGTGGCCAGCCGAGCCGCCCGATGGACGCGGCAGGTGCTTACTCCGGAGCACATCGATTGGCTACAGCATATGGTTCGAGGACCGATTACGCCGGATGGTCCCCAGGTGAGCTGCATGCACGGCTCCTACCTGGATGAGGATGAATACCTGCTGTCGGTGCGCGACGCGCGGCTGCCGCTCAAGCAAGCGGAAACCCGCATTAACTTCTTCGGCCATACACATTTGCAGGGTGGGTTTGCCGAGCATGGCGAGGACTGGTTCAAGCTGGATCCGGTCTACTCCAGCAGTGATGAACCTGATGTATCGGAGTTGGTGTTGGTTCCGGGAGCGCGATATTTGATTAACCCCGGTTCGGTTGGCCAGCCGCGGGATCACGATCGGCGGGCGGCGTTTGCGCTTTACGACGATGAGCGCATGGTGGTGGAGTTCCGCCGCGTGCCTTACGACTTCCGGCTGGCGCAAATGCGTATCATGCGCGCGGGATTACCCGATCAGTTAGCCATGCGCTTGAGTTTCGGCCGCTGACAACTGCTACGTGAGAACGACAGTTCGGGTGCCCCATCCTTCGCGCTCTTTGCGAATGTGGGATACCACCGCTCTGCCCCCGAGACCCTTCCCCGCATGTTCTGCTTATCCCACCCTTCGCAAAGAGCGCGAAGGATGGGGCACCCGAACTGTCGTTCAGAACGTTGGTTCTCGGGGAGAGGTTTGAGCGGAAGAGGCGGAGCTTAGGCTGCTTCTTCTGCCTTGACGGTTACTTTGATGTGGGCTGTTACTTCGCGATGCAGCTTGATCGGCACGTGGAACTCGCCTAGCTGCCGCAGCGGCTCTTCCAGCTGCAGCTTACGCCGGTCGATGGTGTAGCCCTTCTGCTCCAGCTGATGGGCGATCTCGGCGGCTGTGACGGAACCAAAAAGGTGATCGTTCTCACCTACTTTGCGCTCGAAAACCAACTCAACAGTATTGAGCTGATTCACCAATAGCTCCGCCTCGCCCTTTTCCTTGGCAGAGCGGCGCACCGCAGACTGCTTCATCTGCTCAATCACGACCTTGTTGGCAGCGGTCGCTTCCATGGCGAGCTTCTTCGGCAGCAGAAAATTGCGGCCATAGCCGTCAGCAACTTTCACCACATCGCCGCGATGGCCAAGCTTGTTGACATCTTCTTTCAGAATGACTTCCATCACCAATCTCCTTGCCTAGTACCGCGCTGCAAAGGGCAGCAACGCGATGTTGCGAGCCTGTTTAATGGCACGCGCCAACCCACGCTGATGGGTGGTGCAGACGCCGGTCAGACGGCGAGGCACAATCTTGCCCCGCTCCGCCACGAACTGCTGCAGCAGGCGTACGTCGCGATAATGAATGGCATCGATTTTCTCGACACAGAACTTGCAAACCTTCTTGCGGCGGAAAAACTTCCGTCCTCCCCCGCCAGGGCCACTGGGGCGAGCACCGGGAGTGCGTCCGCCGGGGCCGCCAGGCCCAGAACCTTCGGGCCGGGAACTGCTTGGTGCGCTTGGCGTGCTGATTTCGTCAGCCATAATTTTCCTCTTCCTCTCGAATAAATCTTAGGCGCTGGCCGCTTCGGTTGTGGGTGCGGGCGCAGCAGCAGGCTCCACGGGAGCCGAAGGAGTGGCCGCCGGCTGAGCGCTGAGCTTCTTACGCGTGGCGCGGATAGCCTTGATCTTGGCCACTCGCTTCTCTTCTTCGTCCATGCGGACGGAGATGAACTTGATGACCGGCTCGGAAACGCGCAGCCGGCGCTCGATCTCGCCGACCAGCGAGCCGTCGGCATTGATCGTCAGCAGCACGTAATTGCCGTCGTTAAACTTCTTGACGGTATAGGCGAGCTTGCGGCGGCCGAGCTTTTCCAGCGACTTGATGCTACCGCCACCCTGGGTGATATTTGCTTCCAGGCCGGCGATCAGCTTGTCGAGGTCCTCGTCCAAAATGTCAGGACGAACAATAAACATGATTTCGTACGTGCGTTGCATACCTAGTCTCCAATCTTTCCATCGTCGTCGCCTGTTTCGCGACGATTGAACTCGTTCATTGCCGGCCCAGCTCCTTTGACCAGCACCATCTCCACCGCCCGCGCTGTGCGATCCAAGACTTCGTCCAGGACCACGAGCTGCGGTCTACGAAAGGGGGTGAGCACGTAATCCTTTCGCCCCCGCCGCGCGCTCTCGGCTGCGTCGTCGTCCGGAGGAGCAACCCCGATACGAATCCGCAGCCATTCTTCCGTGCCCAGCGCACTAGAAACGGATTTGACCCCGTTATGGCCGCCTGCACTCCCCCGCTCCCGAATCCTTATGGAGCCCAGGCTGAGCGCGATCTCGTCGTAAATCACGATCAGGTCGCGCATTGCGTCGGCATCGAACTCGTTCACCAACGCCTGAACCGAGATGCCGCTCAGGTTCATATACGTCTCGGGTTTCGCCAGGACCACGTCTCTGCCGGCAATCCGCACCGTAGCCGTTAAAGCCCGGCAGCGGCGGTTGCTTACGGCCACGCCACCCTGCTCCGCCAGCCGATCAATGGCCAGAAAGCCGACATTATGAGGCGTGAACTGATACCGGATACCCGGGTTTCCCAGGCCAACCACCAGGGCCGGCCCTTGCTTCTCCCCGTCCACTCAGAGCCTGGTCACTTCTTCCCGCCCTTTTCCGCAGCCGGATCCGGAGCCTCGGTCTTGCCCTTCTTGGCCACTTCCGGCTCCGCCGGAGCCGCCGCGACCACCGCATCCACGGTCGGGGCTACTTCTTCCTTGATGGCGACGACGTGAGCGACCGTAGCATTCTCGTCGGTAATGAACTTGATCTTGCCGTCGTGCGGCAGATCCGCCACGCGGATCGAACTATTCAGGCCCAGGCCGGTGACATTTACGTCAATATGGCTGGGGATGTCGCCAGGCAAGCACTCGATTTCGACTTCGCGCAACACCTGGTCCAGAATGCCGCCCTGCATCTTTACGCCAACTGGTGTACCTTCCAACAGAATCGGTACCTTGACCCGCATCGCCTTGTCCATGGCAATGCGCTTGAGGTCGATGTGCATGAGCTTGCCCTTGATGGGCTCGTACTGCCAGTCGACGATCATCGCCTTGGTCCGGCCGCTGCCGATTTCCAGGTCGAAAATGGTGTTGTGGCCGGAATCCGAATGAAGAATGCGGGTAATCTGCTTGGGATCGAGTTCCACCGCAATCGCCGGTTCCTTGGCCCCGTACAGGACCCCCGGAACCATACCGGCGACGCGTACCCGGCGGGCTGCATTCTTGTTGAACTTACCCTCGCGGGGCTTTGCTGCGACCACTTCCTGCTCAGCCATACTTTTCTCCTAACTAAACAACGAGCTAACGCTCGTCTCCATGTGAATGCTCTCAATGGTGGCGCCTAACAGGCCGGCCACCGAGAGCACCTTGATCTTTCCTAACCGCTCCAGCTTCTGCGCATCTTCGCGCAGCGGGATGGAGTCGGTAACAATCACTTCCTGTATTTTCGAACTACTAATGCGTTCGATGGCCGGCCCCGATAACACTGGATGCGAAGCCGCCGCGTATACCTTGACTGCCCCTGCTTCGAGCAATGCTGCCGCCGTCTTCACCAGCGTGCCGGCCGTGTCGATAATGTCGTCGATGATGAGGCAGGTTCTTCCCTGCACATCGCCGATCACATTCATCACCTCGGTCACATTCAAGTCCGTTCGCCGCTTATCCACGATGGCTAGCGGAGCCTGCATCTTGGTGGCGAAAAACCGCGCCCGTTCCACACCGCCCGCATCCGGCGAAACCACCGTAAGATCGGGCAGGTTCAGCTCCCGAAAGTAGCTCACCATCACCGGGCTGGCGAACATATGGTCCACCGGGATATTGAAAAACCCCTGAATCTGGGCCGCATGCAGGTCCATGAACAGCGCCCGGTTGGCTCCCGCGGTGGTCAGCAAATCGGCCACCAGCTTGGACGAGATAGCCACCCGAGGACGATCTTTCCGGTCCTGCCGCGCATACCCGTAATACGGCACAACGACTGTAATTCTCCCGGCGGATGCGCGCTTCAGCGCGTCGATCATGATCAGCAGCTCTACCAGGTGCTGATCCACCGGATAACAAGTTGGCTGCACGATAAAGACGTCTACGCCGCGGACGTTCTCGAGCAGCTGAAAGTAAATCTCTCCGTCGGCAAACCGCTGCAGCTTGCTTTCGCCCAGCGTCACCCCGACATGGGTACAAATGTCTTCGGCCAGTTTGCGGTTGGCGGAGCCGGCGAAGATCTTGAACCGCTTGTCTTCGCTCAAACGCCCGGTGCGCTTGCGTTCCGGTTTCGGCTTGCCCGGCGCTGCCTGCTCCTGGGTTATGCTTCCCACCTCTTGTTGCGGGGCAGGAACAGTCAAAACACTGGATTCTCCCTTCACACGAACCTCCCAAGCTGGTTTGCTATGGTTGTTCCGCCTGATTGTCGGGCCACGGGGTGCTTTGCCGTGACAGGAACCGCAAGAGCTGGCTGGGCGACTAGGATTCGAACCTAGACAAAGTGCTCCAAAGGCACTTGACCTACCATTAGTCGATCGCCCAACTGGGTGTGGCTGAACGCGCTCGAGCTGTTCGCAATTGGTGTAACCCGAAGCGACAGGCCTTTCCGTGGTTTTCGCCCAAGGAAAACCACACCTCGCGATCTTTTCGAGTCCACCGTGATTGCGAACTGCTCTAAACTGCGTCTGCCACCATCATAGTGCGCCAGTAATCGCTGCGAGGCAACGTGCTGGTGACCAGGCCGGTTACGCCATGCCGCTCCAGCCGTTCGAAGGCCGCCTTTGCCGCTTCCGCGGTGCGGTACAGCCCGAAAAGGGCTGATCCGGACCCGGAGAGGCCTGCAAAGAGAGCCGCGTCCTCCATGCTGGGGCCGCCCACAAGAATGCGCTTGATTTCACCGAGAGAGGGATACTGAGAAAAGACGACCTGTTCAAAGTCGTTTTCGATCCCGGTTCGGACAAGCGCGAGAAGCGGATCCTCGGCCCGGTCTTCTCTCCAAGAGAAGACACCGGAGGAGTGCGGTTCGCCAAATGCAGCAGCGATCGACCGACTCAACATAGTTAGTGTATCTGAGGGGGTTGCCTGGGTCAACGAGCGTTGGGTCAACGAGTCCCAGTCGCGGTAGGCCTGGGGGGTGGAAACGCCGGTTGCCGGCAGGGCGAGAACGCAAGGATAGGACGGCATATCGGGCAGAGGGAAGACCTCCTCGCCGCGTCCTACTCCGGCTACTGCGCCTCCCAGCAGAAACAGCGGCACATCAGAACCGATTTCGGCCGCCAGCTGCAGCCGGGCCGGGGGTGGCAGCCGGCGATGAAGTTCCTGTTCCAACCCGATAAGAGCGGCTACCGCGTTGGCCGAGCCTGCTCCGAGGCCGCCTTGCAGCGGTAGTTGTTTGTCTATGTGGATGTGGACCCGCGCGTGAAGGCGAAGCCGCTCGAGGCAGCGTTCCAGCATTCGCCACGCGGTATTAGTGGCATCTGTAGGAACGCGGGGATGCGTGCTGGTGAGCGTGATACACGTGGCGTCAGCCGGATGAGCCTTCACCGTCACCCACTCGTGGAGAGCGAGTGTCTGATAAACGGTCGTGATCTGATGGAACCCATCCAGGCGCAAAGGGCCGATTGCCAGGCCTAAGTTGATCTTGGTGTGGGACCGAACACGGGTGGGCATTGAGTCAATTCTAAGTCGGAAGATACTGTCACAGTACTTTTTGTCAACTTAGACAGCATTTGACTATTGCAAATACCCTCGCGGGAGTGGAAACTCTAGTCGATGCAGCCCTCCCCCGAGAGACTGATCGAAGTTGGATTGATCGTGGCCGCCCTGGCGAGCGTCGCCGGGCTGTTGATCCTGATCGCGCCCAACTTCGGGTTGAAGCCTAAGCCGACTGTGGACGGTTGGCGTATTCCGGTGAAGCCCACTTGTCTTCTGCTTTATTACATTGCGTTGGGTGGTGGAATGGTTGCCGTCGCGTTTGGAGCGGGACTCCTGATGGCCTTTGGCACCTCGCACTGGTCAGGCTGGACCGCCTTCGGTTTCGGATTTCTCCTGGTCCCCCTGGTGTTGGCCGACTGGCCTGAACCGTTGATCCTCGATGGGCAAGGTTTGCTCGAGAGACGCTGCCCCTCCAGCCGTATCTCCTGGCAAGAACTTAAGGACGTCCGGGCGTATCGCATTCGCTGTGACCGTGGTGTGGTTATCCATGGGGCCGGCGGCAAGCGGCTGGTGGTGGCCCACATTGCTTATGACTCCGAGGCTGTGCTCGATTGCCTGCTACAGGCACGGCCTGTTCCTTATTACTCCCTGCAGGACGAAATGGCTCCGCTTTCTCTCTTCAGCGATCACCCCTCCCGGTAGTTAAGGCCTTCTCAACCACGAGATCTTTGCGTCCAGGCAAGGCACACTGCAGATCCCTCGGCTACGCTCGCCCGGACGACTCCCCTTGTCAGCTCGAGCAAACACTTGCAAGTTAAGGGAGGAAGGACTGCGCTTTTTGGCCTCTTTCCCTGCCACCAATCGACGGGTGCCCCATCCTTCGCGCTCTTTGCGAAGGGTGGGATAAGCGGAATGTGCGGGGAAGGGCTTCGGTGCAGGAGCAGTGGTATCCCACCCTTCGCAAAGAGCGCGAAGGATGGGGCACCGAACTTTGGCTTTCTCGCAATGGAGTGCCGGGACAGCAAAGATCGGGGCCGCGCAACCAGCTATGAAATGAACTCGTTTGAGGTGTTTCTCCTGATTCGTGAGCCAGTCAGTTTCCGCTGCCGGTGAGAAGATAGGAGAGGACGACGGAAACGGCGCAATGCTGAGAGCGATTTCGACCCATGTTTTTCTGCGCCAGCGGCTGCACCCAGGGCTGCTGGAAACCTTAACCAAGGGAGGCGCGCAAGGCATCGAGATTTTTGCCGCGCGCCAGCATTTCGATTACACCTCCAAGCCTCATGTTAAGGAGATTGCGCTGTGGTTCGCAGCCAATCCAGTCGAGCCCTTCTCCATGCACATGCCTATGTTCGGGGACACAGAAATGGGCCGTAGCGGTGCTCCGGGGGTGAATGTCGTTCATCCTGAAAAGTCACGCCGGATCGACGCCATGGACGAGGTGAAACGGGCCCTTGAAACCGCGGAGGAAATGCCTCTGCGATACCTGGTCCTGCACCTGGGGCAGCGTGAGGACATGTGGAGTCCGAGAACCGTGGAACATGCCATGACGGCGATCGAACATCTGCAGGCGTTCGCGCGGCCGCTGGGGGTCAAGCTGCTGCTGGAGAATATTGAGAACGAGGTCACTGAGTCGCTCCACCTGGTAGAGATCATACGGATTGGCCACTTCAAAGATGTGGGGGTATGCCTGGACGTGGGTCACGCCCACATCGGAGGGGGCATCCCCGCAGCCGTTGCCGAGTTGAAGCCGCTGATCCGGTCCACACACATTCACGACAACCATGGGCAGAAGGACGAGCACCTTTGGCCCGGGGACGGAACGATAGCCTGGGCGGAGACCATGCAGGAGCTGCGCACAGCGCCTGACTTATCTGCCTTCGTGCTGGAGATTAATTACTTGCCCGAGGAAACACCCGAGCACGTGGCCGGCCGGGCTGCGGAGACCTTCAAGAAGCTCGAGCTGTAGGTGGAAATGACAGACGTGAATCAGAACGAAGCGGTGGCTGCTCCTCTGGCCACGATTGCAACCCTGAACCAGCATGAAGGAAAAGCGGTCACGCTGCGGGGATGGCTCTACAACATGCGCGAAAGCGGGAAGCTTCTGTTTCCCATATTCCGCGATGGAACAGGGACAGTGCAGGGCATCGTGCCCAAGGCCGCAGTGACGCCGGAAGTGTTTGAGCGGGTGCGCGGGTTGACCCAGGAATCGAGCGTCATCGTGACCGGCAGGGTGAGAGCGGATAAGCGCGCCCCCGGCGGCTATGAGTTGGACGTTGACAATGTCGAGCTAGTCCAGCGTGTGAGCGAAGAAGATCCGTTTCCGATCACGCTGAAGGAGCACGGAGTCGAATTCCTCATGGAGCACCGGCATCTGTGGATTCGTACTCCACGGCAGTCGGCGATTTTGCGTATTCGTGCAGAGATCATCAAGGCGGCACGCGATTATCTTGACGACCACGGCTTTGTACTCACCGATCCACCCATCCTCACGCCCGCTGCCTGCGAAGGGACCAGTACCTTGTTCCCGGTTGAGTACTTCGGCGAGGAGGCCTTCCTCACACAAAGCGGCCAGCTGTATATCGAGAGCACGGCCATGGCGTTGGGGAAGGTGTATTCCTTCGGTCCTACGTTTCGCGCGGAAAAATCAAAGACCCGGCGCCACCTCACTGAGTTCTGGATGGTGGAACCGGAGATGGCTTATGCCGACCTCTACGATTTGATGGTGCTGGCGGAGGAGTTTCTCAGCTTCCTGGTCGAGCGGGTGTTGACCCGGCGAGCGCTTGATCTTAAAGTTTTGGCTCGCGACACGGCCGCGCTGGAGGCCGTGAAGACGCCGTTTCCGCGGATAAGTTACGACCAGGCCGTGGAGATGCTGGACGGTGCTTTCGCCCGCGGTGAGATAGAGCAGAAATTTACTTACGGCAATGACTTTGGGTCCCCCGATGAGACCTATCTTTCCTCGCAGTTCGACCGTCCGGTGATGGTGCACCGCTATCCGGCTGCAGTCAAGGCGTTCTACATGGAGCCTGATCCGCAGAACCCGAACCTTGCCTTATGCGTCGACGTGCTGGCGCCGGAGGGTTATGGAGAGGTGATCGGCGGTTCGCAGCGTGTGGCTTCTTACGAGTTGCTGAAGAAGAGGATTGAAGAGCATAATCTACCGCTCGAGGCCTTCTCCTGGTATTTGGATCTGCGCCGCTACGGTTCTGTTCCCCACGCCGGATTCGGTATGGGCATTGAGCGGGTGGTGGCGTGGGTGTGCGGCCTGGAGCACGTGCGGGAAACAATCCCGTTCGCGCGAACCCTTAACCGGATCTACCCGTAATGGCAAAAGAAGGGAATCCCGGCAGTCTCTTGCACGGCGGAGTACAGTCGCTCCCGCCGCGCCAGATCCGCATCCTTGGGGTACCGCTCGACCTGGGTCAATCGCGCCGCGGCGTGGATATGGGGCCTTCCGCGGTCAGGGTGGCAGGCCTTGAGGCCCGGCTCGAGTCGCTGGGCCACGTGGTCAGCGACGGCGGCAACGTGGGTGTGGCGATCGCGGAGACGCGTAACGCCGGCGAAGCGAACGCCAAATACCTTAAAGAGATCAGTGAGACGTGCGAGCGGGTCGCCGGCATCGTATTGCAGACCCTGGAGGAGGGCGTCACTCCGATGATTCTCGGCGGGGATCATTCGGTGGCCGCGGGGTCGGTGTCCGGGGTGGCCGAGTTCTATCGCCGGCATAACCAGAAGATTGGTTTGCTGTGGATCGACGCCCATGCCGATATCAACACGCCCTTAACATCCCCCAGCGGCAATGTACACGGCATGCCCCTTGCGGCGTTGCTCGGCCTGGGTCCGGCGAGTCTGTCGGATATTTTCGGCTGGGCGCCCAAGATTGCTCCGGAGAACGCGGTGCTGATTGGCGTACGGGACATCGATAAAACGGAGAAAGAGAATATCCGGCGCGCCGGCATCGCCGAGGTGTACACCATGCGGGACATCGACGAGCGCGGTATGCGCACCGTAATGGAAGAGGCTTTGCGCGCCGCCGGGCGAGGCACGGCCGGGTACCACGTGTCCCTGGACATGGACTGGATTGATCCGGAAGACGCGCCGGGTGTGGGCACGCCGGTACGCGGCGGAGCCACCTATCGCGAGGCGCACCTGGCAATGGAGATACTGGCCGATCATGGACGATTGCTGGGCCTTGAAGTTGTCGAGGTGAACCCGGTCATCGATGAGCGCAATCGAACCGCTGAATTAGCGGTGGAGTTAATCTGTTCCGCCTTCGGAAAAAAGATTCTCTGAAAATAAGCTGCAACCCCCACCCACTTTTCTTTTGCAGGGAACTGAGGTTGGCCTACAGAAGCAGGGAAGCGGATGGAAAACATCACAAGCACGTAAAGACAGAATAGGATTAGCAATTCCAAATTCTGCTGCCGCAGCAAAAGGATGAATAGGAATTTGTTTGCCAGGACATTTTGCCACTTTGCTTGTTGCAGAAGAAATATCTGGATCCGGTATTGAACGGAAATAGTAGCCAGCAGGGTGAGGAGTGCGATGAGAGCGCCTAGCAGGCGGCGCTTCTGAAAAACGATTCCAATAGCCGGGATGGAAAGCAGAAGCAGCCGGGTGTCGTAGAAGCGGTGGTAGACGGGCATCAGCGATAGCACCGACAAAGCAGCGAGAGAAATAAAGTGCGTTTCCCGGCTGGCACTGGTGCGGAGCACAACGAAGATTCCGAGCGCAAGAAGAGCCAGGAAGACGGAGTAGGCGACGGCATTGAATGTGTGCGCTTCTCGGAAGAAGATGCTGGTCAGGGTTTGCAGGTTGAGGTCGCCGATGGCTTGCTGATTTTCCGGCCGCGGGTCAGCACTACCGCCCGGGCTCAACGTGGCAGAGAGATTCGCGCGAAGAGTGGAAGCCCATCCGGCACTCCGCGGATGATGGCCAAGAATCAAAATTGCAGAAAGCAAAACAGCACCCGCGCCAGCCATAGCCATCGCAGCGTAGCGCCAGTGAACTCTCCTGATTAACAGATAGAGCACGATCAGGCCGCCGATTTGCGGTTTGACCGCGAGGCTCAGCAGAAACAGGAGGCCGCCCGCAGGGAGAAAACGATCACTTAGAAAGAAGTAACTGCCAATGATCAGGAGCGAAATAGCAAACACCGCGGGCTGGCCAAGTACTAGCACGATTTCTGCAGTGATCACGAAGTAGGAAACCAGTATGGTAGTCAACCACCGGTACCGCGTTGGGCTCATAACCTGAATAAGCCGGGCAGCGGTAACAAGCAAGCATCCATTCAGCAGGAACCAGAGCACCCGAGCGACAGGAAACCTGAGTAGCGCCAGCGGGGAGAGGACCAGGAAGGTAGAAGGCGGGTAAACGGGGACGTCAATTTGCCAGGAAGGCAGCTCGGCTGCGTGGCCGCCCGCCTCATAAAACTGTAGTTCCAGTTGGGACGGGTCGTAGGGGTTGCAGCCATGGAGCAGGCATCGCGCCCCGGTGTAAACCGGCACGAAATCGTTCGAAGCCTGGATGACTCTGGCGCCCGCGAGCGCAAACATTACCAGGGCGGAGATAAAAAGAACCAACAAATGCAGATCCGGCTTGGTAAACTTCATGGCTTGCCTGAATCTTAACGGCGCCAACCGGGCCTGCATAGTGAACTCCGATGTTCGGATTCGCCTGTTTTAACCTAACCTTAGGCTAGTCGTGTTTTGCTCTTCCAGAGGAGGGTCTTTGTGTCCTGGTACGCCCTTGACGATCCCAGTGACCCAAAACTCGATGAGCTGGCCGCGCAGTTTCAGCTCCACCCATTACATATTGAGGACTGCCGCAGCAACAATGAACGGCTCAAGGCTGAAGGAACAGAGAATTACCTGTTTCTGATCCTCAAGTACATTCAGACAGTAGAGGATGGGGACATCGGTTTTGGCAGCGTATACCTGTTCGTAGGCCGGGATTTCCTGATCACGGTCCGTGATCGCAACTGCGTCGGGCAAGAGGTGTTTGACCGGGCTACGAAAGCAGGGCCGGAAGAAAAACCGGCAAAGCTCCTTTACCTGATCACCGACAGCATTGTCGACTCATACTTTGTCTCCATCGATCATAGCGACGACCGCATCGACGAGCTGCAAGACAGCGTTCTCGACAACCCCTCTCCGGCGATCCTGGAGAATCTCTTCGACCAGAAGCGCAAGCTGATTGAACTGCGCCGGGTGTTGGTCAATCTCCGCGATGCCTGCATGTCGCTGCAACGGGAATCCGGCTCCATCCTGCAGCCGGAGTTGTATCCATTTTTCCGAGACGTTTACGATCACGCGTTGCGTCTGCTGGATTCGGTAGAGACGCTTCGCGACCTGCTCAACAACACGTTCGACGTCTACCTCTCGAGCGTGGCGAACCGCACCAACCAGGTGATGAAGGTGCTGACGGTGCTGAGCACCATAGCGCTCCCTGCGCTGGTCATCTCCGGCATTTACGGCATGAACCTGAAAGGATTACCGTTTCTTGAATCTGATCACGGCACCGAGATCGTGGTCGGCATGATGGTGGTTTCGACCGGAATCGTGCTGTGGATGCTCAAGAAGTTTGACTGGCTGTAGAATGCCCACCATGCCGACGTTTACGCCGAGCACCATTGCTGCCCTGGTGATTGCCGCGAGTTTTGCCGCCGGGCTGAACGTCTACGCGACGGTCCTGACGCTGGGCCTGCTGGCTCATGCGCATTGGGTTGTCCTGCCGCCGGGTCTGGAGGTGCTGGCAGACTGGTGGGTCATTGGCGTGAGCGCGACCCTGTTCTCGGTAGAATTTGTCGCCGATAAGATTCCCGGTTTTGATCTTCTGTGGAACGCGCTGCACACGTTTATTCGCGTGCCGGTGGCCGCGCTGCTGGCCTACCGCGCCACCACCCAGCTGAGCCCGGGCATGCAGGTGCTGGCCACCGCAGTGGGCGCTGCGATCGCCTTGGCGGCCCATGGATCCAAGACAGCGGCGCGGGCGCTGGTCACCCCCAGCCCGGAGCCTGTGTCGAACATTGCTCTGAGCGCGAGTGAAGATGTGGGCGCGGTGGGCATCACGTGGCTTGCCACCCAGCATCCCTGGGCCGCAGCAAGTTTCGTGATTGCTCTGCTTTTGGTCTCGATTTTGATGGTGCGATGGGTGTTCAAAGCACTGCAGGGGCTGTGGCGGAGGCTAATGCCGGCTGCGGCGACGTGAGCCTTCAGAACTGAGTGCAGGGCTCAGCCTTGGGCGGCGCGCCTGCTGCGGGCCGGCTCGGTGACTGGATGCGTCACGTCCGTCTCGCCTTCGGGCAAGACGCTTACCGAGGATGCCACTCCGGCGAGCCTGGCCGCGGCCATCAAGCGCTCCACCGGTTCATCCATCGGCTCCTGGGAGAGCCGGAAAGTACCGTAGTGCATGGGAATCATGCGCTGCGCGCCAAGATCGAGGAAGCCCTGCAGCGCCTCTTCCGGGCAGGTGTGCACCCCGCGATAGCTGTCCGGTCGATAAGCCCCTATGGGCAGCAGCGCTACCTCAGGCTTGAGACGTTTCCCAATGTGGGTGAACCCGTCAAAATAGGCGGTATCGCCCGAGTGGTAGAGGGCGTGGCCGCCACCCCGTATCACATAGCCGCCAAAGCCGCGATGGGTGTCTTTGAAAAAGCGGGCTCCCCAATGCTTGCATGGCGTCATGGTCAACTCCAGGCCACCGATCGACTTCGTCTGCCACCACTCCATGGTGACTACCCGGGCAAACCCAAGATCCTTGACCAGGTCTTCGACTCCCCAGGGCACGACGGCGATGGGCGCCCGGCCGGAGACCTTGTTGTTGTGAGCGACAACGCGGCGCAGCGACGGCCGGTTGAGGTGATCCATATGCGCGTGGGAGAGCAGCACCATGTCGATGGCCGGCAGGTCCTTGATCTTCACACCCGGCCGGCGCAGGCGGCGTAAGGCGATAAGCCGCTCGGCGAAGACGGGATCGATGAGCACTTTGCGGCCGCCAATCTGTATGAAAAACGACGAGTGGCCAATGAACGTGATACCCAGCTCTCCAGGTGAAACGAGGATGGGCTTCTTGGATTCTCCAGTCATTGGCCGGAAAGCAGACTCGCCCACCAATGTTCCCAGCGACTGCATCTTGAGGAGAACCGCGCTCTTACGCTGGACCCTGGTTTTCATTGCCTACCCCAACTCAATAATAGATTCGTCCGGACGGTTCGGAGATGCCATTTCCGCCGGTTAGGTACCGCGGTACCTCTATAGATAGACGGAAAGCGGCAAACAAGGCATTGGCCAGGGGTTAAAAACCGGTGTTTTGCTGATGACGTATTCGGGTTGTTACGGGAAGCGGGGTTGGACTCCAAGGCTGTACAAGAGGAAGGAATAAATGTCAGCCGCAGTATCGAGGGCTTTACTGGTATTGCTGGCTCCGTGGCCCGACTGAGTGTCGATGCGGATGAGCGCAGGATTCGCGGGGCTTGCCGCTCCCTGCAGAGTGGCGGCGTATTTGAAGGAATGGGCCGGTACCACGCGATCATCATGGTCGGCGGTGGTGATGAGCGTCGCTGGATAAGTCATGCCGGGAACAATGTTGTGCAGGGGGGAGTATCGATAGAGCGCCTGGAATTCTTCCGGGTTGTCGCTTGAGCCATAGTCCGCGATCCAATTCCAGCCGATCGTGAACTTCTGAAAACGAAGCATGTCCATGACGCCAACCTGCGGAACGGCGGCGCAAAAAAGGTCTGGCCGCTGGTTCATGACCGCTCCCACCAGCAGACCGCCGTTTGAGCCACCAGAGATGGCAAGCCTGGCAGGAGACGTGTACTGGCTGGCAATCAGCCATTCTGCAGCGGCAATAAAGTCGTCAAAGACATTTTGCTTTTGCAGTTTCATTCCTGCCTGGTGCCACTTTTCGCCGTATTCGCTGCCCCCGCGCAGATTGGCCGAAGCATAGACGAATCCCTGCTCCAGCAGTGCCAGACGCAGCGGATTGAACTCCGGCGGAACGGTGACGTTGAAGCCGCCATACCCGTAGAGCAACGTGGGATTGCTTCCATCGAGCTTCAACCCACGTTTGTAAACAAGAAACATGGGGATCCGGGTGCCGTCTTTGCTGGGGTAGAAGACTTGTACCGTTTCGTAGTTCTGGGCGGCAAAACCTTTGATGGCGGACTCGCGAAAAATCGAGGATTGCTTGGCCGCGATGTCGTAACGAAAAATCGTGCTTGGATAGTTGAAGGAGGAATACATGTAAAAGGCGGAAGTATCGTCGCTCCTTCCGCCAAAGCCGCCCGCGGTTCCTGGGCCCGGCAGGACGATCGCGTTCTCTCTCGTGCCTTCGAGGGAGTAGACGTACGATTGCGAGGTTACATCCCGTGCGTAGGTGACAAAGAGTTTGCCTCCCTGGGTGGCGACACTGCTCAGGGTGTCGGTTGTCTCCGGAATAACGTCTTTCCAGGTAGCCTCGAGGGGATGGTAGAGAGCGACCCGTCCGTTGGGAGCGTTCTGATTGGTGAAGATGAGGAATTCGTCGCCAATGTTGTCGATCACCTGAAAGCGGTCGTGGGTCACATCGGCGACGATCGGAATGAAGTTCCAATCCTGCTGCGAGAGGTCGAGGAAGAAAAGCGCGTTGCCATCCTTGCCCTCGCCGCGTTCGGAGATGGTGAGGATGGCGAATCGCTCGTCTTCCGTTGTATCGACCGTGTGGAAGCGCTGCGGATACGTTTTGTCCTCGTAAACCAGCCGATCCTGCGACTGGCTGGTGCCCAGCGGATGGTAATAGACCTGGTGGCCTTCGTTGCGGGAAGAGAGGTCATGACCATCTTTGGGCGCGTCATACCGGCTGTAAAAGAAACCATCACGGAACCAGGCGAGGCCAGTCACTTTCAGCCATTCGAGGTGATCTTCCAGTACCTTTCCGGTCTCGATTTCCAGCACGTGGCCTTCTTGCCAATCAGAGCCGCGGCTGGAGAGATAGTAGGCAAAGTAGCGCCCATCCCGGGAGGCTTCTCCAGCTGTCAGGCGCACCGTGCCGTCCGCGGAGAGCTGGTTGGGATCGATCAAAACGTGTGCGGCGCCTTCTAATCCCTCTTGCACATAGAGGACGCTTTGATTTTGCAGCCCATCGTTTTTCGACCAGAGGTAGTAGGCTCCGCTGCGGCTGGGAACGCTGTACTTGGGGTAGTTGTAGAGTTCTTCCAGGCGCTGCTTGAGCTGCCCGCGATAGGGAATCTGCGCAAGGTAGTTCTGTGTGACCTGATTTTGCGCTTGGACCCAGGCCAGGGTTTCGCCGGAGTTGTCATCTTCAAGCCAGCGGTAGGGATCGGCCACCCTGGTCCCGTGATAGTCGTCGACCTGCTCGTCTTTGCGCGTTTGGGGATAATCCATGTCTTATCCGATCAGGTTGAAAGAACCGCAGGTCCCCGTTCGACTTCGCTCAGGGCAGGCTCTCCGCTTGTGAGAATCCGGTCATCCAGGGGTCAGTAAGTATCAGGCGGCCATCGGAGGTCCCACACCGGCATTTTATGCCATGGGCCGGCTGGTATCTTGACAGTGACCATGGCTCAACAAAAATCCGATCCCCGGTTGCTGCATGTGGTGGATTCGTTTTCACCGGCGGCGGGCGGGACTACCGAGGGCATTCGCAAGCTTGCCCAGAGCTCCGCAGGTAACGTGGAGGTGGCTTGCCTGGAGGATCCTGGAGAAGCTTATATTCAGGGCCAGAGCTTTCCGGTACACGCACTGGGGCCGGCAAAGGGGAGGTATCGTTTTTCGCCGAGGCTGCAGCCTTGGCTAAAGGAGAACCTCAAGCGGTTTGATGGGTTGGTGATCCATGGGCTGTGGCAGTGGCATAGCTATGGGAGCTACCGCGTGGTTCGTGGGCGAATGCCTTACGTCGTGTTTCCTCACGGCATGCTGGATCCGTATTTCAAACGAGCTTTTCCGCTGAAGCACGTGAAGAAGCAGGTATATTGGCTGGCGCGAGAGTATCGCGTGCTGCGAGATGCCAGAGCGGTTTGCTTTACTACGGCGATGGAGCGCGACGCCGCAGTCCAAACGTTTTGGCCGCAGTGTTGGCGTGCTGCGGTGGTTTCACTCGGAACGTCCGCGCCGGTTGGTGATCGTTCGCGGCAACGGGAGATGTTTCTCAACCGGTATCCGGCTATGCGTTCGCGCAGGTTTTTTCTTTTTCTTTCACGAATTCACACCAAGAAAGGTTGCGATTTGCTGCTGGCAGCGCTGGAACGGCTGGCGGCGTCGCATCCGGAGCTAGACCTGGTGATGGCCGGCCCCGATGAGGAGGGATTGCAGACGAAGCTCGAGGCCCAGGCAAAGCGGCTCGGTATTGATCGCCGAGTGCATTGGACAGGGATGCTGAGCGGGGATTTGAAATGGGGCGCGTTCTATGCGGCCGAGGCATTTGTGCTTCCTTCGCATCAGGAGAACTTTGGAGTGGCGGTGGTGGAAGCGTTGGCTTGCGAGGTGCCTGTGCTTATCTCCGATAAGGTAAATATCTGGCCGGAGATTGTTCAGGATCAAGCCGGGATTGTGAATGAAGATACTGCCGAAGGGACATTCCGGTCGATGACGGCGCTGCTGGCGATGCATCCGGAAGAGCGGCAGCGCATGGTTGCCAACGGGCTTGCCTGCTTTCGTGCGCGGTACGAGATGACCAGTACAGCGCGGGCGTTGGATGAGCTCTTTTAGAGCTGGCGGGGCTAAGAAGGGTGCGCGATGAAGTCGCACCGCTGAGAAGCATCCACCAGGGCTCAAGCCCGGCAGCTCTGAACGAATTACGGCACGGCTTCAGCTGAAGGCGCACTTCAGGACCAGGCTAGCGAAGCGGAGAGCCTGCTTTGAGCGAAGTCGAATGGGGACCTGAGGTTCCCCTCCAATCAAATCGATAAGGTCTTCAGATACTCGCGAAACGGCGTTCCCAGTTCGGTGTGGTTCAGGGCAAACTCCACGGTTGCTTTTAGCATGCCCAGCTTGTCGCCGGCATCGAAGCGGAGGCCGTCGAAGCTATACCCGTAGACCTTTTCGTGATTCAGCAGACCCCTGATGCCATCGGTCAGTTGCAATTCCCCACCAGCTCCGAGCGGTGTCTTCTCCAGCACGTCGAAGATCCTGGGGGTGAGGATGTATCGGCCGATAATTGCATTGCGCGAGGGCGCCTCTTCCGGCTTGGGCTTTTCCACCAGGCCTTTGACGTCGAAGACGCGGTCCTTGCCTTCGACAGCGGTGCAGTCAAGCACCCCGTAGGAAGAGATGGAATCACCGTCCACCACCTGGGTGGCCAGGACAGACGATTGCGTTTGTTCGTAGATCTCGATCATCTGCTGCAGGCAAGGCACCTTGGCTTCAATGATGTCGTCGGGCAGAATCACCGCAAATGGTTCGTCGCCCACCAGGTCGCGCGCCATCAGCACGGCGTGCCCCAGTCCCATCGCCTCTTTCTGACGCACATAGGCGATGCGTGCCATGTGCGATATCTGCCTGGTCATGGCGAGCAGTTCGGTCTTGCCCCGTTTCTCCAGCAGTTGCTCGAGTTCAAAGCTGATGTCGAAATGGTCTTCAATTTCTGCCTTGTTGCGGCCGGTGACGATGATGATCTGTTCACATCCCGCCGCAATTGCCTCCTCTACCCCATATTGGATGAGGGGCTTATCTACCAGCGCCAACATCTCCTTGGGCAGCGCTTTGGTCGCCGGCAAAAAGCGCGTGCCGAGGCCGGCCGCCGGAAAAACTGCTTTGCGCACTCTGTCTTTCATCTCGTTTTGCTCCAGTCGAGTCTTACGATTACAGCGTAGTAGGATGCAGGAAAAGTTAGAGAGTCGGTGAAGTGTCGCCTAACAGCGCGCGGCGCACGATCTTGATGGGTGGGAATCCCTGCTTGAGAAAATCGTCGTGGAAGCGCTGCAACGAAAATTCCTCCCCTTCCTTCTTCTTGAGATCGGCCCGCAACTTGAGAATCTGTAGTTTGCCGAGAGTGTAATAGAGATAGGTTGCATCGGTCGTCCCGCGTTTGGTTTCGACCAGGCCGCCCGCCCGGCTTTGGTAACCTTCGTCGACAAAAAATTTTACCGCTTGGTCGAAGGTCATGTTTCCGGTGTGCATCTGGATGCCCACGACAAATCGGGCGTCCCGCAACAAAGCGTCCTGCAGCTGTCCCAGGCGAATCATTTTGGCATCGCGTAGATCGCGAGCACCCGTACCCGGTTGACCATAGCCCTCGTCAAGCATCATTTGCTCACAGTAATGTGCCCAGCCTTCCGCATTGCTTGAGGCTCCCAAGAGCTTACGCACCTTAGTGGGGGCTTGCGGCACCCAGAGGAATTGTACGTAGTGTCCGGGATAAGCTTCATGAATGGCAGTGCTGATTATTGTTCCCCGGTTGAACGCTGCCATGAGTTCTTGCATCTCCTGTTTCGTATGGTGCGCATCAGGCACGGTCACATTAAAGTAAGCCTGGGTCGATACCTTCTCAAAGGGGCCAGGCGTGTCCATGGAGGCAGTCGTGGTTGCGCGCATGAACGGTGGGGTGTTTTCCAGGGTGGGACGCACCTGCGAGGGAATATCGACGATGTGCTTTTGGTTGATGAACTGGATTAACCCCTCAAACGTGTCGTGAAAACTCTGCAACAAGTGGTCGGGTGCAGGATGGTTCTGGCCCAATTCCGCCAACACTTCGCGCGGCTTCCGGCCAGGTTCGAGTTCGTGGGCGATGCGGTTGAACTCCGCCTGGTTCTGGTGTAGGTCCGCGTAGCCAATCTCCAGCAGCCTGGGAAGCGGCGTGTCTACCATCTCGTCGTAGAGCAGGAGTTTCGCGTAGGTGTCCGCGCCAAAGCGGAAGTCGCCGTGGGAGCTGGGAAGAACGTCGTCGCGGAGCCAGTTCTGGTAGCTCTTGAGAGCCGTGAGGACCGCGCTATTGGACTGTGCGAATTCGTCCCTGAGTTGTTGGTTGCGCGCTTGCTCGAAAGCTTTGGGCACATCCGATTGAAAGAAGGCAATGATGTCGGGCAGTTGCTCGAGGGCTATCTCGGTGTAGATGTGAGGCGGGTTCCTGAGGTTCTGGTGGGCAGCCTCCAGCGCCGCCGGCATCTGCTTCTCGCGCGCAATCAGCGAGCGCAGACGAGCGTCCGGTGGGGCGAAGGTGCGCTCCATGAGCACGAATGCGGCGTTGGCGATGCCGCTTGAATACTCGTCGGGATTTTTCTCCCATAGGCGAATGGTGTCCAGCGCAAGCAGCGTGCTGTGAATGTTGCCTAACAGCAGTTCCCGGTCGCCTTGACTGGTTAAATCCAGCTGGCCGGGCGGAATGGCTTCAAATCTGGCTTCGAAGCGCTTCAGGTCAGCGCTCTGGCGGTCGACCGCGGCCCGTGAGTAATCCTCCATTTGCGGGTCGTATTGGTGAAAGCCATCCAGCGTGCCGTTGGATGGCGCGTAGCGGAAATACACCTGGTCAAAGTATTCATCGGCGAGGGAACGAAGTGCCGCGGCTGGGTCCGGCGGGGGTGGGGCAGGGGTATTGCGGGAGCAGCCGATGGCGCCGGCCAGCCCGATGAGCACGATTGCGATCCGTTTCACTGGCAAGTGCTGGTTTTCTCCGTTTTTATCTGCCTTCTTACCTACGTTGATGTGGGGTGGCCACTGCCGCCTCTTCGTTCGCCGCCAAGGCTTCCAACAGAGCCCTTATCTCATCCAGTATTTCTCCCGGCTCGGTCGCCTTAAGCGGAAAGCGAAGAACTCCCTGGGGTGTAAATTGCGCGCCCTTTTTGGCATTTTGCGCGACCAGCTTCATTAAACGGCCGGGGTCAATATTGGCCTGGCCGGTAAAACGGACGTGGATTTGGTCGCGCTTGCGATCCACCTGGGCCACACCCGTTTGCTCGCACTGCAGGCGCAGGCTGGCCGCTCCCAGCAGAAGGTGCACACTGGCAGGCAACTCACCGTAGCGGTCTTCGAGCTCTTCGCGAACCTGGCCCAACATGCCTTCATCCTGCGCGCCGGCAATTTTCTTGTAGATACGCAAACGTTGGTTTTCTTCTGCGATGTAGCTCTCGTCGATGCGCAGGCTGATGCCGAGATTGAGCTGAGCGGAGGGCCGCTGCGGCAGCTCCTCGCCCTTCAACTCATTGACGGCGTGCTCCAGCATACTGGTGTACATTTCAAAGCCCACAGCTTCGATGTGTCCGCTTTGCTCCCCGCCCAGCATGTTGCCCGCTCCCCGCAATTCGAGGTCGAGAGCGGCGATCTTGAAGCCGGCTCCAAGATCGGAAAACTCCTTGAGCGCGGCCAGGCGGCGGCGGGCGATGTCGGTCAGCTCCTGCTCCGGTGGGATCAGCAGGTAGGCATAGGCGCGGCGGTTGGATCGCCCCACTCTTCCCCGCAATTGGTAGAGCTCGGAAAGCCCGTGGCGGTCGGCGCGGCTGATGAGAATGGTGTTGGCCAGCGGGATGTCTAGTCCGTTCTCGATGATGGTGGTTGCGACCAGCACATCGTATTCCCCGTGCATGAAGGCGAGCATGACCCGCTCCAGCTCACCCTCGCTCATCTGTCCGTGGCCGACTGCGACCCGTGCCTGGGGCACCAGCTCGCGGATCTTGGAGGCGATCTCGTAGATGGTCTCCACCCGGTTGTGCACAAAGTAGATTTGCCCGCCACGCTCCAGCTCGAGTTCGAGAGCGGAGCGAATCAGCTTTTCATCGAATCGGGCAACCACCGTCTGAATCGCCATGCGATCTTTTGGCGGGGTCTCAATCACGCTCATATCGCGCAGGCCCACCAGCGACATGTGGAGAGTGCGCGGAATCGGCGTGGCTGACATGGCCAGCACATCGATCTCCCGCCGCATCTGCTTCAGGCGCTCTTTGTGGCGTACGCCAAAGCGCTGCTCTTCATCCACCACCAGGAGGCCGAGGTTGTGGAAGTGCAGATCTTTTGACAACAGGCGGTGGGTGCCAATCAGGATGTCGACTTTGCCCGCTTCCACCCGTTCCAGGATCGACTTCTGCTCCTTGGGGGAGCGGAAGCGGGAGATCATCTCCACGGTGATGGGAAACAACTTGAACCGGCTCTTGAAAGTTTCGAAGTGTTGGAAGCTCAAGACGGTGGTGGGCGTCAGCACGGCCACTTGGCGGCCGTCCTGCACAGCTTTGAAGGCGGCGCGCATGGCCACTTCGGTCTTGCCATAGCCGACGTCGCCCACCAGCAGCCGATCCATGGGCAGGGGCGATTCCATATCGCTCTTAATGTCGGCAATGGCCGAAATCTGGTCTTCGGTCTCGTTGTAGTCGAAGGCGTCTTCGAACTCGCGCTGGAATTCGTTGTCCGGAGGGAACGCATGGCCTTGGGCCGCTTTGCGCTGGGCGTAGAGCTTCAGCAACTCATCCGCCATGTCCTGCATGGCCTTGCGCACCCTGGCTTTGGTCTTGGCCCATTGCTGGCTGCCCAGGCGGTTCAGCACCGGCGCTGGTCCGGCGTCGGTGGAACGGTATTTCTGGATCAGATCGAGCCGCGTAAGCGGGACGTAGAGACGGGCCTGCTCAGCGAACTCCAGCACCATGAACTCGACTTTGATGCCGTCCTGTTCGATCTCCCGCAACCCCATGTAACGGGCGATGCCATGTTCCACGTGCACCACGTAGTCGCTTACGGTGAGGTCGCGGAAGTCAGAGACGAACGCAGCCGTCTTTGATTTGGCTTTGCGGGGGATGGGACGGGCTTCGACGTCTGCTTCATCGGAAAAGTCATTGGCGCCGATGACGACCAGCTTGCTGTCCGGCAGGCTGACACCGCTTGATACAGCGGTCTGCACAATCACCGGGGTACGGAAGTCGCCGGCCAGATGGCTCGATTCGTCGTAGGGCTGTTCGCCCGGGGCCAAGGCACGGCTGCCCAGCCGGTAGGGCTGGCCGTATTCCCGCAGCATGCCGGCTAGTCGTTCCACTTCTCCGTAGTTCGGGGCCACCAGCAGCATGCGTATTTCCTGCTCTGCGAAAGACTTGATCTGTTGCAGAAACGCCGGGATCGAACCGTGGAAACGCAGAGTTGGACGGGAAGAGAAGGCGATCTCGTCCATGGGGTTGATGTCATCTTCCAGAACGTCCACTGCTCCTAGCTGGTCCATCTCCAGGCCGGGCAAAGAAGCGATTTTGGCTAGCAGTTCAGACGGTGAAAGATAAATGTCCTGGGGAGTGATGAGGGAGCCGATCCCGCTGCGTTCGTGGCGCTGCTCGACTTTGTTCCACCAGCGGTCCAGCTGATTGCGGACCATGGCGGGCTCTTCCTGGAAGACCTGAACTTTGGGGAAGAGATCGAAGAGAGTCCGGTCGGCGCCGGCCACGGGGGAGAAAAACTCCCAGCCCGGGAAGACGCTTACGCCGCCGGAAGAGATGGCGCGGTTGAGCAATTCCGGGTCGTCTCCCGCATCGAGCCGGCTCCCGCTCAAGCGAAGGTGGATAACCGCCAGCAATTCCTCCGAGACGGGTGTTTCGGTCAAGGGCAGCAGCAAAGCTTCGTCGATGGGGGTGGAGGAGCGTTGCGAGTCGGGCTCGAATTTGCGGATCGACTCGATCTCGTCGCCGAAGAGTTCGGTGCGGACCGGTCGATCGGCTTCCGGGGAATAGACGTCGAAAATGCCGCCACGGCGGGTGAATTGGCCGGGCATTTCGACGATGTCCAGGGGGCTGTAGCCCACGCTGGCAAGATGGCTGGTTAGTTCCTCCATGTCTATCTCTTCTTCGCGGCGCAGGATGCGTCCCAGGTTGGCATAGTAGCTGGCTGGGAAGACGCGCATGCTGGCCGCTTCTACGGGAACAATCACGATCGAAGCTGCTCCGGTCGCGATCTTCCACAGCACGGAGGCGCGCTGCTCCTGCACATCCGGGTGGGGAGACATGTTTTCGAAGGGCAAAACATCGTGAGCAGGCAGACGAAGCACGCGATCGGCTTCGATGGCTCCGGTCAGCTCACAGGCAGCACGCACGGCGAGCTGGAGCGAGTCGGCGGCCTTGTTGTCGGAGACGACGACGATGACTGGCGACTGGGCAGCGCGGGTCAGGAGCGGCAAGTAGAGGGCGCGCGCGGTGGCAGTGAGTCCGGAGACACGTTTGCGCCCCGCAGCGAAGGCCAGGTGCCTGCGTACGCGTTCGTAGGGCGCACAGTGTTCCAGGTCCGCGAGCAATTCGCGAACGAAGGGGAGGATCATGCCTGATCCAATTCTAACCGGAGGAATTTTCAGCAGGAGGGGTGCCTTAAGGGGCGGTGGAGGAGTGAACGCGCTTTTGGGCTCTATCCCCGCACCAATCGCCGGGTGCCCCCCATCTCGCTCGTTTTTCGCGAGATGTGGGATAGCACAGGCCTCCCCCTCAACACTGCTGCGGTCCCCACAGCTCCACCCAGTTTTGTATGCGGGGACACTCTAGGGTGTGTAAGTGTCAGGCGAAAAGAACCGAAGGCCCGCACGACGCTTCGTTCTGGTCGTAATGAACATACTGTAGGGGCCGGATCGAAAAGCTGTGTTGGGCTTCGCCCATCATTTTTTTCGGTCCACGTACGCTGGGGCGAGCGTGGGCACCCGTGTGGATCTGTGCGATCCGCGACAGGCTTGAGGGGGAGGCCTGTGGTATCCCACATCTCGCGAAAAACGAGCGAGATGTGGGCACCCGGCGATTAGTTCGGGGATAGAGCCCAAAAAGTCGCTTGCTCGGGATGACAAAGTGGACAGTTACTCACCTAATTTTTTGCAGGAAAGGATACGGGTGCCGGCTTTTTCACTGCGCTTCATTTTCTTAGCGTGCAGTGAAAGTCAGCTTTGGGAATTTATCGGCAGGCAAACACAACACGGGCAGTGCCGGCAAGGCGCCGGTGCCACCCGTGCTTTCGAGAAGCGCGCGGTTAGGCCTGGACGGCGACAGCGGCCTTTTGCGAATCGGCGTTGGACATGTTCGCAGGAGCCCCGCCTTCTTTTCCCTGGCCGGGTTTGCGGATGTCGATGCCACCCTTGAAGAAGGCGCCATCTTCAATGCTGATGCGTTGTGCAATGACATCGCCGGTCAACGAGCCTTCGCTGCGGATGTCGACCCGGTCGCTGGCGTTGATGTTGCCGCGCACCTTGCCCAGAACGACCACTTCACGGGCGGAGATGTTGGCGGATACCTGGCCATTGCGACCGACAGTCACACGGTTGCCGGGCAGGTTGATGGCGCCTTCGACCTTGCCGTCGATGTACAACGACTCGGAACCCGTCACTTCACCCTTGACCACCAGGCTCTTGCCAATCGTGGCCTGATCGGCAGCTGCCGGCGATGCGGGGGAGGTGCTGGAAGTGCGCGTGGTGGTTGCTTCGTGGCTTGCGGTCGCGGGTACGGACGGACGCGTCGGCTCCGCATTGGGGGAGGTCGAGGGACTACCAGGTTGGTTCGGTTTCCACATCTCTCTTGTACTTCCTTTCGTTTACTTCGGGATACAGGCCCCCGAACAACCCTGCGGAATTTGTTCCGCATTTCAGGGCAAATCAGGCGGAGCTGTTAGTTTCCTGGTCAGTTGCTGGTGCGGCCTAAACCGCGTAATCCTTGCTCTTCTCTGCATCTTAACCACGCTTAGCGCAAAATTGAAATCCCCCATTCCGAAACTTTAAGAGTTCCGGGGGTGCTGACCCATTAGTATCAACAAAGACATGACCTTTCGTGCGCGTTGGCTCTCTCTGCACGAATGTTTAGCCCGGGATGACAGACCGCGAACTCCTCCGCCGTATTGAACGTTCCGCCGGCCAGCGCGCTGGATATAAGCAATTGGTTCGTGAGCTGGGCCTGGGTGGCGGCCGCGAGCGCCGCATGCTGGTCGAGCAGCTGAACCGCATGGCTGCCCGGGGCGAACTGGTTAAGTCTGATCGCGACCACTGGGCGCTTCCCCAGGCAGCGGCGCGCAACAACCTGTTAGCCGGCCGGCTGGACGTGCATCGGGACGGGTTTGGCTTTGTGCGGCCGGAAGCTCGCCAGGCTGGCGGGGACGACGACATCTTTATTCCTCCCAACGAGATGAACGGCGCCATGCAGGGCGATCAGGTGCTGGTGGAACTTGCTCCCCCGCGGCCGGATGGACGGCGCAGCGGCCGTATCGCCAGGGTGCTCAGCCGCCGCAATCCTACGGTGGTGGGGATCTTTCATTACGCTCGGCAGGAGCATGCTGCCGGAAATACGGTAACCCCGCTCGACGAGCGGGTGACCCAACCTATCCTCATCCCCTTTGGCATGGAGCAGGCGCCGGCCGCCGGCAGCGCCACGCCCCATCGAGTCGTTAGTGAGAATATCGGCCCGCCACCCAGTTTCGATAACCCCTTCGATCTCGAGGGGATGGTGGTGGACGTAGAAATTACTGACTGGCCCACCCCAACCCGCCCACCGCGCGGCCGGGTCATCGAGATCCTCGGCCGGGAAGGCGATTTCGGCGTGGACGTCGAGATTGTCATCCGCAAGCATCACCTTCCTCACGTTTTCCCGCCCAACGTTCTGGCGGAGGCGCGCGCCGCCGCTCACCTGGACGAGGAGGAAGTAGGCCGCCGCCGCGATTTTCGCCAGCTGCCGATCGTGACCATCGACGGCGAAACGGCGAAAGACTTCGATGACGCCGTCTTCGTCCGCCAGCACGGCAGCACGTGGGAGCTGCAAGTCCACATTGCCGATGTCGCCGAATACGTGACGCCTGGTTCGGCCCTCGACCTGGAAGCGCGGTTGCGGGGCACTTCAGTCTATTTTCCCGACCGCGCCGTCCCCATGCTTCCACAAGAGCTTTCGAGTGATATGTGCAGCTTGCGTCCGGGGAAAGACCGCCTGGTTCTCTCGTGCATCATGATGATCGATGCGCAAGGAGAGATCCTGAGCTACGAGGTCACCCAGGGGGTCATCCGATCGATCAGCCGAATGACCTACACCCAGGTGCATGACGTAATCAGCGGCGACCAGAACACGCGGGAGCAGTTTGCTCCGTTGGTGCCGGAATTCGAACGCATGTATGAACTGGCCCGCCTGCTGCACAAGAAGCGCCAGCGGCGGGGTTCGATTGATTTCGATTTGCCCGAGCCGGTCATTGAGTTCGACGCCCGGGGAGTGATGCAGAGCATCGTTCGGTCGGAGCGCAGCTGGGCTAACCGGCTGATTGAAGAATTCATGCTTTCGGCCAACGAATGTGTGGCCTCCTGGATGCAGAACCTCGACGTGCCGTCGCTGTATCGAATTCACGAAAAGCCGGAGCCTCGAAAAGTGGCGGAGTTCGAGGATGTGGCCGCCCGGTTTGGCTACTCCCTTGGCCTTGGTTCCTTGCCGGTCAAGCGAGTGACCATGAAGTCGGAGCGGCGCGAGCAGAGAGGCCGGGGAGCGGGACGGGGCCAACAGCCCCGCCAATATGAAGTCGCGGAGGATATCGCCGTGACCCCGCGGATGTATCAGCAGCTGGCGCTCAAAATAGCGGGCAAGCCGGAAGAGCGCATTCTTGCCCACCTCATGCTGCGTTCTTTACGCCAGGCGCGATACAGCGAAAAGAACGAGGGCCACTTCGCCTTGGCCGCTCCTTGTTACACCCATTTCACTTCGCCTATCCGACGCTATCCGGACCTGATCGTTCACCGCGTTGCCAAGGCTGTGCTGATCTCGGGCGAGAGCGGCATAGGGGTGCTGGCAACGGAGAACCGGCGCAACAAAGAGACTTCTCCTGCAGAAGGTCCGCTCAGCGAAGCTGAGCTCACCGACTTTGCCTATGAATCGAGCCAGGCGGAGCGGCGCGCCGAAGATGCCGAGCGCGAGTTGATGGAGTGGAAGAAGGTCAAATTCATGCAGGAGCGTCTGGGCGACGACTTCGACGCCATGATCATGAGCGTAACCAAGTACGGCTGCTTTGTGGAGCTCGACAATCTCTTCATCGAGGGGCTGGTGCCCATCATGAGCCTGCAGGGCGACCACTACACGTTTCGCGAGAACACGCGCCAGATCATGGGCGAGCAATCCGGCCGCCGCTACTCCATGGGTGACCGGGTACGGGTGGTGCTCGACCGAGTGGATACAATGCAGCGGCGGTTACAATTTTCCATTCTGGAGGAGGTGCCTCCATTGCACTTGAGCCGGCCCGCCAAGGGCAAAGCCAAGGCCAAGTCTAAGTCGAGCGGCAAGGCCCACCCCTACATTCCCCCGAGAAACAAAGTGCTGGGTAAGGGCAAACAGAAGACGAAGAATAAACGCCCGGGCAAGAAGCGCAATTAGGCTCGCTTTACAATAAAAAGAGACAGGGAGAGGTTCGATGCCACACATGGTGTTTTGTGCGCGCTACAAGCAGGAGATGGAGGGGCTCGACGAGGCTCCGTTTGACAGCGAATTTGGCCAGAAGATTTACGACCATGTTTCCAAGAAGGCCTGGTCGGAGTGGATCGAACGGCAAAAGATGTTGCTCAACGAATACCGTCTGCAACCCTGGACTAAGGAAGCGCAGGAGTTCCTGGTGGAGCAGATGCAGGAGTACTTTTTCGGCGAAGGATCGGCGCTGCCCAAGGAATACGTACCGCCTGCTCACTAGGCCGCGGTCGTGTACACTCAAGAGGTTAATTTGCTGTCGGGACGTGGCTCAGCCTGGTAGAGCACTCGCTTGGGGTGCGAGGGGTCGGCAGTTCAAATCTGCCCGTCCCGACCATTCAAATCAATAAGATACAGAAATTACCCCAGCAGCACCGTTTGCGCCGCTTACGACGGTTGCCCTGCAATTCTGTGATCGGAATCACAGACCCGCCATTCCCTCCGGCTCCAGAATACGGATCGGAGATGACCCCATGAGCAACCAGACTGTTGAGAAGCGTCCTACTACCCCTCTGCCTCCGTGCCTCATTCACAACTGCCTGAATTGCAGATCGGAACGTCCTTGCCCGCCGCTGATTGTGGTTGCGATGCGGTACGCGGAAGAAGCGGCCAAGGAGTCCGATGAATCCAGGATTAGCAGCGAAGTCTTCGCCTTACGCCTTACGCCACCAGCGTGACGTTCGTCACTGAATCGTCTGCCCCACTGGTCTACCCTTGGAACATTCCTATGGGGAGGATCACATGATCGGATATTGCTTCAATCCAGTGTGTAACAGGGAGCTGCGCTATCTGCGGCAAGGCTCGGTTTATCACTGGGAGACCAGCGTCGGACAGCAGCTCCATTCGGAGTTTTTTTGGCTGTGCCCCGATTGCTCTTCCCAATTCGAGTTGATTTTTGACGCGGAGGGCCTTCCTTTGCTTGCGCCAAGCGGCTCAAAGCGCGAAGGCCGGCGGGAGTGTTCGCGGATCCGGAGAGTTCTTCAGGGAGTATTGCAGGGAGGACTGGTGACGGAAATGCCCGGCAGAGTAGATGCTGATCAACCTCAACCAGTAACCCTGTAGCCCCCACAACACCCCACTGTGGAGTGACCCATGACGCCAAAATATGACACTTCCCGCTTACATGGAATCCGTTCACTGCCAGTTCGAAGTGCCACGATCCGTGAGGCACACTGCCCGGTGATGATCCGACCGCTTTGCTGAAGAGAGGGGTCGATGTATGACGATTATTGGAAATCAGGTTGCCGTGAATCTGGACACGATTCTGTTTGCCACGGACTTCTCGCCTGGTGCAGAGACCGCAAGGCTCTATGTCCAAGCGTTGGCGGGTCGCTATCAATCGCAGGTTCGCCTAATGCATGTGGTAAATCCGGGTGCCGCGTTTAAGGGCGCGGATGCAGGTCTAAGCATCGATATCGTTCGCAGGTCAGGAGAACAATCCCTCGCCCGGCTGGCGAACGAATTGGTGTCGCAGAAGATCCGCGTCGAGACGGTTCTAGGGGAGGGGATAGACCCGGCAGCAGAAATTCTAGAAGCGGCGCAGGACCGATCCATCGACCTGCTGGTCATCGGCACCCGGGGCCACAAAGGCCTGGCCCGGCTGGTTCTTGGGTCAACGGCGGAAGCGTTGATTCACCGGGCCAGGTGTCCTATCCTCGCCATCGGGCCAGCGGTGGCGCCCCCAAAGCGGCCGCTCAACTTTCAGAGAATTGTCTATGCCACGGACTTTTCCCCAGAGGCCGCGAAAGCGTGCGTGTTTGCCTCTTCGTTTGCCCAGGACTTCGGCGCCCATCTCTATCTCTGCCACGTGCTGCCGGAGTACCCTCATTCAATGAATGACCAGGAACTCAACCAGCGATTTATCAGTGAGCTGGAGAAGCTGGTTCCCGACGTGGCTCGGGAATGGTGTGAGCCGGAATGTGTTCTCGAGCACGGAGTTGCCACAGATGGCATTCTGCTGCTTGCCCGCCGCGTGAATGCCGATCTGATCGTGCTCGGCACTCGCAGAGCATCGCGCTGGTACGACACGCTCAAAACCGGGGTCGCGTTTCAGGTGATCAGCAGCAGCACTTGTCCGGTGCTTACCATTCGCGAGTAAGCTTTGAAACCGCACCCACTCATTGCGGCTCGGAAATTTACTAAGTGTAATCGCCTCTCTCGATACCCAGCTTCCTTAGCTTCGAGTTCAGCGTGGTCCGCTTAAGGCCCAGCTTCTCCGCCGCCCCACCGCTTCCGCCGATCATCCCCCTGCATTCCCTGAGCACGCGAAGAATATGTTCCCGCTCGGCAGCGTGGAAGTTCCGGTCGGATGGGGTTTTCTCTTCAATGCTCTCCAGCTCGGCAAGAGGGGCACGCAGGGTGGATCCGGTGGTCAGAATGACGGCCCTCTCAATGAAGTTCTCCAGCTCTCTTACGTTGCCGGGCCATGGCCAGGCCACCAGAGCGTCCATAGTTTCTTCCGCGATCGAATGGATGGGCTTGTTCATGCGCCTGGCATGTTTGTTGACGAAGTAACTGACCAGCAGTGGAATGTCAGAGGTTCTGGCGCGTAGCGGGGGCAGGGTAATGGGAAAGACCCTCAGACGGTAGTAGAGATCGCTGCGGAACTCACCGGTTTTCACCATCTGTGCAAGGTCGCGATTGGTGGCGGCGATCAGACGAACATCCACCGGAATCGTCCGTCTGCCTCCCAGCCGCTCGATCTCCTTCTCCTGCAGTGCACGCAGCAGCTTGGGCTGAAGTTCCAGCGGCAGATCTCCGATTTCGTCGAGGAAGAGCGTGCCCATATGAGCCAGTTCCAATCGTCCGACGCGCTGCGAGATCGCCCCCGTGAAGGCTCCCTTCTCATGGCCGAACAGCTCGCTCTCCAGCAGGCCGAGGGGAATGGCCGAGCAATTTAGCTTCACAAACGTCCGGTCACGACGCGGACTGATTTTATGAATGGACCTTGCGATGAGCTCCTTTCCGGTACCGGTCTCACCCAGGATCAGCACGGTCGCATCGGTGGAAGCAACCGTTTCTACCTGCTTCAACACCGTCTTCAGGCCACGGCTTTCACCGACGATTTCTTCGAAGTTATATTCTGTGCGCAGTTCCTCCTCGAGATAGCGCTTTTCCTCTTTGAGCTTGCTACTGAGCTGGACAATGCGCCGAAAACTGTGGTCGATCTTAATGATCCCGGCAATCTGGCTGGCTGCCTGGATCAGCGTTTCGACATCGCGCTGTTCAAACACTGCCTCGTGCTGGGAGCCTACGAACAGAGTACCGATGACCTCGCCTCGACAGTTCAGAGGAACCCAGCAACCCGATTGAATGCCGTCGGCGATTTGCAGCGCCGGCCGCCCGGTCTTCTGTTCATCCATCTGCGCCATCAGAAGTGGTTCCTGGTGGGTGAAAACCCAACCCTCCGGTGTGCCTTCCACCGGCAGAGTCGCCTCTTGTGCATTACCCGATCGCCGCGCCGAAGGCAGCTCCTGCACCTGCAAGTCATGAGGTCTGCTCACCTCATGAAGCGCAATGGAGGCGTAATCGTGAGGGATCAACCGTTGGATACTCGCCTCAATGGCCACCAGCATCTGCCGTATGTCCGGGTTGGTCAGTACCGCTTTGCTGAGCTCCAGCACCAGCGACTCTTCGGCGCTCTTGCGGCCAGTAAAGTCGCGGGTAACCTTGGAGAATCCGAGCAGCTGACCGTCATCCCCTCGCATGGCGGTAATAATTACGTTGGCCCAGAATCGAGAACCGTCCTTACGGATTCTCCATCCTTCGTCTTCGAATCTTCCTTCCGCAGTCGCTACTTCCAACTCATGTTCTGGTTTTCCGCGGTCAATCGCCTCCTGGGGATAAAACCTGGAGAAGTGCTGGCCCACGATCTCTTCTGCGGAATACCCTTTGAGTCGTTCTGCCCCGGTATTCCACGTCGCGATTCTTCCCTCAGGATCGAGCATGAAGATGGCGTAATCCCGCGCGCCTTCCACCAACAGGCGAAATCGCTGTTCGCTGTTGCGCAGGGCCATTTCTACCTGTTTGCGCTCTGTGATGTCGCGCACCACCGTCAAGACGGACTGTTCGCCGCTGGTCTCGACCGGGCTGAGCATGATGTCGACGGGAAATTCACTGCCGTCTTTGCGGCGCCCATAGAGTTCCAGGCCCGTACCCATGGGGCGCGCACTGGGCGAGGTGGCATAAATACTGCGGTGACGTGGGTGGCTGGCGCGAAATCGCTCGGGGATCAGAATTTCTACCAGGCTGCCTATTAACTCCGACTCGCGATAGCCAAAGAGCCGCCCTGAGGCCGGGTTCACAGCGACGATGCGACCTGCCTTGTCTGTGACCACGATTGCGTCGGGGGACGCAGTGAAGACCTCCTTGAACAGCGCTAAAGCGTGTTCAGCATCTCGCTTGGCCAGGTGCGTGCTCATTTGCCCCTTATCCGCCTGCTGCTCCAGGGACGCCGCCGGCTGGGTGCATTCTCTTAAGAGATCTTCACGCAATTCTAGCAATGCCCGACCCAGTCAAGGGGCGAGCGTGGCGAGTGAGCATCAGTCTCCGCAGACGGCTTGCAACGCGGATCGACTGGGGATCGTCACCGTGGTTCCTTTGAGGGTAACCAGGTGTTTGTTCTTGAATTCGCTTAATGTACGGGTGATCGTTTCACGGGTAGAGCCTACACATTCAGCAATCTGCTCGTGGGTTAAAGCCATCTTGATCTGTGCGGCTTCAGATGTTTGTGTTTCTTCCGAAGACCAGGTCAGGAACAAGCGAGCCACTTTCTCGTGTGCGCTGTTCGATAAGCCCACTGTGCGCAACTGCTCGCAGGCGCGAGCGTATTGCGCATTCAGCTGTCTTGTCACCGCCTGGTAAACCTCTGGGAACTGGTTTACGAAGCGAGCGAAGTCTTGACGGCGAATAAACACCACCCTTGACGGATGAAGAGCTTCGGCACTCACTTCGTAGGGGATGCCGGACATCGACGCGCTCAACCCGAGTACTTCCCCGGGACGGGCGAGTTGGAGGATCAACGTCTTTCCCGCACTCGAACTCACCGACAGCTTGACCTTCCCCGAACAGAGCAGAAAAACGCCCCCGGCCTGCTCGTTCTCAAGGAACAGCGTGGAACCCGCGGGATAGAAGGCAGAAGACTTGATCGCTTCAAATTCCCTGGCCGCTGCGGGAGTGAGATGGCAAAGAAAGCCAATCTCTTTCAGCTTGCAGGACTCGCACGTTGTGGCCGCACTTCGTGTATCTTGCGCTTGCATCTTACCTCTCCTCTTGGGAGACGACCTTTCCAGCCGCCGCCCGGTTAGCAAAATATTGAGTCAGCGGAGAGTCTGCGATGATCTCCGCTCCCGTTTCCCTGACAATCTCTCCCAGGATTTGGCTACCGGTCTGATCCGCGAAAGTCACTCCCCTTATGTCCAGTCGCAAACGCTTCTGTCTTGCCGAGGACCACAAGTCGTGCCAGGTTCTCCCCAACTCGATGGCCCACGGGCCCACTATCTTGCCCTCGACCTTCAAGGTTGCTGCGAAGACGTCCTCTTTGATTGAGATCTTGAGCACCGGTCTCACCTTCGTTGGCTATCTATTGTGCACATCGATTACCAAAACGGGGAGACGCCGGCGACTTGTTCGTACGCGATGGATAGGGCAGGAGTTAGAGGAGATGACTTGGGCAACGCCGGAGATTGAATGACGATTCCAGGAGACGATATGTCGTCTCGGAGACGATGGGACCGTCTCAGAACAGCGGGAAGCCGAGATTCGCGTGGCGGGCGTTCGCTCTCGAACGCCCCGCCCGCAGAAAAATCAGCGCTGTAACAGGGTCAACACCGGGCAAGGGGCTTCCAGCAGCACCTTGGCCGCGGTTCCTGGAGGAAGATGGGTTGCCATTGAGGATGCTGGGCGGGCGCCCATCACAATTAGATCGGAACCGCGTTGCCTGGCGAGATCGACAATCGTGATGTCGGGAGCTGTGCTGGCGACGCGAGTACGAAGCCAGGTTCCTTTTCCGAGAAACTCAGGAGCAAAGTGGTGGAACGCTTCTTCGAATGATGCCCAGTCGGCGTCTTGTTCCCTGGCGCCATCCTTCACATGAACCAGAACCAACTCTGCTCCATGCTGGGCAGCCAGCCTATGTGCATAGGCTACCAGCTCTGCCGAACTCGGCTTAAGAGTGGTCGCACAGATCACCTCGCGCAGAGTCCACTCCTTTCCCTGAAGGGCCGGCGCCGCAGGTCCTACCGAGAGCACAGGGCACGGCACCAGGCGAAAGACTGCTTCGGCATCCGACCCAGCCACGAAGCGATCCACGCCCTTCCTGCCATGGGTTCCCAAAGCGATCAAGTCTACCTTGTTGTCATGAACGGCTTGGAGTAGCTCATCGTGCAGTGCTCCGGTGAGCGAGATTACCCGCGCCCGGTACCCTTCTGAACGCAACCCTGCGCCCGTCTGCTCTAATTGTTCCTCGCGGAGCGACTCCAGATCGGATACATCAATCCATGCAGCTTCGGGTGGGGTAATCAGGTCGATTGGTGGATTCACATGAACCAGCAACAGTTCCGAATTCCCCTGCTTAGCCAGGCTCTTGGCATATTCCAACGCACGTTCCGAGACTTCAGAAAAGTCCGTGGGAACAAGTATATGTTCAAATGTAACCGTGACTGGAGTTACGGTAGTCATAGATGCCTCTCTTACTGAGCGAGCGGATTTACTGAGAATAAGTTAGCCGCCTTTGCTTTCTATGGCTGTGACTGCAATCACACTCCAGCGAAGTCACACACTCGCCTGATTGAGCCGTGAAGCCGGCCCGGTCAGCCTGAGCATCTGCCGCTGCAGGAAATACATCGTGAGCAGCATCTGCAAGCCTATGAACAGAGAGTAGGAGCCAACCAGGCAGAGAGATATTCTGTCATCGTGGCGGGAAAATCCAACCAGGCAGACACTGAAAGCCAGCGTCACAAAAGCCAGCACATACATGACCGACTGCTCTCGTTTGCTGCCACTCCACGACCGGGCAAAGCTGAATTTTCCGGCACTGAGGGCCAAGGCATAGAAAGCGAGCAGATAACACAGCATCTGTAGGGTTGCGCCGGGAAAGAAGATCAGCAAGAGACTGCACAGGGCGACAGCGGTACTCAGGGACAGGAAACCCCGCAATTTGCTGACCTGGTGGCAACCCAGCCCCATGGCACAGATCCAATCGACACCGGTGATGAAGAGCAGAGATGCTGCCACCAGCAGCAGCGCAAAGGCGCCCCCGAAGACGTAGAAAAAAAGATTGGTCATGGTGGCCCGGATATAAAAAAGGGCGAGCCCGAGCAGCACCATGGAACAACCGTGGACCAACATCAGTCTCTCTCGCGTTCTTTCCGTTAGCCGAATCATATGCGTCACCTGCCGACTGAAGTCTGGCAGGGTCCACCGCCAGCGGCAGTGATGGCGATCACGCGAGCGGCCAGATTTGTCGAAGTTTACGGCTCCCTTGCGATGGTGGAGAATTCGCGGTAATTTGCGCTGGCCTTTGCTCTGGCGCCGCTGCGCAGCGTGAATGTGGGACACGGAGCCTGGGCGATAACCCGGTAGACAACACCGTTGCGAAATCTAGCGCTCACCGTCGATGCGGGGATTGACCCGAGCACCAGCAACGAGGGCTTGAGAACCGCGCACTCGGCAAGGATCTCTTCCGCCGGTTCGCCGCTCCGTATGTGAATGTGAGGAGGCCGCTTTGCCGTGCTCACGATCTCGTTGATCTTGCATCTGGCTCCGGCATTGTCGGCGTCGTCAAACCGTTCTTGTTCGGTGACATGAAGCACGGTGAGCTCCGCCTGCAAACCCTCGGCGAGGTTAGCTGCGAACTGGAAACTCTGTTCGGGGTGATGGCGCAACGAAAGCGCAAAGATAATCCGGGGAGGGGTCTCTTGCGGCAGCGGCCTGAAATGCGGCCCCACGGTGCATACGGGAATGTTGACACGACGAATTAGCTCTTCGGCGATAGAACCGACCAAAAGCTTGCCTAATTTCCCGCGGGCTGAAGTACCGAGAATCAGGCGATCGATCCGATGCTCGCGAATGAATGCCTTCGTTTCGTCAACCGGATACCAGCGACGAACTTCATAAGTACAAACGATATTTTTCTCTCTGAGTTGAACGGCAACTCGATTGAGAACTGCTTCGGCATCGAGAAATGCTTTCTCCTTTTGCACGCCGGGAAAGTTCCCGGATTCGATCGAGACATAGGCCTCCGGAGGAATGACGTGGAGAAGCCAGATCATCGCCCCGGTCCTTCTGGCCTGGTCAACGGCCACCGGTAGCAGGAAGTCCAGGTCATGCAAATCTGTGGCTACCAAAATGGTTTGTGGCCGGAGCACAGAGGACAAATGTGTCTGATTCATAGTCGGTCTCCTTTCGGGGTTGGGGGATCACGAGCGGTGAGCCGGCACAACCATTACCGGGCAGCGCGATGCGCCGATGATCGCTGCCAATTTGCTTCCGGGCCGATGATCGGCGAGGGGCGCCCTGTGTCTGGCCGCGAGGACAATGAGGTTGGCCTTGAGTTCCTTGGCCGCCTGAAGGACCGTCGGGGCGACCTCGCCGGATTTGACTTCGCATTTCGGCGTGCACCAATCCCCGCAGTCGCGGGGCAGGAGTTGTTGAAGATTTCCCTTTGCGCTCTGCTCAGCTCGGGCCTGGGCCTCTTTCGTTGCGGGCGCAGAGAGCACGGTCAGCACAGTCAACCTGCTGTTGTAATCCTGCGCCAGCGAGGCAGCATATTGCGCCGTGCGCGGGGCTGCTTGGCTAAGATCTGTCGCCAGGACAATCGACTTCATCGGAAACATGTTTTTGTCGCATGCCGGGCCCGCCACCAGAACTGGATAATCTAGCCGCCGGATCGCCCATTCGGCGATCGACCCAAGCGCCAGTTTTGCTAATCCCGTTCGGCCATGGGAGCCGAGTACCAGCAAATCGATACCATGGGCTTTGCCCGCAGACTGGATACCATCCGCAGCGGAACCCAGGAACACGATCTCTTCATGTTTCACAGTTCGCAGATCAGGGATGTGCTCGGCATACTCGTGCAGGTTTTCTTGAGCGGTCTCCAGATTCATAAGTTCCAGCTCCGGAGCCCGGCCGCGGAGGTCAACGGCATAAAACTCAGGCGCGATGGCATGCAGCACATAAAGCCTGGCATGGAATTCCTGAGCCAGTCGCCCCGCCAGCCTGACCGCGGTTGCGCTCGCCTTGGAACAATCTGTGGCCACCAGGATGGACCGAAATCGAAGACCGGCAGGGCCGAGACCGGACCCTTCAGGCGCCCTAAGGAGTGGGCTGCTGGGAACAGTGATCATGACTGACCTCTTTCTACGGCGAGGAGTTCATGTCGGCACTCGACGCCGGATTACTACTTTCAGGATGAGAGGGAGATCGATGTACGTCTGTGATCCCAGTCACAGGCCATTCGCCCTGTGACCCAGGTCACAGCGAATGTTTTCTGAGCCAGGCATGCTGAACCAAGGAGCACACCGCTATGAACGACAGCATTCTGAGATTCAAGACCATCGCCGTAGCCACCGACCTGGGCGACCCGTCTTCCGCTGCTCTCCGGTACGCCCAGACAATGGCTCGCATGTATCAGTCGACCCTGGTGGTCGTGCATGTGATTGATCCGCTCGCTTATGCGTTTCCAGGGGGAGCGCCGTCGTTTCTGGCGGCGAATCAGTCGGCAGTCGTTGAGCTCAGGAAAATACAAGAAGAATGCGTTGTGCTTGGCATTCCGGTTCGCTCGGTCGTGGAAAGTGGGGTCGTCTGCGATCGCATCCTGGAGGCATTGAAGGAGCACCATGCAGATCTGCTGGTGTTAGGCACCCGCACCAGGACGGCAGCCGGCCGTGCTGCATTGGGCACGGTTGCGCGGCAACTTCTGACCAGGTCGCGATGCCCCATTCTTACCGTTTCTCCCGATGCCGGGAATAAGCTGCCCTGGGCTTGCTGTTGGGGACGCGTGCTCGCGGCGACTGATTTCTCGCCCGCCTCGATACGGGCGATACGATGCGCTCACCAGCTAGCCCTGAGGCAATTGATCGTTTTGCACGCTCCCGGTTGCCTACGAGAATCGGGGTGCGCCAATTGCCAGGAGAAATTGCGTTTTCTCGCACCGTTCAATGAATCGCATACGGTTCCGGTCGAGCACATTGTTGCCGCCGGCGACGCAGCGGAACGTATCGTTGAGTATGCCCGGAAATTCGCCGTAGACCTGGTCGTGCTGGGCTCTCCGGAAGGTGAGCTCACAGAGGAGGACCTCTACACCAGCACCGTCTTACAAGTGATTGCCAACATAGGCTGTCCGGTCCTTTGCCTGAACCTGCCGGCCGATACTTCCGCGACATGGAAGAAGAGGGAGGTTGCGCTTACAAGCGGTTTTTCGCTCTGACTGGCTTTCGATTCAGCGGGTCGCTTCGTGCTCCCGTCGCTCGCGACGGATCCGGCTGGCCTGCATCAGCATCAAAGCCAAGGGCCATCCAGCGTATTGACGGCGCTGGCATTGCCGGCAGCGCACTGGATATTGCAACAGTAATAGCCGCTCTAAATCCTTGATGCGAAAACGCGATAGGCGGAAATTTGAGGAAGAGCACTCGGGACAAGTCACTGGAATTCACCGGCTTCCATTACAAAAGGCTATAATCTATCCGGCCTGTGCTGAGAGCTACTTTAGCACGGTTGCACGGCTTTTCTCGGCGGTCGGCAGGGCTTTCGTAGCCGAAGTGCAAGCAATTTCTCCGGCCGTTCACATCAGGAGAAAGCCTGAGCTGGTCATTGTACAGATGAGGTGAACATGGTCTGGGATGTATCGTTCACATGCGATATTTGCGGCAGAAAGAAGCAGGAGGCCAATCACTGGTGGATGCTCGTCCTGGGAGACGTCCCCTGCTTCGAGGAAGGTCAACCACGTCAGCGCTTTACCCTGATGCCGTGGAACAAGGCTGAGAGCGGTAATCCCGATTTCTACCATCTCTGCGGGCAGGGCTGCGCTATGCAGGCAATGGAACGATTCATGAACCATGGCAGCATTGTGTCCGACAGCCTCTTGCATAGCACCAGCGAGGCGGCGGCTGGCAACCACTAAGACGGCACAGAACTAGAGTTCGAAGAGGCCGGCCTTTGCGGCTGGAGCGGGCGCAGGACGCTCCCGTTCCTTGATCTGCAGTTGCGGCGAAGGAACCGAGAGTATGCTCAGGATCTCGCGCAACTCTTTACGCACTTTGTGTAAGCGTGCTTCGGTCCTTTGCGTTGCTTGTTGTTGCTGCGGCAAAGGAAGTTCCGGCTGCCCGGCGCGCTTGCTGCGCGATTCTGCCTGGATCGCCTGGCGGGCGCCGGCGATGGTGTAACCCTCGTCATACAGCAGGCGCTTCACGCGTAACGCCATCTCAACGTCGCGGCGGCGATAGAGCCGCTGCCCGGTACCGCTCTTGTTCGGCTTCAGCTGGGTAAACTCACTTTCCCAAAAGCGCAGAACATAAGGGGCGACCGAACATAAGCGCGCCACTTCCCCAATGCGAAAGTAGAGCTTGTCGGGAATTTCCGGTTTTTGCGGAGCGCGTTGCTGTGGCAGGTGAGTAGCCATACTGATATTTCGATCGGCAACTTGCGTGAAGCTGCCTTCGCTCAGAAGTATAGGTCAGCTTAACTGAAATGCTGGAGCTTTTCTTCTGCACGCAAGTGGATTTCTCATCCCAAACACCAAGTGTGACAATGCCTTCGGTAACTTCAGGTGGCCGTTGTCTGCGGAATCGGGGAAGCATCGATCGGTGCGCGTTCCGGACTGCCGGAAGGTGCGGCACGCAGGTACTGGGCAGGCCAGCTGATGGCGTCTCCCAATTGCTCTGCCGACTCGAGCGCCCAGTAGGGTTGGCGCAGAAACTCCCGCGCGAGCAGGACTGCATCTGCCTGACCGGTGCGAAGGATGTGCTCGGCCTGAGCGGCCCCGGTGATCATGCCAACCGCGCCCGTGGGGATCTCCGCCTCGCGGCGAATGCGCTCCGCAAAAGGTGTCTGGTAGCCGGGGCCAACCGGCATTACTTGCCGCGGCGTGAGGCCGCCGGAGGAGACGTCGACTAAGTCGACCTTGTGCTGCTTCAGCACTCTTGCCAACGCTACGGACTGGTGAATGTCCCATCCACCCTCAGCCCAGTCGGTGGCAGAAATTCGCACCAGCAGAGGAAGTTCGGCAGGGAGCGCTGCGCGCACCGCATCCACCACTTCCACTAACAAGCGGATTCGATTCTCGAAGCTCCCCCCGTATTGATCGTTCCGCTGGTTACTCAAGGGGGAGAGAAATTCATGCAGCAGGTATCCGTGTGCGGAGTGGAGCTCGACTAAGTCGAATCCTGCCTCCAGGGCACGCTCGGCCGCCCGGACAAACGCCCTGGTAACGGCTTGTATGCCGGCAGAATCGAGGGGGATGGGCGGAGCATAGTTATCCGCAAATCGCAGTCCGCTCGGGGCCATTACATTTTCCCAGCCGCCTTCCCCGGGGGTGAGATAGCGTTGCACGGGAGCCCAGGGGCGGCTCATACTGGCTTTGCGTCCGGCGTGCGCAAGCTGCACTCCGGCGCGTACCCCCTGCTGGTGAAGAAAGTCGACGATCCGGCGCAAGCCGGCGATGTGTTCGTCCTTCCAAAGGCCTAAGTCCTGGGGAGTAATGCGGCCTTCCGGGAGTACGGCGGCTGCCTCGGTAAAGATCAGCCCCGCTCCGCCTACTGCCCGGCTGCCCAGATGAACCAGGTGCCAGTCATTGCTAAACCCGTCCTCGCTCGAGTATTGGCACATGGGTGAGACGAAAACACGATTGGGAACAGTAACGCTGGACAACCGGATGGGCGAGAATAAGAGTGATCTAGACAAGGAAAGCCCTCTCGGGTTCAGATGCAGCACGCACCCAGAAGTCGCAGTGTTGCTGGCGGCAGGCCTTCCTGGATTTTCTGGAACCAGAAAGAGCCGGGGCGCGTACAGCATTGGGAGGAACAGACATGAAGGGTGGCGACCTCGTATTCGTCGTGCTGGCGATGGTCCTTGCGTTCGTGGGTGGCTGTAAGGTGCAGGTGGACAAGTCCCAGGATGGGGGCGAACATAACGTAAAGATTGCCACCCCCTTTGGCGGAATTGCCGTCAACCAGGACCAGACCACTGCGGCCGAGATTGGTTTGGCGCCCTACCCTGGAGCAGTACAGGATATGTCCGGCGAGGGAAGCAAGTCGGCCAAAGTAGATATGGGCTTCGGCTCCTGGAAGCTCCGGGTGAAGGTGGCCCACTACGCCACCGCGGATCGCCAGGATCAGGTGATCGCGTTTTACCGCAATGCGTTGAGTCAATACGGCAGCGTGATCGAGTGCGCGGGGAATAAACCGGTAGGCTTGCCTGTTTCCACCTCAGAAGGCCTCACTTGTTCAGATTCCGATAGTCATTCGTCAGTGCACGGTGGCCCCGGCGATCTGCAATTGAAAGCCGGATCCCGTCATCATCAGCACCTGGTTCTGTTCAAGGACGAAAGCGGCCCGCAAACGCATTTCAGCCTGATTGCCTTGGATCTCCCGCACGGTTTCGACAACGAGCAAAAAGGCACCAACTGAGGTTTGATTGCGCTCCGCTCTCCCCTGAGATAGCTTCAAGAGGGATGAATCTGCTCTGCCATCGGTGTGGCGCGACGCTCAGCGCATCAGAACTGTTCTGCCCTAATTGCGGTTCCCCGCAACTGAAGTTTGCCCAACAGGAAGAGGGTGAGACCGGATATGCGGGGGTGCGGCCGCCCGGGGCGCCGGCGCGAGCCCAGGGAATCTCCTGGAAGGACGCTATCCTGGCGGCGCTTTTTGTTGCCGTCCCTGCGGGGTTGCTGAGCGCCGTCTCCGTGTTGTCCTGGGGGTGTTGTTTATGGGTGGTTGGGGGAGCGGTGCTGGCCATCGCTGTGTATCACCGGCGAGCGCCCGCATTTCTACTGGAAACTCGCTCCGGGCTGCGCATTGGCGCGGTGGCCGGGCTCATTGCCGCCTACAGTTCCGTAATCGCCACCGCGATTTGGCGGGTATTTGCCCGCTACGTTCTGCACCAGGGTTACGCCATCGATCAGTTCTACGACTCCGTGATCAAAGAGTCGACCGCCCTGGTACAGGCCAGCCCCGATGCCCAGGCGCAGTGGCAAACTTACGTCCACTTTCTGTTGTCTCCGGATGGCAGGGCAGCTTACACGCTGATGAATGCCGCGACGACGTCGGTAGGAATCATTCTCTTCTCCGCCATTGGCGGCGCCCTGGGTGTTCGCCTCCTGGCTCCGCGAAAAACCAGGCTGGGCAACGGATAATTCTCTCTACCAAAAAGAACGCTGCAACGTCCAGACTCAATCATTCGTCCGCCGCTATTTGCTGCGTCACCTTGCCCCGCTTCGGCAACCCTCGTATCATCCGGCCAGAGCAATTATGAGCAAAGCAAAAGCGAGTGCGACCCCAGTGCTGCGGGAAAAAACCCGCATCATGTCAGCCTCGGAAATCGAGCGCACACTGATTCGGCTGGCACACCAAATCATCGAGAAGAACAATGGCGGTCACAACCTGGGCCTGGTGGGCATCAAGCGCCGCGGGGTACCCCTGGCGGAACGCCTGGGAAGCCTGATCAGCGGCATCGAGAAAGCGCCGGTCGACACCGGAGTTCTGGATATTAATTTCTACCGCGACGACCTTTCGACACGCGATGTCCGGCCGGTCGTGGTTCCAGGAGCCATCGGCTTCGACATCGCCGGACGAGACATTATTTTGATTGACGATGTTCTCTACACCGGGAGAACCATCCGCGCGGCGCTGGATGCGCTTTTTGACCATGGCCGCCCCAGGCGCGTACAACTGCTGGTGCTGATTGACCGCGGCCATCGCGAGCTGCCGATTGAGGCCAGTTTTGTCGGCCGTCACGTGCAGACCACGGCGCGCGAGATTGTCGAAGTCAAGCTGCGGGAGATCGACGACGATGAAAAGGTGATTCTCGTCGAACGCGGCGATTAGACACTCCGCCGTCACCATGCCAACCACGAAAGCCATACCGGAGCCACCCCGCGCGACGTCCGCCTGCTCGCGCTCGCTGCTCTCCATCGCCTCACTAGGGATTGATGAAGTCTCGGCCATCCTCCACCTGGCCACCGAGCTTGAACAGGAAGACCCGGTCGCGCGCGCCCGGCGGCTGGCACACCGGCGTGTGGCGCTGCTCTTCTACGAAGCCAGCACCCGCACCCGGACCTCGTTCGAGCTGGCAGCCAAGGGCCTGGGCGCGGACACGGCGTTGATCAGTTCCCAATCTTCTTCGATTGAGAAGGGGGAATCGCTGAAGGACACCGGGATTACGCTGCGCGCCCTGGGCGCGGAATGCATTATCCTCCGCCATCTGTCTTCCGGTGCGCCTTATCTCCTGGCCAAGGTCACCGGGCTGCCGGTGTTGAATGCCGGCGACGGAATGCATGAGCATCCTTCCCAGGCCCTGCTGGACGCGAGAACCATGCTCCGGGCACTGCGACGCTCCGAAGGGGGCGCTGGCGAAACGCTTCTCCAGGGGATTACGGTGGTGATCACGGGCGACATTCTGCACTCCCGCGTCGCCCGTTCGAATGCGCTCTTGCTGCCGCGGCTGGGGGCCCGGGTCATTCTGTGTGGACCGCCCGCACTCTTGCCTGAGGTGGCCCTCGAACTCGGACCCGGGATCAGCATCGAGCGAGATTTCGATCGGGCGCTTAAGCACGCGCAGATTGTCATGATGCTGCGTATTCAGAAGGAGCGATTGACCGGAGTGCACATCGATCTGGAAGAGTACACCTCGCGATATCAGCTGAACCGCGAGCGCCTGCGTGCCGGCGCGCCGGAGGCGATCGTCATGCACCCGGGGCCCATGATTCGCGGGCTCGAGATCTCAAGCGAGGTGGCGGATGGGCCGCAGTCGGTGATCGCCGAGCAGGTACGAAACGGGGTGGCTATCCGCATGGCTTTGATTCATCGTGCGTTGGTCGACCGGAGCGGCCCGGCGAAGCAGCCTGGGACGAAGAAAAGAGGCCGCGCTTGAGTGCGATGCTGATTCGCGGCGGCCGCCTGGTCGATCCTTCGGCCGGGATAGATGCGGACCGCGATGTCCTGCTCAAGGACGGCCGGGTGGCTGCCGTTGAGCCCCCAGGTAAATTGAACTCCGCCGGCAAACAGGCAGAGGCGGAGATCATCGAGGCGAAAGGCCTGGTGGTTGCTCCGGGCCTGGTCGACATCCATGTCCATTTGCGTGAGCCGGGACAGGGTTACAAAGAGACAATTGCCACCGGAACGGCAGCCGCTGCGGCGGGTGGATTCACCAGCGTGTGCGCCATGCCGAATACGGTTCCAGTGAACGATTCGGTGGAGACGACACGCTGGATGCAGAGCACGGAGCGCAATCCGAGTGCGCGGGTGTTCCCAATCGCGGCGGCGACGCGGGGCAGTGCGGGGGAAGCGCTGACGGAATATGGCTCGCTCAAGGCCGCGGGTGCGGTGGGGGTCAGCGATGACGGAAAGCCGATCCTGGGCGAGGCGATCATGCACCAGGCGCTGGCGGCGGCGGCGCGCGCCGGTCTTCCCGTGATCCAGCATGCCGAGGACACGCGCATGACCGGGGGATGCTCGATGAACGCCGGCGCGCTTGCTTTCCGGCTCGGCTTGCGGGGAATGCCGGTGGCTGCGGAAGCCGGCCTGGTGGAACGCGACATTCGTCTCCTGAGTGAACTCAAGGGAGGCCGTGCTCATTTGCACGTCGCCCATTTATCAACCGCCGCGGCGCTGGATGCGGTGCGCAAGGCCCGGCGCAATGGTTTGCACGTAACCTGTGAGGTGGCGCCGCATCACTTCGTGCTCACCGAGAGTGAGGTGGGTGACTACAACACCAATGCCAAGATGAATCCGCCGCTGCGGGCTGAGTCCGATCGCAAGGCGATGCTTGAGGGGTTGCTCGACGGTTCGATTGATTGCATCGCGACCGATCACGCTCCGCATGCGACCCATGAAAAGGAGCAGGAGTTCGAACGAGCGCCGAATGGGATTACCGGGTTGGAGTCGGCGCTGGGTCTGACCCTCGATCTGCTGCATCGCAAGCACAAAGTCTCGCTTAGCCGGTTGATTACCCTGCTGAGCACCCAGCCGGCCAGCCTGTTGAACCTGCGCGGCCGGGGGAGCCTGGTTGCCGGGGCCTGGGCGGATGTGGTGATCTTCGATCCCAAAGCGGAGTGGACCTTTCGCGCGGCAGCCACCCGCTCCAAGTCGAGCAACACTCCCTTTGATGGCTGGACGATGCTGGGAAAAGTGCGCATGACCATCAGCGAAGGCCGGGTAGTCTACCGGGCCGACTAGCGTTCGTGTAGCCCCGGACTAGAAGTCCGGGGGAGCGGACTTTTAAGCCCGCGGAAACGCCCCGGCATATGAATTGAGGGCTTTAGCCCTGGTGGCTGCTTCTCAAGCGGCCCAAACGGGGTGAAGGAGCCTGGCAGAGAACGGATCCGGCTGCCACCCCCAGTAGCACCCCCAGCCAGAAGCGGGTCAGAGGCATATTGCCGTGCCAATGCAGCATTCCGCTGCCGACGTCCAGTAGATTGAGAAGCATGGCTGCGGCCAGCAGGCGAATGGCCGAGGCTTTTCCCAGGCGTAGAAACATGCCCAGCGCGACCCCACAATAAATCCCCAGACAGCGCACACACACCGCGACAGGCGAGCCTCCGATGACGAAACTTCGGGCCGGATCCTGGTGGCAAAGGCGGGAGAAGAAGCTGCGGATGAGCAACGCAGTCAGAGGATGAGTGGCAGCCAGGAGCGGGGCAGCCAGCGGAGCGAGAGCCAGGACCAGAATGGCGAAAGCGAGCCTCAGTTTCATGATCCCCTGCATACACCTTATCTACATCTACCACTAAAGTGTCGCATCGGTTTGGCAAGGTTGAAGGTACCCTTTCGTCTGAGGCGCCTCCCCCATGAATGCTTCCCCCATGCACCGGCGAGCGATCGCCGCGATTCTGGCCTCCGTCTTAACTCTGGCCGGTTGCACCAATAAGTCGACCACCGCCCCTGCCGGGCAGGCTCCGGCAGCCACGACGAACACCAATCCCGCGGGAACGAATACCGCCAGTGCAGCTCCGGCGGCCCAGGCGGCGCAGGCGCCTGCTCCGGCCCCCGCACCTGCACCTCAGCCCCCTCCCCTGGTTCTTCCTCGCGGCACGCGCCTGGAAGTGCGCTTGAATAGAACCATCGACGTAAAACATACAGAGTCGGGTGACAGCTTTACGGGCTCGCTGGCCCAGGCTGTAGTTGTCGGCAATACCGTCGCAGTTCCCCAAGGGTCCAACGCTACGGGGGAAGTGTTGCTTGCCCACAAGCGCGGAAGATTTAAAGGGCAGTCGACGTTGGCCTTGACGCTGACCCGTCTGGACGTCAACGGCACCGCCTATCGCATCGATACCGGAACACTGGCCCGGAGCAAGAAGGGAAAAGGCAAGCGTACAGCCGCTCTCATCGGCGGCGGCGCAGGCATGGGTATGTTGATTGGCGGGATTGCGACCGGTGGGGTTGGCCTGCTGGTTGGCGGCCTGGCCGGCGGCGGCGCCGGCGCCCTGGGCGCAGCCTTTACCGGCAATCGCGATCTGTCGATCCCGGCGGAAACGGTAGTGACCTTCCGTTTGCAGGATGCGCTCACCCTGGCGCCTGAAACCCAGGTGAGCGCGCTCGACCAACGCCAATAGTTTGACACTGAATCACCCAGCAGCCATGGTGGATCCATGGGGATCCTCCTGTTCGCCTTTCTGATTGGCGTCGTTTGCGGCCTGCGCTCGATGACTGCTCCAGCAGTAGTCGCCTGGGGAGCTCATATGGGCTGGCTGCACCTCGATGGCTCGTGGTTGGCTTTCCTGGCAAACAAAATCTCGCTCGTGGTCTTTTCCTTGTTGGCCATTGGCGAGCTGATCGCGGACAAGCTGCCCTTTATTCCAGGAAGGACGCAGCCCGGTCCGCTCGGTGCGCGTATTGTCTTCGGCGCAATCTGCGGCGCGGCCGTGTGTCTCTCCGGCGGTGCATCGCTGATGCTGGGAGCCATCCTGGGAGGACTGGGTGGGATCGCCGGCGCGTTTGCAGGTTACAACTACCGCCACTGGTTGAGCCGCGGAGCGAGACTTCCTGATCTGCTGATCGCGCTGCTGGAAGACGTGGTGGCGGTGGGCGGCGGACTCCTGCTGGTCTCCCACTTGTAAAAATTCAAAGTCATCTCACATTCGCGGGCATCCTAACCTTTGCCTGGAGGTTGGCATGGAAGACTTTGACGCCATCATCATCGGCTCCGGTCAGGGGGGAAATCCCCTGGCCGAGGCGCTGATCGCTGCGGGTAAGAAGACAGCGATGATCGAGCGCCAGGATGTCGGCGGAACTTGTATCAACCGCGGTTGCAGTCCCACAAAAACCATGGTGGCCAGCGCGCGTGTCGCTTACCTGGCAGGCCGCGGCGCCGACTACGGTGTCCACAACGGCCCCGTAACCGTCGATATGGGCAGGGTTCGGGAAAGAAAGCGCGCCATCGTTAGCAGCTTTCGCCAGAGCCGCGAAAAGCGCCTGGAAAAAGTGAAGGCGGATCTCGTACGAGGGGAAGCCTCCTTTACCGGCCCGAAGCAACTACGTGTTGTCCTCAACGGTGGCGGAGAGCGGTTGCTGCGTGCGGCGCAGATCTTTATCGATACCGGTACCCGCAGCGCCAGGCCGGCGATCGCGGGTCTTGATACCGTTCCCTATCTCGACAACGACAGCATCATGGAGCTTGACCATGTGCCGGAGCACCTCTTGGTTTTGGGGGGCGGCTATATCGGGGTGGAGTTCGGGCAGATGTTTCGCCGCTTCGGCAGCCGGGTCACGGTGATTCAGTCCGGGCCGCAGCTTCTGCGGGAAGAGGACGCGGATGTGGCTGCGGAAGTGTTGAAGATCCTGCGTGAGGATGGTATCGAGATCCTGCTCAATGCGCGCGCCCAGGAAGTGAAGCCGGGTATCGCCGTGAAGGTTGCCGTCGACGGCAAGACGCAAACGGTCGAAGGATCTCATCTCCTGCTCGCGACCGGGCGTGTGCCCAACACCGACGCTCTCAAACCGGCTGCCGGCGGGGTGGAGACAGACGAGCGGGGATTCGTCCGAGTGAATGATCGTCTCGAGACCTCGGCTCCTGGTGTGTATGCCATTGGTGACGTGAAGGGCGGTCCTGCGTTCACCCACATTTCCTACGATGACTACCGCATTCTGAAGGCCAACCTGCTCGACGGCGGCCAGCGCTCAGTCTGCGACCGCATGTTGCCCTTTGCGGTGTTTATGGATCCGCAGCTAGGCCGGGTGGGCATGACCGAGACTGAGGCAAAGAAGAGCGGAAGGAAGATCCGTGTGGCCCGAATGCCCATGACGTCGGTAGCGCGAGCGCTCGAAGTGGACGAAACGCGCGGCTTCATGAAGGTCATTGTGGATGCCGAAACGGAAGAAATCTTAGGCGCTACGGTGCTGGGTTTAGAGGGCGGCGAGGTGATGTCTGTCTTGCAGATGGCAATGATGGGTCATTTGAAGTGGCCCGTGCTCCACGATGCAGTTTTGGCTCACCCCACCCTGGCCGAATCGATCAACAATCTATTCCTTCACTTCGACGACGACAAATAGTTTCTCAACGCGTGAAGCCCATCAAAGGTCTGCCCTTTCTTCTTTTCCAAACGACCAGCGTTCGGGTGCCCCATCCTTCGCGCTCTTTGCGAAGGGTGCGATAAACGGAATGTGCGGGGAAGGAGTCTCGGGTGAAGAGTAGTGGGGCACCCGAACTTTGGTTTCCGCAGATCAAACGCGCAGGTCAACCACGGTAGCGCCAGCCCCGCCTTCGCTGGGGCCGGCCTCGGCTACCAGGGCTACGTGGGGATGTCGTTCCATCAGCGCCCGCAGGGCTTTGCGCAGAACCCCCATACCCATTCCGTGAACAATCCGCACCCGCGGCAAGCCAGCCAGGAACGCACGGTCCAGGTATTGCTCCACCTCGCCGGTGGCTTCCTCCACCGTGCGCCCGATCACGTTCAACTCAGGGCGCACCGAATCCTCCGGGTGAGCGATCGAGACGGTGACCCCGCGGCTCCGTGCTGCTTCAAGCGGACTCACGGCAATCGGTTGCCGGGCCGACGTGACCTCGGCAATATCATCCCGCGCCACGCGCATTTTCATCGGCCCGACCGCGACTTCAAAAATGTTGCCGTCCACCTGGCGCTGTACCACGCCGGTCTTGCCCAGCGACTTTAATTTGACCGTATCCCCCACCGACACATGCCGGACCAGGTGCGGCTGCGCATGCGCGTCTCCCCGGTCGGCTCCGCTGTGTTGTGCAACCACGACGGAGTTAAATTGCTCACTGAACTCCCGCCGCAGGCGGGCGATGCGGCGCTCGGCATCTTTTGATAGCTTTTGCTGCGCTGCGCGGTCGTCGATGGCCTTCACCGTCTCCCGCATCTGGTAGGTAAAGTCCTTCAGCAACGACTGCAGTTGCTGTTCCAGATCGCGTACTTTTACCCGCCACTCCTTGAGCCCCTCGGTTTCCAGGCGGCTCTTCTCCCTTGCCACCTCCTGCTCGCGGCGTTTCAGCTCCTCGCGTTCCCGGGAGACCGCATCCAGCTGGCTGTGGAGCTGGTCGAGGAAATGGGCGATGTCCTGGGTCTGCGTGTTTTGCTGCGCCCGCGCGTCGGCAAGGATGGCAGGATTAAGTCCCAGGCGTTGGGCAATGTTGATCCCGGCCGAAGCGCCGGGCACGCCCAATCGCAAGGCAAAGGTCGGCGCCAGCGTCTCTTCATCGAAGCCTACCGAAGCGTTGAGCACCCCCGGGCGCTTGGCCGCGTAGAGCTTGAGCGAAGTGTGGTGAGTAGAAATGAGACACCACGCATGCCGGTCGAGAAAATAACCCGCGATGGCCACTGCCAGGGCTGCTCCCTCCTCCGGGTCGGTGGACGACCCCAACTCATCGAGTAGCACCATAGAATGCTCATCCGCCAGCTGCGAGATTCGCTCCAGGTTCGTGATGTGGGCGGAGAAAGTAGAGAGGTTTTGCTCGATCGACTGGGCGTCGCCGATATCGGCCAGAAACCGATCAAACAATGGAAAAACCGCCTCGGCGGCGGGCACTGGAATAGCCGCCTGGGCCATCATGCCCAGCAGCCCGGTAGTCTTGAGAGCCACCGTCTTGCCGCCGGTGTTGGGCCCGCTGATGATGAGTTGACGCTGCTCGTGGTTGAGCGCCAGGGTGAGCGGGACCACGGCCGCCTGACGCGCGCGCAAGCGCTTTTCGAGCAAGGGATGGCGGGCCTGCTTCAACTCCAGCGCAGGCGCTGCAGCTTCGGCAAAGCGGGGACGGATGCAGTCGAACTCGGCGGCAAAGCGGGCCCGTGCCTGCAGCCCGTCGAGTTGGGCGAGCGCAGCCGCACCCTGGGCAATGGCATCGGCCTGAACGCCGATTTCTCGCGTCATGGCCAGGAAGATACGCCTGGTTTCGGCCTGCTCTTCTTCGATCAGCCGGACTAATTCATTATTCTGCTCGATGGTCTCGAGCGGTTCCAGGTAAACGGTCTGGCCGCTGGAGGAGGCGCCATGCACCACTCCGGGAATGCGCCGCTTATGCTCCGATTTGACGGGAATGACGAAGCGTTCCCCGCGTATGGTGATCAGATCCTCCTGGGTGCTTCCCCCTTCCGACAGCCGGCGCAGCGTGCTGCGCAAGCTCTCTTCAATCACTCGCTGCTGGCGCTCGATCTCACGCCGGATCCGGCGCAGATCAGCCGAGGCGTTGTCGCTCAGCGAGCCATCCGGGTTAAGACGGGATCGCAGCGAGCGCGTCAGCTGGGCCAGTTGGGCGCCCGCGGGCAACTCGCTCAGCGCCTCGAGTCCGCTGAGCCCAGAGGCCACCGCTTCCGGAGGGCTTTCGATCAGCGCCTGCCAGGTGGTGATGTTGTCCATCAGCAACAGCAGATCGCGAATCTCTTCCGGTTCGAGCATGGCGCCCTGGATGCGGGCCTTATCCGTCATGCGGGTGGGATCGAACAAACCGCCCAGCGCGGGTGAGACCCCCTGGGCCAGCAGCGAGCGCATTTCGCTCACCAGGTCATGCTGTTGTTCGATCCAGGAAGAGTCCCGCGAAGGTCTGATGGCGAGCAACCACTCGCGCGCCACACTGGAATGAACAAAACTGGCCACCAGTTCCAACAGGCGGCTCCACTCGAGCGCCTCGCAGCTGCACTCCTCCGCCATCGACGGAACCGGCTCTAAAAGACTCACTTAACCATGCTACAGGCTGCGCAAAAGTTGCTGTTGCCCCTCCACTACGCTTCGCTCTGTCGAAACTAAGGCTGCAACCTCAGACTTCAAGTGCGTGGCCCGGGTCTCGCTCTTGGGACCTAAGTTTCTCCTCGCAAGTGGGTCCCGGCCGGAACACCCACTTAATATTCGTATCACCCTCCAAAGCTCCCTTCTGAGCCGCACCCGACTGAAATTCCGCAATCCCCGTAAAATCACTGCATGGAATTTCCTGTCACTCGCATGCGGCGTTTACGGCGCACTGAGGCCATGCGTTCGCTGGTCCGTGAAGTACATCTCCGCCCGGGGAATCTGATTTATCCCCTGTTTATCTGTCCCGGCGAAGGCATCCGGCGTGAAGTCAGCTCCATGCCCGGGGTCTACAACCTGTCCATCGATGAAGCCCTGAAGGAAGTACAAGAGGCGGCAGAACTCGGCCTGGCTGGGCTCCTGCTGTTCGGGCTCCCCGCGGTCAAGGATGAGGAGGCCAGCGGGGCCTGGGCGGCGGATGGCATCGTGCAACAGGCGCTGCGCGCGTTCAAGCCGGCTGCCAAAAAGCTGGTCCTGATCGCCGACGTTTGCCTATGCGAATACACCTCGCATGGCCATTGCGGCGTGGTCCGCAAGAATGGCGAGGAATACGAAGTAGAGAACGACGCCAGCCTGGATCTGATTGCCCGCACCGCAGTCTCGCTGACCAAAGCCGGAGCGGACATCGTGGCTCCCTCCGACATGATGGACGGGCGGGTGGGCGTCATTCGCGATCACCTGGACGATGCCGGCCTCGATCAGGTGCCGATCCTCTCCTACGCCGCCAAAGTGGCTTCCGCTTTTTACGGGCCATTTCGCGAAGCCGCCGACTCCGCTCCGCAGTTCGGTGATCGGCGCACTTATCAAATGGATGGGGCCAACCTGCGCGAAGCCATGCGGGAGATCGATCAGGATATAGCGGAAGGCGCGGACATGATCCTGATGAAGCCGGCCATGCCCTACCTGGATGTTCTTCGCGCTGCGCGGGAGCGGCTCGATGTGCCCATCGGGGCCTACCAGGTGTCAGGGGAATACGCCATGCTGCAGGCCGCCTTTGCCAAAGGCTGGCTCGATCGGGACCGGACCATGATGGAATCGCTGGTTTCGATTCGTCGCGCCGGGGCCGACTTCACCGTAACCTACTTTGCCAAAGACGCTGCGCGTCTTCTCGGCTGACCCCACGACTCCCTTGTAGCAAAATACTATTTGCCAAATAGGTATTCGACTCCTATAGTGATTGCTCATGGCGAAAGACCCTGAACGCCGCGACCTGTTCTCTGGTGCTTTGGACCTGATGATCCTGCATTCGCTTAGGTTGAAACCGATGCATGGGTACGCGTTGGTCAAGCACATCAAGCAAGCATCCGATGACCTGCTGCAGATCGAGGAAGGTTCCCTCTACCCGGCACTGCAACGGTTGTTGAAAGAAGGACTGCTGGAATCGAAAGCCGGCATTTCGGCGAAGGGGCGTCCGACTCGGATTTATCGCTTGACGAAATCGGGGGCCCGGCACCTTGAACGAGAAGCGAAGAGCTTCGAGAAAATGTCCACCGGGATCGCGCTCGTGCTCACTGCCGTCAAGGTTTAGGAGTGTTCCGTCATGTCCTGGTTCATGCGACTCTTTTCCCGCCGTCGCCACTATGACGACCTTTCCGTCTCCATCAGCGAACACATCGCCGAAAGGGCGGAAGAGCTCATGGAAGATGGCATGCCGCGAGCCGAGGCAGAACAAACTGCGCGCCGCGAGTTCGGCAACCTCGCCCTGATGGAACAGCGCAGCCGCGAAGTGTGGCAGTGGCCTACGGCGGAAAGCCTCCTCGGAGACGTCCGATTCGCACTACGCCAACTGATCAAATCTCCCGGATTCACGCTCACCGCCGTGGCCACGCTTGCGCTCGGCATTGCCGTCAACGCTACCATGTTTAGCCTGGTCAGTGCGTTCCTCCTGCCGCATCTTCCCGGCCGCGATCTGGAAAGTATGGTGGTCGTCTCCTCCGTCGATCCAGACGCATCTTTTCAGCCAGACACTAATCCTGTCTCTGTGCCCAACTACTCTGCGTGGGGAAATGACAAGCGCGTTTTCTCTGCGGTCGCGGCGGCCAATGAATATCTGACCGGCAGCTTGTCGGGATCGGAGCAGCAGCCGGAACCGATTTCTTATGCGGCCGTCTCGGCGAACTATTTCTCCGTTTTCGGCGTCTCTCCGCAACTGGGTCGAGCGTTCGTCGCGGGCGAGGATGAGCCAGGGCGCGACCATGTCCTCATTCTCAGCCACGGCTTGTGGGAGCGCCGATTCGGTGCGGATCCTTCAATCGTCGGACGGCCGGTGCGCCTGAACCGGGAGGACTACGTGGTGGCCGGTGTGATGCCGGCGGATTTCCGCCTGCTTGGATTCGAGACCCAGCTCTGGACGCCGCTTACGCTGACTGCTGCGGACTCGGCACCCACTGGCCGCAAGAATCGCTATCTGTATATGTTTGCCAGGCTCGCACCCGGCGTCACGCTCGAGCAGGCGCGGGCGCAGATCAACCTTCTCGCACAACAGGCGCAGCACGATTTTCCCGGCACCGAGAGCCGCTGGGGCGCTTCTGTGAGGAGGCTGCCGGATTTTCTCATTCACAACTTTGGTATTCGCACCGCCATCGCGGTGATCATGACCGTAGTGGGCTTTGTGTTGCTCATTGCGTGCGCGAATGTTGCAGGCCTCCTGCTGACGCGCGCAGTTAGCCGCCAAAAGGAACTTGCGGTACGCATGTCCTTGGGAGCCAGCCGTTTCAGGGTGGTGCGCCAATTGCTGACGGAAGGACTGGTGATCGCGCTGCTGGGCGGCGGCGTTGGCCTGTTTCTCACTTACTTTGGAATTCATGCGGTTCGCGCCGGTTTGAGCTTCAACCAGGAGATCAGCGCTGTTCCGGTCCGTCTCGACACCAACGTGCTGCTCTTTGCCGCGCTGGTCTCGCTTTTTTCGGCCATCCTTTCCAGCGTGGCGCCTGCGCTCAAGGCGTCTCGGACCGCCATCAGTACGGATCTGAAGAGCGAATCCCGTGGCGGCACCTCGGGCCGAGCGCATAATCGGCTGCGTGTCGTGCTGGTCGGCGGGGAAATCGCCATCGCCTTGTTCCTCCTCATCGGGAGCTGCCTGTTGATCCGCGGAGTCTATATTCTCGATCACCAGGAGCTCGGATTTCATCACGATCACCTCCTGACGGCTGGGGTGGTGCTCGATAAGGCGCGGTACGCCGATGCTTTCAAGCAGAACCAACTCGCTCGCAACCTGGTCACGCAGATGCAACAATTACCGGGTGTCAAAGGTGCGGCTCTTGCCTCCGACCTCCCGGCCTCTGGCCCAGGAAGTGTTTCCATTCACATCAAGGGTCAACAGCCATCGCGTTCGAACGAGCAGCACACAGCCGGAGATGTGGTGGTCACGTCTGACTATTTCCAGGTCGTCGGCGTTCCCGTGCTGAGCGGTCGCGCCTTCAGCGATCGCGACGATGCGACTACGCCCCGGGTGGTGCTTGTCAACCAGGAGTTCGCCCATAAGTATTTTCAGGACCGCGACCCTATTGGCAAGCAGCTCCAGCTCGACATTGCCGACGCGCCGTCCGAATGGAGCGAAATCGTTGGCGTCGTCGGTAACGTGAAAGGCTACTCCGAAGATCCAGCCAATGAACCGCAGGTCTACGAGCTTTACGTTCAGCGGCCGGTCGCGTCCTTTTCTGTAATGCTTCGATCGACCGCGGACCCGATCAGTCTCACGCCTGCTCTGCGCCACGTGGTTGCCGGCCTCGACGCCGAACTCCCACTCCTTCGGGTAATGAGCATGGATGGCGTGATCGAGACCCAGAGGAGAGGCAATCCTCTGTTCTCGCGTCTGCTCGCGACGTTTGCAATCCTTGCCCTTATCCTCTCTGCCATCGGAATCTATGGGCTGATCGCGTATTCCGTGGGCCAGCGAACCCATGAGATCGGCATCCGCCTGGCTCTGGGGGCGAAGCAGTCAGACATTTCGCGCATGATTTTGCGACAAGGCTTCAAGGTTGCAGCCGTGGGTTTGGCGATCGGTTTCACGATGGCTCTGCCGTTGCCGAAACTCTTCGGCTCGATCTTCCAGGGCCTGATCAACTTCGGTGCGGCGCCGGTAATTTATCCGATCGTCCTCGCGGTCATGCTCACGGTTGTCTTTTGCGCAACTTTGGGTCCAGCTCGGCGCGCCACGCGGGTGGACGCTACTCGAGCACTCCGCAACGAATAGCTTCGCGCAGAGAGGGAACACTTTAGTGGCACTGGGCGAGAACAGGAATTCGATTTGCGATCTCAGTTCGCTGGATGCACCCCCCGTCTTGTTATTGAACAACACAAATGCCGAAGAAACATCCGTTCTGGATGACTCCAGCCTGAAAGCGCTGCTCGACATGGCTTTCTATGCGCGAGGTATAGACCGTGGCGCGACGGCGTTTTTGATCGCGCTCGAACACAGCGCCGCCTACGTGAATCCGAACTTCACGTGGTTCAAGGCGTCTCGGCGTTCATTTGTCTACATTGATCGCGTCATTGTCTCGATTTCTGCCCGCGGCCAGGGGATTGCCCGAGTTCTCTACGAAGATCTTTTCGCTGCTGCGAAACAAAGCGGCCACGATCGAGTCGTCTGTGAGGTTAATGTCGAACCGCCAAATCCCATATCAGAAGCCTTCCATCTGGCAATGGGCTTCGAGGCGGCCGGACAGGCCACGATTCACAACGGCATGAAGACCGTACGCTACTTCGAAAAGATACTCCGTTAACCAGGCTCACTTCCCTGCCTACGGGGAGTGCGTACTTAGGCTGTCTCACTCGTCTCCTGGCCCCTAATGAGGATGGTGCAGATTATCGATTGTCCGGTTTGCCCGTCATCCGACAGCCGTCGGCGGATACTCTTACAACGGCTTAGCAGCCCTGCTTAAGCTGCTAATTAACCGCAATCTGCATTGCGTTCGATCCCGCGGCGCCTGGATTCGTCGCAATCACCGATGCCGTTCCTGCGTTCGACAGATCGCTCGCGGGAATTGCCACGGTGACATGCGTTGCATCCACGATGGTTGTTGTCCTGTAGTTTCCGTTCCACGTTACTGCGACGCCGGGCAGGAAGTTAGCACCTGTCAGAGTCAGCATCGTATTGCCGCTGCCGTGCGTAAGCGTCGAACTCGAGGCCAGGCTTGATGGGAACTGAACAAAGCCCTCAGTGAGAGGTTCTGTTAGTGCTTTGCAATCCATGATCATCGGGTAATGTGCACCGGGTAAGTCGAGCAAGCCGGGCCATAAGACGCAAGCTAACTAACCACCCAGCCTTATGCAGGCACCACTTCTGACTCGACCTTGTTATATAGAAGCTTCTCGAGAGAGCGAGCCCCTGGAACCTCCCGTCGCTTGCAACTCGGTGACAGCAGCTTCCAGTCTTTTGGTGAAGCTTTGCGGTTCTTCGCCGGGTTCCATCGTTAACGGCATACCCAGGCGTACGGACACTGCTCCTCGCGCCGGCCATTTATTTCCCAGCGGCTTCAAACCCTCAATCACGATCGGCTGCACCGGCACTTCCGATTCTTGCGCCAGCAGCCCGATGCCGGGCTCGAACGGCTTTAATCGTCCATCGCGTGAGCGCCCGCCTTCGGGGAAAACCAGCACATGAAAGCCCTGGTCCATAGCTTCTCCGGCGTGGGCGAAGCTCTGCCGCAGGCCGGCCCCGCGAGGCAAGGGAAAGACGTTGAAGAGCGCGGTCACCAGCCAATACGCCAGCGGCGTCAGAATCGCGACCGCGCGATGCTTCTCCGCTTTGCCCTGCCGCCATGCAGTCAACAACCGCCCCGACATGGCGATCGCCACATGGTCGCGGTCATTGCTGCTCAGGGCATAAAGAATGACCGGAACGTCGAAGGCCGTGAGATGGTTGGCAATGAGCAACGAGGGCCGGGTCAGGGCCACCCGGGGCGCGATGCGGGGGGCGAGCACCAACCCCACTAACGGGCGCGCCACCGCTTCGAGAAAGAAGATGCGCATCCAGCGGACGGCGGGCCGCCAGGGCCAGCGCGGAAGAACGATTTTCTGGGCGGCCCGCTGCACCGTAGGAGGCGGTGGCGCTGCCTCCGGGAGTGCAGAGGGTAAAACCTCGGTCAGGCCCCCGCCCTCCGCCGCATTGTGTATCTCGTTGCGGTCGAGCAGGCGGCGGAGATCGCCCACCGTTCTCACTTCTGCCCACACCCCGTCGTCGAGCTCCAGGCCGAAGCGGGTTTCGAGGATCGATTGCAGTTGCACCATGGCAAGACTGTCCAGGTGCAGATCCTCGATGAGCCGGTCGTTCGCTTTTGCCTCCCGCGCTCCCAGTTGCTGCAACACCTCGAGCAGGGGATCAGAGGGGTCCTGAGGTGCAGCTCCGCCCGTGGTTAGCGATTGTTGCGCCCAGGTCTGCACCTTCCGCCGCAGCACTTTCCCGGTCGAGGTGCGGGGAAACTCCGGCTGAGGCCAGCGCAGCCAGTAGCGAATCTGCTGGAAAGGCGCCAGCTCCCGGTTGGCCTCGTCCACTGCCTTCGCCAAAGTGTCGTCTGTCGCATTCGGGATCAGCACGGCGGCAGGCGCTGGCCCGGACGGCGAGCTGTACGCCACCACCAGCGCCTCCCGCACCCCGGATTGTCTGCGCAACACCGCTTCCAGGTCCTCGGGGTGGATATTCAATCCCGCGGAAGTGACGATGACGTCGCTCTTGCGCCCGGCAAAGACCAGATCTCCAGCTTCATTGCGGGTCGCGAGATCACCGGTTGCCAGCCAACCCGCCTCGCGAGCCTGCAAGCCACCATGCTGCCAAACCTGCGAGGCAATCGAGTCCCCGCGCACCAGGATCTCGCCGTCTGCCCCGATCTGCACTTCCCGCCCGGCCAACGGTTTGCCAATGCTGCCGCGCGCGATCTTGAAAGGGTGATTCAGGGTGACCAGCGCCGTGGTTTCCGTCATCCCGTATCCCTGGATCAGAGCGAAACCCAGGGTAGTCCAAAAAATCTCCAGGTCAGCGGGCAAAGTGGCCCCTCCAGAGACGAACGCCCAGAATTTAAAGCCCATACGGCGGTGTACTTTGCGGAAACGCCACCAACGCTTGCCAACCGGCTCTCCCCTCGCGGCAACCAGCTCAGCTGCCAACCCCGGAAACTCACCTTCCAGCCAACCTCGCAGCAGATCAAGCACCCGGGGCACCGCGGCCAAAACCGAGATGCGCTCCTGGTGAATAAGCCTAGCCAGGCGCGGCGCCTGCAGGCGGTCTTCGAAGTGCACCTCGGCTGTCAGCAAAGGTGGAACCCAGAGGCCCATGAACTGGCCAAATACGTGGCTCAGCGGCAGGGTATGCAGGATGCGCAGCGGATGAACCAGGCGCTCGTAGCGCAGGTACTTGCCCATCTCCTTTTCCAGGGGGTCGAGCGAGGCCAGCACATTGCCGTGGGTGTGCACGATTCCTTTCGGCTCCGCGGTCGTGCCGGAAGTAAAGATGATCTGCAGTGGAGTATCTCGCGAGAGCCCGGGCCACGGTGTGTAGTCCGGCGCAGGAAGTTCGCCAAACGCGGAGAATCCAAGCCTGGGAATCTCCGCAGGCAGCTTTTCGAGCAGCGCCAAATCGCCAGCCAGGAGCTTAGGCTGCACTTCATCCACCACCCGCCGGGCGAACTCCAGGTTGCCGGCGGCGTCGAGGGGCACTGCAACGATTCCCCGCAGAACGCATCCAAAGAAAGCCGCTACCCACTCGACGGAGTTATTTCCCCACAGCAAAACCCGGTCTCCGGGACGCATGCCGAGCTGGTCGAAGCCGCGGGCGCAACGGGCGCTTAATTCCGCCAGGCGCGCGTAAGTGGAGGAAAAACGGCGGTTGCCGCGGTGGGTAACGATCGCGATCTGCTCGTCATACCGGCGGAAGTCCGCCACCAGGGTTGCCAGGTGCGGTCGCACCCGTTCAGTGTGGCACAAGCGCGTCGCCGGCGTAGGGTCGCGTAAAATAGAGGTTTTGCGACGTAAGGGATGGAGACAGGGAGATAGCTTTGGCAGAAACAATTTACGACATGGTCATCATTGGCGGCGGGCCTGGTGGTTATACCGCCGCGATTCGCGCCGGGCAGTATGGGCTCAAGGTGGCCCTGATCGAGCGGGAAAAGAAACTGGGCGGCACCTGCCTGAACTGGGGCTGCATTCCTACCAAGTCCATCCTGTTCGACGCCGAGATTTACGACCACCTCAAGCATGCCGCCGAGCATGGGATGGAAGGCATCGGCGAGATCACCGTCAACTGGAAGACCATTCTGGATCGCAAGAACGGGATCATCACCAAGCACGTCAAGGGTCTCGACTTCCTGATGCGCAAGAACAAGGTTACGGTGATCGAGGGCTATGGCCGGCTCACCGGTCCGGCGAAGAGTGGCATTCACTCCATCACTGTCGAAGCAGCCAACGGAGAAAAGAAAACCGTCCAGGCCAAAAACGTGGTGGTGGCGACTGGGTCTGATGCGCGCATGTTGCCAGGCGTCGAAGTGGATGCGGATCGCATTCTTACCAACATGGAAATCCTCGTCATGCCCCAGATTCCCAAGTCGCTGGTGGTCATCGGCGCTGGAGCGGTCGGGGTGGAGTTCGGGTCCATTTTCAAGAGCTTCGGCAGCGAGGTCACCATCGTCGAATATCTTCCCCGCATGGTGCCCAACGAAGATGAGGACGTGAGCAAGGAACTGGCGCGGGTCTTTCGCAAGCGAGGCATCGATACCCATACCGGCGCCAAGGTAGAGAAGGTCGAGAAGACCGATACCGGGGTCAAGGTGACCTTTACCCCGGCGGATGGCAAGCAGGTGGTGAAGGAAGCGGAAAAGGTTTTAGTCGCGGTAGGCCGCGCCCCACGGACAGAGAATATCGGCCTGGAGTCGACCAAGGTTCAACTGGAGCGCGGGTTCATCCGCACCGATGAGTGGATGCAGACTGGGGAGCCGGGCGTTTTCGCCATCGGCGACATTGTTGCCGGGCTGCCCCAGTTAGCCCACGTGGCCGCCATGTGCGGCATGGTGGTGGCGGCCAAGGTGGCCGGCAAAGCGGCGCGGCCGGTGCGGCGGGACCGCATCCCGGCCTGCACCTACTGCGAGCCGCAGATCGGCAGCGTTGGCCTGACCGAGTCCCAGGCCAAAGCCGCAGGCCATGAGGTGAAGGTAGGCAAGTTCCCCTTCTCAGCCAATTCCAAGGCTTCGATCGTCGGCTCCCACGAAGGCTTCGTCAAAATAGTGGCGGATGCCAAATATGGCGAGGTACTGGGAGTGCATATCATCGGACCCCAGGCTACGGAGCTGGTAGCCGAAGCGGTGGTGGCCATGCAGCTGGAAGCGACCGTCGAGGAATTGATGTTCACCATCCACGCGCATCCCACTTTGGCAGAGGCAATGCTCGACGGCTTTGGCAGCGTGGAGAACATGGCCATTAATGTCTGAGCGGACTATTTCTCTGGTCAATCTCGGGCGCCTGGATTACGCCGCCGCGCTCGAGCGGCAACAGCAGGTTTGTGCGCTGCGCCAGCAGGAGCAAATCGGGGATGTATTGTTGCTCGTCGAACATCCGCCGGTGCTTACCCTGGGCCGGAACTCCGATCGTGAGCACCTCGTTGCCGGCGAGGAAACTCTCGCCCGGCGCGGCATCTCACTGTTTGAGACCAACCGCGGAGGCGACGTCACCTACCACGGCCCGGGGCAGCTGGTGGGCTATCCCATTTTGAACCTGCGCAGCTTCACGCCGCCCCTGGGCATCGTCGTTTACCTGCGCTGGCTGGAAGAAGTGCTGATTCGTGCCTGTGCGGACTTTGGCGTGCTGACGCAACGCGTGCCCGGGCGCGCCGGGGTATGGACCATGCCCGGGGGCAAGGTCGCGGAAAAAAAGATTGCCGCGCTGGGCGTCCACGTGGCGCGAGGCGTCACCACCCATGGGTTTGCTTTGAACGTGACCACCGATCTCGAAGACTTTCATTTGATTGTCCCTTGTGGCATCCATGATCGCGGCGTCACCAGCCTGGAAATGGAGGTCGATCCCGATGCCGCGCCTTCCATGGATCAGGTAGCCAACGCCGTTTCCCGGCACTTTGGCCGCGTGTTTGGCAGGCAGATGGTTTGGCTGGAAGCGCTTGAGGATCTACTGCCCGCGGAAAGCACAGTAAGCGCGGGATTGCACTAGAATAGGGAGTTCGCACAAGCGAAAGGGAGTCCATGCCGACCGACGTAATCATGCCCCAGATGGGGGAATCGATTTTTGAAGGCACCATCACCAAGTGGCTGAAGAAGCAGGGTGACACGGTGCAGCGGGACGAGCCTCTGTTTGAAATATCCACTGACAAAGTGGACGCCGAGATCCCTTCGCCGGCGGCCGGCGTGCTCTCAGAAATCAAAATCGCCGAAGGCAACACGGTGCAGATCAACACCGTGGTCGGTGTGATCGGGGACGCAGACGGTCAACCCGTTGCCGCCCCACCAGCCCCGGCTCCGGCAGTCGAAACGCGGGCCAAAACGATTGACCCGCCGAGTGCGGCCAACTCGCCCGCTCCGGCTTCTGCCAGCGATGTCATCATGCCCCAGATGGGGGAATCGATTTTTGAAGGCACCATCACCAAGTGGCTGAAGAAGCAGGGCGACACGGTGCAACAGGATGAGCCATTGTTTGAGATCTCCACCGACAAAGTGGACGCTGAGATTCCTTCTCCGGTGGCGGGTGTGCTCTCAGAAATCAAAGTGCCGGCGGGCACCACAGTTCAGATCAACACTGTAGTCGCGGTCATCAGCGGGGCCGGGGCAGCAGCCCAGTCCGTCCCGAGCGCACCGCAGGCCCCTGTCCCTGTTGCCGAAGCCGTTGTCGAAACAGAAGCCGCCGAATCCGGCGAACGGGTTCGCTCCTCGCCGCTGGTGCGCAAGATTGCCAAGGAAAACAATCTCGACCTGCGCCAGGTTTCGGGTACCGGGTCGGCAGGCAGGATTACCAAGGAAGACATCCTTAGCCACCTGGCCAAAGGGGCAGCCGCCCCGCCGGCGCCTAAACCGGCGGCTCCGCCCCCTGCACCGGCTCCTGCAGCGGCCAAGCCGGTAGCCCCACCTCCTTCTCCCGTGGCTCCAGTGGCCACTGCGGGAGACGAACTGGTGCCGCTGACGCGCATGCGTTCGATCATTGCCCAGCGGATGGTCGACTCCAAGCGCACCAGCGCGCACGTGCACACCGTCTTCAAGATCGACATGAGCCGCATCGTGCGCATTCGGGAAAAGGAGAAATCGAAGTACGAGCAGCGCAATGGGGTAAAGCTCACCTACATGCCGTTCATTTCCCGCGCGGTGATTGCCACCCTGCGCAAAATGCCCATCGTGAACGCTTCGATGGAGGGTGACGCCATTCGCTACCACAAGAACATCAACCTGGGCATTGCGGTGGCCCTGGATTGGGGTCTGATCGTTCCCGTCATCCGGCAGGCGGAGGACAAGAGCTTCCTCGGCATTGCACGCGCGATTGTTGATCTGGCGGAGCGAGCCCGGGGGAAGAAGCTGAAGCCGGAAGAAGTGGGTTCTGGAACCTTTACGATTACGAATCCGGGCATTTTCGGCGAGCAGTTCGGCACCCCGGTCATCAACCAGCCGGAGTCCGCGATTCTCGGAGTGGGCGGCTTGTTTAAAGAGCCTACGGTAGTTACCGATGACAGCGGTTCCGATTCCATTGCCATCCGAAACATCATTCGTCTCACCCTGGGCTTCGACCACCGCATTATCGATGGCGCAGACGCGGGCAAGTTTATGGCTGAGCTAAAGAAGTACCTGGAAAACTGGAGCGAGGATATCGGCTAGTTGGCGCGGCAAAACGCAAGCTAGGCGAGTGTGTGAGCGCCGGGTAATGAACCGCAGGTCCCTCCACTACGCTTCGCTCCGGTCGGAGCCTGTGACTTTATTGATTTTTCGGGCTTTTGGAGGCACCTAAGTTTTTTGTTTTCAGCATCGGTTTTTTCGCGAAACCCAATAAAGTCACAGGCTCTCGGGATGACAAGTCTGTTGCAGGGTCAAGCTTTTCCGGCAAAAGCTGTTGCGGTTAAAACCGTTGCAGTCGCAACAGATTTGTCATCCCGACCGGAGCGAAGCGTAGTGGAGGGACCTGCGGTTCATTACCCGGCGCTCACGCCTCACGAGCGTCACGCCTGTCGAGCCGTTCATCCTTTCTACAAACGGTTCCTGGCTTCGAGGACACGAGCCACCGCCTCTTCTGCCGTATCCGCGGTCGCCGAAAGATGCCCCATCTTCCTCCCCGCGCGGGCGGTATGTTTCTCATACAGATGCAAGCTGACCTCGGGAACAGCCAGGGCCTGCTCAAACTTCGGTTCACCCATAAGCCAAAGATCACCCAGCAGGTTCGCAATCGCCGCCGGCCGCATGATCCTCACATCCCCCAGAGGGAGATCGCACACCGCGCGCACCGCCTGCTCGAATTGGCTGGTTACACAGCAGCGCTGGCTGGCGTGATAGCTGTTGTGCGGCCGCGGCGCCAGCTCATTCACAAACAGGCCCTCGCCGCTGGTGACGAACATCTCGACGGCCAGCAGGCCTTCCAGTTTTAACTGGCACGCCATGGTCGTCGCCAGCTCCTGGGCGCGCTCTTCCAGGGTCGCCGGGATGGAAGAGGGAAGCGCGCTCCACACCAGGATCTGCTGCTCGTGATGATTGGTGGCCGCCGGGTAAGCCAGCACCTCGCCGCTGGGATTACGCGCCACCATCACCGAAACCTCGGATTCCAGATCAAAGGCTTGCTCCGCTACGCAGGGCTGCTCCCCCAGGGCCCGCCAGGCTTCCCCGGCATCTGACCCGGGCTCGAGTTTCACCTGGCCCCGTCCGTCGTACCCGCCTTGGGCTCGCTTGAGATAGATCCGGCTGCCCAGCTCTCTGACCGCCTGCCGCAGATCCTCTTCCGAGTAAATGGCCCGGTACGGTCCGACGGGAAAGCCGTGTTCGCGCAGCCAGTTCTTTTGCCGGATGCGGTCCTGCACCATGGCCAGGATGTCTCTGCCCGGGCGCACCGGAGCATGGCGTGCCGCGGCATCGAGCGAGGCTAGAGAAATCTGCTCAATTTCGAGCGTGATCACATCGCACCCGCGAGCCAGGTCGGCCGCCGCCTTGGCGTCATCCCAGGAACCCACGAAGCAGGAGTCCACCACAAAGCGGGCGGGGCAGGAAGGGTCGGGATCCATCACCTGCACCCGGTAGCCCATCGAGCGGGCCGCCATGGCGGTCATGCGCCCCAGTTGCCCACCGCCCAGGATGCCAATGGTCGAGCCTTGGACGATGGCGCTCACTCCGGCAACTCCGCATCCAGAACCTCGCGGCTGCGTGCTTGCCGCCAGGCGCGCAACCGCTGCCCGAGACCGGGATCCTGACCCGCCAGGATCGCCACCGCCAGCAACGCCGCATTGGCAGCGCCTGGTTTGCCGATCGCCAGAGTGGCGACGGGAACCCCCTTAGGCATCTGCACGATGGACAACAGAGAGTCGACGCCTTGCAGGCCGGTGGATGGGACCGGGACCCCCAACACCGGGAGGATGGTCTTAGCCGCGAGCATGCCCGGCAGATGGGCGGCTCCTCCAGCGGCGGCAATGAGGATCTTCAGTCCTCGCGGTTCGGCTTCCTCGGCGTATTGAAAAAGCCAGTCCGGGGTGCGATGGGCGGAGACGATGCGTGTTTCGTGGGGGATGGCGAACTCCCGTAAGAGGTCAATGCAAGGCAGCAGCACGTCGTAATCGCTCTTGCTGCCCATGACCACGCCAACCAGAGGAGAGGCGTTCATGTTGCCGATTATCCCACTTCGTCAGACGCGAAGCTCCCGGCGGGCGGTTTCGGCAATGCGCGGCAAATCGGACGAGGTCATCACCCGGATGGTATGTTCCTCCATAATTTCGACCGCAAACCGGTATTGGGCGACGCGATCTTCGCTCAGGTTCTCGCTCTCGCTTTCTCCCTGGCGAATCGGTTCCACGATCGCCGTCAGCTCGAGCTCGGCATTGTGCACCCGTTTGACGCCATCGGCGAGGCTGAGGGCGCTGAAGGCCAGCAGCTTGGCGTCGTCGGCATCGGTTTCGAGCGAGATTGCCTGAAACATGCGCAACAGCCCGTTGGGCCGGTAGCCGCAATCGATGCGCAGTGGATCTCCTGGTTTGGTGTAGGTCGCGGCCGCGATCTGCTTGCGCATCAGATTCCAAACCCCGGCTTCCTCAAAGCGGGTGCGCATGGCGCTATGCAGGGCCGCTCGCCCCCCGCGCCGCTGGCTTCGCTCGCGCCGTGGGGTGTCGACATACTGACTCATCAGGTCTTCCAGGCCGGCGAGAAACGTCTCCGCCAGGTGCGCTTTGCTTTCGGTGATCTGTACACAGTTGGAGAGCGACTCTTGCAGTACAGCGGTTATCGGCCGCGGATGATTGGCTGGTTGAGACTCCAGCCGTTGGCCGACTTCGATCTCGAGCGCTTCCAGCATCTGTGTGTCGACGTCCGGATCGAGACAGCGCACCCGGCCCCAGTCACGGGTAAAGCGCAGCATGCTCTGCCCGTCTTCCGCGGCGCGCAGCAACACACCGATATTGACGAACTCGTTTCTTACCGGATCGGGCACGTAACGGATGAGTTGAAATTCACATCGCTTCCCCTGCGCCGTCGTCTGCGCCATCTTGGTCTCCTTCCCGCAAATATTTTAGGCAGGACTCGGTCCCTGTTTACTATCCTGCACCCATTCAGCGGCTGGAAAATCGCTCTTTTGCGCGTTTTCTCCTCCAGCACCCCAATTGGGAAACGGTCGCCGCGCGGTTTCCCTGAATCCGGTAATCAGCTCGCGGACCCGCGCCCGGCGGGCCTGCAATCGCGCCAGCAGATCCTCGAGCGCGCTTAAATCCCCGCCATACCATTCCGGCGGGATGGACTCCGCAATCTCCCACGCCGTCTCCGCTGGAAGGCTCTCGATACGGCTAAGCCAGGGCTCGAAGCTGGACCAGCCGGTGACCTCACGGTACACCGTATTTTCGGCAAAGACTCCCCCCAGGCTGGCGTCGATGAACTTCCAATCTCCGGCATGAAAGCAGTATCCCTGGTCGATAAACGTAGCCTTGTATCGGCGTTCCCGGCGTCCTTTTTGAAACACGGCCTGCCGTCCGTTGATGTTGCAGGTCCACTTGTCGAGCGCCAGCATACCGGCGAATTCGGCCAGATTGCGCACCTCCAGCAGCTGCTCCTGGGGCAGGTAATCGACCGTTTGTCCCGGCATCAGCCCACCCACCCAACGGGAGGCGAAGTGCAGGCCGGCCCGGCAAGGCAGGGCCCCTCCGCGCTCCTCGATGGTGAGCTCAGGGGTGTTTTGAATGAGCCAATCGGTTACCTCGATGACGTCGCAGGGAGCAACCGCCAGCCCGACCGCAGTGGCCAGGCGGGTGGCTAGCAGCTCATTGGCAAGCACCCGCACATGCTGCGGGTTGTTGCTGAATTTCACCACGTACAGATTGCCGTCCGAGGCCAGCATGAGATGGCTTTGGGCGCCGCCACGCATGCGTCGAATCTGCTGAATCGCCATTACGGCCACGGCAGCTCACCTGGGTTGCAAATAGCAGCATACGCGAAGCCTGCAAAGAAACCGGCCAGAAGCGCCGCGGCGCCCGCTTCTGGTAGCATCGCCACGGAGGAAGCACATGGAACAGGCAGTCACCACCCCGAACGGTTCGCGCCGCAATGAAGATATCGCATTGGATTTACTGAAGTTTGTCGCCGCGTCGACGGGGATCATCAAAGCGGCTTCGCCCGCCGCGGGCTTTGTCGCCGCCTCCGGCTCCAAGCCCGAAGACCAGGTAAACCAGTTACTCGCCCTCTACACCAAATGCCTGGGTGTGGTTCAGGGTAAATAATCCCAAGACCTATGGCAGAGACGCCGCTGGCCATGAGCGGCAAACGTGTGCTCAACGTAGCCGTCTTCGGCGCCGGGACATTCGGCCGCAACCATCTGCGCATCTACCGCCAGCTGGAGCAGCAAGGAGTAAACCTGGCTGCGATTGTGGATACCGATCCAGCCACCGCCGACTTGTTGCGCCAGCAGGGTGGTGTCCCGGTCTGGCCGTCGCCGGAGGCGTGTCTGGAAGCATGCCGCGCGGGCCAATTGCGCCTGGACGCGGTGTCCATCTGCGTGCCCACCTCGGCGCATTACCAGGTGGCGTCGCAGGCTCTCGCTCAGGGACTCGATGTGCTGCTGGAAAAGCCCATCGCAGTCAGCCTGGCCGAGGCCGATGCCCTGGTGGATCAGGCGGCCGCCAGCCAACAGATTCTGCAGGTCGGCCTGCTGGAGCGCTTCAACCCGGCCGTCACCACTGCCGAGCCGCTGGTCAACGGGCCGATGTTTTTTGAAGCTCACCGGCTCAGCGTCTTTCACCGCCGCGCGTTGGATGTCGACGTGGTGCTGGACCTGATGATCCATGATCTCGACATCGTTCTTAGCCTGGTGCGTTCCCCGGTACGGCAGCTGCAAGCCGTGGGGTTGCGAATTTTGTCGTCCCGGGTGGACATCGCCAACGTGCGGTTGGAGTTCGCCTCCGGCTGTGTCGCGAACTTCACCGCCAGCCGGGTCAGCACGGAGACGGTACGCAAGCTGCGCTTCTTCCAGCCCCACCAATACCTGTCCATCGACTACGCCCGTCAGGATTTGCTGATTATCAATGTGGCTCCGGGTGAGAACGGGGAGCAGAACCTGGCCGCCAGCAAGCCGCCGGTACAGAGTGGGGAACCACTGTTGCTTGAAATCAGCGCCTTTCTGGATTCGGTTCGTACCCGCAGGCCGCCGCGGGTAACCCCGCAGCAGGCGCGCGATTCGCTGGCCTTGGCGCTCAATATCAACCGCGAGATCCAGGCCCACGCGACCCGCGCCGGCCTCATCTGACGGCGCAGTCATTGCCAAACTACTCTAAGGCATCTTCTCCAGTTTGTAGCCTTTGGGCACGGCCTGTTCGAACTGCTTGTCGGGCAAATCCAGATTGACGATGACCTTCTCCACCGTGACGGTGATCCGGTATTCCTCCAGCGGGCGATCGATGGTGATGGTGCTGGGGAAGGACACACCGTTGAAATCCTGGTAAGGCCCGTAGCTCACCTTGGTTTCAGGAGCGCCCTCGCTGTTATAGACATCCTGCCCGGTGGGCTTCAGATCGATCCGGCTGATATGGATCACCCGCGTCGGCTTGTCTACCTGGGGCAGCCCCGGAGCGGGATTTGCCCGGCCGGGGTTGAGCACGGTCAGGTCGTACAGCGGCGTCTCAATCAGCTGTTTCGTCCGGGGTTCCAAGGTGTTTGTGCTGGAAGTGGTCAAGGCGACGATGCGGTCGGCAGCAATCCCGCGAATCACAATGGAATCGAGAAAGACCTGGGGGCGCAAATTCTCCAGGGGATTGGCTGCCTTGGTGGTCACCGACGTGCTTCCCTGAACCGCCTTGCTCTTGGGCGGAATAGTCAGTAAGAAACTGATGCCGTTACTGGCCAGATCGAATGCTGTGGTTCGAATGACCGGCACCTGTCCGATCACCCGCAGCATCTCGGGTTTGCGAAAGATAATAAATCCGTGGATGGAGGTGTAGTCCGTCTCCTTGCCGGAATGGGCACCGCCCACCGAGGCGGCAAAATCTACCGTTGCGGTGAGCGAATTCACTTGCTCGTAACGCTTGTTGACCGCTTCCACCAGTTGCACCGCGTCGGCATTCATCACCGCCCCGGCCAACTTCGGCTGCTGCAGTTTGTGGGTGTGGCTCAAGCATCCGGTCAGGACCGGAACCACGAGCGCCAGAAGCTTCAGCCAATCTCTCCGCATTCATTCAACTCAGGAACTGCGAGTATAGAGCAAGCGCACCACCCCAGCCCCTAATGAGCCCCCTGCGCATTCTTCAGGCCCTGCCGGTAAGCGGCCACATTGCGCTCATGTTCTTCGAGCGTGGCCGCGAACCGGGAATGGCCGGCGCCGCTGGGGTCGGCCACAAAATACAGAAAACGGCTGTCAGCCGGGTGCATGGCTGCCTGCAGCGAAGCGATCCCCGGGCTGCAGATCGGACCCGGCGGCAGACCAGAGTGACGGTAGGTGTTGTAGGCCGAGTCCCGCTTCAGGTCCGATTGGTAGATCGTTCCCCGGTATTGTTTCTCAAGCATTGCGGCATAGATCACCGTGGGATCGGTCATCAGCGGCATGTCCTTATCCAGGCGATTCTGCAGCACGCTGGCTACCAGGGGCCGGTCGGCGGCCACCGGAGTTTCTTTTTCGACCAGCGAGGCCATGGTCACGACGCGGTGATACCCGCTCTCGAGGCCAATCGAAGCGCTGGCCTGTCGGAATCTTCTTACCATCGCAGCCAACATCTGCTCCGGGGTCAAATGCCGCTGGAACCGGTACGTATCGGGAAATAGATAGCCTTCCAGGTTCTTAGCGCCGGGGTCGAGATCGGCGATCAGAGCCACGTTCCGGCTGGCGGCGGTGAGAAAGCTCTCTTTCGACCCCAATTGAGCATCCTGGACAGCTTGGGCAATATCGAAAAGATTGAAGCCTTCGGGAACCGTCACCGTCCGGGTATAAACATCCCCGCGCACGATGCGGTTGTAAACCGCCGGCAGCGTAGCTGCTTGGACGAATTGGTACTCGCCTGCCTTGAGCGTGCCCCCGCGCAGTACATGCCACAGGTCGAAAGTGTATTGATTGCGGATAATGCCATGCAGCGCCAGCAATGCGCCGATGGCGCGCGTCCCCATACCCGGCACGACTTCGACGATGGTCTCCCCTGGCGGAGTGGCTGGCCGGCTGACATCCACGGCCGTAAGCCCAACCAAAAGCAGAGCCAGGAGCAAAAGCACTACTAGAAAACGTCGCACACGCGGGACCTTGGGGTATTGGATTCTCCTCCTGGATTTTATGATGCGATTCTTCCCATAGTCCCTTTCCCGGCTAAGGTAGAGAATGGAAAGCAGTGGATATGGCTCGCATTTTGGGTTTGGACGTGGGCGATCGCCGGGTTGGGGTCGCGGTCTCCGATGAGCTGGGACTCACTGCGCAACCAGTGCTGACCCTGGTGCGCAAGAATCGCCGGCAGGACCTCGGCTCGCTGCGCCGGCTGGTGCGCAAATACGGGTGCAACCAGGTGGTGGTGGGCAACCCGCTCTACATGTCGGGGGACATCAGCCCGCAGGCGCTCAAGGCGCAGGCTTTGGCCCGGGATCTGCAATCCGAGACAGGCGTCCAGGTGACCCTGTGGGACGAGCGGCTCTCGACCACCGAAGCGCACCGGCATCTGGATGCGGCCGGTCATCAGCCGGGGAAACGGCGCGCGGTGATTGACCAGGTGGCCGCGGTGCTCATCCTGCAGAATTTCCTCGACTCCCGCCGTACACACGAAGCTGCTCGTGGGGAAAAGGCCGTCGTATAATCGTCTTTTGCCGTTGGCGAGAACGCCGCGGCCCTCCCGGGATCACAAGCGAATGCCAGAACACATCAAGAAAAAGCTGGAAGAACAAATCCGCGTGCTGGAGCATGAGCTCACCCACGAGCTGCCTATAGAAATCAAGAAGGCAGCATCCCTGGGAGACCTGAGCGAGAACGCGGAATACCACATGGCCAAGCAGCGCCAGGTGTTTGTCAATGCCCGCCTGGGACAACTCAAGGCGCGCATGGCGGAACTGGCACTGGTGAACCTGTCGAACATTCCCAGGGACAAAACCGCCTTTGGGTCCACCGTCGTGGTCTTCGACACCACTAAAAATGAGGAGATCACTTATAAGCTGGTCACCAGCGAGGAATCCGACGTGAACCAGGGATTGATCTCTACCACCTCGCCCATCGGGCGCGGACTCGTCGGCAAGCGGGTGGGAGACATCGCTACCATCGTGACCCCGAACGGCAAGCGGGAGCTGGAGATTCTCAAACTCACCACCATTCACGACGAGGTGGAATGAGCGCAGCCTGGAGTTGGACCAGCGCCTTTGGCAGGGCATGCGGGGTGATCCTGCAGTACATTGTCGATGGGCTGGCGCTGACACGCATCTCGCCTAACGTTCTTACGTTCCTCGGCCTGGTGATCAACACCGCCGCGGCGATTCTCTTCGGTTGGGCGAACGAGCACAATTTTGTTCGCATGTTCGTCTACGCCGGCCTGGTCATTATCGGCGCCGGGATCTTCGACATGGTGGACGGACGGGTGGCGCGCCAGACCCACCAGGTGACGATCTTCGGCGCGTTCTTCGATTCGGTCATCGATCGCTATAGCGACGTGGTGCTGTTCTTCGGACTGCTGGTTTTTTATGCCCGCGGCATCCGGTTCTTTTATGTCTTCCTGACCGCGTTTGTGATGGTTACGTCCCTGATGGTCAGCTATACCCGGGCGCGTGCCGAGGCGCTGATCGGTTCCTGCAAGGTTGGCTTTATGGAGCGGCCGGAACGGGTGGTGCTCATCATCCTGGGAGCGCTTTTCAACCGTTGGGGCGTGATGGCGCCGGTGCTTTGGGTGTTGGCCGTGTTATCGACCATCACCGTGATTCACCGCATCAGCTATACCTATCAACGAACCAAACCTGTGCTGCGCGAGGCTGCCGCCCCGGAGACGGCTCCAGCTGCGGCGCGTACTCCCGAACTGCATCCCGCACCCCGCGCCTGATGAATCCTGTTTTGCTAGTCCATGGCGGCGCCTGGGATATTCCCTCTGAGGAAATCACCGCCCACACCCGCGGCGTCAGCCGTGCCGCCAGGGTGGGATTTGACCTTCTCCACCAGGGAGCAGCCGCGCTCGACGCGGTCGAGGCGGCGGTCACGGTGCTCGAAGATGACGAAACCTTTGATGCCGGGCGGGGAAGCTTTCTCACCGCGGATGGCCGGGTCCAACTGGATGCGTTAATGATGGATGGGGCTACCCTGCGGGCGGGCGCGGTCGCCTGCGTGGAGAGACTGAAGAATCCTATCCAGGCCGCCCGCCTGGTGTTGGAACGGAGCCCGCACGTTTATTTTGTCGGCACCGGCGCGGAAGAATTTGCCCGCCGGCACGGACTGCCCCTGATCGATAACCACGAGCTGGTGATTGACCGCGAGCGCGAGCGCCTTCAGGCGGCGCAGGCTCTCGCCAGCGCCGGAATGGACGACCAGACGTTTACCGGAAATCAACATGACACTGTTGGAGCAGTTGCGCTGGATCTTGCGGGAAACCTGGCTGCCGCTACGTCTACCGGGGGAACACTGAACAAGACTCCCGGCCGGGTTGGCGACTCGTCGGTGATCGGCTCCGGGGGCTATGCCGACAACCGGAGCGCGGCCGCTTCGCTGACTGGCTGGGGCGAACCTATCATGAAGCTGGTGTTGGCCAAATGGGCCGTCGATCGCGTGCCTCTGCTTGGCCCGGAACAAGCCGCCGAGGATGCGATTGCCTACCTCTACTCTCGCCTGCAGGGACATGGCGGAATGATCCTGCTTGGTCCTGACGGCCGCTACGGGATTGCCCACAACACTCCACGGATGGCTTGGGCGGTATGCAACCGGAAGGGTGTTCGCGCGGGTACCAGCGTGGCTGAGGTTTAGTTGATGGATTATCCACTGGTGCTTGCTTCTGGCTCGCCGCGGCGGCGGGAACTCCTGGCCCAGGCGGGCTATCGTTTCGAGGTTCAGGCCTCGAGTTTAGCTGAGTCGCGCCGGCCGGACGAGGATGCCATTCGCTTCGCCACCCGGTTAGCACGGGAAAAGGCGGAAGAAGTTTTTGCCCGCTGTTCGCCGGGAGCCGTGGTTTTGGGAGCGGACACGGTGGTGCTGTGCGACGGCGAACTTATGGGTAAGCCGGTGGATGCTGCTGACGCCACGCGTATGTTATTGATGCTATCCGGCCGCACCCACCAGGTGGTGACCGGGGTCGCCGTTGTGTGGGGTGAGGGTTCGGCGGAGGTTGCAGCGGAGCTGACTCACGTCACCATGCGGACCATCTCCGCGCAGGAAGTCTCTGAGTATGTAGCCGGCGGTGAACCCATGGACAAGGCTGGAGCATATGCGATCCAGGGTCATGCCGGAAGATGGATTCCGAGGATCAACGGTTGCTACTTCAATGTGGTCGGGCTGCCGCTGGCCCTAGTCACCAGCCTGCTGGAAGGAGTCGAGCAGCGCTTGGAGTTGCCGATGGACCTACGGCCCACCTAAGCGGTCCCCGAAGACTATTCAGGACATGATGTCGGAGTTGTTCTTCTTCGTGGGGCGCAGTAACTGGGTGGAGCAAAGAAGGACGATGGCGAGGAGGGCAAGATCCAGAGCGGCAAGCATCGGGTCCCTTTCTTTGAAGCGGCCTATTTCACGGCAAGACCGCCAATCATCGCTGCAAGCAGTGCTGTTCTGGGGACGAGCGCATCGAGCAGGATAGACTCACTATCGGCATGTGCGCCTTCCCCGACAGCCCCCATTCCGTCTAATGTGGGAATCCCCAGGGCTGAGGTAAAGTTTCCGTCCGAACCCCCACCAGTCGCTGCTTCCTGTAGTTGAAAACCCAACCCTTTTGCCATTGTTGCTGCGCGGCGGAAAAGATTCACCGTAGCTGGAGTTCGTTCCATGGGAGGCCGGTTGAGGCCGCCCGTGACCTCCAGCTTGCAGTGCCGGTCGACGGTGCGCAACGAGCGAAAACGCCGATCCAACCTCCCCACGTCGCGGAGCCTGGCAATGCGCACATCAAACTCAGCCCAGGCTTCTGCCGGCACTACGTTGGACCGGGTACCGCCGCCCATCACACCCGCATTGACCGTAATGCCCTTGGCCAGATCGGTGAAAGCGCTGGCGCGCTCGATCTGCCGCCCAAGCTCCAGGATCGCGCTGTGGCCCCGGCTGAAATCGACTCCGCTGTGAGCCGGAACCCCATGCACCTGCAGGCGATAGTTGGCCACACCCTTCCTCGCCGTCTTGTAGGCAGCGTTGGGGGCTTGCGCCGGCTCGAGCACAAACACTGCCTCGCATTTCTTCGCCAACGACTCCGTCAAAGCTCGTGAATGCTGGCTGCCGGTTTCTTCATCGCTGTTCAGCAGGAACAGCACTGGCCGGTTGAGCTGCCCAGCTTCCTGCAACAAGCGCAGGGCGGTCAGGGCCATCACCACGCCCGCCTTCATGTCCAGGACTCCCGGGCCCCAGGCGCGCCCCTGGGCCACCCGGAAAGGCATCTTTTTGAGCGTGCCCAGCGGCCAGACGGTATCCAAATGGCCAAGCAGCATGAGGGGCTTCGTCCGGCCCGACGGCCCGAAGCGGCCCACCAGCAGGTCGCCGGCTGACTTCTGTTTGCGGCGCTGGTTTTTGCCGCCGCTGGCTTCGACCCACCCCTCTACTAAGCTCACGCATCGGTTCACGGCGGCCCGGTCTTCCGTGGGGGATTCGATGCTGACCAATTGACGGATCATCTCGAGCATTTGCGGCTGGCGGCGGCCGGCCACGGCCATTAGGTCGGTTTCCATCAATCTTCTCCTCCCGAACGTAAACCTAACACCGACGTGTTACGTCTTATGGCCCGATCAGTTTGTCGCCTTTTTGACACAGTGCAACTTTTTTTATCCTGTGTAGTCTATGGCTTTGCACCTCATTCGCGACAGGAATGCTGCCACGTGGAAATAGCCCACTTAGAAAAGACCATCGCGTCGGTGATTGAATTCTCAGGAATCGGTCTCCACAGCGGGGCTCCCGTAAACATGCGCTTGTTGCCCGCTCCCGCCGGCTCAGGCATCGTTTTCCGCCGCACTGACCTGGACAACTACGAGATCGCGGCCACCGGCCGGAATGTAGCCAAGGTCAGCTACGCTACCAGCATCATGCGCCAGGGCGTGCTTATCTCCACCACCGAGCATCTTCTCTCCGCGCTGATCGGTACTGGCATCGACAACGTCATCATCGAACTGGATAACCTGGAGTTGCCCATCCTGGACGGCAGCGCCTTGCCTTACGTGGAAGCCTTTGCCGAGGTGGGGATTCGGAGCCAGCGTCGCCGCCGGCAATACCTGCGCATCCTGAAAAGCGTAGAAGTGCGCGAGAACGGCAAGTTCATCGCTGTCTATCCCGGCGAAGGCTACAGCATTACCTACGACATCCATTTCCCCGACCCAATCGGCCGCCAAGCGTTCACCGTCGACCTGGCCTCCGGCTCCTACGGCGCGCAGATTGCGGCCGCCCGCACCTTCGGTTTTCGTGAAGACGAGAAGATGCTGCGCGACATGGGCCTGATCCGCGGAGCATCGGAAGAAAACGCCATTATTCTCTGCGGAGGCGCGGTGCAGAATGGACCGCTTCGCTTCGACGACGAATTCGTGCGCCATAAAGTGCTCGACCTGATTGGCGACCTGGCCTTGGCGGGACATCGCATCCTTGGCCGCGTGGTGGCCGAGCGCGCCGGACACGCGATGCACACGGCGTTGGTCTCGCGCCTGCTGCGTGATCGATCTGCATGGGAGCTGGTGCAATTTCCCGCGCCGCGGCGCAGCATCGTAGCAGTGGCCTCAGCCCGCCTGGCGACCGCCTAGTATTCAGCCAAAATGGTGCTTGGCGTTACCGGGGCGATTTCTGCTTCGCGCGACGCGCGCACCAAGTCGCCCAGAGCGTATTTAAGCTCCTGGATCCCGTCCCCACTGACTGCTGAAATGGCAAAGAACGACAGTTTCCGCCGCTTGGCCATGGCGCGCAGCTTCTTCAGCTTGTCCGGATTCGCCACGTCAGCCTTAGAAGCGACCACCAGCATTGGTTTTTCGTCCAAGCCGTGGCCAAAGCTTTTCAACTCGGCCATGATGACGCGGAAATCTTCCACCGGGTCGGGCCGGCCGCTGGCGTCGGAAACATCCACCAGGTGCACCAGCACCCGGGTACGCTCGATGTGGCGTAGAAACTGCACTCCCAAGCCTGCCCCCAGGTGAGCACCCTCGATCAAACCAGGGATGTCTGCTACCACATAGCTGTCTTCATGGGGTGGGTCCCCCACCGAGACCACTCCCAGGTTCGGCTCGAGGGTGGTGAAGGGATAGTCAGCGATCTTGGGCTTGGCGGCGGAGATGCGCGAGATTAATGTCGATTTTCCGGCGTTGGGATAGCCCACCAACCCGACATCTGCCAGCAGCTTCAACTCCAGCCTGTAAACCCGTTCTTCGCCCTCGCGGCCCCCTTCCGATTCGCGCGGAGCCTGGTGAGTGGCGGTGGCAAAATGCTGGTTCCCTCGTCCCCCACGGCCGCCTTTGGCGACGATGATGCGTTCATCCGGATGTTGAAAGTCATGCACCAGCGCGCCGGTCTCGTCGTCGTACAGTGCGGTGCCCACCGGCACTTTTAGAACGGTATCCACGCCTTCCCGCCCGCTGCAGTTGGAGCCTTCTCCGTGGCGTCCGCGCTCTGCCTTGTGCTCGGGATTGAAGCGGAAATGAACCAGGGTATTGTGCCGCTCGCTCGACTCCATGATGACATCGCCGCCGCGCCCGCCGTCTCCGCCGGAAGGTCCGCCGCGAGGCACAAACTTTTCCCGCCGGAAGGCCACGCAGCCGTTGCCACCGTCCCCTGCCTTCACCCGAATTCGTGCTTCATCGATAAACATGGCGTTCCTATTTCAGTGTAGCGGATTGTTTTTGCCCCAGTGCCACCCTGGGAATGCCCTGCAGGTCGTTCACCAGCGTGACGCCTGCCCAACCATGCATGAGATTCTTGAGCGCGGGGCTTTGGCCGTAACCGATCTCCAGGAATAACCAGCCCCCGGGCTTGAGCACTCTGGCTGCTTGCGGGATCAGGCGCTCATACACTTCGAGGCCGGTCGGGCCGGCGTAGAGCGCGGAACGGGGCTCGTAGTTGGCCACCTGCGGCTCCAGCACCTCTGCCGCTGCAATGTACGGAGGGTTGGCGACCACGGCGTCGAAGTCCTTTCTGTCGACAGCGGCCAGCAAATCCGAGGGCAGCAAGGTCAATCGATCAATCACCCCATGCCGCTCGGCGTTGCGCCGCGCCACCGCGAGCGCAGCGGGGAAGAGATCGACCGCCGTCACCCGGGAGCGGGGCATGGCGTGAGCGAGCGCAACGGCGATTGCACCCGAGCCCGTGCCCACGTCGACGATGCGCACTTCTTGCTCTCGCTGGAAGCGCGCGAGCACCGCTTCCACCAGGTGTTCGGTTTCCGGCCTGGGAATGAGAACAGCCGGTGTGACCTCAAAGCGCAGGCCAAAGAACTCCTGCTCGCCGGTGAGGTATTGCATCGGCTCCGAGGTCAGGCGGCGTTCGACCAGACGGTCAAACTGCTCGGACTCCGCGACGGACAGTATGCGCTCGGGATGGGTCAACAGTGCGGTCCGATCACAGCCCAGCACGTGCTCTAAAAGCCGATCGGCATCGCGCCGGGGATTTTTGGAGGTGGCGGCCAGGCGAGCGCGAGCCGCCTCGAGGGCCGCACCGGCGTTGGCCGGCACGTTATGCCACAGTGGCGGTTTCAGCCTTCAGACGCTCAGCCTGGTAGTGGGCGATGAGCGCATCCACGGTCGGTTGCAGCCGGCCTTCCATGACTTCCGCCAGTTGGTGGTTGGTGAGGCCAATGCGATGGTCGGTAAGCCGGTTTTGCGGAAAATTGTAGGTACGGATCTTCTCGCTGCGGTCGCCGCTGCCCACTTGTTGCTTTCGTTCCTTGGCCAGCGCCTCCTGCTGCTTTTCCATTTCGACTTCGTAAAGCCGGGCGCGCAGTACGCGCATGGCCTTTTCGCGATTCTTGATCTGCGATTTCTCGTCCTGGCAGCTCACCACCGTGTTGGTGGGCAAATGCGTAATGCGGACCGCAGAGTAGGTGGTGTTGACCGACTGACCTCCCGGCCCGGAAGAACAAAATGTGTCGATGCGAATATCTTTCGCTTCGATTTTCACGTCGACTTCTTCGGCCTCAGGCAAAACCGCGACCGTGATGGCCGAGGTATGGACCCGGCCCTGGGTCTCGGTGGCGGGCACACGCTGCACCCGGTGCACTCCGCTCTCGTACTTCATTTGCGAGTACACCCGTTTGCCCTCGATGATGGCGATCACTTCCTTCAGGCCGCCGACTCCCGACTCCGATTGCGAAAGCACTTCTACCTTCCAGCGATGCTGCTCGGCGAATCGCGAGTACATGCGGAAAATCTCGGCCACAAACAGCGAGGCTTCGTCGCCGCCCGTGCCGGCCCGAATTTCGAGAATCACGTTCTTCTCGTCATTGGGATCCTTGGGCAAAAGCATCACCTTGATCTCTTCTTCCAGGGCAGCCGCCGTGCCTTCGAGGCGAGTGAGTTCTTCCTGCGCCATCGCCGCCAGCTCGGCGTCGCTTTCGTTCAGCATGCCCTTGGCGTCGGCAATTCCATGGTGCGCCTGTTTGAGCTCACGATACTTTTCCACCACTGCTTCCAGGTCGCGGTGGGCCTTGGCCGTCTTGTGATATTTTTGCTGGTCGGTGACTAGCTGCGGGTCGGCTAACTGGCGTCCAAGATCTTCATAACGGGTTTCGATTTGTTCTAAACGGTCCAACATGGCAAGGTTCCTTTCCCCGGGTGTGACAAAAGAAGACAACGAGACAAACGTCGGCGGGAGCCGCTAGGAAAGAGCGTGCCGGAGGGGAACCATGTTGGCGACGCGATGAACCATACCACTGATTTTATCAGGTTTGAATCCTTCGCAGAGCTTTGTGAGCAGTTGGCGGCCACGGCCAGCAAACTTGAAAAGCGCGCGCTCATGGCCGGCTATTTACAGTCATTGCCCGTTCCCGAGGCCGGGTTGGCGGCCTTGTATCTGGCAGGGGTGGCTTTTCCGGAAACGGACACCCGTGACCTGAACGTAGGCGGAGCGCTGCTGAGCCGCGTGCTGGCCAAGCTCTCCGGCGCCAGCCAGCCGGCCATGCATGCGGCCTACCTGCGCCACGGCGATCTGGGCGGCGCCGCACAGGATCTGCTGACGGCGCGGGAGGTCCCCGCGACTCTGCTGCTGGCGGACGTGGCCGAAGCCTTCGCCGCCATTGCGGCCCTGAGTAAGCCGGCCTCCAGAGAGCAGATCACCCTGACCCTGCTCGGCCGGGCCACGCCGCTCGAAGCCAAGTACCTGATCAAGATCATCCTTGGCGATATGCGCACCGGCATTAAGGTCAGCCTGGTGGAGGAGGCCATCGCCGCCGCCTACTCGGTCTCCATCGCCGAGGTCCGGCGGGCCAGGATGCTGATCGGCAATCTTCCCCAGGTGCTGGAGTTGGCCGCCGCCGGCCGTTTGGCGGAGGCACAGATGAAGCTCTTTCATCCTTTCGGCTTCATGCTCGCGAGCCCGGTTGAAACTGTGGAAGAGGCCTTGAAGCGTTTTTCCACGGAGGTGGCGGAGGAGGGTCTCCAAGGTTCAGTGATTGGGGGGCCGGTGATCAACGAAGCCCAGCTGGAAGATAAGTACGACGGCATCCGGGCGCAGATTCACTGTGGCGCGCCTGAGCATCCTGGGCGGGTGGCGCTCTTTTCCCGCTCCCGCGACGATATGACGGCGAGTTTTCCTGAGCTCGTCGAAGCCTTTGCCGGCTTTGAGCAGCCGCTGATCCTGGACGGCGAAATCCTGGCCTGGAATCCGGAGACCAGCCGCGCTCTCCCCTTCTCCTTACTGCAAGCCCGCTTAGGACGCAAGCGGGTGACGGCGGAAATGCGTACCAGCATCCCGGTGGTCTTCATGGCTTTCGATGTCCTTTATACCGGCGGCGCCATGACCATGGAACAGCCGCTCCTGCAACGCCGGCGCATGTTGGAAGAACTCATCGAGCGAGAGCAGCCGCGAACCCGGGTGAGCAGTCATCTGACCGCAAGCCAACAACAGGGCGAACTGTTGTTTGACGAGGTGGCTCCGGGCTGGGCGCGGCTGGTGCTGGCGCCTGCGATCCAGTTGGAAAGTGTGGCCCAGTTGGAACAGGCGTACGTCGATGCCCGGGCGCGCGGAAACGAAGGCGTCATGTTGAAGGCGCGGCACAGCACCTACCAGCCAGGCCGGCGCGGTCTTGCCTGGCTCAAGCTGAAGCGCGAGCTGGCCACACTCGATGTGGTGGTGACGGCCGCCGAGTACGGCCATGGAAGGCGGGCCGGCTGGCTGAGCGATTACACTTTCGCAGTCCGTGACGGTGACGTATTGCGTAATGTGGGCAAAGCCTATTCCGGGGTGACCGATGCAGAGATTGCCCGCCTTACCCAATTCTTTTTGGAACACACCTTGGAGGACTTCGGAAGCGTCCGCGCCGTGGAGCCGCTGATCGTGTTTGAAGTCGCTTTCAACAACGTGATGCGATCCGATCGGCACGACAGCGGCTTCGCCTTACGCTTTCCGCGCATTTTGCGCATTCGCGACGATAAGCCGGTGAGCGAGATTGACACTCTGGAGCGGGTGGCCGAAATCTACCAGTCGCAGCCGGATAAGCCGGTGGAGATCGCCGAGGATAGCTAGACTCGCTGCGGAAAACGTAAACGATCGACATATGTTGGGCTAGAAAGGGTATGTGAGTACTAGGGAAAGAACCGCAGGTCCCTCCACTACGCTACGCTCCGGTCGGGATGACAATTCTGTGGTGCCCGTAAGAGCTCCAGCAAGAAATACTTGATCCCCGCGACAGAATTGTCATCCCGACCGGAGCGTAGCGTAGTGGAGGGACCTGCGGTTCTTTCCCGTCTATTCAGGTTCTCTTGAGCTATTAACGTTGTGAGTGTCTGCACTCGCACGATAAAACAGAACGCTCAGAAGCTGAACTTAGCCCAGAAGCGTACGTTCCGGGCTGTAGCGATTCGCGTATTTCCTGGATTGAGATAGGTGTTTCCGCTTCCGATGTGAAGAAGGTTAGTGTCCAGAGGGCCAACATCGTTATGGTTTCCCACGTCCTCAGCTTCTGCGCGAATTTCGAACCTGGCTGATTCCAGATGAGTCCAGGGCGCGGGAATGTCTTTTTGCGCGGCAACATTCCACACGGTGGACCCGGGATTCGTGTAGCTATTGCGCCCGACCTCATACGGCGTGATTTCCGCTCCCCCAAAAGGGACTAACCAATGCACCTGATCTGGGGCAACAGGGACCAGTGTTCCTGCGGGGGAATTAGCCGAAGCCAAGTCATAGTATGCGCCTGGGGTTCCGCCGACATACGCCCCATCGATCCCGGCGGTATTCAGCGCCAACCTGCGATTGCCAAGCAGAGGCCTGTCGTTCGTGAAACTACCATCGCCGTTTGTGTCTAAGCCGTCAATATTGAACGTGCCAGGTGGTCCGGACTGTAACTGGGTCACACCGGAGATAGAGAAATTCCGAGTGAACCCTCCGAGCAGAAGATCCGCTGCACGATTCTGCGCGCGAAAGCCGGCTGGCGACCAGACATACGAAACGGTGAAGTACTGACGATAGTCAAAGGCCGCTGGTCCCCAATCCTGGGCACGGCCGCCGGGGGCAAGATTCGCCGGGTAAGACGTGGGGCCGGTGAATAAGGTAAAGACCTCGGATCCGTCGTCGAAATTCCTTCCGTAGGTGTAGGCCGCGCGAAAGAACAAGCCCTTTGCGAATTGCCGGGTTACGTCTACCTGGACACTGTCGTATTGCGAAGCAGCAGAGTTAGCGCGTCCACTGATCGCCCCACGGTCCGGGTTCAAACGATCTCCGGTGTTGGAATCGAAGTAATTGTATTGCTGATTTGCATACAACGATCTCCCGCGGCTGGCGACATAATTCACTGCCAGTTTAAGTTGCGCTGGGAGAGCACGTTCGACCCCGAGATTCCACTGATAGGTCCGCGGATTGACAAGGTTCTTGTCGACGCTAAAGACGGAACTTTGCGGAGACAATTGTGGTTGGATGGTGGCAATCAGGTTGGTAGCATTCCCCAGCCCCGCTCCCTGCGTGGAGACAAGTGTACCGGTGGGCGCATTTGGCGAAGCTTGCGCGGTGTTGGTCGCGATGTTGCTAAAGCTGGTGTCATAGAAAATTCCGAATCCACCGTGAACGACGGTTTTACCGGTGCCGAGCAAGCGGCCGCCGCTGGGAGCGTACGCGAAGCCGATCCGAGGTCCAAAGTTGCGGGTGTCTGTATGAATTTTGAACACCGTGTTGATAGGAGCAGCCAGATCCTGAACATCAATCGCAGGATAGGGGAGAGCATTTCCGGGATCGGTCAAATAGTCCCAGCGCAATCCCAGATTGAGAGTGAACCCGGGGGTCATTTTTATATCGTCCTGGGCAAATAAGGCGCTTCTCCAGATATGAGGATCGAAGCGCGTCGGACCAAAAGTTTTCGTCGCAGATCCAGAGGCGCCGAGGTTGTTGTTGAGGAAGTTGCCTATTCCAGAGGGACCGCCGCCGGCCGTGAAGTTGAGCTCACCAACTGCCAGTTGTGCAACAATGTCGGTTTCGAGAATCCGGCCCACGTCCGCACCAAATCGGAATGACTGCCGGCCAACTTCCCAACCCACGGTGTCCTGGAACTGATATCCGTCTTCTCCAGTACCTTGGGGGATGTTCTGCGATAGACCCAATACCGGAAGGTTATTGTCAGCAAAGTTCAGGTTGTAGATCTTCGACGCCGGATTAGCGAGGGCGGACGGTACAGGCTGGAAAAGGAACTTGATGCGGGTTTCGGACACGCGAAACTCGTTCAGCAATTTGAGCGAAAAGACGTGTGTCCAATTCCCCGAGGCAAGCTCCGAAGGGCCGCCGACCTCGCCATCAAATCCAGGAATACCCGAAGTATTGAGCCCTAGATCGGGGACGAAGTTGTTGCGGTCGTGAAGATAGCGGAACGTGAACGTATCCTTCCCGTGGGGTATGAAGTCAAGGCGGTAAAGCCACTGGGTGTCGGGCGCTTGCTGCGGGACGGGGGGCCGTTGATAGTAACCCGTGGTGATGACACAGCCGCTTGCCGGGCAGACGCCGCCATTCCCGATGGTTGGCTGGCCTACATTGATCTGTTCGATGACACCCAGAGAGGCCTTGTACTGGTATTGAGTCAGGTAAGATCCGTTATTCAACAGGGATTGCAGGAGCGCTACCTGGGGTCCGCCGATCGCATTGAGCGTGGCGTAGCCGTCGGCATCGGGCAGCTCGATCTGACCCGACGTCGAGTTGCCGTAGTAGCGGGTGAATTGGGTGCCGCCGAAAGCGAAGACCTTGTTCTTCCACAGCGGGCCACCAGCGGTGAATCCATACTGGTGTTGGTCGTACCGTGCTTTGTTGGCTCTGCTGGTTGAGCCTACACGGGTGATGCCGTCGACTGCGTTCAAACCGGACCCGGAATAAAGTTCAAAGGCTGTCCCATGAAATTGATTTGTACCTGCCTTGGAGATCAAATTGACCACTGCTCCGCCGGCGCGCCCGTATTCCGCCGGAGCGGAATTGGTGAGCGCGGTCACCGACTGGAACATGTCGGGAATTTGTGGCTGGAATGCCTGACCACCCAGGCCGACATCGTTGATATCCTGGCCGTCCAGCATGTAGTTGTTAGCCCGCGGCCGTGCACCGTTAAACTCGACATGCTCGTATTGACCGTAAGAGCCGCCCGCATTCGTCGCCATATCATTGATGTACTGTGCTCCGGGCAGGGTGGCTGTCAGCTCCACAGGGTTGAGCGAAAAGATGGGCAACTGGTCGAGCTCTTTGGCTCCGATCGAGGCGGACAGATGTCCGTTGTCGGTGTTCACGTCGTTTGTATTTGCCTCTACCTGGACCGTCTGGGTTACTGCCCCTAGTGAGATCACAGGATTGAACGTTGTAATGACCGAGGCGCGAACAGTCAGGTCCTTGGCATCGAAAGACTGGAACCCGGGTGCATCCACGTGAATGCTCCACGTTCCCGGGTCGATGGCTTCAACGCGAAAAGAACCTGTGGAGCCGGTGGTGGTCACACGGGTTTCCTGCGTATCCTGGCTCACCACTGTGACCGAAGCATTCGAGATCACAGCCCCCCCTGGGTCTCGCACTTCTCCAGCCAACGTCCCCTTACTGGTTTGCGCATTCAACTGCCCCCAGGCAGCCAGCAGCACGACCGCCCACGCGCAGCCGATGAGTGAACGTACAAAGCGAGAAGTGCCAGAGATAGGGATAGTCACTGGAAGGGTCCTCTTTCAACAATGAATAAAGCGAGAAGTCGCGGTTGGATCCTTACGTCACAATCTCGCTTGCATTTATTTTCCGGACAAGATGCTGCAGCACGTACTTCGCCAAACCTGACCCTCTTACACTCTGGGGCACGCGGGGGTGTGATGTAGCTAACACTTTAGACGTATATCCTGACCACTTTAACCCCGGTTGCTGCTTCTCCCGAGTTGTTCTACAGAAAAACCCAGGTCTCAAAAACGAGACCTGGGCCACCCACCTACTCTCCACGAAAGGTGGGTTGAAATAAAATCGAAAGGCGTTGCCGGCGTCGGGTGGCAATCCTTAGAAGAAGAACTTGCCTACCAGTTGTACGGCCCGGCCCGGTTGTGGATCTGCGTTGAGGTCCGCTGTCGTCGAGCCGGTGACAGAGGTGACCACGCCAAAGAATCCCGGCCCGTCCGTGTAGTTACCATCCGGTTGCCCAAAGTTAGCGTGGTTAAAGGCGTTGAACGCCTCCACGCGAATCTCCACGTAGCGTGCTTTCTCCGCACCTATCGGAAAATCTTTGTAAAGACTCAGATTGGTGTAGTTGAAGCCAGGGCCATGGAAGAAGTTACGCTTCACATTCCCTAAACTGCCAATCGGTTCCTGAGTGAACAGTGTGGGATCGAACCACTCGTGGTTCGAGTTCCTGGGATTAAACGTCTTGATATTGAAACTCGAGGCATCAGGCGTATCCGGGCAGTTGTAAAAAGATAAGAATTGACCGGCATTGCAGTACAACGAGTTCGGGGTTCCTTTATCTTGAATGGTCACGGGAAATCCGGTCTGCAGAGCGGTGACGCCCGAGATATGCCAGCCGCTGAGGGCTTCTCGTAAGACCAGTTTGTCCTGCCAGCTACTGAAGATCGGCACCTCGTAGTTATAAGAGGTAGCAAGGCGGTGCCGTGCATCATAATCCGAGTCCCCGTAATTGAGATACTCAAAGCCAGGAATATTGTTGACGCCACGACCATTGGCCCCTGAACTCTCATAGCCGGAAGCGTTATCGAGGGCATGGCTGTAGGTGTAGGCGAGCGTGAAGTACAAACCGTGAGTCGTCCCTTTGGTCAGACTGGCCTGGAAGGAGTTGTAGTTGGAAGCTCCATCTGTGTGCTGCTGGCCGACGCTGATGAACCAGGGGATGCCATTGCCGAAGGCCCCGCTTCCTGCGCTTCCAGGGACGATCGCAGGCTGAGTAAAGTATTGCGGGAAGTCGATGGATAAGTTTCCTCCGTCCGCAGCGCAATTGGGATCTGCCAGGCAGGCCGCATGGCCGGCGGCCGTAATTGGATCGCCTTCGTAGGCACGCACCAGCTTATGACCGATCGAGCCTACATATCCCAACTGCAGGACCATATTGCTCGGCAGCTCCCGCTGTATGATTGAGATTGAAGTTATAAACGTACGGCACGGTGTAGTTGGTCGGATAGGTGCTGATCGACATCTGCGCATAGCTGGGCCAGTTTAATTGGCTTCCGGCGGCAGGATATACATAGGGAAATGGATTTGCTTCTGCCTGGCCGGTCGCGATATCTACGAAAGGATTTGCGAACGAAGGGCGTCCCCCGAAATCTTGCGCGCCGAAGGACTGCTTGAAGCCCGGGGGATCGCTGAGATTTTGCAACTGGCCCTCTTCCGCATCGCGATTCCAGTACATCCCAAAGCCGCCGCGGACAACAAATTTATGCGCGCCCGCAGCCCCCAGCAGGCGGGCTGGGCCAGAGCCGGGCGACCAGGCGAAACCGAGACGTGGACCAAAATGATTGTATTTTGTTGTGACGCCGCCGGCGGTATTGCATCCAGGATCCCTTGAATAGGTTAGCCCGGGAGGGCCGCCAGGATAAACCGCGGATGTCTGGGTGCTAGCGGGGTTAAAGCAAACGATGCCTAAGCCGTCGAACTGGTGGTTCTGGTAGGGTGCTTCCGTATCCCAGGCGATGCCATAGTTCAGGGTCAGATCGCTCGAAACCTTCCAACTATCCTGAGCGTAGGCGTAATACTCATGGCCGATTGCGTCGATGAAGCTGCCGGACGCCTGCTGGTAAGAATCCGGGATGCCAAGAACATAGTCGAGAATCGGATCGCCCGAACTGTAGGTTCCACCGCCTGAGAAACTATAGTTTCCGTTATTGTTGGCATAGTAAGGGTTGCTGACTCCAAACTGCTCGTACGACACGCCAAACTTCAAGCTGTGCGTTCCCAGGATCTTACTGAAATTATCCGCGGCACTGAGGTTTGCATCCTTGCGCGGCTGTGGACCCTCATTGGTAAAACCAAGAAAAGCTGACTGCACCCCGCTCGCAGTAGCACCGTTTAAGCCGCTCACGCTGATCAGCGGCAGGTTGGCCATAGGACTTTGCGGAGTAATGTTGAACCCATAGCTGCTGGGCTGGACCACATGCTGGGGTTCCACATCCGCGAAGTTGAGACGGTAATACCCGGCACGCAACTCGTTCAAAGCGGTCGAACCCAGGGTGTGGGTCCAGGACGCCATGAATATCTTGTAATGCTCCGCCTCGTCTGCTCCAAACCCCGGCAAGTCCGAACCGCCGAAGCTCAAAGCAGTCGCACTGGGGCTTGACTGGATAATCGTAGAAGCCCAGAGGGAATCATTCTGAGACAAGTGGTAGTCCGCGCGGATGATGCCCTGGTCCTGGGCCGCGGTGTTGGGAGCATTGAAGGCATAGTAGGAGCCACCGCCCACGGTGCTATTTGCGGCAGGAACGAATTGTTGCAATAGCTTGGCCGAGATCGGATTGTAGCTGCTGGGTGCGATTTGAACGTTCCCCGTTGGAAAGCAGGCGTTCCACGCGGTTCCGGCCGCGCAGCCCCCAACGGCAAATGGGAGCTTATTGGAGGAAAGTCCGACGGCACTGTTGGTACCATCGTTGGCCACGTTGTTGTCACCGCTGAAATTCCCGCTCAGCTGAGAAGGGTTGAATACCGGCGACAATTGCGTTGCCCCCACCCGATTTCGGAATCCCTGGTAGGCAAGAAAGAAGAAGAGACGATTCTTGATGACCGGGCCACCCAGCGTGCCGCCATAGAGGTTCTGGTGAAAATTAGGCCGGCTGGGTGAAAAGTAATTTCCGTTGGTCAGGAAAGTGTCACGATAAAATTCGAATCCGCTTCCATGGAAGGTGTTGCTTCCCGACTTGAGCACCTGGTTGACGATGGCGCCGCTGTTGCGGGCAAACTCAGGGTTCAGCGTGCTGGTCACAATGTTCTGTTCCGCCAGCGCGTCGGGATTCACCGACAGGCCCTCGCTCTGCAGCGATGAGTCTGTGATATCAGCGCCATTGACCAGGTAGGCGTTGCTTTGTGTCTGGCTGCCGTTCGATGAAAAATTGCCAAACCGGTCACTGGATTCCATGTTTCCGGGCGCGAGCTTCTGCAAGCCCGTGACATCCCGGCCCAGCAGGGGCGCTTCTTCCAGTTGCTGGGCAGTGAAGACCTGCTTCAACTGGGTATCTGAAGTCTCCACTTGCACCGCCGCGGCTTTCACTTCTACCGTTTGCACGGCAGAGCCTATTTCCAGCTTGGCGCTGACGTCGCGATTGTCGTTCACATTCAGCGTGAGCCCGGTGGAGGAGAAAGTCTCAAAGCCGTTCGAGGTGATGGTGGTGGTGTAAGGGCCGCCGATCTGGAGTTGGGGAAAGGAATAGTATCCATGGCTATCCGTGATTGCCTTGGTGGTGATGCCGGTGCTCGTAGTTGACTATCGATACCGCGGCGCCCGGGATGGCCGCTCCACTCGTATCCGTCACTGTGCCGTGCACGGCCGCGTAGATGTTCTGGGCGGCCAAGGGTCGTGACAGGACCAACGCCGCAAAGAGAAACAGGGAGATTGCGACGGGTGCTTTTAGACGACGCGCCATGCTGGCAAAGGTAGAAAGCCTTCTAAAATCCATCATTTGTGATTCTCCATTTCAGTAAAGTGCGTAGAAGCTGGCCAGCGCACTGTTCGGTTGCGGCACTTACTCCACTCATGCAACTCGATCGCCCCAGGGCTACTCGAGGCAAGCCAGGGTGAAAGGGATGTCGCTGCCGCTATCGAGAAAATCTGGCGTGGCCAAACCCAATCGCGGAGAGAAAGAGAAGAACCTCGAAGCCAAGGCTCTACACCGTTCATCTGCGCTTCTTGAGGGCGCCGCGCTTGTCGATGAGATTGAGTTGTCCGCCAGGCTCACTCTTAGGTTCATTTCCATTGCTCCCGGCAGCAATATCCACTTAAACCTTTTTCAAGATGACCACTTGATCCGGTGAATGTGTGACTGTGGCAGTTCCACCGCAAGCGCTGCCGTCGCTGCCGTAGATCGCAAGCGGGTAGCCAAAGTTTTCGCTTTTTAGGGAATGCCGGAGAACGAGAGCCGTAGATGACGGCCGGAGACCGTCCGGAGATCAAGAAGAGACGGATTGGAGAGCTAGTGTTTAGTTATCTCTCCGGCCTCAGCGGGGAAGTCCCTGCCTGAGGAGGGTCAAATCTCTGACATTTCGGACCTCTCTTCGAGGAGAGGTACGCATTTTCATACAACGTGCGGGGGATCAAGGTCCCCAGCCAAAGTTGTACGGAAAAACGGAAACCAACGGAATTGCCTATGATTTATGAAATATTAATGAATTCGCCACTGCCATGGCGGTGCCGACCACGGGAATTAATTTACTGATTCGATGCACATTAGGGATATTCTGCGCGAGTTCCGGTTACCTGGTTACTTAGGCAACCCAATTGCTTAGACCAAGGTCATGACGAGTGGTGTGTGTCTGGATCTGGCTTTTGACGGGACTCACCCTAGGGGCCCTTGGATCTGGTGACTGCAGCGGGTGTCATAAGGGCTAGAAACGGCCTTCCAAAAAGCTTCGGACCTTTCCGAAACCGACTTTCTCATCCCGGCCCAGGTCGTCCGTGGAGCTATTTCTAAGGAGTATTACGTGACAAGTTCAAGAATGAATCGTGTTTCCATCTCGACGATGGGCAGCTGGCTCGTCCTCTTTGCGTTCGCGCTCGCGGCCTGCCTGTCGGCCCGCCTCTCAGCGCAAGAGCTTTCAGGGACCAAGGGCGGCCTTGCCGGTATTGTGACCGATAGCAGCGGCGCCGCTGTGCCCGGTGCATCGGTCACGGCGACGGGGAATTCCGATACGCGAAAAGTGACCACTAACGACACTGGCCGCTGGGAAATCCTGGATCTTACTCCGGGATCCTATACCATCTCCGTGGAGCGAGAGGGATTCAGCAAGATTGAAACCAAGGCAGTTAGCGTTGAAATCAACCGCGTTAACAGCGTGAACCTTGCACTTCGCACTGGAGCAGTCGCCGAGACCATTGAGGTCGATGCCACCGCGACCAGCATTGATACCGGATCGACGGCGCTCAGCTCCAACCTTACTAGTAGCTTCTACAGTCAGGTCCCAGTCGCCCGCAACGTCGGCAGCTTGTTTTACACCGCACCCGGAGTTGCTAACTCGGGCGGGAGCGGCACCGCGAATCCTGCGATTGGTGGCGCAACCGGGCTCGAAAACCAGTACATCGCCGATGGCGTAAACATCACGGACGCCGGCTACGGTGGCCTGGGTGTGTGGAGTCCTGTCTATGGTTCTCTCGGCACCGGTCTTAATCTAACCTTCGTACAAGAAGTACAGGTGAAAACTGGAGCCTTCGAACCGAAGTATGGCAAGGGTGATGGCGGCATCGTGCAGATCGTCACCAAATCCGGTGGAAACGCCTATCACGGTGCCCTTGGCGTCTTTTTCGCCCCGGATGCATTTAGCGCAGGGCAACGGTATGCGGACGATTACTTCCAGCGCGTCAATGTGCACGGTCATATCGCGTCCGAGCCGCAAGCCGACGCTTCGGCGGAGATCGGCGGCTACGTACCGGGTGTGCAACTGAAAGACCGGCTCTTTTTCTATGGAGCCTACAACCCAGCCCTCAACAAGGTTTACTGGGAATCGCCCTCAGTGTCTCCTAACTTTGCCAATGGTCCTTTCACCAATAAGACGACGGTAAACAGCTGGGCGGCGAAACTTACGTTCAAGGTCAACGATGCCACCAGTCTGGATGCGTCCGCCTTTGGCGATCCGTCCCGACCAACGGTGGATATGGCGTGGCGAATGAAGACACCTTTCCCTTCTTCCCCCAGCTGAACGTTGGCGGTTCGTCTGTTTTCAGCCACTGGAATTACGGCACGCGCAGCGAAACCCTGCACCTGACAAGCTCGTTGTCCCCCACCTGGCAACTGGACATGTCAGCATCCGCAAAAAGAAGCTATTTCACTGAAACCCCGTTGGACAACGTAAACTTCATTGAGGACTTCACCGGTATTCGCCAAGCCGCGTCGTACTTCGCGCAGGGCGTGCAGTTCGTGCAAAGCCCCCTCCTGCATGACTACGGCTTCGGTATCGACACCGAAAAGACGGTTAACTTCCATGGCCAGCACACACTTTCGGCGGGTTGGGGCTTCACCCACTCCATCTACCAATTGAACAAGTACTATCCCGGTGGCCAAATCCCGTTCCCGAGCACCAATATCTCCGGCGTCGATACCACCACCATCACCAGCAACCCGGCACTCATAGGCGCCGAGACGAACTACGCGTTCAACCTGCTCCCTGCCGCCACCAACCCAAACACCGGTCTTGTCGATTGTGCGCCCAGCGATTGCCCTTTCTACAACGGAACCCAGGTCTATCTGCAGCAGAGCCGCGGTATCTTCAGCAGTCCGAACGCTGAGACCAGTTCCGCCTATCACGCTATCTACGGCAATGACAATTTCGCGTTGAACCGCTTTGTCACCTTCAACCTGGGCATCCGCTGGGACGAGGAACAGATCAACGCGGTGACCCAGAGATACGTCTTCAACGATAACTGGTCTCCTCGCTTGGGCATTAATATCGATCCCTTTGGCGACCGTAAATCCAAGGTTTTCTTCAATTGGGGCCGCTACACCCAATCGTTTCCGCAGGACGGCGCGTTGCGTGACCTAGCCAACGAACTGGACGTCTACGTAGCCAATTGGAAGCCGCAAGCTGATGCCAGCAATAATGTGGTCATCGGGCCAACCGGCACCGTCGTGCCCGTCATCGATTCCAATCACCTGATCAGCGGAGACCCAGCAGCCGGCTCTGAGGGGGGCAATATTTCGGCCAGCGGCGGGCCGTCGCCCATCTTCATCGCGCACAACACCAAGATGAACCTGGAAGAAGAGTATGTTGGCGGCATCGAGCGCCAGTATGCCGGGTTCGTCCTGAGTGCTCGCTACATGGATCGCAGATTGCTGCGCATTATTGAAGATTCTTCGGGAGCCTCTCCGGAGGGCGCACTCAGCGGCAACGTCGGCCAGCAGTTTGTTGTAGGAAACCTCAGTGCCAAGACGGACTATTTCGTCAACGAACAGGAAACGCCTTACACCTTTAATGCAAACGCTCCAAATTTTGGCGCACCCGCCAGCTGCGTCACCAACTATAACGCCGCCAGCGGCACCGCCTTTTTGAATTCGATAGGCGCTGTTGCGGGGCCGGGTGGCGCCTGCGGCTCCAACACCGCAACCGCCGCCGATCCCACCCCCGACGGTAAGCCCGACGGCTTTTCCAATCCATACCGTCACTACCAGGCGATCGAGTTTGAGGCCAACAAGAACTTCAGCCACAACTTCCTGTTGCGGGTGAACTATCGTTGGGCGAAACTCTACGGTAACTACGAAGGTCTGTACCGCAACGATAACGGGCAATCAGACCCCAGCATCAGCTCGCTTTTCGATTTCACCGACGGCGTTCTCGGTATGCTGGGTCAACAGTTCCAGGAGGGTTACCTGAACACGGATCGTAGACAGGTGGGCAATCTCTACGGCTCCTACACCATTCCCAACGGCTTCATGCGGCGCTTCACCGGCGGCCTGGGCCTCCGCGCTAGTTCGGGGCAACCGATCAGCGAGCTCGGTGCGCATCCGGTTTACACCGATCCCGGCGAAGTCCCCATTGGCGGCCGGGGAAGCGTTGGAACCGAGCCCTCCAACTACCAACTCGATCTGCACGCCGATTACCCGCTGCAATTGGGTGAACGGTATAAGGTCAAGTTCACCTTCGATACTTTCAACGTAACCAACTCCCGTTCGCTGACTGCCGTGGACCAGGACTACGCTCTCAGCTATGGAGTCAACAACGTCGATTACCTCAAGCCTCTCTCCTTCCAACGCGCGTTTTATGGCCGCGGATCGGTACGGTTCGAGTTCTAAATCGGGTTTTGTAGATCACGGGAGGAGGATGGGGACATCCTCCTCCCGTTTCCTTTTGCCGGTAGACTAGAGGTGCAGCAAATGAGGCGAAATTGTTAAAGCGTTCTGTATATGCAACCGGCGTTCTGGTTGCTGTCGTTCTGGGGCTCCTGCTCTACCCTCCACCAGCCGCGGCAGCCAAGCATGCCAAACTGCCTGCTCCTTATGAACACTGGCTGGATGAGGAGGTCAACTACCTGATCACCAACCAGGAGAAGGCTACCTTCCTGAGTTTGACCACCAATCAGGATCGAGACCACTTCATCGAAAATTTTTGGGCCATTCGCAATCCGGATCCAAACTCTCCTACCAACACCTTTCGGGAAGAACACTATCGCCGTCTGGAGTATGCCAATACTCACTTTGGCTCGCTCGCGGCATTAGACGGGTGGAGCACAGACCGGGGCATGGTCTATATCACCCTGGGTCCTCCGCAGCAGAAGCGTTCTTATCCAAACGCCAGAGAACTGAAAGCAATTGAGACCTGGTTTTATCAGGATCCGCAAAGCTTTTTGGCTCCCTATTTTTCCGTCCTCTTCTTCAAACAGAGCAATGCGGAAGATTTCAAGATTTACTCTCCCTACCAGGACGGCCCAGACGCGCTGATCGACAGCACCAATGCGATCAATGATCCGAAGGCGGCCTTGAAGATCATCAAGACTGACCTTGGAGACGAGGTCGCTAACTTGACCCTCTCGATCTTCCCCAATGAGCCGGTAGATAACACCAATGGAACGCCGACCCTGGAATCGGATTCAGTGCTCAACAAGATCCGGGACTATCGCAACCTGCCGGAAAACAAGGACCTCTTGGCGCGCCGGCGCGCCCTGCTTGAGGGAGTCACCCACCGGGTGTTGTTGGGGCAGGACTATAGCGACCTATCCGCTATGGCTACTCGGGATGGCGCTGACCAGACCAGTGTTCACTACCTGCTTCGGGTGCTTAATCCAGGGGACTTCGTGCTGGGTAAAGACGCCGATCAACGGGTTTATTACTCGCTGTCGGTGGAATCGCAACTGCTGACCCCTGAGGGAAAGGTGATCTACACCGACAACCAGGATTTGCATGACTATCTCACTCCCGAGCAAATCGATCAGTTGCGGGCTCGTCCCTTGGCGATTGCCGGCCGCCTGGCCGCTGTGCCCGGCAAATACCAGCTTAAGGTGGATGTCACCAACCTGGTCACCAAGCAGAGTTTTGCCCAGACCAAAGGCGTTCTGGTGCCGGCCTCCGATCACACTTTGGGGATGAGCCAGGTGGTTTTCTCGGCCATTGCAATCCCCAAACGCGACTACACCCAGAATCAGCCGTTCAGCTTCAGCGGCGTAAAAATCCCGGTCGCGGGAGCGGACAACATCGTGCTTACGGCCGGCGATCCGCTACGCGTCATTTATCAACTTTGGGAACAACCCGGTTCTCCCGTCTCGCTGAAGGGGAAGACGCTCGAGGTGTCCTACTTGATCGGTCAGCTCGGCGTCGCTCACAAAAAAGAACAGACACAGACTGTTGACCGCTCGGGATTTGATCTTCAGGGCAATTTGCTGATGGGCACGGATCTCCCCACCACTGATTTGCATCCGGGAAACTACAGGCTGGTCATCCGCGTTACTGACCCGGAAAGCAACGAAAGCACTACGCAAGCGATCAACTTCCGCCTGGTTGGGGGAGATCGGCAACAGCTGTGGAGTCTCACCAATCCTTCCTTTACCACCGGCGCCGATTCGGCAGTCAATTTTTACCGGCGAGGGTTGTGCGCTCTATCGCAGCAGCACCCGCAGGCTGCTGTCGCTTATCTGAAGCAGGCTGTCGATGCGGGCAAACCCGACACAGCGATGTATACCGCACTAGCATCCGCCTACCGTCTCGCCGGCGACGAAACAGCAGCCGTGGCTACCGAAAGGCTAGCCCGGCAGGGAACTACCTCTTCGAGTAATTAGGGAAGAGCCAACGGGTCACCGAAGGCACTGTTTTTGTAAAATTCGATAAAATTCGTTTTTTTTGGGCTTTTGGGGGCATAAAGACCAGCGCATAGATCAGCGGCGCCGGCCAAAGCGGTTCTTGTCTATGGAAAAGGGACGCCTGGTGTCGGGAGCAACGTAATCGGCCATGGGGACACGGGGCAGCGATGAGGCCGTTTGCGAAGGGGGCGTTTGCAAAGTGTTCAGGGGGCCGAGAACCGCAGGTCCCTCCACTGCGCTCCTTCGGAGCTCCGGTCCCTCCACTACCGGTCGGGACGATGACAATTCTAGCGAGTCATCCACCCGGCCGGGTGCGGATTGGGGCTCGGGAGCGGCTTCTTCCTGGGGCGTGGTCGGCTGGGGGTCGACGGATTGCCCGTTCTGCTGGGTACGCATCCATTCGGAGACATAGAATGGCGGCTTGACGGGCGGCGGGGCGGGTTTGTTCTGGGCGGAGACGGCGCGGCGATCCGGTATCAGGCCTTCGATGGCGATGATCATGGAGAGAGCCTTGACCTGGGCGGACATGCCGTTACGGGTCATTTCCGGGGCCAGGTCGGCGATCTGCCATAGGCGGGCCAAGACTCGTTCGCGGCCCTGGTTGAAGCGGCGGAGTTCGTCTGTATCCTGCTCGACGCAGTGTTGCTGCACGGTGGCCCGATGCTCAAGCATGTAGGCGCTGACACGAGGCGTGGATTTAGTGTAGGCGGCGGTGTCGGGGTTGAGACCGACGGCTTCTGCGGCACGACGGTCGGTCATGGTTCCTAAGAGGATCAGGCAGGCGAAGGCTATTTCCTGGTCTGTGATGGGGTCGGTAATGTTGTTTTGCGGCATTGTTGCTCCTTAGTGATGCGTGCGATGTTGAAAATTGGGCGAGACAAAGTTGGCCTTGGTCTTCGCGGGCAATTCCGTAGAGGTTGAAACTTTCAAAACGTACCTCAGGGGCTAAGCGGCTGCCGCGGAAGGGGCAGATGTTTGTCCCCGCGGTATCCGCAGCTAAAGCCCTCATCTGTGGCCTGCTTTTCGACCCGACTTAAGTCGTGCCCTGATAGAAAACCCAGTTTTCTTGCAGACTTGGAATTCCATCGTTGATCGGCGGAGTACATACACGAGGGGCTAAAGAGGCTGCGGAAAAAAATCGTGTCACAGCGAAATCGCAGCCCTCAGCGGCTAAAAGCCCCATTGATTCAACAGCTGTTACGTATGGGCTGAAGAGGCTGCGGAAAAAGTCGCAAACCGCTTCAGAAGTAGCCACCAGGGCTAAAGCCCCGAATTTTATTGCCCAACGTTTTAAGCGGGTTTGAAAACCCGCTTCCCCGGACTAAAGAGGCTGCGGAAAAAGTCGATGTTGGGGCAGAAAAGCGTACCTCAGGGGCTAAAGCCCGACGTATTCTCAATCGTTTTACGGCCCGACTAAAGTCGTGCCCTGATACAAAACAGAGTATTTCCGCAGCCTCTAAAGTCCGGGGCTACACCCGAACCAGCGTTTTCCCGCAGGCTGTTCAAGCCCTCATCGGTGGCTTGCTTTTCGGCACGGGCGAACGCGTGCCCTCCCAGGAACAGTGGCTGTTTGGGCGACTGGAGTTCACGGCAGAGATTTTCTACTGCGCAGGCACGGTGAGGGCGCAATAAAAAATCCCGCCACGGCGGGATGCTGGATCAAGCTGATTTTAGACAGGGATCGGGTGTGCCACCGGACAGCGGTAAAACTGTCCTTCGCTCGCGCTTAGTCCGTTCAACAAACGGAAACTCCCCCGGCTAGGAACAGCCGCGCGATCAGCGAGCTCCTGCCGAAATCATCTTCTAAGGTGTACGGTACAGCAGGAGAGACCTCCCAGCAAGCGACTAAGGCTGTTTATTTTCTCCCAGCACCATAAGAAAAGGGACCGGAGGCGGTCCCTTTCTGCTGGTTTGTTTTGATTTCGTTGTTAGAAGTCGATGCGCAGCGAGAGCTGCAGCACGCGGGCTCCATTGTTCAGATTTCCGGAAGGGACGACAGTGTAGCTGATGTTGCCGAATTGGCTGCTGGTGATGTCCTGTTCATCCAAACCGTTATAGACATTGCTAGCCGGCAAGGCGAAGCTCGGGTGGTTGAGTGCGTTGAATGCGTCTGCACGGAAGTTGGCTTTGACCCGATCCCCGACGATTGCGAAGGTCTTCCCCAAACCGAGATCGGCATTGAAGAACTTAGGTCCACGCAAGCTGTTGCGGGATCCTATTTGGAATCCAATCGGGCCTACATAGGCGGCTGCAGCATTGGCCTGGTTGGCAAAGATGTTGACGCCCCCGCCTTGTGGCTTTTGGATCTTGGTAGCTACCGCCGACTTTTGGCCGACCAGGATACCAGGGGCATTGTTCGAGTAGCTGGCGACAAAAGCGTCGGAGTTGTTTCCCCACGCCTGACCGGTGTGCCAACTATTCACACCGCTGAGACTCCAACCGCCGATGATTTCGTTCATCACGGTCGAAGCCGAGGACGCAAACGCCTTACCTTTGCCGAAGGGAAGCTGGTAAACAGCGTCAGCCGTGATGATTTGATTTAGATCGAAGTCTGAGTTATCACGGCACGTGCGTGGCCGGACGGCATCGCAGATCAGGCCGATGCCGCCGATGCCCGTATCGCCTTCGGAATTTGCGAAGAACGACGTGTTATCGATGGAGTGCGCAAAGGTGTAGTTGAAGTCAAAGTTCAGACCGTGGGAGAAGTTCTTCGCCACGGTAAGCAGCATGGCGTTGTAGCTGGAGAATCCTCTGTTGCCGTAAAAGGTGTTCTCCGAGAACTGGGCAGCGGATCCTACGTTGAGCGGCGCACCGGTGTCTGAGAGGAATTGGACCGTGTCACCGAAGTCGCCCCGGTATACGAGGCCGGTGATGTTTGCCACCATGAACGAGGTGTAGCTCTGGCCGTTTTGGGGCCCGATGACGTTTTCAAACCATGGCTGGGGAATTACGGTTGCGGAAGTGGCTCCGGCTCTCACCTGTTGGGTGACGTTCCCAAAGGCTTGGCCGAGGGTCTGGCCGGAGACGGGATCCGGGAAGTCGAGAACCTGGTTGGCGTCGGTTTGGGCCAGCAGACGGCGGCCGAGGCGGCCGGCATAGCTAAGCTTCATAACCAAGTCGCCCGCGAAGGCGTGTTGCATACCGCCGTTGAAAGCAATGGAGTACGGGGTCTTCAGTTTGGGGTCGATAGTGGCGTTGAAGGCCGACCCAATCTGCAGACCGTAGGGTTGACCGTTGGCATCCACGAAAGGTTGGTACGGCGGTTTGGGCGTAGCCGGCGGGGTGATGGGAACGGTGGAGATGCCATTCTTGCTGTCGAGCCGCGGGCCGGTCCTGACGGAATTGTAGGGGTCGCCGGAGATGCCCAACGAGGTGGGCAGGGTCTGCTGGAAGAGATAGGAATCCGCATCCTGAATTTGCTGCACCGCATTGATGATGGTGCGGTCGTAGACGATGCCGATGCTGCCGTTCCAGACGGTCTTCTGGTCCCAGCTGGGGTTGAAAGCAAAGCCAAAACGCGGAGCGAAGAGATGGTTCTCGGGCTGATAGAGCGGCGGCCCATTATTTGCCTTGCCGCCAAGGACGTAGCTGATCAGCGGGACGGCAGTGGCACCCGTTTTGCCAGCAATGCTCTGGGCGACGCGAGCGCTGAAGTAATTGTCGTAGTTGGTGTTAATGGTGCTCTCAAGGCCGCGTGTTTCATAAGGCACAGAGAAGTTCTGATAGGTGACGCCATAAGTGAGGGTGAGGTTGCGGGTGATCTTCCACTGATCTGCCGCGTACACCTGGGTCTGATAGTACTTGTAGTAGCGCTGATCGCCGGTCAACTGAGGCAGTACCGAGCCCTGAGCGTTGTAATTGAAGTCTGACGAAACTTCGGCGATGCGGCCGAGCGAGAAAAGGAAAGCCTGGTCGTAATCGTAGGAAGGTTCGGTGCCCGTTGTGCCGATATCGGCGGGGCGGAGGCTGAGAGCGGGGTTTGCCTGGCTGCAATCGCCGGGGGTGGGGCCGCACAGGCTCAACGTATAACCGCCCGGTCCGATCTCGGCAGTGTTGTAGTCGGCAACGTTGGTATTGTGCGCCTTGATGTCCTTAAACGTGCCGCCGAATTGCCAAGTATGGCTTCCCTTGGTCCAGGAGAAGTCGTCTCCAATGATCGGGATGGGGATGCGGCGAGCTTGCGCGTTGGGATTGAGGTAGAGAGAAGAGGCAAGAGCGGGTCCGGTGCCGTCGCTAAAGGTAAGGAAGGTCGAACCGCTTGGATTGTAGCTATTGGGGAAGGAGTATTTCTGGACGGTTTCACCGATAAAGACACGATTGGTCTTGTTGGAACCGATCACCCAGTTGTGGCCGATGACGAAGGAGTAGGTGCGATCGATGAATGGATTGGTAGGCGGGTCGCCGGCAAACGCGTTCGGATTTTCAACGGAATTTTCACGAGCGATGGTGAACCGGCCCCACAGGTTCATGTGCGAGTTCAGGTTGTAGTCCATCCTGGTGACGTAGTTGGTCTCGTAGTCGTCGTTCGGAGCATTGAAGCTGTATCCGCCGGAGTTGACGCCATCGCCCGTGACGGTGTTGTTGGAATGCGGGAAGCGGGCGGTGAATCCCTGCTGCCAGGTCTGACTGGTGCCAATGCCGGCTGGGTCAAGGGCTGTTATCTGGGCAGGGGTGAGATAAGAGATGCCGCCGGCGTTGTTAATGTAGCCGAGGTTGCCGGCGCGAAAGCTATCCAGGGGTACCGTTCTCTGGGTCAGGAGCGAGCTAATTATGCGGGAATCGTTGAAGTCGAAGAAGAAGAAGAGCTTGTTCCGCAGGACCGGCCCGCCGATATTGCCGCCGAACTGATTCTGGATCAAGTGATTGCGGGGAACGATCGGGCTCGCATTGTTGCTGAACCAGCTATTGGCCACCAGGGACGGATCGCGATGATACTCATTGATGTTGCCGTGAAACTGGTTGGTGCCGGACTTGGTGACTAGCTGGAATTGGCCGCCGCTGGAGGGGCCGGCGGTTGATTGAAGTCCGCCAACGGTGCCACGGAACTCTTCGACGGAATCGACGGGGGCGTGGCCCACAATGATAAATCCGCTGGTGACACCGGAGCCGGAATTGCTCTGCTGCGCGTTACCGGTCGCGAAGTCATTGACGTCCAGGCCGTCAACGGTGACGTTATTCTGGTCGACTCGGGCGCCGGTTACGGACCCGGTGTCGGTGACGCCAGGCTGCAAGCTGAAGAGCGCGATGGGGTCGTTTCTCTGTTGCACCGGGAGGTTGTTGAGCTTCTGTACGTCGAAGGTGTTGCCGATGGCGGCGGTGGTGGTGTCGATGGTCACTTCGGAGTTCGAAGCGGTCACCTGAACTTCCTGGGCCTGGGTGCCCACCTTCAAAGTTGCATTCTGTGTTCGGACAGTCGCCACAGTCAGGTAGATGCTGTTGACCTCAACGGGACTGAACCCGGAGGCGCTAAAGGTCGCCGAATATCCCTCGCCCGGAGTAATCTCGGAGAAGCGGTACACGCCTTGGGCATTCGTCGTGGCGGTGTATGACTGTCCGGTGGCGGTATTTTTGAGAGTGACCGTAGCGCCCGACAAAGCCGCACCGGACGGGTCCGTCACCAAGCCCGTCATACCGGAAACGTCTTGTCCGTAGCAGACGTGCAGGGATGTCAAAACGAGCATCGCGAAAATGCAGCAGAAGAGCCTGGCTACCTTCCCCAGTGCGGGATGCATATTGCCGGCCATCATTCCCCTAACCCTGCGAAGGGAGGATGGGTTGCTCGTGACGTCAAGCGAAAATGTTTTCATATCTAAACTCTCCAGCAAATTTGAAGTAGTGAATCGAATCAAGGGAGGCTCTTTATCAAAGGAGTTCCGGCCTGCGTGAAGTTCCCGGGGTTCGAAGACTACTTCAATGCAACGGGGACTTAATGAGGCTGAACATGTTTTCTTCCTCCCATCGGGCGGATGTTATTCGGAAAGAATCAGGCCCGGTAAATCTACCGCCGGATGTTAGCTGGTGTGGATCTCATCCATCCTGCTCGCAGCGGTAACGCGGAAAGGGGAGACTGCGAGCCTAATTGCATTTATTGGGCCACTCCGCAAGTTCGCATCAAAACTTAATATCTGCGGGACTTGCGTCATCGCCGGTGCGGCGGTTGCTATGGCTTTTGGTAGGAATTAAAAATATCTATGACTTTGTGAAAGACCTTCGATTGCGTTATCTATCCCCTTCATCAATCGAACGGGATACCAACGGTATACTTAGCTCTCCCCTCAAGCCTGTTGCGGGGTCAACAGATCCAATCATTGATCTTCTTCAGGCCCCGGCTGCTTACCCAACAACGGAGAGCAGCAAGGTTCCCCAGTTGCGAGGAACTCCATAAACTCCACCCTGGTAAGGTCCGGGTCGTACAGATTAAGCTGCACCTTGCCATCACGACCGACCTGAGTCTTGGAGCAGTTAGCCCCCTCACACTTGTTTGTTGCGAGGGCCGCAACCGCGTCGCCCATGTGGGCCACCCCAAGGGAAAAGTGGTCCTGCACTCCGGCCTGCTTGAGCGTCGGGTCAGGGGGAATGTTCAGCATGTATTCGAGCCAATCCGTGCCGTCCGGCACCTGGATGCTCTGCCAGTCCGTCCGGTCTGCCGTCCTGCCGCCGTGCCAATAAGGATGAAAACCCAGGACGTCTCGCCAGAATGCATCCTCTTTCGCGGCATCCCGCACAATGAAGCCGACATGGATGATGCGCTTGCTGGTGGCGTTGGGCGAGGGTGGAGCCTTGGCAACCGTCTGGTTGGAGCCGCTCTGCACAAAGATCACCAGGTTGCCTTCGGGATCGCGCACCCCAAACTCACCCGCCTTCAACGGGAGCTCCGCCTTAACACCGTGGGCCGCCAGGTAGCGCTCGAGGCCGGCGGCATTGCGCGTGGTGAATGCAACCGCAGCCATGCGGATGTTGGGTTGAGGCGGCGCCGGCGACGTGAGAATCTCGATCCATTGAGAACTGTTTACCGGATAAGTCCAAACCCCGTTCGCCCGCAAACGCGTATATCCCAGAGTATCCCCATAGAATTTCTGAGCCGCGTCGGGCTGGGTGGTATAGAAGCGCGCGAAGGCAATTCCCGTAATGGCAGGACGCTTGGCCGTCTGCGCCGCGAGCGGGGCGGCAGTGGCCATGATCAAGGCAAGAAATCGGGTGGGTCTCATCCCCCGAACTCTAGTTCATGGCGTCCCAGCCGGTCAAAACCCGGGGCGAATTGCGTCTCCGGGCAATCCTCAATAAACTTCTTGGCGAGCCAAATTGGTTCTTTTCCCGAGCCCCTAGGAGTCTGCGTGCGTCTTTCCCGAATCGTCTTCCTTCTTTCCCTCGCCTTTCTCAGCGGCAACCTGAACGCCCAACAGCCAGAGATGCCCCCGCCCCCGCCGCACGCCAAGCAGATCCACCTCAAGCACGTTCTGGTGATCGGTCAGACCAAAGGCTTTGAACACGACTCAGTCTCTCCAGCCATGGCTGCCATCTTCAACATGGGCCAAGAGAGCGGCCTTTGGGACACCATGATGCGCACCGACACTGAACTGCTCACCAAGAAAGATTTGCAGCGGAATACAAAAAATCTTAACTACTTCGACGCCGTCATCTTTGCCAGCACTACCGGCGAACTGGACATGGACGATAGCCAGAAGCAGGATTTAATGTCGTTCATCAAGGAAGATGGCAAGGGGTTTGTGGGCATCCACGCAGCGCTCGACACCAATTACAAGTGGCCCGAATACGGGGAAATGATCGGCGGCTGGTTCGACCAGCATCCCTGGATGACTTTCAATGCCCCTATCAATAATGAAGACCCGGACTTCCCCGCGGTGCGCCATTTTCCCAAAGCCTTCGTCAAATACGACGAAATCTATCAGCCGAAAGATTGGTCTCGCAGCAAGGTCAACGTGCTGCTGAGCCTGGACTCGAGCAAATTAAACTACGAGAACAACCCCCGTATCCATCGCGCGGATCATGATTTTCCCGTGGCCTGGAGCAAGATGTACGGCAAAGGAAGGGTCTTCTATTCCACCCTTGGCCACACCGAAGAGTCCTGGGAAGACCCGGACATTCGCAAGATGTACTTTGAGGCAATCAAGTGGTCCTTGGGAATGACCGAGGGCAGCACCGCGTCGCACGCCAAGCCGGCGGTTGGAAAGTAAAGGTGGTTTAACCAGGATGAAGAAGTTTCGGGATTTGGCAATTCTTGCGGCAATCGCTGGGTTGGCCGCCTACCAGGGCAGGCAACTGCACATCTACGCCGCGACCGGCCAGGCGCCGGCCACCACCCAGAACGCAGGACCTACGCACAGCGGCGATGCGGCCACGAGCCATCCTGAAGCAGCGGCGGCGGGGGGCTCCCTTTTCCAGCAAAACTGCGCCTTTTGTCACGGCCGTGACGCCGGTGGCGGAGAAACGGGCCCTGACCTCACCCGATCCAAGTTGGTTTCGTCGGATGTGGGCGGAGACAAAATCGGAGATGTAGTCCTGCACGGACGGCCGGACAAGGGTATGCCTGCGTTCAGTAATTTCTCGCCCGAGCAGATCACGGACCTTGTCGCGTTTATTCACCAGCAGCAGACCAAGGCCATGTCGCAGAACGGCAAGCGCAAGGGTGTGGATGTGTCCGACCTCCAGACTGGCAACGTAGAGGCAGGGAAGGCCTATTTCAACGGCGCGGGCGGCTGCTCGAATTGCCACTCACCGACCGGCGACCTGGCCGGCATCGCTTCTCGCTACGAGGGCTTGCAGCTTGAGGAGCGAATGCTCTATCCGAGGGATGTAAAGAGCAAAGTGACGGTGACCCTTCCTTCAGGAGAAGCCGTTTCCGGGACGCTTGAGTATCTGGACGAATTCACGGTGGGATTGCGGGATGCTTCGGGAACCTATCGGTCCTGGCGGGTGAGCGACGTAAAGGTCAAAGTCGATGCCCCAGTCGAAGCTCACGTGGCACAGTTCCCCAAATATACCGATGCCGATATCCATAACCTGATGGCTTATATCCAGACCTTGAAGTGATCCTGCTTTGGGAAGGTTCCAAATGAAGTTTTTGAAGAGTAGCTTGTTTTTTGCCGCGAGCGTATTGGCGGCCATTGGTTTTTCCCCTTCCGTTGGGGCGCAGAATGTGGATGCCGCCATGCTGTTGCATCCGCCTGCTGACAGCTGGCCTGGATACCAGGGCGACTACTCCGGACGGCGCCACAGCTCGTTAACGCAGATCACACCAGAGAACGTAGCCAATCTAAGCCTTGCCTGGGCCTACCAAACGAACCAGCCTGCGGAGATAAAGTCAACGCCGATCCTGGTGGACGGGGTGTTGTACTTTACCGTGCCCGACAACGTGTGGGCTGTGGACGCACGCTCGGGCCATATGCTGTGGCACTACACTTACCCACCCAATAAGGGCGATCACATTGGTCAGCGTGGCGTTGCCATCTATAAGGACTGGATATTTTTTGTCTCACCTGACGCGCACCTGGTTTCTCTCAACGCCAAAGACGGGAAGGTCCGCTGGATCGTGGAACTGGCGGACGTGAACAAAGGCTACTGGGCGACCGAGGCGCCTTTCATCGTGGGGAACCACGTCATCGCGGGCGTCGGCGGCGATCTGGATAACATCCCCATGTTCGTGAAGTCTCTGGATCCCGAGACCGGCGCGACGCAATGGCAGTGGAATGTCACTCCTCCGCCGGGACCGGGCGTCACCACCGGGGGCACAACCTGGATGGCGGGGACCTATGATCCAACCCTCAATCTCATCTATTGGGGAACCGGGAATCCTACGCCGGTGCTGGATGGCAGAGCCCGGCCGGGAGACGATGAGCATACCTGCAGCATTGTGGCGTTGAATCCGGATACTGGTCAGTTGGTGTGGTCATTTCAACCGTCGCCACACGATACCCACGATTGGGATGCAGTGGAGATCCCCGTACTGGTGGATGGAACCTTCCATGGGCAGCCGCGGAAGATGCTCATGCAAGCCTCGCGCAACGGCTATTTTTTTGTTTTAGATCGCACCAATGGCAAGAGTCTGTTGACTGTTCCCTTTGGACCCGTGAACTGGACGAACGGGGTGGACAAAGAAGGCCGTCCGATTCCCAATCCTGCGAAGGAACCGTCGCCTGACGGGGTTCTGATTGCGCCCGACGAGGCTGGCCTGACCAACTACCGAGCGCCCAGTTTCGACCCCAAGACGGGCCTGTTTATCGTGAGTGCTCATCACGCCTACAGCCTGTACTTCAACAAGCCGGCCGATGGTTCCTACGGTTGGGCGGGTGCGGATTATGGTCTCTGGGGCAAGGGCGTACTGGAAGCCATCGACTACAAGACCGGAAAGATTCGCTGGTCCCATGAACTTGGGCCTGGAGGTTCGGGCGCCGGCGTTCTGACGACGGATTCCGGAATCACTTTCACCGGGGACGATGCTGGAAACTTTCTGGTGCTGGATACAAGCAATGGAAAGACACTCTGGCATGCCGGCTCAGGATCAAGAATCGGCAGTTCTCCCATCACCTACGAGCTCGACGGACGGCAATATCTTCTGACCAGTTCCGGGAGTGTCTTGTTCGCTTGGGCCTTGCCTGAAAAACCGGTTATCCAGAAACACCCGGCCGCAAAGGCTCACTGATAAGAGTCCGCACATAGCACTTTCGGATTCGAAAACAAGCTCGACCTCCAGACTTTGACTGGGTGTTCTGGCCAGAGCCCATTTGAGGGAAAAACCCAGGTCTCCTAAGGAACAAGTGTGCTTTGCGTGGGAGATTGAAGGGTGAGATTTGACTATCCCACCCTTCGCAAAGAACGCGAAGGATGGGCCACCCGTCGATTGGTGGAGGGGATAAGAGCCCGTAAGCGCGTTCCCTTCATCAAAGGGGTCTCATGTTCGTCACGGGAAAATCTCATACCGCGCCCTAATCTTTTGCTGATAAGGAGCTCACCGTGAAACTGACTACCTCTCTGAGAGCAGCTGCTTTGCTCGTCCCCTGCCTGCTGATCGTACTGTTGCTGCGTGGGCAGAACTTTCCCGATGCATCGGTGTACGCCAACGATCCGGCGGCCATGATTGCAGGCTACCGGCACGTCGAAGTCTCTTCCGTCTCAGACGCCATTGAGCAGCTTACCGGCCAACGCATGTACATGACTCACCACATGCAGCCCATCTTCACCACAAAGTTCGCGGGCTATGCCATCACCGTAAAGATGACGAAAGAAGAAAACCACGATCCGAACGCGCTCACCCCTATGTTGGCTGCTATCGACCAGGGAGCGAAGGACTCGGTCTATGTAATGACCCTGCAGGATGGGGCGGACATCGCCGGGATGGGCGGCCTGATGGGCACGGCGATGTCTGCGCGCGACTTTGCCGGGGCCGTGATTGATGGAGGCGTGCGCGACGTGGCCTATCTGCGCAAAATTGGATTTCCCGTCTACGCCACGGGCATCAATCCGGCAACTTCGGCCGGGCACTATCGTGTTACCGGCACGGGCGTGCCGGTTGTATGTGATGGAGTGAAGGTGAATGCCGGCGACATTGTGGCAGCAGATAGCGATGGAGTCGTGGTCGTGCCCCGTGACATTGCCCCTAAGATCCTGGTAATGGCACAGCAACTGGACTTTAAAGAACACAGCATGTACGCCTTCATCGAAAACACGAAATCCATCGAAGAGGCAGTGAAGAAGTTTGGCCGGTTGTAAACAGCGAACGAGCTGTTGCAGTGTTAACCTCATATCCTCAAGCAAACCTGCCCGGTAAGGCAGTCTCTACGGCCCACCACAGACGCCAGGCAATCTCGGAGAAGACGCTATGCACTTGTCCCGTCGATTCAGAAATCTGCTGCCAGCCGTCGCCGCTCTCGGCGTACTGTCGATCGGCAGCTCGTTCATCTCGGATCAATCCAGAGCTGGAGCGCAAACCAAGGCCCAGACGTGCCCCAGCAGCGACAGTGGCCTGAAGTTGCCCGCCGGTTTCTGCGCCACGATTTTTGCCGACAACATCGGTCACGCCCGGCACATGGTTGTGTCGCCGAGCGGAGTTGTTTACGTCAATACCTGGTCCGGCGATTACTATCCCCCCGGGCAAAAGTCGCCCGAAGGCGGCTTTCTGGTGGCTCTCCAGGACAAGACGGGTAACGGCAAAGCCGACACGACAGAACGCTTTGGCGAAACCGCCGCGACCGGCGGAGCGGGTGGCACAGGCATAGCCCTCTACAAGGGGGCGCTCTACGCGGAAATCAATGATCGCATCGTGAGCTATCCGCTGGCCGGCTCCGTCGTGCCCAAAGCTCCTGCCACTACCGTGGTTACCGGATTACCCCTCGGTGGCGATCACCCCATGCACCCGTTTGCCATCACAGCCGATGGATCCATGTATGTTGATGTGGGAACGGCGACCAACTCCTGCCAGCTGAAAAATCGAACCCTCAAATCGCCCGGCGCGGACCCTTGCACGGAACTCGAAACCCGTGGTGGCACCTGGCGCTTCGACGCCAATAAAACCAACCAACCGTTTACTCCGGCCGATCGTTATGCCACCGGAATTCGCAATGGCGAAGGCTATGCGGTGGATGCGAAAGACAAGCTCGTATACGTTACGCAACACGGAAGAGACCAGCTGCATGCGAATTGGCCGGACCTCTACAAGCCCGAAGAGGAAGCCACCTTACCAGCCGAAGAATTGCTGCTCCTGAGGCAGGGCGGCGATTACGGATGGCCTGAGTGCTACTACGATCCGTTTCAGCGAAAGCTGGTGCTGGCGCCGGAATACGGCGGGGACGGTGGCAAGAAGGTGGGAGTCTGCGCCAACAAAATTGGCCCGGTGGCCGACTTTCCAGCGCATTGGGGGCCGAACGGAGCGGTGTTCTACGACCAGAAGCAGTTCCCAGCCCACTATCGCAACGGAGTGTTCATCGCGTTCCACGGTTCCTGGGATCGAGCGCCTTATCCGCAAGCCGGCTACAACGTGATCTTTCAACCCGTTGCTGCCGGCCGTTCTGCTGGTCCATGCGAACTCTTTGCCGATGGCTTTGCAGGGCCGGTCGAGACACCGGAGAAAGCTCTGCACAGGCCTAGCGGCGTCGCCGTCGGGCCAGATGGATCGCTCTACATTTCGGACGACATAACCGGCCGCATCTACAAAGTTGTCTACGTCGGCGGTTCTGCAGGTGGTGGCGCCAAGTTCACTCCCTGCCCCAGCCCAACTGCTTCGCCTGGCTCGATCGCAGAAGCCGCGGCCAAGCCGCCGGAGGGTACCCACCCGGACGCCGGCCTGGCTGTTCCTCCCGGAGCCACGCAGGAGATGGTGGCCCTGGGTGATCGCATCTTTCACGGTCAAGTGGGCGGAGCTCCCTGTGCGGGCTGCCATGGCGCAAGCGCTAAGGGCACTCCCCTGGGTCCCGATCTCACGGCTAACAAGTGGTTGTGGAGCGATGGCAGCTACACCGGAATCGCCAAAACCATCACTGATGGCGTTCCCCAGCCGAAACAATATCGCAGCCCCATGCCGCCCATGGGCGGAGCGCAGCTTACCCCCGACCAGGTCTCCGCTGTCGCATCCTATGTTTGGGCCCTAAGCCAACACTGATGAAGCCCTGGCTACTCTATGCCGGCTTGACCGTAGTGGCGTGGGGCGTGTGGGGCGTCTTCAGCAAACTCGCGTCTACCTATGCACGTCCGCGACAGACGCTGCTATTTCAAGTGGTCGGCGTGATGGCTTTTGGCCTGGTTGTTTTGACCATGGAGCGCTTCCACATTGCCTGGACGCCGCAGGGATTTGGCTGGTCGGCCGCCGCGGGCTTCGTGAATTTCGTGGGTTTCTTGTTCTTCTTTGCGGCGGTTGAAAAAGGTAAAGTTTCGACCGTCATTGCCATGTCGTCGCTCTATCCGGTGGTGACCATTGTGTTGAGTGTCCTTTTTCTGCAGGAGAAGATTTCGGCCCGCGAGGGCCTTGGCATTGTCTGTGCCTTGCTGGCTGGTTTCCTGTTGGCCGGCTGATGCGCGACTATTCCGGTTACAGTTTCTGGCTTGAGGATGCGGGCGAACCGTTAACGCCGCGTCCGCTGCTCACCAGTTTCAGCGATGTGGACGTAGCGATCCTGGGCGCCGGGTACTCCGGCCTTTGGACTGCCTATTACCTGCTGCTGCAGGAGCCAAGCCTTCGCGTTGCCGTACTTGAGAAGGAGATCGCCGGCTTTGGCGCCTCGGGCCGCAATGGGGGCTGGTGTTCTCCAAACTTCCCCGTAACGGCAGGATCGTTGGAGAAGCGTTTCGGTGCCGCAGCCGCGCGTCAGCTGCTCCTTGCCATGCGCGCTTCGGTCAACGAGGTGGGCCGGGTATGTGCTGAGGAGAAAATCGACGCACAGTTTCATCCCGGCGGCGTTCTTACGCTGGCGCGGGGACAACATCAATTGCCGGGCATCCGGTCGGCTTACGCAGCGTATGAAAGGCTGGGCCTTGCGGATCGTTATCAGGTACTCAGCGCCGAAGAAGCCACGGAGCGCGTTCGTGTGAGCGATGTGCGGGGCGGCTTGTACACGGCCGACGGCGCAAGCCTGCATCCGGGCCGGCTGGTGCGAGGTCTGGCCCGCGCGGTGGAGGCACGCGGCGGAGTTATCTATGAACAGACACCAGTGACTGGTTTCAAGCCGGGCAGCCTCATCACTCCTGGTGGAGAGCTGCGGGCCAAACGTGCCATCGTGCTCGCCGGAGAGGCCTATCTGACCCGCTTCCCGCGCCTGCACCGGGCTCTCCTGCCGGTGTATTCCCTGATTTCTCTTACCGAACCGTTGACTCCGGGGCAGTGGTCACAGGTCGGATGGCAGGGGGGTGAAAGCCTGTCATCCACTCGCAATACGGTTGTGTATCTTACCAAGACCTCCGACGGCCGCATCCTCTTTGGCAGCCGGGGGGCCCCTTACGTTTTCGGATCGAAGATAACCGATCAGCAGGACACCCACGAAGCAACCTTCGCGATGATCCACCGCTCCCTGGTGGAGTGGTTTCCATCCCTGGCAGGCATTCGCTTCACCCACGCGTGGGGTGGCCCGGTGGGCATGCCGCGCGACTGGATGCCGGCGGTAAGCTTTGACACCAGCTCACGCATTGGGTCGATCAGGGGTTACACGGGACAGGGTGTTTCTACCAGCAACCTTGCCGGAAGGTTAATGGCCGGCCTCATCACAAACCGGCAAACTGGTCTGGAATCGCTAGCCCTGGCACAAAGACGCTCCCCAAACTGGGAAGTGGAACCGCTGCGCTGGCTGGTGGTGCGCTACATGCAAAGCGCCTTTCTTCGCATTGATAAGGCAGCCGAGGCTGGCCGGCCGCGCCCGGTCGATGCGCCGCTGGCCGAATACCTGGGCAGGCACTAACACAATGGTCGCCACGCGTACTTCGTTTGCGCGACAAGCAACTGTTCGGGTGCCCCATCCTTCGCGCTCTTCCGCGAAGAGTGGGGCACGACTTCTCTGTACCCGAGGCCCTTCCCCGCACATTCTGCTTATCCCACCCTTCGCATAAGAGCGCGAAGGATGGGGCACCCGAACAGTTGCTTGGACCTTTGATAGGGCTTCGCCCGTCACTATGAATTCGCAGCCAGGATCGTCGCTTCCCGCGCTTGCAGATACACGCGAAGGAAATCGTGCAGCGACCAGCCCCCACGGGTCTGGTTCCACCCCATAATCGTTTCGCGAGCCTGATTCAGGCCGGCAGCTTCGGCTGCCAACGAAGCGGCCGTGGTCGTCAGTACCTCAATCTCCAGGCGCGGTACGTACGTTTGATCGAGGACGCGGATCCTGTAAAGGCCTGGTTTGGGTAGCCTCACCGGCGCCGTCTTCTGCCCCGCTGTCCAGGCCAGCGGTTGAGTGTCCAGGCGGATTGAATCGGCAGCTTGCGAGCCATCCTTGGCCACGTTCAGGGAGTATTGGCCTGAGGGCAGAACACGCAGCGCCGGCGCAAGGGAAACCTCTCCCTGCGAACTCATGTCCGCCACCATTTCCACTTTGCCTGCCATGGCCGCCCGGCCTGTGGGCGTGGCAAATGGTGTTTCGGCCGATGCCGGCCGGAGTAATAGGACATTTCTGACGGCGACAAACATATTCCAGACCGCGGGACTCGGGTGGGGAGTAATCGCCGGAACGCGGAAACCCTGGGAGCAACTTTTCGCTTCGTAGCATTCGCAAAGCATTCGTTGCCCGTCCGGCAACAAAACCGTCATGGAGTGCGTTGGAGTTTCGGCCCCGGCGGTAAGCAAGCCACCGGGCGGGATCGCCTCTCCAAGCCGCAGTACTTCCGAGCTGCCGTTCAGATGCCACTCACCGTGTCTTTCCCAAACCATTCCAGAAAAAGCTTCGTCTCCATACGCCAGGAACCCACCGCACACAATTACGGACACGAAAGCGCAGAGCAGAGCTCGAGATCTCATGCCTTGAGTTGTATCAAAGCTACGCGGTGGATGGATTGATTCCGGACACGAAGCTTTCGCGTGAATTCAGCGAGCAAATACGGCATTTTTCCTTTGGTAACAGCCGGAGGTTTGTGTATAGTCAACGCTGGATTCGTCGCTGTCTTGTGGCTTATCCCCTCCCCGTACGATCCCCCAATCCCCTGAATTGCAGAGTGTTTTCCTAACGCTGGAGAGCGCTGCGATCAAAAAGTTTCTGTTCGGTGGAGCAGCGGTGCTGTGCGGTGAATTTGCCGGACGGTCGGCGCCTTTGCCCACCTGGGGTCGGAGGGCCATATTTTTCTGCCAAATGCGTTTCCTGGTCTCTCGCAACGCCTCGGCTTCTGGATGGAAGAGCCGGGGGAACAGCCAAAGGGCTTGGCCGGGCTGCTGATCGCATGTCTTTTCTTCCTGTCGGCAGCGGGGTCGAGCTTTGCCCAGGCCCCCAATGTGCTCACCTGGCGCTATGACAACACCCATCAGGGGCAGAACACGCAGGAGACGATACTTACTCCCTCCAACGTAAACACCAACACCTTCGGAAAGCTATTCAGCCAGACGGTCGACGGAGAGGTCTACGCGCAACCTCTCTATGTAAGTAATCTGACCCTGCCCACCCAGGGAACGCACAACGTCATCTTCATCGCTGATGAGCACGACTCGGTGTATGCCTTCGATGCCGACAGCAACGGTGGCGCGAATAGCGCACCCCTGTGGCAGGCCAGCATGCTCAGCACGGCGCATGGAGCGGCAGCCGGAGCGACTACGGTACCAACTGCGGATGTCCAATCCGGCACCGGGGACCTCAATCCCGAGATCGGCATTACCTCCACACCAACCATCGACCTCAGCACCGGCACCCTCTTTGTCGTCTCCAAGACGAAAGAGAACGGCAACTACTTCCAGAGACTGCATGCGCTCAACATTCTGACCGGCAACGAACAACCTGGCAGCCCGGTAGTGATCTCCGGCTCGGTGCCTGGCACGGGCAGCGGAAGTTCAGGAGGCACCCTCGCTTTCAGCTCGCTATGGCAAAACAATCGCGTGGCGATGGATCTGTTCAATGGCAATATTTATTTGGGTTTTGGCTCGCACGGTGACGATGGTCCGTGGCATGGCTGGGTTCTTGTTTACAACGAGACCACACTCCAGAGAACAGCCGAATTTTGTACTTCCCCTAATGGATACGGAGACGGAGTCTGGGGTGCGGGCGCCGCCTTCCCAATCGATACCGTGACCGCGAACGGGCGGGCATTTCTTTCCACCGGTAATGGGGACTTCACCTCTTATCCACCGCTCACTAACAGCGTCGACTACGGCGAGAGCATCCTGCGCTTTGACTTGTCCAACGGCGGTTTTGCGATCAGTGACGCATTCACAGACTTCAACCAGGCGACGTTGACATCGGAAGACGAAGATCAGGGTTCCGGCGGTGTTCTCATGCTTCCGAATCAGCCCGGAACCTATCCCCACCTGCTGGTCCAGATTGGCAAAGAGGGCCGCATTCTTGTCCTCAATCGTGATGCGCTCGGCGGATATGTGCCTGGAGGGAATTCCAACACCAACGCGGTGCAGGACATTAACGGCGCACTCGGAGGGGGGTTGTGGAGCACCCCGGCTTATTGGAATGGGAACGTCTATATATGGGGTGAGAACGATGTTCTCAAAATGTTCCCTATCACTAACGGCGTTCTGGCCAGCGGGGCGAGTGCCCAGGCCTCGGTATCCTCCACATTCCCCGGAGCCACTCCGGTGGTGTCGTCAAATGGTACTCAGAACGGTATAGTATGGGCGCTGGTAACCGATCTTTACAATTCCAACGGATCCTCGATCCTGTACGCATTCAATGCGCAAAATGTCGCCCAACAGCTTTATGCCAGCAATCAGAATTCCAGCCGGGACGATGTGGGGCCGGCCATCAAGTTCACGGTTCCCGTCATCACTAATGGGAAAGTATATGTAGGGTCCGGCTATCAGATCGATGTATATGGTCTTCTGAACGCAGAGCAGCAGGCGCCGGCTCCTGTCATTTCGCCCGCCGGGGGTACCTTCAGCGCTGCGCAACAAGTCACCATCACGGATAGCGTAAGCGGCGCCTCGATTTATTACACCGTCGATGGATCCACTCCGACTACTGGCTCAACCCTCTACACCGGACCCTTCCAGCTAACTACGGATACCACGGTGCAGGCGATTGCCAGTGCCGCGGGTTATCTTCAGAGTTCGCGACATCGAGCGCAACCTATACCTTTAACACGCAGACGTCCCGCGCCACAGTTTTCTCCGGCAGCCGGATCTTATACCACCACGCAATCGGTTACGATTTCTGATACCACGTCCGGCGCAACTATTTATTACACAACCGACGGATCGACTCCCACCACGGCATCGGCCCAATACGCTGTGCCTATCACTGTCAGCAGCTCTACCGTCATCAAGGCCATCGCGACCTATAGTGGGCTGACGGCCAGTAATTTGGCGAGCGCTACTTACTCCATACAGCCTAACGGGACCGAGATTAACTTCGGCAATGGCTTCGCCGTTGTGACTGGGCTGACGTTGAACGGGAGCGCAACCAACACCGACGACAGCCGCTTGCAGTTAACCACTGGCCTGACCTACCAGGCGGGAAGCGTCTTCTATAACACCCCCACCAACATCCAGTCGTTTACCACTGACTTCGCATTTCAACTCTCGAATGCGCAGGCCGACGGGTTCACTTTCACCATCCAGAACGTTGCTCCTACCGCAATTGGCGGCGATGGGGGAAGCCTGGGTTATGGTCCGAACCCGAACACAGGAACAACGGGCGGCATTGCCAACAGCGTGGCCCTCAAGTTCGACTTGTACAGCAATGCGGGCGAAGGCACGGATTCCACTGGAGTCTACACCGATGGCGCCATGCCCACTGTTCCAGCAGTGGATATGACCTCTTCGGGCGTTCTGCTGACCAGCGGAGATTCGATGGCCGCCCACGTCACCTATGACGGCACCAACCTAATACTCACGCTGACCGACATCGTCGTGAACAAGGTCTTTACGCATACGTTTCCCATCAACATTCCGGCAACCATCGGTAGCAACGTGGCCTACATTGGCTTTACGGGCGGCACAGGTGGAGAAACTTCGAGCCAGAAAATATTGTCCTGGACGTTCACCTCGCAATCGGGATCGGTGACGCAGACACCCACATTTTCGCCGGCTGCGGGAAGCTTTACCACGGCGCAACAAGTGACGCTGAGCGATGCAACTGCCGGCGCGGTGATCTACTACACCACGGATGGTTCGGTTCCTACCACCTCCTCGACGGTGTACAGCTCGCCTATCAGCGTGGATAGTGGATCGGTGACCATCAACGCCCTGGCGCAGGCGTCGGGGATGAGTGCGAGCAACGTTGCCAGCGCTGTCTACACCATCCAGCCGGGGGTAACGGCGACGCCCACCTTTTCACCCGGTACAGGGACCTACACCGCCGCGCAGTCAGTGGCGATTTCTGACAGCACACCCGGAGCAGTGATCTACTACACCACCAACGGGACCACGCCCACCACTTCGTCGGCTGTCTATAGCTCGGCAATCACGGTCAGCGCCAGCAGCACGCTGGAGGCTCTGGCGGTGGCTCCTGGACTTACCCAGAGTGCAGTGGCCAGTGCGGCGTACGTGATTCAAACCGGTGGATCCAGCAGTATCAATTTCGCTAGCGGGTTCCCTAGCGCCACAGGTTTGCAACTGAACGGTGCAAGCAAGGTGAGCTCCAGCAATTTCCTGGAGCTTACTGACGGCGGCGACTACGAGGCGAGCAGCGCTTTCTGGACTACGCCGGTCAATATCCAGACTTTTACTACCAACTTTACCTTTCAGCTTTCCAGCGCTTCAGCCGACGGATTTACCTTCACTATCCAGAATGCCGGCCTCACAGCACTGGGGGCCTTTGGAGGAGGGTTGGGGTACGGAGCAGATCCGAATAATGGCCCTACCGCCTCGATCGGCAAAAGCGTCGCCATCAAATTTGACATCTACAGCAACAGTGGCGAAGGCAACGATTCCACAGGACTCTTTACCGACGGCGCTACTCCTACGCTTCCCGCAGTGAGCCTTACCTCTTCCGGAATTGTATTGGCCAGCGGCGACACCATTGCCGCACAACTTACCTATAACGGCACTACGTTGACGCTGAACCTTACCGACACGGTTACGAATGCAACCTTCAGCCAGGCGTTCACCGTCAACATCCCTTCAACCGTGGGCGCAAACACCGCTTACGTTGGCTTCACCGGAGGAACCGGCGGCTTATCCGCTATCCAGAACATCAAGACCTGGACCTTCACTTCCAGTACCACCCAAATTGCCGCCGATCCGGTATTCAGCCCATTGCCCGGCACCTATACCAGCACGCAAAACGTTGCTCTCAGCAGTGCAACGCCAGGCGCAACCATCTACTACACGGTGGACGGTTCGACACCAACACATTCCTCTTCCGTTTACAGCGCGCCCATCGTAGTCAGTGCCGCATCACTCACCATTCGTGCTCTGGCTTCAGCGAGTGGATATCAGGATAGCCCGATCGTGATGGGTGCTTACGTCATTCAAGCTGCGGCAACCGCGACGCCCACCTTTCTACCCGCCGCAGGAACCTACAGTGCCGCACAGTCAGTTGCGATCTCCGACACCACCCCGGGAGCAGTGATCTACTACACCACCAATGGAACGGCGCCCTCTACGTCTTCCGCTGTCTACGGCACGGCAATCCCGGTGAGTGCCAACACCACGGTCGAGGCTCTTGCGGTGGCTCCCGGGTTTGGCCAGAGTGCGGTGGCCAGTGCAGCGTACGTCATTCAAGCCGGGGTAACGGCGACGCCTACTTTCTCACCCGTTGCAGGAACCTACACCGCCGCGCAATCAGTCACCATTTCTGACACCACACCTGGAGCAGTGATTTACTACACCACCAACGGCACTGCGCCTACTACTTCGTCCGCCGTCTACAGCGCGGCGGTCCCGGTCAGCGCCAGCGGCACGCTGGAAGCACTGGCGGTGGCTCCAGGACTTACCCAGAGTGCAGTAGGCAGCGCGGCGTACGTGATTGAAACCGGTGGATCCCCCAGCATTAATTTTGCCAGCGGTTTCCCCAGCGCCACAGGTCTGCAACTGAACGGCAAAAGCAAGGTGAGCTCCAGCAATTTCCTTGAGCTGACTGACGGCGGCGACTATGAAGCGAGCAGCGCTTTCTGGACCACGGCGGTCAACATCCAGACCTTTACCACCAACTTCACCTTCCAGCTTTCCAGCGCCTCGGCCGATGGATTCACTTTCACTATCCAAGACGCCGGCCTCACGGCACTGGGAGCCTTTGGAGGAGGTCTGGGGTACGGAGCAGACCCGAACAACGGTCCTACCGCCTCGATCGGCAAAAGTGTCGCCATCAAATTCGACATTTACAGCAACAGTGGCGAGGGCAACGATTCCACGGGACTGTTTACGGACGGCGCTACTCCCACGCTGCCTGCGGTGAACCTTACCTCTTCCGGGATCGTACTGGCCAGCGGCGACACCATTGCCGCCCAACTTACCTATAACGGCACTACGTTGACGCTGAACCTGACCGACACAGTTACGAATAAGACCTTTACTCAGGCGTTCACCGTTAACATCCCCTCAACCGTGGGTGCAAACACTGCCTACGTGGGCTTCACGGGCGGAACCGGCGGCGCATCTGCCATCCAGAACATCAAAACCTGGACCTTCACGTCCAGTACGACACAGACTGCTGCCACCCCCACATTCAGCCCAGTGGCCGGCACTTATACCGGCACGCAAAACGTCGCACTCAGCAGTGCAACGCCGGGCGCAACCATCTACTACACCACCAACGGCACGGCGCCCACCACCTCGTCCGCGGTCTATAACTCGGCAATCACAGTGAGTGCCAACACCACGCTGGAGGCAATAGCGGTGGCTTCCGGATACGCCCAGAGTGCAGTGGCCAGCGGGGCCTATGTCATTCAGACCGCAGCAACCGCAACGCCCACTTTCTCACCCGCCGCAGGAACTTACACCGCCGCACAGTCAGTGGCCATTTCTGACACCACTCCCGGAGCGGTGATCTACTACACCACGAACGGCACCGCGCCCACCACCTCGTCGGCTGTGTACAGTTCCGCAATTGCGGTTAGCGCCAACGCCACGCTGGAGGCAATAGCGGTGGCTCCCGGATTTGGCCAGAGTGCAGTGGCCAGTGCGGCCTACGTCATTCAAGCCGGAGTAACGGCGACACCCACATTTTCACCCGCTGCGGGAACCTACGCCGCCGCGCAGTCAGTGGCGATTTCTGACACCACACCCGGCGCGGTGATCTACTACACCACCAACGGGACTGCGCCCACCACCTCGTCCCCTGTCTACAGCACGGCAATCACGGTGAGCGCCAACGCGACGCTGGAGGCTCTGGCGCTGGCGCCCGGATTCGCCCAGAGTGCAGTGGCCAGTGCGGCCTACGTCATTCAAGCCGGAGTAACGGCGACACCCACATTTTCACCCGCTGCAGGAACCTACACCGCCGCGCAGTCAGTGGCGATTTCTGACACCACACCCGGAGCAGTGATCTACTACACCACCAACGGGACCGCGCCCACTACTTCGTCCGCTGTCTATAGCTCCGCAATCACGGTTAGCGCCAACGCGACGCTGGAGGCTCTGGCGGTGGCTCCCGGATTTACCCAGAGTCCAGTGGCCAGTGCGGCATACGTGATCCAAACCGGTGGGTCCCCCACCATCAATTTTGCCAGCGGTTTCCCCAGCGCTACGGGCCTGCAACTGAACGGCAAAAGCAAAGTGAGCTCCAGCAATTTCCTTGAGCTGACCGACGGCGGCGACTATGAAGCGAGCAGCGCTTTCTGGACCACGCTGGTCAACATCCAGGCCTTTACCACCAACTTCACCTTCCAGCTTTCCAGCGCCTCGGCCGATGGATTCACTTTCACTATCCAAGACGCCGGCCTCACGGCACTGGGAGCGTTCGGAGGAGGTCTGGGATACGGACCAGATCCGAATAACGGTCCTACCGCGTCGATCGGCAAAAGCGTCGCCATCAAATTCGACATCTACAGCAATAGTGGCGAGGGCAACGATTCAACAGGACTGTTCACCGACGGCGCTACACCGACGTTGCCCGCGGTGAACCTTACTTCTTCCGGGATCGTACTGGCCAGCGGCGACACCATTGCCGCCCAACTTACCTATAACGGCACTACGTTGACGCTGAATCTGACCGACACGGTTACGAATGCAACATTCAGCCAGGCCTTCACCGTCAACATCCCCTCAACCGTGGGCGCAAATACCGCCTACGTTGGCTTCACCGGAGGAACGGGCGGAGCGTCTGCCATCCAGAACATCAAAACCTGGACCTTCACGCCGGGTACCCCCTGAGTTCCACGAAACAATTTGACGGCGTGTGATCTCTCTACTGCCGCAGCACGATAATCCGGCTACTTAGGCAATCCGAGCGTCAGCTTCTTACCGTGATATGGAACCTGGCGGAGAGAGCCTGTGTCCACAGCTACGAGCTTGAATTGCCTGGACCGCAGCATCCCGGAGAACTGTCCGTTGCGCTGTCCTATCGAGAGTTCTCTCCTCTCGTCATTCCAATGGAAGTGGATCGTGCTTCGCATACCTTTCTCGTAGTTGTAATTCGTGCCTTCATCCTCATACAAAGAGAAGTCTCCGTCGGCGCCAGGGTAGACCCGGATCTCAAGGTCACTGGGCGGCTTCTCACCGGCGAATTGCTGGACGGGACCGATCGGAACGATGCTCCCTGCCCTAACCAGTACCGGTATTCGTTCCACTGGCGCGTCGATGTCAGTGGTAGTCCCTGGCGGTACCGGGGATCCGGTCCAGAAGTTGTACCACCCTCCCTCAGTGGCGGGCGTGTATACAGGCCACCGTACTGCGCCCGTTTCAAGCACTGGGGACACCAGGAAGGCCGGACCGAACATGTACTCATACTTCTGGGCAAGCGCCTGATCGTCGTGTGCAAAGTCCATCACCAGGGGACGCATCAGCGTCGATCCCTGAAAGGTGACGGCAGCAGCCTGAGAATAGATGTATGGCAACAACTGCTGACGGAGGTCCAGGTAACGACGTACCTCACTCTCTACCTGGTCACCATATCGCCACGGCTCCGTGTCCGTTTGGAACCCATGGACACGCTCAAGGGGGGAGAAGGTGGCAAACTGGAACCACCTCAGGAACCGCTCGTGATAGGCCGGGTCGGTATATTGACCGGGTCCCGGGCGAAAGAACCCCCCAGCGTCCGTAGTCCAGTACGGTAATCCACTCGCGGTGTAACCGAGTCCGGCAGTAATTTGCCTTCTGAGGGACTCCCAACTGCTGCCGATATCGCCCGACCAGGTGGCAGATGCATAGCGCTGTTGGCCCAGGAAAGCGCAGCGGCTCAATATGAATACCCGCTTCGTGAGCGCATCTTTTCGTAGGCCGTCGTAAACGGTCTTGTTCACAAATAGCGGAAACAGGTCACGCACTTTGTCGCCGGGCCCGGCAAAAGTGTTTCGTCCGGCCAGGTCGTCGTTTTCCGGTTCGGTGGCGTCCTGCCACCAGGCATCGATGCCGAGCGATAACATGCGCTCACTGAAATTCTTCCAATAAAGTGATGCAGCCGCAGGATTGAAGAAGTCGACCCACTGAGTTCCCGGTATGTAATAGCCCTTCTCGGCGAATTGCTTTCCCACGTCGGTCGCTGGATCGATCTTCGACCACACCGAGACCATGAACTTCACGTTCATCGCATGAAGGCGGTCGATCATAGCCTTGGGATCGGGATAATACTGTTCATCCCATTTCATGGCATTCCAGCCGTACTTGCCCCAGTACTGCCAATCCTGCACGATGACATCGAGGGGTAAATTGTTCTTTCTGAACTCGGCCGCTGTATCCAGAATTTCCTCGCTGGAGTGGAACCGTTCCCGGCAGTGAATATAGCCATACGCCCAGGATGGCATTAATGGCGCCGGCCCGGTCACCTCCCTGTAGCTCGCGATCACATCATCGGGAGTTGGTCCAGCAAACACGACATAATCGATCGCGTCGGCGACGGGAGATCGTAATACGGTGCGGTCTTCGCTGGGCCTCCAAAACAGAACCGGCTGGTCATCCTGCTGTCCGACGATGCGGATGGTGTGGTGGCCCGCTGAGACCTCGCCAAACCAGCTGGTGGTAGGAGGGAGCCAGAAGTTGGAGAAGTCGATGATTACTTTGCCATCGATCTCGACGTGGTACCGGCGGGCCATTTTTTGTCCTACATCCAGCATGAAGGCATATCGCCCGCTGCGAGGAATTTCCATGCTGCCGGCGAAGGCACCCTCGCGCCTGACTTCTCGTCTCGTGCCTTCGCTGGTGGTAACATCCGCCGTCGTCTCCTTGCCGGTAGACGATGGCGTCATCAGAACCCGTTCATCGGCGGGATTTAAATCAGTCAATCCGTAGTTGTGCCAGAGTATTCCATAACCCCTGCTCGACAGCAGGAAAGGAATGGCGATCTGGCTATTGACCTGGGTCAGGCGCCGGGGAAGATCTCGAATGTCAAGGAAACCGTCCTGAAATTCTCCGCTTCCAAACAAGTGCTCGCCGGCCGGGGAGATGAAGTCCTGTTCCACGGCAAAAGACGGCTCGCCCTGAACGGTTGCCGGGGCCAGCCGGCGCGTTCCAGCAACTTCGGACAAGAACGGAGTTCCCAGGTTATCGGTAAAGCGGAGAGCTCCATTGTAACGATCAAAGATTGCTTTCATCTTCGATGTCGCAACGACAACGCTCGAGGCATCCTGCGACACCTTGAATGCCGGTAGGGATGATTGTTTGAGCAGAACGATACTTGGACTTTCGGCCGAAGCCTCTTTGGCGCAGCGAACACGCATAGCGCTGACGGTTAGGGGGCGTATGGCAAGCAGGCAGGCCTCTGTCTTTATCTCCACACCAGATGGGGTCTGCCGGACGAGGCCGCTCGAACCGCCGTGAGCAGACACTTGGGCAAATGCCGGCCAGCCGAAAACGCCGGCGAGAATAGCTGGACCTAATAAAACGAGTGATTCTCGTCGAAGAATCGCGCTGCCCGCCTTCGACGGGGAGCGAGGATCAATATATCGACTCAAAGCTGTATGTCACCTCAGCCGGGAAGAATTCTCATCGAGAATGCATATTTACAAGGCGGAGTGGCGGGTACTTGAATCTCAAGACCCTGGGAGCCGCGCTTCCAGTTCACCTCAGCCTTCGAACCGATCAGCTCGACCTTTCGGATTTGGCGAGGGTAGTTTGCAGAGTTCTCCACCAGAGACTTGATCACGATCTTCCCATCCGCCGGCCAGCCCAGAGCGATGGCGTAAAGGACCTCGCCCTTTGTAGTGAATCGTATGTCTGTGTGGTCGAACGTAATCTTTGACAGCTGGTAAGAGGGAATCTCCCGGGCTTCAGTCGATGGACCTTCTCCAAAAACGCTCCAAGGGCGCGTGCCCTTGATTGCTTCGGAATTCACCTGCTGCCAGTCCGCAAGTTCTCCCAGAAAGGCGGTTTCATCGCTGTCAGGCTCTCCGTAACCCGGCAGGGGGATGCTGAGAAGTAGATTGCCATTTTTGCTGATGATATCCACCAGGAAAGGAATGATGAATGAGGCCTTCTGGTAGGTATGGTTCTCAAACACGGCCCGATCGTAATGCCAGTGTCCAATGCACGCCTCCGTCTGCCACGGATTCTCCTGAAGTTTATCGGCAAGGGACATTTCGAAATCACGAGTGAGAGTGCCCCATACCGGCTCGGGAACCACTTTCAGGTCAACCACTCCTTCCAGATGACCGCCATGGGCTTGCACATTCTTGTTGTAGTAGTAGGCCATGATTTGCGGCGCCAAATCCGGAATTCCCAGCCAAACCTTCAAATCGAGTTTGGGGCCGCCGGCATCGAAATCGAATTGCGCGCCGTCGTCGAAATTCAGGATGTCCGGGCTGTAACTATCGATCACGTCCTGCACGCGAAGAAGAAATTGCTGAACGAACTCCGGGCAAGGACTGTTTTTGAGGTGGGGTTTTCCATTGATCAGCTGAGGGTCCATCCCCTCCCACCACTTACCCTTCCCGTCAGCGATGGTCTGCATGCCATCGTAAGGGACACCCACAAGCGGGCCGGTGGTGTCGCTTTTATAGCGAACGGGGAGAAACTCGTCCCAGACTCTATGCGGTGTTCCGTGATAGCTCACGCCAAACCGCAATCCATTCGAGCGGGCGGCCTTCTCCCACGTTCCCACGATGTCGCGCTTAGGACCGATGTTGACGCAGTTCCAGGGTTGATGTCTTGAATTCCAACAATCGAAATTGTCGTGGTGGGTAGCCAGCGCGACCAGGTACTCGGCTCCCGCACGCTTGTACAGTTTCACCAGCGCCTCGGGATCCCATCTTTCGGCCTTCCATAGAGGGCAGATGTCCTTGTATCCAAACTGTGACGGGTGCCCGTAGTGTTTGACGTGATACTCATATTGACGCGTTCCTTGTAAGTACATATTCCGCGCATACCAATCCCCTTGTTCGGGGACACATTGCGGGCTCCAATGCGCCCAGATTCCGAATTTCGCATCTCGAAACCAATTCGGACAACGATAGGCTTTCAGAGACTCCCAATAGGGCAGGAAAGGACCATTCGGAATGGTTCCCTGAAAGAACTGCGAGTTCCCATCTGCTTTCGCCATTCGCGACAGCGCAATCACTGATAGCCCACTCGCGAGAAACATCCTGCGATTCATCGATCAAAACCCTCCATCCACTGAATGCACATTTTGACCGTGAACGCCGGGATAGATGCAAGGGAGAAGGAACGCGCTTTTTGGGCTCTACCCAGGCATAAAGCACCGCAGGCCTCGCCCTCAAGCCTTTCGCGGGTCGACAGATCTACAGGGGTGCCCCTCGCACCAGCGTACGTGGGCCGAAAATGGTGGGCGAAGCCCTCCACAGGCTTTTCTCCCATCTACTTACCCACCACCGTCACCACAGACGCGTCCGGTCCACTCCACCCTGGCGCTCCCTCGTGTTTCAACTGATGCGCGGCATCGTCCCAGGTCAGGGTGGTGATTGAACCCGCGCCTTTTTCATAACCGTAGGTATTGCCGTCGTCCTGGAAGAGGGTAAAGCTACCGTTTGCTCCCGGATATACCCGGACTGACGCAACGGTCTGGGGTTGCGATGCACTCAGCACCTCCGCCCCGAGCGGTACGATGCTGCCCGCCCTTACAAACAACGGCAGAGTATCGATGGGTGCATCGGCCGCAATGATCTGTCCGCCATGCAGCCGCTCATTAGTCCAGTAGTTGTACCAATCGCAGCCTGCCGGCAGATACACCGTCCGCTGCATCGCGCCTTGCTCGGTCACCGGGGCCACCAGGAACGCCGGTCCGTACATGTATTCGTCGGGAATGTCGGCGGCCTTCGGGTCGTTCGGGAAATCCATGAACAGCGCCCTCATATACGGGGCGCCTGTCTGGTAGCTGTGATATGCAGCCGAGTAGGTGTAAGGCAAAAGCTGGTAGCGCAGCCTGAGATACTTGGCGAGGATCGGCTCCGCCTGCTTGCCGTAGGCCCAGACCTCGTTGTGATTTCTCTCTCCGTGCGCGCGCATCACGGGCTGAAAGGCGCCCCATTCAAACCAGCGCACAAACAGCTCGGGATAATCCTCGTAGTTGCCAATCGTCCCCCGCACATCCGATCCATCGATCAGCGGTTTGTGCGGCGCATGGTAGTCCGCCGGAACCAAGGGCGAGAAGAACCCCGCGATATCCGTGTCCCAGTAGGGCAATCCAGTCGCGGTAAAGTTCAGTCCAGCTGGAATCGAACGCTTGAGTTGGTCCCAGGTCGAAACAATATCGCTCGACCAGAACACCGTACCGTTGCGTTGCGCTCCCAGGTAAGCCGCCCGGGCCAGGATCATCACCCTGCGGCTGTCACCGAAATCCCGCCGGAACCCCTCGTACACCGAAGCTGTGTGAAACAGCGGATAGACGTTGTAGAAGCGGGTGCCCGAGCCGACAGAGAAGACGTCCTTCGCAGGGTCGATGTCCGGCTCGGTTTCATCCAGCCATATGTAATCGAATCCGTATGGTTTCACATACCGGTCGCGAATCTTCTCCCAGAACCAGTTCGCCGCTTCGGGATTTGTGGTGTCGATGTTCGGCCCGATTGTGTCCTGGAAGCCTCCCGAGTCCGGTTTCCCGTCGCGCGTATGGATCAGCCAGCCCTTGCTTTGCAGCATGTCATAGAACTGCGTCCCAGGCGCATAGTGCGGCCACACGCTTAACAGCGTCCCCACTCCCATGGCATGCAGTTCGCGATTCATCGCCGCCGGATCCGGCCACCGTTTGGGATCCAGGTCCATCTCGCCCTGCTTGGTCATATTGAGAAAGTCGACCACCAGCACATCCAGCGGCAACTTCCTCTCCCGATATCCCTTTGCGACATCCAGAATCTGTTCCTGCGTCGGATAAATCGCTTTGCTCTGGATATATCCATAAATTGCCCTTGGCAGCATATGGGTAGTTCCTGTCAGCAGACGGTAGCCTTCGTAAATCTCGTCGCTGGTCTCCCCGGCGATCACGAAATACGAGACCCGGTCTCCGACCTCTGACGACCACAGGTTCCGCCCATTGAATCCCAGGTCCACCGTCGTTTTGGAAGGGTTGTCCCACACCAGACCGTAGCCGCGGCTCGACACCATGAACGGGACGCACACATCCTGGCCGCCAATCGCCTTGTAGTCATGCCAACACCGGATCTCATGGTCCCGCAGGTCCATCCAGCCCTTCTGCTGCTGCCCCAGGCCGTAGTAATGCTCGCCTGCCGGCGAGTCGAATATCGACGAAATCCGGTAGCCCTTGGCGCCCGCGTCATTCTCGGCAACCTCCGCGCTTTCCGGCGCCATCATCCAGGTCCGCATGTGCAGCAGCGTTCTGCCGTCCACCGTCGTCACCAGCAGCGCATCGTTGTGCGGACCGCGGCCGCCGTCGTTCGGACCACTCCCGCCGCCGCCGCCAAAGTACTGGTGGCGCAGCTCAAGATTCAGCGCATCGAGCGGCATCGGCTGTGGCCGCTGGTCCTTCGGAAGGTCCCCTGGCGCCAGACGCACCACCATCCGGGCTGATCGGTACACATCGTAGCCTTCGGCGTCACGCTCATGCGTCCATCCCTCCGCCGATGGCTGCGCGACGAAGCCGTATCCGGGAGCACCTGTGGCCGCGGCCCGGCCGGTGCTCATGGTTACGCGCACGATGTTCGGGGCGTACGGCTGCAGCGAAATCACCCGGCCCTCGCGCTCCAGCACCAGTCCCTGAGCCATCGCCGCGCCGCCCAGGGAACTCGCCAGAAGTGCCGCACCCACTCCGTACGCAGGAAACTTCCCGGTGATGTGAAACCCCGGCCACGCACTCCGGCCAACGCCAATCTGTCTATCCATCATTTACCGACCTTTTAACTGCGAAAAAAAGCCGCGCAATCTCTTAATTGCGCGGCTTGTGCATCCTGCTGCAACTCTCTTCTCTTTCCGTGCCGGATCAGAAGATCAGAGTCACAGAGAATTCCAGTTGACGCGGCGACGCTCCGATTGCCATCCCGGTGATGATTCCGGCGCCCGTGCAATCAATGCAAGTGCTTCCTGGATTGGACGCATTGATGTGGTTGAAGACATTGAAGGCATCCATACGGAACTGGGCGCTGATGTTCTCCCGGATCGGCGTGTTCTTCAATGCGGCGAGGTCGGTATTGAAGTACGACGGACCAGTGTAGCTGTTGCGTTGAGCATCGCCGAAGGTATCGAGGTAGGGCCGGGAGAACGGTCCAGTCGTCGAGCCGTTGGGGCCAAATGCAGGGTAGGGCACGAAGTACGTTCGCGAGTGGGATGTATCGTTGAAAGAAGTGAGACTCGTGGGCATCGTACCGATCGCCTTGTTGGGCTGGCAGGGTCCGTTCGGTATGTCGGATCCGCACTCGCCATAGCTCGGACTGAAGGGGAGACCGCTCGACCAGTTCAAAGACGGGCTTAGCTGGTATCCGCTGACCAGGAAATTCGCCCAAGTTGGAACGCCGCTCAAAAATTGCTGGTTGCGGCCGAAAGGCAGATTGTAGTTCCCATAAAGCTGGAACTCCTGCTCACGCAGATCGTCGTTCCTTCCGTACATGACCTTCCTGTTGATCTCGTCGTAATCGTTGTTCCCGTAGTTGAACGCCCTCTGCCACGAATACCTTGCAGTGAACTGCAAACCCTGGGTGAAGCGCTTATCCAAGGTCGCCTGCAGGGCGTTGTAATGACTGTCGAATCCGTCGTGGTAGTACGTCAGGTCCTGGGTCCAGCCGTACTGGGCATAGTAGTGGCGGAGATAGTTGGTGTTGCTGGTCAGGGTTTGCCCAGCCGTAGGGAGCGTGGAAGGGGCAGCTGGATCCCAGCAAAGCGCTTGACCGTTTACGCTTTGGCTCGCCGGAAGGCAGGCGGCGGGCCCATTGAGATTAACCGTCTGCCCGTCGCCGGCAAACGTATGGCTGCCCTTGTTGCCGACGTAGGCAAGTGTCGCGGACACGGAGCTGGTCAGTTGCCGCTCGGCGCTTAAGTTCCATGCGTCCACGGTGGGCAAAAGCTGCGGGTTCCCGCGGACTTTGGCACTCAGGCCATTCGGGATTGGGATTTGACCGTTGGAGGGAACAGAGGGAAAGACGAAGGGCGCAGGACCCGTGGAGAGATTGAACGCGGCGGTGTTCGCGCCCGCGTTGGTCAGGTTCTGATTGGCAAGCACGGGGAGGTTCTGGGTGACCACGTGACCGAAGTTCGTTCCGAAGACGCCAACATCGAAGCTTCTTCCATAGCCCATGCGAAGCACCGTTCTGGGATCGAGTTGGTAGGTGACGCCAACACGCGGAGCAATATTCTTGAAGTCCTTATCAACATTCATGGCAGTGTTGAATGGCCCGGCCCCGGCCACGCGAATTGAGCCGGTCGAGAGGTCGGCGAAGCCGCCCTGCCCTGCGCCGTTGACCGTCTCAGGGAAATAGATCTCCCAACGGACTCCCAGGTTGAGTGTCAAACGGGGCGTGACACGCCAGTTGTCCTGAACATAAGTGAAGGCAATCTTCTGCGATTCCTTTGCGTTCACCGAAGTGCTCACATAGCGGTAGAAACTGGTGACATCGCCCAGCAGAAAGCTCGCCAGGCCCAGCCCTCCAGGAATGCTCTGCGACGTATTTTCGGTGTCGGTGGCGCTGAACGTTATCTCGCCGGCTCGATTGCTATCGCTTGGGACGCGCAGGTTCCGGGCATAGCGCAGGTCCGCGCCGAACCTGATGTTGTGATTGCCCATAATCTTCGTCCAGTTATTCACCACCTGATACTGGTCTTCCGTCTCGAGCAGATGGCAGTTGCATGCATTTACCTGCAGACTGGAACCGAAGCTTGACAATCCATCGCCACTCGCTCCGCTGGTATTGTTCATGAAGAAACCAGGGGCACCGGCGGTGAAGGTGGTACCTAAATTCAGTCCCGGGATGCCTGCCATGGTGGCCAGGTCCTGGGTGCCGTCGTACTTTTCCGTGGAGACGTGATAGCGCAGGTAGCCCAAACGGAAGTCGGTGAGCAACTTAGGGTTCAACCCGATATCCATGCCTGTGACCGCGCTCTGGTTGCGCCCGGCCGCGGAACCTCCAAAGTTGTTCGTGCTCGACGAAAATCCCGAGCCGCCCGCTGCTCCAAATATGGTACTGGCCGAGTTTTTGTTGTTGAAATAGCTGTAGCGGCCAAAGGTGTGCACCGATTGGCGAAGCTCGTAGTCAACCCGCACATCGAACTGGTCCTGGTTGGTAGCCCCGGTGCCGCCTGCATTGTAGTTATTGGCGGTGCCATCCTGCGTACCCGGCGAATTGGGCAGCGGAATGAGTTTGAGGAGGTAAAGCGCCTGCGGAGAGAGGTACTGGTTGGGGATGAAGTTGTTCACAAAAGGTGCTGCTCCAGCACGGGGGTTATAGATCTGCCCCTGCGCAGCCCCGCGGCCGGTAAGAAACTCGCTGAGATCGCATCCATTGCCGGAGAGACATGAGTTGTGGGCGAGCGCCGTCGGAACGGTTTCCTGAGCGGAGGCTCCATTCCGTTGCCGGAGGCCCTGGTAGTCGCCGAAGAAGAATGCTTTGTTCTTCAGAATCGGCCCCCCCAGCGACCCTCCAAATTGGCTGTAGAGAGCCGGCGGAGCCAAGCGAGGCGACAACGCGGAATAGGGCGCGAACTGATTGAAAGGGTTTCTTGCCAACTGGGCCCCGCTTCGCCGGTAATCAAATACGTCGCCATGGAAGTTGTTGGTTCCCGACTTGGTTTGGGCGCTCACCACCGCGGCGACCGACTGCCCGAACTCCGCGTCGTAGCTTTGCGTGGAGATTTTAGCCTCCCCAATTGCGTCCAACGGCGGATTGATGACGATCTGGCCCAAAATTGGATCCTGGTTCGAGGCGCCATCGAGCAGATAACCCACACCGGCGAAGAACTGCCCCTGGATGTTAACGGTCGGGCTGCCCTGCGAGTCCTCGGCGTTGTTTTGCGTCCATCCCATCGCCTGGGCTCCCGGAATCAGCAGTTGGAGGCTGGCAAAGTTGCGCCCCGCGATGGGCAGGCCGGAAATGGTTTTCTGGTTGAAGACCGTCCCTACGTCGGCGCGATCGGTTTGAAGCTGTGGGGCTTCGGTAGTTACGGTAACGCTTTCGGTGGCGTTGCCGACAGTGAGTTTCAGGTCGACCTTGGGTGAAGTATCGGCTGAGACCTGAACTCCATGGTTCTCAACCGCTCTAAATCCCGCAGCCTCTGCCTTGATGTCGTAAACGTCGGGAATGAGATTCGGCACAGTGTATTCGCCCGACTGATTGGAGGTCACCTGGACCGATGTGCCTTTGCTCTCGTCGCTTACGGTGATCGTGGCATTGGGAATGGCGGCGCCGCTCGGGTCAGTCACCTGGCCGTAGATAGACCCATAGATGGCTTGGGCAGAGAGACGCAAGGTCGATACCGGTAAACATGCGAGCGCGATAACCAGTAGCGCGCATCTGCTGCGCGTTTTCAATATGGATTGCATTGTCAGTCCTCCAAAGAAGTACTGCAGCGCCATAGAAATACAGGCGCCTCCGTTCTCGGCCTCGCAGCAGGTCTTTTCAAGTGCCTTACGGTGTATTACAGTGCGTAGGCGGGAGTGCAAGGCCTTTTCGCTGTCGCCTAAGCCTTTTGTTGATCAACACCTACCCCGTTAGAGGCTAGTGTCCCAATCTGGTTTCTGCACGGCGAAAGGGCGATCGACCGCAGAGATTCTGAAAAGAGACTCAGGTTACCAACCAACGGATGGAGTCCCAAGCTGCTCGGCGATTTCGCTTTCAGCGAAAAGAGCGAGGTTTATGGAACCGCCCACGATACCGAACGAGAACCAGATTCACCAGGGTGGCGTCCCTCCCCCGGATGGCTCACAGAAAGAGGCGATCCTCCGGGAGCTTGAGTCCATCTTGAGCAGCCCCTTCTTTCGCACCAGCAACCGTAGCAAACAATTTTTGTCCTATGTCGTGCAGCATACGTTGCAGGGCAGCCACGAACCCCTGAAAGAGCGCACGATCGGCGCCAAGCTTTTCCAGCGGCCGGCAGGGTATTCCACGGGAGACGACCCGGTAGTCAGGGTTCAGGCCGGTGAGGTACGCAGAAGACTGGAACAGTACCATCACGCGGCCCTGAGCCAGTCGCCGGTTCGCATTGAACTGCCGGTCGGTTCGTATGCTCCTGAGTTTCGCTGGGCCCCCCCGCAGTTGGATGAGCCTGCCCAGGTCGAACAGATCCCGGCAGAACGGCCCGACCCGGAACCGGTCAAGGGTGAACTCGCCCAGGCTGCACCGGCTTCGATTGCGCCCGTCGATCAGGTTGCGAAAAGTAATCGGCGGTTCACCCGGTCCAGGCTGATGCTTGGTTTTGCCTTGGCGCTCGCCGTCGCTTTGCTGGCGGCATTTGTTCATCGTGCCAGCAACGGAAATCCGACGGTGAATCAATTCTGGTCGCCTGTTCTCGCGACTACAGAGCCCGTCCTGATTTGCCTGGCAAAACCGACCGTCTACGTGCCCTCGCTCGAACTTCTGCAGAGGTATTCCAAATCGCCCGGCGAATTTACCACCGAACTGCAGCGGCTCACTCAACCCCCACCTATGCAGCCCCAGGACAAGCTGGTCTGGGGTGACATGGTGGGGTATGCGGACTACGGTGTAGCCGCAGGCGATGCCTACGCAGCCGTTCGACTCTCAGCTCTCCTCGGCCAGATGGGCAAAGAGAGTCAGGTGAGAATTGGGAGTCACTACTCCTTTGCAGATCTGCGCAACTCTCCTGCCATCGTGGTGGGCGCTTTCAACAACCGGTGGACCTTGCAAATGACGTCCAACCTCCATTTCGCATTCGTGGAAGAGCATGGGGACGAGATGATCCGGGAGCAGGGTCCGGCTGGTCGAGTCTGGCGTCCTAAATGGGGCCCGCACGGCGAAGTGATTGAGGACTTTGCCGTTGTGACCAGGCTCCTCAACTCCAAGACGGGCCAGTTTGTTGTCTCCACTGCGGGCATTCTCGCGGACGGCACGCAAGCTGCTGCCGAGCTGGTCACCAGTTCGCGTTATCTGGAGGACGCTCTCCGTACGGCTGGACCAGGGTGGGCAAAGAAAAACCTGCAATTTGTTGTGCAGACAACGGTGACGGACTCGGTTCCTGGTCCTCCCCAGGCAGTTGCGCTCTATATCTGGTAGATATCGAACTGCCTGGGAGGAGCATTATGGCTGGGGCGGTCCCAGCTCGTCCGCCTTCTTCCGCTCCACTTCCGCTTCTGCCGTCCGGCCTTCCCGGGCCAGCGCGACAGCCAGCTGCCGGTGCGCCTCGGCGAAGTTCGGGTCAGCGGCCAGGGCTTCCTGGTAGCGTGCGATTGCATCGCTGATTTGTCCCTTTTCTAGCAACATGTTGCCCGTGTTCGAGGCGAAGGCAGCTTTTTGGTGGTTCACGGCCACGCGGGTGAGGGCAGCAGCGGCCTTCCGTTCCGAGGCAGCTTCTGATTGCTTTCCCTGCTCAGCCAACACGCTGGCAAGAGTGATATGGGGCGCAGGCATCTGCGGGGCAAGGCGAATCGCTTCCTCGAGAGCCGATACCGCCTCAGGCAGTTTGTTTTGTTGGCGATAGACTGAGCCCAACACCGCCCATCCCTCGCTGTTTTCCGGACGCAGTTTGAGCGCCGTGCTCAGCTGTTGGGCGGCATCGTCGAAGCGCCCTTGCTGCATATACAGGATGCCCAGGGTAAAGGGCGGGTCGGGTGCGTTCGGATCCAGCTTTGCCGCCGTTTCCAGTTCCGGGATCGCTCCGCTTAAGTCGTCCTTCAGCTTGAGCGCAAGGCCCAGATTGTAGTGGAGCTGGGGAGCGGAAGGATCCAGCTTGAGTGCCGAGCGAAACTCACGCAGAGCATCGTCGACGTCGCTTTGCTGCAGATAAGCAACCCCGAGGTCTTCGTAGATGGTCACCACTTCGGGGGTAAGAGAAAGGGCACGCTGGAAGGTGGGGATCGCCTCTTTCGCATTGCCGAGCTGAACTAAGTCAAGGGCAAGGTTGGTGAGCAAGGGAGCATTAGCCGGGTCCGTACGGGCCACCTCTTGAAAGAGCGGAAGGGCCTCCTTGAATCGGCCGCCCGCCTGGTAAGCCAACGCCAGTTGATACTTCGCGTCCTGGTTGGAGGCGTCGAGAGCCACCGCAGTCTTGAGCACAGACTGCGCGTCTTCCACCTTCCCTGCCTGAGCGAGAGCTTTGCCCAGCGATAGTTGCGCCATGGCGCTTTGAGGAGCCAGTTGTGCGGCGGTGGTCAGTTCCGTGAGAGCTGCACCCATCTGCCCCTGGCCTAGCAATACAAGCCCAAGATGAAGATGGGCTGTGGCCAGCTCGGGATCGAGGTGGAGCGCGGCGCGGAATTCGTCCGCCGCAAGCGTCCACTCCTGCTGTTGGGCATAGAGTGAGCCCAGTGCGTCTCGGAGCGAGGCATCTGCCGGAGTAAGTTCGACGGCGCGCTTAAGTCTTTCTGTGGCTATGGACATTTGCCCAGTGGCCACCAATGATCGCGCATAGACCAGGAGCACATTGACCGGCAGCGGTGCTTTGCGGAGTCCAGGTGCATGAAAAATGGAAGCGCCTCCGCGTCTCGTCCACTCCCGGCAAGTGCCACGGCCAGATTTGTTTGCGCGGAAACGTCCTCCGGCTTCAGCTTGAGCGCTTGTCTTAGTTCCCGAATAGCCTCGGGATAAGCACCCAGTTGCACCAGGACTGCCCCCAGCGCGCTGTGCCCCTCTTCGATCTGCGGGACCAGATGGACTACCTTCTGAAAGTCCCCGCGCGCTTCCTCCAGCTGATGGTTGGAGATCGCTTGATAGCCGGCGCGAAAGGCCGCATCTGCTTGTCTGGACTTGTCTGCAGAGGGCGCGGCCGTCTGCGCGCGCGTTGGTTCCGCCGGCAGCAGCGCAAGCAAAAGGGCCACGCACGCCGCCTCGCTTACGGATTCACTTAACCGTTTCAAGCTTTGGCTGCGCATCGGCCTGGATTTGCTCGGCCATTTGGAATTCGTGCGACGCCTGGCTGGTTTGTCCCAGAGAGCGATAGGCCTGCCCCAGCAGCGTATGGGTCATGTAGTTTCGCGGATCCATCGCGAGCGCCTTATCCAGGTACATCTTCGCCATGATCGGGTCCTGCTGTTTCAACAGTACCTTACCCAGCAAAATAAACGGTACCGGGGAATTGGGTTCCAGCAGCACGGCGCGATCGAGTGCCTCTTGCGCCTTGCTATAGTCACCCTGGCGAATATAGGTATCGCCCAGCCGGTCATACACCTCGCCATAGAGCGGATTCAATTCGCTTTCGCGCGTGAACTCTGCCACCGCTTCTGTTAATTGTGACTGGGCTAGCCGGATCTGGCCCAGTAACAAATGCGCCAGCGGCAAATTAGGGTTCAGCGACAGTGCCTTCTGCGCGAAGGAGTCGGCGACCGGCAGATAGTCCCGACGCAGCATCATCCTGGCGGTAAGCAGGTAAGCCGAAGGAGATTCAGGCGGAAAGCCGTACTGGGTTGCAAAGGCTTTTCGCGCATCATCGTAGCGCCGGGTGTCCAGGTAGCACAGGCCGAGGACGTAGTTGCTGTCGATGTTGGTGCGGGGGATGGAAAGGTGAGCCTGCTCGAGCAGCGGAATCGCCGCAGCCGGTTTACCGATGCGAAAAAGCGCGACACCTTCCATCTGCATGGCTTCGCGGTCCGCCGGGATCCTGGGCTAACGCATGCTCGAAGGCCGTTGCCGAGGACTGAATCTGCCCTTGCTCGTAGAACGCCATGCCGCGCATCCGCTCCACGCCGGCTGGCTCTGGCTGTTGCTGGGCAAGAGTATCCAGGACCTTTAACGCTTCGTCGAGCCGCCCCGTATCCAGAAGCTTTTGCGCTTCGGCAGTCGGGGACTCTCGCCTGGGGCCTGTGTCTGGGCGCAGCCACGGGCGCCACCAGCACGAGAAAACACAGGACGCCACTTCACCATAGGAATACCGGCCACATTTTATCTCACAAGGGATTGTCATCCCGGCCAGGGCGTCGCTGAAAATGACGGAAAGGCGCTGAAGTGCAGGGAACTCACGAGACTCCACAGGAAATCGGGTGGCCGCAGGGGATCGAGCCAAAACCGAACCTCGCGGCCAAGCCCGTACTGGCAGGGTTGTTCGTGGACAGCTGAAGCAAATGCCCTTCCTAGGACCAAGTTCGCATGTAGGCACTACTGCGGCCACTAGGAAACTGCAGGCTGCAGCTCTGTTTCGAAGAGCAGTCGCCATCGAGCCAGTCTCCTACCGCGGCCTCTAGAATGAATACGAATGACTTCTATGCCATCGGCTCACACCCGCAGGATCATCGTTAGGGCCTTGCTTCTTGCTTTGTTCGCCGGCGCCGCCTCCGCAGCGACACCCATCTATCCACCCTCCCCAACACACACTGGCCCAGCATGGTTTGAAGATTTTGCCGGGAAGGCGGGCATTCGTGTGCTCAACGCCAATGGAGGGACAGAATCGAAACGATACATTGTTGAGGCCACGGGAAGTGGCGTGGCTATCTTCGATTATGACAACGATGGTTGGCCGGATATTTTCCTGGTGAACGGGGACATGCTGCCCACGCAGGATCAAAAAGCGCAGCATCCCACCAGCCACCTTTTTCACAACAACCACAACGGCACATTTACCGATGTGACGGCGCACGCCGGCCTCGCAGAGAGCGGCTGGGGACAGGGCGCATGCGTGGGTGATTATGACAATGACGGTTACGAAGACCTCTTCGTCACCGCCTATGGCAAGAATCGCCTTTATCACAACCAGGGCAATGGCACCTTTAAGGAGGTAGCCGCCGCAGCCGGGGTCGCCGGCACTGGCAAGTTGTGGGGCACCGGCTGTGCTTTTGTCGATTACGATCGCGATGGCAAGTTGGACCTGGTCGTGGCCAACTACGTCAGTTTTGATCTGGCCACCACCCCTGCTCCTGGTTCCTCGGCAAGCTGCACCTGGAAGGGCGTACCGGTTATGTGTGGCCCCAGAGGATTGGCCAGTTCACCCAACCTTCTCTATCACAATCTAGGTGACGGAAAATTTGCCGATGTGAGCAAGGTGAGCGGCTTTGAAAAGACCATGGGCCACTATTGCTTCAGCGTCACTACCGTTGACTACGACGAGGATGGCTGGCCCGACATTTTCATCGCGTGTGATTCGACTCCCGCTATCCTTTATCGCAACAATCACGATGGCACATTTACCGACACTGCGGCTGATACCGGCGTGGCATTCAATGACGACGGCCGCGAACAGGCTGGCATGGGGTCTTCAGTGGGAGACTACGACGGAGACGGCCACCTGGACATTGTCAAGACCAACTTTTCTGACGACACTTCCACGCTTTACCACCATAATCCTGACCATTCCTTCACCGATGTGACCTTTGCTTCCGGGTTGGGCGTCAATACCCAGTACCTCGGTTGGGGTTGCATGTTTCTGGATGTCGACAATGACGGCTGGCCCGATCTATTGCTGGTCAACGGACATGTATATCCGGAGGTGGACAGCGGGAACATGGGGGCGGCCTACCGCGAGCCACGGGTGCTTTATTGGAATACGGGCAACGGGAAGTTCAAAGACATTTCCAGCCAATCAGGCCCCGGCATTACACAACCCGAGTCCAGCAGAGGTCTTGCCATAGGTGACCTTTGGAACGACGGACGCCTGGAAGCGGTGATCAACAATGTCAGTGATTTCCCGCTGCTGCTCGTCAATCTGGCCAAGAACGACAACCACTGGTTGGGGATCCACCTGGTCGGGGTCGCCTCCAATCGGGACGCAATCGGTGCTCGAGTCGTGGTTCACGGTTCCGATCCCAGCGCTCCACGCGTTTGGGTGGACGAAGTACGCAGCGGCTCCAGTTACAGCTCCAACAACGACATGAGACTACATTTTGGCTTAGGGAAAGTGACCAGTGTCGCGTCCATCGAAGTGCGCTGGCCAAACGGACGGACAGAGATCTTTCCCGGCTCCGCGGCGGACAAAATTATTTCTCTCAAAGAAGGTTCCGGACAAGCGAAGCCATAATCATTTGCCTAATGACCGCAGGTATTGGCCTTGCTCTCGATCGATGCCAGCATCCGCCGCGCTTTTTGATCGTCGGGAGAGAACTCGAGCAAATGCCGCAAGGCCATGGTGGCCGCCTGCGGATTGCCGATCGCACATTCGATCATTGCCAGATCCATGCTCGCTGCCGTTTCTCCCGGGTCCTTTTCGCTGACCTCTCCCAATAAGGCGACCGCGCTTTTTGCGTCGCCGGCACGGGCATCAAGAATAGCCAGGTCTCCGGCTGCAATGGAATCCAGCGGGTCCGCTCGCAACGCGGCCTGGTACTCCAGCGTTGCCGTCAGAGCATCTCCCGATAAATGCGCCAGAATGCCGAGAGCGGTATGCAAATCGGGATCTGCGTGCGTATCGCTGTTGCGCTCAGCCTGCTGCAGCAGCAGCATGGCCCTTCGCCCTGATTGTGGGTCGCCATGTTTGGCGAACTGAAGGTAAGCGAGGCCCAAATCACGATCACTGGCTGGACCGCCACCTACCAGAGTCAGATCGGTGGCACCTTCGGGTGTCTGCTTGGATGGACGGCGCTGGATGCGATGATCGGTGACTTGTTCATGGGCCACGTCGCCTGATTTTTCCCGGGGCATGTGGCAGCTGCTGCAGTTGAGCTCCTCAGGGTGGTGTTTGCTGACGAAGGCGGGCTCTCCGTGGCAGGTAAGACATCGGCCTCTAAAGTAGGCCACCCGCTGTTCGGCGGAAGGCGAATTATGCGGGTCGTGACAAGTGGTACAGGTAAGCCGGTCTCCGCTCTTTTTCTTGCACTCGCTTTGCAACAAAGCTTCCCACTGACTGGTTGCTCTGCCCTCGGGACCCAACTCGCCGGAGTGAACAAAGTAAGTTACATAATCGGAGAGATTCTCGCCCGGCAGGAAGCCCGGCAGAGAACGTCCGGGAGGATTAACCGCAGTCTCACCCTCCAGGTGACATTGCAGGCAAACCGAGTCTCGCTTGCTGGGCGATAACTTCGCCGGGTTGAGCATGGGAGCTGTTCCGCCGCTCGCCAGGTGAGCCGCCGGATCCCCATGACACGACTGGCATGTCACACCGGCATAGAGAAACGGTTGCGGGCCAAGATGATTGTTGGCTCCAGCCGCTTTTTGTACGCCGCTGGCATGGCAGTGCAGACAAACCGCATCCACCTTCAGGGTGAGCGGCATTTCCCGGGCGTCCAGTGATTTTGGATTCATATCCCACACCCGCTGCTTGCTATACCAGTTGACCGGGCTCTCGAACCAAAATCCGTCTTTCTGGAACAGGTAGGTACGGCCTCGTTGGCCGGAGCCGATGTAGTAGCTGAGTTCCTGCTCCCCTTTGAGACTTTGGTCCGGGCGGTCATAGCTTAGCCAGGCGCGGCCATCGCGAAGGAACAGGCGGTAGTGGACGCCCGAAGCAGCGTGGGTAAACTCTCCGGGCAGCAGGCCGTCGGTGGCGAGTCCGCTTGCTCGCGCCATGGGCGTCGCCTGGTAGCTGTCGTAGATTTTTTGGTGGCAACGGGCGCACTGGATGTCAGGGCTCTCTGCTGCCGCTGTAAAGGCAACCAACAACAGGAGCGGAAGGAAGGGTAGATGCCGCCGGTTCATGAAAGTGTCGACTGCGTTCAAGTCTACGCAGGAACTGCAAATCCCTCTACTCCGCCACTCGAACCAGGATGAACGGAGCTTCCCAGGAAGGATTTGAGACAGACGCAGGGCGCACTGCAGATCCCTCCTTCGTCGGGATGACAAGGGAAGAGGGGCGGCTCAGGTTGGAGTTGTTGGAGGGATGGTTCATCGTCGCTTTCCAGGAAGGATTTGAGAGGGCCGCAAGCGGCACTGCGGATCCCTCCACTTCGCTGCGCTTCGGTCGGGATGACAAGGGGAGGGGGGTGGCTCAGGTTGGAGTTGTTGGCGGGATGGGGAGACTACTGATTTCCTGTTGGGCCGTTATTCTGCTGGATCTTCTTGAATGGATGGCAGCGCGAAAAGGCGCTCAAGTTCCTGCACATCGGCCAGCTGGCCAGCGGTTAGGATTCTGCCCAGCGCGGAGCGTTCGATCGCTTCCCAATTGGCCAGGAAGACAAGCAGTGCGTCGAAATCTGGATTTAGCTCTTTCACAGCTTCATCATGCATCTCGCCACGCGCGGCCGAAATACTACAAAGGTATCTGCGACGCCCAAGGATGGTAACGGGCGCTGACCCGGATTTCTCACCGCACGGGCAATTACGGCCTGTTTCCTGACCTGGAACGCATAAACGCGCTGCTCGATGTCGCGATTTCTTGTGAAGGCTGATGGAACGGGTGTACCGGCCCTTTCGCACCGTGATGGTTCGCTGCAGAGAGGGCAAGGTGATGGCCTAGCCGGATGAAAGGCTTTTCCACCAGGTAATAGCTGAAGACGGCGCACGCCAGCAAGGCTACGAAATTGATTGGCCATTCACGCAGTGCGGCAAGCCGCGGCGGGCTGCTGACAAAGTTGGCGCCAAAAAAGAGCTGCTGCCATAGGTAGAGGCTGTAGGAAATCCAGCCGATCCAGCGTACTGGCTTCATTTCCAGCACTCGTCCCGGTATGCTGCGCGCATGCAGCACCGTAGAAAGTAAGAGCAGCGGAATCACGGTCGCTTGTAGCGAAGAGACGAAGGGGACCCTGGTGAAAAGAAGAACTATTTCGAGGGCCAGAAATATAGGGAAAGACCAGGCAGGTATCCATCTCCTGGCGGCTTGATTACGCAGCATTGGATAGAGAAGCAGAGCGATCACCGCCGGAATAAAAAGTGCGTCCACATGGGTGTCGGTGCGAAAGCTGATTTGGTAATTGTTCTCGAGGACGTGGGCCACCACAAATCGCCGCAGGGCGACGGCAATGACAAAACCTAATAGAATCCAGCGCCGAGTCCTCCTGAAGAAAACCAGCACCCCCGGAAGTATCAGGTAAAAATGCTCTTCCATCGATAACGACCAAAAGTGACCCGTGTACCAATGCAGTGCCAGTGGGCTATGGTGCATGGACTCAACTACCATGGCGTAATTGCGAAAGAAAAACAGGGCCCCGAACCAATCCACCGGCAACAGCGGAATAATGTGAAACGCAGCCAGGATCGCAATCACCAACAAATAGAGGATTGCGGCGGGCAGAATACGAAAACATCGCCGCAGGTAAAAGCTCTTCACGCTGATCTGCCCGAATCGCGCCTCCTCTTCCAGCAGCCGGGAGCAGATAAGCAGTCCACTGATGGCAAAGAATAGCTCTACACCCGCTTCGCCCACAGCGCTTATAGATTGAAGCAGTGTGCCCAACATGGGTACATGAAACTGTATCTGTGAATGGTGCAAAATGACCAGCATGATCGAAACCGCACGCCAACCATCCAACGTCGGGAGATACGTCGACTGTTTCAAGGCAGGGTCAGACATGAAATCCAGAGATCCTCTGGATAGCTATACTCCGGGCAACAGCGGGAATCCATTGACTTCGGCCTGTGGGTGGCTAAGCACAACGTAGTACGTGCCAAAGCGGAACGCCAAGACCCAATGCAGAACCGCAATGCTAATGCTCTTCTGTCTTTGAGTCGGCTGTACGCAGCAGGAAATCAAAATCGCATCCCTGATCAGCCTGCAACACGCACTCTTCAAACAGTCTGGCGTAGCCACGGTTGGGAATGTGGCGTTGGGGCGGGGAATCTTTCCAGGCAGAAAGACGGCGTTGTAGTTCAGCCGCGTCGATCAGGAGTTCAATCACACGTGCTTCCACGTCGAGCATGAGCCGATCGCCTGTCTCGACGATCGCCAGCGGGCCGCCGACGGCCGATTCCGGAGTGATATGTAAGACGATAGTGCCGAAGGCGGTGCCGCTCATGCGCGCGTCAGAGATACGCACCATATCTTTTACGCCCTGACGGGCCAGCTTCTTCGGGATAGGCAGATATCCTGCCTCCGGCATGCCCGGCGCGCCCTTGGGTCCCGCATTGCGCAGCACGAGTATGTCTTCCGCACGCACATCAAGATCTTCCCGGTCGATGCGTGCCGTCATATCCTCAATCCCGTCAAATACCACCGCACGGCCGGTGTGACGCATCAGGCTGGGCGACGCCGCAGACTGCTTGATCACTGCGCCTTTCGGCGCCAGGTTGCCCCACAGCACCGCCATGGCTCCTTCCTTCGTCACCGGCGAAGCGGTGCTCCGGATCACATCCTGCCCTGGCACCTGCTCTGCACTCGCCGCCGCATCTCCGATGGTGGCGCCGGAAACGCTGGGCCGATCCAAATCGAGCATCGCGGATAGCTCACGCAGGAGAGCGGGCAGCCCTCCGGCATGGTGGAAATGCTCCATGTAATGAGTACCCGAGGGCTTGAGGTTCACGAGCACGGGAACCTTGCGCCCCAACTGATCAAAGGCTTTCAGATCGACAGGAATTCCTGCCCGGCCGGCTATCGCGATCAGGTGAATCAAGCCGTTGGTGGAGCCGCCGATCGCCTGCAACACAATCATGGCGTTGCGAACCGAGGCTTCGGTGATCAGTTCGCTGGGCTTGGGAGCGCCCGAAATCGCCATCTCAGCAGCGCGCCTGCCGCTGGCTTCGGCAATGCGGCGGCGGTCGGCGTGGGTTGCCGGGGCGGTTGCGCTCATGGGCAACGCCAGGCCCAGGGCTTCCACGATGCATGCCATGGTGCTCGCGGTTCCCATCACCATACAGGTACCCACCGAAGGAGCGAGGCGGCCGCTGATCAATTCAATCTCGGTAACGTCAATAGTCTCGGCTCGATACTGCGCCCACAGGCGGCGGCAATCCGTGCAGGCGCCCAAAACTTCATTCTTGTGATGGCCCACCACCATGGGGCCTGTCGGCACCACGATGGCCGGCAGGTCCACGCTGGCGGCTGCCATCACCTGCGCCGGCAGAGTCTTGTCGCAGCCCCCCACCAACACCACCGCGTCCATGGGCTGGGCACGAATCATTTCCTCGGTATCCATCGCCATCAGGTTACGCAGGAACATCGAGGTAGGCTGGGAGAAACTCTCCGCAATGGAAATGGTGGGAAACACCATTGGCAAACCGCCGGCCAGCAGGACTCCGCGCTTTATGCTCTCAATCAGGTCAGGCACATTGCCGTGGCACGGATTGAAATCGCTGAAGGTATTTGTCACACCTACAATCGGGCGATCGAGCGCATCGTTGGAATAACCGCTGGCTTTGATAAAGGCTTTACGCAGGAACAATGAGAAACCAGCATCACCGTAGCTGGTGAGCCCCTTGCGCAGGCCCCTCAGGTTGTCTCGTTGCCGGGGTTCATCCATCCCGCCATACTATACTCCCGCTATTCTCCCTGAACGGCCTCGAAGGCTGCCTTGAGCCGGGCATGAAGTTGTTGCAGATCACGGGTATGGGCCAGAATCGATTCGATGAGAGCTTCGAAGAAAATCCCTTCTGCAAGCGTGGTCCAGCCTGCGCGGCGGACCACCTTAAGGAGTTCTGCGTGGTACTCGTCGCCAGGTAAATTGGCCATCGCCTGTTTCACTTCGCGGAGTTTCCGCTCGAAGCGCTGAACCTGATCGGCCGGGGCCTCAGGTTTTACCTTTGCCAAACTTGCCACGTACTCTCTCCTTATCATCATGGCCTGGAGCCGGGAAAACTTGCGGCAACGAAAAGGTAGTGGCCCGACCAGCATTTTCGTATCAAACCGCCACAAATTTTATTGGCAAATCGGCTGATTTCACTTCCAGAGACAACCGTGTTCATGGGATCGAGGTACGGCCGAAACCGAGGAGAGAATTGTGCCGCCTAATGAATCCCTAAGCGGTCGATATAGAACGACTTGAAGGATTGTTTGGCGCGGTGAAGGAGCACTCTTAAATATTCCCGGGTTATGCCGAATTCTGCGCACACCTCATCCTTGTCGCGCTCTTCCAGGAGCACTGACTGAAGCAAACGCCGATCCTTTTCCGTCAACGCATTCAATATCTGTCGCACCACCCGTTCTGTGTCCTTAGCCTCAAGCATGCGCAGCGCACTTGGCTCGTGACTGGCCACGGTGGCCTCGGTCTCGTCGTCGATGGCTGCTTCGCTTCGCTTTTTTGAACGATAGTGTTCTAACAACACGTGGTTGCACACAGAATTAACAAAAGACCCCAGCCGGTCAGGCTGCCTCAGACCCGTTTGCCCCCGCAACAGGACGAGCACGCGCATGAAGGTTTCCTGCCTGACATCTTCAATGGCCTCTTGAGAGCTCAATCGCGAGCGCAGTTTAAGACGGATCAATTCGCTGAAATAGTTCACGAAATGCCCTTCGATCTGCGCGTCCCCGGAGCGAAGCCGTTCAATGTAGGACGCGTCGAATGCATAGAATTCCAAGCTCGGCTCCTCCCTAGCAACAGCGAGCGCGTTCAAGTTTACACTGCCCGGGGGAACCTGCCCGGAGCACTTCCGTCATCGCGTGGTCTACGCAGAGGAGCCCTTTTGCACCTTCCATGATGCTGTTGCCATACCGGAAAAACTTCGCGCGAAAAGCGGATCGCTTATCGATTCCAGGACAGTGGCGGAGAAAGAAAGAACGTCAGCAGCGCAGCGCCTCAAAACTTAGATGTAACCGTCTGCCTTCGTGGACCACCACTCATTGTCACGTAACTACTACGGCATCGGAATGGTGAGTGGGTCGTGTGCGTTTTCAGGGCTTGCGGAACGCCGCATATCTGGCCTTGGTCTCCGCATTGGGCGGGTACAGGCCGGGCAATGGCGTACCCGCTTCGACTTCGCCCATAATCCAGGCTTCCAGCTTCTCCTGCTCGACGGCCTGCTCCAATACATCGCTGAGCAGTGCGCGGGGGATCACCACGGCGCCGTCTTCATCCACGACTATCACATCGTCAGGAAATACCGCCACTCCGCCGCAGGCAATCGGCTCCTGCCAATTCACGAAAGTCAGGCCGGCCACCGAGGGTGGCGCGGCGGCCCCTTTGCACCACACTGGCAAGCCCGTGTCGAGCACGCCCGCAACATCACGCACCACGCCATCGGTGACCAGCGCAGCGACCCCGCGAATCTTCATTCGGGCGCAGAGAATGTCGCCGAAAATGCCCGCATCGGTGATGCCCATGGCGTCGACTACGGCGATACACCCAGGCGGCATTGCCTCGATCGCAGCCCGCGTCGAGGTCGGCGAACTCCAGGATTCCGGCGTGGCCAGATCTTCCCGTGCGGGCACAAAACGCAGTGTGAAGGCCGAGCCCACGAGGCGTTTCCCGCCCGAGCGCAGTGGTTTAGGACCGCGTAACCACACATTACGCAAGCCCTTCTTCAGCAGCACGGTCGTGAGCGTGGCCGTAGTGATCCCGGAAAGCGTGGCCGTCGTTTTTTCGTCTAATCCTGCTGCCATCGTTAGTTACTCGGGATCATCCCACCGTCCACGCGGACAATGGAACCGGTGATGTAAGCCGCAGGCTCACTGGCAAGAAACGCCACCATGGCGCCATATTCTTCCGGCTTGCCTAAGCGGCCGATAGGGATGCTAGCCGCATTCTCGGCCATCACTTCTTCCACGCTACGTTCTTCTCGCTTGGCTTTCGCCTCGTCGAGAAATTTGATCCGATCCGTCGCAATGCGCCCCGGCACCACAACATTTGCCGTGATGCCGTCTTTGGCGACCTCGCTTGCCAGGGTCTTCGACCAACCGACCAGGGAGAGACGCAGCGCATTCGAAATTGCCAGGTTTGGGATGGGCGCCAACACCCCGGAGGAGGTGCTGGTGATGATGCGGCCCCAATGGCGTGCCCGCATATTCGGCAGCACACGATCGGTGATGGCGATCACCGAAAGCACCATGGCTTGAAACTGCTTCAACCACAAGGCCGCGTCCTGTCCGCTGGCTGTCGTCGGCGGGGGACCGCCCGTGTTATTCACCAGAATATCTACCGGGCCGAGTTCCTTCTCGATCTTGGCAACGTTTCCGTCGATCTGCGCCAGCTCGGCGAGATCCCAGACCATGCCTATGCTTTTGCCACCGATCTCGGCCAGCGCAGCCTGTGTGCCTGCGATCGAATCAGCGCCCCGCCCCGCCACGGCGATGTTTGCTCCTTCGCCGGCAAGCGATTTCGCAATCGCACGGCCCAGACCGCCCCCGCCGGCTAACACCAAAGCTGTCTTACCTCGAAGGCCAAAATCCATGGAGAGTCTCCGTCCTTATTTCCAGCCATCGGCCTGAAAACGCGCGATCGCCTGTTCATCAAACAAGTAGCCGAGACCAGGCTCGGACGGGAGCACCAGACCGCCATCACGCACTTGCAGTTGCCGGTCGATGATTTCGCAGAAGTTAAATACTTTGCCGTCGGGAAAGTATTCGACAAATTGGCCATTGGCTGCGGCTGCGACCAGGTGTGCGTGCAAATCGTGGAACCAGTGGGGGCAGACCGTTACGCCATAGCAATCCGCCAGCGCGGCGATGCGGCGGAATTCGGTGATACCGCCGCAGACTGCGGCGTCCGCCTGCAGGATCGACGCTGCCTCCTTGTCCAGCAATTCTTTGAAGCGCCAGCGGCCGGCCTCGATTTCGCCCGTGGCGACGGGGATACTGATCATTGCCGCCAACCTGGCGTGGTTATCGATTTGGTCGGGGCTGAAAGGCTCTTCAATCCAATACGGATCATAGGGCGCGAACCGATCCAGATAACGTAAGGCAGTCGGCACATCAGACCAGGCGTTATTGGCGTCGAGCATGAGCAGTACGTCGGGACCGATGGCTTTGCGCGCTGTCGCAATCCTTGCCTCTTCTGACCGCAAATCGCCGCGCCCGACTTTCATCTTGACGGCGTTGAAGCCAAGGGCTACATAGCCGGCCATCTCTTCGCCCAGCATTTCGGGCGTCTTACCCTCGAGATAGTAGCCGCCGCTGGCATAAGCGGGAACCGTGTTCTCATAAGCAGCACCGAGATACTTGTAGAGCGGCAGATTCGCCGCCCGTGCATTTCTGTCCCAAATCGCGTTATCAAGAATGCTCAACGCCCGCATCACCGATCCCACGCGGCCGTGCAGCAACACTTCCTGGTACATATTCTTCCAAAGCAATTCCGTCGCGTTCGGGTCAGCACCGATCAGCATCGGCGCCAGCATCTCACGCACTGCGGTGGTCACGACATTGCCTCCGGAGTGCCCGGCGTAGCAGTGGCCGATTCCCTCGATTCCGTCATCCGTGCGGACCTTTACCAAACTGTAATCACGGGAGGTTACCTGGCGGCGCGCAAACGCAGTCGCCTGCTGCAGCGGAATGTGGACGGTACGCGCCTCTACGGAAACAATTCTGGCCATTACATTCCTTTTAGTAGTTTGACCAGGCGGGCAAATGCCTCATCACGCGCGGTCTTGTTGCCGGGAACAGTGTTGGTGGGGTCTTCGCCGGCGCGCATGAAGCCGTGTCCGGCGCCTTCGTAGGTTACCGGCTCATAAGTTTTCCCGGCCGCTTTCATGGCGGCGGTGGTGGCGGGAATGGTAGCGCCGATACGTGCGTCGTTGCCGGCATAAAAGCCGTAGACCGGGGCGACGATGGTGCTCACATCCGCGGGACCAGTTCCATAAAAGACGAACGCTGCGGAAAGGTCTTTGCGATGGGCAGCGAAGGCGAAGGACATTCCTCCGCCCCAGCAAAAGCCGATGTCGGCCAGTTTGCCGTTGGCCGCTGGAAGCTTCTTGCCGTAATCGGCCGCGGCATCGAGGTCGGCCATCACGCCATCCGGGTTAAGACCGGAAACGGCCTTCACCGCTGCATCCTGATCGGAAAATTCGCTGGTCCCGCCGCCATTTGGCCCAAAGCCAGAAAGCAGGTCAGGGGCGATGACGATGTAGCCTTGTGCTGCCAGCTCATCGGCCATCTCCTTTGCCCAGTCACTGAGACCGAAGATTTCGTGGATGAGGACGATCACCGGGGCTTTGCTTTTAACCTCGGGATAGACCACGAAGGCCTGCACGGTACGATCGCCATGTTTAAGAGGCACGTACTCGTGGTGGCGAGGCGATGCGTCCAGGCGGGTTTTCGCCCAATCCTGCGCATAAACCGGCACGGCCACGAGACAAAGTAGCAAGGCAGCTGCGGCTGGTTTCATAGTGAACGTCATGGGGAGGAGTTTAGCCACTAACGCGTAGATGTCGCAAGCAGCGGCGTGATTGCGTGGGAACCAATGTTCGGGTGCCCCATCCTTCGCGCCTTTTGCGAAGGGTGGGATAAGCAGAATGTGCGGGGAAGGGTCTTGGGTGAAGACCAGTGGTATCCCACCCTTCGCAAAAAGCGCGAAGGATGGGGCACCCGAACATTGGGGGTTGGATAAGGCTTTGACGCACGTCATGTGCCGTGTTTCGATAAAAAGTTGGTGAACAACAAACCCCCTCTTCCGGTAGACGCAATTCTGGCGGCGATCACTGACTCTCTCAAACGCTCCCCTAACCTCGTGATCGAGGCGCCCCCGGGCGCGGGCAAGACAACCCGCGTGCCACCGGCTTTGCTCAAGAGCGTCACTGGCGAAGTGGTGGTGCTGGAACCGCGCCGCATTGCTGCTCGTCTGTCTGCGCGCCGCGTGGCGTGGGAGATGGGCGAAACTGCCGGTGAGACAGTCGGGTACCAGGTTCGATTTGAGGAAGCAATCAGCGCTCGCACCCGGTTGCGCTTTGTCACCGAAGGTGTGTTGACCCGGCGCCTGATTTCCGATCCAGGATTAAAAGGCGTTTCTGCGGTAGTACTCGACGAGTTTCATGAGCGCCACCTGGAAAGTGATCTGGCATTGGCGTTGCTCAAACGCCTGCAGCGGACGCGGCCGGATCTACGCATCGTGGTCATGTCGGCGACCCTCGACACCGATCACGTGGCGCAATACCTTAGCGGCTGCCCTATCTTGCGTTCCGAAGGGCGGCAATTTGAGCTTACGATTCGCCATTTGCCCTATTCCCCAAAGCCCCTCGAAACACAGCTGAGCGAAGCCCTTGAGCTGCTGATCCAGGAAGAGCCCCTCGGCGACGTGTTGGCTTTTTTGCCCGGAGCCGCGGAGATACGCCGTGCCATGCGTGAGACCCAGGGCGTCGCGCGCCGGGCCGGTCTGCTGGTGCTCCCGCTTTACGGCGACCTCTCGCCTGCAGAGCAGGACCGGGCCATCACACCCGCGCTGCAACGAAAGGTCATCCTGGCTACCAACGTTGCCGAAAGCTCAATCACCGTCGACGGGGTAACTGCTGTCATTGATAGCGGACTGGCGCGGATCGCGACTTATTCCCAGTGGACCGGTTTGCCTACGCTCCAGGTCGCCCGGGTGAGCCAGGCATCTGCTAAACAAAGAGCGGGACGGGCGGGACGCACCGGTCCCGGCCGCGTGCTGCGTCTCTACGCCATGGAGGACTATCTGCGCCGCCCGGAGCACGACCTGCCGGAAATCCTACGCAGCGATCTGTCCCAGCTGGTGCTCACCCTGCGCGCCATGCGGATTGGCGACATCAAGGAAATAGCTTGGCTGGATTCACCGCCTCCGGCGGCAGTCGAGAGTGCCGAGTCGCTGCTTGATCGCCTGGGCGCCACACCAGCGCAGGCCCAGCAGTTGGCGCGATATCCCCTGCATCCGCGTCTATCGCGCATTGTGACCGCGGCCATGTCGCGCGGAGTGGGTGAGGATGGCTGCATGGCCGCAGCACTGCTGGGATCAGGTGCTCGCTCAGAGAAAAACGACCTGCTCGCCGCCATCGACACCCAGCAGGACTACCGCACCTTGCAGCAAAGAGATCAGCTGCGCAGAATCGCTCGGCCTGCCCGACAGACGCAACACAATGATGATGCCCTGCTCATGTCAGTCTTGGCAGGTTTTCCGGATCGCGTGGCGCGGCGGCGGACCGGCAATCAGGTGTTGTTGTCAACTGGCGGCTCTGCGGAAGTGGCAGGCCCGCCCCTTGAATACGAGTTTATAGCGGCCGTCGATGCCGAGGACCGCAAGGATAAGCCACTGCCGCTGGTTCGTATGACGGCCCGCATCGAGCCGGAGTGGTTGATTGAGCTATTTCCGGACCATGTGCAGGAGCGTTCCACCGTGGAGTGGAACCGGGCAAGCGAACGCGTGGAGGCAGTCAGCGCCTTGCTGTACGACGAGTTGGTCATTCAGGAGTCGCGTGGAGCGGCGCCCGATGCTGGGGCCGCAGCCGGGCTGTTGGCGCAAAAGGCCCTGGAAGCGGGTATCGGCCGCTTTCTCGACCAGGACCTTCTGAACGAATTTGTAGCCCGAGCCGAGTTCGCCGGCTCCGAGCCGCCCGATCTTCCGCACGCGCTTGAAGATTTGTGTCTCGGACTGCGTAGCTTTACGGAGCTGAAAAGTGCAGCGGCAAACCTCATCCCGATGCTCGAGCGCAACATGACGACACAACGGCTCGATGAGCTTGCCCCCGCACGCATCCGGCTGCCCAATGGGCGACAGACAAAGGTCCATTACGAACATGGCAAACCGCCCTGGATCGCGTCTCGCCTCCAGGACTTTTTCGGCATGCGAGAAACGCCGCGGATTGGGCGGGACCAGACGCCGGTCGTGGTTCACCTGCTAGCGCCGAATCAACGAGCGGTACAGACGACGGCGGATCTTGCGGGGTTCTGGGAGCGGCTGTATCCCCAGGTCCGGCGCGAGTTGATGCGCCGGTATCCAAGGCACTCCTGGCCCGAGCGGCCCTGAGGCTCGATACGGGAAATAAACTTGCCCAGCCATTTGGTGAATGCTAGTCTTAGCCCGTTTCGCTAGCTCCCCTCTGCGCGTGGAATGATCTACAAGATTCGCTTTTCCGAGGTGGCCGTGGTGAGACTGGCTGTCTTCTTTCTTTTCATTTCTTCCCTCTGCGCTCTGGCTCAACCACCAGCCGACTACCGATCGCGCACGATTTACTTTATCGTGACCGATCGCTTTCATCCTCACCAACCCTACAGCCCCTTTGTGGACCCTGAGTATCCTGACGCTACCAATAGCGTCAATTGCTTTGAAGTGCTGTGCCCGGCGGAAGAGCAATGGCGGAAATACTGGGGCGGGGACATCGCGGGCCTCGAGGAGAAGCTGGATTATCTGCATCGCCTTGGCGTCTCTGCCGTCTGGGTAACCCCTTTGATGGAAAATGTGCGTGCCTACGAAGGAGGTACGGGATATGGCACCGGGTACCACGGTTATTGGGTGCAGAATTACGATCGCCCCAACGCTCATTTCGGAACCTGGGACGATGTAAGCTCCTTGAGCCAGCAGTTGAACGCCCGCTCGATGCACTACATCCAGGACATCACGCTCAATCACTCCAATCCTTACGACAACCACGTTTACGGGAAACTATTTCGCTCTCAGAACGCCGACCAGGTCTTCATCGAGAGCTATGACGATGACCGCAATCCCCAGACCGGGCTGTTTGCCTACAAGCATTTTCAAGGCGATGATCGGTGCAAAGCCGCGGAGAAGGAAAGCGATGCCGACTGGAGTTACTGGCAGCTGCATCATTGCCTGCTGGCGGACTTGAGTGGCTATAACCAGCACGATCCGAGGATCGCCGGTTACCTGCTGGACGCGGGCAAGCTTTGGATGGATCACGGAGTGCAGGATTTTCGGCTGGATGCAGTGAAGTTTCCTTTTCCCGACTTCATCTCAAAATTTACCCATGAGATGATCCAACACGCCGAACAGCTGGGCAGGACGGAGCCGTACATCGTTGGGGAGTGGTCTGGGGGCGGAGTCGGCGACGCAAAGTCTCTTGCATTTGCCAACCGTTACGACTACTTCAGAACCAACATTCTCGATTTCACCCTTTCGCGGGACCTCAACCAATTCATCGGAGGGGACTACGAAGACGCGGCATCCACGCCATCGCAAAGGCTTGATGCCATCAGCCTGGATCAACTGTTGCGGCAGCGCGTGCTCGCATTCGGCGAAAGAGATAGCTGGCTTGGAATCTTCATCGACAACCACGACCAGATTCGAACGATGGTTCGCCTGGACAAGATTGGTGTAACCAGCGAGAACGAACGCGAGAGAAGGATGGATCTGGCCACAACCCTGCTCATGACCGTGCGGGGAATTCCTATTATTTACTACGGCGATGAACAATATCTGGCCGACAACACCCTGTTTGAACAAAACGGAGGCACGTACAACAAGGCTTCGATTAACAGCACGGCAGATGACCCGTTTAACCGGCCCGGGATGAAGGCCTGGGATGAAGAAACTTCGGCGTTCCAAATCATCAAGACTTTGGCGTGGCTGCGTCGGACCAGTCCGGCGATCTCAGAAGGAACGTACGAAACCTTATACGTCGACCCCGACATCCTGGTATTTCAGAGGGTAAAGGATGGGTCCTGCGTCATGATTGCGGTCAACCGTGGCGGCACCAAGGACGTAGTGGTGAACCCGAGTTGTTCTTTCGCTCCGGGACGGCAGCGGGGCCTGCTTGCCGGGGCTAATAACGCCAACAAAGAGAGTTACGCCAAAGTGACCTCACGCTCGGTGACCCTTCATCTGGGTTGCCTGAGCTCGCTGGTCCTCTCCGCGAAGAAATTGGAATAGAGCTGCCGTCCCGGGGCTGATTTTGGCGGAAGTGCGTGCGAGTCGAACGCACCGTCGCCCGTTGAGAACGACCACCGGTTTTGAAGACCGGGAGGATCACCGGAACCCATGCACTTCCTTCGCTGCTGATAGCCTATGCTAATTGACGAGGATTATTTGATTGAAACGCAGCCATCAGGCAAGCGATCAAAGCGACAGCAACTTGTACCGGCTGCTGCCTTCTTTGCATGACTTGCTGCAGACACCTGGCTTCGCGGCGCTGCTCGAAACGGAACCGCGCACCTCGATTATCCATGCCGCTCGCAGAGTGTTGTCGCGCATGCAGCAGGAAATAGCAGAAGGACGTCACACTCAGGCAAGCCTGGAAACCGAATTGGAATTTGTTCACGCCACGGTGGCGGAAGAAATCGCCCGCACCTCGCGCTACAGCCTGCGGCGCGTCATCAATGCCACCGGGGTCATTCTCCATACAAATCTGGGGCGGGCTCCTCTGAGCGCCTCCGCGCTCAAGCATATTCTCGAGACCGCCGGCGGCTACTCCAACCTCGAACTCGATCTCGAAACCGGGGAGCGAAGCCGGCGGGATGTGCATGCTGAGAATATTCTTCTACGCGCCATGGGCGGCGACAGCATAGAAGCTGCTCAATACGCCGCGCTGGTTGTTAACAACTGCGCGGCCGCCACCTTCCTGGCTCTGAACGCGCTGGCTGAGGGCGGCGAAGTGATTGTTTCTCGCGGGGAACTGGTCGAGATCGGAGGCGGCTTCCGCATCCCCGAGATTCTCGCCAAGTCGGGCGCGATCATGCGCGAGGTAGGCACTACCAACCGCACCAGGCTTGGCGACTATGAAGCTGCAGTCTCCGCCGGAACGCGCCTTATCCTGCGGGTCCACCAATCCAATTTCAGCATGGAGGGTTTCACCGAAAGGCCCGCTCTTCGCGATCTTCTATTTCTGGGCAGGCGCTGCAATGTTCCTGTATTCAACGACCAGGGAACCGGCTTGATCGCATCACTGGAACCGCTTGGCATCGGCTCCGAGCCGACCCTGCTCGATAGCTACCACCTGGGCTGCGATTTGATCGCTGCCAGTGGAGACAAGTTACTCGGTGGCCCACAATGCGGACTCCTGATAGGAAAGGCGAACCTGGTACAAAGAATCCGCAAGAATCCTCTGTACCGGGCGTTTCGCGCCGACAAACTCACCTACGCGGCGCTCCAGGCAACACTCACGGACCATGCTTCCGGAAAAGATTCGACCATCCCGGTGCAGAGGATGTTGAACGCCTCTGCGACTGAGATATTCAACCGCTGTGAGTGGATCAGCGGTCAGGTCAACTCCGCCGAACTCGCCGCACAGGCTGTACCGGTGCTAAGCCTCGTCGGCGGCGGAACGGCGCCGACGGCCAGGCTGCAGAGCGCGGCAGTTTCGCTTCATCACGCGACACTGCAGCCACAGGCACTTCTGTTGGCGCTTCGTCGGCTTGAGCCACCCGTGGTAGGACGCATACACGAAGACCAGGTGCTCTTGGATCTGCGCACCGTCGAACCGGAATTCGATGGAACCCTCGCCTCGCTGCTGCGGCAGATATGCTAATCTGCGAGCGTGCCAGACGCTAAAACCAAGATCGAAATCGTTGAGGACGCCGACGCCACGGGTGAAGTTGCGAAGGTATACGACGAATGGCGAGCGCACTCGGGTCGTCAGCAGATGCCCGGCATTCTCAAATGCTTCAGCCATCGCCCGGATTTCCTGCGCGAGGTCATGAGCTTCAGCAATACGGTGCATTTTTCTGAAGGGCACCTCACCCGCAGGACAAAAGAAGCGATTGCCAGCTGGGTCTCCTGGCTGAATCGCTGCCCCTATTGACTGGACTCGCATGCTTACTTCCTGCGGGTTCAGGGAGCAGAAGAGAAGACAGTGCAGGCGCTGGTCGCGGGAAACCTCGAAGACGCCGGGTTGGACGACGCGCACCGGGTACTGCTCGAGTACGTCACCAAGGTGACAGAAGCGGCTTACCGCACCACGCCGGAGGACGTCCAGCTCCTGCGTCAGCACAATTGGAGTGATCCGCAGATTGCCGAAGCGGTGTATATCACGGCGATGTTTGCCTTCTTCAACCGGGTGGCCGACGCTTTCGGAGTTCCCGCACAGGGCTATCTGGAAATGAACAAGATGACCAGGTAATCCGGACCGCCCTCCATCTTTAGGTGGATGCGTCCTTAAGCGTGGCCGCGATAGAGTTCCCGGGTATGGAGATTTCGACCGAACCCATCGGCAGCATTCCTCGTTCGCCGGAGTTGCTTCGAGCGATTGCGGCTTCGCAGGCACAGCAAATAAGCCCGGCGATGCTCGAGGACGCCTATAGCGAAGCGCTTCGCGATACGATCCAACGATTTGAGCAGACTGGGTCGCGAGTGATTACCGATGGCGAGCAAACCAAGCCTAGCTTTGCGACGTACCCTTTGTCCGGATTGAACAATCTGGCTCCGGACGGGGTTACGATTCCATTCGCAGATGGGCATGTTCGCCAATTGCCTCGGTTGACCCAGGCGCCCTTCCGTTATGGGGTGCACGCTGCCGGTTACGTCAAGGCTGCCCGCGCCCAAACCCGCTTACCCATCAAACAAGCCGTGATTTCGGCCTCCGCACTGAGCCTGCTTTATCCAGCGGCCGGGATACCCGGTTACTCACGGGAAGCATTTACGGCGGATCTCATCAACGAGGCGCACGCTGACATCAGAGGTGCGCTCGATAGCGGCGCAGCCACTGTCCAGATTGACTTCACGGAAGGCAGGTTGTCACTCAAGCTCGATCCCTCTGGGAACCTGCTGCGCACTTTCGTGGCTCTGAATAACCAGGTTCTCGACGGATTTTCCGCTGAGGAGCGGCTACGCATCGGAGTTCATGTTTGTCCCGGGGGCGATCATGATTCCACCCACAGCGCCGATGTGGATTACGCAGGACTGTTGCCCGATCTCTTTCAAATGAATGTCGGGCGTTTCTATTTGCAGATGGCAAGCGAGCCAGACAGGAAGCGGGTTCTGCGTCTTATCAGCCAACTGCTCCAGCCGCATCAGGTAGTTTTTGTGGGCGTCATCGATCCCATCCATCCGATGGTTGAAACCGCAGCCCAGGTACGTGATCGCGTTCTGGAGGCAGCATCTATTCTGCCCGTAGCGCAGTTGGGAACGACGGATGACTGTGGCTTCTCACCCTTCGCTGATGACACTTCGACGGCTCGCGATATAGCTTTTAGCAAGATTCGGGCCAGGGTTGATGGGACAGAGCTGGCCGCTCGTGAACTTGGAATCTGACGGTCGAAGGCCGACTGGACAGCGAGGTTAGAGTTGAACTCCGTGGCGATAACCGGCAGCGAACGTGCTAGGAAACGCCTTCATCATTCTATTTCAGGTCTGTGCCTCTTCCTGGCCAGCCTCGTGGCACTGGCATTTTCGCTTTATCCCATGTATGTCATTCGGCCCTTTCGAGAGCAGAAGCCCGTTCCTCTCGGACGCGCGCTGTGGGTGCAGCTGCACGATAAAGCGATCTTATTGGCAATCTTTGCGTTGATCACAATCCTTGTTTTGCTTGTCTGGCGGCGCGCCGGTTGGGTGGCGAAGCTTCTTCTTGCACCGGCCATGGTCGTCTCTCTGCTCGCGGTGGGCGTTTCGTGGTTCAATCCCTATGAACAAATGATGTTCCATCCGTATGGCGAACCCCATTACGTGGCCATTCAGCAAGCCGGTATCGACGCCAAAGACATGGTCATCGTTGTGACCCTGGAGGGAGAAAGCCGCGCCTACCCGATTCGCGAGATGGGCTATCACCACGTCGTCAATGATCGGCTGCATCAGTTGCCCATTGTCGTCACCTATTGAACGCTCTGCCACACGGGTCTGGTCTGGACCCGCAGCATACAAGGACGCGACCTGCATTTCCATCTGGCGGGCATCAACAATCAGAATTTCCTGATGCGCGACGAGGAAACGGGCAGCTTCTGGCAGCAGATCACCGGGACTGCGATCGCGGGCCCACTGAAAGGTGCGAAGCTCAGCTTGGTGCCCCAGGACGAACTCACGTTTGGGCTGTGGAAGAAGGAACAGCCGAATGGCACCGTGCTGGCGCCTCGAGCGCGCGATCAAGCGAAGTACGAAAAAGCCACTTGGGAAAGCGAAATCGCGAAGCTGCCGACGGTCATCCACGCAACCAAGGGGACTCTTCCCGACCGGGAGACGATCTTTGGAGTGTCGCTCGGCGGAGCCGCACGGGCCTATCCAGTGAGCAAGTTGAGCATTCAATCCCCGGTGCTGCTTGATGATGTAGGCGGCAACCCGATCATGCTGGTACTGGGTCCGGACGGAAAATCCGTGCGTGCATTCTCTCGCCAGCTGGGAACGGACACGCTCGACTTCTACGGCCGCGCTGGAGAAAATACCTCCGATCCATGGGTTCTTCTGGATTCAAATACGCTCAGTGACTGGAGCTTTGACGGGTGTGCGGTTTCTGGCGATAGGAAGGGTCAGTGCCTGGCTCGAATCGATGCCCTGAAAGACTTCTGGTTCGACTGGCAACACTATCATCCTGAGAGCAGTATCTATCGCCACTGAAGAAAGACAGCCCGTCCGCAAGGGACGGGCTGTCCGCAATTGCAGGGTTGATTAGCCGCGGCCACCGTGAAAACCGCCGCCCATGCTGTGAACTCCTCCACCTGAAAATCCTTCTCCATGGAAAGATCCGGCATAACCGCGGGCTGACACATAGCCCCGGCCGAAGCCACGGCCGCCGTAGAAGATCGGTCCACCGTAGTAGATATACCGCGGCGAATAGAATCCCCAGCCGAACGGGCTCCACAACAACCCATCCCCTGGGAGCCAGGTATAACCCCAGAACCCCGCGTCCCAATACCAACCCGGAGCCCAGACACCATAGCCGGCATATTGCGAAGCCAGATTGATATTGGCTTCGGCCAGGTACTGGGAACGTAAGCTGCTCCAGCTATAGAGTGAGTCCTCCGCTTGATCGCGGTCAAAGCTCACGCTCTTAACCGCCTCGTTGCCCGCCAACTCAAGCTGGCGGTCGCCCTTCAGTTTGAGCTGCTTCTGCACATCGCCGGTTTCGATGAGCTCAGCCTCTCCCTTAAATACCCGGACGGTGTGTTTGTCCGCGTCGAACGCGTAGAAACCGTTTTTCAGCAGGCGAGTGTTGGCGCCCGCCTCGGTTACTTCTATGTTGTTGCGAGGGTGGATCTCATCCACCTCAATGTCCGCCCGGCCGCGGTCCACTGCCACCCGGGTGTTCAACAGGTCTGGCGAAACCATCCGCACCGCACTGTTTTCTCCCACGCGGAGAAAAACACCGGGGGTGAGCAGCAGTTCGGCCCTGCCATTTGCTGTTTCGAGCACTTGGCCTGGCTGCAGTTGAGCCGAGCCCACCGACCTCTGATTTAACATCCGGCCTTCAATCGAGGCCGAACCTTCTACATAGTTGACAGTTCCTGGAACGGCTGGGTTTGCAGTCTGTGCTAGTGCTACAGGCGCGCACAAAGTCGCCAGGGAAAGCAGTATCGCTTTCAACCTTGGCATCGTAATTTTTCCTTCCTGTTGATTAGACAGTAAATAGGAATAAAAGTTGCGCGATCGCTAAACCGGCACCAAAATCAGCGAGTCCTCAATGGTCTTCGCCGGCTCCCGGTTCATTCGGCATTCGATTGGGTGTTAAGGAAGCTGCTTGCAAGCTATCTGCCAGGGCGTACAAGTTTTGCGGATGGATGCGGATCACGCCTCCGCGAGGACTATCAATGTCAGCGATAAGAAGAAACGAAATGGAAACCGCAAGCGGCAAGATGATCGAGAGGATCACCGCTCTGCGATGCATCCCGTAGCCAAGCAGCAGGTTGGAGAGCACCGCGATCAAAAACATCAAGTCCCAGGCCGCGATTGGAATGCGATTCCACCATGCGGCCTGGGTATAGCCCTGGGCATTCAAAACATCATTCATTCCTGCTGAGGCAAGGGCGGTAAGAGGGGACGGTTGTAATTGTGCAGCTTGAGACACCAACGCCCACATCTGATTCTGCATCCTCGCCGTATCCGCAGTCAGCCGCCGTAGCTCCGCCTGGTCGCGGGTGGTGTAGAAATGAATGCGCAGGCCGGTATATTGCCGCAGAAGACCCTGCAATTGGCCGGCATCCGCAGCCGGCAGGAAGTCCAGACGCGCATATTCCGTTCCGATGGCATTGGCCTCCTCTTCTTCCAGGTGCTTTCGCAGATCGTAGCGTGTGGTCGCCATGGAAAAGGTGAAGCCTATCAACAGACCCAGCAGCGTAAGGGTAGCGCCGATAATGGTCCCATAGTCTTCGCGCACGCTCTCGGGAAGCTCATGCCGGCGAGAGGTCAGGGCCATCCCTGCCCAGGCAGCCAGCCAAAGCAACAGGAACGTAATCACGAACAGCGCGAGAGGATGATCGAGGAGAAGCATTCCTTGTTTTAGCTCATCGGGGAATAAATCGCTTGCGGGAGGGGAATCGCCGTTTCAGAAAGTGCCTCCGCTTAGTTCCATGTGAAACTGATCCGCCACAAACACTGTGTGAAGCTGATGGGTAAGAGTGTCGAACCGCCAACCCGCCAGCGGCTTGGAATCCAGCAACACACTCTGAGGTGCTGATTTCATCCAGACAATTACCTCATAGCGCCGGATCGCCGGCGAAGTGCCATCGATCCGCAAAGTTCCACGGCTGCTTCTTGCCTGCGCCTGCGTGCCGTCCGGGAGCGTAAAGCCGCCCACCTGGTCGTCAGTCGCCGGGGGGTAGATCTTCCACACCAGCGACCCGGAAAGTAGATTGGGATCACTCCAGTGCAACGAAGCCACCTCATCTTCCGGCTTGAAGGGGATAACGGAGCCGGCCCGCAGCAGCAGCGGAATCTGGTCGATGGGCGCCGGAATGGTTACATCGCCGGCTCCTGTATAGCGTTCCCCGGTCCAATAGTTCAGCCACTCGCCGCGAGGGAGATACAGCTTGCGCGTGGTGGCTCCCGGCTCAATGACCGGCGCAACCAATAAATCTTTCCCCAGCAGATACTGATACTCCGCGGTAGCACTACGCGGGTCGTCGGGATACTCGAGCACAGTATGGCGCATGATGGGCACGCCGGTGCGATGTGCCTGTTCCGCATAGGTGGCAAAGTAGGGAAGCAGGCTACTGTGCAGAATGGCATATTTCTTGAACAGGGCTATCGTTTGCGCGTCGTACCAGAGGTTCACCGAAAATTGCGGCTTCGACCATACGTGGTCTCGCATGACCGGTGTAAGCGCGCCGAACTCGGCCCAGCGTAGCCAGAGCTCTTTCGAATTTCCGTCACTGAGAATGTCCGGACCCCAGGTGGAATAACCAGACATGCCCGCGGTGATGCCCGCGGTCACGACAGAAGGCAATCCTTGATCGCGCGACCAATCGTGAGCCTGGTCTGCGCCCCACAGCACTGGGCTGAATGCTTGCGTGCCTGGAGAACCGGAGCGGGAAAAAGACACCACTTGCGGGTTCATCGCCTGCACGATCCGGGTCGTGATCTTGTGATACAACAGTGGATACACTTCCGCCAAACGCGCTCCATCCCCGGCAGCAAAGTGATCCGTATCGTCAACCCATTCCCCAAAATCTTCCATCCAGCCGTCCCAGGCCTGGTCGTGCACTGCCTGGGTAAGCATGGTCTGCCACCAATCCACGGTGCGGGGATTGGTAAAGTCCAGGTTGCCCGTCCGTACCGGCTCAAAGCCTGGCCCGTGGGGCAGGCCATCCGCGCCCGTCACCAGCAGCTTTTCTGCAACACCTTTTTCATAGGCTTCGCTTGCGTTAGGGTAGGGCAGCATCCGCTCGCGGACATAAGGATGCACGTAGCCCAGAACTTTAAATCCCCTGCTATGCAACTCATCATTGAATGTGCGGGCATCGCCGTAGTAGCTGGAAAACCAGAAGGGCCAACCGAGGTTATTGGGCTCGTCCAGCTCATCGAAAACCCACAGCGCGCTTGCCGGGATGCCTTCTTCGCGGACTCTCTGCGCCAAATTGAGCACCGCATCCTTTCCCTGCACAGCGTTGATCCAGGGGCCGAAGGTCCACAAGGGTGGGTTCTGAGGCCGGCCGGTGATCCCGGTGTATTGTTCCAGGATCGCCTTCGCATCCGCACCACACATCAGGTAAAAGCTGACCGCGTGATTCGCCGTCTCGAAGTCGAAAGAGGAGCCGGTCTGGTTAAAGCGGAAGCGGGTATCGAAGATTGTGTCGGCGTACAAGCCTAACCCCGTCGGTGTGTACACAAAGGGTATGGCCACGTAGACCCAATTGTGCCCAGGCTCGCCCGACTTGTCGGCTGGACGCACGTCGAGGTGAGTGTCCGCCAATCCGGCCTGAAAGAATCGTTCTCCCAGGCCGAAAATCGGGGCGGTCCCTTCCGCATGCATGTTGAGCGAGGGAACAGTGAGCCTGACCAGGGAGGGATGAAGGAACTCGACCTTGAGGGTGCCGGCGCCAGGTGTCGCAATGGACCACGTATCCTGTTGCCGTTGGACGTTGACTGGCTGGGCCGGCGGTGTTGCCGCAAACGAGAACACCCAGTTAGCGTTGGTGAGCAGGTTGACCAGGGTGAGTGTCCCCCTGGATTTGTCCACCGTAATTTCGATCGCTTTGCTGCGCAGTTGAAGCAGCGGACCCTTATCGCGAACGTGGACGGGTAACGCTTGATCAGGAAGTTGTCTTTGCCCGCTTGCGATATACGCCAAGGATGGCGACGGTGCACGCAGTTCTTCCATCATCTTCTGGTACTCGGGTGAACCCGAGTAGGTGCCGGATTGAGCGCAAAGAGCAAGCGGGGAGAGCGCCACGATCATTCCCAGGAGCAAGTTGCGAAAATCAGTCAATGCAGATCTCCCGCAGACAGCTATTCCTAAGGTACGACGAATTCTCCATGGGAATTACAGGGTCTGAGAGTACCTGGGAAGAGAACGCCGGTTCCTCCACTGCTTTGCCGGAATTTTTGCGTCCGGGCGAGGCGCACTGCAGATCCCTCGGCTGCGCTCGGGATGACAAGGGGAGAGTGATTACTCACCTAAATGTCTGCGAGTCTGATCGGAAGTTCTTCTGCGCCATCCGACTCGCTGAATTTTAGTCAGTAATCGCCTTCGCCTTGTCATCCCGAGCGCAGCCGAGGGGTCTGCAGTGCGCCTCGGCTAAAGCCCCTGAGGGCCGTGCTAGTGAATGCGGCTGGCTATCACCTGGGTGTCGGTTGCATTTGCCTGGATACTGGTTGAACGCAGCAACACTTCGAACGGGGCGAGAGAGCCATCCGGTCGCCGGGCATGTTGGAGAATTGGAGTCATGACCTCAGACCGCAAGAGCGCCTCCCCGGCAGCCTGGGTGCCGGCCGCGTCCAACCCGCCCAACATCAGCAAGCGTCCATAACCGCTTAGATTGGGAGCGAAAATAATGACGGAATACGTTTCGTGAATAGGTTCATTCCAGTGGCTGGAGTATGAGGCGGCTTCTCCCGCTTGCGGCTTCTTGTTCACCACCGTTGCGCCCTGCATGCCCGGATTGCACTGGATGCGAAAGTTGGTCGTGCCGTCCGCGATTATCGCCCAGGGATTGCTGCACGGCGATCCGACAATGACCGCGTTGGCCCGCTTCAGGTCGTCAAAACGGAGATCTCGCGGAAAGCGCAGGAATACATGCCGAGGATTGAATTCAGTGAGGCGTGCCAGGGAAGCAACCATCTGCAGGTCGATGAAGCCGGTGAGCTGCTGGGATCGTAGATCGGACTCGCCGTGTGCGTCGACACCAGGCAACGGCCGGTCGAGGTACTCGGCCTTGAGGTAGTCAGCCAGCGGCAATGGTTGATGGGAAAGATCTTCGACCAGATTCAGCCCGGCATCTGGCGGGACGATGAAGGTGTCGCCTGGACCTTGCAGCATGGCCTTCCATAGCAGCTGCGCCGGCTCTGTGGAGTGGCCGACTGCGGCGATTCGCGACTGCACGGCGCACGTGAGCCAGATGAGCGCAACGCTATAAACGAACAGAGTCAGCAGGCGCGGCCAACCCCACTTTGACGCAACCGCCGGCGTAGCGAAATCCGCCTGTCTCGGGGCGACCTCCGCCGGCATCCTTTTTTCCATTGCCGGCGAAATAAACGCCGGGAGATAACTACCCAGCGGAATTTCTATACGCATCTCGTGGTCGATTCCGCCGCTGGCAAAATATTCCGTTAGCCGCTTACGCAGCTGGCGCGCATAACTGCGGACAATGTTGTCATCGACGGTGCGATAGCCGCGTGGACGGCCAAACACGTGCACCCCGATCTGCTGTTCGGTCACCTCGCTTTGCCGCCCCTCAAGCGTTCTCGAAACAATATAGAGAAGGAATTGGGACAGTCGCGGTGACTTGCAGAACTGTGGACTGTCGACGATGCGTTGAGCCAGGTGCCAGCGTGGATCGTGCTCCAACCCGGGCGCGTGTTGCGGCGGTCCGATGTTCGAGACAAAGTGAGTGCTGACGGCTTGCTCCAGTCCGGTCTTTTCCATAGTGATGGTCGCAATGAAACTGGCCCGGTTTCATCAGCCTAGAAGTTCGCCATTAACGATAGGTAAATTGATGTCATCACCAGGAAAGCAGTTGGATGATTCGCCAGAATTTCACAAAGCGGTAAGCAGTTGAATTTGCAACAGCTACGGGCGCAGCACACACGTGTATACCCCGGGTACACCTGTTCTGCACACCTTCCACAGGCGCACGCGCTCGGCTTAGAGTGGCGATCAGCCCGACCTCATCTCGAACATTTTCCGGAGCGCCATCGTGAACCTTAAAATAAGATTTATCCTGACAACCGTCAGGCCAGTGCAAGTGTTGCCGGGTATCGTGGCAGGATTGCTCGCGTGCTGTCTTCTACTATCCACTAGCAGTCTGCAGGCCCAGGTCAACACCGGCTCACTGAGCGGGCTGGTGTTGGACTCGAGCGGCGCCGCCGTTGCCGGCACCGAGTTAACCGTAACCTCGGCGGATACAGGCTACAGCCGCACCAGCAAGAGCCTGGGAGACGGCGCTTATTCGCTGCCCGATCTACCCATTGGCAGCTACACCCTGACCGCATCTGCCAACGGTTTCTCGCAGGTTGAGCAAAAGGTGAGAATCGGGGTGGGTGAACGAATTCGGCTTGATTTGCGCCTGACCGTCGGTGCAGCCAATCAGACGGTCGAGGTCAACGCCACCGGGCTTGATCTGCAGCGTGACGATGCCTCGATCGGTATGCTGGTCACCAGTGATGTGATTGAACAGACGCCGCTTTACCTGCGCAACTGGGACGACCTGCTGCGTGTTGTGCCTGGCGTTCAAATCGCCCGCTACACCAACCAGAGCGGTGCGACCTCCGCCGGCCGCACCGGAGACTTCAACGTAAATGGAGTGCACTCGCTGCAAAACAACTTCATTCTCGATGGAATCGATAACAATACGTTCTCAGAAAATGTGCAGGAACTCAGCACCGAGGCGTCGCACCCGTCGGTAGATGTGATCGCGCAATTTAATGTGATCACCAGTCCCTACTCTGCCGAATATGGCCGCTCTCCCGGCGGGGTGGTATCAGTGAACACACGCAGTGGCACCAACAACATTCACGGCGCTGCCTACTATTATGTACGTAACCAGTATTTCGACTCCTTCGACTATTTCACGAAGCAGACGACGAACGTAAAGCCGGAAAACAATCAGAATCAATATGGGGGCAGCTTCGGCGGTCCCATCAAGAAGGATCGCATCTTTGGATTCTTCAACTACGAAGGAACCCGGATCAAGCAGGGTCTGTCGCGTATCTCGACCGTTCCCCTGGACAACGAGCGTATCGGCGATTTCAGCACTACCGCGGCTGCCAATGCCGGCGTATCTCCGTACGCCACCGTCTACAACCTCTCCACCTGCTCTGCACCCTACACCGCAACCAATTGTGTCCCGCTGGTGAACAACAGCTTCCAAAGCGACCCGACGGCTAAGATCGACACCGCCGTGGCCAAGCTGATTGCGCTTTTCCCTGAGCCCAACGATAAACAGGGCGGAGCCACCTATCCGGAGTTCAACAACTTCGCCCGCACCGGCGCAGCCACTGATTTCAACAACAGCTATGACGGCCGCGTGGACTGGACGCCGTCGCAAAACAACACGATTTTTGGCCGCTATAACTATTTCACGCGCACGCGGCAAATCCCGGGCTATTTTGGCGGCCTGGCAGACGGCACCGGCACGTCGGCCTGGGGCAACCAGGCTCTCAAAGGATCCAGTTTTGTATTGGGTTGGACCCACATCTTTGCGCCGACCCTGCTCAACGACTTTCGTTTTGGGTGGGTGCGAGACACTTCCTTCGGCAAGCAGCAGCCCTTTGATCTACCGCAAACTGCAGGACAATTTGTTCCCGGCATCCCCGCCAATCCGGCGATCGGGGGCGGCGTATCGCTTACGGCATTCAACAACCACACCTATCTTGGCTCGCCTGACTTTCTGCCCAAATCCCAGGTGCCTATGCTGTACCAGTTTGACGACACGGTTTCCTGGACGAAGGGACCGCACAGCTTCAAGTTTGGGGTCAATATATTTGCACCGATGCGCAATATCTTTCAGGACGAGCCGGGCACACGCGGCGATCTGTATTTCTCCGGTGTTTTCTCCGGCCTGGGCAATCCCTCGGGCATCACCGACTACGCTGACGGATTATTCGGGGCGCCGTTCTACACCCAGCTCACCAATGTATTTTTCGTAGACCAGCGGCTCTGGATGGCGGCCGGCTTTGTGGAAGACGACTGGAAAGTGACGCCGAAGCTCACTCTGAACCTCGGCCTACGCTATGATTTCGGAACGCCGCCCTACGAGGGCAAGAACGAGCTAGCGAATTTCAATCCTACCGGCTCAGGCTCCCTGGTCTTTGCCACCGGCGGCTCATTGGGCAATCGCTCACTCGTAAATCCCGCGACCACGGACTTCGGTCCCCGTATCGGTATTTCCTACTCGGTAGATCCTAAGACGGTGGTGCGCACCGGCTATGGTGTCTACTACACGTTGCTGGAACGGATCGGCAGCGAGAACCAGCTGGCGCTGAATCCTCCCTTCCTGGTCAACAAGACTCCATCCAGCAACACCGTGCCCGTGCTTCAGCCTGAGGTTGGATTTCCGGCAAACTTCCTCGATCCTTCCACCATCAACCTGAACGCGCTGCAGGAGTTTCACATCCGCTCTGTGGATCCAGAGAAAAAAGAACCGATGGTGCAGCAGTGGAGCCTGGGTGTCCAGCGGGAGCTGCCTGGCAGGTGGCTGGGCGAGGTGGATTATGTCGGCACCAAGTCCACCCACAATAACCTGATCTACGATTTCAATCAGCCCCTCATCGTCAATAATGTCGTTACTTCCACCATCCCTTACCCTAACTTCGGGCAGGTGGAATACACGGCCCCCATCGGTTACGGCAATTACAACGGGTTGCAGGCAAGCCTGACCCATCAGATGTCGAACGGGTTGAGCGTGCACGCGGCCTACACCTACTCGCGCAGCCTCGATAACACTCCTGAGGAGTTGGAGAACAATCCCGGCGGGCCGCCTAACGGCCGCAACGAGAGCTCATGGTATGGGCCGAGCGAATTCAACACTCCGCAGCGAGTCGGCGTCAGTTACGTTTACGAATTGCCGTTTGGAAAAGGGAAGAGCATGTTAAACTCCGGCCCGTTGTCTTGGGCGTTGGGGAATTGGCGGACTTCCGGCGTGTACACGTATTACAGCGGCGTGCCCTTTACCGCGACCTGGGGCAGCGAAAGCAGCCTGCTGGACCCGTATGGCTACGCAACCGCTGTTCCTAATAAGGTCGGTCCGGTCCATTACATCAACAAGCCATCCTGCTGGTTTTATTCCAGCGGCACCGCCGGCTGCAAGCCCTATAGTTCAGGCCTGAGCGATGCTTTTGCCGATGCCGGCAATGGTGTGGTTGGCAACGGCACTCGCAACTCCCTCAACTCGCCCGCTACCGATGTCTTTGATGCTTCGCTGGTCAAGGATTTCCCAGTGACTGAAAGCCTGAAAGCGGAGTTCCGCTGGGAGGTTTTCAATGTCCTCAATCACCCGCTCTTCGCCGCGCCGAGCGGGGATGTAAGCACCGGGGCCGCAGCACAGATCACTTCGTTGTCAGGGGATCCCCGTGTAATGCAATTTGCTCTCCGGGTAGACTTCTAATTCTGAGCACACCAGATCTCTCAACGCTCTTGTGGGAGATCTGGAATCTCAGAACTATCCGGGTGAGGAGCCGGCTTGGACATCATGAGGCGCTGGAGTCTTTGCTTTGTGTTTCTTGCGCTTGTCCCCTGGGGCGTTGGGCAACAGGATCTGGTACTCACAGGCGACGTCAAGGGAGCGCAGCACAAAACATACTTTGACGTCCCGTTCACAGTCCCTGCCGGCGTACACCGCATCAGCGTCGACTTTCACTACACCGCGAGAGATCAGCGCGCTACGTTGGATCTCGGCATCGCAGATCCGCACCGCTTTCGTGGAGAAAGCGGGGGCAACAAAAGCCATTTCACTATTGGCGAAACCGATGCCACGCCGTCGTATCTCCCAGGGGAAATTCCTGCGGGAGAATGGCGGCTTATCATCGCTGTCCCGAACATGCGTCCCCAGGTGGTTTCACACTACACGGCGGAAATACACTTCAATTCGCGCGCAGAAGACGCGGCGTTCACGGTGCAGCCTCTGGCGAAGGGGACGCGGTGGTATCGCGGCGATCTCCATATGCACACCGGCCACAGCGACGGCAGCTGTAAGAGCCAAAGCGGTCAGAAGGTGCCTTGTCCGCTCTTTCTCACCGTGCAAGCGGCTGCGGCTCGCGGCCTGGACTTCATAGCCATCACTGACCACAACACAGACTCACACTATGCAGACGAGCGCGAGTTGCAGCCCTACTTCGATCACCTGCTGCTGATCCCTGGCCGCGAAATGACGACGTTCCACGGCCACTTCAATGTATTTGGGGTGACGCAATTCATCGACTGGCGGGTTGATCTCAACAGCATGCTGCGAGACGCACGTGCCAAGGGCGGCATCGCCTCGGTCAACCACGCCGAGGCGCCGGAAGGCGAAGAATGCATGGGTTGCCGCTGGATGCCGCCTGGGGATGCCGACATGGGGCTGTTCAGCGCGTTGGAAGTGATCAACTACGGGGAAATCATGTTCTCGAGCGCGAAGTACTGGGACTCGCAACTGCGTGCGGGCCACCGCCTGGCTGCGGTTGGTGGCAGCGACAATCACAACGCGACCATACCGCCAGGGGACGAGAGCGCGATTGGCTGGCCGGCAACGGCGGTTGAGGCCGATGAGCTTTCCGTGCCCGCGATCCTGGATGCGATTCGCCGCGGCCGCACGTTTGTCGACCTGACAGCTTCGCGGGACAAGACACTGGACTTCGAGGCCGAAGCGGAGGGCGCTTCGGCAAAGATGGGCGGCACGCTGCACACAGCCCACGCCACGCCCGTTCAAGTGCGCATACAATCGGTTGCGGCCAAGGGATCTGTGGTCCACCTGCTGCTTGATGGCGACGATTCGAATACGCCGCTCCCGTTGCAGGGAGACACCGCGAACACCACGCTCAATCCAGGTCCTGGGCGACACTGGCTCCGCGTGGAAGTACACGATGAGACGGGCGTCACCGAGCTGATGAGTAGTCCGCTCTACATAAACTTTCCTGAGGATTAGCAAGACGATGTTCAGAATCGCACTCGCTCTCCTGCTATGTTCCGCTACTGTGTATGCGCAGCAGTCGCATCCTGGTTCGCGCACGGTCATGGACGCGCACAACTGTTATCCCTACTTTGAGTGGTGGGGCGACCGCATCGATCGTGCTCTTTCCGCTGGCACGCCCTTAGCAATTGAGCAGGATCTTGCCTGGCATACCGACCCCAAGACCGGGCGCAGCTGGTCAGTTGTGACCCACGGCGAACCAACTTACGGCAACGAGCCGACCATGGATCAGTATTTCTTCGAGCGCGTTCGCCCTATCGTAGAAAAGGCGCTGCAGGAAGGGAACCGAGGCAACTGGCCCCTCATCACGCTCAATCTGGACTTTAAGGACGACAAGCCGGAGCATCTGGCGGCGGTACTGGCTCTGTTGCGCAAGTACCAGTCCTGGCTGACGACAACGGTCAAAGGAGCCGGCGAGGCGGATGTCCAACCGTTGGACGTAAAGCCGATCCTGGTGCTGACGGGCGAACCCGACGCCCAACAAACTGTGTTCTACGATCAGCTGCAAACCGGCGATCGTGTGCTGCTTTTCGGCGCCATTCACACCGAAGACAAGGAACCGTCTGCCGCACCCGAAGTCCTGGATCCCGGAAAAGCTACCAACTACCGGCGCTGGTGGAACAATCCGTGGAAGGTGGTAGAACCTGGGGGCCAGCCAAACGCGGGGGAGTGGACGCCGGCGAAAATGGACCGGCTCCGCGCGCTAGTGGAGCGGGCCCACACCAACGGCCTGTGGATACGCTTCTACACGCTCGACGGGGCCACCAAGGCGCAGCTCAGTTGCAATGGCTGGTTCCATGATTACAACTTCGGCTCGCTGGATACGGCTCGGGTGCGTTGGCGCGCCGCAATTGCGGCCCATGTCGATTACCTTGCCTCGGACCAGTACGAGTTGGTTGCGAAAGAGATTCATCAGAAGGCGGCCGGCCAAACAAGATGATGTCAGCATGAAAATGGAGCGGACGAATGTTGAGTGGGTGGCCCAGGTCTCGCTTTTGAGACCTGGGTTTCTCTCGCAAATAGGTACTGGCCGGAACACCCAGGTCTCAAAAGCGAGACCTGGGCCACCCACTCAAAGTCTGGAGTTCGTAGCTTATCCTGGAAATATCTGCCTGCTGATTCTGCTTGCGCTCGTTTCTTTATCCTTGTCTGCCCAGACGCAACCAGCGGCGACCATCCCCAACGGGAGGCAGATCACCCCTGTCGGGGATTGGATAACGGTTGCCCCATTTCCCTTTGCGTTAGCCATGCGGCCGGATGGGCAGCAATTGATCGCACCATCGCTGGGCTTTCCCTTTGCCCTGAATGTAATCGATCGTCCCGCTACCGCGGATCGCAATGTAATGCAGATTCCAAGCGGGTTCCGCAGCGTTCCTGGAGTCGAATTTTATGCAGGTGTAGCTTACTCACCCGGCGGGAAGGTGCTGTACGTGGCCACCGGAGACACCGGCGCAGTGGACGTGATGTCCACCGCCGATTGGAAAAAGATAGCTCGGATCAGCCTCAACGGCGCATCGCAAAGCCATCTCTACAAGGAGAGCTTTGCGGCAGCGCTCGCGCTTTCAAACGAATGGCCGCAGTTTGTACGTGGTAGACCAGGCGAACTACCGGGTGGTGGTGATCGATACCTCGACGCGGACCAGGATGGCAAGCCTCAAAACGGGTATCAATCCGATCGCCCTGTGCCTGAGCCCCGATAACAAACGCCTTTACATCGCGAACTCCGGCCTATTCGAATACAAGACAATTCCCGGAGCAGACAACGCCGACCGTTTACACAGTGGACTCCATTTCCCGCCCTTCGGTTATCCCTCCGCCGCTGCGCAGCAGGGAACTTCGATCGAAGGGCGGCAGATTGCAGGCTTGGGCGATGCCAACAGTATGCGGGGTAGTTCGTTATGGACCTACGACCTTGGCGACCGGAGCCCGCCATGTAGCCTCGCTGCGTTTGGGAACAGCGATTGCGCCCGCGAGCCATGTAGTGGGAGGCGCGGCACCTTCCGCGGTAGTGGCGAACGAAGGTGCGGTCTACGTTGCCCTGGCGCACGAAGACGCCATTGCTGTCATCAGCGCCGATGGCCGCAGCCTGCAGACGCAAATTCCACTCAGTCCATTTACGGGTCCCGCATTCCAGGATCGTGAAGGCATTCCGTTGCGCGGCGTCATGCCCAGTGGACTCGCGCTCACCGCCGGCCGCCTTTACGTAACTGAAGCAGGCATCAATGCGCTGGCAGTCGTCGACACCACCCGCAAGTGTGTACTCGGCCATCTACCCGTGGGTTGGAGCCCTTCCGCAGTCATGGTCTCTCCAGACGGAAGCACGATTTACGTCGCCAACTCCAAGGGCAAGGGAAGCGGCCCAAACGCGGGGAGCCATTTCAACCCGGCTCTTCATGGCGCGTACATTGGAGAGCTGGAACTGGGCAGCATCTCGGCCATCCCCGCCAGCGACGCAGAGCATGCAGAAGCGACAGACAGCCACCGTCCTTCGCGACAACACGATGGCCCGCCTGGAGAGCAGCCCTCTTCCAGCTCTGAAGCATGTTTTTCTCATCATTCGCGAGAACCGCACCTTCGACGATGTTTTTGGCGACCTCGCAGGAGCGGATGGAGATCCTACCGTTGCCCGCTACGGCATGCACGGCCAGGTAAAGGGTGATCCGGCTATGCAGGACCTGCACGTCACTCCCAACGCGCATGCCATTGCTGCGCGCTTTGCTACCAGCGATCATTACTACACCGACAGCGACGTCTCAGTCGATGGGCATCGCTGGGCCATTGGGATCGCGCCGACACCCTGGATGGCGCAGGCATGGCCCGCCACCTATGGCGGCCGCAGGCACGGTAACCCGTTCAGCGAAGCGCCCGGCCGGCGTGCTCTCGGAGGAGCCACGGATGGGCCCATGCCCGAAGACGAGCCCGAGTTCGGTTCACTCTGGGAGCACGTAAGCAACGCCGGACTCGGGGTTCTCAACTACGGCGAATCGCTCGAAGTGGAAGGCATGGATGAGATGGTTGGGTCCGAGCCCGAAGGGCAGCGCTTGTTCCTGAACGCTCCCATACCGCAGCCGGTCTTCGCTGCGACCGACCGGAATTTTCCCACCGCCAACATGGGCATTCCTGACATCGTTCGTGCGAGCGAGTTCCTCAAGGACTTCGGCACTCGCCTCTCTGCCGGCGATGTTCCAGCCATGATCGTCATGCGCCTGGGCAACGATCACACGGCCGGCCCCCGTCCTGGGGACGGGTATCCGCTGCTCGAGTCCTATGTGGCTGACAACGATCTGGCCTTGGGACAGATCGTCGACGCTGTCTCCCACAGCGCCATATGGAAGGACACAGCCATCTTTGTCACCGAAGACGACCCGCAAAGCGGGGTGGATCATGTGGATGCTCACCGCAGCGTCCTGCTGGTCATGAGTCCTTATGTCCGCAAAGGTTTCCTTTCCCATCGTCACAGCAGCATGGGCAGCATCCAGAAAACGATTTACCAATTGCTTGGCCTTGGGCCGCTCAACCTTGAGGATGCGCTAGCTCCAGACCTGAGCGATATGTTCGCGACGGAGCCAAACCTGGAGCCTTACACCGCGCTGCCAACCGATCCCCGCGTCTTTGACCCAGCGCGTGCGCGCATTGCCCGGCCAAAAACAGCTAAGGAGAAGGCGGATCTGGCAGACATCGACGATAGCCAGAAAATCCGCAAGACCTTTAGCAGCAAGCAGCCTTCTCACCCCGCCAACGGCGTGACTGCGCCGAAGCAGCAATAATGTGAGCATTTTCAACCAGCCGGACACCTTCGCACCCTTAAGGTTCATCCAACCTACTTGGAATGAGGACGACCCCTGTCCACGCTGCGAGGGCCCGAAAGACGATCCTCCATCAGGGGGCGCCGTTGTTCGTGGCCTGTTTCGGCCTCGTTGCTTTCGTATTGGCCATTGCTTTTGTGAACCTGCACTGGCCGTATCGCTACCGGAATGTCGAGCCACTCCTCGAACAAGTATTTGCCAGCCAAGTCAAGATTGAGCGTTACCACCGCACCTATTTTCCTCATCCTGGCTTCGTAGCCGATAGCATCACCCTGCGCCGCAAGTCTGCGCCCAACCTTCCCCCTGTTGGTACGGTCACCCACCTGCGCGTGGAAGGGCGCTGGATTGATCTTCTTCTGTTGCGCGACCGGGTCCATCTAGTGAGTGCCGACGGACTTCACGTGATGATTCCTCCGGCGGGCAGCGCGGCTAACAAAGAAGACTTTCCCCCCGGCAGCAGCGGCGACTTCACCGGGCCACCGACCGTCGTGGAGCAACTCGACCTGCAGAATGCGACCCTTGATCTTCTACGCATTGGCGGAGGGCGCTACACCTTCCCCATTCGCCGGCTCTTGATTGGCAACCTGCATCAAGGGGAGACGATTTCCTATTCGCTTGACATGCAAAACGCGCAGCCATCCGGACGAATCCAGGCGCATGGAAGCTTTGGCCCGTTGCTCGCCGGCAAGTTAGAGGCCACCCCGGTCACTGGAGATTTCACCCTAGCCGGGGTAAATCTCTCCGAGATCCATGGCCTTCATGGGACTTTTTCCGCAGCCGGCCATTTCCAGGGGAGGCTTGAGCAGATCGAGGGTTCAGCCCGATCTTCGACCCCGGACTTTTCCGTTGCCAAGGGCCGTCGCACACTCGTAGAAGCTGCCTTGAGTTGTGCCGTGAATGGTCTGAATGGCGACATAACTCTGCATGCAGTGGACGTACATACGGGCAGCAGTGTCATCCACGCGGAAGGCAATATTGCCGGCTCACCCAAGGTCACGACCGTTGATCTGTTCGTGGAGAAGGGACGAGTCGAAGACCTGCTGCATCCTTTCCTGACCAGTGAGACTCCTGTCACCGGCCCCGTACTGTTGCACGGGCACGCGAATCTGGCGGGCGCCACAGGTGCATCGTTCTTCGAGCGGCTCACGATGAACGGCGCCTTTACCGTGCCGGGTGAACGCTTCACTGATACTGCCACGCAACGCAATCTTACGGCTTTTAGCAAGCGAGCCCAGGGCATGAAAACACAAGACGATTCGAGCGCCCAGCCGGCTGTGCTCCCCAATATCGCGGCAACTGTATCCATCCGCGATGGAATGGCGACTATGTCCCCGTTGATGGTTCAAATGCCGGGTGCGGCAGTTCGCCTTAAGGGGGCTTTCGATCTGCAGAACCAGAATGTGCACCTCACCGGTGACGTGCGAATGCAGTCAGATGTCTCGCACGTGACAACCGGTTTCAAAGCGATCCTTCTCAAGCCGCTGGCGCCATTCTTTAAAAAAGACGGCGCAGGCGCAGTGGTGCCGATCGCGATCACCGGCACGCCCCACCACTACAAGGTCAGCCAGAACGTCCTTCCTCACTAGCCGACGCGCTCTCCTCAGTTCCGCTACATATTTCAGGTTGACTATCTGCTCCGTCCAAAATTGTTTATGCTTACGGTTGCCTTCCAAACAGGAGAATCAATGGATCGTCGTGATTTCCTAAAGACCGGCAGCGCCGCGGCGGCCAGCGCGCTCATACCCGAAGGTTTAAGCCAAAGCAGTCCCGCGGTGGATAGTGGCCGCATCATCCTCCCGATTAATCGAAACTGGCGCTATAGCCCGAACAACACCGAAGCAGCCCACGGCAAAGACTTCGACGATTCTCATTTCGACCAGGTGGTCATTCCCCACAGCAACAGCCAAGCTGCCCTGGCACAGCTTCGACGACAAAGAATACGAATTCATCTCCATTTACAGGCGCCGCTTCAAGCTACCGCAGGAAGCTCGTGGAAAGCGCGTTTTTGTCGATTTTGAAGGGGTAATGACCGCCTCCACGGTCTGGATCAATGGCACTCGTCTGGGCGAATACAAAGGTGGTTACACGCCCTTCTTCTTTGAGCTGACGCCGCACATTGATTTTGAAGGGGAGAACGTCCTGGCGGTCGACGTGGACTCAACTGAACGCGCCGACATTCCACCCTTTGGCTACCAGATCGACTATCTCACCTTTGGCGGCATCTACCGCGAAGTGGCTCTGCGCATCGTTCCTCACAACTTCATCGAGAACATCTTTGCCCAGCCGAAAGACGTGCTGAGCGCTGCGCCTTCAGTCGATGTTCACTGCTATCTGCAGATCTCAGAACCCGTCAGGCAGCCGCTGACGTTAACCGTCGAGCTGCTCGACGGAGACAAAGTCATTGCCCACGGTGCGCAGAGAATTAACACCGCTGCTGTTGCAGAAGAGCCGGCCGGATACACAGTCTCTCTTGAGAAGCTACAGGGGATCGAGCTTTGGGACCTTCGAAACCCAAGGCTTTACCAAGTCCGGGTAACCCTTCAGCAGGGCCGGGTGACTCTCGATCAAGACACGCGCCGGTTCGGCTTCCGCGAGGCCGTCTTCACGAAAGAGGGATTCCATCTGAACGGCAAAGCCATCAAGTTGCGTGGCCTTGACCGTCATCAGACGTTCCCCTTTGTCGGCCAGGCAATGTCTGCCCGGGCGCAGCGGCGCGATGCGCAGATTGTGCGCCAGGTGCTGCGTTGCAACATTGTCCGCACCTCGCACTATCCACAGTCGCGGCATTTCCACGACGCCTGCGATGAATTGGGTTTGCTCGTTCTGGAAGAGATTCCCGGCTGGCAGCACATCGGGCCGCTCCCCTGGCAGGATATTGCGGTCGACAACGTCGCACGCATGGTTCGCCGCGATTGGAACCGGCCGTCGGTCATCCTCTGGGGTGTGCGCATCAACGAGTCAAAAGACAACCACGACTTCTACACCCGCACCAACGCGCTCGCGCACAAACTCGATCCCAGCCGTCCCACTTGCGGCATCCGCTATTTTCAGTCCTCAGAATTTCTGGAAGATGTTTTCACCATGAACGACTTTGGCTTTCCTCTGTTGCCGCCCAATCACCCGGCTTATCTCAACACCGAGTTTGTCGGCCACACTTTTCCGGCCAAGTCGATTGACAACATGGAGCGTCTCACCGAACACACCATTCGCCATGCGCGGGTGCATGACCAGCTGGCCTCGAATCCGCAATACGCTGGTGGCATTGGTTGGTGCGCGTTTGACTACCACACCCATGCCGACTTCGGCTCCGGCGACCGTGTCTGCTATCACGGGGTTGCGGACATGTTCCGCGAGCGCAAGCCTGCCGGCGGTTTCTACAAATCACAGTGCGATCCTGAAGAAGAAGTCGTTCTCGAGCCTGCCTTCCATTGGGCGCGCAATGATGAATCCATCGGCTTTACGAAAGCGCTGGTCTGCTCCAACTGCGACAATCTCAAATTCTATTTGCAGGACAAACTCATCGCCGATGCGCAGCCTGATCGAGAGCAGTTTGCTCACTTGAAGTACGCTCCGTTTTACCCCGACTTGAGCAAGCAGCCGCTTGACGAGCCGTGGGGCGACCTTCGCATCGAAGGCTACATCGGTGGTAAGAAGGTCATCACCCGCACCTTCTCCGGAAGAGGAGTCGATCGCAAGTTCAGCTTGCTGCCGGACGATACAGGGCTGGTGGCCGACGGCGCCGACGCAACCCGGGTAGTGCTGCGCGTGACCGACGAGTTTGACAACATCCGCCCCTACGCCTCGGATCCGATTGTCTTCACGTTGGAAGGGCCTGCCGAGCTCATCGGAGACAATCCCTTCAGCCTGGTCGGAGGCACCGGTGCGGTCTGGATCCGAACGCAACTGCAGCCTGGGACCGTGCAGCTGACCGCCCGGCATCCGCGCCTGGGCGAACAGCGAGTGACCTTTCAACTTTCCCCTGCGACGCCGGAACCAGCCTGAGGAATCACAAATCGCTAAAGATTCTGACAGCGGCTCCTTGTCCCCGCGTGGCCTACTACTCCTACCCGGAATTTGATGTTCGGCCTGGCCGGGCAAGGAGATAGCGAGGAATGCGTTGGGTATCTCAAATCGAGCAGTGACTGTCTTCGGCGCCTATGGGCACACCGGACGCTTCGTTGTGGCAGAGCTGCGCAAACGGGGATGGAAAACGATCCTCGCTGGACGCGACGCCGCCAGGCTCTACGAGCTAGCCGCGGAGCATCCGCAATCCGAGGCGCGCGTCGCCTCGGTGGACGATCATGGGTCGCTGGACCGCGCCATGGCCGGCGCCGGTGCTGTCATTAATTGTGCGGGGCCATTTGTCGACACCGCCACTCCGGTCATCGAAGCAGCACTCCGGTCTGGGATTCATTATTTGGACGTGGCTGCGGAACAGGCAGCTGTTCTGGCTGTCTTCGAGCGATTCTCCTGTGCTGCGAAGCAGGCGGGAGTAGTCATCGCTCCCGCGATGGCATTCTACGGTGGTTTGGGAGATCTGCTGGCGACCGCCGCCATGGGTGACTGGAGCGTCGCGGAGGAAATCCTCATCGGCGTTGCGCTCGACAGTTGGAAACCGACGCTGGGAACCCGGTTGACTGGCCAGCGAAATCGAGGCCAGCGTTTCGTCTTCTCTCACGGCAGGTTGGAGCGCTCGGATCCGCCGCCCCCTCGCAGCTGGAAGTTTCCTGCTCCCTTCGGACAGCAAAATGTTGTGGGGCTGTCTTTCGCTGAGACCATTACCATCTCACGGCATCTGCGAACGCCTCAGATGCACGTTTATATGAACGACGCACCAATTACGGACATCCGCAATCCTGATACGCCGGCGCCGGAGGCGGCTGACGAAAGCGGGCGCTCCTCTCAGACTTTCGTCATGGAAGTGATCGCGCGCAAAGGAGGTTCGGAGCGCCGGGCCGCAGCGCACGGAAGGGATATTTACGCGGTCACTGCGCCGATTGTGGTGGAAGCGGCACGCTGGGTGCTCAACGGGTTGGCCAGGACCACCGGCGTCGTCGCAGCAGGCGAAGTCTTCGATGCGCGAGACTTTCTAAGATCGCTTGTTCCGGCGCATCTCTCCTTTGAGGTTCGGTAAAGAAACCGCAGGTCTTCGCTCGATTTCATCGATCGTCCACGGCTTTTCACCAGCGGCCTGACGATATACTTTTGCATGATCGGTGGATCCAAGAGCATGGGGCTGAAAAACCAAACCAAAGACGTACCGGAAGTGGTCGCTCACGCTCTGCTGAAGTCTCCGACGGTTACGATCCGGGACACAATATGCCAGGGCCGCTGCAGTCACCAGAGCGCGGAGGAGTGCACGGCCAGCACTCAACTGGTGTTTCCCTATCGCGGCGTTTATGTGCGCCATGTTGGGCATCATCAATCAGTAGCCGAGGCAAACCAGGTGCTGTTTTTTAACGCCGCAGAAGGTTACCGGATCAGTCATCCTGTGCCCGGTGGCGATGGCAGTCTGACGCTGGTCATTAGTGAAGCACTGCTGCACGAAATAGCGCCTCCTTCGTCACTGCAGGACGGCGCCACCCTCGCGTTTCGACAGCATCGCCTGCGCATTGACCCACGCGCGCAAGTGCTCGTTGCGCTGCTGCGGCACAGCTTGCGGCAGAAGATCGCCCAGCCCCTGGAGGCTGAGAGCCTGGCCCTGACCCTGATGCAACGGGCGCTGGGCCCACGCACCACCCATGCAACCGCCGCCAGTGTCGGGCGTCAGCGGCTGGTGGATCGGATCAAGCTCGTGCTCACGAGCGATTTGATGAGGCGCTGGACATTGGCCGAAATCGCCGCCGAAGTACGTGGCTCTCCGGTTTATCTCACCCAGGTGTTTCAACAAGTGGAAGGGCTGCCCTTGTATCGATATCAGTTGCGATTACGTTTGGCGCGGGCGTTGGACCTTCTCGGACAATACGACGACCTCACTGCGCTGAGTCTGGATCTTGGCTTTTCCAGCCACAGTCATTTCAGCGCAGCGTTCCGCGAAGCTTATGGCCGCTCGCCTTCGGAATTCAGACATGCGGCGCTGCGTCGATAGCGCCTGCCTCGAGACAATGTCGCTAAAGAATCTGACAGCGAGCCTCTCTTGCTGCATGGCCTACTGATCCTGCCCGGATTGATCCGGGGGATTGGAGAGGAATGTCATGGATGTGAGAACTTGTGCAGCTTGCGACTGCCAGCTGGATGCGAATCCGATCAAGGTCAACATCGGCGGCAAGACGGTTGAGGTTTGTTGCGATGAATGCTCAAAAAGGTTGAAGGAAGCGCACGCTTCCACAACCGGGACGGGGAGGGACTGAGCCATGGGCGAACGGCACAGTGTAGAAACCCCGTCGGGCCGTATCAGCTACTTGGAACAGGGTACCGGACCGGTCGCATTGTTCGTGCATGGCGTGCTGTTGAACGGGCACCTGTGGCGTCATCAGTTGGCGGAACTGTCAGACATCCGCCGTTGTGTAGCTGTGGACCTGCTTGCCCACGGCGACACTGAAATCGCGCCAGGCCAGGATGTATCGGTGACGGCCAATGCGGAGATGCTCAGGCAATTTCTTGATGCGTTGAAGATCGATCAAGTAGATCTCGTGGGCAACGACAGTGGGGGTGGCATTGCCCAGATCTTTGCCGCGCTCCATCCCGATCGAGTGCGCAGTCTCACGCTCACCGACTGCGACACGCACGACAACTGGCCACCCGAAGCATTCAAACCCTTTCTGGCAATGGCTGCCGCTGGAGGCTTGCGCGGGGCGCTTGACGCCATGCTATCGGATAAGAGCATCTATCGATCGCCGCAAGCATTGGGGCCGGCGTATGAAGACCCGGAACAGGTGACGGACGACAGCATCGAAAAATATCTGCGGCCGTTGGTCAGAACCGCGCAACGGACCCGCGACCTCGAACATTTTCTGGCCGCCTTCGATAACAAACACACCCTGGCCGTTGAGGATCTTCTCAAGAAATTAACAGCGCCGGCGTTGATTGTCTGGGGCACGGATGATATCTACTTCGACGTGAAATGGTCGCACTGGCTGGCGGACCATATCCCCGGCGTTCGCCGCCGGGTCGAGCTCAGGGGCGCAAGGATTTTCTTCCCTGAGGAGCGCTCGGAGGAATTCAACCAGGAGTTGCGCGCACACTGGCAGGCGGCACAGTAGAGAAGCTGATTCATGAGGAGACGATAATGACCCACCAGGCGCGTAAGGCCGAGCGATTCCGGGGATTGCATATTCCCGGAAAGCCGCTAGTCCTCTTTAACATCTGGGACGCAGGCAGCGCCAAGGCTGTGGCCGCGGCCGGCGCCAGGGCAATCGCGACGGGTAGTTGGTCGGTCGCCAATGCCAACGGTTTTGACGATGGCGAGCGTGTTCCGCTCGCCCTGGTGATCGACAACCTGCGCAGAATTGTTGCTGCGACCCCGCTGCCGGTGACAGTTGATCTCGAGAGCGGTTATGGCGACGCGCCTGATTCCGTCGCGGAAACGGCGACGCTGGCGATCGACGCGGGGGCAGTCGGCTGCAACCTGGAGGACAGCTTTCCCGCGAATGGAAAACTTCGCGAGACAATTAACCAGACCTACCGCATCCGGCGCGCTCGGCAGGTTGCCGATGCGACGAATATTCGTTTCTTCCTCAATGCCCGCACCGACATCTTTTTCCAGCGGCCGCCTGAAGAGCATAACGATGCTATGGTCTCCGAGGCTATCGATCGGGCCCACGCCTATGCGGAAGCTGGAGCTGACGGCCTCTTCGCGCCGGGTCTCGCGGATATTGTTCTGATCGCGCGCCTGGTGGAAGCGTCTCCTCTTCCGCTCAATATCATGGTCGGCGACCTCACCCCACCCTTGCGCACTTTGGCAGAGAATGGTGTTGCCAGGGTCAGTCATGGCCCCGGCCCGTACCTTATCGCGATGAAGAGGCTGGAAGAAGCCGCGCGTGCCGCGAGCGCATGATGCGATGTTCCGCCGAGGGTAACGAGTAGCTCTTGTGTTTTCCTAAGCCACTAGAAGATCAGCGTTTAGGCGGCGTCGGAGCCTTGCCAAATGGCATTCGGTTCATGCGTTGTTCAATCTCTTTACTTAACGATGCGCTCGGAACAGCTTGAAGTCGCATTTGATATATAGCATGATGTATATCGGAGGTGAGGGACCATGGCGCGGGTGGAGAGAGCGAAAGTCTTCATGACCGGAAGGAGCCAAGCTGTCAGAATTCCTGCTGAGTACCGCTTCACAACGGATGAGGTCTACATCCGTCGCGACCCTCAAAGTGGAGACCTGATTCTGTCCGAGGCGCCAGGCGGGTGGGACGAGATTTTCGCCGCACTCGACAGCGCCGGTTTCCCAGAGGATTTCCTGGCTGAACGTGACCAAGGAACTTCCCAGCAGCGAGAAGAGCTTTGAGTCGGCGATACATGATCGACACCAATACGGTGAGCTACATCGTGAAAGGAAATTCTCCAGCTTCGCGCGCAAAGCTGGCTGGTCTGCGGTATGACGAGATTGCTTGCATATCAACGATTACCGAGGCCGAACTCCAATTCGGGGTGGCAAGGAGTCCGAATGCAGAGACTCTCCGTCCGGCCTTGGAGGGGTTCTTGGCTAAGATTGAGATTCTCTCTTGGGGGAGAGACGAGGCCCATACCTATGGGCGGCTTCGAGCGAAACAGGAGGCTGCGGGCAAGCCGCTTGGCAATCTCGATATGTTGATCGCGGCTCACGCAGTATCCGTCGGTGCGATCTTGGTTACGAACGATAGGGCCTTCTCGCACGTAGCTGACCTGTCGGGAACTTTGAACTGGGCGACCGATCGATAGAACAGCTAGGGAATTCGATAGCTCGGCGAGTTGGTGAACGTCGATGGTCGGGGAGAGAGGATTCGAACCTCCGACCCCTTGGTCCCCAACCAACAACCGATGTACTAAGCTGTTGTTTCGTTTAGGTTTGTTCTGCGTGTTGTGCCTTCTTCTTGCATGGTATTCGGGAGTGAATGGACCCAATTTGGACCCAAGATTGGGGGCCCAATGCTCTGCTCCTTGTTTGAGAGTGCTGAGCTTCGAAGACGTCGACGGCAACTGCCAGCCGATTACGATCGCCTGCCTCGCCTGAAGGTCCGCATCCGGGCTGCGCAGGTCCGGGTGGCTTTTGCTGGCGAACACAGAGCTGATCATGCTTTATGGGTCGATCGGCCGCGAGATTTCCTCCCGCTTCGAGGTACAGCGGTGGGAGGCAAGATCGTTGACCGGCTGTCGCGGGAGTTCCAAGGGGAATTCCCGGGGGAAGGGTTCAGTCCCCGTAACTTCCGATACATGTGGAAGTTGCTGAGGCTTAGCCTGTGAAGTCGCCAATTTTGCAACAGGCTGCTGCAAAATTACCCGGGGGTACCCTTTGGTGCTTCTCGACAAGGTCAAAGACGCCCGGCTAAATATCCTTAAGCGGCTGCCTTCGTTGCATGCTCAACTGAAGCGATAGCTACCACCATGGAATCGATCAAGCGCATCCATCACCGTTCTGACCCAGAGGACAAGGTTGCGCTCTTTCGGTCGCTCTTCCGCGGTCGCGACGATGTTTATCCACGCCGCTTTGAGAGCCGCAAGACCGGGAAATCCGGCTATGCTCCCGCATGCGCAAATGAGTGGGTGAAGGGCGTATGTGAAAAGCCGAGAATCAAGTGCGCGGAATGCCCGCATCGTCGGTTCCTGCCGGTTACGGATGAGGTGATTCGTTATCATCTGTCCGGGCAGGATGGCAACGGCTGGGATTTCACTATCGGCGTATACCCGATGCTGCTGGATGAGACGTGCTTCTTTGTTGTCGCGGATTTCGACAAAGCCACATGGCAAGAGGATGCAGCGGCGTTTATCGAAACTTGTCGTGCTATGAATCTCCCGGCCGCACTGGAGAGGTCTCGCTCCGGCAATGGAGGCCATGCCTGGTTCTTCTTCAGGGAGGCCATTCCAGCTGCGCTTGCTCGCAAACTCGCCTCGCATGTTCTGACGGAAACGATGGAGCGCCGGCCCGATGTCGGTTTGGATTCCTATGACAGGTTCTTTCCCAATCAAGACACTCTTCCGCAAGGTGGCTTTGGCAGTCTGATCGCGCTGCCGCTACAACGGAAACCTAGGCAGCTGGGCAATACCCTGTTTCTCAACGACAAGCTATTGCCGTATGAGGATCAATGGGCTTTCCTGTCGGATGTTCGCAGAATCGGCCGAACCGAAGTCGAGGAGTGCGTGAGCAAGGCGGAGGCTAAAGGGCAGGTCATAGGGGTCCGTCTTCACCCGAGCGAGGAAGAAGGCGATGCCCTTGCCTTGTTCTCTCCTGAGTCGCGCCGAGGGGGAAGGTCGATAGCCGGTCCCTTGCCGAAGCAATTGGAGTTGGTTTTGGGTAGCGAAATATTCATTGCCAAGGATCTTTTGCCTCCCGCGCTGCGCAACCACCTGATCCGGCTGGCAGCCTTTCAAAACCCTGAATTTTATAGAGCGCAAGCGATGCGTCGACCGACCTACGACACTCCCCGGATTGTTGGCTGTGCGCGGGATTATCCACACTCTCTCGGCTTGCCTCGCGGTTGCATGGAGGATCTCTGTCATTTGCTTTCGGACCTGAAGATCTCATGGGTCCTGCGTGATGATCGTTTCTCGGGGAACCCGCTGAATGTTGCTTTCCATGGAGAATTGCGCCAAGAGCAAAGAGTCGCTGCAGAAACTATGCTTGCCCAAGAGACGGGCGTGCTCTCGGCAACTACGGCTTTCGGCAAGACCGTAATCGGGGCATGGTTGATCGCAAAGCGTGCCGTAAACACACTGGTGCTCGTACATCGACGGCAATTGCAAGAACAATGGATTGAACGACTGTCGAAGTTTTTGGGGTTGCCGTCGGATGCCATCGGACGGGTTGGAGGCGGCCGCAGAGTGCCGACTGGGATCCTCGACGTTGCAACCATTCAAAGCCTGGTCCACAAGGGAGTAGTTGACGCAATCGTTGCCAACTATGGACACCTGGTCGTCGACGAATGCCATCATCTTTCCGCCTACAGTTTCGAGCAGGTTGTGCGCCACTCGAAAGCACGGTTCGTCACCGGTTTATCTGCGACGGTGACCCGTAAAGACGGGCACCACCCAATCATATTTATGCAATGTGGCCCACTGCGCCATCGGGTCAACGCAAGGGAGCAGGCGGCCGCTCGGCCGTTCGAGCACACCGTCCTCGTCCGGCCAACAGGGTTCCGGACGCTGCGTGTACCAAATCCTGACCTGCGCGCCCAGTTCCGCGAACTTACTGACGAACTTGTATGCGACGACAGCCGCACACGGCTTATATGCCGGGAGGTCGTACAGGCGGTTCGAGAACGCCGTTCCCCGATCGTGCTGACGGAGCGGAACGACCATCTCGATAAGCTGGTACAGCAGTTGACGCCTGAAATTCAGCATGTGGTTGTGCTTCGAGGCGGTATGGGCAAAAGAGAAATTGCCAAGACGCGTGCGATGCTCAAAGCCATTCCTGACGATGAGGAGCGTTTGCTGCTGGCAACAGGACCATACGCCGGCGAGGGGTTCGACGATGCCCGATTGGACACCCTTTTTCTTACTCTCCCCGTCTCCTGGCGTGGGACGATTGCGCAGTATGTAGGGCGCCTTCACCGGTTTCACGACGGAAAGCGGGAAGTCCAGGTGTACGACTATGCTGATTTTGATGTACCAATGCTTTCGCGAATGTTTGATCGCCGCTGTAAAGGTTATGAGGCAGCAGGCTACAAGCTTCATTTACCCGCGAGTGCCCTACCTGGCTGGCCGCAGAACATATCGCTTCCTGCTGATCCCGAATGGAAGGCTCAATACTCGTCCACGGTACGGCGGCTGGTCCTCGATGGGGTTGACCCGCCGTTAGCAAATCTCTTTGTTGAGGCAAGCCAGAAGAATACCGATCGCGCCAGAAGTGCGAGCGAGCATTTTCTTTTTCGCCGGCTCGAGACTCTAGCTGAAACAAGCGGGCGGTTTCAACTCAATTTCGAGCTACCCATTCCGTTCGACGGTTTTGGGAAAATGGAGGTGGATCTGCTATGCGCGGATGCGCGTATAGCCGTTGAGTTGGACGGCGAACAACACTTTGCCAGCTCGGAGGCCTACCGACGAGACCGACGAAAGGATCTGCTGCTACAAGAAAATGGCTATCTTGTGCTGCGGTTTCTTGCAGAAGATGTTGGAAAACGGTTGGATGAGGTGCTGAACGGCATTATCCGGGCATTGGTTCATCGCGGCCGTCGTCCGCCGTCCACCGCAACCCCGTACCTTTTCAAGATCCTTTGAGGCGGCTCGTCACTTTGTAGCGCGGCCGCGTTCCCAGATAGGGTTACAAAGGCGGTGGCAGTCCCAGACACGTTAAGGCCACCATTGAGCAATGACAGGCGAAGCCTACGACAGATGATCCGAACGGGCATTTCCTACCAATGGTCAGGCGAACGGCCGCATCGGTCGGCCGCCGGGCTGGAAGCGGGTTCGCGGTATGCTGACGCGGCAACGAACCAACCGGCCCTGTCGCGCTCAATCCGGCTATTGTCAGTGGCGGATATCAGTGCGGTGCCTGCCTGAATGCTGGGCGGATTATGGGGATTGACGTCCACCGTCAGCCCCAGGAGAGGTTCGTCCGAGTCGGGGCTGTGGACGGTGGGCTTCCAGCCTGAGTCGGTTTAATACCCCGCAAAGCTGATGGGTGAGCGCATCCACTTCGGCATCGTTCGGGCATTTGATGATATCGATGAGCCTGCCGCACTGGCATGCGGACGCATTGCAGCGATTACTCCGTGCAGATCCGCTTCGGCTATATGGCGCGGCGCCATCCACGCCTCTATTTTCATCCGCGTATTTTTCGTCCGCGCCAGCCGCTCCTGTTCCGTCAGGCGTTGCGCTTCCGCCACGTCCCGTTTCAACGACGCGATTTCAGTATCCTGGATGATCCGGAGCCGGTAGTTGAGCACAAAGGTCACGAAGCCGAGCACGGCTTCTCCATCGACCGCCGATGGCGGTGAATCGGCCGAAGCCGGAAGAGGGCAGGAGAACCTCTCCTGTAACGCCGATGCCAACGACCACCGCGAAGATCAGCATAAGGATTTCGAGCACTTGAATGCGGGCTTCGAGTTTTTCCTTGATTATTTTCACCGGCCTGCCTGACTTCATCTTGCACCTGATTTTATGTTGGAGCTGCCGCCGCATGCGACGGCGGCGCTTAGCGGATCGGTCCGGCCGCTGAGGTTCCTCGCTTCGCTAGCATCAGGCTGACGTCCCCTTAAGGGAAGATTGGTCCGCGGAAAGGGGATTTCCATATACAAAGTCCTGTCCCTCCGATTTGAACGCTGATCCGAACTCTGACCGGAAATAAGACGCTCGACATAATAAGATAATAATGGAGCAACAGAATAATATAATTAAATAACAGCGCAATAGTATAATAAGTGTGCAGTGCAATCAAATAATAAGCGCGCGGTCGCAACGCCTAAAGAGTCGCAACGCCAAAAGAAAGGATCACCCGATGGCCAGACCGCCCGAAAAACTCGCCCAGTCCCTGGAGGTCCTGCGGGCACTGCAGGCTCCCGACGGCGCAGGGGCGATCCGGGCGCGGGATCTGTCGCGCACCCACCGCGAACGTCTCCTGGCCAACGGCTTCCTTCAGGAGGTCATGAAAGGCTGGTTCATCCCGAGCCGCCCCGACGAGGTCAAGGGCGAGAGCACAGCCTGGTACGCGTCCTTCTGGCGTTTCTGCGCTGTCTATCTGGAAACGCGGTTCCGCACGCAATGGTGCCTCTCTCCGGAACAGTCGCTCTCTCTGCACGCCGGCAACTGGACCGTGCCGCGGCAGCTTGCGGTGCGCTCGCCGCGCGCCGGCAACAAGGTCACCAATCTTCCTCACGGCACTTCCCTGCTGGAGCTTCGCATCGCGGTGCCCGCCGCGGCGGACAGGAAGCAAGAGCAGGGCTTGTGGCTCTTTTCCGTGGAAGCCGCCCTGGTCGCGTGCTCTCCCAACTATTTTTCGAGCAACGCGACCGACATCCGCGCGGTGCTGCCGATGATCCGAGATGCCTCCGGCCTTCTCGCCCGGCTCCTTGAAGGCGGCCACACGGTAATCGCCGGGCGCTTGGCCGGGGCCTTCCGCAACATCGGCAGCGACCGCATCGCAGACGATATCGTGAAAACGATGGCGGCGGCCGGCTATTCCGTGCGCGAAAGCGATCCCTTCGCGGACAAACTGCCCCTGATTCTCAGGACCCGGGAAACGTCGCCCTACGTCAACAGGATACGGTTACTGTGGCAAAAAATGCGCGCGCCGGTCATCGAAAGATTCCCGGAAGCGCCGGGCCGGCCGCGCCAAACCGGGACATACATGAAGCGCGTCAACGACGCCTATGTCACGGACGCGTATCATTCGCTGTCGATCGAAGGTTACCGCGTAACGGCTGACCTTATCGAGCGCGTCCGCAGCGGGACATGGAATCCCGAAGCGAATGAAGGCGACCGCGACCAGCTGAACGCCATGGCGGCGCGCGGCTACTGGCAGGCGTTTCAGGCTGTCCAAAAGAGCGTCGAGCGGATCCTGAAGGGGGACAACCCGGGAGAGGTCGCAGACGACGATCACGGGACATGGTACCGGGAACTGTTCGCGCCGAGCGTGGCCGCCGGCCTGCTGAAACCCGCCGACCTCGCCGGCTACCGGAACGGGCCGGTTTATATCCGAAAATCCATGCATGTGCCGCTGAACCGTGAAGCGGTGAGGGACGCCATGCCGGCATTCTTCGATCTGTTGCGCGAAGAGCCTGACGCCGCCGCGCGCGTGGTGCTGGGGCATTTCATCTTCGTCTACATCCATCCCTACATGGACGGCAACGGCCGCGTCGGCCGCTTCCTGATGAACACCATGATGGCGGCGGGCGGGTACCCGTGGACGGTCGTACCGGTCAACGAGGGCAATACCTACGTCAACGCCCTCGAAAAGGCCAGTGTGGGCGAGGATATCGGCCCTTTCGCGGAATTCCTGGCCGGACTGGTGCGGCAACGGCTGGCGGGCGAACCGCTGCCGCCGGTTCCAAAACCCTGATGAGATCTGCCTTCGGTGCAACCTGCCTTCCGGTCTGAAGTAGAGACTGGAAGGCTGGGTTGAACTCCACGAACGCGTTTTATCTTTAAACCGGCTTCAGTGATATAAGGGCTATCCGGCCACTGCCAGTTACAAACTTGATCGATGCATTCAGGGCTCACCTAACAGGCTGTGACGAATCACCCTGCCCCGGAGGCCGCGTGTCTATCTATAACAAATCTACACGATTCTGCCATCGTTGCTTTTTCATTGCCGCGTTGATTCCCGCGCTCATGGCGGTCGGAGAAGATCGCAAAGCCAAGCCGTCGCGTGATTATGTGGTCAAGGCGTACCCTGCGCAGATAACGGTGGCGTTATCCTCGGACGATTTGACGCTTCAGCAACGAATGCCATGTGGTCGGAAAATCTTTCAGATCATGCCCAAAGGTTCGATTCCCGAGAAACCGGAAGAAAGAGGCTGATACGCTGAGTATCAATGAGCGACAGCGAATAACTCGCTGTTTACTCGAGTTCCCGGACTTGGCTTCTGCTGACCCGAGGGTGCTAAAGGGCCTGGCGATCTTTCAGGCTCAGTCGTGCAACTCCTGTCACGGAGATGGAGGTGTGGGCACCGCGGCAGCGGGCCCCTTGACCGGCGTTGGCCAGAAATATACAGAAGCCGAGGTCATTGCGCTGCTTCGTGTACTCAATGACAAGAGGAGTGGGGGAGGAATGACTCCTGTCGACTTGAAGCAGGAGGAGCTGGAGGCATTGGTAGGGTACATTCGCCAATTGCACTGATTGTCACAGTCAAATTTACCGTACCATCGCATATATGGTGGGAGCGTAGCCTGACGAGATCGCCATCCCGCGCAGTGCATCGGGTTCCAGCCGTGGACGATCAGCACCCGTATCTTCGGATCGGCCCAGCGATGGAAGACTGTCTCCGTGTAGGGTTTTCTGCTGCTTAAGAAGTGGTCGACGATGCAGGCGAGCTTGTGCGCCGTTGCGGTAATGGCTTGCGCAAAGCGAAGCCTGACTCGCGTTCTGCGGAAAAACGCATCGAAGTAGTCCTTGGCAGGGAGAGCGATTTGGCGGCGAGCAGGAGCACGATGGCTACTCGGTTCTTCACCTTCCGTATCTTGGTGGAGAGCACTTTACCGCCGCGGATTTGATCGGCTGGATGCCCGTCACGTTGTGACGGGCATCACCGGCAGAACGGCGTGCCTGGCATAGAGTAGGGTGAAACTCGGCACCCGCTACTGGGCTTCAGCGCCATGCCGCTTCAGGAACGAAGAAGGTGCGTTATGCGTGAAAGTTCGGAATTCACTATGAAGACAATCATGGTTGCCATTGACTTTTCCGAGGGATCGCTTAGCGCGTTGCACCATGCCAAACAATTGGCGAGGTGGTTTTCTGCCAAGATATTGCTCGCGCATGTCATTGACGACATGAGCACTGCGCCGGGGATGGAGCAACCTAAATCGAGCCAGCCTCAGCTAATGGACTCCGCAGAAGAAGCGCTTCGGAAGGTCGCTGCGGGGCTGTCCTACGACGTTGCGCGATACGCGACAATTGTGCGAGCGGGTAGCGTTCGAGAGACAATTGCTGCTCTGATTGGCGAGCGCGATGCCGACCTTCTGGTGATCGGATCGTGCGGCAAAGGTTACAAGGATGGTGAAGGATTGGGATCGGTTGCCGAGGCGCTGCTGCACACCATGCCCTGTCCGGTTCTGACTGTCGGTAAATATGTCCGGCAAGATGCGTGTGAAGGCCCACATATGCGAAACGTTCTCTTTCATACGGATTTCTCCAGGATTTCGCATCTTGCTCTGGCATATGCCGAATCTCTGACCAAGCATCTTGCTGGACGTCTGTTGCTTCTGCACGTGGATGAGAATGAAGTGGATGAAAAGCAGCATCCCCAACACCGAGAAGAATTCCAAACATTGGTAAAGGGTCTTAAAGATTCATCAGTCGTAATTGAATCCATAACGCGCACGGGACGTCCGGCCAATGTCATTGTCGCCGTCTCCATGGAAAAGCGTGTGGACTTCATCGTCATGGGCGTCCATAGAGCGGACCAGGCAGGCAAAGCGCACAACGATGGGCTTGCCTACGATGTTATCCGGTCGGCAAAGTGCCCGGTTCTCACCCTCTTTGCTCAGCCGGAGAGGGAAATGACTGAGGCCGAAGAGTTCCGCCGCCAACAAGAACGCCTTTCAATTCGCCACTCCTGACGTGGCGCGGCGCGACTTAGATCGTAAGGCGCTGTGTTCGCCGCTCCTGCGCTGGCGGGAAGGCAAGATGGAGCGCATCCAAGCAACGGCCTCGCAGCGTGCGGATCTGAGTCCGGTTTTTACTGCATGTATGGAACGCACAGCGGACGCAGACTTGGGGCGAACGCTTGTCGAAACTGGATGCGGCCTATAAGCAGGTCCGTTCGTTGCGATCAGTTCGGTGTAACTTCTCTTCGTGCCAGTGTGGGGACCGGCTCGTTCCTCTCAATGGACCCAAGTTGAAACTTGGTGAGAAAGGAAAGCACGCCAACTTATTCTCGCAGCGCGGCTTATCAGTCGGAGGGGGCAAGTTGAATCCCTGGTCGACAGGAGAGCTTGTTTTACTTGCCAACCAACACGCAAACTATTCATTTTATTATGTTTATGGTCGGGGAGAGAGGATTCGAACCTCCGACCCCCTGGTCCCGAACCAGGTGCTCTACCAGGCTGAGCCACTCCCCGAACTTGCGATTGGCAGGAAGCTTACGGATCCAAAGAGTTTCTGGCTGACCCTTCGTACACCACCGCAAACTACCTCAAAGTGTAACAGAAGCCCAAGCGCTACACTGCGGTGGAGCCTACATGTCCCTGGCTCACAACCAAGCCCAATTTTCCATCTCGCAAATGAAGCCAGTACAACAACTAGACCTCAACGGATTGCACGTGCTCGACGGAGCAATGGCCACAGAACTCGAGCGACGAGGTTTCGACCTGGACGGCCCTTTGTGGTCCGCGCACGTGCTCGAAAGCTCCCCCCAGGCCATTTCTGCGGTGCATCGTGACTATCTCGAAGCAGGCGCCGATTGCCTTCTGACGGCCAGCTACCAGGTCTCCGCTCAGGGCTTTGAGAAGATTGGACGCAGTCCACGGGACGCGGTCAGGGACGCAGCGAATGCGCTGCGCGCATCTGTGACGATTGCAGAAGAAGTCAGAAAAGAGTACCAGGCCAGGTTACCGCGCAGAATTTGGATCGCAGCTTCGCTCGGAAGCTACGGCGCGATGCTGCATAACGGAGCGGAGTATCACGGCAACTACCACTGCTCCTTCGAGGAGCTCGTCGAGTTCCACAGCCCGCGCATCGCAGTGCTGGCCCAGACCACTGCCGACTTGCTGGCGTTTGAAAGCATACCCTCTCTTGAAGAGGCCAGGGCCATTCTCGTGGCACTCCGCGCGCATCCCGATCTACCGGTATACCTCAGCTTCACCTGCCATGACGGAACCCACGTTTCTCACGGAGAGACATTGCGGACCTGCGCAGAACTGCTTGATAAGCAGCCTCAGGTCGTCGGGATCGGCGTCAATTGCACTGCCCCCGAGCTGATCGAGAGCCTGGTCGGCGAACTTGCGCGGGTCACCAGCAAACCCATCATTGTCTATCCAAACTCGGGCGAGCAATGGGATGCGGTGCATCAGTGTTGGCAGGGCGAGGGTCAGATACAGCAGTTCGGCGAACTGGCTCAACGCTGGAAGAGCGCCGGGGCGCAATGGATCGGCGGCTGCTGCAGGACCGGTCCTGAGCACGTACGCGCCGTAGCCAATCTCTGGCGTCAGGCTCTTCCCGTGGAATCACAAAGATAGTGATCTCGAAGAAAATGCTCTAAGCTGTTTTGCGTGCGAAAACTAGTCTTGTCGCTGCTGCTGGCCGCTTCCGCATTCGCTCAGTCAAACACCAGAAATGCTGGTCCCCAAAAAACGGGCGTCGACCGGGAAGTTCTCTCCCAAATCCCACAACGGATGAAGTCCTTCGTCGACAAGCAAACCGTTGCCGGAGCCGTGACTCTCGTTTCCCACGGCGCCGACGTAGTTGAGTTCGACGCAACCGGCATGGCCGATATTGAGGCCGGCCATCCCATGCGCAAAGACTCCATCTTCCAGATCATGTCGATGACCAAGCCGGTCACTGCCATCGGCATCATGATGCTGGCCGAACAAGGCAAGCTCGCCCTGCGCGACCCGGTCGAACAGTACCTGCCGGAATTCCACGACGTGCACGTCGCCACCATCACCGGCCCGGACGCCGACCACCTCAAAGTACCCAACCACGCGTTCACGATCCGCGACCTGCTCACGCACACCGCGGGTATTCAGGACTACCCCGGGCCGCCCGCCATCCGCGACTACGCCCAAACCATGAGCGTGCCCCTGGATGAGGTAGTTCGGCAGCTCGCCAAACAGCCGTTACTGTTTCAGCCGGGCACTCAATGGAGCTACTCCAGTCCTGGCATCGAGATCCTGGGCCGCATCATCGAAGTTGTTTCGGGCGAAAAATACGTGGACTTCATCACCGGGCACATTCTTGAGCCCCTGGGAATGAAGGACAGCTTCTTTTTTCTGCCGCCTGACAAGATCGCGCGCATTGCCATGGTCTATGCATCCAAAGACGGAAAACTGGTGCGGGCCCCGGCCACCATCCTGGGAGGAGACCCTGCTAAGTACCGCCAGGGCGCTGTTTTCCCCGCGCCGGGGTGGGGTTTGTACTCGACTGCGGAAGACCTGCTGCACCTCTACCGCATGATGCTGAACGATGGGGTGTATGAGGGTCATCGCTATCTCTCGCCTTTTTCCGTCCACCTCATGACGGAGCCGCAAACCACAGGAATTCAGCCGGTGGGTTGGATGCGCGGCTCTGATTATGGTCTAGCGTGGGAAGTGGTGACCGACCCGCTGGGTGAGCTGGCCGGGCACACATTAGGTACCTATGGACACGGGGGCGCCTTCGGTACTCAGGGCTGGATCGACCCCAACAATGATCTGATCTCTATTCTGCTGATTCAGAACTCAGGCGAGGGAGCGGAAAGCATGACCAGAGTCTTTCTCAATATGGCGGAATCCAGTATCAGTAAGTAGCGCATCGTTACATTCCTGCAACATGCGACAATAGAGATACCCCATGAAACCTGAGTCTGTCTCCCTGGACCTGGAATCAGTCCCTATAACGCCGGAACTTCTTGCCCAGCACAGCATTACACCCGAAGAGTATCAACGCATCGTCGCCGCCCTGGGGCGGCCTCCCGGGCTGACTGAGCTCGGCATCTACAGCGTAATGTGGAGTGAACACTGCTCCTACAAGTCCTCCCGCGTCCACCTCAAGCGGCTGCCCACCCGCAGCGAACGAGTAGTGCAGGGGCCGGGAGAGAACGCGGGCATTATTGATGTCGGTGACGGTTGGGCCTGTGCCTTCAAGATCGAGTCCCACAACCACCCCTCGTTTATTGAGCCTTTTCAGGGCGCTGCCACCGGGGTTGGGGGCATCCTGCGCGACATCTTTACCATGGGCGCCAGGCCGCTCGCGGTGATGGACTCGCTCCGTTTCGGGCCCATTGATGAAGAGGATCTAGGTCCCGGTAGGGCTTCTCGTAGCCCGCAGGCTTCTGCCATGGTCCACAAAAATCACTCCCTGCTCGAGGGGGTGGTCAGCGGCATCGCCGCCTACGGCAATTGCTTCGGAGTACCCAATCTGGGCGGGGAAACTCGTTTTGAATCTTGCTATTCCGGCAACCCGCTGGTGAACGCCTTCGCCTTGGGATTGGTGCGGCGCGACGAAATTTTTTACGCCAAGGCGTCCGGCATCGGCAATCCGGTGATCTACGTGGGCGCCAAAACCGGCCGCGACGGCATCCATGGGGCCACCATGGCCAGCGAGGAGTTCAGGGAGGGTGCGGAGCAGAAGCGGCCCAACGTTCAGGTAGGCGACCCCTTTATGGAAAAGCTGCTGCTCGAGGCCTGCATCGAAGCAATGCACACTGGCGCAGTCGTCGGTATCCAGGATATGGGCGCCGCCGGGCTCACCTGCTCGACCTGCGAGATGGGTGCCCGCGGGGGCGTGGGCCTCGAAGTGGAACTGGACGACGTGCCCCAGCGCGAGATCAGGCATGTCCGCCTACGAGATCATGCTCAGCGAGAGCCAGGAGCGGATGCTGCTGGTGGCCGATAAGGGCCGCGAAGACGAAGTCATCCGGGTCTTCGAAAAATGGGGTCTGGACGCGGTCATTGTCGGCCAGGTAATCCCCGAACCCAGGCTGCGCATACTGCACCACGGCCAGCTGGTCGCGGATATCCCGAACCAGTCCCTCACCGACGACGCGCCCCTCTATCGCCGGCCAGTTGGGGAGTGGAAGGCGCCCGTCAGCCTCGGTCCGCCGGCGCATGTGCTGGACCAGCTGACCTTCTTCGAAGAGACGCTGAGCGGCGCCACGGCTTCGGCCGTTAACTACGCCGACGAATTGCGCGCCTTGCTGGCCTCCTCGAATATCTGCTCCAAGAACTGGATCCACGAGCAATACGACTCCATGGTGCAGACCAACACGGTGGAAGGCCCCGGGGGCGAGGCTGGCGTCATGCGCATCAAGGGAACCAGCCGCGGGCTCGCCATGGCGCTGGATGGAAATGAACGCTGGTGCTACCTGAACCCCAAACTCGGAGCATCGCACGCCGTCGCCGAGGCGGCGCGCAAGGTGGCCTGCACCGGCGCCACTCCCGTGGCGGCAACCAACTGCCTCAATTTTGGCAACCCGGAAAAGCCGGAGATTATGGCCCAGCTCTCGCAGGCCATCGACGGCATCTCCGAGGCCTGCCTGGCCCTGGGCACGCCCATCACCGGCGGCAATGTTTCGCTTTATAACGAGACCCGCGGCCAGGGCATTTATCCCACCCCGGTCATCGGAGTGGTGGGCATCCTCGATCAGGTAAGCAAGGCAGTGGGGGCAGATTTTCGTGAAGCCGGAGACGCAATTCTGCTCATTGCTCCGGCATCGGTTCCTCCCCTCGAGGAGCGCATGCAGGAGTTTGGCTCCTCGGAGTACGCGCGAAAAGTTCTCAACGCGTTGTGGGGTACTCCACCCTGTCTTGACCTGCAGGTGGAGTCCGGACTGCACCGCTGCCTGGCCGGCTTGGCCCAGCAGGGATTGATTCATTCCGCGCGCGACATCTCCGATGGAGGCATCGCCGTTGCTCTTGCGGAAGGCGGCTTTTGCCATGGCATCGGAGTGCGCGCCAACCTCTCGAAGGCGCCTGACCTGCCTGCGGAATGGGACCTCTTTGGAGAGACCGCGAGCCAGTGCATCGTTAGTTGTCCCAAAGCATCAGTGGCAAAGATCGAAAAGCTGGTTCGCCAACAGCCCGGGCTCATGGTGGCACTGCTGGGAGAAACCGTGACTGATCAGTTTGAGCTGGCGGTCGACGGACGCGTGCTGATCCGGGAAAAAGTTTCTGGGCTTCGCAATGTCTGGTCGACAGCGCTGGCAGCGCAGCTGCGCAACGATCCGCCGATAGGAAATTAGGGCCATGGAAAATCTGGATAAATTGAGGGAAGAGTGTGGCGTCGTCGCGGTGCATGGTCACCCCGACGCGGCGCGGCAGGCCTATCTCGCCCTCTACGCACTGCAACATCGCGGCCAGGAGTCAGCCGGTATCGCTACCGCCGATTACACCAACCTCTTCAACATCAAGGGGATGGGTTTAGTGGCCGACATTTTCACCGACGATGTGCTGGCCAAACTGCCCGGCGAATTAGCCATCGGCCACACTCGCTATTCGACCACCGGTGATTCGGCGCTGCTAAACGCCCAGCCTATCCGGGTCGATTCCACCCGCGGCCTGATAGCCATCGCCCACAATGGCAACCTGGTTGATCTGGGCACGCTGCGCACTCGGCTGGAGCGCGAGGGCGCTTATTTTCAGACCACCAGTGATTCCGAAATCATCGTCCAGCTGATCGCCCACTCCAATGCCGGCAGTCTCATCGAGGCCATCGGCGACTCGCTGCGCCAGGTGACGGGCGCATTCTCCATCGTCATGATGACCCGGGACCGGATCTTTGCTGCCCGCGATCCCTACGGCTTTCGCCCGCTTTCGATGGGCCGCATCCACAATCCGGACGGCCCAGACACGGTAGTGTTTGCTTCTGAGACCTGTGCGTTTGACTTGTTGCGCGCCAAGTACGAGCGGGATGTGCGTCCTGGCGAAGTGGTGATGGTGACCCGCGAGGGCGTGACCTCGGTGCAATATGCAACCGGCGTACGGCAGGCGAGCTGCATTTTCGAGCACGTTTATTTCGCACGCCCTGATAGCCGCATTTTCGGCCGCTGGGTACAGGCCAGCCGCGAGCAAATGGGCCGTCGCCTCGCCATAGAGTCGCCCGTCGATGCCGACCTGGTCGTGCCGGTACCAGACTCCGGAGTCACCGCCGCCCTGGGATACGCAGCGGAGAGTGGAATCCCTTTCAACTTCGGTCTCATCCGCAACCACTATGTGGGGCGCACGTTCATTGAGCCTGAGCAACGGGTGCGCGACTTTGGCGTGAAGCTCAAGCTGAATCCGGTGCGCAATTTGCTTGAGGGCAAGCGCATTATTCTGATCGACGACTCCATCATCCGCGGCACCACCAGCCGCAAGATTGTCCGCATGGTGCGCTCGGCTGGAGCGAAGGAAGTCCATTTACGCATCAGTTGTCCGCCAACCATCTCCCCCTGCTTTTACGGAGTAGACACTCCGAACAAGAGCGAGTTGATTGCCGCCAACGCTTCGGTCGAGGACATTCGCCAATACATCGAAGCTGACTCCCTCAGCTATCTTTCTCTCGAAGGATTGGAGAAGGCCTGCGATGGGGGCGAAGGCAATCAATACTGTACCGCCTGCTACACCGGCGAATACCCAACGCAATGGGTTGATGTTTCCGAGATCCTGCCGGCCACCACAGCTGCCGCCCGCTGAAGCTGCTAGTATTTCTTGCCCTGCCACAAAGGATCGGGTGCCCCATCCTTCGCGCTTTCTGCGAAGGGTGGGATAAGCAGAAGTTGCGGGGAAGGACTCCGGTGAAGAGCAGTGGCATCCATCCTTCGCCAACAGGGCGAAGAATGGGCACCCGATCCTTGTGGCAGGGCAAGAAATCCGTTTTTCGACTGTGCGGTAATAAACCTATTCCGATTTGGTAGAGGGCGTGGACGCGGCCGGAGTGCTCTCCGTTTTCGGGGCTGCTGCCTTATCTCCGGAACCAGCCGAGCTGCTGTCAGAACCGCTACCGCCATCCTGACTCTTGGTCGAAGCAACAGGTTTGGCTGCATAGTCCGTCGAATAGAATCCCGAGCCTTTAAAATGCGCCGCCGGCGCGGAGATCAAGCGCTCTACTTCGCCCTGGCAGACCGGGCATTCCTTCGCATCTTCGGCAGAGTAGGTCTGAATTCGTTCAAATCGGTGTCCGCACTTCTTACATTTGTATTCGTATAGCGGCATCCGCGCGCTCCTTCAACTCTTCTTCACTCGGTGGCTGCAGGTGCAGGCTGGCGATCGGCCAGCTCGATCAGGCGAACCTGGGTAATGGCCTCGGTCGCCTCCAACGCATTCAGCACAGCAGGCGTAACACGGCCATCGATCTGCACCACCGCGAGCGCATTGTGTTGTCCCGTACGCTGGCTCCGCCCCAGGGCGAAGTTCGCAATATTCATCTTATGCTCGCCTAAAATCGTGCCGATACGCCCAATCACGCCGGGCACGTCAAGATTGCGGATGAATAACAGCGTCCCGTTCAGCGGCGCTTCGATATCGATGCCATCGCAGGAGAGCAACCGTGGCGAGCTTCCGTGCAGTACTGTGGCACTCGCAGTCGTATCTCCGGCAGCGGTATGCAGGCTCAGCTTAAGCACTGTTCCCGCCCCTCCCGATCCCTCTTCTTTCTTTTCCTCGTGGACCCGGATACCGCGCTCCGCCGCCACCGAAAGCGCATTGATGCGGTTGACCGCATCGGAGTGGATCAGCACTCCCTGAATGGCTGCATTGCGCACCAACTCCGTCTTGCCCTGCGCCAGTCTTCCGCTATAGGAAATATGGATGCTTTCCAGGTTGCCCGCGGCCAGCGGAGAAAGAAAGGCGCCCAGCCGCTGGGCCATCAGGATGTAAGGCGAAAGTTCCTGATATTCCTCATACGTCATGGAGGGCAGGTTGACCGCGTTCTGCACTACCCCCAACTTCAGGTACTCCTTCACCTGCATGGCAATCTGGATGCCGACCGCCTCCTGCGCCTCGCCTGTAGAACCGGCGATATGCGGGGTCAGGATGACATTATCCAGGCCGAAGTAGGGCGAATCCTTCAGCGGTTCCTGGCTGAACACATCGAGCGCAGCGCCGGCTACCTGGCCGGACCGCAAACCTTCGACCAGGGCTGCATCGTCGATCAGCTCGCCCCGGGCGCAGTTGACGATGCGCACGTTCTTCTTCATCGTGGCCAAAGTTTTGCCGTTGATAATTCCCGCGGTCTGCGGGGTGAGACCTACGTGCAGCGTCAGGAAATCGGCGCTGCGGAATAACTCATCGACTGAGCACAGGCGCACGCCGTTTTCCCGCGCCACAGCCGGCGCAACGAAAGGATCATGGCCGAGCAGTTCCATCCCGAAGGCCTTGGCCCGCCGCGCCACTTCCAGCCCTACTCGTCCCAAACCAAGGATGCCCAGTTGCTTACCGCGAAGCTCGGAGCCCTGCAGCGACTTCTTCTCCCATTTGCCGGCGTGCAGCAGGGAATTCGCCCGCGGCAATTGGCGCGCCAACGCCAGCATCAGCCCGATGGTCAATTCAGCCACAGCAATAGCGTTGGCCCCGGGCGTATTCATCACCACGATCCCGCGCCGTGTCGCTGCATCGGCATCGATATTGTCCACCCCGACGCCGGCCCGTCCGATCACCCGTACTTTTGGAGCCGACTGCAGCAGCGCTTCATCCACCTGCACGGCGGAACGAACCACCAGCGCATCGGCGTCTTTCAATTCCGCCGCCAGCCCATTCTTTATCTGATCGTGCGTCACCACCTGCCAACCGTCCTCGCCTGCAAACACAGCAAGGGTTGCGGGCGAGACTTTCTCTGCCAATACGATCTTCATCGTTCTCCTAAGGGGTTCTAGCGCGTGGGAAGAGAAGCACCTGCCATGGCGAGCTCTCGCTTCGCTGCCTCATCGGGCGCTCGCGAAACGAAAACATTCTGCGCAGCGATCAGCGCTTTACCAAAGGCAAAACCAGGCAGCTTGAGTGCATGCGCTACTTGTTCCAGAGCGCCGATCAGGGCAATGGTGTCCATATAGTCGAAAAATCCCAGGTGCGCGATGCGGAAGATCTGACCCTTCATCTCGCCCTGTCCATTGGTAATCACGGCGGCAAAGCGGCTCTTCAGCTCTTTCACGAAAGCACCGGAATCCATGCCCGGGGGAGGCAGAACAGCGGTCGCTGCGGCAGCCGGAGCTTGCGGAGCGAACAGCTTCAGGCCCAACGCTTCCACCGCCGCGCGAGTCATGGCGGCGCAGGTTTCCGCGTTTTCTACCAGCATGGCTCGACCTTGCGCCAGGTCGCCGTCGGCCTGACCAGCGATGTAGTCCAACGCCGCACCCAACGCGGCGATCAGAGCCACCGCGGGGGTGTAGGCGGATTCCCCTTTGGCCGCATTTTTTCGTTCTTTGCGCAGATCGAAGTAGTAGCGCGGATTGAGGCTGATTTCCATCAGGTCCCACGCGCGATCGCTGACTGCAAGGTAGGACAGGCCGGGTGGAATCATTACTGCCTTCTGCGATCCGCCGATCAGCACGTCCACACCCCAGCCATCCATATCGATATGCGTGGTCCCCAGGCCGGTGATGGCGTCCACCACCAGAACCGCAGCTTTCCCACTCTGCTTCAATACTTCGGCGATCCCGCGGACGTCATGCCGCACAGCGGTCGAAGTTTCCGTGGCCTGCATGAACACCGCGCGGGTCTCAATCTTGAGAGCTTTGCGCACTTCTTCCAGATTGAAGGTTTCTCCGTAGGGTGCGCTGACCACATCCACCTCGCACCCAAATGCTTTGGCCAGGCTTACCCAGCGCTCGCCGAACTTGCCTGCCGAAAGCACCAGCACCCGATCTCCGGGCGACGTCAGGTTCGAGACGGATGCTTCCATCGCTCCGGTGCCCGAGGAGGAGAGCAGGATGACATCGTTCTTGGTTCCCACAAAGGTCTTCAGATCGCGCAGCACTTTGGTGTACAGGGCGCGAAATTCCGGGGTGCGGTGGTGTATATCGGCTGCAGCCATCGCGAACTGGGCAGCGGGCAGAAGCGGCGTTGGGCCGGGAGTAAATAAGCGCGTCTTACGGATCATGCCTCTATTGTAATAAAGTCGGCGTATGAGCCTGGTCGAGAAGATTCACGAAGACATGGTGAGCGCCATGAAGCAGCGGTCGGTGGATCGGTTATCCACTCTGCGCATGGTGAAGTCCGCATTGAAGAATAAGGAGATAGAGCAGCGCTCTCCGGTGACCGACGCTCAGGCTCTTCAGGTATTGACCACCCTGATCAAGCAGCGCAGAGACTCGATCGAGCAATTCACCAGGGGAAACCGGCCGGAGCTGGCGGAAAAAGAAGCTGCAGAGATCGTGGTGATCGAGGAATACATGCCTAAGGCGGCGGGCGATGACGAGCTGCGCCACCTGGTCACCTCAACCGTAGCGGAGCTGCGAAGCCAGGGAACCCAGCTCGGGCCGAAGGATATGGGCACGGTGATGAAGGCAGTGCAAGCCCGCATTCAATCCACCGGCCTGCGAGCAGACGGCCGCGTGGTCAGCGACCTGGTGAAGACCGCTCTCGCAAGCTAAAGGGTGCTCCGCATTTCGCACTGTGTTGGTACCCGCCAAAGGAA
>CAWGYP010000009.1:0-156255 GCA_963826875.1 uncultured Acidobacteriaceae bacterium | reverse complement strand
GAGAATCTGCGCATATTCCGCAGCAATTTCGCGCGGGCTCAGATCGCCGTCAGGATGGTACCAGGTGCCTATCCAGTTGATCGCCCCGGCGATTGCAAACGACACCAGCTTGGGATTGCAAGGCCGGATAGATCCATCGGCAATCCCCTCCTCCACATAGCCGCGAAGAGTCGAATCCAGACGCCGCTTCATGGTTCGAACTTCGCGCCGGGTGGCGGGCGAAAGCTCTGACTCGTCCAGCATCGGGACGCAACGCCCAAAATCGTACGAGACCAGCGCCTCCGCATAGGTCTCCACATACATGAAGAGCTTGCGCAGCCCCGTGCCCTCGTTAGTGTTCGTTTGTTTGAGGAGGTTCTCAATATAAGCGATCCCGTTTCGATAGCACTCGACGAGGATCTCCTCTTTATTGCGGAAATAGTAATAGAGTGCAGGCTTGGTGATCTTGAGCTGGGCGGCCAGCATGCTCATCGAGGACTTTTGATATCCATGCTCAAGAAAAAGGTGTGCGGCCGTGCGTAGTACCGCTTCCCGCTTGACGACCATACTTCTCTGCCGTGCCTGAAAGGCTTTCCAAGGTTCGCGAGTGCGTTCCTTTACGGCCCTTGTCTCCAGGTTTTGCATCAAGCGACACCTTTCCCGTGCCATTCTACAAGCGCCGTTGCTCTGAACCGCGTGCCGCTACGCCTGGAACCTTCCACCGAAGTGACCGGCCACCAGCTTTTGGTAACCTCTTTTCCTGCGGTCGCATTCCACAGGTGACAAGGGCACGTGTCATTCGTTATCTTACCTCACGGTAAATATCGATGAGCACAGAACTTCAATCCCAGCGCATGTTTGTGCCCCTCCTTGGGCAAACGGTTGAAGTTGCGCTGCACCAGCATCCTGGAGCTGAAGATACGATCCTTCTGCTGCATGAGGCCTTAGGCTCGGTCGCCTACTGGAAGGATTTCCCTGAAAAGCTCGCGCTGGCCACCGGAACCAACGTGTTGTTGTACTCACGCGCTGGGCAGGGAAATTCGGAGGGACCAATCGCCCCTCGCAACCGCGACTCCTACCTGCGCGAGGTAAACGAAGTCATTCCCGCCCTGCTGCAGCATTTCCGCGTGGATTTTCCCCTGCTCTACGGCCACAGCGAAGGCGCCGGGTTGGGCATGCTCTACGCTGCCATTTCACAGCGAGTGAAGATGCTCATCCTCGAGAGCCCCTTTGTCATCGCCCAGGAAAGTTCGCGCGAGCATATCCGGAGCATGGCTTCCGCCTACGACGGCAGCCACTTGCAGCAGCGCCTCGCCCAGTACCACCAGGATCCGGATACCGTTTTTTCCTCCTGGGTCTCCGGCGTCGGAGAATTCAGTGACGGGGAATCTCCCTTTGGAGATTTCATCGCCCGTATCTCCTGTCCGGTCCTTGTCCTTCAGGGCGCTAACGATGAATTCGGAACCAAACGGCACCTGGATGCTATCCTCGCCGTGCTGCCCCACGCACAGCACACAACCTTTGCCGATACCGGGCATCTTCCTCACCGGCAACAAACCGATGCTGTGATCGAAAGGGTGAGCCGCTTTCTAAAATGAACAGCAGACAACTCTTCGATCTCGCCGGCCGTGTAGCCATCGTGACTGGCGGTTCCGTTGGACTGGGTCGCCAGATGGCGGAAGGCCTGGCAGAGATGGGAGCTCATCTGGTACTCTGCGCCCGCAAGCAGGAACGCTGTCAGAAGACTGCGGAAGAGCTGCAGCAGCTGGGCGTGCAGGTGCTGGCATTGGGTTGCGACGTGAAAGATCCGGCCAGTATCAGCGAAGTGGTGAATGCCACCATGAAACATTTCGGCCGCATCGACATTCTCATCAACAACGCCGGTACTTCCTGGGGAGCGCCCACCGAGGAGATGACCCTGGCGCAATGGAATAAGGTTATCGAAACCAATCTGACCGGAACCTTCCTTTTCTCCCAGGCCGCTGGTAAGGTGATGATCGCCCAGCGGCGGGGCAAGATCATCAACATTGCCTCAATTGCCGGCATGCGCGGCTCGCCGCCCGAGCTATCTGCCATTGGTTACACGTCCAGCAAAGGCGGCGTCATTGCGTTTACCAGGGATCTGGCGTGGAAGTGGGGAATCCACGGCATCCGCGTGAACGCGATCGCGCCTGGCTGGTTCCCCAGCGACATGTCGCAAAAGGTGATCGAACGGCATGAGGCAAAGCTCCTGGCGTCGATCCCCTTAGCCCGACTCGGTAGCTCCCAGGACCTCAAAGGAGCAGCGATCTTTCTTGCTTCCGACGCATCCGATTTCGTCACCGGACACACTCTTGTAGTCGATGGAGGACAATCCGCCTGAAGCCGGCGGTCACACGCTTATGAACATTCCACTCACACCTTTGCGTTGTCTGCGCCATGCGGAGCGGCAGTATCCCAGCAGAACAGCCATCGTCTGCGGACAGCACAGGTTCACTTACGAACAATTCGGAAAGCGAGTCGGCCACCTCGCCGGCGCCCTGCTTGAGGCCGGCATCAAATCGGGGGATCGCGTCGCTTACCTCGGCGTCAATACGCACCGCCTGATGGAAGCCTATTACGGAGTGTTGGAGGCAGGCGCGATTCTGTTGCCGCTGAACATTCGGCTTGCTCCTGCTGAGCTGACCTACGTCTTGAACGATGCTGGGGCAACGGTCCTCTTTATCGAACAGCCATTTATTTCCTTGGTTGACTCTTTTCGAGAATCTCTGCCAACGGTAAAAATGTTCGTCCAGCTTGAGGGAACTCCGGAAGCCGCCTGGATGGCCCGGGATAACTTCGACACCATGCTTCGCAAGGCCAAGCCCCACCGCGCGGACATCAACCTGGTCGACGAAGATGAAGTGGCGGAAATCTTTTACACCAGCGGCACCAGCGCCCGCCCCAAGGGCGTGATGCTGACCCACCGCAACATTTATCTTCACGCGCTGCAAGTGTGCATGGCCTTCCAGGTGGAAAATGGGGCAACAGAACTTCACACCATTCCTCTCTTCCACGCCAATGGCTGGGGTGTGGCCCATTTCCTCACCATGTTGGGCGGCAAGCACGTGATGGTGCACACCTTTGACCCCAAGGAGATATTCCGCCTGATTGAGGTGGAGCGAGCCAATCATTTCAGCGTAGTTCCGATCATGGCTACCGTGCTCGTGAATCATCCGGAGCGAAAAAATTACGATCTGAGCACTCTGCGTCGCATCGTAGTCGGCGGCGCAGCTTCTTCCCCTACACTCATCCGCGAGGTGGAAGAGAAGCTCGGTTGCGAGTGTTTCTCAGGGTATGGCCTCACCGAGACGTCTCCGGCCTTGTCGCTGTCACAAATGAAGCCCGAGCTGCACTGGGAAGGCGAACAGCGCTACTTCGGCCAGGCCATGACAGGCTACGCCATGCCAGGGGTCGAACTGAGAATCGTCGATGACCACGATCAGGATCTGCCGCAGAATGGCGTTGCTTCCGGTGAGCTTGTCGTCCGTGCAGATGGCGTGATGAAGGGTTACTGGGGTCAGCCCGACTCCACCGCCGAAGTGTTTCGCGGCGGGTGGTTCCACACTGGGGACATGGCCACCATCAACCAGGATGGCTACGTGCTGATTGTCGATCGCAAGAAAGACATGATCCTGAGCGGCGGAGAAAACATCTCCTCGCTGGAAGTGGAGCGAGTCATCCTGGCTCATCCTGCCATCCTTGAAGCCGCGGTGATCCCCGTCGCTGACCAGAAATGGGGAGAAGTGCCCAAAGCACTGGTCGTTCTAAGGGACGGCGCCTCAGTGACAGAAGCGCAGCTCATCGAGTTCTGCCGCTCACAGCTCGCGCGCTACAAGTGCCCGCACACTGTCGAAATTGTGGAAAGCCTGCCTAAGACCGGAACCGGAAAAGTGCTCAAGAAGAACCTGCGTAAGCAATACGAACGCACGCCCTCGCCCTCGCCTGCGACAGCGCCGAACTAAGTTATGGCAATACCTATTCATTCCGCAGCGGTGGTCGGCGCTGGAACCATGGGCGGCGGCATTGCTATGGCTCTTGCGAACGCCGGCATCCCGGTGCTGCTTAAAGAAGCCGATCAGGCAGCGCTTGATCGTGGCCTGGCCAACATGCGATTCAATTACGCAAACTCAGTGAAGCGCGGGCGATTCACTCAGCAATTTGTCGACGAACGGTTGGCGCTGATTGCTCCCACCCTGCAGTATGACGGCTTCGATGGAGTGGATTTGGTCATCGAGGCCGTCTTCGAAGGCATGCAGCTCAAAAAGCGAGTTTTCCGCCAGCTGGATGAAGTCTGTAGGCCGGGTGCGATCCTTGCCAGCAACACATCCACCTTGAGCATTGACGAGATCGCCTCGGCAGTTTCACAACCGCAGTTCGTGGCCGGCACACATTTTTTCACTCCACCCAACGTTACCCGGCTGCTTGAGATAGTACGCGGCAAGCAGACCTCTCCCGAGGTGATTGCCGCTTGCATGCAGCTTGCCCAACGGCTCGGCAAAGTGGGAGTGGTGGTCGGCAACTGCACAGGCTTCGTGGGGAATCGCATGTTCATCCCTTACCATCAGCAGGTTCAGTTTCTAGTCGAGGAAGGCGCCACGGTCGAAGCCGTCGACGGAGTTCTCAAGCGCTTTGGAATGGGACTTGGACCGCTGGCCACGATGGACATGGTCGGGCTCGACGTCGCTTGGCGCATTCGCCAGGAACATTCGCAAAATTCCGGTATGCGCCAGCCCTTTGTGGAAGACCGGCTGTGCGCTCTTGGCCGGTACGGCCGCAAAACCGGCGCAGGCTGGTACCGATACGACCAGGAAAAACGGGCCGTGCCCGATCCCGAGGTCGCGGTACTCGTTCGCAAATGGTGCGCCGAAGAGGGAATGATTCCACGAACCATCTCCAATGAGGAGATTCTGGATCGCTGTCTCTGGTCGTTGGTAAATGAAGGCGCGCGCATCCTGGAAGAAGGTTACGCGGCAAACGTTTCGGACATTGACACCATCTTCGTCAACGGTTACGGGTTTCCCCCCGCGCGCGGCGGTCCCATGTCGTATGCCGACAGCGTAGGCCTCAAAGCAGTCTATGAGCGGGTCTCGGAGTTTTTTGAGGAACACGGCGAAGTCTGGCGGCCCGCACCGCTGCTCAAACAGCTCGGAGAGCAGGGAAGACGCTTTTACGCCTAGATGGCAACTCTATTCATCGTTCGCCACGCCCAGGCATCCTTCCTGGCAGAAAACTATGATTTGTTATCGCCCCTTGGAGAGGCACAGTCACGGTTACTTGGCCAGTACTGGTCTTCTCGCAACCTCCGCTTCGACCGTGTTTGCGCCGGCCCTCGAGTTCGCCATAGGGATACGCTCAATTTTGCGCATGCGGCGTATGAAGCGGCGGGTCTCGACTTTCCCGAGGTACAAACCGTTCCCGAATTTGACGAGTATCCGGCAGAAGCGGTGATGAAGTTCGGTCTGCCCATATTGCTTGACCTCGACGCGCGGGTCCGAGACTTGCACGCCGCCTTTCTGCATTCTGTACAGCCGAAGGAACGGCAGGCCACGTTCCAACGGCTATTTGAAATAGTAATTGCGAAGTGGGCGCATGGCGGGTTGCACCTGGAGGGCGTTGAAACCTGGCAGGAGTTTTGTTCACGCGTGAACGCCGGTCTCAATCAGTTTCTTTCCGCCGGCGGCGGCACGGCCGCGATTTTCACTTCTGGCGGCCCAACCGCGGTGGCCTTGCAGCGCGCGCTCGACCTCTCTCCCCAGCGAACGTTAGAAGCCAGCTGGATGGTGCGGAACTCTTCCTGGAGCGAATTTCTGTACTCCGCAAAGCGATTCACGCTCAGCAGCTTCAACGTTCATGGGCATCTCACCGAACCCGCTCACCTCACCTACAGGTAGCTGTATGACGACTTTGTTAGATCAGCCTACGACGATCCGGCCCGGAGAAGAGCTGGACACCGCCCGGCTCGAAGCTTTTCTGCTCCGCCACTTAGCCGGCGAGCGGGGGGCTCTCGAGGTAAGCCAATATCCGAGCGGCCACTCCAATCTGACCTATGCCCTCCGTCTAGGCAGCAGGGAATTGGTGCTGCGTCGTCCTCCCTTCGGAAGCACAGTAAAATCCGCGCACGATATGGGCCGCGAGGTTCGCGTGTTGTCCAGGCTTCACGCCGTGTACCCGCCGGCTCCTGAAGTGCTTCTTTACTGCGACGACAACTCCGTACTCGGTGCACCGTTCTACGTAATGGAGCCAATCCACGGCATCATTATGCGCAGTCAGTTGCCATCCGGGTTGGAACTTTCCGCGGAAACAGCACGTCAGCTCAGCGAGTCGCTGATCGACAACCTGGTAACGCTGCACCATGTGGACTATGCAGCCGCGGGGCTCGCCGATCTGGGAAAGCCGCAAGGCTACCTGGAACGCCAGGTTCGTGGCTGGATCGAGCGCTACCACGGGTCAAAGACGCACGACTACGTCGAAGTGGACAAACTCTCAGCCTGGCTGCATCAGCATTTGCCATCAACCTCGGCAGTCTCCTTGATCCATAACGACTACAAATACGACAACGTGATTCTAGATGCGAACCAGATCACCAGGATCATAGGTGTGCTGGATTGGGAGATGTGCACCATCGGCGACTCTCTTGCAGACCTCGGCACCACTCTGGCCTATTGGGTGGATGCAAACGATCCCGAAGAACTGCAGCAAAAAACCTGGGGACCAACTAACATTCCTGGAAGCTTCCGGCGTTCAGAAGTGGTGGAATATTACGCGCGAAAGACGGGAACCGACGTGCCACAGGTGGGCTACTATCTAACCTTTGCGCGTTTCAAACTAGCCGTGATTGTGCAGCAGATTTATTTCCGCTATCACCACGGCATCACCAAAGATGAGCGCTTCGCCTCCATGCCGGGGATAGTCCACGCTCTGCTCAAGAGTGCCTGGGACTGCGCCCAAACTGGTCGCCTTTAATTATCGGGAAAGAAACCGCAGGTCCCTCCACTACGCTTCGCTCCGGTCGGGACCTGCGGTTTCTTTCCCGACCCTCGCACTGCTTCGTAGCAGCCCCTTATTTTTTCTGCAACTCCCATTTGGCAATCGATTCCAGGTGTACCTCATCCGGCCCATCCGCCAGGCGAAGTGCTCGCACTGCTGCCCACGCACTCGCTAAAAAGCTATCCTGCGAAACCCCAAGACCGCCATGGGCCTGAATCGCCCGATCCAACACCCGCAGCGCCACATTCGGCGCCGCCACTTTGATCATGGCAATCTCCACCCGCGCCGCTTTATTCCCGACCGTGTCCATCATGTGAGCAGCCTTCATCGTCAGCAGCCGCGCCTGTTCGATCTCAATCCGTGACGTCGCGATATCCGCGCGAATCGTTCCTTGCTCCGCCAAAGGTTTTCCGAAAGCGACACGAGCCTTCACCCGCTGGCACATTGCTTCCAGTGCTCGTTCCGCGACGCCGATACATCGCATGCAGTGGTGAATTCTGCCCGGACCCAGACGGCCCTGGGCAATCTCAAATCCCCGCCCTTCTCCCAGCAACATGTTTGCTGCCGGCACCCGCACGTCTTCAAAAAGGATTTCCCCGTGCCCATGGGGAGCATGGTCGTAGCCGAACACGCTCAGCATGCGGACGATCCTGACCCCCGGAGTGTCCATCGGAACCAGGATCATCGACTGCTGCTTGTGCTTTGCCGCCGAAGGGTCGCTCTTGCCCATCAGGATCGCGACCTTGCACCGCGGGTCGCCGGCCCCGGAAGACCACCACTTTCGCCCGTTGATAACGTAGGTGTCCCCAACGCGCCGGATACTTGCTTCGATATTGGTGGCATCCGACGATGCCACCTCGGGCTCAGTCATGGCGAAGCACGATCGGATTTCGCCTTCGAGCAGGGGATCGAGCCACTGCTTCTTCTGCTCCGCGGTCCCATAACGCGTAAGAACCTCCATGTTCCCCGTGTCAGGAGCCGAACAATTGAAAACCTCGGGGCCGATGAAACTGCGGCCCATGATCTCGCAAAGGGGCGCGTACTCCTCTTGCGTCAGCCCAGGGAGCAGGAACAGGTTCCACAAACCCTCGCCCCGAGCTTTCTTCTTTAACTCTTCGACCACTTGTGTAGGCTTCCATCGCTCCCGTGCGACCTCGTCATAAAATCGATCCTCGTTTGGATACACATGCGCATCCATGAAGGCAATCAATCGTTCACGTATAGCGCTCATCTTGAAAAGCTCCAGTTAATCGAGAAAGAGGTCAGTCCTCAGCGGGGTTCCCGGGTTAACGGCGTACCCTGAAAAATCGGTGATGCCTGCCTCACCCAGTACTTCTTCATCGATAAAGAAATTGCCGGTTGTGGTGCGGCTATCCTGCGCCAGGATGTACGCCGCCGCATCGGCGACAATCTCCGGCGTACGTCCGAGTTCCGCGCCCGCGCCCGGGATCACCTGCAGCGCGGCAGTCGCGATCAGGGTACGAGGCCAGAGGGCATTAACCGCAATTCCCAACGGACGAAATTCCGCTGCCATTCCCAGCACACACATGCTCATACCATATTTCGCAATGGTGTAGGCCACGTGCGGAGCGAACCACTTGGCGCGCATATCAAGCGGCGGCGACATCGTCAGGATGTGGGGATTCTGCGCCTTCGCGAGATAGGGCAAACAGGCTTGCGAACAAACGTACGTGCCACGCAGATTTACGTCCATCATCAAGTCGAATCGCTTCAGAGGAGTCTCTGCCGTACCCGTCAGGCTAATGGCGCTGGCGTTGTTCACCAGGATGTCGATCCCGCCAAAGCGTTCCACAGCTTTCCGCACCGCATCCTGTACCTGATCCTCGAAACGGATATCCACAAGCAAGGGAAGGGCCTTTCCGCCCGCTGCCTCGATGGCCGATGCGGCGGTATACACGGTACCCGGCAACTTCGGATGCGGGACTGCGGTTTTTGCAGCCACCACCACGTTGGCGCCCTCGCGAGCGGCGCGCAGGGCGATAGCAAGCCCGATTCCGCGGCTTGCCCCGGTGACGAAAATAGTCTTCTCTTTCAGTCTCATCCTGCTTTTTATCCCATAAAAAAAATCAAGGTGACAGACGTTGTCTTTTGCGCTTATCTTACCGTCGGTTAAAAAATCCGGTCGAATTATCGCCGTAACGCTATGGAGCCGGACTGAGAAATGATCGATAAATAATTGAAAAGATAGGTATTTATCCGCGGGACAGTAAGCGCACATTCTGGGAGGTTCATTCGTGACAATTCAATCCATCGGTAGGTTAGCATCAGTTAGCTGGCTCATCTTTTTGTGGGCGGTCTCTCTGTTGTGGGTACCTTTCACCTACGCTCAGGGGGTGGGCACCTCCGGCGTACTTCGCGGCACAGTCACCGATCCGACCGGCGGAGTCATACCCAACGCAAACGTAACCGTAGCAGACCCGCAAACCGGCCTGCAGCGCACGGCAGCGACCGATTCCGGCGGTCAATACCAATTTTCCGCCTTGCCGCCTTCCACCTACACTGTGACCGTGCGCATGAACGGGTTCGCGACCGAGGTTAGCAAAGGCGTGGTTGTCCCCCTCGGGGAGACCGTCCTTGCTGACTTCCACCTGAGCGTATCGACCGTGACAGCGGAGGTGGTGGTGAACGAAACCCCGCCCGTGATTGAGACCACCCGGGGCAGTCAGGCCAATAGCGTTGGGGAGCGAGAAATTACCAATCTGCCCATCGATCGTCGCGACTATCTCTCTTTCTCTCTGTTGATGCCAGGCGTAAGCAACTCCAACATCATCGCCAGCAACGCCGACTACCGCGTGCAACAGACTCCGCAAAGCGGCCTGTCGCTTTATGGCAGCAACGGACGCGGCAATAGCGTGACGGTAGACGGCGGCGAGGCGAACGACGAGTCCGGTGGCGTGCGACTGAATGTCAGCCAGGACGCGGTTCAGGAATTCCAGATCAACCGCAGCAACTATTCCACCCAATTAGGTGGCGCCAGCGGCGCTTCGATCAACATCGTCACCAAGTCGGGTACCAACACCATGCATGGTGGTCTGTTTGCTTTCTTCCGCAACGATGCCATGGACGCGCGAAACCCATTTGCCTTCACTTCAGCGTTAGTTCCCGGTGGGGATTTCTCGCTCGACGCACAAGGCCAGCCCATCAAGAATTCCCTCAGCCGGCAGCAGTTTGGCGGGACTATCGGCTTCCCCGTCAAAAAAGATCGCACCTTCCTGTTCTTCGCCTTCGAGGGCCTGCGTTCCGATGCGCAGGACTCGGTCCCCTTGCTGACGAACAGCGGCATCTTCGCTCCCACTGCCGCGCAATCGCCGATCCTTGCCGGCCTGGCGGCGGAAGGGCAAACCCCCGTGCCTTGCCTGGGCGAAGCCCCTGCCATCACTTTGCTGCCTGCGGCCACCTGCGCGTTCGGATTGCAGAGCATCCTGACAGTGGACCCCACTGCCAACGGAAACCCCTTCGTCACCCCGGCACAGTTAGCCTCCAGAGCTTTCGTCGTGAACCAGTTCGAGCAGAATGGTGGACTGTTCCCCTTTCCCATCCGGGAATTCGAAGGGTCCACACGTCTTGACCATCGATTTAGCCAGAAGGACTCCGGCTTCCTTCGCTACAGCGCGGCGCACCTCACTGAATCCGACCCGACCTTGCAGGCGCTGGTCGGTTTCTCCCGAGGAACCTCGATCCTGAATTGGGATAGCACCCTACAAGGCTCCTGGTTCCATCAGTTCAACGGCGGCGCCATCAACGAGGCCAGGGTGCAGTGGAACATGTACGAATTCAACGTGAACTCAAACGATCCGGGTGGTCCGGGTCTCGATGTTCAGGGTTACGGCTTCTTTGGGCGCAACATCTTTCTCCCCAGCTACAACAAGATCCGCCGTTACGAGTTTGCGGACAACTACAATTTCACGCGAGGCCGGCACACCTTCCAAGTGGGTTTCGACGAATTGCTTCGCGACGATAACAGTGCGTCCGCGACCTTCTTCGGCGGTCGCTTTGAATTCCTGCAGCTTCCTGGCGGCCTGGTCAGTCCATGCCTTCAGGTTCCAGTCGCCTGCGGGCTTTCCGCCACAACTGCGTCTGCTCCGATCAGCACGCTGCAATCATGGAGCCTGGGGCTGCCCTCCTTCTATGAACAGGGTTTCGGCGAGCCGCAATATATCCTCAACCGGCCATTCACTTCCGTCTATTTCCAGGACTCGTTTCACTTCCGCCCCGGCCTCACGCTCAACGGCGGCTTGCGCTACGAGGTGGATTCACAACCCAGCGTTCTGAACACCTATAAGCTCGATTTTGCTCCGCGCGTTTCCTTTGCCTGGGATCCGTTCAACGACAACAAGACAGTCATCCGTGGCGCTTATGGGATCTTCTACGGGCAGGTCTATGCGCAGATTCCCGCCGTCGTAAAGACCCTGGGCAATCTGAATGGAAACCGGCAAATTGCCAACACACTTGTATCCATCCTGGGGGTCCCAGGGGCGCCAGCGCTGAACTCGGCCGTGATTTACCAAACCCTGGCTGCGGAGGGGAAAATATCCTGCGGCACGCCGCCGGCAGGACAGGCTGCCTGTATCGGGCCCGGCGATCTGGCCCAATTCGGCCTCAACGTATCCAACTCCGGCCCCCTGCCCCCGGGAACCGTGCTCTTTTCCGGATCGCCGCATTACCGGCCGCCACAAGCACAGCAAGCCTCCTTTGGCATTGAGCGGGAGATCGGAGCAACGACATCCATCTCTGCCAACTACATCTACGTGCACACCACCCACCTGCCCTGGGCGGTCGACACCAACCTGCTGGCCGGAGCCCCGATCGTGACCGGCACTGGTGCGGATGGTCTTCCTACCAACGGTTTGCCATTCCAGGATTGGGGTTCGGCACAATGCGTCGCGGATCCTGCCCTCTGCTTTGCTGACCCAACCCACACCATCCTTCAGAACAACCAGTATCAATCGATTGCGGAAGCGGTTTACAACGGCGGCATTCTGGAGGTGAAAAAGCGCTTCGGCCAAAACTTCACTCTGCTCGGCAACTACACTTACAGCAAAGCTATCGACCAATCGACAGACTTCAACAGCGACTACTCGGCCTTCGACCAGGTAAACCTCACCGCCGAGCGGGCAGTGTCAGACTTCGATCAACGCCATAAAGTCGTCTTTGCGGCCATGCTGCAAAGCCCGTTCACCAGTTCGCGCTGGCTTTCGGGCTTTGAGCTTGCACCGATCGTCAGCTACAACAGCGGGCACCCTTTCAATCTGCTCGCCGGGTCTGACATCAATGGTGACGGTCACTTCACCAACGATCGCCCGCCGTCAGCGCCGCGCAACTCCGGCCTGGGGCCCAACTATGCGGATCTCGACATGCGTCTGAGCCGGGCATTCAAAATCCGCAACGAGTACAGCCTGAACTTCACGGCGGAAGGATTCAACATCGCTAATCGCACCAACTACGCTAGTGTGAACAACATTGTCGGAGCGACCTTTGCTCCATCGTTCAATGTTCACGGCACTGCCGCCCTCTCACCCAGTCAACCGTTGGGGTTTACGGCGGCCGATGCGAAGCGTGAAATACAATTGGGCCTCAGGCTGGCGTTTTGAAAACCATCTCCGCACACATTCCGGGATACTCATATGGAACTCCGGACGCCGCAGAGTCGCCGCTCTCCTTGGCGGATTTGGAGAATTTAAAAATCAGCGCCGGGTTCACCCAGGAAGACGAGCGATATCTGCGTCTGGCCGGCGAAGTACTTGGCGACCAGACCAAACAGATCGTCGACCACTGGCGCAGCGGCATCATCGCCGGCATTCCGAACCTTGCCAGGCACTCTCGCACGCCGGAAGGAAACCCGAATCCCGAATACCTGGCAGCCAGCAATCTGCGATTTCAGCAGTGGATTCTCGACACCTGTCTCCGCCCCTACGACGAGGACTGGCTCAACTATCAGCAGGAAATTGCGTTACGGCACACGACCGCCAAAAAGAACAAAACCGATGATGTTCGATCGACGCCTTATGTACCATTTCCCGACGTGATCGCCTTTGTCGTGGTGATGAATGAGACCATCAAACCTTATCTTGCGGCGAAGGGACACTCCGCTGAGGAAGTCGAGAAGATGCACCAGGCATGGACGAAGTCAATGCAGATGCAACTCGCGCTTTGGGTCGGTCCATATATGGAATCGGGACAGACTCCTGTTATTCCTGTTTCCGAGCCACAATCTCAAACGAAAAGCTGAGCTCGTTCTTCAACTTGAGTGCGCCCCCGGCAACAGAAACCAGTTTGATGTTGTAGTCCGTCTGGTTCAACGAGAAGTCACCCGATGCTCGGAGCATGCTCCCTAGTAACGCCACCCGCGTGGCGATTGGTTGGCTGCGGGTGACGCCGTGCAGGGTCAGGTTTCCGTTCAGCGTGGCCGAACAAAGAGTATCGGCCACCTTGGTCACGGTGATGCTGGGAGCCTCATAGAGGATCTCCGGAAACTTTGCTGACTCCAAAACTTCCTGATTCATCAGGCGTTCCATTTCGCGGAGGTCTTTCCCGCTGATGTCATCCTGCACGCTCAGGGATGCCGATTTAACGACGAGGCGAAAAGATCCGGCTTCAAGTTTTTCAGGATTGAACGTCATCTCGCCACTGAAGTCGCGAATGCCAATGGTGGGATTGTGTCCCATCTTGGCCAGCAATCCCGTCGCGAAGGCGCGCACCGTGAACCGGCTTGCACGCCCATCGACTACGTAGCGGTCCGTGGCAGCCTCTGCCATCCGGTTATCGCTTCGGCCCCGACATCGCCCGCAGTTTCAAATATCGCTCGATATCGGGCATGGCAGCGCCGGCAAGACTCCCGACTCCCATTTGCGACATGTAGCGGCGCACCATAGGATTGGAAAGAATCAATCCCGCTCCAAACACCATCAACGACAGCCCTCCGAGCATGTAAAGAGTTTCCTTGTCACGGGCGTCCCCGTTCGCGGTAGTTTCCAACAGTTCCAGAGCCATGGCACATCTCCTTTCGTTGCGATCTTTTAGTTTGTTGGATCTTCATCGACTATGTCTGCCAGTGACCGCAACTCGGTGAAGAAACGTCCAATCTCCGTCCAGACCTCTGAGCCGCCGGAGAGCCCTTTCCAGTTGCCGCGAATGAGACCGACGAGTTTATAACACTCATCGATGGGGGCGATAAAGTACTCCGCCCGCGACCACTCGCGTGCGTGACCCACCCGGTTGACAAGCAGTGCCTCGATATCGGGTTGCAACTGGCTAAGGATCGCGTTTTCCTGCACGATCTCGTTCCACGCATCCAGTGAAAGAAGCGACTCCACCGCTCCGGCAGGGCTGGGGTAAAGCGCAACAACTTTTCCTTCCACGCTCGATACGAAAAAGAACGCCATATTGATAGGGATCAAGAGGCTTTCCCACTGCGCATCGGTCATCTGGAATTTAGCCAGAAGTTGGGCCCGCCTTGACACCCGCCGGTACTTGCCGTTCGCCATCCCGTCAAACAGGGTGGCGCAGGCTTCACAAGCACAAACGATCTGTCGCAACGAGATTTCAACCAGGTGCGGATGTTCATGCGCCAAAGCACTGCTGCACAATTCGCAACGCTCGACCGGTCGCGGCGCCCGGGCAAACTGGCGAAGCGTGGCGAACGCCTGATCGAAGGATGGAGGTGTTCCGGCGGCCGGCATCAATCTCCAACTTCCGCCGCGAAGGACTGCTTCAACAGGCTTTCCAAGGGAACAAAGCCGGAAGAAGACTCCTCTTCCGTTCCTAGAATTGTCAGCGAAGCCAAGTCCGGCGCCAGGTCATACACGCCTCCTTGCACCATGGCGCGCAGATCTTTAATGGTGGAACCGCAGGCATGACCAGTAGTGTGGAGCCGGAGCTGAACGCCACCGTCACGGATGCTGATCAGTTCCACCCTAGCATCGAGCTTGCGCAGCCGCCCCTTAAGAGCGTCGAGTGCCAATAAAACGCGGGTCTGCAGGTCGTCGGGATGCAGCCCATAGAGAAGAAGAAGGTTGCGGACAATAGGATCGTGGCCAAACGCATGGATGATGGCCTTGCCGGACGCTCCCGTTTCCGCCCCTGATTCGGAAACAAGCTCCATCATTCTCTCCAGTCCTGCCTCGTGGACCTGCATGAGAAGCTGGACAAGCTCCCGGGCCGCAACCTTTGAACCGTTACCCGGCATCTGGTCGAGTTCACCGACCCGGGTGCCGAGCAGGCGCATCTTTTCCTGAAATTCTTTTTCGCTAGTCACGCCACTCCTTAGTGCTGCGGTATTCCAAACATTGGAGAATGATGCGTTTCGAGTACCTTGCCATTTCCCAGATACATGTGCACCCCGCACGGCAGGCATGGATCGAAGCTTCTAACCGCCCGCATAATATCAATGCCTTTGAAATTCTCCGGACCGTTTTCCTCGAAGATGGGCGTATTCTGCACCGCGTCTTCATACGGACCAGGGGTGCCGAAGCTGTCCCGCGGATTTGCGTTCCATGGCGTTGGAGGATATGGGTGATAGTTAGCGATCTTGTGATTCTTAATGACCACGTGATGTGACAACACTCCGCGAACAGCTTCGTGGAACCCGCATCCGATGGCCTCTTCGGGAACCTTGAAGTCGTTCCAGGTCTTGGTTCTGCCGGCGTGCAACTCGGCCAGCGCCTGTTCCGCGAAATAAAGAGCGGCTGCCGCAGCATAGGCCTGGAAGTAGGTGCGGGCACGATCGCGTTCAATCGCGTTGCTCCATTTGGGAATCTTCCATTCGAACTCCACTTCAGGCTTTGACATCGTCTTGGGAAGATAGATCTTTACGCTGTGGCCGGTAGCTTTGATGTAGCCGATATCCACGATGCCGGCCAGTGCGGTGGCCCAGAAGCGCGCGATGGGGCCGCCGCCGGTATCGAGTGCCAGGTAGTCACCCGTGCGTTTGTCGTACCAACGGGGAGACATGACCCAGGTATAGTTGCCCTTGAAGTCGCGCTTCTGGGGTCTTGGGAACGTGCTCTGGTTCCAGGGGTGCCGTTGATCCACAGGATTTCCCAGCGGGTCCTGCTTCACAAAAGATTGTGAGTTCTGCCAATCGTCATAATAGGAGCTGCCCAGCAGAATCCGGATATTCAAGTTGATATCCACCAGGTCAGTGGTGACGAGCTGCCCGTCCACCACCACGCCGGGAGTTACATACATGCCGCGGCCCCAATCGGTCATTTTCTGGTAGGTGTAGTCGCAGACGTCAGGATTGTTGAACGAGCCCCAGCAACCGAGTAGGATGCGCCGCCTGCCGACCTCTTCATAACCGGGGAGGGCTTCATAGAAGAAGTCAAACAGATCGTCATGAAACGGTACAACCTTCTTCATGAACTCCACATACTTCATCAGCCTTACGATGTAGTCGGTGAAGAGTTGAATCGTCGGCACGGTACCCACCCCGCCTGGATACAGCGTTGACGGGTGCACGTGGCGCCCTTCCATCAGGCAGAACATCTCCCGGGTCATGCGGCTCATCTGCAGCGCTTCCAGGTAGAACGCTCCAGAGAAGGGATTGAGAGCCGTCATAATTTCGGCGATGGTCTTGTAACCGTGCAGCTCAGCGTGCGGCGCCGCCGTCTTGGTCGCCTTTTCCCAGACGCCGGGGTTGGTCTCTTTCACCATTTTTTCGCAGAAATCCACGCCCACCAGATTGTCCTGGAAGATGTTGTGGTCGAACATGTACTCGGCCGCTTCACCCAGGTTGACGATCCATTCCGCAATTGGGGGCGGCTTTACCCCAAACGCCATGTTCTGCGCGTAAGTGGCGCAGGTGGCGTGGTTGTCGCCGCAGATCCCGCAGATGCGGCTGGTGATGAAGTGCGCGTCTCGGGGATCCTTTCCCTTCATGAAAATGCTGTAGCCGCGGAAGATCGACGAGGTACTGTGGCATTCCGCAACTTTCCGTTTGCCGAAATCAATCTTGGTAAAGATGCCGAGGCTACCGACGATCCTCGTAATCGGATCCCAATTCATCTCTACTAACTGCCCTGGCTTCTTATCTTCTTTCTTAAGTTCAGAGGTAGCGGTCCCCATCGTGTGGCTCCTTCGTCAGTTTGGGTTAGTAGGAACTTGGGTGATAGCCGGTTGTAAGCTCAGCACGCCGGTGCCGCCACATAGGCTCTTGATTCACAGTCTCGTTGGTCATCGATCGCAGAGCGCGAATCGCCTGGCCGTAAATGCCGATCGCCGCCGTCGATATCTTTGCCCCCGGGGGCTCGTCCATAAAGGGCATGAATTTATCCGGGAAGCCCGGCATCGTACAACCGATGCAGATGCCGCCCACGTTGGGGCAGCCGCCGAGTCCAGCCATCCACCCCCGTTTGGGCACGTTGCAATTCACCACCGGGCCCCAGCAGCCCAGCTTCACGATGCACTTGGAAGAGCCGTAAGAAGTCGCGAAGTCGCCCTGTTCGTACGACCCAGCCCGGTCGCAGCCATCGTGCACTGTCTTTCCGAACAGCCACGTGGGTCGCAGTTGGTTATCCAGCGGGATCATCGGCGCGTGGCCGGCGACCTGATACAGCAGGTAGAGCAGTGTTTCCATGAAGTTGTCCGGCTGAACCGGGCAACCGGGAACATTCACAATGGGCAGTCCCGCCTTGGATTTCCAGTCCCAGCCCAAATAATCGGCCAGTCCCATGCATCCAGTGGGGTTGCCTTCCATGGCGTGAATGCCGCCATAGGTGGCGCACGTACCGCAGGCGACGACGGCGAGTGCCTTGGGCGTCAGGCGATCGATCCATTCATTGGTAGTAATTGGTTGGCCGGTGTTGGGGTTGGTTCCGAGTCCTGCCCAATAGCCCTCTTTCTTGATCTTCTCGTTGGGAATGGAGCCCTCAACGACCAGCACGAACGGTTCAAGTTTCCCTTGTTCGGCCATGTACCAGTACTTGAGAAAATCGTCTCCGTTCTCGTAAGCGAGAACAGGATTGTGGAGATGCACTTTCGGTAAGCCAGGAATTGCGCCTAACAGAACATCTTCTACGCTGGGCTGCGTTGCCGCCGTAATGGAAACAGAATCTCCATCACAACCAAGGCCAGCTGTAATCCAGAGTATGTGTATCTCCGCCACGGCGGGCTTCTTCTGGGTAACTCGTCCGTAGGGCGCTTGTTCGGCCATATGCTGGGTTCTCCTCTCGCGTCGCCAGCCATAAAAACAGAAGCGGATGCGGCTCACAAGCAGGAGTGGCCCTATTTCTTCTTCGTAGCAAATACTTGAAGAGCTATAAGAGTTTCCCCGATGGAACTCATGAGTAGTGGGGAAAGAGAAACCGAAAAACATTTTCCAAGAAAGAGCATCCACACAGAGATCTCTCCACTGCGCTGCGCTCCGGTCGAGATGACAAAGGGGAGGGTGGTGCTTCCATGGCAGAGCAGCTGCTAAATGGAAGCCCCTTGGCCGGACCTAAGGCGGCGACGAAAATCAGCTTCTGTTCAGCAACTGCTCTTCCATGGAAGCGCCGCCCACCCCTTTGTCATCTCGACCGGAGCGCAGCGAAGTGGAGAGATCTGCGGTTCAGCGGTCCCTTCCTGGAAATGTTTTTCAGTTTCTCTCTTAGGAGGGTTTGTCGCTGATGCTCGCTTGAATGGCGTGTTGAACCAGCTCGCGTCCGCTATGGAGAGACAGCTTTTCTTTGAGATGAGCCTGGTAAGTTTCGACTGTTTTCACGCTGAGGTGCAATTTCTCGGCGATCTCGCGTGTACTCCGCCCTTCGCCGATCAGGCGGAAGACTTCAAGCTCACGATCGGAAAGCGTGGAGAGGCGCGAACTCACATCCGCCGAACCCCCGCTGACGTATTGGTGAAGCAGTTTGTTTGCCATGCGATCGCTGAGATAGATGTCGCCCCCGAGAATACGCCGCACCGCGACCAGGACTTTTTCCGACGCCTCTGCCTTCATGATGTAGCCATTAGCCCGTGCACGCAGCGAGCGCTCTGCATAAACCGACTCATCATGCATAGAAAGGATCAGGACAGGAAGGTTCGGATACAACATACGGATATTCTTCAACAGATCCAGTCCATCAGGACCATTCAGCGAGATGTCCGCAATCAGGATGTCCGGACTTTTCGCCGCGATTTCTCGCATCGCGATATGTGCTTCTTCAGCCTCGCCGCAAACCGTAAGATCCGGTTCCCGATTAATCATTAACGCCAGTCCCTGGCGCAAGAGGGGATGGTCATCCACGATAAAAACAGTTTTCTTCATAACGCCCTGCGACTTGGCAGCTTGATCCATCAGCGTGCTAACCATTGTCTCTCACCGGAAAGTTACAGGCTACGATCGTTCCACGTGTCATATCTCGCCGTACCTCAAGTGTCCCGCCGATCATGCCCGCGCGATAGTTCATGATGTGCAAGCCCATACCCTGGGCACTCACAGGATTTTCCGCAATTCCGATCCCGTCATCTTTTATCAGCAATGTGCCCCGGCCCTGTTCCGCCGTCAACTGAATCAGAACTCTTTGCGGCTTGCCATGCTTGATCGCATTATTTACCGCTTCTTGTGCAATGTGATAGAGATGCGTGGCCATCGTATCATCGTGAATCAGCACCGGTGAGTCGCACTGAAAGCGGCACAACACGCCAAACAGGTCTTCTACTTCAGCAGCCCAGAGCTGCAAGGCAGACATCAAGCCGTGGGAATCAGAAACTACCGGAAGCAGCCCCCGGGCCAACTCGCGAGTCTTGTGAATCGCTTCGTTCACCAGCTTGACAATCTTGGCTGCATCCTCAGTTTCTGACCTCTTCTGCTCAGCCAACTTCGCTTCATGCACTTTGGCCATGAAGGCAATCCCGGTCAGATGCTGGCCGAGACCATCATGCAAATCCTGCCCAATGCGCCGTTGTTCTCTCGCACTAATGTCGAGAATGGCCTTTTCCAGGTGCTTTCGTTCTGTGATGTCGATCCCGGTAGCAATAATGTACTGCGTCGTCTCCCCACTGCCCGGAAGCAGGGTACTTGACCAGGCAATCAGCCGCTTATCTCCGTGCCGCGTAACCCAGCAAGTCTGATAGTCCTGCGGAAGAAGGTCAGTGCGCAGCACTTCAAACGTGGTCCGGAACCGATGAACCTCTTCCGGAGGGAGAAACAGGTCCCAAATACATTTGCCCTGAACCTCTTCCATCGAATATCCAGTGGTGAGTTCACAGGCTGGGTTGAAGCGTAAGATCCGTCCGTCGCCATCGAGAACCACAACCAACGCGCCTACCGTGTCCAGAATTGCGGAAACGAAGTTACGTTCTTTCTGCAGTTCCTCTTCGATGCGTTTGATATCGGAGATGTCGAAGGCAACGCCATGAATACACCACGGCCGGCCATCTTCCCAACGCATCATTCTGGCGTCGCAGTGGAACCAGATAACCCGGCCATCCCGGGCAATCACTCGATATGCGGACCGCAGCGGCTTGCCCGAGAGGAACATCTCGGCCGCTTCCAGGCTCCAGCGTTGTTTGTCATCGGGATGGATGCGTTCGTACCAGCGAACAGGGTCCTCCAGCCATTCCTCTCGCGAATATCCCAGGGATGCTTCAATCTGCGGGCTTACGTATGCCTCACTGACACCCCGGTCGAGAGAAGCCATGAACACAACAGCTGGTATCTGCTCCAACAAAGCACGGTATTTGGCCTCGAGGTTTGGCCCTTGCTCCTGCTGGCCATTTTCAACAAAATGCTCCAGGGCGGGGGCCGGGTTTGAGTCCGGATCGGAAAATACTCTGGCCAGATCGAGAAGGACAGCTTCCGCTTCGGCAATATCCGGCAGGTCTGCGTCAGGCCTGCTCGCGGGTTTTGGAACCGTTCGCGCAAACGAAGACATGATTCACTCCAGACGGCGTTTTTGTCGCCAGCTGGGCTCCTTATTGAGCGATGCCTGCGTAAATCGGCGCAACGCATGAATGGCCCGGCCATAGGTTTGAACGGCCGCGGAAGATAACAATGAGCCCGGAGGCTGATTCATGAATGGCATAAACTTATCAGGAAATCCCGGCATCGTACATCCGATGCAAATACCTCCAACATTGGGGCATCCACCAATGCCTGCCATCCATCCACGCTTGCCCACATTGCACTGCACTACCGGGCCCCAGCATCCCAGTTTTACGATACAGAGCGGCGATCCGTATTCTTCGGCAAACTGCCCCTGCTCGTAGTAGCCGCCGCGATCACATCCTTCGTGTACGGTGCTTCCGAACAGCCAGGTAGGACGCAGGGCGTCGTCCAGCGGGATCATAGGGGCGCGCCCGGCGGCCAGGTTAAGCAGGTAGAGCAGCGTCTCCATGAAGTTGTCCGGCTGAACGGGGCATCCGGGAACGCAAACGATAGGGATATCCCCTTGGGAGCGCCACTGCCAACCGAGATAATCCGGCAGTCCCATGCATCCCGTGGGATTGCCTTCCATGGCATGAATCCCGCCGTAGGTCGCACAGGTTCCCGCCGCAATGACCGCCCAGGCTTTCGGCGCCAGCCGGTCGATCCATTCACAAGTCGTAATGGGCTGACCTGTGGACGGGTCCGTGCCGAAAGATGCCCAATAGCCTTCCTCTTTATTGGTTTCATCTGGAATCGAGCCCTCCATCACCAGAATGAAAGGGTTCGATTTTCCTTCCGCCGCCAGGTGGAAGTGCTTCATGAAGTCGTCGCCCACATCGAAGGTGAGAAAGGGATTGTGAAAATTCACCTTGGGAATCCAGGGCAGGGCTCCCAGAACAATGTCTTCGATACTTGGCTGCGTGGCCGCCGTCATCGCGATGGTGTCCCCGTCGCAACCCAGGCCTGCGGTTATCCATAGAACGTCTATTTCTGAAATAGGTGACGATTTGCGATCCAGGCCATGAGCGGGTCCCATGAGGAGCTTGGTATCCTTTCCGCGTGGAACGCGGCGTCCCTGAGAAAACTTGCTTTCATTGTGGGCCTCAAACGACCGCTAAGCAAGACCGGCACTTTGTTGCCACGCGCTTCAAACACGCGATGCTGCCTGTAAAACGGCCGGGCCCGTGCGCATTACGCAAGTGCGCGCGCATGGCCCGATCGAGATCCTTCCGCGTTGACCAGTCTGCCTTGTAAGGGCTATAACGTTTCGGGGCTCGCGAGCACTCTTATGCGCGCTGCTAGTTCCAACGTGCATGCGTTTTCGTCAGCATCCAGAAGCCTGAACGGGAAGTCTGGATGGGAGGATAGACGACCATGATCCCGCCGGCTTTTGAATATCTAAGACCGCAGACTCTTCCTGAGGCGATCGCCTTTCTGCAGCAGTATGGAGACGACGCCAAGATTTTAAGCGGCGGCCAAAGCCTCATTCCCATGATGAAGTTCAGGCTCGCTCGCCCCGGTTACCTGATCGACATCAACCGAATCCCCGGACTGTCCTACATCAAGGAAGAGGGCGGCTATCTGAAGATCGGCGGACTCACGCGAGAAGCCGATCTGGAGACCTCTCCACTGATTCATTCGAAATATCCCATTATTCTCGACACCGCCCGCGTGATTGCCGATCCGCAAGTGCGAAATATGGCAACCCTGGCAGGCAATCTGGCGCATGGCGACCCGGCGAACGATCATCCGGCTACTATGCTGGCGCTGGGAGCGCAGGTGGTGGCGGTTGGGCCGCAGGGGGAGAGAGTGCTGCCCATCGAGAGCTTTTTTGTCACCCTGTTCACCACCGAGTTGCAGCAGGGCGAAATCGTCCGCGAGATTCGCATTCCCATACCGCCCCCGCGTAGCGGAGGCGCGTACTTGAAGCTGGAGCGGAAGGTTGGCGATTTTGCCACCGCCGGAGTGGCCGCGCAGGTGACCGTCGATAGCGGAGGAATCTGCCAGCAGGCTGGTATCGGACTGACCAACGTCGGCGCAACGCCGGTGAAAGCCGTCAAGGCGGAGGAATTTCTGCGCGGAAAGAAACTGGATGAAGCCAACATCACCCAGGCCGCAGAACTGGCGGCCGGCGAAGCGCAACCCGCGGCGGATCTGCGTGGGCCGGTGGAATACAAGCGGGGCTTAGTGAAGGAATTGACCCGGCGCGCGCTGGCTAGGGCGTATGAACGTTCCGGTAAATAGAGATTGCGGAGGCCGCAAAGGATCCTGACATGGTGAAGAAGCAACTGATTAAAGTCAAAGTGAACGGTCGCGAGCGCGAGGCCCAGGTCGAGCCCAGATTGTTGCTGGTCCACTTCATCCGCGGCTTTCCTGGACTCACGGGCACGCACGTCGGTTGCGACACCACCCATTGCGGCGCCTGTACCGTCTTGCTCGATGGAAAGACCGTCAAATCATGCACCATGTTTGCCGTCCAGGCCGATGGCTGCGAATTGCTCACCGTGGAAGGACTGATGCAGAACGGAAAGCTGCATCCGCTGCAGGAGGGATTCAAGCAGGAGCATGGTCTGCAGTGCGGCTTCTGCACCCCCGGCATGCTGATGTCGTCCTACGCCCTGCTGGGCAAGAATAAGAATCCCAGCGAGGAAGAGATTCGCTGGGGAATCTCCGGCAACCTTTGCCGTTGTACCGGTTATCAGAACATCGTGAAGGCTGTACAGTATGCCGCCGGCAAGATGGAGCAGGGAGGCAAAGATGATCTACCAAACATCGCCTGAAATCGGTGGCATGGGCCACTCCATCAAGCGCAAGGAAGATCTACGCTTCATCCAGGGTAAAGGCAACTATGTAGACGATGTAAACCTGCCCGACATGGTCTACGGACACATGGTACGCAGTCCGTACGCCCATGCCCGCCTTAAGAGCATCAACACGGAGAAGGCCAAACAGCTGCCCGGTGTCCTGGCTGTAATTACCGGGGAGGATCTGGCCAAAGCGGGCCTTGCCTGGATGCCGACCCTCTTCTTCGACAAGCAAATGGTGTTGGCGACCGGTAAGGTACTGTTTCAGTCGCAGGAAGTAGCCTTCGTGGTTGCCGAGGATCAATATACCGCCGCCGATGCAGCCGAGTTAGTGGAAGTCGAGTATGAAGAGCTGCCGGTGTTGGTTGATCCCCACAAGGCGCTCGATCCCGACTCACCCATCCTGCGCGAGGACCGCGAAGACAAAAGCAACCACATCTTTCACTGGGAGGTGGGCGACAGGGCGGCCACGGACAAGGTTTTCGAGCGACGCGGAGGTCAAGGCCAAGGTGCATGCTGTCTTCCAGCGCTGCCATCCGGCGCCGCTCGAAACTTGCGGCTGCGTCGCCGACCACAACACCGCGACCGGAAGGCTCACCATTTATCTCACCTCGCAAGCTCCCCACGCGCATCGCACGCTGTTCGCGCTTGTCGGCGGCATTCCGGAAAACAATATCCGCGTGATTTCGCCTGACATCGGCGGCGGGTTTGGCAATAAGGTTCCCATTTATCCCGGATACGTCTGCGCTGTCGTCGCATCGCTGACCCTCGGACGGCCGGTGAAATGGATCGAGATCGCGTTCGGAGAATCTGCAGTCCACCGGCTTTGCGCGCGACTACCACATGACGGCGGAGCTTGCCGCCACCAAGGATGGCAAAATCCAGGCCATGCGGGTCAAGACTCTGGCCGACCATGGAGCATTCAACGCCGCGGCCCAGCCCACCAAGTTTCCCGCCGGCCTGTTCAGCATCTGCACCGGCGCCTATGACTATCCCACTGCTTTTTGCGAAGTCGATGGGGTTTACACCAACAAGGCGCCCGGCGGCATCGCCTATCGCTGTTCGTTCCGGGTGACGGAGGCTGCTTATCTCATCGAGAGAGCGGTCGATGTTCTGGCGCAGGAATTGAAGATGGATCCGGTCGAGTTGCGGCGGAAAAACTTCATCCCCCCGGAGAAGTTTCCCTATAAGTCTCCGCTCGGCTGGTCCTATGACAGCGGAGACTACGATGCTGCCATGAAAGTAGCGCTGGACACTGGTCGGCTACGAGGCGCTGAGGAAGGAACAGCAGGAGAAGCGCAATAAGGGCGAGTTGATGGGCATTGGAATTTCCAGCTTCGTCGAAGTGGTTGGCGCCGGGCCTGCCCATACCTTCGACATAGCCGGCATCAAGATGTTCGACAGCTGCGAGATTCGCATTCATCCCACCGGCAAGGCCATGTGCCGCATGGGAACCAAGAGCCAGGGCCAGGGGCATGAGACGACGTATGCCCAGATTGTCGCCCAGGAGTTAGGTATCCCGGCCGCCGATGTGACCGTGGAGGAAGGCGACACTGACACAGCGCCCTATGGTTTGGGAACCTACGCCAGCCGCAGCACACCCGTTTCTGGCGCGGCCACAGCCATGGCGGCGCGTAAGATCCGCGACAAAGGCAAGAAGATCGCCGCGCATTTACTGGAATGCAGTGAAGAAGATCTGGATTGGGAGCCGGGCAAGTTTTTCGTCAAAGGCGCGCCCAGCAAATCCAAGACCATCCAGGACATTGCGTTTGCCGCCTACACCAACATGCCGGCCGGCATGGAAGCCGGCCTGGAAGCAGTGGACTATTACGATCCACCCAATCTCACCTTTCCTTTCGGCACTTACATCTGCGTCGTGGATATCGACAAAGGCACCGGCGAGGTCAAGGTTCGCCGCTTTGTAGCCGTGGACGACTGCGGCAACATCATCAATCCCATGATTGTCGAAGGCCAAATCCATGGCGGGTTGACCGAGGGCCTGGCCATCGCCTTTATGCAGCAGATCGACTACGACGAGAACGGCAACGTGCAGGGAGGAACTTTTATGGACTACCTGCTGCCGACGGCGGTCGAGACCCCTGTGTGGGAGACAGGCAAGACATGCACCCCATCGCCGCACCATCCGTTCGGCGCCAAGGGGGTGGGCGAGTCGCCCAACGTGGGCTCTCCGGCAGCTTTCGTCAACGCCGTCGTCGACGCGCTCGCCCACCTGGGCGTGAAGCACATCGATATGCCGATCGCGCCCTGGAAGGTGTGGAACATCCTCAAGGAGAAAGGCGTGGTCGCTTAGCTATGGCGATAAAAATTGAAAAGAGCTTTCAGGTGAAAGAACCGATCGACAAAGTCTGGAGCCTGCTCAGTGATCCACGGAGAGTTGCCGCCTGTGTGCCCGGCGCAAAGATTACCGAGCAGGTGGACGAGAAGACCTACAAAGGTACGATCAGCGTGAAGGTGGGTCCCAGCGCGACGGATTACAAGGGGGAGCTGGAGATCGTTCGTAACGACCCGGAGAACCACGAGCTCGAAATCCTCGGCAAAGGGCAGGACGTAAGAGGCCGGGGCAGCGCGTCGATGAAGATGACGGGCAAACTGCGTGGGCTAGACGATGGCGGCACGGAGGTAACAAGTGTTTCCGAGGTCAACGTCGTGGGCATCCTGGCGCAGATGGGATCGCGCGTGATCAGCGAAGTCTCGAACATCATGTTTGCGCAATTCATCAAGAACTTTCAGGCACAACTGCAACAACCCGCGGATGCAGCCGCAGTTGAGGTCGCGCCCATCAACGCTGCTTCCGTGGCGTGGGCCGCGGCAAAAGGAGCCTTTCACCGCGAATCCTGAAGTCAGGCAGCGGGACCGGTCCATCATGCCAGCCTTACCAGCCCAGCCTGAGCAAGAGTCCGCCAGAGACCCGGATGCTCTTATGCGAAGCTTCGAGCGGCTGGGCTACATCGCGGACCGATCCCTGGCCACCGCGGTTTACCTCATCACAAAGCTTACGCAAGCCGCTTTTGATAGAGGGTCACGCGGGTCTGGGGAAGACCGAAGTGGCCAAGATTCTGGCCGCGATGTTGGGCACCCAACTCATCCGGCTGCAGTGTTATGAGGGGTTGGACGTCAGTTCCTCCGTCTACGAGTGGAATTATCAGAAACAATTACTGGCCATCAGGATTCAGGAAGGAACCCAGCAGACGATTGAAGAAAAAGAAAGACACATCTTTAGCCGCGAGTTTCTGCTCGAGCGGCCGCTGCTCAAATCCATCCTTGCTCAAGACGCTTCGCCCGTGCTGCTGATTGACGAGATCGATCGCGCCGACGAAGCATTCGAGGCCTTTCTGCTCGAACTGCTCTCCGACTTCCAGATTAGCGTTCCCGAGCTGGGCACCATCCAGGCCAGGCATATCCCTTATGTGGTTCTCACCTCGAACCGCACCCGGGAACTGAGCGACGCCTTGAAGCGCCGCTGTCTCTACCACTGGATTGACTATCCCAGCTTCGAGAAAGAAATGAGAATTGTGCGCGCCAGGCTGCCCGGCATTGAAGAGGAACTGGGTAGGCAAGTGGTGCGGTACGTTCAGGCAACGCGCCAGCTTGATCTGGCCAAGCCCCCCGGGGTGGCGGAGACTTTGGATTGTGCTCAGGCCGTGGTCTCTCTGGGAAGCCACCGTCTGGATGCGGAAGTGATTGAGGCCACGATGGGCTGCGTGGCGAAGTCCATGGAAGATGTCGCGAAGCTCAAGGCTGCGGGGATCGATAAGCTTCTGCCCCAGGCGTTCTAGGGCGGCAGGGAGGGCACAATGCGGCAGGAACAATCCGAGCGTCTGGCTGCCTCCATCGTAGAATTCTGCCGCTTCTTGAGATCGCACGGCCTATTCAACGACCTGCTTGGAACACTCACGGCGTCTGGAAGCAGCCAAAACCATCGACGTCGAAAATCCGGAAACCTTTGCCCTCGTATTGCAGGCAACGCTGTGCTCGTCCAGGGAGGAATGGGAATTATTTCCCCAGCTTTTCGCGGAGTTCTGGAGCGAATCGCGATCCAGGCCGCGAACTGCTTCAGGCGACCGCAAGGGACCTTCCAAAAAGGGCACGCAAGGGCAGGAGGCGGGCTCAACGGTGTTCCTCGATCAACTCGGCAGCGACGGCGCAGCGCGAGAAGGTGAAGGCAGAGCGGTCTATGGAGCGAGTGCGCAGCAGCGGCTGAAGAAGGTGGATTTCTCCGAGGTGCCTCCGGATGACCTGGCCGCTCTGGAAGAGCTCTCTCTGCGCCTTTTACGGCGCATGAGCCGGCGCCTCTCGCGAAGGCTCGTGATGAGCAACCTCGCCGGTCGCGTAGATCTTCGCAGAAGCATCCGGCGAAGCATCGCCTATGGCGGCGAACCGATCGCCCTGGCTTATAAGGGCAGAAAGCCAAGGAAGAACAAGCTGGTAGTGTTTCTCGACATCAGCGGCTCGATGAATTTCTACAGCCTGTTTCTGGTGCGGTTTGCCTATGCTCTCCAGGCGCACTTTCACCGTGTGGACACCTTTCTGTTCAGCACCAATCTCGTCGAGATCACTGACCTGCTTCGCACCCGGCAACTCGCCGAGGCCCTGCGAAGACTTTCGCAGCGGGCCATAGGCTGGTCGGGCGGCACAAAAATCGGCGAGTCGCTTCGCCAATTTAACCAGCTCTACGCAAGAAAACTACTCTCGCGCGATACCACTTTCATCATTCTGAGTGACGGTTGGGATACCGGCGAGCCGGAAGTACTGGCGGCGCAATTGCGAGCTGCCAGGCGTCGTGCGCAAAGAATTCTATGGTTGAATCCGCTGCTGGGACTCAAAGACTATCGACCGGTTACCCGAGGTATGGCGGCCGCTCTTCCACATGTGGACGTCTTTGCTCCGGCGCACAATCTGGAGAGTCTGCTGGCCTTGGAGAGATATCTGTAGAAGCGATAGGAGATGTCGAGGTGTTCGATCAATTCCTGAGCAAGGCGAGTGAGCTACTGGCGAACGGCGAGTCCTTCGCAGTAGCCGTGGTCGTGCGCTATCTCTCGCCGATCTCGGGCAAGCCTGGCGACAAGGCAATTATCTTTCCTGACGGCACAGTTTGGGGTTGGATCGGCGGCGGCTGTGCACAGCCTGTAGTGATCAAGGAGGCGCTCAAGGCGCTCGAGGATGGTCAACCCCGGTTGATTCGCATCAGCCCAACGTCATCCTCCGAGGAGGGCATCGTGGACTACAACATGACGTGTCACAGCGGCGGCACACTCGACATCTATATCGAGCCTGTCCTACCCAAGCCGCACATCTTGATCCTGGGTCGTTCTCCGGTTGGCCAGACTTTGGCTAAGCTCGGAAAGGCCATTAGCTACAAGGTTTCCGTTGCGGCGCCGCAGGCGGATCGGGAGAGCTATCCGGACGCGGATTGGGTGCAGGCGGATCTGGATTTGGGCAGGCTCAAGATCGGGCCGCAAACTTTCATTGTTGTGTCCACGCAGGGAGAGTGCGACGAGGAGGCGCTTGAACATGCGCTCGAGACCGGCGCTTCGTATGTGGCGTTCGTTTCCAGCAAAGCAAAGGCGGCAAAGGTTCTTCAACATCTGGGCGAACGAGGAATAAGCGCCGAAAGGTTGGATCAAGTGCGGGCGCCTGCGGGGACGAGCATTCCGACTGGTTCGCCAGAGGAGATCGCGGTCAGCATCCTGGCCGAGATTGTCCAGTTGAACAGGGGAAGAGTCGTGCAGAATCAGGAAGCCCAGGAAGTGAAAGATCCGATCTGTGGAATGACCGTGGACGTAGGCGCTGCGAAATATAAGTCAGAATTCGACGGCAAATCGTTCTACTTCTGTTGCGCCGGCTGCAAACAGACATTCGACAAGCAGCCGGATAGGTATACGATCGCGCCCGCTCACTGACTCAGTCAGTTCATAACAAACGCGTACAATTTGTCGCCCGCGCCCACCACTAAATACTGGTGCCCATCCAACTCGTAGGTGATAGCGCCGTTCGATACCGGACTGCCGAGATTGGCATGCCACAGCGGCTCGCCGGTGGTCGCATTGAGCGCTACCAGGTTGTTGCTTGGATCGCCGGCAAACACCAGGTTCCCCGCGGTGCTCAGCAGCCCGCTGTCAATTCCCGAAGTCTCCCACTTATGGCTCCATTTGATTTTCCCCGTGCGATAGTCCAGCGCCTGCAGCATCGATTCATCCCAGTTTCCCAGTTCATTACCGCCCCAGCCCTCAGGCTTGTCGCTATCGTCAAAAATGTAATAAATGGCAAAAGAGTGAGTAGCGTTGACATAAAACAAACCCGTGGCCGGACTGTATGTCGGCGGAGGCCAATTCACCCCGCCTTCCGCGTTTGGCGAAACCAGCGTGCCGGCAATTTGCGGCTCCTTGGCCGGATCGGGAATCGGTTGTCCTTTCGCATCCACACCTTTGGTCCAATTTGTTTTGACAAAGGGCGCGCTGACATAATTCTTTCCGGTTTCCCGGTCCAGCACAAAAAACCAGCCGTTGCGGCTTGCCTGGGCTAACAGCTTACGCGGCTTGCCGTCCATCTCTGCGTCAAACAGCACCGGCGTTTCCACTGCATCCCAGTCGTGCGTGTCGTGCGGAGAGGGCTGAAAATACCACGCTAGTTTGCCGCTGTCCGCATGCAACGCCACAATCGATGTCGTGAATAGATTGGCGCCCTCTCGCTGTTTGGCTGCCATAACGGGTTGCGGATTCCCCGTGCCCACATACAGCAAGTTCAAGTCCGGATCATACGTGGGCGATATCCACGTCATGCCGCCTCCATGCGCCATCGCCTCGGCATTCGGCCACGTTTCTGAACCGGGTTCGCCCGGCTTCGGCACCACCGACCAATGCCACTGCAGTGCACCGGTCTCCGGATCGCGCGCCTCTACATAGCCTGGCCGATCCAGGTCGTCCCCGCTGACCCCGATGAGAATGTGATTCTTGACCACCAGTGGCGCCACTGAGGCGTAATACATCTGATCCAGATCGCAGATCGGCTGACTCCAGCGCTTCGTGCCATCGGCCAGGTTCAGAGAGACCAGGTTGCAATCCGGCGTCTCGAAATACAGCGCCTTCCCATAGATGCCGACTCCCCGGTTCCCCAGGTGAATGCCGCCTTTGGACGTCCAGGTGTAAGCCCACAGTTCGAGGCCTGTCCGTGCGTCCAGGGCCCACACTTTATCGGGTGAAGTGATATACATTACCCCATTCAGCAAAATCGGAGTGCCCGCCAAGCGGCCGCCTGGAGCAGCTCCGGTCCGGGGCAACTGATGCATCCACGCCAGGCTCAGCGACTTCACATTCTGATCGTTGATCTTGGTCAGCGTACTGAAGCGCCGGCCTGAGTAGTCGCCGTTATAGGTCGGCCAGGAATCCACCGGCGGACGCGACAACACGGAAGGGTCCAGCCCGCCATCGGAAATCCCATCACGACCCACGCTCCAACCGGGCAAGGGCGACAGTGCGAGCAAAGCCAGAGTAATCGCCTTAAGTAAATTCACTGCAAGGTCTCCAGGTAGGCCACTACATCGTGGATCTCTTTGTCGGTGTATTCGTCCAGAAGCGCCACGTGTGCCGCATACGGATCATGCTTCTCCACTTTGACGCCGGGTCCGCGTGCGAAGCTGTGATATTGGCCGGATGCGTCGCGCAGCGAAACATTGAAATCGTCAAGCTCGATCGGTATCCCGGTTACGCTTTCGCCGCGCGCGGTAGTGACCGTCACAGTAAGCGGTTTACGCGGACTCGCAGGTCCTGTGCGGGCCACGGCACGGTCCTGCGGAAACACCACCTTCAACTGCAAGCTGGGAGGATCATATTTGCTAGCGATGTGCGCCAGGTCCCCCGTCGTAGAGTGGCACTGGCTGCACTTTCCTGCCCCGTAGAAGAAAGCCTTGCCTTCGTTGGCATCTCCCACCAGGATGTTCAACGGGTTGTTGTAAGGTCCAGTTCTCAACGTATCGCCCACCTGCTGATGCAGGAAGTGGGACAAATCCACAATCTGATCCTGGCTCAACGCAACTGGCTTTCCCGCCGGATGGCCCTGCGCAAGATAAGGCCCGAGGGTGCTTCCGTAGCGGTCATGAAGAACCACTAACGATCGCACCAGGTCGGCGCCGCGCTCGCCCCCGCGAGCCCGTGTTCCATGACAAGTGATGCATTGTGCGATATACACCGTCTTGCCGCGTGCCGCCGCATCTTCGTCGACGACCTGCTTGTCATTGGCGCCAACCTCGTCGATCAGGCTTTTCTTATGCACCGGGGCCGTCTTGGCAGCCGTGGCGCCCCCGCCCGCCTGCTTGCCAGGCGGCAACGCCGTGCCTAGATAGTTGACCACCTGGTCGAACTCCTGGTCTGAGATCTTCGCGCCCCGGCCGATCATATTGGAGACAACCCCGCCCCATTGTTCCCGTGTCATCCCCCGGCCCAAGAACATTTGCACCGAATGGCAGCCGGAGCAGATGCGTTGCGCGGTTTCGCGGTTCGGCCCATCGGGCAACTGCGAAACCGGCGCTTGTCCGAAAGCGGACAAGGGCGCTAGGCCGGCCACCAGCAGAACACACGCACGGATGAATTTCATGAGTTGACTATAGCCTTCTTGGGCATCTCGCCCGTGAGTATTAGTCCAAACCGGTGGCGCATCTCTTTCAAGTAGACTGCATCTCCGGGATCCAGTTCCAGGGTCGCCGTACCTTGATAACCGGCGTCGTGCAGCGCCTCGTACACGGCTGTCCAGTCAATGTCGCCCTCGCCCAGCGGCACCCAGGCTGCCACTGAGTTGTCGGTGCCCGCAACCCGCCGGAAGGAAAAGTCCTTGATATGCAACTTGGCGATACGCTTGCCCAGCGTCCGAATCCAGTCCTGCGGATAGCCGTACAGCACGACATTCCCCACATCAAAGTAGGCGCGCACTCGCGGCGAATCGTACTCATCGATATAACGGGCAAACTCGAGCGGGCTTAGCAGAAACTTATTCCACACTTCCTCCAGCGCGAGGGTCACATTCAACTCGTCTGCCAGCGGAATCAGCTTGCGAATAGCCACTTGAGATCGCTCGTAAGCTTCCTTATAGGTGGTTTGGGCGTTGACCACGGCAGGCACGAGGAGCACCGTCGAAGCTCCCCATAAGTGCGCGTTCTTGAGGGACACGCGTGCTCCCTCCAGGCTCTTCTCCACCACTGCCGGATCGGCCGAAGAAAACGGATAAGCCCAATGGTCCATGTTCATGACCGAATGGATCGGCAGCCCGGTTTTCTCGGAAGCGGCCTTCATCGTCTCGGCATCCCCTTGGTCGCGCGTGGTGGGGCACTCGATCCGTTCAAACCCGCTATCCTTGGCCAGCTGAAAGCGCTCCATGATCGACATCTTCTCGGGTAGCATGTTGTACTCGACCGCCATCGCGATCGGTAGGCGAGTTCCGGCATTGCCGCGCATTGTGGACATCACGGTCAAAGCAGCGGTGGTCTGCAAAAATTTTCTACGATCCATAGGTGTCTCAGATAGTCGCACCCGGGCAACGCCGCAGGCAAATACTTTGTTTTTCAGTGTTGTACGCGAAATAGGGTGACGGCTCTGAGCGATATTCGCCAAGCCTGGATATTCCAATTGTTGTAATACAGGTTCCCTAGATATTCCAATTGCTGTAATAAATGACTGAAGCCGGTGGGATCTTTTCCGCCCAACTCGGCTTTTCCGCAGCCTTGTCTATCCCCATCACCAATCGACGGGTGCCCCATCCTTCGCGTTCTTTTGCGAAGGGTGGGATAGTCAAATCTCACCCTTCTACGTTTCCGCAACACCAAACGTAACGGAAAGCAGATTGTTCATCCCAACCGGAGGAGTCATAGCCTTCTAGCCCACCAAAGGTGATTCCTTTTTGCAGCTGCGACAACGAAGGCCGTCGGAGGGGTTCCAATGTTAGCGAGTATGACTGGGGAAACCCGCTTCGGTTTGGCGGCCCCGAGTCTCCAATCATTCCGGCGCGAGCCGGCCTTTTGGGTATCGCCGATCTTCCGCGTCCCCGGCGCCGTCGCGTCGCCGTCACGCTGTTGCCGCGATACGAATTCCGGACCTGACCTTCTGTCCGGGCTGATCAGTCCAAAGGATCTGACTGGACGCCCAAAAGGTATTTAATTCACGCTCTAAAAAAAAGTTGTTTTTGTAATTGACTCAGATTTCATCCCTCATTAAGATCAGTCAACTGCACCCGGTCCCGGCGACAACATTGTTCGTATAATTGGGCCCTTATCTTTTAGAGGTTCCTGGCAATTTTTCGATCGCAGTAATGCGTGTATCGGCGGAGGTTTGCCCGCGGTGCGAGTCTTCCGCGTTACCTGAACCAGCACATAACGAACACAAAAAGGGGTTGGCCTGTGAACAAGCTCAAGGCGCAAGTACCATCGATTCCTCGTCTTTCATTGATTGGACTGGCCCTGCTCATATGTTGTCTGGCGACGCTTCCATGCGGTGCGCAAAGCTCCGCGAACCTCTATGGCACGGTGACCGATGCAGGCGGAGCCGCAATTCCTTCGGCAAAAGTCAAGGTAACCGACGTTGCTACGGGCGTAGTTACGAATACCACAGCCGATGGTTCTGGGAACTACAGCTTTCCCAGCCTGGCCCCGGCCGGATATACCGTTACCGTAGAGGCGCCCGGCTTCAAAACCGAGGAGCTCAAAGGAATCGTCTTGGCGGTGAATCAAAAGGCGCGTGAGGACGTCAAACTGCAGATAGGCTCGGTCGATTCGACGGTCGAAGTAACGACTGCAGCGCCGCTTGTCGATACCAGCAGCGCCAGCGTTGGCACGGTGATTGACCAGCGCGAAGTGGTCGATCTTCCGCTGAATGTGCGTCGTTTCGGAGCGCTGGCAATTCTGGTTCCTGGAACCGTACCAGACGCGGGAGCGGGTGGCGTCAGCGGCGGCTTCGCAAATTCCAGCTTCGGATCACCCTTTAGCGAATCCACCTACGCCGCCAACGGGGCTCGCTCGTCGAGCAACAACACCCTGATCGACGGGGTTGACTCGAGGAACCTGACCTTTGGCGGGTTCGCCGTTCAGCCGTCGCCGGATGCAGTGCAGGAATTCAAGATCCAGACCAATATTTACGACGCGGCCTTCGGCAAAACGGCCGGATCAACCATCAACCTGATCACAAAATCCGGCACAAATTCGTTCCACGGATCGCTCTATGAGTTTCTCCGTAACGACGTGTTGGACGCTTCGAACTACTTCAACCCGATTAAGCCAGAGCTTCGCCGGAATCAGTACGGCGCAGCGCTTGGAGGCCCCATCTGGAGGTCGAAAAAGCTCTTCTTCTTTGGCAATTATGAAGGCTTGCGCCTGGTGCAAGGGGCATCCGCAACCTCCGTGGTGCCCACCGCAGCCCAACGAGCGGGAGACCTCAGCGGCCTGCTGACAGGAACTACCGCCAACTTGTGCGGAGCGGGCGGTCCAGCAGCCTATAACTACGACAGCGGCCAGCTCTTCTATCCATCGAGTGAGACTACAACCACATGTACCAGCGGCGCCAACGCAGGCCAGTCCATACTTGTCGGCACCCCTATTCCGGGCAACCAGATCACCACCATCGATCCGGTGGCCGCCCATGTGCTTTCGCTAAATGCCTTCCCTTTGCCCAACCTGACAGGAAGCGCCGGCGTTAACTACATCAACTCAGAGCCGACGACCCGCTACGATGACCAATACGACGCGCGTGTTGACTACGCCATCAGCGAGAAAGACCAGGTGTTTGGGCGGTACATCCTCGGCCAGGCTAATATCGTGACCCCTACCAGCACCGGCGCGTACAGCACGTTGCCGGGCTTTGGCGACACGCTCTATTTCCGCGGGCAGAATGTGGCCATTGGCTGGACCCATACCTTTGGCCCGCGTCTTCTTAACGAGGCGCTGTTCGGCTTCCAGCGCGACACCGATATCAACAACTGCGCATCGTGTCCCCGGCCCGCCGGCTTCATGGAAAACTTTGGAATCCAGGGCTTGACTGCGTTGTCACCGTCCCTTGAAGGCTTCCCACCTTTTGAATTCACGAACTTCGAGGCCATTGGCGACTCCAACTACCGCCCGGTGATCAGCCCGGATATGGTGGAGAAATATCAAGACACTGTCACGATTACTCGTGGCAAACAGACGATCATTGCAGGGGCGGATATTCAACCCTGGCAGGTGCTTGGTGAGGAGGCGCCCTACTCCCCGCATGGCGAGTTAGATTTCAACGGCCAGTATGCCGCGGTGGCCGGCGAGCTGAATGGTGGCGTCTCCAGCGCCTCCGACTTCGCCGACTTCCTGCTCGGCGCTCCCCACGGCGCCAATCGCAGCCTGCACTTTGAGAACACGAACCAGGTTGGCGGCGACTTCATTAGCTTATTCTTCCAGGATAACGTCAAGATGAGCGAAAACCTCTCCTTCAACGCCGGCATGCGTTGGGAGTACCGCCGGCCGGCGATCGACAAGCACAACAATTACGTGACCTTGGTGCCGACTGGGCCCAAGTTCAGCGGGCCGGGCAACGCTACCCTGGTGACAGCGGCGCCCGATGCGCAGAACGACTCGTTTTGCACCGATTCGGCCTACTCGTATCTAACTACCACCGACGGGCGCTGTTTAATTGCTACATCCATGCAACGGGCGCAGCTGGGCTTCACCGGCCGCACACGGCAGACCCTGATCTTTCCCGTACACCACGATTTCGCACCACGCCTCGGAATAGTTTTTCGTCCAACCGGATCGGACAAACTGGTGGTGCGCACCGGCTACGGCTTGTTCTACGACTTGCCTAACTTCAATAACCAGCATTTCGTCGACGACAACCCGGTGTTTTCTCCGTCACAGCTGTATGTGACTTCCCCAGGACAGGTGCCGGCTGCGACCAGCGAGAACGTATTTGGCGCCTCGGGCATTCCCAAGCTGAACAACCAATTCATCTCTCTGTATGTCGAGCCCCACTACCTGGCGCCTTATTTCCAGCAGTGGAGTTTCGGCATTCAAAGCCAACTTTCCCCAGACTGGGCAATGGATATTGCCTATATCGGAACCAAGGGGACCAAGATCGGAAACCTGCATCTCTCCGGCAACCAGGCCGAACCGGGCACAACCCCTGTGCAGTCGCGCCGTCCGTATGTCGATTTGGGGACCTCGCTGTTCACGACCTCGGACGGGTCCTCGAGCTATAACGCCTTCCAGTTCAAACTGACCAAGCGGCTGAGCCATGGGCTCAATCTGCTCACCTCCTACACCTTCGCCAAATCCCTCGACAACTCCGAGGGCGACGAAGGCTTTGGCGCCGGCGCCAACGGCAGCAACCTGCCGCAGGACGACAACAACCTGGCGTTCGAGTGGTCGCGGTCCTATACCGATGCGCGCCAAAGGATCGTGGTCAACGCGATCTACGATCTGCCCTTTGGTAAGGGAAGACAATTTCTTAACGACAAAAGCATCGTGAGTGCGGTTGTGGGTGGATGGGAAGTATCAGCAATCCCCTCCTATCAGACCGGCTACCCCTTCGTTGTTCTTGGTCCGGATTTCTCCAACACCAACTCCGCCTCTCCTCGCCCCAACCGCAGCTGCAGCGGCGTTGGCCAGAAGAGTGTCACCAACTGGTTCAACCAAAACTGCTTCTCCGTTGCCGGGTCGGCCGCCGCTCCGACCTTCGGCAATTCACGGCGTAACATCCTGGATGCACCTGGTCAGTCGAATACAGATTTGGCTGTACTGCGTCATTTCAATATGTTTGATAAGGCTGATCTGGAATTCCGGGGCGAATTCTTCGATGCCTGGAATACTCCCTACTTTGCACCTCCTGGCAATAACATAGCCTCGCCACCAACGCTGGGGAAGATTACCAGCGCTAACGATGGGCGTCAGATCCAGGTCGCCCTGAAGATCCTTTTCTGATCATCGGAGCAAAATATGCGGCGAAGCGCCCGGCAAAAGCGGGCGCTTCGCCGTCTGGCAATGAAACTGAAATTGGAACCCGGCGGTAGGCTCTCAGGTACGATGGGGAGAGCAACCGTCTGCTTAGACCGATCCCGCATTTCGGAGTTTTTCCTATGATGGTTAAAGTCTTCAGAACACTCGCCGCATCCTTGCTCCTCACTACGCCGTTCCTGTTGGCACAGACTCCTGGCAGCGCGAAGCCGAAGCCGCGAGTGGTGGTGATTGGCGTGAATGGTATGGAGATGGATGTCCTTCGCCCGCTGATTCTCCAGGGCAAGATGCCTAACCTGACCAGCGTCATCAAGCGAGGTGCATACGGAAAGTTGCGCACGGTTTCTGCACCCAACTGCCCGCGAGTTTACAGCACGCTCTTCACCAGCACGACCCCGGAAGAGCATGGTATCACTGGCTTCATCGTCGGCGGCGTCACTGCCAACACCAACATGCTCAAAGAAGAGCCGATTTGGTCGATACTTTCCAAGAACCACATCACCGTAGGCATGGCGAATGTGCCTGCGACTTTTCCCGTGATGCCGGTGAATGGCTATATGGTCAGCGGTATGCTCACCCGTGGAAAAAACTGTGAGGACGGCGTCTTGTGTGCTCCCAAGTTGTCCGAGGTAGAAGGCGGAGCTGCCGTATATCCCGCATCGCTGAAGCCCGAGTTGATCAAGAATGTAGGTGACTATTACGTCGACTGCGAGCGCATGCCCTCGGCTGAGGAGCTTGCGGGCCATGAATCTGAGGTCATTAACGCGTGGCTGAAGAAAGTAGATTTGATCCGCAGCCAGCAGACAAAATTGTTCGACTATCTTTTAGAGAACCATCCCACCCAGTTCACCTGGCTCGGACAGTCCTGTGAAGATCGCACCGGCCACTGGCTCTATCCCATCGCTCCTTACAACGCAGGGTATAACCCGAAGATCAATGCAGTCCGTGAAGATGCGTTTCCCAACCAATACATTGCCTTCGACAAAGTTCTGGGCGCCGTGTTGCAGCACATAGACGACAACACGTACCTCTTCATCGTCTCGGATCATGGCATCAAGCCATTGCGCGAGTTCGAACAGACCGACCCCCACATGCACATGGACCACGAGAAGACCACGCCTGTGATCGCCAAGCATGACTTTGCGGATGGAGATGAAGTCCCGGGAACGTTCTTTGCCATGGGACCCGATATCAAGCACGATCTGCGGTTGATGGGGCTTGAAGCAAGCGTTTACGACATTGCGCCTACGATCCTCTCCTTGTATGGCATTGAGCAGCCAAAGCAGATGCACGGACATGTTCTCACCCAGATATTCCAAGGGTCCGCGAACAACGTAGCCCAGAAATAGCTTTGTCGAGCACTGCTTCGTTTAGTTTTGCCATTAAATTCTTCCTGAAATAGGGCTGCGACCTGCAGACTTTGAGTGGGTGGCCCAGGTCTCGCTTTTGAGACCTGGGTGTTCCGGCAGCAGCCGTTTCAGGGGTGGTGTTCGAGAGCCTGCACGCGGGCTTGTACTCTTTCAGCATCGGAGTTACGGCCCAGGCCAACATAAGCCTGAACTAGCAGCTGAAGGGCATCCGCGCTGATGGAGGCATCTTGCGCGTGCGGTTCCAGCAACTCCACCACATCAGCGAATCGCCGGTCTCGAAGATATTCCGTGGCCAGCGAGAGCAATGCCTCCTGGTTAACCGGATTCAAAACCAGAACCGCTTCGAGTTGATCTACCGCAGCGGCCCGATCGCCGGATTTCAAGTCGATGCGCGCCAGCAGGAGGCGAGCGTCAAGTTGTCCCGGAGACTGTTTGACTGAGTCTTCGAGCGCCTTGCGAGCCCCTTGCGAGTCACCTAGCTTATCGAGTGACTCTCCCTCGTAGAATGCAGCCAACGGGTCATCGGGTTGCATCTCCCGTGCGCGGGCAAGATGGTCGGCCGCCTTGCGGTAGTCGCCGGCAGGGAACTCCAACTCTCCCAGTTGCCGCAAAGCGGCGTGAGAATCGGGATTCAGAAGCAAAACCTTCTCCAGCAGCAGCCGGGCATCCGGGGAACGGCCTTCGTCCACCAACATCATTGCGGAATGCAGCAGGTTCTGCTCTTCGATTTTGTCTTTCGGATCCGGCAGCGACGACAATTCAGGAACGTTGGTGGAGCTGTGCGCATCACCGGGCCCCAAATAGCCCAGGGCGCGAAGTTGGTTAAGCGTTTCCTTTCCCGCCGCACCGGTGGAGGACGAGACGCTTGGCGGCCGCATCGCAGACGAAGCAATCTCGGCGCGGAGCTCTTGTACGGTTGCATTCCACGGCTCATATTCATTCTTGAGTTCCGCCGGATCTGTCCCGAGGTCGTAGAGTTCCGGCCGCGGTGCTTCGATGAATTTGAATCCGCCGCTGCGGACCGCGCGCAGCGGCGCCCATCCGAAGCGCAACGGATAATCCGTTTCGCCAAAGACCACCCTGTCGTTCGGTTTCGTTTCCGTAAAATACGGAGCAAGAGAGCGGTTGCCAGTTGTCGACGGCGGAGAAATCCTGAGCAGATCGAGAACCGTGGGCAGGATGTCGGTTGTTTGTACTTGTGCCTCAATCACTTTCTCACTCTGCGCGCCGGGCGGCTTGATGATCAGGGGCACATGAGTCGTCGAATCATAGAGAAAGATACCGTGAGTCTGCTCGCCGTGTTCTCCGAGTCCTTCGCCATGATCACCCACCACGATAATCAATGCGTTCCGGTATCGGTTCTCATGCTTCAAATAATTGAGCAAGTCTCCCAGCGCGGCGTCTGCATAAGCGATCTCGCCATCGTACAAACGGTCTTTGTAGATTTGCGAATAAGGCGGCGGTGGCTCGTACGGATCATGAGGATCGTATAGATGGACCCAGACGAAGCGAGGTTTCTTACCCTGTGAATTCATCCATGTTTCGGCGCGATGCACGACATCCATGCCGCGGCGTTCCACGTATCCCCAATGCTCCCCGGCCGGTGCGTGCGCCGGAAAGTTGTCATAGTAGTCAAAGCCTCGGTCGAGCCCGGGCGCAAGGGTATGCGCGTCGAGAATGACAGCGCCAATAAACGCGGCTGTCTGGTATCCATCATTCTTCAGTAATTCGGCCCAGGTCGGGAAAGTCTTCTTGAGCGGGACCCCGAAGTCGGTGACCCCATGCACACTGGGCAGCAGACCGGTCAGAATGCTGGTGTGAGAAGTATTCGTGATTGGACTTGGCGTGAATGCCTGTGCGAAGCGAATGCCATCCTGCGCGAGAGAATCCAGGGCCGGGGTCTTAATTTTGTCGTCTCCATAGCAGTGGATATGGTCGGCTCGTAGCGTATCGATCGTCACCAGGTAGACATCCGGTAGAGGCAAAGATCCACCGGCTGTCTGGCCTGGAGAGAGAGCTGCTGCGAGGGTGATCTGTGCGATCCACACCGGGAAACTTTTCATCGGGCTTTTGCTGGGGAGAGCCCCAGCTGCTGGGTTGCGTCGCCCCTGGCGCCGGTAGCGGCCAGCACGCTTTCGTCATCGCGCAGTTTGCTGGCCTTGAGTTTCTTCACCACTTCCAGTTCCTGCTGGTACTTGGTTGGTTCGTTGAGTTTTTGGTATACGCGGGCGAGTTGATAGTGAGCTTCGGCGCGGTCCGGCTCCAGGCGCAGTGCTGCTTGCAGTTCAGTCGCTGCCTCTGGATAGCGGTTTAACTGGAAGAATGCTTTTCCCAAATCGAGTCTGGCGCGGACGTAGTTCGGATCGCGACCAAGGATTGCTTGCAGAAGTGGTATCGATTCCTGGGGCTTCTGAGCGCTCAAATAGGCATCGGCAAGATAGAACTTTGCTTCCAGAAAAGCAGGATCCAGGTTTACTGCCTTTGCGAGTGCTACCTCCGCCTCAGCCAGCCGGCGGGTTTTCCAGTAGACGAAACCCAGCGAAAACCAGCCGGTTGCGTCGTTGGGTTGCTGTTGCACGGCGGCCTTGAACTCTTCGATTGCCTTGTCATAATCGGCTAAACCGTCATAGGCCTGGCCTTTCAGAAGATGGGTCCAGGGCGAATTGGGGTCGGCCTGGGCGAGTTCGTCAAAGGCTGCAAGTGCCTTGTCGAAACGCTTTGTTTGAAGATAGGCGCGGCTGAGCAAATAGAGGTTTCCAGCATCTCCATGGCTCAGCCTATCGATCTGCTCCAATTCCGGAATAGCCCGCTCATAGTTTTCCTGGCCGACGAAGGAGAGAGCGAGCAATTGTCGCGCCTGCAGGTTTGTGGGTTGTGCCGCTACGGCCTGCTGCAGTGGTGAGCTTGCGTGGAGGTAATCCTGCTCTTTGAGAAAGGCGATACCGAGATTGAGGTTGGTGCCGAAGTTTTGCGGATCCCAGCGAAGCGCTTCCCGGTAATATTTTATGCCTTCGGCGAATTGGCCTTCCCTGACGTAGAGTGCGCCGAGCCGGTTCAGTGCCGGGATTGACTTCGGGTCAAGCTCGAGGATCTTCCTATAACCGTTGGCAGCCTCATTCCAATGCCCCTCACGCTCCATTTCCTCGGCCTGCGCGCCAATATCCTGAATTGATTGCTGTGCGGGCACCGGGTGAGCCCACAACAGCAGCAACAGGATCGACGCGGTTACAAATGGATGTCTCGGCATTTATGTAATTACCACTGTTACGTTATTATGGTGACTTGCTGAATCGTGCTAGTGCGTTGCGCGCGGGCAGATAGTTTGGATCGGCGCTCAATGCCTTTTCAAACTCACTTCTGGCGCCATCAGGATCCTTGAGCGCTACCAGGGTCAAACCCAGACCATAGTGTGCCGCGGCATAATCGGGCTTGAGACGGACCGCTTCCTCAAACTGGCCGCGAGCCTGGGCCATCTCGCCTTTACGCACATAGACATTTCCCAGCGTATTGTGAGTCTCGGCTGCGGCAGGTTCGATGGAGAGCGCGGCCTGCAGCTGCTTTTCGCTTTCGCTCCAGTCTCCGCGCATGGCTGCGAGCGTACCCAGGCCGTCGTGGGCGTCGTAGCTGTCGGGCGTTTCTTTGAGCACCTGGTTGAACTCCACCGCTGCCTGATCATACTTATGCTCCTGCGCCAGCGTCCGGGCGAGCACCACCTCCGCCTTGGTGTAACCCGGCGAGATTGCCAGGGCGGCATTTAACTCCTGCTCGGCTTTCTCGTATTGGCGTAGGTTGTCATAGCTCAGGCCGGCGTCGAGGTGGGCAATGGCGCTTGCCGGCTCCGCTGCGAGCACGGCGCGAAAATCGTCCAGCGCCTCAGCGTCTCTGCCCATCTTTTGCTCGTTCAGCCCCAAGGCCAGGCGGACATCCGATAAGTCACGGTCTCGTGCCAAAATCGCTTTCAAGATCGCGTCTGCTTCCTCCAGGTGGCTCGCCGAAGCCAGGTAAATGGCCTTTCCGTATTCTTCGTAATCGGCAATTCTGTCTTTCGGATCCACGCCGCTCGGCGCAGAGCTGCGGGCAGAGCCATTTCCAACAAGATACCCCAGTGCATGAAGCCGCTCGACCGCTTCAGGGCTGAGCGCGTTGGCCGTCCCATGGGAACGCGGCTCATGGAGCTTTCGTACTTGTTTCAGCTTCTCGCGATAAGCCGCCGCGAGCGAGCCCTTGTCCGCGTAAAGATTCGTAGACTCCCCGGGGTCCTTGGCAAGATCGTAAAATTCCGGCCTGGGCGCCTCGATGTATTTGTAGTGTCCCTGTCGCAAGCTGGTCAGAGCACTCGCTCCAAAATGTCTCTGGGGGTAGAGGCTCTCGCTGAATACGTCCCTGGGGAGACCGCCCGCGGCGAGCGCGCTTTTGCCTTCCATCGCTTGCGGCAGCGGAATTCGTACCGCGTCGAGAATCGTGGGAGAGAGATCGAGCAGGCTGGCCGGCGTGTCGACTCGCTCCGGCATTGCAGCCGCCCCTGCGGGCCAATGAATGATGAGAGGCACGTGCAGCGTGCTTTGGTAGATGAAAAAGCCATGCGTGCTTTCGCCGTGATCTCCCAGTCCCTCCCCGTGATCCGACGTGAAGACGATCAGCGATTGATTCACCAGGTCATGGGCAGTGAGGTAGTCCCAGAATCCACCAATCACATGGTCGATATAACTCAACTCTCCCTGATAGCCCTTGCCAAATTTTGCCTCTTCCGCTGCGGACAGGTCATAGGGAGTGTGCAAGTCGTAGAGGTGTAGGAAAAGGAAAAAAGGCCGATTCGAATGAGTGTTGAGCCAGGCTTCGCCGGCGTCGGCGACTGCCTGCCCTTTTCGTTTGATATCTCCCGGATCGCTGCCGCTGTTCAGTCCCCCCGTGGGGCTGTCGTAGGTATCGAATCCCTGGTCCAATCCAAACCGCCGGTCCAGTACGAAACTGCCAAGAAACGCGGCTGTCTGGTAGCCATGGGAATGGAGTGTACCCGCCAGGGTAACCGCCCCGGGGGCAAGCCTTTCCCCATTGTCTTCGACCCCGCTGACAAACGGGTAGCTCGAGGTCAGCATCGAGACATGAGAAGGCAAGGTCAGCGGAACCATGGAAGTTTCCTGCGAAAACGAGGTGCCTCCGCGGGCGAGCTTATCGATATTAGGAGTAGGTTCAGCGCTGGGGGAATTGCAACTCAGTCGATCAGCTCGTAGCGTATCCACCGAGATCAGAATGATATTTGGCCGCTGTTTCGGGGATTGTTGGCCAGAACACGGCAGCCCTGCGAGGAAGATCCAGGCCGCGATGACGGTTGCTTCAGCTACGCGCAATCAAACCATCCACCCAAGTATTTTAAGTCCTACGCCTCAGACGTCGGGACTCCGATTCTCGGCTATTTTTCCCGAGAACCAAGCACCGGAAGAAGCTCAGGAGGGGCTTTTATCGCTTTTATCGCACTTTTGGCACTTTTTTGCAGTGCCCCCCGAAACTCTCACCCTACCAAGAGCAGGGCCCACCCCAGTAGCAACTCCAACCAGAGCCACCCCTCTCCCCTTGTCATCCCGAACGCAGTGAGGGATCTGCAGTGCGCCCTCCGGCTCTCTCAAATCCCTCCGCATCAAACCGCCGCTCGCTTGAAACTCTCACCCAACCAAGAACAGGGGTGCCCCACATCCCCGATTTCCTGTGTAGTCTCGTGGGTTCCCTGAACTTCATGCGCCTTTCCTTTAAGAAAGGCGCACACGTGGTCCTGTCCAGAGCTGCGTACAGGAAATTCGGGGCATCTCGCTTTTGAGATGTGGGATTCCACCGCCCTTACCCCGAAACTCTTGAATCCGAAATCAGCGTGGATGAAAGCGCGGATCGAGGCGGTCGCGCAAGCCATCCCCGAGCAGGTTCAAGCCCAAGGCCGTGAGCGTGATTGCGGCGCCGGGAAAGAACGTGAGGTAGGTGGCCACCCCGAGAAAGTTGCGGCCGTCTGCCATCATGGCTCCCCACTCCGCCAGAGGCGGCTGGGCGCCGAGTCCGAGAAAGCTGAGCCCGGACGCCGTCAGCACCACATCGCCGGCGGTGAGCGTAGCTTGTACCAAAATTGGCGCCGCGGCATTTCTTAGAATGTGATGGAAGAGAATGCGCCACGTTCCCGCTCCGAGAGCTCGCGCGGCCTCAACGTACTCTATTTGTTTGAGTGAGAGGGTCAAATTCCGCGCAAGTCTGGTATAGACCGGAATCGAAAAGATGGAGATGGCCACCAGGCTATCGAAAAGCCCAGGTCCAAGAATCGCAACGATAAGGATCGCCAGTACGATTCCAGGAAATGCATAGAGAAGGTCGATAACCCACAAGATCGATTGATCGGTAAGACCCCCCACGTAGCCGGAAATCATACCCAGCGGGACCCCAATGACCAGAGCCATCCCCACACTCACCGTGATCTCGAGCTGCGCCATACGCGCTCCGTAGAGAACGCGAGAGAACAGATCGCGGCCATATTCATCGGTGCCAAAAATATGGGCATAGCCCGGTGATTGAAAAGCAACGGAGAGGTTTTGCGCGTAGGGATCATAGGGCGTAAGCAGCGGGGCGAGCAATCCGGTCAGCAATACAACCAGCACGATCGATGCGCCGAGCGCGAGGTTCCGGTGGCGCAGCAGGGAAGCGATGCTGACTCGCCATGCCCGGTAAGGGGCATCACTCGAACGCAGAACGGACTCACTCAAAACGAATCCTTGGGTCTACCAGGCCAATGAACACATCCACGGCAAAATTGACAGCAATCACGATCGCGACCGTGAGTAGGGTAATGCCCTGGATCGTAGCGTAATCGCGATAGCGAACCGCATCGACCATCAACCGGCCAAGTCCTGGCCAATTGAATACCGTTTCCGTGATAACCGCGCCCCCCAGCAGGGAAGCGAAATTCATCCCTACAATGGTTACGATTGGGATCAGAGCATTTCTCAGGGCATGGCTCAGGTAGACTTTGGTGGCGCTGAGCCCCTTGGCTCGTGCGGTCCGGATGTAGTCCTGGTGAAGGATGTCGAGCATGCTCGCCCGGCACATCCTGGCGATCACGGCGCTCGGCAGCAGGGCCAAAGTAATCGCGGGTAGGATGTAGCTTCTCCAGCTGTTCGCTCCCAGCAGCGGCACCCAGGCGAGTCGAACGGCAAAGAGATTCATGGCCAGCAGCGCCAGCCAGAAGTTGGCAATGGACGCCCCTGAAATCGCGGTCACCATGACCAGATGATCCAGTGCGCGGCCACTGAAAATAGCCGCGAAAACGCCTGCGGTAGTTCCCACCAGAACCGCGAGTGCAAAACTCACCGTTGTCAGAGCCAGGGTGTAGGGGAAACGTTCGGCAATCTCCTCGGCGACCGGTTTGTGAGAACGGATAGACGTTCCCAAATCGCCGCGCAACATATTACGCAGGAAGATCTCGTATTGAACTGCGAAGGGCTTGTCCAGGCCAAGCCGGCTGCGCACAGAATCGACCACTTTCTGGTCGGCCTGCATGCCGGCCATGAGTCTCGCCGGGTCTCCGGGCAGCAGCCGTACCGCCCAAAAGATGAGAAACGAGGCCACGAGCAGGATCAGCGGCACTGCCAAAATTTTTCGTAGCCAGTAATTTCTCATGCAGACAAATCCTTGAGCTTTATGGGGCCGCCACTGTAGATCCCCCGAGGTCCACTCGCCCCCCGGGCAAGAGACGGACGGGCATAGGGATGGTCCCCTGATGTTGGGCGGCGATATCCCGTGCATAGTAGAGCAGTACATGCGGGGCGTCGTCAGAGATAATTTGCTGTGCCTGGCGGTAAAGCGCTTTACGTTTCTCTTCATCCAGTTCGGCAGGCGCGCTCTCCAGTAGCACGTCGAGGCGCGGGTTGCTATAGAAGCCGAGGTTGGCGCCGGATGGAGACCATTGGTTGCTGCGATAGAGCGGAGCCAACTGGTAATCGGGATCGGTGTTATCCGAGGCCCACGAAGCAAAAACGCAATCGATCCCTTGCTCGGCCTTCTGCTTCGGCGAGCCGAAGATCGCTTGCGAGAAGACCCCGTGTTCCATCCCCTCGATTTCGAGATTCACACGTAGATTGGCCCACATCCCTTGCAGTGCTTCCACCAGCTCAACGTCCGGCTCCTGAACGGCAATCTTGAGCGCGAACCCGTTGCCATACCCCGCTGCTGCCAGTAGGGCCTTCGCTCGCTCCAAATCGTAGGGATAGCCTTTTGTCTGGGGATCGTAGGCAAAGTCGGCCGGAGCCAGGGGCGAATTTGCCGGCGTCCCAAAGCCTCGCAGTTGGGTTCGGACCAGGGCCTTGCGGTCGGTCGCATAATTCAAAGCCTGGCGTACACGGATATCGTCCAGCGGTTTTCTCTGCGTGTTGAGCGCCACCCAAAACACCCGCGATTCATTTCCTTCGATGAGCTTGACTTTGGGATTGCGCGAAAGGGCCTCGGCGAAGATGGGCGGCAAGGGATTGATAATATCGGCCTCACCCGCCAGGACCGACATATTCATCAACACCGGCTCGCTGGTCCAGATCCATTTCAGCTGCTTTACCGTCGGACGGGGTCCCCAGTATTGATCGTTTCGCTCCTCCAGGACGTACTCGCCTGTCTTCCACTCGACAAACTTGTAAGGCCCAGTCCCGATAGCCGATCGAGAAAGCTCCCCGTGTTTATCCGCCAGCGGGCTCACAATCGGAGTGACCGCCAGCACTCTGGGAAAGGACGCATACGAACTCCTGAGCGTGAAAATCACCGTGCCTGGCCCATCGGCTGTGATCCGTTGGACGATGGTGCGAACTCTGCTGGCTCCCGCTAAGCCGCGATCTGGATCGAGGAGCCGGTTGAAGGAGTCCACCACCGCTTGCGCATCGAATGGAGTGCCGTCATGGAAAAGCACGCCTTTGCGCAACTCCAATGTCCACTTGGTTCCGGACGAGTCTACGCTCCATTTGGTAGCCAGGCTGGGCGAGACTTCGAGGTTCTGATCGAAGCGCGTGAGACTCTCATACATGGGATCCAGAACGTCCATCGTAAGACTGGCAGTGTGGTCAGCCGGATCCATCGTTAACGGCGCCTCCAACTGCATGATGGTGACACGGCTTTCCGCCGGCCGGGCAGGCCTGCATCCGAGTACGCTACACGCCACCATGGCGGCGACGAGAGCGGCGCGCCACACTCTGGCTGAAGGCGAAAATTCCACGGCTACTCCGGTGCTAAAACAACGGACCGGCCGGACTCCGCGGATTCCCGTGCTGCGGAAACGACGCGCATTACGCGAAGCACCTCCTCCCGTGTAACGAGGAAGGGCGTGTCGTTGGCCAGCGAATCCTGAAAATGCCGGAGCTGCGCAACATAAGGATCTTCGGTTGGAAGATCAACAAAGGGCAGGGGACGATCAGGTGCGATTTCGAGTCTTTCACGCGACCCGCCTATGTCGATTGTGGTCTGCAGCCCGCCTGATTCGACCCACCCACCTTCAATCCTGCTCGAGGCGCCTCCCGCATGTTCGAGGTTGATGTAACCATACTGTGATTGCCCTTGACCTTCGCGCCTGGCATTCACTTTCGTCACATCTCCCGCGAGCCACATGGCGTAGTCAATGTCATGAATCAGAAGATCGCAGAGCACTCCTCCTGATAGACGATCGTCCAGAAACCAGGAGCCGGTTGGCGGCGGAGGGGAGACAACCCGCTTGAGAGCGATCTGTTCAAGCTGCCCCAGCTCGCCGCTGCGCACTGTCTCCCACGCAGCCCTGTAAACAGGGAAGAACCGTACCACCATCGCGAGAAAGATGCGCACCTTCGCTTGATCACAATCGCGGAAGATAGCTTCACCCTCTTCGTAGTCGAGCGCCAAAGGTTTCTCGCAAACGATCTGGCATCCGGCCTCTGCCGCCAACCGAACCGTGCTCTTGTGGAGAGTGGTGGGCAGGCAAACGTCCGCAATCCCCACCTCGCTCACCAATGCGTCGACAGAATCGTAGACCGGGCAGCCGTAGGGCTCGGCTACTTCTCGGCCGCGTTCCACGTTGCGCGCGTACAACCCCCCGATCGGCACGCCCAGTTTGTGCCACGCCTCAAGGTGCGTCACGCCCATCGCGCCGGCGCCCAGAATGCCGACCCGCCGTCCCTCTGAAGGTATTCCTGTCTTAGATGACAAATTCTCTCCGTGCTGCTTCCACCATGCTCCGAACCGTCGTTGGGTCGGTTACGGTTTTTATATATTCGTGATCTTGCTTGGTCAGCCCCATGGCTACTTGCGGATTGCGATAGGTCATTGCGCTGGATTCCGTCTTATGGGCGGCAAAGTGCAGTTCCCATAGTCCGGTTTCCCGGCACACCTGGCCGATATTGACAGCACGAACGGAGCCGCATGGCATAACGACAATACGCCCGTTTGCCACCTCGCCCAAGTGCTTCAGGCAGGCCAGGCCCTCGATGGCAGTGCTCCGTTGTCCACTGGTCAGCAGCCGATCCACCCCAAGGTTGATCAAAACCTCGAGCGACTGGACCGGGTCGCGCACCATATCGAACGCGCGGTGAAAGGTGAAGCTCATCGGCCTTGCCAGCCGCAGCAGCTCTGCTGTTCGCTGTTCGTCGACATCACCGCCGGCCGTGAGACATCCCGTAACTACGCCAGGGACGCCGAGATCCTTGAGCGCCATCACGTCCTGGCGCATGCTTTCGAACTCCACCTCGGAGTAGAGGAAATCACCGCCTCGCGGGCGCACGATGACGAAGACCGGAATCCGCGCCCGGCGCAGAGCCTCGCGCACGATTCCAATGCTGGGAGTAATGCCTCCCTCGAGTACGCTGGCGCACAGCTCGACCCGATCGGCGCCGTTGTCCTGCGCCACCAGCAAACCATCGACTCCTTCAATGGAAACCTCGAGCAAGGGGCGAGTCATAGCGTCTCCTGCGGCGATCTGGCTGAGACAATGGCGGAAGGCTGCCAGCGAAACGAACGATCAAAAGGAAATGTCGGCGGCCGGAACTGGTTCTTGGGAAGCTTATCCAGATCCTGAAGGATCGATCCATCGGACAACGCCATGAGATTGGGATTGGCTAGCGGAGCCAGCTCAGGCGAGAGATAGCCTGACTTCACCACCAGGAGTTTGAAGCTGGGGATGTTCAATTGAAGGCACGTGAAGTCGCTGACCTTGTGGAATGGACGGCGGGCGGCGGTGAGAACGACGGTGACCCCCTTGATTCGGACCACTGCCTGGCGCTCTCGCAGCTGGGTGGTAGGCAGCAGGGAGAGAATCTCTGCCTCGGCTTCAATCGGTCGGCTCCCCTGGGGATCGAGCGACGCCCCAATGCGCAACTGTACCCTGCTGCCTGGGACTTGCTGGTAGCAAAGCTCGGTGGCGGGAAGGTCTGCGATCCCGGCGACGAGAGCATTCGTAAAATTCCGGCTTAAGAGCGCCTCCAGAACTTCAGCTCTATCGCCAACCCCTCCGCCGGTGGGATTATCGCCCGAGTCCGCCAGGATAACGGGCTGGGTGGCGATCATTTCTGTCTGATCAAGCAGTTCGGCAATGCTGCCTACCGGAACACCAAACCGGAAATCTTTACGGGCATCCCAGTATTGCTGGGCAAGTTGCACCGCTTGCTGCTCGAGTGTCGGCCGGTCCGTTCCGGTCAGCACCACGCTTGCGGTGGCGCGAGGCTCATCAGCCCATACGTACCCGACTAGTAGCGATACGTCGAGTACTCCGGGTCTTGCGTTCATCGGTTCCAGCCGTGCGTAGAGATCCTTCGCGGGTTGGTCCTCAGTGCTGGTTCTCTCTCCAGGCAGCAGCACGGGAATCGGAGCCCACACCAGGGTGGGCCGAATCCGCTTTGCCGTGCAGTACAGCAGCATCTCACAGGCCCGCTGCATCGTCTCCTCAACATCGATATGCGGTGCTGTGCGATAAGCCGACAGCATGTCTATGTTGTCGATGACGCGGCGGCTCAGATTCCCGTGCAGGTCATAGCTCGCGCTGATCAGGCATTGGGCGCCGACCGCCTGGCGCGCATCCGAGATCCAGTCGCCCTCCGCGTCTTGCAATCCGTCGACAAACAGCGCGCCGTGCATCGGCAGATACAGTCCGTCGAGCGGAAGCAGTTCTTTCAATGACTGAAGAAACTCGCCCTTGAAGGCCTCATAGGTCGCTCGTTCCACCGGGCCGCCGGGAACCGCCCGCGCGTAAAGCGTGGGAGAGAAGTGATGAGGATAAGAGCGTAGAAAGGCAAAGTCTGGTGCGCTGGATAGTTCCTCGCCCGCAAGTACGGTGAAGTCCTCGGTGCGGCTTCGGATCCGGCTGTAGGTGCTGCATTCGATATGGATGCCACCAAAAGCGAACCGCATTTCCTCTCCGATTTGCTTGTTTTCCATCGTTATTGTGCTGCACTGAGAAGGTACAACCTTGTTGTACTCCCCCGGCAAGCGATTCTGGCCGGATGCAATGGGACCGTCGCATGCGTTATGCGGCGGCGGCGGTTGACCGGGGGTCAATGAGGGCCGGGTAGCGGTCGCGCGAGCCAATTTTCTGGCTGCACTAGGAGCACCGCCCCAATCTTCGCATGACTTCAAACGCAAAGGAGACTATAATTCAGATACTGAATTATACGGATTCATTCGAGAGTATATGGCCCGGATCGGAGCTCCGCTCAATTTATCTCATTCGGCACCTGAAATGAACCATCAGCTTGCACTCTCCTGAGGCCGGTCATCGTAACATCGCATTGGGAAACGCCGCTGTATAATTGGCAGCGCTCTCCCGATTTTCGCCTTGGTTCGTTGCAGCGCCGTGCTGCGGCCTCCCTGGAAAGCACTGGTTCGAAGGAGACGTATGAGGGCCACGATCGGCGTGGATATCGGTGCGACCAAGATCGCATGCGGTGTTTTGAAAGAGGAAGTGTTTCTCAGTAAGACTACGATTCCCACCCCCAAAGAGGGCTGGCGTAGTGTTCTCGATTCCATCATCAACACCATCAAAATTCTGGAGAAGTCGTATCCCGAAGTGAGTGAGGTAGGCGTAGGGGTTCCTGGAACCCACGACCGGGCGCGCTCCAAGGTGCTGTTTGCTCCGAACATTCACGGTTTTACTAATGTTCCGGTTGTTGAGTACCTGAGCAAGCGTCTCGACCGGCCGGTCGGCCTCGAGAATGATGCGAATGCGGCGGGTCTGGCGGAGGGAATCCTGGGGTCTGCCAGGTATGCCTCCTCGAGCATGTTCATTACTATTTCCACCGGTATCGGCGGATGCATCATTGTCGATGGGCAGCTATGGCGTGGTTTTCATGGGATTGCGGGCGAGATCGGTCACGTCATCAGGGTACCCGGAGGGCCAATCCCGCCCGGCGGCACTGCCGGAGCGCTGGAAGCGGTAGCCAGCGGGACCGCAATTGAACGCGATGCCACCTTCGCTTTCCGCAAGCCGACTTCCACCGCAGAGGTCTTCCGGATGGCTCAGGACGGTGATAAGACGGCCGAGCATATCGTGCACACTGCCATGCGCTACCTGGGAATGGCGATTTCGGATGTGCAGAAGTTGCTGGATCCGGAGGTTTTCGTGATTGGTGGCGGGGTCGCCTCCGTCGGCGAATACTTCTACTCCCATGTGCAGAATTACGCGCGCGAGTTCTCCAAAGGATTCTCTGACGTGACGATCGTGCCGGCGCACTTTGGCGTCGATGCCGGCGTGATCGGGGCGGCAATTGCAGCCCGGCAGATGACGGCCCAGCGGCAAACCGAATCCCTGGTTTAGGGGACCGGCTTCTCACGCTGGGCCGCAGAAGCCCGGGCTAATAGCTTGCCTTATCGATCAGGAACTGGTGCGCGGCGATGCTGGCGGCACTGCGGGCGAGGAAATCCTTTTCTACTGAGCAGAACTCGATACGAGTCGTGCCAATCAGGTGCGGCAGGATGTTGTTCTCGATCGTCTGACGAGTGCTGGTAGTAAATAGCCCATTTCCGAAACCAACCACATCTGCAATGAGAACCAGCTCCGGGTTAATCACCTGGATAGCATTGGCCACCACAACGCCGAGTACTACGCCGGCCTCCCGAAGCAATTCGATTGCCTGCATCTCCCCTTTAGCTGCGATCGACTCGAGTTGGGCCAAATTCTTTGCCTTGAGGCCCAATTCCGCGGCTCTTTGCAGTAAGGCTGAACTGGTGGCGAACATATCCAGGCACCCGCGTTTGCCGCAGTCGCACGGTTTACCCCCCGGGACGACGGTGCAGTGGCCGATCTCTCCAGCCGCTCCGGTGTGGCCGCGGTGGAGACGGCCGTTGATGTAGTGGCCGTCGCCGATCTTCTTACCCAACATGATGATGCTGAAATTCTTCGACTCCCGGGCATTGCCGAAAAGCTTCTGGCCGGTGGCTACTGCATGCGCGTCATTGTCGAGGTAGGTGGGGATTTTTGTGACTCGCTGGATAATCTCCGCGATCGGGACATCTCGCCAGCCGAGCGCGTTCGACTGCAGGCATACCCCTTGGGGATGGTTTACGTAGCCGGAGAGAGCAACGCCGATGCCAAGTACTTTGTCACGAGAGATTTTTCGGGCCTGGACGAGTGCAGCAACGCCGTGCTCGATCGCTGCTGCGACTGCCCGGGGTTGTGCGGCATCCCGCATACGATGTTGGGCCAGGGAATTGCCATGACAGTCAGTCAAAACCATCATCGCGGGGTCCTCGGTAAGGCCGACACCGATGAAGTATCCATGTTCAGCATTGAGCGACAGCAGAATCGAAGGGCGCCCCTTCTGTTGCTCGTCGTAGGAACTGGGGGTTTCCTGGATCAAACCATGGTCAATCAGACCTCGGCTGAGCAAGGTGAGAGCAGAGCGGCTCAGTCCGATAGAGTCAGCCAGGTCGGTGCGAGACATCGATCCATTTTCAAGCAACGCTTCGATGATCGCGCTTCGCGATGTAGAAGCGCCTGGACTAGCTGGCCGCCGGCCATTCTTTTCCGTCACCCGATCGAATGATTGGTCTTTGCTCGCCCGTGCTGAAGCCGGCTTTGATCTGCGCATGCTAGAGACACTATAGCGGGTCTATCGTAGGGGCAACTCGAAGATGATTCACGCCGGGCTTTTCCGCTCCACATTCAGGGTTACTGTGTGGTATTCGTAAGCAGGAAAAATTGACAGCACAAGGAGAACGCTGACAGTGAGCACATCTCACCGGACATACAGCAACCTGGATAGACGCAAATTCCTTCAAGGTGCGGGGGGCAGCCTGGGGGCATGCCTACTCACATCGTCCGCGGGAGCAGCCGCCCAAGCGCAAGCGGTTACACCGGAATCGATTGCTCACGCCAGCGTTTCGCCTCCGATGTCCGAGAAAGAGAAGCTGGTGCGCATCGCCTCCAATACTTATCCCATTCGCTTCATCTTCAAGACGCAGACGAGGGTTGGTAACCAGGACATCGTGGCAATGAAGAAAAAGTATGGCGAGATTACCATGCTTGACTTTCCCGAATTCACCAAGAAAACCTTCCCCGGCGTTTACCAGATGGATCTATGGTCGGGCCTGTTTGGAGACAGCGACGACGACAGCCAATACCTTGAGACGACTGTGATGGGATTCGACGGAAAAAGTCACAGGAGCAGGGAATTTGATCCTTCGACTCCGTCGTCCAGGAAGTGGCTGGAGAAAATGGCAACCACGCAGTTGAAGACCGAAACAAAATGTCATCACATCTCGAACGACGCGCCTCAGGACATCTGCGATGCCGACCCTGCGAAACGGCAGGCAGGTGTTGAAGTAGCGAAGAAGTGGCTGGATGGCGCTGCGATTTTAGGCGCAAAGTCGATGCGCGTGAATACAGGCGGCCCGATGATTGCCCCTGCGGCTGTCCCCAATTCGAGTGGTTACGCGACCAATGCCGCGCTTGAGGACTACCTGACAAACTGCATTGCATCCTATAAGGAGATGGCGGAGTATGGTGCCGGGGTTGGCGTCAAAGTGACGCTCGAAAACCACTGGGGCCTTACCGCCAACCCCATCAACATGAGAATCATCGTCGAGGAGGTCAACAACCCCTTTTGTGAAGCCAGTCCGGACTTCTGCAATTGGGAAAACAAATACCTTCTCTATCACGCTCTGCAGGATTTAGCTCCCTACGCCCACACTACGGTTCATGCGAAATTCTGGGATCGCTTCGGAGAGCCTGACGTTCAGCGGAACGTAAGAATCATGCTGAATAACAATTTCACCGGCGTCTTCGCGTTGGAATACGAAGCCGGGCCGTGGGATGGTGTGGAAGGCGCACAGCATCTGTTTCAGGAAGTTCTGGCTGCGATGTGACCACCCTCAGCGGTGCGTGGTTTTCCCCTCGGGAAGCGCGAAGGCAACATAAGCGCCTGGGATGGGAGCTTGAGACGCCGGGTGCCCAGGAACGCTGTGCGTGTAGGTGGTGGCTTGTGCAGCCGCGCAGAAGACAACATACTCCCGCCCCTGCACCTCATAGATCGCAGGCATACCCTCCAGCGCGGCATCCACTTCTGCCTCCCAGAGAACTTTGCCCGTGTCGGAATCAATCGCCCGCACCTTGCGATCGCGCGTCCCCGTAAAGATCACGCCTCCGGCGGTGACGACTGGGCTGACTTTGGGAAACTGTGAGCCGGTGTTGGTGAATCCTTTGGCGGCCAGTTCGGGAACCACGCCAAGAGGAATCTGCCAACGAATGGTTCCTGTGTTCAGGTCATAAGCTGTCAAGGACGTCCAGGGCGGTGTAATGACTGGTAACCCGCTTTCCGCGAACATGAAGCCAAAACTGCTCCGGTAGTGAGCACTTATGGGATCCACGGGACCTGGCGCGCCGGTATTCCCCTCTGCAGCGGAAGCCGGCGCAAGGTCCGGACGCTTGAGATACGCTAACAACGATGTCAGCTCCGGGGTCGATAACTGGGAAAAGGATGGCATCGGACCCCGCCCGTGTTGCACCACACTCTGAATCTCGCCATCGGATAACTTCGACGTAACACCAACGAGCGAGGGAATTCCCGGTGGTTTTCCTTCGCCATGGCTGCCATGGCATAAGCTGCAGTCCGCCGCAAAAATGGATCGGCCTTGCTCTTCCGCCGAGCCACTCTGAGAGACCTTACTCGCTAACTCCAGCTTGAGCATAGCCGGGAGATCCTTGGAAACAACGTATATGTCGCCGGTGCTGGGATTGGCAGCCGTTCCACCCCAATTAACGCCACCGTTGTTTCCCGGCATCTCAACCGTGTTGCCTAACCCGGGCGGGGTAAACAATCCTTCGTTGTGAGCACTCAGCATCTCATTCGTCAATTGTTCGCGTTCTGCAGGCTCGAGAAATGGGCTTAGGTCCTTTACGGTAAATGACTGGCGCGCAAAGGGAGGGGGCTGTGTGGGAAAGGGCTGTGTTGGCCACGTCTCCTCCCCCGGCATGTCAGACTTGAGGACGGGCCGTTCCTCGATCGGCCACAGCGGCTCACCTGTCTCACGATTGAAGACCCACAGAAAACCAACCTTGCCGGCTTGCGCCACGACATCGACCTTCTTGCCATTGTGTTGAACGGTGGTCAACATGGGAGTCGAATCGTTGTCGTAGTCCCATATGTCGTGGTGAACCATCTGGTAATACCAGATCAATTTGCCAGTGCGGGCATTCAGCGCGAGCAGACAATCGCCATACAAGTTCGCTCCTGGTCGATTGGCGCCGTAGAAATTGTATTTAGGGCTCGCCGTCGGAACATAGACGATGCCGCGCTTCTCATCCAAAGCCATTCCACTCCAGTCGTTGGCGCCTCCGATCGACTTCCACGCATCCTTCGGCCAGGTCTCATAACCAGGCTCGCCGGGGTGGGGAACGGTGTGGAAGGTCCACGCCAGGCGGCCGGTGCGAACATCGTAAGCGCGAATGTCACCCGGACCAGAGTTGTACTCCTCGTTGGTGGCGGAGCCCAGAATGAGCAAGTCCTCAAAGATGCGTCCGGGATTGTAGGACTGGACCAGGGTCAGACTTTTCGGATCACGTCCAAGTCCGGCACGCAGGTCTACGATGCCATTGGTGCCGAACTGCGGGATGGACTTCCCGGTACGGGCATCCAGTTCCTGGAGCTCGTTGCGGAGGGAAAAAATCAGGCGCCGGTCCGATCGATCGGCGTTCTCCCAATAGTCAATTCCGCGATTGGTGATGAGGGTCGTGTTGGGATCCGTCGGGTGGGTCCAGATTTCCTTGCCCGTCGCAGCGTCCAGAGCCACGATAGAGTTGTTCTTGGCAAGAACATACATTGTCCGGTCCACTACGATGGGGTTGAACGCATATTTCCTGTCATCGCCCGTCCGGTAGGTCCACGCTACTTGCAGCTCTTTGACATTCGAACGATTGATCTGTCGCAAGGCTGAATACTGCGCGCCGTCCGGGGAACCTCCGTAGTTGCGCCAGGAAGTGTGGGCCTCTGCGGTGTCAGCTTTGCCGGCGTGATCCTGGGCAGATGCTTGGAAAATAAGTCCGAGGCACATGCAGCCCAGTAGAGTCAGCGTCCATGGATTTGGAAATTCCAGGTCTCCGTTCAACATCCCGATTTTTTCTCCCGCAACGTTCTGAGATAAGTGAGGCTCTGCCCCAGGCTATCGAGGATCGGACCCGACGATTTGTCGTAATCCAAAAATGCGTACTCGATGCCTTGCTCACGGGCTTGCTGCAAAAGCGCGGGCCACGCGATCGCTCCTTTACCCAACTCAGTCGAGTGATCGGAGTCCGCATCAGTTGTGTAGCTGGTCGGAAAGCCCGGCAAACGATCCTTAAGATGAAGCAGCTTCACGCGCTCCTGGTGCCGCCGGAGGAAGTCTCCCGGGTCGACACCTGCCTGCGCGATCCAATAGACATCGACCTCGAGCGAGACCAGGGCAGGATCAGTGTGCTCCATGAGTTCGGCAAATCCGGAGCTTCCGTCCTGGGGTAGGAGTTCATGATTGTGAAAGAGAAGCGCGAACGTCATGCCGTAACTGGCAGCATTGCGGCCTGCCTGATTCAGCTGATCGGCGATGAGCCTGTACTCGTCAAGGCTTTGAGGGTGGGGCCGCAGCATGGCGACCATGTACTCGAGACCAAGCTCGCGCGCGTAATCGAGCTTGGTTTCGATATCGGCTAAGGAGAAATGGCCGGCTGGAGCGCGAAGGCCGGCATCCTCGATCATGCGGCGGAGCGTCGCGGCGGGGTGATGATACACAGTCGCATGCAGCTCTACCTCGGTAAAGCCCATCTGCCGAAGAGCCTGCAGAAGCTTTGCCAGATCCCGTTCGGCTTGCTCACGTACTCCGGCGATCTGAACGCCGTAGAACAGCGCGAGCGCGCCGAGGCGATGATCATCTCGACGAGTGGTCACAATCTATTTAGCTGTGCTTTCTGTTCGCATTCGAGCCGGAACTCTACTATATCCTGATCCTCCCATCGACGACTCGGGGTGGGTAAGCGATTGCCTCGAACCGGCCAGTCCATCCGGTCGTCATCCGCTGCAACCGGCAAGGCCTATCCTGCATATTTCGCGCCTTTCGCGGCAAACTCTTCGATTCCTCTAGTTCCCGTGTGGAAGACTGCCTTTTTGCGGATGATTCGCCTTGCCGATCGGGTGGCCTATGAATGCGAATCCCATCCTGGAATTTCGCTTTGCCAACGCACGGCTTGTCGAGACGCCTGTCTCGCACACTGCCACCAAGTTTGTCTATCCGGGCGCTATCCCGAGCATCTCGGCGGACGGATCGCGGAACGGAATCGTCTGGGCCTCCGAAAACGGAGACACCGCTGTGCTTCATGCATACGATGCGAACGATTTAGCGCATGAACTGTATAACAGCAACCAGGCTTCTTCCGGCAGAGACCATTTCGGCACCGGCAACAAGTTCATCACACCAATGGTCGCTCATGGCAAAGTCTATGTCGGAACCACTGACGGGGTTGGTGTGTTCGGGTCACTCCCGGATTCGGAGCCGATCCGGAAGTGAACTCCCTCGACAATCGGCTATAGCTGAGTCTCAAGTCTGAGATCAATCCCCACCTTATGGGCGATGTGTTTGCGCTGACATTCCGAGAAGATTGCTCCGCCGACTCTCAGAACATTCAGGCACACGCATGCAATGAACTCGCTCCGCCCTCAGAACGACCGGTCGAGCCATCCAGCTTGCCGGCAAATTCTATTTCCAGCGATTGGGTTATGAGCGTAACAACCACTCAACAAACAGCCAACGAGAGCTCCCTTCACTATGCTGGGTGGGGAGTGGTCGCTGCCGCCTTTGCCGGCGTGATGGTGAGCTTCGCTCCTATCGTTCCTTATACCTTCAGCCTCTTCCTGAATCCGCTGCATGCGGCGTTTGGCTGGAAGCGCGAAGCGATCGGTGGCACGTTCGCGCTTGCGGCGATTACCGTCGCCCTGGTCTCTCCAGGCATTGGGCTTCTGCTCGATCGCCTTCCACCCCGGCGCATTATCCTGCCTTCAATCCTGATCTTCGCGTTAGCGCTTGCTTCGCTCAGCCGGCTTGGGCCAAACATAAGACAGTTCTATTTCACATTTTTTGTGCTGGGACTGGTCGCTAACGGTACCGCGCAGTTCGCCTATGCGCGCACGGTGCTTTCGTGGTTTCACAAACGCAGAGGTCTCGCTCTTGCGTTGGTACTTACCGCTAGCGGCGTCGGATCCATTCTCATCCCTCCACTCACGCAATGGGCGATCGAGCATCGTGGATGGCGCAGCGCCTATCTGATGCTGGGTGGCATCGCTTTGCTGGGTATCCCCCTGACAGCGCTATTGGTGCGCAACCGGCCTGATGCCGTCGTGATGCACGATCACTCGGCGGGTTCCAGCACAACGGTTGCCGCCGCGTTGCGCAGTGCACCGTTCTGGATTTTGGCCTGCATCATCATGCTCTCGGCGTTTAGCGAGAATGGCCTGGTTACGAATCTGGCAGCGATTCTGACCGAGCACGGCGTGATGGCGCAGACCGCCGCGTTTGCTCTTTCGGTGCGCGGCGGCGCTACTATCATCGGTAGGCTCTGCGTCGGTTTTCTCATTGACCGCTTCTCGCCGCAACGCATTCAGACCTTCGTCTTATTGCTTGCAGCCGTTGGTGCTCTGGTGCTCGCTTACGCACATACACCACCCGTGGTACTGATGGGAGCCGCGGTGTTGGGCGTAGGCCTGGGCAGCGAAGCCGATGTCGCGCCTTATCTGCTCGCGCATTATTTCGGCCGGAAACATTTCTCTGTTCTGTACGGACTGACGTGGACGGCGTATGCCATTGGTGGCGCGACAGGTCCCATAGCGATCGGACACTGGTATGATCGCGCAGGTTTCTATCAACCTCGCTTTATCGTCTACCTTGCTTGTGTGGGTTTTGCCGCCGTAGCAATCAGCTTGTTCTTGCGGCGCAATCGTCAGATACCGCCCGAGGCGTAACGGGGCTTTTGGGCTCTGTCCCGGCCACAATCGCCGGGTGTCCCACATCCCCGATTTCCTGTGGAGCTACGTGGGTTCCCGGCAATCACCCCTGACGTCAGCGATGCTGGGAGCCATCCAGGAGATGGCAAGCCAATACATCCACGTTGCTGGGGGCTCCCGCCATCGCATTCAACTGTAGCAGCAGTTGCCAATGCTGAACTTCGCCCGAATTTGTAACACCGCACGTCTTCAGGGTTGCATTCAAGCGTGCTGTATCGGTGATAAATCTTCCAGCGGCCGCAGTGCCTTCGCCCGTGGCTCCCGCGACCAGCAGAACCTGGCCGATTTGATCCGGATTCTTTACCAACGCAACGGTCGCGAAGGTTCGACCAGTTTGCCAGCCTGGCGCGGTTGGCACATACGAGGACGCTTCCTGGGGACGCGGACGTTCATTACGGATGAATTCTGTTCTTGTCTTGGCGTCGAACACAAACCGAAAGTCAAGCTGGTCGCCGAACAACGCTGACCAGGGATCGCTGCGCGGGCTGCCTAAGAAAACGAAATTGTCCTCACTTGCCAAATCTTGAATCTGGATGCTGCGCGCAGCGTGTACGCTCACCTCCCTGGAACTGGCGAGCGCCATCTGTCCGATATAGACTGCGATCGGCACGTCAACCCCTGCCGCCTTGTCCCCACGCAGGATGTTGCGACAAAGATTGATAACCTCAGCAGTCAGCTTGCTTGGGTCAGGTATGTAATTGTGATTTGCGTAGTCGGAAACCGAGAGCTGACTGCCAGTCAAGCCATCGATCTCGGCAATATTCGGATCGCTGGTAATGATTTGCGTGGGATGTGGCGAACGGAAAAACGCCGACCACAAAAGGGAAGACCGTGGAACCACTTTCACCACGGAATAGCGATTCCAGGCAAGGACTGCAGATGCTATCAGGGCAAGGGTGCAGAGCGTTGCGATGAAAGACAAGCGCGGAATTCTGGCCCCAACCCCCGGCCTGGAAGACTCGACGGCTACGTCATGAAGCGGAGCGTGAACCGCACCTTGCAAAAAGTCCGGGTGTGGCATATCTGCCACGTGATCCGGTTCCGCCACAGTTCCATTGAGGTGCGTATCGCCGTTTACAGATGAGCGCGTCCGGCGAGCAATCTCCGGAACGTAAGCTCCTAATGGCAGGCTGATACGAAACTCAGAGGTTGCACCGTCCTTGCCATAATGTTGCAGAAGGCGCTTGCGCACGTCACTGGCCGTGACCCGAACGATCGCATCTTCACCCGTATCGTAGCTTGGGGAACGGCCAAAAAGCTCTATGCCGATGACGCGTTCTTTCAGGGATTCGAAGTGACCCGCAATAGCCTGATCGACGATGTATTTTAGAAATTGCCCACTCCGTTGGCTGGCCTTAAAAGCAGTACCTTCAATCACTTCTTTCAGATGCTGCTGAAAAAGTTCGATGTCCTTTTCGGTCTCTAGAATCTTTCCTATCTCGGATGTCCGGGGATCGGTTGGAACGGTTATGTGCATCGTCGGACCTGACGGGCGCAATTGTAGCACTGGGATGAGTGCCATGTCCCTTGGACCTCTTTTCCCCGGTTCTATCCCCATGTAGCTACCGTTAGGCGGGGATTGCCGAACGCCAGGCTTTTTATTATCAGCTGCATAGAACAGCGTTAGGAGTCCAGCATAACGTTGCGGTTGCGACCGATGTTGCTATAGTGTGGGTCCGCCCATAGCTCGAGAGAGGAAGACGCCGATGAACTGGATCATGAGATGCACCCCGATGGTAGTCTTGGCGGTCTCCTTGAATCTCACCGCGTCGGGTGCTTCGGGGACGGGGCAAAAAGATCCAGTAGATTATGTCTCTCCAAACATTGGGGGAATCGGTCAGCTGCTCACCGCTACGGTTCCTTATGTTCAGTATCCTCATGGAATGGCCCGGCTGGCGCCCATTACGACTCCGGGCATTACCGATCGCTATCTGGCCGACAAAATTTATGGATTCCCCGTTGGCCCAGCGATGTTGATGGCGTCCATCGGTCCACTCAGCTGCAGTGCTGAGGACTACGCCTCCGATTTTGACCACGACTTTGAGGTTGCCACGCCGTACTACTATGAGGCAGACCTGCAAAGCTGGCGAATTAAGGCTGAAGTGGCGCCAAGCCAGGAGGCGGCATATTACCGCTTTACCTTTCCTGCCGACGCGCACGCACATCTGGCATTGAGCATGATGAAAGATGCCGAACTGACCGTGGTTGGAGAGACGGCTGTGCAAGGGAGCGAGAGAATCACCGGTCCCGTTGGAGAGGTTTGGGGCAATCCTGGTGAAACGAGAGAATATTTTTACGCGGAATTCTCCAGGCCGTTTTCCGCTTATCGAACCTGGATCGGCGATGAATTGACGCAGACGTCAAAGCAGTCCGGCAACGAAATCGGCTTTGTTACCGATACTGCGACACACGCCGGAGAACAGATCGAGGTCCGCATAGGGATCTCCTACATCAGCGCGGAGCAGGCCCATCGCAATCTGGAGCGGGAGATCCCCAAGTGGACGTTCGAACAGGTCCGCTCAAAAGCCAGATCGGTCTGGAACGACACGCTGAGCCGGGTAAGTGTCACTGGCGGCACAGAGCAGCAACGCACCATCTTCTACACTGCCCTCTACCGATCATTGGGACGCATGACCGATATCACTGAGGATGGCAAGTATTTCAGTGGGTACGACCATAGCGTTCACGAGGCGCAGGGGCACGAGTTCTACACCGATGACGGACTCTGGGATTCTCATCGTTCTTTGCACCCGTTGCAATTGTTGCTGGACCCGGCACAGCAGCAAGACATGATCGAATCGTATGTCCGCATGTATGAGCAGAGCGGTTGGCTGCCCTCGTTTCCTTCCGCAGCCGGAGAGCAGGCGGTCATGATCGGCCACCATGCTGCGTCCTTCATCCTCGATGCTTACAGTAAAGGCTATCGTAACTTTGACGTGGAGCAGGCGTATGCGGCAATGCGGAAGAACGCCACGGAAGCGACGATGTTGCCCTGGCGCCGAGGTCCTCTCACCAGTCTCGACCACATCTACTTTGACAAAGGGTTCTTCCCGGCGCTTGCCAGGGGAGAGAGTGAAACCGTGTCCGGACGTGACGGTCGAACGCCGGCAGGCCGTCTCGGTCACGCTCGAGAACAGTTACGACGACTGGTGTGTTGCCCAACTGGCGATGGCGCTTGGCAAACAGGCAGATGCCACTTACTTCACCAAGCTCGCGCACAACTATGAAAACGTCTTCAATCGACAGATTGGCTTTATGGCTCCCAAAAGCGCAGATGGACAATGGGTTGCGGATTTCGATCCCAAACTGGGCGGAGGGCAGGGGGGCCGCGATTATTTCACCGAGGTTGACAGCTGGATTTACACCTTCAGCGTCCAGCATGATCCAGCGGGTCTTATTCGCTTGATGGGGGGGCGTGATGCTTTCAACAGCAAGCTGGATCGCCTCTTTGTCGAGCAATATGGCACATCGAAATGGCACTTCCTCGATCAATTTCCGGACGCGACCGGCCTGGTGGGTCTTTACGCGCAGGGAAACGAGCCGAGTTTTCACATTCCTTATCTCTATGACTTCTCCGGGCAGCCGTGGAAGACGCAGCAGCGCGTCCGTCAGTTGATGGATATCTGGTACGGCGATGGGCCCTTGGGCATTCCTGGCGACGATGATGGCGGAGCTACTTCGTCCTGGTATGTTCTCAGTGCAATGGGTTTCTATCCGGTATGTCCGGGAAGTCCGGTGTACGAGATTGGCAGCCCGATCTTTGCCAAGTCAGTCATCCGGATGGGCAACGGGAAAGACTTCACTATCATTGCAAATCACGTTTCAGCCCAGGAAAAGTACATTCAATCGGCCCGGCTTAATGGCAAGCCGCTGGACAAGCCGTGGTTCTCACACGCCGAGATAGCCGGTGGAGGAACGCTGCTCCTGGAGATGGGCGACAAACCGAATCGCAACTGGGGGAGCACTCCGGGAGATGCGCCGCCCTCAATGACAGACGACCCCAGTGCGCGGTAGCGGCACGGAAGCGTAGTGGATCGGCAGTTGCTGCGGAGTAGCTGCTCCCAACTCCGTCCATCCAAGGCGCCACCCTTCCGGAATGTAACCGCGCTCCCCTTGTCATCCCGACCGGAGCTCCGCAGGAGCGTAGTGGAGGGATCTGCAGTGCGCCTTGCGGTTCTCTCAAATTCTTCCTGGGAAGCGATCCGGATGACCCATCCCATCCCAATCAATCACTGCATTTCCCCGCACCTTCCCCTACACGATAAGAGTTGCCAGAGAGTGAATCCGTGCTAGTTACCGGGCTGTTTGCTAATCCGCATTCCGATTGCCTCGCCGACTAACGTTACGTATCTACCGTTAGAAGGAACGTCCACTGCGACCCTCCTGTTTTCAATAACATACGACAGCGTTAGAGCGCCTGCGTAACGTTGCAAGCTCATGAAATGGCCTATAGGGTTCTCGGCGACCGGGAATGTCGGGAATTGCTGGCACAGAAAGACACACATTTTCTACCCATTTTGCATTTCAGTGAGGCAAGAAATGACATCAGGAAGATTCGGTTCCGTTAAAAAAACTTGGCTCAAGTTCATCCATTTGAGCGTGATGTTCACGGTGCTATGCTGCGCGAGCCAGTTGTGTTTTGCACAACTCGACCGCGGCACTATATCGGGAGTTGTGACCGATCCATCAGGCTCTGCCATCGCGGGGGCCAAGGTAACCGTCACCAATACCGGGATGGGCACGCAGAACTCTACCGTTACGACTGGTGCAGGCGCCTATACCATCCCGCAGTTGGCTGCCGGCGAATACAGCATTACGGTAGTCGCAGGGGGCTTTAGCACGCTGATCCGCAATGGGATCACCGTTTCGGTGGGGCAGACGGCAACCATCAACCTCCAACCGGCGGTGGGGCAAGCCACAACGTCGGTTACGGTAACGGCAAATGCTCCCCTGCTCCAAACCGATAGCCCACAGAATAATGTCGAGGTCACGACGAGGGACCTGAATGAGCTTCCCATCAACATTGAAGGTATCGGAGCTATACGTGACCCGATGGGTTTTGCCGCCTTGGTGCCCGGCACCATCGCAGGCGGGTGGAATGATATCCACATAAGCGGCTCGCCGGCAACGACATACCGTGTCTGGATGGACGGGCTGGACGACACCTCGGCTGTCAAGGGCGCCATCTCCGATGAGCAACAGCCCTCGGTCGAATCGCTCGGCTCAGAATCGGTGATGATTAATAACTATTCCGCTAAATTCGGCGAGTCCGGTGGCGGAATCTTCAACTACACCTCGAAATCCGGCACCAACCGGCTGCACGGAACGGCCTTCGGCTACATTGAGAATGAGGATCTGGACGCCGGGCAGCCCTTCAACTACACCTCAAGCGGTCAGAAGTATAACCCCGTGCAGCGGCAGCTGGATTTCGGCGGCTCCTTCGGTGGACCGGTGTGGATTCCTCACGTCTACAACGGCCACAACAAAACCTTCTTCTTCTTCGCGTACGAGGAGTACCACAACACGCAAACCCTCAATCAAGGGACCATCACCGTTCCCACGACAGCCTATCGCAATGGCGATCTGAGCTCTAACTTGCTTGGTCCCATTGTGGATCCCAGTGGAACGCCGGTCCTGGATTGCCTTGGCCGGCCGATGATCAATGGCGCAGTGTACAACCCGGCGACGACCAGAGTAGCAACCTGCACGGATGGCTCAACCAAAACGGTCCGGGATCCGTTCCCGAATAACTTCATCGGCGATCCCAGCACCTGGGATCCGGTCGCCCAGAAGGTTCTTGCTTACATGCCTGCTCCATCCGGGTCTACCGCGAACGAGCTGACCAACAACTACCCCAATTTGCAGCCCAACAATAAGTACCAGTACCTGACGAGCCTCAAGATGGATCACACGATTGGTGAGAGATGGCACTTGTCGGGTTATGGCATCCTCGAGTATGGCAACAAGGACAATGCGGCGGACGGAATTAACGGTGTGGCCGCCTCGACTCGCTGGAACACGACTCCCGCTCCACAGTTGTATCTCAATGCGGACTATACGGCCAGGCCGAATCTTGTGCTTCACGCCGGATTCGACTTTACCCGCCATGCCGCTGCGCAGGATTCGGCGGTGCAGAACTTCAAGGCGTCCACTCTTGGCTTGAACACGGCGGCAAATATGCCGGGCGGAGCCGCGAATACCTTCCCCATCTTCTCCTGGCCCGGCAATACCCCATCCGTAAATCACTCGAACCTGCAAAATTTGGGAGTCAACAACGCCCCGTTTATTGACGACAATTACTACAACACTGAATCCGCGATCTGGGTTCACGGCCGCCATACTTTCGAATTCGGCGGCGATTTCCGTCATCAACTGTTTGGCACTCACAACGACCTGTCGGCCGGATCCTACAATTTCAGCGCCAATGAGACGTCTGAGCCGTCCGCGGAAGGCCAAAACCTTTATGGAGCCAGCCTCGGCGATGGTTTCGCCAGCTTTGCTCTTGGCCTGATCGATGGCGCAAGTATCGGCAACGACAACATTCAATGGTTTCATCGCATAGAGGGCGCGTTTTACGCACTGGACACCTGGAAGGCAACAAATAAACTCACGGTGAACTACGGACTGCGTTGGGATCTCGAACAGATGCAGCGCGAACAGTATCTGCGGGAAACGCAATTTAGTCCCACGGTCGCGAATCCGTCAGCTGGAGGTCTATTGGGTGGAACCGAATACGAAGGGAATGGGCCGGGACGTTGCAACTGCACCTTCGAGAAGTTCTATCCCTGGATGATTCAGCCCCGTCTGGGATTGAGTTATCAACTGGATCCGAAGACCGTGCTCCATGCGGGGTATGGATTGTATTCTGGCCCACAGCTATTCATGAATGAAGAAATCTATAGCAACCAGGGATTTGGCTTCAACCAGGTGTTTTTGACCAGTCCTTCGTATGGCATTGCCGCTGGCCAGCTTTCCAATGGCATACCCTACTCCCCGGCCGCGATCACTGCCACCCATTTCGACCCTGGCGCCTATCCGAATATCGGTCAACTCAACTCGCCCCCAAATTTCATTGTTCCCAACAATGGTCGTCCGCCACGTTTCCAGCAAACAACCTTTGGCATTGAGCGCGCGATCGAAAACAATCTAACTGTCAATGCATCCTTCATCGACAACCGTGGTGTTTGGCTCAATTCCGATGGGCTGACGAATACTACAAACGAGCTCACTCCATCGATCCTCTCAAAGAAATACGGTTTAGACGTTACCAACGCCAACGACTTCAACCTGCTGACTCAGCCGATCTCTTCTCCCGCCGTGGCGGCAAGAGGCTTCACCGCTCCGTACTCCACTTTCCCGTCCGGAGCCACCCTGGCCCAGGCATTACGGCCATTCCCGCAATTCGGTAACATTGGCGACTACTACGAGCACGATGGCAATTGGTGGTACGACGCGCTGCAAATCAAGGTGACCAAGCGGCTCAGCAACGGGTTGTCGGGCGGCCTCGGTTACTCGTGGTCGAAGAATCTGGGAACAGTAAATGCGACGAATCAACCAACTTTTACTACAGGGGCGGTGATACAGGATCCTAGCCTGCCGCCCAAGAGCCAGAAATCCTATGAGTCGATCGACGAACCGCAGATGCTCAACTTCTACTTCAATTACGAGGTGCCGCGATTCAGCTTCGCCCAGAGCGGGTGGAGGCGCCTCCTGCTTTCAGGCTGGACGACCGACGGCATTTTCCATTACCAGAGCGGTTTTCCGATACAAACACCGAATTCGACGAGCCCTCTGGCTTCGGTGACTTTTGCGACTGGAGTCTGGGCGAATCGCGTTCCGGGCCAGCCGCTCTTCTTGCACGGCCTCAACAACCACAACGTCAATCCCCGCACGACGTTCTTTCTCAACCCTGCCGCTTGGGCAAACCCAGCACCAGGGACCTACGCCAATTCCAAGCCGTACTATGGCGATTATCGTGGCCCGAGATATCCCAGCGAGCAGCTGGGCTTCGGCAAGGTCGTCCCAATCAAGGAGGGCATGACATTCTCGCTCCGCTGTGATTTCTTCAATGTCTTTAACCGCTGGGCATATCCCAACCTGAGCAACACATCAAATCCTTTCCAGACTGCTCAGTATGGGAGCGACGGAAGCATTTCCAATGGTTTCGGTTTCTTCGGAAACGGCATCTCCGGCGCAGGCGGAAACTTCGCTCCGAGAAGTGGTGAATTTGTCGCGAGATTCCAGTTTTAAGCGACACTTTCACGGGGAACTCAATCGGACAGGGCGGAAGAATTCATCCGCCATGTTTCATGTTCATCGGAGTGGAGACGACTTCGCTGCAGCAGGGTAGTATTGGTTTGGGCAAAATAAAGTTGGCGATTACGCGACGTGAGTTTGTTAGAGGCCTGGCTGCTCTAAGCAGTGGAACGATGCATTCCCGAGCAGTGTCGGTATTGCAGGCTACCTCCGCCGGCGAAGGGCAAAGCGTATTCGCTGCTGGTCAATCTGCTGATTCGGCAATTGTCTTCGAGAACACAATCAAGGCGTCCAAAATAGATTTTCTCTTGAAGAACAGTGTTAGTCCCCAGCGCTACTCCATTGAGACAATGACCGGCGGTGTCGCAGTTTTCGACTACAACAATGATGGACTCCTCGACATCTTCTTTACCAATGGAGCAGAAATCCCGTCTCTGGAAAAAAGCAACTCCAGCTTCCACAACAAACTCTTTCGCAACAATGGGGACGGAACCTTCACGGATGTAACGGAAAAGGCTGGTTTAGCTGGTGTTGGCTACTCAATGGGAGTGGCGGCAGGTGATTACGACAATGACGGATTTGTGGATCTATATGTGACCGGATTTAACTGTAATCAACTCTTTCATAACAATGGAGACGGCACCTTCACTGATAGAACGGACAAAGCGGGCGTCAGCGGTGTTGTGAAGAGGAGCAAGCCGTGGTCTGTCGCAGCAGGATGGATTGACTATGACAACGACGGGTTGCTCGACCTGTTTGTCGTGAATTATTTGGACTATTCGCTTTCCAGTGCCCATAGCTGCAAGACGGGCAACATCGTTGACTATTGCTCTCCCGATGAATATCGCGGAACACCGAATATCTTGTATCGCAACAATGGTGATGGCACATTCACCGACGTTTCGCAGCAATCGCGTATCTCCCAATATTTAGGCAAAGGCATGGGGGTCGCGTTTGCTGACTATGATGGCGATGGGTTCACCGACATCTTTGTTTCCAACGACTCCATTCCAAACTTTCTGTTGCACAACAATGGCGATGGGACATTTAAAGATGTCGCACTCCGGGCCGGTGTAGCCTACAACGAAAACGGCAAGGCTGTTGCTGGTATGGGGACTGATTTCCGCGATATCGATAATGATGGCATGCCTGATATCTTTCTCACTGCGATGTACGGTGACAGCTTTCCCTTGTACCGCAATCCCGGCAAAGGTCAATTTGATGACGTCACAGAGACGACTGGTCTCGCTGCAATGACAAGCCGTTTCACGGCGTGGGGAACAGGAATTTTCGATTTCGATAACGACGGGAACAAGGATATTTTTGCTGCCGGTTCCGCAATTCTCGACAATTCAATGGAGGTGAATCATAAGCCTTACCCACTTCCCGATTTTCTCTACCGCAATCTCGGCAACATGAGGTTTAAGGATGTGAGTGGAGAGGCGGGAGCAAGTTTTTCCGTTCCGGCTGCGCACCGCGGCGCCGCATTCGGTGATTTAAACAACGATGGCAAGATCGACATTGTCGTGACGGTGCTTAACGGAGAGCCCCAGTTGCTCATGAATCGGTCTCCGAATCACAATCATTGGATCATTCTGAAGCTTGTTGGCCTGGCCGACAATCGGGACGGATTAGGAACACGGGTGAAGATAACGACCGCGAATGGCGTTCAGTACAATGAGGCCACGACAGCCGTCGGCTACAATTCGTCCAGTGACAAGCGGGTATACTTCGGATTGCAGAATGCGGCCGTTGTGGACGAAATTGAACTCCTATGGCCCACGGGCGTGAAGCAAGTGCTTCATCATGTGATGGCCGATCAGATTCTGACAATCGTACAGAGTGGCAGCTTAAAAAAGTCCGGTCGTCCAAATTGAGTTCTCCGGGCCAGCGTAGGCTCGTCGTATTGGTCTGAACTTCTATGATCTGGCTTCTCGCAATCCAGCTCGCAATCGGCCCAACGGAACATTACGAGCGCGCAAAAGAGGATTTTGCTCAACGGAAATTTTCCGAGGCTGCCAGTCAAGTCAATGCTGCCCTGCATGAGAACCCCTCCATGGTTCAGGCTCTTGTCCTCAAGGCTCGGTTAGCTACCTTGGCGCATCGTCCGGACGTTGCCAAAAGCTGTCTCATTACAGCCATTACCGTCGATCCAGCATCCGAAGAGGCGCAGTTCTATCTCGGGGTTTTTTTCTACGAGCAAAATGATTTTCAGCCGGCGATCTCACCCCTTCAGGCGGCCCAAAAACTCTCTCCCAATAGCCCGCTGCCCGTGTTCTATCTCGCGATGACCCACGAAGCTCTGGGAAATCAGAGCAAAGCGTTGGAGCTCTACCAGCAGGCAGAGAACCTTTCTCCGCAGATATCGCCGCAAACTGCAGAGATTGCCGTCGCATATGGAAGATTACTACTTTCCCTTGGCCGGACCCAGGACAGTATGGCAAAAGAGCGACGAGCTATCGAGATCGATCCCAAGTCCCGCGATGCGCACTATGTATTGGCAAAGGGATTAGAACAGGTGGGAGATTTCGAGAATGCCGCGCCTGAAGGAGAACTGGCCCTGACTCTGCCAGAGGGCAACGCCAGCGATGCCGAGATTCATTTTCTCCTGACAAGGCTATACCGGAAGCTGAATAAACCTGATTTGGCAGAGGCACATTTGGAGAAATTCCTGGCTCTAAAAAAAACAACGCAAAAGTGATTTGTGTCTTGTCAAAGTGTGCCATGAATGGGTTGACGTGGCCTGGGTTAAGTCACTGCTAAACCGTAGGCCTCGATCGCCGTCCCCGCAAGGATCCGCTCTCTTTCCGCACTCGACAGTTGCGCGATGGCGTCCCGCACTGTGTCTATCCATCGCCGGTACGAGGACGCGAGGTTCACGACCGGCCAATCCGACCCGAACATGATTCGCTGCGGAGTGAACACTTCCAGCACCGTCTCGATATAAGGGGAGAGCTCTTCCCTGGACCAGGTATGCCAGTCCGCTTCGGTTACCATTCCGGAGACCTTGCAGTACACATTCGCTCTCCGCGCCAGCTCTCGTATGTTTTTCCTCCAGGGAGAAAGCACGCCGTCGCGAATGCGCGGTTTGGCAACATGATCGAGAATGAAGACCTGATCCGGATGCCGGTCCACAAGCTGTATCGTCTGCGGAAGATGTTTCTCAAAAATCAGGATGTCGTATCTCAGATCGAATCGCTTCAGTGCGGCTATTCCATGGTTGAAGTCGTTGCGCAACACGAATAGATCATCCGCTTCATCATGAATCGGATGACGTATCGCTTTCATCTTGGGCAGAGAAGCAATGCGTTCGAGCTCCGATATAACACCGGGTGAGGTGAGAGGCGCCCAACCCACCACTCCGCAGATCAGGTCGCCGGACGCCGCGACTCGGCTGAGCCATTCGGCCTCTTCGATGGTTCTCTCCGCCTCGACTACAATCGTGCCCGTAACACCCGCCTCGGTGGTGATCGCGCGCAGATCATCAATCAGGAAATCTCGCCGCAGGCCCTCCATTCCATCGGCCATCCAGGCCGGTCCGGGAGGGAGATAACGCCACAGGTGCTGGTGTGCGTCAATGCATCCGTTACCCATCACTACGATTGAGTGAGCACTTTCAGATCCGCGGAAGCCCCAGGCTCCTGAGGTGTGCGGTACACACCGTCCTCGACCTGCGCGGGATGGAGGAAGTGCTTCTGAAGATGAGGAATATGCTCTAGGAACTCTGCTTTCAGCCCCAATCCGATATGGTTGAAGAGAACCAGGTGCTGATGCAGTTGTCCCATGTCACCCACGTGCGGCACCACGGGTATGTCGAAGATCTTGGCCAGAAAACTGACTGTAAGGAACTCGCTGACCCCCGCGACTCTGGTGCAATCGACCTGGATAAACGACAACGCTCGGACTTCCAGGAAGTTCTTGAACAGAACTCGGTTGGCGATGTGCTCGCCGGCGGCGATCTTGACCGGGGTCACCGCACGGGATATCTTCACGTGAGCCTGGATATCGTCCGGGTGGGTTGGTTCTTCGATCCAGTGAGGGCGGAACTTCGCCAGTTCTCCACAGATACGAAGAGCGTCCGGAAGGTCCCAGCGCTGATTGGCATCGAACATCAGCGTGCTGTCTTCTCCAATCAATTTCCGCAGCATAGCTGCGCGCCGCAGGTCGCGGCTTTCTTCCCGCGAACCGACCTTCAGCTTGAAGGCGGAAAATCCCTGATCCAAAGCTTTCTTGGTCAACTCCGTGACCTTCTCGTCGTCGTAGTCCATCCATCCAACAGATGTGTCGTAGCCGGGATAGCCGCTCTTCAGGATGCCTTCCCGTTGGCAGCGGTTGCTAATCTGCTCGCGCAACATAGAGAGAGCCTTCTCCTGGTTGAGTATCTCTTCCAGGTAGCTCAAGTCAAGAACCCGGACCACCTCCTCCGGGGTGAGGTCCAGCAACAGCTTCCACAGCGGCACACCGCGGCTCTTGGCCCACAGGTCGAAGCATGCGTTGGTAATAGACGCCAGGGCCAATTGCACAACGCCCTTGTGCGGTCCCAGCCACCGCAGCGCGGCGTGATCCGCGATCTTCCGGGAAATATTTCCGAAATCTGCCATCACGGCTTCGATCGGCATCCCCTCAAGCGGCTTTGCCAACATCTCGATTGCTTTGCAAACGAGCGTGTTGCCGTCGCCCAGCGTCAGGACGAACCCTGATCCTCGCACACTGGTCTGCGTCGACAACAGTGTCGTCGCCAGGCAATATTCTGAGGTTTCGTGAATCGAGTCCGTACCCGCACCCAGAGGCAACGCAAACCGGGCATCATATGTGGAGATAGAGTGAATTTTATATTCCGGCATGTCCCATTCCAGTTAGCGTCTGTAACCAAGCTCGGCGCCGCCGCTCACCGGCAAGATGCATCCGGTGATAAATCGGGCTTTCGCGGAAAGCAAAAACACCGCCGCATCTGCGATGACATCACCCCGGGGGCAATAGCCGAGAAGGTGAATGCCATCGAGATACTCTCGTATGCCGGCGGGATTGGGCTGATCGAGAGCCCACTGCTCCAACATGGGCGTCCATGCTCCCGCAGGGCATACCGCATTGACTCGGACCTGATACTTTGCGTAGTCGGCCGCCATCGCCTTGGTGAGCGAGATCATTCCGCCCTTGCTGGCAACGTAAGCTGCGTGATCCTGCTGTCCCAGCAGTCCGACCATGCTAGCGGTATTGAGAATTGCACCCTTGCTTTCCACCAGGGCGGAAAAGGCAAACTTCGTTGTCCAGTAAACCGACTTCAGATTTGTACGCTGCAGTTCGTCCCACTGCTCTTCGGTCGTCTCGTGCAGAGGACAGGAGGGGCCGACGATCCCTGCATTGTTGTGTATCGCGTCCAGTCGTCCGAACTCCTTCAATACACCTGAAATCGCAGCCTGGATCTCTGCTCCGTTCGAAACATCGGCGTGATACGCGTTACTCCGATTGCCTGCTTCTTTCGCTGTCCCGTTAGCTTCTTCGAAATTGCGATCCAGGATGGCGATCGTAGCCCCTTCGCGCGCATAGGCAAGCGCACATTCGCGGCCTATCCCGCTGGCTCCGCCAGTCAGCAGAATTACCTTGCGTTCAAGATCGTTTCCCATGCGCAACCCAGTTCTCGTATGCGGTTTTGGCAAACCGGACCATTGCCTTTTTCACGTATTGCTCGGCTATTTCTCCGTCGCCCTCGCGCAGAAGATCGACGATCCTCTGATGCGAATCGAGGTCTTTGTCCCATACCGATGTGCCTCTTCCTCCGGAAATCATGCGCAAGCGCACGAAGGCGAAGAACGGCATGAGCATACGTTGGGCGTAGTCGAAAAGGTGCTTGTTTCCCGAGAGGAGGCAGAGCTCCAGATGAAACTTCAGGTCCCAGTCGACCATGTTTGCCGCGCTCTTTGCCTTGGCAGCCCGCCGCATTCCCTCCACGATGGATTGTAGATGTGAAAAATCAGGCTGCGCCTGCGCTGCTAGATTGGCTGCAAGCCCCTCGACCGCACTGCGCATTTGATATAGCTGAACAACGTCTTGTTCGGTCAGATGGACAACGCGAGCGCTTCGGCCTCCTTCTTTGGTCACGAATCCGTCACGCTCAAGAAGGTTGATGGCCTCGCGGATCGTTCCTTGCGCCACGCCAAAGTGTTGTGCCCACTTGCCTTCAATTATGCGGGTGCCTGCGGATAGAGTGCCGTTCATGATCTCTGCCAGCAGTTTTTCCGCTAGCGTCTTCTTGACGAGGCCGTTGGTCGCGAGCGCGGAAGGGGTCGGCATAAGTATAAGTGCTTAAACGGATGCAGCGTAATCCTAAATGCGGCGCTGTTTAGCTGTCAATAAACAATTAAAGCACTTAAACGTCTTGCCCCGTTGGGACGCAAGGGTGTAGCATTTCTCCATTTCTTGAGGAGTGCGATATGCAACGATTGGGCACCATAATCCATCTCAAGCCCGGGTGCGCAGAGGATTACAAGCGATACCATGCTGCTGTGTGGCCCGAAGTGTTGAGCAAGATCTCGGAATGCAACATTCGCAACTACTCCATCTTCTTCAAAGACAATTTCCTATTTGGATATTTCGAGTATCACGGAACAGACATCAAGGAAGATTGGGCAAAGATGGCCGCGGACCCGAAAACCCAGGAATGGTGGGCGATAATGGGGCCAATGCAGGATCCACTCCCCACCAGAAAAGAGGGGGAGTGGTGGGCGGAAATGGAAGAAGTATTTCATCTCGACTGAAAGGCTGAGTCCGCCTCAGCTTCGATATGGCTCACATAAAGATCTAGAAGATCAACAGAACCTGCTCGGAAGCCACCCAGCAGGAAGACTCCCGGCTGCCCAGAGCCGCGTTTCGGCATTCTCCACCGGACCATCTGAAAACCCGATCCAGATGATCCACAGCGGTGCGGGTGGGCACTCGGCCCACGGCGTTCGCTGAGTTTAAGCACTTGTAACGGCCGAGGGGGCCGAAGAGTCCGGCATCAACAGTGCTCGCAGGGAGTGTCTCTCGCAATCGCCAGAGAAGGGGGCACATCATTCGCCGGATTCTCGTCAAAGAAGCCGTTCGGCTTCAGCAAAAAGCCTATGTATGCGGTCGGCATGACCGGGCAATCCTCGGGCCGTGGGATATGGGTGTGGCCAAAGGTGTACCAGAAAACGACATCAGAGTTTTCGATCGGACGATCCTCTTGGGTCCATTTTTCCAGGCCGTCGCCACCTCTGCTTTGATTCGGATAGTCTCCTGAGGCATACTTCTCCTCTGGTCTATAAGGGGTAACCCATACATGATGGTTCACAAACCCTGCCCGCCTTCGCCACCACGCGCGCGGGGAAGCAAACGGAAATGCGTTATCTCCCGGAAAGAATTTGTAGCCGACTGATTCACCCAAACCATTCTTGCTCGAAGGGTTTACGAACTTCCAAGTCCTTCCCGACTCTAAGTTCAAATGGGCCATCGCCTCTTTCTCGGTTTTCAGATCGGTTACATCTGTGTGGAACCCGTTTTCGAAAGGATTCTCCTCCGTGATCTCGTCGGGCACGACATCGACCTGTTGCACCGTGTTGTGGATTCCGTCTATACCAACATCCAGTCGGACATTGAAGAAATGTTGGTGGTTGGGTGCATACAGCAATGGCGCGACAATCCTGCCATGCTTTGGGCTCTCTCCTTTGTGAACTGACCCGAGCGAAAGAATCCCGGTGAGCTTTATTTCAAACTGGATGTTACCGTCCTGGTAAAAGTACCAGAAGAAGCCGTACTCGTAATTCTCCACAGTTGAAATGGAAGAGATGACTAAACGGCGTGACCGGCGAACCTGGGGTGCGTTAGGCAGTCTCCGGTCAGTATGCTTCCACAGAATGCCGTAATCTTCTTCGTGAATACAGATTGCGTTAGGTATGGTGAAATCGCGTCCGCGGCTGTCGCATAAATGGGCATCGAGATATTTGATGTAACCGACGCAGTCGCACCCGAGTTTCAGGCTGTTAGCACACATGCCCATTCCATATTCGCCGACATCGAAAGCGTTCTTACGGGCCTGCGTAGGCCGCGGATCTCCGTATGGCACCACCATTTCTGTGAGCGAGGCTCGATAGAGAATGGGGCGGGCTCTCCCGTGGTCGGAGTAACGCACGTCATGGAGTGTAAGTCCTTCCCGTGCATTAAATCCGATCACGAGCGACCAGTTTTGCCAATTGATCACCCGACCTTGCAGCGAAAAGCTGGGCCCTTCAGGTTGTGTGATGACCAGGGGCTTGATATCCGTCCGCTGGGCGGGCACTCGGTCCGACATATAATTGGCCGAATTTGGGGGTAGGGGCCACTCTCCATGTTCTTCCACGCGAATGACCGTCATCGAATTTAGATCAACCACTGGTCGAAGTCCTTCGATTGGCCGTGCGTAGCCATTGTCGCTGGGATCGCTGCGAAGAAAGCATAATGGGCGAGCCAGGCGTCGAGTGCTATCTTCTTCGGAACCGTAATTTCCTGCGCTCCAGATGTCCACCATCACCAGAGAAGTCTCGCTGATCCCATAATGCTTTTTCAAGGCAGTCTTGAAGTCTTCGCTGGCCAACACAGCCTGCTCGCACTCCACTTGCTCATCGATGGAAAGAGTCGGCTGGGCGCCGGCGGGGCCGTTTTCGCACTTCACAACTGCACCTTTGTCGAGGTCGAGCGTGACAGCCGATACGTTGTTCTTTGCGTTATCGAACAAGACTGCTTCAGCCTCGCGGCAAAAAGCGGGACCATTTGGCCACGCATAGACGATCGCTTTCGATGGCTCCCTTAACATGATGCTGATAATCCGTGTCGCCGGACCGAAATGAGGTAGTTCCCTCAGCAGCTCAACCGAATGCTGGATTTCCGTCGCACTGAGCGGTTCAAGAGGATGGATTGCCATGTTTGCTCCTTGGTCGATGAGTAGATATGGCCCCAAGTAATCGGCTTTGCGGAGCCGTTTGATGCGTGGACACCTGCTAGAAACCCTGGGTTGCGAGGACGCCTATGCTGGGTAGTTGCATGCTTTTCGGTCTTGGCGGGCTGTTTCAGGGGCACCGCTCTCCTCATGATACTTGCGGTTACTCAACGGCTGGCGTCAGCACAATATTTCTATAGGCCACACGGCCCTTTTCGCTGGCCTGAAGATAGATCGGCCCGGGAAGCCCTTCATGGCTGTCAAGAGCGCCCCCGGTGATGCCCGGAATCTCTTTCTGGTCGATGACCGTTATGCCGTTCTGGACCACGGTAACGGTGCGTCCGATCAGGGTAATGTCGAAGGTCTGCCAGACGTCAGGCCTGCGCGGTTGCTCCGGGATCGGATCCAGGAAGCCGTAGACTCCACCGGTGTGATGGCTATTCGGTTCGGCGGCAGAATCGGTTTCCACCTGGACCTCGTAGCGGCCTCGTAAGAAAACGCCGCTGTTGGCGTTGACTCCGCAATTGAACTCAATATGCAGCTTGAAATCCTCGAACTTAGAGGTGCTGACCAGGTCGGGGCCGTCGCCGTCTTTCACCAGGGTGCCGTCTTCCGCCCGCCAGGAAGCCTCCGTGCTATGGTTACGAGGCGTCCAGCCGGTCAGGTCTTTACCGTTGAATAAGGTAACCGGTTGGCCCCACTTCCGAGGGCGCTTCCGCTTGAGTTCGGGTGCACGCACTCCTTTCCATGACCAGACAGTCCCAGCCGGATCGGTCACCGCTCCCACCAGCTCATGCCCGGAGAGCTTGCCCTTGAAAAGCATGTCAGCCTTGAAGCCTTCTTCAGCTTTGGGTGAGACAAACTCGAGCTCAGCCCCGTGGACGGTGAACTTCTTTAGTGGAGTGGCGTGATCTGTAACTCCCACCATGATGATCTTTGGCTGCCCTTGCTCTTCCGAGATCTCAATCCATGAAGGCAACTCTCCGTCGGGTGTGGTTAAGGTCAGATCCCAGCGGCCCAGCATTGGTTTGGAGACAGCCTCCGCCCCAGCCACGTTGCAGCAGGCCCACCCGATACAGATCGACAAGAGTACGGGCAGGAGCCCGTATCGTAAGCGCAAACATTTTTTCATTTTCTCTTCCACCGTAAAGATGCAGTTGCTATTCAAGAGTGAGCGTGCCTACAGAACCAAGCTTGGGCTGCCCCCGCAAGTCCTGTGGTTGAGCCGAGGGCGGCAACGGTGATCAAAGTGTTGCTCGCCGGCACCTGGGTACAGACGTTTCGCACCACTTCGAGCGCGCGGGGAAGAAACAGGTGACTGCTCTTCATCACTCCTCCGCCCAGGACCACCGTGTCCGGAGCGAAGAGGGTAATGATGTTCGCCAGGCCGAGGCCGAGGTAATAGCCCTCACGATCCATCGCCCTCAGCGCCAGTGGGTCACTCTTTTCCGCCAACAAAGCTATCTCCTCAGCCGTTCTTGGAATGTCGACCGGATCTTGCTGCTGGACCCAGGAAGCAATGGCCGAACCGCTTGCGAGACTCTCCCAGCATCCGTTAGCCCTGCAATAGCACAAGGGCCCGGAGGCATCGATGATCTGATGTCCCAGTTCAGGATGGGTGCCGTTGGCTCCCCGGTAGAGTTGACCGCCAAGAACAATGCCCCCACCTATGCCCGTGCTGACCGTAATATATATGAGGTGGCGGCTTCCCTTGGCCGCACCCCACCGGGCCTCGGCAAGTGCCGCGGCATCTGCGTCATTTTCCACTGCGACCCGAATGCCGAACTCGGAACCAAGCTCCGCCGCCAGATTGCCGCCGCGCCATCCAGGTAACGTGCCCACGTCGTCGAGAACTCCACTGAACGGATCAAGCGGTCCCGGGCATGCGACACCGATTCCGTCGAAGTGGACGCCTGCACTGGAGGCCACTTGACGAAGCATCGCTTTGGTACGCCCCATTGCAAGAGCAAAGCCGCGATCCGGGAGCGTAGCGCATTCCGTAAAGCCGATGATCGTGCCATCCTCGGTGACTGCACCGGCGGCGATTTTCGTACCACCGACATCCACTGCCCCAATGATCGTCAATGCCCTGGCCCTTCTTTAGCAGGATATTGCGGTTGCCGCCTCGTTTGGGGATTTCTCCGCCCCTAACTCTTCTCTTCAACGACTTCCTTGTCGGGGTCGAAGTAATACATTCTGCCATTCCGATAAGAGCGTACCGATAGGTCGGTAGCGACCAACGTGCGATAGGCCAGGTCGGCGTGGCAATTCGGTTGTTGCCGTGTTCTGACGCAGTCGAGGAAGTTATCCACGTGCTTGAGATCGCCTTCGTTGCCGACTCCGTCGATGCGCACCATGGAATCGTGGTACTTCTTTGCGAACTCTTCCACATACGGCGACTCTGGCACGATATCCGCATAGCTGTACTGCCTGGACGGCGGCCCCTCCCATTCATCGCTTAGATGGATCGTAGCCTTGGTGCCCCGGATCATGGTGGCCGGGCCGTTCTCATTTACCTGCGCGGACTGGACCGTCAAAGACCACTTACTGGGATAATCGGCGGCCGTCAGGAAAGTGTCTGGAACCTCGCGCCCATCGTTGTAGACCCATTGCCCGCCCATCCCGGAAACGCGGGTAGGAAATTCGTCCGCCACCGCCAGGTTGAAGGGAGCAACGATGTGGTAGTGCAGGTCTGTTGCGATACCTCCGGAGTAGTCCCAATACTTGCGGAAACGAAAAAAGCGATCGGCATCAAAGGCCCGCTTGGGTGCGTCTCCCAACCACTGCTTCCAGTCAATGTGCTCGTCACCCGTGGCATCGGGGCCGGCTGCAGGATCGATCGACCACCACTCGCCGCTGTTCCAGTCCCCACCCGGCGCGTTACGGCTATAGGTCCCCTCGACTTCGACCACCTGTCCGATCATTCCAGACTGGATAATCTCCCGAATCTTGTGCCAGCGGGTCCAGGAAAGACCCTGCACCCCGACCTGCACAACGCGCTTGAGCTCCTTCGCACGGTGGGCGACCACTTTCCCTTCTTCCACCGTGTGGGTCATGGGCTTTTCTACATAGACATCCTTGCCGCTCTCCATCGCAGCCAGAGTAATCGGTGCATGCCAGTGATCGGGGGTAGCGGTGAAGATAGCGTCGATGTCCGATCGCTCAAGAATTTCCTGGTGGTGAACGTAGGTCTTGGCGCCTGGAGCCTTTTGGGAAGCCATCGTCAGGCGTTTTTGGTAGACATCGCAAAGGGCGACGATTTCAATGTCTGGCTTGTTCGCTCGATGCTGCAGCAGCAGATTCAGATGTTCCGATCCGCGGGCTCCCAAACCGATCACGGCTACATTAATCCGGTCATTGGCGCCGATGATCTTTGACCAGGCAGGGCGGAAAGCGAGGGCTGCGGTCATAAGGCAGCTATTCTTGAGAAATTTCCGTCGTGAAACAGAGCCTGGAACCACATTTGGACCCGATCGAAACGCCACCACAACACCTCCGGCTAATTGTTATAGCAACTTTTCCTGCAAGACGTAGAGCGCTGGTTCAGAATATCAGCCGCAAACCGAATTGGATTTGCCGCTCCGAGGTTGAGGTCACTGTCTGCGTGCTTTGTCCGAAGCTGGCATTCCCTAGGGTTGAAGTAGGTGTAGCAAACTGGGGGTGATTGAAGATATTGAATATCTCCGCGCGGAATTGCATATTCAATCTCTCCATCAGATGAGTGTCTTTGAGAAGCGAATAGTCGGCATTCCACCATGACGGTCCGATGTAGGGATTTCGCGGCAAATCACCGGGAGCCGTTTGCACAAAGGCGCCAAGATTTGTGCTGAAGACTTGAGGGCTACTGTAGTAACTGCTGGGGTTATTAATGACGTCGTTGGAGAAGTATTGAGGCGTTCCGGAAGGGGCCCTGGTCGCCGGCTTCACCATGAACGGCCGGGCGCCCACATAGTTCAAGCTGTCGAATCCATACTGCTCCGTGCCCACAGGTCCAGCGACGCTGAACGGAAATCCGCTCTGTGCGTTATAGATACCGAGCATCTGCCATCCGCTGCTGATGATGGATGGAACAAATCCCCATTGACCGGGAATATTGTAAGAGAAGTTGGCAACGAATCTTTGCCGCACGTTAAAGCTGGCTTTGGCGTACTCGCATCGGATGCAGGTGGGATTGTTCAGGCTGATACCGCCGCTGACACCGGAACCACTGAACACGGAATCAGAATCCGTCAGGTTGCTGGCCCATGTATAGTTCGCCTGGTACTGCAGTCCGTGCAGGGGAGATATCTTGCGGGTCTGGACCTGCAAGGCATTGTAGTGCGAAATGCCCTGATTCTTGGATAGCTGGAATTCTCCCAAGCCGGGGGTCACGTTGGTGTAAGGAGTGTAGATAGATTCCGCTCCGTTATAGGCGTTGGGATAGGCTGCGTTATAAAGGTCGTAGGCGTTGCTGGTAACGTAGGTCAGCTGGAGCGCCATGTCCGCCGGAAGCCTTTGCTCTACCGTCAGCTGCCCGGTCACGGTGTAACCGTTTTTCAACAGGTTCGAACCCCAATAGCCTGCAACCGGACCAATCAAGGCGGCAATGGGCGAAAGGTTTACCGGCGTGTTGCCCGGAATGTTCTTGGTGTTTCCCCCTGGCGGCATTATGACGCCGGACGTGCTCTCCAGTGGCGGCAAACTAACGGGCAGAGGGGTGAGGGAATAGGTAGGATTGGTCAAATAACTCAGACTCGCTATTGGAAAGTCGACGGCTGCCTGATCGGGATAGACCGTGGGAATGATATTCGTAAACATCGCGAAGCCGCCGCGGACTACCGTCTTATCCGTTGCCGCGTAGGCAAAGCCTAGACGCGGTGCAAGATTGAGCTTCTGGGAAGGGTAGAGCGGCTGGGGACTGAGCACAAAATGCCCGAACAGGGGCCCTTGCTCCACGACGCCGCCCAGACGGTTTTCGATCTCATAAGGCACTGAGCCGAACTCGTAGCGCAAGCCAAGGTTCAGGGTTAGTTTAGGAGTGACCTTGTAATCGTCCTGAGCGTAAGCTGCGAGATGAAAGAGACGCAGGCCCCAATGGGTTCCGCCACCACCGGCGGGACCGAAGCCGGGAATGCCGACTGTTCTTCCGTAGGTCACTGCGGCACCCTCCATCATGCTGATAAGTCCACTGGGGCTCGCTGAACCGGCGGGAATCGTTGCGCCACCAGTAGTCGAAGGGATGGCCTCAGGGAGGCTGGTCCCGGGGCCGAAGGAGTACTGACCGTTGGGTCCGATGCCGGCCACGCCAAAGCCATTGTCCTGTCCGTACCTGTATTCAAAGCCAAAATTGAAGAGATGCTTTCCCTTGGACCACGACACCTTGTTGGATGTGTTGTAGTACGTCTCCACATATTTAGTGATGAATGTGTCGGGGCCCCAGCTGGCCAGGCTTCCGTCAGCAAAAGTTGTTTGGGTAAATGCCTGCGATGGAGGCACGCTGCCTTCAATCTGCCGGTTGACAGCAAAGAGAAAGGTGTTGATCAGGCCAGGGCTAAATGTGTGCGTTTCGCTGATGGCATAGTTACGCGGGTTATTGGAGTTGGTCGAGGAAAATGCGGGGTCCTCAATGGCGGCGGTAGGGTCCGTCTCTTTCTGCTCGTTGTTAATGTTAGCTGGCGCGGCCGAACAAATAGTCTCGTTCAGAGATGTGATGGTCGATTCTTATGGAGTACTGATCGACATCCAGCGGCTCTTTGAAATTGAAGTTTAAGGTGTTCGGGCCATAAGTGCCGTTGGGCTGGTTAGGCAGCGGATATTTGTTCAAGATCGTCGATGCGGTTGCGTTCAATGGAACCCGGTACTGGTTAGAACCGATAGTAACCAGCCCCGTCCGTTCCGCGGCAGTGGGCACGGAGATGACTGTAGGCTCGCCCAGTAACTGCCGGAAACCTGCGTATTCCCCGAAGAAGAAGGTCTTGCCCTTCAGAATAGGGCCCCCTATGGTCGCGCCGAACTCATTCCGCTGGAAAGGAGGTACGACGGTGCTGAAGTAGTTATGCGCATCGAGAGCACTGTTGCGGATGAACTCAAACGCGCTGCCGTGGAACTGGTTGGTGCCGGCCTTGCTTACGATCTGGGTGATGGTTCCACCCCCCTGACCATATTCCGCCGAGTAATTGCCTTGCTGCACTTTGAATTCGGCGATGGCGTCGAGGTTGAAGTTCCAGAACTGTACCGTGCCCATCTCAGCATCGGTCGCGTCGGCTCCATCGAGGGTGGCTACTTCCGTCTCGCCGCGGTTTCCGTTGCCGATCCATTGTGGCGCCAACCATCCCATCGACCCCACGTCCTGCGCCATCCCTGGCTGTAGCATCACCAGGTTCTGGATGCTGCGCCCATTCAGGGGGAGTAGCTCTACCTGCTTTTCTGTGACCAGACCGGCCAGGGTCGCATTGGTGGTGTTGATCAGCGGGGCATCAGCAGTTACCATCGCTGTTTGCGTCGTGCCGGCAGGCGCCAACTTGAAGTCGATATCCCGTTCCTGGCTAACGTCGAGGGTGATGCCCTTCACACTGTCTGGAGCGAATCCGTTCGCTTCCGCGCGTATGTCATAAGTACCCACCGCGAGGTTGGGGAGAGCAAACACACCGGAGCCGCTTGTGGTTGCCGATTGAATAATCCCGGTCTCGACCTGGGTCGCGATCACCTTTGCTTGCACGATGACTGCGCCCGATTGGTCCGTGACCGTGCCTACGATCGTTCCGCGCGCCTGGGCGAGACCGGGCAGCGGCATAAGGCAAAGCGACGTCGCAATCACGTATGGTAACGACCGCAGAGATAAATGCATGATGCTGACCTCCGACTAGAACGAACCGCTTGATCCACTTAGAGACCGAGGTAACAGGTGTTTCCGGGGCCTGGGAGCGCGAGGCACTGAAAAGCAAGCATTCCACTGGCTGCCATGCCTACCGGGGAGATTTGCGCAACGGCTTTCGGAAAGCGCTTGCAGAGAGCGTAGCGGAAGCTGATTATTTGTCAACACAAATTTTTCGGACTTTTCAAAACTGCCTTTGCCGGCGCCGTTTTGTGACTCGGCCGGCTCCCCATGATAGTTTTCTTTCTGATAGATTCTTAAGAGTTTGGGTTAACTGCTGTCGTTTTATTTGGGGGAAAACACGTCCCTTGCTTGCGTCGAGGTTTCCTGGTGGGCTGCCCCCGATGACTGTGCGCCTCGGCCTGAAGTTCCAGATAACGGGAGAGTCTGATGGCTCATACGATGAATGACGTCGCGAAGCTGGCTGGTGTCTCTCCTGCAACGGTCTCGCGCGTACTGAGTAAGAGTCCCTACATTGCCGTGGAGACGGTAAATCGGGTTCTCGAAGCAGTAGCCGAGCTACGCTACCATCGGAATGTTCACGCCCGCCGGCTGGCAACCGGTAAGAGCGACCTATTCGGACTGGTCATCTCTGAAATCGCAAATCCTTTTTTCCCTGAGCTTATCCGCGGATTCCAGTCCGCGGCCTGGGATCGCGGTTTCGACGTTCTTCTCCTGAATACGGAATACAGTCAAAAGCGCACAGAATCGGTCATCCAAAAACTGATAGAAAGCGACGTTCGAGGGGTGGCGATCATGACCTCCTCCATCGATAACAGCGAGACGTCTTCTTTGACCGAGCGAGGCATTGGAGTGGTCTTTTGCAATCTCGTCCCCCCCGACAGGCTGGTCAGCAACATTACCATCGGATATGAACGGGGGATCATCCAGGCGATTGAGCATGTCGTCTCGCTGGGCCATCGTCGGGCCGCGGTGATCGCAGGCCCGGCCGCCAACCGGACTGCCTCGACGATCAAACAAGCTCTGATCTCGGGATTAAACCAGCGCGGACTCGATCCCTACCCGGTGACACACAGTAACTCCAATCTGGACGCGGGAGCGTCGGCGGTTCAGGTTATCCTCTCTGCGAAGGAGACTCCAACCGTGATCTTCTGCGGAAGCGATCTCATCGCCGTGGGGGCGATGATCGCCCTGGAAGCAGCGGGCGTTGACGTACCCCGAGACATATCGATCGTGGGCATCGACGACATTCCTTTCGCTTTTCTTACGCGCCCACCTTTGACCACCATCAGCGTGCCGCGCGAGCAATTGGGCGTCATCTCTTTTCAAGCACTGGACAAGATGTCGAAGTTGAAGAGGCAAAGAGGCGCCGAATATTACCTGGAGACAGAACTCGTTATTCGAAAGTCTACCGCCCCCGCGCGACAGCGCAAGACCGGTGGCATCCTCCTGCCCCGCGAATCCATTTCTGCGAACGCAAGGAAAGTCAGGTCGTGAAAGACCTACCTCCCATAGCATCTCAGGCGATGATGGGAGCTTCCGCGCTCTTCGCACCAAGCGTCGCATTGTTGACTAAGGGTTTTGCCCAGAAGCCCACACTGCCGACGATGGCGAACGTAACATACAAAAACATCAGGCCGGCGCGCAATCCAAACTGATCGCCGATCCGTCCAATGATGAGCGGCACGATCGCGCCCCCCACAATACCCGTGCTCAGAATTCCGGCAAAAGAACCGTGATAGTCCCTTACCGAATTCAGCGCCAACGAGAACACGATCGGCCACATTACCGAAACAAACAATCCGATCAGCGGCAGCCCAATGATCGCAAGCTTCGCCGGCCCGAACAGCGCCCCGCTCAGCGATAGAACCGCGCCGGCCGAAGCCCCAATTAATACCCGGCGGCAATCCAACAGCTTGAGCAGAAACATGCCAATGAAACAACCGCCCGTCAGCAAGCCCCAGAACCAGGAGACAGCCAGCGCGCCCGAGGTGTGCGGATCGAAGCCGTGGTACTGAGAAAGAAATCTGGAGATCCAGTCGGAGGTTCCCTGTTCACATCCAAGATAGGCAAAAATGGCAACGAAATAGAGCCACACAGTTCCTTGTCTGGCGAGGCTGCGGTACATCTGTACGGTTCCGGGCCGCTCGTCTTCCGTTTGCTGTACCGCAGGAAACCGAGACACCCACAACACCAGGATCATCATCAGAGACAATGCGCTAAACAGCCAGTACAGCGAGACCCAGGGTAATTGTGTAGGAGTCAACCGGTGCAGCAGGTCAAGCAACCAGTTCGATCGCCTCGTGGGACTGCTCAGGTTCAACACAAGATAGGAGTACACCCGTGGGCTAAGAAAGGATCCTGCGCCGAATACCAGTTGTGCCACGGCCGAGTTGAAGGCCAAATGCTTGCTCCCCCCGGCGACCCGCAGCAATGGGTTTATGGCTACCTGTAAGCTCGCCATTCCCCCGCCAATCACAAACAGCGAGATCATGGCCACTAGATAGCGCGGAAACAAGGCGAAGCTCAGCGAGCCCAACGCTGCCGCCACGAAAGCCAAGATCATCACTGGCTTTTCGCTGAAGCGTTGAACCAGGAATCCAGCGGGAATGGACATCACCCCGTAGGCGATGAAAAAGGCAAACGCGAGCAATCCTGCTGCACTCAGATTGACGTGAAAAGCCGCGATGATGTCGGGCACGATAGGCCCCAGGATATTTGTCAGGATGGACATCACGAAGAAAGTAAGGAAAATCAGGCCGATGAGATATCGTCTTCGGGTCATCCAATCGTCCCCTCGTGCTCCCGATATTGGGCTCAAGCACTGTCGCTTCTACCCTGAAGCAGCGAACCGCGGCCTTTCTTCAGGAAAGGCCGCGCCGAGATTTGCGACTTTCTCTACACCAGACGGGAAAATGCTTTGGCCCAGCTGCATTTTCTACACCACTCAAACGATCGATCCCGTCTTCAGCAGCCCGTGGTCGTCTTCGACAATGAAAGAACAATACCGGAAGACATCGCAATCCACGCTTGAAAGCCGGGACGGAGAGCGCCGGGATAAACCGGCACATTGTAGGGGATGAAAGAGCCCTACGGAAAAGGAGAAGCGACTCCATTCTGGCCTCGAGTCTTGCCTGTGACCCCGTGAGGAGTCATAGCGAAGCGTAGACAGAGGTACTGGCGGGCGGGAGGATTGAGCTCCGAAAATTTGCAACCGAGTGCCGACCCTTTTCTGTCAGTGGGAAGGCAACACCGGCGAGCCGCGCTATTCGCGAGTGGCCGCTGGGCTCGGCGTAGTCGAAGACTCCAGGCACGTCAGGAAACAATGTGCACGAGAACCGGGAGACCTCCAGAGCGTCTGCGCGAGCAGACCGGTCCGGGAAGGTGAAAGATCCATGATCCGGACATGTACGTTTTGGAGGGGTCGGACTGCGCCATAGTACCTATGAAGCTGACGAACAAAGAAGATAAGACTTCCGCGGAGCCAGCGGAGGGAAGGGCGCAGACCAAGGAGAACGACGCCCAGCCTCACACGCATCCGACACAGAGTGGAGCGCGCGTGTCCCAGGGGTTAGGCGGCGTGCGCCGTACGGCGCAGGCAAGGAAGCAGGAACGGTTCACCGCTTTACTGCATCACCTTACGATCGACTTACTACGGGAAAGCTACTTTGCGCTCAAGCGGAGAGCAGCACCGGGAGTGGACGGGGTAAGTTGGCAGCAGTATGAGCAAGGCCTGGAGGAGAGGTTAGTCGATCTCCATGGCCGCGTGCATCGTGGAGCATATCGGGCTCAACCTTCGCGCAGAGTCTATATACCGAAAGCCGATGGCCGGCAACGGCCGTTGGGCATCGCGGCGTTGGAAGATAAGATCGTCCAACACGCGGTAGTCACTATCCTCAACCAGATCTATGAGGTGGACTTTCGGGGATTCTCGTATGGGTTTCGCCCGGGGCGCAGTCCACACCAGGCGCTGGACGCGCTGAATGTGGGCATCCAACGAAAGCGTGTGAATTGGATACTCGATGCGGACATCCGTGGGTTCTTTGACAACATGAGCCACGAATGGACCATGAAATTTATGGAGCATCGAGTGGCCGACAACCGCATTCTTCGGCTGATAGGGAAGTGGCTCAAGGCCGGGGTATCGGAAGACGGCAAGTGGTCTGAGACCAAGGCGGGCACTCCGCAGGGAGCGGTCATTTCGCCGCTACTGGCGAACGTGTATCTGCACTATGTCTTCGACCTGTGGGTCGAGGTATGGCGAAAGAAAGTGGCGAGCGGAGATGTGGTTGTCGTCCGTTACGCGGATGATCTGGTGGTAGGCTTCGAGCACCGCGAGAATGCCGAGCGGTTCCTGAGAGAGTTTCGGGAACGGCTGGCGGACTTCGGCTTGGAACTCCACCCGGAAAAGACGCGGCTGATCGAGTTCGGTCGGTTCGCCCAGGCCAACCGGCAAAAGCGTGGGGAAGGGAAGGCGGAGACGTTCACGTTTCTGGGGTTCACGCACTGCTGTGCGACGAACTCCAAAGGTCATTTCGTTATACGACGCAAGACCATGGTCCAGCGGCTACGAGCAAAGCTTCACGCGTTGAAGGTGAAGCTACGTGAGCGCCTGCATGATCCGGTCAATGCTGTCGGCCAATGGCTGAAGCGTGTCGTCAACGGCTACTACCGTTACCATGCTGTACCCGACAACCTGCGGGCGTTATGGCGGTTCCGCGACCGGCTTTGCATCCTGTGGCGCGCCATGCTTGGTCGTCGCAGCCAGCGCAGCCGTCCCAGCTGGACTCGCATTCGCCCGACCTTCGACCGCTGGATCCCTCGTCCTAGTGTCCTGCATCCTTTTCCTAGCGAGCGTTTCGACGTTCTAATCCAAGGTAAGAGCCGTGTGCGGTAGTTCCGCTCGCACGGATCTGTACGGGGGGCAGTCAGCGATGACTGTCCCTACCGTGACCGTTCAGCGGCCAATTGGGCGGGAATTATATCGAGCAGAAACTGCCAGTGCGGCGGCACCTCCGGCATCTGGAACGCTAGATCAGTCGCATCCACCGGGAGATTCTGTCCGATCAACATGACCTGTGAGCCCAGCCTTTTCAAGTCACGGGCAATAGCCAGGTCCTGATCTCTCATCCAGGCGCGGTCAATCCACATACAAAAGCGAATATCCCGGGTGATGACCTCCTGCGGACCGTGGCGAAAGCTTCCCGTGCCCATCGCTGTGGCTGGAGTCTTAGACCCTTCTTCCCAAACCAGGCGCGCCTCCTGAGCACTGCCGAAACTCGACCGCCGGGCAAGAAAGTAATAGGGTGTTCGCGGCATCAACCATGGCGTATCGGCGATCTGTTGTTGCCATGCGGTCATCAGCTGGCTCGCCTTCTCGAAGGCGGAGGAAAGCGCGGCCACCGTACTGGTAACAAACAAACCGGCGGCTGCACTTGCTAGGGCTCCGGCGGCAAGACCCAGTGTGGAGTAGGTGTTTACGGAGATTCCATGATCGGGTCTTACGGGTACGACGATCGGATATCGGCGTGCAGCGCAAGTGGTCCGTCAGGGTTGTGAGTGATGCCGGCGATAATAGCTCCTGCCTCGCGGGCCAATTGCATAAGCGGCCCCAGCTCAATACTGCGTCCACTGCGGGAAATCATTACCACAAAAGCACCTGGAGGCAGGCTGGTGGACTCCAACAGGTCGCAAGCGTCCAGGGTGTAGACAGGAGAGCCGTTGAGGTGGCAGATCGAGGCTGCGTTCAAGGCTGCATGCCAACTGCTCCCCATGCCGGTGAAATAGATGTGACGGGCCTTCTGCATGGCCGATACCGCCCGTTGCAACGCCTGGCTACCGGGCCCATGCAGGAACTCGAGAGTCCGATGCAGTTCTTCCGGCTGGCGTAGGATATCTTGCAAGAAAAAGGTCATTCATTCTCCGCAACGAGTAGCTCTTCAGGTTTTGAACCGAGTTTCGCCGTTCTCTCCCTTGTGCAACGACTGGGGTTGGCTGGGTGCGCCGCAAACGAGTTTGAAGAATGTCTTTCAGAAAGCGCTTGCAGAGAGTATCTTGCGGAGCGAATCGCTTGTCAAACTTATTTTCCGGCTCGACTGTTTGCCTTCAGTGGAGGTTTCGGCATCTTCGTCCGCCTCGGCTGTTAGGCATCAGCGAGGGCGGGTGGGCGAACTTCTACGATGCGCCTGGTTGCGCGTCAGGCGACAACCAGGACGTTTTGTTCATGAATCTCTGCCAGCAGTTTTTTCCGCTAGCGTCTTCTTGACGAGGCCGTTGGTCGCGGAGCGAGGAAGGGCTCGGCGCAAATGTAAGTGCTTAAAGGGCTGATTCCGCCTCAGCGTCGATCTGGCTCGCATAAAAGATCAACAGAAACCTTGGTCGGAAACCGCCTCCCGGGGGGACTCCCGGCTGCCCAGAGCCGCATTTCGGCATTCCCCACCAGACCATCCGAAAACCCCAATCCAGACGCTCTACAGCAAGTGCGCCTGGTGTGTCTGCCTTTCGGCGCATTGCAGTTTAAGCACTTGTAGTCACGAGGCGGCGCGTAAAACCAAATCTCGCCCTCTTCTAAGTCACTGAAAATAAACGCACCAAAAAATTATCTTGACAGGGGCAAATATGTTTATCTAGTGTGCTCCACGTTTAAGTGCTTCGATTTCGTTCGCAAAGAATGCTCGTGCGCCGCCTGAAAAACATAGACAACGGTCGGCAGGTTCACGGCCGGGCACTCAACGGAAGCAAACATGAAAATGTGTGGCTTCTCTAAATTTCAATCTCGATTCATTTAGGAGGTCGGTGGCATGGCGAAGAGACTCTGTGTTTTCGCGCTCCAGGTCGGAACCATCGTATTGGCACTTGTAGGTGGGGCCCTTGCTCAAACGACCTCTGGGCTCATCACGGGCACCGTCACCGACTCATCCGGTGCAGTGATCCCGGACGCCCAGGTGGAATTGACGAATCAAGCCACTGCGGTGCGCCGCCAGGCGGTAACCGACGGTAGCGGCTACTACTCTGTCCCCGAGTTGCAACCGGGCGTTTACGATGTTTCGGTCAGCAAACAGGGCTTCGCGACCGAGAAACTGGCGAACGTTCATCTTGAGGTCAACCAAAGCGAAGCGCTTAACTTCAAGATGTCAATCTCAGCATCTACGCAAACCATCTCGGTCAATGCCGACGTAACGCAAATCAACACGACTTCGGCGACACAGGCAGAGGTCGTCGGCAACACGGCGATCGTAGAGCTGCCGCTGAATGGACGCCAATTCAACCAGCTCACACTCCTCACTCCTGGCGCCGTCCCACTGATTCAGGGCGGCCAGCAAGGGGCGTTCACCGTCAAGCTTGGAGCCGGCTCGGTGAGCCCGTCGGTCGACGGGCAGCGCCCGCAGCAAAACAACTACACCATGGACGGAGTGTTGAACAACGCACTCTTCACCAATACTTTTGCTATCAGCCCGCCCCCGGACGCGATTCAGGAGTTTAACGTCCAGTCGCACATCACGGACGCGCAATTCGCAATCAGTTCTGGAGCCAACATCAATCTCGTCACCCGTTCTGGGACCAATAGCTTCCACGGAGCCGTGTACGAGTTCATCCGCAACAATGTCCTCGACGCTACGACCTATCCGGCAACCTCCGAGACACCCTATAAGCAGAATCAATACGGACTCTTTGTCGGTGGACCGGTGATCAAAAACCACACTTTCTTTTCCGGATACTGGGAAGGGTTTCGCTCCGAGCAGACGCAGTCTTATCTTGCGGCTACGCTCACCAACGCCATGCGCAACGGAGATTTCTCAGCCGTGTTGGGAACCACCCCGATCGGAACCGATGACTTGGGACGTCCGGAATATGCCAATGAAATCTACGACCCGTATTCAACGATTGCCGATCCAACAAATCCGGCAAAGATCATTCGTAATCCGTATCCCAACAACACGATCCCGCAGAGCCAAATCAATTCGGCCTCGCTGGCAATTCTCACCAAGTACTATCCTCAGCCGAATTTGAATGTTGCCGCCGGTGTGCTTCCCAATTACGCATTCAACGGAAATACCTCAACACAAGCTGACCAGGTCGGCGTTCGCGTCGACCAGGAGTTCAATCAGAACAACACCGCCTTCTTCCGCTTCAACCGTTCCAACAATAACGTAACCAGCCCTGAAGGGTTCCCAGGCTATGTGGGGAACAAGTCGAACTACTCGCTGGCATACGCCGGTGGATATACTCACATCTTCAGCCCCAATACCATTCTCAATCTGCGCTACGGCTACACCCAGACCTCGTTTACCATCTTCGATCAGCCGGCGGGGACAGACTTCATCAGCCAGTTGAACTTTGGTGAAACCGCTCCCGTCAAGAACGACCTGCCCCTCGGCCCGGGCGTCGGCATCGCCAACGGCTACACCGGGGTCAGCCAGTTTGCCGCACCCGTCGGACCGCAGAAGAACAGCGACTACCACGCGGACCTCTCCAAGATCGTGGGAAATCACACCATCGGCGTCGGCGGCATGTACTACCGCATCCATAGCTTTGACGATGGCTGGCAGTACTCCCTGAACTTTACTCAGAACGGAACGTCGGTCGACGCCTCGCAGAACACGGGATACGGTCCCGCCAGCCTGCTGGTAGGAACTCCGGACAGCTACACCCCCTGGGTCGGCAACACCTCAGAGGACCAGAAAATCAACTGGTACGGGTTTTATGCCCAGGATCAGTGGCGGGTGCAGAAGAATCTCGTCCTCTCCTTCGGCATCCGTTACGATTACATTAGTCCGCCCACTTTCAACAAGATCAACTCTGGCCTGGACGTTCTTACCGGAATCTTCCATGTCACAGGTCCCGTTTTGCCTCTCTTCCCCAAGGCTGTCGGGCCCAGCAGTTATTACTATTCGCAGACAAACGGATGGCAGCCTCGTGCCGGGTTCGTCTACCAGCCTCGCAATCGAACCGCAATCCAAGGCGCGTTCGTGATCATCGACGATCACAACAACACTTTGATTGAGGAGCAATCCGACATTCGCCTTTCCTGGCCAAGCGGAATCTACACCACCATCAACAATCAGGACGACGGCCATCCGTCGGTGTTCATCAACACGCTCCCCGCGGCGTCCACCTTCCTCAATCCGAACATACCGCTGGCAAGCTTTGGCGGCAGCCCCAACCCGAAGATTCCGTACTCGATGGAATGGAACCTCGGTTTGGAACAGCAATTGACCTCAACCCTGCTCCTCGGCGTCCACTATGTGGGCGCGGGAAGCAGGCACCAGTTCCTGCAACCACTTGCGAATACCGCAACCGTCCCTGGGGCTGGGCCGATTTCGGCGCGCCAACCGTGGCCTCAGTTCGGCGGACCCATTCCCTGGGACTACAACCAGGGAACCGCGAACTATCATGCACTGCAAGTCAAACTGAAGCAGGAGCTCGCAAGCGGCCTCTATTACCTGCTCTCTTACACCTATGCCAAGTCGATGGATCTTGCATCCGATCCGCAGGCGGATACCCTCACTGACTTCTACGATCTCGGCCGGGATTACGGGCCGTCCGATTACAACCGGAAGCACATGCTCTCGTTCGCGGCTTCCTATGCGCTCCCCGTCGGGCACGGTAAGACCTTTTTGCCCAATCCCAATCCAGTGCTCAACACCATCATTGGCGGCTGGAATATCGGCGGCATCCTCACTGCCGATTCCGGCTTGCCTTTCAGCGCCATGGCCGGAGGCGACGTCGCCAACACTGGCGGCGGGCCGCAGCGGGCTGAGCGCAACCCTGACGCGTCGGGCACCGCTCCTCAGACAAGAAAGCAGTGGCTCAACCCGCAGCAGTTTACCGTTCCCGCAGCCTACACCTTCGGCAACGAAAGCAGGAACGACCTCGTAGGTCCGGGTTATTTCAACACCGACTTCAATACCCGAAAGGACTTCAACATCGAGCGCTTCACCCTGCAATTCAAAGCTGAATTCTTCAACCTGTTCAATCGCACCCAGCTCGGATCACCTAACAACAACGTTCAATCTTCCGCGTTCGGCAGCATCACTTCAACCAGTGCTCCTGCCCGGCAAATTCAATTCGGGTTGAAGCTATTGTTCTAGGACGGCAGCTTTTTGCTAACCACTGTTCAGTCGAAAATCATTTGCAAGCCGAAGGAGCGGCCACACAAGCTGCTCCTCGCGGCTTTGTTGTGCCTCGTCGTGTTCAGTTTCCGCGCGGAGGCTCAGGAAGAACCATCCTGCGTTCCCCCAAAAACCTTCACCCGGGTGGGGGCACTTCTCCAAAAGCACGACTTTCCCCGGGCCAAGTCCTTGCTGCGGGCTCTTGAAGCCTGCCCGCACCTTGCGCCCCTTGAGCGATTCAATATTGGATGGCTCTATGGCAGGGCGCACGATTCGCCCGACGCTCTCAGGATCTTCCACTCTGTGCCGGCTGACGTCCCCGACCGGCTTACGCATGGCTATGCCATCGCATTGGCCGACTTTGAGCTTGGGAAATTTCAGGCTTCCGTCGATGCGCTTACGGCGCTTCGTGACCAGGGCATATTTGACGCCAAATGCGCAGACTTGCTTGGCGTCTCGTATTCCAAGCTCGACCGATATCAGGATGCCTACGCTGTGATGGTTGAGAACATCCGCCAGAATCCATCGGACCCGTACGCCTATTTCAACCTCATCGCGCTGTTTGTGGATACCTCAGAGATGGATAAAGCCGCCCAGGTGGCTGATAAGGCCCTTGCCGCGCTGCCTCAGAATGCGGATGCGCTCTCGATGCGGGGTTCTATCGAGCTCTACAGGAATCAAACTGAAGAAGCCTATCGCGACTTTTCCGCCGCCGCGGAGCTTGCCCCGCACTCTCCCGATCCCCGTTTTTTTATGGCGTTGGTGGACTACCGGCAATCCAAATTCGATCAGGCGGCGAAGCTGCTGAGAGATGCTCTCGCATCGGGAATTGCGGACTCCGATCTTCATTACATCCTGGCCGAGTGTATCCTTCGCATCGACCCATCTAATACAAGCGCCGCCCTGTCCGAACTGGATCAGGCGATCCAACTGAATCCAAATTCCGTCCCGGCCAGGATACTTCGCGGCCAGACTCTGCTCGCTGTAAAGCGGCCACAGGATGCCGTCGTTGATTTGAAGATTGCCCGGGATCTCGACCCCGACCCTCAACGGGACACGAGCAATACAACTTACCTGTTGGGGCGGGCCTATGCCGCTCTCGGCCAACGAGAGCAGGCGAAAGCGCTTTTCGCGCAGCTCGGTCATCAATTCGACCCCAACAAAACCGATAGCCTCAACCAACTCGGTGACCAGAAGATTCGAGCGGCGTTGCATCCATAAACCAAAGGAAGATTTCGATGCTGATAGGTCTGTCACGAAGAACATTCATCCGAACCGCCACAGGCTTGATCTTCGCCCATTGGGGAGGGCTGCGCATCCTGGCTGGACCCCCGTCCGCACTGGCCCAGGCTTCGCCCGGCGCTCAGCCCGCGCCTCATGAATTCATCTACGGGACGGAGTTCTTCCGTCCCCCAAATCCTCCGCGCGCGCTCCGGCATGAAATGTTGCAGGCGATCGCCAATGAATACAAGTTCAACATCATCCGCATCTATTGTTCCTGGGTCTACCTCAATCCCGAGCCGGGCAAATTCGACTTCACGGAAATCGAAGAAGTGCTCACCGACTGTGACCGGCTAGGGCTGAAAGTGCTGATGGGCGCAGTCATCGAGGAAGCTCCTTACTGGCTCGAAGCGGCGCATCCGGAGTCCAGGTTTGTCGACGCACTGGGAGTACCGCAGCGTCTACAGACTGCCTCTATCAATATGAGTGGCGGATGGCCGAGCCTATGCATGGACTGGCCTGCAGTTCGCGATGCAGCAGCGACATTTCTTCGCGAACTGGGCACGACCGTTTCCAGGCACCCGTCGATGTACGCCTACGACGTGTGGAACGAACCTCATCTTGAGCCTTCGGGGGGCCGCGAGTTCAATGCTTCGACTGACCAGAAGCTTTACTGTTACTGCCCAAAGACCATCGCTTCCTTCCAGAGCTGGTTGAAGCAGCGCTACGGAACCCTTGAGAAACTCAGTGAAGCGTGGGTCAGGCGCTATCCCAGTTGGGAAGTAATTGATCCCCCGCGTGGCCCGGGTTCCTATATCGATTGGGTCGACTGGCGCCGTTTCATGATCGAGCGAAGCACGGAAGAGATGCGCTTCCGTGTCCAGGCGCTGCGCGCCGTTGATAAGCGAAGCATTCTCGAAAGCCACGTCTTTAGCCAGGCTGCGATTCTTCCTCTGGCGCTCCAGGCCATCAATCCCTGGCGTCTGGCCGAGCTGATGGAAACATGGGGACTTTCCTATTTCCCGCGCTGGCAGGAATCCCCCATTTACTTCGGCGCTGCGCAAATCGAGCTGACCCGCGCAGCTGCGGCAGGGAAGCCATTCTGGATCACTGAGCTCCAGGGTGGCCACGGCAGCAACGGCATTCGCCGTAGCCGTCAGATGCGCCCCCGGGACATCCGCCTGTGGAACTGGATGCTGGTTGCGATGGGTGGAAAAGGCATCATCTACTGGTGCTACCTCACCGAGGCCACCGGAACGGAGTCGACCGGCTTCGGCCTCGTCGAGCGTGATGGATCGCCAAGTGAGCGTGTGCTCGAAGCTGCTGACGATCACAAGCTCATCCAGGCGCAGTGGGAAATCATCAAAGACTACCAGCCGAGCCCGGAGGTAGCCGTGCTCGTCGACATTGACAATGCGCTGTTGACCTTCGCCATGAGCGGCAAAGAAGATGCGTCCACCAAATCCTTCGCCGGCTATTACAAGGCTCTGTGGAACAGCGATGTCTTGGCCGACTTCATCGAGCCCCAGAGCTTGCGCGATACCCAGAAATACAAGCTCATCATTGTCCCCTGGCACCTGATTGGCAAGCAGGAAACCTGCGATCGCTTGCGTCAATTCGTCGAGGCCGGAGGCACCCTCCTGCTGGAAACCGGCTTCGCTTCTTACGACGAGCACATGGTGTACAACCCGGTCGTCCCCGCCTTTGGGCTCGCCGAAGCCTTTGGCTACCGCGAACAGGAAAGTCTGTACATGACGGAGGGCGACGTAAGAGATCTGCCTCCATCCGATCGCGTCTACATCGACGGTCATCTCACCTTTACCGAACCCATCGCGGCAACCATCAAGGCACACACCTTCCTGACCCCGATCACAGTCTCTTCCGCAAAAGTGATCGCGGCTTACGAATCGACTCCCGTCGCAGCAACCAGGAAGCTGGGCAAAGGGCAGGTCTACTATATTGGCACCAACCTGGGTGCCAGCATTGAAGAGGGCTCACAGGCTGGCATCGAACTCGTGCGCGCAATCGTGAGTCAGACGATTCGGCCAGCCGTTACCGCGGAGAAGGTCCGCCCTCGGCTGATCGAATCGCGGGCCGGCAGTCTTCTCATTGTCTTCAACGACCAGATCGCCGACCAGACTGTAAAAGTCCAGGTGCCCTCCCGCTACAAGACGGCGACCGCCATCTACGGCAATCAGTCACAGAACATTCAGGCCGGCGCCGTCGAAGTTCAGGTGCCATTCGAGGGCGTCAGTGTTCTACGTCTTTCGTAGCTGCGGGTGCGGTCAAAGCTCCTCCCGCAAAGCTCCAGAGGAAACTTTAAGTGGGTGGCCCAGGTATCGCTTTTGAGGCCTGGGTTGACAACGTATCGTCGTTCGAGAGCATCAAGACCCTATCGGACGCCCATGCTAAACGGCAGCATCCCAGGGCAGCCATTTTGCGGCTGCAGTGCGAGGGGAAAGAAACTACACCGGCTCGTGGAGGCGAGGCGTGGTATTTGCGATTGGCGGTCGCGTACACTGAGCGGCATGCGGGCAAAGCAAATGCTCCAAACACCGGGATCGTCTGCACATGTTTCCGCAGGCCGGGTGGCCTTCGCCTTGTTATGCGCGGTAGGCACATTAGCAACGGGGTACGGACAGGAAAGCTTTGAGAGCCTTCTGCATCGGGGATATGACCTGCACCAACAGGCTCGTTTCGCGGAAGCAGTTCCGGTACTTGAGCAGGCACACAAGCTGGCGCCGCAGGATTACTTTGCAAATCTCCTCCTGGGGATTGATTTGTTACGCGTGGGGAGAGCTTCGGAGGCGATCGCTCCGCTGAAGATGGCAGCGCAGATCAGGATCAGCGAAGAGTTTCCCGAGGATTATCTGGGTGAGGCCGAGGCCACGCTGGAACACCCTGCTCTCGCGGCCGAAGCTTACCAGAAAGCCATAGAGCGCGGACATGGATCGGAGACGTCGCTGGATGCCTGGGCGGGCTTTTGCCTGGAGCGCTTCCGGCAGATTGCGGAAATGTTACGCAGCGCTCCGCGAAGTAAGGAAACCACACGCCCTTTGTCCCCAGATCATGTCACTCGACACTGCAGCGTTTCGATTCCAAGCCTGGAGCGCCGGCTCGCGTTGCAACAGGTGAAGTACGAAGGCGATGTAGCGTATCAGCTCTCGGTTTGCTATGCGGCGGCGGCGAGCGAGGCGGCGGACCAGTTGCAATCAATGTCCAACGACGCCGGGGCGCTTCATCGGCTTCGGGGAGATGTTTTGCTTCGCCTGAAGAACGACCCGGCGGGCGCCGAAAAGGAGTACAGCGAAGCATTGCGTGAACGCCCACGAGATCCGTCGCTCCTCGCGCGCATGGCCGAGGCGCAACTGGCTGCGAGCGATACAGATGCGGCGGAGGCCTCTGCAAGGGCCGCGCTCGCCATCGATCCTCACCAAAATTCTGCTTTGCATACCCTGTCGGCCATTGCGCTGAACAACCGCGATTACGAATCGGCGGTGCCATGGTTACGCGAACTGGCCGCACAGGATCCTCGCGATCTTGCGATTCAAGTACAGCTTGCGCGGGCCCTCGCACAAACCGGGCATGCAAACGAGGCGCTCCCGGTGTTGCAAGCAGCACTCCGGGCGGGCTACCCGGACAGCAACGGTGCTACCCATACACTGCTCGCTTCAGTATTGCGCAAACTGGGCCGGGACCAGGAGGCGGCCAAGGCGGAAGCCGAGGCGAGGCGCCTTTCGACGATGAGTCAACGGGCCGGACAGGAACCCACATCAGCGCCGGAAGCAAGCAAAACTTCGACTCCACCTTCTGGGCCAACTGAACAGTGAACCGGCGCAGGTTTCTTCAGCTTTCTTCTTCCGTCCTGGCGGGAAACGTCTTCGCAACGCCGGCTGGGCTGTATGCCCAGGAGCCCGCGACCAGGTCGTCCATCGTGCTGGTGGAAGGAGCAACGGCAGCCGGACTCGACTTTGTCGTTCGTAACGGAGCGACCGGACACAAATACCAGGTGGAGACCCTTCCAGGCGGTCTGGCGGTCATCGATTTCGACAGCGACGGCTGGCCTGATCTCTTTTGCACCAATGGTGCCGCCCTGCCCTCGCTGGAGAAGGAAAGCTCAGCATATTCCAATCGGCTCTACCGCAATAATCGCGATGGAAGTTTCTCCGATGTAACCGCCAAAGCCGGGCTCGCGGGACGAGGCTACAGCATGGGCGCCGCAGTAGGCGATTACGACAACGACGGTCACGAAGACATTTTCGTCGCCGGCGTGCACGGTAATTTTCTCTTCCACAACAACGGTGACGGAACATTCAGCGACGTTACCCGGAAGGCTGGCCTGGGCGGTCCAGGTTCCCTCAATCGGCCAGCATGGTCCATAGCCGGCTGCTGGATCGACTACGACAACGATGGGCACCTCGATCTGCTGGTCTCGAACTACTGCGACTGGAAGCCGGGTGTCGACCCGGTATGCGGCGGCCTGGATGCATCCAGCCGGGAGTATTGCCATCCCGACAGGTACGCATCACAACCGGCACAGCTTTATCACAACAACGGCGACGGAACTTTCACTGAGATCACGCGCAAGCAGGGATTACCAGACCTGCTGGGGAAAGGCATGGGCATTGCCATGGGCGACTTTGACGGCAATGAACGTCCGGGTCTTTTCATCGCCAACGATAACGCCCGCAATCTGCTTCTGCGCAACCGAAACGGGAAGCTGGAAGAAATCGGGATTGAAGCTGGAGTGGCCTACAACGAGGATGGACGCACTATCTCCGGCATGGGTGCGGACTTTGGAGACATCGACGGAGATGGGCGGGCGGACATTGTGATGACCGGCCTGAAAAATGAAGGCTTCGATGTATTTCTGAATCGTGGGAAAACTCAATTTGACGATGGAGGGGTGAAGACGAACCTGCTGCGGTTGAGCCGGCCCTGGAGTGGTTGGGGTTGCGGGCTGGTGGATCTCGACAACGACGGCCGGCCCGATCTGTTTGTGGCCGCCGGCGGCCTGGATGTGAAGGATGCCATGCCGAATCAGGTTTTCTTCAACACTGGCGGACGATTCGTGAATGTCTCGGAGGATGCCGGCCCGGGCAAGGCGCAACCGGCCCTGCATCGTGGGGCAGTCTTCGCGGATTTCGACCGTGATGGCCGCATCGATATTGCCGTGTCTGCTCTCAACCAACCCATCGAACTCTGGTGGAACCGAAGTCCCAGGCAAGGCTGCCACTGGCTTCAGCTACGTCTGAAAGGACGCAGCAGCAATTGTTCCGCGATTGGAGCGGTAGTTCACTGCACGACCGCGAACGGTTCGCAATCCCGCTCGGTTACCAGTAGCGTAGGCTACGCATCTTCGAGCGACCTGACGGTGCATTTTGGATTGGGGCAGGCCGTAAGCGCCGTGCTCGAGATTCACTGGCCATCCGGTGTGGTGCAGAAGCTTGGCCAGGTCAGCGCGGATCAACGCCTCGCGATTCCGGAGCCCGGACCAGATTAGGTCTATGGCAGGATGAGGAAACGAGGCTTGGTCATCCACTCTTCCCTCGCATCAACTCTATCGGGGTGCCCCACGTTCGCCCCAGCGTACGTGGGTTAACCGAGACGGGGCGAAGCCGCATCAAAGGTCTGTCTTTTCTTCTTTCCCGCCACCACCAAAGATCGGGCACCCGATCTTTGCTTCTCCGCATGGATTATTTCTTCTCAGAGAGTCACATGAAGTTCATCAACCCCACGAATCGCAACAGGAAATCCGGGGGAATGAAGTGGAGGGATCTGCAGTGCGCCCTGAGTCTCTCTCAAATCCGTTGAGCTCATTTCGCCAGACCCACAACGCTAAAGCATAAGAAAAATCTTCTACGCACATGGACGCGATACCTTTCGCCGAATATTCATAGATCATTCGTTGACTCCCAAGCTCAGAAACCCGCCTGGCTTGGGCTGCGGAAAGGCGATCGAAGCTATGAAATGGGGTTGGCAAAACATCGTGGAGCGCGGAACCCTGTTGCTGCTTGCCGTCCTGGCGGCATGCATAGCAATTGCGCCGCGGGCGCACGCGCAAAGCGCGAATGCCCAGCTGACTGGTCTCGTCACCGATCTTTCGAACGCCGCGGTTCCCGGAGCGCAGATCCAGGCGGTCAACGCGGCGACCAACGTTCCCTACGCGGCAGTATCGAATAGTGCGGGCAACTATGTTCTGCCCGAAATGCTGCCTGGGGCCTACAACATCACCGTGATCGCGAGCGGTTTTGGCGCGGAAAAGCGGGAGGGGCTCATCCTGCGGACCGGAGACCATCTCACACAGAATTTTGCATTGAAGCCCGGTGCCGTGGAGACGACTGTAACCGTAACCAGCTCTTCGGCGACCATCTCGTCCGATGAAGCAAGCACGTCCCAGACCCTCGACAACAAGATGATCACCGAACTGCCACAGCTGAACCGCAACTCGCTGGATCTGACGGCGACCATCCCATCGATTCAAGGAACGGGCCCGCAATCGGACAGTATCTTATCGCTCGGAAATTCGGCTTATTTGATTGCCAACACAGGCAATAGCTACTCCGTTTCGGGCGGCCAGGTGAACGGGACCAGCATCAGCGTGGACGGAAACCAGGTGCAGGAGGCGGAATTCAACGCCACCAATCGTTCCATTCCAACACCGGATTCTATCGGTGAGTTTCGCGTGGAAAGCGGCGTTCTGACCGCTGACAAGGGACGTTACGCCGGCGGCCTGATCACCATGCAAACGCAAAGCGGCACAAATCAGTACCACGGCAGGATGTTCTTTTATTTCCGCAATCAGGATCTGAATAGCAACGACTGGACCGACAATTCGCTCGGCAATCCGAGACAGGCCTTTCATCAATACAACTACGGGACCGCCGTGGGTGGCCCCATCAGCATCCCTCATCTCTACAACGGCAAGGACCATACCTTCTTCTATTTCGCCTGGGAAGGCCAGAGATTTTCCCAGGGGCAGACGGATATAACCAGTGTCCCCACCTTGCAGAACCAGCAGGGCGACTTCTCGCAAACGGTGATCAACAACAACAATGGGGTTCCGGTTACGGCAAATATCTACGACCCCTTCTATGGAACCAACGATCCCAATCCGAATGACTGTACCGGACCCCTCGCCGGCGCCAATCCCTGTTGGGTCCGCCCCCAGTTTGCGGGCAACAAGATTCCCAGTGCTTATGGCAGCAGCGTATCCTGCGGTACCGGGCTGACGTGCCCAGTGTCCGGGCAGAGCAAGCTATTCATGAAGTACATGGGCTTGTGGCCCGCGCCCAACCACAGCCCTGCGACCAACAGTGACCACTGGAACAACCGTTACGACAAGATCAATGTGACCTTGCCGACCGACAAATTCTTCATTCGCATGGACGAGGCGCTCAAGGGAAGTCAACATCTGCAAGGCAGCCTCAGCCGCTCCATGCTTACTGACAATATTCCGGCGCCGTGGCTGCATGCGGCTGAATCCGTCACGACCGATGATGACTGGAGCGGCAGTTTTCTCTACACCTGGACGCCGACGCCGAAGACGGTGATCGACGTACACCTGGGGTTTGCCACGTCCAAGCTGATCAGCAATGGGGTTTCCGGCCTCGGGTCCGCCCCTGATCCGAATGTCAACACCACGGACTGGGGTTTCGACAGCCTGCTTGTCAACAACCCGGAGAAAAGCACGACGGAGATTCCTCCAGCCGTGACCATCGGAGGCTTCGTGCCCGGTACTGGTTACACTCCGGTCGGCGGAGCAGAATTCGACTCGTTTCTTACCCAGACCTATAACGGCACAGTCTCGGTAACACGGCTGCTGGGGCGACACTCCATCAAGGCGGGCTATGAGCAGTCCCTGATGCGCTTCACCGAGCAAGGCGGCGACAAAACTGGTGCTGCCTGGGTCAACCCGGGCGGCGGTTCAAATCAATACTGGAATCAAAGCAATGGTCTTACGGGCAGCCCGCTTGCCGAATTGATGATGGGCTCGTCTAACTTTTTCCAGTGGGGCAACTGGGACATCACCCCTTATGGATGGAACCAGGCGGCCTACGTGATGGACGATTGGAAGGTCAATACCAAATTGACCATTCAAATGGGCCTGCGCTGGGATCACGACGGAGCCCGCCAGGGGCGCCATGTCCCGGGGAGCCTGGTTTACGACATAAACGCCAAGAACGTTCTCAGCGCGAACGGGGATTGGAACTGGTCACAAGTCACCTCCGCTGTTCCTGAGGCGGCCGGGCTTCCGTTGCCGGCCTGGACTTCTCAGGGCGCCACGGGCCGGGTTGCTCTGCTTGGGACCAAGGAATATCCGCAAACGAATCTCTACACCACCAACTTTGCGAATTTTCAACCGCGTCTTGGCATCAGCTACATGGTCGATCCCATCACGGTATTGCACGTGAGCGGCGGTATCGTGGACCAGGGACTCAATGGCCTTTCCACTGACTGGCTCAGCTTCTACTACAACAGCAACACCTTTAACCAGATTCCCACACTAGATAGCCAGCATTGGATCAGCGAAATAAGTAACGACCATGGTTTGGGAACGTTTCCCCTGCAGCCGAGCGGCTCTCATCTCGGCTTTGTGCCGCCGCTCACGAACAATCAGGATTACTGGTACGCCAGCTACGGAGCGGCAGGCAACTTTGACCAGGCCGGCACGACGATGGGGCATTTTGATACACCCACCGACTACATGTGGGGCCTGAGTATTCAGCGATCTGTAGGCAGAGACTGGGCCATCACCGCGGAGTACCAGGGAATCAAGGGCGTTCATCTGCTGACCAATGTCTTTAATTGGAGCCTGAACAACGTTCCGCTGAACTACTACCAACTCGGTCCACACTTGAATGATCCGGTGCCCAACCCTTTCTATGGGCAGTCTCAGACATTTGCCAGCCAACCCACGGTGTCCCTCAGCCAGCTGACTGGCCTCTCTCCGCAATATGCGGGCAACACTTCGACTACGCCGGGACAGGCGACCTGGGGCAGGTCTTTTTCTAATTTCGCAAATATCCAGATTCAGTCTCGCAACTATCGCGGACTTGCGCTGCTCGCCTCGTATGCCATTCGCAAAACGTTGACCAACACCGCCAGCACGGACATTCACATTTATGGGGCGACCGCGGGAAAGCTGCAGAATCCGCACAACCTGATGGAGGGCTACGGCGTTGCGCTTTATGAGAAGCCGCAGACGCTGAAGCTTAACTACAACTACGACTTGCCTTTTGGCCGAGGCAGGCAGTGGCTGGCTGTGCCGAGTGGAGTTGGCGGCCACTTTCTCGACGCCGCCGTGGGCGGCTGGGCCTTGGCCGGCATCACGGTGTGGGATCCAAAGGGCTCACCCGTATTCTTGCCCACCGTCGACGGAGGCTCTACGGCGCCGGGTGCTGCGATCCGCTGGTCATTGGCCGATCACAATTATCGCAACAAGAGCGTAAGTTACAGTAAGGCGCTGGTAGTGAATGGCCAGTTCGCCAATGGAGGTGGTGAGGGGATACTCAACGCCGGATCATTCGTGAGGACACCGGACTACTCGCTCAGCAACGCCCCGGTCATGTTTCCCGATCTGCGCGGGCCGGGAGACTTTTCCACCGACGCCAGCATCCTGAAGAAGTTTTACATGAGCCACGATCTGGATCGATACTTCGAGCTGCGCATCGAGGCCGAGAATATCTTCAATCACCCGGTTTTTGGCACCACAGGATATGGGGTCTTCAGTGGAGCGGTCATTGCGGATCCAGATTCGCCCACCTTCGGTGGCATCAATGGCAAGACGGGGCAAAGAGTGATGCAGGTTGGCGGCCGATTCTTTTTCTAGCGATCAGCGTCTGCGTGGTGGCGCAACAAAGGAATGAATGAGATCACTGAGAGCACGCGTGAAACGTAGCTGCATTTACGGTTTGGCCGCCCTCAGCCTCTTCAACGCGTGGTCCGTAGTTGCCGCTCCGCGGCAACCGTCCTCGATAAAAGCCAGGATCGCGACTTCCGATGCTGCGGTTGACCTCGAGGCCGGTGGAGACGCTCCCAGACTGATTGCGTTATCAGGTCCTTCGGGGAAAGAGACCAGGTGGATGAACGCCGCTGCTGCGAAGCTACCCGCGACCGCAGAAGTGGATGGCCAGACGGAGCGGCTCGCGTGGCGGCACCAGCCCCAACTCGACAGGGTTGATCCTCACCACGCGATCTTTGTTTACGACAGCGCCACACCGCATTTGCGGCTGAGCTGGATCTGGGAGGCGAGGGCTGCTTTCGGGCCCGTCGAACACCACGTTTCCATTGCGAATTTGAGTGGCAGGGAATTGTGGCTTCCGCTAGTCGACAGCCTTCGAGTCACTTGGACTCTCGCTGGCCACGACCCGCTTTCGAACCTTTATGTGGAGAAGGGTGCCAACACCCCTTCCCCCGAAGGCACACACATCCTACCAATCGCTGACGGCTACCAATGGACAGGACTTTCCAGCACTTACGCGCGTCCCGTGAAGGGGCAGCCGCGCGAGATCATTCCGGCGGAGTTTGTTTACTCGAGCGCCGGGGCCCGCGATGGCTGGTTTGCCGGCATCGAATTCAGCGGCCGCACCCAGGTTCATTTGCAACGTCAGGGTGATCAGCTCGAGAGCGTACTGGGGCTTAATCCCGATCCTGGTCCATTCCGCACCCGGCTCGCCAAAGACGATGAATTTGAATCGCCGGCGGCTTTTCTCGGCGCCTTTGCCGGCGGCCCTGACGGTGCGGGCAACGAGCTTCGTAAGTGGGTGCGCGCCGTGCTTGGTAATGCCAATGCCTGGAAGGATCCGCACTATCCGCTCACCATCAACAACAGCTGGGGTAGCGGCATGCAGGTGAATGAGGCCCTTGCCATGCGGATGATCGACCGTTCGCGGGAGTTGGGCCTGGAGATGTTCGGCCTCGATGCCGGCTGGTTTCGCGGTGTCGGTGATTGGTATCCCGATCCGGTGAAGTTTCCCCACGGGCTCGCCTATGTTGCCGACTATGCCCATAAAAATGGCCTGCGCTTTGGTATGTGGATCGATTGGACTCAGGCCGGACTGGATACCGAGCCCGGTGCGCTCAACGCGCGAGATCCCAAAACCCGCGACTGGCTGGTAGAGGATGTGGCGCCAGACTGGAAGCCGGAACCTTTCAAAGGACAAACCATCGATATTGGGCTTCCGGCCGCGGCAGACTATGCCAACGCCACTGTGAAGCGTGTGGTGGATAGCTTTCACCTCGACATGCTCGAACACGACGGTTACCTGGTGGCCCAGGGGTGTGTACGAGACACACATCCACATGCCCCTCCTGTACAGAGCACAATGAAAGTGACCCATGACTGGGGTTCAGACTTCGTGCTGGCTTCGAACTCCACCGATGTGAGCTACCATGCGGTGCGGGCGTATTACAAAATTTACCAGCAGCTTCGCCGCGAACATCCCGAACTGTTGCTGGAAATCTGCAACGATGGCGGCCGCATGGTGGACTTTGGTTCGGCTGCTCACGGTGATTACTTTTCTATCACCGATACCTACGATCCTTTGTCCAACCGGCGCGCCTTTTACGACGCCAGCTATGTTTTGCCGGCAGCGATGCTGGAGTGCTACATCGAGAAATGGCCGGTGCCCACTAAGGCAAACTTTCTATATATGTTGCGCAGCGGCATGATGGGCTGGATGACCATCATGCAGGACACCAATGCCTGGTCGCCGGAGCAGCGCCAGACCGCTAAAGATGCAATTGGCCTATACAAGGAGAAGCTTCGTCCACTCATTCGTGAGGCGGATCTCTACCACATCTCCCCACGCCCGGATGGCGTGCACTGGGATGCCGCGGAGTACTGGCAGCCGCGCACCAGGCAGGGCGTTGTGTATGCCTTTCACGGATCGGAAACCGGGGAGGCTGCACATACCTTCGTACTCGCCGGATTATCGCCAGACAAGCATTACCTTCTCCACTTCGAAGACGGCAGCGCTGCCGACCGCGACATTTCCGGACGCGAACTTACGCAGTCCGGGTTGAAGGTCAACCTGCCGGCTCCTCTCAGCTCAGAACTGGTCTTCCTCACCGAAATCGCCACAAAGAAAAGGTAGGAGTTCATCCCATGGAGCGGAAAGCATATCCGCAGGATTTTGCTGGCCGTGTGGCTGTGGTGACGGGCGCAGCGCGAGGAATTGGGCGGGCCATTGCAGAGAATCTGAGCGGACGAGGCGCTCATCTGATTCTAGTGGACCGGGATGCGGCCGGCATGGCGTCCCTGTCAGCCAACCTGAGCGCTGCGTCTTCCATCGAGGTTGATCTGAGCTCCGCGCGTGAAGTAGAGGAACTTCTCCTCAAAGTGGCCCGGCTTACGTCGAAGGTTGACGTGCTGGTGAACAATGCCGGAATCGAAAAGGATTTGCCGTTGGAAGAGGTAACGGCGCAGTTCTTCGACCAGATTATGGCAACCAATTTGCGGGCTCCTTTTCTGCTGTCTCAGGGGCTGGTTCCTCTCTTCTCTGAAGCTGGGGGAGCGATTGTCAACATCAGTTCCATCCATGCCACCTATGCGTTTCCTCACGCGATCCCCTACGCGTGCTCGAAGGCGGCCCTGCTTGCGCTGACGCGCAACCTGGCGCTCGAACTTGCGGGACGAAAGATCCGTGTGAATGCGGTCTTGCCCGGTTACATCGATACCGCCATGTGGGATCAATGGCTGCGCACGGTGAGCAATCCCGAAGAGGTGTCGCGTCTGACTGCGGAATTGCATCCCCTTGGACGGCGGGGATTACCACTGGATGTAGCCGAGGCGGTCGCCTATCTCGCAGGACCCCAGGCGGAATGGGTCACGGGCACTCATCTCGTTGTCGATGGCGGCCTGACCATTCGCGCTCATCCTTGAGGTCCAGGTCTCTCCATCCACTAACCAACTCCAACCTGAGTCACCCCTCTCCCCTTGTCATCCGTAACGAAGTGGAGGGATCTGCAGTTTGATCTGCGGTTTTCCCCCATCCTTCCTGGGAAGCCACCCGGACTAGGAAACCTCACCGGAAAATAGACCATAGGTCTCTCCATCCACTAACCAACCCCAACCTGAGTCACCCCTCTCCCCTTGTCATCCCGTAACGAAGTGGAGGGATCTGCAGTGCGCCCTGCGGTTTCCCCCCATCCTTCCTGGAAGCGACCCGGACTAGGAAAGCCTCGCCGGAAAATAGACCACAGGTCTTTCCATCCACTAACGGACTCCAACCTGAGTCACCCCTCTCCCCTTTTCATCCCGTAACGAAGTGGAGGGATCTGCAGTGCGCCCTGCGGTTTCCCCCCATCCTTTCCTGGAAGCGACCCGGACTAGGAAAGCCTCGCCGGAAAATAGACCACAGGTCTTTCCATCCACTAACGGACTCCAACCTGAGTCACCCCTCTCCCCTTTTCATCCCGTAACGAAGTGGAGGGATCTGCAGTGCGCCCTGCGGTTCTCTCCAATCCTTCCCGGGAAGTGACCCGGACTAGGAAAGCCTCGCCGGAAAATAGACCACAGGTCTCTCCATCCACTAACCAACCCAACCTGAGTCACCCCTCTCCCCTTGTCATCCCGTAACGAAGTGGAGGGATCTGCAGTGCGCCCTGCGGTTCTCTCCAATCCTTCCCGGGAAGTGACCCGGACTAGGAAAGCCTCGCCGGAAAATAGACCACAGGTCTCATCCACTAACCAACCCCGACCTGAGTCACCCCTCTCCCCTTGTCATCCCGTAACGAAGTGGAGGGATCTGCAGTGCGCCCTGCGGTTCTCTCCAATTCTTCCCGGGAAGTGACCCGGACTAGGAAAGCCTCGCCGGAAAATAGACCACAGGTCTCATCCACTAACCAACCCCGACCCGAGTCACCCCACTCCCCTTGTCATCCCGTAACGAAGTGCAGGGATCTGCAGTGCGCCCTGCGGTTCTCTCCAATCCTTCCCGGGAACCGATCCAGATGGCGGGAATTGCAACAGCCTGCCCTCTAAAACGAAGGTCCTGCCGTTTTTCCGATACTTTACAAAATGGCACCAGCCCTTATGATGGATTCCCGACCCCAACCAGGTACCCGGAATCGACCGAGGAGGCAGGAGTGAAACGGCCCAAGACCACTCTTAGCGGTACTCTCAAGCAGGAATTCAAGAAGGACCTTGAACTCTTCGAGAATTTCCTGGTGATCCTGAACAACTCCAGCCCGATCCGGAATGTGGAGATGATGTGGGCAGACGACCTGGAGTTGCTCGATCCCGCACATCGACCGAAACTCAACACGGATGAGGCGCTGGTACAAATCCAGACGGCCAAAAAGGAGGACAACTCGGGACGAACTTCACTGGCCCCGAGCACGCATTTTTGCAATCTGGTCCATGGCTTCGGTGCGCATGAAGAGCAGACCTGTGCCAAGAGCGACAAGCCGGCCCAGCGCCGATGCCGCGAAACCGGGATGAGCCAGCTGTATGCCTGCCACGTCGGATTGATGGACATCGCGGTTCCCGTGACTTGCGATGGCGTTTATCTCGGAACGCTGTTCAGTGGGCAAGTGCTGAAGTCTGCGCCTACACCAGAAGGGTTTATGCAAGTAAGCCAGATTCTGGCAGGGCAGCCGCACATTGACCCGGTTCAACTGGAAGACGCCTACTTTCGCATTCCGGTTGTTACCGAACAGCAGCTTGCGGAGATGCTGCGCACGATGGAAGTTTTTGCGCGCTATCTGGCGAATGCCTGGAAACGCCTGAAGGTGATGAGTGAGCTGCAGCGAGTGCGTGAGCGTGAGCTCGCGCTCGATCGGCGTGAGCTCGCCGAGATGCTGTTGACCGTGCCCGGCAGCAGCGCATATGAAGAACGCGAAGATGCGATTCGCGCGCTCTGCTGCAATATCGGTTTGGAAGAGTTACCAAATCATGTGCTGCTGCTTCGACTGCGGCCTTCGGCCCCGGTGCTGGAGCGGGGCGAAGCCCGCCTGCAGGAAGTGGAACTTGCCGCCGCCATCGGCAGCCATCTGAATTCCGCCAAATTGGTGCAATTGATCGAAGAGCGTTGCCACTCCTGGCCCAACACGTTCGCTGCCGTCGTGGGCCCGGGAGAGATTTGCATCTTCACCCTGCAAAAGGCGAAGTCGGTGGCGACCATGCGTTCGGCATTGGAGGAAATGGCGCAGGCGCTTCTTCGCATTGTGCGGGCAGAAGGCAAGGCGACGGCTCGCGTCGGTATTTGCCGTCTGGAGCAAAAAGGCGCTGAGCTGCTCTCTGCGTATCGAGAAGCATCCGCGGCACTCGATGCGGGGCATGCGGCTGTGACCTGGTTCGACGGTCTACCGGGCAAACGGCAACAACCATCGCACGCGCTGGCCCGGGTGCTCATAGCTCTGCAGGCTGCAGATACAGCAACCATGGCGGTGGCGGTGCAGGATTTTCTTTCCAGCGTCCCCTCGGCGTCTTCAGGACCAGGTCATCTTCAACAGGTGCAAGGACTGCTCACCTGGGGCTGCGAGCATCTTGCTCGAGAGAGCTGCTCTTTGGGCCTTTCATTCCTTGGGATGGACGAGGCCAAGGAACGAGCGATGGACACCATTATTTACTCCCAGAATTTTCTGGTGATGGCCGACGCGTTTCGGGGCTTCGTGACACAGCTGCGACAGCAAATGAGCGAACGCTTCAGCCGGCGCGAAGACAAGATTGTGATGCAGACGCAACGGCTGGTACATCAGCTTGGCCCGGAGACGGTCACGATTCAGGATATTGCTCGTCATCTGCAGATCTCTACCGGGCACCTCGGCCGGGTCTACAGCCGCACGGCGGGCCATACACTCGAGGAATACCTGATTCGCCAGCGCCTGGAAACTGCGCGCCGGCTGTTGCTCGACCCGAGGCTGCACGTGGCCGAAGTGGCCGATCGTTCTGGCTTCTGCAATCCCGCGTACTTTGCATCGGTCTTTAAAAAGTACATGCATTGCAGCCCACGCGCGTTTGCCAGCCAGCCGCAGCGCTGGATGACCGGGACTTTCCCCAGAACTGCGAACTAGTCGCCGTCCTGTTTCTACCTGGGCCCTTTCTGGAGGAACACTCTTTTGTCATCCCGGCACGAGTCCTCAATCGCCGCCCCATGGCTTCTCTGGTCGCTGCTCACGATCGCCGTCTGGGGTGCATGGGGCTTTCTTTCCAAGGTTGCCTCCGCGGAAGTCAATGTATATCTCAACCAGTTGCTCTACACGGTAGGGCTTGTTCCGTTGATGGTCTTCGTTGGATGGACAGTCCACAAACGTCGCGAGCAGCTTCCGGTGGCGGATGCTCGCCGTGGCGCGAGCTGGGCCTTTCTTACCGGGACTCTTGGAGGCCTGGGAAATATCGCTTTTTTCGAAGCTCTGGTAAAGGGTGGCAAGGCTTCGGTGGTTGCTCCGGCAACAGCCTTGTTTCCTATGGTGACGGTTGTGCTCGCATTGGTCTTTCTCAAGGAACGATTAGGCCGTATCCAGATGGCCGGCCTTGTCCTGGCCTTCGCGGCGATCTATTTGCTCAGCATGTGAGCGTGAGGAAGAGAGATGCAAACCTGGCTGCTGTGCGTCCTCGTTGCGCTGGTTTTTTGGGGTATTACCGGCGTTACCCAAAAGCTCTCCACTAACGCGATCTCGAGCGATCGATCCTTTCTCTGGTTCTGTTGGGCGATGGTAGCCTTGTCGGCGATAGTAGCCGGATTGGCTCGGGTACCGCACAAGCTTGGGGCGGTCGCACTCCTCAGCGCGATTGCCGGGGGAACGCTCAACGGGCTGGGCGCCTGGACGAGCTTTCGCGCATTGGAGTCAGGAGGAAAAGCTTCGATCGTGATTTCTCTGATCTCTCTTTATCCGATGCTTACGGTGGTGATGGCTGTGATCTTTTTAAAAGAGCGCCTCACCACACACCAGATCGCCGGAGTTTTGATGGCCGTGGCGGCGGCCATCCTCCTCTCGTTTGAGAGTGAGCCGAAGGCGGCAAACTGAGATCAGGCTTCTTCGCCGGGCACGATGATTCCATCGCTGCCAACACCGCCGATCGAATGGAGGCCCTGACGCACGGCGAAAAGGATTTCGGTCTGCAGACTCTCTCCCGGCTTAAGCTCGCGGGCACGCCCGGCTTCGATCATCTCCTGATAGCGGAATGGATAGCCCGTCGCAGGTTCCAGGACCGCAACGTTGAGGTTGCGCCAACCGCCAAAGGTGGCAAAAAGCCAGCACGAGGTAAAGACATTCGGATCAAAGCGCAGCGCGGCCGCAAGTTTGTTGGCACGGTTTGTAATTCCGCACCAGCCGCCCTGTATTTCGGTTCCGTAGAAGAAATGCACCGCGCGAGAGGATGAGTCCGGGACCTGCCGCAGATCGATGCTGCCGGTGCCCTGGTCCGCATGGGGCCAGGTAAAGCGCAAGGGTGCTTCAGCCAGAGAGCCGGCGAATGCGGGTTCCCGAACGACCGTCATAGGCGGAAAATCAATGCGATGCCGCGATGAAACTGCAAATGCAGGGTGCAGCTTCCAAAGAAATGGGAAGCTCGACGCGCCCTCGTTGGTGAAGGAGTAATGGATGCTGAAGTGCGCTTCGTCGCGCCCCAGCACAACGGTGCGCTCGACGCGGAAAGCGCTGATCGGTGTTACAAATACCAGGCGCACCCCTACGTGGGTGTCATCCTGAAAGGGAAAGGCCTCCCATTCGCCGGTCCACAACTCGCCGTGGTCGGGCAGCAGGTCTTCGAGTCCCATTCCGCCTTCATCGTTGGGAAACAACTCGTCCCAACCGCCGCTCCACACGTCGTCGTAGCGAGCATGAATTGGCTGCCTGCGTGGAGGTATCCGCGGGTTGTTCCAGAGAAGGGACTCGTCGAGCGGGCGATAGGTAATCTGCCAGATTTTGCCGCCCGCCTCGGGCAAAATCGTCAGCCGCAGATAGCGATTTTGGAGCAGGATGGTCTTTAATCCATGAAAGGTCCAGGCAGTGGAAAGAGCGAGTTCTGTCATAGTTTGAGATATCGAGTCGAGGTTAGCCTAGAGGATGGAAAAGCTGTCATGCACGCGGAAAATGGCTGGTTTATCGTGAATTGAATTGCTTATCCAGCCCTGCAGGAGGAGAAACCACCTGCTCAGGCGATGCGAAGCTTTTCGACGACTTCGTCATTGAGGTCGATACCCAGACCCGGTTCTGTCGGAATGGTGAGGTAGCCGCCGTCGGCCACAAATCTCTGCTTCGTGAGAACGTCTCGCAGTCCGGTCCCGGATTGAGAAACAAATTCGCAGATCAATGCATTGGGAATGGAATTGAGCCAGTGCAGCGCGGCCGCCACGTTAATGTAGGTCGTAAAGCCGTGATTGGCCACGGGCAAGCCGCGATCCCATGCCAGGCTGGCGATCTTCATCGCTTCGGTAAAACCACCACAGCGTGCGAGGTCCACCTGTACGATGTCGATTTTTCCCTTGTCCATGAGTTCAAGGTACGAGAGGCGCGAGCTCTCTTCTTCTCCAGCCGCGATGCGCACTTCGGTGGCTTCGCTTAGGCGCCGATAGCCTTCATAGTCATCAGGCCGCAGGGGCTCTTCGAGCCAGAAGAGATTGTAGTCGCTGAAGGAACGGGCTCGCTTCACGGCCGTCTTTGCATCCCAGATCAGCCCCGCGTCGATCATCAGATCGCAGTCGTCCCCCAGACCGCGGCGCGCCTCTTTGACCAATGCAATGTCGTTGGCTTCGCTCTGGCCCAGAGGCTCCCAGCCAAACTTCACTGCGCTGAAGCCCTCGCCGCGGAAGCGTTTCGCCATCTCGTGGGTGATCGCGGGCGTGGCGCCAAACAGGGTGCTGGCGTAGCAGCGGATTTTCTCGCGAAAGCCGCCCCCGAGCAGCTTCCATACGGGCATATCCAGTGCCTTGCCCTTGATGTCCCACAGAGCCATGTCGATGCCGCTCATCGCGTGAATGGCAATACCTCTGCGGCCCGAGTAGACATTGGCGTTGTACATCTTGTACCAAAGCTTCTCCGTCTCGAAGGGATCTTCGCCGAGCAGGAGCTGACCGAGGCCGCTGGTGATCGTGTGCGAGTAAGGACCTTCGATCGCACCCCTTGCGGCGAGAGGGCTCGAATCGACTTCTCCGATGCCGTGGATGCCCGCGTCGGTCTCCACGCGCACGATGAGGGCGTCCTGGCCGCTGTCCGTCTGTTGCTTGACTTCTGGCAGGCGAACATAGATCGCTTCCACTTTGGTAATTTTCACTCGGTCACTTCGCTTTCAGGGTCATCCAGGCGCTGGTGAATCATGATTCGTAGCAAGCATAAAGAGGGTCGGCGATGTGACACAACCGGAGAGCGCAGATTTCAGAAAACAGAACCGATAAGCGAAGATTTGACTCCCGCATCCAGGTGCTATCCGGCGCTCCGGCCCATAAATCAGCGGAGAAGAGCGGCTTGGCGAACCTTCACCTGGACTAGAATCGCGCTTCGAAGCAGGGCAAGCCTTGCAAGCGCGTCATGGCCCGACGGATTCGTACCCCCTTTTCGGCCGCTCCTAGCTTTGTCCTATGGGGGCAGCGGGAATAAGTTTGAAATCCTCGACGATAAGTGGGTGGCCCTGGATCTCGCTTTTGAGACCTGGGTTTTTCCTCGCAAATGGTTTTTCCTGCCTGGCGGCGCCAAACTCTACCACCATGTTTCGGCCTGGATGCCGTACGTCAGTCCGTTCGTTCGATTCAAGTACGGCGCACCGCCCACTAACCCGCGAAATCCGTCTGACCAGTTTGCATAGGTGACGAAAACCCGCAATACTGGTCGGCTGAAAAATTTGCGGCCTGCTCCCAATTGCGGCGCCAACGTAAATTTGCGTAGCCATCCATCGTATTGATTCGTGCCGCTCAATGTGTGGTCGAAGCCTGCTTCGAACGCCAGCGAGACGTGGCGGGTGAAAAATACCACCGGCCGCGCGCCAAACGAGGCCCATTGGTTCCACCCGTCGACTGGGTTCCCATCTTTGGTCCGTTGGTATAGGAAGATCGGCATAATCGCGAACCGGTCATTCGGCTGCAGCACCAGCTGCTCGGTGATCAGGAACTGCGCCGAGCGATTGATAAACGGGGTAGGATTCGGAATCACCACCCCGTTTCCAGGGTTGCTGAAGTTGCTGGCTGCTCCCGTTCCATACTGGATGGAGAATGTGTGATAGCCACCGTGCCACTCCAGCCGCTGATGGCGCATACCGAAGGCGAATCCATCTGTGGTAGGAATCACTGTGCCGGTCGACGTCGTGCCTCCCTTTGAGGTAGCGAAGTCAAACCATCCCGCCCACAGCCCTGCCGGTCCCTTCAAATCGTAGAGACGCACGTCGATATTGCTCTTCGCCAGGTTGCCGTTTTGCGTAACGATATCGGGCCGCGCTCCGTTCAGGAAAGCCACCGCCAGTTTGCCGACACCGACATTGAAATCTTCAACCCCGCCGCCATAGCCACTCAGGTCCAGGGGGTAGAAGTCAATAATGTCGATGTGTTGCCGGCGGTAGTATCGTTCCCCCGCCCAAAACTCTGCATGCGGCTGCCAGCCCAGAACGTTGCCGGCCTGCACGAAGGCTTCCCGCAGCCGGAACTGATCATCTCCCACGCCATTGGGAAAGCTGGCCGAGTTGGCCGAGTTCGTGGTGTTGGCCTCAATCATGATCTCTGTCCTGATCCAAGCCTCATTGGAACTCTGGTCCGGGTTCACCCAGTTGTTGACAAAGATGAACTCCCCATAGGTCTCTGCTTCGTTGCCCAGGCGGTATTTGGCGTTGGCTCCCGGCGCCTCGAAGGCAACCTGTTGCCCGCCCGCGCTATTGAGCCCGTAACCGGATCGCAAATAACCGTGGAATTCAAACGTCCCCACCTGCTCCTTCAGCTTCGCAATCGTTTCGTCCGCTTCCCGCAGCAAGTCATAGGTTGGCTCTGAAGAGAGATCACCTTGGAACTTCGCTCCCACCTGGTCGGAGTTGCGCAGGACATCCTTGGCCACACGCTGTGCGGCCAGGTCCGCCGTCGACACCGTAGCCTCGCTAGTCTTTTCAACGATCTGCTTCTGGCTCTCTATTTGTAGTTCTAGGGTAGCCATGCGCAACTGCAGTGCTTGCGTGGTCGCCTCGTACTCCTGCTTCAGCTCTTTTAATTGCTGTTCCAGCTGGTCAGCCTGTTGAGCCGCGGCCGGCGAAACAAAAAACAGGCTCAAAGCAATGCATCCGAGGCCGGTCATGAGCGGCCGCTTCCGATCAATCAACGAAACAATATTCATCTGGGGGCTCTCCTTGACCGCAATTTTTTTCCGCGCCAGTAAAACTACGCGACGACAGACGCAAGGGCGTGAGGGGAAAATCAAGCTTTGGACGCTTGTCATGGGCGAACGGACTCGTACCCGTTTCGGTCGTGGAATATGTTTGAAGTCCCAGCTATGAGTGGGTGGCCCAGGTCTCGATTTTGAGACCTGGGTTTACCGGTCGGAAGTGATCCTGGATTGGTCGATCGACTCAGTGCGGGATATTGTGCTGGTGAAGCCGTCTATGCAATTTCGTCCGTGCATCCTCAAAGACCTTGCGTGTAGCCGCAAGCCTCTCCGGGTCGGGACGAACAGCGAGATGGTCCACGAACGTTTGTGAGCCGTCAATCAGGGCAAGCATGTAGGCTGCTGTCTGGGGAGAGAAAAGCTCCTGGCCTGGCGCGACCAGATACACCGGAGATGTGTGGGCCTGCACCATAAACTCCCACGAGGTAACCGGTCCAAGTTGTGAGGAACAGCGCGCTGCGAGCCAACCTGGTCCCGATACCCGAATTTTTTCGCTCACGGTCATCTCGCGGGTTCCTGAAGCTGCGTCCCGCGAAGCGACCACGCCGCCATTGTGGACAATTTCGAGTCGGTGAACAGGCACGTGGCATTGAGCACTGGCATGCACCTCAATCGTGCCGCCTCCGCTAGGAAGAGAAATTTCCTGACCAGGCGTGCGGCCTTCTGCCTGAAAAAAGAGCAGCGGGCCCGACGTGACAAACGTGTTTCCACTTCGCACTGCATTCGCCCAGTTTGCGAAGGTGAACTCCTCCTGTCCGAGATAAGCGTAGGCTCGATTGGTCCCAACCGGCATATAAGCCCCCATCTTGTCGGTACCGCCGACCGCAGGGAGCCGGTAGCCACAATTCAGATACCGGTACCAATCGAGAAACCGCAGGAAGTTAAAGTGCCCCGGCTGACCGTGGTTTGGACCTTGGGGCCAGAGCTCAACGGCGTCGATTTTACCCAGCGCGATGTCCGCGGCAACTTCCCCGGTCGGGTAGGGGAAATGCACAGAAACGGAAAGTCCTCCCGCGGAGCGGCAGGAGTCAGACCAATGGGCCATGCTGTTCCACAACGGATCGCCCAGGTAACTCTCGTCCGGGCCTGCCCCCGAAAGCGGGTAAACCGGCGAGCGCGGACCCAGGAGCCCAATATGTCCAAGGATATGCTGGCGGTTCTCAGAGCCTACCCAGACCATGTTTTCCTTATCCCGGGAAACAAGAGGTTCGTTGGTGATGTCGCCGACGTTGGTGAATAGATCTCCCCACTGCGCCGCCAACAGGTTCACCAGGTTCAGCCCCTCAGCGCTGGCTTCGAGCAATGCAGTCGTGGGGGACAGAAAGTGCACGTGGGTGTCCGCGCTCACCCATCCTTTCGCGCGCAGGTTTGCAATCGGCTCGATTTCAAGCTTCAGCTCTCGTTGGTCGGGTCGAATTTCGAGCTTTTGACGCACCCCGGCGTATTCAAATCCCTTCGTCATTTCCAGGTACACATCGCCCACAGGCAACTCGACTTGAAACGTGCCGTCGACATAGGCGAAAGAACTGTCCATCAATTTCACGTCGGCGCCGTAATCCTGAAACCATGCGTCGTTAATCTCAGTGCGATGACCATAGGGTGGGATGTAGCGGCCTTCCTTGGAACGGAACGCCAGACGTACGGGCGCAGGACGCCCGGTGGCTCGATCAATTACCTGGCCGCGCAGCCAGACCTTTTCGCGCTCTAGAATCTCAACCCGCGCGCTGGTTGTTGCAGAGCTCCGCGGAGCTAATTCCTTTCCCGTCTCAGCGCCATCGAGATCAAATGTGTAGGACGTCCCTGATTTCGCGTCATGCAGCCAGAGGGTCGCCGCCGAGCTGGCGGTAATTTCGGCGTACAAGTAGTGGTTATCCGTAACCTGCTCGGCACGCGAGCCTAACCCTGCATCGGGCGAACGCAACCAGGACTCAGGTTCGAATCGATCTGGAAACCACTTGCGTGCCACCACGCCCAGATCTACCGCAACCCTCCAGCGCTCGTCTTCCTGGCTTGTGGGTTCGGGCAGCGTGATGCGGTAGGTGGCAAGACGCTCGTAGCGAAGAGGATTTCCTCGTCCCAGGAAGAGCGTAAGGCCGCAAATGACCAACGGATCCTCGCTCGCCGCCCTGAATCGCAGAGACTTGATCCTCCGGTCCGGGTAAGGATTGGCCAGGGCGCTGATCCAGACCAAAGGAGAAGAATACGAGTTGTCCATTATGCCCATCTGGAGTCTTCCCCAGGCGGTACCGCGGCGCAGTGGGTCACTCAGTTCCCGGGCAGCATCAGCAGTGTGCGCCAGTGCCGCAAAACTCAAGTGGCCCCAGTCCACCGAAGGAGCATTGACCTCAAACCGGCGGCGAATGGGCAGTGCTTCCTCTTGGCCGTCGTCATAGACGAAGACCATGTCAGCCAGGTGCTGGCCCACTTGTTCGCAGACATCTTGCTCCGGCTCCGCGATCGGAGTCTCGTTCGGGTCCCAGTCACAGAATTGTGCCAGGCAAATGGAGCCTGCTTTCTGGTCCACAACGATCTCCACCGTTTCTGTGGTCCGGCTTAGAACTATCCACGACTTTGCTTGCGAACCTTCGGATCCAAGTAGGAATGGGATTCCCCGAAAGTTCTTTTTGCCCGAGGGGGTGTGGATCAGGCCGTCTTGCTGTGAAGGGCCGCCCATCGCCTTTGCTCGGTCCCGCGGCCCGAAGTCAGAGGCTGACGCATTGAAATGGGAACTCAACTCAACCGGGGCGAACTTACCGGGGTCCAGTGGTCCTCCCGTTTCGTCTTGGCCTGCCGTCGCAGCGGCGAGCATTCGTTTGAGGGTGGGAACGACAATGCTGCCAGTCTGTAAAAAAGCCCTGCGTGTCCAGTCTTGACCAGATGTCATAACGCCTTCCTCAGCACTCAGTGGCCACGCCAGCCAGCTTAGGGCTGCGTGAGAATTCGACCTGGAAGGGCACGGCTTCAGCCGTGCCGCAATTGACACTGCCATACCCGGCTTTAGCCGCTGGGTACGTTTTCTCCATCCTCTAGGTTCTCTTATGCGCTGATAAAACAGATGCCCTCAGGCGCTTTTGAAGCCCGCGAAGGGATCTAATCGGGATAGGCGTAGTGTAGTTCCCGCCGGATCAGGATTCTAGCTTGCCAAAGTACCCGTTGGTAGAGTCTGCTGTTGCCATCCATCGGGAAGCTGGATTTTACGGTCGCACTTGACGATAATTCGACCATTCAGCAGGGTTTCCCACCAAGCGCAAGGAGGGATGGAAACTTGAAGCTGCGGCTCCTATTCGTTTTGCTCGCCTCTGCCTCGCTAGCCTGGATTCTCGGCGCGACGCAAGCCGCACCTGCCGCCGAGGCGCCCACCAAACCTGTGGACTTCAACCGGGAAATCCGTCCCATCCTCTCCGACAACTGCTTCAAGTGCCATGGCCCAGACGAAAAGATGCGTATGGCCCGCATGCGCCTCGACGAGACCGAGGGACTGTTCGTCGACCGCGGCGGGTACAAGATCATCGTCCCGGGGAACTCGGCGCAAAGCAAGATCTACCAGAAAATCAGTTCCAAGGACGTGGCTTTCCGCATGCCGCCGGTCTACTCCGGCAAGACGCTGACCGACAAGCAGATTGAGCTCATCAAGCAGTGGATCGACCAGGGCGCGAAATGGGAAACGCAATGGTCGTTCGTCGCCCCCAAGCGCCCACCTGTGCCCGAGGTGAAAAACAAAGCGTGGGTGCGAAATCCCATTGATAGTTTTGTCCTGGCACGGCTCGAAGCCGAAGGGTTAAAGCCGAGCGAGGAAGCAGACAAAGCCACACTGCTCCGCCGGGTCAGCTTCGACTTAACCGGCCTGCCCCCTACGCCCGCTGAGGTCGACTCCTTTGTGGCGGACAAATCGCCCGACGCCTACGAGAAGCGCGTGGATCAGCTGTTGGCTTCGCCGCACTACGGTGAGCGCATGGCCATGGAGTGGCTGGACCTGGCTCGCTACTCCGACACCCACGGCTACCACATCGACAGCTTGAGGGAGATGTGGCCGTGGCGCGATTGGGTGATCAAGGCCTACAACCGCAACATGCCATACGACCAGTTCACCATTGAGCAGCTGGCAGGCGATCTGCTGCCCAACGCAACCGTGGACGACGAGATCGCCAGCGGCTTCAATCGCAATAACATGATCAATTTTGAAGGCGGCGCCGTTCCCCAGGAATACCACGCGGAGTACATTATTGACCGGGCCAGCACCACGGGCACCGTTTGGCTGGGTCTTACCGTTGGCTGCGCACGCTGCCACGACCACAAATTCGATCCCATCCCGCAAAAGGATTTTTACCAGCTCGTCGCGTACTTTAACAACGTTCCGGAACGGGGCCTGGACGGATTCCTGGGCAATGCAGATCCGGTGCTCCCGCTGCCTACTAAGGCGCAGCAGCAGCAACTCGATGCACTAAATGTCCAGCTCACCAGCACCCTCGCCGCACTGCCCGAGAAAGAGATCGTTGCGCAGCAGAACGAGTGGCAAAAGACAGCGCTGGCGGGCATTGCTGTGCCGTCGCAAGAGGGCTTAGTCGCGTACTACCCGCTGGAGAGCAGTTTGGCTGATGCGTCCGGCCAGCACCACGACGGCAACGCGGTGCGTGGCGGCGTGGTGTACGTGGAAGGCAAAGTGGGCAAAGCCGCGGAGTTCAGCGGAGAGACCCAGGTGAGTTTCGGCAATGCCGGCGATTTTGATCGCGGCGACCGCTTTGCCCTGGCAATGTGGGCCCGGACGTCGGGCGCGAACGCGGTGAAGATCCTGCAAAAGCGAGACAGCGCGGAACACTGGCAAGGCTATGAGATTGCCACCGATGATCCCACGTATGACAAGCCGCAACACCGCCTTTCCCACTTCATCGTCCGCATGGCCGCCAAGTGGCCTGACGACGCGATCGAGGTGCGTACGAAGGTGCGGTTCGCGGCGGGCTCGTTCTCACACGTGGTGATCAGCTACGACGGCTCGGGCAAAGCGTCGGGGGTGAAATTTTACGTCAACGGCAAACCCGCGATGACGGAAGTGGTGAAGGACAATTTAAGCGGCACGTTTCGAACCGCTGCCCCACTCGAGATTGGCAATAAGGCCAACGGAAAGCCTTTTGAAGGCGAGCTCGACGACCTGCGCATCTATAACCGCCCCGTGAATAGTGAGGAGGCCGAAACACTGGCCATCCGCCTGCCGGCGCGCTCGGTGCTGGTGGAGTTGGCGGGAAAACCTGTCCAGGAAATTGAAACGCTGCAGCCGGAAAAGGCTCCCCCGGAAGCAGAGATCGGAGAGGAAGAGAAAGCCGAAACTCCAGAGGCCAAGGCGGCGCGCCTGGAGAAAGAACACCAGGCCGCGCTGAGTGAGTACTACCTGAAAGATGCCGCGCCAGAAAAAGATCGCCAGCTTTACGCGCAACTGATCGAGTTGCGGGAACAGAAGAAGAAGCTTGAAGCGTCGATCACCAACGTAATGGTGATGACGGAAATGAAGAAGCCGCGTGACACGTTCATCCTCGGGCGCGGTCAGTACGACAACCCTGGGGAGAAGGTAACTCCAGGCGTTCCGGCCTTCCTGCCGCCATTGCCGCCCGGGGCGCCGGCAAATCGCCTCTCATTGGCAAAGTGGCTGATGGATCCAAAGAATCCGCTGACGGCGCGGGTAGCAGTGAACCGCTATTGGCAGGACTGCTTCGGAGTCGGAATTGTGAAGACGGCGGAGGACTTTGGCTCGCAGGGAGAGCAGCCCAGCCATCCGCAATTGCTCGACTGGATGGCAACGGAGTTCATCGCCAACGGCTGGGACATCAAGGCGATGATGCGGTTGATTGTGACCTCATCCACCTACCGGCAGTCGTCGCGCGAGACAAAGGAAATGGCAGAGCGCGATCCCGAGAACCGGTTACTGGCGAGGGGACCGCGCTTCCGTCTGCCCGCGGAGATGGTGCGTGATAACGCGCTCGACATAGCCGGCCTGCTCGACACCCGGATCGGTGGCCCCAGCGTTTACCCCTATCAACCGAAGGGTCTGTGGGAAGAAATGGCTTTCGGCGGGGGTTTCTCCGGGCAGAGCTATACGCCATCCACCGGCGAAGACCTCTACCGGCGCAGCATGTACACGGTGTGGAAGCGGACGGTGCCGCCGCCCTCGCTGACGACTTTCGACGCGCCCGACCGTGAGAAGTGTACGGCGCGGCGCACCATTACCAATACGCCGCTGCAGGCCCTGGTGCTGCTCAACGATCCCACTTATGTAGAGGCCAGCCGCGTATTGGCGGAGAAGACGATTACCCAGGCGGGGCGCGATCCCCAGAAGCGGATTGACTTTGCCTTCCGGCTGGCAACGGATCGCAAACCGCAGCCCCAGGAACGCGCGGTGCTGCTCACCCTGGCGCGGGAAGAACTCGCGGAGTACCGGCGCAACAAGACATCGGCATTGAAGCTGATCGGGGTAGGCGAAGCGAACCGCAATCCCAAGCTGGATCCGGCAGAGCTGGCTGCCTGGACGACGGTTACCAGCACCATCCTCAATATGGATGAAACCATCACGAAAGAGTGACTCTTATGGATGAAGAGAGACGCGAGATCTTGCTGGAGATGACCCGGCGCCAGTTTTTCGGCCGTACCGCGAAGGGGATAGGCGTGGCGGCGCTCGCCTCGTTGCTCGGCCCGAGCCTGATGGCGGACGGGCCGGCGGTGGATCCCGCACTGGATAAATCGTACGGCGGCCTCCCGGGAATGCCGAACTTCGCGCCCAAGGCCAAGCGCGTGATCTTCCTCCACCAGTCGGGCGCGCCTTCGCAGATTGAGTTGTTTGACTACAAGCCCAAACTCAAGGATTTGCAGGGCACGGAGCTGCCGGACTCGATCCGCAAGGGCCAACGCATTACCGGCATGACCTCGGGCCAGGCGTCCTTCCCCGTAGCCGCACCCATCTTCAAGTTTCAACAGGCCGGCAAGTCGGGCACCTGGATCAGCGAACTGCTGCCTCACACCGCCAAAATTGTCGACGACATTGCCATCATCAAGACGGTGAACACAGACGCCATCAACCACGATCCGGCGATCACGTTTATCCAGACCGGGTTTCAGCAGCCCGGCCGTCCCAGCATGGGCGCGTGGGTCACTTATGGCCTGGGCAGTGAGAATCAGAATCTCCCCGCGTTTGTCGTGCTGATTTCGCAGGCCAATGCACTGAACCCGGACCAGCCTTTGTTTTCGCGGCTATGGGGCAATGGTTTTCTGTCTTCCAAGTACCAGGGAGTCAGGTTTCGAGCGGGCGCCGAGCCGGTGCTGTACCTGGATGACCCACCGGGCATCAGCAGGGAATCGCGCCGCCGCATGCTCGATTCGCTCGCCCAGCTTAACAAGATGTGGTTCGACGCTTACGGCGATCCCGAGATCGAAACGCGCATCACGCAATATGAGATGGCCTACCGCATGCAAACTTCGGTGCCCGATCTCATGGACCTTTCCAAAGAACCCGACTCTGTCTTCGAGATGTATGGGCCGGACTCGCGCAAGCCCGGCACTTATGCCGCAAATTGCCTGCTTGCCCGGCGCCTGGCTGAGCGCAACGTGCGTTTTATTCAGCTTTACCACCGCGGCTGGGACCAGCACAACGATCTACCCAGAGACATCGCCCTGCAGGCGAAGGGCACCGATCAACCCTCTGCGGCACTGGTTCAGGACTTGAAGCAGCGCGGGTTGCTGGACGATACGCTGGTGGTTTGGGGCGGCGAATTCGGCCGAACTGTCTATTGCCAGGGCAAGCTGAGCCAGACCAATTACGGGCGCGACCATCACCCGAAATGCTTCGCCATGTGGATGGCGGGCGGCGGTATCAAGCCAGGCATCTCGATCGGTCAGACAGACGACTACTGTTACAACGTGATCGAAGATTCGGTGCCGATCCACGACCTGCAGGCGACCATCCTGAACCGTTTGGGCGTGGATCATACCAAGCTCACCTTCAAGTTCCAGGGCCGCGACTTCCGCCTGACCGACGTCGCGGGCAGGGTAGTGTCAAAGGTGCTGGCCTAACGTCACCTTGCGGGGAAACAGAAAACGAGCCCAGCTAAGATCGGACCGATTGCCATTCAAAGCTGGAGCGCAGTTCCTGTGAAATGGGGTTATGAGTAACTTGCCGGCTCAACTACGCCAGACCGGATGAACTTATCGAAAATGCGATTTTTCAAGCTGAACCAGGCGAATCGGCAAATACAAACATGTCTACCTTTACCGATTCGATGTGACTAGTCTCTATGTCTATGGCGCTTAGGCGCGCCAGCCGCCTGCTGCCTGACAGGCGGAAGATAAATCTGAAAAAACCTGAAAGATGTGTGGCCCCTTTTTCATGGCGAATCCGCCTTATGGAGTGTAGGGCAGTCCTGAGAGGCCCTCAACAAAAGGAGAAACGTCATGCACACATCATCGAGGATTTTCCGCGCCAGCCTTTTCGCCGCCGTCGTCGCTCTAGTCACCCTTTCCCCCACACTGCATGCTCAGAGCTCAGCTGTGCCGGCCGAGGCAAAGGCTTCCTTCACGTTTGAGGTGGGCTCGGCTCATTTCGAGGCGGCCCCCTACACCTTCAGCGATTTTGCAAACCACGTCCTCGAGATTCGCAGCGGCTCAGACTCCGCGCTGAACGTGACGAGTCAAGGGACCGCTGTCTACACTTTTGACGACTGTATCCGCGACTGCGTGGGAACTTCCAAAGACGGAGGGTTCCGAGCTTTTTGCGTGTTTGCCTGTATATAACTTGGATCAGTTTGACATTTTCATCGAACGGCGACATGGCACAAGTTCGGTTTCGTCGTTCTCTTTATGCCGCTAGAGTTGCTCCAACATTGTAGCGATTAAATAACCGCCGCGAACCCGCCCGTTTGGGCGGGTTTGCGCGGGTACTCAAAGGAAGTTTCACGCAAAGATGATTTCCGCCAGGTTAAGCGCATCAAACGAGCGCAATGGCGCGTCTATGCCGGAGCAGGCTTCAATACAGCAGTTCGCGTCACCGCAATCACACTGATGTCGTCTTCCTGTCCGAACCTCTGCGCGGCACCGGCTACCTCAGACGCAGACTTTCCCGTCCGCAGCAATTCCTGAACCCGATCGAAGCCGAAGAGTTGGCCATCTGCGTCCGTGGCTTCTGCAATCCCATCTGATACCAGCACGAGCTTGTCGCCCTCTGCCAACGTGAAGCGCATGACCGGGAACTCGGCGCCCTTCATCATTCCTAGTGGGAGTGCACCCTCCATGGCAACCGGTTCGCCATTCAGATAAGGCGGCATGTGACCGGCCGCACTCAATTGTCGGCATTGTTGTTCCTGGATTACACAAGTTAGATACCAGGAGGAGCCTGTGGCTGATACTAACGCGCACCTTCGAGTCATTTTGGCTGATTTACGCAGCATAGCAATCCAGGTTCAATGCGGAGAGTTTCGGAGCAGTGGATTAGTACCGAAAAACGCGCAAGGCTTCGGGAGATTTTCCGGTCGCTGGCCCCGGCGGGCAGGGCACGGAGTTTCAGTCGCCATGCCGGCATTTTCGGAGCAATCGAAAATCGGTGAGCGCGGTTGAGATGTAGCGTGAGCCGAGATGCACTCCTGCGCGCGACTGGGAGTATGCTGAGAAAACTCGGCATTCGGCGGCGAAAGTCAGGTTTCATCTGGGTGAAATGGAGGGCTGTCGTGGGTATTGATGGCTTCGAGGAGATGTGTACAAATACAAGCTTCCAAATGAAGGGATGCAAGGGACTGAGTAGCAATCCCGACGCCTACCGGTGCGGTTATTGCAAGGGAAGGTACGACCAGATCAATGCAAAAGCTAAGTCGGGCGCAGTCAAGTTCATGCCCAAGGTTCAGGCACGCCGCCTGAGCGTCTCTATGATGAGCGATCTGCCCGGGACAACAGCCGGCAAACTGCAACGTGAATGGACAAAACGTGTAGAACATATTTACGCCACGATGTATGAGCGGGCCCTTCGAAGGACATTTCCTCCGGCATTCGCTCTCTGCCTCTGCGGGTCCCTGGCGCGCCGCGAGGCTTGCCCGTATTCGGATATCGATTCTTTTCTGCTGGTGGAAAAGCGCACGGACAAGGATACGGAGTATTTCCGCAGAGTCGGCAAAGAGGTGAAGCAATGCCTGCTGGAGATGGGAGGTGCCGTCGACGGGTTCCTACTTTGCCGAGGCGGCCTTGATCCAATTAACATAATTGAGACCCCAGAGGACTTGCTGAATGCAATAACGAACATAGAGATTCGCGATTCCGGCAGCCATCTCCTCGGCATTCGCGATTCAGCCAGTTTCATGTTAGGCAAGCCTAAGCTCTTCCAGAGATTCCAGGACCTGATTACCGCTGCGAAAAGCCAGGACATGGCCGGAAAGAAGAACACGGCGATCAAGAATCTTCAACGTTTGGTAAAGTCCGGCGGAGCCTTTGTGCTTCCTACTCTCAGCGACGAGGCCGTCAATATAAAAGAGCAGCTCTATCGCCCGGTGCAGCTCCTGCTCAGAGATTTGAGCGCCTACTTTGGCATCCAGGCTACAGACGGGCGGACGCAAGTGTTGGAACTCACGAAGAATAACGCCATGTCGGCTTCCGTCGCCAATTTCATTATCAACATCCTGGAAGACGTTGGGAAGTTGCGCGTCCAGAATCATCTGCGCGCAAACAAGGAAAATGATTTTCTGGTTCTTGACAAAAAGAATGCCCATACTGGTGACGTCGTGGCCAACCTGAAGGATCTTCAGCAGGTGTCGGCTTGCCTCGACAGGCTGGGCCGCCTGAAGAGGTTAACGGAGAGATTCATCAACGACTATGCGCTGCAGAAGGGCGACGCCAGCCAGTTCTTCTCCAGCAAGCCGAAGAATCCGTTCACCGGAGATGTGAGTAGCCTGACCGCCCTATGACCTTCGTCGCACCTGTGCTCGTCTTTGTCATCAGGCAGGTGGTGAGCGAGAGCAGCCGCGGTCAATTCCAACGTTTTTCACGCGAAGATGATCTCCCACAGGTTAAGTGCATCAAGCGAGCTCAATGGCGCCTCTATGCCAGAGCAGGCTCCAATACAGCAGTTCGCGTCACAGCAATCACACTGATGTCGTCTTGCTGACCGAACCTCTGTGCGTCACCGGCCACTTCAGACGCAGACTTCCCCTTCCGCAGCAATTCGTGAACCCGTTCGAAGCCGAACAGTTGGCCATCTGCGTCCGTGGCTTCTGCAACCCCATCTGATACCAGCACCAGCTTGTCACCCTCTGCAAGCCTGAATCTCATGGTCTATGCAGACGGTCAACCCTGTCGCAGCCGGGTTCAGAGCTGGGGCAAGCGGCTACCAGATTAGTTCTGCTTAACGAAAGCTTCCGTGCCCTAAACGTTCAACTGGTCAGGAAGTTACCGATAAGACTTTTCAGGTTTGACTATCAATCTGCAGAACAGTCACTCGCATTTTTTCCGTGGTTGTATTCGGCGTATCAAGTCGGGGGCATGGCACAAGCTGAAATTGGCTATCACCATAGCTCAGACCCACGAAGGGAGTCACGGTCAGCGCTGTTTTCCGTTGAGCCCAAATGCCCCTCCGTCTAGCACAGATTTTCAGGACTTAAGACTAAGAGGAGCTGTTTGACTGCCACCTTGATGCCGTGGTATCACCTTGTGCAACCTTTGTCGTTAATCTCGATTCGCAAGGAGACTCATGTGAAAGGTTCAAACGCAGTTTGCATCCTTTTGCTGTTACTAGCAGGGCCCTCACTTCAGGCTGCAGATGTGAAGACTGAGGAGGCAGCGATCCGGGCAGCAATCGCCAGCGGACAGGCGAAAGCCACGGATGATGAGGTCGTCTGGACCGGGGCATACGAACGGCCCTTTGTTCGCCCGAATAAGGGAGTGGAGGTTCCAGGCTCGGACCTCAGCAAGCGAAGCAATGAAAAGCACACCACGGATGTGCAGCGGATCGAGGTGGCGGCATCAGGAGACCTGGCGTACGAGTTTTCTTATTCGACCTTGGAATATGATCTTCCTGGGCCTCCGCTACACCATGTAGCCTTCAAAACCGGCCTACTGCGCGTTTGGAAGAAGGGGAACGGTGACTGGAATCTCGCCGCTGTTTTCGCGCGACCGCTCGACTCTCAGTGTGCTCATGCGGTGGAAACAACCGCTAGGTGATGGAAAAGTGGCAGCGTTATCTAGGGCGCGGGGAGAGACGCAACTGACACTGTTGCGATCCACTTTGAACTCAAAGTAGCAGTCCCGTCTGGCCATCAAATCGTCCATAGTGTGAAAGCACCTTCATCACTCGTCGCGTAAGGCCGCCATAGGATCGATGCGGGATGCGCGGCGTGCAGGCAGGTAGCCCGCGATGGCCGCGACAAAGAGCATGAGCAGCATGGCGGCTCCGAGGGAGACTGGATCGCCGGGGCCGACGCCGAAGAGGATGCGAGACATGAGGTGGGGATCCTCGAGTTTGGCGACCAGATTAGCGCCGAGGAGTGCAACGGGAACGCCGATCAGGAGACCGGAGCCAGCGAGCAGGAGGATTTCGCGCATGATCATCCACTGAACCTCGCGGCGGCCCGCCCCGAGCGCCATCCGCACGCCGATTTCATTGGTGCGGCGAGCAACGGCGTACGACATCAGCCCATAGATGCCGATGCACACGAGGAAGGTTGCGAGCAGTGAAAAGAAGACGGAGATCTGAGCGATGAGGTGTTGATTGCCGATGGAGTTGTCAACCTGATCGGCAAGTGTAGAGACGCTGCTGACGATAACATGGGAACTGACGCCAGCGACGGCCTGACGGACCTCAGCCGTGACCGCGTGGGAATCACCCTGATATCGAACGGAGAAGTTGCTGAAGTACTGGATATGCTGTGTCCACGGAAAATAGGCGGCCATCTGCGGGCGTTCGCTGAGAGAAACGTATTTCGCGTCTTTCACCACGCCGATAATTTCGATGTCGCCGCTGTGAGAGGGATCGTTGCCAAGCCCGAAGCGATGACCAATGGCGGAGTCACCAGAAAAGAAGCGGCGCTGCATAGCTTCATTGATAACGGCGACCTGAGGCGAGTGAGCTGTATCCTGCGCGGTGAAGCTGCGGCCCGCGAGAATGGGCAGTCCGAAAGTGGGGAAATACTCCGTGCCAACGACGTTGTAGAGGACGTCCTGTCCGTTTTCGGGTGTGCGCGGGCTGCCCTGCACGCTGACATAATCGGACCACTCGTCCTCGTTGAAGGTAAACATCGAGAAGCTAGCCGCGCGGACGCCGGGCAGTTCCTGAACGCGGTCTTCAATTTGCCGCTGGAGATTGCTGAGGCGTTCGTCCTGCGGGAGGCCGGCGGAGTATTCGTCGAGTCCGAAGACGAGGACGTCGTGCTTGTCGAAGCCGGTGTCGACGCTGGCAATTTTCAGCAGACTGCGCAGGAAAAGCCCGGCCCCTGCCAGCAGCACCAGAGAGAGCGCGATCTGCGCGACGATGAGGCCACGGCCGAGGCGATTGCGCATGGGTCTGGAAACTAAGCCACGGCCTTCTTTCAGCGAAGGCGCCATGCTGGGGTGTGTGGCGCGCAGTGCGGGAGTGATGCCGAAGAGCATCACCGTCAAGCTTGTGATACCGAGAGTGAACAGAAGCACCCGGAAATCGGGAGTGACGTCGAGGGGGGCGGGCTGATCGTGACCCGCGGCGAAATGAAGCAGCAAAGCTCCGGCCTTCCAGGCCAGGGCGATACCGAGGACGCCGCCCGCAAAGGCAAGAAGCGTGCTTTCCGTGAGTAACTGCAGGATGAGGCGCGAGCGCGCTGCGCCGAGCGCCATGCGCACAGCGATTTCGCGGGAGCGCGCGGCTCCGCGTGCAAGCAGGAGGTTGGCGATGTTGGCGCAGGCAATGAGCAGGACGAGACCAACGACGGTCATCAGGATTTCGAGCGGCAGAGACATCTGCAGACGCAGTTGGGAGAGGCCGCGCGCCGCTGGCGTAAGTTCGATCAGCGCGTGGCGGATCTGCCCGAGGTCCTTCGGCGATGGATTGGCTCCGAGGTATTCGCTGCGGATGATTTGCCGGAACTGCAGGTTGGTGCTGGTGGAAGCCTGCGCGACGGTTACCCCAGGTTTGACCCGTGCGATGAGGTAGAGCGACTGGAAATCTTTGTCCGCGAGACCGTTCCAGCCTGGAGAGATTTCCTTCTCCATCGAGAGAGGTATCCAGAAGTCGGGAGACTGGCCGACGGTGACGCCGAAGAAACCGGGCTGCGCAACGCCTACCAGGGTGTAGTCGGTCGATTCGATACGAAGCGTCTTGCCGATCACGGCTGGATCGCGGCCATGATGGGTCCACCAGATATAGCTGGCGACAGCGACGGGACCAGCTCCCGCTGCGCGGTCATCCTCTTCATTCAACGCTCGGCCGAGGATGGGGTGAACACCGAGGACATTGAAGTAGTTTCCGGAGACGAGGTCAGCGTGGATGAGCTCAAGACCGCCACCCGCGAAGAATCCATGCGCCCCCATTTCGATACTGTTGATGGCCGTAACGCCGGAGAATACGTCCGTTCTTCGACTGAACTCGCGGTAGAAGGGGTAAGAGAAAAGGTCACAGCTTGCGTTGGGGAGACCGCCCGTGCTGCCAAACGAACGACCTTGACCAAACAGGACAAGCTGCTGCGGATAGGTTACGGGCAGGCTACGCAGCAGGATCGCGTCCAACAGAGAAAAAATGGCGGTGTTGGCGCCGATGCCGAGGGCGAGCGAACCGACGGCCACAAGCGTGATGATGGGGCTGCGGCGCAGCATGGTGCGCAGGCCGAAGCTGAGGTCCTGCATAAGGTGTTCGAAGGTTTGCCATCCCCAGGCGTTGTGGCTGCGCTCACGCAGTATGGTGGGGTTGCCGAATCGCCGCTGCGCTGCTTCGTGCGCAGCCTGCGGCGAAAGGCCCTCCTCGATTTTTTCCTGCTCGCGCAGCTCCAGATGCAGTCGCATTTCCTGCTCGAGCTCGGCGTCGAAGCGATTGCGGCGTAAGAACATGAAGATCCGTCTGCCGAATTCACCGAGCTTTCCCGTGAGCCAGCCCATGGAGCGGCCTCCTATACAGTTTGGATCACCCGCGTAATAGCGGTGAGCTGGTAGCAGCGGGCGCGGCGATTCCCGGCTGTGGTGTCCCACTTCGCGGTGACCCACCCTTTAATGAGCATGCGCTGCAGTGCGGGATAGAGGGAGCCCTCTTCAACCTGAAGCACGTCCTGGGAAATTTGCTGGATGGAGTTGGCAATCTCGTAGCCGTGCATCTGACCAGACCGGGCGACGGTGCGCAGGATCAGGAGATAAAGCGTTCCCGGAGGGATTTCGTCACGATTCAAGGAAAACCCCTTATGCCATAGGCAGACTATGGCAGTATGGGGCGGAAGGAAGAACGTGTCAATATCCAAATCCATCGACGCAATCCTCCCGGTGTGCTAAGTCGCCGAGTCGCTCATCGACAAATGAGATCAAGGCAAGTTGCCAGTACTGGTAGCCGTCTCTCTTGTTGTCTGTTCGGCAGCGGCTTTGGCCAGCTATTTGCGGCACGTCGTGCCACGGCAGTTGGCCCGAATGTGATCTTGAGAAGCGAATAATGAAATAGAAGTGTCAATATCCAAAAGGCGAGCGAGCCACATGGCCGAGTATCGCTGCGTTGTGAGTAGCCAATCAAGTATGGTCCACCAAGCAAAGATTCAGATGCTCATTGCCGAAGACCGGGAATTCACGCTGAACCCTCGCATTTCAGGGTCGATGACAGATGGGTTTCCCATTGCTGAAAGGAGAAATGCTTTGAAAACGGCGTTATCGATAAGAACGGGCGGCTTGCATCAAGTTCCGCTTACTGAGTTTTCGGCCACTCATACGGCTTCTGCAGCAATTGCTCCGCCTCGCTGAGAGCATTCAGCGTGTTATCTTCCGTCTGCAATGCCAGCTGGTACTCCTTCATCGCTCGGTCGCGCTGGGCGGTAATATCGAAGATCTTACCCAGTTCGATATGGCTCCAGACTTTAGTCCACCGGGGAAGCCCGTCACCCTGCAGCGCAGACCGATAACAGTTCGCGGCAGCCTGGTAGTTGCGCTGCTTAAAAAGCAGCTCAGCGATGCGGTAGTTGGCCAGCGAACTGCGCGGGTTGGCCTCCAGCATTTTCTGGTACTCCACAAGCGTTTGGATCTGGTCACGCGGCACAAACATTTGCAGGTAGTCTTCCTTGCCATTGTCGTCCTCCAACTGGGCAAACAGCGGAACCGCCATCGCGAGTCCGACAATCACCAAACCTACCGTGCCCCAGAGAATCAGGAATCCATATCGCGAATCATCCTTGAGCATAAACATCGCAGCTATCTCCAAAAGCAATTAGGTTGAATTTCGCTCCCGCAGGTTCAATCTCATTAACATGGTTGGAAGCTTCGAAAACGAAAGCTAGATCTCCCGAGCCGCTTCTTGAGAATCGAACGATCTCTCCCAATGGTAGAGGTTCAATCGGACTTCTAATTCTCGCCAAGTGGTAGATAGGTAGTAAAGCACAAAATCCGTGTGAGCTTCCCCATGGTTGACAGGTGGGAGTTCCGTTGGGTTAGCTACCATTCAAGCTGTTGGAAAACAGAGTGTTAATTGTGGTCTATTGGGAAAGCAATTGCCGAGGGCGGTATCCCCGCTTCCCGCAAAACGCGGTTTTGAGTAACTCCATCTGTTTAACAGGCGATAATCAGGCGGTTACTGAAAAAAGATCCTTACCGATATTGCGCTTCACGCCAATTGACGAAAGGGCGAGCGCAAATGGAACCCTGCTGAATCCTTGAATGAACCTGTCGTCCAGTTGCATGGCACACAGGTTAGTTCATTCGCGGCGCAATGCCCGAAGCGGATCTTTGCGTGCCGCGCGAACTGCGGGAATATAACTTGCGGTGACGGCGACCGCGAAAAGAAGAAGAGCGACGCCGGAAAAGATCGCAGGATCGCTCGGGGACACATCAAACAGCATGGATCGAAGAGTACGTACGAAGCCCAAAGCTCCGAGCGAACCTATGGTGATCCCGCACAAGGCAAGAAAGATGCCATGCTCGATCACCCTGCCAATCACGTTCCAACGCGTGGCGCCCAAAGCGAGCCGAATCGCCAACTCTTGTGTGCGCTGCAGGACCGAATAGGTCATCACGCCATAGATGCCGATGGCTGCCAGCAGCAGGGCTATCAGGGCAAACGCGCCCATCAGGATCGAGCGGAATCGTGGGAGGGCGACCGACGCATACATGCTCTCATCCATTGATCCGATATGGGAGACTGGCACATTCCCGTCCAGTGCCGCGATTCGGTTCCGGATCGCGGGAATCAGCCCATGAGGATCGTCATGGGTTCGAACCACAAGCCACATGGGGCGATCAGGAACCTGAGAACTCGATTCGTAGTAGACGGGCTCGTCAGCAGAGCCGGCACCCTCATATTTGACGTCGGCAACAACCCCAACGATTTCCATATAGGAATTATTCGACTGCGGCCCACCGTGCTTCAGGCGTTTTCCAATCGGGTCTTCGCCTGGAAAATATCTGCGAGCCAGATTCTCACTGATGATCGTCACAGGTGGCGAAGTTGGAGTATCGCCAACGTCAAACGAGCGGCCGCGCAATAGCGGAATCTGCAGTGCACTGAAATAGCCATTGCTGACGATGGGCACCGGAACGACGGGACCGCCATCGGGTGGGGTCTTGCCTTGAATCTCGAAGCTGTCGCTCATTGCCGCATGGTCCGGCGGAAGCCAAATCGAGAGAGCCGCGGCTTCCACGCCCGGCAAACTGCCGGCTTCGCGAATGACCTCACCCCAGTAGATCGCGAGCCGCTGTTGTTGACCATAGCCATCGCCGCTGGGTGAAATCTGCATGGTCAGCAGGTGATCAGGCCGGGCGCCAAAACCGATCGGAACTTCTCCCAGCGTAAGAAAACTGCGTATGAGTAACCCCGCGCCTGCCAGCAAGATGACTGCGAGGGCAATCTCTGCAACGACAAAGACATTCCGCAGCCTCCGTCGCCTCAGACCCTCTCCTCCGCCGCGCCCGCCTTCCTGCAGAACCATGCTTAGATTCGGGCGTGTTGCGCCGATTGCGGGTACAAGGCCAAACGCAACGCCGCTGAGAATGCAAACCAACAAAGTGAACAAAAGAACGCGTCCGTCCATGCTCAACGTCTCCAGGCGCGGGATGCCGGGAGGCGGATGTACGCGCAACAACCTCGTGCAAATGTAAGCGAAAAAGACTCCCATGCCGCCGCCGGCGAGAGCCAGTACGATGCTCTCCGTGAGCAGCTGTTGAATTAAGCGCTTGCGCCCGGCGCCAATGCTGAGCCGGATCGCGATCTCCTGTTCCCGGGCCGCCGCGCGGGCAAGCAGCAGATTGCCGACATTGAAAATGGCGATCAAAAGCACCAGAGCGACCGCACCCGCTACCGCAATCAAAAGGGGTCGAACGTCGCCGACGATCGCTTCGGTGAGTCCCACGACTGGATAGCGGAGACGTTCCAATCCCCGGGGATCGGCACGCTCTACTCCTTGGGCCAATCCTGCCATCTCCGCATTGACCTCAGCCAAGGTCACCCCCGGCTTCAATCGGGCAATGCCGCGAAGGATGAACGGCCCCCGCCGGGTCGGAGGCGTCAAGGGCAGGATTCTCCACACGTCAGCATCGGGAAAAACAAAGCGGAACGTGGAGGGCATCACGCCAATGACGGCGACTGCCTGGCCGTCGAGAACAATACTCCGGCCCAGAATATCTGTTCTTGCCGCGTACCGGCTGCGCCAAAGGTGCTCGCTGATGAGAGCTGTTCTTTCCCGGTCAGGCTGATCCGCATCGGCAGCGAATGTTCGCCCCATCAGTGGCCGCACGCCCAGGGTGTCGAAGAACCGGGCAGTGACGTCAGCCCCTGCGAGTTCCTCGGCCTGCCCATCACCGGTCAAGGCAAAATGGTCCCCGCTGAACGCGGCGAGTTGCGCGAAGGAACGCGCCCGCGCCTGCCACAGCAGGAAATCTTCCATGCAGGCGCTCCAGCCGCTCTTGTCCCCCTGTGTCAATCCGTCATGAATCCACACCAGGCGATCGGGATCGGAATACGGTAGCGGACGTAGGAGCACACTCTCAACCACACTGAAGACTGCCGTGCTTGCCCCGATTCCCAGCGTCAAAGCCGCCAATGCCACAACGGTGAAGGCGGGATTCTTTGCGAGTGTTCGGAATGTGAAGCGGCAATCCCGCAGCAGGCTTTCCACCCAGGGAAGCTGTTCCGTGTCTCGATAGGCCTGTCGGGTTGATTCCACGCCACCCAGCTTCATGATCGCCTGTCGACGCGCTTCGTCTGGGGTCAGTCCCGACTCGATCAGATCGCGCACATGCATTTCAAGGTGCGCTTCGATCTCCTCGGCGAATTGCCCATCGCGCTTGGCACGAAATACGCCCCGGAGCCGCACCAGCCAAGCCCGCAGGGGTCTCATGAAATCTCTCCGCCGGGAGACAGAAAGTGCGCGAGGATAGCAGTGGCCTTTTCCCACCTTTGCGCTTCCCTGCGGACCTGCCTGCGGCCGGCACGTGTGAGTTTGTAGTATCGGGCTCTGCGATTGTTTTCCGAATTGCCCCACTCGGAAACGATATAGCCGTCCTGCTCCAGCCGGAGCAGGGCTGGATAGATGGTTCCGTAAAGAACGATCAGCTGACCTTCGCTGATTTGCTCGATGCGGCGGGCGATGCCGTATCCATGAACCGGCCCCATGGTCTCAAGCGTTCTGAGGATCATGAGAGCAAGGGTGCCTTGCCATACATCACTCTCGTTGGGCATGCGCTACCTATTTACTGGCAATAGGAGAATACGCCGGCGACCTATTGTCATGCAATAGGAACTTTTCGCGCAGCAGGGGCGTCGCCTCTCCACTTCGGAGACCGGCGGCAGGTAGCAACCGACTTGTGAGTTGAGGGCAACAGGCCAAAAGCGTTTCGAGCGCGTCTTAGCGATGATCGCAATGATTAGTCCTCGAAAATGCGCCAGGGTCCCGGTATCCCGGCATTGAGGCACATTCAGAATTCCGGGACGCCGGCCGACTTCGCAGGACCCATCCGCGTCGGTGAGTGCTTTGGCGATTCAGCACGAATTGACTGATTGCCAGCCATGGCGGTAAGAGAAACATCCTTGCCCCTCAATGCTTTGTCGCCCTCAACCTCGAGAATTGAGCCCGGCCAGACTCCGGCCTAGCCTGTGATCTTAAAGTGGGAAAGCTCACCGCCGCCGCTCTCACGGCGTTATGGTGCATTTACTTCGCCCCCGTTAACCTTGCCGGTCGCAAATTGAGCCGCCCGGTAGCCGGCCGTATTAACGACTCGATGAGCGATTTGGCGTAAACCGAAAGCGGGACGCACTCCCTCAACAGGGAAGGCCCGAATTGCTCATTCCTCGCGAAGCAGGATCAAAGGATCGGCTGATAGCGCGCGTTGAGCCGGAATCCACGTGGCCAGCAACCCCAGCAGCAACATCGCCAGAACAACGCCAGCCAATACCAGCGGATCGTGTGGTGTTGCCTGATAGACGATGTAAGCCAGCACCCGGGTCGCAAGTAATCCGAGGAGCAATCCTGCCACCGAACCCAGAGCCAGCAATTTCAATGGCCGTCCCAACACCGCCTGCAACACTTCCCTACGCTGCGCGCCAAGTGCCACGCGAATGCCCAACTCCTTGAGCCGTTTGCTTACCGAGTACGCCGCCATGCCGAAGATGCCTGTGATCGACAGCATCGCCCCCAGCATACCCAGGATGCCTAACGACAACGTTGCCATGCGCGAGGCAAACAGAGCGCCGTTCATTTCTTCACTCCATGTCTGGATGAAGGACGGCAGTCCGGGATCCAGATCGCGCAGTGTGTTCCGAATAGCGTCGGCCAGTCGCTGCGGATCACGGTTCGAACGCATTACTAGCCATGCGTCTGCACTGGGAGTCTGCAGGATGGGGAGAAATACGGCCAGTTGCGGATCTTCCGCGAGGTTCGCTGTATATTTCCCGTCTTCGACAATACCCACCACCTCTCTTCTGAGAGATCGTCAAAGAGTCTGCGGCGGTGGAAGATGCTCGGTATCCAGTTCATTGGAAATTGCTCTTAATTGCAGGGGATTTACCCGGATTGAGGACCAGCGTAATGCCCTCGAACATACGTTCGAAGCTGGAGATCCGCTCGGCCTTGACCAGCCTTGCCTTGAGCAGCCTCTGCAGCGCTGGATACAGCGAACCCTCTTCCACCTGAAGCAGATTGTTTGATCTCTGCTGGATGTGCTGCACAAGCGCATATCCGTGCGCCGGCTGACGTCACAGCGACTCGAGGATCATCATTTCGAATGCGCCGGGAATAAATCACGAGGAGTAACTCCTCCCATAGGCCATTTTGCTAAAGGCATAGAGTAAACAGGTAAAAAGTTGGTTGTCAAGGTAAATCAGTCGACCTCTGTCCGGAATTGACGGATGGCGTCGCCTGTCGCGAATAGGGCGATGCGCCCATTGACAACTCATTGCGTCCCGATAGCCCAACGATCAGTTAGGAAGCATAGACACACAAGCGAGTCCGCCACTTGAGCCGCTCTTTGGTTTCATAAACCAAACATCCGGAACCGTCAGCACTATGCAACTTGGCATATGGCCGAGTAGCCGGCTCTCCGGACAAATGAATCGTGGCTCAACTGTTCAACAGGCCTTAGCACATCGGGCTGTTATCGCCGATATTGTTAAGCCTGACGGTTACGCACCCATCGGCATAAAGTATTCCGTATGGACAACGCGAAAAACCTCGCGATTCGGCCGTTAAATGAAGACGATCCGGTTGCCATCGCTGCCGCTTTCGCGCAAATGGGTTGGAATAAACCTGAGGCGCAGTACCGGCAGTATCTGGCAGAGCAGGCTGCTGGAATCCGAACGTGCTTCATTGCCATTGTTTATGGGGAGTTTGCGGGATACCTGACGGTGAATTCGCAACCCTCCTATCCGGGATTCTCGGAACTGAGCATTCCTGAGATTCAAGATTTGAATGTTCTTCGGCAATTCCGGAGGCAAGGTATTGCATCCCACCTACTCGACCGTGCGGAGGCGGAAGTGGCACAGCATTCCCGCTTCGTGGGAATCGGAGTGGGTTTGCATCCGGGCTACAATGTCGCGCAACGGCTGTACGTTAAGCGCGGCTATATACCCGATGGTCGCGGCGTTTCTTACAGGAATTGTTATGTAGATGAGGGCTCAAACATCCTGCTTGACGATAACCTTGTTCTGCATTTCACGAAACAACTAAGTTCCTGAGCTTTTTCTGGGCCCAATCGGTTCCTGCCACGGGCGCATGGCATGCCAAGTCGCAAATCGTGTGTTCTGCTGAACAAAGTCTTCCACTCATCGTCTGAAGTCGTCGTGGACTCCGCGAAGATCTCGACTTTGAAGCCGCTGCCTTAAACATCTCGTTTGCCGGCAAGAATCGTGTGTGTTTGGTAGATAAAGGGACAGCGTACCTATCGCTGAAATTCCGAGGGTCCACTCCACGTATGGCTGTCCCACATCTGTCAAGATTGCGTTCGTCGGATAGTGTCAGTACGCGTCAGGTACGAGTTAAGACTATGAACGCGGCTCCGCCGAGCCCGTGAGCGGTCGCGTCCAATTCAGTAGTTCATGGGCACATACGTTCCTATCCCACACAAAACCTCTGCAGCCCAGGCGGCTAAAAAGCAACGCTTGCTTTCTGGTCGCCTGGGCAGCAGGGGCTTTGTGTGGGATGAGATGACCGCTCCTTGTATTTGACTCACAATGGACCAATCGATAGAGTCTCTCATTCCTTCTGATGGAAGATCCTGTTGTTAATGTCCGGCCAAAACTCCTTAAAGAGGTTTGATCCAGCGTCGATCGCTATATTCGTCAACCAAAGTTGATAGGTTTTGGTAAAGGTGCGCTCCTGGCTGGGGTAATAGAGACTGGAGATGCCGGCGGCCGCACCCGCGCCGAAGATCTCGGAAGCATTGAAGGTCTCATGGCCATTGTCTTTTCGCGTGATGGCAGCACGTGACAAAGAGTATCCAAGCCGCTTAGCGAAGCCCCCACGGCCGAGCGTGTAGTAGCGGGAATCCTGGTGCAGAACTGTGGGAAGAAGGAACTCAACCCAAAGGTTTTCGTCCACGTAATCCGCATAGGTGTGCCAGTAGTATCGCCCGTAGCCGGCTGCGCCGTGATGAAACTCTGGCGTTGCGTTGCGTGCCTCTGCGACGCCAGACTGGATGGCCACAAAAATGAACGCAGAATAGTCAAGGCTATCGAGTGTACCTGTAACAAACTTATCTTTAATGGTTTGCGGCGGAAGCTTCTCGTCCACGCTCACTGCTCTGAAATTTGGAATGATGTAGAGAATTCGTTTCGTCTGTTTTCCACCATTAGGCACCTGGCCAGCAGGCGCGCCGTTCATGGCTCCGGAGCGAGCGGGAGTGTTCTGACTATTCTCTTGCCAAGCGGCGCTCGGGGCGTCGGGCAAAGTGCTGGCATGCACCTCCGCAGCGGGCGGCCCAGGTGCAGCACCGACCTGCCCTTCCGCCCCCGGTTCGCTGGTCTCGCGAGAACCTTGTCCGAGAGCCATTGTTCCAGGACACAAGCCAAGATGGAGAACCAGTGCTGTGATCGATACAATAAGCAATCGCCGAATTGTCATGTTCTCTTAGGAACTCGTCTTAGCCCGCTGAGTTCGCAGGCTTTATCGATCGATGGGCGGAGGTTGCTTCACTTCTGCTGCGTGGAAAAGGTTCCGGCCAGGCGATGTTGTCACTTCAATGCGGGTATCTTTGCGGAAAACCACATCGTGTCCACGGGCGACCCATCGATCGTAGAAAGAGAGAGCTGCTGCATAAAAGCCAATTCCGGCGGCGAGATTACGAGAACTCGCAACGATGCCGACAACGCGGCCTACGATGCCAAACCCGTTCGAGGCTACAGCGCTGTTACCGGCCAAGCTCCCATCCTCATCTAAAGCGCGACCCGCCAGAAAAGTCAGTGCCAGAGGGATAGCGGCACCGTTCTTCGATTTCGGCTGTACGCCACCTTCGGCATCAAGTTGCAAGTCTGAAGACTTAGACGCATCCGCACCCGTTAGGGTGCCATCCACGTGCTGAGAAAGGCCGTCGGGGAGCTTTAGCTCTCGAAAATTGAATCGCAACTTGCCCGAGCGGCCAAACCATCGCGCGGGTTTGGCCTGCGTGACCGTTCCAATCAGTCGAGACCCCTGGGGGATCTCCAAAGTTTGGCTAGCGTCAAAGACCGGTTCGGCAACGACAGCCGTGAAAGTGTCTCCGGGCTTTTTTTGTGCCGAACTTATTGTCTCTTCGAGATAAGCGTGTAGTTGCCAGGATCGCTCGCGCAAGACAGGGGCATTGACTCGCTGAGACAAGAAACCTTTGGCTGGTTTTGCGCCCAATTCGCCGGCAAAACTGTCCGGTCGTAGAGACAGGGGCTGCTCCAGCGACACTGTCCATGCGGTTTCAGACTCAATTCGTTCCGGATGGTACGGCAACTGTCTGTAAAAGGCCTGCACCAACCGATCAGCACGGCCAGGCGCAGTCACCAAGGCGGCTGTATCTCTGACTTGCTGCTTCGCGCGGTTTAGCAACTGGGTGAAAACCGAACGCCGAGCGGAAGGTGCAGCGGAAAGGTGCAAAACTGTTGCGCCGTCGGTTGCATTCTGACTCACGATGGGTTGCAGGGATCCGTCCGGCAGCACTAGTTGATCAAATTGCACAACAGGAACGTGAAACGGAGTGAAGTCTCCTCGAAGACGAGAATGTATCCGGCGGCTTCGATCTGGATTTAGTTTGACGACGTTGCCGAGAAGCGTGGTACCTGCAGGAATGACAAGTCGATTGTCGGCGTACACCGGGTACAGCAGATAGCCTTTTAAAGGCTCGCCCTTTTTCATCGGGACATGTTTCCCAAGCTGTATGGGCAGAGGAGTGGAGGGCGGAATCTGTAGCAGAGGCTGCTGAGCGCGCGATCGGACCGGAGCAATGACTGAAACCGATATGACCAGTAGATGAATTAGGGCACAGTTGATTTTCAACGGATCTGTCCTATGCTCCTGTGGAACTTATTTCGCGCGGCTTTCGAGGTTCTGTGTCAGCTACGAATCAACATTATGAACGCCCCCGCTGCTGTGACTCCAATGACAATGATGGCTGCAACTGTGAAGACCAAGTATGCAACCGGAATATCATCGTCGTGTGCCTCCATCTGGGTCCCTCTCCTGACACCACCTGGGCAATGTACACAGTCTTGGAGGCCGTGTGAACCAGCACGGAACATCGCAGAGCCCGCTTGCTACATCTAGTCTTAATGAGTTAAGACTAGATGTCAAGCGCAACCATGATCTGCGCCGTGAACAATGAGGACGCCCATGAACCATGGAATAAAAGTCTCTCCCCTCCCTCATACGCCTAACAATAGCCGCGCATCATAGCCGTGTGAGTGAATTCGCACTCGGCAGTCCCATCGCATTTAAGTTCTACTCCTCTGCGCAGTGCTGGTCGTTCGGCCGAGTCGCAGACGCATGAGTGCGATGTGTCAGCACACTGTTTCTTCGGAGGCGTGAAGCTATGACGAAAGTTGAATTGGCTAAGGAGAGTCAAGGAAATTGCTGAAATTTCGGCCGTGTGCATTACTCCTTCTCTGTCTCACCATGTTTCCAGTATTGGCTGTCTCGCAGACCGACGAAATTCAGGTCTACGACGGAGAGATCGCTCCGCCTGGGATACTCAATCTGATGATCCACAATAACTTCACTCCCAAGGGGCGGACCGTGCCCACGTACCCTGGCGCGATCGTCGCCAATCATTCCTATCAAGTGACCGCCGAATGGGCGTACGGCGTGAAGCCGTGGTTCGAGCAGGGGCTTTATCTCCCGGTGTCCTCACCCTATTCGACAAACCACGGATCGACCATCAACGGCTTCAAGATTCGCGAGCTCTTCACGCGCCCCAACGCTCACGACCACACGTTTTTCTACGCAGCGAATTTCGAGCTTAGTGTTAACAAGAGCTATTGGGAACCTCGAACGGTCAGCTCTGAGATCAGGCCGATCATAGGACTTCATTTGCATCCGTGGGACATCATTTACAACCCTATCCTCGATACGGATTACACCGGCGGATTTGGCAGTCTTCAGTACAATCCGGCGGGGAGAGTAGCTTATAACTTCAACGACAGATGGGCCCTTGCCGGCGAAGAGTATGACGGGTTCGGCCCGCTGCACGGGTTCGAGCCGCTTTCCAAACAATTTCACGAAGTCTGGGTGACTGCCGATTACACTGGCAGCAAGTTCCTTGGCCTGAGTGTGGAAACCGGAGTTGGGTACGGTTTAACCGCGGGGTCAGACAAATACACACTCAAGCTGATGCTGTCCCGCAACCTCAATGGGCGTAATACCACTGAAGCGAAGAAGCCTGGAAAGCCGTGAAGATTAGCGTACGGGATAGTTGTCTGAAGTCGATGAGAACGCGAAGCGACTTTTGCAGTGGGACCAGGACGAGACATAAACCAGTTGGGTACTCCCATAACGTCGGCTTCCGCCACCACCGTGAACCCGAATTTTTGATAGAAATGAACGTTTGCTCGTCGGTCGGTCTCGAGATACGCAACTGCTCCATAAGCATCCATATGCACACAGAACGCGGTCAGCAAGGCGCTTCCAATTCCCTGGCGCTGGACGCAGGATTCGATGGCCACTGGTCCCAGATGCCAGTGAGGCTCCGCAGGATCGCGATGCGCCCATGCATCGGTCCAGTTCAGAACGCGAAGCGCCGTGCCGAGTGGATTGCCGAACACGATTGCGGGTAACAGGCGGAGCTTTTCAAGAGGAGTGGGCTGACAAAAGCCGGGCCGTGCAATGCCGCAGATTCCGACAAGCGTGTTATCGCGATAAGCCCCGTAAATCAATCCCCTCTCGTGGAGACCGCGCAGTACCGGCCGGAAGAACCGTTCCAGCGCCTGACCGCGGCGCTCCGCGTTTGATATTGCGAAGGCCCGAACGTGCACGGGATTGTCGCGCATGGCGCGGCCAAGGATCAGGGCTGCTGGTCGAAGGTCGGTTCGTCGCAGCCGGTCCAGTTTTACCACGCAGTTGGTTTCCATTCAGATACCCGCAAAGTCAAGTGAGCTGAAACTTGTATCCATCGCTCAGTTTTACAGGGATTACCCCAAACTGTACGGCGAACTGTTGAACTGCTTGCAGATAGGCTCGGATCGTTCCGTCGTGATCGGCAACTCCGCAATGTGCGTGAAATTCTTGCTGAAGATGAACAAGGCGATGGGGGAAATTCGTTGGACGGCGTGTAACGTGCGTATTATTTGCGGCTCCACAGGGGCTCCTTGCGTGCCGTGGCGAGCCCCCCAGGCCACCAGTTCCAATCGCCTGCAATGCGGAGAAGTGCGGGTCCGATCACAATTCGAACCAGCGTCGCATCAATAAACACGGCCACCGCCAGCGTGAACCCGATCATCTTGACGACCAGGAAACTTCCGAAGGTGAATGCAGCGAATACCACTATCATGATCGACGCGGCACTCGTAATCAGACCGGCTGTCCTGGCCAACCCCTCAGGAATTGCCTCCGCTTCACCCAGTCCGCTTCTTCTTGCTTCGAGGACCCTCGCGACCAGAAACACTTCGTAGTCCATGCTTAGCCCGAAGACAATGGCAAACGCGACGATAGGGACCAGGGGAAAGATACTGCCCGTACCTCCAGGAATCCCAAAGAAGCGGCTTCCATGTCCGTCCTGGAAGACCAACACCAATGCTCCAAAGGAGGCCGCTACCGAGAGCATGTTCAGTACGATAGCTTTCACGGCAGCGAAGAGGGATCGGAACCCGGCCAGAAGAGCCGCGAGCGTCCCTACCACCACAAGTGCCATAACCGTCACAAAGTGATCGCTCACAATCGTCTGATAGTCGGCATTGAGTGCTGGGCCACCCCCAACGATTAGCGTGGCACCAGGCACTCCTGTGAGAGCTGTCGCGCCAGTCTGCCGGAGCTCCCGCACCCAGTCGACCTGACCGGGCAAGGAAACCGAAGTCGCTGGTATCACCTCTAGCAGCGCCGCCCGTCCGTCACTGCTCAGAAATGTTCGCCGCGTCTCCCGCGGGAGATCATTGAGGAAGGAACGGTTACCGTTCGCAATCGTTGTGATGGAAATGACCCGGGCGCAACGAGGGTCGCTCGCGAGGCGCTGGGAGAGACGATCGAGTGTGTTCCACCCCGCGTCGGTTTGTGCAATCGAATTCGTCGGCAGTTCGACAATCACACGCAACGATTGAACAACGCCGACCCGATCCATTTGTTCAAGGGTGTGGAACGCATGAACCGATTCCGCCGCCCTCGGAAGCCAATCCCCTCTGGGGAGATTGGTATCCAGCCGCGCAGCCTGCCAGGAGAGCAGAAGCAACGGGACGCCAGCAAGAAAGAGAGCAAGCCATGGATGGGCGACAATCACGTTGCCCCACCGCCTCCAGCGATTTCCCGTTCGTGCCGCCCGGTCCGCGTCCAACCTCGGCGTGAAGGGCATCCGGCCCATATCGATCCGCGCCCCGAGCAGGGCCAATACTGCCGGGACAAGCGTATTGGCAAGTAACACGCTCATTCCCGCCACCAGCACTCCGGCAACGCCGATGGAACGAATCTCACTGATGGGAACCGTCAAGAGAGCCAGAAATCCGATGGCTACTGTAGCGGCGGAAATCAGGAGCGTGCGACCCGCCTGACGTGCCGCGACGACCGAGGCTGTAGGCCCGTCATGCCCCGCGGAAAGCGCTTCACGGAAGCGGCTGACCATGAGAAGTGCGTAGTCGATTCCCAAGCCCAATCCGAGCATAGTGGCAAGATTCTGAACAAGAATGGATAGGTGCCAGCGCGAGGCCAGTAGTCCGGTAATCGCGAGAGTGGTCGCGATCGCCAGTTGGCCAACAGCCAATGGAATCAGCGCGGCGACGATGCTACCGAAAGCCATCAGCAAAAGTGCTAGTGTGGCTGGAATCACCAAACTCTCACCGTGTTGCACGTCGTCTGCACTCGCCTTCCGAACGTCAAAATTCAGCGGAAGCTCGCCGGTTAGTTCCAGCTTCACGGCCGGATAACGACTCCGAAGTTGATCTTCAACGGAGTGAGCGCGACCGCGAAGGACAGGAACCAGCGAATCCGGCGGACCCACGGCTGGCGCGAGTCCCACGAGAACGAATGTTCGACCGCCCTTGCCCAGGAAGATCGGATCGCGTAAGTCCAGGTAGGATACAACAGCGGTTACACCCGGTTCGTCTTTCAGATTCGCCACAATGGTGGCTAACACCTGCTTACCCTCATCCGAATCCACAGAGGGGAGACCTTCAACCACCAGGACCACGCGGTCAACGAAAGGCGAATCAAAACGACTGCCCAGCTCCTGCTGGACGGTCTCCGCCTGGCTCCCTTCGACGCGGGTTGCCGTTTCCAGATGGCGCTCGGCGTTGAAGGAGAATGGAAGAAGCGCAACAACGGCAGCAAGGACTACACCGGCCAACCAAAAACGGCGCACATGCATGAGACTCATGATTTCACACCAAACCGCCGTCGGCTGTGAGAGATTGATACTCTCCTCCGGCAATTCTCTGTGTGACGAACTACACTAGAATCCGTCCGCAGAGGTGCTTTAGGAGGACCCATCCGCACATTCGCGTTGCTCGCACTCGTTTTCGTCGTTCCACTTGGAGCTGCCGCGAATCTTGGAGCGCAAGATCCTCGCGTTGGCTCCTGGAGGCTTGTGTCTGCGCAGTCTAATCTGGATCCTCCTAATAGACTCACCATCACATCTCAGCTCAATCGAGTGCATGTCGTCATGTCGGGCGAAACACACTTCGAATTCACGGTGAAATCGGACGGGCACCCTATGGCCGTTCCGGCAAATCCAGCGTTCAATCAGGTGGAGCTGCGCAAGATCGACAAGAGCCAGGCCGAGATCAAGGAAATGAAGGATGGAGCTCTCGTGGCGACGGTTCGGCAAAAGCTTTCCAGTGACGGGAACGAGCTGACGACCACGATTGCGAGCATCGGTCATGCCGACCGAGTCACCGTCTGGACGCGGAGCGGGGGCAATAAGGCCCACGGTGACCGATTTGCCGGCGAGTGGACGCAGGATCTCAGCAAGACTCGCTTGCGGCAGGGGTTGATGCTCAGGATCGAGGCCAACGGAATCGATGGGGTCCGCTTTTCGGGCGACTTCAGTTATGAAGCCCGATTTGACGGTAAACCGTACGATCTCAAGAACTCCCGCAACGATACCGTGACGCTTCAACTCGTCGAACCTCACACGGTGGATTCGATTTACCGCCGCGACAATCAACTGGCTGAAAGGGATCGGTGGGTGGTCTCAACCGATGGGCAGCAGATGACGCGGACCACCACAGGCACGTTGGAAAACGGCCAGCACATCGCTGAGAAGCTGGTATTCAAAAGGCAATAGCACGGAGCATGCATCCGGGCTATTGCATCACTCTTAAGCGGCAGCCGAGGCTAAACGCATGCCGGGCGGCAACACTGCGTTTTGCTCACAAGGCGCAACCGAAATAATTCTGTCCAGGGCGGAGTAAAACTACGCCACTGGGACGGGCTAAAAGTAGGCCAGTAGATACTTGTTAACTCGTTGGGCATGCTACCCCGAGGAGCGTTCGGGGCAACCCTGGTTATCGGCTGTTTCTGGCGCGCTATCGACGGCAGTCGGGGCATTCATTCCCATCATCCCATTCTTCTTTATGACGGGTATTCCTGCGGTCACTGTCGCCGCCGTTGTCTCTCTGCTCGCGCACTTGCTGTCGGCGCCGCGAAGTCTCTTATCACGATCCGGTCATGGTGGGCGAGTGGCTTCGAAATGACCTGGATCGGCGCTCTTGAAGGAGTCGTGACCTACATCATCGGAACGGGCCTCGGAAAAATAGGCGGAGGCTAAAACGATTCGAGGGTAACTTTGTTGTTTCTTTCGCGCACAAGTTGCAGCCCTTGAAGTCGATCGGCCCGGTAGATAGCTCGTGACGTTCCCGAGTCGATGGTGGCGACCCTGCCGCGATATCGCGTTCGATCGTTGACAGAAGAGCGGATCCTATTTGGCCATCGTTTGCACTAAAGCACACCCAGTGCAGCAGAACTCACAGCGAGATAGCGCCAAAATATGCGTCAGTTACGAATTAAGATGATGAACGCCCCCGCCGCCGTGGCTCCAATGAAAACTATGGCTGCAATTGCAAAGAGCAAGTACGCAGTCGGAACATCTTGATCGTCTGCCTCCATCTGGTCCCCTCTAATGTCACCCCAGCCTTGCTCACAAACTGCAGCCGGGGTTTGAAGCCGCATGAAGATCAAAAGGCATGTACACTGATTTAGTCTTAATTACTTAAGACTGGCTGTCAAGTACCCCCTTGTGGGAGCGGTAAAGCGGGGCCGTGCAGAATCTAAACGTCCTCCTGCGACGTCTAATGTCTGTAGTCCGGGCTAAAGACTCTGAGCATGACCACGGCTTATCTGAACCGCATCGCCACTGCCGTACCCGAGCACGATGTGCATGACGCCTTCGTCGTCTTCGCCGAGCAGATGCTTGCCGACCCGCGGCTACGCCCGGTCTTCCGCCGCATGGTGAGCCGCGCCAACATCGCGCATCGCTATTCGTTCCTCGATCCGCAGAAAGATTTGGGCCAATTATGGTCGCACGACGCGCATGAGTTCTATCGGCTAGGCAACTTTCCCAACACGGCGCGGCGGATGGAGCTGTTTGAGCGGAACGCTCCGGTGCTGATGCGGAAGGCCCTGGACCGGCTTATGCTCAATGAGAAGGAACGCTCCGGTATCACCCACGTGCTGGTGACCTGCTGCACGGGGCTCTATGCGCCGGGGCTGGATTTTGAGATCATCGACCACCTCGGGCTTCATGCAGGCGTGGAGCGTACGATGGTTGGCTTCATGGGCTGCTATGCGGCAATCAATGCGCTGAAGCTGGCGCGACACATTGTGCGCTCAGAACCCAAGGCTGGTGTGCTTATGGTCAACCTGGAGCTGTGCACGCTGCACTTCCAGGAGACGCAGGAGCTGGAGCAGGTGCTCTCGTTCCTGGTCTTTGCCGATGGCGCGGCGGCAAGCCTGATTACCGCGTGCGAGCAGGGCTTTGCTCTGGATAGCTTTAAGGCGGTGATGGTGCCCGAGACGAGGGGTCTGATTACATGGAAGATCCGCGGGCTGGGATTCGACATGCTACTCTCCGGGCAGGTGCCGGCGGAGTTGGGCCGCGCGTTACATGAGAGCGGGCTGATGGCCGAGCGTGATGACATCGACCTGTGGGCGGTGCATCCCGGCGGACGGTCGGTTCTGGATGCGGTGGAGAAGGGACTGCAACTGCCGGTCGATGCGCTGGCGGCGTCGCGGGAGGTGCTGTCATGCTTCGGCAACATGTCGTCGGTTTCGGTGATGTTTGTGCTGCAGCGGATGATGCAGCAGGCGCGGCCGGGGCAGCGCGGGTGCGCGATGTCGTTTGGCCCGGGGCTTACGGCGGAGACAATGCGCTTCCATGCGGTCTAGTGCGGAGATCGAATTCAGACAGCGGGTCTCTCCGCGCGAGCTGCCGGAGCTGATGGATGGCGACTGTAGCTATGAGGATTTCCGTGGCTGCCTGCGCAGCCTGGAGCAGGTCAACCGCTGGCTGCTAGGATATCGACCGACGATGGCTTGGCTGAAGCGGCTACCGCATGGATTGCGTGATCCGTTGCACATCGTCGATGTGGGTAGTGGCGGGGGCGATCTGCTGCGGCAGATTGCAGGCTGGGCACGGAGGCGCGGCATTGCTGTGCAGTTAACGGGAATCGACTTGAATCCTTATGCGGCGCGTGCGGCAGCGGAGTCCACGCCGAAGGAGCTAGGAATCGCGTGGGTGACCGGCGATGCTCTGGAGTATCGGCCGGAGAAGCCGGTGGATATCGTCGTGAGTTCGCTGATGGCACATCATTTGGAGGATGAGAAGATCATTGCGCTGCTGCGGTGGATGGAAGCGACTACGCAGGTAGGTTGGTTTATCAATGATTTGGAGCGGTCGCAGTGGAGTTGTCGGATGTTTGGGTGGGTGGTGGGGATGGTGGAGTGGCACCGGTTTGTGCGGCATGATGGCCTGGTGTCCTTCCGGCGGTCCTTCCGGGAGGAGGACTGGGCGCGGTTGCTGGCGGCGGCTGAGGTCCCGCCGGAGGCGGTGACGGTGGAGCATTGGCGGCCGGGACGGTTGTGTGTGGGGCGATGGAAGTGAGGCGGGTGTTGATGCTCTATATATTCCCTCTGCTGAAGCTTCTCGGTAGACTAACAACCATGAAGCCTTTCGGGCCCCTTGTAGCGCCCCTCATCACGTCTAACCATCTGAGAGGGGAATAATGGCAACTTCCACGCAGCTCCCACCCAGCCCCACCCGTTCCAGATCGAAAAGCCGTTCCAGATTCAAAACCGTTCTCTGGATCTCTCTTGGACTCACCGCGCTCTTCGTCTTCATCACCTCAGAAGTTCTCCTGATCACCGACTATCCGATGTACCACGCCTACCGTCTGCAGGTCATCGCCGACCGCCAGCTCCTCATCCCGCACACGCTCGCCGGTATGATGGCTCTCCTCATCGGTCCGATCCAGTTCTCATCACGATTTCGCCAGCGTCACCTCAATGTCCATCGCGTCCTCGGCCGCATCTACGTCTTCTCTGTCTTCATTGGCGCTGCAACCGGGGTCGCCCTCGCCAGCGGCCGTCCGGGCTTCCCCGGAACCTCGATGCAGGCTGCCGCCTGGGTCGTCTGCACCACCGCCGCCCTCATCACCGCGCGCAACCGCCAGATCATCCAGCACCGCCAATGGATGGTCCGCTCCTACGCCGTCACCTTTACCTTCGTCTCCAGCCGTGTGCTGAACCTTTGGCCCCGTTACTGGAGCCACCTCGGGGACTCCTTAGCCGCCGTCGGCGTGATCGCCTTTACTCTCGCCTCGCTGCTTATCGTTGACCTCGGCCTTAACTGGCGCGAGCTCACCACTCGCCGTGACTCATTGAGGTTCCCTTGACAATCCCGCTGGTGCAAAGATCGGGCAGAGCACGCTATGGCTCACTATTCCCGCCGACGCCCCGTCAAACCCCTGCGCCAGTGCTGTGGGTGCAAACTGCACCACAGCCCAACTGCAACAGTGGTCATTACAATACCGTCAGGAGCGGTGCAATTTCGCGTATCGCATCCAGAAAAAGGAGATTCCCGTTACGACGTCCAATCTGAATCAGATTCCTTTGCAAGACGAAGTTCTCGTCCTAGGTGGTGGAGTGGCGGGCTGTGCGGCTTCGATCGCGCTGGCCCGCAAGGGACGAGTCGTTACGCTGATTGAACGCGAGCCCACACCGCGCCATAAGGTTTGCGGAGAGTTCCTAAGCGGTGAGGCCCTTGAGGACCTGCATGCGCTCGGCATCGATCTGGCCTCGCTTGGCGCCGTGCCCATCGACTACGTTCGCCTCGCCGCAGCCAGGCGCGCCGCGGAGGCTCCCTTGCCTTTCCCCGCAGCCTCGCTAACGCGCAAGACGCTTGATACAGCGCTCATCGCCGGCGCCATCGCCGCAGGCGTCCGGGTAGAGCGCGGCCGCAGTGTGGAGGCGCTCAGCCGCACGACATCTAACGTCTGGCAAGCTACGCTCGACGACGGCACCACCCGTGAGGCCCCGGCGGTCTTTCTGGCCACGGGCAAGCACGATGTCCGCGGCCACTTGCGTCCGAAGGACCCACAGCGATGGGTTGCCTTCAAGATGTATTTTCGCTTATCGTCCGCGCAGGCCTCTGAGCTGGAGGGCGCCTCTGAGCTGATGCTCTATCCTGGAGGCTATGGCGGTATCCAACCGGTGGAAGGCGGCATTGCAAACCTGTGCTGCGTGGTGCAACAGCGGTACCTTGCACGTGCGGGTCACCGCTGGGAGAACTTCCTTGCGAAGATGCAGCAGGACTGTCCACACCTCGCTATGAGGCTTGCCGGTGCGGAGCCGTTGCTGGCCAGGCCGATCGCCATTACCCATATCCCGTATGGTTACGTCCGCCGCACAACGGAGAATGGACTCTACTGCATCGGCGATCAGGCAGCCGTCATCCCCTCGTTCACCGGCGATGGCATATCCATCGCGCTGCATACGGCACGTTGTGCCGTCGCTGCGTATCTTGCAGAAGAGCCGGCATCGCTCTTTCAGGCTAAACTGCGCTCCGCGCTGCTGGCCCAGATGCGCCTTGCCGAGTTCGCCGCCGATGGCTTGAACAACCCACTCGCGCGCGCTGTATTGCCGTTTTGCCTCAGGGTCTGGCCCGGGGTGATGCGCGTGACGGCAAGGCTGACACGCGTTGCCCAGCACGCCGCCGTTGCTACCCCTGCAGTCGCCAGCTGAATCGAGTCACGCCAAAACAACGCTCAGTCGTCAAAACACGATAGGGGAGATGCAATGAAATCCTTCACGGTATTCGCCCTCGCTGTCCTACTCGCTCCGGTCGCGCTCGCCCAGCAGCAGACCTTCGTCGCCAACCCGGATGCGAGCGAGGTCAAGATGACGCTGAAAACGACCCGCGAGGTGGTCAACGGCACCTTTCACATCCAATCCGGATCGCTTGAGTTTGACCGCAGCGCTGCTAAGATGTCGGGTTCGGTGGTCGTTCTCGCCGGCAGCGGCAAGACCGGCAATGGCAGTCGCGACAAGAAAATGAACAAGGACATCCTTGAGGTCGAACAGCACGCAACTGTCTCGTTTGAGCCCAAGTCCTACGCTGGCGCCATCGCGCCATCAGGAGACTCGACCATCCGGGTAACTGGTATCTTCACACTCCTCGGCACGCCTCATGAGATCACGATCCCCATCCTTGTTCATCTTGAAGGTACAACCGCAACGGCCAAGGCTCATTTTGTCGTACCGTACATCCAATGGGGACTAAAGGATCCAAGCTTTTTGTTCTGGAAAGCGGACAAAGACGTCGCGATCGACCTCTTTCTCCCTGGCCGGCTTTCACAATAGAGGACCGCCTTCTTTACACGCAACGATGTCATGCGTCAGCGTAAGGGCTGAGGCAGACCTGCGCAATGTTCGGGAGGAACTTGGGGAAGAAGCGGCGCAACTCACGCCAGAGCGTTTTGGCGGCAGCGTAACCCGATCACTTACGCTACGCTGGCTTTCCACTGAGGCGCTGTTGCGGTGTCTATATAGGTGCTATTTGCTTCCAGTTACCATTTTACTTAATCCGGAGTTACGGCTGTCTTAGTCAGTTAAGAGTTTCACTTTCATTCGGTTCAAAATAAGCTACTATCGGTACATCTTTTAGTGCTACAGTGTTCGTTTCAGAGGCGGCACGAAAGTCGACTGTAGACCCAGACGCAGACGGGTCACTGATGATTGACCATTGTTGAATGGCAAGGCTGACGCCCGCTGCCGTCACCTGGCCTTCACACCACCGGAGGATAGCAATGGCTACTTCGCTCGTCCATTCCGAAATTCATGACCGCTCGTCTATTAAGCGGCAGATTGATAGCGAAATTGATAGTCTGGTTGCTGCGCTGCCTGATCCTAAAGACCTCACTCCCGAACAACGGCGCGGGATCATAGCGCGATACAGCGCCGTTCTCGAAGGTAACTTCATTTATTGGATGACGGCTGCGTATCTATCTGTCCGGTCGGAGGAGGCACGGCCCATCCTGATTGAAAATCTTCGGGAAGAAATTGCCGATTGTCATCCCGAGATGCTACGGAGGTTTGCGGTTGCCGCGCATGCCTACCCAGCAGAGGCGGACGCCATGGCGGTGCGCGATAACTTGACCAAGGTCCGCACATTCCTGGGGCGCCTGCAGGGAGTGCAGAACGTACTTACCATGGGCTTTTTTGAAAGCTACATTCAACGGTTCATGTCGTACTTGGCGGACCTTGCAGTGGCCCAAGGCTCTACGGAACTTGAATATACCGACGTGCACGGTGTTTGCGACATTGCTCACTCAGAAGGCCTCTTGAAGGCGCTCTCAGCAGAGGCAGCGATCAATCCACCCGATCCGGCAGCCGATCTATTTGAAGGCGTTAACAAGCTTCGCGCTCTGATCCAGACAATCAACGGAAAGGGGCATTGCAAGCATACCTGCGGCCTAAGGGGCAGCGCGGCTTTGCACGAAGGATCCTGTAGCCGGCTTCCTGTTGGTGGAGCCATTTGTCCAGGAACGGTCAAGCTCTCTGTGCACCCTTAGGGCTGCCCAGACACAAGGAAATGCCATCTGCCCGCGTAGAGAGCACGTTAATGCGAGGTACTGACAGTGAATGTTCGAAACGAAATCGTAACTCAGTTCAAGCAAGTCGCTCAGGAACAAAATAAGCGGCTGGCTCCCCTGACGGACGAACTGGAACTTTTGAACCCAGGACTCGTTTCACTTTGTTTCGTTATCCTGTTAGCCGGCTTGAAGACTCCCTTGGACTCGATCCTTTTACGGTTTCGGAAATTTCCGGTTTAAGTTCGGCGATTTCGTCAACCTTTATGAGCATGTTGCAAAATAGTCCGGCCTCGCTTTGGGAAGCGGTCAGCACTGCCGTCGACGCCTGCGATCCTTTTGTTTCCAGCGCGGAAACGAGCCTCTTTCTAAGCGATTTGCTGGCTGGCTCCGTGCTTGGCGGCCGATCCCAGGAACTAAGCGGGGGTTCCGTTCTCATTGCGACCACGGACCAGCTTATCGCCGCGGCAGCGCTGATCGAGCTCGACGGGGTGGCCCGCCGCATGGTTTTATGCCCACCTGACGTACTGGAAGAATATCTGCCTTCGATTGTCGAGTCTGCGGAAGTAGATGCAATTGTTTCCGATCGGATCATCAATGACCCGGGAACTGCCGGGGTGAGCTCTTTTATTCATTGCGACGGGAAAATCGTCCCTAAAGGTTACGGCTCACCCGGCCCCGTTCGACAAGCTCAGGGCAGGCGCTACGAGACGGAATGGGTTCTCCTGACGTCAGGAACTACTGGAGTGCCGAAGCTGGTAGTCCATACATTGGCCAGCTTGGCAGGAGCGATCGGCTGCGAGCCCAGAAATGGCCCGGTGATTTGGAGCACGTTCTACGATATCCGCCGTTATGGAGGTTTGCAGATATTGTTGCGCGCCATCCTGACCGGTAGTTCACTGCTCTTGTCGGACCCACAAAGATCGACCGCCGACTTCCTGGCCCGCGTCGGCGCGCATGGAGTAACCCACATCTCCGGCACACCGTCGCATTGGCGACGCGCCCTGATGAGTTCTTCCGCTCGCCTGATTGCACCCGAATACATTCGTTTATCGGGAGAGATTGCGGATCAGGGAATCCTCAACCATCTTGCGCAGGTCTATCCGCAGGCACGCATCGCTCACGCCTTTGCCACCACCGAAGCTGGAGTTGCCTTTGACGTCAACGACGGTTTGACCGGGTTTCCCAGCAGTGTGCTAGAGCGCACGCAGGGAGTTGAAATGAAAGTCGAGAATCACTCTCTTCGCATTCGCTCTCCGCGCACAGCGAGCCGGTATCTGAATGTACTACATGGCCCACTTAAGGATGCGGCCGGTTTTGTCGACACGCTGGACATCCTCGATCTGCGAAACGAGCGCTACTACTTCGTCGGCCGGCGTGATGGAGTCATTAATGTTGGGGGCTTGAAGGTGCATCCCGAGGAAGTGGAAGAGGTGATCAATCGTCACCCTAAGGTTCGGATGTCGCTGGTCCGAACCAAGAAGAGTTCCATGATCGGCTCGGTAGTGGTTGCGGATGTTGTCTTACGCTCGGCACCCGGGCCTGAGGGCGGCGGCGATCGTCACATTCTCCAAGACATCTTGCTGCTATGCCGCGAAGAACTTGCCTCCCATAAGGTCCCGTCCACTATTAATTTCGTTTCCAAGCTGGCGGTTGCTGATTCCGGAAAGCTCATACGGCCACGCCATGCGTGATGGGATTGCTGTTGCTCCCGGCCTTGTGGATACAGAAATGACGCGGGGTACAAAAGGACGAGCAGGCTGGGTAAGCAGCCTCCACTGTCGCCGTGAGGCATGAGCAGAAAACTC
>CAWGYP010000008.1:0-542787 GCA_963826875.1 uncultured Acidobacteriaceae bacterium | reverse complement strand
TCCCGGGCGGGTACGCCGGCGACGGTTGCTCCCGGTGGTACATCGTGCGTGACCACGGCGTTGGCGCCAACGGTTGCTCCATTCCCAATTGTAACTCCCCCGAGAACGGTTACTCCGCGGCCAATCCACACCTCGTCCCCAATCCAGATCGGGCGTGATGCATGGCCAGCTTCCCGGATCTTCACGCCGGGTACGTGAGCGTGATTTGCATCCCGAATGCTTGAGTACTCGCCAATCATCGTGCCGTGCCCAATGGTTATTCCTGCGCGGGCCACAATGTGCACACCGCGCGAAAGAACGACTCTATCGCCGATCTCAATCGATCCAACTTCATTTGTCTCCAGGTAGAGCCCTGGATAAATCAGAGCGTCATGGCCGAAGCGAACCTTGCCCGTGCCATGCACCTCGGGTGGCCCCATCACAACAATCGAGACATCCAGAGGTGTTGTCAGGCGGGACGAAAGTAGTGCGTGGCTCTGAATTCGCTGGAGGTTTCGCCGCAGCCCAGTAGTTATTCGGAAGACCGCGGAAAGCAAAAGCGAGAATAGTACCTTGAGCTTTCGGCGCATGATTGTTCCAGTTGCAGCAGGTGATTGTCACTTGCGGGTGGACGATTCACCAAGGCTGAGCCGGAGAAAGCCGGCCACCTCTTGTGTCGCGCCAAGCCCGTCCCATTAGCGATACCAGGAGCCGATCAGTCCGGGCTCTGGCGTGGCGTTCCGGATCTCGGCTCAGCCTTCTCCTCTGCCACTGGAGCCAGCACCACAGAAGCTCCATAAGCATGGCAAAGCGCGCGGCCATGCCATGATGTTTGCGGTAGTAGAGCAACATGCTTCTCATGCGCCAAAGGGTAAGTTGCGCGCCTGCTCTGGACATCTCGAGTGACGGGATCTGGCGGGACGACTCTCCTCCGATGTGAACGATCCTGACATCCGGCCAATACCAAACCGAATATCCTCTCTGCTTTATGCGCCGGCACAGATCCACCTCTTCGTAATAGAGGAAGAATCGCGGATCGAAGTAGTCCCACCTCGGCGAGGACCTCTCTGCGAATGATCGAATATGCGCCTGGAACCCAATCAACTTCCGCAGCTTCGTGTTCATCTGCCCAGGTCCTGTCAAATCGTCCAAAGAATCTCGAATGGGGAAACCGCGCGGCGAGTCCGGAAAGAACAATTAGATCGTTGAGTACCGTGGGGAACATCCGCGCTGACGGCTGCAACGAGCCGTCGGATCCGACTAACCGTCCGCCACCGATTCCTATCCGCGGATTTGCCTCGATATGTGCCACGGACAATTCAAGAGATCCCGGCGTGAGGAAGGCATCGGAGTTGAGCAACACCGCATAACGTCCCCGAACTGACTGGAATCCTAAGTTGTTTGCCCGCCCAAAGCCCAGGTTGACTTCGCTTCGGATTACCATGCATCCGGGAACTCGTCCTCGACCATAGCCGGAGAGCCGTCGATTGAAGCGTTGTCGACAACGATCACTTGAACCCGCAATGACCCCGTAGCGCGATAGACCGAGCGCAGACACTCGCGCAGCATATCGCGCGTATTGAACGACACAATCACGACGGAGAGATCGAAAGGGAGTGAGGCCGGACTTTGCATCAGTAAATGACTTCTAGCGGCTTTCGCCAACAAGATCGCGAAACATGCTCGCGAGGAAACGTACGTTCTCAGGCAGGTTGTAATGTTCCCGTACGCGCTTGCTGCCTGCGCTGCCCAGATTGCGCCGGAAAAGTGGATCATCCAGAAGCCGCTGTAGGGCGGAAGCCATGGCCTCAGCCGAAGACGCAGGCACAAGCAATCCATCGAGGCCATCGCGAATCAGCTCTGGAATGCCGGCTATAAAGGTACTCACGCAGGGAACCTCCATCGCCATCGCCTCCATCAACGCCACAGGTATGCCCTCAGCGAAGCTGGCGAGGGCGAAGACGTCCGCGCGCTCAAGCATCAGCCGAATTTCGGTATTGGTCCTTGCTCCCTCAAAAATAACCGGGATCTCGTTCTGCTCTGCGAATTCCTGCAGCAGCTTGAGCTCAGGCCCTGCGCCCACCAGGTGGACCCGGAAGGAATAGCCTCGGGCAAGTAACAGGTCACAGGCACGCAACAGGATAATTTGTCCCTTTGAGGAGACTAACCTGCCGACACAAAGCACCTCCAACACTTTACCTGGTTCCGGCTCTCGTCTTGTCGACCGGAATACGTTTGGGTCGATGCCTTGCCGCACTACATGCATCTTGTCCCAATGAATGGGATCCACCAGGCGCATAAGCTGACTTCGGCAAAAGTCGCTGATGCAAACAACGAATTTGGCGTTCTCCACTTTCTGCCGAAGATAGAACTTGTCTACATCGTAGAATTCGTCCGGCCCATGCACAGTGAGCGAGTAGGGCAAGCGCCACGCTATGGAAGCCAGCATGCCCACAGTTGCCACGGGTCCGCAGAAGTGGATGTGCAGGTGGCGGCGGCCTCGTGAACGCATCCAATCTCCAAGGATCAGGGCTTCTGCAAAATAGAAAAGTCCATAGACAATTGCAGAGAGATCCCCGCGTCCCAGTCGCAGGGCAGCTGAGAGGCCGCGAATAAAGACGGCCGGCCTGCGCAACAATGTCTTTGTCGCAATCCATAGTGCCCATGCGGCTCCCGATGACTTGACATAGAACGTCCCTGCCATCTCTTCAGCTTCTGCTTCGTGCATAGACGAGGGCTGAATGTCCGGCTGATTGATGGAGGCGACTTCGACGTTGAAGCCTTGCCTTCTCAACTCCCGCACTTCATTCAGGAAGAACGTGTGCGAGACCGCCGGGTAGATGCTCAGAAGGTACACCAGCTGGCGCTTAGGAACCGGATCGGGCGACGGCTGAACGTGGGAAACGAAGTCGGCGTGGGATGACGGGTACCGAGCCGTTTCAAGAGATCCGGCGTGCCGCATTGAATTGTTAATACTCGATGCCATATGCAGAAATGCGTGTTCGTGCAGCGGCGGACGCCGCAGTTCCAGTTCAGCTCCGGACCAATACCGGCTTCTTGACAAGGATGTCGTAAATACCGACCATCGCATCGATCCTCCGCTGCCAGTCAAAATCGCGAACCGCACGCTCTCGTCCAGCTGTGCCCATCGCTTTCGCCAGATCAGGGTGATCAATCAGCGTCTGCATAGCTTGGGCAAAACCGGTTACCAAGTGCCTCATAACTCTGCGGCGCCACCAGGATCCCGCACGAAGAGTCCAGATAATCCAGAGGACCGCCCCAGCGTGTAGCGATTACCGGCTTGGCTGTGGCCATTGCTTCCAAGACGACGGCGCCCCCGCTCTCATGCAAGCTCGGGAGAACGAGTCCGACAGATTCTCGAAGGCGAGCGGCGTATTGCGGCTGGGTCTGGGGGCCAAGAAAGCGAACGCGTTCTGCGACGCCCACCTCCCGAGCCAATGTCTTCCAGGTCTCCAGCATCGGCCCATCGCCAATGACCTCGAGGTCAGCGCCCGGAACCTCGGCCAGGGCTCGAATCGCAATATCCAGTGCCTTCCAATCAACCAACCGTCCCACAAAGACAAAAAGAGGATTTGTGCGAACCAGATTGTCAGGTTCGCCGCTGTGGAATGCACTGGTATCGACTCCGTTCTCATTCATCTCGAGCACTCTGCCGCGAACTCCCTTCGGCAGCGCATTCCGCGTACGTTCATTGGCTACCAGCAATACGGCGGCCTGTTTCTTGCCAGGCAGCAAATTGTTACCTGCGTTGGTAAACAATTTGAGAAAAGCGACTGCAGCCCGGCTGATGAGCGAATCGTTGCTTCGAAAGGCCTCAGGAAAATCCATTCCTCCGTTTAGAGGCCCAATCACCACCGGTATGCCCATGGAGAACAGCGCCGACGGGAAGCGCGGGGAAATTGGAATAGGCTGATGAATCACATCGATCGGTTGCGTGCGGATCAGGTTGCGCACGATCGAGCGCTGATAGAACTGGGTGATGAGCTGATTGATAAGCCCAAAGGTAGCTTCAGAAAGGCGCCTGGGAAGACCTCGACTGATAGTGAATACCAACCTGTGAATCCACAGGTCAGGAACAAAAAAGATCCGGTCGAGGTCCCGTGGAAAAAGTTCCTCGAGCTCGCGTCGTGTTCTGGAGTGGACGACCAGCCACGTATCGATTCCGCGGGAGCGCAGCAGGCTAAAATAGCGCAGCGGAAGAAAGGCCTCACCGCCGAAGTGTGTGGAAGCGTGCTCCGCTACAATACAGATCTGCATATTGGCTTAGGTAGAACGGAAAATTTGGTAGTATCCCATTACCTTTAGTACCTGCTTGAACGCACGCTCGCGTACAAATTCTTCGGGCCTGAGTTCGACATATGGAACGATGCAGCCTGGAGATCGAAGCTCGGCTCCACCTTCCAACAAACCTTCTTGCCGCGCCGCTATCCAACCACCACTTAGCCTCGCCGCCGGCATGAAAGCATTTCAGGCTGGACCATGGCTCCGATCGCAAAATGCGTAAACCGCTCCAGCCGAGTTTCGTCAGGACGCGCCTGGAAGGCGATCTGCGCCAGCATTTCCAGTAAGCGGGATCGAGGTGTCCACCGCCTACCCGCATAGCCAGAGCCGCCCACACGATTGCCTCCACATGCATCATGCGTGGTAGAGCTGCCCCGCCTAACCTGCCCACCAACCAGTCAAGCCAATCCAGGTCTGCAGATGCACGCCAGTGCGCGACCCCAATATCTACGTGGTGAGCCAGTCGAATTTGACCAGCAATTGCCGTTCTGACAACGCTCGGTGGAAAGAGACAATTCGGCCGCTGCCACATTAGAAGCAAACCGCTATCGGGTGTCTGCTCGAATTGAAAACGGTTCGGAAAGTAAAGATCCGGATCGAGTAATATCAGTTCTGCGTCGGGCTCGCTCAGCAGTAGCGGATCCGTGATTTTGCGCCAACATGGATGACCGCGCCGGAAGGCCCGAAGATTTTCGTGCCTGGTGAATAGTTCTGCCTCGCGCTCCGTCAGGTCCTGCTCCGCGTAGACTTCCCACCGGTGTCCGTTCGTGTTGAGTGGCGCTATTGCTATTGACAGCTCCTCCTTGTCCCGCGCCGAGTCGGTGATGAGGCGAAGGTGAACCGATTCCGACGAATTGCGAAAGAGGGATTCGAGAGCATGCCTGGCATAAACAAGTGAGCGCGGCGACAACACCATGTATAGATGCCGGGAGGGTGTCATGCGATGATCTCGAGATAATTTACGTATGGGTCTAGTTTCCTTCGACGGCATCGCGAATCCAGACATATGAAATAAATGCCAACGAGAACAACGCTGGTATAAATAGATAAGTCATGGCCTGGTTTCCTCCTTTCACTTTGAGTGCCACTGTTTCCTGGCAATAAGTCTTGGGCTCTTGCTCAGCTCCACGATGCGATTCTTCGTGGTTATCGAGACAAACTTGGTCGGGCACCTGCGCCTGATGGACAATCGCAGAGTCAAGGTATGAAGCTTTTTGTTATTCAGGGCGGGAAGCGAACAGGTCGTTAATGCGATTGCGCAGATGTCTGAGAACACGAGTGTGTACGCTCTTAACTGTTACCCATCGCAACGCTTCAACCGGCGAAGAGGGTGCGAAGCGCGAAACCCGTGGCAAGAAAAACAAGGAACACTCCCGTTGCCAGCAGGTCCTGCCGCCATGTAGAAACCGCTTCGCGGCTTGCTCCTACCACCAGCACAAAATACATTGGTAAATCACCCGCGGCCACTGCGACTACGGCGCCAATCATCCCGAAGTAATGGAAAGCGACAGGAATAGTCACGATAACCGCGATACAGTAGCACGCATTGCCAATTGCCTGGTAGCTGGACTTGCCGAGAGACAGCAGTGCGGGCATAGTCGTCGCGTACAGCAGCGTGTGCCATAGGCCAAGGGCAAGGAGCGGGACCATCCACGAGGCGGCGTGATACCGGCGATCGTAGACTTTCGTCACCAGAAACCCGCCTAAGTAGACCATCAGGCAGAGCATCCCAGCACCCGCCAATAGAGCACGAAAGCGGTACCATAAGAAGATTTTTCGGAATTCATATATTGGGAGCTGCACCATTTTGGCAATAAAGGGATACCCGACCTTTTGTGTAAAAGCATTGATCACGGCCCGAGGAATATCCGAAACCGTGTATGCGATGCTATACACCCCTAGCATGCTGAAAGTGACCAGTCTTCCCAGAATCAATCGATCCGCTTGTGACGCGAAGAAGCAAAAGGCGGTGGACAGCAGAATCCATTTGCCGAAATGAACCAGGCTTATGGACGCTGTCCCGGTCCCACCAGAATGAATTCCGAATACCTGGTATGAGTGGACGATAGAAGCTAAGAACGAGCCGGTACACAGAGGTGAAGGTCGATCCTATGACCAGCGCCCAAACCGACGGATGTATCAGTGCGCAACAGGCTGTAACGAGAAGCCCGAAAATTTGTGCGGTGATATCGAGTAGGAACAATCTCCGTACGCCCAAGTGCCGCGACATCGAAAGCAGATTGGTGCTGTTGAAGGAGCCGATGATAACGATAAAGCCCAGCGCGGGCAGCAGGGCCATGAGCCTCGGCTCATGGTAGATCAGGGCCATCACTGGCGCCAAAATGAGAGAAATGACGAAGATGGCCGCGCCGCGTAGAACCTGCAAGGTCCAGACCGTGTTGAGCAGTACGGGATCGTCCCCGCGGCGGCTCTGAATCACATTTGGACCCAGGCCTATATCGGACATTAGGCTGACCCCGACGATGAGAGTCACTACCAACGCCATTAGGCCAAAAGCCTCCGGCATCAGGAGACGAGTCAGGATGGCGCTATTGATAACGCGGATCCCCATCGAGCATCCGTAATCCATCACTGTCCAGAACGTGGCTCGAGCCGCAAGCGATTCGAGGACATTCCGGGCAGGCCCTTCCACTTTGGCCTGCTTTTCTACGACCGCTTCTGTGGTTAGCGATTCCGAAATTGTCTTCCTCCTGTCCTCGACAGATGTGTCGGAGTTGCGTTTTCTCTTGGGTGAAGGGTCAAGTCCCGGTGCAGTGGTCCTTGAAGGCTAATCGCGAAGTGCAGGGGTGCAATCCGTTAAGCGTTCCGTTCGGCGTCAGTCTTCGGCTGATGCTGGCTTCCTCAGGGACGTTTCTGGAGACCGTTGATCTCTCCTGAATATGTGCGTCCGCTTGTCCTCGATGCGCTGCAAGCACTTTTTTAAATAATCAATCTCCAGGGCCTGTTGACCGATCTTGCGCTCCAAGTCCGCAACCCGGCCTTCCGGCCAGTGCGGCTGACCGTTGCCCGGAAAGGCTTCTCCCGGAGCCTTGCGGAACTCACGCGCCCACCGGTACAACATGTTCCGGCTCACCTCCAGTTCCCCGGACAGCTCCCTTATCGGAATCCCGGCTTGCAGGCGGTGCACAGCTGCCAATTTGAACTCCTCGGTGAATGTCCTGCGTGACAAATGTATGACTCGCATGACTCAACTCTCCATTCATAGAAGATCGATTCTTAAACTGGTTCCCAAAGAAGTGAGACCAGTCCAGTTCGACCCTTAGTCTGGTGGCCCGGTCTGGATTTCAGAGGACGATTTCTTTCAAGTCATTCACAGTGTAGGGGACCGTAACCCGGGGCTAGCAACCAGTTCCGGCCAACACCACACCCACGGTCCGGGCGATGATCTTAAGATCCAGGAGCAAGCTCCAGTTCTCGATGTAAGCGACATCGATCGAGATATAACTATCGAACGAAGGATCCCGCCGCGCTTCGACCTGCCAGAGACCGGTGATACCGGGAGTCACATCAAGTCGTCGCAGGTGGCTCAGCTTATATGCCTCCACTTCACTTGCAAGCGGTGGCCGCGGTCCAACCAAACTCATGTCGCCCGACAGAACGTTGAACAACTGAGGTAATTCGTCCAACGAGTATTTGCGCAGAAAGTGGCCAAGCCTGGTAATCCGCGGGTCGTTGGCAATCTTGAAAAGCACACCATCGCGTTCATTCAGGTGCATCAGGTCGGAGCGCCGTTTGTCTGCATCCGCGATCATGGTGCGGAACTTGATGCAACGGAAGACGTAGCCCTTTTTGCCGATGCGCTCCGAAAGATAGAAGACCGGGCCGGATGAGTCTAATTTGATAGCGATCGCGACGGCAACGAGCACCGGGGCCAAAATCAGCAACGCCAAGGCTGGAAATCACAATATCCAATGCGCGCTTGATGACCAGGCTGATCTCAGGTAAACAGCCATGGTGCAACGGTATGGTCGGAAATTGCCCGATGTATTCGATGGGATCGGCCAAGGCCTGGCCTTCGTACATATCAGGAATTACGCGCAGATCCACGCGATGTATGCGTGCCTGTTCCAACACTTCGTGCACGATCCTACGCTCGCAGGGATTGGTCACAAAGATTTCATCAATGAATCGCCTGCGCGTCTGATCGAACAGCGTGTCGACCGTTCCCACCACATCGCCGAAAGTGTCAGTGAGAGTTGAATCCGAATCTGCAAAGTCGATGAAACCTTTGAAGGTGTAGCCGAGGTGCCGCATGCCCACGAGATGGTTGCGGAGTGCCTTTGCCTCGGGGCCAGTGCCCACAATGAGCACATTGCGGGTATTCTGGCCACGCTCGAACGCGCGATAGAGCATCGAGCGGTATACCAGCCTGCGAGCTCCGAGCGAGATCGTGACCGTCCCCAGGGTTAACAGCACAATCCTCCTTGGGATATCTTCGCCCTTGATCATGTAGAGGGCGCCCGTAAGCAGAAGGCCGGCGGTGAAGCAGGCTTGTATGTTGAGCTTCTGCTCATGGAGTGTCCCGTTGAGCCGCCTTGGAGTGTACAAATGCAACCATTGACTTGAAAGAATAAGCGTTATGCAAAAACCACAGACAAATGCCAGCAATATGCCCATGGATCGGCCGTAAATGAGCGTGCCGTGCCAGAAGTCCTTCGCGCCAACCATTGGATCCGTGTGCGTCGCATAGAGCGTGGCAAAGGTTGTTGATACAAGAACCGTAATGCTGTCGAGGACCATCCACAAAAGGGGTTGTCCGAGGGATCTCCCGGCAGGTTTTGCTGAAGACTGTTGGGCCGACAGCGTTGATGAAGATTTATCTGTCGATAACCCATGCCAGAATTGTTCCATTGTGAACACACTCCTTGGCTCGCGGCCTGCAATCAAGCGCAGTGATGTGTTTCGTTGATCTTTGGCAAACAGTATTTTCCTGGCGCATAGAAAGGCGGTAGGTTGAGAACTGATGGACGAGCGGTTCCGTGTCAGTGGCGAAGCGGCAACCTGATGTTGGCTGCAGACATACGACTGGTGTGACTTAACCTAAGACTGATCCATGGCATTGCTTGCTCAAGCCGTGGTTACGTTGCGCTCGGGCTCCTCGGTTTTTGGGATCACCGAAGGTTCAGTAAATGACTTTTCGTAGCTCCGGAGCGCTTGTTTCAGAGCCCCATCTGCCCGGTCCACACGGACTTTGTTCAGAATCACCGCGACTCCGGCAACCTCGAGTCGCTCAAGAACCCGGGCTGTGCACTCCAGATCCTGCCTGCTGGTTCCTCTGGCCTTAACTATGAGCACAGTTGCATCGGCTAATCTCGCCAGGTACTCGGTCTGTGCAGACACTGGCATTGGTTGTGCATCGATTAGCACGACGTCGTAATCCATGGCTGCACGATTTAGGGTTTGTTCCACCCAATTTGGAGGAGGAACGTCTCGTTCTAATTGATAGCGGCGATTGTTGTAATCGATCGGCTTAGGCGCGCTCTGCAGAACGTCGTTGGGTCTATTCCATTTGTTGTGCGCCAGGGGGGAATCGTCGCTTGAAAGCAGGTCTAACTCGCTGGATGCCGCTGCCGTCATCGTCCGAGTCCTCAGATTAAGATTACACAACTGTTCGCTCAACTTTCTTACTACCGTGCTTGTTCCAGCTCCATGCGCCGCAGATGTAAATAGAAAGATTCTTGCTCCCGAACTGCGAACAGCATGATCGATGCCGGCCGCAAGTCGAAAATAGTATTCTCCCGCAACTTCCCCAGGGAACCGGTCTTCATCCACCAGGACACCGATTGGGTGGAACCCAACCACCTGTTCGACGTCGTGCGGCGTGTAGATTCTGTGGTCCACGAGGTCCATTCCTACAGGAACAGCTGTGGCGATTGTCAAAGAGATCATCAGGACGGCAAGCGCGAATATCGGCAGTTTGCTTCGTTCCGGACTTGTAGGAGTGAGCGCGTTGGTGGAGACGTGAATTGACCCAGGCGAGCTGCTTTCCAGGTCGAGATCGCGAATACGGTTATCAATCGCCTCAAGGGACTTTTGCAAACTGTCGATCTCCGGTCCAAGCTCGGTCGCTCTCAGGTACTTAGGTGCAGCCGACGTGGCACTGCTTGTTTTCTCTTCCAATTCCCGTGTGAGCTTGAGTTCAACCATGCGCGTCCGCTCTACGTCCTGACGCAACTTGTTCTGAACTTCTTGCACGGCCTGCTGCTTCAAATCGTTCATGATCGTATCTGTCGAGGAAAGGTTGTCTTTGTCTTTCTGGTAAACGGGATGGTCCGGCCGGAGGCCGGTCATTTCCTGGAGCAGCGCCGCTCGGCGGCTGCTCAGCGCGCTCCACATTGCAGCTAATCCGGGATCGGCGGCGATCGCCTCCTTCCCTGCGACATCCAGTGCGTTCGAGTTTCCAGGAGTGTTTCTTCGCAGCAAAGCGTCCAGTTCTGCCTCTGCCGTCTCGCGCTGCATCCGCGCCGTCGCCAGCTCCGTGCGTACTGCGGTGGATGTTGCGTCATAAGGATTGGTTGTGCCCACTTGGGTCGTGGTCGTGGCTACGCCCAACTCCTCCATCAGGTGCGCTTTCTCGGCGAGGCTCTTATCTATTTGGGTCTGCAGCCGTTGCTTCTCCTGGTTTAGCGTCTTTAAACGATCATTCACTCCGTAAAATTGCGGGTTTTTAGCCCTCTCGATGTAGGTGTTGGTGACCGCGTTTACTATCTCGGCAAGGCCGTGTGGCGACGGGCCACTTAGTCCGACGGACATCTCATAGGAAGTGCCGACCCTCTTGACGATTAAATCTTTCAGCAGGCTCTCAATCTCAGAAGGTAAAACCGGACCGCTACGGTGACGCGCGGAATAGGGAAGCGATGCAATGGCATCGTGGAGGATGTCGTATCGGGTGACAGTTTGTACCTGCTCCTGGAAATATGAGTCATAGGGCAGCTCGACTTCGCTATTGTTGTTAAGTACGGTTGGGAACTTGGGCGAAATATAGACTACGCTATGCGAGTTGTAGACTGGTCTTGCCTTCTTCCACAGGATGAAAGCGCCTGCGCCAAGAATCACAACGAACACAATCAGCGCCACCGCCCAGTGACGCCGGACACTGGCGATCACGTTGAGTTTTCGCTCTTGTGCCGCAGAGAAAGTCTGTCGCCGCGGAAAGGACCGCAGACTCGTGGACTGTTCATGTGTCGAGCTATCAGACGCCGAATTCAACATATGCAATCCTTTGAAGTTTGTGGATCACGTGAAGTTAGTGGATCACGCTACCCAAAAAAACGTAGGGTGATATTTGCTGCATCACGAAGCCCCACTTGTAGACCCCGCTCCGTGGCACAAAGATTACATCGCCGGGATGTAGCGAGACATCCATGCCGTCAGGCTGCTTGAGAAGCTCCTTCAGTCGAACGTACTGCGTCGTCCCTTTGGAGCGGTGCACGATCTGGATGTTAGGATCATTACCCGCCCCATCGCTAATCCCACCTGCCTCGCCGAGGATAGAGGTCAACGTCGAGTCGTGCCGCAGCGGCATCTGACCTGGACGCGGGACCTGGCCGATGACGGTGACAGTTTTGGTCACTCCGGGTACAAAGATCAGGTCGTCGCGACGTAGACGAAGATCCGCCAGGGGGCTGCCGCTCATCAGCAGTTCATGCAAGTCGACCCAAAACACCTGATCTCCGCGATATATTACGCATTGATCCGGGAGGCTGCCGTCTCGGCCGGTTTCAACGCCGCCTCTAGACAGCACCTCCAGTAGGGTTGGAGTCTGCGAGAATTCAATGGCGCCTGGCTTATTTACGTTTCCCATGAGGGTAACGTGATTTGAGCCGTATCGCATCACCTCAACTGTCGCGGCGATATTGTCGAAATACTTTGACATCGTAGACGTGATCTTCTCCCCAGCTGCTGCGCGGGTGAGGTTGGCGACCACAATCGTTCCTGCCAGGGGCAATGTAATACGCCCGTCTGGGCCAATCACACTCCTCGTTACCAGCTCTGGCCGTCCCGGAAATTGAACGGAAATCTCATCGCCGGCTCCCAGGGTGTATTCCTCGTCAGCTGGTGGTTCAAATTTGCGTAAAGCTTCGCTTGGGTTCAGTTTCAATGAAGGACTTGTGTTTTCGATGCCGGTTTGCCGCACCTGCTGGACCTCCTGTGCCGGGTTGCTATGTTCCTGGGGGTCGGCGGGTAAAGTGGCTTGGGCCGCACTCGAAGAAACCATACCCAGCGCAAGAACAATAGAACCACAGTTGGCGATAGCAGAACGTAGATTGGACAGGTTCATTGAAAGACTCCTTTCCTCCCGCGCAACCCATGCCCGTCATGGCGGCGAGAATATGGGCCTCGCGAGCAGGTGTGATATAGAGCCGGAATTGGTAGTGTCGAAGCGGGTCCCCGATTATTTACTATCTGCCACGGGTTCTCGATCCGTACGTACCCACTTCGCATCCGCTCGAGATGTGCGCCATATTTCTGGAAATATCCATAGCTTCCAGAGAATGTAAGCAGGAACAGTGGACAGCGCCTTCATTGATTCCGATAACCCCGGACCTTCAATAGCGACAGCCGTCACGTGAAAGATCAGGACCGCGAATCCAACCAACACATAGACCCTGATCCATAGAAAAGGGAGACAGGCCATAATGAGCAGAAGAATCACTTCCGAGGCCATGGGCAGTGCCAAAAGGTCGAAAAGAGGCTCAAGCAAGACTCACGCGCCCTCGAAGTAAGTTGACAAGCAACTTCGGAGCCCATCGTTGCATTATGTGAATGCGGCCCCCTTCCCAGCGGGCACGTTGTGCTCGTGAGCTCTTACCTGTTGCAGGCATCTCGCCGCGCACCCCTGCCGTGTCGATAAACCTCACGCGAATCCCGGCCCGAAGCAGAGCAAGATGATATTCCACGTCCTCCACGATTGAATGGGAACCGTATGGAACAAGCGTTAACACATCTCTGTGAATCACAAAGCCGTTGCCCAGGATACCTGCCGAGAAGCCCAAACGTGCGCGACCACGCGGACGAATCACATTCATCCCAAAAAAAGCGAGCGACATCAGCTTAGTACGTGCACTATCGTGAGAATTATTCACCTCATACCTGCATTGCAAAGCACGTGCGCCGGCTTGCAATTGGCCGACGCACATGCGCAATCAGATTGGCATCCATCAGAGAGTCTGCATCCATTACCAATACGGCTTGTGAATCTCCAGCCAGCGCTGCCCGGAACCCTTCACTGAGCGCATAACCCTTTCCGGATCGTGTGGAATCGTCCAGCAGTAACACGCTCGCGCCTGCAGCCTTGGCTTTCGCCGCGGTCGCGTCTGTACAGTTATGTGCGACGACTAACACCTTCGTTGCTGCTGAATCGGCCGACTGCAACACGCTTTGGATGGCGCGACCGATCAGAGCCTCCTCGTTGTGAGCCGGAATGAGCACGGTGAGCAGATCCACGTTCGACCCAGCACGCTCGGTCTCGACGGGAACTTTGGGCCAGAGAGCCGCGATCGTGAGGACCAGAAGTTCTAGAATCAGGGGCAGTGTCATGACCACAAGAACACTGCCGCAGACTAGAAGTAAGTAGGATAAGTAGGATGGGATCATCATTCGCAATCTCTGAATTCCGAAACGGCAGGTAATCGCTAGCCATCAGCCCTTTGCATGAGGTTGCTATGTGCAGGGAAGGCCGGGTTCTATTTGAGTCTGATAACTTCCTCAACCCTCGGCCCGTTTTATGCCGCATCAGCGGCAAACAGACTTCTGGCCGCTGCTTGCTCCTGATATCTGGAGGCTTTCCTCAACCCGGGATCGAACCCATTCGCTGCTGCATCAATAATTGAATCTGATGGTAAAGTTCAGGCATCTGCTCGGTGTCGACCGGCACCAACTGACCACGAATCCAGAAGAGCGCGGGACTTTGTTCAAATTGTGGAACCGAGATGAGTTCCGGCTCGATGCGTCGCAACGCCTCCGCCACGTTATGGGCCAAGCGAAACGAAGGACTGAGTTGGGAGGCAGTAATCACCCGGAGTAAGGGGGGTTGAACGGCCGCGAGCCACAGTTCGCGCTTGTAGCAGCGTGCAAGATTCATGATGTAAATGAGCGAACCTAGCCCGTCGGCGCCAATGTAAGCCGTGTGGCTCATATCAAGCACTATGTGCGCGCCTGAAAAGATCGCACCACGTACGTGCGATTCAAATCGCGATATTAAAGAGCTGGTGAAATTGCCCTCGATGCGGACAATATCCGCAAAGTCCACACTCTCTGTCGTGATTTGCCCAATCACGCGCTGTTGCTTTTGCAGCCCCATTGCGAACACCTGCATAGGGAGATAACGCAAGAGTCCTGCCGCATTGTTGGCGTAGCGCATGGCCAACCTGGATGGCTCCTGGATAATCCGGTAAACCCATTCGATCCCAGAGCGCTGTGCCCATAAAGGCGCGCGGCGCGTTCTGCCGCTTAGAAAATCAAGGGAACCACCCACTCCGATACAGACAGGCACCTTTAGCCGATGGCGATGCATCGCCAGCCATTTTTCCTGTTTTGGGCTTCCAAAAGCCACCAGGAGTATGTCCGGTTGTGCGTCCTCGATGCGGAGCAGGATATCCTCATGATCCATCTCTTCGAGCGGCTGAAACTTCGGGCAATGGCGCCCCGCAATACACACGTTCGGGAAGTTCTTCTGCATCCAGGCGGCCGCGCCAGCCGAGCTTTGTTCGTCGGATCCCAAAAGAAAGATCCGATAGCCATTGCGGGCCGACAGTCGTGCTAGTTCGGGCACCAGATCGGCCCCCGCTACACGTTGCTTCAACTTCATCCCCAGCAAACGAGAAGCCCACACGAGTGGCATGCCGTCAGCGAGAACAATATCGCACCTGGCAAGCGTCTCGCGCAGTTCGTCATCGTGGACTGAATTGACAAGAAAGTCAACGTTGGCTGTTGCAATTTGATGAAAACCACGTTCCGCAATCTTAGCCTCTACGGCATTCAGAACTTCCTCCATCGTCAGATTGTCGACCGCCACACCCAAGATGGCCACGCGAGGTTCTCTCAATTCAAACATGTCGATCGCTCCTTGCTGTCTGGGTGAGACACGAACTGACGATACTGACGAAAGGGTGTGTCCTGAAAGAGGGTACTCGAACTATGGGTAAGTGATGGATCGCCGTCTGCAGGCGAAACAATGCCGTTAACTCCTGTAGTCCAGGAATGTGGTTGTGCGACTCGGGATTCCGGGAGTAGAACTCCACAGATTCACAGGCTCTACGTCGCTGGCATCGATCTCCACCGCAACGGATTGATGCAGTAGATCCATGGAAAGAACGATACGATACAAGTTCTTCTTGCGGACCAACACGCCTTCGATGCCTTTCAGGCTGCCACGCGTGATTCGAACCTTTTCGCCGCACTTCAGATAGGGGTGTGGTTCCAAACGATACGGTCCTTCAACCATCCTTCGGATGTCATGAATCTCGGTTTCAGGAATAGCCGCTACCTGCTCACCAAAGAACAGAATACTTTGGACCCCGGGAGTCGTGACAATGTCCAAACGACGGTCGAGTCCACCCCGAACGAACACGTAACCGGGGAATATCGGTAGAAACAGCGTCTTCTGTCTGTCTGTCCATCGCCGTACTGACGCATAGAGCGGCAGAAAGACTTCAAATCGTTTGGTGGTCAGCGTCTCGGCTACCATCTTCTCGCATTGATGGCGAGTGTAAAGAGCCCACCAGGGTATAGTTTCCAGCGATGTTTCGCTGACTTCGGATTCAACCCCTTGGTCAAGGCAGTCAGCGATGGATTCCAGGTCCCTGCGCGTTATGGGTCTTGTTAGGAAATGTCTGATTCCGAGTTCCCGCGCCTCCTGCCGAAGTTTCCCATCACCGATTCCCATAACGAGGCAAATGCGATCCCGGGAAAGTTTCGTCATCAACTGCCGGACATTCAACATTTCAGACGAGCGTGCCGACTGGGACTCGAGTAAAAGAAGGTCAGGCGTGAGCCCCTCGCTCAGAAGTGAACTGGCATCAGAATATCCTGACGTTTCGATGACTCTATGTCCTTCTTCTTCCAGGACTGATCGAGCTATGGACCGCGTCGCTGGGCTTGCGGTGACTAGAACAACAAGAAGCTGTTTCACATGTACCTCTCGGGAGAGAAATTCAGTAGTTACAATGTGAGATGAATCAAACGATCGAATTAATGTGGGATGAATCGAGCCCTCGACTAACCTACCCGGATGGAGTGAGCCTCGCGTAATCAGTCCCACTCAGCGGACAGAGCTTCGCCCAAGCAGTCCCACTCGGCAGCGAGACAGAGCTTCGCCTATGACAGCCCCACTCGGCTGCGAGACACAGCTTCGCCTCGGCAGTCCCACTGAGCAGCGGGACAGAGCTTCGCCTACGGCAGTCCCAGGGGGTTCTGACACGACTAATTAGCTTGTTGTGATGGGGGCCCTATTGCTTAGCTTGTTTTGCTGTGGGCCCTACTGCGGACCGTCCACGGGTGCGCGAGACTACTCTATGGTGCGCCCCGCAGCGAAATGAACCACTGGTTGTTGTCGTAGTGTTGGCCACAGTGTCTTAACTCCTGGGCCGAATCCAAAGCGTAGTCTTGACCAATTCCAGTTTGTCGTCTAGCACGTTCGGTATTGCGTTCGAAGTAGTAGTTGTTGATTCTCGGTGTCTTTGTGCGTAGAGAATCGAACCACTGCTCCCAGCACTTGTGGATACTGTGAGGCTAGGCCAATTAGGCACAAATGCAAGCTTTTTGTGGTAACCTTCGATACAACTTAGGTAATCGGGGGTCAATTGTTACCAGAATACTATTTATGACATTCGAAGGCGGGTTCAGGGTTTAGCATCTGCGATGCCGTCTGCGGGCTAAGTACTTCAGTAATGTGCAGTTCACGCAAGCAATAGTGCGGCTCAGAATTGTGGAGTGCGAGTGGCCAATGATTTTGCCAAACGAGGCATGCTGCTTGTGTCTATCCCGTGTTCATTGTGTGCAGCTGCGGCATGAACTTGAGAACCAAATCCGGGAGACACGAGTCGAATTCGGAGAACGAATGGTTAGGGTTTCCAGCTAAGAGAGAATTTCGAAACTGAGATTGACACCGGCCTTCCGGCGCATTCCGCGCAAGACGGCCTCACCGGAGGCTGCCTCGTCTGTTCCACCATAACAGGACCCTCGGGCCCATTTCTGCAATCGATTGGGAGCTTGTTGCTCCGGGTAGTTGTGAACGCGCATATGAAGTTTTTTTAACGAGTTGTACCGTAATGCGGGATAGTCATCCTCTAGGCGTGTCTGCCGGCTTCCAGCATGGACCGGAGTTCATCCACAACAAATCGCACGCATTACGTCTCGCCCTAAAAGCGGTAACTAGGACTTTGGACCACTAAAGTAACCATTGCTGGGCAACGAAAGTACCCCATTCCTCCTGAATCTAAGGTAACTTGATTCAAAAGAGCACACGAATGGTAGCTCGTTAGCCCGGTCACACGCGAACGGAAGCCTCTGGGGATCCGAGGCAGCGCCGCGTTCTTCCGAGCGCCCAGTTGACAAATCGACTTGATGGTGCATTTATACGCAGGCGGTGCGCTTGCTGTTGTCCTTGGTGTGCCCGAAATTGTTCGCCGCGCGATTGCGAATTCAGCTGGCGATGAAGCGACTAAAGAATGCTCATGCTCGCCATGAGTGTTTCGCAGTCCGGTAACTTGCATCCTGACGGGGTTTTGGAGTGGACGATGAGAGTGCTGCGTTTGCGATCAGCTCTCCCTTTGGCATTTTGTTTTTTGATGTTGATGGGCAATGCTCGAGTTCTTCTGTCGCAATCGACGACGACCACGGTGACAATCTCTAACACGGTTGAGACGGGCGGGATCGATCGTCCGGGGATCAACCTGGGCGGGTTGGCCAACTATGGTTCCCAGCAGCTTTTGAAGTCGCTGAACTATGTGAGCGGTGGGTATTTTCCGGGCACGTATGCGGGAGCGACGTATCCCTGCAGCAGCGGGGGAAGCAACACGACGACAACGTGGTACAACAACATCATCGATCCGTCCGGGTTTCCGGCGAACTTCTGGGCTGGCGCGAGTTTTGTAGCCATCAATGCGGCTACTGGCACCAGTTACGGATCCGGAGTGGTTACGGCGTCGACATCGAATACGGGAACGACGGGAATCACCTTCACGCTTGTCGCCGGCCCTCAGTGCGGCGTGCAACCCATCGCAGAACGATGTGTTGATCGTGCGCCAAACGGCAGCGACCAATCTGTTTGCTCCCAACCAATTGCTGAACGTTTGTTCCGGCGCGAGCTGGGATACTTCGGACACCTCTCCGTCGTCGAGCAACACGCAGCGCAGTCTCCAGATGCCAACCGGTTGCGGTCTGACGTTTTACATCGACGCGACGGTGACGAACCGAACCAATACGAATGCCTCGCTGGCGACGCAGCAGGTAAACTTCATCAATCTGAACGGCTCCTATGATGCGACATTCAAGGCCAAGTGCCTGGTGGCCGGCTGCAGCATCAATTTCAGCCTCGGCCGGTTGGGTGGCACGACCTACCTTGGGAGCACGACGGTAAACCCAGGGTTCAGCAGCACGCCGGGAACGGGTTGGACGACCTACGACTATCCGTTTACGGCATCGGATACGGGCACGCAGGACCAGACGGTGGGGTACAGTTTCACCTGCACGGGCAGCTGCCTTTTGCAGGACGCAGATGTGGTCGAGGGGAGCACTCTGCCCGGCAATACAACCGCATTCCGCGACGCAGTGGTTTACGAGTTGCAGAAGCTTCATCCCGGGTCGATTCGTTACATGGATGCCAGTCAGTGGTGTTCGGACGTGGCCGACGAGATTGCTTCGACCGGCAACCGGCGCTGGTGCGGAGCCAGTTCGTGGACTCCCGGCGTAGGTCAGCCGATGGGCTACAACGACGTTCTGGAACTGGCGAATTTTCTGAACACGGATGTGCTGATTTCGGTTGGCCAGCTGAATCAACCATCAGACTGGGCCATGCTGGTGAACTGGCTGAGCACTTCGGGGTGGATATCCAAGTACGCGGCATCGGGTCACACGATCTATCTTGAGGACGGCAATGAGGCATGGAACTCGGGCGTAGGCAGCACGCTCTTCTACGGCAATGGCTTCGCCTACGGGTACACGCTGGGTCAGAACATGGCGGCGGCGAAATCGGCCACCGGCTATGACCCCCATGTCATCAAACTGGTTGCCAACGCTGGGCGGCGCCCAACCAGGGCTATGGGCCGTTCGGGTGGGTGCACAATGTTCTGACTGTCGCGCAGACCACGCCCAACGGGCTGCCGGACTTCGTCGACGATGCGCCGTACACGCTGAACTACCTGGGCAATTTCGATACTTACGGCAGCAGCGTGGCCACCACCGGAGCTCCGTTCCTGGACGAATGGGCGGAGGATGCGAATATCGATTCGGTCACCACGCCGCTGTCGAACAGCGCAGTCGATGTATCTGAACCAGCAGTATGCGAAAGCCAACTTCGGCGTCGGCACGCTGGTGTACGAGGTGAATCAAAGCACACTTTCCGGAGTAGCGGCGACGCAGTTACAGCTCGACCAGATCGGCGCCTCGGTGGGTAACGCGCTGTCGATTGCCGAGCACGTTCTGCTGATGCAGCGGGACTCGCAGTTGACCGGGCCGATCCACGTCTTCACACTGGCTGAGCCCTACACCGGATACACCTGTAATGGGAACGGCTGCTCGAGCGGAGTGGTGATGCCATTGTGGGGCGCCAATCTGTTCATGGCAACAGGGCCGGGGCAGACGCCCGGCAGCGCGAACTCCGACCGGCCGCTGGCCATCGCTCTCGGGGTGATCAACAATGCCATCGGATCGAACAGCAATCTGATGTCGGTGACGCAATCCGGCACACCCACGTTCAACTATCCGGGTGGCCAAGCGGGCTCTATCCAGCCCAACGCGGCTGTGCCGTATGTGAACTGCTTCGCGTACAGCAACGGGCAGGGAAGCTGGACGACAATCTGCTTCAACAACAATCTCACCACGGCAGAGTCAGTTACTTTGACCGGACCGGGTGCGCCTACTGGACCGGTCAGTGAGACCATCTTCCCCGAGCAGGGCAACGTCATCACAGACCATAACGAAGACACGTTCCTGGGCGCGGGCAGCAGCGCGCCGGTGGTTGCTGCGCCCACGGCATCCTCGGCGAGCGGCGCAACCTATTCCATCCCTCCGGCCTCTTTCATCGCTCTTACCTATACTGCCGGCGGCACATCGACCACCCTGGCGCCGCCGACCTTCTCTCCTGATTCTGGCACCTACCCTGTACCTCAGACGGTGACGATTTCGTTTCCTCCGGGCTCAACAGGGTGCGTTGGAATCAACACCACGCCGTCGGCTCCGACAGCGGGGACGTGCGGAGCCGGCGGCACCACCTACGCAGGCCCGATTACGGTCAGCAGCTCCGAGACTGTGAATGCGATTGCCACCCAGGCCGGAAGCTCCAATTCTGCTGTGGCTACGGCGACCTACACCATCAGCCTCCCCGCGGCAGTGGCTCCGGCGTTCTCGCCTGCCAGCGGTACCTACACCGGAGCGCAAACGGTGACGATCAGCACGGCGACGCCGGGAGCAACGATCTACTACACCACCGACGGGACGACACCGACGACCTCGTCGAGTGTCTACAGCGGCCCGATCACGGTGTCGTCCTCGGAGACACTGGAGGCGATCGCGGTGGCGACAGGCTATACGCAGAGTGCGGTGGCCACGGCAAAATACACCATCAACAGTGGGGGCGGCGACCCTGGCATTCTATCCCGGGACCCTAAGCTATCTCTCTCAGTCCTCCCCCTACCCGTCCCTGCTTGAGCCGCAAGCGGTCGTGGTCACTGGCAGCGGCAGCGATTTGTTTATCGCGGACGAGGGCGGTAAACAGGTTGGCAGTACCGACACCTTCAACGGCGCAGTATGGGACTATCCGCAACCCTCCGGCACGCCAACAAAAATTGGTGGGTCCACCTTCGTTGCTCCCAGCGCCCTTGCACTCGACGCGTCCGGAGACCTCTATATTGCCGACTACAATCTGGGCGCCGTTTACACGGCTCCTGCCGCAAACCGGTCCAGCGTCACTCAACTGACCATCTCCGGCGTAACCCTCTACCATCCCATAGCCCTGGCGTTTGACCCCAGCGGAAACCTCTATATTGGCGATACTGGTCCGGACGGAACCAGTGCTACCGCGACGAACCCAGGGTTCATCGTGAAAGTTCCCGCAGGCGGCGGAACCGCGACCAAGCTGAGTTACACCATCTCTGGGGCGCCGGTAATTTTCCCCCAGGCTCTCACCACCGATACTGCGGGCAACCTGTATATCGCGGACGTTGGTGATGGACAAACCAACTTTGGCGACCTGGTTGTGGTTCCAGCCAACACTGGGGTACCCAGTTATATCCCGACCGGCTCATACACGTTAAACGGGCCAGCAGGTCTCGGCTTCGACCCGGCTTTGAATCTCTACGTCCTCGATGGATATAACGCCCGGGTGTTGACCATTCCCGTAACGTTGGCGGCTACGACGGAAACGCCGAGCTTCGGGACGGCGGCGCTGCTCCCGCAGACGATCCCCATCGTACTGGCAGCAGCATGCTGATATGGCCGAGCGGCCAGGAGATCACAATCACCGATATTGGAGACAGCCCAAGTTCGCCGGTCACTCAGGTGGTCACGCTAGAGACCCAGACAGCAAATATTGCTTTCGGCCCCATTCCATTGGGATCCAGCCAGAACGGGACCGTCACTGCCATGAACGTTGGCAACATCACTGCCAACTTCACTCCTCAATACACGGAAACGGGAGATACGGCAGGGTTCACGGCTAATTTGCCCGTGTGTTCCGGCGGGATTGCCTCGCAACAGCAGTGCAAGATCAGTTTCACCTACCAGCCCGATCAGGTTGGAAGCACGACGGCACAGTTCAGCTTTTACGTAAACTCAGCGGCGACGCCGAGTAATTATGTCAACGCATCGGGCACTAGCACCGAGGCAACCGTGACGGTGACTCCGCAAGATTTGCACGACGATGCTGAGCTATGATCAGGGCACGAATGCGGAACGCCCTCGTCTCCGGCAACTTCGCAACGCCGACAGGCACGGTGCAAATCGTACGATGGGACCACGTTATTGGCAACCTGAGACCCTGCAAGGAAACGGTGAGGGCTACTACTACATCCCCTACGGCACCTTGTCAGCAGGCACGCACACCTTAACGGCGGTCTACTCTGGAAACGGAGAATACGCGACTGCCACCTCTGCACCCGTGATTGTGACCGTAGCTCCGGCGTATGCGAACGTCCAATGAATTATGGGAGCAATAACGACGGTCCTGGCAGTGCGCGAAAGTGCCTATATTTCGTAGCTACGGATGGTCTCCGGGGTTCCGACCCCGCCTCAGTGTACGGATGCCTTTACTGCCGAATGATGGCAGAAACAGCATGAGAAACTGGTTCCGCCGTCAGCTCGACGTGCACGTCGGTTCCGTCTCAGGCCTGATGTCCTGCAGGTTGGGCAGACCAAGACCGGCTATCTGAACGCCATGCTGGCCGTAGGCACCGGGATCGGAAGCACGGCCCCTGGATGGATCAGTAATAACAAGATGAATACGGATTGATCCCGCTTGGCTCCGCCGGAAGAGGGTGCGATTTCGTCCAGAAAAATGTTTGGGGTGCAAAACAGGGTATCGTGGTCACTGGAGCGTATAAGTCAGATTCAGTACATGATTCCCTAGCGGCAACCCCGTCGGCACGTGTTTAGAGCCACTCGTGTTGAGTGGAGCATAGGAGGGATTTGCCCTTCTGAGATTCCTTCAAGTTCGCCAGCCTACATCAAGCTGTATTTCACGAGGTAAATCTACGATTGCCGCGGTTCAGGAGCCATGAGATGTTGCAACTCGATTGCGGGGACCTGATCCTCAACCATGCCTGGATCAACAATCAGAAAACCGGCTCGAGCGACGGCCGCACGTTCACCGTAGAAGACCCCGCGGACGGTACCATCCTGGCGACGCTGCCGGACTGCGGCCAGGTAGAAGCGGAAGCCGCGGTGATCGCTGCCCATCAAGCCTTCAGCACCTGGCGCGCATTGCTGGCCAAAGAACGGGCACAGTACCTTCAATCCTGGTTATCGGAAATCAGGAAGCATGCAGAAGACCTGGCCCGGCTCATCTCCCTGGAAGAAGGCAAGCCGCTCTCTGAGAGTCGTGGCGAAGTAGCTTATGGCGCCGCTTACATCGAGTGGTTTGCTGAAGAGGCAAAACGAGTTTACGGTGACGTCATTCCCGAGCCGGCCCATGGGCGCCGAATCATCGTGACGAAAGAACCGGTGGGCGTCGCCGCGGCCATCACCCCGTGGAATTTTCCCATAGCCATGCTGGCGCGGAAGATTGCGCCCGCGCTGGCTGCCGGCTGCACGGTGGTTGCGAAGCCAGCGGAAGACACGCCACTCTCCGCACTTGCACTGGCTTTTCTGGCAGCCAAGGCGGGCATCCCAGCCGGCGTAATCAACGTGGTCCCTGCCTCCCGCGAGCGAGCCGCATCGGTCGTCGATCCCTGGCTGGCCGATAGCCGCGTGCGCAAGCTGTCCTTCACCGGATCCACCCCAGTCGGTAAGCATCTGGCGCGCGAATCCGCCTCTACGCTCAAGCGGCTTTCTCTCGAGCTCGGCGGCAATGCCCCCTTTATCGTCTTTGACGATGCGGATCTCGACGCTGCGGTAAGCGGCCTGATCGCGTCCAAGTTCCGCAATGCGGGGCAAACCTGCATTTGCGCCAACCGAATCTACATCGCTGACGGAATCTACGACCTCTTTGCTCAAAAGCTTCTTTATGCAGTTTCGGCGCTACGCGTTGGCAGGGCCGGCGGAGATGCCGAGATCGGCCCGCTCATCAATGCCAAAGCGATTGAAAAAGTAGAGCGCCACATTGCCAATGCGGTCGAACGCGGGGCGCGGGTTCTGCTCGGCGGCAAACGTCATGCCCTCGGCCGCTTTTTCTTTGAGCCCACCATTCTGGCGGATGTGGATCGAACCATGGACCTCGCCTGCGAAGAGACTTTCGGGCCGGTTGCTCCGCTCTTCCGTTTCCATAGCGAGGCCGAGGTCATTGAAGCCGCGAATGCCACGCCCTTCGGTCTAGCCGCCTATTTTTACTCCCGCGATCTGGCCAGGGTTATGCGCGTTTCCTCGCAATTGCAGGCCGGTCTTGTGGGGGCCAATGAAGGAGCCATTTCCACCGAACTAGCCCCCTTCGGGGGCGTCAAAGACTCCGGCTACGGCCGGGAAGGCTCCATGTATGGCATCGACGAATACCTGCAAATGAAGTATCTCTGCCTGGGCGGACTAGGCGCTGTAAAGTAGTAAATAAAGGAAAACCTATGAGCGATAGCGTAATTTCTCCCGACGCCGCGATGACCAGCCAGGAAGTGTCCGAATGGACCAAAAAGCTGAACTACGGCACCTGGCGCTACCAGAAAAGCTGGAACCCGCTGCACATCGTGGATGCGGAAGGCTGCTACTTTACCGACGGGAACGGCAAGCGCTACCTCGACTTTTCCGCGCAATTAATGTGCTGCAACCTGGGGCACAAGAATCAAGCCGTGATTCAGGCGATTGAAGAGCAGGCGCGGAAGTTGGCCTATATTATGCCGTCCTACGCGACGGATACCCGCGTCGAGCTGAGCCGTCTGCTGCTCGAAGTTTTACCCGAGGGGCTGACCAAGTTCTTCTTTACTACCTCAGGCACCGAGGCCAACGAGGCTGCTTTCAAGATCGCCCGCATGTATACCCGCAAAACCAAGATCATCGCCCGTTATCGCTCTTACCATGGATCCACCATGGCCTCGATCGCGGCGACCGGTGATCCTCGCCGCTGGCCCCTGGAGCCGGGCGGCAAAGGGCAGGGCTTCTTGTTTGCGCCCGAAGTCAATTGTTACAAGTGCCCCATCAAGCACACCTACCCGGAGTGCGGCATTGCCTGTGCGGATTACCTGGAACACATGATCCGCAACGAAAGCGACGTCGCGGCAGTGATCGTCGAACCCGTGGTCGGCACCAACGGAGTCCTTGTGCCGCCGAAGGAATACATGCCCAGGCTGCGCGAGATCTGTGACCGTCACGGTGTCCTGCTGATCGCCGACGAAGTTATGTCCGGCTGGGGCCGCACCGGGGAATGGTTTGCCATGAACCACTGGGACGTGAAGCCGGACATTTTGGTGACCGCCAAGGGCATCACCTCGGCCTACGTTCCGCTCGGTCTCTGCGCTACCACGGGCAAGATTGCCGAATATTTCCAAGATCACTTCTTCGCTCACGGCCATACTTACGAAGCGCACCCGTTGACCCTGGCCCCTGCCGTGGCTGCGATCAGAGAGTTGCAACGGCTGGACCTGGTAAACCGCGCCCGTGAGATGGGTAAGTACCTGGGTGAGAAGCTTCACGCGCTGAAACCAAAACATCCTTCGATCGGCGAAGTGCGTGGCCTGGGTCTTTTCTGGGCACTGGAAATGGTTACAGATCAGGTCAAGAAAACACCTTTCAACACGATGCAGGATAAAGTCGACGGAAAGGTAACGGTGGTAGATCGCGTGGCCGCGGAGATGATGAAACGGGGAGTCAGCATGCAGGCCTGGATCAGCCACTTCGTCATCGCGCCGCCCCTGATTATCGAGAAGCAGGAAATAGACTTCGCCGTTGACCAGCTGGATCAGTCCCTGACCATCGCCGACGCCGCAATCTGACGGCAGAAACGCTTTTGGGCTCTATCCCCTCCACCAATCGACGGGTGCCCCACCCTTCGCGTTCTTGGCGAAGGGTGGGATAGTCAAATCTCACCCTTCAATCTCCCGCGCAAAGCTGACTTCCTCCGTAGGAGACCTGGGTTTTCCGGAATAGCTGATTTGTCCGCAGAACCCAGGTCTCCAAGCGAGACCTGGGCCACCCACTCATTGTTGGTTATCGATGATTACTTAAATACGCTTGAGGTCGTGTGCCAGGAGACGGTGAAATAGATGCTCTCCGGTCTCTCGACGAACGGATAGCCGGCCGGCACCATAGGCGCGCGAATGCAGTCCGCGCTGTACAGACTCGCAGATGTCCACATCCTCGGCCTGCACCCGTTCGCTCACCGCAACGCTCTCCGCGTTGTACTCCGGGCTGGTGTCTCCAAAAAAGAAATCAAAGACCACCAAACACTTTTCTTCACCTAATGGAAGCACCAGGTTGGTGTCCATGACGCCCTCATAGAGGTTGATCATGAAATTAGGGTAGAGCCAGTAATAGTAGGCGCGATCGCCAGTCCGCGTCTGTGCGATAGACTGATCCAGCGAAGTCACCATAGGGCTCGATTGCAGCGAATAATTCACTCCATTCTCAATCGTGTACTCGGTGTAGTCGAGCACGCTGTTGAGGGCCTTATGAAGATGCGGGACGTGATACCCGCCATCCAGATAGTTGTCGACGTAAACCTTCCAATTACAGGCCAGCGTATAGCTCTTGCGGGTGAAGAAGCGCAGGCGCGAAGTGGAAATCCGCCCTGCCAGGTCGCCCAAAAAGTCTTCCAGCGCCGGCGCCTCTTCGTTTAAATGAACAAAAACAAAATTATCCCAAGTGGCTACCTGTACCGGGACCAATCCGTTCGCGTCACGATCGAAGTTACAAACACCAGCGAACTCCGGCGCCCCTTTGAGCGAGCCATCCAGGCCATAAGTCCATCCGTGGTAAGGGCAGCGCAGATGCTGCGCCACTCCAGACGGCAAGGTGATAACCGCAGCCGCGTGATGGCGGCAGACGTTGTAAAAACCCCGCAGCTGATCATCCGCTCCGCGAACGACGATGAGCGGTTCGCCTGCCAGCTCGAAGGTAAAAAATTGCCCCGCGCTCGCGACCTGATCGATTCGCCCAACCGCGATCCAGTTGTTGGAGAAAACCTGCTCGCGCTCCAGCCGCCCGATTTGCTGGTCGGTATACCACGCGGCCGGAATGGTATAGGCGAACTCCAGTGGTGCTTCTTCGTCATAGAGCGCCAACAAGTCGGAGAGGGATTCGTTCATAGCGCGATCTCTCCCGCCAAAGCAGCCCGAGCGCGGCTGATCGATCTTTGCCCACGCAGATACACGGCCATGCCGGAAAGCAGCAACACCAGGGTCATGGCGATGATCTTGAACAGGGCCGTTCCTGGATTTCGCTCGTCCTCGGCAGGAAACGCGGACAGAACGATGGCCGCGGTAGTAGAAAAAAATCCCACGCAGGCCAGCGGGATGGCCACGCGCTTGCCCCCGGCAGGCGAAGCGCCCCGGGAGCATACGGAACCGATTGCAGCCGGATCATGGCAGCAAACACAAACAGATAAGGAATGAAGTAGGCGATCAGGCTCATAGTCACCAGCAGTTCGTAGGTCGCCTTGACGCTGGTGCCTGCCTGGCTCAGCACTCCGAACAGAATCCCGGCAAGGCCATACGAAACGATCGCTACATAGGGAGTTTTCCAACGCGCGTGGATTCGAGCAAAAACTGCCGGCAGATAATGATTGATGCCCACCACGAAAGGCAATCGCGCAGTCGATGAGAGATACGCGGCGGCCGCGCCAACGTTGCTGATGCCGACCAGCACCGCCACTGGCGCAATCAATGCCGCGATACCCAGCCGGCGGCAAAGGAAATCAATCGCGGTCATAAACCCGCCCAGACCGCTGATGCTGCTCGATGGCAATGCGACCAGCATGGCGACCGTCCCGGCGAGGTAACCGATGGTGATCACCACACCAGCCAACAGCAAGGCCCGAGGCACCACACGGCGCGCGTCCTTGATTTCATCGCCCATAAATGAAGCGCATTCGCAGCCAGTAAACGCAAAAAAAATCGTGGACCAGAAGATGAGGTCGCGCACCTGAACCCGGGGAACGGCGCCCGCCCAGCTGAAATGGGTGGCTGAGCCAAAGCGAAAGAAAGACAATGCGCCGAGCGAGATAAGAATGAGTACCGGCAGAGCCATGCCGATGGCCCCAAGATTATTGAGCCACTTACCGACGCCCAGCCCGATGACGTTGAGCACGGTAATCAGCACCAGCATGCCGGTGGTGAATAGCAGGAAATAGATATTTGCATCGGCGAGGTGGCTGGCGCGAGGAGTGACGAAGAGCAAACTGCTGGCGGCAAAATAGAGCACCGCTCCAAAGTAAGGCAGGTTGCTCATCCAATAAGTCCAGGCTGCCATAAAGCCGGAAAATTCCCCGAAGGCTTCCCGGGTCCAGATGTAGAGGCCGCCTTCGTGGGGATAGCGCGACGAAAGCTCGAGCACGGTGCCCGCAAGGGGTAGAAAGAAGCCGAAAAATGCCAGCACCCAAACCGTGATGGCGGACTGTCCAGCGGCCGCTGCGGTTGCGATCCAGCGCAGGCTGAGGCCGCTGACAATGTAGAACAGAAAAACATCACGCAGACCGAGTGCTCCGTTTAAGCTTTTCCGCCATTTCTACCTCAGGTCTTTAAGCACGGCCATGGCGGCGTTGCGGCCATTCATGGCGATGACACTTCCTCCGGGATGGGTACAGGCTCCACAAAGATACACTCCGGGCATCGAGGTTCGCGCTGCCAAACGGTGGCTCCACATGTTGCCCGGCAAGCACTCCCCTTGAAAAATATGGCCCCCGGTGAGGCCCACCTTCTCCTCAATATCCGGCGGTCCCATTACCTGGGCTTCCAGCACGGCATCGGGCAGGTTCGAACAGAAGCGGCCAATGGAATCGAACGCCACCTTACGTACCTTCTCCCGATGGTCATCCCAGGAGCCGGTAGCAAAGGTGTGCGGTACGTATTGCGCGAACACGCTCATGGTGTGTTGGCCGGCGGGGACCACACTTGCGTCGTGCACGCTTTGGAAGTAAACCTCGCACCACAGCTGCTCCGGCAATTCTCCCTTGCGGCTGGCGGCGAAGCCGGCTTTCCATTCCGCATGGGTCATCGGAGCATTGATCTGTCCATAGTGGTGAGGCTGTAACTGGCCCGGACGGGAAACAAAGTCCGGCAACTCGCGTAATAAGACATTCAGTTTTACGGTGCAGCCTTCGATCGCCAGGCTCTCCACCTTTGAGCGGAAGTCAGAAGCAGCCGAACGGCCCAGAAGCCGAAGCGTAACCACCGGGTCGGCATTCGAGATCACCACTGGAGCGGAGATGCGTTCGCCGCTTTCCAGCCGGACGCCCTCGCCAGGCAGGATTTCTGCTACGGCAACCCCAGTCGCCACCACCGCCCCAGCTTCCTGCGCAGCGTCGCAGAAGTAGAACGAGACCATGCCCATTCCCCCCTGAACGTAGCCCCACATCCCCGGAATACCGCCCAGACGCCCGGAAGAGTGGTGATAACGGATGGAGGCCGTGCCGGGGTCGAAAGGGCTGGCGTTGGTGCCGATTACCCCTTGGCCGAGGTAGGCATATTGCAGGCGTTCATCCTCGAGATAATGCTCGACGAACTCGACCATCGACCAATCGAACAGAACCCGGCGCGCTTCCTCATCCGTGCCCAGGCGAGCGTCCAGCTCTTCCGGGGTAGGAGCGTCGCCAATCCAAAGGTCATCATCGCCTGCCGGCCGCAAAGCATCCCGCAGACGTCGGATGACCGCTGTCATGGCCGTCCAGCCATGCACATCGCCAGGAGCGAAGCGGCGGATCTCAGCCTCGCAAGCGTCGTCGTCATCCCACAATTGCACGCTGCTGCCATCAAGAAAAGGCACAAAGAGGCCATTCGTCGCAGGCGTCCAATGAAACCCTCGTTCCACCAGACCCAGCTCATCCACCACCAGCGGATGCAGCAATCCTGCAAGATAGGCGCACGGCGACATGCGTACCCCTGGGAAAGGCTCCTCGATGGTACAGGCGCCTCCGACCCGCGTGCGGCTCTCCAGCACCAGGACGCGTTTGCCCGCGCGGGCCAAGTAGGCGGCGCAGGCGAGACCATTATGGCCGGCGCCGACGATGATGGCGTCCCACGGCCGCGAAGCCAGTTGAGAAATAGGCGCCGGCAGGCCGATCTCGCCCAACACAGAGGCCGTGGGAGAAGCCATTTACACTCTCCCTCGAATGCGATTGAGTTCCCGGCGATTGCGTTTGGAGGGTCTCCCCGCGGGCAGAGTTTCAAAGCGCGGCATCGCCTTACGCGCTTCTGCCAGTTGCAGACGCAAGGCGCGGCTTGCTTCCGTCTCCCGGTACAACGTCTGCGCCACTGCTGCTGGACCCCGCACGTCGCTCAGAAGCAGAACCTCCACCTGGAATTCACCGCCGTCGTTCTTCACTTGTAACAGATCCCCAACCCGAACCGGGCGGGCACTTTTCGCCGGCTGTCCATTCGACGTAATCCTCCCTAGCTCACAGGCCCGTGCCGCCAGGGCGCGCGTCTTGAAGAATCGCGCCGCCCAGAGCCACTTGTCCATCCGCACATCCTGATTCAATCTGCTATTCTCCTAGGCGAAGTTGGCATGTTACACAATTTTCGCATTCCGCTTAAGGGGATCTGGGGAGTGAAATGACGTTGGCGAGGGTCGCCGTCGATCTCGGGGCGGAAAGTTGCCGGGTTTCCCTGCTGCGGTGGAACGAAGGCACTCCGCGGATTACGCTGGTGCATAGAATCCCCAATGGTCCGGTGGCCCACGGAGATCAACTGCGATGGGATCTGCATGCGATCTGGGCTGGGGTCGAGGAGGGTCTTCGCCGTTGCGCCTCGATTGCCGTGGAAGGCATCGCCTCGATCGCAGTCGATGGTTGGGCCACCGACTACGTTCGCCTGAATGAGGACGGCCTGGCGATGGCAGATCCGTTCTGTTATCGCGACCTGCGGAATATTGCTGCGGAGCAAGCAGTGCATGAGCGCATCAGTCTCCACCGGCTGTATGAGCTTACTGGACTGCAACGGTTACGTTTCAATACCGTCTACCAGCTGTATGCGGATCAAATGGCCGGCATTCCTCCTGCCGTACCCTGGCTTAATCTTCCTGAATATCTGCTCTCCTTCCTGGGTGGAAGGCGGGTGGCCGAATACACCATGGCCACCCACACCGGCCTGGTGAGCGTGGCTACGGGAAACTGGTGTCCTGAAGTGTTCGCTGCGGTGGGGCTTGACCCGGCGGCTGCACCGGAGCTGGTGGCGCCGGGGACCGACGTTGGCGTTCTAAAGGGACCACTGGCGGAGCTGCCCGCATTTCGGGGAACGCGGTTGATCGCTCCGGCCTGCCACGACACGGCCTCAGCCATCGCTGGCATTCCCGAAACCACGGGTGACTGCGCCTACATCAGTTCAGGCACCTGGTCCCTGGTGGGCGCGCTCCTTGATCGACCGTGTAACACCGAGCAGGCCTTTGAGAAAGACTTCACCAACCAGGGCGCGGTCGGCGGACAAGTGTCCTTCCACAAGAACGTGAACGGCATGTGGCTGCTGCGGCAATCGATCGAGCATTGGAACCAAGGTTCGAACGAGGGTTTCACCGTGCCCGATCTGATCGCGCGAGCCGACGGTCTACCGCCGCCCGACCATCTTTTTGAGGTGGATCAGGAGGACCTGATGCTGCCCGGCAATGTGCTGGCGCGTATCAACGAGCAGCGACGGCGGGCGGGTTTCGATCCACTCGATGAAGGGCCAGGGAATGCGGCCGCCTTCACCAGCCTGATCCTGCACAGTCTGGCTGCTCGTTACGCGGAGGTATTTCGCGATTTGACCGAGGTGACTGGGAAGCAATTGCGCCAGCTCTACATTGTGGGTGGTGGCAGCCGCAACATGCTGCTCAACCGGCTCACCCGGCAGGCCACCGGGCTCGATGTCCATTGTGGCTACGTCGAGAGCGCTACCATTGGCAATTTCGCGATCCAATTGGCGGCTGGGGAAAAGGGAAATCCAGGCAAACATGAAATAGCCAGGTGGGCAGTAACGCTGGAGAACGCCCTCGAGACTTAAGCCGCAGAATCCAGCGCGCAGTAGAAGTTTCGGTGCGAATTCTATGGACAGCAATCGCCTGTTTGCTCAGCGGCTAGTGCAGATACATCGTTCGTACACACATCCCACGACATTGAAGTGTGTCATCGCATTTGGGCAAATCCTGCTGTTCTTTGTAACGATCCATTCTGAGTCTCATGCACAATTGGGATCTTGCCCTGCCGCGCCTTTACGGGTGGATGAGGCAGTAGGGTCACTCCATGCAAAGAACTTTCCGATGACTACGCAAGACAAAACCGAGCTCGGAATCGTGACCTTCCAGGAGAGGGTATCGGGGGTTGCTGTCTTGCAAGTAGATGTTGACACCAACGGCCATGTAATCGCTGCCGTCCCCCTGAACGGGTCTCGTCAACTGACCGACCTATTTAAATATGAAGTGAAGCGGATTACTTTCTATCCGTTTCAGGAAAATGGACAGCCTGTCTGCGTGCGATTCTCTCTGAGATATGCTGCTGGACTCGGACACGGCGATAGTGCAGACGCCAAAACAGGAGCAAAATTCATTCCCCTATTCAACAAATGCTCAGCCTTGTCTGCGGCCAAGGCCGAACCGGAAGCGGTCAATCAGTGCCGGCTGGCAGCCGAGGCAGCGGATAAGTTAACCACTATGGGCAACAACAAGAATCGAGTCGCCGCCTACACGTATTATGCATCGGCGTTGATTTTAGAGAATCGCAGCAAAGAAGCTCTTGCGTTTGCCCAAAAGGCTGTCGAGGCCAGTGATCTTGGCTTTGTAGACATATCGGACAAGGCAGCAGCCTACGGTCTTCGTGGACAAGCATTTGGACTTACGGGAAACCCGCATGGCGCGGGTAACGATCTGGCCAAAGCGGAAGAGCTTGAACGGGCAACGCTTGAGGTTCCGCGCACCCCGGAGCAAAGGAAATTTGATTCAGGTGTGCTGCGATCCGTTCTCACCTTTCACGCGCAGATTTTGGCGGGTCTTGGGGAAACGGCAGAGGCAGACAAGCTCCGTGAGGAAGCGCGCAAACTATAACCGCCGAAGCTCTATGCAAGCGGATCTATCAAAGGCTTAAAGCTTCTCGGAATTTCGCTGATTGGCGCCGCGACAGCTCAACGCTAACGCCGGCACGCATCCTGACAACGAGGTTGCCACCGACGCCCGTCTCGACACTTTCTACCCACTTCAGGTTGAGGATGCATCTACGCCCTGCGCGGAAGAACACCGCGGGATCCAGCCGCTCCTCGATAGTTGCCAAGGATCGGCAAACCAGCGGCCGCTCATTCGCGAAGTGCAGCCGGGTGTAATTTCCCTCGGACTCGAGCAGGAAGATATCTGAGACCCGAACGAACCAGCAGCGCTCGCCCTCCTTTACGAAAACCCGTTCCGGACGCATCCGGTCCAGCCGTGGGCGGAGCTTTGTGACAGCGCCGGCAAGCCGCGCTGGCGCGACGGGTTTCACCAGGTAATCGAGCGCGCTCACTTCAAACGCCTTCAATGCGTACTCATCGTAGGCCGTGGTAAAGATCACCTGGGGCACGTCGTCCAAACGTTCCAGGAGCTCGAAACCGGTCATTCCCGGCATCTGCACATCCAGAAAAATGACATCCGGGGCGAGCCGTGCGATCAACTGCAGAGCCTGTTCCCCGGTATTCGCCTCACCCACTATTTCGATCTCGGGGTGGGCAGAGAGGAGCCGCTTCAGTTCCTGCCGGGCCATTCGCTCGTCGTCGATAATCAGCGCATTCATGAGATTCGGGGAATCAGGACAGTGGCGGCTACGCGTCCGTTTGGGCTGGGGGCGAGTTGCAGTGCCGCGCGCTCACCGTACAGAATGCGAAGACGTTCCCGCGCATTGACGAGCCCGATCCGGGGGGAGCTTGCCTGCGGTTCGGTCAACGCACCCGCGTTCTCCACCGCAATCCGCAAGGTGCTGTTCTCGAGCGAGGCTCGAATGGAGATTTCCGAGCCGGAAGGCAGATCTTCGACCCCATGTTTGATTGCGTTTTCGACCAGCGTCTGCAGCAGCATAGGGGGCACAGGGACTTCGCGAGCCGCATCGTCAATGTCGATCCGGACCCGTAGTCTGCTTTCGAAACGAATTGACTCAAGTGCCAGGTAATCGGAAACGATTTCCACTTCGGAAGCCAGGGGTACGGTATGGTGCCGATCGCGCTGCAGGTTGTAACGGAGAATGTTGGCCAGACGGGTGATCATGTCCTGGGCTTGTGGCGGGTCTTCGCTGACCATGCCTCGGATCGAGTTCAGGCAGTTGAAGAGAAAATGGGGATTCAGTTGCGACTCGAGGGCGCGTAACTCGGCTTCGCTGAGGGCAAGCTTCATCTGGGTTTCATTGCGCCGCACCTCTCGCGAGTGGCGAAGAGATGTGATGGAAAAGTAGAGAATGACCCAAATGTTGTCGACCACCGACAACCACAGAAACATGTAGACAATCGAAGACGGTTGGCGCCAGACGCCGAGGCTTCCTTCGATTGCGCTGTAGATCCCAACGACTAGCCCAGTCTGTATCGTGGCGATGAGAATGGCGCCCGCCGACAAACGCGCGAACGCCCTGGCTGGGGCCAGGTTCGTCCAGCCTAGTCGGAGAGACATTAGCCGGAGCAGATGTGTGAAGCTCACGCTATAGAGAAAAAATAAGAAGTAGCCGATGACGAGGCTTGGCCGCCAGCCGTTCTCCATCGCTCCGGTTGTGAGACCAAGCGCGCTAAATGCGCTCCATCCACCAATCTGACATGCCCAATACGGTGCGTTTCCTGTTTTCATGGATCGATTCTTCGCTATCAATTCATTCAATGGGTGAAGTTTCTGATGAACGGTGCACCGGTCGGATGAGCGGCGTCAAGAACGGCCCCATCGCGCCGGAACCCAAAACACATGCCGCAATGACCGCGCGTATCGCCTTGATCTCCCGATCCTCCAGTAGATAGAAGCCGTGATCTTGCTGGATCATACGCCGATCATCATCTTCCCAATCCGGTTGGGGATTTCCAGAAGTTAGACATTCCATAGTGTCGGCTCCTAGCGCTGAAGCGGGCTAACCTTGCTGGTCTACCCCACCAGCGGTACTCTTGCGGAATGCGACCCCTTCGGTATTCCATCAACGTCACATTGGACGGGTGCTGCGATCATCGTGTCATTCCACCGGCCGAAGACTTGCATCGAAATGCCATCGAGAACCTCAACCGGGCCGATGCGCTCCTCTTCGGCCGGGTGACGTACGAAATGATGGAGGCGGCGTGGCGGCCGTCGGCGCGGACAGGAGCAAGGCCTGATTGGATGGAACCCTTCGCCCGGACGATCGACGCGGCAAAGAAGTACGTCGTGTCGAGCACCCTGGACCGGGTCGATTGGAACGCGGAGCTCGTGCGCGGGGATCTGGGGACGGCCGTTCAGCAACTCAAGCGGGAGTCGGGTAAGGGACTGTTCCTGGGAGGCGCAAAGCTCCCGCTCGCGTTGGCGGAGCTGGGATTAATCGATGAGTACGAGTTCGTGGTGCACCCCAGGCTAGCGGGCCACGGGCCGACGTTGTTCGCGGGGCTATCGAAGCATGTCGACTTGAGGCTCGTGAACCGGCTGGAGTTCGGCTCGGGGGCGGTGGCGATGCGGTATGAGCCGAGAAGATAGCCGTGGGCTAGTTAGCCCGAGTGGGCCGCATCATAGAGCAACTCGGCCAGATCCAGTGGAAATATTCCGATCCGGCCCGCCGCATCCGCGACGGCGACATCTCACTTTGTCGAGCAAATCCAGGGAAGCCCCCATTGTTTCGCACCCTATCTCAGAGGGCTACCATCTCGAATCTCGTCCGTTGCTCGCTTGACCACCAACTGACCTTCCGAGATTGGCCCACGAACGGCTACCTGCTCCCCTGCGGCAGGTCCCTTGCGCACATCGATCCAATGGGCGCGGCCATTGACCGCTACGATTACAAAAGTTCGTTCCGTCGTGGTCACTACGCTGGTACCAGGCACAAACAGCGCCGTGTCACCCGAACCCACAGGCCAATCGACCGTAGGGTACATACCCGGCGCCAGCGTCGGGTCGGAAACATCCAACTCAACCATCATCGTCCGGCTCTGTTGGTCAAGCGCGTTGGCCACCCGCGCGATCTTCCCGCTATAGGTTTTACCCGGATGCGCGGGCACTCGGAAACTGACTGTCTTTCCCTTCGCGATCGACCCTACATAGCTCTCCGGCACCGGCACCACCAGCCGCAAATGCGCTGTCTGCTGCAGCTTCAACAAAGGAGTTCGCCCACTTGCGTCCACCATCATCCCCGGATGCACAAACCTATCCGTAATGGTGCCGTCGAACGGCGCCGTCACCCGCAGGTAGGACTCCATTTCACCGGTCGCCTGCGTTCTGGCCTTCGCTGACCGCACTGCCGCCGCTCTACTTTGCAACAGCGCATCCGCTGCATCCTTCTGCTTCTCCGCCAGGACGAGTTCGTTCCCGGCAACTGCACCCGGTGTCTTGGCCGCCTCCTGCAGTCGGGTGTAAGTACTTGCCGCCGCTGCTTCCTGTGCTTCTGCTTGCGCTTGGTCGGCCTCGGCCTGGTGCAGGCTCGACTCAGACGCATCGGTTTCCGCACGCATCTCCGGAGCAGACAGTTGAACCAGCAACTGTCCACGATGAACCACGCTTCCCCGATCCACCAGCACCTTCTCCACATACCCCGGAACACGTGCCTCTATATCCGTCTGCAGGTAAGGCATCAACTCGGCGGTGAGCGGAATGGTGCGCGAAGTCGAATGACTCTCTACCTTGACCAATTCGACGTGGCTGGCATTTTGCGCCAACGCGGCCAGGGGTAGAACAATGCAGGCAAGCTTACGGCTGAACATAGTAGCGACTCGCGGGGTCTTCAGGGTTGAGAGAGTTCGACGTGAGGCTCGCTCTCTTTTGCAGCAGGGCGTAGAACACAGGAAGCACCAGCAGGGTAGTGACTGTTGAAGAAATGAGCCCGCCAATCACCGCCCGGCCCAGGGGCGCAGATTGCGCGCTCCCCTCACCAAAGCCGATCGCCAGGGGAATCATGCCGCAGATCATGGCCGTCGCCGTCATCAGGATAGCGCGCACCCGGCCCGTTGCTCCGGTGCGTGTTGCCACTTCCACCGCCTGGTTCTGACGCCGTGCTTGCTCGGCGAAGCTTACGAGAAGAATGGAGTTCGCCACCGAGATTCCAACCGCCATAATCGCTCCCATGAAGCTTTGGATATTGAGCGTGGTACCGCTCAAAAGGAGCATCAGAACAACACCACACAAGACGCCTGGAATGGTTGACAGGATAACCAATGGGAGTCGCAGTGATTGAAAATTTGCCATGAGCAGCAAGAAGATGGCGGCAATCGCGAGCAGCAAACCAGTGCGCAATCCTGAGATCGTTTCTTCCAACGCTGGAATCTGACCACGCACCACCACCGCGGAACCCTTTGGGGGAGCCGCGATACGCTTGAGAGCTGCCTCAATCTGCGTCTGCGCCTTGCCGAGTGCAATGCCATGCAGGTTTGCCGTGACGCTCACGATCCGTTGTCCGCTGAGCCGTTCAATTGTCTCCGGCATCGTTCCGTATTGCAGCTTAGCTACCTGGTCCAACTGCGGCTGAGACGCGCCTTCACGCATCACAGGGAGCGCAGAGAGAGCGCCCAGCCCCTGAATGCGGTTGGGTGGGAGTTGTACCTGGATCTGAAAGGCGTTCCCGGTTCTTGGATCACGCCAGTAGTTGGGTGCAATGAACCGCGAGGAACCCGTCGCCGGTACAAGAGAAGCCGTCACATCCGCCATCGTCAGCCCGAATTGGCCGGCGTAGTCCCGGTCGATCTTTACGTCGACGATCGGGTAAGACTGAGACTGAACGATCGAGATATCGCGCAAAAAATCCAACTTGTGCAACTCGGCTTCGACCTTACCCAGGTAAGCGTAGTCCTGATCGAGATCAACCCCCTGCACATCAATCTGCACCGGGGTCGGTGAACCGAAGCTCATCACCTGGGAGATAATGTCTCCTGCTTCGAACGACATCTTCAGATTCGGCATCTGCTCTCGAAACGCCGAACGCAGCGACTCCCGCAAGGCTTCGTCGTCCGGGTGGCTGCCTCGTAGCTGGACCTGCACCAACGCCTCTTCCGGTCCACTGGTGAACAGGTGAATCAGGTTGACGGGATAGCTGGAGGGTTGAACGCCGACATAGTCCGATGTGATCGCAACGTTCTCTTTGCCCACTGTCTTGCGGATAAGATCGAGCGCCTGCAAAACCATGGGTTCGGTCTCTTCGATACGTGTGCCCACCGGCGCCTTCAATCGCATGCGCAGCACCGGTCCATTGGATTCGGGAAAGATCTCCGTGCCAAGAAGCGGCGCCACCAGCAGCAGAATGATCGCGGTCAACGCCAGGTACCCGCCGGCCAAGGGCCATCCCCATCCCAGCGCCCGTTCGAGGTAGCGGTCGTAGCGTTCGCGCAGCCTGCCGAACGCGCCTTCCTTTTCCTCTCCCCGGTGCGACTCCTTCATCATCCAGGTCGCAAAAACCGGAACCAGGCTGCTGGAGAGAAAGTACGACGCGATCATGGCAAATCCCACAGCAAGAGAAAGCGGTACGAAAAGCTGGCGTCCCACGCCGCTCATGAAGATCGAGGGAACGAAGACCGCCAGCACGCATAGCATGGAAAGCAGACGGGCAATGACCGTGCGCCGGCACGCCTCAACCACAGCGCTGGCGCGAGAAATGCCGGGCAGCATTTGCGTGTGTATATTTTCGATTTCAACGGTCGCTTCATCCACCAGGATACCGACCGCAAGCGCCAGTCCACCCAACGTCATGATGTTGATGGTCTGCCCGGATGCCCATAAAAGGAGGACGGCGCCAAAAAGCGCAAACGGAATATTTGCCACCACAATGAGCGCGCTGCGCCAATCGCGCAGAAAAAGTAATACAACCACCCCAGTCAACACCGCTCCCAGCAGCGCCTCGCGTACCAAACTATTGATCGCATTTGAGACATAGCCTGATTGATCAAAGGCTAATTGGACGTCCACATCGTCCGGTATGACCTTCTTGAACCCTGGAATAGCCGCCTTGACTGCCGCGATCACAGCCAAAGTCGAGGCATCGGACCGCTTCGTAACCGGTATATAAACAGTACGCCGGCCGTCCACGTGTGCATAAGCTGTAACAATGTCAGTGCCGTTCTCAATCGAAGCGATATCGCGCAAATAGATGTTTGTGCCGGCATGGGGATGAATGGCTGCCGCCATCAGGTCGTTCAGCTCCGGTCCAAGCGTGGCGTTGGTGCGCACGATGCGGTTGAGCGTACCGTCGTACAAATTGCCTGAAGGAACAACGACTGTGCCGGTGCTCACAGCAGAAATAGCCTGCTCCGGCGAAACGCTGTACTGCTTCAGCTTGTCCGGGTCGAGGGTCACCACGATCGTCCTCTGGTTGCCGCCAAAGGGAGGCGGTGCCGAGACACCCGGCAACGTCGCAAACAGGGGCCGCACCTGGTTCAAAGCAATGTTCTGCAACTCCCCTTGCGTATGATTCGAGCTGGTAAATAGGAGCAGTCCAACAGCTACGCTCCCGGGATCGAAGCGGGTGATGAAAGGCGGCACAGTACCGGGAGGCATGAAGGCGCGGGCACGGTTTACATAGCCCACTGTCTCCGCCATTGCCTGCTCCATGTTGGTGCCTTCGCGGAAGGTCAACTTCATCAGCGCGGCTCCCTGGATGCTTTTGCTGTCCACGGCTTGAATGCCGGTGATATAGAGAAAGTGGTACTCGTAATAGTAGGTAAGAAAGCCCTCCATCTGTGCCGGATTCATACCGCCATACGGCTGCGCCACGTAGATAACCGGATTTCCCACCTGGGGAAAAATATCCATGTGCATACGTCCGACGGCCATAAAGAAGCCGGCAAGGATTGCGATCAGAGCCACGATCAGCGTCAGGGGCCGGCTTAAAGCCAGCAGCACTAATCGCATGTCAATTAGCCGCCTTCAAGAAAGGCTCCAGGTCGCCCCGAACCGCCTGCAGATGGAGAAAAGCGCGCCACACATTGAGCCGCGCGATGGAGTCGTCGATTTGTGCCTGCACCAGGAGTCGCTGCGCCTGGGCAAGATCGTCGATCGGCGAAAGCCCGGCCTTGTAGCGTGCATTGGCTTGCGCAAAACTTGTCTGTGCCGCTGACAACGCAATCGGAGTGTTCTCAGCGATGGTTCTGGTGGCTCGCAAAGCCGCGGCGGCTTGGGAAAACTGTTCCTGCAATGTGCGGTCAACCAGTTGTTCATTCGCTTTTGCTCCGGCCAGGTTGGAAGCCTGAGCAGCCTCGCGCGCATGAATGCTGGCGAAATCCATAAATGGAAAAGTGATATTGACCCCTACCGCATAGTTGCCGACGTTAGGAGCCAGGCCGTCCGCGCCGCCGAGTCTGGGCCCGGTCGTTTCCGCTCCCGTGCCTCGCGCATAACCGGCCGCCTCCAGGTTGAATTGAGGCACCCAGCTTCGCTCGAGGGCGTGCAATTGGGCCGCTGATTGCGCAACCGATGCCTTCTGCTCCGCCATGATCGGGTTTGCCGCTGCGTCAAAAGGGGTGGAGTCGTCTGCCATCACCGGAAGTCGTAAAAGGGCTTCAGCGGACGTAAGCTCAGGCTTGCCCGGATTCGCTTTCACCAGGAATTTCACGAGTGTTGCCTGGCTCATCTCCACTGCTTCCTCAGCCAGTGCAAGTTGGGTGCTGGCCAGGGCTTTTTCTGCTTCAATTCGCGACTCATCGGCCCCCGGGCGCAACTGGGCGGAAGTCAGCGCATGAACACTTTGCCGAAGCGTCTCCCAATTGTCTACCGCCGCTTGCGCTGCTTGTCTCGCCTGTCCGGCAACCACCACTGTCAGGTACGCGTCCGCAGCGGCGGTTGCAACTTCCAACTGTGTCCGTTTTCCGGTCGCCGCTGCTTTATCCCTGGCAGCAATCGCAGTGTCCACGTTCGCATGACGCAGTCCGAAGTCGAATGGCTGCCAATTGACTAGAAATCCGGCGGCACTTCCCCAGACCGATCCGCCATTATTGCTGCCAATCACCGGACCTGACATGGAGGGGACTGTGTTCTGCGGCAGAAGTGCCCCAAAGACATTGTTCCGGGTAGCCCGATTGAGTTGTGCAAGCCCATCCACTCGCGGCAGGTAAGCCGTCCGCGAAAGCCGGATGTTGGCAATGGACGCATTGAGTTCGGCTTCCGTCACACGGATAAGCGGGTAATCTCGTTCCGCGTCCTCAACCACAGTGACGACTGACAGAGCCTGCGTCCATGCATGGGTCCCCCCAAGAAGCGCCATAGCGCAAGCTATCTGGAGCATCATGCGGCTATTTCTCTTCAATCAGCTCTCCAAAAAGCTCCCGTACCCGCTGTCTGGCTTTCCTGAGCGCCCGGCGTCCGGAGGCTGTAATGCGGTAAACGCGCCGCACGCTCTTTCCCGTTCGCTCCTGGCTGGACCGTAGATAACCGCGCTGCTCGAGCCCATGAAGAATCGGATACATGGTTCCTGGGCTGATCTTGTATCCATGACGAGCCAATTCTTCGGCCATTCCCGCGCCAAAGATCAGCTCCCGATCCGCATGGTGCAGAATGTGGAGCCGGACCATCCCGGAATAGAGATCGCGATCATCGTCCATCATTGGCGGTCGTTCTATAAACCTAGTTAACCTCAGAGAGGCCCTGGATTTCTTCACTTTTTTGTCATTGTTGGTCTTCGCCCTACTTATCGAATCACGTTATCGAAATACGATAGCGTGCGCTTCATTAAGAAAGCCTGAAGACTCTGCCATCCTGCTCCGGAGGATCGATGGGCGTGCAGCCCACCCAGGAAGATGAAAATGGCGCGGACGAACGGTTGAGTGGGTGGCCCGGTCTCGTTTTTGAGACCTGGGTTTCTCCCGCAAACGGGTTTGGGCCCGAACCGAGTTTTTCTCCCTTCTCATCCCGACCGGAGCGACAGTCTTCGTCGGAATAGCGATCCCTAACTCTGTCCATCCAAGTCGCCATCCTCCCGGAACGTAACCGCCCTCGCCTTGTCATCCCGACCGGAGCGAAGCCGGATTTCCTACTTCGCGCTGCTAGCGACGACCACGTGTGCGGCTCTCCTTAAAGCGAGCCGCATGCAAACTATCAAAGCCACGGGTCTCCACGGGAAATCCGGCGGAGCGTAGTGGAGAGCCTGCCCTGAGCGAAGTCGAATGGGGACCTGCGGTTTCCTTTCCGCGTATCACACGTTACGTGGCGACTACCTCATAGGGTCGCATCATCTCGTTGTCCTCGTGCTCCAGGATGTGGCAATGCCACACGTAGCGGCCGGTAAAGCCTTCGAAGGGAATGATGATGCGCGTGATCACTCCCGGATCGGCGCGTACCGTATCCTTCCACCCGCTCTCGCTCGCTGCCGGCGGAATCGCCGGCCCGGTAAAGCGGACGGTCCCCTTGTCCTGGAACTCAAATGTGTCGATGGGCCGGCGGTCGAGGATTTGAAACCTGACCAGATGCAGGTGAATGGGATGCGCATCCTCTGTCAGGTTGACCAGCTCCCAAATTTCCGTGGTGTTGAGCACCGGCTTCTCGGTAACCGGCATGTGCCACGGAGTATTGTTCAACAGCATGCCCATCGACTGCTGCACCAGATCCATGCGCTCATCGAGGGTAAGCCGTCGCGTCCTGACCGCTTGGCTCTCAGGGATCCTGGAAAACGACCGCAGCACTGGCGGCAGTGAAGAGGTATCCGGGGTCCCCTTGGCCCCGACCCGGAACTGCATGATCTCGAACGCATCGCTGCGCAGCAAAATGTTTTCCCCCGCATGCGGGGCAAAATCGAAAACCAGATCAACTCGTTCCGCCGGAGCCATCACCACCCTCTGCCCAACCACAGGTGCAGAAAGATACCCCTGCTCGGTGCCGATCTGCTGAAAGCTAAGTAGCTTGCCAAACGAAAAGCGATAGAAGCGGCCGTTGGAACCGTTCATCAACCGGAAGCGATATTTGCGCGGTTCCACCTCAAGGGAAGGGAACAGTTTCCCATTCACCAGGATGGCGTTGCCAAACACCTCGGGAACCCAGGGCGCATCCTTTTTAGGAGAAACGGGATACTCAAGCTGGCCGTTGGGGAGAAGAAAACGGTCGTAGACCAGCAACGGTATCTCGTATTTGCCTCGGGGAAGTTCGAGTGCGTCTTCCGCTTCGTCACGGATGAAATACATGCCCTGCAGTCCGGCATAGATATTCAGCCGATTAATGCCCATGGTGTGGTCGTGGTAAAAGAGCGTCGCGGCATCTTGGCGGTTGGGGTAGTGGAAGGTCGCTGACTTCCCCGGGACATACCAGTGTTCGGGGTAGCCATCGCTGGAAGGTGGGGTTTTCCCGCCATGCAGGTGAATAACAGTGCGTACCTCAGGCAGGTTCGCTTCTGCGCCATGCAGAGTGTGGTCGATAGGAAGAAAGTGGCGTTGAGGCAGTTCGTTCACCCATTCCACAATCAACCCATGGTTACTACGGGTCTCGAAGGTCGGTCCGGGAGAGCAGGAGCCAAACCCCCACATGCGTGTCGCAGGTAAATCCCGATGGACTTTGCATTCCATCTCCCTCATCGCCATGCGGTAGTAGGGAAGTTTGAGCCCCGTATCGTCAGGGCTGGAGCGCATTCCGCTGGGTTGTGCGATCGGGGGAACAGGAAGTGGATCGACGTAAGGAGTCAGTGTGTCAGGGTCGAGCGTCGTCAGCTGGGGTTCGGTAGACGGCAATTTGCTGACGGATATCCCGGCAGCGAAGAGTCCGGTTCGCTCCAGGAACCTGCGGCGGGTAATCAATGAAAAGCCTCACTCAAGCAACATAAATCAAGAGGGCAAAGGGACGAAGCCCTTTGCCCTGTCAAACAAACAGCAATGTGATGGTTATTTCGTAACCAAACCGGTTGAAGTGTCAAGAATGTAGGGTGTGGTGTCGGGGTTCTTGAACTCAAACATCGAGTTCAAGCGGCCGGCCAGGTTATCGAAGGAGCCCGTGATCCGTTGGCCGCCCAGCCAGTTGTCCTCGATAAACCGCAGGATCGAGCTCTGGTCAGTCACCGTGTGATCGACATAGTTTTGCTTGGCGTAGGGTGAGATCACCAGAAGAGGAAGACGTGGACCATACCCGCAACGTCCTTGTGCTTTTTGGATGGTGACACCCGCAAGGGCGCCATCTCCAGTCCCGCATTGGCCGGGGGCGGTCAGGGCATCCATGGCAGTAGCGGATTGGTTCACGATCGGACCCATCTGGTGGTCGTACCAGCCGTCAGAGTCGTCGTAGGCGATGATCACTGCGGTATTCGCCCAGTCCTTCTGCTGCTGCAGAAAGTTGATGACACCGACCACGAACGTCTGCTCGTCCAACGGATCGGAGTAGCCTGCGTGGCCATCCTGATAACCCGGCGCCTTGAGGAAGCTGACCGTGGGGAAGTTGCCGGCTTTGATGGCGTCGTAGAAGTCGTGGATATCGTACTGATGGTTTGCAGGGTCGCCGTTGATGCCAACCGTGCTGGGTGAAGTCGGCCGGGTGTGCTTCAGGTTCTGGGTGGAGGTGTAGTACTGGAACGGCTGATGGTGCGGGATGTAGTCGGCCTTGTCGGTCATCGTTACCACGGAAGTGGTGCTCCGGCTGCATCCAGTGGTTCCGTTAGCATTCTTAATCGTCAGGTCGAATCCGCCTTCGAAGAAGCCCCAGCTGATGCCGGCCGCATTGAGCAGGTCACCGACGTTTTGTCCGCTGAGCGCAACCTGCGCCCCGGTGGTGGTGGAGCAAACATCCCCGACCGGGTCCGCGTCGCTGACCAAGGTGTATCCGCCACCACCGTCTGAGATGACATCCCCGGTGGCGTTCACCTGGTCACTCACGCCGTTGGTTTGGCCTGAGATCAGGTTGATGGCGCCAGGAGTCGAAGGACCAAAGTTGGTGCCGAATGAATTGTCACTCATGGCGAACCGCTGGGCATAGTTCCAATATGCGGTGACGGTGTTGCCGTCGTAGTAGCCCATCACGAGCCCAGTCGTCGGCTGGCCATTGGGCGGGGGACCGGGTGTGCCTGTGTATTTGGGAAACGAATCCATCAACCCGCCGTGAAACGCCTGCTGTTCCGGCGTGTAGTCGTGGTCCTGATCGCTGGTTGCGGCCTGGGTACGATCGAGGCGGAAGGGGTTGGTCGCTCCGTCTGCGTTAACCGTGTTCAGGGCATTCGGATTGTTGTAGAGCAACCCGTCGGTATAACCATTCACCGCGGGCGTTCCGGTCTTCGCTATAAAGCGCGGCTGTCCAGCAGGATTGAAGGCCTTTGGATAGGTGCCGAAATAGTGGTCGAATGAGACATTTTCCTGATAAATGACAACGAGGTGCTTGATCGGTGTGGCGGTGCCCGATTGCGCTGCCGCGACGGTTGGATTGGCAAATGTCCCGGCAAACATCAACGAGGCTAACGAAGTTGCTACGAGCTTCTGCATCAGGGCTCCTTCAAATTGACACGGAGTCCAGCATTAATTCTGCTCTGTTAAGAATTAGTGATCAGGGAATAACAAGATGTTAAATTCGGACACCCCGCCCCGTATCCAGCAAGTTACTCTGGCCCAGTAGACGTTTTGGGGAAGAGACGTGAAGAGGGAGCGCCGAGACCGTTTTCACGATCCTGGCCGGCCGAGTCAGGAAAGTTTGCAGCAAGCAGGCGCTACAGCATCCTGTACCAAGCCGGCAATTCGGCGGCATTGGGCGTGATCTCTGCTGCTGAAGGCCGACAAAGAGGTCGTTTAACAGCCCCTTCGCGCGGTACACAAACGCCTACCGTTCTTTAACTTGCGCATCGTGTTGTGGCTTGGCGACGACGGCAGAATTCGCCTAAACCGTAAATATATACATACTAGTAAATACCGTGGTTACTATTGTGTATTTTACGTGCCAAATTGCAAAGCCTACCATGCGTTCAGTTTCATAAAGAAAACTTCATTAACTGAAATTCATTAACGTTTGATCTGCCGCTGATTCGAAACTTCCGCTCCTTTTTGCATACCTCAAAATCGCCTCTGTTATTCGCCCCGCGTTAAGGCCCCGGAACTTCGCAACGCGAGCTTTGCTTCAAGAATTTTGTATCGCAGTAAACAGGCCTCGATCATCGAACAAACCTCCAAGCCTCGGTGAGGCTATTGCTCAAGGCTATGAAATGAAACAACGCGTTTTGATCTTTGTAGTTGCCTATCATGCTGAAACCACAATTGCGGACGTTGTCCGGCGCGTTCCTGCCGAATTACTGGACGAATACGACTTCGAGCTTCTTATTATCGATGATTCGTCTAAAGACAAGACTTTTCAGTTGAGCCACGAGCTCAGCAGACGCGTCGACATACCGTTTAAGATTCGGGTTTTGTTCAACCCTGCAAACCAAGGCTATGGGGGCAACCAAAAACTTGGCTACCGCTATGCCATCGACAATGGGTTTGATTTCGTTGCATTGCTCCACGGCGACGGTCAGTACGCACCCGAGTGCCTACCGGATCTGATTAAGCCGTTGGTGCAGACTGGCGCCGCAGCTGTGTTCGGGTCTCGATTGATCACGCCGAACGGTGCGTTACAAGGCGGCATGCCGCTTTATAAATACATAGGAAACAGGATCCTTACCTGGATCCAGAACCGGCTATTACGAACTCACTTATCGGAGTTCCACTCCGGGTACCGGATCTACTCCGTAGACGCGCTTCGATCTATACCGTTCGAACGGAACTCAAATGGATTCCACTTCGACACAGAGATCATTATTCAGCTTGTAGTAGCCAAGCTGCCAATCGTCGAGCTGCCAATTCCGACACACTACGGCGATGAGATATGCCGCGTAAACGGGATCCCCTATGCGATCAACGTAGTGCTAGCCACCCTACGGGCCCGATTGCAAGAGTGGAGCTTGTTCTATGACAGACGATATGATTGCGCTCCTTCTATCCCTCAAGATCAACCTAAACTCGGGTTTGAAAGCCCGCAGTCCTTTGCGCTTAATATGATTCCGGCAAAGTCGCGAGTCCTGGATCTGGGTTGCGGATCCAGCTATTTGTCGCGCGCGCTCAAAGACCAGAAAGGCTGCTGGGTCGCCGGCGTGGACAAATTACAGCTTCAAGAGCATCGTTTCGACTCTTTCTATCTCTGTGACCTGAACCAGGGGTTGGCGGATATACAGGTGGAGTCAGCTGATTATGTCTTGATGCTGGATGTGCTGGAATATATGGCTTCTCCAGAAGACTTCTTAGACGAATTGCGCACCAGCCTGAGAGGCGAACTCATCATAAGCACAGGAAATGTCGCGTTCATCGTAACCCGTTTCATGCTAATGATCGGTCAATTTAATTACGGCCGACGGGGTATTCTGGATCTGACCCACGCTCGTTTGTTCACCTCCTCATCGTTAGTCAGGCTACTTGAGCAATCCGGCTTTGTGGTCCTCGAGAGGAAGGCGGTACCGGCTCCCTTTCCATTGGCAATAGGAGATGGTCCCTGGAGCCGGTTTCTACTGAAAGTGAATTCCTTTCTCAACAAAATAACTCCAAGCCTTTTTGGATATCAGGTAGTCGTGCGCGCTAAAGCTCTTCCGACGGTAAAGTCTCTGCTTCAGGATGCACGTCAGACTTCGGACAACAAGGTGCGCCTGCTTCACGCAGAGCCGGTCTTGTCTCTAAGGAGCGGTTTATAGTCGCGTTCGGTTCGTTTCAGCAGTACGTCGACAACTATCTTCAATTCGGACTTAAGGGCCCCATCCACTTTGCAGTTCAACCGGGAAGGCCATGCTAAAGGAATTCCGCAGCTCCGAGAGATGGACCAAGATTGTTGTGCTTTTCATGTGGGGGTCCATGCTGCTCGGGAAGGCATCTGGTTTTCTCGGTCTTGCCCTGGGTATCCTACTTCTCTTTGACCCGCGGGTACTGTGGAACCGCTGGTACGCTGCTTTGACTCGACCAGGGGATCCCTTGGGCGGATTGGCATGGGCCATTCTGGTTTCCCTCGTATACGGCTTTGGTGAACTGATTTACGGGGTCTTGCTGGGTTATCCATTTTTCACCGCACTCCAGATTCTAGTCTTCAATATTTGCCCGGTTTACGTATTTCTGGGCATCTGGGTGGGCGCCCGCCACAGCAATCTCATTCGCAGATACATACGGTATGTGGCGTGGTTCATGGTGATCTATACTCCTCTCTATTTTCTCTTCTTCAGTAAGCTAAAGTTATCGTTGACCGGGATCCTACCGGGCAATAACCTGGATCTACTCGGAGCCCCAGGCTCGGGCTCGGAAATTTTGTTGGGTCTCCTGGCATATGAACCGAATCTTCAACGGTATTGGCTCCCAATACTCGTCCTCACGTGTTTGATCATTGCCAACCAGGAGAGGGCCGATTGGTTGGGCCTGGGCCTGGGCCTGATCGTATGGGGATTTCTCTCAAAGAAAATGCGTCGCGTGTATGCCTTCAGCGGTTTCGCCTTTGTCTTGTTGCTCTTTGCGTTCGTTGCGGATTTCAAGCTTCCTGCCTTACCTGGGCGGGGTGGAGAGATTTCGGCTCGCGAGACGGTAGCTCGCATGGCGGCATCAATAAGTCCGGAGCTGGCCGAGACTGTGGGCGGCGGCGCTGGTAATGCTCGTTTTTACTATGGAACGGTTTATTGGAGAACCCACTGGTGGGGAGACATTCGATCAGAGGTTTCGCAGAGCGCCAATACCATGATGTTCGGGCTTGGCTACGGTTATCCTCTCGGGAGGCTTGCCAGTGCAGACGTTGAGAGGGGAGGCACAAGATCACCACATAGTATTTTCTATTTTGCGCTTGCTTACTCCGGTTGCATCGGGGTTGCCATATTCTTCTGGTTGCAGGTCTGTGTATTTTTACTTCTTTGGCGAGCCTTTAAGGAGACCGGGCTGGTGTTTGGTCTCTCGTATTACTCGTATCAATTCATCGGTTCATTTTTCGGGAATTCTTACGAAACGCCCCACGCTGGCATCTTTTTGTATCTCATGGTCGGACTTTTTCTTGGCCCAATGCTTGCCCAACGTGAGATGTACCGCGTCGCCGCCCAAGACACAGCCCCTGAGGTCGCTGATTTTGCTTATATGAATCCCAGTTGACTTATCCACTATGGTTATGGGTTTGACGTAACGTTCCATTCATTCGCGTTCGGCCGAGAGAGTGGCTAAACCCTCGTCCGAGTATATGTGTGAAGTGCGGTTCGGCCGCGCGAGACCGGGTGCACCTTTTGAATCGAGGCACGGCTATCTATGAGAGATTTCTTCCTGGCATTCGCGATCGGCCTCGGAATCATATGTTCCTTTGCCGGCTGGAGCTGGTTAGTCATCAAAGTACTGGGGATTAAGCTCGGTACCGGGTTGGGGTTTAACGCAGCGGTAGGGATGGCTGTCAGTACAACAGTTGGCGGCATTCTCAATTGGTTTTCCCTGATTTCGCCAGGAGTCGTACGCGGCTATCTCGTAGCAGGGCTTTTGATTGCAGCGTTTGCCGGAGCGCAGTCCGCCCGGCTCGCGCGCGACTCGGTAATGTCGGCCTGGGCGTACCTGCGATCCAGATGGACGATGTCGATCGGCGTCCTTATTTTAGTTGGCGTGACAGTGGTTATCTATGCCACCGCGGTATCGCCTGGGCAGTTCCACCCGCAGGACGACTACCACGCATACTTTGTCTTTCCGGTCAAAATGCTTCAAACAGGTCATTTGGGGCCAGATCCGTTCAGCGAACGGCGCATAGTGTCCTCGCTGGGTGGCAAATTCTTTTTAGACACCTTCCCCCTGAGCCTCACGGGTGAAGTTAGGAACCTTCGTCTGATGGATGAAGGGGTGGCGTTTGTCATCCTCTTGTTGCTGTTGCTCGAGATTATGCGGCGCAAGAGGATTCCGATCGAATGGATCGTGGTTTTATTAGTTGCCGCTAGCAGCTTCCCCGCGCCGGTTTCGAACATTACCGCCGTTTACTGCGGAATTGTCTTGCTAGTCCTCCTGTTTGACCTGCTTGATCGAACGGTGTGGGAGCCAAAGCTTAATTCGTTATCGCTTTTGGCTGTAGTGCTCGCATCCCTAACCTCGCTTAAGACGACGTTTGCACCCATGGCGGGCGTTTTCTTTCTGGGCTATTTCGGACTCCAGCTGTTTCGGCTTCCAAACAAGCTAAGAACATTGGCAAGAGCGGGCTTCTGCATGGCGCTGATCGTGACGCTATTGTTGCCGTGGATGCTGGATTCCTACCGGTCATCGGCGACATTGTTCTACCCGATTTTCGGCAAAGGGTTTCATGGCTCTCGCTACGGCACTTATCTTCTGCCCACCGCCGCCATGGGAATGCACAACGTTCTGGCATTTATGAACGGCCTGGCGAACGCGATTGGCGCGGTTCTGGCAATCGAGGTCTGGTTAGTCTTCCTGGCGTTTCGGCAAAATCGACGGGATAGGCTGATCGACCTTGTGATCGTAATGAGTCTATTGGTCGATGTTGTATTTATCGGTATAAGCACTGGTGCAGTGCAGATGTACCGTTACAGCTTTGCAATCCTTTTTGCTACTGCACTATTTCTGCTGATACAGGAGTTGGCCGGCTTTGCATGGTCCTCGCTTTCCAGTTCGCCATTGATGTCCCGCCACAACCTTGCCACCGTGTTGCTGCTTGGCATGTTGTGTGGTACCGGCTGGCACGGGTTTATGTCGGAGCAGAAGAGTTGGCGTCTTGCAGCGCTGAAATTTGCACTCACCGGGAAGAACATAGACACCCCGTCAGAAGTCTCCGAGTATCGGGATATGCAGCGCACCATCCCCCCTGGAGAGAAGGTGCTGGTCAGACTGGATAAGAATTTTCTCTTGGATTTCAAGCGAAATCCGATCTATGTCAATGACCTCCCCGGCGGAGCGAGCCTGCCCCCTGGAATTCCGATCTTCAAAGGGCCGGAGGCGCTTGCCGATTACCTGGTACGCCACGACATCCGTTATCTAGCCTATTCGTATGGAGATGAGGCCAGCTTCAGCCGCGCGCTGTTCGGCGACCGCCTGGCGTTAAACGTGAATGTGTGGCTCCGCAAGGGAGCGCAGATTGCCTTCGATTTTCAGGACGATGCGCTAGCTCTTGGACAACGCCGGAAGAAGCTCTTCCATGATGGTCGGATGTTTGTTGTGGATTTGGGTGAACCTATTCAGCCGAACCTGCAAGCATTGCAGGTTGAAGAACTGCCGATTCCTGACGGTCGTCGGCGTATCGCATTATCTTCTACGGCCCGAGGCTTAAATGAGAGGTCTGGGCCTTAGGGTCGCGTATCGCGTAGGAAGGGACGAAGAAAACCGCAGTACTGCTGTTCCATGCGCGAGTTAATTGGTACTTCTTTGGGAATATCGAGTAATTTTTGCATTTTTCCCAAGAAAAACCTGGAAGCACCTCGAATCGGCTTCACCTCGCCGTTCTCCTCTCTGTCAACGGGGAAAATCCACACGATGCAGCCCTCAAATATTCACTCTCCGCGCAAAAACTTCACGCCATATTCCCTTTAAAATCAATTAGTTACAACTATCGTAATGCCTATTCAGTGTGATTGCTGCGTGGTCGGAGACACGCGCATAGTAACACCAACACGACAATAAATTTCGCCGGCGGCAACAACGTGTCTCAAGGATGCGAAGCCCGTTCGCGCCTTAAGAAATGGCCTCTTCCCCAGGCTGCGCTGCTTCGAATCTCCGAAATTGACGAGGCAATGAATGCGTTTTTCCCCCACGCCACGGGTGTGTTCCGGGCTCCTGTGCGGTTTGTTGGTTTTGTTAGCAGGATGTGGTAGCCCCTCGTCCCAATCCCTCGACTCTCTGACGGTTACAGCAACACCTTCAACCCTGAGCGTTGGTGGCGCCGCAATATTGAAGGCTGTAGCCCATCTGAGCGATGGTACAACCCAGGATGTAACTGCGGGTACAAAATGGACATTGTCGAACCCCGCTCTAGCGACCATGAGCAACAACGCGCTTACCGCAAAAGCGCCCGGCGCTCTGACCGTGCAGGCTGCTTATGTTGAAGCTGCTCCAGCCGGCACTTCTCCGGCGTCGGCATCGGTCACACCTCAGAACCTGAGCGCCTCGGCGCAGGTCACCATCACCGCCGCCGGTACGAGCAACGTTCCCACCATCACGTGGAATGCCCCGGCGGCAATCTCATACGGCACAGCCTTGAGCACGACGCAATTGGACGCGACGGCGAACGTGCCGGGCACCTTTGCCTACACCCCGGCGGCCGGAACCGTGCTCGGAGCGGGAACCCAGACGCTCTCTGCCACCTTCACGCCGACGGACACAAAGACCTATTCTGCCGCGACAGCCACTGTGACGCTTACCGTTAATCAGGCCACTCCGGTCATCACCTGGGCTACGCCGGCACCCATCGCCCCCGGCACAGCACTCAGTGCGACACAGCTGGATGCCACAGCGAACGTTCCAGGCAGCTTCATGTACAACCCCGCGGCAGGCGCCGTTCTGGCAGCGGGCACACACAACTGACGGCCGTGTTTTCACCTACCGATGCAACCGACTATGCGTCTGCCACCGCACACACTTCGTTGGTCGTGGGTTCAGCTTCGCAGGGCCCGGGGAGCGGACCGACCCCGCCGCCTCCGACAGGATGTGGTGGTCCTACTATCAACCTGAACAGCGGCATGAGCGAGAGCGCGCTGCAGAGCACGATCAATTCGGCGTCGAACTGCGGATTGGTCGTTTTCGCGGCCGGTACCTACAAGGTGTCAAGCCAATTAACTATTCCCTGCGTTACAAACCTAACCATCACTGGTCCACCGGTCGCGTACGGAACCGCACCAACCGCCATCTTGTCAAGCGGTGTGTCCAATAACTGGATGATGTCTTTAAGCGCCTGCACCGGGGGCCTCACGATTGAGTACTTGGGGTTCAACGGAAATAACCCCTCGCCAGACGGCGGCGGCTCCATATATGTCGCCTCTCCTACCAGCAATCTCACCATTACGCACAACACTCTCTATGGCAATCAAGGGAATGCTACGTCTGGCAACGAAGTCGATACGCTGATATGGCTGGATGGGGCGGCACCAGGCAACACTGATAGCAACATCACCATCGAGTGGAACCAGTTTGGATCGGCGGCGGATTGTTCTAACGTGATGAACGGATTCACCTATGATGGCGGCTATAGTGCCGGCGGCGGCCAGTGTGCAGGCGTCGGTGTCCACAGCATCGTGGCGAATCTGGTCATTCAGAACAACAATTTCTTTCATCAAGAGCAGGGCGTGAAGTTCTACGAAGGCGGAAGCCAGGGCGGGACAAACCCTGATCAGTTTCTTAGCACCGCGACCGTCAACAGTAACGATTTCAGTAACATTCATCGTATTTCCATTGAGGCCCAGGCAACGCCCAATCCAACCATGACGTTCAACTACAACAGTGTTCATGACCAGTATGACCCTGGCTATGGGTCGTGGGGCTTGTCCCTTCCTCAGTACGACGGTTCAACTCCAAACCGAAATACGAATGCCAGTGGCAACCTGATGATCGCCAACATATCGCCGCTCTGCTGCGGTAACGCTGGCAACGAATACATTCCCGGCGCCTTTGAGTTTTGGGGAACAGGACAAGAAAATAATAATGTTATCCAGGGTAACTGGGGCTGCGGAATTCAGTGGGGCTTCGGCAAGTCGCCCTGGGAATCGAGCAACAATATCATCCAGGTAACCGGCACATGGAACGGCGCGGTGGCCTCCGCTTACTGCAATGAGGAGGGGGGAAAACTGCGCCGTCCGAGAGCGGGAATACTATCTCTGGCACGGTATCCGTTCAAACTTCTGTTGCCCCGACGATAAGCCCCGCCGCCGGCGCTGTCTCCGCAGCGACCACGGTCACGCTCGCGGATGCCGGGGCGAACACCTCCGTCTGGTACACCACCGACGGCAGCACGCCCACCACTTCTTCGACGCTGTATACCGGCCCATTTTCTGTGACTCCGGGAACCACGGTAAAAGCAATCGGCATGTGGGGCGCTGCAAACCAACCGAAATCCTACCCCGCAGGCTACGGGTATGTGCCGAGCGCGGTCGTCATGGCAAACTACACCTCCGGCTCGGTGGTCAAGCAGCCGAGTGCGAAAAACCGTTCTTCGCTAGTCGTTCCGCAGGCAGCCCCGGCAGCAGAAACTACCGTGGCAGCCAACGCTACGGCTACTCCAGCGTCAGCGGCAGTGGCGACTTCCGTAGCCATCGTTCCTGCGCAAGCAGTCGTGGCCATTGGGAGCACAACCCAGTTAAAGGCAATCGCAACCTTCAGTGACGGTTCGACCAGGGATGTCACCACAGAATTTGCGTGGACGTCTTCAGACAGCCGCACCATCGCAGCAACCTCTTCCGGGTCGCTTTCAGGCCTGGCCACGGGTAAGGCGGTCATCACCGGCAGCTACCAGGGGTTACAAGCCTCAGCCTCGGCCGCCAGCTCCATAGGTGAAGTGGAGTGGAGCGGCCCAATCGTCATCTCGGAAGGCGGCACCTATTCCGGGAACTGGCAAAGCACCGATGCCAGGACTCCGGCAGTGACAGTAACGACCAAAGATGCTGTCGTTATTGAGAACTCTCACATTCGCAGTGTGGGGAGTTTGATCAAGACGACGATTGCTGGCAGCAACCTGACTGTACGGAACAGTCTGGGTGTGGCCGCAAACGCAACCGTCAAAGGCCAACCCAACGGCGTCTTCCTCGAGGTCAGCTCGCCCATGAAGCTCGACGTGGAAAACAACTACATCGAGAACGCTCAGGGTGGGGTGATCGTGCACGGATACTCCGGCAATCGGGATGGAGAACAGACCATCGTGATCCGCTCCAACCGGGCGCGCAACCTCAACGGCCTGCTCAGTGACGGCAATGGAGGTTATTTGCCGGGTGAAGGCGCCAACCGCAGCGCGGCGCGCTTTATCCAACTCGACAGCGTGCAAGCGGTGCCCGGTATCGACGTGGGTTGGAATGAGGTCATCAATTATCCCGGCCGTAGCCTGGTGGAAGACAATATCGACGTCTACCGCTCAGGCGGAACGCCCAACCGGCCGCTGGAGATTCACGACACCTATATCCAGGGCGCCTACCCCTACAGGGCCGCCCAGGATGCTTACACCGGCGGCGGCATCAAGACCGACGCCAAGGCCGGCGACAACGCGCAAGAGGTTCCTGCTTTCAACAGCATTCACGATAACCAGGTGGTAGGCACGGTGAACTATGGGATTGCGTTCACTGCCGGCCACGATAACGTAGCGGCCAACAATCGGGTCGTCTCCAGCGGAATGCTGGCCGATGGGACGATCATTGCCGCGCAACAGGTGGGTCTAAGCAACACAGATCCACATGGCAACGCTGAGCGGGGCAGTCTCTACAACAACACGATGCATGACAACGTCGTTGGCTGGACCTGCTGGACCGCCGCATGTGCTGCCAAGGGATACCGCAGGGACCAATACTTCCCAGCCTCACCCGGCGACTATTCCAATAACTCGCCGATGGCAGCCCGTCCAATCACACAGAACATGGAGGATAGCGAATACTACGTGTGGTTCAACAAGACCGCCTCCGCTGGGATCAAGATCGGTCCAAGTTTTTGACGGACTGACCTTGCCCCTTTACCCCTTTGTGGATGAGCGGAAGGACAAAACTGAAAGCGAACTGTAAGAATCGAGGAGGTCGCGCTTGGATACGAATCCGGCGCCGCCTCCTCGAGTATTCACTTTTCGGCCAAAGATCCTTCACTGCTTCGCACTTTGGAACTGAACCAGGAGTGTCCTGTGCGCCAAAGAACAGGGCGGCTACGAACCGCGGGCCGAGAGTTAAGGGCGTCCATTAATGGGGTCGTTTGCGTTGCCGGCGATCTCGAAGTCCTGGCGTGAAGGATCGATGTTTCCGCTGATTGGGCCACTGGGTCCGACTTTGTTGGTCGTCTTTACGCTTTGCTTCCCGGATGAGGCGAGAACGCCAACCGCGTCTACCACGGTGGCCGTTAAGCTGTGGGTACCGCTGGTAAGATCCGCCGCACCATAATTTAACTCATAGGGTCCACCGCCCATCACCGCACTCACGTAGTGGCCGTCGATCGCGAAAACTACTCCCTGGATCCCGTACTCGACAGTGGTAACCGTGGCGATGGCTCTCAGCGTACCGGAAGTGTTTGTAACCGTTCCCAAAGAGATTGCCAGCGAACGCAGGCCTGCAGGGCACGCTCCCGGCGTAATATTTCCACGAAAAGTAACCGTTGTGGAATGAGCTCCATGCTCTTCAGCAAAAGAGGCAGTGGCGTAACGCGAGGGAGTGATGATACAGGCGTAGTTGTTCTGCATGTATCCGCCCTTGGTACCACCGAAAGCGCAACCTGCGCAGGGCCATTGGCCCATCACGGTATTGTTGTAGATATTCATGCGTTCGCCACCAACTTCCATCCCGATGCCCACATTCTCGTTGTTATCCACCACTCCTTTGAACACGTTGCCGTACCAAACCATGCGGCCCATTGGCTGATTCGGGAGGGGTGCCGAAAAGCCGAAGCTGTTCGATCCCGGATGGGGCCCGCCGGCATTATTGTCGAAGTTGTCATAAATTTCGAAAACAGCGATCCCGGAATTGAACGCAGGATTTCCGCAACCGCCTCCACCGTTGATTTCGAGGAACATCCGGTGATGGGAGTCGGAATAGTTATGGTGAATGAGAATCTTATCGGCCTGATCCGACTGAGCCTGACAACCTTTTATATTCTGGTAGTCATGAAGAAAAGTGTTGTGGTCAATTTCCAGATTTAGTGCGCCATAAAACCAGATGGCGGCTCGCGCTGCATCGCCGTCAGGATCGTACTGTTGCAAGTAGGTTTTACCGTTTACATTGTAGCCATCATCGTACGGCATGATGTTCGAAAATGTGTTGTGGCGGATGACCACGTTGCTGGAGCCGCCACCGAGAAAGATGGCTCCATTGGTTCGAAAGTTATTGTTTGGCCCGTGGGTCATATTCTCGAACGTGTTGTAGGTGAAAGTCAGGTTGGTGATTGCCTGGTCGCGGGTCTGGCCTCCGTCGCCGCCTCTTCCGTAGGCCTGAATGCCTCCACCGTTGAAAATGCAACCGGTCGTGGCTGACCCCCCTATGGCCGTGTTTGACTGGATGTTGTCGAAGATGTCCGTGCCATTGTTTGCTCCGACCAGCGATGCTCCTGGCTGGCATTTCACCCTGACTCCGCTGACTTTGAAGTGAACAGTGGATCTGAGGTAATAACTGCCAGGGGCGGGAAACACGATCGTGTCTCCCGAGGCCATCGCCGCCATGCCGCGCTGGATTACAGCATAGTCGTCAGTTCTTCCGTCGCCCCTCGCTCTCCAATCTGTCTTGGCATCCCACGTGCGCGCGGAAGCGGGCATGACGAGACAGCCGAACAGCAGTGGAAGACAACATTTCAGCATGCTTCTATGCTAAATTAAGGCCCGCTCAGCGATATTTTTGCCGACGATGCCAAGGCGATCCAAGCCCGAGAAGTAGATGACAACTTGCCGGCTTCGGTGGTCAGGAAAGGTCGGTAGAAGATAACTAACTCATGCGGAATCCTTTCAGTCCGGTTAACTGTAGGAACGTCAGCCAGGTGAATTTCGGATTGTTCAGCAGGTAGCGGCGCCATAGGCGTCCGGGCTCCTTCATCAACCGGTACAGCCACTGCAATCCGGCGTTCTTCATCCAATCCGGCGCTTCACTCAGGTTCCCGCTGAGCAGGTCGAAGGCCGCACCGACACCGACCATCAACTTCACAGGCATGCGTTGGCAATAAGCAGCCATAAACCGCTCTTGCTTCGGCGTGCTCAACCCGCACCAGAGAACATCTGCCTGACAGGCCTGAAGTTGGGAGCGGAGATCATCTTCTTCCTCCGGGCTGAGCGGACGGAACGGGGGCGTGTAGGTACCCACGATTTGCAACCCCGGAAACTTTCGGGTCAGCGCAGCCTGCAATTCCTCAGCCACACCCGGCTTCCCGCCATAGAGGAAGTGCCGGTATCCCCGGGTGACGGAACGTTCGCAGACACCAAGCATATAGTCGGGCCCGTACACACGACTCATATGCTTGAAACCCTGCATGCGGCCGAGCCAAACTGTCGGCATGCCGTCCGGCGTGGTCAGAAAAGACCGATTGAGAATATCGCGAAACCCCTCGTCCGATTGCGCCTCCATGATCCCGTGCACACCTGTTACACAGATGTACCCTTGCTGTCCCCGGTCGAGCAGTTGCTCAGTTTCCAGCAGAGCTGTCTCCATGTTCAGAGCGCTCACACCCACCCCAAGAATATTCACCCGAGCTTTTTCTTGAGACGCCGGGGACAAAATGGGATGCAGATACTGATCTGTGGCTGAACTCACGAGAGGGCCCTCCAACTGCTTAGATTGAACTCAAAGTATAAGGGTCACTGTACAAACGGCGCAGTTTACAGCCAAAAACAAGTCGTTTCGGTAATCTTCACGAGGGTTCCCAAGGTAATACAGTAATCAGTGAGTCAGTAAATCAATGAACGTCTTTCAGTGCATTCCGTTAATAGGGTCGTCCGCATTGCCGGCAATATCGAAGTCCTGCTTTCCAGGATCAACATTTGGACCGATTGGGCCGCCCGGACCCACGCCACTGCTTGTTGAAACACTCTGGGTTCCGGATACCGCCAGCAACCCAACGGCATCAACCGCTGTTGCCGTGACCGTGTGCAAGCCGCTCGCCAGACCTGCGGCTCCGTAATTCAGCGTATAAGGTCCGGCGCCCACAACCGCAGATACATATCGGCCGTCAACGGCGAACACTACGCCCTGCGTTCCAAATTCGACCGTTTCCACGCTGGCTGTGGCGGTCAAAATACCGCTGGTGTTGGTCACCGGTCCCAAAGAAACTGCCATTGATCGCAGGCCCTGGACACAATCCCCATCAACTCGGTTGCGCAGGTAGGCGGTGGTGCTCTTACCGTTGGAATCCCCGAAATATGCGGTTTGTGCCCGTGACGGAGTGATGAGGCAGGCGTAATTGTCCTGCATCGAACCGCCGTCCGTACCTCCAAACGCATAACCTGCGGTTGGCCATTGAGACATTACCGTGTTGTTATAGATCTTCATACCGCGGGCGCCCACTTCGATGCCGATCCCGACGTATTGGTTGTTATTGACCACCCCTTTGAGTAGATTGTTGTACCAAACTACTCCACTCATAGGGATTGATGTATAGACGTTGCTTCCTGGTTGTTTGGCTCTTGCAAAAGGTGCGGATAGGCCGAAAGTATTTGCCTCGGGATATTGGCCACCGGCGTTGACATCGTAGTTGTCGTAGACCTGAAAGTTATCAATACCGGCGTTGTAAGTGGCATTGCCGCATCCGTTACCGGTATTGATCTCCATAAACATCCGATGATGTGAATCGGAGAAGTTGTGGTGAATCAATATGTTCTGAGCCTGAAACTGCTGCCCCTCGCAGGCTTTGATGTTTTGGTAATCGTGCAGGAACGTATTGTGGTCAATGGAGTAATTCGACCCTCCATAGAACCAGATGGCGGCCCGGGCCGAATCGCCGTCCGGGTCATATTGCTCCAGGTAGGTCTTGCCCGCCGCGTTATACCCGTTGTCGTAGGGCATGATATTGGAAAACGTATTGTGCCTGATGACCACGTGGTTCGAACCGCCTCCAATGAAAATTCCTCCATTGGAACGAAAGTTGTTCGGGCCATAGGTCATATTTTCAAACGTGTTGTAGGTGAAGGTCAGGTTGAAAATAGTCTGGTCGAGGGTCTGCCCACCGTCACCGCCCCTTCCGTAGGCCTGAATGCCACCGCCTCTGAAGATGCATCCCGTGGTGACGGAACCGCCGATAGCCGTATCCGATTGAAGATTGGCAAAAATGTCTGTGCCCTTGTTTGGTCCCACAAGTGCAGCGCCGGGCTCACACTTAACCCTTATTCCAGGGGCTTTAAAGCTAACTGTCGAGGCTACGAAATAACTCCCTGGCGCCGGAAACACCACGGTGTCTCCGAACCGCATTGCGGCCACGCCCCGCTGGATAGCAGGGGAGTCGTCCGTTTTTCCATTACCGGTCGCCCGCCAGTCCGTGCTCGCATTCCAGTTCCGGGCCCAGGCAGGTATTGTGAGAGCAACCAGCAGAAGCAAAAGACAGTGTTTCAGCATGTTTCCCTGGAGCTATGAGAACTATTTTTCGAACTGTGGGACCAACTCGCGCGGCCTTCCACCTTGACCATCGACAACTGTAACTGTCCGCGTGCCCCATGGTTCGGTTTTCCCAAAAACCGGATTCAACCGATCCGATACCAAGAATGACACATTTCAGCCTAAAACCAGTACGAAAGTTTAAGAATGCAGCTCAGCCAACCTATCGTAGCCCAAAAATGAAGCGCGGCTCTCCCTTTTTGGAAAGAGCCGCGCCGGCTTGAATGCGCCGTCGAAACTGATACTGCAATCTTCAGGAAATGAGTGGGTGGCCCAGGGCTCGCTTTTGAAACCTGAATTTTCCCTCAGAAATCAGTCTGAGCCGGAACCCACTCAACATTCTTCCGCCCCATTTTTAGATGTCTAGAACGATGGACCGACCGCAACTCCCGCGGCGGCCATTTTGTTTGTCCAGACCTGGTATTCATTGTTTTCCGTGTTCAGGCTGATCCGTCCGGCTGCCAGGACAGAGTTAGTGGCATAGTCGGCAGGCGAAGCAGGGAAGTATTGATCCTTGCGATAGCCCTCCGCAGCACAGGAGGCGCTCCAGCACGTCCAGCCGATGAGGTTGTCGCGCATGGTGTTGTTGTACATGCTGCCGTCGGCGGTGGCATTGCTGTCTGCCATGCCTACGTTTTGGGCCGCAATCCTGGTCCCATCCGCCAGCAGGCCGCTGGAGACGACCCGATTGTTGGCCGCTACGTTATCGTGGCCGGCAGTGAACGCAATCCCGTAGTTCACCGTTCCCACCACCTGGTTATCGTGAATGCTGTTGAAAGCAGGAACCTCTTGCGCGTTGTCGCCGGCCTTGGCGTCGGTCTTGATGCCGCCGCCGGTGTAAGCATCCTGGGCGGCCCGGTAGGGGTAGGCGCCCTGGATATAGGTGTCGTGAATCTCCAGCGGCCGGTTGGGCGTTCCGCCTGAGCGGTAGACGTCGATATTGTCTTCCACCAGGCTGCGGCCGGGATAATTGATGACCTCATTCCAGCCCACGTCGATACCGGGCACCGCTTGCACACTATCCAACTGGATAAAGCGTGCCGCGGTGCGGTTGGCGCCTTCTCCCGGCAAATAACCTCCATTGCCGTCGCTGAGCAGGCCGTTGAGGTTGCGCGCCCGGTTGGAGCGGATCACGATGGTCTGTTCTCCATCCCGATTGCCGGAGTATCCGTGCACGATCACCCCACCCTGAGCGTTCTCGATGTAGTTGTTTTCCACGTCGAGCTTCATGGGCGAGCTGACCTCGAGGAAGACGCCGTTGGGTTGGCCTTTGACGGTTGCGTTTGCGGCCACACCCAGACTGTTACGCACAGTAAGATTTGTGCCTGCAATCGTCGTCTTGATCAAACTCCCCACACTGCGAATGTGAGAGTTCTCGATAATCACAGCATCTTTGGTCGTTACTGTCACTGCCGGAGTCCTGGCATCGGTGCTTTGCCAGTTCCCGGAATAGGTGCCGCCTTCCGAGATTACGATTGGACCGCTCCACTCCACTTCGCCGATGGAGCTGGTGGCCGAGGCTGAGGCTTGTAGTCCCTGGTAGCTGCCGGTGATGACCGCCTTACCCGTGGCCAGGCCTGAAAGCGACCCGGAAGAAGTTGCTGCGATGGTGCGGCTGTCTGAAGACGTCCATGCAAGCTCGGTGGTGACGTCTTTGGTTGAACCGTCATGGAAGGTTGCGAGCGCCTTTAATTGGGCTGTGCTCCCGATAGCCACGACTGCTTGCGCAGGAACGATGGCTATGGAAGTCGCCGCCGCTGCCGGAGTAGCCGTTGGATTGCCTGCCGCCGTGGCTTCTGCTGCCGGGGCTGTTTGCGGAACGGCGAGCGCAGATTGGCTTTTCGCACTCGGCTGCTTGACCACCGAACCGGAGGTGTAGTTTGCCGTGACGACCGCGCTGGGCACGTATCCATAGCCTGACGGATAGGAATACGGCTGATTCTGCGCACCCCACATGCCGACTGCTTTGACCGTGTTGGTCGTAACCGTAACCGAGCCGCCGCTCTGAATGTATTGCGCCGTGCCGGAGCCCGGGACGGGAGTGCTTCCATCCGTGGTGTACCAAACGCCGGTGTTAGTGTCGCGGTTGGAACCGGAAGCGGTGAAAGTTACCGTTTGCGACCCGGTAAAGGTGCCGCTGGCCGGCGAAATTGTGGGCGCTACGCTGGTTTGCGCGCAGGTGGGCGAACTGGAAAAGGTATTTCCCGTGGCTGTAGGAGTGTACGATTGAGGATTTTCATTTTCGTCTTGAAAGTACCCTCCGGTGCCCGGTGCAGTGGTGCTTCCTCCGGCTGCCATGCAGAAGGTATTGTTGTTCTCCACAAACTGACCGGTCGAACTGGTATCGAGGCCGTTGGCCCAGTACCCCTGAACCAGGTTGTAATTATCCGTGGTGCCGTTGGATCCCCAAATCTCGATCGCACCCGGGGTATATTGCCCCCCGTTGACGGCCTGGATGTTGTTAATCAACACGTTGTAGTCGGTGTTGGTGACGCAGCCTGAGTTGCAACCATTGGCTGCTGAGAAGCCCCAGGCGCCGTAATTGGTATCGTACTGGTCGTGGATCGAGTTGTAGCGGATAAACATCGAGGTCGGCTGACTGCCACCGATGTTTGCCTGAGTTTCAAAGTTGATGCGGTGGATGTTGTTGAAATCGTTGTACTCGATGGAGCAATTGACGCATTCACCCTGATTTTCGAAAACCTTCATGCCCTGTTCCATATAGCTGAAAATGTTGTTGTTGGCGTTGAGATTGGACATGCCGTCGTGAATCCCCAGGCCATTGCAAAAACCTCCATTCCCGCTGAGCCCGCTGTAGGAGTAATTCGACATGAGGTTGGAACAGTCCCCTTGTTGTCCAAACTGATTCCATGTGACTGTGTCGTTGCTGTCGACGGTTGCGGACTTGCTGCCGTCGAAATACAAGAGGCTGTCTTCCAGATAGTTGCCGCCGCCGGTATTTCCCTGGTTTCCATAGAGATAATTTTCTGTGACGGTCAAGTTGCTGGCCCCCGCGGCGACATAAAAGCAACCGCCACCGTCCGGCGATGGCCGTCCTCCGTAGCAACTCAGATATTGAACGCTTGCCGCCGTCGAGCAGGAAGGAAAGTTGAGAGGATAGCTCCCGGCGGAGACCGATGACGTGATTTTGGCCGTATAGACATCTCCCCGGGCCCAGGCCACGGGCGGTCCACCCAACGATACGCTGCATGGCACATAGATCGGCGCCGTGATGGTATAGGTGCCTGCGGCAAAGAGGACGAATGCACAGTGCGGAGCATCCTGGATGGCGCTTTGCAAAGTGCTTTGGCTCATGTTGCTGTTCACGTTGACGGTTGGACCTCCACACCCGGTGAGCGTCGGGCGTGACGGAGGTCCTATGGGGCCCGTTGAACCTCCGCCCGATCCAGAGGCTGGTGCTTTGACGACCAGCGAGGCGTGCGCCGTGGCGGACGCATAGTCGGTGCTGTCGGTAGGCGAAAACACGGCCGTCAGTTGCTGCGTGCCGGCTGCCATAACGGTTCCCGCGGCGGGACTGTAGTTGAAGCTGCCGCCCACATTCGCGGTAGCATCCAGTTGGGTCGCACTGAGGGCGGTCCCTGCCGCTACAGGAGCAGGCGTAGCCCAGGTGGTCACGGGACTGGCTTGGTTAACGGTGAGCTGCACAGAGGCTGTGGCTGTGGCATGAGTCTTTGTGTCTGTGAAGACGACGGAAAGCTTCTGTTCTCCGGCCTTGAGCACGGTTCCGGCCCCCGGTGTGTAGGCGAAGGTACCTGCTACATTTGCAGTTGCGTTCAACTGCGCACTGCTCAAGGCCGTACCGTAGGAGATTGCAGCCGGCGAATTCCAGCTGATCGCGACAGCAGCGCCTGCTGCTGTACCGACCACCAGCGAGGTGTGCACCGTAGACGATGCATAGTCAGTCGCGTCGGCGGGCGAAAACACGGCCGTCAATTGTTGCGTGCCGGCCGGCAGGACGGTGCCTGCCGCGGGGCTGTATCTGAAGCTGCCAGGCACACTCGCTTTGGCATCCAATTGCGCCGTCGTCAGTGCGGTCCCTGCCGTAATGGCAGCCGGCGTGGCCCAGGTGATCGCTGCAGTGCCCTGGACAACGGAAAGCAGCACAGAAGCTGTTACCGCGGAATAAGTCTTTGTATCTGCAGGAGTGAAGTTAACCAGCAGGACCTGCGATCCTGCTTTCAGTAGAGTCCCGGCCGCTGGTGTATAGGTGAAGGTTCCCGGTACGTTCGCGGTTGCGTCCAATTGCTTACTGCTCAGCGCCGTACCGTAGGGAATCTCCGCCGGCGCATTCCAGGTAATGGTAGGAACACCAATCCCTGTCGGACTCGAAGATTGTGCACTGACGACGATCGAGGCGTGCGCCGTCGCCGGTAAATAGTCGATCGTATCGGTTGGCGTAAACACGGCCGTCAGATGTTGCGTGCCGGCGGCCAGAATGGTACCTGCGGTCGGGCTATACATAAACGTTCCGGGCACACTCGTGCCGGCATCCAACTGGGCTGCACTGAGGGTTGTTCCTGCCGTAATGGGGGCCGGCTGAGCCCAGGTGATCAAGGGAGCCGCCGGAGTCACCGTAAGCTGAACGGAAGCTACAGCAGCGGTATATGCTTTTGTGTCTGTCGGCGTGAAAGTTACCGAAAGCGTCTGCGAACCAGCTTTGAGCACCGTTCCGGGCGCCGGTGAGTAAGTGAAGGTTCCGGGCACGTTTGCTGTCGCGCTCAACTGTGTACTGCTCAATGCTGTTCCGTATGTGATCCCCGCCGGCGTATTCCAGGTGATGATGGGAACGTTGACCGAACCCGGCCCGCTGGCTGGGGTGATGGTGACCTGAGTCGATGCGGTCAGATCTTGCGGTGCAACGGTTGCTGAGGCTGGGGATGAGCCCGCTGGCGCAGCCTCGACATAAGCCGCCTGCACGGTAAGTGTGCCGGCGGCCTTTGCAGTAAGTGCTCCGTTGGTCATTGTGGCTAAGGCGCTATTGGACAATGTCCATTGGGTACCTGCGGTTACGTCCTGGACAGTGCCATCGCTAAGATGAGCCACTGCTTTCAGAACTGCAGCGCCCCCTACACTTACGGTTGCGGGGGTTGCTGTGACCGTCAGCGACACGAGGTTCTGCGGCAAAGGGTTGCCACAGCCGGTTATCAAGATCAAGAAACTGCACAGCAGCCCGGAACACACCCGTGGCGTGGGAGAAATACGCATGGAATGCCTCGTCGATTTTGGGGAGATCAAATCAACGCGTTCTGGGGACAAAGGGTATTTCGAGGGCGTGAACAGGCGTTCGCGTCGAGGCGACACGCCGTTCCACCAATAAGTTTTGCTGTCCTATTAGTGGTACTATCCGCGCCGGTTCGGGCCAGCCGCAATCACACTGAAGAACTATTACGTAAGTGTGTCAGTTGCTTATTAGGAAGGCGTTGTCGTGGAATTTCTGCCCGGCGGGTGGGTAGTTAGGGGGAATGGCTATGTGGAATTTTCGCGCCCTGAAATGGGTCGCCGCATGTTTCGCGGATGGAAGCATTTCATCATTCGTCTTCTGCTGCAAAGCAACAGTGCGGCTTTCCTTGAGGGAAAGCCGCACTGTTTGAAATGCACCGTCGAAACGAATGCCGCATGCTTAAGGAAACGAGTGGGTGGCCCAGGTCTAGCTTTTGAGACCTGGGTTTCTCTTTGCGGTGGGTCTAGAAGGATGGACCGACGGTAATACCGGCAGCGGCCATCTTATTCATCCAGACCTGGTATTCATTGTTTTCCGTGTTCAGGTTGATCTGTCCGGTTGCCAGGACAGAGTTAGTGGCATAGTCGGCGGGCGAAGCAGGGAAGTATTGATCCTTGCGGTAGCCCTCCGCAGCACAGGAGGCGCTCCAGCACGTCCAGCCGATGAGGTTGTCGCGCATGGTGTTGTTGTACATGCTGCCGTCGGCGCCGGCGGTGGCATCGCTGTTCGCCATGCCCACATGCTGGGCGGCAATCCTGGTCCCATCCGCCAGCAGGCCGCTGGAGATGACCCGATTGTTGGCCGCTACGTTATCGTGGCCGGCAGTGAACGCAATCCCATAGTTCACCGTGCCCACCACCTGGTTATCGTGAATGCTGTTGAAAGCAGGAACCTCTTGCGCATTGTCGCCGGCCTTGGCGTCGGTCTTGATTCCGCCGCCGGTGTAAGCATCCTGGGCGGCTCTGTAGGGGTAGGCGCCCTGGATATAGGTGTCGTGAATCTCCAGCGGCCGGTTGGGCGTTCCGCCTGAGCGGTAGACGTCGATATTGTCCTCCACCAGGCTGCGGCCGGGATAATTGATGACCTCATTCCAGCCCACGTCGATGCCGGGCACCGCTTGCACGCTGTCGAGTTGGATAAAGCGCGCCGCGGTGCGGTTGGCGCCTTCACCCGGCAAATAGCCTCCATTGCCGTCACTGAGCAGGCCGTTGAGGTTGCGCGCCCGGTTGGAACGGATCACGATGGCCTGTTCTCCATCTCGATTGCCGGAGTATCCGTGCACGATCACCCCACCCTGAGCGTTCTCGATGTAGTTGTTTTCCACGTCGAGCTTCATGGGCGAGCTGACCTCGAGAAAGACGCCGTTGGGTTGGCCTTTGACGGTTGCGTTTGCGGCTACCCCGAGACTGTTCCGTACAGTCAGGTTGCTGCCAGCAATCGTCGTCTTGATCAAACTCCCCACACTGCGAATGTGAGAGTTCTCGATAACCACAGCTTCTTTGGTCGTTACTGTCACTGCCGGAGTCTTGGCATCGGTGCTTTGCCAGTTCCCGGAATAGGTGCCGCCTTCCGAGATTACGATTGGACCGCTCCACTCCACCTCGCCGATGGAACTGGTGGCCCAAGCTGAGGCTTGTAGTCCCTGGTAGCTGCCGGTGATGACCGCCTTACCCGTGGCCTGGCCTGAAAGCGATCCGGAAGAAGTTGCTGCGATAGTGCGGCTGTCTGAAGATGTCCACGCAAGCTCTGTGGTGACGTCTTTGGTCGAACCGTCACTGAAGGTTGCGATCGCCTTCAACTGGGTTGTGCTCCCAATGGCCACGACTGCTTGCGCAGGAACGATGGCTATGGAAGTCGCCGCCGCTGCTGGAGTCGCCGTAGCGGTAGGTGTAGCGGTTGCGTTGCCGGCTACGGTAGTTTCTGCTGCCGGGGCTGTTTGCGGAACGGCGAGCGCAGATTGGCTTTTCGCACTCGGCTGCTTGACCACCGAGCCGGAGGTGTAGTTTGCCGTGACGACCGCGCTGGGCACGTATCCATAGCCTGACGGATAGGAATACGGCTGATTCTGCGCACCCCACATGCCGACTGCTTTGACCGTGTTGGTCGTAACCGTAACCGAGCCGCCGCTTGGAACGTATTGTGCGGTCCCGGAGCCCGGGACGGGAGTGCTTCCATCCGTCGTATACCAAATGCCGGTGTTGGTGTCGCGGTTGGAACCGGACGTGGTGAAAGTCACCGTTTGCGATCCAGTAAAGGTGCCGCTGGCCGGCGAAATTGTGGGCGCTACGCTGGTTTGCGCGCAGGTGGGCGAACTGGAAAAGGTATTTCCCGTGGCTGTAGGCTTGTACGCCTGAGGATTTTCATTTTCGTCTTGAAAGTACCCTCCGGTGCCCGGTGCTGTGGTGCTTCCTCCGGCTGCCATGCAGAAGGTATTGTTGTTCTCCACAAACTGGCCGGTCGAACTGGTATCGAGGCCGTTGGCCCAGTAACCCTGAACCAGGTTGTAATTATCCGTGGTGCCGTTGGATCCCCAAATCTCGATCGCACCCGGGGTATATTGCCCACCGTTGACGGCCTGGATGTTGTTGATTAACACGTTGTAGTCAGTGTTGGTGACGCATCCTGAGTTACAACCATTGGCTGCTGAGAAGCCCCAGGCGCCGTAATTGGTATCGTACTGGTCGTGGATCGAGTTGTAGCGGATAAACATCGAGGTTGGCTGACTGCCACCGATGTTTGCCTGAGTCTCAAAGTTGATGCGGTGGATGTTGTTGAAATCGTTGTACTCGATGGAGCAATTGACGCACTCACCCTGATTTTCGAAAACCTTCATGCCCTGTTCCATATAGCTGAAGATGTTGTAGTTGGCGTTGAGATTGGACATGCCGTCGTGAATCCCCAGGCCATTGCAAAATCCTCCGTTCCCGCTGAGTCCGCTGTAGGAGTAATTTGACATGAGGTTGGAGCAGTCGCCCTGTTGTCCGAACTGATTCCATGTGATTGTGTCGTTGTTGTCGACGGTTGCCGAAGAGCTGCCGTCGTAATACAGCAGGCTGTCTTCCAGATAATTGCCGCCGCCAGTATTTCCCTGGTTTCCATAGAGGTAATTTTCTGTGACGGTCAAGTTGCTGACTCCTGCAGCTACATAAATGCAACCGCCACCGTCTGGCGATGGCCGTCCTCCGTAGCAGCTCAGATATTGAACGCTTGCTGCGGTGGTGCAAGCAGGAAAGTTTAATGGATAGCTCCCGGCGGAGACGCCCGAAGTAATCTTTGCCGTATAGATATCTCCCCGGGCCCAGCCTACTGGCGGTCCACCCAACGATACGCTGCATGGCACATAAATCGGCGCCGTGATGGTATAGGAGCCGGGCGCAAAGAGGACGAATGCACAATGCGGAGCACTCTGGATGGTGCTTTGCAGCGTGCTCTGGCTCATGCTGCTGTTCACGTTGACGGTTGGACCTCCGCACCCGGTGAGCGTCGGACGTGACGGTGTTATGGGGCCGCCAACAGGCCCGGTTGGGCCGCCGCCGCCCCCTGAGGATCCATTGACGACCAGGGAGGCGTGCGCCGTGGCGGAAGCATAGTCGGTGGTGTCGGTCGGGGAAAACACGGCCGTCAGTTGTTGCGTGCCGGCGGCCAAAACGGTTCCGGCCGCGGGACTGTACATAAAGCTACCGGGCACGTTCGCGGTAGCATCCAGTTGGGTTGCGCTGAGCGTGGCCCCGGCCGCGACCGGCGCCGGCTGAGGCCAGGTGATGACTGGAGCGGCCGGGTTTACCGTGAGCTGTACGGACGCAGTTGCCGCGGAATAAGTCTTTGTGTCTGTGGGCGTGAAGACGGCGGAAAGCGTCTGCGTTCCCGCTTTGAGCACCGTGCCCGCTGCTGGACTATAGGCGAAGGTTCCAGCAACGTTCGCGGTCGCACTTAGCTGTGTCGTGCCTAATGCAGTTCCATAGCTGATTGCCGCAGGTGCATTCCAGGTGATGGTGGGCACGTTGCTTGTGCCCGCTGCAGTAATCGTGATCTGCGTGGATGCGCTCAAGTTCTGTGGTGTAACTGTCGCGGATGCCGGTGAAGTGCCGGCCGGAGTAGCTTCCACATAAGCTGCCTGCACCGTCAGGGCGCCGGCCGCTTTCGCAGTCAGTGCGCTGCTGCTCATGGTTGCCAGAGCGGGGTTGGACAATGTCCACTGAGTGCCCGCAGTTACATCCTGCGTCGTCCCATCGCTAAGATGAGCTACCGCTTTAAGGACGGATGCTCCGCCTACGCTTAGAGTAGAGGGGGTCGCTGTAACTGTCAGCGAGTCGAGATTCTGGGACGAGGGGCTACCACATCCTGCTAACAAAACCAATAAGCCGCACAGCAAGCCGGTGCAACGCTGGGGCGTGGGGGAAATACGCATGGGCGCCTCGTTAATTCGCGAAAAATCGAATCAACGCGGTTCTGGGGACAAAGGGCGTTTCCAGGCCGTGAACAGTCATTCGCGTCTATGCGACACGTCGTTCCGGCGGTTCAATGTTGGTGTCCTGTTTAGTGTTACTATCTGCGCGAATGAGGCCACGCGCTATCACACCGATGAGCTATTACGTAAGTGTGTAAATGGCTGATTGTAAAGGAGTTCTTGTGGAAGTTTCTGCTCGCTGAGTGGGTATTTTGTGGCCCTGCTGTGTGGAATTTGCGCTGCTTTGCGCGAGTGGTTGCGGCGTCTGGTGTAACCACACTAGTTGCATTCTGCTGCAAAGCAAAAGCGCGGCTTTCCTTGAGGGAAAGCCGCGTCGGTTGTAATGCATCGTTGAAACGACTTCTGCAGTCTTCAGGAAATGAGTGGTGGCCCAGGTCTCGCTTTTTCAGACCTGGGTTTCTCGTTTGCAGCGGGTACCATCGAAACACCACTCACGCTCATCCGCGAACAGTTGCACCTAGAAAGATGGACCGACGGCAATACCGGCAGCGGCCATCTTACTCATCCAGACCTGGTATTCACTGTTTTCCGTGTTCAGGTTGACCTGTCCGGTTGCCAGGACAGAGTTAGTGGCATAGTCGGCGGGCGAAGCAGGGAAGTATTGATCCTTGCGGTAGCCCTCCGCAGCACAGGAGGAGCTCCAGCACGTCCAGCCGATGAGGTTGTCGTGCATGGTGTTGTTGTACATGCTGTCGTCGGCGGTGGCATTGCTGTCTGCCATGCCTACGTTTTGGGCCGCAATCCTGGTCCCATCCGCCAGCAGGCCGCTGGAGACGACCCGATTGTTGACCGCTACGTTATCGTGGCCGGCAGTGAACGCAATCCCGTAGTTCACCGTTCCCACCACCTGGTTATCGTGAATGCTGTTGAAAGCAGGAACCTCTTGCGCGTTGTCGCCGGCCTTGGCGTCGGTCTTGATGCCGCCGCCGGTGTAAGCATCCTGGGCGGCCCGGTAGGGGTAGGCGCCCTGGATATAGGTGTCGTGAATCTCCAGCGGCCGGTTGGGCGTTCCGCCTGAGCGGTAGACGTCGATATTGTCTTCCACCAGGCTGCGGCCGGGATAATTGATGACCTCATTCCAGCCCACGTCGATACCGGGCACCGCTTGCACACTATCCAACTGGATAAAGCGTGCCGCGGTGCGGTTGGCGCCTTCTCCCGGCAAATAACCTCCATTGCCGTCGCTGAGCAGGCCGTTGAGGTTGCGCGCCCGGTTGGAGCGGATCACGATGGTCTGTTCTCCATCCCGATTGCCGGAGTATCCGTGCACGATCACCCCACCCTGAGCGTTCTCGATGTAGTTGTTTTCCACGTCGAGCTTCATGGGCGAGCTGACCTCGAGGAAGACGCCGTTGGGTTGGCCTTTGACGGTTGCGTTTGCGGCCACACCCAGACTGTTACGCACAGTAAGATTTGTGCCAGCAATCGTCGTCTTGATCAAACTCCCCACACTGCGAATGTGAGAGTTCTCGATAACCACAGCATCTTTGGTCGTTACTGTCACTGCCGGAGTCCTGGCATCGGTGCTTTGCCAGTTCCCGGAATAGGTGCCGCCTTCCGAGATTACGATTGGACCTGTCCATTCCACCTCGCCGATGGAGCTGGCGGCCGAGGCTGAGGCTTGTAGTCCCTGGTAGCTGCCGGTGATGACCGCCTTACCCGTGGCCAGGCCTGAAAGCGACCCGGAAGAAGTTGCTGCGATGGTGCGGCTGTCTGAAGACGTCCATGCAAGCTCGGTGGTGACGTCTTTGGTTGAACCGTCATGGAAGGTTGCGAGCGCCTTCAACTGGGTTGTGCTCCCGATGGCCACAACTGCTTGCGCAGGGGTAATGGTCACTGACTGCAACACTGCGGCGACGGGGTTGTTCCCCGCCGGCGCTGCTTGCTTGGCCACGCTGCTCGAAGCCTCGCTCGTCCCGGTGGCAGAGCTTACCTTGCTCACTGGTGCAGGCGCGACCGAAGCCGTGTAGGCTGTGCTGACTACCGCGCTCGGCACATAGCCATAGCCGGACGGATAGCTGGTGGTGTTTGCCCCCTGTCCCCACATGCCGATCGCCTTCACCGTGGTTCCCGGATTTACCGAAAATGGGCCGCTATACAACGTTGATGAGACCGTAGGCGTGCTTCCGTCGGTGGTGTAGTAAATCGAGTGGTTGATGCCGCTGTCGCTGAGCGTAACCGTGGTTGCGGCAGATATCGCCCCTGCCGCGGGCGAAATCGTCGGCGCCGTGCTCGGCATCGCCTGACAGGTCGGGCTCGTCGTGTTTCCGCTCTGCGCCGGGGCGTTGGTTTGATGCTCTTCGTTGGAGATATACCAGTTGGTTTTCGCCATGTTCGGACCGCAAATCGTGTTGTCCTTGATTTCCCACGAGCCCGCCCCGTACCCCCAGGTGATCCCGTTTGCCCAATACCCCTGGATCAGGTTTCGATCTCCCTGGGCGCCGTTCCCCCAGAACTCGATAGCGAAGGGAATGTACTCGTTGGCCGGCGGTGTCACCGGTGGGTTGTTGGCAATGAGTACGTTGTCGGTATCCAGGACTCCCGGTGCTGCAGCCCCGGTATCGCAACATGGATGAGACCACCCCATCGACGACCAGTAGCCGTTGATATTGTTGGAAAAACTGTTGTACTGGATAGCGACGTTGGAGGATGGTTGCGGCTGCATCTCGATTCCAATGCGATGAATTTGCTGGAAATCGTTGTTCTTGATCGTAATGTTGTTTTCGGTAATTGAGTTCGGCGGCTCACAGGAGCCAATGCACACCAGCTTGATGCCGTTCTCCAGATGGAAGAATGTATTGTTCTCCATGGTCAAACCATTGGTAGTGGCTTGCCACATGATGCCGTTGCAAACTCCACCTTGATCCGTCAGTTGAGTCATGACACCGTTGCAGTCGTTCGGCGAACCGAAGGCATTCCAACTGATCACCGTATTCGACAATGCGTTTTGGCCCGAACCCTGGATGTACACTCCGGAATCGCTACCCTGAGTCTCATCTCCCGGCAAGCCTGAAAACTGATCATGCTCGATGGTGATGCCCGCGGCGGGCGCGGTGATATAAATTCCTCCGGTATTTTGAAAGTGCAAATACTCAATCGTGACACCCGAGCATCCGCTCATGGTGAAGATGTTGTTTTTGGTAAACGTTGCGTTCAGGATCGCGGTCGCCGGCCAAGCAGCCGGCCCGGTCAGCGTGAGTTTCGATGAGCAGGGGATATTCAGAGGGCTGCCGATGGTGTAAGTGCCGGCAGAAAAAACGATGAGCGCGCAGGTCGGGGCACTCGAAAGAGTGCTCTGGAGTGTGCTCTCGCTCATGCCACTGTTGAGGTTGATGGTGGGACCACCGCACCCTACTGGGGCTGGGCCGATGGGACCGCTGCCCGGTCCGGACGGTCCACCGACCACCAGGGATGCGTGCGCCGTGGCGGATGCATAGTCCGTGGTGTCGGTCGGGGTAAACACGGCCGTCAGTTGTTGCGTGCCGGCGGCCAGAACAGTTCCGGCCGCCGGGCTGTACATAAAGCTGCCCGGCACATTCGCGGTGGCATCCAGTTGGGTCGCGCTGAGCGTGGCCCCGGGCGCAACCGGCGCCGGTTGAGGCCAGGCGATCACTGGAGTGGCCTGGTTCACTGCAAGCTGCACCGACGCAGTTGCGGAAGAATATGTCTTTGTATCTGTCGGCGTGAAGGTTACCGAAAGCGTTTGCGTTCCCGCTTTGAGCACCGTACCCGCTGCCGGACTATAAGTGAATGTTCCAGGAAGGTTCGCGGTGGCGCTTAATTGTGTAGCGCTCAGTGCTGTTCCATAGGTGATGGCCGCTGGCGTATTCCAGGTGATGGTGGGAACGTTGCCTGTACCCGCTGCGGTAATGGTGATTTGCGTGGATGCGCTTAAGCTCTGTGGCGTAACTGTTGCGGATGCCGGTGATGTGCCGGCCGGAGTAGCTTCCACATAAGCTGCCTGCACCGTCAGAGTGCCGGCCGCTTTCGCGGTCAGTGCGCTGCTGCTCACGGTTGCCAGAGCGGGATTGGACAATGTCCATTTTGTGCCCGCAGTTACATCCTGTGTCGTCCCGTCGCTAAGATGAGCGACCGCTTTAAGGACCGCTGCTCCGCCCACACTTAAAGTAGAGGGGGTCGCCGTAACGGTCAGCGAGTCGAGATTCTGGGACGAGGGGCTACCACATCCGGCTAACAAAACCAAAAAACCGCACAGGAGCCCGGAGCACACCTGTGACATGGGGGAAATCCGCATTCATTGCCTCGTGGATGTACAAAATTCGAAGCATCGCGGCCTGGGGAAAGAAAGCCTTCAAAGGCGCGAACGGGCGTCGCATCCTTGAGACACGTTGAGCCGCACGGCGAAATGTGTTGTCCTATTGCTCCTACTATCCGGGTGTGTCCCAACTCGCGGCAATCACACCGATTAGGCATTACGTAAGTTTGTAAACCATTGATTGCAAAGGAATTGAGAGTGAATTTTTTGCTCGGGACGGGAGTATTTAGGGGATCTGCTGTGTGGATTTTTCGCTGTTTTCAGCGGTTGCGCTTGAGTCTCGGGCTGGGGTCCCGGGACTATCCCACCAACGGGGGATAGGTGGCAACGGAATGGTGTCCGATAACGCCGGCTGCGCGTACCGATGGCGCGGGACGCACAGCCGGCCACGCGTCCTTATCAGCTTTTAAGCACGGGAACGGTGATCTGCTGGCCGACCTGGATTTTATTCGGATCGGAGATATTGCTGGCAGCGGCAATGTTGGAATAATGATTGGGCGACCCATAAAAGCGGTTGCTTATCTTCGATAAGTTGTCTCCGCTCTTGACGCTGTAGGCCTGGTTCGGTCCGCCGGTAGTGGCGATTTCGTGGTGCAGGTCGGAGTACACAGGGTCCACCTGCTTGATTACATCCCATACCCGATTGGCGACTACCTCTGAGGGTACGGAACCCTTCAGATATAGTTTTTCTCCATCCAAGCTTATCGAATCCACCGTTGCGCCCAGGTCGCTGAATCCCTGGAGCGTCTCGATGACCGGCGAATATTTCTGTTTCAATTGATCCAGATCTGCCATACATTTCTCCTTTTTCAAAGTGGTGATTTACGTCTACAAAACATTTCATGCTCAGGCGGCATGCTGGTCCGCGATTTTCTTCATGGCAATCGTCAGGGCTGCCGCACCCAAACTCTTGATCAGGACTGGATGTTCGGCATAGATCGCGCTGACACGATCGATAATCGACGGGTCTTGTGTTTGAGCATGTGAGGTCAGGGCTTCCACATCGGCGGGATGAACGCTCGCCGCCTGTGCAGGAGTAACCGAGCCGGACTGCAGCATGGCCGCGAGCGGCGAATTGGGCGCGCTGCCCGCGAATTTGGCAATCACTGCCGGTCCAAGCGTGGCCATCAGGCCGTTGAGCACCCCCGCCTGCTGCTGGCTATTTCCGCTGGCGAATAGTTGTGCTGCCATCTGCGGGAACGCTGGAGTTTGTCCGGAGCGAAAGGCTTCGGCCAGCCCGCTGGCGAGAGTGGAGGAAGGCACCGCCTGAGCTACCTGGTCAAAGTGCTGTTCCACTCCGGGAACATTGTTGCTTCCGCCAGAATATTGTTTGAGCAAGTCGCCTATTCCTGAGAGAAAGCTCATACTTCTCCTTCTTTCGCATAGTAAGGTCGTGGTGGATTGTGGAGTAAAGGCTTGAAATGCTGGAACGCCAATCAAGTCTGTACCCGTGGGCAGATGGCCCGCGCTGCGAGTGGTTTGGCGCCACGAGCATTATGGGGCGCCACTCCTTACAGGTGTTCAGTGCGATGAATGTCTCACGAGGCTGTCGCGGATGTCTATGGCAGGGCGAATAAAAGGCTTCTACGGCGGCAAGATTTTTTGATTGTGTAGAACTGGCTCCAGGTGTAGCCCCGGACTTCAGTCCGGGGGAGCGGGTTTTCAAACCCGCTTAAACATTGGGCAATAAAATTCGGGGCTTTAGCCCTGGTGGCGCGGTTTCTGCCCCGCGGCGAATTGATAAATGTGCATCGCGCTGGGGCATTTTGGGCCCCCGTAAGTACCGCGAGCAGGTAACCGTCATTGACGCACATTGGCGTACCCTGGCCGGCCGAATTTGTTGACACCTGGGGAGGCGACCGCTAGATTACGGGATGTAGGCACTGCGAAACACGGGATGGATGAGGCGTCGGCCGCCCATACCATCGAATCGCCCTGTACCCCCCGCAGCGGCATTCCCTACATCGATTTGGCTTCGGTTTTTTGCAGTCCATGTGACTGAGATGGCGAAGCTGGGTCCAGAGTCTCTTCGGTAGATCACCAGTCGAACCCGTTCCCACGTTTTTATTTAAGCTGCGGCATAGACTTAGGCCCGTCCTATGTTCCGCTGCGTTCGGTCGGGTGCGCTGGGCAATGAAGATCAATGGATGCGGCTACTCGCGCTGCTGGGATTGGAGAATTGGGAATGTACTACACCGAAACGGAACCGCAAAGCCTGCCAATACGCAAGTGGGACGCCTGGTCCAAATGGGTTCTGTTCCTGCTGGTTGGCTTTTCCCTTACCGGGCGCAGCTTCTCTTATCTTGGGATTCCGCCCGCCAAGCTGTTCATTGGCGACATCACGCTGGCGGCGTTTATTTTCCTGCGCCCGCGCAAACTCTTCGATCCCTGGCTTAAGGCGCTTACCAATGGTGGTCCCCTCGGTCCCGTTTCCTGGATGCTGCTGATATCGATCTGCTACGGGATCTTCGAAGTGATCCGTGGGGTGCTAATCGGCTTTTCTCCACTCATTGCCATCGAAAATGTGGTCTTCAATGTTTATCCCCTCTTCCTGTTCCTCGGGATCTGGGTGGGGTCACGCCGGCCGGAACTTCTGCTCAAATACATCCAGATTTTTGCCATCTGCTTCTTCTTCTACGCACCGCTCTATCTGCTGGTGCTGCACAGCGTAAAGCTCGAAATGCCGGGCTCAGAAGGAATCAAGGTATTCGGTCAGGCGGGTGGTGGAGGGTACATCATTCTCACTCTGCTCTGCTTCGATCCCAAACCGGCCCGCTGGTGGCCGGTGATGACCATGGGCGCGATTTCGTTCCTGGCCGCCCAGGTCCGCGCTGAGTGGTTGGCCATGGCTGTGGCCACCCTGATATGGGGTGTGCTCTCACGCAAATTAAGTCGCGTGATGATGATGGGAGTGGGTATTTTTGGTGTGCTCCTGATCGGATTCCTCTTAGACGTGAATCTGCCGTCACCGGGCGAGCGCGGCGGCGCCATCTCATCCACCGAAATCGTTGCCCGCGGCTTGGCTGCGGTCAGTCCTGACTTGGCTCGTGATGTCACCGGCTCTGATAACGTCGGCTTCTATCGCGGAACGATTACCTGGAGGCAGAATTGGTGGAAGGCCATCTGGCAGAATTCCCAGGAAAACTACACCAACCTGCTCATTGGTCCTGGCTACGGCTTCCTGCTCAGAAATCTGGTGAGCTATCTCAAAGACGTGGGTGACCTGCGAACTCCCCACAACGTTTTCTACTACGCTCTCGGCTATAGCGGTTGGATCGGTGTGTGCATTTTCTTTGCCTTGCAGACTGCGTGCGGATTCTTGCTGTGGCGGGCTTATACCGTGACTGGCCAGGCCTGGGGCATCGCTGTCTGGGCTTCCGGGTTGGTAGCCGCGTTCTTCGGCAACGTGATGGAGACGCCTTCCGGCGCCATTCCCTTCTACCTGACCATGGGTCTGGTTGTTGGCCCTGCCTTGGCTGCCCTTAAGTCTCCCGCGCGTCAGGATTTGTTACGCCCCGCCTCTGTCGCCTATCCCCAGCAAGAAGTCTACGTTTCAGAAGGCGCTTACAGCTCTGAGGCAATCTGAATCGCGGCCACAGGTTTCGACCAACCAGGAGGATGAAAGCGGCTTCCATTGAGGAACTACTCTCTATGGAAGCACCGCCCTCCCCTTTGTCATCTCGACCGAAGCGCAGCGTAGTGGAGAGATCTCTGTTGTGGATGTCCTTTCTTGGGGATGTTTTTCGACCGAGTGTCCTAGGTGGTCCGAGGGGTGTATCGCTTCAGGGCGGATTGAAGGGGCGGTTGCTTAGAACTGAAGTGTCTCAGCCTGTTACGCAAGTTAAATTTTTCGCAATACCAAAAGATTTTGCCACTGGTAACACCCCGTGGCGTTATCCACAACCAGACGAAGTGTTGACACCTGTACCCAGTACCGCTAGATTACGGGGTGTAGGTACTCGAAGATCAGCAACGGTCAGGTGAACCCGAACCGTTGCGACCGCTAACCCCCCTACCGGTGGTCTTCAAAAGATCGACAACGGACAATTGAGTTCAAATGTATCGGTTTGGTCCATGTGACTGACATGGCGAAGCTTTGAAAAGAGGTTACCTTTAGGTGACCTCGAGGCAAAACGAAGGTTACCAAAATCCGCTTTTGGTAATGCTCCAATCGTGTCGCAAGTTGGCGTAGGCAGCGGACGCGGATTTTATTGACACTGATCCGGGTCTATAGCACCATTTGATTGAGCAAAGCTGCCTTACCTAAAGGTATTTGGTTGTTGGGATTCGGCAGCAATTTGAAATTGCGCAGTGTAACCCAGATGGCGGAAGCTCGTCTGGCCGGGCAAGATTCTAGGTTTGACAATCAAAGTTCGCATCGTCCCCCCTCGAAGCGAAGTGAGATCCCAAAGGGATTTGCAGTAAGCAAGCTCACTCTTGTAACGGAGATACTCATGTATCGCGATCCAGGGTCTAACGAGTCGAATGAATGGTTTGCGTTCCGCGTTCGCCCCAGGCACGAGAAACAGGTTTCCCTTGCTCTGCGGGAAAAGGGCTTCGCCGAATTCCTGCCTCTTTATAAATCAAAACGGCAATGGGCGGATCGCACCAAAGTGGTAGAGATGCCGCTCTTTCCTGGTTACATTTTTTGCTCTACCAACCGCTCGTTGATCGTGCCCGTTCTCATGACCAGCGGCGTGATCGATGTAGTCCGGGCTGGCACCAACCCGCTGCCCGCGGACAAAGCGGAGATTGAGGCGCTGCAGCAGACCGTCAGCGTCGATGTGCCCGTAGAAGCCTGGCCCTACACTGAGGTCGGCGAGGCAGGTTCGTTCTCAATTTTGCGCGGCCCCCTGGCGGGCCTCACCGGCATCCTGGTCGAGGTTCGTCGTTCACAACGGCTCATACTTTCAGTGAATCTTTTGCGCCGATCTGTTCTGGTCGAAGTTCATCCTGACTGGGTCTCCCCTTACGCTCCGGAGGTTGCGGAGCGGATGATGGCCTAGCTGTAGCACCTAGAAAAACTTTGCTTCACCTTCTGTCTATCCCGTTTTTTGGTTCTCCCGAAGTAACGTGCGTTTTGTGGCTTCGTACGTCCCCCTAGCTGGCTTCCCTCGTTGGCACCTTAAATTTTTAACTCGATCCCTGTCTCCAGCGCTCTTCACGGAGCACTTCCCCGCCGGAGGTATTTCTCGGGCGAGATTCCAAATACCCAATGGTGAGTGATTATGCACAAGTCTCCAGTCAAACTGATCCTTCTTTCTCTTTGCTTCCCGGGCTTGATGTTGGCTCCGGTTCTGGCTCAGAGTGTAGTCGCTGCGGATGGCCGCGTCGGCACTCCGATGAACGCTCCTTTGGCCTCGACTCCAGTGCCCACTGCGCCAACGGCGGACACCCCAAACCTGACCAGCTACATCCTGGGACCCGAAGATCTGATCACGGTTCGTGTATTTGCTGCGGATGACATCCCCGACAAGCCGGCGCAGATTGACAACAACGGGGCCGTGACCCTGCCCATGATTGGGACCGTGCATGCCGCGGGCCTGACCGTGGAGCAGTTCCAGGCCAACCTGGTCACCGCTTACAAGAAATACTTCAAAGACCCGCAGGTCACCGTTCAGGTAAATGAATTCCACAGCCAGCCGGTCTCGGTTGCCGGCAACGTAACTACTCCGGGCGTCGTCCAGCTGAAGGGCAATCGCAACCTGATGGAAGTCATCGGCCAGGCGGGCGGTTTGCGCGCCGATGCTGGTGACACGGTGCTGATCACGCGCAATCTGAGCGAGGGTCCGATTCCGGTTCAGGGCGCATTCACCGATCCTACCGGTAAGTACTCCATCGCCCACATCGATATACGCGCCGTCATGAGCGGCAAAGACCCGGAAGGCAATATTCTCATCAAGCCGCACGATGTCATCACCGTCAATCGCGCCCGCATGGTTTATGTGTTGGGCAACGTGACCCGGCCTGGCGGCTATGTGATGTCCGAAAACGAAACCATGTCGGTGACTCAGGCGGTTGCCCTGGCCGGCGGATGGGACAAGACCGCGGCCCTCAGCGCAGCCAGAATCCTTCGCGCCGATGGTGGAGCACAGCGGGAACAGATTCCCCTCAATGTGAAGAAGATCATGGAAAACAAGTCTCCTGATCTCCAGTTAAAGCCTGACGATATTGTCTATGTCCCCAACAGTTTGGGTAAGCAGATGGGAGCACGTGGCCTGGAAGCAGCAATTGGCCTCGGGACTGGCGTTCTCATCTGGCGTTAAGCACGTGACCTTGATTTCTTTTTAAGGACGGCCCCAGGGCGAGACCCCCGGCTTGGTGGGGGGCCGTACTTTTGTCCACATCGAACTGCACTTGTTTGCGATCGGCTCTGGAGAGCGGTCTCGCAACAATCATTGTGAAACCGCTCTAACCAACTCGATCAATTCCGAAAGGATTACAAAAAGATGACTCCGACGACCCAGCAGATCATTCCTGGACCTCGCTTGCCCGAAGGCCGGAACGCAGGACGCCCCAATTCAATAGAACTGTCGCGTCCCATGGGGGCAAATCGCCCCCAGCCTGAACCTTCGGTGAACTACTCTGCTTTGCTTCGCCGCCATCGCGCCGCCGTTGCCATCATCATTGGCGGCACCCTCTTGCTCAGCGTGTTGTACACGCTGGTTGCGCACAAGGTTTACAAGTCGGAAGTGATTCTGGAAGTCACCGGAATCAACCAGGACTTCATGGATAGCAAACAAGTCGACCCGAACTCCAACCAGGTCACCGGCGACCAATACATCGAGACCCAGACCAAGCTCTTGAAGAGCCCGCCGGTTGTTCAAAAGACCGCGCAGATCCTTGGTCCCAAGGTCCCCGCCGCCATCGCCGCCAGTCAGGGGATCGTCGGCACCGTTCGCTCGTGGGTGGGCTCTCCCGCCGCCGGGACGACGGCCGAGGGCGAAGCCGTCATCCTCGACATGCTTGGCGACGCCAAGATCAAGGTCGACGGAACCTCTGACCTGATCTCATTGACAGTGCTCGGCCCCGAGCCTCAGCTCACCTCCGACACCGCCAACACCTTGACCCAGCAGTTCATCGAGCAGGCTCAGGATGCACGCGGCTATACGGCCGGCAACACCAACAAGTTCCTCGAGTCCCAGCTGGCCGACGCCCGCAAGAAATTGCAGGACTCTGAAAACGATTTGCAGGAATACGCGCGCAAGACCGGCATCGTTATTCCCAACGAGTCCCAGGAGAGCGTCGCGGCCGATAAGCTGCGCCAAATCCAGAGCGATCTGGCCAAGGCAGAAGCGGACGAGGCGGATACAAAGTCGCAGGTTGAGACTTCCAAGAACGCTCCGGCAGAATCCATGCCCCAGGTTCTGGATGACCCGACGCTGCGCGATAACCGGGCCCGCCTGGCTGACCTTCGCCGTCAGCGCGCTGATTTGAGCGTGACCCTGACCCCGGCTAACTACAAGATCCAGCAGTTGGACGCCGCCATCGCCGATCTGGAAGCGCAATCTGCCCACCAGCGCAGCAACATCATTCGCCGCCTGGGAGTGCAGAACTCTGAAACCGCGCGTCGCAAGGCGTTGTTAGCTGCCGCTTATCAGCAGCAGTTGGGCGTGGTTTCCGACCAGTCTGCGAAAGAGGTTCGTTACAACATCCTGAAGAAGGAAGTGGATGCCAACCGCGACATTTATCAATCCATGTTGCAGCGCGTGAAGCAGGCGAGCATCGTGGCGGCGTTGAAGTCGAGCGACGTCCGCGTGGTCAGCCCTGCAACGCCCGGCACATCACCGTACCGGCCGAGCTTGCCTCTTAACCTTGCGTTAGGCCTGCTGTTCGGGATCGCCTTCACCGGTTGCTACATCCTGCTGCGCGAGCGCAACGATGCCAGCCTGCGGGCGCCTGGCCAGAGCGTCAAGCACCTCAACGTGCCTGAGCTGGCTGTGATTCCTTCCGCGCGCATCGGCAACAGCGAGCGCATTCCGCTCACGCTGCGCAACCTGAATGGGGCTAACAGCGCCGCACTCGAGTCCAAGAACGGCTTGCTGTCCACTACCTCCGCGGCAGTCGACAAGGAGATGGTGCAGTGGTGTCAGGATGAAACCATGATGGCGGATGCTTACCGGTCCGCAATCACATCGATCCTCCTTAGCCGTGTGAACGGAGTCAGTCCTCGGGTCATCCTGGTGACCAGCCCGCGTCCCAAGGCAGGGAAAACCACTACGGTAGCAAATCTTGGCATCAGCCTGGCGGAAATCGGACGCCGCGTGCTGCTGGTCGACGGCGATCTCAGAAGGCCTCGTCTGGGTAAGCTGTTCGGTCTGCAATTTGCGACCGGCTTGAGCGATGCGCTGCTCGACGAAGGCCGTGGAGCCACCACGCTTGACTCTGTCATTCGCCCCAGCACTGTCCCCGGACTGTACGTGTTGCCCGGCGGCTCGGAGCCGGCGAATATCTCCAGGCTGCTCCATTCCACGCATCTCGATAGCCTGATCGAGATGGCGAGAGCGGAGTATGACTTCGTACTCATCGACTCTCCGCCGATGATGGGTATGGCCGATGCCCGGCTGCTTAGCCGCAACGCCGATGGTGTAATTCTCATCAGCCGCGCCGGCGAGACCAGCCCGGAACAATTGGGAGAGGCCCGCGAACGGCTTGCCGACGACGGCACCCCGGTCATCGGAACCATTCTTAACGGCTGCGATCTTCGTATCGAAGATCCGGCATACGTCAACCACTACAACAGCTATGCAGGTGCAGCACGCGGTTAGTAAAGAAGCAACTTAAAGTTGGATTACGATCATCTACATCGTAAGCAGATGGTGTGCGCGGAGTCCCCCGCCGCGATTCATTGCTGCAAGAACCAACTGCCAATGACAGGGAATAAGGCACCAGGGGAAGGTCGCAGTCAAGTAGACCTTTCACGATTTTAAAAGAGTGTCTTGGGCTCAAAATTCCCTTCTTCTTTTGCCCTTTTCCAGCAGTGGCGGTCGAAGCCGCTGAGATTTCGACGACCAGGAAAAGGGCTGTGACTGTCTTATTAAATGGAACGCTTCCTTGGCTTCCGCCCAGGGGCGTACGGGGAGAACCGCTCTCATGCACGTCCGGAATTTACGCTTTTATCAGACAATGCAGTTCGTGCTGGATCTGCTCGCGGTGACTGTTGCCTGGAGCTGTACCATCCAGATGAGGGTTCTGTTGAACCCATTAACCAGCGAACGAGTTAGTTGGACCTACGCATCCATTTGGGCCCCATCGCTGATGGTGGTCCTGGTGTTGTGGGTTATCATGGCGTGGCGCCTTAAGTTCTATCGGGTCGAAGGCAGGATCCGGCTCTGGACTTGCGGAATGAACGCAGCGGAAGGCGCATTGCTTTCCAGCTGCATTATCGTCATCGTCACTTTCTTCTCCCGTCAACTTGGAACCGGCGTCTCACGCTCGTTCTTCATGATCTTTGCCCCGTTAAGTTTCTTCAGCTTGGGCTTGTCCCGTTGCGTCGCCGTTGTCGCGACTGCCTTGGCGGAACGGCATTGGCCGTCACCTATCCGGGCAGCACTGTTGGGAGACGGTGCCCATGCCAGCCGCCTGGTCGCACTCATGAACTCGGCCAACGTTGGCAATGTAATCAAAGGCCTGATCATTCCCGAGGGTCACAACACCGAGGGTTTGTTGCTCCCCATGCCGATCCTGGGAACTACCGGGCAATTGGCAGAACTCATCAATCGCGAACATCTCAATCGCATCATTCTTCTCAATGGCTCCATCTCACGTGGTGAGCTGGACGAATGCAACAAGGTCTTCAAGAGGATGGGGGTCATCGTCAATTGCACAGTTGACTTTGCTCCCGAACCAGGCCGGATCAATGTCGTGAATCAGTATGGATTGCCTCTGGTAGAGCTTCGGCCGTTGTCCTTCACCAAGGGTCAGGAGTTTGTCAAGCGGGCCTTTGACATCGCTGCGTCGACGCTTGCTCTCATCTTTCTGGCTCCCACTATGCTGGTCATCGCCTTGCTGGTGAAACTCACCTCGACGGGGCCTGTTCTCTACAAGGCGCCGCGCGTAGGCAGGGGCGGCCGCCACTTCATGTTCCTCAAGTTCCGCTCCATGTACACCACCATGGATCGGTCTCACGTGGCCCACGCGAATGAAAAGCAGGGTCACATTTTCAAGATCAAGCAGGATCCGCGTGTCACCCCCATCGGACGGTTCATTCGCCGCTACAGCCTTGACGAACTTCCACAGTTGATCAATGTGCTGCGCGGGGAGATGAGCCTGGTCGGACCGAGGCCTTTACCGGCCGGCGATCTGGGACCGGATGGGATGAGCCGCGAATTTGCGGATTGGTCCGAGGGTCGCTCTGCCGTATACCCGGGCATCACGGGTCTATGGCAGGTAAATGGCCGCAGCGAACTACCATTCGAAGAAATGGTGCGGCTTGACCTGCAATACATCCGCGAATGGTCTCTGCTGCTGGACATCAAAATCATTCTGGCCACCCCTGGCCAGGCAATGAAGGGTGTTGGAGCCTACTGATTGCTGCGAAAAATCCTGTCGGCTGGAGTGGGTGGCCCAGGTCTCGCTTTTGAGACCTGGGTTCCTCCCTCAAGAGGGTTTTGGTCGGAGTCCCAGGTCTGTCGGTTGTACCTTTCATCACTCAAATCGGCACGACTAGAGACGTGTCCCGATACAGAGTGAGTTTTCAAATCCCCTTCACAAAACCACAGGAGGGTTGAAGAACAGCAGTGAAAGCAATTTTTTGCCGGGACGGCTGAGTAGCCGCTTCCTCGTTCCCTCAACCGAACAGAGTTTGTACTGTTTTCTTCATTGCTGATCTTTTTATCTGCGAACGACACCGAACCTCACTATGCCCATAGCGGACTGCGAAACCACAACCGGACTGCATCCTATCGAGCTACGACCTCTCCCGGCGCAGCCCTTAGTCTCGATTCTGGTCTCAAATTACAACTACGCCCGCTACATTGGGGCTGCCATACAGAGTGCTCTTGATCAGACCTACACCAATATCGAACTGATCATCTGCGATGACGGGTCAACCGATAATTCGGTGAGCGTTATCGAAGAGTACGAGCGCAAAGATTCGCGCCTGCGCCTTATCCCAAAAGAAAATGGGGGACAGGGTTCAGGCTTTAACGCAGCGTTCGCCGCCAGCCGCGGTGAAATTATCACTCTGCTCGACTCCGACGACCTTTTTCTACCGCACAAGGTCGAGCGGATTGTGGCTGATTTTCAAGCAAACTCTGACGCCGGCTTTGGTGTGCATCGTGTCATGCGCATGAGCGCGGACCTTCGCCGGCAGGGAGTATGGCCTATGTCTGCCCCCTTACCCAAAGGGTGGTACGGCTCGCGCATGCTTGGAGACGGCGGAATACTGCCTTTTATGCCCCCTACTTCGGGATTAAGCCTCCGTCGCCAGGTCGCCGATCGCATCTTTCCCCTGCCGCTGGAAGCCCCCTTGGTCAAGTGTCCCGATCAACTCATCACCCGCCTGGCGCCGTTGCTTACGGTCGTGACCAGGGAAGACGAAGCTTTGTCGCAGTACCGGTTACATGGTGACAATAACTATGGACCGGACCGGGTGACGGCCGCCTCCTTCAAACGCGAATTAGAATACTGCGCTGCCCTTTGGGAGGCGCAGAAGCGCTTTCTCGCCACCATCAGTCCCCAGCTGGCACATGATTTTCAGCCGGTCAGTCTGAATCCCTACATCGCCTACAACAGTTTCCTCTACGCTCGTCTGGCAAAAAGCCCGGACGTCCGCGTTCACTACGATCGCTTCATGGCGTCCCTCACCGCCCCGCAAGCCCAGCACGTCAAGCATGTGTGGTTTTGGAGGATTACGCCATACCTGCCATACCCGATGTTCGACTTCGCCGTCAATCTGTTAATCCGGCAAAGCTGGCTGAAACAATTAGTGTCACGCTTGAAAAAGATGTCTTGAAAGATTGCATCTAACAAGCTGATGCACTTCCCCCGTGTTCGCCGCCCGCAAAGGCTGCCATCCCAGATCGGAGTCATCATTCCATGAGTACCAGGCCCCTCGTCAGCATAGGGCTTTTCCTATATAACGGAGATCGCTTCCTTGAAGCTGCTATTGAGTCAATCCTGAACCAGACGTTCAAGGATTTCGAACTCATTATTTCCGACAACTGCTCCACCGATCGAAGCGATGAAATCTGCCGCCGCTATGCGGCCCAGGATTCTCGCATTCGCTACTACCGCAACCAGCGCAATATGGGCGCGGGGTGGAATATCCGCCGCGTGTATGAACTGGCCACCGGTAAATACTTCAAGCAGGCCGCCCACGATGACATGATTCAGCCCGACTATCTCCGTCAGTGCGTCGATGCACTGGAGGCGGATGACTCGCTTGTCCTTGCCCATAGCCTGACCCGCGTGATCGACGAAAATGGCCAGTTCATCGAGAACTACGATGACGGCGTGCGCACCAGTTCGCTCGATCCGGTAGTCCGCGCTCGCGACCTGTTGCTCACAGGGCATCGTTGCTATCCCATCTTCGGCCTCATCCGCCTGGATGCTCTTCATACGCTGCCCCCGCAGGGTAGCTATGCGCACAGTGATCGTGTCCTTCTGTTGCAGCTCGGCTTGCTCGGCCGCTACTACGAAGTTCCCGAGTACCTCTTTATCAGCACCAAGCACATGCACCAGTCGGTTTGGACGATGCCCGAGAGAACCAAGGCCAAGGGCTTTCGCCTCACCAAGCGCGCCGGTACCTTGCCGGCGATGGAATGGTGGGATCCCACCCAGGCCCGTAAGATTGTTTTCCCGGAGTGGAATGTAGCCAAAGAGTTCTGGCTCTCCGTAACCCACTCGCCACTGACACAATGGCAAAAGGTGCGCTGCTACGCTCTGGTGTTACGCTGGATGTGGAAGTATCATCGTCGGATGGCCAAGGATCTATTGGTCGCCGCCGATCAGGTTCTGTTCAATTTTCAAAACAGACACACGATCGCTGCCCATACCCCCCCGCAGGCTGCGGAGGCATCTTCCAAGATTGTCTCCCTCGATTTAAATACCAGTGGAGGTGAATCACTATGAAAGTGGCAATTCTTGCCGGGGGCCTCGGCTCGCGACTGGCCGAAGAAACTGAAGTGAAGCCGAAGCCGATGGTCGAGATTGGCGGTAAGCCGATTCTCTGGCACATCATGATGCATTATGCCCACTATGGCTTCACTGAATTCGCGATCGCCCTGGGTTACAAGGGTGAGGTGATCAAGAAGTACATGTTGGACTATTGCTCACTCAACCGTGATTTGAGCGTCTCGCTCAAGACCGGCAAAGTCAAAATGAACGGCGGAGTCGTTCCCGACTGGACTGTGGACCTGGTCGATACCGGGATGAAGACACAGACTGGTGGCCGCATCAAGCGGTTAGCTCCCTATATGGGCAATGAGACTTTCATGCTCACCTGGGGTGACGGCGTCTCCGACATCAACCTGCACGATTTGCTGGCGTTTCATCGTTCCCACGGCAAGCTGGCCACGCTGACTGCGGTCAGGCCGACGGCGCGCTTTGGACACCTGGAAATGGATGGCAATCAGATCACTGAATTTTCTGAGAAGCCGCAAACCAAGGAAGGCTGGATCAACGGAGCGTTTTTTGTACTCGAACCGGAGATCTTTGACTTCATCGACGGCGACGCCACGCACTTTGAAAAGGAGCCGCTGGAGCGATTGGCGGGCGAAGGCCAGCTGATGGCGTATCGTCACACGGGCTTCTGGCAGTGCATGGACACCATACGCGAGAAGAAGATCCTGGAGACTTACTGGGAAAGTGGAAATGCACCTTGGCAAACTTGGGAGGAAACGAATGCGAGTATTAGTAACCGGCCACGCGGGGTACATCGGGACGGTTTTGGTGCCAATGCTGTTGCAGGCAGGGCATGAAGTAGTTGGGCTCGATACCGATCTTTTCGAACGCAGCACTTTCTCGGACGGGATTGCACCCATCCCTGAGATCCGTAAAGACGTTCGCGATGCAACTCTGGAAGATGTGGAAGGCTTTGACGCCATTCTGCATCTGGCCGGGCTTTCCAACGATCCGCTGGGCGACCTGAACCCGGGCCTCACCTTCGAGATTAACCACCAGGCATCGGTAAAACTGGCCAAGCTCGCCAAGCAGGCTGGGGTGCAGAGGTTTATCTTTTCCTCTTCGTGCAGCAACTACGGCGCCGGTGGCGACGACCTGCTGGACGAGCATTCGGCCTTTAACCCCGTTACCCCGTACGGCACCTCCAAGGTCATGGTGGAGCAGGATGTGGCCAAGCTGGCGGACAACCGCTTCAGCCCCACTTTCCTGCGCAACGCAACCGCCTTTGGTGTTTCACCCCGGTTGCGTTTTGACCTGGTCCTGAACAACCTGGTGGCGTGGGCTTATGCCACCGGCCGCGTTTACATCAAGAGCGATGGAACTCCGTGGAGACCCATCGTGCACATCGCCGACATCTCGCGGGCCTTCATTGCCGCGATGCATGCGCCGATCGACCTGGTGCACAACGAAGCCTTCAACGTTGGCCGCAACGAGGACAACTACCGCATCTACGAGCTGGCCGACATCGTCAAGGAGACGGTGCCCAACACGGTGATCGAGTATGCTGCTGATGCCGGCCCCGACAAGCGCTGCTACCGCGTGGATTGCAGCAAAATCCGCAAGGTTCTTCCCGAGTTTCAACCCGCTTGGGACGCCCGCAAGGGCGCGGCCGAACTGCACGAAACCTACAAGAAGATCGGTCTGGTTCTCGAGGACTTCGAGGGACCGCGCTTCAAGCGGATCGCGCATATTCGCAAGCTGATCGAGGATGGTCTTCTCGACTCCTCTCTCCGTTGGACCAACCAGGAAGTGCTGGCTGCTGTTGCCGCAGGGGCTGCCAAGGCATGACCGACTCAACTTTTCACTGCCGCGCATGCAATTCTGCGAAGTGCGTTCCGATCCTTTCTTTCGGAACAACTCCGCTTGCCGATGCACTGCTCTCAGCTGACCAGCTTGGGTCGCCGGAAGTCACGGCGCCCCTCGACCTGGTCTTTTGCCCCGAATGCTCGCTGGTGCAGATCACCGAAACCGTTCCGCCGGAAATCCTCTTTTGCCGCAATTATCCTTACTTTTCTTCCGTGTCGAAGAGCTTGCTGGAGCATTTCGCCAAAAGTGCGGAAGCCGTCATTCATTCCCGCGGTCTCAATGCGGGTAGCCTGGTCATCGAAGCAGCGTCCAACGACGGTTACATGTTGCGCAACTTCGTAAATCACGGCATCCCGGTCCTGGGCATCGACCCCGCTGAAGAGCAGGTACGCACTGCCAACGAGCGCGGCGTGACCAGCATCAACACTTTTTTCACTAAGGAGCTGGCCGAAAAGCTGGCCTCCGAGGGCAAGAAGGCTGACGTCTTCCTGGCCAACAATGTGCTCGCTCACGTGGCAGACCTCAACGGCTTCGTCGGCGGCATCGCCGCCTTGTTGAAGCCCACCGGCGTTGCAGTGATTGAAGCGCCTTACATTGTCGACCTGATCCAGAAGTGCGAGTTCGACACCATTTACCACCAGCATCTCTGCTATTTCTCGGTGACGGCGCTTTCCAGGCTGTTCCGTGATCATGGCCTTTACCTGAACGACGTGGAGCGCACGAAGATCCACGGCGGATCCCTCCGGCTGTTCGTCGAGCCGGTGGAAACTCCCACCGCTCGCCTGAAAGCGATCCTCGCGGACGAAAAGAACGCGGGTGTCTCGACCATCGAGTACTACAAGGGCTTTGCTGACCGCGTCCATGCCGTTCGCGACCAGCTCACTACCCTGTTGAAGGACTTGAAGGGAAAAGGCAAGTCGATCGCCGGTTATGCGGCAGCCGCCAAGGCCACCACACTGCTCGCCTTCTGCGATATCGATAAGAAACTGCTCGACTACATCGTCGATCTGAATGAGTTCAAGCAGGGGCGGTTCATGCCCGGCAATCACCTGCCAATTCTTTCCCCGCAGAAACTGCTGGATACAAAACCCGATTACGTTCTCGTGCTGGCGTGGAATTTTGCCGGCGAAATTATGGAACAACAACATGCCTATAAGGCGCGTGGCGGAAAGTTCATCATTCCGATCCCGACGCCTGCAGTTGTCTAAAGGAGATTTTCCTAGTGAATAGCATCTATGTAGATTCCAGGTTTAACGACGAGAAGCGCCGTCAGCTCTTGTATGAGGGGCAGCTTTTTGTTTACTCGCCCCGGCCCACGGCTCTGGCCTTCACCGATTTCGCTGCCGAAATGATCAAGGATGCTTTCGGCAAAGACGACCCAACCACGGCACAGTACGACATGCCGGTGGAAGAGTTTGTCCGCATCTTCGCTCCTCTCAAGCCCGCCTTCATTCATCACCCGGAGACCAAGCGGCTGATCCAGGCCATGCTCAAGGACTTCGGTTGCGACATGGAGACGACTTACCTCGATGTGCCGCGCCTGCGCGCCGTCACCTCCGATGCTTATCTGACTTCGGGTGTGGGATACGCACACCATCTCCACCGCGATACCTGGTACTCGGCTCCGATGTGCCAGCTCAACTGGTGGCTGCCCATCTTCGAGATGTCTTCGGAGAGCTCGATGGCCTTTCATCCGCGGTATTGGAGTGAGGCGGTCAAGAACGGCTCCAGCAAGTTCAACTACTACGCCTGGAACACCACCGGCCGCGCGGACGCAGCCAAACATATCAAGTCCGATACGCGCGAGCAGCCAAAGCCGGAGCAGCCCATGGAGCTGGACCCACAGGTCCGGGTCATCTCTGAGCCCGGTGGAGCGCTGGTCTTTTCCGCTGCCAACATGCACTCGACCGTGCCCAACACCTCCGGCAAAACCCGCTTCAGCATCGACTTTCGCACCGTCAGCCTGGTCGATGTGAAGGCCAGGAACGGAGCGCCCAATCTCGATTCACACCCGATTGGAACCTCCCTGCGTGACTTCATGAAGGGATCCGATCTGAGCCCCATGCCGGAAGAAATCGCCGCTGCGTATGACAGCCCTGAAGCAACCGACGGTGTTAAAGTATTCCGGCCGGAAGTAGTAGGAGCCCGCTAGCTATCGCAAATGAGTGGGTGGCCCAGGTCTCGCTTTTGAGACCTGGGTTTCCCTGAAAAAGCAGTCTCGAATGGGCCCGGGTAAGCATTGATCGCGATGAGCCGTAGAGCTCAAGCGAAAACTTGTAGAGAAATTTCTGCCGCTATCTGAGCTTCGTCGATACCCTCGACCATTCTTCCTTGCACCCACCCACTCTGTGAGTGGGGTGGCAGGAATCTGCCGTCATCATACTTTTATGGGGATCAAGAAATGCCTGAGATTAAAACCTGCCCAAACTGTTTGAAGGGCGACATGAGTGTCTTCTACCAGGTTCCACGGGTGCCGGTGCACAGCGTGCTGCTGATGCCGACGCGCGAAGTTGCCGTGAACTTCCCCAAAGGCGACATTGCGCTGGGTCATTGCTCCCACTGCGGCTTTATCGCCAACACCGTCTTCGATCCAACCGTCCACAACTACTCTGCGCAGTACGAGGAGACGCAGGGTTTTTCCGGGACCTTCCAGGCCTTCCATCGCCGCCTGGCTGCCGAAATGATCGAAAAATACGACCTGCACAACAAGAAGATGATCGAGATTGGCTGTGGTAAGGGCGAGTTTCTCTCGCTGCTATGCGAGATGGGCAACAACAGCGGCGTGGGTTTCGATCCTGCATTTGTCAGCGAACGGAACCCTTCTGCTGGAGACGCCAAAGTAGAATTCGTGGCTGACTTCTACGGCGAAAAATATGCCCACGTGCAAGGCGATTTCGTGTGCTGCAAAATGACGCTGGAACACATACCCGACACGGCAAACTTCGTGAAGACCGTGCGCCGCTCTGTGGGTGATCGCTACGACACTGTGATCTTCTTCCAGGTGCCCGATATGACCCGCGTGCTGCGCGATCTGGCCTTCTGGGATATTTACTACGAGCATTGTTCTTATTTCAGCGCAGAATCGCTCTCTCTGTTATTTCGGGAGTCGGGATTTGACGTGCTCGATGTCTGGACCGACTACGACGACCAATATCTGATGATCACGGCGAAGCCCTCGCGCACCGCCCCATCTCTGGTCGAGAAACCCGATCCGGCTCAGCTGAACAAAGATATTCAGTTCTTTACCGAACACCAGGCGGCAAGAATGGCTTCCTGGAGGAACAAGCTCGAGGAAACACGGAACAGCGGTAAAAAGGCCGTGGTGTGGGGTTCCGGATCAAAGGGCGTTGCCTTCCTCACGGCGCTCAACATGCATACACCCGATTGCGAAATCGAATACGTGGTCGACATCAATCCCTTCCGCGAAGGCAAGTACATGGCCGGCACCGGGCAGGAGATTGTCTCGCCGGCCTTTCTCAAGCGGTACAAACCAGACCTGGCCATTGCCATGAACCCGATCTACCAACCAGAGATCAAGGCGGATCTCGAGAAAATGGGCCTGTCTACTGAGGTTGTCTCCGTTTGATTTCAAATCCAGCCCTGCTCACGCGCAGCGGCTTTTAAAAGGCAATGTATGTATGATTTCGCAATAATTGGTGGAGGGATTGTTGGATTGGCGACCGGGGCTGCTCTCGGCCGCCGTTATCCCTTTGCGCGAATTCTTTTGGTGGAGAAGGAAGTAGGCTTTGCCCAGCATCAGACCGGCCGCAACAGCGGTGTCATTCATTCCGGTATCTACTACAAGCCGGGCAGTCTGAAAGCGGAACTGGCCCAGGCAGGGAACCAGTCCCTGCGCGCTTTTTGCTACGAATACGGTGTCCCTTTCGATATTTGCGGCAAGCTGATCGTTGCCACCAAAGCGGAAGAACTGCCGCAACTGGAAAGCATCTACGAGCGTGCTCTGGAGAACGGCGTGCCGGCCATGCGGCTTCGCCCGGAAGAAGCACAAGAAGTGGAACCACACGTTTCCTGTGTCGCTGCCATTCGCGTGCCCACCACCGGCATTGTCGATTATCGCCAGGTATGTCATGCACTGGTACATGAAATCCAGCAGCAGGGAGGGGAACTCAAGGTCGGCACTGAGGTCCTCCATGTCGTGCCTACCCCACTTGGTCATTTGCTGGAAACTTCCTGGGGTTCGCTCGAAACTCGCTTCCTGATCAACTGCGCCGGCTTGCAAAGCGATCGGGTGGCGAAATTGGGCGGCATGGAACCCAAAGCCATGATCGTGCCTTTCCGGGGAGAATACTTCGAACTAAAACCCGAGCGCCGCCACCTGGTGCGTCATCTCATCTACCCTGTTCCCAACCCGGCCTTTCCTTTCCTCGGAGTGCACTTCACCCGCATGATGGATGGAAGCATCCACGCCGGCCCCAACGCTGTTCTGAGCATGAAACGCGAAGGCTACAACAAAACAGACTTTAGCTGGCGTGACCTTTCCGAAGTTTTGCTGTACCCCGGCTTCTGGAAGCTTTCTTCCAAATATTTTCGCGAAGGCGCCCAGGAGATGTACCGTTCCCTGAGCAAAGCCGCCTTTACGAAAAGCTTGCAGCGCCTGGTGCCCGAGGTACAAGCAGACGATCTGATTCCCAGCAAGAGCGGCGTGCGTGCCCAAGCGCTTATGCGCGATGGAAGCATGGTCGACGACTTCCTCATGCTGGAAGGCAAGAATTCGCTTCATGTCTGCAACGCTCCGTCGCCTGCAGCCACCGCCTCGCTCGAGATCGCCAAACGGATCGTCAGCAAGGTGCCTCGGCCCGGTCGTCTCTCCCTGGTCAAAATGGCGTAAACAGAACACCAAGAACCTCGGTCGACACCCAGTGGATGGGACTCTGACCGGTAGAATCCTGCCTATGAACATTAGTGGGTGGCCCAGGTCTCGCGTCTGAGCCCTGGTTGTTCTGCTCTAGGACCCATTTGCGAGGAGAAACGCTCGCTTGCGCATCGTCATCTTTGACTACAAAATCTCCCGCAACAACCCGATTGGAAGCTGTCACCTGGCGATGTTGCGCGCGCTGGCTGCGGAACATGAGTTTACCGTTTTCGCCGTTGAGTTCGACAATCCGGATCCGGAGAAAATCCGATTCATCCGCGTGCCGTCTCCTACGCGCCCCCTGGCCCTGCTGTTCGTGGTCTACCATTTCATGGCTCCCCTCTGTTATTGGCTCTACCGGCTACGGGGTGGACCCAAACCGGATCTTGTGCAGGCTTTGGAGAGCAATCTCGCCTTCGGCGATCTCCTGTACTCCCACTTTTGTCATGGCATGTACCTCAAGCATCACTGGAGCAAATCTGGCGCCAAAGGCCTGCGCGGTTGGTTTCGCTGGCTCGATCATCAACTGCACGCCTGGATGGAACGCTTTACCTATCCCCGCGCCAAACAGGTCGTGGTGCCGTCCCGAGGCTTGGCCCGGGAGCTGAGAGAGGAATTCCCGTACATCGAAAACAAGCTAACGGTTCTGCCGAATCCCATCAGCCTTGATCGCCTGCAAATGCCGGCTGATTTCGATCGCCAGGCATTTCGTTACAGCCTGGGTATCGATGACCAGGACCTGGTCTGTCTCTTTGTGGCGTTGGGACAATTCGAGCGCAAAGGCTTACCCCTGCTCATGCAGGCCTTGGGAACCCCAGGCCTGGAGCGCTTCAAGCTCATCGTCGTGGGTGGTGAATCCGATCTGATCGCGCGCTTCGGCGCAAACTATCAGCTCGGGGATCGGGTCAAATTTGTCGGTATGCAGTCCGATGTCCGCCCGTACCTCTGGAGCTCCGACGTCTTCGTCTTTCCATCACTGTACGAGACTTTTTCTTTAGTTACTTACGAAGCCGCGGCCTCCGGTCTTCCCGTCGTGGTCTCCCACCTGTATGGAGTGGAAGATTTGCTGGTAGACGGAGAGAACGGCTTCCTGATTGAAACCAGCGTTGCCGGCGTCAGGATGGGCCTGGGGCGCATTCTCAGCCTCAGCCCGGATGATCGCCATAACATGGGTCAACGCGCCCGGCTGGCGGCCTCTGCGTGCTCTGAAGAACATTTCGTCGATGCCTGGCGTGCCTTTTATCTTGGTTTGTCATCTCAGAGTAATTGAGCGCAGGAAAGCGATCTGAGAGGATGTAACGTTGGGGGGTGAGTGGAAAGCATGAGAGTTGAATCGGCAACGAGCAAGTTCACTCCCATCGAATTGAAGAGTCTTGCGCCCAGACCCGCCGTTTCTGTACTGATCACCTGCTTCAACTATGGCGCCTACGTGGGCCAGGCGATCGACAGTGCGCTTGAGCAAACCTACGCCCCAACAGAAATCATCGTCAGCGACGATGCCTCCCAGGACAACTCCTGCGAGGTAGTCGAATCCTATGTCACCCGGAACCCCGGCATTCGCCTGCTGCGTAATCCTCATGGAGGCATGGCGGCTAACCTGAACTCCGCCTATCGCAACTGCTCCGGCGACATAATCTGCCTGCTCGACGCCGACGACACCTTCCTGCCTGGAAAGATCGAAGCAGTGGTAAAAGCCTTTCAGTCTCACCCTCAGGCCGGCTTTGCCATTCATCGCGCCAGCCTGGTCGACAACCAAAAACGTCAGCGTGGTATGTATCCGTTGTTGAGCGCTCTTCCTACCGGAGACTGCGCCCAGTGTACTTACGATAACGCCGGTATTCTGATGGGCCTGCCGCCCACGACCAATCTGGCGTTGCGCCGTGAAATCGCCGAAGAAATATTCCCCATTCCAGTGGAATACACCGGTTACGCCGAGCAGATGATTCACCGTCTGGCGCCGCTGATGACAGAACTGTGCGCGGTGGACGAACCCCTGGCACGTTGGCGGTTGCACGGACATAATGACCAGAACTCCACCCGCATCACCGCCCGCCGCCTGGAGCGCGAGCTCAAAATTATGGACTCCCTCTGGCTGGAGCAGAAGCGCTACCTCGAAGGGATCGATCCCGCGCTGGCCCGCTCCTTTCCCACCGTCGAGCACAATGCGCTCTACCTCAAAATGAACTACATCCACCACCGCCTGAACAATGATCCTGCTACGCGTCAGGCCTATGACGATCTGTGCCGCTACGGACTGCGCAAGAATTCAAAAATGGATCGATTCTGGCGCTTCTCCAACCGTCTTCCCCGTCCCCTCTTCCAGCGAGCCGTCGATCTGCTGCTCACCCAAAGCGTATGGAAGCAAATGGTTTCACGCGCCATCCGCGGTGAGCGCGCCGGCTGAGTCCAGATGAAGATCCTGTTAGTTCACAATTCATATCAATTGCCCGGCGGAGAAGACCAGGTCTTTGCCCAGGAGACCGAACTGCTTCGCAGCCGCGGTCACCAGGTGCTCGTCTATCAGGCCAGCAACGACCAGGTGAAGGGCCAGAATCCCCTGGTCACGGTCGCCAACACCATCTGGAATCAGCGGGTCCACCGCGAGCTGCGCGAGCTGATGCACCGCGAAAAGCCGGACATTGTCCACGTCCATAACACCTTTCAGGTGATCTCTCCCGCCATCTACTATGCGGCCAACGAGGAAGGGATTCCGGTCGTACAAACGCTGCACAACTACCGCTTGCTTTGTCCCGCGAGCACTTTCTTTCGCGATGGAAATGTTTGTGAGGACTGCCTCGGCAAGCCGATCCCGTGGCCAGGTGTGCTGCATAGCTGCTATCGCGGTAGCATGCCGGCCTCGGCTGCGGTGGCCGTTATGCTCGCCACCCACAACTATAAGCAGACCTGGAACCAGACCGTCTCGGCGTATATTGCCCTCACCGATTTCGCTCGCAACAAGTTCATCGAAGGCGGCTTTCCCGCGGAGAAGATCTTCGTTAAGCCCAACTATCTGCAAACCGACCCCGGACCGGGAGACGGCAAGGGAAATTACGCCTTGTTTGTCGGCCGCCTGACACCGGAGAAGGGAATCAGCACGCTGCTCGAAGCGTGGCGGCAGATTGGAAACGGTTTTCCCCTCCAGATCGCCGGCGATGGTCCCCTGGCGCCTGACGTCGAGAAGGCCAGCCGCGAAATGGAAAGCGTAACCTGGCTCAAATGGCTGCCGCGCGCGGAGATATTGCAGCGCATGAAGGATGCGTCGGTGCTGATTTTGCCCTCTACCTGGTATGAGGGCTTCCCCATGATCATTACGGAAGCGTTCGCCGTGGGCCTGCCGGTGATCGCCAGCAATCTGGGCAGCATGTCATCCATTGTTGATCATCAGCGCACCGGGTTGCACTTTGCCCCTGGCCGCGCCGCCGCCCTGGTGGAAGCGGTGCGTTGGTGGAGCGCACACCCGGCGGAAGCCGCCTTTATGCGAACCGAGGCACGCCTCGAGTATGAGACCAAATACACCGCGGAAGAGAATTACGCGCAGATGATGAACGTCTATGATTCTGTGCTGGTGCCCGCGAAGGTGTCTTAGCTGGCGAAGCTGCCCACCAGGTTCATTTTCTTTGGGTCCTGCAGCCCGGCAATCGTGTCTCTGAAAACAACCAGGACTCCTGCGCTCAGATAAGCGAAATGCACGTCCATCCGGTAGAGCGCCGCTGTTACCTGCACCACTTGATTCCTCAGGACGAGGGCGCTTCCCCGCTCTACCACGATCCGATGTTTCCTGCTCAGTATCTGTCGCAAAGACGGTTGCACAGCAATCTCGGAAAGGTCGATGCCTGCATGAGCATCCTCTGAAAGCTTCAACATCTGCTGTGCCGCCCTATTCCAGAGCTTGACTTTACCCGCACCATCTGCCAGCAACGCCGGGTAAGGAACGTGGTCGAGTGTATATACATAACTGTTTCTCAGCCGTACCAGTTCATGGCTGAGAAACTCTACTTCCTGCTGCATGGAGTCCAGCAGGATGGTCAGCGCGTGTAGTTCCCGTTGCGTGGTCAGCAGCGTCTCGCTAGTCACCCGCATCTGTTCGATCGTCTTTTCCAATTGCTCATTGACTGACTCGAGAGCCTCCTGCTTGCCTGGGCTGATCTCACCTGCGGGCACCGATTGCATGGTTTGCTCCATCACTCCATCAACACAATATTCGTCAGATAGTTGCGCCGCTTCAAGAGCGGAACGTCAGCATAGCGCCGCGTTCGGGAGGCGGCCGGACGGGTGTGTATGTCCTCGACGTGCCTCTTTTGCGCGAGACCTCAAGCGACCTCCTGACTTGTTTCAGCAGCGCTCGTGTCTGCGATGCGACTTCTGAGGTGTGCCAGGCCAGTCGATTCACGTTGTTCTTCACCCGCGCCAGCATCTCGTCATTTTCCCCGTCGCTCATTCGCGAAATCCAACAGTCCAATTCATCTGAAAATGCAACCACCGCGCTTCTGTCTTTCAGCGCCGGCCGGTGCACTGGCATGCCCAGAAGGGCCTCCCATCTTTGCGCTGTACGCACCCCACGCTCAATATGATTGGAAATCTCTTTCCAGCCATTGAGAATTTGTCGACTCAAATCCAAGCCCCCGGCACACAGTATTTTCTTAGGATTGGATGCATAAAGGGCTGAACACGTTAAGATTGAAAAATTGACATGGGGCTGATCGAATTTACATGCGCGGTGCTGCTCACCTCTGCCCTTGCTGGATTGCTTGGGGCGCTCACCGGGTTGGGCGGGGGCGTGGTGATTGTCCCTGTGCTCGCCTTGATTTTTCATGTTGATCTTCGCTACGCCGTTGGGGCTTCGCTCATCTCGGTGATTGCCACTTCTTCCGGCGCAGCCGTTTCTTACGTGCGCGAAGGGTTTTCCAACGTGCGCATTGGAATGTTTCTTGAGGTGGCTACCACTCTGGGCGCGGTGGCGGGCGCCTATCTCGCCGCGCGTATTTCGACCCCTGCAATCGGCATCATTTTCGGCATCACTCTTTTGTATTCGGCCTGGAGTTCCTTCCGCAACACGGAGGATGTGCCGTCGCACCCGGCAAATGCTTTGGCTGAAAGACTGAAGTTGACGGGAGATTACCCGGTGGGCGCTGCCCGCCGAACCTACATAGCGCAGAATGTTCCCGCAGGTTTTGGCATCATGGCGATCGCCGGCATCTTGTCAGGCCTTCTGGGCATTGGCTCCGGCGCGGTCAAGGTCCTGGCCATGGATTCCGCGATGAAGCTTCCCTTCAAAGTCTCCACGACCACCAGCAATTTCATGATCGGTGTGACGGCTGCGGCGAGTGCGGGTGTTTATCTGCGCCGGGGTTACATTGCGCCCGGCCTGGCAGCGCCTGTCATGTTAGGGGTCCTGGCCGGTTCCGTTGCCGGGGCGCGTCTGCTGGTCAGGATCCGGGTACCAATTCTCAGGGTGATATTCGCTCTGGTCATCGTCGCGCTGGGTGTGGAGATGATCTACAGCGCAGCCACGGGAAGGTTGTGATCGGGTGCCCTCTGAAGCTGACTTGAAAATGGAAATCACGATCAGCCGCATGTTGCGCGCAGGCGTCAGCGTGGCGGCTTTTGTGGTCCTGGTGGGCGAGCTTCTGTATCTGTGGCAGGCACATGGGATTAGAACCGATTACGGCTATTTTCACGGCATTCCGACGCCCGTCGATCACTTTGCGCCGGTCCTCGAGGGGATTCGTCACCTCGATAGTCGCAGTATCATCCTCCTCGGCATTATGTTCCTGATCGCGACCCCCATCGTGCGTGTTGCCTTCTGTCTTTATAGCTTCGCGATGCAGAAAGACAAGCTGTACATCCTGGTCAGCGGCACAGTCTTAGCCGTCCTGCTCTATAGCCTCTTGCACCGCTAACGAAAAACCTTTCCACGGAAGAGCGGCCGGACCGAAGCGACTGCGGTGTTGGCGGAGTAGCGGCTCTAAACTCCGTCCATCCAAGTCGTCATCCTTTCGGAAAGCAACCGCCCTCCCCTTGTCATCCCGACCGGAGCTCCGCAGGAGCATAGTGGAGGGATCTGCAGTGTTCGCGGAGTAGCGGCTCTAAACTTCGTCCATCCGAGTCGCCAACCTCACGAAAAGCAACCGCCCTCCCCTTGTCATCCCGACCGAAGCTCCGCAGGAGCGTAGTGGAGGGATCTGCAGTGTTCGCGGAGTAGCGGCTCTAAACTCCGTCCATCCGAGTTGCCAACCTCACGAAAAGCAACCGCCCTCCCCTTGTCATCCCGACCGGAGCTCCGCAGGAGCGTAGTGGAGGGATCTGCAGTGTTCGCGGAGTAGCGGCTCTAAACTTCGTCCATCCGAGTCGCCAACCTCACGAAAAGCAACCGCCCTCCCCTTGTCATCCCGACCGGAGCTCCGCAGGAGCGTAGTGGAGGGATCTGCAGTGTTCGCGGAGTAGCGACTCTAAACTTCGTCCATCCGAGTCGCCAACCTCACGAAAAGCAACCGCCCTCCCCTTGTCATCCCGACCGGAGCTCCGCAGGAGCGTAGTGGAGGGATCTGCAGTGTTCGCGGAGTAGCCGCTCTAAACTTCGTTCAAGTCGCCACCGAATCCGGAAAACCAATTGCTCTCTCCTTGACATCCCGACCATGGGACTGCGGTTTCTTTTTCCCGCTACTCGGAACCAAACCCAAAACAAACCGTCAGCATTGTGACAATGCAACCCGCATAGCGAGGCTGTTGACGTTGAGCCCATGGGTATAGGTCCTGACCATAGTCCGGCGCACAAACGGCAGCCGCATCGCCCGAAACCCACGCTCAGGATTGCGATAAAAGGCCGTCGCAGCGCGCGCAGAAAAACGCAGCGTCTGCCGGTACCCGCGCACGCTCCCGGCAAACACCTCCGCCGCAGCCCCATCCCCCCGCAACTCAGCCAGCACTGCACCCGCGGCTGCCTGGCCGCTCAGCAACGCCCCATAAATGCCCTCACCGGTCAGCGGATCGGAGAAGCCGCCGGCATCTCCGGCCAGCAACACTCTGTCCCGCAAACCCGCCCGGACACACTCCACTCCGCAAGCCTCTGCCCCCATGCCCAGGTACTGCCCCGTAACATGATCCCCCGCACCCACACCCAGCCGTTCCTTCACATAGCGCAGCAGCCCGCTTCGTGTAAGCCCGGCAGCGCACGATTGCGAGTAAACCCCCACATTCAGATGATCCCCCTTCGGGAAAACCCACGCGTACCCTAGGGAACGGAGCCAAAATCAAAAGTAAGATCCACCTCTCCCTTGGGCATCGATGTCTGCACCTCGAGCGCAAAGCCAGCAGAAAACCACGCCCCCTCGCCGCATAACCGCCGCACCTGCCCGCTCGCCCCATCAGTCCCAATCAAGAAGCGCGCGCGATAGGTGCTATCGGCAGTGGTCACCTGCACCCCGTTCTCAGAGCGCGTAATCTCGCGCACTGCGGAAATTTTTCTGAAGGCTGCGCCCGCAGCAATCGTTTTGCTCAGGCAATACTCATCGAACTCTGCCCGGACGGTCATCACGCAAATAGGCTCACGGCTCCTTAATGAAGTCGATAAGCCTTCACTCTCTAACTGAATACGACGAACGGTCGCCCGCACCACGGGTTCGATCGAATACCTGAGTGTCTTGACTGCCTTGGCCGTAAGACCACCAGCACAAGCCTTGGATCGCGGGAAATCGCTCTTATCCAGCAGAACAACCGACTGACCGGCAACCGCGAGATCGAAGGCGGCCGCGCAGCCGGCCGGTCCCGCACCTACGACAATCGTGTCCCAAACTTCCATGCTAGGTAGGATTTGTCAGCCACTCATCGGAGTGCTTTTCCAGTGCAATGCGCACCAGTTGGCTGCGCGTGCGTACACCGGTCTTTTCGAAAAGCTGTTGCAGCACAGCCTTGACCGAACTCTCAGAAATTGAGAGCCGCGCGCCTATCTCTTTATTCGTCAGCCCTTCGAATACACCCTTGAGTACTGCCTGCTCGCGCTGGGTCAAGCCTCCGCCTCGCCGCGGAGCAGCCGTATTGCCGGTAGCTGCGGCAATAATCGAGCGCGTCACTGCTGGGTCTAGCCAAACCTCCCCGGCGATGACCTTTCGGATGGCTTCGCTCAACCGGCTGGGGGGACTATGCTTCAGGAAAACCCCCGATGAACCGTTCTCCAGTGCGCGCAGCATCACCGCATCGTTCATGCCCGCGGTGACCATTAAAATGCGGCCGGCGAACCCGGCGCTTCGCGCTTGATCGAGAAAAAGCGTACCCTGCTCATGCCCAAGATCGTAATCCAGCAGAACGACGTCGACCTTATCCAGGTGCGGCAGTGCCAGCGCCTCGCTTGCCGAAGCGCAGGTGCCCACGATCTGGAAGTCAGACTCGGTCTGAAGAAGCCGGCTGAGGCTCTCGCGGAAGAGGCCGTGGTCGTCGATCAGCAATATCCGAATTTCGCAGCTCATAGTCTTCATTCTTGCTTTCTCGTGAAGCGGATGACAACTCCACCACGAACGTTGAGCCTCCGGTCTCAGGCTCATAATGCAGGTCGCCCTTGAAACTGCGCATAAGGGCGCGCGACAGATAAAGACCCAGCCCGGTTGACTGCGCGTCCAGCTGGAAGGGATGAAAGAGACGTTCCGGGTGAGCTACTCCGCCTCCGGTATCGCGGAAGCGAATCACTACCCCTGCCGCTTCCCGGCGAGCGCTCACCGTCAGTTCCTTCCGCTCCTGTTCCTCCATAGCGCGTTCGCTATTCTTGGTCAGGTTCAGGAATACCTGCATCAGGCTCTGCCTGTCGGCCCAAACTGGCGGCAAGTCTTCCTCAACCTCCCAATGGCTGGTGATCCCCGCATCCCGCAAGGAAGACTCGATCACGATGCGCAGCTCATCCAGCAGCGACGGAACCTCCACTCCGGCCGCGTGGCTGGCGCTTTGCCTCAGGTCCATCGCGGCAATACGTTCCAGCGCCAGAACCAGCGTTCCAAGGGCCTCAAAGTCTTTATTATCTTTTAGTTGGCCGGTTCTCGACAGGTTTTCGTGAACCAGCGCGATGGCCCCGCACACGTTGCGGACTTCATGCGAAACAGCCGCCACCATAATGCGCGAACCAGCCAGCATCTGATGGAAACTTGATTCCTCGTGTGTCCGCAGGTCTTCGGAAGTATCCAGCACCATCGCCGCCAGGCGCGGTCCGGCGCCGGTACGGTAGGTCGAAAACCATACATCGGCCTGGAATACTTCTCCGTCTTCCCGGCGCCCTCGACATTGCATCGCTGTCCGAAACACCTGCTGATTGCTGTCCAGAGCGGGAACATTGATCAGCGAAGGCAGGTAGTTTCGGATGGACCGTCCTGGGAGTGTGCCCGGCGGCAGACCGAAAAGACGATCTGCCGCTTCGTTCGCCAGCAACACGCAGCCGTCGGAACTGGTGGTAATAATCGCCGCCGGGCTGCTGGCCACCAGGACTTTCAGCTGCTCTTCGGCATCCCGCCGCGCTGTCATCTCAGATTCAATCCGTCGCAAATGCCGGGCAGAAACCTTGCGGCTGCGCGTCACCTGGTGCATGAAAAACCCCATGCAGCAAAAGGCGGCAAAGTAGAGCAGATCGCGCGGCAAGCCCGTATTAGGCCCCCAGGGAAACTCATCGAAGGCCTCCGCCAACCAGGCGCAGATCGCAGCGACAGCGGCGATTTCCCACCGGCTCAGAGCGGCGCCGGCCACCAGCATGGGAGCGAGATATAAGAAGCCAAGTGGGATCTGAGCCGCGATGCGGGCGTCGATCCACGCAATCAAGCCGATCATCAGTGCCGCGACCAGCAAGGATGTGCTGCGCTTGCCCCACATGAACATGGAAAAAAGTGGCATGTCTGAGCTTCCCTGTGCTTCTCCCATTGCCATTCTACCGGCTCAGGATCTACTCCCCGCTCTCCTTGATGGAACTCTACTCCGGCTCGGCGTGGCACTCTATCGAAAACAAAGCCGCAATTTCCAGACGTTAATGCAATCTCCAGACGTTGAGTGGGTGGCCCAGATCTCGCTTTTGAGACCTGGGTGTCCCGGTTCGGACCAATTGCGAGGAGAAACCCAGGTCTCAAAAGCGAGATCTGGGCCACCCACTCAACATTCGTCCGCACAAGCAAGGCACTCCGTACCGGGAATCTATCTCGGTTACGAGTAAGGTTGTAAACACATGTTCGTGCTTATGATTTCCTCATGAAAGTTTCATGTCAGTTTTGCCACTAAACAGGTAGTCTCAGGATCAAAAGATACTTGGAATTGACCAATCGTGACCGCTTAGCCTCAAGTAACATGGAATCTGGCGGTTCCGAACACCGTCCGGTGCAAAAAGGCTGGCTGGCGTTCTGATGGTCGGTAATCGTGACAGGGTAGTTCTGGCGATCAGCAACGCGAGGCTTCGCTGAATGGTGAGTGGCCGAATTCTGTCCTCTGCTCCGTCCAATCGCTTTCAACAATATGAGTAGTACCCAATCCTGTAGTGGAGTGCTCCCCGGGAAAGATCGGAAATCTGCGTTGGGTCGTGAGGTCTATACATGAAGCAAACGGTGGTCATCGCAGCGGCTCTCAGCCTCGCAGCGCTGAGCGGTTGCGGCGGCGAGAAGCATAATCCGGCCGCCGAGGCGCCGCCGGCGGCACAGGTGGAGAGCGAGGGTGGGGTCAGCGTCATCACCGTCGATCACCCTGGCCGTTTTCCCATTGTCGCGGCCACGAACTATCAGTCGACTTCTACGCTCAACGTCACCGGCACCGTCAATCCCGATATCTCCCGGCAGATCCCGGTAATCTCGATCGCTTCCGGGCGAGTGGTTGCCATACACACCATGATCGGGGCTGTCGTTCAGAAGGGCCAATTGCTGATGGAGGTGCAGAGCACCGACATATCCAACGCCTTTGATCAATACCTCAAGGCGGTGAACGATGAACGCCTGGCGCGAACTCAGTACGAGCGAGCAAAGATCCTTTATGAAAAGGGAGCGATTGCCAAAAGCCAGCTGGAAATCGCGGAAGACGCCGAGCAGGATGCCAAAGCCGATCTGACGGCGTCCGAGCAGCAGTTAACGGTTCTCGGTGTCGACAAGGACCATCCATCCTTGACGGTCAAGGTCTATTCCCCGGCTACCGGGGTGGTGATCGCGCAAAACGTAACCCAAGCCGCCGCCGCCGGCGTTACCTATTCGGGATCGTCCACCGCCTTCACCATTGCCGACCTGTCCCACGTCTGGATCATCTGCGATGTGTACGAAAACGATCTACCCATGGTCCACGTTGGCCAGACCGCCGATATTCGGCTGAATGCCTATCCAGACCGGGTCATCCAGGGCACCATTGGCGAGATTGACGCCGTTCTTGACCCTTCTATCCGCACCGCCAAAGTCCGTATTCAGGTTCCCAATACCGACCACATCATGCGCCTGGGTATGTTTGCCACGGCCACTTTCCACGGCCGCAGGCTGCAGGATCACGCAGCGGTGCCGGCTTCGGCCATCCTCCATCTGCACGACCGTGACTGGGTCTATGTCCCGTCGGGAGACGGAAAATTCAAGCGCGTGGGCGTAGTCGCTGGCGACATGATCCCTGAAGGAAAGCAGGAAGTAATCTCCGGGCTCGCCACCGGCCAACAGGTGGTGGCCAACGCGCTTGAGCTGCAGAATTCGGCGGAGCAGTAAATGATCCGGAATCTGGTTGATTTTGCGCTTAACAACAGATTCATGGTTCTTGCCGCGGCCATCCTGCTGTTTGTCTGGGGAGCCATCTCGTTCCACAACCTGCCCGTTGAGGCCTATCCCGATGTAGCCAATAACTACGTCGACGTGATTACCCAATGGCCTGGGCGCGCGGCCGAGGAGGTGGAGCAGCAGGTCACGATACCCATTGAAATCCAGATGGCCGGCATCCCCCACATGGAGCACCTGCGCTCCTTTTCGCTCGCTGGCCTTTCCGACGTGAAGATGATCTTCGACGATGATTCGGTCAATGACTGGAACCGCGAGAAGGTCCTGGAACGGCTCTCCCAGGTCACGTTGCCTGCGGGCTTGACGCCGGTGATGGGCACCGACTGGAGCCCGGTGGGGCAAATCTACTGGTACACACTTCACAGCACCAATCCTGCCTACGACAACATGGAGCTGAAATCCATCGAGGACTGGACGATGGAGAAGCAGTTCAAGTCAGTCCATGGCGTCGTGGATGTCGCCAGTTTCGGCGGCATGACTCGCGAGTACCAGGTGCGCGTTGATCCCGCTAAGCTCATCGCCTATGGATTGAGCATTGGCCAGGTAGAACAGCAGCTGGCCAACAACAACACCAACGCCGGCGGCAGCTTTATCGAGGAGGGTCAGCAGCAGGTAAATGTCCGTGAAGTAGGTCTCTATACCAATGTCCATGACATTGAGGAGACCCAGCTCAAGACCGCCAATGGGACCGCCCTGCGAGTGAAGGACATTGCCACGGTCCAGCAAGGGCCAAAAATCCGTCTGGGTCAGATCGGCAAGGCCATTCATCGCGAAGACGGCAAGATCATCGACGACGACGATACGGTGGAAGGCATCGTCCTCCTACAGAAGGGCGACGACTCCGACTCGACGCTGGTCGGCATTCACGAGAAGGTCAACCAGCTCAACAATCAGGTGCTGCCGCAGGGCGTCAAAGTTGTTCCTTTCCTCGACCGCAGCGATTTGTTGCATTACACCACGCACACCGTTCTGCATAACCTGACCGAGGGCATCATCCTGGTAGTGATCATTCTCTTCCTCTTCCTGGGGAATGTTCGCGGCGCTCTGATCGTCTCTCTCACCATCCCGTTCTCGCTTCTGTTCGCCTCCATTTGTCTTGATCTACGTCATATTCCTGCCAACCTGCTATCGCTGGGCGCACTCGATTTCGGCATGGTCGTGGACGGTACGGTGGTCATGGTGGAAAATATCGTTCGTCATCTTGGCCGCCGGCGCGCCGATAGCACCAGCCCCAGTGAGCAGATTCGCGAGGCCGCTCATGAAGTGCAGCGTCCCGTCTTTTACGCCATCGGCATCATCATCACCGCCTATCTGCCTATCTTTACCTTGCAGGCGGTCGAGGGACGGCTCTTCAAACCCATGGCGTGGACGGTGGCCTTTGCCTTGTTGGGCGCCTTGATTTTTTCCATGGTGGTTGCGCCTGTGCTATCCAGCTTTCTTTTCTGGAAAGGCGCCCGCGAATGGCATAACCCGGTGATGGTCTGGATCACGGACCGCTACCGCCATTCTGCGACCTGGGCCATCGAGCACCGGTATGTGACCGTTGGTCTCGCGGTGTGCGCGCTGCTTCTGGCAGGCTTCCTGGGCCTGAGCGGCGTCATCGGTTCGGAGTTCCTGCCCCATCTGGATGAAGGCGCTATCTGGGTCAGAGGTACGCTGGCGCCAAGCACTGGTCCGACCGCAGGCGTGGACACGATGAACAAGGCGCGTGTCATCCTGGCCGCCTTTCCCGAAGTAACAGACGTTGTCTCTCAGGTAGGCCGACCCGACGACGGCACCGATACCACCGGCTTTTTCAATACCGAATATTTCGTCGATCTGTTGCCCAAGGCAAAGTGGCGCCCCGTCTTCCACCAGAACAAGGATGAATTGATAGGCGCCATGAATCGCGAATTGGAGAAGATGCCGGGCGTGATCTGGAACTTCTCTCAGCCCATCTCAGACAACGTTGAGGAGGCAGTCAGTGGCGTCAAGGGCGAGTTGGCAGTCAAACTCTACGGCGATGATCTGAAGTTGCTGGAGACCAAAGCCGATCAGATTGTCGGCATCATGGGCGGTGTGCAGGGCGTACAGGATCTTGGGGTCTTCCGCGTCATCGGCCAGCCTAACCTCAATTACACGGTCGACCGGCAAGCCGCTGCTCGTTTCGGTATCAATGTTGCCGATGTGCAGGATGCCATTCAAACCGCGGTGGGCGGCGGCGCCGTCAGTCAGGTGTTGCGCGGGGAAGCGCGCTATGACCTGGTGGTCCGATACCTCAAGCCCTACCGCGACACCAGGGAAGCGATTGAAGACATCCGCCTGCTTTCGCCCTCGGGGGAGCGGGTTTCCCTGGCTCAATTAACCAGTGTGAAGACGGAAGATGGCGCTGAGGAAATCTATCGCGAGCAGAACCAGCGTTACGTTGCCATCAAATACAGCGTTCGTGGACGGGATCTGGGCAGCACGGTGGAGGAATCCATTGCCAAGGTCAACCAGCAAGTGAAGCTTCCTACCGGCTACCACATCGATTGGGCGGGTGAATATCAGAGTCAAAAGCGGGCCGACAAGCGCTTGATGCTGGTGTTGCCCATCACCATCATCCTCATCTACGTCATCCTTTACACCATGTTCCGTTCGGGTAAATGGGCGTTGCTGATCATGTGCAATGTCATCATGGCTCCCGTGGGTGGCTTGCTGGCGCTGCTCGTCAGCCACACCAATTTCAGCGTTTCCTCTGGTGTAGGCTTCCTTGCTCTGTTCGGCGTATCGGTGCAGACCGGCGTCATCATGCTCGAGTACATCAACCAGCTGCGGGTGCGTGGGCATTCCATTGAGGAGTCCGCCGTCGAAGGCGCTGTGCTCAGGCTGCGTCCTATCATGATGACGATGCTGGTCGCCACGCTGGGGCTGTTGCCGGCGGCCACCTCGCACGGTATCGGCTCCGATTCGCAGCGGCCTTTTGCCATCGTCATTGTCGGCGGCCTGATCGGCGCGCTGGTGATCAGCGTCTTCCTGTTGCCGACTTTATACGTGTGGATCGCGGGCGAGCACGACGTGCTCCCCACGCCGGAAACGGAGTTTGAGAATTGAACTCCATTCACAAGTATTGGCTCTGCCTCTGCCTGACATTCGTGGTTGGCCAAGCCGGCTTTGCGCAGGCTCCGCCGCCCCCGAATCCTCCTCCTCCGCCGTCCGCTCCATTCACCATGCAGCAGGTAGTGGAGGAGGCGCTGGCCCACAATCCCGTTCTGCTCTCCTCGCTCGAGAACCTGCTCTCCATGAAAGGGCAGGAGGTGCAGGCAGGGGTCCGGCAAAATCCAAGTCTTTACGTAGCCGGCAGCGACATCACGCTTTCTGCCAACAACTCCGCCAGTCCGTATGCTTACGATGTGGGCATTAACCGCTTGTTTGAGCGCGGACAAAAGAGGCGCTGGCGCCTGGATATTGCCAGGAACACGACCGCGCAGACGGATGCGCAATATCACGACCAGATCCGCCAAGTCACTTTGCAGGTAAAGCAAAGTTTCACTACCCTGGTGTTAGCCAAGGCGACCTTGAAGCTGGCACAGGATAATCTGCGGGACTATCGCCATGTGCTCCAAATCAACCATGATCGTTACGATAACGGCGACATTGGCAAGTTGGACTACGAGCGGCTCGATCTGCAACTGGCACAGTTTGAGTCAGACGAAAGCAGTGCGGAGATGAACCTGGTGCAGGCCAGTGACCAACTGCAATTGTTGATGGGCTATCAGAAACCGAGCCGCACATTCGACATTACGGGGGATATCGTCCCCCCGGCCGTACCCGGCACTCTGACTGACCTGGAACAAAAAGCGCTGGCAGCAAGGCCGGACTACCGGGCAGCCCAGGCGGCTACGCGCGTAGCAGATGCGAACGTCAAGCTGACCTACGCCAATGGAACTGCGGATCCCACGATCGAGGGCGATTACCAGCGAGCCGCAACCTACAACTCTGCTGGTTTCAGTGTTTCCATCCCGATACGCATTTTCGATCGCAACCAGGGCAACAAAGACACGAGCAAGTATCAGGCGATCGCAAGCCGGTTCAGCGAAGTCGCCGCTCAGAATCAGGTCTATTCCGACGTCGACCAGGCCTGGATTGGCTACACCACGTCCAAAGTGCTTTCTGACCGCTACAACGGCCACTATCTTGACGAAGCGAAAGATGTCCTATCCATCGCGCAATTTGCTTACGAACGCGGCGGCCTCGCTCTTCTCGACTATCTGAGTGCTTTGCAGGACGACCGCACAACCAGTTTGAACGCGCTGAATTCCTACGCTCAAACCTGGATGGCCATCCACCAATTGAGCGCCGCCGCCGCCACTGAGGTTGTTCCCTAGTTATTGCGGCTCTTGCTGGCGCGCTTTTGGGCTCTATCCCCTAACAAATTGCTGGGTGCCCCACATCTCGCTCGTTTTTCGCGAGATGTGGGATACCGCGAGCCTCCCCTCAAGCCTCCAGCGGTCTCCACCACTCCGTAGGGGTGCCCTATGTTCGCACCAGCGTTGCCCGGATTTCCTACTACGCAGCACTAGCCACGACCATGAATGCGGCTTTCTCTCGAAGAAAGCGGCATGAAGTTGATCAACGCCACCAGCCTTGAAAGGAAATCCGGGATACGTGGGCTGAAAACGACCGGGCGAATGCCCGAATCGAAGCTCTGTCTTTTCTTGCTCCTGCAAATGGGGTCTTTCTTCTCAAGAAACCGTGGGGATGATGTCGGCGTTTTGCACGTCATCTCTTTTCAATACGGTGAAGACCGACGCTAATGAGACCTGACTAATGTATGAGTGTCTAACCTCGGCCTATAAGTCTGATCCTCGGTAAGTTGCTCAGACCGGCCTGGTTCCGCAAACCAGTTTTACAGGAAGTTTTTTTCAGAAGCCCCCATGAAAGTAACACCAGCGGAGTTACAAAAGGGGGAGTACTCCTTTATAGATGACAGGCGAGCGCAGATTTTGGTAGATTCATGCTGCAATAAGGCATCTTGTCCAGCCCCGGGGAGACACGTATCTGAATGTGCAAACGTACGTGTGCTCTTCTTCGTCTGTTCGCATTTCTAATCTGCTTTCCGGCCCTGGTGGTTCACGCACTCCCGCCTGCTACCCCGTTGCCAGGTCTTCCCTTAAGTTTTGAATCCAATCGAGGCCAGGCCCCCGCCGCTTATACTTACATCTTGCACCGCCGTGGCATGCAGGCGATGTTCTCCCAGGGCGGCGTTGATTTTCGACTGCCTGGTTCCCCTACTGGGTCTAATACTGTATCAACGAAAGCGACAAGCCCACTCCGGTTCAACCTGATCGGCGCCAGTCCGCTTGCCCATCCCTCCGGGGAGCAGCCCAACCGGGCGGAAAGCAACTACCTGCTGGGCGCGAATTCCTCGCAATGGATAGCGCACGTGCCCAATTATTCCCGCGTGGTCTACCGGGGAATCTATCCCGGCGTTTCCCTCGTCTTCTATGGGCGGGATGGCGAGTTAGAGCATGACTTTATCCTGGCCCCGCTGGCCGACCCGGCGGTGATCTCGTTCCTCATGGAGGGCGCGCAGAGGGTCGAGCTTTCCCCTGAGGGAAATCTGCACATTGCCTCCGCCGCCGGATCTTTGGTGCTCAGAAAGCCCACGGCGTATCAGCAAGCAGGCGGCAAACCCGCCCCTGTCGATGTCTCGTTCCTGTTGGCTCCGGATGGGCGGGTCAGCTTTCGTGTCGGATCCTACGATCGCTCGCGCCCCCTGGTGATCGATCCGGTGTTGACGTTCTCTACTTACCTTGATGGGAGTACAACCGACAACATCACCGCCGTCACCACGGATGGCGGCGGGAATATCTACCTTACGGGCTTCACCACCTCGACCGATTTTCCCACCGTCAAACCGTTACAGCCGGCATCCGGTTGTGGATTGGATGCCTGTAACTATGTCTTTATCACCAAGCTCGACCCAACCGGTAAGACGCTTATCTATTCCACCTACCTGGGGGGTGGCTTCCTGGATTATGGGGGTGCGATTGCAGTGGATGCCCAGGGCGATGCCATTGTCGCCGGCATCTCCAGTTCTTCGAACTTTCCCCAGGCCGGTTCTCTGCCCGCCCGTTCCAGCCGTCCGGACTGTTACTTCCTAGCATCCCTAACACCAGACGGCTCTGCCTTCAATTATTCAGGCTTGATCGGCGGTAGCCAGGGCGCATACGCGCCCAACAACGGGCGTGTTGCCGTCGATGCCGCAGGCAATGCTTATCTCGCCGGTTTGACCGACGACCCCACCTTCCCCATTACTCCGGGTACCCTCGCTCCGACGTTTAGCGGTTACCCCGACTCCATCACCTTCGTGATGAAGGTGGCTCCCTCCGGACAACTGTTGTATTCGACCGTCATCCCCGGAAACGCAGCCTATAACCCCTTGGATGTCTTCACCAATCTCTTCTCGGTAACGGCGATCAGCGTCGACGCCTCAGGGCAGGCGATCGTTGCAGGATCAGGGGGCGAGGGGCTTCCCACGACTTCAGGGGTCGTCGCGCCGAACTATCCCAACGCGACCGTCAATGTTGAGGGTGGTGAGGCGGGCTTTATCCTCCAGCTCAGCCCAACTGCTTCCGCGATCAATTACGCAACCTATATCCCAGGGACGGATCTTGTTGGTGGCATGGCCATTGACAGCAAGGGTAATTTCTATCTAGCCGGCGAAACCTCCGAAACCAACTTGCCTACCAGCGCCAACGCTTACCAGAAAACCGTCACGGTGGGCAGAGAAGGAGGAATCCAGTCGGGATACGTTATTGAACTGAATCCGCAAGTCACTTCTATCCTGGCCGCAACCTACCTGAATGGCACCAATTCGTCCATCAACGGGGGCACGTCTCTCCGCGCCCTGGCTCTCGATAGTCATAACAACGTTTTTGTCGGCGGTCTAACCGGTTCCGCAGATTTTCCGCTGCAGGATCCGTTGACAGCCGAGTACGAAATTTCGAGCACATCAGCCGCCATGGTGCTCGCCGCGCTCCCGCCTGATTTGAGCTCGCTGTCGTTTGGCAGCTATTTGAGTTCCGCAGACGGCATCTATCCCGGCTCGCTTTTCGCCGCGCTTACCGTGGATGCGAGCGACAACTTCATCGTCGCCGGCACCACATACGCAAACGATTTCCCCACCACGGCACGCAGCTTCCAAACGTCGCCGCCCCCATCGCCGACCCCCAACGCCCTGTATGACCACACCTTCGTGGCCAAAATCAACATGAGCATTCCTGCTCCATCTGTCTGCCCGAGCAGCTGGAATGTCAATCTCGGTCAGGTCAACTCGTTGACCGCTTCAACCGTCACTTTGAACATTACGAATTGTGGCAACGCCCCGCTCAGCATCAACTCCATCACCTCGTCGCTGGCAACCGTTACCACAGCGGAGAATTGCGGGTCCGTCGCCCCGGGTGCAATCTGCCCCATCGCCCTCACGTTCAGCCCCATCGATAGTACCGCCTCGGGCGGTACGCTCAGTCTTGAGGACAATGCCGTGGTCTCGCCCCAGATCATTTCCGTGTCGGGGCAGGGAATTGCTCCAAACCTCACCACTCGGGTCAACCCTTTCCCCATGGGACATTATTTCGTCGGCACGCAGAGTCCCGTGTATTCGCTTGTTCTCTTCAACCAGGGAAATGCGCCGCTTACTATCAGCAGCATTACGATTACCGGAAATGGCTTCTCCATCAACCAGAACGGATGTACGGCACCGGTAGCAGGCGGAAGCCTGTGCCTAGTAGGCCTGGTCTTCGCCCCGGCAGTTCCGGGGGCTGCCAGCGGAGCGCTCACCATTGCCTCGAACGATCCCGTTCATCCTCAATTCGTGATTGCGCTCTCGGGGGCGGGGGATAGTGCTTACGACACTCCGTCGATCAGTATCGTTGGGCCAGGTAACCAGGTGGTGCAACAGACCGTGCCCATCAACGATGGCCCGGTGAGTCTCCAGATCGCAGGCAGCAACTTTTATCCCGCATCGGTGGTGCAGTTCGACGGTGTCCCCCAGCCCACTACGTTCATGACCAACAGCCTGATTCAGGTTTCCCTGCTGGCCTCTTCTTTGACCGCGCTGGGTGAGTTTCCGCTGACGGTGGTGAACCCAACTCCTGGCGGCGGAGTGAGCCCGGCGGTCACTATCACTACCTACCAATACTTGCCGCTCGCTACCTCGGCGATTGTTTCCGTTCCAGCGACGAAACTGATTTACGCGGCGATACCGTCGACATCGACCAGCAGTCCAAATACGGTCATCCCCATCGATCCCTCCACCCACGCAGCCCAGACGCCGATCCCCGTTGGCAACAATCCTGTTCTGCTTGCAGCCTCGAGCGACGGATCTTACTTGTTCGTAGCCAACGGCGGCGATAGCACGGTGCAACGCATCAACCTCGCCACCAGTCGCGTCGAAGCCACCTTTCCCTTCGCTCCCAATGTGTATTGCCCGCAATGCGAAATCGTGCCCGCGACCGACCTGCAGACTATCCCTGGAGCCCCGCAGGAAGTCGTGCTGGCACAGGGCGGCATGGTCGCGCTCTACAACGGCAGCGGACTGGTCAACTATGTCCCCAGCACCCCGATCCTCTACTTTGCACCAAGTTTCAACAGCATCGCCTTCGCCGGCAACCCGCTCACTCTTTACGCTGAGCCCTTCACCAGCGTGCAAAACTCGTTCTTCAACACTGCAGCGATCACCACTAGCGGCCTTTCGTATACGCCGATTTCTGGCAGCAACCAGGGCCCTCCTGCCGGCACGGGTTCTCAGATCGTCTCCGACGGAACGCTGCTCTACACCAACACCGGAGAGGTCTGGGATCCTTCCACCCAGACGCAGGTAGGCAGCTTTCCTGTTTCTGATGCATACGACGCCGGTGTCAGCCTGGCACTGGATACCGGCCTGGGGCAGCTCTATGCCGGCGGGTTAGGCGAACTTGTCGATCTGGCCATCACTTCCTATGGTGTGAAATCTCTGGCCATGCAGACGACCCTGGCGTTTCCATCCATCAACGGGGACGAACTCTACTCGCTTACCCGTTGGGGAAACAATGGCTTCGCGTTTGTCGTGCCGTTTGTTTATACCGGCGCCGGCGGCATTTATCTCACCCGCAGTGACGGACTCACCAACCAGCAGTTGCTCAACCCCGTCCCCTCTCTGCTCTCGTTATCTCCGTCCTCAGCCAACGCCGGCGACCCTGCCGTGGTGCTGACCGTTAAGGGCACGAATTTTCTTCCAGCATCGACCGTCGCCTGGAATGGCGCGGCTTTACCGACCACCTACATCAGTGGGACCCAATTAATGGCCTCCATTCCAGCGTCAGATTTGGCAACTGCTGGAACAGCAGACGTCACGGTCACCACGCCGGCGCCAGGCGGAGGCACCTCCTCGCTTCAGGGTTTCATCGTTAACCCGGTGGCGCCGGCGGCGAGTCTATCCGGTTCCAGCATTGAATTTGGCATGGTCACTCAGGGAATAGCCAGTGCGCCGCAACCGGTGACACTGACCAACTCAGGAAATGCCACACTTGCTATCAGCTCCATCGCTGCTGCCGGCGACTTTACCGAAACCAACAACTGCGGAGCGACGCTGGCCAGCAGCGCCGCCTGCCAGATACAGTTGGTGTTCACGCCCACGGCGACGGGTGTGCGTTCGGGTACGCTCACGTTCGTCGATAATGCGCACGGCGCCCCGCAGATCATCACCCTGCAGGGAACGGGTGTGGCCCCGGTTAGCTTAGCTCCGGCCGCCGGCAGCGTCACTACCGCCACGGTCTCGAGCGGAGGCACCGCGAACTACAACCTCTCGCTTACGGCCGCGCCCGGGTTCGCGGGCAAAGTCACGCTGAGCTGCAGCGGCGCTCCACAGAATGCTACTTGTACCCTAAACCCGGCAAACCTCACACTCGCGAGCGGAGGTTCGGCAAAGTTCAGTGTCGCCGTGACCACCGGCGTTTCCCAGTCAGCAACGATTCACTCGATAGCCGGGGCGCGTCTTGCCGGCCTGGGGATCACATCCCTCCTTTTGCTGCCGCTCCTGAACCGAATCCGCCGCGCCGCTCGATGCTTCAGCCTATGTGTCGCTATTGTTTGCGTGGCTTTTGTGCTGAGTGGCTGTGGCGGGGGGAGCATGACCACGCCCAACAACCCCGCGCCGCCCGCCACGCCGGCTGGAACCTACCAGCTTACGGTCACCGCGACCGCCGGCGCCAGCCAGATAAAGCAGAGCCTCACCTTGACTGTGCAGTAACCCGCGGCCGGCCGCCGAGAACGTCGTCAATGCTGTATTCAGCTCGACGGCGCGGGATCCGCTCGCGTATATGATCGTGGCGCCGTCGGTGTTGGTCGTAGCGATGATCGCAGCATGGGTGCCTGCCCGCCGGGCGGCACGCATCGACCCGGCGAGCACGCTACGCTCCGAGTAGATTGCGGGATGAGCTCTGATCGCACTTAGGAAACGCGGGAGCCGGCTTATCGGACGGTGCAATCGGATCAAAGGTCGACGTTGTACACCGCGGCTGCGATCTTCCTCGATCGAACTGCCGATCGTCAGTCAGGTGGTCGAGGCAAGTGAAGCAAAGCCTCTTCTCGCAGTGGCGATCCAACTCGAAATGCCGATGGTCCGCGAGCTTCTCAATCGGGAAGAAGTCCACATTCGCGAGGTGTCACACCGGACGCCCGCCATGGTGACCGGTGAGATCACAGTGGAGTTGCTAAGCGCATGCTGCCGGCTGATTGACCTGCTGGCGAATCCGCAGGACATCCCCTTTCTGAGCGGCCTCATTCAGCGCGAGATTATCTACCGCCTTCTCTGCGGACCCGAAGGCGCTCGTCTTCGTGCAATTGCAACCTCAGGAGATCAGAGCCATCGTACTGCGAGAGCAATCTCCTGGATCAGGGACAACTACGCGAAGCCGGTACGCGTGGACGATCTTGGTGCCAACCGGCCAATGCACCCATCGAGCCATTTGGGAGATCTATGGCTTCGTCAAGTTGTCGCCACGACGGCGGCTTGGCTCGCAGTACAATCGATTCTTGTGAGTTTCGAGTCAGCGGCCACGCCTCGAATGGATATTCTTCATGGAAACGTTGAAAGTTCGTCTTCGTCTGCTGGTGCTATTGTGTGCTGTTTTGAGACTCCCCATGGAAGTTGCCGCGCAAAGCATGCCTGGCGGAGACGCGATCGATGGCGAAGTCAGCAAAGTGATGAACCGCACCCACGCGAACGGCATGGCGGTTGCCGTCATCGATCATGGCAAGGTCGCTTATGTGCAGTCCTACGGGATCCGCAACGCCAGGGGCGAGCCACTCAATAAAGACACGGTCATGTATGGCGCATCGCTCACCAAGACGGTTTTCGCCTATACCGTGATGCAACTGGTCGACCAGGGCAGACCAAGGGGATGACAGACGGAATGTTCACCGAGCCAGAAGCAGATTTCTGCGCAGCGCACTGTATCGGTTACGTTTCGTCTGCCACCGCCGTCGATTCACAGCGCCGCGAGTACCTCGTGGTAGAGGTGTTGAGCGCCCTCGATTCCATTCCAGGGGCCCGCTTCGTACTCGAGCGCAAATACTCCATCGAAGCCGTTGTTCAGCATGATCCTTACATTTCGCTGCACGTCGATTTCTTCCCAGCGATCCCAGTACTTTGCGTGGCAAGTAGTGTGAGCGTATGGGGCCAGGGCGTTTAGACCATGGTAGACGTGATATTTGTGCTCCCAATTTCCGAAGTCGGGGCTGGCTTCGCAGAAGGGATGATTCACTTCTTCCACGATGATCCTTATATTGATCGGGTCAGCAGTGATACCCCAATGATTCTCCAGAGTCAGGCGTACGCCACGCATCGCTCCATAGTCCGCCATTTCTTTGAATGATTCGATACAGCACGTCAGGTACTGCTCAAGCAGGTCATTGGTGGCGTAGCCCCGGGAACCAGTGACGGGCGCGGGGGCAATCCTCGGGCCGCCACAATTCACGCGCATGGATTTTGCGCCCAGCATCTCGGCACCGTCCAGCCACTTCTTTGCGACTGCAATGCCCGCCTTACGTTTTTCCGTATCGAGGTCACTGATGTCCCGTGGAGCGTTGTTTGAGATGTGGTGACACATGGTGCCCGTGGTCACCAGCTTGCTCGCCATCCTCTCCAGCCATTTCTTCCCGGAAGGGCTCGAAGGGTCAAACTCGACGATCGGAAAAGGCTTGCCCCAGAACGTGTCGATGCCGCCCTTAACGAATTGGCTGGGGTCATCTATATCTCCAAACAAGCCGGAATAGATGTCCATTTGATAGACGCCGGGAAACATCTTCTTGGTAAATTCTGGGAAGTCAAGCATGGTGATCTCGCCATACTTGTCCTTCAACTGCGCAACGGTTTCCTTATCGCCCATGGAAGTATTCGATTTGAAGATCCAGCGGATCGGGTAGGAATTGGATGCGATGCGGACCATCTTCTCTTTATCAGTCAACGGGCGCCTCGCTCCGGCCCGGTTAATGGCTTCCGGAGTCACTTGCGCCACCGCGCTTGGCACGTGCGTAGACGATAAAACCCCGGCGGCCACGCTGCTGCTGATGGTTTGAAGAAACTTTCGCCGGTCGAAACGAGAATGGAAAGCCATGAACATTCCTCCTGGTTTTTCTATGATTGCTTGCATAGGCTGGCTCGGGTGGCTGGAATCAAGGTGGCGCTTACAGATCAAAGGGCAGAGGAGCACTCCCGCAATGTGCTTTCGTTTCATCTCCGGAATTCTAAATCCTAGGCTGAGACTCGCTGCCGCAGAGCTGTTGTTCCTGCCTGACCTGCAGGAAGAGCATTTGGGAACACCTAATGTGCAAGCAGGAACAAGATGAACCCGATGCCGAGCACGAGGAGCAGCAGCGCCCAAACCGTCAGTTTCCATGTTCGGGTAAGCTCTGATTGCATCAAACCTGGCAGATAGTACTCGGACGGCTTCGCGGGATTGAATCGGATATTGACCGTGTCTCCCTCGCATAATTGGTAAAGCGGCGACTCCTCAAAAACCTGAAATACTGCGGTGTGCTCAATCTGATTCTGGTCCTCCCATCGAATCTCACAGGAAGACTCCCACCCGAGCGCCACCGGTGGATTTGATTTGCCACTGCCGACCTCTCCGACGCGGGAAAGTGTCGCCGATTGCACCGTGGCTACGGCTGAGGTCCATTTGTCGTAGCCTCGCAGGTGCGCAAACCATTCGCTCAGCATAGTTTCTCCAGTCTGCCACGAGCACGCGCAAATTATATTGAGGAAGTGTGGCAGAACATGCGAGAGGCTCAACGTGACCCGGATGAGGATCTGCAGGCTCTTCCGAACGTCCGCAAGGTGGAACTGTCGCATGTCCTGCGCGGTTATTTCCGGCCAGTTAGCTGCGGGGGATCTTGCGCCCCGGCGAACAATCTGGTGGGGGGGCCATGGCGTCTTATATCAGATCCAAATAGTTTTTCCTTCTACTCTCGCCGAAAGCGACCAACAAAAAGCGATAATTGCGGTCGCCGATTCGGCAATTCTTGCTAGTCCCCCGTTGAGGGTAGTCGTAGCCTGCCTGCCAACCCGGGCGGATGAAGTTACAGAAAATCCCGTTTTGTGGCAGTTCGTCCACGACATCAAGACAGCGTTGCTTCCGAATTGCCGACGATACATCCGCGGAGCCGTTCAGGTTCAACTAAAGGCTCCGCCTGCGATCAGTAGATGTTTAGATCCTGAGGAATCCGAGTGTTTGGGGAGACCTGTTCGATGTTCATCACCATTTCGGCGGCAACAAGCTGCCGGAGGGCCCACAGGACTTCCGCACCACGCCGACTGCCGTTCTCCGCCGCGATAGCTGCGTAATTCCGCGCCAAGATGACTTCGGCGAGTCCTCCGCATGTATCGCTCCCCGGCGGGAGTGTGCGTGCGAATGGTATCGACGCAAAGATCGCTGGAATGACGAGAAGAACCGATAGGCCGAGAATCGAGGGGACACTGAGCGGGATTCCCCAAAACGCCCTCATGCAAACGAGGATGGTTGGAGGTCCGAACAAAGCAAGAAGAAGCGCCCAACGCGGATAGAGCAGTCCCGGCAATTCCAGACCTAACTGATCTCGCATTTGTCGCCACCGCATCCGTCGATTTCTCCATGGCAACAATTTGCGCACAAGCGTCGCGGGACGGACGGTGCTTCGTGGGCAACCGAATTGCTGCAATGTCCGGCGCAGCCTGTAGAAGGCGACCGCCGTGAGGCACTTGTCAGCGTTGGGATACTTCGCGATTCTCTCGACGTCTGCGGCAAGGTCTCGGATCGTCCTCCCGCAATGAGAGCGATAGTCACCAAGATCGATTCCGAATGAACACTCGATCGCCTCGAACAGGTCCCACGTATCCTCGCCCAGAACCGGGTCTCGCTTGATGTCTGCATCGAGAAGAGTCATTGGCGTCAGTCCTACACCCGCGCGGTCGGCTTCAGCATCATGATACCCGGAGATTGCCGTGGAAAGATGACCGACCAACCGGAAGTGACTCCGCAGTGCCTTGAAAGCCCGCATTATCGGTAACTTCACAGCCAGTTGTCGCCACGACGGCGGCTTGGCTCGCAGTACAATCGATTCTTGTGAGTTTCGAGTCAGCGGCCACGCCTCGAATGGATATTCTTCATGGAAACGTTGAAAGTTCGTCTTCGTCTGCTGGTGCTATTGTGTGCTGTTTTGAGACTCCCCATGGAAGTTGTCGCGCAAAGCATGCCTGGCGGAGACGCGATCGATGGCGAAGTCAGCAAAGTGATGAACCGCACCCACGCGAACGGCATGGCGGTTGCCGTCATCGATCATGGCAAGGTCACTTATGTCCAGTCCTATGGGATCCGCAACGCCAGGGGCGAGCCACTCAATAAAGAAACAGTCATGTATGGCGCATCGCTCACCAAGACGGTTTTCGCCTATACCGTGATGCAACTGGTCGACCAGGGCAAGCTCAACCTCGACACCGCGATCAAGGCCGACCTTGACAAGCCACTGCCGGCCTATGGTCCTGATCCGGTCTTTCCGGATAAATACGGCCCCTATAAGGACCTCGCAGATGATCCGCGCTGGGAGAAGATAACCCCCAGGATGTGCCTGACGCATTCGACAGGTTTCAGCAACTTTTGGTTCATCGAACCGGATCAAAAGCTGCATATCCATTTCGACCCTGGAACCCAGTTCAGCTATTCCGGAGAAGGTTTCATACTGCTGCAGTTCGTGATTGAACACGGGCGCAAGACGCAGGGCCTCGGGCTTGACGTGGGCGATCTGACCAAAGCTACCTTCGAGCGTTTAGGTATGTACCGGACGAGCTTGACCTGGCGAAACGGTCAGGACCCGAATGTCGCTGATGGGTGGAATGATCAGGGCCAGCCATTGCCTCATGAGAAACGGAGCAAAGTGCGCGCGGCAGGCTCGATGAATACTACGATCACCGACTTCTCGAAGTTCACCGCTGCGTTGGTTCGAGGCGATGGCCTTACCGCACCCTCACGCGCCGAGATCACAAAGCCACAGATGCATATAACCACCGCCCACCAGTTTCCACTCTTCCAACCAGCTTCACCGATCGGAGAGCAACGAAAGGACCTCTACACCGGCCTAGGGGTCATCGTTTTCGACGGACCACAAGGCCACGGATTCTTCAAAGGTGGCCACGACAACCAGACCGCGAACACCATGGTCTGCATCGAGGCCAGTCAGCGCTGTGCCTTGATTCTCTCGAACGACGTTCGCGCTGAGGCAGGTTTCCTGGAGCTGGTCAGGTTTATCCTCGGTGAGACCGGGGTACCTTATGACTGGGAATATGGAGACCGAGCAGGAAAATCGTGAAGGGTCAAAGCGACAGACGCTGCAATTCAGAGCGCTTCGAGGTGCGAGCAACCCTAGGTCCGGTCCCTCAGCTTATTTGCTGACCGCACCCGAGCCCATAATGCAGGTTTCTGCGACTGCCAAAGGTCCCGATGAATCCATTGTTACGGTAATTTCCTGTGCCAAAGGGGCATGGCAGGAAGTTACTTATAATCCCGTTTGAACTAAGCCGCTGGCGCGGCGCCAGCGGCCCACTTCAAACGGCTCTATCGTAACTGCCCCACAACAGCCGCACCTCTCCGACACCCCCTCTCTGGGCAGTCACGATAGAGTCCTAACGTTTTGCAGGAACACCACGTCAGCTTTGATCGGCTGCGGGTCCGAGAAACCCTATCGGCTTACTGGCTATTGCTGCAATCGGCTGTCCCCGCATCTTCCCCATGCTGTATGAGCATTTTCTGGGAGGAAGTGTCGTTTGGCAGTTTGAATTACTCGTCGCGAAGCGCGACCATGGGGTCGATGCACATCGCCCGCCGGGCGGGGATCGAACACGCGACCAGAGCCACCATCACAAGCAGGATGCACCCCCCCGCAAAGGTGGCAGGATCGTATGGGCGCACGTTATAAAGCATCGCGGACATGAGGCGTGTAATCGCCATGGCCGCGCCCGTGCCAATGACTGCGCCGGCCAGCGCCAGAAGAAGTCCGCGCTGCACCACCAGCCGCATCAGCTCGCGTCTTTGCGCACCAAGGGCCATGCGGATCCCCAGCTCGCGGGTGCGCCGCGCCACTTCGTAGGAGAGCAATCCATACAAGCCGATGCACGCCAGTATCAGGGCCAGGCACGCAAAAAAGCTCGACAGGCGCGACATGAGCCGCTCCTGATAGAGCGCTTGCTCAATCTGCTGGGACTGCGTGCGCACTGCAAAGAGCGGCAGGTTGTCGTCGGCCTGCGAGACAATGGCGCGCACCTGTTTCACCAATGTGGTGGGGTCGCCGGCGGTACGCAACTCGAAGTGAGCGCTGTTGCCCACCAGGGGCAGAAACATGGTGGGCATGATATCTCTCCGTAACCGAGAGTATTTGGTGTCGCCGGCAATGCCCACGATGCGATAGCCAGGCTGAGGACCCGTTGCCGGCTCATCGCCTTGCGCTATTGCCCATATGCAGGCCCACGGGATTCTGATTGGGGAAGTATTTCCTGGCAAACGCTTGATTGATGAGAACAGGTTCGGGAGCCGGCTGCGACTCGTCTGTTGGCTTCGCGGCCTTGGCTGGACTACCAGATGCGGCAGCTTGCTCCGCCGCCTTCACCACTGCGTTTGTCGCCTCTGCCGAGCGAAAGTCAGCCGGCGTGAATACGCGGCCGGCAAGCACGGGAATGTGCATCGTCCGGAAGAAATCCAGCCCCACTCGAAGCGTAGCGGTGTTGGCATTCGACTTGGGAGGCGCGCCGTCGAGGTGCACGTCACTGGCCGACCAGCCTCCGCTCAAGAGCGCGTCCTCGGAATAACTGGCAGACACCACGCCGGGCAGCGCTTCGAACCGCTCCTGCAACTGCCGGTAGAGCTCGACCGTTTGGCGGTCTTTGTATCCCGCCAGGCTGGGGTTAATGCCGAAGAGCAGAACGTTTTGCGTATCGAAACCCGGATCGAGCGTTTGCAGGTTATGCAGGGTACGCACCAGCAATCCCGCGCCGACCAGCACAACTACCGAGAGCGCCACCTGCGCCACAACCAGCGCGTCGCCTGGCCGGATACGCCGGCCGCCCTGCGATGCGCCGCCGGAGATGGACGACGCATTCTCCCTGAGCGATGGCGTAAGGTCGGCGCGCGCGCTGCGGAAGCTGGGCGCAAGACCGCACAGGATGCCTGTGGCGAGCGTGACGCCGCTGGTGAACGCAAGCACGCGCCAGTCCGGAGCGATGACAAACGGGAAGGGCTGATCGAGGCCGCTGGAGATCAACCTGGTGAGCGCGTGCACGCCCCAGACGGCAACCAGAATGCCGAGCGCACCGCCGGCGGTTGCCAGCAGCAGGCTCTCGGTCAGGAGCTGGCGCACAATCCGCGCGCGTCCGGCGCCCAGCGCCTGGCGCACGGCCAATTCCTTCTGCCGGTTGGCAGAGCGCGCCAGAATCAGGCCGGCCACATTGGCGCAGGCGATGAGCAGGACAAAGCCCACCGCGGTCATGATGAGTTCGAGCATGGCTGCAATCTGGCTGCTCTCGCCATTCAAAGCCTCGCGTGCCGGCAAGAGTCGAAGAGTGGGCGCGTCGCCCTCGCTGAAGATCGGCTTGGCGGCGTGCAGCACCTCCGCGTGGAAAAGTGTAGTTGCCTCAGCCTGTGCCTGCTCGATGGAAACGCCCGTCTTGAGCCGGCCAGCCAGGACGACCCACCAACTTGCCGGATCGGATAGCCGGTCCTGCGTCCCCCACCATTCGCTTCGTACGCGCTTCGCAAGCGACAACGGCATGAAGAAGTCCTGGCTCTTGCCCGGCGTCAGGCTGGTGAAACCCGGCTCGGCGACGCCCACGATGGCGACATCCACGTTGTTGAGGCGGACAGTGCGGCCCACGGCGGAGGGGTCGGCGCCAAAGGCGCGCTGCCAGTAGCCGTAGTCCAGCACAATAGCCGGCGATGCAGTGGGCGCATCGTCCGCAGGGCTCAACGGCCGCCCTAGGATTGTCTTTGCGCCGACGGTCGAGAAGTAATCGCCCGAGACATACTCGCCGCGCGCGATATTCGCGGGCCCGTTGCCGCTGAAACCCACTTCGAGAGGACCCGCGAACGCCGCCACGCCGGAAAATGTGGCTCGTGTGGCTGCGCAGAGCCTCATAAAACGGCACGGAAAATGAGCAATCCCTCGTGCCGTCATCGTCGTCGCAATCGCCATAATCGCTGTGTCCACGCAGCTTCGGCTCGTGATGCGAGCTCCAACTGAAAATCACCAGGCGCTGCGGGTCTTCAGCCGGCAGCGCCCGCAGCATCACCGCATCAATAACGCTGAAGATCGCGGAGTTGGCGCCGATGCCGAGCGCCAGCGTAAGAATCGCTGACGGTGGCAAAGCCCGGCGATCTTGCCAGCATACGCAGCGCATAGCGCAGATCCTGTATCGTCTGCTCGATCCAAAGCAGGGATCGTTCGTCGCGATGCGCCTGCTTTGCCTGCTCCACACCGCCGTAGGCGCGCTTCGCGGCCAGTCGGGCTTCTTCCGGCGACATGCCGCGGCGTTCGAAATCGTCGGCCAGCAGCGTAAGATGCGACGCCACCTCGCGTGCAAGCTCTTCTTCTGCACGATTGTTGCGGAAGAGATTGTTCAACTTTGACAGGTTTCGTCTTAAGCGCGACACGATATGGCTCCTCCGCCAACAGCTTTTCGACCACGCCCGACATCTGGCGCCAGCGCGCGGTCTCTTCTTCAAGCCCCTTCAATCCCGCCTTCGTGATGGCATAGTACTTTGCTTCGCGGTTGTTCTCCGTCTTGCCCAGGAGGCGCGCGTCCATCCATGCTGTTCCAGCCGGATAAGCGGCTGAGTACCCATCGAGGCCAAGGTGCGGAGAATCATCAGGTCGAGTGTGCCTTGCAATATCGGAATGGGATTCTTCTTCACTTGGTATCCAAGTAGACCTCCCCTTCACTTGAATGTCAAGTGGAAGTTGCGGGATGAGGTTCCGGATGCCGGCTAGCTCCAAAGGCAGCGAGCACTATATACAACTGGACCGTCTCGACCTGCTTGAAACGGAGGTGCCCCTTTTCATCGAGCAGATTCGTGGTACAGCGCCGGAACCGTCGGATTATGGATCGGATTTAGTCGTCAGGATTTAGTCATCAGACGGGAATGGTACTTTGGAAAAGAGCAGCTTCTCAGAGCTCTTTTCCATCTCGTCCTCGATCCGTTCGTCGGCGCTTCCAAGAGTTCCCGCACAGGATCGGCGCAGGCGTTCTCGCGATCATGGATGGCCAGTACGGGGAAACCCGGGGACGCGGGGAAACCCATTTGTATTAGGCAGCGCCAATTATAGGAGCCACAGCGCTAGAGAAAACATGCGGCAGGCGCGTTTTGTTCCCGGGACGAGTCAACCTGGGAGACGATTACACTAGGTTGGAGGCGCTCTGCCATGTCACTCGCTTCGGACATCCGCTATAGCCTGCGCATGCTCGCGAAGAGCCCCGGTTTCACCGTCATCGCAATTCTTTCCCTGGCGCTCGGTGTGGGAGCAAACACGGCCATCTTTACTTTGATCAACCAGCTCATGCTCCAGGAACTTCCTGTTCGTCAACCGGACCAATTGGTATCGTTCGGCGAAGGCTCCGGTGGCGGCGTATCCGGCACAGTAGCAGTGGGAACGGGCGGCCTGTTTTCTTACGACTTCTATCGCCAGATCGAGAAGCGGCACGAGTTTTTTCAGGACATCAGTGCCTCTGCCAGTTTCACTCTCCCTGCTGGTGTGCGGCTCCCGGAAAGTTCAACGGCACCCGCAAGCGTTGCCTTCTTCCAGATGGTGTCGGGAAACTACTTCGGCGTCCTCGGCATTCAACCGGCCCTGGGCAGGTCGATCCTCCCCAGCGACGAAGAGGCTCCCGGCCGCAACCCTGTTGCGGTTCTTAGTTACCACTACTGGCAGTCGACCTTGGCGAGTGATCCATCTGTGGTTGGCAGGACCATCACAGTCGACAAAATTCCATTCACGGTCATCGGCGTGGCGCCGCCGAGGTTCTTTGGCCTGAATGCGGACGCGCAACCTCCAGACCTTTGGCTGCCGCTCACCATGCAGAAAGAACTGATGGAGTCTTCCTCTTTGCTGGACGCCCCCGGCTTGTACTGGCTTCATTTGATGGGCAGGCAGAATGCGGGCGTAAACATGGAGCAGGCACAGGAGTGGTTCACCGCCCAGGTTGTGCGTTACATGCGCGACCTGGAAGGGCCCCACCTCTCGCCGGCCCGCATGCAGCAGATACACCAGATAAAATTGATGCCTGGCGGTCGAGGCGGTTCTGATCTGCGAGGGCAATACAGAGAACCGCTGCAAGTGCTTATGGGTGTCGTCGTCCTGGTTCTGCTGATCGCATGCGCCAACCTGGCGAATTTTCTGCTTGCCAAGACAATCTCTCGCGCGCGTGAGATATCGACCCGCCTCGCACTCGGGTCGACTCGAGCACGCATCGTTGGCCAGGTCCTCATCGAGACACTTCTTCTTTCCTTCAGCGGAGGAGTGCTGGGGCTGCTGCTGGCTTTTTGGGGAACCCGAGCGCTTATCAATTTCGTGGTGGGAGGGGCCACTTATACCATCTTCAATCCCAGACCCGACGCCCGCGTTTTGGCCTTCACCTTCGGGATCTGTTTGCTGACGGGGTTGCTCTTCGCGATTGCGCCCGCCGTGCGTGTCTCACGCACAACCGTGGCTCCCGGCCTCAAGGCGAACGCCCACACGGCTGCGGGTGGGGGTGGAGCTTCGGGCCGTGTCATCGCAAAGATGCTTGTGGCCGTTCAAGTCATGCTATCTGTGATCCTCCTGGTGGGCGCGGGCCTGTTTCTGCGGACCTTGCGCAACCTAGAGAAGGAAAATCTGGGATTCGAAAGCAGTAAGCTGCTCCTGGTCCAGTTCATACCTGAGGCGGCTGGTTACCTACCCCCGCAACTCAGTGGCCTCTATGACAATATCCTGGACCGTGTCGGCGCTCTACCCGGAGTGCGTTCCGCAACGCTCTCCAGCGTGCCTGTCATGAATCCGGGACAGTGGGGCTCCCCTATAACCATTTTGGGCTACGCCGCCAAACAAGACGAAATCGTTGATACCGTGGGCAACTTTGTTGCTCCCCGCTACTTCGAGACGGTGGGCATACCTCTCCTGCTCGGCCGTCCGATCGGGCCACAGGATAGGGCTACGTCATCTAAGGTGGTGGTCGTCAATCAAACTTTCGCCAACGACTATTTTCCTGATCGCAACGCTATTGGGCGCAGCTTCACGATAGCCGATCCCAGGGTTCCAGGTACGTGGCAGATCGTTGGTGTTGCGCGGGATGCGAAGTACCTCAGCGCGCGGGAGGCGCCGCAACGCATGATTTACCTCCCCTTGGTCCAGATCGCTGGTCCCCACGCCTATGCTCACTCCTTGCAGGTTCTGACGGTTGGCGATCCGGTCCGCGTCAGCGAAGAAGTCAGGCGGGCGCTGGCACAGGTCGATCCTAACCTGGCGGTTCTCAAAATAGAAACGATCAGGGAGCAGGTGAACCATCTGATGGATCAGGAGCAATTGATCTCACAACTCTGCACCTGGTTCGCGTTCCTCGCTTTGCTGCTCACCTCCATCGGACTCTACGGGGTTATGACTTATAACGTCGCCCGCCGCACCCATGAGATCGGCGTCCGCATGGCGCTCGGCGCTCAGAAAAGGAAAGTGCAGTGGATGATTCTCGGGGAGTCTTTGTTGCTTCTTGGTATTGGCGTGCTCCTCGGAGTGCCGGCGACGATGGCAGCGACTCGCCTGGTTGGGGCGCAGCTCTTCGGTCTGAGCCCATTAGACCCACCCACGTTTATCATCGCCATCCTTGCCATCTCGATGGTGGCGCTACTGGCCGCACACTTTCCCGCACGGCGCGCAAGCAGAGTGGATCCAATGGTCGCTCTGCGCGACGAATGAGCGTTCGCGACGGCTCGGGTAGGTCAGCTTTATCTCTGAACTTAGCTGGAGGGCGCGGGTGGTCTGGCGCAAAAACATATTCAAAGTCACCATCACGCTGACCGGTACCAGCAACAGCACTTGAAAACATTCTTGCAGTAACACATCGGCAGAAACTTTAGAGTTCAACCAACTTAGTTGGAACGAACATCTAATCCCCCCTTGAACACAAGTAAAAGCCATACTACTTTTCAATCATGATAAGAAATCTGAAGGTGGGCATAACTCGCCAACCGTATTCTGACTTCGCGAAGTCAAAGCGTCGAAGAGACGAACTACCCGACAACCCGCCTGAGCCGGAGCCCGAACCGGCGTCCCGGCTGCGGCCGACCCCACTGCAGTCGCCCGCGAAGTTTCATCTGCGCTCTCTCGCAACTTCACACCTTCCCGACAAAAGGAGCCACTTATGCCTAAAAGTCAAGTCAGCGACCTCATCACCGATCAGGAAATAGCCTTTGCCCACCTGGTCCTCTCTGGAACCATGACCGACCGCCGTGCCGCCGAAGCCGTTGGTCTCAACCCCGACACCGCCGCCTACACTAAAGCCAAACCCCGTGTCGTCGCCTTCATGCTCGAGCACCGGGCCGACGTGCGCGAACGGCTCGTGCAGCAAGAGACTGAGGAACTGCGGAGGCTGAACCAGAGCCGCGAGCAAGTCCTGGCCCGGCTCTGGGAAATCGCCAACCTGGACCCCGAAATGACTCGAAACAGCGCTTCCGCCCAGATCAAGGCCCTCGCCATGATCGTCGCCATCGAAGGCCTGATCCCCTCTGGAATCACCAACGGCCGCCGCGCTGGCTCTTCGCAGAACAAATCCGCCTCGCCGTCCGCCGTTCCGCAAATCGATGCCGCCGCCTGGCTTCGCGAGCAGCAGGGGAAAACCACCGGCCCCCAGCCCAGTCCTGACCTTGTGCGAGACGAAGATGGGCCTGGCGTTCCCCATCCTCCGGCCGCCGCGGCGGCAGACGCGCCTTCGGACCCTGGCCCTACCCCCGGCCCCGACTTTGACTCCAGCGAATTCATCCTCGCCCAACCCTCTAGCCCCGCGGAAACGGCCCCATCGGCGCCTCATGCCCGCGTGCCCGATCCTGCTGCAGACGACCGGGTCCCTTTCTCTATCGAAAAGAAACCCTCTACCTGGCGCCTGAGACTCTAAAGAAGCGCAAGCGCTGCTAATGCCCCAAAAGACCAAAAAGGATCGAATTTTATCGAACTTTACAAAAATCGAGGACACACGGTCGGCTCTGAGAACAGCAATCCACTTTCGTGGCGAGAACCTGGGCGTCCAGGAAAACATTTTCGAGGGGAACCGATGGATACCACAGTCCGCATCGCACGCTGGGTGACGTTTCGATACACCTCTCTTGCCGGGAGCTTGCCGAGGCGGCTTCGGTTTCACTTTATGGCCGTATGTTTCGTTGTCGGGATACTCGGCGGGTGCTCAGGGAGACAGAGTGAAACCGCTGTCCTGGCTCCGGTGCAAGCCATGTTCGACGGCATGGCGCATCGCGATGGGGCGGCCATCAAGGCTTCCTGGGTGCCGGGTAGTGTTCTTGTGGTGGCGGTGGAGGGCAACCTCAGGCAGATCACGGTAGAGAACTTCGCCAACCGCGTGGCGACGGGAACCACGCACATCGAGGAACGGATCCACGATCCGCAGGTCCGGATCGACCACGATCTCGCGGTCGTTTGGGCTCCCTTCAACTTCTTCATCGATGGTAAACTCGATCATTGCGGCAGAGATCTCTTCGGCCTCAATCAAAAGAACGGCAGATGGCAGATCGTCGCGCTCACTGCCACCACCCGTAGGGACTGCGCCGCGAACTAACCTATATCTCACTAAGGCATGCTATTGAACTGCGCAGCGAGTTTTTTCATTGCTGCATTTTCGCGGGTAACCTCACCAGCCTCTCGACTGTGCAAAGCTATCTCTGCCGCGATTGCGCGACCGAGAATTCGCTGATCAATATTGCCAAACGACCCAGGCACGAGGCTTCCCAACCAACCGGCCCAGGCCGGGGTATGAGCGTTGCCGACAATGATGCCGGGGCGAAATATGGCGAGGCGGGAAAAACCGACATTACGCACGGTGTCTTCCTTCATACCCATGACTCGCGCATAGCGAAACCGGCTGCGAGCTGTGCTTCCTGCCGCAGAAAGTAGGCAAAACTGGGCGATTCCGGCGTCATGGCAGCCGCGCGCAAAGGCGCCGACGACGCCGAGCTCAAGTCGTTGCAATTCTTCTTCGCTCCAGCGCCTCGATCCAGAACCGACACCCACACAGCTCACGGCGCTGGCGGGACCTTGGCTTAAAACTCCGCGGGCTAGGTCGGCAGTGCGCTCGGCAAAGTCCGCAGCGCCAGTATCAAGAACAACGTTGCGCACCCGCGACCGCGGCGCAATGGGCTTTCTGGTGATCATCACCACTTCCCGGCATTCCGAAGTTGCTAGCAGTTCCGCGACGGCTGCACCGCCGACTTGTCCGGTACCACCAAGGATGATTGCTGCGAAACTCTGCTTCATAAATAGGACCTCTGCTAGACATCGTGCTTGGAGCGCAGGCCGTGGATGAGTAGGGGCATGATAAACAGGATTGCCAGCACGGTGGTGAACATGCCTCCGACGACGACGCGGGCCAGGGGTTGTTGCGCCTGGGCGCCAATGCCATTGGCCAGGGCAGCGGGACAGAGGCCCAGGCCGGCGGCCATGCAGGCCATGACGACGGGTCGCATTTCGTCGCTGCAACCTTTCTTTAGCCCCGCGTCAAAGCCGTCCTCGGCTTGGGCGCGGCGGATGCCGGAGAGGAAAACGACCGCCCCCAAAGTCGCAACTCCGGTGAGTGAAGTGAAGCCGACCGCGGCAGAAATACTGAATGGGGTACGGGTGAGGAACAGAGTCAATACGCCACCGATGGCCCCAAAAGGCAGCGTGCCGAGCACGATGAGTGCGTCTTTCCAGGTGCGGAATTGGATGTAGAGCAGGATCAGAATCGCGACCAGGCTGATGGGAATGACGAAGCCGAGACGGCGCTGCTCCTTGCGTAAGCTGTCGAACTCCCCGGCCCAGGTGTAGTTGTAGCCCGACGGTAGTTTTATCTTGTCGGTCAACTGACGCTGCAGATCCTGAATGGTGGTGGCCAGATCGCGGCCGCGCACGCTGAACTTGATGGGGATATAACGGCGGCCATTTTCGCGATAGATCATAAAGGCGCCGTCGCGGGTCTCTACATCCGCTATCTGGCCAATGGGCACCCGGCCTCCGTCAGGCGTTGGCAGCAGAATGCCTTGAATGGCATTGGGGCCGTTGCGATATCGCTCCGGAAAGCGGACGGTCAGATCGAACCTGCGGTCGCCTTCAATGATCTGGGTGACGGCTGCACCACCCACTGCCGCCTGAATGGTGGCATTCACATCAGCAGCGGCGAGACCGTAACGCGCAGCCTTCGCGCGATCGATGCGGATGAGCAGGCTGGGCTGGCCACCAACGCGAAAGATGCCTACGTCCGCGACGCCTCGGACGGATTGCATCACCTGCGCAATCTGGTTGGAGAGACGCGATAGGGTTTCAAAATCGTCTCCAAACAACTTGAGCGAGTTTTCCCCCTTGACGCCAGACATAGCCTCCTCGACGTTGTCCTGAATATTTTGCGAGAAATTCAGGTCCATACCCGGAATTTGTGAGAGACGATGGTTCATCTCATCGATCAACTGGTTCTTGCTCAGCCCCGGCCGCCACTCACCGGGCGGCTTGAGAGCAACGGAGACTTCGACGTCATTGAAGGTGACCACGTCGGTTCCATCATCAGGGCGGCCCATTTGCGAGACGGCCTGGATGACCTCGGGGGACTTGGAAATCTGCGCCCGCAGCTTGTCGGCAATATTTGCCGCGGCGTCAAAGGAAATATCCTGCGGTAGAGTGGCGCGGATCCATAGGTTACCTTCCTCGAGGGGAGGCATGAACTCTCCGCCCACGAAGGTGAAGAGTACGCCGGAACCAACCAGGCATGCGATTGCGACTACCCAGGTGAGCCGGCGATGGGCGAGGACATGGGGAAGACCGTTGTCATAGCGGCGGCGGAGAAAGCTCCCCAGGATCGTTTCGTGCTTCTCCTGCTTGGTTTGGGTGGGAACTACCAGTTTCGCCAGCACGGGAGCAAAGACCAGGGAAAAAAGAAGCGCACCTGACAGCGCAAACCCGTAGGTGACCGACATGGGTGCGAAGATCTTGCCCGGGACACCCTGCATGGTGAAAAGAGGAATGAAGGCCACGAGGATAATCAAAGTGGCAAACAGCACGGGCTTGGAAGCGTTGCTTGCGCCTTCGATGATGAGATCGACGTTGTTTTCGTTCTCGGTGCGGCGCGAGAGTTTGCGATAGATGCTTTCCAGGACGACGATGGAGGCATCCACCAGAATGCCAAAGTCTATGGCGCCAATCGATATCAAATTGGCAGACTGCCCGGTGAGCACCATCATGGAAAAGGCGAACAGCACCGCGAACGGGATGGTGATGGCGGCGAGGAAGCTGATGCGCAGGTCGCCGAGCATGGAGATCAACACCAGGGTCACGAGTAACAGGCCGGAGAAGACAACGTGGCGGACAGTGCGGGTGGTGGTGTTGATGAGGTTGGTGCGGTCATAGACGGTGCTGATGTGCATGCCCGGAGGCAGCAGACTGCCACGGTTCAAATCATGGATTTTCTTTTTCAGGCCCTCAAGTGCGGGAAGGGACTTCTCTTGCTTCTGCAGCAAGACGATGCCCAGCACGACGTCTGGGTCGCCATTGCGGCCGACCTTTCCCAGTCGAGGTTGGATGCCTTCCTTCACCTCCCCCAGATCGCGCACCAGCACAGGAGCGCCGTTCCGTTCGGCGACGACGACGGAGCCGATGTCGTCGGTATTCTTCAATAGACCCAGTGCGCGCACGTTGATGTTTTGATCGCCAAGGGAGAGATAGTTGCCTCCGGCGTTGGCATTGCTGTTCTGAATGGCATTGAGGACCTGGGGCAGGGTCACGTTCATGGCCAGCAGCTTGTTGGGGTCCGCTTCGATCTGATATTGACGGGTTGTGCCGCCAAAGGTGGTGATGTCGATGATGCCCGGAACCTGTCTTAGCTCGCGGCGAACCAGCCAGTCTTGCGTGGCCTTCAGCTCATTGAGCGAATAGCCGCCGCCGGTGAGCTGATAGCGATAGATCTCTCCGATCGGCGACCAGGGCGAGAGCTGAGGCTGTAAGCCGTTGGGCAGGGAAAGCGTCTGCAGACGGTTCAGCACTTCCTGTTTGTCACGGAAATATTCGCTGTCGAAATTGAAATAGAGCTTTACATCGCTGAGGCCGAAAATGCTGATGGAGCGCACCTGATCGAGTTGTGGGGTGCCGTTCAACGTGGCTTCCACAGGAACGGTCACCTGCTGTTCCATTTCTTCCGCAGACCAGGAGGGATTTTGGGTGATGATCTCGACCAGGGGTGGTGAGGGATCCGGATACGCTTCGATGTCCAGTTTCGAAAAGGCGTAGACGCCGACCTCGAGGGAGACGACGAATACGATGAGCACGATGGAGCTGTACTCCAACAACGTTCGAATCAATGCCTTCATGCTCAGTCTCCGGTGGGGGCGCGCAGCAGCGCCGCTCCCGCAGTGACGATCTGGTCGCCGTCTTTCAATCCGGACGTCACTACCACTGTTTTGCCGCGCAAAGCACCCGTACTCACCTGGTGCCGCTCATACTTTCCGGGAGAAGTCTGGAGGAAGACATAGCTGGAGGAACCTTCATGAACGACTGCGGTGGTCGGTAGAACAAATTCTGGCGCTGTGGTGCGGGCAATGGAGAGATTCGGCGAACATTTCGGGCTTGAGGCGATGCCTGGGGTTGGGCAGGACCACGCGCACCTTGAGAGTTCGACTGGTGGGGTCCATGGCATCGGAGATATTGGAAATTTTGCCGTGCCACGTCTCGCCAGGATAAGCAGGAAGAGTCACTTCGACGGACTGCGCGGCGCGGACCGTATTAAGGTCCTGCTCAAAGACATCGCCGAGAATCCAGACTGAATCGAGGTTAGCGACGGTAGCGATAGGGTTGGCGTTATCGAGAGAACGCTGCATCTCACCGCTGGCCGATCCGATGTCGAGCACGGCGCCGCTGATGGGAGCGCGCAGCTCCGCGGAGTCCGATGATCCTTCGGGCGAGAAGCCGAGCATGTGAATGCGCTGTATGGTGCGGGTAAGCTCGGCATGCGCCGCCTGGTCCGCGGCTTCGAGGTCATCGTAGTCGCGTTGTGCCATCACTTCATGCTGCAGCAGCTGCTTGCCGCGATCCAGTTGACGATCGGAACGTGCCACCTCGATTTTCGCCTTATCGTAATCGGCTCGTGCCGCGGCAATCTCGCTGCTCTGAATAAGGCCGATGGTTTGACCCTTCGTCACCTCCTGCCCAGGCCGAACATACAATTCGACCAGGCGGCCGGTGATCTGCGAGTAGATATGAACCACTCGGGTTGGGTCAGGCACAACACGGGCGGCGAGCACCAGGCGATCCGTAACCGATTGCGGATGGACGGTAGCGACCTCGATCGGTGTTTTCTCCGGCGCCTCCTGGGGCCGCGGTGGTGGCCTGATCATGGCAGCCGAGGCAGGCGAGTAGCAAAAGATGCCGCAAAGGTCGTTGCCATGCTTCATGGGAGCATCTCCGACGCAGCACATAGCTGAGTTGGTGAAGACCAAGCCAGACCTGAACATTGGCGTTCAAGGCGTCGAGATTGGTTTGACGGTAATCACGAAGAGCGTCGAGGTAGTCGAGCAGAGTGCTGCCTCCGTGGCGATAGCTGAACTCGAGGTTGTCGCGAACACGTGAAGCTTGTGCAAGATAGTGGCCGTTGTAGCGCCGCGACTGTGCTGTTGCCGTCTGATAAGCGGCCCAGGCTTGGTCTACATCATTGATCACCTGGTTGCGTGCCGCGATCTCCCCGAAGCGGCTGGACTGCGCCTCATAGCGGGTTCGTTCCTTTTCCCCTTGATTACGATCGAAGATCCGTAAGGGGATGCTTACCTGGAAACCGCCCGAGTTGTCATTGCCCGAGCGGTCATATTCGCCGCCCAGAGTAGGGTCGGTGGTGCCATAAGCTTCTGCCAGCTTGACGTTGGCCTCAGCCAGACGAAGCGACTGCTGCGCGGCGCGATAGTCAGGACGTTCCGCAAGCGCGCGCTGTTCCACCTCCGCCACGGTCAGGTTGATTTGAGGGGGATCGAGAGTACCGGTGATGTCAAACGCAGGGGTCGGTGTGTCGATCCCCAACAGCATTTTTAGCTGATAGCCGGACTGCACAAGATTCAAGTTCGCGTCGTCGTAATCGGCCTCAAATTCGGCAAGCTGTAACTCAATGCGATCGAAGTCGGTGGCACTGATGTCGCCGGCATCCAGGCGCTGCTTGCTCAACTCCACAGTCTTGCGATAGCCCTGCAGATTGTCCTCCGCTATCTTCAATCCGGCTTTCGCGGCCAGCATCTGGGTGAAGGCCTGTTTCACGGCAAGGATGGTCTGCCGTTCCGTGTCCCGGTATTGGCTTTGGGTAACGTCGGTGGTGCTGTGGGCAAGGTCAAGACGCCAGCGTCGCTTCTGCCCCCGTTCGAAGAGGCGGGAAACGTTGGCTGCATAAGAGTAAGGATTGCCGGGATTATTAGCGGCTAGGGTCACATCGGTGCCGCTCAGGGTCAGGTTCGGGTTCTGACGCAGGCCGGCGGTGACTTCGCTGGCCTTGGTGGCGATGACGTGCTGCTGTCCGGAAAGAAGAGCCGGATTCTTTGCCCGGGCCTGCGCGATGGCCTGTTGCAGGGTCAGCGGCGCCGCGGCTGTCTGCGCAGCCAAAAAGGAGCTGGCGAACCACAAGACCATGAGAAAGGCCAGCGGCAACACACGGATTGGTATCATCGGCCCCCGGAGGGTCATCCGAGGCAAAGACCAAGCCCCGCATAGACGAGCGTTGGTAGTGGAACCTGAGATTGTGCGCCGGGCGACAGGTACTCACGCCTCGACGGCTCATTACGCATCGTGAACCGGGACACCATGAGCTTTCGAGAGAGCGCGGAGCAGGCGGTCAAAGTCAATGCTTGGAGCATCTCCTCTATGAGTTGGGCAGCGAAAGCGTTCCGGTGCGGCTTTTCCGGCTAAGAGAAGCATATAGCAGTAGTAGAGCAGTTCTATCGAGTTGTAAAGGAGGGGTAAACGACTTTGCTATGAGAGTCTTGCGTAATGTGAAGCTTCAATCTTCAAGGCTCACCCAACATTCTTGGCTTCGAGTTCAGCCCATCTTGCATATAGGTCATCGAGCAGGCTCTGGGCCTGTTCCATGGCTTGCAAGGCTTCCTGTAACCGCACTGCGTCGGTAGCGACTGCGGGATCCTCAACCACGCTGCGCTCGCGCGCAAGCTGCTCCTCGGCAGCGGTCACACGATCCTCAATACCGGCAAACTCGCGCGCTTCCAAATAAGACAGCTTCTTCTTCCCGGATGGCCCGCGCTTTTCCTGCTGGGCAGCCGTCTTTGCCTCTGGCTGTGGCTGACGTTGCCACGCGTCCCATTGCGAATAGTCGGCAAAGGTTTCCGCGTTGCCGCGCCCATCCAAACCCAGCACACTGGTGCAGACACGATCCAGCATGTAACGGTCGTGAGTCACCAGCACCAGCACTCCGCGAAACTCCAGCAGACTTTCTTCGAGAATCTCGAGAGTCGGAATATCGAGGTCGTTGGTGGGCTCATCCAGGAGCAGCAAATCAGCCGGCTCCAGCATCAGCCTGGCAATCAGGACGCGAGCCCGTTCACCCCCCGAGAGCCGGCCTACCGGTTGATTCAACTGATCGCCGCTAAACAAAAATCTCGCCGCCCAGGAAGCCACGTGGATCACCCTGTCCTGGTAAATCACCGAATCGCTATCCGGGGCCAGAGCGCGCCGCAAAGTGACGTCCGGTTCCAAAATGCGATTCTGATCGAAGTAGACAGTGCGCAGCGCAGTCGCCCGGTTGATGGAGCCTTCGCTGGGTTCGATCTCACCCCGCAGTAGCCGTAGCAGCGTTGTCTTGCCGCTGCCATTGGGGCCCACCAGGCCAATGCGCGTTCCGGCGGTAAACGCAAAATTGAGGCCCGCGAATAGCTTCCGCCCCGCGAAGCCATACTCCAGGTTTTCAAGTTCAACCAATCGTTTGGTCTGACGGTCGGTAGCAGAAAATTCAATGGACGCAGTCGCCGTGCGATTGCGCGCCGATACCTCCGCCAATTCACCAATCAACTCGTGCGCCCGGTCGATCCTGGCCTTCGACTTGGTAGTGCGCGCCTTCGGTCCCCGCCGCAGCCAGTCGATCTCCGTGCGTACGCGATTGCTCAGAGCATCCTGCCGCTTGACTTGGGCTTCGAGAAACGCTTCTTTCTTGACTAGGAATTCGCTGTAATTCCCGTTCACCCGCAGCAGTCCATCAGGGTAGGCACGGTTCAGTTCCACCGTTTCCGTACACACGTTTTCAAGAAAGTACCGGTCGTGGCTCACCACCACGCAGGCAAACGATGCGGTATTGAGCAGGCCTTCCAGCCACTCGATCCCGCCCAAGTCCAGATGGTTGGTCGGCTCGTCCAGCAGCAGAACATCGGGCGCCTGCACCAGGGCCTCGGCAATCGCCAGCCGCTTACGCCAGCCGCCGGAAAGCGTGGAAGCGTCCGCGGTAAAATCCACAAAGCCCGTCCGCCCGAGGGTTTCCCCGATGCGTCCTTCCCACTCCGTTGCCGGAGCAGCAATGCGCTCGAGCGAAGCTTCGAGCACCGCGCGGACCGTGGTTCCGAGGGTAAATTCTGATTGCTGCCCGACATAGCTGAGTCGTGTCCGCTTCCGCACGGTCACTTCGCCGCTATCCGGATCGATGTCCCCACCGAGAATGCCGAGCAGCGTCGACTTGCCCGAACCATTTGGCCCGATCAGCCCAATGCGCGCGCGTTCTTCTACGGTGAACCCAATGTTGCGCAACAGCGGGTCAGCGCCAAATGACTTGGAGACTCCCTGGGCATTGAGGATCGGGGGCATTTATTCCGTCTTAGAGAACTGTGGGTGGGGACTTCTCAGCGCCGTGCCGCCGCCGCTGCTGTTGCCGTCATGTATTCCTCGTATGGCCCCTTGAAATCTTCGATCGTGCCCTGATCAAAGTGCCAGATCCGGGTCGCCACCTCGTCGATCAAATCATGATCGTGGGTTACCAGCAGCACCGTCCCCTCATATCGCTGGATCGCGACATTCAGCGCATTGATAGCTTCCAGATCCAGGTGGTTCGTAGGTTCGTCGAGTATCAGGATGTTCGGCTTCTGCAGCATCAACCGGCAAAAAATCAGGCGTGCTGCCTCACCACCCGATAAGGCTTCGGTCTTCTTCAATCCCTCTTCGCCGCTAAACAACATCTGTCCCAGCAAGCCGCGAATATCCTCCTTGGTCACCCGGGGATCGAACTGGTGCAGCCAATCGGAAACCGTCATGCCTTTCTCGATGGACCCCGTATGGTCCTGAGGGAAGTAGCCGATCTGTGGCTCGTGACCCCACTTGACCGTGCCCCCGTCCAGCTCGAAACCTGGCTCCGCCTGATCCATCTTGACCAGCAAGGACTTGAGCAGCGTTGTCTTGCCCAGTCCGTTCCGGCCCATCAGGCAAACCTTCTCTCCACGCATGACCGCGGCGCCGAAATCGCGGATGACCTGCTGGTCACCGTAGGACTTGCTCACGTGTTCGAACTCCAGGATATGCTTGCCGGAAGGCCGCAACAGGTCGAACCGGATGTACGGCCGTTGGATATTGGACCGCGCCAGCTCAGTGGTTTGCAGCCGCTCCACTTCTTTCTTGCGTGACGTCACCTGGCTCGACCGGGTGCCGGCGGAGAACCGCGCAATGAACTCGTTCAGCTGCGCAATCTTCTTCTCTCGCTGGGCATTCTGCGACTCCAGACGAGAGCGGATCTGGGTCTTCGCCAGCACCATGTCGTCATAGCCGCCGCTGTAGGTAATGATGGTTTCGTAATCAATATCCGCGATGTGCGTGCATACGCTGTTCAGAAAATGCCGATCGTGCGAGATGGTGATCAGCGTACCTTCAAACTCCATCAGAAAGTTCTGCAGCCAATGCACCGAGTCAAGATCCAGTGAGTTTGTCGGTTCGTCCAACAGCAGGGCCTGGGGCTTGCCAAACAGGGCCTGGGCCAACAACACACGGACTTTTTGCCCACCCTGCAACTCGCTCATTTTCCGTTCGTGAAATTCGTCGGGTATGTCCAGACCCTGCAGCAGAATGGCGGCGTCGCTCTCGGCCGTATAGCCATCTTCTTCGCCTACGATGCCTTCCAGTTCGCCCAGCCGCATGCCATCCTCATCGGTCAGCTCGGCCTTCTCATAAATCGCATCTCGTTCCGCGAGCGCTTTCCACAATCCTTTGTTGCCCATGACCACGGTATCGATCACGCGAAAGGCATCGAAAGCGTACTGGTCCTGGCGCAACACGCCGATCTTCTTGGGCCGCACTACGGTGCCCTTCTGCGGCTCCAGTTCCCCCGACAGGATCTTCATAAAGGTCGATTTGCCGGCCCCGTTCGGCCCCGTCAAACCAAACCGCCGGCCCGCAATAAACTGCACCGAAACCTCTTCGAACAGCAGTTTGGACCCATAACGCATAGTTACATCGCTGACAGAAATCATGATTCAGTCTCTTGTTTTCTTAGATTCACTTCTATTTTCGCAGATAATCCGCGCCAACCAGGACGAAACCCAGTCCCAGGGTGCGTCATAGGCGGACACACCAGCGCTTTCAACTACTTCGATGCTTCACGGGGCTAAAGCCCGGTTAAAACTTACACTTCTAGAAGATACGGGACAAAATCTGGTTGGTTGCCAAGGCTGCTACGTAGGCCAGGCCCGTCATATAGAGGAACTGGACCGCGGGCCATTTCCAGCTGTTGGTTTCCCGCCGGACCACAGCCAACGTTGAGGTGCACTGCATCGCAAACGCGAAAAACACCACCAACGCAATCGCGCCGCCGATCGTCATGTCATGCCGCAGCGCCGCCTGCAGGCCCACCGACTGGGTAGCAGGATCAGCCCCATAAAGGGTTCCCAGCGTGCCCACGATCACTTCCCGCGCGATCACTGAACTGAGCAGTCCGATACCGATCTTCCAGTTGAACCCCAGGGGATGCAGTACTGGTTCAATAAAGTGGCCCAGCTTACCGATCACACTTTCTGTAAGCGGAGCGACCGCGCCGGCATGGTAGGGCACAATACTCAGCAGCCATAGGGTAAACGTAACCGCCAGAATTACGGTACCGGTCTGCTTGACGAAAACCGTGCCGCGGTCCAGAAGCCGCAGGCCAATCGAGCGCAGCGTTGGCCACCGGTATTGTGGCAATTCCAGGATAAACGGCGCCGCATTCGCCTTGAGAATAGACGATTTAAGCATCCGCGCTGTAGTCAGCGCTGCCAAAAACCCCAGCACGTAGAGACTCAGCATCACCGCCGCCCGCAAGCCAAAAAAGCCACCCAGAATGGGGCGGTTGGGAATAAATGCGGCAATAACCAGGGTGTAAATTGGCAGCCGCGCAGCGCAGGTCATGAATGGCGCCACCAGGATCGTCGCCAGCCGGTCTCGCTTGTTTTCAATCGTCCGCGTGGCCATGATGGCCGGTACCGCACAGGCATACGCTGAGAGCAGTGGAATGAAGGCTTTGCCATTCAACCCAATCGAGCGCATGACGCGATCCGCGATCAAAGCCGCCCGCGCCAGGTAGCCCGAATCCTCGAGCACCCCAATTACCAGGAAAAGCAGCAGGATCTGAGGCAGGAAAACCAAAACCGCCTGCACTCCATTCCAAAGCCCATCCCGCAGCAGAATCTGCAACCACGTCCAGGGTAGAACATGAACCGCCGCGGCGCCCGCCCTGTTAAACACCTCGGTCAGCCAATCACTTAGCGGAAGGCCGGCAGCAAACACCACCTGGAACACGCCGATCACCACCGCCAGAAAGATGACCGGTCCCCAGAACTTATGCAGCAGCACCGCATCGAGCCTGCGCGTCCAGCCGGGCGAGGCGGGCGCCTTATATTTGGTCCGCGAGCTAACCTGCGTTGCCCACTGGTGACAGGAGGCGGCAGTTTGCAGGACCGGCAACTGCATGGGCTCGTGGCGCGTTTCGGCTGGTTCGGAGAGCCGGGTCAGGAAACGATCGATGGCGTCGAAGCCGGTGCCTTTCGTAGCACTAATCAGGGCCACGGGCGCGCCCAGCTCCCGGGCCAATCCCAGCGGATCGATTTCGCCGCCACGCGCGGTCATCAGGTCAGACATGTTCAACAGGACCAGGGTCGGCAGACCCATGGCCAGGACCGGGGCGGCCAGCATCAGCTGCCGGTTCAACTGCAAGGCATCCAGCACCAGCAGCACGGCGTCCGGAACCGCCGTTCCCGGCATATTTCCCTGCAGCACATCTACCGCCACCCGGGCGTCTTCTGAGTAGGATTGGAGGCTATAGATTCCGGGCAGATCGATCAGCGTCAGGTTGCGGTGGCCTATGCCGCTCATCCGTCCGGAGTGCTGTTCCACCGTCACGCCGGGATAGTTCGCCACCTTTTGACGCAGGCCGGTTAAACGATTGAACAGAGTGGACTTGCCGGAATTCGGCGGACCGATCAGCGCCACCGTGCTTATTTTGCCGTCTGAGCGCGGACTGCCCGCTGCGACGGCAACTCCGCCTCCGGGTTCACAATGGCTCATTGCGCGGCCTTTCTCACGGCCAGGCAAACGCTATGGACGTTGATGAATTTAGCCGTCTCCCGGCGCAGGGCAACTTCAGTTCCGTCAATGCAATAGACGGTGGGATCTCCAGCCGGCGCCCGGCGAAGCGCGAGCACCCGGTTTTCCGGGACAAACCCAAGATGCATAAGCTGTCCCTGAATCTCCTCTGGAAGATCCAGAGAGGCCAGCGTGGCGCAGGATCCAATAGCGAGCTCGCTGAGAGCAGTGGATGGAAGCATGCGTGGCATGGCGGTCGGGGTCGTCCTCGCGATCCGGGGGGAAGGCTCAATTGCGACCGGCAAGGTCGTATATCAACTATACGACCCGAGCCAACGAATGACAATGCCTTTGGAACCTCGCAGAAGTGGCCCGTCTGACCTTCTTGAGAGCGGGCGTAAAATGCGGCTATGACGATCGAAGAGTTCCGTGCCTCTCTGCGCGAATCAGTACCCCCGGCGGGCCTGTCGGACTTGCTCAAGGCTCTTTGGTGGGATGCCAGGGGAAATTTCGATCGCGCCCATGATATCGCCCAGGATGACGAGTCTGGACAGGAAGCGGCCTGGGTTCATGCCTACCTCCATCGCAGGGAAGGCGACCAGGAAAACGCGGGCTACTGGTACAAGCGCGCTCACCAGCCTCATCCGGAAACATCGCTCGACGACGAATGGCGTCAGATCACCACCGTCCTCCTGCACCGCCAAGGCGGCTAGCGTCCTGGACACCTGCGGGTAAAGCTAATAATCTTTACTGTAGGGGGAGTAGGTAAAGATGGCTCCGCAAAGCACTATTAGCAGTAAAGGGCAGATCACGGTCCCGCTGGAGATTCGTCGCCGCCTCGGCTTGAAGGAAGGCGATCGCGTGGAATTTGTTGTGCAAGGCGATTGGACGATTATTCGTCCTGCTCGCCCGGAGGAAAACCCTTTCGAGAAATATGCCGGTGCTCTCCCTGCGTTCCATTCCAAAGGTGAGATCAATGCCTGGGTTAGAAGTCTGCGTGACGAGGAAAAAACGGGCGAGTGAGAACGGCAATCGATACCAACATTCTCTCTGCTCTATGGTCCAACGAACCCGGGGCCCAGAAGATCCTCCAACAGCTCGGTGACGCAAGAAGCCTTGGTGCGTTATTGATAGCCCCGGTTGTGTACGCTGAACTGCTTGCCTACCCGAAGGCGACCAAAGCCTTTCTCGATCGTTTTCTTTCCGACACAGGTATCACGGTGGACTTTCAACTGGACGAGCCGGTATGGGTTGACGCCGGGAGACGCTTTGCACGGTATGCTGGTCACCGCCGTAAATCGGGATCCGGAGAACCCAAACGCCTGCTGGCAGACTTCCTGATCGGTGCCCACGCACTGCTACAGGCTGATCGACTTATGTCTCTTGATCCGACGCCATACAAGCAATACTTTCCAGAATTGAAACTCGTCTGACGCAGAAATAGTGCGTGCCCTATATGTCAACGTTTTTTGTGCAAAATTTGGGAAAAACTGCCATTCGCTCACAAAGCGGAGAAATGGGGCATGCAAAGCTTTCGAAACGTTTTTCCGAGCAAGCGCCCGGCTGTTATTGCGGTAATCCCATCTTCTGCAGCAATGCAGAAAACCGCGGGTCGCTGCGCAGATGCTTGTAGGCAGGATCTAATTTCAACAAAGTGATCACTTGCCCCTCCCGCTCCTCGTAGGCCTTCTCCAGCCAAAAAAAGGCTTTGTCCGTTTGCCCTGCAGAAGCGTACACCCACGCTTGTTCGCCGGGCGAATGATAAGTGCCGGCCTGCAGCTGAAGCTCTACTTGCTCCCGCCAAAATCCCTTTTCCCCGCCTTTCTTGAATGCTCTTTCCATCACCGTCGCTCTGGCCGCCGCTTCTTCGGGACTGGAGCCGCTAAGCACCTCACTCTTTTCCTCCTCTTTGATCGCTTCCTCGTATCTTCCGGTCGACGCCAGGAACTGGGAAAAATATTCGTGTGCCAGTGGAAAGCTGGGATCCATGGCGATGGTGCGCTGGAATTGCCGGTACGCACTTCCGTCGTCCCCGGCAAACACGTACGTCATAGCCATGAAATTGTTTATCGGTAACGAGAGGGGATCAATTTCCACTGCCCTCTGGTTTTCTGCAATGGCTTGCGCCTTTCGGCCCATGGGCACGAGGAAACAATTGGAATAGAACAAGTGCGCATAGGGCGAGTTGGGATTGAGCTCAAGCGCTTTCAAAAATTCTTTTTCCGCTCCTTGGAAGTCGAACTCGTAATGCGACTTCTCCATACCGAGAGCGGCGTGCGCCTCGGCGAGGGAGGGATCTAGAATAATCGCCCTCGTCGCTGCTGTTCTTGCTTGTGGAAAGCTTTCCTTGGGCGTATACACGCCAAGAATGTTACTGATGTTGTAGGCGTCGGCCAGCCCAGCCCAGGCCAAGGCGAAGCTGGCGTCTTCGGCAGTAGCTTGCTGAAAGTACTGAATACTTTTCTTGATCGAATCGGGTGTTCTTTGGTTCCAGTAAAATCGGCCCTTCAAGTAGAGGTCGTAGGCCTCGGGGTTCACACTGTGCTTCCTTGATAACTCAACCTCCCGGTGCGGTGTGAGATTAGCACTCACCTGCTCGGCGATCGACCTTCCCAGATCGTTCTGCACGTCGAGCATGTCCTCGAGCTCGCGATCGTAGTTCTGAGCCCAAAGGTGGGTCTGGTCACTGACACGAATCAACTGAGCGCTGACGCGGGCTTTTCCGCCGTCCCGTCGCACACTGCCTTCCAGGATGTAGTCGACGCCGAGATCACGGCCGATCTGGCTAACGGATTTGTCGGTGTGTTTATATGCCATGGCCGTGGTTCGAGCGATCACGCCAAGATTTTCTGGGCTGAGCTGGCCCAGGTCTGTAATCGTCTCCTCCGTCAGGCCATCGCTGAAGTACTCCTGCTTCGGGTCATTGCTCAGATTCTGGAAGGGTAAGATCGCAAGCATCGCGCGTTTAGGGGGAGCAGAACCCGAGGAACGATGGGTACGCATGATGTATGCAATGGCTGTGAAAACCAATACCAGAGCAGTTGTTAGGAGAACCACCGCCCTCCATCGCCACCTGCCAACGTCCGGAGCAAATGGGTGGTAATCGCTTGGAGTTACTGCGTGCCCCACCTGCTTTGGAGGACCAGAATCGAGGACCGCACCCTGGCCCTCCATCCCTGCCAAATCCACGCTCACGGGCACGCCATTTGCGGTCGCGGTTTCGGTCACCGGAGCAATGAACCGATACCCTCGCCGGGGCAGAGTCTCGATGAATCTCGGGTTGGTGGCTGAGTCGCCGAAGGCTGTTCGCAGCTTGCGGATCGCAGTGTTCAGGCCCTCGTCGAATCCGACATAGGTGTCCGCCGGCCAGAGCCTTGCCTGCAACTGCTGGCGGGTGACCACCTCTCCGGGGCATTCGAGCAACACGGCCAAAACACGAAAAGGCTGTTCTTGCAGGGGCAATCTCCGCCCGTTCTTGTGCAATTGGCCCGAGGTCAGATCGATCTCGAAAAGGCCGGCCCGAACTTTTCGGCTGGAACTGGCTGGAGGGTTCATTGGCTCACCCTGACCCGCTGCCATGTTATCCCAGTTGCACGGTTCAGGAAATCACACAACTCCTTTGGCAGCATTTTCTTAGCAAGTCAGAAGCGGAACAGGTGCGGTCAATTGACTGGATAGTTGGGGGCTCACTACAAGAAGGATCGCGGGCAACTGCGGAGGAGGGATTATGAACAGGAAGCTATTCACAAATGCGGCAGCGTTGGTTCTACTTACACTCGGTGCTGTGGGGTCCGGACACGCGCTAAGTGACGTCGACGGCTGCAACAACAAACTTCTTTACGGTCATTATGGATTCACACTTCAAGGCACCAAATATCCCATCCCGGGCGTCTTGGGGCCGACGGGTCTCCAGGTGGGGGTTGCGATGGCTGATTTTGACGGCAACGGTACTTTTGAACAGATCGATGCGGTAACGATCGCCGGTACAGCCGTCTCCGACTTCACGCACACCCCGGCCCACGGTACGTACACGGTAAACCCGGATTGCACCGGTACCTTTACTATCGACTTCACCGATGGCAGGCCACCTGTGGTCACGAACTTCGTAGTCGTGGGAAACGGCTCCGAGATTGACACCGTAGTCACTAGCGTCGCCGGCAAGGAAGGCATCCTTTCCTTAGGGAGCATTGGCAAAAAAGTCCGCACTTGGTAGCCCTTTGAATCGCGAAACCTGGGTGGCCCCCGGTCTCGATTCTGTGACCGGGGATCCTCGCCGAAAGAGATGAAGCGATGCTATCCAGGCCGCCACTATGAGGACGAAAAGATAGGTATGCGAAAAATCTGGTTTCTGATTTGCGTTCTGGCCGCGACCTGCACTTCTTGGGCTCAAAGCGGCCCGGCATCCTGGCAAAACCTGGACTCTCTTCACGAAGGGGAAAGGATTCAGGTGCTGGAAAAGAACTCCAGGAAAGTTTCCGGGACATTTCTGAATCTTTCCGAAGCGGCGATCTCGGTGCAAGACCAAACGAGCTCGCAGGCGCTGCAGAGGCAAGACGTCGTTCGCGTGAGACTCATGAAAAACAAGCATCGTTTGCGCAACGCGTTCATTGGCGCCGGAGTCGGCGCGGGCGTGGGAGCCGTGACTGGTGCGGGGTGGAACACCGGCATTTTTAGCAGACAGCGGGTCGCCGGGGTTTTGGCGGTGGCCTTCCTTGTGCCCGGCGCGGTCGTCGGAGCTTTGGTGCCGGACCACAGTACGATTTACAACGTGGGTTCGCACTAGTTACTTCGATCTTGCCGGCAATGTTATCTCAGTTGTCTTGAATACCCGCGCCATGTTTCAATGCTCACGACTCGGAGGAGCCATGCGACCAGCTCTGCAACTTATCAATCCTATGCAGGTCACCGATACAACGACTGCTCCAGCGCGCCAGCCGCGCCGACTCCTTTGCCTCTTCTCCACGCTCCTTTTCGCCTTCTCCGCAATTCCGGCGCACGCCCAGGATTACACCTCCATCGTCATTTTTGGCGACTCCCTCTCCGATACAGGCAATGTCGCGTATCTCGCACAGCATAAGTACGGAGTGCGGATTCCAGGGCCCTACGCCGACTACACCGACGGCCGCTTTACCGATGGCGACGACACGATCCCGGCTGCCCGCAAGTACTTCGGCGTATGGATTGAACAATTTGCCGCCATGCTTCCAGCGAAGCCGATCATCCTGGACTCCCTCGATGGCGGAACCGATTATGCCTACGGCTTCGCCTTCACCGGCAACGGAACTTCGGTGCTGACTCTCGGGTCCGCCACACTCTCCGTCAATGTCAACAACATAGGGCAGCAGATTACCGATTATCTCGCCACGCATCCCGTCATCAATGACAGGACTTTGTTCGTCGTATGGGGCGGCGCCAACGATATTCTCAACGCCACGACAGCGGACGACGTCTTCAAGGCAGGTGTCGATCAGGTCACGAACATCCAGCGTCTCATCGATGCCGGAGCTACCCAGTTCATCATCCCTAACCTTCCTCCACTTGGATCAATTCCCCGGCTTAACGGCAGTCCCACGGATTCAGCGGCCGCGACCGCCGCAAGCGTCCTCTTCAACCAGATTTTGCGCACAGGTGTCGATGTCCTGCACGACTTCAACTTTGGCAGGCATCTCCATTTTGTCCAGCTGGACGTCTTTTCTCTCTTCAATAAAATCATCGCCTCGCCCTCCAGATATTCCCTGGCCGACGTGACTACCAGCTCCCAGGACATTCCCACCGTTGACCCGGATACCTATTTGTTCTGGGATGACCTGCACCCCACCACGCGCGGCCACAATATCCTCGCCACGACGCTTGCGGGAATGATTGCTGGACAACACTGCTCGGCACGACTGGAAGCAGAATGCGCATCTGTGACGGCGAGCGCAGGCGGACACTAATGGTAATTTACGGCTGACGCTTGAAAATCATCAGCATGGCAGGGCCCTCGCCTGTCATGACTTCGCGTTCGTTGCGGAAGCCGGCTTTTTCGTAAGCGCGACGCGCCCGGAAATTGTGAACGTGCGGATCGATAGCAACCAGCGGAGCCCCCTCGTCGATCAACTGCTCGGCTAAAAGCCGCAAGAAGGCCGAGCCATGGCCCTTGCCAACCATGGCGGGCTCGCCAATGAATGCGTCGATTGCCCTCGCGCCCTGCGGGAGACATGCGAAGTGAGGCTGTGGCCAAGTATGTACCGCGTAGTGCTGCGCATAAGCAAAGGGCCTGCCATGGAAGGAAACGATTCGCATGGTCATCCCGGGTTCATTGAGATCTTCTTCAAGCAACCGTGCCTGCTCTTCAGGCTTGCCCCACCAACGAACAACCTCTGGGGTACGCAACCAGATATCAAGCATGGCTAGATCTTCTTTAACGACCTGACGGAACACATAACCGTTGCAGCCAGTCTGATTAGGATGAGCCATGCTTAGATCGCTGTATGGCAAACTCCACGTTAGTTAAATGGACAAGCTGAGCATGCGGTTTAGCCGCTGCACAAATACCGCCGGATCCTGCAGCGGCACGCCCTCCATCAGCATGGCCTGGTCAAACAGCAGCCACGCCGCATCTTCGGCGACGGAGTCATCAGAACGCGCCAGCAGCTTCTTGACGATCTCGTGGTCAGGATTGATCTCGAGCGTTGGTTTCAGCGCCGGCATGTCTTTCTGCCCCATAGCACGCATCATCTGTTGCATCTTCATCGAGGGCTCGTCTTCATCGGAGACGATGCACGAAGGGCTGTCTGCCAGCCGCACGGAGGCGCGCACATCTTTCACCCGGTCGCCCAGTGTGGCCTTCAACTTTTCAATCAGCGGCTTCAGCGTGTCTGTATTTTCCGGTTGTGTCTCATCTTTAAGATCTTCACTGGTGGCGGCCTTATTCACAGACTTTAGATCGATATCACCGTACTTCTCCACACCCGAGAAGACAATCTCATCGATCTCGTCATCCAGCAGTAAGACCTCGAGATCCTTCTTCTTGTAAATCTCGAGCAAGGGCGATTTGCGGAGCAGGGAATCGGCACTCCCGGTAATGTAATAGATGCTCTTCTGCTCCGGGTTCATGCGCGACTTCACTTCGGCGAGGCTGGTGAGGCCTTCCACCTTAGTCGACTTGAAGCGAATCAAATCGAGCAGGGTCTCCCGATTCGCATAGTCACTGTACAGACCTTCTTTGAGCGGGCGGTTGTACTCGGTGATGAACTTCAAATACAGCTCCGGTTGGTTGGCCGCGATGTTCTTCAGCTCGGAGAGGATCTTCTTCACGCTCGCCGTCCGGATATTCGTGAGAATGCGATTCTGCTGCAGGATCTCGCGGCTCACATTCAGGGGAAGATCCTCGCTGTCGATAATGCCGCGCACGAAACGTAGGTATTGCGGCAGAAGCTCCCTGGCATCGTCCATGATGAAGACGCGCTTCACATAAAGCTTTACGCCCGTCTTGTACTCCGCCTGGTAGAGATCGAGCGGTGCCTTCGCCGGCACATAGAAAAGCGTGGTGTACTCCAGGCTCCCTTCTGCCTTGGTGTGGAACCAGAACAATGGATCTTCCCATTCCCCGGTGAGCGATTTGTAAAGCTCTTTGTAGTCTTCGTCTTTGAGCTCGCTCTTGGGACGGCGCCACAGGGCACTCGCGGCATTGACCTGTTCGGTGGTGCGGGTCTTGATCGATTTCTTCTCTTCCTCGTTCCACTCGCTCTTGTCGTAGGTGAGAAAGATAGGAAACGCAATGTGGTTGGAATATTTCTTGACGATTTCCCGCAGCCGCCAGCTGTTGGCATATTGCTGGCCCTCTTCATTGAGGTGCAGCAGGACGGTCGTACCGGCGACCGCGCGCTCGGCGGGCTCAATATCGAAGCCGGTCTTGCCATCGCTGGTCCAGCGCCAGGCCTGGTCTTCGCCCGCCTTACGCGAGACCACCTCCACCCGGTCAGCCACCATGAAGGCGCTATAGAAACCCACGCCGAATTGGCCGATGAGGTTGGTATCTTTCCTGGCATCCCCAGAGAGCTGGGAAAGAAAATTCTTCGTGCCCGAACGGGCGATCGTGCCCAGGTTCGAGGTCAGATCTTCCTCGTTCATGCCAATACCCGTGTCGGCGATGGTGAGTGTCTTCTTCTCCTCATCGAGTTCCAGGTCAATACGGGGATCAAAGGGAAGAGCTTTGTACGCCTCCTCAGTAAGGGTCAGATGGCGGAGCTTGTCCAGGGCATCGGAGGAGTTGGAAATCAACTCGCGCAGAAAAATCTCGGGATGAGAATAAAGGGAATGGACGATCAGTTGCAGCAGCTGGCTGACTTCGGTCTGGAACTCGCGTTTTGACATAGACCTTCATTATCAACAAAAACCAGCGGCACACAAAAGCGCCCTTCCGGTCTTGCGTCGAGGTCTACTTCCCTGCCGGGGTTGCCGTCTCTTTTTGGAAGGCGGAAGAGAGGGTACCTTTGCTGCTGGCAATCGGCATTAACGTTGGGTAAAACTGAACAAACGTAGTGTCTACCGCGGCGTGAGCCGCGTGGCAGCTATAGCAGTCGGCCGATGGCGGAAAAAGCCTGCCTGCCTTGCCGTCTCCGAATCCAAAGAAAGCCCATTTACCAGGAAATCGAGCTTCGTCTTTGACGTGCACCTCCAGCCCTCTCAGGGCGCCCTGGTAATTGCCGTTTTGATTAATCGAGCCTTTGCCCCGCCCTTCGCGTTCTTCGAGCACCAAAATAGTGTGGTCCGGCCAGGTGCCTGTCTTCAAAAACGCCTGATAGGCCGCCGGATTTACAAAGACATTGTCAAACATATGACGGCCTTCCATCTGCATGGGAGGGTTGTAACTCATATCGAAGCCGGACGTGAGGTAAACCCATTCCCGATAGTGCTCCGGACGCTGAAGCTCGCCGGCGCTGGTATATTGAGGAACCTCTGCATCGGGCACGACCCAAAACAGAAAAGCCGCCAGCAAAAGCGTGGTCTTGACTAAGGTGAGCATGAAGGCAGTATGCGCTGCGAACGGTGTCAGGGGAAAGACCGTTGACTGCATATCGCAGTTGATTCACTGCATTCCGGCACAGCCGTAAATGCCACTGGACTACGATCGTTACCATGGACACGAGCCAGCTCCGATCGCAGCACCAACAGCGCTGGGTATGGATCGCATCCATCTGGCTTGGTTTCGGCCTGGTGGATGCAACCCAGACCGTTCTCGTAATGCGCTCTGAAGGGATGCAGCATGCCTGGGTCCGTCTGTTCGTGGTCATCACTTTGTGGTTTCTTCCCTGGGCTCTGGCGACCGGACCGGTGATGCGCCTTGGGCGTCGATTTCCCCCGCTGAAGTTAAGCTCTGCGGCGACCTGGTTGGTGCATCTGGCAAGCTGGACCATCATCGGGCTGCTCTATGCCGCCTGGGCCACGTTGCTGGACCTCCTGCTGAATCCATATGGGAGTCCATCTTCTGCAGTTCCATTTGGGCACCTTTGGCTCGACAGGTTCTACAACGGAATGGTCTTCACCACAGTTTTGTACTGCGTCATTTTGGCGATCGGTTATGTGATCGATTCCAACTCCAGACTCGCTTACCAGCAGACGGAGACTGCGAGGCTGAACGAGCAGCTCTCCCGGGCGCAACTGGACGCGCTCCGCCGGCAAATCGAGCCGCACTTTCTGTTCAATACGCTCAATGCCATCGCCGGCCTGGTGCGTGAAAAAAGGAATGACGATGCGGTCACAATGATTGCCGGGCTGAGCGACTTTCTCCGCCGCCTTTTTGTAGACTCGACCAGCCAGCAAGCGTCTCTGGGAGAGGAAGTGGAGTTTGCCCAGAAATATCTTGACATCCAGAAGGTGCGCTTTGTGGAGCGCCTTCATTTCACTGTCGATGTTCCCCGCGAACTCATGCTTGCCCGGGTTCCGACTCTCATCCTGCAGCTCATGGTAGAGAATGCGATCAAGCATGGCATTGCCCAGCGAGCCCAGGGTGGGGAGATCCGGATCGCGGCCTCCCGCTCCCAGGACCGGCTCACGCTCAGTGTGTACAACGACGGTCCAGCCGCGCGATGGGAGAAGATCAATGACGGGATTGGTCTGTCGAATATGCGAACTCGCCTGCAGACCTTGTATGGAAACGCCTTCGAGCTCAAAATGCAAAATCAAACCCCTGGCGGAGTGGAAGTAAGCGTCTCTGTACCCTTTAAGGAGTGAACCGTGGCCATCCGCACCGCCATTGTGGACGACGAGCCACTCGCGCGCAGCAATCTGTCGCTGCTGTTACGACTTGATCCGGAAATCGAAATTGTAAGTGAGTGCGGCTCAGGCGCGGATGCGCCCAACGAAATCCGCAGAACAAAACCAGACCTGCTTTTTCTCGATGTCCAGATGCCGGAATACGACGGCTTCGACGTATTGGAGTTGCTGGGCAAAGACGTACCACCTGCACTGGTCTTTGTCACTGCTTACGATCAGTACGCCTTGCGGGCATTCGACGCAGGCGCGCTCGACTACCTCTTGAAGCCCTTCGACAACGCTCGCTTTGAACGGACGCTGGCCCGGGCTAAGCAAACGATCGCCCGCGACAAGATTCAGCCACGAAGGCTTGAGTTCCTGACCGTCAAGAACGCCGCACAGGTAACCTTCGTCAAGCTGCCGGAGATCGACTGGATCGAAGCCACTGATTACTACGCGGGACTGCATGTGGGCGAGAAGGTCCACTTGTTGCGCCGGAGTATCGCTGAACTGGAGCAAGACCTGGATCCGGCCCTGTTTTGCCGCATTCACCGTTCGTCTATTGTGAATCTGGATCGCGTCCGCGGTCTCAAGCTCAACCGGGATGGGGAATACGCCGTGTTGCTGGAAGGCGGAGTTACGCTGCGCTTAAGTCGCCGTTATCGCAAGCAACTGGAGTTACGCCTCGCCGGACGCCGCCTGTGTCCTTCCCCGTCCGTAACAACCCATAAGTAACCCTTGATGGGCTAAGGTGGGATTGTGGTTAGCCGGGCCAGGCAGTAACGTTCGCTCATGAACGACAAGGCCCGTCTCTTTCCCAGCTCAAAGAAGTACGCGCTGCTCGCTCTCGCTGTGCTGAGCGCTCAGGCAGCTTTCGCGGTTACTAGCAAAATGGATTGCAAGGTGTACGAGCAACAGGAGCAAGCCAATATCGAAGCGCAAAAGCGGGTCGATCCCTCCATCCATGGCGAGAGGTTCGACACGGTTTTCTTTAGTCCTGCGCGGAACTCCTGCATGGCCTCTGTCTTCTTCACCAAGGGGGTATCCACCTACGCGGCGATCATTGATATTCCCGAGGGACGTATGCTCTGGGCAAAGAGCTATAAGGGGATAAGTCCAACTCCCGTCCGCATCGTGGAAATGGATCAGGATATGGATGACGAAGTCAAAGCTCTGGAGTTTGGGTCCGAGAGCGCCTCCAATTCCAGACCCACTGATTTCCTACCCCTGCTCTTGGATCGCACCATGAACACTCTGCCTGCGATTAAGAACGCCCTTACGGAAGAGCGCTAGAGAGCCCTCCCATCCGGAGAAATAATAAAGCTGCGACCTGCAGACTTTGAGTGGGTGGCCCAGGTCTCGCTTTTGAGACCTGGGTTTCTCTTTGCAATGGTGTTAGCCGGAACACCCAGGTCTCAAAAGCGAGTCCTGGGCCACCCACTTATTTTCGACCGAGCAGACCGCAGCGCACCGCCTACTTAACCCCTTTATCCGGATCCCACGCGCCCTGGAGCTTGCGCACATAAACCATTTGTCCAATATGGTAGGCATTATGCGTACCGACATGCGCAATCCTCGATGCCCACAAGGCAACCTTCGCATCATCTGCACTCTCGACTGCGTTTTCCCAATCTGTCATCACCTGGTCAAGCTGCTGGACGGTCTCATTCCAGCTTTTGGCATCGAAGCTGTTGAAGGTCTCGTCATTGTTCCCATCAAACTTCGCCGGCTTTTCGCCCTTGAACTTCGCCAGCGACTCCCGATCCCAGAACACGAGGTGATTTGCCAGCTGACCTACGGAATGATTGCCGCTTTTGTCGGTCCAACTCGCCTGCTCCGGTGTCAGACCTGCAACCGCAGTATTTGCCGGCACGAACCATTCTGCCTTGTTATGTGTCGATCGTAGCTGTTCCAGCAAAACAGCTTTAAGTGTCATCGGCTTCTCTTGCTGGGCAACAGCAATGGCCGATAACGACAGCAGCACGCCCAAACAAATGAATCTCATATCGATCTCCTCACCAGCACAGCTGGAAACTCTGTCTCAGCCAACGGATAACCTTTCCAAAGATAAACCGTCTGCAATTTGCGCATGACTGAGGAGTAAAAAAACAGGAATCAACGCAAAAAGGCCCGCTGGTAGCGGGCCTTTTTGCGAAACTAATTCCTTTAGCGGTGGCCGCCTCCACCACTGGGGTGACCGCCCCCACCACCAGGATGCCCTCCTCCCGAAAATCCGGGGCTGTGCTCGCCGCCCCCGGAATGGCCAGGAGTACCAGGGTTGCCATGCTCATCGTGCGCCGCGTTTGCCTGGAAGCCGCTGAACGGGTGTTCCCCGCGTTCTGGCAGTGGACCATGGTAGCCGTGGCGAGGATCGTAGCGCTGGTCGACGTGGCCATAAAACCCATGAGGCCCGTGAAACCAGGGGCCGGCCCCGATGAATATTCCTCCAGTGAACCAATCCGGACCATAGTAGCCGTAGGGTGCACAATCATATGGAGCATAGGGGAAGTAGCCGTAGGGGCACACTGGAGCCACCCCAATGTTGACCGACACCTGTGCCGGTGCACTTGAAACGCCGCCGAGCATCGCTGAAGCAAAAATAAACGAACCCAAATACCGCAAAACCCGCATATCGTTCCTCCTCTGACCATCACCTTAGATGATTGAGTGAGGAATACGAGTTGCGCGGGAAATGAGAAAGTTGAACCAAACCCTTTGCTATCCTGAGCAGGTTCACTTAATGGAAAGGAAACCATGGCCGCACTCATCGACGCCATCGACGTAAAGCGGAAGATGTTCGTCGAATTAGATAACGTTCCCTTCTACTGCCTGGAGGTGGAAATCTCCACCCCCACGGCCAGGGGAGGTCAGACCTTAGTCCGCCTCAAGATGCGCAACATGCTTACCCGAGCCGTCTTTGACAAGACCTTCAAGGCCAGCGACAAGTTCAAAGAGCCCGACCTGCAGACCGTCGAGGCTTCTTATCTCTACAGCGATGCGGACGGCTCTTATTTTCTTGATCAGGAGACCTTTGAGACCCTCGTTCTCAACCAGCAGATGATAGGCGATGCGCTGGACTTGCTGCTGGAAGGAACCATCATCCGCGTAGACAAGTACAACGGCAATCCTATCGGGTTACAGCTTCCGGCCCAGGTGGAACTTGCTGTGACCTACACCGAGCCCGGTGTCCGCGGCGACACGGCAAGCGGAAGCGTTACTAAACCTGCCCGGCTGGAGACCGGCATTGAGGTGCGCGTTCCCTTCTTTATCAAGGAGGGCGAAAGGATCAAGGTGGACACAGAAACAAGGCAATTCTCCGGCCGCGCCTAACGTAGTAATATCCCAGCGAACACACTTTGGGCCACAATCGTGGAGGTTCCATGTCCGATGCGGTCGCCAACGCCGAAGCAGCCAAACCACTGAGTCAGGTAGAGCGGGTGGTTGACACCTTCATTGCTCCAACGAAAACCTTCCAAGACATCGTGCGCGATCCCAGCTGGTGGGTGCCGTGGCTTCTTGGGGTTCTGCTTACCTTGGCTTTTGGCTTGGCAGTGCAGCAAAAGATTGGCTGGGACAAGACTTACAATAACATCCTGTTACAGAGCCCGCAGTCCCAGCAGGACAGGCTTGCGCAGCTTCCGCCGGCAGAGCAAGCGAGGCAGAAAGCGATCGGCGCTTCCTTTGTAAAATACATTTTTTGGACGACACCCATTCTCGGTCTGCTGTTTGCCGCGATCGCGACCCTCGTGCTCACGGGAACGTTGAATTTTGTGCTGGGTGGCCACGCAAAATTCGGCCAAATGTTCGCCGTTTGGATGTACGCCGCTCTGCCCTTCACGATTCAGGCCGTTCTCGTGATCATCACAATCTATGCCGGCCTGGATGCCGATGCGTTCAATCTGAAGAACCCGGTGGGCACCAACATAGGTTATTTCCTTCCCCAGGATTCGCCCAAATGGCTGCTGGCATTCGGGACTGCCATCGACATTCTGACCATTTGGGTGCTGATACTGCTCACCATCGGCTCTGCCATCGTGGCAAAAATGAAAAGAAGCACCGCTGCCGTAGCAGTATTTGGCTGGTGGATACTCATCACCCTGGTGAAAGTAATTTCAGCGGGGATGTTCTAGAGGAAGTAGGAAAACCACGACCGCAGACTATGAGTGGGGAGATCCCCTTAGCGCAGGTCGACCTCTTGTGCGCTGCCATCCGCACCAACCGTAACTCCCCACCGTCCGCCGGCTTCTGACAGCGCCGCGTTGCGACCGTTCACCGCCGCACGCCTCTGTTTAGGAATCCAGCCCACCACTTCAATTCGATAAGCCTTCCACCACGGTTTCCACGTACCTTCCTGCTTCCCGATATTCACGCTCATCGAACCGTCCGCAGCCACCGCGCAGGTAAATTGAACCCGCGCATACGCCCCTTCCCGGAAAGCAAACGTGTGCCCATCGTCGCTATAAACCTCTCCTGAGCAACCTTCGCCGGCCTGCTTCAAGGCCGGCGGATAAACCTGCAGCGTCAACGGCCCGTTAGGCACCTCCGCCGTGCTCTGCGTAAGCGGCGCGATGGGAAGAATACTCCCGCCCCGCACATACACCGGCAACTGGTTCAGCTTGGGTGTGACCTTGAGCTGCTTCTCCGCCAGCACCCGGTCGCGTTGCTCTGCATCCAGCGCACTGCCGGGAATGGCACGCACAAACTGCTGTCCGGTCCAATAGTCATACCAGGTCCCCGGAGGAAGCCCGACCACATAAGGAGCCACCTCTTCGGGAGAGGGATTCGGCGCAACCAGGAGCCGGCTCCCTACAAGAAACTCGCCCCCACCCGCCGTCAAGTCAAAAGGAGTACCATCAGCGACCGCGTGCGGAAACTCCAGAAACAGCGGCCGATTGATCGGGAGCCCGTCGCGCGAAGTCTCCTCAGCGACCGTGTACAGGTAGGGCATCAGCCGATATCGTTCCTCAATGAAGTGCCGCCGGGTCGCCTCCTGCTCCGGACCATCGACCCACACCTCATGCATGCGCGTGCCCTTGGCCGAGTGATCTCGATCAATGGGTTGAAACGCTGACACTTCAATCCATTTGGTAAGCAAGTCTGCCGGCGGAGAACCCGCAAACCCGCCCACATCCGCGCCAGACAAAGAAAAGCCGCTAAGCCCGAGGTTGACGATCTGCGGTACTGTCATGCGCAGATGGTTCCAGGTGGAGCTGTTATCGCCCGTCCACGTGGTGGTGTACCGCTGGGCGCCTGCGTAGCCGGCACGAGACATTACGAACGGGCGCTCGCCGGGCCGGAGCGCAAGTTGGCCTTCATAGGTGCCGCGCGCGTTCTCCATCCCATATACGTTATGTATCTCCAAATGAGTCGCGGTCCGCTTCTTGAATCCGGGCTCGTCGATACGATGTTGAATATCGTCCGGCATGGTTTTGGTGGGTGTCTCGAACACCGCCGGCTCGTTCATATCATTCCAGAATCCCGCCACACCCTCGCTCACGAATGTCTTATACAGCCCACCCCACCACTGCCGCGTTTGCTCCCGCGTAAAGTCCGGGAAGACCGCGGGACCAGGCCAAACCGGGCCGACAAAAACAGACCCATTGGGATTCTTCACAAAATGGTCGCCCGCCATCCCCGTGTCGTACGGCGCGTAGCCAACGTTGGGCTGCCTGGCGATGTGCAGGTCAGTGATGACCACCAGCTTGAACTGTTCCCGTGCCAGATCTTTTACCAATCCACGAAAATCAGGAAACGCTTTCTCGTTCACGGTGAAGGGCCAGTTATTGTGCTGAAAGTCGATATCCAGCCAAAGAACGTCGGAGGGGATACGATCCTTGCGCAATCTGGCGGCAACCTCGCGCAGCTGCGATTCCGGAAAATACGTGTAGCGCGACTGTTGGAACCCGAGCGCCCACATCGGCGGCAGCGGAGTAGGTCCCGTAAGCCACGCCCAATCAGAAACGACACTCTTCGGCTCTGGGCCGTAGAGCAGGTAGTAATCAAGCGGTCCGTTCATCGCCCCGAACGTGTACCGGTTTGGATCGGAGCGCCCGAAGTCGAAATTCGTTCGCCACGTGTTATCCAGAAAAACGCCGAGGGTACGGCCTTGATTCATATCAATAAAGAACGGAACACTTTTATAAATAGGATCGGTGGACTCCTGCCAGCCAAAGGCGTCTGTATTCCACAAAGTGAACGCCTCGGCTTTTCGATCGAGAGGTCCAGGCTTATCGCCGAGCCCAAAGAAGTGGTCGCTCCACGAACCCTGCTTGATCACCGTGAATTTGTCACCTTCCCAGAGCACGGGCGCCGCGTCCTTTACCAAAACATTGCCACCAGTATCAGCGACTGTTACGCGTAGTTGGTCGTCCGCTGTCACGCGCAGCGCCTTGGTCGAGAAGCCGTGCGGCTCTGCGGCTACCGAAACGCTGCTGGTGCGCGATGCAGGGAGAACCGCCCACGATGCATCCTCTGGTACAGAGTCCCCTTTCCACATCCGTACCCGAAGCACGTCGTCTCGCAATGCAGTCACCTCCAGCGTCACTCCATTGGAAGTGGTTCTCATTCCGGCAGGCAAAGGTGTTACTTGCTGAGCCCCCGCGGCCAACAGGCCGGCGAAACTTATCAAAGCAGCGACCGCCCATCGAACTGTAGATGTTGGCATCGTCTTTCCCCGCGAAGTCCTATTTGATCGGCAGCCAGTATACCTTTCGGGACGCATGGGGGCGGTGGATACTCTATCCTGCGCAAAGAAACTCGCGGAAATCAATGATTAAGCCTGCTTCCCGGAAACCACAGGTCCCTCCACTACGCTTCGCTTCGGTCGGGATGACAATTCAATTGCCGGGGTAAAACGCTTCTCGCTGAAGTTTCTGCGGGCACAACAGAATTGTCATCCCGACCGGAGCGAAGCGTAGTGGAGGGACCTGCGGTTTCCTTTTTTCCGGTACCACCCTCTCATTAGCCCAGCTACCGCGATTGGACTTCGACCGTGCGGGTTAACTTGTCATTGGCACGCACTTCGACCGCTACGCTCTTTTTAAGGAAGGCATTCAAAACATCGCGATTCGCCCACTCCAGTTCCCATCCCCGTTCCACTGCTAACAGCCGGTAACGTCCGGGAACGACCATTCCCAGGGTGAAGGTCCCGTCGGAGTCACTCTGATCGCGGCGGAAGAGAAACGGGTTATCATCCGGCGCGAGCAACACCATAACTCCGCTAGCTGGTTGGTCGCCACGCTTCACGACGCCATCGACTTGGCCGAAGCCTCTACTCGCCAGCAGCTCCAGTTTCGGCGAGCTGCCGGCTCTTACCGTCAGCACACGGTTTTTCACTTCTCCGTCCTGAGCGGTCAGCCGCGCCAGGTACATTTGCGGAATCTGGCCCAGGATCTCGTAGTCGCCGGGGGGAACCTTCACGTTGAACTCGCCGCCCTTGTCGAGCATGGCCGGGTAAGAGCGGCCATGATGGGACGGTAGCAACGCTATTCCGCCAGAAGGCACTTTGCCGTCGACTGAAGTTACCTTTCCGGCCACGGTGACCTCGCTCTCCTCGTCGGTTGGAGTCAATTCAGTGGTGCTACTGGTGACATCCCCTGAAAAGTGCGTTGACTCCATAACCGGACCGTCCGGGCTATGGTGCGAGAGGGTGAAGTCATAACGCCCAGGGAGAATTCCTGAAATTTCCAGCACTCCATTCTGTATCGTTTGCGAGAAGGAACTCACCGGTTCCGCCTGGCCGAAGATCGATTGCGACGTCATGAGGCTGAAACCGCCGTCCTGACCCTGAACGGGCAGGGCGATGCGAATGTGAAGCGACTGCTGGGCATTCAAGGTAACGTCCGCCTGGATGCGCTCCCCACCCCGAATAGGAATCGGCGTGGCGTCGTCCGAATCTGTGGTATGGGGATAGAACGTCGTGGGATAGGCCACGTCCAGCGGCGAAGCTGGTTCCTCCTCCTGCTTCTCATTGGGCTGCCCATGACTCACGGTTTGTGCGTACCATGGATGGCCGGAGACGGCGAGGTAGTAGTTGCCCGGATCGATGCGTGCCAGCTCGTAAACTCCCCGGTCATCCGTCATTGCCGTCTGCCGCGGCACAGTGGAGCGTATGCCCGCCCGGTCCTCGTCTTTGAACAGTCGCACTTGCGCCCGCCGCACCGGCTCGCCGCGTTCATCTATGACCACGCCGCTGATGACTGCCTGGGGAACCACCTTGAAGATGAGGCCTTCCGATTCGAGCCCTGGCCCGACGACAATTGCGGTGGAAAAATTATCATGCTGCTCGTAAGCCTGCGGGAGGTATCCGCGTTTGCTCGCCGAGAGCCGGTATTTTCCTTGCTCCACGCCGTCAAATGCGAATAGTCCATCACTCCCTGTCTCTACGGAGCGAGGCGCCCCACCATTCTCCGTTGGCCCGATCTCCACGGAGCATCGAGCAAGGGGTGCGCCGCTCAGTGCATCCACTACTTTGCCACTGATGCGCCAGGAAGCCGGCCCGGACGGGTCGGACTGCTGCGCCCCCGCCCGCGGAACCATCGCCCCCAGAACCAGCGCAAGCAGGAATAAGACCGTGTGTAGCACCATGCTGCCGGCCAACATACTCCGCTTGTTCTTAAATCGCAGCAACTATGGCTCCCCAACAACCACGTCCAGTTGGACTTCCGACTTACCATTCGCCGTAAGGGTAACTTCCTTACCCTCGGACGAATACCGCTGAATGAGATCAGGCTCCCGATAAGCAAGCTCCTCTGTGTGGTCGAGCGCCATTACCAGGTAGCGGCCGGGGGCCAGACCCTCGAGGGATCCTCCGGCAACATCGCCCGCTCCTTGTTGCTGCGCGCTGACCATCGATATGGACTGAACGAAATTATCCAGTGGCATGGCGTAGACGAATATCTGTTTTCCCTGGCTACCCTGGCTGTTCGAATTGATTGACCAATTCAGCGTGGCGGAATCATTTCGCAGCACGGCATGAATACTGCATCCGGCAGCGCTGCCGGCAATACTCATCGGATCTTTCCTCAGGTCGAGGTTACCGCAAACCGCCGAAGCCAGATACCACGGCGGCGCGGGTCGGCTTACCAGTCGATATTCTCCCGGTTCCAAATCCCGGATGGCCAGTGAATCGTTCGCCGGATCCGAGGGTTGCAGTGGTTGCGCATTGAACGTCCTGCCCAAACCGGACGGGTCCGCTTCTTCAAGCCCAACGTTGGCAAAAAAGGGCGGCGGGGGTTGAGCCTCTTGCGAGGAAGTATTGCTGCCCTGGTACTCGATTTCGACCGGTACCGTTGCCAGCGGCGCGAGCGCTATCGAAAGGTTCTTCAGCGGAGCCTCGCCGATGGAAACCTCTCGTGTGGCAAAAAATTGTTCGCGTTGGACAAACGCATGCAATTTGAGGCGATACGAACCGCTCGGGAGCATGAGCCGGAAGTCGCCGTTAAATCGATTGAAGCGAACCACCGGGCTGATCGTTCCGCCGGTGCTCCGCTCTGCCTCAAATCTGGCTCCCTGCGCTGCCGGCCCTTCAAGGTGTCCGGTCACCGGATATAGGCTCTGGCTTGGTGGATTCAGGTTTGCTTCCACGTGGTCGCCTGGCGAAAGATTCAGCGCAGATTCCTCATTTCCGCTCAACGGTGGATACACCACCGGCGCAAACGCCACCGCAGATGGCGTATCCGGTGAACCGTCTATCTGAAAGGCCGTGGAAAGGGAATACTTACCCGCCTCAAGTTCAAAAAAGCGGAATTCGCCCTCCACATTCGTCATTGTGGAATCCCGTTGTTGCCAATGCCTGAGCCCGTTGCGTACCTCGAACTTTTTCAGTTGAATGCGCAGACCCTGCAGCGGTTGGCCGCTCTGATCGAGGACTTTGCCGAAAACGATCGCTTCAGGAACAAGCTTCAGGGTGACGGGCTGGTTCCCCTGACCGGTCCCGGCGAAGTTGACGAATCCATAATGTTCAGGAAAGTATCCTGGCTTGGTTACTTGGTCTCCGCTGAAGGAGTTAACGACGTCGTGAAATTCAAATTGTCCTTCACGATCGGTCAGCATCGCGTGCTCACCGCCAACCTGAACCAGGGCCCCGGCAATCGGCTGACCGGTAACACTGTTCACTACCTGTCCGCTGAGGTTGTGCTTTGCCTGGGAATCATCCACAGTCTGGCTCACGCTGCCGGCAGGAAGAAACAACAGCGCCATTAGAAGAGGTAAGCCCGAGATTGTGTCCCTAAGCCCCATGGAGGAGTAATGGGGCCAATGTACCAAACTCCGGCGCTTGACATGGATAACTGAACCGTTCAGTATAGTTTTATCTCGGGGAAACGGAGCAGCGCATGATTTCCGTCAGCCATCTGGTCAAAACCTTCGGAGATTTCACCGCCGTCAGCGACATCAGTTTCGACGTCGCCCAGGGAGAGATATTTGCCTTTCTAGGGCCCAACGGAGCCGGCAAGACCACCACCATCAAAATGCTCACCACGCTACTGCGGCCCACGAGCGGACAAATCGAGTTAGATGGACTCGATCCCACGGTCAAGCAGAAACAGGCCCGCCAGCGCTTCGGTATCGTCTTTCAGGACCCTAGCCTCGACAACGAACAGACTGCGTGGGAGAACATGGATCTCCACGGCGTGCTCTATCACGTTCCCCGCAAAGTCCGCGCGCAGCGCACCGAAGAGTTGCTCAAGCTCTTCGAACTTTGGGAGCGCAAAGACGCCTATGTAAAGACTTTCTCCGGCGGCATGAAGCGGCGGCTGGAAATTGCCCGCGGCTTTCTGCACACGCCCAAAATTCTGTTTCTTGACGAGCCCACGCTCGGTCTCGATCCGCAGAGCCGCAACCAACTCTGGACCCACGTCAAGCGCCTCAATGAAACCGAAAACACAACCGTCTTTCTCACCACCCACTACATGGATGAAGCCGACCGCGTAGCCCACCGCATTGCCATCATGGACCATGGAAAGATCGTGGCCCAGGGCACCTCGGCAGAGCTGAAAGAGCAGACCAAAACCGAATCGCTGGAAGCCGCGTTTCTAGCGCTCACCGGCTCCTCGCTGCGCGATGAAGGTGCCGATTCAAAGGCTGGCCTGCGCCAGATGGCGCAGATGTTCCGACGCTAGCGATAAGAGGAAACGAAAATGGGTGCAATTTACATCTTGTGGTTGCGTGAACTAAAGCGCTACGTGCGGTCGCGGGTACAAATCGTCGTGTCCCTCGGTCAGCCCTGTCTTTACCTGCTCGCGCTGGGATTCGGTCTCGGCCCGGTCTTCCGCCAGGCCGGCCACGGAAGCTATCTGCAATTCATGGCGCCAGGTGTTGTCGGCATGACCGTCCTGTTCAGTTCTGTCTTCTCCGGGATCGCCATGCTTTGGGATCGGCAATTCGGCTTCCTCAAAGAAACCCTGGTGGCTCCTGTGTCGCGCATGCAAATCATGATCGGACGCACGCTGGGAGGCGCAACCGTCGCCATCATTCAAGGTACTCTGATCCTGGTCATCTGCCTCATCGCCGGCTTCCGCCCCCACAGGTGGTTTGCTATCCCCGTCGCCTTTCTCTTCGTCGCCATGATCGCCATTGTGTTCGCCGCTTTGGGCACCGCCATTGGCTCGGTCATCAAAGACATGCAGGGATTTCAATTAGTAATGAACTTCCTCGTCATGCCCATCTTCTTTCTATCCGGCGCGCTCTTTCCCCTGGCCAATCTGCCGCTGGCGATGAGCATCATCACCAAACTTGATCCCCTGGCCTATGGAGTCGACGGCCTGCGGGGCGCCCTGATCAACACCTGGCATTTCAGTCTGGCATTCGACGTAGCATTGCTGGCGGGGATCGCCGTGCTGTTTCTAAGCGCCGGAGCGTATCTTTTCACCAGAATCGAAGCCTAGTACGATGGCAAGACCCAGAAGCGTAAAAGCCCATAAGCAAGTGCTGGAAGCGGCCGTGCAGCTATTCTCAGAACGCGGCATTGATGCCACGAGTATGGATGCCATCGCCGAGCTCTCGGGCGTAAGCAAGGCCACCATCTACAAACACTGGCACGACAAAGACGCTCTGTGTCTGGAAGTAATGGGCTATCTGCACGGCCTCGATGAGGAAAGGCCGGTCTTCGACACCGGCGACTTCCGCGCCGACCTGATCGCTGAGTTGATGTATCAGCCGGCTGCCGACCGCCAGGCCCTGCGAGAAAAAATGACTCCGCACATGATTGCCTACGCTTCACGCAACCGGGCAATGGGGTCCGTCTGGCGTGCGCGCGTAGTCGAACCCGCCCGTGTCGCGTTGGCCGACATGATCAAGCGCGGAGAGAAGCGTGGCGTCCTCCGTCGCGGCATCGATCCTGAAATCGGCATCGCCCTCCTGCTCGGCCCCATGATCTACCGCCATGTGTTCGTCAACAAGATGGGCGCCAAGGGTCCGAAAGACCTTGAAATGCACGTCGCCGACGCCTTCCTCGCAGCCTTCAGTCAAACAGCCGATGCCGGCAAATCCCGGTCGCGAACCCCAATCAAATAGAGCAGGCTATCTAACCCGAGAAACGAAACCGCATGGCTGGCTGTCTGCCGGACCAGGGGCTTGGCCCGGAAGGCGATCCCCATCCCGGCGATCCCCAGCATGGGCAGATCGTTCGCGCCGTCCCCGACTGCGACCACCTGGTCGAGCGAAATATTCTCTTGCTGTGCAATCTCGCGCAGCAGTTCAGCTTTTCGTGTGCCGTCGACGATCGGCGTCCGCACCATTCCGCTCACCACCCCATCGGCAATGTCCAGATCATTGGCAAACACATAATCGATTCCCAGGCGGGTCTGCAGATGCCGGGCAAAGAAATTAAACCCTCCCGAGAGAATCGCCGTTTTGTAGCCCAGCATCTTCAGTGTTGCGATCAGCTGCTCCGCTCCTTGGACCAGGGGGATGGTGTGAAGCAATTCGCGAACCTGGATTTCCGGAAGCCCGCGGAGGAGCGCCACCCGCCGCCGAAAGCTTTCCTGAAACTCGATCTCTCCGCGCATGGCAGATTCCGTGACCTTCATCACCTGGTCCCCAACGCCGGCCAACTTTGCCAGCTCGTCGATCACCTCACCTTCGATCAACGTGGAATCCATATCGAAGGCAAAGAGCCGCCGGTTCCTGCGGAAGATACTTTCCCGTTGGAAAGCGATATCGATCTTCAGATCATGCGCGGTCTCGAGAAACGCCGCGCGCATTGACTGCTCGGAAGCCGCATCTCCGCTCACCATCAATTCGACGCACGCATTCGCATCGGGGGTATGCACGGCCAGCGACAACCGTCCGGACAGCCGCTCAATCCGATCCACATTCAAACCATGCTGCGCAATAATGCCGCTCACTCGCGCAAGGTGGTTTGCCGAAATGGCTCGTCCAAGGATCGTGACAATGAATTGATCCTTGCCCTGCGACGAGATCCACTCATCGAGATCCGTCTTGGCGATGGGAGTGAAGTTGACCTGCAAGCCCAGATCTTTGGATCGTGCAACAAGGGTTTCTTGAAGCCCGCGGAAGCTCTCGCCGCGCGGAATCTCGATCAGCAAGCCAAGAGACATCGTTTCGTGAACCACTGCCTGGCCAATATCCAGCACGCAAGTGTCATAACTAGCCAGGATCGCGGTCAACTCTGCAGTAAGCCCAGGCCGGTCCCGGCCAGAAAAGTGAATCAGAATCGTCTCAGTCATCGCTAGGAAAGGGTTCTTCTCTTAGCCTAACAGCCCGATCAAACCGCTACCTCCAAACCGCAAGTAAGCCGCCGATGATCAGCAAGCCCACCAACCAGTAGCCGCTGTTAATAGCGAACAGTCGAGGCGGACGGCTCTCATAGATGCCCTGGGGAAACTGGGTCGCTGCGATAAATCCGATCCAGGACACAAAGCCAATGAACGCGCCAGTCGCGAACGTCTCTGCGCCAGACCATAAAACGAAATGAAGCAGGACAAACGCGACCAACAAATCCCCAAGGAAGGAAGAGATCATGCCCGCGGCAAGCCCCTTTTTGGGACCGCTGGGGACTATGCCGAGCGCGGCCATCCACGGCTTGACGAACAGTGCAGGCGAGTACCACACGGCGCCCAGGATCCACAGGATCAAGGCAGATACCAGCACAGCCAAAAGGTTGAAATGATTCAGGTGGTGGAAAGCGGAAACGTGCACGATCTTCTCCTGCGGGCTGAAGGGAACTGCGCACGACTCTGCCGCAAAAGCAGAGTCGTGTCAACTGAACGATACAATGCATGTGATGTTTCACCAGGAGAAGGTCCTTTGAGCTGAAGAAGAAGGGGCGTTAGAGGGTGTGCGAGTACCGGGGAGAGAACCACAGGTCCTCCACTGCTTCCAAGAGATTTTTGCATCCGGGCGAGGCGCACTGCAGATCCCTCGGCTTCGCTCGGGATGACAAGGGGAGAGTGATGACTCAACTCAAAGTCCGCGAGTCGGATCGTGAGGGTGACAAGGGGAGGGCGGTTACTGATTCAAACCTTCGCGAGTCGGATGGCGCAGAAGAACTCTCGATCCGACGCGCAGACTTTCAGGTGAGTAACCGCTCACCCCTTGTCATCCCGAGCGAAGTCGAGGGATCTGCAGTGCGCCTCGCCCGGATGCAAAAATCTCTTGGAAGCAGTGGAGGACCTGCGGTTTCTCTCTTAGCGGTAGGCAATTCCGGGCGGTTCAAGAAGGTGAAAGCCTGAATTCAGAAATCATGGAAATGCCCTATTGGTACCGGCGAGTCTTTCTGCTGGCGATTCCGCTCATCCTGTCCAATCTCACCCAGCCGCTGCTCTCCATGGTGGACACTATCCTCTCCGGTCATTTGCCCGGACCCGCCGCACTGGGCGGCGTTGCTGTGGGTGGGATCTTTTTCAACTCCATCTATTGGACCTTTGGCTTCCTGCGTATGGCAACCACAGGGCTGGTGGCACAGTCGCACGGGGCTTCCGATCAGGATCAGGTGATGCACCACTTCGGCCGCGCGCTGCTCACCGCCATGCTGATCGGGAGTCTGCTCCTCGCGATACAGCGGCCGCTGATCGCAGGCGCATTGGCGCTGCTCGGCGCTAGCCCAGAGGTGCAAGGGAACGCGCTTCTTTACTGCAGCATTCGCATATGGTCGGCGCCGGCAGCGCTGGCCAACTACACCATCCTGGGCTACATGTTAGGAAAGCAGCACGCCCGCACAGCCTTGCTGCTGCAGGCGACGATCAACATTGTCAACGTGGTGGTCGCGCTGACCCTGGTGCTATGGCGGCACTGGGGCGTCGCCGGCATCGCTACCGCCACTATGACTGCGGAATGGATCGGATGCTTCCTCGGTCTGGGCCTCATGCTGATCAGTGGCGCTCGTCCCGGTCACGTGCGCTGGAGCGAACTGATCGACGCCCAGAGTCTGCGCCGGCTCTTCGCACTCAACCGCGACATCCTTCTGCGCACCCTAAGCCTGGTTGCGGCCTACGTTTGGTTCACCCGCACCGGGGCCCGGTCGAGCAATGCGATCCTGGCCGCCAACGCCGTGCTCATCAACTTTCTCTGGATTGCCGGTTACGGCCTCGACGGGTTTGCGAACGCCACCGAGGCGCTGGTCGGCGAGGCAATCGGTGCACAACGCGTGGCAGACTACCGCGCTGTGCTCAAGGCCAGCTCCGTTTCCGCGTTCACCGTCGCCGTCGGCCTCTCGCTCCTATACCTCTTGTTCGGCCATAGCATCATCGCCATGTTCACCAACCAGGAAGAGATTCGTTTGCTCGCCGCGCGCTATCTTCCCTGGTTAATCGTTCTGCCCCTGATCGCTGTATGGAGCTTCTTGCTCGATGGAGTTTTTATCGGCGCTACCCGTGCGGCCGAGCTACGCGACAGCATGCTGATCGCTCTGCTTGGATATCTCGGCCTCGCCATCCTGCTCGGCGCTCGCTTTGGCAATCACGGCCTGTGGTGCGCCATGCTGTCTTTCATGGCTTTGCGCGCGATCACCCTCGCGCTCCGCCTGCCCGCAATCGAACGAAAATCTTTCGCCATCAGGCAAGTCGAGGTCTGATCAGTCTCAGCTTTTCAAAACAGGAAAGGCTGTGACCCTTAATTTCGCTGCCGCGTACGGAACCAGGGTGACGATTTCCTGAGGTTCCTCGCTGGTGACCGGGCTTTGCGGCACGGGATCCGCGGCTCCATCAATCGCTCGCCACGACGGCAGTCTACGCGCCTCCAGCCGCAACGTCACCGGCGCTTCCTTTAATGAGAACGGAGAAGGACCGACCTGCCGCTCGGTCACAGGCGCTGTGGCAATCGTCTTCTCGTCCACGGCCAGAGCATAATTCCACTGTGAACTGGGGAACACTTGCCAATCGGCCGTCATGCCGCGGTCTCGCAGCTTTACCCAGTCCTCACCGATTGGATATGAGAAGACAAGTGGACCCCGGTCGATCGATACCGAATCGTTGTAACCGCGCGCAAGCCCGGGCCGCAAAGGAAACTTCAACTGAACCACATCGCCCGCCTTCCATCGGCGTTCGATTTTTGCGAATCCCTCGTTGGCGGCTATGGTGATTCGGCACTCCGTTGAGAAGGACCTCCGCGCCATCCGCCCACGAGGGAATTCTCACTCGAAGAGGAAAGCTAAGCTCGGTTGCCGGATTTACGGTGATGCGTATCAAGCCTCGGAACGGATACTCCGTCGCTTCCGACAAATGAACCGGCGTTGAGCCGACCGTCGTGCGCACTTCACAAGGGGAGTAAGCGACCGCCGCCAGGCCGCCATCGTGAGAGGCCATCCACAGGCTGGCGGCAAACTTCGGCCATCCCTGGTGGAAGTTTGCCGTGCAGCAGCCAAAGTTCGGCTCCAGCCCGTAGAGGTTAGATTCGGGCCCGTTGGTTGTCCAGGGCTTGCGATGCAAGCTCACTTCAACCTGGTTCGGCTCCTGGTCGTATTGGTGTGCCCACATGTCGTCGGTGAATGTTCCGGGCAGTGCGTTAAAGGCGATGCGTTCCAACCGATCGCCTATTCTCGAATCGCCCAGGATTGCCAGCGACTGTTCCAGCGAATACATGGTTTCGACGACGGTACAAAGTTCGCTTCCCTGCGACGGATTGCGTCCCGCGAGATGCTCATCGCAGGAGAACATGCCGTTGGGAAGGCCATGATATTTGTCCAGTGCATCCAGCATCTGCTGAAATCCGCGCCGGTCCACATCACTGCCGGAAACCATCGACCATACCGGCGCGGCCTTCAGCGCTTGTCCGTTGTTGACCCCGTGTGTGGAAAGCGCAAGGTCCTCCAATCCCTTGCCCTGATCGAGCTTGATCTTGTCGGCCGTCATCGGCGTTGTGTAGCGAAAATCTGCGTACTGCGCCTGCCAGTCATAGCCCTGCCTGTGCAGTAATCGGACTAGCTCGATCAGCTTTGGGTCGCCCGTGCGGTTATAGAGCCAAACTGCGATGAGAGCGTTATCTTGCCAACGGAATTTACCCCAATCCCGTAAAGGACGATTGGGTAGTTCAACTAACTGGTAGCTGAAATAGCGGGTGAGCAGAGGTATCACGCGCGCATCGCCGGTTGCCTCCTGGTACTGTGCCAGCGCTTTCAGCATCACCATGCGCGGCCACCAATCGTTATTGCTGGTGGGGCCAATCATTCCGTCAGCTGACGGGTGGTCAAGAGTCCAGTCGAGATACCTTTGCGCTTTCGCTTTGAGCCGCTGGTCGTCAAGCAGATAAGCAAGAGGCACCAGACCATCGAGGAAATAAGGACCACGTTCCCACGACTCTCCCGTACCGCCTAGCCAGCCGCTATTGCTCCCAACATCGGCCCACGTTTCGTCCAGATGGCCGCCCAGGCCCTTCGCCTGAATCTGCATTTGATCCCGCAGCCATCCCGTGGGCCGAACTGACCCAAGAGGAAGCAGATAAAAAGCGTTCGGCGCCAGTGGAGCAGAGTTCTTGATAACCGGCGAGGGCAACCCGGTAACGGGCGGGTTCGCAAGAGACCTGCCGGCAAAAACCATGGGAGAGCGCAACGGGAGGGAAGCGATAGCCACGGAACCGGCCTGTTTCAGAAAGCGGCGGCGGCTTGTCAAGATTCGATCGTCTTGGTTATTCCAATCCATTTGTTATGAACCGCCAGTTCGCCGTTACTGATGAGAGGTTGGAGGCACTTTCCACTTCAACGCGGCAGGATTCCAGGTGGTCACCTGGGCTGCCATCAGTCCATCATGCGTTTCGTAAGCATCCGCTCCTCGATAGGGCTCCTTAAGCAGGGGAGAGTCGGCCCGCCACTGGACATTGATCGTATCCCCCACCACAAAGGTGTGCTCGGCGACGACGTGCAGGCCGCAAGTCCCTCCCTGAGAGGGTGGCTTTACCACCTGCGCGAACATCTCACCCAGCGCCTTTTTTCCCCGCACAACCTGGCCATTCGGGCCAAAGAACTCTACATTATCTGGAAACTGCGCCATCAACCGCGGCCAGTCGCAGCCTGAAAACGCGGCCATGTGTTCTTCCACCACTTTGGCCGGGGTAGGCTGACGTTTCAGCGGCGGCATCGTCTGGGAAACCAGCGGCGAAAAGACCATGAACATGATCGCGAAGCCGCCGAAGGTCAGGAGAGCGGAGGACTGATGGACAATTTTCATTCCCCCACCATAACGCACGGTAAGCCCGTGCTTGCGTTTTCTTTGCGAACTATACAATCCACACAACATGAAATTTCTTGCCTGCCTTCTCATAGCGTTTTCCTCGCTGATGGGTTCGGCCCAAACGGCGCCCGCAAAACCCGAGCCGGTCGAGCACACGTTCATTATTCACAACTTTCATACCGAGAGCGGTGTCACGCTGCCGGAAGCGAAGATCATCTATGGCACCTATGGCCATCTGAACGCGGCGGGAGACAACGCCATCCTTCTGCCGTCACACTACATGGCCGATATGCGTGGTTACGACTGGCTGATTGGACCTGGAAAGGCCCTCGATCCCGCGCGCCAGTTCCTCATCACCTCGGAGCTGTTTGGCAATGGACGCTCCTCCTCGCCCAGCAACACGCCAGAACCCTTCCACGGTCCGCGCTTTCCCGTTACCACGATTCGCGACAACGTGGAGGCGGTGCATCAGCTGCTCACCCAGGAGCTTGGCGTGCGCCATTTGCAAGCGGTCATCGGCTTTTCCATGGGCGCGCAACAGGCGTTTCAATGGGCCGTTTCCTATCCGGCCTACATGGACCGCATGGTGGCGACTTCGGGTACTGCCAAGACCTACGGTCACGGCATCGTGCGCCTGGAGAGTGAAATCACGGCGCTGACAACCGACGAGGCCTTCCAGGGTGGCGACTACAAGGAGGAACCGGTCAAAGGCATTCAGGCATTCGCCCTGGTCTGGACGGCGTGGCTCTTTTCGCAGGAGTGGTGGCGAGAGGAGCTATGGAGATCTGAGGAACCGGCGGGCACCACCTTTGCCCAGGTTGTGGACAAATACAAGACGAATTTCATTCCTGGCGCGGACGCCAACAATCTCATCCTGCAGATGCACACCTGGGAGCAGCATGACGTAGCAGCCAGTCCCGGTTTCGCCGGAGACTTGCGGAAGGCACTGGGATCCATCCGGGCACAGGTGCTCTACATGCCGTCGGCGACGGATCTATATTTCCCCGTCACCGATGCGCGCTACGAAGCCCCGATGATTCCTCACTGCACATTGCTACCGATCCCTTCGCTTTGGGGGCATCCCGCGGGAGCGGGCGCCAGCCCGGCGGATGGCAAATTCCTCAACCAGAACATTGCAGCCTTCCTAGAGGGTAAAAGGATGGAGGGCAAGGCGCTGCAGCCCTGACTTTATTTCCGCAGCGCATCGCAGGTCGAGCGCAAGGTGAACTCCAGCGACTCGCGCGGTATTTTCTCGATGAATGGTTGGATAATCCAGTTGAGGCCGTTGGGAACCGAGCGTGTGAGCGACACGGATTCGATTTGCAGGTAAAGTCCGCCGTCTCGTTCCTCGTACGTCCAGTAGCTATTCAAACGCCAGAGGAAGCCGTTTTCTTCGCTGGGGCCGAGTGCACGCTCGTTTTTGCTGCCGGGCGACTCTATCTCCGAGATCTTTGTGCTTCGCGAAATACTGTATCCACGCTGCGCATCGAGGCGGCCAAAAGTGATGTCATAGGTCGTGTCCAGCACCACTGTGAGGATGTGCTTCTGCCGCACCCTCATGAGTGCCTGCAGATGATCACCCTGTTGCGTGATCACTTTTGCCTGGAGCACCTGTGGAGAAAAGTATTGAGGATATGCATTGATGTTCCGCATTAACCGCTCAAAATCCGCGGCCTTCGCCCCGGTGGCAAAAGCGGTGCCACGCCAGTCATGGAGCAGTGCTCCGGGCAAAGGTAAACCGGTGAGCGGCGTGATGGGCTCGATGATCAACTCTCCCTTTCGCAGACGTTGTTCGTCTTGCGCAGTCAAGGGGGGCGCCAGAAAACCATTTGCCGACTGATGCTGCCTAGACAGCCTCGATTCGGCGGAGTGGACGTAGTCGTCGAACGCTGAAACAGCAGCAGGCGTGGGTTCTGCCATCGCGTGGCGGTGAGCTGCCAGCAAAAGCCCACCCATGAAGAAGAGGATTCGAAACCGTTTGTGCCAGACGCGAGCAACGGTTTGCTTAAAGTCAATCATTCGTTTTCTATTATTGCAGGCTGCGAAGTTCTATCCGGCAGAAGAGGAACCTCGATGAAGAGCGCAAGTCTGGTCTCGTTCGCCTCACCGCTACAAACCTGTGAGCTGCCGTTACCGCAACCCAGTGGCTCTGAAGTCCTGCTGCGCGTGATCTCAGCAGGCATTTGCCACACCGATTTGCACCTGTTGGATGGGTACTATGAACTGGGTCACGGAGAGAAGCTGCGGGCCGCGGATCGCGGTGTGAAACTGCCGCTTACGCTTGGCCACGAGATCGTCGGCAGGTCTGTGGCCAGTGGTTCGAACGAGCACTACCTAATTTATCCCTGGATCGGATGCGGCAGTTGCCGCCCATGCCAAAGCGGCGAAGAGAACCTGTGCGCCCAACCGAGGACCCTCGGCATTTTTCGCGATGGCGGTTTCGCAGAGTACGTATTGGTGCCGGACCAGAAGTACTTGTTGCCGCTGAAGGGCCTCGACCCTTTATCGGCAGCCCCTTATGCCTGCGCGGGCCTGACTACCTACAGCGCTTTGAAGAAGGCCGGCGAGTTGATCTACGAAGAACCTATCGTGCTGATTGGCGCCGGCGGACTCGGTTTGATGGCGCTCCACCTTCTGCGAGCCATGGGCGGAAAGGGGGCGGTCGTGGTGGACATCCAGCCGGCCAAGCGAGAGGCGGCGCTGCGTGCCGGGGCACTGGACACGGTGGATGCCGGGGCAGCGGATGCCCTGCAACAGGTGTCTTCGAAGGTCGGCGGCGCCCCGCGGGTGGTGATCGACTTTGTCGGCTCGGAATCGACAACTTCGCTCGGATTCAAAGCACTTGCCAAGGGCGGAAAATTGATTTGCGTTGGGCTCTTTGGCGGAGCGGCGCCGTGGGCCCTTCCTGTCATCGCCATGCGCGCCATCACCATTCAGGGCAACTTCGTAGGAACCTTAGCCGAGCTGTCTGAGCTACTGGAACTGGTGCGCTCCCGGGGTGTGCCATCGATCCCCATCGTGCACACTACTCTCGAACAGGCAAGCTCAACCCTGGATGCGTTGCGCCGCGGGCATATCGAAGGGCGGGCAGTGATTGTCGTACCTCCCGGGCAATAGGAATCTTCAAATGGGCGAATCAGCAGAAGGCTTCTATGATGACCTGGCTCAGTGGTACCACCTGATCTTCGAGGATTGGAACCGCAGCATCGCCTACCAGGGTGCGGTCCTTGGCCCGATTCTGGAGCGGCATACCGGAAGAAACTCCCCCTATGTTCTGGACTGTGCCTGTGGCATCGGGACGCAGACCATCGGGTTAGCGCAGCGAGGTCACATCGTGGTCGGTTCTGACTTGAGCCGGTCTGCGGTCGCGCGGGCGACCCAGGAAGCCGCCATGCGAGGCCTCAATGTAACCTTCCATGTTGCGGACATGCGCCAGCTCAGTGTGATTCCAGAAACGGGTTTTGACGCGGTCGTGATCGCGGACAACGCCCTTCCGCATATCCTGTCACAGTCTGATCTGGAACAGGCCATACTAGAAATCGCAGGCAAACTCAAACCCTCGGGAATTCTCCTGGCGACGATCAGGGACTACGATCAGCTGATTTCCGTGCGGCCAACCATGCAGGCGCCCGCGTTCTACGGGCAGGATGGAAACAACCGGTTTGTTCACCAGGTCTGGCAATGGGATGAGGATCAATATTCACTTCATCTCTATCTGACCCTGCAAACCCAGGGTGTGTGGACCGTGAAGCATTTCGTCTCCAGGTATCGTGCTCTTCAGCGGGCGGACCTGAACCGGGCGTTGCATTCAGAAGGGTTTACCAATATTCAGTGGTTGGAGCCGGCCGTCACCTCGTTTTACCAGCCGATCGTCGTGGCAACCAAGAGGTCCTGAAATGAAAAGTCACACAGAATATCTGGTTTTTGAAACCAGGAAGCGCAAAGAGATGGTTCACATTACCGACCAGGTGGAACAGATTGTGCGCAACAGCGGAGTGAAGGACGGACTGTGCTTTGTCTCACCCATGCACATCACCGCCGCCATTTATGTTAACGATCTGGAGGACGGGTTGATCGATGACATCGGCAAATGGCTTGAGGAACTGGCGCCGGAGCGGCCGGACTACAAGCATCATCGGACCGGCGAAGATAATGCCGATGCTCATTTGAAGGCCCTGTTGCTGCACCATGAAACCACACTGCCGGTCACCAACGGCAGGCTCGACCTTGGCACCTGGCAAAGGGTGTTCTATGCGGAGTTCGACGGACAGCGCCGCAAGCGGGTGATCGTCAAGATCTTGGGAGTCGCGTGACCGTTACAGGCGCGGTCTGCGCGGCTTTTCGTCTTTGCCGGCGTCCGGTTGAGGGGCACCGGGATCCAACACTGGCCGCAAATCAGGTGGCAACATCCCATGTCGTGGAGTCCCACAAACAGCACAAGCTTCGGCTTTCAAGGTTATCTCTGCTCCACAGCATGCACAAAACGCGGCCATTATCATCTACTCCCTGGAAGTTGCTTTTGCCTATTGGACGAGCCTGGCAGCCGCGAAGATTCACGAAGGGAAAGATTCCAGTGCTCCCAATGCGCTTCACCGGGATTTTAGCGTTTGGGCAAGGCGCGCTGCAGATCCCTCGGCTCCGGTCGGGATGACAAGGGGAGAGGGATGACTCCCCTGTAAGCCCGCGAGTGGGACCGGGAGTTCTTCTGTGCCATCCGACCCGCAGACTCTAAGGTGAGTGACCACTCTCCCCTTGTCATCCCGAGCGTAGCCGAGGGATCTGCAGTGCGCCTTGCCTAAACGCAAAAATCCCGGTAAGCAGCATGGCCAACTGGAAGCTGATTCTCTTGAATCCTGGGGACGGGCCGCCGAGGTAATAGCGACGAATAGGAATGCTTTTCACTGGATGAAGAGGTATGCTGTCACGCGGGGTTTCCCTTGGGAGAGGATCCATGAAACATGGTTGACAACTGGAATTCGATCTGCAAAACGACGGCGCTTTGCACCCTGCTTTTCCTGTGTGCCTCCGGGCGTTCTGCCAGCCGGCCGGACGAGATCAATTTCGAGAAACATACCATTGATCTGGGAGCCTCAGAAACCGCTCTTTTTGCCGACATTAATCGCGATGGAAAGCTCGACCTGGTCTCAGGGGAGTATTGGTACGAGGCGCCGCGATGGATCAAGCATCGCTTCCGCGAGATCGACTACACCAACAATTACGTGGATGATCTGTCGACGCTGCCCCTGGATGTGGATGGCGACGGTTATGTTGACCTGGTGACCTGCGGATGGTTTTCGAAGAAGCTGGCATGGTGGCGCAATCCCGGACGAACGGGTGAAATGTGGAAAGAACATCCCATCGCAACCGGGTCGCCCATCGAATTTGCCTTTCTGGTTGATCTTGATAACGACGGCAAAGCCAACGAGGTTCTGCCGCAGTTTGGCGACGATCGCCCGCTTGCCTGGTATGAGCGCGATAAAAAAGGCGGAATGGTGGAACACATCGTGAGCGACCGCAGCTACGGGCACGGGATTGGCGTGGGCGATGTGAACGGCGATGGCCGAAACGACATCCTGACTCCGAAAGGCTGGTTGGAGGCTCCGGCTGATCCGCGACAAAAGAACTGGACATTCCATCCTGATTGGCAGTTCGATGACGCCCTTGGCTTTATGTATGTGCGCGATGTGAACGGCGATGGGCGGCCGGATATCGTGTCGTCGATGGCCCACGGGTACGGGATTTTCTGGCTTGAGCAGACAAGCGACAGGAAGTGGGTCAAGCATGTGATTGACGACAGCTGGTCGCAGCCGCATGCGATGGTCATTGTTGATTTCCGCAAGGACGGGAATTGGGGCTTGTTGACTGGAAAGCGATACTTTGCCCATAACGGAAAAGATCCCGGAGCACGTGAGCCGCTAGGAGTGTATTGGTACGAGCGGCTTCTCGATCCTTCCACTCATATGGTCGATTGGGCCAGGCATGTCATCGATTATGGCGGTCGCACTGGTGGCGGCATTGAGATCGGGGTCGCCGATTTCGATGGCGACGGCGATCTCGATTTCGTGGTCGGGGGAAAGAGTGGTCTATTCCTGTTTGAGAACAAGACGGGCGCAAAGTAGTTCACATCTACGCTTGAAAGAAACCGCAGGTTTCTTTCCCCGGTACATAAAAGCCTCGCCAGGATGCCCGCGACGCCCTGGCCTATTCCCCCCGCAATGCCTGGGTCGGATCCACAGAAGCTGCGCTGAAGGCCGGTAAAGCGGAGGCGGCCACGGCCAACAACAACACCCCAACCGCGGCCAGAGTGAGCACCACCGGATCAAACGGGCTCACCCCAAATAGCAATGAGCGCAGCAGGCTAGAGGCTGCCGCGGCGCCCGCCAGGCCGATCACGCAGCCAATCGCCGCCAACTTTGCGCCTGCTTCCAGAATCAAACTTACGATTCCTGCACGCTGCGATCCCAGGGCCATGCGAATGGCCATCTCCTGCGCGCGCGAGGCGACGGAGAAGGCGATCACGCTGTAGATGCCGAGAACCGCCAGCAACACTGCCGCAAATGCGAAGCTGCCGATCAGCACAGTGTTGAAGCGGCGCGGAGCCTCGGTTTGAGATACTGCCTGCTCCATTGACTGCACCTGCGTCAGTGGCAGTTGCGGATCGATCGAGCGCACAGTCGCGCGCAGAGCATTCTTCATTTGCTCGGGTGGCAATGCGGAACGCAAGGTGATGAATCCGCCGTTGCCGTTCAGGTCTTCCGGCGAACCGAGAGAGCCGAGGCCTGCTTCCGCCTGGTCTACAGGAACATAAAACTGCTCTTTCGTGGGCTCGTCAGGGGAATTCAACTTTACATCGGTCACTTCGCCCACAATGGTCAACCATGGAGTCTGCATTTCTGGGGTGCCAACGCGCATCCGTTTGCCGATCGGACTCTGATTTGGCCAAAAATGCTCGGCAAGCTTTCGGTTCACGATCACCACCAATTGCCGATCGGCAAGGTCCGCATCGTGTGAAGGTGCGTCCTTGCAGCAGAGGAGTGCCCATGGTGCGGAAGTAGTCGCCGATCAATTGTGAGGTTGTTGCCAGGTTCAAATTCCCGGGTTTGGGGTCGACATAACCCTCCACCACGATGGCCTGGTTATTGTTGTTTCCCGAGGCGGGTAGGTTGCTCGTAAGCCCCACGGCTTCGACCCCTGGAAGCTGCCGCAGCCGGCGCACCAGCTCGTTGTTGAAACTGTTGACGCTTGCCTGGGTGGCGTATTGCTTCTGCGGCAGCGAGTAAGAGGCAGTGGTTACATGCTCGGGCCTGTATCCGAGATCGACCGAGCGCATTTTCTCAAAGCTGCGCAGCAGCAACCCCGAGGCGGTGAGCAGCACCAGGGCGATCGCGATCTCTGCCACCACCAACGTCGAGCGCAAACGTGCGTGGGCTCCACCCGTGGTCCCGGCACGGCCACCCTCCTTAAGGTTGCTGTTCACGTTGGTGCGCAGAGCGGCAAACGCGGGAACCGATCCGCAAACCAACCCCGTGATCACTCCAAGCAAGAGAGCGAACCCTACGACTTGCCAGTTCAGCCCAATTTCGTTGATACGGGGAAGGCTCTCCGGGAGTAGATTCTTGCCCAGGCGCAACGCCAGCGCCGCCAGCGCAAGGCCGAGCATTCCCCCGCTCAGGCTTAGAACCAGGCTCTCGAGAATTGCCTGACGCATCAGGGCCATGGCGCGTGCGCCCAATGCCAGGCGCAGGGCAAATTCCCTCTGCCGGCGGATCGCGCGGACCAGCATGAGCGATGCCAGGTTGACGCAGGCGATCAACAACACCACGCCTACAGCGAGGAACAGAGTCCGCAACAAGGGGCGAGCCTGCTCCACCGTTTCTTCCTGCAGCGGCCGCACTACGGAGCTGATATGCAGGCTCGCCATGTAGGCCGGATAGTTGCGCATGATCTGCTGCGCCACTCGTTGCGCATCTTCCTGCGCTTGTGCCGGCGAGATGCCAGGCTTCAGGCGGCCTACCATCTGCCAGCTCCAGTTGGCGGCAGACTGGGTAGCCAGCTCTCGCGGGGTAAAGCTCATGGGGACCCACAACTCGGAGCGGGCCATTTGGCCGGGCACCAGCGGAAATTCGAAGTTCCGCGGCATCACTCCGATCACGACATACGGCTTGCGGTCGAGCAGGATCTTGGTGCCGAGTATCTGCGGGTCTCCGTGGAAGCGTTCTTGCCACGTCGTATAACTCAAAACCGCAACCGGCTGGCTATGTTCGTCTTCGTCGGGAGTGAACACACGGCCAAGTTGTGGTTGAACCGCGAGGGCGGAAAAAACTCCAGCGGTCAGGCGCGATGCATTGATGAACGCGGGTTCGCCGGTGCTGGATAGCTCGTAGCTTGAGAACTGGTATCCGCCCAGAGCGGCAAAGCCACGCGTATCGCGGGTATAGGTGCGTATATCGGGCACGGTAACGCCGGCCTCCCCGTTGCCGCCTACATCCGCACCTGTTATGCGGTCAGCCAGCACCATCAGGCGGTCAGGATCGGGGAAGGGGAGTGGCCGCAGGAGAACGCCCTCAACGATGGAGAAAATTGCCGTGGTCGCACCTACACCCAGGGCCAGCATAAGAACCGCCGTGGCCGTGAAGCCGGGAGACTTCCGGAGTTGCCGCAAAACAAACTTCAAATCGAGCAAAAGTGAACGCATCGAGATCCTCATCATGGTCCGCAGCTATCCTTGATAGCATTTTCGTGGCCAGAGTTCACTCGTGTCAGATCCCCAAAATACGCACTCAGTGCCGCGGCACGCCGGGAAAGGCGGGAAAAACAAAGGTAGGGCGCGTTCGAATTTGGAATCATGTGTCCGCAAACGAACACTCCGACGAATTGTCGAGTGGGTGGCCCAGGTCTCGCTTGTGAGACCTGGGGTTTCTAACGTTGTCACCCCAATTGTTTTACGTGGTCTCCTCGCGCAAGCCCTCGCATCCGTGCGCCAGCAGTTCCCAACGGAGATTCTGGTTCTTGATCAGCAGCTCAATGATCATCGCCCGCAGTGTCCGATTCTCCTGCGCCAACTGCTGCCAGTCAGATGGCGTGGGAATCGGCTCGACGTTGAGTTGGCTGTCTCTCTCTCCTATCACGACCAGTCTCCTGTTGTGTGCGCAGCGCTACTTCTTTGCCCCCGCCGAGCGCCGCTCTGCACCTTCCCGAATCTTCGACAAGATATGAGTCCAGCCAGTGTGCATGCCTTTAGGGCCATCCGTAAGTTCGGGTGGAATCACTCCCATTGCGCGGTGCACAAGCTTTAAACGCGTTACACCGTTCTCCTCCGTCAACCGGTATTGCACATTTGAGATGACAGGGAACGACATGAAAAGCGGTCCGCAGATTTCCAGCAGTGCCGGTGGTTTGATTGCCTGTACGTGCCCCCAGAAGTGGCCGGCGTTGTTTCCCAAATCCCTATACCACCTCCCGCCGGGCCACGGCTCGATTTTCATCGACATCGACGTTCCATCGGGAGTCTCGCTGTGAGGTCCCAACTGCTCCAGAATCGTCTCAAAAACAATCTCGATCGAGGCTGCGATCGTCTCTTCTTTCACGATTTCCAACGTCCGTATTTCCTGTTCTGTACTTACCGGCATCATTTCTCCTCCACGCGTTTGCTTAGTTGGTTCGCTAGTTGAGTTGCCATTTTTTGCTCAGCCCGTTCCCTGATCCGGTCCAGCTGATGCGTCCAGAAGTGCTCATACGTCTTCACCCAGTCATGCACAGGTTTCAGTTCCTTTGCGTTGAGCCGGTACAAACGCAGTTGTCCACGTCTGCTTACCGTCACCACACCCACTCTCCGAAGCACGCGCAGATGCTTTGAAACCGCCGGTTGCGGCATGCGCAGGCGTAGAACCAATTCTCCCACCGCATGCTCTTTGCCCTTCACCAGCAGGTCGATAAGTTCGCGCCGCCTCGGCTCAGCAATCGCATTGAATACATCGGAAGTGGTTGCGGCCCTGGGCATGAACAAAAATATATTCCTATATAAGAATATGTCAAGCGAAGATTTCTACCTGCTTCCTGGAATGTTTGTTCGGTTTCGGACAGACGACTTCAGTTCTGGACAGGGCACAGCGAAGTTCTGCTCGCTAACTCGTGCGTTTTCAACCAGCGTGTCCTCCGGATTGCGGCGCCCTGCATGCTTGGTAGATAGCTGACTATTATTTTGTTTGAACTATTCATTTGCAACCAGGGAGAGTGTGACTCTATGCCGGCTGATCTGAAATTCGCCTGGAGACGCTTACTCAAATCACCCAGCTTCGCCATCACTGCGATCCTCACGCTTGCACTGGGGATCGGCGCCAACGCAGTGGTCTTCAGCGTCTTGAATGCCCTGGTATTGCACACCATCAATGTGCCCAATGCACAGCGGTTTTTCTCGATAGAAGAAGCGGGGCAGTCCCTGAATTCTTATCCCGATTACCTCGATGTGCGCGACCGGAACCGAACCTTTGACAGTGTATTGGCATTTAACTTCGGCCAGGCGGGATTGGCTACCGGCGGCGACCCGATTCAGATATGGATTTATGAAGCGACCGGAAACTATTTCGATACCCTGGGCACCAAGCCCTATCTCGGCCGCTTCTTCCATGGCACCGACGAACACGGCTCTAACAGCAGCCCTTATGTAGTGCTCAGTTATTCCTTTTGGCGTAGTCATTTCCTCGGCGATCCGGGCGTGATCGGACGCGTGGTCCAGGTGAACAAGCATCCCTATACCGTTCTTGGCGTTGCGTCGCCTGGATTCCGGGGCACAGAGCTGTTTTTTTCACCGGCCCTATGGGTGCCGCTGGTGGATCAGGAACAGATTGAGGGTTTTGATTACCTCAAGGAACGGACCGGGCGGAACATTTGGCTGGTAGGCCGTCTGAAGCCCAATGTGACCGCTGCTCAGGCCGAGGCCGACCTGCACTCGATTGCGACGTTCCTTAGCAGCACTTATCCAAAGGATGACGACCGCTTGACTTTCTCTCTTGCGCGTTCCGGGCTCCTGGGCAACATGCTGGGGCAACCAGTGCGCGCCTTTGTCACCGGACTGATGCTATTGGCAGGGCTGATTTTATTAGCGGCCTGCGCGAACCTGGGCAGCCTGTTTGCGGCCAGGGCGGCGGACCGCTCGCGCGAGATTGCTTTGCGCCTGGCGCTTGGATCGACCCGCCGAAATGTTTTGCGGCAGCTCTTGACCGAGGCGATTCTGGTTGCACTGATGGGCGGGGTTGTGGGCATTGCAGGCAGCGTGGTCCTGTTGCGAGGCTTGAACGCCTGGCAGCCGCTACCCAGTATCCCAATCAACTTGCCCGTCCGCCCGGACCTGCCTACCTATCTCGTAGCCTTGCTGCTCGCGCTGGTGAGTGGCTTTCTCTTCGGACTGGTTCCGGTGCGGCAGGTACTCAGGGCCAATCCGTGGCAGGTGGTGAAGACAGGTTCAACCACTGTGACGAGTGGCCGTTGGTTTGGCACGCGCGACGTGCTGCTGGTGGTGCAGATTGCGTTATGCGCCGTGCTGGTCACCTCTTCGCTGGTCGCGGTGCGCGGCCTGGTCCGTTCGTTGCACAGCAACCTCGGCTTCCAGCCACAAGGCGCGCTCGTGACGAGCACCGATCTCAACATGGCTGGATATCACGGCGACCAGGTGCCGGTGATGCAGCAACGCATGCTCGATGCAGTCGCGAAAATTCCCGGGGTGGCTTCCGCAGGATTCATCGACTACCTGCCCCTGGGCCTGGGCTGGAACGACACGCCAGTCTATGCCAGCCACACAATCGACCTCCGGGAATCGAACAAGATTGCCGATGCGACAACATACAGCATTTCGCCCGGATACTTTCAGGCTTCCGGCGTTACGCTGCTGGCGGGCAGGAACATCAACCTGCATGACGATAGCAAGGCGCCAAAAGTGGCGGTAGTCAATCGGGAGTTTGCGCGCGAGGTGTTTGGATCCGTCCCGCGGGCGGTTGGCGGGTATTTCAAGGTCCATGACGGACAGCGGATCGAGGTGGCCGGTGTCGTGGAGGACGGGAAGTACAAGACGCTGACAGAAGACCCCAGACCGGTGTTTTTTGTGCCACTGCTCCAGACGCCCTCCACTTCTACCTCGCTGGTGGTGCGATCCGATGGTGATCCGCTCAGTCTTGCGGGGAGTGTGCACGACACGATACGCGGGCTGGACGCTGGATTACCAGCGACGATTACGACCTGGGAAAAGGCGCTGGATTCGGCTCTATTTGCTGCGCGCATGGCGACCATCTCGTTGGGTGTGCTGGGCTTGCTTGGGGCGATGCTCGCCGTTACCGGCATTTTTGGCATGGCCTCCTATTCGGTGAGCAAGCGGCTGCGCGAACTCGGGATCCGTGTAGCCCTGGGAGCGCAACGTAAAGAAGTGTTGCAGGCAGCGTTGGGAAGAACCTTCCAGCTCCTGACGACAGGCGCAGTTGCAGGTTTGTTGCTGGGCATGGCGGCAACCCGGGTGCTTTCCTACATTGTGTATCAGGCGACTCCCCGCGATCCCGCGGTGCTCGTCGGAGTGATTCTGACAATGCTCTTGCTGGGCTTGTTGGCTGCTTACGCGCCGGCCCGCCGAGCCTTGTCGATTGATCCCGTAATCCTGTTGCGCGACCAGTAGGCTTTTTTTGCGGCTCTTTATCCCCCGCACCAAACGCCGGGTGCCCCACATCTCGCTCGTTTTTCGCGAGATGTGGGATACCGCAGGGCTAACCCTCAAGCCCGCTGCGGCCGTCACAACTCAGGGGGGAAAGAAACCACAGGTCCCTCCACTACGCTTCGCTCCGGTCGGGATGACAATTCTGTTGTGGCCGCAAGAGCTTCAGGGAGAAATCCCGAACCCCGCAATAGAATTGTCGTCCCGACCGGAGCGAAGCGTAGTGGAGGGACCTGCTGGGTTTCTTTCCCCCAGTACACGCCTCGAAGCCCTGATACGTACCGTGCCCTCCCCTCCGGGCATTTATATCGCAATACGATATAATTAACCCATGAAGGATGAAAGACCACACGGGGTATCAACAGCCCAGCTCAGAACGTTGGCCGAATTTCGTTACCGCCTGCGCATGTTCCTCCAATTCAGCGAAAACGCAGCTCAGAAACTCGGTTTACAACCGCAACAACATCAACTGCTACTCCAGATAGCGGGAGCACCTGAGGGTACCGCCACCACGGTGGGTTTTGTGGCTGAGCGGCTTGGTCTGCGCCACAACACAGCCGTGGAGTTGAGTAACCGCAGCGCAGAAGCGGGCCTTATCCGGCGTAAGCAAGGGGATAAAGACCGCAGACGCGTGCTGCTTGAACTGACGTCCAAAGGCAAACGGCTTCTGGACTCTCTCTCCATCGAACATGAACGCGAGCTGGATGAACTTGCTCCGCAGCTCATCCAAACACTCACTGAGTTGAAAACTCTTTCCAGCAAACCAGGAAAGCGAGTACGCCAAGCGACCCATGAAAGCTGAATCCTCTGCTCTTCGAGACTTTACCGTAGACCGAAGGGTCTGGCTGCTGTGCGCCATCGCTTTGATCATCGGCATTGGCGCCAGCCTGCTCGCCGTGGTGCTTCTCACCCTGATTGCCATATCTACAAATGCTTTCTACTACCACCGGTTCAGCGCGGTTGCAGTCTCTCCAGCGGGCAGTGCGTTGGGTCACTGGATGGTTCTTGTCCCCGTGGTTGGAGGTCTGATCGTTGGATTGATGGCCCGCTACGGTTCGGACAAGATCAGGGGCCACGGCATCCCGGAGGCAATTGAAGCCATTTTGTTGCATCGTGCACGAGTAGAGCCCAAGATCGCGATCTTGAAGCCGATCTCGGCGGCGATTGCCATTGGTTCCGGCGGTCCCTTCGGCGCGGAAGGCCCGATCATCATGACCGGCGGGGCCTTCGGCTCACTCATCGCGCAATGGATTAAGCTCACGGACGCAGAACGCACCACGTTGTTGGTGGCCGGAGCGGCAGCAGGCATGTCTGCTACCTTCGCGACACCATTGGCGGCAATTCTTCTCGCGGTTGAACTTTTGCTGTTCGAATTGAGGCCGCGAAGCCTGGTGCCGGTTGCGATCGCCAGTGCGACAGCCGCGGTTCTCCGCGGGTATCTCCTTGGCCCAGGCCCGCTGTTTCCGATGCCGGCAATTACCGGGATAGACCCGCTCCCAACCGCCGTCGGTTCCTTAATCCTCGGCGCCGTGCTTGGTCTTGTCGCTGCAGCCATGAGCGGGATGATGTATGCATTCGAAGACATGTTCGAGAGGCTTCCTCTGCACTGGATGTGGTGGCCTGCCCTTGGAGGGCTCGGGATCGGTATCTTTGGTCTCATCTTTCCCCGTGGATTGGGTGTCGGTTACGACAACATAGCCCAGCTTCTTCAAGGAAACGCGCCGCTAGCACTGATCCTCGGCATCATCCTGGTCAAATCGCTCATGTGGGCGTTCTCGCTCGGTTCGGGAACTTCGGGCGGAGTTCTTGCGCCGCTGCTCATGATTGGAGGAGCGGTGGGTGCGTTGGCTGCGCGCGTCGGTCACGCTTCTGTTGAGATGCAGGCAATTTGGGCTCTCATCGGAATGGGTTCGATGCTATCCGGCTCCCTCGGAGTTCCCTTGACCGCCATTCTCTTTGGCATTGAGGTCACGCATTGCCTGCCGGCGCTGTTACCGCTTACGCTGGGTTGCGTTGCCTCCTACCTGGTAACCGCGTTGTTGATGCCCCGTTCCATTTTGACCGAGAAACTAAGCCGGCGCGGCTACCATCTCACGCGCGAGTACGGTATCGATCCGCTGGAGATTGTTATCGTTAGTGATTTGCTGTTACCGGCCTCGAGCGAATACGCCTCCTCTGAGCTACCCCGGACATTTGTCTATTCCGATGCCACCTGTCGCAGCGCAGCAGAATTGATGGCAACGGAAGGTCTCGCCGACCTGCCGGTGGTCGATCGTAGTACGAAGCAAGTCAGTGGAGTCATCACGCTGCAGGATCTGTTGAAGGGCCGAGCCAAGGCAATGGTGCGAGAGAACGAGAGGCTGACCTTGATCCGCCATCCTGAGTAGGGAAGAGCTGCAAGCTCATTCCCCGAGGTTGAAGACGACATTGATCGTAGTTTCAACTTCGACGGGATCCCCGTTGAGGAGATAAGGTTTGTAGCGCCAGGTTTGAACTGCATCGATGGCGGCTTGCCGCAACCAGGTCGGCCCGCTGACTGCACGCAGGTTCTCGATCAGACCGGTTTTGGAAATCGTCGCTTGCAAGACGACGATTCCCTGAATGTGCGCCGCCCTGGCAATCGCTGGGTATTGCGGGAGAGTTTTCAACAGCAGGTTTCCTGCCATCACTCGGGAGGTAATGGGCAAAGGCTTTGCGGGCGCCTGCTTCACTACGATGGGCGGTCCGGTCCCCATACTATCGAGAATGTTGGCCAATACCGCGAGGTGCTCCGCTGTCAATCGCGCTAGCCTGAAACGAGGGTGGCGTGGCTGACTCTTTCACGACGCTGATGTGCGTCGGAATTCTGCTCGGCGCCTGCAACTCGGCATTCATTATTTCAGACCGGGTCTGAACCTTTGGCGCCGGTGCGGCGCGTGGAGGCAGCGGAGGAGGCGATGGAGCAACCATGAGAGTAGCTATCATCTGCCTGGGCAGCGCTTCGGGATGCAACAGAGGCCAGGTTATCAAAGCAATCATCCCTGCGCCATTTACTAATAAGGAGATGAACGGCCAGTACTTACTGCGGGCAGGGTGCGTCTTACCAGACTCCATCAGGGAGTGCTCAAACATGGCGATGCCTCACTAAGTTAGAAATGTTTCTAACTCGTACTTACTTAGACACCAGGCGAAAAATTTTGATCCCACTTACCCGGCGGGCAATAAATGGTGGGTCATGATTGAATAGTTCTATGCGTATCCTTCTCGTCGGCGGAAACGGCTTTATCGGGCGGTTCGTGGTGACGGCGCTCCAGCAACGAGGGCATTCACTGGCGCTGTTTCACCGTGGTACGGCAGCCGCGCCCCCTGGTGTAGAGCAAATGGTGGGCGACCGCGATCGACTCAGCGCCAGCGCTGTGGAACTGAAGCGATTTGCTCCCGAGGTGGTGATCGACCTGGTGATCAGCTCAGGTCCGCAGGCGGCGGAGCTGATGACCGTCTTCCGTGGCGCGGTCCGGCGCGTTGTCATGCTGAGCAGCATGGACGTGTATCGGGCGATCTCCGTAGCCCAGGGCATGGACCCCGGACCGCTGCAGGAAGTTCCTCTGACCGAGGAGTCGGAGCTGCGACGGGGCCTCCATCCCTACCCTCCCGAGCAGTTAAAGGGACTGCGTAAGATCTTTGCCTGGGTGACGGACGACTACGACAAAATTCCGGCGGAGCAGGCCGTCATGAACGACCCCGAGCTTTCCGGCACAGTCCTCCGGCTGCCTATGGTTTATGGACCCGGTGATCCGCTGCACCGCTTTTGGCCGGTGGTCAAGCGCATCGTCGACGGACGGCGTCAAATCATTTTCCCCGAGACGCTCGCGGGCTGGCGCTCGGCGCGGGGCTACGTCGAGAACGTTGCCGCGGCGATTGCGCTGGCTGCCACCGATGACCGTGCTACGGGACGCATCTATAACATTTGTGAAGAACCACCATTTAGCGAGCTGGAGTGGGCGCGGAAAATTGCCCACGAGATGCAGTGGGAAAGGGAATTTGTCGTGCTGCCAGTAGAGCGCACACCGCCCCACTTGTTGAGGCCCGGCAACGCGGCGCAGCATTGGTCGGCAAGCTCGGCACGTATTCGCCACGAGCTGGGTTACAAGGAACCGGTCGAAATGGAAGAGGCGATCCGGCGAACAATACGCTGGGAGAAGGAAAATCCGCCCGCCGCCGAGTTCGACTATGCGGCGGAGGATGCGGCTCTAGCAGGCACCTAGCCCGTCAGGCGCACCAGTTGTTCGGCTTCGATCCTGGTGCCCAGGATCGAGACTCTGGGAATCTGACCGCGGGCCATCGCCACTTCGTCGCAGCGGTAGAGGCGGGGGCAGTTCTGGCAGTCTTTGTAGATCTTGTCGGGCAGGGCGGTTCGATCCTCGACCACACGGAAGCCATGCCTGAAGAAGAAGTCGGGAATGCGGGTAAACAGACACACGCAGCCCACGCCATGGTCTTCGGCTTCATCGAGCAGCGACTGCAGCAGCATGCCGCCCGTGCCTTTGCTCTTGGCCTCGGGACGCACCACGATCGAGCGCACTTCGGCCAGGTGCGGACCGTAGAGGTGCAGCGCGCCGCAGCCCTGAAAGATCCCCTGGGCTGATTCAGCGATGGTGAAGTCGCGCACGTTCTCGCAAATTTCGGCAAAGGCGCGCCGCAGCAGCGTGCCATCGGAGGAGAGGCTGTTTACCAGCTCGTAGATATTCGACGCGTCCTGTAATCGGGCCTTACGTATTTCCATCCATCTGTCCCATGGCAGCGGAAAGTCTTGCTTCCTGTGCTGCTAATGCCTCACGCACCCGGCTTACCGCAGTGCCACCAATCACGTCGTGGCAATTCAGGGTCGCATCGAGGGTGATGCTTGAAAAAAAATCGGCTTCGAACTCCGGCCCAAACTGCCGCAGCTCCTCGAGTGTCAGGCCATCCAGTTCGCAACCCTTTTCCAAACCATAGCGCACTGCCAGGCCAATTTTCTCGTGCGCCTTGCGAAAGGGAACTCCCTTGTGCACGAGGTAAGTGGCGGCCGCCATGGCATTGAGATAACCGCTCTCGCAGGCTGCGCGCATACGCACCGCGTTGAAGCGAAGCGCTGCGGTAAACCTGGCCAGCAAGGCGATCATCCGCTCGGCTGCATCGGCGGCTGAAAAGAGCGGCTCCTGGCTTTCCTGCAAGTCCTTGTTATAAGCGAGTGGCAGGCCCTTGAGCAACATGGTCACCGTCTGCGCGGCGCCGTTGATGCGCGCCACTTTGGCCCGCACTAACTCGGTCAGGTCGGGGTTCTTCTTCTGCGGCATGGCGCTCGACCCGGTTGAAAACGATTCCGGCAACTCGACGAATCCAAACTCCGCCGTGGCGTAGAGGGTGATCTCTTCGGCAAACCGGCTGGCATGCAAGGCAAGCAGCGTGAGGGCCTGGAGAAATTCAAGTGCGAAGTCGCGGTCGCTGGTCGCATCCATGCTGTTGGCTGTCGGCCCTTGGAAGCCAAGTTCCTTCGCGGCAATCGTTCGATCCAGCTTCAGGGTTGCGCCGGCGACTGCTCCCGAGCCTAGTGGACAATAATTCAAGCGCCGGCTCAAATCCCCCAGCCGGGTCATGTCGCGCAGCAGCATCTCGCCGTAGGCCTGCAGCCAATGTGCAACCATCACTGGTTCAGCGCGCTGCAGATGGGTATAAGCCGGCATCACCGCATCGCCCGCCGCGTGAGCCTGGGCAGTCAGCGCGCGCACCCAGTCCGCCGCGCGGCCGGCGATCGAGGCGCAATTTTCGCGGACGAAGAGCCGCAGGTCCGTGGCAATTTGCTCGTTGCGGCTGCGGCCCGTGTGCAGCTTGAAACCGAGGTCGTTGACTCGTTTCACCAGCTCAAGCTCAACAAAGTGGTGAATGTCTTCTGCTTGCGTGCAACCGTAGATGTCGCTCGGCGGGCGCTGGGCATATTCGTCGCTTATGGCGTCGAGTGCGTTCACAATTTGTGCCAGCTCATCCGGGGTCAGGATGCCTGCCGCAGCGATGGTGCGCGCGTGGGCCTTGCTGGCAGCCACTTCCTGAGGAAGCAGCTGCCAGTCAAATACCAGAGATCGTTGCCATTGTTCAAAGGTGTGGTCCAGGGGCTCGCGAAAGCGGCCAGACCACATCTTCACTGGTGCGCCTCTTTCTTCTGCAACAACCGCGCCCGGGTGCGGGCCGGCAGTCCCAGAATCTGGATGAATCCTTTGGCGTCTTTCTGGTCGTAGCTGTCGCCCATGGTGAACGAAGACAGATCGTCCGAGTAGAGCGAGTAGGGAGAATGCCGCTTGGCTACGCTGATGTTGCCCTTATACAGAGAAAGGCTGACGGAACCCGTGACCAGCTTCTGGGTGTTGTCGACAAACGCGTCGAGGGCTTCGCGTAGCGGGGTAAACCACAGGCCGAAATAAACCAGCTCAGCGTATTTGAGACCGACTTGCTGTTTGTAGTGCATCACTTCGCGGTCCAATGTGAGAGCCTCGAGTTCGCGATGCGCGGTGGTGATCAGAGTCCCGCCCGGGGTCTCGTAGAGGCCGCGGCTCTTGATGCCAACGAAGCGGTTCTCCACCAGGTCGATGCGGCCGATCGCATTGCGGGCGCCGATTTCGTTTAACAACTCAACGATCTGTACCGGTTCCAGCGGCATTCCGTCTACCGAGACAGGCTTGCCTTCGACGAAGCCTATCTCCACCACTTCCTCGCGGTCCGGCGCTTCCTGCGGGGAGCGGGTCCAGACCCAGGTGGTGGACAGGGGCGCGTTGCCGGCGTTCTCCAGTTCGCCACCCTCATGGCTGATGTGCCACAGGTTTCGGTCCCGAGAGTGGATCTTCTCCCGGCTTGCTGCCACTGAGATCCCGTGGGCTTCCGCGTAGTCCAGGCAGTCTTCGCGGGATTTCAGCGTCCACTCACGCCACGGGGCGATGACTTTCAGGTCGGGAGCGAGCGCCTGATATGCATGCTCGAAACGGACCTGGTCGTTGCCCTTGCCGGTGCATCCGTGCGCTACAGCTTCAGCGCCTTCTGCGAGCGCCACTTCTACCTGATGTTTGGCAATGACGGGTCGCGCGATCGACGTACCGAGGAGGTACTTGTGCTCGTAGATGGCTCCGGCACGGACGGTCGGATAGACGTAGTCGCGGACGAACTCGTCCCGCAGGTCGAGCACCACAGCCTTCTTGGCGCCGGTGGCATAGGCTTTGGCCACCACGGCGTCCAGATCCTCGCCCTGGCCTACATCGGCAATCATAGCGATTACATCCATCCCGTAATTCTCGTTGAGCCAGGGAATAATAATCGAGGTGTCGAGACCACCTGAATAAGCAAGAACAACCTTCTTCGACATTTCAAACTCCTTACTAGTTGAATCTTTCGTTCCCCTCAGGGGCCAGAGCCCTGCGTAAGAGCTCGACCCTGGAAGGGCACGGCTTCAGCCGTGCCGTAAATGACTACTGTTATCCCCGGCTTTAGCCGCTGAGGTACGTTTTTCCATCCATCTAAATTCTCTTACGCGCCGATAAAAAAGATGCCCTCAGGGGCTATTAATAAAGCCCGGCAGATCTCAACGAATTGCGGCACGACTAAAGTCGTGCCCTGATACAAAGCCGAGTCTTGCCGCAGCTGTAAAAGCCCCTGCCAATGTCAACACTCACAGTCCTCGCCAGGGCTAAAGCCTGGTCATTGCACGATGAAGCGTTCTCGCGGGTTTGAAAACCCGCTTCCCCGGACTGAAGTGCGGGGCTGGCACCAATCCAGCGGTAAGACCAAAGTCGTGTGTCGCGATACAAAATCGAGTTTTTCCGCAGCCTGTTAATTTGTCCGGGCGCCGTTTAAACCACCGCCCAGCAGCAGAACCATGAGCGCCTTCTGCGCGTGCAGGCGATTCTCCGCCTGGTCAAAGACTACGGATTGCGGCCCGTCGAGCACCGCATCCGTGACTTCGGCGTTGCGATGAGCAGGCAGGCAATGCATGAACACGGCATGCGGTGCGGCATGGGCCATCAATGCCTCGTTGACCTGGTAGGGCTTGAAAATGGGCGCCCGCTTGGTCACCTCGTGCTCGAATCCCATGCTGGTGCAAACGTCGGTGTAGACGGCGTCCGCTCCCCGCACGGCGGCCACTACATCGTGGGTAAGCGTGAGCGTCGCCCCAGACCCGGCTGCAATTTCCTGCGCCTTGGCGACGATCTCCTGCTTGGGGTAGTAAGCCTTGGGCGAGGCTACCGTGCAATGCGCGCCCAGCAGCGCAGCCGTGAGCATTAATGAGTGACAGACATTGTTACCGTCGCCCACATAAGTAAATTTCAGGCCGCGGGCCGTGCCGAAGCGCTCTTCGATGGTCATGAAGTCGGCCAGGGCCTGGCAGGGATGCTCCAGATCGCTGAGCGCATTGATTACCGGGCAGCGGGCGACCTCCGCCATCTCGGTGATGGTCTCGTGGGCATACGTGCGCAAAACAATCAGACTCACCCAGCGCTCCACGTTGCGGGCCATGTCGGCGAGCGATTCGCGTTCGCCCAGCGGCGACTGCGTCTGGTCGACAAACATGGCCGAACCGCCCAGGGTATTCATGCCGGCCTCAAAGGTGAGCCGGGTGCGCAAAGAGGCTTTCTCGAAAAACATCACCATCTGGCGAGCATCCAGCGAGTAGCGGTAATCCGCCGGCGATGCCTTGATGGCATGTGCGAGTTCCATGATGGCAGCAATCTCCGTCCGGGAAAGATCGGAGATGGAGCAAAGGTCGCGGCCGGTCAGCGTACTCCCGTCCAGTTGTAATGCTTTCTCTTCCGCCACTAATGCTTTGCTAGCCATTCTGTTGCCCCCTTGTTTTTGGATGCGCTTTCTTCGCTGAGAATTTCGTTTAATGCAGAGACCGCAACATCTACGTGCTCGCGGCGTATGATGTAGGGCGGAAGAAAACGCAGGACCGTCTCGCTGGTGCGATTGATAAGGATGCGCCGCGCAAGCATCCCGGCAACGATCTGCTTGGCCAGGTCGGCGGAATTCATTTCCATCGCCAGCATCAGGCCCATGCCGCGCACATCGACAACGCTCTCGTGCCTGGCAGCCAGATCGTGCAGTTGGCTCTTGAAGTAGGCGCCGGTCTGCTGGATGTTGGCGAGCAGATTTTCCTGCTCAATCGCATCGATGACAGCAATGGCGACCGCACAAGCGAGCGGCCCGCCGCCGAAGGTCGTTCCATGCAGACCAGGATGAATGGCGCGCGACGCTTCCTCGCTGCAAAGCATGGCTCCCAGCGGCAGGCCGCCGGCCAGCGGCTTGGCCATCGTGGTGACATCCGGCTGAATCCCAAATTGTTGGTAAGCACACCACTTGCCAGTACGGCCCAGGCCCGATTGAATTTCATCGGCGATGAGCAGGGCTCCAGTGGATTTCGTAAGCTCGCGTGCAGCCGCAAAGAATTCCTGCGACACCGGCCTGATGCCCCCTTCGCCCTGAATCGGTTCGATTAACACCGCGCAAATCTCCTTGGAGAAGCTGGCGCGCAGATGATCTACGTCGTTGAAACGGACAAACTCTACTCCCGGCACCAGCGGCTCGAACGGTACTCGATATTTGTCTTTATGCGTAGTCGAGACCGCCCCCATGGTGCGTCCGTGGAAGCTGTTTTCCAGGGCCAGGAATTTAGTCCCGATCGCATCGCCTTCACTCCTCTTGAGAGCGGAGTACGCCCGCGCCAGCTTCATGGCTGCTTCCCACGCTTCCGTACCACTGTTGCAGAAGAACACCCGATCGAGGCCGGTCCTCTCTGTCAGGCGCATGGCGAGTTCCGCCTGGCCCTGGTGGAAGTAAAGATTCGAGGTGTGCACCAGCTTGCGGCTCTGTTGTTCGATGGTCTTGGTAACTGCTGGATGCGCATACCCCAACGCATTGACCCCGATTCCGCTGAGCAGATCGAGATACCGCTCCCCGTTCTCGTCGATCAGGTGCATTCCTTGCCCTTCGACGAACAGAATGGGATTGCGCTCATATGTAGGAAGCAGCAACTTGGCTTCTGCTGCCTGAATCGCTTCGAGCTTCATGCCACCATCACCTCGGTTCCTTGAAGTACCCGGGTCGAACACAAGTCGGGCAGTACTGCTGCTGCATCTGCAGGCAGGATGCGCACGCGCTTGACACCCGCCAGCAGGGCTTCCCGGCAGGCGCCCAGTTTCGGCAGCATGCCTCCGCTGATCACCGCACTCTGGGTCAACCCGGCGATCTGATCCACGCTCAACCAGCGCATGACTTCGCCATTCGATCCCCGGACGCCCGGCACATCGGTAAGAAACACCAGCGCGTCGGCTTTGCAAGCAACCGCGCACGCAGCGGCCATCTCGTCGGCGTTGATGTTGTAATACTCGCCGTCAAAGCCCAGGGCCAGGCTGGAGATGACCGGCACCGCGCCCATCTTCCAAATGGCATCCAACCAACGCGTATCAGAGGCCACGATCTCGCCAACAAAACCCAGGTCCGGCGTGGTGCGCTTTTTGCGGGCGCGGAACATCAACCCATCTCCGCCGGAAAGCCCAACCGCCGCCTGGCCGTGGCCGCCCAGGGCGGCTACCAACTCCTTGTTTACCCGGCCACTCAGGACCATCAGCGCGGCATCGCGGGTTTCCGCATCGGTGACGCGCAGACCGGCAATGAATTCACTCTTCTTCCCCATCTGCTTCAGGGTGCGGGTCAACGCCGCGCCGCCACCGTGCACCACGGCCACCTGATTGCTATCCTGCGCCAGCACAGCGATCGCCCGTGCACAGCCGCGAAGCAAGGCTGGATCTTCGAGCGCCGCACCACCTAGTTTGACTACGAATTTCATGCCAGCCCCTCCGCTTCGTCCCACCCGCACATCAAGTTCATATTCTGTATCGCCTGTGCGGCGGCGCCCTTCAGCAGGTTGTCCAAACACGAGACCACGATGCATCGATGACCGTCCTTCGCCAGCTTGAAGCCTATGTCGCAGTAGTTGGTGTGCACCGAGTATTGGATCTGCGGCAGGTTGTTGAAGATGCGCACCATCGGGCTCCCTGCGTAAAATTCCCGAAAACAGGCGTCCACCTCGGCCGCGTCTTTCTTTTCCCGAAACGTCACGTAGGTGGTGGAAAGAATCCCCCGCGGAATTGGTAACAGATGCGGCGTGAAAATGATCTGCGACTCCTTGACGTTCAGCTGCTCCAACATCTCGCCCAGGTGACGGTGGCCAAACACGGCATAGGCGGAGAGGTTGTCCGCGGCATACATAAAGTGGGTAGTGGAAGTGGGCGCCTTGCCCGCGCCCGATACGCCGGATTTCGAATCGCAGATGATGCCGTGATCCAGGTCAACCCAGCCCGCCGCCACCAGGGGCTTCAGCGCCAGGATGATCGAGGTGGCATAGCAGCCAGGATTTGCTATCAGCTGAGCATAACGGATGCCGGCCCGGTGCAGCTCCGGCAGACCATAGACGCTGTCAGTCTGGATCCGCTCAGCGTGGGCGGCATCCTCATCGTGAAAATTGTAGACAGCGCGATTTTCGTGCGCCTGCAAGCGCCAGGCTCCGCTCAAATCTACGACCCGCAATCCATGGGCCAGCGCCTCCGGCACCCAGCTGCGCGATTGCTCGTGCGGAGTGGCCAGAAAAAGCACTGCTACCCCGCGATCTTTTAACAGCTGCCAGGAAAATGGTTCGACCATCAGGGCAGAGCTACCGTTGTTGTCCGCTAGCTGCGGATGTATATCGGTCAGGCGAACGGATTCCGTATCCCGGCCCACAAATACAGGCGGCTTTCCCTGGAGGGCAGGGTGGTGCAGCAGCAAGCGCGCCAGCTCCAGGCCGGCGTAGCCGCTCACTCCAGCCACCGCGGTTTGTATCGGGTGTTTTTGCACTAGCCGATCATTTCTTCCAGGCGATCGCGTAATGCGTTCGCCCGCTTCTGGTCGGGACAAATAATCAGGACCGTATCGTCCCCCGCGATGGTTCCGACGACGTCTGGCCAGTCTTCCCCGTCGATGGCCAGGGCGACCGGCTGTGCGCTTCCGCTGGTGGTGATCAGCACCAGCTGATTGATGGCCTGCTTTACCCTCAGGCCGAAGCTGCGCAGCATCTCAGCGGTGCCCGGCAGGTCGTCTTCCTCGTCTTCAAACGTTATGCCGTTGGGCGCAGCGTAGCCATTGGGACCTTTATAGAGATGCAGTTCGTGAATATCTCGCGAGAGCGTGGCCTGGGTTACTTCAAAGCCACGCTTGACCAGCCGGCGGCGCAGCTCGTCCTGGCTGCCGATGGGCGCGCCTGCGACGAGTTCCCGTATTGCCGTATGCCGATCCTGCTTCATTTGCCCTTCTTTTCGCCAAAGTCAGAGCGCGGACCTAATGTCGCTGATGGGGCTGCGCTCGAATGCATAAAAATACATTATCATGTATAAATATACAGAGTGTGAATGTCAACGAATGGATGCCTCTTTTTAAACAAAAGTCATTCGCTGGCCGTTGTCCTTTGTGGTGCAAAAGAAATTTTGTTCACTTGGTGCTTGTCAAAGAAACGGGGATTATAGTTACGTATGGGTTCCTTTGCCTCAAATTCGCTGGAGCGCAGCCTTACCCCCAGTCTGCTCGATTCTCGCTTCGATCACGACTCCTGCGGCGTGGGATTCGTGGCCACTCTACGCAACCAGCCCTCGCATGAAATCCTGACCCAGGCGCTTACCGCGCTGTCCCGGCTGGCTCATCGCGGAGCCATTGCTGCTGACGGTAAGAGCAGCGACGGTGTGGGCATCATGACCGGTATTCCGCGCGAGTTTCTGCTCGCCGCGACCGGGTTTTCGCTCCAGCCGGCACAACCGCTGGCGGTGGGCGTGATCTTTTTTCCCACTGAAGACGGTGCCGGCCAACAGGCCCTTGAGCAGGCCCTCGCGGCGCAAGATCTACAGGTATTGGGATGGCGCGTAGTGCCCACACGGGAAGAGGTCTTGGGTGAGATCGCTCTTTCCAGTATCCCGGTTATTCGCCAGCTGCTAGTAACAGCCGACAATGCGGAATTTTTTGAACGCCGCCTCTACTTAGCGCGCAAGCAGTTCGAGCGCGAGGCGAATGACTCTGGCTATGTCTGTTCGCTCTCTTCCTATTCAATGGTTTACAAGGCCATGTGCGCCGGGCGGCTTTTGGCCGAGTTCTATCCCGACCTGGCGGACCCCGCTTATGTTACGGCGTTTGCCATCTTCCACCAGCGGTACGCCACCAATGTGCTTCCCTCATGGGATCGGGCGCAGCCACTGCGCACCCTGGCGCACAACGGAGAAATCAATACGGTTTGGGGTAACCGGGGCCGCATGGACGCCCGGGCGGCGACCATTCCCGCCGAATGCCACCCCATCCTCTCCAAAGATGGATCGGACTCGACCAGCCTGGACGAAGTAGTCGAGTTGCTGGCGCGCAATGGGCGTAGCGTTGCCGAGGCGGTCAGAATGTTACTGCCTCCGGCTGGCCGGCAGAGGGAATCGGCGTTTCTTCGCTACCACGCGGATTGCGTTGAGCCCTGGGACGGGCCCGCAGCCCTGGCCTTTGCCGACGGGCACCTGGTCGGGGTGGCCCTGGACCGGAACGGTCTTCGTCCCTGCCGCTTCTTCCTGACCGACGACGCACTGGTGGTCGCCGGGTCCGAAGCCGGCCTGGTGGATCTTGATCCGGAAAAGATTATCCATAGCGGCCGTCTGGGCCCGGGCGAAATGCTGGTAGCCGATCTGGATCAGCACCAGTTGCTCGAGGACGAGCGGTTGCTGAAGGAATTTGACCGCTTCACCGCCTACGCAACCCTGGTGGCGGATACTCCCCTGGAGCCGGCGGCGTTTACTCCCGCGGTCGAGGACCTGACCCAACTGCAGCAGGTCTTTGGCTATACCCGCGAAGACGTGCGTATGGTGCTGGCCCCCATGGCCAGTGACGGCAAGGATGCGGTTTGGTCGATGGGAGACGATACCCCGCTGGCTCCGCTGGCCCACGCGCCGCGGCCGGTCTACGCCTTCTTTCGCCAGCGCTTTGCCCAGGTGACGAATCCGGCGATTGATCCGGTGCGGGAGTCCATCGTCATCGAGTTGCATACCCGTCTCGGCCCCTGGCCGCATCTGCTGAATACCAGCGCACGCATTCCCGGGCTTTCCCTGCAGTCGCCGTTCCTATCCCTGGGGCAGATGCACTCGCTGCGCAACCGCGAACATCCGTTGGCGGATGAGATGCCGCTGGCTGTACTTGATTGTGTCTTTGCTCCGACTTGCAATTTGCGTCGGGCCATCGACGATCTAGGCGCCAAGGCGGTGGAACTGGTTCAGGGCGGGGCACAGATTTTGTTGCTCACGGATCGGGCACTCGCACAGCCATCGGCACGGGCAGAATTGCTTCCCATCCCAATGGCCCTGGCGACAGGAGCCGTCCATCATGCGTTAGTGGATGCGGGGGTACGCACCCAGGTAGGCTTGGCAGTGGAAGCGGGCGATATCCGCGATCTGCATCATGCGGCCGTGATTCTGGGCTACGGCGCAGGCGCTGTTTGTCCCTGGCTCGCGCTCGAGACGGCGCGCAACCTTGACCCGGAAAAAGGCGAAGCCAATATGCTTCACGCCTTTGATCTGGGCTTGGCGAAAATCATGTCCAAGATGGGTATCTCGGTACTCGACAGCTATCGCGGCGCCCATCTTTTCGACGTGCTGGGTCTTGACCGGGAAGTAGTGGAGCTTTGTTTCAAGGGAACCCCGTCTCCTATCTCCGGCATCGGCTTTTCCGGGCTGGAAGCGGCCTTGCGGGATGTTTGGTCTTCGGCTCAGGAAGAGGACAGCCAACCTGCGCTGGTAAATGCTACGCACCAGGAGTCGCAGCCGGCCACAGCCACGGCCCAGGCGCCGGTCGCGCCGCGCGAAGCCAGAGCTCTTCCGGATTACGGTTGGGTTCGCTTCCGCAAAGACGATCGTGCGGAGCCGCATGGCTGGCAACCGCAAACCGTAAAAGCATTGCAAGTCGTGACCGGATCCGCGCGCGGAGCCGCTGGGGCCGGCTTAACCCAAATCCAGGCGTGGAACGCCTTTGGGACCCTGGCCGTCGAGAACAAACCGACCGTGCTGCGGGACCTGTTGGAAATCCGTCCGGCTGCGGCGCCCCTGGCATTGGATCAGGTGGAAGCGGCGCCAGCCATCATGCATCGCTTCATCGCTTCTGCCATGTCGCTGGGTTCGTTGAGCCCGGAAGCGCATCAGACGATCACCGAAGCCATGAACCAGATTGGAGCTCGCTCGAATACCGGTGAGGGTGGGGAAGATCCGGCGGCGTATCCCTCTTTTCCTGGTGCTCCTGCGATTCGCAATAACAAGGTGAAGCAGGTTGCCTCTGCGCGCTTTGGCGTGACCACCGAATATCTCAGCCATGCTGAGGAGATTGAGATCAAAATCTCCCAGGGATCGAAGCCGGGCGAGGGCGGCCAACTCCCCAGCCACAAGGTGACCGAGTTGATCGCCCGGTTGCGCCATGCGCAACCCGGGGTCGCGCTGATCAGCCCGCCGCCGCACCACGACATTTACTCCATTGAAGATCTTGCGCAGCTGATCTTCGATCTCAAGCGCGTCAATCCCCGGGCTGCGATCGGGGTCAAGCTGGTTTCCGAGTGCGGTGTGGGCACGGTGGCCGCCGGAGTGGCGAAGGCCTATGCCGACTACATCGTGATCGCAGGCCATGCCGGCGGGACGGGCGCTTCGCCTCTGTCCAGCATTAAGTATGCCGGTAATCCGTGGGAGATTGGTCTCGCCGAAGCGCAACAGGTACTGATGCAGAATGGCCTGCGGGGCCGGGTTCGCCTGCGTTGCGACGGTGGCTTACGCACCGGCCGCGATGTGCTCATTGCTGCGTTGCTGGGTGCGGACGAATATGCCTTTGGCACCGCGGTGCTGGTCGCGCTGGGCTGCGATATGGCGCGACAATGCCATCTCAACACCTGTCCTACCGGGATCGCGACTCAACGGCCTGATTTGCGAGCCAAGTTCCGCGGCAAGCCGGCCCATGTGGTCCGCTTTTTTGAGGAGCTTACTCGCGACATCCAAATCCTCCTTGCTTCCCTTGGCCTGCCCTCGCTTGACGCTGCTATCGGCCGTACCGATCTGCTGGAGCAAGTGAATGCCGCTGGAGGCCTCGACCTGAGCGCGTTGTTGGCGCCTGTACAGGAGGGCTATGTCCGTTGGCAGGGCCAGCGCAACCGCCGACCCAGCGATCATGCCAACATTGATAATGCCTGGGTGCAGCCGGCTCTGGCCGCGCGCGCCGCCGGACAGCCCTTCGAAGTGGAAGAGACCATCTCCAATAAGCATCGCACTCTCGGTGCGCGTTTGGCTGGGGAGTTGGTGTGGCATGGTCTCGATCATGTGACGACACCGCTCAACTTCAAGCTGAAGGGAGTTGCCGGACAATCCTTCGGCGCGTTCGCTGTGCCGGGAATGCAACTCGTGCTGGAAGGCATGGCCAATGATTTTGTCGGCAAGGGGCTATGCGGCGGAGAGCTGATTTTGCGCGGGCAGGGGCGGGCAGCGCGACAAAGCGAGCTGCATGTGATCCTAGGCAACGTAGCCCTCTACGGCGCCACCAGCGGATCGTTGTTTGCCGCCGGCCGCGCTGGAGAACGCTTTGCGGTCCGTAACTCCGGGGCGCTGGCGGTGGTGGAAGGCATTGGCGACCATGGCTGCGAGTACATGACTGGCGGCCTGGTTGCGGTGCTCGGATCTACGGGGCAGAATTTTGGCGCCGGGATGACGGGGGGTCTGGCGTGGGTCTTCGATGAAGACAACACGTTTGTTAATCAGGCGCGCTATCACATCAGCTTTCTAACTCCGGAACCCTTGGCGGAACTGGACACGAGTGCGGCGGAAGAGCTGCGCGAGCTGATCATGCTGCACGCGGAAAAAACCTCCAGCACGCGAGCCCGCTGGATTCTTTCGGATTGGGCCAATCTTTCCTCGCGCTTCGTACGCCTAACGCCGATCCCGCAGGCTTGACGAAGCCCGATCCTTTTATCTGTCCCACGAACTAACTGTCGGGTGCCCCATCCTTCGCGCTCTTTGCGAAGGGTGGGATACCACAGCTCCACACCCGAAGCCCTTCCCCGCACATCCTGCTTATCCCACCCTTCGCAAAGAGCGCGAAGGATGGGGCACCCGAGCATCAACTTGGCCGCAAACCCTTCGGTTACAATCGACAGGGCTTCGCAGTTCATGTTCAAACTTGAGACCCTAGTCGATGTGGTCGCGCTGGTCGCGGCCAGCAAGCGCGAGCGCGCTGTCTTATGGCAGGACGCTTCCCATCATTGGCATCCGATATCGAGCCACGAGCTTATGGCTCGCGTCCATTATCTGGCCACTGTCTTTCTCACCTGGGGCATCGCCAAGGGCGACCGTATCGCGTTGCTGGCGGAGAATCGCTGGGAGTGGGCTGTGGTGGATTTCGCTACCCTGGTGCTGGGCGCTGTGGACGTTCCCATTTATCCCACCCTGACTGCCGACCAAATTGCCGCCTTACTCATCGACTCAGGCGCTCGGGTCGCGGTGGTCTCCACCGAAGCCCAATACAGCAAGGTTGCTTCCATTCGCAGCCGGACCCAACTCGAGCACATCATCGTCATGGACGAACTAGTGGAGGATGAGGCCACCCCTATCTCGTCTCTGCTGCAAAGGGCGGACCCCTCCCCCGCAGATATGCAACAGTGGCTGCGCAGCTTTGGGGTCAAACCAGAAGACCTGGCCACTCTGATCTACACTTCCGGCACCACCGGCGAGCCCAAGGGCGTCATGCTCACCCACGGCAACATCGCGTCCAATCTGAATTACTCCACGCGAACCTTCGCCTGGGACACTGACTCCTCCTGCATCTCCTTTTTGCCGCTCTCTCACATTACCGCCCGCCACCTCGACTACGCGCTCTTCTGTAAGGGCGCGACGCTGGCTTATTGCGGAAACTTCGACCGGCTCCCTGCTGCCCTCACCGCCGTCAAGCCGACGGTCTTTGTCGCCGTACCCCGGGTTTACGAGAAAATCCGCGAGGTGGTCGAGCGCCGCGCGGCCAGCAAAGCCGCAGTCAAGAAACTGTTCACCTGGGCGCTTGCGACCGGCAGGCAGCATCGGGAAGAAATTCTCTCGGGGCAGACGCCCTCCTCTTTCCGCTGGCGCCTAGCTGACCGTTTAGTGTTCAAGAAAGTAAAGCACGCATTTGGCGGCAAGGTGCGCGACTTTCTCGCGGGGGGAGCGCCACTCGGGCGGGAAACCGCGGGCTGGTTCGCAGATGTAGGCATTCGCATTTTCGAAGGCTACGGCCTCACCGAAACCTCGCCCGTGCTGGCTCTGAACAATGCACAAAACCATCGTATGGGGTCGGTGGGCAAGCCCATCGAATCGGTAGAATGCCGGATTGCTCCTGACGGGGAAGTGCTGGTGAGGGGACCGTTTGTCTTTGCCGGCTATTGGCACAAGCCGGAGGCCACCCGGGAAGTGATGGAACCCGACGGCTGGTTTCATACCGGGGATATCGGCCGGCTCGACGAAGACGGATTCCTCTATATCACCGACCGCAAGAAGGAGCTGCTCAAAACTTCCGGCGGAAAAATGATCGCTCCCCAGCCGATCGAAAGCAAGCTGAACGCCAGCCCCCTGGTGGCCTGCGCCGCGGTGGTTGGCGACCGGCACAAGTTTCTCAGTGTGCTGATTGCGCCTGACTTTGCCGCTCTCGAGAGCCTGGCGCGGCAGCAGGGCATCGCCTTCATCTCGCGCGCCGAGCTCGTCAGCGATCCACGAGTGCAAGCGGAATACCAGGCTCTGCTCAACCAGGTCAACCAGGACCTGGCAAATTTTGAGACCATTAAGCGCTTCCACCTCGTCACTGAAGAGTGGTCGATCGATTCGGGTGTCTTTACTCCCACCATGAAGCTGAAGCGTCGGGTGGTGGCGGAGCGCTACGCTCAGGAGATTGACGCCATCTACCACGATGAAGCGACCGCGCAACGCTGAACAGCAGCATCTAATTTAGGGCCAGAGGTCTAGCCGTGAGGAAGCATCCGCTTATAAGCGTTCTGGTTGGTGTTGTCGTTCTCCTGCTGCTGGCCGCCTTGCTGGTGCCGTTATTCATCAACGCCAATACCTTCCGTTCCACGCTTGAGACGCAGCTTTCCTCGGCGCTCGGCCGCAAGGTGACTCTGGGAAACCTCAGTTTTTCTGTTTTCTCCGGCAGCCTGGTGGCGGACAACATTTCGATCGCCGACGATCCGGCCTTCAGCGCCAAGCCGTTCTTGCAGGCTCAGTCTTTGCATATCGGGGTGGAAGTAATGCCCCTGCTGCTCCACCGGCAACTGCTGGTCACCAGCTTTGTAGCCGATTCGCCTTCGATCAACCTAGTGCACAATACCCAGGGCGTGTGGAACTTTTCCAACCTCGGCAGCACTGCGGCCAGTCGCACGCAAAATCCTGAAAAGGAGACTGCCCTGCCGAATTTCACTGTGGGCGAAATGAAGGTGGTGAACGGAACCGCAATGGTTTCGGACATGCCGTCTACCGGGCCTCCGTTTACCTACAGCAATTTGAATCTGTCCGTGCAGCAGTTCTCTTTTGCCAAGGCTTTTCCGTTCGTGCTCACCGCCAGCCTTCCTGGAGGTGGTTCGCTCGATGTGCGTGGCAATGCCGGTCCGGTAAACCAGCAGGACGCCTCCGAAACTCCACTGGGCGCAAACATCAGTTTGAAACACTTTGATCCAGTGGCCGCAGGTGTAGTCGAGAAGAGCCAGGGTTTCTCCATGCTCGCCGACATCGCTGCCCAGGTCACGTCCAATGGGCAGACCCTCGACAGTAAGGGAACTATGCGCGCAGCCAATTTCCAGCTGGTGGCCAACGGATCGCCAACTTCGTCACCGGTTGATATCGCCTACACCATCGCCCAGAACCTGACGGCCAGGAACGGCCAGATCACTGATTTGGCCATTCAAACGGGAGGAGTGGCGGTGCACGTGACCGGGACGTATGCCATCAAGGGAGCGCAAACGATAGTAGCGCTCCATCTGGCGGCGCCCAACCTTCCCATCAACCAGGTTGAGGCGCTGTTGCCCGCGGCGGGCGTGCGACTGCCCAGCGGCTCGCGGCTCGAGGGAGGCACACTCTCCGCCAATCTATCTATCAATGGCCCCACCACCTCCCCAGCCATCACCGGGCCGGTAGAGGTAGACAACACGCGGCTGGCGGGCTTCGACCTTTCCTCGAAGATTGGTGGACTGAAGCCGGTTTCCGGATCGCAAGGAGGCACGCAGATCCAAAAGGTTTCTGCCAATGTAACTTCTTCCGCGCTGGGATCACGCATTGAGAATCTGTACGCCTCGATTCCCGTGCTGGGCACGGCCACCGGTGCGGGAACGGTTGCGCCCGGCGGTGCGCTGAATTTTGAATTGGTGGCCAAGCTCAACACCACCAGCGGTGTGGGGGGCCAGGCGTTTTCAGGCCTGAACGTGGGGGGAGGAGTCTTAGGTCAGGCAGTCAGCTCGGCGGCTGCGAACGGCATTCCGGTTCACATTACCGGCACCTCGTCCAATCCGGTGATCCAGGCGGATTTCAGCAAGCTGCTGCAGAAGAATGCCGGCAATCTTTTGAAGCAGCAACTTTTGGGAAATGGCAGCAATAAGCCCAATCCCGGAGACGTGCTCAACAAGCTCTTTCATCACTAGAGGTTATTTGTTTAAGCGATTGTTACCGTAGTGGTTAGATTCATCCGCCCCTTGCTTCGAGTTTTGCTGGCTTGCAAAGCGTGATGACGCGTTTATGATGCACAAGGCGTTACGATTAGGAGAAGAACGACATGCGAGTTGGAATGTTGACCGGGGGTGGAGACTGCCCCGGATTGAATGCAGTGATCCGTGCGGCCGTACGCAAAGGCATTTTCCATCACAACGATGAATTCGTCGGATTTATAGAAGGCTGGCGCGGGGTTGTGGAAAACAAAACCAGGCCTTTGACCCTCGACACTGTGTCGGGAATCCTGCAACTGGGCGGCACCATCCTTCGCACTTCGCGCACCAACCCGCGCAAGATGGAGGGCGGCATCGACAAGTGCCTGGCCAGCATCAAGGCCAATCAACTGGACGCACTCATCACCATCGGCGGCGATGATACCCAGGGTGTCGCCAACGCGCTCGTCGAGAAGGGCATCAAGGTCGTAGGCGTTCCCAAGACCATTGATAACGATCTGAGTGGCACCGACGCTTGTTTCGGTTTTGACACTGCGGTTTCGATTGCCACTGAAGCTATCGATCGGCTGCATTCCACTGCAGAAGCCCACAACCGCGTCATCGTGTGCGAAGTCATGGGACGCGATGCGGGCTGGATCGCCATCACCTCCGGCATTGCCGGAGGGGCCGACGCAATCTTCGTTCCGGAAAAGCCGATCGATCTTGACCGGGCGGTGAAGATCCTCAAAGAACGCCACGACCGGGGCAAGCTGTTTTCCATCGTCGTGGTAGCAGAGGGCGCCAAACTTCCCGGCACTGACAAGCAAGCCATCCAGGGAGCTAAAGTGGACGCCTTCGGTCACGCCCGGCTTAGCGGCATCGGGCAAGCGGTTGCGGAATTGATTGAGGAGAAAACCGGGTATGAGACACGCTCGGTGAATTTAGGGCACACGCAGCGCGGCGGCACTCCGACGGCTTATGATCGGATGCTCGCCACGCGCTATGGATCGGCTGCCATCGATTTGGTGCACGAAGGCAAGTTCGGCCGGCTGGTGGTGCTTCGTGGAACGGAAATTACGCACATCCCGCTGGCCGATGCGATCGCAAAAACACGAACCATAGGTGACGACTTGATTTCTCTTGCCGAGGGTCTCCAACCTAAATTTTAGCCAATGATGGCCGGCGAGGAGCAATCGCTGCTTCTCGCTTAGCCATCGGGAATGAATGCGATAGTCGCAATATAGAAACTTGAAGATTAACGATCCTGCGGCGCGAATCTTTTCCGATACGGTGTCCTTGGTAACCGTGCATCGGCCGCAGGTAATGCTTCGCGGACCGGCGAATTCTGCTACGCTCCAGACGGAACTAAACAAAACCGCAAAAACCCAAAGCACTCGATCAATAAGCGATAATTTCTTGTATTACAGGGTGAAAACGCGGTATAAGCACAACGGCGGGTTTGTAGTCTCGCCCGGTCCCGCAGTTCCCAGAGGAGAGCGCTTCGATGAGAACCACACCGGCGAGGGATGAGGTTCGCGAGGTCATGGATATTCGCATGGCTTCCGACTATCTCGGCATTAGTCCTGACACACTTTACAAATACGCATCCGATGGGTTCGTACCCGCGTTCAAACTTGGGAACCGCTGGCGCTTCAAGCGCTCGCGCCTCGACGAATGGATGGACCAGCAATCGTCTCAGGGCGCCCAGCCACGCAAGGCGGAGTCGCATCCCGAGGTGACGCAGCCAAGAAAGCCGCAATCGGTCTCTACGCGCCAGAAAAGGGCCGCAGGAGCGGGCCGGTAGTCGATCGCTTTACGTTTGCCCGAGAATCAATGTTTTCTTTTCCTCTTTCCCGAACATTGTTGCTTTCGGGAAAGAGAAACCTTTGAGGGCGCTTCGCCCAGTTCTCTACTGGAGATGATTTTTGAGGATTACCAGCAAAACCCCGGCCGCAATAAAAAGCAACAGCGTCAGCGTGCTGTAGGCTACCCTCAGGCGCAGCTTTTCTTTGCCTGAAGGACGCCCAAAAGCGAGCCGGATTTTTTCCCGGCGAAACGACATGGCGGTTTGCTGCGTTCCTAAAACCAGCATGACCAGCGCGGCCAGAAAGCTAACCGGCAGGTGTTCGCGACTAGAGTTGTTGTATGCGCGGTAAAAGAACTGGCCCGTCAGCACCGAGAGCCCTAGTATGGTGGACAGTTCAAAAATAAGTGCGAGCTTCAAAAAGCGCAGCAACGGACGCCTCCAAGGCCGGAAGCATTTCACGCTAGGTGTAGCCGATGAGAATGCCCCGCGCGAGGCGTTCCGCTGGCCATGACCCCAGTTAGATGAGGCCACATCGGGCACCCAAATCGTGAAAATGCTTATTCCAAGGTAAGTTTAGTAAGGATTGTCGGCATGGGGCAAGGCGGATTCCAAAAAAAGAAAACCTTCGCGTACGTTACCCGGCGGGACCCGCGGGAATACGAGACAATTCGGCAATGACCGGCTCGCCGACAACCGAACAGATGGTAGAAGGCGGACTGCGCTCCTCCTTGCTCGGCATCGTCATCAACCTCGGTCTGGCGCTGGTCAAATGCGCGGCTGGGCTGATCGGGCATTCCTTTGCTCTGCTGGCTGATGGAGTCGAGTCTTTCCTCGATGTGATCAGTTCGTCGGTGGTCTACTACGGGCTGCGGCTGGCGATTAAACCTCCGGACAAGGATCACCCGTACGGCCATGGTAAGGCTGATCCGATTGCGGCGTTGATCGTCGGCTTCGCCATGATCGCTGCCGCAATTGGGATCGCCGCGGAAAGCATCAACCTCATTCGTACTCCGCACAAACTGCCCCATGCCTACACGCTTTTGGTCTTGATCTGCGTAGTGCCAGTCAAGGCTTTGCTGTCCAAATACGTCTCCGGAGTCAGCCAAAAAATTGAAAGCTCAGCCCTAAGGGGAGACGCCTGGCATCATCTGAGCGATGCGATCATCTCCGCATTTGCCTTTGTGGGTATCTCCGCAGCCCTTTGGACCGGCGATCCTACTGCGGATGACTGGGCTGCTTTGTGCGCCGCTCCTGTGATCCTCCTCGGAGGCTGGCAGCAGCTGCGCAGGCCGGTATCAGAGCTGCTGGACACGGCTCCCGCGCCGGAAATCGAAGAACATGTGCGCCGCGTTGCTGAGACCGTGCCGGACGTTTTTGGCGTGGAAAAGTGCTTTGTGCGCAAGGTGGGCTTCCGCTACTACGTGGATCTGCATGTAGTCGTGAGCGGTGACCTTACGGTCCGGCAAGGGCACCTCATTGCCCACGCTGTCGCTGACCAGGTGCGCGAACAAGTGGACAAGATCGCTGAGGTTCTGGTGCACATCGAACCAGAGGAAGAGTTGCTGGGCAATCACCCTGGGGAATTAATGGGGGAAGAAGTGAGGGAAGTCCCGCCTCACGTGTGAGCAGCTACTTTGGCTGGGCTGGGTACGGGGGAAACTCCCGTTCAAGCTTGCGTGTTGCCCGGTATTTCAAACCAACCCAGCCGGCATACGCCAGTTGGCCCAGGATCGTGATGACGTACGCGAGAACCAGATGCCGATGCTCCATCGCTCTATGTCCTTAACCTAAGATTCTTAAAGCGTCACTTCAAGGCTGGCTTCCAGGGCGTGCAGGGCAGCATGCTGCTCGGCGACTTGCCTCCGGCGCTCGATGCTGTATCGCCAACCCGCTATCAAAAGTCCCCAGGCAAGCCATGCTGCCAGGTTCCATAAAACCGCAACCCACATCGATGGATCGAGTCCGGAATTGCTGTCGCCCCCGATCACCGGGGCCGGATGCTGGGTCCGCCACCAACGGGTCGAAAAGTAGACGATGGGAACATCCACGTAGCCGAAAATAGCCAGGACCGCGGCCACCGTCTGCATCTGTGGACCATCGGCAAACTTACGCAGCAGCAGGTAGCTGGCGTAAATCAGCCAAAGCACCAGGGTTGAAGTCAAACGAGCATCCCAGGTCCACCAGATACCCCACACTGGACGAGCCCACAACGGGCCCTGAATCAGCACCAGGGTGCAAAACACCATCCCCATCTCGGCGGCAGCAAGCGCGGCGGCGTCGGCATTGAGCGCGCGCTGGGGATGGTTGCGGCGCGAGGCGAGGTAAACGATGGACGCGGTGAAGCTGATAAAGAAGAACAGGAACGTCATCATCGCTGAGGGAAAATGGTAGTAGAAGATGCGCTGGATGTCGCCCATGGTAGCCTCGGTTGGCGCGACATACATGCCCTGGTAAAAAGCGTAGCCAAGCAGGCCAACGGTGAAGGCAAGCCAGATCCAGCGGAAGATCTTCATCACACAACTCCTGCGAACATGATCAGTTTAGATCATTCTGCGAGCGTCGCGTAGATGCCTCGCGCAGAGGCGAAGAGGATAAATTTGACGGAGGAATAACAATGACCTGGTTCATGCTTGCGGTGGGTTTTTTCCTGCTGATGTCCGGGGTCCTGGGGCAGGTTTACAGCCTTAAGACGAAGCGGGGCGTTTTGCCCCCAAAAACGCGAATTTGGCGGGTGCTCACCAGGCTGTCGCTATTTCTAGTGGGGCTGTTGTTGATGGCGATGGCAGTGGGCCGGATCGTGCTTCATCACAGATGATTACTCTGCGTTCAGGATGGTTGAAAACAGCAGTAGGCTCACGGTGGTGAAGATCACATCGTAGCCGGCGAGCAATTTGATCCAGAGCGCGGGTTCGGAATCGCCCAGCAGGATAGCCGTCGTCGCCTCAACCAGGCCCAGCAACGCTGGGACGAAGATAGGAAAAAGCAGCAGGGGAAGCAGTAGTTCCCGGTTTCGGGTGCGGACCGAGAGCGCGGCAAAGAAGGTTCCATTCACCACCAGGGCCCAGGTACCCAGGGGCAGGACCACCAGGAGCAGCCATTTCTGCCCCAGCGGGTGCAGGTTGTAAAAGATGGCAAACAGGGGCGCCAGGACGACCTGCACCACGGTCACGAAGATAAAGTTGGCAATCACCTTGGCCAGGAAGAGAGCAGCCGGCGGGGCGGGCGCCATGCGCTGTGCGTCCAGCACCTGGTGCCGTAGTTCCCGGGTCCAGGCTTGGTTGAGCGCGGTCACGGAAGCGAACAGAGTAGCCACACAGAGGATGCCGCCGGCGATCTGGCGAGAGATGGCAGCGGTGGGATCGAAGGCCAGGCTGAAAAGCACCACCACCATCAAAGCGAAAAAAAGCATGCCATTGATGGCGTCTTTGGAACGCCATTCCAGGCGCAGATCCTTGGCCAGATGGATGAGGACATAAATCACGACGACGCCTTGGTCAGGTCCGCCACGGTTGCGTTGGCAGCGCGCAGGTAATCCTGCGGCGCGAGCAGGATCTGCGTGCCCCGTTGTCCGGCGGAGACGGAAATGAAATCGAACAACTCAATGGTCTCGTCGGCAAACACGGGGAAATCCTTTTTTGCACCGAACACGGTGACCCCGCCGCGAATGTAGCCGGTGAGCGGTTGCACGTCTTTCAAAGAAACCAGCTCGGTTTTGCGGGCTCCGGCAGCTCGCGCCAGCTTTTTGAAGTCCAACTCCGCGTCGCCGGGGATGACCGCGAAGGCGTATTGGTCCGAGCCAGTGATGGTCAGCAGAGTCTTGAAAACCTGCTCCACTGGCAGGCCGATCTTGTGGGCTACGTTGACTGCGGAGAGGTCTTCGGGATCGACTTCGTATTCCTGCAGGGTGTAGGCGATTCCCAGGCCCTTGAGGATGCGGGCGGCGTTGGTCTTCATCGTGCCGGAGCCTCGGTGATCGCAGTCAGCTGGCCCGACTCCATGGTCAGAAAGTAGTCGGCCAGCGGTTCGGCGAGCGATCTCTGATGGGTGGTGAGCACCACTGTCCGGTGGCCGGCGCGAAGACCGCCGAGCAGGGCGACCATCCTGGCTGCGCTGGCGGCGTCCATGTTGGAGAAGGGCTCGTCCAGAAGCAATAGTTCAGGTTGTGGCAGGAGCACGCGGGCCAATGAAGTACGCTGCCGCATCCCCTGCGAAAACTTGCCAACCGGGCGGGCAAGGCTGGGATCGAGGCCCACTGCTTCGAGCGCCGCGGTTGGCGTGAGACATGAGCAGGTGCGGTAGAGTCCGGCAAAATACTGCAGGTTTTCCGTAGCCGAGAGTTCGTCGTAGAGCATCGGAGCATGGCTCATATACCCGATGCGGGCTCGCTGGGTGGCGATTTTGTCCGGCTTGCCGTCGATAAAGAAGTGCGCGCTGCCGATCGTTGGCTCCAGCAGCCCCGCGAGGACGCGCAGCAGGGTGGATTTGCCGGCGCCGTTCTCTCCCAGCAGAACGTAACAGCGCCCGGCAGCGAAGCTGATGGAGATTTTGCGTAACGCCGGAAAGCGGCCAAAGAGGCGGGAAACGTTGTCGAGCTGAGCGAGAACCGTTGCCATCCCATTGGAGTATAGAGCGGGAAGGCGCTTCCTCTATTTGGGGGTCGTCGCTACCGGCGTTTTAAGGGAAGCGGTGTTGGGGGCGGGCTTGGCTGCCGCATACTTCGAGGCGCACTTGGCTTGCAGCTCGGTGGCATGGAAGACACCATCGCGCCCGTAAGTCCCCATTGCCAATGCCTGCGAACCATCTTTAAAGGTATCGGGGGGTGGTTCGATTCCCTGATAGCTGACCTTGAGCGTATGACCCTGTTCGGTCAGAACAAAATGCGCGTTGGTTCCGTTGCGCTCGATGGAATTGGGCGCCACATCGCCGGCGACTCGCAGATGACGCGTGTACGCCTTGTTGCCCATGGACTGCAGTTCGCCGATGGTGACGTAGTAGCTTTTGTCCGCGTTCGCGCCGCTCACTGCCAAATAGGCAATGGTGCTGAGGATGATGATGGCTGCGGCGCCAATGCGTAATGTTTGCGGACGGATGCTCATCGCTACTCTTAGGGTAGGAGCGCGGGTCCCTTCCGTCAAGCTCGGCATCTAACCGTATAATTCTTCCGAGAGGCGAGGCGACGATGAGCAGCAATGGAAATGGCACGCACGAGATTTTGAAGCCGCGGGCGGAGTGGATCGTGAAGCGGAAGCTCGAATCAGCCCGGACCGGCGATTCCAACATGTCGCAGATGCACTTTGCCCGCCGCGGCCAGGTTACCGAAGAGATGGCCTTTGTCGCCGAACGGGAAAAGATTCCTGTGGGGTTGATTCGGGACGAGATTGCGGCCGGCCGGCTGATCATTCCCGCCAACATCAATCATCCCGAATTGGAACCAATGGGCATTGGAGTGGCGACCCGGTGCAAGATCAACGCCAATATTGGCAACTCCGCGGTGACGTCGAATGTGCGCGAGGAGTTGGACAAGCTACACACCGCAGTCAGCTACGGGGCAGACACGGTGATGGATCTTTCGACGGGCGGTAACATTCCGGAGATCCGCGAGGCAATTCTTCGCCACAGTCCGGTTCCCATCGGCACGGTGCCGATTTACGAAGCGTTGAACCGGGTCAAAAAACTCGAAGATCTGAACATTGATGTGTATCTGGAAGTCATTGAGGAGCAAGCCGAGCAGGGTGTTGATTACTTCACCGTGCACGCCGGCGTGCTGATCCAGTATGTGCCCATGGTGGCCAAGCGGATCACTGGCATTGTCAGCCGTGGAGGAGCGATTCTCGCCCAATGGATGACCCACCACCATCGCCAGAATTTTCTCTTTGAACACTTTGACCGCATCGTTAAGGTGATGGCGAAGTACGACGTGAGCTTCTCTCTGGGTGACGGGCTGCGGCCCGGTTGCATTGCCGACGCCAGCGACGAGGCACAGTTCGCCGAGTTGAAGACACTAGGCGAGCTAACCAGGACGGCGTGGAAGAGCGATGTGCAGGTGATGATCGAAGGGCCGGGCCACGTTCCTCTGGACAAGATCCAGGAGCAGGTGGAGAAGGAGGTAGAGCTGTGCGATGGCGCTCCGTTCTACACCCTGGGACCGTTGGTGACTGATATCGCGCCTGGATATGACCACATCACCAGTGCCATCGGTGCGGCCATGATTGGCTGGCATGGGGCATCGATGCTCTGCTATGTCACGCCCAAGGAGCACCTCGGCCTGCCCAACGAAAAAGATGTGAAGGACGGCATGATTGCCTACCGTATCGCCGCCCACGCGGCCGACATTGCAAGACGCAGGCCGGGAGCGCAGGACCGGGACGACGCCATCAGCTACGCTCGCTACACCTTCGACTGGAATAAGCAATTCGCGCTTTCCTTGGATCCTGAGACAGCGCGTTCCATGCACGACGAGACGCTGCCCGACGACTATTACAAGGAAGCCGCATTTTGCTCCATGTGCGGTCCCAAATTCTGCTCAATGAACTGGTCGAGCAAGGTAGATGCCTTTAACAAGCAAGTCCACGGCCTGGAAAAGAAGGATCTGAGTGAGCTGGTAACTCTCCAGGCAGAGACGTTAGCGAGCCGAAACTAACAACGGTGGCTTCCAAGAGAGTGCATCCACACAGAGATCTCTCCACTGCGCTGCGCTCCGGTCGAGATGACAAAGGGGAGAGCAGTGCTTCCGGGCAGAGTGGTGGCCGAACAGAAGGCAACTCTGTTGCGCCCGTAACAGCTTCACTCGACCCTGCTACAGGCCTACATTTTCTGTTCAGCAACTACACTCGCTGGAAGTACTGCTCTCCCCTTTGTCATCTCGACCGGAGCGCAGCGCAGTGGAGAGATCTCTGTGTGGATGCTCTGTCTTGGAAATGTTTTTCTACTGTACTTCCTCCAAGGTTTCCGTAGCCCGCACCAATGCTGCGGTTACATTCGCCATTTGTGCTTGTGCTCTCCCCGCGTCACGAGCGTCGATAGCCTCATTAACCCCCGGAATCACGACCGCCGCATAGCCGGTGTACTCTCCCGGAGCAAAGATCGTGTGCCGGTACCAGGGTCGGCCAGGGAGCCCCTCCGGTGAAAGCATGTCTTCTTCCACCGCCCGCAGGGAAGTGTTCAGCGCCGTCAGATTGCCCTTTGCGGAGAGTTGTTTAGCAAAAACCAGGGTGGCCTCGGCCGCAAAACGATTGGCTGCGGCCAAGGCAGAGTCGAAATTTATGCTCGCCAAACCCGCATCACGGGCACGCGTCTGCGCAGCATACAGATAAGCCAGTATCTGCCTGGTGTAGGTGGCGTAATCGTAGGGTAGAACGTCGGTATCTGCCATATGCAGCACTTCCAGACCGAAAACACGCGCCATCTGCTGCACGTAAACAAAAGTCGGGTCGGCATTCATGACAAACCAGGAGTAGTTGTCAAAGGCCGAGTGATACACCCCATAGCTCCCGGTCGAACCGATATCGGTCGAAGGAACGCCCAAATGTTGAAAAAAGGGTGTGTAATCCGAACCGCTGCCTAAATCTCCCACCCGGACCTCACCGCTGCCCAACGCCATCGAGGGCGCTTCGTTGAACTCTTTGCCCAGATGACGTCGCGTAGCAGAATCTGCCAGATCCTTTTTCCACTCCTCATAAACAGACCCGCCTTTGGGACTGGCCACCTCCATGGTGACCTCGCGGATGAACTGCTTCAGCGAGGGAACGGCCGAGGCTTCAAAATGAACCCCGGAAACGCTGGCGTCCGTGTTGATGTACACCACAGCATGAGCCAGCTGCCTGGCGTGTTCCTCGGCCCACTCGGTAGAACCGATCAGCCCTTCCTCTTCTGCGTCCCAGCTGCCAAACACCAGGGTCCGGCGCGGCTTCCAACCCTGCGCCAACAACACACCAATGCCGTGCACGGCCTCCAGCATGGCCGCGGTGCCGCTGCCCGGGTCGACGGCGCCAAACACCCACGCGTCGCGATGATTGCCGGCAACCACCCACTCATCGGGAAGCTCAGAGCCCGGGACCTTGCCGACCACGTCCCACACGGTGCGTTGCGCGTAGTCCATTTTGAGCCGCATGTGCACTTTGATCGAGCCTGCCCCGCCAAGGTGGTAGCTAAACGGCAGAGCGCCCTGCCACTCCCGCGGCGCGACCGGGCCGCCCAGACTTTCAAGCATCGGCGCCGCATCCTTGTAGGAGAGCGGCATCGACGGGATGGTCGGCAGGCTGCTTATCTCTGACGGAGACAGCCGCCGTGACGTGGGCAAGCCCGGTGTAGACGCGACATCCGGGGTGGTCGCGTCGCCCGGATACTTGAACATGTATTGCACCGAGCCGCGCTGCACCCCGCTATCTGGACGCCACGGGCCGTGGGGATATTTGTCACCCTGGAAGTAGCCATCGTCCGCAGGATCGGAATAGATGATGACCCCGGCTGCGGCTCGCTGCTGCGCCAGGTAAACCTTGACCCCGCGAAAGTTCATTCCGTAGCGGGCAATCACGATCTTGCCCGCCACGCTGATGCGCAGGTCGTCCAGTCTCTTAAAGTCTTCCGGGCGCCCGTAATTGACGTAGACAGCGTCCGCGGTCACGTCGCAGGAGGGCGATCCTCCGTGGAAGGAGGGAAGAATCCGGGGATCATCCTGGTAGGGATCGTTGTCGACATGTTCGCGGGTGGGTCCGGTGAACAGCAGTTTCCCCTCGCTGTTCCTGGCCTCGAGAAAAACCTCCTGAGGAAGATTCAGCCAGGCTTTATAAGGAACGATCTGCGTGTCGAGCCCTGCAGCCTTGAACTTGCTGGATACGTATAGGGCGGTATCGTAGTCCTCTTTACTCGCGGCCACATGGGGGACGGCGGTCAATGTCTTGAGTTCTTCCTGGGCCAGCCTGGGATCGGGAACGGCGAGGAAGTCCTGATCGATTTTCCCTTGCCGGCTAAAGTCACGAAAACCTAAGACTCGATCGGGAAAGGGAGAAACCTGGGCCAGCACAGGGAAGCAGGCGAGGACCATCAAGGGAAAAACAAATCGTTTTGTCAATGTGCAGGCGATATCAAAGTTTAAACGATGGGGCTGCCGCCGCTGGAAGCGGCCCCATCGGCTAGCGATTTAGGCCACCAATTGCGTGCAATGAGAACAACGCGTGGCAGCGACCGGAATGTCACTCAGGCATTGTGGGCAAGGCTTGGTGGTAGGCGCGGCAACCACCTTGGGTCGAAACTTGTTCAGCAAGGTGTTGACCGGCAGAACGACCAGGAAGTATATGGTCGCGGCGATGATCAGAAAAGAGATGAGGGCATTGAGAAAGTCGCCGTATTTGATCGCGCCGCCGTGAACATGCAGGATCAGAAACGAGAAATCCGGCTTGCTGACGATGGCCGCGATCAGCGGGTTGATGATATCGGCCACCAGAGCGTTAACAATGGCACCGAAAGCGCCACCGATGACGACCGCAACGGCAAGATCGACCACGTTGCCGCGCAGGATAAAGTCGCGAAATCCTTTTAGCATTGAGACTCCTTTTGAGGGAATGTGCTTGGCCGGTCTGCCCGAGCATTCTACTGCACTGAAGCAGGTGCTCCTACCCGAATGTTGAAAGAGATTTTTGTGACTACAACAGCCAGCGGCCGTAGGGGTACAGGAAGAGGAAGAGAATCATGCACAGGGCCATGATGTCCATGTAGATGAGCACCACCACGGCGCCGTGATAAAAACTCCAGCGATGGCGCAGGCAGCGGATCGTGTCCCAGGTTCCCAGTGCAGCGGCGATCGTGGGAATCAGCAGCTTCAGCGAAGCGCGATCATCAGGGAAGCCCGCCAGCATGAAGGCCAGCACCAGGCTCCCAAGAACCAGCGCAATCCCGCGCGGCAATGATCGGTGTCGCGGGTTCAGAGCGCTGAGAACCATGATTCACTCTACCGGAGCCTGCGCCCGGTTGGGCCACCGGGTCGATGACGTCAAAAAGCAGGCTTATTGTTGCACCCTAACGAATCGAGGTGGTCGCCGTCTCCAGACCCCTGAGCGCTTCGCCATAGGGCGCGCGCAGAATGCCGCGCTCCGTAATGATGGCGGTCACATAGCGCGCCGGGGTCACGTCGAAGGCCGGGTTCTCAATCCCCACTCCGTGGGGCGTGAGTTGCTTGCCGCCATGGTGGGTTACTTCCACCGCGGGCCGTTGTTCGATGGGGATGGCGTCCCCGTTCGGAGTGGCCAGATCGATGGTTGACCAGGGGCAGGCAACATAAAAGGGGATGCCGTGCTCCTTGGCCAGGATCGCGACACCGTAGGTCCCGATCTTGTTGGCTACATCGCCATTGGCCGCAACGCGATCGGAACCCACAATCACCGCCTGGATCTTTCCCTGGTGCATGAGGCTGGCAGCCATGTTATCGCACAAAACGGTGGTAGGGATGCCGTCGTGCATCATCTCCCAGGCGGTAAGCCGCGCACCTTGCAGAAAGGGCCGAGTTTCGTCCGCGTAGACATGCAGCTGGTGGCCGCGTTCTACGGCAGCGCGAATCACGCCCAACGCCATGCCGTAGCCGCAGGATGCGAGGGCGCCCGCGTTGCAGTGGGTTAAAACTCCACCAGCGGTAGGCATCAGCTCAGCGCCATGGGCGCCCATGGTGCGGCAGGCTGCAATGTCTTCGTCGTACATGGTGCGAGCCTCGGCGATCAGCGCATCCTGAATCGAAGAGATAGTAACGCCGGGCTCAGCAGCGAGCGTGAAGTAACGCCGGCGCATGCGTTCGATGGCCCAAAAGAGATTGACCGCAGTGGGGCGCGTCGCCGCCAGGGTCTTCGATATGCTTTCGAGTTCGCTGGTGAGCGCCGGTAGGGTTCTGGCGGAGCTGTTCTTGATCCCCAGGGCCACTCCCATGGCGGCAGCCACGCCAATAGCCGGCGCGCCGCGAACCACCATGGTGGTGATGACATTGGCTACCTGGTCGCTGGTGGTGGCAAGGACGTAGGTTTCTTCCAGCGGTAAGCGAGTCTGGTCGAGAAAGCGGACTCCCTCGGCGGTCCATTCAAGGGTGGGTATCATGCAGCCTCTAGTCTAAAGCAGACTGGCTCGCCGCGTTTCTCACATGCGGCGAGCCGACACTGCCCGGGCTAGAAGCTGAACCTCGCCTGGAAGTCGATGACTCGCGATCCCAGTGCGGCGGCTGCCTGACTCAGGTTGGAGTTTCCTACATTGGTCGAGAGTTGCGTGGGGTCGATATTTAACAAATTGAAGGCGTTAATCAGGTTGGCTTTGATTTCGATCTTGGCATTCTCGCCAATCACCCGCATGTTGGGCAATCCGAACGATTTGGCGACGTTGAGATCCACATCACGATAGTGGGGACCGGGGAAGGAGTTGCGGTCGATTCCCGGCGGAGGGATGAAACTTGTTGCCGACTGCCCGGGATTATCGGCGATCGCATTGGTGTAGTCCGGAACGGCGAAGTAGTTATTAAAGAACTCGTTTTGATTTGTCCCCGTATTTGCAGTGCCCGGGTTGGGAAAATCGCTTCCTGCTTTGAAGGCGTCGTTGCTGGTGCTACGGCCGGCTCCGCCGAGATAAGTCGGGCGCAGGTTCTGGTATCCGTAATTGCAGGTATTACAGTAGATCTGGTGTGGCGCGGTATAAACCGGAGTCCACCCATAGCCAGAGTGGAACGTCGCGATGCCGCCCAGTGACCATCCACCCGCGATCTTCTCTGCCCAGCTATGGCTGCCGTGAAAGATAACCGGTTGCCAGACACCGAAGACCTTGAAAGATTGATTGACGTCATAGTCTGATCGCCCGTAGGAGTACTTCGGATAGAAGAGGTAGGGATCGCGCGTATACGGGCCCGAGTCAGTATCCATGCTATGGGCCCAGGTATATTGCGCTTCTGCCGAGAAGGTATGCGAGAACTGATGCTTGATCCCGGCGAGCAACATATTGTTGTTCGACTTACCCTGGCTGCCGAAGGTGTTAATGCTATTTACCAGCGGGTTCAGTGGGGCCCCAAGAATGTCTCCCAATGCGTTTGCGTCGTAGTTGTAGAGGGTGTGATGAGCGGAACTGCCCTCATAGCCAACATTCGCGACCCACGAATGTCCCAGATCCAATTCCATGTCGACCGAGTAGTGATGCGCGTACGAAGTTGGTAAGTGACCGGGAAGGGCGTTAAGGTTTGCGCCGCCTACAGTTGGTAGGCCGGCGGAGTTAAACGTCGTGATGGCGCTTGGGTTCGGCGGAAAGCCAAAAATATTAGTTGGGCTGCTCGAAGTTGCATACAGGATATTGGGATTAATCTGTGTCGGACTTTTACTGGTTCCCGGAACAGAGCTGGTTCCTGGCGGATTGCCATCGTTTGCGTTGGCGGTTGCAATCTGCTGCTGGTTGTAGTTCAGTCCGTAGCCGCCGCGGAAAACCACCTTACCGTTGGAGTGAGTCGGCGCCCAGTTGAAGCCGATCTCGGGGCCGAAGTTGAGTTTCTGCGCTGTCCATGCTCCGATCCCCGGCCGTATCGTGATCCCAGTCAAAAGCGCGGACCCGCCGCCGAACGAGAGGACTCCCATATTGTTGTTTTTATCTGTGAGCGGCCCGAAGTACGAGTAGCGGAGACCGGCGCTCAGAGTAAGGTTGGGTCGAGCCTTCCAGTCATCTTGAAAAAAGATGCCCCACATATTCTCGCGGTTGTCGTTGCGGTAGCCGCCGGGAATACCGGTCTTGGCCTGAAACGGACCCTGTTCATTCTCCGGAGCATCGTTCAGGAAGTCCCAAATATTGTAAAAGGTGTAAAATGGCGCCCCGATCGGATCATTCAAATAGTAAAGCCGGGTAAAGTCGAAGCCGAATTTCATCGTCTGCGAGTGTTGCACTTTGGTGGCGACGTCTTTGTAGCCGTAGGTCCATTGGTCCAGATGGGAAGGCGCCGGTACACCCAGAGAGCCCAGGGAGATACTGCCAATCTGCGCAGTGCCGTTCGGGGCATATAGCTGGTCCTGGGGCAGACCGAAAGGGGCCTGCGGATTGTCGTTAAGCTCGTTGTAGCGCCACCCCGCAGCGTTGGCACGCGCTTCATTCAGGAAATTCGGCGAGAACGTATGGTTCCAGATGACCGAGAACGCATCGTTGACCTGTGAGTGATGGAAGAGCTGATAACCCAGGCCGCCGTTCAGCGTGGTCGTACTCGCGGGAACCCAGTAAATTGCGAAGCTGGCATGGTCTTTGCTGGTCACGTCGGCGTCGAGACGCCCGCTGTACTGTTTGAAATCGCTGGTGGTCGGGTCTTTTACGGTGTACTGGGTGATGTCCGGGGTGTTGGAGAGTCCACTGCCGACGCCGGGTGTGGTGTTGCTCACGTAGGTCAGGTCCTGCGTGCCCAGGCCGGTAGTCAGTGGGGAACCAATGTTCAGGCCTTGACCAGGGATGGTTCTGCAGTTCACGCCTTCGCTGAGCCCGGCATCCGAGCAGCTTGTAGAGGCAATGACGGTGCCGGCCACTGCTGCTCCCTTGAAGTTGAGGTAAGTGGAAGAGATGCTGTTGGCGGGCGCCAACGCTGCAAAGGCAGTGGTGGGAAACCATTGTGTGCCGGTCGTCGCCACGCTCTGGCTTTGTCCTTCGTAGGCGAAGAAGGCAAAGATCTTGTTCTTCCAGATGGGTCCACCAATGCTGCCGCCCAGCTGGTTGTAACGATCTTCATCGCGCAGCAGGCCACGCGCATCGGCCGTCAGCTTGTTGCCGTTCGCGTCAAATGCCTGCTCCGAAGAAGGACCATTCCAGCGCTGATAGGCATTCAATCCAGGGCGCGTGATCTGGATGAAAAAACTACCGTGGAGATCGTTGGTTCCGCTCTTGGACGTGATTTCGGTCAGCGCGCCGGAGAAGCGGCCATTTTCAGCATCGTAGGCGTTGGTGACGATTTTGAGGTTGCCGACCGAATCCTCACTGGGAGTGATGACCGTCGATCCGCCCCACACGGCGCTCACCGTGCTGATGCCGTCGATGGTGTATCCGTTATTCTCAAACTGGCCGCCATTGGCGTTTGCCGAAGCGCCATTTTCCGTGGCAAAAATACTGCTCGAATGTCCTAAGTTGCCGCCGCCATTGGAAGAGGCCCCGGTTTGCGTGCCTGGAGACTGGAATCCTCCGCCTCCGCCACTCTGCGCTCCATCGGCCAGAACCCCGGGCGCCAACTGAATGAGGCTGGTCACGTCGCGCTGATAGACCGGCATGTGTTGTACTTCATTGTCCGAAATGGTTCGCCCGTTGTTAGCCGTCTCGGTGTCAATGGCAGGCTCCGTAGAGGCATCGACAGTCACCGTTTGAGTCTGCGGTCCAACCGTGAGCTGCACGTTGACCGCGTTCGGCTGCTCTGGAATCAACTGCAGCTGTTGAAGATCCTTCTCCTGGAATCCGTCCTTGGTGACGGCCAGGTTAAACTTATCGGCCGGCAACGCGTTGAAGTTATAAACGCCGCTCGCATCGCTGGTTCGGACCTGCTTTTCGCCGGTACCATTGTTAGTGAGGGTCAGGGTTGCGCCGGGAATCACGGCACCGGTAGAATCGGTGACCACGCCCTGAATAGATGTTCGGTATTGGGCATAGAGCGTCGCGGGGAAGAGCAGCGACATAGCGAACAGGGATAAGAGGGTAACTCTGGAAAATGAGGCACGGTCTTTCTGCAGCAAAGGCAACCGGCCCTGATACCTATAGATACTATGCATAGTGGCGCTCCTCAAAGTGACAAACTTTTTTGTGCCGGTGGCGCTGGATGTTTTTCATCCAATCGGCTCAAGCGGTCACGGCTTTGATAACATCTTTGCGCAGTCGGTTGCGCTCGGCTAAGATTGGATCAATTCGAACATAGCCCTGTCAACCCGATGGATGCTGGTTCATGCGTCTTCTCCGTGGTGCCGATCTCATTCCGTCCCTCGCCCTTACAACGCCCAGTGACGGTGAGCGAAAGTGATTAGATGATTCATTCCCGAAGAAGGGTTGTAATACAATTTTTGCTTCTGCTGGTCTTTCTCGTCACCGGTACGCGCGCTCGCGCAGACCAGAATTACTCCGATCAGGTTTTCTTCGAGAACAGTCTCTCGCAGGGAAATGACTTTTATAGCAGCGGCAAAGTGACTCCTCCCAGCACCCTGGAACTTATCGACGGAAAGCTTCCAGTCGAAAGCGACACTTTCATCAGCGGTCCCAATGCTCTCAAGCTGCAATGGGAGTCTGCCGCCAACGGCGGCTGGTCCGCCGAGATAAAACTATACGAATGGCGTAACCGGACGCGGCTTTTTCCCGGGACCAAGCTCTTCCTCTGGCTCTATGCGGCACGGGGCATCCGCGCTGCTGATCTTCCGCGGCTCGCCTTACGAGACGCTGAGGGTGATTTCACCCAGCCGCTCGAGTTCGGCGCATACACCCAGGACATCAAGCCAGGCAGCTGGACCCGTGTAGGCATTCCTCTCGCCTCCTTCCAGACCGCTTCAGTGAATCCCTTTCAACCGCATCGCATAAGCACTTTGATTTTTGTTCAGGGCAAAGCGGATGCTGCGTCGCACACTCTGCTGTTGGACGATATCCGCATCGAGAACGACGCACCTTCGCATCAACCGGCTCCTCCCGCACCATCGCACGTGCAAGCGAAGGGATACGAACGGCACATCGACATCACCTGGAGCCCGGTGGAAGATCCGGCTCTTGCGCAATATGTCATCTATCGCTCGGTAGGCGGCGATCGATTCCGGCCCATCGGTGTGCAGCGCCCGGGTGTCAATCGCTTCTGCGATTACACCGGAGATCCTCACATGACGGCTTCGTATCGGGTGAGTGCCCGGACCTCGTCGCTGCGCGAATCACCACCATCGGCGGCCGCAAGCGCGACCACACATGTGATGACCGACGATGAACTACTCACCATGGTGCAGGAGGCTGGGTTTCGCTATTACTGGGAGGCCGCCGAACCGCACTCGGGCATGACCCGGGAAAATACACCTGGCGACGATGACATCGTGGCCGTGGGAGCGAGCGGCTTCGGTGTGATGGCCATCATCGTGGCGGCCGATCGCGGATTCATCACCCACCAACAGGCCATCGATCGGCTGTTGCGAGTTACAGAATTTCTCGCTGCCGCGGATCATTATCACGGCGCCTGGCCGCACTTCCTTAGTGGCAGTACGGGGCACAGATTGCCGGTCTTCGACATGTACGACAATGGCGCAGACCTGGTAGAGACCTCTTTCATGATGGAAGGGCTCCTCGCAGCGCGGCAATACTTCAAGCAGGACGGCCCATCGGGGCAGGAACTGTACCAACGGATCACGAAACTTTGGCGAGGGGTGGACTGGAACTGGTTTCGAGCAACGCCCCAACACGACGCGCTTTATTGGCATTGGTCGCCGGAGTACGCCTTCCATATCGCCAATCGCCTCACCGGATGGAATGAGGTCATGATCACTTATCTCGACGCCATCGCGTCCCCGACACACGGCATCCCTGCCGGCGATTACTACAGTGGATGGGTGGGTGAGGGCATCGGCAATCAATATGCGAATGGCAAATCATACTTTGGTATCAAGCTTGACGTGGGAGGAAATACCGGGGGCCCGCTCTTCTTCACCGACTACTCCTTCATGGGCTTCGATCCGCGCGGCATCCATGACCGCTTCACCGACTACTTCGACAACAACCGCGCCCAGGCGCTCATCAACCAGCAATACTGTATTCACAATCCGCATCACTGGCAGGGATATGGAGAGGACACGTGGGGCCTTACCGCGGTGGATGGTCCGGAGGGCTACGTTCCTTATGAGCCTACCTTTGATCTCGATGACGGCACCATCGCTCCCACTGGAGCGATCAGTGCCTTCGCCTACACGCCGCAACCGTCGATGGCCGCGCTCAAACACTTCTACCGCGACCTGGGCGCTCAAGTCTGGTCAATCTATGGTTTCCGCGACGCTTTCAACCTTCAGAAGAATTGGTATTCCGGCATAACCATGGGCCTGAATCAGGCGCCAATGGTGGTCATGATCGAAAATCAACGAAGCGGCTTGGTTTGGAAGAACTTCATGGCCAATTCCGAATTCCAGTCTGCGCTTGAAAATATCGGATTTCTAGTCGATACCGGGGAACCGCGAACTCATTAGGCACGTATTTCGAGCGCCTCGGCCATGGCCAATAACTTATTGACGGTGTTCCAGTTTCTGCCGGTCGAGGAGCATTGAAGCGCTTTTTCCATGCGTATCAGCGGGATCTTCGGGTGCGCCATTCCGTCCGGATAGTAGATGTAGACCTCACGCCCGTGGATGTGCAGCTCCTCCGGATCGCAAGGCATCGCAAGCAGTTTGTCCCGTGCTTGTTTGCTTGGGGCGCTATCCATAAAAACCACCAGCAGCTTGCTGGGCTCCACTTCTTTGCGTCCGGCGAAGGGATTTTTCGCAATGACCTTGCGCAGTTCAGACGCGGTGCGGATGATCACAGCTGGGCGGAAACCAAAGCTTGCTTCCATCGCTTCCTCCATCCTCCGCGCCAGTGCGACGGGATCTTCGTCCTTGTCGCGAAAAACAACGTTTCCGCTTTGAATGTAGGTTTGCACATCGCGCAGGCCAAGCGAAGTGCAGAGCGACTTAAGCGTTTGCATATTCACTTTCTGGTGGTTAGGTAGATTCACGCTACGCAGCATCGCAACAGCCATGGTGCGTACAGTATGCACACAAAAGCGATGTATGGTGAAGAGATGCTCTTTCGCGCCGCGTTGCCCGGCGACTCCTATACGCTCGCCGAACTGGCCATCACGGCCGGCGATGGAATGTATGAATTTCTGCTGCAAGAGATGGCGCCCAGGGAGATGCTGGCCGGGCTGATGGCGCGCAGCATAAAGCAGGGGACTGGCGGGCTTTCGTGGCGCAATTGTTTCGTAGCCGTGGATGAGGGCGTCCTCATCGGCATGATCAATGCCTTTCCCGCCGCGTGGTTGCGCGACGAGGAGCAGGACATTCTCCCCCAGGATCGTGTGCGGGTCCTGGAGCCGATCGACCAGGCTCAGGATTGGGAGAGTTTCCTGGTGAACGGCGTGGCGGTTCATGCCAGCCACCGGCGTCTGGGGATAGGGAAGCGGCTCATCGGGTGGTCCGTTGAGCAAGCGAAGGTGCGTGGCTTCGCCCGAAGTACCAGCAACGTCTGGGAGGATAACGTGGCTGCCCGGAGTCTGTTCGAGAAGCAGGGATTTCGCGCGCAGATGCGGATTGAGGTAGCCGTCCACCCCGAGCTAAGTCATACTGGCGGCAGCCTGTTGATGGTGCGGGATGACCTTACGTTTGGGTGATTCCGCGGTCCGAAAACCGCCACGGAAGGGGCATTGCGGGTTTCCTGATGACCGGTAAGCTCAGGGTATGACTGCCCTGTCTAGTGTCTTTCGGAGGCCGCGCTCGTTACAGGTTGCCCTGTTGACGTTCGGCGTCCTGGCCTCCGCCGGTTCTTCACCAATCGAGGCGCAAGTCTCCTCGTTTGTTGCGAATGGCAGTGTGAGCCCACGGGCGCTCCCCAGCGGCCTTTCTCCGGTTTCGGAGTTGGTGGTGGCAGGATCCCAACTAGCTCTGGATAGCAATGGCACTCTTTACCGCTCCGACGATCAAGGCAAGCGGTGGCATCAGATCAAACAGCAGTGGGACGGCAAAGCAGTGGAGTTGCTGGGAATACCGGCCCTGACCTCCGCACCGAAAAGCGGCGAGGCTCCCAGGTCGGACGCCGATCAGCAAACCTACGCGGCGGTCCTGCTGAAGAGTACGACTGCCTTGCATTGGGTCAGCGTTGACCGTGGAAAGACCTGGAGCCCCTCCACCCTGGACGATGTGCGCCGCAACGATATCAAGTGGTCCGGTCAGTAGGCTGTTGATGTAGCGCGCGTAAAGCTATGTGCCGTCCCGGAGGGACGGCACATAGCTTATGCCAACTTCTCCACTGGCACCCGCTCCAGCAAACGCCGCCAGGTTTTTTGATTCACCTTGTGGCTCTTCTTCAAATCCTCCAGAATCCGTTCAAAGTCAGCGTGTCCGTGCAGCTTATTCCATGCCGGATTCTTTGAAAACCAGGGATAATTCTCATTCCCCAAATAAATCGCACGCCGCAGCCAATGCAACGCCTCGCTCTCGTCCCCTTCCACAGCAAAGTACGTCGCCAAACGATACGCCATCTCGCTATCCGCCTCTGCAGCCGAAAGAGAATCCTCTTCGATCAGCGCCGTAGCGCGATCCCGCTGCCCTACCTGCAAATAGCACAGCGCCAAAGTCGGAAACGCAATGCGCATGCTCTCATCATCTTGAATCACCGATTCCAGAATCGAGATCGCCTGCTGCATATCCCCCTGGCGCATTCTCTGGTAAGCAATCGAGGTGCGCAGCAACGGATGCCTCGGTTCCAGGGTCAATCCCTTTTGCAGCTCTTCCTCTGCCAACTCCAGCTGGTTCTGATATTGGTAAACCCGCGCCCGGTGGTTATAAATAGTCGGCGCGTTCGATGGATTCAGCTGCAGAGACCGGTTGAACTGCTGCAGAGCTTCTTCATACATCCCATCCAACCGCAAGGTCTGCCCGGCCACCAGGTGTACGTTCCAGTTGTTATCTGCTGTCAGCAATAAGTGTTCGATCCCATGTCGCGCGCTCTCCTTCTCTCCTCGTGAGAGCAGCATATACACGCGATAAAGGTTCGCTTCAATCGATCCGGGATCGATCTCCAGCGCACGATCGAAGCTGCGTCGCGCTGCCATCAGGTGCATCTGCCCGCCAAACCCATTACGTACGTATTGCAGTTGCGTAATCCCCAGGCCGCTCCACCCCGGAGCAAACTGCGCGTCACGCGCTACCACGCTTTCGAACATCTCCCGCGCCTTGTCCAGATCGCTGCGGGCGCCAGACCGCGACATGAATGACGACAAGAGTGCCCGCGCTTGCAGGTACTCCTCTGACAATGCCTCCGCCAGAGGCGCACTGCGGGTCGACTCACCGTTTTGCTGCAGCTCCCCCGATCCTTGCAGGGTGGCGAACACCTCGTTGCAAATCTCCGTCTGCACCGCGATCAAGTCGAAGGAAGGCACGCTGATAGTTCCACCGGAGCGAACGCTTTGCCCGGGCACGTCCAGCAGCTGCCAGTTCAGATCGAAGCCTTTGTCGGAACGCATGAAATTTCCTGCCAGCACCCATTGCACCAGCAGCTTCTTGCCCACCGACAACGGGTCCATCTGCTGCATCGGTACGGGCAGCTGCATCAACGAACTGGAGGGCCGCACCACCAGCGACGACATGCGCGCCAACCGCGCGGCAATGGCATCCGCCAAGGCATAACCGTACAGTGGCGATTCACCCGACTGGCCAAAATTCTGAAACGGCAGCACCAGGATCGTATTCTGCTTCTGCTGCACATCCGCGGATTCGCGAAATCGCTCTGCCAGCATGGAAAGAAATCCCGTAGCCCGCTGCGCCCGCTCCGCCGCCGGCACCTGCAGGTTGGCCGCCGTATCACCGGGCAGAAAACCGGTTTCCAGCTGCATCGTCTTCATAATCGTTCGTAACGCCTCGCGCAAATCGGCAGCCGAGGAGTAGCGCCCGCTCGGTGTCTTCTGCAGGCAGGTGGCGATCACGCTGGCCAGTTCAGGCGGCACCTGTGGGCAGCACTCACTCAGTGGCACCGGCTCGGCAAATTGTATCGCGCGCACGCTTTGAAACTCTTCTGCCTCCGGGCGGACGAACGGATGGCGTCCACTCAACAACTCATAGAGGGTCACGCCCACAGCGAAAATGTCGCTTTGCACGCTGGTTTGCCCGGTTACGAATTGTTCCGGCGCCATATACGCGATGGTGCCGCCCCGCGCTGTGTAGGTGGTACGCAACTTGCGTTCGGCGGCATCCTGAGACCGCCGCGGCTTTGCCGGATCGAACTCAGCCTCGGCCACTGAGATCCTTCTAGCCAGGCCAAAGTCCAGAATCTTGACCACCCCGCCATCGGTCAGCATGACATTGCCGGGCTTGAGGTCGCGATGGAAAATCCCCATCCTGTGCGCCGCGCTCAAACCATCCGCAATCTGGATACCCACCGAAAGGCCAAGCTGCACGCTGGCCGGACCGTTGGCGATAATTTTGTCCAGCGACTCGCCCGGCACGTATTGCATCACGATGTAGGCTTCGTCTTCGGAATCGCCCACGTCGTAAATAGCGCAGACATTGGGGTGCTCGATGGCCGAAGCCAGTCGGGCCTCGCGGAGCACCGTCGTCCGCATTTTTTCGATCGTCAGTGCGCCGCGCTTCAATATCTTCAGCACTACTGGCCGCATCAGCAGCGTGTCGTTGGCCAGGTACACCACTCCACTGCCGCCCGCGCCCAACTTGCGAATCACCTCATAGTGCTCAATCATCCGGCGCTTCATGCATCCAGTCTATAATTTGTGCCATGAAGCACAGCACTCGCTGGAATTGGCTTCTCCTCCTTCCTGCCATCGGCTTGCTCTTTCCCGCTGTCTACGCCCGCCAAACCCCGGAGCTCTTTGGCTTCCCTTTCTTCTACTGGTATCAATTTGCCTGGGTATTTCTGACCGCGGCGATTACCGGAGTCGTTTATTTCCTGGCCAGGGAATAGGCTCCTGAAGAAATGGAGTTATAATTCTCCATAATTGGAGAGTTCGATCTCAATGTCCAAACGGCCTCCCGGCATTCTCGCCTATCCCGATACGCACTACTCTCCTCCGGTGTTGCCTGACCTTTCTCGTCTTGACGAGCGTCGCCGCCTGTCCCCGGCGGCCATGAAAGCCCTGTTTAAGATCGTTGATCGCTGGAACATAAGTGATGAAGACACGCGTCAGCTACTCGGCGGCATCTCCAACGGTTCCTACTATCAGCTCAAGGCAAACCCGGGCAGCACCAAACCCCTGGATCAGGACAGGCTGGAACGCATTTCGTATCTGATTGGGATCTTCAAGGCACTCAACATCCTTTACAGCCAGCGACTGGCCGATCAATGGATGCAGTTACCTAATACCAACCCCATATTTGCCGGCCGTACCCCACTCGTTTACATCCTGCACGGAGGCCAGCGGGCTATGGACACGGTTCGCCGCCTGCTCGATGCCCGCCGCGGTGGCTGATGGATATTCCCTTAACCAATCTGCGCCGTTTCGATACTCACCGGTTACTCCCGGCGAAATATTCTCCAAACAACGACTCGGTGCTCACCCGCATTGCCGACGACGAAGATCTCAAGTTCATCTTCCAGCTTGATGACGCGACCAACGCGCGCTTGCTGGCGGAAGAAGACCGGACTCCCGGTATCGACTCTAAGGAACTCGTCTTCCACGTGCCCAACTATCGCGTCATCAACGCCGCGTTTACCCACGCCAACCCCTTGGGCGCGCGCTTCTCAACTTCTGAGCGTGGCGCCTGGTATGCCGCCTTCGAGCTGGCGACCGCAAAGGCCGAGGTGCTGTTTCACAAGAGCATTGAGTTTGCGGAAATCAACTGGAGTGAACGGGAAGAGATCGGCTACGATGACTACCTGGCTGATTTTACAAATACCTTCCATGACCTTCGGGGCATCGGGGATGAGGCCTTAAGCCCCACCAGCTACAAGCGCTCGCAGCAACTGGCGGTTGAACTGATGGCGTTGGGTTCGCTGGGCATCATCTATCCCAGCGTGCGCCGCGAAGGGGGCACCTGCCTGGCCTGTTTTCGCCCCAGCGTCGTGGCCAATGTACGCAAGAGCGCCCGTTACAAGCTAATCTGGACCCCGCTGAGGGCCCAGATCGTTCGCCAGGAAGGCGCCACTGGCCCTAGTCATACCCCATAAAACGCACCCGTTTGGTGCAAACGTTTCGGCTCTGGCGCCCGCTGAGTGCCCAGGTAGTCCACTCCTCTACTCGCAGCAACTCGAAAAGAAGTGTCCTGGCAATCCACTCTTCCACTCACACAACTCTGAACGGGTGCCCCACGTTCGCACCAGCGCACGTGGGTTAAGGAAGACGGGGCGAAGCACCATCAAAGGTCTGTCTCTTCTTGTTTAAGCCGATGACAACGCGAACAGGAGGGAGGAGTGTGAACAGGAACGGGTTGGCCGAGCCGCAGGCCCTGGGATCCAGGATCTGCGGCTCGGTTATTTTAGAAAGTCTGCGGCAGTAGCTCAGTCTTCTGGTCTTGCACCGGGTTCAGAAACATTGGATCGGTCAGGCTGAAGACCACCGTCGATTGCGCCGGCAGATTGGCTGACCAATTAGTCCGCAACCAGTGCGCAGTCATCACACCTGCGCCTACGGCTGTGCCTACCACTGCACCGACACCACCCCCTACGGCGGCGCCAATGATCGCTCCGCCACCGGCTCCCGCACCGAGTTCCACAAGGGTCCGCTTGCCATGTTCATTGGCGGCGATGTTTCCTTCACCCTTGACCTTGGTATCGGAGCCGATAGTATCAATCACCTGGGCGTGCAGATGGTAGCGAGTGCCGTCAGGAAGGACGAACTCATCAGGACGGAGATGAATGACAGAGCCGCCGTTGAGCCGGTTGCCGGCAGCCGCGTAAACCACCCTACCGCGCACCTCGGAACCGACCGGGATGACGACTTTGCCGTTCCGCATGACATCCTCAGCCACCGTTCCCCGGAAAGGGGTGTTCGCGGTCGTGGACCCAGCGTCGATATCCTGCAACATGCGCACCTTGAAGACGGTGCCTTCCGGTAAAGCATTCGCCGGCCCAGGCACGTAGGTGACAATGTCGTCGTCCTTGCCGGCGGAACCGTCGAAGTTGCGTGGATGCAGAGCCTCGTGGTGCGGCATGTAGTCGCCTGCTGAAGCTGGCAGCGGCGTTTCGATGATGCCAGCGTCAGGATTGGTTTTTGCCGCCGGTGCTGGTGCAGCTGCTGCGGCAGGTGCCGGTGCAGCCGCCGCTGGTGGAGGGGCAGGGGCCTGTTCCGTGGTGTTGATGGCATCGTTCGCAGGCGGCGTGGAAACGCCTTCATACGGACTCGGCTTGGCTTGGGCTAACAGAAACGGAGTACTCAGAAGTAGGGAAGCCGCGGCGGCGAGTGTTAAACGTGACATTGTCATAGCTAGTCCTAACCTGACGCTAAGTGCACTGATAGTGCACCTACAGATTAGTTCAAGCTTACATCCGCGACGCCAACAAGAGAAGGAAAGAACCACGGGGGTAACACCGCGGTTTGCTTTGCTAGAATTTGATTTGGTGCAGCGGGTGGGAAGTTTTGTCAGCATGATTGGCGGAGCAGACGGAAAGCCGATCTCCGTCGATCGCCGGATACCTCTCAAAAATCGTTTACAACACCAAATTACAAGGAGCGATATGACCGAAATTGTTGCCGTTCACGCACGCGAGATTCTGGATTCCCGGGGGAATCCGACGGTAGAAGCCGATGTGCTTCTCGCGAGCGGCGCTATGGGCCGGGCAGCAGTCCCCAGCGGGGCTTCCACCGGCGAGCACGAGGCAGTGGAGTTGCGCGACGGTGACAAAGCGCACTACCTGGGCAAGGGAGTGCTGCAGGCAGTAGAGAACGTGGAGAGTGTAATTGCCCCCGAATTGACGGGTATGGATGCTGCCAATCAGCGCCTGATCGATGCCACCATGATCTCTCTCGACGGAACGGAGAACAAGGGCAAGCTGGGCGCCAACGCCATTCTGGCGGTTTCCATGGCCTGCTCGCGGGCGGCAGCGAATGCTCTGCAAATTCCTCTCTACCGCTACCTGGGCGGGGTGAATGCATCCCTGCTGCCGGTGCCGATGATGAACATCATCAACGGCGGCGCGCATGCCGACAACAACGTGGATTTTCAGGAATTTATGGTGATGCCCGTGGGTGCAGAGCGTTTCAGCGATGCACTGCGGTGGGGCGTCGAAGTCTTCCACACCTTGAAGGGCGTGTTAAAGAAGCGGGGATACAGCACGTCCGTTGGGGATGAGGGCGGCTTTGCTCCTTCCCTGAAGTCGAATGTGGAAGCGATCGAGGTGATCCTCGAAGCCATTCAACTTGCTGGATACAAGGCGGGGGAAGAGATTGCCATCGCGCTCGACCCCGCGGCGAGCGAGTTTTTCGATAAGGAAAAAGGACTGTACATCTTCAAGAAGAGCGACAAGAGCCAGAAAACGAGCGAAGAGTTGACGCGGTTCTGGGAGAGCTGGGTGCGGCAGTATCCCATCATCTCGCTCGAAGACGGGCTGGCGGAAGATGACTGGGCGGGCTGGAAGTTCCTTACTAAAGAGCTGGGCGATAAGGTGCAGTTGGTCGGCGATGACCTGTTCGTGACCAACACGGAACGGCTGCAGAAAGGCATTGAAGAAGGCATTGGGAATTCGATCCTTATTAAGGTGAACCAGATCGGGACCGTGAGCGAAACGTTTGAGGCGATCGCGCTGGCCCGCCGTTATGGATACACTTCCGTAATTTCCCATCGTAGCGGCGAGACAGAAGACAGCTTCATCGCCGACTTGGCGGTGGCCACAGGTGCGGGGCAGATCAAGACCGGCTCTGCTTCGCGCACCGATCGCATTGCCAAGTACAACCAGTTGCTGCGGATCGAGGAGGAACTGGGGCAAGGCGCGGAGTTCCTCGGCAGAGAAGCAGTCAACGCCGGGGAGTAAACGTGGCGCCTAAAAAACCTGTAGTTCTGACAATTCTGGATGGTTGGGGTTACCGCGCGGAGCAATTTGCCAATGCAGTCGCGCTAGCCCGCAAGCCTACGTACGACAAGCTGTTGGCCGAATTTCCTAACAGTTTACTTCATGCTTCGGATCACTTCGTGGGCCTGCCCGATGGGCAGATGGGCAACAGTGAAGTCGGCCATCTGAACATTGGGTCGGGCCGGGTGGTGCACATGGATATCACCCGCATCGACGATCTGATTCGGTCGGGAGAATTCTTTCGCCATCCGGTGATTGTCGCCGCGCTGAAGCATGCGGGCGAGAAGGGCCGCGCTCTGCATTTGCTGGGCCTGGTTTCTGACGGCGGGGTGCACTCGCAGCAAGAGCATTTGCACGCCCTGTTGCTGGCGGCGAAGCAGCACGGGGTGGAGAGGGTGTTTGTCCACGCATTCCTCGATGGGCGCGACACGCTGCCCACCAGCGGCGCCGGGTATCTCGAAAAACTGCAACGCAAGATCGACGAAATCGGCGTCGGCAAGATTGCCAGCGTGGGCGGCCGCTACTTCGCCATGGATCGAGACCGGCGATGGGAGCGGGAAAAGAAGGCCTTCGATGTCATGATGGGCAAGACCGACGGCGGTGGGTATTCCGATCCGATCGCGAGGGTTAAGGAGTGCTACCACAATGGGATGACGGACGAATTCGTGGAGCCGTTTGTGGTGGTGGATGCGGGCGGAAAGCCGGTGGGCCCGGTGCGGGATGAAGATGCGTGCATTTGCTTCAACTATCGCGCCGATCGAGTGCGCCAGATTACGCGCGTGCTGGCACGGAATAGCGGGCTGACGAAGGATGATGGCAAGAGCTTGCCCGGGGCCGAAGATCAGGACCAGATGATTCCGCCGGCGGAGGTGCCCAAGGGGCTGCACTACGTGTGCATGACCCAGTATGACAAGCAGTTCACTCTGCCTATGGTGATCCTGCCCGAGTCCATGGAGAACCTGCTGGCGGATATGCTGGCGCAAGCGAACCTGCGCAATCTGCGCATTGCGGAGACGGAGAAGTATGCTCACGTCACGTACTTCTTCAATGGCGGAATCGAGAAGCCCTTTGCGGGGGAAGACCGCGTCCTGGTGCCTTCGCTGAAAGTAGCGACCTACGATCTGGCGCCGGAGATGAGTGCGGCGGGGATTGCGGATGCTGTAATCAAGGCAATTGGTGATCCGGCGTTTGACCTGGTGGTGGTGAATTTTGCCAACGCCGATATGGTAGGGCACTCAGGCAAGCTGGAGCCCACGATTCAGGGTGTTGAAACCATTGATGCCTGCCTGGGACGTATCTATCAGACGCTCAAGCAGCGGGGCGGGTCGATGCTGATCACTGCGGATCACGGGAATGCTGAGTTGATGGTTGATCCGGCGTCGGGTGGTCCCCATACTTCGCACACGACAAATCCGGTTCCGGTGATCCTGGTAAGTGAGGACGCGGCTAAATATCGGCTCCGTGACGGCGGGTCGCTGAGAGATATCTCGCCTACCCTGCTAGGCATGCTTGGTCTGGAAAAGCCGGCGCGTATGACTGGCGGCGATTTGAGGGTGCCGTCGGTCTAAGACTTTTCCCCGACCCCAAACGCCGGGGCACCCGGCGGTTGTGGTCGGGGAAGATCGCCAAGCGGACTCGAGCAAGCCCGGTGGTTGCATCGCTGACTTGGGTTAGAACTGCGCTTTGAGTGCGAACTGGTAAAGGCGCGGGGTGTAGTTTGGATCGAAGTTGCTGACTACGCCGAAGTTAGTACTGCCCAGTTCCGTACTGCTGTCGCCCAGCGGGAAGATGAAGCTGGGCGTGTTGCTGATGTTGTAGGCCTCAGCACGGAACTGCAGGTTTACGCGCTCCGTCACCGCGAAGTTCTTGAAGAGAGACAAATCCACGTGACGGAAGTCAGGGCCGAAGAGGGAGTTGCGCGGCGTATTGCCAACTTCCCCGGTAGGCTGAGGTGCGAAGGCGGCGATGTTGAAGAACTCGGCCTTGGACTTGTTTCCACGAGGGTCGCCGAGAGTGTTCGGGCGATCCCTGCCGCCGCCGTTATTCGGTACCGCGCGATCCCCGTAGGACTCGGTGACCGATTGCCCAGTGGAAGGATTAATGTAAGTCGTGGTGTCGTTATTGCCCGGCCCGGCATTGCCTCCGTTGTTGAGAATGGTGAAAGGCTTACCGCTCTGAAAGACGCTTATGGTGTTGATCTCCCAACCGGCAAGCGCCTCTTTCGCTATCCCTGTCCAGCTCTTGCCATACTGAAATTGGTAATTCAACGAGAGAGCAAAGCGGTTCTGGATATCATTCTCCGCAATACCGTACTCGATCTGCCTAAGCCGGGTTGGGTCAGCATCGCTGAAGCCCTCCTGGCTGCCTTCCTGTGAGTACCCCGTATTGTCGCTAAGAGCCTTGGACCAGGTGTAGTTTGCATCGAAAGCCAGACCCTTGGTGAAGCGCCGCTGAAGAGCGACTTGTAGACCGTTGTAGTTGGAGACGCCTTCACTCTGCACCAGGCCTACCCCGCTGAGGTTGCCTCCGGGAAACTGGGGATCCAGTTTGCGCGGTCCGCTATTGGCACGAATGGCTGTGCCTGGCTGGTAGAGAGGGCTATTGGGGTTGGTGCTGTACGGTGCGGGTTGGTTGATGTCGTTGATCACCTGCGGCAAGTGGTGCCCGACGTTGCCGACGTAGCCGATGGTGAATACGTTGGCGCCGAACTGTTGCTCGACTTGCAGGTTGTACTGGTCAATGACAGCGGACTTGAAGTTGGGACTTTCCGTGTTGAAAGAGAGCGGGTTGAGGTTCTGCAGGTTGGAAACATTGGGTGCTGTGGGTATGGGCAGACCCTGATCGAAGGAGCTATAACCCGCGGCGCATTGGCCATTGCCAACGCTGTGGCCGGCGCCGAGAAAGTTGGTTTCAATCTGGATCGCTATCGCCGCCTGGCAATTGGGCTGAAAGTTCGAGAGGAAGGGTACGTTCTTCAGATCGGTGTTGGAGGTGTAGTTCCCGGGAAAGTAGCTGATACCGAAACCGCCGCGGATGATGGTCGATGGCGCAGCCGAGTAGGCGAAGCCGACCCGCGGAGCCAGGTTGGAGTAGTCGGTGGAGATCCCAGCGTGACCATTCACTCCATTGACGTTGGCGATCTTCAGCGCGCTGGTGACGTCTGCGGGATTCAAGCCAAGGGCCTCAGAGAAGTTGAAATTCGAAATGCGGTTGTGGGCCTCGGTGAAGGGGGTGAAAAGATCATAGCGAACCCCATAGAGCACGGTCAGCTTGGGTGTGACCTTCCACGAGTCCTGGACGAAGAAGCTTGGCTCCCAGGTGCGATAGTCGGGCGCCGTCAAGTCCACCTGGCGCTGCTCACCGCTAAAAGCACCGGTCAGACTGGATGCGATCCCGTTGTCGCGCTGTTGCGTCGCGGTTGGTAAAACGGTTGAACCGGGTGCAGGGGACGAGTCGGTAGGCAGTCCGAAAGTGTATTGACCGCCTACATAGGGGCTTTGCACGTTGCGCGCCTGCCGGCGAAGGAGGCTGGCCCCGAACTTGACATTGTGGTCACCCTTGGTCCAGCTTACTGTTCCGAGATACTGAAAAGTGTTGTCAATATCTTGTAAGGGAACGAACGAGCCGTCACCGATGTCGCTCAAACCAGGAAAGCCGATCGGCGTCAGGTTGGTCGACTGGCTGTTCAGGTTCGACGCGAACGTGCCCAAACCTCCGGCCACGATGGCATCTGCGCTTCTGTTGCCCGTCGAGTTGAGGGGCAGTGAGAGATTGTTGATGCGGGTGAAGGCAGCGCGGAGGTCGACCAGCAGGTTTTGGGTGAAGATGTGAGTATAGCCGAAGCCATACTGCTGAGCGGTATCGGTCGCCGGACCGTCGAAGTCAAACTGGCCGCCGCTTATCTCAAGTCCGGTTGCTGCATTGATGCCAAGGCCGGGAGGCGTGAAGGTGTTGACTTTGTTGTAGTCGTAACGGCCGAAGAAGAGATTGCGGTCGTTGAACTTATGATCCACGCGCACATCGAAGCTGTTCGCGAACTGCGTCCGGTTGGGGCTGGTGATGTAATTATTGGACAGCGCACCGGCAGCGCCGGCGTTCGGAGCGGGATACAGCTTCAGGTAAGCCAGAGCGATTGGATCAACGGCTAGCGCCTGGGTGCCGTTTCCGGCGTTGAGCAGAAGCTGTGGCGACCCGCCATTGAGACTGTTGACGTCGTTGTACTCGTTTTGGGTGAGAGTTGTTTTGGTATAGGTAAGACCATTCACCTCGCGGAAGCCCTCGTAGTCACCGAAAAAGAAGGTGCGATTTTTCCAGATAGGTCCACCGAGACTGCCACCAAACTGGTTCTGACGGAGTTCGGGTTTGCTGCCGGTTGTCTGCAAGACGTTGCGGGCGTCGAAGATGTCGTTGCGGAAGAACTCATACGCGGTGCCGTGAAACTGGTTGGTGCCGGCGCGCGTCACGATACTCACGACGCCGCCCGCGGTACGCCCGGCTTCCGCAGTGTAGTTGTTGGTTTGTACAGTGATCTCGTCGATGGCTTCGACGATGGGGCGCACGCCGATGGTTCCGATGATGCGCTCGTTATCGTCAATCCCGTCGATGGTGTAGTTGTTGAGCGTGTCATCCTGACCGTTTACAGAGAAGCTGGCGGTCTGACGACGATCGTCCGGACGGCCGCCGCTGGTCAGTCCGTTTCCAGGACCCTCGTTGGCGCCGGGAACAATCTGCACCAGCTGGACGAAGTTACGGCCGTTCAACGGAAGATCCTGCACGGCTTTTGCCGTCACGGTGGAGCTTACGGTCGCGCTGTCAGCCTGTAACAGGGGTGTGGTCGCAGTCACCTCAACGACGGCGGACGCTGAACCAACCTGGAGGTGGACGTCGGCACGCGCACGGTCGCCTGCTTCGACAGCAAGGTCTTTGGTGATCGACTCCTGGAATCCGCCGGCTTTCACCGAGATAGAGTAATGTCCGATGGGAAGGAGCGTGAAGGTGTAGTCTCCGGAGCCATTGGACTGGACGGTGCGCTGTTGGTTGTTTCCGAGATTGGTGAGGGTAACGGTGGCGTTCGGGATACTGGCGCCCGAGGGGTCGGTGACGGTGCCAAGAATGTCAGCGGTGGTCAACTGCGCGAATGCTGCCGTGGTGGAAAGAAATAAGAGCACCAGAAATAAGACCGGGTGTCTGAGAGGTTGCGGAAATAATTGTTCGCACTGGCCATTGCGAATCGCAGCTGTTGGTTGCTCCTTCATTATGTCTGCCTCCGTTGTATCGTTCGGATAACAACTTCGGCCGTGAGACGCTGCTGCGCGACGTAAGTTACAACATAAATCTAATTCGAAATAAATTACTCTTAGCGTGCATTACTGACTAATGGAACTGAACGCACCAACGCACTTGTTACTCGACAGAGTAATAAGTGGAGGTAAAGGACGATGCCTGCTTAGTGTGACGTTGTAAACGTGAAAAGGAGATCAGGTTCGTCTGGCATTTATCGACTTCGAACTTCAAGTGGGGATGTCTGCTTGTAGGCACGGATCGGACGAACAGGCTGGCTCTGTGGCCCCAAGGATTGGGGTTCACCCCGGCCGGGAAAACAACCAGAGACAAGCTATTGTTTGAAGACCTGCATCATGAGCTGCGCCTGAACTTGATCCAGCTGCTTCAGCGTCGCCTGCAAAGCCTGCCTGTCTTCATACGAAGCTTCGCCGAGGATGTCTTTCAGGCGAAAGGAGGTGCGCTGCATCAGCACCTCCGCATCTTTTATCTTCTTGCTGTTGCCGGCAACACCCATATGGATTTTCTCTGCATACTTTGCAATCAGCTTAAGGGTCTCAGAAGCACGCTCGAAGTCCCCGGAATGTAACTCCTGGCCCGCCAGGTCGGTCATCTGGCTGACGAGTTTGGCATAGAGAAAGCATCGGTCCCTCGGCTCGGCCTGCTCTGCTTTCGTCTGCAGGGCGGCGAGAGCAGTTGGATTGTTGTCTAAGCCTGAGGCGGCATTCACCCAAGTCAACGACAAAGTAGATAGGACTACGGCAGTGGCCCCGAACCACATCTCGCACCTCGTACACAATTCGACTTCATTTCGTCTGTGTTGCGTTTCAGAGGTTGAGAGCGCTCATCTCTGGAAGCTTTGTGGTGTTGGAGTCGCGGGAGAGGAAAAAGTTACGAGCTTTGTTCAGGAAAGTGCGGGGGCCCCAAGGCGAGTCTGGTGCCACGTCAGAGTGCCAGGTGCCAGAAGCGCTTTAGCAAGCATCCACCTGCTACCCTTGTCAGGAGTGCTGATGTTGAATTTGGCTCGCCGTCAGGAGATTGATGTGGCAGGATTTCGTTCTACCCCGCTGCCCGCATATCGGGAGTACTCCGTTGAAGAAATGAAGAGCCGCGCTACCGAGTTTCGAGCCGACATACAGCGCCGGCGCACGGTGCGGGAATTTGCCGACCGCCCGGTGCCACGGGAAGTGATTGAGGAATGCTTGCTTGCAGCGGGGACATCCCCGAACGGTGCAAACCTGCAGCCCTGGCATTTCGTTGTGGTAAGCGACGCCTCCATCAAACGAGAGATACGCATTGAAGCAGAAAAGGAAGAACAGCAGTTCTACCAACATAAGGCCCCGCAGGAATGGCTGGACGCGTTGGCCCCGCTTGGTACCGATGAGCACAAGCCGTTTCTGGAGCACGCTCCATTTCTCATCGTGATCTTCGCCCAGAGTTACAGTCTGCTTCCAGACGGGCGTAAGGTAAAGCATTACTATGTGCAGGAGTCGGTAGGCATCGCCACAGGAATCCTCATTACCGCCATCCACCATGCCGGCCTGGTCTCCTTGACCCATACCCCAAGTCCCATGGGATTTCTGAATAAGATTCTCAGCCGTCCGGTGCAGGAGCGCCCGTTTCTCGTTCTGGTCGTAGGGTACCCGGCCGGCAACGCAAGGGTACCGTTGCTTACCAAGAAACCTTTGCAAGAGATCGCCACCTTCCTCTAGATCTCGAAGGCGCTGAGCGTAGCGAGTACACGGCGTTTCAACTTTAGAGAAGGTTCACCCCTCCCTGGTTGGGGAGGGGGTTCGTGAACCTCTTCCGCTCCGGAACGACGTTGTAAAGAGTGTGTTTGGAAGCCATGAGAGAAAGCCCGCGGACGATCTAGTTGCCTCCGGCATGTCCTGACATAGCGCCGGGGTCGTGTGGTTTCGCGGCAGCCTCCATGATCGCTGAAGGAGATACCGGGATGTTATAAACGTTGTCTGCGGACTGAATAGCCCTGAGAAAGTGTTGTTCCCCAACCTGCTGGATAGTTACGTGGGGCATGGAGGTAGCGGCGTCTTCGACCTCAATGGGGACCACAAGCACGCTTTTACCAGTGGCACGGTTGGTGATCCTAAGTGCACCGTTACGCTCGAACGACAATTGACTCGCCGTGTATGTACCTGCGGGAAGTACCTTTCCGTTGACCACAAAAGCGAAGGGCAAATTTACAATGGTCCCGGGCCCGCCCTCTGCTTTTGCGGCTACACTCAATCCAAACAGCAGTGTTAGTGCGATGAGACTGCCTCCATAGTTCTTCATAAATTCTCCTTTTAACATTTGATTCCTCTTACTTCGCCACGCTCATAGGACGCGATATACATACCTGGGTTACATCTTTCTAGATAAATGAGTACTTTCCTTCCGAACTTATACCGCTCCGGAAGGGTCGTATTCGCGCTGGTGCAATTTGTCGCACAGATAGTGGTTTATCGAGAGAAGTTTGGGCGCGGCAACTTTTCGAGGATATCGGAGGCTTTTGCAGTTCCAAATGAAGAGTTTCGGATTCTGGTTGTCGCCGTTGCTAGCAGTGCGAAGTGGGAAATCCGGGTACGTTCCGGTCGGGATGACAATTTTATCGCGGGGATCAGGTGTCTCTCGCTGAAGCTAATGCGGGCACAACAGAATTGTCATCCCGACCGGAGCGAATCGCAGTGGAGGGCCCTGCGGCTTCTTTTTCGGTACTCACGCAGAGTCTAAAAGCCCGACGTTAGGACTTTTTCTTGGGTTGGAAGTCGTCGAGCTTCTTGTCGAGCGCTGGTCCGATGCTGGAATCGACTTTGTACGTTCCTTCCGTGGCGCTTGACTTCGCGTAGTAGTCATCCTTGTTTTTACGCACTTCGAGGGTCTGCTCGCCTTTGTCTCCCGTCAGCTTCGCGGTTCCCACCGCCGTGCCGTGCGCGAAGTCAGCGGGGGGATCGCCGGCAGAGGTGAAGTCCATTCTGGCGCTGGTAAGACTTTGCACAAGATCGTTTACTGCAGTGGCGTCCGCCGGGGAGGTAGATGGCTTCAGGATCTGCCAGCCGTCTTTGGTGCGTTCGAACTCCAGATCCAGACCCTTCTTGAGCAGCTCTACACGGCTCACTTTGTCCGGGTTCAGGGTCAACAGGCTTTTGTCTCGCAGATCGTTCAGACTCTTGGTCAGACTGGTCTTGGTATAGCTGGAAACGGTGAAGACTCTTGGATCCCCCGCGACCCCGGCGTAGACGTCTCCACCTGCCGGCGTGTCGTCACCCAGCATCAGCTGGTGCGTCCCTAATTCCACTTCTGCTGCCGGTTCCTCTAATCCGTATTGCTTGCGATCGGTGGCCTTGTCCTCAACCACGCGGTCTGCACTTATTGCCGACAGCGTCGAAAGCACACCGGTGACCGCATCCTGATCAGCCCGGTACGGCTTAGGTTCGGTGATCTGCCATTTGCCGTCTGTCTTTTGGAGCTTGACTGGATCCAGACCCTTCTGCTTGATCACGAGCTGAGTCACAGTGGATGGATCCACTTTAAGAATAACCGGCGTGGCGCTGGGCGAAACGGCGGCGCTTTCCGCGGCAGGCTTGCGGTGCTGCGACCAGTAAAGAACGCCGGCCAATGCGGCCAGAACAATCACCGCAATGATCAGACCACGAAACTTCATCTTCTCTTCCACCAGACAAGCGTTCCGGCGACCACCACCATCAGCGGCAACACGAATTGACTGGTTGCCCGCACCAGGTTCAATTGCGCCCTGGTCATGGTGATGCGGCGATCTTCCTGCGGCTTGGGCCGGATAGAGATCAAATCCTCGTCAGACGACAACCAGTTCACCGCGTTTGATGCCAGATCACCGTTGCCGTTGAAACCAAGAAAGCGATTCGCAGCCCAGGAGGAGCTGCCGGTCACAACAAAGCGGCCCTGCGAGTTTTGCTTACCGGTGTTATAAGTGCCCGCCGCGGCAATGGTCAACGGACCTTTGCGGTTGTTGGGATCGGCAACACTCACCTCCGGAGAACTCAGGTTCGACGTTGCCAGGCTGCTGCTCGAGGAATCAAAGAGTTTCTCGACAGTCGTCTTATCCGTATTTTTTATGTCCAGCGAGCGAGAGAGCGGGAATCCGACGGCGCTGCCGCGCATCTGCGACACGATGGGCTGGCTGCTATAGGTCGTGACCAGTGCCACCTGCGGACCCAGCCCGGCGAGCTGGCCGACCGGGTTCAGGTCGAGGATCATGTTCTTGTCCAGGGTCACACCCCAGCTCTGCAAAAGACCTGTCAGGGCGTCATTAGCGGCGATGGAAGAACGCCCGAACTGAACCGGCGGATCAAGCATGAAGAATGCGCGGCCGCCGTTCTGGACATAGTTCTTGATCGCATCCACTTCCGGCTGCTGATAATCGTGAGTGGGACCGGCGATGACCAGGGTCGTGCAATCGGCTGGGACTTCCGCCTTTTGCAGCAGATCGATGGACCTGGATTGATACTCATCCTTGGCCAAAAGATCTTTGAATTGCGAGAAGCCGTCGCGCTCAGTTTCGTCGATCGGATGCTCTCCACTGCCGGTTACGAAACAAATCGTACGCGTGGTTCCTTTGAGGTCGCGGATAAACGCTCCGGTGATGCCTTCCTCGGTGAGACTTTTCGCCGTCTCTTTCTTGTCGCCGATTTGTACCACAGCGGTACCAAAGTCGCGGATCCCAGCGGCCCGCGCCACCTGTGGACTCTTATCAGGATCTACGTACGCAATCTTTATCTTTGGAGAGAGGTTCGCATACTGCTCCAGAACATCCTTCCCCTCCTGGAATCGCGTGCTCTGGTTGAAGTAGGTGATGGTGGCATCCTGTTTGAGCCCGGCTATGATTTTTTTCGTCTGGTCGGACAGGCTGTACCGTTTGTTCGAGGTGGTGTCGTAGGACTTGTTGTAGCGATCGGCCAGCATATTCGCTACCACCACGATGGCGATTACCACCAGGATATAAATCGCCGCGTACGCTCCGTACTTGGTCTGCCTTGCCTTTAGCCACTGACTTGCCATCTAGGACCTCCAGCGCAGGGATTCCATGGAGCGCGCGGTGAAAAAGAGCCCAAGGAAAATCCCACTGAGATAGAAGATGACGTCTTTCACCTCGATCACTCCTTTGGCGAAGGATTCGAAGTGAGTAATGACCGAAAGATAGGCAAGCACATGGGCCCAGGTTGCCGATTCATAACCGCTGGTCCACTCCAATACCCAGAGCAGGAGGCAAACACCAAAGGTCGCCGCCCCGGCAATGATCTGGTTTTTGGTTAGGGTCGAAATGAAGGTGCCCAGGGCAAGCAGTGTGCCCGCTTGCAGCAGCAGGCCAAGGTAACCCACGGCCAGCGGCTTCCAGTCCGGGTGACCATAGCGAAAGAGGAAAGCAAAATTAATCGCAGTGAATAAGAGCAGGCAGGCGTAGAGGATCATCGCCGCCAGCCATTTTCCCACGATCACTTCGATATCGCGAACCGGCGAGGTAGCCAGCAATTCAATGGTGCCGGAACGCTTTTCCTCGGCAAAGAGGCGCATGGTGATCATGGGAATAAAGAAGAGTCCGACCACACTGGCGTTCGAGAGCAGAGGGCGGATGATCTGCTCGTTGACGTTCATGGGGAAGTTCTGGCCGCGTAGTTGCATCTCCAGCCCAGAGATAACGAAATAACCGAGTGCGTTCCAGAAGAAGAACCCGAAGATCAGGGCAAACATGGTCAACAAAAGATAGGCGATGGGAGAAACGAAATAACTTCTGAGCTCTTTGCTGCAGATGGTCCAGATATTTCTCATGACTGGGGAGCCTCGCTTCCGGTGAGCTGGAGAAAGATTTCTTCCAGGCTTCTGGCGGCGGGGCGGAGTTCACAGAGGTCCCAACCCGAAGCAACGACGGCGCGCGCCAGGTCCCCTCGCACCAGCTGTCCCTTCTGACTCTGCACTTCAAAGAGCAGCCCGGCGTCTTTGCGATCGGTGCACAGCACCTGGCTGACTCCTGGTATGGCTTCGAGCTTTTGCTGTACGAGCAGGGGATCGGGCTGGCCATCCCGTGCGGCAACTTCGAGCAACAGAGTTTCCGCATCGCGGGCGCGCGCCTGCAGGTTGCGCACAGAGTCGGTGGCGACCAGCTTGCCCTTGTTGATGATGAGCACCTGCTCGCAGGTCTGTTCGACTTCCGGAAGGATGTGAGTGCTGAGAATAATGGTGTGATCGCCGGCCAGGCCTTTGATCAGGTCGCGCGTCTCATTGATTTGCTTGGGATCCAGGCCCGCGGTCGGTTCGTCGAGAATCAACACATCTGGATTGTGAATGATTGCCTGCGCCAAACCCACCCTTTGGCGGTAGCCTTTCGAGAGTTTGCCCAGAAGCTTGTTCTTCACATCGGCCACAAAGCAGCGCTCGCATACATAATTCACGCGCTTTTCAAGTTCTGCGCCGGAAAGGCCCTTGAGCTTGCCCACGAAGCGCAGATATTCGGCCGTTTCCATCTCCGGATAAAGAGGCGGAGTTTCCGGCAAATAGCCGATGCGCTTCTTGACCTCGTAGGGCTGTTCGAGAACATCGAAGCCTGCGACCGAGGCGGTCCCGGCGGTGGGAGAAAGGAAGCAGGTGAGAATGCGCATGGTGGTTGTCTTCCCCGCGCCATTGGGGCCAAGGAAGCCAACGATCTGGCCCTTTTCTACGGAGAAGGAGACGTGATCGACTGCAACCGCGCGCGCGTACCTTTTTGTAACGTCTTTGACTATGATCATCGCTGGGAGGGAGTTAAACCAGGCTTAGCAAGCACTCTACAGATCCACGCACAAGCTGTGTGCCAAATAACATCGTAAAAAGGAGAGTCCGTTGTGTCAATTCCAGCAAACGGAGTTCCAAGGAACTAAGTCCATCAGAATTCAGAATCAACCTTGCCGGCTCGCACATCCTAAGGGATCTACATGAGCGCCGCCTCCGCTGCCACACTCACCCAGGCAGACCATGACTGGAAGCCGAAGACAAATCCATGGCTCATCGCCTTCGTGGTTTCGCTGGCGGCCTTCATGGAAGTGCTCGATACCAGCATCGCGAACGTAGCGTTGCCGCATATCGCCGGGAACCTGGGCGCCAGCCAGGACCAGAGCACGTGGGTGCTTACCTCGTACCTGGTCTCGAACGCGATCGTCCTGCCCATTAGCGGCTGGTTGGTGAGTCTGTTCGGGCGCAAGCGCTTCTTCATGACTTGCATCGTCATTTTCACCATCAGTTCTCTGCTCTGCGGGTTAGCGCCGAGTCTGGGGGTTCTGCTGGTCTCGCGTGTGATCCAGGGTGGCGGCGGAGGCGGCCTGCAGCCCATGGCGCAGGCCATTCTGGCGGATACCTTTCCACCTCGTTTGCGCGGGCTTGCCTTTTCGTTGTACGGGGTGACGGCGATCTTCGCGCCTTCCATCGGCCCCACGCTCGGGGGTTGGATCACGGACAACTACTCCTGGCGGTGGATTTTCCTCATGAACCTGCCGGTCGGGATCCTGGCGATTTTTCTGGTTTACACGCTGGTGGAAGATCCCCCTTATTTGACGCGGGCGCGCCTGCTGGGTAAGCGAGTGAAACTGGACTACGTGGGGTTCTCGTTACTGGCGCTAGGGGTCGGAGCCCTGCAGATCCTGCTGGACAAAGGGCAGGAGGACGATTGGTTCGGGTCCCACTTCATTGTCACCTTGATGGTGATTGCCGGGGTATGCCTGTTCTCGCTGGTCATATGGGAGCTCTACCAGAAGACTCCTATCGTCGATATTAGGCTGTTCGGTAACTTCAACTTTGCTACTTCGAGCATGATGATGTTCGTGGTGGGCGGTATGTCTTTTGCCACCACAGTCCTGGTGCCACAGTTTCTGCAGGCGAACCTGGGGTACACCGCGGAGTCGGCGGGCATGGTGCTTTCCGCCGCGGGCTTTGTGTTGCTGGGGGCATTGCCTTTCATTGGTATGCTGGCGGGGCGATTCCAGGGCCGATACCTGATCGCCGCCGGATGGCTTCTGCTGACCTTCAGCATGTGGCTATCGACCCGGCGCATCGACCTGCTGATTAGCTTCAGCTCTGCCACCTGGCTTCGGATTGCGCAGTATGCGCCTTTGGGTCTGGTCTTTATTCCCACAACTGCAGCCGCGTATTACGGGATACCCAAGGACAAGAGCAATGCGGTTGCCGGCCTGGTGAACTTTATGCGGAATATTGGGGCCAGTGTGGGCACTTCGGCGGTGACCACGGTATTGGCCCGGCGTAACCAATTTCATCAGGAACGCCTGGGGAGCAACCTCACGTCCGACAACCTGATTGTTCGCAGCACCGTCAATGGCATCGCCAAACAGTTGCAGCAGGGCGGGATGAGCGGACACGATGCCATGGGTGGCGCTTACGGACGGATTTATCAGAATCTGCAAGCACAGGCTTCCACGCTGTCGTATATCGACACGTTCTGGCTGCTGACGATTGCTGCCGGCACCATGTTTTGCATGACGTTTGTCTTAAAAGGAAATGATCCACGCGGGGGCGAGAAGGTCGTGGCTCACTAATGAGTGGTAAAGAGAAAATGCGCGCCATGTGGATGGCAGGCGACTTCGGCAAGATCGCGGAGTATACCGCCAGGTATGCTGAAAAATTTGTCGAGATCCTCGATATTAAGCCTGGCATGCAGGTGCTGGATGTGGCATGCGGTACAGGCAACCTGGCCATACCCGCGGCGCGGAAAGGAGCACGGGTTACCGGCGTGGATATCGCCTCAAACCTTTTGGAACAGGCGCGTGCCAGGGCCGAAACCGAAGGCCTGAAGATCGCATTGGAAGAGGGTGACGCGGAACACTTGCACTTTCCCGATGAGCACTTCGATTTAGTGATGAGCATGTTTGGAGCGATGTTCGCTCCAGACCCGGATCGGGTGGCGTCCGAGCTTGCCCGAGTCTGCAGGCATGGAGGAAAGATCGCCATGGCCAACTGGACACCGGAGGGTTTTACAGGAAAGATGTTTCGGCTCACTCGCCGGCACGTGCCGCCTCCGGTTGAACTTCCTGCGCCCACGTTATGGGGAGATGAAGCCGTCGCTCGACTGCGGTTGAGCGCCAATGGCGTGGAGATCAAGGCCACGCGACGTCCGATTCTGATCGACTATCCGTTTTCTCCGCGTGAGGTCGTACAGTTTTTCCGCGAATATTTCGGACCTACCAAAGTTGCATTTTCCCGGTTGGACGCTGCGGGACAGGATGCCTTTCGCGATGACATGGAACAGTTGTGGTCAAAGCATAACCAGGCGAACAACGGAACGACCCTGATCCACAATGAATATCTGGAAGTCATTGGCACCCGGTTGTAAGGTGCCCGGGCAAGAACCGCAGGTCCCTCCACTACGCTTCGCTCCGGTCGGGATGACAATTCTGTTGCGGGGGCAAGGATTTCTCCGCGAAGCTCTTGCGGGTACAACAGAATTGTCATCCCGACCGGAGCGAAGCGTAGTGGAGGGACCTGCGGTTCTTTGCCCGGGTATCATAAGGTGGCTATTGGCCGCACTCCGCCAGCGGTGCGAGGTTGCGGCCGTAGTGGCGCAGCGCGGCTTGCAGCGTGGCCGCAGTGTGCGCCCAGGTTTCATCCGCTTCATCCACGTGTCCGTGCAAGCCGGTGAAGAGAAGGGCTTTGCTGCTACCGCAAACTTCGAGCCGCTCAGCCGGATGCGAAGGCGATAACTTGTCCAACAAGTCAGGATCTCCATAGACAGGCTCGCCCCCAACCGTCACCAGCATCACCTGGGCGGCGGTCGCATGCGTGAGCGACCACCAGGCGTCGTGCTTTGTTCCCTCCAACTCCGGTCGAATGATGAGCAGGTCGGCTTCGTGCCCGGGTTGGAGCGCACCCAAACGGCCACTGGCCCCGATCAAATCGGCCGGAACAGTGGTTGCCATGGCAACCAACTCGCGATCGGTCAGTGGATGCGGGGTCTGAGCGTCGTTCCAGGCTGCGGCATAGTTTAGTTCTGCCAACAGCCCATCGCTTCCAGTGGGGCTCCAATCAGGAGCTAGGGCGATCTTGACGTGCGCCGCCTTGGCCGCGACGATATCGGCCGTACTGCCGTAAAGCTCGAGATTGCTGCGCGGAGACCAGATCAGGCTGACTCCATGAGCGGCCATCTCGGTGAAATCTTCCGGCTGCAGGGCGACTCCGTGAATCAGCGAAACCCCGGGAATCAGCAGGCCACGGCCTTTCAGCATGGCAAACTCTCGTGCCGCGGATGCGTCCTGATGACCGCCTTCGCTGAGATGAATCAGAAAAGCATTGAGCTGATGGCTGGCCAACCGCTGGCGAATCGGAGTGAGGTCCGCTTCCGCCATTTGCAGCGGGAATACATTGTAAGCAACATGCCACTCGTCTTCGCTGTCGAGATTGTGCGCCAGCCCCTGGCTGCAAGCGTTGGCCAGGCTGCCGACCACCGACGTCTCGCCTTCCGAGAGAGCTTTCACTTCCGCATAACGCTCCATCTCGCACTCCAGCCCGTCTGCGACCATCCCGGCATGGGGCGATTCCAGGAGGGTGTTGTAGATCGGCTTCTGCTGCCAGTCGTACCGGTCGCCAAATTCTTCTGTCGGGTGCCAGCGAGGAAACACATTGTAGGTGAGATGGTTGTGCAGATCGATCAGGCCCGGCGCGATGATCCCATGCGTATCGATGGTGGTGGCGTTCGCGGGCATCTTTACTTTTGTCCCGGCGGCAACGATTTTTCCCTGCTGGATAACAACCGTGCCGTTCTCGACGATGCCGTCGGGCATGATCAGGGTTCCGCGCAATGCAAGAGTATCGGCCGATGATTGCGCCAGGAGAGGACACGCGATCGAGCCCCAACCACAACAGCCGCATGATATTTGCCATGCCACCATGGTAAGGGCTTGGCCTTCGCCTTTACGAGGAAAGATGAAATTGATCTAATGGGAGCCTGAATACGACAGGCCAATGCGCTCGCAAGGTGCGGCGCCTTTTCCCTTCCCCTTCGTCCAAGGAGCGTCTGCATGAATCGCTGGAGTCATCTGCTTTGCCGCGTGGGTGCGGCTGTTTGCCTTGTGGCCGGTCTAACCCCCGCTCACGCAGCGGAACCGCTGCTATTGCGGCATCCCTCCCTGAGCCAGGACAAGATCGCGTTTCTGTACGCCGATGACGTATGGACAGTTTCGCGCGAGGGCGGGGAAGCGCGGCGATTGACTTCGGTCAACTCGGTGGTGGATGGGCCATTCTTCTCTCCGGATGGCAAGCAGATCGTCTATTCGGCCCGTCAGCAGCAACTCACGGACGTATACGTGGTGAGCGCCGAGGGTGGGGTGCCGCGGCGGCTCACCTGGGAGCCGACTGGCAACGATGCGGTCGGCTGGACAGCGGATGGCAAGGATGTTTTGTTTGCCTCAGCCCACGCAAGCTATTCGGATTTTCCCCGGCTGTTTCGTACGCATGCCGACGGCACCGGCACTCCGGTCGTGCTGCCGCTCCCGAGCGCGGCCGAAGGCACTTATTCGGCTGATGGAAACACCCTGGCCTATGTGCCCGTGATGCAGTGGCAGGAAGCGTGGAAACGCTACCGCGGCGGCCAGACCACTCCCGTCTGGCTGATCAATATGAAGACGCTGGACGTGGAGAAGATTCCTCGCCAGGGCTCGAACGACTCGAGCCCGGTCTGGGAGGGTAGCAAGGTCTATTTTCTTTCCGACCGCAATGGCCCGGTCTCGCTCTTCAGCTATGACACCGGCACCAAGGCAGTGGATCAGGTGGTCGAGAATCATGGCTACGACCTAAAGAACGTCGCCGCAGGCCCGGGCGCGTTGGTATATGAGCAGTTCGGGTCGTTACACCTTTATGACCTGACCACCCGTCAGGAGCACGCGGTACCGGTTACCATTCATGGCGACCTGCCTTCGCTGATCCCGCATCTGGGCAAAGTTGCCGCGAAAGAAATGCAAAACTTTACCCTCTCGCCCACAGGTCTGCGGGTCGCGGTCGAGGCGCACGGCGATATTTTTACCCTGCCGGCGGAAAAGGGCGACACGCGCAATCTAACCAGGACCCCTGGTTCTGCGGAGCGGGATCCTGGCTGGTCGCCTGATGGCAAATCCCTCGCCTACTTCAGCGACGCTTCCGGCGAATACCAACTCTACATCCGTGACCAGGACGGTTTGCAGCCGCCCAAGGTCATCGATCTCGGCCCGGATCCCTCTTTCTTTTATGGCCCGCGCTGGTCGCCGGATTCGAAACACATTGCCTTCTCCGACAAACATCTGCATCTCTGGTACGTCGATGCAGCCGGCGGCAAGCCGGTGAAAATCGACACTGGCCTGCGCGGTTCCTTCGGCCCTTCAACCGAGCTCTCCTGGTCTCCTGACTCACAATGGATTGCCTACACGCGCGACCTGGAAAATGAGCTGCACGCGGTTTTCTTCTATTCGCTGGCCACGCACACGTCTACCCAGATCACGGATGGGATGAGCAATGCCGCGCACCCGGTGTTTGACCCCGGTGGCAAGTATCTCTACTTCACAGCCTCGACCAACAACGGTCCCTCCGATGCCGGCATCGACCTCTCTTCGCTCGACCGTGCGACCAACAGCAGCGCTTACGTGGTCGTGTTGGCGAAAGATGGCGCCTCCCCTGTGCCCCCGGAGAGCGACGATGAAAACAAGAAGAAGGAGGACGATAAGGATAAGGAGGATAAGGATAAGAAAGACGCGGATAAGAAAGACGCTGCCAAGGGAGACGAGGCTAAGAAGAAAGAAGAGGAAAAGCCTAAGCCCACGGTGATCGATCTGGCGGGCATTGGGAACCGCATTCTCTCCCTACCCATCCCGGCTCGTAACTATGTCGACCTTTCTGTCGGCAAAACGGGGGTGCTGTTCCTGGCCGAAGGAGATCCCGTCGGCCGAGCGTCTGCCGGTGACGGGCCGCCAATCCGCTCCCTGTGGCGCTTTACCACCGAAAAGCGCAAGACGGAGGAAGTTCTCAGTGGACTGACCGGCTACACGGTTTCATTCAATGGCGAAAAGCTGTTCTACATGCGCGGCGACAGCTGGTTTCTTGCGCCCATTGCCGAGCTTAAGACGGACGCACCCGATGCTCCGCAGGGTAAGCCGGTCAACAATGGCGACATGATGGCTAGTCTCGATCCGCGCGCTGAGTGGCAGCAAATGTATCGTGAGACCTGGCACATCGAACGGGACTTCTTTTACGATCCGCACCTGCATGGACTTGACCTTCAGAAGATCGAAGCGAAATACAAGCCCTATGTGGATGGGTTAGCCTCGCGAGACGAATTCACGTATCTCTCCAACGAAATGCTGGGTGAGATTCAAGTAGGTCACATGTTCGTTCACGGTCCGGATGAAGGAAAGGGTGCGCCCAAGCCCGGCCTGCTGGGCGCGGACTACGTCGTGGATAACAACCGCTACAAGTTCGCGAAAATCTATAACGGCCAAAACTGGACACCTTCGCTCACCGCGCCGCTTACTGTACCGGGCATCAATATTGTGGAAGGCGAGTATTTGCTCGCGGTGAACGGACGCGAACTGCACGCAACCGACAACCTTTACAGCTTCTTCGACGGTACTGCGGGTAAGCAGACCGTGATACGGGTTGGGACCAAGCCGGACGGCAGCGATGGGCGCGACGTCACGGTAGTTCCGGCGGATTCCGAGCACGGTCTGCGCAACATCGACTGGATCGAGTCAAACCGGCGCAAGGTTGATCAACTTTCCGGCGGTAAGGTGGCCTACATCTACATGCCGAACACCGGCGGTGCAGGATACTCAAACTTCAACCGCTATTTCTACGCCCAGCTCGATAAGGAGGGCGTGGTGCTCGATGAACGTTACAACGAGGGTGGCCTGATCGCGGATTACGTGGTGAATGTGCTCAGCCAGAAGATCCTCAGTGGTGCGATTGAGCGTGACGGGAAACCGGTTCACGATCCGCAGGGGGCTATTTTCGGCGCCAAGGCGATGATCATCAACCAATCCGCTGGCTCCGGTGGCGACGCGATGCCCTGGTACTTTCGCAAGGCTAACCTGGGCACGCTGGTGGGGGTAAGAACCTGGGGCGGCCTGGTGGGCATCGGCGGGTATCCCACGCTGATCGACGGCGGCTCCGTCACCGCGCCTCGCTACGCGATCTATGGTCTGAACGGCCAATGGGAGGTGGAAGGTCATGGCATCCCGCCCGATGTCGAAGTGGAGGAGTTGCCGAAAGATGTCGCCGCGGGTCACGATATGCAACTGGAGCGCGCAGTGGCCATCGTGATGGAGCAGTTGAAGGAGCGCCCTGTGACGATGCCGCCCATTCCGTCTTACCCGAATTACCACCAGCAGGACGATCTTGGCCATCGTTGAGCAGCTAATGCAATACCCGGAAAAGAAACCGCAGGTCCCTCCACTACGCTACGCTCCGGTCGGGATGACAATTCGGTTTAAGGGGTCAGTGCTTACCGCTGGAGCTCTTGCGGGCACAACCGAATTGTCATCCCGACCGGAGCGTAGCGTAGTGGAGGGACCTGCGGTTTCTTTTCCGCCTGTTAAGCCGTTCATCTGGTCGAGGTTCAAAAGCGAAGGGTACGCGCGATGGCGAAGCAGAGTGCAGGGCTGCTGATGTATCGGTCACGACATGGTCAGCTGGAAGTCTTTTTGGTTCACCCCGGAGGCCCATTGTGGGCTAAGAAAGATCTCGGCGCCTGGTCTATTTCTAAAGGCGAATACGCAGCAGGCGAGCCTGCTTTAGAAGCTGCGAAGCGGGAATTTCAGGAAGAGACGGGCTTCACCGCACTAGGAGATTTCGTGAGTCTCGGCCAGGTGCAGCAGGCTGGCGGTAAAGTTGTCACCGCCTGGGCATTCGAAGGGGATTGCGACCCCAGCCTGCTGATCAGCAATCGCTGCGAGATAGAGTGGCCGCCGCGTTCCGGCCGCAAAATCGAGATTGCCGAAGTGGATCGCGGGGATTGGTTTCCTATCCCAGAAGCGAAAGAACGCATTTTGAAGAGCCAGGCGCCGTTCCTCGAGAGGCTCTGCCAATTGCTGCGGCCGGCGGATTAGCATGCGGCTTTTTGTGGGGATTCCACTCGCGGCTGAGGTAATGGAGGAGCTCTCCGCCGTGTCAATGCGGCTGCACTCGAGTGAGGACGGTCTTCGTTGGAGCGCTCAAGAATCGTGGCACATCACGCTGCAGTTTCTGGGCAATACACCGGAATACGAATGCATTGTCGCGCGACTTAAGGAGTTGCGCGCGCCGCCAGTGCCGGTGAAGTTGGAGGGTCTGGATTTCTTTGAGCGCGCGGGGGTTTTCTTTGCCGGTGTCAGGCTCACGTCAGAATTGGAGAGGCTGCAGCAGCGCGTGACCGCTGCTACCGGGCTTTGCGGGTTTGTCCCCGAAACTCGCCCCTATCATCCTCACATCACACTGGCACGGAGTAAGAGCAAGGGAGTGAAGGCGCTTCGCGAATTGAAAGCCAGGATCCACCGCGAGCCGAGATTCAGTTGTTTTGTTGCGGAAGAGTTCGTTCTTTACGAAAGTGTGTCGGGAGCAAAGGGAACTCACTACGAGATCCGCGAGCGATTTCCACTCTCTGCTGTGCGTTCTTAGTCTGCAGCGAAGTCATCTTTTTTTCGAAAGCGGTTCCACGGCCAGGGACCTTTCGGGTGATCGGGTCGATAGACAATGGTGCCCGGCACCTGCAGATCAATTTGCGTGCCGCCTTCTTTGCTGCGGCCCACGCGCAGCTCGCCGCGCAATTTGCCGGCACGCTCCCGCATGCCCGGCAAGCCCCAATGGCCGCTGCGATAGCCCGTCTTCAGTACCGCCTCATCGATACCGCCGCCATCATCCGTCACCGACACATGCAGCGCAGTGGGTTGGTACCACACCTGTGCTTCGATATGTTTTCCACCCGAGTGGGTGAAGGCGTTGGTCAGCGCTTCACGGCCGATCAGCAAAATTTCTTCTTGCACGACCGCATCCAGGGGCCGCGCCCGGCCTCGCACCGAGACCTGAAAATTCGCCGGATGAATGGAACGAAGCTGATGGCCTACCTCCGCCAGCGCGTCCGCCAGGCTGACGCGCGGCGGCCGCCGCCCACGAAGATTCAATACCCGCTCACGTCCTTCCTGCATGACTTTGTCTGCTTGTTGCAGCGCTTCGTCCAGCGCCTCACGGGCGGGATCGCCAGCGGGTAGTTGGCTGGCGGCAGTATGAAATCGCAGCGTCAACCCAAACAGGCTCTGCAACAGCGTGTCGTGCAACTCCCTGGCGATGCGTTCCCGCTCTGCCAACCGTTCGGCAAGCCGCTCCTGAAGCTGGCGCGCGATGCCGGCGATGCGGCGCCGAATGATCCACCACATAAGAGCCGCCGCGCTCAATACGATCAGAGCCAGGAACCACCAGGTTTGGTAGAAGGCGGGCTTAATATTTACCGCCAGATTCGCACCCGTCTCGTTCCAGATCCCGTCGTTGTTGCAGGCGATGACGCGAAAACGATAGTTTCCCGGGGGCAGATGGGTATAGAACGCCTGCCGCCGGGTGCCAACATCCTGCCAATCGGAATCGACACCGTCGAGCTTGTAGCGAAACAGCACCCGCTCGGGAATTGCCAGGCTCAGGGCGGTGTAATTGATTTCGAGCCGATCGGTGTGCGCAGGCAGCGTAAGGTCGCTCGAGCCCGGATAGGCCTTTCCGTTGGAGAGAATTGAAGTGATGATCACCGGGGGCGGCAGCCGATTCAGATTCTGGTGCAGCGACACCGGGTCCAGCCACGAGATCCCGCGAGAGGTGGCAAACCACAGCCGGCCATCAGTCGATTCGGCCAGCGAGGGTTCTGGAATTCTCTCTGTCGAGAGCCCGGGAAGCCCATCGAGCACGTCGAGGTGCTCGGCGGTAACCGCGTAGGCCGGGTCACGCAGCCAGCGCGCGAGCTCACCGGCAGTGACGTGGGTGATGCCGGAGAAGCCGTTCATCCAAAGGTCGCCGGTCTCTGTCTCCAACACGCCGGAGACTCTGCCTGGCAGGTTCTGGTCTTTCCACTGCATCACGTAGAACACACCCTTGGTGAAGAGTGCCACTCCGCCCGTGCCGCCCAGCCAGACATGATCGCCGCGCACCGACATCGTAGTTTCCGAGACGCCCCGTCTCCCGTTGGGAAAAGAGAATCTCTGGAACCCGCTGCCATCCCACTTGAGCATGTAGTTGGAAAAGCCAAACCACACGTTTCCCAGGTCATCCCCCGTCATGGCTCCGAGAACGCCTGGCTTTCTCCCCAGTGCCTTATCTTCCCGGTTCCATTTGCCGTCCGCGAACTGGTAGGTACCCCCGGCGGCGGTGTTGATCCATAAATCGTTGTTGCGATCGACTGCCAGAGACATGACCGGACCAAACTCATCTTCGGGATAGTGCATTGGAGAAAACGCTGCGCCCGAAGAATGCCACAGCAGACTCTGCCCACCGCCGGCAGACCAGATGGTTCCATCGCGCAGACGACGAAGACAAATGGTGCCCAGGGTCTTGGGAAAGCTGGTTATGGTGCCGTCGGCTGCCACCCGAGTGAGGGGCAGGCTCAGGTTGCCGGTCCAGATCGAGTCCAGGTCGCCGGCCACGATGCTGAAATCATGCTCCTGAGCGGGCGGAAGCGACAGAGTGGTGAGGGCAGTGCGACGCAGCCGGTCGAGGCCGGAGTTGGTTCCCACCCAGATGCTGCCTTCGCGATCGATCAACACTTTCCATATCGCGTCGGAGCTGAGTCCTTGCGTAGTGGTGAAGCTTTCTCCGGGAGTGGTGTCGGTTACCCGAGGTACGGGCCACTGCGAAATGTGGTCAAAGCGCCGCAGACCCTGATCGCTCACCGCCCAGATAGCGTCGCCGGCGAAAGTAAAGTCGCCGAATCGAATACTCCTGCCAGGACGTTTGGCAGGAGAGTCTTGAGCGATGGGCGCACCTTTTTGATCGGTCAGGCGGCGAAGCCCATGATCGTCGGAAAGCCAGATGGAGCAATCCGGAGCCTCATGGAGAAAAAAGGTGTTGTGCGTGGCCGCTGCCACCACGAAGGCGGCAGACGCTGCGCCGGGGTCGTATTCAATGCGTTGGAATTTGGACTTGCCCAGAGGCATTGAGAGCAGAACGCCAGTCAGCGTTCTTACCCAAACTGTTCCTTTACTATCCACGAGGATGGCCGCAGGGAAGCCGCCCGGGTACCCATGTTCCGTACCGATCTGCTCGCACACAGACCCGCGCATACGGAACAGGCCACCCGACGCTTGCAACCACAAAGAGCCGTCGCGTCCTTCGGCGATGCCTTCCATCTGTAGCACCGGAGTGCAGCGCCGGTCGGTATAGGTGGTGAGCCGTCCGTCTTTCCAGAAAAGAAGTCCGGCAGCGCGCGTCTTCAGCCAGAGGCCTCCGGATGGGGAAAGATAAACCGCGTGGATTTCACTGTTCAGCACCGCGCCGTTGGTTGCTTCTTCCACCGATTGGAAGCGCACCCCATCGAAGCGGAAAACCCCGGTCGAGGTAGTGAGCCATAGGTATCCGTCGGGGGCCTGCTGGATATCAACGACCGCTCCAAGGCCATTTTCCGCGGTCCACATGGTGTGATGAAAATGGGCTGGTTCGGGCGCTGCGGTCCAGGCAGTTGGGGCAGCGATCGTGACCACGAGGAGCGCCGCCAGGAAACATTCGGTCTTCTGTAATAGTCTCCTCATCGATCCAACCCTGGATGTTTTCTGATTGTAGCTCTCTAGGATGACAGGACGTTTTCCTGTGATATAGCCACAGGAAACGTGGCCATGCTTGTGTGGCAACAACACAGGAGAAAAGGTTGGCCGAATCCAAGCTCGATCTGCTCCAGGGCACACTCGACGTGATGGTCCTGCAAACGCTATTGACCATGGGAGCCATGCACGGCTATGGCATTGCCCGGCGCATCGAACAGGTGAGCGGGGATGAAATTCTATTGAACCAGGGGACGATTTACGCTTCGCTGGTGCGGCTGCAACAGCGGGGATGGATCGCCGCGGAGTGGGGAACTTCGGATAACAATCGCAAGGCGAAGTACTACTCCATCACCCGCAGCGGGCGCAAGCAATTGGCAGAAGATGCGGCGCATTGGCAGCGGTTGACGCGGGTGATGGGACGGGTGTTGTCGATTACCGTCGAGGGAGACTTGTGATGAGCGCGCTGCGCGAAGCTCTCGAGCGGGTACGCTCCTTCTTTCAAAAGCCGCAACGCAGTCCGATCTGGATGCGGAGATGGCCGCGCATCTGGAGTTGGCCACGGAAGAGAATTTACGACAGGGCATGTCTGCGGAGGAGGCGCGGCGGCAGGCGATGGTTCGCTTCGGCGGCGTGACTCAGGCGAAGGAGCAACAACGCGAGGCGCGGGGCTTGCCGTGGCTCGATGTGCTGATGCAGGATGTACGGACGCAGGAGATCGTTTGGCGCTGGGGGCGACCCAGGCAAGGGTTCAGGCGGGTGTGATCGGCAAGACGCTGCTGCTGGCGTCGATAGGAATCGCAACCGGCACGGTGGCGTCCTTGATGATTGCCAATTTGATTGCACCTCTCCTGTTTGGGACGACGGCCAGGGATGGGGGTACCTTCCTGAGTATGATTTTGTTGTTGCTGCTGGTGTCATTGCTGGCTGGTTATCTGCCCGCCCGAAGGGCCTCACGGATTCATCCGATGATTGCTTTGCGCAACAACTGATCGAGCGCTAAGGATGGCGATCTAAGATGGCTTTAAAATCGGCGGTCTTCGTGTGGGTACCAGGTGAGTTGGAAGGTGGTGGTGGTGTCGGATTGGCGCCCATACTTATAGATGGGCACCAGCCACTGCTCGTACTGCACGTTGGCCTTTACTTCCACATCGGGCGTTAGCCGCTTTACCAGGTCGAAGCTGAAGTCAGTCTGGGTAGTGCCACCGGGAATAAAATCCCGTGACGCCTTCGCGCTGCGGAAATTCACTTGCACCCATTCCCGGGGTGACAGATGGTACGTGAGCCAAGCCTGGCCTCCTTTGTCTTCACGCCCAATCCAGTCGCCCATCAGCAGGCCGTTGCTGGTATAACCATTCCTCTGCACCACCTCGATGTACTGATCCTGGCCCCCGACGCTGAGACCCGTGTCAGGATCGGTGGAGACCGCCTCCGCTCGCAGATCGAGCTTGGGTACCCTGGGAAAATGCGACAAGTAGAGTCCGGGACGGATGGCCGCATGGCGCGGCGCCGAGATAGGGAAAACGTCGTCATGCACTTCAGAATCCGTGTAGAGCGTTAGCCAATTGCGGAGATAGGGCAGGCGCCAGGAGAAATCAAATGCGCTGAAGCGGGCTCCGGGATCTTTGGGGGAGAACTTCTCCCCTCCGTTGGTGTCGCTGATGCTGTAGAAGCTGCGCCAGAAAGTACCGAACGTGATGGGCTCGTGGCCCTTGCCGCCCCAGATGACCGTGCGCTGAAGGCCGAATTCAATGTTAGGCGTAGGCTTGAGAGAAATTTTTTCCGAATGTACCCAGGGGCTCACCGGGTCGTTGTGGCCCTTGAGCGGTCCTACAAAGAAGTCGTAACGTATGGGACCAGAGATGCGCGAGACGTAGGGAATGAAGAGTGGCTCTACGCGATCGATGCGAAAGCTCCAGACATTTTCCGCATTGTTGCTCCAGGCCATGCCGCCGCCAACCCCAGGGCCGTACCAGTTGTCCATTTTCCCGAAGGAAATTTCGTGCCCGACCACGTGCGCCGAAACGTAACCTTCAAGGACCGTGAGATTGTTGACCGCGGAGACCGGGCCCAGCGGGATGGTGGTGTTGCCGGGCAGTGGAACAGAGCTGAACGTGGCAAAATCGTCGATCCTGGCTAAGGCCTCGGCAAGGTTGAGTGGATACCCTTCCCAGGAGGGAGCGTGCTGAAATTCTCCGCGAAAGTACGTAGAGAACATGCCGTAGTGGGCGCTGGCACTGAATCCACTGTAACTATTGAAGCCGGCGGCGTAGGGACGTCCAAAATCGTTGATGTCGGTCTGGCCGAGGTGAAAGCTGTCGCGCAAAGGCGTGCCGGCGATCCCCATCACTCGCTGGTAGACCGAATCAAGCGCGATGCGGCCAAACTTCTGGTCGAGGGGGATCCGCAGATCAGGCTGCAGATCTCTTTCCAGCGCGGTGTAGATGTCAATGGCTTCGTCGTTGGTGCTGCCGGTGATGCGGTCAGAGCCGGCTTCCAACATGTGGGCTACACTGAGGCGGGTCCAGGGGCGCATTCCGACAAACACCGTGTCGACAAAACCCATCCCGTACAGTCGCATTACCGCTGGGTAGATCCAACTGTCGAGTGGAATATAGGAAGAACTCATGCCCTCGATGGATTTCAGCGGCTCATAGGGCGCGAAGTGGATAGTGTCACGTGGCGCGGGAAGCTGGTCGGGCGCGGGCGCTGCAGCAGGCGCTTGGGGCGCTGGTTGCTGATCTTGAGCAGAATTGGCTGAGGCAGCTGAGATTCCAGTGGTCAAGAAGACCAGCACACACAGGACTACGCGGAAATCCACTTACACCTCAGGTACAACCACGTTTGAGACACACAAATCGATCGCCTGTGTTCAAGCTAACGAAACCCAGGGTGGCGGTCAATCGTTTGCGACCTGCGGCGAAGCGCGAAGATAACGGGCAGCTTCTCGAGCGGAGTCAATTTCTCGCGAGAACTGGCGTACCAGCTGATCTCTCCAGCGCTTAGTGAAGAGTCTCCGGGCCCCCAGATACTGCTCCATGTGGATAAGGGGGTCGCTCTCCGCCCGGCGCAGGCGCTTACCCGCCAGTTGCCACGTCCTACCCTCAATCAGCACAGGACCGCCGCCCAAACGCACGCGCTCCAGGCTTTCGTAGGCTACACGGTAGACAGCCACCACATCGTTGCCATCGACTGTGATACGGGTCAAACCATCCCTGGTTCCCTTAAGGGGAAGGCCGAGACCCGCTTTATTCTCAACCACGATGACGAGGGGCAGACTATGTCTGGTGGCTAATTTGAGCGATCGTTGCCAGCGCGTGGAGGCAATCGCAGGCGCACTGGTGAAAGCCACCACCACACTGTTAGTTTGCTGTTGCTTATTAGCTTGAGCAAGCTGGTTCACGAGTTCGAGACGCTGGTCCTCGCCGCAGCAAGGGCCGATGATGTTGTGCCCGAACGTGGGTTCGCCGCTGGGTCGCGTATAAAGCTGGACTACCAATTTGTTCAGTTCTGCTCCCTTGACCAGGGCGGCAATGGAACCCCCGTGGGCGAGAGCAACCGTGTCCCCGGGTTGGAGATCGATGACGCATCCGGCAGCAATTGCTTCTTGTCCCAGTGACGCGGAATAGAGCGCTCGCCGTTGATTGCGCAGGCGGAGCGCGTGTTGCGCGAGCAAACGGCACTCGAGCATGGTAGCGTACAGCTGCTTTAATTTTGCGTCGCTGATCAGCGAGCCGCCGGTCGAGCTACCAGCCATGCTTAGGATTTTCTCCTCGACAAAGTTTGTGGAAAGCGGCCAGAGTTTTTCACAGTTGTGTGAAAAAGCCTGTGTATTTCCGGGCTTCGATCCCGCGTGATTCTTGAATCGACGGGAGTTTTAGCAGTCTGCACTGCTTTCGATGCGCGGGGTTCCAAAGGTGTAATCAAGTTGAGTAATCCGCGTTGATGCGGATGTATTCCGTGGTAAGATCCGTCGTCCAAAAACCGCACGTGCCGGATCCCAGACTGAGATCGACATGAATGGTGAAATTGCGTTGTGTCAGATATTGATGTGCGGCGGCCTCATCATACCGTGGAGAGAGGGCGCCCAATTCGCAGACCGGGTGCGGGCCATAGGAAATATTGATTTTGCCGGGATCGATGGCCACGCCCGCGTATCCGATCGCTGCGAGGATGCGGCCCCAGTTCGGATCGCGCCCTGCCCATGCCGTTTTGACCAGAGGTGAATTAGCAATGGAGCGGGCGATGCGCAGTGCATCTGCATCGGTGAGCGCGCCTCGAATGTCGAGCTCGACTACGTGCTCAATGCCTTCTCCGTCTTCGACGATTTGCTTCGCGAGAGACAGGCAGACTTGCTCGAGCGCGGTGGAGAAGCTGGTTGTGCGCTGGTCTGCAACGGTGCGCGCGGTGTCGTGGTTGTGGCCGCGGATTGCGATTCCGGTCGCCCCACTGGCAAGCAGCAGAACCGTGTCGTTGGTCGAGGTGTCTCCATCGATCGAGATGCGGTTGAAGGTGCTCTCGACAGCATGGTGGAGCAGGTCGCCGGCAGCGGCCGGTTCGAGAACTGCATCGGTGAAAAGATAGACGAGCATGGTGGCGTGCAGAGCGGCCTCGGGCGACGATCGCAGTTGCGGATGGATCATGCCTGCACCCTTGGCAACGCCGGCAACACGGACGGTTGTGCCTTCCACTTGGAATTCAGCGGCGGCGATCTTAGGTCGCGTATCCGTGGTCATGATGGCGTCTGCCATCTGCTGCATATGAGCCGCGGAAGATCCCAATCCGGCATGCAATGCGGGCAAGGCGTCGCTAATCTTTTCAGCCGGCAGGAGCACGCCGATCTTGCCCGTAGAAGAGGGGAAAACAGAGTGCGGGTCGCAGGCAAAGACTTCGCCGGCATATGCGCAACACTGCTGGGCGGCGACGATGCCGGCCTCACCCGTAGCGCAGTTTGCATTCCCGGCATTGATCAAGGCGACGCGAACGCGATTTTGACTGCGTGCGAGGTGACGCTGTCCGACGATCAGCGGTGCTGCCATTACTTTGTTGCTGGTAAACATCGCGGCGGCTGTGGCCGGCTGGGTGGCAACCGCGCAGGCAAGGTCAGGCTTGCCGCTGGCTTTCAAACCTGCACGCACCGCGGCAAAGGAGAAGCCGCGTGGCACCTGATCATCACGAATGAGGGGAGCGGGGGACGCATCAGCCATGTGGCCTTTACTCTATCAGGATGACGACGGTCGAACAGGGAAGAGAATTTCGCGCGCCGGCAGAATTTCTTCATATGCGCAATGTGGATATCGCACGCGGTCAGAAGGTGGTGCTGCAGGAGGTGAACCTCAGGATTGCTACCCGAGAGCATATTGCCATCCTGGGCCCCAACGGTTGTGGAAAGTCGACCCTGATTAAAGCCATGACTTGCGAGTGCTATCCCATCGTTCGTGCAGACATGGAAATGAAAGTGTATGGCCGGGACCGGTGGGAAGTGCAGGAGCTGCGTAAACACCTGGGTGTGGTGGCGACCGAGCTGCCCGGCGAACGGACCTCGGTGACGCGCGGACTGGACGCCGTGGTCAGCGGTTTCTTCTCGAGCTCCACTTTGTGGCCGAATCTGGTGGTGACGGAGCAAATGCGTGCCAGCGCCATGGATGCACTCGCCATGCTCGGGGCGGAGTACCTGCGCGATCGCTGGGTGGGCGAAATGTCGGCCGGCGAGAAGCGCCGGGTGATGATCGCGCGCGCCCTGGTGCACCGGCCGGAAATGCTGCTGTTGGACGAACCAAGCAATGCGCTTGACCTGGCAGCACAACGGGAATTGCGGGAGATCCTGCGCAACGTGGCTGCCCACACGGGCGTTGTGATGGTGACCCACCACCTGGCGGATATTCTGCCCGAAATGGATCGCGTGGTGATGATGCGGGATGGGCGCATCTTTGCCGATGGCGCCAAGCAGGATTTGCTGCAGGCAGCGAGGTTGGAGGAGCTGTTTGGAGTGAAACTCGAATTGACCGAACGAAACGGTTATTGGCATTCGTGGTGAGAGCCATCTTGACCTCGACCCCTTCGCCGTTTTAATTTATGGCTACACGGGAAAGGAGGATGATCCAGCGAATGCAAATTTCTGATGGTAGTTGTAGATCTATACGTGAGGTGACTGAGGCTTAGAGCGTGCGCTCTAGACCTGGCGGTAAACGAATTCCTCCGCCGAGGCCCACTTCGTAAGAAGAGCGGACGCCTCAGCCAAACTCCACAGCTTCACCGGTGATCGAGGCCCGCGGCCAATATGGCGCGGGCCTTTCACATTGTTGAGATAATCCGGTTTAACACTCTTCTGCGCGACAACCCTCGCACGACAACATCTTGCCCGACAACCCCTACTCGACAACCCATACCCGACACCCTTACACGGCAAACCCTGCATGGAAACCCTTGAACGAAAACCTAACGATCGGGTGCCCCATCCTTCGCGCTCTGTGCGAAGGGTGGGATACCACTGCACTGCACCCGAGACCCTTTCCCCGCAGATTCTGCTTATCCCATCCTTCGCAAAGAACGCGAAGGATGGGGCACCCGATCTTTGGTTTTCGGGCAACGAAAAGACCGGCGTTGATGTGAGGGACAGGGGTGGATTGCCCGGACGCGGGCTTACAATATTGCTATGGAACCACTGGTGATTGCGGGTAAGGCGTTTCAGTCGCGGCTGATTGTCGGTACGGGCAAATATAAAGACGGCGCAGAAACGCAGGCAGCCATTGAGGCTTCAGGAGCCGAGATGGTCACGGTAGCAGTGCGGCGGATCAACCTCGACCGCAGCCGGGAATCGCTGCTCGACTACATCGATCCCGAACGCTATTTCCTGCTGCCGAATACTGCCGGATGCTATACCGCTGACGAAGCCATCCGCGCCGCCAGGCTTGGCCGGGAAGTCGGCATCTCCGACTGGGTAAAAGTTGAAGTGATCGGAGACCAGGCAACCCTTTACCCCGACGTGCAGGCAACCCTTGAAGCAACCCGCGTTCTGGTGAAGGAAGGTTTTACTGTTCTTCCATACACCTCCGACGACGTTGTCTTCGCGCGGCGGCTGATCGATGCCGGAGCAGCAGCAGTCATGCCCCTGGGCGCGCCCATCGGCAGCGGCATGGGATTGCAGAATCTGGCTACCTTGCGCATCCTGCGGGAGATGATTACCGAGGTGCCGCTGATCGTGGATGCCGGGGTCGGTATGGCCTCGGATGTGTGTCTGGCAATGGACATGGGCGCCGACGCAGTGTTGATCAACTCGGCCATCGCGCACGCCGCCAAACCTGTCCTGATGGCCGAGGCGATGCAGCACGCCGTGCTCGCCGGACGGCAGTCTTTCCTCTCCGGACGAATGCCAAGGAAACTCTACGCAACCGCCAGCTCGCCGCTCGAAGGGCTCTCAAAGTAGCACCCGCTTGACTACTTCAAGCACGATGCAGCGTGAGATAGACTCGGTCACATGCGTGTATTCGGTATCGACTGCGGCACCAACTGCACCGGCTACGGGGTGGTGGACGTGCAACCAGGACGGCTCGAAACACGCCTGATCGCGGTCGCCGCCGGCGGCCTCAAACTGGCAAAGGATCAGCCATTGCCGATGCGGCTGGGGTACATCTTTGCCGAGCTGTCTGCGTTGTTGGAATTGCATCGCCCCGACGTGGTGGCGGTCGAAGAAGTGTTCTACTCCGTAAACGCCAAGTCCGCGCTGAAATTAGGCCATGTGCGCGGAGTCGCTTTGCTGGCTGCGGCGATGCAGGGCCTTCCAGTGGCGGAATATGCTCCCCTCACAATCAAATCCGCAGTCGTCGGCTATGGGCTGGCGCAAAAACAGCAGGTGCAGTTCATGGTTGCGCGCCTGTTGAACCTCGACCGCGCGCCAGAACCTGCCGATGCCGCCGACGCCCTGGCAATCGCAATATGCCACGTACATACCGCACAAACGCTTACGTTGCAGGCGGAATCCCGCGCTTGAGGTGGGCTTGATTCCGCTGCGGAGTATTGCCTTGGCCGTGTTGCCCCTGCTGTTTTCTACGCCGTCACCAGCAGCGTCACCCGGGGCGCAAACCGCAGCCCAAATCCGTTTCACTTATGAGAATCCCAAGTTGGAGCCGCACAAGTATGTGCTGGTCGTAGGAGAAGACGGCAGCGGAAACTATCATTCTGAGGGCAGCGGCAGCTCTGCGGATGGCCAGAGTATGGCGTCGGAGCCTCTGGACCGGCCCATCCACGTCTCCAAAGCAGTTCGCGACAGCATGTTTGCAGCCGCGCGCAAAAACAAGTTCTTTGCCAAAAGCTGTGATGATGGGGGAAAGAACATTGCTTTTCAGGGGACCAAGACACTGCAGTACGAAGGTCCCGACGGCCAGGGGAGTTGCACCTACAACTGGAGCAAAAACGCACAGATTGGTAAGCTTACAGACCAGCTTGAGGCGATAGCGGCAACCCTCGATGAAGGCAGCAAGCTGCAGCGCCAATATGAGCACGAGCGGCTTAGCCTGGATTCGGAGATGGAGATCCTGGAGCAGATGGTGCGCGAGGAAAGAGCGATCGAGATTGAGAATATCGCCCCGCTCCTGAAAACACTGTCCAGCGATGAGGCGGTGTTGCAGCGGGTGCAGCGGCGGGCGCGGACTTTGCTAGATGCGGTCCCGAGCGAGTGAGCGCCAAAGCGAGTCTAATAGTCAGAACTTCTTGCCCGAATTGTGTTTGAAGTAATTAGGGGAAAGGGAGGTGCTCCATGATGCAGCACCTGAGAATCAGAAACATCGTTGCGGTGGCCTTGTTTTATCTGGCAGGATTGGGTTTTGCCAGGGCACAAGCGGGTCCCTCTAATGTTGCTCGCGTAAGCTTCGTGCAGGGTTCGGTGCAGCTGCTAGCCGGGCAGGGAACAGATTTCCAGCAAGCGGTCATCAACATGCCGGTGCTGGATGGCTCGCGTTTGCAGGCCGGGGGGGACGGCCAAGCCGAAATTGAGTTTGCGGATGGGAGCGTCGCCCGGTTAACGCCCAACAGTGCAGTCGCTTTCCCCCACTTGGGACAGGATCAGGCGCAAATCCAGCAGGTTTCTGGTTTGGCCTACTACGAGTTCAACGTGGGCGACGGACATCCGGCCTTCAGCGTTCAATTTGGCAATGAGACGGTACAGCCGACGACCAACTCAATCCTGCGTGTTGGGCTCGATGCCGGATGGGACGTGGCCGTGATCAGCGGCGCGGTCCAGGTACAGGGAGACGGCATCCCAGGAGTAGCCGTTTCGGAAAACCAGAGCATCCGTTCCGGAGCGGACAATAGCGGGGCGCCTTACGTGGTTGCTCAAGGGATCAATGGCGATTCCTGGGATAACTGGAATCAGGACCGGGACCAGGCTATTGCCCAGGAAGCTCAACAGCAAACTCCAGTGCGCGAGGACTCCGCCAATCCTCAGAATGAGAACTGGAACGATCTGGACGCGGACGGAAACTGGTATCCGGTAGAGGGCGCAGGGAATGTATGGGTTCCGGGTGGGGTTGGGCCGGGGTGGGATCCCTATGGAGCCGGTTATTGGGCCTACTATCCGACCTACGGCTACACCTGGGTTTCGAGCTACCCATGGGGCTGGTTGCCCTACCATTGCGGCGCCTGGAACTATTATTCCTTCGGTTGGGGATGGGCCCCAGGAGGTTGCGGCGGATGGTCTCCGGTGATTGTTGTGCGCGGTCATCCTCCGGGTTGGAGGATGCCGGTTCCGCCAATACGGCCGCCGGGCGGTATACACCCGGTGGGAGGGTTACGGCTGGTGGCCGTCGATCGTGGGCCGGTGGCCACAGGACCATGGAGACTCAATAGTGGTTTCAGGCCGACGGTGGATCATCAGCAGGCCTTGAACTTCAACGGGCGGGCAGTGGCGCCGGTGGAGAAGATCGCGGTTCGTCCGGGATTTGTCGCGGTCAGGGGCACAGCTCCGGGATCGCGCGCAGTGTTGGGTGGCGGCGCTCCGGTGGTTCAACGGCAAAGCCCCGCCAGCTCGTACGTGTGGGGCGCCAATCCTCCGCGTGCGGTGGAAAGCCCCAATGGGCGAGCGGTCCAGGGCCTGACGGAGCGCCCCAATGTGGGCTATCCAGCGGTACAGGCGCCGGCTTACAACCAGCGCTCGACGTATGTACCGCGGCCTATGCCTGAGACCCACTATTCGGCTCCGCCGCCGGCTCACTACTCGGCTCCTCCCCCTGCGCCGCACGTACAGTCTTCCGGGCCTCGCCGCTGAGGCCCGTGGAGATTCTTAGCCGGAATTCCTAGTCTTGGAGGGCGCGGAAGAGGCACGCCATCGCTTCCAGTGACAGCGCCTCAGCGCGCACCTGGGGGTCTACCGCACACTGCTTGTACGCCGCATCCACAGCGGCCGGGGTGTAGCCCGACGCACGCAAGTTGTTGACCAGCGTTTTTCGTTTGAGGGCAAAGACCTGGCGGAGAAAACGAAGGAAACCCTCTTGCGGGACGTTTAATTCTTCGAACCGAGGGTGCATGGTCAGGCGAATGACCGTAGAGTAGACCTCGGGCGGCGGGGAAAAAGCCCCAGGCGGCAGAGTAAAGAGATTCTCAACCGAGGCGTGCATCTGCGTGGTGGCGGAGAGTAAGCCGTAAGCGCGCGAACCGGGCGGCGCGACGATGCGTTCGGCTACTTCGCGCTGAGCCATCAGCACCGCTCGATCGATGACGGCACTGTGGGCAAACAGATGGGTCAGAATTGGGGAGGAGATGTAATACGGCAGGTTTCCAATTACCAGCAGACGCGCATCGCGTAGGACGGCCAACCCGGTCAGGTCAAGTTCCAGGATGTCCTGGCAAAGCACTTCTATCGAATTTCCCTGCAACGAGGAAGCCAGGGCTGCGTCTAATTCGACGGCGATCACGTGTTCAGCGCGAGTCGCCAGCAGGCCGGTGAGGGCGCCTCGGCCGGGGCCGATTTCGAGTACGGTCGCCTGGCTTAAATCCCCCAACGCATCGACGATTGCGCGCGGCGCGGTGGGGCTTACGAGAAAATTCTGACCCAGCTTCGGCTTTGAGCGCCGCGCATTGCTGGAGCCGTATCTCGCAGGTAGACTACGCACTTGTGACGGTTCCTCCTCTGCATCATACGGAAGCGGATCCAGATCAAAGAAGAGGTGTAGGCCAATGCATATCGTTTTTGCCGCGTCGGAGTGCGTTCCTTACGTAAAGACGGGCGGAGTTGCGGAAGTGGTCGGCGCATTGCCCAAGGAACTGGTGCGGCAGGGCCACCAGGTCACTGTTTATGTGCCCCTCTACCGGCAGGTGCAAAAACATTTGAAGGACCGTAAGATCGCGATTCCCAGTCTGACCATTCCTTTCTCTTACTACAACCGTTTCGCGACCGTGGTGAATGGAGGCATTCACGACGGAGTGCAGTTTTATTTCATCGACTGCCCGGAGCTTTTCGATCGCGAGTTTCTGTATGAGACCCCGTCGGGCGATTACGCCGATAATGCCGAGCGCTTTGGACTGTTTTGCCGGGCGGTGCTGGATAGCAGCAAATTTCTCGGTGTGCCGGACGTGTTTCACATTCACGGCTGGCCGGCAGGGGTTTTGGCGATCCTGCTGCGGACCGTCTACTACTTCGATCCGGTGCTGAAGAATGTGGCTTGCCTGCAGACCATCCATAACTCTGACCGCCAGGGATGGTTTCCCCGCGAAACGGTGGAAAAGCTATTGCTCCCCTGGGACGTGTTCACGCCGGAACGGGCTGAGTATTACGGGACCTTTGATTTTCTGAAGGGCGGAATTGTCTATTCCGACGCGATCAGCACCGTGAGCCGCAAATACGCCCAGGAGATCCAGACGCCCGAGTTTGGCAATGGTCTCGATGGGGTCCTCCGTGCCCGGGCCCAGGATCTGCATGGCATTTTGAACGGAGTCGATTACCAGGTATGGGACCCGGCCAAGGACAGCAAGATTGCGGCCCATTACACCCCGGAGCGGTTGGAAGGAAAAGTGGCCTGCCGCAAAGACCTGCTGCATGCCTTCGGCGTTTCCAACCGTCCTGAGGACACGCCCGTGCTGGGCCTGGTTTCGCGACTGGCGACGCAGAAGGGTTTTGACCTCCTGGCGCAGGCCTTCGATCAGCTGGTGCAGGCGAACATGCTCCTGGTAATCCTGGGGACCGGCGAACCATATTACGAGAACCTGCTGCGCAGTTGGCAGGAGCGGTTTCCCGATAAAGTCGCAGTGAAGATTACCTATGATGAGACCCTGGCCCACAAAGTGATAGCGGGTGCCGATATGACCCTGATGCCGTCGCGGTCTGAGCCGTGCGGGTTCAACCAGTTCTATGGCATGAAGTACGGAACCGTGCCGGTAGTACGGGCGACCGGGGGGCTGGATGATACGGTGCAGGAATGGTCTCCAGAGGAAGAAACGGGAACCGGTTTTCGTTTTGTGGACTATCGGCCGGAGGAGTTGTTGCGAGCGATGGGCAAAGCGTTTGCCACCTTTGCGGATAAGAAACAGTGGCGGAAGCTGATGCAAAACGGCATGGCTCGTGACTATTCATGGACCAAGCCGGCCAAGGAATACATCCAGCTGTACGAAGAGGTCGTGCGCCGCCGCTCTTAGAGAGAGCGGGCGGAAAACTCCTCGAGAGGACGAGGAATGGATTATGGCCGTGGAGGGACCTGCGGTCTCTTCTCATCCCGTAACCACCCCAACGTGGGCCGCCCCTCTCCCCTTGTCATCCCGAACGAAGTGAGAGATCTGCAGTGCGCCCTGCGGCTCTCTCAAATCCTTCTTGGGAAGCGACGCGGACTGGAGCCTGTGCATCCAGTTTACCCAGGCAAAAAGAAGAGCAGATCTACTTTCATCTTCCTGGGTAGGTATGTCGGCGAATGATCAGGTAAAGGGGGAGGCCGGCGGCGATGATGAGCGTACCCAGCAATGAGCTGCGCAGATTACTGGCAAAGGAGTAGTAGAGCAAAACCGCGGCGGCCAAAATGAAAAGGACCGGCAAAACCGGATAACCCCAGCTGCGGAAGGGTCGCTCGGCCGCCGGAATACGCCGCCGGTAAATGAAAATCGTCGTTGTGGTGAGCAAATAAAAAAGCCACTCGGCAAAGATCGCGAGTTCGAAGAGCTGTTGAAACCGTCCCACCAGCAACAGCAACACAGTGCTTAGCAAACCCTGGGCCACAAGCGAGGTGGACGGGCTTTGAAAGCGGGGATGAATGTGCGCCATGCGAGCAGGGAAGAGGCGATCCCGCGCCGCTGCGAACGGCACACGGGCGCCGGACATGGTGGTTCCATTCAGTGTGACCAGAATGCTGAGCGCCATCGCCGCAGAGACGAGGGACGCTCCCCAATGACCGGAAACAACAGACATCGCCACCACCGCCGGACGTGGCGACACCGAGATCGTGGCGGCAGGCAGGATGTACTGAATGGCCGCATTGGTGGCCATATAGAGCACGCCGACAATACCCACGCCGGCAATCAAGGCGATGGGAAGGCTGCGCTCCGGGCGCTTCACTTCTCCGGCGACCATGGTCAGGTCATTCCACCCGTCATAAGCCCACAGAGACGCGATGAGAGCCACCATGAACCCAGCCACTCCTCCTTGAGCGCCAGGAAAACTGGTATGAAAATTGGCCAGATTGCCGGCCGGACTGGCGAAGCAGAAGCCGGTGATCAGCAAAACCAGAACCACTTTCAGCCAAGTGAAGAAGAGTTGAAAGTCGCCTGCCTTCTTGATTCCCAGGTAGTTGAGCCCGGTGATCAGCCAGCAGGATGCGATGGCGAAGATCTGCGACCAGGTGATGAGCAGCGGAGTTCGTAGGGCCACTCCATCAAGCCAGGAGAACGCCGGAAATATTCCCAGAACCCGGGCTAGACCAGTGGTGACGCTGGCGATCGATGCCGGCTTGGCCACCGCAAACCACGTCCACATGTAGAGGAACGCGGGCAAGTCGCCGTAGGCATTGCGCAGGAATACATACTCTCCGCCGGCGTGCGGCATCATGGCGCCCAACTCGGCGTAGGTCATAGCGCCAAAGAGCGTCAGTAAGCCACCCACGATCCAGGCCAGGTAGACCATCCGGCCGGAGCCGACGGCCTTCATCATTTCCTGGGGAACCAGGAAGATGCCGCTGCCAATAATGGTGCCAACCACGATGGCAGTCGCATGCCACACGCCGAGCACGCGGGGAAGATCCGGAGCTGCCTGGCTTTTCTCTTGCACGGAGGTGAAATTGTAATCGGTTTAGGAAGTCGTGCTTACGTCCGCCGGGTGGAAGTACTCATAAATAGCCGCAGCAAGGTGAGGCGCTACCACCGATGCCAGTGCCTGCTGGCTGGCGCCCTGGATTCCGCGCAAACTCCCGAAGTGCGCAACCAGGCGATTACGCGTCTGCGGGCCCACGCCGGGAATGGTCAGCAGATTGGACTCGCGGTCGCGGATTTCCCTGCGCTTTCGGTGGTAGGTGACAGCAAAGCGATGCGATTCATCACGGATTTTTTGCACCAGGTGCAACACCGGCGATCGCCGGTCCAGCACGATGGGTTCATCCTCCTGTCCATACAGGTAGATGATCTCTTCTCGTTTGGCAATCGAGGCCACCGGCTGGGTGGTAATGCCGAGTAGTTCCAAGGCCTCAGCGGCGGCGTGCAGCTGTCCCAATCCTCCATCGATCAGGATCAGGCTCGGCATCGGCCTCTGCTCCTCCTGCACCCGGCGATAGCGCCGGCCGACGACTTCCCGCATGGACGCAAAATCATCCACACCTTCGACCGTCTTGATCTGATATTTCCGGTAGTCGGATTTTTTCATCGCTCCGTCCTCCCACACCACCATCGAAGCAACCGTCTCTGCACCCTGGATGTGGGATATATCAAAGCATTCGATGCGCCGGGGCAGTTCCGGCAGCGTCAACAAATCCTGCAGGGATTCCTGAATCATCTGCCGCGTCGGCTGCATAACACGGAATCGTTGGTCAAAACTCTGTTTGGCATTTTGTCCCGCCAAGTCCACCAGGGAGCGCTTTTCCCCCCGCCGGGGCACGGACAGTTCAACTTTGTGCTGGGCGCGCTCGCTGAGCAAACCCTCCAGCGTTTCGCGGTCGGCAAAATCGACTGGGATATAAACGGTCCGAGGTACATACTGCTGATCGATATAAAGCTGCGAGAGCAGCGCGGAGAAGAAGGCAGAGGCGTCAAAGGCCGCCCCGAAAGATTCGGTTTCCGCTTCCGGCAACTCTTCCCAGAAAAACTCACGGCGGTCGACGATCTTGCCACCGCGCATGTGGAAGAGGTTGACAGCCAGCATGCCGTTCTCGTGGTGGTAACCGTAGACGTCGGCATCGTCGCTGTCGGTGGTTGCCATACGCTGTCTCTCCTGCACCTGGCTCATGGTGATCAGCAGATCGCGATATCTGGCCGCCAACTCGAATTGTTCCGCGGCTGCCGCCTGTTCCATCCTCTCTTCGAGCGAGCTGCTTAGCTCTGTCTGCCGGCCTTCCAGAAACATTTGCGCGTCGCGCACCGCTTCGCGGTACTCCGGCGGCGTGGTGAGTCCTTCGACGCAGGGTCCCAGGCAGCGCTTGATGTAGTACTGCAGGCACGGGCGGGGATGGTAGCGGGAAAGATCGACCTTGCAGCTGGGGAGCAGAAAGCTACGGTGGATCAGGTCGACCACGCGATGGGCCAGGTTGCCGGGAAAGAAAGGACCGTAGTACGCGCTGCCGTCTTTGCGCAGCCTGCGGGTCACAAATACCTTGGGGTAGCGGTCGGCCAGGGTCAGCTTTACGTACGGGTAGGTCTTATCATCCCGCAGCAGAATGTTAAAGCGAGGCTTGCGCTGTTTGATGAGGTTGTTTTCGAGCGCCAGAGCCTCATGCTCGTTCTCCACCAGGATGTAGTCCACGTCTACGGCTTCGCGCATCAGCGAGCCGGTCTTGGCGTTTGCCTGGGCTCCATCCAGGATGTAAGAGCGTACCCGGGAGCGCAGATTGTTTGCTTTGCCGACGTAGATCACATCCCCGTCGGCATTCTTGTACAGATACACCCCGGGCCTGGCAGGCAGGTTGCGTATCTTTTCGTGCAGATCCATGAAGAGGTCCCTGACTAAAGTTTAGACGGTACGATGGAGAGGTGACAGATTGCGCACCGGCAGGTAAAAGTTTCCTAGGTAGCGCGGCATCAAGCTGGACACTTTGCGGTGCAAGTTGTTGCAGCGAAACTGGTAAGGGAAGTGACTCATTTTGGCAACAATCGTGCTACATACGTACGGATGGGCAATTACAGGGAGCAGAGTCCTTTTATGATACGAATCGCTAAGACGTCGCAACACACGGCTATCCTGTTGGGCGCCGCCTCGCTGTTAATGACTGCCGGCTGCTCCACCAAGAATTATGTGCGCTCGCAGACCACACCGATTATCCAAAAAACAAATGAGTTGGATGACGCAACTGCGGCCAATAACCGGGCGATCCAAAGCACCAACGACCGTGCCCAGGCAGGAATCCAGCAGGCGCAGCAGTCAGCCAACACAGCCACCCAGAATGCGACGGCGGCGACGCAGGCTGCTACTCAGGCGCAAGGCAGTGCCCAGGAGGCGGTCAATCGCGCCGACTCGCTGGCCAGCGTCATCGCGAATCTGGACAATTACAAGCAAATTGGGGATGTCTCGGTAACGTTCGCCTTCGATAAGAGCGTCCTGACCAAGAGCGACAAGGAGCAGTTGGACGGTCTTGGCGCGCAGCTCACTTCGGCGAAGAGCTACATCCTCGAGGTGACTGGGGGTACCGATTCCGTTGGCAATGCGGAATACAACTACCAACTGAGCCAGCGCAGAGCAGAGGCGGTGGTGCAGTACCTTGCAGCCAAGTTCAACGTGCCGCCGCACAAGTTCTACCTGATCGGGATCGGGAAGGATCAGGAAGTGGCCACCAACCGGACAGCTGCTGGACGGGCCCAGAATCGCCGCGTGCAAGTGCAGATTCTCTCTAACGCAGCAGGGGTCACCGGGACCGCGGTTTCGCAAGTCAGCAATCCGTAACGGTAGTCGTCTTTATTGTTTCTGGAAGCCCAGCCCTGGTTGCTGGGCTTTCTAGTTTGGTGGAGGGATTCGCTGGCTTTGCCCGAGACTAAAGGCTCTGGTAGGGCTTCGCCCATCGTTTTCGGCCCATGTTCGCACCAGCGTACGTGGGCCAAAAATGATGGGCGAAGCCTTACGATTGCTTTTCAGCTACAGGGCGAAGTGGCTGACATGCTCGGCGCGTAGATCGTCGGCGCTGAAGAGGCGGTAAAAGGGCGCTCCCTGGGCTGCTGCCTCGACTGCCGGCCGTCCCCTGGCGTCCTCACGTTCCACCAGACAAATAACTCCCACCACCCGCATCCCGGCCTCGCGCGCTGCTTCTATTGCGTTCACCGTAGATGCTCCGGTAGTACAGACGTCGTCCACGATCACCACCGGCGCGTCCGCCTGTAGAAATCCCTCGATCCGCCGCCCGGTGCCGTGAGTTTTCTCGGCTTTGCGCACCAGAAAACCATCCAGAACCGAAGAGCCCGGAACTTCCAGAGCATGCCAGGCGCTGGCCGCGGCCACATTGCAGACGATGGGGTCGGCACCGAGCGTAAGCCCGCCAATCGCCCGCGGCCGCAACTCATGCTGGCGAATCAGATCGAGCACCGCCAAGCCGGTCAACCGGCCACCCTCACCCGTCAGAGTCGTGGTCCGGCAATCAATGTAGTAATCACTGGACGCGCCTGAAGAAAGCTTGAACTCACCCAGGCGGAAGGAAATACGGGCCAACATCTTGAGCAGTGCTTCACGGTGGGCCAAGGTCATTACTTGATTTTATCCAGATGGCGAAAACCGCCGGTGACGAAAAACAGGATGGTAAAGATCGTTCCGTTATAAGTGGCGTGAATCAACGTGCTGGCGGCCAACGATTGTGTCCACAACCGCACCCCACAAAGCACCAGGCTGACCGCAAACAAGACCGCCAACGGAGCCCAGGCGTGGGCCAGCTGATCGGCATGGACCAGGGCAAAGGCAATGCTGGTGATGGTGCAGGAGACGACCAGCGCCGCAACACTCCAGTGCGGGTCTTGATCCACGTCCGCGTTCTCCCTGCGGCGCTGCAGCCAGTCCCATGCAGAGGCTAATGAGGGCAACAGGAATCCGCGGAAAGCGAGCTCCTCGAAGATGGGAGCTACAAACGTGCCAAACAGCGCCACCATCCACACGTCGGCAGAATTGCGAAAAAAATCGTCGATGGGGAGGGTCTTGGGCACGGGCAGGAAATTTGAAAGGAACTGGACCGCCACGCTCAACACAATCCCGCCCGCCAGCAGAGGGATCCACCGGCGGCGTACGGCGGCTAAGTTCCAATGCAGGCCGCGCAGGAAGGTTTGTTGCCAGAGGTAGGTGAAGATGGCCCAAACGATGGCTCCGGCGATCAGGTAAGCAGCAGCCATGCTGGGGATCAGCAGGCGCGGCTCGCGCAATAACTGCTCCGGGGTTTCTGTGCCTAACAAATGGAATCCCATCGCCAGCGCGAAGACCGAAACGCTGGTCAGCAGCAGCACCATGATGGCTACGGTGAAGAAAAGAGCGGTGTGACCAATGTGAGGGATGCGGCGCGGCGGCGGGGGCGGCGGCGGCCCGCTGGGGACCTCGGGCGTGTACAAAAACTCCGGAGGAATGGACATGCTATTTTGCGGCACGCCGGCGCGGAAGGTGATTGCCGTTCGATTGCACCGCAAGCGGCTTCAACTCATGCTGAGGAAAATAACGCCGGAGGAATTCGCCGGTATACGAACCGAGCGTCGCTGCTACCTGCGACGGAGTGCCCTTGGCCACCAGGCTGCCGCCGCCTTCACCGCCTTCGGGTCCCAGATCGAGAATCCAGTCGGCACTCCGGATCACATCCAGGTTGTGTTCGATGATGATCACCGTGTTTCCCAGGTCGGCCAGCCGGTGCAGCACTTCGAGCAGCCTGCGCACATCATCGAAGTGCAGGCCGGTGGTCGGCTCATCGAGCAGGTAGAGCGTCTTTCCGGTCTGCCGTTTTGAGAGCTCCCGGGCCAGCTTCATACGCTGCGCTTCACCCCCGGAAAGCGTGGTCGCCGCCTGGCCCAGGTGAATGTAGCCGAGCCCCACGTCCACCAGCGTTTCCAGTTTCTGCCGCACCTGGGGAATGTCGATCAACACCGGCAGCGCGTCTTCGATAGCCAGCTCCAGCAGATCGGCGATGGAGTAGCCGTTGAATTTCACCGCGAGCGTTTCCTGATTGTAACGGCGTCCGTTGCATACTTCGCACAGCACATAGACGTCGGGCAGGAAGTTCATCTCGATGCGCCGCTGGCCCTCACCCTGACACGCTTCGCAGCGGCCGCCGGAGACGTTAAACGAGAACCTCCCCGGTTTGTAGCCGCGTTCGCGCGATTCCGGCAGCCGGGCGAAGAGGTCGCGGATGGCAGTGAACACCCCGGTATACGTTGCGGGATTGGACCGCGGTGTGCGGCCGATGGGGGACTGGTCGATACGCACCGCCTTATCGATGTTTTCGAATCCCTGGATGGCCTTGTGCGCACCGGGCAGTTCGCGCGAACCGTAAAGCTCCCGGGCAAGGGCGCGATACAGAGTGTCATTGACCAGCGTGCTCTTGCCGGATCCGGATACACCCGTTACTACGGTCATGACGTTGAGAGGAAATTGCACAGTCAGGCTTTTTAGATTGTGACTGATGGCGCCTTCCACCGTGATCCAGTTGCCCTTGAGCGGCCGCGGTGCGTCGCGGCTGATGGTCTTCAGTTCGCCCGAAAGATACTGCCCGGTGAGCGAAATGTCGGTGTCCATGATTTCCTGCGGAGTGCCGGCCGCGACCACATGGCCGCCCAGTTTTCCCGCGCCCGGACCCAGATCCACTACGTAATCGGCATGACGAATGGTGTCTTCGTCGTGTTCTACCACCAGCACCGTGTTACCGAGGTCACGGAGAGATTTGAGGGCTTCGATCAGCCTCTGGTTGTCGCGTTGGTGCAAACCGATCGATGGTTCATCGAGCACGTAGAGAACTCCGCGCAGCCGCGAACCGATTTGCGTTGCCAGGCGAATGCGTTGTCCTTCGCCGCCGGAGAGCGAGGCGGCATTGCGATCCAGCGAGAGATAACTGAGGCCGACGGAGTTGAGAAATTCCAGCCGCTCCACCACTTCGCGTCGCAGCCGCTCGGCGATCAGCCCTTCACGGCGCGAGAACTCGATCCCCCGCGCCGCATCCAGCGCTTTGCGCAGCGGCAGGGCAGTGAAATCGGCAATCGATAAAGCGCCCACCTTCACCGCAAGTGATTCAGGCCGCAGGCGCTTACCGTCGCAGGCAGGGCACGTCGTGGCGGACATGTAGTTCAGCAGCCAGTCGCGATAGCTTTCCGACTTCGACTCTTCTAACGAATCGCGCAGGTAAGCCAGCACCCCGTGGAAGCCAGTGCGTGGCGCCTCTTCACGTCCCGGTCCGTAGAGCAATAACTTCTGTTGCTTCTCGGTGAGATCCTCGAAGGGCTTGCTGAGGTCGATCTTGTACTTCTTTGCAGCCAGTTGCAGCAGGCGATTGAGATACTGCGAACCGCCACCAGGGCCGAGTGCGCCATCGGTCAGTGGCTTTGACCAATCGGTAATCACTTTGGCTGCGTCGAAGTCATAAATGCTTCCCAGCCCGTGGCAATCGGTGCATGCGCCATAAGTGCTATTGAACGAAAAGCTTCGAGGCTCCAACTTGGGAATGTCAAGTCCGCAGTCCGGGCATGCCATAGAGGACGAATAAAGCTGCTCTTCTTCACCCACAACAGCGGTGAGAACCAGACCGTTGGCCATCTGTAAAGCTTTGGCCACCGAGGTTTCAAGGCGCTTCTCTATACCCGGTTTGAGGACGACGCGATCGATAACGGCTTCAATGGTGTGTTTCTTGTTGCGTTCAAGTTGAATGGAATCGGCGAGGTCGCGCATCTCGCCGTCGATGCGGGCGCGAAAGCCCTGTTGATCCAGTTCATCGAGAAGGTCCTTGAACTCGCCCTTGCGGCCGCGAACGATCGGGGCATAGATGATGACGCGTTCTCCGGAAGCGAGCGAAAGAATGCGTTCCACAATTTGTTCCGCGGACTGGCGCGAAATTGGTTTGCCGCACTTCGGGCAGTGAGGCACTCCAATCGATGCGTAGAGCAAGCGGAGATAGTCGTAGATTTCCGTGATTGTACCCACGGTGGATCGGGGACTACGGCTGGTGGTTTTTTGTTCGATCGAGATGGCAGGACTGAGGCCTTCAATGGAATCAACATCGGGGCGCTCAATCTGGTCAAGAAACTGGCGGGCATACGCGGAGAGTGTTTCCACGTAGCGCCGCTGGCCCTCGGCATAAATGGTGTCGAAGGCGAGCGAAGACTTGCCTGATCCCGAGAGACCGGTGACCACGGTAAGCGTATTACGGGGAATTCGAATATTGATGTCGCGCAGATTGTGCTGACGCGCTCCCCGCACGGTGATATGAGTAATGGGCATGAAGGCTAACGGGCTGGTACGGGTAACGATATATGTATCTTATTCGGCAATAGAAACGAGGGTCAACGCAGCGCTGCTGTCTGTAACAATGACACACTGATGACTCAAGTAACGAGAGTGCACGAACGATGCACGATTTGAACGAATCTAACTCTGCAGTGAAGGGCCATTATGGGAATTGATGTAAGTATGTTGATGGTGTTCTGTGCGGCCATCGCCGCTCTCGCGCTTGGTGTCATGCTGGGCTACATGTGCTGCAAGACCTTGTTTGATGTCCTGCGATTTCATGCTCGACTGTCTTCAGGCAGCGCGGAAACCGAGACCCAGGTGGCGCAGGTCTAGCCCTGCGCTGAATCTTCCTTCCCCCTCCCGGTTCTCTTTCCTGGTGCTTTGAAAGAAGTCGAACGCAGACGCTTTAAATCTCTGTTCCCCCACCCATTGGCTGCGTTCTCCCTCGCCTTTTCGAGATGCGATTTTTCGCTTCGCGACTCAAAATTACTGCAGCGGTGAGTCCTGCTGCACTGGCTGCTGCTGGCCCTGGCCCTGTCCCTGGCGCATGCGCTGCAGCTGTTCAAACAATTGCTGCGGAGTTCTCACCCCGGGTGTCCCGGGTGTTTGTGTCGTCGGAGGCTGGGGCACCTCGGGTGGCGGCGTTGGTGGCACATCCTGACTTTCCTGATCATTCGCGTCATCGGAATTGGCCTGAGGCGCAGGAGCGGGTGCCGCGGCTCCGTGCGTGGCGGGAGTGAGAATAAGCTCTCGTGGCGCGCCATTGTCCAGGTCTCCGATGAGAGCCACGTTATAGGCGGTTCCATTCAGCAAATCGGCAATCACATCCCGTGGCGCGCCGGGGCCGAAGGTGCCAAAAACCCGCTCATCGCCGGCTAACCCTTCCACCTTCATCCCGCTGCTGGAGGCGACCTGATGCAAAATGCCGGCCAGGCTTGAATTGTCGGCGTGGATAGAGAGCCGGTTGCTGTCGAAGACAATCTTCGCTTCCTGCGCCGGCTGCTGCAGCAGGGAGGGTGCAACGTCGGCCGCTACAGGAGCTGAGGGAGTGGGCGCCGCAGGAACCGCTGGCGCCGGCCGCGCAGCAGTAGGCTGGGGTTCAGGCGGCGGTGCGGGATCGTCGGATTTACCATGCAGTCGAGGAGGAACGCTCTGCGCGCACAATGTCGACAGCAGCAGCAGAGTGCATCCACCGGTCGTGATTGCTCGTGCCATCCCCATTTTCCCTCTGTGTACTAGACTAGCAGTGGTCGACACCAGAGAGCGAGCCTTTCGCTCTCTGGTAAAGAACCCCTACGGTCTACTTCTATGCTTCGGTCCCGCCAATTCCTTCCAGTTGTGATTACTGTGGTTACGCTTCTGTCGCCTGTCCGGATGTTCGCTGTTTCCTGCACAACCCAGGCGCAAATGACTGAAGCCGAACGAACTGCCCTGGTGCAGTCGGCACACAATCTTGCCTCCGCGGTGCAGAGCGGGAATGCCTCCGCAGTGCAGGCGTTGACCATCGACAAGGTAAAAACGCAATTTGATCCCATCGCAAACACCATCGTGCAGACCGCGCCGCTACTGGCCGGGGCGACCATCACGATAGACGCCCTGTACGGCCTGGACGCTTCGGATTTGAAGACGGCTGCGGAAGACACCGTGTTCTTTTGTGGCGTGGCCAATTCGCCGCTGCATGTAGACGTCACCATTCCCCAGCTCCCAAAGGGCCGGTATGCCTTGGTACTGGTGCATGCCACAGGGGTAAAGCAGCCCCAGCAGATGGCGTTCCTGCTGCAAAAGGATGAGGACTGGCAACTGGCCGGCTTGTTTGTGAAGCCGCTGTTGTTGGCCGGGCACGACAGCGTTTGGTATTGGACCAAAGCTCGCGCCTTTAACCAAAAGAACCAGAAGTGGAATGCGTACTTTTACTACACCACCGCCGCCTACCTGGCGGCTCCAGCAGACTTCATGACCAGTGGGAACCTGGATAAGTTGAATCAGGAAGCGCAAGGCGCCAAGCCGGACGGCTTGCCCGGAGCGCAGCCGATGGTGCTTACCGCGGGAAACAACACCTTTCCGGTCAGCGAAATCCACACTGACGGTTCGCTGGGGGGGCTGGACCTGGTCCTGCGCTATTCCACCGCGGACACAGGCGATCCCGTGGCTACCCGGGCTCGCAATTTGGAATTGATGAAGGCAACGCTGCAGGCCCATCCTGAATTGCGCGACGGCTTTCACGGGTTATGGGTGTACGCCGAGGCGCCGAGTCAACGCCCCTATGGCAATGAGCTGGCGATGAGCGAGATTCACTGATGATGAACGAGGAGAAGTCGTTATCCCGGGCAATCGCAGAGCGAAGGGCCTCTCCCAGTTTCGATGGGGACCCGATTCCAGATACCGATTTGCTGGGGATTCTGCAGGCCGGCTTGCATGCTCCCAGCAGCTACAACCTGCAACCTTGGCGCTTTATCGTGGTCCGCAGTCCCGAACAAAAGAAGAGACTGCGTGCGGCCTGTTTCAACCAGGCCAAAGTCGAAGAAGCCTCGGTCATGATCGTGGCTTGCGGCGATGCCGACGGATGGCGCAGCGGCGATTTGGACGAGATGTTGCGCCTGGGCCGCCAGGGCGGCATGCCGGAAAACTATGCCGAGCAGGCCAAAACCACCATCCCGAACTACCTCTCAAACCACCCCAACATGCCGGTGTGGCTCAATCGCCAGGTGATGCTGGCCTTTACCCACATGCTCCTGATGGCTGAGGTGTTGGGCTATGACACGGCGCCGATGGAGGGCTTCGAAGAAGACAAGGTGCACGAGGTGCTCAAGCTGCCTCTCAGCTACTCGGTCGTCGCACTTCTCGGCATCGGGCACTTGAAAGGCCCGGATAAATTCCGCGGCGAGCGTTTTAATATGGCGCGCACAGTTTTCGCTGAAGAATACGGCAAGCAGCTTCGTTTTTCAGAGTAATATTAATCAGGCTGTAACAAAACTTTCCCTCTGCCAGTTCACCAAGGATGGTTTTTCGGGGCGGAAGCCCTAAGCAGGAGCACCTCTGTGCGTCGAGAGTATCCGGAGGCGCCGATCGTTGGGGTGGGCGCTGTGGTCATCGACGGTACCAAGGTTCTGCTGGTGCGCCGCGGGAATGAGCCCCTCAAAGGGGAGTGGTCCCTGCCAGGAGGCGCGCTGGAAGTGGGTGAGACGCTGCAGCAAGGTGTGGTGCGCGAGGTCCTGGAGGAAACCGGGGTGACGGTAGCTCCCGCCGCCGTGGTGGAGATCCTGGACAGGATTGTTAAGGACGAGGAATCGGGGCGGGTCCGCTACCACTACGTGCTGATTGATTTTGTCTGCCGGGTGACCGGCGGCAGTCCGCTGGTGGGCAGTGATGCGGACGAGGTGCGCTGGGTTGATCGCGCCCTGTTGGGCGAGTATGGGGTCGCGCCCGTCACCGTGCGGGTTATTGAAAAGGCATTTGGAGTCGAGAGCAGATGAAGTTGGAAGAGAAGGCTATCGAGGCTACGGAGTCAACCCGCAGGGCGGTCCGCATTGCTGCAGTCGTGCTGCTGATGTCCGCGTTAGGGTTTGTGATCCTGGCCTGGCGAAATCCGTTATGGCTGGTTGACCGGCAGATTGATGCCAGCTTGCGGCTTCACGGGGTGCACAGCAACTATGTGACTGTCCGCGGTTACAGGATGCATTACCTGGTGGGTGGGTCCGGCAGGCCGCTCCTGCTGGTCCACGGGCTGGGTAGCCGCGGTGAGGATTGGGCTAACCTGATACCGCAGCTGATCAATAGCGGCAATCACGTGTATGCGCTGGACTTGTTGGGGTATGGAGATTCCGAGCAGCCTCGGGACGCGCGCTACTCCATCTCGCAGCAGGCAGCAATGGTGGAAGGCTTCCTCGACAGCCAGCATTTGCAACAGGTGGATATGGCCGGCTGGTCGATGGGCGGTTGGATCGCCATGCAGGTTGCGTTGCAGCAACCCCAGCGCATCCGCCGCCTGGTGCTGCTTGACAGTGCCGGCTTGCGGTTCCAACTTAGCTTCGATCCCGCACTTTTTCAGCCCGCTTCGCCCCTGGATTTGGTCAAGCTTGAGGAAATACTGATACCTCACCCGCGGCCGCTGCCCGGCTTCCTCGCCATGGCGATGCTGCGCCGGGGGGATCATGTCGGCTGGGTGGTGCGTCGCAGCGTCCAATCCATGTTGACCGGGGAAGACCTGGTGGATGGAAAACTAGGCGCGCTGACTATGCCGGTGCTGATCGGCTGGGGCGACCAGGACAAGCTGATCCCGCTTTCCGTGGGCTACCGTCTGCACCAGGAGATCATGCAATCGGTGCTCGATGTGTACGACGGATGCGGGCATCTTGCGCCACAAGATTGTGTAAGCCAGGTGGGTCCCAGCGTAGTGGACTTTCTGAATGCACAGCCGGCAAGGATGGCGATGGTGCGCCAGATTCACAGCAGCGACAACGCAGCCTCTGGTCAGTAAGCAGGGCCCTTCCACACATAAGCGCCCGCTTGGGGCAAACCGATGTGGGCCAGCACCCGGCATACGAATTGTTCTGCCATTTCGGCGGCATCCATCGGCCGGTTGTAGAACGCGGGTATGACGGGGAAGATGACCGCTCCTGCATCGGCGGCCAGGGTCATGTTGCGCAGGTGGATTTTGTTGAAGGGCGTCTCGCGAATGCAGAGGATAAGAGGCCGGTGCTCTTTGAGGCTGACATCGGCTGCTCGTTCGATAAGGTTGGATGCCAGGCCGTTCGCAATTCCTGCCAGCGTACCCATGCTGCAGGGCAAAATGATCATGCCATCTGCGGGATAGCTACCGCTGGCAGGCCCGGCGCCGATGTCGCTTTCCGATAGTTGCTGCACCTTGGTTGAAGGCTTACCTAAAAGTTTTGCGGCCAGCTCGTTGCGGCCGCGGATCTCAAGCTCCTCCGCCATCACCCGCAATGAGTTTTCCGAGGCGATAAAGTTGACATGGGTGACCCGCGGGTCAAGCTCCAGCGCACGCAGGAGATGCTGTCCAAAGATGGATCCGCTGGCTCCGGTTACCGCTACTGTCAAATTCACGCCAGAACCCGTTCAAAGATCGCGTCCACGTTTGCCAGCTGCCGCTCCCATTGAAAGGTCTTGTCCAGGTTGGGAAGCCGCTGGGTGATGGCAGGATCCTGTTGCACCAGGTCGCGGAAGACCAGGTCTTCTTTCCAGGCTTTCATGGCGTGCGCCTGAACCAACCGGTACGCCTCCTCGCGCGACATGCCGGCTTCTGCCAAATCGAGAAGCAACTGGCCGGAGAAGATGAGGCCTCCGGTGCTCTCCAGGTTCTTGAGCATGCGGCGGGGATAAACCAACAGCTTCTCGATCAGCGTCGTGGTCTTGGCCAGCAGGTAGTCCGCCAGGACGGTGGAATCGGGAAAAATGATGCGCTCGACCGAGGAGTGGGAGATGTCCCGCTCATGCCACAGGGGCACGTTTTCCAGGGCCGCCTGGGTATTGGAGCGGATCACCCGCGCCAGCCCGCTGATCTGCTCTGATGTTATCGGATTCCGCTTGTGCGGCATGGAGGACGAGCCTTTCTGCTTCTCAGAGAAAAATTCCTCCGCTTCCCGCACCTCAGTGCGCTGCAGGTGGCGCACTTCGACGGCGATTTTGTCCAGGGTCGAAGCCAGCACGGCCAGGGTGGCGATGTAGGCAGCGTGGCGGTCGCGCTGGATGACCTGGGTGGCAATCGGATCGGGCCGCAGTCCCAACCTGGCACAAATGCTTACTTCGTGTTCCGGTTTGAGATGGCCGAAAGTACCGACGGCGCCCGACAGCTTGCCCACGCGCATGTCTTCAGCGCTCGCATCGAAGCGGGCGAGGTCGCGTTGGATCTCGGCATACCAGTTCAGCAGCTTCAGGCCGAACGTAGTCGGCTCAGCGTGGATGCCGTGGGTGCGGCCAATGGTCGGAGTGTGTTTAAACTCCAGAGCCCGCTGGCGGAGAATGCCCGCGAGCGCGAGTATGCCCTGGCGAATCAGGGCCGATGCGTCTTTGATCTGCAACGCCTGGGCGGTATCCACCACATCGTTGGACGTGAGGCCGTAATGCAGCCAACGAGATTCCGGGCCGATTTTTTCTGCCATAGCGGTGGTGAAGGCGATCACGTCGTGCTTGACCTCCGCCTCGATTTCCTGAATGCGGGCCACGTCCACCTCTCCGCGGGCGCGAATGGCCAGCGCCGCAGAGCGGGGCACGATGCCGGTTTCAGCCAAAACCTCGGAAGCGGTGGCTTCGACTTCCAGCCACATACGGTATTTGTTTTCTTCACTCCAGATCCGGCCCATCGCCGGGCGGGTGTAACGATCGATCAACCAGAGCCTCCGATACGTCTATTCTATCGTTGCTGCATCTCACTGGTTTGGAGGGTTACTTCGTGAAAGAAGAACCGGAACTGATCACGATCGAGCGGTATCGCGATTTGATGGAAGCCGACATGGCCAAGACTCGTCTGGACTCCGCAGGAATCACCAGTTTTCTGGTAGGGGAGGAATCGGCAATGCTTTACGGAACTGGACTGGGAGGATTGCAGCTCCAGGTAAGCCCTAAGGACGAGACGGATGCGCGCAGCATCCTGAATGACCCTGGGCCGGCCGACAGCGAGGTCTCCTCAGTCTCGTAAATTGCCCACACCGAATAGCTCGGCCATCTCGTCGTGCAGAAAGCCCAAGCCGGGACGGTAGGGCTGGATCCACTTGCCGTCGAGGACGAATTGAGGAATGGCTCGCTTGCCTACGTGGCGTACGACCTCCTCGGCGGCCCCGGGAATCCTCTCAATATCGATCTCGGTATAGGTAATCTGGTGCTTCTCAAGGAAGCGTTTGGCTTCACGGCAATCGCGGCACCAGGTAGCGGAATAGACCAGCACTTGCATCCGCTCATCATATCAACCGCGGGGGTTTAGGGATAAGAGAGTTGCATACCGGGGCACGACTTTAGTCGTGCCGGCGCTCCCCAAAATGGGCTAAGAGTACCCGGGAAAGAAACCGCAGGTCCCTCCACTGCGCTTCGCTCCGGTCGGGATGACAATTCTGTTGCGGGGTTAAGGATTTCTCCCTGAAACTATCGCGGGCATAACAGAATTGTCATCCCGACCGGAGCGAAGCGCAGTGGAGGGACCTGCGGTTTCTCCTGATCGTCGGTGACTGTGCTGGTTACTTTTAGGGTACTACTTGCTGAGAATAGTGGTTACTCGGATTAAGCTGGAGCGATGGAGAGCCAAACCAGGTTGGTGGTAGGAATTCCCACCCGCAGCCGGCCTGCCATACTGGCCGAAACGATAGCGTTCCTGGCAAAACAGCAGAGACAGCCTGACGAAATTGTAGTGGCCTATGCAGAAGCAGGAGACATCGGCGACGCGGCAAACCAATTTCCCCACGTCACCTTCATTCAGGCGCCTCTGGGGCTGACCCGCCAACGCAACGCAATCCTGGCCTGGGCTCGCGACCGGGATATCCTGCTCTTCATCGACGACGATTTCTACCTCGACCCACAATACATAAAAATCACTGAGCGATTTTTTGTGGAACATCCTGAGGTGGTGGCTTCCACCGGAAGAGTGCTCGCTGACGACATGAAAGGACCCGGTCTAAGCGTAGAGCAGGCCAAGTCAATCATCGCCGGCAGCGATGGCGCGGAGTGCGAACAGAGGATCACGAATGCCTACCTGGCCTACGGATGCAACATGTGCGTCCGCCTGGCTACCATTCGCAAACATGAGCTCCGCTTCGATGAAACGCTACCGCTTTATGGCTGGTATGAGGACTGGGATTTTTCCAGGCAATTGGCTTTCTTCGGTTCCGTCGTCCATATCTCCAACGCATGCGGGGTTCACCTCAGCACCAAGGTTGGACGTATCCCCGGAGTGCGCCTGGGGTATTCGCAGGTGGCGAATCCGATCTACCTCGCCCGCAAGGGAACCTTCCGCTGGTCGCATGTCTTCCGGTTCATCGCCGGTCCGTGCCTCAAGAACCTGGTCCGAAGCCTGCGGCCAGAAGCACACGTCGACCGGCTGGGGAGATTTTACGGAAATCTAGCCGCCTTCCGCGATCTCTGCGCCGGCACGCTCAGCCCGGAACAGATCCTCGACCTTTAACCCATTCGGCATACTGCAGCAGGATGTAGTTGTCCGTCATTGCGGCAATATAGTCAGCCACCACCCGAGGAACGCCGTGGGCGGGAATCTGCGACTGATTGGCAGCTGGTAGCCGCGACGGATCGTTCACCCAGAAGGCAAATAGATTTCGTACCACCATCGCCGCCTCCTGCAGGTCTCGCCGCAGTTCTTCGCTGCTGTAGAGTGCGGTGTACAGATGCTGCTTGGCCTCGCGCCGGAGCTCTTCCATTTGCGGAGAAAAAGCGACCAGCCGCTGCGGCGAGCGCCGGACATCCTCCAGGGTGGCAATTCCCTCAGCGTTGGCTCGACGCGCCGTTTCCCGGATGAGGTCTCCTACCAGCGTGTTCAGCATCCTCTTCAACGCCTCGTTGGCCAGCAGGTTCTTGGGCGCAGCGGGGTACTCACGCTCCACTACCTGCAACGATTCATCGAAGATGCGTACGTGCCGGCGCAGCATCTCGGGGTGGAGCATCCCGGCTTCCATGCCGTCGTCCATGTCGGCGGTCAGATAGGCGATCTCATCCGCCAGATCAATCAGTTGCGCTTCGAGCGGTGGTTGCTGATCGAGAAAATAACCGCGCAGCTCGGGGTGCTCCTCGGGCGAATAGCTGCGCGAGTGCTTGACGATTCCTTCGCGGACGCCCAGGGTGAGGTTCAGCCCGCGAAAGCCGGCATACCGAACCTCGAAATACTCCACCATGCGCAGCGCATGCAGATTGTGATCGAAGCGCTGGTCAAATTCCTGCAAAGCCTCGTCCAGGGCACGCTCGCCGGCATGGCCAAAAGGAGGGTGCCCGATATCATGCACCAGCGCCAATGCTTCGGTCATATCCTCGTTCAGCTTGAGCGCGCTGGCGATGGCCCGCGAGATCTGCGCCACCTCCATGGTGTGGGTAAGGCGGCTGCGAAAGTGATCGGAGTAGCGGTGAGTAAAGACCTGTGTCTTGCCGGCCAGGCGGCGAAAGGCCCGGGCATGGATTACCCGGGCGCGATCACGCTGGAACGGCGTTCGATAGGGATGGGCTGCTTCGACGTGCTCTCGCTGCGCCAGCAGATGGCTGGCGTCGTCGGGTACGGCAACGCCAGGCGGGAGGGCAAAAATCTCGCCCCCTATTGCTTCGGGCTGGCGCCCATCGATTCTTCTTTGGCCAGTTTGACGCGTGCGCTGTCAAGCTTCTTCTGTACCTTGTTCACATCGCTGGGCTCGGCATCGGCGGGCACGGTGCGGGCGTACTCCGACAGACTCTGTTCCCATTGCGCAGCGGCCAACCGAAGGCGGCCAGTCTTTTCGTATAACTCACCCAGATGGTCATGCACGGCCGGGTCCTGCCCCATGCGCTCACTAGCCTTGCGCAGGTTGGCTTCGGCCAGCGCGTACTGGCCCATCTTGAAGTACACCCATCCAAGCGAATCCAGATAGGCGCCGTTTTGCGGATCCAGCTGCACCGCTTTCTGCACCATGGACAGTGCATCGTCCAGCTTGACGCCGCGATCCCCCAGCATGTATCCGAGGTAATTAAGGGTCATGCTGTTGTTGCTGTCGATGGCCAGAATTTTGCGGAACTGTTCTTCGGCAGAATCGTAATGCTTCTGGCGTTCGTCGAGCGCCCCGCGCAGGAAGTAGATGTAAATCTTGTCGTCCTGACTCACCGGAATCGGGCCCGATGCGCCTAGCTTCTCCGTCCGCCCGTCCTTCTGGGCGGAAAGAGCGTCGGCCGCGTCGATTTCGTCGGATGCATCCTTCCAGCGGCGCAGCCGGGTGTACATCTGTGCCAGCGCCAGGTGTACTTCACGATCTCCCGCATCGCCGTGGAGTTGCGCCTTGGCCAGCTTGATGCCTTCCTCGGGCTTGTTGGTATCGGCCAGCTGCCCGGCGAACATCAACTGCACACTCTTGTCCTTGGGCATGGCAAGCGCTGCCTGCTGGGCTACCTGGGTTGCCTTTTCGTACTGCTTGGCATCGCGGTAGGCATCTACCTGGCCCTGGTACCCACGCTCTGCGTAATCTCCGCCCATGGCTACCATCAGCTGGTAGGTTTGCACCGCCTGGTCTGTCTTATTCTGCTCGCGGTAAACATTCGCCAGCCGGTCGAGGAAGATGGAGCGGTTATTCTTCTCCGCGTCGGCGTATTGACCATCCGGATGGTTGGTCTGCTTCACCAACTGCTGCAGCGCCTGGGCTGCATCGTCGTAGTGCCCCAGGGAGTCTTCGATCAAGGCTTCGTTGTAACCAATCTCCAGCGAGTCCGAGGCCAACGCCTTGGCCTTCTTTAGCGTGGTCAGCGCCTGCTCGTAGTGACCCTGCTTGCGTTCGATCTCCGAAATCCGAGTGTAGGTCTGGGCGTCTTGTGGGTCGGCCACCGAGATGGCTTCAAAGTGTTTGAGGGCCGGTCCCAACTGTCCATCGTTCAACAACGCCTGCGCCAAGCCGCGTTCCGCATCCAGGTTGTCCGGCTCCATATCGAAAGCCTTGCCGTAGGCGTCGATCGCGTTCTTGTTTTCCTTGAGCTGGTCGTAGCTCATGCCCAGCGCATAGTCCATCTTGGCAGTACGGTCGTCGGCGGGCACGGCGCTCAGAACCTGGATGGCGCGTGTCATATCGCCCGAGTCGCTGTACAACCGCGCCAGGTTCAGCACGACATCTTCTGAGTTGGGATCGATGTGCTGGGCGGCTTTGAACTGCTCTTCCGCGTGCGGGGTGTCGTGAGCCAGAGTGTAGAGCTGTCCCAGCAGCAGCCGGCTCTCGATGTCATTGCTCTGCAACTCCACGATCTTGGTGTATTCGCCGATGGCCAGCTGCAGCACCTTCTCCGATGGGCCGCCATTTTGAACATTGCCCAGAGACTGCAGATAGACACGGCCCAGCAGCTTGTGCGCTTCCAGATTGTTGGGCTCGGTTTTGAGGATTTCCTGCGCGGCCAGCACCGCGTCGCGCACCCGTCCGGTGCGCAGATAGAGTTCCGCCAGTCCACTATTCAGGTACTTCGACCCAGGATCCGCATCGAGCGCCAGCTTGTATTCTTCTATAGCGCGGGTGGCGTACTCGGGGCGGCCGTAATTGGTGGCCATGTCTTCGTACATGTGTGCCAGGCCGAAATGGTAGTAAGCGGCAGAGCGATCAGCTTTTTGCGGGGTGGTCGCCCCGGCGGCGGGACTGGCAGGTGTGGCTGCGGGTGGCGCAGGCTGCTGCGCAAGTGCTGAGCAGGGAAGCGCAATCGCCGCGCTCGCAAGAAGGGCCGTTTTCCGAATTTTGCTGATTTGGGTCTTAACCTTAATGGTCATGTATGGGAGTTCCTGTGCCCAGGCTTCTGTTCCACTGAACTGACGCCGGCGGTGCAAACGCGGTGCAGAGGAACCCGCATTTTTGTGAAAATATGCGCTGCCATTTTCAAGTCAGCGCACCATTCGGCTCTGACGCGCATTGTAACGCCGTCGAAAAATGCTCGGCACTCCCCAATTCGCGCCATCCGGCAGGCTTTTGCCTAATCCACCATTTCCGAGTTTAGATCATTTTCGGTGTCGAAAGACATGTCAGTTCCGGCACCAAATAGTCTTTTTCCATAAGGCCAACTCCCCCTTAGACCCCAATCAGTGCCGGAAGTGTCGCACTCCGGTAAAGACCATAGCCAAATTGAGCCGGTTGGCTGCGTCAATGACTTCCTGGTCTCGAACCGAGCCTCCAGGTTGAATGACCGCGGTTGCGCCGGCTGTTGCCACCGCTTCAAGACCGTCAGGAAAAGGGAAGAACGCGTCAGACGCGACGGCAGAGTTGGCCAGCGGCAAAACCGCTTTCATGGCGCCAAACTTGGCGGCATCCACCCGGCTCATCTGCCCCGCCCCTACACCCAGAGTTTGGCCATCGCGGGCATAGACGATGGCGTTCGACTTGACGTGCTTGGCCACTTTCCAGGCAAAAGTGAGAGCCTGCATCTCCGCTGGCGATGGCTGGCGCACGGTCACGACTTTCAGGTCGCTTGCGGATGCGTCTTCCTTATCAGCGTCCTGCAGCAGCAGACCGCCGGAAATTTGCTTGATTACCTTGCCCGAAGCCGCCTGCTTCACCGTCAACAGGCGAAGATTCTTCTTGGCGCAGAGCCGGGTCTTTGCCCCCTCGCTGAACGACGGGGCGGCGACAGCCTCGACAAAGAGCTTGGATATCTCCTCCGCCAGCGCATCGTCGACTTCGCGATTGACGCCAATGACGCTGCCAAAGGCGGACACGGGATCGGTGGCAAACGCCTTCTGGTAGGCTTCGACCACAGAAGCGGCGACGGCCATCCCGGAGGGATTGCTGTGCTTGATAATCGCCACAGCAGGTTCCGCAAACTCGTTTACCAACTCCCAGGCGGCGTCCAAATCGACCAGGTTGTTGTAGCTAAGCTCTTTGCCCTGTAGCTGCTGTGCCCCGGCGACGCCGGTCCCAGTCCCATCTCCGTACAGCGCCGCTCCCTGGTGGGGATTCTCCCCATAGCGAAGGTCCGTCGTCTTCGCGTAGGCAAGCAAAAGGGTACTCGGGAACCGAGAGTTGCCTTCGCTCCCTCCGGTTTCATTTTGACGCTCCGCCGCGATCTTGTTGAAAGTCATGGCGATGGCCGAGTCATACCCGGCGGTAAGCGTGAACGCCTGGCGGGCCAATCTCCATCGTGTTTCCAGAGAAAGAGCTCCCTGGTGCGCCTGCATCTCGGCCGCCAGTTGTTCGTAATCGGCTGCAGAGGTGACCACCGCGACATCCTCAAAGTTCTTGGCAGCCGAACGAAGCATAGAGGGGCCGCCTATGTCGATGTTCTCCACCAACTCTCCAAAGGACGCGCCGGGCTTGCGTGCGGTTTCTTCAAACGCATACAGATTTACCACCACCATGTCGATGGGTTCGATGCCTTGCTCAGCCACCGCCGCCCGGTGTTCAACGCTGTCGCGAATATGAAGAATGCCCCCGTGAACCTTGGGGTGCAGGGTTTTCACCCTGCCATCGAGCATTTCCGGGAAACCGGTGAGGTCGGAGACATCGCGCACTTTGAGTCCGACGTCGCGCAAGACCCGCGCTGTGCCTCCGGTCGAAATCAACTCCACGCTCATACCGCTCAGTTGGCGGGCGAAATCTACCAGGCCAGTCTTATCGGTAACGCTTAAGAGAGCCCGCTTAACCTGCTTATATTCCACTTGAATCTGCCCTTCGTAAGTCGATTGGCTCGCCTGCATATAGGATGAGGCCGGCGCCCGGAAAGAACCGCCGGGATCACCCATTTGTCAGGGGACCTTGCTCAGGATAGCTTAGCGCTATGGGGTCGAACTGGCCGGGAAGCGGGCCATCGCAACGCGCTGCTGAGATTTTGCCGCCGGAGGGCCGTGCCTACGAAGGGGACGCCGGACCACCTCGGCCGAGGCCTTCGCGTGGCAGCCGTTGGGCTTCTGCCCCAGCCACGTACACCCTGGTCGGTATGAATTGCGCCGTTTTCCTGGCCATGGTATTGCGCGGGGTTTCACCCAGCAACCCCTCCGTGCAGGAGTTGGTGAATTGGGGCGCTAATTTTGGCGGTCTTGTCCTTGCCGGGCAGTGGTGGCGTCTGTTGACGGCTGCGTTTGTGCATGTCGGCATCCTGCATCTTGCGACCAACATGTGGTGTTTATGGAATCTGGGGCTACTGGGGGAGCCGTTGCTGGGGCCCGCCGGGATGTTTGCGGTTTACGTGCTCACTGGGATTGCCGGCAACCTGCTCAGTACGGCAGTCCATCCGCAAATAGTAGGTGCGGGGGCCTCGGGAGCAGTTTTTGGCATTGCGGGGGTGCTTATTCTGCTGCTTAAGGCAGATCTACTGCCGGTGCCTCCGGAGGAGATCCGCAGGCTGCGCAAGAGCGTGATCTATTTTGCGCTGCTGAACTTTGTGATTGGCGGGACTTCGCTGTTTTTTCGCACCGCCATCCGCATTGACAATATGGCCCACCTGGGCGGTTTTCTTTGTGGTCTCGCCTTGGGAGCGCCGCTGGTGCCAAGAATTGGCCCAGCCAGAAGTCAATATGCCTTTCGCGCCTGGGTGACGTACGGCGGCATGTCGATTCTGCTGCTGCTATTTGCCTTCGGGATCGCCTCTTTCTGGCGCTGAGCGGGTCCACAAATCATCGGGTGCCCCATCCTTCGCGCTCTTTGCGCAGGGTGGGATAAGCGGAATGTGCGGGGAAGCGCTTCGGGAGGGAAAATCTTAAACCGAGACTTGCCCTGAACCTTAGCGCACCGCGGTCGCGGCGAATTTTTTGACCATGGCTAACAACAGCTTGCGGTCGCTGTCGTTGAGGTTGGTTGCGTAGCGCCGAATCTGGGTTAAAAACCGCAACTCGTCGTCGGTCAATTTCTGCGTGTTCATTTCCCGGCCAAGCGAGTCTTCGGCAAAGAACTGAGCCAGGGGAATGTCGAGCGCTTGTGCGATCTTGGCCAAAGTGTCCAATGAGGGAACGGTGTGGCCGTTCTCGACCCGCGACAGGTAACAGCGCAGCAAGCCGGTGCGCTTCTCGATGTCTCCCTGCGAAAGCCCCTTTTGTAACCGGTATCCCCGGATGGTAATTCCTATCTTCATAATTCCTTCGTTCAGACGTTCACTCTGATAAACCACAAGAACGGTTGATAGCGCCGTAATTGACTAATAGACGAGGAGTTTTCTAGTGTTGGCAGTATAGTTAACACGCCGTGGTAACGACTAGCAAGAATTTTCTTCAGGCGAGAGCGCATATTTTTCCGAGATTGGGATTTTGTATCTGCGATGGTTCATCGCATTAGTTCATGAACAGACCGCCGTTTATGTCGAGCACGTGGCCAGTGATATAGCCAGCCTGGGGAGAGGCGAGAAAAGCCACCGCGTGGGCCACCTCCTCATCGGTACCTGCGCGCCCCAGCGGAATGTGGCTCAGCAGCGCCTCGCGCTGCTTGTCCTCGAGTACCGAGGTCATTGCTGTCTCGATATAGCCTGGGGCCACTGCATTGACGGTAACCGACCGGGATGCGACTTCTCGCGCCATCGAACGGGTGAATCCGATGAGCCCGGCTTTGCTGGCAGCGTAATTGGCCTGCCCGGCCTGGCCCGTGCGGCCAACCACGCTGCTGACGTTGATGATTCTGCCCCAACGGGCGCGCAGCATGGAATTCAACAGCGCCTGCGTCAAAAGAAAGGCGCCGGTCAGATTGGTAGTCATCACTGCGTCCCAATCTGCGCGTTTCATGCGTAACAGCAAGGTGTCCCGGGTGATTCCGGCATTATTCACCAGGATTTCCACAGTGCCGAAATGAGTAATTGCCGCCTTGGCTGCGGCCTGTATGGAGGCTTCGTCCGACACGTCCATAAGAAAAGGGCTGGCTTGCCCACCGGCGGCCTTGATTTCCGCCGCTACGGCGTCCAGCTTGGCCTCATTGCGTGCGGCCAGCGCGATCCGCGCGCCCATTTTTGCCAATGCCAACGCGCAAGCGCGGCCAATCCCCTGAGATGCACCGCTGACAAACGCTGTTTTGCCTTGAAGATTCTCCATCGGTCTCCTTCTCTGCTCAAAAAAGTGAGGTTACCAGATGGAAGGTGTTAGACAATTTCTGCGGTGCGCACTCCGGCTGCCTCCAGTACCGGCAGCTTGCCCCAGACTTTGTCCAGTGACCAGAGATAAACGACCAGCTCCCGGGAATAATGCAAGAGCGGCGGAGTGGGCGGGAGTTCTATGCCATAGGTGGCGGGAAGGTCGTTCAGTTCGATCTCCGCTTCGGCCGCTTCCAAAGGCCAGGGCATGTGGTGAATGTCCCCACGCAACAACTGGCCTGCGCGGTTGGTGGTGAACAGGCAATAGCGCTCGGTAAGAAAGTGTTCGATGGTGCCCGGGCGGCTTTGGTCAATGGCGCGTACCTGCCCCAGACCACGATAGTGGGCGCGGAAGCGCACCGGTTTCGCGCTGAGAAGACGCGTGCTCTGGTAGGTGAATTCGCGTTCACTGCGTACCCGGATCGACATCCGGGCCCAGTGATAGGGGAGATGGAAAGCCGCCCGGGCCACTAAGACCGCCAAGGGGTTGGAAGCCTCAAGACAAAAGAAATAAACGCCGGCGCGATTGGTATTACGCTCCCGGACGTAGGTCCTGAGGTTCAGTTCGGGAAAACGGCTGGCGCCGGGAATGCGAGGTACTCCGCGCAGCTGGACCCGGTCCATCCAGAAGGGAACTACGCCTATCCAGGCAGATTGGTCGAAGGTATCCACCTGCAGCCCGGTTGGAAGCAATGGTTCCAATTTGGAAGCGGGGATTGGCCAGTGAGCAAACAGCAGGTCATTCCAGCGCTGCATCATTGTCCAGGGACGTTTGGGCAACGCGTACGGCCGATGTTTCACGGCCGACAGGGTTTCTTCAGGCTGGGACTCGCGACTCAAATTGCGGTTTACGGCCATAGGAGCGAACTCACTCGATAAAGGCTCAATCCGCACCGGGGTTGCTGCTTAATCTTATCTTAGTTCCAGCCCGGAGGCATTACTCCCTTGGTATGAGACGGTACTACCGCGTCCAAAAATGCTCTATCCTGAACTTAGACCATGGCTCCAAGCGAAACCCCCACCGCAGCTCTTTCCGCAGCCCCGCCCGAATCCCCGAGAAACCAGACCGAAGTCTACGCCGTTCATGGGGCCGATCCTGAAGTGCTGGCCTATGCCATGGCTAAGTACTCCCGATCCGCGCTGTCGATGAAGGAGTCGCTGCGGGAGATCTCCACCCAGCGGGCAGAGCATTTCCTCAACACCTTTTACTTTCAGTATGGCCATCGCTCAATCGCCGACCTGGCGCACGTGGCCTTCGCCATCGAGCGGCTGTCGTTGCTGGCAGCGATCATCCTGGTTGACGAGCAACGCTGGGATGGCCAGGAGCGTTCCACCCGCTATCAGAATTTTCAAAAGAGCGGCTGGTATCTGCCGGATTTTTCCTCAAGCGCTGCCGCCGGTAAGGTCTTCACGGAAGCCGCCTTCACTGAAGCCATTGACGCGCTCTTCGCGGAGTACCACTCCACCACCGAGACCATGTTTGCCCACTTGAAGGGGCAAACCGCGCGGCCGCCGGAAATGAAGGAGGAGGCCTACCACCGCACCCTGCGAGCGCGCGCTCTGGATGTGTCTCGTTATCTGCTTCCGCTGGCCACCAACACTTCGCTGGGGCAGATTGTGAACGCGCGTACGCTGGAAACGCAGATCTCCCGGCTGCTCTCTGATTCCCATGCAGAAGTTCGCCAATTGGGAGAGCGGCTGCGCGAGGCTGCTGCCGGCTCGGCCTGGAATGTGCAGGGTGAGGCTCTGAGCGCATTACAGCGTGACATCAGCGCCCTCGATCCTTCCCTGGGCGTCAGGGCGGAGGCCTTGCTGACGCGCGAGGTCAGGATTGCGCCCACGCTGGTCAAGTACTCTGCGCCCAACGACTACGTGCTGGCTACCCGAGCCGAGTTGGCCCAAGCCGCGGCCGAGCTGATGAAAAACGCGCCCGTGGAAGCTCGGGGTGTGGTCGATCTGGTCGACGATCAACCGTTGGAGATCGATTTGGCGACCACTCTGCTCTATGGGGCGTGTGAGTATTCGTATCGCCAGCTTGCGCGGACGGTGGCATCGCTCGAGGTGACGCGCCGCAATGAGATCATTGCGCTGGGTGCGCGGCATCGCGGCCGGCATGACGAACTGCTGCGCGAGTTTTCTGCCGGGCAGGGTTTGCGGTTCGACATTCTGATGGATATCGGCGGCTTCCGCGACATGCACCGTCATCGCCGCTGCGTTCAGATCCTGCAGGCGTTTACCAGTGCCCACGGCTACGAGATCCCCGAAGGATTGGCCGAGGCAGGACTGCTGCCGCAATATGACGCCGCTATGGCGCATGCACATAAAGCATTTGTTAATGTTTCTCAGGCCGGCTTTGTGGAAAACGCGGCCTACGTTTTGCCCCTGGGCACGCGCACCCGGGCGCTGTTCAAAATGGACTTCGCCGAAGCACTGTATATCGCGGAACTCCGCTCTACGCCTGCAGGACATTTCTCTTATCGCCGTATCGCCTGGGAGATGTACCAGGCAGTGGCTCGCAAACATCCGGCCCTTGCGCAGTACTTTCGCGTTGCCGACATCCATCAGCCGATCGACCTGCTTCAGCGATAGCTTCTGAGCGGTGTTATGATCCACTACATTCCCACTGGAGACCTACCCCATGGCAGATGATCGTTCCCGCGCCATTGACCTGGCATTAGCACAAATTGAAAAGCAGTTCGGTAAGGGCTCCATCATGCGTCTCGGAAACAAAGAGGCGATCGTGCCCATCTCGGTGATATCCACAGGATCCATCTCGTTCGACGCCGCGCTCGGCGTGGGTGGCGTCCCGCGTGGCCGGGTAATTGAAATTTTTGGTCCTGAGTCTTCAGGCAAGACCACCATCACGCTGCAGATCATCGCTGAAGCGCAGAAATCAGGCGGGATGGCGGCCTTTGTCGATGCTGAACACGCGCTTGATCCGCAATATGCCAAAAAGCTGGGCGTGGATGTGGATAACCTGCTGGTGTCGCAGCCGGATTACGGCGAACAGGCACTGGAGATTACCGAAGCGCTGGTGCGCTCCGGCGCAATTGATGTTCTCGTCGTCGACTCGGTGGCCGCGCTGGTGCCGAAGGCGGAACTCGATGGCGAAATGGGCGATTCGCATATGGGTCTGCAGGCCCGGCTCATGTCGCAGGCGCTGCGCAAGCTTACCGGGACAGTATCGAAGTCGCGCACGTCGCTGATTTTCATTAACCAGATTCGCGAGAAGATTGGGGTCATGTTTGGCAACCCGGAGACGACGACCGGTGGCCGCGCGCTCAAGTTCTATTCTTCGGTGCGCATTGACATTCGCCGGATCGCGGCGGTGAAGGAAGGCGATGTAGTGGTTGGCTCGCGCACCAAAATCAAGGTGGTCAAGAACAAGGTGGCCGCGCCTTTCAGGGAAGCGGAGTTCGACATTCTTTATGGCGAGGGAATCTCCCGCGAGGGGGATGTGCTGGATCTTGCGGTAACGCAGAATGTTGTGGAGAAGTCGGGTGCCTGGTACAGCTACGCTGGCGAGCGTATTGGGCAGGGCAGGGAAAATGTTCGCGGCTTCCTCAAGGATCATCCTGAGATTTTCGCCCGCATCGATCAACAGTTACGGCAGAAGATGGGTCTCACCGGCGTGAAGCCGGCAGAGATTCCAGCAGTTCCGGTCAACGGATCGGCCCAGGCAGCGGAGGCGGTGAAGCCTCCGGTACGTCTTCGGCAGTAAAGATTCTTGAATACCGTCAAAGCCATTTACCCCGGCAGCTTTGATCCTTTGACCAACGGTCATTTGGATCTGATTGCGCGTGGGGCAAAGATCTTTGATCACCTGGTGGTCGCGATCCTGAACAATTCAGAGAAGGCTCCGCTCTTTTCGGTTACCGAGCGGATCGAGATGCTTACTGAAGCAGTTCAGAAGTTCGATAACGTTTCGGTTGCGACCTTCAATGGGCTGCTGGTGGAGTTTGTTCTCGAGCAGCATGCGCAGGCCATTCTACGCGGGGTTCGCGCCATCAGCGACTACGAATACGAGCTGCAGATGGCACTGATGAACCGGCGGCTGGCTCCGCAAGTGGAGACAGTGTTCCTCATGGCCGATGAAAAATATTCGTATGTAAGCTCGAGGCTGATCAAGAATGTCTTCGAGTTGGGCGGCTCCGTCGAAGGCCTCGTTCCGGAAACCGTCATCAGCCGCCTGCAAGCCCGTGTGAATCCAAACAAGCTGCGTTGAAGCTGTCACTGTCGAGAAACATTCCCAAGAAATGATCGCTTGAAACCGCAGGTCCCTCCTTGGAAATGTTTTACTGCCTCACGACTTCAATGTAATCAACCGGGGCGGGTTCTCCCTGGTTTGGTGTTCCGCGCAGAGTGAGCGTATCGCTTGGCTTGAGGCGAATATCAGACACGGTGAACAGCGTGCTGGTGCTGCCGTCGAGATGCGGATCAACCACCGCAGGCGGCAGAATCGCATTCGCCGTCCAGTGGGCTATAGACTTGCCGTTGAGCAGCAAATCGTATTGCGAAACCCCAGTGCGCAGGTCGAAATAGCGCACGGAAATAGAATATGTGCCGGCCGGCCGCCCAGGCGTGGCCGTCAGAGTACATGCAGCAGAGCGATTACAAACCACCGCCTTGCCCCCGGATGCAGTCTCCCAGGGTGTGACGTCAACCGTCGTGTATCCACCGGCCTGCATGGACTCAGCTTCTATCCGGTCGGGGTAATGGCCAACCCGGCCCAATTTATCGGGAATACCGGAAATGTGTTGGAACCACTCCGTGACCGCGTCCCGCCAAACCACCGCATGACCAGCCTGGTAATCAAAAAGCCCAAGGATCTCCCAATAGCGCTGGTCGTCTATCAAGCCGCGGAGTGTCTTCCAACGCGAAGGGTAAGAACCGGCGAGGGCCGCACCCTCATAGTGCGAGTCATACACGTACTGCACCAGGGTCTTGCCATTGTGCAGGAGATGGTCATAAGGAACGTGGTGCATGAAAAGCAGCAGACTGTCAGGACAGGTATCCAAAGACTCGTACGTCTTCGCCAACTGCGGTGGGTACTGACCGATGTAGCCAGTACCCGTGGCCACGGTGCGGTCCATGCCGATGCCCTTGTTGTCGGCGCGAAACCACTGTCCCCATCCATTGCGCTCTGCGGACTCGATGCCCGGGCCATAATGAACGCCAAGGATATTCGTGAGCGTCCCCATGCCCAGCGGTCCGGTGTAAAGCTCATACACGCGCCAGGAATTGGACTGGAGTCCGTTCACGACAAAAACAACCTTGGGATCATTTCCAAACGTAAGCCGTGTCCAGGCGTCGATAATTTCCGGCGTAGTCAATTCAGGATTCCACGCCAGCCTCCCGAATCCGTACAGGTTGGCCATCGCCATCGGATGATGAAGCCAGTTCGCGTCCAGGCCAACATTGGCCACGCCCACAAAACCACCCAGCGGTTGGTGGAAGCTCTTACCCTCGACGATCTGACTGACCGGCGTGTATCGATTCTGCGCCCGAAGGTCAGTGTCGAGCGCGACCTTCCACATCGGGACCAGGAAAACCATGTGGCGCTGTTGTCCGGTGTACTCCTGCGTGATCTGCAGTTCGATTGCCTGGTTGGTATGACGAAGAGCGGCGAAGAGAGGGGACACAGGCTCCCGGGCCTGAAAGTCAATGGGCCCATGCTTGATTTGAATCACCACGTTGCGATCAAACGCGCCATCCAGTGCGCGGAAGTTGTCATAGCCGGCGCGAGCGCGATCGGCCTTCAGGTCATTCCAGTCAAGATGATTGTTGTAGACAAAGCCGCGATAGAGGACCACTCCGCCATGAGGCCGGAGCGCACGGGCAACCGTGTTCGCAGCCTGCGCCGGAGTGCGGCCGTATTTCGATGGCCCAACCCGCCCTTCGGAATCCGCCTTGATCGTGAAGCCCGCAAAGTCGGGGATGACTTTGTAAATCTCATCCGCTTTCTTCCGCCACCACGCGGCGACCACCGGGTCGACTGGATCGAAGGTATGTAGATGACCCACCGCTTGCGGGCTCGATAGATCGACCGACAGCGACATGCGCACGCCCCAGGGTCGAAGCGCATCGGCTATCCGGGCGAGTTCGCGGATCATTTCCGGTTCCAAGGTATGCAAATCGGCGTTGACGTTGTTGACCGTGACGCCGTTGATTCCAACCGAGGCCAGCAAACGGCCATACTCCGAGACCCGGGCAAGATCCGCACGCACGTGGCCACCCTCGAAAAAAATGCTGGGTCCGGCATAGCCGCGTTCGATGCTTCCGTCGAAGTTGTCCCACTGGTTGACCCAGCGAATGGGCGAAGCAGGAGCTTCGCTGTCGGGCCCGACCTGCTTTTGTTGTGCGACTAGTTCAAGGATGCGAAACACGCCGTAGAGTTCGCCCCGGTCCGTGCCGCCGGCGAGCACCCAATAGCTGTGCCCTTGCGCGGCAAACTGCGCCAATGAGAATCCTTCTGGTGCCAGCGGGGAAGACAATTTCCAGGCGGGCAGAAGGAGCCGAATCTCGGTTGGTGTGCCGAGGACGAACGAGTCTTCATTGGAAAGCGTAGATGAGACGGTAAAGTTTTCACCCAGCATGGAGTGCAGCCCGCGGGCCAGTTCGCTGGCCGCGCTGTGGCTGACGGCAGACTGCCCGATGGCGACAACATGCTGCGGCATCTTTTTGTATCGTTGGACAGCCTGCGGCGGCAGGGCAGCGTAACGAAGCCAACCTTGTTCCCCTGTCTCGGAGTGAGCATAAGGAGCCATAGAGAGAAAACTCAGGAGCAGAAGGTTTACCGCTTTCCCGGTGCGCATCGCTCTCATCTTAAAATCAATCAGGGAATCAAGCCATGGCCCAGCACATTGGAATCGTTGCCTGCTCCGCCGAAGGAGCCGCTCTTTGCTATCGCTCCATCTGCCAGCGAAGTGCGGAGCTGCTCGGCCCGCACGAACATCCCGAGGTCTCGCTCCACTCGCACTCGCTGGGAGACTACATGAAGTGTATCTACCGCGATGATTGGCAGGGCGTGGGGGAGCTGATGCTTTCTTCCGCCAATAAACTGGCCAAAATCGGCGCCGATTTTCTCATCTGCCCGGACAATACCATACACCAGGCGCTACCTTACATTGAGCAGCGATTGCCACTGGAATGGTTGCATATAGCAGATGCGGTCGCTGCCCAGGCAGTAGGGCGCCGTTTTCGGCGCCTGGGTCTAACTGGAACCCGTTATCTGGTCGACTGCGAGGTGTACCCGGAAAAGCTTAAGGGGCGCAACCTGGACTTCGTGCGCCCAAACCCTGAGGAGAAGCAGGAGATCAACCGCATCATCATGGACGAGCTGGTCTACGGAATTTTCAAACCCGCCGCGGTCGCTACCTTTCAGCGGGTTATGGAAAGAATGAAGGACGAGGGATGTGATGCTGTAGTCCTTGGCTGCACAGAAATCCCATTGATCATGAACGATGCGAACTCTCCTCTGCCCACGCTCGATTCGACGCGATTGCTGGCACGAGCGGCCCTCGAGCGTGCAGTTAGTGGGAAGACGGCTTGATTTCATTCCGGCCCGGCGTGGTCGTGACCTCAATACGCGTATCTTTCACAAACACAACATTCTTGCCGCGCGCCAACCACAGGTCGTAGAAAGCAAGCCCCACCCCGTAAAACCCGATGCCTGCGGCAACATTCCTTGAGCTGGCCGCGATGCCGACGATCCTGCCCACAATCCCGAAACCGTTGGACGCAACAGCGCTATTGCCGACTCTGCTTCCGTCGTCGTCAAAGGCGCGCCCGGCTAAAAGGGTCAATGCCAGAGGAAGAATCACCCGGTTTTGTGGTTTCGGCCCTATGCCACCCTCAGAGTCTATTTGCAGATTTGCTGACTTGTTTGCATCCACTCCAGCCAGCGTGCCTTCGACGGGCTGGGAGAAGCCGCCCGGTAGCCTCAACTCGCGAAAATGGAAGCGCAATTTTCCCTGGCGCCCGAAGGACTTGGCCGGCTTGGACCGAGTGACTTCTCCAACCAGCAAAGAACCCTGGGGAACAACCAGGGCGTGATGAGAGTCAAAAACAGGTTCGGCAACCACCGCCTCGAAGGTGTCTCCCGGCTTGCGGTCGGCGGAGCTGACGGTCTGCTGCAGGTATGCTTTTAACCGCCATTCCTGCGCGGTAGCTTTTTCCGGTGGATTCGTCTTTTCGGTGACCGCATTGGACGTAATTTGCGGTTCGATGTTCAGCGGCTGGGCCAGATCCACCGTCCACGTGGTCCCGTTCTCAATTCGTTCGGGGTGATATGGCAACTGCGTATACAAGAATTGAACCAGGCGGTCCCCTCGGCCCGGTGCGGTGAATTGCGTCACCGTATCCTTCACTCGTTGTTTCTCCTGAGCTATCTGGCGGGAGAGAAATGAGCCCTGTTTCTTGCCCGGAGGCGGAGATAAACGCAAGACCGGGGCGCCATCGGTCGCGCTGCCACTCTCCATATTCTTGACCGTCCCATCGGGTAGCACTAATTCATCAAAGCGGACTACGGGGACGTGAAATGGAGTGAAATCTCCCCTAAGCCCAGAGTGGATGCGGCGGCTCCGGTCCGAACTCAATTGCGTGACGCTTCCGCGAACGATCGTTCCCGCGGGTATTGCCACCTGGTTGTCGACGTATACCGGGTAAAGCAGCCGCCCACGCAAGGATTCGCCGATCTTCATCGGAACGTGCTTCACCAGTTGAATCGAGAGTGGAGTTGTGGCTGGAACCTGGACCGATACAGCCCGTCCATGCAAGGGAGCGCAGAGTAAGGCGAACAAGAGAGCGCTCGACGCAAAACAGTGACTTCGCAGGTGCTCCGTAATCCTCACTTTCCGTGCATCGCGGCCTGAAATATAGTTTTCCCCTTACGAACATTGTAAAATTCAGAATCTTTGTTGCCTAAGATCAAGGCACTCGTTAATCTTAAATCGTTAAGATATTTTGTGAGGCATGATGCGAAACAAAAAGCTCTCCGTACCAACCGCGGCGGAGACACGGCTGCTCCAGATCTTATGGGATTTGAAAGAGGCCACCGTCGATGACGTGGTGAATGCTCACCCGGAAAAAGAACGGCCCCACTACAAAACCACCCAGACTTTGCTCAGGATCATGGAGAACAAGGGCTTTATCGCGCATGAGTCGCGAGGCAGGGTGTTTGTTTTCAGGCCGCTGGTGTCGCGGAAAACCGTTGATCAGCTTGCAGTTCAAGCGCTGGTATCGCGAAACTTCCACGGGTCGGCAGCGGGTCTGCTTATCAACTTGTTGGAGTCCAGCTCAATTAAAAAGTCGGACCTGGATGAGCTTGAATCGTACATGCGAGAGTATCGTAAGAGGTACGAGATGGAAGATCACGATTAATCCAGGAAGGCCATGAATCCCGACCTCTTGCTTGGTGTGGTGATGGCAGTCGCGGGCTTTTTGCTCAAGACGAGTTTGGCTTTTGCGGTGTGTCTGGGGTTGAGTTGGCTGGACCAGTCTCCGGGCCGGCGCTTTTTGGTGTGGTTGAGTTTCCTTTACGGAATGGCAGCGTATTGGCTGTGGCTCGGCAGCAACATGTTGCCGAAGGCGCACTTGGCTGGAAGCGGTGGGCCCTCTCCGATGCCGGCGGTGACTCCTGCCGGCGGATTTGAGATCCCGGGCTCGTGGGCTGTTCCTCTGGGTCTCGCCCTTCGTGCGATTGGTATCGCTTACCTCCTGATTTCCTCCTATATGCTGTTTTTGCAGGTGAAGAAACTCCGGCAATTGCAATGGGTTTTGGGTTTCACCAGTCAACCGCCGGCCGAGATGGAAGAAGTCTTTCAACCACTCGCGAAAAAGTTTCATGCCGGGCGTTCACGATTGCTGGTTCTGTCCGGTGCCACTTCCCCGGCAACCTTCGGCTGGTTACAGCCAACCATTGTTTTGCCGGATGTTTGCTTACAACAGGATCGCTCTGAGCTGGAAGACATTCTGCGTCACGAGCTGCAGCATGTTCGTCGCTGGGATTTTGTCTGGAACGGCGTCTCTGTAGTGTGCCGTGCCCTTCTCTTCTTTCATCCGGCTGCCTGGTACGCAGTCAGGAGAATGTCGTTTGATCGAGAACTGGCATGCGATCTGGCAGCCGTCTCTGACTCGCCAAAGGCACGGGCCAAATATGCTGAGTGCCTGATTCGCTTCGCCCGCTTGAATGCGACTCATGAGGCGGGAAGCTGGGGGCTCGATTTCGCGGCCTCCTCCGAGCATCTGAAGACTCGCGTTCACTCCATTCTGGCTGGATCCAAAAAGCTTTCGGCCTGGCTGGTTTGTACGCGTGCTGCTTGTGGATTGGCTCTGCTGGCCGGTTTCCTTCGCGTCGAACCATCGCTCGGGCTTCTCCTTAGCTACACGCAGCAGCAAATGTCTCAACCACTGACCACAATGCGAACGCCTGTTGCGAAAACACAAGCAAGGGTGAAACCCGGCAAGAGAGGCCGGCTGACGAAAGCCTCTGTCTCTGCTCTGCAAGGTGCATCGGGGGCAAGCCTGGGCCAGACAATGCAAGCTGCCAATTCTCCTCCTGACCCTGGCATGGAAGTTCCTTCTTTATCTCAGGGCTCTGCCGGCCCCCAACTACTCCATCGTGGCTCTCCAGCTTCTGGAAATACCAGAAAGCAGCAAATCGTCGTTCCCATCAAAGATGGGGAGGGTCAATCCGTCAAGGCCGGAGAGCATGATCGCAAACAAACCCTGCAGCAAACGGCTACGACTGCAGCGGGTTTATACAAGAGACTTTCTGACTTGGACCGTCATTAGTCGAACAACATCTCTCGTTCCGCTAACGCAGCAGGATGAGGAAAGCACTAAAGGCGGCAACCGCAATTCCAGCCATCACTGCGAGTACGTAGAACAAATAAGAGAGCGGAAGATCCTCGTCGTCTGGCTTCATGAGAGCCCATCGTTACTTGTCTACGCCTAAGTCTTAACCTACTAAGACTCAAATTGTCAAGATGATTGAATGAGCCCAGGCTGTTGCATTGCTGGGACAGCGATAAAGCGCCTAACGGTGGAGCGGAGTGAACTCCAGTTCCAAACCCTGGTCCCCAGGGAGAACTGTGATGCTTACTTTAGCCAGCGATTCAACAATCCAGTCGGCCGCTGCCAGCTGTGCGATGGTGTGCGAGAAGGTGGTGGCCAGGACCTTGCATCCCGCAGCATGGCCGGCCTTCGCTCCTGAGGTCGAATCCTCGATCACGATGCAGTCCTGTGGCGCCAATCCGAGGATCTTTGCGCCTTTAAGGTAAGGTTCCGGATGGGGCTTGCCTTCCGTCACCATGTCGGCGGTGACGATGTGGTGCGGGAGCGGGACACCTGCGAACGCCAAACGGCTACGCGCCAGCCGCTCCGTGGCAGAGGTGACGATGGTCCAGAACTTCTGCGGTACCGATTGGAGAATGGATAACACGCCCTCCAGAACCTCGAGCCCTTCGTTATCTCCTACCTCGAGGTCCTCAATCACTTTGAGCTCGGCCAGATGGTCGGCATCCGGTTTGAGCGTGCGCACGGTTTCAATGGCGCGCATTCCGTGAGCCGTCTTGATCGTCTCCCGCACGTCGAGCCCATGGCGTTCCGCCCACGTTTGCCAGCTTCTCTCCACCGATCCCAACGAGCTGATCAGCACACCATCCATGTCAAACAGCAGGCCTTTGGTTCGTACTTTCAAGCGGTGTCTCCCATCGCAAATGTCCGGCCTGCGTCCAGTAAGGCTTGAACCGACTCCGGGGAGCCGCTCTCGGCATAAATGCGCAGCAGTGGCTCGGTGCCCGACGCGCGCAGCAATACCCAGGTTTGCGCCGGAAGTGACTGGGGATCGTCGAGATAAAATTTCATTCCATCCAGTGTTTCATGGCGCAACACACGCTTTCCGGCGAACTCGCGCAGTCCTGCCGCAGCACGGCGGATCGCTGATTGCTTTGTGTCTTCGGGCAAATGCAGGTCAAGCCTGCCATAGTGATGTTCGCCGTATTCCTGCTGCAATCCGCTTACCAATGAGCCAAGAGTGCGTCCTTCTTCCGCCATGATGTTCGCTAACAGCAGCGCGTTCAGCAGCCCATCGCGTTCTGGTAGATGCCTTCCTATGCCGATGCTGCCTGATTCCTCACCGCCAATCAGGATGTCTTTGTCGAGCATCAGCTGGCACACATGCTTGAAGCCGATGCCATGCTCGTAGAGCTTGCGCCCGTAGCGGGCTGCGATTCGATCCAGCATGCCGGTCGTATTCACGGCCCGCGCTACATCGCCAGGCCATTGCTTGCGTTTGAGCAGCCACTCCAGCAAGATGCAGTAGATTTTGTTGGCGTCGACGAAGCGGCCTTCTTCATCCACTGCGCCAATACGATCCGCGTCGCCATCGGTGGCAAAGCCTGCCTGGCAGCCGTGCTCCAGAACCGCTATCTCGAGTGCACGGATATGCGGTGGAATGGGCTCGGGCTGAATCCCGGGAAAAAGCGGATTCAACTCGGAGCGAATCTCCACGTGGTCGATGCCCCTTTTGGCAAAGATGCCTGCGAGCACGCCTCGGCCTGCTCCGTACATGCAATCGATCGCATATTTCTGGCGAGCGCCGGCGATGCGATCGAGATCGGCAAAGACAGAGATGGCCTCGACATAAGGGCTAAGAAAGTCAGCCTCGCGGATGATGGCGCTGGAGGCCGCCACCGGCAATTCCTTGCCAAGATAACCCTCGACCGCAGACATGATGGCTGGACTGCCCGAACCTCCATAGCTGGCTTTGAACTTGACTCCATTCCAGTTGTAGGGATTGTGGCTGGAGGTGATCATCACTCCGCCCGCTCCGCCCAGATGCTTCACCGCGTAGGAGAGCGCCGGTGTGGGCGTAATGCGATCGGCGAGGCGGACCGGGATACCCGCCGTGGCGGCTACTTCGGCGACGATCTGGGCAAAGCGCCGCGACAAGAATCGCGTGTCGTAGGCGATGCACAGGCCGCGAGATGCGTCCTCTTTCTCGCGGACGTAGTGCGCGATCGCCCCGGCTGCAAGCCGCACATTGGCTTCGGTGAAGTCGGCGGCAAGAATCCCCCGCCAGCCATCGGTCCCGAACTTGATGGGGTTATCCGGCTTCAAAGTAGTTCGTCGTGCCTACCGGCGAGCGCGCTTACCACGCGGCGCACATCCTGCGAACGGTCCCTGGTGGTAATCAGGATGGCGTCTTCGGTCTCGACCACGACCAGGTCATCCACCCCCACTAATGCGACAAACTTTTCCGGGCTGTAGACATAGTTGTTTTGAGCATCGATCGCCACCATGTCTTTGGCTTCAGTCACGTTGCCGTTCTTGGCGTTGCCCTGCGCGAGCTGGTGTTCGTAGAGTGCGTCCCAGGAACCCAGGTCGTTCCATCCAAACTCGGCCGGCAGGCAATAGATATTGGAATGATGCTCACCCTTGGCGGATCGCGGCTCAAGCACCGCGTAATCGATGCTGATGTTTTCGCACTTGGGGTAAAGCTCACGAAAAACCTGGTCGAATTGCGGCGTTCCGTACGCATCGGCAATCTGCTGCAGATAGGGCGCGGTCTCAGAAAGGTGCTCGCGGATGGCATTGGCCAGGGTCCGCGCGGTCCACAGAAAAATGCCGCTGTTCCAGTAGTATCTGCCCGCGAGCATGAACTCTTCTGCCTTCTCCCGGTTCGGCTTTTCCGTGAAGCGGCGGACGCGTTTGACGCCGCGCGGTAAAACGTCTCCGGTTTCGATGTATCCGTACCCGGTCTCTGGGCGAGTTGGCTTCACTCCCAGCACCACGATGTTTTCTCCGGCCGCTGCCAGGGCAATGCCTTGCTCGATGGTGGCCCGATACTTGTCTTCGTCGGTGATGACGTGATCGGCAGGGAAGATGCCCAGCACTGCATCGGGCGACGTGCGCTCGATGAGGAAGGCCGCCAGGCCGGCGGCCGGCGCGGTATTGCGCGCCGCCGGTTCACAGATGATCTGCTCCCCGAGCATGGTTTGCAGTTGCTCGGAAATAGCTTTGGCAAGCAGGTCGTTGGTGATCACCCAAAGCTCGCGTGCGGTGGCCAGGTTGCCCAGGCGATCGACGGTACTTTGGATCATGGTGCGTGCGCCATCCAGCACCAGAAGTTGCTTTGCCCGCCAGCGGCGGCTGCGAGGCCAGAAGCGCGTTCCACTGCCGCCGGCGAGAATGATGGGTCGAAATTCGACTTGAGTGTTCATCTGCTCCTAGGAAAGACTGGCAAAGAAGCTCTTCATTCTGACCACGCCTTCTTCGACGTCATGATGAGAAACGGCGTAGGACAGCCGGATATGTTCCTGGGTGCCGAAAGCCTCGCCCGGGACCGCAACCACATGGGCCTCATGCAACAGGCGCGAGGCAAGTTCCGTGGTAGTCTTTGCGCCCGGTTTGCCCAGGAAGGCCGACACGTTCGGATAGACATAGAAGGCGCCGTCCGGCCGAGTGCAGGTAATGCCAGGGATCGACATCAGCCCGTTGAGGATCCGGTCACGCAGCGTCAGGTAATCCGCCCGCATTTCCGTTACGCATTCTTGTGACCCGGTCAGCGCTGCGATGGCTGCCTTTTGTACGATCGCCGAGGTCGAAGATGTGGACTGGCTCTGCAGCTTGCTCATGGCCGCGATGATTGCCTTGGGGCCGAGGGCGAAGCCGGCGCGCCAGCCGGTCATGGCGTAGGTCTTGGAAAGGGAGCCGAGCACGATGACGTGCTCCTTTGCCTCCACGAAGGAGCCGCCGGACACGGGCGCACCTGCATATTGCAGATACACGTAGCACTCATCCAACAGCAGGAAGATTCCCCGCGCATGGGCCAGCTTGACGATGCGTTCCAGGTCGGCGGGCGAAACGACCGAGCCTGCAGGATTCGACGGCGTGTTCAGAATGATGACCTTGGTGCGCGGCGTAATCGCTTGCTCGATCGCGTCTGCGGTGATGCGGAAGTTCGCCGCTTCCTCGGTAGGCAAATAAACCACTTTGCCACCGGCGTACTGAATGATGTCCTTGAAAGAAACCCAGTAAGGTACGGGCAGAATGACCTCATCGCCATGATCCACCAGCACCTGGATGGCATTGAACAGGGCCAGTTTGCCGCCGGTCGTGAAGACGGTCTCATCGGGTGTGTAATCGGACCCAAAGTCGCAGGCGTGGCGTTCGACGATCGCTTTTCTCAACTCCGGGATGCCGGCGACGACTGTATAGCGGGTGAAGTTTGCCTCGATGGCGGCGATGGCGGCGTCTTTGATGTGGCGTGGGGTGGCAAAATGAGGCTCCCCAGCGCCAAAATCAACCAGTTGCGCACCCTGGGCGCGCAGCCTAGCGGCTTCGGCGGTGACCGCCATGGTGGCGGAAACCTCAATGCGGCCAATACGATCGGCGAATGTCTTGGTAGCGATAGGCATCCCTACTATCTTGTCAGACTCCAGCCCATTCGCGAAAGCAGCAAACAGGACAACGGCGGGTCAGCGCTCCACTCAACGTTCGTCTGCCCCATTTTGGTTTTCATCCTTGTGTATCGAAGGTGGGTGGTTGAAGGCTTAGGTTTGTAAAATTCGATAAAATTCGATGCTTTTGGGGTTTCTGGGACATAAACGACGTTAGCGGCGCCTGCCAAAGCGGTTCTTGTCTATTGAGAAGGGGCGTCTGGTGTCGGGAGCAACGTAATCGGCCATGGGGACGCGAGGCAGCGATGAGGTTGTTTGCGAAGGGTTCAGGGAGACGGGAACCGCAGGTCCCTCCACTACCGGTCGGGACGATGACAATTCTATTGGGGGCGGGTCATCGGTCCCTCCGGGAGCGGATTGTGGCTCTTGGGCGGCTTCTTCCTGGGCCGGTGGCGGCTGGGGGTCCACGGATTCTCCTTCCTGGTTGGTACGCATCCATTTGGAGACATAGAATGGCGGGGCTACGAGCGGAGGGGCGGGTTTGCTCTGAGCGACGACGGCGCGGCGATCCGGTATCAGGCCTTCCATGGCGATGATCATGGAGAGAGCCTTGACCTGGGCGGACATGCCGTTGCGGGTTTGTTCGGGGGCCAGGTCGGCGATTTCCCATAGGCGGGCCAGGACCCGGTCGCGGCTCAGGTTGAAGCGGCGTAGCTCTTCGGTATCTTGCTCGACGAGCTGTTGCTGAACGGCGGCACGGTGCTCAAGCATGTAGGCGCGGACACGAGGCTTGGATTTGGTGTAGGCGGCGGTGTCGGGGTTGAGACCGACGGCTTCTGCGGCCTGACGGTCGGTCATGGTTCCAGAGAGGATTTGGCGGGCAAATTCTATTTCCTGGTCTGTGATGGGGTCGCTGACGTTGTTCTTAGGCATTGATGGCTCCGTTCGTTCGTTAGTTCGAGGGCAATTCTTCGAGATTGAATCTTTCGAAACGTACCTCAGGGGCTAAAGCCCTCATCTGTGGCATGCTTTCTGGCACGGGTGAACCCGTGCCCTTCCAGGAAGAGCGGCTCTTTGGGGAACTCAATAGAGGTTGCATCTTTGAAAACGTACCGCAGGAGCTAAAGCCCTCATCTGTGGCATGCTTTCTGGCACGGGTGAACCCGTGCCCTTCCAGGAAGAGCGGCTCTTTGTGGAACTCAGTAGAGGTTGCATCTTTGAAAACGTACCGCAGGGGCTAAAGCCCTCATCTGTGGCATGCTTTCTGGCACGGGTGAACCCGTGCCCTTCCAGGAAGAGCGGCTCTTTGGGGAACTCAATAGAGGTTGCATCCTTGAAAACGTACCGCAGGAGCTAAAGCCCTCATCTGTGGCATGCTTTCTGGCACGGGTGAACGCGTGCCCTTCCAGGAAGAGCGGCTCTTTGTGGAACTCAGTAGAGGTTGCATCTTTGAAAACGTACCGCAGGGGCTAAAGCCCTCATCTGTGGCATGCTTTCTGGCACGGGTGAACCCGTGCCCTTCCAGGAAGAGCGGCTCTTTGGGGAACTCAATAGAGGTTGCATCTTTGAAAACGTACCGCAGGAGCTAAAGCCCTCATCTGTGGCATGCTTTCTGGCACGGGTGAACCCGTGCCCTTCCAGGAAGAGCGGCTCTTTGGGGAACTCAATAGAGGTTGCATCTTTGAAAACGTACCGCAGGAGCTAAAGCCCTCATCTGTGGCATGCTTTCTGGCACGGGTGAACCCGTGCCCTTCCAGGAAGAGCGGCTCTTTGGGGATTGCAGTTCACGGCAGAGTTTTTTACTGCGCAGGCACAGTTGGGACGCAATAAAAAATCCCGCCGTGGCGGGATGCTGGATCAAGCTGATTTTGGACAGGGACCGGGTGTGACACCGGACAGCGGTCAAACTGTCCTTCGCTCGCGTTTAGGTCGGAAATCTCCGGCTACTGGCTCAGCGCTGGTTTGCGAGGACCCGACGCCTGCCGTAATCATTCTCTAGGGTGTACGGTACAGGATTAAAGACCTCCCAGCAACCGACTTTGGCTGTTTATTTTCTGCCGGCTACAGCTCCCGTCCCCCGGTTAGTCACGGGTGTCGCTGGCGCAAAACCCGTTCCGCGGCCAGCAGGTCCTCCTCGGTGTCCACGCCAATGGTGTCGAAGAGAGCGGGCGCCACATGGATGCTGATTCCCTCCTCGAGCCAACGTAATTGTTCCAGTCGTTCAACCGATTCAAGCGGACTGGGCGGTAACTCCGCGAAGCGGCGCAGGGCAGCCTTGCGATAGGCGTAGATGCCGATGTGCTTGCGCGGGGGGAGGGGAGTGCCCCTTTGGTACGGGATCGTGGCGCGAGAAAAGTAGAGCGCCCGGCCGTCGTTTGCTGTGACCACTTTCACGGCGTTGGGATCGTCGATCTGATGAGGTGCGCAAAGAGTCGAAAGCGTGGTGACCTGAGCATCCGTACGGGCGAAGGGCTGGAGCAGGGCCTCGATGTGTTCCGGGCGTAGCAGGGGCTCGTCTCCCTGGATGTTGACGTAGATATCGGCGTCGACCATGGCAGACACGGCATGGACCCGATCCGTCCCACTGGGCAAATCGGGCGAAGTCATCACGCTCGGCCAGCCCTCGGAATCGGCATAGGCGACTACCTCGCTGGAATCCGTGGCAATCAACACCTGGTCGAGCTGCGGGCATGCCAGCGCGGCTCGGTAGACCCAACCCAGCATGGGAACGCCGGCGATTGGGCGCAGCACCTTCCCAGGAAGCCGGGTGGAGGCCAGGCGGGCCGGAATGACCGCGACAATTCTCATGTGGGGGTGGAGTGAAAGGGGTCAACTCCGAGCGTGTCCGTTTCGTCCTCGGGGCTCGGGATATCAAGGTTGACGACCACAGGTTCCTGCCCACTACGCACGATCACCGCTTCCACTGGTTGGTCCTTGCGGGCGTTCAGTTCTTGATGCGGCGCGAAGGGGGGCACATACACGAAGTCTCCTGGTCCGGCCTCGTCTACAAACTCCAGGTGCGCTCCCCAGCGGAAACGAGCGCGCCCACGCACGATGTAGATAACGGTCTCCAGCTCTCCATGGTGATGCGGACCGGTTTTCGCGTTCGGATGGACAACAACAGTGCCCGCCCAAAGCTTCTGTGCGCCGACGCGAGCGTAGGAAATAGCTTCGGCCCGGGTCATCCCAGGCGTCTGCGGAGTATTGCTGTCAAGTTCACCGCTGCGCACAATGCGCAGCCCGATGGTCGTTGCTGGAGAGTCCGAATCTGACATGAAAGCCACCATTATTAGCTCGACGCCAGTGTAAGCGTTCGACCCGGCTTCGAAGTCATTCAATCACTTAGCAGCCTTTAAGGCCAGTCTTGCGCACCGTGAAAGATCCGTGAGATTTCAACGGCGTTTTCCTTGACCTGATACACGACCATGTAGGGCAGGGGTGCGAATGCGAGCTCGCGCCGTCCGCTCATGCGGCTGCTGGCGCGTCCAATGTTGGGAAAATCCTTTAACCCCCGCAAGCGTCATAGATGGTTTTGGCTACACGCCGCGCGGCGTCGGGATTGTCGCGTTCTATCCGTTCGCAAGTGCGTTCAAGGTCTTCTGCGGCTGGCAGGGACCACCGAATTTCCATCAGGACTGTAAAAAGCGGTGCAACCGTTCGCCGACTTGCTCATGCGTCAGATGGTTGCCGTTTTTCAAAGCGTCCTCGACGGCTTCGATGAAGCGGTCTTCTTCTTCGAGATAGCGGGCAATAACGTCCTGCACAAACTCGTCCGGGTTGCGGCCCTGTTGGCTCGCTCGCTGCGTGAGGCGGGCTTGCAGCTCGGGTTTGAAATGAACTTTCACGCCTTCACGATAGGGCATAACCAGTCTATGGGCAATGGCGTTATGGATGAACTCCCCGTGCGGCGGTGGGCACCGGTCGAAGGACTACAGCAATTTACATTAGACAGACGGAGAAGGAGTTTGCGATGAGAAGCGGCGATAGCAGTAAGCCCGATTACGGCGTGGACGCACCTTATGTCATCCGCAATCTTTTTCTCGGCGGCATCGCTTGCCTGCTTCTCGGATTTTTCTTGCCTCGTCATATCCACATTGGCCAAGTAGATTTTCTGCCGCGACCGATGCTCCTGGGAACGGGCACGATTTTGGTCGTGGAAGGGCTGCTCTTCATCCTCTATGTGAAGTTTGGCAAGTTCCGTCATCGGGATGCGATGCTCTCGCTGTACCGGTGGCGCGGGGACGAACAGGTTCTGGATGTGGGTTGCGGACGGGGCCTGCTGCTGGCGGGGGCAGCGAAACTGCTGAACGCCGACGGAAGAGCCACCGGCATCGACATCTGGTCCACACATGACATGGGCGGGAATTCGGAAGCCGCCACGCTTCACAATCTGGAGCTTGAAGGGATCAGCGGCCGCTGCACGCTGCTTGGCGTTCCGGTGCAGGAGATGACCTTTCCGGATGGGACTTTCGACGTCGTTCTCTCCAACCTGTGCCTGCACAACATTTATGATCGCAAGCTGCGCCGTCTGGCTCTACAGCAGATCATTCGCGTGCTGAAGCCTGGAGGGGTTGCCATCCTCTCGGACTACAAGCTTACGGGCTCATATGCCGAGCAGCTTCGTGAAGCGGGCCTGACGGTTGAGAGGCGGTGGGGAAACCCTCTTTACACATTTCCACCCCTGCGCATCGTCGTGGCCCGTAAACCTCAGCTATCCTTGCGGTAGAGCAACTCACGCATGGCCCGTCGCCGGGCTTCCGCCATTTCGGGGTCAAGATGCTCTTTGTTGGTCTCTTCCGCCGCTTCTGGTTCGCTACAGGCGGGACAACGGTTGGCAAAGCCGGGTTTGTCCGGCTTCAACTCGAATTCTTCCGAGCAGATGGCGCAGGTTTTTACCGGGAAAGGCATAGCAGTTCCATTATAACGAAAGCTCTGCAACTGTTGTAGAATCAACACAGGGCGGCGTAGCTCAGATGGTTAGAGCGACGGACTCATAACCCGTAGGTCGATGGTTCGATTCCATTCGCCGCCACCAGCCTCTCCCGACTGTGCCTATCTGGCTCTAAACTGCGTCTAACCCAGTAGTATTATTTGTTTAACTATCTCCGTGGTCCAAAGTGGTGCTATGTCTCGAACCTTCAAACGTGCAGTCTTCGCCGTATCAATCCTGTTGGTAGCGTTGGTTTTCCTCGGTGGACTTGGCCCGAGCCGGGTGCGTGCGGATTCGCAACCCGATGGCGCCTATCCCGAGATGGAAGTCTACAGCGAAGTGCTGAAGAAGGTTCAGACCGACTACGTCTCCGATCCCAACATGACTAAAGTCACCGTTGGTGCGCTGCATGGCCTGCTCGAGTCACTGGATCCCGACTCCAGCTATCTGACCCCGGACGAATACACCGCTTATAAGCAGCACACTAACGAAGGTAACGCCCAGGTCGGGCTGAACATCTCCAAGCGCTTTGGATACGCCACCGTGGTCTCGGTTGAGCCGGGAAGCCCGGCGGAAAAAGAGGGAATCGAAGACGGCGACATCGTCGAGGCCATAGAGGGCCATTCCACTCGCGAAATGTCGCTGGTGATGATTCGGTTGCTGCTGGATGGCAAACCAGGCACCAGCGTAAGTTTCTCCCTCGTTCGTCCGCGCAAGGCAGAGCCCGACAAGATTACGCTGACGCGCACCGTTCTTCCCGCACCTCCCCTGGGAACAACGGAGTACGAGAGCAGCAGCATTCTTTACCTCAAGCCGGTAGTCCTCAATAAAGAGCGAGTGAGCGAAATTGCCAGCCGCCTGAAGGCGATGCAGAAGAACGGCAACAAGAAGGTTCTGCTGGACCTGCGCGACGTCGCCGAAGGGGATGAAGAGCAAGGCGTTCGCCTGGCCAACCTCTTCCTGGAGTCAGGCACCATCGCTACCCTCTCCGGGCAGAAGTACAACTATGAAGCGTTTAACGCCGATACCTCCAAGTTCATTACCGGCGCTCCGCTGGTGGTCCTGGTAAATCACGGCACCTCCGGACCGGGAGAGATTGTCGCCGCCGCGGTGCTCGATAACAAGCGGGGCGATGTGGTCGGCGACCGCACCTTCGGGGAAGGCTCGGTGCAGAAGACTATGGAGCTTCCGGACGGGGCTGCCCTGATCCTCTCCGTCGCCAAGTATGCATCTCCCTTGGGCAAGAAGATTCAGGACGAAGCGGTGACCCCCAACATCGTGGTCGCTGCCAACCAGGACAGTAATGACGACCAGAGCGGCGGGGCGAAGACGCCGAAGCCTGATGATCAATTAACCAAAGCGCTCGATGTCCTGAAACAAAAGAGCGCCTGATAAGCGGACTTCTCATTGATTGGGCAAGCTCCATCTCCGGGCACCGCTGGTTTTCGTCCGCCCGGCCATTCCGTTTTTACTCCCATGAAGCTGGCGGGGAATATTACTTTCCTGGCCATGCTGGTGCTGGTCATCATTGCCGGATCGCTGACCGGGCTGATGCTTGTTTACTCGGTTGACCTGCCGCAAATTGCGGACCTGGAAAAATACCGTCCCATCACCTCGACCGACCTGCTTGACGTGCACGGACGCGTCTTTGGCTCCTTTGCCCTGGAGCGTCGCATTGTTGTTCCCTACGAGGCAATTCCCACGGTATTGCGCCAGGCCGTCATCTCCATTGAGGACAAGAACTTCGAAAGCCATTGGGGAGTCAACCTGTTTCGCGTGCTGGGCGCCGCTTATCACGATCTGACCTCGACCGGCCGCACCCAGGGTGCTTCTACCCTGACCATGCAGCTGGCCCGTAATCTCTTTCTCTCCAGCCAGCAAACCTTCGGACGCAAACTACAGGAAGTTTTTCTCTCTATCCAAATCGAGCGGGCGTTTACCAAAGAACAAATCTTTACCTTGTACGCGAACCAGATTTATCTGGGGCAAGGGGTTTATGGATTTGAAGCCGGCTCGGAGTACTACTTCAGCAAGAAGGCCAAGGATCTGACCCTGCCGGAAGCGGCCTTACTCGCGGCGCTGCCCAAAGGGCCGGCGGCCTATTCTCCGATCGCGAATCCCGATCGCGCATTTCGGCGCCGCAACATGGTCATCAATTCCATGTTGGAAGACGGTGTGATCACCAATGCGCAAGCGAATGCGGCCAAGGCCGCCCCACTTGGTCTGCATATTGAGCCGCCGTCCAACAGTGTTGCGCCGTGGTTTGTGGAAGACGTACGCCGTGAGCTGGAACGCCAGTTTGGCAGCGAGCAGGTGCATGAGGAAGGCCTGCGGGTGTACACCACTCTTGATCTGGACCTGCAGCAGGCTGCCAATCGCGCCGTGCTCGACGGATTAGCCAAGCTTGAACGCCGTCACGGCTGGAAAGGTAACCTGCTGAACGTCGTCGCTGCCGGAGGCTCGTTGGACGAATTTCGTCATCCGGATTGGCGCCAACCTACCGCGGCCGGCTCGTATGTACACGCCTTGGTGACGAATGTGTTGCCCTACCAGGTGACGGCGCGTATTGGGCAGCAGCAAGTGATCCTGGGCCCGGATGATTTTGCCTGGACCAAGCAGCGCGATGCAGAGAATTTTCTCAAGCCCGGCGACATCATCTACGTGCACATCGTGGCTTCCGCCGATTCCAACCTGGTGCTGCATGGTGTTCTGGAGCAGGATTCCGGTGTGCAGGGATCGCTGATGGCCGTCGATAACGCTTCCGGTGAAGTGTTGGCCATGGTGGGTGGCCGTGACTTCAACCTCTCTCAGTTCAACCGCGCTACCCAGGCGGAACGCCAGACCGGCTCTTCGTTCAAGCCTTACGTGTATACCACCGCGGTAGAGGCAGGAGCACGCCCGGACGAGCCCATTGTCGATGCGCCGGTTACGTTTCAGACCGCCGTCGGGCCCTACACCCCGCATAACTACGACGATACGTTTGAAGGCACTGTGTCGCTGGTGCACGCGTTTGCAGATTCGCGTAATATTCCGGCGGTCAAGCTTGCCGAACGCGTAGGGATACGCAAGGTGATCGAGACGGCACACCGCTTTGGCCTGGCCAGCAATATTCCACCATTCCTTCCCGTGGCGCTGGGATCGGTCGAGGCTACTCTGCAGGAGCAGGTTGCTGCCTTTAGCAGCTTTCCCAACGATGGAGTACGCCTGGGGCCGCACCTCATCCGCAAGGTGACCAACGCCGATGGGCTGACCTTATCGGAGAGTCCGACCAGTGTCGCTGAATCGACCAGCATAAAGACAGCGCGCACCATGATGACCCTGTTCAAGGCGGTCGTGGCATACGGTGGTACGGCTTCGGACGCCGCGGTGCTTCATCATCCGCTTGGCGGCAAGACGGGAACTACGACCGACTTCAATGATGCGTGGTTCATTGGCTTTTCGCCCTCACTGACCTGCGGGGTGTGGGTTGGCTACGACAGCCGCCAATCGCTGGGGGATAAAGAAAGCGGAGGCCACGCAGCCCTGCCGTTGTGGATTGATTTCATGAAGGTTGCCATCGCCGACCGGCCCAACGAACATTTTCCGGGTGACGTCCGCCCGCTGCCACCAACCAACATAGCCAGCGCTCACCCCGCGGCGCGGCAGCAGGCGCCTACTCCGCAGTAAGCGAAAGAACCGCAGGTCTCTCTACTTCGCTACGCTCCGGTCGGAGCCTGTGACTTTATTGATTTTTCGGGCTTTTGGAGGCACCTAAGTTTTTTGTTTTCAGCATCGGTTTTTTCGCGAAACCCAATAAAGTCACAGGCTCTCGGGATGACAATTCTGTTGTGCCGGTAAGAGCTTCAGTGACTCCGTCCATCCAAGTCACAACCCTTCTGGAATGTAACCGCCCTCCCCTTGTCATCCCGACCGGAGCGTCAGCGTAGTGGAGGGACCTGCGGTTCTTTCCGGGGTATTTTCAATCGCACAGCACACGCATCAGGTGCAGATACCGTTTTGCCTGGCCGACATCGCGCATGATCTGTTCCTTCAAAAGCTCTGGCGAGGGCCAGCGTCGCTCCTCGCGAAGGCGGCGGTGAAAGAGAAGCCTCAAGGGCGTCTGGTCCTCAAGCTTCATTGGACGAAAATTGAGCAGGTGTGACTCCACGGCAAAAGAATCTGCCCCAAAGGTCGGCCTGTTGCCGACATTGGTCACCGCATCAAACCACTCCCCATCGACACGCAACTGGGTCACATAGACCCCGTTCGGCGGCAACAATTCCCGATAGGGCGCCAGGTTGATCGTCGGAACGGTGAGCGTGGAACCAATCCCGCGCCCATGAGCCGGTGTCGAATCGATAAAGAACCCGTGCCCCAGCAGCGCACGGGCGGTGCGAATGTCTCCTCGTGACAGCAACTCCCTGATCTTGCTGCTCGAACACGTCAAACCCCGCACCTGGCAGGCGCCATGGATGACCACGTCAAACCCCAGACCGCGCCCCAGTTCACTCAGTTCAGCAATGCCGCCTTCCGCGCGGTAGCCAAAGCGAAAATTGGTCCCTTCATGAACCTCAACCGCGCCCAGGGCATCACGAACGATCGCAGTGACAAATTCCGCAGCACGCATGCGAGACAGCTCCGCCGTGAAGGGGAGCACCAGCACCGCATCCACTCCCGCGTCGGCCAGCAACTCCAGCCGCGTCTCCAGCGGCGTAATCAACCTGGGGCAAGTTTCCGGACGTAAAAAGCGCAAGGGATGGGGGTCAAAGGTAACTGCAACGGAACGCAACGACCTTGCCTCGGCGCTCTGTTTGACTCGATCAAGAATGAACCGGTGACCAACATGGACACCATCAAAGTTTCCGATACTCACCACCGTGGGCCCCAGCCGCGGGGGTATCTCACTGAGATCGCGAAAGACGTCCATATCAAATCTCGAAGGGAATACGCAGCCCGTCATACGCAAGCTGCATGTTCGGGGGAAGTTCGTTATTTGTCTCTACGTGGGGCAAGTCGTGAGACATGTGAGTAAAGAACGCGCGTTTAGGCTGGAGGCGGCGCACAAATCCGATCGCCTGGTCCAGCGTTGCATGGCTGGAGTGAGGTGATTTGCGCAGGGCGTCGAGGATTACCACATCGAGGTTCTCGAGCAGGGGAAGGCTGCGGGCTGGAATATCGTTCATATCGGTCAGGTAGGCGGCATTGCCGAATCGGAAGCCCGCGACTTCAATCTTGCCGTGGGTCAAGGGAACACGGTGGAAGACCGCTCCCTCGACCTCGACCGACGGGCCCAAGCGGTGCATCTCCACCCGGGCCCGAGTCGGATACCGGGCATGAGCATCGAAGGTGTAATCAAAAATACGTTCGATGACACTGGCCGCGGCATCATCGGCATACAAAGGAATTTTGCTCGTGTGCTTAAAACTCAGCGGCCGCAAATCGTCCAGCCCCAGGATGTGGTCGGCATGCGAATGGGTATAGAACACCGCGTCGACATGATCGATGCCTTCCCGCAAGGCCTGCATACGAAAATCCGGGCCGGTATCAATTACGACCCGGTGTCCCTCCCAGCAAACCGCAATCGACGGCCGCGTGCGGCGATCGCGCGGGTCAACAGAAGTGCAGACCCGGCAGGTGCAGCCAAGCGTCGGCACACCCATGGAGGTGCCACTGCCAAGAATGGTGATCTCTGCTGGACGGATGCAACACGCTCCCTGCAGCGTTAGTGCGGTTTCTTCGCCTGGGGCGGCCGCTGGGCGGAATGGGCAATCGCATTCGTGATCTCGAGAAACGACATCCGCAGATCGAACAGTGCGTTTTGCAACAAGCGCTTTTCCTGCTCGGTAAGATTGCCCTTGGTCTTTTCATCCAGCACGCTGAGCATGTCAATGCTTTGCCTGGCGCCAAGAATGTCGATGCGCGGTTGCTCGTTGGGAGCGGTGCCTGCACCCATTTGCACCGCTGCCGTCATGTAGAGGGATTGCACCAGGCGGTCGAAATTCATCGCTGGAGGAGCCGGTTGGCCCGGATTCGCCTTGCGCACCATATCGTCCAGGCGGCTGGCTGACGCGTGGTATTCCTTGCTCTGCTGGGCGGATTCGAGCGCGGTAGGCTCAGGTATGGTGTCCGCACCATCCAATTCCTCCGGTTCCTCCAGGTCAACCTGCAACTCCTGCACGGCGGCTGCGGCTTGCGGCGCCTGGTGTGCTCGTTCGGCCACCGGAGGAGTGGGCGGAGGAGAAGGAGGAGTAGGTTCGCTTGCTTTGCTTTCGCCTTCGCGCAACTCGCCTTCGGCGGTAAACTTGCGGCGGTCGGTAACTGTGAATTGCGGTTCTTTTTCACGCATGACTTTTTCCCATCGGTTTTGTGACGCTGTCTGGAAACGGCAGGCTAAGGTGAGGATCGGGTGATGGCGGGTGGCGTGTTCAGGGGGACGGCCACTCCTCCCTCATAGGTGATCTCCTGGTTGCGTTCCGCGGCCTCTACCCGAATAAATCCAAGCGCGAGCACTTGCGGCAGGCTGGCAACGCTGGTAATCCGGCCCACTACTTGATCACCGCTGCGCAGTTCTAAAGGCAAATGGGCGGGCAAAGGCTCAGGCAACGCGCCTTGCAATGCAAATTGCCGAAACTGCCGGTTCACCTTTCCCCGGGAGCGAATGCGCTCCACAATCTCCTGCCCCAGGTAGCAACCCTTGCTGAAATTGAGCGCACGCGTCTGCGCGCTTTCCTGCGGCAGATCACGATCGTTCAGGTCGATACCATACAGAGGAATTGCCTCCAGCACGCGCAGCGCCTCCACGGCTTCCAGACCGCACCTCGTCGCCCCGGCAGCCTGGAGCGTCTCCCACACCGCAAGTACGTGATCGGGAGCGAACCACAGTTCGTAGTGCGGCACGGTGCTTTTGGGCAGCTCGACAAGAGTGCAGGGGACCTCGCCAATCCTTACCGAGTGCATAAGAGCGTCTTCCAGCACCAAAGCCGAGGGCGTGACGCCCAACGCGCCTAGTACCTGAGGTGCAAGTGGCCCAGCCAGCGATAAGGCTGTCCATTGCCGGCTAACGTCAGCCAGTTCCACGTCGTCCATTATTACGAAGTGATCGAGGTGGCGTATGAGCGTGGGGACCTGGTCAATGCTGGTATCGAGCAACAAATCGCCGGTGCGCCGGTAAACGTAGCAGTCGCCTTGAATCCGCCCCTGGACGCTGAGCAGAAAGCTGTAATTCCCTTGTCCATCCGCAAGCGATTGCACTGCGTTTGAAACCATGCCGTTGAGCCAACGCAGGCGATCGCCGCCGGTTACCAGAATTTTGCCTCGCCAACCCAGGTCGCTGACCCCGGCGGAGCGGAGAAGGGAATCAAGCTCTGGCGAAAAACCGTCGAATGCGCCAGGCGTCAGCGCGCCACAATGCTGCCTTAGAGCAGGCAGCGAACCTAACGCAGCGCTCAGAGCAGTCGGTCCGGTCTCCAGTGTTACTTCCGGGGGATTCGTGGCGGAAAGCACAATAAAATTATAGCCTTGCAGTAGAGCAAGTGCGGCGAAGCCCGGAAAAGGTCGAAGAATGAAGCTTATCGGCAGTAAATTATGCGTTTCCGTGGCAGCGGCGTTCCTGTTGGCTCTTTCCACTTGCAGCTACGCCCAGGACGCGCCGGTACAAAAGGAAACCAAGATTACCCCGGAACAGAAAAAAGAGCTTTTCCGCTCCTTGAACCAGATTCTTTCCTTTGCCAGTGACGACAGCCAACTGCAGATAAAGCACGAGGTCAAGAAACGCCTCATCACGCGGGAGGAAGTGGAAAAGTACATCCTGGATAAATTTCATGAAGACAAGGACGCCAAGCGCATGCAGCGGGAAGAGATTGTGCTCAAGAAGTTTGGCCTTCTTGACCGCGATTTCCAGCTGCAGCCCTTCCTCGTGAGCCTTTTGAAGGAGCAGATCCTCGGCTACTACGACAACAAGACCAAGACAGTGAATCTGCTGGACTGGGCTTCGCCTGAAGAGCAAAAGCCTGTCATGGCCCATGAGCTGACGCACGCCTTGCAGGACCAGCATACGGATCTAGAGAAATGGGAGCCCGATGAGCCGGATACTATCTCCAAAAACGTTACCGAAGATAATCAACGGCTGGCCATCGATGAGCGCGATACCGCTCGCGATGCGGTGTTGGAGGGCCAGGCGATGGCTGTTTATCTCGACTACATACTCAAGCCCAAGGGCAAGAGTCTGCTCACCTCGCCAGACGTAATGCGAAACCCGAGTGACGACCTGGATAGCTCGGGAAGTTCGCCGATCATGGACCGGGCGCCTCTTCTCTTACAGCAATCGCTGCTTTTTCCATATCGCGACGGCTTGGGCTTTGAGCAAAGATTGTTGAAGGATAAAGGGGCGCAATATGCTTTTGCCGGCGTGCTCGACAGGCCGCCATCCAGCAGCTACGAAATCATGAACCCTACCGCCTACGAGCGAGGGGCAACGGTCCCTCTGCTGCAGATGCCCGACGTGCATTCTCTTCTCGACGCCGACTACGAGCCTTATGACATTGGTGTCATGGGCGAGCTCGATGTTCGTATTTTGACCGAGCTCTTTGGTGGTCCGGAAGTGGCCGCGATTCTCACCCCGCAATGGAGAGGGGGTCTTTACTACGCCGTGCAGAGCCGCAAGGCGGTCACCCCCGCCGAGCAGGCAGCGACCTCCTCGGTTGCACTTTTGTACCTTTCCGCCTGGCGGTCGGAAGGTGCAGCCAAGGAATTCGCCAAAGTCTACGCCCGAGAATTAAACAAGAAATACTCTGGCGTGGTTCGCGATTCTGCCGCGGAGTCGACTTCGGACGAGCAGGTTTACAACGCGAATGAAGGACCGGTGTTAATTGTCCAGCAGGGCAGGCAGGTGTTTGTAAGCGAGAGCTTCGACATGACGACAGCACGCAAGCTGCAGTTTCTTTTCTTCGGCGCCCAAAAGACCGGTGAAACGCAACAAGCCGTGCAAGCGGAGGAACTCACCACGCATCTGAGCAAGCTGATGGCGAGTTGCGGGATGATGAAAGCCACCCTGCGCCACTAGATTCTGCCCCTCTTGGGGGAGTTAAGGCAGCCCCTGGGGAAGTTAAACGCAGCCTCGTGGGGGAGTTAGGGGCTCTCATGGGGGAGTTAATATCGTCCCTGTAGCAACCAGAAAAATCTGCAGCAGCAGCAAATAAGCGGGTGGCCCAGATCTCGATTTTGAGACCTGGGATTTCCAGGCTAATCGGCTGCAGGGGTAAACCCAGGTCTCAAAAGCGGGCCTGGGCCACCCACCTATCAAAGCGAGAGGCCTCAACCGGGTATACTTAAGCCAATCCCCATCGTTCGGAGCCGGTTTGCAGCAGGCGGAAATTGGAATCATAGGCGGGAGCGGGCTCTACACCATGCCCGGCCTGAGCAATCCTCAAGAGGTTGCGGTCAGCACGCCCTTTGGCGATCCCTCAGACGTATTTGTCACCGGCGAACTGGAAGGGCGGAAAGTTGCCTTCCTGGCGCGCCACGGCCGCGGTCATCGTATCCTGCCCAGCGAACTGAACTTCCGCGCCAATATCTTCGCCATGAAAAAGCTAGGCGTGGAGCGGATCATTTCCGTCTCCGCCGTCGGCTCGCTCAAACTGGAGCATAAGCCGACTGAGTTTGTGATCCCGGATCAATTCATTGACCGCACCTTCCACCGCACTTCTACCTTTTTCGGCGATGGAATCGCAGGCCATGTGTCGTTTGGCGATCCAGTCTGCGCCACGGTTGCCCATGCCATCCAACACGGTGCGGAAGCCGCCGGCGTGGTGACTAAGCAGGGCGGAGTCTATGTTTGTATGGAAGGTCCGCAGTTCTCCACCCGCGCCGAATCGAATCTCTATCGCAGCTGGGGCGCCGATATTATCGGCATGACCAACCTGCAAGAAGCCAAGCTGGCTCGGGAAGCAGAGATCTGCTACGCCACCATGGCCATGGTCACGGACTACGACTGTTGGCATGACGGGCATGAATCCGTCACCGTGGAGCAGGTGGTCGCTGTGCTGCATCAGAATTCTGCCAATGCCGCCACTGCTGTGCGAGCCGCGGTTGCCGCGATGCCTCGCGAGCGCGCGTGTGCCTGTGCCACGGCGCTCAAGTACGCCATCCTTACCAGCCCGGAGGCCATCCCCGCGGCTACCCGCAGCAAGCTGGATCTATTGCTGGGCAAATACCATTCCTGAAGCGAAAGAAACTCATGTCCATTCTCGTCGTAGGCAGTGTTGCATTTGACAGCATCGAGACCCCAAGGGGCCGGCGCGACCGTTGTCTGGGGGGCGCGGCTACTTACTTCGCCTTATCCGCAAGTTACTTCACGGACGTGCGTGTGATCGGGGTCGTGGGCGAAGATTTCACCCCGGAACACGAGGCCGTGCTGACCGCTCGCGGAGTAGACACTCAAGGGCTGGAACACACCTCGGGCAAAAGCTTTCATTGGACCGGGTCGTACGTGAAGAGCCTCAGTGAAGCCCAGACGATCAATACCGAGCTGAACGTCTTCGAGACTTTCTCTCCCAAGGTGCCGGCCGCCTACCAGGACAGCGAGTTCCTCTTTCTGGCCAACATCGACCCTGTGCTGCAAAAGAGTGTTCGCGAGCAGATGCCGAAGGTCCGCATGGTCTGTGGGGACACCATGAATTACTGGATCACGGGCCATCGCGAAAACCTGGCTAGAGTGCTCACTGGGCTCGATGCGCTGCTGATCAACGATGGAGAAGCCAAGCTGCTGGCCGATAACAGCAATCTGGTCCTGGCGGCCCGCAAGATTCTGTCCATGGGGCCCAAGGCTCTGATCGTCAAACACGGCGAATACGGAGCCACTGCGTTCTTCGGCGATCATGCCTTCAACGGAACGAGCCGCGTCTCCTTGCCGTTTCGCGCTCCCGCTCTCCCGCTGGACGACGTGGTCGACCCCACCGGCGCCGGCGACTCCTTTGCCGGCGGTTTCTTTGGCTACTTGGCCTCGCAGCCCGAGATCACTCTCCAGAACTTCAAGCACGCCATGTTCTACGGCGGCGTGATGGGCTCCTTCGCGGTCGAGCGTTTCGGTACAGAACGGATGCAATCGCTCACGCGAGAGGAGATCGACCAGCGTTTCGCTCTCTTCCGTGAGCTCTCCCATCTTGACTGAAGAACAGGAAGCGATCCGGCGGGAAACTCTGCTGGTGTCCTGGGCTGCTCTGGGATTGGCCCTGGTGGCACTTGCCTACTGTGTGCGTCATGGCTCACTCCTGCTGTACGGAGACGCAGTGGCCCACCTGCACATTGCCCGCCGGGTGTTTGATTCCGTGACGCCAGGCTACCGGCAGCTGGGTTCCGTGTGGCTGCCCTTGCCCCACATTCTGCTTCTGCCGTTTGTCTGGAATATGGCCTGGTGGCGAAGCGGTCTGGCAGGGGCCTGCCTTTCTATCCCGAGCTATGTGCTGGGCTGCGCCGGGATCTACCGCCTGGCGCGTATGTGGCTGCCAATCTCAGCAGCGCTCGTGGTTGTCGTCTTCTATGGGTTAAATCCGGGGTTGCTGTATATGGCCACCACGGCCATGACCGAACCGCTCTTTTTGGCGGAGATCATCTGGGCGGTGTTGTTGATCGTTGAGTTTCAGCGCACGCTTCGGGCTAATGTTCTGATGGCTGCCGGGCTGGTTCTGGTTTGCGCCGTTTTCACTCGTTACGACGGCTGGGTCTTCGCGGCGCTGGCGTGGCTTTTCGCAACCTGGCCGCTGGTTCGTGCCCGCCCACCGTGGCGAGGACCTGTAGCCGGCGCTTGGGTATTGTTTACGGCGATGTTGATTGCCGCCCCCTCGTTATGGCTGGCCTACAACGCAAAGCAATTTGGCGATCCGCTGGACTTTGTCCGAGGACCTTATTCGGCCCGAGCGATTGAAGCCCGAACCACCCCTCCCGGTTCCTCGCCTCGGCCGGGTATCCACAATGTGCATGACTCCGCGTTCTATTTCCTTAAGGCCTCGGAACTGGGTGCGGCACCTGTGGGCTTAGGAAAGCTTCTCTGCTGGCTCAGCGCCGCAGGGACAGTGGTGGGATTGTGGGCCTTCCGGCGCCGGCAAATTTGGCCATTGCTTCTATTTTGGCTGCCGTTGCCGTTCTATGCCTACTCGGTCGCGTATGGATCCGTCCCCATCTTCATTCCGGTGTGGCGACCCTATTCCTGGTACAACACGCGTTATGGCATGGAGCTCCTGCCGGCGTTCGCATTATTTCTCGGGTGCCTGATCCCGGTCCTGCTCGCGCGCAAGCCTGAGGTGATGCGCTACGCGGTGCCGCTGAGTTTGTTGCTGGTCGTAGCCAACAGCGTGGTGCTCTTGCGCGCCCGGCCCCTGGTGTTTCAGGAGGCGATGGTCAACGCGCGAACCCGCGTAGCTTTTGAAACCGCGCTGGCGAAGGCGCTGAGCAACCTGCCTGCGCAGGGGCAGATCCTCATGGCTGTTTCCGGCGATGTAGGCGCACTGCAGCAAGCCGGTATTCCGCTTCATCGCACGATTAACGAAGGGGACTATCTCACTTGGCAGCGGGCTCTGAAAGACCCGTCACGAGGCGCCTCTGCCGTGGTTGCGGTGGACGGCGATGTTGTTGCGCAAGCCGTGCAAGCTCATCCTCAAGGCTTACAGCTGGTCAACGTAGTCTGCTCTACGGGCAAGCCCTGTGCTCGCATCTACCGGTCGCAGCCAGGCAGCCGCTAAGCTAAGACACCCGCTTTCCCACATCTCGCTACGCGAGATATGGGGCACCCAAAGCTGCAATGGACCCCGAAGCCTGGGGCAGCAGGCAAGAAACGCGTTAACTGGCCAAAGTTAGTGACGAACTGCACTTATTCGTTGACGAGTGTGTGCATTTAAGTGGCGAGCTGCCGCTGCACAATCTGGAGCGCATAAGAAACCAAACATTACTGCGATATGTGACCAAGTGTCGCAGCGGCGGGACGAGTGGCCGCCAATTCGAATACCTGCAGCGTAATCCAGCGACATACGCGCCTTGGAACGCTTCGCGGATCAATGAGTATGGTCTCGAAGATCCGTGAGGTGAGGTAATGTTATGTCGCGTAATAGTTTGATATCGTTGCTGGCAGCGCTTTGTTTGCTGTACTCGGTGAACGCAGAAGCTAAGCGAGATACACAGTCGGAGCATTCTTCGAACGTGGCTGAGCTGCAGACCAAAGCGGCACAAGGATTCGTTAAGCAGGAGCTGGAATTGGCCGCTGCCTACTTCGCCGGCAGAGGAGTGCCGAAAGATCTCGCTCAGGCTGCCTATTGGTATCGCAAGGCGGCAGATCAGGGAAATCCCGCCGCACAGGTCTATCTCGGTTACTTGTATTCCGTCGGCCTCGGCGTGCCCCAGGATACGGCTGAAGCGATTCGATGGTACAGGCGTGCCGCATCTTCAAACTCCCCACTGGCAGAAGTGAACCTGGCAGCCCACTATATGCGAGGGGACGGAGTCAAGCAGGATACTGCGGAAGCATTGCGCTTGCTGAGGTCTGCTGAAGAGAAGGGTTATGGTCGGGCAGATGCATACCTCGGCTGGTCAAGCTACATAGGATCGGGCGTTCCCGTCGACCACGCGGCGGCGGAGGTCTGGCTCAAGAAAGGCGTCAAACGGCATGACCCGGAAGCAGAATGTTTCCTGGCGACATGGGACGCCTATGAGCCGGGTCATGTACCCGATCTCGCTCTGGAAGCCAAGCTTCTGCGGCTCTCTGCCGCCAGCGGCTATGTGCAAGCTATCCATGGTCTGGGGCTCCTCCTGGTGAACCATCCTGACCTGCCACAAGCCAAGGAGGAGGCGATCAACCTGCTGATGTCATCTGCCCAGGCCGGTTACTGGCCATCGTCCGCGGCCCTGGGTATCCTGGCCCGCGATGGCCGGCTGGTCCGCAAAGATCAAAGGGAAGCCTATCGTTGGCTGCGCATAGCGGTTCTGCAAGGCGGAAGCCCGGCAGAGACTTATGTGCGTCACGAGCTTCAGCGCCTGGCGAGGAGCCTGGCCGATACTACTTCCGCAGACCGAGAGGCTGCGGAATGGCTGCAATCGCATCCGGATCACGACCTGTTCGCATTCGCCAACGAAATGAACGCGAAATATTTCCCCATCCTGGAGGTGCATGCAATAGCGCATGCTCCGGCGGTGGACAACGAGGAGCAAAGCCAAGCTGAAAAGCCTAATTAAGCAAGAGTCAGACTCAGGCCGTCCCTTTTTCATGCACCCGCTGATCTTCTTGTCGGGCTGGGTGGCGCTTGGGATTTTGTTTGGCCTTCAGGAACTCATGGAAATGTCTTCTGACGAATGGAAGATCCCCCTCTGGATGCCTTTCCTTTCCTGGATAGTCGATTATCTGTTATGGGGTTTGATCTGCCTGGGTCTGTGGCACTTCTTGCGGGCGAGGATTCAAAGCGCCACCCCGCGACAGATGTTCTTGCAATATTTGCCCTTGAGTCTTCTCGTCAGCATCCTGCTGGAAGCAAGCTATACCGCTATCGTTCGTTATCAGCATCCGGGCGAACACCTCACCTATGTTGCCCGGGTAGGGCACTATCTGTCTTCTGATCTAGTCACCGATGTAGCCATTTTTTGGCTGGTGTTTGCCCTCTTCCGAGGCGTCGGCTACTACCAGCAGCTTCGCGAGCGGGAACAAACGGCTTCACGTCTCGAGGGCCAGCTCGTTCAGGCCAGGCTGCAGGCCCTGCAAATGCAGCTCAACCCTCATTTCCTGTTCAACACGTTGAATGGCGTTTCCAGCCTGATGCGATCAGACCCTGACCTGGCCGACGAAATGTTGGAACGGCTGAGCAGCCTTTTGCGTATCACGTTGGCAAAGGGGCAGGCGCAAAAGGTTCGCCTGCAGGAGGAAATGGATGTCGTTCAACTCTATGTCTCCATACAGCAGTTGCGTTTCGGCGATCGGGTAAAACACAGCATTCAAGTGGCGCCAGAGGCATGGGACGCACTGGTGCCTACGATGATTCTTCAGCCCATTGTTGAAAACGCGTATGTCCACGGAATTTCCCGGTCTCTCGGAGAGGCAACGATCGCCATCAAGGCTTCCATCGAAGGCGATACACTGTGCTTATCGATCCGCAATGCGGGCTGTGTTCCAGGCTCTTTCCACGATGCCCCGAATACGCAGGGCGTGGGCATCGCGAATGTGAAGGCTCGTTTGCAGTTGCACTATGAAAGCAGGCAAAGTTTTACTATTCGGGAAGTAACTCCAGGCGATGTAACCGCCGTGATCCAACTACCCCTGGAGATCGACAAGAGTCCAAGCAGTGACCATGCGGAGTCCTGGTATGTCGCTTCAAGTCGTGATCGCGGATGACGAAGTTCTTGCCCGGCAAAAACTCTTACAACTCTTGCGAGAAGAACCAGACATCGAAGTAGTGGGCGAAGGCGCCAACGCCGCGGAAACCATCGACCTGGTTCAGCTTACTCGGCCTGACGTGTTACTACTCGATATTCGCATGCCGGGCATGGATGGCTTCGATGTCATCTCAGCTCTCAGTTGTTCGTCTCCGCTGAACCTGCCCAGTATTATCTTCACCACAGCACACGACCAATACGCCCTAAAGGCATTCGAGGTGCACGCGGTCGACTATCTCTTGAAGCCGTTCACCCGCGAGCGGTTGAGCATTGCACTCGACCATGCGCGTGAGCAGCAAGAGCGCAGGCGGTCCAACGGACCGGTGAAATCCGTGCAAAAAAAGGAATATACCAAACGCCTGGTTTTTCGTTCTAAGGGACGAATCCTGTTCTTGCCCATTGAGGAGATACGCTGGATTGGAGCGGAAGAGAATTACGTGCGGATTTGCGCCGGCAAGGAGAGCCATATGCTTCGCAATACCATGGCCAATTTCGAGACCAGGTTGGATCCTGACGTTTTCCTGCGGATTCATCGCTCTGCCATCGTGAATCTTCAGCACGTGAAGGAATTTCGCACCGACGGAACCGACGGGGAGTGCTTTGTCACTATGTCAGACGGGCACAAGTTGCCTGTGAGCCGAGGATACCGTTCCCGCATTACCAGCCTCATCGCACGTTAACCATCTTCCTGCGGAACTCCGTTGGCTCTATCCCCACAACCATTCGCCGGGTGCCCTGCAGGAGCAAGGTGGCCAAATTAATTAATTAAAAAATTTGAGCACCTTCATGAAACAAAGGACTTAGCTCTCTTAGATAGATTCAGTGACGAAAATGAGCTAGGCCCTTCAGGCGCCTGAGGGGCACCCTTTCCTCTGCGCCCCGATTGCCGTGCTGGGAATTTCATGAACCAGATGGGACTGAACTTTGCACCAGCATCGTAGACTGCCACTCACGCCTGTTCGCGATCACACGTCATGGAATGACAAGTCAACCCGTTGCGTACAAGCCGGCCCGGTCCAACATCGTGCCGGGAAATGCCGCCCAAAGGGGGACCTTTTTGGCCTACAACCCCGACGTCAACCCTAACGAACAAAACTGGTTACATCGAGGTCTGGCCGTGTGGTGTTAGCATCACGCTGATGAAACCTCAACCAACCGATGCGGAGGGCGAGTGATCCCCTTCGTAAAGGCACATGCTTGCGGAAACGACTTCCTGGTCATTCAGGAAAATCTCGCAGGCGTCGAGCCCCGCGATGAACTGACCCGTAGACTCTGCCACCGCAACTCCGGCGTAGGAGCCGATGGAGTGGAGTTTCTGACTTGGGAAGGCAAACGCCAGGGAAAGATACGCCTGCATAATGCCGACGGCTCGATCGCCGAAATATCAGGCAATGGAACTCGTTGCGTTGCAGCCTGGATCGCTTACGAAACCAAAGCCGGCCCAGGCGACGAAATCGTCCTCGAAACCGATGCCGGACCGCGCGTCTGCCAGATCGACGACCGCACCGGGCAAATATTTATGATCACCTCTTCTATGGGAGTGCCTACGGTAGGCACGGCCAACTTGCCGCTTGGAGGTGGAGAACGGATTGCCGGCGCAGAGGTGTCAACCGGAAACCCCCATTTCGTCGTTTTTGTCGACCGGCCGAATTTCTACGATTACCCGTGGGAGTCGATCGGGTGGGAGATCTGCACCCACATCGCTTTTTTCCCGCAGCAAACTAATGTCGAATTTGTGCGCATGATTAGCCCCGATGAAATTGAAATACGCATCTATGAGCGCGGCGTTGGCCCTACTTCATCGTCCGGCACCGGCACCTGCGCGAGCGCAAGTGCAGCCATCGCGCTGCGCGGCGCCTCCCCCGTGCTGCGCGTGATTGCTCCAGGCGGAGCACAAACTGTGCAATGGCAAGGACCCGGTTCCGAGGTCCGGCTCACCGGGCCGGCAGAGCTTATTTGTTTCGGCGAAACATGGTGAACCTCAATATTCCTGCAATCCGCCGGGGGGCCAAAGTAACTGTGCTTTCCCCAGCAAGCTACCCTCAACCGGACAGGCTCTCCACAGGAGTCGAAGCCCTGAGCCGTCTCGGTTTTCTGCCCTGGGTGGGACACCACGCGCTCAGCAAGGCACACCACTATTTTGCCGGCACTGCCCAAGCCAGGCTCGAGGATCTCCATGCCGCCTTCCTCGACCCCGCCGCCGGAGCGATATTTTGTAGCCGTGGAGGTTACGGTTGCAACTACCTGCTCGGAGGGCTTGACCTGGGCCTGGTGCGCGAGCACCCCAAGCCCTTCCTGGCTCATTCCGACATGACCTGTTTGCAAACCTGGCTGCTGGATCGGCTCGGCCTCATCTCGTTCCACGGGCCCATGGTGGCCGGCGATTTTTCCCAGCCCGAGGGCGTCGATGAGGCCAGCCTGTTGGCCGCGCTGGGCGGGGACCGATGGTTTGTGGGCGAAGCCGCGGGGCTCCGTACACTGCAGCCGGGAAAGGCCAGCGGTATCCTCTACGGCGGCTGTCTTACGCTCCTGGCCGCATCGCTGGGAACTCCTTATGCGCCGCGGACGGAAGGCAAGCTGCTCTTTCTCGAGGACCGCGATGTGAAGCCCTATCAACTGGATCGATTGCTGCGGCAGTTGGTATTGGCGGGAAAATTTGAAGGCGTCAAAGGAATTATCTTTGGCGAAATGCTGGATTGCATTGCGCCAGGACAAAAACCCGGCATGCTGGACGAGGTCATCCTGCGCGTGTTGGACTGGTTCCAAGGCCCCATCGCCATCGGTCTTCGTTCCGGCCACGTGTCCAGGCGCAACGTCACGCTGGCCTTTGGTATTGAAGCGGAATTACACCTGGTGGGTGCCCCGGTACTCAGCTTTCTGGAACGCGCGACTGAGAAATAATCCTATGGCAAAACACATTCACCTGATCGGCATCTGCGGCTCGGCGATGGCTTCGCTGGCCGGCATGCTGCAAACCAAAGGCTATCGCATCACTGGTTCCGATGCCGCTGCCTATCCTCCTATGTCTGACCTGCTTGCTTCGCTCGGCATCCCCATCATGGAGCCCTATGCGGAAGCGAACCTCTCGCCTCGACCTGACCTGGTCATCGTGGGCAATGCGATCTCTCGCGGCAACGTGGAATTAGAAGGCGTGCTCGATCAACGCATACCCTTTCGCTCGCTTGCCGAAACCATTCAGCACGAATTTCTTCCCGGCAGAGATTCGCTGGTTGTTGCCGGGACTCACGGCAAGACCACCACCACCAGTATGTTGGCGTGGATCTATGAAGTCGCTTCACGAGCTAAGCCGGAGGTGGCGCCTTCCTTTCTGATCGGCGGGATCGCGGAGAATTTCGGCACCAGTTTTCGGGTGCGTGACGGGAAGCCATTTATCCTCGAGGGCGACGAGTACGATACGGCCTTCTTCGACAAAGGGCCCAAGTTCATGCACTACTTTCCCGATGCGCTCATCCTGACTCACGTGGAGTTCGATCATGCCGATATCTACGACAATCTCGAGGCGGTCAAGACCGCCTTCCGCCGGTTGGTCAACCTGGTGCCGCGCCGTGGCCGGGTGATTGCCTACGACGGCAGCCCAAACGTGGACGAATGTGTTGCCCGCGCATTTTGTGCCATCGAGCGCTATGGGTTCAAATCAGGCTCTGCCTGGCGGCTGCAGGACCTAACCCATGACAATCGCAACTCGACCTGGAAGATTTTTCGCTCCGGCAAGCAGTGGCTCCAGGTAACCCTGCCCATGCCGGGAGAGCACAATGCACTGAACGCCACCGCGGCCGCGGCACTGGCTGCGGGGCAGGGAATCGATCCGGCTGCGATCGCTCAGGCTCTGTCTACGTTTCAAAGCGTGAAGCGCAGGCTCGAAGTGCGGGCCGTCGCCGCCGGGGTCACGATTGTCGACGATTTCGCCCATCACCCGACGGCGATTCGGGAGACGTTGAAAGCTTTGCGCGCCGCCTATCCCGGTCAGAGACTCTGGGCGGTGCTGGAGCCACGATCGAACACGCTGCGCAGAAACGTGTTTGAGCGCGAACTGGTGGAAAGTCTCGCGTTGGCCGACGCTATCGTCGTTGCCGGAGTATTCAAGCAGGAAAGCATTCCCGAGGGGGAGAGAATGCATCCGGAAAAGGTGGTGGCCCAGCTGGTGGGCGGCGGTCACGATGCCACTTTTTATCCTACCGCGGATGCCATCGTGCAACAGCTTACGCCCCGGCTCAAGACGGGCGACGTGGTGGCGATTCTCTCCAACGGCGGCTTCGACGGGATTTATGAAAAGTTGCCGAGGCAACTCGAGCAGCGCGCCTGATGCTTAGTTCTGTCACTATGCTGGTGACGTTTGTGGTGCTTGGCCTGCCCGCAGGACTGACAGGCATTCCCTGGGCATTGTTGACCGGCGATATCGGTCCGCTCTATCGCTGGAGCATGGTGATCCTGCGCATTGGGGTGAAGCTGGCGCGCATCCGGGTCGAGGTGGCAGGTCGCGATCACATACCCTCACAGCCTTGTATTTTTATGGCCAACCATGTATCGAATCTTGATCCGCCCATCCTGCTGCCGTTGTTTCCCTTTCGTACTTCTTTCTTTATCAAGCGTTCGCTGCTCAGAATTCCTTTCGTAGGGTATGGCATGCGCCTCGCAGGTTTTATCCCGGTAGACCGCGGGGGGCGCCTGGAGTCGGCGCGGGAGAGTGTCCTGGCGGCGAGCAAGGTATTGTCCTCCGGAGTTAACATCTCCACCTTTCCCGAGGGAACACGTTCGCGCAACGGTGTCTTGTTGCCCTTCAAGAAGGGACCCTTTTACCTGGCCATGGAGTCCGGCGCTCCGGTGGTCCCTGTCTCTATATGGGGGTCGGAGCAGATGATGACCAAGGGCAGCCTGCGCATCCATCCCGGAACTGCCCACGTGACGTTTCACCCGGCGCTTTTTCCACAGCAATTTGAAACACGGGAGCAACTCGCGGGAGCGGTGCGCGCGGGAATTACCTCAGGTTTGCCGGAATGGATGCACGGCGACGCTACTGCTTGATGATGGCGTTGTAGCCGTCAGAGAGCAGCTTCTGCTTCATCGCGGCAGCCTGCGTGAGATCGGCGAACGGGCCCACCTGAACGTGCAGCAGCTTATCCTGGGGCTCATTCCGCACCACCACACCGTAGCCGCGCTGACGCAGAGCAGAGACCAGCACGTAGGCATCCTCAGGGCGGGCAACCGCGGCGATCTGGACCATTGGCCGCCCAGATGTGGAAGGGCCGGCATCGCCTGGCGGGACATAGGCTGGAACCGATTTCAATGCCGTGGGTTTGCTGTTGGCGGGCGGTGCTGGTTTAGCCGGCGCGTCGTCTTCGGACGCCGCATCGTCTTTGACCGCAGCCGGCGCAGCTTTGGTACTCGCCGGCGGCTCCGCTGGCGCTGCTGTTGACGGCGATGCTGCGCTTGCGGTTTCGTCCCCATCACCTGGGTTGCTCGCCGGGATGTTATCCAGTGCGTGCGCCTGGGCTCCCTGTCCTGTTCCTCTGCCCATGGAATAGCCAAAACCAAAGAAGACGCCGCAGATCAACACCAGCCCAAAGAAAATTCCTAACAACGAGGCAGTGCTCAGCGTTATCTCAGACGCTTTCACTTCCTCTTCTTCTCCTGTGTCGAAAAGGGTTCTCATAGCTATTTCTCCAACTTATCTCCCATTTTATTAAAGAGTGTCATCATTTCTATCGGCAGCGGAAAGACGATCGTCGTATTTTTTTCCACACCGATTTCCGTCAGCGTCTGCAGATAGCGCAACTGTAGCGTCATGGGCTGAGTGGCAAGCAGGGCGGCGGCATCCACCAGCCGCTGGGCAGCGCTAAATTCGCCCTCGGCATGGATCACCTTGGCCCGCTTCTCTCGTTCCGCTTCGGCCTGTTTGGCGATCGCACGCAGCATCGATTCCGGCAAATCCACTTGCTTCACCGCGACGCTGACCACCTTAACGCCCCACGGGGTTGTGTGCTCATCGATGATGCTCTGGATTCGTTGATTGAGTGATTCCCGACGGGAGAGAAGTTCGTCCAACTCGACTTCGCCCAGCACCGAACGCAGCGTTGTCTGTGCAAATTGTGAGGTCTGATAGACGTAGTTCATCACCTCGATCACGGCTCGCGACGGGTCTATGACCTTCAACGTAATGACCGCGTTGACCTTGAGGGTCACGTTGTCGCGGGTAATGATGTCCTGGGGTGGTACTTCGAGCACTTCCTGACGCAGTGAGACACGCACCATCTGATCAAACGGGCGGAAAATCAGGATGACTCCCGGTCCTTTAGGCGAAGGCAAAATACGTCCCAGGCGGAAGACCACGCCCCGCTCATATTCCCTCAAAATCTTTACGGAATTGATGAGATAGATAGCAATGATGAAAATGAGAAACAGGCCGGGGATGCCAATACCCATCATGGTGGGGGCCTCGCTCTCTCCAGATTGTACAGCAGCGGGTTTTAGGCTCGTTTCCACGAACCACTGAAGACACCGCGCTCTCTGCACAGTTGCAGCTTCTACTCTCTCCTTCTAACCCCTTTTCAGGAAAGAGGTTGCGGTCGTGTTTCTCCGGGCGCCGTCGAAGACCGTATTTCTTGCCCTGCCACAAAGGATCGGGTGCCCCATCCTTCGCGCTGTTGGCGAAGGGTGGGATGCAACTGCTGTTCACGCGAGGCCATTCCCTGCAACTTCTGCTATCCCACCCTTCGCAGAAAACGCGAAGGATGGGGCACCCGATCCTTTGTGGCAGGGCAAGAAATACCCGTGGACGGCAAAAGTTGAGCCGCTACGAAACCCGCTCCACCAAGAGCGTCAGATCGCGCAGCCCGCGCACGCGAACCTGCTCTCCCAGCGCTGCAGGGCTGGCCGATTCGGCTTGCCACAATTCTCCGTTGACCATCACCTGTCCCAAGGGCGCAAGCGGCTGCGTGACCACCGCAATCAGGCCGATCATCGCGTCCCCTCCCATGCGCACTTTACTTCGTCGCGCGCGCAAAGCAAGCCGCAGGAGAAAAGCCGTGATCAGCCCGAAAGCCAACCCAGCGCTCAGCGCGGTGGCCAAATTCACCCGCATCTCAGGTATGGGACCATCCACCAGCGTCAGCGACCCGATCACCAGGGAAGCGATTCCCGCGGTAGCCAGTGCCCCGTGGCTGGGAAAGTGAGCTTCCAAAAGCAACAACACAAAGGCAGCTAACAGAAGCATCACCGAGGTGTAACGCAGCGGCAGCAGATTCAAGCCGAAGAGCGCAAGCAGAACCATGATGGTCCCAAGCGTTCCAGGGACGATGGTGCCCGGCGTATTGAACTCCAGGTAGATCAGCAGTCCACCCACCACCAGCACCAGAACTGCGAGATTCGGGTTGGTGAGGCGGTCCAGAATCTCCTCGCGCAGGGTTGGATCCACCCGAATCAGCTGCGCGCCGCGTGTGTGCAACACCACCTTGGAACCATCGAACCGGGTGATCGTACGCCCATCCACGGTGTTCAGCAGGCTGGCGTCATCGGGCGCGATCAGATCGATCAGCTTAAGTTGCAACGCTTCTGTATCACTGTAGGACTTCGAAGACCGAACCGCGTCTTCGGCTGCTTGCACGTTGCGTCCCCGGCGCGCGACATAGGCACGCAGAAAAGCAGCCGTATCGTTTTCCAGCTTCTGCTTCATGGTGTCGTCGAGCTTGACTCCCTCAACCACGGGATGAGCGGCCCCGGCGTTGCTGCCCGGAGCCATCGCCGCCACATCAGCCGCTTCCAGAAGGAAGAACCCGGCCGAGCCGGCCCTGCTTCCCGACGGAGCAACATAGGCAATCACCGGGACTGGTGAAGCAATGACCCTGCTTACCATCTGGCGCATGGATTCGAGCAGCCCGCCAGGGGTATTGATTTCGATCAGGACAGCGTCCGCGTGCTGCGCTGCAGCTGCGTCCAGGCCGCGGCCCATATAGCCGGCGCTGACGGGTTGAATGGTATCGTCGAGGTGGATCAGGACCACACGCGGCTGGTCTGCATGACCGGCCAGCGTCCAGCAGCAGGTCAGAAGCAGCACACCCAGCAGGCGTTTCACGGAACCGCTTGACCCTTGCTCTCGAGCTGTTGTTTCAGCCCGCGCGCGATAGAATTCTGCGGCTCAAGTTTGAGCGCGTTGCTCACGTCGGCAGCCGCCTCGGATTTCTGGTTTGCCAGCAAATCAAGCCGGCCCAACACCAGGTATGCGGTGACGTTAGGCGCTGCCTTGAGTGACTCGCCGGCCTGCAGACGTGCCTCTTTGGTGTCGCCCTCACTCTCCCTCACCAACGCCAGGCCGGCGTGGGCGTCAGGATCATTGCTCTCGACCTCGATCGCTGCTTGAAACTCGCGCTCCGCCTCCAGAATCAAACCCTGATTGAAAAAGCGCATGCCCGCCTGGGTATCCGCTTCTGCGTGTTTTTGCGGTGGCAGGGTGGACAGGCGCTGCTCATCCATTTGCTCTATGGCCATTGCGGCCTGGCGGAAGGAGGCTTCGTTGAAGGTCCGCTTGATCCGCTCCAGGGGTGTGTTCTCTGCCGCCTCGGTTGGATCGAACGCCGCGTTGACACGAGTGTTGGCCGTGGTGCTGCTGGTCGCGGGGTGCGGCTCGGCGCGAAGAGTCTCTTGAAAAGCCTGCGCTTCCGTATCCTGGGGGTGAAGCCTTAGAGTTTGCGCGATGGCTCGCTGGGCTCCTGCCACATCTTTCTTGCGGTTCAAGGCCAAGGCGAGGTTGAACTGGTAATCCGCATCGTTGGGATCGGCCGAGACCGCCTGTTGAAAAAAAGAAGTAGCATCCAGGCCCCGGCGGCTGGCCGCGACCCCCTGGTTGTTGACGACCTCGGGCAGCGGTAGCTGCTTGTTCACAAAGGCAAAGGCATCTTCGGCTTTCACATAGCTGCCCAGGTAGAAAAAAGCCAGCCCCCGATCAAAGTCGGCTTCGAGTGCGTGCGGGTCATTGCGGGGCAGCCGTCCCAGGGTAGTGGCCGCCAAATCGAACTGCTGGTTGGCAAAATAGGCCTTGCCCAGAGCCAGCAGTGCGGGCGAGAAGCTGGGGTCAAGCCGCACCGACTCCTTCAAGTGCCGAATCTCTTCCGCAGGATCGGGTTCCACCAACCCCCGAATGTAATTCTCAAAGGCGTCCACCCGCAGTCCTGCGCCTGCCGCAACAAAGGTACTTCGAGAAACCGCAAACTGCGGATCAATCTGCTTCGCCAGCCCCCAGGCCAGGCTGTTGAATACGTCGATCAGGTGCGTTATATCCGCCTCCTCCTGGAGAGGAACCGACAGGTGCAGAGCATCTACCTTCAGTACCTGGGCTTTTACCTGGAAGCGTGAACCGCTGGTCGAAAATGACCCGACAATCACATAGTCGGCATCCAGCGTCTGGGCCAGGCGGATGGCGCTTGCGCGGGAAGGTTGGAAGGTAGAAGGCAGCCCCAGGTGATCGAGGGCATAGAGTCGATCGTCGCGGCTAATGGGCATAAAGCCCGCCGACTCCAGACGGAGGTTCAGAATTTCCGGCGCCGCTTCGCTAATCCAATCCAGGTTCGGCTGGTCAGCCTGATTGTTGAAGGGAAGCACCAGCAGCAAACGGCCTTGCACCGGCGCGGGGTCTTGCGCCATCAGCCCAAGGGGGAGAAAAAGCGCCAATGCTAGCAGCAGTGCGTGTTTGAGTGGCCGGGGGAGCACCCCTTAAGTATAGTTCTGGTGGCCGTGGTTCAGGGGAGTATCGTTCCCGGCTACGCAAGGGCACTTTAGTGCAGGCCAGCGAGCTGGGGACGATTGAAGTGCATCACCGCCGCCCACTCGCCTTGCCGCTCATCGCGCCAGACGATCTTTCCGTCCAGAAGATGAGCGATCGCGCCCGGATCCAGGTCACGGTGAAAATCGAAAAATCGGGCGTCCATCGCCTCGTTCCGCCGCCCCAGATCCATCCACAGGTGCGGAGGGTCGTACTTGGTGGAAAAGGTAAAGCCGACGCTGAAGTCCTGGGCGGAGCCTGCCGCCTTTTGTATCTCCGGCAGGGAGAAATTCGGCACCGTGACGACCGCCATCGGCTTCTTTACATAGCCCAACTCGGGTTTGGTCAGTTCATCGCTGCCCGGCCACGCAGTCAGGATGGTGCTGCCCGGGAAACGGGTCACGATCTGCCGGATTGCCTGTTGATGCAGCCGGATCACGTCCGCATAGTTCAAATTGTCTTCGGGGGCGAACTTGTAGGGTGGGTTGACGAAAAGCCCAATCAGGAAAGCGGCTGCGCACAGCATAACCAAACCCCACCAGTAGGACACGCGACGATAAAAAGTGGAAACGCACAACAGCAGAACCTGGGGATAGAGAGGCAGCAGATAGCGCGTCAGCAGAGCGCCGCCAATCACGGAAAAGAACAGGATGTTCGCCGCCATGACAACGTAAAGGATTGCCTGGTCTGCTGGCGAAATGCGAGGCCGCATGGTTCCGTCCCGCTCCTGTAAGGGCAGCAGCAGCATGGCCCCCAGCATGCACAACACAGGGACAAACATGTTCATATGGGCGGTCAGCTGCAGCAGGCGATGCGCCAATGCAAGCAGGATGCGCAACGGCGAAAGAGTAGAAGTCGCGTTGTAACGCAAAAATTCCGGGTTGCCGAACAGGAAACCGGTGCGGTGCCGATAGTAGGCGTACCAAGCCAAGAGCGGGACCACAGGCAATAGCAGCAGCAGCGCCGTGCGGAGATGCGCGCTTCGATTGGGTGAGCTTGTGCGCAGGGAAAGGTAGACCTCCCACAGGGCGATCGCCAGGGGTGTAACAATGGCTGTTTCTTTTGCCAGAACAGCCACGGCGAAGCAGGCCGCAGCGGCCCACAGGGCCGGCGGCCGGCGCCGGCCCGGAAAGATAAAGACCAGTCCCCACAGGGTGGCGGCGGCGGCAAACATGTCCGCATGCGCCAGCGTACTTTGGGCAAACCACACCGGGTAAATTGCGGTGAGCAACGTGGCTGCGGCCGCCACGCGTTGCTTGCCATTCAGCAACACGCCCAGCCGATACACGGCCAGCAGGGCAATCGCGGTGACCAGGCACATGGCAGTGCGGGTAACGGCCGGTGTAAACGCCGACTTCCACCACAGCGCCAGATAGAGGGAGGGGAGCGGAGGATGCGCATTGGCCAGGGTGGTCGACGGAATCACATCCCCGGTGCGAAAGAAGTCGTAAGCTGCGGGGATATAGTAGCCGGCCTCGTCCCAGTAGTAGGGCAGGCGCAGCAGGGTCAGATGCGACAGGTATACGCCCACGAACAGCAACGGGAAGATGAGCCTGAGCGGCAGCGGGCGGTCGAACTGTGTCGGCTGTTCGGGAAGTTCGGCCACGAGTCTCCGAAACTGCGCTTAGTGGACTGGGCCTTGGGGCATGACCGGGGGCCGCGGCTCGAGAGAGATGGGGCCAAATGTGTGCTCATATTGAAGCAGATTCTGTTCCAGCAAACCGCACAATGCCTTGGCCTGTTGCGGGCTGAGATACACGGTTTGAAAGGCATTGATGGTAATTTCCTCTGCCGTTTCCTGGTAGGCCGTGCCAAAGGTAAGGCGGAAATCCCAGACGCTCTTTTGCACCTGAACGCTGTTGGCATACCCTTCGCGGTACTCGGGCATCCGCTTCAATACGACGTTCGGTTGAGAAGGCTCTTGGCTCATGGGCTATAGAGTAGTCGATTTCAACCGGTGCAGAAAAAGAAACCGCAGGTCGCTCCACTACGCTCCCCCGGATTTCCTGTGGAGACTAGTGGCGTTGATCATCTTCATGCGGTTTCCTTTACGGGAAACCGCATCCGTGGTCCTGGCAAGTGCTACGAAGTAGGAAATCCGGGGGAGCGCAGTGGAGAGATCTCTGTGTTGATGCTCTTACTTGGAGAAACTTTCGCCTCAACCCTGTTGATAGCGGCGGAAAATAAGCGAGGCGTTCGTTCCCCCGAACCCGAACGAGTTGGTCATCGCGTACTCCATCGCGGTAGGCAGCCCTTTATCCCTTACCAGGAGAAAGCAGCAAGCCTCATCGACATCCTGCAGGTTGGTCATCGGCGGAGCCATCTGATCCCTCAGTGCCAGCACAGTGATTCCGGCCTCCAGACTGCCGGCGCCACCCAACAAGTGCCCAGTCATCGACTTGGTCGAACTCACCAGCAGGCTTTTCGCCGATTCGCCAAAAGTCTCGCAAATCGCCCTGGCCTCCGCTCGATCACCCAGGGGAGTGGACGTAGCATGTGCGTTTAGATACTTGATCTCACCCGGCTCGACGCCGGCATCGGAGAGAGCCAACTGCATCACCCGGCGTACTCCGCGGCCATCCTCAGGAGGAGCGTTGGTGTGGTAGGCATCGCTGTTTGCAGCGTAGCCAACGAGCTCGGCGAGGATCGTAGCGCCGCGCCTGACCGCATGCTCATGTTCTTCCAGGATCAATACCCCTGCGCCTTCCCCAACCACAAACCCGTCCCGGCCCGCATCCCAGGGCCGCGAAGCAGTTCCCGGGTCGTCATTGCGGGTGGAAAGAGCGCGCATCGATGCGAAGCCGGCGACCGAAAGCGGAGTGACCGCAGCTTCGCTTCCTCCGCAGATCATCACGTCCGCGTCGCCGCGCTGGATCACACGAAACGACTCACCCACCGCGTGGGCGCCCGTGGTGCAGGCAGTGGCGGAGGTCAGGTTGGGTCCGGTCGCGCCATATCGAATGGAGATCTGACCGGCGGCCAGATTGGCGATCGTTGCGGTGATGAAGAAAGGCGACACCCGGTTCGGCCCTGCGGAAAGCAACTTACTGTGCTCCCGCTCAATGACCTCGAAAGCACCGATGCCGCTGCCCACGTATACGCCGACTTTGCCCGCATCTTCCTTTGCCATATCGAGCCCGGACTGCGCCACCGCGAACTCTGAGGCGGCCAGCGCAAACTGGATAAACCGGCCCATCTTCTTGATTTCTTTGCGCTCGATAAAATCTTCGGGGACGAAACCCTTGACTTCGCCGGCAATGCGGCAACTGAAACCCTTGGCATCGAAGAGGGTGATCGGGCCGATGCCCGACTCCCCCTGCAGCAGGGCCTTCCATGTGATGTCCGTCCCGACTCCCACGGGGCTGACCAAACCTACCCCGGTTACCACGACACGACGTTCAGGATTATTCATTCTCATGAGGGCGCAGGGACCTTCTTCCACACGCGACCTGGATGTTGCGGGTGATGAACGGCAATTCGAGGGAGGTTATCCGTGAATCGATTGGTGCGAAAGGGGGGACTCGAACCCCCATGGGTTGCCCCGCCAGATCCTAAGTCTGGTGCGTCTGCCAATTTCGCCACTTTCGCATAACATGCCGTCTTCTCATGATAATTGATGTACTTCTGCGTATTCGCCGGAGGGTACGCGGGCATACACATACGGACCCTCCGGAACCAGAGCCACTCGGGCGCCGGGGGCCAGTCCTTCCAGGACCGCAGCGGTCGCGGCCTTCCAGCTGGGGAAAGCACGGGAAGCTAACCCGCCGAGCTGGCCGTTCGCGATCCCCGGCAGGTAGAAGAACAGCTCATACTTCTGCCCGGCAAGCGCTAACTTCTCCAGCTGCCACTGGTCGATCTCCACTGCAGCCTTCCCGATCTCGTCCAGAAAGCTGTCGTAATCGGAGAAGGTCGCGACCTTAGCGGCAAATTCCGGCGAACCCACCCCTTCCGCGCACTCGCCCAGGATCAGGATCCGCCCGCCAGGCTTGGCGATGTGCTGCGCGGCTGTGAGCCCCTTGATGGTCTGGTACAGCGTCAGGTCGAGGGGATGGCCGGCGGCGCTGGTGATGACGGCATCTGCGAGCCCGGTCAGCCGTTCCAGCGACGTGGTGCGCAGGAACTCGACCCCGGCAGCATGCGCTTCCACCGGATTGCCGGCAAAGATGCCGGAGATTTCCCGGCTCTGGGTCAGGGTTACATCCAACATGAAATCGTGACCCGCCATGCGGGCAATTTCCAACAGCTCGGCATGCAGCGGATTGTCGGTAATCGAACCCTCGGTCGCCATGGGTTCGCGCATGAATTTGGGCGAGTGGATGACCTTGATCGTCTCCTGGGCGGCCAGACCGGGGGCCACCAGCTTGCGTCCACCGGAAAACCCCAGCATCAGGTGCTGCTCGATGAAGCCCAGGGTAATGTGCAGGTCAGCCGACATGAACCGCTCGTCGATATAGACCGGGATGCCCCGGCGCGTGGATCCCAGGGAGCGATGATCGGCCAGCATCCGGGCATCGTGGTTCACTACCCTGTATTTCCCTGCGATCTCTGGTCCGAGGATGGCCTGGATCTCGTCTGCGCTGGCCTCTCGGTGCAAGCCGGTTGCGATCAGGATGGTCACGCCCTCCACCGGGATACCTGCCTCATGCAATCGGCGGAGCAGAGGTGGCAGCGTCAGCCAATTGGGTGCAGGCCGGGTGATATCGCAAACCGAGATAGCGGCTGTCTTCTTGCCCGCCGCCAGAGCCGCCAGCGGCTTGCTGCCAATGGGGTGGTCAAGCGCCGCATTGAGCGCCGCTTCCACGTCCGGCAAAGCAGAGGCTGACCGGCTCTCAATCACCTCGTACCTGGGCCCGTTGGGCAAAGTCAGGTCCAGGCCATGCTTCCCGAATGCGAAGTGTATCTGCATGCCATTTACTGTACCGGTTAGAGCGCGCCTTTGAGAATCTGACCCAAGACGGCAAATCTCAATTTTTCGTCCGCTCCATTTTCGTCTTCCTAAGGAGGGCCGCAGGCCCATCGACGCTGCGGTTAGTATCCCGCGGCTTTTCCGAAGCTGTGGCGCTTATCCTGGCCGCCTTCGATCAACCCGGTCCTCGGATCTACCGCGATGCACTCCCCATCGCTCCAGTGATGATCTTCACCATCTCCGCCCTGGATGATGTAACCCATGCCCCGGAGAGCCTGCAGGGTGTTCGCCGGAAACCCCGGCTCCACGAAAACGACATCCGGCAAGTATTGCTGGTGAAACCGCGGAGCATCGACCGCTCGCTGGATATTCAACCCGCCATCCGTTGCGCTCAGGAAAATATTGGCGACCGTTGTGATGATGCGAGGGCCGCCCGGCGACCCGATGACAAAGCGAACTTTATGATCCTTAAGCACAATGATGGGCGTCATGCTCGACAAGGGACGCTTGCGCGGAGCGATGGCATTGGCCGAGCCCTGAATCAATCCGAACATATTCGGCTCGCCAACTTTGGAAGTGAAGTCATCCATCTCATCGTTCAGCAGGATCCCCAATCCTTCCGCCGTCGCGCCAGACCCAAATGAATTGTTCAGGGTGTAGGTAACAGACACAGCATTTCCTGCCTGGTCGAGCACGGAGTAGTGAGTCGTTTGCTTCGACTCAGCCGGAATGTAACCCGTCGGCCTGAGCAGCGCACTGGAGGGAGTTGCTGTCGTCGTGCTGATGCTCTTTCGCCAGGCAGCGGCGTAATCCTTATCGATCAGCTGCCTGGTAGGCACCGACTGAAAATCAGGATCGCCCAGGAAGGAAGTGCGATCGTAGAAGGCGCGTCGGAAAGCCTCAAGGATCAGGTGCATCGAGGCAGGCGTTCGATCGCCCAGGCTAGCCAGATCAAAGCCTTCCAGAATATTGAGAGTTTCGAGCAGCGCAATGCCTCCTGACGACGGCGGAGGCGGAGCAAGAATCTCGTACTGACGATAGGTGCCGGTCAGAGGCTGGCGATCTTTGACCTGGTAAATAGCCAGGTCTTTTTCGCTCACCAGTCCGCCACGTTTTTCGATAGCGCGGGCCAGATCGCCGGCGAAGGCACCGTGGTAGAAGCTCCCCGGGTCCTGCTCGATGCGGGTGAGTGTGCGCGCCAGGTCCGGCTGCCGGAAGACCTCTCCCGGTTGATAGAAGTTTCCGCCGCGTTGGAAAATGCGCCGCGACTCCGGGAACCGCGTAAGCACGGGATCGTGGAGCATGGCTGCCTCTTCGGCACTGAGGACGTAGCCTTTCTCCGCAAACTCGATCGCTGGAGCCATTACCTGGGCAAGCGAGAGCTTGCCAAACCGCCGCTGCGCCTCAACCAGCCCAGCCACTGTGCCGGGAACACCCACCGACAAGTATCCGACCGTGGAGGCCTCGGGAAGGATCTTGCCTTTGCTGTCGAGATACATGTTGGCACTCGCTCGCAGCGGCGCCTCCTCGCGGAAATCGAGGAAGTGGGACTCACCGTTGGCCAGCCGCAGCATCATAAAGCCGCCGCCGCCCAGATTACCCGCGTCGGGATAAACCACAGCCAGGGCAAAGCCCGTAGCGACAGCGGCGTCGACCGCATTTCCTCCCGCTTGCAGCATCTTCAATCCCGCATCGCTGGCCAGGTGATGAATGCTCACGACCATGGCGTGCTGTGCCTGCGATGGCGCAACATCGGGCAATGCGCCGGTTTGCGACCCGGCAGGTAAGGTGAGCAGGAACAACAGCAGGGAGAGGGCGAGCTTGGCCATGAACGATAGTTTCTCCTATTCCGCGCTTTTGACTCTATCCCCACAGCTGATCGCCGGGTGGGGTAGTCACGGTGCATCCCTTTTGGATCTGTGGGATCTTCAGCAGGCGTGAGGGTGAGGCCTGCGGTATCCCACATCTCGCAAAAAACGAGCGAGATGTGGGGCACCCGGCGATTGTGGCGGGGATGGAGCCAAAATGCGAAAACGATGGCGAAGCCTCACCGCGGCTAGTCTAGAGAGAACGGAAGAGAAGCTCCCGCGCGGCTTTGATCTCCTGCGGCAGCACAGTGTGAGGGCGACCCGGATACCGCTGCAGTTGGACTTCAGCGCCCATGGCACGGAACTGGTCTGCCGATGCCACGACCCGGCTCCAGGGCACATGCGGATCGGGATCCCCGGAACTGAACACCGCGGGCATCCCGGCGAAGTTGCCGGGATGGTGCAGGTCCGCATCCGGCGGCCCGATCAACCCCCCGGTCAAGGCAATGACACCCCCATACCGCGCAGGGTTTCTCGCCGCGAACTCCGACGACAAGCAACCACCCTGGGAGAAGCCGCAAATAAAAATGCGCTCCAGCGATACGCCGGCATCGACCGCCTGTTTCACGATCGAACCCACTTTCGCCAATGCCGACGACAGCCACGGCTCGTTGTCCTTGATGGGCGCCAGGAAGGAGAGAGGATACCAGCGATGATCGGCGGCCTGGGGGGCTAGATAGGCAACGCGCTCTTCGTACATCTCCGTTGCCAGCCCGAGTATGTCTTCTGCCGAGGCACCGCGCCCATGCAGCAGAATGACAGCCGCGGTTGCCTGCTCCAACTTGGCGCCGAGTGAGCGGACAGGCTGATCACGATGCGGGTCGTTCAACGGCTCTCCTATCCTACTTACGAGTGTGCAGCGCAATCGCAGGCAGCAAGCGTTCCACCCGCGCGCGCTGCGGCTCCAGCCACGGTGGCAACTTGAGAGCCTCTCCCAGAGAAGTGACGGGCTCATCGAGGGCAAACCCCGGTGGATCGGTCGCCAGCTCGAACAACACACCGCCCGGCTCGCGGAAGTAAATTGAGTGGAAGTAGGTGCGGTCGAGCACCGGTGTTACATCGAGCGAACTCGCCACCAGCACTTCGCGCCATTCCAGTTGCGAGGCATCGTCCGCAGCGCGAAACGCGATGTGGTGCACGCTGCCCGCGCCCATACGGCCATAGACGAGCTGGGGTTGAACCAGCACATCGATGTGATTGCCCAGCGCAGTACCCTCCGCGGCAAAGCGAAAGCGGGTCCCGTGCTCACCGATCTTGTGGAAACCCATCGTAGCCAGCACGCCTACCGTCTTCTCGTAGCCGCCCTCACACAGCGTCACTCCAAAGAAGCCGCGAATCGCGTGTTCGGGAGAAATGTCGCTGGTGCGGGGAGCCTTAGCCACCCCCGCCTCGTGGTGGCCGACAATCTCCAGGCGCATGCCGTCAGGATCCGCGAAGCTGAGCACCTCTTCCTGGAACCGCTCCCCGGTACGCTCCACCGGAACCCCGGCGCCCAGGAGGCGCTTCTCCCAAAAAGCCAGCGCGGCATGGGGAACACTGAAGGCCGTGGCACAGGTCTCTCCAACGCCTATGCTCCCGCGCGAGGCCCGCGGCCAGGGAAAGAAGGTCAGGATCGTTCCCGGGGAACCGGCGTCGTCGCCAAAGTAAAAATGGTAAGTTCCCGGATCATCGAAGTTGATGGTGCGCTTGACGAAACGAAGCCCCAGGACTTCCGTGTAGAAGTCAAGATTTCGCTGCGGATCCGAAGCAATCGCTGTTACGTGGTGGAGACCGACGATGGGCTTTGGCATGGGGCGCCTCCAGTTGAGTGTAAGACAGTCCGCTCACTATGGATGATCGGTCCCGCGGAAGGATCTGAACCAAAGCAAAAAAAAGGGGCACCCGGTTTGGGCGCCCCCTGGATCTATGGTGGTTGACTACGGCAGGTAATAGCGGAAGGAGGTCCAGAACATGTTGTCTACGCCTTTGGCGCCGACGCCGCCATTGATACCGGAACCGGCAACCGGTGCGCCCGTCCAGCTTTGGCGCAGGGCGTAAGCGTACTGCATGCCCAGGCGCGCGCGGCCATAATCACCCTTGTAGAAGTCGTACCAGTAACCGAAAGTGGCTTCCTGGACGTCTTTGGTTTGGGCGCCGCAGCTGCCGCCGGGGTAGAACCCGGTGGAACTCCCGTTGTAGCCGGGAGCGGCATTGGTGAGGCACGAGGAGTTGTTGAGATAGTAAGAGCCATAGCCGACGGGCGCAACGGCCGGCGCAGACCAGTGACCGCCCCAAACGCCGGTGGTGGGATTCTTCGTTGCCGTGGGGGCGCCCAGCGTACTGCCGACCCTAGAGTTGCGACCGGCGTAGTCCCCACCGTAGTTCAGGTAGACGACTAGGCGGGGTGTGGCGGCAATCTCGACCGTGCCCAGGGCGGAGAGGTTATGCAGAGGTGAGAATTCCCCGCTGGCCGCGGAGGTAACGTCGGACAGCGTGGTGTTGCCATAGCGCCCCACACCCGGTCCGTAGAGCCCCTTGAGACCCACAGTAAACACTTTGGCCACCGTAGCGCGACCGCTCGCGCCCAAGCCGCCCAGGGCGATGTTGTTGTTGTAGCTGCCGGCCGTGCTGAGCGCCGGGGTGACCGTGGCTCCAGTGACGATGTCCTTCAAGCCGCCGTAAAGTTGGCCGTTGGTGGTTTCGCCGGGATAAACGGTCTCGTGAGCGTAACGTCCGATGCCAAAGATTTCATAGTGGCCAAAACTGGGATCGAAGGCCGCTTTGACGATGATGTCGGGCATGACGTTGAAGGAGTAGTTGTTGATGTTGGTGCAGGCGTTGACCGTCTTATAGACCGGCAGATAGGTGTTGATGCCGCCATTCACTTGGTTGGTGTAGTTCACGATGCTGGTCGAGGGCGAGCAGGTGGTGATGGCGGAGTTGTAGAGTCCACCGTTCGTACCGGTGCTGCCAAGGACGGCGTAGGGAGTGTTGCCCGCCAGCGTGGCGCTGTAAAGCAACTGGGGATTTTCGGCCGCGATGCCGAAGGCTGCGTGCGGCATGGTCTTGGTAACCCGGAAGCCGTACTGGCGCTCCCAAACAAAGCCCGGCACGTAGTTCGGGTCTATAGTGAGCGGGGTAAGAATGTCGCTGGCGAGGTTGGAAACGCCCTTCTTGTCTTCTGTCGCCAGTGACCAGAGCTGGCCACCGGTGAAAGCCCACCCATTGTTGAGCGCTATTTGAGCCCACAGCACGCGTTCGCGGAAGACATAGCTGTTGCTCTCGTTGTTGTTCGAGGTGACGCCGGTGCCCAGCCAATCCGCCTCATAGTAGCCGCGGAGGGTCGCCGAGCCAGTCTTCCCTTCGGCCATCAGAGCGACGCGCGATTGGCGCGCGGTGCCGAAGAACTCGCTGAGGGCGTAGGCATCCGCATGCTCGTATGGCAGGGAGCTGAACGGGGTGGGAATGTCGCTGGCGGTGGCGTGGGTGCGATACACCGTTTCACCCGCCAGATAGCTCCCGGTTGGGGAGAGCGTGACGCCCTTGTAGTGGATTACGTCGGGATGCTCTATCTGCTTTTCCACCTTGGCCTGGTTATCCTGGATGGTAGTCGTAAGCGAGGTGGTGTTCGTCTTCAGGTCGGTAACGGCACCCTGCAGATTGCTCACCGCCTGCGTATTCTCGGTCAGGGTCGCCGATTGTTGCGCTGCCTGTTGCTGCGCCTGGGCCGCCGCTGCTTGCGCTGCCGCCGCTGCCTGCTGAGCCTGCTGCAACTGCTGGTCGCGATCGCTCAGCTGTTGCTTCAACTGTTGAATCTGCGAATTCATGTCCTGCCGCAACGATTCAATCTGGCTCTCCACAGAAGGCTTTTTGGGGACTGGAGGCTTCTTGGTGGTGCGTTTGTGGGTCGTAGTAGGACTCGTTGTACCGGACGCTGTTGTCTGTGCCAGCCCGGCAGACAATGCCGAGACAAGCGCCAGCGTCGCCAGCGTCTTCAGTTGGATCTTCATTTGGCCTCTCTTTGCTGTTAAATCGCAGTGCAACCACGATGCAGGAAAAGTCTGGTACAAGCGCACGCACGTGATTCGACGGGGAATCAGAGCGCTCGGGGGGCCCTTTTCGCTCCTGTGAGATTCGCAGCTGCCTGTGAACATCTGAAGAATTTGCCGTGAAAAACCGAAGAAACGGGAGAGACAAGACCTTTGTTTTGAGTAGGTCGCGTCACCAGGGTAGGGAAGATCGTGACAAGTACCCCGAAAGCAGGACAGCCAGGCGTTGGTACGCAGTGGGATGCTCGCGGGGGAAAAGTCAGAGCTCGCGCATTAGACGAGACACCGGGAATCAACCAACCGGGCTTAGTCGAAAAGAACTCAATCGAAAAGAACGGTGACCTCTCCCAGTTGCGGGAAGCGAGCCAGCACAACCGAGCCGCTGTCCGTCAGGATCTTGCCCGTCCAGCTTCCGGTTGTGATCCATTGCCCGGCGAACAAACCGCCGGTGCGGCTCCGCGCTTCGTTGGCCAACCACAAAACCAGTCGCAACAGATCCCCTCCGGCGGCGTTTTTCCCGTTTTCGACGCGCACAAAACCGTCCACATTCATTTGCGCGCGTTCGCTTGCGAAGTTGAAATCCGCCCAACCGGAAATTGGAGGGCCGGCAACGAAACCGCCGTTGGACTGCAGATCCGCAATCGCGGTGAGCCGATCCACGGTTTCCGGGTCCAGCAGAGCCGATTCCAGTAGCTCAATCGCCGGGTGGCAGCTGGCGATCGCATTCACCAGTTCCTCCCGTGAGTATGGAGCAGCACGTGGAGGCAGATCTTTCCCCAGCAGAAAGGCAATTTCAGCCTCCACCCCGCGCATCCTGCGGAATTGTCTCGCAATCCGCTCACCGCTGGTGGCAAAGCCGGCCGCGGGCATTGGCGCGTACAGCGGCGTTGCATCCGGGGCAGACGCACCTACCTTCCAGCCGCCTGCCTTTCCCAGCGCCTGCAGCATCACGTCTTGAATGAAGTAAGCCTCTTCCAGCGTTTTCGGGCGCAGGGCGGGCGGCAATTCAACTATTGGTTGCACCGTTCGCCGCGCTTCCAACAGCATCTCCGCTGCCTGGTACAACCTGTTTTTGTCCATTCCGTTCAGCGTTTCAGAGCTGGGTGCCATCCATGGATCTCCCCCCGGCGTTGTTCTTATGTAAAGCCTACGACAGTCGTCCGGCGGGCGTAACCTAACGACGGAGCCAAACGTCCTACGCAATGGAAAGCCTGGGGGATCTATGGTCATACGAAAATCGAACAATATTCCTTCCTCCGAAATCACACCCAAGAGCGTCTACCTCAATCGCCGCGCGTTCATGGCCGGCGCCGCAGCGCTGGGAATTGCAGGGATGCTCGAACCTCGCCGCGCAGCGGCCGACGCGACGAAATTGGAGACGGTCAAGAGTCCGCTCTCCACTCCCGGGCTTACGCCCACCTCCTACAAAGACATCACCACCTACAACAATTTCTATGAATTCGGGGTGGAAAAAGACAATCCCTCGCATAACGCTGGAAAGATGAAAACCCGCCCATGGAAAGTCACCGTGGACGGGCTGGTGAAGCAGAAGAAAACAGTCACTATTGAGGAGTTGCTCAGTTTCAAGCCCATCGAGGAGCGCGTTTATCGCCACCGCTGCGTTGAAGCCTGGAGTATGGTGATCCCCTGGGCCGGCTATTCGCTCTCCGAGTTGATCAATTGGGCCGAGCCTCTACCCAAAGCCAAATATGTTCAATTCCTGTCCTATGAAAACTCGGCCATCATGCCCGGGCTGTCACAGATCAACCTGAACTGGCCCTATTCCGAAGGCCTGCGCATGGATGAAGCCATGCATCCCCTCACGCTGCTTACTTTTGGCCTGTACGGCGAAATGCTGCCCAACCAGGATGGCGCCCCGGTACGCGTTGTGATCCCGTGGAAGTATGGTTTCAAGTCCGCCAAGTCCATCGTGAAGATTCATTTCACGTCCGATCAGCCTCCCACTGCTTGGAACGACATGGCGCCCCGGGAATACGGTTTCTATTCCAACGTCAACCCCAACGTCGACCATCCGCGCTGGAGCCAGAAGACGGAGCGCCGCATTGGCGCCTCAATCTTCCAGCAACGCCAACCCACGCTTATGTTCAACGGCTATGGCGATCAGGTTTCGAGTCTCTACAATGGCATGGATCTAAAAAAGTACTTCTAGGGAATGAACAAACGATCCATCGTTGCCCTGAAAGTGGTGGTCTGGCTGGCTTGCCTGGCGCCCCTGGCAAAACTGATCTACCACGGGTTCACCAACAATTTGGGACCTGACCCGACGGCGACGGTGACACATGCCACAGGCTTTGCCACGTTGCGTCTGCTGGTCATCTCCCTGGCCATCACTCCGTTGCGCCGGCTTTCCCCACGGCTTTCCTGGTTGGTGCGTTTTCGCCGCTTACTGGGCCTCTTCGCTTTCTTTTATGGCTGCCTGCATCTGCTTACCTGGCTCTGGCTTTATTCCGGTTTCAGTGTCGCTGCGATGGCAGATGACCTTGGCAAACGCCGTTACATCATGGCGGGTATGGCAGCGTGGGTGCTTTTGCTTCCACTGGCCGCCACTTCCACCAACTGGTCGATCCGTACGCTGGGGGGAAAGCGCTGGCAGGCCCTGCATCGGTTAGCGTATGTTTCGGCCATCCTCGGCGTGACTCATTACTGGTGGATCGTTAAGAGCGGAGTTCGGACTCCCATCACGATCACCCTGGTCCTGACCGTGCTCCTGCTGTCGCGCGTCGTCTGGTGGATGCGCCAAAGTGTCGGGCTTCGATCCGAGTAGCTGATTTCAAGGCCAACCCGCCCCTCTCCCCTTTGTCATCCCGAGCGCAGCCGAGGTATCTGCAGTTTTTTCGGGCTTAGTGACTTCCTTTGGCGGCTTCTCGATCCCAGTGGCTGATTGCAAAGAAGGGCGCCGCCTTCCGCGTAGTTCCCTCAGCGTCTCGTGTGCCCGCGAGACGATGGGTGCTCAAATTGAAGGGAGTCGCTAAGCCCGTGAAGACTGCAGATCCCTCGGCTGCGCTCGGGATGACGAAGGTGAGAGGGGCGGTTGGCCTTGAAAATCAGCTACTGGGATCGGGCGCAAACACCCTCCAAAGCATGGCGCATTTGTCAAAATTAAATCACGGTTTTTCGCAGCCTTTAAGCCTACTCTTCGATCCCGGCAAACATGTCAGGCTCGAGCGGTGTGGAGCGGATACCCCGCGCAGCTGCCAGCAGATATTTTTCCTCGCCGGCTGTCTCATCAAAGGCTGCCTTCACCTTAGCGAACATTCCCGCCTGGGTCGTATGCTGCATGAAGGCTTCAAGTTTCTTCGCTTGCAGGTCGCCCAATTCCAGCACCAACGAAGCTGGCATCAGTGCGATTCTCGGCCCTTCTTCCGCGTCTGCATGGGCCAGAAAAGGAGCCGCACCGTAGTACAGCTTTTGCGCACGAAAGGGAAGCAGACCCTGAGCAATCTGTTCCGCGGCGAAATTGTGGCGCCCTGCCCAGTGAAAGGCCGCCGTGGCAAAGAAACAAACCATGGTGTGGTCCGGATGAAGATTGACGTTTCCATCGCCACCAAAGGTCAGCACCACGTGCGGCCGAAACCTCCGTAGGTGCGCAACCAAAACCGTCGTTACCTGTGTAAAGTCGAGCCCTGCCAGGCCGCCATCGGGATAGGTCAGCACCTCGCCATGGTCGACGCTCAATACGCGCAGTGCTGCGGCGAACTCCTGTCGCCGCAAAATGGCGAGCTCGTCGTCGTTGCGGGCATTGCCCCGGTGGGATCCCGCTTGGCCTTCCGTGAGGCAGACCACGCTGGTTTCGACGCCACGTTGATGAGCCAGCATCAACGCGCCGCCAAAAGCTCCACACTCATCATCCGGGTGGGCCGTAAAACACATAAGTCGAAGAGGCAAGTTGGTCAGTCCCAGGGAAGGCAATTTTCGGCTACGGGGCGAAAGCTTCTGCGATGCAGTGGGCTCGGCCCGTGTGCTAAGAGAGCCTGCTTGTGCTCGGGTGTGCTGTAGCCCTTATGAGATGCCAGACCATAAACCGGGTAATCCCGATCCAGTTGACGCATGCGATCATCCCGGTAAACCTTGGCCAACACCGAAGCTGCAGCGATCGAAATGCTCAGCGAATCGCCATAAATAATGCTCGTCTGCGCACAGGCCAAATCAAGCCGCAGGGCATCCACCAACAAATGATCCGGCGTCATCGGCAGACGGCCTACCGCAGCCGTCATGGCCATCCGTGTTGCCTGGTAAATGTTAATCCGATCGATGGTTTCCGCATCGACTTCTTCAATCGCAATCGCCAATGCCCGGCGCTCCACGATGCGCCCCAGGCGCTCGCGTTCTTCGCGGATCAGTTGTTTGGAGTCGCGCAGCCCTGGAATGCGGCAGCCTTCCGGCAGAATCACCGCCGCCGCTACCACTGGACCGAATAGGGCGCCACGGCCGACCTCGTCCACCCCGGCAACCACTTTGGCGCCGCTTGCGCGCGCCGCCTTTTCATACCGGTTCCCACACACCAGCGACTTGAGCATCCGCATCTTGCGTGCCGACGGGGAAAGTTCACGCTCCAGCGCTTCCGGCTCAATCAGAGCGCCTTCACTTCTACTCTGCACAGATTCTTGCATCACCAAAATCGAGTGTAGATCAAATCAACTTTTCGGCTCGCGCAGCGAGATGTGGGAAAAGAGGGTCAAATGCAAAAAGAAACGCCCCGGGAGGGGATGCCTGCCCGGGGCGCCATCTTTCCTTAACTCCTATTTGCGTTCGACTTCTTTCAAACGAGCCGCCTTGCCGCGCAGGCCGCGCAGGTAAAACAACTTGGAGCGCCGCACCCGTGCCGACCGAACCTTCTCAACCTTGTCAACTACCTTGGAGTTGAAAGGGAAAATACGCTCGACACCCTGGCCGAAGCTCATCTTGCGCACCGTGAAGCTGCCCTGCGCGCCGTTCTTGAGGGCAATCACAATGCCCTCAAACGCCTGCAGGCGTTCCTTGTCGCCTTCTTTGATCTTGACTTGCACCCGTACCGTATCGCCGGGCACGAACTCGGGCAGGTCAGTGCGCCGAAGCTTGTCGGCCAGACGCTGCATAACTGGATGAATAGACATGATTGCTTCCTTAGGTCGAAGTTCTTAGTTTACACGGAATCTTTGCTTTGTACCTCGAGCGCGCGCAGAAAGCTCCGCTCCTCCGGGCTCAGTTCCGCAGTCTGCAGCAAGTCAGGCCGGTTGCGCAGTGTCTTCTTCAAAGCCTGCTCGCGCCGCCACCTGCGGATCTGCTCATGATTGCCCCCGCTGAGCACTTCCGGCACCGTCAGCCCGCGAAACTCCGCTGGACGGGTGTATTGGGGATGATCCAGCAGACCCCCAGCCCCTTCAGCCGAGCTCATCTCAAAGCTTTCGTAGTCTGAAGATGCGTCGTTGCCCAGAACCCCGGGCAGCAGGCGCATGGTCGCGTCGAGGATCACAGCGGCGCCTAATTCACCCCCGGACAGCACGTAGTCTCCAATCGACAGCTCTTGGTCGGCAACCAGTTCGCTCACCCGCTCGTCCACTCCCTCGTAGCGCCCGCACAGCAAAACTACGCGCCGTGCCTGAGCCAGGTCGCGGGCCACGTTCTGAGAGAATCGGCGTCCCTGCGCCGAGAGCAAGATCACCGTTTCGCCTTGGGACGGCCGCTCCGCCCGGGGCGCAAGCTGCAGATGTTCTACCGCCTCGGCAAGTGGTTCCGGCTTCAACACCATGCCCTCGCCGCCGCCGAAAGGCCGGTCGTCCACCGTACGATGCCGGTCATGCGTGAATTGCCGCAGATCATGTACCGCGACCTTCAGCAAGCCGGTCTGGATGGCGCGTTTGACCACGCCATGTTCAAAGATGCCGGCAAAAAATCCGGGAAAGATGGTGATGATGTCGAATTGCATGGCCGTCATTCCGGCCCTTCTGCACCGCGGGCCTGCAGGTCCAGCAGTCCACGAGGCAGATCCATTTCCAGCCGCTTGCCTTCGATATCCATCTTCCGCAGGTAGGCGCGCACAAAGGGAATCAGTACTTCGTCCCCCGCCGGGCTGCGCACCACCAGCAATGCCGGACCCGCGCCTTCCGGCTCCAGATCCGTGATCTCACCTGCATCCACCGCTCCACCGCCACTGACGTCAAGTACTTTCATCCCCAGCAGGTCGCTCACGTAGACGGCATCGCCCTCCAGCGGGATCCGTTCCTCGCGGGGGATAACCACATCGAAGCCGCGCAGTTTTTCCGCATCGGCGATCGAATCCACCTGGCAGAATTTCAGCACCACGCGACCTTTATGGAGCCAGTGGGAATCCACCTTGGCTTCCCGCATCGCTTCGCTTGGACTCTCCGCAGGAGGACGAAGACAGAGCCGCTTGCGCTGAGCAAAATACTGAGGGAAATCGGTAAAGAGATCAGCCAGCACTTCACCGTTACGGCCCTGCGGGCGCACAATGTGAGCCAGAAGAACCCAGTCTTCGAGCGACGCTGTCACCTTGGGCATACCGGGAGACGAAGGATAGGGACGAAGGAAACCAGGCCGGCGTTAGGAATCGGCCGGTCTTCCGGCCTCATCCTCTTCCAGAATATCCAGCGTGTAGCGATGGTGAAGCTTCATGCTCACCGCGCTCAGGATGGTACGCATGGAGCGCGCCGTTCGGCCTTGTTTGCCGATCACCTTGCCCACATCCGCGGAGGCGACACGGAGACGCAGCACAGTGTTCTCATCTCTGGCTACAGCCTGCACTTCGACTGCCTGCGGATCGTCAACCAGAGCTTTGGCTATCTCTGTAACTAGCTGTTGCATATCGTCGTGATTCAGTTCTTGCATCATCACACCGGCCTCAGAGACCTAACCACTGCAGGATTGTCTCAGCAATCTACTGCCAGCCTGATGCGATTCACAAACAGGCGATGGCTCGAGTGTCTTCATGACCGAGCATTAGACCGCTTTCTCTGTGGTTGTGTCCAGAGTGTTTTTGCAGGTCTTTACGCGGCGGTCGCCGCAGGGGTATGAGCCGCCAGCAGTTTGGCTACACGTTCGGAAAGTTGGGCTCCCTTGCTGGTCCAATGCTCAATCCGCTCCCGCTTCAGATCGACCGTGGCGGGATTGGTGCGGGGATTGTACGTGCCTACGACCTCAACCGACCGGCCGTTGCGGGCGCGGTCCTTTTCAATGACAACCACACGATAATACGGCTGCTTCCGTGCACCGAAGCGAGCCAGACGAATCATCAACACAGGCGTACATCCTTTCAGATCTTCTTCCCTGACAGGGGTCAAATCCGGGTGGGGTTTGGGGATCGCGAAGCGCGGGCAAGAAGCCAGAGCGCGCACAGATCCCAACGATCAAGTATCGCCGGATCGGGCGCATTGCGCAAGTCGGTAACCCAGGGAAGAGTGTTAAGCGACCGCGTCGAGGTAACTGGGGAACAGCGGTGTTGAGTACTCCTGAATGAAGGCTGTGAGCCGTACCAGCATGGCGCTGTAAGTCGCGACTGCGCGGTGAGCATTTACCGCTGCTCCAACGGAGGAAGCGGAAAACACATACTGTCCCAAGGCCAGCAGCACACACAGACGAATTTGGAAAGCGTCGCTGCGCAGCCCTTCCAGCATTTCCAAATCGACGCCGTTACCGTGCTCGGCAGCGTAGTCTGCCAACTGAACCAGAACCGGGGAGTTTTTATACATTGCCCACAGACCCTGACAGCCATGAATGCGCTGCCAAACGTCTTTGGTGGTGACTTGAACTTCGCTCTTGTATAGAAAGCGCTCGCTGATTTCTTCGATGCCCCAATCATTGCCACGCAGCTGGCTGATAATTCCGTTCCAGCTTTTGGCGCGGCGTTTGGCCTGTTGCCGGCGCCAGAATGCGGCGTAGCTAATCAGTAGGGCAGTAAGGATTACCTGAATCAGTGGTAAGAGCATGTGTTTATTTCACCTGCATCCGGACAAGCGCAGTACGCGCGTGCCTCGCCCGTCCAGCAAGTGTAACCAAAAATTGCTCCATTTGTGGACTGAATTCGCGCCGTCGTACCTCTTTAGTTGTAAATGCCCAGACCAAAAAACCGAGCTCAAAGGTAAAGGCGATCGACCGAATCTGCTCCAGGTCATTGGAACCGCCGGAATAGCGCTCCACGAGGCTGACGATCAGATCCACCGCACTATAAAAGGAAAGCGCAGTTGCCAGCTGTAAAACCTTGTTTTTCCAGCCGATACCAAGCAGCTGGGCAAACGCGGCCGTGGCTACAAAGATCATCATCCGCAGCAAACCGAAGGTAAGATCAAGCGGCCCCTTGTAGTCCTGCATTTTGTTACCGCTGTTATCGAAATGCCAGGCGAGCAGGGTGCCACAGAGCAATGCCAGAGCGACGGACCCGGCAAAGACTCGCAGACTTCCCTTTGGGAGTGAAAATTGGACCGGGCGTAGAACGTTCCAGGCGATTTCCAGAAGAACGCCCAATTCCAACAGGTATTCCAGGGGCATCAATCCGAGCGCCAGCAATCGCCCAAGATGCGGCGAGTAGGCAAACGCCACAGCGCCGATTCCTACGTCATACAACACATTGAAAGCAATATAGAGGGTGAAGACAGGGAAGATTTTGTATTGACGACGCACCAGGAGCACTACAAACAAAGCTATCTCGGCTATGAAGCCAAGAACGCTAAAGAGCGCAAACACTGTTTGTAGACCCATATTGCACCTTGCTGGATGCAGAATAGTACCAATCCGCACTCATAGCAAAGCTGCTCTGGTGAAATAAAACAAGAAGGTGCAAGGTTTTACATCGGGGACAGCACACCAGGCAGAACTTCTGCTTTGCAGAGCAGGGACCCGCCTGATCATTGCATGCCTACGGCATGCAATGATTTACCCCCTATGAACTAGAGGCTGGTCCAGATATCGAGCAGCGCGCGCAGTAGCACACTCGCGTGCGCCGAGGCAGACATCGCGACCAAACCAGCTACAGTCAAAGCGCGAATCAGGTTCATCTTCATGGCAAATTCCTGGGCGCAGGTAGCGCGTATGCCGATGTTACCTTCGAAGATGCCTGACCGCTACAACTTTTATGTGATTATTACTTAGTATATAAGACCGGACACAGGTAACGCGAACTAGGGCTAGATGTGGGGTTCCGGCAAGGTGCGCAGGGGTGCTCGGCACCGAATGACCGGAAATAGTTAAAACTGAAGGCACTAGGTCGTAGAACTTTGGTACTGTTGACCTTAAAACCTGACTATTTTAGGGGATTCCGGTTCCCTCAGGTTGTGATTATGATCAGCACATGGATATATCTACCGCGGTTGCAACTGAACGTCCCATCGAGCTTCGCGCTGCGGTTCGCTTTCCCTTGTGCGTTCCGATTACCATTTGTACGGAAACAGGAGACCTCCCGGCGGTTACGGAAAATATTTCTGCTAACGGCGTCCTGTTTGAGCTGGCCACAACTTTAGTGGTTGGCAGTATTGTGAGCTTCACCATCAAAATGCCCGCAGAGGCTATGGGGACCCCCACCGATGTTGTATTGCACTGCACGGGTCGCGTGGTACGCTGCACTCCAGATGTAAGACCAGATGTAAAGACGACGCACGTCGCAGCGGTCATCGACAAATATCATTTCAGTCATTGAAGCTGTTTTTTTAATTGAAGCTATTTTTGGTCTCTGAACCTATGGTATCTGCCAAACCTGATTTTCCCGAAGCCGGTAACCCTGACGGCGCTTACGAACCCGATGAGGGTGCAGACAACGCTGCGATAAGAATCGTTCTTGCTGATTCGCAGGCGATCTACCGGGTAGGTATCCGGAAGATCTTTGCACTCGAAGATGATATCCGCGTCGTCGCCCAAGTCGATACTCTGGCCGGCCTGCACTCGGCTATCCAGCGCTTTCCCACCGATTTGATCCTGCTCGAAGGCAATTTGATCGCGGGCACGGTCGATGCGATTCCCGAGCTGGTGCGGCGTGCGCCGCAGCTGAAAATCATCGTCCAGTCTGCCCAGAACGACGAGTCCAACACGGTTGAGCTTTACCGCCGCGGTGTCCGGGGCATCATTCCCCGCTCCATTTCGCCTGACCTTCTGGTCAAGTGCGTGCGCAAGATCGCAGCCGGGGAAACCTGGATCGACAACCAATCGATCAACTGGGTCATTGAGGCGTACCGTTCGCAGGCAACTGCGCTGACCAGCCCTCGAACCCAACCGCGTCTTTCGCCCAAAGAGCTGGCCATCATCACCTGCATCACCCAGGGCAAGCGCAACAAGGAAATTGCCTATCAGCTTGGGACCACCGAGCAGGTTATCAAGAATTATCTGCGCAAGGTGTATGACAAGCTCGGCGTTTCCGATCGCCTGGAACTGGCGCTCTACTGCCTGCATCATCAGCTGCACAAAAAGGCTGCCGGTACCGTGCCCGCGGGCACTACGTCGGCTTCCGAGCAGATGGTGGTCAACAACGTGAAGGCATAAGGCTGCGGGATAACGACCCATCTGCCAAACTTATGGGGGGGCCAGGTCTCGTTTTGAGACCTGGGCGTTCCGGCCAAACCCATCTGCGGGTAACCAGCCCTTACCGCTTTACGCCGAAGAACATCCACACGATCAGGCAGATCAGCACCGCAAAAAACGCCAGTAGGAATCCACCCAGAGTCAGGGCAACCGTGCGCTGCTGTTCCGGCTTTGGCCTGGTGATCCCAAAACCGTTTACAAAGCTCTCGACCAGGAAAATAAGCAATTTCATAGCAGCCAGTATCACCCTCCGGGCTGTGGTACGCTCACATTTGTCGTGAGCGATCAAGAAGCATGGCCGGCCCCCGCCCAAGAAGAACTCGATAAGCCCCGGCTCGACGCGGAAGACCTGGAGCGGGAAATCGGCGATTCCGAACCCTGGGACGAAGCCTCCGAAGACCCTCATGACGATGACCGTTAGCGCGACTATTATCATTTACTGTTACAGATAGCTCACGCCTCCGGCGTCTCCCATGCGCCCGATTGCGCGGAACGGAAGACCGCTTCGATTACGGCCATATTTTTGATTGCGTCGGTGAGTGGCACCGGCACCGGCGTACCCTCCCGCAGAGCCCTGGAAAAGACATCACCCTGGATGGTGTACTGGTCGCAGATAGGGAATTTCTCCTGGGTGATGCCGCCGCCAAACAAGTCGCGCCCATCGTCGATGAAAATCCGGCAAGGCCGGTCATTGGGCGCGTTAAAGGGAATCTCAATCTCGATCCGGCCCTTGGTTCCCAACAATTGCATTCTTTGATAGGGAACAAGCTGCGTGCTGCAGGTAAAGGCCGCCTGCCCGGAAGGGAATTCGAGTATGGCTGAGGTCAAGCAGTCCACTTTGAAATTGGAGTCGTTCTCCAGCACTCCCGAAACTCGCAAAGGCTCTTCGCCAAACAGGAAGCGTGCAGTGTTGATGGGATAGCAGCCTATGTCCATCAGGCCCCCGCCTCCGCATTCAGGTTGGTTGCGAATGTTCCTGGGATCGGTATTGAAGTAGCTGAAGAAACCCAGAATCGACCGCAAAGCACCAATGTGTCCGGACTGAACCAACTCTCGTGCCCGCAGCCACTGTGGATGGGTGCGCACCATAAATGCTTCGCCGATCGTCACCCCGGTGCGCTGTTGCACTTGCAGGAGTTTTTTGGCTTCGGCCACGGTCATGCTGATCGGCTTCTCGCACAACACATGTTTTCCCGCTTCGGCAGCCTTGATCGACCAGGGAACATGCAACTGATTCGGCAGCGGATTGTAGACTGCTTCAATCTGCGTATCGGCGAGCAGCTCTTCATAGGAGCCATAGGCTTTGGGAAGGCCCAGAGTTCGGGCAACATCCTCGGCCTTGTGCAGGTCGCGTGAGGCAATCGCCGTCACGTCACTCCATTCACCCTTTTGCATAGCCGGCAGTACCTTCTTGACCGCGATACCAGCCGTGCTCAGAACTCCCCAGCGCACTTTGTTTGTCATACAGACAAATAATAGCCGCAAGTTCTGCGGGATGCTGCGTCGTGGCTATTTCCGTTTGCGCCCGGGCCACACCGGTTCGCGCTTCTCCAGAAAGGCCTGCAATCCTTCGCGGAAATCAGCGCTGTTGCGAATTTTTTCATTCCATCGCATGGCCCGCGCCAGGTCGCGATCCAGGCGATCCTTGGCAAAGCCGCAAAGCAACTTCTTCACGGCACTCATCGACTCCGGGCTGTTCTTGAGCAACGAAGCGGCCAGCGATTCCACCCGCGTCATCAACTCCCCCTCAGCCACGGCCTCGGTTACCAGGCCCATCGCCAGCGCTTGCTGCACGTCCAGAATTCTGCCCGACAGCAACAAATCCTTAGCCTTTTTTTCTCCGATCATCTCCAGCAAAAACACCGAGACCATGGCCGGGATGAAACCGATCTTCACTTCGGTGTAGCCGAACTTCGCTTGCGGCGCTGCCAGGGTGAAATCGCATAAGGTTGCCAAACCTGTTCCCCCTGCGATTGCAGGGCCGTTCACCGCCGCGATCGTCGGCTTCTGCAGCTCGTACAGACGGCGCATCACCCACATCGTCGATTCGGCATCGGCTCGCTGGTCCTCGGGCCGCTGGTCGTTGAGGGACTTCAGATTCTCCAGGTCCATACCAGAACAGAAGGCGGTTCCCGCGCCGGTGAGCACGACCACCCCGCAGGGACACAGCGCCGCCTCTCCCAATGCGTGGATCAACTCGGCAATCATCTGCGGGTTCAACGCATTCCGGCGTTCAGGCCGGTTCAAGGTAATGGTGTGGATCTGGCCGGCTTCTTGAATTTTGAGGGTTGCGTAATTAACGGCCACGGTTGTTGGTGCTCCTGAAGTGGTTCTAACACGCCTTGGCTGCACCGAATCGATCAGCCAGGTTGTGGCCCATGGTAATCAAATCGTCCAGGGGGCCCAGGCGGGGCAGTTCTGCCCCTAATCTTCTCAGTTCGGCGATTGCTGCTTCCGTGGCCACGTTGCCCACCAGTGCGTCCTGGGCGAAGGGACAGCCACCGTACCCCCCCAGGGCGCTGTCCAGGCGCCTGCAGCCCGCCCTGTAGGCCGCTGCGATCTTTTCTGCAGCCTGCTGAGGGCGGGCATGCAGGTGAGCGCCGAGCTCCACTCCAGGCATTGCCGCCAGCACCGCGCTCAGAAGCGATTCGACCTGCTCTGGCTCGGCAATTCCCACGGTATCGGCCAGGGAAATCTGTTTGAGTCCAAGCGCTTGCAAAGTCTGGCAGGCAGCGATCACATCCTCTTGCCGCCAGGGGTCGCCATAAGGATTGCCAAACGCCATGGAGAGGTAAGCCACCACGTCCATGCCGGCGCTCGAAGCCAGCGCGCAAATTTCGCCCAGCGTCTCGAGAGCCATTGCCCTGGTCTGTCTCTGGTTGCGCTCCAGAAATGTTTCGGAAAGAGAATAAGGAAAGCCCAGCGTGTCGACCACGCTGCTGCGAACGGCGCGCTCCGCACCTTGCCGGTTGACCACGATGCCTATGATCTCCACATCGGTATCCGGGTCCAGCATCGCCAATACTTGTTCCGAGTCGCTCATCTGCGGAACAGCGGTTGGGGAAACGAAGGAGACGGCATCAATGTGCCTGAAACCTGCCGCTATGAGAGCGCGGAGATAATCCGCCTTGATCTCGGCCGGGATTTGTTGCGCCATCCCTTGCCAGGCGTCCCGTGGGCACTCGATCAGCTTGACCGCATCGGTGGTCATTTCTGCGCCAGCAGCCACAGTATGCCGAATCCCAGTAGATGGAGGACCATCAGCTGGATGAGTACTCCCCATAGCGGCCTCCACCGTGTCGCCACGCTAGCATACAGGCCATAGAGCGGGTATTGCGCATACAGCATTATCTGCGACCAGCTATCGCTCGTCTGCTCCGATAGACCCAGCTGGGGCTGCTTCAGCAGCATGGCAAACGGATAAAGCAATTGCAGCCGCAGCAGCCCACCGGCGCCCATCAGCGGCAGGATCTCCGCCGTCTTGACCGCCGCTACAGTGATTGCGATCCCAGCCAGCAGAGGCCACCACGCCATCCATCCGGCCCGGCTCGTCTTTCGTTTCCTGTTGCCGGATCTCTTCGGACGCGCCAATGCTTGCGAGCTCATGCTTCGAGCATAATGCCCGAAGCATGACTCGCACCGCGGACGCACCTTACTAATCACATCAAAGAAAAACTGACTAAACACTTCCAGGAAAGAGTGCTGTGTTTCGATCGAGATGACAAAGGGCAAGGTTGCAATGGCCCATAGCAGATGTCAAAGGGAGAGAAACCGCAGGTCCCTCCACTACGCTCCCCCGGATTTCCTGTCGAGACCCGTGGCTTTGAGGATCTGCGCGCGGCTCTCTCTACGGAGAGCCGCAGCCGTGGTCGTTGCTAGCGGTGCGAAGTAGGAAATCCGGGGGAGCGTAGTGGAGGGACCTGCGGTCTCTTCCCCTTTGCTCGCACACACTCCCCATCCCTTCCAACAATCGATGGGTGCCCCATCCTTCGCGTTCTTTGCGAAGGGTGGGATAGTCAAATCTGGCCCTTCCATCTCGCACAACAGCATTTGTTTATTAGGACCAGAGCGCTGTGCGAGAGATCGGTTCAGCGATGGAGGAAGAGGAAAAACAACTACCGGGGCACCAGAAAGCTATCTGGAAGGGGCGCCTCATCCGATTCCTGGCGCTTGTTCAACCCACCGTAACGGCGCTCACGCCGCTGATAATCGGCAATCGCCTCGAGCAGATGAATGCCGCGAAAATCCGGCCAGAAGCGTTCCGTCACGTAAATTTCGGAGTAAGCCATTTGCCACAACAAAAAATTAGACACACGAAATTCACCGCTGGTCCGCACCACTAAATCCGGATCGGGCATGTGTCCGGTATACAGGTGCCGGCTGATATCCGCTTCCGTAATGTTCTCAAGCGTAGTCCCTTTGGCCGCAGCCTCCCGCGCTAGTGCCTGCACGGCATCCACCAGCTCCGAACGCGCCCCATAATTGAGCGCCAGCGTCAACACGGTGCCATTGTTGTGTGCAGTCGCTTCGGCGGCCCACTGCATTTTTTCCTGCACTTCCGAAGGCAGCTCATGGGTGCGGCCAATGTACGCGATGCGCACATTGTTATCGTTCATGCGTTCCACGTTGTCCACCAAATAGGAGCGCAGCAATCGCATCAAAAAATTTACTTCGGTTTTGGGACGGCGCAGATTGTTCTCAAGCGAGAATGCATACAGCGTGAGCCAGGGTAGGTTGATGCGCGAGGCCGTCTCGACCACAAACTGAACCGATTCGGCGCCCTGCTGGTGCCCCAGAAAACGCTTTAGACTGCGCTTGCCTGCCCAGCGCCCATTGCCATCCATGATGATGGCGACGTGCTGTGGCAGGCGAGCCGGATCCAGTTGGCGGTAGATGGCCTGCTCTTCGGGAGATAATTCAGCTACGCGGCTCGTTGGCAGGAATCGCAAAACGATTGCCTTTCCATACGACCGTAGCACATGCTCCGCTCCCCCGCAAAACCGCTCGGCGCCAGCCACAGCAGGGTCAGCACCGGCGCTTCAAGAGGGGAATCGCGCAGCTTATGCGCTTCGACGGCGGCCCATCGCCAGGTCGCGCACCTGATTGAGGAACATCGAGCGCTGCAACGTATCCATCTGCGAAATGTAGGGCGCAAGCTCGGCCAGAAAGGGATCGCCGAGGATCGATGCTGTCTCTTCATGCTTGCGGCTACGCGCGTCCCGTAGCAGGTTACAAATATCGATCTCCAACGCAGCGGCAAGCCGTGCCAGGGAAGACAAGGTGGGCATCGCCTTGCCGTTTTCGATTTTAGAGATATAAGTACGTGGTACCTGCATGCGGCCGGCCAGCTGCCGCTGGCTCAAATTGCGGCCTTTGCGAAGATCACGCACCGCGCGCGCCACCTGAAGGCCGTTATCTTCGGCCACGGCTTCTTCCGGCTCGCCGGCGAATTGCGGAACGAGCCGTTCCGGTTCTTCGACTTCGAGTGGTTTGTGGCAGCGCCTGCATAAAGAGTTCGCAGTGCGAAACTGAACCAGGGTGCAGCGTTCACACCGTAGAACCTCACGCGCTTCGACGGTTGCTAAGGTAGTAGCCATAATTTTTTTACGGAGCGCCAGAGCAAGGCGGTCCCGGTAAGAAGCGTCACATTAGATGCACTTGCAAGCTTTCGTGCCAAGTATCCGTTTAGCGACGGTCCCTACCTGATTCATGATTACAGTGATGCAGGGTATTCTCAATGTCAAGTTAAAAAGTAGGGTCAAAGCGGAAAACGTGGTACGAATTTCGGAAGAAAGCCTAAAAAAACCGGAGTGACCCGGTTGTCTGTGCAAAAAGGTACTAAATGGTCGGAATAAGATACACGCGAGCCGAAGCCTGGACTGTCCTCAATCAGTACACGCAATCGCCCGGATTGCTCAAGCACGCGCTCGCCGTGGAGGCCTGCATGAGCGCTCACGGAGAGCAACAGGCAGCGGCACTTGGGCTCAGTGAAGACCAGGCCAGCGCTCTCCGCGACACTTATCGCATCACCGGTTTGCTGCACGATTTCGACTACGAAAAATATCCCAGCGCGGAGGAGCATCCCTTCGTGGGAAACAAAATTCTCCTCGAGCAAGGATGGCCGGAAGAGATTCGTGAAGCCATCATGGGGCATGCGCAATACTCCGGTGTGGCGCGAGAAACATACCTTGCCAAAGCCCTTTTTGCCTGCGATGAACTAGCCGGTTTTTTGACCGCGGTCGCGCTCGTAAAACCCACCAAATCGATCTTCGACGTGGATGTCCAGAGTGTGCGTAAGAAGATGAAAGATAAGGCTTTCGCACGAGGTGTCCATCGCGAAGACATACTTCAGGGAGCAGACGAGCTGGGGCTCGATCTGGATGCTCACATCGCCTTCTGCATTGCCGCCATGCGCAGCCACGCCGAGGTCCTCGGCCTGGCTGGGGCAGCTCCCTCTACCCCTCAGCTCTAAGCTGTTTCGCCGCGCTTCGACGGTCCCGTTCAGCCGTTTTGTCACTGCCTACGGACAGCAGGAAATTCGCCGGCAAATCGTAACCATAATAGTTTCTTGTGAAGGCAGGCGAACTTCAGTCCTCTTTGCCGAGCGGTGCCGCGCACGCGCAAAACAATTCCTGATTGGCAGACACTCTGTCCCGCGTCGAACACTGCGCCGCAAGACCCTTTCCCACCCAACGCCGCGCAGCAAGGCCCTTTCCGAACGCTATGCCGCTATGAATATTTTTACCGGGTGGCGCATGGCGAAGAGAAAAAATGTGAGAGGGAACCGATAACACGTTCGTGTTATTGGCGTGTCTGATTCATTGCGCGCCGCGATACTGTTCTGAGCGTAGCGGATCGGAATTTTCCGGCGCGTCCGGATCGATGGCAAAGTCGAAAACTTCTCCATCGGCAAACCCTGGGCTGGCAGGCAGAGGAATCAGCGCATACTCGCCCGTGGCCAACTCTTGCTGCGCTGTGAGCCGATACCAGTCTGTTGTTCCTACGCGTTGTTGTTTTAATGCAATCAGACCTGGATACTGCGCATCCGCATGCTTCGCCTGTTCCTTCATTTTCGCCAGCGCATCTTTTGGCACCTCGCGCCGCTGCCCTTCAACGGTCAGCCGCACCACCACCAGGTCGGAGCGCCCGTTGTCGGCGCCGGAAACCCCGCGTAGAAAAAATAGCGGCGCCGAATCGTGCATACGGACCATCGCCGCCTCGCCCTTGAATTCAATACTCTTTCGCAATTTCAGACTGAAGGCAGGTTCATCGGACATGGTGTCCGGAGGCCGCAACCGTACCAGCTCATGCATGCCTTTCCAGGTATCGAGCGCCCAAACGTGGCCGTAGGTGGGGAGCTGCAGACCGTCCGCCACGCTGATGTCGTCAGAGGAGACACTCTCTCGCGGAGGAACCTGAGACTGGCTCAGGGCGAGCGTGCTCGAGCCGAGCAACAAAGCCAGGCAAAGACTGCGATGCAATTGCATGTTCCGACTCCATCCTAATGTACCTGCAACTTTGGAGGTACGGGCAATATGCCTGCTCTTATCTCGCGCGATTGGGAGACATCGAAAACGCGAATATCCCAGCTCTCGCATAGAGCGAGACTGAAATACCCAGCTGAAAACAGGAGTCGGGGAAGAGAGAACTAAAAGGCGTACAGCATGTAGCCAGCGAGCAAAGCAAAGACTGTCATTACCAGAATTGCTTCCAGCTTTTCGTAGTTCGAGGACTCGGCGCCGCTAAAGTGATAGCGGCTGGGTTTCTTCGGGTCATATTGGATCGTCAGCCGTTCGCCCACCGTGTAAGGGGCAATGTGCTGGGCTCCATGATGACAAAAGTCTCCGTGATTCACCTGACCGCCTGCAAGATAGCTGAACTTTACCTGGTAGTGGCCGGCGATGCCTCCCAGGTGATCGTGAAGTCGCACCCACTGACACGAGTCCACGGTTGCGTCGGTGGTGGGCCAGGATTTGGACGGTTTCAAATTCCAAAGTAAATTAGCCATATCTAACTCTTTCGACCGGATCTTTCAGCCATCGGGGTTGGCCAAAAGATAATCGAAAGCAGTATGTCACGTTCGGGGGATGTTGCAAAGAGGGAAAATGTGCTGCTCGCTCACACTGGCGTGACTCCCCCGCTGGTTACCCTGATTTGGGTTGTCCAACAGCCAGCCGGCTGAGATGCTATGCTGGCGAGTTTCCTATGCCCGGCCCAAATTCAGACCAACCCGTTACCCTGCCCGCGACCGAACCGGCCACCCGATTCTCCAACCTGCTCGCCTCGAAGCTAGACCCGGAAGCCAGGAAAGCCCGCGCCAACAGTGCCGGAATGGAGGCTCTCCTCCTGACCCTGCGACAGCAGGAGGATGCCATCCGCCAGGGTGGCGGCGCGAAGGCCGTCGAAGCGCAGCACGGTAAGAAACGGCTTACCGCACGGGAACGATTGGACTTATTGCTCGATCCCGGGGAGGAATTCCTGGAGTTGGGTCTGTTCGCGGCCTATGGCATGTATGAGGAGTGGGGCGGCGCCCCGTCTGCCGGGGTGGTGACCGGCCTGGGACGGATCGCCGGCCGGCTGGTGATGGTCATCGCCAACGACGCCACGGTCAAAGCGGGTGCCTTTTTCCCCATGACGGCGAAGAAGGTTCTTCGCGCCCAGGCAATCGCTCTGGAAAATCGAATTCCGACCGTCTATCTGGTCGATTCCTCAGGCGTCTTCCTGCCTCTGCAAGAAGATGTATTTCCCGACCAGGACGATTTTGGGCGCATTTTCCGCAACAACGCCGTGATGAGCGCCAGGGGAATCCCGCAGATCACAGCCATTATGGGTATGTGCGTGGCCGGCGGAGCCTATCTTCCGGTCATGACCGACCATATATTGATGACCGAGGGCAGCGGGCTCTTTCTGGCCGGGCCGGCATTGGTCCAGGCGGCCATCGGGCAAAAATATACGGCCGAAGAACTGGGCGGAGCCACCATGCACGCCGAGATCTCAGGCACCGTGGATTTCAAAGAACCGAACGATCACCTGTGCCTGGCCAGGCTACGATCTTTGGTTTCGAGGCTGGGCCATGGTCCGTCCGCACCCTTTGACCGCGCCCCTTTCGACCCCCAGCTAGATGCGCCCAGGTTCCCCCCGCAGGAGCTCTACGCGTTGCTTGATCCGGACCCGGTCAAAGGGGCAGGGCATAGTTATGACATTCACGAGGTCATTGCGCGGCTGGTCGACCGATCGCAATTCGACGAATACAAGCAGGATTACGGCAAGACTGTAGTGTGCGGCTATGGGCGGATCGGTGGCTTTGCCGTCGGGATTGTCGCCAATCAAAAGACCCATCAAACCCATACCAGCCAGACCGGGGAAAAGAGGGTTGAGTTCGGGGGAGTAATTTACGCCGAGAGTGCGCAAAAGGCGGCGCGCTTCATTATGGACTGCAATCAGAATCTGATTCCTCTCATTTTTTTGCACGACGTCAACGGCTTCATGGTGGGTCGCGATGCGGAGTGGAGCGGCATTATCCGCGCCGGTGCGCAGATGGTTTCTGCAGTGGCCAACTCCACCGTGCCCAAGATCACGGTCATTCTGGGAGGATCCTTCGGTGCCGGCCACTATGCCATGTGCGGCAAGGCCTACGATCCACGTTTTCTCTTTGCCTGGCCGACCGCCCGCTACGCGGTGATGAGCGGTGCTTCTGCGGCCAGCACGCTGGTAGAAATCAAAATCCGCCAATTGGAACGAGGGGGAAAGCAGCTGAGCGAGGAAGAGAAGAGCCAGGTTTTCGCCTCCATCAAGGCCAGCTACGACGAGCAGACCGATGGCCGCTACGCTGCTGCCCGCTTGTGGGTGGACGCCATCATCGATCCGGCAAAAACCAGGGAAGTGGTATTCACCGCTCTTCAGGCAACAGCTCTCAACCCAGAGGTCGAAAAATTCAATCCCGGCGTAATTCAAACCTGAACGGTTATCTGCGAAAGCTCGCCGCTCTTTTGTGCGTCGCCGCTGTCTTTCTGACTGCGTGCCAACGGCGGGAAACTGCAGAGCCGTTCATCCTGATTCAAAACGTAACTGTAATTGATCCAGGAAAAAATTCCGTCACCCCTGCTACCTCGGTTCTGATCGCGGGCGGAAAAATCCAGGCCGTCGCTCCGGTAGGGCAGTTGTCCGCCCGCAACGCACGCGTCATCGATGGTACGGGCAAGTATCTGATTCCTGGATTATGGGACATGCACGTCCACACCCTCATGGGTGACTGGATGCCGGGGGCGACCGAAGTGACACTGCCACTGTTCGTTGCCAACGGCGTCACCGGAATCAGAACCATGGGTGATGAGCTGCCAACCATCCTGCAGTGGAGAGACGCGATCGCGCAGGGAAAGATGCTGGGGCCGAGAATGGTTTCGTCCGGTCCGATGCTGGATGGACCCAAACCCAACTTTCCTGCGTCCGTGCAGATTGCGAGCCCGGCGGATGCTGAGCATGCCGTGGATAGCCTCAAGGCCCAGGGCGTGGACTTCATCAAGATACAGTCGCTGATTCCGCGCGACGCATACTTTGCGGCAGCATCCGAGGCCCGCAAGCAGGGAATCGTCTTCGTCGGCCACGTGCCCGATGCGGTACGAGCCAGTGAAGCTGCGCAGGCCGGTCAAAAAAGCATTGAGCACTATACCGGCGTATTCGAAGGCTGTTCCACCATCGAGGACAAGCTGATTGTGGGGCCAAGAGGGCCGCGCAAGTCGGTTGAAACCTTCGATCAAACGCGTGCCAACCGTCTGATTGCCCTCTTTGCCAAAGACCAGACCTGGCAGGTTCCGACGCTGGTTTGGGAACGCGGACAGTGGCTGATCGATAAAACCGACCTGAAGCACCAACCGCTGGACAAATATGTTCCGGTCTATTGGAAAGAGAAGACATACCCGAAATTCGTCTCGAGCATTCTGGCCACCCTCGATACCGATCCTTTCTCTTACCGGGAACGCTACGTGCAAATGGAGATGGACATGACCCTTGCTATGCACAAAGCAGGCGTACCCTTGTTAGCCGGCACGGACACCGCCGCGGGGGTCTACGTCGTGCCTGGTTTCAGTCTGCATGAAGAGATGGAATTGTTCGTCGAAGCCGGGCTTACACCGATGGAAGCATTGCAGACGGCTACCAGCAATCCCGCCCGTTTCCTGGGAAGGGAAGCGACGATGGGTTCAGTGGCGCCAGGAAAGCTAGCAGATCTGGTGCTGCTGGACGCCGATCCTACGGTAGATATTCACAACGCGCGCAAGATTGAGAGCGTTGTGCTTGCCGGCAAATACTTTTCGAGGAGTGATCTTGACCACCTCTTGTCGCAAGTCCAGTCAGCAGCCTTGAGAATTCGCTGAGGCCGGCACAGTCGAAACCGTATTTCTTGCCTTTCACAGAAGATCGGGTGCCCCATCCTTCGCGCTGTTGGCGAAGGGTGGGATGCCACTGCTCTTCACCCGAAGCTCTTCCCCGCAAGGTCTGCTTATCCCACCCTTCGCAGAAAGCGCGAAGGATGGGGCACCCGACCCTTTGTGGCAGAGCAAGAAATACGCGACCTTCCCAATCTGGGAAAAAAGCTGCCGTGTATCCTCTTGAAGTCATGAAACGGGTCATCACGGCGGCGGTCCTCATCCCATTGGTTCTGCTGCTCCTGCTGAAGGGCTCCTTCCTGTTGGTGGTGGTTGCTACCGCGCTGGTCGCCGAACTCGCTGCCTGGGAATACGCGTCGATCGCCGATGCCCACGGATCGCGTTTACCGCGGGCCCTGCTCCTATTCGGTGTCGCCATCCTCTTCGCCGCCACCTTCCGCAGCTTCTCGCTCATTCTGCCGGCGATCGGTCTGTGCAGCCTGGTTCTGCTGCTGGTCTGCGGCTTTTGGTCCCCACTGGAGCGGGTTCTGCCAGACACCGCCTTTTCCCTCTTCGGCCTCATCTACTGCGGCCTAGCCTTGGCTACTGTGCCCATGGTTTGGGTGCAGCCGGACGGTCCTTCGCTGGTCATCCTCCTCTTTTGCGTCGTCTGGACCGGCGACACCGCCGCTCTCTATATCGGCCGTAACTTCGGCCGCCACAAACTATCGCCGCGCATCAGCCCCAACAAAACCTGGGAGGGAACCGCCGCCTCCCTGGTGGGAAGCCTGCTGATCACCATCGCACTGGTAGCTTTAGCGCGCAAAATCCCCGGCGTGCTCCGCTATTCCGCCCCCTTACCGTACTGGTTCGGTTTAGCAGTAGTGCTCAATCTCTTCGCCCAGGCCGGCGATCTGGTCGAGTCCGCAATCAAGCGCGGCGCCGGCGTGAAGGATTCCGGAGCCATGCTGCCAGGCCACGGAGGCATACTCGATCGCATCGACGCCCTGCTCCTGGCCGCCCCCGCCCTGTGGTACGCTCATTGGATATTGCATTGAAGCACTTATGCATCCTCGGTTCGACCGGTTCCATCGGGACCAGTACCCTCTCCATCGTTGAACGTTACCCGCAGCGATTTGCCGTCGTTTCCCTGGCAGCCGGCCGCAATCTGGATCAGGCTTTTGCTCAGTGCCAGCAATGGCGCCCGCAACTGATTTCCGTAGCTACCGAGCAACTCGCCGGAGAGTTGTCATCCCGGCTCAAGGCTGCCGGCTTGACCGACATTGAGGTGGTTTATGGCACCGCGGGCACCGTCCGTGCCGCCACTTTGCGTGGGGTGGATTTCGTGGTCTCGGCCATCGTCGGCCTGGCCGGTCTGGAAGCAACCCACGCCGCCGTGGCGGCAGGGAAGCAGGTTGGCCTAGCCAACAAGGAAGCCATGGTGGCTGCCGGGGAAATCCTAACCCGGCTGGCGCGCGATCGTAAGGTCCCTCTGCTGCCCATTGATTCCGAGCACAACGCGATCCACCAATGCCTGCGGGGCGGATCCCCGGCAGAGGTTCGCCGCATCTGGCTGACTGCCTCTGGCGGCCCTTTCCGCCAGCTACCCGCGGATCAGTTTCAACACGTCACCGTGGAGCAGGCCCTGCGCCACCCCACCTGGGTTATGGGACGCCGGGTCACGATCGACTCCGCCACCCTACTCAACAAGGGCCTGGAGATCATCGAAGCCTGCCGGCTATTTGACCTGCCGCCCTCCGCCGTACGCGTGACCGTGCACCCTCAATCCACTGTCCATTCGCTGGTTGAGTTTGTCGATGGCAGCATCCTGGCGCAGATCTCGGTCACCGACATGCGGTTGCCGATCCTTTACGCGATGAGTTTTCCCGAGCGGGTACCCAGCGAACTGACCTTCGATATGGCCACTCTGGGCCAGTTAAGCTTTGAGCCGCCGGATCTTGCCCGTTTTCCCTGCCTTCGCCTGGCCTACGAGGCGGCCGAAGCCGGGGGGGCGGCCTGCATTGCCCTGAATGCGGCGGATGAAGTCGCAGTTGAGGCATTCCTCGAAGGCACCATTCCCTTTACCAGCATCCCGCGTACAATTGAGGCTGTTCTTGAGGTAACTCCGTCGAGGCATCCCGAGATCATCCAGGAAGTGCTTGAGCTGGACCAGGAAGCGCGGCGGATGGCACACAGGGTGGTTTCTGGTTTTTCGCCTGCTCTGCGTTGAAGGAACAATGCTCACCGTAGGCGGTTGTTACCAGTCAATAACGAGTGCTCAACAGGCTGGAACCGGCCGAGAGAGGTCAATGAGCGAATTCCTATGTCTTTTTTCCTAACCAGCACAGTTTCCATGCTTGTTGTGCTCGGCATCATGGTACTGGTGCACGAGTTTGGCCACTTCGCAGTCGCCAAGTTGTGTGGCGTGCGGGTGGAGGTGTTCTCCATAGGTTTCGGCAAGCGTCTGTTCGGCTTCCGCCGCGGAGACACTGATTACCGGCTGAGCCTGCTGCCTCTCGGCGGCTACGTAAAAATGTCCGGCGAAACTCCCGGCGAAGCGTCGACCGGCGATCCGGCGGAGTTTAACGCCCATCCTCGCTGGCAGCGTATTCTGATCGGCCTGGCAGGTCCGGTCTCAAACTTCCTGCTGGCCCTGCTGCTCATGACCGGCTTCTACATGATGCACAACGAAGTCGAGGCCTTCCGCTCCCAGGCGGCCAATATCGACTTCGTTTCCGACCACACCGCGGCTGCCAACGCCGGGCTCAAGCCAGGCGACCTGATTACCCGCTTCGATAACGTCAAGAACCCTACCTGGGAGCAAGTGTCCATCCGCTCGGCGATGAACGTTGGGCAAACGATTCCGGTGGACGTCCAACGTGATGGGCAGACGGTCAGCACGCAGTTAGTAGTTCCCAATCCTCCCGGATCGGACGATTTCGACTTTGACACCATCGGCTTTGTTCCCCGCATGCAAGAGGATCCTATCCACGTCCGCCAGATCGAGGCGGGAATGCCGGCAGCAAAAGCGGGTTTGCAGGCCGGCGACCAGATTCTCTCCGTCGATGGGTTGAAGCTCCACTCCGTGGATGCCATGCTCGCCTTTTTACAGCAGGGCAATGGCCGGCCCATTCAACTGACTGCTCTCCGCGATGGCAAAACCTTTCAACTCACCTTGCAGCCGATCATGGCGGACGCCGGCAATGGGCGCAAACTCTATCGCATCGGTTTTGCGCCGAACCTGCCGCCGTTCAAGATCCAGCAGCTTCCCCTGCCTGATGCCCTGAAGCAATCGGTTCATTTCAATCTGCGCTATTCCGGTCTGATCCTCGAAGTCCTCCACCGCATGGTCACTCGCCGCTTTGCCGTGCAGGACCTGAGTGGGCCTATTGGGATTGCGAAGCAAACAGGCCTGGCTGTCGAACAGCCTGGATGGCAGCCGATCATCGGCTTGATGTCGATCATTAGCCTGAACCTCGGGATCTTCAACCTGCTGCCCATTCCCATCCTGGATGGCGGGGTGATCGTTCTGCTGTTGATTGAAGGAATCATGCGCCGCGACTTGAACCAGGAGTTCAAGGAGCGGATCTACCAGGCAGCCTTTGTTGTGCTGCTGATCTTCGCCGCCTTCGTCATGTTCAACGACATCTCCAAACTCCAGGTCTTCAGCAAACTCAAACCGTAGAAAAAGCTGCAGTCCCCAGACCTTAAGTGGGTGGCCCAGGTCTCGATTTTGAGACCTGGGTGTTCCGGCTGGGTTGGTTTGCCAGGAGAAACCCAGGTCTCAAAATCGAGACCTGGGCCACCCACTCAGTTTTCGTCCGCGCCCCGTCACCCTACCGTCCGCTACACTGAACTTCATCCATGCCCGTTTCCCAGACCCGAATCCGCGTCCGCTACGCCGAGACCGATCAAATGGGAGTCGTCTACTACGCCAACTTCTTCATTTGGTTTGAGATTGGCCGGGTGGAACTCCTTCGCCAGCTCGGCTTCCAGTACAAGGAAATGGAAACCGAGGACGATTGCCACATCCCCGTCGTGGAAGCCACTTGCCGCTACAAATCTCCCGCGCGCTATGACGACGAGCTGCTGCTGGAAACAACGGTGCTCGCCTTACGCCGCACCGTCATCAAATTTGGCTATCGCCTGTTGCGCCCCGAAAACGAGGCCTTGACCTTGCTCGCAGAAGGGGAGACGACCCACGTTACCGTCAACCGCTCTTTGCGGAAGGTGCGTTTGCCCCAAAAGTACGTGACCGTCCTCGAGCAATTCCTTGTCTAACCGCGTCCTCTCCTGGCTGCTCCCCGCCTGGTGCCTGTGCTTCGCCCTCTTCTTCGGTCTTCCGTACGCCGTTTATGTGCCGGATGCCGGGCAGTACCGCCTTCTGGCGCTGGGACAACACAGCGCAGTCCCGGCGCCTTTTTCTGCGCGAATCCTGGGCCCCGCCATGGCCGGCTGGCTGGGACGGGTGACTGGCCGAGGGGTCGACACCGGCTTCCTCCTGCTGGGTATAGTTTGCCTGATCGTGCTGTTGGGCCTGATGGCCGGGCTGCTGTGGTCCTGGCGCGCTCCCCTTGTTCTTTCCGCTGCAATTTTCCTCATGCCCTTCTGGGTGGATATATTCCACGATTACTACCTTCCAGACCTGCTTCACGCCGCACTCCTGGCCGCTCTTCTACTCTTTCTTCTCTCCGGATACACCAGCCTGGCCTTCCTGCTGCTCTTTCCTGCCTACCTGGCGCGCGAATCGACGCTTCTGGTAGCCCTTTGCCTGGTTTTCGCCTGCTGGCGGCGCATTCGGCTCCGAACGGCGCTCGCCGGCGCTTTCGCGATTCTCGCTGCTGGCCTGATTTCGCGCCACTACAACCAGGAAGCCGCGGTCAGCGTTCATGGCATTGGCGGTGGGCCGTACATTCTGGGCAAGTTCATTTGGAGCTTCTTCAAAAACGTGCTTGGGTTGCCCCTGTGGAGCAACACATTGCCGGAGTGCAGTCCGATCTGGGTGAAGGTGATTCCCCCCGAATGGCATTTTGGCGCCATTCGTTCCGTCGGGCTCTGTCAGCCCTCTCTTTGGGGTCCCACACGCCTGCTTCTCGCTTGGTTCGGCATATTCGGTATCGGGCCTGCGCTTGCGATGGTCCTGTGGCGCAAGCTGCTTTTCCCCTCCCGTGAGCTACCCCGGGGACGGGCAATGGTCTTCCGCTTCTGCCTGGTTTACGGGCTCCTCAGCATACTGATGACGCCCCTGCTAGGCGCCAGCGCCGATCGCCTGGTTGAGTACGGATGGCCGTTCTACTTTGTCCTTCTACCCTGGTTTCTGTCCGGTTCGTATGACCTTCGCGGTCTCCGCGCCTCCGCGCTGTTGTTGCTCCACCTGCTGACCTGTTGGCTGGCCTGGTTTGCCTTCCGTCAGCAGCCTCACAGCTACTTGCCGGCCGCCCTGGCCGTGCTCTCTCTGAATGCCTTGGCGTACGTCATGCTCAGGCGCTCTTCGCCGGCCGCGGCGGGGTACTCCCCACAGGTAACTTAGCCTTTTATCCACATTGTGGATAACCTGTGGATTCGGCTCATTAACGATCTGCGACTGTGGTGATTATGAGAAAGTGTGTAATTCTAGTCACTGCAAAAGTTACTCATAGAGCGCGGAACAATCGTAAGCAAAACAAAAACAGTGACGAATAAATAAAAATATTTGACCACACTGTTCTATCCTTTGTTTGTCGGGCGATTCTACGCTGTCCGCGCCGCAGATAGCGAAATAGTGCATGAGTGAAAAATAATTGACGCAAGCAAGACAGCAACATCTGTAATCGTGTTGGTTCCTGCGAAGCGCGAAAGAGCTCCCGCTCTAACCGCGAGTAAAAGCAATCGAAGAAAACTCGATTTAATACCCTGGTGCGAACATGGGAGCACCCGTAAAAAACTGCCTTACAGAGCCTCCCTTACATGCACTACGGACTTTATCCCGGTGCCCCATGTTCGCACCAGCGTTGGCCGGATTTCCTACTACGCAGCTCTACCCACGACCGCGTGTGCGACCTTCTCTCAACGAAAGCCGCATGAAGTTGCTCAACGTTTACCGAACTCGACAGGAAATCTGGGATACGTGGGCCGAAATCGAGTTTTCTTCGATTGCTTTTACTTTCGGATAGAGCAGTGACGCATGTCTGAACCAGCAGGACCGGGGGTCAGGATAGGGGAAGGCTCCGCGGTTTAACCCGGCTGCGGATGAAGGCGACCGTACTATCCAGAGTCGTGCCGGGACCGAACACCTCGGCCACCCCCAACGCCTTCAAAGCCGCAATGTCGTGACTGGGAATAGTACCGCCCAGCACCACCAGGATATCCATGGCGCCCCGCTCCTTGAGCAGGTCCAGAACCCGGGGAACAATCACATTGTGGGCGCCGGACAGGATGCTCAGCCCGATGCAGTCCACATCCTCCTGCAGGGCGGCATTGACAATCATTTCAGGGGTTTGACGCAGGCCGGTATAAATCACTTCCATCCCGGCATCCCTCAGGGCTCGAGCGATGACTTTGGCACCGCGGTCATGTCCGTCGAGTCCTGGCTTGGCAACCAGTACGCGGATGGGGACGCCGTTCACTTGTCCCGTGCGACCACGAAGTCCGGCATCCATAGGAGAGCCCGTTTGTAGTCGGATTCGGGCAGGCCGGCAATCGCCGCCCGTGCGACCTCGGCGTACTGAAAGGCACAATCGAGAGCATACTGCACTGATCCGTGCCGTTCGAGGATGGCAAGCACTTCCGGATGCGTGGTCCGTTTGAAGCTGAGATCCTCGAGCACCCGGCTTACCGCCGCATGGTCCTTCGCCGTCCCGTGCTCCATGGCATGAACCACCGCCAACGTAGCCTTACCCTCGCGCAGATCACTGGCTACCGGCTTGCCTAGCACCTGCTCCGTGGCGGTCAGGTCAAGTACGTCGTCCACAATCTGGAAGGCGATCCCCAGGTTCCGGCCGTACTCACCCATTTGTTCCTCTATTTCCTCCGAGGCGCCTGCCAGGACGGCGCCCAGGCGCATGGAGACGTCGAACAGGCAAGCCGTCTTACGGTAGATGAGGTCGTAGTATTCGGCTTCGCCTACCATCCGGCCCTGCTTTTCCATCTGCACAAACTCGCCCTCGACCATTTGCTGGGTCAGGCCGATCAACAGGTCGAGCACCTTGAAGTTGCGCTCCTCGAGAGCGATGTGGAAGGCCTGCATATAGAGCCAGTCGCCCGCCAGCACACATTTTGAGTTGCCCCAGGTGGTATTCGCGGATGGCCGGCCGCGGCGGGTATCCGCCCCGTCGATAATGTCGTCGTGCACCAGCGTCGCCGTGTGCACCATTTCGACCACCGCTCCCAAACGCACCATGCCCTGTCCGCAGTAGCCGAGCGACTTGGCCGCCAGCAACAGCAGGGAAGGACGGATCCGCTTGCCCCCGCCTTCGCGCAGGTGGTCGGCGATATCGGTAATAGCCCCGACATTGGAAACGGCATCTCGCACCAGCTCGGTTTCGATGGCGATCAAGTCGTCGCGTAGCAGATCGAAGACTTCTTTTGCCGTCGCTATCGCTTGTGTGCTCACTCACTCTCCAGTTGCTGGTGAAAACGCTCTAATTCGACCGGTAATTGGTGAACTGCATGTCGATACCGAAGTCGTGGCCCTTTAACAGTGCAATCGTCTCCTGTAGGGTATCGCGATCCTTGCCCGTTATGCGGACGGTATCACCCTGAATGGAGGCCTGCACCTTTTTCTTAGATTCCTTGATCAGCTTAACGATCTCTTTTGCCTTATCTCCCGGAATACCCTGCTGCAGGGTAATTTTCTGCCGCACGCTGGACCCGGAAGCGGGTTCGACCTTGCCATACTCCAGCGCCTTTAACGAGATCCCGCGTTTGACGAACTTTTGCTGCAAAATCTCCGTCACTGCCTTCAGCTTGTACTGGTCCGAAGACGCCAGCTCGATCGCCTCGTCCCCCTCCAGAAGCTTGATCTCGGAGTGCGAGTCCTTCAGATCGAAGCGTGTCCGTACTTCCTTGGTGGCCTGGTCCATTGCATTGCGTACTTCCTGGACGTCCACTTTGCTGATCACGTCAAACGAGTTGTCTGCCGCCATGGTGCTGCCTCCTCGATTATCGGCGCAAGCGCTGCCCTCTGGTACCTACGGATTTACGTCCGGCACTACACCAAAAAAACGGAAGAAGTTGTTGGCAGTGCTGCAAGCGACCTCCTCCGCCGTCCTGCCGCACACCTCCCCCAACTTGTCCGCTACCCGGCTCACCCAGGCCGGTTCGTTGCGCTTTCCACGATACGGCACCGGAGCCAGAAACGGGGCATCTGTCTCAATCAACATGCTGTTGCGTGGGACCCGGGCCGCTACCTGGCGGATCGGCTCAGCCTTGGGAAACGTGATGTTCCCCGCAAAAGAGATCAGAAAGCCACAGTCCATCGCCCGCCTGGCGTGTTCCCACTCGCCGGTAAAGCAATGCAGAATGCCGCCCAGGTTGGTCCCCGCCCAGTTGCTCTCAATCATTTCCAAGGTGTCGTCCCATGCATTGCTGCTGCCCTCAGACGGCCGGCAATGGATAATAATCGGCCGCCGCCTATGACCGGCAATTTCCATCTGCTCCGCAAACGCTCGCTTCTGTTGTTCCCGGGGTGAGTGGTCATAATAATAATCGAGACCTATTTCCCCCACCGCGAGGACCTCCGGGTTCGCCAGTAAATCGTCTAATTTTTCAAGCGCAGGCCGGTCGGCCAGTTGGGCCTCATGGGGGTGGATGCCGGCTGTGGCCAGGATGCGGGGCCGGTCGGCTTTGCCGGCATAGCTTTGGCTCAATTCCAATGCTTGCTGCATGGTGTCTGGCCCGTCACCGATGCCAATGGACAGAACTGTGCGCACTCCCTGTTGCCAGGCTCGCTCGAGCAACTCATCCCGATCGGCATCGTACCGCGGGCTGTCAAGGTGTGCGTGTGAGTCGACCAGGGATACTCCTCGTCAGGACAGATTATTTGAGCCGTGCCCCTATTTCGACATCTTCCAGAAAACCGGCCAGAACAGGCTTGCCTTTTTCTCCCAATGAGGCTGCGACGATCATGCCGTTAGACTCCAGGCCGCGCAGTTTTCTGGGTTGCAGGTTAGCCACAATGACCACTTTGCGCCCAATGAGTTTCTCCGGTTCATAAGCCTCGGCGATTCCGGCCACGATCTGCCGCACTTCATCGCCGATATTCACTTCCAGGCGAAGAAGCCGGTCCGCTCCCTTGACCCGTTCCGCTACCTGCACCTGTCCCACCCGGAGTTCCACTTTGGCAAAATCGTCGATGGTGATGGTTGCCGGACGGGCTGCGGGTTCGGCGGGTGGACTGGCTGTTCCCAGGGAAGCAGCCGTGGTCAACGCGGCCGGCGCTTTTGCGGCGATGGCCTCGGACACCTGCGATGCCGCCACGGCCGTAGACTGATCCGCCACCGTGGGTCGCGGCGCCGGCTCCGGGGGAGCCGGTACGCTGGTCGTAACCGCGGACTCAGCTGTTGGCTCCGCCTCCGCGCTCCTGCCGCCGTCACTGCTCTCTAATTCGTGCATGCGTTGAACCGTATCCTTTTCTGCCCGGGGGAAGACTGGGCCTGCCGGCCCGAGCCTGGTTCCAGGAGTCAATTGTCCCCAACTCACCTGTTTGATGTCTGCCTGGGCAATATCGCCCAAGCCGAGTTGCGCCCAGATTCTCGTGGCGGCATCGGGTAGCACGGGGTAGGCAAGCGCGGTGATGATGCGCAGGGCTTCGGCGCAGGTGTACAGGATCGAGGCCCTGCGGGCCGCATCCTCCGGCGCCCCCAGCTTCCAGGGAGCCTTTTCCGTGATGTATCCGTCCACCGCCGCCACCAGCGCCCACAAGGACTCAAGCGCGCGCGAAAAATCCAGCGCGTCAAAGTGGTCCGCAAACTCCCGCTCCGCTTTTTCGGCTGCTACGACAATGCGCGGCTCGGCCTCTCCCGCGGGTATCACTCCGCCGAAATACTGGTTGATCATCGCCAGCACGCGGCTGGTAAGGTTGCCGTAGCCATTCGCCAGATCGGCGTTATAACGCTGCACCAGGGCGTCGAACGAAAAGCTGCCGTCCTGGCCAAAAACCACCTCACGCATCAGGAAATAACGCAGCGCATCGGCGCCCAGGGTGGAGATAATGGTTTCCGCGCGAACCACATTTCCCCGCGACTTGGACATCTTGCTCTGCTCGAACAGCAGCCAGCCGTTGGCTACCACAGCTTTGGGCAGCGGCAAGTCGGCAGCCATGAGCAAGGCGGGCCAATAGATGCAGTGAAAGCGAACGATTTCTTTGCCGACCAGCTGTACGTTAGCTGGCCAGTACCGCGCGAAGCGCTGCTGGAGCTCCGGTTCGTCGCTGCCGTAGCCCAGGGCGGTAATGTAGTTGGCCAGCGCCTCCATCCAAACATAGATCACGTGCTTTTCATCGCCAGGTACCGGAATTCCCCAATCGAAGCTGGTCCGGCTGACGGACAGATCTTTCAACCCGCTGCGGACGAAGGAAATCACTTCCTTGCGGCTTGCTTCGGGCCGGATGAACCCGGGATTCTGTTCGTAGAACTCGAGCAGCTTGCGCTCAAAAGCGGAGAGCTTAAAAAAGTAGTTCTCTTCGCTCACCGTCTCGGTGATCCGCCCGCAGTCTGGGCAGGGCGAACCGGGTGGCGCATCGACGTAAAGCTCGTCCGAGACGCAGTACTGGCCAGTGTAGCTTCCCTTGTACATGAACCCGCGTTCTTGCAGTACCCGCCACAGCTTCTGTACGCTCTCGCGGTGGCGATCCTCCGTAGTCCGTATGAAATCGTTGTAGGTGAGGCCCATCCGGTCCCACAGGGCGCGGAACTGGCTGGAAACAGCGGTCGCAAACTCCTGTGGCGTTTGTCCCGCTTGCCGGGCCGAGCGCTCGATCTTCTGCCCGTGCTCATCGGTTCCGGTCAGGAACCATGTGTCCAGGCCCTGGGAACGCTTGCGGCGCGCGATGGCGTCGGCCACGATCGTGGTGTATGCATGACCAATGTGCGGCCGCGCATTCACATAATAGATTGGGGTAGTGATGTAAAAGCTGGAGTTCTTCGACATGAGCAGGGCAGTCTCTCAATCTTACGGCAAAACCAGAGTTACGGTGTCCTCGAGAGTTCTGCACTGGGTCGCTGCTCCCTGGTGGTCGCATCGACGGGAGGCCCGTGGCTTCGGGATAGATCCACTCTGGTCTTGCGGTCACAGGCGGAGCGTTCTGCTAGAATCGGCAAGAAAATCAGGGGTTTTGGGTGTATCGCAAACAGCAAAGACTTCTTCGCGAGCGCCTCCGCTCAGTTCTTCAGTCCAAATATCAGGTTGAACTCCCGCAAATTGCTATCGAGCAGCCGCCTGACCTGGAGATGGGAGAGTACGCACTGCCGGTGGCTTTCGAATTAGCCCGCCGGCTCAAACGCGCGCCGCGCGCAATTGCTGCGGAATTAGTCCAGGAACTGATGCCGCTCGAGGGCTTCGCCTCATTTGAGGTCGCGGGAGCCGGTTACATCAATGGCAAGCTGGACCGCCCGGCGGCCGCGCAGCAAATTGCCCGCGACGATACCGCGGAAGAGCAGACTCATCTTCATTCGCTGGTCGAGCACACGAGTATCAATCCCAATAAATCCGCGCACATCGGCCATTTGCGCAACGCCATCCTGGGGGATACGTTTGTGCGCCTGCTTCGTGCCGCGGGGCAAAAGGTCGACGTACAGAACTACATTGACAACACCGGCGTCCAGGTGGCCGACGTGGTCGTCGGGCTGACGCACCTTGAAGGTTACAATCTCGCCGGGGTCAGGCAGTTGATGGCAGATCTTCAAGCCAAACGGGAGCGCCTTGACGACTACTGCTGGGACCTCTACGCGCGGGTCTCGCAGTGGTACGACAGTCCGGACGCCTCGGAGCGGAAAAAGATCCGCCTCGATACCTTGCATGCTATTGAGGCCGGCGGCAATGAGATTGCAGAGATTGCCGACCTGGTATCAACCGCGGTATTGCGCCGGCATCTGGAGACTATGCTGCGCCTGGGCATCGAATATGATTTTCTACCCCGGGAAAGCGAAATCCTCCACCTCAAGTTTTGGGATCTGGCCTTTGCCCAGCTGAAAGAGAAGGGCGTGGTTTATTTTGAGACCGAGGGCAAGAACAAGGGCTGCTGGGTTATGCGGCGCTCCACCACGGCTACCGACGCCGGGGAACTGGACGAAGATGCCAAAGTGATCGTTCGTTCCAACGGAACCGTCACCTACGTTGGCAAGGACATCGCTTATCACTTGTGGAAGTTTGGTTTGTTAGGACGCGACTTCGGCTACGCGCGCTTCTTTGCGTATGCCGATCACATGTGTTGGATCTCGACCGAAGTGGGTGAGCAACCGCATCCTCATTTCGGCGGGGCAGAGGCCATTTATAACGTAATTGACAGCCGCCAGGACGATCCGCAGGCGAACGTGATTGAAGCCCTGCGCGGGCTTGGATACACCGAAGCGGCGTCTCACTATGTCCATTTTTCCTATGCAATGGTTGCGTTGACGCCGCGATGCGCGCTCGATCTCGGCTACCAGATTTCAGACGAAGACAGGGAGCGCCCCTACATTGAAGTCTCTGGGCGTAAGGGGTTTGGGGTAAAGGCCGACGCGCTGTTGGACAAGCTCATAGCCGCCGCCGGGGAAGAAGTCGACAGCCGTCATCCCCAGCGAGGCCAGGAAGAACGAGAGGGAATCGCGCACCAGATCGCTGTGGGCGCCCTGCGCTACTTCATGCTGAAGTTCACCCGAAACACGGTGATTGCGTTCGATTTCAAGGAGGCGCTCAGTTTCGAAGGCGAGACCGGGCCCTACGTGCAATACGCCATCGTGCGTGCGCGCAATATCTTTCGCAAGGCGGGAACAACGCCGGAAGCTGCTCTGTCCGCGGTGAATGCCGGAGACTACTTCGTGGGCGATCTTTGGGAACTGTGGATCATGTCCTCAAAGTTAAGTCTGTTGCTCGAGCAATCCATTGCTGCCGCAGAGCCAGCGTATCTCGCCAAGCACGCGTTTCAGTTGGCGCAGCTTTTCAATAATTTCTATCACCGTCACCACATCCTCACCGAGGAAGATCCCGCGCGTAAGCAATTTCTATTGGCCACGGCCGCGGTAGCAGAGCGGGCACTCGTCCGTTCGCTCGCCTGGCTGGGAATATCTGTCCCGGAAGTGATGTGACATCAAAACATTCCCAAGAAAGAGCGTCCACACAGAGATCTCTCCCCTTTGTCATCTCGACCGGAGCGCAGCGCAGTGGAGAGATCTCTGAGTGGATGTTCTTTCTTGGGAATGTTTTTTTAATGAATAGGACTACCGTTAGCCGTCAATTGGTTCAACGTCTGCACGTCTAATTGTTTGACCGCATCGGGGAGTGGAGCATAGTTGAGCCCACTCGAGGCTTGCTGGCCATCCGTCACCACGTAGGTAATGAATTGCTTCAAGGCCGTACGCTTGGCAACATCTTTGCCGTCTTTCGGAATGATCAGGAAGGTCAGAGTGGAAATAGGATATGCATCCGGCGCGGACGCAGGTGGATTGGCAATCGGGGTGCGCGCGTCCTTCGCCAGCTGGTCTTTGAAGGCATCAATCGCCGCCGTTGTCCCCGCAGTACTCGGCAGTACGTACTTGCCGGCCTGATTCTTAATCCCTGCCACCGGCAGTTTGTTCTGGGTTGCATAGGTTAATTCGACGTAGCTGATAGCGCCGGGAAATTGCTTCACCTGCCCAGTAACTCCCTCACTGCCCTTCGCTCCAAGTCCGATGGGCCATTTAACCGCAGTGCCCTTGCTAACCTGTTGCGCCCACTCTGGGCTGACCGCGGAAAGATAAGTTGTGAAGGCGGCCGTGGTGCCGCTGCTCTCAGCCCGGTGAACCACCGTAATTTTCGAATTCGGCAGCTTCTCGCCGGGATTGTCCTGCTTAAGAAGCGGATCCTGCCAATTGGTAATCTTGCCCAGGAAAATTTCCGCAAGCGCGTCGGAAGAGAGCTGCAGAGGCTTCTGAAGACCGTCCAAATTGTAGGTGACACATACCGGGCCGGCGGATTCCGGAATCTGTATCACGGGTGCAGGCATCTGCGTTACCTCTTCGTCAGATAGCGGCGCGTCCGAGGCGCCAAAATCAATGGTGCCCGACTTCACCTGCTGAATCCCACCGCCACTCCCAATCGATTGGTAATTGATCTGAACGTTGGAGTGAGATTGTTGAAAGTCTTGAATCCAGCGTCCCATCACGGGATAAACAAAAGTGCTTCCCGCGCCATTGAGGTCAACGTGGTTGGAAGAGGACTGGCAAGAGGTCAGAAGACCGATCGCCACAAAAACTGCAATCGCACAAGTAGTGTGTTTATAGATCTTTTCGCGGGGCATAGGCATCCTTCTGGGCAAACGTTTGTCGAATAGGATGCCACGAGATGCCCATCATTGGACAAAGTTCATCTACAATTAACGAACGAAACCACGAGGCAACGAGCCGGCGCATACAGCCCTCTGAGAGAGAAAGGGGTTGTAATCATGAGCGCAAATTTGCAGGGAAAGAAGATTGCGATCGTAGCCACAGACGGCTTCGAGCAGGTGGAATTAACGGAGCCCAAAAAGGCTCTGGAAGCGGCCGGAGCGAAGGTGGACGTCATTTCCCCCAAGGGGGGAGAAATCAAGGGTTGGAAGTTTACCGATTGGGGCGATCGCACCAAAGTGGATAAAACTCTGGACGACGCGAAACCTACCGATTACGACGGGTTAGTCCTGCCCGGCGGCCAAATCAATCCAGACAAACTCCGGATCGAGCCCAAGGCAGTGGCTTTCGTGGCCGAGTTTTTTAACTCAGGCAAGCCTATCGGCGCTATTTGCCACGGGCCGTGGATGCTGGTCGAGGCCGGAGTGGTGAAAAAGAAAACGCTCACATCCTGGCCGTCGGTGCGAACCGATATCCGCAACGCCGGCGGCCATTGGGTCGATGAAGAAGTGGTTACGGATGGAAACCTGACCACCAGCCGCAACCCTGACGACATTCCGGCGTTTAGTAAAAGACTCATCCAGGAATTCAGCCGGGGAAAACAAGTCCAAGCCATGCAACAGGAGCCCACCAAGGTGGCCTCCTAGAGTGCCTTCCCATCGGACACCGTCAAGGTGTCCGATGGGCTATTTGGCGTAACTCCGCACCCACTCCGTGATGGTGCGCATGGCAATTCCCGAAGGCCCTTTAGCCATCCACGGCTTGGCATCGTCTGACCAGGCCAGGCCCGCAATATCAAGATGGATCCACGGGGTATCCTCAGCAAATTCCTTGAGGAACATCGCGGCATTCGTTGCCCCACCATACCGGTTCACGCCGGTATTCATGATGTCAGCAATGCTGGACTTGATTTGATCCTTGTAGTCGTCCTCCAGCGGCAGGCGCCAGAACCGCTCCCCTGAAATCTCGGCGGCCCCAGTGAAGTGCTTGTACGCTTCCTCATCGTTCGCAAAGCAGCCGGCGTTCACTTGTCCCAAAGCCACCACGCAAGCGCCCGTAAGCGTAGCTGCATCGATCAGATGGGTTGCGCCGAGCTGCCGCGCGTAGGCCAGACCATCCGCCAGCACCAGCCGCCCCTCCGCGTCGGTATTGACGACTTCGATGCTCTTGCCGGACATGGCAATCAGCACATCTCCCGGCTTCATGGCGCTGCCTGAGGGCATGTTTTCCGTCGCGCACACAATGCCGATCACTTTCACCGCAGGCTTGAGCTGGGCGATGGCCTGCATGGCGCCAATCATGGCCGCACCGCCTGCCATGTCGTATTTCATCTTCTCCATGCCGTCCGCAGGCTTGATGGAGATGCCGCCGGTGTCGAAGGTGATGCCCTTGCCCACCAATCCCAGGACAGGAGAGGCCGGGGCCTTCTTCGGCTCGTAGGTCATCACGATCAGAGCGGGTGGTTCCTCCGAGCCCTTGGCGACTCCCCAAAACGCGCCCATCTTTAGTTCTTTGATTTTGTCCGCACCGTAGACCTCACACTGCAGTCCGTATTGACGGCACATCTCTGCGGCTCTTTGCCCCAGCACGGTGGGTGTCATCACGTTGCCCGGTTCATTGATCAGGGAGCGGGCAAAGTTCTGCGCCTCGCCCAGGATCACACCCTCCCGGACGCCGGCTTCGATCGCTGCTTGATTCACCCCATTGCCCGAAACAACGCTAAGCTGCTCGATGCTTTGATCTTTGCGGTCCGAACGATAGGTATCGGAATCGAAATCCCCGATATATGCCCCCTCCACCACCGCCTTGGTGGATGCCAGCGTGTCCAGGCCCTCCGGAATCGCGATGGTCAGCTCGCGCAGCTTACGAGGCTTGGCGAAGCGCACCGCCGCACCCGCTGCCTTGCGAACCTCGGCGGCGGTAAGCTTACCCACGCCAACCAACAGGATCCGCTCCGCCTTGAACCCATCCGGTTCATGCAGCAGCACGGTTTCGCAGCTCCCGGCGGCAAATTCACCACTGTTGAGGATCGACGCGGTCGCTTTGGCCAACGGACCTCCCGTCGTTAACAGCTTGATTACGGGCTTGGTCTGCTTCTTCTCCGCCGTATCCAGAGCGAAGATAACCAGCAGGGAACTACTGAGGCGGTCAAGCTTAGCCGATATAAATTTTGTCTGCATGTGTGAGTGGGCTTTCCTGGTGACGATAAGTCTTTTCTATTGTTCTATTTGTGCTGGCTGCGTACGATGGCCGCCCGAGCCTCGCGGTCGTCCTCGCGACGCCGTTCGGTCTCGCGTTTGTCCCAATCCTGCTTGCCTTTAGCTACGGCCAACTCGCATTTCACGCGGCCATGGCGGAAATAAAGCCGAGTGGGGATGAGCGTTAAACCCTTCAACTGCGTCTTCCCCATGAGTTTTTGCAATTCCTGGCGGTGCAGCAACAGTTTGCGGGTGCGTAACGAGTCGTGGTTGGAAGAGTTTCCGTGCGAGTAGGGACCGATATGAGCGTTCAGCAAATACGCTTCACCGTCTTTGATGATCCCGTAGGCGTCCTTGAGATTCGCTTGTCCCTCGCGGATGGACTTGACCTCTGTACCTCGAAGGGCAATCCCGGCTTCGAATTTATCCAGCAGGAAGTAATTATGTCCAGCAGCCCGATTCACGGCAGCGTCGCGCTCGCCCGCAGCGACAGGCTCCCTGGGCTTCGCTTTTTGAGGGGATGGATTCGTGGTTTGACGCAGTGGCCGAGGCATACATTTGGTTATGAATCTTCATGCTAGCACGTGACTTGGGAGCGAAGGATTGGCTGCGCCGGATGCTATACTCAGGCGATATTAACCAAGAGAAAAGCTGCTCTGGGCCCTTGTGGACGCGTCGATTTTTCTCCCTGGAACAATGTATTTCGGCTATCTGGAGTGCGATGAATCGCCGTCAAAATAACTGGGCTCTGTCCGCTTTGCTCACCCTGCTCCTGATTGCCAGTGCCTGTTGCCTGGCAGCTTCTGGCCCTTCGGCGAAAAAGCTTTACGCGCAAGGCCAGACCGCCGAGGCCAAAGAAGACCCCATCACCGCCTACGAGGACTACTACCAGGCTTGGCAGAAGGAACCCAAGAATCTTCGCTATAAGACTGCCTACGAGCGGCTTCGCTTCCGCGCCGGCTCGGCGCACATCGAAAAAGGCGAGAAAATTATGGCCCAGGGCGACATCAGCGCAGCCCTGACCGAGTTTTTGCGCGCCCTCGAGATCGACCCCAGCAACGAGCTGGCGCACCAGGATATCCAAAAGGCGCGGGAAAAGCTTGCTGTACCCACGCCTAACCAGGAAACCTCGATCCCGGAAAGCAAAGCAAGCGAACTGAGTGAGGTGGGCAGCCCGGTAGAGCTGAAGCCCATCTCCAATGAACCGCTCACCCTGCACATGACCGAAGACAGCAAGGTCGTCTACTCGACCATCGGCAAGGCAGCAGGGATCAACGTGCTGTTCGACCCCGAATACACCTCCAAGCGTATCCAGGTGGATATCGCCAACGTATCCCTGTTCGACGCCTTGCGCATTGTGGCCACCGTTTCCGGCACATTCTGGCACGCGGTCACTCCCAACACCATCTTCGTGGCCATGAACACACGGGCGAAGCGGCAGGAACTGGAGGAGGAGGCGGTACAGACCTTCTACCTGGCAAACACTGCTCAGCAAAATGACCTGAACGACATACAGACCGCGCTGCGCAACTTGCTCGTCAACGCCAAGCTCTATGGGGTACCGAGCCAGAGCGCTATCGTGATGCGGGCGACGCCGGACGAGCTGTTGCTGGCGCAGAAACTGATCTACGATCTCGATAAGTCGCGGGCCGAAGTGGTGGTTGATGTAGCGCTCCTGGAAGTGAATCGGGATAAAACGCGAACGATCGGCGTACAGCTGCCGGGTACCTTCGGTGTGCAACTGCAGCCGCCGAACGCCACCAGCACCACTGGAACCACGAGCACCACGAGCACCACAAGCACGACCAGTACCACGTCCACGACTTCGACCACCAGTAGCTCGACCAATCTGACCCTGAACAATCTGGCCCACCTGAATGCCACCAACTTTGCTGTGACCATCGGCCAGGCGACAGCCAACCTGTTGCTTTCGGATTCAGATACCAAGGTTTTGCAGAATCCAAGTATCCGTGCGACCGATGGGCAGAAAGCTGACCTCAAGATCGGCGAACGTATCCCGGTGGCTACTGGCTCGTACCAGACGGGCGCAGCGACCGCCGTCGTCAGCTCGCTGGTCAATACCCAGTTCACTTATCTGGATGTAGGCGTGGAGATTGAAATTACGCCCATCGTTCACTACGACCGCGATGTGACCCTCAAGATCAAGATCGTCTCCTCGCAGGAAGAGGGCTCGACCAACATCGGTGGCATTACGGAGCCGATTATCTCCCAGCGTACCGCTGACCAGGTCGTCCGTCTGAAGGAAGGCGAAGTCAACATCCTGGGCGGATTCCTGCAGAAGCAGGATCTCACCACCATCGGAGGAACCCCGGGCCTGGGCGAGCTGCCGATTTTGAAGTGGATTTTTAGCTCTACCCAGCACGAAGTGCAGGACGACGAAATTATCTTCATGCTGACCCCGCATGTTGTCCGCGCTACGGAAATCAGTCCGTTGAACCTCAAGGAAATTGACACTGGCACGGGTACCAATGTCGAGTTGCGGCGCATTTCTGCGCCGGCGAACCAACAGCCGGGCGGCACAGGTACGCTGCCGCCCGGGCTGCAACCGCGTGGCCCGGCTGGGACGCCTGCCGGTGCCCAGCCCGCGACCTCGTCCACGGCAGCGCCCACCCCACCACCCGCGGTGTCAAGTACGGTGACCCTGCAAATTGCTCCACCTCAGACTCCGCCCAAGGCCGGCAGCACTTTTCAGGTGCCAATCAACCTGAGTGGTGGTCAGGACGTTTTCTCTGTACCAATGCAAGTCCATTACGACAACTCCAAGTTGGCCCTGATCAATGTTGATACCGGCGGATTCCTGGGCCATGATGGCCAGGCTATCGCTTTAGTCCATCGCGACGATGGAGTTGGCAATGTTGTCATCTCGGCTTCACGCCCACCCGGAGTCTCGGGCGTAACTGGGGCGGGAACGGTTTGCGTTCTGACCTTCCAGGCCAACGCGCCCGGGGATGCGGCTATGCAAATTATCCGTGCATCGGTTAAGAACAGTGCCCAACAACCCATCAACATCGCCGGTTCGCAAACCGTGGTACACGTCCAATAGGGCCCAGTTATGCAGTACAAATTACCTCAACGCAGCGCAGCGGCAGGCCGGCAGGAGGGGCTGACGCTGGTCGAGTTGATTGTGACCGTGGCCATCCTGGCCATCCTGGCCTCGGCCGCTGTTCCGTTGGCTCGCTTCCGCGTGCAGCGCGAAAAGGAAAGGGAACTACGCTACGACTTGTGGCAGATGCGCGATGCCATCGACCGCTACAAAGACGCCGCGGATAAGCACGCCTTTCAGGTCAAGCTCGACAGCAACGGCTATCCTCCGGACCTCGAGACCCTGGTCAAGGGCGTAGACGCTTCGGGCAAGAGAATGAAGTTTTTGCGCCACATTCCGGTGGATCCGATGACCGGTAAAGCCGAATGGAACTTACGCTCCATGCAGGACGAATCGAACAGCGACTCATGGGGCGGGCAGAATGTATTCGATGTCACTTCCAAGTCGCAAGGCACTGGGTTGGATGGAACGAAGTACGCCGATTGGTAGGCTCGTAGGTATGTCTCGACCTCGCACTCAATTCACGCGTGGCTTCACCTTGGTCGAATTGATGGTGGTGATGCTGATCATCGCCATTCTGGCCGCGATTGCGATCCCGGCCTACGTGGCATCGATCCGTGCTGCGCGGGAAGCAGTGCTCCGTGAAGACCTGCACGTCCTGCGGGATGCCATTGACGCCTATACCAACGACAAGAACAAGGCGCCGCAGTCGCTGGATGACTTGGTGAGCGCTGGCTATCTCAAGACCATTCCGGTTGACCCGGTGACTCACAGCAACACCACCTGGGTGCCGACCATTGATGACACCCTGCAGAGTGTAGATCAAACCGACCCAGGGATGACCGATGTGCACAGCGGATCAGACCAGGCCGGCAGCGACGGCCAGCCTTATAACACCTGGTAAGGGCAGATGGAAATGTTTCTACTCTGCTGCCCGGGATAAGATCCGCGCCCACAGCTCCTTAGTGCCATAACCGGTCTTGCTCGAGCACAACAGAATCTCGCCTAGTCCCAAGCCCTCTTTGAGCCGGGTGACCGCCTTCGGCTTCTCATTCCCGGAAAGCTTGTCTGCTTTGGTACCTACCACGAGGAAGCTGCGGTCCATCCCTTTGAGAGACGCAATCAATTGCTGATCGCTGGCCTGCACCGGGATATTGCTATCTACCAGGCAAATACACAAGACCAGGTTGGCACGTTCTTCCAGATACGGGTTGATGAATTTAGGCCACTCCGCGGAAATCGACCGCGAGATCTTCGCGTAACCATAACCGGGCAAATCAGCCAGCAGAAGCCGAGGCTCTCGCGCGGTTGCCGAGTCTGACAAAGCAAAAAAGTTGATGGCCCGGGTCCGGCCCGGGGAAGCCGAAACCTTCGCCGCCTTTTCGCCTAGCAATCCGTTAATCAGGCTCGACTTGCCAACGTTCGAACGGCCCAGGAACGCGAATTCCGGGGCCGTAGCAGGAGGGAATTGTTCTGGCGCCAATGCCGACAGCAGGAACTTCGTGACCACTACTGAGCGCGCGGCTGATCGGCAGCTACGGGAGGCTTGACCGCAGCCAAAGCCTCCGGAGTTTCCTCGTGCAGCTCCGGCAGCGGAGCCTCGAGTGCGATCCTCAGCACGTCGTCCATTTGATCCACAAAGTGCAGCTTCATCACGCTGCGCAGATTCTCCGGAAGATCGGCCAGATCCTTCTCATTGGCTCGGGGCAAAATAGCTTCGAAAATACCCGCCCGGTGAGCCGCCAACAGCTTCTCCTTCAATCCCCCAATGGGCAGAACCTTGCCCCGAAGAGTGATTTCGCCGGTCATGGCAATGTCGCGTCGAACCCGTATTTTAGCCAGTGCGCTGGCCAGAGCCGTGGCAATGGTAATGCCCGCAGACGGACCATCCTTGGGAATGGCGCCCTCCGGCACGTGCACGTGGATATCGAGATTGCGATAGAAGTCCCTCGGCAGCCCAAGATGCTGTGCCCGGCTGCGGATGTAGGAGAGGGCGGCCTGCGCCGACTCCTGCATCACATCGCCCAGTTGACCGGTCAAGGTCAACTTACCCTTGCCGTCCAGCACTTGCACTTCCGTCGAGAGAATGCTGCCCCCGACCTCGGTCCAGGCAAGCCCGGTAACAAGGCCAATCTCGCTGGTCTCGTGCAACTGCGAGTCGCGGAACTTGGCAACGCCCAGAAACTCGTTCAGGTTGCTATCAGCAATGTCTTCCTTGTGCTTCGCACCGTTGCGGACTACCCGGCGCGCCACCTTGCGGCATACATTGCCGATCTCGCGCTCCAGATTGCGGACGCCTGCCTCGCGCGTATAGCCGCGAATGATGTCTACCAGGGCTGCATCGCTGAAGATCGCGTTCTTATCGCTGAGCCCGGTCGCCTCGCGTTGCTTTTTCACCAGGTACTGCTTGGCAATCTCGAGCTTTTCCGCTTCGGTATAGCCGTGCAGGCGCAAAATCTCCATGCGGTCTTGCAGCGGAGCTGGGATGGTGTGTAGCACGTTTGCCGTGGCCACGAACAATACCTGCGACAAATCGTATTCCACGTCGAGGTAGTGGTCCATGAAGCTTGTGTTCTGCTCTGGATCGAGCACTTCGAGCAGCGCGGACGCGGGATCTCCGCGCAGGTCCGACGCCATCTTGTCCACTTCATCCAGCATGAAGACCGGGTTCTTCGTTCCCGCCTTCTTCATCGACTGGATGATCTGTCCAGGCAGGGCGCCGATATACGTCCGGCGATGCCCGCGGATCTCTGCCTCGTCCCGTACGCCGCCCAAAGACATGCGCACAAATTTGCGGCCGGTAGCTTTGGCGATCGACATCCCTAATGACGTCTTGCCGACGCCTGGAGGTCCGACAAAGCAGAGAATCGAGCCCTTGGGATTTTTCACCAGTTGGCGCACCGCGAGAAACTCAAGAATGCGCTCTTTGATTTTCTCCAGTCCGTAGTGATCCGCATTCAATACCTTCTCGGCGTGATCGATGCTGCGCGTTTCCTTGCTTCTCTTCTTCCACGGCACCGCCAGCAGCCAGTCCAGGTAATTTCTGGACACGGTCGACTCAGCCGACATCGGCGGCATGGCCTCCAGCTTTTTTAGCTCCTGGATGGCTTTGTCGAACACGTCCTTGGGCATGCCTGCGCCGTCGATCTTCTTGCGCAGCTCATCGAATTCACTCTTTTCCCCGCGGCCCAGTTCCTTCTGGATAGCCTTGATCTTCTCGTTGAGGTAATACTCTTTTTGCGCGCGCTCCATCTGCCGCTTCACCCGGCTCTGCACGCTGCGATCCATGTTCAGCTTCTCGATCTCGATGTCCAGGACATCCGCCACCCGGGACAGGCGCTCGCTGGGATCAAAAATGTCCAGCAGCTCCTGCTTCTCTTCGATCGAAAGCTGCAGGTTAGCGGCGATGGTGTCGGAAAGCTTCGCCGGCTCATCCATCCGCACGGCGGCGATCATGGTCTCGTAATTCAGTGACTGCTGCAGCTTGACGTACTGCTCAAACAGGGAAGTGACCCGCTGCATTAACGTCTCAATTTGCGGATTTACTTCCAGCTGCCGGTTGGCAACCCGCACCGTGGCTACGAAAAAGCCATCTGAGTCATTCATTTCGACAGCTTTGGCCCGTTCCAGCCCCTCGACCAGGACCTTGATATTGCCGTCCGGCATTTTGACGCTCTGGACGATGTTGCCAATGGTGCCCACCGAGTAAATGTCTTCCGGCCGTGGCTCATCGATGCCGGCGTCGTGCTGGGTGGCCAGAAAAATCTTGCGATCCCCGGTCAGCGCCTCTTCCAGCGCTCGGACGCTGGACTCACGCCCCACCACAAAGGGCGTCATCATGTAAGGAAAGATCACCATGTCCCGAATGGGCATCATGGGGAGCTTGCGAAGATCGCCTTTGTCCCGGGTTTCTTTTGCTTGTGTCACGAGGGTTTTCCTTTCGCTTAATTCCCTTATACAGAGGAAAAGGGACTTGCGCCAATGACCCGGCCGTTGAGGCGTTCAACCGATCAACAACTGCAATTATTGGATGGCGCGACTGGCAGCACGGACTTGCACATCCCGCAAAACACACGAGATGTGCAAAGTCCCAAGGGGGGAGTAACCTAGCCTGCCTTCTCCAGCAGAGTCACGGAGAGGTCACGTTTTTGCACCATTTCCGCGGTAATATCCAATTCCTTGATCTTCTTGTTGCTGGGGAGGTGGTACATCAAATCCAACATGAGCTCTTCCAGGATCATGCGCAGGCCGCGCGCGCCCACCTTGCGATTCAGGGCCTCGCGGGCAACCGCACGGGAGGCGTCGTCGGAAAATAGCAGTCGTACACCTTCGTACTCAAAGAGCCGTTGATACTGCTTGAGGATGGCATTGCGTGGCTTGGTGAGGATCTCTACCAGGGCAGCCTCGTCGAGCTCATCGAGAATGCCAATTACCGGTAAGCGTCCGACGAACTCAGGGATAAGCCCAAACTTGATCAAGTCCTGGGGCTGGGCCTGGCGCAGCAGCTCCGTATCGCGTTGCGCCGGCAATACCCCTGCTTCTTGTGCATCCTTCTCTGAGAGCGCCTTGAAGCCTAACGCCTTCTTGCCTACGCGCCGGCCGATGATGCGTTCCAGCCCAACAAAGGCGCCGCCACAGATAAACAGGATGTTGGTGGTGTCGACCGGCGTGAACTCCTGGTGGGGGTGCTTGCGTCCACCCTGGGGTGGGACGTTGGCGACCGTGCCTTCAAGAATTTTCAACAGGGCCTGCTGCACACCCTCGCCGGAAACATCGCGAGTGATGGAAGGATTTTCGTCCTTGCGGCCAATCTTGTCGATTTCGTCAATATAAATAATGCCCGTCTGGGCTCTGGCTACGTCCCCATCCGCCGCCTGCAGCAGCTTGAGGATAATGTTTTCAACATCCTCACCCACATATCCAGCTTCAGTCAGCGTGGTCGCGTCCACGATCGCGAATGGCACATCCAACATCTTGGCCAGTGTGTGCGCCAGCAGGGTCTTGCCGCTTCCGGTCGGGCCTACGAGGAGGATGTTGGACTTCGACAGCTCCACATCGTTGCCCCGCGTGCGGTTCATCTGAATACGCTTGTAGTGGTTGTAAACCGCCACCGCCAGCTTCTTCTTCGTCTGCTCCTGGCCGATGACGTACTCGTCGAGAAAGCCTTTTACTTCCTGCGGTTTGGGCAAGTGCGCCGGCGCCGCACCGGGCTGAGTTTCGCCCCGGTCGTCTTCCAAAATGGAGTTGCAGACCGCTACGCATTCGTCACAAATGTATGCCCGCGGATAATCGCTCGGTGAGGAGATCAATTTTGCAACAGCGTCCTGCGACTTATGACAGAACGAGCAACGGAGCGTATCGTCTGTTCCCCTCGGCGTTTTCATACTGCAACTCCTTTGGCCTGGCGGCCGATCACGTGCGTGGCCGGTCTATGATTTCGTCAATAATGCCGTACTCTTTGGCTTGCTGGGCGTTCATGATGAAGTCTCTTTCCACATCGCGTTCAATACGTTCCAGGGGCTGCGCGGTGTGCTTCGACATCAGCTTGTTGGTGATCTCGCGAATGCGCAGAATTTCGCGGGCATGTATATCTATATCGGTCGCCTGACCGGAAAGGCCACCCATGGATGGCTGGTGAATCAGGATGCGTGAGTTGGGCAGAGCAAAGCGCTTGCCCTTGTTCCCGCTCATGAGGAGGAAGGCCGCCATACTTGCCGCCTGGCCTATACAGTAGGTCACCACGTCATTGCGAATGAATTGCATCGTGTCGTAAATGGCCAGGCCCGCAGTGATCGAACCACCTGGCGAATTGATATAGAGCTGAAGGTCTTTCTCCGGGTCTTCCCCGGAGAGGAACAACATTTGGGCGATTACCAGGTTTGCGATCTGATCGTCGATCGGGGTCCCCAGAAAAATAATATTGTCGCGAAGCAAACGAGAGTAAATGTCGTAGGCTCGCTCGCCTCGACTCGTCTGCTCGACCACCATAGGTACAAGTGCCATGCGCTCCCTTGCTTTTGTTTCCCGCGGACAACCTATGCCCGCTTTTGAATTACCCGTTAGTTCAGGACGCTAACCGCTCATACAACATCGCGCCCATCTTCTCTCTACGTAAGCGTTCCCGGATTCTAGCGAGGCTGCCGTCCTCAGTCAAACGCGCGCGCAGTGTATCCACTGGCTCGCGCATTTGCATGGAGATGGCGTGCAGTTCATTTTCCACGTCTTCTTCAGGCACGGTCACATTCTCTGCATCGGCAATCCGATCGAGCAGCATGGACCCTTTCACTTCAGCAGTTGCCGAGGGGCGCTGCGCCGCCCGCAGGCGATCGAAATCAAGATTGCGCATGTCTTCCGTACGCATGCCCTGCGAAGCCAGCGCGCGCAGTCCACGATCCAGGCGCGCATCGATCTGCTGCTGCACCAATGACTCCGGTACCGGGAACTCGAAGCGGTTGACCAGCGCGTCCAACAGCCGGTTCGTGGTTTCGTTTTGAACGTGCCGTTGCTTATCGCGGGCCAGGTGTTCGCGCAGTTGCCCGGTGAAGTCTTCCAGGCTCTCGTACTTCCCCAACTCCTTGGCGAACTCGTCGTTCATTTCCGGCTCGATCTTTTTCTTGATGCCCTTCACTTCAAGATCGTAGGCCACCCGCTTACCAGCTAATTGCCGCTCACCAAAATCCGGCGGATAGCTCACCTCGAACTTTAACTGTTGGCCCACCGTGGCCCCGCGCAGAGCGGCGTTGAAACTATCCAAAGTGTTCGGGCCACCGACCTGGACCATGACATCTTGTCCGGTAATCGGTTGCTGCTCATTAGGCATCTCGGGGGCTGTGGCTTCGCCTTCCGCAGGCTGCACGTCTCCGGTGAAACTGATTTGTGCGAAATCACCGTCTGCCAAGGGCCGATCTTCTGTCACCGGTTCCATGGTGGAGCGGGAATCCCGAATGCGCGCCAGCTCAGCATCCACTTCGGCATCGGTCAATTCCGTGGAAGGCTTTTCCACCTTCACATCTTTGTACCCATCAATCGTGAACTCGGGGAGCACTTCAAAGGCTGCCTTGAAGCGCAAGGGCTTGCCGTCTTCGAGCTCGATTTTCGTCACCTGAGGCTGCGAGACTGGCTTCAGCTGCTTTTCAGCGATCGCGCTGCGGAAATGCTCCGGCAGCACTGCCTCCATCACGTCCTGGCGGATTTGTTCGGCGAAGCGGCCGCGGATAAGCGACTCCGGAACCTTGCCCGAGCGAAAGCCCGGGATTCGCGCCATCTTCTTGTAACGTTTGGTTACTGCCTGAAAATTGCGGGTCACTTCGTCCGCAGGAATTTCGATTTCAACTTCCCGGGTGCAGTCGGGATTCAGGGTCGCCACTGCATGCGAGTGGCCTTCATGGTCATGTCCGCCAGGTTCTTCGGTGGTGGTGGCCACCTCGCCGGATTGCGGAGTCGTTTCAATCATTTCGCTTGAGCTCAACGTTGTGCCTTCCAGATTCGCTCGCTCTCTTTGCGGTTGCAATGGCGAAAACGATGCAAGCGCTCAGGAGCCTATAAACAGCCTGCTTTCATCGTATGGGGCTTTGCCGGGAGGGTCAAACCCGCAGCGCAAGGAATGCGAAGCCGCTATTAACTACAATACACCCTTTTCATATTACCTTTGGGGATGCGGGCGGAGGCTAGAGCTCCTCTTGACGCGGCGTGCGGACATGCGCAACGAACCGTGGGTCGGCAGCCTGGTAGTGTTTGAAATTGCGTCGTCCGTCGCTTAGAGAGAGGTTGCCGTTCACGGTTCTGCGGACGACATCTGCGTCGCGGTCATCCTGACCATCATCCTGCCACCAGCACACCTGGCAGAGCTCCAGGGCCTCGGGCAGAGCCAGCGTCTTGTACCCGCAGCAGAGGCAGCGGGCCGCAGTCGCTCTTCGCATGTTAGAAGTATCCTCCGGATGCGCGCATCGCTGCGAGCACCTCGCGCTGGGGGACCATTACGACGGTAACACTCAGGCCTTAGGGCTTGAACAGCGACAGGCGAACCTTCCAGGTAACCGATTGTCCCGGACGAAGTGTCACCATGCCGGTATCCATGCCCTTCCATTGCTTGCCAAAAGGATCGACGTAATTAAATTGATCTTCGATGGCAACAAATGAACTATTTTTTGGCGAATAAACCTGGATCGTCCTGATCTCCGGAGACAGAGCAGAAACCACCAGCCCGTAATTCGACTCCGGATCTATCAGCTTCACCTCCGCTGCGCCGCCGGTTCGTTGCAGGTGGGAAAAATTGTCATCCAGAAAGTGGTCGTCCAGGGGAACACCGTCGGGAGCGTTGTAGTCGTACTCTGTTCCCTTCACCGGCTTGAGTTGTCCCGTGGGGAATGCGTCACCGTAATTGTTTACCAGTGCCATTATTGACGCCGGAACGTGCAGCCTCACCTGTGATCGCTGCCCGCTCGGTATCGCGAAGTAGGGATGCCAACCAATGGACATGGGCTCCGGTTCTTTGCCCACGTTTTTAGCGGTGATGGTGGCGTCGACCGCATCCCCAGTAAGGGCGACGGTCAAGTTCAGGTCGGTGTCGGAGATCCAGTGGCCGGCGAAATCTCCGGCGTGGATAACACCGGTTACTGTCTGTCCGTCTGCGGTGGTTTCGGTTTGCAGGTTTTCCACCTTGGCCTGGTTAATCAAGCCGTGGATCGCCACTGTACGTCCACCGGGGTTCTTGCTGGGAAAGTTTGCCGGCAGAGCCAGCGTATGGCCCCGCCATTGAGTCACCACCGACTTGCCGTCGGAGGAAGGTTCTCCAATGATGCGATTGGGGTAGGGAATCAGAAACGCTCCCCCGAAACCAAAGGAAGCGTTTCCTTGCTGATCCTTGCCGGTGCTGCTGAGTTGGCTCGCCGCATCCTTGACCGAGGGCGAGTGCATCAGAGGTATTTCCCCTTTGCCTGGGATGGCGGCGGTGACCTGGAACATGTTCATGCCCCGCCCCGGAAAAAGGGTCACGGAGAGGAATTCCGGCTTACTGCCGCTGTTGGTCGCTTTCCTGGAAAGCGTCAAAACGTCCTCGCCGCCGACCTGGATCGCGGCCGGTGTCACCGGTTGTGGAGGCGGTTCGCTTGGCGGCTGTTGCCGGCAGCCGGCTGTGAGCAAAGTTAACCCCGCCAGAAGCGTTCCTAACCGTTTATTTACCTTATCCATAGGTGTCCTCGAGCGCCTCATTTCGTAATTTCCGCGCTGTTCCTAAGCGGGCGGGAAAAAGCAAAAATCATATTACGCTGTGTTTCCTAAACAGCCTTACAATCGGGTATGAGCTCCATCCCTCGACCGAACACAGGTTCGCCCATTGGCTCGGGCTCGCCTCTAGCAAGTACCGGTCTGCCCTCGGCCAACCCTGGCCCACTCCAGCCCAGCCCGCTTATTCTTTTCAATCAGGATTTGATTCGCTGCCAACGTTGTACCCGCCTGCGCAAGTATTGCGAGGAAATCGCCACCAGCAAGCGTCGTGCTTACCGTGATTGGATTTACTGGGCCAAGCCGGTGCCTTCTTTCGGTGACGAAAAAGCTCGTGTGTTGATCATGGGGCTGGCTCCAGGCGCCCACGGCTCCAACCGCACGGGCCGCCCCTTTACCGGCGACGGCTCCGGCGACTTTCTCTATCCCGTCCTGCACAATGCAGGCTTCGCCTCGCAACCCAATTCAGTCTCTCGTGGCGACGGCATGAGGCTTATGGATTGCTGGATCAGTTCCGTGGTCCGCTGCGCTCCTCCCGATAACACGCCCAAGCGTTCGGAGCTGGAGAACTGCGCCTCTCATCTTGACGAGGAGATCTCGCTGCTGACCAATTTGCGTGTCACTGTCTGCCTCGGCCGCATCTCCTTCGACAGCTATCTGCAGCACCTGGAGCGGACAGGTCAATGTGAGCGCAAACCGCGGTTCAAATTCGCCCACGGCGCGGAATATTCGCTTCCTGGGGGCCGCTACCTGATCGCCAGTTTCCACCCCTCGCTGCAAAATACCAACACCGGCAAGCTAACGCGCAGCATGTTGTTCCAGGTCTTCGACCGGGCGCGGACGCTGGCCAGCTCCACGGAAACCCCACGAACCCTACGGCGATGAAGACCCTGGCGATGGGCCTGCGACCCATTTAACGACGATGAAAAGCCCCGGACGAATAGTGAGTGGGTGGCCCAGGTCTCGCTTTTGAGACCCGGGTTTTCTTCCCCGGGTTCTCACACAACCATTTGAAGTCCCAATCATGGAGCGGGAGACGGGGATCGAACCCGCAACCAACGGCTTGGGAAGCCGCTACTCTACCATTGAGCTACTCCCGCCCGCTATTACCCGCTTATTCTAACCTTTATGCCCACCTTCCGCCTGCGCACAATTTTGCTCGTCCTCTGCGCTTTGGCGGTGGGAGCTGCGCTCCGCCTGTGGTTCATTCATTACTTCCCTCAAATCCAGGGAGACACCCTCCTCTACGCGGACATCGCCCGCAATTGGCTGAATCATGGTATATACGGCCGGTCCATCACTCACCCTGGCGGAGCGCCGACTATCGCGCCAACCCTCGTTCGCTTACCCGGATATCCCGCCCTACTTGCTCTCTGCTTTGCCCTTTTCGGGCAACAAAACTACCTCGCCGTTCTCTACCTGCAAATCATCATTGATCTTGCAACCTGCCTCTTGATCGCAGGATTCGTTTGGAAACTGAACGGGCCCCGGGCTGCGATGGCAGCGCTCTGGCTTGCCGCGCTTTGTCCCTTTACCGCAAACTACGTTGCCATGCCGCTCACCGAAACGCCTTCGATCTTTTGCGTTGCGCTCGGCCTCTACGCATTTGCGTCCGTACTCGAACGGCCGAACTGGAGATGGATTCTGGCTCTTGCCTTCGCCTGGAGCTTTGCCGCGCTCTTGCGGCCCGACGGCGCCCTGCTGGCTGTCGTCTTCTTTCCCGCCCTCGTTCTCTACGGCCGCCGCTCTTTCGGCCTTGCCCAGTCCCTACGCATAGCCTTGCTTTGCGGGTTGGTCTCGATCCTTCCCTTTGCTGCCTGGACCATCCGCAACGGGCGCACCTTCCACATTTTTCAGCCGCTCGCCCCACGGTCCGCTACCGATCCAGGGGAACCGGTGACACCAGGATTCCAACGCTGGACGAAAACCTGGATCGCCGACTTTGCCTCGACCTATGAAATCTATTGGAATGTGCCCGGGGATGACATCGATGTACATGCCCTGCCCACACGAGCCCTTCATGAGGACTCACAGCAAACTCTTAACCTGATCTCGCAATACAACGTTGCGGATGTGCTCACCCCGCAAATCGATGCCGGCTTCGCCGCGTTGGCAGCAAAACGCATCCAGGATCATCCCGTTCGCTATTACGTGACGCTGCCACTGCTGCGGCTGGCGGACATGTGGTTTCGCCCCCGGGTAGAAATGCTCAACATAGAACTGCGTTGGTGGCAATATCGCCTGCATCACGTCGAAACCCGTATCTCGTATGCCTACGGAGCCCTCAATCTTCTCTATATCCTGGCGGCGCTGATCGGAGCGGCCTATTGGCCAAAGTTTACCCTCCCCATGGTCGCCTATGTCGTGCTGCGCAGTATCTTGCTTGCGACCCTCGAGGGGCCTGAGCCTCGTTACACGCTGGAATGCTTTCCCATCGTGATCGCCTTCGCGGCTCTGGCTATTTCAAGGGTCGGGCGACAGCCGCGCCCGTCCCTTCTGTAAGGCTGACCGCGCGGTCTACCGGCGGAGGAGCAAGCGACTCTTGGCGCCCGGCGCGAACGAGGAGATCGCTCACTGACCGGTGGGCTCCCCGCGGCCAGGGTCAATTTTGATCTTGTCTTACTTGGAGGCAGGCGCCGCAACCACTGCCTGCCTCTTTGTTTCTCCGTTATAGACCAGACGTGGTTAGATGGAACGGACGATGAAAGCCTGGTCGACTGTCGCTCTCCTGACGTTTGCGGTATCTCTGCCTTTGCGGGCCGCCGAGCCGCCCGGCGATTTACCCCTGCTGCCTTCTTTCTCTGCTGAGCAGCCGGGCCAGCCCAGGATCATCAGCGGCATCATGCCGGTCAAGCCTTTCAGCGTGATAGGCCCCCGTGGAGCGCTGCTCGGCCAGCAGGATGGATCGTTTGAAGCCTGGGTCTTTCCCTGGAAAATTTTCGCGAACATGCGCATCACCGCGAACATGAAAGACTACGCGGTACCCATTGATGTCAATGAACAAGCCTCGACGATTGATGTGCAGCCGGGCCGCACCATCATCACTTTCTCGCATGCCAACTTCACGGTGCGCGAGATCCTCTTTGCACCCCAACACGCGCCCGACGGCGCCGGCGCTCTGGCCTTTTATCGGATTCAGGCAGTTCGCCCGATGACGCTCACCTTTAGCTTCGTGCCGCAAATGCTGCGCATGTGGCCGGCGCTGTCCGATGATCGTCCCTCGCCGGAGTGGGTAAAAATGGGAAGCTCAGGTTTTTATTTATTGCACTTGAATTTTCCGGACCATGCCGCGGCTATTGCCATGCCCACCGCGCAGTATGGGATTCTTCCGCCCTATCAGGAGCGCCCGAAGAATTACCCGCTACAGTTTGTGATACATTTTGATCCCGCCACGGATCGCGACAAATTCTACCCTCTGCTGATGACTACCGCGGACACGGCGGCGGCTGCTACTACGGCCGCATTCGCTTCAAAGCTGCAGGCTCTTGACAGCGGACTTGGCGAACTCTACAGCGACACTCAAAAGCACTTTCAAAACTTCCTCGATCAACACCTGAGCATCGAAACTCCAGACCAGAAACTGAATAAGGCGTTCGCCTGGGCCGAGGTGGCAATCGACCAACTGCGGGTCGAAACCATCCCTTCGCATGCCGAGACCGCTCTGGTTGCAGGCTTTTATACTTCGGGAGATTCCGCCCGGCCGGGCTTCGGCTGGTATTTCGGCCGCGACGCTTTGTGGACTCTCTACGCGGTGAACAGTTATGGCGATTATCAATTGACTCGCGATGAGCTGAATTTTCTGATCAAGCGGCAAAGCCCTGAAGGCAAGATTATCCACGAGTGGTCGCAGACGGCGGACTTAGTCGATTGGAAGAGTCTGCCGTATGCCTACGCTTCCGCCGATGCCAATGCATTGTTTTTGATGGCTGCGGAAGACTACCTGAAGATAAGTGGCGACAACGAATTTATTAAGGCCAACTGGGATGCGTTGCAGCGCGTCTGGACGTTTGAGACGACCCATGATTCCGACGGCGATGGCATCTACGAGAACACGGAAGGTTCGGGTTGGGTTGAATCCTGGCCACCCGGCATGCCCCACCAGGAAATCTATCTGGCCGCGCTCGATCAGCAGGCCAGCACCGCCATGGCGGCCTTGTCACGTGCTACGGGACACCCCGACCTCGCCGGGCAGGCAGAGGCGCGTGCCTCGAAGATTGGCACCGCGATTGAGAAGGAGTATCTGCTTCCCGGCGGTGGGTTTTACGCCTTCAGCCGAAATGCTGACGGCAGCACCGACCCGAGCCCTACGATCTTTCCGTCGGTTGCTTCCTGGGATGGCACTTACCGTTTGCAGCATGCGCAGCCCATGTTCGATCGCTGGGCAGCGCCGGAGTTCTCGACCGACTGGGGCACGCGCGACTTGAGTCCAACGGTATCTTTTTACGATCCCATCAGCTATCACCAGGGCAGCGTATGGCCGCTCTACACTGGCTGGGTCGCGGTATCGGAGTATCGCAACGGCCGCAGTCTCTCCGCGTATGCCCATCTGATGCAGAATGCCGATCTGACCTGGGCGCAGGATCCAGGCGCGGTCACGGAGTTGCTCTCCGGCCAGTTCTTCGCACCCTTCGGACGCAGCACCTCGCATCAGCTCTGGTCCGCTGCCATGGTCATATCTCCCGTAGTCCGAGGCCTGTTTGGCTTGGAGTGGGACCAAGCCGGCCACGGGCTCACGGTGACTCCCAGTCTTCCGGCGGATTGGGATAAGGCCCAACTGCATCATGTTCCGATAACCGGCAGCACTGTCGATCTGGAAATGACGCGCGACGGAAGCACGCTGATCGTGCGACCCGCAGGCCCGTCTGCGCAGCAGGTGGTATTGGCGTCGCAGGCGGCGGGCGCGAAGTGGGGCGGCGGCATTTTGCGAATTCCGTTGCCCGCGGTGGAGGTAGCGCTCGCCCACGCTCTGCCTGAAGCGGGAGCAACGACGCAACAGATCAAGGTAATTGATCAGCAGTCCACAGCCAACTCGTTGACGTTGACTTTAACCGGCATGGCGAACAGTCATGAGACTCTCCTGATGAGAGTGAACGACACCCACGCCAGGCCTCGCATAGACGGTACGCAAACTCCGGTGCCAGGCAACTCATCACTACGATCGGTAGAGGTTCAGTTCGGAGCGGGCGAAGGATACGTAGAAAAGACGGTAAAGTTCACCTGGTAACGGCAATCTAACTCCGAGCATGAAACCTCTCCAGGGAAGTACTGGCTGAGACGAGAGTGCTTGCTGCAAAGGATTCCACCTGCCGTCTAATTTCGCAGACTGGCACACCTGGTACTCCATCCCCGATCACGCGAAGAATCGGCGGATTGGGTGCAGGATCAAGCCGGCCGGCCAAAATGGCTCCTCAGCCCTTATGGGGACGCCATCCGCGGCGGCTATGAGCCGCTCCTGGTATCGGGAGTCGGCAACTGGGGTATGCCGCAACCTCCTGCCGGCGAATTGCAGCTTTGATGATTCCGGGAATCGCTACATGATTCGCAAAGGCTCTGCTATTAATAGATGGGCAGCGACGGGACAGAAACAAAATGGCCTCTTCTGACGATGTAGCAATACGTTATACCTCTGCCGGTGAGCCGGTGATGCAGTGCTCCGCCCCGGGACGCGTGAATCTGATTGGTGAGCACACGGATTACAGCGGCGGCTTTGTCATGCCGGCGGCCATCGATTTCTGCACCATCGCAACCATTCGCCCCCGCGTCGACGCGCGGATCCTGATTACCTCGCAAAACATGGCCGAAGAGGTTGAATACTCTGCGGACGCCCTGCCTGCCGCCGCCCGCAAGCACTGGAGCGATTACCCGATGGGAGTTGCCTGGAGCCTGGCCAAGGAAAGTGTTCCCATCCGCGGCTTTGAGCTTTCTCTCGAAGGTAATGTTCCACTGGGCGCCGGCCTCAGTTCTTCGGCCTCGATCGAAGTCGCTACCGCGTTCGCTTTGCTCGAGCTCGCCGGCGCTTCGCTGCCCCTGGCCACCATCGCGCTTGCCTGCCAGCGCGCGGAGAACGCTTTCGTTGGCGCGCGCAGCGGCATTATGGATCAGTTCATCGCTTGTGCGGGGAAGCAGGACCACGCCTTAATGCTGGATACAAGGTCGCTCGAATATCGTCTCCTGCCTATCCCCGGCCATGTGCGGCTTATCATTTGCAATTCCATGGTCAAGCATGAGCACGCAGGCGGACAGTACAATGTGCGCCGTGAAGAAGTCGAAGAGGGCACACGTATCCTTCATAGTCACATATCTTCAATCCTCTCTCTGCGCGATGCCACGGAAGAACAACTCCTGGAATGCAAACCGCAGATGCCGCCAAACGTCTACCGCAGATGCCGCCACATCATCACCGAGAACAAGCGGGTGCAGCTGGCCGCGTCCGCGCTCGAGCGCGGCGATCTGGCCGCCTTCGGTGCCCTCATGGCCGAAGCGCATATCAGCTTCCGCGACGACTTTGAGGCCAGCTGCAGTGAACTGGATACTCTCGTCGAGATCGCGTCCAGGCTTCCCGGTTGCATTGGGGCGCGCATGACTGGCGGCGGCTTTGGCGGTTGCACCGTCAACCTGGTAGAGGAAAGTAAAGCGGACCAGTTTCGTCAACAGATCCATGCGCGGTATCGCGACATCACTGGCATCGATGCCGACATCTATCTCTGCCGCGCTTCCGATGGCGCAAAAAGAATCTCTTGAGCAGAACACATAAAACTAGGATTAAAAAGCGTTCATTCGCCTAGATCGGCGGCTTGCGGCGTCTCCCGAAATATCATCGCCGGCCAAGCATCAAAGTAATGAAAACATTGCGCTTTAGCACCTGATCGCGCGGGCCAGCATTGTCGATCTCGATTCCTTGTGGAAAATAACTGCGCTGACCGTACAACTTTCGGGGCAAAGGTACCGTTCAGCGGTAACCTAACGGGAGTATGCTTACGAAGTTACCGGGAGGACTTACATGATTACACAGTGTATGAATCCGGAGTGCCGCAAGGAGCTTCACTACCTTCGTAATGGTAGAGTCATACGCACGACCAGCCGGATCGGGTCAACGGTTAAAGTCGAACATTTCTGGCTATGCGGCGAATGCCACGTGGACTACGACTTCCTTTTTTCCAAAGACGGTGGGGTCTCGTTAGTTTCACGGCCGAAATTCGTACTTGCCCAGGCCAAGGCTGAGCTCGATCTCTTGTTGGTGTCGTAGAGAGCGCCCGCTCGCGGTTCTGAACCCCCTTTTCCTCAAGCTGCACCAGTTTCTGCACACCAACTCGCGCCGTGGGATCCGCTTGACGGACTAAACTAAAGCTATCCCATGGCTGAGTTTACCCACCTCCATCTGCATACAGACTATTCGCTCCTGGATGGCGCTTGTGATGTCGAAAAGCTCGTAGCCCACGTCGACAGCATCGGACAAAAGGCCGTGGCCATCACCGACCACGGCAACATCTATGGCGCAGTGCATTTTTTTGAAGCTGCGACTGCCCGGGGCGTCAAGCCCATCCTCGGCTGTGAGCTCTACATTTGCCCCCAGGAAGACCATCGCGCCGCTCCGGAAAAAGATAAGTACCACCATCTGCTCGTGTTAGCGGAAAACGAAGAAGGCTACCGCAACCTGGTGCGGATTACGTCCGAGGCCTCGCTTCACGGCTTCTATCGCAAACCCCGAGTGAGCAAAAATTACCTGGCCAAGCACGCCGAAGGCCTGATCGGATTCTCCGGCTGCCTGGCCGGTGAGCTGTGCGGCAATTTGATGGCGGGGAAGTACGAAGAGGCGAAAGCGACTGCGTCTCAGTACCAGGACATTTTCGGCCGCGGCAATTTCTTCCTTGAAATCCAGGACCAGGGATTGGAACTGGAAAAGAAAATCCATGCCGACCTGTTCCGATTAGAAAAGGAACTGGACATTCCGCTGGTCGCCACCAACGACAGTCACTACCTGTGCGAAGACGATCATCACGCGCACGAGGTGCTGCTGTGTGTGCAGACCGCCGACTCGATCCACAACCCCAAACGCTTCAAGTTCGATACTGACCAGTTCTATGTCAAGAGCGCTGCGGAGATGGAAAAGCTGTTCTCGCATGCTCCTGAAGTGGTCAACCGCACCATGCAGTTCGCCGAGCGTTGTTCGTTCAAGCTCGCCAAGGTCACCAATCCTTTCCCTGAATTTGCCGTTCCGCCCGGACACACCATCGACAGCTATTTTGCCGAGGTTTGCCGCGCAGGTTTTCGCAAGCGCCTCGACACCGCCATTCGCGTTCTCGGGGAGCGGGGATTGCGCCGCCGGCCCCTCTCCGACTACGAAGAGCGGCTGGAGCGGGAAATCGACTGCATCAAGCAGATGAAGTTCGCCGGCTATTTCCTCATCGTTTGGGACTTCATCAAATACGCCCGCGAGGTCAATATCCCGGTTGGGCCGGGCCGTGGTTCGGCAGCAGGATCGCTCGTGTCCTACGCAATGGAAATCACCGACATCGACCCCCTGCAAAACAATCTTCTCTTTGAGCGATTCCTCAATCCTGAACGCATATCCATGCCGGATATCGATATCGACTTCTGCATGAATCGCCGCGGAGAAGTCATCGACTACGTCACCCGCAAATACGGCCGGGACCAGGTCGCGCAGATCATCACCTTCAATACCATGGCCGCTCGCGCTGCCATCAAGGACGTTGGCCGCGCACTCGACCTGCCCTACGGAGAAGTGGACCGGGTGGCCAAAATGGTGCCTGCGACTATCGGCGTCACCATCACCAAGGCATTGCAGGATTCGCCGCAGATGCAGGAGGCCTACGACAAAGAGCCCCAGGTAAGGGAACTGGTCGACACCGCCCGCAAGCTGGAGGGTCTGGTACGCGGCGCTGGTCTGCATGCGGCGGGTGTTGTGATCGCGCCCACAACCATGACCGAATTGGTTCCGGTCTGTCGCAGCAAGAATGACGAAGTCGTCACCGCCTACGACATGAAGGCGGTTGAAAAACTCGGCCTGCTCAAGATGGATTTTCTTGGGCTCACCACGCTGACGGTGATTGATGACGCGCTCAAGCTGATCGAGCGCAAGCGGGGAAGCGCGCTCGATATGTCGCTGATCCCCCTCGACGATACCGAGACCTACGAGAAGGTCTTTCACCGCGCACTTACCTCTGGAGTTTTCCAGTTTGAGTCCGGTGGCATGCGCGATGTGTTGCGCCGCTACAAACCTACTTGTGTGGAAGATCTAACCGCCCTCAACGCGCTCTATCGCCCCGGCCCCATCCAGGGCGGCATGATTGATGACTTCATCGAGCGTAAATGGGGCCGCAGAGTCGTCAGCTACGAGTTGCCGGAGTTGGAAGCCCTGCTGAAGGAAACCCTGGGTGTGATCGTTTACCAGGAGCAGGTAATGCAGATTGCCAACGTGCTCGCGGGCTATTCGCTGGGCGAAGCCGATCTGCTCCGCCGCGCCATGGGCAAAAAGAATCCTGAGGAGATGGCCAAGCAGCGCACTCGCTTTGTCGAAGGAGCCATCAAGCGAAAGCATCCCAAGGACAAGGTCGTTCGTATCTTCGACTTAATGGAGCAATTTGCCGGGTACGGATTCAACAAGTCTCACTCCGCCGCCTACGCACTGCTCGCTTATCACACGGCGTATCTCAAGACGCATTACCCGATCGAATTTATGGCCGCGCTTCTCACTTCGGAAATCTCCAAACCTGAGAACGTAGTCAAGTACATCAAGGAGTGCCGAGAGATGGGCATCTCGGTCGAGCCTCCGGACGTCCAGATTTCTGGAGCGGACTTTACGCCCAGTGCGACTGGTATCCGCTTCGGACTCACGGCCATCAAGAACGTAGGCCGCAACGCCATCGATTCGATTCTCGTTGCGCGGGAGCAGAACGGCGGTTTTCCAACCCTTTGGGAGTTTTGCGAAAAGGTGGATCTGCGCCTGATGAACAAGCGCGTTCTGGAATCGCTTATCAAGGCTGGAGCACTCGACTGCTTTGGACGCCGGTCCCAATTGATCGCCGTGGCCGACCGGGCGATGGAGCGGGCACAGCAGGCGCAGCGAGATCTCCTTGCCGGGCAGCATGGGCTCTTTGCCGGCCTGGCCGCCCTTTTCGAAGGTGGGGGCAGCAACGGCCACAAGAGCGCCGATGATCTGCCCAACACTCCTGACTGGGATGAGAACGAGCGCCTGCAGGCAGAAAAAGAAGTGCTGGGCTTCTTTGTCTCCGGCCACCCGTTGGATAAGTACGCGGAAAAGCTACGCAACCTGAATGTGGTCGATACCGCCACTGCGCTGGAAATGAAAGCGCCTCCGCCTGCTCGTCGGCGCAACGGTGGTGGGGAACCAGAAAATCTGCTGGCCATTGCCGGCGTCATCGTCGGCCTGAAAGTAGGCAAGTCGAAACGCTCAGGGGAAATGTACGCCCAGGCGGCGCTTGAAGACACGGTCGGCAAGATCGACCTCATTTGTTTCCCCAAAGACTATGCGCGCCTCTGCGAGCAGCTCAAAATCGAAGTGCCCGTCCTGATCAAGGGTGTGCTGCGCGCGGATGACGATGAGTCGGCGCCGAAACTCTCGGTCTCGAGCATCCAGCCCCTGGAGGACATCAAGATCAAGCTTCCTCAGAACGTCCGTATTCGCGTGTTATTGGAGGGCGCGAGCGAAGCGATGCTAGGCTCCCTAAGAGCCATGATCACCGCTGCGCCTGGTCCCGGCAGGCTCATGATCAACCTCGAAAGCCGCGGAGAATATTGCGTCATGTTAGAACCGGAGGGCCTGACCGTCGGTGCCGACAGAGGCTTCATCGAACGCGCCGAGCAATTACTGGGCCAAGGTGCAGTACAAGCCTTCGAATAAGTGGCCTCTGCAACTACTCTTCCTGGAAGCGCCACCCTCGCCTTAGTCATCTCGACCGAAGCGTACCCGGATTTCTACTTAGGGCTGCTGGCGACGACCACGTGTGCGGCTCTCTTTAAAGAGAGCCGCATGCAGATCATCAAAGCCACTCTCCACAGGAAATCCGGGGGAGCGCAGTGGAGAGATCTCTGTGTGGATGTTCTTTCCTGGAAATGTTTTTCTACCCCGCCACCAATCGACGGGTGCCCCATCCTTCGCGTTCTTTGCGAAGGGTGGGATAGTCAAATCTCACCCTTCACCTCCCACAACAGCAGACATATCCGCCGGAACACCCAGGTCTCAAAAGCGAGACCTATATCCAGTGGAATCGCGTGGAAACCGCTATAATCCAAAAGATCGATAGATTCAATGGCCAAGCGGCAGACTTTCCGCGCTGGCACGGGCGATTGAAAGTCTCATGACCGAACAGGCAGCAACAAATCTTGAGCAGACACAGGTAGTCGCCGAACCGACAAACCCGGCGTGGATCAAGACAGAACTCGCTCGGCACCCGCAGCGGCCCTACCCCATGGATTTCATCCAACGTCTCTTTACTGATTTTTCGGAGATCCACGGGGACCGAGCCTTCGGCGACGATCTCGCCATGGCTTGTGGCATGGCGCGATTCCACGGTGAGGAAGTGATCGCCATTGGCAACCTCAAAGGCCGGGGTACCAAAGAAAAGGTGCGCCGCAACTTCGGCATGCCTAATCCCGAGGGCTACCGCAAGGCCTTGCGCGTGATGAAGATCGCGGAAAAATTCAATCGTCCGATCTTCACCTTCATTGATCTCACTGGCGCCAACCCCGGCATCGCGGCTGAAGAACGTGGCCAGGCAGAAGCCATCGCCCGCAATTTGCGCGAGATGTCCCGGCTGCGCGTGCCCACCATTGCAACCATTACCGGCGAAGGTGGTTCGGGCGGTGCCCTCGCCTTAGCCGTCGCCGACCGCGTGCTCATGATGGAAAATGCAGTCTATTCCGTGATTGCTCCCGAAGCCTGCGGCTCGATCATGTGGCGCGATGCGAACAAGAAGGCCCAGGCCGCCGCTGCCCTGAAGATTACTTCCGAAGACGTGAGCCGTTTGGGCTGTGTGGACGATGTAGTGCCAGAGCCTCCCGGCGGAGCCCAGAACGATCCAACTGCTGCCGCTACGCTGCTCGATGAAAAGCTTGCCTGGCATCTCAATGAGCTGAAAGCCATGACGGTTGAAGATCGCATTGCACGCCGGCTGGCTAAATTCCGGGAGATTGCCCGGTTTTACAAAAACGCCTGAAAGGGCAATGCATTTGACCTCTCCCTCCCCCGCCGATCGAGTGCGTTCCTTCGGCTACGTCATCATCGCCGTTATCTACTTTTATATTGCCCAGACTACTTCGGTTCACGCTGGGAATGGCCTTTCCAGCGGTGTCTGGCTTCTACTCACTGATCGAGTCATTTTGCTTTTTCTGCTGCTGGTCGGCTACGCCGTCATGGCGCGGGTATTCAATGGCCGCCGCGAACCCATCCGCAGCATGGGTCTCGTCTTTCGTTCCGGTTGGCAAAAAGAGTTTGGATTAGGCGCCGCGCTGGGTTGGGCCATGTTGCTGGTCAGCATCCTGCCCCTGGTCCTGAGCGGTGGTTTGATCATCACTTTCTGGGCCATTCCGCGTCAATTTGGAATCCTCATTGTCGATCTGCTCCTCCTCGCCGTGGCCGCGCTAGCGGAGGAGGTGGTTTTCCGCGGATATCCCTTCCAGCAGTTGATCGAAGCCATGGGACCCACGCTGGCGACTATCGTTTTTTCCATCCTGTTCGCCGTCATGCACATGTTCAATGCCGGAGCCAACCGGGCCAGCTTTCTCGTCACCGTGTTCTGCGGCTGGCTGCTTTCGGTGGCCTATCTGCGCACTCGTGCCCTCTGGGTCTGCTGGGGCTGGCACTTTGCCTGGAACGCCAGCATGTGCGTTCTCTTTGGACTTCCAGTAAGTGGCATTACTCAATTTTCACCCGTCATCCAGAGCAATACCGTAGGTCCTGTTTGGATGACCGGCGGGGACTACGGCCCGGAAGCGAGCGCCGTCACCGCCATCGTCATTCTGATCGGTATCTTCGTCGTCTACCGCACGACCAGCAGGCTCGCCTATCTTCACACCCAACCAGTCATCGTAGCGGCCGGCATCCCCATTGACCTGGACGCGATGAGCAGCACCCTGGCTCCGCATCATCCTGTCGCGCCCCCGCCGCCGGCTGGAACGACTTTGGTGCAAATCGAATCTGCCCCAAAACCGCCCCCTTCCAGCACCCAGCCGCCAGAAATTCCCGAGTAGTTTGCTTCTCTCAAACTTTGTAGCGGCGCGCTCGAAACGTTACTTGCAAATCACCTGCAAATAGGACGATTATTGGCGAATGAGGGAATCGCCATGGTTGCGTTCACAACCAAAGAATTCTTTCCCGCCGCAGCCCTGCTGGCAGTCACTGCGTTTGGTACCTGCGCGCTAGGCCACGCACAAGTCTTCGTCGTGCAACGGGAACATCTGGGCCCAAAAGAAGCAAACCTCACCACCGTTCAACCCACCTCCGTCGCGCTCGATACCAAGCCCCTGACTGAACGGACAAAACAGCAGTTGATCCGCACCTTTCAAGCCGACGAGGCGTTTGCTGTCCGCCCTCTTCCGCTGGGGATGAAAGGCGTGGTGCTGCACGCCAACGGACCACTCAGTCCTTCGGGAAATGGCTACGCTGAGGAGTTGGAGAAGTACGGAGTCTCCTCCAAGCCAGGCGACCGCGTGGTCATCACCAAATTCGAGATATCGAAGGACCGGATCCTATTCGAATTTAACGACGGCCCCGAGAAGCATCATCACATCCTGCAGCATATCTCCGTCGGCGGCATGGGTGGCGATGTGCCCCTAGCCCGGGACGACGGTCATGTCCCGATCGGTTCCCGGATGACATTGGCCTTCGACAAATTCGTCCCGGAAATGACGGCCTCGCAAGTCCGCGCTCTGATCGTTCCCATGATCGACTTCTCTCTCAAGACCCCGGCTGAGGCCTTCGCCGACACCTTGCCACCCAAGCTCAAGGGTGCGGTTCTGAACCACGAAGTTCTGGTCGGCATGAACCGCGAGATGGTGCTGAAAGCCGTAGGCCAGCCCGATCAGAAGGTTCGCGAAGTCGATGGGCAGACTCCGTTTGAGGAATGGATCTACGGGCAACCTCCGCACCAGGTCCAATTTGTACGCTTCAATGGAAACCGCGTAATCCGTTTGGAGATTGCCGATGTCGGCCAGCCACCGATCATTCGCGACAAGGATGAAACAGACGGCTATTTTGCCGGCCAGTTCGTACACCAGGTCCGCCTTGGAGATGCGCCTCCGGCCGCCCCAAGCGGGGAACATGCTTCCGCACCCGCGCCAACCTTACGCCAGCCGGGAGAGCAATTGCCGGATGTGGTCAACAAAGACCAGCAGATGAAGAAAGTGCAATATCCCGATGACGAAAAGCCGCAGCCAATTCCGCCGCCGCCATCGGGGGGCTCCGCTCAGCCGCCTCCTTCGCAATTGATCAATGTGTCCGATGTACGCGGGGCGAACTGACCTACGTCTGGTAAAATACCGTCTAGCAGCGCCTTCTGTTTCGCCCCAGACGATACGAAACCGCGTGAGGATGTTCAGGCGGAAGTGTGGCACGGAGCCTGTTAGAAGAGGAATCGATTTATGGCAAAAGTAGCTAAGACCGCCGACCGGTCCAAAATGATGGACACCGCCAAAGGGATTGAATGTCCCAAATGCAATAAGGCGACCCGCATTGTCAAACGAGTAAAAGATCGGGAGCGCGGAGTTCCCGGAGGCGTCTACATTTCCTGCTCGGCTTGTGACTTTTACGAGAAGCTTTAGGCCGACGCAATTCTTATTGCTGATTGCATTTCCGCTAAGATCGCTCTCGCCGCGGTGCCCGGGTTTGCAGCCCTGGTGATTGGCCTTCCCACCACCAGGTAACTTGCTCCGGCTGCCATCGCCGCTGCGGGAGTAGCAATTCGCCGTTGATCGCCAATGGCCGAACCCTCTGGACGAATCCCGGGAATGACCAGCAGCGGCTCCTGCCCCAATTGGCGGCGCAGATGGGCCACCTCCACCGGAGAGCAGACAAGTCCCCGCACACCATAGGCCCAGGCCATGGTGGCCAACCGTTCTACTTGTGCGGCCGCACTCCCGTGCACCCCGGTTGCTTCTAACTGCGCTCCGTCCATGCTGGTCAGGACAGTGACGCCGAGAAGCGCAAGTCCGGGGTCTGCTGCTTCCACCGCAGCAGCCAGCATTTCCGGTCCACCCGCGGCATGCACGGTCAACATCTTCACCCCCAGCCGCGAGGCGGCGCGTACGGCCGATCCAACCGTGTGGGGAATATCGTGAAGCTTGAGATCAAGGAAGACTGCGAACCCGCGCCGCTCGAGTTCGGCCAGCAGGTAATTGCCCTCAGCGATGTAAAGCTCGAGGCCTACTTTAAACCACCGTACCGCTCCTTCTAACCGATCCACCAGGGCGAACGCCGCCCTGGCGTCGGGAAAATCCAGCGCAACAATTAAGCGGTTGGTGTTCTCGATCATCGTTGAAACTGAGCCGGCCAGCTCATCTCTGCTATTTGCGCCGGGCTTAACGCCGGATCGACCAAGTCCAGCCGTACCGACGCGAGTCCGTGGAATCCGAGTAGCTTGGCTGCTGCATAGGATAGGTCGACGATCCGGGATTCAGGAACCGGACCGCGATCATTCACCCGCACCAGCACCGACCGATGGTTACGCAGATTTGTAACCAGCACGGAAGCTCCCAGAGGCAGGCTGCGGTGAGCACAAGTCATGGAGTTCATGTTGTAGAGCTCGCCGCTTGCCGTCGCTTGACCTTGAAATGGGCGCCCGTACCAGGAAGCTTTTCCCAATTGATGCCAGTGGTGGTGAGCGGAGGGGGCTACAGCATTTTGCGTGCTAGCTTGCGGAGTATCATGCTCGGCTAGCGTCGAACCGGGGCTGATGCAGAGTGCTGAGAGGACAGCGCCGGCAAGAAGTGCGGGCCCTATGGGCCAATGAGACTGGGTTGCGATAGTGGACATTGTTCTCCTGTCTATATTGTATGGAGCGCTTCGGGCCTAAGTCAAAATTTATCAATTACTTATTAGGGTGTCCTCCTGTGGGGAAACTGCGATCTGCTACCAAAACCATTAGACGGTATTTGGGGGTCCCGTGTCTCGATTACCGCGGGGTTTTTTCGCCACCAAAGTCATCCGCGGGGCCGAAAAACCCTACCGGCGGAGCATACACTTACACTGCCGCTGTGCAACCAAAATGTTAGCGGAAAAGAAAGAATTCTTGGATTTTCCCTCAAATGTGCACCAAACCTGTAGCACTCACCATCGCTGGCTTTGATCCTGGCTCCGGCGCCGGAATCACCGCCGACCTGAAGACTTTTTCCGCTCACTGGATTTACGGAGTGGCCTGTATCTCGGCCCTGACGGTGCAATCGACCCAGGGCGTTCGGGCGGTCGAGCCCCTTCCTGCCGCCCTGGTACGGCAGACGCTCGACTGCCTTGCCCAGGACGTCTCTCTAGCGGGCATAAAGATTGGAATGCTGGGGAGCTCCGAAATTGCCAGCGAGGTGGTCTCTTTTCTCATCGGGCAATCTCGCAACTGCGTTGTTCTTGATCCGGTATTACGTTCGACTTCGGGAACCCCTCTCCTCGATGCAAATGGAATTCGCGTCCTGCGAGACCAACTACTCCATTCCATCGGCTGGATCACACCCAACATTGAGGAATTGACCATTCTCATTGGAGAGAAGCCCGGTAGTCCGGATCAGGTTCCCGAGGCGGCTGCCCGGCTCAAGGACCTTGCCGCGCGGCTGGGCAATGACGAGCTGAACGTGGTGGTTACCGGGGGAGATCTCAGCCGGCCGGACGACTTTCTCCTGACGGCTTCCGGTGACCAGCTTTGGTTCCCAGGAGAAAAGATCGCGACCAGCTCGACCCACGGAACCGGCTGCGCCTTCTCGAGCGCTCTCCTATGCGGACTCATTTCCGGTCTGGGTGCAAGGGAAGCCGTGGCTTCCGCCAAGGCCTACGTCACCGAAGCATTGCGCTCCGCTTACCCAATTGGGAAGGGCAAGGGCCCCATGAATCACCTCTACCGATTTGATCCTGAAATGTGAGCCTTGCCGTCCAAATTTGCGGTAACGCTTGAGGAACTCCGTAATCTCGAATGGCGACTGGCGAACCGCATTTAGCTCTATCCTCGCGACAATCGCCGGGTGCCCCACATCTCGCTCGTTTTTTGCGAGATGTGGGATACCACAGGCCTATCCCTCAAGCCTGTCACGGGCTGACAAATCCATACGGGTGCCCCTGCTGTCATCTCGAACAAGCGAAGCGCAACGGCAAATGTCGACACCAAATCTGAAGGGGAAAGCAGTAAAGCGATCTCCAGCTCTCCCTTCGAACTTAATAGCACGATGCGGATTCAAGAATGCAGTTCGCCATCTTCCATTGGGCAACTGCTCTCCCCGGAAGCACCGGCCTCCCCGTTGTCATCTCGACCGAAGCGTACTCGGATTTCCTACTTCGCAATAGTCGCCACGACCACGGATGCGGTTTCCCGTAAAGGAAACCGCATGAAGCTAATCAACGCTACTGATCTCGACAGGAAATCCGGGGAGCGCAGTGGAGAGATCTCTGTGTGAATCCTCTTTCCGGCAAATGTTTCTCGACAGGAAATCTGGCGGGAGGGTAACAAAGAGATCCGCAGTTTATCTTTCCGCCAAGGAGAATGCAGTTCGCCATCTCCCATTTGCCTTTCGGCATTACATTCAGGAAAGCCAATTGGAGCTGCCCTGAGCGCAAACGGAAGCCTCTGTTTTAATTAGGGATTATTACCAGGAGGGAAGAGCAAGCTACCAAATCATCCGGACCATCGAAGACCTGGGACCTTCTACCGCTGAGCGAGTTCGATTTCCAGGCGGGTGTTCTTAGCGAACGTGACCTCATGTCCCCGCGCGATCCAGGTGTCGAATACCACCTTACCGACCTCATAGTAGGCGAATCCCGAAATCAGCCCACCGTTCGCGGAAGCCGTTCCGATCACCCGGGTCAGCAGGTCGAGCCCGTTGCTGGTCATCGCTTCCTTGATTAACCCGGCGCCGGTGTTGTCCGAAACGGCAGCCAGGGAGCCCAGCGTAATAGGAGCCAGGAAGCGGCTACCACCGTTGGCCTTCATCTGACCTTCTTCATCGATCTGCACCCGATCGCTCTTGACGCTCTCGGCTGCGATCACCCGGCCGTGCACCAACCGTTCGTCACCCGCCGGCAGTTCCACCTTGCGGAAGGTCAGCCGAAGGCTGCCATTGTGTCCGAACATTCCCGCAGGTTTGGCCTCAACCACGCTTCCGATCAGGTGAGTGCCTTCCGGAAGCAACAGCTTTCCGTGAGCCTGTGCCTGAGCTGGAACGGTACCGTCTGCCATCTGGACCGCAACCGCAGGATCACTCTCGAAGAGGGGCTGAGTGAGGACGGCCTCGACCGGCATGCCGGCGGTGGCGGTGCTCGAGTCCACTGGATCGACCAGCCGAGCTTCGATGTCTCCTGTCAGCTTCAACTCGCCGAGGTCAGCGGCGGCTACGGGAGCCGGCACATCCTGCCCGGTCAGCTCCAATGGCTGCTTCAGCTCGGCGTCAAACTGGGTGCCCGCCCAGAGTTCCTGGGGATGCACGGGAATCTGTGCATACAGGGCCTGCTTGGCGGTGTCCATTTTGTGCGGTGAGGCGAACGCTGCTGCCGTTTCCCTCTTTGTCCAACGGAACGCCGAGGCAATCCGCTGTCCCAGAGAACGGCGTGGCGCTCCATCCGGACTTGCCATACGCACGACTTTCGTCGTCCGTTCGGTGGTATCCGTATCGATGTTGAAGTGCCGCCCATCCGGTGTTTCCAGTTCGCTGAAGGTTACGTCCGCGTTCTTAAGCGGGGTTAAGTCGCCGTTGAACATCGCCGCTGTGCGTACCTGGCGGCTGACCGAGTGCTTACCAGTGACCGTACCAAATACCTTGGAATCTGCCGGAATAGCCACGTGGTCGATGAGGTATACCGGTTCTGTCAGGTGGCCTTCGAGCCTGGTGCCTACCTTTAATGAATAGCTCTTGTCCAACGCAACCCGCAGGGGGACTCCCGCTGGAATCAACTCCGCAGTTTGCGGCGCCAGATCCTGAGCAAAGGCTGATCCTGCGGTGGAAGCCACCGTCGCGGCGAACAATGCTGCTAGAGCTATTTTCATGACGAGACCCTTCCCGGCGTAAGCGTGTGGACGTACTACATCGCATTTCGCTTGAAGACACTAATAGCCATGTCTTCTGTTACCGTGACTTGGGGGAGAGCAGAAACTCGGTTTGATTAGAAGGGGCGGCTGGGAGCAGGGTGGCGGGGAGACCGCGACGTTGGTGCCGGACGACCATTCTTCTACCGATTTCTACATCCCGAGAGTAGGCTGTCCGGAGGCGGGAGTATATCACTCGTTGGTTGCAAAAATGTCCCGGTCTGAATCACCGAAAGGTAACTAAGACGCGACAGTTTTCGATTGCTGTACGTCTCCCTCTATAACTAGGAAACGCCGGATGTATCGGAGTGGTTCGTCGTGATTCGCCATTTCACGCAGATGATACTTCCACACATCGGCCTTGAGCGTCCGCCGGGTGAATGGCTTGCGGGTGACGGTTACGATGCGGCCTTCCTTATCGCGCCGTGTATAAGTCGCCGCAGGCACGACGAAACTGATCTGAGATCCCTGCTTCCAGAACGCACGGGCGAAATCATGGGCGAACAACAGAGCATAGTAGCGGCGCCCTTCGGCAAGCAGCTCCACCGCGTCGTCAAAGCTGTCCCACGAGGGCTCGATTTTGCTCTGAAACCACTTGCGGAACGGGAAACCGTTTGTCCGCGCCTGGCGAATCACTATGCGAAGGAGTTCCTGTCTGGTCATAGCCTCTCCTCTTCTACCTCGATAACTTAGGGGAGGTACGTTTTTCTATAGCCACACTATCCAACGCCGTCTACCGTCAGTCCTTATTTATGCGCCAAGGGGCCGGTTCCTGACTACCACTTAATGAGTTTTGCTCAAAAAATTCGCACCGTTTTCTTGCCCGGCCGCGGCCGCACCTCCGCTGCTGTCGACCACGATCCGCCCGAGGAAGCGCCCTCTTTGCGCATAATAACTCGTAAGCTTATTATCCTCAATAGTTTAGTGTCCTTGCTCATTTTCCTTCCGCAAGCCGGATGGGGAGTGATAACCACGCCCTCGGGGATTGACACCGATCCGCTCAACCTGGACCCGACGGTGCGCCAGGCTTTCGACCGGTTCTACATTCTCGACTACGACGGAGCCCTCTCGCGCTTCGAAAAGATTCAGAGTCAGAACCCCGACAATCCGCTGGCCGTTGACTACGTGCTCGATGCCGTCCTCTTCCGCGAGCTTTACCGCCTGGACCTGCTCGACACCACCCTCTACGCACACGACGGTTTTCTCAACGGCAGGCACTCAGTAGCTCGTGACCCAGCCGTCGCCGAACGAGTTAACTCCTTATTTAACAAAGCCCTGGAGCTTTCCGACCAGCAACTCAGCCAACGGCCGGAGGATGTCGATGCGCTCTTCGCCCGGGGTTGGGCGCGCAGCCTGCACGCGGTGTATATCGGGCTCATCGAACGGAGTTTCGTTTCCGCCCTCCATGTCGCTTTACAGGCCCGCAGCGACAACGAGAAAGTCATCCGGCTGGATCCGCGTTACACCGACGCCAAGCTGATCCTTGGCGTCCATCAATATGTGACCGGAAGCCTCCCTTTCGGCATAAAGATCCTCGCTGGCGCAGCCGGTATCACGGGGTCTAAGTCTAAAGGGATAGATGACTTACGAGAAGCAGGCGCGCACGGAGTGATCACTAACGTCGAGGCCCGTACGGCCCTCGGGCTTTTCCTCCGGCGGGAAGCGAGATATGAGGAAGCGATTGCCGTTACCCGATCACTTACTGAGGAATACCCCCGCGATTTCCTCTTCCGGCTGGAGTTGGCCAACCTGACCAAAGATGCCGGCCAGGGCATTCAAGCCATCGCGGAATACCGGCAGGTTCTCGAACAAGCCAAAAAGCCTGGCTATTTCCCATCCGCTCACCTGGAACTTGCCTGGTTTGGTCTCGCTGACACCCTGCAGGGGCAAAAAAACTACGCCGAAGCGGCTCAAGCCTACAACCAGGCCACCTTACAACCCACCATCAGCATGGATCTGAAAAGTCGCTGCGATCTTAACTCTGGGAAGATGTATGATCTTCTGAATGAACGAGATATGGCGCTAAGGCAGTATGAGGTCGTGCTTCGCCAGGACGGCGACTCAGCGCAGGCGGATTCGGCCCGCAAATATCTCAAATCCCCGTTTACCACGCGCTAGGCGTTTAATGTTGTAAGGAGGTGTCGAATGGCTTCGTATTGTGCTGGCTGTGGAGCGTCGCTGCCCGGTGGTGCCAACTTTTGCTCGACTTGCGGAAAGGCCGTCATTGAACCCGGCCCTATCGGATACTCCGCCCGAGCCGCGTTTTCCCCTTTGGTCCGTCCCCTTACCGGAAGGAAGATTGCCGGTGTGTGCCAGGGGATCGCCAATCAATTCGGTTGGGATGTGACTCTCGTCCGAGTCATCACCGCCCTATTAGCTATTTTCACCTTCCCCATAGCTATCTTGGTTTACTTGCTGATGTGGCTAATCGTGCCTGAAGAGGCGCGGACGGTCCCACCAGTGACCACACTGAATACCACCACCTAGATTTGTTTAAATGATCGACTGCCCCTTCCGGTCTCCCAAGAACCAATCGGCATTACATTGTGAGCGTGTTCCTCTCCCGTACTTAGCCAAAAAGTACGGGACTCCCTTGTACGTCTATTCGGCAGGGCAGATACTCGATCGCTATCGGCTTTTCTCCGAAGCGTTTGCTCATCGCGATCACCTCATTTGCTATTCGGTGAAGGCAAATTCCAATTTGTCTATCCTCAAGCTGTTGGCAGATCGGGGTTCCGGCTTCGATATTGTCTCCGGGGGAGAACTAGAGCGCATCCTCGAAGTGAATAAGAAAGCTGCTCGCCGGGTGGTTTTCTCGGGAGTGGGCAAGACGGTCCCGGAAATCGATTTGGCTCTGTCCGCCGGTATTTTGATCTTCAACGTGGAGAGCGAATCCGAAGTGGCGCTGCTTGCCGAGCGAGCTCGTAAGCAGATGGTTCGGGCCCGGGTCGCCCTAAGGGTGAACCCCGATGTCTTCGCCGAGACGCATCCTTATATATCCACCGGTCTGCGCGAGCACAAGTTTGGAATCGACATCAAGCTCGCCCGGGATGTCTACCAGCTTGCAAAGCGATCCCGTTTCCTGGATCCGGTTGGGATCAGCGTGCACATCGGTTCTCAGATCCAGACCGCCGAGCCCTTCGGGGCGGCGTTAGAAGCGGTGGTCAATCTGATCCGGGAGCTGGAGACAGAGGGAATACGAATCAAGTTCGTCGATGCCGGAGGGGGATTGGGAATCGACTATCTCTCTTCGTCTTCCGCATTCGATCCAGCCGCCGCGATGGGGAAGTACGCCGCCGCATTGGAACGTTCGCTTGGCGGCCTCGAGGTGCGCCTGCTACTCGAACCGGGACGGTTCCTGGTGGCGCAGGCCGGAGCGCTCCTGGCCAGGGTCCTTTACGTAAAGCGCAATGGTAGTAAGACTTTCGTAATCACCGATGCCGGCATGAACGACCTGATCCGCCCGGCGCTTTACCAGGCTTACCACCAGATTGTGCCCGTCATTCAGGATCCCGATTCCAAGCCGGTCGTCGTCGACATCGTAGGTCCGGTCTGTGAAACTGGCGACTTCTTCGCCCGGGACCGGTCTCTGTCAGAAGTTAAGGAAGGCGACCTGGTAGCAATTCTCGATGCCGGCGCTTACGGCATGTCCCTAAGTTCGAATTACAACACCCGGCCCCGGCCAGCCGAGGTCCTGGTCGAGGGCAAGCGAGCCCGGCTGATCCGTCGCCGGGAAACCATCCAGGACCTGACCCGCCAGGAAGCCCGCCTTCTTTAGTCTGCCGTGCCTTCGTTAAACTGCCGTTCTTCCCAGACCCTGTTTCTTCCCATCCCGCAACCGCTGCAATCTGAGCCACCCGTCTCCTCTTGTCATCCCGTCGGAGCGAAGCGCACCCGGTTCGCGAGAAGTGGGATACCACGGCCTACCCCCAAGCCTGCTGGCCGATATCCCATCCCGTAACGACTCCCACCTAGGCCACTCCTCTCCCGTTGTCATCCCGAACGAAGTGAGGGATCTGCAGTGCGCCCGCGCCTTGCCCAAATCCTTCATGGGAAACCAGGACCTTCGGCTCGATTCCCCCCAAAAGCAAAAAGGCCCGGGCAAACGCCCGGGCCTTTTCACCAACCCAAAATCTACTGTGAAAGGGAATGAACCGACGCCAAAGTATTAGCTTCCGGCTCGGCCGACTGCGCCTGGGTGGTTAGACCCGCCGGAGCAGAAGAACTAGCTCCTGAAATTGTGGTGGAATGGCTAGGACCCAATCCCAAACTGATAAGCGCTCGACTATCCGGTGTCAACTTGGTCTGCCAACCATGATCGGATTGGTACTGCCGCATCGCCACTATGGTCTGTGCGTCCCATTGTCCTGTGGGTGCGCCCGTCAGATACTTCTGGTGAATCAATGCGGTCTGAATTTCAGCCGCGCGGCTGGAGTCAATGGCGCGCTGACCGTGGATCCGGCTAACTTCTTTCCTCTTGCCCTTCTTAGAGGAGGTCACCCTGGAATGACCGGATGTGGGTGCACGGTGAGTTCGGCTGCCGAATGCTGGAGTAATCGCCAGAGTGCAAAGTAACAGCAACGTCTGGCTTGCTCGAAATGAGGGCATGCTTACCTCGAATAGGGGAATTCTTGCTTCTGGACACACTAAAAGAACATCCGCAAGATTGCAAACGAAACCGAACCGGCGGCGCTATTTTTCCCGCCGCCGGTAACCATTACCAGGTAAAATGTTCAACTTTACCGATCGGCCCCATCTAATTCATTACCTTATGGTTAGATGTGTGGCCTGTGTAGGCAATTACTACTATGGGAGGGTCCCTCCCAGGTAAGTTCCACCCGCCGTCGGGTTGCGGGAATCCACCACTCGGAAGCCGACATCCTGTCCCGCCTTCAAAGCTGAGACCAGTGACTGGAACTGCTCGATACTGGTCACCGGTTGCCGATTGAGTTCAGTGATCACCAACCCCGGAGCCAACCCGGATTCGTCGGCGAAGGAACCCGGTTTCACCTGGGTAACCAGGACACCCTTGATTCCTTTGCTGGCCAGAGCGCCCGGAACAGCTTCGACCGTTATGCCCAGTTTGCCTTCGGAGGCATTGGGGGCGCTTTCCGGTCCGTTCTGTCCGTTTTGCGACGAGGGCTGTGCCGCGTACAGTTTCGCGCGATCCGCGATCGTCAGAGTGGCCGACGAAGTTTGGCCGCCGCGCACGTAGCCAAGATGAACCGTGCTCCCCGGTTTGCGCGCCGCGATGTCGGTCACCAGGGCATCGCCATCCTTAATAGGTTTGCCGTCCACCGTGGTGATAATGTCGCCCGCCTTCAACCCGGCCTGGTCGGCTGGGCCCTTCGGAGTCACCTGGTTCACCAGAACTCCAGACTTGAACCCGTAAACGCGCTGCACCGCTGGATTCAGGCTGGCCTGGAACTGAACCCCGATCGAGCCCCGGATCACCTTGTGCTCAGGTCCGATCAGATCGTTGTAGACCCCAATGACGGTATTCGAAGGCATGGCAAAGCCGATGCCCTCGTAACCCGCGGATTGCGTCAGAATCGCAGTATTGACCCCAATGACCTGGTCGGCCATGTTGACCAGCGGTCCCCCGGAGTTGCCCGGGTTGATCGCCGCATCTGTTTGAATAAAATGCTGGAACTGGCCAGCCGCACCTTTTTCAATGGTACGGTTCTTGGCCGAGACGATCCCCGCCGTGACTGTCTGCGTGAGCGCAAACGGGCTGCCAATCGCGATGACCCAGTCGCCCACCTGGCCGCCGTCCGAGTTGCCCATCTTCACTGTAGGCAAAGGCTCCGTGGTCGTGATCTTCACCACGGCCAGATCTGTATCCTTATCTACACCGATTACCTTGCCCGGGCGGCCCTGAAACCCTTCCGGGTCGGTCGAAAGCTTGACGAAAATCTTGTCCGCCTTCTCCACCACGTGATTGTTGGTAATGATGTAGCCGCGCGAATCCACGATGAAGCCAGAGCCGAGCGACTCCCGTACCTGGTCACCCTGGTCGGGCATCCCGCCTTGACCCTGGCCGCCAAAGAAGCGGTTGAAGAAATCCTGGAAGTTCTGGTCTGGCTGTCCTTGCCCTTGATCCCCGTCGCCATTGTCATCGTCTCCGCCACCCGGGGGCGGGGTAGGAGTCGCCCCGTGCGGGGTTCGCCGTCGGGAATGGGTATCTTCCTGGGGAAGGGTCTCGGTATTGATATTCACCACCGCCGGGCCCACATCCTTGGCAATCTGGGTAAACGTGGTCGAAAGCGTGACCGGATTGGGAATCGTCAGCGGCTTGGCGTCGGAGCTATCCGTCTGGGTTTCGTTTCCCCGGACACCGTGGACAGCAACAGACCCGATCAATATGCCGGCTGAGAGCGTGCCAAGAATAGTAAAGGTTGAAGCGAGACGGCTAGTGCGAAGCCGTTCGAGCAGGGGATTCATCTGGGTCTAACCTCGTCGGTTGGGAAGCATACAAGGGCTGGCGGCTCTAACAGGATGGCACCACTGTGTGCTCTCACTAGTATAGCCAAAACCCTGCGAACGAAACGGCCGCGTGTTGCAGCCAGTGGTGCCGCAGCAACAATTATATAGACGCGGTTGCCGCGCTATCGGTCACACTAAGGCCCGATTGCCTAGGAACTCCGCCGCCAACACCCCAGCCAGGATCAGGACGGCTCCCCATCCGGCCCGCGCGCTCAAGCCCTGATGAAGGACGGCAAGCGACGTCAACCAGGCAAACACCGGTTCCATCGCATATATAAGGACCAGGTAGGTTGGAGCGAGAAACTTCTGCGCCCAGCTTTGGATAGTGAAGGCGGCAGCAGTGGCGAAAACCGCTTCTATGATCAACGTCACCACCACCAGGCCGCTCCAGTGGAGGTAGGGTTTTTCCAGTAGTGGCGTGGACGCCGCCATGACCAGGGTGCAAAAACCAACCTGCAGCAGGGCCAGCTGCTCAAAGGGGATCGCTGCCAAGTCCGTCTCCTTACCGCGGCCTTTGTCGGAAACTCGGTCCTGGAGGAGGATGTGGCTGGCAAATGCAAAAGCGCAGCCCAGCGTAAGCAGGTCGCCAACCCCGATCCCGGTCAGGTTGCCGGGTGGCGCGGCGAGTAGTACCACGCCGGAAAAGGCCAGCACCACCCCCAGCCAGACGTTCCAGGCCGGTGGCCGCGAGCCACTTCGGCGAACGCCAGGCAAAGCGCCCAGCACTGGCACTAAAACCAGGGTCAATCCGGTAATGAATGCTGACTTCGAAGGAGTTGTCAGCTTCAGCCCGGCGGTTTGAAACTGGTAGGCGACGGCGAGGACAAATCCCAGCAAGGCGCCGCTGATCCACCCCTCACGACGAATGCGTCTCCACTGTGCCCGGTACAAAATCGCCAGGCAGAGAAAGGCCAGCGCCATGCGCAGCAGATTGAAGAGCAGGGGAGAAACGTCGCGGAGCACACTTTTGACCAGAACAAAAGTGGACCCCCAGACCCCAACCACGCAGAACAGCAGGAGATGGGCACGAACGGATCTTGACATTGGGAAGTAACGTTATGTTTGTAACAGAGGCGACGATTGCAGATTCCTGCAAGCATTTTGCTGATGGCTTCTTTTGTGTCGTCCCTCCGGGACTCGCTGTTCCAGCTAATCCTACCCGGCACTGACGTGCCGGGCTACAGGTTATGCCGTCCCTCCGGGACTGGCTCTTCTTGACGTTGACGGCGAGCCTCGTTCGCGGCTGTGGAGTGGGTGGCATCTCGCTTTTTTGAGCAAACTCGCTTGCCGGTGGCAAGTCAAGGATGGAAGGAACGCGCTTTTGGGCTGTGTCTCCTGCACTCATCGAAGGGTGGGATAGTCGGATCTCGCCCTTCAACTCCCACGAAAAGCAGACTTGTTCACTTAGGAAAGGTTTCCCGCGATGCACAGCGTCAAGGTCAAGTAGAGCCAGTCCCGAAGGGACGGCACAAAATTTAGATAGATAGAAGCCATACTTCAAGCGGAGCTTTAATCTTTGCTGACCTCGTACACCGTTCGCCCGCCGACCACCGTTCGCAACACCCGCGTCTTGAGAATTTCACCAGCCGGGATCGCCGTCAGGTCGCGGTCCAGCACCACAAAGTCCGCAGCATACCCAGGCGCCAGCCGGCCTTTATAGGTGTCTGAAAATTCCGCATACGCGGACCCCTGCGTATACGCGAATAGAACCTCCCCGATCGGCAGCTTGTCCTCCGGAAAGTAGCTTTTGTCACCGGCCTCGTTCCTACGCGTGACCCCGGCATACACACCGCGAAACGGCGTGATTGGTTCCACCGGATAGTCCGTCCCGAAAGCCAGGGGCACACCGGCATCAAGGAAGGCCTTCCAGGCGTACGCAAAGTGAGCTCGTTGCGGACCCAATCGCGACTCAGCCCAATTCATATCCGTGAGCAAATGGCTCGGCTGCATAGACGCAACAATGCCCAGGGATTTATATCGCGAAATATCTTGCGGCTCCACGACCTGGGAATGTTCAATGCGATTCCGCATTGCAGGCCGACCATTGACCAGGGCATTGAGCGCCATTTCCACTCCCCGGTCGCCGATGGCGTGAAAGCCAATCTGGAATCCAGCGGCGGCACGCTCTTTGGTCATAGCATTTAACCGGCTCTGTTCGTACCGTGGTAATCCCGAATTGGCAGGATCATCGGCATACGGGGAAAGTAAAGCAGCCGTTCGTGAACCCAAAGAGCCATCCATAAAGCCCTTGAGCATGCCGATATGCAGCATACGGTCGTCTGCCGGTTGCGCGGCCTTGTGCTTGAGAAGTAGATCGACCGGGTCGTCAAATCGCAGCCACTCAGAAATACGAACTGTCAGAAGTCCGTCCCGCTCCAGCTGCTGGTAAACCAGGAAATCCTCCCAATCCGAGTAGTCCTGAATCGAAGTCACGCCGTGAGCAGCCGCGTCTTTGAGCGCCAATAGGATGGCCCGGCGCCGCAGCTCCGGGCCGAGCGGGGGGATGTGCTTCTGGATGAAATCCCGCGCCGGCGTCTCGCGGACGATCCCGGTTAAATCACCACTCGCGTCGTGGTCGAATTGACCCCCCGCCGGATTTGGGGTCTGCCGGGTAACACCGGCAATTTCGAATGCCGCCGAGTTCGCAACCGCAATGTGGCCATCCACCCGGCCCAGCAGCGCCGGGTGTCCTGCGGTCACGCGATCGAGATCTTGCCGTGACGGGAGCGTCTGGTCGGCCCACAACGTATGATCCCAGCCGCCACCCAGCAACCATTGTCCTGGTAACGCCTGATTGGCGGCGACACCCACTCGGCGAAGCATGTCTGCCAGGGAAGTGCATCCATTCAGGTCCACACTGAGCTTGGTCTCCCCCGCAGCCGCCAGGTGGACATGAGCATCATTGAACCCGGGCATCACAAAGGCGTCCTTCAGATCGACCAGCCTGGTGCCAGGTTGCTTGAGCCGCAAAACTGTGGCATCGTCGCCGGTTGCAACAATCTCGTGGCCGCCCACCGCAATGGCCGCGACCCGTTGCGACGCAGCTGGTAGACCAACTCCAGTCATAACGTTCCCGTGGTAATAAATTGTGTCCGCTCGGGGCGTGGCCGCGAGGAGAGGAGTCGCGGCGAACAACCAGCAGATCGTTAGGACCCGCCTCACGGTTTGGCAGTCGGCGTCTGGGATACGGTCTGTGCTACCTGATCCGACGCCATCAGGAGGAGAAGCAAAATTCGCTTGAGCGCCAGTTCACGACCCCCGGCGTCGTACCACTCCCCGCGCGTGTGGATTCCGCCCCCGTCGCCTCCCGCGCCAATGCTCAACGCTGGAATACCGCGGGAGAGAGGGATGTTGGCATCTGTCGAGGCTACCCGCTGCTCAGTGCGAATACCCAGGTGCCGGTCTACCGCATGCAGCGCCTCGAGCAGCGGCGAATCCGAGTCGAGACGCCCTGCCGGACGGTCTCCAATGCGCTCGATAAGGAACTGCACCGGACCACTCGTTCGCTCATTGGCAATCAACACCGCATCTTCAACCGCGCGATGCAGTTCCACCTCCAACCGTACCAACTGCTCCGCTTCCAGACTGCGCAAGTCAAAGCGAGCGGTGGCAAATTCAGGAATCGAGTTGACCGAGCTGCCGCCCTCAATCGTACCGATGTTCAGAGTGGTCCGCGGCGAGGCGGGCAAGGCGACGTCACTCATAGCGGCAATCGCCCGGCTCAACACCACGATGGGATTGGGGGTACCGGCATCGGTCCAGGAATGGCCCCCAGGACCCTTCATGGTGACCAGGTAGCGGCGGCTGCCCAGGCCCTGGGTCACCACCACCTCGCAACCGGCGCCGTCCAGCACCACGTTGGCGCCGATCCGCGGAAACCAGGGAGAAGCTCCATATAGGTAGCGCATCCCGCGCAAATCGCCTTCGCCTTCTTCGCCCACATTGCCGGCAAAGAGCAAGTCACTGGGAAGCTCAATGCTGCAGCTATCGAGCGCTGCCGCCAGGGCCAATAGGCCGGCAACCCCGGCGCCGTTATCGCACGCCCCTGGCGCCTCCAGCCGGTTGTGATCCACCAGCGGACTGATTGGCGTGTGCAGTGGAAAAACTGTATCGATATGGGCCGACAGCATGACGCAGCGCTGGCCCGCCCCCGAACCATGACCCGGATAGCAGCCCAGTACATTTCCTACCGCGTCGATCTCCACCTGCTCCAGCTTCAGTTCACGGAAACGTTCGGCGAGCCACTCCGCGCGCCGGCTTTCCCCGAACGGCGGTGCCGCGATCGACACCAATTCCTGCTGCCACCGCATCATCCGGCGATCGTGCAAGTGAAACCACTGGAACGCTGCGTGAACACGAGGCAGCGAAGCCAGTTGGCCGATACGGGAAAACGCTGAGGAGGCAAGGGAGCCGGGCATAACAGAGTTTCAGAGTAGCATCCTCTTCCCGGGCTCAATGGCCGTAATCCACGCTGACCAGGAACAGTCCTCGCGCCGGTGCGGTCGGCCCGGCACGCTCCCGGCAGCGGGCTTCAAGAATCGCCGCAATCGCCGCCTCCTCCACATTCCCGCGTCCCACTTCGAGAAAGGTTCCCACCAGATTTCGCACCATGTGATGCAGGAAGCCATTGCCACGCACACGATAGAGAAGCAACTGCTCTTCCTCCGCTCTTATCCACTGCGAAGCATGCAGGCAGCGCACATGGTCGGGTGAATCGGAGTCACTGGCGGCAAAGGAAGTGAAGTCATGCACGCCCAAAACCCTGGCGGCCGCGCGCTGCATCGCATCCAGATCCAGCGGGGCATTCCATCCATAGACATACCGTGCGCGCCAGGGTGGGCAAACCTCTCCCCGGAAAATTCTGTATTCGTAGGTTTTTTCGAGCGCGCTGTGCCGCGCGTGAAAATCGCTCGTGACCCGGCTGGCGTTGAGCACGCGGATAGACGCCGGCAAGGTCCGATTCAGCGCTCGGGCGAGATTCGTTTCAGGAATGGGAGCCGCCAGGGCAAACGACGCCACCTGGCCCAGCGCATGGACTCCGGCATCGGTACGCCCTGAACCTTGCGGCAGCACCTCTTCGCCGGTAATCCGGAGCAGGGCATCGCGCAATTCGCCCTGCACCGTCGGCCGGTCGGGTTGTATTTGCCAGCCGTGGAATTCGCTGCCGTCGTAGGCCAGCACCAGTTTCCACATGAACATTTCCGTCTGCATGGTCCCTTGCTCAGTGCTCTTTGCCAGTGTTCGGAATCGCACAGCAGCTCGCGGCCACATTACTCGCAACCGGCACTGCGATATACTCGCCAAGTCCATGGAACGAATAGCTGGTTTCCAGCGTAATGCCTTTCATGGCGCGCCAACGAAATCTAGAGTCATCGGGCGACCATGCCGCATCTGCCATGCTAGCTCCTAATTATCCAGACAGAACGGCGAGGGCTGTGCGCCCGAACCCCGAGATTTTGACCTGACGATGAAAAACTCAGAATCCCGCTGTATTTCCTATCGCCATCGCAGGCTGCTCCTGCGTAAGCTGCAAGCGATCGTGGCCATCCTATCGGTGCTGGGCGCCTATGTTCCCTTGCCGGCCGCGGCACAACAGGCGCCGCAACCTGCTCCGCTGGCGGCGCCCGCGCAGGGCCTGCCCACTGCGCCGAAGCCGAATTACACCGAGCCGCTCTTTATGCGGCCCCGGGATCGGGACTTCACCAAGCCGCACAAGATTTTTCCCGATTTCCTCAAGACGTGGGAGCCCGTCTCAATCGAGGCGCCGCTGACCACCAACTCCCAGCGGCTGGACGCGGTGGTGCACAACGGCAAGATCTATCTCAGCCTGGCCGATGCCATCGTTCTTGGCCTGGAGAACAACTACGATATCGCCATCCAGCGCTATAACCTCGACATCGCAGATACCGAACTGCTGCGCGCCCGGGCCGGCTCTAGCCTCTTAGGTGTCTCCAGCGGATTGGTTCAAGGCACCCTTGGGGGCGGGCAAACCACTTCCAGTTCGCTCACCTCGGGCGGCGGTCCCGGCGGCACGTCGGTCGCGTCCGGCGGCGCTGGTTCCGGTTCCGGGGGACTGGTGCAATCGACCAACGGCCAGGGCCCGACGCCGGAGAATATGGATCCTATCCTCGCAGGTACGATCCAGCTCGAACGCACAACCACGCCTGAGTCTACGCCTTTCGCCAGCGGCGCTCCGACCTTGAATCAGAACCTGGACCAATACAATTTCACTTACAACCAGGGTTTCGTCACCGGCACTGCGCTCCAGGTCGGCTTTAACAACAGCAGGACAACGTCCGATAACATATTCAACGCGTACAGTCCGCAGCTACAGTCGACCTTTCGGGCGACCTTGACGCAACATCTCTTGAATGGTTTTGGTCCGGGCATTAACGGCCGCTTTATTCTCGAGGCGAAGAACACCCGGCGCATCACCGACTCTGCATTCCGCCAGCAGATTCTGTTCACCATTAACCAGATTGAGAATATCTACTGGGTTCTGGTGAGCGATTACGAAGATGTGCAGGCCAAACAGCGCGCTTTGGAGCAGTCCACCCGCCTGGCTTCGGACAATCGCAAACAGCTGCAGATCGGGACCCTGGCTCCACTGGACGTGCTGAATGCCGACAACCAGGTATCTACCGACACCCAGGCGCTGATCACATCACAAACCGCGCTTGAGTACCAGCAACTGATCATGAAGCAGGCGATCAGTCGTAATTTGAGCGATCCCATCCTTTCCAGCGCACCTGTGATTCCGACCGATCGGGTCTCGCTGCTGGAGATGCCGGAAGAGCGGACGCCGGTCGAGGATCTGGTGCAAAAGGCGTATGTCAACCGGCCCGAAATTGAGCAGAGCATTCTGACTCTCCGGAACAACGAAATCACGCTGCGCGCAACGAAAAATAATTTGTTGCCAACTGTCGATCTCTACGGATTTTATGGCGGGGCTGGCCTCGGCGGCGCGAAGAGTCCTTTTTGCTCGCCGGAGTTCTTTGGCCCTGAGGCTTGCAACGTTCCTACCATTGGCTACGGCACGGTCTTCACCAACCTCTTCAACAGCTCAGGCCCCGACAAGGGAGCTGGGATCAACGTGAATGTCCCGCTGCGCAATCGGACTGCGCAGGCGCTTCAGGCTCGCGCGTTGCTCGAATATCGCCAGGCGGAAATGCGCCTGTCGCAGCTCTACATTCAGGTACGAATTCAGGTCATCAATGGACAATATGCACTGACCAACGACCGCGCCGCTGTGCAGGCTGCGTTGGCCGCCCGCGAGTACAACTTCCAGTCCTACCAGGCGGAAGTAAAAAAACTGAGGTTGGGCGCATCGACCACGGCCAACGTGTTGCAGCAGGAGCGAAATCTCGCCACCGCCGAGAACAACGTCATTTCGACCGAGGCCACCTACGCGAAGGACCGCGCCTCGCTCCAACAACTCCTGGCGGAGACTCTGGATCAATACGGAATTCAGCTTTCTGATGCGGTGAAGGGTACGGTAACCAAGGAACCTGTTATCCCCGGCCTCGAGCCTGCTAAGGCCGAACCGGAAGCGAATGTGCCTGGTCAGCAACAGCAACTGCAGCATACCGAGCAAATGCCCCCGTTACCGGTGATGCCGGCCCAGCCAAAGCTAACTCCGCAAGAGGAGCAAAACCTGCCACCGGAACAAGCAACACCACCGGCCGCCACGCCACCGCCGCCACAGTAACTGTTGCGGAAATTTTCTGGCACTGTGATGGTGGCAGAGAGAACCGCAGGTCCCTCCACTGCGCTTCGCTCCGGTCGGGATGACAATTCCATCGCGGGGGATCAAGTATTTCTTGCTGAAGCTCTTGCGGACACAACAGAACTGTCATCCCGACCGAAGCGAAGCGCAGTGGAGGGACCTGCGGTTCTCTCCGTCCAGTAACAGCTACAACTTGAGCCGCCACTCTCCCCTTGTCATCCCGACCGAAGTGGAGGGATCTGCAGTGCGCCCTGCGGCCGCCTCAAATCCTGCCCTAGCCGGAGCACCCAGGTCTCAAAAAGCGAGACCTGGGCCACCCACTCAAAGTCTAGCGATTACAGTTTCCCCCTTATCTCCGAAGGGCTTCCGTTAGAATGGTCATAAGGGATCCCAGATGGCAACCTCAACGCGACTCTCGCTGTTGGAGTACATGAAGACGAGCTACCGGCCTGACCGGGAATTTGTCGACGGCGAGGTGCGGGAGCGAAACGTGGGCAAGTGGGAGCATGCGCGGCTTCAGGCTCTCCTGGCAAGTTGGTTCCAGTCTCAGGAAAAGAGCTGGTCGGTCAAGGTAGCCACGGAGCAGAGAGTACAGGTTTCCCAGACCCGTGTCCGCATTCCGGACGTCATGCTGGTGCCACGAGGGCCTCAACCGGAAGTAGCCGTCAATCCGCCCGTGCTCGTCGTAGAAATCCTTTCGCCGGATGACACCTATACCGAGACCCAGTCCCGCTCGGCAGACTACCTGCACATGGGGGTTCCGTGTGTATGGATCATTGATCCGACGTCCAGGACTGGTCGCCAGTGCATCGGAGACGCGTGGACAGCCGCCGATACGCTCGAGGTGCCTGGAACAAAGATCCAGGTCAACCTGTTAGAGCTCTTTGCCGACCTTGATGAGGACTGAGAGCGAACAGCAAGACGAGTAGTGCCAGCGTCAGGCCCTATTCCCCAAACGAAAGACCGAGGGAGTGCGCGACCCCCTGAATATATTCGCGCCCTTTCGTGTACTCCTCTTCACTATGTAAATGCTCCAACATCAACGGGGCATCTGTTCTCAACGCCGATAATTCCTGCAAATAAGTCTTGTAATCAATTAACCCGGTTCCGGGAACAACTTCCTGGATATAAACCTGGACACCCGGTCCCCACCTGAGATCCTTCGCGTGGCAGGACTTAATCCAGGGACCAAGCTTGCGGAAACATTCCCGTATCCCCTCGCTGTTGTTGTAAAACCGGACCGGGCTGTTCATGGTGTTGCACACATCCAGATGAACCCCAAAAGCCTTACGGTCGACAGCCTTGACCAGCCTCACATATTCATCCGGGCTGCTGGGAAAACTCCACGGCATCATCTCAATGCTGAAATACGTGCGTTGAGGCTTCACGGCGTCGATGAGCTTGCGGCAATTTTCAACCGTGGCATCCGCAAACTCCTGGCTCAGATTTTTGGGGTTTTCTCCGTACCAGACGTTGGGATCGTAGGAACCGGCGATATCGACACAATTACGCGCACCGAGCATCTCGGCCAGCGCCAGCCTCTCGGTGACATAAGTCATGTTACTTCGGCGTTTTTCGGCGTCCGGATCGAGCATGTTCTTCCACGCCCCCACCTCCGCAATCGCCACATCTTGACGCGCGAATTCCTTAACCCAACCCGCAATGCGATCCTTGTCGGTTACAGAAAGATCGCCCGGAGCATACGCAGCGCGATACCCAAGATCACGATGGGCTTTCGCCAGAACCGCCGGGTCGTCCGATTTCACAAAGACCGGGCCGCCCAGCCGCATGGCTTTGTCTCCCGGCGAGTTGTCTCTCGGCCACGCTCGGCACGGGATCGCGGCGGCCACAATCGCCGTTCCGGTGAGAAACGCACGTCGAGAAATGCTTCCTGCAGGTACCATGACTAGCGTTCTGCCACCTGCTCCAGCAAACTGAAAAACTCAGGAAAAGAGACTGCCGCCGCATCCGCTCCCAACACCAGCGTATCCCCATCCGCCCGCAGAGCAGCCACCGCAAACGCCATGGCGATACGATGGTCGCCGTCGGAATCGACCACCCCGCCATGCAGCCGCTGTCCACCGGGTACATCGAGTCCATCCTCAAACTCTTCCACTGTAGCGCCCATCGCGCGCAGATTTCTTGCCACCAGCGCGATGCGATCGCTCTCCTTCACCCGCAGTTCCCGCGCATCGCGAATACGAATCCCTCCCCGCGTGTACGGCGCAATCGCCGCCAGCACCGGTAGCTCATCGATCAACTGCGCCGTCAACGCTCCACTGATGTCCATACTGCCCAAGCCCTGCGATGGCGCGCTGAGCTGCACACTGCCGATCAATTCGCCGTGGTTCTCTTCCAGGTTGAGAACATGAACCTTCGCCCCCAGGGCGGTCAACACATCGAGCAAAGTCGACCGCGTGGGATTCATCCCCAGCTGGTCAAACAGCAGGCTCGATTCCGGGAACAGCGCCGCAGCGCACAGAAAGAAAGCAGCCGATGACATGTCTCCCGGCACCCTAGCTTCCATCCCGCGCAGCTTCTGGCCGCCGGTGATCGACACGGAATCGCTGCTGCGGCGAATCTCGGCTCCGAAGGCACGCAGCGCCAGTTCTCCATGATCGCGTGTACGTACCGCTTCGTTCACCGTGGTTGTGCCCTCAGCCTGCAATCCGGCGAACAGCAGGGCCGTCTTCACCTGGGCGCTGGGCACCGGTGTGGTGTAAGAAATTCCCCGCAGCTTCGCACCCTGGATCTGGACCGGCGCGTGGCCATCGAGCAGAGTGATATTCGCGCCCATCTCCGACAGCGGCTTCCGGACCCGCTCCATCGGCCTGCGATTCAGCGATGCGTCGCCCTCCAGGGTGAACGCGCCCCCCTGCGCGGCCAGCAGTCCGGTCAGCATGCGCATCGTGGAACCGGAATTACCGCAGTCCAGAACCGCGCCCGGCGGAGTCAACCGGCCGGCGCTGCCCTCCACCTCGACCGTATCCCCTGAATGCGTGACTTTGGCGCCCAGCCGCCGCACACAGGCGAGGCTGCTGGCGCAATCCGCGCCGGTAGAAAAATTCTGAAAGCGGCTGCCGCCTTCCGCCAGCGCTGCCAATAGCGCATATCGATGGGAAATGCTCTTATCGCCCGGCAACCGCAGGGTGCCGAGCAGGTTGCGTGCAGGATGGATCGTTCGTTCGGTCGTCAGGGTATCGGTCAAGATGGAAACTCCAACGCTTATCCTAACCCGGCCCGGGCAGGACCTTCAGCACAACGACCGTTTCGTCATCAAAGCGCTCCACCCCACCCTGAAAAGCGGAGAGTTCCTTGTAGATCGCGTCCACCATCCCCTCCGCCGAGTTCGTGAGCTGGCTGGTGACCAGGGCAATAAGCCGCTCGTTGCCGAACATCTCTTCATTCTCGTTGACCGCATCCACAATGCCGTCGCTGAAAAAGACAATCGCGTCCCCCGGCCGGGTAGACAGCGTGAACTCTTCGTAGCTCACGTCTTTAAACATGCCCAGCGGGAATCCTTCGGCCTCTACCGTTTCTACTTGTCCTGCACGGCAGAACAGTGGCTGCACTGCTCCCGCGTTGGCAATCTGCAGCGTTTGCTTCTCATCGTTCCAGACCGCGAACAGCATGGTCACGTACTGCGCATCCATCTTGCGTTCCTGCAGCGAGTCGTTGAGTTGTTTCAACATGTCCGCAGGAGAAAGCATTTGGCTGGTCGCAGCGCGCATGATGCCGCTGATAAGCGCGGCATACAACGCCGCCGGGGCCGCTTTACCGCTGACGTCGCCCATGGCGATGCCGATGCAGTTGTCGTCATAGGTCAGGAAATCGTAGAGGTCGCCACCGATGGTGCGCGCGGGCAAAAAACGGGTGGCAAACTCGGCGTGCGGCTTGCACGAAGGCGTGGGAGGTAGCAGCCGCAACTGAACGTCTCGCGCCATGTCCAGATCGTGCTCCAGCCGCTGTTCCTGCTGGGTCACCCTTTGGTATAGCCGGGCATTCTCGATCGCCACCGCTATCTGCGAGGCCAGTGTCACCAGCGTGCGCTGGTGATCGTCGTTGAAGTAGTTGACCCGCACATGCTCCAGGTCAAGCACGCCGACTACCTTGCCCTTGTAGAGCAGCGGCACCGCCATCTCCGAGCGGGTTTCCGGATTCACCATGAAGTAACGCGCGTCCTTGCGCACATCTCCGGCGTGAATCAGCCTCCGCTCGCGCACCGCCGTCCCCACCAGCCCGCGATCGATCGGAACTTTCTCTGCCGCTGTGGAAACCGGGTGTCCAAAACGGACAGAATATTGGATCTCCAGCACCTGCTCCCGCTCGTTGAGCAGCAGAATGCTGAACATCTGGTAATCGATGAGTCTCCGCAGGAGCTCTCCAATGCGCTCCAACAGGGGATCAAGGTCCAGAATCGACGTAACCTCACGGGCAATTTCATTCAGCACGGCCAAGGTCTGGGCCTGCCGCGCCACCCGGGTATAAAGACGCGCGTTCTCAATCGCCTGAGCCACACGGGAAGCGGTCAACTCCAGCAAACGCAGATGTTCCGGCTGGAAATACCCCACCTGCTCGGATTGAATGTCGATGACTCCGATGACCCGGTTCTTCACAATCAGCGGCACTGCCAACTCTGAACGGACGTCGGGGTTGGCGCTGATGTAGTTCTCTTCCAGGTGCACATCTTGCACCAGAATGGATTCGCGGTGCTCCGCGGCTCGGCCCACCACCCCTTTGCCCACCCGGATCTTCAGGCGCTCGGTTTCCGGCGAATGGCCTATCTGGAAGCGCATGCGCAGGTCGTTGGTGCGCTCGTTCAGCAGCAGGATGGCAAAGATCCGGTAGTCGATGACGGCGCGCACCAGGTCGGCGGTGCGGTGCATCAGGGTTTGGAGGTCAAGCGTGGTATTGAGCGCATTGGCCAGCCGCATCAGGAACTCGGTCTGCAGCGGGTCGACCTTTACCGAACCGGGGACCAGGGGAGTTTCCGAGCTGGGACGATAATCGCCTTCAAACGATTGAGTAGCAACGGCTTGCGCCGGCTTTTTCTCGATGCCGGCATCGTCTTGGTCGCGGGGAGGCGTCATACAAATATCGAGTCATCATAGAGCATTTGGCGCCAAAGCTGGTTAGAGGTGGGATTCGTGCCGAGCGAAGTTGTGCCAGCCCCGGACTTTTAGTCCGGGGAAGCGGGTTTTTAAGCGGATACGCGGGTAAAGGCATCTGTCCCTCGCTCGGTAGCCGCTTTAAACCTGCGAGAACGCTCCGGTGCAAAAACTCAGGGCTTTAAGCCCTGGTGGCGGGGGCGTCCCCTCCATTCACGGAGACGCCTTAAGGCAACCCCGGGGGTTGCTACTTTCCGCTCTGATACTCGTGCAGGATGGCAACACTGGCACTGGCCCCGATCCGGCTAGCCCCGGCCTCCAGCATGGCGCGCGCGTCGCTCAGGGTGCGAATGCCCCCGGAAGCTTTAACGCCGCAACGATTACCAGCCACTCCCCGTAACACCGCCACATCCGCAGCGGTCGCTCCTCCGGTCGAAAAGCCAGTACTGGTCTTGAGAAAATCCGTCCCCGCGGCCAGCGCCAGCTCTGAGGCGCGCAGCTTCTCTTCTACCGTCAACAGGCACGTTTCCAGGATCACTTTAACCACCGCGCCCGCTTCATGCGCTACCTGCACTACCCCGCGGATGTCCTGTTCCACCAGCGCATTCATACCCGACTTGAGCAGGCCCAGATTCATCACCATGTCCAGCTCACGCGCTCCCAGCTTAATCAGCGCCAGGGCCTCCTCCCGTTTGCTGGTGGCCAGGTTGGCCCCCAGGGGAAAGCCAACCACCACCCCCACCGGGACTCCGCTGCCCGCCATCACCGAGTGCGCCAAAGAAACCCACGCCGGGTTGACCATGGCACAGGCAAAGCGGAAAGAGGCCGCCTCCTCGCACAGTTTCACCACCTGGTCCCGGGTGGCCTCCGGTTTGAGTAGAGTGTGGTCAAACACCGCGGCCAGGGCAGATTCGCTCGCCAGTGCAGAATTGGCAAATCCAGTTACATCAAAGTATCCAGAGGCGTGATCGGCCTCCGGTTGCAGCAGTCTCGTCGTCATGGGTAGCTCCGGTGGGGACTCTATGCCCTTACCTTGGCAAAGATCAATGGGAATTTGGTGACTCTTCCGGATTGAAAATGCGGATGTCCGGGAGGTTACGAAAGCGCTCCTGGTAATCCATTCCGTAACCAACGACAAAATGGTTGGGAATCGTGAAACCTACATAGTCGGCGTCGATTTTTTCCAGACGCCGCGCCGGCTTGTCCAGGCAGGTTGCGATCTTCAAGCACTTAGGTTTGTGCTGCTGCAGCAATTTGCGCAGAAACACCAGGGTAAGGCCCGTATCCAGGATGTCTTCGACCAGGATTACGTTTCGTCCCCCGATCGGAGTGTCCAAATCCTTAATCAATCTTACCGCGCCGCTGGTCTTTACCCCTTTGTAGCTGGAAATAGCCACAAAATCGAACGTGGTTTCGACCGAAATGCTTCGTGCCAGGTCGGCCAGAAAAATGGCCGCCCCCTTCAGCACGCCTACCAGCAAAATGGCTTCACCGGCAAAGTCGTGGCTTATTTGCGCGCCGATTTCTGCCACCCGGGTAGCAATCTCCTCGCGCCGGAACAACATATCGTGCTCGTGCTCTTTCATGGGCTCTGTCATTCTTCCACGTATCTCCGCCAAGAGAAAGCGCAGCTATACTGTAGAGACAGACGCACTCCATGTATCCCTTCATTCACATCGGACACTTTTCCATCGGCACCTTTGGTCTCTGCCTGTGGTTGGCCTCTGTCTGTGCGTGCTGGACGCTCTACCGTAATTTTCAACGCTTTGGCATTGACGCCGACGCCGTCGGGGTAGCGGCCTATACCACGGTAGGCGGCGTAGTCGGGGCCAAGCTATGGCATGTTCTGGAAGAGCCGGGACTGCTGCTGCATCACCCGTTTACGGTGCTGTTTGATCGCGCAGGCTTTGCCTGGTTCGGGGGACTGCTGGCCGGGATCGCAGTGCTCCTCTGGCAGGGGCGGCAAGCGAAAACCGGGGGTCTGGGCATGCTGGATCTGGCCTCTCCCGCCGTCGCTGTGGGCTACGGTGTAGGCCGTCTTGGCTGCCTTATCTCCGGCGATGGCGACTACGGCATTCCCACCAGTCTGCCCTGGGGCATGAGTTTCCCCAACGGACTCGTTCCCACCACCCAGAGAGTGCATCCGACGCCGATTTACGAGCTGATGGTCGCCTTGTTGATTGCTGCGTACTTGTGGCGACGGGGGGCGAAGTCTGGCGGCCGTTTGCCCGTCGGCCGGCTCACCGGAGAATACCTGGTGCTGAGCGGCGTGGCCCGCTTTTTAGTGGAGTTCATCCGCATCAACCCCCGCATTTACTGGGGCATGAGTAACGCCCAGGTCGCCAGCCTGGGTTCCATCGTCGCCGGCTTTTTGCTCATGGTCTGGGCCCGGCGGCACAGCGTAAGCGCCACGGCCGAGGCTGCCGAGGTGGTGGCGGCAACATCCCGTCAGTAGCAGCTTCACTGGCTGCTTGCAATATTCTCGGGCAAAAGAGGGTGTTTCAGGACTCGAACAGCAAAAACCTTCCCCCGCCACGAACAGGGTGTCCCACATCTCGCTCGTTTTTTGCGAGATGTGGGACTGACGGATGTTGACCTAAGCTGTTGACTGGTGTGAAGAGTTCAGGAGTGAGAGCGGTGGAATCCCACATCTCGCAAGAAACGAGCGAGATGTGGGGCACCCCTGTTCGTGGCGGGGCAAAAGTCTTAGACCGGAGCCGTGCTCTTGTTCTTGAGTCACAATATATTTGGTACTTCCCAACCCCAAGCGAGGAAACATGGCTCAATCTGATCAACTCCGCGTGCCCGACCCGGCTCGCACCGACGCCAAATCCTTCGAACTTCTGCGCGTTTGGATCGCGCACCAGGATCAGCACATCAGTATGCGGGTCGGCGTGTGGAAGGAGCCGGAAGCCTGGGGAATGATGCTGGCCGACCTGGCGCGCCACATTGCCGCCGCTTTTGAGCAGTCGGAAAAACGCGACCCAATGGAAATGTTGGCGCGCATCAAAGCGGGGTTTGAAACAGAGATAGAAGCGCCCACTGAGGAGGTCCACGGCGAGCTCGCCGGTTGAGACATTGAACGATCAAATCACCATCCGTGGTGCACGGACCCACAATCTGAAGAACATCGACTGCGATTTGACCCACGGCAAGTTGACCGTGGTCTCCGGTGTTTCGGGTTCCGGGAAATCCTCGCTCGCTTTTGACACCATTTATGCCGAAGGGCAGCGCCGCTACGTCGAGTCGCTTTCCGCCTATGCCCGGCAATTTCTGGAGCGCATTGAAAAGCCCGATGTCGACCTGATCGACGGCCTCGCCCCGGCCATTGCCATCAAGCAAAAGAACCAAACCCGCAACCCGCGATCCACCGTGGCCACGGCCACGGAAATTTACGATTATCTGCGTCTGCTCTTTGCCCGCTGCGGCACTGCCCACTGCATCGTCTGTGGCGGAGTCGTCAAGCGTGACACCGTGGACGAAATCGCTTCCAGCATCCTGGCGCTGGGCGAGGACACCCGCCTCTACGCCCTGTTCCCGGTAAAGCCCAGAGTTGTGGCGGAGGCTGAAGCGGACCCCAAACGAAAAAAGAAGGCGAAGACTGCAGTAAACCCCGCCCTGCCGAGCGACGCGTTCAAGGAGCGGCTCACCGAGCTGCGCACGCGGGGATTCAATCGTCTCTACCAGAACGGTAGGATTGTCGAATTTTCCACCCCCGAGTCTTTGCTCGATCTGGACTTTCAGCAGGGACTCTACGCCCTGGTCGACCGCCTGGTCGTTTCTGCAGAAAACCGCGCCAGAATCGTGGATGCGGCAGAGATTGGCTTTCGTGAGTCAGGGGAGATCGTTTTCGAAACCGTTCCCCGGGATACAGAAACAGAGCCCAGGCGGCTACGTTTCTCTCAGGCCTTCGAATGTAAGCTCTGCCATCGCATCTACCGCGAGCCCGAGCCCAGGTTGTTCTCGTTCAACAATCCGTACGGCGCTTGCGAGCGCTGCCAGGGCTTCGGTAACACTATCGATTTCGATCTGAACCTGATCATTCCGGACAAGCAGAAGACCCTGAACGAGGGCGCTATTGATCCCTGGACCAGGCCTAAGTATCGCCCGTATCAATCCGAGCTGCGCAAAGCCGCCATGCAGCATGGCATTCCCCTGGACACGCCGTGGCGAGAGCTGACCCCGGAGCAGCAAGCCTTCGTGCTCGATGGCCACGAGTCCTTTCTTGGTGTCCACGGCTTCTTCGCTTATCTCGAGCGCAAGAAATACAAACTGCACGTGCGTGTCATGCTCAGCAAATACCGCGGCTACGCTCTGTGTCCCGAGTGCAAAGGAACACGTCTGCGCGCCGAAGCACGAGCCGTTCGCCTCAACGGGCAAAATATCTGCGAAGTTTCCGCCCTTACCATCCGCCAGGCGAATCGCTTCTTTGAAAACCTGACCCTGACCCCGCAACAGCAGGAGATTGCCGGCGGCATCTTGGTCGAGATACAACAACGGTTACACTTTCTCGACGCCGTCGGCCTGGAGTACATCACCCTTGACCGTCTCGCTTCCACCCTCTCCGGAGGTGAAGCGCAGCGCATCCAGCTGGCTACGTCGTTGGGCTCGCGACTGGTCGGTGCACTCTACGTGCTCGACGAGCCATCGATCGGATTGCATAGCCGCGATACCGCCAAGCTGATCCGCATCCTCGAAGAACTACGCGACCTGGGAAATACCATCCTGGTGGTGGAACACGATCCCGACGTGATACGCGCCGCCGACTGGCTGGTCGACCTTGGTCCGGGGGCGGGAGAGTTGGGCGGCCGGATACTCGCGGCTGGCACAGTAGAGGATGTGGAAAGAAACCCCGACTCGCTCACCGGACGCTATCTGAGTGGGCAGCTCACCATTCCAATTCCCACCCGGCGGCGCGAACCCTTGAAAGAGAAGCTGGTCTTACGCGGCGCAAGGATCCACAACCTCAACGGCCTGGACGTCGAGATCCCCATGGGCATGCTCGTCTGCATCACCGGTGTTTCCGGTTCGGGCAAATCCACCCTGGTGCACGATGTCCTCTACCCTGCGGTCTCCCACGCGCTGGGCAAAAACGAAGGCGGCGATCCCTCACACTTGTACCGCGAGCTCAAAGGAGCGGAGCGGCTCAACGATATTGTTCTTGTCGACCAGGCACCCATCGGGCGAACGCCGCGTTCCAATCCCGTTACGTACATCAAGGCCTTCGACGCCATCCGCGAACTCTTTGCCTCTCAGCCCGAAGCCCAGCGCCGGGGGTATACCGCGGGGCACTTCTCCTTTAACGTGCCCGGCGGCCGCTGCGAAGTCTGCGAAGGCGACGGAACCGTAACCGTCGAAATGCAATTCCTGGCCGATGTCGAATTGCCCTGCGAAGAGTGCAACGGAACCCGCTACAAGTCGACCACGCTGGAGATCAAGTACAAAGGCAAGACCATCCACGATGTGCTCAACCTCACCATCAAAGAAGCACTGCGCTTCTTTACCGGCCAAACCAGGATTCTGGAGAAACTGGCAGTCCTCGACGAGGTTGGTTTGGGTTATGTACGCCTGGGTCAATCGGCCACCACGCTCTCCGGTGGGGAAGCGCAGCGAGTCAAGCTGGCGGCCCATCTTTCTCAGGGCCGCAGCGCTGCAAGCCGGGCCACCACGAATGGCGCCGCGAAGAAGGGTGGCAGCCGGGTACTCTACATCCTGGATGAGCCTACCACTGGCCTCCATTTCGACGACGTAAGCAAACTGCTGACCGCCTTCAAACGCCTGATCGACGCTGGCGGATCCCTGGTGGTGATCGAGCACAACCTGGACGTGATCAAGTCGGCGGATTGGGTGATCGACCTGGGCCCGGAAGCGGGTGCGGGGGGTGGACAGGTGGTGGCGGCGGGTACCCCGGAACAAGTGGCCCAAAGCCCAGGCTCGCACACCGGACATTGGCTTGCGCTTGCCCTGGCAGCGCAGGAAGCGCGGGCCCTGCAATGAGACTGGTGCACTCTCTCTTGCTCGCGGCAGCCCTCTTGCCGGCGGAGCTTCCAGCCCAGAATCAACTCCCGCCAGGTACTCGTATACCAGACGCCCAGGTGCCGGACGCCGCTACCTCGCCACCGCCCCAACGGGAAGCAGCCGAAAGCAAGATGGAGCAGAAAGATTTTGAAGGCGCCAGGCCCCTGCTGGTTCAGTACCTGAGCCAGAATCCGGGCGACGCGCGCGCTCTCTTTGATCTTGGCTATGTGGAGGATGCAGCCAACCACCCGGATGCCGCAGCCGCCGACTACCGCAAGGCGATCGCCGCCGACCCAAAGCAGTTCGAAGCCAGCATGGCACTTGGGCTCCTGCTGGCCCACCAGGGTAAGTACGAAGAGGCCCGGGTGCAAGTCCAGCAGGCGACATTGCTCACCCCCGACCCGCCCAACACTGCAGCCCAGGCTGAAGCCTTCCGAACCTTGGCGAAGCTGGACCGCACCGCCGATCCGACTGCCGCCCGGGATGCGCTGGTGGCCGCGCTCAAGCTCAGTCAGGAGACCCCCGACGATCTGCTCCTGACCGCCCAGATTGCCGAAGCCAACGATGATCCGGAGCTGGCGCAAACCGCCTACCAGCGCCTGCTTTCCGGTCACCCGGCGCCTTCGCCCAGCATGGCAGCAGCGGCAACCGGCGGCTTGGCCCAACTGCTGATCAAGCAAAAGAAGTACGCCGACGCCGAGCCGCTGCTCAAAAGCGCGGTCGAGCGCGATCCGCGCGATCCAGCCTTGAATGCCCAATTGGCCACCGCGTTGCTTGCCCAGGGCAAGAACGACGAGGCTCTTCCGGTGCTCGAAACCTTGCGGCAGTTGGAGCCGGCCAACCCGGCAGTCGACCAAATGCTTGCCGACGCCTACTCAGAGGGCGGCCATCCCGAAAAGGCCGATCCTATTTATGCCCGGATGGCGTTAGCCAACCCCGGCAATGAAGAAATTCTCGTTGGCCAGGGCCAAAACCTGGCGCGGGAGCATCTTTATAACCAAGCTCAGCAGGTGTTCGAACGGGCAGTCAAGCTAAAGCCGGACGATGGGGATGCCTGGAGCGGCCTGGCGTTCGCAGCTTCCGAAAATAAGCAATACCAGGTTGCCCTGGATGCTCTTTCCATGAGATCAAAATATTTATCCGAGACTCCAGTTACCTACTTCCTTTGGGCAACCACGTGCGATAGCCTGCATCTGTCGAAACAAGCGCAGGATTACTACCACAAGTTCCTCACTGCTTCGAACGGCAAATTTCCCGACCAGGAATGGCAAGCCAGGCATCGACTCGTTGCTCTTGGTGGTAGTCATTAACGTAAGACGTACCGTAAGCCCTCCGAGAGGTGCCCTATGCGGTTCGCGGCCTCGACCATCGTTTTATCTACCCTAGCCCTCGGCCTCTGTTGTGCCCCTGCGTTTGCCATCGATGAAAGAATCGATCCGCAAGCCATGCAGGCTCTCTTAGTGAAAGCTGAGCAGGCGCAACCAAAAGAACAGTGCTTTCTCTATGCTGAGCTGGTGCACCAGATGACCGAGCTCGCCGGGCAGCAATACAGCTCCGGAGACGACGATCATGCCTCGCAGACTCTGCGCCTGGTTCAGAAGTACGCAGAGAGAATTCACATGGGTGTCGCGGCGGACGGCAAGAAGTTAAAGAATGCCGAGGAACTGATGCGTCACACTTCATTCCGCCTGAACGGCATCCTCAATGCCGCTTCGTATGAAGATCGCCAGGCATTGCAAGCGACCTTGAAACAGCTCGAGCAAGTGCAGACGGAGCTGATGATGCAGGTCTTCAAGAAATAAAGACTTTGAAGAAAACCGTGGCCATCACGGGCGCTTTGATGTTGCTGGCAATTACGCCCGCGTTTGCCCAATCGAAGAAAGATCCCTTAACCGATCAGCAGATCGAAGACGTCCGCGAGGCCGGAGACCAACCCCTGCAAAGGATCAAGCTGTTCGTCGGATACGTCGACGAGCGGGCCAAAGGGATCCATACTCTCAACGCCGATCCCATCGCCCAGAACAAGAGTGTGCGCCTGCACAACTTGATGGAAGAGTTCACCCGGCTTTCTGACGAGCTGCAGGACAACATGGATAACTTCGACCAGCAGCACGCCGATCTGCGCAAAGTCCTGAAGGAGATCGTCGACAAGACCACAGAATGGGGCGCGATCCTCAACGAGCCGAAACCCAGTCCTCAATACGACTTTTCGCGCAAGACGGCGATCGATGCCAACCAGAGCGCCCACGAGACGGCGGTGCAGATGGTGGCAGACGAGACAAAGTATTTCGCTGAACAGAAGAAGAAAGAAAAAGAACAGGAAAAAGAGGAACAAAAAAGGTGACGGCTTTCACCGCCAAGTCCTGCTAGGCTGAAAGGCGGTGAATTCCGAATTGCAGTCTTTGTTTGTGGAAGAGTACCGTGCCCTTCGGCCGCGCGCGCCCATTCCTTTCCTGGAAGTTCGTTTCCGCCGTTTCACCAGTCTGAACACCACCATCCGTTTGCGTGAAGGCCGCGTACACGTGCACTTGTCAGATCTGTTGGAAGGCGCTCCGGAAAGCGTTTTGAGAGCGATTGCTCACATCCTGCTGGCCAAGCTTTACCGCAAGCCTCTGAACGCCATGCAGACCAATCGTTACCGCAAATTTGCTTCCAGCGAAGCCGTGATCCGGCAGACGGAGTTGATTCGCCAGTCTCGTGGCCGCAAGAAGATGCTTGGCCCGCAGGGGCAACACTACGACCTGGACGAGATTTTCGAGAGTCTGAACAGCCGCTTTTTCCACGGCCTCATGGGCCGGCCGCTACTCACCTGGAGTGGGTACGTAGCCAAGCGCAGCCTGGGCCACTACGACCCCGCCCACAACACGATTGTGGTCAGCCGTGTCTTCGACCGGAAAAACACCCCGCGTTACGCCGTAGAGTATCTTCTCTACCACGAGATGCTGCATTTGAAGCATCCGGTAAAAGTGCGTGGAGGCCGCCGCTGCGTTCATCCGCGCGAATTTCAGGACGAAGAACGTCTCTTTCCCGACTGGCACAAAGCCAAGGAATACCTAAAGACAATCTAGGTCGCTTTAGGCTCTATCCCCACGCCAATCGCCGGGTGCCCCACACCCCCGATTTCCTGTGTAGTTTCGTGGGTTCCCTGAACTTCCTGCGCCTTTCCTTAATGAAAGGCGCACACGCGGTCCTTTCGAGTGCTGCGTGCAGGAAATTCGGGGCACCCCCGATTTCCTGTGTAGTTTCGTGGGTTCTCTGAACTTCCTGCGCCTTTCCTTAATGAAAGGCGCACACGCGGTCCTTTCGAGTGCTGCGTGCAGGAAATTCGGGGTCTCGCTCGTTTTTCGCGAGATGTGGGATAGAGCTGGTCTTACCCTCAAGCCTGCTACGGGTCCCACAACTCCGTAGGGGTGCCCCATGTTCGCACCAGCGTACGTGGGCCGAAAACGAAATTCTTCGAATGCTTTCCGTACACCTCACTCGATCTTTGAGGAACACTACGTAAAGTCCGAGGCTCAACTAACCGTGATGGTTACGAATAGCAGGCTCGCTGACCGGAGCCGCCTCCTTACCAGTGAACAAAGCATCGAAAACCAGCAAAATCCCGCCAATCACAATAGCCGAATCGGCGACATTAAAATCAGGCCAGTGGTAATGAATGATGTGCACTTCAAGAAAATCGATGACGTAACCGAACCGCAACCGGTCCCACGCATTCCCCAGCGCGCCGCCAAGAATCAGCGCCAAAGCAACCGTGGTCGCGCTCAACTTGCGGCCAAGCTTTACCAAAGCCACCAGCACCGCAACCGCCGCCAGCAAAGAAAAAATCAACAGCAACCACCGCACCCGGGCCGGCGAGCTCGAATCATTGAACAAACTAAACGCCGCACCCGGATTCTCCACATGACTGATCGCGAACACGTGAGGAATCACGATCACGTTGTAACCCACTACGATCCGTGTGGACGCCAGCCATTTAGTGACCCGGTCTGCCACTATGACCAACACAGAAAGCAACAGCAACCATCCCCTGGCATCCTTCACTTTCATGCGGCTTGGTCCGGGGGAAAGCCCATCTGATCAAGCGCCGCCGAGCAGCGTTCGCACACCGTGGGCCAGCGCCAATCCTCGCCCACATGCACGGAGTAGTTCCAGCACCGCTCACACTTCTTACCATCGGCCAGCAACGTCGTCGCGATGACCTGCGATGACGGGCCGGTCCGCACTTCTACCTGGGAGACGTTCAACAGCTCCTTCAAACTCCCCCGGTATCGATCCAGCAGAGCAGCCATATCGGCAGGTACCTCCAACACCAGCCGCGCATCGAGCGCCTTACCAATTTGCTTTGCCTTGCGCGCCTCCTCCAGGCTCTTGAGAGCCTCGTCGCGCATCATCAGCAGAGTTGCCCAGTCACTCATCAGTCCGGTGTCAATCGTCGCTGCAAGGCTCTCCGGCTTGGGGAAAAGCTCCAGATGCACGCTGGGTAAGCGATTGCTCACGGCCGGCATGTACTGCCATATCTCGTCCGCGGTGAAGCTGAGCAGCGGTGCGACCAGGCGAACCAATGCCTCAGCGATCTGCCAGAGGACAGTCTGGGCAGAACGGCGCGCGGTGTTTTGAGGCGCAAAAGTATAAATTCTGTCTTTGACCGCATCAATATACAGCGCGCTCAGCTCGGCAACCGCGAACTCATTCAGCGCGTGATAAATGCGATGAAATTCAAAGTCCTCATACCACCCCAGGATCTTTTCTGTGAGCTCGCGGGTACGGGTTAGCATGTACCGGTCGAGCGGAGGCATCTGCTCCCACGGAACCGCATGCAGTTCCGGCTCAAACCCATTGAGATTGCTCAGCAGGAAGCGAAAAGTGTTGCGCAGCTTACGATAAGTCTCCGCCACCCGCTGCATCAGGTTTTCGCTGGCTACCACATCTTCGCGAAAATCGACCGAAGCCACCCACAAACGGACAATCTCCGCCCCCAGGCGTTCCGCGATGTCCACCGGGTCCACACCATTGCCCAGGCTCTTCGACATGGCGCGTCCCTGCTCGTCGAGCGTCCACCCCGCAGTCGCAGCCATACGGTAAGGCGCGGCACCCCGGGTACCAACAGCGCAGAGCAGGGAAGACTGGAACCAGCCGCGATGCTGATCACCGCCCTCGAGATACAGATCGGCCGGCCAGGGAAGGTCAGGTTCTAACCCCAGAACAGCCGCCTGGCTGCACCCGCTCTCAAACCACACGTCGACAATATCCATCTCCTTTTTGAACTCGCCGGCCTTACCACAGGAGCCGCAGACCGTACCTGGTGGCAGAATCTCCCCCACCTCCCGGATGTACCAGGCGTCCGCCCCCTCTTTTGCGAAGAGTTCGACTACCCGCCGGTTCACTGCCGGGTCATTCAACGGCTTGCCGCAGCCGGTGCACAGAAAGACCGCGATGGGCACCCCCCAAATCCGCTGCCGTGAAATGCACCAGTCAGGCCGCGTAGAGACCATGTTGGCGATGCGCTCGCGCCCCCAGGCTGGATCCCACTTCACCCGCTCGATCTCCTCCAACGCCCCCTCGCGGAATGTGGTTACAGAACCGTCCACCTGGGTCAGGGGCGTTTCCATCTTGATGAACCACTGCTCCGTAGCCCGGTAGATCACCGGCCGATGGCAGCGCCAGCAATGTGGGTAGGAGTGATGGATCTCCTGCTGGCCCATCAGAGCGTGGCGCGCCACCAACAACTCGATGATGCGCGGGTTCGCTTTGAACACATAAAGCCCGTCATATTCGGGCAAGCCATTGCGTAAGTGGCCGCCGTCGTCCACGTCGCAAAGCTGGCTCAAGCCATAGCGCGCGCCGGTGGCAAAGTCATCCACGCCATGGGCCGGCGCCGTGTGCACCACCCCAGTCCCCTGGTCGGTAGTGACATAGGTCGCCAGAACGCCCAGGATCGACCGTTCGAGGAAGGGGTGGGCAAAGGTCGCCCGCTCCATGCGCGCCCCCGGAAAGCGAGCGATCTCGTGCGCCTTTTCCAAGCCGCATGCCACCCGGGTGGAGGCCGCCAGCGCTTCCGCCACGAGATAAACCTCTCCGTCCTGTTCCAGCGCGACATACTCAAAATCAGGATGGAACGCCACCGCGAGCGACGCGGGCAGCGTCCAGGGTGTAGTGGTCCAGATGATGGTCGAGACCCGTTTTCCGGCCAGCCGGGGATCGATCGCCTCCGCAGGGCTGGTCAGGCGATAGCGTACGTAGATGCTTGGGCTGGTGTGCATTTCGTACTCGATCTCGGCTTCGGCGAGCGCCGTACGGTCATGCATGCACCACAGAACAGGCTTCAGACCCTTGTAGACAAACCCATTTTCCAGGAAGTGGAAAAGGGTCTCCATGATCTTCGACTCGTACTCCGGCGACATCGTGGAGTAGGGGCGCTCCCACCGGCCGAAAACGCCCAGCCGCTTGAACTGCTCCCGCTGCATGTCGAGATATTTTTGCGCATATTCGCGGCAGGCGCGTCTAACGGCGATTGCCGGCATCTCAAGTTTTTTACGGCCTAGTTTTTCGTCGACTTTGATTTCGATCGGCAGCCCATGACAATCCCAACCCGGGACATACGGAGCATTGAACCCGGCCATGGTCTTCGACTTGACCACAAAGTCCTTGAGGCATTTGTTGAGCGCATGGCCCAGGTGGAGTTCCCCATTGGCATACGGGGGCCCGTCGTGCAGCACGTAGGCGGGAGCGTCTCGCCGTATAGCACGGATCTGCTCGTAAATCCCTTCCTGCTCCCAGGCCGCGAGCCGGCGGGGTTCACTTTGGGGCAGATTTGCCTTCATTGGGAAGTCACTATGTGGTAGGTTCAGGGTCGCCTTGAGTTCGGGCGGAGCGGGCATCATGTCTCCAGTAACAAAACGAGCAAACTCTATTGTAACTTCGCCGCAAAAGTTGACCATTTGCTTACGGACGGGCGTAAAAAGGTGTCTAATACTTTTTAATGGATCTCCAAGCCGTGCGGTCTCCGTATTCTTGGAGAGCAGGAAAAGCAGGGCGACAGTCGTCCAAAATCATGGGGAGATAGCCGGAGAGAGGCTTGCGAATCCTCTTTTCTCATAAGTTCTATGGCCAATCAGGTTTTATTACCTCCGGAGCTGGACAAAAGGGAACCGGCAGAGCCCAAGCTTCTTGCCGAAATCATCGACGAGCCGGCGTGGAAGTCCATGGTCGCCAACATCTACGACCTTCTCTATCCGCCAAAGCTGCCCCCGCTCGTACTGACTTCCAAGCCGATTGCCGTCATCGACCCGATGAAGGAGAAGCGTTCTCTGACCTCCTCCATCATTTCCGTCGTTCTGCACATCATCATCTTTGCGTTGATCTTGTGGACGTTCGTTGCGGTAAAGAAGGTCGTAACCAAGAAGAACCAGCTATTGACCAACGTCGACGTGCCGCAATATATGCCCATTGCCCCCAAGGGACCGCAGATGGGTGGCGGCGGTGGTGGTGGCGCCCACGACATCCTGCAGGCGCCCAAGGGCCGTTTGCCCAAGTTCGAGGAGCAGCCCATCACTCCACCCATGGTGATCGTAAACGAGCACCCGAAGCTCGCCGTTGATCCAGCGATCATGATGCCCAAGGACATCCAGCTGCCCAACAACAACCTGCCTAACCTGGGAGACCCGCGTACCACCGTGGTCGGTCCGGCTTCCAATGGCAGCGGTAGCGGATCGGGTATGGGCACCGGTTCTGGCGGTGGCATCGGTTCAGGCAGGGGAAATGGATACGGACCGGGTGAAGGCGGCGGGTACGGAGGTGGCCTTTACCACGTGGGTGGCGGCGTCTCTGCCCCACAGCTGGTGTTTGCTCCGGATCCCGAGTTCTCTGACGAAGCCCGTCGGGCAAAATACCAGGGCGTCTGCGTGGTTTCGCTGATCGTCGATTCTCAAGGCAACCCGCAGCGGGTGCAGGTTGTACGCCACCTAGGCATGGGCCTGGATGAGAAGGCCGTCGAAGCGGTGAAGCAGTACAAGTTCAAGCCCGCGACGCTGCAGGGAAAACCTGTTCCGGTAGAAGTAAATATCGAGGTTAATTTCCGCATCTACTAGCCGAAGGCGGGAGCCGCTTTCGGCCGGGAGTGCCGGCGCGCGTGGTAACTGCGCGGGTGTCAGGTCTCGTCCCTCCCTCTCTTTGTAAAACTCCATGAAATCGATGCTTTTGGGCCTTTGCGCGGATGAAGGTCGCAATTGCGTGTAGAACCGCGGGTCCGCATTCGACTTCGCTCAGGGCAGGCTTTCCACTTCACTATCTTCCGGTCGGGATGACAATTCGGTTGTGTGGACCGGGGCAAGTTTATAAAAATCGACAAAATTCGACGTTTTTGAGTTTTTCGGAAAGGAAAGTTCAACGCCGGGGCAAACGGGTTCCTTTCTACGGAGAAGGGGACTCTGGTGTCTAGAACGAAATCGGCCCCGGGGACACGAGGCACTGGTGAGGCCGGTTGCGAGGGCTTTAAGGGGGTAGGGTCGGCAATGGGAGGCGGCGCCTCGGCCGATGGCGGAGCGGTTGGGGCTCGGGCGTTACTTCTGTGTTGCGCAGCTGAGTGCCTGTCCGATGGCTCGGGGCTCCCGCTTCCTTCCCCGTTCAGGCGAAGGGGTTGACTCTCTTGCCGAGAAGCTTTTCCTTCTCCTTGACGAATTTCCGCGCCAGTCGCATGATTTCGGCGAGGTCGGGGATGACGCCGCGCAGGCCGGCGAGCTCGGCGTTGGTCAGTAACGTGCCACCCTTCAGACGGTTGAGGCGCTCCTTTTCAGCCGCTGTTCGATTCGTCCCCTTCACTTCGAGCGCCGTGACCTCCAGGTCGCGCTTCGCCTTGTCGGTGTAGACGAAGTCCTTCTCGCCCTCGCTGTCCAGGTGCAACTTGAAGCGAAGCTTGGCCATCTCGTTGAGGACGTTGGTGAACCGCTGGGCGTTGACGGTGCTCATGTGATTGCCCTGCACCAGCTCGTTGAGCTGATAGCTAGTGGCGACCTGGTTCACTGCGTAGAACCACGAAAGCCCTTTGGCGATGAACTGCGGCGGCCGATAGAATTGCTCCTTCACGTGATAGGAGTCATCGGTGGCTTGCGGTGGTGCGAAGCGCGGGTCGTTGACCAGGTCGCTAATGACTTTCAGACCTTTCAGTTTGCCTTGCGTGATGGTCAGGCGCGAGGAGAACGTGAAGCACGTCTTGGCGACGATCACGTTGAGGTCGGTCTTGAAGTCGTTGTAGAGCTGCTGTGTCCCCAGGAGGAAAGCGTGCTCCAGTAATCCGCCGCTGATGTGGCCTTCGATCTGGTCCGGCGGCCATTCGACGAGGTCGGCCATGTCGTGCGGCGTCCGGATCAGCTGCGGGGCTTTCGGATTGCCGGGGGAACCGAGCGGCGACATGATGTTGCACAAGCGGAGGCCCGAATTGCCTTCCACACTCGTGAGCACGTCTCTCATGCGCTCGCTTACGTCGACGAAGAACTGTACGTTCGCCGGTTTGGAGTCTTCGACAAGAATGAAGAAATCCAGATCCGAGTAGGGCGACGCTTCGCGACGGGCACCCGACCCGGCCAAGGCGACGGCGTAATTGCACGGCGCCGCAGAGTCCATGCACTCATCCCAGAGCTGTTCGACGATGGTGCCAACCCGCGCGGTCCACGCCTCCTGAAGATTCTGCCCGGTGATGCCGCCCTGTCCCATCAGGCCGGAGATCGAACCCCGGCGTTTGACAAGTTGCGCCTTGCGCATGCAGATGTGGCAGACAAAGGACATCGACGTAGCGTCCGGGCCACAGCAGGAGGCATTGAAGTCTTGTCCAGGCGCTTCACACGGGCCGCGCGCACAGCGCTTACAACGTTTGGAAGCCGGGTCGCCCGTTGGCCCGGGGCAGGTCGCAACTCGCATGAACGACGGCGCTTTACATGCCATTTGCCCCTCCAAACAAATTCCCCGCCTATGGTACATGCATGAGGGGATAAAGGGACACGATGTGTGCTGTAGAAGCACGGAAGGAAGGTGAAGTGAAATCCGTGTTGTAAAGCTGCGTAGAAGATGAGGAATTTAGAACCCTTTCTCATTTGCCTCCAAACCCTACTCACGGTGCCTATACATTCAAACAGACGGAGTTGGCACTTTCACAAGACTCCATCCAGGGAATCCGCGTGAAAGTACCAGCTCCGTCTTTCGACGAAACTCTCATCTATTTTTAAGTGGACACTTGCGATGATGCGAGATGTGTTCCTCAGTCACTCACTTGGGAGGAGGAGACTTTGCGGCCGGTTTACCACCCTTAGCAAAGTTCCAGTCCCGTCTGACCACAAATCTCCGACACGGGAGTCCTGATGGGTGACCGTGTTCTATTTGTTATGCATCATGGAGAAGCAGCTAAGAATGACGAACGACGACAGATACCTGGCAACCGGCTTCCGCGAAGTGGACGCTGGGGGAGATTCAAAGCTTTCCCGCTGCCTTGAATTCATGCAGAACATGCCATGCTTTCAACGTTACAAGCGCGAAAGTCTCAATCGCTTGCAGCTTAAGCGCGGCAGCACCACCATCGACGTAGGCTGCGGCCTCGGCGCGGACGCGTTCTCAATGGCGCAGATTGTCGGTCCATCGGGTCTGTCGATAGGTATCGATAACAGCGAAAGACTGATCGAACGTGCGCTCGAAATTTACGCAACTGGTGACGCGTCGCTTCGCTATACGTTGGCGGATGCTTCTGCGATTCCATGCGAAGCTGGCAGCGCGGACGCCATTCGCGTAGACCGCACGCTGCAACACGTCAGTGACCCGCTGCACGTAGTTGCGGAAATGGTGCGAGTTCTGCGATCTGGAGGCCACATCGTTTGCTGCGAGCCTGATTGGGGAACTTACACGGTCAACACCGCCGATCGGCTGGTTGGTCGCGCTCTAGCGGACAGGTGGCAACAGGACATCCGCAACAGTTGGATTGGGCGCCAGCTCCGTGGGATGCTTATCAAGTGCGGTGTGATCGACGTCGATCTTACCGGATATCTCTTGTTCACTGATGGATGGGAGGCAGCGAATTGCGTCTTCGATATGAAGGCCACAGTTGAGAAAATAATGGCCGATGCACCGGAACATCGCGAACGCTGCGCGCGCTGGCTCGAAGAATTTGCACGGGAAGAGAATCTTCCGTGCTCCGCTTCAGTCACTCTTTTCATGGCAGCCGGTACAAAGGCCTGAAGGCGGTTAGGACTTAAGAAGCTTGCGGAGATCCTTGAGCAGACGGAACAAGTCGAGGGTCTTGGACCGGACATCGTCGAGGGCATTCGCCGCATCAAGTCGCAGGCCGGCCGGGACCTTATCCTCCGGGGTAGCTTCACACTGACATCGACGCTGCTCGAACATAGGCTTGCGGAGGAAGTCCTGCTGGTCGTCTATCCGGTCCTGTTGGGCACGGGGAATCGCATCTTTGCGGAGGGAACCCCGCCACGATCATTCGAGCTCGTGAGCGCGAAAGCAATGCCGGCCGGCGTCATCTCAGCATGTACGAGGTCGCCAGGCCTTTGAAGACCGGATAGTTCGACGCCGCGACATCGTCAGTGAATACCGGAACGCCTTAATCTAGCAGGCATGAGGACGCCCTGCTCTCGTTGCACGGCCACTTAAACTATGGCTCGCTTGTCATGCTCCATCTGTCAACCCCTGCGTCGGACCCACTGTTAATCTAGGCGGGACGGAGACCAAACATGCTTGATGTTCATCCACCCCACGAGAAGTTGCATGGATTCAAGGACTTTCTGTTGCATCTACTCACAATCACCATTGGATTACTGATCGCACTCGGCCTCGAGGGATGTGTGGAGCACTGGAAGCAAAGAGAGCTGAAAAAAGATGCTGACACAAAGCTACGCCAGGAGATTCGAGACAATGCAAAAGAAATAGCCTCGGTCCATAACGCAAACGCAACTGAACAGGCAAATCTTAAAAGAATCGCCGACTTTCTGAGTGCGCGGAAGAACAACCAGTCTTATGACAGTCGTCAGATTCGGCTTGATTTCACCGTCGGCGACTTGAAAAGTGCCAGTTGGAAAACAGCAGCTGCGACCGGAGCGTTGGGGTTCATGGAATACGATCAAGTCCAACGTTATGCGGCTGTTTACCAGCTTCAAGACAAGTATTCGGCTCTGCAGGACCAGACTATCGACGAGTTCTTACAACTTCAGTCCTACGTCATCTATGGTTTCGATCCCGAAAAGATCACGCCTGCCGACGCTGGTTCAGCAGAGCTGGAAACGCGGCGTACGCTCGCTCACTTGACGGCGATGGATCAGGTCGGCACCGCCCTCGCCACGGAATACGACGCCGTCTTGAAAAGTAATTGAAACAAACTCGTTCCTTTGGGAGGAACCTGGGGAGGAACCTGGGGACGTTCACCACGTTGAGGGCAATGTCGGTGACGGCCCGGTAATGACAACGCGGTGACGGGACGAAACGTTTGCTTTGCAAAAGACATATGAACAAGGAAACGTGCGCTCTGTCACCGGGTCTGTCCAGAGAGTCCCGCGCTTCACCGGTTGCTGAAGATCATTTCCGGAGGCTGGACGCCGCGATCTATGGCCTCTGCCCTATTCAAGAAACCGCGCGTGCAATCCTCGGTATTGAAGAGATCCGTGACAACTTCGAGCATCACGGCGTCGGCCGCCGGGACACCGCCAAACGACCAGGCCTTGAGCAGTGTACGGGTCGCCGCGTAGGACTTTGTAGGCCCGATCGCCAGATTCCGTGCCATCGCTTCGACTGTCGGCGTAAGAGACCTTGAAGGTGAGCTCTTGATTATGCCGTCGAAGGGGTTGTTGCCAAATGTGCATCAAATGATTGCGACGGCTTTTCTGAAGAATCGCATGCCGCTGGACAGATATCAGATCGCGGAACATTTTCAGACCGCGGTCAACCTGACAAATGCCCGCGTGGGATTTTGCGTTCCTTCCATCTTCGGCAAAGGACTTCGTTCCTGAGGGTGTCGTTTTGCGACCTCCAGGCTTTTCCATCGGACCGTTGTACACGTTTGCTCTATGGTCGCGCGGCAATGTAGACCCGCTCGTTCACCGAGTCCTCAGCCTTCTCAAGGAAATCAGGAAGGAGTTGTGAGAGCAGGCGCACCATGTTGTTTCAGTAGCTGTGGCACGGCTCGAGGGGCAAAGACTCACTTGCTCCCTGAGGCCGCAGTGACAGGCTGCGCTCGACCATGGCCACAGCTCCGCCTTTAAGACCAGACCGGCTCTCACCGGATCGAGCTCGTCTGACCACGAATCTTTGGGTTGAAAGTGACCAGCCCTTGAATCATCGTCCTGGTTTCGTCCTATCCGCCAGGGCGCGGAGCAAACCAGGACGCTTGACGACGCATGGCAGTCAGACTTTTGGATGTCGACCGCATAGGGCCATTTGGGGTATATCTACGACACAATGTCAGTAGAATCCATGCCAAGCGCAAAGACCCACGCCAATAGCGAATACGCCCAAAGAATTAATCGGGTCATCGACTATCTTCGCGGGAATCTGGATCGCCAGGTGAAACTAAAGGAGCTGGCTAGAGTTGCCTGCTTGTCGGAATTTCACTTCCATCGGATCTTTGGTGCGGTTTCGGGCGAAACCCTAAACAATTTTACGAACCGGCTTCGTCTTGAAAAGGCCGCTCGTCTTCTTCGTTATTCCGCCCAAAGCGTGACCGATATCGCCTTAGATTGCGGTTTTTCGTCATCGGCCACGTTTTCGCGCGCCTTCCGATCCGGTTACGGCACTTCGCCCAGTCAGTTTCGAAAAAGCGGCGAGATCAAAAAGAGCAAGATTTGCAAAGAACTCTTCCCGAAAGACGAATATGGTCTCCCCATGAGCGCGGAAGAAAAGAGAGCCGCGTTTCCAGTGAGATTGAGCGACATTCCCGAAAGGCAAGTCGCCTATATTCGGGTTACGAATGCTTTCGAGATGGACAGAGTACTTGCCGCCGTGAAGACAATGACCGAATGGGCCAAATCTCAGGATATTTTTTCGCAGGGAATTCTTTTCGGAATGTCGGTAGACGATCCACACGTGACCCCAAAGCATCTTTATCGATATGAGGTCTGTCTTGCGTCGTCTTCTCCCTTCAAGTGCAGGGAAGGAATGTCGAAATTGAAAATGCCGGCCATGCGATACGCTGTCATAAAGGTTTCCGGCGACATCCATAAGGTGGCTACGGCGTGGGACTACCTCTACCGCGATTGGCTTATCAACAGTGCCTACCAGCCCGAGCATGCACCCGCACTTGAGGTTTTCCTGGACAAAGAAAGCGCGACGGATTGGTCGCATTTTGAATTGGAACTATGCCTGCCGGTTCGTAAACTGGCAGAGATGCGGACGCTAACATAAGACTTGTGATTGCCGCGCTTCCAGGGACTGCTTTAATTTCGCAAGTAGATCGAAACAAGGGACAATAACCGAGTCAATACGTAGGGAGGAACTTATGATCGACGGAATTGGCGGCGCTTTTCTGTTTTCTAACGATACAAAGAGACTGGCAGCTTGGTATCGCGATTGCCTCGGAATAGTTCCTCAGGGCGAAGATGCTGAGTGCAGTTCAATCTATGCATCGTTCGAATATAGGGATCTTGCAAACCCGGAGATCAAGCGAACGATAGCGTGGGCGATTATGCCCACTGATCAAGACATCAAAGATAAGCCGCGAACGGGTAAGATTAATTACACAGTGAAGAACATGGGAGAAGTCCTCAGCCATCTTAAGAGTAAAGGCGTGGTCATTGAAAAGACCGAGGAATATCCCCCCATGGGGACCTTTGCGTGGCTTAAAGATCCAGATGGCAATCCGATCGAGCTTTGGGAGCCATCCAAGGAATGAATGGTAATCCCTGGTATGGGAAGCCTCGGATGACGTAGTTGCGGCTGCTGAAGCAATGAACGCCAAAGGGCAAACTCGCAGCCGAGCCGAACGGAGTAGATTCCTGCCCAGTTACGGTTTGGATTTTGTGTGATCGGGTGCTACGTACGAACGGGGGGCATCTCTCCCGATGCATATTGCGCATGTATTTCCTAACCAGTAGTCTTTGCGGGCGTCGCTTGACCTGGCTTGATGTTGTGGTTCATACGGAAAAAGTTTGTCGGATCGTACTTGTTTTTTAGAGCGACAAGACGATCGTAGTTGCAGCCGTAGGCTTCTCGCGCGATGGCTTCCCCCTCATCAGTCACATAATTGCCATACGCACCTGAAGCGAGATATGGCCGCAAGCCCTCCCAGCATTCGCGCGTCCAGCGAATGTTCTTGTCGGTCTCGGCAGGATCGGTCCAGATGGACCACGCAAAAAAGTTCCACGCATATTGCCGGTGGGGAAAAGCGGTGTCCCCGGGCGCCACCCGCGTGGCTGCTCCGTGCCAATGTTCGACAAATGGCGCAAACGTATAAGGCGAGGGACTCTTGCCCACGTATTGTGTGAGCGCCTCAATAGCATCATCGCTCAGCTCGGGCAGAAAATTTGATTTGGTATAGACCAGCCGCCCCGGCGGGAATAGCGGTTCGAACATGCTTTGGATTTGCAGGTACGTCAGCGGGCCAAGTTGGTCCACGATCGGGGCTGCGAACTTCTTCAGCGGCCGCAATACCCGCTCTCCATCGGCCACGGGTCCGCAGTAACAGGCCGCGAGACCGAAGGCCGGGGTGCCGTCCGGAAGGGTGATGGACGTAGCTTGGTTCACCAATTCGTCGGGACTCTCTGCGGCAAATTCGCGCCACAAATGCAATATTTCCTTTGCCTTTGCTGCCGGGAAAAAAATGGCGCCTCCATAAACCGGGCCCACTTGGTGCAATCGATATTCAAGCGAAGTAACAATCCCAAAGTTCCCGCCACCGCCACGGATTCCCCAGAAAAGATCGGCATTCTCCGATGCGTTCGCCGTCACAAATTGTCCCTCCGCCGTCACCACATCGGCGGCAATGACGTTGTCGATAGCCAACCCGAATTTGGCATGAAGATTTCCCCAGCCGCCGCCTAGCGTCAATCCGGCGATGCCGACTGCCGGCACCACCCCTTGTGTCGTGGCCAACCCAAATGCTTGCGTTTCACGGTCGAACTCGCCTAGTTTCAGACCCGTTTGGGCCCGCACCGTTTGCCTTACCGGATCGACGCGGATTCCTTTCATTCCAGACAGGTCAATCATCAAGCCGTCCTCGCAGACGGCCTTGCCTGCGATGCTATGTCCGCCCCCACGAACCGAAACCAGAAGCTCGTGTTCGCGAGCCTCGCGCACACAGGCAATGACATCGGCCGCGCCTGCGCAACCGGCGATCATCGCCGGACGCCGATCAATCATCGCGTTCGGGACGGTGCGCGCCTCATCGTATCCAGGCTCGCCTGGGCAAAACGTCTGACCGCGGAGTGAAGTCCTGAGTTTCTGAACAACGGATTTTGGAATCATCAGTGTTGTTCCCCATATCGTGAGAGACCGTCAAAACCGATCAGCCTGGGACGGGTGTCGATGCGCGATCATGACATGCGGACGCTCAAAAATCCTCAAGAAATGATCAAATTTCCGGTAGAATCTCTGCCGTGCTGACCCTCCGATCATCAGCTTACGAGTTCGGCCCATACAGGGTGGATCCGCTCGCGCGAAGCCTTATGCGCAACCGTGAGCTGATTGCCCTACCACCCAAGGCAGTCGAGGTCCTGATTGAACTCGTTAAGCGCCCCGGAGTAGTTATCAGCAAGAAAGAACTGATGGAAGCAGTTTGGCCAGAGACCTTCGTCGAGGAAGCCAATCTTAACCAAATGATTTTCCTCCTCCGCCGGGCACTGGGGACGACGCAGGAACGAGAGTACATCGCGACTGTCCCCAAGCGGGGATACCGTTTTACCGGCTCAGTGCGCAGTGTCGAAGTTCCGTGCCGTTTCGAATCGATAGCGGTATTGCCCTTAGCCAACCTCGGCGGAGACCCCGCGCAAGAGTATTTCGCGGATGGAGTCACGGAGGCTCTCATCACCGAATTGGCCAAGATTGCGAGTTTGCGCGTGGTTTCGCGTACCTCAGCGATGCGCTTCAAAGGTACAGGTGAGGCGGTGGCTCAAATTGCGCGTGCGTTGCGGGTGCAAGCTGTGTTGCAAGGCTCGGTGATGAAATCGGATGATCGCTTGCGCATTACTGTTCAGCTTATCCATGCCGCCAGCGGCCAGCACCTGTGGGCCGAGTCGTACGAGGGCACATTCTCCGACATCCTTGGGCTGCAGAGTAGAGTTGCGCGCGGGGTTGCTGTCGGCATTCGTGCGGACCTTAGTCAAAAGGAAGAAGCGCTCCTCAGCGTTTCCCGTGCGGTTCATCCCGAAGCCTACTCGCTCTATCTCAATGGGCGATTTTTCGCGCGGCAATTAACAGACCAGGGACAACGTAAAGCGATCCAGTATTTCCGCCAATCCTTGCAGATCGATGCCGGTTATGCCGCTGCCTACGCCGGCTTAGCCGAGTGCTTCATAGAACTCGCTTATTTCTTTGGTATGGAGCCGAAGAAGGCGTTTGCCGAGGCTGAACCAGCGGCAGTCAAAGCGGTGGAGTTAGACGAAAATTTGGCTGAAGCACACGCTGTGCTGAGTCTGCTGCGGTTGCTCAATGATTGGAATTGGGATGCAGCAGATCGGGAGTCGCAGCGCGCGATTGAGCTCGCGCCGGGTGATCCGTACGTATATTGGAAGCGCGGCGTTTATTTAAGATATGCCGGCCAAGGCGACGAAGCGGTTGCCGCTCATCGCCGTGCGGAATCGCTAGACCCCTTCTCCCTTATCGCGATTGAGGAAGTCGGTTGGCCATTTTATTACGCGCGCCGATTTGCCGAAGCCATTGATCAGTTTGGCCGGGCCGTTGAACTCGAATCAAAGTGGGACCAATTATACTTTGGTCTCGGATTGGCGCTGGCGCAGCAACAGCGATACGAAGAAGCGATCGCTGCCATGCGGACCGCGACTCAACTCGGGCCAGACAATCCATTCAACCAGGCATCGCTCATTTACATCTTAGGACGAGCAGGCTGCACCCGCGAGGCCAAGCAACGTTTAGATCAGCTTTCTGCTGCTTACGCGTACGTGCCGCGCTGGTTTCTCTCAATCATTTGGGTCGGGCTGAATGACAACGAGCGAGCGCTGCAAGCTTTGGAAGAAGCATTCGGCGATCGGGAACCCTGCCTCGTAAGTCTCAAAGTGGAACCTATTTTTGATCCGCTGCGAGACGATAACAGGTTCACTGATATGATCCGACGAGTCGGCCTGAAACCGTAATCCGCAGCACGAGATCGCTCCCGGGTTGTGAGAGCCCAGAGGAACGAGTTTGTTTCAATTACTTTTTAAGACGGCGTCGTATTCCGTGGCGAGGGCGGTGCCGACCTGATCCATCGCCGTCAAGTGAGCCAGCGTACGCCGCGTTTCCAACTCTGCTGCACCAGCGTCGGCAGGAGTGATCTTTTCGGGATCGAAACCATAGATGACGTAAGACTGAAGTTGTAAGAACTCGTCGATAGTCTGGTCCTGCAGAGCCGAATACTTGTCTTGAAGCTGGTAAACAGCCGAATAACTTTGGACTTGATCGTATTCCATGAACCCCAACGCTCCGGTCGCAGCCGCTGTTTTCCAACTGGCACTTTTCAAGTCGCCGACTGTGAAATCAAGCCGAAGCTGACGACTGTCATATGACTGATTCTTCTTCCGCGCACTCAGAAAGTCGGCGATTCTTTTGAGATTTGCCTGTTCAGCTGCATTTGCGTTATGGACCGAGGCTATTTCTTTTGCATTGTCTCGAATCTCCTGGCGTAGCTTTGTGTCAGCATCTTTTTTCAGCTCCGTTTGCTTCCAGTGCTCCACACATCTCTCAAGGCCGAGGGCGATCAGTAATCCAATGGTGATTGTGAGTAGATGCAACAGAAAGTCCTTGAATCCATGCATCTTCTCGTGGGGTGGATGAACATCAAGCATGTTTGGTCCTCCGTCCCGCCTAGATTAACAGTGGGTCTGGCGCAGGGTTTGGCAGGTGGAGCATGACAAGCGAGCCGTAGTTCAAGTGGCCGTGCAACGAGAGCAGGGCGTCCTGGGCCAGTTCTTCTGCGATGGGTGACCCGGGCAATGGCGCCGATGAGCCGTGTGGACTTGATCTTCCACACGGCCTCAATCGCCTTCGGCACATCTTTCATGCCTGCTGGATTACGGCGTTCCGGTATTCACTGACGATGTCGCGTCGTCGAACTATCCGGTCTTCAAAGGCCCGGCGACCTTGTAAGTACTGAGGATGACGCCGGACGGCATTGCTTTCGTGCTGAGGAGCTCGAATGAGCGTGGCGGGGTTCCCTCCGCAAAGAAGCGCTTCCCCGTGCCCAACAGGACCGGATAGACGACCAGCAGGACTTCATCCGCAAGCCCATGTTCGAGCAGCGTCGATGTCAGCGTGGAGCTACCCCAGAGGATAAGGTCGGGGCCGTCCGATCGCAGCCTGCCCGTTGAGCAGATCGTCACCCACCCGCCGATTGCTGTCTTTGAGGTCCTCTCCCCCGAAGACACCCTCTCCCGGCTCAAGCGAAAGCTTGAAGACTACCGAACCATGGGCCCGCATATCTGGGTCATCGACCCCGAAGACGGTAGTTTCTCCCGCTACGAAGACAGCCAACTCAATCGCAGGGAATTCTTTTCCGATCCCGCACGCGGGATTAATTTCGACATGAACGTGATCAAAGGTTTACTGACACGGACTTCTCGCTCATGACCGAGTAATACCAGTGACAGCCTGGCCATTGCGGCAATCCCTATCATGTCGACGCATTTCCCATCACTACTGCAACCATCTGAAAGCATCTGATCTGTTCCAAATATTGTGGGACAAGCGTCAACGCTCGTCCCCTCAACGAGCAAGCGCGCGCTCACATCAACCTCATCCTGCACCCAAAAACAGGCGCTTGGCGACGAACAAGTAGAAGCGAGCAGCTCACCGTGCATAGCCTGTGTTTACGGGCTTCGGCCAAGGCTGCCGACAGGAGGAGCAATTCGTGAGGATCAGGAACTTCGGTTACGTGCGGTGGATCGCGCTACTCGTCGCCATCGTGGCATTTGTGCTCTCCAACCCTATCCGCTTCAGGGTTCTAGCTGCCGCACCCCTTGATTATCGCCCTCTCGCACGGCTGACGCTTGGTGGCGAGGGTTTTTGGGATTATCTCGCAATGGACTCCACCGCGAGGCGGCTCTACATCTCTCGCTGGACCCATGTGATGGTCGTAAACGCGGACAGCTACAAGGTAGTTGGTGACATTCCAGGAATCCATGGCGTGCATGGCATCGCCATCGCCCACGAGTTTGACCGCGGTTTCATCAGTGAGGATGAGGCAAATCAGATTACTATCTTCGATCTTCGAACCCTGAAGACGATCGCAACCGCAAGGACGGGTAAGGGTCCCGACGGGATCATTTACGACCCCGTTTCAAAGCGGGTCTTTGTCTTCAACCACGATGGCACCGCCACTGCTGTCGATGCCGCAACTGGCGCGGTCGCCGGGACGATTGAGCTTGGCGGGCAACCCGAATTCGCGGCGTCCGACGGTCGGGGTCACGTCTACAACAATCTTGAGGACAAGAGTGAGGTGCTGCAGATCGACTCGCAGTCGTTAAGGGTTCTCAACCGCTGGCCTCTCGTTCCTGGCGAGAGCCCTTCGGGCATGGCTATCGACCGTCAGCATCGCCGTCTCTTTGTCGGCTGCCGGAACAGGACGATGGTTGCCATGGACGCAGAAACGGGAAAGGTGGTGGCCACTGTGCCCATCGGCGAAGGCGTAGACGCCAATCGCTTCGATCCAGGTACGCAGTTGGTATTCAGTTCAAACGGGGCTGGCACGCTGTCGGTAATTCACGAGGACTCACCGGATACATACACGGTGGTCACCAATGTCCCGACTCAGCGCGGAGCGCGGACAATGGAGATAGACCCAAAGACACATCGCGTTTACTTGGTGACGGCGGAGCTCGGCCCACAACCCCAATCTACTGCCGACGACCCTCATCCCCCTCCGCCCATGACACCAGGAACATTCACATTATTGGTTTATGGTCGCGAGGCGCGCCGAAATCCGGCCCGGCAAGTCAGTAAGTGAACATGCACGCGCTCATTCTGACTCCGGTGATTTCAGCTTGCCGTGCAATCGGGATATGTACGGGAACCGGCCGCCACGGATCTCGACAGGAAATCCGGGGGAGCGTAGATCTGCGGTTCAACGGTCCTTTCTTGGAAATGTTTTTTCGACAGAGCGCTCACTTAGGAACATCGACCAGAGGAAATTGACCATGTTCGATTGTCTTGCGGTTCCAGGTGTCGGTCATCTCCAGGTCGCCGCTCGCGGTCTGGACAATCGCCGGGATGTGGTCGCACGTCCTTGTGTTTTAGTGCTGAGCAGGGAGCTGCAGGTTGCGGTGCTGAATCTCGCCGTTGGCAAGCATGCGGTCTCCAGGGGCCATGCCAGAAGGGCAGGCGCCCACGTAGGTCTGCTCATTCACGGTGCTTAGGTGGCTCTGGCCGTAGAGCGCAGGACTATACGTAGTCTCCGATTCGGAGCGGTAATAGTTGTCGCCGGTTGCGGTGAGGACGCTCTTGGTGGTGATGGTACTTCCGCTGATCTTGCAGCTGATCGTCAGGGTGCGCTTGCTGCCAAGCTTCACATCGGAGAGAGTGTTGCAGGTGGAGAGCGTCTTCTGGGCGACGTCGCGGACGTGCTGATCGTAGGCGTGGTTGCGGCAGAGCGACATAGTCGATTCGGTTGGCGGCTTACCGGCCGTCGTGTCGACGGAGTGTATCTTCCACAGGCCTTCCTTGACCGGCGGCATATCCGGAAAGTCGGCGGCGCGGCCAACACAGAGGAGGAACAGAAAAGTCATGGCGGTCAAGACAAGTTTCTTCAAGCGGCTTCTCCGAATCCGTTCCAGTATGGCGCGATAGTGCCATCTTCGTTAGTCTTATGTGCATAACTGTAGACAGGTTACTCAGGCAGCTATTGACAACTTAGAATCTCGATGACTCGCTACAAGATAGTGTTGCCGAACTTCATCTCCCGATGTAGCGGCCTCCGCCACTTGGCCGTCCCGGAAATCCCTGCTGCCGGCCGCGCCGCATTTCGTCATTCAGCTTGTCTTCATTGCCGCATTGATAGGGTCTGCCGCTCTTCTTGGCGCATTGGTGATAATTTCGTGCCTCAAAGGTCGCTAGGTTCGTTCGCTCTATATGAAGGGATGTCGGATTTTCAAAGGATTATGGCGCAGTGGCGCATAGCGGTTTCGTCTAGTGCACGGTCACATTGGCCGTTGTGCTGACGACTACGTTAGTTTTAGCGTCAGTCCCCGTTATGGTGTAGGTATAGGTACCTGGAGTCATGCTGGAATTGCCAGTACCGCAACCGACGACCCCTCCGAGACTAGCCAGAGTGCCGGCAGCAACGAGCGCCAATGTGGCCCAGCCAACTGTTCGCCGCCGCCGAAGAGCGAGTCCGACCAGCAACGCGCCGGCGGCTAGCGGGACGGGGACGCCATAGGGCGTGAGGACGAGATTCCCGTCCACCGTCTCATTTGCGGTCAGATCAAAGGCGAAGAGAGGTCCGCCGCCACAAACCGGTATCCTTGCCCGTGCTGGCGCATTCACCTCTGGGCACTGCACAGCGACATTCCCGACATAGCCATCTACTGAGGTCAGCGCGAACGGAATGGAACCGTCGCCGCTGGACGGCATTGTGACGTTCGTCGCGGAGATGGTGAAGCTTGGCGTAGCCGCATGCGCGGGTAAGCTGTCCAGCCCAGCCCCGAACGCTAGGACCCATGCGAAGAGAAAAAAGCATCGCCTTTTCATGGCTCCTCCGCTTGACATTCTGTCAATCTTGGCGATATCTGGTGACCGCATACTGCTTGGTCCGGGTTTCCCCCCATTCCAGATTGATGGTCGATTTCCACCAAAGACCGGCGTTTTGACCGGGTATTAACAGAAACGGCGGAAGGAATCTGTAACGGTTGGGGCACCATCGTCACTACCCAGATGTTTGACGGATTGCGTTTGCATCTAGACGGCCACCAGAACTGCGGAGACTTTATTAATTCCATCTCGCTAACCACAACTCTCCCCGGAACCGTTCCGCTAGCTCCGGCCTTCAGGCCGGCACCCGATGCCATGTTTGAAAAAATGCGCCCATTGCAAGTTCTCTTGGTTGATGACGACGTGTCGGTACTTGGGGTTCTCACCGGTCTCCTGGAGAGCCTGGGTCACGCGGTCATCTCGGCGGACAACGCACCTGATGCTGAGCTAGCCTTTTCCGGGCATGGCCAGGTCGAGTTGCTCCTATCGGACTACAATTTGGCAGAAACGACAGGCTTGATGTTGGCTGAGAGATTCACAGCGCATAAACCGGAACTGCGGGTGATTCTAATGTCCGGAGGAGATCTTAGCCAAGAAACTCTAAACGAGATCCGCAGTCGAGACTGGGCTTTTTTGTCCAAACCAATGAGCCATTCGGATCTTGTGAAGGCACTGAGGAACTCCTCTAGCCCGTGCATGACCGATTGAAGTGCCGCAAGGTGTACACGGCCGGGAATTGAGTGCTCAAACAGACGAGACACCCACTTAGGGAAAAGAGAGTCCCCGGAAAGTTCCGGCTCCGATAACACTCCGGAAAGGGGCTGAGCTTTCCCGAACCTTAACTGAGCAGGCGCGTGAGACAGTCGCCGCTCTTGCTCGTGTCACTTCGGGACGTCGATGTTACGGCCTATTGTTTTTTGAAGACAGTTACCGAGGGTTCCTTACTTGCGTCCGGTCCCAACGTCATGAAACTTCTGGTGAGCGTCTTCCCATCGGCGGAAAGCGTCCAGGTGCCCGTGCCTGTCGGGGTTCCTAGCCTCGCAAACGCAGTCTTGATTACCTCATCGTTCATGATCTTGCCGGTAATCGTTGTTCCTGAAATGAGGTTCGGTCCTGTTACGGCGGCGGGCTTTCCGTCGAATGTAAAGACATACTTCATCCCGGTCTCGGTGGACACCTTAAGTGCGCTCCCTACGGCCTGGATCGACAGTTTGTCAGGCGTGTCGGACCGCACGGTCTGCGGATTCCAGACGCCTTCCAGTTTCTGACCGGAACCGGACGTGCGCGCGTACACGATCGTCGTGGTGGACTTCTTGCCGTTGGGCAGATCCCTTTCCGAAACTTCGGTCAACGTGTTACCGTCGGGTGAAACGGTAATCTCGCGAGTTTCCGCAGTCTTGCCGTTTGCCATCATCGTGCGCTCAAAGCGTCCCTCTCCCTGTTGCTTCCATTCCATCGTGGCGTTGGGCTCACCAAATGCGTACGGACCGGCGCCAAAGCGCACAGCTTCCACGAGAGGACGACTATACGACCCTCGCACCTCTTCCAGCCCGTCTGCCCCTTTGCGAAAAGTGAGACTGCGTTCTGCGCCCGTTTTTCGTTGAGACATATCTTCAACCCAGTTTCCGGCAAAGCGACTGGCCACTTGCGCAGGCTGGGGCTCTTGCCCGAAAGCGAACAGCGGCGCTAGGAGGCCAAACGCGAGAGCCGCGAGATGAACAGTAGAATAACGACCGGGATTGATCGGCATTGCTTCTCCTTTCACGACCAAGGGTGAACGCCGGGTAGCAGACACAGGGGGGATCACCCGGGAGGACCGGGGAGGGGCCTTGCATGTCGGTTCCCAAGGAATGAACGGGGGCAATTGTACTACCGCTGCGTGTTGGTTGTAATTCCAGAGGAAAACGGGTCTGGTCCCCGAAAAGGCCCACGAAATTCCCCGCAACCTCTTCAGCCCGGAGAGCTGTAGTTGCTCCAAACCCTCACGGAATTCTGAGCAGATTTCCCTCTTTAACGGTGGAGGTTCGCTCCCGTCCCTGGAAGCGATAGATGACGGTAAGCACTTTGTCACCACCCTTAGCGGGATCGCCGCCCATGTTGTTGTTGTTCACCTGCACGGCGAGTGTTCCGTTCCGCACCATGCCACGAAGGAGTTGGGTTACGTCGTTGGTCCGATTGTTTAGGCCATAGTATGCGCGTGTGATTTGCAGAGAGCCGTTACCGCCGCCGGGATAACCGGGGTTCGGTGGTGGATATCCTGGATTTCCAGGATATCCTGGACCCCCTGGATATCCTGGACCCCCTGGCCGGCCATTGTTGAACTGGCTGGCATTAATCGTGGAATCTTCCCTATAGGTGAATTGCTGCGATTGGCCGCGAGAATTCGTGGCCTGAATGCGCAGAGTTTTGATTGCGCCATAAGCCGGATCGCCGCCCATGTTGGCGTTGTTCACCATGACTACACCGTTGCCGTTCAGGAGCCTGCGGACCTGATTCGTGACGTCCATCCATCGGTTGCCCGCGCCCCAATCCGCCTTCACCACCTGCCAACCGCCCCCGTTCTGCGCCCGGGCGGATATAGAGAACAAACAGCAGGCTGCAAGCAGGCAAAACAAAGGAAGGTACATTGTGCGACTCTTCATCGGATCTCCTTGTCCTATCTATCGAGAGGTTGAACAACCCAGGGCAGGCCTGATACAGCGACAAGGATACCTATCCCTCGTGAGATTTGGAACAATCCAGTTTCAGAGCTTTTTCACTTCTCCTTGCGCCGTCAAACACAGTCCCGGTGGAGTCTGAAAAGGAACCTTGGGGACAGTCCATTTCTTTAATTCCAGTTTGCCTTGATCCGGCTAAACTCTCGTTGAAATCTGGAATAGCTGAAGTTAATATGGTGCATCTTTACAGCGGCCATGGTGGGGGGGTCTTGGCAACCGAAAAGATCAGGCTACACGAGGCGCGAAAAAAGACGATTGCCGCCCAGCGGAGCTCAAGAAGTCCTCAGACACAGGTTGATGGCGTACGTCCTGTCTGTCACCGCCCTTGTCGTCTAGATAGACATGTCCTGGTTACGGGCCGTGCCGAGTCAAGGTGTATCAAATACGTTAAAGGCAAGGGAAAAAGCGATGAGCAAAGAAAGACAATTCACTGCGCATGATGCGGTGGAGTCGAAACAAAGAGGCGACATTCAACTCGACAAAACGCCGGCCAAGCTTAAGGAAGAGGACCTGCAGCAAGTGGTAGGGGGGGTCCGGACCACGGGCGTTGATGAGGTCGGCCTCTTAACCGAAAACAGACAACCAAACACCAAGCCCCCCACGGGAGGCCGAGCATTGAAGGGACATCCATTGTTCAGCCAAGTACTGCTGGTCAATGTTCCTTCTTAGTTCTCTTGCTGCAATGCGTCTGCGACTTCCGGAAGCTTAGGGCTTGCGCGAAAGGTCCTGCGATCGAACTTTGACAGCAACAACCCAGCCAAAAAGCAGGCCCCAATAGAGATCGAGGCGTCTAGCCCGAAGCTTCCTGCGATTCCGCGAGCGGAGTAACCGTGCCCGTCGGCCACCATCATGTAGGTGACCGGTATGTTTGTAGCGGCCGTCAGAAAGCTGAAGGTAGTGGCCGCCAGCGGATTGTCGGGTCCAATGACCTCGAAGACGATTCCAATCTGGACCGAGAATGAGACTGCCTGGAAGAGGAATTCTCCGAACAGGGCCAGAGCGAATGTACCAGTCGAGTGCGGCAGAAAAATCAGGCTCAGCGTGAAGATGCTGCCGACAATGCCGTTCGCGAGATAGAACAAGCGCAGCGGTAGGCGCCTGGCGATGATCGGAAAGAGCGCGCAGCCAACGATTCCCGGAACGAAGGCTCCTATGCCGCCGGCGATGCTGATAGCGCTTGCTGAAGCGTGAAAATCGCCGCCGAGACCACCGAGCAAATTCGTGAGTGCAAAAGAACCGCACGGCAGCAGAAAGAGAAGCAGCACAATCAAGACCTCGCGACGTTGCAAAAGAGAGAGGACTTCGCGATTGAATTGAGTGAAGCTTTCGCCGGCGAGACGGCGGTCTGGGCCGGGAGCAGGAATAATCGCGAAGATTGTGGCGGGAAGAAAAACGATCACCCCGACCAGAGTCGCAGCAAGAATGATGGGGAGATGGCGAACAAGTTGACCGCCAATCATGGATGTAACCCCGATGCCGGAAATCAGGGAGATGTTGATCCACTTACTGAGGATATTTTTGTCCTTTTCGGATGTGATGTTCGAGAACCAGCCTCCCATCGCCGAACTCGATAAGATGGCGGCAGCGATAGAGACAACCATGGCGATTTCCAGCAGGACAAGATGATGCAGACAGAGGACACCGGCGGCCGTTGAGATGGCGCATACCGAGGCCAAAACAGTTGCGTACCAACGGCGGCTGAAGCGCACGTCGAGAATGGGAGCGAAGAGGACACTCCAGAAATTAGGAGAGAATGCGACGGCTGTAATGGCAGCAATCTGCCACTCGGGAACGTGCTCGGCGGCCAACAACTGCGGCAGCGCGAACAACACCATGCCGTTGCTGAACCCCATGGTGGCGTTGCACATACCCATCAGCCAAATGGGCGGTGTGTCGCGATCGGCTTTCAAGCGGACCTCTCGAGCGCTCTGAGACTCGGCGAATGCCCAGGGAAGCATTGAGATGGTTGCATGGCGATTCACTCATGGCAATGGAAATCCGTGGGGTTGAATCTGAAGATCAACAGGCGCTGTAATCTTCCACCGGTGATGGCTCCACTGGAGCTCGAGCCAACGGAACCGCCGCGGTAGAGTTTGCGTATCCCTACATCGGAGACGCAACCCCACCTTCCCTCGGAGGAACGCATGCTGGCAGATATGCGCGACGCGCTGCGCCAATTACGAAAGGCCCCGGGCTTCGCGCTCACGGCGATCATCACCCTCGCCCTGGGCATCGGAGCCACCACCGCCATCTTCACCCTGGTGCATCAGGTCATGCTGAAGTCTCTGCCGGTGGTCAAGCCCGAGGAGTTATGGCGGATCGGCGACAAGATTCGCTGCTGCAACTGGGGTGGCTACGTACAGGGGAGCGACGGAGATTTCGCCCTGTTCTCCTGGGAGATGTACAAGCATTTTCGCGCTCACACGCCGGAGTTCACCGACCTGGCGGCTCTGCAGGCGGGCAATGCGCCGCTGGGCGTGCGTAGAGCCGGATCGCAGGCGCCGGCAGATACCCGCAACGGGCAGTACGTCTCCGGCAATTTCTTCCGCACCCTCGGCATCAATCCATGGATCGGACGCATGATGACCGATGCCGATGATCAGCAGGGCGCACCCCTGGTGGCCGTGATGAGCTATCGCATCTGGAAAGAGAAGTACGGCGGCGATCCCACCGTGGTGGGCGCGGGCTATCAGATCAACGGGCATCCCTTCACCGTGATTGGCGTCGGGCCTCCAGGCTTCTATGGCGCGCGGCTCGGCGGCGGCAGCATGCCCGACTTCTGGCTCCCTTTGACCTCGGAACTCATCATCGATGGAGCGACGGCGCGCCTCAAACGGCCAGACGAAACCTTTCTCGACCTGCTGGGCCGTGTGCGGCCGGGGGTAAGTCCGACCCAGCTCGAAGCCAAACTCAGAGTGGAATTCCACGATTGGCTCGCCAGCCACGTGCCCGATATGCAGCCGGGAGAGAAGCAGCTCTGGCAACAAGACACCCTGCACCTTACGCCGGGCGATGCCGGCGTCGCGGCGATGCGCGATCAATATCAGGATGGGCTGAAGCTGCTGTTGGTGGCTGCGGGCTGTGTGCTGCTGGTGGCCTGCGGCAACCTGGCCAACCTGATGCTGGCGCGGGGGCTGAAAGATCGCGCACAGACATCGATACGAATGGCCCTGGGCGCATCCCGTCGTCGCCTGGTGCGCAAGGCCCTGGTCGAGTCGGTGCTGCTGGCTGTGACCGGGGGTGTACTGGGGATTGTGGTGGCCTATGCAGGAACCAGGCTGATTCTCTACCTGGCCTTCGAGGCGGGTAACCCGAACAACTATGTGCCGGTGAGCGCGTCTCCTTCATGGCCTGTGCTGCTGTTCGCGCTCGGGGTCTCGCTGCTCACCGGCATTCTGTTCGGGGTCGCTCCGGCGTGGACCACCTCGCACGCCGATCCGGTCGAGGCGCTGCGCGGAGCGAATCGCGCGGTCAGTGGACGTGGTTCCTGGGCACAGAAGTCGTTAGTGATTGGGCAGGCCGCGATGTCGATTGTACTCTTGTCCGCCGCGGCTTTGCTGGGCAAGAGTCTGCGTAACCTGGAACACCAGAATTTTGGATTTGCGACCGAGGGCCGCTATCTCGTGTCGATCAACCCCACGCTCGGTACAGACAAGCCCGAGCAAATGGAGCCGAAGTTCCGCGAGATCGACGATCGCCTGCGGCAGATTCCGGGTGTGCGCATGGTGGCGCCTGTGCTCTATGCGCCGATGTCGGGGGACAGCTGGAACGACGGCGTTCGCATTGCCGGCAGACCCGAGCCCCCAGCCAAGGAAAATACGAGCGCCGGCTGGGCGCGGGCGATGCCGGGCTTCTTCGAAACCATCGGCGCGAAGATGGCCATGGGCCGTCCCTTTACGGAGGATGACACGGCCACCACCCGCCCCGTAGCCGTGATCAATGAAGCCTTCGCCCGGCGATTCTTCAAAAACGAGAACCCGCTCGGCAAGCATTTCGGGCCGAACAAGATCCAATATGCGTCCAAGTATGAAATCGTCGGCGTCGTGAAAGACATGCGTTACATGACCTACGACTACAAGGACCCGATCGGGCCCATGTACTGGATATCGGAGGCGCAGACCACCCATTGGGACGATCCTGCCTTTGAGGCTGGCGAGATCTGGTCACACTACCTGTACAACATCGTGATTTGGGCGCCCGGCAATCCTCCGGGAATAGAAGAAAATGTGCGCAAAGCGTTAGCGAGTGTCGATCCCGATCTGGTGCTGTATGGGACTGATTCGTACGACAAGGTTGTCCGTGGAGACTTTCAGCAGGAGGATATGATTGCGACCCTGACGACTCTTTTCGGTGCGCTGGGGCTGGTGCTTTCGGCGGTAGGCCTATACGGCGTGATGGCCTACATGGTGGAGCAGCGCACGGGTGAGATCGGCGTCCGCATGGCGTTGGGCGCCGATCGCGGAAGGGTCATGCGCATGGTGCTAAGGGGCGCCTTTTCCCAGGTGGCCATCGGATTGGCGATCGGCATACCCGCCGCGATCGGCGCCGGCAAGCTGATGACGCAGCAATTATTCAGCGTAAGGCCCTGGGATCCGGTCATGCTGGCCTCGGCCACGTTCGCGTTAGGACTTGCAGCGTTGCTCGCGTCGGCGCTGCCCGCATGGCGCGCTGCGGGCGTGGAACCCATGGTGGCGTTGCGGAACGAATGAGGGTGAACTTCCACCACTCAATCTCGCGCAGAACAGCGGTCCTTAGTTCCTCATTGGTTGTGATGTGATCGGTAGTGGTGTTCATCTTTCCTTCTTTCAAGGCCAAGCTTAGACTTTTGCATCACGCTCAGTTTTCAGGCAAGACCGGCAGAGTCCCCTGCCTTATTAATCTCAAACAAGAGGTCACTTGGGTGAATTGGCTTTGCCAACAATTGAAAATCGTGCCCTTGTTCCTGGGCGGCCTTAAGCAAGTCCGCCGTCCCGGCTTGTCCGGAAAATAACAATACCTTGCAGGTTGGGTGCTCTTCCTTAATACGGATTGCGAGATCCACCCCTGAGAGCTGCGGCATCACAACATCTGATATCAGGAGATCGGGAGCTTCAACCCAGGCCGCATCCAAGGCTTCCAGGGGGTTCACAAAGTATCTTGCGAAGAAGCCATGCATTTGTAGTATCGCCGCCAGAGACGAAGCTATCGTGCGTTCGTCATCGACAACAAAGATAAGCTTCAGCCGCCTCGAGATTGCGGAACTCAATCGTTCACCGATCTACATTTAATCTGACGAAGGATTTTCATTGTGCTCTCCTTGCCCGGTGCATTTGCGTTGACCACGCATACTACTTCACCAAACTGTCTTCGGCGAGGACGCGAAGCGGTGCATCAATTTCGTCATAGTTGTAAGCTTCGTGATCCATGATCGGGATTTCAGGAAAGTTCTGCGTGATCGGTGGGGATGCGGTCTGCCACTCCAGTCCGGCCGCGTTCCACGGGTTGGCTGTTGCCTTCTTTCCCCACTGCAGCGACCAAAGCAGATAAAGACCAGTGAAGAAGTAGCCCGCGCCCATAACGGTGGCTCCCGCCGTCGAAAACACGTTCAGAGCCTGCCACTCACCCGGATACGATCCAATCCGTCGTGGCATTCCCAGGTATCCCAGGACAAACTGTGGAACGAAGGTGAAGAAGAACCCCAGGAAAATTGTTACAGCTGCAATGCGCGCCGGGCCCTCCGGGTACATGCGCCCGGTCATCTTCGGCCACCAGAAATGAAGCCCTCCCAGATACCCCATCAGCACTGCACCCACCATCACAAAGTGGAAGTGAGCAACAATGAAATAGGTTTCTGTGAGGTGAATATCGGTACCGAGACAGCCCAGGAACACTCCGCTGCAGCCACCAACCACAAACAGCCCGAGGAAGCAGAACGCGTAGACCATGGGAGCTTCGAAGGTGATCGACCCTTTGTAGAGAGTGGCGCACCAGTTAAAGACCTTTACCGCGGAAGGCACTGCGACCAGCATCGTCAGAAAGGAAAAGACCAGGGCTGCATAGTTTGAAATGCCCATGATGAACATGTGGTGCGCCCAGACAAAGAAGCCAAAGACCGCGATCGCGACTGATGAAAAGGCGACCGCGGTATAGCCAAAGATTCGCTTCCGTGAAAAGCACGCGATGATTTCCGAGATCACCGCCATGGAAGGCAACAACATTACGTAGACGGCCGGGTGGGAATAGAACCAGAACAGGTGTTGGAATAGCAGCGGGTCGCCACCGATGGCGGGATCAAAGACCCCAATTCCGATAAGACGCTCCAAAGCGACGAGGACGATGGTTATGGCGACTACCGGTGTTGCCAAGACCATGATGATTGCCGCCGCATACATTGACCAGACAAAGAGTGGAAGCCGGAACCAGGTAAGACCCGGTGCGCGCATCCGATGGACGGTCACAATGAAATTCAGACCAGTAAAGATGGAGCTGAATCCGGCAACGAACGCGGCAAGCCCGGCGGAGATGACGTTGGTGTTGAGGTAGTGCGTCGAAAGTGGCGCGGTGAAGGTCCAGCCCGTGTCGACACCGCCCATAATGACGGTATACAACAACAGGATAGCGGCGACGACATAGCAGTACCAGGAGAGCAGATTGATCTTGGGAAAGGCCAGGTCGCGCGCGCCGAGCATCATCGGTAGCACGAAATTACCCAGCACAGCCGGGATCGCGGGTATCAGCACGAAAAAGACCATCACGATTCCATGCATGGTGAAGATCTTGTTATACGTATCTGGAGCCATCAGGTCTGCTTGTGGGGTCAGCAGCTCAAATCGGATGACCATCGCAAGCAGTCCACCAACCAGGAAGAAGAAGGAGACGCTTATCAAATACAGGATGGCGATGCGCTTGTGGTCTTGAGTCAGGAGCCAGCTCTTAATGCCCTGTTCCGCGTTCAGATAATTGCGCGGTCCGCTGACACTTGCTGGAGCCTGGGGTTGGCTCGCCGTTGCCTCGGCCGGAGTTGCAGTGATCGTGCTCATCTGCAGTACACCGGGGACTTAGCCATCAGGTCCGCATACCGCGCGGCAATCACTATGAGACATTTTGGGCTGCACTTTTGGGAATTAGGACGGTAGCGTTTCTGATGAGACGAGTTCGGCATAGTCTTCTCCGATGGTTATTTTGGAGTCGCTCCGAAAGCGGGTCTGTGATCTCCGTCACACGGTTGAGCCATTTCACAGTGTTGAAACGAGGCTGCGTGAGGGGCGTAGCGGCGCCCCGGCTAGCTCGACGGTACCAAGAGCGGGAAGACTTCAGCGTGGCAGCAGTTGAGGCTAGCAGAATCAATCGCTCAGTGGAGTCAAGCTGGAAACCTCGGTCACCATCAGCGGAGATTGTTGCAATCTATAATCGATCTGCCACTTTGACCCGTCATCAAGATTAAGCAAGGTCACTCGGGCCAAGGGCTCAGTGATCCCGTTGAGGGGGAACAATCCGCAGAACAAGTTAGCTGGACCTGGCAGGAGCTGCGGATCCGCCAACGCCATAAGTCTTCCACCAACCTGGAGAGCAAGAATGAGTTCGAGTGATTGCTTGTCCTGTGCTGGTCGCCAGCAGGCCTGATTCACGCGGCAGACTGTAGTTTCGAGCGCTCCAAAGTGCGCGTCGGCGCAGGCGATGTCGATGTAATCGATTGAAGCCTTCAGTTGATGGTTATTCTGGTCTCGGTCATTGGATAAGAATTTGAATCGGGCCAAACAAGTCGGAATTAAATCGCTGCCGAGTCGTGGCAACGCCGTAGCTACAGACTTTATGGGCAATTCTCCAGCCCACGCGGAAAGAACGAGTATCTCAGGCCTAGGCTGATCCATTGGGGAGCGCTGAGAGAATCTAGCCACGGCAAGTCCACCGCGACGGACCCAATCAGCCAGAGCAATAAACAATGCAAAGCCACAACCGAGTAAGATCCACTCTTTGTTATGCCAGAGCCAAATAAGCATCTATATTCACGATCTCCGAGCCAAATTGTCGTCGTCAGTTCGTCCAAATTTGACGAATCCCACGGACAGAGTACAAAGTTAAGTTCATCGTCTTCCGTGACGGGGATCACATGCGAATCCTGCCTCTTGAAGTAGGAACCCCGGCCCTTACGGGGATAGGCCTTTACGCTGACAGACGGTGTCACCCCCAACGTCGGCTACGGGGGTTGCTCCGTCTGGAAGGTGTGAAGAAATTGAACGAATGAATAGATACAGTTAGTGTTACTTATATATTGATCGTATACAGTGCAAACAGGGCAGAATGATGGGGGTAGGTTCGTCTGTCCCCGAAAGACCCTGCGGCTGCCGGCACCGGCACCGTAGTTGCAACCAATCCCGGAGGCATCGGATCGAATTCGCTGACGATCGCTGTCAATTGACGAAGGGAAGTGGAACCTTTTCGAACCTTTTCGGGGACGAACGGAATTTCCCCTGATGAGCGTCGCGTTCACACTGGCGCTGACTCAGACATGGCGCCTCACCATGGTTGGCGAACCCCTTCCAACGAGGGGTCTAGACGGCCTCGTCGGCATTAGGGGAAATTCCGTCCGTCCCCGAAAAGATGCGTCCGAGCTACCCCGCGGGCGGCCCCGGGTCTTCTTGAAGCCATCCTTGCCCGCCAAGCGATACGCGTCGCGCCAGCGGTAAAGTATGCTTCGCTTGATCTTGAACTCCGTGCTCAAAGCCAGCACGCTCTCCCGGTTCAAAATCCGCTGGGCGATGGCGCTGCGAAACTCCACACTGAATACTCGGACTGCCATCCGAACCTCCGTTCGCTGCAGTTTGTCACCATTTTCAGTGTCTCAAGTTTGGGGTCCACACCAGTCCTCCTTTTCCCTCCCTTTCCTGGCCTGCGCCTCTCGCTGGAATCGTCGGGCAGTTCACCGGTTTTCACTTCTCTACTTGGCCGCGAATCTCACCGCCTGGATGCTCCTTGGTATGTACGTTGAAATACCATTTGCCGGCCAGCAGATCCTTTGCCTGGTCAGCAGTGAGAGTCGCCGTGCCGTTGATCGGACTCACAATGGGAGTCTCCTTGATCGGAACCTGCGGGCCGCCATTCTCGCCCGGCATTGCGGGACCGTGAAAGTGAGCTGCTACGGCAGGACCCGTCAGATCTTCAAACGTTATGTGATAAGTAAGCGCATCGGTTGTGGTGTTCAGTGTGGCTCTCAGCATTCCATGACCCTTGCTATCGTTGGGAGGTACTTCGGTCGAGGATAGCAATGTGGCCTTTAGCTGGATATTTTTGGCATATGCGCCTAGCGAAACGCACGCAATCGCCAAAGCAATAACAACATTCCGAAGGAACGGGGCGGACGGTTTCATTGTATTCTCCAGTTGTTAATGTCGTAAGTGGCATGACTCGTATCCCGGTGGCTGCATAAGTACCGCATAAATTAGATGGTTTTTATGGGCGGGGGGTTGGATCACGCAGCGGCGCTGCACGGTCAAAAGGAAAAGCAGAGGGGAAAAGCACTCCGAGAGGAAAGCGTAGACAAACGCGGTGACAGACTGCGGTGCCCCCCTAAGCTGAGACAAACTGGACGGCGATTAATTGGTGACACCTCGGCCGGTTTCGTTTCGTTTTATTGATGAGCTGTCGCTGAGCCGCGGGAGTGTGGAAATCCTGGAGGGATTTCCAAGGCCTGTGGGAGCGGTGGTAAACCTGCCTTTGGTTTTCCACCGCTTCCATCAGTGCCGTCACTCTCCTTGGCTAGGACAGACGATGCGGGACAAGACGATGCGGGACAGACGAAATTACCCCTGATCACGACGAGCCGCTTCGCCGCCTAATTCGACTGCCAGATCACCTTGCCGCCACGAATCGTATATCTGGCTTGGAGCGCCGGACTCGGCCGACTTACTCAGATAGGATGCCTGCTCCCCGAAGAAGCGTGGTTCGGCCGGTGGCGATCGATGGGGTGCTGCGAACGGTGGCGCGGAGAGTGGCATCCGGAACGACCATGCATCGTGCGGTTTCCAAAAATAGATCGTCATCGCAATTGAGATTACAAGCGGTACAGCGCCAAACTCCCAAGCTACATAGCCCGTTTTGCTCCGATAGAATTCCCCTTTGCCACCATTCACCTCGCGGATTCCCAACTCTGCATCTTAGTTTTTCATGGCAAGTCTCCGCTCGGCGGCAGTGGGTTCAGTCCTATACCTCCTGCTCCTGATGTTCCCCGCGCCTTCCGCTGCCTACTCGCTTCTTACCCACGAGCAGCTCATTGACCTGACGTGGAACGACTCCATCGTCCCCCTGCTGCTCAGCCGTTATCCGAATCTCACTCCACAACAGCTTGAGGAAGCGCGCGCCTACGCGTACGGCGGCTGCGTGATCCAGGACCTTGGCTACTATCCATTCGGCCAGAGGTCGTTCTCAAATCTTACCCACTATATCCGCACTGGCGATTTTGTGGTGAACCTCTTTCGTGACGCCCACAATGCTGATGAACTTGCCTTCGCGGTCGGCGCACTTTCGCATTACATCGGCGACACATACGGGCATTCGCTGGCGGTAAACCTCGCGGTTCCCGTTGAATATCACCGCCTTCGCCGCGAGTATGGCCGCGTGGTGACCTTCGACGAGGACGAGCACCGGTATGTGGCGACCGAATTCTCGTTCGACATCGACGAGGTGGCGCATCATCGCATGGCGCCTCTGCACTATCTGCGGCACATCGGATTGCGCGTTTCCATGCAGCAGCTTTCGCTGGCGTTTTACCAGACCTACGGGCTCTCGGAGCAATTCGAAGGAACACGCCGCGAGCGCGTGAACGAGGGGGGCTACCGCTTTGCGGTGCGCGCTTTCATTCCGCGCATCGCCTACGCGGTCACTCTGCTGCACCGCCATCACGAACCGCCGGATGTCACCACGCCGGAAGCCATCGAACTCCATCGCGAGATCTCCGAGATGGCGGCATTCGACGACTGGGATGCGTATCGCCACCATGCAGGGATCGGCACCTGGTCTCTGGCAGTCTTCCTGTTCATCGTGCCCAAGGTGGGGCCGCTGCGGGAGGTCGCCGTCAGGGGGCCGACGGAAAAAACCGAAGGCGAATATGTGCACAGCCTCGCGGTGTCAGTCTATGAACTGCGCCAGGTGCTGTGGAGGTTTACGCCTCCGGCTGCGCGCAGGAAGACTATGTTGGACAGGCGCGCGTATCCCGATGTGCCGGTCGATCCACGCGATCCCAACCACCCGTTGATGAATCGTGATCTGGATACGGGGCGCGTGGTGCGCCCGGGCGGCTATCGGCTCACCGATCAGACCTACGCCAACCTGCTGCACGCTCTGGCCAGCCAGCCCAAGGTGCCCATTCCTCTGGGGATCAAGGAAGATATCGAGAAGTTCTATTCCGAATCCGAAGCTCCCATCTTCACGAAACGGGATCCGCAGAAATGGGCGCAGGTGCAGAAGGACCTGGCGACCCTGACGAACATGCCCACCAGTCGCACGCCACAGCCCTTCCCCACTTACGATGAAGAGGCGGCGCAGCCCAGATCGGGATGATGCGGGATGATGCGGGAAAGACGAAATAACCCCCACTCGCGCCACCGTGTTGGTTCAAAGAAGAAATACAGCCGAGTTCAGGTGCGCCCAGTAGATTCCAGTCCTGATCAGTGCACGGAATAGTCCTGCCCAGCATCCCAATTCTCATGGAATACCCACTAGCGACTCTCGGCACGGCGGTTGCCCTTCTGGTGATTCTGGTGATTCGGGACGAAATTACCACCACCCCGAACAGCTTCAGCGTGGTGCGACGAACGGTCGTTGCTTCGTCCCCTCAACGCGGTTGAAGCTGGTGCCGTTTAAACCCCGCCCGATGTAGGCCGCGCCCGTCGTTCACTCAGCGTGGCGAGCTTGTTAGCGTGCTGGAGCGCCGGCACCCCGTTCACCCAGAGCGAATCCGTCGTCTCAGGAATTTCGCGGACAGCACGATCGGATTGCGCAGTGAGCAAAATGCCCATATAATTATGGCATGTTGCCAAAGAGGGGCACTATGGCTCAAGCTGCTGAAATTCGTGCCAAAAGGGAACCGGCGATGTTATATCGCCGCATTGAGATCAAGCTCGGCGTCACGCCTCTGCGTTCTGACCGTGATCTTGCCCGTTTGGTAGATGACCGTCTTCCCCTCGCCTCGGTCGAGTCTCTTTCTCATCATGGAATGAGCGATGAGGAAATCTACAGGCTCATCGTTCCACGTCGGACGCTGGTTCACCGGAAGACCCGCCATGAGTCTCTGACCCACGATGAGTCCGACCGTGCCGTTCGGATTGCGCGTATCACCTCCCTGGCCGAAGAGGTCTTTGGTGACGACGCGAAAGCCTCCCGCTGGCTCCGCAAGGCGAAGACTCGGTTTGAGGGGCGCAGTCCGCTAGAGATGCTCCGGACAGAGGCCGGGGCGCGCCTGGTAGAAGAGATGCTTCTTCAACTCGACTACGGATTTGCCGCATAAGATATTCCGGTTTCCCAGTGGCGAGCGGTATTTCCTAACATGATCCTTTGGCGAATTAGCAATTACGAAACCCTGGACGGAGTAGGCGGCTTACTTGTGTCGGCGCGCTGGCACACGAAGGGGCACCCCGTCGTCTACTGCACCTTGAACCCTGCCACGGCCCTGCTCGAAACACTCGTCCACCTGGAGATCGACTCCGAGGATCGCCCGGAGCGTTTTCACGTATTGAGGATCGACGGCCCGGACTCGCTTTCCATCGAAAAGATCGAAGTCGATTCGCTGTCGCCGAATTGGGTAGAGGATGTGAACGCGACTCAAGCAATAGGAGACCGTTGGCTCTCGGAAAGACGCTCCTTGCTATTGCAGGTGCCAAGCGCGCTCGTTCCCGAAACGTGGAACGTGCTGTTGAACCCTCAACACACGGAAGCTAGTCTTCTGAAAATTACTGCGACTTATGAGCACGCTTTTGATGCCCGCTTGTTCTAATTGACGTGCCGGCGGGGATCACCCCATCGTCAAGCCCAGACCGGGGCAATGCGGTGACAGCATATGTATTCGCTGCCCCTGAACCGCCTTGCCGGTGAATAGGGTGCCACCGCATTACCCTGCTTCAGCGTAATTCGGGTTCGTCATTAGCTTTGGAATTGACCTGCATTTCGAAAGGGGGTTAAGGTGCGCGTTCCTGAAACTTTTCCGGTGACAGGACGGAACGGTGCCTTGCAAAGGACATATGAACGAGGAAACATGCGGTCTTTCCACGGGTTTGTCCCATAACGAACTGTCCCCAACGCTTCCTGGGTGATAACGTACTTTTCGAGGGATCTGTTGGGGTTGAGTGGCGTTCACCGAGGCCGCAGCACTGCGTATACCGACAAGCGATGAGCGCACGGCGCGATCTTTCTGGCCGTTATCTAGATTTGCCGCAAGTCCGACATTTACTTCGCTGCTTGAACATATCGCTAGAGCAGCTGCGGTCTCGGCTTTGGCCGAATCAATCTGGGAAAACAGGTGACAGAGAGCGCCGGGATAAACCGGCACATTGTAGGGGATGAAAGAGCCCTACGGAAAAGGAGAAGCGACTCCATTCTGGCCTCGAGTCTTGCCTGTGACCCCGTGAGGAGTCATAGCGAAGCGTAGACAGAGGTACTGGCGGGCGGGAGGATTGAGCTCCGAAAATTTGCAACCGAGTGCCGACCCTTTTCTGTCAGTGGGAAGGCAACACCGGCGAGCCGCGCTATTCGCGAGTGGCCGCTGGGCTCGGCGTAGTCGAAGACTCCAGGCACGTCAGGAAACAATGTGCACGAGAACCGGGAGACCTCCAGAGCGTCTGCGCGAGCAGACCGGTCCGGGAAGGTGAAAGATCCATGATCCGGACATGTACGTTTTGGAGGGGTCGGACTGCGCCATAGTACCTATGAAGCTGACGAACAAAGAAGATAAGACTTCCGCGGAGCCAGCGGAGGGAAGGGCGCAGACCAAGGAGAACGACGCCCAGCCTCACACGCATCCGACACAGAGTGGAGCGCGCGTGTCCCAGGGGTTAGGCGGCGTGCGCCGTACGGCGCAGGCAAGGAAGCAGGAACGGTTCACCGCTTTACTGCATCACCTTACGATCGACTTACTACGGGAAAGCTACTTTGCGCTCAAGCGGAGAGCAGCACCGGGAGTGGACGGGGTAAGTTGGCAGCAGTATGAGCAAGGCCTGGAGGAGAGGTTAGTCGATCTCCATGGCCGCGTGCATCGTGGAGCATATCGGGCTCAACCTTCGCGCAGAGTCTATATATCGAAAGCCGATGGCCGGCAACGGCCGTTGGGCATCGCGGCGTTGGAAGATAAGATCGTCCAACACGCGGTAGTCACTATCCTCAACCAGATCTATGAGGTGGACTTTCGGGGATTCTCGTATGGGTTTCGCCCGGGGCGCAGTCCACACCAGGCGCTGGACGCGCTGAATGTGGGCATCCAACGAAAGCGTGTGAATTGGATACTCGATGCGGACATCCGTGGGTTCTTTGACAACATGAGCCACGAATGGACCATGAAATTTATGGAGCATCGAGTGGCCGACAACCGCATTCTTCGGCTGATAGGGAAGTGGCTCAAGGCCGGGGTATCGGAAGACGGCAAGTGGTCTGAGACCAAGGCGGGCACTCCGCAGGGAGCGGTCATTTCGCCGCTACTGGCGAACGTGTATCTGCACTATGTCTTCGACCTGTGGGTCGAGGTATGGCGAAAGAAAGTGGCGAGCGGAGATGTGGTTGTCGTCCGTTACGCGGATGATCTGGTGGTAGGCTTCGAGCACCGCGAGAATGCCGAGCGGTTCCTGAGAGAGTTTCGGGAACGGCTGGCGGACTTCGGCTTGGAACTCCACCCGGAAAAGACGCGGCTGATCGAGTTCGGTCGGTTCGCCCAGGCCAACCGGCAAAAGCGTGGGGAAGGGAAGGCGGAGACGTTCACGTTTCTGGGGTTCACGCACTGCTGTGCGACGAACTCCAAAGGTCATTTCGTTATACGACGCAAGACCATGGTCCAGCGGCTACGAGCAAAGCTTCACGCGTTGAAGGTGAAGCTACGTGAGCGCCTGCATGATCCGGTCAATGCTGTCGGCCAATGGCTGAAGCGTGTCGTCAACGGCTACTACCGTTACCATGCTGTACCCGACAACCTGCGGGCGTTATGGCGGTTCCGCGACCGGCTTTGCATCCTGTGGCGCGCCATGCTTGGTCGTCGCAGCCAGCGCAGCCGTCCCAGCTGGACTCGCATTCGCCCGACCTTCGACCGCTGGATCCCTCGTCCTAGTGTCCTGCATCCTTTTCCTAGCGAGCGTTTCGACGTTCTAATCCAAGGTAAGAGCCGTGTGCGGTAGTTCCGCTCGCACGGATCTGTACGGGGGGCAGTCAGCGATGACTGTCCCTACCGTGACCAGGACGCTCGTAACCTGCGTCAACAGCCGCGATGAAACGATCTAATAACCCGCCAGACAGCTGCCTCCGGATTCCATGTAACCTTTTCGCGCAATTCGACTCCAAGCCATGAGCAGCAAAGTAGGACAAACGGGGTAGCGTTCAGCGTGTCTGTCGTCCGGGTGTTAGTAGTAGACGATTTTGCAAGACTTCGAGACTCTGTCCGTCGGACGCTGGGTGAGCACTCTGACTTGCAAGTCGTCGGCGAGGCTTCGGACGGATTAGAAGCGGTTCACAAAGCTGAAAAGCTGCAACCAGACTTGATTGTGCTCGACCTCGGATTGCCGAGCCTCGACGGGCTGGAAGCGGCTCGGCGCATCCGTATGCTGTCTCCCAAATCAAAGATAATCATCGCGAGCCAGGAATCCTCGGCTGATGTTGTGCAGGAAGCTCTTCGCTCAGGGGCACTAGGCTACGTGATAAAGGCGAACATCGCTAACCAACTGTTGACGGCGATAGAAGCGGTTCTCCGGGGTAAGCACTTTGTCATGGGGATGACGGATGATAGCGGCTAATGCTGACGGCGCACTTGATAGAGGTATTCGTGTTTTGTCGCGGGCCTGGCTCCCCCGCATGAGTGACTGAATAGCCTATGCAATAGAAGCAGGTGCAGTTCTTCTATTGGGGACTTTACTCAGATTCACCCTGAAGACATCCACAGTATTGCCGAGAAGTCTCATCCGACCTTCCGGAAGCCCGCGTCGGGTGAGAACTGGCGCCCGGCATCAATTTGTTCGCATTGCGTTTCCTTTCCTCTGCCTCCAGCGCCAGCCCGTCGGCGATGTAGTAGTGGAACAAGCGCTGCAACCACTGCTCGACGCCTTCGCGAAGGAAACACTCGCGAACTTCCCCCAGCCCGCGCCTAGTGCCGTTGAAGCCATGGCTTGAACTCGGAGACCGTCAGTCCATCGACTCCCGGCGCTCCTTGAGTTTTCACCACGCGTTCATAGGCACTGAACGTGTTGCTGCGTTCCACTACGGCTTCCATCAGCCGCAATGCCTCCGGTTTCGGTTCCCTGGCAGCCGCCGCGCCAGACTCAGCACCAGATTCGGCCCAAGACAGGTTCCGCCTGTCTCCTTCCGAGCTGGCCATACTTGCGTATACTTCTGCTTCGTCGTCTCCCATCGAGGTCTGCTTTCCTACTCCCGTGTTTCACGTTTGGTCCTTCACTCCGCTTGCGCGAAGCCACTACGGCCGCTGCTGACTTCTGGCGGCTCATCCCAGCGCCTCACGACGACGGTAGCCCAAAGGCAAGTCGCCAGATCTCCCCGGGTATTACGTATTCACTTTCACGCTTATGCCTGTCGGATCTACATCACGGTGTTCCGTGCAAGGACTGGGCTTTGCGAAAATTGGCCCGCTCACCCCACCGTGAAGCCTCTATCCGCTAGCTGTTCGTCAGGCCAACGCGTTGCCTACAGCTTCCTTCAGATTCCACCTCGCGATGGACACCCTTGCCGTTCAGCGAGCACTTCCCCTTGCCGGGTGTATAGAGGACTTACACCTCCAAATGAGTGCGCCCTGCCGGGCGCACCAAGAAAAAGGGCATCGGCACTCAGCCGACGCCCTTCGTAGCCCTCTGGCTCCGATGAGACTGACAGTTAGGGCTTGCCTTGTCCAGAGAGGAAGTCGAGAGTGTAGCTCACCGGCTTGGAACTGGGTTGCCGCTTGTCGAAGATCAACTGCCGGACGATGCTTTGGCCTGGGTTGAGGACCCCGTTCGTCGGCAGAAACACGCGAAGATAGGGGTTACCGCTGCTGCTGATCCCGCTGGCGTTTTCCAGGCGGACGCCGTTAGAGAGCCCCTGGGCAATGATGAGCAAGTTAGTGTCCACGATCCCCGAAACGTTGGTCGCCGTACTAATGTTCGTAATCTTGTAAGTATCCACTTCCCGCTGACCGCTAATATCGCGCGTCAACTTAACTCCCAGCTTATTGGTTACATCCAGGAACTCAAGACCTTCATCGCGCCGTGTCAGAGGATCGTTGTCGTCGATTGCCAATCCGCTGATAGGGAAACCGTCCTTTGCCCCTAATGCAGCCAGATCTGGACGGTACTTGGAGTAGGTAAGGTCGACTGGATTCAGTGCGAAACTCGGCGTTGTTGAGTTCGGGTCATAGATAACGTGTGCGGGATCATAGAGCCCGTCCTCAATGAAGGACGTTAAATCGTCGACCTGCTGTTCTGACAAGCCTAAACCGGCCGGGAATCCCGGACCACGAGGATTCGTAAACCGGGGTGACAACGTCGCAGCCGCACCCGCCGTCGGATCCTCCGGCACGCCGGCATTGAAGTACTCAACCGCTTCGCGGACGGTGGTCATCGTGCCGTTGTGGAAGAAGTTGTGCGCGTCCTTGGCCTGACGGAGAGTCAAGACGCGGAACCTGAACGCGTCGTTCGGGTCGTGAGTGACCTCTTCCCGCCCGGTGTCTACGGCGTGGTAGGGGAAGCCGTCCGGGCCCAGCTTACTGGGGTCGAGGACTCCCTCAGCCTGTGCTTGCAGCGCTCGGATCGGGTGGTCGCCAATTCCGACGTTGATGAAATTCTCGTCGATGAATGTACCGATTCCCGCTACGTCCGGATCGTTGTATTGTTTGTTGAACTGCGGGCCGCTGTGGCACGTGAAGCACCCCGCCCCGCCCGCCGGGGCTGTAGTAAAGAACAGCTTGGCGCCGCGAAGTTGCTGGGGCGTTAGAGCGCTGTTATTGCCGGCTAAGAATTTATCGAAGGGCGTGTTCCGAGTGACGATGGTGCGCATGAAGGTCGCCAGCGCCCGGAACACGGTTTGGTCGTTAACCAGCAGTGTCTGGTCGTTTTGGGCGTCCGCCTCGGCGGCTTCCACCGGGTATGCATCCCGGAACAGTTTCACGAAAGCCGGGATCTGCAGGAGCGTCGCCGCTTGGAAGTTAAGCATGCGATGGGCGTCCTGGAGCTCGAGCGTGATGTCTTCCCCAGCCGGGTCGTCGAAGGGGTTGAGGGAGCCAATCGTGGCTGGCGGCTCCCCGCCAAAGCCGCCAAAGAGAAGGCGGTTGTTGAACGCGAAACCGATGATGTTCATCGAGTTGCGTCCCACGCTGTCCAGAGCGTCGAGGCGGCCGGTCGCGTCAAGGGTCGTTGGTGTGGGCGCGTGGTAGTAGAAGGCCGGCGTGGTGACCAATTCGTTACCTGTCGCCGGATCCTGCCAGATGTCGGTCAAGGTCGGTAGAAAATCCACCAGCACGTCGCCGCTAAATATCGGTTCCGTCCTCAATGCCGGGAGGATGTCAGTCCGGGGCCGGCGGCGAGCGAAGAATGTCCCCTTTTCGTCAAAGTAGCCGCGGCCCTCGCCGCCAACGTTGAAATTGATCTGCTGACCCGCCTTGCCGGTCGACTCGGCGATATGGCAGCTGCCGCACCCTCCGGTCTTTTGCGTTTGAGTGACAAGATTTTGGATGAATGGATCGGAGGCCTGCAACTCTCCGCCGAAGGCTGTCCCCCCGGGCAGGTCAACTGGCTGACCCTGGTTTTCGTTGATGCGCACGGTCCGAACCGGGTCGTGGAACAGCTGCTTCCCAAGGTAGCGTTTCGCCTCGGTGGTCTCGTAGCGGTAGGGCGTGTTCCCGCTCCCAGCCACCGGCGCGGGCACGGGAATGGTGGCATCCGTCGGCGGTACCGTCAAGTTGTTAATTCCGCCGACCTGCGCGGCGATGTACTTGCGCACCTCATCGGGGTTCTGAGCATGGATCGGCCTGGCGACTTGGAGCGCCATGAGCGCCACTAATACGAATGACGAGTGCCCGGTTTTCAGAATCCACGCGCAACGATAGTTGCGTGTACGATACACGTTCTCTAGAGTGGCGAGTTGCATCTGTTACCTCTTTCTCATGCCGAGGTTTTCTAAGTACGCTCCGCGCAAATATACCCAAGCCAATCGGAAGCAAGTCTAGGCTCTAAGTAGAGAATTTCTACCTATGAACTTTTTAATTCCTTCCCTCGTGAGCTCAACGGGCTTGAGGGCGTGACGAGTTGATCGGCAAACGTCGACGCAGGTAGAGCGCCGCTTTGGACACTTGCGACATACCGCCGTGGTGAAACACCCATCTGTCGAGTAAACCAGTTGATGAAGTTAGTGGAGTGTTGGTACCCCAACTCTGTTGCGATCGAATCAATGGATCGAACCGGGCTTTCGGAAAGCAGTGCGAGGGCACGATTGAGTCGAACTTCAGACCAGTATTCAAGAATGGTCTTGTGATAGCGACTCTTAAACTTCTGAGCCATTTGGGATTGGCTCAGATGCAGCTTGGCACAGACGACCTTTACGCTAAAGCGGGCGCTGCCATCACAACGGTCTATTAATTCTCGAACCGCGACTTCAACGCAAGGCCGGGCAACTCCCGAACCATATTCCGTGAGCGAGTTCTCGTGAAGCCGGGCCGGGCCGGCGATCAATGCGCGACGTATTTTGTTCATAGCAGCATAGCCGCCGCAGAAGTGGTGCTGCGAGCGGTGGACTTCGGGTTTTTCGACTTGAGAGTCCTGGAGTCCTTTGTGTGATCTATGAATCGCGTGAAGGTTACACTTTTTCTTTGGCTTCGGTTCGCCGTTCAGCATCGGTCGTGCATTACGCGGTGTGGCGGCCAAACCCGCGACGGGCAAAGTGCCACTACAGAAGTGGCACTTTTCGAAGTGCAGAAATTCATCACAAGACCGAAGCTGCTTCCATCTGCTTCATCCGCTGAATCAGTCTCTGCACGAAGTCCCGCGTGACGGGAGACAACACGCGCAATGACGATATGACGACCGCCATATGCTGGGTGCCGGACATGCCGGCTGCAAAGGGTCGCCAGACAACCGTTCCATTGGCAATCTCCTCCAGAAAGGCAACCTTGCTCAGGAAGGCCAGGCCTTGTCCAGCCATCACCATTTGCTTCAACATCATGGTGGAGTTGCAGGTCACCGCCGGGACGAGCGTGTTCCACAGATTAGCCATATCGGAGGAGACGATCCGGTTTCGGTCGCCCGGGCGCACCAAAAAAACAGGAGCAGGCTAGGCCTGCTCCTGTGCATGCATCGGTATTTTAGAACGTGTACTTCAACGCAAGCTGAATCTGACGTTCGGTGGAGTTCACACTGTTGATGAGGCCGAATTGCGTGGAATCGGCTCCTTGGGTCGGAGGACCCAAGCTGGCCGTGTTCAGCAGATTAAAGAAGTCGGCGCGAAACTCGAGCTTGCTGCCTTCCGTAATGCCAAAGCTCTTGCTTGCGGCCATGTCGAAATCTTTATAGCTGGGAGCGCGCTCCGATCCGACACTTGCGGTGCCGAAACCGGTAGACGATTCCTGGCCGTAAGCGCAGACGCCGTTATCGGTGTCGCTTGCGCAGTAGACTTCGGATGGGTCTGTGCCGAACCAGGCGTTCGTGGATTGGTGGCGAATCTTCAACCGACGATATTGATTAGCGCGGGTAGTACGTTGGTTGACGAAGTATTCTTGGGTAGAGGTGATGGTGACCGGGAAACCAGAGTGCAGGCTCGAAACGAAGCCCAGCTTCCAGCCGCCAACGGCGATATCTTCTATGCGGTTTATGCCCGAGCCAAACTGCTTTCCACGACCAATGGGCAGCTCGTAATAGCCCGAGACTGAGAAGATATGAGTTGCATCGAAGAATGCCGGACCATAATCCTGGCCGCCGTTGTAGGCGTTCTGCCAATAGGCACTTTGCGAATTGACGCCATTCGCCCCGTAGTAGCCGAGGTTATTGGAAAGCGATTTGCTGTAGGTATAATTTGCCAGCAATTCCAGACCATGGCTGGCGCGCTTGCGTGCCGTAACCTGCACGGCGTTGTAGTTCGACGTCGCTTCCGATTCGGTATAGCTCACAACCTGCACCAGGCTCAGGCCAGGCAGGCTCGAAACCGGCAATGGGCTCGTCGGGCTCAGTTTCTGATTGCCTTCCCGCGGGTCCACCAGATGCGTGCCAACTTGTCCGAGATAGGCGACCACCAGGGAGGTGTCGTTGCTGACCTGGTACTCCGTAGTGAGATTGAACTGTTGAATCAAAGCAGGCTTCAGGTTTGGCTGCCAGGCGCGGACATTGCCGCCGAGCACCGACGCATTGGCCGGACGCGGGAAGCCATTCTCGGCGCGGAATGCCGGGCCGCTGCCGAGATAGTTTGCCTGCGAGTCAATAAAGAACGGTGGATTCAAAGGAAGCCGCAAGTTGGCTCCCGTGCCTTCCAGGAAGTTTGTAATGGCATAACCGCCACGCACAACAAGGCGATCATGAAAAGCTTCGGGGGAGTAAGCAAATCCCAAACGCGGCATAAACCCATACCAATAGGGGTTGTATAGCGCGCGGCTTGCGCCATTTACTCCCGCGCTGCTGACCTGGCCGGTATAGATATTGAGGTTGATTTGCTTGTTGTTGACTTCATAAATGGGTTGGTCCCACTCCCAGCGCAGGCCCAGATTGATGGTCAAATTAGGCCGCACCTTCCAGTCATCCTGGAAGAAGACGGCATCGCGCCATTGCCTCTGGCCCCAGCGGCTGGGTACACCTTCACCCTGGCCATAGGTGAACGCCTGGTCCGTCAGGAAGTCCGCCCAACTGGAGGTGGTGAAGTTGCCGGTATAGTCAAAATATCCCAGAGCGCCATTGTTTCCGGAGTAGTAGCGGTTCTGCTGGTAGCGCAGGGCCTGACCACCGAACTTGATGGTGTGTTTGCCCAGCTGCCAGCTCACGTTGTCACCATAGGTAAACGTGTTGGCAATGCTGTCCGATGCAACGCCACTCGAACCGATATTGCCCACGGCCACACCGCTACCGGAGAAATTGAACTGGCTGAAACCGGGAAAGCCCTGCACCCCGGGAATACCCAGCTTTTGGTTGCCGTTCGGGCCGAATTGGCCGCCCACATCGACAGGAACCCCGGTATATCGGGCGCGTCCGAATCCGGCGCGCGCTTCGCTCACGATGTTCGATGAGAACGTGTGCGTCCAGTTGACGATGAATCCGGTATAAGGATTCGCATTGTTACCGGGAATTTCCGTGGGGATGCTGACTGTACTGTTGCCGTCATATTCACGGCCCAGGGTGAAGCGGCCGGAAACAAGATCATGCTGCCGAACCTGCCAGTCGACCTTTGCATCGCCCTGGTCGTTCTGCACAAATTTCTTTTCCGTGCCGAAATAGTTTCTGTTTGGATTGGCTACTGTGCCTCCGCCAACCAGGTTGAGCACTGTGTTGTTTCCGGGAACGATTTCGTTGGGATAGATAGAAGGATTAGCCAGCAGGAACTGCGCGGCAGGATTCACGACAGTGAAGTGCTGTATCCGGTAAAGAGGGTTTCCATTTCCATCGACGACAGGGTTTCCGCTTCCGTCGACCGCCTGGATGGGCACATCGCCATTACGAAGCGCCGCAGTGGGGACATTGTAAAAAGTCGTCGAATTCGTATTCTGCCGAGCTCCCTGGTAGTCGACAAAAAAGAAGAGTTTGTCCCGCTTCACGGGGCCGCCGAACGTTCCACCGAATATGTTCCGGTTGAAAGGGCTGACGGGGCTCGGAGTTCCACTGGTGTGTTTATTGCTCCAGCTGTCCGCGTTCAGGTTTTGATTCTCAAGGAATTCAAAAGCATTCCCATGGAAATGGTTGGTGCCGCTCTTCGTTACCATGACGATCTGGCCGCCATTCGCATTGCCATATTCCGCAGTTGCGTCACCGGTGATGATCTTCAGCTCGCCAATGGCATCCACGTTGGGGCTGTAGCCGATATAGTTATCAATGGTTTCGTTGATATCGGCCCCATCCAGTGTGTAGTTATTCGTCTGCTCCCGATTTCCGTTCTGGAAATAGCCGCCGTCGTAGCCCGACCGCGTGACACTGTTCTGAGTGGACGGACTGGTGACGACCGCTCCCGCTACCAGTGAGGTAAGCGACGAGAAGTTGCGGGCTTGCAGCGGAATTTCAGTGGCTGTTTCCGCCGTGATCGTTTCACCCGTAGTCGGGTTCTCGGCGTTTAGAATTGGTGCTGCGCTGGTAACGACTACATTTGCACTCACGGATCCTACGGTGAGCTTCACGTCGATACGGGCTTCCTGGGCGACTTCAAGCGTGAAAGGCGCTGTCGTGGAAGTTTCAAACCCGGCTGCCGTTACGGCGACGGTATATTGCCCGATCGGGAGAAACTTAAGAGTGTAAACGCCGGTAGCATTGGTTTGCGTCGGAACTGACACCCCAGTCGCGACGTTGCTGGCGGTTACGGTAGCACCGGTTACCACTGCGCCACCTGCGTCTGTAACCGTACCGGTGATAGATCCAGTGATGGTCTGAGCGACGGAAAGCGTGCAGCCTATCATCAGTAGCAGGAAGCAGGAAAGCAGATTCCACCCTCTGGTCATTATCGGCCTCCGAAGAAAGCAGGAGTGGTAAACACACCGAGCTTCTGAAGCCTGCCCGTGCCGGTGCTTAAATTTCCCCTTGTTATCACATTGGCTGCGGTTGCTTTCTGTACGATTTCTATGCCGGCTCCAAACGCTGTTTGCGCCGACGGCTCCTATGACACTTGGCGCAATTCTCACAGCGCAGACACCGCCGGACAGCAAAGCCGACAGATGATTTGTGGATGTGCTTTTCATGTTTGCCCCCAAATAGTTTTCGGTATTGTTGAACAAGTAAGTTGTGTGCTTCCCCTTTGGCAGACGCTATTGGATATCCTCGACATCGTGGGTACGCAGAGGGAGTTTCACGAATCGTCGATGCAGGCCTGCGAGGACTGCGCTGACGCCGAGGAGTTTCCGTTGGGATGAGCGGCCTGAGCACTCAAGCTGGTCGAGCTGCCACCGATAAGACCTGCAAACCTGGTGGCCAACGCGAGCGATTCTAGCGAATTCTTCATGCGATGGTGCCATCCATTTTGTGTGCCGCGCGCAATGGCGCCCCTGCAGCTGAACCATAGCTGTAACAGGTGCCGCAAGACGGGTAGCCGGTATCGGGTACCGCTTACTTCCTGGAACTCGCCGCTGCGCCTGGCCTTCTTTTAGTTGAACGATTAGAACGAGAACCCGTTCAAAGGTTACAAAGAAAATCGACCTTGATAACTATTGTCAGATCGTCGCGCTTCCTAGACGCTCTGATTCGAACATTACAAACAAAGGCGGGCAAACACATGGAGCAGAAGTCGTGGGGATCACTTGACCAATCTGATCTGTCAACTCCGGCTGAAACATCCTCATTATTCCGGTCGAAACTTCCGCCACCTTTTGAAGACGCTTGTGCGCGCTTATCGGCGACTCCTTGCCCCTGGTGATCGCATGGCGGTCATGACCCTCGGGAGCGTTGCCGATGGTCTCTACACGTTGACTTCCTTTATCTGTGGCAAACGTACCGTGATAGGAGCCCTTTGAATCAGTGACAGTGGTGTGTTGTATATTCGTGGATGCGCTTGTGGCAACCACGGTTACGCCCAGAATCAACGCTCCTGACGGGTCGCTACCGATGCCTGAGATAGAGCCGGTAATAGCAGCATAGAGCCTAATCGCACCCAGAAACACTGCCAGCAGAGCGAGCACGCGGGCTTTTACTGGGTTCATTCTTGCGAAACTAGAGGGGCCGGGAACCGCGGGAAACACAATCCATAACCGGGGCTGGCAATTGCGCAGACGGGCGTTCCGCTGGCCGGAATATCTTTGTGGTCCCGAACTGCCTGGGGCCCATTACCGAGTGCCTTCACGACCGGACTTGCGATGCGCATGCGGTATCGCCAAGGGATTTGGCTCGCGGCCGTCCGTTTGCAGGTCGAGTGGCCTTGCCGGGGAAAATGCACACGGTAGATGATTTTGTAACCTGCAAGCTGCACGTGCGTCTCACCCAAAGATCGCCTACAAAATTCGCAGAAAGGTTCCAACTGTCATGACCTCGAGTGTTCGCGGCACTCTCCTCAAGGCTGTTCTTGCGATCACCCTTCTTTGCGTCAATGAGGTTTTGCTATCAGCCGTGGCTCAGTCCACCTTTCATGTGAACAAGAGTCTGTACTCCGAACGTGCTAATGCTTTTGCGGACATTGAGGCCGCCGAGAAAATCGCCCGTCACGACCACAAACGTATAATTCTGGATTTTGGCGGGAACTGGTGCGGGGACTGCCAGGTGCTGGACTTCTACTACCATCAGGCACCCAATGCCGAACTCCTTGCCAAGTACTACATCGTGGTTCATGTCGACATCGGCCACATCGACCATAACCTGAGCCTCGCGAACAAGTACCATGTACCGGTCACCAAGGGTGTACCGGCTCTTGCCGTGTTGGACGCCAAAGGCAAACTCCTCTATTCCGAGGCCCAGAAAGAGTTTGAACACACTAGCCCGGAAGCCATCACCACGTTCCTCAAGCGCTGGAGAGCTTGACAGCCTAGGCTGAAGAAAGGCGTAAAAATCGCTAAGTTCTACAGTGAAATCTCAAAGTGCCCAGTCCGTCCACGAAACTCCTAAACCGCGTCTTGAACCCGTCGTTCCGTGCCAAGTACAGGTTGGGTTCTGATGGTCGTCAGCCCGCAAGAATTCTTCGCGGGCTTGTGACTTTTTTCGAATTGGTCCATCTGTGTAACATGATGGAACGTCGGCTGAGAGGATCTGCCGCCGAGACTACTTTTTCTCCGACTTCATTCACCGAAAATGCCGACCCATTTAGACAACGAGCAATCCGTCGTGGCTGCCGCCCAGGCGGGAGACCCTGCCGCTTTCGTCAAACTGCTGGATCAGTACAACCGGCACATTTATCGCCTTGGTCTCAGTATTACAGGTAACCACCAGGACGCCGAGGACGTGCTCCAGGAAGCTTCGCTGAAAGCTTACCGCGGCTTGGCGGACTTCCAAGGAAACGCGCGTTTTTACACCTGGCTGGTGCGCATAGCGGTAAATGTGGCATTGGGCAAGCTGAGGCAGCGCGCCTTGTGGAAAGAGTCGTCGCTCGATGAGACGCGAGTAGGCGAAGACGGCAGCTACATCCCGCTGGAAATCGAGAGCTGGGGCACAGACCCGGAAAAGGCCTGTCTGAACAACGAACTGCAGCAGATATTGGCGGACGTTATCCAGAAGCTGGACCCAAAGTCGCGCATAATCTTCACTTTGCGAGACGTTGAGAAGTTCTCGTTAGAGGAGACTGCCACATTGCTCGGATTGAGCATCCCCGTGATCAAAACACGACTTTTACGCTCGCGGCTGAAGTTGCGCGAGGAATTGACCAAGTATTTTGGAGAGGATGCCCGCAATGCGATGCCGACAACTCATCGATAAGATTTCTGAATACCTCGACGGCGAACTTGATCCCGAACTGGTGAGGGAACTGGAGCACCACTTGGAGCACTGCGAGGACTGCCGCATCGTGGTGGATACGACGCGTAAGACAGTGGAAATCTTCTACAATGCGGAACCCGCGGCTCTACCAGGCAACGTGCACGAACGACTGAACCAGATGTTTACGCAGATGTTCCGCAAAGGGGAGTCCGGGCTGAACAATCAATGAGTTTCAGAAATGGGCTTTACCAAAACTATCTCCGCAGTTGCTAAAGAAGGAACGATGCCGCAAGTGCGTATTTCGGGTTTGGAGGAGATGGCTGCGGAAAGACGCCGAATGGTAGCGGCCGTGGTAGAGACCGCGTCATCTTGCTTTCAGCTCACCCGCAGGATGACTTAAGGTTGACCCGGACTTTATGTAGATGCGGCGACAAGCAACTCTGTGCTCGTCCACGCAACACGCTGCCGTGGCTCTTTTTTCAGGCACGTCGTGCCGGCTCATTTTCTAATCAAAGTCGGGAGTGAGACCAAGGCCAGCTGAGAACCGATTGGCACAGGCGTAGAGCGACGTAATCAGGACAGCGTCGAAAATTGCAGCATCGTTCCAGCCCAACTGGCGCAGATTCTCGATGTCGGCGCGATGCATATCGCTTGGGTGGGTAGTAAGCCTCTCACAAAACTTTAATAGCTCCATGATCTGTGGATCGAGCGGCGCCGACTTGTAGTCGATCGACAGCCTACGGCTGAGAGATTTGTCCATACCCATGCGGCCCAGGATCTCCAGATGAGCTGGGAGGCAGTAGCTGGACATGTTGATTCCGCTGACCACGGTGGCAATCTGCTCTTTGATGAGCTTGGGCAGGCCCCGCTCCTCAAACATGGCGTTCGTATAGAGATCAACCTGGTCTTGGAGAAGCTGAACATTGTGACCCAAAGCCTTGAAATAGTTAGGCAGGAAGCCCCAACGGTGAGTGACATACTCGTAGATCTTCCTAACCTCTTCGCTCGCTGGTTCGTCCGGCCAAACAGGTAGGAAGGGCATCAAGACACCCCACAGGCGGAGCAAACATCTCCGCGTCGAGAAGGCGCAAAGCCTGGAAATCGCAAGACCAGACCGCGGTCAGCGCAAATCATCATAGACGAATTTGGTGGGGCTCTGCAATTAGTGATTTTGGCATTCTGAATTGGCCCGCTATGGCGGCTTAAGTTGGGCCGCCGTGGTTCTCCAGTCCCCAACTCCCGTGCCGATCAAAATCCCTTGGCTGTAGGCATACAGCCACAACCTGATTTAACAACTGCGGCGCGGCATGGTCGCGGCCAGCGCACCCTTCAACACCGCAATCCCGGCATGGTACAGGCTCAGATCCAAGCGCGCTACCAGTGCCGGATCGAACGCGCGCTGTGGTCCTCGTCGATCAGTTTCTCGATGGAAACGGTGTGCAACGGTCAATCCATGACGGGCGAGGTAGGCAAAGTCCGCACGCTTACAGTATCGGCATCACCACATACGCAACAGCTCATGAGTTGTGGGGTGCCCTATTCCTGAACCGAACCAATAGTTCAAGAATAGGGCGACCCCTTTTTTGCGGTGTACATGCCGGACCCGGCAAAACCTTGGCGCTTCTCTCCTCAACCCTATGCTGAACTAAACCGATAGTTCAAGAATAGGCGCCCCCCTCTTTTGCGGTGCTACATGCCGCACCCGTTAAAACCTTAGCGCTTCCTCCTCAACTCCGGTGAGAATGCAGGCTGTCCGGACTTCGCGCCGATCCCCGCTAGAAGGCTACGACGCCCTGCCAACGTGTGCCTTCAGGAGAATCAGGCAGGTAAGAGGGAAGCAAGATCCGTCTCAATCTCTGTAAGCGAGTCTCCATTGGCGCCAACCTGCAGCACGATGTAGAGCATTGTCGCTGGCCGAACCAGTCGCCGCGGACTGCTGGCTGATCACATAAAGAAATCGGCCATCATCGCTCAGCGCCAGCTCGAAACCAAAGCCGGTTCCCTTCAACTGCGTCACGCCCAACGCCTTTGGTACCAGCGGATCCGTGGCGACGTCAAAGTTGTGACCTGATTGCTTGCCGTGTCGACCACGTACATGCGTGTCGCTGCCTTGTTAAGCAGGAACCAGCAATTGGTTGGAGCAGGATTGTCCACTGCGTCGACAAAGTTCAGCGTGCCGTCGGGGCCGAATACATAGACGCCTATCTTGTTGATCGTCACCAGACCCACGTAGAGAATTGGAAACTGAGGGTGCACCAGCAGCCCCAGCGGGAAGGCGGGTGCGGGTCCGCCCTCAAATGTCTGGCCAACGTAAAGATTAGCGGGCAGCCCCAGGGGTTGGTTTTGACGAAGGGTTCCGTTGTCGGCCAATTCAAACGATTGCAGTTTGCCTCCTGCAAAATCGGCGCCGAACACAAATCCCAGACCGTATCCCTTCTGGTTTTCGTCATAGCCAAACGATTCAAAGTCCTTGTATTGGCTTTGTAGCAACGCAACTGCCTGCGAGGGGGAAGCAGTCGCCGTTACGGTGGAGTTGGCATTGGGGGTAAGTTCGCCATTCGCTTCCACCCGGAAGGTCGTATAGTTGGGCTGCGCCGTTGCCTCTGCGCTCGCCTGCGCTGGATCACCGTTCTTGTTCACCACGGTCAGGATGTCGCGCACGAGAGCCAGGCTTACAGGCTGATAGCCACCTGAGGCAAACGGTGATCCCGCCACCGGCGTCAGGTCTCCGTAGAGGCCGATGTGAAATACCGCTATGCTGTTTGAACCCTCGTTCACGGCAAACAGGAGCGTGTGCTCCCTGTTCGCAATGACGGGGGTGTCATTCGCGAACGTCGCCAGCGAATAAGTTAGATCGCGCACTCCCGTGCCACCCGTGAGGTAGGGCGAACTCTCCAACTCGCGAAGCTGTCCATCCGGGCTGCGCCGAAACGCGAGAACAGCATTCTGGCCGGCAGCGCTGTTGTTGGTTTCCACATAAACGACTCCATTCAAGGGGTAGTTCCCTGAACCATCCTGGGCAGATGCTTGAGAAACGGCTCCGAGCGATGCAACGAGCGCCAGCCCAGTGATCGAAAGTGTAATTGCTTTGCGAGACATAGACCCTCCACGGCACAGAACCATGCCGGCATGACTTGGTTGTTAACAATGAGAGTTTGCGCCGGTAAGATAGGAAGAAGTTAGGAATCTGCACGCAGTGCTGTAACTGCGCGTGAAGTCCGAATATCGAGTTCTTCTTCTATCTCATAGGTGCTTCAGATATACGTGCAGTCCTTGGAACTACCGGCGGGGAAAGCGAGTCGTAAGAAGAGAAGCTCACTGCTTCCTGCTTCAGTCTTCAGCTGCACCGTCGCCGGTCTTGAGTTTCACGACGAGAGAGCTCTAATATCTGGAGCTCCGTGGTATTGGAGTCGCGAGTAGACAAAAGGTTACGAGCTTCTTTTAGGCAGAAAGCATGGACCTAGGCCCACTTTTCTCCAGGGCCTCGCAGCGCGCTCAGCGAGCAGGAGCGCCCTCGCCTCACCAATTCCATTGCCTGCGCTGTGATTACAGACCTTGTCTTCAATTCGCGACATGAAATTCGCCTTGACACCCCCGTCCTTTGCACGTGGGCCAAGCTAGGTTGCCAAACTAGATTGGAAGCAGCCCCGCTTCTTTGAATAACAAATGATGCCATCTGAAACTTATTCAGGTTTCATGGATCTGATATCTCATGCGAAGGAGTATCGCGCCGGCGATTGCTTTTAATAGCAGAGCGTGCCGAATGCCGGCGACTTGCAGCCTTACCCTTACCCTTGCGCTGCGCAAAGCGAAGCTGATTGACTCTGCGAACATTTAAACCAATCCGTGGCTTGGGGTCATTGTTCTGCTCCTTCGGAAAGTAGCCTATCCAAGCCAATCGGCATACTGGACAGGACTTAGGAACGAAAGAGGTGAATATGCTGCAGCCAACGCATATCGTTGACCAAAGAGCAACATCATACGCAACCGTGGCCGACTTCCTTAATACTCTTACTGAAGAATTGCACCGTCTAAACCTGCTCTCTCTCCTGCTAACCGCAGACAAAAATAAAGCTGAGCAATGTCTTGCCTGTGCGATGGGAGAGTGCGTGGAGGGGAACGTTGTTTTCATGGAGTGGGCGCGTTCGTGGGCTCGGCGGGCGGTTCTCAAGTATGCAATCCAGATGATCAGGCCGCTGCCGGAGCACCCGGATAGCTTGCCGTTCATCCGCAGCAAGGAACCTGCAACGTCAACAGAAAACAATCCTTTCGCCGCAATTGTCGCACTCGGCGCGTTCGAGCGCTTCGTCTTCGTCATGTCGACTCTCGAAGGGCAGTCCGAACAAGAATGCGCGATCCTTCTTGGATGCTCGCGGCGTGATGTCATGATTGCCCGCGTCCTCGCGCTCACGCGTCTGGCAAACACCGATCCTGACTACGCGCAAGCCTGCGATGTCATGCAGGCCTGACGAACATTTACGGGTTTAGACAGCTACTTGTGAAGTGAAGTGTGAACATATGAGGCGATTCCATGCAAACAGAAACCTTGCGATGCTGCTCTTCCCACTCATCTCGGTCGCGATGACATGGGCATCCTCAGATCCGAAACTTCTCTCGCTAATTCCTCCTGGTACCCAGATCGTGGCAGGAATGACTAACCAAGTGCCTCGCGGCCGGCCAGAGGGCTTTCTGCTGCTGGGCCAGAGCAACTGGGTTGATCGTAGTGACTTTCTCTCGCTTGTTGGGGTCGATGATTCCAGGATCATTCACCAGATAATATTCGCGGCGGGAGGCGCTGATCCAAGCACATTGGGAGAGCACAGTCTTCTGGTGAGCGGGCATTTCGACCAGAAGCGTATCTTCAGAGCCGCAGTTGAGAACGGAGCGCATCTCAGCGAATTCAGGGGGATTCGAGTATTGGTGCAGAAACCGCTTCCACGTGACCTTGGCACGTTGAAGGATGTCCGTTGGTTAGCGGTGATCGACTCTACCGTGGCACTTTTCGGGACCGTATCCAGTGTCCAACAGGAACTCGACCGGCAGTTGGCTGGGAGCGCGGTAGATCCTTCCCTGATGCACAAACTGGCTCGTCTGCGTCGCGATGATGCAACGTGGTCTGTCATAAGAACGGTTGAGCGTAACGACAAGGTAAGGCATGCGTTAGGCTCACTCGATCCTATCCTGGCCAACCTGATCCACGATGGCGATTCATTTCAATTTGGAGTTCGCTACGGCAGGAAGGTCGAAGTCGAATATGAAATCAAATCATCTTCGAGCGCGCCCGCACAAGCGAATTCGAACTCTCTCACGCGAACTCTGGTTGGAGGAAACCTCACGGGATCTTCGCTGTTGCCTCTTCATGACTTGACTGGGGATAGCGCTTCTTTGCGTGGCGTAGTGAAGGTTGCGATGACCCGGTATAAAGCATGGCTGGATGAGGTCGCTCGACTCGCCGTCGCCGACCATGGCGATGAACCAGTACACCCGCCGGGCCAGGGTCTCAATTGAGCACTACACCCAACACCCTCGACCATGAGGTGAGGATCCACACGGGTCGGACCCGACCTAAGCCGCAGAAACGTGGTAGTGCGCACGAAAGAGATCGCTGTAACCTTTCTCGTCATCCTGAGTCTGAGTGGCAGAACTACATCTCGTGCATCGCTTTTCTATACGCCTAATCTGGAAGCGAGGAAGCGTGTGCAGAGATTACCTGAACGTACCACTCAGAGCGTGGGAACTTGCTATTCGACTGCGCGCGCGAGTGAGGCGTGTGTCGCGTGCCAAATCCAGAAAGCTAGTATCTCGAGGGTGTTTGTGAGGTGGAAGATGCGGCTCATATCCACTGCGGTAGTTATATCTACATTGTCGTTGACTTGTGCCTGTGCTCCTGCTGCGGTCCAAGGCGACGATCCGGCTGCTCTCGCCGCCCTTCAGGTGAAGGCGGATCAAGCCCAGCCCAGGGACCGATGCTTTCTCTATGCCAAACTCGTCAGCCAGATGACGGATTTAGCCGGCCAACAGTTCCATTCCGGCGATTCCGGGCGGGCTTCGGAGACCCTCAAACGGGTGCAACTGTATGCAGAGAAGATCCACACGGGCGTTGCCAATGACAGCAAGAAGCTAAAGGATGCCGACTTGCTCATGCAGCGCACCTCGTTTCGGCTAAAAGACATCCTCAACGAGGCTTCGTTTGAAGACCGGCAGGCTTTGGAGGCCACGCTGAAGCAACTAAATCAGGTTCAAGCGCAGCTCATGACGCAGGTCTTCAAACAGTAGGTTGAACGCATTCTTCCAAGCGAGGTAATGATGGCTTTAAACATCAGCGCGTTCGCCCCGGCCCCCAGCGCGAACCTCGCAATCCCCACCATACTGAACATCGTCGCATATTTGCGCAGCATTCGCACTGCGAAACGGAGATCTTGCAGAACTCGTTCCAACGACATCCACCCCCACTTTTGCTCGAGTCCACTCCTCGAGCAACAATTTGCTCCCGACCAACCTCTGCGCCGTGTAGAAGGCCTCTCGAGAATCAATACCCGAACAATCTGCGCAATCGCTTGGCTTGTCCGCTCGTAACGCTTTAGCTGCTCTGATAACTGCTTCTTGCTAGCCTTAGTGGGCCGGTAATAGCGGGCTCGTCGATTTTCAGCGGTCTTGCCCCATTCCGCTGTAAGCCAGCCCTTCATCAGCATTCGCTGTAGGGCTGGATAAGAGAGCCTTCTTCTACCTGAAGAATGTTTCCGGACACCCGTTGAATGTTCTCCGCAATCTCGAATCGATGCAGTTCGTTGTTGCGGGACAAGGTTTGCAGGATAAGCATGTCAAGCATCCCGGGCGGGATCTCATCTCGGTTATTGGCACACGGCACGACATAGATAGTCTATGTCATATTCAGTTAGGTGGCAACCGCTCGCGAGCAACGCGCCAGAAAAGCGGCGTTACCAGTAGATCGCTCTTGAAGCCGGCGTGCAAGGCGAAAGACTAAGAACGAGTATAGCTTTTGCAGGAATCGTTCGCACGGTTGTTCATTGGTTAAGCCGCGCACCAAAGGCGTGAGGCGTTGAGGTTAACTGCGTTGTCCGCGGGAGGACTCGCAAATATTTCAAGGGGAAAGCCGTAATTCAGCTCCGGCCTTCCTGTGAGCTGCACATTGGAGTGCTGACGAGCAGAAAGGTTACGGGTCTTGAAAGAAGCAACGCCTGCCCCATTGGACCCACGCGCTGAAAGCCCAGCTCGATAGCGTTGAAGTCGCGTCCTAAAAGGAACCAGAGAGATCAGATGAGTTCTTCCTGAGTAAGTCGGGCTATTGTCGTGAGACTGACAAGCAGAAATCTCGTAACGTTTCCCTCCTTCATGACTCAAACGTGTACAAGCAACACGGAATAACGTCAGGAGATTCATATGCATAAACTTGGAAAGATTGTTATGACGATGGGAATGCTGTCAGTGCTGTCGGTAATGCCGCTCGCGGCGCAGGTCGCCTCTAGTGCCGTCTCTAGTGTCGTCTTTACAGCACCCTTCCCTTTTTACGCAGGCACTGTCAAGTTGCCTGCTGGCTCTTACAGAATTACCGAACCGAACGAAAATACCAGCGCAGTGCTAATCCGGAATAGTGCCGGTACGAAGGGAGAGTTCATTAACTTCATACCCACGCGCTCCTTGGATCCCCAAAAGGAATCAGATGTCACCTTCCAAAAATATGGAGATACCGGATATCTGCGAGGATTGTCGATTGAAGGTGAGACTGTCGGGATAGAATTCCCCCGGACCAAAGCGGAAGCAAAGGCCGAGACTATGGCCGGGAACACGAACGGGAACACGAAGGTTGTGCAGCGGGCTATGCTTGTCAGCGGCAAATAGAAGCAGTTGGCAGTTCATTCGTGGCCGGCAATGGGACCTGTGATGATGTGGGTTCCACATCAACCGCTCGGACGGAAGGGGCCGCAATCGCTACGCTCTTACGGCCCCTCGCCTCCCCATCCTGCATCGATCTGAACCCAGAGATCACTGCGCTACACTAACAAACTTCCTGACGCCTCCGATGACTCCACCTTCGTGAACGGCAGCGAAATATGTGTCGATGGCGGTATGGCTCAGATCTGAGCATCTAAATGGGCCCAGCGGCGGCGACGTGCCCCCCGCTTCGACAGACGTAGCCCTCCTCAATGCTTCAACGGAATTTGGGAGCGTGTTCTGTTAGGCGAATTCTGAATTGTCGGTGACGAAGCAGCTGGAACGACGGTGCTATCAGATCTGTACAACAACTGGAAAAGAAAGTTCCGTCTCCGTTGACCTGAATCAACTCTGGCTCGATCTGGGAATGCGAACTTTACCTCATGGTATCGAGTTCGATCCTAGTGCACCTCCGGCATCGGTTCGAAGGGCCGTTAGCGGCCATCGAGGTAATTGTCTGGCAACGCTGTAACCTTATCGCCCGAAATCGCTCAAACCTCCAGGCAGGTGATTGCCCGATGGCGCACAATGAATCTCCAGAATGAACTCGATGGGTTTCGAGAGGCGGCAAAGCAGAAAGCCCCGCCGCATGTTGTTCCGACAATTGAAGCAACTATCCAACGGTTGAGGGACTCCCACTTCGCCGATGGCGCGCTGCGGCCCCGTCAGGCGATCACAGATTTTGAACTCCCCGATGCGACCGGAAAGATCGTGAGCAGCGCGGATCTCCGGCGTTCAGGGCCACTGTTGATCCTGTTTTATCGCGGTACATGGTGTCCGTTCTGCAATCTGACAGTGCGGGCTTATCAGGAGCGGTTGCAGGCGTTTCAGGACCGGGGTGTCACACTCGTGGCAATTTCTCCGCAGACCCCGGACAGCTCTCTGACACTGCAACAAAAACACAGCCTAAAATTTCCGCTGCTTTCCGATCGAAGGAATACGGTCGCGCGCCAATTTGGTATCGTCTTCCAAATGGATCCAGCCCTTAAGCAGGTTCAGGAACAATTTGGAGTTGATATCGCTTCATACAACGGAGATGACAGTTTTGAACTTCCGCTTCCGGGTACTTTTCTCGTTTCACGGGGTGGTATGGTTCTTAGATCGTTTGTGGAAGTCGACTATATGAGGAGACTGGAACCAGAGACCGCGATCAACTGGATCGACGAGATCGCCACAGAATAGCTGAGGCCGAAGGCCGGCGCAAACCCCGAGGAATGTGCGCCGGCGTGCAGCAGGGGCGTACATTTCTCGTCATGGCTTATCCACTCCCAAAAGAAGGCAGACGATCTGCTGCACGTTAATCCTCGCCGTGCGAGTGTTCCCGCCTCCATCCAGCGGGGCTGGATCCTGCAGAAATCATGCGGCGCAGCGAAGCCACCTCTTCCGGATGGCCGACTGCCAGAGCGACGAAACAGATCGCGAAGACCGACCAGTTGAGGGAGGCTCCCCAGTACAGCCAGAAGGCTGCGTGCGGTCCGGGATAGCCGCCCGAGAGCCACATGGCCAGCATGAGCGCGCAACCGAAGAGGCTGGCCACGCGAGAAAACAGGCCGATCAGCAGCGATATGCCGATCAGGAATTCGCCATAGCCCACGGCAAGAGCCATGGCAGTCGCTGCGTGGGCCAGAATCCACCGGAGGGTCGGAACCATAAAGGGGTAAGCTCCGTCGCGAATGAATCCCTCGACATAGTCGCGAAAGCCGGAACGCACGAATCCGGAACCGAAGACCTTGTATTGGCCGAAGATGACGAAGAAGAACCCGACGGCGATGCGCAACAGGGCCAGCACAACCGCATTCCTATCCTTCGTCTGTTGGACTACCGGCGAGTCGTGACCGATGTTGGGCATCGAATTCTCCAGTTGCCTGGCTACGCTCGAGTTGGAGTCAGGCGCAGGGATCAGGTTACATCTGGCGAATAGCACAGAGATCAGGGGCGCCGTTTTCGTCAGCATTTCTGTAACTTTTCGCCCCTCGGCGCAACAAACGCAACAGGAAGGAGTCTCGATGGATCAGTTCGCAATCTTGGCGATTTTGCGGGCCACTCCCGGAAGAGAGAACGACATACACAAACAAAGATTCGACCAACGGCACTCTTCCAACTTCAATTCGCTTACGATCGGCAGCAGAATCTAACTCGGCATAGCTGGCTTGCTTACCAGGACTGTAGTCTCCCGCATACTTGCGGCGGGTCGTCGAGAACGCATTCCCTATATCGATTGCTGTGGAGAAAAGCGGGTGTGGTTTTATGCCGGCATCCGCACCGCTTTGCCTTCCACCATGCCTTCAGACAAATCCACCCTCACGTGGTTGGGAAGGCTACCTAATGTGGCAAATTACTACCCGGCTTAATCTCCGCCGCGGGGCGACGGCACAAGAGCGTGTGTTGAAGTCCATGAGAGAGCGACCAACGACCTAGTTGCCAGCGACGCTTACTGAAACTGAATAAGAGGCGGTGTCGGGTGATTTTGCGGACTTCCATCAGGGCCAAACGGGATATGGGGAAGTTATAAACGTCACCTGCTGTCTGAACCGCGCTGAGAAAGTAATGTTCCCCAACCTGTCGGAAACTTACCCTGGGCATGAAGGCAGAAGCATTTTCGACCTCGTTAGGAAGCACAAACACACTGGTACCATTGGCACGGTTAGTGAGCCTAAGCCCGCCGAATGATAGAGGCGCAGCGACTGGCTCATCCTTTTCCTTTCGGCGAAGGCCGCGCTCATTCGGTCGCGAGAACGCCTTGTCTCTCGTTGGAGACGTAAAGCGCAGTTTGGTTACAAACCAGTTTTGAATGGCGCAACGATGTAACTGTTTCGGTTCGTACGCGTCAGACGGGAGCCAGTTGATGGAGGGTTCCTTTATGCAGCTTCGTTCAGCACTTGCTCTTCCACTCGCACTGTTTGCGATCCACGACCAACCGTACGCCGCTCCGCTTCAAAGTGCCGCCATCGATAGGGCCCCGTCAGTAGCCATCGTGGAACTCTTTACTTCGGAAGGTTGCTCGAGTTGCCCTCCGGCCGACAGCTTATTGCGGCAGATCAATCTGAAGCAGACGAATGCCGGACAGTTGATTGTGGGTATAAGTGAGCACGTTACATACTGGAACAATCTCGGCTGGAACGATCCGTACTCATCGGAGGTGTTTACCGATCGCCAAAGTGTCTACGCGTCTCGGCTCTCGGCCGAGGGTTCCTACACCCCACAAATGGTTTTGAATGGTCGCGATCAATTTGTAGGCAGCGATAGCGCGGCGCTCGAACATGCTCTCCGCGACGATGCCCGGAGGGAACACTTCGATCTGCGTATCGTGTCTTCGACCCCGACTGCAGGAGGGGTGGATGTGAAGTTTGCCTTCACGGGAAACCCAACCAGAGCCCTCGATGTCATTGGAGTTCTAACGGATGACGCCGATCGATCCAATGTGCTGCGCGGAGAGAACGGCGGCAGACTCCTTCAGCACGTTTCCGTTGCTCGCTCTCTGACGCGCGTGGCAGTAGTTAGGGGCGATGCGGAAGAATCGATCCATCTCGGCTTGCCTGACGGCTTTCAACTCGGAGGCGGTTCGGGCCATCACATGATCCTGTTTGCTCAGGAACCGCACCAGGGCGCGATTGTTGGAGCTGCAACGATGGCCCTCTAATTCTTATCTTGCACTGTAACTTACGGCGGTGCCACGCTTCCAACATGCGGCATGGTAAGCGCGCTCATTAAATCTCGGATTTCGTTCTTGCCCGCCATCTATAGCAGGTCGATCCCAAACGTCCCAGGCATGGAGCCTAAATCAACCGAAGAAAGGGTCTCTTGATGAGTAACAATACCGTAAGCAACCTCGCACTGGCCGCGGCTTTCGCAGGCCTCCTTGGCGGCACCACCGCCCGGCTCAACGCACAACCCACCCCCGGTCATTCCGAGGCTACAGCCAGCTCAGCGCCGTTAGGCTTGCTCGTTGCTGCGAAGGACCTTCCCAAGCACGCCTGCAAGGGCCAGAACGATTGTAAAGGTCAGGGCGGCGGTGACAAGAAGCACGCCGGCAAGAACGCTTGCAAAGGTCAGGGCGCTTGCGCCACTGATGGTTCAAAGCCACCCAAGAGCTAGTCTTAGCCCGTGTAGGGGGCCAGATCTCCACTGATCTCCTACACGGGTCGCTCGCAACGAACAGGATAGGAGTGCTATGCCTGCCAGTCGTTTCAATGGATATACCGACTACGGCGTCGGCATCGGCCTTAGGAACCTAAACCGGACAGGAACCTAAACCGGGACAAACCTTTTCGGGAAAAAACGGAATTTCCCCTAATGAGTGTCGCGTTCACACTGGCGCTGACTCAGACATGGCGCCTCACCTCATGGTTGGCGAACCCCTTCCAACGGGGGTCTAGACGGCCTCGTCGGCATTAGGGGAAATTCCGTTCGTCCCCGAAAAGATGCCTGGATTGCCCGTCACTGGGGGACCTTTCCGCAAAAATACTCTCTCCTTGACTATCTAGGCGAGTTTTGTTACATATCTCTCCTAGACGCGCCAGGAGAGGTCGTGGCCAAACAGATTGATTTGCTGCAGGGCACGCTAGACATGCTGATCCTCAAAGCGGTCTCGCTTGGCCCATTGCATGGCTACGGGGTTCTGCTGCGCATTCAGCAGATCTCTGGCGAACAACTGGAGGTCCAGCAAGGCTCGTTATATCCGGCGCTCTATCGGTTGGAACATCAGGGCTGGATCGCCAGCGAGTGGGGGGAATCGGACAACAAACGCAAAGCGAAGTTCTATAGCCTGACCGCAACCGGGCGGCGCCAACTCCATGCGGAAACCGAAAAGTGGAACCGCATGGCGTCGTTGATTGCCAGTATTCTGAGCACCAAACCGGAGCAAATATGAATCTCATGGCTCGATCTCGCTCGTGGTTGAAGTGGATCGTCAAGGAGCAGAGGCTTGAAGGTGAAATGGAAACGGAGGTGCGTTTCCACCTTGAGAGCTGCGCTGCGGAGCTGGCACGCCAAGGCCTTTCCCAGCAAGAAGCCATGCGACAGGCGCGGCTTGAGTTCGGCGGAATCGAGTCTCACAAAGATGCCATGCGGGCATCGGTGGGCGTCCGCTGGTGGGGTGAACTAGGATCGGACCTGCGTCATGGATTGAGATTGCTGCGTAAGAATCCAGGTTTTACCGCGGTTGCGATTTTGACCCTCGCTCTGGGCGTGGGAGCCAACACTGCCATTTTCAGCATCGTGGATGCCGTGTTGCTGCGTTCTCTGCCCTACCGCGATCCCGATCGCTTGGTACGAGTCTTCTTTAACGAGCCCGGCGTAGGCTTGCGGGACGTTAGGTTTTCCAAGCCCGAACTGGATGACCTGCAGACGCGAGCGGGTGTATTTGAAGATGTGACCCCGATCTTTGAGGGTACCGAGAATTTGACCGGCGCCAAACAGCCCGAGCGTCTCGAGGCGGTCAATGGCAGTTTTAGCTACTTTTCCATGCTGGGTGTGATCCCGCAAATCGGACGGTTGTTTGGTCCGCAGGACTTCGCGCCTGGTTTCGCTCCCCTGACCGTGATCAGCGATGGCCTGTGGCGCCGTGCCTATGGCGCCGATCCGAATGTTCTCGGCCGTACCATACGGATCGACGGTGATCCCACTACAATTATCGGGGTTCTGCCACGTGGATTTCGCCATCCTGGACCGACGACTTCCGGCGACGTGGAAGTGTTTGGCGCCGGCGGATTCAGCGCAGATCCCTTTCCCCCGCCAATGCGTGGTACCCGGGTTTTAGTATCTGGAATCGGACGACTTAAGCCTGGCCTAACACTGGAGCAAGCTCAGGCGCGGCTCACTGCCATGGCTGCCCAATTACGCCACGACTTTCCCACCGATTATCCGCCGCAGGCGCAATGGACAATTGAGATTCAACCATTGCAGGAAACTTTGGTGGGCAAGGTTCGGCCCATGCTGCTGGTGTTACTGGGTGCGGTCATTCTAATCGTTTTCATCGTATCGTTGAACATTGCCAATCTCCTCTTGGCGCGTGCTTCGGGGCGGCAACAAGAGATGGCGGTGCGGTTAGCGCTGGGGGCGAGCCGCGGCCGCATGGTGCGCCAGATGCTGACCGAGTCCATGCTGCTGTCGCTCATCGGCGGTGCCGCGGGAATCGCAACCGCAGTGGGTACTTTAGGTTTCATCCTGCGCTTTGTGCCATCGAACGTTCCCCGGCTCAACGAAGTACGAATCGACTGGGTGGTGCTGGCCTTCGCTCTGCTGATTTCCATTCTTACCGGCTTAGTGTTTGGACTTGCTCCAGCGCTTCATTCGGCAAAAGTCGCTCTCTCTTCGGCCATTCGTGAAGGCGGTCGGGGATCCGGCTACAGCACGAAGACCGGCCGATTGCGGGATGTTCTCATCGTCTCTGAACTGGCATTTGCCGTCATACTGATGGTGGGAGCCGGCTTGCTGCTGCGTACGCTGCGGGATCTGTTGCAGGAAAATCCGGGCTTTAGTCCAACTCAAGTTGTCACGGCAAACACGTGGCTAGGAGTTCCCAACGATCCGAAGATGGATCCGTATCTCGGTATTCGTGGTACGGCCACTTTCGATCGTGAGTTGCTGCGGCGCATGAAGGCAATTCCGGGAGTGGAACTCGCCGCAATCACCTCAGCTCTACCGGCCACCAATACCAACCCCAGCGCGGTCGGTGGCTTAGAGACTGAAAGCTTAGCAATTGAAGATAGACCGGTCGAGTCCTCGCAGGATCTGCGCGCCGAGAGAATTCGGATAAGCTCTGATTATTTTAAGGTAATGCAGGCGACGCTCCTACGCGGCCGCTCATTTACCGAGGGCGATGAAGACGGCAAACCGCTGGTGGCCATCATTGATGAAAGCACCGCTCATAAGTATTGGCCAACCCGCGATCCGCTGGGCCGCCGGGTGCGGTTCGGACAAGACCCTACCAAGCCATGGACGACCGTCGTGGGTATTATTAAGGATATCAAGAGTGACGGTCTCGACATCGATGGCGTTCCCCACGTCTATGTTTCGACCTATCAAGACCCCAGCAAGCAAGTGAGCGTGGTGTTGCGGACGTCTCTGCCCGCCGCCCTGCTCGAACCGCAGATTCGGCATGAAATCCAGAGCATTGATCCGGGCTTGCCGGTATTTAATATTTCTTCAATGAACGACGTCCTTGATCGGTCACTAGCTTCACGCCGTTTTTCTGCCGACATGGTGGGCGGATTTGCTGGACTGGCGGTGCTTCTGGCTTCCATTGGAATTTACGGCTTGCTGGCCTATATGGTCGGGCAGAGATCCCGCGAGATTGGTCTCCGCATCGCCTTGGGTGCCCGGCGGGACGACATCCTGAAACTGTTCTTACGCAAGGGTGTCGCGCTGGCTGGTGTGGGCATCGTTGCCGGTGTGGTTGTTTCTGCATCGACTGCTTCCATGATGGCAAGTTTGCTTTATGGCGTTCGCCCGCATGATCCGGCTGTGTTTCTGATCGTGCCTCTGCTTTTGCTTGCCGTTGCCGTTCTAGCCAGCTACCTTCCAGCCTGGCGCGCGACGAAAGTGGACCCAATGATTGCCCTGAGAGACGCATAGCAAACCACTGGTGAAGTGGGTTTTTGGAGGCAATCGCAACAACGCCCAACTCCCGCATTGTCTTAGGGCTGTATCTGAAGCGCCCACCAAGACCAGCTCAACGGCCAAATTTAGCTTGTGGGCGCTTCAGATACAGCCCTAAGAGTTTTCATTACCAATCTTCGAAAGACGCTTGACCCTACCCTTACGTCATGCTCAAAGATGACCAAGGTGAGACCCATGAGCACATTCCGCATCCAGGAGTTCGCAAAGCTAGCCGGCGTTACTGTACGGGCATTGCATCACTACGACCGGCTCAAGCTGCTATCGCCGGCGCATCGTTCAGAGCGAGGCTACCGGCTCTACTGCCACGAGGATCTCGGTCGCCTGGAGCGGATTCTTGTGTTGCGTTACCTGGGGCTTTCGTTGCGCGAGATCGCCGCGCTGCTAAACACTCCGGTCGGCCGGGGCACAGAACCGCTGACAGTAACGCTTGCGCGGCAGCGGGCGGCGCTGAGTGAGCGGCGCGACGGCCTGGATCGTGTCCTGCACGCCATTGAACATGCACAACGGCGCGCAGAGGATGACCCTGCAGAATCCGAGTGGCTTCTCTACCAGACCATCTTGGAGGAGATACAAATGCAAGAAGCCACAGATTGGACGGAGAAGTACTACAGTCCGAAGGCCATCGAGGCGCTGAGTGAGCGGCGTGCGGCCTTGACGTCTGAAGAAAAGACAGAGATTCATGCGCGGTGGCAGGCTCTGTTCTCTGATATTCAGAGCGCGCTTGATCGTGAAGTGCCACCAGACAGCGCCGATGGCCGGGCGATGGTCGCACGCTGGATGCGCCTTGCAGACGAGTTCACGCTCGGAAACCTGGAAATTGGCGAGGGCTTCCGGCGGATGTACGACGACGAAAGCCATTGGCCGGATGATGAGAGGGCTGCCAAACTCAGGGCAAGCATACCAAAGCCTGAGTACCGGTCTTTTTTCCGTCAGGCGATCCAAGCCTGCCTACGGCACGGCTGATATGGGCGGACCGCTCCAATCGAATGGAAAAAGAAGTGACGGGACGATTACCTATCAGTGATAACTACACAGCGGAATCATCATCCCGTCACCTCTTTTAGCCGAGATCCCACACGAGGGAACATCCACCGCAAACGCCGCGCATGGGCCGTCTTGAAACGCATCGAGCCGAGACGGCGTTTCACTCGTCCCGCAAGAGTCGCGTAGGATCCACGGATAGAACCCGCCACGCGGGAACAGCCGCGGAAATGAACCCTACGAGAGCCATCGTCAGCACGGCAGCCAGAATCACCCAGGGGTCAGAAGCAGAAGCCTGATAGACAATGCTGGCCAGGATGCGGCTGGCCGCTGCCCCCAATGCCAGCCCGGCAACCGAACCGCTCGCAAGCAACACCAGGGCACGCCCCAAAGCCGCACGCAAAACGTGCCCCCTTTGTGCTCCAAGAGCAACGCGGATGCCTAATTCGCGCATGCGCTTGGACACAGTGTAAGTTGCCATGCCGAAGATCCCGGTAATGGCCAGTATCAGCGACAGTCCGCCGAGAATCCCAAGAGCTATGGTGGCCGCACGGGCGGGGAACATGACCATATAGAGCCCGTCTGTCCAGGTACCGGCGTTAAAAACCGGCAGCTTCGGATCGACCCCGGCAATCGCCCTTCTCACAGCGGGGATCATCTCCCCCGGAGCGCGATTGGAGCGGACTAGCATCACGGTGTCGCTGTTGGGTGCCTGCAGGATCGGCCAAAATACGGCAGCCCCCTCATCTTCGGTGAGGGTCTCATACTTCCCGTCTTCCACCACGCCGACGATCTCCGCTTGTATCGATGGATTCAGAGGAAAATGTTTGCCAACCACTTCTGGGGTGCCAAAAAGCTTCCGGGCAAAGGTTTCGTTTACGATCGCCACGTGTGGCGCGTGTTCATCATCATGGATAGAAAATGCGCGGCCCGTTAACAGGCGCGTCCCCGTCGTTTCAAAATAGCTGGGTGATACGGAGTAGGGATGTGCGAAGAATTTCACATTGGACGAGGAAAAATCCACCGTCCCAGGTGCATACACTCCGGTACCGTTTTGGTCCAGACTTAATGGCGTTGTATCCGAATAGGCGGCATTCTGAACTCCGGGAATGGACGCCACTGCATCGAGCAAACGCTGCTGCAGAGCAGGCGCTTGCGTGCCCTGGTAGCCCGCAAGATGAATATCCATCGTCGCCAGCACGACGCCCTCCGGTTGAAAGCCCAGCGGCATACGCAAGGTTCGCTCCAGACCACGCAGAGCCACAAACGACGCAGTCACGAGCAAGCAGCACAAGGCAATTTGCACTGCCAGTAAGAGGTCGCGCACGGCTATTCGGCGCGATCCCACATCGGTTCCACCCGAAGACTTCAGGACCTGGTTAGGATCCGTTCTAAGCGCTTGGCGGGCGGGGATGACACCGAACAGCAGACCAGTGAGGAGGGCTATCAGCGCAGCAAAAGCCATGGTGCTGACGTCGGGCGCAACCAGAAACTGCACCGGGATCTCCGTACCCGGATGCCAGGCAGCAAGCCCGCGCAACAGGAGACTGGCAACCAGAGATGCTGCCACGCCACCCATCGCCGCCATCAGCACCGACTCCGTCAGCAGCTGGCGCAAAATGCGTCTGCGGCTGCAACCAATGGCGATACGAATCCCGAGTTCGCGCGCACGGTCAGCAGTGCGTGCCGCGAAAAGACCGCCGAGGTTGGCGCAGGCGGCCAGCAACACCAGTAGCGCCATCCCCATAAGCCCGTATAAAAAAGCATGCACTGGCCCGCTCAGCGCGTCGCCCAGGAACCCGGCTTGCGCTACCTTCAGGGCGAGGTGTTGGTCGATTTCGGGATACTCCTTAGCAAGCTGCGCAGCGATGCGCGCCAGATCGGCATTCGCCTGTGCCGCGGTCACACCGGGCTTCAGTCTGCCTACATCCCAGGAATTGTTATCTTGGCGTTTATCAAGCCAACCGTATCCCTCGATTTGCTCTTCGTTTTGAACGGGCACCCAAAGCTCTGGCCAGAAAAAGTATTCCGTGCCATTGAAGTTCTTGGGCGCTACCCCGACAACGGTATAGGGAAGCTTGTTCAACCGTACCGTTTTACCGATGACTTGCGGATCTCCCCCAAAGCGCACCTGCCAGCAGGCATAGCTGAGCACTGTATTTTGGCTGCCGTTTTTCTTTTCGTCGTCGGTAGGACGCAGAAAACGCCCCAGCGCCGGCTTGATGCCCAACATGTCGAAGTAGTTCCCGCTTACTTCATAGCCCCATAAAGGCTGAGCGTTTCCGGAGATATCGAAGCCGATCCGCGCCAGCCGGTAGACAGCAAGGTTAGAAAATGTCCGGTTACGATCACGAATATCCCGATAGTCCAGGTAGGACATCGAAGTTCCCCTCGCTCGTTGCACCTGAACGACCCGGTCCGCTTCGGCCACCGGCAGCGGATGCAGCACTAACGCATTCAAGACTCCAAAAACGACTACGTTGGCGGCAATCGCCATCGTCAGGGTGAGTACAGAAGTGAAAGCGAATCCCGGCGAACGCCGCAACTGCCGTAGCGCGTAACGAACGTCATGGAAGCTCTGCATGGGGTACCTCCCAAAACAAATCCATACTAGCTCTTAAATCTACGCATTTGGCCTGCCTAATGTTCGGTAACTGGCTTTGACGAAAAAGAATATGAGCAGTTCGTTGAGTGTCCCGGTGTGGACATATCCGGAGCAATGCGCTGACAACATAGGTATTCGCCGCACCTGACCCGCCTTGCCGGTGAATAGATGCTGCCGCCGCATCACCCTGCTATCAGCGTAATTCGGGTTCGTCGTTAGCTTTGGAATTGACCTGCATTTCGGAAGGGGGTTATGGTATCCGTCCCCGAAACTTTTCCCGTGAGGGGACGGAACGGTGCCTTGCAAACGACATAGGAACGAGGAAACATGCGGTCTTTCCCCGGGTTTGTCGAAATCTAGAACGGCATTACGGTGTAGGTTTGGTCGCCAATCGAAATGGTTACGGAATGAATGTCGCCCACAACTGTGTGCCTCTGGAGAGCAAAGCGATAATGTATCTCATCCCACCCGCCCATTGAAACCGTGCCAGGAATCAGTTCCGCCGGGCCTTCAATAGGAGGGTTCGTTTCTCTCATCAGAATGTTTCCCCTCATCTGAGCATTCCCCATCGTCAGAACGTTCATATGAACCCGCGGTAGAGATGACCAATTGTAGGTGCCGCTTCTACGGGGAATAGAAATTGAGAGAAATCTGTCATCAGCCGAGTCAATCTTAATGGAGAAACTCAGGCCGTCATGTTCAATGTGGGCGATCAATCGGCCATCCTCGCAAGATGGAGCCTGCGCGGTTTGCGCCCTTCCACCAGGAACAGAACAGACGATCAAGGCAATGATCGCGGCCAGCATATCTAGCTTCATTCCAACCTCCGCAACAATTGAATTGCACAACTTGCAGGTGATGGTAACAGCGGACGGTCCGCGAATTAGGACACTACCAATAGCCCGCTTTTTGGACGGTCCTTATGGTGGCATGTCAGGATGTAAGGTTGGGCGCAAAGGCGTCAGAGAGGAAAGCGGTGTGCGGCGTTTAGACAAAATCCTTGCATTCGGGGCACTTGCTTGCGCTTGCCTGTTCGGCCAGACAAAGACGACCGTTCGCGGAATGAGCCGGTTTACGGACGCGGGCTTCGGATTCTCGTTCTGCTATCCGGCGGCTTGGAAGGTGATGGACGAGCCCGTTGCCGATCCGACCCGAGACGGATGGTTTCCGGATGCGAAGATCGTCAAGGAGCTTGAGATTCGCAATCCCGCGGCTTCGGACGACGAGGATCAGCTACCCGGCGTGATGATCCAGGAGCTGCTGGCTCCGAGAGGCTTAACCGAACTTGGCCGGTCTAAGTCCGCAAGCCCAGTGGGAGTAGACCAGAAGATCTTCTTTGACAGCGGAACGCGACGGTGGATGTTTGAGACGCTAACGGAATCGCCTGATGGAACGCCTCCTGCGACCTTCCCTGCGAAGATTACGCGGAAAACGATAGGCGGACTCCCCATCTTCTGGGGAGCAGCCCGGGGAGGAGCGGACGTGATTGTGCCGCTGGATGGCTTCCACTTTCTCGCGATCAGCTCACTGGTCGATCCTGGCAACTATGACAGCCATAACTACCTCGCGGCCACCGTTGTGGCCACCGATCCGGGCGCGGGCCAGCGTGCGAGCGAGCAGGCGCAGGCGGAGGCTATTCGCCGAGAGGGCGTCAAGCTTGGGGCTGTCGGGGAATCACTCGGGTACTGGTATAAGGACGGGCAGCACGTATACGACTTCCAGGGCGATGTGATTCGCGGAGCCGATCCCCAGACGTTTACGCCTTGCTCGCCCACCGGGCCGACTGGTTTTTATGCAAGGGATCGAATGCGCGTATACGACCGCAATGGCGCTGTGATTCCCAGCGCGGACCCGAAGACCTTCGTCGCGACGGGTGTGTCCACCGCCGAGGATGCGCACCACGCTTACGATTGGAGCAGCGGGAGCCTGAAGATCAGCAATGTCAGTCCACACAAGTGAAGCGGCACAGACTTGGATCACGCAGGGGTAGTTTGGTGCCGACAGCGTCGCTAATGGGCCGTGTCGTAATTGGCCCTGCTCGGGCAAGAAGCGACTCCGGTGAGATTCTTGGGAGCACGGTGATTATCGCATAGCGCATTGCATTCCAACCGTGATGCCGACCCGGAGGCTCCTGCAGGGTCTCTTTAAGGTAAAGAACGCGGATGCTTTTCCATGCGCAGAGTGTCTCGCGTTTCCAAAAGACCCTCTCATCTCAATTCTCGGTTACTTCTGCCCGGAAGCAGGACCAGCCTTGGGCAGGCTGATCCTTGTGGGGGCGGTTCGGGAGACCGCAACGACACTCACTTCTTTGCGAGATAACGACGAAACAGCGATCTGTCGTGGTTACCAAAGAAATCCTCTTACCCTCTCGACACGCTCCAAAAGCCGTACTAATGTTTAAGTAAGAACCATATGTCGGCCCGTCTTCACGACGGCGCTGCTTGGCCTTGCCCCGGCGAGCTTTGCCCGTGCATCTGCCGCCCACCGCCCGGAGACATCATCGCTTGAATGCATGATGACTTGGGTGTAGCAAACGGTAAAAGTGACAAACAAAGTGATGGTTGACGCCTGTCCTCAGCATGGATGCGGCCCGCGAGGGCGCGCCTCCGGAGAGCGGGATTCACGGCGTCAGCAGGGTGCGCTCAGTGCGTCCTCTTGATTGAGAAGTTTTGACAACTTAAGAAACGCCACATCACCGGAAGGCTCAGGTCAACCGCGGCCAAGGATAACGGACAACGTAGGCCAACGTTCTGCCTATCGAAATTTGTGGAGCAAAGCCTCCGTGATCGAGGAAAGCTGAAAACCTGCAACGAAGAACGGTTTTTCGCGTACTTTTTTGAAGTTACGTGACCATGCGGAGGCTTACACGTCGACTGCACAGTTCAGCAGCCCTTAATCAGTATAAAGAGCACGCCAGACACCCCCTTATCGCGCTTACCGCGCTTATCGCGCAGCTTTTCCGGGAGCCTGAATCGTCGATCGCAGGCGCAACTCGCTGCGGACTTAGTTCGCTTACTTCGCTTTCTTCGCACATTTCTACAAGGAAACCAAAACGAGCAGAACATCTAAAAGAAAACGCAGCGCTGCCAATGTCCCCAAAATGCCAAAAAAGATCGAATTTTATCGAATTTTACAAAAAACGAAGATTGAGTGGCCAAAGGGGAGTGTCACTTAGGGAAAAGAAGTCTGTTACAGATCGAAGGCAAGTTGGGAAATTTCGCCTGCGTGTGTTGGCGCGAGTACCTTGGTCGTGGCGGCCGCCATTTGCCCTGAAAGAGTGATCTACCCAACCCACGAACAGGTATATTGGTGCGCATGGCGACCGAACCATCCGAAGACTTGACAGAAGCGGCTTCACCCGCCACCCATGCGGGCGGCAGCATTCCCCCTGTTCCGGTCGTCATAGGCCCCTATCAGCTTCTGCAGTTGATCGGCGAAGGCGGCATGGGCCAGGTGTGGCTGGCCGAACAGCAGCAGCCGGTTCACCGCCGGGTGGCGCTCAAGCTGATCAAGGTGGGCATGGATACCCGTGAGGTGGTGGCCCGATTTGAGTCCGAACGCCAGGCTCTCGCCCTCATGGACCACCCCGCGATTGCCAAGGTTTTCGATGCCGGCTCCACGCCGGAAGGCAAGCCCTTCTTCGTCATGGAGTATGTCGACGGGCTGCCAATCAACCAGTACTGCGACCGCCATCGCCTCACCATGCGGCAGCGTATGGAGCTCTTCATCCAGGTCTGCGAAGGCGTGCAGCATGCACACCAAAAAGCCATCATTCATCGCGATCTCAAACCTTCCAACATTCTGGTCACCGAAGTCGATGGCCGGCCCGCCCCGCGCATCATCGACTTCGGCGTCGCCAAAGCGACCTCGCAGCCAGTGGACGCAGCCACCATGTTCACCCAACTTGGTGCGCCGATCGGGACCATCGGCTACATGAGCCCGGAGCAGGCTGGTTCCGGCGGTGAAGACATCGACACCCGCAGTGACGTGTACTCGCTGGGTGTTGTGCTTTACGAGCTATTGGTCGGCGCCCTACCGCTCGACCTGAAGAAGCTCGCTACAGACGAAGCATTGCGCCGCCTGCGCGACCAGGATTCACCCCGGCCGAGCACCAGGCTGCGCCTGCTGGCAGGCGAGTCTGCAGTGACCGCGCAAAACCGCTCCGCTGATCTGCCCACACTCACCCGGCAACTGAAGGGCGATCCCGATGCCATCGCTCTCAAAGCCCTGGAGAAAGACCGCCAACGCCGTTACGCATCGCCTTCCGAACTGGCTGCAGATATCGAGCGCTATCTGCGCAACGAGCCCGTGGCGGCCCATGTGCCCAGCCGAGCCTACCGTGCACGCAAATACATCCGCCGCCATCGCGTAGGAGTAGCGCTGGCCTCCGCCGTGTTGCTGCTGTTGCTCGGCTTCGCCATTGCCCAGACAGTCGAATTGCGCACCATCCGCAAAGAACGTGATCGCGCCGACCGCATTACTGCCTTCATGACCGGCATGTTCAAGGTCTCCGACCCCAGTGCGGCCCGCGGCAATGACATTCGCGTGCGCGAAGTGCTCGATAAGGCTTCCACACAAATTGTGAACGGGCTCCAAAAGGATCCCGAGGATCAGGCGCAGCTGATGCAGGTGATGGCGGAGGTTTACCGTAATCTCGGGCTGTATCCCCAGTCCGAGTCACTCCTCCGGCGTACGCTCGCGATCGAGAACCAGGGATCCGGCGCAGACAAGCCAAACACTTTGAAATCCATGAACAGCCTCGCGGGTGTGCTTGACGACGAGAGCCGTTATGCCGACGCAGAGAAGGTGGCGCGGGAGGAGGTGGAGCGGCGAACCCGCGCGCGCGGCCCTGAAGACCGCGGGACCATCGATGCAACCCGGCAGTTAGCCTACATTCTTGTCGACGAGGGTCACTATGCGCAGGCAGAGCCTATCAGCCGCCAGGCTGCCGGCCTCGCGCTCCGCAAATTTGGGCCGCTGGACCCCACCACCATTTCTGCGCAACGGACGCTGGCGGTCAATCTGGCATATCTCGGTAAGTTGGACGAGGCAGAAAAGGCCTTCCGTGCAGTGCTCGAGGCAGATACGGCCACCCTCGGTCCCGACGACATACAAACGCTGCGCGCCGAAGGGAATCTGGGTGCCATCCTTCTGCAACAACATAAGTATCCTGAGGCGGAGAAACTCTTTCGCGAAGCGATCGCGAAGTTGGATCGTGTGCTTGGGCCGGAACATCCGACAACCTTGCTCGATAAGGGAAATCTCGCGCTCACCCTGCTGGATGAACAGCGCTACCCGGAGGCAGAGAATCTGTTTCGCGAAACGCTGGCTGCCAAGACAAAGAAGCTGGGCGCGGAGCACCGTTCCACTCTCGTAACGGCCGGCAACCTTGCCGACACCCTGCTGAAGGAAAAGAAGTATGCCGAAGCGGAACAAGTGGTCCGGCAAACCCTTGCCATCGAAGAGCGGACCCTGGGCAAGGATCATACCGATACGCTGATGAGCAAGATTGTGTTGGGCGAGATTTTGACCGAGGAGGGCCACTACCCGGAAGCGGAAAAGGTACTGAAGGAAGGCTACGATAGCCTGCTGCGCGTGGTTGGAAAGGACCACGAGTATACAGGCCAGGCCGCATTCAACCTGGCCGAGTTAAGTGCCGCAGAAGGGAAGAAGGCCGACGCCCTCGCCTGGCTAACCAGCGCGATCGATCACGGGCTTATCAGCGAAGACGATCCGGGCACCGATCCCTTTTTCAAACCTCTGCATGGCGATCCTGCGTTCGAGGCCCTTGTGGCGCGCCAAAATGCAAAGATCGCGGCGGCGGCAAAGCCGGCTCAAAAATAAACTCTTGCCCGGCCGCGCGATTCATTCACTTCGCAATGCGAAACGGAGGAAGACCTACAGTATAGGACGGCTTCCCGGATAAGTGGCTTATGTACACCATCTAAGAAGTCGTTGTTAATAAGTTTTTCGTCTTAGGATGGTCAGTCGACACTCATCGCTGTGTTTACCATTGCAGAACGAATTACGAGAGCCTCTTCTCTTGCCGGGAATTTTGATACAGAATTTAGTCCATATGCCAATGAAAGCAATGCGTTCACCCGTCGCGCAAGATTCTCGAGCGCTTCCTAGACTTCGCCGCCGGCTGGATGCTCGGCACATTCTTCGAGGGTGCATGCTGCTTGCGATAGCGGCTGGAACTCTGGAAACGTCCCTATTCGCCGAAGACCAGACGCCCCCAGCTCCCAAAGTCGCTGCACAGATGCAACAGGACGTTCGGCAGGGTAATGCCTTATTACCACTCCATTGGGACCCGGACCAGGGCAGGATTTTTCTTGGCGTTCCCCTAACGGAGAAGGCCGGGACAGCTTCGCCCGAATATATTCTGTCTGACACGCTCGCCTACGGTGTCGGCGAGAACGATCTGTCCATGGACCGCGGGCAGATTGGGATCCAGAACACTGACGTTCTGACCCCGTCGACGCGGCTCGTGTTTTTTGAAAAAATTGGACCGAAGATTCTGCTGGTGCAGGAAAACACCAGGTTTCGGACCGCAGCAGACGACCCTGCCGAGCAGGCCGCAGTGCAACAGTCGTTTCCCGCCGCGATACTTGCACAATTCAAGATCGTCGACCAAACCGCTGGCCTGGCCGAGGTGGATGCCACAGATTATTTCCTCCAGGACATCCAGGCCGTTTCCGAAGTCCTGTCGGTGACCAAGCAGGGCGCCTATAAGGTCGATAAGGACCGGTCTACGATTATTCCCGGAGCGTCGAAAGCTTTTCCCGAGAACAGCGAGGTTGAGGCCGAGTTGACGCTCAGCACCGACGATCCTAACCAGGCGAAAAAGCTGGCCGAAGTGGCGCCCGAGGTTCGCGCCCTCACGGTGCACGAGCGCCACACCTTTCTCAAGCTTCCGCCCCCGGGATATGTTCCGCGCCGCTTTTCCCCTCGCGCCGGCTATTTCGACACCACGTGGCGTGAAATGAACACGCCCTTGGGGGTTGACGTCGATCAGCAGTTCATCGAACGGTTTCGGTTACAAAAAAAGGATCCTTCCTGCGTAAAAGACTGCGAAGCAGTCAAGCCTATCCGCTACTTTGTCGATCGCGGCGCTCCGGAGCCGGTCCGCAGCGCTCTGGTCGAGGGCTGCCGTTGGTGGGACACAGCTTTTCAGGCGGCCGGGTGGGCCAGGGGAACCTTCCAGGTGGAGCTGCTCCCCGAGGGCGCCGATCCTATGGATGCGCGCTACAACATCATCCAGTGGGTACACCGCTACAATCGCGGTTGGAGTTTCGGGGCTGCGCTCATCGACCCCCGCACCGGCGAGATCCTGAAGGGCAATGTGACGTTAGGCAGCCTGCGCGGCCGGCAAGACTATCTGCTGGCTGAGTCGCTTCTGCTCCCCTATAAGGATGGCAAGATTCCCGACGCAGCGCGTGACCCTGCACTTGCGATGGTGTTGAGTCGCATTCGTCAACTTGCCGCACACGAAACAGGCCACACGCTCGGCCTCATGCATAACTTCGCAGCCAGCAGTATGCCGCATTCACCAGATCAGACCATGAGCGTGATGGACTATCCGCACCCCTGGGTCACGTTGGGATCAGGCGGCACCCCCGATGTCAGCCAGGCTTATCCGGTCGGGATCGGGGTGTGGGACAAGGTGGCTATCAATTATGGATACCGCGAGTTTGACCATGGCGGAAATTCCTACGAGGATGCAGCGGCGCTGGAGAAAATACTGCACACGGCAGAGGAGCAGGGGACCCTGTTCCTGACTGACGCGGACGCCCGCAAACCGGGGACCGCGAGTCCTGTGGACAATCTTTGGGACAACGGGACAAATGCCGGTGCAGAGCTGAATCGGATTCTCGAGGTGCGCCGCGTCGCTTTGGGGCGCTTTGATGCGGATGCAATTCGCCCGGGAACGCCCTCGGCGCAACTTGCCGATACGCTGGTGCCGTTGTATCTGCTGCACCGCTACCAGACGGAAGCGGCGATCAAAGAGATTGCCGGCCTCGATTATCGCTATACCGTGCGTGGCGACGGACAAAAGGAGCCCAAAATAGTGCCGGCCGAAGAGCAGCGGGCTGCGTTAGCCGCGGTGGTAAAGACGCTCTCGCCGGAGGTATTGACCTTGCCGGAAACCATCCTGCGGCAACTGCCGCCGAGGACGCCGGGTATGCGAACCACCGTGGACGATACTCCAACCGTGGAAACTTTTGTTTCGCATACTTTGGTGACGTTTGATCCGGTTACGGTGGCGGAGAGTGCCGCGGATCTGACGCTGGCCGTGCTCTTCGATCCGGCGCGCGCCAATCGCCTTTGCGAATACCACGCCCGCGATGCCTCGATGCCAACGCTGGATGAGGTTGTGGACGCGGCGATGCATTCGGCAGAGTCTGTAAGCGGGACAGGGAATCTTGGGAATGTTGTCGGGGCGGCGGTCAAGGCACGAATCATCGAGGCGCTGTTTCGGCTGGGTGCGAATGCGCAGTCCTCCTTCTGCGTTCGGTCGGGAATTTTGGCGAAGCTGCAGTCGATGGCGGCTTCTTTTCCAGAGGACGCCCAGGGAAAGGAACTCAAGCGGCGGATTGCGGCTTTTGTGAAGGATCCGGAGGCGTTTAAATCTGCGCCAATGGTCGATGCTCCCCCGGGAAGCCCAATCGGGGAGGATGGCGAATTATAGGCATCGCTGAGTTTTGTCTTATCTCGCTTACCTACCCGCCACCATCGGCAAAATCAGCGCACTCGAGTGCGCACCGCCGTGCAGAATCGTATTGGTTGCCTTCACAGATTGCGTCTCTTGCGCGCCGCGCTTACCAGTGTTTAGATTGCGCTCGAAGCGCGGAAAATTGCTTGACGATACTTCCAGCCGGATGCGGTGACCCTTCAGAAAGACGTTACTCGTCGACCACAGATCGATCTTGTACTCGTAGACTTTCCCGGGAGTGATGGGTCCCGGTTCTCCCGTCGTGGACTCGCGAAAGCTGGCGCGCAAAATTCCCTCGGTTAGATTTTGCGCGAACCCGTTGGGCCAAACGTCCACCAGCTTGCCCGTGAAGTCGGTGTCCACGGCAGAAGACTTGGCAAATAAATCCAGAGTGACCAGCCCCGTGACTTCTACATCCTGATCGAGCGGCGGCGTGGTATACACCAGCACGTCGGGGCGGGCTTCCACCTCTTTCTGATCGCGTGGTCCCGGCGCCAGATGTTCTGAATCGCAGCACAGTGGACCACCCACCGTCGGAACAGGATGAGCCGGGTCGTAGACGAAACTGTCGGCGCCCTCCTTTCCTGGCGCTGCCGTCGCAAGCGAACCATCGCCCGAAGCACTGTTGGCCTTCCCGCCGGACTCGAGATAGTAGCGAGTCTCGGTGGCACGCGCGAGAGGCCACGCCGGCTCATCGCGCCATTCGTTCTTGCCCATCACAAAAATCTTCACCGGATTGCTGCTCGCGAACTGGTTCTGCTTGCCCCGCAACAAATAATCGAACCAGTCGAGCGTGGTGCCAATCTCGTCAAATGGCGCGTCGGAGCCGAAATCGACATCGCCGACTTTGCGTTTCCAGCCGGAATGGCCGCCGATCGCGATGATCAGATGCTGTCCATCGCGCGCCGCCTGGTTTGCGGCATGCGTCCTGAGCCCCACGTAGTTGCGCAGCGAGCCGTCCTGGAAGAGGTCGTACCAGGCGGCAATAGTGAGCCCCGGGACCTGCACGTTCTGGTAGTTCTCTGCGATCGACCACTGTTTCCAATAGCTGTCGTAGGTGGGATGCGCGAGCCAGTCGAGAAAATATGGCGCTAGCTGGTGCGTTGACTGCGATCCGCTGGTAACGGGTTTGATGTTGAAGACGGGGAAGTCGCTCAACGGCAACACGCTGTCGCCCTCCAGCGCATTGGTGTCGTTGCGGAGCAGCCGGTTTGCCGTGTCCTGCGCCAGGCCGGCGGTCCACGATTCGTCAAACCACTGTTCGAAGGCTCCGCCCTGGTAGGTCCAGTTTTCGTGGTAATTCGACGCCGTGACCACGGGGCAGATTCCGGCCAGGTGCGGCGGATGGCTGATGGCGGCGAGCATCACCGTCGCGCCTACATAGGATCCGCCGAACAAGCCCACTTTGCCGTTGGCATGTGGGAGCGTTGCGGCCCACTCCACCGTATCGTAGCCGTCGTCGGTTTCGTGCTTGAAGGGATACCACTCGCCCTCGGATGTGTAGCGGCCGCGCACATCCTGGATCACGACCATGAAGCCGCGAGCGACGCCCTTGAGGGCGAAGTCCGCGCTGAGGTCTTTGTTGTAGGGGGTCCGTTCGAGGAGCAGGGGGAAGGTGCCGTCACTTGCGGGTCGATAGACGTCGGCTTTGAGGGTGAAGCCGTCCCGGGTTTTCATGGCGACGTTGCGGTCGATCACGATGTCGGATTGGGCCAACGCAAGGGCCGGGACAAACGCGGCCGCGAGTATGAAAAGCCAAAGACGGGTTTTGGACATGAGGTTTCCCGGCGGCAGAAGCCGAGGCAATTCTAACCAAGGAGGGCCTACGCATCGAACAGCTTCGCCGGAATCGACTGCTTGCTGGTCAACATGCTCTTCCACGGATCTTTGCTGAGCCGGTCGCTCCAGTCCGCAAAGTTTGCGATGAGGAACTTTGGCGCCGTTTTCGTCTTTAATTCGGACCAGTCCAGCGGCAGCGCGGCTGCCATCCCTAAACGGGCTCGGCTGGAATAGGGAGCAATGGCAGTCGCATCCCGCTCATTGCGAAGGTAGTCCACGAAGATTTTGTTGGTCCGCGCTGCCTTGGTCATCTTGCTGATGTAGAGCTTGCCGTTGTCTTGCTCCATCTGCATCGTGAAGGCGTGGGTCAAGGCTTTGATGAGCTCCCAGTCGTACTTGGGCTGGATCGGCGCCACCACGTGCAGCCCCTTGCCGCCTGTCGTTTTCACATAGCTTTCCAGACCCAGTTGCTTGAGCCGCTCGCGCACTTCCACGGCGCTGTCAGCCAGCGTGGACCACGACACCTTTTCATCCGGATCAAGGTCGAAGATGATGCGGTTGGGATGCTCCAGATCAGAGTTGGTCGATCCCCAGGGATGCACCTCAAGCACATTCATCTGCGCCAGCCCCGCCAACGACTGCTCACCCTGAACCGTCACGTAGGTTTCCGAGCCCTTCCCCTTCTTGTTGGGTATCTCGACACCCCCGATTCCAGGCGGCATTCCCGGGCCCAGATGCTTTTGATAAAAACAGTGCTTTCCGGCGCCGTTTGGGCAGCGCACGAGCGACAGCGGCCGGCCCTCGACATGGGGCAGCATGAGCTTCGCGACCGCCAGGTAATAATCAATCAGCGCCTGCTTCTTGAGGCCCGTCTCCGGATCAATAATCTTCTCCGGATGAGTTACCTTGAACCCGAGCTTCGGTGGTGCAGGTGTTGGCACCGCCGCCTTGGGTGGCGTCTTCTGGCTAAGGCTGGGGTCGGGCACCTCGCGCCTCACCTCCGTAGGTTTCTTATCTTCTCGCAAACCCTTGAAGCTGGCTTGCCGGACCAGGTTATCCGCCGTCCAGGTGCTGAATTGAACTTGCGCTACCAACTCCGGGCGCACCCAAAGTGCTCCCATGGCCGCCGCACCCGGCACGTCCACAAAGGGCATTTTTGTTTGCCGCATTTCCTCTAATTGCTGGCGCAGCTTGTGTGAGCTTGCCTGGGTAAAACCGGTACCCGTGCGTCCGGCATACACCAGTTTTTTGTCTTCGTAATAGCCCAGCAGCAGGGCTCCGATCCCTTCCGTGCCGTTGCTCGGCTTGGTGAACCCGCCCACCACAAATTCCTGGCGGCGATCGCATTTGATCTTGAGCCACGATTTGCTGCGCCCGGAAACGTAAGCGCTGTCGGCACGTTTCGACACGATGCCTTCTGCCTGCATCCGGCAAGCCTCGTCGAAGATCGGCTTGCCCTCAGCCTGGATATGCTGGCCGTAGCGTACGGTTCCCTGATCCTCAAGGGTCTCGAGCATTTCCGCGAGGATGCCCTTGCGCTCGGTCAACGGTTGGGTGCGCAGATTGTGTCCGTTCAAGTGCAGCAGATCGAAAACAAAGTAGGTGAGCGGATGTTTCGCGCCCTCCTCAAAAGCAGCCTGCAGCGCGGCAAAACTGCTTTGCCCGTTTGCGGTGAGGACCACCACCTCTCCGTCGAGGATGGCGCTTTCGACCGCAAGCTTGCTCACCTCGCGCGAGACCGCAGGCATGCGATGCGTCCAGTCGAGCCCGCTGCGGGTGTAGAGCCGGGTCTTACCCGCCTTGTCAATGTGCGCCTGCACGCGGTAGCCATCCAGCTTCAACTCGTGGACCCACTGCTCTCCCATCGGCGGCGACGCCGCTTCCGAGGCTAGCTGCGGTGAAACAAATCCAGGCAAAGCTTCCTTCTTACCCGGCAGCACGGACGGGGAGAAGGGAACTGGTGGTTTTTTGGTCGTGCTTTTGGCGCCGTGGGAGGTCTCCGCGCGGTTCGACTGCCACACGTGATCTTCGGCGTGGGCGATGGCGTCCATATCCCGCTGGGTGAGGACGCTGTTGGGTTCCTTCTCGGTAATTGGCTCGTCGCCGGCTTTCTGCTCGTACTCGTCGTGCTCCTTGATGAGCAGCCAGTTCGGCTTGCTTTCATTCGCGGCCCTGCCGCCCATGCGCACCAGAACCCATTTGCCGTGCAGCTTCTTGCCATGAAGCACAAATTTGAGGTTGCCCTTGGCCAGGCTCTGATCCGGGTCGCCTATTGGTTCCCAGGTGCCTTCATCCCACAGCATCACCGTGCCGCCGCCGTATTGGCCTTTGGGGATCGTGCCTTCGAACCCCCCGTACTCCATGGGGTGATCTTCCACCTGGACGGCCAGCCTCTTATCGCCGGGCACGTAGCTTGGGCCCTTGGTCACCGCCCAGCTCTTGAGCACTCCGTGCAATCCAAGACGGAAGTCGTAGTGCAGGCGAGTGGCGGCGTGCTTCTGGATGACGAATGGGAGAGCTCCTGCTTCAGCGGTGGTGTGGCCGCCGCTTGGCTCGGCTGTCTGGCTGAAGTCGCGCATCTCGCGATAGCGCGCCAGTTGGTCATCCACTAAACCCGACGGAGTAGGAGACTTTGCCGCACGAGTTGTCGCCGCTTTCTTTCCCTTCGCGACCATCTATGCTGTCTTGCTGCGTTTGCCGTGAACCAGTTTCAGCTTACGCTTCGCCGGCGCCGCTGCGGGAGTTTCGCGCGCGGAAGTTTTCGAGGCCGTTTTGGCCGCCGGTTTTGCCGCCAGGCTCTGGCGCAGGGCACTCATCAGATCAACCACCTTACCACGGGCCGCTGGCTTTTCCTTGGGCAAAGGCTTGTTGGCAAGCTTCGCTTCGACCAGCTCTTTGACCGCGGCTTCGTAGTCGTCGGTAAACTTGTCCAGCTCCAGGGGCCGCTCAAAGGACTTGATGAGTTGTTTGGCCAGATTGAGTTGCGACGCATCTTGTTTCACAGCCGTAACCTTGCCGAAGTATTCGGCTGGGTCGCGCAGCTCGTCTGCGAACCGCAGAAGGTAAAGCATCATGCCCAATTGTTTGCGGTCTGGCGGTGGGGTGATGGCCGCCAGGTGTTCCCGTCCGGCGAAGGCGATTTCGCCCAAGGCAACCGTGCCTGTATCGATCATCGCCTGGCGCACCACAGCGAAGGCGGTAGCTTGCGGACCCTTCTTTGGCACCACAAAGTACGGCTTCACGAACAGCGACGGAGGTAGCTCGTCCGCGGGGGCGAACTGCGCAATTTCCAGGGTATCTTTTCCCGGAATCCGCAGGCGCTTCAGGTCTTCCGGCTCGATGATCGCGTACTTGCCCTTCTCGTATTCGTAGCCTTTGACGATGTCGGACTTCTCGACCGCATGCCGGTCTTCGCCATCGTCGTCGTCTTCATGGTTCGAGGCCACGTTCTGGTGGTGGATGCGCTGGCCGGTTTCCCGATCGATCTGGTGGAACTGGAAGGGGCGAGCCGAGTTGCTCGCGGGGTAAATTTCGACCGGGAAGCTGACCAGCGAAATGGAGATTTGTCCGGACCAATAAGGGCGTGCCATCGAACAATTTGGATGCAAAAGACGCCGTCTGTGGCACAGAACTTGGAGTTTTTGACCCCCTTTGGTAGTCTTTTAAGGTACGCATGCGCGCGTAGCTCAGTTGGATAGAGCGTCTGGCTACGAACCAGAAGGTCGGGAGTTCGAATCTCTCCGCGCGCACCACTTCCGCGGCATCCCCATTGCCTCCCATCCCTACATGAAAATGTCCCCCCAAACGCTCGCCTGGACACAGCGCGGTGCCGCCCTGGCGATCATCGCTTTTTGGATCTCGTTCTGGACAAACCATACAGATCTGCCGCAAAACGTGGTGGACTTCGAGTGGTGTTTTCTGCTGCCCGACATCCTCTGGATCTCGGGAGCGTTTGCGCTGGCAAGCCACTGGCTGATAACCCGCGACCCACGCGCTGGCATTGCCACCGCCGTCGGCGGTAGCGCGCTGGCCTACCTCGGCCTTTTAGACGCCGCCTGCAACTTCCGCCACGGCCAATATACTGGTTCCTTTTCCCGAGGCGCTCTGAATGCCGTGATCAACGTCGCCTGCTTGCTCTTCGGCTGCGCCAACATCTGGTATGCGGCCAGGCGCACCTAGGTAGAAACGAAATCCGATACCACGGTTCGATTCCGTCCAATTCTCTTAGCCTGGTAGAGGGCAACATCCGCTGCCGCCAGTATCTCCTTATCGGAAATCCCAGCATGCGTGGTCACGGCCGCGCCGATGCTCACGGTCACGGAGATTTGCGATTCATTCACCCACACCGGCCCATTATCGACGGCCGCTCGGACTCTTTCCGCACCCTGGTCCACTTGTTCCCGGTTGCAACCAGGCAATAAGATCACGAACTCTTCTCCCCCGTAGCGTCCGACCGAGTCATAGCTCCGCACTGCCTTACTAATGCGTTGGGTCACTTCTCGCAGCACCGCGTCGCCGGTCAAGTGCCCGTACGTGTCATTCAGCGACTTGAAGTGATCTATGTCGAGCATCAGGATCCCGGTTGTCGTCTTGGAACGAGCGCCGCGCTCCAGTTCCCGGCGCAGCATCTCCAGAATTTCGCCCCGGTTAAACGACCCCGTAAGCGCGTCATGGGTTGCCTGAAAACGAAGTTGTTCATGGGCTCGTATCTGATCGTCTTGCAGCGTGAGGATACGGTTACAGGCTCGCAATCGAGCCCTTAGTTCGCTGTGGTCGAATGGCTTAGTCAGATAATCATCCGCCCCCGCTTCCAGACCCCTGACCAGGTCCTGTTTCGCATCCTTGGCGGTCGCCAGCAAAATGTATTGGTAAGGGAATTGGTTACGTTCTCGAACCTTGCCGCATAACTCAAGCCCATTGATGGCGGGCATCATCCAGTCAAGGATAAGTACTTGCGGGCGAATCTCCTGCTGCAGGATAGCCCAGGCTTCGGCGCCATCCTCTGCCATGGTGACGGCGTATCCCCATGTCGTCAGCCAACGTTCGAGGATCCTGCGGAACATGGCGTCGTCTTCCGCTACCAGGACCCGGTTGCAGGAACTACCCGGCCGTTCAAACTCCATCGACCCTGCGTCCTTCCTGGCCATTCCCGTCATTGGCTTACACCTGGCCGCGCAGCAGCTATCCCCAGCTCTGCCATGGACTCTTACTGGTCCTATCGGCATGCTTGGGGTGTCGCGTTATGAGCGAGGAGCGGTGAGGGAAGATGGTAGGAGACTAGGGCACCGGCACCCGGAAACAAACTTCCGTACCTTGACTGTCGTGAAGTGCTTCCGCACCCAGGCCTATTTGGGAGGTAAGGCCGGCTCTTGTTTCGGCGCGGGCGGAGCTGCCAGCGGAATCTCTTCCACAATATCGATGCCGGTGCTGCGCAGCAGTTCCATCACTACGTCACGATTCAGCCGGGTGAAGTCAAATTCCACCCGCATCGTTTTGTTCTGTTCATCGAGCACAATCTTACGAATCCCATAGACACCCCGAGCCTTCCCCAGAGCCATCATGGCTGCTTCGGTGGGGTGCAGTTCGTATCGATAAAGAACATCAAGGTTGGTTGTCATGAGGCCATCATAGCTAAAGGTGGGAAAGATAGTTCACAATTTCCGGCGAAGTCCAGTCCTGAGCGCTGATGAACTTACGGCGGATCTGCCCATTGCGGTCGATCACGTAGCTCTCAGGAAAGCGAGACGTCCCATAGAGCGCATTGCTGGACCGCTCGGGATCGCGAATGGTCGTGAAGTCGATGCGATGCTCGGCAAGAAACTGTCGATACGCGTCCCCATCCGTGTCCACGGAGACACCCAACACTACTACCTGCGGCAATTGGTGCTGCAGTTGGTTGAGCGAAGGGATCTCTTCAATACACGGGGGGCACCAGGTGGCCCAGAAATTGAGCACCACCACCTTACCCCGGTAGCTGCTCAACTGCAGCCTGCGGCCGCCGTCATTTAACGTGAAATCCGGAGCCGGCCGGCCAAGCTGCGTGGGATGATCCCCGCGATCGCAACCTGCCGCCACCAGCAGCAACAGAACGACACAACAACTGATCCACCTGGTCACGCTTACTATGATAACGACCAACCGTCAGATCGCACGCTCACCCCAGGGAAAGGTTCTCGTAGTTCTGCGCTGACCGCGCGGACTCGTTGGGATGCACCCGGGCCACGATCAGCCAATTCACCAGCCTGGCGGGTAGAAGCCGGCTCACCATGACCGCCATCCAACCTGCCCGGTAGTTGCGCCTGAGAACACCAATCTTGCGACGGTTGTCTTCACTCTGCTGCCGATTCCCAATAAGCTCGCGCGTCAGACGGCGTCCGAATTCGCGCTGCGCAAAGCGAATTCCGCGGCGATGCATGCGCAACTTCTCCCGGTCGCCCTGGACGTAAGGCAGCTCCATGTTGAGAACCTCGAGACTCACCATAAACATCCGCTCTGCATTGCCGGAGGCATTTGCTTCATGAAGCCGGTACTCAGCCACGGGAACGTCATGGATGATCACCGGGCTTTGCCGTGCCGTCCGCAGATAGAGCTCGTAATCTTCTGCTCCTTGCACCTTTTCGTCGAAAAGCCCGCTCAGATCTAAAGCCGAGCGCCGGTGCAACACCGAGCACGGCGTTTCGATGAAATTGTGCTCCAGAAGTTCCTCATAGTGGCCGCGTCCGATGGCGTGCTTGTGGGAGTAGCCAATCTCTGTTCCGTCCGCCTGGATGTAGCGATGCTCTCCCACCGCCATAGCGCACGGGGGCTGCTGTTCGAGGTACTTCACGCCAACCTCAATCGCCCTCGGCAATAAGCGATCGTCATGATCGAGGAACTGGACATATTTTCCCCGGCTGTGAGCGACGCCAGTATTACGGGCAGCTGAGATGCCACGGTTCGTCTGGTAAACGTATTGCACCGGATACGATTGCGCGATCTTGGGCGTTGCATCGGTTGAGCCATCATCGACCACAATGACTTCCACCGGCGCATACGTTTGCGCCAAAACGCTCTCAATGGTTTCGGCAAGGTAGCGGGCTGAGTTGTAGCAGGGAATGACCACGGAAACGATCGGCGCCAGTTCAGACGGCCTATCGGCTGCCCCGGGGGTGCACTGCGGCAGGGTCATCTTCCTCCTTGGTCAGATTCACAAGTAGCCAGGGTGGGCACGGCATTTCCGCAGGGGTGCGGGTAGGCTGAGGGAATCGCCGTGCCATGAACTATTGTGGCACACAATTAAATGTCGCTTCACAGAGCTGGTCTCTTCGGCCAGACAGGCTGAATAGAGATCCGCGCCAGGTTTAGCTACCGTTAATCTTGATGCGGGGAAGGAAGATTGGGATGCGTCTCTCGGTTATCGTGCCCGCCCGCAACGAGGCGGATATTGTGGGCCCTTGTCTGGAATCTCTGCTGGCCCAATCGGTTGAGGGCTTCGCCCTGAACACGGACTGGGAACTGCTCCTGGTGGATGACGGCTCAACCGACGGGACTCGCTCCATCGCGCTCGGATTTCCCCAAGTCACGGTCCTCGATCCTGAACCGCTCCAACCGCAGTGGACCGGCAAGGCAAATGCTGTCTGGACGGGAGCCCAGGCAGCCCAGGGTGAATGGCTCCTGTTCACCGATGCCGACACCCTCCATGCCCCCGGCAACCTGGAGCGGGCGCTGCACGAAGCCGAGCACGCAAAAGTCGCCATGCTCTCCTATTCGCCGCGTCAGCTGGTGACCGGCTTCTGGCAGCGTGCGCTCATGCCGCTAATCTTTTCTGAGCTCGCGCTCACCTATCCACCGCAAAAGGTTTCAGACCCCTCGTCCCGGGTGGCTGCTGCCAACGGCCAGTTTCTGTTGGTCCAGCGAGCCGCCTACTTTCAGGTCGGCGGCCACCGGGCGGTAGCCGGATCGCTTCTCGAAGACGTCGATCTGGCCTTCCTGTTGAAGCGAAGAAAGTATCCCATTCGCTTCCGCTACGCACCCGAAGCGCTGAGCACGAGGATGTATCGCAGCGCCGGCGCCATGATCGAGGGTTGGACCAAGAACCTGGCCAAGCTCTTCAGCTTTCCTCTGCTGATGGCCGCCTGGCGGGGGGTGGATCTGCTGCTCCTGATTGGGCTGCCGCTCCTTTTATGGCATTTTTTCGCCATTCCTCTGGCCCGCTACGCACTTGCGGCTGTTTGGCTTAGAGTGCTGTGGAGGTTCTACGCCAAGGTAGCGAAGTCGAACTTTTCGCCCCTCGATTGCGCCCTTTCTGTCTTCGCCTTGCCCCTCTTTTGCCTGTTGCTCATGAGCAGCTGGTGGCAGCACACGGTACGCAGCCAGGTGAACTGGAAAGGGCGCACCTATCCCACCTCAAACTCAAAATAATGAAGAACATAGGCCCGTCGCAGCATCCCACCCTCAGGTGCCTGAACCGATATAATGCACCCAGGTCAACTATGATTCTGCTCACCCGAAAGGCTGAATTCTCTGCCTCCCACTACTACTGGTCAGAGCAGTTGTCGCCGGCCGAAAATGTGCGTCTTTTTGGCAAGTGTGCGAATCGAAACGGCCATGGCCACAACTACACCCTTGAGGTGACCGTGGAGGGAGAGGTTGATCCCGTTTCCGGCTTCGTGGTGGACCTAAAAGAATTGAAGGACGTGATCCATCGCCAGGTCATCGACGTTTACGACCATCGTCACTTGAATCTCGAGGTCCCTGAATTCAAGCACACGATCCCGACCACGGAGAATCTTGCCATCGCCATCTGGAAGCGGTTGGAAAATCAAATCGAGGGGGCGAAGCTCCACCGCATCCGCGTGTACGAGATGCCCGACTTGTTTTCCGACTACTACGGTGAAGCATGAGGGCTTATCTGACGCGTCGCTATGTCCTGAGTGCCTCGCATCGCCTTTATTCCGAAGCCTACAGCGAGGCCCGGAACCGGGCGGTCTACGGCAAGTGCGCCAACCCCCACGGCCACGGCCACAACTATGTGGTCGAGGTGACGGTTGGCGGCCAGGTTGATCCCGTTACAGGCATGGTCTGCGACCTGGCTGACCTCGATGGTTGCGTACGAACGAAAGTCATTGAACGCTTTGACCACACCAACCTGAATTTAGACGAGCTCTTCACCACCCAAGTGCCCACGACAGAAAATCTGTGTATAGCCATTCACAACCTGCTCGGGGAGAACTTTGTTCATGCCGATCTGGAACGAGTCAGGGTGGAAGAGACGCAGAACAATTTTTTCGAGTATTCCGGAAAGGGAAAGCATGGCCCAGCCAGCAGTCGTTCGTAAGCCTCCAGTTTCCAAAGGGTTGAGTGGATACTCAACCGAAGATCTCTACACCGAGCTGATTACGCGCCTGGGGGAAGACCCCGGCCGCGACGGCCTGATCAAGACTCCCGAGCGCACAGCCCAGGCGATGACCTATCTCACCAAGGGCTACCAGGAGGATGCGGAGAAGATCCTGCGCGGCGCCCTCTTCGAGGTGGATTATGACGAGATGGTGATCGTCCGCGACATCGAAGTGTTTTCCCTTTGCGAGCACCACATGCTGCCCTTCTTTGGCAAAGTCCACGTGGCTTATATCCCGAAGGGAAAGGTGATTGGCCTGAGCAAGATACCCCGCCTGGTCGAAGTCTTTGCCCGGCGCCTGCAGGTACAGGAGCGGCTGACCCGGCAGATTGCCGATTCCATCCAGGAGGCGATTGAGCCCCAGGGTGTTGGCGTAGTAATCGAAGCCCGGCACCTGTGCATGATGATGCGCGGGGTAGAGAAGCAGCATTCTTCGACGGTGACCTCTGCCATGCTGGGAGTCTTCCACCAGCAGAACACGCGCACCGAGTTTCTGTCCCTGGTTCAATCCCGTAACCAGAGCAACCTATAGTAGAGAGTGTGAATGGGCTCCTGGTGATTGATAAGCCGAGCGGGATGACATCGCATGATGTGGTTTCGCGCCTACGCCGTGCCACCGGCGAGTCGATGATCGGGCATCTGGGAACTCTCGATCCGATGGCCACCGGAGTCTTGCCGCTGTTGCTGGGGAAGTACACCCGCCTGGCCCAATTCTTTGGCCCCATGCCCAAGGCTTACACCGGAGCGATTCGCTTCGGATTTTCTACCGACACCTATGATGCTGACGGCATTCCGGTTGCTCCGGTAGCGGCCCACTTGCCCACCGACCAGGAAATCCAGGCTGCCGCCGTCCAGTTTCGTGGGCTGGTTGAGCAGACGCCGCCCGCTTTCTCTGCCAAGAAAGTAGCCGGCAAGCCTGCTTACAGAGCGGCACGCCGGGGAGAGACCGTGGTGCTAAAGCCGGTTTCGCTGATGATTGAAGACTTTGTCATCGGCGAACGGGTAGGCGAGTTTGCCGAGTTCACCATGCGGATCTCTTCTGGTGGCTACGTGCGCTCGGTGGCGCATGACCTGGGAAGCGCTCTGGGCTGCGGTGCGCATCTAGCCCGTTTGCGCCGTATTGCGGCAGGACCCTTCACGCTAGAGCAAGCGCTCACGTTGGACGAAATGTGCGCCCTGGCGACAGCCGGCACGCTGGAACAAAGTCTGCCTCATCCCCGTACTTTATTACCAGAGCTACCCGCCACCACGGCTGACACCTGGGTTGCCGGGCGGCTGAGAAATGGCAATGCCGTGAACCTGCCCGAGTTTTCCAACGCGCCGCTAGCCAAGGTCTTCGCCGGCCAGCGCGATCTGGTGGCCATTGTGCGCCGGGTAGCGGGCACACTCTTTCAACCCATTGTGGTTCTGGGTTGATGTTGTCATTTCTTGAGCAGCGGTTCGATCAGCGGGAGCAGATTTTTTGCCACCTGCGCGTTGCCCTGGTCGGTGGCATGAATCCCGTCGGCCTGCATGTCACCCGCAACTCCATAAACATTCTTGAGCAGGAACGGCAGCATGGGCACGTGGTACTTGGCCGCCAGCAGAGCGTAAGTCTGATTGAACTGGCGAATGTAGTCGGCGCCATAATTCGGCGGCAGGGTGATACCACCCAATACGACCTTCGCTCCCGCCTGTTGCAAAGTCGAAACGATGCGGTCGAGATTCTGTCGCGTATTCGCGATGGGCAATCCACGCAGACCGTCGTTGCCCCCAAACGCCACGATGACCAGAACCGGTTTGAGACTCAGCGCGTCCTGCAGCCGGTCGACCCCGTCTTTGGTAGTGTTCCCACTGATCCCCTGATTGACGACCTGGTAGTGATAGCCGTTGGCATTCAAGTCCTTTTCCAGGTAATCGGGATAGCTATCCCCAGGATCGGCGCCATAACCGGCGGTAAGGCTATCTCCAAAAGCGACGATCACCGGCCGGCCATCGGGCGGCGCCGCTTCGCTCGCCGATTCCGTCACAGGGGCTGGCTCTGCCGGCGCTGTCTCAGGGGGTTTAGAACGGCAACCAGCAAGCAGGGAAGCAGCGAACACGAGGGCAAGGATTTGTCGGCAGGTCACAACCTCACTCTAGAGCATTTCGGGCCAAAGCGAAGGATCCGATTGGCCGGCGCAACACCCACAGGGGCAATCCATGATTGAAGTACGCGGGCTGAAAAAATCAATACGCAACGGCACCCGGACGATTGAAATCCTGAAGCGAATCGACTTGCTTATCCCGTCGGGGCAATTCGTTGCCATCATGGGCGCGTCCGGGAGCGGCAAAAGCACCCTTCTCGGCCTTCTTGCCGGATTGGATTCGCCCACCGAAGGGGAAGTATTCATCGACGGCACCGAAATCAGCCGGCTTTCCGAGGACAAGCTAGCCGAAGTGCGCGGTCAGAAACTAGGCTTCGTCTTCCAGTCCTTCCAACTGATCCCCACCCTGACAGCGTTGGAAAACGTCCTGCTGCCTCACGAACTCAATGGATCCGGTAACGGCCGTGGTACCGCTGCCGATCTGCTCCGCAGCGTAGGCCTTGGCGATCGCATGCATCACTACCCAATTCAGTTGTCGGGCGGTGAGCAACAGCGGGTTGCACTGGCCAGAGCCTTCGTCTTGCAGCCTCCCATCATCTTTGCCGATGAGCCCACGGGCAATCTTGACTCAGAGAACGGCGCCCACATTCTGGATCTGCTGCTGGAAAGAAACCGCACCAGCGGTGCGACCCTGGTGCTGGTGACCCATGACGCCCAGGTCTCCGTACACGCCGACCGTCGTGTGATGCTGCGCGACGGCATGATTGTGGAAGACACCATGCAAAGGCCGGACTGACATGCCGAGCATGCAAAAACCGTCGCTCACCTGGGGCTCCGCAGCGAAAATCGCCTGGCGCGAGCTGCAGGCCTCGCGCGCTAAATTCCTATTCGTGATTGTGTCGGTTGCCATAGGCGTTGCCGCCTTGACCGGGGTGCGCGGCTTCAGCGACTCCTTTCAAAAAACGCTGCTGGGTGAGGCGCGCACCATCATGGCGGCGGATCTTTCTGCCCGCATGTTTCGCCAACCGACAGAGCAGGAAGAGCAGCAGCTGAACGTCATGGCCTCGAACGGCATTCAGCGAACGCAAATCACCGATACGGTTTCCATGGTTTCCTCGCCGGGCGATCCGGTGCCGCTGCTGGTCTCGCTCAAGGCCGTTGATCCGCAACGCTATCCCTTCTACGGCACGGCTGAACTTCAGCCGGCGGGGGATCTGCGCCAGGTGTTAACCGACTCTACCGTCGTCGTGGCCGAAGATTTACTCATCCGCCTCCACACCCAGGTGGGTGCGAACCTGAAAATCGGTGATTCCACGTTTCGCATTGCCGCCATCCTGGCCCATGAGCCTGATCGCATGAGTTCAGGCATGGGACTGGGGCCGCGGGTGATGATGACCCAGAACGCGCTCGAAAAGAGCGGCCTGCTGCAGCAGGGAAGCCGTTCAGGGGAGCGCTTCCTGTTCAAGCTTCCGGCCAACGGCAACATCGCCAAAGTGCGTGCCCGCCTGGAACAAGTTCTGCCGGACGCCCAGGTCACCGACTTCAGAGAAAGCAATCCAGCGCTGACCGACGGCCTGAAGCGCTCGACCGGTCTGCTCAGTCTTATCTGCCTGGTGGCCATGGTGCTAGGCGCGATCGGAGTCGGAATGGCCATGCGCGCGCACCTGCAACAACGGATCGACGTGCTCGCTATCATGAAGTCGCTCGGCGCGCGTTCTTCCGATATCCTGCGCATCTACCTTTTTCAAACCGTGCTGCTGGGATTGGTCGGGGGCCTGATCGGCGTTTTCTTCGGATTAGGAGTGGAGTGGATATTTCCCTACTTGTTAGGGAAGTTCTTGCCCTTGCGCCTCGATCTCAGTCTCCCATGGCGCTCCGGGCTGGCGGGACTCGCTACCGGCATTCTCACTACTGTGCTCTTCTGCTTACCGCCGCTGTTGCAGATCCGCACGGTTCGGCCGAACCTGGTGTTGCGCAGGATGGTCGAGGAGCCCAGCGCACGCCGAAGTTGGCTAGTCCGCCTGCGCGAGGGAAGGGCGCAATGGATTGTAGCCATCATCATCCTGATAGGGCTGGGAGCCATTGCTGCAGCCCTCTCTGACTCGGTGGAAGTAGGGCGCTGGTTTGCGGGAGCATTGTGCGCATTGCTCATCGTCATCCTGGGCATGTCTGCGCTCACTTTGCGTGTCCTGCGTGCGTTTCTGGCGCGCACCCGCATCCATCTGCAATCCGCAGTTCGCCATGGCCTGGCCAACTTATATCGTCCCGGCAATCAATCGGCAGCGGTGCTGGCGGCTTTGGGCATGGGCGTCATGCTGATCCTCACCGTCTTCCTGATGCAGCATGGCGTGATTGGGGAAATGAAATTGACTTCCGGTCCCAACCTGCCGAACATCTTCCTGATCGACATCAGCAGCAAGGAATTGGCAGGGGTGAAGCATCTTTTATCGCAGCAGCCGGCGGTTACGGGCGAGGTGGAGACGCTTCCCTCGGTGGCGGGAAGAATCATCTCCGTGGACGGCGTTGCCGCGGACGGGCTCAAGCTAAAGAATTATCCCAAGCGGTTGCTGCAGACGGTCTCTCTGACCTGGTCGCAGGCGTTGCCGGCGGGATCCACCCTGGCGCAGGGAACCTGGTGGGACAAAGACGATGGGCAATCGCTGATCATCACCGAGCACATCGCGGAACGGCTCCATTTGCGCCTTGGCTCTCATATCGTGTTCACCTCGAATGGGCGGACGATTCAGGCTACGGTTGCGGCGATCATTCGTCACAATGGCCAGCACGTATACGCGCGTAGCGAGTTTATCCTCACCCCGAAAGCCCTGACCGGCCTGCCGGTGGTCTGGTACGGAGCGGTGCATGTGGACCCGAGCCAGGTGGGCGTGGTGCAGAGGGCGCTGTTTAATTCCTATCCCACCGTTACGGTGATCAACATTGCCGATGTGATCGAGACCATCCAGGGGGTGGTGCAGCAAATCACCATCGTAGTCCGTTTTCTGGCGGCGTTTTCGATACTAGCCGGCGCGGTGATTCTGGCATCGAGCATTGCCAGCACGCAATTCCGTCGAGTGCGCGAGGTGGTGGTGCTTAAGACGCTGGGCGCAAAGCGAAACCACATCGCCGCTGTCTTCAGCGTCGAGTTTATCGTGCTGGGGTTGCTTGCCGGGTTTGTGGGCGTGATCTTCGCCAACCTGCTCTCGCGTGTCCTGCTGCATCGTCTGGATGTAGCCTTTCACATCGAGTGGCTGGCCACCGGGATTGCGTTGGTAGGAACCGCAATTTTGGCCACAGCCACCGGTTGGGTGGCCAGCTTCCGTATCCTCGGTCAAAAGCCCTTGCAGGTTCTGCGGGAAGAATAGCGGGCGCGGGAGCTACTCCTTTTGTGGCTTTGGCAGCTAAGTTCTTTGCTTCATGAAGGTGTCCAACATTTCCAATAATTTATTTGGCCACCTTGCCTCTTTTATGGGTGGTGCTGTTCCCCAGCAGCCGGTAGAGACCAGTACCACTTTGATTCCGTCTTTGGCGCTATGAATGCCCAGATCGAATTTGGCGCGGCGCAGTGTCCTGATACAAACACCGTCACGCTCGGCGGGCGGTCTCTTTGTAATGATGAAAGAACGCGCATCACGTAAAGGAACACTCCACCCGCAGAACCAGGAAGCCAGTGTCACGGATTCGTCCCGGTTACGGTAACGCTGGGATCGGGAGCACACCGGGAACCTGTTTACACATTCAGGCGCGTTGCACTGGATAAAGAAATTTTCCGTTCTTTATGCTTTCTTTACACCGGCTCTTCCACACTACCTCATCTTACCCACGTTTATCCGCTCAGGGATTGCGCGCAAGGCCTGATGGCATCGGCCCCTTCAAAGCAGTTGCTGCGCGGGTAAGGAGACGCGTTCCTTAAAAAGCGGGTGTAGCATCTCCCCAAATTTCTAGATGCTGGATGACGACATGGGCCCCCCAAGGAGGCAAACGTGCGCTTCTCTCGTGTCCTCGCTCTCATTCAGGCTCGAATGCGCGGCACTCTGCAGCGCTTTGAGTCTCGCACACACCGTGGAGTCAACGATTCAGGCCCAGGACTCATTGCAGCATTGTGCGCGACAGTCGTGATATCGGCAACTCTGCTTCCGGCCACAG
>CAWGYP010000007.1:0-426284 GCA_963826875.1 uncultured Acidobacteriaceae bacterium | reverse complement strand
GAGCATAGGCCAGAGTTGTCCGCGGTTCAAGCCTGCTCCGCTCCCATGCCCGTTTGCCGTTGAGCGGACGCGTAAGTCGCATTTTTCGCAGCCTCGTCGATAACCGCTGCGGTCTTTGCCGGTTCCTCTAGGATGACCGTGTGGCAGGTGGGCAGAATTGTTGTCACAAGAGAGTAACCAGCGAGGTGGAGACCGCATTCAACGAAATTGCTCTCTTTGTGCACGAATGATCGCCGCCTAGCACCCGCACTGGGGAGTTCAGGGCATTCAGGTACACCTTCCTGCAGAAACCTGCTCGCAATGGCCCTCTTGGTCGATCTCACCTGGTAACGCTATAAACCTCAATACCTCTGGCCCGAACTCTTTATGTCATACTCTGAATTCCGATCTAATTCCGGTGGTCCCATCTGAGCCTGCCGTTTTTGGACGTTCGGTGTGCTGGCCGCACTCAAGTTTCCGCCGAAATCGTCGGTAATCGTGCGGGCCATAGGAGTTCGCGTGAGCTCGGAGGAGTCGGAGGAAGAAACCAAGAAGGCCGACGTTTCGAGGCTGCCTGCCCAACGCACCAACGAGACGCATGCGAAAACGTCGACATTTAAGCTGACCTATAGCGACGGCAGTGAGAAACAAATGTTTCTTCTGCCCGAGGGCGATACGCTGGTAGGCCGGTCACGTATTTGCAATCTGGTTATAGGGGATTCGAGCGCGTCCCGACGTCATGCCCGCTTTGAGGTCAGAGAAGGCCGTTGCTTTGTCGAAGACCTGAGCAGCAGCGCAGGCACTTATAAGAACGGGGAATTTATAACGAGCGCCGAACTCCGGGACGGCGATGTTGTGTCGCTCGGGCAGATGCAATTCGCCGTGGGCGAGGCGGTTCCGGAACAGGTGACGCTCTCGGAAAACCATACCTTCCGGAATGCCACCGTCACCTTGCCAATTGCCAGGTTTGCGGCGCCACGTTTGCTGGGAACCGATGCTAAAGCGCGTGAAATCGATAGCAATCGTCTGGTCGCCATGTTGTCTGACGTCAGCAGCGAACTCGTGCGTTCGACCTCTCTTCCTCAAATACTTGATCGCATTGTCGCGCTGACATTCGAAATGATTCATGCGGATCGCGCGTTCCTGATGCTCATGGACGAGCAAAGTGGAGAACTGGTACCACGAGTCGCTCGCGGCCGCGACGGCACACCCGCCCATGACGCCACAATCAGCCGGACCATTGCAGGAACCGTATGGAAAGATCGCGTGGCGTTACTCGCCTCAGACGCACAACTGGATTCGCGATTTGAGGCGTCCGAGAGCATTCCCCTGCAAGATATCCGTTCCTGCATGTGCGCTCCGTTGTGGCACGATAGCGACGTCATCGGCATCTTGTATGTCGATAATCCGGAGAGCAGCAGGTTCAGCGTCGGGGATCTGAACCTCTTCACCACGCTTTCCAATTACGCCGCAGTGGCCATCGAACATGCCAGGCTGGCGGCGCGACTGCTGGAAGAGAGACGCCACCGCGAACGTCTGCAGCGCTATCACTCACCCCGTGTTATCGAACGCATTCTGGAGGGAGAAAGCGAGACTGGCGCCAGCTTCATTGCGCAAGAGCGACAGATTTCCGTGCTCTTTGCCGACATTGTCGGCTTCACGACAATATCCGAGCAGATGGCCCCGCCCGAAGTGGCACAGTTGCTGAACCGATATTTTGAAGCCATGATCGATGTCATCTTCGAGCATGAAGGAACGCTCGATAAATTTATTGGCGACGCGATTCTTGCCACGTTTGGCGCGGCGCTGCCACAGCAAGACCACGCGGTGCGATGCGTCCGAGCGGCCCTTGATATGCGGAAGGCACTTGCCAGTTTCAACGCCAAACGCGATCAACCTGAATTACGAATGCGTATCGCGATCAACAGCGGATGCGCTCTGGTCGGTGATATAGGCTCTCCCAAACGCCGGGAGTTTACCGTGCTGGGGGATGTGGTCAACACCGCCTCGAGGCTCGAATCCAGCGTGACTCAACCTGACCAGATCATCATCAGCGGCAACACCTATGAGCTCGTCAAGGATGAGATTAAAGCGCGGGCTCTCGGCTCTGTGAATCTGCGTGGCCGTTCGGGACCGGTCGATATCTACGAGGTCTGAGTGTTCCCCGGCGATCAAGGTTGCGATAGGCGCAGAAAGCCCTCTGCGAGCTGGGTGTTCCAATAGTAATAGTAAGACCCGGCAATCACGCCGCTATGCCAGGTGGAAGATGGCCCTCGATATCGGCCGATTCACTCGAAGATGAAGCGTCAGGCACACCAGGGATGGATACCAGGAGGTGCCGGGATCAGCTCGCCCGCCAGGGACTCGGCGAGTCTTTTAATGTTGATGGGAAGACAAGCGGTAGTCACGCTCGCCTTCGAAGTAGATGAGGCTGGCCATCCTATGCTCATCCGGGGTAACGAAGCTACCGAACCGATATGGGGAGGCGAGGCGGCCTCATTCGTTCGGAATTGGCAATTCTCGCCTGCGAGAAAAAATGGAACACCAGTCTGAGGGATGAGAAAGGACAATCTCCGCCTAATTGGTATCGCCCGTCGTCTTCGGATGACCCGATAGCCATGGATGAGGCAAGGGCGGCTAAAGGTCTGAGGAACGGCTTTACTAAACGGGGGCGGCCTGGGAAAACGTCTATGACGTACGGGGCTAAATCGCTGACGCGATTAATTCTTTAAGTCATTAAATTTTAAGGCTTTACTGGTGGGCGCTGCAGGATTCGAACCTGCGACTTCCACCGTGTGAAGGTGGCACTCTACCGCTGAGTTAAGCGCCCCTCGGGACAACCCGTAGTTTACACGAACCTTCGCCCGCGTACCCACGCCCACGGTGGCATCGTCTCCGGCTGTCTTAAGGTGTTCGGCGAGCCCGGTTGTGCTATGGTTTCAGCCAAGACTTTCCCCGGGCTCCAAGCCATTTAAGACAACTATCTTGTCGGAACAAAAACGGTTTCTGTTCCCGCAGAAACACTAGCCCAGGGTTGCCAAACGGCGATTCCGTCAAAGCGCTTTGACGACATCCTGGGACGTTTCTGCTGGCGGAGATTTTTAGTTCGGAATTTTTCGTTACGGGATCCGCTTACGCTTCACCATCGTAATCGACAGCCGTTGGGCAAATTTTGTTGTGAACCGGGGTCAAAATCCACATGGAGAAATTGATGATGTCGCGTGTAAGGGTGCTGATTATCCTGTCACAGCTCACTTTGTCTGCATCGGCCTTCGCTCAGAGCCCGTGTCCGACGCAAGTGCTCCTGGGTTCCTCTGCCCAACGATCTTCTGATTTGATTTGCGTGGTTCCCCAGGTCTACGGCCCCGGCGGCCTGGTGGGTACCAATAATGGCGGCCCGCTCTATCCGACTATGTTCCACTCAGTTCACTTCCAGGCTTCGAGCGTAAGTAGTTTGGCTCCTGTCAATGCCGAGATTGGCGTGCAGCTCAGCCAGGTGCCGCTCGCATCACCGGTCTCCGGATTCATCTTTGCAAACGGAGTGATGCAGGAAGCCACCAGCTTTGGACCCGTACTGACAGATCGCGCGGAAACCCTTGGCAAGCGACGGATCTTTGCCGGCGTTAGCTACGAGTATTTCGAGTTTGATAAGGCCGATAATGTAAATCTCAAAACGTTTGGAGCGGTTTACACTCACGAGCCGGAACCGACTATCTGTTCAATCATACCGTCTACCCCCTGCTACAAGGCGCCAGACGGTACCGAAGAGCCGGTATATACGCAAGACATCGTTACAACGCAAAACCGAATAGATATAAAGGTTAACCAAGTCACGATTGTTGGCACTTATGGGCTATCGGACAACCTGGATGTATCGATTGCGATACCTCTAGTTGACGTCCGCATGACAATGGATTCAAGCGCCACCATCCACAGCTTCGAGCCACCACCTCCGATCCACTATTTTTCTCCGCCCCCAACGGTCATCCCCGGCGAAACATACGTTGATGGGGCCAACGCAAGTTTTGTAAACAGCAATTCTGCGTTCGGCATTGGCGATCTTCGGCTTCGCGGCAAATATGTTGCGTGGCATGGCGCACGAGAGAAGGCAGCAGTTGCGACCGGGTTAGATCTTCGTCTTCCCACCGGCGACGCATATAAATTTCTAGGCTCAGGCGCCTGGGGACTACGGCCGTTCGTGATCTTTTCGTATTCTGGAAGAGTCTCTCCACACGCCAGCGCGGGGGTAGAAGTAAATGGCAATTCGGTCCTGGCTGGGACTGTGACTTCACAACCTGTAACCACTGGCCAGCTGCCGAATGTTTTTTCGTATTCTGCGGGTGCAGATGCCTCTGTGGCCCGCTGGCTCGGTCTTTCGGCAGATTACATCGGTACTTCCCTTTTGAATGCAGCACGCCTGGAAACGTCCACCTTCCCGGATGTCCAAGGAATCAATCACCCAACAGTCACCACTTTTGTCTCGACCATCAATCAGGCAAACATATCGGCTGGGGCCAAGTTGCGCCCCTTTGCGAGATTGCTGGTAACCGGCAATGTCTTATTCCGTTTGAACAGCGAGGGGCTTCACTTCAAGCCATCACCTTTGATCGGCGTCTCATACACGTTCTGAGTTCAAAAAACGTGGTAGGTTTTCAGGTTTGTCTCCAGTTTCCTTTCCGGCATTCGACAATTTTGTCCTCGATTTAAGCGCCACACCTTGGTTGATGTCCACGAATCAAGATTCAAGTGACCCAAATTCCTCGGCACCCGCATAATCTGCGATCTAAGGGCGGCGCAACTTCTAGCGTATTGCATGCAAGGTCAAACCCGGGAAGAGCTGGCGACGTCATGGGGCGATTTCATTGGGACATCGCTGCTGAATGCTTCACGTATAGAAAACTCTACCTTCACGGATTACAAGGGCATCACGCAGGCGAAGGTCAACACGTTTACCTCCACCGTCAACCAGGCAAACATCTCGTTGGGAGCCAAGGTGAGACCGGGTTGCCAGGCTGCTGGTTACGGGCAACGTCCTGTTCCGATTGAACGATGAGGGCCTGCACTTCAAGCCCTGGCCATTAATCGGCGTCTCGTAGGTGTTCTGAGCTAGCGGATAGAAGTGATGTGCCAGGCATTGCTTCCGTCTTTTTTCAGGGTCATCGTCACCTGCGATTTTGCCGCTGCATTGGTGGTGATTTGCTGTTGAAAGGTGACCACAGCCACGTTGCCTGCTACTTCTGGACCCTTGGTGATCGAGTAGGTCAGCGTGACTTTGCCGGCATCGTGGAATGCTGTCCGCAGCCCATTCACCTGTTTCGGACTCATGTCTGGCCAAAGCTCCTGGAGCCTTGCCAGGTCTTTGGTGTCATACGCGGATTTATACCCATCCAGAACGCCACGAATGGCAGTGATATCGTCGGCGTTATCGGAAAGCTTCGGTGTCACCGGAGGAGCGGCCGGAATCGGCGCGGGCGCCTGGGCTGCCTGGGGCGCCGGCGCAACTACCGGCGGTGGGGTGAGTTTGGCCAGTTGCGTTGCCGCTTCGTCCTTGTGCCTGCCTGAGGGATAGGCGCCCAGGTAGCCCTTGAGACTGGCGGTATCCCCTTTACGCTGCGCATCATGCCAGGCAAGATCGTCGAGCAGGGCTACCGCGCGGTCGTGATAGGGGCCGCTGGGATTTTGCTCCAGGAATTTCCTCACTGGAACTGGGTCGGTTGTGTTCTGGATAGCATCCCACTCCAGCCGTGGGATCTCTGCCATGGCTGTTTGCAGATGAGGACCCGGCGGAGAGGTATACCTGGCCACATATTCCTGATAGCCGCGAAGACTGCCACTGCTGCTGGCCTTCGCCCAATTGAGCGCTTCCAGTTTCGACTCCGCCTGCGGCCGGAAGGAGGAATTGGGATAGCGGCGGACGAATTCTTCGACCGCGGCAGGATCGGCGGTGCTGTTGATACGGTTCCAGGCAAGCTGCTCTTCTGACGTTGCTGGAGCCGGCTGCTTGAAGTCTGCACGGTTGAGGACGACGGTTGCATTTGCCTTGAAGGAACGAGGGTCAGCCACCAGCTCTTGATTTCCAGCCATGAGCCGCAGGCGATGAGAGCCAGGCGTCAGCTCCCAGGTACCCGGCGGCCCGCTGGCAGCCAGCCGGACATCGTCCACAAACAGCTGGTCACCGGGGTGCGCCCCCTTAAGAATGAGCCGGGCCGTCACCGGCGCCTGAACAGCCGCGGGCGCGGCCCGGCGAAGGAGGAGGAACCACCGCGGGTTGCGGAGGCGTCTCAGCGCCAGCGGGAATGCTCTGCACGGCCGGGACAGGGACCTGAGATCGGATGAGAGACCTGATCACAAAACCAACCACCGCCAGCAGCACGCATGCAATGACCACAGGCACGAGCAGCCGCTTGCGAGGCGTCCCTGCCGGGCGCGGTGAAGCTTGAACTTGGCGCTGCCTGATTTTCTCCTGCTCCGCGGCGAGGCGGTCGTTTGCTTTCTGTGCCGATTTCTGTGCGGTCGCCAACAATTTCTCAAGCTGCTTTTCCCCCGGCCATTGCTGGCACGCGACGTCAAGCACCGCGGCCGCCTCAACATAGCGACGATTGCGGAGAAGGTTCGAGCCTTTGTCAATCGCATCCTGCACAGCCGCTCTCTGCGCGCTGGCTTGACGCTTGATCTCCTCCTCGGCCTCGATCTGCTGTTTGCACTGCACCAGCAGTGACTGTAACTGTGCGCTCTCGGGATACTTGGCGGCGGCTTCTTTCAGGGCGCTCAGCGCCCTAGGGGCCTGCCGCGTTTCCAGCAGCCGGGTATATGCCTTGACCTCAAGATCGATGGCAGAAGCACGGGCGGCTGCCTGGTCGCGCGCTCGTTGCGCGCGCTCCCAGGCTGTCTTCAGCCCTTAGCAGCATCCCGCGAAGTTCTACGCTCTCCGGGTAAGTCTTCAACAATTCCTGCAGCTTCTTTACCAGCAACGCTGTGTCGGTCGTTCCCAGCTGCGAGGTAGAAGACTCGACCGCCTGATCCTGCGACAGGCGGCGCAGCTCGATCTGCAACAGCTTTGCGCGCGCGTCGCGCACATCCGTTTCTACCTGCCCGCAAAGAGCGGCAATCGCCGGATCCGCGGCATGCTTGTCTCGTATCTGCAGCGCGCGGCTCCGGATAAGGTCCAGATCGGCGGGCGTAAGCGCCTGGCTAACCGATGCGCGCTGAGAAGTTAATTCCTCGCAAACCAGGTCATGTTCGATACGCCGCCCATGGACCTGGGCGGAAACGCGGGCAACGGTATCCTGCAGGTCATCAAGTTCGGGGTGGGCTGAGGCGCGCTGTTGCGCGTCGGCGAACAACTGCTCCGCCTGCTCAACACCCAGAGCCATCAGGGCCCGGTCGGCAACCTGATTGATATCAGCCAGCAGGCGGGAGATTGTCTGACGGCGCGCCTCGGCCGCCGCTTTCACCCGATCGAGAGCAGCCATGACGTCCGGCTCCCCTGCGGCGGCCGACGCGACCGAGCGCGCGTTGCTGACCAACTGGGATAGCGCGCTGATCGACCGAGCCCGGGTAGAAGCACCCTCCAGTTGCGCCAGTTCCTCAATCAGGGCTTGCCGTTGAGCGAAGCGGCGATTCACCTCGGACTCGATCTGTTGAATCAGGGCTCCCACTTGCGGCTCCATCGAAAAGTTCGACGATATGCGCGCTGCTCCTCTGAGGAGATCGGTCGATTCACTGAGCGGCACGTGCTTGACCGTCTCGGTTATTTTGCTCAGCTCAGCAAGGATTCGTTCGTGTTCCTCTCCGCGTGCATCCAGGGCCCGCACCACTTCTTCGCAGGCATCGCGGACCTTTCTTTCATGGGGAAACTCGGCCTGGACCTCCTGCAGGCGTGCCTTTGCGCGCGCCCTCGAGCCGGGATCGAAAGAGTCCTCAACACTCTTTCGCAAGTCCTGCAATTCCGCCGACACTTGCTCCTTAGCCAGCTGCCGGGCGCGCACATGCTCAAATATCGAGTCGAAAGATCGACGGGTCGCCTCCTCGAACTCGACCCCCATCAACATGCGCCTCAGTTGCAGGCCAAGACCTTCCAGATGCTCCACTTCCTCCCGCTCATCGAGCGCTTTGCGGAGCGTCTCCGCCTGGCGTTGCGCCGCCTGGCTCTGAAGCAGGGCGCGCTCTGCCGCTTCTTGGGCGGCCTGAGTTTGCCGATCCTCAGACTGCCGCTCCGACTCGGTCCGGGCCAACACCAGCAGAGCCTCCAGGTTTGGCTCTGCGGGAAGCTTTTGCAAGGCGGTTTCGAGTATCTTGATGGCTGCGGCGAAGTCGGAATTATCCAGCATTTTTTTCGCCGCAAGGCTCTGATCCTGCACGAACCTTCGCCGCTCGGCGATATCTCTCTGCTTCTCTGCAATTGATTTCAGCCGCTGCAGGGTCGGTTCGTTGGGGAAACTCCCCAGCCCGACTTCACAGATGGTGTAAGCGGAGGAAAAATCCTCCGCCCGCAGGGCACCATGAATCTGGTCTGTCAGATCGAGTAAATCCTTACGACGCTGCTCCTGATCCTGGCCCCGGCTGGCCCACTGCAACAGCTCACGCACATTGGAGTCGCCGGGATCCAACTTTTCGGCTTTGCGCAAGGACTCAATCGCGTCGCCAAACAGGCGCTGGGCGATTCCCTGCCGCGCGCTGTCAACCAGGCCTTGTACCTGCAATCGGCGTGACCGCTCTGACAGTTCCTTGTCGATAATCTCTGACAGGGCTCGTGCTTCGGCACTATTAGTGTCGAGACGGAGAGCAGCGTCCACCGCCTCTCTAGCCTCGTCAAAGTCTCCGGCATAGAGGGCCGATTCTGCCCGCCGAAGCGAGTCGCGCACCGCCTTGCCCAGCGAGATGGCCTTTTGTATTTCTTCTCGAAGGGCCGTCGAGACCTGGTCGGCCGGATCGAGTTGGAGGGCCTGATCGGCACAGGCCAGCGCCTCTTCGTACTGCTGACCGGCCAACGCCACCTGGGCCTGGGAACGCATTTGCACGATTTGCGCGGAGCGTTGTTGTTCCTGGATCGCCTTACGCACTTCGGCCAGCATGCGGTTGGCCTGGTCGTGGTGGCGGTCCAGGCGAAGAATCTCCTGCAGGTGCTGCTTCACTCTTTCCAGGTCGCCGCGGTGCATCGCTGCTTCCGCTCTCTGCATGAAGTCAGCAGCCATCCCCTGCTTGATCTTCTTTTGGATCTGCAGCAGGTCGAAGCCCAGTTCTTCGGCGGTTTGATACCGGTCGTGGGTCTTTTTGGCCAGCGCTCTACTGACGCATGCCTGCAGCTCCGGGGGGACTTCGCCCAGGTAGGTGGAGAGAGGTGGAGGATCTTCGCGCAGTATCTTCACGAACACCGCCGCCGCCTCACTTCCCTTGAATGGCAGCGCGTAGGTCAGCAGCTCGTACAGCATCACGCCGGCGGAAAAAATGTCGGTGCGGGCATCGATCGGTACGGAGTTGATCTGCTCTGGGGACAGGTAGGACAAGCTGCCCAGCAGCTGCCCGGTCTGCAGGGTGGAGGTTTCAATGCCTACGACCCTGGCAATCCCGAAATCGACAATCTTCGCTGTGCCATCCCGCAACAGGATGACGTTCGCCGGCTTGATATCACGATGGATGACCTGTGGCTTGCGATCGTGCGCGTGCTGCAGCCCATCGCACACCTGCACAAACAGGTCCAGCTTGTCGACAATCGGCATGGGGCGGCGTTCATTGATGACGCGGGATACCGGCTCGCCATCCAGGCACTCCATCACCAGGTAGGGGTTTCCGTCCTGTTCTCCGCTCTCGTAGACGGTGACGATGTTCCGATGCTGCAGGCTGGCGGTCGCGCGCAACTCGCGGTTGAAGAATTGCTCCAGCTGGTGCACTTTGCCGGGACCAGCCTCCACCCGCTTGAGCATTTTGATGGCGACGGTTCGATTCAAGGCAGCATCATGGGCGCGATAGACGATGCCCATCCCGCCTGAGCCGATCACGTCGATGACGGCATACTTCCCGATCTTCTGTATCAGAGGATCAGAACTTTTCACACCGCTTCTTGGCTACCTCCGCTGGACCCGAGCTAAATTTCAGGGCGGCGATTGATTTGCAAGGCAAATGCATGTGGTTCGGCGCGGTTATTGTCGAGTTCACACGGTCAATAGCCGAGATTTTCCAAGAAACAATGGTAACGCAAGCGTTTCATTCCGCTATCCGGTTTTTGCCGTAGGGAAGCCGAGCCGTATCCCCAGATCTTTTCGCGCGCAGTCGGGCGCATTGAAGCCCGTCCATGCAAAGTCCGGCTTAGACATAGTGCAGGGCTGACGGCCACCGTTACACCGGTCAAACCGCTTAGAACGAAGACCGTGGGGACCGGCCTGAGTGGGCCAAGGAAAAGAGCCGTTCCATGCAGGGCACATAGCACATGCGCGCCGGAGCAGGCTCGCCGAATGAGAGATTGGGAGGGAAACCGCAGGCGCCTCCACTGCGCTTGCTCCGGCCGATGACTTCGGAGTGGTTTCCCTTTCTAGACAGCGGCTCTCAGCGAATAAAGCGATATTTTTCAATAAGTTACGCACGGGGCTGCGGCAAACCGCGGAAGGATCAAGAACGGCTAAAGAAGCAGCCACCAGGGCTAAACCCCTCAATTTTTAAGCCGCAGCATTCACGCGGGTTTGAAAACCCGCTCCCCCGGAGAGAAGTCCGGCGCTACACCACGGATGGGCACGGATCAAGCTGTGGCCGCGTTGGGATCCTCAAGGGCTCTAAAGCCCTGAATTGATTGGGGAACGTTCTCGCGGATTTGAAAACCTGCTTTCCCGGACTGAAGTCCCGGGCTGGCACGAATCCGCCTTTGATATCCCACGAAACTGGGTGAGACCAGGGGGCGAGGCAACAATTACAATCCATTCATCTTATGGTCCCGCTTCCCCCCAAGCAGCACCCTGTCCCCAAGCCAGGGGAGGAGACGCAAAACTCTCCCGAATCCGCGCAACCTAGTCAGGAGGGTGGGGTTACAAAGGGTATGGGTACCGTAGCCATTACGCAGAACGGGTTTCAGGGCACCCAACAGGGTGTCCCGGTCCATACGACCGGAATCGACTGGAGCCAGCTCTCCGACGCGGAAATTATGTTACGCGTTCGCGAGGGTGACGACTCGGGCTTCAGCGTCCTGATCGAGAAGTACCGGAAGCAGATTGTACATTTCATGTTCCGGATGTCTCGCAACCAGGCAGTCGCCGAGGAACTGGCGCAGGAAGTGTTTCTCCGCGTCTATCGGTCGCGACAAACGTATCGGGCTGAAGCAAAGTTTAGTACGTGGCTGTATCGAATCGCGACCAACCTGGGAGTGAACCATGCACGCGATACGAAACATGAGCGGACCGCGCAAAATGTTTATCTCGATCAGCCGGATGCAGAAACGGGGACGACACCCGATGTGGCCGATAACACCCTCAGCGTGGAACAAACGCTGGTGCGCGACGAGAGAATGACGGCCATCCGCAAGCACGTGATGGCTCTGCCGGAACGGCAGCGCAACGCGGTGCTGATGCACAAGTACCAGGAAATGGATTACAAGGAAATAGGTGAGGTGCTAAAGCTGAGTGAATCAGCGACCAAGTCCTTGCTATTCCGGGCGTACCAGACATTGCGCGAAAACCTGAAGGATTTCGCTTAGCAGGAATTGAGGAAGACGATGACTTGCCCTGAGATGAAAAACAATTTGACCGAATCGGTTTTCGAGTCCCGGCCCCTGCCTGAGGAAGCCCGTAAGCACCTGGCAGAATGTGGCGACTGTGCGACCGAGCTCAAGGAAATGGAAGCTACCTGGAAGCTGCTGGACGAATGGCAGGCACCGGAGCCCAGCGCATTTTTTGATGCCAAGCTGTATGCGCGGTTGCGGACGGAACAAAGCAATGCGCCGGCCAGCTTGTTTGAGCGTGCCAAGGCGTGGCTGCTTTATAGCAGCAACCTGCAAATGCGGCAGCTAACGGCAGGCGCACTGGGTGCGGTGCTGGTGATCGGCGCGATCGGCGGGGGAACGTTTGCTCTGCTCGGCCATCAGGAGACGCCGGTTCCTCAAACTTCTGCCACGGTGCGGGACCTGCAGTCTTACGATGGAAACGCCCAAATCTTTCAACAATTGAACGCTTTGGACACGGACGAGGATAGCGGGACCGGCAGTTCGAACTAATAACGCAAGAAGACCGGGAAACGAGGCGCCCGCAAACGACGGTCGACGTAACCGCTTCGAAGGGCTCCAGCATGGCACTCAACAACCAGCACGAACGTAGATCCCATGGTGGGAAGCTGGCTCGAAGTGTGTTCACGTTGCTGCTGCTGGCACTCCCCCTGGCGTCTTGTTTTGCCCGCCCTGCGCAGCAGGGATCTCGGCCGCGATTTGAAAACAATCAGCAGGCGCACCTGGGGACGTGGTTGCAGCGGCATGGGAACCTGACCCCCGAGCAGCAGGAAAAAGCTCTACAGAGTGAGCCAGGCTTCAGCCGGTTGGCTCCGGAGCAGCAGCAAAGGTTGCTCGGGCGGCTGCAACAGCTGAACCGGATGCCCCCCAACCAGCGCCAGCGCACGCTCGACCACATTGAGGCGATGGAACGCCTAACACCGCAGATGCGGCAGCAAGTACGTGCCTCGTTTCAGGAATTTCATACCCTGCCCGAAGACCGGCAGCGGCTGATGAAGAAGGCATTTCGCGACTTGCGGGAATATCCTCCCGAGCAGCGCCAGGCGATGATGAATTCGGGCCAGTTTCAGGCACAGTTCTCGCCGCAGGAGCGCAACATTCTGGGGAATCTGCTTGCTGTTGAGCCCTACGAGCCGGCGCACGGGGCGGGCCTGGATAACGGCGTGCAATATGGGCACTAAGCGATGCTGGGCTCAGGCAATTATCTGATAAATGAGCGGGTCAGGCGCAGGCTGCTGTTCGCTTAGTGTGTAACAGCGATTGAGTATTGCGGCCACAGCTTCGATTCGCGCCTCGTCCTCCACATAAATCGTAAACAGCGTCTCGCCTGCAGTGACGTGGTCGCCGACCTTCTTGTGCGTCTCCACACCGGCATGGGCAGACACTGCTTCCCCGGGCACGATCCGGCCCGCTCCCGTGCGTTGCACCGCCCAGCCCACCCGGTTACAGTCCACACTCGATAGAAAGCCGCCAGATGGCGACTTGATGGGATGCTGATAAGCAGGCTTATGCAGCCATTGGGGACTTTCAAACCAGGCATGATCGCCGCCCTGGGCGGCGATCATGCAGCCAAATTTCTTTAGCGGCAGACCACTGATCAACAGCTCTTCTGCCAACTGCACGCCATCCTCAGGGCTGGGCACTTTACCTCCCAGGTAGAGCATCCAACCGGAAAGCTCGAGCGAGAGCTGACGCAGGTCTTCGGTGAGACGGTCGCGGTGGTTGCGCAGCAATTCGACTGACTCGACGATCTCCGCTGCGTTGCCTGACATGCGCCCGAGCGGCTGATTCATGTTGGTGATCAGCGCAGCCGTCTTTGTTCCGGCATGATTGCCGGTGGCCACCATCAGCCTGGCGAGGTGGATCGCCTCTTCCTCCTTTTTGAGAAAGGCACCCGAGCCGTTTTTCACGTCGAGGACCAGCGCGTCGAGCCCGGCGGCAAGTTTCTTGCTCATGATGGAAGCGCAGATCAGAAATGGACTTTCCACAGTTCCAGTACGATCGCGCAGCGAATACAGAGTGCGGTCAGCGGGCACCAGCCATTCCGTCTGGCCTACGATGGACGCGCCGCAGCCGCTCAGGACGGCAAATATTTCATCCTCCTGCAGGTGGGTTCGATAACCGGGAATGCTCTCCAACTTGTCCAGGGTTCCCCCGGTGTGACCCAGGGCACGGCCAGAGATCATGGGCACATAGAGACCAGCAGCGGCCACGATAGGCGCCACCAGGAAGGAGGTTTTGTCGCCCACGCCTCCGGTCGAATGCTTATCCACTTTCACCCCGTGCAGGCTGGTGAAATTCAACACCCGGCCGGAGTAACGCATATGGGTGGTGAGGCTGTGCAACTCCTCGGGATCGAGTCCCCGCCAGCAAACCGCCATGAGCCACGCCGCCAGTTGATACTCAGGAACTGAATTTGTCGCCGCCCCGGCGACTAGAAATGCTATTTCCGCATCGGTCAGCGCGCCGCCATCCCGCTTCTTCCTAATCAGTTCCACCACATGCATGCTGCAAACTCTCCTGTTGTCATTACCGGCTGGGGACCGCCACATGTCAAGCCAGGCGAGGTCCATTACTACTTGCAGTTACCACAAGTTGGTGGTTTATTACTCAAGGACTGTGGCGGATTCCAGCAGAAGAGCTATGCTCTTTTCAGGCGGCGATTTTCCAAGAACGCTTTCATCGCTTCTTTCGGGGGAGGGATTCGATGAAAGGGAACAAAGAAAATCGCCGTTAGAACTACTCGTACCTCAGGGGCTTAAAGCCCCGGAATATCGTTAGCAGTTACGGCCCGACGAAAGTCGTGCCCTGATACAAAACAGAGCCTGTTTCCCCTCCCCGCCTTCGCTTTTCCTGCGCCTGCGCACCTACACCATTTCAAGCCAAGAATCAATAGTAAGACCTTCGAGAAATGGTTCGAACGTCTTGCCATGAGAAAGGCAAACCCTTCCGATATTCAACCGTTGCATTCGGACGATAAGCTCAGACTGGTCAGAGCTGCATCTCTCGTCTCGTTTGTGCGGTTCTGAAGAAACCTGGTTACTGACCGGAACGGCTGGGCTGGCAGCGATTGCTAAGTCAGGATGGCGAAGCCCTGCCCAGAATGCTGGAGATCGCACGAACCAGCTGCATTTTGTACCCAAGGGCCATGCTGACCAACGGAACCGCAGCTTCTCTTCCTCGTCCCTCCCATGAGCCGGCCGCTCGCAGGTGGTTTGCCGTGCTCACAACACCGAAGCACGAGAAAGCCGCGGTCAAACATCTAGACATCGCCGGAGTTGAAACCTTCCTTCCGACCTACGAGTCTCCGCGCGTTTGGCGAAACAGGCAGAAAGTTAACGTGCAACTGCCCTTGTTTCCCACCTACCTTTTTGTGCGTATCGATCACCAGGACCGGGGAAAGGTTCTGCGAGCTCCAGGTGTACGGCAGCTGGTCGGTACGAGCCGTGAGGCACTTCCTCTACCCGACCATGAAATAGAGTTCCTGCGCAACAGCTTGTGGGAGCAGAAGGCAGAGCCTTACCTCGGGCTGGTCGTGGGCCAGAGAGTTCGCATCAAGAGTGGCGCCATGCAGGGCGTGGAAGGCTGCCTGATTCGAAAGAACAGTGGATGGCGTTTCGTGCTCACGGTCGAGATCATTCACCAACATGTGGCTGTAGAAGTGGATGCATCAACGCTGGAGCCAATCCTCAATTAAAGCGGGTGGCGATTTGCATCAACCATCGCTACTTACCTCATTGCCTTCCGGCATCGTCGGAACCTACTCGAATACTTGAGATCAGAAGATGAATTCCTCAGCGTACTGGTCCTTGACCCCGGTCTCCCCCCGCGCATCACTGCGCGGGTCCGAAGTAGCTCGAATAGCTGTCGGCCATGCCTTGATTGACAATTGCTCATCGGAGCAAGTATGTGCGGCAATCATTGCCCACGCACAAAACGGTGGTAAGCCGGCGTACGTCGTCACGGCCAACGCGCAACATATCGTGCTGTTGGAGAAGGAACGGGAGCTTCGAGAAGTTTACGACAATGCCGACCTGGTGATTCCGGATGGAATCTCGCTGCTGATGGCTGCGCGGCTTTATGGCCGTTCCCTGCAACAGCGGATAGCCGGGGTCGATCTGTTCAGGGAGTTATGTGGGCTTGCGGTCGAGGCCGACCTGCACGTTTTCCTGCTCGGTGGACGTCCGGAGTCGGCTGAACTTGCCGCAGCCGCTTTGAAGAACGACCACCCGGGTTTGAAGTGCAGCACCTACTGCCCACCCATGGGCTTCGAGCAGAGTGCCATCGGCCTGAAGAAGACGGCTGACGCGATTACCAGGGTGCAGCCTGACCTGTTGTTTGTGGCTTTGGGCGCGCCCAAGCAGGAGCATTGGATTTACAGGCATGGTTTACAGCTCGCGGTTCCCGTGTGTATCGGCGTTGGCGGCTCATTCGAGATCGTAGGCGGAGTGGTTCCCCGTGCGCCTAAGTGGGCCCAAGACATCGGTTGCGAGTGGCTGTACCGCCTTTGCCGTGAGCCGCGGCGGATGTGGAGGCGCTATCTTATCGGTAACCTGGAATTTGCCGTCATTATTCTGCGGCAACGCATTCGCCGCCATCTGCTCGACACTTTTGTGCAGTTTGTGAATGAAGATCGCTTCGCCGCAGAACTGAGTGAGCTGACCTTGTTGCGCAACGGCTCCCTCAATCTTCTGCCCAACGTCACCACTCACGATCTGGATGGTTTGACGAGTCGCAACTTTGAATAGTCCGTTCACTCCCAGAGCTTAGGTGAATAGCTCTGATAACGAACTTGAATCCGAGGTTGAATGATGCTCAGTAAAAACGATCTTGTGGTTGCTCCCGCGGTGATCGCCGGCACACCGGCGCCGCTGCTTCCGCGCAAAGAAATGACCATTCAGGACCTTTGGGGAATCCTAACCCGGCGGCGGAATATAGTTCTTAGCGTGCTGCTGATCACGATCGGAGTGGCCGCGGTTTTGTTTGCGACGTCCACCCGCCTGTACAAAGGTTTCGCCGAGATCCAGGTACAAAAGGAGTCCGCCGACGCCTTAAGTATGGACACCGTGATGGGGCCCGAGTCTCAAGGGGACGCGGTTGACGCAAATGTCACGCTACAGACACAGGCACAGATATTGCAGTCGGAAACACTGGCATTGCAGGTGATCAAGGAGTTGAACCTGGAGAAGACGCCGGGGTTTCGCCCCCACTTCAATCCCATTGGTTGGGTGCTGGGGTTGTTTGCACCGGCGGGCGTACCGGATCCGGTCAATGTGCCTTTAGAAGAGGCTCCTAGCCGCCGTGCGCGGGTGGTCAAGATCTTTGAATCCCATCTCAAGGTAAAGCCTGTCCCCAACACCCGCCTGATCGACATCGAATACCTGAATGAGGATCCGCAGACGGCCGCCGCAGTGGTGAATCGCCTGGTACAGGATCTGGTCGATTACAACTTTCAAACGCGCCACAACGCTACCCGCGAGGCGAGCGTCTGGTTGGGAAGCCAGCTGAGCGATTTGCGTAAGCAGAGCGACGATTTGCAGTCCAAGGTGGCCGACCTGCAGCGCGACTCGGGAGTATTTTCGTTCGGTCAGACCGACACCCAGGGACACGACCAGATCTTCACACCGGAGCTGAACCGTCTGCAACAGGCAACCGCTGAATTGGAACAGGCACAGTCCGCGCGCATCATGAAAGGCGCCCTGTACCAGGTAGTCAAGAACGGAGATCCTGAGCTCATCTCCGGGCTGGCAGGCAACGGAATGCTTGCCGGTGCGTCGCCGGGCCTCAGCGGCTCGCTCACGCTGTTGCAGAACCTGCGCAACGAGGAAGCGCAAACGAAGGCGAAATTGAATGAACTCTCGGCCAAGTTCGGACCGGGATATCCGAAGCTGGCCGAACTGCAGTCGAACCTCGAGAGCACGCAGAAATCCATCCGCGATGAGGCGGCGCGCGTTGCCTCGCGGGTGCACAACGATTACATGATCGCGCAACAGATTGAGTACAAAGATCGCAACATCTACACGGATGAAAAAGAGCAAGCCGAAGCGCAAAACGACAAAGCCGTTCAATACCAGGTGGCGCGCCAGGAAGCCACACAAAGCCGGACCCTTTACGAGAACCTTATGGGCCGCATGAAGGAAGCCGACCTGGTTGCCGGCATTCGTTCCAGCTATATCACCCTGGTGGACTCGGCCCATGTGCCCTCCAGGCCGGCAAAACCGAATCCACTTATCTACGCAGCCGGTTCGATTTTCGGGGGACTTCTTTTCGGCATTTGCGGAGCGCTCTTGTGTGATGCTACCGATAATCGCATCCAGGAGCTGGGCGAACTGGAGATTCTCTTTGCGGAATCCTCCATCGGCTTGCTTCCTTTCCACGATCCGAAGACTGAACGGAAACGTCTGTCTGGAGCAAGGACGCCGTTGCTGGCCACCGCTTTCGCCTCTCCGGTTGATTCCCCTTCGCCGGCGCTGACCGAATCCAATGCGACCGTTGCGGCCGCGGAGCCAAGAGCTGCTTATACCGAAGCGCTTCGCGTACTTTGCACCTCGCTCATGCAGGGCAAAAACGGCGGACCGCGCGGTCAGGTCATCCTGGTCACCAGTTCTGTCTCCGGAGAGGGCAAGAGCATGCTCTCGTCGAACCTGGCGATCGTCTGTGCACAACGGGGCAAGAATGTGTTGCTGGTTGACGGCGACCTGCGCACTCCGGTGCTGCAGCAGGAACTGAACCTGAGAGGCACGAGCGGGCTCAGCTCGTTGCTTATGGCAGATAGCGGCCGATATGCGATGATCGCGCCGGAGGTTCCGTTCCCGCGCATCCCAAGCCTCTCTGTTCTTGCGGCTGGCCCTTTGCCGGCGTACCCTGCCGAATTGCTTGCCTCCGACCGCATGGCAGATCTGGTGCGCTTATGGCGGGAAGAATACGACTACATCATGATCGATGGCGCACCCATACTGCCCGTCACCGATTCGGCTCTGCTGAGCCAGTACGCGGACTACACCCTTGTGGTGGCCCGCCATAACGTGACAGACCGCAGATCAGTGGAACGTACCTGCCAGATACTGCGTTCGCAGGGAACTCGTCACATGGGTATGGTGCTGAATGGGGTCAAGGCATCGGGGGGCGCCAGCCACCGATATTACGGATACAAACACATGTCTTACTCCGGGAGCGATCTGTATGCGTAAAAACAAACTGATCGGCACCTTGTTCCTGCTTAGCGCGCTCGTAGTGCCCTGCTATGCGCAGCAGGAAAGCCTCTTGATTGGGCCTGGGGACCTGATTCAGGTCGATGTGATGGATACACCTGAGATGCAACAGCAGGTACGTGTGACCGATGATGGCTCGGCGCCGCTGGCCTACGTTGGAAGCATCCATGTAGGCGGGCTAACGCCGGCAAAGGCCGCCGGTGATATCGAGGCAGCCTTGATCAATCAACATGTGATGTACCGGCCCCAGGTCACGGTGAGAATGATCGAGCTCGCCACGCAGGATGTATCGGTACTGGGCCAGGTGCACACGCCGGGCACCTACTCCATCACCACTCCGCAAACGATTCTTAAAGTGCTGTCTCTTGCGGGCGGGCTTACGGAGTCGGCGGATCGCAACGTGGTGGTGAAACGAGGCAAATCCTCGCAGCAGCTGAAGTACTACGTCTCCAACGATTCAGAGGAAGCCTTGTCGGGTGTCGTGATGGTCTACCCTGGCGACACGGTACTGGTTTCGAGAGCGCCCATGGTTTACGTCATGGGCGATGTCAACCGTCCGGGAGGATATGCGATCGCCACCAACGACGGCCGGTTGAGCGTGCTGCAGGTGATTGCGATGGCGGGGTCGGCCAATAAGACGTCGGTGCAATCACACGTCCGCCTCATCCGGACGACGGATCGTGGCCAGGTAGAGTTGCCGGTTCGCCTCGATAAGATGGAAAAGGGCAAAGTGCCGCCCCTGATGCTGCAATCGAACGACATCGTCTATGTTCCGTTCAGTTGGATGAAGAACGTTGCCATGAGCAGCGCAAATATTGCGGCTTCGACAGCGGGCGCTGCGGTTTACGTGGTGCATTGATGCCGGAACGGTGCGGGGGCTGGGGACGAAACGCGAAGACCAGGCATATACGCGAGTTGTTTATCGCGAGCACGACGTTCTTTGTGCTTGCCAGCCAGGCCAACGCGATACCGCCCGCTGCCATCCACTCTTATCTGCAGGAGAGCGGCGCCGGCGCGCCCGTGGGAAAGCCAAGCGTGGATCCGGAAGTGATGGATGGGCACTGCATCACAAAGGTGAGCCCGATCTACCCGCAGACTGATGGAAGCCCGCGCATACGAGCCACCGTCGTGGTGCGTGTTGTCATCTGGAAGTCCGGCACTGTTTCTCCCGTGAGAGTCGTTTCAGGAGACAGTTCTCTGGAAGCTGAGGCGACGAACGCGGTGCGGCTGTGGCGCTACAAGCCGTTTGTTCGCGACGGCGAGGCGATGGACGTGACCACGGACATCAGCGTTGTTTTTGACCCTCAAACGCAGGGCGGACTGATCACCCATCCCAAACATTAGTCAGGGATGCACCTGGCTCTTCCCGGCAGAGAAATTGCAACAGCCTCTGATCGCACCCTGCAGGAAAAACATTTCCAAGAAAGAGCATCCACACAGAGATCTCTCCACTGCGCTGCGCTCCGGTCGAGATGACAAAGGGGAGGGCGCTGCTTCCAGGGAGAGTAGTTGCTAAGCAAAAGCCCCTTTCACCACGCCTATCAACACTTCGACGAAATATCTTGCGAGGAAATGTGAAACAATTCACGCCGAAGGTCAGCGCCGTCATTCCATCACGGAACCGCCCCCAGATTGTACGCAGAGCCGTGCAGAGCGCTCTTTCGCAGACCTGTACGGATCTGGAGGTGGTGGTCGTCGTCGATGGCCCCGATAGCATCACGGTCAAGGTGCTGGAGCAAATGAACGATCCGCGCGTGCGCATGATTGAGCTGCCCGAGAGCGTTGGGGCTTCTGAGGCGAGAAATATTGGCGCCTCGCGAGCCCGAGGCCAATGGATCGCACTTCTGGACGATGACGACGAGTGGCTGCCCACCAAGATCGAGAAACAGCTGGAGACAGCGGAAGCCGCGACAACCCGGTTTGCGCTGGTTGTATGCAGTTTCATTCTCAAGACAGAAACCATGGAATCGGTTGCCCCCAGACGGCTACCCAGACAAGGCGAGCCGATTAGCGAATATCTCTTTGGTTCCCCGCGTAATGGATTCCAGACATCGGGTTTCTTCTGCTCGCGCGAGCTGATGCTGCAGGAGCCGTGGCGGAAATTGAAAGGGCTGCAGGACATCGACTGGTTCCTGAGAGCCACCGCCGATCCTGATGTTCAACTGGCGATTGTTCCCGAGCCTCTCTGCGTGTATTGGACGGAGAGCGTTGATACCATCACCAGCAAGCTGGGTTGGCGGACGTGCCTGGAGTGGGGCCAGTCAAATCGTTCCTTGATGACGCCGCAAGCCTACTCGAGCTTCATCGCCAAGGTGTGCGCCCCCAGGGCCGCAAGCCAACAGGCGGCGGCGCGGGACAAGTTTCTGCTGCTGAGCGAGATTCTTTGGGAAGGGTCTCCAACGCTCAAGTCCCTGTTGATGTTTGCCGCTTACAGCGTGTTGCCTTACAAGACGCGGCGTAGCCTGGCAAATTCGGCGGCCACGCTCAAAAAGCGTATGGATGCGCTGAAACCGCGGAATGACTACCAAGGACTTGAACAGCGGGAGTCGCGGTGAACGTAACACACGACAGCTCCGATTCTCCCCCTTTGAAGCATCGGGTTATCACCTGGGTGGTGCAGCTACCCCTCCTCTTTTATTCGGTCCACGGCGCCTTTTCTATCTTTTCGCCGAATGGAGCCTTCGCCGTAGGAGGAAGCACCGTCGTTGATACAGACCCCGGTGCCGGGGCCGTCCGAATCATCGCGTGGGCATCTACTCTGCTGGTTGTATTGCTGATGTTCCCTATTGCCAACATCACCCTCACCATCTTCAGTCGAAGCCGGTACCTGGCTGCCCTGGTTGTACTCGCCGCGGCCTCGACATTGTGGTCGCAGGATCCGGCGGCAACCCTGCAAAAAGTCATCTACCTGTTCGTAACCACTTGTTTCGGGCTTTATCTGGTCGAACGATTTTCACCCAGGCAGCTCATGCAGGTGGTGATGATTACGGGCGCAATTGCGATCATCGGCAGTCTTGTTCTTGCCATCGCCCTTCCCCGCTACGGCGTGTTCACCGGCCGCGCAGAGGAGTCGTCTGGATGGCAGGGCATTTATACGCATAAGAACACCCTCGGCCTCATCACCATGTATTTCCTCGCTCCAGCGCTTTTTCTGCCGGTGAAAGGCATGAAAGAAAAGTTTTGGCGATCTCTTTATATTGGCTCGTCACTGTTCCTGATCGCTATGAGCCGCTCGCGCGGGGCGTGGATCATGTGCGCATCGCTGCTGGTTTTTGGCCTGATCGTCACCGTGGGAAGCCGCCTGAAACCTGAAGAACGGGTGGCCGCCTATTGGGCTCTGGGTGTCTTACTGGTTATCGGTGCGGCAATCATCTGGGCCCTACTGCCTCTGTTGCTGACAATCCTACACAAGGATATGACCCTCACCGGGCGAACGACGATCTGGTCTGTTCTGTTCACTTCTCTCGCCAAGCGGCCGTGGCTAGGCTTCGGTTATTCCGCTTTCTGGGTCGGCACCAAGGGAGAATCGGCGAATGCTATTTATGCCCTGAAATGGCCACGGCTTAGCTATGCGGAAAACGGTGTGCTCGAATTAGCGCTCGAACTGGGAGTCGTGGGCGTCGGTCTCTACTTCCTGGCGTACCTGCGGGCCTATCGCCGCCTAAAGTTGCTGTTCTCGTGGTCGAGCGGCACGCCGGAGCTTTTCTGGTACGGAAGTACCCTGTTCCTGGCCGCCATCACCAACATCGAGGCGGGCTCCATTGCCTCCCCCAACAGTTGGGAATGGCTCATCTTTGTGATAACTGCGGGAAGCATTCATAAGAAGTATGAGGAAATCCGGCACCAGGTAGAAGGCCGGGACCGTTTAATGATGAATCCCATGTTGGCGCGAACTGCTCGGCCTGGGGCGGTTTACGTATCAGGGGAGGTCCAGTGAGGTCATGGATCGATAAGGCGAAATTACTGCTGAGCGGTAAGCTTGCGCGCAACGCGAGCTGGTCTTTTTTCGGCCAATTGATCTCTATCGTTCTACAGGCCGGTTACTTTGTCATCATTGCACGTCTTCTGGGAAGCACGAACTATGGGATTTACACGGCCGCTTTTGCACTCGTCTCGATTGTCAGCCAATATAGCTCACTAGGATCCGGATATGTATTTCTGCGGCGCGTAAGCGCGGACCCCAGCTCCTTTTCAAAGTACTGGGGAAACATCCTCACAACCACAGTTACTTTTGGCAGCCTCCTTGTAGGAGTGCTGGTCCTCATTGGGCACTTTGCAATCAGCAGTGTGCACGCTTCTCTCATCCTGTTTATCGCCATCGGCGATACGGTTTGCCAGCAACTGATCAGCACAGTTGGCCAGGTTTTTCAGGCTTTTGAGAACCTGCGGACCATGGCCACATTGAATATGAGCATAAATGTGCTGCGCTTCGCCCTGGCGCTTGGGCTATTCATTTGCATCAATCATGCGAACGCCTACCAATGGGCCTTCGCGTCGATGCTGGTTTCCGTTATCGCCGCAATCTCTGCAATCGTTGCCGTTTCGGTCACCTTTGGCGGTCCCACCCTCAGCTTTCGCACCGTTTTTGAAAATATCAGTGAAGGGTTTGTCTTCTCTCTTTCCGGATCGACGACCTATATCTACAACGATCTGGACAAGGTCATGCTGGGACACTATGGAATGAATGCGGCCAACGGCATCTACACAACCGCTTACCGAGTGCTCAACATCTGCACCACGCCCATTACTTCCATCCACAACGCAACCTTCCCGCGCTTCTTCCAGCTGGGCGTTCGAGGGGCAAGAGCCACAGAGCCATTTGCCAGGAAGGTACTGCGGAAAACCACTATCTTTGGTGTTGCCGGCGCGATCGGAATGTTTGCCGCCGCACCGGTACTCCCTCATCTCGTGGGCAAGAGTTTCGCCGACTCGGTCCTGGCGCTGCGCTGGCTTTGCCTCATTCCTCTTTTTCGTTGCTTCCATCTGAGCGCCGGCGATGCGCTGGCTGGCGCCGGCTACCAGAATTACAGGCTCGCCACCCGCATCTGTGCGGCGCTGCTCAATTTTGGATTGAACTTGATTCTAATACCCAGATTCTCGTGGCTTGGCGCCGCCTGGGCCAGCCTGGCGACAGACGGCGGCCTCGGAGTGATCGATTGGGTTGTCATACGGTGGCTGATTTCAAGAGAGAAAAATAGATCTGCTCCAATTCTTGAGTTTGCTTAACCAGATCAAAACGCTCTTCCATCCAGCTCATGGCACGACGGCTGCACGCCTGCCAAAACACGTCATCCCGGAGCAATCGAAGAGTGTGCTTCGCAAGGCCATGGGAGTCATGCTCGGCCGCCAACAGTCCAGTCTGTCCATCAAGAACAACTTCAGGGACGCCGCCATGGTAACAACTCACGACCGGCAGCCCAGTGGCCTGAGCTTCGGCGAACACCATTCCCAGCGCCTCAGCATCTCCATCGGGTGCGGTTATGCTGGGGCCAACAAACACCCTGGCCCGTGACAACCAATCCCGCTTCTCGGCATCGCTCACTCTACCAAGGAATTCGGCATTTACATTCAACTCGCGAGACATTTGTTCCAGTTCAGCTCTCTTCGATCCACCACCAATTAGCACGAGATGAGCGTCCGGAACCACGCTTTTCACCTCCGCCATGGCCTCGAGCAGGTAATTGCAGCCTTTCCTCTCCTCGAGACGACCGACGAACAGTACCAATCGCGGATCACGCGGCTGAGTTGAGGGCTTGAAGAGCCTCCGGTCGACACCGATGTAATGGACACGAAGTTTGGCCGCAGGGTAACCGAGTTCAAGAGCGCGCCGGCGGACGAACTCGGACACGCAGATAAACAGGGATGCCCGCTTCCACAAGGTTGGGAGCCTGAGTGAATAGACCACATTGTCCAACGAGGTTCGCGGCAGCGCCTTACCAAAACTGGTTGGGGCGTGAGCGTGGAGGGTCACAACAAAAGGTATCTGGAGTTTCGACACAATCGGCAAGGCATGCACGCCATCGAGGACAAAGTGCGCATGTAACAGTTGCGGATGTGTCTGAGCGACGCTGTTCAGAAACTCCGGAGCGAAGCCCGCTGTTTTGAATGCCACCTTGCCGAGCCTGGACAGCAGCGATCCATCCTTCATGAGGATTATGGGCTCTGAGTCGAGTTGATGTCCGTTTGCGACACGCTCAAGTCCCACATAGCATGGTTCAAAGGCTCGCAGCCCATTCATCTGATCCGGAATAAACGTCTGTGTTGGCGGAAGCATACCGGTCTTGTAAATCGCTATTTTTTTCATTTTGGTGGCCGTACTCCTGTTTGAGTAACTTCTTCATAGATTTGTTCGAGGTAAGCGGTTTGCCGCTGAATGTCGAAATTGTCCGAAATCCATTTCACGGCCTTTCTGCTGCAGTCTTTCCAGAACGCGTCATTCGCAAAAAACTGCATGATGTGCTCCGCCAGCTTATTGTGATCCCGTTCGGGCGCTAACAAACCGGTTGCACCATTGCACACCACCTCTGGTATACCGCCATGCAAAGAACTGACAACCGGAACGCCCATTGCCTGAGCCTCTGCAAACACGATTCCCAAGCCTTCACTATCTCCGCTCCTTGCCGTCACACTAGGTACACAGAACACGCGCGCGGAACTGATTTCCTGTCGGACCACCGAGCTCGGTTGCGCTCCGCGAAAATCGCACTGGACACCCACGCTGCGCGCCTGCGCCTCGAGGCTGGATCTTTCCGGTCCATCGCCGATTATGACCAGCCGAGCATCCGGAAACCGGCTCTGGACCTGCTGCATTGCTTGAATGAGATGCGTGCATCCTTTTTTCTCGACCAATCTAGCGACAAAAAGAACAGATTTCCTGAGGGACACGGGATATTCCGGAACATAAGGTCTAAAGAAGTTAATGTCAATGCCAATATAGTGGGTGCGGAGCTTGTGCGCTGGAAAGCCGCTCTCCAGCGCTTTGCGCCGCATGAAGTCAGATATGCACAGAAAAGCCGAAGCCCTATCCCACAGCCGCTGCCGGTGAGCAAGGTAGATCCGCCCGGTAGTCGAGCGACGGTATGATTCGTCAGTTGTGGTCACATCAATGCCATGAAGCGTAACAATCATTGGCTTTTGGATTGCGCCGACAAGCGGCAGTGCGTTGACGCCGTCCACAGCGAAATGAGCATGCAGTAAAGCAGCATCAAGGCGTTTTGCCCTCCGGTGAAACAGTGGCGCGAAACCGGTCGCCTTGTAGAGCATCCCACGAGTTTTTGCAGCGGCGGTGTTGGGACACAGGAGAACTGGCTTGTCTCGAAGCGTTAAGCTGGGTTCGTACCGTCGCAGGCCGACATACACGGGCCGAAAGTTCGTCAATTCCGATGCCTGTTTTTGAATAAACGTCTCGCTGACGGGCAATAGCTCGTTGCGATAGATAAGCACTGTACGCATCTCAGGATCAGTCCCCGCACAGAATAGCATGACAACGCAACATCGCCTTCGAGTTGAAGTATCTGACACGCAGGTTAGAACACAGGGAGATAACTTATGCGCATAGCGATCGTTCATCCGTGGTTTATAGGAGATGGGGGCGGAGAGCGCGTCATTGAGGCCATTGCAGAGATCTGTCCCACGGCAGATCTATTTACACTGATTCTGGATCGAGATACCCTGTCTCCGAAGTTGCGTCATCGAAACATACAAACATCCTTTCTTAGCGGGATCCCTAACGCCGGACGCTTTTATCAGCATCTGATGCCGCTCTATCCTATGGCGACTACGACGTTTGATCTCAGCGGATACGATCTGGTAATAAGCTCCGGCGGCCCGGCGACCAAGGGAGTGATTGTCGCCCAGGGCGCCCGCCATATTCATTATTGCCACAGCCCGGTGCGTTTCTTGTGGGATCAATTCCCGGCATGGCAAAAACGATTGCCTGCGCCGCTCCGCCCTGTTTTCACTCTCAACGCCCACCACAGTCGAGAGTCGGACTTCAACTCCGCGCAACGCGTAGATGAATTCATTGCCAACTCCAGCTTTGTCGCGCAGCGTATCCGGACTTATTACCGGCGGCCCAGTACGATCATTTATCCCCCCGTAGATACGAGGCGGGGCTATGTCGCCAGAGAACATGACGACTACTTTATTTGCGTGGCCCGGCTTGTTCCCAACAAGCGGATCGAACTGCTGATAGAAGCCTGTAACATCCTGCGCATCAACCTGGTAATCGTTGGCGCCGGCCCGGAACGTAAGTCTCTTGAAGCACTGGCGGGCGATACCATCCGCTTTCTTGGACGCGTGGATGATGCAGCGCTATCGTGCTTGTACGCCCAGGCGAGAGCGTTCTTGTTCGCAGCAGAAGAGGATTTCGGGATAGCTCTAGTCGAAGCGCAGTCGTACGGTCTTCCGGTAATCGCGTACGGAGGTGGCGGGGCTCTCGAGACCGTTATCGACGCCAATCTTCACCCGTACGAGGTACCCACCGGCGTGTTATATGGAGAGCAAACCGTGGAGAGCATATGTCATGCGATTCATCAGTTTGCCGGGATGGAGGATCAATTTGATCGCCTCGCCATTCAAGATAACGCGAGAAAATTCGACACCGCTGTGTTTTCAAGAAAGATGCTGGACACAATCACCAATGTTCTACAACATAGATCCCTTTCTCTCATGCCCCGCGAAGAGGACGAGCAACTAGCGCGGCCCTTCGGCCTTCCCGGTGCGGAAACGAATGCGCACCCTTCGCTCCATCCGATGCCATCTATTCGCTAATGAGGGCGATCATCCCTTCTTCGCAGGCTGCGATAGCTGGCGCACGCGCTGGGCTTTGTGCCATCCCTTCGGGACTCATCTTTTGAACTAACCCTACCGCGGCACTGCCGTGCCGGGCTACAGTCTGTTCCGTCCCCGTTCGGCAAGCTCAGGGCAGGCTCTCCGGGACTAGCTCCGTCCCGCATGCCCCAAAACCTTTCTTCGCTTCGGATCCTGTTGGACGAATGATGACGACTGTTCAATCCCCCCCGGTTGAGACCATTGCCGCGGCAAATCAAATAGGCGGCACACATCGAGCACGTACGCATCGCTTCCATTTGTTGGATGGTCTTCGTGGATTGGCAGCGATCCTCGTAGTGCTTTATCACATGCCGCCATATCTGCGGCGGTGGTTTGCCTGCCCCAATGCCTTCCTCGCGGTTGACTTCTTCTTTTGCCTGAGCGGCTTCATCATCGCTTACAGCTATGAAAACCGCATCCTGAGCGGAATGAGCTTTGGAGGCTTTTGCTCGTCTCGACTCATCCGCTTGTACCCGCTCTACTTCCTGGGCTCGTTTCTCGGGCTGCTTTCCGTTTGTCTTCTGACCTACGGCCGTGGTCGAAGCCATCTTACGTTCAGCGATTTGTTGGCGGCGGCTGTGCTCTCACTCCTGGTGCTACCGAACCTGGGAAAAGCCTGGATTAACCATAGTGTCTTCCCGCTCAATGGGCCGGCGTGGTCATTATTCTTCGAGCTTTTTGCAAATCTGATTTTCTGGTTCGGGGTTCGGTTTCGCGTCGCCACCAGGTCGGCACTATTGCTGATGACGGGCATCTGCCTCATCATACTTTCGCTGGTCACGAGTCCTCTTGCGAATGTTGGGGCATTTACGGGAAGTTTCACTCCAGGATTTGCGCGAGTAGGCTTCTCTTTTGGCATGGGTCTTATTACCTACATGGTTTACAAGAGTCCGCGCGGCTCTTCGTTGCCGGGGAAGATTGCTCCGGCTGCCTCGTTCGCAGTGATTGCCTTGCTCGGTGGAATGCTGTTGATGCGTGGAAGAATTGTCGAGCGGCATACAACCCAGCTTTTCCTGGTGGCTATCGTGTCTCCGCTGGTCGTCTATGTTGGGTCGCTAGTAAAAGTAAATGCTGCTGCAGAACGCGTCTGCAGTTTTTTTGGTGACTTCTCTTACCCTCTCTACATCCTGCACCAGCCATTTTTGTTGGTATGGGGCGGATACACCGCTCATCGGTTGTCTGCGGCTCATCCCGTGGCGACGCAACTCAGCATTCCCATTTTCTGTTTTGCCGTCGCCGGAATTTCATGGAGCGTCGGTGTCTTCTACGATATTCCGGTCCGCACTCGTCTCGACCGCCTGCGATCGTTGGTCATGAGTACCGGGAAATTTGCAAGGTGAGGTCTTTCATACTGTGTCCATGCTTGTTCAAGCTGTCCCGGAAGAATCGACGGGCGTACGCATCGCGCACGGCCAGACCAACAAGGAGGATTACTATCCGTGGTTTGACTGGTTGCGGCTTTCACTCGCCTGCGTCGTGCTCTTCGGACACGAAGGTATTATCGAGTGGCGCAATGCCGGGAACTTTGCGGTCCAGATCTTTTTTGCGTTAAGCGGCTTGCTTATTGGCGGCCAGTTGGTCACTCTGCCGCGGCGACAACTGCCACGATTTTACTTCAACCGGGCACTCCGGATATGGGGACCTTACTTTCTGGCCGTCTCCATATTGGTTGCCACGAGCGCGGTCCATGAGCACATTACGGCAAAGTGGGGGGAGATCGTCTTCTACGACTTCACGTCCGTCTTCAATCTGTTTGGCCAAAGACAGGTTGCGCAATACCAGAGGCTCATGCCTCTCGACGGCACCGGGGGGCACTTCTGGAGCGTCAATGCTGAGGAGCAGTTCTACCTTCTGGCTCCTCTGATTCTTGTGGTCTTGCCGGCATACTATGGCCGACGCGTCATTACCTGGGTGTGCATCGCATTGGTGGCATGGCTGGGGAAATGCTATGCAAGCGTGGCCTTCGGCGTGCTTGCCGCAGTTGTCGCCAATCGTTACGGAGATTTCTATAGGCACCGAATCAGCCGCATCGCTAGTGGACTCATCATTGCCATCTCGATCGTTGGTTTCGTCAAACACATGGACTACGACTTGATCGCTCCGATCTGTGCCTTGTCGCTTGTCCTTCTGCTCGCCATCCGTGGCAAGCGGCATCCGGGTGGGGCGCTCGCTGGGGGGATCTCATACCCGCTTTATCTGAACGCCTGGATCGCTGTGTTCACAGTAAATGCGATGTTTAAGCATTTCAGGTTCCGGAATGTCGTCGTTCATGAAACGCTAGTGTTGATTCTGAGCATTTCGTTGGCGACTGTACTGTATTGGTGCTTCGACCGCCAATTGCTCGCACGCAGGAATCAGCTTTATTCCCCAAGGATTGCCCAAGTGATAATGGTTGTGGCGTATGGGGCAGCCGCTCTGGGTACCGTTTGTGGGTTGCTCCTGCTAAGTCGCAGATGAAGCACGAAGTCGTGCCTCCCAGTTACCTATCGATCAAACAGGTGCGATGGAGGGCGCCCTCTCTGTATGATCCGGATCAGGAGCCGGTCCGCTTGACCGCCCGTCACGCTCTTCGCTGAGGTCACATGATTCTTACGCTCCGTATTGCTGGTTCTGCGATGCTCTTCATGCTGATGAGCCTGACATCGGCTCCGGTTTGCAAGGCAGATGGAACGCTGGACACGTTGAACACAAAGCATCCTCGTCTTTTGTTCACTGACAGCGATCTCCCAGCGGTCCGGCGCGCTATCAAGTCGGACCCGTTCACAAAGCAGCAGTACCAGGAACTTCTTGCCCGGGGCGAAGCTCTTCTGGAGGCGCCCCCGGACAAATACCAGATTGGCGGACCCGAGCGCACCCTGCTCACCGTCGCCCGTGACCTCGAGGACCGCATCATCACGCTCGCCGCTCTTTATCGAATCAGCGGTGACCGGCGCTTCGCTACTCGCGCCACACAGGAGATGCTCTCGGCGGCAGCCTACCCCAACTGGTTTCCCTCGCATTTTTTAGATACCGCCGAGGCCACTACAGCGCTCGGAATCGGTTACGACTGGCTCTACAGCACGTTGTCTCCGCAGGACCGTAAGACGATCCGCGACGCGCTGGTCACCAAGGGTATTGATCCGTGGCTCTCTCTCATAGCGGCCGGTAAGGCACATTATGCGAATAACTGGACGCAGGTATGCAACGGGGGCGAGACGATCGGTGCGCTCGCAATTGCCGACGAGGAACGTAGCCGGGCAGAGCAGGTGATTGCTTATGCTCGGCCGTCGATGACAGAGATTATGCGACTCTTCGCGCCTGATGGCGGATTTGAGGAGGGGCCGGGCTATTGGGCCTACGCTACCATCTATAACGTCCTCTATGTCAACGCGCTCGAAACTGCGCTCGGCACTGATTTCGGCATCTCTGACAGTCTGGGATTCTCGCTGACACCGGAATACCGGATCCAGGCTACCGGGCCAACCAACCTCTACGCCAACTTCGGCGATGCGAATTCCACGGCATCCCCTGCGCCACAGATGTTCTGGTTTGCGCGACGCTTTCATCGTCCCGCTTACGCGGTGTCAGAGCGCGAACTTGCGACCGCGCTCGACGGCCATATGGACTCGTATACCTTGAAAGACAGCGAGCGCTTCGCCGCTTTCGGTCTCATCTGGTCCGCGCTTGTCACAGGACCAGATAAAGCGTCCGACCCTCCGCTGGTGCAGAGCTTCTCTCGCGTCGCTCAAGCATATATCCGTAGCGCCTGGCACGATCCCAGCGCCTGGTACATCGCTTTCAAAGGTGGAGATGCACACGCCTCGCATGCACATCTCGACCTTGGCTCTTTCGTGCTTGACGCTCTCGGCCAGCGTTGGGCGGTCGACCTGGGCCCGGATAGCTACGGACTGCCGGGCTACTTCAGCAACCAACGGTGGAGCTACTATCGAACGGGCACGGAAGCCCACAATACGCTTACGATCAACGAACAAAACGAGGGGCTTGACGCGAAAGCTGCACTAAGCGCAGTTGGACAGAACTTTGCTATCGCCAACCTTGATCAGGCGTACAAGGGCAAGATTCAATCGTGGAAGCGTGGTGTCATGCTCCTCGATGGGCAGCGAGTGCTGGTCGAGGACGAGCTGACGCCTGCCGGCTCAGTCGACGTGGTGTGGAACCTCCACACGGCGGCTGCTGTGCAGATTGCACCGGATGGCCGGTCCGCCAGCCTCACCCAGAAGGGCGCGACAATTAGCGCACGCATTCTTTCGCCTGCGAACTGCCGGTTTGCAACCGCAAATGCTGAGATGCCGGCGCCGCAGGCGAGCAACAAGGGCATCACCAATCTCGTCGTCCGCTTGCCAAAGCAGACCACCTCGCAGACAATCACGGTTCTTTTTGTTCGCCCCGAGGACCGCGTAAGCCCGCCAGTCAGACCGCTCGCTACGTGGCGTTAAGCTGCTCGAAGGGACAAGATAATCGATGCACTTAAGTCACTCAAAAACGTTCTAAACGACTCGCCTCACGCATCGTCTGACCTTATGATGTTGACATCGTAGTTATACCCCGCGCTTGTACTTGTGGTGCGTGGACTCCTGCAGAGGATAATCGTACTTCACTTCTAACGCTTCGCAGCGCTACACACGCTCGACCTAATAGCAGCAACGCCCTGCTTTCTTGCTGCTCCATGTTGTCAATGGTGACTGGGCCTTCAGGCCACAGTTATATAGCGAAGCATCGGCTTCAAGCCGAAGGGTGCACCTGCGCCTGGCGCGCGCGTTGTTTATCGAGATACCCGGTACTAAGTATCTTTGTCAGTGGTCACAGCTAATAAGTGGTTGAAAGGGGATTCTGAATGAATCAAGCCAATGGCAAACAGCCGCTGCTTTCCATCGTTGTTCCGGCCTATAACGAGGAAGGCACTTTGTCGGGAATCGTAGAGCGCCTGCTTGCGGTTCAAGAATCCTGCGAGATCATCATCGTCGACGATTGCTCCACCGACGGAACCCGGGCCATCAGCGACCGGCTGGCTGCGGAGGATCCGAGGGTCAAAGTCACCCACCACCGGGTGAACGCGGGCAAGACGGAGGCGCTCAAGACGGGCTTTGCCCTGACCACGGGCAAGATCGTGATCGTGCAGGATGCCGATTTGGAATACGACCCGGAGGAAATCAGCGACGTGATTGCGCCGATCCTGGAGGGCAATGCGGACGTGGTTTATGGCTCGCGCTTTCTTGTGCGCAAGGGTTCGCGGGTACTGTACTTCTACCACTACCTCGCCAACAAGGGTTTGACGTTTCTTTCGAACCTGTGCACCAACGTCAATATGACCGATGTCGAAACCTGTTATAAGGCGTTTCGCGGCGAGATTGTCCGCAATATGAGGATCACCAGCAGCGGATTCGGCTTCGAGATTGAAGTCACAGCGAAAGTGGCCAAACTCGGGGTCTCGATCTACGAGGTGCCGATTTCCTACCACGGACGAACCTACGAGCAGGGCAAGAAGATCGGAATGAAGGACGCGATCGCAGCCTTCTGGTATATCTTCCGGTTCAACTTCCTGTGCAGCCTGGAGAATTCCTTTTACGCACTTCCGGCCTCCGGAAGCGCACACCGCGCTGCCAAGGGAAGGACATTAGAAAAACTGCAGGTTCGAGATCGTCCCCGCGATGTTGCCAATGTGGCTCGGAACGGATCGACGAACTGACGGGACCGTTTTTGGGGGAAGGAAAAATCCAGGCAAGAGGAGTGCCAGCTGAATGCAAACTTTGACAGCCGATGCTCGGCAGCAAGTGTCAACTTTTTCGGGGGGAGTGGGGCTTCGGAGCCGGTTCGTTGGATATGCGATCTGGACTATTGTCGCGCTCATTGTCTGTCTACTACCCTGCGGCTACATCAACCACGGCGATGGAGCCGCTCGCTACTGCCAGACAAAAGCGCTCTTACTCTATCATTCGCTTTCAATTCCCCCGCAAATCGCATATGACAAGAATGGGGATTTGATCGGCAATATCCTGAAGGCTCCTGACGGAAAACTTTATTCCAAATATGGAGTCGGAACACCTCTCGTTTGGACTATTCCGACGGCAGTCGGGTGGGCCGCGCATCACTTTGCCGGCGCGAATCTGGATACGGTGGCCGCGTTTGGAATCAGCTTTCTAAACGTAATTATCGTTGTGGCGACCGCGCGATCCATCCTTTGGGCGCTTTCAAAGTTCGGCCAGCCACAAATGATTCAATTCATAACGGTCCTACTCTATGTCTTTGGAACCTCTACGCTAGCCTATGCGAATACAGCATTCAGCGAGCCTATGGTAGCCTTAGCGCTGCTCTGGGCCATTGTCCTCCCAGTGGCCAGGCCTGGAGTGAAGTCCGCGGTTGTCTCGGGCCTCTTGTTGACTTTCTGCACCTTGGTGAAGCCCGAATTTGCCCCGCTTCCCGCCTGTTTTTTGCCACTCTTTCTTGGTAAAGGACGCCGCCAATCCCTGGTCGCATTTGGGAGCGCGGCGGTGCTCGGCGGAATAATTCTTGCGGTGAATAACTATGTGTGCCGTGGATCCGTGACGCGGTTCAGCTACGGTGCGGAAGCGAACATGTTTCAGGGTCCCTGGACTGGTCTCTCAAACTATTTTGCGGGACTGAATCGTAATATTCTCCTTTTCAATCCGGCGCTGTTATTGGCCGTGGTTGGTACATTCACGCTTTACAAGGCTTCACCCTGGAAGCGCGTTCTCCTAGTGTCTTCGCTAGTCTGGCTGGTTTATCTTCCTTTCTATGCATCCTGGTGGGCATGGGATGGAGGAATGTGTTTCGGGCCCCGATTCTTCCAGTCGTTCATGCCGTTCACGCTATTGCCGAGCGGGGCCGGCTTGGCGTGGTTAGCTCAAAAGGCTCGAACGAGCGTCTGGGCGAGGGCCGGCGTAGGCGCCCTTTGTTCGTTTGTCCTCTTGATGATTCCGCTGCAAATTGCCGGGATGAGCGTGAGTAATGAACAGGCTGTTCTGGTTAGCCGTTTCGCGGGAGAGTCGGAGCCATGGGTTCATGTGCAACTTCTGGCACTCAAATTGGAACGAGGTATCGAGCGTCCCGAGGTCTACCACAAGAGCGATTTCGTGGCGTTGCGTAGTGGTGAGCCTGACACGGTAGCGGATTTTCCGAACAAAGCGAGATTCCAGTACTTAAACCACTGGTGGCTGCTTTACATCTCGAACAAGGTCAGGGGTACGGGTAAAGCAGTGAATCTGTAAACTCTAGTAACCGCAGGTCCACCACTGTTTTCACGGGGTTTTTTGCGCCCGGGCGAGGCGCACTGCAGATCCCTCGGCTGCGCTCGGGATGACAAGGGGAGGGCGGTTACTGACTTACAAGTCCGCGACTCGGATGGCGTAGAAGAACTCCCACACCCTCTACAGGCCATTTCGTCAGATGTGGCCTGGAGCGGGACCGGCCGCGTGTCTCGTGGTCAGTCGCCGCCAGCGCTTGGCAATCGTCGCCCGAAGTGGGCCAGGAATCTCATTGAGGAGTTGCCGCAGGCCGACATTCTTCTGCATAAAACCTGGGTGCACCATCGCCAGAGGCAGGCTTCTTGGCCGAGTCGCCTCCATCACAAGTTTGGGAAATGTCAGGAAACGGTCACTGGCCACAAAAAGAAACATGTTTTGACGGTACCACCAGGCAATGCGGTCATCCTCCCAAAAGACATCCCGGAGACAATCCACACATCGGTACCCATGAGAGCTGAACAAGGAGCTCCAGTAATCGGGCCACTGTTCGCTTACATGATACGTGCCGCCCTGGTGCGGAACCGCCGCCGAGAAGAGGACAACATCGCTGTGCCTGGTAAGCGTGTCGATAAATACGGCTGCTCTTGCCGATGGTAGATGCTCAGCAACCTCCATTGAAATCGCGAGGTCAAATTTCCGATCCAGGTGCACGGGTTGTGCTATATCCGTGCGGACGAAACGATCGCCAGGAATCACCAAAGACTCATCACGGATGTAATTCCCGTCGATGCCCACGACGTCAGTGACGCCCATATCGAGCAGCGCGCGCACCCAGGTGCCAACGCCACATCCGAAGTCGGCAACGCTCGCAGGATTCACTAGCGAGAGCACGTGCGGAAGCACGATGCTGGCCGAGAGGAACGAGGTGTCTTTTTGGCTGTTAAAAAACTCGCCGCCGTACGTTACGTATGCCTTCTGCATGTTTACCAACCAGGCTACGTCTCATCCGAGATCAGGATGCTTTAAGGGTCGAGAGACCGTTGTGGTGGGCGTACAACAGAAGTTCGGTGCGGTCCGCAAGGCCTAATTTTCGATAGATGGACGTAAGATGATGGGCCACCGTCGCATCGCTGATGTAGAGCTTGTGGGCAATTTCCTTATTGCGCATACCTTCGCATATGCGGCTGATAATCTGCGTCTCACGACCGGTGAGAGAAGAAATCCCGGCCTTTTCCGATGGGATCTCGGCGGGTTTTCGCTGCACGAATGTATTCAGCACGCGATGGGTCAAAGCACGGTCAAAGCAGAGGTCGCCCTGGGAAACCCTTCTCACCGTAGTGCCGATCAACTCCGGCGCGCATCGCTTGGACAGGAGACCCTTGGCTCCGTTCCGCAGGGCCGCTTCATGAAAATTCACACTTGCATTCCCGGTAAAAACGATCACCTTTCCGTCGGAGCAGCGCTCGCCGAAGCCGTGCAACTGCTGAACGAGGCTTTCAAGATTCGTTTCGCATCCCAGGAGGATGACGTCAGGCTTCTTCAAGGCCGCCTGTGCCAGCAAATCGTCGATGCCGATGCACTCTGCCACCACCACGATGTCGTCGTAGAGTGCAAGGGATTGCCTTACCCCGGCCAGCAGGACCGGGTAGTCGTCAGCAAGGGCAATACTGATACCGGCTCCCTGCCGCCGAGCATCAAACTTTCTTGCGTCGCAGGTGGTTTGGTACATGCGTTGGCTCCCTTAGCAGGCAAGTCATCGTATGGCAGGTAACACGCAGCCACGCCGTCTAAGATCTGAGTGGACTGAAACCAGGCGGTGCTTACGAAAGTAAGGTTAGCCCAGACTTGGACCATGATCAAACTAAAATAACAACAATCAGGATACTTTCGTAACAGTACCAGTCTTGCGATAGGTAGCAGCCACAGTTGTCATTGGCAACACCACTCGGAGAGGCCTGCTTCCTTCAGCTCGCTTTTCGGATCAGGCTGCAACGACAGTACATCGACCAGCATCCATGATGGCGGCAATAGATCCGGGTAGTAGCTGTCCGGCGTCAGGTACCACTGCCTGGGTGCGATGACCAGCTTGTCCTGCCTGGGGTTCAGCCATGCTCCCCACCATGAAAACGTGCTATTGGCGATGATGTGATGATGGCACGCCGACATGAGGCGCAAGTCCTCGTGGGCGCTGAAATCGTCATTGTGACCGACGAACACGGTTGTGCTGTCGAGCGGCAGGTAGTCTTTGACAAACCCGATGTCGTCAGAAAATACAAAGAAAGTGGGATTGTCAAATTGTTCGTTCATGGTGGCAATGGCGTTCAAATAGTACTCCAACGGCAAGTGAACCCTATTTGTCGCAGAAACGGTGCTGTCTCCGCGGCGCACGTGAAGAGAAACGGGGTTCTTGCTGCGGCGAATCTGTTCCAGTACCTCCAGGTTTTTTCCCTGTGCAGGTTTTCTAAAAGCTAATTCCGATCGCAGCTCCTCCGCCACCGTCTCGGCCATAACGTAGGTATGCCAATAGCCGACAAGATGCAACCTCCTTACGTTGGGCTCCAGGGGAATATCTCTCAAGAAGGAGTGGCAGCCGTTAAACTCCTGAGTGACGACTTGTGTCCGAAGTGCTTTCATGGCAGGAGCAACCAGCCGCTTGATCCACGGTTTACCCGTCAAAAGCAGGCGGTCAGCAAGAGAACGTTCGCGAATCGGCACGGTAATCGAGAAATGGTCGAGGAGGAAGGGCCGAGGAAAGCCATAAGATTGGGCGTACTTCGCATGCTCCACCGAAATTCTCATATCTGCGCTGTAGCGCCGGGCATAATATCGAAGCGCAGCGTAGCGAAACAACTGGTTTCCTAAACCGCCGCACTCATCGAGAATGATCTGCAAAGGTAATACCTCGCTCGACGTAGAATTCCGGACGGGTTATCTCCCGTGCTATGACTTATTTATCTTGCCATGATAATGAAGTCAATGGCCCGATCGAGTAGAGTTCGTGGAGCAAACGGATCACGGCAAAAGTTGTAATACGGTGTTACGCAATGACCATTACGTGCGATCGACTTATGTGTATTGGGGCTCAAACTCAACTAATCAGCTGCATAAAATCAACCGGCCGCCACGCTCACATAATAGCGCCGTCTGCTTAGGTAAAACAACGCCAGCCAGTTCATGATACCGAGCGCGCCGTCGGTGCCTAGAGACGCCCAGGCGGCCCCATGCCACGAATACCGGGGCACAAGAATCAGGTTCATGAGCAGATTCCCGATTGCCGCGGTCGATTGCGAGATTAAACGAAACTTCTGCTGTCCTGCACCTGCGATCGCATCCCCTGCACTGAGATGGAAGCAGCGAAAGAGTGGGATCAGGCACAGCCATCGTAGTGCACTGACTGACTCGGCATACGACTTTCCGACCAGGTGCGGGATCACCGGTGCGCAGAGGAAAATCGCTGCGGTGACCACGATACCCAGCACGGCGGTGCGTCTTAGCAATTGCCGAGCCATGGGAACAGTCGCGGCAATGCCTTTGACACCCGCCCGGAAAAAGCTGGGAAAGGCGGCACTGACGATGGACATAATCGGCATGGTCCCGATATTGACAATCCTGTAAGCCATCGAATAAACGCCATTGGCTTGATCCATGCCAAAACGGGAAAGCACAACCTTATCAATATCGTTGTAAACCGCGGTCGTCGACCCCGAGACGGCAAAAACAAAACCCTCTTTGGAACGCCTCATGAAGAGCGACGGAGAAAAAGAAGGAAGCCCAAAGAAGCGAGTCACCGTGGCGAAGGCGATGCAGGCAGAAACAGAAGACACTGCCAGGGATCCAATAGCCCACTGCCAGGCGGAAGCCCTACCCAAGACAAGAAGCATCCCAAGCGCCAGGGCACAGCGAAAGATGCTGCCAAGCAAAACGAGTGCCGTGCTGAACTTCATCCTCTCGAAGGTCTGAAAAACCTGTCCGGCGCAGCCGCTGAGCTGCTGAAAGAGGCAATCGCTGATCGCGATGGGCAAGAGGAGCGGTACACTCGCCGCCCCCACAAACCAGCGGCCAGAGAGTCTGAGAGCGATAGCAAGGAGACCGCCCAGCAGAAAGATGGAGATCAATACATTGCCCCAATACAGGCGGAAACGACTGTGGTCCGGGCTCACGTAGCGCAGAAAGAGAAGCCCCGACCCCAGCGGGCTGTATTGGCTCACCACGGTAACCAGGGCAATGGCGCCCGCGAGCAAACCGTATTGTGTGGTGCCGAGCAGGCGGGCAAGCACAATGAAGTAGAAGCCCTGTACCACAAACGAGAGTCCCTGGCCGGCAAACAACCAGGAGGCATTCTGCACTAAAAGGCTCTTCCGCGCACGGGTTACGAATGATCTGTTCAAAGGCAAAACGCTCTCCGGCTTTCGCCTCCAGAATGCTTATCGGAAGGTCTTCACGGCGAAAGGAGGCAAGAGAGGGCTGTCGCGGAATTACCATCCGCGCGATTACCAGATTGGTTTGTTTCGCTCAGATTTGGTGCGAAGAGATGACTTCGGTCAGATCAGGCGATCAACCTCAGGTAGTCGGGTTCATCTGCAATCGTCTTATAGCGAAAAGTGCGGACGATCGCCCGCTGGCGGAGAAAGAAAATGCCCGGCATCTGGTCGGCGTCTTCTTTGATCATGCCAATGCCATGCTTGCGAATGACGCCTTGCAGCCACGCTCTCCAGACTGCAGGAACCAGAAACTGAGTAAACACATTTTTTCGGGCAAGGTCAAAGACCGGGTGGGTATACAAGGAGGCCTGCGGATCGCTGACCCGTTCGACGTCTGAAAGATGGTAGTAGTCAAAGTAGGGTTTGGCTCGTTCCGGCGTTCCCAGATGCACAAAGACGGGGCGGATCCGTTTCGCCTCAATCTCGCCGCGGAGTTTGGACACATCGTCCAGGGTCTGACGGCAAAAAGAACATCCAAAATGGCGCAGAAAAATCAGCAACAGCGGGGACTCATCGACCAGTTCGAGCAACGTCCGGCCGCTCTCCGTGCGGTACTGCTGAAGCACGGCGGCCACTTCTGTTTGCCGCGAACTTGCTTCAACAACCGGCAGCTTCAAGGCGCACCTCTCACGGGTGGGCAGCCGCCACGAGCAGGAGGTAACTAATTAGCTACTGCCTTCCGGTTAAGCGGGCCTGAACGTCCGACTGGCCATCCTTAGACAGTATCCTAAACAACGACGCGGTGATTTTCCGCTAACAACATCATCGATTCTTTCGGGGGAGGGATTCGATGAAGCGTAGCCTCAAGCACCGCGTCTATATTCCTTTTTTGCAGCTGTGCCAGCTATTCGCTCACGTTCTGTTCCAGCATGAGCTGGTGAAACTCCGGGGTGTCACGGAGTGCGGCAAACTCCTTATCCTTCATGAGTTGCTTTCGGTCACGGAAACCAGCCTCCAGAGCCTTGCGCAAATAGCCGAGCGATTCCTGCAATTTGCCGGCGGTTGCGTAGGTCTTGGCCAGGTAGTAGTTGACAGCTACCAGCTGCCGGCGAGAGCTGGTTTCCTGAACAATCTGCACCTGGTGGGGATCAAAGATGTTGGGATTTAGCGCAAGCGCCTTGTGATAGGCTTCCATTCCCGCCTTGTATTTTTCATCCGCAAAATACGAAGTGCCCAGGTTGCAGTACGTAATGGCTGCGTTCGGAGCATACTTGAGCGCCTGCTTGTAGGTCCGTTCTGCTTGCTTGTATTCGTGTTGACCGTGATAAACGGCGGCCAGGTTGTTCAGCGCATCGGCGTAGCGCGGATTCATCGCCAGCGCTTGCTGGTAATATTTGCGGGCCTGATCGAGCGCGAACAGGTGATGGTAGGCAACTCCGATTTTGTTCGCCAAAACGGCGGATCGCTGGGTTTCGCGTTGGTAAGCCTCAATTGCGGCTGCGTAGCTGCGATGAACCATCAGCAGATCGCCTTGAATCTCCGGCGAGAGCGCGGCGGTCGAGGATGAGGTGGCCACATCGGTGGCGGGGGCCGGGTTAGAGGTTGCGGCAAATGTGGTGTGAACGCACACCACGCTGATGAAAACCGATATAAGGCAGAGGCCGGAGGACCTGCGACGATGAAGGTCACTCATGTTTGCCTCCTTTCCTGACGACAGGGTCAGTTGGACGCGGAACTCATACTACTCTTCAAAAATTGCGCCGTCAGATCACACTTTTGCGTAAGTATCCGTAGTGCCATCCTCTCTGTTGATCGGCTAAAACGAACGCTTGCGTCAGGACCTTCTTGAGTGCCGAGCGGAGAACCATGGCTGGGGCCACTTGCCAGCGGATGCGGGTTGGCCTAATACTGTGGAGCATGGTTTTCCTCCTCGCCAGAGGCCTACGCTGTTGTTGTCCACGCGTCCATGCAGGTAGTGGGGCGGTTAGTTCAGACGACTGGCCAAAGGGCTGAGAAATACCAGATCAGGTTTCCCTTAGGCCTGCGGTCGACCCAAGACTGCGGGCCTTTCGCTTGCCGCAAGAATTTTCAGGAGAACGCAAATGGCAGAAGCTAAGAAGCAGCATCTCGCGACCCTTTCCGTGCATGCCGGGCAAGAACCCGACCCCACTACCGGCGCCCGAGCCGTTCCCATCTACCAGACCACCTCTTACGTCTTCCAGGACGCCGATCATGCTGCCAGGCTCTTTGCCTTGCAGGAATTCGGCAACGTCTACACCCGCCTCATGAATCCGACCACGGATGTGTTCGAGAAGCGGGTGGCTGCGCTCGAAGGGGGAGCGGCAGCGCTGGCCACCGCCTCGGGCCAAGCCGCCGAAACCCTGGCCATTACCACGCTGGCCGGCGCCGGAGACGAAATCGTCTCCACGACTTCGCTTTATGGCGGCACCTATAACCTGTTCCACTACACCCTGCCGCGGCTCGGAATCACCGTGCGCTTTGTGGATGCCGAAGATTTCGACGGGCTGCGGGCGGCCATCAGCGAGAAAACCCGTGCTGTTTACACTGAAACGCTGGGCAATCCCAAACTTGACATCGTCGACATCGAGCGACTGGCCAGCATCGCCCACGAACATGGCTTGCCGCTCATGATCGACAACACCTCCTCCACGCCGATTCTTACCCGGCCCATCGAGTGGGGGGCAGACATTGTGGTTGAGTCGGCCACCAAATACATCGGCGGTCACGGCACATCGATCGGCGGGGTGATCGTGGATAGCGGCAAGTTCGACTGGAAAGCCTCCGGCCGTTTCCGCGACTTCGTTGAGCCGGACCCCTCGTACCATGGTCTTTCCTACGTGGAAGCGTTTGGCCCCATCGCCTTCATCATCAAAGCCCGGGTGCAGGGGCTGCGGGACATGGGTGGCGCCTTATCGCCGTTCAATTCGTTTCTATTTTTGCAAGGCCTGGAGACACTTCACCTGCGCATGGAGAGGCACTCGCAGAACGCGCTGGCGGTGGCCAGACACCTGGCCAACCACCCCGGCATCGACTGGGTAAACTATCCCGGGCTCCCCACCAGCAAGTACTACGCGCGAGCGAAGAAATATATGCCGGAAGGTCAAAGCTCGCTGGTCACTTTCGGTATCAAGGGTGGCTACGAGGCGGGCAAAAAGCTGATCAACTCGCTCAAGCTGTTCTCTTTGCTGGCCAATATAGGCGATGCGAAGTCGTTGGTAATCCACCCCGCTTCTACGACCCATTCCCAGCTTTCGGTCGAGGAGCAGAGCGACACCGGCGTCACCCCCGAGCTGGTACGGCTGTCGGTCGGGATCGAAGACCTTCGCGATATTCTCGCCGACCTTAACGATGCCATCGAGGTGGCGAACGGTCACTCGGCCAAACCGGTGGAAGAACTAAGCGCTCGATGAGTTCCAGCCCCAGCGAGGCGCTGATCGGACCCAGTTTCGAGGGAGACTACTGCACAGACGAGGATTTCTCCCTCGAAGCGGGTGGGGTACTGCGTTCACCCAGCCTTCACTACGCGCTTTATGGCGAGCCCAATGAGGCGGGCGACAACGTTATCTTCGTCACCCACGCGCTCTCAGGATCGGCACGGGTTGCGGATTGGTGGCCGCGCCTGTTCGGCGACGGCGGATTGCTGCAGTCCGCCGGCCACTGCGTGATCGGCATCAATGTGCTCGGCTCTTGTTACGGTTCCACCGGGCCCGGTTCGATCGACCCGTTTACCGGCCGCCGTTATGGGCCGGACTTTCCCCTGGTGAACATCGGCGACATCGTTCGCCTGCAGGCGCGCCTGCTGGAGAAGCTCAAGATCCGCCGCCTGGAGCTGGTGATGGGGGCTTCGATCGGTGGCATGCAGGCCCTGGAACTGGCAATCCAGTTTCCGGAACTTGTGCAGCGAGTGGTCTCGATCGGAGCCACACCGCTGGGGTCGATGGGGCTGGGACTAAACCACTTGCAGCGGCAAATGATCCAGCTTGACCCTGCCTGGCAGGGTGGGCACTACCCGCCGGACCAACAGCCACAGCAGGGCCTGTTATTGGCTCGCGCGCTGGCGGTCTGCAGCTACAAGTCGAGCGAACTATTCGAACACCGCTTTGCCCGGCGGCCGGATCGCAGCGGCGAGGATCCCCTGGCGGGGGGACGATTCGATGTAGCCGGGTACCTCGATTACCAAGGCGAAAAGTTCGTAGAGCGCTTCGACGCGAACGCCTACCTGGCCCTGACGCGAGCGATGGATCTGTTCGATCCTGTTCGTGGGTATCCAACGGCGGAGGCCGCATTCAGGCGCATCCAGGCGGAGGTGATGCTGGTGGGTATATCGTCTGACTGGTTGTTCCCGGCGGCGGAGGTCGCCGGTCTGGCTGCGAGCATGAAGAAGGCCGGAGTTCGGTGCCAGTACCGGGAACTGGTTTCGTCGCACGGCCACGACGCTTTTCTAGCGGAGCCGGACGAGCTGGCGCGGCTGGTTCGGCCTTTTCTGGAGTGAGGCAATGTTGAGCAGCGAACAACGGCAATTTTACGAAGAGAATGGCTATCTGTGCCCGCTCAGAGTTTTCAGCGACCGCGAAACCGAGATATTCCGCCGTCAATTCGACGACTACACCGAAGAGAACAAAGAGCGTTTAAGCAAGCTGATTCCGCGAGAGCGGCGCGCGGTTTATGGTCTCACCCATCTCTCGCTCCCTTGGGTTTATGAGATGGTCTCCCATTCCAGGGTTCTTGATGCCGTGGAGGGCGTTCTGGGCCCCAACCTCCTGGTGTGGGGCTCGGATTGGTTTGTCAAGTTTCCTGGGGACGCTGCATTTATCTCCTGGCATCAGGACGGCGCCTATTGGGGACTACAACCGCCCAAAGTTGCCACTGCATGGATAGCGCTGTCGCCCAGCACGAAGGAAAGCGGATGCATGCAGGTAATACCGGGAACGCAGAAGACTCAGCTGCCACAAAGAGAAACCTACGCGCTGGATAATGCCCTCTCGCGCGGCCAGGAGATTGCGCTAGAGGTGGATGAATCAGCGGCTGTCCCGTTGAGCCTTAGACCTGGTGAAATGTCGTTGCATCACATCGGGATTGCCCACGGTTCCAAGGCTAACGGGGCAAATTATGCGCGCATCGGGATTGCCGTTCGCTACATCGCGCCCGAGGTGGTTCAACAGGGTTCCCAACGCCAGATTGTTCAACTGGTGCGCGGTAAAGACGAGCATGGCAACTTTGAAATTGTCGCCCCGCCGCGCGACGCCGCGACGGCGGCAGAGATCCGCAAGGATGCTGATCGAAGGATGCTGAAGAACGTCTACCCGGCAGCTCAACGGTAGAAGCGGTGTCGGAAAGCCGCGGTTGGGGGCGGTAGTGGGTGAAAGAACCGCAGGTCCCTCCACTACGCTCCTTCGGAGCTCCGGTCGGAGCCTGTGACTTTATTGATTTTTCGGGCTTTTGGAGGCACCTAAGTTTTTTGTTTTCAGCATCGGTTTTTTCGCGAAACCCAATAAAGTCACAGGCTCTCGGGATGACAATTCTGTTGTGTTCGCGAGAGCTTTAGCGAGAAATATCTGACCCAGTAGATAGAATTGTCATCCCGACCGGAGCTCCAAAGGAGCGTAGTGGAGGGACCTGCGGTTCTTTCACCCTTTATATTGAGATGATTTACGGCACGCTGAAGTTTCTCCTCAGCCCATGAGGCCGAGATACGGATTGCTGCCGAAGTTGGCGAAGTTGGGAAAGACCTCGCGCACCTGGCTATCGGACAATCCCATCCATCTTCCCAGCGTTCCGCCGTACTGCTCAACCGCAGTGGTGGGGATGAGCCGTCCAGCGCCCACGTCGTTGGCCTGATCGGCGCCGACGACCGGATACTCCCCATAAATATTCTGCCCCGCGACCCCACCACCGGCGACAATGTGGTGGCTGCCCCAACCATGGTCAGTCCCGTCACTGTTGGCCGTCAGGGTCCGGCCAAAATCAGATACCGTGAAGAGCGTCACCTGGTTGCTCAATCCGGCCGTGACCATGAGCTGATCAAAGTACTCGAACCCGGCACTTAGCTGGCTGAGCAAGGTTGAAATGCGCTTGGCCTGGGTATCGTGGGTATCAAAGCCTCCCAACTGCACAAAGAAGACCTGGCGAGTGACCCCGAGAGCGGAGCGGCCGGCAATGACTCGGGCAACGGTCTGCAGCGACTGGGCAAAACCGTTATCCGTCAGCATTCCAGTTGCGGGATCGAGAAATTGCGTCGGGTTGGGTACGCCGGTGGGACCTGCAGGCGCCATGGCAGCGGCGAGGGCCGCCTGGGCTGCAAGCGAGCGGTGAACTACCACCGCGTACTCCTTGGCAAAAAGGTTCGCGTCGTCGGCGCTGATGATCGACTGCAACGCCGCCGTTCCTTGCGGAGAGCCAAAGAGCGGATTAGCGAGCCCGTTCGCCTGCAGGGCGCCGGCGGAGGTCACGCGCAGCTGGAACGCCTCCTGACCGGAAAGAAAGAGCGTGGTTCCGCTGGTGCTGATGCAGGTAAACGATGCATTGCTGTTCATGCTCTCGAACAGGTCGGCCATGCGGCCTCCCCATCCACGGTTGGCGCCGTCGGCGGCGATCGCCTCCCAGGCATTGGTCTGATCGAAATGGGAGAAAAGCGACCTGGGCAGGTTAGCGGTGCCTGAGTTCCACTGGGCCTTGGTGATGGGCTCGATCAGGGTTCCGGTGTTTGCCACTAGCGCACAGCGGCCGGAGTTGAAGAGGTTCTGTACCCCGGTGAGATAAGGGTTCAAGGCAAAGGTGCGGCCGGACTGCGGAGTGACAGGCGTGATCGGCAGCAGCTCATTCATGGGATACGCCAGCCCCTGGGCACTGTTTCGAGCCTGGGTAAACGCGGAGAAGGAATCCGGGTCGGTAGCGATCAAAGTGCCGTGACCATCATTGCCGCCCTGCAGGTAAACGCAGACCATGGCACGATAATCAGTCGCTGCAGATGCGGTATGGGAGCTCATCGCTGCCAGGGCGCGCATGCTGTGCATCAAGGGGCTTGCGGTGACGCCTGCCATTGCTGCGTAAGAGGCCGTCTTCATGAACTGGCGCCGGGAGTGGTCGATCTTACACATGGTGGATAAGCTCCTCGTGTTGCTGCCTGGTTAGTGCTGGGCAGTGTACTCAGGCGAAGCGACGGTTAGAAAAATCGCGGTTTGTGCGCGGGCAAGCAGGGCATTGGTCGGATCACTGCCGGTAGGTATAGGGATGGCATTGACCGCACCCAGAATCTGGCTCTGCAGCGTAGACGACATCTGGCCGCCCAGAAGCAAGAGGTTCACGCGCGCGAGCAGTGCATTCGGGTTGTTGGCCAGCGCTGTCTCCGTAACAAGAGTCATGTAAAGATCGTTGTTATTACCGTATCCACCAGACACGGCGGCCTGCATGCTATTGAGGTAGCCGATTACGGTGGTTACGTCGGTGATCTCCATCTCCGGCGCCGTGAGCCCAGCCGCCTCAATGGTCGTGCCCGCGGGTATAAATCCGGGAGCAAACCAGTTGAAGACGCTGGGCGCGCGCGAAGCCATCTCGGCGAGGCCATAGGCAGGGTCTTCGGTGCTGCCGACGTCGAAAGCACCGCTGCGCGATTCCGCCGTGAAGGCGCGGGCCATGTGGGTAAAGCGGAGCAGCGGCTCCTGCACCCTGCCGTAGTTCGGACTGGAGAAGGTAGCCGAATTGGTGTTGCGAGCCTCGTCATCCATGAGGATGGCGGTGATCACGGCCTGCATGTCGCCGCGAACTCCCTGGCCGTTGTCCTGAAATACCGCTGCCACCCGCTGCAAGTATGCCGGGCTGGGATTGCTGGTGACCAGATGCTGGATCAGCTGTTTGGATACAAAGATCGGGGTGTTCGGGTGATTGAACAGAGTATCGAGGGCGATCTTCAGGTCGCCGGTTGGGTCGGATGCACCAGCCGGTACAGTCACACCCAGAAAATCCTTTTCGTCGGTTGAGTGGTGGGTCGGGTATGGGACCAGTGGCAGCAAGTCCTGACCGAAGCCTGGCCCGGCGTAAGCAGCCCCGTAGCCCGACCACGCCTGATCGCTAACGTTGCCGTTCATGTTCCAGCTGAAGCCGGTGAAGATCTTGGCCATGCCCACCACGTCATTGAGACCGTAGGTGGGGATGGGATTGCCGGTGCCATCCAGTTGCGGCGTTCCATCGGGATTCAACTGATTGAGCCCGATGGTGAGCAGCTGCATGACTTCCCGCGCATAGTTCTCGTCGGGATCCCGGTTGGCGTCGCCCTTATCGTTGGCCAGGATGGATAAGTAAATTCCCATCATGGGATTCAGCGTGACGTCCTGCAGGATCTGGCGGTAGTTGGTGAACGCATCGTTGCCCAGCATGTCGTAGTAATTGGCTACGCCACGCGGCATTTGCCCGACAATCGCATCCTGGCTGGAGATCACGAACAGTTCGCTGAGGGCGTACTGCACCCGCTTCCGAAGGGCATCTTTACCGGTGAGAGCGGTGCTCCAGAAAGGCTGCTCGAAGTATTGATCGCCATTTGTCCCAAGAAAAAGCGTCTGAAAGCAGGTGGCGTCGCTGGGAGCGCAGGCAGGCTGCGTGTTAAGAATGATCTGGCGCTCGGCATAGGGCTCGTGCAGGGTGTTGGGGATAGCAAACTGCTCGGCAAACCAGGCGTTATAGCCAATGGTCGAAAGGTGATTGATGTCGGCTTCGGAGCCGCCAAACGTCGCCTGCATGAGGAAGCGCGAAGCATCCTGGGGAGCTACCAGCGGCGTAGGCGGCGTGCCCGGCACTTGCTCGATCACGTCGGCGGAAACAGCAGCGCCGGGATCGGGATTCAGAACCTGCAGATCAAACGGGCCGGCAACAGCCGGGTCCACAGTGGCGGTAAGTTGGGCGCCGGAATTGAACACCGTCGGGATCGCTGAGCCATTCTCGAGCACGGTGGCGCCATTGATGAAGTTTGCACCGGAAAGGACTACGCTGCTGGAACCAATGTTGACCGTAGAGGGTGTGGCGCTCAGTAGCGTGGGTACCGGGTTGAGAACCTGGACGTTGACGATCGTCGTGGAGTTAGGATTATCGACACTGGTGGCTTGCACCACTACCAGGTTCGGGTTAGGTACCACGGCGGGCGCTGTATAAACGCCCTGAGCATTGATGGTACCGATCTGCGCGTTACCACCGGCGATACCATTGACGGTCCAGGTGAGTGCTGTATCCTGCGAGCCGGTCACGGTGGGAGTAATGGTGATGGTGTTATTTACCCGCACGCTGGTTTCTGTCGGCTGTAACTTGATTACAACCTGCCCTGGCTGGACCAGCGCGTTGATGCCTTTGGAACTTGCAGAGCCAGGATCAGGATTAACCACCGTTACAGGATAAGTGCCCGGAGTATTTTCGGTGATGAGGGCAATCAACTGGGTGCCGGACTGATAGGTTGTGGGAACCGGCACGCCATTCCATAGGATTTGCGCGCCGTAAACAAAGGCCGATCCGGTCACCACGATCTGAGCCATTCCTTCGGAAAATTGTCCTGGGGTTACCGCGGTAAGGATGGGAATTGGATTCAGAACCGAAACACCGTAATTTCCCTTGGACGGATAGATCTCGGCCGAACTTCCAATGGTTACCTGGTTGTTGGGTAATGGAACGATGCCCGGCGCGGTGTAGAGGCCGGTGCTTGAAATTGTACCTACGTCGGCGTTGCCGCCGGGAATGCCGTTCACCGACCAAATGACCGGCGCCTCGGTTTTGAACTGCATAGTTTGGGTTACGCGCAGGTTGTTGCCGGTCGCCTGGATAGCGGAGAGTTTGGCGATGGCCGCTTCATTTAAACTGAAGCCACAACCCGCAGTGGCGAGGCTGACGATCGATAGACCTAGTGCAGCTGCGTTACTCTGCCACCTGGCCGATAACTTCGCGTTACCCATACTGTGCTCCGCACCTGACCGAACTTAGCTGGAGGACTTCGGGCCGGAAAGCACGTCGCTTGCCGAACTGTCAGATTGAAAATACCCAAGCGGGTCAGTTACGGGAACGGTACTTTCGGGGGACTTGAAGCGGTTGGTGGGGGTTTGGGCGCAGTAGTAACTGCTTCGTCGCGACTTAGGTCGCGGATGCACTATTGGCTTGCAGGTTATCCTGGCGAGTTACCAGAACGGGCAAGAGCGGCGCGTGGGTGACGCAGATCTCCGTCTACGAGGAAAACAACTGCGACAGATTGCTGAGGCGGAGCAGTTCCTTTACTCGAGGGCTTAGATTCACCAATTCGAGCTTGCAATATCCTTCTTTAAGGGCCGAGACTTTAAGTCCCACCAGGGTCCCCAGACCGGAGCTATCCATGTAGCCCACGTCGGTCAGATCGAGCACGATGTGGCCCCCCAAAGGGATGAGCGGCTTTACCACTTCCTTCAGCTGGCTTGCGGTTTCACTCACGACCCTGCCATGACAGACGACGGTGGTGATGGAACCAACGGTTTCATCCGAAGCTTTGTTCACTTCACAGTTGAAAACAGCTTCCGGCGCCATCGTCATGCACTCTCCTATAAGCCAAGGGCCATAGTAATCCGCGCTGCCGGATGTTCACATTAAAATCTGGTTACCTGGGGCTCGACAACAGCAGACCCAGGCAGAAACAGCGAGAACACCGTTCCTGTCCGCCATCCGCTAGCGCTCGATCGCACGGCAAGGTGTCCGCCGTGCTTCTCTATCAGTTCGCGTGAAACCCACAATCCTAACCCGGTGCCCGTATCCTTTTTTGTGGTGAAGAAAGGCTCGAAAACGCGGTCAAGGTTTTCTGGATGGATGCCACAACCCGTGTCCGCCACCACGATACGCACGCCATCCAGCGCCGGATCGCGCGGGCTGTGCGCGGTGCGAACCCTCACGCAGATAGCATCGCCGGCAGTACAGGCGTCCAGGCTATTGGCGAGAAGGTTGGAGATCACCTGGCGGAGTTCGCCTGGGTTCCCCCACGCCTTCTGCTCCGTCTTTACATTCACGTGCAGGTTGACATGGTTATGGGCTGCGCGGAAGGAATAAAAGTCGAAGGCCTCGCGGACGACAACATCCGGACGAAAAAGGCTGGCGGAGGAATTCTCTCGATAGAAGCCCAGCGATTGGCGGGTGATATGGGCGATTCTTTGCAGCTCGCGATCGGCTTCTGCGAGGTGGCGGCGGATTTTTAGAACATCTTCCTCCCCGCGGGCTAGATAAATGAGGTTCACCAGGCCCTCCAAAGGATTGTTCACTTCGTGAGCGATGGCTGCGGCCAGCCGTCCTGCCGATGCCAGTTTTTCTGCGCGCATGAGTGCCTGCTCCGCGGCATACCGTTCGCTGATGTCGCGGAAGACCAGCACGATGCCGATCATTTGTGCGCTTTTATCAAGGATGGGCGCGGCGCTATCGTCGATATGGAACTCAGCCTGATCCTTGCGGATCAAAACCGTGTGGTTAGCGAGGCCGACTACCTTGCCCGAAAGCCGGACCCTTTCCACCGGGCTTTCGACAACCGCGCGGGTGCGCTGGTTGCAAATGACAAAGATCTGTGACAACGGAACGCCGTTCGCCTGTGACTCTTTCCATCCCGTAAGCTGCTCGGCAACTTGATTCATGAACACCACTTTGCCCTCGGGATCGCATGCGATTACAGCATCCCCAATACTGCGCAGAGTGGTGTTCAGCCATTGCTCACGGGTATAAGATTCGTCTCCCCAGCGCTGGACTTCCTTGATTTGCTGGTTGTAGGTGTTGGCAAGCTTCTGGAAGAGGCGATGGATCTCCCAGGCGAGCAACAGCGCGAGAAGTGTAGCCAACCCGATAAGCCCGTAGAGAGTAATGTTATCGATTCGCAGGGACGAGAAGGAGCGGCTGGAACGCTTGCGTGTTTCGGCGGAAAGAAAATCGTCCGCTAACGCACGGATTGCGTCCATCTGGCTTTTTCGCGCAAGCATCTGCGGTACTAAATCAGACGCCGGAGTGCCCGACGAGATGGACTGGCGGGCATACTCCTGCCAGAGGTCCGACGCGGTTTGCAGGCGTTGCAACCGGGCTGTCTGTTCGGGATCACGCCGTACAAGTGTGAACAGGTCGCTGAATGCCGGCTTGAGTTGTTGACCAGCCTCCTGGTAGGGCTGAAGAAACCGGGTATCGCGGGTGAGCAGGAATCCGCGAAGACCGGTTTCTTCATCCACCATCAATTTGACCAGGTTGTTGATGCTCGCGATGACCCGGTCAGAATGGTCAACCTGGCGAGCGCTTTGCTGCACCTGGCGAAACCCGAAGACCAGTGTCAATGCCAGTAGGGCCAGAGCTATGATTGGCAGCGCGAGAACCCGGACAAGCAGACGTCGATATGCGGCGGTTTCCAAAGATTCTCCCGACGCGACCGGTCCAGAGTAGAAACCCAGGGAGCCCGCACTCGCGCCGTAATTGCAATTCTGCCTGATCGGCCGCTCGATAGGCAACGCGTTGGACGCGCGGCCACCAGGGCTAGAGCCCCGAATTCATATGCTGGAGCGTTCTCGCGGGCTTAAAGCGGCTACCGAACGAGGGACAGATGCCTTTATCCGCGGTATCCGCTTGAAAGCCCGCTTCCCCGGACTAAAAGTCCGGGGCTACACATTCGTTGAATGAAAATGAAAGTCACTGGGGAATCGTCATGAAGGATCAACTGGGCGGCACCGAACCCATTCTTTGTGCTCCGTTTATTCGTAAGGTCGATCGAGAGCTCATTGATTTGCTCTCTTCGCTTACTCCCGCTGAGTGGGAACTGCCTACCATCGCACCTCGATGGTCTGTCCGCGATGTGGCCGCGCACCTGCTGGACACCGCTCTGCGCACTCTCTCCAGAGCCCGAGATGGGTGTGTCGTGGACCGCGTCGCGGTTAAAACCTTCCAGGACATCGTTGTTTTGGTCGACCGTCTTAATCAGGAAGGAGTCACTGTTTATCGGCGGCTTAGCCCACGCGTCGTTAAACAGCTGATGCAAAACGCCTGCCAGGAAGCGGCCGACTACTATGAATCTCTTGATCCCTTCGCAACTTCGAGCATCGGAGTTTCGTGGGCGGGAGAGATGACGTCCCCGGTCTGGTTCCACGTGGCGCGCGAACTCACCGAGCGTTGGCACCATCAGCAACAGATCCGCCTGGCGACCGGGCGTCCCGGCATCATGGACCGATCGCTTTGTTATCCCGTTCTTGATACCTTTCTTCGCGGTCTTCCAAATGCTTTTCGAGACGTAGCCGCATCGGCCGGCGACACTCTCCTCATCGAGATCTCCGGCGATTGTGGAGGTCTATGGTGCCTGATGAAATCACAGGATGGATGGGTGTTCTGCAAAGATCTCCCATCTTCTGTGAAGGCAACGATCATCATTCCGCAATCCATAGCGTGGCGTATTTTTACCAAGGGAATCGACCGTGACACCGCGCGTTCGCAAGTGACGATGAGCGGAGACAAGAGTCTGGCCAAACACGTCCTGCAGCTGGTCGCTATCGTCGGCTGACTGTCCTACCAGTTGGTGATGGAACCATCGGGCCGGAAGTAGGTCTGCGCGCGTGCCGTGACTGGCTCGGTTATCTCAGCAATTTGGGTCAGCTGCTTGTAGTCCAACTCGACACCCAGGCCAGGACGCTGGTTGGGATACAGCTTACCGTCCTTGAAGTCCAGACAAACCGGCAGATGCGGCAAGGTGCGGCCCTGGTAGTTGTACTCCATCAACACCGGCCCGGAGAAAGTACCCAGGCAGTTGACCAGGGCCGCGGTGGCGATGGGCCCGGTAAAGTGAGGAACGATGCCGACGAAGTGGGTTTCACAGATGGCCGCAATCTTCATCATCTCTGTGATACCGCCGACGTTGGGCAGCGTGGCGCGAACGAAATCAATGTCGTGATTTTCTACCAGCGGATTGAAGTCCCAGCGGTTTCCCCATTCCTCTCCCGCAGCCAGAGGCACGTTCACCTTGCGGCGCAGGATTGGTATGTCCTGCAGAAACGCCTCGGTGCGAACCGGGTCTTCAACAAAGAACGGAGCTAGATCCTCGATCGCGTTGCAGCCGCGGACGGCGTCCGGCAGATCGAAGCGTTGGTGGAAATCGATGGCCCAGTCACCATCCTTGCCCACTCCTTCCCGTGCCTGGGTACATTCGTCGCGCAAATGATTAATGCGCTCCCGGGTGTTGAAGGTGGTATTGGCAGGCAGGTCCATGGCGCCGAAACGGAAGGCGCGGTAACCAGCCTCGATGGTGAGCCGGGCGCGATCCTTGACGCTCATGCCCTCGGTAATGCCGGGGATAATGCCGGCAGTGTTATAGCACTCGCAATAGTTACGAACCATGCCTCCCAGTAATTGGTGTACCGGGAGACCCTGGACTTTGCCTTTGATATCCCAAAGCGCCAGATCCAGAGCGCCGATGGCGTCGGTCCGTTCGCGTCCTGCAGGATAGAAGAAAGCGCGGTTCATGTCCTGCCAGAGACGCTCGATGTATTGCGGGTCGCGGCCGATCAGTCTGCCGGCCGATGGCGACAAGGTATCTTTGACGCCGCCCTCGCCGATGCCAGTGATGCCTGCATCGGTCTCAACAGTGACGACCACGTCGCTCTGGTTGAGCAGCGGGTTGGGGTTTGGTGGCAGGTAGGCACGCACGCGCGTGATCTTCATTTTGGGGAGAGGAACTGCGTAGGCGGGCAGACTACGTATGCTGCCGGCAATTGCGGTAGCCGCCAGGGACCGCAGGAAGGCTCTTCGTTTCATGACTCGACTCCGTTTCGATACGCTCGCACTGCGGCTACTAAAGCCCGGCCTTTTACTTCCACAACGGCGGCATCGTCTCCCGCCTTATAGATTGACGATCCTACGCCAAGACCAAGCGCTCCCGCAGCCATCCATGGGGCAATTTGATCCGCGTCCACTCCGCCCACCGGGATCACCATGGCCGATGTGGGTAGAACTGCACGCAACGCCTTGAGCATGCGCGGTCCTAAAACCTCTGCGGGAAAAAGCTTAATCGCATCGGCACCCGCGTCGAGCAAGGCAAACGCCTCGGTGGGATTAAAGAATCCTGGGCAGGCAAACAAACCCGCTTTTTTTGCGGCTCGCACAATCGCCGTGTTTGCATGAGGAGTCACGATCAGCCGGCCACCCGCAGCCGCCACTTCCTCAACCTGTGATGGAGTGGTGAGTGTGCCGGCCCCAATCAGCATCCGATCGCCGAAGCTGCGCGACAAGATGGAAATGCTTTCCAGCGGCCGCGGCGAATTGAGAGGCACCTCAACGATGCTGATACCGGCCCGCTCCAGGGCGGAGCAGATCGATTCCACCTCGGCCGGCTGAACGCCGCGCAAGATTGCAACCAAAGGGCTGCGCGCGAGCCAGGCTCTTACGTCCAATGCAGCCTCCTGCCAATGGCAGCCAGTCCGAGTGCCGCTGCATCTTCCTCTGCCAGCGTTGCCCTGCCACCGCAAGCTTCTATCGCTTGCGCATAAAGACCGCAAAGCTGGGCCGCGCCGACCAGCACGATACGAGCTCCGGCAGGCATGGTCGCACGAACCTCGTGCCCGATCAATAAACCGGACAGATATGAGGCGGACGCCTCCTCACGGATCTGCCCCATCAAGACCAGAGTGCGCACGCCAAACAGATGATGCAACAGACCGCCGGAATCAGCCGATCGGCTCACCCCATCGCGAAACGCCGCGTCCTCTGTGACCGTGCCACCGGTCGTCGTTCGCTTGAGGATGGTGCGCTCCAGGATGGTGCACTTGCATAGCGCGCTGTAGACATCGCCGGTCATGCTGGTGGTAAAACTCACGATCTTGCGATCGCTCAGCTGAATCCACTTGGAATGTGTTCCAGGAAAGCAAACCAGGCCGCCTCCAGTGCGATCGCCCAGGATGCCAATGGCCGCAGTCTCTTCGCCTCGCATCAGCTCAGGCACATCGGCAGCAGCCGGTCCCATAACCCCCGGAACCAACAGGACCTCAGCCCCGAAGAATGGCACCTGAACCACGGAGGAGGCAAGCTCGTCTATTCCCACTGGACAACGAAGGTACTCTGCTTCCACCCAGCCCTGCCTGCTACCGATCATGCCGCACAACAGGATTTGATTCTCACCCTCTTGCAACCAGGCGCCTACCTCGGCTCGCAGTGCTGCTTCAAAATTTCCCTCACCGACGCGCAGAATGCCCTGCGGCGAGGAGCATTTCGCCACCACGGCTCCCTCCGCATTGATGCGAAACGCCCGAAAATTACTGGTACCCCAATCGACTGCAATCACCTGGCCGCATAGTCCCTGGTCTGCTTGGTGCCGGAGTTGTAAATGGAGAAGCTACCCGTCGGGCTGGCGGTCAACATGAAGTAGTTCCCCTGCTCGGTACCCTGAGGGTTAGCTATATATTCTGTGGCCGTGTTGTGCTCCGCCGCGCCCTGCTCAGAGTAATGAAGCTGCCAAAGCGTCTCCAAACCGGGGGACTTGAGCACCTCATCGATTACTTCAGGCGACCCGCCCTTCTTCGCTCCGTTATTCATGATGGCCACCCGGGGATGAACTCCATCGACCAGGGCGTGGCTGGAACTGGCGTTGAGCCCGTGATGGGAGACCACCAGAATATCGACATGCCCCAACCGGTTCACAGGGCACATAAAGGCCAATTCCTTATCCCAGGTGAGGTCGCCTAAATCGAGGATTTTAAGTTTGCCAAAGTTGATCAGCACGCCCAGCGAATGGGAATTTTCAGTGGCGTCGTGGGGCTTGGTTTCCGGCGTATTGCAGTACTGATTGGTCTCCCCGCCTCCCGGTAAAGAATGGTCGATCGCGTTGCCGTCGCTGCTAATGACGGTAACTCTCATGCCTGTTATGGGCAGCACCTCGCCGGGATGCGCGACCATGTGTTTGGACTTTCCGCCAGCCAGCACCCGCTGGTAATCCGCATAGATCTTCGCGGTAGACCCGGTGGTCTCGATGCTGGGGCCGTGATCGATGAACGTTCCAATAGGAATCCGGTCGGCCAACTGGGGCACACCCCCCGCATGGTCGGTGTGATAGTGGGTCAACAATACGTAGTCGATCTTGCTTATGCCCGCACTTTTTGCTGCGGCCAAAATGCGGTTCGCATCCCGGGCGTCATTTCCCGGCCACCCCGTATCAATGAGCAGAGATTCGCCCGTAGGGGTTACAAATAGCGTGGATTGACCGCCTTCAACGTCGATGAAGTACACCCGGAGATCGCGGGTGGCAGCCGGGGCCGACAGTCCAGCGAAAAGAATGAGCAAAACAACAACCCACTGGCGTGGATGCGTCCGTAAGAAAACAGTCATGTGCTTCCCCATGGATGCATTGTAGCGATATGCTTTTGCCTTTGATCTTGTTGCAATAAGAGTTGTGCGGACTATGCTGTTAAACTGCACCTCACTCTAAGGAGTTCTATGGAACAGAACGTTCCGGAATACGTTAAGCGCTCAGTTCCCGTACCCCAGTCCGCCAGGGTTCCCTGGTACAAAAGCACCTTCCCCAGCTATTTCGGCATTTTCCTGTTTGTTGGCTATTACCTCAAGCTGGCCGGACCGACGATTGGCTACGCCAGCCCAACCGTCGTTTTGTGGGGGCTGGTGGTCGCCGGGCTGCTCTGCTTCGGGCTTTATTACTACGTGCCGGCAATGCTGGGCATGCAGACCGGACGCAATCTCTACGTGGTGGGCACCTCGACGTTCGGGACCACGGGCGGATTTCTTATCCCCGGAATCCTGATGGGGCTGTTGCAGGTTGGCTGGGTGGCGGTGGACGGCGCCCTCGCCGCCGGCTTCATCATGAAGGGCCTTGGAATGACATCGAGGACGCTTTACAGCTTGATCGCGCTGGTTTGGCTCTATGGCCTGGGATGGGTGGCGATCAAGGGCATCAACTATGTCGCCCAGGTCGCCAAGATTCTGAATTGGGTTCCATTCCTGGTGATGCTGATGGTGCTGTGGGCTAACCGGAGCGGTATTCCCAGTTACCAACCGCCCCAGCACCAACCCCTGACCGGGTTTTTGAATGCGCTGCTCATCACCATCGGCTTTTTCGCCACCGCAGGCGCCGCCGGCACCGACTTCGGTATGAATAACCGCAACCGGGGAGACATAGTGCTGGGCGGACTCACCGGGATCGCTGCCGGCGCGGTCATCGCCGGTGGGATCTCGGTTCTTTCTGTGGCCGGCTTCCTGGGGCGGCAAGCGGTAACGGTCAACTTCGATTACACCGCTGCGATTGCCAGCGTAGGAGCCCTGGCACCGGTGATGTTTTTTCTCTTCGCCGCGGCCTGCCTGGTGCCTACCTGCTTTTCCGCTTTTATTGCGGCCAACAGCTTCAGCACCATGTTGCCCAAGATTTCGCGCCCGGTCTCTACGCTTGCCGGTGTCACTTTGAGCGCGGTCCTGACTATCACGGGTCTGGCTGACAACCTGATCGGCTTCTTCAGCATTATCGCGGCATCTTTTGGCCCGGTCTGCGGGGCCATGGCGGCGGACTATCTGCTAGCCGGACGCCGCTGGTCCGGCCCCAGGCGCGGTATCAACTGGGCCGGATACATCGCCTGGGTGGTGGGTTTCCTGGTGGGCATGCCGGAGCATATACCCGGTCTCCCGGCGGCGCTGGTCAAAGCCGACAACCCCTCGGAGCTGTACGCCTTTGCGGCCGGTTTTGTGGTTTATATCGTGCTGGCACGCTTGCGTCCGCCGCTAGTGGAGCTAGGAGACTCGCGGTAGGAGGCCCGTGCTTCGAAAAACATTTCCACGCAAGGACTGCTAAACCCGAAAGGCTTGGGGGGATTCCCGGCGATTGTGGCGGGAATAGAGCCAAGCGTTCCTCCCGCCAAGAACGTACACAACTGAAGGCGCGCGGGTTACTGTGATAGTTTGGGGTTCAATCCTGTTCCCTCGGTTGCCATCATGCCAACTTCCGCCGATCTGCGTCCTATCCAGACTTACAACCGCCTTCTTCTCCTGGTCGCAGGATTAGGCGGGTTGCTCTACGGGGTGGACGTCGGCATCATTGGCGGCGCCCTGCCTTATCTCGAGGCGACCTCCGGACTCAGCGCCAGCCAGCTCTCGGTGATCGTTGCGGCCGTGCTGCTGGGGAGCGTCATTTCCACGCTCTTTTCCGGGATGCTTGCCGACTGGCTGGGACGCAAGCCAATCATGGTAATCGCCGGAGGAATCTTTGTTCTGAGCATTCCTGTCATCGCGCTATCTCACGGATTCGGACCACTGTTCCTGGGACGGCTTCTGCAGGGAGTCAGCGGAGGACTCGTGGGCATGGTCGTCCCCCTTTATCTAGCGGAGTGCCTCTCAGCACAGGACCGTGGGAAAGGCACCGGCGCCTTCCAGTGGCTTCTGACCCTGGGTATCTTCTCTGCTGCTCTGATCGGGATTTACTACAGCTATCGGGTCGCCGCACTGATAAGCTCAAGCACGCCGGCTGCCCTGCTGAGCGTCAAAGACCAGGCCTGGCGACGCATCTTCTGGATGTCAATGCCTCCAGGCCTTTTATTTCTGGTCGGCAGCCTGTTCGTCGCCGAGTCCCCCAGGTGGCTCTTCCGGCGCGGCCGCAAGCAACAGGCCCTGGCATCCTTGCAGCGTTCGCGAACCGGTGAGCAGGCCAGGATCGAGTTGGAAGAGATGGAGCAGACCTCCGTCAGCTCGCAGGGCGGAGTGTACAAGGATTCCCTGCTGCGGCGTAAATATGTGCTTCCCTTCCTGCTGGCATGCGTCATTCTTTTCTGTAATACGGCGACCGGCATCAACTCGATCATTGGATACAACACAGACATCCTGCTGCAAAGCGGCCTGTCCGATCTGCATGCCCACTGGGGCTATGTGCTGTTCACTCTTTTCAACTTCCTCATGACCATCGTTGGCATGACCCTGGTGGACCGCAAAGGGAGGAAATTCCTCTTCATTCTGGGCACTTCGGGCATCATCGTCTGCCTGCTCTTTGTCGGCGTCCTGTTCCTGCAAACGGAAAAGAACCGCTATGACGTCCGCAACAATATTCAGGCAGAAGTGGGACAGGATCAGACACTGCTGCTCCATTTTGACCAAGGCGATGCGAGTCGGCTTGTGCCGGCAAATACTTTCCAGTCAGATCGATTGGCGCTGACGGTGATCTATTCCTACGGAGGATTTACCTCCGCCACCAGGACGATGCGCGCCGAGGATGCCGGCGAAGCTCCGGTGGCCATCGACCGCCAAAGCAGTCTGCCTTCAACCAAGGTCGAGGCATTCTTTCGTGACCCTTTTGCCAATCTGGATGCGGCACGCGCCGCGCCACTGAAAATCGAGCATGCCTACATTGGTCCGCTGCCCGGCACGGCGCATGGCTGGTTGGTAGCCCTGGGCCTGTATGGCTTTGTCGCCTTCTATGCCCTGGGCCCCGGAGTTTGCGTATGGCTAGCGTTGTCGGAACTGATGCCGACGCGCATCCGATCCAATGGCATGAGCATCGCCCTGGTGATCAACCAGATGGTTTCCACCACGTTGGCGGCGATCTTCTTGCCGGTGGTCGGCAAGTATGGCTATTCCATGATGTTTTTCCTATTTTGTGGCTTCACTGTGATTTACCTGTCGACAGTGGCGTTCTTTCTGCCCGAAACCAAGGGCAAGACCCTGGAGGAGATCGAGGCCCACTTTGCAGCTGCGTAGATTGCGGGAGCCGATAACCAGATGAATTTTTTTCTGGCCCTGGATGCGGGCGGAACCAAAACCGACTATGTGCTGGCGGATGAAACCCGCGAGTTGGCGCGGGTACGCACGGGCACCATCAAGCGCATGCGGGTGGACGCGGCAACCGCCTGCCACAACCTCGAGTCTGCGCTGGCAGAACTCTCGGCGCGCACCGGCATCTCTATGAAATCCGTGACCCGGACCTGCGTCGGAACTGCCGGGGAGACGGTTTCGTTGGTGACCGATTGGCTGCGCGAGTCGATCACCGCCAAGGTGGGCGGCGGACTGCTTATTTTAGGCGACGTCGAGATCGCGCTAGACGCTGCTTTCCCCGGACAGGCGGGTGTGCTGGTGCTTGCGGGCACAGGGTCGAACGTAGTCGGCCGGACCAGCAAAGGGGAGCTCATTTCCGCAGGAGGCTGGGGGCCGGCGCTCGCCGACCAGGGATCGGGACACATCATTGGCCAGCAAAGCCTGCGTGCGATCTTTCTGGCTAAGGACGAGGAGCGGGAGACGCTGCTCTTGCCCGCGGTGCTGGATTTCTGGCAATTGTCGTCCCTGGACCAGCTGGTGGAATACGCCAACGCTCTTCCGGCTCCCGACTTTTCCAAGCTCACGGGAATTGTCATGAGCTGCGCAGAGTTGGGGGACGAAATCGCACTAGCGGTCCTTCGGCAGCAGGGGGATGAGCTTGCTTACCTGGCGCGGCTGGTTATACGGCGCTTGCGGCGTGCCTCTAGCGAAGATGATTGGACACCGCCTATCGCCTTTGCCGGCAGTATCCTGGAAAATGTTCGCCCGCTGCGTGATTCGTTCATCAGAGCTGTTCAGCGTGAGTTTCCTCGAGTCCAGGCACCTGAACGAGGGGTGGACCCCCTTGATGGAGCACTGTGGCGGGCACGAACTGGCAGTTTTTCTTAATACTGTCAAGCGCTGTTGCAGATCGCCGTTGGCGGCGGCGTCAAAAAAACATTTCCAGGAAAGGGCGTCCACACAGAGATCTCTCCACTGCGCTGCGCTCCGGTCGAGATGACAAAGGGGAGGGCGGTGCTTTCATGGAAAGCAGTTACGGAACAGCCTGCTTTAGTGTGCTCGTAAAGCGTTCACCAATCATTCGTATTCATCTGGCATTTGCACTCCTTTAAACTTCCGTTTCCAGGTTGTTCATATCGTCAGAGTCTATGAGACAAGCAATTCGCACTCTTTTTTTGGCCGTGTCGTTATGTTTTGTAAGCTGCGCCGCGTATGCCCAGTTCGATGTAGGAAGCCTGGTGGGAACGATCCGCGATCAGAGCGGGGCGGCAGTTCCAAATGCCTCCATCACGGTGACCAACACTGCCACCAACATTGAGAGTTCAGCCACCAGCAACAGCAACGGCGATTACGAGGTTCCCTCGCTGCGCGCCGGGGTGTATACCATCTCGGCAAAAGCGCCAAACTACGCCGAGGCAGTCGCCGAGAACATCACGATTTCCGTAGGCAACCGGCAACGCATTGATCTGGAACTCAAGGTTGGGCAAGCGCAGACTTCCGTAGAGGTCAGCGATGTGGCGCTGGAACTGGAGACAGATTCGAGCCAGAGGGGCCAAACCATTACTCAATATCAGACCGAAGCACTGCCGCTGGTGAGCCGGAACTATTCGGATTTATTGGCGTTGGTCACGGGCTCACGGCAGGCTCCAACAGCCGCGACGACCAGTTCGATCAACAGCCTGGTGCGCCAGGGCGCCTACAACATCAACGGCCAACGCAGCATGTTCAACAACTTTCTGCTTGACGGGATGGACAACAACGCCTATGGCGAAAGCAACCAGGGATTCGACAACCAGATCATCGCCATCCCACCAGACTCGGTCGCGCAGTGGAACGTAGTCACCAACAACGAGAACGCGGAATATGGCCGCTCTTCCGGGGCTACGATCAATGTCGCTTCAGCCAGCGGAACAAATCGTTTCCACGGCACCCTCTACGAGTTCTTACGCAACACCGACCTGAACGCCGCCGGCTACTTCAAACCGACCGTGGTCGGCAACACTGGCAACGTGGTTCCCTTCCAGAAACCAACCTTCAATCGCAACCAGTTCGGTGTGAACTTCGGCGGTCCGATTCGCAAGGACAAGCTCTTCTACTTTGTGGATTACGAAGGCTTCCGGCAGACGCTCAAGCCGCTCACGGTGCTCACTCTCCCTACCCAGAATGAGCTCAACGGCATCCTGGTGGTTCCGGTACAGAATCCCCTTACCGGGGAAATATACCCCGCAAATACTCCCATACCGGCGAGCGCCATCAGTCCGATATCGCAGCAGATCGTTGGATTCTTCAAGCAGATCCCGGGGCTGCCGGCCAGCGGACTTGCTTCGACCGGCCTTGCAACCAACGATTATTCCAAGCTCGTCCCGTTTACCGACGACTCCGACAAGGGTGACCTGCGGCTCGACTATCAGCAAAACGCTACGAACTCCTGGTTCGTGCGGGTGAGTGACCGCAAGGAGACGGGTGTCAACTATCCGGCGATCCTGCTGCCTCTCGACGGACAAACCAATGGCACCATCCGCATTCTCGATCAACAGGTCGCGCTTGGCTACACTCACCTCTGGGGCGCGAATAAAGTCATCGACGCACGGGTGGGCCTTTCCAAGACCAAAGCCGGCAAGTATTCACTTTCGATCGGCGACAATGCGATTACGATTCCAGGATTGCCTGATAATCCCACCGTCTCGGGCGGCCTACCCTCCACCAGCATCTCCGGTTTCTCCGCATTTGGCCGCCAGAGCACCAACCCTCAATGGCAGAACCCCTCTTTGCTGGATCCCAAGGTGAACTTCACGTGGGTGAAGGGGAAGCACTCATTGAAATTCGGGTATGAGTACGAGCACATCTGGATGGCAGTCAACGACAACAATCCGCTCTACGGATCGTTCAGCTACTCAGGTGGTTACAGCCTTTGCCCCAGCACCACGGTTGCCGGCGTCAAGGTTCCGGTCAACCCCGAGTGCACCAGCATCAAGGCCGCCGTCAGTGACAACTACTGGGCGGATTTTTTATTCGGGACAACCAACAACTACTCGCTGGCTAATTTGTTTGTCGCCCATCTACGCCAGACCATGGACAATGTCTACGCCCAGGATGACTGGAAAGTCCTGCCCAACCTGACATTGAATTTAGGTCTGCGGTGGGAGTACGGTTCCCCTTACTCAGAGCAGCACAATCTGCTTTCCAACTTTGATCCGGTTTCGCAAACTGTCTTGACCATCACACCTGGTTATTCGCAGACGAGCGCGGTGACTCCCGTCTCAGCCGGTGGAGTCTATGGCAAGACCCTGGTGAATCCGGACTTCGCCGACTTTGGACCGCGGCTTGGCTTTGCCTATGCGGCAAATCCGAAGGTAGTTGTCCGTGGCGGTTACGGAATCAGCTACGTGCACTACACGCGTGCCGGTTCTGGCGATATCCTGGCCATCAATGCGCCCAATGCGCTGTTCGTCTCAGTGACCCAGCCGAAACCAGGCACAGCCGGATATCGCACGGTGGATCAGGGCTTCCCGCAGGGATTAGCTACCACCTTCAACCCTAAGACCGACAACATCACGTACATTCCCAAAAACACCAGGGACAGTTACGTACAGGATTACTTTCTGAGCGTGCAGACGCAGCTGGCAAAAAACAGCGTGCTCGACATCGCCTTTGTCGGCAACCATGGAGTCAAGCTGCAAGGCTTTCTCAACGCTAACCAGATCAATCCGTCGGCCGGATTTGCCCGTCCTTACAGGGGCTGGCCCAGCGATATTACGGCCGCTGTCAATGAGTTCTGGTCACAGTATCAGGCCCTGCAAGTGCGCTATGAGCAGCGCTCGGTACGTGGTCTTACGCTGTTGAATTCGTTTACCTGGTCGCACTCGCTGGACAATGCCAGTGCGTCGCTCGAGGGCAACACTCCGTCTCCGCAGGACGCGAACAACATCGCTGCCGATTACGCGCAATCCGACTACAATCTTCCCATCTCCGACGTCACCAGCCTGGTCTACGACTTTCCCTTCGGCAAGGGGCAGCAGTTCCTGAGCGGAAGCAGTGGGTTGGTGAACGCAGTCGTGGGCGGATGGCAGCTTAGCGGCATCAACACCGCGCAAGCGGGTACGCCATTCAACCTGACCTACACCCCGAATTCCGCCAACGCGCTCTCGCCGCAGATCGCAGCCACGTATCGCGGAGCCAACGAGTACCGGCCGAACCGCGTAGCGGGGGTTCCTCTGACCGAGCGGGTGAAGCTTTCCAGTGGATATATCCAATACGTCAACTACGCTGCGCTGAGCTTACCCCCGACCAAGAGTGCCAGCGGCGCGTTGCTAAGCCCATTCGGCAACAACAGCCGCAACCCGGGCAGAACCCCGGCGTACTACGCTACGGATTTTGCGCTTAACAAAAATTTTGATACGCCTCTCGAAGGTCTCAAGGTTCAGTTCCGCGCTGAGATGTATAACGCCTTCAACCACACCAACGTCTACCTGCCCGCCAGCGGCCTCGGTGGCACCCTAGGCGGCCCACCAAGTAGCGGCGGCAGCATCACCAGCACCTTTGAACCACGCATCATTCAATTCGGTTTGAAGATTCTGTATTGAGGGTTTAATCCCAGGTCTCAAGCGAGACCTGGGACACCCACTCAATTATTTGTCGGCGCTATTTTCATGTTCTTCGGTGGCCCTGTGCCTCCACCCTCGCTTTCTGAAGCATTCTTCATAGTGGGGTCAGGATTGGCAGCCAGGGGCTGCACTCGATCCCACCGTCAAAGCGGTTTTTTGGTAAGCTACTTGCGCGCCACCCGTAGAGCCACCCCCGGGCCCCAGGGGTTTAAAACGTCCGGAGGCAGACCATGAACACCCGAAACCTAGCAGCCATCTCGATCATCCTGATGGCCAGCCGTATGACCCTCGCCGATGCGAGCTATCAGGAGACCACCCAGATTACGGGCGGAAGCATGGTGGCACCGCTCAAATCCATGGGCTTTCTCAGCAAATCGGTAGGCAACATGTTTGCCCCGAACACCACAACCACCATGGTGCACGGCAACCAAAAGGCCGTGGTAGGCAAAGACTCGACCGAAATCACCGATCTCGACCGGGAAACAATTACCCACATCGACAACCTGCACAAAACTTATTCTGTCGTGACCTTCGCCCAGATGCGGCAGGCTTTTGAGAACATGCCCAAGCAGATGGAGCAAGCGCAGCAACAAGCGAAGCAGGAGCAGCCGCAACAAGCGCAGCAACCAAAGACAGATCTGAAGACCAGTTTTGATGTTTCGGTGAAGAACACAGGCGTGAGCAAAGATGTCAACGGATTGACGGCGCAGGAGCAGCTGGTCACGATGCAGATGCATGTCACCGACCCCAATGCGCCTGCCACAGACGCGACCAACACCGTGACCTATGTGGTGACGACGGACGCATGGATTGCTCCCGATCCACCGGAGGTGAAGGAGGTACAGGAGTTTGACAAACGTTTCGGCCAAAAGTTGATGGCCGGCGTCGATATGTCGGCATGGCGATCACAAATGGCCAGCCAAAACCCTGCCATGGCGCAGATGTTTAGCGGCAAACCCGGATCCCAGGAAGCCATGGCCCAAATGGCCAAAGAAATGGCAAAGCTCCAGGGCACCAGGGTCATGGAGGTCACGCGAATGGGTGGGAGCGGGAATGCCCCCGCCGGCTCTCAGAACTCGGCCCAAACATCCACTCCTGCGGCGAACACAACTCCCGCGAGTTCGAACACTTCGGTCGGCGGCCTCCTTGGGTCTGCGTTGGGCGGCTCTGCACTCGGCGGTTTCCATCGCAAGAAGCCGGCTCCAGCGGACACAAACAACTCGGCGACACCAGCAGCGGACGGATCGCAGACTACGTCGAGCGCAGTTCTGATGGAGACAACGACGCAGAAATCGAATTTCTCCCGGGAGAGTGTTCCCTCGTCTGCGTTCGAGGTGCCGGCCGGTTACAAGAAAGTTGAAACTCCGATGTACGGCACACCCAGTAAATAGCCGGAAATCCCGCAACGAGTGGGTGGCCCAAGGCCACCCATCCCCCATCAGTAACTGGAATGAGTAACACAGTTAAAGATACCCTGCCCAAGCAAGCATTCGACTGCGAGGCCGGGTATGCGAATCAAGCGCGCGCACGCATTACTTCTTGCTCTGGGAATATGGACGGTTACAGGCGATAGTCAGCGAGCATTTTCCCAGGCGCCTACGCTCACGGTGGATGCATCAGCATCTCGGCACGCGATCAGCCCGGACATCTACGGTATCGCCAACTACGGTCTTGACGCGACTTTCGCCAAAGAAATCCAGGTGGGAAATATCCGCTGGGGCGGCGACGGAACAACCCGCTACAACTGGCAGGTGGATTCAAGCAACTCAGGTTTCGACTGGTACTTCATGGGCGGCAACGGAGAAACTGCACCGGTGCCCAGCGCCTCGGCAGACCTCATGGTTAATACATACAAACCAGCGGACGCGCTGATAACCATCCCGATCATCCCCTATGTCAATAAGAGTGCGGCATGGAGTTGCAGCTTTCCTGTCTCCATTTATGGAGCGCAGCAGTCCACTAATCCCTATGTGCACCCGAATGGCGACACCTGCGGCAACAGCATCGCCACCAACGGAACCCAGCTACTCGATAACAACATTTACGCCAACCACATTGACAACACCACCAGCCTACAACAGCAATGGGTACAGCACCTGATAAGCACCTTCGGCACAGCGGCCAACGGCGGAGTGAAGTTCTACCAACTCGACAACGAGCCCTACGGGTGGTCGAACACCCATCGGGATGTCATGCCGGTTCAGGCGACGTATCCAACCATTACGCAATTGGGACAGCAATACGCGGCTGCGATCAAGCAGACGGATAGCACGGCTTTCGTTCTGGGGCCCTCCGATTTCACCCTGGGTGGCTGGATCGGAAATACGGGCCAGCAGGGCGGTCTCTTCGCCGGAGAATATTACCTGCAGCAAATGGCAGCCTATGAAAAGGCGCACGGACAGCGAATCCTGGACTACTTCGATGAGCACTATTACTTCAACACTTCCACACCGGCAGCCCAGCTAGCCTCCACGCGCACGTTGTGGGATCCGACCTATAACGGCGGGACTTGGGTAGAGCAATGGGACTTCAACGGACCTATGCAGTTGATTCCCCGCTTCCGTAGCTGGATCAGCACTTACTACCCGAGAACCCTGTTATCGCTCTCTGAATACAGCATCGACAGCGGGTCGAAGTCGATTGTCGATGCCATTGCAGAGATGGACGTGCTCGGCATTTTCGGCCGCGAACCCATCGACTTCGCCGACATGTGGAATCCACCCGGACCGCAGGATCCCATCGCCTACGCCTTTCGCATGTTTAGAAACTACGACAGTAATGGAAGCCAGTTCGGCGACACCTCAATCAGTGCCGTCAGCAGCGACCAGGGATCGCTTTCCATCTACGCTGCTCAGCGGTCCAACGACAATGCGGTGACCATTCTGGTCATCAACAAGACGACCGGCGCCTTGACCAGTTCGATTGCCCTCTCCAACCTGACTCTGCCGTCAACGGCCCAGGTTTACACCTACACCTCGGCGAGTCTTACTTCGATCGCTCATCCTTCTGACGCCGCGATTATCAACGGCTCCCTCAGCTATACCTTTCCCGGCTATTCGGCTGTTATGTTCGTGGTCCAGCCAGCCGCCGTCACGGCCGCGACCACCACCACAACCCTCTCCGCATCGACTACGCAGATCAACGCCGGGCAGTCTGTGACATTCAATGTCACCGTGGCTGCAGCCGCAGGTTCTACACCTTCCGGAACCGTTACCCTGCTGGATGGCACGACTTCCATTGCTACTGCCACGTTGTCAAATGAGGCTGCTGCGTTCACCGTCACGACCCTTACGGTGGGCACCCACAGTATCACTGCGTCGTACGCTGGGGACGCAGCGGATGGGTCGTCCACGTCCAACACGGTATCAATTAAAGTAAATGCCGCTGCAGGACTGCAGACGACCACGGCCGCTCTGGCAGCTTCTGCCACAACGGCTGTTTCAGGACAGTCCATCACGCTTACGGCGACGGTCTCCCCCGCTTCTGCGACCGGAACACTCACCTTTCTAGACGGCAATACCTCAATCGGATCTGCCAACCTGGCCTCTGGCAAAGGAATGCTTACTCTCGGCACGCTGAGTGTTGGGAACCACTCGCTGAGTGCGGCGTACAGTGGAGATGCAGACGACTCAGCATCGACCTCCAACGTGGTTACGGTAACCATCACTGCTGCTCAAAATCCTTCTCCGGCTCCATCGCCTGATTACGGAATTACCTTGTCGAGTGGGACGCTCACTGTTGCTCAAAGTACGCCTGGATTCTTGACGGTCAAAGTAGCACCGGAAAATGGATTCAGCGCAGCGCTGTCGTTTGCCTGCTCCGGCCTGCCTGGTGGATGGGGCTGCAGCTTTGCACCGGCTACCGTGTCAGGGGGCGCCCCGCAGAGTACAACTATGACGGTGAGCACGACCAGCAGTGCCCGGTGGATACCTGGACCGGCAGGATTGGTGCTGGCCATGGTTTCACCTCTGCCGCTGTTCTGGCTGAGTCTGGGCGACAGATCACGCAGGGCGCGTTGGGTGTTGCTCTTTGTTTTCACCCTCGCGTTGGCTGGCTGTGGGACTTCAGGGAACACATCTCAACAAGCACAGGAGCAGTCAAGCACGTACAACGTCACCGTCACTGCCTCTGGCGCATCGGCGCCTACACGTACACAAACGTTTGTGCTCACAGTTATGCAATAACACCCTCCGTTATCGCGGTGGGGAGATCGTAATTGCAAACCGCGTTAGAAGCAGCCACCAGAGCTTTAAAGCCCCGAATCTTATTGCCCAGCGTTTAAGCGGGTTTGAAAACCCTTTTCTCCGGACTCAAAGTCCGGGGCTACACCCGGACCGGCGTTTTTCCGCAGCCCGTAAAGCCCTCAATTTATGCACCGGAGCGTTCTCGCGGGTTTGAAGCGGCTACCGACGGAGGGTCAGATGCCTTTACCCGTGGTACCCGCTTGAAAATCCGCTCCACCGGACTGAAGTCCGGGGCTACACCAAGCTCATACCGATAAGTCGCGAACTAAGGCATAGACCTCGAAACGCGGGCCGCAGCATTAACGCCAACTGACAAAACCCAGTAATCACCTTAAAGTTGCACTCGCCGGCGAAACTTTAGGTGGAGTGCGAGTGTTTCTCCCCACAGTGAAAGCAATCGCACAGTTACCTTGTGGCAGCGACGACATCCGCCCCCAGGCTTACAACTTGGCTGTGATTGCTTCCGGTGCTCTACAGCACAAACTTAGACAATCAGGAAAGCAGGGACGAAATGAAATATACCCATGGCATTCGCGTGTTCTTATCGACTGCTGTTATCGCGTGTGTTGCTGGTTGTAGCTCTGGAAGCGGTAGCGCTCCTGGCGGAAGCAGCGGTTCAACGTCAACCCCTGCGCAGACCGGTTCCATATATGTGCTTGGGACCGATGCGCCCCTTCCAAGCATGGTTTCTTTCGCTGTCAACATCCAGAGCATCACCCTTTCCAACGGCTCCTCAACCCCGGTTTCTATCCTGAACGGCGCGCAGACGGTCGACTTTGCACGCTTCAACGGACTCAATACGCTACTTGACTTCAACTCCATCCCGGCCGGTACTTACACCACCGCGACCATTACCCTGGGCAGCGCAACTCTTGGTTATCTCTTCACAGCCCCACCCACAGCGCCCACTATCGCCTCCGAAGCAGCGACTCTTACCCAATCGGTCGTCACCATCAATCTCGCCAGCCCCTTTGTCGTCAACGCCGGCGACATGGATGCGCTCAGACTTGATTTCGATCTGCGGCAATCCGTTCAGGTAGACGCTAATGGACAAATCACCGGCCAGGTAACCCCTGTACTCGACCTCACAGCGCTTAGCGCGAGCGATCCTGAACGATATATTGATGAGTTCGACGCCGGTGTAGTCAGCGTCGACTCTACCTCCGACTCGTTTGTTATTCAGGGCCCACATGGCCGTCAGTACACGGTGCAATTGTCGCCCAACACCGAGTTCGAAAATAACGAAACCATTGCCAACCTGAGTACCAGCTCCATCGTTCAGGTCTCTGGCTCCTTCGCACCCAACAGTCAGACCATCAGCGCGGATTGCATAGGCATTCTGTCACAGGATGGTTATTGGGCAGCCGGCTTGATTACCTATGTCACCCCGGCGCAAGGCCAGGCACAGTCGTTGAACATGTATGTCCGTGCGGAGTTGCCGGCGGATACGGGGCTGACGCTAGGCCAGATCGCCAACATCAATCTCAACGGCAGCGAGAAGTATTTCATCTACAAGATGCACACCCCGCTCACTACCTTCTTCTTTAACTCGAGTCTCCTGGTTGCCGGGCAGCACATCAGTATCGGTGGCCCGGCGAGCGGCGCCACGAATTCGCAAATGGTCACTGCTCATCGCATTGTCCTTCGCCATGAGGGTCACACGGGTGAATGGGTTTCCGGCAGCACAAATACCGGCAATGGCACCTTCCAGTTCAATTCGAACGGATTGGCCGGTGTTCTGTTCAACGGTCCGATTACCGTCTACACCACGCCCTTGACCCAGTATCTGGGTGGACTCAATGGGCTGAGTGACCTTAGCGGCGGATCAGCGATCCCACTTCGCGTGGTTGGCCTGGTGCTGAAGAATCCGGCGAACGGACAGCCGGTATTCGTCGCCCGCAGCGTGGAGGAACTGCAATAACTCCTCATCGACACGAACAAAAATGGCCGCTCTCTACTAACAGAGAGCGGCCATTGCACTTATGGGCCTAAGGCTTAGTGGCAAGAATCAGCGGCGATGGTCCCGGTGCATCGAGGGTCCGCGCATTCTTGAAGCCGGCCTCGTTCAACCAGCCACTGATCTCTTCAAAGGAATAGGTGTCGCCGCAATCTGTGTTCACCAGCATGTTGACAGCGAAGAAGAGCGCATTCAGAGGCCCAGTCCGAGCCGCATTGACTAGGAATTCGGCGATCGCAATCGTTCCTCCGGGGGCAAGGGCCGCAAACGTTTTTTTGATCAGCGCCCGGCTGCGTTCGCTGCCCTCGCTATGCAGGATGTGGCCAAGCGTGGCCACGGTGTGGCCGCTTCCGAATTCAGCCTGCATCAGGTCGCCGGCTACAAAGGAAAACCGGTCTGCCAGCCCAAAACGCTCGACGGTCTTGCGGGTTACTGGAATCACCGCAGGCCAATCAACCGCAGTGACTCGCACCTGCTCAGAACCTTGCGCCATCGCGATGCCCCATACTCCTGAGCCTGCAGCGAGATCGAGCACGCGCGCTGCTGCCGCACCATTCGCATGCAAATGACGGCTTAGCGTTTGCGCCGCGGGAAAGCTCAGGGGCAAGATATCGTTGACAAATTGCTGAAAGAAGTCGGACCCTGGCCCTTGCTGGTTAACGGAAGCTTCGGGTTTGCCGGTTTCGACAACCCTGGTCAGATGAAGCCACCTGGGGATCAACTGCTGGCTGCCGTGACGAAGCATGCCACCCTGGAAGGCGGGCTTGCTGCTGACAAGAAATGCGGCACTCTCCGGCGTGAGTGAAAACACCCCATGCTTATCTTTCTCCAGGAAGTTCAGGCCCACCAAGACATTCATCACCGCAGTCAATCCCCGTTCTGAGGCGCCAGTCTCCTTCTGTACCTCGGAGATGGTTTTTGGGCCGGCATCCAGAACATCAAAAACGCGGTGGCGAACGGCGGCTTCCAGAACCAGCGGCGGCACATACCCCCAGGCAAACTGCATGATGCGTTCCGGCGTCACCGGAGAACTAACAGCTGTCGTCATTTTTTCCTCGCTTTTGGGAATCGCAGAATTATACCCGTTTCATTAAGCTAGTTCTTGTTGTCGGAAGCCGCGAGCGACGCGATGAGTTTGTCCGCTTCCTGGCTAGAAGCATCGATACTTTGGACCAGGCCGGCGACATCGCTCTGCAAGCCTGCCGACGTGTTTTTCAATGAGCCAACCGCACGCGCATTCAAATTATGTTTGAGAAACAGGACCTGATCATGAAATGCCTTCAACACCGGTGCGATCTGGTCCTCAGTACGGCGCATGGCACGCATATAAGTGGCCTGGCGCGTTTTTGCATTGCGCAGCATGACGCTATCCTGCGACTTTAATTTGCCGTTATCCATGGCGTTGAACTCGCCCTGCCACTCTTTGAACAGATCGTTGCTCACCTGGTCGATCGACTGAATTTTGTCGTGAAGTTTGTCCGCCTGCAATGCAGCGCTTTCGTAATCGGAGTTGAGACGTTTGTAGGATTTTTCCAGTGATCCGCCCTTGAAACCGGTCAGGGCCTGGAACGACTCCATCGTGGTTTGTAGCTTCTGCTTGGTTTGATCCTGATCCTTTTTCGCATCCTTGATGCGCTGCACCAGGATGTCGCGCTTCTCTTTGCCCAGGGTCCTCATTGCTTTGTAGTAAGTCGAATGACAGCCAGACAACAGTAGGGCAAAAACGATCAGGGAGAGGGAGACTGCTCGACGCACAACTTCTCCTTAAAGGGCCGCGTATTCCTTCTTTGCTGCTACGAGCTGGGGCAGGTCAGGGTCTGCGTCTTTCCACGTGGTAAAAAAAGCCTCGTACGCCTTCTTCGCACTTGGCTTATCTCCGCCCATGTTGTAAGCGCGCGCGAGTCCCAACTGTAGCTGCGCGAGGTAGGGTGCACCTGCAATATTCAGGGCGCCTGCGTTGGCGTGAGTGGCGGTTTGAAAGGCGCTCAGCGCATGGCCAGCGTCGTGCAATTGAAGGTATGCCAGGCCTTGCAGATAGGAAGCAGGATAATTCGAGTTATAGGGCTTGGCTGGTTCGGCGGCATCGATCGCTTCCTGCGCATGGCCTGCGGCCAGAGCCACAAACGCTTTTGACAAGGGTCCAAACACATCCTGGATAAGCGTGTCCTGAGGATATTTCTTGGTCAACTCGGATGCCAGAGGCAGGGCGAGCTTTCCGTCGCCACAGACGGAAGCGGTCAAGGCCGCGAAGGCCTGGGTCTGCCTGCTTTTGTCGAGTGAAAGCGCCTGTCGCACAACGTCACCAGAGTCGCACAGCCCAGCCAGCCCGCGCGCCAACGCGCCCTCCAAAACGAAGCCCGCTTGGGCATCGGGCGCCTTAGCTCGGGCCGCCTGATCGGCCGCCCGCTGCACGGTCGCCGCCGCCAGGCGGTACTGGCCAGAATATTGCTGTGTCGTCGCGAGTATTTGGGTAGCGAGAAATTCGTCAGGCCGTCCCGCGATTTTCGCCATCACTCGTTGCACTTCCTGCGGCTGCCCGAGCAGGAAATGGGCAATCATGTAAATCACCAGGTCATCCGTGCTGCTGTTCAGGTCTAATTTTTCGGTCCGCTCCAACTCCTGCTTCATATCGGCCGTCCGTCCCAAGGCGATGTAGTCGGACAACAGATTCTCGCCAGCGATGGAATCCTGGGGATCGATCTCAACCGCCTTCTGCGCATAGGGAAGGCCCTGATCGTATTGACCGAGTGTCTGGTAGGCGACGTTGATGTTGATGTAGTTGTCGATCTGCCCCGGGTAAGCCTGGATGGCTTCCTGCAGAGTTTCCACCACCTTGGGTATATTGCCCTCGACGACCTCGTAGTAGTGGCCGGTGATGTAGAGCCTTTCCCTTTCGCTCACATTCTTTGACAACTGGTAAGCCTTGGAAAAATAGTTGTTTGCCTTCGTCACCTGGCCGGAATTAATAGACACCACTCCCAGGCGTGCGTAGGCCATGGCAAAGTTGGGATCCAGTTCGATGGCACGCAGGTAGTGCCCTTCCGCTTCCGGAATGTCATGCGCCTTGGCGTGTGCTTTATCACCCAGCGCATAGGCGCGAAACGCCTCGAGCGAAGACGTTGTCGCCTGGCCAAACGGTGTGTCTAGCTTTTTGATGCTGTCCAAGTCCTCGCCCAATTTCCCGCGCATCGCCGCAGCCGCCTTGCCCAACGCATCGAGCACATGCTCCTTGTCCGGCGCCTGGGCCTGCTCGCTGACGATCTCGTCTCCGGTCGCGGTGTTCTGTGCCGAAAGGGTAATCACATATTCCTTACCCAAGTTGGCGATCGTCCCGGTAATGATGGCCTTGATGCCTTCACGCTCGCCTATTTCGCGGGCAATCGCGGGTGTGACCGGTGTGCCCTCCGGCTTACCGAGATACTTCACGCTCTGCAACAGGTGCTGCGGGCTGACGATATTAATGACCGGCGATTGCTCCAGATCAATCTGCAACGCCTGGTTTAGGGTGGTGTCAAACACCGGATCACCGGTGCGGTTGACGAAATCGGCCAGGATGAGCGAGTCCTTCTTCGTCTCCAGCCCGCTTGCGGCAGTTCCGTTTTGTGCCTTACCACCGGGCGCAGCCGCGGGCTGGTATTTCCACCAGGCGAGTGCGAGCAGTAAGGCCACTACTGCCGCCCCGGCTATCCACGGCCATTTGGGCTTGCCGGCCGAGGACTTCGGTTGAGTAGTGGCAGCCGCGCCGGCCAGACTGACGCCTTCCAGATCTTCCTGCAGTTTTTCCGCGCTCGCATAACGCAGGGCCACGTCTTTGGCCAATAACTTGGCCACGATGGCATCGAGCTGCCTGGGCATGGCCGGATTGATCTTGCTTACAGGCTGTGGATCCTCCCGCAGCAGGGCGACAAACACGTCCGCCGTCGAACCGCCGCCGAACGGCGTCTTGCCTGTGGCCATCTCGTAGATAACCGTACCCAGACTGAACAGGTCTGTGCGGGCGTCCAGCGGCGAACCGCGTGCCTGTTCGGGAGACATGTAGGAAACCGTTCCCACCGCCGAACCAGGGCTGGTCAGCTCCATGGTGGCTGTTCCCGGCCCTACGCCCGTCTCGTCCAGACTGCCGTTGCCCTGCAGATCGTAGGTTCTGGTATCAGCCACCGCGAGACCGGCCTGCTTCTTCGCCAGGCCAAAGTCGAGGATCTTGATCTGCCGCTTGCCGCGAGGACCATCGACCACAAACAGATTGGCCGGTTTGATGTCACGATGGATAATCCCCTTGGCATGAGCCGCTGCGATCGCCGCGGCGGCCTGCTGGGCAAAGGCCACTACCTCTTCGGGCGGCAGCCCGTGTCCGCCGGCTTTTGCAAGATAACGCTTCAGCGTCTCTCCGCGCAGCAACTCCATCACCAGATAGGGGCGGCCATCCTGTTCCCCGGTGTCATAAATCGCGCATACATTGGGATGGTTCAGCGTCGCCGCTGACCGGGCTTCGCGCAGAAAGCGCTCATGCGATGCATGGCTGGCGGAGTGGGGCGTGGGTGTGGGCGTAGGGTGCCCGGGAGTAGGCGAGGGGGATCCGCTTCCCAGATCCGCAACCAGGTAGCTATCGGAAACCAGCTTCAAAGCGACCTCGCGCTCCAGCCTGGTATCGAGTACGCGATAGACTTCGCCCATGCCGCCGGCGCCGATTTTCTCGAGCAGACGGTACGGTCCGAACTGTGTTCCTTCTGCGATCGTCATCGGTGCCAGCAGTCTATCAGCGCCACCGCCTCAATGACTTCTAATTAAGAAGCCCTGAGCTTGGAAACGAAAGTTCGCTCCTTCACAAGGCTTTGCAGATGATCGTAAGGTAACTTTCCGTTATGTCTGCTTTCGTGTGAGGTGAGGGTGAGATTTGTCTATCCCACCCTTCGCAAAGAACGCGAAGGATGGGGCACCCGTCGATGGGTGGAGGGGATAGAGAGGGTGCGGAAAAAATTCGGGGGCGGGCAGGAAAGAAGGTACCTCAGGGGCTAACGCTCGCTGCGGCGAGGCAGCCCGATATATTCTATCCCTCTACGGCACGACTGAAGTCGTGACCTGATACAAAGCCAGTCCCATGCAGACGCCAAAGCCTGTTTTGCTTAGAAAATTACAACGAGGCTAAAGGGCCATGACTCCTCTGGTGATTGATCCGTTCATTTTCGAAAGCGAACGGCGGCTTTAGAGGGCGGCGTATTCCTTTTTGGCTGCTTGGAGCATAGGCAGGTCCGCATCCGCGGTTTTCCAGGTGGCGAAGAATGCTTCATAAGCTTTCTTCGCCTCTGCCTTGTCGCCGCTCATGGCATACGCGCGTGCCAACCCGAGTTGCGCCTGGGCATAGAAGATTGTCGTCGCCTGCAGGTTGCCACCAGGCGACAGGGTTGCGTTCTGAAATGCGTTCACCGCACGGCTGGCATCATGCAATTGCAGGTATGCGAGGCCCTGCAAGTAGGCTGCCGGAAAAATCCGGTAATAAGCCCGCGCCGGTTCGGCATCGTCCAGGGCCTCTCGCGCCTGTCCCGCCCCGAGTGCTACAAACGCCTTGCCCAGGGGCACATATACGTTCTGGATCAGCGTGTCGTCCGGGTACTTCTTGCTCAAATCCTCAGCCAGGGACTGCACCAACTTACCGTTGCCGCAGATGCCGGAAGCGAGCACAGCAAACGACTCCGTTTGCCTGCTCCTGTCTAGCCCCAACGCCTTTTGCACTTCCGCCTCGCTGCCCTCGCACAAACCCGCGAGTCCGCGGCTGGCGGCGTTAGTGAGCAGTAGATTTGCCTGCACGTCCGGAGCCTTGGCGCGGCCGGCCTGCTCGTAAGCTTGCTCGATGGTACCGGCAGCCTTGTTGTACTGGCCGGCGAAAAGCTGTGTGCCGGCCAGAACCTGCGTGGCCAGGAACTCATCGGGCTGGCCGGCAACCTTGGTCATGATTTTCTGCACTTCGCCGGGCTCGCCCAGCATAAAGTAGGTCTGCAGGTGGCCGGTAAGATCGAGCGTGCTGGTGTCTAGACCCAGCTTTTGGGCTCGCTCCATTTCCGCCTTGGCCTCGGGTATCTGGTTCAAGCCGAGGTAAATCGACAACATGTTTTCTGCCGCGATCGAATCCTCGGGCTGCATCTCCACCGCTTTCCTGGCAAACGGAAGGGCCTTTGGAAATTCGCCGACGGCGGTGTACGCCGAGGTGATGTTGATGTAGCTGTCCACCTGGCTTGGATACGTCTGGATCGATTCCTGCAACGCCTCAATCACCTTGGGCATGTTGCCGGTGACATTCTGGTAGTAGTGGCCGGTGATGTACAACCGCTCGCGTTCGCTCACATTTTTCGAGAGCGCGTAAGCCTTTTCAAAGTATTTGTTCGCCTTCGCCACCTGGGTGGAATTGATATACACCACCCCCAGCCGCGCATAGGCCATGGCGAAGTTAGGATCCAGCTCAATGGCCCGAAGATAATGACCTTCAGCATCGGGAATATCATGCGCACTCACATGCGCCTTATCTCCCAGCGCATAAGCGCGAAACGCCTCCAGCGAAGAGGTCGTTGCCTGTCCGAAGGGAGTGTCGAGCTTCTTGATGCTCGCCAGATCCTCGCCCAGCTTGCCCCTCATAGCGGCGGCTGCCCTGCCCAGCGCGTCCAACACGTGCTCCTTGTCGGGAGCCTGCGCCTGCTCGCTCACGATCTCGTCCCCGGTCGCGGTATTCTGCGCCGTCAGCGTGAGTACGTACTCCTTGCCTAGATTGGCAATCGTTCCCGTAAGGATCGCCTTGACGCCTTCGCGCTCGCCGATCTCGCGTGCAATCTCCGGGGTGAGCGGAGTGTCCGCCGGCTTGCCCAGATACTTCACGCTCTGTGCCAGGTGCTGCTGGCTCACGATATTAATCACCGGCGATTGCTCCAGGTCGATCTGCAGCGCCTGGTTGAGCGTGGTGTCAAAAACGGGATCGCCGGTACGGTTGATGAAGTCGGCCAGGATAATGGAGTCCTTGGTTGCCGCGGGCGCCGCTCCCGCTGCGCTCTCCCCGGATGGGGGCAGCGCCGCAGGCCGTAACTTCCACCAGGTGACGCCGGCCGCGACCAGTACCAGGAGCAGTACAGCGGCGACTGCCCAGGACCAATTTGACTTGTTCCGGCTGGCCGGGGGTGCCGCCATCATCCTGCCGGATTGCGGCTCCAGTGCATCGAGCGCTTCCTGCAACTGCTCGGCCGTCGCATAGCGATTAGCAGGATCCTTGGCCAGCAGCCTGGCGACGATAGGATCCAGCCTCTTTGGCATGGCCGGGTTCACCGAGCTTATCGGAGGAGGATTTTCCTTGAGCAGCGCTGCGAATACCTCGGCCGTAGAGCCGCCGGCAAAGGGAGCCTTCCCAGTGGCCATTTCGTAGATGACGCTTCCCAGGCTGAACAGGTCCGTGCGCGCATCCAGCGGCTCGCCTTTCGCCTGCTCCGGCGACATGTACGCCACGGTCCCCACGGCAGAGCCGGGACTGGTCAACTCCATGGTGGCGGTGCCCGGCCCAACTGCGGTTTCATCCGAACTGGGATTCCCCGGGAGACCATAGGTGCGCGATTCTGCCGCAGCCATCCCGCCTTGCTTCTTGGCCAGCCCGAAGTCAAGAATTTTGATCAGGCGTTTGCCGCGCCCGCCATCGACCACAAACAGGTTTGCCGGCTTGATATCCCGATGGATGATGCCCTTGCTGTGCGCCGCAGCCAGGGCGGAAGCCGCCTGCTGGCTGAAGGAAATAACATCCTCCGGGGCTAAGCCCTTACCGCCCGCCTTCGCCAGGTAATGCTTGAGCGTCTCACCCCGCAGCAGTTCCATCACCAGGTAAGGCCGGCCGTCATGTTCCCCGGTGTCGTGAATGGAGCAAACGTTGGGATGATTCAAAGTGGCCGACGAACGAGCCTCGCGCAGGAAGCGCTCGTGCGAGACGTGGGAATCGGGCGTAGCGTGCGGGGTGAGCGGTGAGGGCGATCCGCTAGCATGTCCAGTAATCAGGTACGTCTCGGAAACCAGCTTCACGGCGACCTCGCGCTCCAAACGGGTGTCCAGTGCGCGATACACCTCCCCCATACCGCCGGAGCCTATCTTCTCGATAAGGCGGTACGGTCCAAACTGTGTTCCCTCAGCGATCGTCATCGGTGCCCAAGCAGTTGTGCCAGCAGTCTATCAGCGCCGCGATGCTGCTGATATGTCATTCTGTTGGGTAACCCCCCGTATTCTCACAGCTTGCGTTGCAATCGAGGTTCTTATCCCGACGAAGATGCGGACTCTTTCCTGGTGTTTGCTCCTGGTGCTCGTCGCAGCACCATCTTTCGCTGAATCACGTGACTCCATGAACCACGATCTGCTCGAGGTTACGGTGCCTCAGCTGGAGCAGATGTACCGCGAGCACAAGTACTCCGTTACCCAGGTGGTGCAGTGGTATATGGCGCGGATTGCCAGGTACAACGGCATCTACCGCGCAGTGCAGAACGTCGACGCGGCAGGCTCCCTGGCCGCCGCTGCTCAAGAAGATGCGGAGGCCAGTCCGCACGGTGCCCTGTGGGGGGTACCCATCGTTACCAAGGCCAACACTTCGTTGAAGGGCCTGGTAACCACCGACGGCTGGCGAGGTTACATGATTCCCGGTCACGAGCTGATCGCACCCAAAGACGCCGCCATCGTCACCAAATTGCGAGCCGCGGGCGCCATCATCCTCGGCCAAACCAACATGCCGGACTTTGCAGCCAGCGATACCAATCGCAGCACCGCTTACGGCCGCACCGGCAACGCCTACGATGTGCGCTTTAGCCCCGGAGGCTCTTCCGGCGGCACCGTGACCGCAGTCACGGCAAACTTCGCCGTGCTGGGCAACGGAACCGATACCGGTAATTCCATTCGTATGCCGGCCGCTACCAGTTCCGTAGTTGGGGTGTTCCCAACGCGCGGCCTGGTGAGCATCGCCGGGATCGCACCGCTGGACTGGCTGCTCGACAACACCGGCCCGATCGCTCGCAACGTAACCGACGCGACCATCGCGCTGGACGTGATGGCGGGAGAGGACCCACGAGCTCAGCCGGGCCCATACTCCACCTACCTGAAAACAGATGCGCTCAAAGGCAAACGTTTTGGCGTACCCGCCTTCATTCTCGCGGGAGCTGGGATCCCCTTTCATGGCATGCCGTCGACGGAGCCGGCGAACAGGGCGGCAGCAGATCGAGCGGCGGCGCAGACGCCTCTCCGGCCGGAAACCCGCGCGGCTTTCATCAAGGCCCTCGAAGGGCTCCGTGCCGCAGGTGCGACCATCGTCTTTGACGATTCCATACTGGACGACAGCTTCGCAGAGACTGCGTCGCACATCTGTACTCTTGCTTACATTCGCGAGGGCACGGAAAAGTTTCTCGCTGAGTATGGGCCGCCGCAGTACCGCTCCGTTGAAGAGTATGAGAAAACCGTCGGATCTCCTTTGCCGCATGAAATCATCGACAGCACAGACGACGATAACGTCCGGCCGACGATGAAGCAGACCAAGGTGGAGAGCGATCCCCAGGCCGAGGTCAACTTTCTGGGTCCCAAGCGCAGGACGCTCGAAACCTACGTCAAAACGCTGGACCGCTTGCATCTAGATGGCTACGTCTACCCGGCAGCACAGATGCCGCCGCCCGACGAAACCATGCCTCAGGACGGGAAGATCAGTGGCGGCCCCCACAGCGACACCAGCTGGGTGAACATGATCGGCGTGCCGGCGGTGGTTGTGCCCGGGGGCTTCTACCCCGACGGCCTGCCTTTTGGCCTGGAGATCTCCGCCCGGCCGTGGAGAGACGGCGACCTGCTCGGGTGGGCCTACGCCTATGAGCAGGTCACCAGGCACCGCCGGCCACCGGTGCTGGTCGAACAGGGTCTGCTGCCCGACGCGCGATGAGCTAAGAGGAGCCTTTCGGCGGCCAGGAAATCTGCCCCGTATGCTTGTAGGCAAGATTGGCAATGTGTCCGGCGCGCGCCGCGGCGATTCCGGTTTCGACCGGCGCGTTCGTCTCTTTGCGCGACTTAACGCAGGCAAAGAAGTTCTGCATGTGGGTCACGGTTCCGTCGACAAAGCTCTTTTCGCTGAGGATAGGGTTCCGATCGTCCTTCAATCCCTCGCGGAAAATGCCGAAGCCGCTGCGATTGATCTTCAGAGTCGCCTCTGTGCCGCGGAATTCGAGTCCTCCATCGTCGATCGAAGAACTCATCATGCCCTCGTACACGACATCCCAACCGGGATAGCGAAGCGCCGCCTGAACAGTATCGGGACAATCCCACTGTTCAAACACATATTTGTCGCCCAGCATCTGCACGTCGCGCGGGGTGTCGCTCTTCATGGCCCAGTGGGCCACGTCGATCCAGTGCGCGAACAGATCGGTCATGGCGCCGCCGCCAAAATTCCAGTACCAGCGCCAGCGGTAATACTTCTCCTCGCTGAAGGGTTGATCCGGCGCCCCTCCCAGCCACATCTTCCAATCCAGTGCCTGGGCGTCCACCGGCTTGGGCTTCCAGTTCGCCTGGTTGTAGTTCTGCCACCAGTAGGTTCGCACCTGGACAACGCGGCCCAGGCTGCCCGCCTGAATCAGGTCGACGGCGTTGCGAAAGTGGGTCCAGCTGCGCTGCTGCATGCCACACTGCAGAACCTGTTTGCTCGAATGAACTGCATGAGCCAACGTCGCCCCTTCCTCGATGGTGTGAGTGACCGGCTTTTCCAGATAGACATCCTTGCCCGCCTCGAGCGCGTCGCAGGCCATGCGCACGTGCCAGTGGTCGGGGGCGGCAATCAATACGACGTCAATGTCTTTTGCCAGCACCTCGTGATAATCGAGATGGGTGGTGGCGATACCATTGGACCGTTCTTTTACCTCATCGCGGCGCGGCCCATAAACGTCGCTCACGGCCACGATCTGAAAGTCAGTACCGGATGCGTCGGCAGCATCGAGCAGGTTTCTCATGCGGCCGCCGGCCCCAATGACGCCAATGCGAAGCGTGTCGTTGGCACCAAGGACTCTGGTCGAAGCAAGGGCGGTCATTCCACTTGCAATGATGAAGCTGCGGCGATTGGGCGTAAATGTCATGGGGCCCCCGGTCAATTTGTTCCCGTCGATCTTACCAGCGAAATGCAAGACCTGTCTTGATTTGGCGCGTCCTGAAAGCCTATAACAAACCCTGTTATGGATAGCAACCGGCGTACTCTTCTGCAGGCAATTCCCCTACTCGCGGCGTCCAGGGCATTCGCGTTCGACAACGCCGTCATCCCTTCCTTCGTCAAGCCTTACAGCGATCTGCCCGTCAAGCAAAATGGGCAAAACGAATCCCGGGCAATCCTTGATGGCACCTTACACACAGGCGAGCATCTCGAAGTGCATGAGACCACCCTGGCTGCGGGAAGCGAACCGCATCCCCCACACCGCCACGAGCACGAAGAACTGTTTCTGCTGATGAAAGGCAACGTGGCTGTGACCATTGAGGGCAAGACAACGCTGATCGGCCCTGGATCTGCAGCGTTCATTCACTCTAACGAATTGCACGGCGTTCACAATCCGGGACCTGAAAAGGCGCAATACTTTGTGGTAGCGACAGGCACGTAAGGGAGGCATTGCGATGCAGTCAAAGTGGAATCTGCTGTTAACAGCCGCGCTGGGGTGGAGCATGCTGGCCGGGGCATCGGATCTGACCATTCACCTGAGCGGCTCACAACCGCTCTCACGCAAGACAGTGCAATACCAGTGCGATGGGCAGGCTACGGCGACCGGGCTTCCCGCGGCCGCATTCCCGGTTGAATACATTAACGGCGCCGGAAACAGCCTGGTCATCGTTCCGGTCCATGGAGCGTCGCTGATCTTCACCAACGTCACCTCGGCTTCTGGTGCACGCTATGCCGCGGGACAATACATCTGGTGGGATGCGGCTGGATCTGTCAACTTTTACTCTGATTCGCTTTCCGGCAAGACGCAGTCCGCGTGCCATCGAGTTGACGCCAGGTAGCGTGAATAGCTTAAGCCAACCGGCCGACCGGCAGAACATTTCGAGCCGGCTGTTGCAACTGTCGCCCCAAGACCTTGCACGCTGGGGGAAAATGTCCGTTCATCAAATGATTTGTCATTTAGATGACTCCTACAAGCTTGCACTCGGAAAGAAATCTGCCAGCCCGGCAACTGGCTTGCTGCAACGAACTTTACTGAAGTGGTTAGCTCTGGACGTACCAGTTACGTGGGCTAAAGGGTTTCGCACCCGCCCGGAAATGGAACAGGGCAACGGCGGTACACCTCCGATTGAATTCCGTCAGGATCTTAACTCGTTGCTCTCGACTTTCGGACGTTTCTGCGATGCTTTGCCAACGCCCCATGTGCCGCACCCTATCTTTGGGCCAATGACCACGAAGGACTGGATGCGTTGGGGGTACTTGCACGCCGACCACCACCTGCGTCAGTTTGGCCGATGAATGCTGCGCCTGTTGTTAAATCCCCCGATCGCTCTGGCTGCATTGCTTACGCTGGTCCCGTTTTTCGCCGCAGCATTTTGCCCCAGTAGTCTCGAGTTGCCGCGGCGGCTACCGCTTCTGCCTCGTATTCTGTCGCCGGCCATCCTAGGACTTCCTTACATTCTGGCCTCGATTGCTACCGGAGTTTTTCGCTGGCATTGGTTTGCCCTCTATACCTTGCTGCCAGTAGCCATCACCTTGCTGCTTTACCAAGCCACCCTGGCTGACCCACAGCAGCGAGGAGATTGGCGAGACTTCCTCATCCTTGTTCTGCTCGGCCTGGCGGTTGACTTACGGTGGTTTGAGGGGGCGTGGGGGCCTCGTCTGGCTGTCTTCAACAAGATGTTGTTGCTGGATGCAGGTATTTACGGCTTTCACGTCATCCGTCAGTTACGCGGGGTGGGCTTCGATCTGCGTCTACGCCTGGGCGACCTCGGGACCGGTCTGACCGCGCTCGCCGCCTATGCTCCCATCGCTGTCGTGCTGGGACTCATGCTGGGCTTCCTCCACTTTCACCCGGTCATACCGTCGGGCATGCACGCTCTCGCCGCCTGGGTATTCACGTTCTTTTTTATTGCCGTGCCGGAGGAACTTTTCTTTCGCGGCTGGTTGCAGAATCTTCTGGAGCGGCGGGTCCGGCCGGCGCGGGGGTTGCTCATTACCTCCGCCTTGTTCGGCCTTTCGCACTTCAACAAACGTGCGGCGCTTTTCAACTGGCGCTATGTGTTACTAGCAACCCTGGCCGGCATTTTCTATGGCCTCGCCTGGCGTCAGCAGCACCGCGTGGGCGCCTCGGCAATCACCCACGCATCCGTGGATACGATCTGGTCTCTTTGGCTGCGGTGAGGATGATACCGGTAGTAGCCGATGCCGACACGCATGTGATGATCCAGAGAGTCTGGCACAATGACTGCGACACAAAGGCCCAGGATCCCATGGGCCACGCCGAGGGAATAGATATTCCGATAGCGCAGGAACAGTATGCAGGCTACGATGCCCCAAACCAGGGTGACTGGCGTGAGAATCGGGTTAGGCAGGTGGGCGAGCGAGAAAAACCCTGCTGCCGCCGCCACCGGCAATACCTTACCTGGCAGTAGTCGCAACAAGCGAAGCAGGAAATAAATTTGCAGCAAGAACTGCTGCATGACTGCCCAAATCAAATATCCCCAGAAGTGCGAGTGCATTGGTATTGGACCATGCAACCGGTGCAGCGTGTGCATCTCTCGGGCCGTAATCACCGCCAGGGTTGCAAGTATGACGGCAACTCCCACCACCCAAAGTGACCGGAGCAAACCCGTCAGCCCGAGGCCTAGACTCTTCCAGGTGGGACGGTGAATACAGGTAGTGACGACCACCCACGCGATGGTGGCCCAGTAAAAAAACCTCTGCCAGGGATTCAGAGTCCAGATTGCTGCCAGGATCAGGCCATAGGCCACGCAAAACTCAACCAGGTCCTGCACCGCGAAACGATTTGCCTCTGTTGTCATGATCGGCGCCAGTGCGCCCTCTCACCCAGTCTACCTTCGGTCGGTGGCCGTACCCGGACTGGGCAAAAAAACGCCACTCCGTTTGGAGTGACGTTTTCTTTGGCGTGAGCGATGGCGCTGCGCGTTACGGCTCATACCGGGTCCTGGCTGCTTCATCGGCCATCGGCGTGAGCCCATTCGATGCGCTCGATTTCGCCACAAACCGCGCTCCAGGTGGTTCGGGTCAGGTCAGCCCTCACGCTTTCAACGACCCAAGCCGATACACCTATCGCACGGAGGCTTTTGAGTCATGAGCGCTAAGAAAATTCTCATCGTGGAGGACGACCCGGATGTGCTCCTCAGCATGCACGTACGTCTACGGGCCCATCACTACGACACTTACTCTGCAGGCGACGCAATCACCTGCATGGCCGAGGCGCGCAGGGTTGAACCCGATCTGATCATCCTCGACCTGGGCTTGCCTGCGGGTGATGGCTTCGTATTGATGGAAAGGTTCAGCAAGCTCCCTGCTCTGGCTACGGTTCCAGTCGTCGTGGTCTCTGGCCGCGATTTACAGACCAATCAGAAGAAGGTTGCCGCCCTGGGAGGCAAGGCCTTCCTACAAAAACCTGTCAGTAACGCCCATCTGCTGGCAGTCATCCGCAGTGCGCTCGGAGAACGACAGAAAACAGAGGGGTCCGTGGTGTACAACCTGGGAAGTCAATGAATTCTCGGCAGGCAACAGCGCTCAAGAGCTAAAAAGAAATGTGAGTACCGGGGAAGAAACCGCAGGTCCCTCCACTGCGCTTCGCTCCGGTAGCTGCACAGCAGCGCATCAGGCGCCTCTTAAGTGCGCATCTTCGAGGCCGGCATAGTATCGCTGCTCCGAATCGCGAATCCTGGTTAACCCAACCAGGTCATTGAAGGCCTCGAATTCAATCATCCGGTCGTGGAATGGCGCGGTGGTTCCAGTGCGCAGAAGTTCCGCGGCGATATCGGTGGCCAACCGGGCGTACGCGTAGGTGAACACATTAGGGAAAATCACCGCTGCGAAACCGACCGACTCCAGCTCCGAGGCGGGCAGGATCGGCGTCTTGCCGCCGGGAATCATATTGGCCAGTGTGGGGACAGAGACCAAGCCGGGGATTTGCCTCATCTGCTCCAGGCTCTCCGGCGCCTCGAGGAAAACCCAATCGGCTCCCGCTTCCACGCACCGCTGCGCGCGCTCGACGGCTTCGGCCAGCCCTTTCACGGCAATGGCGTCGGTCCGCGCCAGGATAGTCAGGTCCTGGTCCGTGCGCGCGTCGACAGCCGCCTTGATCTTGGCTACCAATTCATCCGTCGGCACTACATGCTTACTGGACATGTGGCCGCAGCGCTTGGGCGAAACCTGGTCCTCGAGCATGATCGTGGCCGCGCCCGCCTTTTCAAATTGTTTTACCGTCCGCTGCACATTGGTGGTGTTTCCGTGCCCATTGTCCCCATCGGCAAACACCGGCAGGTCGACTGCATCCGCAAATCGCCACACCGCATCTACCATCTCGGTAAGCGTGAGCAACTCAATGTCAGGAGCACCGAGCAGTGCAGCCGAGTTGGCGTACCCGCCGCAGCCCACTACCTTGAATCCCGCTCGCTCGATGATCGTCGCACACAACGGATCGTGGGCAACTGGAATCATCAGGATCTCTTTTGCCAGTAAATACTGCTTGAAAAGGGTTGTCTTTTTCATCGTTCCTAAGGTTGTGCTTTCTCACGCAGACTTTAACCCTTCAGGTCAGCGAGATACAAGGATTCAGCGAAGACAACGAACTCAGAACGAGCCCGCAATACAAAACGTCGCATCTCTACTAAGCGGGGATAAATAAGCATGGCGCGCGTCTTCATTACAGGTTCTTCCGACGGTCTCGGCCGGATGGCGGCTCAACTGCTCATCGAGCAAGGGCACGCCGCAGTACTGCACGCACGTAGCGAGCAGCGGGGGGAAGAAGCCCTGGCCGCAGTGCCGGGAGCAGAAGCAGTCGTTATCGGAGATCTGTCGAGTATCGCCCAAACCCGCATGGTCGCCGATCAGGTAAACCGCCTGGGCAATTTCGATGCGGTCATTCACAACGCCGCCGTGGGCTACCGCGAGCCGCGGCTCATTCCAACCGAAGACGGCCTACCCCATGTGTTCGCCGTTAATACGCTCGCGCCCTACATTCTGACCGCACTCATCCACCAACCGAAGCGCCTGGTTTACCTTAGCTCGGGCCTACACAAGAGCGGTGACGCCAGCCTGCAGGATCTAACCTGGGAGCACCGCCCCTGGCAGGGGGAGCAGGCCTATTGCGACAGCAAACTGCACGACGTGCTGCTGGCCTTCGCTGTGGCGCGCCGCTGGCCGCAAGTGAACTCCAACGCTCTGGAACCGGGCTGGGTACCCACCAAGATGGGGGGCCCCTATGCACCCGATAATCTGGACCAGGGCCACCGCACCCAGGTATGGCTCGCCACCGGCGAAGACAAGGCCACCATGGTCACTGGCAAATACTTCTTTCACCGGCAACAGCGCACGCCCAATCCTGCAAGCCAGGATACCCGGACCCAGGACGCCCTGATCGACGCATGTCAAAGGCTTTCCGGTATCAACCTGCCTGGGCAGCGCAACTAAGGTCCCCAATCATCCGTCTTAATGGGTGAATTCCGAGGGGAACACGGTGAACAGAAAAGGGATTCGGTTTTATTGGGGACCCTGGACAGCGGTGTTGGCTTCGCTCACCCTGGGCGCGGCCGGCCTGGCATGGAAGGTCGACCAACCAGGCGAAATTCCCCATAGGGCCGGGCACATGTATATGACTGCGCTCAAACCTGCCCAGCCCGGCGATCAGCAGAAGGCTGAAGCGGTTGTGACTGCGGCCAAGCAGGCCATGGCGCCCTACGTGGATTACCACAAGGCCCTGGCGGATGGTTATGAGATCTTTCTTCCCAACGTACCCCAGCCCCAGTACCACTTCACAAGGTACGAATACGGCCTGGAGGCGCGATTGCACTTCGATCCCCTTAAGCCAACCTCCTTGCTTTATAAAAAAACACCGGATGGCGGGTACGAGCTGATCGGAGCGATGTACACCGACCGGGTAGATGCTACTGAGGAGGAGTTAAACGAGCGCATCCCGCTGAGCATTGCCCGCTGGCACCAGCATATTAATTTTTGCAAAGCCCCTGCTGGGGAGAAAGCGGCCTACTTTGGTCCCGATGCAAAATTTGGCCTGGGCGGCTCCATCACCACCAAAGAAGCCTGCGAAGCGGCAGGCGGCCAGTTCCGTGCACATCTCTTCGGCTGGATGGTGCATGTCTATCCCTACGAGACTGACGCCAGGAAGATCTGGTCCACCGACGATGACGACCAGGGGCACGACAACATGGACCGGTCTCCCATGCCGGGGATGAAGATGAACTGACGGCTTATCATAGAGCCGAGGTGACCTATCGGCACGCGCACGACTTCAGCCCCGAAAAAAATAGCGCTTGTGGTCGGTTCTGACAGCAAAGTCGCTTTGGCTGCGACCAAGGTCCTTCCTGCCTGGAAAATAGCCCACGCAGCCAACAACAAGGCCGCGCTGGAAATGCTCAAAGCCCAACCGTACGATCTTGTCCTGACAGGCGAAGAAACCTCGGGCAGGCAGGACGTCGAGCTTCTCCGCCAGATCCGCATTGTCCGGCCTCATGTGCGGCTCATCATCATCACCTCACAAAGCACGCCGGCCGATGTGATTGGCGCCATGCGCGAACGCGCCTTCAGTTACTTCTCCGAGCCCTATTCGATGCCCGCGTTTGAGCAGATGCTGCTCCTGGCAACCACTGGTCCAGTCTGGGATGAGGGCATAGAAGTTCTTTCCGCCACGCCGCAGTTTCTTCAACTCGTCGCCCGTTGTGACCGTAAGACAGCCGACCGGTTGATTCAGTTCATTCACGAAATAGCCGACCTCCCCGTGAAAGAGAGAGACGCCGTCGGTCTGGCCTTTCGCGAGATGCTGATGAACGCGATCGAGCACGGCGCCCGTTTCGACGCCACCCAGCATGTTGCGATTTCTTATATCCGCGCCAAGCACATGGTTTTATGCCGGGTGAAGGATCCGGGAGAAGGCTTTTCCCTGGAGGAAGCGACCCATGCCGCGATCATGAATCCACCGTCCGACCCGATCCGGCACACCGCCATCCGCGAAGAGCAGGGTCTCAGGCCGGGCGGATTTGGCATCCTGGTGACCCAGAACATCATTGATGAGTTGATCTACAGCGAAACCGGCAACGAAGTGGTGCTCATCAAATACCTCAAACCGGAGCAACTTGAGGAAGCAAGCAGCTGAAGGCCGGGCAACTACCCTGTTCCGTCGTCAATCTCAGGAAAGATGGGAGTGACGAATGCCTTTCTCCTGCCCGGCTGAGTGGTCATCAGCAAATCGGGGTGAGTGGCTATTGCCAGCGATCAGTTTTTCGCTGAAAGTTATCTCACGTTGGCAATACCCACCACAGCTCAAGCCCTCTTCATGTTCCAGCCCGGATTGGCGTGGGGTGTGTGGCTACCCTATCTCTCCGCAACCATCGTTCTGGTCATTGGCCTGAACACGCTCACAAGAGATTTTGCTCAGAGGCAAGGGCTGAACAAGTTTGTCGCTCTGGGGCCGCTGTTCATCGCCATTCCGATTGCTGTGTTCGGCACGGAGCATTTCACCGCTACCAAAATCATCGCCGGGATGGTGCCGGGATGGATCCCTGGACACATGTTCTGGGCTCTCTTCGTGGGGACTTGCCTCATTGCCGCAGCATTGAGCATAGCGGCCGGGAAATACGCGTGGCTCGCAGCTGCTCTGCTCGGTGTCATGATCTGCTTGTTTGTGCTGCTCATCCATATTCCCAACATTGCGAGCGCCCCCCGCAGCCGGCTCCTTTGGGTGGTTGCTCTAAGGGATTTCGCGTTTGCCGGCGGTGCCTTCTCTATTTCGGCAGCACGAAAAGACGCATGGACTCCCGCTGCCAGGAACAGGCTGGTTACTCTGGCGCGGCTTTCCCTTGCCATGGCGATTACGGTTTGTGGGGTAGAGCAGTTTTTATATCCGGCGCTCTTGTCCGGGATTCCCCTCGAGAGATCGACACCGGTCTGGATTCCGGCGCATTTGGTTTGGAGTTATTTAGCAGGGATAGTCTTCGTCGTTGCCGGCATCAGCATGTTGATCAACAAGCGGGTACGACTGGCGGCAACCGCGGCCGGGTTAATGACTTTGTTCCTGGTGGTCGTGATGTATATTCCGCTACTGGTTTCGAAGCCTTCGGATATAGGGGAAGGACTGAATTATCTGGCGGACACTTTGTTGTTGTGTGGCAGCCTGCTGGCGTTCGCTGAAACTCAGCCCGAATCTCTGGCGGTTGAAGTTAAAAGCAGCGAGTTGGCTCCATCCGTCCATGCAAAAGCCGGCTAGTTCAGATTCTCCGCGGCCAGCAATTGTTGAAACTGTGGCGTCGTGCGCAGCACCGCGAAATCCTTATCTTCATCCAGGCGCTTCCGATCCTTGAACCCTTCATCCATGGCCTTGCGAAGATAAATGAGCGCCTGCTCCTGCTTGCCCGCGCTGGCGAAGGTCTGTGCGATGTAGTAGTTGATCTCGACGCGTTGTTCCCGGGACCCGCCGCCTTCGACCATCTTGGACTGATCGGGATTAAAGACCTGATCGTCGATGGAGAAGGCCTTTTGATACATCTTCATGCCCTTCTTGTAATTCCCGTCGGCGAAATAGGCAGTACCTAGATTGCAGTAGATCACTGCACTTTCTGACGTATGTTTCAGCGCTCGCTTGTACCAGTGCTCGGCATCTCTGAAATCATGCTGGCCGTAATACACGGCAGCAAGATTATTGGAAGCAGGAGCAAAGCGAGGGTTGATGGCCAGCGCCTGCTGGTATGCCTTGCGCGCTTCGTCCAGGGCATAAAGGTGATGGTAGGCCATCCCGATATTGTTCCAAACGATCGCAGATTTCAGATTGGTCTGCTGGAATGCGGCAATGGCTGCTGCATACTCTCCACGCGCCATTAATATGTTGGCCTTCGTTTCGGCTGGGAGCTCAACTCCGAGGGTCTTGCGCTCCTGGGAGGACGCGCTTGGGGAAGGGCTAGTTACAGTTTGGGCAGAAGGGGTTTGCCCTGCGAATAGCTGGCCCGTGGTTGAAGCAAGAACTACAACGACAAACCAGAGTCTTATGGTGAAGAGCGGGCCACTGGGATGTTTACCCATAACTCGCCTCCTTGTCATGCGGCGTTGTTGCGCCGCCGTGACCAGATTGCGTCTTTCATTCTCCCCCTATCTGGCGAAGTCGGCAATATCCAATTCTCAGGAAACTCCAATAGCCAGTCGGGAATCACCGTCCAAATTGTCTTGATTCCTCAACAATTTAGCCCCTATTATGGTCCGCACCTTCCGCTCTCACTGATTTTCCCTGGGAATGTCCGCTTGTGAGGGTTTCAGGCCCTTCAGGCCTGTACGTCCGTCTTACGGCGGCACACTCTCGCTAACCCATGGCGATCCGGAATTCTGGAAAGGGAAGTAGGTGGGTACCCGGGGAGGGGCTGCTGCAGTCCCTCCCCGGCATGGATAGTGCCTGCCTGGGTTTCTAGTGCGAGCACTCTTTCTGCTGTGTGGTGCGATTCAGGTACACGGTACCTCCGGTTACCGAGCAGTTCGTCAGACCGATGGCCTGGGTTTGAATATTCTGGTTCACCATCTGGTGCTGAGAATTGATCAGGGACTGGTTCTGTACCCCTTGTATGGCATCGTTCAGAGACTGCTGCGAAGCCAATCCGTTGCAAGCGCCCGGGTGGCTCATGCATGCTTTGTAAATATTGGCGACGTTCTGATTACCCTGCGCGTTCACTTGCTGCATAAAGGCGATATCATTGCCGACCATGCCCGTCTGGGGCTTGGTTCCTATCAGCTGGGTAGGGATCTTTCCCACCAGCCGCGGGGGCATCCTGCGCATCAGCTGTTGAGGGACTTTTTCCGTGAACGTTCTGGGCATTCTCCGAAGTAACGGGGCCGGAATTCTGTGCACATTGGGCACGACGACTTTTTGCGCCAGCGCAACATTGTAAACAAAGGGAATAGCAAGCCAGGCGATAGCAGCGATGGGAGCGAAATAGCGTTTCATGAGCGTTTCTCCTTTTCATTTGCGTTGCAGGTTAGGCTTTGTCTGCCTCATCCCAATACGCGCAATCGGAAACAAAAAGAGCTCATGAGAGTCGTTGACCATGAGAGGATCGGGCGCTATCGTGGAAAACACTCAGGCGGAAGTCCGCATGCGGAGCGCCATGTGTCCTCTTCCCACCAGGTGACGCAACTCCTATCAAACTGGAGCCGAGGCGACCCCAAAGCTCGCGAAGAGCTCCTGCCGCTGGTGTATGACGAGCTGCGGCGCCTGGCCCAGTCCTATCTGCGCCGGGAACGAAGCGACCACACCCTGCAAGCCACTGCCCTGGTGCACGAAGCCTATCTGCGGCTGGTGGATCAGAGCGATGTGCAATGGAGCAATCGGGGTCATTTTTTTGCCATCACCGCCCAGGCGATGCGCCGCATCCTGGTCGACCACGCGCGTGGACATCAAGCGGCAAAGCGCGGTGGCGGGGGAGAGAAAATTCCTCTTGAGGACGCGTTTGCACTCTCCAATGATCGCCCGGACAAATTCCTGGCCTTGGACGAAAGCCTCCGCCGTCTGGCCGAGATCGACGCCCGCCAGGAGAAAATCGTGGAGCTCCGCGTGTTCGCGGGCATGAATATTGAAGAGATTGCCGAAGTGTTGAACATCTCTCCGGCCACCGTAAAACGCGATTGGACGATGGCGAGGGCCTGGCTCTCACTGGAGATCAGAAATAAGAAAGACTGACCGTGGACCCCAAACGCTGGGAACACATGAAGGAAATCTTCGCTTCTGCGGTAGAGCTGGAGCCCAGCGCCAGGCCCGCATTCCTGCAGCATGCATGCGGATCGGACCAGGCGCTATTGGCCGACGTCGCAGCCCTCCTGGAAAGTCACGAGTCGAACGTCAGCGTTCCGCTCAGCCACACTCCTGCCTCAACCCAAAAGCTTGATGACGGATGGAATGGGCGAAGAATCGGGCCCTTCCGCATTCTTCACCGTATTGGGTCCGGAGGCATGGGAGACGTCTACCTGGCCTCGCGCGCTGATGAAGCTTTCCATCAACGCGTTGCCATCAAGCTGGTGAAGACGAGCGTAAGCACACAGGAAATCCTGAATCGCTTCCGCCATGAACGGCAGATTCTCGCCGCACTGGATCATCCGCACATCGCCAGGCTCATGGATGGAGGGACCACCGAAGAAGGACTGCCGTACTTCATAATGGATTACGTCGAGGGCACGCCGATCACGTCCTATTGTGACCAGCACAACCTCGCTATTCCCGAGCGTCTTCGTCTTTTCCGCGATGTTTGTCTCGCGGTCCACTATGTTCACCAGAATTTGATTGTTCATCGCGACTTGAAACCCAGCAATATCCTGGTGACCGCGGACGGGGTAACCAAGTTGCTCGACTTCGGGATCGCGAAATTGCTGCGGCCGGAATTTTCCTCCCAGCCAGTAGAAGCCACCCAAGTCGATTCGCGCATACTGACTCCCTGGTACGCCAGCCCGGAGCAGGTCCGGGGCGAGGCCATTACCACGGCCAGTGACGTATATTCGCTCGGCGTGCTGCTCTACGAATTGCTCGCAGCGCGACGGCCGTACATTCTGCGAACCGATGGCCAGAACGAGATCCTCAACGCAGTCTGTGATCAGGAGCCACAGAGGCCGAGCGCCAGCCTGTCCCGAACGGAGAAACCATCGCTCATCGAAATCGCCGCCACGCGCGCGGCCTCTGCGGAAAAGCTTAAGCGGGAACTCAGCGGGGATCTCGACACCATCGTTCTCAAGGCCCTGCGCAAAGAACCGCAGCGGCGCTATTCTTCCGCGGAACAACTTGCTGAAGACATCCGGCGCCATCTGCAAGGTCTGCCCGTCACGGCCCAGCGCAACAGCGGCAGCTACCGTGCGGGCAAATTCGTCCGCCGCCACAAAACCAGCGTGGCGGCAGCGATCCTGTTGGTTGTTTCTTTGATTGCGGGCGTCCTCGCCACCTCATGGCAGGCGAGGGTGGCGCGTTCAGAGCGCGCCCGGGCGGAGCAGCAATTCAACGACGTTCGCAGGCTCGCAACTTCACTCTTGTTCGATTTTGATGCTGCTGTTCGCGATCTACCCGGGTCCACGCCCGCCCGGCAATTGCTGGTCCAGCGCGCTTTGGAATATTTGCACCGGCTGGCGAATCAAGCTCAGGGGGATTCCGGTTTGCAGCGCGAACTGGCGGAAGCTTATTTGAAAGTCGGCGATGTGCAGGGTAACCCCTACGAAGCCAATCTCGGAGATACTCAGGGAGCAGTCAAAAGCTATGAGCAGGCGCTATGGATCAGCCAGTCATTAAATAAGCTCGACCCCAACAATCCAGACACACAAAAGTACCTGGCACGCAGCTATCAGTCGCTGGGACAGGCACTACCTTCTTTGGGCCAGCCCACCGAGGCTGCCACTGACCTTCACCGGTCGATCGATATCCTGCAATCGCTCCACGCAGATGCTGAAACCCGCTACCGCCTGGCCAACTCCTACCAGGTATTAGGCGATCTTCAAGGGCATGTAGGAATTCCTAACCTGGGTGATGCGGTTGCGTCGCAAGCGAGCTATCGTAAGTCGCTCGAGCTCTATCAAGCCATTCTTGCGCAGGAACCGAATGACAATCGCGCCCGGGCTGGCGTGGCGACGGTACAGATTCGCATCGGCGACAGCCAACTGCACACTGACCCACAAGCCGCAATGAAAAATTATCAGCGTGCGAGCGCAACCTTCGCCGCCCTGCTCGCCGCCGATCCCAACAACCAGGCAGACCGCCGGCGCCTGGGACTTACCTATGAAAAAATCGGAGGCGTTCAGGAGTCGTTGGGCAACAACAAGGAAGCTCTGCAAAACTACAGCAACGCATCTGCTCTGGATCGTGAACTGTTGCGAGCCGACCCCAACAATGCCCAGGCCAAAATGAACCTGGCCGTTTCCCTTCGCGACGCTGGGGATTTGCTCTACGGCATGCACGATCGCCCGAGCGCGATCACGAGATATCGTGAAATCAGCGACATTCTGCATCGTCTGTCAGCATCGGAACCGGACAATGTGCTGGTGCGCGGCCGTTATTCTGAAATTCTGGTAGTGCTTGGGGGAACGCTTGCTGAGACAGGACAAGCGCCAGAAGCCCACGAGGCAACCGCCCAGGGACTGGCCATTGCCAAAGAACTAGCCGCCCGGGAAGACGCCACCGCCGACGAGCTGTACGCCTATGCCGAGAGCTTTCTAACCTGTGAGCCGAAGGACCTTCGTCAACCGCAGATCGCCCTGGACTACTCTAAGCGCGCGCTGGCAAAATCTGTCGGTGAACAAACTGATTATCTGGACCTGCTAGCCCAGGCCTACTTCCAATCGGGCAATGTAAGCCAAGCCATCACCACCGAACAAGAAGCCCTCACCGCAACCCACGATGCCCAGGATCAACAAAAGCTAAAGCGCCATCTGGCCCAATTCACGACCAGTGAAAAATAGGCTCCCGACCTTCTGCTTACCCCTTGCCTCCGCCGGGGGGAAACAAGAACCTCAACATCGGTCCGGCGCGTTCCGCCCAGGCAGATTCTGTATGCTCCGCACCCTGTGCCTCGTAGTAAACCAGGTCCTCCCCGAGCTGCCATCCCTGCTTGATGAGCCCGTCGCGGAGCAATCGCGCCTCCGGAACGGCACGCGCCGATTCCTTGGTGCCAGTGTCCAACCAGATGCTCAACTCTGGTTTTTTGGCGAGCGTCGTTACTGTCCTGAGAATCGTGCGATTGCGCCACCACACTGAGGGGGACATCACAGCCAACCGGGAAAACACCGATGGATACTGCAAGCCGAGATACAAGGTCACCAGGCCGCCCAGCGAAGACCCTCCCATGCCACAGTTCTCTGGCCCGGGGAGCGTCCTGTACTGCGCGTCGATGAAGGGCTTAAGCTCCTGGACCAACATGCGGCCGTAGGCATCCGCATGGCCGCCCCCGAGACGCTTATCTTGTACCGGGGTGTACTCATCAATGCGCTTCAGGCCGGAGTTGTAAATGCCAACAATGATCAGCGGCTCCATCGCGCCCGCCGCTGCCAGCGCATCCGCTGTCTCACCCATGCGCCAATAGTTCCCTTTGATAAACGAGGTTTCCGGATCAAAAAGGTTCTGGCCGTCCTGCATATAAAGCACCGGGAACCGGCGTTCGGCCTCCACCTCATACATTGGGGGAAGATAGACAATCAGATCGTGGTGCTCCTCCACCAGCCTGGAAACAAACTGCTCGCGTTTCTTCAGTCGTGCTGCCAGGGTGCCTGGCGGAGGAGGCTGAGTTTGATCACTGGTGATAACCGGTCTCGTCGGCATTCTATAAAATGGCGCAGCGATGGCTTCACCACCGTGGTTCTTTAGAGTAGCAAACGCATTTACGGCAAGGAGTGTGACGATTGCAGCGCGAATATCATCGTTGGTGGTCAAAGGATCTGAGCCGCGACATGGAACTGCTGTGTTTTGGTCACGCGGGAACCAGGGTTCTCGTCTTCCCCACTTCCCAGGGCCGATTCTTTGAGTACGAAAACAACGGCATGGTAGGTAGTGTGGCCGACCGCATTGATAGCGGGCAGCTTCAGCTTTATTGCGTCGACAGCATAGACGGGGAGAGTTGGTATAACAAGCATGCGCATCCATACTGGCGAGTGCAGCGGCATATGCAATACGAGCGCTACCTGGTCGGCGATGTGCTTGCCCTGATGGAGAAGAAAAACCCGACGCCGCGGCTGATCACCACCGGGTGCAGCTTTGGCGCCTTTCATGCCGCCAATTTTGGCTTCCGCCATCCCGATAAAGTCACCGGCATCGTAACCATGGGCGGCGCCTTTGACATGAAGGACTTCGTCGATGGCTGGTATGGCGAGGACCTGTACTTCAACAATCCGCCAGACTATCTCGCCAACAGCACCGATCCGTGGAAGTACAACCACATCCGCACCGTCCTGGCCACCGGAGAGTGGGACTTTTGCTGGGAGAAAAATGAGCGTTTTGCCACCGTCCTGCGCAACAAGGGCATACGGCATGAACTATACGTATGGGGGGATCGCAGCTTCCACGACTGGCCCTGGTGGCGGCCCATGGCCAGGATGTACCTGGAGTAGAGAGGATTAGTGTGGACGGCCGTCGATGGGAAGAAGCAGAAGTTGATTGACCAGGCCTGAAAGTCTTTCTACATCCGCCGCCAATGAGTTGCCTAGCGTTTTCGCGTCTGAACCTGCTTCCCCCTGGGCGGCAAGATACACGACATTGGTAAGGCTTTGCAGCGGGTTATTGATCTGGTGGGCAAGTTGATTTGCCATCGCAGCAGCGGCAGAAGCGCGCTCCTGTTCGATCAGCTTCTTTTGTTGACGCTGGTGCCGGAAACCCATGGCTGCGAAGTCGGCCAGCATTTGCATCATGCGCACGTCATCCAAATCGAAGGCCTGCTCGCGTTCATGCGCCATGATAAAGATGGTGCCCCGGGTCCCATCCACCTGCCACGGGAGCAGGAGACCATCGGTAACCAACGGAGCCTCCACGCCCAGAATTTCGAAAAAACGCTTCGAAACCCGGAAGAGCTGTGGCCGGCCACGCTCCAGACAAACGCCGCAGGCACTCGGATAACGGGGAAGAATCGCGTTCAGAAAGCCCGAATAGACTCCAGCGGTCGCAACCCAGTGATAGAAATCCTTGTCCGTTCCATCCTCCCGTTCGATGCTGATGCCTTCACTGTCCGCTCCGCACAGCTCGACCGAGACTTTCACCAACTCTGACAGGATGGACTCAGGGTTCTCGACAAAGGCATGACAAAGGCGCTGCAAACCCGCCATCTGCAGAGAGACGTTGCGATCATGCAATTTTCTTGCAGCGAATTGAGAATCAGTCCGAAGGTCGATGACCTCCAGGCCGGTTTCCGTCAATCCTGGTGAAACTACGCTCATGAAGACCTCGATGCGCGGGTTTCGGGGGGTTGCACCAATCCTATACCTCAAAGACTAGTTTCCTGCGCAGGTTGAACTGATAGAGAAGGCCCTTAGGTCTCCGATGCACTGAAAACAGTGAAATGCTTTATTATTGTGCCTGTTAGCCCAACCCACGGCATTTGTTTTCGGGCCCTTCAACAAGGCAATGGTTTCGTCTCGACCCCTTTCGTTTCGACCCAAGGAGCCGCCGTGAAGAAAATAGGAATTGTTTTCGGGATGGAGTCGACCTTCCCGCCCGCACTGGTCGACCGGATCAACTCCTTCGGCGACCCGGGTATCCAGGCCGAAATGGCCCATATTGGGGAAGTCCGGATGGCGGAACCCTCTCCCTACCACGTCATCATCGATCGCATCTCCCACGACATCCCCTTCTATCGCGGCTACCTCAAGAACGCGGCTCTTTCCGGATCGATCATCATCAACAACCCCTTCTGGTGGAGTGCCGACGACAAGTTCTTTAACTTCGCCCTGGGGACCAAGCTAGGGGTGGCGATCCCCAAAACCGTACTCCTGCCCCACAAACACCACCCGCCCGGCACCACCGACCACTCCATGCGAAACCTGGAGTACCCCCTCCCCTGGGACAGCATTTTCGATTACGTTGGTTTTCCTGCGTTCCTCAAGCCCTTCGACGGCGGCGGCTGGAAGGATGTATACAAGGTGGACTCGCCGGCCGAGTTCTTCCATGCCTACGAGCAGACCCGCGATCTTTGTATGACCCTGCAGACGGCGGTGAAATTCAAGGAATATTTCCGCTGCTACTGCGTTGGGCAGCAAAACGTTCACATCATGCAGTACGACCCTTCCAGGCCTTTTCACGAACGCTACGTCAAGGACCCGGCGGCGGTGGACCCCAAGCTTCTGGAGCGGGTCGAACGCGACTGCCTGACGCTTTGCCGCGCCCTGGGCTACGACTTGAACACCGTCGAATTTGCCTGCGAGGATGGGATCCCGTACGCTATCGATTTTATGAATCCGGCGCCCGATGCGGACATAAACTCGGTAGGCCCGGCCAACTTTGAGTGGATCGTAAACCAGGTGGCAAAGCTGACCATGGAAAAGGCCAGGAACCACAGCGGGAAGACTCCCGAATACCGCTGGAGCGCCTTTCTGGGCGGAACTCCGGCCACCTCGTCGAATGGACAAGCAGCAAGGCAGACCAGCCAGGAGGTGCGGCGATGAATCGACCCAGTTTCAGCATCGGGATCGAAGAGGAATATCAGACCATCGACCCGGAAACCCGTGATCTGCGGTCCCACATCCAGGCGGAAATACTTCCCCGGGCCAAGCTCATCACCATGGACCGCGCCAAGCCTGAGCTTCACCAGTCAGTGGTCGAAGTGGGCACCAAGGTTTGCCGGGACATTCAGGAAGCCCGCGAAGACATTCTCGATTTACGGCGGCAGATGATCACCCTGACCAGCGAAAGCGGTATGTGGCTGGCCGCCGCCAGCACCCACCCGTTCGCCGACTGGCGGGAGCAGGAGATCCATCCTGACGACCGCTACAAGCAGGTGGTGGAAGATTTACAGTTGGTCGCGCGCGCCAACCTGGTCTTCGGATTACACATCCACGTCGGCATCGAGGACCGTAACACTGCCATCCACATCATGAATTCGATGCGCTACTTCCTTCCCCACATCCTGGCGCTCTCCACGAACTCACCTTTCTGGGAAGGCATCAAAACGGGATTCAAGTCGTATCGATCGAAAGTGTTCGAGCGCTTTCCCCGCACCAACATCCCCGATGTTTATGCCAACTGGGCGGAGTATGAGACCTTCATCAACCTGCTGGTGAAGACCAATTGCGTCGATAACGGCAAAAAGGTCTGGTGGGACATTCGCCCTCATCCCTTCTTCAATACTCTGGAAGTGAGGGTATGCGACATTCCTATGCGGCTCGATGAAACCATGGCGATTGCCGCGCTGATCCAGTCTACGGTGAAAATGCTGTACGACCTGCATGCCCGCAACAAGAGCTATCGCATCTACAGTCGCGCCCTGATTATGGAAAATAAATTTCGCGCCGCCCGCTATGGCATCGATGGCAAACTGATCGACTTCGGCAGAGAAGAAGAGGTGCCGATGCGCGACCTGATGATCGAATATATCGACCTTATCTCCGATGCAGCGAAAGAGCTGGGCTGCGAACGCGACATAGCCTATATCCACGAAATGCTCAGAATGGGCACGGGCGCAGACCGGCAGCTCAAGGTATACGAACAGACAGGCGACCTGAAGAAAGTAGTCGACTACATCGTGGCTGAAACGCGAGTAGGCGTGATGCAGGAAACGGCGGCCTTGCAGAGCTAGTGCCGTTGAAATAAAGAGAGGAAGTTGCTTGGCCCAACCTGTTTTGACTGACATCACCAGGATCGACTTCGATCCCCAGTTTTCGCCCGGCGCCTACAACGCTGTCAACACCTGCCTGCGCGTCCAGCCTTCGGAGAAGGTTACGCTGATCACCGACAACGCCTGCCGCGAGATCGCCGCCAGCATTGCGCAGGAACTCATCAAAGTAGGCTGCCGTTTCAAGGCCTTCGTGCTCGAGGATCTCGCGCCGCGACCGCTGGCTGGTTTGCCGCGCGAGATCGCGGAAGACATGGAGAGCAGCGACGTAAGTATCTTTGCTGTGCGGGTGCAGACCAACGAGCTGAAGTCGCGCATGGAGATGACGGCGATCGTCAATCGCCGGCACATGCGCCATGCCCACATGGTCAACATTAATCGCCAGATCATGCTCGAAGGCATGCGCGCCGACTTCAACCACGTCGACGCCCTGAGCCGCAAAGTGATGGAAATTGTCAGCAATGCCAAAGAGATCACCGGCAAGACCGCTGCCGGCTGCAACTTCACCGGCGCGCTGAACCCGGAGTATCGCTGGCTCAAGACCAGCGGCATCATCAGCCGCGACAAGTGGGGAAATCTGCCCGGTGGCGAAATCTTCACCTCTCCGGGAGAAGTGAACGGAGTGTACGTCGTGGACGGTGTCGTCGGTGACTATCTCTGCGACAAATATGGAGATCTCGAGCGCCATCCGTTAACCATACGCATGCGCAACAATCGCATCACCGAAGTTTTCAGCGAAAACAAAGCGCTGGAACAGGATTTCTGGTCGTACACCCACACTGACGAAAACAGCGATCGCGTAGGCGAGTTCGCCATCGGCACCAATATTGAACTCACCGACGTAATCGGCCAAATCCTGCAGGACGAGAAATTTCCCGGCATTCACATCGCCTTCGGCAATCCTTACGGCGAGCACACGGGCGCGAAATGGTACTCCGGGACCCACATCGACGTAGTTGGGCGCAAGTTCGATATCTGGGTGGACGGGCGGCAAATCATGGAGAAGGGCCACTTCCTGATAGAGGGCTGACCATGATCCCCGCTCTGCGCGAGGCCTTCAACCGTGACTTTCGCCCTGAGACCTACAAGCAGTTTCTCCAGGATTTAGAAGCCAGGGCCGGCACACCGATTGCTTTTCGTGTCTCCGAGACACCCTGCTTCTTTCCCAAAGCGCTGCTCGACCTAATGGCGGAGTATGGCCGTGACCTGGTGCTGCAACTGGTGAACAATCCCAGCTATCACCGGGCCTCTGACGTCACCGTCCCTTCGCGCTTCAATGTTGCCAATGAATCGCCGAGGCCCATGTTCCTGCAAGTCGACTTTGGCCTGGTGCGCGATTCACTGGGAAAGCTGGAGCCGAAGTTAGTTGAGCTGCAGGCCTTCCCATCTCTCTACGGGTATCAGCCGCTGCTGGCCAGGCAGTACATTGCATCGTATGGGTTGCCATCGAGCCTGGGCATCCACCTTGGAGGGTACGACCAGCACAGCTATCAGCGACAGATGCGGGAGCTGATCGTCGCCGGGCACGATCCTGAGAATGTAATCCTGCTTGAGATACATCCGGCGAAGCAGAAAACACTTTGCGACTTTTTAATTACACAGCGCGACCTGGGCATCGCGGTCGTTGATATCCTCAATCTGAAGAAACGTGGGAACCGACTGTTCTACGAACAAGGCGGACGCGAAATTCCCGTGCATCGCATCTACAACCGCTGCATTGTGGACGAGCTGGAGCGCAAAAACATCCAACTGCCTTTCGACCTGACGGAGCCGCTCGACGTGGAATGGGCAGGCCACCCTAACTGGTACTACCGCATCAGCAAGTTCTCAATCCCCTACCTCAAGCACAAGTGTGTGCCGAGGACGTGGCTGCTTGACGAGAACAGTACGGTTCCTGCCGATAACGAGAATTACATATTGAAGCCGCTTTATTCCTTCGCCGGTCTGGGGATCAAGTTCCATCCTACGCAGGCCGATGTAGATGCCATCCCGGCAGACCAGCGTCATCACTACATTCTGCAGGAGCGTATGCGTTTTGAGCCGGTCATTGAAACCCCTTTTGGCATGACTCAAGCCGAGATCCGCATAATGTATGTCTGGCCAGAGCGGGGAGAGATGACGCCAGTACTGCCTCTGCTCCGTATGGGACGGGGCATCATGATGGGCGTCGACCACAACCGAAACCTGGAATGGGTCGGTGGATCAGCAGCACTTTGGGTGTAACCCAAACCCTCGACTTCCGGCAGAAAATGCCGATGGATAGTTAGTTGGGGTAAAGGTCCTGCGCCGAAACGGCTATCTCGTCCTGATTACCGTGGTGGTCGGCTTGCTGGTGGCCCCGGCCAATTCGACCGCTCAGCAAACGCGAGCCGATCAGCGCCCCTTACCGACCCTCACCAGGGCGCACGATGCTCACAGTCTGACGATTGAGCAAGCGCGGCGACACTATCCCGTGCAACTGCGAGCTGTCGTCACCTACTACGACACGAACGTCGACGAGCGGCGACCGGTACTCTTTGTTTCCGACTCGTCCGGCGCTATCTTTATTGTCCTTCCAGGCTTTCCTGCCGCTCCTTTTGAGACCGGCGACCTGATTGAAATAAGAGGGGTGAGCGATGCAGGAGATTATGCTCCCATCGTCCGAGCCACCGAGGCACACGTAATAGGTAAGTCTCATTTGCCTCTGGCCGCTCCGCGGGAAAGTTTGACCGAGATGCTTACCGGCGCGGCGGACGGCCAATGGGTAGAGGTCGAGGGGGTGGTGCTTGCGGCCCGGCCGTCGGGTAACAGCGTGAATTTAGATCTCGCCTTGAGCGACGGCGCTATCACCGCGACGACCATGATGGAAGCGGGAGCGGATTACGAAGGGCTGGTCGACGCTAAGGTAAGGCTTCGAGGCAACGCGGCCCCACGATACAACCACCAGTACCAGATGACCGGCGTTCATATTTACTTTCCGAATCGTGCCCAGGTGACAGTGGAAGAACCTGCGCCCGCCCGCCCCTTCGCTTCGTCGATTTCTCCCGTCAGCGGCTTGCTGCGATTCTCACCGGATTCGGCCTGGCATCATCGTGTTCACATCCGCGGAACGGTTACGCTGTCATGGCCGGCCCGTTTACTCTGCCTTCAGGACAGCATTCACGGCCTTTGTGCACAGACCGAGCAAAGCACACCGCTGAGCCCTGGAGAGCTGGTGGATGTGATCGGCTTTCCCGTGATCGGCACATTCACCCCCACCCTGACCCACGCTACCTTCAGAGAGATGGGGCACCAGCGGCCGGCTCCTGCTGTGGCCGTGACCGCGGAGGAGGCACTGCGTGGCTTCCACGACGCCGGCCTGGTGGAAATCAAAGGCCAACTCATTGGGCAAGACGAATCTGCGAGCGATCCAACCATTGTTTTGTCGTCCGGGAATTATGTGTATTCCGCCGTCTTGCCCGCACAATCCGGAGCGCTTCTGCGGGGCTGGAAAAAAGGTACCACCTTCAAAATCATCGGGATCTGCTCGGTGAAGGGGAGCGCCGAACCAGTCGGTGTCCGTGGTTCAGGCTATCCGACCGCCGAGTCATTTCGCATCCTGCTGCGCTCGCCTGAGGACGTAATGGTCATCAAGACTCCTTCCTGGTGGAGCCCGGCTCACGCCATTGCCACGGTGGGAGCGGGCGTTGTATTCACCGTGGTGGTGCTGGCCTGGAGTTTCGTGTTGCGCAGGCGAGTCCAGGAGCAGACCTTTACCATCCGGCAGCAACTTGAGGAAGCGGCCAAGCTCCGGACAGAGGCCGAAAAGGCCAGTCGTGCCAAGAGCGAGTTCCTGGCCAACATGAGCCACGAAATCCGCACCCCGATGAACGGCGTGCTGGGGGTCACCGATCTGCTTCTGGACACCGCGCTTAATGCTGAACAGCGGGAATATGCGGAACTGGTTAAGTCCTCTGCCGATTCTCTACTCTGCATCATCAACGACATCCTCGACTTTTCAAAGATCGAAGCGGGCAGGCTCGAATTGGAAGCGATCGAATTTAACGTACGCGAGTGCATGGCCGAGAGCACCAGGATGTTGGCTGTGCGCGCCGGGCAGAATGGCCTGGAACTAACCTGCACGATCCTTTCCGAGGTACCCGAGCGTGTGGTTGGCGACCTGAACCGCCTGCGACAGATCATCATCAATCTGGTCGGCAATGCCATCAAGTTCACAGATCGAGGCCATGTGGGGTTAAGGATTTCGCTCGATTCCCAAACTCCGGGTAATTTTCTGTTGCACTTCGTGGTAACGGATACCGGGGTGGGAATCGCCGAGGAAAATCAGAAGCTCATCTTCGAAGCCTTCTCCCAGGCCGATGGCTCGATCGCACGCAAGTTTGGCGGTACCGGGCTGGGCCTGAGCATTTCTACGCAACTGGTGGTGTTGATGGGCGGCAAGATTTGGGTGGAGAGCGCCCTCGGGCATGGCAGCCAATTCCACTTCACCGCCGGCTTTGGCGAAGCCCGTCAAGTGGCAGAAGTTGTGTCCTCTTCTGTCCCCTCACAACTGGCCGCACCCAGAGCGCACAGGAAACTAAGCGTGTTGCTCGCAGAGGACAATGCCGTCAACCAGAAGATCGCCATCCGCGTCCTCGAGAAGCATGGGCACCACGTGACCGTCGCCGCCAACGGACGCTTGGCCTTGGCAGCGCTCGATCAGGCCACTTTCGATGTGGTGTTGATGGACGTGCAAATGCCGGAGATGGACGGTTTCGAATCCACCGCCGCCATCCGGCGTCACGAACGAGAGACGGGCAACCACATACCGATTATCGCCATGACCGCCCACGCGATGCCCGGAGACCGGGAGCGCTGCATTGCTGCTGGAATGGATAGCTACATCGCCAAGCCGATCAAAGCCGCAGAGTTGATCGAGCTGTTGGAAAGATTCGCCGGGGCAACGCAGGTAGAAGTAAGTCCGGCCTGAAGCGGGAGCTTTTGCCCGAGGGTGTTTCCTTAGACAAACCCCAGGTTTGCGGAGCTGAAGGCACCGATGCTGGGAAAGATCGAGCTGAGCTGGGATGCACCAACACCGAACCAACTCGCCAGGGTGGAAGCGTACTGTACGCTGGCGGTAGTAGGAATCCATCGGCCGTTGGCGCCGGAATCGTCGGGGCCGCCGAGTGCGAGTGTGGGATAGGTGCCGTAAAGCTTGCCTCCTCGCACCGCGCCTCCGACAACGATTTGATGGCCGCCCCAGCCGTGGTCCGTGCCGCTGTTCGAATTAGGCTGCAAGGTACGGGAGAAGTCAGACATGGTGAAGGTGGTCACATCACTCGCGATCCCCATCTCCTGCGTAGCCTGATAGAACGCCGATATCGCTGAGGAGAACTGGCTAAGCAGCAGACCTTGTTGCGTGAACTGGTTGGCGTGAGTGTCGAAGTTCCCAACTCCAGCAAAGAAAATCTGCCGGTTAACCCCGAAACTGCTTCGCACCTGCATCAGTTGTGCGATCTGTTGCAGCTGTGCGGCCAATGGGTTACTGGACGGAAAGACTGTAGCGAGAGGTGAGGTCGAAGCGATTGCTTCTGTAAGCACGCTGGCGTAACGATAGGCATTCTGGGTGATGACGTTTTCTGCTTGCACCAGGCTAAGGCCCCCGTCGAAACTGAGGAAACTCTGAGCAAGTGCTTGCCGCGCTGCACACTCCTGTGTGCCTTCACCGCACGAGACACCCACCACGTTGCCAGGGACGACCGCCAAAGGGGCGGTGGTTTGGCCATCGCAGAAAAGCGTGTCACCGGCCACCGAGGTGATCATGGGGATGGATGCCGAGGGATTAAATCGGCTGCCCAGCAGATCGCTCATTCTTCCTGCCCATCCGGTATTGATGGTGGCGTTCTGGGCTGCGTTTTGCCACTGCAGTTGCTGATCGGCGTGGCTGAAGAGGTTAGACGGCAGATTCATCTGCGCTGTGACCGTGGCGCGGGTGGTCGGCTGCACCAGCGTACCAACGTTTGCGACCAGTGCGGCGGCGCCAGCGTCGATGAGTTGGCGCACTTCAGGCAGGCTGCCGTGCAGGCTGTAGTTCGGCATCGCAGAAAGCTGCAGCAGCTGGCTTTGTGGCAGAGCAAGGGGTCCACGAAGCTGTGCGTAATTCTTGTAACCTGCTGTGTCGAACGGTACCAGCGTGTTGTTGGCGTCGTTACCTCCAAAGAGGAAAACACAGACAAGGGCCTTGTAAGAGGGCGTGGCAGCAGATTGAGCAAAGGCATTGAGCGCGCCAAAGGGCCGCAGCCCGATAAAATTTCCGGCGGCGGCGAGTGAGGCGTATTGGATCAAGCTGCGACGATTGACACTCATTTTTCAAACTCCTTTTTTTTGCGTGCCCGCACGCCTCTTTAGCCACTGAGGGCTGCTTTTCGCCGGTTGGGGCGGCTGCAGCCCTAGTGTTCGATCTGGTAGAAGTTTGAGCTGATGACCAACCAGGTGGACACGCGCACGCGCTGACCGATCACCGAAAGTTGAGCAGCATGGGCTACGATCGCGGCCTTCATCGCGGTTGGCATTTGAGCGTGCGTAAAGAGGATGTCAAGCGCAGTCACCAGGTTGGCGCTGTCGACGGCGGCGTAGCCTGTCGCCGAAGCAATTTGACCCAGCGCGCTTGTCTGGCTCATGTCGATCAAGAACGATGTGAGGTGATTCCGTACGATGCTGTCGGCTAGGTTCAGACGAAGCATGGACGCAGCCGTGTTTTCCTGAGCAAACTCGGGTGCGTTGATCGTGGTACCCGGAATGACATAGCCTGGGGGAAAGAAGTTAAAGACGCTCGCAGCGCCGTAGGGTGTCTCGCCTAGGGGCGCGGTATAGCTAGTAGCCACGTCATAGCGGCCCTGAGTGTTTACGTTGGTAAATTGCAGGGCGCGCAGGATGCCGGTGAAATAGAGAATGGGCTCGCGCAGGTGGCCGCCGTCCTCGGCCGGATTGGTGTCGGCTGCGCGCGCCTCCTGATCAGTGAGGATCGCCGTGATCACCGCCTTCATATCGCCGCGGACTCCAGTGCCGTCATCGGCAAATACAGCGCTTACGCGACCCACATAGGCCGGCGACGGGTTACTGGTGACCAGGTGCTGGATGAGTTGGCGGCAGACGAAAGGGCCGGTATTGGGATGATTGAAGACGGAGTCGATTACTCCTGCAAGATCTTCTTCGGCACTCTGTCCGGGCGGAAGGTTGACACCGCCCAACAAGGTTTTCTGTGACGTATCATGCGAAACTTCTATGGCCCTCATCGGCTGATCATAGTTTGGCAGGCCATTAGGAAAGCTTGTGGGCGCACCACCCGTCGGATTGGCATAGGTCCATCCAGTCAACGCGCGCGCACTCGCTTGTACCTCCGCTTCCGTAAAGACCGGCTGGGGAAGCTGCTGTGCGCTCAACTCGGGTTCGCCCTCCGTATTGATCAGAAACAGGCCGGTGGTGAAGAGCTGCATTAACTCGCGGGCAAAATTCTCGTTAGCGATCTGACAAGCGGGCGCCTTGTTGCTGTCAAGCATGTTGAGATACTCACCCATCGCTGGAGAGGTCGCTACGTCATTGATGAGCTGGCGAAAATTGCCGAACGCATCGTCGGCGAGCATGTTGTGGTAGGACGGGATGGTGCGAGCATTCACCATGTCGGTAGAGACGACAAAAATTTCACTCAGCGCAAACGCAACCCGTTGCCGGAGCTGGTCGTTGGCAGTCAGCGCGTTCTTCCAGAACGAGCTCTGCGCGCAACGATAGGTCGCATCGGGGCAGGCGGCGACCGGCGGATTGGGAATCGCAGGCATCCGTGTTGTTGGGGTGGCGAACTGCTGCGCCAGGTAAGCAGCTACACCGATTTGCTGTAGGTTGCTGATAGCGGAGAGGGTTGGGCCGAACGTGGTTTGGTCCAGCAGTCGTGCCGCCTCGGTAAGGCTGACAACGGGGACGGCCTGAACCGTCAAGGTCTTACTTACAGGCGATCCCTGGGCTGCGTTGGGGTTAAGAATCCCTACATTGAGAGTGGCCGCTCCCGGAGCAACATGGATGGTGCTCCGTAGCTCTGTGGAGGAGACGAACGTGACGGGAACATTGACGCTCGCCACCAGTAATTGTGAAGCAGGGACAAAACCCGAGCCGCGTACGTCGAGCGAAAAGCTGGTACCCGGCTCGGCTTGCGTCACAGATCCGGAAGACAGGACTGGTAATCCATTCAGCACCTGGACGCTGAGCGAGGAGGAGACAACGGGTTTTGCCACTGTCGCTGCAGCAATTGTGACCGAGCGACCGGGCACGACCGTGGAAGAGGGCGAGTAGACGCCCGAAGGGGATATCAGGCCCATCGAGGCGTTGCCGCCGGGTATCGTATTGACCGACCACACGACATCAGATGCTGCGCTGTATTGCGCGTTGCCGCCGAGCCTCACCTGGGGAGGACCGGTAACAGACACGACCGGCACCGGGGTTGGAACAGGAGCTGACGGCGACTTTTGAAAACTCTGCGGCAGGGTGCTACTGCACCCTGCCAGCAGGAACACCAGTAAAGCTGGAAACCTTGATCTCATGATTTTGTGGCAAAGGTTGAGATTGGCTGACGCTTTTCACCTTAGGATTGCCCTGAAGGAAGAGCCATACAACCTAGATCGGGTTACTGGAGTGCGAGATTCTGCCTGGAAACGCTCATCTCACAACAAGGAGTTGGCAGGTAGGAGAACTGATTGATTGGGCGGCTTGGGCCGTTCTCACCAGGGCTTCAAGCCCTCAAATCTATATACCGGGTCGTTTCCGCGGGTTTAAAAACCCGCTCCCCCGGACTAAAAGTCCGGGGCTACACCAACACCTACACCTACGGAACCCGATTGCTACTACGCCGCCGCAGTCTTAAGCGTGGATTTCAGGATGCCGAGGAAGGCGTCCATGCCCGGCGAAATCCATTTGTCTTTGTGCCAGACGATGTGGGTTGCAATGGTCATATTCGGCTCGTGCCATTTCACCGCAGCGAACTGCTTCTTTCTGAGTTCGCAGGCAATGACGATTTCGGGCAAAAACCCGATTCCCATCCCGGCAAGAACGCACTGCTTGATGGCTTCTACGCTCGAGAACTCGGTGATGTGCTGCGGTTTTACATTTGCTAATGCCAGTTGCATATCGAGCTTCTTGCGGTATCCGCAGCCGGCCTCGGTCAAGAGCAGAGTCTGATCCAAAAGATCCGCAGGATACACCTTCTTGGCATTGGCCAGCGGATGATCCAGCGTCGCGAAGAGATAAACGTCTTCGTTGCGCATCTTGATGGAGCAAAGTTGTTCCGCATCGATCTCATCTGACATGCTGATGGCGAGATCGATCTTTCCACACTCGAGTTCACAGGCCAGCTTGTTATCCGACTCAGGGCGGAAGATAAGTTCTACTTTGGGATATCGCTTGCGAAATTGTTTCAGCACCTCGGGCAAACGATACGCCAGCACGCTCTCCGGAGAGTAAATGCGCAAAGGACCGGCGGGTTCGGTGCCAAACTTCACCGCGCGATATCCCTCGTCCATGGCGGCCAAAGCCTTTTCTGCATAGGGACGAAAACGGCGGCCTGCCTCGGTGAGGAGCACTCGCTTTGCCAACCGGTCAAAGAGCGGGAAGCCGAGTTCGGCTTCGAGGGACTTGATCTGCGAAGTTACATTGGATTGGACGGTGTAGACCCGTTCTGCAGTACGCGTGAAGTTCAACTCTTCCGCGAGAATACAAAATGTTTGCAGCTGGCGGACTTCCATTCTGCAATCTCCTTTTGAGATCGATTTGATAATAACAATCAATTGGACGGATGTATAGCACCGGCGGAAACTCAGCCTATGAGCTTACATCGGTCACAGCATCGGCAACACCCGGGAGCGATCAGCGGCATTTTGTTCGTCTTCATGCTGGCTTCCGTCCAGGCGCATAGCGGGTTGGCGGCTGCCATACCGGCTTCTCCGTTGAATGCACAGCCACCTGGCACGGCGCTCGTTTTCTATGCCCCGGAAATGAACCCAGAAGTGAGCGACGATCTCTGGCCGGCGTTGTTTCAGACACTGAGGGCCGATTTGGCAGACGGCGCGGGCGATTTGCCCGATGGGCTGGTGCTGGACAAAGACCCGTCACTGGTTCGCGGGGACCAGGATTTGCGAGGGGTGACTTTTTCACGAGTGATCTCCGTTAAGTTGCTGGGCCGCTGTGATGTCTTCCCCCATACCAGCCACCCTGCGGAGAAAGGACCGCTTGGCTGGGTGCTGCTGATTTCAGGGAAAGTACAGCCATTTGTTTCCGTTGATTGCGCCCGTATCGCCGAGGTGCTTCGTCCAGCGATGGCCGGCTGGAACAAGCAAAGACGCCGGGATGCGATGTTACAAGCGATCTCTCATGTGCTTATCCACGAGTGGAGTCATATCGCAACGCAAAGCTCTGCGCACAGCTCACGCGGCATCACGCAGGCAAATCTCCCGGTGAGCGACTTGATCAAAGAGCCCCTCAATAGCCACTTTTCGGCTCGGATCCACTGATGACCGAGGTACCTTGTTAGGGATGTGGCAGGATAGTTATGCTGCCTCTGGCATCGTATGGCCGAAGACGACGACCCGATAGTGAAACTGGAGCGGATTCGCAATGCTCAACCCGAGCCACGACAGCGTGGTTCGGTGGCTATTGCGCGCCGCATCTTGTGCGTATTTCCCCGCTACACCAAGTCCTTTGGCACGTTTGACAACGCCTACCCTCTGCTCGGAGTAAAGGCGTTCATGCCTCCGCAAGGGCTGCTGCTGATCGCCGCCTACCTCCCCAGGCACTGGGAGGTAAGATTCATCGACGAGAATGTACGCCCGGCGACCGAACGCGACTTCCGCTGGGCTGACGCGGTGCTGGTCAGCGGGATGCACGTTCAGCGGCAGCAGATCAATGACATCAACCGCCGGGCGCACGCCGTGGGCAGAGTGACTGTGCTCGGGGGGCCCTCGGTGTCGGGATGCCCGGATTATTATCCCGAATTTGATTACCTTCATTTGGGCGAACTGGGTGATGCGACCGATGCGCTGTTTGCCGCACTCGCGCACAGCCGGGAGAGGCCATCCTCTCAAATACGACTCACTACCGCGGAACGGCTGCCGATGGCGCAGTTCCCAACTCCGGCATACCAACTGGCTGGGATGTCGCAATACTTCCTGGCCAATGTGCAGTTTTCCAGCGGTTGTCCTTATCGATGCGAGTTCTGCGATATCCCGGAGCTTTATGGGCAGAATCCGCGATTGAAGACACCGCAGCAACTGCTGGTTGAATTGGATGCGATTGTCGAGAGCGGCTGCGTGGGCGCAGTTTATTTTGTAGACGACAACTTTGTTGGCAATCGCAAAGCGGCAAAAGAGTTGTTGCCCTACCTGATCGAGTGGCAGAAGCGGAAGAAATATCCGGTGGAATTCGCCTGCGAAGCGACGCTGAATATCATCAAGTCGCCTGACCTGCTCGAGATGATGCGCGAAGCGTCGTTCTGGACAGTGTTTTGCGGAATCGAGACACCAGACCCGGCGGCCCTTAAAGCGATGGACAAAGACCACAACAATCAGACGCCCATCCTCGAAGCAGTGCAGACATTGAACAGCTATGGGATGGAGGTAGTCTCGGGGATGATCATGGGGCTGGACACGGACACCTATGACACTCCGGAGCGAATACTGGAGTTCGTGGAAGCTTCGAAGATTCCCGTGCTCACGATTAATTTGTTGCAGGCGTTGCCGCGCACGCCGCTTTACCGGCGGCTCCAGGCGGATGGAAGATTAATCGAACAAGAAGGCCGCGAATCGAATGTTGATTTCAAGCTGCCGTACGACGACGTGGTTGCAATGTGGAAGCGCACCTGGCATGCAGCCTTTGCACCCGAGGCCATCTATCGCCGGTTCGAGTACAACCAGAAACACACTTATCCCCATAGGATCGAGATTCCGCCAACCGGGAAGCTAAGTTTGCGCAACCTGTGGAAAGGGCTCAGCACTCTGGCCAAACTGATCGTGAAGGTGGGTATCCTAAGCGACTACCGGGCGATCTTCTGGCGAATGGCCGGGCCGGCGTTGAAGTGCGGAGATATCGAGACCGTGATCCATGTTGGCCTGGTAGCGCACCACATGATTTCTTTTTCCCGGGAAGCGGACACGGGAGTGCAGAACGCTTCGTTTTACTCCACCAAGGTCAAGCAGATCGCCTAACGTGAGTTACGGTCGAGCTCCTGTCTGGACGTTTTTGATCAGGCCGACGAGTTCGGCGAGCCGAGCCGGATCCACATCGCTGACGGCAACGATGTCGAGATCTCCCACTCCTACGCTGGTCACCTTATATCCCGAGTGATCTGAGTGCTTCTCAGCCGTCGGCTCGCCGGTTCTTCTTTCGGTCAGGAAAACTGAAACATGGTGGCGGCCAATGGTGTAGAGAAGCTGGGCTACCGGCTGATTGTGCAGGTAGGTCAGGTTGGCTCCATCGAGCTTGGTATCGGCCGGCAGATTATCCGGCAGATTAAAGCTGAATGACAGCTTGCCCTGAAACCAGGGTTTGACCGTGTGCCGGTCGGAAGAAACTACCTGCGGACCGAGGCCCGCAGCCAGGGTTGCGATGTGCAGATCAGACACCTCGTTCACTTGCGCCTGGTATTCGAGAGCCGCCAACTCAGTTTGCCGTCGACCTTGCTGCATGAGAATCAGGCCAGAGAAGATCACCAGCAAAATAGCCGCGGCTGTCGACCAGCCGGCTATCGCAGTTCTTCCTGAGGGACGCGATCCCCCGGTCGAATCGGAAGTTGCCAGACGCTTCAAACGCTGTTCCAGACCAGAGGGCATTGCGTATCTCTGTCCGGCCTTGGCGATATTGGTCTTGAGGAGAGTCTGGGCCAGCGCCGCAGAGGTGCACGCCGGGCAGCCGGCAAGATGGTCGTTGACGAGAGAGAGCTGGTCGGTCGAAAGCTCCCCGTCAGCGAGAGCGTTCAGGTCGGCCTGAGAAATATGGTCGCTCATGCACCCCGCTCCCTTGTTTGAATATTTTGAGTCTGCAGGGTTTTACGGAGAGCTGTTCGAGCACGGGCAATGCGCGACATCACGGTCCCGATTGGAATGTCCAGCACGGCGGCAATCTCCTTGTACTTCATCTCCTCAACATCACACAGCAGGATGACCTCCAGGAGAGGCGAAGGCAGCTTTTCCAGAGCCCCATGCAGCATGGCCCGATCAGCCAGGCGGATCAAATTGATCTCCGGCGTTTGCCGATCGATTGCGCCTTCTGGGTAGAGACCGGGGCCGAACACGCGCTGCTCATCGAGTTCCTCCTCCAACGCGACGGTGCGCGTCGCTTCGAGACCAGTGCGGGAAGTGAGATACGTATTTCTCAAGATGCGAAAAATCCATGCCTTGAAGTTGCTACCCGGTTCGAACCCTGCAAACCCACGCAGGGCTTTCAGAAAGCTTTCCTGTACTAAGTCTTCCGCGTCGGTCGCGTTGCGTGTGAGCCAGAAAGCTACGTTATAGAGTGCTGGGAGCAATGGCATCGCAAGGTCTTCAAATGCAGACGTTTGCGGACCAGGCTTCTGTGCCTCACGCTTCCATGGCAACAGAGTCATCAGGCAAGAACGACCTTTCTGCGTTTCCAAAGATGCAAACTTCGATCCGTCGAAATTATTCCAGCTACGGCGGAATAAAGCACGGAAGGACCGGTTTTCTTTCGTGGAGGATCTCCCATGAACAAATCGGCTGGCAGAGCCGCTCGCACCGTTGCTGTAATGGGCGCTCTTGCCTGCACCGCGTCCCTCCTTCTGGCCCACGTACATCCGTTTGGCGATGCGGGCCTCTATGCCGCCAGGGGCGCAAGGACGCAGTTACTCGCAACTTCCTCTGTACCCCCAGACGTACGAGCAACGCTCACGGAAAAATGTGCCGACTGCCACTCGATCGAGTCGAAGGCGCCGATTTATAGTCGTCTGGCTCCGGTTTCCTGGCTCATGGAGCGCGACATCCTCAAAGGCCGGGAGGCTATGAACCTCTCTTTGTGGGATCGTTACTCCGCGGCACAGCAGGAGTCCTTCAAGGCCAAGATTGTGCAGGAGACGAAAGCAGGTGAGATGCCTCTTCTGCAGTATCGGATGATTCACTGGAATGCGCGCATCAGCGATCAGGATATGCAAAACCTGACCCGATGGGCGAGAGGGAACCCCGCCGACGATGCTTCGGAACAGTTGGTACATACAGGAGATCCGGTTCGCGGCAGGGAAACGTTCGAGAAGCGTTGTACTGGTTGTCACGCAATGGATTCGGACCGTGAGGGACCTCGATTGCAAGGGGTCTTTGGGCGAACCTCGGGGACCGTTGAGGGTTTTGCTTACTCAGCGGCGCTGAAGAATGCGCATATCGTCTGGAACGAATCCTCATTGGAAAAGTGGTTGACCGATCCGGATGTGTTGGTTCCCGGCAATAACATGGAGTTCCACGTGCCGAAAGCTCAGGAGCGCCTTGATCTGGTTGAATTCCTGAAAGCGAACAAATAGCACTATCGAGGGGGTACATCGCCCCCTATTCAGAAAATGAAGCCGTCAACTCCTGGAAGGAGTCCTATTACCAGAGGGGTAAGTTCCAACGAACGGTGAGGAAGCACGATGAAGAGGTGGATGGTGTTGGTTGTGTTTACGGTTTTTTGGGCCAGCGCTAGTTTGGCGCCGGCCGCCGGCAACCAAGAACCGGCTAAGCCAAATGCCACGAGCGTAACTAGCCAGACGAATGCAGCCTGGGATCTGCTGAATACCGCAGTCTCTGCCACCAAGATAGAGGTTCAACAAGCGAGAATTGACGCGATCACCGCACTGGGGACGCTGGGGGACTTTCCGCACGCAGTGGATTTGTTGCGCGAGGCGCAAAAGGATCAAGACCGGCACATTCGCTTGGCGGCCGTGGCCGCCATGGGGGCGAGCAAGAAAACGGTTTTTATCCCTGACCTCAAGCGTGCGCTCGATGACAGCGCCGCTGAAGTCAGTTTCTCGGCCGCGGTGGGTCTGTGGAAGATGAACGATAGGAGCGGGGAAAGTATCCTGAGCGCAGTGGTTGCCGGGGACCGCAAGGCGAAACAAGGCGCTATAGCCGCGGAAAAGCACCAGGCAGATCAGGATTTGCATAGTCCTTCGAAGCTGGCGCTGATCGGAGCGGAGCAGGGCGCTTATGCGGTCCTCGGACCTTTCGGATATGGACTGTCGGCAATTCGGCACGGGAAAGGCGACAACGGAATGTCCGCGCGAACGATCGCGGTTACGCTGCTTGCAGAGGATAAGTCGACCGCAACCGAGAAAGACTTTATCGACGCGCTTGACGATCCAGATCCGGCGATTCGCACTGCTGCTGCACGCGCGCTGGGCGATTACCACAGCCAGGAAGTGCTGGATGCTTTGGGAGATGGATTCTACGACAGCAAGCCTCAGGTGCGGATGATGGCGGCTGCATCGTATATACGAGCGGCGCATACGCAAACAGAGGGCAAAGAACGCAAGGCGGAACACACCGCGGATCAGCGCGGCCACGCTTCCGGCAGGCGGCCGGTTGGGTGACTTTAATAGTTGTCTTTAGGAACCGGTGCGTAGCTCTCACCGAACTTGTTTTGGTGGTGGGTCATGATGTCTCCGCTGGGCTGTAAATCGAACGTGCCGAGATCGGTGTTCGATAGCGAGACATCGACTTCGCGGCTCAATGCGTTGAGGTGGTCCACCGCTACATTCTCAGCCCAGATATTGAGTCGATAGCTACCCGCAGGCACACCGGAGATCTTGAGATCACCATCCCGGGTTGAAACTCCGAAATACGGCGTGCTCAGGGAAATGACAACGGCGCCCATGTCAGGGTGAATGTTGCAGAAGATGTAGGAAACACCATCGCGATCGAAAAGGACTGCTCGATGAGTGTGCGCTTCGTAAAGGCCGAGATCAAAGCGCTTGCCATTAAACAGTGAAAAGACATTGTGGTAAAAGGGATCGAGATTAGGAAAGTCGACACTACTGCCAGTGCGTACAACCAGGATATGCGGGATAAACTGCTTATCTTTTTGAGCCAGGGTGTAATTTTGCTGTGCACGAGGCGGAGGCGGATTTTCTTTTGGCGTGAGCCAGACGACTACGTCAGCTGAAGATTGCTTGGAGGACCGGCTTGCACCCCGAGCTTTGGTCACCCGAACGTGGGCCGTCACCTCCACTGTTTGCGCGGAGGCTAAGGGCACGAACGCAAGACTGCATAACAGGATTGTGAGCAGGCAGATGCGTGGTGGTGTCATTCTGGTGCCGATGTTCCTCTTCGCGCAAAGTTCCGTCAGAATTCGAAACCTGCCGTTACAGTAAAAATATTAGCGATGTTGGATGTTCCGTTGTAAGGCCATGTCTGAATACGGCGATACTCCGGAGATAAGATCAGGTAGCTTTTAGGCCGATAAATCACGTTTGCGAGTAGAGAGCGGTTTCTGGCATTGAGCGGCGTGACGCTAATCACTGACGGAGTAAAGCCATCAAAGTTGCTGGTGAACGCGTCATCCAGGCCAAAAGCGACGTTTGCCTGAAGGGTAGAACTGGCGATGAACTTCAATTGGCTCCACCCTCCCGCGGTGGCAACGCCGGTGGTTCGGGTAAGGCCGGTCACCGCATCGATTCCGGTAAATATATCCTTGTAAGCGCCGCCGCCGAATCCTCCAAGAGATCGACCGCGATAGGCTTCTCCGCTAAGGCCAAACCACTTGAAGATGGGGAACTGCCAATCTCCGGTCACCGCATAGGAATGAATTTGCGTGGCACTGCCATAAAACTGATGGGCAGAGTAGCCGCTTATGCCAAGGGTAAACGGCCGCGCCACGCCTTTCCAGGAGCCGTCAGCACGGTAAGAAATGCGGCCTTCGTAACCCGGGTGCCGTGACTCCTCAACCGGACTGTCGAGCTGGTCGGACATATAGCCGGAAGCGGGCGGATCAATCAGGCCGGCTTCGAGCCCTATGGTGTGCCGCTCGCCGATTGGAATCCGTTGCTCCACTTGCAGCTGGGGTGACCAGGTCCAAAGGTTGCCGGAGCCGGTTAAGGCAGGTACCGCGACCATGGCGTATGAGGTGGGCGACAGAGGAGAAAAGAGCGGCACAGTGTAGCCGACTTGAGCGGTAGTTTTATACCAATCGAGATTGGCCCAGGTTTGGCGCATGCGCACCAGGCCGCCGGATGAACTGTAACCGTAATTGTTGGTAGAGCCGCCCCCGAAAAAGTCAACGCTCACCTCCGCAGAACTGCGGGCGCCTGCGATCCTGGGACCGGTCGCATCGAGCGTGAGCAGGGTCTGGTGCAAAGTCGCGCCCGAGCTGCCATGGGAGTCTCCAGGGAAACGCGGGTAGGCGATGGTGGGTAACTGGGCGTTATCCACCACACCGGCATTGGAAAACGCGTTAAACAGAATCAGACCGCTGAGCCGCAAGGGGTATTTTGAGAAAGTCTCTACCTTGGATTGTTCATGCTGCTTGATCTCGGCCTGCATCGCATCCTGCTGTTCGCGAATGGCGTCGAGCTCCTGCGAGGAGTTCTCAGCTTGCGAGCTCGGAGCGGCGCCACTGGGAGAGGCGGCGCCTGTTTGCGCGCGAAGAGCCTCCAGCTGCGAACGAAGGGCCTGGATTTCTGCGCGCGACTTATCCAGCATCTTCTCTGTTTGACTCAGCGTCTCGGTCAATTGGTTGAGCCTGGTTTCGATAGCCACCACCTGTTGTGGGTCAGGTGAGCCTTGATTCTCAACAGCCTGGGCAAACGATTTCAGGGCAAATGCGCCGGGCAGCAACATAAGCAAAACGAAAAGTGCGAATCCGTAGCGACTGCTCGCACCTGGAGATAGCTGACCTGACAATGGTCTCATAGCAGCTTCCTTCCACGCCTGGTCTCATGACACCGGCGGCACTCTCGTACCTACTCCTGGAACGTGTTGACCTTGACAGACTCTGCCTTGGTGTGGCCGAAGGCCTCCAGAGCCTGCTTGTAAAGCAGGATGCTGAATACAGTTTCTCCCGGCTCGGATTTCTCCAGCCGCACCTCGCCACCATGCTCCTGGGCGACGTGTTGCGCCAGGGTGAGTCCAAGACCGACTCCGTTTTCCTTGCCGGCGCTCACGAAGGGCTGGAAGAGTGTTTCGCGGATGGAGTCAGCAACGCCTGGACCCGAGTCACGAATGCTGATTTCGATCCTGTCATTGTCTTCCACCAGTCTCACTGCTACCCTGGGCGCGCCCGCGCCAGTCTTGGCAGATTGACATGCGTTGAGTAACAAGTTGTAGACGGCGCGGGAGAGCTTCTTGCTATCGACCCAGGCATAGACAGGGCCGGGAATTTCTGTGGAGATTTGTACGTCCCGGCATTCCGGGTGCTGGCGTACGTTTTGGATGGTGCGTTCGATTAAGCTGTCGACCGAGTCGCGGCGCAGATGAAGCATTTGACCTGTCTGGCTGAAGAGAAGCAACGACTCAATAAGGTCGGTCATGCTTTGCACGCCTTCCTTGACTTCAAGGTGTAGTTCTGCGCGCTCCTCAGCGTCGGCCTGGGGAAGACTCATGAATTCGGCATTGGCGTAGATAGCCGAGAGATGATGACGAAGATCATGGGATACGGAGCTGGCCATCCTGCCGATGGTGGCGAGACGATCCGACTCCAGGAGCTCGCGGTGCGTGCGCCTAAGCTCGCTGCGCATTCTGTCAAAGGCCAGCGCGAGCTCGCGGACCTCCGCAGCGCCATCCACGCGAAGCTCGTATTCAAAATCGCCTCGACCCAGGGCGCGGGAGCCGGCGACCAGGGTTTCCAGCGGCCGGGTCACGGAGCGGGAGACGGCAACCGCGAGCACCAGCACAATGAGCAAGGTGGCCAAGCCGAGGGCTACCACCCACCGGTAGACGCGACGAAGGTATTCGCTGGCGCGATCGTAAGACTTGAGAACCACGATCTGAATCTTTGTCTGCCCGGCGGCAGGGAGAGTGGCGGCAGCCGCGATGTAGGCCTCTCCGGCCAATTGCATTTTTTGCGGAGCGGAAGCCGCATCGAGAGTCGAGCTATGCTGCCGAAGATCATTCAAGCGGGTGGCGGGGAGTGTGGTGGCGGCCACCTCACCATCCACGAGAAAGGTGACGTCGGCGGCAGCGGCCTCACTCACCTCGGCCGCCAGCTGACGATCGACGGCGTAGCCAATAATCACATAGCCGAGGTTCGAACCGTTCTCCGGCGGCCCAAAGTAGAGCGGCTGGAACGAAAGCTCATAGGGGCTGTGGTCGAAGGCGATCATGCAGGTGTCTTCTCCAGAGCCCATACATGCCTGCAGACCGCGTATCACCGACGATTGACTGAGCTTCGGTCCACGGTTGGAATAGGCGAAGAGAGTACCGTTGGCAGCAGTCAGGGCGAAGAAGTCACTGCCACTGGTGGTCCAGAAATTCTGGCTTTCGTCCTGGATGGTGCGCGCATCCTGGGTGACCATCAGGTTTTTCAAGGTGGGGAGATCGGCCAAAAGCGCAGCTTCGCGGTCGAGCATGCGATTGCGCTGATTGGCCAGGTTGGCGAACGTAGTGAGGGAGTGGTCCAGGTCCGCCTGGAGACTCTTTCTGATTTCTTGCTGAACGGTTACGCGGATGATGAACAGGCAGGTAACGGTAAGTCCCAGCGAAACCGCCAGGAGAGATACCATCAAAGTTGTCCGCATCCGCCACTGTTTCATGAATCAGTGATCTCTTTTCACGACGCCGGTTGGTCTTATACCTGCGGCACGAATTTATATCCGATTCCATGAACAGTGCGGAAGTGAACAGGATTTGCGGGATCCGCTTCGAGCTTCTGACGAAGCTTGAGTATCTGGTTGTCGACGGTACGGGTGGTGAGATGGAAGCTCATTCCCCAAACATCATTCAGCAGTTCTTCACGCGCAATGGCACGGCCCGGATTGTCGAGGAAATAACGGAGAAGCTTGAATTCGTGCGCCGTTAAGGGCACCAGGGTGCCGGCCCGGTAGATCTCCATTTTCAGGAAGTCGACGGAGACGTCGCCAAAGCCGAGCGGCAATTCCTTCACCTTTTTTTGCGTCCGGCGGATCGCAGCCTGGACACGAGCCAGCAGCTCGCGAGGGCTGAAGGGCTTGGTCATGTAGTCATCGGCCCCGGTCTCAAGCAGCAGGACCTTGTCTGCCACCTCAGAGACGGCGCTGAGCACGATCACGGGAATGTCTGAACACCACGCCTTGATTTCTTTGCAAACCGTACGGCCGGAAAGTCCGGGCAACATAAGGTCAAGCACCACGGTTACGGGACGCAGGTTCTTGCAGGCAGCGAGGCCCGAGGGGCCTTCGCCTTCGATATGAACGTCGTATCCTTCGGCGCTGAATTGTCGTCGCAGCGCGCGTTGAATTCTTGGATCGTCTTCAATAACCAGAATCAGACTCATCGTCACTCACCAGCTCCGGGCGTGGCCCTGGGCATTCTTCCGGCAAAAGCCTTTCTCTACAGTGTCCATCAGGAAGCAGCCAAATAAACCACGAAAAGACGAAATGACAAAGAAGTGACATTTTGCACCTTTTCATGGGCTTACAGTCGCGATCGCTGTCTGAGCTTGCGGAACAGGCAGGTACGAGCGGGACAGTCTTCCGAACATGCCAGTCGCTACCAGCGCGAGCAAGGCAATCCCCAGTAACACCGGCGGGTAACCAAAGCGAACGATCGCCGCCCCCATACCTGCCGAGGCTAAGGCCTGGCACGCGGAAGTAACGAAAAAGGTAGACGCTGAGGCATTGCTTCGTTCGCCGGGCGGGATTTGGTACATCAACAGACTGTAGATGCCGGGCTCGTTCATGTATTGGATCGCCATGTACGCGGCGTACAGCCATACGGCTCCGGCGCCACCGCGAGTGAATGCGAGAGATGCAAGAGCAGCAGCGGTGGCAATCTGGGTCAGAACGACACCCTTGACCAACCCCGTTCGCCGGAAGAGCAGCGGAGCACTCAGGACCGCCAGGAACTGAACCAGCTGCGAAAGAGAAAAGACAAAGCCCACCTTTTGCAGGGACAATCCCAAGTGGTGAACGAAATACACGTTAGCGAAAGGCGGAAAAGAGCCGGTGACCAGGGCCCAGACCGCCATCGCCGGGAGAAATCTGCGCAAAAAGGGGTTCGAAAATCGAGGGAGCCTAGCTCGGGGGGCCGCTCCGGGCAGACGCAGCCTGAGCAGAGGAATGATGGCAAGCGCCGCGGCAAGACAGGCGCACTCAAGTGTCAATCGATTAGCGTGGCGAGTGGCCTGGACGGCGGCGACCGGGTGCGGCAGGTGGCGCAGCCAGGTGGGCAACTGGCCGGCAACGAGAGCGCCGAACGCAGCTATGCCGATACCGGAGGAGAACATCAAGCTGAAAGCAAATGGCCGCTGCTTCTCTGTGGTCAGGCTGGCGACGGTAGGAGAGAGACAGACCGCCCAGGAACAAAGGGTCATGCCGGTCAGCACAGCGAGCACGAACTGTGTGGGCTGGGCGACAAAGTAGATGCGCAACAGGGAAAACACTACCGCGCAGGAAAGACCGGTTACGAGCGTTGTACGGATGCCGAAGCGCTCAGCGCAGATGCCGGCGGGGATGGTCCCCAAGATGCTGCCAAACGCCATCAGGCCGCCGATGAGATCCAAAGAGCGTTCGGTAAGGTGGAAGCCGAGCAGATAGAGGTTAAAGAGAAAAAAGAAGATCGAGAACCCAAAGCTGTAGAACAACGAGGCAGTGTAGAAAAGCCAGAACTGTCCGCGAGGCGGGTTCGACAGACGGATCATGTGGGTTTGACCGGCATGAGAGCAAGACGGTTGAGGCAGTCGACTGCCTGCTGAAGATCCTGGTAGCGGAGTTCATAGACGTCGGCTGCACAAAGGGTCTGGAGCGCTTCGGACTGTGCCTGCCGAATCTTGTCAGGAAATGCGAGATATTGCTGAAAGTATCGCCGGGCGGCTTCCCTGGGACGCGGCAGTAGTTCAGCGTGCGCAGAGGGCCATCGATTCAGCAGAATGATGTGATGAACCAATGCCTCGTCCGCGGTGACGATTCCTGGCAGTTCGGCGGTCGGCACTTCGATGGAAGGTTTGCCCTCGGCGCGCGGAGTAATGCTTCTGCCCTGCAACTCGGGAAAGAGATCCCTGGCAGACGGCCGGAAACGTAACTGATGCGAATTTCCGACGATGCGGAGCTCGCGGGAATTGTGCTTGAGATAGCTGGAGTCATCGGACGTAAAAAGCCATCCGCTGCGAGCGCAGGCGTAGGCCAGAGTCGATTTCCCGGCTCCGGAATCGCCGCACAGCAATAAGCCCCTCCCGTACCGGCTGACGCACGCGGCATGGACGGGCGTGGCATAGGAAGTAGAGATGAGGATGAGAGCAACTGCCTCGAGGAAGTGGTATCGGGTATAGCTGGGATGACGAACTGCGTCTTCCGTGAGCCAGGCGAAAGCAAAGCCGGCGCTGAGATCGCAAATCGCCTGGTTGTGGGCATCCGCGACCATCGACAGCAAATTCTGTTGGCACCGGACTACGGGGCCTGGCGGACAGTTCTGAGAAGTACCCTTGGTGACCCCGATGCGGAGCCGCAGGATGGGGCCACTGTCACGTTGTTTGGTGTGACCCCAACTCTGGCCGGCCGCATCCAGCACAGCCTGACTGTTCGTGGTGATCTCGAAGGCGAAGCCAAGCGGATAGAACACTGCTCGCAGTGGCAGGTCCACCTTGCATAAAAGGGGATCGTCGATGAAGGTTTGCTCCTCAAGTGTTTCGAGCTCCATGGCTTCTCCCGTGTTGGCGTCAGACGCCGGGTGTAGCTCCCTGAGAAGCGCCGGATAGTTGCGGAAAGCGCGCGGCACGGGGAAATTGATTACTTTGTCCATGGCTGAAATTGGAGCACCTCAATTTTTTCTATTGCCCAGGCGGTCAAGGCTTCGTTCTCAGGATTTGAGCCCTGAGGATTTGAGTGCTGCAGTCTACGCAGCAACGGTAGGGATTCACGATCGCCCTGCCAGCCGAGGATGCGAATGATCCGCACCTGGGAAGCCGGGTCGCTCAACGGCAACGCGTCGCGCAGTTGCGGGAGAACGGAAGGCCCGGCTTTCACTAAAGTCCACTCGGCACGATCAGCGACTTCCACGTTGGTGGATCGCAGTGCCTGCATGGCGGCGGCGGGATCGGCGGCGATGCGGTCCCACAGTTGGTAGCCGGCAACCAACGCGGTGACTCGCGAATAGTCTTTGACAGGACGAAATGCCTGGTCCGCGAGCGAACGGCGAGCCTCTTCGGGTGGAAGGGACTCGAGCGATTGGATCAATTTCATCTGTTCACGGTAGGCAGCCTCGATGGTCCTGATCTGTTCCGGGGTAAGCTTCCCGCTGAGGTGTCCGCGAGCAGCATGCTCTTCGTCACGATGGAGTAGATCGATCACCGCAGAAGCGGCCACCTGAGGTTGATGCCGGGTAAGAGCCAGTGCAGCGGCTCCGCGCACTTCTGGTGCGGCATTGGCCAGGAATGGCAGAAGCGCTTCCGCGGACACTTCCCCCGGGCAGCGGCTCAGCGCAAGCAGGGCTTCCTTGAGAACCCCGGGGTCTTTGTCACCTAGCAACGAAAGAAGAGGGCCTGTGGCTCGGGCGCCAGTGATCCCAATAGCCCAGGCTGCATTCTGGCGAGCTGTTTTCTCAGGCGCGGAAGTCGCGTCAACGTAGACCTGCGTGGGGGTGGCCGGCCGGGCAATCACGAGCGCTACTGCTGCGGCGCGGGAGATGCGGTCGTCCGGATCGCGCAGCCAACGAATGAATAGTTGCTGTGTGGGAAAGCCGGTGTAGTGAGACAGCTCGCCTATGGCTGCCAGGCGCAAGGGCGCCGGACCAGCCGATGCAGTGCGCGCCAGATCTGCGAGTTTAGCTTCTACCGGGCGCCCCACGGCATCCGCGGCCACGCGTGGGTAATCCACGTTCAGCGCATCTACGCCTGCGGCCACGGCTTCGCGCATTGCGGCGAGATCCATTTCATGGGCGTTGCCGGAGAAATTCGCCACTACGAATTTCCCTTGCTGCTTCAATTCCGCCACCTGCGTCTTGATGCAACCGGGCTCGACCCACGCGACGGGATCACGATTTGCGTCAGGGTAGAGAGCCTTCACATCCTGCCATTCGCCGCCGAAGATGACCTGCTGCAGCATGCCTTCCCGTTCCAGGGCTTCAATAATCAGGGGCGCAATGCCCTTCGTCTTGATGTCCAGGTCGAGACCAATTCCCTGCTCGCGAGCTATCCGCAGGGCTTCATCGAAACGGGGGATGCGCATCCCTTGAAACCTATCGCCCATCCAGACTCCGGCATCCAGCAATTGCAGTTCATCGTAGGATGTCAGCTCGACATTCCCCATGCCGCTCGTAAGCCGCTCAAGGAAGTCGTCATGATTGAGAACAAGCTGGCCATCCAGCGTCTTTCTGATGTCGATCTCGACGATATTGCAGCCCATGCGCGCGGCGAGTGCCAGCGAATCTAAAGTGTTCTCCGGCATGTCACGGTTCGCCGTCCGATGGCAGATCAGCTGCACCTTACCGCGGTCGAGGATCCCGGCATGGGCCGGCAACAGTGCGGGGACGAGCAGCACGAGGAGCAACAGAGAACGCTTTCGATCAGAATTCATACTTGGGGGCGAACCAAATCATTCCAGGTCGCCATACAGTTACCGATATGGCTGAGTGTAGGTAAAGTTGGAAGGCGGGTTGTCACCAAATTGTCGACGTTTGGTCATGATTTCGACCTAATAGCGCGGCGGAATTATGAGCAAGCCTTACTTCTCTTAGGCATGGAACTCAGGGCACAAATCGCCGCTTGCAGATGGCAGTAAAACCCACCGCTCGGCCACAGTCACTGCTGTAAAGCAGCGTTTTGGAGTCGGGTAGCCAGGCGGGTTGAGTTTGATTGCAGCCCACGGTCGTAAGACGGCGCACTTCGCCACTGCTGAAGTTGCGCAAGGATAGGTTCCAGTAACCGGATTGAAAGGTGCTGAACGCAAGCCAGCCGCCATCCGGGGAGATCGCCGGATAGCGCGCTTCGCCGACAGGAATTAGCTCCAATTGATCGACACCCCTCACCGTGTAGAGGCGGGATTCTCCTCTGTTTTTGGTCGCAGCAACAATAATGGAGCTGTTGGGTGAAATGGAAATCTCTTCGAGGTTCCAGCCGGAGGTTGGCGTTGTGAGTTGCTGGCCGCCAACGAAGAGCTGTTTACGGCCATCTGTCTCACGGAGAAAGGCAAGTTCGTTTCCACCTGCGAGTGTGGCCGGCGACTCGGTGTCGAGGATGGAGGGTCCAAAGCTTGACTCGAGGATGGAACGCGCCCCCACTACTTCCGTCCAGAGCTGACCTCCTCCGGCCGTAAGTGATAGCTCATCATTCACAACATCGGCAGAACTGATGCGAACTGTATCGTCACTTATTGTGGCTCTGCGGTAACCGGTTCGGATGAGCGCGATGGTTTGAATCTCGCTCCCCTGTGGAACTGGTTGGGCCGCCAGGTACATTTGCTGGCCCATGGGGAGCCGGTAAGGGTAGTCGTCAAACAAGCCCTGCTGATGCTTCAAGCCGCCAACGATGTTGATGGTGAGAGCCGCGGCAGCTCCGGCGAGCCACCACACTCGCTGCTGCGCGCGGGCGCCACTTCTGATTAAGAAGAGCGCGACCGCTGTCAACAAGATGAGCGCGTACAGCCGCTTTACATGGAGAAGAGCCATCCAGCCATCCACAGGCGCTGTATTCCATAGCGGATTACCAACCGCGAGATAAAGTGCGATGACAACGATGAGCAGGGCGCCGCGCCCTTCGCGAACAAGGTACCCGCAAATAACGGCGACCGGGAGAATGAGCACAGTGAAGTGGTAAGAGGCAGGCAAGGGCGTGAGAGTGAGTGTCGCCAGCAGCAACGCCGACCACTCAAGACCAGTGCGAGTGGCAGACGAATCTCGAGCGTCGATCCAGAGCAAAGCCGGCAGCAGCAATGCCCACTGAAGTGCAGGGTGAAGAACGGCGAAGAGCCAGGGAGCATGCAGGGCCGGGTGGGTGTTTAATTGTGGCTCGAAGATGAAGAGCCGATGAAGCAGGCTCGATAGCGAAGAACTGCTGAGGTTGTAAGGATCGAGAGCCTCTCCTCGAAGAGTTCCGGGAAGGACCTGAAGCAAATAGGTGCGGTGAAGACTCCATCCAAAGACTGATATGGAGGTCACCGCACAGAGGATGCCGGTGAACAGACAAGCAATGAGCGCCGCCCAGTTCTTCTTCTTGACAAAGTGGAGCGCCAGGATGACAGGGAAGATCTTGACCGCCACGCCCAGGGCAAGCAGAGAACCGGCGAGATAGTTACGCTGTCGCTGGACGGCCCAAAGCGCGGCAGTCAGAATTCCGAGCAGAACTACATAGTACTGGCCGTAAAGAAAGTTTCGATGCAAGGGGAAGCATAAACCCACAAGGCAGCCCACTTGCAATAGGGATAAACCGCTGACAGATCGCATCAGCCAGACAATGGGAAAGAGCAGGGCGAGATTCAAAATTAACCATGCGTGTTTCGCCACTAGAGGTGGCAAGCCTGCGATAGGCCACATGGCCAGAGTAGAAAAGGGTGTAATCGGTACCAGCCCGACAACCGGCTGATCGATATTGCGATGGTCCTTTTCTCGCTGCAGCCAGATCCACTCGTAGGCCCGCGAAGGGTCAACACCGTCACGAACAAGCCGGGCGGCGAGATAGTAATTAGGAAAGTCGGTGTTGAGCGTTCTCCATGCGCGCGGCAGGGTGTATCCCAAGAGCAACGAGCCCAGCAAGCCGAGCAACGCTAGCTGTGCGCCCGCGGAAACACGTCTATACACGCTGCCCGCTCGTACTGGTAAAGCTTAGTTTGCCCAGGTAGAGCCGGACGCAAGCGCGCAAGCTTTGGGTGTTGTCCATGTACTTCAGCCACGAATGTTTAGGGTCTTTGAGGATGCACTCGAGCAAAATCTGCTTCTGCCGCGCGGTGGAGGCACTGTTTGAGATTCTCAAGATCCACTCCTTTCAAGAGTGCAGCCCACATCGCAGGCAGTTTCCTCTTCAATGGCGGTGCTGCCATGGCGCAATTCCGTATAGAGCTGAAAGTACGCCTTTGCAATGCGGTCGCTGGCATAGCGATCGACGGTTGGCGTACGAAACCGGAGGGTGGTGAGAGCCTCGCGGGTCGCGCGCACAAAGGCGTCCTCAGGCGACGAGGATAAAGGGACGTAGTGACAGTACGATCCACCGACTTCACGGAATGCCGGAATATCGGAGCAGACGACGCGGCAGTGATGAAACATTGCTTCGACAATAGGCAGTCCGAAGCCCTCAATCAGAGAAGGCGCCAGCAGCAGTTCGCAATGCTTGTAGCACCACTGCAGCTCGGCGTCGCCGATTCCCCTCAAGAAGACGACCCGCTGCTGGAGCCCGAGTTCGTTGATGGCTTGATGGATGTTTTCTGTCTCCGGCCCTTCGATACCAATTAAGACCAGCGATGCGTTTGGGCTGATTTCTCTTGACGACAAGAGGCGCTGAAAAACACGTAGAGCAACGACTATGTTCTTGTTCCGCCGGTGCTGGGCAACGCAGAGCAAAAACGGCTGGCCATTCCAGGCTGGGATGGGGCTTACGGCTGAGCTCGGCGGTCCGGGATCGACGCAATTGTAGATGGTAACCGCGCGCCGCGCAGCTACCCGCGGAGCATAAAAGGAGAGACGCCTTAAGGTGGTGTCGGAGACACAGGCAATCTTATCCGCAGCATGCAGACACTGCTGCAGGATCGCACGGTTGAAGAGGACCTTGGGAAAGCCAAAGTTCGACGGAATATCGTACGGGTACAGGTCGTGCAGAGTAACGACTGCAGGACAATCGAGCGCGCTTCGGTTTACCGGAGCGGGATAGGAAAAGTGAACGATGTCAGCCTTGAGCCGCCGGGCAATATCTGGAAACCGGTAGTAGTACCAGAGATTGCGGCTGATGGCATCACCACCCATCTCTGCTTTGTGGAGTGTGATTCTGGGCTCCTGGCGCGGTAACGCCGAGTCCATCAAATCACACTGAGACGCCCCAGCGACTACATGGATTGCAGTCACACCGGCGCGGGTAAGCAGACACCGAGCGAGGTTTGCGGCATGACGAGAGACTCCTGAGAGATGGGTAGAGGAGCCGGCGACTGCGATGACGATGTTCATGATTGGCCGTCCTTTATCGGCGTGGGCTGGGGGGCGTGCAAGAGCGCGCTGATGAGAAACACAAACCAAAGCGGCAGGGTGAGTTCGAAGCGATCGGTGTCACCAAAACCTCGTATCAGGATGAAGAGAAGAAGGCCGTAGAACAGCGCCTTATCCGAACCCGAGGCGTGACGGCGGAGCTGCAGGTACAAACTGCCGTATACAGCAATGAACAGCATTAACCCGACGATTCCGTAGGCGTAAAACAGTTGCAGTAGCTCGTTATGTGCGTGCCAGGCCTCGAAGACGCCAAAGGCCGGCACTACGTTGCGGAAGGAGTGAAATCCGTGTCCGATCCAGGGCTGTTCGAGCGAGGCTTCCCAAACGTAGTCCCAGATACCGACTCTTCCGGTGAGAGTCTCGGCCTCGTTGCCGGTTGTGGTATAGACCACGAAATAGGCCGTAATCAACTTCCAGAATGCCGCGATTACCAGGCCGGCACTCGCCACGATCGCGAGCAGCTTGCGGCGAGTGATGGCAGAATCGCGAATGAGCAGCAGAGCCTCCCCTACGACAAACGCGGCGATGGTCGTCTTACTGAGCGTACGCAATAGTGTGATGGAGAGAAGAACGGCAGCAACATTCCACGATCGATGCGAACGGCTGAGATACTGCGCCATGAAGACACCGAAAGCGCAGATCAAGGCGATTGCATTGGGGCTGAAGTACTCGTCATCGCCGGGGCGCAAATCCTGCATGGTCGGCGATAGCCAGATAATCACTGCAATCAGGAGGGCTCCCCACACGTATCCCTTCATGAGAGAAGCCGAAATCGGCTCCGCCGGTCCGTTGCGCAGTAGCAATACGACCATGCCCACGTCTGCGACCACCCCGCACCAATAAGCAAACGCAACACCTACTGACACGGTTGCGCTCCACACCAAACTGAAAAGTGCGACCAGCAGAAAGGCGGTGACCGCCCGGAAGGCAGGCACTCGCACGGTCGCGCGCAAAGTATTGGGCGCAGTTCCCAGTGAATGGAATAAGACTACGGCAAAAAACAGGAGGTTCAGCGCAACACTGAATGCCGCGCCGGCGCGCGGGTTTGATTGAAAGAATAAGTATTCCGTGGCATAGCGAAAGGCAAAGTACGACCCGACGGCCGCAGCCATCAGACTGCAAGGCTGAGCAGCGGTTTGGAGCCTGACGATTGCGGCGCTGGTGCTCATACGTCCTCACAGACTGGGCGAATGCCTGAGGACGATAAAGATGGCGCCCGTGCGCCCCCCAGCACACGGGCCAGCGGGACGTACATCAGTAAAGCGATGAGCCCGTAGGATAGACGCGCCATCGCGATTCCGTGAACGCCCTGCAACTGCAGCAGCCAGACCATGAGCAGCAGCATGATCAGACCACCGAAAAGATTGAGCGCAGTGACCATTTGAATATGGCCAAGCGCGAGCAATGAGTAATAGCCCGTGACACTCAACCCCAGCAGCGCAAAGCTACAGACGATCGGGGTGAGGATGCTGACTGCACTTTGAGCAACCGATCGGCCAACCCATGCGTAAAGTGCGCCGGGACCATAGAACAGCAGGATGCCGGTTCCAACGGCCACGATCAGAAGGTTGACGGCGAACGCTGCCAGGACAGCTTTCCTGATTGCGGCCGGTTCTGAGATTGCATTTCGCGCGGATAGGTAAGGAAATAGAAAATGCAGACCGGAAGCCGCGAGGCCATAAACCGGCTGCGCCATTTGCACACACAACGCATAGGCCGTAACCGTAGTTGCCCCCAGCGACACGCCCAGCAGCAGGCGGTCAGCTTGCGTAAAGACAACACTCGAGACAGCGAGTAGCCAGCTGAATGCTCCGAAGCTAAACAGCGCAGATGTGGCTTGGCGATCAAACGAAGGCAGAAGCGACGATGCTCCCAGGTACTGCTTCAACCGGATGAGCTGGGCAGCCGTCGATAGAACCATGAAGCAAGCGGTGGCCGCCATAATGGCGGTCACCCCGAATCCGCGCATGCTGAGCAGCACAGCCGCTGCCACGGTGATCACTCGGGCTAAAAGGCTTATGCCGACCGCAGCCCCATATCGCTCGAAAGCTCTTTGGGTGCTGACGCAAACGCTCTCGATTGCCCGCACCAGCATGAGAGCGCTGGCTATACGGAGCGACAGCAGGCAGGCGGCTTCGAGGCCGGTCGCAGAGCCTGCTACATGCCTGGCAGCAAGCGGTACCAGCATCCAAGAAACAACCGCGAGCGCGACACCCAGCAGTAGGTTGATGCCCAACATGCTACGAACCGCCCGCAACAGCACATCAGAATCGCCATAGCTCCGGGCACTCGAGATGTACTGAATGTTGGCGTCTCCAAAGCCCGAAGCGATGATGCTGCCAGTGTTCAGCGCGGCGGTGGTCACGATCCAAATGCCGTACTGCGCGACGCCCAGATGTTTCAACAGCGTTGGAGCGGAGACCAGCATGGCAATGGGATAGGCCGCGTAATCGAGCACACCGTAGGCTGCGTTTGAGAGATGACTTCTCATTGCGCACCAACCCTTCGGCGAAGGCGGCGTTCCAGCTGGCTGCTTAAGTTCTGGCTAATTTCGTGGGCCAGCATTTTCCTTGGATCGGCTGGGCTCACCTGTTGCCACATGGCACTCAGAACGATGTAGAACGACGTTGTCATGACGGCAAGCGCAGTGACGATCAGGATGATCAGCAAACGTGGCGGAAAAGACTTTTTCTCCGCAACCAGCGGCTGATCGAACACCGCGACCACCGGAGTGTCTTTCGCTTCCTCGATGCGCGACATCTCATATTGCTGGGACAGCAATTCGAAAACCGTTTCCTGAATGCGGACACGCCGGTAGAGGTCGGCATAAGGAACCGCGAGCTTTGGGATCTGCCGCAGGGATGGGTATAGCTCGGAGCTATCTCCGCGTGGACTCGTCAGAAGGGCTACCGCTCATTTTGGTGAGTTCGCTCTTCAACACTCCGATGCGGGCGCGGGCGGCGCGCACGCGTACATTCCCATCCCCATAGATTTGCTGCAGCGAATCGAGCTCTGACTGACCAACGATCAGCTCGCCCTGTAGCTTCGCCGCCGCGTCAACCATCGCATGGGTCTGCTCCTTGATGTCGAAGGTCACGTTGTTGCTGGAGAACTGACCGAGTGCTTTCTCCGCCGCCTGCAGTTCGGCCTGCACGCTCACCAGCCGTTTCTCGATGAATTCACGTTCCCGGCGCGCGGAAGAGGTATTGGCGTGGGTCACGAGGCTATTCAACTCGTCAAGATAAGCCTGCGTGATTGCCTGCGCACGCCGCGGGTCAGTATCGTTAAACGTAACCGTGATCGCTCCGCTTTTTTTGTCGTCAACCACCGTCGTATGGTGTGCGAGGTATTTGACGGTGTCGATGCGATAGCGCTTCTTGTAAACCTGCTGCAGGTTAAAGCGGTCGATGATACGGTCACTGATGGTGCGGCTGTGGAGAAGATCGATAAACAAGGCACCCGAGGTTCTCCCTCCCAACAGACCGGCGAGGTTACCCAATCCTCCCAATCCTCCGAGCGAATGACCGGCCAGCGCGGCGAGCATGGCGGCACCTGAAGAGGGCTGTTCCGGAGGCATGAGTCGTGCTACGGACTCATAACGCTTGGGAATGAGGAAGGCGATGACAGCGCTCAGTACAAGAGTTACACCGGCCACTCTCAGCAGCAGGCGTCGACGATCCCACAGCAGAGTGGCGTTTCTGACCCAATTCGGCATGGTTTGCGCATGGGTCGCCATGATCTCAGCTGTGGCCATTAGAGTCCTCCTGCTTTGGGATGGAAGGAAAGCTGGATTGTCGTGGTGACATTGTTGTGTGGTGACGCAGAAAAGAGAGGGAACCTCCAGCGCTCCTGTTGTACGGCTGCACTTAGCTGCCAATGAGGGCTTAGAGCAAGATCCGTGCTGACTTCCAGGTCGCGAAGAGCTCCACCGCGGAGAAAGACGGAAGCGGCGCTTTGATCACGGGCGCGGAGCTGTACCGAGCTCCGAGGAGAGATCCACCACGTGCTCCACAACTGATATCCGTTGGACTCGCGTCCGATCCAGCTGCCCAGAAGCTGTCGTTCGTTGGTATAGCCGCTCAAGTAATGGACATTGAAGTAGTAGAACCCGGGAAAGGTGCGGCGGGGGGTTAGATACCCTTCGGCGCGGAAGTCCACGCGCGGGAGATGCGGCAGGTGTGCAACATAAAATCCTGGCGACCACGCGCTGTGGGTGGGGTAGGCAAGGGGAAAGAGCTCGTCGTCGGTGAACGTATCCACATAAATCTTCAGCAAATCGTGGAGTTTTGGAACTGTGAATTGGACGTCCACGTCGGACCGGCGATCACCCGGGTCAGTCTTTCCGGGGGCGGAGTTGCCGGTAGAAAATAAGCTGCGCAAGAAAGTGGCAGTGGTAAAGCCAGCTCCCGCACCGGCGAAGATGGTTGTGCGAGAGACGCTGAATTCCAGTTCGGGTCTGGGCTTAAACGAAAACTTCTGGCCATTAATAAACGGCTGGTTGCCGAGCGCAACCCCTGGCTGACCGAACGTTTGGTCCCCCACATGGGTAAATTGTTGACCGGAGAGGCGACCCACAAAGAACTGCGCCCGAATGGGGCCGAGGAATCGGCCAAAGCCCGGGAGCTCGATGGGCGAGACGCGATCATAGCGGAGCATGGTAATCGGCTCCGCATTGTTGCTGAATAGCAGCGGCCCCCCTTTAGACGGGCCCCACCACATCGCTTGCTTTCCAAAGCTGAACTGATTGTTGTGAAACGCATAGGAGACATAACCTTCGAGCACTCGTCCGCGAGTAAAGCCGGACAGCGGCCCCTGGGCAGCAAGCGGGGTAAAGTCGGCGGCGGCGATGGCGGCATCCGCTGACGCAGGAGTCATCGGCGCCGGCGCGGTTCTTTGCAGATCGAAGCGCACATAGGACGCGAAGGAGCCGGAAGCCGCACGGGCCGAAATGCCGCTGTAGAGGTTCTCTCCCTGGCCATAAGGCCGCCCGTAGTCGTTCACGAGGGTTTGGGCGAAGTGGTAGCCATCCGTGATCGGGGAACCAGCGATCGCCGCACTGCGCGAGTAAATAGAGTCAATCGTGGCCTGGCGATTGCACTCGCCGTCCCGCTGACGAAGCTCGGCGGCAAACTCGTGCGACCAACGCTTTTACCAGCGAATTCATTTGTTCGTCGACGGCATCCTGGGAGTCGAGATCGACTTGTCGTTCTTGTGCTTCGCTTATCAGGCGCGCTACTTCCATACGCGTCCAGGGACGCAAGCCTGCAAACGCGGTCTGGATGTAGCCGGCAAGCGCCAGCCTCTCAATCGCGGGATAGATCCAGCTTTCAATCGGAACATACGTGGACGCCATGTTCGAGGAATCGCAGTCTTCGTGGCCATCTGGTGTGTCGCCGTGTGCCCGGGCATAGCACTGCACGATCATGAGCGGCACCAGCAGGAGCATCGTGGAAGTTCTCATACGAAACCTAGAAGACCCCGGCTACTGCGGCGGTGAAAGCAATGGAGGAAGATATCTGGGCTACGGTGAGCAGGTTTTTCCAGAAGAGCGACCCGCCGATGATCCTTTGCGGAACGACGATGACATCCCCCGGATCAAGACGAGTGGAGAGAACGTTTGAGCCGTACCATTCGCCAGATCGTCTCCCGATGACGGATCCGTTGGCGCGTATGACAAAAATTTCCTTGCGATTGGCAATGTCGTTCGTGCCGCCTGCGCGGCGGAGATACCAGCTGGCTTCTTTACCGGGGACGTAGGTAATGGCAGACGCGTTATAGACCTGTCCGCTCACCAACACAAAGCCGGGACGTTTGGGGACGGTCAGCACATCGCCGGTATGCATTTCGATATCGGCGGGAGTGGCGGCCCAACTATTGATGTCTGCGCTGATATGGATGACAAGTCGTCCGCTGGCCGGTTGGGTCTTCAAACGCTGCAGCACCTCGGCCTGTTGCTGAGTAGCCGCCTGCAGGAGTTGGGCCTGCTCCTGCCCACTGCCAAGATTTGGCGCAAGGCGTGCCGATGCTGAGGAAGTCTCGATCTGATGAATGAGTTGGGTCTTGGTTTTCTCCTCTAAATCCTTCACCTGAGTACGAATCAGGACCGCACCGGCCGCATAGGCGGTGTCACGCAGTCCGCCGGCACGGCGGAGCACAGAACTAAGACGCTCGCCTTCCTTCAGTCCATAGCTGCCCGGGTAGGTGACCTCACCTTCGAGAATCACTGAGGCACCAATATCGTTCCATCCCGATAGCTGGTGGATGGTGAGGATGTCACCTGACTTAAGAGGGGCGTGATCGAATACATCGCTCCCGATAGGAAGTTCGGTTCGCTCAGTAACTACCTTTTCCCCATCCTTGATGGTGTAGCTGGCGAGGTCAGCATTGGTGAGCAATGCATCGCGCTTGTAACCACCGGCCATGGTGACCAGCTTCATGGGCGTCATATCCTGTGACAGCGCATAGGAGCCTGGCCGCAGGACCTCGCCCCGTATCACTACCTGCGGCCCATCCACCTCATACCGGCCGAGGATACGGATGGTGTCGAAAGGCTGCAGGGTAATTCTGTTGTTGCCAATCAACGCGTCCGCCAGGTCGAATTGAATTGTCTCGGGATGAAAATCAGGGGCTACGAGGCGAATAATGTCGCCTTTCGCCGCGGGCTCCGGCAGCAGGTCCTGGTAAGAATGAATGACGTCGGTCAACTGCATGCCATCGCGGAAAGGAAGTTTGCCCGGCCGGGTCACATGGCCTTCTACGTAAATGGCACGCTCGCTATAAGGCAGGATCGACGCTACATGCACGCGGTCACCATCCTTAACCGCGAAGGACGCGATCTGGGCCAGAGTGGCCTGCGGCGTGTCTGTGGCAGAAGACTCCAGGCTCACCGTCTCGCGCTGCTTGTTGGGATCAATACGATCGATGGTGATGTGGTTGAGCGCGGCGGCTACCGTGACGCCGCCCGCGTTATCGAGCACATCCTTCAGCGTTGCGTTTCCTTTGAGCTCATAAATTGCGGGTCGCTTGACCATGCCGAAGATGGCCACTTGCGGACCAGATGGTGGAATGAGCAGCGTGTCGCCAGCCTGCAGGCGCTCGTCATCCATACGCTCGCCGTGAAGGAAAAAGTCATAGAGGTCGACTTCGCGAACCAACTGTTGTCCGCGATAGTGACGCACGATGCGAAGCGAGCCGACGCTGGTGGGACCGCCCGCTTCATAGATGGCGTTGAGGGGCGTCGAGAGTGAGCTGACGTCATACGCGCCAGGACGCTGCACATCGCCCACCACGTATACCCGCACCGTACGCAACCGGCCTATGGTCACGTCGACCTGGGCATTGTGGTACTGCTGCTTCAGCGCGCTTTCGATGTTTGAGCGGGCCTGCTGAAGGGTGAGCCCGGCTACCACCAGAGAACCCGCCTCAGGGAGCGCGATCTTACCTTCGCGGTCGATAGTGCGGGGAAAGATTTGCGAGATACCTCCCCAAAGATTAATGGTGAGGCTATCGCCGGCCCCGAGCACATAGTCCGGACCGATAGGAAGATCGACGGGCGTGGTGCGGTTTGCCAGGCCGCCACCCGTCAGTGGATCGCGATTGGTGAAGACCTCAGAACCGAAACGTTTGAGCTTTACGCTATCCGGAGGCACCTGGGTGTACAGGTCACGCAACGAACGCAGATTGTATGGCGTTGGCAGATGAAGGGATTCGGGCTCGTCGGTAACGCTCTGGGTCCTATTCTCAGTCTTGTTTGTTGGGCGCTCTGTTGACGGAGTTATTCGTTTTGCGCGGGCTGCGGAAGTGACGTCATCGGGGAAAGCTTGCTGGCCAATGGCGGAAGTCGATCCGCTTTGGGCACGATCGCTAGCCGATAGGCTGAGCTTGTCGAGTGGCGAGCTGGCGGGCAGAGATTGTTGATTGTCATCTTCATAAGCCGCACGCTCAAGCAAGCGATCCATTTCGTCAGCCGAAACGTAACCGCGAGCGCGCAGCCAAATGGTTATGCTGGTACGCAACGCGGGATTGGTCGAGATCTGGCTGAAGAGCATCTCGTCGGTGATGGAGTCGGCTTGAATCGTGGTCCCTTGCTGTTGCAATTGATCGGCCACCACCTGCTTGAGCTCCGGGACCAACTCCGGCTTCTGTTGCAAAATTGAAATGATCTGCATTGCCGTCAGAGAGCCGCGCGTGTTGAGCTGCTGCGATGCGACGGAGGTGGTGGTGGTTGAATCGGTGTCCGCAGAGCTCGTCTCTGTCGAGGGGGACAAAGGAGAAGAAGCAGGCGGCGTGGCTTGCTGTGCGAAAGCGTTGCCGCACAACCCAAGCAGGGCCACAACCGCTATGAGTCGATCTTTCAGTCGTGTTGTCGTTCGATTTTTCATGGGCATCGTTCAGTCAATAACCAGGTCGGGATTGAGTTCCCGCAAAGCCGCGCGCCGCCGTTTCCAGCGTGACGCTCGATCAGGTAGTGCAATCCTTCGACAACGTGGAAACGAAGGCGAAAAAGAACAAAGCGCACCTGGTGAAACTCCGCCACGGATTTGCTTCCACACGTTGTCCTGGGCATTGGTGCTTAAGATCCTTGGAGCGCGATGCAAGGGGAGCAGGGTGGTGCGCCTGGTTTGTTTCCAGGCTTGATCGTTGCCTCTCAACTCCTCCTCAAGAAGGAGGTAGAGTTTCGTGCCGGGAAAGTCTGCCAGGATCGATTCTCTTCCGTACTGGTCGGCCCAAAGCCTGACGCCGGCGGGCAAACGGTGAGAAGTCCACTCCTCAAGCTGAGGCGGCGCTTCCCAACCGAAGATTCGGGAGGATAGCAGCGTTGTCAGGCCGATGGCGATCGAGGTGCGGCGGTGCGTGCCCGCTTGTGCGCGCACCGCATTCCAGAAGGCCTGATCGTGATAACGAGTGCTCACGTGGCGCTGATACTCAAGCAGCCACGACAGGCGTGTGGCACGGACTGCAAAGATGCTTGAAGACGTGCTGGGCCTGGGCGATAAATTGATCGGCGGGTGTCAGGGCGGGAAAGGTAAGGCCGCCGCCCAGGAATGACTGCCAAGCCTTTCCAGGCGCCGGTCGCGGAAAGGCAAGTACGGCGGCGCTACCGAGGATGCGAAGTGCAGTTCGACGCAGCGCTGCGGTCTCGCTTTGTAATGATCCTTGACGCTTACCATCTCTGACGATCCGGCTTTGAACTCCCAAACATCGGAGTTTGCTGCCATCAGCTCATACCCTGTCTTGCTGAGGAGATCCCGGCACAGACTCAACTGAGTGCCATCCACTAAAAAGTCGAAGTCGAGCTGGCAGCGCAATTCAGGCCGGGGGCACGATTCAGGAGAAAGAGTGAATCCCTTGAGGTTTGCGTACACCAGGCCAGCCGCCTGAAACGACTGGTTCAGTGAGGCCAACTCCGCAAACATGGCGGAGCTTCGTTCCCGGTTGTCAGCGAGATTGCCGCGCAGCCGTGACAGCGTTGCCGCGGGCAGAACGGTCTCGATGTGCAGACGACTCAAGCTGGTCGAGGAAGTAGAGCGCCATCCCGCTCGCGTCCAGCCAGTGGTAAGACTGTTTCCATTCATGTGGCCTGATTGCCCAAAGACGACGCAACGACGCGTCAGCCGGATCACGGAATGCCGCGACCACAGCCTCCACCACGTTCCTACTTGCGCGTTGCCGCCATTTCATAATCGTCTCCGGTATCTTCTTAGTGGCTGTACATTTCGGGTTCGCCAAGGCTACCCGCGGGCGGCAAATGACGAAGGTAAGTGGACGATGGACCAAATCTCTTCGTCGCTGAGAGTGCCTTTGGAAGCGGGCATCCCCGAAGGCGCTAAGCCGTTGTCGATAATCCATTTCAACTGTCCATCGCTGTAGTCCTGCACTTGCCTCGAAGCCAACGACGGAATAGGCGGCGACATACGGTCGGCAAATGGAACGCCGGTAGCCTGGCCGTCGAGTCCGTGGCAAACGACGCAATAGTGACCAAAGGCTTCCTTTCCGGCCGCCAGAGTTTGTTTGTTAAAGGGCAAAGGGTTCTTCTGCGATCGGTTTCCCACGGTGATGTCGTGCTCGGCAGCAACCACGACCGCGCGCTCCAGCCCACTTGGCTGGCTTACCTTGCAGCCGCCCAGCATCAGGGACAAACTCAGCAAACAGAAGTAGGGTTGCCGGCAGCATACTTACTCCGTAACGTGGATGGTCAACTTCATTGATCCGTGCCCCGCTCCGCAAAAGACCGCGCATTGCGCGACAAAAGTGCCCGCCTCCGTAGGAGTGAACTCCACCTGGCTGGTCTGACCTTTGTTGGCTTTGACCACCTGGTTAAATGCCTCGAGTTTCAAACCGTGCTGGACGTCCTTGCTGGTCAGCACCAGGATGACGGGCTCTCCCTTCTTGAGCGTGATCTCAGCGGGGCTGAACTCGAAACGTTTGGCAACGATCTCGATGCGGTGAGGCTGGTCCTGGGCATGCGACAATCGCCAGGCACAGGGAATGGGCGAGCAGCGCAACGATCAAAATGCGGAATGTCGAATTGAGTTTCATCAGCTTTTCTCTTCTCCGTTGTCATGGTTATGGAGCCAGATATTTCAGAGATGTCGCGCTCGTCCTGGGGGCTGAGCAAAGCTCGTACCCGCATGTGGCGGAGCACGGTTCCGGTGATCCGGGGTGATGAGTTGCTCGGGCGGATTGTGGCAGCGGCCGCAGTTCGCCTGAAATGCACGCTCTCCCGGATTCGTTGAACAACTGTTGCATGTTGGGCCGGTTTGGAAGTAGCCTGCGCGTTCGCCTCGGGAGGTCTTGACCGCCTGCGCCCAGGCCAGCCAACTGCCCAGCGAAAAGACGAGCGAGAGGCAATGGCAGGTATTTCCAGCGTTGAGCGATGATGGTTCATTGGTGACCTCGCCACATGGGAAAGAGAAATCGGTACGTCAGCGATATGTCCCAGATGTTCGCGTTGCCGGTCGAGGAAAACTTCCGCGAGTAGCTGCTATTGAGGCGCACTTCGTGCGGGAAGTGGTAATCGAGGCCGAAATCAGCCTGTTGGGTATTGGCCGCGGGCAGACCGTCGCCCGGGCCTGGGCTATTGCGGAAAGTTTGCTGCATCCGGAAACACGGGCTCTAAGCGGCCGAACAGGCTATCAGGCCCTTTCCATTGCGAAAGCCGATAAGCAGTCTCGATCCAGTAGCCTTCCGCGTGCTGTCCGTGCGCATATTCGGAGCGCACTTCTAAAGGAAACCGATACGGTTGCCACCAGAAATGGACTCCGGTTGAATTGTTGTGGGTTCCCTGCAGGAATCGTCCATAGGATGTTCCTATTTCGACCCGCTTGCCTGGGAAATACGCATCGAAACGATAGCCGGCCGCGCGCCCTGCTTGAAACTGGGGAACGTTGCTGGACGCAGAAAAATAGCCAATGTAGTCGAGGTGGAAAAGCGGCTTGGCAATCAGTACGCCCCTCGCCATGACCCCGTTACTGGAACCAGTAGTGCGCGTGCCAATGGGAAAGATAAGCGGAGCATCCTGGAGCTTCGGGATCCAGATCGCGGTAAGGCGTTCGTTGTAGGTGCCAAACGGGGTGAGAAAGCGGCCAGCGGTAATGGTTATTTTTTCCGATGCCAGGTAATCGAGCTGCAGATATTGGGTCGATCCGAAGGAAGCTGCCCTGATAGGGGCCGCTGGTGCCGTTTTTCGGTATATATAGCCCGCGCAAGTCGAATCGAGATTCCGCCAGGAAATGCTTGCCCAACGGAGCAACGACCACTGGGGCAGCCACCGGCTGAAAGAAATTGACTCCGGTGTTTGTACTGTCGAAAAAGCCCAGGGCGCCTGAAACGATGGGCACGTTCTGTGCGGATGAGAGATGCGCAGAAAGCAACAGCACACAACCGGCTACACGGAAGACAAGTATTAAACGCGAGAACCTCGTTTGCTTGAACTGGGTGGTGATGATGGATCGCATAGGGGGCTTCGTGCTTCATCCCCAACGTAACAATCAGCACCGCGGCACGTGTCAGTGCTCTGTCATCACAATGTCAATGGTTTGTAAGAGACCTTTGCAGTCTCGTAGTGGGTCGCGGAGTGTGAGCGTGAGATGAAAATGGCGCGGACAATTGTTGAGTGGGTGGCCTAGGGTCTCGCTTTTGAGACCTGGGTGTTTCGGCCAGGCCCATTTGCTAGGAGAAACCCAGGTCTCAAAGCGAGACCTGGGCCCCCCACTCAAAGTCCGCGGGTTGGAGCTTCATCTCGAAAAAGCGGCTTTTGTTTTCCTTGCACAATTCGATTTGGATCGGTCTAATTGAGGCGTTCATGAAATGGCAGAAGAAATACGTTGCGCTGATGGCCTTCGCGCTTCTTGGCTATTGCGGCGCACAGACCACCCAACCCCAGGCTCCAGCTGCGAAACCCGAACCGGCGCCGCCCCCTCCTCTCAGTCAACTACAACAGATGACCGAAAAAGGAGACGCGGCCGGAGCACTCAAAGGGCTGGAGACACTCGCCGCCGAAAACCCTGTGCCTGCCGGCGTGAAGCTTGCGCAAGGCAAAGCCCTATATGCGTTGAATCGCCTGGTCGATGCCGAAGCCGCTTTCGCCGCGGCGGTGGCTCAAGACCCGCACGACGCGGATGCCGCGCAGATGGACGGCCTGACCCTATTCCGCCTCGGTAGACCCAACGACGCGATTCCCAAGCTCACAGCAGCCCAGGCTTGGACCGCGCAGACGCGCTTCGACCCCAGTTACGTGCTCGCGCTCTGCTACCTTGATACGCGCCGTTTCGATGACGCTCGCCACGCCTTCGCCGCTCAGTATGACTTTCCACCTGATTCGGCATCCGCCTACCTACTCGCCGCGCGCATGATGTTCCGCCGGGAGTACATCCCCATCGCCCAGCAGTTCGCCCAAAAGGCACTTGAGATTAACCCGCGACTACCCCTGGCGCACTCCCTGATGGGAGAAATCGCACTCGCCGGAAATCACATGGACGTCGCCATCGCCGAGTTTGAAAAAGAGCGCGCGAGCAATCCGCTGGAAGGCGGTATCTACGACCGGCTGGGGGATGCCTATTCCCGCGCGGGCGAGTATCAGAAGGCTCTGCAGGCGCTGCAGCAGGCAGTCATCCTAGAGCCCAATGTGACCGCTCCTTTTATTCTGCTGGGCAAAGTTTTGCTGCGGGAACAATCCCCGTCGACTGCCTTGATGTACCTGGAAAGGGCGGAAGCGATGGATCCCGGCAACTTTATGACCCACAGTCTGCTCGGCCAGGCGTATCGTGCGCTGGGCCGTAAAGAGGACGCCGCAAGAGAGAACCATACCGCGGAAACAATTCAGGCAGCCAGCGAACCCAAGCTGGAGAAGTTGCAGTAGGCAGACGTGATGCGCCATCTCAGCTGGCCGCTCACCTTGTGTATTGCGGCATCCATAGGACAAACGCACGGTTCCATGCCTATGGCGCATGAGGATCCCGCATGGGTCACACCCGCGCCCATGCCCACCGACGGACAGGTGTACCAGGCCCAAAGCACAAAAGCCATGGCTGCACTGCTCAAGAAAATTTATAGCGAAACGGACTTCAGGTTCGACGCCACCAAGCAAGCACAGCGCGCACAGTACTATCAATCCCTTCTCCGTAAAAATCTGAGCTTTCGCGACGAGGCAACTGTGCGCCAGCAACTCGCCATCGAGCTTCTGGGGGCGGGCTATAGCGACGCCGCAATTGAAGATTTGGAAACCTTGCGCAGCCACAGTGCGGGGCGGCTGCCTGCGGAGAACGATAAGCAACTCGGCGAGTGGCTCGGCCTGGCTTACCTGCGCCTGGGCGAGCAGCAGAACTGCATGCAGAACCACGGACAGAAGTCCTGCATCTTTCCTATTAGGGCAGACGGCGTGCACCACATCACGCGGGGAGCAGAAGGCGCGGTTCGCGAGTTCGCGGCGCTGCTCGAAAAATATCCTAACGACGACGAATCACGCTGGCTGCTCAACGTCGCTTATATGCAGCTCGGTCAATATCCGCAGAGTGTTCCCGCGAAGTGGCTCGTACCCAGTCGCCTGTTCGATTCCGAATATGATATTGGCGAGTTCGTCGACCGTGCGACCAGCGCCGGTCTCGATCTCACTAGTCACGCCGGCGGAGTCATCATGGAGGACTTCGATGGCGACGGGCTGCTCGACATCGTGGTCAGTTCTTCCGGGCCGCTCGATCAGATGCATCTCTTCCGAAACGATGGGGTCAAGAACGGCCAAGTCTCCTTTACGGACATCACGGCGCAGGCCGGCTTGCTCGGCGAGACCGGAGGGCTCAACCTGGTGCTCACTGACTACAACAACGATGGGCGTCCAGACATTCTGGTTCTGCGCGGCGGCTGGTGGGGCAAGCAGGGGAAGTACCCCATGTCACTGCTGCGAAACAACGGGGTCAAAAACGGTCAGGTCACCTTCGACGATGTCACGCAACAGGCCGGACTCATGTCGCTCCATCCCACGCAAACCGCGGCCTGGGCGGACTTTGACAACGACGGCTGGCTCGATCTGTTCGTGGCCCACGAGTCCACGCCCGACGATCCCAACCCATCCCAGCTGTTTCACAACAATCACGATGGCACTTTCACCGAGATGGCTGGGCCGAGTGGTTTGGCCAACCTCGGCTTCGTGAAAGGAGTAGCCTGGGGCGACTTCAACAATGACGGCCGCCCCGATCTATACATCTCCATCAAAGGCGGCCCCAATTCTCTCTTTCGCAATGATGGTCCATTGCACACAGGAGCGCCCGCATCCAGCGGATGGAAGTTCACCGATGTGGCTCATGCCGCCGGTGTCGACCATCAACAGAATAGTTTTGCTACATGGTTCTTTGATTACGATAACGATGGCTGGCCGGATATTTTTGTCGCCGGCTACTCGTTTGGTGGTCCCCAGGACATTGGAGCCTTCGAGATCGGCCACCCGTATCACGCGGAAACGCCGCACCTTTATCGTAACAAGCACGATGGCACTTTTGAAGACGTCAGCACCAGGGTGCGTCTGGACCGCGCCATCCTTCCCATGGGTGCGAATTTCGGCGATCTGGACAATGATGGCTGGCTCGATGTCTACCTGGGAACCGGGGAAAGCTCCTACCAGGCGCTGTTACCGAACCGCATGTTTCGCAATGACCGCGGGATCGTCTTTAAGGATGTCACGACTTCGGGAGGGTTCGGCAACCTGCAAAAAGGCCATGGAGTAGTTTTTGGAGACCTGGAAAACGACGGCAACGAAGACGTGTTTGAAGAGATGGGAGGAGCTTATCCCGGGGACACCTATCAGAGCGTCCTCTACCACAACCCGGGACATGGAAATCATTGGCTCACAGTTGCTCTCGAAGGTGTGAAGACAAACCGCGCCGCCTTTGGCGCACGCATCTGTCTCACGGTTGCGTCCGACCACGGTCGACGTCACATCTATCGCACCGTGGGCTACGGTTCAAGCTTCGGGGGCAACCCGCTCCGTCAACACATCGGCATCGGAGCGGCGCAGAAGGTCGAGAAAATGGAGGTCACGTGGCCGACCTCCCACCTGTTGCAAACCTTCACCAACATCGCCGCCGACCAGAGCGTCTCCTTGCGTGAAGGCGACAAAGCTCTCCAACCTTCTGCTTATTTCCGAAGCCCACGATAGAGGTCAGTGAAAATGGGCGGGATGAGCGATTTGACAACTTTTCGGACCCCTAAACTTGCCTTCACTCGATTGACGCCGGGACGTTGCTGGAATGCTACTTCGTGCTTGTGGGTCAATTCGGGGTCTTCTTCCGGACGACCATTCGAGTAATAGTAAGTCGCAATGGATTTCCGGTTGCGATCAGGCGGGCACGCCAGTGGCACCGGATGACCATGGAACGACACACTTGTGGTGCTGAAGATGGCACAGCGGTTGAAGATGGGTAGGATTTTCTTCTCCGCCCTCTTGACCTCGCGATCCCACAATTCAAAGTGGCCGCCATATTCTTCTTTCCAATCTTTGTTCAAATAGATCAGAACGTTGATGCGGCGGTCCAGGCGAAGACCGTTGTGATAACTGAAGTCGGCGTGCACTTCCAAAAGTCCTCCGGGCCTGATCTGGTGCAATCCTCCACCAACATAGTTGGGATCGGGCAACACACTTTGAATCCCGGTCAGCGTCTCAAGAAACTTGAGCATGGGGCGGGTATTCAGGAAGTAGAGTACATCCCTGATCGAGGGAGGCAACTTCTCCACCGCATCGAAGGCCAGTTTCTTGTGTTGATTCACATCCTTGTATGCACGCCAATCTGCTTCCTTGGGCTCAGGAAAATCGCGGAGTGCGGCTTCGGCCACGTCGCCGGGTAGGAAATCATCAAGGCAAATGTGTGGGTAAGGCTGATTGGCTTTGTATTCCTCCGCTTTGGCTTGAGCGAGGGTCTCAAGCTTTTGCGTGAATTGGTCGCTGAGCAAGGCGTTCATTACACTGGTGTCGCCGGGGGTGATTGCCTGGACCGATTGGGGCATCGGTTAAAACTCCGTGATCGTAAGTTTGCGCCCGTCTGCGCCGTAAGTTGATAGATTAAACCTATTTCCGGAATAAGAGAAAGGTGGCTATGGAAACAACGAAGGATGAGATCGCATCACTGACCGCGGGAAAAATGAAGCTGAAGATCTACCCCAGCAAAAAAGCAGCGGGCGAGGCGGCCGCCCTGGCAGTCGCTGAGGAGATGCGGCGCTTGGCCGCGCTTCAGGACCAGTTTGGCATCATTTTTGCAACCGGAGCCGCCCAATTCGATACGCTGGAATTTCTAACCTCAACCCCCGCATTGCCCTGGAAAAAAGTCCGAGGCTTTCACCTGGACGAATATGTCGGCCTGGACGAGAACCATCCAGCCTCCTTCCGCAATTTTCTGCGTCAGCGGCTGACACAACGCGTCGACATGGGAGCTTTTTTCGAAATGGACGGGACCGCCAAGGATCTTGAAGCGGTATGCCGGGACTACATGAAGGAACTGCATGTTGCTGAGCCACAACTCTGTTTGCTCGGGATTGGCGAGAACGGTCACCTGGCATTCAATGAACCGGCCGAGGCTGACTTCCATGATCCGCTGGAGATGAAGATTGTCACCTTGGACTTGATGTGCCGCCAGCAGCAAGCGGCGGAGGGTTGGTTCCCAAGCTGGGAGCAAGCGCCGGAGAGAGCACTCACGCTAACGATCCCGACTGTCTTCCGTGTACCAAAGTTGATCGCCTCCGTGCCTGGGCCGCGTAAGGCGAAGGTAATCCGGGCCACGGTTCATGACCCGATTTCTACTGCGTGCCCGTCGACTCTTCTGCGCACACATCCGGACGTGACTGTTTACCTGGACACAGACTCTGCTGCCGAGCTGAACGGCGAAGTGCCTTAATCTAAACGGCGAAGGACGGCACGGATTTGCCACAGCGTTGCTGCCAATGCAACGAGGCCGCCTGTCCACACTACAAATGCAATACGCACCACCCAAGCCGGCGCAACCCCGACCCGGCGCAAGACAAATGGCAGAAAATTCCAGGTGGTGATGTGCACGTAGTCCCAGGGATCCTCCGTCATGGCGTGGTTGTTCAGACCCCAGGCATCCATCTTGCCCAAAGCGAACGCGATGATGTTTTTTACCCGCAAGAGAATCACAAACGTGGGATGACCGAGGGTTTCCATCTGATAGATTTCGAGCGGTAACCAGAAGGCCAGCGATACCAACTGGATGAACGTGGCTATCGCCAAAAGCGCCAGTCCTGTTATCCAGAGCGGCTTTCCCAGTTGTTGACGATGACGCAGCAGCAGAGGAACCGCAAGCAGCGAAGCCAACTCGACGGTGGTCGAAACGTAGCGGTCGCCCCAGGCGAAGTCTCCACTCCACACTGTGTAGCGCGCGTAAAAGCTCAAGTAGGCCAACAGCAGAGGGCAACTCATGATGGCATACGCTTTCACAGCGGGAGTGAACCGCTTCCAGGCAACGATGCACAGAAGGATCATGAGCACGATCAAAGGATCGAAGAGAAAGATCGACTTCTCGGGGGTGAAGAGCGCACCGAAAAAGCCCACGTGCCAGGGGGTCTCGAAAGGATAGTTGGGAGGAAGCGAAGGATTGCGCATCCTGGTTTCGCGACCGATGACGGTGATGTAGGTATTGAAGAAAGACCCGAAGCGGTGGAACTGGTAGAGGCGATCGATCAATCCGAAGAACAGGTACACCGACAGAGCGCTCGCAACGTATGCTTTCGAGCGCTGCCAAAGGGCTTTGCCCCGAATGCCTTCAAACCACAGGACGAGCAACAGAAAGAGCGCGCCAGCCAGAAGATCCAACCCGGTCGGAAGCCGGGTCAGCAAATTGAGTCCGAACGCAGCCGAGCCAATCAACAGGGCCCGGCGGCTGCTAGTGCGCAACCACTCGTATTGAAAGCAAAAGCCGGTGAGGGACAGAAGGCAGATGTAATTGTTCTCCATCATGTTTTGCGTGTAATGGAGATGCGTGGTGGCCACCAACAGCGCCAGGACGCCCAGTACAGACTGCTTCACATTGAAATTCAATTGCCGCAGAAAACGGAAACAAACCAGCGCCGTTAACACCGTCAACAGGATATTGATGGTGTAGCTGACAATGATGTCGCGCACGCTGGGATCGGTATCGTCATAATCGGCGAAGATGGGCAGCCGGGCGACATAGGCGCCCACCACATCCGGCGGCAACAAGATCAGCGACTGGCCCATGCTGTACCAGCTCTGCAATTTTCCCCCGCGCCCGTGGACCCCGAATTCGGGGAATTCGTTGGGAAACACCTCAGGCTCCCCAGTCCACCAAGCGTGCGCTGTCTGCAAACGATGGGTGGTGTCGGCGGAGCCCAGCTCGCCCGATTGCACCACGAACGCGATCAGGCCAGCGGTCAGAGCAAGAAGGAAAAGCGGGTCACGGAACCAGCGGCGAAGATTCAATACAGTCATTATGGCTTAATGCGGCTGCTTCCCCGCGAGATCGGTAATTATCACGACATCAGAACTCTTCTGCAGTTGTAAGACAGCCAGCTTGGTGGCCGAGGGCGACCAGGCGAACCCGGTTTGAGTCTGGTGCGTGGGGTCGGTCATTAGGTGAGTTGGAGAGCCGTCGATCGGCTGATACTCCAGCGCATTGCTGCCCTTGGAGACAACGGTCAGAACAACTGCTTTTCCGTCGGGCGCAAATCCTGGGAAGGTACCTTGCAGGTTACTCACATCCCAGGGAAGCTGATGCACTATCTGGTGGGTAGAGAGGTCCCATATCTGGAGGAAGTAAAGTAGGTTCTGGTTAAAAAACCCGAGGGCAAGCCTGGTGTCGCGAGTGAGTGATGGGACGCTGAAACTGGAAAAATCAAGCTCTTGCCTGGGATCCCCGCCTGCTACCGGCAACGACCATAGGGCGATTTTTGGAACATTTGTCCTCGGCCGGATGGTGAAATACACCCTCTGGCTATCGGGTGTGCAAAAGGGAGAGCGCGCAATGCCCGAGGTGGTGAGCTGGGTAATCCCAGTCCCGTCCGCATCCATCCGGAAGAGGCGCGACTCGCCTCCGCCCTTGGGAATCGCGATAAACAAAACATGGCCGTCCGGGCAGGTGTTGATGAAGGAGCCGATATCCAGATCGCCGGTCTCGATGGGGGCGAGGTTTCCCGTTGCGCGTTCCAGTTTGCTGATGCCTGTACCCCGGGTAATGAGCCAGACGTGATCCTCATCGGCCCACGCCAACGAGGTCGGAGTCACACGCAGCGGTGTACTCGAGATCATGGCCCCGCCGTCCCCTTTGTAATATGCAATACTCGAGTCGACATTGGTCAGCACTGTCGCCAGGGTCTTTCCGTCGGCGGAAATCGCCAGTTGGCTATAGGCATTCACATCGTTGGTAACCGTATGGAAGGCGCCGTCCGCAACCCCAACCACGCCGAGTTGCCCGCGATCGGAGTGTGCCTTCAGGTACAAGACCAGCAGATGCTTGCCGTCCGGCATCCAGGCCAGGTCGGTGTAGCCTCCGTAGTTGAGGTCGTAGAGGATACCTTTCGGCTGTGCGATGGTCACCGTCTTTTTTGAGGCAATGTCAAGGATCTTGAGCGCCGTGGCGCCAGGCCCGGATATTTCGATCCAGGCAATTTGATTGCCCAGCGGCGACCAGACCGGAGCTTGTGCCTGGTCAGTGGAGGTGTAGAGTAACTGGTCGTCGCCGCCATCTTTATCTGCGCTGTGAATCTCAGAAAAATGCTCCTTGCGGTCGGGCGTCCATCGCAGGTAGATAAAACGGCTCCCGTCCGGCGACGGACTTGCTGCGCTGTCCACATCGTGGATGAGCTGCCTTGGCGCACCGCCAAACACCGGCATCACGAAGAGCGAGTGCAAAGCCGCGTTGTCAGGTGTTCCCCGGGTGAAGTAGAGATAGTTAGCGTCCGGGGAGAAATTCAAACCCACATACTCGTTGCCAAAGGAAGTCAGAATCTGTGTGTCGGTGTTGGTGGCAATGTTGCGCACCCAAAGCGTTCGCTGGCCGGCGTCGTTCTTCACCTCAGCCAGGAATTTGCCGTCACCCGACATGGCGATTCTTTCCAGCGTTCCCGTGTTCGTAATCTGGCTCAGCGAAACCGCGGTGAAAGGGACAGGGCGGGGCCAAAAGCGCCAGGCGGCATAGCCTGCTGCCGCAAGCAATGCCAGCAAGATCAGGGTCACGGGCAGAGCGTACGATCTCTTCGCCGCAGGACCTGGGACGGTAACCGCCGGCTGAGGGACGGACGCGGAAGCTGGAGATGGAGGGCCCGAAACTGAGCCTGGACTGGCCGGAGGTACCGGCGGCACGCTGCCGCTGCCTGCCCCGCTCGGCGTCGGTCCCGGCCCCGGCCCCGCGCCTGGCCCGCTGGCGCCAATCGGCCGCGCAGTAGTTCCGCCGCTGCTCTTGCGCTGCAATCGCTTGAGGTCGGCGCGCAATTCGGCGGCCGATTGCAGACGCAGCTCACGATCTTTATCCAGCGTCTTGTTGAGTGTCTCCTCGAAGTCAGGCGGCAGTTCGGAGTTAAGGGAAACGGGCGCCGTCGGAGCGTAGTTCAAAATGCGATCGAACGTGACCGCGGTGGTCGCACCACTAAAGGGATGTTGTCCAGTGGCCAGCTCATAGAGCACGACTCCGAGGGAAAAGACATCGCTGCGTGCATCGAGCGTTTCGCCCCGGGCCTGTTCGGGAGACATATAGGCGATGGTCCCGACCGCTGAGCCTGGACTGGTAAGCAGATCGTGTGGCTCCGCCAGGGTTGCGTTCCCGTTGTCGCTCGGAGCCGCATAGCCCTCTTCGATCTTGGCCAGGCCGAAGTCGAGAATCTTTACCTGGCCGGAGGGCGACAGGAAGATGTTTCCGGGCTTGATGTCGCGGTGGAGAATGCCTTTTCGATGCGCCGCATCCAACGCGTCCGATACCTGCACTCCGAAGTCCAGCAGCCTGGGGTAGGGCATGGACCGGCGGTAGTGGAGCTTGTCCAGGCTCTCCCCTTCCAGCAGCTCCATCACGATGAAAGGCTGATCACCGCTTTCGTTCAGCTCGTAGATGGTGCAGATGCCGGGATGGTTCAATGAGGAGGCAGTGCGGGCCTCGCGCCAGAAACGCTCCAACGCCGCCGGATCCTGGCGAGTGGCTTCGGGCAGCAGCTTGATGGCCACCAGCCGGCCCAGCTTCTGGTCTTCGGCCGCGTAGACCACGCCCATCCCACCCTGGCCCAAGCGGCGGACGATCCTATAGTGCCCCCGTAGCGTACCGGCGGTCAGCTCTTGCATCCCACCATGATGCAGCGCACGGGGCAATGCGGCAAGCAAGAAACACCTTAAGCCCTGAAGCTTATTTCTCCAGAACGACAGGCCAGTTCAATACCACCATCATGGACTGACTGTCGGTTCTTTCCATCTGCGTATTGATCAGAAAGCGCTTTCCATCCCGGGTCACGTCATACATCACCAACTCCGACCCGGCGACCTGCTCGCGAGCATTGGCTTGAAATAAAGGCAGCGGAGTGCCGGCATCGAAGCGCGTTCCAGTGGTAACGGGGGAAGCCATCATCTTCCCGTCCGGTGCAAGATAAAACAGCTCCTTGCCATCACGGCGCCAACGCGGTTGGGTTCCTCCATTGTTGGAGACTTGCCATTTCCCTTGCAGATCAGGAAACGAGGTCACGTATATCTCCCATCGACCGTTTTCATTGGAGGTGTACGCCATCCATTTTCCGTCGGGTGAGAACTGGGCGTTTTTCCTGGTTTCGGTCGCGGTGAACAATGGGTGGGTCTTCAAATCCGGCAATTCCGCAACCCAGGGCCGGGTGGCTTCCGCGTCCCGGTCATAGAGAAAATGCTTAGCGTCGGGAGACCAACTGGTCGGATATTCGTCCGCATCATCAGATGGGTCCAGCGGCAATAACTTTTCCTCCTCGCTTCCATCCGCGTCTTTTATGTACAGACGAAACAAGCCGGCGCGGGCGGATGCGAAGATGATTTTCTTGCCGTCCGGGCTCCATACGGGCTCAGCGTCAATCCCGCGACCGAACGTCAGGCGCTGCGAGCTGCCGCGTTCGAAATCGTAGGTCCATACGTCAGAGCTCTGGGTTTCCAGGTCCGTTTTGTCGAATGCAACCGACTCGCCGTCGGGAGCAAGGGTGATATTGGCATACGAGTCCGGTTTGCCGACTGATCCAATTTCGTTTCCTTGGCGATCGCGCCATACCAATCTGGAAAGCGAAACGTCATTGCCCCGCTGCACCACCAGTACGTCTCCATTTGACGCTGCAAAATCGTTGCGCAGAATACGCGGCAGGGACGATACGTCCTTCAGCAGCGGAACCGCTTCGCCCGAGAGTTTCAGCTTGTTGGTGTCGAACTTTTGAGCGAACAGAGTCTTCTCGCGGCAGAAAAGAAGATAGCCGGGCGCGGCGTATACCGGGTTGCCCGTCGCTTTGGTAACGAAGCTGGAGTCGGACGATTCCAAGCTGCCGACGAAAATTGCGTCGGAATCTGTTTGCCCCGACACATTGGCCGCCAGGTAGAGGAAGTGCTTGCCGTCAGGCAAGAACATCGGCCAACGATGAGTGTTGACTACATGGTTTGCATCGGGTTTGGTTATGGCGGTTGGAGTGCCACCGGCGGCGGAGACTCGATACAGTCCACCGCTGAGGTGCCCGCTCGGACTGAATACGATCACTCCCGTCCGGTTCCAGGTGCCGCCGCGAGCCGCGGGTGCATCGCAGATCACCTGTGCCGGGCCACCCCCTATGTCCAACCTCTTCAGCTTTCCGTCGGCAAAAAAGGCGACAGCCTTGCCGTCCGGAGACCAGAAGGGAAAACTCGCTCCTTCGGTCTCGGCTAACTCTCGCGGCCTCTGGCCGCCCACATCGTAGAGCCAGAGAGTCTTGTTCTTTCCTGATTCTGAGACGCCGACCGCGGCGACGGTGTGCCCGTCGGGCGCGAGCGCCAGGTCGTGGAGAGTAAACGGCACCGCCGCTAAGAAATAGCTCTCCCGCCGGGCCGTGGTTTGGCTGTGCCACATGAAAATGCCGGCCAGCAGACCTGCCCCCAGAACCACTCCGCCCAGCATCCACAAAAGCCGGGCGGTTTTCGATTTCGTTGGCTGCGGCACCACATGGGAAGGTTGATCTGCGGTCTCGCCGATCCATTCCAGCTCGAATGACACGTCTCGCGCCGTTTGCCATCGCTGCTCGGGATCCTTGGCCAGGCAGCGGCCGACCAAGCGGTTCAGACTGGGCGAGGTAAGAGGCGCAATGGCGGTGATTGGCTCCGGCTCTTTGCCGATGACAGCGGACACGATGCTCAGTTGGCTGTTCCCCTGGAAGGCTCTTCGCCCGGTCAACATCTCGTAAAGGACTGCGCCGAGAGAAAAGATGTCGCTGCGTGCATCCAGGCCCATGCCGCTTGCCTGCTCAGGCGACATGTAGGGGAGGGTTCCCATGAGGGCCCCTTGCTCGTTCAACGATGAGGGCAGCACGGCCGCGCTTACAGTAGCGTCGGTCGAAGTTGCCATGCTTGCCTTGGCCAGACCAAAGTCCAGCAGCTTTGCCCCGGACTTGGTCAGCATGATATTTCCCGGCTTCAAATCGCGATGCAGTATTCCTTTTCGGTGGGCCGTGTCCAATCCTCGCGCGATCTGTGCGCCATACTCGCAGACTTGCTTAAGCGGCAGCGGACCGTTGCGGAGGCGATCCTGCAGCGTCTCACCCTGGAGGAATTCCATGACGATGAAATCGACGCCATCCTGGTGGCCCACATCGTAGAGGGTGCAGATGTTTGCATCGTTTAAGGCAGAGATTGCCCTGGCTTCCAGTTCCAGGCGCTGTATGGCATCGGGATTCGAAGACAGCTGCTGGGGCAAAATCTTGATGGCGACATCTCGTCCCAAGCGCAGGTCCTTGGCTCGATAGACCTCGCCCATTCCACCGGAGCCGAGGCGCGACTGAACTTCGTAACGACCGAGTTTTGTGCCTACAGCGAGCGCCATCCTGCGCAGCCTCGGTTCCACAACTTATACACTCTAACCCAACGGTTTATGATTGCCGCGCTTGAGACCGATCGGCTGGTTTTACAGCCTCTGCAGCTGGCTGACGCCGAGCAGTCCCAGCTCCTCCTGCCGCAATGGGAGATGGTCAAATTCATGGGCGCCCGGATTCCGTGGCCCTATCCTGTAGATGGAGCCTTTACCTACTATCGCGATGTCGCAATTCCTGGAATGGAGCAAGGGAAAGAATGGCACTGGACGTTGCGCTTGCGGCAAGCCCCCGAGGAACATATCGGGGCGATTTCGTTGATTGGCAAAGATGGGTATGCTGCGCGCGGGTTCTGGTTGGGACTTCCCTGGCAAGGCCGCGGCCTGATGACGGAGGCGGTCCTGGCCGTGAACGACTATTGTTTTGATGTTCTCGGTTTTAGCGCCTTGCGTGCGCCAAAGGCGGTCGTCAACCTTTCGTCACGGCGGATCTCGGAGAAGACCGGGATGCGCGTCATCGCGATGGAGGAACGCGATTACGTCTCCGGCAGATTGCTGAGTGAGGTGTGGGAGATCACGGCCGATGAATGGCGGGAAAAAAGGCAAGCAGTGCGGAATATACTGGAAGCCGAGGAGCAGCCGTGAAATCACATGCGATGAAGCTGACGATGGCCTGGGCGCTGTGTTTCTGCGCCTTTTCTTATGCCCAACAGGCGACACAGCAGCAACCATCACAGGCGCCCGCGGATAAAAACCCTGAACTTCCCGCCGGTCCTGGGAAGTCCACTCTGGTTCGGGTTTGCAGCTCGTGCCATTCCCCTGACAACGTTATCGCCAATGGCCAGGATAGAGCCGGTTGGGAAGCTACCATCACCAAGATGGCTGGATTTGGCGCCACCGGTACCGATGACGAATACACGGAGATTCTGGAATACCTGGTAAAGAACTTTCCGGCGGGGTCGAGCACGCCGGTGAATGTGAATAAAGCGACTGCGGCGCAACTTGAAAGCGGTTTGGGATTTACGACTGCAGAGGCAGAGGCGACTGTTAAGTATCGGGAAAAGAATGGGGATTTTAAAACAATCGATGATTTGAAAAAGGTCCCCGATCTGGATGCCAAGAAGCTGGATGCCAAGAAAGCAAAACTCGCGTTTTAGAAAAAACATTCCCAGGAAAGAGCGACTAGACCGCAATGAGCTTGAGGGGAAGACCCACGGTATCCCACATCTCGCGAAAAACGAGCGAGATGTGGGGCACCCGGCGATTGCGGCGGGGATAGAGCCCAAAAGAGCGCCCGCTACGGTAGCTCTTTCAGCCAGACGTTGCGGTGCGAAATCTTTAGCACACCTGGACCTTCTATCTCGAACGCGATGAGGCCTTTCGATTGGCTGAAGGTTGGATCGTTGTCAATCAGGACAGCCATCACATGCCCGTTGAGGATGTGGATCAGTGTGTTTCCATCGGCAATCACTTCGAACTGGTTCCAGTCGCCGACTTTGATGTAGGACTTGAGTTCATCTGAGCTTCCTAAAGTAGCAAGCAAACGCGGATGCTTGCCCTGCTCGGTTTCTACCACCTGGCCTCGCCAGGCGACGATTCCCCGGGGGCTGCTCTGCTCGTAGAGCTGCCCGGTGTACTTGTTGCCGTAATCGAAGTCAGCCTGGTATCCCTTCATGTTCCACTTGGGATACTTCACCTGCTGGTTTGGGCGCGGGGGAGCCAGCAAACTGCGATACTGGATGCCTCCATTGGCGCCTGCGCCCTCCAACTTCATTTCCACCTTAAGCATGAAGTTGGCCGGCTGACCACCTTTCCAGATAATGTTGGTCGTCCCAGATGGGTGCTCAGGGCTCGATTCGCCGACTATGCTGCCATCTTCCACATGCCATACTTCGCTGGGCCCATCCCAGCCATCCAGAGTCTTGCCGTCGAAAATCTGCTTCCATCCTTCGTGATCGTTAAAGTCAATCGGGTCGGGTTGGGTGAAGAAGCTGCCGCCAGTACGATGAGCCGGCGCCTGGTACCCGTGCGATGAAGACATCAACAACAAGAAAACTAAAGTGATGGCGGCATTTCTCATGCTTCCCCCTCAACCTTTTCCCACTGCCTGGTACGGGCCGACTTAAGAACCGCGTCGGTTACATAGTCAGTGGCCAGGCCATCGGCAAACGTGGGCGCCGCGTTCTCTTTCCTGCCCACGGCTTGAAGAAAGTCTGCCACCTGGTGGATGAAGGTGTGCTCATAGCCAATCTGCAGGCCCGGTACCCACCAGTTCTTCATATAAGGATGGTCGCCGTCCGTGACGTGCACGTTTTTCCAGCCGCGCAGGCGCGATTCATCGCGGTGATCAAAGTATTCCAGGCGATGCAGGTCATGCAGGTCCCACGCGGCAGAAGCCTGTTCGCCGTTCACTTCCAGAGTAAAGAGGGCTTTGTGGCCGCGGGCGTAGCGAGTGGCTTCGAAGGTTGCCGTCGATCCATTGGCAAACCGGCACAGGAACGAGGACGCATCGTCGATGCCCACCGCTTCGACCTTGCCGGTGAGATTGTGCTTCCGTTCTTTGACGAAGGTCTCGGTCATGGCGGTCACTTCGGTGATGGGTCCGTTCAGCCATAACGCCATATCGATGTTGTGAGCGAGCAAGTCACCAGTGACTCCGCTGCCGGCTACCGAGACATCCAGACGCCAGAGGCCTTCGCCACCTTGCGGCAGGTCGCTGGAGATGGTCCAATCCTGCAGAAATTGGGAGCGGTAATGGAAGATGCGACCGAAGCGTCCTTCGTCCAGCAGCTGTTTCAGCAGAACGACGGCGGGCACACGGCGGTAGTTGTACCAAACCATGTTGGGGACGTTGGCAGACTTGACCGCGTCCACCATTCCTTTTGCTTCCGCGGCGGTGCGCCCCAATGGTTTTTCGCACAGCACCATCTTGCCCGCCTTGGCGGCAGCAATGGCAATTTCCGCGTGGGTGTCATTGGGGCTTGCAATGTCGATCAGGTCGATGTCTTTCCGTTCGACCAGGGTTCGCCAGTCTATCTCAATTGATTGATAGCCCCAGTTTTCCGCGAACCCTCTGACCCGTTCGACGCTGCGCGCGCATACGGCCTTGAGTACCGGTTTGTAAGGCAGGTCGAAGAACCGTGGCGCCTGCAGGAAGGCATTCGAATGGGTGCGACCCATGAAGCCGTAGCCGACGAGTCCGACATTTACGTTGGTAGCGATTTAGGGCCTCCTAGGCTCCGGAAATATTGCGCGATATGCGCGGTATGCGCGCTAAGCCCCCCACCCATGGGCATTACGGACTGCAATCAGGGTTCCCAGAACCTCGTTCCAGGTCTTTGGCGCCAGCATGGTGGAATTGGGGAACATGCAGCCGTCCCAGCAAATGTGCTCGTAAGCCCGGGTCGGCTTCCCGCTTTCGTCCCGCATCCATAGACCAGCCACGTTCACGATATCCATCTTGCCCTGTGGCTCGGTGACGGTGCAGTGGCGTCCGGTCTTGTCGTGGGAACCGGTACCGTGCACCGTTCCGTCGTTCTGGGCTACGTGGAAATCGATGGTCCAGGGACGCAGAGCATGGGTGACCTTGCGCAGGGCGTCCATCAGGACGTCCTGCTGGGACCAGTCAAAATCCTCCGGCAGCAGACGATCTTCGGCGGCGTTGAAGCCGAGTGTGTAGAGGAACGAATGCGCCATGTCGGCTTGAAAGCCGAAAGTCTTGGGCCGGTTCACCATTTCCAGCAATTCGACCATGCGCTTCCAACTGTGCATCCCGCCCCAGCAGATTTCTCCTTCGGCGGCAAGCCGCTCACCATGGTCCTCGGCAATGGTGGCAGCTTCACGAAAGGTCTGGGCGATGCGTTTGGTATTGCCTGCCGGGTCTTTTGCCCACTCGGCAGGAGACGCTGCGGAGTCAACGCGTATCACCCCGTAGCGGCGGATACCCAATTGGCGGAGTTTCTTGCCAATGGCGCAGGCTTTCGTTACCTGGGTGAGGAAGGCGGCCCGCTCCTGTTCGGAACCCATGGCGGAGCCACCGCCGGTCGGAGGCCAGACCGGAGCAACCAGCGAGCCTACAACCAGGCCGCGCCGGGCGATGCTGTCGGCAAGGCGCTTGAGATCATCGTCGGTGGAATCGATGCTGGTGTGCGGCAAGGACAGGAACAGATCGACGCCATCGAAATGGACGCCGTCCACCTCAGCCTGGGCGGTCAGATCGAGCATGGTCTCGAGCGGGATAAATGGTTCCGAGTCCGGCCCCTTGCCTACGAGACCGGGCCACATGGCGTTGTGGATTGCCGGGTGCTTGTGCTGCTGGGCTGCGTTCACTGGATTATTTCCGTAACAGTGGTTGTGCGTCAGGATTGCCGGGTCCGAAATGCTTGAGCAGGACGAGCGGATCGGATGCGCTTGGATTCTCGATGCGGATGCCTGTTTTTGCAACATCAGCAGTTACGAATACTTCGTCCTCGGTCATTTCGCCGAAACGAATCATCGAAGGCGTGGAGACGGCCTGCTTGGCGAGAGTCCCGTAGCCCTGGGTCACGATGACTCCGTAGGCGGCGCTGTCTTTGATGGTTACGGAACACCTGGGAAGCACTGTCAGCTCCTTGGCGGAGTAATACTTTGTCCCGTAAGTGACCCATTTCTCGACATAACCATCCGCCCCGGTCTCTACCAGCCGCGGAAAAGTCTTGTTGGTCTCGGCGAAGCGGGGGTTTACGTTGGCCTCCCAATCGAGCATGCTGATCAGAAAGTCGAGATCCTTTTTGTGTTCGGTGGGCACGTCCTTGGTCAGCAGGTCCCAGCCGACGATGCGTCCCTCCACTTCGGACTGAAACATGGCAAAGACGTCGCTGTTGACCTGCGGTTCATAGGTCACGAGCGATCCGGGGGCGTGGAGAATGCCGGGATTGATCTGCCATCCGGCACCCGGCTCCAGACGATAGGCGCGGGCGTAAAAGAGGATTCCGTTATCCCCCTGGTTCCATTTCTCCAGGCACTTGCGGATGTCTTCTTTGGTGGTGCCTGGTTCCAGACCCATGTAGGTGTGGGGAAAATTGTTTTGGATCTGGTTGTATTGCGGCGGGAAGTAATAGGCTTCCGGCTTACCCTTCTGCCCCACCAGCTTGGCGAACGCATCGCTCTGGTGCATGTGGTGGGGAATGGGACCCATGTTGTCAAAGAACTTGCAGAGCAGGTTCCATCCGCCTTCACGCTCCATTACGTCGGCGCCGAGCAAGAGGTCTCCCGCAACTTCGACCGCTTCCTTGAGCAGGAATTTCCCGCGGCTGCTGGGCCGCACATAACTGAGCCCCTCGTCGGGCAGAGTGTCGGGGCCGTTCGAAGCTTTCGTGGTCGAGGAGAACCAGCGCTCGTTGATGCCTCCGCGATGGCCGCCAAAGGCGTAAAGATCGTCCGGATGGAGTTTCAGCCTGCGTCCGGGAATCATGAACGATCGCGGAACCCAGCATGGTTCGAGCCTTAGAATTCCGTTTCCTGCGTCGATTGCTTCTTTGATCTGAGATCTGTTTGGCATGGCCTGATCATCCCGGATTATTTTAGTGCTCCAGCGGAATTCCGAAGGAGTAGAGCGTGTTGTCATGCGTGGTAAAGAAAACGTGGCCGTCGCCAATGGACATTCCAGCCAGATGAGTGTACGTGTGGACTGCATCTCCGCTGGAAAAGAGCTGCTTGCCGGTCGCCGCGTCGACTGCGTAGAGGGTTGCGTGATGCCCACCATTTCCGCCGTCGAGCGCAAACACGACTCCGTTGGCAACGGCTGGGGGGGCGGGGTTCATGAGATCCTGCGAGACCCAGGCCGGCGTCAACGTCATATGCCCGTCCTGGTCTTCCACCTTGAATGCAACGATGCTGCCATGGGTGGCCGCACCATTGGAGGCGGCAAACTTAACGCCTGGATCGACTGGGCCTATGATCGACGCGAAGATCCAAGCCGCGCCGGACTTATCCTGCCAGGTGGCCATGCCTTCCCAGGAGTTGCGCTTCCGTGCTTTCCCGAGCGGTGCTGTCTGGGCTAAGGGGGTGTGATGATCGGCTCCGCCCAAAGAGGTGCTGTCCAGTAGAACCAGGGTGCCGTTTCCTCCGGGAGCCGCGATCAGCTGCTTCTCCTTGTAGGTAAATACCACCGGGCCGGCGTTGAAAGACTTTGCGGGGTTGGCCGGAGTGTACGAGTCTTTGACCTTAAGATCTTTTGCGGACAAGGCCAGCACGCTGCCGTTATCGACGTACGCGGTCCCATCTGCGCCGATTGCCGGCCCCGTTAAGCCAGCCAGGCTCATCTTTTCCGTCTTATAGCTGTTTACCGCGTAGTCGGGGGTGTTGACGTCGATGGACCACACGGCATCCGCATCTTTGCGGCAACCGGGCGCAGCCATCGTGTACACCACTTTGTCGTTCATGTTCAGCCCGAAGGAGCTACCGGCCAGGGGCGCGGGCAAAAACTTAACCGGGGGCGCGTAGTCCAGGCCGGTGGCCAGGATCTGCTCATGAATGTAACCGTCACTGGTGAGTACGTAGATTCCCCGCAACCCGAAGTAGCCACCGCCAGGTGCAGCGCCGACACGACGCTGGCTACGAGGAAGCGGCGGCTGCTCTGGAGGGCGTGGCGGCGGGGGTTGACCGGGCTTGGCTACTGGCCGGGCGCCGAAGTGGATCACGGGCGGGGCCTCGGTCACGACCTGGATATTGGCACAGGCACTGTGGCCGCCGGGGAAATCTTTTTTCCAGATCAGCTCTCCCAGTTCGGAATCGACCGAGTACACCGTGTCTTGGTCGGCCACGAGGGCCATGTCTTTAAACCCGCGGCCGGTGATCAGGCCGGGATAGAGAAGGGGCTCGGTAAAAGAATTGGATTTTGTTGGCCCGCTGCCCAGTTTGAGTTTCCAAAGAAATTTAAAGTCTTTGGTAACCGTGTCGGGGCTGATTTCTGTCTCGGCCTTTTGTGCGTTGGTGTGTGCCGCATTGGCGTCAGGGGCGGTCCAGAAGCCCCGGGGCGGCCCCTGTGCGTAAGCCAGGCCGGAAAATAAACAAGCGGCCGCGAAACAGATGAATGCTGGTTGTGCCAGAAATCTCATAGAGTCTTTCATTCCAGACCGAAGCAATAGATTGTGCCGTCGAATGTGCCGAAAATCACCTTGCCGTCCGCTACCGCGATGCCGGCCTGGTGCAGAAAGGACCTGATCTGGTCTCCGCTGGAATACAGCTCCTTTCCAGTGGCTGCGTCGAGGGCGTAGAGCTTGGCCGGAATGGAATGTTGGATTCGTGCTTCGTAGCTGTAGAGTCCCCCGTCTTCATCATTGGCCTGGCCCGTGAATTCGCCGGCGGCGAGCACGAAGACGATCCCGTTGGCAACCACCGGCGGCTCGGCACTCATCATGTCGCGCGAGAGCCAGGCGGGAGCCAGCTCGATTTTGCCTCCTGCATCTGTCAGCTTGAGGGCGATCACGCCGCCGTTTGGTGTCGCACCGTAGGAGACTGGGAAGTCCACCGCTACGGGCCCACCGATGGGCGCTAGCACCCAGCGGGTGCCGTCCTTGTCTTCCCAGCTGGCAAAACTGCCCCAGGTGCCTTCAGTTTGGAAATTGACGTTTTTGTTTGATACCAGAGGTGAGCGATAGAGCGGGGTCTTATGGTCAGGTCCACCGAGCGACTGGCTGTCCATCAGAAAGTAACGGCCTTCCTTGCCTGAGCCAACCAGCAGATCTCTCCCCTTGTAGGGAAACACTACCGGGGTGGTGTTCATGTCCAGGTCTCGCTTGGTCAGCCAGGCGTGATTGCTGGGCGTGTAGTAGTCCTTGAGGGTGAGGGCATCGTCGGCGGATTTGTAGGCCAGCACAGAGGTCGACAGTTTTCCCGCGGCAACATCGTAGACACCGTCTCCAGTTTCTAAATAAATGGTTCCATCGTTGCCGACCGCGGGACCGGCGGTACCGAAGATCCCTCCCTGCGGCGGGGTCGAGGAGAAGGCCTTTTTGGTGGTCAGGTCCACGGCATACAGTGCGTTTGGTACTCCGTGGCAGGCTTGCCCACTCACGGTGTAGACCACGTTGTTGACCAGGTTCAGCCCGTACGCTTTGCCATAGGGCGCCGGCAGCATCTGGATGGGCGTGTCCTTGTCCTCGCCAGTAACCAGATCCAGGGTATGCAGGTAACCGTCGTTGGTGAGCACATAGACTAGTCGCTGAGCAGACCCCGGCGGGGTGACCACAGGGGTGGCCGTCAAGGCGTTGTTGCAAATAAAGCCCGCACCCTCACCTGGCTCCGGCGGCGTATCGGCTGACCACTTGAGGTGCTTTTGCCACAGCAGTGATCCGTTCGCTACATCGACTGCGTACACATCGTCTGAGCTGCCCGCCAGGATGGCAACGGTTTTCTCACCGTTGGGTGTGGCTACGCCCGCCACGATGATCGGCTCGCGGAACGATTGCATACCCTTCGGCTTGTTGTCGGTCTTCAGCTTCCAAAGCAGGCGGGTGTTTTTGACGTTGTCGACGGTGAATTTGTTTTCGTTTCTCTGCCAGCCGTCACGCTGCTGATCGAAGCTGCCAGTTGGCCACTCCGCACTGGTGGACTGGCCGAGGGACCCGTGGAGCCCTGAAACACCAAGGGTTAGGAACACAGCAAATGGAAGCAGCTTCACGCTGGGAACATTATCAATAAGGAAACGCGCTGTCAAAAGGTTGGCACAAGCAGGGTAAATGGGGCTCCTTATCTCGCTTAGAGCCAGAGGAACAGAGGAGGCTATGGTGGTCAGTTATCATGGCTTTGAGCACTTCCTTTGGAGGATGCCATGTCTACCGCTGCCAATCAGCCCGCTGTTTTCGCGTCTCCCGCTGTCGGCGCTGCGGTCAAGGCGCAAAGTGCCGGCATCCCGTGGTACATCTGGACCGGCGTATTGGCCATTACTTCCTCCTCCATCGGGGGCGCGTGGGATGTATCCTGGCACCGATCCATCGGCCGCGACACCTTCTGGACCCCGGCTCACATGGCGATTCAAGCTTGCGGTGTGCTTGCCGGCATTATCTGCGTCTGGCTCATCGCGCAAACGACCCTGGGTCACGATAGCAAGCTCAAGGCAGCATCGGTCAACGTATTTGGCCTGCGCGCCCCGCTGGGGATTTTCCTCGCGGGATGGGGCTGTGTTGCCGTGCTCACCTCGGCACCCTTCGACAACTGGTGGCATAACGCTTACGGCCTCGACGTCAAAATTGTAAGCCCGCCACACGCCTTGCTCATTCTTGGTCTTCGCGGTATCGCGACCGGGGTCATGTTCCTCATCCTGGCCGCCATGAACCGAGCGGCGGAAAACGACGAAGTCACCTTCAAACGCCTGCAGGTGCTTCTTCTTTATGTCGGAGGTCTGGCAGTCGTGGGACAGATGTTCTTTGTGCAGGAATACACGTGGGACGTGAAGCTTCACCAGGCGGCCGCTTATATCGCCATGGGGATCGGCCTGCCGCTGTTTTTCGCCCTGTTTTCGCAGGCCTCCCGCTCGCCGTGGGCAGCAACTGCAACGGCTACCGTCTATACCGTGTTCGTCATCGCGGAAATCCTCATTCTTCCGCTGTTTCCCGCTCATCCCAAGCTTGGCCCGGTTTACAACATGGTCACCCACATGATTCCGGCGAAATTCCCTATTCTCATCTTGGTGCCGGCGCTGGCGCTTGACCTGCTTTGGCGGCGGGTGAAGAACTGGAAAATGTGGCAAATCGCGTTGCTGTCGGGCTTCGTCTTCATCGCCGTACTGACGGCAGTCGAATGGCCCTTTGCCAAGTTCCTACTCTCCGACGCCAGCAAGAACCGCTTCTTCGGCACCGATTATTTCCAATACAACTCCCCGGCCGACGGCTTTGATCGCTTGCGGAAGTGGTTCTATCCCGACCACGGAATCGTGTTATATGCCGGGCTGCTGAAGGCCTCAGTCTTCGCATCCATCTCCACCTGGATTGGCCTGCTGTTCGGCCGCTGGATGCGCGGCGTGCAGCGATGAAGAGGTGGTTGGCCGTTTTTGTTACCCTTGCACTGACCCTCCCGGCGTACGCCCATATCGGCAGCAAGGACGTTTACGAGGAAGTAAACGCAGGACCTTACAAGCTCTTTGTCACCATCCGGCCGCCCAATGTCATTCCCGGTGTGGCCGCCATTGAAGTGCGCAGCTCCGGTGCGCCGGTTCGATCCATAAACATCACGCCCACCCCATTAACCGGCGAAGCCTCGAAGCATCCGCCCACTTCCGACGCCATGAAGTCGTCAACCGCCGACCCGGCCTTCTTTACCGGATCCCTTTGGCTGATGGCGTCCGGGTCCTGGCAAGTTCACTTTGATATCGACGGCAGCGCGGGTAAGCAGAGCACCAGTGTCCCGGTGGCCGCCATGCCGCTTTCGGTGCTGCCCATGGAGCGCCCGCTGGGGATCCTGCTGGCGCTGCTCGGCGTTCTGCTGGTGGTGGGGATTGCGGGGATTGTCGCCGCGGCCGTGGGCCAGTCGCGTTTGAACCCTGGCGTGGCTCCGGGGCCTAGCCAACGCCGCCGGGGCTTGGCCGCCAGTGCCGTTACCCTGGCGGTTACCCTGCTCATCGTTTACGGGGGATACAAGTGGTGGAATGCGGAAGCAATTGCCTATGCAGGGGATATCTACCACCCTCTCAGTTTGTCGCCCGTACTCCAGGGAAACACGCTCGACCTGAAAATCGGCCGGTACGACGATGTGCAGCACACCTTCAAGTCGCGCAGCAACGACGATCTGCTGCCCGATCACGGGCACGTGATGCATCTTTACGCCATTCGCCAGCCGGACATGGACGCCGTGTTCCACCTGCACCCGGCGGTGACGTCTGACAAACGGCTGCGGATGACGCTGCCTTCCATGCCCCCGGGAACCTATCGGCTTTACGCGGACATTGTTCATGCCAACGGATTTCCTGAAACACTTACCGCCGACTTGGTTGTGCCCGCGAATTTACCGCCAGCTCCTCTGGCGGCGGAAGATGCTTCAGCGACTCCGCCGGCGTTGTCGCAGGGTGAGCTTGGAACGAGCTACAAGCTTCCGGATGGGTACAGCATGGTTTGGGACCGGCCTCAGGATTTAAGCGCGAATACCGCGTATGCGTTCCGCTTCCGGCTGCTCGACTCCGCCGGCCAACCCGCAGCCGATACACGGCCGTATCTTGGGATGGCGGGACACGCTGCCTTCGTAAAGACCGATGGAACGGTTTTCGCCCATACTCATCCGGAGGGGTCGGCATCGATGCAAGCTATGATGCTGGCCAACGGTGGTTCGGGCGAGATGGCTGAGACCAGCACGATGGGCGGCATGGACATGAACAACAGTGCGGCCCAACCTATTGCGCCCGTGGTTGAGTTTCCTTACGGGTTTCCGTCACCGGGACGGTATCGGATTTTCATTCAGATGAAGCATGGGAACACGGTCGAGACAGGCGTGTTCGACGCCGAGGTTCGGTAGCGAGAACACCCTGTTGGGGAAAAGGAAACGCAGGTCCCTCCACTCCGCTACGCTCCGGTCGGGATGACAATTCTGTTTTGCCGCAATAGCTTCAGCGGGAAATACTTGACCCCTTCAACAGAATTGTCATCCCGACCGGAGCGTAGCGCAGTGGAGGGACCTGCGTTTCCTTTTCTGGCTTCGCGTGTTAGATAAGCTTTACTGTCCTGCGTCGTTTTCAATCCAGTATTCGCTTCGCGACTTTAAAGCCAGCTGAGGACGGTCTTTGATTTCCAGATGCAGGGCGTGGAGGCCGGGGGTGAGCGACGTCGGACGGAAACTCAGTACGTAGTAGTTGGGCACGTCGTTGGAGGCTGAGACCAGACCTGCCTTCAGGTCTTTGGGGCCGTGGAAGTGGAAGAACTCGCCCCCTGTCAATTGTGCGATCGACTCCGCAGTGTTGGTGCGCAGCGCATTGCGCGCGCTCACAAATGCCATGGTGGCCAAACGGATGGGCGGAGCCAGCTCGCTGAGGCAGTCGAGCACCTGCTTGCTGTAGTGGCCTTCATACTCTTCATCGGCTCCATCGCGGCTGAAGCAGCCGTGCGCAGGGCCCGGTTCCCCGCGATTGAATTTCCCAGCCTCGTGGTGGACTGCTGAGTGGGTACTCGAAAAGGCAAAGGCATACATGGTGGTATTGGTGTCGCTGATAAGCCGCAGAGCGTCGCTGAGTGTGGTCGTGCTGCCCTGATCAAGGGTTTCGCTGAGCAGCAGAATCGCGCGGCGGTAGCGTGGGGGCTGCGCCCGCAATTGCTCAACCGCGAATCCCACCGCATCCAGGATGGATGCCCCAGGGTTACCCTGTGGCAAGTTCGCCAGCTGCCGCGACGCGTCGGCCGTGTTGGGAGTAAAAGGCAGCAGCAGATGTGGCGTGCTGTCGAAACCTACAACTGCAACGCGATGCTCAACGTTGCCGATCAGCGCATCGAGGTTTGCATCCAGATCCTGGTAGTCCCCGAGATGAGCAGCCCCGGCGCCGCCGGTTTCGACGCAAATGACAAGGGCCAGGGGTTGCGAATCTGTATCCGGGTCAAGCGTGAGATGCTGCGGTATGCCGTCGTCGGTCAGAGTAAAGTCGTCTGCCGTGAGTTCAAAAACTACCTCTCCGGACTTGGTCTTCACCATGGCAGGTACCTCTACCAAGGTTGAACGCACGGTCAGGGTAGCCGGCCCCGGATCGCTCTGTTGCGCGGACCCATCGACACAAGCCAGAGACAGGAAAAGAGATAAGCAGAGGGCTGATCTCATAAAGTAGCTTCATTGTAGGCGCAGAGGGGTTAAAAACAGATACAAGAAGCTGCGGAAAAAGTCGAAGCTTTTTAGTCGATGTTGTCGAGGAATAACTTTCGTTGAAAATCCTCTGGAATTTGCCTTACAGGCTCCAGGTGGTAGCCACATTCACGGGCAAGCTCGTGCAAAAGCCTTTCCTTATCTTCTCTCGCTAATCCGGAGACAACGATCTTGCAGGCAGAATTAAGAGTTTCCGATGGCAAAGTAACCTCCAGATAAGCCGGGACTGAACGATTGTCTTTTGACACAATCAAAACAGTCAATGTTACTTGTTGCCGGCGGACATTACCTTTTCGCACCATCTCCGGCGCGCTGGTAACGGAATGCTACTTTTGGGTCATCTCGCGCGTCCCGACCATGAGGCCCACCACCGTCTCATACAGCCGGTTGCGGGTCTCCAGCCGTACTCCGGCCCGGGTAACATAACGGACCACAATGTCTACTCCCCCAGCAGCCGGCTGCATATCAACCGATGGGGTCGCACTGAAATGCGGCGAGCCCTGTTCATGGGTGACGCGCTTCCATTCCTCTTCCGCCATCTTTGCATCCGTCTCGGTGGCCTGGATCGTCGCTTCGCGGATTTTGTCGATCAATGGATAAGCTTCCGTTCCCTGAGGAATACTCACCTTGATCTCGTCCCACATCCACTGCCCGATGGTGGAGAAATTAAAGTACTTGCCGTGAATTGCATATCCGTTCAGGAACGACACGCGGCGTCCCGTGGGATGACCGTTGGCAGTCCAGTTTCCGGTCTCCAGTAGCCAGGTACGGAAAACTCCGATCTCCACCGCCTCACCGACAACCCCATCAATCTCGACCCAGTCTCCTACCCGGATCCCGTTTCGTCCCATGAGCACGAACCAACCACAGAACGCCAGGATGAAGTCCTGGAAGACGACGGTTAATCCGGCAGTGGCCAAGCCCAGGATGGTCGGCATCTGCTGCGGGGTGCCAAAAATTACCAGCAGCACCAGGATCAATCCGAGGACCTGCGTGCCCAGATTCAGAATGGTGCGCAACGTCTGCCTCTGGCGACGGTCCTGGGACATGCGGTCGAACGCCGCCTGCAAACCCCAGCCAGCCAGAATGGTCAACAGCACAATGGCAGCGATCAAGGTCAGCGATTGCAGCATGAGATGAAGCAACATTTTGTGTTGCAGCTCTACCTGGCTGTGCCAGCGACCGTACAGCATCACCAGTTGCTGCTGCGCCGAGAGGCGGTCGTCGAGGATGCTGAGGATATTTTGTTGGGTGGCGACCCGTTGCAGTTCTTTCACCCGGTCAGAACTCGATTCGCCGGCCGCTGTTGCTGCGGCCGCACTCGCTTCCGCCGCCTGGGCCTCCGGCGTGAGCCTTGCTTGATCGGCCGTGAGCGCGGCAACATCCGCGATTGCCAGTTGCTGAGCCTGATCGATCAGCTGCATTCGCGTCCGCTGTGCCCACCACTCCGCGATCTGGCCCGCCAGCGTCTTGTATCGACCGGCAGAAACCACGGCCGTTTCCCCATCGCGGCCTATGGCTGCCTCTTGGTCATACTTCTTCATGGACGCTTCGCGCGCCGATAATTCCTGCTGAATCTTCCCGCGATGATCTCCACTGGCCCGGGCCAGATCTTCCATCGAGTCTGATAACTCGTCCTGGTCGAGGCTTAGTTGGGCCTTGGCAACATCCAGGTCGTCTCCTGTGGGTCCGGCTGCGCCCGCTACGACCGGAGCAGGGCCAGCCTTTGCCGTCAAGGAGGCCACTTGCGCCTGATCCTGCTTAACCGTCTGCTGCAGCTCGGTAACGCGCTTCTGCAAGGTCAGGGCTTCGCCGGTCAGCTGCCTGGTCTCCGCACTCGCCTGGCGCAGAGATTGGGCGAATGCCTGGTCCACCTCGTGATCTGCCAGCCGCTCTGCTTCGCGCGCAAGCTCCAGTTCCTCAGCCGATACCGCCAGCGCGGCCACCGTCTTTGCTGTCTGCCACGGTCGCTGATCCACGATGCCATAGGACCGGGGAGCCGAATTCCACCCTCCTGTCTGCCCATGCAGGAAGGGCAGATGCTGCATAACACCCCTGGTCATGAGAGTCCCAAGCAGACACAACACCACCACTACGAGCGATAGCGCCGCAGCTATCTTGTGAGCACGATTCATCTCTTTCAGCCTAAACCCCTTGATGTCAGCCGCTGAAGGTGTCTTGCCCAAGGGAATTAAAATGACTCTAAAAAGAAAATGCCCCTGAACCGGAGTTCAGAGGCATTTCCCGTGAGAAGCTGCGCGGAGATTTAGGTGCGGACGCAGACCACACTGGTTTCACTCACCACCCTGGCAACCCCGGGAGCACGACCGTGGCCGGAAATGTATCCCATCCGATGGCCGTTCGCACACACGAACCACTGCTCATAGAACCGATCGGAATGCTTGGGGACGCCGGGGAGATTTACCGCTTCATATGCAGTCGGTTGCTCCTTCATGATCTCACCGCACTGTTTGCATTTTTCAGCAGGCATTGTTTTCCTCCTGCGCTATTAGATGAAATGCCACCAGCGTTCCGCAATAACTACGGAGGCGATTTCGATCTTTAGTAATGATTGGCAAGATGGTTCACTCTTGCGGGCGGTTAGTTGAGGAAGTGACAACAAGTCAGGTTACTAAATCAGAAGCAGACATTTACTGACCGAATGCACGGTTCAGGAGTGCGATGGCCTGCGGCCCTTCCAGCGGCAGATCTTTGGTGTTGGCTTCGAGCGAAATCAGCCGATCGTAGTGGATCTGACGCAGCACAGCGAAAAACGGCGCGTAGTTATATTCGTCCCATTTCAGGGGCATGACGCGGCCCTCCGGGTTCGCCATATGAAGATGACGTAGATGATCCTTCACCTTCAAAATATTCGCCGGGTCTTCTTTCTCTACCTCGAAGTGGTAAAAGTCGATCATGAGCTGGATGTTGGGATCGTTCACCGCGTTGACCCAAGCCAGCGCCTCGGTGGTGTTGTTGACGATGTTGGTCTCCTGATGACGTAGCGGCTCGATGGCGATGGTGATATTGCGAGACCGGGCTTCGGGTGCGATGCGCTTGCCAAAGTCGACCAGTTGCTGAAAAGCCTCTTGTTTGGAGAATCCGTCGGGAACCTGGCGCGCCCCGCCGCTGCCGAAAACAACCAGCCGGACGCCCAATCGGGACACTCGATCGAGCGCACGGCGGACGTATTCCATCTGGCGTTCTTTGTCGATGTTGGGCCCAGTGACTTTGATGTCAGAAGGGATGAATAAATTTGCGCTCAAGACCGGGAGCCCGATCTGCTTGAATTTGGCAGCCACGGTTGCATAATCGGCATCGGAAAGGGCAGCGACTTCGGACGTGCGCACTTCCATGTAGTCGAAGCCGGCAGCTTTCACGGCATCGATATCCTTTAACGGACCGCAGTAGCCGATTTTCACCTTTCCTGGGGGTTGAGCCAAGGCGGCCAGGACAAGGCAGGCTAACAAGGCTGCAGCCCCAGCAAAACACTGCATGGCGGCCTTCATGATGCTTTCACCATCGCTCGAGTTTATATCAGCGAAAGCTGCCCTTCGACACCTCAACGGCGCTGCGCCCGTGCGGCCCTTTCCGCAGAGGGACCCGAACGCCCACATGGGGATCTTCCGGCGGCTCTCTTCTCAGCCATCTTCGAATGCCTGCTAGGAGCCGGTTCATCATGCTGTCCTGCTCTCTCCCACGAGAATTCCTGTCTCCATTTCTGCGAGGAGATGCTTGAGGCGCGCCTCTTCGTCGGAGTATTGGCGGGCGCTGATGAAATCATGCTTTGCGATCGCTTGGCACATGGATTTGATCGCGGCATGCCGCCGGGTGGTTACTTCTGCGATGGTCAGAGATGCTTCGGTTGGGAGTGCTCCGTCCGAAGATGAAGAGCTGCGCTGGATTGGCAGGATCCTGGTTGACCACATGATGTAAGCTCCTTTCACGACGCTAAGAAATTCGATTGCCAGCCAGACGACCTGCTGAGAATCTCTGTTCGCAAAGCGCTCGCCTGCTCTTTGCTCGAAGACGGAAATCATCTCCTCAGAGAACTGCTTGCGGAAATCTGCGGGATAAAGCAGGAGCAAGACGCGGTATGAATCGCTGAGTTTCATTTACGCCCCTTTCAACCCGAGTCGCTCAGTGGCTGATTGCAGAAGATGGCGCAACCGGAGGAGCTCCGCATTCAACTGCGTTCGGCCCCTTGCGGTCAGGCGATATGCCTGCTTGTCGCGCGAAGTGTCCTCCTGCTCGAAGCGCTCGATCCAACGGTCTTCTAACAAACGACGTATCGCTCCGTAGAGGGTGCCGGTGCTGAGTTGTACACGCCCGTTACTGAGTTCTTCCACGTCTTTCAACAGCGCATAGCCATGCTTTGGTTCTGAGGCAAGGCTGGTCAACATGAGCATTACGGGCTCGCTTAGCGGCTTAGCATCTTTGACGACATGTCGCATAATGACATGTTGCATGACGCGATAACGGTTGTCAAGGGAGCAGATCTATCGATTGCGGTTCCGGCCGGGACGCTTCTCAGGAAGGATTTGAGAAAGCCGCAGGGCGCACTGCAGATCCCTCCACTTCGTTTCGGGATGACAAGGGGAGAGGGGCGGCTCAGGTTGGAGTAGTTACGGGATGGGAAAGGAACCGCAGGTCCCTCCACTGCGCTCGGGGTGCCTCAGCTTGGAGTGGTTGCGGGATGGGAAGAAACTACAGGCCCCCCTCGACCTCGATTCGCTGCGGTCGGGATGACAAGGGGAGAGGTGCGTTTTTCATGAAAGAGTGTTTGCTTAATGAAAGGAGGAGCGAGATTTGACTATCCCACCCTTCGCAAAGAACGCGAAGGATGGGGCACCCGTGAGTTGTTGCGGGATAGAGCCTGAAAGTCGCTTCTCCGCCGGGGAGATAATGCAGGATGATGGTCACTCTGCAGGAATTGAAACATCACGCAATTGCGTCGTCTCTTTTTCCGCCGACGACGCTGGGACGGGCGGTTCGCAAACTTGGTTTCGTTCAGGCCGATCCAATCCGGGCTCCTGCCCGCGCCCAGGATCTGATATTGCGGCATCGCGTCAAAGACTACCTGGCAGACGACCTCGATCGAAAATATCGACGTCTGCGGTTGGAGGAAGACTTCCTCTATGCCTACGGCTTCATGCCGCTCAAGACCTGGCGCCTGCTGCACCCAAGGGCGCAACGCGCGTTGACCGCTGTCGAGCAAAGGGTCCTCGACATCGTATCCCGCCACAAGCACCTGCACCCTCGGGACCTCGAAGCCAGCCTGGGGAAAGAGCGCGAAACGAACGCCTGGGGAGGCTACTCGAAAGCCACGACTCGCAATCTGCACCGGCTGCACTACCAGGGTCTAATTAGGATTGCCGGCCGGGAAAAAGGCGTCAGGCTCTACGAACGAACAGTTGTCCAGGAACAATCTCTCGATCCCGACGAGCGTCTGCGGCAGCTTGCGCTGCTGATTGCTCAGATTCTGGCACCGGTGCCTCAGAACCGCCTTGGCACGGCTCTGCGACATCTTGGATATTCTGCCCCACATCTGAAGGGACCCACCCGCATCGTCGCCAAACTGCTGCAGTCCGGTGAATTGGAGAGTGCTGAAGTGAGTGGCGTTCGTTATCTCTGGCCAGCCGGCCCGCTCATTCGCCGGGAGCCGGAGCCGGTGGTGCGCTTCCTCGCTCCGTTCGATCCCGTCGTATGGGATCGCGTTCGCTTCGAGTACTTCTGGGGCTGGCCCTATCGATTTGAGGCGTACACCCCGCCGGCCAAGCGAAAGCTGGGATATTACGCGATGCCCCTGCTCTGGAGAGCAGAGGTGATCGGATGGGTGAACGCCTCAAGACGTGGCAACGAACTCACTATCGATGCGGGATTCGTGAGCGGAAAGCGCCCTCTGGGGAAATCCTTTTCATCAGAGTTCGAAGCAGAGTCGGAGCGGTTGCGGCAATTTCTTTCCTGCAGCGAGGAGAGTGAAGCGGGATAGTTTCAGGCAGCCTGCCACATCGATGGTGACAGATCACTCTGGACTAGCCGAGGATATAGGTCGCTGTGTTCGATACCCATCACCCGAAAATGCGGATTCTGGTCGGATGCAGCGCGTATAGCGCGATCAGCGGTCGGGGCTCCGACATAGAAGCGCTTGGTGCGCGGAAACGCAGGGTTCACAAAAGGCTGGCGGGAAAGGATCACACAATAGGCGTTCATAAATTCTCCTATGCGCTATAGGATGCGTTCTATCCCGGCATGGGACCATTACAGAAGTACTGTCTCTACGGCTGTTTTGGCTTGAGGTTGAACAGCTTCAAGTCGATGGCATCCCCCATCGCCTTATAACCTGCATCGTTGGGATGGAGATGATCTCCTGGGTCATCCGCGGGCAGGAAGGAATCCGGATGATTCGGATCCCGCACCGCTGCGTCAAAGTCGACCACGCCGTCGAAGGAACCGCCGGTGCGAATCCAGTCATTCACGGCTTTACGGATCGCCTCCCCGTTGTCGGTGGAATAGCCGGCGCCATGATAAGGCGTCAGAGTGCAGCCGATGACCGCAATCCCATGGGCGTGCGCGCGCACAATCATTTGATTGAAAGCGGCGATCAGGTCGGCTGCCGTGAGACCGGAATCGGGAGCGTTGTGTAACCGGCCTATGTCGTTGATGCCCTCGAGGATAAGGAGATACTTGACACCGTTCTGGGCAATCACATCGCGATCGAAACGCGCCAGGGCGTTGGGGCCGGCTCCATCACGCAGAATCTGGTTGCCACTGATGCCCTCGTTCAACACTGCCAGGTTGCGATACTTCGGATCGGCCTGCAAACGCCGCGCCAACTCGTCCGGCCAGCGCTGGTTGGCGTCCCGAGTGGATTTGGCACCGTCGGTGATCGAGTCTCCGATGGTAATGACCGCACCCGCGGCCGCAGGTGCGAGGGTGTCGATTCCGTTGAGGTATTCCCAACTGGTCAGGGTGGTGGGTGCATCCAGGCTGGCGCTCGAGACCACATTGCCGTTTGCATGATAGCTGGTGGCATTGCCGAGTTCATGCTCCGTAACTGGACCCGATGGGCTGGGGAGATAAAAGCTAACGGTCACGTCGGAAAGGGGAGCGAACTTGAAGGGAATGGGATCGCTGACCACGAGAGCTCCCGCAGGGATCGAAACCGACGGCACTCCATGAAAAGTGAGGGCCTTCCCCGTGCCCGCGACAATGTCCGCGCCCTTAAGGGTCTGGGCAATCTCCGCCGCGCCGATCAGCAGTGGACTGGTGCCGTACAAGTTGGTAAAGCGCACCCGAACCATGTCTCCGCCAATGCTCACATGCACTACCTCACGCAGAGTGGCGCCAGTCAACACCGCCTCAGCAGGCTTGGCATGAGCATCCACCAGAGGAGCCGATGCCCAGGTGCCGACCCACTTGGTGGCCTCTGGTTTGGCGAGCAACGGCTGTACAGAAACGGCGGCGGCAAGGACGAGGATCAGGCTTCGACTGATACTGAGGTTGGTCATTGGTTCTCCAGCTAGAAGCGGAAGTAGGCACCCACGCTCGGTTCCGAGGTTTGCCGCCTGGCATTCGTGGTCAGGAGCGACGCATTAAAGTCCGGAGTTTTGTAGAGTAGCCCGCGATATTGCAGCCGCAGTCCAAGGTGCGACGTGAGCAGCGGGTAGTTGACGCCGAACTCGTAAAGGAACGGCACGCGCCACTGTTGGTTGTATTTTTGGCCGCCCACGGTGGTGGGCAAAAAGATGAGGCCGCCTACGCCCACGGCGCCAAAAGGCTGCAAGCCCAAAAACGGAATCTTGGGTCCTTGCACAAGATAAGCACCGGAGACCTCGTGCATATTGCTTTGCACGCTTATGGGGAATACAGCGGTGGAGTATCTATCAGAATAGCGGGTGTAGCTGTAATTGATCTCCCAGCCTAGCCAGGGATGAAGGGATTGACGGGCAGTGGCCAGGACCCCCAACGAATCGGTGGGTTTGTCCTGAACCCCATTTCCATTGGAAGTGCCGGAGAATTGGCCAAAGATATTGACCGCGCCCTCCAGGTTCTTGAAAGTCTGCGCCGTCGCCGGATGCCATGTGGATGAAATAGAAAGAAGGAGGAGAAAGAAAAGGGACCTGCGGATAAACATCAGTTGCCCACGCTCCTGCGCGTAAAAGGAATCAAAGAGATAGCATACGCCAGCGGCCGGTGAGTACTCACTGCTGACCGGCAGCCAGCGCGGTGTTGTGCTCGTCGATGTATTCCTCGATGCACTGCTCCAGGATGCCATGGGCCTGAAGGATGAAATCGATGGCATCCCGCCCTGCTCCCTCTCCGCCGGCATTGGGAGTGATGTAGTGGGCGGCGGCCTTGACCTGGTTGCGGGCGTTGGCGGTGGCGATGGCCAACCCGCATACCCGCATGACCGGCAGATCGATCACGTCATCGCCCACATAGGCAATCTGGTCGAGAGTGAACGAAGTACGCTGCATGATTTCGCGCAGAGCACGAATTTTGTAGTCCTGCCCCATGTAGACGTATTCCATGCGCAGGGCGCGGACACGCTGGGCCACGGTTTCGGAAGTACGCTTGGTGACTACGCCAGTGTGGATGCCTCCGATGCGCGCAAGGGAAATACCGATGCCGTCGTGGGCGTGAAAGCCTTTGGGTTCGAAGGTATTTTCCTCCTGGTTGCCGATCGCAGCGGGGAGTGTCCATATCTTGCCGTCGGTGAGCACTCCATCGACATCGAAGAGTACGAGGCGTATGCGGCGGGCGCGCTGTGGGGCGGAAAAATCCATGGCTTTCATTCTATGGAGCAGGATGGCGCGACGGTTTGCGTGGGTACAACTTTAGTTTTTTGACTGCATCTTGCCTTCATCTCAGGCTAGCGCAATGATGGGAACGTTATGAGAACTACGAAACGGTTTCATCTGCATTTCGCCGGCGCTGTCATCGTGGTTTTGGCGCTGGTTGCCGCTCCCGTCTTTGGCTCCGCATCAAGATATGCCGGTACCTATAGCTCGGAGGCGCCGGAGACGACCGACGCTACCGGCCCCGCCGGTCCAGCATTCAGCGTCAGCCTGGGACCGGATGGTACGGCTACCGTCAGCCAGGACGTGGGCAAGGGAGCCATCACTACCTTTGGCCACTGGACCGATGCCGGCAGCCAGATCACGGTCAAGTTCGACGCCGTGGGTGACAAGCCAGCCGATGCACCCATGGTTTTTCAGCCCAGCCATGATGGGCTGCAGGCGGTGACCTGGAACCACACGCTGTGGGGAAAAACGACTCCTCCGGCGCTGAAGAAAGAAGAATCCAACTGGCACACCAATAAGAAGCACGGCTTTCTGTGAGTTGCGCGCGGAGGAGGCGGCTAACCAGCCGGGCCTCCTCTGCTTGCGCACCTAAGTAGTAACTATTGCCGCGATCTGTTTTACCTCCGTCGAAAACAAAGCTTTAATCCCCCGACTATGAGTGGGTGGCCCCGCGCCATATTAGACGCAAGATGCGCCTAATATGGAGGGATGTCCTGCGAAATTCATGATGCGTTGGCCTGGGCGCATCCTGTGGTGCGTGAGTGGTTCACGGCCAAATTTGGTACTCCTACTTCTCCCCAGGAATTGGGCTGGCCGTCGATCCTCACCGGCAAACCGACGCTGATTTCGGCTCCTACCGGCTCGGGCAAAACGCTGGCCGCCTTTCTTATCTGTATCGATAAGCTGATCCGCCAGGCAATGGATGGCTCACTTGCGCCCACCACGGCGGTGGTCTACGTTTCCCCGCTTAAAGCACTCAGCAATGATGTGCAGAAGAACCTTGAACAGCCGCTACGCGAGATTCAGGAACTGGCTATGGCACGGGGCTACCTGTGCCCAGCCATCCGCACCGCGGTCCGCACCGGCGACACCCTGCCGGCAGAGCGCAGGGCCATGCTCAAGCATCCGCCGCACATTCTGGTCACTACGCCGGAATCTCTGTACATCCTGCTGACGTCGGAGAAGAGCCGCAACAATCTTCGCGCGGTGGAGACGGTCATCGTCGACGAGATCCATGCCGTTGCCGACGACAAACGCGGCGCCCACCTGACGCTTACTTTGGAGCGGCTGGACGCGCTGGTTTGCGGAGAAAATCGCCTCAGTCCCGGATCGCTGATCAGCGGACGATCCCAGCGTCCGCTGCGCATTGGACTATCGGCAACCCAGAATCCCATCGAGTTGGTAGCCAGCTTCCTGGGCGGACGACGCGGACCCGAAGTGTCCATCGTGCAGGTGGGCCAGCACCGCACCCTGGACCTGAGCATTGAAGTGCCCGGGGAAGAACTGGGATCGGTGGCCACCAATGCCATCTGGGACGACATCTACGATCGCATGGCGGAGCTGGCCAAAGAGCACCGGTCGACCCTGGTGTTCGTCAATACCCGGGCCATGGTGGAACGGCTGGCGTTTTGCCTGGGCGAGCGGCTGGGAACGGAAAACGTAGCCGCACACCACGGCAGTCTCTCGCGCAAACTGCGCCTCGAGGCGGAGCGCAAGCTCAAGAACGGCGAGATCAGGCTGCTGGTGGCCACCGCATCGCTCGAGCTGGGCATCGATATCGGCAGCATCGACCTGGTGTGCCAGGTGAACTCGCCGCGGGCAATCGCGGCGGCAATGCAGCGCGTAGGCCGCGCCGGGCACTGGCGGGGCGCCATTCCCAAAGGGCGATTCTTTTCAACGACCCGGGACGACCTGATGGAATCCGCAGCGCTGGTCCGCGCCATGCGTGCGGGGGTGCTGGACAAGTTGGAGATACCCGACTGCCCGATGGATGTGCTCATGCAGCAAATCGTCGCGGCATGCGCAGCCGAACCGTGGGAAGAGGATGCGCTGTATGAAGTCTTGCGCCGCGCGCACCCCTACCAAGGCCTTGCACGCAAAGACTATGACGAGATTCTTTGCCTGCTGGCGGAAGGGATCGAAGCCAGCCGCGGGCGTTATGGCTCCTACCTATTGCGCGACCGGGTGAACGGGCGCATGCAGGCGCGGCGTGGGGCACGGACCATCGCTGTTTCGAATGGCGGTACGATTCCCGACACTGCGCTCTACGCGGTAATCGTGATGCCGGAGGGGATACAGATTGCCACCCTGGATGAAGACTTCGCGATCGATTCATCGGCCGGGGATGTGATTCAGCTGGGCAATACCAGTTGGCGGATCCAGCGCGTGGAGAGCGCGGGACGGGTGCTGGTGGAGGATGCACACGGGCAACCACCCACGGTGCCGTTCTGGCGCGGCGAGGCTCCGCAACGGACTTTTGAGTTGTCGAGCTTTGTCTCGGAGTTGCGTAAAGAGATCAGCGCCCGGACCGGCGATGTGATGCCTGGATACATCAGCCAGACCCATCCACAGGTAGCGGAGACTGTAGCCTGGCTGAAGCAGCAGTGTTGCGTGGATGATGCGGCCGCAGAGCAAATGATCGGCTACATCGTGGCCGGCCGCGCTGTGCTGGGAGCGGTTCCGGCACTCGACACCATCATCGCCGAGCGTTTCTTTGACGAGGGCGGGGGAATGCAATTGATCCTGCATGCCCCCTTCGGCGGCCGGATTAACAAAGCCTGGGGCCTGGCACTGAGAAAACGCTTCTGCCGCGGTTTCAACTTTGAATTGCAGGCTGCGGCCACCGATAACGGGCTCAATATTTCGCTGGCCGAACAGCACAGCTTTCCCCTGGGCGAGGTGTTTGATTTCCTTACTGAACAGACCGTCACCGAGCTGCTGGAGCAGGCTTCCCTCGACTCACCCATCTTTCGCGCCCGCTGGCGTTGGGACGCGGGACGGAGTCTGCAACTGTTACGGTTTTACAACGGCAAACGCATCGCTCCCCAAGTGCAGCGAACCCGCTCCGATGACCTTCTGGCCAGCGTCTTCCCCCAAGTGGCGGCTTGCCAGGAGAACATCCAGGGAGATATCCAGATTCCTGATCACCCGCTCATCCAGGAAGTGATGAAGGATGTATTGAGCGAGGCGATGGATCTAACGGGGCTGATTGCTTTGCTCGCAGGGATCCGCACGGGCGCCATTCGCTGTCTCGCGGTCGATAGCACAACACCATCCGCCTTTGCGCACGAACTGCTGAATGCTATGCCCTACGCCTTCCTGGACGATGCGCCGCTCGAAGAGCGTCGCGCCCGCGCGGTGAGCATGCGAGGGATGGTCCCGGACAAGATGCTGGGTGAAGCGGGCCGGCTCGATCCTGCAGCCATCGACGAACTGCGCGAAGAGTGCCGCCCCGACGTAAGGGATGAGCACGAGCTGCACGATCTGCTCTGTGCCCTGGTAGTGGCGCCGGTGGAGATGCAGTCGCTCGACTGGGATTTGTTTTTTGAGCGGCTCCGGTTGCAGGGCCGGGCCACGCTGGCCGAACACTCTGGACGGCAATACATGGTGGCGGCGGAACGAGTGACCCACCTGCGTCTATTGTGGCCCGATGTGGTGTTCGAGGAAGCACTCGCGTGTCCCGCCGAAGCAAAGGACTTGGTTTGCGGCGACGTGGTGCGCAAGAGCGTGCAGGGGTGGATGGCGCTGTTGGGGCCGGTGACCTCGCGCGGGCTTGGGGCGAGGTTAGGCCTCGAGGCGGCGGCCATCTGGGCAGCCATGTTGGTCATGGAGATGCAAGGCACTATCCTGCGCGGAGTTTTTGAGGGCGGCCAGGCAGCCGGCGACGAAGATGTGGAGTGGTGCGAGCGACGGCTTCTGCAACGGATTCATAAGCGAACCCTGGCCGGGCTGCGCAAACAGATCGAGCCGGTGACGCCGGCGGTCTACATGCAGTGGTTGCTGCGGTGGCAGAGGGTGACGTCGCGCTCTCAGCTGAGCGGAGAGGCCGGCGTACTGGAGGCGCTGCGCCAGCTCGAGGGCTTTGAGGCGCCGGCGATTGAGTGGGAGCGGACGCTGCTTCCGCAGCGGGTTTCCGGCTACGATCCGCGCTGGCTGGATACGTTGTGCCTGGAGGGAGTGGTGGGCTGGGGGCGAATCTCCCCGCACCCCGCCTTTTCGACCCATGACGGCGACTTTTCTGCCCCCAAACGGGTGGTGCCGACCAGCATGGCGCCGGTGACTTTCTTTGTGCGCGAGGAGGCGTTGTGGATGGACCGCTGCCTGGCCGAGCGAGCCATTCCGGAGCCTGCCCTGCAGGCTTGCTTGAGCGAGTTAGCCTGGCAAGTGCGCTCCCATTTGTCGCAATATGGAGCGGTTTTTGCCGGCGACCTGATCCGCGCGTTGGGGGTGCCCGCCGATCAGGTGAATCGTGCATTGTGGGAACTGGTAGCGGCCGGCCTGGTAACGGCCGATGGATTCGACAGCCTGCGGGTGCTGATCGACCCTCGCCGTAAAGCATTGTTTCAGGGTGGGCTGAAGCGGGCACGCAATACGGTTGGACGGTGGTGCCTACTCAATCCCTCCGCCGGACTGGTGGAAAGCGTAGGCGCCCAGGCAGAGCGGCGCGAGGCGGAGCTTGAATCCGCTTGCTGGATGCTTCTACGACGTTACGGCGTGGTCTTTCGCGACGTGCTGCAGCGGGAGACGACCATCCCCCGGTGGCGCGAGCTGCAGGGCATGTTTCGCCGGCTCGAGGCCCGGGGGAGCGTAAGGGGTGGCCGATTTGTGAACGGTTTCGGCGGAGAACAGTTCGCCGTGCCTGAAGCCGTGGCGTCGCTGCGGGAAACGCGCCTGCATATGCCCGGGGAACCAGTCACGGTAGCGGCAGCCGATCCGCTCAATTTGGCTGGGGTGGTGGTACCAGGAGAGCGTCCGGCGGCCGTGCCGGGGAAGACAATTACGTTTCTTGGGGGTACGGTACAGGCGGAAGAGCCCAGCCTGGTAGTTACTGCCATGTGAAACACTATCGAATCATTTCACTTGGCTTGCTAATCTAACGCCTAGGCAATCTAACGCGAAGCAGGGAGACCGGAAATGAACCTGGCGCTGACCGTAATTGCAATCGGCATCTGGAGCTGGTTGGCAGTGATATGGTTCCGAAGGATTAAGGCGCGCCGCGAATTTGAGCGGCTCAGCATCACGCCGGAACAACTCCACGAGCTCATCGCCACCAAGCACGATGTTTTGATCCTGGACGTCCGCCAACCACTGGACCTGCTGGCGGACTCAGAAATCATCGAAGGGTCGCAGAGGATTTCGCCCGAAGAAGCGATTGCCAACCCGGCACTCATTCCGACGGACAAGGAATTGGTGGTGTATTGCACCTGCCCCAGCGATAAAACCAGCCGCGCCATCGCAATGAAGGCGCAGGGTTTGGTGCCGAATATCGATGTGAGCCGGGTCAAGTTCCTCAAAGGCGGCCTGGCTGCATGGAAGGCGAAGGGCTATCCCGTGGTGCCTTACGAAAAGACGTTTCACCTGGATACGGGTACGTAGGGTTTGTCGCGGTTTGGTCAATAAGCTGGAGGGAGCCCCATTCCCTTGATGATTGCCCGATAGCGTTCATCGGAGTGGAGCATATCAAACGGCTGGTTGTTCTGAACCCAGAGGAGCAGTGGAGAGTGTTCCCTGTAGGCCTGCTCAAGAAGAGTAAGGGCCTGCTCCCGATGCCCGAGTTGGGCATGCAGTTCGGCTAAAAAATAAGGGGGTACATAGTGGGCGGAAGACCAATTTCGCGCATCGTTTAACTGCCATTTGACCAAGCCCTGCAGACCTCCTTGCTGGAGGGCTCGGCGTACGCTTGCAGGGGACTTCTTGCCGTAACCCTGCAACAGTGCTTGCTCAAGTTCCTGAGCCGCCTCCTTCTGCAGTCCTTTGGCGCGGAGACTGTAATAAATCATCCAATGCAAATAGACCTGATCGGGATTCGACTCAAGCCGCTGGCGTGCTTCATTGATAGCCTCGTCGTATTGTCGTGCCTCAACCAGCGCCAGGGCCATTTCATAAGGACGGGAAAACGGGTCGATCTCAGTCGCCCTCTTCTCAGCTTCGATCGCCTCGCGGTGACGATTCAGCGCGCCCAGCATTTTTGAGTGAAGGTGGTACGCCTCCGCAAACCGTGGATCGAGCGCGATCGTGCGCGCCATTTCCTGCTCTGCTCCGGGGAAGTCCCAGCGAGCGAAAAAGAAAGCGGCAGACATGGCGAGATGCGCCCATGGCTCGGATTCATCCAGTGCGACCGCTTTTCGGGCGGCGGATTCTTCCGCCGGTAGCGACTGCTGCGGGTCCAGCTCACCATCGACGGCACCCGCACCGTAGTAAGACGATAAGCCACTCCAGCCGAGGGCGTAATCCGGCTGTAGCTCGGTCGCCTTTTTGAAGTATTCGCCGGCCCGGTCGTTGTGGTCACTAAACCAGAGGTACCGCCCATGGAGGTAGGCGTCGTGAGCTTCAGGAAGAACGAAACGCGAAGTGGAGGGATGAAGCACTGCGCGGTTGAGCTGACCGGCGATCGTCTGTGCGGCTTCCTGTGGCAGCGCAACTGCGTCATTCGCGTCTCGATCATAGCTCTCTGCCCACAGGTGGGTGTCACTCGGCGCCTGGATCAACTGAATGGTCATGTGCACGTGATCCCCAGAGCGAGCGACCGACCCTTCGAGAACACCGTCCACCCCAAGCTCACGTGCGATGTCCGGTAAGGGACGGTGCACACGTTTGTATTGCATGACGGAGGTTCGGGAAACGATCCTCAGGGTCGAGTTCTTGGCCAGCATGGTGGTGAGCTCATCGGTCATGCCGTCGGCGAAGTAATCCTGAGCAGGATCGCCGGAGAGATTGTCGAGCGGAAGCACTGCCAGAGAGCTGATCTCGGGTCGATAGGCGCCTCGGAATCGATTTCTCCACCCGCGCGCGCCCAGGTTGACGGCGGCTATGAGGAAAACAAGGGCGGTCAGCGCTCCCAGAACGGCAAGCCAAAGACGGCTGCGCGGGTAGCTTGCTGGTTGGCTGGGTAGCTCGGCATCGGGGGCTGTGGCCGGGCTGGGCCCAGGCGGCGGCAAGGAATGGCTGTCTTCTTCAGCCGAGGATTGGCGGGCTTCGGCCGCAGTTGCTACAAACCGGTAGCCCTTACCAGTGACGGTTTGCACGAATCGGGGGTCCTCGGGGTCATCGCGCAGAGCGTAGCGGACTTTTCGGATGGCGGTGTTGATGCCGTGCTCAGTATCGACAAAGACTTCGCTGCCCCAGAGATGCTGGGCAATTTCATTTCTGGTGACGAGCTGGCCCTCTCTCCCCACCAACAGGATAAGCAGCTCCATAGGCTTTCTTTCGAGCTTCACTGTGTGGCCGGCACGATACAGTTCGAAGCGGCCACAATCCAACTTGAATTCCCCGAACTCGAAAGCTGTGCCCACCACCAGAGTGTTCCCCGCGGAGGAAGTATAACCCCGGTATGGCTGGCGGGCGAGCGGAAGCCGGATATTCTGGGGACACTGTTCAACCTGAATAGGCTTGCCTGAGAGAATAACGGCATGGGGGATGAATCGGCCAAGCCGCCGATCGGTTCGGCGGAACTCCAGTTGGGAGAGGATTACTACTACGACGGGCCGTACCTCGTCTTCACGGCCCAGTACCACCTGAAACGAGGGACCTGCTGTAACTCGGGATGCAGGCATTGCCCCTACCGAGAGCAGTCGACCGCGGAGAATCCACGCTAGGCATCACGGGGTGATGACTATTTTCCCGCCCGCGCCTTTTTCTGCCAGGGCGTGCGCCTGGCGGATTTCCGCAAGCTTGAGCCTTTTGCTGATGGGGATGGTGAACACACCTCGCACGAGTTCTCCTGCCAACTCTCCCACCCGTTTCGGGTCCGGTTCCGACCAAACCTCGTGCACTTGCAGATCTCTTCCATCCGCGGATTTCGGTCTGCCGACTACGGTAGCGAGAACTCCGTTCTTCCTGATATGCGGAATGAGGCGATCAATCACCTCGCGGCCAACTGTATCTGCGACTGCATCTAATTCGTTCAGGCGGCTTAGCTGGCTTTCGTCGTCCACGGCGACAACGTCATTTACCCCCAGCTTTTCTGCTTCGGCTCGCTGGTTGGAGCGAACAGCGGCAATCACATAGGCACCGTGCTGTTTGGCAACGTGCACCGCGGTACGACCCACACTGCCCAGCGCACCGGTAATCAACAGCCGAACAGTAGATCGAGGAGCAACTCCCAGCTCGATCAATTGCACGCCCGTTTGCAGGACGAGCGGGAAGGCACCGGCTTCATTGGGGTCAAGCCCTGCCGGGATAGGGGCCAGGATGGCAGCTTTGCAGACAACGTACTCGGCGTATGTGTAGTCTGTTACTCCCATGACCAGCGCATCGAGCTTGGCGGTGGTGACTCCCTCTCCCAATGCAACTACCCGACCGGCAAGGTCGTAGCCGGGAATGAACGGGAGTTGCAGGGGCATGATCTCTCTCATGTCTCCACGGCGTATTTTGTAATCGATAGGATTGACGCTGGTGGAAGCCATTTTCACCAGCACTTCGCCGGCGCCGGCTAGAGGGATGGGGACTTCCTCGTAGACCAGTTCGTCGACGCTTCCGTATTCGTGGAGTCGAACTGCCTTCATTGTCTTCACCCGTCTGCATTATCGCTCAAGGGTGGGATGCGGTTTACCGAGGGACCGCTGGTGTTTTGGCGAATAGGGGCAAGATTTGCGCATCCCACCCTACGCAAAGAACGCGAAGGATGGTGCACCCGTCAATTGGTGGCAGGGATAGAGGCAGGGCCAGGGGCCGGGCCGGTTGCCGACACTGGCGCCGCGGCTCGGACTAACATCGCCTGGCGCGGGAAACTGAATGTCCCACCCGAATCGTCGATGACGTTGACTTGACAGATGTAAAGGCCGGCGTTCAGGCGGTCGAGTGGGACGTCGAAGGCAAAGGCTACAGCATCGCGTCCAGGCACGTTCACGCTGGTGGCCTCGACCAGCGGGGTTTCAAAAACCTTCGTTGTTCCCTGCAGGAATTCGATGCTGGTCAGCACCTTCACGCCCGGCTTGCCTGCCGTGGTAGAAGCGGGAGTTATTTTGGCGCCGCCGTTTGCTGGATCGTAAACCTCGTAGAGCAAGTACATATGCTGATCGGTACGGAAAACATGGGCCACATTCGGCACCCACGTAAAGCCACCGTTGGTAAGCGGATTGTCCTCATCCTTCTTGCCCGCAGCTGAGCGCTGGCTGGAAAGCACAACAGAGCTGAGCTTGAGCGGAAACTTCTTCAGGTCAGGCAAATTGATGTCGGTCTCAAACGACCCCATGCGGCCGGTTTGATTCTCACGCACCACAAACTTGAGATGGTACTTGCCCAGCGGCAGGGTAAACCCTGTCGTGTACTGGATGTTCTTGCGCGAAACTTGCTGCGAATCATCAATGGCCAGCTTGACCGTCTGGCGAATCTCCGCCATATCCTGCCCAGCCGTGTTTTTGAGTTCTCCGATGATGTCGAGAGTAGCCTTGCTGCGGTCTCCTCCTTTCACGAAGGGAATCTGCGATCCAGGAACGATCAAGGACACGGGCACGTAAAAACGAGGGGTTCCCGAGCCGTTGTCGCTGCGGAAGTAATAGGCCTGCAGGTAGACCTCGACGTCGGTGGCCGGCAAATCGGTGGCCAACTGCTCCTGCAGCTGGCGTTCGCGCTCATCCTTGTTAGCATGCTTGTAGTCAGCCGGAGCGTAGTAGCCGGGACGATATTCCATCTTGAGGTTTGGACGGTTGATCTTAATGGTCAGCCGGCGATAGCGGCCATCGCGCACCGGGTTGGTGGAGCGGAAACCGATGACATAGTAGGCAGACGTATCCTGCTGGATGCGCTGGAACGCCGGGGAGAAGTCGTTGGAATCGAAGAAGGCCTTTCCGCCCGTGTCAGAGGAAAGAGTGGCCATCACTTCCTGGGTGTTGAAATTGGAGTCGAGGTTGTTCTGCAGCGCCGCGCCGTTGTAGGCCGATGTGCCGCGCAGGCTGCCGGTGCTGGCATCGCCCAAGGGAGAAATGGCCTCGAGCCCTCGCGCGTCGACCGAGTAGATTGACATGTTGGCCCGCACCGAAGCATTTATGGCGGCGTGCAGCGAGGCCTGGTTCTCAATGCCGTCGCGCTGGATGCCACCAGAGAAATACAGCAAAGATTTTTTCTCGTTGATATAGGCGAGGGAATGGGCAATGTCTTCAAACGCGAACAGCTCGCGATCGGTATTGACGTCGTTGTACTCCTGCTCATCGGGAGTGAAGGCAGTGGTGTCTTCCACCTGGTTGGTGGTGCTGGTGGCGCCTGATTGAAAGCCCGCTCCCTCGGTTCCGGAGTATTTATTGACCGCGTTCAGCAATTGTTGCTTATTGGCGGTGAAATCCTGATCGAGCGAAAGGGACTGATCGAGGGAGACGACGGCAACCAGGTCCGCCAGTTGCATCTGCTTATTAACGTAATTGCGGGCTGCGTCCTGGGCGCGTTCCAGGTCCTCGGGCTGCATCGAGGTGATGTCGAAGAACATGACGATGAGGCGGTGGTTGCGCAATTGCCCCGAAGTGACGCTGCGGTTCATGCTGCCCATGATGGTGTTGGGAGCTTTGCCGTTGATCGTGGCCTCGTTGAGCGGCGCAGCCTGATCGACGCTCTGGAAGTCAAAGCTGATAATGGATTGCGGTTTGCCATTCTCCAGAACCTGGAAGTCGCTGGCCTTGAGCCCGCGAACCACTTCTCCAGTCTTTTTGTCGCGGACGACCACGTTGGTGAGCACCAGGTCGCTGTTCACCTTCAGGGTGTAAGCGGATTGCGCGTCCGGCTGCGTCTGGCTCTGGTCCTGCGCCGACAGCCCACCTGTTACGCCTAAGGAGAACAAGACCAGGGAGGTGAATCTGCGCAAGCGACCGTTGACGTTCATTCAAATGCCTCTCTAGAACCGGAAACGGGCGAGGAAGGTAAATTGACGCATGGTACCGGCGGAAGTCACCTGGCCGTAGGTTCCCGATCCTAATGTCGTATCGACCCCCGAGTATTGGACGGTGTTAAAGACGTTACTGGCAGTGGCGCGGGTTTCGAAGGTGCGCGTTTCATTGAAGCGAACCGTCTTCGAGAGCGATGCATTCACGGAAACCGTGCCCGGTCCGGGGATCGAGTAACGGGAGGCGGTTCCATAGGTGTTTGCGGGGGCGGCGAACGCGCTTTTGTTGAACCAGTTGTCGAGCGAACCACCGCCGGCCGTCAGCGAAACCCCCGGAACCCGGTCGGGCCGGAGCGATGCCGTGGTGCCGCGGGCTACTTCATCTACCGTCGCCTCATAGTTCGGAGTCAAAGAGTTTCCGCTGGCAAAGGTAAACGTGCCGGAAATGGAAATACCACTTAGCGAATGCCCCAGGACGCCGGAAGTGATGTAGTGCTCATCGGGGCCGAAGGGTAGCTCATAGAGAAAGTTACCACTGACCTTGTTGCGTACGTCGAAGCTGGAATTGGACTCTTCCGCCAGCAGGTTCTGCCAGTTTTGCGCCACCACCGTCCCCGTTCCTCCGTTGCCTCCGATGGAGCTGGCGTTGTCGATGGAGTGGCTATAGGTATAGGTCGCTTGCAAGGCGATGCCGTCGTGCAGCCGATTGCGGACGCTGACAGTCATCGCGTTGTAATTGGAGAAAGCCACCGAGTTCTCGTAGTCGTAAAAAGTTCCGCTCACCGATGCGTTGGCAGTACGGCCGGGTGCGTTGACGATGTCGAGGCGAGTGCCTTTGGAGCCGTTGTAGCCGATGTTGAGCACGATGCCGAGCGGTAGGGTGCGCTGCAAGTTGATGTTCCACACCTGCACGTATGGGAGCCGGTAGTACTTGTTAACGGCGGAGTTGCCGTTTGCTTGCCCCTCGGGGGTAAAGCCGTCGGCCAAGGTGGGGACAAATCCGACGCCGCTGGTGACTTCGTTTGTTTGCACGTTGGCATAGGGAGGCTGGAAGGCGAAGTCCTGGATAAATTTCGAATATTGGCCAACGGCGTAGTTAATGCCATAGCCTGCGCGCACGACTGTGTCTTTTATCGGGCGCACCGCAATGCCAATGCGGGGGGAAAAGTTGTTGTGCTCAGGGTAGACCAGATCACGAGGATATTTTCCGGTAAAGGGACCAATGCCTCCGGAAACAACCGGAGCCACGGAAGTGAAATCGTTTCCCGTATCGAGGGTCGAAAGGCGGTCATACTTTTCTGAGTAAGGGGAAAAGTACTCGTAGCGCAGGCCGAACAACAGCGTCAGGTTCGCCTTGGCTCGCCAGCTATCCTGCACAAAGGCATCCCAGGCATTCTGCCGCAGATAGGATTTCTGGTCTGGAGCCTGAAGCGAAGTCTGCTGCGGCAGACCGAGCAGAAGGTCGGCGAGTGAAGAACCGGTCGAAGAAGTGCCGCCGGTGGTCCCGCTGGTGCCGGGCTTCTCGGTAAAGAAGCCGGTAAAGGTATAAGTACCCATGATATTGCCGGTATTTCCAAAGAGGTCGTTGTGGACGCGACGAAAGTCTCCGCCAAAACGGACATTGTGCTTCTTGTGAATCCAGGAGGTAGATTCGGTTGCGGCAATGGTCTGGTTGACCTGGAGGTTGGGCTGCTGCTCGGTCACGCTGGTGAACTGGTTCAGAATGAGGTTAGGCAATCCAAAGAACAGTGGGTTGGCGGGTAGTCCGCTGAGACCGATCTGGCTGGCAACATCTGTGGTGCCGGTGAAATTGTTCTTGGTCTGAGAGTCGCTCCGGTTCCAGTTGAGGCCGAGGTTGTTGGTGAGCCTGCCCTTGCCCACCGAATAGCCGGCGGCCACTGAGTATTGGTGCGTCTGCAGCTTGCCGCCAAGATCGGGAAAGAGGTCGAGCTCATCCGTCGCAATGTGGTTGAAGTTGAAGTTCACATTGACGCTCTGGCGGAGCCCGGGGCCGCCCTGGCCCAGATACTGGCGGATGAGTCCTCCGATTGGGGAACCTCCGGTGCTGGGGCCAAAACTATGGATAAAGCGGACGCCGATCCGGGTGTTGTTTGATTCTGCGGAGGCAAGCCGCTGGTAGTTCTGGAACTGGCCGGAAAGGGTAGGTTCCGGAATGTAATTCAGCAGCTTCGTCGCCTGGGGCGAGATACGCGCCGCCGGGATGACGTTGTTGGGGAACGGCGCGCCAGTAAGCGGATCGTAGATGGTAACGTGTGTGCCTTCCTGGGTGGTGAGGGCGGACAAATCGCCACTGCGTTCCGCAGCGGTCCGGGACGCTGCCGTACTGGTTGAAGGGCGAGGAGGAGCGCTGGCCCGAAATGTTGAAAAAGATGGTGTCTTTGGTGTCGTGCTCGATGAGGTGCGGGATATACGGTGTGCCTAAAAAGGTGAGCCCAAACTGATTTTGTGCATAGCTGGGCTGCAGCCCGCTCTCCGGCCTGATGTTGAAGGGATCGGCGTTCAGCGCAGAGTTCCCGCCAGTCCAGAAGAAGGCACCGTGGGGCTGGTTGGGTTTAAACCCACGGAAATTGCCGAAACCGCCGCCTCCAAACCCGCCACCTCCTCCGCGACCGCCGCGGCCGCCCCCTCCGCCTCCGAAGCCACCCCCTCCGCCCCCAAAGCCTCCTCCGCCTCCCCCAAAACCGCCGCCGCCGCCAGCACCGCCGCCTCCGGCTCCACCACCACCCGCTCCGCCCTGTCCGCGGCCTCCCTGACCACCGCCACCGGAAAGCGACTGGTCTAGCTCCGCATTGTCGCGAAGCTGCTGCATGTCCACTCCGGCGAAGGGATTGGTCGTGCCCGCCTGTCCGGTAACGGCGACCGATTCGGTGGCGAAGTCCGCGTTGTTGGCGAGCGAAGGCAGGGCAACTCCGGTAGCGCCGCTGCTGATACCTGCATCCTCGGCAGTGCCGGTGAGACCAGCAAGCAAGGCCAGATTTTGGGCTCCGCGGCCAGTGTTACGGCGAACGGTTCCGGCCTGGCGGGGACCTGAAGCCGGAGCTCCGGCCAGGTTCTGCTGCGGAGTTTCCGGCGGGACCCGCGAAGCTAGGGTAAGCGCGAAATCGGCTTGTTGGTTCACCGGGGATGTCCCGACAGGTTTGATCAGGGCCTCCTTGGTTTCTGGCGCAAAGGCTGCGAGTTCAGCCTTAAGCACATACCTGCCGCTGGCCGGTATGGTCATGGAATAGTTGCCGTTGATGTCGGTCACGGTGGCGTAGCGCTGGCCGGTGAGCGTGTTGGTGGCGACGATGCTGACCCCGGGCAGTGGAACATTTCCCGCCTTCACCGTGCCGTGTACCAGCCCACCCGTGGTGACAGGGGTCGATTGCGCCCCCGCCAACGAGAGAAGAGCGACCCACACCGACAGCAGCAGGAATAAGCGTCGCATCAGATCGGATTTCTCATTATCGTGCGTCGCATTCACTGGATCGGAGCTCCGGGACCACCCGCTTGTTGGCCTGGCGCCCGGGGAGGCATGATGCGCAGGGTGCTGGCGAGAAAGGCGTCCGCATGCAATGCCCCTTGCGCGCTGATCATGTCTCCTACCTTTACATCGGCCAGGGTCACGTCTTCTCGACGCTTGCGGAAGGATGTGTTTTCGTCCACAGCCACAACTTGCGTCTGCTTGTCGCCGGCGCGCTCGATCGTAATCTTGAGGTCGTGAATGGCGGTCACTTTTCCCATCACCCAGGTCTTGCCGAAGGCTGCGCGCGCCTGCTGCACTTCTTTCGCGTCAATATCGATGACCAACACTGCTCCCACCGTTCTGGCCTTGGCATCGACCAGTCCGCCTGCCATCAACATGTCTCCCACGTGTACGTCGGCAGCCTCGATCGGCTGCCGATCCTTTATGAGGCGAGTGTTCGGACTGTAAAAGACCTGGTACGTGTCTCCCTCGTCGGTGCGAATGGTGAAACGATTGGCTGCGGACGCGGTCACTGTTCCGCGAACCCCATTGCCCTTTCCGAATACCTGCCCCATGCCACTGCCGCTATCTGGAGGACCCGTGCTATCGTCCTGCTGAGCGCGGCTGAACGGTACCCCCAACAACATCACCAGCAGGGCCCATGAAGCGAGTCTTACCGACGGATTCATTGCACCCGTTAGACGGGGGTGCTAAGGCTATGGACGCAGCCGGGCCGCGATCCGTTGTCATGACAGAACACTGAGGTAAACTGCCGGGATGGCGATCAACCCGGTCGAAATGCCCGCGCCTCCCGCCTCCCCCCATCACATAGAAAGGCATTTTGGGTCGACGGCGCTGGTGCGCGATGTGGTGATCGGGATGGCGGACGGCTTAACGGTCCCGTTTGCCCTGGCAGCGGGGCTTTCCGGTGCGGTCAACTCGGTGCATGTGGTGGTGCTTGCCGGGCTGGCGGAAATCGCTGCCGGCTCAATTGCCATGGGGTTGGGGGGATTTCTCGCCGCCCAGGGCGACGCCGAGCACTACGCCAGCGAGCGGCTGCGTGAAGAGCGCGAGATTGTGGAGCGGACCCGCGATGAAGAAGAAGAAATCTACGAAATTTTCGAGAAATATGGAGTAGAACGCAGCGAGAGCAGGCCGGTGCTCGAGGCGCTGAAACGCCGCCCCCAGGCCTGGGTTGATTTCATGATGCGTTTTGAACTCGGGCTGGAAGAGCCTCATCCAAGCCGAGCCGGCCGCAGTGCCACCACCATCGCGATTTCCTACGTTGTCGGGGGCCTGGTGCCCCTGTTTCCCTACATGGTGGGGAGTAGTTTGCCGTCTGCCTTCAATGCATCCGTGGCCATCACCCTGGTGGCCTTGCTTGTTTTTGGCGGGGTCAAAGGCAGGTTAACCGGTTCCGGAACCTTGCGCAGCGCGATTCAGACCGTGGTGATAGGCGGGTTGGCTGCCGGAGCGGCTTACCTTCTCGCCCGGCTGCTCAGTGTGCATTGATGGGCTAATAAAAGAGTGGAAAAAAAATAGGCAACATCAGGGGCTCTTCTGTCTCTAAGTAGATGGAGAAACGGTTTCTATGACGCCAGTCACGACCAGAACGAAGACTTCCCCCCTATTCGAGGAGTTCTTACGCGTACGGCGCCAGACCGAAGACCTTTGTCTTCCCCTATCGCCCGAAGACATGATGGTGCAGTCCTGCGCCGAGGCGAGCCCGGCCAAGTGGCACCTGGCGCATACCACATGGTTTTTCGAGACGTTCCTGCTGCGGGAGTTTCTTGCCGGCTACCGCGAATTTCATCCTGATTTCCGCTGGTTGTTCAACAGCTACTACAACTCTATATCCGACCAGCCGGAAAAGAAATTGCGCGCTTCCTTCTCCCGGCCGCCGGTGGAATCCATCTTGCAGTATCGCCAGCATGTGGAGGAAGGAATTCAGCGCTTGCTGGGCTCCAATCCTCCGGAGGAAGTGACCCAGAGGCTCGTGCTAGGCCTTCATCATGAGCAGCAGCACCAGGAACTGCTGGCGTACGACATCAAGCACGCTTTGTGGACCAATCCGCTCCGTCCGCCATATCTCAACGAGCCGGTCATCTTCAACGCTCCTCCGCTGAGCAAGCCGGACTGGATTGAATACCAGGGCGGGGTATGCGAGATCGGATACTCGGGCGACGGGTTTGCCTTCGATAACGAGTTTCCCCGCCATCCTGAATACCTTCGTCCCTTTGCGCTGGCCTCGAGGTTGGTTTCGTGCGGGGAGTATCTCGCGTTCATCGAGGATGGGGGCTACCGCCGTCCAGAACTTTGGCTCTCCGCAGGGTGGGACACGGTCAAAGCCGAGGGCTGGAAAGCTCCGCTCTATTGGCGGCAACAGAATGATGCCTGGCTGGTGTACACGCTCTACGGCGAATTGCCGGTTAGCGAATTGCTGCAAACTCCTGTATGCCACGTGAGCTATTACGAAGCAGACGCCTTTGCTCACTGGTCGGGCAAGCGCCTCCCCACGGAAGCCGAGTGGGAGGTTGCCGCGCAGGGATTACCGGCGACCGGCAACTTTCTCGAGGACGGGACGTTGCATCCCGTGGCCCTGGGCGAGGGGCCGGCAACGGGGCCCGCACAGATGTTCGGGGATGTGTGGGAGTGGACCCAGAGTGCTTACCTCGGCTACCCGGGTTACGCTGCGGTGCCGGGCGCTCTCGGCGAATACAACGGCAAGTTCATGAGCAGCCAGATGGTGCTGCGTGGCGGATCAGTGGTCACGCCGGCTTCCCATATACGTTCCACCTACCGTAACTTTTTCTCTCCCGCGACGCGCTGGCAGTTTTCCGGCATTCGTTTGGCGAACATTTAACCCCAATTCATTCGGATCCCCGCGGAGAGATCATGTCTGCTATTTCCTTACCCAAATTGCCGGCCTTTGCGTCGACGCCGATCGCGGTGGAAGTGTTTACCGGTCTTACCGGAGAGCCCAAGACGCTTTCTCCATGGTTGTTTTACGACGAGGCGGGTTCGCGGCTGTTCGAAGAGATTACCGAGCTGCCGGAGTACTACGTTACTCGCACCGAGCGGCAGATCCTGGCTGAGCATGCGGATGAGATTGTCTCCGCTGCGGCCGGCGGGCGCGACCTTTCGATGATTGAGCTGGGCGCGGGCACCGCTACCAAGACTGGGCTGCTGCTCAATGCGGCCGTCCGCCTGCAGGGAAGGGTCACCTATTACCCCATTGATGTATCCCAAACCGCACTGGACGAAGCACGCAGCAGGCTGGAGGCGGAACTTCCCGAGGTGACCGTAGCACCCATCGTCGCCGATTACACCGAAGGGATGCGGCAGAATGGAACTGCACACAGCGGACGAAAGCTGGTGCTTTACATCGGCTCAAGCATTGGTAATTTTTCGCCTGAAGACGCGGTGGAAGTGCTGCGCGGTGTGCGGGCCCAGCTGTCTTCCGGCGATTGCCTCTTGCTGGGCACCGACATGGTGAAGGATGCGCAGACGCTGCACGTAGCGTACGACGATGCGGCAGGTGTGACTGCCCGATTCAATATGAATGTGCTGGCACGCATCAATCGCGAACTGGAGGGCAATTTCGATCCGCAATTATTTCGCCACCAGGCGCGGTGGAATGCGCAGGAGTCGCGCGTGGAAATGCACCTGGAGAGTTTGAAGACGCAGAAAGTTGCGATTCGTGCTCTCAATCTGGAAGTGCGGTTCTCGTTGGGTGAAACCATCCACACTGAAAATAGTTACAAGTTCACTGACGGGAGCGTCCTCGCGTTGCTTACGCGCGCGGGATTCAGATTGCGCCAGCAATGGAGTGACGCACAAAAATGGTTCACGGTTTATTTGGCAGCCGCTAGTTAGTTTTCAACAGGCAAGAGTCGATGATGCCGCCCCCGAAAGAAAAATCACTTCGTGAGTCGCAGCAGAACTACTCCGTGACGCGGCACGGTTGCCGTGTAGCTGCCCTTGAGTTCACCCAAATCCTTAGCAGCCCAGATATCGTGCGCTTTTGCGCCGCCGGCGAATCCCACATCGCTTAGCTTCAGCGTCACCGGCATCGCTGTGTCGTCCCGGTTGAATAGGGCTACTGCCTTGGCGCCACCCTGGAGGGGCTTGGCCCAGATTTCGACGGGACCAACTGCAGAGACCCGATCGCCCTGCTTGCCGAGCGGATCCTGGTCGATGGCAATTACGTCTCGATTGGTCAGAATAGAAGCGGTCTCGGCCGGCATCTTCGAAAGATCGTTGCCCGCCAGCAAAGGCGCTGCCAGGATCACCCACAGGCTCATGTGAAGCCGATTCTCGTCCAGCGTGAGTTTGCCGTTTCCTACTTCCAACATATCGGGGTCATTCCAGTGGCCCGGTCCAGCGTACTTTGCCAAGCCCGCCTGGGAGAACCCGATCAACGTCATCCTGTCCCAGGTGGGATTGATGTCGCCGGTTGTCCGCCACAAGTTGGCGCCCAGCGAAGGGCCCCACTCCCACACCGCATCCCAGCCGTATTGGCAGAAGCTGTAGACGATCGGGCGTCCAGTTGCCAGCAATGCCTTGTGCATCTTCTCGTAGGCATCTTTCATCATCTGGGTCTGCTTCGCCGGATCGTTCGGAGCTTCGGCCACCATGTTCTGCCGGAAGCTGCAGAGATCGTACTTGAGATAATCGATGCCCCAGGCTGCATAGGTTTTGGCATCCTGCGCTTCGTGGCCCAGGCTGCCTGCATACTTGGCGCAGGTCTTCTCACCCGGACCCGAGTAAATGCCGATCTTCAGCCCCTTGGAGTGAACGTAGTCGGCCAACCCCTTCATGTCGGGAAACTTGCTGTTGGCGTGAATGTTCCCCTGGGCATCGCGTTCACCCTGCCAGGTATCGTCAATGTTCACGTAGATATACCCGGCGTCCTTCATACCAGAGGACACCATGGCGTCGGCCGCGGCGCGGACATCCTTATCGGTGACCCTGCCGGCAAAAAGGTTCCAGCTATTCCAGCCCATCGGCGGAGTTGCGGCTAATGTACCGGTTTGGGCGAGCAGCGTGGATGGCACAAGCAAAGCAGCGAACAGAACTCCACGGAATCTCTCGAACATAGACTCTCCTGAACGACAAACCACTATAGGCCACTCGCCTTGCTCACCACTAGTGGCTTAATGATCTGGTCCAGCAAACCGGGAGTTCCCGGCACAGGTCTTATGATGGTTTGGTTTCCAGAGGAGGCTTCTCTATGGCAAATGCCACGCCGCAGTCCCTTGCTAACCACGCCCGGTTAGACCCGCCTTTTCATTACGTTTTAGCGCCGATTTGTTTGGTGTCGATCGTTTTGAGCATCATTCTCCTGGTGCGGCAGCCCGGCATGGGCTCCATCCTCGGAGTCTTGTTGTCCGTCGGCCTTTTCATGCTTGCCGCGAAAGCCAGATCCTATGCCCCGAAGGCCCAGGACCGGGTCATCCGCCTCGAGGAGCGGATGCGCCTGTCAATGCTGCTGCCCGAAACAGCCAGGACTCGGGTCACAGAGTTCACCGAGCCTCAGTTGATTGCGCTTCGTTTCGCATCAGATGCCGAGCTGCCCGCATTGGCCATGCGGGCGCTGAACGAAGGCCTGACCAAAAAGCAGATCAAAACATCCATTCAAAACTGGCGTGCTGACTACTTCCGGGTTTGAGGTCATGCGCCCAGACGCCCCAACCCCAGGCCGATGACATAGGTCACCACGCCCTCCACTGCTCCTACGAGGGTCATCTCAGCGCCGCTGCTCCACCAGGAGCGGACGGTCACCAGCGACTTGGCCGCGCCCACGGCGAAATGGGCGGCGAGCGAAACCACGGCCGAAATGATCACCGCGGTATAGCCGCTGGAAAAGAAAAACGGCACGATCGGGATGAACGCTCCCGCGGCGGTTGACAAAGCCCCTGAGAGAGCGGAGGTGAGTGGATTGCTGAGAGCTTCTTCAGTCGAGTTGAGCCGCTCAGCGGAGAGAGCACGCAGCAACTGCTCCGGGTCACTGGCAATGTGGTTGACCATATGGTCGGCGTCTTCCTGGGGAAGGCCCTTGACCTGGTAATAGAGCGACAGCAACTCGCGCGCTTCCGGACCGTTCATGGCAATGGCTTCGCGCTCTCGGGCCAGCTCCGCTTCATAGATTTCGCGCTCGCTTTTGGCAGCGAGGTAAGCGCCGGAGCCCATGGAGAGCGCGCTCGCGATCATGCCGGCAAGGCCTGAGAGCAGCACATACTTGCTGTTGCCCAGCGTCGCTCCGGAAACCCCGGAGACGATGCCGAAGATCGACCCCAGCCCGTCGTTCACTCCATAGATGGCATCGCCGATCCACCCGGCAGTGTGCGAGCGGCCCTGGTCGCGTCTGGCCAGCATCTGTTCCAGCAGGACTTTTGGATTCGCCGCAGGCGTACGAGCCCGGCTGGGATATCGGCGGATCAGACGGGTGAGCTCGCGATAGTGTTCCTGCTCGTCTTCAAGGACCCGCTTCAGGATGGACAGACTCGGTTCATCCCCTAGTTCTTTAAGTTGCAGGCTGTACTTTGCAATATCCCGGCTCTCATCGATCTCCAGCCGGCGCAAAGCCAGGTGATCGCCGCCAATGCGGTTCTTGAGGCTATCGGCATCGCCGGTTGGTTTGCCCCGGTAGACTGGCTCCCGCCCCCCCAGTTCCTGGATGCGGTCCGCCCAAAGCGCGGCATGCTCTTTTTCGGACGCCGCCATTTTTTCCAGCGCCAGCTTGCGGCCTGCATCTTTTTCTCTCTCGGCCAGCGCGCGATAGCTGTAGTGGCCGGTCATTTCCGCCTGCCAGTTCTGTGCCAGAATCTGGGTCAGCCTGGGATTACGAGAGGCGGTATCCAATTCTTCTCTCCTCTGGGCAAAGCGTAGCATTCTTGTCGATGTTTGCTATGGTTGGCAGATGATGAAGTTTGAGCACCTGCTCACTGAAACGCGCCACCCTGATACAGCCAAAATCGACCAGCTTTCTACTCTCGAGATGCTGGAAGTGATCAACGCCGCGGATCGCTCCGTGGCCGACGCAGTCCATGCCGAGCTGCCACGGATCGCCCAGGCAGTTGATGGCATAGCCGAGCGCATGGAAAAAGGGGGACGCCTGTTTTACACGGGTGCTGGTACGTCTGGCCGCTTGGGCGTGTTGGACGCCTCGGAGTGCCCACCCACCTTCAACGTAGACCCCGGGCTGGTGGTTGGCCTGATTGCCGGCGGCGATTATGCCCTGCGCCATTCCATCGAGGGAGCCGAAGACGACCCGAAACAAGGCGAAGAAGACCTGAAAGAACATCGCCTGGCAGCCGGCGATACTCTGGTTGGCATTGCAGCCAGCGGGCGCACACCCTATGTGCTGGGAGGAATGGCCTATGCCAACCAGCTGGGCGCGCTCACTGTGGGATTAAGCTGCGTGCCCGGTTCCGAGCTAGAGCGCCGGGCGAAGATTGCCATCACGCCGGCGGTAGGACCCGAGGTGATTACGGGGTCCACGCGCTTGCGCGCCGGGACGGCTACCAAGCTGGTGCTAAATATGTTGAGTACCGGCGCCATGATCCGCACCGGCATGGTTTACGGCAACCTGATGGTCAACGTGCAGCCAACCAATGAGAAGTTGAAGGATCGGGCGATACGGATCATTGCCGCCGCGACCGGAGTGGACGAAGACCAGGCCGCGGGGCTGCTAACCAAGGCGGGCACGGTGCGGGTGGCCATCGTGATGCAAAAGCTGTCCATTTCCCGGGAGCAAGCCATGCAGCGGCTGGACGCAGCACATGGGCGTCTGCGAACGGTTCTGAGCGAAGTGTAGACCCGAGATGGGCAGCTTGCGTCTATTAAGAGATAATGGTGAGCAATGTGTGGAGGGGCCTGCGGTGAGGAAAAGCTTAGCAAAGTTGCTGATAATGTTGGCGATTACGCCCGTTCCGGCGCTGCTGGCCCAATCCAAAGACCAGCCTGACCAGGGCTTCGGTCCGATTGATAGCAGCGCCCCTGCCAAACCTCCGGAGCAGATTATCCAGCAGTTTGCGGCTAAGGAAACGGAGTTTCGCCACGCTCTGGACAATTACACCTACCAGCGCGACGTGCGCATTCAGACCATCAACGAAGACGGCAAAGTGGATGGCGAATACCGCCAGGTGGTGCAGATTACCTTCGACAGCAACGGGCGCAAATCGGAGCGGGTGACCTTCGCCCCGCAGAATACGCTGGAACGCATTCAGATGACCCCGGCCGACGTTTCGGACATCGAACAGCGCCTGCCGTTCGTGTTGACCTCAGAGGACGTCGGGCAATACAACCTGACTTACATTGGGCGGCAAAAGGTGGACGAGGTTGATTGCTACGTCTTTGACGTCGCGCCCAAGGTGATGGAAAAAGGCAAGCGCTACCTGAAAGGCCGCATCTGGGTGGACCAGAAAGACCTGCAGATCGTGATCACCAGCGCGAAGAATGTTCCCGATGATATGCGCAAAGGGCACGAGGATCTTTCGCCGCCGTTTACTACTTACCGCGAACAGGTCGATGGCAAGTATTGGTTTCCGGTTTATACCAAGGCCGATGCCGAGCTTCATTTCTCAGGCGGCAGCGGGTACATGAGCCAGGATGTCCATATCCGGCAGATTGTGCGCTATACGGACTACAAGCAATTCCGTTCGACGGTCAAGCTGATCTTTCAGGGACAGGATGTAACCAACAATCAGGGGCAGCCACAAAGTGGGAATGCGCCGGCGAGTGGGCAGCAGCAAGCTTCGCCCCCCGCGACTGCGCCTCACTGAAAATGGCGCGGACAAACATGAGTGGGTGGGGCGAAAGTCTTAGGCCGAATCCTCGGGCAGGTTATGCGTTGTACGTAGTGGACGAGACACGGCCTCCACGGCCGGTCCAGTTGGTGTGGAAGAATTCCCCGCGAGGCTTATCGACCCGTTCGTAGGTGTGGGCACCGAAGAAGTCTCTCTGCGCTTGCAGTAGGTTTGCCGGCAAGCGCGCGGTCCGGTAACCGTCATAGAACGCCAGGGCCGTCGAAAATGCAGGCATGGGCACACCGACCCTGATTCCGTAGATGATCGCCTTCCGCCAGGAAGCCTGGTACTTGTTCATCGCCGTGGAGAAAAACTTGTCCAATAACAGGTTCTGCAGCTTTGGATCGCGATCGAAGGCCGCCTTGATGTCGCCCAGAAAAATGCTGCGAATGATGCACCCGCCACGCCACATCAACGCGACGCCGCCCATGTTCAGGTTCCAGCCCTGGTCTTTCTCAGCCGCTCGCAGCAACATATATCCCTGCGCATAGCTCACCATCTTGGAGCAGTAGAGAGCCAGACGCACTTCCTCAATGAACGCCTTCTTATCGCTCCCCACCTTGCGTTTGCGCGGCCCTTTCAACACTTTCGCGGCCGCGACCCGCTCGCTCTTCAAGGCCGACAAGCAGCGTGCGAACACGCTCTCCCCGATGAGTGTCACCGGCTGTCCCAAGTCGAGCGCTGAGATGGCCGTCCACTTACCCGTGCCCTTCTGCCCGGCAGCGTCGAGAATCTTGTCCACCATCGGCTGCCCATCCTCGTCCTTCTTGGCGAAGATGGTGGCGGAGATGTCGATCAGGAAACTATCCAGTTCGCCCTTATTCCACTCTGCAAAAATCCCGGCAAGTTCGTCGGCCGTGAGCCCTAATCCGTCCTTCAGTAGTTGGTAAGCCTCGCCGATCAGTTGCATGTCGCCGTACTCGATGCCGTTGTGCACCATTTTCACGTAGTGCCCGGCGCCGTCCTCGCCAACCCAGTCGCAGCAGGGAGTTCCGTCTTCTACCTTTGCCGCGATGGCCTGGAAGATCTCCTTCACATGCGGCCACGCGTCTTTATTGCCGCCTGGCATGATCGAAGGACCGAAGCGCGCACCTTCTTCGCCGCCGGAAACACCGGTCCCGATAAACAGAATCCCCTTCGCGGCCAGTTCCTTCGTTCGCCGGGTCGAATCGGTGTAGAGCGAGTTGCCGCCATCGATGACGATGTCACCCGCTTCCAGATAGGGAAGAACCTGATTGATTGTCTGGTCGACTACCTCTCCCGCCTTGACCATGATCATCACGCGGCGCGGCTTCTTCAGAAGAGTGCACATTTCCTCGATCGAGTGCGCCCCCACGACCTGCGTCCCTTTAGCCTCGTCGGCTAAGAAGTCGTCTACCTTGGAGACAGTGCGGTTAAAGACGGCCACGTTGTAACCGTGGTCGTTCATGTTCAACACCAGGTTTTGGCCCATGACCGCTAATCCGATCAAACCGATATCACAATTTGCTTCTGGCATATTGGGCGGATGATACCTGATCGGGCTGGCGGGAGCAAAAAACGCGGACGTTAACCAGCCGCCTCTTCCAATTCTGAGACCAGCGATCCTACGGGGTTGGTCACGGTACGCACCGCGATCGAACCCATGGATTCCCCGCGGCGGTACATCATGTATGCGGCCACAGCTCCAGCAACAATCGTTCCCCAGAACAACACTCTTTTCATCATGACTCCCTCAACAACACAGGCTTGTGTCGGCCACTCTTAGGATGCAAATGGCAGGGCTTTGAGCGTGGAAATGTTGTCGTCCCACTGGCCGGGACGCCATTTCGTGACAGGTAGTAAGTTCGACGCGGGCGCTGCTAAAATCGGGGTCGCGTTCGGGTGCATTAGAAAATGAGCAGCCTAGCCGGTAGTTCAACGCTGTCAGACCCGGGTTTCGTTTCCCTCGCACTTTCTCAGGACCAGGTGCAGAAGATTGTAGCTTCCAAAACCTTCCAAAACGCACCAACACTGCAGCAACTGTTTCGCTTTCTCGCCACCAAGGCTTTGGAAGAACACCCGGAAGAAATGAAGGAGTACACCATTGGCGTCGAAGCGCTCGGTCGCAGGCCGGATTTCGACCCCAAGACAGATCCGATCGTCAGGGTTCAGGTTTACCGGCTGCGGCAAAAGCTGAAGGAATACTACGATCTGGAGGGTTCCCGGGACTCCGTGGTCGTCGAGATTCCCAAAGGGCACTACCTGCCAAGGTTTGAACTCACATCGCCCGCGGCATCGGATCCTCATGAGGCAGCGACCGCAGCACCAAGGCTCGAGACAGTCAAGCCACGAGCAGTGAACTCGAGCCCAGCAGACCCTCGATTTTCAGTACGCGCGGCTATCATCCTGGGCGCGGCGATCCTGGCCGCTTTCGCTGTCGGTTTGTGGGGTGGACGCGCCCTGCCCCACTCCCGGCAAGTTGCCGCTGCGAACCCTTCCGTACAGGACGCTGAATCGGCCACCGACCCGGTAAAGGCTTTCTGGGCGCCTTTCGTCAAGCAGGATCCAGCTCCGATCATCGCTTACGCGGACGCTATTTTTCTGATTGACCGCTCCACCGACCTTTTCCGCTTCCGCCACGGAGCCAGCGACGAACGTGGCGCACCCGTGGATTTGCACCTTGCCCGCCAGTTTGCATCGAATCCCGCGCTGGTGGCCAAGGCTGGACCGCTTTACTACGACAACGGGTATACCGGAACAGGCGAGCTTGTGGCAGCAGCTACCCTGAGCAGTTTGTTTACCCAAATGGGCGCCAGGCCGACGATCGAATCCAGCTACGACATCACGGCCGAGGATCTCAAGCAACACAATGTCGTTTTGTTGGGATCTCCTTTCCAAAACGTCGCAGTCCAGCAATTGCCTGCAAACGGCGATTTCGTATTCGTGAGCCCGCGGGTGCTGCACGATTTATGGCAAGGCCGCATTCTCAACACTCACCCACGACCCGGCGAGAAACCGGTCTATCAGACGGAGCGCGATCCCTTGAACCAAAGTGTGAAGGTCGATTACGCGGTTATCTCCTTTCAACCAGGCATCGTTCCCGGCAGGCAGATCGCGAATCTTGGAGGCCTGGATACCAAGGGCACCGAGGGAGCGGTGTTGCTCGCCACCTCAAGGTCGGGTGTCGAAGAACTCTCGAAAGAGCTTTCGCCCTTGAGCTCGAAGGAGAAACTGCCGGCATACCAGGCGTTGTTAAAGGTGAATCTGCGGAAGGGTTACCAGGTCCTCGATGCCAGGCTGCTCGCAGTGCACCCGCTTGAGTCTGAAAACGCCGCCCCTCCTGCCAAGCACCCACCCGCTCTGTGAGTCGTAACAGGGCGTGTAACAAGACCATCCCCGCCTATGTAACGCAGCCGTTTCACTGCTGCGTAGCTTCTGAGTAGCCTCTTTTAACTGGACCTCCTGACAGCTCAACCCTAGGGTGGGTGCGCGAAGAATAGGTCTTTTCTGCACGCAAATACACCGCCGGCGGGCACCAAATAGCCCGGATTCCAGAGCACCGTCGGCGGCCCAATTTGAGGGAGGTCATTATGGGCACGAAACTACGGGGGTGCGCAGGATTCCTGATCCTGGCGCTGGTCATCGAAGCAAGCCTGCTAGGACAGGCGGTAACGGGAACACTGCTGGGGACGGTTCTCGACCCCACCGGAGCTGTCGTGCCCAATGCGAGTGTGACGTTAACGAATGAGGGTACCGGCATCGCAAACCACATGTCCACCACTGCTCAAGGCTTCTACACTTTTTCCACGCTGGACCCGGGCAGATACAGCGTCAGCGTGTCAGCGCCGGGGTTCCAAACCACGATTGCCAAGGGCAACCTGGTCCAGGTGGAGCAGTCGACGCGCGTGGATGTGACGCTCTCGCCCGGGGGTGTCAATCAGCAGGTCACGGTCAGCGGGCAGAATCCGCTGGTTGAAACCACAACCTCCGATCTGGGCACAGTCATCGACACCCAGCAGATTAACAATCTGCCTGTAAACGGACGTCTGTTCCAAACGCTGATGTTTCTGGCGCCGGGGACCACGCCGGCGGCATGGGGTGATCAGATTGAAAACCCGGCTGCCGCCGGGTCGACGGCGCCAGGCGGGGGAGGCGGCGGAACCTATTCTTCCGTGAATGGATTCCCCTTCCAGGGAAATCTCTACCTGGTGGACGGTGTCATCAACGTCGAACCGCAAAATGCATACATCACCATCGCGATTCCGTTTGCCGACATTGCCGAGATGAAGATGGAGACCAATAATCCCACTGCCGAATACGGGACCTTCGGCGGCGCCGTGGTCAATCTGACAACCAAAACCGGGACCAATCGGCTGCACGGCCAGGCGTTCGAGTATGTCCGCAACACCGACTTCAATGCGAAGGACGCCTTCTCCCACCTGAACCCGCCCTATCATGCCAACCAGTTCGGGGGAGAGCTTGGTGGCCCAATCCTCAGGGACAAGCTGTTCTTCTCCGGGGACTTTCAGGAGCTGCTGCAACATGCGGGCGCCTCGGGACTGCTCACAGTACCGACGGCAGCGATGCGGGCCGGGGACCTCTCTGCCTTCGGCTCGCCCATTACCAACACCGCAGCTTGCCAGATGATTGCCAGCGCCAACGGAGTAGCGGGCGCCGTGCCGTGCACCGGCAATTCTGTGCCCGCGGCAGATATCTCCCCCATAGCGGCGGCTCTCCTGAGTCCCTCGGTAATTCCGCTGCCGAACCTTCCCGGAACCGCAAATAATTTTGCTTATGCCGTGGTGGGAACGGAGACCATGCCGCAATATGACGTGCGAGGGGACTATGCATTCTCTGACAAGGACCGCTTCTTTCTACGCGATTCCTACGCCTACAGGAAGTACACGGCGCCCTCACCGGGCACGGTATTCATGGACGGCGGCAACGCCTATGGAAATAACTCAAGCTTCAACGGTGTGATTGGCTGGAATCATTTCTTCAACAGCAACATGATCAACGAAGCACGCTTCGGGTTTAGCCGTTACTACACTGTTGACTTCAACAATGCTTACGGCATCGAGGAAAACAACATCCTCGGCATTCCCAATGGCAATATCTCCAGTCTGCCGATTACCAGCGGCATTGCACAGTTCTTCCCGGGTAATGAAAACGGATGGAGCAGCACGGGAGATCCGGGATGGGTGCCCAATGGACTGGGGAGACTGGCCAATATTTTTGAGTATGTGGACACGGTGTCATGGATTCACGGCCACCATAGCCTGAAACTGGGCATTAACGCGGAACGAGTGCAAACCAGCGTAAGAAATGCGCAGAACGATCCTCGCGGGATCGTGAGCTTCGGCGGCGGCTACACCGGATCGGGCAACCAGGGTTCTTCGCTTGCGGATTTGCTGGTGGGCGGTCCGAGCGAGGTGCAGCGTGACCTGTTTCCGTCTACTCCCGCAACCCGCGTCACCTACCTGGGTATTTTCGGGCAGGACGATCTGCGGGTGAACCAGAAGCTGACTTTGAATCTCGGGATTCGTTGGGATCTTTACACGGCGCCCGTCGATGCACACAACCATCAGAGCAACTTCGTCACCAGCGGATCCAACGCAGGGATGATTCAGATTGCTTCCTCCGGCAACCGCGGCCCGAATGTGAACACCTACTACGGAAATGTGGCGCCGCGGGTGGGCGCCGCGTTCACGCCCGACAACGGCAAAACCGCATTTCGCGGAGCTTTCGGCATGAGTTATTTCCCTGACAATTTTGGCGCCAATGGAGGAACCCTGGAACGCAACTATCCGGAGACGCTCATCGAAAACAACTTCGCCACCAATTCAAACTGCAATGCTCCGATCACCCCAACCGGTTTGTACTCGGGCTGCGGTTCTCTCATCATGAGCAACGGCCTCCCTGGTATTACGACCGGGGTTTACGCTCCACTGGTTGAGCCGCCCACCACTCCGGGAGGGTTTATCAGCCCGCCGGCAGGCTTCGGCGTGTTTTCAGTGGTGAATAACTTCAGGCAAGATGTCGCGCTGGCGTGGAACGTCAGCATCGAGCATCAGCTCACCTCCGATACGTCGTTCCGGATGGCGTACGTGGGTACCGCAGGAAGAAATCTCTATCACGATTACCAGCTGAACCAATGCAATCCAACATCCTTTACCACTGCCACTGCCCTGCCGGCATATCCCTCTTGCCTGCCGTTTTACGCCGTGAATCCCAACATTACGACGGTTGATTCACGCAACAGCACCGGCAAGTCGCATTACAACGCGATGCAACTGGAACTGCAGAAGCGGGCGGGACGCGGGCTGACTCTGACGGCTGCCTATACCTGGTCAAAGATGATGGATAACATCAACAACCCAATCGACTCCTATGCTTATCGCGAAGAGTTGGACACGGCGAACTGGCAGCGCAACAATTATCCGCAAAGCCTGGTGGTCAGCTACGTCTACGAGCTGCCGTTCGGCCGCAATAAGCAGTGGCTGAGTTCAGCCTCTGCGTGGACAAACGCTTTGGTGGGCGGTTGGGCGTTTACCGGCATCACATCGGCTCGCTCGGGTGCGCCTCTCCTGGTTACCGCCAGTGCGAGCGACCTGCTGTCGCAGAACGGCGGGCAACGCGCGGACTACGTGTGCCACGGGCAAAACAATCCGCACACCAATGCTGAGTGGTTCGACACCAGCTGTTTTGCGCAACCGCAGGGATTCCGCTTCGGCAATGGGGGCGTGGGGGAGGTTTACGGACCCACGTACCAGAATTGGGACCTGGGTATGTACAAGGTCTTCGGTTTTGGCGCGAACGAGCGCCAACAGATCAAGTTCGTCGCCAACTTTTTCAATGCCTTCAACCATGTAAACCGGCAAAATCCAGACACGGGGGTGACAGACTCCAACTTTGGAGTCGTCAGCAGCGACTTTCTCCCTCGACAGGGCCAACTCGGACTAACCTACTCGTTCTGAGCTCTTTGGGGATATGGACGAACTGTGATTGTCGATCAGACCGTAGCAGGACGTGTGGGGGTCCAAGTGTGCGCCCCCACACCCACATCATTTCTCAGCAGGCGAGACTTTCTCCATTCACTGATCGGCGCAGCGTTTGCCTCTCAAGCTTTGCTGGGACAGATCGCTCCCCCGAACTTATCGCATTCACTGGAAGGATCGTTGGAGATTGCGTCCTCCGATACCGGGCTGGTTGACGGGTTTCTGTGGGCAAAAGCTCAGGCCCTCGCCTACGTTCGTAAGAGCTTTTCAATAGGACCTTGGTACGAGGCTGCGTTACCAGGCAGAAACGCCTTCTGCATGCGAGACGTGTCTCACATGAGCACAGGTGCGCAGTTTTTGGGGTTAGGACTGAACACCAAAAACATGTTGCGCCAGTTTGCTCAGCACATTTCCGCTTCGAAAAAGTGGTGCACGTGGTGGGAGATAACGGGGGATGATAAGCCTGCACCCGTCGACTACAAAGACGATCAGAATTTTTGGTATTGCCTGCCGGCGAACTTTGACGTTGTAAATGCTTGTTACCGGCAATGGTTGTGGTCTGGGGACAATGCCTATCTCGACGATGCCTTCCTGAATTTTTACCGGCGCTCGGTCACGGATTATGTGCAGGCATGGGATCGTAACCACGATGGTCTGCTGGGACATGTGCCTGCCTATGGCCACAGGGGAATTGCTACTTATGATGAGGACCTCACCGGCGACGTGCTGGTAGGCGCCGACCTGATTGCCGCTCAATATGCAGCTTACTGCGCCTACGCTGCCTTCGAACGCGCCAGGAACGAGCAGGCTGCGGCCGATAAATTCGCGTCCAAAGCACGAGACCTGAAATCCCTCTACAACAGCAGATGGTGGGATACAACGCGGAATTGCTACTTCCCCGCATTGAGCGAAGACGGGCAGTTTCACCCTGACCTGAAAGCCAGCGTCGGAGGAACGAATATACAGTTTCCTCTCTACTTTGGCCTGACTGATCGCGGACCTAAAACCCAGGCCTCGCTCGACCAATTAGAGAAACGCCTGCACCTGGATAGCGCTACGCTGAATGGAATCGTCGGCGGAGTCGAAGGCCAGACCTACCTTCCGGATATCTTTTACAAGTATGGCCGTTCCCGTTCCGCCTACGCTGTTTTGGTGGCGCTGATGAACCCGGCGCTGAAACGCCGCGAGTATCCTGAGGTGTCTTACACGGTTATTGGGAACCTGGGCGCCGGGTTGATGGGCATTCGTCCCGCTTCCCGTGCAGGGGGGATTGAGACCTATCCTCAACTCACCGGCGAAACGGATTGGGCTGCCCTGCGCCACGTACCCGTGGCCGGCAATGTTATTTCCGTGAAGCATACGCATGCAGGAACAACAACTTTTTCGAATGAATCGGGGCCAGATGTGCGTTGGCGGGCTAGCCTTCCCGGTAAATCACAGACCTTGCTGGTCGATGGCAACAGAGTTGTTGCCACGAGTGGAACACGTGCCGGGGGAAGCATTGAAAGCTATTATGTTCTTCAGGTCAGGTCCGGAGAAACACACGTAGTGTCGGTTTCAGCCGCATGATTACCGCAATGAAGATGACGCGAATCGCGTTCCACACTCTTGCTTTGTCTCTGTTGCTCAGCTCTCTGTCACCCGGCGGGCGTACCCAGGTAAGCGTGCTAACGCAGCACAATAACGACGAGCGCACCGGAACGAACCTGAATGAAGTCATCCTCACCCCGTCGAATGTGAACGCGAAGCAGTTTGGAATGCTTTTTCGGAGAGTGGTTGACGACCAGGTTTACGGCCAGCCGCTGTATGTGGCAAATGTAACCATACGCGGCGGCACCCACGACGTGGTCTATATCACCACCGTGAATAACAGCGTATATGCGTTCGACGCTAACGATGCGCGCGCGTCCGAGCCGTTTTGGCATGTCAACTTCGGCACGCCGCCCAACATCTACGATGGCAAGTACGGCTGTTCCGATATGAACGGCAATATGGGCATTATCGGAACACCGGTGATCGATGCACAGGATGGGGCGCTCTATGTAGTCGCTGCCACGCGGCTAGGGAACGGTTTTATCCAGCGCCTGCATGCCCTTGATCTTGCCACTGGGGCAGATCGCGCGATGAGCCCGGCGACGATCGCGGCGCCCGGCTTCCTTCCACTGATGGAGAATCAACGGCCCGGCCTGCTTCTCTCCCGCGGAAAGGTATACGTTGGCTACGCGTCTCATTGTGACAAAGAGCCCTATCACGGCTTCCTGATCAGCTACGACGCAAAGTCGCTTGAGCAGACCGGGGTGTTCAATACTTCGCCTGAAGGAGAAGCGGCGAGTATCTGGCAGTTTGGCCAGGCTCCTGCCGTCGATGCAGAGGGAAACATCTACTTTGTCACGGGCAACGGAAGCTGGAATGGCCGTTCAGATTTCAGCGAAAGCTTTCTCAAGCTCGACCCCAACCTCAAAGTGCTCGATTGGTTTACGCCCACAGATCATGCGCATCTCGACTCCATCGATGCGGATCTTGATTGTTCCGGCGCCGTTCTGATTCCCGGAACGACCCTGATCATGGATGGCGGAAAGCAAGGCGTGCTTTACGTTGTGGATTCCCATCACATGGGCCATCTGGGCGACGACCAGGCAGTGCAACATTTCCAGGCCACCAGTTCGCACCTGCCCAGCCTGGTGTATTGGAACAGCGCGAAGAATGGTCCGCTGGTGTATATGTGGGGGCAGACAGATCGACTGCGGGCTTATCGCCTCGATGGGGTAAAGTTCAAAGAGTCGCCTTTCGCCATGCGGCCGGAGGCGACGCAAGGTCATCCTGGCGCGATGATGTCGCTTTCTGCCAATGGAAATAAAGACGGAATCCTCTGGGCGTCCATTCACGCAAGCGGTGACTCCTGGCATGAATCAAGACCCGGCGTTCTGCACGCATACGATGCGGACGATATTATGCGTGAGCTCTGGAATTCTCTTGACGAGCCAAGCCGCGACGATTGCAACAACTATGCCAAGGCGGCACCGCCCAGCATCGCAAACGGTAAGGTTTATCTTGCGAGCTTCGGAACGCACAATATCGGAAGCGGTCAGCTTTGCGTCTATGGATTACTGCCGGGTGGCCCCGCTCCCGTGCCGCCGTCCAGTGTCCATGGCTCCGCTGGAGACGGGCAGGTCTCGCTTTCCTGGGCGGCCTCAAGAGGCGCCTCGACCTACACGGTGAAAAGGTTCATGAAGAGTGTTGAGCCGCCGGAGACCATCGCGAGTGGCCTTACGTCGCCCACCTTTACCGACAACACGGCCGGCAACGGCAAGACCTACGGGTATATCGTGACCGCGTCGAACTCTAACGGAGAGAGTGCGCCTTCTGCTGTCTCTACCGTCCTGCTGCCCAAAACTCAGCCTCGGACCGCACTTTTGCCGGCCGGTCCCGGACGCGAATTAACCGCAAGAGTCTGTTCTGGCTGCCACACGCTGTCGTTAACGGCGAACGAGCGGCTCAGCTCCGAGGGGTGGCACGATCTGGTGCGCCTGATGGCCGCGCGCGGAGCGGTGGCCACGGACGACGAACTCAACGAAATTACTGCTTACCTGGCAAGATCATTTCCCATCACGATTAAGAAGGAAAACCAATGACTACTGTGAGAAGAGATTTTTTGAAGCTGGCAGGTGCTGGTCTGCCTGGCATTTCACTCGGCGCGCACGCACAAGTTGCAGCCAAGGCAGGGGCTGCCGCTAGTGCGGTATTCGATGTGAAGACTTTCGGTGCTCGCGGCGACGGCGCCTCGATTGATACTCCGGCGATCAACAAAGCAATCGAAGCAGCGAGCACCCAGGGCGGAGGAACGGTCCGGTTCCCTGTGGGCACGTATGCCTGCTACTCGATCCATCTCATGAGCAATGTCGTGCTCTTACTTGAGATGGGCGCCACGATTCTGGCAGCAAGCGGTACCAGCTACGACCCCGCTGAGCCGAACAAGCCGTGGGAGGACTATCAGGACTATGGTCACAATCATTGGCACAATAGCCTCCTATGGGGCGAAGGGATCCACGACGTTGCCATCGTTGGGCCTGGATTGATCTGGGGCAAAGGCTTAAGCCGGGGCGGCTCGGAGGAGCCGCGGGCTGAAACCCCAGGGGTTGGGAATAAGGCGATCGCTCTCAAGAATTGCCACAACGTGCTGCTGCGGGATTTCTCAATTTTGAAGGGCGGTCACTTCGGCATCCTGGCAACAGGGGTCGACAACCTGACTATCGATAATCTAAAGATCGATACCGACCGGGACGGAATGGATATCGACTGCTGCCACAACGTTCGCGTTTCCAATTGCAGCGTGAATTCCCCGTGGGACGATGGGATTTGCCCGAAAAGCTCGTTTTCACTCGGCTACGCCCGCTCCACAGAGAATGTGACGATTACGAATTGCTATGTAACCGGCGCCTATGTACTCGGGACCATGCTGGACGGAACGTTCAAGCGCCAGCCTGCTGATTTCAAAATCGCTCCCACGGGCCGTATCAAGTGTGGGACAGAATCGAACGGCGGCTTTAAAAACATCACCATCTCCAATTGCGTTTTTGACGGTTGCCGCGGGTTTGCGCTCGAAAGCGTGGATGGCGCGCTGCTGGAGGATATTACGTTTACCGGTGTCACCATGCGTGACTGCACCAATACGCCGCTTTTCCTCCGGCTTGGGAGCCGTATGCGAGGACCGGCGGGAGTTCCGGTGGGGACGCTGAAGCGGGTCATTATCAGTAATGTTGTCAGCTACAATTCCGCGTCGCAATTCAGCGGAGCAGGGCTGATCTCTGGTATCCCTCCCAATCCGATCGAAGACATCAAGATCAACGACCTGTATATGGAGCACCGGGGTGGGGGAACACGCGAGATGGCAGCACGGGTCGTGCCGCAAATGGAACAGGGATACCCTGAACCTTACAGGTTCGGGGACATCCCCGCGAGCGGCTTTTTCATACGCAACGTAAACAATATCGAGCTGACGAACGTCGAGATTGCCTGGAGCCAGCCGGATGCGCGACCGGTTTTCTATCTGGACAATGTCAAGGGAGCCGACTTCTTTCGCATCAAAACTCCTAAGGCCGTCACAGCCGGGGTGTTTGAGCTGAAAGATGTTCAGGATTTCAACGTAAGCCTGTCGAAAAACGTCAAGGACATTCACCTGGACAAGGTTGATCAGAAAACCATCACCGATTGACGGCCTTGGTCTACGTCGTCATTTTGGAGAGGTCGCCACGTCACGCGTCGATTGCCAGGCGACCTGCTGCCATTGTCCATTCCGCCGCTGATAGACGGTCAGGATGAAGATATTAATATCGAAAGGATTGGGCTGTACTCGCGAGTCAGTCACTCTCACGGCGTACTCGCCATCGATGACCGCACCACTTCCCAGCATGCGAACATGCAGACTCATGGGGCGCCAGGAAATGTAATGCAGCTGGCCGCTACGAATTGCATCCAGATAGCTTTTCTTTGTATCTACTTTGCCGCTGGCATGGATATAGGTGACGTCATCCGCCATGATCCGCTCCAGTGCAGGCAGATCGGAATGCTCCAGGGCTGTGGTGCGGGCATGTTCGGTCTCCAGAACCTGCTTCCCCGGATCAGCGGTCACGGGTGCGGCCTGAGCCATGCTCGCCCCCAAAACGAGAGTCAACAGGATCTTATTCACGAGGCCGTCTGCCTTCCGTCAGCCGTTGCTGGTAGGTTCGTCGCGTCCAATATCGTACTCGTTACGCTTCTCCTTTGCATCCGCTACAATCGCTAGAGCGTCTTCCTTCCGCTGAAGGGCCTATAGCTCAATTGGTTAGAGCAGCGGACTCATAATCCGTTGGTTCCAGGTTCAAGTCCTGGTGGGCCCACCAAGCCTCACGTCACCGCCTAAGCCCGTCAACACGAAAAGTGAGAACAGTCCTGGATAACAGCATCCAGAATCGCCACGGCGCAGCGGGCCGTTCAGGAATCTCCCGCCGATCGTGAGTAGCGAATCACGTCAACGGTGGAGCTGGCAATCAGGCCACCCGCAATCATGCGATCGAGGTGAGGAATTAGCTTTTCAATCTGCTGCTCCGTGTCGATCACATTTACCATGATGGGAGCATTCTTCGAGATGGAAAGACTTCGAGCGTGGTAGATCCTGGCACTAGCCCCAAAGCCTTCAAGGCCGCGAAAGACGGTTGCGCCCACCAGCCCAAGCTCCTTGCATTTGGCAACGATTGCCTTATAGAGAGGTTCCCCCTGCCACTTGTCTTGCTCAGTGAAGTGAATGCGTAGCATCCGGGCTCGAAACTGCTCTTTCATGGTTCACCCCTGCCATCGCCCGGCTCCACGGCGCGATAGGCATATTTGATGATGTCGACCTCTGACAAAACCACGAGCCCTTCAAAGACCATCTGGTCAACGATGGGCAAGAATCCCTGCAGTTTCTCCTCAGTGTCGACGACGGACAGCATGATCGAGCCATCGTGGGAGAGATTGAAAGCCTTCTCTTTATGGACTCTGCGGTGGGCGCCGTAACCGAGAATACCCCTGTAGACGGTCACTCCGGCAAGATCATTGGCGCGCATCGCGCGAACCAGTTCCTGGTGGAGTGGTTTCCCGTGCCACTGGTCACTCTCACCGATGTAGATCCTCATCATTTTCGCTTTGCCCTCGATCTTCACGTGGCCAGGAGGCTGCGCTTTCTTGGGCTTGGATGCCTGTGCAGGTTTTGCAACCGTTGTTTCCTGCAACTCAATCATGCCTGAGCCGGCCATCTCCTCGAGCTTCCCCAGCAACTGGTCCACTTTCTCGCGCGTCTCGATGAATTCGATCTTCAAAGGAAGATGATCGGAAATCTCGACGAAACTTGAGGAGTGCATGTGATGGTCAGCCCCGAATCCCGCCACCCCCTTCAGCACGGTGGCGCCGGATACACCGCGGAAGAAGAGATAGTCGAGGATGCTTGAATACGTCGGCACCCCGTGATGAGTCGACCCCTCGCTCAGGTAAATGGAGACTTTAACGGCCTTTCCGGCTATCAACATATTCTTCTCCTCTATGCATGCAATCCACGTTGCGAAACCAGAATTTCGGCTGCGCGCCCCAGCACTCCCCACTTCGCCGTATCGGGCTGATATTGGCTCTCATGAGAAGACCCTCGCGATCATCACGCCAATCCAAACACCGAGAAGACCGAGCGAGATGCTTAAAACAACATACAAAGCGGCAATGAAAAATGCGCCTGTCCGCAAACCCGAGAAAATTTCCCATTCAAACGTCGAAAAGGTGCTGTACGCACCCACAAAGCCTACGGGAACCAGGAATCTCCAGGCGGGATTTATTTCTGTACGCCTACCCAGGAAGGCCAGGGAGAAGCCGATGATGACGCAAGCCGTGAGGTTGATCACGAAAGTGCCATAAGGGAATTTGGTTCCCATGCGGCCCGCGACAAATGTGCCCACCCCGTACCTGGCCAGGGAACCGAGCGAACCTCCAATGGCAATCCAAAGATATTTCTGCAAGTTTCAATCTCTCCTTGTTCATGCATGAGCATCCTTCAGGCTGGCTGCCTTTGCTGGCCCCCAGCTTCTCAAAACTTCCAGATCAACTTTAAGCTGACCCGGATCGGTTGCCGTATCGGAAGCTCAAGCTCGCGGATAATCTGCTAACCCCACTGGGATAATGCCATAACGTAAAGATGTAACCCTTCGGTAAGACGGGAGCCGACGCTTTTGCTGCAGGCTGGTGTTGATTCGTGAACGAAGGATTCTCTGCCGTACCGACGACAAACTCCGACGATGCCGTCGACATGCGCAACCAGATCGCAATCAGCGTCGCGATGAGCGCGAGACCGGCCCACAACCCGGAAAGAACCCAATCTATTCATCATGGACTCCAGCTCCAGATTTAGACAGGAAACGCATCGTGGACAATGACTCCGCAACAGGCTTTCCTGTCAAGAGTCATCATCTGCCGGGCTTTATCCAGGACAACAGTTAAGGGTGAACCTCCCGAGTGAGATACTTCCCTAACCCAATGCTGAATAACCACTTAGCCCTCTTTTGATTACGCCCCCCATCCCCTTATTTCACCTGAGAGTCTCTCGAAAGGCCGGTGTCGTCTTTTGTCCCCGATTCTCGATTTCCCCGATAGAGCATTCCGAATCTTCGGTTTGTCTCAGCTCGAGCGAGATGCGCGCCCTATACTGTAGGCGCGCCCAAAGGCATCCTCGCTCGCGGAGGTCGATCTTGGCAGCAACCTATTCCCCGACGAAAGATCCGCAGAGAGACGTGCTCTTCAGCACGTTGTATGCCGAACTGCATCGATTGGCGAGGCGCCAGTTAGCCGGCCAATTTATTCCGGGACGCCTCGGCGCTACCACGCTGCTCCACGAGGCATACCTGAACATGGCCAAGGGTGCAGACCACTCGTTTCCTGACCGCGCTCGCTTCATGGCGTATGCTTCGCGCGTGATGCGAGGGCTCATCATCGATCACGCGCGTGCCCGCACTAGCGCGAAAAAAGGTGGCCGCTATCACATCACTGCGATCACCCTCGATAACCTGGCAAGTCCGGTCGACGCCAAAGAGCTCGCCCTGATCAACGATGCACTGGAGGAACTGACCCTGGTTGAGCCAGAGCTGGCGACACTGGTAGATCTAAAGTTCTTCTGCGGGTTCTCCTTCGCAGAGATCGGCGCGATGCAGATGATTTCAGAGCGTACCGTCCAGCGAAAATGGGAAAAGGCCCGCATCTATCTGCACCAAAGCATCCGCGAGAGATGCGCGCCATGACTAAACCGACTTCTCCCCAGTGGAAGGACGAATGGCAGCTGCTCAGCCCGCTGCTCGACCAGGCGCTTGCCTTGGAGGGAGAGGAGCGCCAGGCATGGATCAAAGCCCAGGAGCCCGAGATTGCCTATCGCCTGGAAATACTCCTTCTCGAACACAGCGTCCTCGCTTCTGATGGATTCCTGGAAACCGGTGTCGTCGAGTTACCATCGACGGCGGCAACGCTAGTAGGGCAAACGATAGGAGCCTTCGAGGTCGTCTCCCAGATCGGCCAGGGTGGCATGGGGAGCGTATGGCTGGCACGGCGCAACGATGGACGCTTCGAACGCCAGGTAGCCTTGAAGTTTCTCAATATCGCCCTGCTGGGAAAAGAGGGCGAAGACCGGTTCAAACGCGAAGGCAAGATACTCGCGCTGCTTGCCCACCGTCACATTGCCGAGTTGATCGACGCGGGTGTCACCTCCGCCGGGCATCCCTATCTTGTCCTCGAGTATGTCGACGGCGAGCAAATCGACCGCTACTGCGATCAGCGCCAGCTTGATCTTCCCACTCGTATCCACCTTTTCCTACAGGTACTCGATGCGGTCGCCGCGGCCCACGCAAACCTGATTGTGCATCGCGACCTCAAACCGTCGAATGTGTTGGTACGCAAGGACGGTGAGGTGAAGTTGCTGGACTTCGGAATCGCCAAGCTGATCGAGGCCGAGAACAACCCGGAACGGCAGACAACCTTTACTATCGGGGGCACCGCGCTGACGCCCGAGTACGCCGCGCCTGAGCAACTGAAAGGCGAGGCAATCACCGTATCCACGGATGTTTACGCGTTGGGTGTGCTGCTCTACCTGTTGCTCACCGGGCAACATCCTGCCGGTGAAGGCCAGAGCTCGCCGGCGGAGCTGATCAAAGCCATTGTCGAGTGCGAGCCGTTGCGTCCCTCCGATGCAGTGGCCGTGGAGAGGCTTCGCCGCGTCCTGCGCGGGGACCTGGACACCATCCTGGCCAAGGCACTCAAGAAGGATCCCCACGAACGTTATGCGTCTGTCGGGGCGTTTGCAGACGACCTGCGCCGTTACCTGAAGTCCGAGCCGATCAAAGCACGACCCGACACACTCACGTACCGTGCGGGGAAATTCGCTCGCCGGCACCGTACGGGCCTATTCATTGTTGTGCTGGCGCTTGTAGGCGTGGCCACCGGCATCACCGGAATGCTTCTGCAAGCGCGAACAGCACGCATTCAGCGCGACCTGGCGCTGCGGCAACTGGCCCGAGCCGAGCGCATGACCGACCTCAATGAGCTTTTGCTCAGTAATGCCGCGCCGGTTGGCAAGCCGTTGGCTGTCGACCAGTTGCTGGAACGGGAAGAGCGCGTGATTGAGCATGAACGTAACCCGGACGCTGCCAATCACGTGGAGCTGCAGCTTTCGCTGGGCAACCAGTACTCAAGCGAAGACGAAAACGGCAACGCGTTGCGCGTGCTGAATGCAGCCTATCGCGTTTCGCGCGATTTGAAGGAACCTTCGATTCGTGCCAAGGCATCCTGCGTACTTGCCGGGGCGATGGTCCCTGTAGGCGATCTATCGCGAGCAGAGGCACTTTACCAGGAAGGCCTGCGCGAGTTGGGGAACGCACCGCAATTCGCGTCTGAGCGCGCGGCTTGCCTGCTGCATGGCAGCGAGGTCGCGTATCGCAATGGAAACTCGAACGAGGCCATCGCGCGAGCGCGCGCCGCAGAGCAAACCATCCAGAACTCACCGGTCCAATGGAATCTTGAGGGGCTCAATATCCTTGTCAATCTGGCTACGGTTCTGGGAGACGCCGGAAACTTTCGCGAGGCCGAAACCATCTTTCAGCGAGCGTCAGACCTGATGACCACTCTCGGGTACGACGATTCCCAGAAGGCGGTGAAACTCTTCGCCGATTGGGCGCTTACGCTGAATTACGACGGACGCGAGCTCGATGCGCAACGACTCTATCGGCGTGCACTCGATATCAGCCGCAACGATGAAGGCAACAGCGCCGCCGCCGCTCCTGACCTTTTGCTCAACTACGCGGGCTTATTGCAGGAACTAGGACAAAAGGCAGAAGCAGCACGGTATTTTGCCCTCGCATCCCAAAAGGCCCATGAGCTGAATGACAATGTCCTTGTCGATGATGCCGATTTGATGCAGGCCTGGATGTTTACGGACGCGCACGCGTTTGCCCAGGCAACCCGGCAGGTGGATGAGTTGGAGCAGAGGCTGCGGAAACGATATGCGCCAGAACATTACGTCTTTGCGGAGCTGTCTTCGGCGAGAGCCGGCATCGCGCAAGGACGGGGCGATCTGCCCTCCGCCGCCCATTTCGCGAAGGAAGCGATAGAGATCGATGAGGCCTCCATTCGAAGAATCGGGCAATGCGCGGCCATGCTTTCGACCCTTCTGGTGAGCAAATCCGGCGTGGACCTCAAGAGTGGACAGCGGGACGAGGCCGCATCCGACGCGAGGCGCGCGATCAAACTTCTTGAAGAAAGGGAGGATCCAAGCATACTGTCGAGCAATGTTGGCCGCGCTTATCTGGCCCTGGCCCTGGCTCTCGAGGCCGAAGGCAAGCCGGACGAAGCTCAGGGTGCGGCTCGCAAAGCCTATGCGAATCTGCAGACCACGTTGGGTCCCGATCAACCTGACACGCAGAGTGCACGTCAACTGACAAATAGTCGTTTACCGAACCGCTGACGCTTTTCACGGCTGCTTTTCGTTTTCTCCCATAGTGGCCTGGCGACGCCTGCTTTCAGGATTTGCGCCTGCCCTCAAATCGAGGAGAAAACATCCATGCCGAAGTTTGTGATCGAGAGAGAGATTCCTGCAATAGGCAACGCAACCCCAGAACAACTACGAGCAGCTTCACAGAGCTCCTGCAGCGCGCTGCGGACGATTGGTCCCCAGGTTCAGTGGGTGCATAGCTATGTCACCGAAGATAGGATCTACTGCATTTATCTTGCGCCCGACGAAGCTATGATTCGAGAACACGCTCGCTTAGGAGGTTTTCCTGCTAATCGGATCTCGCTCGTTTCCCGGACCATTGATCCGACCACGGCGGAGTGAGTTCGCGTGAGAGCTCGGTCCTGGAAACCGAAAAACATTTCCAAGAAAGAACCGCTGAACCGCAGATCCCTCCACTTCACTTCGCGCTGCTCGCAACGACCACGTGTGCGGTTCTCCGTGAAGAGAGCCGCATGCAGAGCCTCAAAGCCACGGGTCTCCACAGGAAATCCGGGGGAGCGTAGTGGAGAGATCTGCGGTTCAGCGGTCCTTTCTTGGAAATGCTTTTCGGTTTCTGTTTCCCATCGGAGCTGGGAAAACAGTCCTGAGACTTATATGCCGAGCTACTCCCGAGACTGAAGTCGGTACTCTTCAATAGCCAGAGTTTTTCAGGCCGCGAGTAGAGCCAAACAAATAAGCTCTGCTCGTTGTCGCCTTCCCGCATCGAATTGCGATTAATCAGATGGAGATTGGACGCGGGCCGCCAAACAATGTTCATGACACCGCGGCTCTCCGCATTGCGACAGGAGCAAAACGATGCAAGAAGAAATTGTAATGAGCAAACGAATCAGGGCTGCCGCCCATGCGGCAAGCCTTACGCTGCGCCTGGTGTTGCTGGGCAGCTTCGCCATGACCACACCACTCTTCTCCCAGAGCGGTACCCCCATGGATCACTCCGCGGCCGCGCAAGCACCGCCGGAGCTTGTCCAGGTTGTACGGGAGAATACGCAAAAGTACGTCGATGTCAACGCTGCGATCAATGCCGGGTATTCTCCCGTCCTTGGCTGTGTGTCGGGGCCCGATCATGGCGCCATGGGTGTGCACTATCTGAAAGCAAGTCTATTGAACGGTGAGGTCGATGCCACGCAGCCCCCGGTCCTGATTTATGAGCCTCTGGGGGGAGGAAAAATGCGGCTGGTTGGCGTCGAGTTCATTGTAGACGCAGCGACCTGGCAAAAGAAGAATCCGGCTCCGCCGGCACTCTATCAACAGCTGTTGCAGTTGATTCCCAGCCCAAACAGATACGGCCTAGACACTTTTTACGAACTGCATGTTTGGGCGTGGCAGGACAATCCAAATGGCGCATTCGTGGACTGGAATAACAAAGTGAACTGCAACCTTCAAGGCACTACTCTGTAGCCGGAGGCCCATCCTTCGCACAGGCGCGAAGGATGGGGCACCGGTTAGAAGTCGTAACGCAAGCCGAACTGCATGCGCCGAGGCAGATTCTGCATTGCGCTGTAAGTGCCGAGGTTTCCTCCCGTGAGCTGGGTCCCGAAGTACACAGGATTGTCGTTGAAACGAACGCTGTTGGTCACGTTAAAGACTTCCCAGGAGAACTTGAGAGCACCGTATTCCCCAAAATTCCAAGACTTGGCGAGTCCCGAATCGATGCCAAAGATTCCGTCGCCACGGAAGACATTGCGCTGCCCGGCTTCTCCTGGATAAGAAAGGCGGATGGGAGTGCCGTTGTTAGTTCCGCTGTTGATCGCGTTCGCATTGGCGAAGACAGTGGGGGCGCCGTTGACGACCTGCTTTTTCATCTGGACCTTGCCGGTCACCACACCATTGCCCTCGATCTGCCAATCGGTCGCCCAGCCAGGATCGATGAGACTGAAGGGCAGACCGCTGGCCCAGCGATTGATCCCAGACCATTGCCATCCACCAAGAAATGCGTTGGTTAGAAACCCGCCGCCACTGAGGTATTTCCTGCCTTGGCCCACGGGAACCAAATAGACCCAATCGGCAGTGATGAGGTGACGGGTATCAAAATCGGAGACGCCGCGATTGAGACTGGGGTTCCAGGTGTTGATGATGTTGCTTAGGTTGCCCCCATTCGGGCCGCCTGAGAACTGGTTAAACTCTGTCCCGCGTTCGGTATCCGACCCCATGTCAATGGATTTGGAGAACGTGTAGCTGAAATCAACGTTAAGTCCGTGGGAGGTGGGGTGGCGCACAATCAATTGAGCTGCGTTGTAATAGCTCATGCCGATGGTATCGAGCGCGTAGAGCGATGAAAACTGATCCTGCCAAAAGCGGGATCCCGTCGCCGGACAATTGTAGTTTATGCCCTGCACAGGGCCGTAGCAGTAGAAGTCGAGATCCGCGAGGGCACTGGTCGCGCCCAGCTGCGAACGGAAAGGAGCCCACTCGTTGGTGTAAATGGCCTGGGTTGCGCTTTCTCCCATATAGTCGACGTTTGCCATATAGGGAAATACGTCTTCAAAGTAGGGAATCGCGGGGACAGTTGCAGTGAGGGATCCGCCGTTTGCATCGACCAGGGCGGAAAGCTGAGCGCCCGCGGTAAAGTAGTCGACACCTGACTGCGTGTCACGGAAGTTGACCGGCTCGGCGAGATCGAGACTCTGGAGCAGATGACGGCCCAAGCGGCCAACATAATTAGCTTCCAGGGTGAAGCCGCCCTGAATCTGGCGCTGTATGGAAAGATCGATCGATTCGGAGTAAGGCGTCTTCATTTTATTGTCGAGGCCCCATTGGATACCGAAGGTTCCCGTCGGGAAGGTGTAGGGGTAGGTGACGTTCGCAGCCGCCGGGGGGCTGGGGATGTTCGGAAAGGTACGGCGATTCACATAGCGCGGCGAGGTTTCATACCCATAGACTCCTGCCGGATTGCTGATGGAAGCGCTGGTGCCGAAGGAACCGTTTTGATCGAAGGTGTCCACCAACTGTTCGCCGTAATGGTCAAAGAAGATTCCGAAACCGGCACGGAAGGTAGTTTTGGTGTCCGGTGAGTAAACCACCGCCACGCGGGGAGCGAAGTTGTCTTTCTGCTTCGGCCAATAACCGGGCTTGTGATAGAAGGGCCCGGTCGGGGCGAAGGTAAGGTCTGGCTCGTACACCTGCCCCACTTGCGCCGACGCCTCCCGCTGCTTATACCAGGCATCGGTGTCGATGGTGGGTGTAATCTGTTGGCCCTTGGTTTCCCACGGAGTCTGCAAGATGGTGTGGCGCAATCCGAAAGTGACTGTCAGGTTGGGCAACGCGCGCCACGAATCCTGGACGTAATACTCGAATTCGTTGGCGCTGAAATGCCGGTTGATGAAAGCCCCTTCCGGCAATAAGGTTCCTGCCGTCGGACTGTTGATCATATAGTTCTCTTGTATCGTCACCTGGGGGATTGTTCCCACCAGATTGGCGTAGGCGATCCCATAGGAATTACTAAAGCCGCCATCTACCGGCAGGCCGCCAACCGTTGAGGGGTCGGGAGGACTTCCGCCCAGCCAATACGGGTTCGAGGTGGCGGAGTTATAAGAGAGACCATCCTGCCCGCGGTTGTGGTGGACCAGTCTCCAGTTCCCCCCAAACTGCAGCGAGTGCCTGCCTTTGTTCCAGCTCAGGTTGTCAGTGATGTTGTTTACCGGCACGCTGACAACCGTGCTGCGATTCTCTGAGGTCAGGGTGGCCAGGAAACGAAAGTCGACATATTCGCCGGTTCCGGGACCACGCTGGCTGTAACCCTGGCGGATGTAGCCATAACGCACGTCATTGACAAGGCTGGATGAAATGGACCAGGTTTCACCGCCGGCTATTCCCTTCGTGTTGTCGATCAGGTTGTAGGAGGGACCCTGCCCGGGAAACTGCTCCGTGCCTGCGGTTGTATCTTTCTGCAGGTTGCCGCGCACGAAGATTCGGTGGTTCTGGCCCGGGGTGAAATCGATGCGAGCGATGGATGTATTCAGCGTCACCGGGGCGGGAGAAGCAAAGGTAAAGGAGCCGGTATTGTAACCGTCGCCGAGCGAGCTACCGTTGGCCGCCGGAAACTGGTTCAGGTAGGCCAGCACGTTGGGGTTGGGACCCGGACCCCAGGGACAAACTCCGTTGGCCGTGCAACCGGTGTCGAGGGCCGCAATCTGAGTGGCTGAGATGGTTGCGGTTTGAATATTACCGGAGGCATCGTCGCCCTGATAGGTGATGATTCCCTGCTGATAGCTGGCCGTGGGAGCGATCTGACTGACGATCTGGTTCTCCGCCTGGCGCTGGCCTTCGTAATTTCCAAAGAAAAACAGCTTGTCTTTAAAAATTGGGCCGCCCACGGCGCCTCCAAAGTTGTTGCGGATCAACTTAGGCGGGATGTTGGGTTGGCCATTGCCTACCTCAGCGGCTTTATTAAACCAGTCATTGGCTACGGTTAGGGTGGGCCGGTTGTACTCATATGCTGACCCGTGGAATTTGTTGGTCCCAGACTTGGTGACCATGCTGACCTGGGCCCCGGACGAGCGTCCCTGATCGGCATCGGAGAGTCCGGTGGTCACGCGGAATTCTTCCACCGAGTCCTGGGTTTCACGCAGCACGCCGGTGAAGGCGTAGCCGCCGACCTGGTCGTTGTCGTCCAGGCCGTCCAGGGTGATATTGCCCTGGTCGGACCGTCCCCCGTTGACCGCGCCGCTGCGGGGATCGTTCTGCAGCGAAGGATTGCTGGGCCGGCCGGAATTCTGCCCAAGATAGAGCACCCCGGGCTGCAGGGAGAGCAGATCGGGAACGTTGCGACCCTCGCTGGGCAGTGCCTGGATGAGTGTATTGTTCATGGATTGGCCCAGAGAGGCATCGGTGGTGTTGAGTGTTTGCGCTTCCGCGCTGACGTTGACCACCACCTCGTTGGACTGGACAGCGACTGTGAAATCAATAGTCGCGGGTTGATTTACCAGCAGCTCGGCGGACTTTTTCTGGTCGGCAAACCCCGGCGCTTCCGCAGTGATGAGGTATTTAGCAGGAGGGATCTGGGAGAAGTTATATTCGCCCGCGCCATTGCTTGTCGTCTCAAAGGAGTGCCCGGTGGCGTTGTCGAGCAGCGTCACTTTTGCTTTTGGCACCAGTGCACCACTGGAATCCCTGATCACACCGTGGAGGGATGTGTTTGCGTTCTGGCAAAGGCTGATCGTGGCGGAAGCGATCAGAAGACACAGGGACACTAGACGCAAGCAGCGCATACGTAGTACCTCCAAAGAAAGTAAAACTAACCCCGTGGCCTCTGCTCTTTTTGGCGGAGTCCTTATAGTGGATCAGGCCCGAATGCAGTCAGGTCTTACACAAATCTGTGGAGTGTTTGTTTTGAAGGCGGTAAAACTAGGTTGGATTATTAATAAACGAGGATGACGACGAGATCAAGAGGTTGTTACGAATTTCTTTGACAACTTTTTGACAACTTTTTGACGACATCCGGACTTAGAGGGGGGCGGGGTGCACTCGAATGGGTGGATTTAGCCTCTCCAGATAGGCAGCAGCTCAGGTGTTTGGCGACGGAGCGTCTGCAAGAGTGAATGATGAGGGCTATAAGTGCAGACCGGATCAATCGCCTCGGCGTCGCCGGTCAATAATAAGGCCTGACAGCGGCACCCGCCGAAATCGTGCTCTTTCCGCGGACAGGCAAGGCATGTCGCAGGCATCCAGGCATCCCCGCGAAAACGCTGAAATGCCGGTGACTCCTGCCAAATCCACCCCAGATCATGGCTGCGAACATTGTCGAACACCAGGTTGGGTATAACGGCTGCCGCATGGCAGGGAAGCGCCTGCCCGATCGGGTCGATCAAGATGGTCTGCCGTCCCCACCCTCCGACACAGGCTTTTGGAAAGCTCCCGAAGTAATCAGGCACGACGCTTTCCAGATGGATTTTGCCTTTCAATCGCTGCCTGGCTGCCTCAACGATGGCGATTGAGCGATGCACCTGCTCCTCGCTCGGCATCAGCAGGGAGCGGTTTTTCAAAGCCCAGCCGTAATACTGCACATGAGCAATCTCTAGCCGATCCGGACCAATCTCCTCTGCCATGGCGATGAACTCAGGCAGACGATCGAGGTTCATTCGATGAACCACCAGGTTGACAGTCAGCGCCAGCGGAAATTTTCTGATCAGTGGGACCAATGCGAGCTTGAGGGCGTGCGCCCGGGCGCCGGCTATGTGGTTGGCCGCTGCCTCCTCCTGATCCTGAAAACTGAGCTGCAGATGTTCGAGCCCGGCATCGACCAGAGCGGAAAGACGATCTTCCTTCAACCCCACGCCCGAAGTAATCATGTTGACGTAGAGTCCAGAATCGCGAGCTGCAGAAACCAGCTCCACCAGATCTCCGCGCACTAACGGCTCGCCCCCGGTAAGATGCAGGTGCAATACGCCCAAGCGTCCTGCCTGCGCAAATACCCGCTTCCAGTCTGCCGTCGAGAGCTCGTTTTCCGCCCCTTGCAAGGCAACCGGATTGGAGCAGTAGAGACAGTGCAGCGGGCACCGGTGCGTCAGCTCCGCAATCAGCGAGAACGGCGAGGAAGTCATCTTTGGGCCCGAACCACGCCACGCTGTTCGAGGCTAGCGAGCAATTCCAGAACATCTGCCCGAACTTCGGCCGCGTCGGCTCCTTCATACTCCAGCAGCAACTGGTCCACAATGGCGGTTACGCTGCGTGCTCCATCGATGCGGGCGAGAACATCCCGCGTGGGGCCGCCGAGCTGAAGCGTTCCCTCCGGAACCAGCAGCACATCCTGAGTGGGATGGAGCCGGCAGCCGGGAGCGAACGCGGGAATGGAGTCTATATCCATCATCACGACCCTGGAACAAAAGCCCCCGGCGGTATGTTGCCGGGAGTGACGTACGCATAATCAATGGCGTCCAATTGCGCCCACAGGATGGCGCATTTCTGCTCCAGGGCGTGGATCACCTGCTCCTGCTCCGCACGGGTCTGCGCATGCGTCGAGACAAAATCGAGAGCGAAGTCTGCGTCCTCCCCTGCCTGGGTCAGGCGCCCTACGAAATAGGCCAGGCCCGGGACCAGGTAGGGATAATGCACTTTCATCTTATCCATGCGTAGTGAGATCAAATCGCGGGAAAACAGTTCGGTTAACGAGGATGCCACCGCAACCAGCAACGAACTGTCGCGAACCAGCGCGAGATAAGCATCGACGGCGTATCGAACCCCCGGGAGCACACCCGTGCAGGGCAAGACCTGCTCCCGCGAGAGCCCGGAAGCTTCCGCGAGACGGATCCATTTCTCAATGCCGCCATAGCCATCCTGATCGCCATCATGGTCGACGATGCGCTTTCTCCATGCCCGCCGGAAAGCAGGATCATCGCTCTTGGCCAGCACCAATGCGTCCTTGATGGGAATGCGGCTTTGGTAATAGTAGCGATTGAGTGCCCACGCCTGAAGTTGTCCCCGAGTCAACTGGCCTTCGTGCATGCGGAGATGAAAAGGGTGGAGATGATGATAGCGTTTCGCGCCTACGTCCAGGAGCCGATTTTTCAGTTCCTCGCGCGACAAGCGCTCCTCCGCACGACTGGTTACTGTGTCAGCTGCCATCCGTCATGCCCTATCTGCCATCCCGCGTCGATGACTGCCCGGTACTGTTCGCTACGAGGATCGAGCACCGGGTTGGTGTTGTTGAGGTGGACAAAGATTTTTTTGGGAACGTTCAGATCCGATAACAGGGCAAGGGTACTGCCCTCTCCGCTCATCGGAATATGGCCGATCGCGCGAGCCAGGGGCGTTCCGGCGTGCGTGTTGCTTAACTCCGTGTCGCTCCAGAATGTGCCATCCACCAGGATCGCCTGGCAGGCGCTATAGATGGAGCGAAGGCTTTCCGTGATCCGGGGAACCGAGGGGGTATAGGCGATGCGTTGCCCTTCGCCCTCCAGGAGTAATCCAAGACTGGCTTGACCCGGCTCACAGGGTCCGAGTTGCCGCGCATAGAAGGGCATTTCCCCTGGTAATGCAATGGGCGTGCAGACGATACCGGTGTTCCCGAGACGAAAGGGCACGCCTGGTTTGATCTTGATCCAGGTAAGCTGCTTGGGAACCCGGTCCAGCATGGCAAAGAAGCTATTGGACTCGAGAGCCTGGCGGACAAGAGCCGTTGAGTAGACAGTCAGCGGCTGAAATTCTCTTAGCAGGAGAAGTCCCAGGGTTTGGTCGAGGTCGGCAGTAGTCAGGATAATGCCCTGAATTGGAGTATTCCGCCTGCCCAGCTTGTCGCTGGGATGAAGTTCTGGGTTGGCTTCAATTTGGAATCTCAGATCCGGAGAGGCGTTCAAGAGAAACCAGTCACCCTGTTCGTCCCAGACTGCCGCCTGAAGTTGGAACCGCGGTGGAATCACCCGTGGGTCCAGCCGGCAAAGAGTACAAAGTTCACAGGCGCAGTTCCACTGGGGGATACCGCCACCGGCGGCTGTCCCCAGCAGCCTGAAATTCAACATCCGTTAGATTTCCGCGGGGGCGTAGCAGTTAATTTCACATCCAAGGCTTACTTCTTTGAATTCCGGGCGGGTCCAGACCTTTTTCACGGTAATCTCCTGTTTTTGATGAAATGCAGCGGGCTAGCCTGAATTATACGGGTTCAGGGCAAAAACTGAGTGTCCTTATCTACGTCGACGGAAGACTACGTAACCTGATCCGGTGACACGGGAGAGAGGGCGTCGGCTGAAGATCAGATTACTAAGGTTACTTTGGCGGGTGGATCGCTGCCCCCACACCTTGAGTTCCTTACATCAGCTCTTCGACAAAGGCTCTCGCGACGTCAGGGGGAATGCGGGAACTCTGCTTGACCAACGGTTCTGTTGCCAGTACAGGTTCCGAATCATGCAGGGTGGGCACATCGGTACGCTCGAAGAATTTGCCGATCGGTATTTCATCACCCCATAGCAAAGACTTCTCCATCGCGGCCATCCAGTTGGTCGAGTCATACTCGGGATTGTCTTCCAGCTTCTTAACCCGTGGCCGGAACCATTGGAAGGTGTTGTCGTGGTTGTAAGTGACGCAAGGGCTGAAAACATCGATGAAGGAGAAGCCTTTATGCTGAATCGCCTGCTTGATGAGCTCGGTCAAATGTTTCTGCTCGGCGCTGAAACCGCGGGCTATGAACGTTGCCCCCGCAGAAAGTGCCAGCGAAATGGGATTGATTGGACCTTCCACGTTGCCAAAGGGCATGCTCTTGGTTTTCATGCCTTTGCGGCTGGTGGGCGAGGTTTGGCCGGTGGTCAGCCCGTAAATCTGGTTGTCCATGACGATGTACGTCAGATCGACGTTGCGGCGCATGGTGTGCATGAAGTGATTGCCGCCGATACCGAAGCCGTCCCCGTCCCCGCCGGTAACCAACACCGTCATTCCGTGGTTCGCCATTTTGAAGCCGGTGGCCACAGCCAGCGAGCGTCCATGCAAGGTGTGCATTCCGTAAGTATTGATGAACCCGGGGAAATTCGAGGAGCACCCGATGCCACTGATGGTGGCAACCTCATGATTGGGAATCTGCAGCTCGACCAGCGCCTTCTGAACTGCCGCAAGTACGCCGAAATCACCACACCCTGGACACCAGTCGGGATCCACCTTGCCCTTGAGATCAGCCATGGTGGTCAGTTTTGGAGCTGCTATGTCTGTCGCCATCGTTGTTTCTCCTAAACCATGATTTCGTGCATGGGAACGGAAAGGTTTGTCGTGCCTTTCAGCTGCTCTTTGACTGCTTCCACGATGTGATGCGGCATAAAGGGTTCGCCGTCATATTTGCGGATGTGCCCGTTGGCCACAAAGCTGGTTTCGCTGCGCAGGTAGCGGGCAAACTGGCCACTGTAGTTGTTCTCGATGATGATGGTGTGGCGGGAACGCTGCAGGATATCGGCGATGGCGTCGCCGTGCAGCGGTACCAGCCAACGAATCTGCAGTTGGTTGGCGGTGATTCCCTGATCCGCCAGCAGCTCGCGTGCTTCCTCGATCACACCCTGGGTCGATCCCCAGCCGACCAGGGTCACTTCCGCATCGGCCGGCCCCTGCAGCTTTGGCGGCTGAACTGAGGCTTCAATGCCGGCGACCTTGCGCATCCGCTTTTCCATCATGGCGCGGCGTTTCACGGTGTTGGTGTATTCGTCCGAGATCAGAACGCCGTCTTCATCGTGCTCGTCGCTCGAAACCACGTGGGTGTGCCCGGGTATCCCTGGAACCGCGCGCGGAGAGACGCCGCTCTCAGTAATCAGGTAGCGTTTGTAGTCGCCGTGGCCGTTGCCATTGGCGGAAGTGATCATTTCCCCGCGATCGACCTCGGGGGCAAAGTTGAGAATGGCAGGATCCACGCTGAGGCGCCCTTCGGCTAACAGCAGGTCGCAGAGCACAATGCCGGGGCACTGGAAGCGTTCGGCAATGTTGAAGATTTCCGGGATGAGGGTGAAGCAGTCACCGATATCCAGCGGAGCGGCGATGACCCTAGGGTAGTCGCCGAAGGCGGCGCCCAGCATCTGCCACAGGTCGCCTTGCTCGGTCTTGGTGGGAACGCCGGTCGACGGGCCCGCCCGCTGGCAATCAATCACCACCACGGGAATTTCCGCCTGGGCAGAAAGCCCGAGGGCCTCGCTCATGAGGGCAAACCCGCCGCCTGAGGTGGCGCACATGGCGCGAACCCCAGCGTGGGCGGCGCCGATGGCCATGTTGATGACGCCGATCTCGTCTTCCACCTGGCGGACCATGATGTTGGCTTTGCGGGCGTGGTCGGCCATCCAATGCAGCACGCCGGTCGATGGGCTCATGGGATAAGCGCAGTAGAACTTGACCCCTGCCGCAGCGCCGCCCATGGCCATCGCGGCGTTGCCGCCCAGGACTGCGTAGCGGGTATCCGTCATAGGCAGCGGGTTGGCAAACGCCTTGAAGTTCTGGGTGGCGTAGTCATAGCCAGTGCGCGCCAGGCCGACGTTTTCGTCGATGACGGCCTTCTCTTTCTTGCGGAACTGCTCGTTAAGGACCTGCTCCAGCGCCTGAAATCCGACGCCGGTCATGCTGAGCGCGGCGCCGATGGCCAGGGTATTCTGCGCGATCTTGTTGCGGCTGATGTCAGCCAGCTTCGACACCGGCAGCGGGCACAACTGTACCCCATCGGCTGCCTTGCCGGGTTTGATGGTGTCAGCGTTGTAGATACAGGCGCCGCCACTGCTCAGCAAGCCCAGGTGACGATCCATGGTGTCCTGGTTCAGCGGGATCAGCAGGTCGATCCTGTCGCCCATGTTGGTGATTTTGTCAGGACCGGTGCGGATGGTGAGAAACGTGTGGCCGCCGCGAATGATGGATTGGTAGGCGTTGTAGACGTTCAGATGGAGCCCGCGACGGCTGAAGATTTTCGCGAAAATATCACCCGGGGTGGCAACGCCTTGTCCGGCGGCGCCCCCTATTCCAATAGCGAAGGACTGCCTCATCGATTTTCTCCAGGCTGCGGAGCCCCCGGACATACCGCCGAGGCCACCGGATCTGATCCCGTCAAACAAAAACACGACGACTTTGATGACGCCATTTTGGACGCGAACCAGCATACACCCAGCTTCTAACGTCTGGCAGCCCCCTCCTCGATCACGTTCTATCGAAAGGATTTCACCAGCCCCAACCTCCAGACATTGAGTGGGTGGGGATATAACCCAAAAGACCCGGTTTAGAACATGGTTCAAGGTTCATCGGACGAAGTAAGTAGGCGTAATCTGGATTGTTCTGCACTCCCTGCGCTATGGTGAGGAATGGGAAAGAGTCTACCGATAGCACCGGTCGAGCACCCCTGGGCCACTATCCTCGTGCTCCTGGTCGCTGCATTTGTTTTTGGGGGAATCCCGCTGTCTCTCGCGTGGCTCTGGGCTAAGGTCTACTCGCCGGCCAAGCCGGGGATGCAAAAGAATGCCACTTACGAGTGCGGTCTCGAAGCCAAGGGCGACGCCTGGGTGCAGCTGGATGTCTCCTATTACCTCTACGCCATTGTTTTCTTGATTTTCGACGTGGAAGCGGTGTTTTTGCTGCCGTTCGCTGCCGCTTTCTCCGGGCTCTCGCTGGCTGCCTGCCTGGCCATGCTGGTTTTCCTGCTCTTACTGGTGGAGGGCCTGGTCTGGGCCTGCCAAAAAGGCGTCTTGACTTGGAGCTAACGAGGTTGGAATGGATCAAGACTTAAAGAACGAACTAAGCAAACACGGGATCTTCGCCACCACGTTTGAAGAACTGTATAACTGGGGCCGCAAGAATTCCGTTTGGCCGCTTACCTTCGGTCTGGCCTGCTGCGCCATTGAGATGATCGCGACCACCATGGCGCGGTATGACCTGGCGCGCTTCGGGGCAGAGGTCTTTCGTCCTTCGCCGCGTCAAGCCGACCTGATGATCGTCTCCGGCACCGTGACCAAGAAGATGGCTCCCCAGGTGGTGCGGCTTTACAACCAGATGCCGGAACCGAAATACGTCATTGCCATGGGAGCGTGCGCCATTTCCGGCGGCCCCTTTCGCGATGGCTACAACGTTCTGAAAGGGATCGACCGCTTCATTCCTGTGGATGTGCATATCCCCGGCTGTCCTCCCCGGCCCGAGGCACTGATCCATGCGTTCATGGCCCTGCAGGAGAAGATCAGCGCCCAACGACTGACTGGCGAGGCGAGACCAAGGCATTTAAAGCAGGAACTGCCGAGTGAGTTTCCAGTGCCGGAGTTTGGCGAGCACGGACTGGAGCCGACGCAGAATGACGAGGTCTTCCACAATCCGCTAAAGGTGCTTCAGGGATGACCTTGGAGGAAATCAAGGGCCGGTTGCAGTCGGGCGTTCCGGGTTGCCAGGTCGAGTTAGTGGTGAACGGCAGCCCTTCGGGCCAGAATTCGCTATTGATCGATCGCGAACATGGCCTCGCGGCGGCCACTCTGCTGTGTGACCAGATCCAACTGGATTTTTGCTCCAACGTGACCGCGGTGGACTGGCCGGACCGCGAGAAGACAGACAAAGTCAAAACAAAACAAATGGTCGACGGGGTCGAGAAAGAGACCGAGCAGACGATCAAGACCAGGATTCCCGGGTTTCTGGAAGTGGTCTATCACCTGTTTTCTATGACCAAACATCTGGGGCCGGTGGTGATACGTATGCGCACCGGCAACCGCAGCGATGACGTCACCGTCCCATCACTGACCCCGATCTGGAGGAGCGCGGAGTTCCAGGAGCGCGAGGCCTTCGATCTGTACGGAGTGGTGTTCGAAGGGCATCCGGATTTGCGGCGCATCCTGATGTGGGAGGGTTTTACGGATTACCCCATGCGTAAGGACTATGTTCCACCCCCCGACGACGAACTTGAACTACTGAGGGAGCAATGACCCAGGTGGCTGAAGACATCATGGAAATATCGATGGGGCCGCAGCACCCATCGACCCACGGCGTCTTTCGCATGGATGTTCGCCTGGAGGGGGAGCGTGTTCTGCGGCTCAAGCCGGTGTTCGGCTATTTGCACCGCAATCACGAGAAAATTGCCGAGAACGCGAGCTACCTGGCAGCGATTCCCTACACCGACCGGTTGGACTATCTCTGCTCCATGACCAACAACTGGGGTTATGCCCTGGCGGTCGAGAAGCTGGCAGGGCTGGCCGTGCCGGAGCGCGCGGAATATATCCGGGTGATCGTTGCCGAGCTCACCAGGCTGCAGAATCATGCCGGCATGGTGGGGTTTCTGTTGCAGGATATGGGGGCCAGCGGCACGCCGTTGATGTATGCCTTCACCCAACGGGAAAAAGTGCTGGACCTGTTCGAGGCGTTAAGCGGCGCACGCATGATGTGTAACTACATGCGCTTCGGCGGGGTGCGTGTGGATTGTTCCCCGGAATGGCTTAAGGAAACAGCTACGCTGGTGGGGGCATTCAACGGCTTCCTCGACGAGTTTGAGAAGCTGCTGACGGGAAACGAAATCCTGATGGCACGAACCCAGGGCGTGGGTGTGCTGCCGCGGGAACTGGCCATCAATGCAGGAGTCACTGGACCCGGTCTGCGCGCCAGCGGAGTGAATTACGACGTGCGCAAGGTGGATCGCTACGGTATCTACGAACGCTTCCAGTTCCGCGTGCCGCTGGGCGAACACGGCGACGTGTTCGACCGCTACATGATGCGGGTGCTCGAAATGCGCGAGACGGTGAAAATACTGGAGCAGGCACTGCGCGACATCCCGTCCGGACCGATCATGGATGCCAGAGCGAAGCTGCGTGGTTTACGGCCCAAGGTGGGCGAAGCTTACGGCCGCATTGAATCCCCCAAAGGAGAGCTGGGCTTTTACTTGATCAGCGATGGCACGCCCAATCCTTATCGCTACCGGGTGCGTCCCCCAAGCTTGATCAACCTTACCGTGCTCGAGGATATGTGCCTGGGACAGAACATCGCCGACGTGGTGGTGATCCTGGGGAGCATTGATATTGTCATGGGAGAAGTCGACCGCTGAGAGGGTGAGAACAAAATGTTGGGCCTGGGAATCATCAAAGGGTTAGTAGAAACTGCGCGGAACTTTCTGGGCAGCTTCGTCGACAAGAAGCGCCTGGTAACGGTTCAGTTTCCTGAAGAGCGGCTTCCTGTGGTGGAGGCGGCGCGCAACTTCCCTTTCCTCATTTACGATGGCGTGGACCCGGAACAAGGGCTCCGCTGCGTGGCCTGCCAGATTTGCGAGAAAGAGTGCCCACCCAGATGCATCACTATCGAAAAGAGCAAAGACAAAAAGCCCGACTTTGTTGGCAAGCAGCAGTTCTATCCGGCAGTCTTCGATATCGATGTATCAGTGTGCATGAGCTGCCAGATTTGCGTCGAAGTCTGCCCCTTCGACGCCATTCGCATGGATAACGAGTTCGAGCTGAGTACCACTGACCGATTCGGGGGACTGCTGTGGACCAAAGAGAAATTGGCCCGGCCGAATGAGCACTACCTTGCCATTCATCCCACCGAAGCAACCGAAGTCGAAGCCAGGCGCGCCGAAGAAAAAGCTCAGGCCGAAGCCAAGAAACAACAAGCTGCGGTGACCCAGTAATGCTGGATGGAATAGTCGTAGACCAGGTGTTTGTGTCGCTCAAACACTGGCTCCTGGGCTACTCACCTGCAGCGATCGAGCCTGCGGTCTCGATTTTGCTGACCATCCTTCCTATCCTGCTCGTTTTTCCGCTGCTCTTTGCGCTGACCACGGTACTCGAGCGCAAAGGCCTGGGCAGAATTCAGAACCGCTATGGTCCAAACCGTGTGGGATTTTTTGGCATCCTGCAGCCGATGGCGGATGCGCTTAAGTCGCTGACCAAAGAAGATATCGTCCCCGCGTCCGCCGACCGCACCGTTCACTTTCTGGCGCCCCTAGTTCTGTTGGCAGTCGCGTTTCTACCCTATGCGGTTCTGCCCATCGGGCGGAATATGATCGCCGCCAACCTGGATGCCGGGGTGCTGTTCTTCTTCGCCATCGGTGCCATCTCAGAGTTGTCGGTTTTTATGGCGGGGTGGTCGAGCCGCAACAAGTACTCCCTGCTCGGCGCGATGCGAGCGGTGGCGCAGATGATCAGCTACGAGGTGCCGCTGCTGCTTTCGTCGGTCGCTGTCATTATGGCCGCCGGATCTCTCTCCACGGTCGACATTGTGAACAAACAAGCCGGCTTCTCGGGGATTTTCCCCCACTGGTATGTGCTCACCCCGTGGGGCTTCGCCGGATTTGCGCTCTTCATGATCGCGGCCACGGCCGAAACCAATCGCTCTCCGTTCGACCTGCCCGAAGGAGAGTCCGAAATCATCGCCGGCTACTACATTGAGTACTCCGGCTTTAAATTTGCCCTGTTCTTCCTCGGCGAATATCTCGGCATGTTTGCCATCAGTGGTCTTGGGATCACTCTTTTTCTGGGTGGATGGGGAGCACCGTTGCCCTTTTTGACCTGGGTCCCTTCCTGGATATGGTTCTTTGCCAAACTGTTGGGCCTCATCGTCGGCTTCATCTGGGTACGCGGGACGCTGCCCCGCCTGCGTATGGACCAGTTGATGAACTTCGCCTGGAAGTTTATGTTGCCCATGGCTCTGGTGGTCGTGGTGTCGGCGGGAGCATGGCGCTTTTTGCCACAGGGTGTAATGCGTTGGTTGGTCAGTACCTTGTTCCTTGCAGTTGCCTATGGGTTGCTGGCCCGTGGAGTGGAAACCAGAAACAAAATCGCGAAACGAACTTATCGTTTTGCTGAATGAGCCAGATGAGCGCTGCGTTTCTAATTCTCGCGATTGTGACCATGGTTGCCGCATGCGCGGCGATGACCCTGCGCGGCCTGGTGCATTGCGCGCTGGCCCTGGCGGTTGCGTTTGCCGGGATCGGGACGCTTTACCTTAGCCTGGGCGCGCAGTTCCTCGGCTTGGCGCAGTTGCTGGTTTACGTGGGCGCGATCGCCGTTCTGATCGTCTTTGTCATCCTGCTTACTCGCGGCGGCGACAGCGACGCGGGCCCCTTAGTCCCGACGCGCCTCCCGATTACAGGGATTGTGGTGGCGACGACGATACTCGCCCTCCTTGCCTGGGCGGTGTTCCATAGTTTTGCGATTCATTCCCTGGAACCACCTGCTTCCCCGGTCACCGTGCGTGAATTAGGCACCGTGTTAATGGCAGACTATGTCCTGCCGCTGGAAGTGATCGGGCTGATGCTCACGGCCGCGCTGATAGGGGCGGTGGTTGTCGCCATGAAGGAGAAACAGGACACGCAATGACTCCGTTGGCAGGTTGTTTGCTCGTTTCTTCCACGTTGTTTGCGGTTGGTCTTGCCGGTGCATTGACCCGCAGGAATACCATCCTGGTGCTGGTCGGCATTGAACTGATGTTGAATGCGGCTAATCTCAATTTCGTTGCCTTCTGGCGCTTTGGCCACCACGCCGGCGCGTCGACGGGCATAATCTTTGGACTTTTCTCCATCGCCGTCGCGGCGGCCGAAGCGGCAGTTGGACTCGCACTGATCCTGGCCATGTACCGGCACGCGAAAACTACAGACCTGAGCCTGCTCACGGGGAGGGCTCAATAGGGTGTTCGCCCAGGACATTCCCGCAATCGTGCGCTATCTGTGGCTGATTCCGGCACTCCCCATCTTCGCCGCCGGCATTGGCGCGCTACTTAAGCAAAGCCGGCGCAACTTCGCTGCCGCGATCGCAATTGCCTCCATGACGCTTTCTTTCGTGCTGGCAGTGATTGCCCTTGCCTGCGTGCTGCCGCAACCGGCGCGGCTCTTCTTCAACTTCCAATGGATGCAGTTCGGGTCGGAGTGGGTCAAGCTGGGCTGGATGTTGGATCCGCTGGCAGCGGTCATGCTGGTGATGGTCACGTTTGTGGGGCTGCTGATCTTCATTTACAGCGTGGCGTATATGCACCACGACGAAAACTTCACCCGGTTCTTCTGCTTCCTCTCACTGTTCGCGGGAGCCATGCTGGGCTTGTTGATCGCCAACAGCCTGCTACTGTTGTTTATGTGTTGGGAGGTGGTGGGCCTCACCTCATACCTGCTGATTGGTTTTTGGTATGAAAGGCCGGCAGCAGCTGCGGCGGCGAAGAAGGCCTTCATCACTACCAGGATCGGAGACCTCGGTCTGTTGCTGGGCATGGTTTGGCTCTACGGGCAAACCGGCACGCTGCTTTTCTACGACCACGGCGCAGGATGCCTGGAGCACGGACCGTTGTCCCTCCTGACAAGCAAAACCCTGACCGGCATTGCCCTGCTGATCTTTTGTGGAGCCGTTGGCAAATCGGGGCAGTTGCCACTCCACGTTTGGCTACCGGATGCGATGGAAGGACCAACACCGGTCAGCGCCTTGATTCATGCTGCGACTATGGTGGCGGCCGGCGTCTACCTGGTAGCGCGCGTGTATCCGCTCATGAGCCTGTCAACAAACGCCCTCGAAGTGGTCACCTGGGTGGGTGCTTTGACCGCGATTTTCGCCGCACTCGTAGCCGTGGCGCAGGACGATATCAAGCGCATCCTGGCTTACTCCACTGTCTCCCAACTGGGTTACATGATGATGGGCATCGGCGTGGGCGGGGTAGCCGTGGGTATTTTCCATTTGATTGCCCACGCCTTTTTCAAGGCGCTGCTGTTTCTTGGCGCCGGATCGGTGATCCACGGCTTGATCGGCGAGCAGGACATTCGCGAAATGGGCGGTATTCGCAAATGGATGCCGGTGACCTTTGCGACCTATGCGGTTGGCACCCTGGCACTGTGTGGGTTTCCCTTGTTTTTCTCAGGCTTTTGGAGCAAGGATGCCATCCTGCATGCTGCCTATGGCTGGAACATCTCCCGCATACCGTTCTACCTGGGCGCGATCGGAGCACTGCTCACGGCGTTCTACATGACCCGCCAGGTGTGTTACGTATTTTTCGGCGTTCGGCGCAGGGGTCCGGTGCCGGAGCCGATTGTGCCTGCGGAGAGGGCAGTGTCCGATGCAGCCGAAGCCGCCCATGAGAGTCCGTCCTCGATGACTGTGCCGCTAATGCTGCTGGCAGTGTTCGCGGTTGTGCTCGGATTCATCGCGACTCCGGCATGGCCATGGTTGCAGGCATTTCTGGAATTGAGACAGGCTCGCTTCGACTTCGGCCAACTGGCAGAAGGTGGACTTCCAGCGCTGATGGTGGTCTCGTCTTTGCTGGTATTTGCCGGTCTGTACCTGGGTTGGTGGATGTATGGACGAAGGCCGATCAGGCACGCCGGCGATCCGGATGCGCTGGGGCGGCTTCAGCCGGCATTCTTCCATGCGCTGCACAAGGGTTTTTACATCGACGAGCTCTATGCGCTGACGATTCTGCGGCTGGCATGGTGGACGGCGAACCTGGCTGATTTCATTGACCGATGGATCTGGAGCGGCATCCCGCGGGCCGTGTCTACGTTGATCCAGGGCGTTGGATTTGCGGATTCTTCGCTTGATCGCTGGGTGGTGAATAAAGGATTCGATGAAGGATGTAACAGCGTGGCCGGTGGTGGTCGATTGCTGGCGCGGTTACAGAACGGGCTCATACAGAATTACCTCCGCCTATTGGGGGCCGCGGTAGCAGCGTTGGCTTTCTTCCTGCTGCTGGGACATAAAGGATGAGCAGCAACTTGCCCCTGGTCAGCGCCCTTACGTTGTTGCCTTTTGTAGGCGGAATTGTAGTATTGCTGGCCGGACGGTCAGCCGCGCGCCTGACTGCCGCTACATTCGCGACCGTAGCGGTTGCCTATACCGGATGGCTTTGGTGGCACTTCCAAACTGGGATGACGACCATGCAGTTGGAGGAAGTGCATTCATTGGAGCCGGCGATCGGGCTTTCATACCACGTTGGCCTGGATGGGCTGAGCCTGCTGATGCTCGCCGTCTCATCGATCACGGTGCTCATGGCGGTCGCCGCCTCGTGGAACAATCCCAAACAAGACCCCGCTTATTTTGCCTTTCTGCTTTTTCTCGAGACCGGACTCTTCGGAACCTACACCGCGCTGAACTTTCTCCACTGGTTCCTCTATTGGGAGTTGAGCCTGATTCCGGCGTTCTTCCTGATCCGCATGTGGGGCGGCCCGGGACGTGCGCGGGCTGCGACCCAGTTTTTCGTATACACCATGGTCGGCAGTATTACGTTGCTGATCGCGTTTCTGGCTATCTTTCTGGCGAGCGGCAGCTTCGACTTTCTGGAGCTGACCCGGATGGCGCAGAATGGCCAGCTGGCTGCCGCCATTGGCCAGAACCTGCACTGGCGCCAGTGGGACAGCAACCACATCACCATGTATTTGTTTTGCGGTGCGTTCCTGGGATTTGCGGTCAAAACCCCGATCGTTCCCTTTCACGGCTGGCTTGCTTCTGCCTACTCCGAAGCCGCACCAGAGACCACGATGGTGCTAACCGGCGCTTTGTCGAAGATGGGTGTTTACGGATTCCTCAGGATCCTGCTGCCCATTTTCCCCGAGCAGATGTGGCGTATCCACACCATTCTTCTCTGGCTGGCCATAGCCACCATCGTGCTGCCCGCGTTCACAGCATGGGCGCAAACTGACTTGAAGAAAATGTTCGCCTATGGGTCAATCAACCACCTGGGATACTGCATTCTCGGCATAGTCGCGGTTGCGGGGTCTACCGGCGCGCAGCCGAGCCAGGTAAGCGAAAAGGCAGCAGCGCTAACCGGAGTGATGCTGCAGGTGTTCAGCCACGGAATCACCGCAGCAGCCCTGTTCTGGTTTTTGGCACTGCTCGCAAGACGGAGCGGAGGGCTCACCGGGCTCGACGATTTCGGCGGCCTGCGCCGCGCGATGCCGGTATTCAGCGGACTGATGGGGATCACTCTCTTCGCCTCTCTGGGCTTGCCCGGGCTCATCGGTTTCCCGGGAGAATTTCTGATCTTTAAAGGAGTATTCCCACTCCACTCGTGGGCAGCCGCGCTCGCACTATTCGGTCTGCTGATGACCGCCGTCTTCCTGCTCACCATTGTGCAGCGCGTGTTCTCGGGTGAGCTGCATGATCGTTGGAAAAGGATGCCGGACCTGACCCTTGCAGAACAGTGCCTGCTGGCTCCCGCCATCCTTCTCTTGTTCGTGGTTGGGCTCTACCCACAACTGATTAGCGGGATGGTCCATGGCACGGTCATGGAACTAGTCGGCCTGGTGAGGTATTGACCATGCTTGCCTGGACGATCTACGTCTCTTTTATCGGCGCAGTTGTGGTTACACTTGCGTCCGGAAAAAGTCCGTTGTTGATTCGCCTGCTCGCATTGCTGACCACGCTGGCCGGCTTGGGCATCACGATGGTGGCTGTGGCGCATGATCGATCAGGACAATTAATTACCGTTGCAAGGACGCCATGGATCCCTTCGCTGGGCATCGAATATCACCTGGCGGCCGACGGCATCAGCCTGGTTCTGGTTTTGTTGACTGGAATTGCGGCCGTCGCCGGTGTTCTTTTCTCCTGGAACATCGAACTGCGGATCAAGGAATTCTTCGCGCTCTACCTGGTGTTGATTGGCGCGGTCTATGGCGTCTTCCTCAGCTTTGACCTGTTTCAGCTTTTTGTCTTCTACGAGATTGCGATCATTCCCAAGTATTTCCTGATTGCCATTTGGGGCTCAACTCGCCGGGAATACGCGGCGATGAAGCTGGTGCTTTACTCCTTTGCGGGCAGTGCCCTGGTACTCGCCGGCATGGTCGCCGCCTATGTTGTTTCAGGCGAACAAACACTGAACCTGGAAACGCTCTCGCACTTCCCGTTTCCGGCACACTTTCAAATGTGGGCCTTCCCGCTGGTATTTGTCGGATTCGCCGTGCTGGCCGGCATGTGGCCCTTTCACACCTGGGCTCCTACCGGCCACGCTGCCGCGCCGACTGCCGCTTCCATGCTTCTGGCCGGCGTAGTCATGAAATTGGGAGCCTATGGGTGCCTTCGGGTCGCCATCATGCTGTTCCCGCGCGGGCTTGATCCTTGGGGCTCTCATGTACTCGGGTTTGGCTCGTGGCAGCAGGTGTTCGCGGTGCTTGCCGTGATCGGTATCGTTTATGGCGCAAGCATCGCGCTGGTACAGAAGGACCTCAAGTTTGTGATTGGCTACTCCAGCGTCAGCCATATGGGTTTCGTCCTGCTGGGGCTGATGACCTTGAACCAGATCGGCTTGTCCGGTGCGGTGTACCAGATGTTCTCCCACGGGATCATCGCCGGGCTGTTATTCGCCGTTGTGGGGCGCATGGTCTATGACCGTACCCACACGCGCGATCTGGGTGAGCTCTCGCGCTTGCCGCTCGCGAAGCTGATTCCCTTTGCCGCGGTGACTTTTGTCCTGGCGTTGATGGCCTCTATTGGGCTTCCGGGATTCAGCGGTTTTATTGCTGAACTCCAGGTGCTGATCGGTAGCTGGCGCGCCTTTCCCTGGATGTGTTGGATCGCCGGGTTGGGAATCCTGATTGGCATCGCTTTTTCGTGGCGCGCGCTGCAGGCGACCTTCCTTGGTGAGCACACCAAGGCGCCGGAGCATGCGTTACCGGCCATCACTCTGCCCGAGCGCCTTGGGGCATGCCTCTTATTGGCAAGCACGATCGCATTGGGCCTCTATCCGAAACTTCTGATGAATCTGATTCTGCCGGTCCTCAGTGGGCCGTTGTTCGAGCAGCTTCGCCGGGGTGACTGGCGATGAGAGGAACCGGCTACCCAGAGCTGCTGTGGCTGACGGCGCCCGAGATTGTCGTGGCGATGACGGCGCTGCTTGTGTTGGTGCTCGATCTGGGCCTGCTGCGCCGGTCCGCGCTTGCCCTCCGCTTTGGTGCAACTACCACGGTGGCCTGTATTGGATGTTTTTTGGCGTTGCTGGTGCTGCTGATCTTCCCTGCCCAGGGCGACCTGGCGGCGGGAATGCTGGTTGTCACCCCACTCACCCAGTTGGTGCAGATAGCTCTCCTGGTGATTGCGATTCTGGTTCTTTTCCTGGTGAACTCCGCGCGCTTCACCACCCATGCCGGCGAGTATTGTGCGCTGATGCTGTTTGCCACCACCGCGATGATGTTGTTGGTAAGCACGCAGAATCTTCTCGTCATCTTCATCAGCATCGAGTTCCTGAGTCTCTCGCTCTACATCCTTACCGCATTCGACAAGCAGAGCCGGCAATCGGCACAAGCCGGGCTTACGTACTTTCTCTTTGGCGGCATGTCCGCGGGCATACTGCTCTTTGGCATGAGCCTGCTCTACGGCCTGTCGGGCTCTTTAGCGCTGGACCGCATCGCCATTGCAGTCAAGGCTTCGCCGGGCGATCCACTGTTGTCCTTTGCCATGGTCATGGTGCTGGCGGGGTTCGGCTTCAAGATTGCGGCCGCGCCCTTTCATATGTGGGCTCCCGAGGTATACCAGGGAGCACCAACGTCGAGCGCGGCACTGGTAGCATCCAGCTCTAAAGTCGCCGGCTTCTTCGCCTTGTTTGTCGTTTTCTACCTGGGACTGACGGGAGCGGCGGGGAGTGCCGCGCGGGGACACTATTCGAGCGGATGGGCTCCCTTAATCGCGATCGTGGCCGTGATATCGATGCTCTGGGGGAACCTGGCAGCGATTGCGCAGACCAGCGTCCGGCGGCTGCTCGCTTACTCTGCCATTGGACATGCGGGTTATATGTTGATTGCGCTGGTGGCTCACAGCCGGCAGAGTTTGATTGCACTGGTGTACTACATCATTACCTATGCATTGGCAACCGTGGGCGCTTTTGGAGTGCTGGCTGCGCTGGAGAATGAAAAGGTAGACAGCATTGCGGATTTTCGCGGACTGGGTAAGCGCGCTCCCGGCCTGGCGTTTTGCATGCTGATCTTTTTGCTTTCGCTGGCCGGCGTTCCTCCGCTTTCTGGCTTCTTTGGTAAGTTCTACGTGTTTGCTTCGGCACTGGACGGCGCAGACAATTATGGGTTGTTGTGGATGGTGCTGCTGGCGCTGGCCATGAGTGTGGTTTCGTTTTACTACTACCTAAAGGTGCTCAAGCAGGCCTACGTCTCGGAACCATCAGCAGAAGTCGCTACCATAGCAGTGCCAGCGACCACCCGAATCGCAGTGTGGGCAACGGCCGGGCTCGTTGTGCTTCTGGGCTGCTTGCCGGATTTGCTGCTCAACCGGATTGCCACCGCGTTCCGTTAGCATAGTCATAGAGCAAAAGGAGTAAGCATGCCGATCGTTCGCATTGACTTCCTTGAAGGCAAAGTGCCGGAATACGGCGTTCAGGTTGGCTTAATCGTCGCCCGGGCACTGACAGACGTTCTGAATGTCCCAAAAGACGACCTGTTCCAGATCATCACTACCCATGACAAAACCGGCTTGCAATTTGATCGGGATTATCTTGGCATCCACCGGTCAGACGATTGCATATTTTTGCAGATCACACTGAACACTGGTCGAACTGTCGAGATGAAGCAGCGCTTTTATAAAGCAGTCGCCGACAGCCTGCACCAAAGCCTCAAGGTGCGCAAAGAAGACATCTTGATCAACCTGGTCGAGGTGCCGAAGGAAAACTGGTCGTTCGGCAATGGAGAAGCACAGTATGCACCGGCTGCTGCGGGCTGAGATCAAGCCTGCCCGGACGCCAATTGGGCCTGGCCGCCTGCCTTGTGCGGATAGGCGGCGAACGTGCCGCGAATATCCTCATAGAGCGGCGCAATAATCGTTGCCAGCCTCTCAGCAAGGCCCAACACATCGGATGCCTGGGGGGATTCCGGAGTGTTTGCGTCCTGATAGTACTTCTGGATCGCCTCCTTCAGCCGCGCGGCCGAAACGCGCATGTCTGGAACCGCGGCAACGGGTTTTCCCTTCACCTCACTGGCCATGGCATGCATCACCTGGGCAACGTCCTTTTCGAACGCAACGCCCGCGAGTGCAATAGGCTCGGGTAAATGGGCGAGCGGTGTGTGCTGGAGGTATTGCACGGAAGCGATTTGCACCTGCAGCAGGGTACGGAGCGTAGGCTGCCATCTCCGGATATCGTCTCGGATCTGTAGCTGTCGTTGGCGCGAGGGGCCGAACTCGAGTAAGACCGCGTCACCTTGCGCCGTTGCTGCCGGAAAACCCGCGGTGAGCTGATCGCGCAGTTGGCGAATCCGTTTGATTGCTTTCACCTGATCCTTTTCCAGCAACTGCTCGGCAAGTTCCGCAAACATCTCAAGGTTGCGCGCAAAGATGCTTTGCATTTCGTCCAGGGCACTCTTCACCCACAAATGATCGTAGATCAGCCACATCATCATCAAGCCCAGCAGAACTCCAAAGACACGGTCGCGGGCAATGGAAAGCGAAGTCTGGATGGTGAACTCCTGCACGTTGATCAGAAAAAAGGCCAGGGCTAGCTGCACGCCGAGATACGAAATCCGTGGAGAAGCGGTCGCAATCCAGGACGACAATGCAGTCACAAACATGAACAAGAGAGTGAAGCCCGTAATCGAGTCGAGGTATGGCAGCACAAAAATCTGCGCTCCAAATCCAAAAATGACGCCGCCGATGATAGCCCCTCCAAGGCGGAGCAGTTGCTTCTGCCGCGATGAGCCAATGGTGGAAAGGGCGGTGATGATACAGGTGGCCATGCAGGTACTAAGCCCGGGCCAGTCAATCGCGGTGTAGACAATGTAACTGGCGAAAGAGGCGAGGGTACCGCGCAAAGCAAACTGCACATGAGCCGGATTTGAGAAAGCATCACTGGCGAAGAAGCGTGGCGCCTGCTCTTCATCCAAAGGCGCTCGAACGAATTCTCCCAACTTGGTAGACCCAGAAAATGCCTCGGGAATCAGCGAAACGACTGTTTCCATCGAGGACAAAAATGGCAGCTTTGATGGATCCTGATCCGCGGGACGTTGGATCTTTCCTGGCAGCCGCCGCAGCACCAGATCCTTGCCCAGCATTTCCACCTCATCCGCGAGATGCTGCAGGCGGGCCTTATCGTCCGGATCAACCTGCACCGCGGGTTGACCTGACTTTTGAGCGCGCTCGGTGAGAGCGAGATGGAAATTGGCGGCAACATCTACCAATTGACCCACCATCGCAACAACCGCCCCCATCTGACCCTTGAAGTGCAAGCTAAATTGAGAACGAAGGATCAACCTTCGCAGCCGCGAGGTGGAAACGCTGGTGTAGAGCGAGAGTCTTTTCTCCCACACAGTGTCGAGGGGCTGGCCTGCGGCGGCAGAACGCAGGACATTCTCCACCGTCCGCAGGCGGTCATCGATTCCCTCGGTGAGGTCCGTCGTGGGATGAACGCGGCGGAAAACATACTCAACCACGACCGTCACCACCACGCCCAGGGCGACCACGCCGGCCAGCCATAGGGTGCCCTCGACCCGGTCGTTTACGTTGAGAGTGCTTCGATCCCAGAGCGGGATAGCGCCGGCAACGGTGAAGCCAAAGGCCACCGCAGTTCCGTAATCGTTAATGATGCCGATCAGGAAGAAGGACACGAAAAGGCTGACACCAATCCCCAGAAAGTGCGTCAGCGGATCGTCCACAAACATGGCGGCGCCGAGCAACGTGTAGGCGGTGGCCGTCAGAAAAGCCGCAATGGTCCGCAGACCGGCAACGAAAGTGGCCGTGGGATTCTCGCGGCTTAGGAATAGGGTAAAAATAACCCCCAGAAAGCCGTTGGGAATCTGGAACGTCATGACCAGTATCATCACCAGCGTCGCGGCGATCGTAATGCGCGCTACGACCCAGGCTCTTCCCGGATATGGCGTCATTTCGGTCTTGAGAAAATTCCAAAGAAATTCCCCGGCCTCATCGAGGGCGTTGGGCTTGGAGACTGCCGGCAACGCTTTACCCTGGGCGGCCATACCTAGTTCCATCCACGGATCACGACCACCGCAGACTCGCTCAGACGGAAGGGCTCCGTCTCTGGAGCATTGATGCGAACGCGCACCGGAAAGCGGGTCGCCAGGTGCACCCAGTTCAAAGAGCGTTGGACATCCGGCAAACCAGAGTTTGAAAACGAACCCACCAGAGTGGAGTCCGGCGTCACGCCGTAGCCAACGCTGTCGACGATGCCTTCATATCTCACCGTGGGCCGGGAGAGAACGTACACATAGGCCTTCATCCCGGGGAGGATCCGGTGCAATTGCGTTTCGCGGAAGTTCGCGACCGCCCACCAGGTGCGGACATCGATCAGGGTAAAAACCTGCTGGCCGGTATGGGCATATGCGCCCCGAGAGATAGTCATGTTGGTCACGCGTGCATCAAAGGGCGCATACACACTGCAGTTGTTCAGGTTGTACTCCGCGGTGCGAATGGCCGAGGCTCTTCCCTCACGCTGAGCAGTGAGGGGATCAAGCGTAAGCACGCTGTGTTGCGATTGGTTTAGTTGTGAGTGACTTTGCTCCCTGGCGGCCTTAGTCTGCTCTAACTGGGCCTGCGCGGATACCACCTGCGCCTGGGCCAACAGCAGTTGCGCGCGAAGCTGCTGCACGGTCTGCTGTCGTGCTGTAACCGCGGTTCTGACCTGGTCCACCTGGTCTACGGTGACAAATTGCTTGGCCAGCAACGGCTCAATGCGATGAAAGTTATTAGTTTGGTAGAGCAGTTCAGCGTTAGCGCTGTCGAGTGCAGCCTGCACAGAGGCGACATTTGCTTTTGCTTCGCCGACCGCGGCTACCGCGCGATCGACGTTCGCCGCAGCGCTGTCAGTATTGGCCTGGGCCGCGCCAACGGCACTTACTTGGGAGGCAATCGTCCTTCGCTGGTCGACAATCTGACCCTCCAGCGTGTTCAGGTCGGACCTCGCTTTTTCGAGCGTGTATTCGTAGGGCCGGGGATCGATTTGAAACAGCAGGTCCCCCTGTTTGCGGTATTGATTGTCCTGGACCGCGAGCTGCAGGATAGGGCCGTCTACCTGCGGAGCGATGCCGATGAAGTTGGCAAATACCTCCGCATCATCCGTGCGTGGGTATTCGTTGGTGCGGGTGATCACCGCCGCTCCCGTGATCACAGCAGCAGCGACGATGCAAACGCTGACAATCCTGCCGAGACGCCGGCGCTGCGGATTTGGTTCGTTATCGGGCATCGCCTCTCCTTTCCCGCTAACTGAAAAACAAAAGCCAAAGGGTGAATGTGAAGAACGCAGTTAAGCAGGGATAGACGAGGATAAGCGGCGCCAACAGCTCATCTTCAAGGTTGATGCGCACGAAAAACAGGCGAACGGCAACGGCAAGCAGGATGCCGATAACCCCGCAGACAATCCATGCGGGGAAATACGATCCCAGGATATTGAAAGAAGGAGCGCGGGAACATCCTGACAGCAAACCGGCAAAGGACGCTGCGGTCACGGCTGCCTGGAGCGGTCGCCGCCGACGCGGCGAGCGCGGTATTCTTATCGGCTTTTCTATCAGTTGTGCGGGCATAGGTTCATGGGCCTTTCGCGTGGAGAAGGTCGCCGGTCTGGAAGGCTAACGCAGCCACCCCAGTCAGCAGCTGGGTCCGGGCGCTGACGTCGGCGGTGCGCGCTGCAGCCAGGGCGCGCTGTGCCGAAACCACATCGATCTGGCTGCGCACTCCGTAGTTGTAAGACTGGAGCGCAGCGTTGTAGGAAGAAGACGCCGCCGCGAGCAAAGCGGCGGCCGCTTTTTGTTGACGCAGCGCGGTACGAGCGGTGGAGTAGGCGGCCCATACTTCGTTTTCCACCTGGTCGCGTATTGCGTCGACTTCGGCGGCTGCCTGTTTTTGATCGGCCTTCGCTTTCGCCACTCGACTCTCGCGTGCGAATCCGTCAAACAGGGTCCAACTCAGGCTCAACCTCGCGTTCCAGAATTCCTGATTGGCGGAATAAGCACCGGGATACTGAAACTGTTGGGAGTAGTTCTTGGCCAGACCTGCTGTCCCGCTGAGACTCAAGGTAGGCAGGTAGGCCGTCTTTGCTTCTTTCACTTCTGCACGGGCGGCGCGCAGCTCCGCGATGCGCTGCATGAGGTCAGGCCGCTGGGCGAGCGCCTTGTCAATCGAGGTCTCCACCGTGTCAGCCAGATCCTGGGGAATGGCCAAGGATTGAATGCTTTCCACCTGCAACGGGTGGAGTGGTGAAACGCCAAGAGCCGTAGCCAGATCGCCGTGAGCGATCTCGGATGCTCCGATGGCTGCCTGTAGATCATAATCCGCCTGTGCTTCCGCACTGCGGGCCTCAAGTACGTCGGGCAGTGTCGCGAGTCCCAGCTCGAGCCGCGATTCGGCATCCTGTTGCACCGTCTGCGCATTCTTAAGGTTGGCTTCCGCCACGTCCTCCTGCCCTTTGGTGTTGAGGACACGATAGTAGGCAGCCATTACTTCGAAGATGACCTTACGGTGGGTATCGTTAAAGAGGAAGTTGGCGGCCAGCAGGTTGTTTCGGCTGATAGCAATCTCCTGTAATCGCCTGCCAAAATCGAAGACAGTGTAGTCCACCTCGAGCGCGGGAGAAAAAGTGTCCACGGTCTGACGGTAATAATTGGGCGCAAAGAAGAGATTGTCGCGCGCACTCTGCGCAACCACCACTGCGGCCATGGTTGGATAGAGAGTCGCCTTACTGATCCCGAGGTCGGCCGCGCGTGCCTTGGCGTTTTCCCATGCCACGCGGGTGTCGGGGTTGTTTTCCTCGGCCAGGTTGACCAGTTCTGCCAGAGTATAAGTCTTGTTCGGATCAGGAGCGAAGGCTGGGGTGGGACGTGGTGGAGCTGTTACCGGCGGATTTCCTTGCCAGGGCTGGTTTGGGGAAACCGGCGCTCTTTGGGCGCGCGAAGCCGCTGCCGCGAGCAACATGGCGAGCATGGTGACCGAGTTGACGACAAATCGCTTCATCCCTCAACGCGTTGAAACTCAAAGTCGACTTCCTATAGATGTATACCTGAGTCAATGGTCGTGCACATCAAGAAGGAAATTCGGCCCGAGCAAACCGGATGATAGCATTCCGATTTCGGCGAGGTGAAGAATAAGGATATGGGCTTACGTCTGCCTCTCCTGGCGAGAGGCAGACGGGCGGAGCTTTTGTCCGCCCGTCCCTCGTCAGGGGCTAGAGGAAGCGACTACCGATAGGCATTCGCGATAACTACTTCCAGGTTGAGAGGAGTAGCAATGGGTTGATTGCTTACCATGCCAGGCGTGAAGCGATAGTGACTCACGGCAGCAAGGACGCTCGCGTCCACTCCCGGTGAAGCCGACCTGACGATCTTGAGATCTTCTGGTTTACCATTCTTGTCAACGACCATGCCCACAACAACCGTGCAGTTGTTGCTGAACAGGCGCGCGGAGCTGCTTGAATCTGCGACGACATCGACGGTATAAATCAGCTTTGGAGCGATGACCCCAGTGGAAATGCGCTTGACTTGCGGCGCAGGCCCGTTAGTCGCGACCTGGGTTTGTGCAGGCGTGTTTGCCTGAGCGTGAAGCATAAAAGAGGACAGAGAGAGGATGGCCACTATTACTTTACGCATATAAATATATCTCCAAGTTAGAGGTGCCCGTCACCAATCTATCTTCGCTATCACACGACTGTCAAGAAGTTTTTTGAAGATATTGAATTCATTAGTGTTTTTTCACACTTGTTTACTACGAAGTGACGCTCTCTCTAAAAATGGTTTATTTTCCTTGAAGCTGGCGGAGCCGCGGACGACCGCCCCCAAAATACGGAACAGACGCGGTGACGATTTCTATTTGGAAGGCGGGGTGCTTCGAGGGAATGACTGGGCCAGGTAGCCGCTGATCTGGTCGAACTCTTCGTCGGTGGCAACAGCTCCGCGTGCGGACATATCTTGCACCAGGCTATTCCACTCCTGCGCGCTCAAACGTTGGCTGGCAGCGAGGTCGGGCGAGTGACATCCGGAACAGACTCTGACCGTTAGATCGTGCCCGGGTCCAGGCGGCAAATGAGCCTGTGCCGGCGAGGACGCAGATGCAGTGACAGTAGGCGCGGCGCTCTGCGTAGGCGCAGCTAACGTGTCTGTGCTCTCACCACCCGATAGACTGAAGACCACGAGTGCATCGCTGGCCAGCGTCGCGCCTATCCCGAAACCGCCGGTAGCGACGACGGCTATGTACTGCCGCCCTTTGGCATCCGCGTAGGTGATCGGCGTTGACTCCGCGGAAGCGGGCAATTTTACTGTCCAAATCTCCTTGCCGGTCCTGGTCTCAAATGCGCGGAAGCGAGCATCATCGGTAGCGCCAAGGAACGTCAGGCCGCTGGCGGTAACGATCGCGCCACCAAGGCCAGGACGTCCGGTATTTTGTTTGCCCGCAGGCAAGCTGTCGGTCACGCCCAGGGTGCTTCGCCAGGCAATCTTTCCCGTGTTCACATTCACTGCAACCAGTTGCCCCCAAGGCGTAGGGGTGCAGGGCAGGTGATTGCTGGGGTCCCAGAAGCGAACGATCCCGGCGAGTGGTCCGGAGTTGCTATAGCTACCGTCCGGGTTACGAATGATCCGCATTGGCTGAGCCAGGTTGTTTATATTGACGATAAATAAACCTAGGCTGGGGTCGTAGGCTCCGCCGTAATAATTAACTCCGCCCTGCGTGCCCGGCAGGCCCACGGTGTAGCGGTCAAGCGCGGTGGGTGTGTACGGAACCGTACCCAACAGCATGTTGTTGCTGTCGACGTATTGCTCGCACCACTCTTTATGTTCGGGCGTGTCTTTGTAGAGGTTGTCACGGCTCAGCGTGTTTTGCGCCAGGGGCTCGGGCAAGAGCGGAAAGGGCTGGGTTGGCGAAGTCTGCTCCCCTGGAACATTGCTCTGCGGGACAGGCCGCTCCTCAACCCCGTAGATCGGCTTGCCGGTGACCCGGTTAAGAATGAACATCAGCGCATTCTTGTTCACCGTTGCCACCACAGGGATGGTCTTCCCGTTTCGCTTTATATCGAACAGTGTCGGTGGCGTTTCCAGGTCCATATCCCAAATATCGTGGTGAACCACCTGGAAGTACCACAACAGCTTGCCGGTGTCCGCCTTGACCGCGACCAGCGATGAGCCGAAGAGGTTGTTACCGGGGCGATCCACACCGACGCGGTCATTGTTGGGCGCTCCAAAGGGCATGTAAAGAATGCCGCGCTCGACGTCGACGGTCATGTAGCCCCACACGTTTACGCCGGAACGATCTTTCCAGCTATCCCCTGCCCACGTCTCATGCCCCACTTCTCCGGGGCGAGGCACGGAGTGAAAGGTCCAGACCAGCTTGCCGGTGCGCGCATCCCAGGCCCGAGTATCGCCGGCCGGTCCCAGGCCGCCGTTTAAGCCGCCCGGACCTTCCCCGGGCCCGGAGCCGGTGATGACCAGGTTCTTGTAGATCAGGGGCGGAGTAGGCAGGATGTAGCTCTTATCCTTGCCCGTAGTCATCACCTCGGGAGTCTTCAGATCGACCATCCCGTGGTCGCCGAAATCAGCATTGAGCTGCCCGCTGGCGGCGCTGATGGAATACATCCGGCCACGACGGGTGCCGAAAATAATTGCCGGGCCGGCACCCTCCCCGCCGGGCCAGTAATTGCCTCCGCGTACGGACGCCTGGTCTCCGTCGGGAATTTGAAACACCCACTGTTCGTGCCCGGTCGCGGCATCAAGGGCAACTACGCGGCTATACGGGGTCACCACGTACATGGTGGGGCCCACCACTAGCGGCTGATCCTCCGACGGGTGCAGGCTGGTGCTGCCGGCAGGCTTCATGTGGTAGACCCACGCCACCTTCAGCTGGCTCACATTTGCGGGCGTAATTTGCGTTAGCGAGGAGTAGCGTGTGCCCCCGGGGTCCCGCCCCGGCATGGGCCAGTCGGCCCCTGTATCGGGTGCGCCCGCAAACCCAAGCAACGGCAGCAACAACAGCACACCAAGCAGCCCGCGACCCTTATTCAAAGCGAAGCACCTTCTATGTTGAGTGTGGCGTTCAGTCTTTCCTGCGCGCGTTCCCGCTCCCTTTGGCGACCGGCACGCTCGGGGTTGAGGTAGAGCCAGCATAGTGCTGCGATCACATCGGAAGCGATCATCAAGTGAATCAGGGCGGCCCAGTTGCCGGCGGTCCTCTGCAGGATCAAGCCGCCAACCACCGGCATAACAAATCCGGCGAGATTTCCCAGCATATTCATGGTCGCAGCGACCGTTGCTGTGTAGGACCCGCCGATCTCTACGCAAGCGTCCCAGGAGACGGGCATAGTGAGGTCACTGCAGAGACTGGCCAGGCCCATACAGATCATGGCGGTGGTCACTGCCTGCGTACGCGATAAAGACAAACAACAACAGCGCAGTACCCATAAGGCCAAAGAAAGCGATCCTGCGCCGCGGCAAACCAGCAGGAGCCAGCCCGGTTAGCAACGCCCCGACGCCTCCGAACAACAGGGGTAGCACCGACAGACCCGCCGCGTGGGCCGCCGTCAGGCCGCGACCCTCACGCAAATACGTTGGCAGCCAGGTGATGTAGAAGTACCAGGTGAACGAAACGCAAAAGTATTGCAGACACAGAATCATTACTTCCGGTGTGAGCAGCAACGACAGCCACTTCTTCTGCCCCGCGTGGTGGGTCATCATCACCCGCGACTTCTCGAGCAATTCTTTTTCGGCATCGTTGACGGAAGTGTGCTGGCGAGGGTTGTCCCTGTACCAAAGCCAAAACACGGCGCACCACACCAGCCCCAGCGACGCGAAGCCCACAAAGGAGAATCTCCATCCGATCCACCCGATGCAGGCCAGCACCAGCGGCGGCGTTGCGGCCCCGCCCCAGCGCGCAAAGGCCCACAGCAGGGCTTGCGCGGTGACGCGCTCGCGCGCCGGCAACCACATGCTGAGCATGCGGGTCAGAATGGGGAAACAACCCGCCTCGCCGGCTCCGAACAGAAAGCGAATCAGCCAGAGAGAAGCGAAGTTCCAGGCCGCGCCGGTCAACGCGGTAAAGGTTGACCATCCCAGAACGATCTGCATCAGCACCCGGCGAACGCCGATCTTATCGCCCAGCAAGCCGATGGGAACTTCAAATAAAGCGTAGGAGAGGCCAAAGGCTCCGAACACCAGCCCCATCTGCGCCTTGTTGAGGTGCAGATCATGGGAGATGGGACCGGCAGCCTGGGAAATGGCAACACGCTGCACGTAGGAGAGGATGGCGAGACCGATGGCCAGTGCGACAATGCTGTACCGCGTTCGACTCGCCTTCATCCCTAGGCCCTCTGTGCTAGAAATCCGCCCGGTCAGGGTACCAGCAAAAACGGATGCAGAGCGAGGGGTATCATCTTGAAATGAAGATCGACCTATCGGGCCGGACGGCAGTGATCACCGGAGGCAGCCGCGGTCTTGGCGAGGCCATGGCAAAATCTCTTTCGGAGGCGGGCGCGCAGATTGCGCTGGTAGCCAGGGATGTGCAGCGGCTGGATTCGGTGCGCGATGCGATCACGGCGACAGGCGGAACCGCGGCCATCTTTACCGCCGATGTGACCCGGGAAGAGGACGTGGCCGCGGTAGCGCGCGCAGTCGCGGAGCGCTTCGGCCATGCGCAGATTTTGATCAACAACGCGGGCATCAATATCCGCAAACCGGTCGTCGATTTTCCGCTGCAGGAGTTTCGCAGCGTGGTGGACTCCAGCCTGGTTTCTACATTTCTCATGTGCCGGGCTTTTGTCCCCGGGATGAAGGGCACGGGCTACGGACGGGTGGTGAATATGTCTTCCATCATGGGCCACATCTCGTTGCCTGGGCGTACTCCCTATTCTTCCGCGAAGGCGGGTTTGCTCGGGCTTCACCCGCGCCTTGGCGTTGGAAGTGGCCGGGGAAGGAATTACCGTCAACGCTATCAGTCCGGGCCCAGTTGCCACCGACATGAACGCAGCCATCATGAACGATCCCGAACTCAACGCCCAGTTCCTGGCCAATGTACCGGTTGGGCGATGGGGTAAGCCGGACGAGATCGGCGGGCTTGCCTGTTATCTCTGCTCGGATCTGGCCGGGTTCATTACCGGGACCGACATCTTGATCGACGGCGGCTGGACCGCTAAGTAATGGAGTCTCCTCAGCGGCTCAATTCATTGCGAAAAAGTCGCTGTTGTGAATAGAAAACGGCCCTGTGCGGTTAAACACGGACTTGTCTTCGATCAATTACGTACGGGTCAAAGAGTCTGCGTGAGAAATCGGCTCTGGAGGGCACGGCTTTAGCCGGGTTGTGTCGTCCCTACGGGACGGCACATTGCCCAGCTCGCACGTCAATTACCACGGCATTGCGCGAGGATGTCACGCGCAACCGAGTTATTCCGCAGCGTCGAAACCTGATTATTTTCTACGTGTACATGCTGGCACGCTTATCTCTGGGCTCGTAATCCGACGGCTCGCTGGCGGCCAACACTGCCGCGGCCAGCTTCGAAGGTTGCGAGGGAGAGATAACCACATGCGGATTATGGAGCACATCGATAACTCGTACGTACAATCGGTTGCGCACCTTGAGGCGTTCCGAGGCACGAGTTACGTAACGTATCACGACGTCGACTCCCGGCCCGGCAGGACGCAAATCCAGCGACGAGCTCGCGCTGGCATGGCTCATGCCGCTGTGCCGCGGAACCCGCTTCCACTCCTGCTCCGCGAGCCGGGCGTCTTGCTCTGTCTCTTCCAATACCGCTTTGTGAATGAGCGCCACCTTGGCGTATGTATCCGTAGATTGTGGAAGACTTACCGCAATTTCATCCCACATCCATTGCCCGACGGTAGAAAAATTGAAGTACTGGCCCGTCACCGCGTAATTGTTGATGAAGGTTGCGCGGCGCCCAGTGGGATGTCCTTTGTCAGCCCAGGCACGGTTTTCCAGGATCGTGGTGCGGAAAAGATTGATCTCAATGACCTCGCCGGCGACACCATTGATCTCTACCCAGTCCCCCACACGGACTCCACTCTTGCCCATAAGAATGAACCAGCCGAAAAACGCCAGAATAAAGCTTTGCAAAGCGACGGTAAGGCCTGCCGTCGCCAGCCCAAGGATGGTTGATATCTGGGCGGGCACACCGAACGTTACCAGCAGCACACAGGTTGCGCCAACCAACTGCACACTGAGCCGCAGAATGGTGCGCAGGGTTTGCAAACGCCTCCGGTCCAGTGCGCGGCGCTCCAGCAACGCCGTCCCTGCCGACTCCAAAAGAAGGGCACAAATTAAAATGAACGCAACGGCCGCCAACGAGCGCATGGCCATGTGGGTGACGATGCGATGTTGCAGCATCACCTGGTTTGCCCACTTGCTATAAACTCCCGCGAGCTGTTGCTGGGTTTGAATGCGGTCGTCGTAAATGCTAAGAAGCTGGCGCTGATCCCTCCTCTGCTGCAGGCTGGCAAGTCTGGCAGCGCTTGGCTTGGCGGCATTCCCGGCCGCAGCATCCGAACTGGCCTCGGCCTTGGCTTCGAGCGCATTGTGCTGCGCTGTCAAACTGGCTGCGTCCAAATGCGCCTGCTCGATTGCCTGCTCGATCAACTGGTGACGGTTGCGCTGGCTGAACCAGGCCTCAACACGGTGGGCAAGGGTGCCGTACTGGCGGGTAGAAATAACCGCCATCTGGCTGTCGCCCGACTGCGCATTCATCTTGTTCATGGCGGCTTCGTGGGCCGCAAGCTCCTGCTGGATCTTCGTGCGCACGTCGCCCGAGGCCCGCGCGAGATCGTGCTCGGCGTCGTTCAATTCATCCTGGTCAAGTGCGAGTTGTGCCTGCGCGATTTTCAGGTCGTCCTGGGCAGTGCCGGGCGCCTGGGTTAAAGTCTGCACCTGTGCCTGATCGTCTTTGAGGGTCGCTTGCAGCTGTGCCACCTTCTGGGTAAGCTCCAACGCTTCCCCTGTGGGCACGGCGCGCTGCTCGCCGGCTTGGCGCAAAGCGGCGGCAAACGCCTGATTCACCTCGTGATCGGCTAGCCGTTCGGCCTCATGCGCATACTCTTCTTCTTCCTTGCTGACGGCGAGCGGCGCGAGCGCCTGGGCAATCTGCCAGGGATGTAGATCGACGACCGTCGTCTGGGCGGAGGTAGCAGTAGTCGGCTGCGCCTTTCCTCCCTTGAGAAAGGGCAAATGTGCCATCGCGTCCCGCGTAGTCCAAGAGAACGCCAGGCACATCACCAGCAAACCTAGAAGAACAAGCAGTGAAAGAAACCTGGCCGGGCCGAGCATGCGTTGCAGCGCAGTATGCTCCTCGGTTCTGGAAGGGGCCAGGTTGGTTGCCATGGCGCAATTCTGACAGCTCACTCGGGCTTGCCGGTAGACCTCAGTAGTTGTAGCCGGACGCCTCTCATCTGGCAACAAATCTTCGCTTTTCTTCTTGACTGGGCTCTTTATACTCGAAGCGCATGAACCGCCGCGATTTCATTGCACGAAGCGCTCTTGCCGGCGCGGCACTGGCCACTCCCGCAGCGTTTGCTGACAACCCGGCAACGCGGGTAAGCGTAGGCATCGGTCCTCCATTGGGTACGATCGCGACTGATTTTCCGGGCCTTGGTTACGAGATATCTTCCGTGGCCAGATCTGGCTTGCTGAGCCCAGCCAATCGTACCTATGTTGAGATGGTGCGGACACTCGGATGTGAAGGTGTGGTGCGGATAGGCGGGAATACCGCAGACTACGCGCACTACGCTGCGACGGCCATACCCGTTTCCACTCCCTACGGAACCATGGTGAATGATCGTGCCCTTAAGGAACTCGGCGGGTTCCTCGCGGCCACCGGGTGGAAATTGATTTGGGCATTGAACCTGGGCAGCGGTACAGAGGAGGACGCGGTTGCCGAAGCAAAAGTGGTGGCCGCAATCGCGCGTGACCGGCTGCTCGCCTTCGAGATTGGCAACGAACCTGACCTGTTCTCGCACGAAAAGCATCGACCGCCAGGCTATGGCTACGAACAATGGCTGGCGGATTACCGCCGCTACAAGACAGCCCTTCGAGCCCAGCTCCCGGGCATTCCATTAGCCGGTCCGGACGCCGCGGGCAAGACCGAATGGGTCAGCCGGTTTGCCGTCGACGAGGGCAAAGACATTGTTCTGCTCACTCATCACTACTACCGCGAAGGACAGAACTCTGGCAGTACGATCGAGAAGTTGCTGGGCGTGGACCCGAAGCTTCGGCCCCAGCTCGATCAATTGCGCGCTGCCTCACAGCGCTGCGGCGTGCCGTATCGTATATGCGAGGTGAACTCCTTCTCCGGCGGCGGCCGGCCCGGTGTCAGCGACACCATGGCTTCCGCTTTATGGGTGCTGGACTATATGTTCACCCTTGCATCTAGCAGTTGCAGTGGAGTCAACATGGAAACAGGTGTGAATCAACTGGGATTCATCAGCTCATACTCCCCCATCGGCGACGACGAACAGAGGCATTACTCGGCCAAGCCGGAATACTATGGCATGCTGGCCTTCTCGCTTGCGGGCCGCGGCGAACTGTTGCGGACGGTGGTAAGCCCCACTACCACGGAAATAAAAGCCTACGCCACGCGCTCTAAAGACAGCGCGCTGACCCTCACGCTCATCAACAAGGGCTCTACTAGCGCTATCCTGCGCCTGGATACAAAAAGTTCCAGCAGGCATTCTTCGGTGCTCAGGCTCGAAGGCCCTGCGGTGGATGCGAGGACGCAGGTAACATTGGGTGGCGCAGAGATCACCGAGGCCGGCACCTGGAAGGCTTCGAAAAAAGAACTGCTATCAGTGAGCGGTGGACAGCTTTCGATTCCGCTCGCCGCGAACAGCGCAGCGATACTTAATTTTCTGTAGCGGAGGATCCTCTGAAGATCAAAGAACCGGTATGTATTGTGCCCGCCGGGGACGCGTGCGGCGAGGGTGTGCTGTGGGATGGGGATAGCCAGTCCATCTACTGGACCGACATCAATCGTTTCCTCCTGCATCGATATTCGTTGCCGGAAGACGTGGTTAAGAGCTGGTTCTTTTCTGAACCCGTAACCTGTGTGATGCAGACCAATCGTAAAGGCACGCTGTGCTTGTCTCTCGGTTCGGGCCTCGTTCTTTGGCAACCGGCCAGCGATACGCCGCATGTAAAGTTGTTTGCCCTTCCCGGTTGGCCTTTCGTTCGCTGCAATGATGCGGCGATAGATCCGGGTGGAAGAGCGTGGGTCGGGTCGATGCGCAACAATGTGAAAGAAGACGGCGCTCCCGGCGAATCAGGTGGGGAAGACGGTGTTCTCTATCGGATCGATGGGACGGGCGCGTCTTCGGTGTGTCGAGGGCAGCTAGGGATTTCGAATACGCTGCTTTGGAGTCCCGATCGCACCAGGTTCTATTTTGGCGACACGCTTAAGAACTGCATCTGGTCCTACGAGTACGACTTGGCAACGGGAAATATCCGCGGCGAGCAGCCCTTCCTGCAAGGCTTTGCGCGCGGCATGCCGGATGGTTCGGCCATAGATACCGATGGCTACGTGTGGAATTGCCGTTACGGCGGAGGTTGTATCGTGCGTGTGGCTCCGGACGGAACGATTGATCGTGTGATTGAGATGCCGGTAATCCGGCCGACGAACTGTACCTTCGGAGGGCCAGGTGGCAACGTGCTTTACGTTACCTCGGCCTCGCCCGAGCCCGGGCAGTGGGAGCGATTCGGGGGCGGTCTGTTTGCCCTCGAGACCGATGTAACCGGGATGCCCGAAAACGAATTCAAAGTCCCCTAGGTGGGGGCAATCAGACAGTTATTGAGCGAAAGGCCCAGGTCTCAAACGCGAGACCTGGGCTACCCACTCGAGGGCTGGTTTAGTTGCGACCGCGCTTATTAGAAGTTCTGAAGCGTGATCGTGACTCCATTCGCAGTGTACGCATTGCTCTTGATCGTGACCGTGCTGCTCACCTGCGAGGCTGAGGTCGTGTATTTGTAAGTCAGACTGCACTTACCGCCGGCTGCGACTGTGGTTCCGCTGCAACCATCAGTGGTGATTGAGAACGGGCCGGTTGGCGCCGTAATCGTGATGTTTTGCAGTGGCAGGTTGCCGGTGTTAGTGATCGTGGTGGTGAGTGAAGAGTTCGCTGTTTTGAACGACATCACACCGGCGTTCACCATCAACTCGTTTACGGTTCCGTTAAGGTCGGTGACATAGACATCGCCAGATCCATCCATCGTGATTCCGGTGGGGTTGACGAGTCCAGTCATCGGTAGCTGCGTGGTTTCGTTGCTGCCCGAGTGATTGGCCGGAATCATGAGCACGCGCGGACCGCTATCGGTGATGAACAGATCGCCGTTGGGATCGAAGGCCATCCCTGCGGGCGAGTTAAAGGTGCATGGGCTCACAGTACCGTCGCAGGGCGAGAGGGAAATTGCTGTTCCACCTGCACCGCTGAGCGGAACCTGGACAATCTGGCTAGTGGTGGAAGGCGAAGCCTGCGTTCCTCCATCAGCCACGTACAGATTGGCGCCTGCGTTGTCGATCGCCAACCCTTGCGGGAAGAGTACGCTGGCACCCAGGTTGAGCAGGCTCGGCGTATACGACGCAAAGGTTTCTCCAGGAATAATAATGACCCGACCTGTCGCGGCTGCATCGGCAATGTACAGGTTGCCGCCAAAGTCGTTCTCGGCCGCCAGCGGAAGCGTGAGGGTGAAGCTGCCGGTCCCTACCGGCGTTGCCGCCTTTAAGGGATTGAAGCTGAGCACCTTCGCCGCATTGGCATCTGTAACCACCAGGTTGCCAAAAGCGTCGAACGTCAGGTCACTGGGATAAACCACCGTAGTGGGGCTGGCTGGAACCCAGGTACTCAACGTGCCGCCGCTAAGCTTATCGATCTGGCCTGCGTTCGGTGTGCTGGTCGTGTAGGTACCGTTGCCGATGTACAAGCTCGCGTTGGCAGTGTCGTTCGGGTTAAAGGCCAGGCCCTGTGGCTGCAACAGGGCGTTGTTCAATACCAAGGTCTGTGCACTGCTCAGCGAAATCTGAGAGGCCGCTCCCAGGCCTGAAAGGAACGCGTACAGATGCGGTTCAGCGCTTCCTCCGCTAGGAGTGAAGTCCACCTGAATCGCTCCTTTACGAATCCCCGGTAAACCTGGTTTGAAGGCGACGCTGAAGATGCAAAGCGTGCCTTGCGGGAGAGGCTGGTTGGCCAGCGCCGTAGGCGTGGATCCCTCGTAGCATTGAACACCGTTATCACTGAAGTCCGCGATTGATCCATTAACCGGGCTGTAATTGTAGGACAAGGTACCGGCCTGAGTGAACGTATAAGGCACATCGAGGGTCGTCGCGGTTCCGGCGACCGTTGTGGTCTGGGCCCCAAATACAGGGTTCAGCAAGCCGATCACCTGCGTGTTGCTGTTGGGCACGTAGTTGGTGTCACCTGAATAATTTATCGTTACCGTGTTTGGCCCGGGATTGAAGTAGAAGCTGTTCAAGCTCAACAACGCCGACGAACTCAATCCCGATCCGGGTACGAGCGTGCCGCTACCCAGCGTCTGGCCGGCGAACGTCACCGTTACAGTTCCGGTTGGAGCAGCATTGTTTCCGTTCACGTTTACGGTATACGGCGTCGGCTGGCTAAAGTAGCAGCATTCTGCCGTGGGATAACCGGGGGTACCGCCGATCCCCGTCGCGCCAGTCGTGCCGACCACAATTTGTACTGTAGCCGTGATGCTGTTGAAGTCGGCGGTGTCAGTGGGTGTAAAGACCACCTGCAGAGTATGGGTTCCAGCCGAGAGCACTTGTCCGTTCGCCGGATTCGGGCTCGGGGGAACCGTGTAGTTGAACGTTCCGGGTAAAGTGGCGCCCTGGAAGGTTGCGGTGGCGTTGAGTTGTATGCTGCTCAGCGCGGTTCCGGCCGGAATAGCGTCCGGGGTCGGCCAGTTGAGGATCGGGGTAGCCTTGGTCACAACAATGGTCGTGCTTCCGGTCGCGCTGTTATAGCCGGCCGTGTTGTTGGGCGTGAAGGCCACGTCGAGCGTATGGGTGCCAACCGCGAGGATTGTACCCGCAGGCGGTGTGTAGACATAGGTCCCGGGCACGACAACCTGGTTATTGGTGCCGAAGCCAAGAGCCATGATCACCACGTTGCGGTTGTTGGGCACGGTGACGCTCACCAGGGTTCGGGTAGGATCCGCAGTGATCTGATAACCGTACAACCTGTGAGTTCCTGAGACGCTTCCGCCACCTTGCGTGTTGGCGTGGTCGGTCGTAGCCACCACCGTCTCACCGCCAAAGGTGCCATTGCCGCGGTTCCAGGCGCTCATGTTCACCGTCTTGGTGACCGGATTGCCGGTGGAATAAGTGAGAATGAAGGGCGCGTTGGTGGCGTTCCCATTACCGTGGCCCGAAGTGATACCGGCAGCCGCGCCAATCAGATAAACGCTGGAGTAATTACCGGGTTGCGCCAGGGTGTAGACCGCACCATTGCTGATGGCGTTGGGAACCGTAGGCTGACCCAGGGTGAATGTAGTGCCCTGATAATTCACCTGGCCGGCCGTCGCGGGGGTGCCCAGGTTCAACTCGTTGTACGAGTATGCGTCGCCTGCGTCATCAAAGCCGGGTTGACCGAAGGGTGTGCCGTCGGTAGCGGTTGAAAGCACCAACAACTGGCTGGTAGGAATAACCGGGGTGGGTTGGGCCTGGGCCATGGCAACCGCATCCAGCTGGGTTGAGCTGAGCGGGGTTCCGTAGGTAATCGACGCCGGCTGAGGCCAGGAAATCGTCGGCGTTGTGGTGGTAGCCGGGGCTACAACCTGCAGGAAAACAGTATCGTTCGCCGAGGTGTAATCAACGGTATCGGTCGGGGTGAACGTCACCTGAAGCGGGTCGGCATTTCCAACCGGTTCGATCGTGCCTGAGGGCGGGTTGTATACAAACGTTCCCGGAATCTGGGGCGTCTGCAGGTCCATCGACAGCATGACGATATTGCGAGTATTCGGCAGTGTGATGCTCTGGACTGTCTTGGTAACATCGAGCGAAATATCATAGCCGAATACGCAGACTGAATCTGGCTGAGTCGTTCCGTCGTCGAAGTTACGCTTCTCACTGCAGTTAACCACGGATTCGCCCGGCCAGCCGGCAGCATTAAACCAGTCACTCATATTCTGGTTAAACACCGTGGTGGTGCCGTCTGTGTAGGTCACGGTGAAAGTCTGGTTGGCGTTGATGTTATTCACCATCGCGCCCAGCATGAACAAATCGGTAAAGGTGCCCGCAGGCAGCGGGATGACGAGCCCCGACGTCGCACCCGTGGGGGTGGCGACCGCGTCCGGCGCATTGGCTGGCCCCATGTTGAAGGTCAGGCCGTTCCACACCACCGTTGAGCCGAGCGTGGTAGTGGAATAGGAGTATCCATCGTTATCGAAGCCGCCAGTCGAATAAACGGAACCCGGGGTATAGATACCGTAGACGTTGAAGGGAAGCGGTACGGAAACGGTACCTGAGGTCGCGGTGGCATCCAACTGGAAGCCGTTCAACGGCGTTCCGTAGGAGATTGGCGTGGGCGTAGGCCAAATGATGACGGGGACACCCTGATTAACGACGAGCTGCACCGTCGTCGACTGGGTCGCATAAGTCGGATCTGTCGGGACGAAGGTTACCGATAGCGTATGCGTTCCAGCGGTAAGGACCGTGGTCGCGGCGGGAGTATAGGTAAAGGTACCGGCCAGCGGAACTCCGGCCACGGTATCCGTCGCATTCAACTGTACGCTGCTCAGCGGAGTGGGGTAGGTGATGGGCGCCGGAGTATTCCAGGTCAGGACCGACGGGTTCAAGGTCGATCCGGGCACCACGTTGCTGTTACTGGCGGTAAACGCGCAGTCGCCCCCGTAGGTTGCATTGAAGCTTTCTGACGTCGCAAACGGAAAGCTCGTATTGAGCACTGCGACTCCGCTGGAAAGAGGAGCTGTACCGATCACCGTCGTGCCGTTTTTGAAAGTGACCAATTCCCCGTTGGTAGATTGGGAACCGTAGGCCGATGGGGTAAGCGTGGCCTGCAGTGTGACTTGCTGGCCCACAAAATTGTTTGCCGGTGTAACGGTCAGGACGAGCTTCGTCGACTGGGCATTCCCGGTGAAGGTTTGCGGCGCCGAAGCGCTTGACCCGTAGTTACTGTCACCCGCATAGCTGGCGACCACGTTTTGCGGTGTCGTCGTGCATCCATTGATAGTGATGTTGCTGATCGTTGCCGACTCTGATTGGCCAGACAAAAGCACACTCAGGCCGTTGCCGGTGATGGCGGTTATATCGACCCGATCGTCGCCATTGATATCTCCAGCGGTGGCAAAAATTGAAGCGATCCCCAAACTGTAATAAGTGGCCGGCTGAAAGGTACCCGTGGCGGTGCCCAGCAATACACCGACACTTGTACTGCCATTGGCGGAGATAATGTCCGGGTTGCCGTCGCGATTGAAGTCTCCAATGGTCAGATAGTACGGACCAGCATTCATGGCGTACTTGACGGGGGCCGCGAAGGTGGGGGACGCTGTCTTCAGGTTAATCGAAATATAGATTTGGTTATCCGGAGCGCTGGTAGTTGCCAGGTCCGGCCAGCCGTCGTGATTAAAGTCACCCAGCGCAACCGAACCTACCTGGCTGGAGCCGAGGTTGATGGGTATAAATGTCTGGAATGTTCCATCGCCGTTGCCTAACAGAATGCTGGCCGAACCGGTAGCGTCCGAGGCCACTGCAAGATCTAGAAATCCATCCTGGTTGATATCCCCGACCACGACATTCCAGGGCGCATTGCCAACCGTATACGGCACTGCCTTTTGGAATGTCCCATCGCCATTCCCGAGGAGAATCACAACCTGGTTCAGACCAGCATTTGTGGCCACCAGATCGGCCACACCGTCACGGTTGAAGTCGCCCGTGGCTATTAGTCTGGACGCTGTGGGGGCGGTACCAGTAACCCCCACCGGGAAATTCTTAGGAGTCTGGAAGGTTCCATCTCCATTACCGAGGTAGATGTTGATGCTGCCGATCGAGCCGGGGCCCGAGGCGCTAAGTACGGCCAGGTCCTGCTTGCCATCCTGGTTGAAGTCTCCCACCACCACAGCGGTCGGCTCAAAAGGAGAGGGGGGCGTAAGCGACGTACCGTTAGTAAACGTACCGTCACCCTTGCCCAGCAGGATGACGATCGGACCGGTGTTGGTGGGGACGGCAAAATCCGGCCGGCCGTCACCGTTGAAGTCGCCTTCGGCCGGGCCGTTGGTGCTTCCTGTCTGGCCGTTGTTCATCCCGGTGATGGGATAGTTCGTCGGAGCCGTGAAACCGTTCTGCAGGGTCGCGGGGTTAAGCGGCGCGGTACCCAGAACAAAGTTGGAGGTGGTATCAGTGAAGGTGACGTTTCCCGTCGGCGCCGAAGGACCAAAGGCGGATACGGTTCCCTTAAAGGAGTAAGGTCCGGGGGCGGTACCGGTGGTTGTCAGCGCGGTGGCGGACGCATAGGGAATAGCAAAAGGGACCGACTGCGCAGGAGAAGAGCTGGTGGCAAAGAAAGAAGTGCCGCTATAGATGGCCTGGAACTGGTGGGTTCCCACTCCGCCGACTTCTGTCTCAAGAATTGCCGTGCCGGCATTGCCATTGGTGGATTGAACCTGAACCGTGCCCAGGACTTCGCTGACCCCATTGTAGGTATCAGTAAAGCTTACAGTTCCTCCGGCCACGGTGTACTCCGTGGCCAGCACCTGCGCCGTCAAGGTGATGACAGCCCCACTGTTGGGGTTATCGGGCGCGGTTAACAGGGAGGTAGTGGTGGAGGTTAACGCCCATGCCGCAGGAGCGGCCGTCACCAACGCGAGAGCGCTCAACAGCACTGGCACCAATCGGCCAAGAGATATCTGTCGGGGATTCAAACGGCGCCTAAGAGCTACGATGGGAAAGTGCGTCATGGGTTTTGAAGCTCCAATTTCTACGTTTTAGTTCGCCCGTGGGATCTAAAGAAACGCACGGCTGACAAAGAAGGCAGTAATACATCGCAGTGGCCTTGTTGGCGCACCTGTACTCATGAGCTGTGCCAGTTAGCGTCAACTGCTGGAGAATACCTTCGCTTTTGACACATTGTTATTACCCTTCTGTGGGATTTAGTGACAGTGTTCGACTTTTGGCAGTAGCAAACTTCTTGCTTGCAACTTCCGGGAGAAAGGCGTGGGTAACACTCGCGAATTAACTGCTCTGTCATCGGCAATCGAGCCACTGGTATCCTTCCCGAGGACAGTCAAACAGGAGCGAGCACAGAGCGAACATCCCTATGGACAAGAGAGAATTTTTGAAAACCTCCGGCGTTTTCCTTGCGGGCACAATTTTGTCGCCCTTTGGGTCGGGCGAGCAGCCAACTGCGCCGCGGACAAACTGGTCAGGGAATTACACCTACAGCACTCGCCAACTGTATGAGCCTCAGACGGTTGAGGAAGTGCAGGAGGTGGTCAAGCGGACAAAGAAGATACGAGCGTTGGGCGCCCGCCACTCCTTCAATGGGATCGCCGACAGCACCGAAAACCAGATCTCGCTGGCCCACCTCAACCAGATGACTCTGAACCGGGAGGCGCGTACGGTGACCGTCGGAGGAGGGGTAACCTATAGCGAACTGGCTCCTTATCTTGACGGCCAGGGTTACGCGCTGCCCAATCTCGCCTCTTTACCTCATATTTCGGTCCCCGGCGCTATCGCCACAGCCACCCACGGCTCGGGCATCAAGAATGGCAATCTGGCCACGCCAGTGTCCGGCCTGGAACTAGTGACAGCCGGAGGTGAGCTGCTGACTCTGTCCCGGGAGCGGGATGGGGATCGCTTCCACGGGGCGGTGGTGAACCTGGGCGCGATCGGGATCGTGACCAAGGTCACGCTCGATGTGCAACCTACCTATAAGGTTGCGCAAGTCGTCTATCAGAACCTGTCCATGAATGTCTTGGAAGGCCACCTGGACGAAATCTTTGCCAGTGCCTACAGCGTGAGCCTGTTCACCGACTGGCAAAATCACCGGATTAGCCAGGTGTGGGTGAAACGCCGCCTTTCCACGGACAGCGCACCACACTTCGAGCCCGAGTTGTTCGGCGCGACGCTGGCCACGCAAAAGCTGCATCCGCTGGCCGGGCACTCGGCTGAAAGTTGCACCGAACAACTGGGCATCCCCGGACCCTGGTACGAACGGCTGCCCCACTTCCGCATCGGCGCCACCCCCAGCAGCGGCGCGGAATTGCAATCCGAATACCTCATTCCCCGGGACAAGGGTTACCAGGCCATACTGGCCGTCGAGCAACTTCGAGACCACGTGACTCCCCATCTGTTTATCACGGAGTTGAGGACCATTGACGCAGATGATCTGTGGATGAGCACTGCCTATCAACGACCGTCGATGGCGATTCACTTCACCTGGAAGCCGGAGTGGCCGGCGGTGAAGGCCGTGCTGCCCATGATTGAGGAGAAGTTAGCGCCGTTCGGCGCCCGTCCCCATTGGGGCAAGTTGTTTGCCATGAACGCTTCGCGGATCAAACCCCTCTACCCGGAAATGGCGAAATATCAGGAGTTTCTGGCCCACTACGACGCAAAGGGCAAATTCCGCAATCGCTTCATCGAAACCAATATTTATGGAGTTTGAACATCTATGTGGCAGGGGCTTAGGCCTCAGTCCGGGAGAGCGGGTTGGGTGCCTTCCCCGGACTTTAAGTCCGGGGGAAGCGGGTTTTTGAACCCGCGTAAACGCTTCGACATAAGAATTGAGGGCTTTAAGCCCTGGTGGCAAACACAAAACACAGTTTTTCCGTAGCTTGTGATGCCAGTGCGAACTCTAGGCTTCGGGCCTGATGTAGTTGTCCCGGCGGGACTTGCATAGGCTCGCTTGATCCTTAAAAGATTGGTCGCGGTGACTGGAACTCGAGTTTAGCGGATGTCTTCTTCCGGTTCGCGCAACACTTCTTCCTCGATCTCCATGTCTCGATACTCGTGTGAGTCGAATACCTGGCCACAGTCCAGACATTCGACATATTCGACGTCCTCTTCACGCGCTACGACGCGCACTTTGGGGTGTTTGCAGGCGGTGTCCATCTGGGGGTCTGATTGTGAATCGTGTACTTCTCGGCAAGATTGTACCCGCCGGATTCAGCCTGTCAAATGGGTTTCTGCGTTTCCGGTGACCGACGGGTGTATTTTCATGGAAATGAGAGGCTTCTGAAGCTAGCTCGAGAGCTCAGTAACCGTACGCACCTGCTCCGGCTTGAGGCCGGCATCCTCGAGTTTGCCGAAAATCATTTTTCCCGATGCCGTCTGCAAGACACTGGTCACCGTGATTTCCACGGCGCGCCCAATCATCCGGCGGGCATGGTCGACCACCACCATGGTCCCATCATCCAGGTAACCGACACCCTGGTTGTATTCCTTGCCCTCTTTCAGAACGACTATGTTCATCTTTTCGCCAGGCAAGACCAGTGGCTTCAACGAATTAGCCAAGTCGTTCAGGTTGAGCACGCGCACCCGGTGCAATTGGGCTACCTTGCTCAGGTTGAAATCATTGGTCACGATGGGAGCCGCTAGTTTCTTCGCCAGTTCGATCAGTTTCAGATCTACTTCGCGCAGCTGGGGAAAGTCGTCTTCAATGATCTGCACCGAAAGCAAGGGGTTAGCCTGCATCTTCTGCAAGATATCCAGACCCCTGCGACCACGCTGGCGGCGGGAATTGTCAGAGGAATCGGCGACAGTCTGCAGCTCGCGCAACACAAACTCGGGCACCAGGAGCGTTCCCTCCAGGAAGCCAGTGTCCACCACATCTGCTATGCGTCCGTCGATGATGGCGCTGGTGTCGAGGATTTTGACGCTGCGCTTACCGCCCGCCCCTCGCTCCCCGGCAAAAAGTTCGGCCAGGCCCCCGGTAAAGTTCAGCAAGTCACCCTTGCTGGCCCCCACCATCAGCCCTATATATGACATCAGCATGAGCACAAATAGCTGCAGTAAGGCCCGGGTACCCCCCGGAGGGAGGCTTCCACCCAGCACCATACCGAACAGCGCCGCCCCCGCGATCCCCAGCACGCTGCCCAGCACTGCGCCCAGCAGGCGTTTGATGCTCAGCGCCCGGACGCGCAACTCAAAGACGATGACCGCGGCCGCAGCGACCGCCCCCAGAATCGCCGAGGTCCAGGGCTGCAACCCAAAGGGACGAAAGAAGAAACACGAGGCGGTAAGAACGACAACAAACAAAACGCGGATGACAGCTAGATCCATGGAACTCCAAGCGACCACCGGAGTATACCGATGGCACGGGCTTTGGGGCAAAAAGAAATCCCGAAGCCGCTCAAGGGCGGCTTCGGGAATAGATCGAATTCAAACTTTCTGGGCTTCGGTAATACTTAGTATTTGGGTACTCTGGGATCGATTTGCTCGCTCCAGGCGGTGATGCCGCCGGCAAGGTTTTTTACTTTAAAACCGGCCTGTTGCAGGAACTCCGCTGCCTTCTGGCTGCGGCCACCCATCTTGCAATGAGCTACGATCTCCCGCTCGCGATCCAGCTCGCCGACCCGTTTCTGCAGATCACCCAGGGGAATAAGATACCCGCCGATTTCCGCAATCTTGAATTCATGCGGTTCGCGGACATCGAGCAGGAAATAATTCCTGCCCGCGTCCTGCTGCTGCTTGAACGCAGTCACGTCGATCTGCTCGATACCATTGACCTGTACGGCATCCTTTGCCGGCGGCGGTTGAATCCCACAGAACTGCTCATAATCGATGAGTTGGGTCACTGTCGGATGGGTGCCGCATACCGGGCAATCCGGATTCTTGCGCAACTTCAGCTCCCGGAAGCGCATACCGAGTGAATCCACCAACAGCAGGCGCCCGATTAGCGGGTCGCCCACTCCGAGGATCAACTTGATGACTTCGGTCGCCTGGATAATACCCACCAACCCGGGGAGGATGCCAAGCACCCCGCCTTCGGCACAGGAAGGAACCAGCCCCGGTGGGGGCGGCTCGGGATACAGACAACGGTAGCAAGGACCTTGCTCAGTAGCGAAAACGCTGGCCTGTCCTTCGAAGCGGAAAATGGAACCGTAGACGTTGGGCTTTCCGCTCAATACGCAGGCGTCATTGACCAGGTAGCGGGTGGGAAAGTTGTCAGTGCCATCGGCGACGATGTCGAAATCCTTGAATATCTCCATGGCATTGGAGCTCAGCAACATGGTGTTGTACTTGACGATATTCATGTGCGGATTCAGGGCTTTGAGCTTCTCTTCTGCTGAGTCGAGCTTGGGCCGGCCCACGTCTTTGGTGCTGTGAATGATTTGCCGCTGCAGGTTGCTCGAGTCGACGACGTCAAAATCTACCAGTCCCAGCGTACCTACTCCGGCGGCAGCCAGGTAGAAGGCCAGCGGCGAACCCAAGCCGCCGGTGCCCACACAGAGGACCTTGGCTGCTTTAAGCTTCTGCTGCCCTTCCATACCCACCTCGGGCAGGATCAGGTGGCGGGAATAACGCGCGATTTCGTCGTTGTTAAGCGACGGCAGTGCCACCGCGGGAACTTCGGTCAGGGTTGCCATGTCTACTCCTCCGGCAATCGATGGAATGATGGACAAGCTATCGCTGTCCTTGACTGCCGTATTCTCTTTCTCGCTCAGATAGCGGATGTCTTCGTCGTTGAGGTAAACGTTCACGAAAGCGCGGAGCCTGCCATCCTCTGAATACAGATGCTTTTTCAGTTCCGGATGGCTAAGGGTAAGTTCATCCAGCGCCTGGCCCACGGTCGCGGCCTCTACCGTCACCGTGGCCTGTTTGGCCGCGAACTGACGCAAGGGGGTAGGGATGTGAATCTTCATTCTTCCAACTCTCTCTCTTTTTTCTGATGTGATTGCGCATCGGGACTACGGGGGCCGGCGGTCAACAGCGTTCGTGCCACAACGCTATTTCCTCGTTTTCAAACCGCTTGTCGTCTTCGCCCGCCCCGGCGAGAAAAAACGAGTTGGTCTGCTCGGCTTTGCCCTCTTCGACGCTGGTGATCACGTATGAGCAACCCAGCCAGTGCGCTTCGTTGAGATCAGTCGGCGACCAACGCGCGGGATGGTCGGGATGCGAATGGTAGAAACCGACTATGTCGAGGCTGCGCTCCCGCGCCTGCCGCTGGATGGAGATGAGCTCCTGGGGCGCAATGTGGTAACGATTATGGGCGGAATCGGTGCGTGTGTTGCCGGCCCGGATCGCGAGTTCCACCTCATTGGTACCATCCAGAGCCTTCCCTAGGAGCACTCCGCAACACTCATGGGGATAGGTCTCTTCGCCGTGCTCGCGCAACTGGTGGTACACCGGCTCAGAAATTTTCAGCACCGAACTGGCCATTATTCTTCCCAAAATCGTTCACTCAGATACTTGTCAGCCGAATCGCACAAAATGGTCACGATGACCGCATCCCTGCCTGCGGCGGCTTCTTCTTCGCCGATCCGCAAACTTGCTGCCACCGCAGCAGCCGCGGAGATGCCCAGCAACAGACCCTCTGACCGGCCCAAACGCTTGGCCATCTCGTAAGCCCCTTCGGTCGACTGTTCCACGTGGCGATCTGCCACACTGGCATCATAAATAGGAGGCACAATCGCGGTGGCCATATACTTCAAACCTTCCAGCCCATGAAATGGCGAATCGGGCTGCATGGCGATGCACTGGATGTCCGGATTCAGCTCCTTCAGACGGCGGGTGGTCCCCATAAACGTTCCGCTGGTGCCTAGTCCGGCAAGGAAGTGGGTGACCCTTCCCTCTGTCTGCTGCCAAATCTCGTTCGCCGTACCTTTATAGTGTGCCTTCCAGTTGGCCTGGTTGCCGTACTGGTCGGCGTAATAATACCTGGCTTTATCCTGAGCCAGTTCGCGCGCCTTCAGGATCGCGCCGTCGGACCCGTCTGCCGGATCCGTCCATACGATGTTCGCCCCATAGGCGGAAAGGATCCTCTTCCGTTCGGGGGAGACGTTCGACGGCATGCATAGCGTAACCGGAAAGCCTTTAGCCGCGCCCAGCATGGCATAGGCTATACCAGTATTGCCGCTGGTCGCATCCAGTAGGTGCCTTCCAGCGAGCAGGCCCTGGGCCTCAGCCGCCGCCACAATCGCCGATGCCGCTCGGTCCTTGACCGAGCCCCCCGGGTTTGCCCACTCCGCTTTGCCCAGCAGGGTGACCCCTGGAAGGTGGCTCGTCAGGCGAGCAAGGCGCAGGAGGGGAGTATTCCCAATCCGTTCCAGGATGCTACTGCCCAGAGTCCGCAGGGTCGAGTTCGCTTCAATTTGGACTTCGGTTTGCATATTTTCTGTTGGTCCACGCACGTTGCGGCGATCGACGCCGGTGTGCGAAAGTAAAGTGAAGCATTTCTAGTGTAGCCGCCGGTCAAAAACCAGGACAATCCGTAGTCAGTCGCAAGCCATGCGAACAAAAGTACACTTTCTGAACTTCGAGCAAGTATTAGCCACTTTGAGCTCCTTGGGATTTGATGTAGACCCGGTGCCTGGGGTCGCAAACCAAGTCCTGGTGCGCAAATATGGCGCCGGTGCGATCCTGGCCCGGGCGGGGGAGCCTTCCGGTGCAGACAAGAAGCTCCCGCAGATTGCGGTGTGGTGGAGGGAGCGCCCCGGTTATCTGGTAGGGGGAGAGGTAGCTACCCTGCTTGATCGAGGTTTCCAAAAGTTCTGGAAGACCAAGCGGCTCGAGGTTACGGCGACAGCGGAGTCCCTGCAGGCGGTACATCGTTTTGCCGAGGAGCTGCGCCAAGTCGTTGGGGAACCCAGTCTGTACAACGAATCTCTGGGAACGACCAGCGACAGCTATCATTACGATCGAGTCAAAGGGCGCGACCTGCCGCTTCCCGAGCGGCCCGTTCCGGCGTGGGAACTGCCCCCCAAGGTGTAGGTGCTCCGGCCTTAGGCGTCACCCTGAGAGAATGTTCGGGTGCCCCATAACGCTACTTCCTTAGCGCTACTTCTTGGATCGCTCCCGCTGTAGTTCCCTGTAGACGTCGCTCTTCGACACACCCCGCTCACGCGCGACGCGCTTAAGAGCGTCCTTCTCGTCCAAACCTTCGGCTTCCATCCATTGATTCACCTGCTGCCGGACACTGGCAGCCTCCTTGGCCGGTAGTCCGGCGCTTGCAGCCTCGATTAATAACACCATTTCGCCCCGTACCCGCTCGCGTGATGACAACGCCAGCCGAACTTCCCTCGCCGTGCCGCGCAAATACTCCTCATGGATCTTGGTCAGCTCACGCGCTACCACCACGCGCACTTGTTCCCCCCACACTGCTTCGACATCGGTCAATGTATCCAGAATGCGATGCGGAGCTTCATAAGCCACGAGCGTGAGGCCCCGATTTGTCGAAGCCAACGTTTCGAGTTCCGTCCGGCGCGCACCTGGCTTGGCCGCGAGAAAGCCCACATACAAGAAGCGCTCCGTATCCAGGCCCGAGGCTACGAGCGCACTTAGTGCGGCATTCGCCCCGGGAATGGGGATCACGCGCACACCCGCTGCCACGGCGGCCCGGACCAACTCGAACCCGGGATCAGAAAACGCCGGCGTGCCCGCATCGCTGACCACCGCAACCCGGCCGCCTTGCTGCAACAAAGCAATCAGTTCGACTGTCCGCGCCTGATTCATTGTGCTCGTGATAGCTGATGGTGGGCGTCGAAATGTCAAAGTGGTTCAGCAGCTTTTGTGTCTGGCGCGTATCCTCGCATGCTATCCGATCAACTTCCTTCAACACCCGCAGGGCGCGCAGTGTGATGTCCTCGAGATTGCCAATGGGCGTAGCGACCAGGTAAAGCCCGGGATCGAGCAAAGATTATTCCTGGCTCTGGCGACGCAATTTTCGGCTCTCTGCCAGCAGGCTCATAGAGTGCATTAGATTTTGCAGGGTCACAATACCGACAATGCGCTCGCCTTCGGTCACCGGCACTAAGGAAAGTCCACGGCCGGCAAAGCGGCTGATCGTGGTGCCTAACGAGTCCTCGGGTTGAGCCACGTGAAAGCTGCGCGACATCACCGCCTGCACATAGCCGTTGCCTTCGCTGCGCAACGCGGAAAGAATGCTTTGGCGTGAGATGATGCCCACCAGGCTGTCACCGCGCACCACGGGGAAATCATCCTGCAAGCTGTGAATCGACTTGTGCAGCGCATCTTCGAGCGTGTCGGAGGGAGCCAGCATGGAAAACTCTGTCAGCATGATGTCCTGCATGTTGACCGTATCCACCACACTTTGGAAAAGCACACCCTGGTCCTCGAGCTGAGCGCCAATCAGGATAAAAAATCCTGCCAACAACAGCCATGCGTTCATCAGCACCAGACCGGCAATGATTGCCGTCATAGCCAGGATCTGACCCAGGCCGGTCGCTACGCGCGACGCCTGCGCCCTACCCTGCGCCCGGGCAACACCGCCACGTACCACCCGGCCACCGTCCAGCGGATAGGCGGGCAGCAGATTCAGCACGCCCAGGAAAACATTGAACCAAACGATACTGCGAATCAGATGAGTGGGAGTAATCCAGGGACGGTCGAGAAGATTCAGCGTGGGCGACATGCCCAACACCAGCATGGCCACCACCAAGGCAAAGCTCAGGTTGGCCAAAGGTCCGGTCACCGCCATGCGCCACTGCACTTTGCTGGCGCCCGCATTCTCTGCGCTCTCGGCGTTGGCGTAAGCCACCAGGCCGCCAATCGGAAGCAACAGAATATTTCTCAGTTGCAGTCCGTGATACGCAGCCACGATCATGCGCGCTACTTCGCGTACCGCGACCGCACTCAGCAGGACGAGCCACAAGCCCACGCCACGAAACATGGTGAGATGAACGCTCTCGGTGTACGCCATGCAGATGCCGAGCAGGAGAATGAAGAAGGTGTGAATACGCAACTCCACTCCCATCCAGCGGCCCAACGGAAATGACCATCCACGCATTGCGTCCGTCCTTAGATCTTTATTGTAGAGCTTGCCGCTTCACCAGCTACGAAAGGATTCATTTACCATCAAATCCGATGCGGGTGATCGCCGGCACATACCGTTCGCGGCGGCTGATCGCGCCCCGCGGGCTTGCCACCCGGCCAACCAGTGATCGGCTACGTGAAACTCTCTTTAATGTTCTCGGCGCCCGTATCGGCGGCACCGTATTTGTCGACTTGTACGCCGGCTCCGGAGCAGTCGGCATCGAAGCTCTTAGCCGCGGTGCCAGCTTAGTCTACTTTGTCGATAAGGCATCCTCTGCGCTGGCAGCGGTCCGTGGCAATCTCGCTGCACTCGACATCCGTTCCGGCTTCCAACTTGAAAGCAGCGTTTCCTCCGCGCTGAGCCGCCTCTCCGCTGCCGGAATCATCTTTCTGGATCCACCCTACGAGGCCGCACGCGAATACGAGCGCACGCTCGGCAGCATTGGTCAGAATGCAGACTCCCTGATGATTCCCGATGGGATCGTGGTCGCCGAACACAGCCGTAAAACTCAACTGGCAGAACGCTACGGCACACTCCTACGCTATCGGGTACTGGAGCAGGGAGACGCTGGTTTGAGCTTCTACACCAGGTAGCCTCCGCCGTGGTGCCTGCCGGTCTTCAAATCCACCTCAAATAGGAGCTCCTGATCTGTTTTCATGTCCCATCCGAATCCCAGCAGCGTTTCTCTTTGGATGGATGTAATGCGGATTCCCTCCCAACTCAGACGCCCGGTTTGCCAGACCTTCCCTGCGCGGCCCCAGGCAAGCAGCGAATGAAAGCTGGAAAAAATGAGCAGATCCTGCTCCGCAACCGCGGTAATCGCGGTCACGGGCCGATACACCACCTGTTCCCATCGCGCGGGATCCCGCGTGTCGATCAAATAAGCGTATCCACCAGCAACCGCACAAATCCAGGCAGCGTCAGGACAGGCCCAAACACCAGTGGGCACTGCAGTTCCGGCAAACCCCAGGGCGCATGTAGCTAGAAACGGAGCCGAACCCGCAGGGCGGATCATGATTTCCAGAGCACCGCGCTCCACTTCCTCAACCTGCACGGGATAGACGAACTGCCGGCTGGGCAATATCAACGGGCGGGAGGCGAGCACCTCTGCTTCCCAGTCATGAGCAAAAGTGCAGTCGATCAGAGTTTGCTGTCCCAAAGCTCCACCCGCTCCCGCACACTTAACACCTGGGCCGGAAGATCGAGTCGGCTGCCATCTTCGAACAGCGGAATCAGCTTGTCGAATTCCGGACCTGAGTGCGCTCCGGTCAGGATGATCCGTACCGGGTGAAAGAGATCCTTTCCCTTAACTCCCGTTTCCGCCTTGACCTCGTTCATCAGTTCCTTAAAACGCTCCGGTGTCATCACGCCGGCTTCGGCGCAGACCTTCGCCCGGAATGCCTGCGCGACCTTCACTCCTGCTTCTGAACGGAGTATGGCCTCGTCCTCCTGGGTAACGTCAGCCATCCGCCAAACGACCGCAGTCTTTTCCGGGAGCTGCTCCAGCTGGTCGACGGCTGGAAGAAACAAGGTGAGCACGCGATCAAACCAATCCACTACTGACTCACTCGCCGATTCCGGCAGCCAATTGAGTTTCGCGAAATATGGCCAAGCCAGTGCCCTCAACTCCGGCAAGGGAGAATGCTTCATCACCTGCCGGTTCAGCCAATGCAGCTTGTCCCAATCAAAAACCGCTGGAGAAGGGGTGACCCGCTCGAGCTTGAACTCGGCGACCAGTTCTTCGCGCGTAAATATCCTCCCGCGTTCCACCTTCGGCGCCCCAGCCAAGCAAGGCCAGGTAGTTCGCCAGCGCCTGGGGCAGAATTCCCATCTCGCGGAAGCTGGCCACTGAGGTAGCGCCGTGACGCTTCGACAAGCGCTCCCGGTCGCTGCCGAGGATGGTCGAGAGATGAGCAAACTGCGGCAGGCTCCAACCGAATGCCTGGTAAATCGCCACTTGCCGGGGGGTGTTCGAGATGTGATCGTCGCCGCGAATGACATGGGTGATCTTCATCAGCGCATCGTCGATGGTGACTACATAGTTGTAGACCGGAATGCCGGAAGAGCGCACCACGATAAAATCACCCACTGCCTCGCTCAAAAACTCCACATCGCCGCGAACGATGTCGTGGAAACGCAGGGGCGCATCGGGCAAGGCCAGCCGCACTGCGAAAGACGCGCCGGCGGCCGCCCGGGCCATGGCTTCCGCAGGAGCTAGTGTTCTGCATTTGCCTGAGTAAACCTGCGTCCGGTGCTCGCCGACAGCCAACTGCCGCTCCTGCTCCAGTTCCTCCGCGGTACAGAAACAACGGTAGGCTTTGCCCTCTCTGAGCAGCTGTTCCGTGTGCTCGCGATAGATTTCCAAACGCTCGCTCTGGCGGTAGGGGGCATAAGGTCCGCCGATCTGCGGCCCTTCCTGCCAGTCGAGCCCCAGCCAGCGCAAATCTTCGATCAACTGCGTTTCGTAGCGGGCCTCGCTGCGCTCCACGTCGGTGTCTTCGATGCGGAGTACAAAGTCTCCTCCGTTGTGGCGGGCAAAAAGCCAGTTGTAGAGCGCGGTGCGGGCATTGCCCACGTGCAGCATACCGGTGGGTGAGGGTGCGAAGCGCACCCGAGGGATTGGCTTATTCATGCGTCTATTGTTCGTCATTTGCCGAAAGATGAGTACTGCTTCTAGTAAATTGCGGGCGTGCAGAAAAGTGCGAAAAAAGCGATAAAAGCGATAAAAGGGTCCCGGAGCCAACAGCTAGCGGAAGTGCTCCCATCCGGCAGCCACCAGTTCAGTACGGACGCCATCGCGCTCCAGCGTCACCTGCGGCCCCTTGCCGCGCTTCTTCATGCGGCCAATCGGGTGCACCAGCACTCCGCCCAACTGCTTTGGTACCGATGTTTTAGGCGACACCGTAAAGAGCAGCTCGTAATCTTCTCCGCCGTGCAGCGCCTGCTCCAGAGTCGCACGAGCGTCCACGGGGAGCGCGGCGGCATCAACTTCCGCAGCCAGCCCACTCTCCTCGCATAAGTGGGCCAAATCAGTCGAGAGCCCGTCGCTGACATCAATCGCCGCCGTTGCCAGTTTTCTGGCCTTGCGCCCGGCAGCCAATCTCGGCTCCGGATAGAGATGCGGGTGCCCTGCGGTAGAAGTCCCGCGGAAGTTAGCCGGCTTCTGCTCGAGGGCAAGCAACTCGGCTGCAGAGCCGCCCAGGGCGCCCGTGACGTAAAGCACGTCTCCGGCTCGTGCCCCAGAACGCAAGAGGGCCTTTCCTTGAGGGACGCTCCCCAGAAGCACGATATCCGCAATCACCATGGGCGCCTTTGCCGTATCGCCGCCAGCCAACGGGACCTGGCAGCGTTCAGCCAGCGCCATGAGCCCGTTGAAGAAGCGCTCCGTCCACGCCCCAGTGAGCTCCCGGGGAACTGCGAGCGAAAGAAAGGCTGCTTCCGGGCGTGCTCCCATAGCGGCCAGATCGCTCAAACCGCGCGCCAGGCAACGGTGGCCCACACTCTCCGGGGGATGCCATTGGCGGTGGAAATGCACATTTTCCAGTGATAGATCCGTGGTGACGACGACTTCCTGACCCCTGCGCGGGCGGAGGATTGCGCAGTCATCGCCAATGCCAAGGGAAAGAATCCCTCTCTTGCGCCGGCCCGTTAACAGGGCCCGTTTTCGGATTGCTGCGATCAATTCCCGCTCGCCAACCATGCCGCCAGAATACCGGCTAGTTATCAAAGCAGCAGACGAAGTCCCACTTTCCGGGTTTGACCCAGTAGATTCACTCTGTTAGCTTCAAGACTCGACCTTTGTGCAGAATGCCAGTTAGCCGCGGTGGGCGGCGGGCTTTGGACAAAGGTTATTTCCCCTTTAGAGTGACTGCGTTGCGCAAGCGTTACTACATCATCTTTGTAGCCCGTCAGGAAGACGGTGAACTGCGCAAGATCCCCATCCCCTTGCACTACGCCTATATCTTTGTTGCGGCAGCAGTGATCGGTCTTTTTACGATCACCGGGATGGCCGGATCCTACAGCCGCATGCTGCTCAAGACAGCCCGCTTTAACCAGATACGCAGCGAGCGCGAGACGATTCGCCACGACTATCTGCAGATGGAACAAGTGGCGCACGAGAAAGATGTTCAAGCGGCTTCCCTGGGTTCTCTGGCCAGCGAAGTCAGCGCGATTTACGGCCTGCGGCAAAACCGGGTGGGTAAGGCGTCCTCGCACCTCTCAGCCACAACTAACCCCAGCGTGAGTGACGGAATCAGCGATCAACAGTACAACCAATCCCTCGACCAGCTCCTGGCCCTCCGGTCGTCTGCTATGTCAGGGGAGATCATGCACGGCCTCGACTTCTCCAACCGGTTCCCATCCGGCTTTGGCGCCCCCGTGAATGTGGCTTACGCGCCGTCGATCTGGCCGGTGCAGGGTATCGTGACCAGTTCCTTCGGCGCCCGAATGGATCCCTTCAATGGGGAGGGAGCCTTCCATACCGGAATCGACATTGCGACCAGCAAAGGCGAGGCCGTACGCGCACCTGCTGACGGCACCGTAATCAAGGCCGGAATGGGGACTGGGTACGGACGCGAGGTAGTTGTCGATCACGGTCACGGGATGCAAACCCTCTACGCCCACCTCTCCGGGTTCGCGGTCGTCGCCGGCCAGGACGTAAGCCGCGGCGATATCCTCGGCTATGTCGGCTCTTCGGGTCACAGTACCGGTCCTCACCTGCACTACGAGATCCGCATCCACGATACCCCGGTGAATCCTTCCAAGTACCTGCATGCCGCCCCAGCGCGGCAACTAGCGAGCAACCCATCAGCACCCACGCCTACCACTTCGGGCGGCGCAGACTAAAGCCGCACTTCTCCCTGCTTTGTTTCTGCCTGGCAACGCTTTGCCAGGCGCAGGCGAGTTCCCATTCTCTTGGGTTCGACAAGAACGACTACCCGGGAGACAAGCTCCTGCCGCAATTGCATCGTACGTTCGCCTACACCGGATATTGGCTGAACCATCCACCGGGCGAAACCGGCAATACGTGGACGGGCAAGCGCGAAACCCTCAAGCGAAACGGTTTCGGCTTCATGATCCTGTTCAACGGGCGCCTGGATGCCGAGCTTAAGGGCAAGGACGCGGCGGCGCTGGGCCGTTCCGACGCTGCGGCGGCGATTGCGGGCGCTCAACGGGAGGGTTTTCCTGCAGGGGCGATTGTGTTTCTCGATCAGGAGGAGGGCGGGCGGCTCTTGCCGGAGCAAAGCGCTTATCTATTTTCCTGGATTCAAGCGATACGCGCTTCGCATTACAAGCCTGGTGTCTACTGCAATGGAATACTGGTTCCAGATAGCTCGAGCAAAATCAGCACCGCGCTCGACATATTGAGCCATGATCACGACGTGGCACTGTGGGTAGTCAATGACCAGTGCCCACCGTCACCGGGCTGCGTTCTCCCCAGGAAGTCGCTCGGGCCAGCTTCCAGCGGAGTTTCTCAGGCGCTGGTGTGGCAGTATTCGCGGTCACCGAAAACTGAATACGCCCGTCAATGCCCGGGGTATGTGGCGGATAGCCAGTGCTACGTGCCGAGTCTACCGCAGAGTCCGCAAACATTTGTGGATTTGAACCTGTCTTCGTCAGCAGACCCCTCCCACGGACGCTAGACAGGAGAACCAATGATCGGGTGCCCCAGCCTTCACGTTCTTGGCGACGGGTGGGACAAGCAGAATATGCGAGGGAGGGCCTCGGGTGTAGAGCGGTGGTATCCCACCCTTCGCCAAGAACGCGAAGGATGGGGCACCCGATCATTGGTTGGGGGGATAGAGCCTAGAGCGCTAGCCCTCTTGCAGCATGCTGGGCTCTTCGGGGGCGCGGAGGCGAACCAGCCGGTCGATGGCATAGGGAGCACGATGCGATGAGGTGTGATAATGCCGCACTTGCAGTTCACCCAGCAGTCCGATGGCCAGCATCTGGATTCCCGCCAGAATCAAAACACCCGCCACCGCGAACAGTGGTCCATGGGTATCCATGACGGCCTGATGAGTGAAGATCTTCAGCCCGGCCAGCATGATGGAAATCGCGCCACCGAGAAAAATGCCGAGCGCACCGAATGTTCCGAAGAAATGGAGCGGACGGGTCATGTACTTCAGCAAAAAGCGGATGGTCAAAAGATCGAAAAACACGCGCACCGTGCGCGAAATCCCATAGTGAGATTTTCCCCGCTCACGGTTCACATTCTTGATCGGAATCTCACAGATACTGGCGCCATACCAGGAAGCCAGTGCAGGGATAAAACGATGCATCTCGCCATACAGTGGGATGTTGTGGATCACCTCACGGCGATAGGCCTTAAACGTGGTGCCAAAATCGTGGATGTCGACGCCGGAAAGTTTCGCCATAAGCCAGTTGGCGCAACGCGAAGGAATCCTGCGCATAACAAAATTGTCGATGCGCGCCTTACGCCATCCGCTGACTACGTCGTAACCCTCTTCCAGCTTGGCAACGAACTCGGGGATCTCAGACGGATCATGCTGCAGATCACCATCCATGGCCAGGATGTAGTCACCCTGCGAATGATCAAAGCCAGCAGCAAGCGCGGAGGTCTGGCCAAAATTGCGCCTCAGCTTGACCACCAGAACCCGGCTGTCAACGGCTGCAATCTCTTCCAGCAGCTTGTAGGTCCGGTCACTCGACCCATCGTCCACAAGCACCAGTTCAAAGCTGTCGCCAATCTGCTCCATAACCGCCTTCAGGCGGTCGTAAAGAGCAGTAACGTTCTCTTCCTCGTTATGGAAGGGCACGACGATCGAATACTTTGGCATCTTGGTAGTATAGAACCCAACAAGCCATCTCCAGGCAGATTTGCTTCTTTTTCTTGCTTACCCTTCCCTTAACGGCCATCCCATTTGCCCAGCTCCTCGAGCAGAACCTCGCGGGCTCGTTCGCAAGCAGCGCGATCCACATCGTGGTGGGTCACCAGGCGTACCGAATGCGCACCCACGGTCCCAGCCAACACACCCCGGCTGGCTAACGCACTGACAAAAGCTTTGGCGTCGCCCTTACCGCGAAGGTTGAAAATAATGATGTTGGTCTCGACCAGCGCCGGGTCGAGCTCGACCTGGGGCAATTCGCTCAAAGCACAAGCCAAAAGCCTGGCATTTTCATGATCTTCCTGGAGCCGGGCCGTCATCTCCTCCAATGCAACCAAACCCGCTGCCGCGAGAACCCCTGCCTGGCGCATCCCTCCACCCAACGCCTTACGGAAATTGCGCGCCCGGTCGATGTTTTCCCGGCTGCTGACCAGCATCGACCCCACCGGCGCACACAATCCTTTGGAGAGGCAGAACATGACCGAACTGAATCCGCTGGTCAGCCGGTCGACCGGGACACCCAAGGCGGTCGCGGCATTGAAAATACGTGCCCCGTCCAGATGGACAGGTAGACCCAGCTCCCTAGCCCCGGCTAGGATCTCTTCCGCGGTCTCCAGCGGCATAACGGTGCCCCCAGCAAGATTGTGGGTATTCTCGAGCGAAATCAGGCCCGTCCTGGCACGGAAATGGCTGCCGTCCGAAACCACTTTCCGGATAAGCGGCCAGGTGAGAATTCCTCGATCGGCAAACACCGTCCGCAGGTGGCAGCCGGAGAAAGCCGAAACCATGGCCATCTCCCAATCCACCAGGTGGCCGCGGGACTCGCAGATGACCTCCTCACCGTGCTGGGTATGCATGCGCACCGCAATCTGGTTGCCCATGGTGCCGGTGGGTACAAACAACGCGGCCTCGCGGGCAAAAATCTCCGCTGCCCGGGCTTCCAGGCGATTGACCGTAGGATCTTCTCCGTACACGTCATCGCCTACCTCGGCCGCAGCCATAGCAGTTCGCATGGCGGGTGTAGGACGTGTTACGGTATCGCTGCGCAAGTCAATCACAGGCAACAATTCAGCTCCTCTACCCCGAGAAAGCGGGCAAAGACATCGTTCGAAAGCAAAGCCCCCCGGCGGGTAAGGCTCACCACGCCATTTTCGTCGGTCAGCAGTGCAAGTCGGCGTAGCTCCCGGACCACGGGCTCAAACAATTCCACCCGGTCTGGCCCAAACTCTGCGGCTAAGTCCTGCCACGCCACTCCGGCACGCAGGCGCAGACCCAAAAACCATGCTTCCTCCAGCTCTTCGGTTGGGCTCAGCTGGCGTAGATCCTGCGGTGAGGATCCGGACAGGTATTCGGCCAGCACAGCGGTTGAGTTGAAACGCAGAGCGGACCCGGCCGGAGTGCGCACCATGGAGTGTGCATCCAGCCCAAAACCAAGATACGGCTGACGCCGCCAGTACCTCAGGTTGTGCCGCGAGCCGCTCTCGCCGCGGGCGAAGTTTGAAATCTCGTATTGCCGCAGCCCCTGATCCTCAAGATACGCAATGGCCGTCTCGTAGAGGTCGGCAGTCAGTTCCTCGCTGGGCACCGCCGGCGCGTGATAGCGAAAGCCCCCTGCCAACAATTCCCGCCCAAGGCGCGAGTCTTGGTCAATCTCCAACATGTAAATACTGGCATGTTCCACGCCCGTCGCGGCCAGCACCTCGAGGGACTCCTGCCAACTCGCGGCCGTCTGATGGGGCATGCCGGCGATGAGATCGATACTGAGGTTGCGCACCCCTGCGGCGCGCACCCGTTCCAGATCCTGCAGCACCACAGCGCGGGTATGGTAGCGTCCGGTGGACGCAGCCTCACGGTCCACCAATGATTGGACACCGAAGCTGATGCGGTTCACACCCATGGCCAACATCGCGTCAAGACCGGGGTCGTCCAGCTGCCCCGGAGCACACTCGACGGTAATTTCCGCCCCGGGCAAGATGGTGAATTCCTGGCGCAGGGTTTGGATGAGTTCGCTTAGAAGGGCCGGGGAGAGCGTGCTGGGGGTGCCTCCACCCAGGTAGATGCTATCGACCTGCTCCGGAATGGCTGCGTCATCCAACCGGTGTCGCGCACTGCGCACTTCCCCGCAAAGCCGGGCGACATATTGTTCATGCGCGCTTACCGTCGAAACGCCAGAGGCGAAGTTGCAGTAACTGCATTTGGCACGACAGAAAGGCACCGAAATGTAAATACCGAGAGAATTCATGCAGCTCCTATTGTCCCATCGCACAGGAACGTAAAATAAGAGTTTGGGCACCCATGGCTGAAAAACCGCAGCAACCGGACGACGACGTTGTCGGCAAGGCATACGACAGCAGGCTGATGCGGCGGCTGTTGACCTACCTTCGGCCCTATAAATTGCAGGCCGGCATTTCGCTGGTGGCGATCCTGCTCAAAGCCGGGGCAGACGTGCTCGGCCCCTATCTCACCAAAGTCGCCGTCGATCGTTACATGACCGCGCGGCCGGCGCTCCATCCGCCGGCATGGACGCGCTGGCTCAGCTCCAAACCCATGACCGGGGTCACCCAAATCGCCGGCATCTACCTGGGTGCTCTGGTCTTCAGCTATCTGCTGGAGTTTGTACAGACCTACCTGATGCAGTGGACCGGGCAGAAGGTCATGTTCGACATGCGGCGGCAGATCTTCCGCCACATCCAGCGTATGCACGTGAGTTTTTTCGACCGCAATCCCGTAGGGCGCCTGGTCACGCGCCTGACCAGCGATGTAGACGCGCTGAACGAAATGTTCACCTCCGGCGTGTTCGCGATCTTCGAGGACGTGTTCGTTCTGGTTCTGATCGTTGCCATCATGCTGCGCATGAACTGGTGGCTGGCGTTGATCGCCTTTGCTGTGCTGCCACCGATCCTCGGCATCACGAAGATCTTTCGCAAACACGTACGCGACTCCTACCGCCGTATACGCTCCGCCATCGCGCGCATCAACGCCTCCACCCAGGAACATGTAAGCGGCATGAGCGTGGTGCAGCTGTTCAACCGCGAGCAGCGATCGTACGAGGAGTTCGAAGACGTCAACCGGCAGCACATGGTAGCGTTCAAAGACGCCATTCTGGCCTACGCGCTCTACTATCCGGCCATCGAGTTGCTGAGCTCGGTGGCCATCGCCCTGGTCATCTGGCTGGGCGGAAACGGGGTTCTGCGCAACGCGGTCTCGATCGGGGTATTGGTCGCCTTTATCCAGTATTCCCAGCGCTTCTTCCGGCCCATTCAGGACCTGAGCGAAAAATACAACATCCTCCAGGCCGCCATGGCGGCCAGTGAGCGCGTCTTCAAGCTGCTCGATACTCCGCCCGAGCTGCAGAGCCCGGCAGATCCCCGCGCCTGCGATGGAACCGGCCGCATTGAGTTCCGTCATGTCTGGTTCACCTATCAAAAACTAGATGCGCAGCAATTAGCGGCTATACAACAGGCCGAAGGGACAGAGGCGATTCTCGCGGCCACGCCCGAGGTGGAGTGGATTCTCAAAGATGTGTCCTTTCTCATCGAGCCTGACCAGACGGCGGCCATTGTGGGCCATACCGGCGCCGGCAAGACCACCATCATCGGACTGATGATGCGCTTCTACGAGATTCAACGCGGCAGCGTTCTGATCAACGGGGTGGATGTCCGGCAGCAGGATGTCACCAAACTGCGGCGTAATTTTGGGGTCGTACTGCAGGATCCCTTCCTGTTCACCGGAACCATCGCCGAGAACATTCGTCTGGGCTCAGCCTGGATCAGCGACGAGCGCATGAAGGCGGCTGCGGACGAGGTGAACGTGGGCGACTTTATCCGCGACCTTCCGCAAGGGTTCGATGAGCCGCTGCGGGAGCGCGGCAACAGCCTTTCGACGGGTCAAAAGCAGCTCATCAATTTTGCCCGCGCCTTGGCCCATGATCCGCGCATCCTGATACTCGATGAGGCCACCTCGAGCGTAGATACGGACACGGAAATGCGGGTTCGCTCGGCGCTTGAGCGCATGGTGAGAGGCCGAACTTCCGTCATCATTGCGCATCGGCTCTCAACCGTGCAGCAGGCGGACAGGATCCTGGTCATGCACAAGGGCGTGTTGCGCGAGATCGGCACCCACCAGGAACTGCTTGCGCAACGGGGCATTTACTGGAGGCTCTATCAGCTGCAATACAAAGATCAGGAAGTGCAACTCGCGCAGGCTGCAGGCGGCCTTTTGGACGCCAGCCTGGCCGTCGGTACAGACTAGAAACCAGAGAGCGTAAGCGTGGCGAGCCCGAAAATCTTTCTTTCTGCAGGCGAGGCCAGCGGCGAGCATTACGGCGCACTGCTGATGGCGGAGATTTCCCGCCTGGCCCCGCGGGCTGATTTTTTCGGTCTCGGCGGCACGCGCATGGCGGGCGCCGGATTGCGCCGAGTGGTCCGCGCCGAAGATGTCGCTGTCATGGGCATAACGGAAGTGATCCTGCACATGCCCCATGTCTACCGGGAGTACAGAAGGTTGAAAGCCAGCCTGCGCGCCGAACGCCCTGATCTTGCCATCCTGATCGACTTCCCCGACGTAAACCTGAGTCTGGCTGCCGAGCTACGGCGTCTGAACATACCGGTGGTCTACTTTGTAAGTCCGCAGTTGTGGGCCTGGAAGAAGTGGCGGGTACGAGGAGTGAAACGCAATGTCACCCGCATGCTGGTGATTTTTCCTTTTGAGAAGGATTTTTACCGCTCCCATGGAATCGCCGCCGACTTTGTCGGTCATCCCCTCGCTGACCTTGACCCGCCCACCGTGACCCGGGAGGCGTTTGCTCGCGAAAACGATCTGGACGCGTCAAAATTCTGGGTTGGCTTGCTGCCGGGAAGCCGCTTCAGGGAGCTGAAAGCCAACTTGCCGCCAATGCTAGAAGCCGCACGATTGTTGGGTCCGGGATACGAGTTTCTTTTACCTGTGGCCCCCACGCTGAAGGACGCGCAGGTGAAAGCGCTGGCCGGCCCGGCTAAGGTGGTTCATGACGCCCGCGCCGTATTGCAGCACGCCCGCGCCAGTATTGTGGCCAGCGGCACCGCCACCGTCGAAGCGGCACTGATCGGCAACCCCTTCGTGGTGGTTTACCGGGTCTCACGGATCAGCTACGCGGTGGCCAAGCGAGTCGTCAGAGTGGCCCACGTGGGCATGGTCAACCTGATCGCCGGGCGTCGTATTGTGCCCGAGCTCATCCAGCATGATTTCACGGCATCCAAGGTCGTGGAGCGGCTGCGTCCGCTGCTCGAAAACCAGGAGGCTCGTGCAACAATGCAGTCAGACTTGCGCAGCGTAGGGGCTGCACTGAAGGTGAGCCGGGAAGGCGCCATTGAACATGCAGCTCGTATCGCGCTCGAATTGATCCCCGCTGCGGAGTCGCCGCGGTTGCAATCTGCTTTGATTCCATCATGGCCTGTTGAATGACTTCGATGATGCTCAGAACCAGCACTCCCACCCGGGTTGTGATCCTGCTGACCGCTTTGCTGGGCTTCAGCGCCCCGCATTTGTACGCCGCCGAGCGGTCCAACATCAACATCACTGGCTACGTGATCGACGCTCAGATCGATCCCGCGGAACACACGCTCAAAGCGACCACAAAGGTGACCTTCACCGCTACCGACACGGTAAGCACAGCTATCTTTGAACTGCACAACGCGCTCAAAATCGATAGCGTGGTCGATGAGCAGCGTCATCAGCTAAGCGGGGAGCGTGGCCCCAACGCCACCATCAGCGTTGCCCTGCCGACGCCGCTGAGCAAAGGGTCGGCGGCTACCTTTACTTTTGTTTATGGCGGAACCCTCAGCGGCACGGAAGAGAGCCCCGTAGAAGGGCTGAAGGTCGCGGCGATCGGCGATCCCATCACTTATTTGTTGTATGCCGGCCGTTGGTTCCCGATGGTCGGGTATCTGACCGACCGGTTCACGGCGGAGATCCATGTCACTATTCCCTCCGGGTACAAGGTGATCGGCAGCGGTCTCACCGGTAGTCCACGCTCTGTTTCCGGTGGCGAGCAATACAGTTTCAACTGGACCAAGCCCAGCTTCCCCGGAACCATCATCGCCGGTAAATTTGAAGATCCCATGGTGGTCGCGGGGTCGCCCAATGTGAAGGTGTACCTGACCGCTGCGCATAAGCAGAGCGGACCTGACTACGCTCAGACAGCCAACAAGGAATTCGATTTCTTTGACGAGAGCTTTGGCGAAGGCCCATCCCACCTGCTGAATGTGGTGGAACTGCCGGACGATAGCTTGCCCGCCTACTGGGCTCCTGAGATCGCGGCCGTTGCCGGCGCCCGTATTGGCGACCGTAACAACTACCGTCTGCTGGCCAACACAATAGCCCGCCAGTGGTGGGGGGTTATGGTTTCCCCGGCGACACTCAATGACGCCTGGATCACTAACGGCATGTCGAGATATGGGGAGCTGATGTATGTGGAGAAGGTTTCCGGTCAGGCAGGCTTGCAGGCGGCCGTGATCGACATCTCGGCCAGCGCCCTGGCATACGACACCGCCCCGCTTACTTCGACCGGACGTCTGGATCCCTTCAGCCCCCAGTTCCAATCCATGACTTTGGACAAAGGCGGCATGGTCTTCCACATGCTGCGGTGGGAGATCGGGGACGACAACTTCGACAAAACGCTGCGCGCGATCGTGACCCAATACGGCGAGAAACCCATCCGCACCCGGGACGTAGAACGGATCGCAGAACAGGAGTCGCAACAACAGCTCACGGCTTTCTTTGCCCAATGGCTGGATGGAACCGGTGCGCCGCAGTTCATCGATAAGTACACCGTTTATCGGTTAGGCAACAATAAAGGTTTCCGTACCATCGGGGAGATCGGGCAGGATCTGGATCTCTTCAATATGCCGGTCGAGCTGCGGGTCGAGACCGAAGGCAAGACTGAAATGAAACGCGTGGATGTTGTGGGGACGAGCTCACAGTATGTGGTTGATACTTTTGGACGTCCTCGTCATATTTCGATTGATCCGGATAACTGGGTTCTTAAGAATACGCCGGATATGCAGGTGCGTATTGCCATTTTGCGTGGCCAGCAGTTGGTCGCCGAGGGGGACACGCCGGGGGCGCTGGCGGAGTATCAAAAAGCACTTACTGCCAATCCGAACAGCTCGCTTGCCAGTTATCGCATCGGCGAAGTTTTGTTTAACCAGCGGAATTACCAGGCGGCTGCCAATGCGTATCGTGATGCGCTACGTGGAGATGATGAGCCGAAATGGACTGAGGTCTGGAGTCATATTGCGCTGGGGAAGATTTTTGATGTTACCGGCCAGCGAGATCGGGCCGTCAATGAATACCGCCAGGCTGTTCAGACGAATGACAACACTCAGGGGGCGGTTAACGAAGCGCGGAAGTATTTGCAGCAACCTTATAAACGGCCGGATACGGATTAAAACCGCTGCCTCAGTTTCTACGGCCTCAACGAAACACATTTCCAGGGAAGAGCAACCGCAGATCTCTCCACTACGCTGCGCTTCGGTCGAGATGACAATTCATGGGGTCACGGGACAGATTCCCTCGACAGAATTGTCATCGCGACCGGAGGAATCGTGCGCCACTGCACCCACCCAAGACGAAGAAAAACGGCTCCTGTTCAGCCATTTCTCTCTCAGGAAGAGCCACCTCTCCCTTTTGTCATCTCGACCGGAGCGCAGCGAAGTGGAGAGATCTGCGGTCCAGCGGTTACTTCTTGGAAATGTTTTCGACAGAGCGAAGTGGAGGGACCTGCGGTTTGTTATTCGTAGCGAAGAGCCTCTACCGGATCGAGACTGGCGGCCCGCAAGGCCGGCAACATGCCGCTGACCAGACCTACCACCGCCAAAATTACCGTTGCAACGATAACTGTGTTGGGCGAAATTAACAGTTGAATATCTGCTGCTTCTCCGTTCGCTGCAATCGCGCTGTACAAAGTGATTCGACCCACAGCAACGGAAACAAGATAGGCAAGCGCAATGCCGCACAATCCGCCAACCCCGGTAATTACCAACGCCTCGGCCAGGAACTGGATCAGGATGTGCTTGCGAGATGCACCGAGCGCCTTCTCTATACCAATCTCGCGGGTGCGCTGCTGCACCGCCACCAGCATGATGTTCATCAAACCAATGCCCGCAATTCCCAGCGTCAGGGTTCCGATAAACGCCATCAACACCTGCAATCCGGTCTCGATAATACGAAACTGCGACAGCTGCTCTAACAGATTCGCCACAAAAATCGCGTTGTGATCGGAAGCAGGGAATCCGTGAGCCGAGCCCAGCGCTCCCCGTAACGCCGACTCTGTCGTTTGATAATTACCGCGATAATTGAACCAGATCGCGTCCAGATATTTCGTATCTTTCACATCGCTCATGGTGGTGAACGGGATGTAGACAACGCGATTTATGTTGTCGTCCCCTTCCTGCATTTTCGCCCGCAACACCCCGATGACCGTGAAGCTCACGCCCTTGATCCGGATTCTCTGACCAAGGGGATACAGGCCCGAATACAACTTGGTCTTGGCTTCAGAACCAATGACCGCTACGTGATTCCGTTCCTCCAGATCTTTGTCGGTATAAAAGCGGCCGTAATCAAGATCGAGTTTTTGCACGTCAGCTTCAGCTGGATACGATCCAGCCACCGTCCAGGTATAGCTGTGGGCATCGTTTTGTACCGTAACGTCCTTGGTCACCTCGGGCACGATATGCAGGATGCCGGGGACGGTGTTCTGAAGAAGCTCGACGTCGGCGAGTTGGAATTTCACCTGGACGCCGGCCTTCTTGCCCCCGGCTTGCTCACTGGTGGTCCCAGGAAAGACTCCCATCAAGTTAGTTCCGAACTGGGAGAAGATGGCCTCGATCGCCCGGCCAAAGCCGGCCCCATAAGCCATCAGCAGGACCACCGTGGCGATACCCCACGCCATACCGATGATGGTGATCAGCGTGCGCCGGCGGTTGTGAAGCATGGCCTCGTACGCCTGGCTGAACAAGTCGCGCAACATGAAGTTCTCCTATTCCCGGCGCAGCGCTTCCACGGGATCGAGCTTGGCTGCCTGCCCTGCGGGATAAACTCCAGCCACGATGCCGCTCAGGCAGAGTGCGCCGAAGGCCAGGGCGGCGGACCACGGCACTAGCCGAGGAGCATCGAAGCCCTGCATGCTGTCGCCTACGGCCCGATTCAAGGCGTACATCAGGAAGCCGGCCGCGGCGATGCCCACACCACCGCTGAGACCGGTTAAAAACATGCCTTCCAGCAGAAACTGGGTCATGATGTTCCGGTTGGTCGCCCCTAACGCCTTGCGCAGCCCGATCTCCCGTGTCCGTTCGGCGACTGAGACCAGCATGATGTTGACGACTCCCAGGGCCCCCAAGGCCAGGGTGACGATACCCACCCCGCCCAGGAATAAATCCATAGCATCGAAAATCTTGCCTACCATGCGCTGCGAATTGACCGAATCCCACTCCTCGAAGGCGTCCGGCGCGTGGGGATCAAATCCATGCTCCCGAGCCACGATGGCGTGCACTTCCTCGACGGCCGGCACGCTGTCATCTTTCACCACCGGCTGATACTGCAATGAGGTCACGGCATCCTGGGGTATGTTTTCCCCAGTCAAGGGAAACAGCTCGAGCATAGTCGTCAAAGGGACATAGACGCGTTGGTTGTCACTGTCGTTGTTACCGCGAGCAATGCTGCCAGCCACCCCGATCACCTGAAAGCGCGCGCCGTTGAGGAGCACCCACTCCCCCAGGGAAGGACGGCCGGGAAAGAGCAAGGCGGCGGCCTTCTTGCCCAGCACGAGCACCCGGCGGCGCTGCTCCAGGTCATCGGCGCGCACGAAGCGGCCCGACTCGATAGGAACAAACCGGATCTCGCTGTAATTTGGCTCAACCCCGGTCACTTCTCCGCTGCTGGTCGACTCATCGCTGACTTCTTTGATGGTCGTGTTTTGCAGCATGGCGGTGATGTTGCGCACCTTCGACGCCCCGGCCCGCACCGCCGCCTCGTCGGAAAGGGTCAGCTTGTAGGGGCGCATGCCGGTGTGCTGGCTGGGGACGGCGGGAATATTGCCGCCCCACATCATGATCACGTTGTTGCCCAGAGAAGCCATCTCGCGGCGATTTCCGGAACGGAAGCCCTCGCCGAAGCCAATCAACAGCAACATCGATCCCACACCCCAGGCGATGCCAAACATGGTCAAAAAAGCGCGCAGCTTGTTGGACCAGATAGCACGAAACACTTCGCCGAAGATGTCCGCCGGGGATTGCATGCTGTTACTCGTTTATACGAATAAACCCGGGTGGTTGTTCCCGCACGGGCCCGGATAACGAAGGGGGGTTATTTCAGATGCAGAGCCGCCATGGCCTCATCCGCGCTGGGCGAGCTGGACTTGAGATAATCCCCGACCCGCTTACGCTCCTCGGCGGAAAGTGTGGGAGCAAGAGCGAGAATACGCCTTAGTGTGGTCGAAATGTCATCGATGTAGTTCATCATTCTTATCGCTTCGCCGGAAAGTGGCATGGTTCTTCCTCGTTACAATGGTCTAGCTCCATTTTCCGTGCTGGGGGCGAATTCGTAAAGCGGCCGGCCTGAATTAACCAGGGAGCGCATCCAATGGAGCATGTCCATCACCAGCGACTTTCCGTTACCGAGCGAAGCCGTGCCTGAAACCCTCCCGGCAAAGATGAGCCCTCGGCAGGAAGCCTCCAACGACATGCGGGAATGCGTGGAACGGGTGCTGCGCAGCGACGTCCGGGCTCCGGTCTCCACCTACCGGGTGCAAATGCACAAGGATTTCAACTTTGCCAGCGCCCAGGGCATCGTGGGCTACCTCAAGAAGCTCGGCATCAGCGACTTCTACTCCTCGCCGATTTTCGAAGCCCGGCCCGGCAGCATGCACGGATATGATGTCACTCGCCACGACCGCCTCAATCCTGAACTGGGTGGGGACGAGGGTTTTCTCAACTTCTCCGCAGAATTGCAGCGCCAGGGACTAGGCCTGCTGCTGGACATCGTTCCCAACCACATGGGGGTGGGTAACGACTCCGTGTGGTGGCAGGACGTGCTCGAGAACGGCCACGCTTCGCAGTATTCAGAATATTTCGATATCGATTGGAAGCCGCTCAAACCGGCCCTGCGCAACAAGCTTCTTCTACCCATTTTGGGAAATCAATACGGTACTGAACTGGAAAACAAGCGCATCCAGGTCTCGATCGAAAACGGGCGCGCGCGGGTTCACTACTACGACCACGTGATGCCGGTAGCCCCGCGCACCGTGCACCTGATCTTCGAGCAGTATGACGACGGCCCGACCCCACTACCCCAGTCCTTCCGTGAGCTTCTACAGCAGATCGACGAGCTGCCGCCGCATGAGACTGCCAACGACGAATTGCGCGAGCAGCGACGCCAGCGGCTGGCACACTTGCTGCCCCTATTGCAGGAGGCGCTGGGCTCGCCGGAAATGCAGCCGTTCGTACGACAAGCGCTCGAGACCATCAACGGCATAGAAGGAGATCCTCACAGCTTCGACCGCCTGCACCTGCTGCTCGACGCGCAGCCCTACCGGCTGGCATCCTGGCGTACCTCGGCCGAGGAGATCAACTACCGGCGTTTCTTCGATGTGAATGACCTGGTCGGCCTGCGCATGGAGAATCCCCAGGTCTTTGCCGCTACCCATTGCCTCATCCGGGAGCTGCTGGCGACCCATCGGGTGACCGGGCTGCGCATCGACCACTGCGACGGCATGTTCAACCCCCGGCAGTACCTCATCCGGCTGCAGCTTCTTTATCTCGCAAGCCAGTGCGGGGGAGAAGTGCCACGGCAGGAGACCGCCGCCAACGGAATCGAGCGCAGTATACTCGATCCGGTTCGTGGATACGATTGGTCGCAAAGCCAGGGGCCGCTCTACACCGTGGTCGAAAAGATCCTGGAACCGCGGGAATATCTGCCCCCGGAATGGCCGGTGCGGGGCACGTCCGGGTATGACTTCGTCTACCTGGCCAATGGCATCTTCATCCAGAGCGCCAACGAGAGGCGATTCAACGTTCTTTATGCCCAGGTGCTGGGACACACGGTGGACCCGGACGAGATTATTTACCGATCCAAGCTTCAAGTCATGCAGACGGCACTGGCGAGCGAAGTGTATACCCTTACCAATCTGCTGAGCCGGATCGCTGCTTCCAATCGAAAGGCCCGCGACTTCACCGATAACATTTTAGAGACGGTCCTCCGCCAGACCATCGCCGCCTTCCCGGTCTACCGCACCTACATTGACGACCGGGGTGAGTATGGAGAGCGGGATGTGGCTTTTTTGCGGTTCTCGATCGCCCGGGCCAAGCGCCTGAACCCGGATATCGACAGCTCCGCATTCGACTTTCTACGGGAGACGCTGCTGCTGCAGAGCAATTCTCCGTCGGCCAGGCAAAAGCCGGATCCGCAAATGCTTTACTTTGCGCTCAAATTCCAGCAACTCACCGGGCCGGTGATGGCCAAGGGCGTGGAAGACACGGCGTTCTATGTTTACACCCGCTTTCTTTCCTCGAACGAGGTCGGTGGGTCGGCAAAATCCTTTGGCATTTCGCTCGACACCCTGCACCAGAGCAACCAGGAACGCGTGAAGCACTCGCCTGACACCATGCTCACCACTTCCACGCATGACACCAAGCGCAGCGAAGACGTGCGCAACCGGCTCAACGTGCTCTCGGAAATGCCCCAGCTGTGGTCGGCTTCCGTGCACCGTTGGCAGCGCATGAATGCCAAATTCAAGCAGAAGATGGAAGACGGCCGCATCGCGCCCGATAGCAACGAAGAATACCTGCTCTACCAAACCATCCTGGGCGCATGGCCATGGCAGATGCAAAGCCATCAGGACCGCGAGAACTATGTGCAGCGGATCCGGCAGTATGCCTTTAAAGCGCTGAGCGAAGCCAAGGTCAACCTGAGTTGGATCAACCCTGACCCTCAATACATGAAGGCGGTCCATGAATTCATTACCGCCATTTTGATGCCTGGCGCGCGCGGGAAAGAAAGCCCGTTCGTGGCCTCACTCAGTTCCCTCCTACCGCAGTTACAGTTGTTCGGGGCAGTCAATTCCCTCGCTCAGGTGGTGCTCAAAATTGCCGTGCCGGGCATACCCGACTTTTACCAGGGAAACGAGCTTTGGGAGTTGAACTTGGTCGATCCGGATAACCGGCGGTCTGTCGACTACCATCAGCGCTCCATCTACCTCGATGGATTGCTTGAACTGTCAGAGCGGGAAGGCCCGGCCGCAGTGTGCCGTCAGGTGCTCAGCAACCTGCCCGACGGGCGGGCGAAGCTTTGGACAACGCAACGCGCGCTCGACCTACGTACCCGGGAACATGCGATCTTCCGCCACGGGGAATACACAGCGCTCGAAGTTGCCGGGGACCACAAGGAAAATGCGATCGCATTCGTGCGCCGCGATGCAAAGAGCAAGCGAAGCGTTTTGGCCGTGCTGCCGCGATTCTCTTACACCCTGATGCGGGGCAAGCCCGAATTGCCGCTCGGACCGGCCTGGGGTAACGATGAGTTGCACGTCCCTGTTTCCCCGGGAAGCCGTTACACCAACGTCTTCACTGGCGAGCGGGTGAGCGCTACAGAACAGCAAACCCTACCGCTAAGCGCAATCCTGGCCACTTTCCCGGTGGCGCTTCTGGTAAACGAGGGATAGGCAAAAGCGATCCCGACTGGCGCGACGAAGTTTACGCCCAAGACTCGTTTTGATACGACCGCCTATCGATCCGTCCGCAAAAAGCCGATAACGCGACAAAGCCCCTGTAAAAGGGGCGGGTGAAGTTAATGTTCATCTTCTCCGCCCAGTTGCGCACTTCGAATCTCTCAAGTGATCCGCAAGCGGCAACCGGATTCGACGCGAGTTGTAGGCTCGTGGCGCCGGTGGATGGTTCGCGCGGTCGCTCGGAACTTCCATCCAGGGCCAAATGTCTTTGAAGAAGACGATCGCTCTTGCGGCACTCGGCCTGCCCACCCTGGGAGTGGCTGCTTACAATGGCGCTTTTGCCTCCCTCCTCGGGATGAATTACCTTCCCCACGAGTATTGCTACCTCGCCCAGCCGTGGCTGATATGGTCAAATGTAACCATGGACGCTCTCATTGCAGTGTCCTACGTTGTGATCTTCAGCTGCCTTTTCTGGATTACAGGCAGACTGCGCCGGTTCCCGGAGATCCACGCCTTTCTATGGGTCTTCATCACCTTTGGGGTTTTTATCGTAGCTTGCGCCTCCACACACCTGATGGAGGTGGTAACCATCTGGTGGCCGCTTTACCGGCTCTCGGTTGCGTTTAAGGTTCTCTGCGCCGCTTCGTCCGTCGCGACCGCCATCCTCTTTGCTAAGACCGCGCCGGAGCTCACACGGGGAATCCATCAGTTTCTCAACGCGTTCTCGACTGCCCAGCAGGCATATGTCTCCGGCGTGTCGGAGCGAGAGGCGGTGCAAGGTCAATTCAGGAGTAGCCAAGCCCAACTGAAAGCTATTTTGGACAATGTTCTCGACAGCATCATCATGATCGACGAGGCCGGGACCATTGTCTCCACCAATGCCGCGGTGGTGAAGATGTTTGCCTACCAAGCCGAGGAACTGGTGGGTAAGAACGTAAAAATGCTAATGCCCGAACCGAATCGGAGCGACCATGACGGCCATTTGGCTCGCTACCAGTCGACCGGCATGACGAAGGCCATCGGGGTGGGCCGCGAACTGGAGGGTCTGACGCGATCGGGCAAGGTCTTTCCGATGGAGCTGACTATCACCGAGCTATCTCTGCTGGGCCAGCGAATGTTCGTCGGGCTGATACGCGATATCAGCGAACGCAAGTTTTCCGAAGGGATGCGCGAGCGGTTCGCTGCGGTCGTCGACTCCTCCGACGACGCGATTATCTCCAAGACCCTGGAGGGAATCATTACCGCCTGGAATCGCGGTGCGGAGAAGATCTTTGGGTACACCGCCTCCGAAGTCGTGGGCCAACCAATGCTGCTTTTGATACCTCCGGACCGTATAGGCGAGGAATCTGAAATCCTGGCCTGCATCCGGCGCGGGCAGAGCGTAGAACATTTCGAAACCGTGCGCGTTTGCAAGGACGGCACCAGGATCAACGTTTCGGTGACCATTTCACCGATTCGCGATAGCAATGGGGTCATTGCCGGCGCTTCAAAAATTGCCCGTGATATCACCGAGCGCAAGCGTGGGGAAGAAGCCTTACGCGAGAAGGAACACCTTCTTTCGGAATCCCAGCGCATCGCCTATGTTGGGAGCTGGACTTATAACCTTTTCGATCCCGGCGGCCGGCTGACCTGGTCGGAGCAGATGTATAAAATCCACGGGGTCTCACCGGAGAGCTTCGCTCCCACGGTGGAATCACTTATCGGCTTGATCTTGGCTGAAGACCAGCCGCGGATGCAGGCATGGATTGCGGCCTGCGTGGCGGGGGAAAAGCCGGGAGATTGTGAGTTTCGCGTTGTGTTGTCGAACGGCAGAGTCCGTTTCCTGAATGGCCGAGCCGAATTGCAACGTGATTCCCAGAACAAACCGATCCGCCTGGTAGGCACTGTGCAGGACATCACCGAGCGCCGCCAGGCGGAAGACGCCCTGCGGGAAAGCAAAGAACAATTTCAGACCATGGCGAATGGCATGCCGCAATTGGCATCTATAGCCGATGCCGATGGTTCGATCGTCTGGTACAACCAGCGCTGGTACGAATTTACAGGCACCACCTTCGAACAAATGCAGGGGTGGGGTTGGCACGCTGTACCCGATCCTGACTTCCTACCCACTGTCATAGAGAGATGGAAGAAGGCAATCGCGGCCGGAGCTCCGTTTGAGATGGAATTTCCTTTGCGCGGCGCTGACGGACTCTTTCGCGCCTTCCTGACTCGAGCGGTGCCGCTGAAGAATTCCGCCGGCCAGGTTGTTCGCTGGTTTGGCACCAACACTGACATAAGCGAACGTAAACAGGCAGAGGAGCAACTAGCCCTGCAAACCGAGCAATTGAGTCAATCTCGACAGGCCCTGGAAGAACAGTCATTCATGCTCCAGTCGGTGCTTGACAGCATGGCCGAGGGATTGGTGGCTGCCGATGAACAAGGGAAGTTCATCATATGGAATCCAGCAGCGAAAAAGCTTCTCGGTCTTGGCGCCGCCGACCTGCCTCCCAACCAATGGTCCGCACACTACGGCGTCTACTTCCCGGACAAAGTCACACTTATTCCGCCGGGTCAAACTCCGCTGGAACGCGCCATACGGGGTGAGGTAGTCCACTGCGAGGTATTCTTGCGCAATCCCCAGCTGGAGCGGGAAGTCTGGCTCGAAATCAACAGTTCCCCTCTGCGTGGCAAAGATGGAGCGCTGCGCGGCGGAGTTGCTGCCTTCCGCGACATCAGCCAAAGGAAAGCACATGAACTTGAGATTCGCGCACTGAATAATAATTTGGAAGACAGGATAGCCAAACGTACAGAACAATTGGAGGCCGCCAATCGCGAACTGGAGGCGTTTTCGTATTCCGTTTCCCACGATCTGCGCACTCCTTTGCGCCACATCTCCGGTTTCGCCCGGATCCTGGTGAACGATTTTGGGGCAGAGATGACCGGCGAAGCCCGAGAACATTTGCAGCGTATTGAAGACGCCGTTCTCCGCATGGGGCTGCTGGTGGATGCGTTGCTGAACATGGCGGTTTTGCGCCGACGGCCTCTAAGGCTGAGTACCACGGAACTAAATCGGCTCATCGCGGAGGTGATCTCGGTGCTTGCGCCGGAGTGCGAGGGACGGGAAGTGGAGTGGCGGATTGGCCGGCTGCCCTCGGTTGAATGTGACCCAGTCCTGATGAGCCAGGTTTTTCAAAATCTGTTGAGCAATGCTCTTAAGTATTCCTCGAGCCGGAGCCCAGCCGTGATCGAAGTTGACACCATTGAAGAACCTGGTAAGCCGGTTATTGTGCTGGTACGAGACAACGGCGCCGGGTTTGACATGAGGTACGCGCGCAAACTTTTCGGCATGTTTCAGCGCCTGCACACCGAATCGGAGTTTGCCGGGACTGGAGTGGGTTTGGCCACGGTGCACCGCATCATTCAGAAGCACGGGGGACTTATCTGGGCCGAAGCGGAGCCCGATCACGGAGCAACATTTTATTTCTCCCTTCAAGTAGCCGAACCGGCCGAAGTGACTGCAAAGGCTACGGCATTTCCATTGACCTGGCCAAACGGTCTCGCCTAAGAACAATTATTCGAGTCAACGGGTTATCTTGCCGATCATGTAAGAAGAACCTGGAATCATTCTGTGCATCTTGGGGGTCGGAGTATGCAAGGCCAACGGGAGATTTTACTGGTTGAGGACGAAGACGCCGATGCCGAGCTCGCTTCCAGAGCCTTCCGCCGCGCCGAAACCGCGAATTCCTTAGTCCGGGTCCGCGATGGCGTCGAAGCACTGGATTACCTGTTTGCCCGCGGCAAACATGCAAGCAGGGACGTGCACGATCTGCCCATGTTCATTCTGCTGGATCTCAACATTCCCAAGGTAAGCGGCCTGGAAGTTTTGGCTGAGATTCGGGCCAACGCACGCACCAGGCATTTGCCCGTCATTATCCTTACTTCTTCCGGCGAGGAGAAAGACCGGTTATCGGCGTACGATCGTTTTGCCAATAGCTACATCATCAAGCCGCTCGACTATGACAAATTTGTAGCCGCGACCCTACAGCTCAGCTTGTATTGGTGCAAATTGAATGCGCCTCCGCCGCCCCGGTTGGAAGCCTGATCAAAACAGTTGCTCAGGTTTTCGCCGGCTCTACCCACCCATCGCGATCGGTCACCTCTGCCAGCTGTGCCAGCCCGTGAGCCTGCTGGCCGCTGAGCGCGTCGGGAGCCAAGCGCCAGGTCCAGTTATTCTCCGGCGTCGAGGGCGTGTTCATGCGCGCTTCCGATCCCAGCACCAGTACGTCCTGTACGGGGAAAATGCAAACGTCCGCCACCGAGCTTGAAGCCGCGCGAATCAAGGTCCACACTACGTCATTGGGCGCAGGATTGAGGTAGACGTAGACCGCTTGCCTCTCTGTCTCTGTGACCCCGTGTTCCCACCAGCCCAGCGTCGTGTCGTTATCGTGGGTTCCGGTATACACCACAGTATTGGTTACATAACGGTGGGGCAGGTAGTTGTGCGCCGGCCGGTCGCTGAACCCGAATTGCAGCACCCGCATGCCGGGAAAGCCGAACTGCTCGCGCAGGGCGTCCACTTCGCGGGTAATGAGACCCAGATCCTCGGCAATGATGGGTAGATCGCCGAGTTTTTCCTTGAGCGCGGTGAAGAGAGCGGCCCCCGGCGCTTTGACCCACTCACCGTGAATCGCGGTCTCGTCCTCAGCGGGAATGGCCCAGTAGGCTTCAAAGCCGCGAAAATGGTCCAGGCGGATAATGTCGTACAACACGTGGGTTCGTCGCATACGGTCGATCCACCAGTCAAAGCCCCGGCTTTTGAGTACTTCCCACTTGTAGATCGGATTGCCCCAACGCTGGCCGGTCGCACTGAAATAGTCGGGAGGCACGCCGGCAACCCGAATCGGAGTGAGATCTTTCTTCAGCTCGAAGATTTCCGGATGGGTCCACACGTCGGCGCTATCGAAATTGACAAAGATCGCCACGTCGCCAATGAAGCGTATGTCGCGCTCGGCGCAATAGGCACGCAGAGCTTTCCACTGCTCATCAAAGGCGAACTGCACCACATGCTCCACTTCCAACTCGTCCCGGCTCTGCTGTTGCAATTGCTGCAGCGCGTCTGGAGCCCGATGGGCAAACTCCTTCGGCCAGGACAGCCATGCGCCCGTAGAGAACCTTTGCCGCAAGACGCTATACCGGGCCCAGTCCTCCAGCCAGAAAGCATTCTCTTCCCGAAAGCGCTGAAAGCGGGCCCACTGCTGGTCGTCGTGATGGGAAAGGAAGTTGTGCGCAGCTTGCAACAGCAGCGGCCCTTTGCGTTGTTCTACTTCTTCAAAGTGCACGTTTCCACGATGGCCAGGCAACCCGACGATTTGCTCAGCGGAGAGCCACCCCGCTTCCACCAGTTTTTCCAAGCTGATCAGCAAGGGGTTCCCGGCAAAGGCAGAAAGCGCGGCGTAGGGCGAATTACCGTAGCCGGTTGGGTTCAGAGGAAGAACTTGCCACAGCCGCTGTTTGGCCTCGGCCAGAAAATCAGCAAAGGCATAGGCAGCCGGACCAAAGTCGCCGATGCCACCGTACGAAGGCAATGAGGAAATGTGAAGTAGAAGTCCGGACGATCGATCGAGGGCCATTCAGTACCTGTGGGAGAGGGCGGAAGAATCAATGGCCATCTTATGGGCAGATTCCAAAGCGGCGGCTCTGGTTGCTCAGCAGCCAAGGCCCTCACAGGCATAGAGCCTAACAGCGAAATTCAACTCAAATTTGAAAAGAAATAAAGCGAACCGGAAAGGACATCTTTGAGAATCTTTGTGTAAAAAAAAGATTTCCAGGAGAGAGCATCCACACCGAGATCTCTCCACTTCGCCCCCCGGCTTTCCTGTCGAGAACAGCGACGTTGATTAACTTCATGCGGTTTCCGTTACGGGAAACCGCACCCGTGGTCCTGGCAAATGCAGCAAAGTAGGAAATCCGGTACGCTTCGGTCGAGATGACAAAAGGAAAGAGTGGTCATGGCCCGGGGCACAGTATAGGGGTGGGTGGCCCAGGTCTCGCTTTTGAGACCGGGGCCACCCACTCAATTATTCGTCCGCGCGCGTGGCTAGCTTTGCAGTCCCTGGGTCAGGCCAGTCTGCGCCTTTTTGTTCATGCGGATGTCGCCCTGCTTCTGATAGCGATCCGTTAGCGAGGTCACAAAGACCGCAAACATCTGCTCGCGCCGCTCCGCGAGGAGCGATTCACGCGTGGCGTCGAAGTTCTTGGCGATCTCCGCTGGAGTTGGTTCCTGCTTATCAACGATCTTGGCCACGATCCCGGCATGCCCGGTGTTGATCGCCTTGCTGATCTGCCCTACCTTAAGGTCGAACAAGTCAGGAGCCGAGGTAGACAAGTCTCCCACATCCGGCACCTGTCCGGTGTGGCCGACCAGATCGCTGCTCTTGATGGTCGCGCCGAGTTCCTTGGCGGCCTGGGCCAGATTGTTTTCTGCCTTCGCCTTGTCCGCCAGTTCATTCGTCTTGCGCGCCAGCAGCTGAGGCAACTGTTGCTCGCGGAAATCGTCCACCAGGTGCGACTTGTATTCCTCAAACACCGGAGCATGTGCCGCCTTGAGATCTTGCACCTGGAAGATCGCAAAGCCGTCTCCGGTGGAACTTACCTGCGGAGCCGCTCCCGGTTTGGCGCTGAAAGCCAAACCCAGCATCTTGGCCGCATCAGGCAGCCCAGGCAGCACCGCATTTTGCGGTACGTAATCCGTGGTCACTACCGGCAGGTGATGGGCTTCGGCAGTTTTTGCCAAACCAGACTTGCCTGCCTCGGTTGCCAACTGCTGCGCATATGCAGCCTGTTGATCGGCCTCCTGCTGACGCGTCAACGTGGCCAGGATTTGCGCCTTCACTTCATCGAGAGGCTTCAGATGCGCCGTCTGCTTCTCTTCAACCTGCAGGATGTGATAGCCGAACTGGGTTTTGATCACATCGGAAGTTTGCCCCGGCTGCAGCGCAAACGCTGTCTTCTCAAATTCCGGCACGGTCACGCCGCGCTGGATCATGCCCAACTCGCCGCCCTGCTCCTTGCTGCCGGGGTCGTCGGAGTTAGCCTTTGCCAGTGCGGCAAAATCGGCGCCACCCTTGATTTGCTTGAGCAGGTCTTCCGCCTTCTGTTTGGCTGCTGCATCCGTCTTTGCGTCGGCGCCCGCCGCCACCTTGATCAGGATGTGCCGCACCTTCACTTCTTCCGGAACCTGATAATCCTTCTGATGCGCTTGGTAGTACTGCTCCACCTGCTGGCTGCTTACCGCCGGCGCTCCGCCGGGTACATCCGTCTGGTTCAGGGCTATGTAAGCCAGCTTGCGCGTTTCAGGGACCGCATCTTTGTACCGCGCCGCGTTTTGCTTAAAGAATGCCTGCAGTTCGGCATCGGTAGGATTGATCTGCTTGCGCAGGTCCTCGGAGTTGATGACCGCGTAATCGAACTTGATCTTGGTTCCCTGTTGCCGATAGGAGTCGCGAACATCCTGGTCCGAAACTGTGACCCCTCCGGTCACCATGGCCTCCAGCCTGTTAATCTCGATCTCTTTCTTGACTTGAGTTTCGAAATCCGCGACAGAGGTATGAAAGTAGTTGGAGACGAAGTCCGCGTACTTGTCTTCGCCGATGAATTGTCCACCGGGAAACAACGCCTGGGAGAACGGCCCGGTTTGCATAGCACGGCGAAGATCCGCGTCGCCTACCTGGAGGCCGAGACGGTTGGCTTCCTGGAGCAAAATCTCGCGTTGGATCAGCGCCTGCGCTGCCTGCGGCATGATGTAGGGAAGCACCATATCCGGATAGTGCTTCTGCTGCAGAATACGTTCCGCAACCTGCTGCACTTCGGGAGTGGAAATCGAGGTTGTGGTGCCGAAGTAGCGGCCCATGAATCCTCCGCTGTGCACCGTAGCGTAGGTGTCGGAGGAGGTATTGGTATCTGCCATGATGCCCGGCACGAGCGTGATCACCATGGTGCCAATGGCAACAGCAATGATGACGATGAAGATGATCTTGACGAAACGGTTGTCTTTGGTTTGCAGGAAACGAATCATTGGGTAATAGCGACCTTTATAAAGCGGCCTTTTAAGTATAGAGCAATACAAATGGCGGGGCTTTTGGCCCCGCCATGAACTGACTTTGCTTTGCCCTGCTTACTACCTCCAGCGGCGGTAGTAGTACGGATAACCGTACACATAAGCCCGGGGGTACGCATAGACATACGGGCCGGGATACGGGTAGCCGTAAGCATAGGGATACGGAGCATATCCTGGGGGCGGCGGCGCATACGCTGCTGCCGGACCAGGATAGCCGTACGGTCCAGGGTAGCGGCCTTGGCCTTGCGGCGGTCCTGACTCTGCTTCCATGCGCGCAGCCTCCTGGTAAGAAACCGGCTGCACGGTAGCTGGGCTGGTCAGATGGAAGCTGAGCACTGCTTCCGGAGGAACCACACTACGCGGACCCGGTGTGGCCGCCGAAGCGCCTAATCCTACCCCGGTACCCGCCACGGCGCCGATCGCCGCACCAGGACCACCGCCGGCGACTGCGCCAATCACTGCACCCAGCGCTGCGGCGCCGACCGTGTTGCCGGCAGTATAACCACCCTTACCCGGACTGCTGGTGTTGAACACATCGGTGGCCAGCGAGTAAGAATTGCCGCCCAGGTTGAGCGAAGTGATTCGCAGCGCCATACTTGCGCCGCCCTTCAGTTCTCCCGGCTTCTTCACGTCAACCACTTGGCCAGTCACCGCTGCGCCACGGGGAATCGCCAGCACGTTGCCGGAGTAAATGTTCTGCGCGACCGTGCCCTGGAAATAGTCTCCAGGCTTCATCTTCTTCGAATCGAGCGGCTCGCTGGTGCGGATCGGTAACAGCAATCCAGCGGCAAGAGTCACTGGGCCGGACGGCGGCGCCGGCGCCTGGGCCGCGCCCTGATAATTGTTCGGCTGGTTCTGCCCCGGTTGATACGCAGGTCGTGGGGGCTGTCCGTAGCCTACGGGCGGATTCGCTGCAGGGCCACCCGGGCCCTGATCCTGATTTGCGGGCTGCTGGCCAGGATATTGCGGCGGGCCCTGGTCTTGATTTTGATCCTGCGCCGCACTCTCGGGCGGAGGGACTTGTCCATTCTGAGCATCGGGCGGCGGTCCGGCCGGACCCCAGTCGCCTTGCTGGCCAGGCGTCGCCGTCTGCTGGCCGGTCTGTTGCGCCGACGCACCCAAGGCCGGAGCCAGCGCTAACGTCGCACCCAACGCTCCGGAAAGCATCCATTGCCAATGATTTCTATTCATCAACTCCATTGTTACCCCCAAGCCCCGGGCGAATCGCCCGATCCGTCCGCCGGGACTACTGCATAGACGGTGATACACACAGTCCGTCACTGGTGATAACCCTATTTGAAAACAAAAGTTACCCGGAAATTTGGGCCATGCACTATTTTCTGACTGCGGTAACCGCCACCTTTGGGTTAGTTAGGTCTTTACAGAGTCCCCCATCCCCGTGGTATCCATGCTTGCATGCCTGCCACCACGGAGAAACGCCTTCATCTGAGCGAGATTGCTCCTACCATCATCCAATCTGAAATCCGGTCCATGACCGTGGAGTGCGACGCTGTTGGGGGCGTGAACCTGGCCCAGGGAGTGTGCGATACGCCCCTGCCCGAGGTGGTGGAGGAAGCCGCCATCCAGGCGATCCGCGACGGCTACAACATCTATACCAGGCTGGACGGGGTGGCGGTGCTCCGCCAGGCGATCGCGGAAAAACTGGAGCGCCATAACCGCCTCAAGGCGGATCCCGAAAAGGAAATCCTGGTCACCTCGGGCGCGACGGGCGCTATGGCAGCCGCCTGCCTTGCCCTGTTCGATGCCGGCGACGAGGTCATCCTCTTTGAGCCTTTTTACGGATACCACTTGAGCACCCTGCTTTCTATGCGCGTCCAGCCGGTGGTGGTGCCGATGGAGCCCTCCACGTGGCAGATCGACTTTGATCGCCTGCGCGCAGCCATAACCCCCCGCACCCGTGCCCTGATCATCAACAGCCCTGGCAATCCCTGCGGCAAAGTATTCACCCGACCAGAATTGGAAGCCATCGCCGCCCTGGTAATCGAATACGACCTCTTTGTGCTGACCGACGAAATCTACGAATACTTCATCTTTGATGGGCAGTCCCACATAAGCCCGGCAACCATCCCCGGCATGGCGGAGCGAACCATCACCATCTCCGGCTTCTCCAAGACCTTCAGCATGACCGGGTGGAGGGTGGGCTACCTCACCGCCAGCAGCAAGTGGATTCCCGCCATCGGGTACTTCCACGACCTGCAATATGTGTGCACCCCGTCGCCATTTCAGTACGCCGCCGCCGCCGGACTTCGCGCCCTGCCCGAAAGCTTCTACCACGGGCTGGCAACGGAATACCAGGAGAAGCGGGATCAGATCTGCGACGCCCTGGCAGCTGCCGGCCTGACCCCCGCCGTGCCCACCGGAGCCTATTACGTGCTCGCCGATGCCACCAGGATTGAAGGGGATCGCGCTAGCGTCAAGGCGCGGAACCTGCTTCGCGCGACAGGAGTTGGGGCGGTCGCCGGTTCAGCCTTCTACGGTCCGGGCCGGGGAGAAAACGTACTTCGCTTCTGCTTTGCCAAGCAGGCGTCCGAACTCGACCGGGCCTGCACCGCGTTACGTAACTTTGGCGTCTAAAGGCTCGGTTGATTCGCCAGGGAGGTTTTGTGCCGTCCCCTTCGGGACTCGCCTCATAAACCTCATCCAACCCGGCACTGACGTGCCGGGCTACAGGCTGTTCCGTCCCTACGGGACTGCTTCGCCTCTGGGCTTTATCCCCGCGCCAACCGCCAGGTGGGTGGCCCAGGTCTCGCTTTTGAGACCTGGGTTTCCCTTGGCGACGGGTCCCGACCGAAACACCCACTACCCACCACGATTCATCCGTGAAGTCCCCTTTTCGGGTGCTCGTCAACGCGGTACTGTTTACGTATCTAATTGAAAACAGGTTTCCTGGAACCCCGGGCCGATATTTTTCACCAGCCTGAATCTATTTGGTGAAGCCGAGCATCAGATAGCTTGACAACAGAACACTCAAGTGCGAGGCTAAAGTCCATAAACTCGCACGAGTGCTGTGCGTGCAGGAGCGAAGCGAATGGCAAAGATTATAGGTATTGATTTAGGCACCACAAACTCAGTGGTGGCTGTGATGGAAGGTGGAGAGCCTAAGGTCATACCCAACGAAGAGGGTGGCCGGACGACTCCATCCGTGGTCGCGTTCACCAAGAGCGGCGAGCGGTTGGTAGGTCAGGTGGCAAAACGCCAGGCTATCACTAACCCGGAAAACACAATTTATTCGATCAAGCGCTTCATGGGCCGCCGTGCGAACGAAGTCACGGACGAAATGAAGATGGTCCCCTACAAGGTAAAGGCCCAGGGCGACCACGTGGTGGTAGTAGCACAGGGCAAGGACTACACCCCACCCGAGATCTCGGCAATGATTCTGCAGAAGCTGAAAAAGGCTGCGGAAGACTATCTCGGCAGCTCAGTTTCGGAAGCAGTCATCACTGTCCCGGCGTACTTTAACGATGCTCAGCGCCAGGCGACCAAGGACGCCGGCAAAATTGCCGGTCTTGACGTAAAGCGCATCGTCAACGAGCCCACAGCGGCGGCGTTGGCCTATGGGCTCGATAAGAAGAAAGACGAAACAATCATCGTCTATGACTTCGGCGGCGGAACGTTCGATGTGTCGGTGCTGGAAGTCGGCGAGGGAGTGATCGAGGTTAAGTCGACCAATGGTGATACTCACCTGGGCGGCGACAACCTTGACCAACGCGTCGTGGACTGGTTGATCGACGAGTTCAAGAAAGATGAAGGATTGGACCTGCGGGCAAAGGGCAACGAAATGGCCCTGCAACGCCTGAAGGATGCGGCCGAAAGAGCGAAGATCGAGCTCTCCACAGCGATGGAGACCGAGATTAATCTGCCCTTTATCACGGCGGACGCGACCGGGCCGAAGCACCTGGTGAAGAAATTGACCCGGGCCAAGCTCGAGCAGTTGGTCGATGACCTGCTGCAGCGCTCGATCGAGCCCTGCAAGCGGGCGATGGCGGATGCGCAGATCGATGCCAGCAAGATCGACGAAGTGGTTCTGGTAGGCGGACAGACCCGCATGCCCAAAATCCAGCAACTGGTTAAGGACCTGTTCGGCAAGGAGCCCCATAAGGGCGTCAACCCGGACGAGGTAGTAGCCATCGGTGCTGCAATTCAGGCCGGCGTACTGGCAGGAGAAGTAACGGATCTGTTGCTGCTCGATGTCACACCGCTGACCCTGGCCATTGAAACGTTGGGTGGAGTAGCGACCAAGATGATCGGCCGCAATACGACGATCCCGACCAAGAAGACGGAGACTTTCTCGACCGCAGCCGATAACCAGACTGAGGTGGAAGTTCACGTACTGCAGGGCGAGCGTCCTATGGCAGCGCAGAACCGGACCCTGGGCAAGTTCAAGCTGAGTGGAATTCCTCCCGCTCCGCGCGGCGTGCCGCAGGTGGAAGTGACCTTTGATATCGATGCCAACGGCATTCTGAACGTGACGGCGAAAGACAACGCTACGGGCAAAGATCAGAAGATCACCATCACCTCCTCTTCGGGTCTAAGTAAGGAAGAAGTGGATCGGATGGCAAAGGAAGCCGAGGCACACGCTTCCGAGGACCAAACGAAGCGGGACGAGGTAGAAGCGCGGAACTCGCTCGACAACATGGTCTACAACGTGGAGAAGATGCTGAAGGATAACGGCGACAAGGTTTCCGGCAGCGAAAAGAGTGACGTGGAATCAGCGCTGGCACATGCTAAGACGTCGCTGCAGGGTAGCTCGAGCGTGGCTGATATGAACAGCGCGCGGGAGAAACTGACTGCGGCTTCACATAAGCTGGCGGAGGCCATGTACAAGTCGAACGCGTCGTCGAATGCGTCAGGAGCATCGGCGGCGAGCGACGCTTCCGCTGGAGCACCGGCGGAGGAAAAGAAAGACGAAGGCGTGATTGACGCCGAATACGTGGACGTCGCGGACAAGAAGTAAGACTTACTCTCAGTCAGGCGGGGTAAGGGGCGCTCAACCGCTAAGAGCGCCCCTTGCTTTATCAGAGCAAGAACCACGGGCAACAAAATGGCGGAAGGCAGGACACAATGACTGAGACGATGTGGAAATACGAACAATTGAGGGCGGGAAAAATTTACAACCAGGTCATGTTCAACACGCGCGAGGAAGCGGAGAGCTTCGCCGCGCAGATGACCCGGGTCGAACCCGATCTCTTCTGCAGAATTGAACCAGTTGAAGCCCGTTTGTGGTGGAACTGAACTAACCCTGGGCCGCCGTTTCGGCGGCCCGGCTACGTTGTAAGACGTAAAATTGAACTAAGCAAACTATGGCCCAGACACCAACGAAAGATTATTACGCCATTCTTGGAATCAAGAAGACGGCGACTTCGGACGACATCCGAAAAGCCTTCCGGAAGCTTGCGCGCAAGCACCACCCCGATGTCAATCCTGGGGATAAGAAGGCGGAAGAAAAGTTCAAGGAAATTTCGGAAGCCAATGACATCCTGAGCGACGAGAAGAAGCGCAAGGTTTACGACGCGCTAGGGTACTACTCCGACCAGATTGATCCAGCAGCGGCAGAGGCCGCGGCGCGCGGTGGTTATGGATTTTCGGGCGGCGGCCAGCCTGGGGGCTCTCCGCGGCAGCCCAGCGGAGGCCGAGGCGTCCCCATCGACTTTGGCGGCTTTGACTTCTCCGACTACGCGGCCGGCCGTGGCGGCGAACACGCCGGCGGAGCCTCGGGCTCGAGTTGGGGCGGCTTCCGGGACATCTTCTCCAGCGTCTTTAACCAGGGAGGACAAAAGAACCGTGGTCCGCAGGAAGGGACTGACCTGGAGTACCAGGTCACGGTGGATTTCTGGACGGCGATCCGCGGCGGCGTGGCAAAAATCCAGATCACGCGGCAGGAGACCTGCCCCAGTTGTAAAGGAAAACCCAGCGGCGGCGGTGGTACCTGCCCGGAGTGTCAAGGCACAGGCCAAGTTACCCAAATGGGCGGGCGGATGAAGTTCAACATCTCCTGTCCGGAATGCAAAGGCACGGGCAAACTCGAGGACGAATGCTCAGCCTGCGGGGGCGAAGGAACGGTGAGCCGCACAGAAACAGTGGAGGTTCGTATCAAGGCCGGCACGCGCGATGGTCAGCGAATCCGGTTAGCCGGCAAGGGAAACGCCGGCGTGAATGGCGGCCCAGCGGGCGATCTGTACCTCATCATCAAGATCAGTACTCATCCAGTGTTCAACCGCAGCGGGGATGATATTCAGGTGACGATCCCAATCACAGTGCCCGAAGCTGCGCTGGGGGCCAAGATTGAGGTGCCGACCGTCGATGGCCGGGCACAGTTGAAGATTCCGCCCGGGACGCAGAGCGGTCAGAAACTGCGGATGCGCGGCAAAGGAGTTCCCTCGGCAACCCACGAGGGAACACGCGGTGACGAGATTGTCACCGTGGAGATCGTGGTGCCCCCAGTGCGGGACGAGCGATCGAAGGAAATTTTGCGGGAGTTTGCCAAGCTCAATCCGGAAGATCCCAGAGCTGCGACTTTCGCCGGTGTATAAAGAGGCGCGAGAAACAAAATGCCCACGAAACGTAAATCCAAGGGTGCATACATGATCTCGGCGGTGGCCGAGATGTACGAAATCCATCCGCAGACGCTGCGGCTATACGAGCGCGAAGGACTGTTGCAGCCGTCGCGCACCGTCGGCAACACACGTCTCTATACCGATGAAGATCTGGAGCGGCTGGAGTTCATTCTTAACCTGGCACGCGATCTGGGCGTCAACATTGCCGGCATCGCCATCATCCTCCAGATGCGGGAGCGAATGGAGGAGATGAACCGCCAGATGCAGGACTTTGTCGAGTACGTGCGCAGCGAGATGCTGGCCAAGATGCAGCAAGGCATGGGTGGAAGTGAGGGCGCCCTGGTCGCGCTGCGGAGGCCTGTGGTGGTCCCGGCGGCCGCTTCCCGCAGGCGCTAACTCTACTTTCGGAGCCTTTTCGGGGCAAAGTGTACTCTAAAGGGAAGTTTTCCAAAGCATGATGCATTTCCTGCTGATACTGAGCATTGTCGGCATCATCACCTCGACCATGTATGCCCTCCTGGTGGTCGTAGGCGCCTTGCGCCTGGCAGGGCGACGACAGGCGGTGGATGCGGGCGTGTTCACACCGCCGGTCAGCTTGCTCAAGCCTCTCCACGGGTGGGAACCGGACCTCGAATCGCACCTGGAAAGCTTCTTTGAACAGAAGTACCCCGAATTTGAGATCATTTTTTGCGCTCGCGATGACCGGGACCCGGGCCTGGAGACCGCCCGGCGAGTGGCTGCGCGTTATCCCGGGATTCGATCCACTTTCCTGCTGAGCGGCCCGGCGCCCTATGCCAACGCAAAGGTGTGGTCGCTGGAGCGTATGCAGAGTGCGGCGGCGCACAGATTTTTCGTGGTCAGCGACAGCGATGTTTCTGTCAGCCCGGATTACCTGCAGGCCGTCATGGCACCGTTTGCCGATCCACACGTTGGCCTGGTGACCTGCCTTTATCGTGGAGTAGGCAGCAATCTCTGGTCAAGGCTGGAAGCGGTCGGGATGTCGGTCGAGATGTCCGCCGGGGTGTTGGTTGCAGAGTTGATCGAAGGCATGAAGTTTGCCCTGGGACCGACTATGGTGGTCCGCCGGGAAAGCCTGGAAGCGGCAGGCGGCTTTCGTGTCCTGGGGCCCTATCACGCGGACGACTTCATGTTGGGGAACCTAATCGCTGCGCACGGACAACGGGTCGTCCTCTCCACCCACACGATTGACCACCATGTCCTGAATACTTCTTTTCTTCCGTCTGTGCTGCACCAGATCCGCTGGATGAAAAGCACTCGTTTTTCCCGGCCCAAGGGACATCTCGGAACTGCACTCACGTTCAGCATGCCTTATGGGTTGCTGGGTGCCAGCGTTGCCGTGGCCTTGCATCGCCCGATGCTGGGTGCGCTTCTGCTGTTTTGGAGTTGGGTCTCGCGTGTAGGCCTCGGAGCCCTGGTCGGCGGCCTTGTGGTGGATGAACCGCGGCTGGTACGGAGCGCCCTGCTCTATCCTCTCCGCGACCTGCTTGGATTTTCGTATTGGATTGCCAGTTACCTGAGCAATCAGGTGCGCTGGCGCGGCGAAGTGTACAACCTGCTCGAGGACGGCTTCATGCGCAATGATTCGCAGTCGACCAAGCGCGAGCCCGAAGCTATTCTCACCGCCTAAGTGCGGCTCTCTCTCTGGGCTCTGAGTGGGTGGCCCAGGTCTCGCTTTTGAGACCTGGGTTTCTCCTCGCAAATGGGCCATGGCCGGAACACCCAGGTCTCCTAAAGAACAAGTCTGCTTTGCGTGGGAGATTTAAGGGTGAGATTTGACTATCCCACCCTTCGCAAAGAACGCGAAGGATGGGGCACCCGTCGATTGGTGGAGGGGATAGAGCTAAAAGCCGGTTCATTCCACCCTCAGAGGGGTCGATCGGTAAAAAGAGCTTTGTCCGAAAGCTCCTGCAGGAGAAAAGCGCGTCTTCCCAGCAGGCCGTCCACGTGGGCGCGAACATCTCCGGGCACGAAGAGAAAGCGGCGGGGCCCAGCGCCCCACAACGCCAGCAGATCCTGATCACTGATCAGCACCCGCGGAGCATCGGGATAATTTGAACCCCACAGCACGGAACTCACCCGCCCATTGACCAATAACGCCTGCCGTTGCGTGTAGAAAAGCAGCGAGGAGCCATCGGCCACATCCCCATATAGGATCAGCGTGGCATCGGTCCCCTTTGGGGCGATGTGATTGATCGTGTCAGCCATGGCACGCGAAGACAACATCGGCTCAAAACGCACCAAGGCAATATGAGCGGCGATGAGAAAGACAGCCGAGGTAAAAGCGACGCTGACCGTAGCCTCGAAATGATGACGCTGACGACGTAGCACCCAGGCCGTTACGGGACCCAGCAGGAGGCCAACGGCAGCCAGCCCCGCGGGCAAACGCAAAGCGGCAAAGGACGGGCCGGTGAGATCAAACAGGTGAGCCATCGAGAGCGTGTAGCCGGCCACGTCCCGATGCGCCAATAGGGCGCCAATATCACTCCCCGAAGGCAGGTTGCGAGAGGACCACAATCCATATCCCAAAGCGACCGCCGCAACAACACCAATACCCACCAGAAAAGCCTGTCCTGCGGTCAGCCACTTGCTCGAGATTTCGGCCTCCTCGCCCGCCAGTGCACCAGCAGTAAGCAGGAGGAGGGGGAAATAGACGGGAAAGGTGTAGTACTCCTGATTCGTCGACAAGGAGAAAAAGAGCAGGATCACGGCCGCGTAGATGGTCAGCAGCAGGTTGGTCCTCACCCGGAAAAGCGCCGAACGCGCGCTGACAAAGTCCCATCGGGTTCGGGCGGCCCATGCGCGCCTGAGAACGACCGGCAAGAAGATACTCCAGGGAAAGAGCCAGACCAGGTGCAGGCTCCAGTAGAGAACGAAGGGAAGCTTGTTGTAATCGACCGGATAACGCTTGCCCAGGAAGCGCAGCACTTGCTCGTTGATGAAGTAGAAATAGAAGAACCCGTGAACATTTCCCATGGCCGGAATATTGCCCACGGGATGACCGGCACCCGGATTGCGCAGCCCGGCGAGAATGTGCCACGGGGCCGCAATGACAAAGAACAGCAGCAAACCGGAGGCCAGGCGGAATTCACGCCAGCGGCGCCAATCGCCGGTGAACAGCAGGTACGGCACGGCGGCAAGGAAGAAGAAGACAGGCGCCACCAATCCCTTGGCCAACATGGCCAGACCCAATGCCGCCCAGGTCAAGTAAAAACGAGAGGGTTTCTCATCCTCCAGTCCAATGAGAAAATTGTAGAAAGCAAAGGCCAGCAGCAGGGTCAGCAGAACTTCCGGAATGAAGATTCGGGTGAAGAGAAAAACACCCACACTGGTCAGAATGCTCAGGGCGGCGTAGAACGCAGCCCGGTCTCCGTAGGCGCGACGGCCCCACGCCCAAGCCAGGATAGCTAGGCCAAGCACGCCAAGCGAAAGCGGGAGGTGGGTAGCAAAAACGTTGAATCCGAAGAGGTGATAATCCGCAGCCGCCAGCCAATAAGGCAGCGGAGGTTTCTCCAGATAACGGATACCATCTACTTTCAGCGTAACCCAGTCGCCGCTCCTGGCCATATACTGGGCGGCAGCCGCATGGTTGGCGTCGGCGTCGTCCAGAAGAGGGGGCGTAAAGAGGGCGGCAAAGTGGACCGCAGCAAAAACCAGCAGCAGCAGTGTCCAGGCTCGCCGAGGAGAAAGGGCAATCGAGTTCTCGGGGGGCGCCTCAAGGGAAAGAGCGAAGTGATTCGACATGGCTTACAAAAGCACGACGACTAAACAGCAGGATACCAGCCAGCCGCGAACCCACTTAATCGCGACGACAAAAGCCTTCAACGCCGCGCTCACGCAATGCGTTGCGGACGCTGCTCCGGAAGCAGTGCATGTTCTGAGAACGGGCTCCCGCCGTCTACAGGCAATGCTCGAAGCCATGCTGCGCGAAGATGCGGCCGTTTCCCTGCAACAACCCGGCAAAGGTTGGCTGCGGCAGCTGAAACAGGTTCGCCGGGCAGCCGGCACCGTGCGCGATCTGGACGTGCACCGCAAGCTGCTGGAACCCTGGACCGCCAATGAAAACAGCCCGCTCGAAAAGCAGGCGGGAGTGCTCGATGCGTGGCTCAAAGGCCGGCGCAAACATCTGGCCTCGGACATGCAGAAAAAGATCGGCAAACGGCAGCAGGAACTGGAACAGCGGCAGGCTGCGTTTCTGGCTGCACTCGACTCTGTTCCTATCGATCGTATGCGGGTTCCGCGATCGGCCGATGCAGTGGCCCTGGAGCAATTTGTACGCGCAGCGGACGCAATGCCCCTGCTGGATGCGGAGAACCTGCACGACTTTCGTAAAGCAACCAAGAAGGCACGCTACGTGGCCGAATCCGGCAGCGAGGGACAGGAATACAGCAGCGTCGCCAAGGCCTTGAAGCGGGTACAGGACGCAATCGGCGACTGGCATGACTGGGTTTGTCTGTCACAAGAGGCCGACGCGGCTCTCGATAAAGGCGGCACAGAATTGACTGCATCGCTCGGACGCGAAGTAGATCGCCATTTTTCCGCAGCCCTGAGGACCACGCAGACCATGCGCGGCCGCCTATTGGGCGAGTGGATGGCGGCCCATGGCAAACGTCCACCCGCGTCGGTAACGCTGGGAGGGCGAATGGCTGTTCACGCAAATGTAAGAACAAGTGTTGTATCTTGAGGTGATCTCCCCCCGACGATGCAGACGTACGCAGCGATTGATATTGGTTCCAACTCCTGCCGACTGAAAATCGCGCGAGTCCAGCAACATCAGCTCAAAGTGCTCCATGAGGACCGCGAGGTTACGCGGTTGGGAGCCAGTGTTTTCGAAACCGGCGTGATTTCCCCGGAAGCGATGGCGGGCACCATCGTCGCCCTGAAACGCTTCTATCGTGCGGTGAAGCTGCATGGTGGCGACTTTGTGCGCGCGGTGGCCACATCGGCCTTGCGCGATGCTCGCAACGCGCAGGCGTTTCTAGCCTGGGTAAAATCCGAAACGGGTTGGGAGGTGGAGATCATCTCCGGCCTGGAAGAGGCGCGCCTCATTCACCGCGGGGTGATGGGCGAACCCGGCACGCAGGGCCGCTGCCTGCTGATCGATGTGGGCGGCGGCAGTTGCGAGATCACCCTATCCGAGCACAAACGCATTCAGGAAACGGTGAGCCTTCCGTTGGGCGCGGTCCGCCTGACGAAGGAATTCCTTCCCGATGACCCGCCCACCGAAGAGCAATTGGCCCGCATGAAGCAATTTGTGGCCCGCGAATTGCGCAAAGGACAGCGACGCCTGGGTGCTCTGCGGGTATCCCAGGTGGTGGCAACATCGGGAACGGCCGCCGCGTTATCGCAGGCAAGCCAGGCAATGCGCAAGAGCGCGGGCAAGAACGGCCGGGTCAAGAGGAAACCGTTGACCGAGACTCGCAACGTGCGTCTGCTGACCACCAAGCTCACGGGATTGAACAGCACGCAGCGCAGCAGCATCCCCGGCATCGGCCCCAGAAGAAGCGAGATCGTAGTAGCGGGCGCCCATGTCTATGCCGCGGTGCTGGAACACTATTCGCTACCGGGGTTCGTTTACTCGGAGCTCGGCCTGCGCGACGGCATCCTGTCCCAGATGCTGGCGGAACAGGACGCCAAGACCGCGGCGCATCAGGCGTTCGAACGGGAACGGTGGCAGGGGGTTTTGGTCACATGCAAGCAATACGGAGTGGATCCCAGACAGGCAGACGCGGTGCGCCAGCATGCTTTGCAACTATTCCGCGATATGCAGCCGGTGCATGAGCTGCCCCGGGAATACGGGTCCTGGCTGGAGGCAGCAGCCATGATGCGCGACGTGGGTAAATTCATGAACTATCAGGGCCACCATCGGCATGCGCAATACATCATCGCCAACTCCGAACTGTTCGGGTTTACTCCCCAACAAAGAGCCATCATGTCGGCCATCGCGCGCTACCTGGGCAAGTCGCGTCCCGACCCGGAAGACCGTACCATGCGACCGATCCCTCCGGAGGAATTTACCCGCGTACAACGGGCAGTGGTGCTGCTCCGTCTGGCAGTTGCCCTCAACCAGGATCGGGCCAGCGACGTGCTCAAAGTGACCCTGCGGGTTTATCCAAAGCGGGTGCTGATGGAGCTCAGCCCGGGACGCACCGGGGCCGAGCTGGAACTCTGGTCGCTACGCAAGGAAGCCGACTATTTCCGTGAGGTGTTCCGGCGGGAGCTTTTCGCCGCGCTGGCATAGACCAGGCGCAGGATCCGCGGGTCCAGCACAGAGATCAACTGTCCCGGCCGGCGAGTGCAATCGACGCGGGCAATCGCGCCCTTGCGCATTCGGATGCCGGCAGGCCTGGGGGCGCAGATGAGCGAGCCCAGGAATTCGGGCAGGTTGGGATTGTGGCCTACCACCAGGACGTTTTCATACGCAGAGAGAGTGGTGACGAACGCTTGAAATCCAGGCACGGTACCTGACGGCGAAAGGGCGTCCGCGATCTGGATCTTGCCTTCGTACGCCACCTCTGTGCCCACCAGCGAGGCCGTCTGCAAAGCGCGCTTGAGGGGGCTGGAGGCGATCAGGTCGAACTGGACTTTTAAAGCATTCAGATACCTGGCGACGAGCAGGCACTGCTCCTTGCCTTCCTTGTCGAGCGGCCGCTTGACGTCAAGGGTAAGAGAAGCGCGGCGTACGCCGGCGCTCGCGTGACGGAGAATGTAAAGGTTCATCGAGTTGAGACTTCTCTTCTCAGGCCGCGGACTGGTCTGGGCCTATTCGACTGATTCACCAGATTGTAACAATTCTGCAGGCGCAAGAGAAGGCCTTCATCAGAAGACCGGCGAGGGCATAGGCAGCGGACCGAAGGGCGGCTCAGGGTCAGGATCAGCGGGTGGAAGAGGTATGGGGTTCGGATCCGGGTCAGGAGCGGGGTCGGGACCAGGCCGGGGAAAAACGTCAGGATCTGGGAAGGTCATTCCAGTTGGAAGTGCTGCCGTGGGCGGACGGTTGCCTTGGGCAGTTTCGCAATTACCATGCTCTGGCAAAAGCGGCGAGGAGTGGTTTTCCTTGAGAGAAAACCACGAAAAGGCCCGTGGCTTCGGTCTACACCAATTGCGAAACTGCTTTGCCACCCTACGGCAGCGGCTTCTTCTCTGAATGTGGGGTTTTGTCGAGGGTTTCCGGAGCTTTCGGTTTGTCGCCGGGCTCGGTTTGATCCGGTTGCTTGTCAGGGGCCACTCCCCCCAATGGGAATTTGGTTTCGTGCCGGGCGAGCAGTGAGCCAGAAGGCTCGTTCACTTCTGCTAGTTTGGGCAGGGCTTGCGGGGGATCAGGCTCAGAGAGTTGGGGCGGGCCGGAAAGGGCGTCGGGTTTCGCCAATGGCTCTGTCCGTAATTTCAGCACCAGGTCGCGCAGCGTAGGTTCGGACAAACCCGCCAGGTATCCTGCGCTGAAGGTAGTAGTAGTAGTTTCTTCCTCAACCGCTTCCCCTTCTTCAGGCTCCATTGCGTCCATAGCGATGCGAGGCGGATCTGCGGACATAACCAAAGTGGCCCCGATCCCCCGCTGCCAGAACCGGCCAGCCAGTAAGAGAAATAACCCAAGCTGTGCCAGCAGGCAGGCAATCCATACCTGGTTGGCGGGAAGCAGTCTCCAGAGAAAAAGGCATAAGGCAAAGGCGAAGACACCCGCCAGACCGGCGACAAAGAAGCTGCCAAAGGCGCGAAAAAAATGACGAAAGAGCAGTCGCCAGGCGGGCATGAGGGCGGGCAGGATGCGTCGCTCGCCGTCCATGGCGTTGCGTACGATATACGCCTCGACGAGGTCCCACCAGAGCCGCACCAGCAAGGCCGAAAGCAGAATCAGCCCAGCACTGATTGCCGAGTAGAGGAAGATCTGCCGCCCGACGTAGAAGTTGCTGGCGCGATCCAACAACAGGCCCCGCACGCCAAGCAGGAGACCCAGAATCAGAGCCGCAGCGAAGCCGGCCACGATGGCCGCCCGTACAAAACGCCAAAAATACGCGATGCCGCCCCGTAGCAGAACAGATAAGCGTGGCGGTTCAGCGGATACATAGACAAACACGCTGCCGGTAAAAAGCACAAAAAGCACCAGAACCTGAATCAAATTGATCCAGACCGCGGTGTGGATCACCATCGGGAAAAAGCCGGTGCCGCGAACCTGATTGGCCAGCTCTCGCAGATAGGAAGTATCTAATGTGCCGGCAATCTGTTTGGCAGCGAGGCTGTGATCAAGATAGGGAGAAAGCCCGCTGGCGAGCGGTATACCGCCCAGCACGGCAAAAATCAGGTTTACGGCATAGGTCCAGACAACGCAAGGCCAATTGCGTAGACCCAGTTGAAGCCCCTGCAGGAGAAGATTGGGTAGCGGACGTTTAGCCCGCGCTGGTGGCACCGCAGAAGTTTGTAATTCGATCGTCATGTCAGACCAGGAACGAAACCCATTGTGCCAGCAATTGCTGGGCGAAGACCCAGTAATTCGTCAATTTAAAACGAGCCGTCAGGTCTCGTTGCAGGCTGGAGCTGTTGTTAAAAAAATTAGTGTCGAGAAGTACGTTCCGATCGGGGTCCACCTGGGCGTAAGTTGCTCGCGAAGGAGTGTCCCAGGAGAACCGGGCCCAGCGATCTTTACCATCCCAGACGGCCTGCTGCATCGAGCCGTCAGCAAAGGCTACTTCCAGTTTTACGGGAAGAAGGAAAGTACCGTTGCGCCGCAACATCACACTGGTGTGGTAGCGCGCCGCTGCAGTGCCGTTCTTCGACCCCTCACCGAGCTCCGAGGTGAGAGAGTCTACTGAGTAGTCGAGCACGTCGGTGCCCTGAAAAGCCTGCACCAGGTAAGGCTCCAGGTCCTTGCGATCGGTTACTTCTTCGACGGTCGCAAAAAAATCGGACCCCGTCGGATGCTGAAAGCGGTAGCGCATGAAGTAGGTCCGCAAGACCTGGCGAAGCATCGGCTCGCCGAGGAGCGATTGCAGGGTGGTGAGCGCTGTCGCAGTCTTACCGTATACGACGCTACCGTAACTGAACGTATTGGCGAATTTCCATCCCAGGCGCACAATTGGGTCTTCATTGGGATGCCGGAGATAGGACAGCCGTTGGTCCTCTTCGTCGCTCAAATAGAAGGTGCGCCCATTCAGATCCGAAGTATTTTGACCGAAGAGCGAGCCCATCACTTTGCTTTCGCTGTAGGAATTAATACCTTCGTCCAGCCACGGTTCTTCAAATTCATTGGTGGCCACCATACCGTACCAGTATTGGTGACCGAACTCGTGGACAGTAGTCTCGTCCATGCCCTCGTGATACCACGACGGCTCCCACCAATCCGCTCCGGCTGTGATCAACGTTGGGTACTCCATTTCGCCGATCTCCGAGTCTGGCTCAGGATCAATCAACGTGATCTGCTTGTAAGGATAGGGTCCATACCACTCATCGAATTTCTGCATGCTCTGCTTCAGGGTAGCGAGATAACGCTGGCGCTTATCAGCATTCGTGGCCAGAACCAACGCGTGCAGCTTGACCGGACCGAGGCTGTTCACGAAGACATCATCGGCCACTTGAAAGTGGGGTGAAGCGGCCCAGGCGAAGTCGTGGATGTCTTCGCCGCGGAAACTGAGCGTGGAGGTTCCGTCGGAGTTGATCTGCTCCCCGGTCTGGATGCCGCTGGCGCCGACGATATAACGCTTCGGCAAGGTGAGGTCCACGTCGTAGGTACCAAAATCAGCAAAGAATTCTGTCTCGGAGTGATATTGATGGCAATTCCACTGGTCGTGCCAAAGGACGCCGACTTTAGGAAACCACTGCGCGCCCATGATGAAATCGCGCCTGTATCCGCTTCTCGCAACTGCGAGGGGGAACTTGTCATGGAAAGCCAGTTGCAAGCGAATTATCTCGCCGGGCGCAACCGGTTTGGGTAGCGAGACTTCCATCACTGTATGGTCTTCCTGATTGCCGTCGTCCGGGGCAACGAATCGTGTACTTTGTGAAACGTCGCCGAAGCCCTCGATGGAAATGCTCTTGATGTCGATGGAGCCTTGCTCTTCCTTACCGTAGGAGATTCCGACGCCGTCACGGTGCGCCTCCATGGAAAAGGTCGACTGGGGGCGGAATGCGTTGAGGTAGAGATGAAAAGGGATACTGGCAATCGGTTGGCTGGAGGGGTTGCGGTATTCGATATTCTCAGTTGCGTCCAGGGTCTTTGCCTCGGTATTGAGGCTGGCTTGGATCCGATACGCTACGACCCGCTGGGAGAGAGGTTTGCCGTCAGGAGAGTACACCGCGGACACCTGTCCCCGTGCAGAGAGGACACACAGAAGGGGGAAAATCGCCAGCAGGCGCGATTGCAGCGAGGGCATGCGGCATTCTAGTTCATTTTCGCGGCGCAGAGGATAGCGTCCAGAGTTCGGAGCGCAAGAGTCCGGCCAGGAAGCGGCGCTCATGGCTGAGCACCAAACCCCGGCGGAGCATGGAGCCGGCGTAATCGGGCAGAGCGCGCACAGGCAAACCGGTCAGCAAGCCGAATACTCGATACAGGGAAGCGATGATTCCACGGGCGAGAAAAGCGGTAAGCGGATTGCGGGGAACGGCGAACTCCGACACGACCCATTGCGCACCGGGCTCAGCATGAGGAAGGACCCGATCGAAGAGTTGCTCCAATTGATGAGGAAAGAAGCAGTCCAGGAAAAAGTGAGAGACGATCAGATCGTATTGACCGATGGCCCCGATGGCCCCGATCGCCCCGCTGGGGTCCCATTCGAGACTATCCGCAAGGTGCAGGCGGATTTTCTCACCGGAGCAGCGAACCCGGCGTTTGAGTATTGCGAGCATGGACCGGCTGGAGTCGACTACATCCGCATGAAGACCAGAATTGACAGCCAGCAGGTGCTGCAAAAAGCGCCCGTCCCCATCGCCTAAGAGCAGGGCGTGGCGCGCGCCGGTCAAGTGCGCGAGTTGCGCAGTGCGGCAGCGGGCGAGCCACGGCCCGAAACTCAGGTATTCGAGCCATCGATACGGGCGGGCAATGGGATCGAAGTTGACGGGTCTCAATGCATTTGGCCTTCTACGCTGCGGTGAAATCTTCACCGGGCAAAGGGAAACAAGGCCAACGGTGTCAGTAGCGCGGCATCCGCGGCGATGCGCAGTTGAAGGGGTGAAAGATGTGGGCTGTGGGTATCCAGGGCAAAAAGCAGCCCACTGCTGAGCAACGCCGCAAGATAAACCGCCATCAGGCCCCGCGAAGGAGCAAAGAGAGCTGCAGCCAGCGAAAATAGCGCAATCATGGTTACGATTGCGCGAAGATGCAGGCTCGCCCAGTGGGTAGTCGCGTGGAATTTACCGCCTTCCCACTTTTCGATACCCACGCAATTGATCCAGCAAAGCAGGGCAAAGAAGATGACGGCCGGCGCCAGCTGCTCTTTCCTGGCGTGGAGCCGAGACCAGGCGGGCACGGCAGTGGCAAAGGCGAAAATAAGAGCCACGGCCAACTCCTTGGGTAGCCGGCGAGCCGGCGTACGATGAACGGCAAACAGATAAAGCAGGGCAAAAGAACCGATCCACGCATCGTCGCGCAGTGCCTCGGGCCGCATGTGAGTAGCCACCATATACGCCAAAAGAATGACCAGAAGGGCGGACACCAGCAGAAAAGGGGTGCGATGGCGAGCGTGAAAATGATGACGTTCGCGAAGCATCTCGCCCGAGCGTAGCCCGTCGAGAATACGATCAGCCACGTAGAGCAACCAGGTGCCAACGGGGAGTAGAAGCGCCTGGACGAAGGATAGGTGCAGGTGCATGGCGTATACGAAAAACCACGACCAGAGGGCAGCCACGGTGGGTGCATCAAGGCTTAGCAGATGCCACCATTGCGCAAGATGGTAAAGACGTTGAGCCAAGATTCAGTCTACGAGAGTGGCCGATGAGACCCATATTAATGAAGGTAAACTTTGTAGTTTTGCTTCATACCTGCTAGGGTGAACGCGTGGACAAAGCCCAGACATTGGCTTTAGCGGCCGAGCTTCGGGTTGCGATCGGCAACCTGAAGCGAAAATTCCGCGAACAGGCTAGTGTGGGTGACCTGACCTGGTCTCAGCTGTGCGTGATCGGTCGCCTGGACCGGGAAGGACCCGCGACCGTGACGACTCTGGCGCGAGTGGAAGGGGTGCGCCCGCAGTCCATGGGCGCAACGGTTTCTGCACTTGAGACTGCAGGGCTGGTGCGTGGTTTACCCGATCCGGCCGATGGCCGGCAAACCATCTTGTCGCTCACCGATACCTGTCGGGAATGGCTCAAGGCGGGACGGGCGGCCAATGAAGACTGGCTGTCCCGCGCCATCCAAACCGAACTCGCGCCCGCGGAGCAAGAAGAACTTGCTCATGCAGTGAAACTGCTCAAGCGCTTGTCGAAGGAGAATCATCATGGCACTAACCACACTTGATCAAAAGACTGCTTTGATCGTTATCGATCTACAGAAAGGCATCGTTGCGTTGCCCACCGCACACCCGACCGCGGATGTCGTCAAGCACGCGCGCAGCCTGGCGGACGCGTTTCGCCGCCACGAGTTGCCTGTCGTGTTGGTCAACGTAGCCGGCGGCGCACCCGGCCGAGCAGAACAAACCCGTAGCACGCAAGGGTTTCCCGCGGGATGGACCGATCTCGCCCCGGAGCTGAACCAGCATCCCGGGGACCACACTGTGACGAAGCAGACGTGGGGTGCTTTTACTAACACCAGCTTGAATGAACACCTGAAGAGGCTGGGCGTCACCCAGGTGGTGATCGCTGGCATCGCCACCAGCATCGGGGTCGAATCGACCGCGCGCCAGGCGCACGAGCTCGGATACCACGTCACCCTGGCGATCGACGCCATGACTGACATGCACGCGGATGCTCACGTGAACAGCACAACACGAATCTTTCCCCGGTTGGGGGAAACGGGAACCACGCGGGAGATCGTTGCCCTGCTGGACAAAAGGAATGCTTGAGGCTTGTGAGTGTTCGTGCCTGTTACAACCTAAGAGGCAGTTGGTTGGGCCTTGCGCGGTGCTCTGCGGCGCGGCGGCTTGGCTGGGGCTGCGATTTCCTCGGCTTCAGTTAAGGCCATAGGGACTTCCTCCGGCTCCCAAGCCGATAGAGGAATGCTGTCAATGCTGTCCCGGCCCTCCGCCACACGGATTAAGAAATCCTGAGCGCTGAAAGACTTGCCCTCGGGCGCGCGAACCCGGGGGTAGTCGCCGTGGGCGGTCTCAATGCGCGACTTGGCGGTGTCGCCCAAATACGCGGCCAGAATCTCGTGGCGAATGCGATTACGAATTTGCGCATCCCGAATAGGAAAAACAACTTCACATCGCTCAAACAGGTTGCGCGGCATCCAGTCAGCGCTGCCACAGTAGATTTCGTCCGCACCTCCATTGGCAAAGTAAAAGATGCGGCTGTGCTCGAGAAACCGGCCTACCACCGAACGCACACGAACGTTCTCGCTAACGCCAGGGATGCCGGGACGGATGGAAGAAATACCGCGCACGATCAGATCGATCTGTACGCCAGCCTTCGAAGCCTCATAGAGCGCTTCAATCACCGCCTGTTCGAGCAGCGAATTCATCTTGGCGATAATATGCGCGGGGCGTCCTGCCAAGGCGTGTTCCCGCTCCCGGTGGATCATGCGGATGGTGCTCTCTGCCAGAGTAAGCGGCGCCACCAGCAAAGGAGCGTAATCGTCTGATTCAGAGTGGGCAGTAAGGTAATTGAAGACACTATGCACGCTGGCCGTAATTTCAGGGTCGGCAGTCAGCAGGCTGATGTCGGTGTAAAAGCGCGCGGTGTTGGGGTTGTAGTTGCCGGTGCCGAGATGAGCATAGCGGCGGGTCACTCCGTCCGGATCCCGGCGTATGAGCAGGGCCAGCTTGCAGTGCGTCTTGAGCCCCACGATGCCATGGAAGACCTGCACCCCGGAATCCTCAAGATTGCGTGCCCAGCGGATGTTCGATGCCTCATCAAAACGCGCCATCAGCTCGACTACGACTGTCACCTCTTTGGTTTGCGCCGCTTCGGTCAGGGCATGAAACATGGGCGAGTCGGAACTGGTGCGGTAAAGCGTCTGCTTCATAGAGACTACCCGCGGATCCTGCGCCCCCAACTGGATAAAGTTGACCACGGCATCGTAGGAATCGAACGGGTGATGGAGCATCAGATCGTGGTGGCGTAGTTCGTCGAAAAGATCTTCCGACCGCCGGTTCAGGCGGAGTTCCCGGGGCAGGAAGTCTCTGAATTTGAGGTCCGGGCGGCGTGTGTCGGAGTACAAATTCATCAAGCGGGACAGGTTGACCGGCCCATCCGTTGAAAATACCTGGCTATCCTCCAGTTCGAAATTCATGCGCAGGCGGTCGACAATCTCGGCATCCGCACCTTCTTCGATCTCCAGACGAACGGCATCTCCTTTGCGGCGATTGTGCAGCTCGGAGCGCACACTATCCAGCAGACTGCGCGATTCCTCTTCCTGGAAATACAGGTTGCTGTTGCGGGTAACGCGAAAGGCGGCGGTGGAAAGGATTTCATAACCACGGTACATCCCGGTGGCGTTGTGCTCGATCAGGTCGGCGAGAAAGACGAAGTCGTGGGTTCCGGAGCTGGAAGGCACGGGCACCAGCCGGGGGAGCGCGCGGGGAACAGTGAGCACGCCCAGCAAGGCACCGCTGGCGCCTTTGCGCTTGCGGCGTAAGAGCAGAGCCAGGCAAAGCGCCTTGTTGAGAACCCGAGGGAAGGGGTGTGCAGGGTCGATGGTGATGGGTGTCAGCAGCGGGTCTACTTCGCGCTGATAGTACTCCAGCGCATGAGCGCGGGCGGCCTCGTCCACTCCACCCCAATCCAGGACACGTATCCCATTCTTGTAGAGTGCCGGGCGTAGGTCCCGGGTCCAACAGCGGTACTGATCGCGGACGAATTCGTGCATATCGGCGACCACGACATCGAGGGTTTGCCGCGGGGTCAAGCCGTCGAAGCCCGGCTCCGTGTACCCGTCTTCAATGCGCTGCATGATGCCGGCAACCCGGATCTCAACAAACTCATCGAGATTGCTGGCGGTGATGGCAAGGAACTTCACCCGCTCCAGCAGGGGATTGTCAGGATCCTGTGCTTCTTCGAGCACTCGGCGGTTAAAACTCAGCCACGATTCATCGCGGCCGATGAACAAACTTTGAGGATCTTTCGTCACACTGTCCATAGGGAGATTGGCGACAACCCAACGATCGTACTCATATTGTCTGCCTTGTCTACCTTACTAAACCACGACCCGGAACCGGTGGAGGAAGAAAGTCAAAATCCTCCAGGATTTGACGCCTGGAGAGAGGTTGCGGGAGGATGGAAGATGACAGAGTCGCGGGGCCAACCGACAAGGAGACACGTATGAACGAGCAAGATTTGGGGCAGTTGATGGCCGAGGATACGGCGTTGCACCTTTTTCAGATCGCGGCCTTGCTGTTGGGCGATGAGCAGGAAGCGGTTTCCCTGGTCGAGCAGAGCGTGGCCAAAGTGGAAGCGGATCCCTGTGCGGAGGGAGCACTGGCATATGACGAGGCGCGCCATTTGCTAGTGCAGACCGCGGTCCAGCGAATGGCCGGTCTGTATCCGGAAGCGTTCGCGGTGCCGAGCGCGCCGCCGGCGGACGCCGTTTGCCTTGAGACCGATGATCTGGATGCCGCGGGTTTGACCGGGGAGCAGTTTGGAGCGATGATCTCGGGTCCCGGACGGGCCAGTATGCGCGAATGGCTGGAACGGTTGGCGCCGGCCTTACGGGCAATCTTTGTCCTGCGTGCGGTAGCTGGACAAGACGGCGAGCAGACTGCGGAGAGCCTTCGCCAGAGCGGAGCGAGGGGGGCTCAAGGGTGGCGTCGAGACCAGGTCGGGACTGCCTATCGCCAGGCGCTTTGCTCGCTGGCTACCTGCCTGATGAGTGCGCAGACTGCCCTGATGCCGGCCTGAATCGGATAAAGCTTTTCCTACCCAGTTCCACCCTTCCCGAAGCAGCGCGCCCTCAGCGCTGATAGGCTTTATTTTGAATAGTTGACGGGCCATTCGGCATCGAAGTTGGTGCTGCCTTTTTTTGGGCCAGAGGTTTGTTTGCCGAGGTTGACTGCCGGATGAGACGTAATTCGGGTGCATTGTGGGTTACGGGGCTGGTAATGCTCCTCAGTTTGACCCTGAGCCCGCCCGCGTCACACGGCCAGGGCCAGCCCTCAGGGGCTGGTGGGTTCGGTGGGAGTGCGGCGCCGAATGGCAATAGCTCGAGCGGCACGTCCGTGCAGGCGGCGCCGGCCCAGGTGAACAGCAACACTTATCAGGGCAGCATTGTGAAACAGGCTCCGGTCCCGGGTGTGCTTGCGCTGAGCCTCGATCAGGCCATCCACATGGGATTGCAATATAACCTCGGCCTGGTGCTCTCGGGCACCAACGCAGGGTCGGCGCGGGCGCAACAGCTCCAGCAACTGCAGGCTTTGCTGCCTACGGTGACTGGGACGGCTAAAGAGTCAGTACAACAAATCAACCTGAAGGCCGAAGGCCTGTCAATTCCCGGTTTTAGCATCATCGGGCCGTTTGGTTATACCGACATTCGGGGTTCGGTGCAGTGGTCGCTCTTGAACTTGTCGTCGCTGGATAATTATCTGGCCTCGAAACACAACTTCCAGGGATCGAAGCTTTCGATCGAGGATGCCAAAGACATGGTCGTGCTTACGGTCGGCAATGCGTATTTACTTTGCATCGCGGACGCGTCGCGGGTGCAAACAGCGCAAGCGCAGGTAAACACGTCGAAGGTGTCGCTCGATCAAGCAGTGGCGAATCACCAGGCTGGGACGGCCCCGCTACTGGACGAACTGCGCGCCCGGGTGGATTACCAGACGCAACAGCAGACTTTAATTTCGGCGCAAAACCAGTATCAGAAAGACAAAATCGCGTTGGCCCGCGCCATCGGGCTGCCACTCGAACAAAGTTATGAGTTAGCCGACCAGGCGCCTTTCAAGGCTCTGGACAACGTGGATGTAAACGCCGCGGTGCAGCAGGGTCTAGCGCGCCGGCACGACTTGCAGGCGTTGCAGCAGCAGGTAGAGGGCGCGCGGGCTTCGCGCTCCGCAGCCACCGCCGAACGCTACCCTACCATCGCCTTTTCGGGCGACTACGGCGACATAGGGCCGACACTGGGCCATTCCCACGGAACGTTTGACGCGGTAGGCACAGCATCCGTGCCGCTGTTTGAAGAGGCTAAATTGCGTGGTGATGCGCGTGACGCGCAAGCTCAATTGGAACAGAAACAGGCACAGTTGAACGACCTGCGGGGACAGATCAGCGCCGATGTGCGCGACAGTATTCTCGACATTGAAGCAGCAGCGAAGCAGGTATCGGTTGCCACCAGTAACGCAGCATTGGCAACCGAGGCCTTGAGCGAAGCGCAACAGCGATACGCGGCTGGCGTTGCCGACAATCTTGCGGTGTCGCAAGCCCAGGCATCGATGGCTCAGGCCGATGACCAACTGGTTTCGAGCCTTTACCAGCACAACGTGGCGAAGCTGTCTCTCGCCCGGGCCATGGGCATCGCACAAACGAATTACAAGGATTATGTGGGAGGTAAGTAGCGGTGGCGGAACAGAATGCGGAATCAGGCCGTGCAACTACCGTAGAAGAAGAGGGTCCCCAGGCCGGAAACAACGACCAGCAGGATCTCGACAGCCCTCCCCGCAAGAAGGGCCGGCGGCGCTTTATTGTCATCGGCGTGGTCGCGGTGCTGGTGGTGGGCGCGCTGCTGTTCTGGTGGCACTCCACCTATTACGAAGACACGGACGACGCCCAGGTGGATGGTCACCTGATACAGATCAGCGCCCGGGTTGCCGGACAGGTGATCAAAGTCAACGTGGAGGAGAATCAGTTGGTACAAGCCGGAACGGTGCTGGCAGAGATCGATCCGAAGGATTTTGAAGTAACCGTGCAGCAGGACGAAGCCAGCCTGCAGAGTGCCGAAGCCAACTATGAAGCGGTGCGAGTGAACGTGCCGGTGATCGGAGTGAATACCAGCTCGACGCTGCAGTCGGCCAATTCGGGAGTGCGCACGTCGACCGCTTCAGTGCAACAGGCCCAGGGACAATTGGAAGCGGCACAAGCCCAGGTACGGCAAGCGGAAGCGAACAACATCAAAGCCCAACTGGATCTTGAGCGGTACAGGCCATTGGTCGAAAAGGACGTGATTTCGAAACAACAATTTGACGCTACGGTAGCAACGGCCGATGCAGACAAGGCAGCATTGGCAGGCGCCAAGGCGAGTGAGGCAGCCGCTGAGGATGCGGTCCGCATTGCGCGCGACCGGGTGATCCAGTCACAAGCGGATTTGAAAACCGCGCAAACGGCTCCGGACCAGGTCAAGATTCAAAAAGCCAAGGCGGACCAGGCAGCGGCACAGATGCAGCAGGCTCAGGCGGAGTTGGCGCAAGCCAAATTGAACCTGAGTTACACCCGCATCGTTGCCCCGGTGAATGGAATCATCACCAAGAAGAGCCTGGAAGTGATGCAAAACGTCAGCGTAGGACAGAATCTCATGACCCTGGTTTCGCTTGACGATGTCTGGATCACGGCCAACTTCAAGGAGACACAGCTACGGCTGATGCGTCCCGGACAGCATGTCAAGATTCACGTCGACGCATACGGGCGCGACTACGACGGTACAGTCACGCAGATCGGAGGCGCGACCGGTTCGGTGCTGAGCTTGTTTCCGCCGGAAAATGCCACGGGTAATTATGTGAAGGTGGTGCAGCGGGTTCCGGTGAGAATCGATCTGTCGGATCGAAGCGAGGACAAGGATCGTCTGTTGCGGCCGGGCTTGTCGGTGGAACCTACGGTTCGGGTGAAGTAAGGCATTGGGTGAGTCTCTCAGCGGCTCCCTCTGTCGAAGATCAAACTGCACCCTCCAGACCTTAAATGGGTGGCCGAGGTCTCAAAAGCGAGACCTCGGCCACCCATTTAACATTCGTCCGCCGCATCTTCATCGGCCAAAGCGCTTTCAGGCGAGAACCAGCGCAGCCAATTCGCCAGGATCAGCCGATGTCGCTGATACGGTCCCACGCGGAATGGAGGGTCCTATTGCGATCGCCTGATTATGACCTTCAAACCAAACCAGGAACGCCGATTGATCAGCTGCCGGCAGTCGCTGCTGGTTGATCCAGTGGTAGTATGCGCCCATATTCGCGTCGACCAACGAACCGGCCAGGTCGAGTTCGACGTTGGTGTGGCCACCGCTCAGCAGCTCGTTCATTGGCCGCTGCCGCTGCCTGGGAGCGAAGCGGACGAGCATGGTGAGCGGCTGGGCGCGGCGCAGGGCCTCGCGGGCTGTCCATTGGGCAAAGGTGGTGCTGAAGATCTGGGTTCCGGAACCTTCCGTGAGCAGTCTTACCTGAAAGCGGTCGAGTACCTCGTCTCCTGCTTTGCTCATACCCAGGTCAGAGGGGAGCAACGCAGCCAGGTGGGTACTTAGTTCTTCCGGCCCCATGCCTGGCTTCTGAATCTGTGTGTGCAAGTTGTGCAGCAAGGCTGCGCGGACGGGCTCCAGCGCCTGGTACGACACGCACGTGAGCAAAGGGCTGTGATCCACTGGCTGCCCGCCATCGATATACCAATGACTGTATGGCGTTGGATACGCTTTAGCCCGAGCCTCCACCGCATTCAGCAACAGTGTCAGTCCGTTCTCGGGCTTGACTCCCGCAAAATAGGCGCCGTGCGGGCGCAGGTTGCGGAAGATGGGCGCGTCATAGGAGACAACACCCTGTCCGATTACGGCGATACCCAGCCTACGCACCGGAATGGAATCAGGAGGCGCCGCGGATCGCAAACGATCGCCGTAAACGGTCGCGGCTTTACGGAAGTTGTCCAACTGCTGCGTGGTCCACAGGTAGGCTGATAGCTGTTCCACAAAGCGAGCGGGCCGGTTGATCCAATCGGATTGTTCAAGTTCTGGCGAAAGGGAAACTTGCGAGAAGGCTTGAAACCAATCGGTCAGCTGCGGCTGCGAAAGAGAGCTGAGGTTGGCGAGTTCCTTGTCGATTTCTTTGCGCTCAGCAGGAAACTTGTAGTCGTAGTCGATGAGTTCGCGCAGCAGGCTGGGCACAAAAGTGAGCGGAAGCTGCTGCAAGGCGCTGAGATGGGCCACGGCCAGGGCCTTTGCCTGGGGTGGATAACCTGCGAACTGCTCGGCCTTGAGATCGCGTGGAAGCATAGAACTAAACCAGTTCTTGGATCACCTTGCCCTGACAAAGCGACGGGCTGAACCCCATCATGGCCCCCAGGGTGGGCACGAGGTCAATCGATTGCATCGGATGGTCGTAGACGACGCCTGGCCGAACACCGGCGCCCAGCGCAATCATCCAGGTAGTACGTGAAGCTACGTCGCCGGTGCGGTGGTGCTGAAATCCGTTGCCACCAGGATCCTGGTCTGCATCGCGTCCAAAATCCGGCAGGATAAACAGCGTCGTGTTTCCTGCATATTCCGGTTCGCTTTGCACCGTTTTCCAGAACTCCGCGCAAAGGCGATCGGTGCGGCGAATGGCATCCACGTATAGCGAGTAAGCGCCCGCGTGTGCGATATCGATGTCGTGCATGGTAATCCAAAGCAGACTAGGCGACTCCTGCTGCATAAGCCTGCGCGCGATGAACATCGACAACTCGTCGGGACTGGATACAGTGCGCGCGTGGGCCTTGAAGTCATCCACGGAAAGCTTGAGGATCATTTCCAGCTGCTGCAGCTCAAACTCGCTGCCTGCCAGCGGGGGAGTGTAAAGAGGTGTTTCGTAGTTGTCCCGCAGCAGGTGCTCGTAATCTGTCGAAGTGCCAGACATGGCCGCACCCAGCAGGTGCTTGGGTAATACGACGGTTGCCCCCATCCCCGGACCGAAGGAACGGTAGTCGCTCTCACCGATGCGATTGAAGCCGTTGCTGGGCGCGACCACCCAAGCATCGGAGACCGGACGATGTAGATCCTTGCGAAAGTACTCGAAGACTGTGGGGTGCTGCGGCGGAACAGCGGAGAAGTTGTTCAGGGTTTCGTACACCCCGGTGGCTAGGCTCGCGGTGGCTACGTAATGACCGAGGATGCCCTGGTTCGCCACATGGGTAAAAAAACTCGATTGCGGTATCAATTCCTTGAGCAGATTGGGGATGTTTTCCCGGCCTTCCGGGGCAAAAGTTTCTTGATCGCGTGCACCCCCGCCGAAGGTGATGACGATGGTCTTGCGCTTCTTTTGAGCGACGGCTCCGCGCACCAGCGGACTAGCGCTCAACAGGGTGCTGCCCACGGCCAAGCCCGCCGCATCGCGCAGGAAATCGCGCCGGCTGCGGCCTAGTGTGTGAGCGAGTTGTTGCGCGGGTGTCAAGTTTTGTTAGACCTCGTCGAGCCCTCTGAGGCTTCACCGTCTCCGTGAGAGCTATGCCCGGGTGCCCCGCGATCGACTTGGGTGGTGGAAACGATCATGGCTTTGCCGAGGGCTCTCCCTTCGCGGAGTAGACGAACTGACGGACTTCATCCTTCTGCTTATCCAGTTCAGCCATGTGCGCGGCTCGCTGGCGTTGATAGATATCGAATTCCGATTGGGCGCGATCTTTTTGCCCGGTGTGAACATAATCCTGCCCGAGGCGGTAATGGGCGTCGGGCAGATTGGGATTCAACTCGAGAGCTCGCTCATACTCTGGCATGGACTTTGCATATTCATGCTGGTCGGCGTAGAGGTTGCCCAACTGCACGTGGGCTTCGGGAAACGCCTGGTCCAGTGCGATTGATTTTTGCAGCAAAGCTTCGATCTGCTTGAGATCGAAGCCTGGATCTTCGGCCCGTTTGCCTTTCCATAAACTCATGGCGTAATAGTATTGCGCCTGCGCATTGCGCGGCTGGAGCTCAGAGAAGCGGTGAAATCTTTCGATCACTTCGTCCGCGTGGTTGGGAGAGCTGTCATAGGCTTTGGAGAGAAAAAGATAACAACGCGGATCAGCCGGACTTAAATCGGCAGCCGCAAGAAGCGCCTTGACAGCTTCGTCGTATTTGCCTCGCAAATAGTACGCCATGCCCAGGCCGATCAATAAACGAGCAGAGCTGGGGTATCGCTGCGTAGCTGTCTCGAACACTTCAATGGCCGGCTCGTAGGTCCGATGAACAAGAAGTTCGCTGCCCCAATCGAAGAGGTTGCCCTCGCTCGGATCCATGTGTGCGGCGGCTTCATATTCGTTCACCGCGGACACAAAGTCTCCGCTCTTTTCATCGATTTGAGCCAGCAGGTTATGCAATTCTCCGGTATTCTTCGTCTGTTCAAGATTTTGAACGAGTTGCGTGGCTTGACCAAGCTTTCCAGTTTCGAAATACGCCAGTGCGAGATCATACCCATTGTCGTAAGAAGGACGAATCTCCTGCGCTTTTTCAAGCAGTGGCACCGCCTCGGCAATCCTTCTGGACTGGATGTAGAGTTCACCTAGATTGTGGTTAGCATCGTAGTTGCGAGGTTCCAGTTCCAGAGCCTTACGAAACTGCGCCTCCGCCAACTCCGATTTGCCTGAGTGAAAGAGACTGGCTGCCAGATTTGTTCGGGCGGCTGCCGAATCCGGCTTCAATCGAGCCGCGATTTCGAGTTGCTCTACGGCCTTAGCGTCCTGTGACTCTCCCGCATAGACCAGGCCCAAGAGCTCATGAACCTCAAAGGTCCCTGGCGCATAGGGCAACAGGGCTTCCAGCTGCGCCGCAGCCTGGGCAAACTTTCCTGCGTTGTATTGAGAGACCGCTGATTGAAACTGACGATCTAACACCTGGGTCTGGGGCGCCTGGGTCTGGTTTTGATGGTCCTGGCCTGTGGCAAGCGCCGCGCAAAACACAAGAGAATTAAGAACCATCCCCCGGGACCAGTACCTTTTGCTCACAGCCCACCTTTGTCGATACCGCGTGAGCGAAGCGCTACGCAGAAACACCCCGAAAGGCCGCAAAAGCGGCCTTTACGGGGTGTTTTCATCTTAGCCTAGTAATACAACTTCAAAGCAAATTGTATTTGCCTCGGAGCGTTGGGAGCATCGCGGGTAGATCCGATGGCGCCGAAGTTAGTGTTGTTGAAGTTGGTTGAGTTCGCGATGGAGACAACGCCGTTGCCGCCGAATCCCGGAGCATTGAAATTCGGATGGTTGACGATGTTGAAGAACTCAGCCCGGAACTCCATGCTGAAGCGTTCATTGATCGGAATGTTTTTGAATGTTGAGAAGTCGAACCGGTGGTAGCTTGGCCCGGTCGTCGTCCCCGGACGGTCACCCAGAACACCAAACCCAGTCTCAGGTATACATCCGGATGGTGTGGGTGTTGGGTTGCCCAGCTCGCAAGGCTGTTGGAAGGCTGCCGGGTTATTCAGTGAATACGGAGTCAATTTGCCGCTTGCATCTGGCCGTTCCTTGATACCGAGCTTCGGGCTCTGCCCAGCGACGGTCACATCGTTGCAGCCTGTGCCGGCCGTCGTTCCAGTCGGGCAACCGAGGGAGAGAGGCTGGCCACCTTGAAGGGTAGTAATCCAATTTATGCTCCACCCTCCGACGAACCCATTCCCCAGCTTGCCCGTGTTGCTCAGATAAGGCTTATCTTTGCCGAAGGGTAGTTGGTACCCGCCGCTGAAATGGAACACGTTGGTGACGTTAAAAGAGGCCAGCGACCAATCTCCACGGACACCAAAGCCCGGCACGTCTGGCGCGCGAGAGCCATTCAGACTACCGCCATTCAACAAGTCGCCGGCGTCCGTAAAGGTTCTTGAAAACGTGTACGTGAGCAGGTAACTCAGTCCGCTCGAGAACTGCTGTTCGAGCTTGGTTTGTAAGCCGTTGTAAACGCTGGCTCCAATCATTCGCCCAGTCGAACCACCTCCGAAATCCGGAAAAGGCTCTTGACCCAGGGACCCTCCACCGACCGGACCCGTGGTACTAGCGTTGTACGGCAGAAGGGCGGTCACGTTATTCGCGCCAAGATTCATCTGCAGATTGTCGGCCTTTGTGAGTACATAAGCGACCTGCGCCGACATGGAGTGAGTGAGCGCATACTGGAAAGAAAGGTTAGCGGCGAGGGTTTTGGGATCTACGAAATTGAACTGAAGCCCCTGCAGCCCCAGGCCGGATGCGTTGACGTCAAGAGGGGTGAATGCAAGGCAGGAGAAGCCGGACTCAAAAGTCGCGGTTCCACCCGGACCTGCTGTCCCGCAGCCAGCATACGGCGTGTTGTAGTTAACAGGTGCGACTGCAGATAAGCCGTTAGGGGATCCGTTAGGAACTTTTGGGACGTAGTCGAAGTTGTATACGAAGGGATAATTCTCACCGATATTCGGTCCGTAACCCTGATTCTCGAAGGCGTTCCAAAAGAGACCCACACCGCCGCGCGCCACCAGCTTCGGGCTTACTTCATAGGCAAAGCCGAAGCGTGGCGCGAAATTATTGTATTGTGGCTTGAGCAATCCCTTGCCGTACTTGTCGGTCGACAAGAGCGCAATTCCATCCTTGGCCAGCAGATCGATAAAGCCGTTGCCGGCCAGGGACGGATTATTGGCCGTCGAAGATAATTGCCTATTGTCTTTGCCCGAAGCCGGGATGATGAACGTCGGATTCCCCTTGTAATTGGGAACAAAGTTGGCTTGGCCGCCATTTTGCTCGTTAATGGGCCCAAAGTATTCCCAACGCAAGCCGAGATTGAGAGTCAGCTTGGGACTGACCTTCCAGTCGTCCTGGAAGTAAGTCGCGAAGTAGGCTCGTTCATCATAGGTTTTGTTGATGTTGGACGCGTACACCTGGTCAGAGCCTCCGGAGTAATTCACTCCATTGGGAACTGTCGCGGCTGTCGGCGGCAGAACAAATTGTGCGATACCGGTGGTATTGCCGTTATTGTTCGGAATATCTGTGAAGGTACCGTTGTAGTCGAATTGGCCGTGCGACCAGGCCGGCTGGAGGGTATTGAACACTACGTGCTGGTATTCAACACCCATCTTGAAGCCGTGAGCGCCGTAAACCTTGGAAAAGTCGTCGACTACCTGAGTCGTTTGGGTGGTTTCGTCCGAAGGCAGGAACGAATTGCCGCCTAGAGTCTGCAACCCACCAAATCCGAAGGCGGGCAGACCGCCGTTGTTATCCACCTGTGGGATATCCGGGATTCCGTATTGCGCCGGAATGCCGTACGTGGAGCCTTCTGGCCCGAACCGTGAGGTGTGCAGGTGGTCCCATCCAACACGCGCTACGTTGACGGTAGTCGGCGTGAAGAGGTGCGTGTACGCCGCCACACCCTGGAAGGACTTTGCGGTCTGGTCACCCTGCTGGAACCCGCCGCCGTCCGCTACGCCGGTAAAGGGTCCGGGAATAAATTGAGGGTTGTCCCAATAGCTGGCGCGCGCAAATACCTGGTTTTTGTCGGACACATCGAAGTCGCCCCGGACGTCAAACTGGTTGTTGTGCTGGTAGAGGTTGGGACTGACTGCATAGTTTGAGCTGACTCCACTGGCGGTGGGCAATGGGAAAAGATTCAAGAGCTTGACGGCGTTGGGATCGATGCGGCCGGCAGGAAGTTGGTTCAACCCGCAGCCAGCGAGCGTGAAATCGGTGGTAGAAGCCGGACAAGTTCCGAAGGGATCGCGAACGTACACAACGCTGTTAGAAGTGTTGACGATTCCGGAAACAGGATCCAGCGCACCTGCGGCGACTGAGCGGGTGGTTGCGGGGTCGAGGACGGTGCCGACCGGTATCAATCGTCCCAGGGCATCGGCTCGCGGCGCGCTCGAGGCGTTGGCGGAGACTAGCTCGGAGAGATTCGAGTAGCCGCTGTTGCGCTGCAACACGGTGGGCACTCCAATCCCCGATTGGGTGTTGCCCTGTACGTGCCGGAAACCTTGATAATCACCAAAATAGAAGATCTTGTTCTTTATGACGGGGCCGCCGATGGAAGCTCCGAACTGGTTCCAGCGCAGCTCTCCTTTTTTTAATCCATTGTTATCTTCAAACCAGTCCGCTGCGTCGAGCACATCGTTGCGGAAAAATTCCCAGGCCGCGCCATGGATACTGTTCGTGCCGGACTTGACCGTAGCGTTGAGGACAGCGCCTGCGGCACGTCCCAGTTCGGCACTGAAGTCCGAAGTCTGGACCTTGAATTCCGCGATCGCGTCGGGCGGAGGAAGAACAACAAAATTTGTTCCGTTCAGGAAGTCCACGTTGTCGGAATTGTTGTCAATGCCGTCCAGCAGGTAGTTGTTCTGCGCAGGGCGCAGACCATTGGCGGCGAAGGCTCCGTTCGCCGCATTGCCGCGAGTGTCCGCCTGCGGAGTGTTCACGCCGGCAGCCAGTTGAGCCAGGAAAGTAAAGTTGCGCCCATTCAAAGGCAGGTTATTCACACTCTGCTGGTTGACCACCTGCCCGACCGACGCGTCCTCAGTCTGCAACTCGGGCGGTGCCGTGGTCACCTCAACGGTTTGCGACTCGGCGCCGGGTTTAAGTTGAACATTGACACGCACATTCTGACTCACGGCCACTTTCACATTCTGCTGGGTGGTCACGGAGAAACCAGGAGCTGTGGCGGACACGGAGTAGTTCCCAATTCTGACCGGCGAGAAAGTGTATACGCCGGAGTTGTCCGTATTTGTCGTCTGGGTCAAACCTTGATCTGTGTTGAGGAGGGTCACTTTTGCGCTGGGAACTACCGCGCCGGTAGCGTCCTGAACCAGTCCAGTAACTGATCCTTCATCGACCTGGCCGAATGCAGACGGCGCCAGAAGCATGCAGATGGATGTGAGGGTTATGCAGACAAGTGATTTAAGCCGGCGAGAGAGATTGCGATCATAGCCCATCCGAAAATCCTCCAAAGTCTTTCAAAACACGGTCATTTGCGCTTTTGAGCGCTGACTCGACTGGGTAACCGTTTTCAAGAATGCCCTAAAGCCTTCCAAGAAGTGGTCAGTAACCGGTTACATTTGATTGCCGAATGAAAGTAGACCAGACCAATAACAGTTGTCAACCAAAAGGTTGAGCGGGTTTCCGCCGAAGGGTGGAAACCGTGAAGGGAGAAGGTCCAGACCGTCGCTTTTTCGGACGATTCGGGCTGGATCTGCGCCCTGATGCCACTACCCGGCACCCGGAACCCTTCCCCTGCATATTCGTCTTTTCCCACCCTTCGCTAAGAGCGCGAAGGATGGGGCACCCGGGCAGTGACTATCGCGCGCCGTGGGTCGGCAAAGCCGGTGGTCAACTTTACTGTTAGTGTGATGGGAGGGGACAGGCGACGTGCGGTGCCCTCGGTTCCACCCAATTTACCAACCGTAGAAATGATCCAACGGACCCCTTAAGGATGGCGCGTCACAAGAACGAGAACCGGTTCCCTTCCCGGCGAGCAGTCCTTAAGAGCATGGGGTTGGCCCCCCTGCTCCTCCGTCCAGCTCCCTTCCAGGGATACTCACTTTTGTTTGGTTCCCCGAAGAGCGTCCCCAATCGGAACGCCGGTTTCCCTTTCTCCGATGTACGTCTGACGCCCCACTATCCGGTCGCCTCCCCTTTGGAAGATGTGCTCCGTCTTGTCGCTCCGGGTTCCGATGATTACGTTACGGAAAAATATGCCTGGGAAATTGAGTCGCTTCTCCAACAGTGGGGCCAGGCCCTCAAGGCATCGGTCCGCGACCTTGCAGTGGTGGCAAAGTCATTGGATCCGTCGATCGAAGCCTCCCCACTCGTCCCGGCCAACGAAATCACCCTGCGGGCTGGGAACGGGATCACGATCACGAGAAGAGTGTTCAACGGCAAAGCCGTTTCCGGGCGAGAGTGGTTTCTGCAGCAAATCCGAGCCTGGCTGGGTCAGATCTCAGGGGTGGAGACGGCGGAATTCCAAATTACCGGTATCGAGGAGATCACCGGCGCCCCGCCGGCGGTCCGCCTGGATATCCGCTATGACATAGTCGCCATCCGGAACGATGAGCGGCGTGAAGAGCGGGTTGGATCATGGCATACCGAGTGGTTGCGCGATGAATCAGCAGGGTGGAAGGCCCGAAGATGGGAGGCCCGCGAAGAAACACTCTGCGTTACCAAAGCACCGATGTTTGTTGACATAACCTGGCAAACACTCGGCCGAACGGAGTCGTACGCAAACCAGATGCTTCGTGGCTCCGACTATTGGCGGACCGTGCTGGACGGTGCATGCGGGATAGACGTTTACGGCAACAATGGTGTGGCGGCGGGAGACTTCGACAATGACGGTTTCGATGATCTGTATGTTTGCCAGCCGTCGGGCCTGCCAAACCGGCTTTACCGCAACCGGGGTGACGGGACACTGGAAGACGTAACAGAAAAAGCCGGGGTCGGAGTGCTCGACAATACTGCGTGCGCCCTGTTCGCCGACTTTGAAAACAAGGGACGGCAGGATCTCCTTGTGGTTTGCGGCAGCGGTCCCCTGCTCTTTCTGAATCAAGGGGATGGGACCTTCAAGATCAAGCGCGACGCCTTCAAGTTTGCGCGTCCTCCGGAGGGAACGTTTACCCACGCGGCGATAGCCGACTACGATCGTGACGGACGTCTCGATGTTTACTTCTGCCTCTATAGCTACTACCTGGGGCTGGACCAGTATCACTACCCGGTACCCTATTTCGATGCCCGGAATGGACCACCCAATTTCCTGCTGCACAACGAAGGAAACGGAACCTTTGTAGACAGGACCGAGGCGGCCGGATTGAATGCCGAGAACGACCGCTATAGTTTCGCTTGCGCCTGGGGCGTCTCCGCTGCCAGCGGCTTGCCCGATCTTTATGTGGCCAACGATTTCGGGCGCAGCAACCTGTACCGCAACAATGGTGATGGGACCTTCGCGGCTGTCTCAGGCGAGGCCCGCATCGACGTTCCGGGGGCCGGAATGAGCGCGTGCTGGTCTGACTTCGATAACGACGGCAAGCAGGATGTCTATGTTGCCGACATGTGGTCGTCGGCAGGACAAAGGGTTTCCGGGCAAAAGCGCTTTCACGAAAACGCGCCGGAAGAAATCCGCGCGCTTTACCGGCGGCACGCGCTAGGCAATGCGCTCTATCGAAACCTGGGGAATGGAAAGTTTCAAGACATCAGCCAGCAAGCCGGAGTCGAGATGGGCCGTTGGTCCTGGTGTTCGGATTTCTGGGATTTCGATCACGATGGCTACCCTGACCTTTACGTCGCCAATGGATACATCTCCGCGCCGGAACGGAACGACCTGGCAAGTTTTTTCTGGCGGCAGGTGGTCGCGAAATCGCCCGACGATGCTACACCTTCGTTGGCTTACGAGCATGGATGGAATGCCATCAATGAATTGATTCGGTCAGACCGCTCCTGGAGCGGCTACGAACGAAATGTCATGTTCGCGAACAACCGCGATGGCACGTTCAGCGAGGTTTCAGGCGCGGTGGGCTTGGACTTTCCTGAGGACAGCCGCTCCTTTGTTCTGGCCGATATAGACCATGACGGCCGGTTAGAGGTGATCCTCAAAAACCGTAATGCCCCGCAATTGCGGATCCTGCACAACGTAATGAAGGAACCGGGTCAATCGATCGCGTTTCGACTAAAAGGTAAGACGAGCAACCGCGATGCCATTGGAACCTCGATCACACTCGAAGTGGGCACCCTCCGCCAGACGAAGTATTTGCAGGCAGGATCGGGGTTTGTTGCTCAGCACTCGAAAGAAATATTCTTTGGCGTTGGAAAACCGGAAGGCACCATTCGAGCCACGGTCCGCTGGCCAAGCGGGCTTTCTCAGGAATTCACGAGTATCCCGGTCGACCATCGGATCGCAATTGAGGAGGGTTCCGCGGAATTTGTAGCCAAGCCATTCGCCGCACCACCTCAGGCCTACGCACAAGCTGGACCACCGCTCAAGTTGGAGCCGCTGCCGTCGCGAATAGACACGTGGCTGATTGAACCGTTGAAAGCACCGGAGCTTTCGCTGCCAGACCTCGCGGGCAAGATGCGAGAACTGCGAAGTCTCGAGGGTGGTTGTGTGCTTCTCAATTTCTGGGCGACGACGGCGCCGCTCTGCGCCGACCAGTTGAGGCTTTTTAATAAGAACCAGCCGGCGCTGGCCAAAAACAAACTGGAGATTTTTGCCGTAAACGTTGATGACGCCGGCGACATAGGAGCGGCACGATCGTTTGCGACGCTCGAGAGGTTCTCCTTTCCTGTTCTTTTTGCCTCGCAAGATGTGGCGGGCGTTTATAACATCATCTACCGCTACCTGTTCGACCGCCGCAGGGACCTCGCGATTCCGACCTCTTTCGTGCTGGATGCGGAGGGCATGATCGTCAAGGTGTATCAAGGGCCGATCGATCTTCAGCGATTGCTGGAGGATGTCAAGGCTATCCCAACCACCACCCCCGATCGCATGCGAAAAGCGCTTCCGTTTGGCGGCTTGCCCTATCGCGATGCGTTCCAGCGCAATGACTTCACCTACGGAGTGGCGCTCTTTCAGCATGGCTACCTCGACGCGGCGGCGGCCGCCTTCGAGCAGGTGATCGCTCAGAGACCGGACAATCCGGAAGCCTATTACAACCTTGGCACGCTCCACCTAAGACAAAATAATCTGCAGCAGGCGCGCCAATATATTGAACAAACATTGAAGTTGCGTCCGAACTATCCAGAGGCATGGAACAACCTTGGCATGATCGCGGCCCAACAGGGGCAGCCGGATGAAGCAGTGCGGGACTTTCAGGAGTCACTCAGTCAGAGGCCGAACTACGCGATCGCGTTGCTCAACCTGGGAAATTTTTATCGCCGGCAGGGCGCGTTCGACAAGGCACAAACGCTTTTGAATCGCGCACTCGAGATTCAACCCGATGATCCTGAGACAAACTATAGCCTGGGGATGTTTTACGCGCAGCAAGGGCAAACGCAATCGGCGGCGGACTATCTGCAAAAAGCAATCGATTTGCGGCCGGGTTACCCCGAGGCCCTGAACAACCTCGGCGTTCTCTTTGTTCGAGCCAATAATTATGCAAGTGCGGAAGCGCAATTCAAAACTTGCATACGAGCCGCTCCAAATTTCGATCAGTCGTATCTCAACCTTGCCCGTCTCTACGTGATACAGAACGATAAGGAGAAGGCAAGAGAAGCGCTGCAGGAACTGCTGCGGGTGCAGCCTCAACATCGAGGGGCGCAACAGGCTCTCGAAATGCTAAAATCGCAGCCTTGATGGGCCACTCGGCGACGTTTGGATGGTGAGTCGCATATTCATGCAGCAAACAAATAGAGTCGCGATCGCATGGTCCACCGCGTCGAGTGCATGCCGAGTTGGAAGTCTCTTTTTGCTTCTTCTTAGCAGCCTGACGCTCGCTGCCCAGCAGCCTCGTCATTCCGCTACCGTCAGCGAAGCAGAACCATCTTCTAAACTCTCCCCAAACCTTCTGCAGGCTGAGGAGCTACGCCGGCAGGGCCTATTCGATCAGGCGACGAGTAAGGTGCAAGAGGAACTCGAGCATAATCCTGCCAGCGTGGAAGCCTACAACATGCTGGGCTTTATCTACATCGACGAAAAGGACTACGGCAAAGCTGCCGACGCACTCCAGCATGCCTTGAAAATAGCTCCCGGCTCGGCAAAGACTCGCAACAACCTGGGAAACGTCTATCTGGCTGAGCAGAAGCCTGATTTGGCCGAGAATGAATTTCGAACCGTTTTGCGGAGTGATCCCGGCAATCGCGATGCGAACTACAACCTTGGTCTCTTGCTCATGAACAAGGGATTGGCGGGTGAAGCCATTCCGCACTTTGAACGCGTGCGTCCCGCGACTGTCGCAACACAGTTCAATTTGATTCATGCCTACCTGGCAAGCAACCGTACCGCGGAGGGCTTGCGGCTGGCAAACGAACTTTCAGTCCAGAACAGAAATGATATCCAGGTTCATTTCACACTTGGAACCATGTTGGCCGCGGAAAGACAATACAAGCCTGCTCAGTCAGAACTGGAAAAGGCCGATGCACTGCGGCCGGGCACCTTCGAAATCCTCTACAACCTGGGACAAACCTACCTTCGCGCCGGAGACAACTCCAAAGCGGAATTCGTACTCAACCGCGCACTCAAGTTGAAACCCGACTCGCCTGACACGCTCCACCTGCTGGCGCAGGTCTATTCGAACGAGTCGCGCCCGCTCGACGCACTCGAACTGCTGGTTCGCGCTCACAAAATTGCGCCAGAGAATACAGACGTCATCTTTCTGATGGCGCGAGTCAGCATGTCTCAGAATTATTACGAAGATGCGATACCGCTTCTGGAATCGGGGGTTGCGATCGCCCCACAGCGCGCCGATCTGCTGGCCGCGCTGGGCGAAAGCTATTTCATGGCGGGCAAGGTGGACAAGGCCATCGAAACATTCCAGAAACTGATCGAACTCGATCCATCCGCCCGGTCGTATGTGTTCCTTGGCATCTCTTACCGGCATCTCGGCCGATTCGACGAGGCAAAACGATATTTTCAGGAAGGTCTCAAGCTCGATCCTCATAACACCGCATGCCTGTTTAATCTTGGCTTTATCGCAGAGCGGCAGGGAGATGCAGCACAAGCCGAAACGATGTTTCAGCAGGCCCTCCACGCCAGTCCGGACTTTGCTCCCGCGCTGTTGGAACTGGCCAATCTGCGCATCGTGAGCAAGAAATATTCAGAAGCCGCCGACCTGTTGAGGAAATACGTAGAGGTCAGCCATAACCCGGCGACCGGATATTACAAGCTATCGATGGTAGAGCGAAATCTGCACCAGACCGAAGCCGCTGATCGCGATCTAAAAGTATTCCAAACACTCTCCAAAGACGCTCCAACCGGTCCATATCCCTATGAGCACCTTTTCGACTATCTGGATAATCGCTCGAAGCTCGCTCCCCAGGCCCAGACTCAATTAGATATTACGCAACTCCACGACGAGATCAGCAAGCATCCCGATCAGCCGGAGGATCTCTACCTGCTGGCCGAGGCTTATCTCAAATCCGGAAAGACGGCGGAAGCGAAAGACACCATCGCTCAGCTCGACAAGTTAAGCGCAGGCGACTTTCGCACACAAAATGGAATTGGCGTCCTGCTCGCCCGATATCGCCTGTATGACGATGCCATCCAGCACTTCCGCGATGCGCTGCAGGCAAACCCAGGCTCGGACGAAGTGATATTCAACCTCGCCGACGCTTACTTCCGAAAAGGTCAGTATGCCGAAGCACTCAATGCCGCTGGGCAGGTTTCAGAACAAGGCCACAAAGACGATCCCTATCTGGCTCTGCTGGGAGATATCTACGCGCACCTGGGTGACGCCGCCCGCGCTGAAGAAATCTACCGCGATGCCATCACCCGTAATCCTGACAACGATCAGGACTATCTGTCGCTCGCGCTGCTGCAGTTGCGGGAGCATAACACCGCCGCCGCAAAGCAGACACTGGTGCAAGGACAGGCCCGCGTTCCGGGCTCGGGAAAGATTCTCTGGGGCCTGGGTCTGGTTTCGGCCCTGGAAGGAAACACCGCAGAAGCCGGCCAGCATCTGGAGCGGGCGGTGGATTTGCTTCCGGAATGGCCCGGCAGCTATTCAACCCTAGGTGTTTTCTATTTTCAAACCGGACAGATCGATAAAGCCAAAGAAGTCCTGAACCGCTTCAAGAACAGCAACGAACGCGGCGCCCTGGACATCAACCGGATTGAACAGGTTCTGGCAGCGGCGCCGGCCACCTCCCCGGCCGGCAATGAGCCCATGACCATGGCCAGCCGGCAGCAACTGCTTCAACTCGCGCTGTCGCTTGCCGATAGGACGCTCTGAGACGTGGCCCACCGGTTCTGCCTTTGCATTCTGATAGTCACGGTCGGAGCATCCAGCCCCGCCGCTGCTCCGCAAGCCAGCAAAGCACCAGACGCTGCGATCACCGTTCGCTACATCGACGTGCGCAAGGCCGCCGGGATCACCTTCGTTCAGGACTCCACTCAAACAGATGAGAAGTATTACCTCGAAACGATGGGCACCGGAGTTGGATGGATCGATTACGACCAAGACGGATTGATGGACCTTTACTTCGTCCAGTCCGCAGCGACCGATATCTACAAGCCGCCGCATCCGTTACACTCGGCGCTTTATCACAACAACGGCGACGGAACCTTTACCGACGTCACTGCCAAGGCCGGCGTCGGGGGGGAAGGACATTACGGCCAGGGTGTCGCCGTAGGAGACTTTGACAATGATGGCTGGCCTGATCTCTACGTAACCGGCTATGGGCGTGCCATTCTCTACCACAATAACCACAACGGAACCTTCACCGACGTCACTGCCAAGGCTGGGGTCGCCGACGAAGGCGGATGGTCAACCAGTGCGGGATGGTTTGACTACGATAAAGACGGGTGGCTTGACCTGGTGGTCACCAATTACATTGACTGGTCCCCGAAGAACAATCTCTGGTGTGGAGAACGCGCCGCTGGTTATCGCTCTTACTGCAATCCAGGCAACTACAAAGGCCAGAGAACCAAGCTCTACCATAACAATCACGATGGCACTTTTGCTGACGTGAGCGACAAGTCCGGGGTCGGGCTGCCCGAATCGAAAGGGATGGGATTGGTGCTGGCAGACTTCGACAACGATGGCTGGCCGGACATCGCCATCGCCAATGACACCTGGCCGAATTTCCTGTTTTTGAATAATCACGACGGTACGTTCAAGGATGTCTCTCTGATATCCGGGCTGGCCGCTAGCGAAGATGGGAAATACGAAGCGGGGATGGGCATCGACGCTGCTGATGTAAACGGCGACGGCTTGCTGGACGTGTACATTACCCATCTTGATTTGGAATTAAACCGGCTGTACCTCAACAACGGCGACAGCACCTTTACCGACGACACGTATGCCTCGGGGATCGGCGCCAATGCGAGGCTGCTTAGCGGGGTGGCGGCCAAGTTCCTCGACTACGACAACGATGGCTGGGTGGACATCGTGCAACTGAACGGCGCCATGCTGGACAACGTGACTCTTTATCACAGCGAGATCTCCTACAAAGAACCACTGCTTATGTTCCGCAACCTGGGCGTGGGCCATTTCGAAATGACGTCTTCTCAACTCGGTCCTGATTTTCTTCGTCCGGTTGCGGGGCGTGGTCTGGCTACAGCAGATTTCGACAATGACGGCGACATCGACATTGCCGTCAACAACCGCGGGGATTATCCCGAGCTCCTGCGCAACGACGGGGGCAATGCCAATCACTGGCTCGAGGTTTTACTGATCGGTACAAAATCGAACCGGGACGGCATCGGCGCCCACCTGAAATTGACCTCGGAAGGATTTGCTCAGGTAAAGCAGGCAGAGGGTGGAACAAGCTACATGTCGGCTAGCGATCCGCGGATTCATTTTGGACTTGGCAAGCGAGCGAAAGTCGAATCGTTGGTGATCACGTGGCCCAGCGGGCAGGTTGAAAAGTTGGCGAACCTGCCCGTCGATACCATTATCGCGGTCAAAGAAGGCACGGGCATGGTCCCTCATCCGTTCCCCAAAGTGCCAGCCCAATGAGTCTCTATAATCGTCGCAAGATATGATTTTTCCACGAAGGCGCTTTCTCGGCTCATCTCTCTTCATGCTCGGCAGCCCGCTGATAGAGGCTCTTGCAACCCCGCTGTGGAGCTGGAGAGACCCCGGCCTGGTGGAAGCCGCAGTCTCGACTCCCACGGCAACATCTCCGGTGCAGTTTGTGGATGTGGCTCAGCAAGCCGGGCTGACGATCCCGAACGTGTGGGGGGGCATAGATCATAAGAGATCCATCATCGAGGCCAAAGGAAGTGGACTGGCCTTCTTCGACTACGACAATGACGGATGGCTGGACATCTATCTCACCAATGGAGACCGGCTGGATGCGCATTGGCCTTCGGGACAAGCGCCAACCTCTCTGCTGTACAAGAACAACCGCGATGGCACGTTTACCAACGTCACGGAAAAATCAGGATTGGGGCGCACCGGTTGGCAGACCGGCGTCTGCGTGGGTGACTACAACAACGATGGCTGGGATGACTTATTTTGCTGTTTCTGGGGACACAACATTCTTTTCCGCAACAATGGAGACGGCACGTTTACCGATGTGACTCACAAAGCCGGCCTTGACCAGGAGAAGGTGCGCTGGGGCGCAGGTTGTACTTTTCTCGACTACGACCGGGACAGCCACCTCGATCTATTTGTCTGCAACTACATAAAATTAGACCCGTCAACGATCCCTCCCGCCAACGACACCACTTACTGCCAGTGGAAGGGCGTACCTATCATGTGCGGTCCGCGGGGGCTTCCAGGCGATACAAACATCCTCTATCACAACAATGGAGACGGCACGTTTAGCGATGTTTCTGAGAAGTCAGGGATACTGAAACCGGGCCCACGATACTCGATCACCGCGGTCTCCTACGATTTCGATAACGATGGCTGGCCGGACATCTATGTGGCAGTTGATTCTGAGCCCAGCATTCTTTTCAAGAACAACCACGACGGGACGTTCACCGATGTCGCGGTCATGGCAGGTTGCGCCTACAGTGACAACGGACACGAGCAGGCGGGGATGGGCGTTGCCGTGGCCGATTATGACTGTGATGGATGGTTCGATATTTTCAAGACCAACTTCGCGGATGATACCAGCAACCTGTACCACAACAATGGCGATGGAACCTTCAGCGACGTCAGCTTTGCCTCCGGCGTTGGGGTCAACAACCGGTATGTCGCTTGGGGCTGCGGCTTTGTCGATTACGACAACGACGGATGGCAGGACATCATCCAGATCAATGGACACGTGTATCCGGAGATTGATAAGTACAATTTCGGGCAGACCTTCAAGAATCCGCGGCTGGTATACAAGAATCTTGGGAACGGCCGTTTTAAAGATGTGTCAGCAGAAATGGGACCCGGCATCAGCGAACAGTATTCCAGCCGCGGCGCTGCGTTCGGCGACTATAACAACAACGGCAACATGGATGTCCTGATCCTGAACCTGAACGACCCTCCTTCACTGCTGCGCAACGAAGGGGGCAACAAGCAGAACTGGATCAAGATCAAGTTGATAGGAACCAAATGTAACCGCACGGCGATCGGCGCTCGGGTGCGAGTGACTACGGGAAAACATACTCAAATGGATGAAGTGCACAGCGGCGCGAGTGTAATGTCGCAAAGTGATTTGCGATTGCATTTCGGTCTGGGCAAGGTTGAGAGCGTCGACGTGATTGAGGTGCAATGGCCGACGACGCAGAAGATTGAACGCTTCACCCAGGTGAAGGCAAACCAGATCATCACCATTCGCGAGGGAACTGGGATCGTTAAACCGCATCCCTGATTTCCCAAAGCTCGCTCAGGTTCCGGTTTCCAATACCCATTTGTCATCGGAGGCAGGGCGCAGCGGAGTAGAGAGGCCGGCGACTTCTCCCGCACGCACGGGCGCGGTCGATTGCCGAATGACCAGTTCTGCACGAATGGTGTGAGTGACCCCTTTGCTTTCCTCGCGCTGACTGGCGGTATAAAGCGCATTAAAGGCAAACGCTGCAATCTCTGCGCGCGACAAGCGGATCGTGGTGAGCGGCGGCGCCATAAAGCTGCTCACGGCAATATCATCAAACCCTACGACCGAGATGTCATCGGGAACCCGCAGCCCTGCGGCATAAATCGCGCCCATAATCCCGATGGCCGTCAGATCGTTCGAGGCCAATACGGCGGTGGGCAGCACGGGCAGCTTTAAAATTTCTGACATAGCGGCGTAGCCGCCATCGAAGCGATGGTTGGCCGCACGAATGAATGCTTCACTGGATTTTAGTTTCTTACGCTTTAACGATGCTAAGAATGCTTCGTAACGAGTTCTCGCTGAGGCGAGGTTTGCCGGGCCACCGACAAATGCAATCCTGCGGTGCCCGAGGGAGGTCAGGTGGTCCATCGCCTGATCTACGCCGCTGTCATAGTCGAGAGAAATGTTGCTAATCCCCGGGCCCACGGCGCCGGTGTCGAGAAAAACGATGGGGATGCCCCGGCCACTCAGCATCTGGATCAGCTCCGGGTCCATTTCCGAGGTCATGATCGCGACCCCGTCCACCTTGCGCTCCAACATCCGTCGCACACAAATCTCCATGCGCTCGGGCTGGTAATCGGTATTGGCGATCAGGACTTCGTAACTATGCTCGACTGCCAGGCGCTCGAAGCACTTCACCAGTTCGGGGAAGAATGGATTTTCAATGTCGGAGATGATCAGGCCATAGATGTGGCTCTTACCGGTGCCCAGGGTGCGCGCGTGGGTGTTCGGGTAATATCCGGTGCGTTGGATGGCCGCCCGGACACGTTTCTCCGTTTGTGCGTCCACAGGCGCGGTCCCGTTCACCACGCGTGAAACCGTGGCTGTGGAAACTCCGGCTCTCTTCGCTACTTCCCTGATGTTCATGCGTTCGCTAGCGGGACTGGCGGCTCACGAAGGTTTGATGCCGAATTTTTTCATGCTGCTTTCGACCCACGCAGCAATTTGTCTTGCAATGATACACCGCACAATCCAGTCGAAAACAATCCGCTTACGGTACCTCGGGACGTTACTCGCAACTAAACAAACCATTTGCCTCTCATTTAGCTAAGAGCGCGTCCAGCCCTGCTTGAGCAATTTGTTCGTCAATTTCGGACTTTGCACCGCTGGCCGCGATCCCGCCGATGAGCTGGCCATCGACCCGGATCGGCAGCCCTCCCTGGTTAGGAAAGAATTCTGGAAAAGCAAGGGCCTCCACGTTGCCTTTCTTTACCGACTCCGCTGCTTCTCGTGAAGGGCTGCCGTAGGCGGCGGCATCCCGTGCTTTCCTTTGCGCAAATTGCAAGGTGTTGAGCGAGGCACCGTCTCCCTTCTCGAGAAAGAGCAGGTTCCCGCTTTCGTCAACGATACAAATGGTCACTCCCACGTTCAGTTCTTTGGCTTTGCTTTCAGAGGCCGCGACCATGGTCTTGATAGCGGCCAAATTTAGATACTTTTTGCTTGGCAGTTCGGCGGCATACGCCGTCATGACCGGAACCAGGAGTAACGCTACATACTTATGCATGCGGGGCCTCGTTGGTTTACTTAGAAACCGGATGATAACCCGGCTGCCCCTCGAGTACTACCAGGAATTGCTTCACTTCTCGCCGCTGGCGTTCGACGTTTGCCGCCTGCTGCTTTTCGATCTCGTCGTGAAGTTGAAATTCCTGCTTGGCCTTCTCCGGCGCTCCCAGCCGGTCATAGGCCACGCCGAGGCGGTAATGGGCCTCACCCAGCTGGGGCTGGACCTCGATCGCCCTGGCGTAATAGCCAATCGCCTTCTCAGTCTGGTGTTGGGAGAAAGAAAGAATCCCAAGCTGCAGGTAAGCGTCGGCGCATTTGGGATCGATGGTTACCGCCCGGTTCAGAAGTGTTTCCGCCTGCTGTAGCGCCTTAGGGTCTGGTGCCGGTTCGAGGCTCTTCAAAATGGCCATCGCGTAAAGATAGTTACCGAGAGCGTTTTGCGGCTGCTCCTTAACCAGTCGTGCCAGCCTAGGCGCAACGCACCCGAGCGGCGTGGGGGCCGCCATCTCGATCCGCCCCAGGAAGAGGTAGGGCTGGGGGTCCTCCGGGTCCAGGTCCGCAGCGGCACACAGGCTCGCGGCCGCCTCCTGGTAGAGAGCGCCGGCAAACTGAGCGGTGCCCAGCGCCGTCAACATTCTGGCTGATTTCGGATACGCCCGGGTTCCCTGCCGGAAAACTTCGGCCGCTTGCCAGACCGCCCGGTGGAGCAATAGCTCTGAGCCCCAGGCAAAATAATTCTGTTCGCTGGGGTCGAGGCGGACCGCCTGCTCATCTTCATGGACCGCGGCCAGGGGGTCGCTCACCTTCTCGTCGAGTTCTCCTAACAGGCGATGCAGGTCGGCACTGTCCTGGTGAGCGAGCAACTTCTGGGCGTGCTCCCTCGCCCCGGAAAAATCGCCCGCGCCCATCAAGGCTGCCGCAAGGTCGTACTCGTTGCCGGCATTGGACGGATCCGCCTGATAGGCGGCCAGCAGCAGCGGAATCGATTCCCGATACCGGCCTGCATGCAAATAGAACGCGCCCAGCTCATGGTTGGCTGCGAAATTCCCTGGAGCGCTGGCTAGGGCGGCGCGCAACCTGGTTTCGGATTCGAGCGACTGTTTCGCCTCGGCTGGCGGTTTCAGGGCAAGAGTTTCGCGCGCCAGATCCTCACTGGTCCGCAAGGTGGAATCTGATCCGTGACCGCCCACGGCGGTCCAATCGGTGACGCCGGCGATGGTGAAATCCGGCTTGTCGGCGAATTCCATGGCCTGGCTGGAATCGGTTTGCGTCCCTTGGGCCGCGGTCTGCGAAAAGGCGTGGTGAGCCATTCCCGCCAGCAGCGTAATGGGAAGGACCGGCAAAACAAATCTTCGGAGTGAACCGTCCACAAGGAAACCCGACTTTCTCTTGCCGGAATTTTACTAGGTGCCCAACTCCTCACAGTACAAGTTACTGATTTCCACCGCCTTACTCGTCGTCACCTGTAGAAACACTGCGCTTACGAACCGTTTTCCTTCCAGCTATCATCTATAGTGGAGACCAACCAGGGGCCGGCCGGACTATGCCGTTAGCGATCGACTTTTTCCTGCATTTCGCCTACTTCATCCTTTTTTTGTGGGTGATGGCAGAGCAGCTGGGCGTGCCCATCCCCAGCCTCCCCCTGCTGTTGGCCGCGGGAACTTTGACCGCCACGCACAAGCTGTCGCTTCCTTTTGTCCTGCTCGCCGCGGTCGCCGGCTGTTTCGTGAGCGATTCGCTCTGGTATCTGCTGGGCAAGCGTTTTGGCAGCACCATGGTGAAGCTGGTGTGCAAGCTTTCCTTTGAGAGGTCCACCTGCGTTCGCAAGACTGAGGACTATTTCACCAAGTATGGGGAGCAGGCGCTGCTGGTGGCCAAGTTTGTGCCTGGTTTGGGAACGGTAGCGGCGCCGATCGCCGGTCAGACGGGAATGAGATACCGGGTATTCCTGGCTTACGACCTGGCGGGAGCATTGTTCTGGGCAGCGACGGTTACCCTGGTAGGCCGCTTTTTCGGTGACGTTCTGCGTGTCCATCCTGGGGCGCTGTCGTGGATGGGCCATTTCGCAGGCGCTTTGTTCGTACTCGCCGTTGCCGGCCTGCTGGGCTACCGCATCTTTAAACAGCAGGCTTTTCTGAAGCAGGTAAGGACTTCACGCCTGGATCCGGTGGACTTGAAGCGCATGTTGGACGGGGGGCAAAATCCCTACATCGTGGACCTGCGTCACCCGCTGGACTATCTGCCCGACCCCAGGGTGCTGCCGGGAGCGATCCGGCTGTCTCCTGAGAGCCTGATGCTCCGCAGTGGGGAGATCCCGCGGGATCGCGACGTGATTCTCTATTGCACCTGCCCCAGTGAAGCCACGGCGGCAAAGATGGCGATGAAACTGCGGCAGCATGGCATCTACCGGGTTCGGCCGCTGCTGGGCGGGTTCGATCAGTGGAAAAAACTCGGTTTTCCGCTGGAGCAGTACGAGGACCAGCCTGCCAGTATCGCCTGAGTGACGAAGTCGATACGCCCAGGGAGAGAACTCCTGTGATGGCGGCGACTTTGGCCCCTGAATCGATGACAATTCTGAGGGACGACGGGCATCCCTGCTTCCGGGGATGGCCCCCCAGCAGATGCTCCTGCTAGCTTGCCCCTGGTTCCCTGTGGGATGGAGAAATTATTTGTATGGCGTTTACTGAGACCTACCACTGCGATGTTTGCGGCAATCCAAGGGGCGATGCGGAAGACTGGTGGCTGGCAATGACTGAGCCGGCGTCGCTCATCCCTACGGCTCCGGAGCAGCCCATGCTGAAGTTGACGCAGTGGAACATCCTGCTGTCCCATGCCGCCAAGGTCCGCCACCTGTGCGGCGCTCGCTGCGCCCAGACCCTGATGGACCGGTGGATGCGCGGCGAGTAGAGAAATCCGCGGATAGTATGGTGATGAGGGATCTCATTGGCATACGACGACCTAAGGGCCTGGATCAAGGCGCTGGATAAAGCAGGCGAGCTCAAGCGCATCCACGAACCAGTCGACCCTGTTCTTGAAATTTCCGAGATTACCGACAGAGTTTCCAAACGCGGGGCCCCTCCTGGCGGGTCCGCATTGCTGTTTGAGAATGTAAAGGGTTATCCGGGCAGACAGGTGTTGATGAATCAGTTCGGGAGCGAGCGGCGCATGAAGATGGCGCTCGAGGTAGGTAGCCTGGATGACGTGGCCGGACGCATTAAAGAGCTGCTTGAACTCAAATCGCCTGAAGGTCTGCTGGGAAAACTGAAAATGCTTCCTATGCTGGCCGAAGTAGGCCGCTTTTTTCCCCGCACCGTGGCGGCAAAGGAAGCCCCCTGCAAGCAGGTGATCCTGCGGGAAAATTTCAGCGTGCTGGAATTTCCCATACTTCAGTGCTGGCCGCTTGACGGCGGCCGCTTTATCACCCTGCCCTGCGTGATCACCCGTGATCCCAAAAGCGGCAAGCGCAATATGGGCATGTATCGCATGCAGGTGTATGACCACCAGACTACGGGCATGCACTGGCAGCGGCAGAAGGTCGCCGCCGAGCACCTGCGCGAACGACTGCGGGCAGCGGCCGTCACCGATGCTTCGGGCGATGCAAGTGCGGCGCGCGTGAGGGTGATGGCAGAGACGGCAGGTGGAACGACCGCCATCTCCCTGGCCGAAGGCAAAGACCGCCGTCTTGAAGTGGCAGTGGTTATCGGTACTGATCCAGCGACCACTTTTTCCGCCATCGTGCCCGCACCTCCCGAGGTGGAGGAATTCGTCATCGCGGGATTTCTGCGGCAAGCGCCTGTAGATCTGGTGAACTGCGAAACCGTAGACCTGCAGGTGCCGGCAAACGCCGAGATCGTTCTCGAAGGTTATGTGGAGCTGGACGAACTGCGCATGGAGGGCCCCTTCGGCGACCACACCGGGTTCTACACCATGGAAGAGGAGTACCCGGTCTTTCACATCACTTGTATCACCCATCGCAGGGACCCGGTCTATGCCGCCACCATCGTGGGCAAACCCCCCATGGAAGACGCCTGGATGGGCAAGGCAGTGGAGCGCATCTTTTTGCCCTTGATGCGCGTCACCATACCGGAAATCGTGGACGTGAACCTGCCGGTAGAAGGCGTGTTTCACAACCTGATGATCGTCTCTATCCGCAAGAGCTACGCCGGCCAGGCGCGCAAGGTGATGAACGGCATCTGGTCGCTCGGCCAGGCGATGTTTACCAAATGCATCATTGTGGTCGATGAGGATTGCGATGTGCAGGACGTAGCCGAGGTAACGTTACGCGTCGCCAACAATATCGACCCGGAGCGAGACATCCAGTTCACCCTGGGGCCTGTCGACTCGCTCGATCATGCCTCCCGCCTGCCAAACTACGGCAGCAAGATGGGCATCGACGCCACCCGCAAGTGGAATGCAGAAGGCTTTACCCGGCCGTGGCCGCAAATGATCGCAATGGATCCGTCCACCCGGGCCAGCGTGGATGCCATCTGGAAAAAGTTGGGACTTGAGTAGTGGTCGGCCGACTGTGGCGGAAGCTGCAACGGAGACATCAGCCCGCCTGGCCTCGCATGGAACACGGAGAATATCGCAGCTATCTCGCCGTCCACCCCTTCGACGCCCGGTTTGGCGTGGACACCAGCGGGCTGATCTACGAGCTGCCCTCAGGCCACCAGCATGATGTGCACAACAACGGTTACTTTGCCGTAGCGCCGTCAGTATTTCACGCGGTGATGGGCGCTTTGCGCGAGCGTCTGCAGCTGGATTTTCAACGCTTCACCTTCGTCGATGCCGGTTCGGGTAAAGGACGCGCCCTGTTGCTGGCTTCGGACTATCCGTTCCGCGAGATCATCGGAGTGGAGCTTTCGCCTGAACTGGAGCGCATTAGCCGGGCCAATATCGCGCGCTATACCGCTCGCCGTCCTCACCCGCCCGTGGTATCCATCCTGGGTGATGCGGCCGAGTTCGATTGGCCGCCCGGCCCATTGATCGTCTACATGTGGAATGCGTTTACCAGGCCGGTAATGGAGCAGGTATTCCAAAATCTACAAGCTTGGTTCGCACCGGGCCCCCAGGAGTTGTACCTGGTATACATGCACCCGGAGCTGGAATCGACGGTTTCTGAGCATCCCTGGCTGACCAGGCTCTGGCGGGAAGAATTCACCATGAGCGAAGAAGACTATGCGGCGTGGGCCTTTCCGACTCGAGCAGAGGTGTGTGCGGTTTACAGCACTAAAGTTACGAAAACCAGGTGACTATTTGCCGGAGGCTCAGCAGTTCAAGGAACAAAAGAGTGTGCCTTGGGTGCTACGATTTTCTTGGCTGAACAAAGCTTCTCTCAATAAAAGCTGCGCCGAACCGATAGTACCAATGTGACTGTGATTGTATTTTTCCTCTCGAAACACTTGTCTTCCCCTCCAGGGGACGTGGCTCGGGATATTTAAACTCGACTGCTCTACCGTCCTCTCCTGTACGGGTCCAAAAACAGGAGAATGCCCGGACCCCCCGCCGCGCAGCTGCAAATAAGGATCGGATGTTCGCATGAATGACCTGATACGGAAAGCCGGCCTTTGCCTGCTTGTGGCGCTCACTACCTGCAGTGTGACTGGCGCGCAGGACGTAGCAGCCTATTCGAACCGCAAGGTCTTCAGCGGCTTTGTCGAGTACTCCAACGATTCCAGCCACATGTTGCTTGGCTACGCCGAGGGGCGCAAGATCACCGCGTTGGGCGCGAGTTTTGAGCGACGGAGTTTTCTCGGCTCGAATTTAAGCGGATCGTGGCTTGCCGAAGTGCGGCCTTTCATGACCGTGACTGATCCCACCATGACTGGGTTTTCTCTGAAATTTCCCCAGCAACCCAGCTATTCCGGGACCGTATTGTTTACTTCGCCGGTGCCGGTAGACAGCCCGGTAAAAAGCACTCCTCTGAACGTGATCCTGGTAACGCAAAACCAGGCATATGCCGGCACTGCAACCTATCTGGGTGGAACACGATCGACGTACGTGAGCGGCTTTAGTCCGCTGGGCTACAAGCTCAGCGCGTTCCCGCACCGGCGCATGCAGCCTTTCGTGACCGGTCTAGGCGGCTTCGCGGTATCTCCTCGCGACATACCAGTGTTTAACAGTTCCACCTTCAACTTCACTTTTGAGGCCGGCGCTGGGGTGCAGATCTATCAGAGCCACACACGCTCGTGCCAGTTGGAGTACCGCTACCACCATCTCGCGAACGCCGGCGGTGGTGGCACCGCGAACCCGGGGATTGATTCCGGGGTTGTCAAAGTCACTTATTCCTTCGGGCGGTAAGACCCTCTCGGATCTCTTTAAAAAAATGCACCCAAGGTGTTCGGGAATGGATCAACCATTCAATGGAACGCGATGTGCGTCTTCTCTTCCTGGCGATGACGGCGGGTTCCGCGGACGGATGGAGCTACTTCGGGCTAGGACACGCCTTCGTCGCAAACATGACCGGCAACACAGTCCTGATGGGCGTTGCCGTCTTTCAAAATCACGGCGCTCTGCTTCATCCCGCAATCGCTCTCGCATCCTATGCCGCCGGAGTGCTGATTGGTTCGCTCCTGACAGGCGATGTACGCCCTGATAATGGCTGGTCGAAAACAATTTCGTGGATGCTGATGGTGGAAGCCTTCCTGCTGCTGAGCGCTGAAGCCGGGTGGGTCGCAACTCAGCTGCACGCCAGCCACTCGCCAAATCTCATCTTGTTATTGGTTGTCGTGGCGGTCGCGATCGGAATACAAAGCAGCGTCATGGTTCAGTTGCAAATCCCAGGGATCGTCACCACGTACATCACCGGAACCTGGACCACCATGTTGCGCGGATTCGTGAACCTGGCAAAGCATGCGCAGCCAGCGGCGCAAAAGATGGAATTCGAGCATCGGTTGATGATGCAAGCCGCCGTTCTATCGGTATATTTCCTTTCCGCCGTGCTGACAGGCTGGCTCTTCCGCTACCTCCCGATGGCGGTCGGTGCAGTCCCTGCGCTCAGCTTATTTCTGGTCGCCGTTCACGGAATTCTCTTGGGGTGAATTCTTGTGACCGATATCGAGACCGAATTTGGGCGCGGTGTTCGTTCCTGTCACCTTGACTGGGATTTCCGCCCCGGCACCATGTTTGTGAAAGAAGGGATCGACAACTTTCAACGGCCAGCTCTTCCACCACGAAGCGACCATCTGGGATAACTTGGCGTCTGTCCTCACCTTGCCGGTGAAGTCGAACTTTTTCCCGTCTAACGTGTAGACACCTTGCATTTGAACCGTTGCCCCCGGCATGACGAAGTTCAAGTTTTCCAAAGTGAGTTGTCCATTGGCCATTTTGAATTGTCCCGTCATGCGGGAGTTTACGTCTTCAGCTCCGGGCTTGGCGTCTTTCGGATCGCCCTGGGCTCGCAGGCTCAGCATATCTACCTTGTCCTGAACATCCGGGTTGGTGAAGTGCATTTGTTTGAGCGTGAACGCTCCCTGCATCCCCAGCTTTTGGGTCACGCTCTCCTTGCCCGGACGGATATGCAGCTTAGTCTTCATCGCCAGCACACCGGTCATTACTGCCGGCTGGGTCTTGACGGCGAGTTGCAGAAAGTCTTGAATGCGGCCTGCGGGAACGTCGACATCGAGGTCGATGGTATGCCCCTTCCCTTTCACATTAACGACCGCACCGTTGCAGGAAAATTCAGAGGCGCCCAGCTTCGCCTGCACCGGCTGCAGATACGTATCGCCGGTCGTTCCGTCAACAATGGCCGAGAATCGGGTGTAAAGGGGTACCGGGTGGTTCGCGGTATCAAGGGTGAAATCCGGCACATCCGCCGTTCCTCGCACTTCGATCCTGTTGAGGCGCCCGGTGAACTCCCCGTCGGAATGGAGTATGCCGCCGATTCCCTTGATGGTGCCTAAATCAGCATGCTGGAACGTGTAGTTGCCGGCCACGGCCGAGTCGCCCGGGGACTCCGGATTCCATGGACCGAAGGTGCCAACCGCGTGGATTTCCCCCGTGGGGATTGCATTGGTCAGGGTCGCGTCATAGGGCGATGGAGTATCCTGGCTCACGTTGCGCAGCACGATGTGCTTCAACGCGAAAACTTTTGGATCCTTGTCCGGCTTATCGGTGTCGATCACCAACTGTGAATCGTCGAACACGATCCTATCCACCACGATCTTGATCTTGCCCTGGTGCCGTGATTTCGATCCCTCCTGGCGCATAGATTTCGGCGGAATCTTGATCTCGAGACCCCGGACATTCGCCGTATCAACGTGGGTCGGCTTGAGAAACAACCCGATCAGACTGGCATGAAATTCGAAGTGCCGCACCGCGATGATCGGGTCTTTCGCACCCGCAGCGACAACATCATCAGGAGCGAAGATGCGCAGACCTTTGCCGGAGACAGCCAATCCTTTGATGATCGACACCTGCAGGTCATCCAACTCTACGCGGCTGTCGAAGCGGGTGCTGAGGGTTTCGATAACCCGCCCTTTGAGAATCGGTTCCGCTCGCTTCAACACGATTTCACCCACGACCAGCAGAACAATGAATGCGATCAGGATGATCCAGGCGGCCAAACGCCAGCCCCTGTACTTTGGCCGACTTTGCCCGGTTTGACTTTGCGGCGCCCAAATTTTTGATCGTACTCAATCATTTACACCCAGTAGCAGTGATGCGGTTCTCTCGACTTAAGTTTCCGCAAAACAGTGAAACGGTCAAAACCCAGTCTCAAACGAGACCTGGGCTAGCCATTGTGATGTCAGCTTACGTGAACGACTGGACGCTGGGCAGGATCTTTAATAGCGCGTCGCAGGACCTCATGGGTCAGGGGAGCAGTATCGCCCTCGCCAAGAAAGACGTAACGCATGCCATTAATGACTGGATTGACATCGGTCCAGTGAAAGTAGACATGGGGAATACACTCTGTGCCTTGCTTGAGGTAGATGAGCAGCGCGGCGATGGAATTTGCAACGGCGGCGCTCCTGGCATGGAAGATCTGATTCGATCCATCTCGAAGCCCGTAGACCTGCAGAAATTCCGTGAAGTCGGAGGTGTCTCCCCGTTCCACCTCCACAAAGTAGATGAGGGAGTCGGGCGAAAGCCCATAATTCTGGCGCAGTTCCGCCTTTGCCTGTTCGCGTTCCTGGCCGGAGTTGCCCCGCTTCCAGGCGATGAGGTGGATAGTCTTGCGAGCGCTCTCGGTTGCAAAAGCTCGCGCCTGAGGGTCTAGTTCGACGCCTGTAATGCGCAGCTCGGTGGAACGGACGGTCCGCGACACCAGCGACGTAAAAGTCATGGTGAAGATGAAGATGCAAGAGATCTTGAGACCCTCAGGCCGCTCATAAATATTCACCAACGTGGTGTAGATGAAGATGAGGCATACGAGGCCGAGAGCCGCACGAGTGAGCCACGTGGTTGCAGCGATCGTCACAGCAAAAGCAGCAGAGGTGATAAGGACAAGAACGCCGGTAGCGTAGGCTCCCCCCTGAGCATCCACGTTTGCGTGGAAGAGGCGGGTAACGATAAGTGCGACAGACACAAAGACGAGCACCAGGGGACGCGAGGCGCGAGCCCACTCCGGCGCCATCCCGAAGCCGGGAAGGTAGCGCGGGATCAGGTTTAGAAGGCCGGCCATGGCAGATGCTCCTGCAAAGGCGAGTATAAGAATCGTGCTTACATCGTAGAGAGAACCGAAGTAGTTGCCGAGATATTGGTGAGCAAGGTAAGCCACGGCTCTGCCGTTGGCCGGTCCTCCTTCTTGAAAATCGGCCGCGGGGATAAGCAGGGTGGTGATGAAGCTGGTAGCTATCAAGAAGACACTCATGACCATGGCAGCTTTCGCCAGCAGTTGCCGGGTATTGCGGATGCGCTCTTCCAGATTTTCGCTTTTGATCAGAGGCATGACGGCGACGCCGGTCTCGAATCCCGAGAGGCCCAGGGCAAGACGGGGAAACAGCAAGCAGGAAAGACCGACCATGGAGAGCAGACTGCCATGCTGCGTAAACAGGGCGCGCTTCCAGTCGACGATGAGCCCGGGATGCAGAAGCACATGAAAGATGCCGACGAGGCAAACAATCGCGTTCAGCGCTAAATAGACGCCAACCAGAACAACTGCGATGTTGATTGCCTCTTTGAAGCCCTTGAGGAAGATGGCGCCGAGGATAGCGAGCAGAAGGAGAGTGACACCCATCTGGTTCTGCAGGGCAGGTGGAGTGTAGGGATTGTGGACAAAATGGGCAGCCGCGTCCGCAGCGGAAAGAGTCATCGTGATGATGAAATCGGTGGTGGCAAAGCCCAACAGGACAAGCACGAAAACCTTGCCGGTCCACCCCGGGAACAGCTTCTCGAGCATCGCTATGCTGCCTTGCCCGTAGGGGCTGGCGGCAGCGACCCGATTGTAGACCGGCACCGCCGCAAAGAGCGTTACCAGAACCAGAACCAGAGTCGCAAGAGGTGACAACATGCCGGCGGCGAGGTAGGCGATGCCCGATTGATACCCAAGGGTGGAGAAGTAGTCCACGCCGGTGAGGCACATCACCTTCTGCCAGGGATGCTTGCCTTTATCGTCGCGTCGAGGACCACTCTCAGGGTGTTCTATGCCGGCAAACAGCCAATCAGAAAAAGACACAGGTGCTCCTTAGTAGCCGCTGTTACCTGGAAAGCCAGGGCCTTTGCACGGAATAGCTGGGGATCGCGGTGAAGCCCGTTTTGTTAACGACGATGAGCTTTCTCCTGGCAAGCCATCCTGCAGCTGCCTGGGCGGAGCTTTTCGATATCCCGATGGACTCTGCCAATTGCTGATAGCTGATGGTGACTGCTTTACCCTGGCGCTGCTGTTCCGCGGCGAGCCAGAGGTACACCAGAAAACTCACCGGCCTGCGGTCGTGTCCGACCAGGTCGCGCATTAAGACGTCCACAATGTAATCGTCCAGGGTGAGCATCGCTATATCAACGGTCAATATAGCATCGAGTACCTGATTGCACTCCTTGGATGAGGCAAGTTATGGTGCGAAGGAGATTTTTTGTGGAGGGCGACATGATTCGCGGCGTCAAGATCATCAGTATTCCGGTGCGCAACCAGGATGTTGCGTTGAAGTTCTACACCGAGCAGATGGGATTTAAGGTTGCCACCGATCAGCACTTTGGGCAGGGACAACGATGGATTGAACTGCTTATTCCGGGTGCTGATACTTCGCTCGCACTCTTCACACCTGAGGGTCATGAAAACAGGATTGGCGGTTTTCAGCCGCTCACGTTCTGGTGTGACGACGTGTTTGCGACGGCAAATATCCTTAAGTCCAAAGGCGTGGAATTGACGGCCGAGCCGAAGAAGGAAGTTTGGGGAACCATGGCGAAGTTCAAGGACCCCGATGGCAACGAATTCGTATTTTCAAGCAGGTAAACCTGATACGGTGCTCTAGATGAGCACGCCTGGCGTATACGACGCGATTGTGATTGGCACTGGGGCAGGAGGCGGAACGTTGGCCCTGCACCTGGCCCAAGCCGGAAAGAAAATCCTGATCCTGGAGCGCGGCTCTTTCATGCCTCAGGAAAAACTCAACTGGGATACTTCCGCCGTTTTCCTCGACAATCGCTACCACACCAAGGAGACCTGGCAGGATAAGGACGGCAAACCTCTTCATCCCCAGCAGGCATACTTTGTGGGCGGCCAGACGAAAGTCTTCGGGGCTGCCATGTTCCGCATGCGTGCCGAAGATTTTGGCACGATTCACCACCAAGGAGGCATCTCTCCCCCATGGCCGATTACCTATGCCGATATGGAGCCTTTCTACACCCGTGCGGAAGACCTCTTTCATGTGCACGGCGACCTGGGCAGTGCGCCTTCAGTGCCCGGCGGATACGGGTCTTCCTTTGATCTCACAGAGCCCTTCCACTCCGGCAAGTATCCCTATCCCGCACTCACCAACGAGCCCCGCATGCAGACCATTGAAGACGACGTGCGTAAGCTGGGTATTCATACGTTCCCCATCCCGCTTGGGCTGAAGCGAAACGAAGCCAACCCCCTGGCGTCCAAGTGCGTTCGCTGTGACACCTGCGACGGCTACCCCTGCCTGGTTCATGCCAAGTCGGATGCGGACATCAACTGCATCCGGCAAATCATGCACTGGCCTAATGTCACCCTGATGACCAACGCCCGCGTGACGCGACTTCTCACCAACAGCACCGGTACTGCCGTCACCGAGGTTGAGGTCGTTCATTCACGCGAAGACAAGAGCACGGTAACGTATGGTGCCGGCTTCTTCGCTTTATGTGCGGGCGCCATCAACTCAGCGGTCATTCTTCTCGCGTCGGCGAACGACAAACATCCCCGCGGGCTCGCCAATCGTTCTGACCAGGTGGGGCGAAACTTCATGTATCACCAGGCCGACGCCTTACTGGCAATCGGCCCGCAGCGTAATGAAGACAGCTATACCAAGACTTGGGGTACAAACGATTTCTATTTCAGAGATTCCGATCCGGCTTATCCGTTTCCGCTGGGACAGGTGCAGCCAGTCGGGAGCTTTCATTTCGAGATGATGAAGGGGGATGCTCCCCCGCTCACTCCCGGCTTTGTGCTGGAGGCGATGAAGCACCACGCAGTTCCGTGGTGGCTTACGACGGAAGATCTTCCCGACCCTAATAATCGAGTCACCCTGCACAACACGACGCCGCTCTCGGTCGAAAGCAGTCAGCCTGGCGTGGCCGGGGTGCATCCTTCCGGAGACACCGGTCACACTAATGAGTCAGAAACCGTAAGCGACGCGGCACCCGGACGGATTCAGCTTTCGTACACACCGAACAACGTTGAATCATTCAACCGGCTAAAGGACCGCTGGGTCGATGTCCTCAAGCGTGCTGGGCATGCGACTACTTCTGTTCCGCTGCATGCGTATTTCAAGAAGCGTATCCCGCTCGAAGGTGTCGGCCACCAGAACGGCACCTGTCGCATGGGGACTGATCCGGCGACCAGCGTCCTCGATCCGCATTGCAAGGCTCATGACCTTGACAATCTCTATGTTGTCGATGCTTCGTGCTTTGTATCGGCGAGTGCGGTCAATCCTTCGTTGACCATCATAGCTAACGCCATTCGCGTCGCAGATCATTTGTTGGCAGAACGATTGAAGTGAGGCGCAATTTTCTGTGTCGTCCCTACGGGACTCGGCTCATAAACCTTAACCTACCCGGCACTGACGTACCGGGCTACAGGCTGTTCCGTCCCTTCGGGACTGCGTTAGCTATTCCTCACGCAGGGCCTCCATCGGATGCACTCCGGCCGCGCGCTGTGCAGGCAACAGGCTTGCGACCAGTGCCACCGCAATCATCCCGGTGATCGCAGCGCCGAGGGTCAACGGATCGCCCGGTTTCAATCCATACAACATAGAAGCAGCTGCAGTTCCTGCAGCCAATGCCAGCCCGGTCCCTATTGCCAGGCCAATTAAGCAGAGAATCGCAGCTTCTCGCAACACCATAATCACTATGTCGCTACGGTTCGCGCCCAGCGCCATGCGGACGCCAATTTCATTCCTGCGCCGCACCACCATGTACGAGATCACCCCGTATAGACCCACCATCGCCAGAATCGTCGCCAACGCGCCAAAGAAACCTGACAGCGTGGCCATCAATTGCTCACGAAGAAGTCCTTCACGAATTTGCGTCTTGAGGACGCTGAAGGTAAGAACCATGGACGGATTCATTTCGTTCGCAGTCTGCTTGATGGAGGAGATAAGCGAAGCCAACGGCTTATCCGAACGAATCATCAGCTTCGACTCCTCTTCCGGCCCGTTTGCCTGCGTGAAGGAGACAAACGCAATGGGTTTGGGGTCTTCGCGCAGTTCGTAATACTTGGTGTTCTTCACCAGACCAACAATCTGATAGGTTTGGTCAGACTTTCCTGAATCACTAAAAACCTTTCCGAGCGGATTGGCATCGCCCATAAATTTATGGGTAAATGCCTCATTTACGATTGCTACTCGCGGGGAACTGGGAGTATCGGTCGGGTTGAAATCGCGCCCCGCCAGCAAGGGCGTCTCCATGGTGAGGAAATATCCCGGGCTGACCCGGTTAAGCGTGACATCCTGCCGCTGCGGACCGTTGGGAATGTCGATGTTGTCGTCCCAACCGCTGTGATTCAAGGGAACGACGAGGGTCTCAGCAGCGGAACTGACTCCAGGGATGCTCTGCATGCGCGCCAACAATGCCTGCTTATAGGCCATCTGGCTGGCAGGCGGCAACTTCAGGGGAGAAAAATCAAAATCAACCACCAGAAGATGGTCCTGCGCAAAGCCAGCATCTTCTGTCAGCAGATTTCTGAAAGTGCGGACGAATAGGAAGGCGCCGGTTAAGAGGACGAGCGACATCGCAATTTGCGAAACAACCAGCCCCCGGCGCAATAGGAACCGATCTCGGGACGCGGTGAGCCCGCGGCCCGCCTTCATCACCACCCCGGGATCTGTGCGCGAGGCTTGCATTGCCGGAACCAACCCGAAAAGTATGCAGGTAAGAATCGCAAGTGCCGTGGCAAACCCAAGCACGCGCCAATCAGGGCTTAGCTCAACAAAGATCTGATTGTCGTGAGTGCTGAGAAAAGCCACCAGCGCGCGGCTCAGGATTTGTGCCAACGCTGCGCCGGCGATTGTGCCTAGCGCCGCCAGCAGCAGGCTCTCCGCCAGCAATTGACGAATCAATCGCGAGCGCGAGGCACCCAAGGTCAACCGTAACGCCATTTCCCGCTGCCGGACACTCGCCCGCGCCAGCATAAGATTGGCAAGGTTCGCACAGGCAATCAGCAGCACCAGGCCCGATAGCGCGAGCAGAAGCAACAACGGGTCTTCATAGTCGTGACGCAGACCGGATACGCCTGTTGCCGCAGGCAAGGCTCCCAAGCGAAACGTCAGGTAATCCTTCTTTTCTATTGCGTCGTACTGGCCAGGCAAGGTGGCTGCGAAGATTCCAGGTGAGATAGCAGCCAACTGCGTCGAGGCGCGCTCGATGGTCCAGCCCGGCTTCAAACGTCCGATGGTAGCGATCCACCATTCGGCCGGGCCATCCATGAGCGAGCCTTTGGTAGAAAACACGGCTTCGCTGCAGATGGCTGTGGCAACGTCAAAATTCTGTCCCACATCCACGCCGTAGAAGTTGGCTGGAGTGACGCCAATGATCTGGAATGGCTGCCCATTCAGGGTCAGCTTGCCTCCGAGGGCTTCCGGACGTCCGCCGAATTCGCGCTGCCAGAAGGTGTAGCTCAACACGGCACCCTGCGCGCCGCAACCGCGATAATCGTCTGCAGGAGAGATAAGACGCCCCAGCAACGGCTGCACTCCCAGCACGTCGAAAAACTCTCCGCTCACCATCAAGGTGTTGGCATAGCGCGCTTCCCCGCCCTGGCCAAGGTTGCGCCGGGCTGGAGCCCAGGCGGCAATACGGGAGAATCCCTTTTGCTGCTCACGCAAGCTATTCCAGAGGGCGCCGGTGAGGTCAGAATCGGGGGAATAGAAGTCTCCGTGGCAACAATGTGGGGAATCGACAATCTTGACTCTCGCCAGTTGCTGCGGATCTTTTACTGGTAGGGTGCGCATGCGGACCGCATCCAGCAATTGAAAGATGGTTGTATTGGCGCCGATGCCTAACGCGAGCGATAGGATTGCCACGACCGCGAATCCTGGATTTTTCTTGAGCAGCCTTGCACCGAAGCGCAAGTCGTTCCAGATTCCCGCGAAAATCCCGGCATTCTCGTCTTTCCCCAATGGCACTGGCGGATGGGCCGCTTGCAGGCTTGCCTCTAATCCGGAAACCAGGGCACCGTCACTCAGTTCCTGGAGCAAGGACTCATAAGCGGCCTCAGGATCAGTTCCGGCGGCAAGCATCTCGTCATAGCGATCGCGCAGATGCTGGCTTAGTTCTTCCACCAGCCCGGCTTCGTGCATCGGCTGGAGGTTAAGGGAAGCGATGGCGGTCCGGATTTCCTTCGCCCAATCAGGCATTCTCTGCCTCCGTGATGCGATGGATTGCGTTGACGAAGTCAAGCCAGGTGGCGCGTTGGGTTTTGAGAATCTGCTTTCCATCATTGGTCAAGCGGTAATAACGCCGGCGGCGCTGCCCGGCTTTTTCCACCCATCGTCCGGCAATCCATCCACGCTTTTCCAGGCGGTACAGCAATGGGTAAAACGAGGCGACGTTGAATTTCAAGACTCCATCGGAGCGCTCTTCGATGAGCTTGCTGATCTCATAACCGTGCCGCGCGCGGTGCTCAACCAGGGAAAGGATCAGAAGTTCCGCGCTGCCCTTTTTCAACTCTCGATCAACCGGCGGTGCCATATGTTTCATAACAACATATGGTACTGCGATATGGGTGAATGTCAAGTTGAGGTTCGCGGGGTCGCTTCCCAGGAAAGATTTGAGAGGCCCGCAGGGCGCACTGCAGATCCCTCCACTTCGGTCGGGATGACAAGGGAATAGCGGTCGCTCAGGTTGGAGTGGCTAGCGGATGAGAAGAGGCGCGCGTCCGGCGTTACGCGTAGCGGAACAGTGCTTTGAAGCCGTAATCCATGTGTTGTTGTATATGACAGTGGAATAATGACAAGCCCGGCTGATCAGCAACAAAGTCCACCACCGCACGCCCGTAGTACGGAACCACGACCGTGTCTTTTAGGATGCCTCCGGTCTTGACGCCATTCATTTCTACCAGCTCCAGTTGGTGGCGATGCAGATGGAGGGGGTGCGCATCATCCGTGCGGTTGCGAAACACCAGCCGATAGCGAGTTCCCTGCTTCAAAACGAATTCTTTTTCGTGGGGATACGGCTTTCCGTTTACCAGCCAGGTATTGAACTTGCCCGAGCCACCAGGAATTTTTTCAAAGACCATATCGATCGTCTGGTCGGGGGCAACCGGACTCTCGTTGATTTTACCGAACAGGGTGTAGTCCCACGCAGGTCCTGGTGGCGGGACCCACTGGGGTTGGTGATGCTGGTTTTCGTATTCCACGATGACACCCAACCCGGTGTTGCGAATCCTCTCCTCGGTGGCGCCGAGGATCCATACGCCTGGTTGGTTCATTTCAACGATTGCATCCACCCGCTCCCCGGCACCCAACAGAATGCCATCCACTTTTTGAGGATTCGGTACGGGGTTGCCGTCCAGGGCGATTACCTGGAACTGGTGTCCGGCCAACGCGATGCGCCGGTTTTCAATTGCGCTCGCGTTTAACAGGTGCATCAGGACCCGCTGCCCCTGCTTCACCCGAATCGGCTCCCCCGCCCCCAGCGCCTTATCGTTAATGGAATAGGTCATGGAGTTGACTTCAAGACCATTCGGATCGGTATTCATGACCGCGGGCTTCTCCGGCTGCGGCCCACGATGGCCATCATCGTCATCGTCATCCATACTGCTGGTAAAGAAAGGCTCCCAGTCGCGCAGCGAAAGAAAAAGCTCCTGGTCATACTGGCCCGGATCTTTGCCGCCGTCGACGTAAACGAATCCGAATTGGCCGGTATAGCTTCCGCGATGCAGATCGGCTTCCGCCATCGCATGCGAGTGATACCAACGAGATCCGGCAGGACCCGGCGTTAGCTGGTAACGGCGCCGGCCGCGTGCGGGAACGGGCGGAGTGCCCTGTTCCTCGACTCCATCCACGTCGGAGGGAATCAACATGCCATGCCAATGCACAAACTCTGGTGTGTCCGTGTCGTTGATGACGTCAACGCTGATGGGTTTGCCTGCGCGCATGCGCAGGATGGGCCCGGGAGAGCTGTCGTTGTAGCCGGTAGTGCTCAGAATATGGTCAGGAGCGAGCTCAACGGTGACGGGAGCAATACGCAGGGTGTAGTCGGCTTTGGAGGTTTCGTTGACCGGGGCAGCAGCGCCCATCGGCATTTGCGACGCCTGCGCCAGCAGCCTAGCGGCAGCCGGTTGCGCAAAGACTGCGCCGCCCATCTTCAAGAAGTCGCGCCGCTTCAAAGCACTGCCCCCTCGGCCTGACTGGAGAAATCGTCTCACACATTTGCGTGGGGCCACAAACTACCGGCTCATCGCCTTCGTCTATCAGACTGGAGCCGGCGGCGTTCTGATAATCTCAAGTCACGCGCGGGGAAGGTTCAGCCCATGAAGCTCCTGCAAGCCAGTTCGGCAGCGCTCGTTGGCATGGCGATGTGCAGCGCACTCTACGCCTACCAGCGGACGGCGGACTTCGGCTTCGGCGATGACGCGGAAACAAACGTAAAGGCCGAGTTTTACTGGTCCCGGCTGAGTTATACCTCAAGCGTAGGCAGCAGCAGCTTCGGAGGTGGTTACGGAGGTTACGGCGGATACGGTTGGGGCCGCACCTGGTCGCGCGATTACCCCAAGGCGGATCGCCAGGTTTTACTTGCACTAAAGCGCCTTACGCGGATTCAGGGCCGATCGACAGAGCAGGTCGTCGACCTCGATTCTGACAAAATTTTTGATTACCCCTGGGTCTACGCCGTGCAGGTGCAAACCTGGACTTTCACGGATGAAGAAGCCAAGCGTCTAAGGGAATACCTGCTCAAGGGCGGCTTCCTGATGGTGGACGATTTTCACGGCACGGCGGATTGGGAGGACTTCATGGAGGGTATGCGCCAGGTTTTTCCCGATCGCCCGGTTGAAGACCTGGATAATAAGGACGAGATCTTCCACGTACTTTATGACCTCGACGAGCGCATGCAAGTGCCCGGGGAACAATGGATACGCACCCACAGGACGTACGAAAAGGACGGCTACGTGCCCAAGTGGCGTGCCATCCGCGATGATAAGGGCCGAATCGTCGTTGCCATCTGTCACAACATGCACCTCGGCGACGCCTGGGAATGGGCGGATGATCCGGATTATCCGGAAACATTCGCATCCATGGCGTTCCGGGTGGGCTTGAACTATATCGTTTACGGCATGACGCATTGAGATCGAACGATCGCGGAAACCCCGGTTTCGTTACATGTTTCAATTCTTCTTCAAGTACCCGATGCCGGTGTTTTCCAAAGGCAAGTTTGTCCTGCTTGGCGCGTGGCCCGGCTGGCTGCTGCTACTACTGACGGTCGCCTGCGCGGCCGGGCTTGCGGTCATTATCTGGTCGCGGTTGCCGGCTGCGGCGGCGGCACACATCAGCAAGTGGCGCGCCGGGGCCATCTGGCTTCTGCAGTCGCTGCTGATCGCGACGGTACTGATTTTGCTGTGGCAACCGGCAATCACGGTGGCCGAGTTGGCGCCGCAGCAGAACGTAATCGCAGTTGTACTCGATGATTCACGCAGCATGGCGATTGCCGATAGCGGCGGCGACGGAAAGACGCCCCGCGAAGCGGCGGCCCAGAAAGCACTCGAGGACGGCGTGCTGGCAGGTTTGCAAAAAAAGTTTCAAACCCGGCTCTACCGCCTTGATACCAGGGTGACCCAAGCCGCTGCGCTTAAGGATATCCAGCCCGCAGCCCCGGCCACGCACCTCAACGTCGGCCTGCGTCAACTGGCAAACGATACATCCGATTTGCCGATCGGCGCCGTTGTGCTGCTGAGCGACGGCTCGGACAACTCCGGAGACCTGGCACTCGAGACCATCCGCGCGCTGCGCAATCGCCGCTTGCCTGTTCATACCGTCGGCTTTGGGGAGGAGCACCTGGCGCACGATGTGGAAATAAGCGACGTAAGCGTGGCAACCCGGGCGTTGGCCGATTCCCGCATCCCGGCTACCGTCACTTTTCATCAACGAGGCTACACCGGCAGCAAGGCGGTGCTGTTGGTGCGCGACGGAGAAAAAACCGTGGGCTCGCGGGAAATCACGTTCAACAGCGAAGGCGCAAGCCAGGTTGAGACGGTCTTTTTTTCCCCGGGCGGCGCCGGGGCTAAGAACCTGCATTTCGTACTCGGGCCGCTGCCCGGTGAAGAAAATCTCGCCAACAACTCAGTCGCTCGCCTTCTAGGAGTGACGGACGACAAGCGCCGCATCCTTTATGTCGAAGGAGAACCGCGCTGGGAGTACAAGTTCATCCGGCGGGCAGAAGACGACGACAAAATTGTGCAGGTGGCCTCGATGCTGCGCACCACCGAGAACAAGATCTACCGTCAAGGCATAAGCGATCCAAAAGAACTTGAAAGTGGCTTCCCCGTTCGTCCTGAAGACCTCTTTTCCTACGACGGCATCATCCTGGGCTCAGTGGAAGCCGGCTACTTTAGTCCTCTGCAGCAGGAATTGCTGCGCGAGTTCGTGGACCGTCGCGGCGGTGGGCTCCTTTTCCTGGGTGGACGCTTTTCGCTTTCGGATGGAGGATGGCGCGGCTCGAGCCTGGTAGATCTATTGCCCACCATCCTGCCCAACAGCAGGAACACGTTTCACCGCAATCCTGCGACCGCGGAACTCACTGTCGCGGGGTCGGACAGCCCCATCACCCGTCTAATGGACGACCCGGCAAAGAACCTAGACCGTTGGAAAAAGCTGACGTACCTGATGGACTATCAGGAAGCGGGCACACCCAAACCCGGGGCAACAGTGCTGGCCGAGCTCAACTCCGGCGGGCGCAAATTGCCTTTGCTGGTCACGCAGAATTACGGCCGGGGCCGCACCGCGGTCTTGGCAACGTCTGGCACCTGGCGATGGCAGATGAGCCAACCGCTGGGAGACCCGGCGCACGATCTTTTTTGGCAACAACTGCTGCGCTGGCTGGTGCTGGATTCTCCGGGACAAATTGTGGTGACCGCGCCGGCCCAAACTCTCATGGATGACGGCCAGATTCAGCTCACCGCGAACGTGCGCGATAAGGATTACATGCCCGTCAGCTATGCCAAGGTGACCGCCCATTTAACCGGCCCGGATGGCCTCTCGGCCCTGGTGGATATGACTCCCGCCGCCGACAGTCCGGGAGTGTTCCACGCCAACTGGACAGCGGAAAAACCGGGCTCCTATCTGGCTGAGGTCACTGCCTCGGGGCAGACGGAAAATGGCACGCTCCCTTTCGAACGCATCGACGGGGTCGCCGAGAACTTTCACACTGAGCAAAACCGTGAGTTGCTGGAAAAACTGGCTTCAGAAACCGGCGGCCGCTACTGGAAGCCAGACGAACTCACGCGGCTGCCCAACGAAATCTCATATTCCGACGCTGGCATCTCGGTGAGAGACATCAAAGAACTGTGGAATATGCCGGTGGTGTTTCTGTGGGTGCTGTTCCTCATATTCACCGAGTGGCTATTGCGGCGCAAGTGGGGTGTGGTATGAGGCCGGCCTTCATGTGCTTGCTGATGGCGGCCCTATCGGCGCACGCCAGCGTCTACTATGTCACGGTCGCAGGGCTAGGGGGCGAACCGGACTACGAGCAGCGCTTTACCGCCAACGCCAGGGATCTGGACAAATTATTCAAGGATTCCGGCAGCGGCGCACATGTTTACACCTTGTCCGGCCCACAGGCGACCAAGGCGCACCTGACGGAAACGCTTACGTCTGTCGCCCATGATGCCAAGGCTGAGGACGACTTCGTGCTTATATTGATCGGGCATGGATCCTACGATGGAACAGACTACAAGTTCAACCTGGTGGGGCCTGATATTACAGCAGCGGAACTCGCAACTTTCTGCGACCGCATTCCCGCCAGGCGGCAATTGATTGTCAACGCCACCAGCGCCAGTGGTGGGTCGGTCGCTGCTCTTGAGAAGCCAGGCCGAGGCGTCATCGCCGCCACCAAAAACGGCACCGAAAAAAATGCCACTGTGTTCGCGCGCTATTGGGTTGAGGCGCTCCAGGACCCCACGGCTGACATTGATAAAAGCGATTCGATCAACGCCATGGAAGCATTTCAATATGCCCAACGCAAGACCGCCGCTTTTTATGAATCGCAAAAGCGTTTGGCTACGGAACATCCCGTGTTTGAGGACACGGGAAAAGGCGAACCGGTCCGTAATGCTTCGACGAGCGAGGGGGTACTTCTCAAGAACTTTACCGTGCTGCGCATCGGTGCAGCTCAGAAGCAAGCCAATGACCCGGCCAAGCAAGCGTTGCTCCAGAAGAAGGAAGACCTTGAACAAAAAATCGATGGCCTCAAATATCAGAAGGCGGCGATGGATCCAGCGGAATATAAGCAGCAGTTGACAGAAGCCCTGGTCGCGCTGGCGCAAGTGCAACAGGAACTTGATAAATGAACTGGCGGCAAAAATTCGGGATTGCGCTCACGGTGCTCGGCAGCATCAGCCATTGCCATGCCGCGAACTCTCCGGATGCCTGCCACATCCTCCGCAAACACGGTCAGCAGACACAAGCGAAGGCCTGTTATGAGTCATTGGTACATAGCAATTCCGCCTACTTGCGAGCGGAAGGCTACTGGGGTCTGGAGCAGTATGACCAGGCGAATGAGGAATTTCGCATCGCCACAGCGGTCCCGGACAGTGACCCGCTTTACAAGGTGCGATGGGGAATGCTGCTGCATCAGCGATTCAACAACAATGATGCGGTGGGCCTCTTTAAAGAAGCACTGCAGAGAGATCCCAAAAATGCGCAGGCGTACCTGGGCCTCGCCATCGTCAGCGCGGACGGTTTTGACGGGAAAGCCCCGGAGTATGCCAGCCAGGCGCTGGTGCTTGATCCCAAGCTGGTGGAAGCTCATGAATTCGCCGCCAATCTTGCGCTCGAGAATGCGGATGCACAACAAGCCGTCGCGCAGGCGGATGAGGCACTCGGTTTGTCCTCGGATGCGCTGAACGCGATGGCGATTCACGCAGCAGTTGAGTTGCTAGCGGATCGGCCTCCTGACCCGTGGTTAGACAAAATCCGCAAAGTGAACCCCACCTACGGCGAGGGCTACGCCCTGGTCGCTCATCATCTGGAACTCAATTATCGTTTTGACGATGCCATCGTCTACTACCGCAAGGCGATTGAAGCCGACCCTCGCCTGTGGTCCGCCCGCTCCCAACTGGGCGTGGGCCTGATGCGGTTGGGTCAGGAAGATGAGCCATTCAAGCAGTTGGAAATGTGCTACGACAATGGTTACCGTGACGCGGAGACGGTGAACAGCCTGCGCCTTCTCGATAGCTACAAGAACTTCGTCACTTACAAGGAAAACGGGACGGTGCTGAGGCTGCGCAAAAATGAAGCGGAGTTGCTGCATCCGTATTTTGAAGCTGAGCTGCAGCGGATCATCGCCACGTATGACAAGAAATACCAGACCAAACTCACGGGGCCGGTGCAGGTTGAGGTGTACCCCGACCATGAGGATTTTGCAGTACGAACCATGGGTATGCCTGGACTGGGCGCGCTGGGAGTCACTTTTGGACAAGTAGTGGCTATGGATAGTCCGGCGGCGCGCAAGCCTGGCGACTTTAACTGGGGCAGTACACTCTGGCATGAGATGAGCCACGTCTACGTACTCTCGCTCACCAACGGCCGAGTGCCGCGGTGGTTCACCGAAGGCGTGGCCGTGCATGAAGAGACCCAGGTATCCCCGGAGTGGGGGGATCGCGTGTCACCCGACATCCTGGTTGCGATTCGGGATAAGAAGCTTTTGCCGATTGCTAAATTGGATCGGGGCTTTATCTTTCCTGATTATCCGGCGCAGGTGGTGGTGTCGTATTTCGAGGCAGGCAGCATTTGCGATTACATCAAGAGCCATTGGGGCGAGGGAAAGCTGCTCGACATGATCCATTCGTATGGGCAGCGAAAGAGCACTCCGGAAGTGATTCAGGAGGACCTTGGAGTTTCGCCGGATACGTTCGATAAGCAGTATCTGGAGTGGCTGAATCAGCGCTATGGAACGATGGCTGCCAACTTTGATGAATGGCGCAAATCTCTGGAGCGCGTGGCAGAGGCTTCCAAGCTAAAGCAAAACGACGTTGTGATACAGCAGGGTAACGGGGTCATTCGCGATGTATCCCGAGTACATCGGGGACGCGAACGCGTATGAATTTGTGGCGTTAGCGGAGCTGGACAAAGGCGATAAGAAGGGCGCTGTTGCAGTGCTGACGGAGTACGAAAAGATGGGTGGCGAGGATCCTGGAATCCTGAAGAAGCTAGCGTCTCTGGAAGAAGAGCTGGGGCAGCCGAAAGAAGCTGCTGCGACGTTGGAGCGGATCAATTACGTCTACCCAGTCCACGATGAAGATTTACACCGTCACCTGGGGGATTTGTGGTTCACACAAGCGAATTACCCGGGAGCGATCCGTGAATACACCGCGGTGGTGGCCCTCAACCCGGCAGACAAAGCTGGAGCGCAATTTAATCTTGCGCGGGCGTACTACGCATCAGGACAGCGCGACAAGGCTGAGGAAAGCGTACTCGCGGCGCTGGAGGTAGCGCCCGGCTATCGCCCGGCGCAGAAGTTGCTATTGGAAATTGAGCACCCGGAACAGAAGGACGCACCGAAAACGAACTAGGAGAGCCGGATGAAGATTTCGCCAGACCACGGACAGGGGTGCCCCACATCTCGCTCGTTTTTCGCGAGATGTGGGAGTAACGAATGTCGACCTGAACTGTTGATTGGATGTTGGGAGTTTCGGGGTGAGAGCAGTGGAATCCCACATCTCGCGAAAAACGAGCGAGATGTGGGGCACCCGTTTTCGTGGCGGGGTGAGTCTTAGGGTGGGACAGAAGTCTTAGACCGGGAAACTCGTAGTGGAGAGGATGGAAATTGCCGATGGTATCGATCCCTGAACTTAGCCAGGACGCAGCACAGCTGCAACATCGCATCGAACGGTTTTATGCCGTCCGTGACGGCATTCTCGCCCAGGTGCGCCAGGTCATCGTGGGCCAAGATGAAGTGCTCGATCAGATCCTCACCGCCTTGTTCGTCGGTGGCCACTGTCTGATTACCGGCTTGCCCGGTACGGCCAAAACACTGATGGTGCGCACCATCGCCGAGACGCTCGGCTTGAGTTTCCGGCGCATCCAGTTCACGCCCGACCTGATGCCGTCCGACATCACCGGGACCGACATCATTGAAGAGGATCTCACTACCGGGCATCGCAAGTGGACCTTTGTCCAAGGCCCCATTTTTGGCAATGTGATCCTGGCTGACGAGATCAACCGCACCCCGCCCAAGACACAGGCCGCGTTGCTCGAAGCCATGCAGGAACGCTCCTGCACTGTCCGCGGTCATGTCTATGCGTTGCCCTCGCCGTTCTTCGTGCTAGCCACGCAGAACCCGATCGAGCTCGAGGGCACGTATGCTCTGCCTGAAGCGCAGCTGGATCGGTTCCTCTTCAACACCATCCTCGACTACCTCAGCGCCAGCGACGAACTCAAAGTGGTGGACCTTACCACGACGACCAGGGTGGCAACCATCGAGCCCGTCACCAGCGCCCAGGAGTTACTCGATTTCCAGCAGCTGGTTCGCATGGTTCCGATCGGTGAACCAGTCGCCAAATACGTCATCAACCTGGTGCGCGCGACTCGATACAAGAACGAGAGCGCGCCTGACTTCGTAAAGAAATACGTTAACTACGGCGGCAGCATCCGTGCCGCGCAGTTCATCGTGCTGGCGGCAAAAGCGCGAGCACTCTCCCGCCGCCGCTACCACGTCACTTATGAGGACGTAACGTCGCTCGCGATCCCGGTATTGCGCCATCGCATCCTGCTGAATTTTCATGCTGAGTCGGAGCGCGTCGACGCCGACGAAATTCTCCGCCGCCTGCTCGAACACATGCCACCACCCAGGGAGAACTGATGCTGCAGCGCCTTCTCGATCCCGGAGTACTCGCCAGCATCAGCAGCCTGGACCTGCTGGCGAAGACAGTAGTGGACGGCTTCGTGGCCGGTCTCCATCGTTCTCCGGATTTTGGCTTCAGTTCGGAGTTCGCCGAGTACCGCGCTTATACGCCCGGGGACGACTTACGCCACGTTGATTGGAATCTCTTTGCCCGCACCGAGCGCGCTTACCTTAAGCGCTATCGCGGTGACACCAATAGCCAGCTCACCATCCTGCTCGACGCCAGCAATTCTATGGATTACACCGCGAACCCGGCACGGCCGAGCAAAATGGACTATGCCCGCTTTGCCGCCGCTTCGCTCTGTTATCTCGCCATTCACAACCAGCGCGATGCTGCCGGGCTGATCGTCTTTGATGATGAAGTGCGCAACTACATCCGGCCTTCCACCAGGCAAGGGCAACTACACCGGCTGTTGGCCGGGCTGGAACAGGCCGAGCCGCGCGCCCGCACCGACTTTACCAAGCCGCTGCTGCACTTCCAAAATCTCTTGCATCGCCGCGGTATTGTGATCATGTTCTCTGATTTCTATGAGGATCCGGCCTCCATCGTGCGCACCATCGAACCGCTGCGCTACCACGGCAACGAGGTGGTGCTGTTCCACGTGCTTGACCCTAAGGAGATAAGGCCGGAGCTGCACGGACCCGCCATCCTCGTCGACCTCGAGACTGATCAACGCCTGGAGGTGATCCCGGAATACACCCGCACCGAATACAGCAGGAAGATAGACGACCACATCGAGCAGCTGCGTAACCGGACTCGCGGGGCAGGCATGGACTACCACCTGCTGGTGACCGACCAGCCGCTCGACAGTACATTGCGCGAGTACCTCGCCATCCGCCAGGGAGGCCGTTGATGGGCTTCTTCAATCCATGGTTCCTGCTCGGCCTCGCGGCGATCGGTTTACCTGTCTACCTTCATCTGCTGCGGCGTCACGTGACGACACCTCTGCCCTTCAGTTCGCTGATGTTCTTCGAGCGAGGCATACAGAGCTCCACCCGCCACCAGCGATTGCGCTACCTGCTGCTTTTCGCGCTGCGCACTGCGTTGCTGCTGCTGCTGGTGCTTGCCTTTGCCAATCCATTTATTCGCCGGGCAAGCGCGGGTGCGAACGACAAGCTCCTGCTGTTGGTGGTCGACGATTCTTTTAGCATGAAGGCAGGCTCGCGCTTTGCGGATGCGAAGCAAGCGGCCTTGCAGGTATTGGCGTCACGACCAAGGTCGCAGCCAGCCGAAATCATGGCGCTGGGTGGCCGGCTGGCTATTTTGACCCGGCCCATTCAGGATGAAGCAGCTTTACGCTCTGCCGTCGAAAGTATCCAGCCTGGAGATGCGCGCGCAAATTTGGGCGAACTGGCACAGGGAGTTCGCGCCCTGGTCGAGTCGGTTCACTCGCCCATAGAGCTGCACCTCTTCAGCGATATGCAGAAGACCGGGATGCCGGCAAATTTTGTTGATATGGAGTTGCCGGCAAGCGTTTCTGTTGTGCTGCACCCGGTGGGAGGCGCTGCCACACCAAACTGGACCGTCGAAAGCATTCACTTTCCGGCTCAGCTGGCCGATCCGAAAGACCCCAGAAAATCGCGGGTGCAGGCAGTGATTGCCGGCTATGGGACACCGGCTGCAGCAAAGACTGTGACGCTCGAGGTCAACAACAAGACCGTCGCCACGCGCAAAGTGAACCTCCCGGCGGACGGCCGGGCAACGGTTGAGTTCGCGCCGCTGGATGTGCCCTACGGACTCAACCACTGTGCCATCAGGATCGATTCGGCCGACGGCTTTCCCGCCGATGACGTCAGCGTGTTCGCGGTCAAACGATCCGATCCGGAACGGGTCTTGTTTGTGCACCAGGCCAGCGATACGCGCTCACCCGTCTACTTTGGCGCAGCGCTGGGGGCAGCCACCCAGGCCTCTTTCATTCTGCAGTCTATCGACAGCGAGAAGTCCACTGACATCGATCCTTCGAAGTATGCCTTTGTGGTTCTCTCTGATGCGATTGCGCTTCCGTCCATTTTTGAGAATGCTCTGTTGCGTTATGTGCGTAGCGGAGGCGGTCTGCTGATCGCAGCCGGGACCTCAGCCGCACATCATGCCCGCATTCCCATCTACGGCGGGTCTACTTCCGATGCCCGCTCCTATACGCGCAATGGATACTCGACGGTTGGCGATACCGACCTTACCCACGCAGTGATGAACGGTACGGGTTGGGCCGATATAAAGATCTATTATGTCGCCGGTGTGGATGCGTCCCGCGCGCATGTGATCGCACGGCTCACTGACGGAACACCGCTTCTTCTGGAGAAGCAGATTGACGAGGGCCACGTGATTCTCTTTGCCTCCGGATTAGACGGCCTGACCAACGATCTGCCCGTTCGACCCGCGTTTGTACCGTTTGTTGACAGAGCTGCGCGCTATCTTTCCGGCAGTGACGACGTCAGCGGCAGCAGGCTGGTGGATTCGGTTATTCCTTTACGCACCCAGGCCGGGAATCCATCGTCAACGGGAGTCGAGATCATCGATCCGGACGGGTACCGTGCACTTTCGTTGACCGAGGCAGCCACGGCGCAGTCATTTGAGTTAACCCGCGCCGGGTTTTATCGAATTAGGTTGGCGAACGGAAAGGACGCGTTGATTGGCGTGAATCCCGATCGGCGCGAGTCGAACCTCGAGCCCATTGCACCCGATCTGCTCGCACTCTGGGGAAAGGGTTCGGCAACGCCTGCAACATCGTCAGCGTACGTGCAGGAAAAAAATAGCGCCCACAGCATCTGGTGGTACGTTATGCTTCTTGTATTGGTGGCGGCGGTTGCCGAGTCCATCGTTGCCAGCCGCTACCTCGGCACACAGAGGGAGGAGGCATGAGCAACGCCAATCCAGACTCGAATCGTGCCCGGCTCAATCTTTATATCCACCAACTGCACCAGCGATTGCGTTTAGGTGTCTCGCTGCGTGGAGTGGCCATCCTCATGGCCACGGCTTTAGTAACCACAGTCCTTATCGTACTTATCCTGAACGCGTTTGCTTTTCCACTGCGTGGTCTTACCGGTGCTCGATCGCTGTTGCTGATCGCTCTTGCCTGCGCTGCCGCCCTCGCGATCGCGCTCCCTTTGCTGCGACTCACGCGCAGCCGTGCCACCGTGGTGGCGGAATCCGCCTATCCTGAATTCCAGCAGCGGCTGCTCACGTTCGATGACCGGGAAAAGAAAGGCAACGATCCTTTTCTTGAGCTGCTTGCGGCCGACACACTCTCCGTAGCCCGCCAGGCGCAGCCGGCTCACCTGGTATCCAATAACAAGCTTTACTTTTTTGCCGGAGCCGGTGCTGCGTGTGTGGCTGTGCTGGTCTGGCTGGTCGCCGCAGGTCCCGGCTATCTTGGCTATGGAGCCTCGCTGCTCTGGACCGGGCCCAAAGCTACTCCGCTTTATGACATCCGTGTGACGCCTGGAGATGCCGCTGTTCGCCGCAATAGCGATCAACTCATTACCGCCAGCATCATCGGCATGAAGCCCCAAAAGGTGAGACTGTTTGCCCATTACAAAAGTTCGGGAAAGGGCGCGTGGGAGCCGGTGGCCATGCAGTCTGCGAACGCCTCCGACTTTCAATTCCTTTTCGCCGGGTTGCCGGAAGACGTTGAATATTACGTAGAAGCCGGTCCACTCACCTCCCGTCATTACAAAGTTCGCGTGGTGGATCTGCCGTCGGTCAAGCAACTCAAGGTGACCTACCACTACCCCAAGTGGACCGGCATGGCTCCCGTGTCCGAAGATCGCGCTGGGGATCTGCGCGCCCTGGAAGGCACTAACGCGGAGTTGACGGTGAAGATGGATCGGCCACTGCACGACGGCCAACTCACCCTCGACGATGGAAAACAAATTGCTTTGAGCGGCGGTGAGGACAATGTCTACAAGGGTTCCATCCTGATGCAGAAGGATGGGGCTTATCACGTTGCCGCGCTCGATCAGGGCCAGGCGGTGCGCTTGTCGGAGGATTACTTTATTGCTACCGACAAGGCGAACCCGCCCGACATCGCGATCGATCGACCGACTGGCGACTATCGCGCCAGTCCCATTGAGGAAGTCACCGTAGGTGTGAAGGCTTCGGATCAGTTTGCGTTGAACAAGGTAAGCCTTCATTACTCGGTCAACGGCGGGCCAGAAAAAACCATCGAGCTGCCGCAGCAGCCTGGAGCAAAGGAAGTAAGCGGCTCGACCACGTTGAGCCTGGAAGATTTCAAACTGATTCCAGGTGATCTGGTCAGCCTCTACGCCACGGCGAAGGATGGTCATACCGAGGCGCGCACCGACATGGCCTTTATTCAGGCAGACCCATTCGAGCGTGAGTTCTCGCAATCGCAGCAGATGGCGGGCGGCGGTGGCGGCGGCGGCATGGGAAGTCAGACAGACATTTCCAAGCGGGAGAAAGAGCTCATCGCTGCGACGTGGAAGCGGCAAAACGACACGGCGGCCACGGCAAAAGATGCAGCCGAGGCAGGCAAGTTCCTCTCCGGGGTACAGACCAAGTTGCAGGATCAGGCACTGGCGCTTGCCGCGCGCATGGACAGCAGGGATCTCTCCTCTGCCAACGAGGAATTCAACAGCTTCGGACACGACATGCAGGCGGCAGCCGCGGCGATGACGCCTTCGTCGGACAAGCTGAAGCAAATGCAGTGGCACGACGCCATCCCGGCGGAACAGAAAGCCCTGCAGTACCTGTTGCGCGCGGAAGCCACCTTCCGCAAGATCCAGGTTGCGTTCGGTCAACAAGGCGGCGGTGGTGGCGCGGGCGGCGGTGCGGGCCGGGATTTGGCAAGCTTGTTCGATCTGGAACTGGACACCGAGAAGAATCAGTATGAGACGGCCCAGACCGGTTCCGCGGCTGATCAGCGCGCCAAAGCAGTGGACGATGCTTTGGCGAAGCTCGATGCGCTGGCACGCCGTCAGGAGGAACTGGCACAACAGCAGCGCAATCAGCCTCAAACTATGCAGGAACGCTGGCAGCAGGAAATGCTGCGCCGCCAGGCAGAAGAGCTGCAACGCCAGATGGAGCAGATGGCCCAGAACGGCCAACAAGGACAGCAGGGCCAGCAAGGACAACAGGGGCAACAGGGCCAGCAAGGGCAACAGGGACAACAAGCGCAGCAAAGCGCGAGAGGTTCCTCGGGTGGATCATCCTCGGGTCGGGCTCAGTCCTCCGGATCGCAGTCGTCGTCCGCTGGCTCAGGAAATGCATCCGATCCGCGAGTGACCCAGGCACTCAACCGGCTGCGCAACGCGGATGAAGCCATGAAGCAGAGCGCTGGCCAACAGCAGAGTAGCGAAGCGGCGCGACGGGCGGCCGATCAGCTGCGCCAGGCTGCGAGTTTAATGAGCGGCGCGCAGCAGCAACAGGTCACCGGTAAACTCGATTCGCTGTCACGGGAAACCGACCGTCTCAGCAAGGAAGAGCGGGGCCAGGCAGACCGCATCCGCGGAATGAGCGGGCAAGCGGGCGTTTCTAATCAGGAGCAGTATTCCGCAAGGATGCAACAGCGCAATAAACTGGCCGAGGACCGGCAACAACTTTCCGACGACCTGGCACAGCTGGAAAAGAATCTGCGAAACACGGCGCGCGAGTTGGCGCAGACGCAGCCGCAGTCCGCTTCGAAGCTGCGCGATGCGTTGGGAGGCATGGACCAGACTGACCTGACCAATCGGGTGCAGCGATCTGCGGACTGGCTGCGCCGCGGGGTGAACCCCAACGCGAACGGAATGGAAGAGGGTATCGGCAAGGGCCTGGAACAATTGAGTCAACAGGTGCACGACGCACAACAGGGGCTGGGCCCGGCAAAACCGGGCCAGGGTACATCGCCGGGTGGCGAGCAAACCGCAGCCCTCGATCATGTGGAACGCTTCCGCGACCAGGTTGAGTCGTTGACTGCGCGAGGACAAAATTCGTTGGGCCGCCAGCCTGGCCAGCAGCAGGGGCAGGGCGGACAGCCAGGACAAGGTGCACAGCCGGGACAAGCCAAGCAAGGAAACAATCAAGGAAGTTGGAGCAGCCAAGGTAGCCCGGGCGCCCAGATTGGCGGGGGGAACCAGGTCGCCCAGGACAACTTGAGCGGCGACCTTGGCAATAGAACCTCTGGTGGTGGAGCGGTCGGCACAGCCTGGAACAACATCAACACCGGCAACAACCATTTCGACAGAAATGCCCGGGCTGCCGGCCCAGACAATTCGCCGGTACCGGCCGACCCCGAACGTACTTACCAGCAAGGGTTGGCGGAGCTGAGCCAGCTTCACCATCTGGCCCAGAATGACCCGGCAGCCCTGAAACAGATTCAGGAGCTAGCACGAGAGATGCAGCGTCTGGATCCGCGCCGTTTCCCGGGCAATCCGATCATGGTGGAGCAACTTCACGCCGAGGTGCTCAGCGGGGTCGACAAGCTGGAACTCCAGCTCCGTCAAGATTCGGACGGCCAGACACCGGGACAAGTGCGTACCACGAAGGATCCTCAAATCCCTCCCGGCTATGAGGAAGCAGTCGCGGACTATTATCGCCGCCTCAGCAAGGGCCAGGAGTGACTCACTTACCGTGGTAGTCCTTGAATAGTTCCGGGAATTGCTGTTTGAGCGCTTCCACCTTCGGACGATCACACACCAGGATGTAGGGATTGTTCGGGTTGTGCAGGGCGTAGTCCTGATGGTAGGACTCCGCATCGTAGAAGCCCTTTAGTGGCACAACCTGGGTGACGATGGGCTTGGGAAAAACCTTGGCCGCATCCAGTTGCGCAATGTAGTCTTTGCTGATCTTCTGCTGTTCGTCGTTCGCATAGAAGATGACGGAACGGTAGGATTCGCCCACGTCTGGTCCCTGGCGATTGAGCTGCGTCGGGTCATGGACTACGGAAAAGAAGATTTGCAGGAGCTGACCAAAGGTGATCTTCGACGGGTCGTATACCACCTTGACCGACTCTGCATGTCCGGTATTTTCCTGGCCAACCTGCTCATACGTCGCCGTGAAGGCGGACCCGCCTGAGTACCCGGCCGTCGTAGCGAGCACTCCTTTTACCCGTTCGAATACCGACTGCGTTCCCCAAAAGCAACCGCCTGCAAAGACTGCAGTCTGCTTACCCGATTTTTCAGCTAGCGGGGCATCGTGTGCCGGCGCGGGTACCGGGGCTTTGGTTGCCGCGGTACACCCGATCGAGGCAGAAAAGGCTAGCAGCAGAGCAGCCACCGTATTGCGCATAGAGAAGGAACCTGACAATTCGAGCCTCCTAAGAACTACACCGGTATTGAGACGCCCATCCGATAAGGAGGTTACAGCTCAATCCCGCAACCTTCATGCTGTGAAATAGAAGACTGCTCTAGAATGGCGCTGTGATGCGTCGATCATCTGCTTTTGCCATTCCTGCGCTTGCTTTCGCGCTCCTTGCTGGGCCACTAGCGCTTGTTGCCCAGCAGATGGAACACTCCGCGCCGTCCACTCCCTCCACCCAACTGACCATCAAGACCTACGAGGGCAAGACGCTGAACTTTAGCCCCGATGAGCTGGCTGCGCTGCCCCACAAACAGGTATCCGTCTTCAACGCTCATAGCAAAGCCAACGAGACCTACTCTGGCGTCCTGCTGGCCGACCTTTTGAGCAAAGCCGGTGTGCCTCTGGGTGAAAGCGTGCGGGGTAAGCTTTTCATGATTGGGATCGTTGCCCAAGGAATGGACAGCTACAGCGTCCTCTACTCGCTCGCCGAGGTAGACCCATCCATACACACCGGCGACGTGATCGTTGCCGACATGCTCGACGGGCAAAAGCTGGGCAAGGATGGTGCGTTCAAGATGGTGTCCAGCGAAGAAAAGCGCCCGGCCCGCTGGGTGCGTAACCTGACCTCGATTTCAGTGGTGAAGGTAGCACCTTAGCCTCATTGTTGACGCCGGACCGGAGCCGCTATAATCAATGCCAGGGCCTCTGTGATACTCAACTACTCCATTCTCGCTAAGTTCTTTGTCTGCCTCAGTTTGCTGAGTGTGTTCCCTGGCGCATCGGTCGCACTGGGCGCGGATCTTCCGAGCTACCGGCTGCGTCTCTATCACCTTCATACCGGTGAACATATCGATGTGGTCTACCGCGTAGGCGATCAGTATCTTCCCGAGAGCGTCGCGGAACTGGACCATTTTCTCCGCGACCACCGCACCGGCGATGTAAAAGACTATGACGTGAAGGAGTTTGATCTTCTTCACGATCTGCTGGTCAAGCTGGGACACCCCGATGGCGAAATCGACATTGTGTGCGGCTATCGTACTCCGTGGAGCAACAACTACTTGCGAGAGCATGGCCATGGTGTCGCTGAGCATAGCCAGCACATGGAAGCGAAGGCCATCGACATTCGGATTCCCGGAGTATCAAGTGCAGAGGTCCGCGATGCGGCGCTCTCGCTGGGCCGCGGCGGCGTGGGGTACTACGCGCAATCCAACTTCGTGCATGTGGATGTGGGCCGGGTACGACGCTGGTAGCTGTCAGGGATCAGGCGGCTCCTTCGCGTAGTGTCTCCAGCGAATCAATAACCAAGAAGGCCAGTCCCAAAGGGACACAACAGGCTATAGCCCCGCACGGCAGTGCCGGGTAGGAAAAGGTTTGTGAGTTGAGTCCCGAAGGGACGACACAATCTATAGCCCGGCACGGCAGTGCCGAGTAGGAAAAGGTTTGTGAGTTGAGTCCCGAAGGGACGACACAATCTATAGCCCGGCACGGCAGTGCCGGGAAACCAGAAAGAAAGAATTTCCAGTCCCGTTAGGGACGGCACAAAACGCCGCGTCCAACATCAATCGCGCAACTTAAGTCCATGCCTCTTCAACAACAACTCGAACTCCATCGTGGAATCTATCTTTTGATGGTGCTCCTTCTGAGTTGCAATTTACCGCGTTACCGCCGGCACCTGGGACCGGCTGACGCTACACGCGAAATATCCTTCCTGCCATTCAAACCGCTCTCCTGAATGTTCGCTCATCCATCGCGATGAATTTGCCTTCAACACCTGCACGGCCTTCGCAATGCCGAGAGTTGGCCCCATTTGAATAAGCGCGTGTGCATGGTCCTCGATGCCCCCGATGACTACCGCGTGCATGCTATGGCTTGTTGCGATGCCAGCCATGTACGCCCACAATTTCGGTTGGATAGCTTCAGGAATCATCTTGAGGCGGTTTTTCGTACTGAACACCATGTGGACGTGGTTGCTGACGTAGGAGCTGGGCATTGTGCCGTCCCTTCGGGACTCGACTCACAAACGCTATCCTACCCGGCACTTCCGTGCCGGGCTACAGGCTGTTCCGTCCCTACGGGACTGCTTCCTTGATCCCAGATCCATCCTCCACTAACGAAGGAGGAAATGCTGCTACGCTCTGCAAGGAAGAGCATTGTGCCGTCCCTTCGGGACTCAACTCATCAACCTATTCCTACCCGGCACTTCCGTGCCGGGCTATAGGTTATTCCGTCCCTACGGGACTGCTTCGTTGATCGCAGATCGATCCTCTACTAACGAAGTAGGAAATGCTGCTACGCTCTGCAAGGAAGGGCATTGTGCCGTCCCTTCGGGACTCGACTCACAAACGCTATCCTACCCGGCACTTCCGTGCCGGGCTACAGGCTGTTCCGTCCCTGCGGGACTGCTTCCTTGATCCCAGATCCATCCTCCACTAACGAAGTAGGAAATGGTGCTACGCTCTGCAAGGAAGAGCATTGTGCCGTCCCTTCGGGACTCAACTCACAAACCATACGCCACCCGGCACTTCCGTGCCGCACTACAGGCTGATCGTCCCTGCGGGACTGCTTTGTTGATGGCAAGCCCATCCTCCTACCGGAGGAGCGCTTCGGCGCACGCATTCTCTTCGGTTCGCGGCGTTAGTCGGAACTGGTTGTGCATTCAGCAGTCTGATGGCGAGCGCCCGTCGCCATCAGATGTTCTATGTCTCGGACGGCCTGAATGCCCCCGCGGGCACCGACTGCGGCACAATTCAAAGCAGCCGCGGCACACCCGAAATCGAGCTGCCGCTCGAGAGGCCAGTTTTGCAAGAGTCCATAGATAAAGCCGGCGTGGAAAATGTCTCCCGCGCCTGTGGTATCGACCACGGGCACAGAATAAGCACAAGCGTGGCGTAACTGCTTTCCGTTCCAGGCCAGCACGCCATGTTCACCCAGAGTTGCAGCGGCGAGACGACATCCATACCTGCGTTGCATTTGACGCAGGGCCATTTCTAAATCCGACTCCGCCATGAGCCGGCCTGGGATGTCCCTACTCACGATGAGGTAGTCCACATTCTCAAGCAGCTTCTCTACACCGGGATAAAGTTCATCGAGATCGGCGATGACGGGGATGCCAGCGGCACGGGCCCAGCCGGCCGCCGTGGTCGCTGCGGCGGTGTCGTAGCCATCGACGTGGAGGGCACGAGCATTCATGATCCATTCAGGGTCCAGATCGCCAGGCTTAAGGGCTACCCGGGGATCACGCCGGCAGAGCACGGTTCGCTCCCCGCCACCGTCGACCAGTATGAGCGACTGTGGACTGGTGCCTCCGGAAACAGTGACGAGCTGCGCCTCCACGCCTGCAGCGGCAAATGCTTCGCGATGCAAGGTCGCAGGACTGTCGTCTCCCAGAATGCCTACGTAGCGAGTCGACATCCCCCAGTGTTGGCACGCCACCACGGCAGTTGCGACCTGGCCGCCAGGCAATATCCGCGCGGAGTCGTATTCGACTTTGGAACCGCGTGCCGGATAATTCGTAAGTGCGATGAGCGTGTCGGTCGCATTCAGCCCAACACCCACCAGGTCCACCATGGACGATTTCGTCATCATGCCAGTGTAGTCTTCCGGACGATCCGGCGGCGGTTTTGTAGAAAAGTGCAAAAAAAGCGAACTAAGGCTTCTTTGTCCAAAATCCTTCGTGCACCTGGCCCGCTTCGTCTTCCAACATAGGCCCGTCGACGACAATCTTTTTCTGGCCGCGAGCGAACACTTCGCGGCAGGGGAGATCAAGGGTAGGATTTTCGTCGTGGCTGCCGGTGTAGCGGAGCAGGCCTGTCTCGGCCAAGGCGAAGACCACCCGGCCGATCCCGGTCCAATAGATCGCGCCGGCACACATGGCACAAGGTTCGGTGCTGGTATACAGGGTGCAGCGAGCGAGCTCTGTTTCACTCAAGAGCTGGGCCGCCTGACTGCAGGCAACCATCTCAGCATGCTGGGTGGGATCGCCGGCCGGCCGGACGGCATTGTTGCGTGCAGCTACGACGGTCTCTCCCCGCTCGTTCACGATCAGGGCGCCAAAGGGATGCCGCCCGTCCTGCCGCGCGGATCGCGCCAGCTCAATCGCCTGCCGCAAGAAAGCCAGGTCCTGTTCGGATACTTCGCCCACGGTTAGCCCTCCGTTCTTGAGGAAAAGAAAAGGTTGAGAAATACGGCGGTGGCAGCAGTCAGGAAGATGCCGCTGTTCAAGAAAAGCCGGGCGGCGATCGGAGCGTGGGCAAACAGTTGCGGCGATGCAATGGGCAGCACGCCCATACTCACTGAAACGGCCACGATGATCGCGTTGCTGGTGTCGCGATAGCGAACCCGGGTTAGTTCCTCAATGCCGGCCATGGTGGTCATGCCGAACATCACCAACGACGCTCCACCGAGAACCGGCCGCGGAATTGCGGCAATCACCGCAGCCAACTTAGGCAGAAAACCAAGCAGCACCAACAACCCACCTCCGGCCGCCACCGCATAACGGCTCTTGATCTTCGACAGTGCCAGCAGGCCGGTGTTCTGGGAATAAACGTTGTAAGGGAAGCTGTTGAATATGCCACCCAGCACCGTCGAGAGGCCATCGGCGCGGAAGGCCGCCGTTAAGGTCGCGGGGCCGATGGGCGGCCGGTGATTTCCCCGATGGCGAGGCAGTTGCCGGTGGTCTCCGTCATCACCACCAGCATGGAGAGGCTCATCACCAGGGCGGGCAGCAAGAGGAAACGCGGGGGTCCGAAGAGCAGGGGATGCGCCATGGCAAACCACGGCGTTGCCCCCACTTGGCGGAAGCCTGCCTGACCCGCAGAGCTGCCAGCGCGGTGCCACCCATCATCCCGAGCAAGTGCTGAGATTGGCGATCATGCCCCGGCCAAAACGCAGGATGACAACGATCAGCGCTATGGTCGCAAAGCCCAATCCGAGGTGAGTGAGGCTGCCGAAATCAGGCGCCGAAGCGTCTCCTCCGCCTAGCCAGGTACCCGCGACGGGCAACAGCGACAAGCCAATCACCGTGATCACGGAGCCGATCACGACCGGGGGGAAAAAGCGCAGCATGCGGCTGAAAAAGGGGCCAATCAGGATGGTGAATAACCCGCAGCTGATGACCGCCCCGTAGAGTGCCGGAATACCGTAGTGGCTGCCAATGAGGATCATGGGCGCCACGCAAATGAACGAGCAGCCCTGAATGAGCGGGAGGCGCGCGCCGAATTTCCACCAGCCAAGGGTTTGAAGCAGGGTCGCTAATCCAGAGGTAAACAGGTCGGCGCTGATCAGGGCAATCACCTGCCGAGGTGTGAAGTTGAGCGCGGCGCCCAGGATAAGCGGAACGGCAACAGTGCCGGCATACATCACCAGCACGTGCTGCAGCCCAAAACAGAGCAACCGGGGAAGACTTTCTATTTCCTCGCTGGAGTCAGCGTGCGATATCAACGACCCCGATGCGACGGGACCCAGAGTGGGGTTGACATCAGCAGAGGCGGGCATTGGAGGTTACATCATAGCGTGCATGATTGTTGGATCATCAGGGGATTTGTTGTTGTTCTTCCTTCGCTTCTCATTTAGTAATTGCCAATGACTTTCAGAAGATTTTTTCTTTTGGGTTTGCTGCTGAGCCCGCTGTTGGTGTTCGCTCAGGCTCCGGCCAAGCTGGTGGTGAAGAATGCATACATTCTGACGATGGCGCAGAACCAGCGCGATCCGGTAAGAGGCTATCTCGTGGTGGGCGATGACGGGCGGCTGTCCGCCGTGGCGGCGGGGGATCCGCCGGCGGACCTGCGGTCGAAGGATAGCCTGGATGCCGGTGGGCACTGGGTTATCCCCGGGTTTATTTCCGCCCACAGCCACCTATGGCAAAGCGCTTTTCGGGGTCTGGGCTCAGATCAGACGCTTTTGGGATGGATCGACGCGCTCTACAAGCCAGCCGTCAAAGCAAGCCCGGAAGACATGTACTGGTTCACGCTGGATGGCGCGCTCGACCACCTGCAACATGGCATCACGACAGCTTACAACTTCAACTTCGAGGCACGGAACCGGGCCCGCAATGCAGCGACGGCCGACGAGTATGACCAAAAGGGGTTTCGCGCGGAGATGGACTCCGGCATCCGCTTTGTGCACAGCATGTCAGTGGGTAAGGCTACCGCCCTGGGCGTGCAGCCGAGTTATGGCGCGGAGCAGGCACGTGTGCCGTTGAAGGCCTTTTTAGACTGGACGGCTACGCAGCCGAAGTCCGCCAACTTTCTTGCCGTGATGATCAGCGGCGGCACAGCATTCAACAATACCTACCAACAGACATTGATGGAAAAGCAGCTGGGCGACGAGTTCCACCTGGGCAACGAGACTCACTACCTTGAACCGCCGGAGACGCAATATGAGCAACAGAGCAAATTCCGCTGGTTTATGGATAGCGGGCTGCTTTCCAGGCAGTTGATCTTCGGACATTTCATTCATACCAACAGCTTTATCCTGGCGGAAAGCGGAAAAGCGGGTGCGGCCATGAGCTGGAATCCACTGTCGAATGGACGGCTGGCTTCAGGAGTGGCCGATATCCCGGCATGCCTGAAGGCCGGCATCCGGGTCGGCATGGGTGTCGATGGCGAAGCCAGCGCGGATGTGGCGGACCCTTTTGAAAACATGCGTACCGGGCTCTATGCGATCCGCGACAAATATGAGGATGCGAAGATCATGAGTCCCTACGACGTGCTGCGCCTGCACACCATGGGCAGCGCGGATGTGCTCGGTGTAGCAGACCGGTTGGGCAGCCTGGAGCCAGGAAAATTCGCCGACTTTCTGGTGGTCGATCCGACGCGCTTCCGAACGGTCTTCGATCCTTATGCTTCGCTGGTCTTCGTTGCCGGAGAGCGCGACCTGGAACGCGTGTACGTGGGCGGTGATTTGCTGGTGCAGAATGGAGCGCTCCAGAAACAGGACATTTCGAAAGTAAGAGCGGAAGTGAGCCAGCGAGTCGGCGCTTTGCGTTAAACGTCCGTCGCAGAAGATTCGCGGTTTCAATCTGTGGCCCGGTATGCGAGAATCGGGCCTCCGATCTAAACCCCAAGTTCCAAGGCAAGCCCGATGTCTGAAAATGTAGCCGCGTGTCCCCTTACCCTTGACGTTACCCATACCGGCAGCACTGTGGTCGTGAAGCTGAACGGCAAGCTGGTGTCGGGTGTGAACGATATTCTTTACACCCGGGTCAAAGCGCTGATACCGGACACGAAGCGAATCGTGCTCGATCTTACGAATCTTACCCGGGTAGACAGCATGGGTCTGGGCACGCTGGTTCGCCTATCGGTTTCTGCCCGGTCGGCTGGCTGCAGTTTAGAACTCCTCAATCTCGGTAAGCAGGTTCGCCAGCTGCTTGGGATGACGAACCTGTTGTCAGTCTTCGCGATCATCGGGGAACATGGCATCAAGATGGGCTGAACTGCTGGAAGAGCTCGCCGAAGAAGTTCTGTATTGCCTTTGCCGAACGGGCATCAGAAAGGGCATGGTAGGCGACACCAGGGATTTGCAGTCCGCCCCGGTGGGTAAACCCGTGCATGGCTTCTCCGTAAATGATCAATTGCCAGTCGGCTCCTGCAAGTTTCATCTCTTCGATGAAGGCGTTCACCTGTTCCATGGGGACGTGCGGGTCTAGCGCTCCGTGGCAAACGAGTATCCTCGCCGTGACGGAATTTGGCTGGCACTTACAGGGCGTGTCGAGGGTCCCGTGGACGCTGACCGCTCCCATGAGGTCGAACCCGCTTCTGGCCAGCTCAAGCACAGCCATTCCGCCAAAGCAGTAACCTACCGCGGCAAGGCGGTCATCCACCTGGGGGTGCTGGCGCAACACGTCGATTGCGGCGGATACGCGCCCACATAACTTCGCCGTGTCGCTACGCAGCTCTGTGATGCGGGACATAACGCGCTGCCTGTTCCCCGCCACTCCAGGGCCGAACATATCGCAGGCGAATGCAATGTAGCCAAGGTTGGCGAAGCGCCTTGCCTGCTCTTTGGCGTGGTCATCCAACCCGGCGCCTCCGTGGACAACAAGAATGCCCGGCCGCTTTTCCATCGACGTGTCGTCCCACGCAAATATGCCGGTCAGGGGCTGGTCGCCGTGGTTGTAATCGACTGCTGGTGTATAGATAGGCAAAGTGTTTTCCTCCTGGCGAGGGGATTGTGTGGCCACCCCGTATGTGAGGTTCGGAAGAGCAGAAACATGAACCTCCGTTATTAATTATAACACAATTACAGGCACAAATCAAGCAAGGCTCGGCCGGCGAGGGTGATCCTCACAAACTGACGTTTAAAAGGAGCGGGGGAGCGTGCGAAGATGTGGGGCGAACTGGGGCCTTGGTCTGGCCCGGAGGAAGGATTGGGCGAACAAATGGGCGAAGAATCTCGCACGCCTCGCATGACGGGAGATTTGCGAGGTAAAGATTTGAGTGTGCGCCTCCTTCCTGGGAGTTCCCTGCTTATGAATGGCGTAGCCTGTGCCCCGTGGGCCCACCTGCGGCCAGGATTACGGGGCCTATCCTGCGCCGATCAATCTGGATCGATTTTGTAGGAGACGTCGCTTGTGGCTTGGATTCTGGCTGCGAGGTCTGAGCAGGACTGCTGATACCAGTCGCCGCTGTAGCTGCGCAGATTAATAACGCCGCCAGGATGATCCTTACAGTAGGTTTTGCCTGCACTCTCCGTCTCTCCAGGAGTCGGTCCGGATTTGGGTTTGGTTTCAATGGAATCACCTTCTTCCTTGCGCCGTTGCGCGTTGATTTCCAATTGATTGAGCAGGTATAAGAGGTGGCAGATTTCAAGCAAGCACAGCAAGTTACATTTGCCAGCCGAGCCATTTCTTATCCGGTCGGCTGCTAGTTGAAGAGCATCACCCGAAATTGTGCACTTGGCTAGTGGCTTCAAGTAATAGAACGGCAGTACTTTCGTAATCAAATTTTGGGTACCAGGCCAGTTTGGGGATTTGAGCCGAAGCACCAGTTCCTCAGGGCTAAAAGAGGCTGCTGAAAAGTCGCTGTTGCGAGTAGCAAGGAGCCCTCAGCGGGCGTCTTTTCGTTGCCGTTTCTTCCGGAAGAGGTCAAAAGTGTGAATCCGAAACTTGTCATCCTCACCGGCGCATCAGGGTCCGGAAAAACAGCCATAGCTCGCGAGATTGAAGCAAACCATCCCGAGATAACCGTTTTTCGATTCGACACCATTGGTGTTCCGTCCGCTGAGATCATGGCAACTTATGGCAACGGCTACCAACCCGGAGGAGCGTGGCAAAGGGCGATGACTCTGCAATGGTTTGAACGGATTGCATCCGTTCTCAAGGCTGGCCAACGTGTACTGTTCGAAGGACAGATGAGGATCGCCTTCGTGCAGGAGGCGCTCGATGCTCAGGGGATTACGGGCGCGCGGATCATCTGCGTCGAGTGCGACGACGCGACCAGAACAGCACGACTTGCCCATGATCGTCTTCAACCGGAACTGGCCAATGAAAGGATGATGGGCTGGAGCCGCTACCTGCATCAGGAAACCATCGCCGCCGGATACGAAATCCTCGACACCACAGCTCTTTCATTGACCGAGAGCATGCAGCATGTCCTCACGGCCCTGGAACCCACAGAAACTAAGGAAGAGCGCTAGCGTAGCGCTCTGCTACGCTCCCAGTTCGAGGAGGAACGCGTTGTAAAACTCTTGCAGGTAGGCGTGTCTTTGGCGCGCCATTCGCCGCCCAGCCACGGTATTAAAGCCGGTTGCCAACGCTAAGAGTTTCTTCGGGAAATGATCGAGCGCATAGCTCTTATCGTCCAAATCCCGGTCTTTACCCCTGGGATCATCCGGTTGATAGAGCCTGGAGCCCAAACGGCCTGCGGTATAGAAGCAGCGAGCGACACCTACCAGTCCAATGGCATCGAGCCGATCAGCATCCTGGAGAATCCTGGCCTCCAGCGTGGTGGGCACCAGCCCCGCAGAGTAGCTATGAGACAAGACCGCATCTGTGACGATTTCTATGTCGCGGCTCCCCCAACCCAACTTCCTGAGAGCTTCAACGGCTCTCTCGGCGGACAGCCACGAGGCCTGGTCACGGAGTGGCGAGCCTTTTTCCACGTGGACGCAGTCGTGCAACAGTACCGCGGCTGCGAGCAGTTGCATGTTTGCGCCCTCCTCCTCGGCGAGGAGTCGCGCGTTCTGCCACACCCGCGTTAAGTGACTCAGGTCATGAGAGCCGTCTGTCGATTCGTCCAGCCAAGGCAACAATTGGATGGCGAGGTCCTGAAATGGCGCGAAAGCTTCGACAAACATGGGCGATAGTTTATCGCGTTCCTAAGGTCCGGCTTCGAACAGTATCGTCTCATCCATGACGAAAAGCCTGAGACTTTTCGCCACCGATTTGCCGCAATTAAACCGAATCCTACCGCTCCTCCACGGGTCCGCTTTGGTGTTTGGGCACAGGTGCTGCGTTTATTTTGCGAGTTGCCTTAGCATGAAATCCGCCATGATGTGCGCGGCCTCGATGGACTCGGGTAAGGACGCGTCGTACCAGAAGGCGTGAGGAAGCGCGTCGAACAATACGAGGCGCGCATCGACGCCGGCGCGCAGATAGGCGCGATGTAGATTTGCGGTTCCGCTGAGCAGGGCGTCTCGGCCACTGGTAAGGAAGAGAGTGGGCGGCAGGCCGTGCAGGTCCGCGTAGATGGGCGACAGCACCGGATCTTTCGGATCGGCAGACCCCACGTAATATGGGTCGTGAATGCCACTATCGGGTGGGTCGAGATGGCCTGCAAATCCTTGCAGCGTGTAGATCGCCTGAGAGTCAGCCTCCTGGGCGAAGCTATCGAGGGTACTGAAGATGCCAAGGGCCGCCGGCATCGGGAGGCGAAGTGCTTTGAGTTTCACCGCGACTTCGGCCGTGAGGACAGCTCCCGCGGAAGTTCCATAGAGAACGATGTGGTTGGGTTTGTAGGTCTTCAGCAGTTCCCGGTAGACCGCAACGGCGTCGTCTACTGCGGCGGGAAATGGATGCTCCGGAGCCAGGCGATAGAGCACTGCGACGACTTTGATTCCCGTGTAGCCGGCGATGGGGATGCTTTCGGCAAACGACCCCGAGTCGGCGTTAAAGCTACCACCATGCAGGTTGATGAGAACCTTGTCGCCGTTACTGGCAGACAAGCTGGATGGAGTGACGATCCGCACCGGAACACCGGCGATGGTTGAATCGGCGATCGTGTTGGGGCAGAGCTTGCTCCAGGTGTCGTTCTGGCGCGCGGCCGACACCTCCATTCGGGCCCGGCGGGCTGCAAGAGGCTCCGGAGGTCCTTGATCGGGGGTGGTTCGGATGAGAGATTTGCGGGCCTCCGGGCTAAGGTCAGGCGGGACGGGGACGACGCGTGTGACGTAGGCGGTACCCTGCGAGTCAATGTAGCTCGTATCCCGCGTGGCGGCTGTGGAAGCGGAGGTGGGCTGCGGAATGGATTGGGCCGCGAGCGCATTGGAGACCGCCAGAAGAAGAAAAGCGATGGAGCGAAATTTGACGGGCACGAAGCGGCTCCTGAGTAAGGTTGGACAATTTTAGCGTCAACCCGGACACCTGCATATTTTGCTCTACATCACCGGGACGAACAGAGTATGATCCGCTCACTGTCAATCAGTGGTTGATTTTCCCAATCCCCTTGACGAGTCGGTATTATCCCGTCACGTCGAAGAGCAGCCTACCGATTCCCAGTTTCATGGGAGATCTACGTGTGGCCACGATAGCGATTCCGGGCGGGGAGCTGGCACAGTTCAAGCAGCCGCGTGCCCGCGATCTCTCCATCGACTATCTTCGTACCACGCTTACGTTGATGGTCCTCGCTCATCACAGTTGCCTGGCTTATACAACTTGGGCATTCTTCGATAAGCAAGACAGCTTTCGCTCCACAGCTCCTGTGGTCGATGTGACCAGATGGGCATTCTTTGACTATGCAGAGAATTTCAACGATGTGTTTTTCATGTCATTGATGTTTTTCGTTTCGGGGTTATTCGTTTATCCAGCGCTGCGCAAGCATGGCACCTTCAGCTTTATTCGCGATCGAATGCGGCGCCTGGGTCTGCCGTTCGCCTTTGCTCTCGTGATCCTGATGCCGATTGCTTACTATGCGTCGTGGCAACTGTCCGCAAACGACAATGGGTTTTTGGATTTCTACAAGCGGCTGGCAGCGAAGGGTTTTGACGCGGGGCCGCCGTGGTTCATCTGGGTTCTGCTCTTGCTTGACATGACTCTGGCTTTAGTGGCGTGGCCTGTTCGGCGTTGGTTGCCGACGGCTGGACGCCTCATGACACGGTTGCAGGAGCGGCCCTTCACTACCTTTGTGGTCTTCTTCGTTCTTTCGGCGTTGGCGTTCCTTCCGTTGCTCTCTCGATATGGGCCTAGCGCCTGGGCAGGTTTGCCATTTGGGTTCCAGATTTCACGCATCGGCGTTTACTCTTTATGGTTCTCGTTCGGCTTTCTGGTTGGAGCACCTGGATTTGCCGACGGGCTCCTGGCCCGTGGCGGCGGCTTGGCGCGGCGCTGGCCCTATTGGATAGCTGGGTGCGCACTGGCCTATAACGCGCTATGGTTTGTTCCTAAATGGTCTGGGTTTCATCGGCTCTCGCCTCTTGGTCAGGGAGGCCTATGGGCGCTGCTATGGGTGCTGAGTTGTGTGGCCAGTTGCTTTGCCTTCCTGGCCCTGTTCCGTGGAATTGAGATTAAGCCGCGAGGATGGATGAACTCACTTACCCGATGCGCTTATGGGATGTATCTGGTGCACTACATCTACGTTTTGTGGATGCAGCGGCTGGTTTTGTATCGACCCGTTCCCGCGCTCATCAAGTTCCTTTTTGTGTTTCTTGCAACGACGCTGTTGAGTTGGCTGAGCGTGCAGGCCGCTCTTCGGATTCCAAGAATGGCGACCATTCTCTGAGCAGTTCTTCCCCTGGGTCATCCCTGGTCTTGCTATTTCGGCAGTATTGTCCTCGTTGCGTCCACTACACAGCGAAAGCCAATGTGATTGGTCGCGCTGCTCACATCCCCCTTACCTCGTGCGCCGACAAGATAACGGGAGCAGTATTGCTCCGTGCAGAGAAATGAACCTCCCCGCTGCACCCGTTTGGCTATGCCCGGCTCGTCGGGATCGACTGAGGAAGCAGGGCCTTGCGGATTGCGGGCGAGTCCGTGCGACGCAAGCAATACGTAGTAGTCCGGCCGATACCAGTCGCTGGTCCACTGCCAGACGTTTCCCGTCATGTCATAGAGACCATAACCATTGGCGCTGTACTGTGCGACCGGCGCAATTCCAGCAAATCCGTCCGCTGCATTGTCACGGTCAGGGAAGTTTCCCTGATGTGTATTGGCCATCCAGTGGTTATTCGGCGTAAAGGTGTCACCCCACACGAATGGCTTTCCGGTAAGGCCACCGCGGGCGGCAAATTCCCATTCAGCTTCGGTCGGTAGCCGCTTCCCGGCCCACTTCGCGTAAGCTACGGCGTCTTCGTAAGCGATCTGAACAACGGGATACTGTTGGCGTCCGCGAACACTGCTATGCGGCCCCAGCGGATGTTGCCAGTCGGCGCCTGGAACATAGCTCCACCACCGAGAGTAGTCGTTGAGCGGCACAGAGTGGGATGGAGGCGTAAAAACAATGGATCCAAGCACGAGGTCCCCGACTGGTACGCCGGGGAAATCCTTCGCTTGCGGTTTACGCTCCGCAACTGTTTTATATCCTGTTGCTTTCACGAATCGTGCAAACTGCGCATTGGTGACATCGGTCTTGTCCATCCACAAGCCATCCACGTAAACGCGATGGATGGGCCGGGCATCCTCCATGGCTTCACCGCCGCCGTGGTCCAGAGAGCGGGGATCGGCGCTGCCCATCGAAAACTCTCCGCCTGGAATCCAGACCATTCCGTCGGGCGCGGACTTTGGCGGAGGATTCGTGTTTGCGCGAGTGGGAAGAAATGCCTGTCGATTCGCGGACGGAGCGGATACAGAGTGCAACCGCATTGGCCTCCACAATACTGCGCTCGACAGCGCAATGGCCAACAGCAGAAGCGTCGCCAGAGACCAAGGCGCAGCCCTTCCGAAAGAAGCCTGCCCGGAGCATGTTTGTTGCGTGCACTTAAAACTCATTGCGAAGCACTCTTACTGCAACTGAAGCGTAACTTGATCAATCTTTCCTGTGAACCGGTTTGGGCTGCGGTAGGCCGAACTGACAGCAGAGCCAAGATCACTGCCCACATCGAGCGTCTCGGTATAAGAACTGCCGTTGATATTGGTGAAATTCGCGTTGCCCTGTTCCGTGCCGTTGATGGTGAGCTGCGCGCTTCCTGCCTTTGCCACTGAGCCAACAGGCGCACCTGCGTTGGGCTGGGCCACGGCCTTCAACACGATATGTGCCTTGCCTGGCCGGAGCGGGGTTTGCGATACGAGCCTTCCTGCGCGATTGCCAAAGGCATTCACTTCATACACGATATGTCCGCGGTCAACATAAAGCGTGAATCCACCATAGCGGCTGCCTTGCGCGAGGATGACCCCTGATACGCCGGATGAAGGTATTTCCACATCTGCTGTGAGCGTGTAGCTGCGCCCGGCAATGTGCGGAAGAACTGCATTCGGCAGACGCTCCACGCCGTCGCGGAACACCAGCAGTTTTCTGTCTCCCCCGGGCAGCGGTTGTTTGCCACTTGGCTGGAAGATGGGATAGACGTTGTTGCGCTTCGCCTCCTGGTCAAAGAGCTGCTGCAGTTCTTTCAGCTTTTCCGGATGAGTCGCCGCCAGATCATGAGCCTGGCTGTAGTCGTCGCTCATGTGATACAGCTCCCACGGCTGCTTATCCGCTCCGCCGGTAGGAGCTGGTTCCCAGGAAGACCATGCGCGGCGTCCAGCCCACCAGCCATCTTTGTAAATGGCAAGATTGCCCACCGTAGCAAAGTACTGAACGCGATGGTTGCTGGGTTCGTCTGGGATGATCGAATGTGTACAGCAGGCTCGAACCTTCCAGCGGAAGCTGTTCCGTGCCGTTTACCCCAGCAGGCATTTTGATTTGCGCTGCCTCGTAGAGGCTGGGAGCGATGTCAGTGACATGCTGGAATTGGCTACGCAGGCCACCCTTGTCGTGAATTTTTGCCGGCCACGAAATGATCATCGGATCGGTGGTACCGCCCAGATGAGATGCGTCCATCTTTGTACCCTGGAAGGGAGTGCTGAGAGCCCAGGCCCACGCCGCTGCAAAATGATTCATGTACAGCTCGCTACCCTCCGCGTCACTCGTAGCCAGTCGCTGCTGGATGGAAAGAGGTTTTCCCTGATCGTCTTTGGCATCGTATCCAGCCGGTCCGCCTTCGGCGCTGGCGCCGTTATCTCCAAAGATTTCGATCACCAGCGTGTTGTCGCTCTTTCCCGAGTCATTGATTTCCTCGAGAAGCCTGCCAATTTCGTAATCGGTCTGCTCGGTGAAAGCCGCATATACCTCGGCCTGATGGGCCAGCAGCTTTTTCTCATCTGCTGGAAGCGACTCCCACGCGGGCAGACCAGCAGGGCGCGGCGTCAGCTCCGCATTTGCCGGGATCACGCCCAGCTTCTTCTGGCGTTCAAAGGTCGCTCTCCGCATCTCGTCCCACCCTGCATCGAACTTACCCTTGTACTTCGCGATCCATGCCTTTGGGACCTGGTGTGGCATGTGCGTCGCACCAGGAGCGTAGTAGAGGAAGAAAGGCTTTTGCGGCGCGACCGCCTCCAGCTGATGCAGCCACCGGATAGCCTCATCCGTCATATCCGTGGTGAGCGAGTAGCCCTGTTCCGGTGTATGTGGCGGTTCGATGGGAACAGTATCGCGAAACAGCCGCGGAAAATACTGGTTATCGTAGCCCGCAAGAAAACCATAGAAATGCTGAAAACCAAGACCCGTAGGCCAGCGGTCGAATGGTCCCACCGGACTTACCTGCCAGATTGGCGTGTTATGCCACTTACCAAAAGCAGCAGTGCTGTAGCCATTGTCTTTGAGCACTTCTGCAATGGATGCCGCACTCTTCGGCCACAGGCTGTTGTAACCAGGAAAGCCGCTGGCCGCTTCCGCAACCGCGCCGAAACCAACCTGATGATTGTTCCTTCCTGACAACAAGGCGGCGCGCGTAGGCGAGCACAGAGAATTCACGTGAAAGTTGTTATAGCGAAGGCCGGCGGCGGCGAGTTTGTCGAAGTTTGGCGTTTGGATCGCGCCTCCGAATGTAGACGTTGCGCTGAAACCCACGTCATCTACCAGGATAAGTACGATATTCGGGGCACCCTGCCTGGCCGTGACCTCCTCTGGAAATGCTGCCTGGGCATTCGCCGGGTTTGCACTCGCCATGTGCTGCTCGGCGGTGTTGGAAGCTTGTTTCGCCGAGCAGCCTCCCAGCAGCAATGACCCGGCTGCGGCCAACACGGTAAATTTCCTTAGTCGTCTCATCTGGTCCCTCGCCACGAGAGAGGCCTACTATGCCGTCGATCAGGCTTATAGCGCGGTCTAGCATCACAAACACAGGCGCGCTCAACGATTTGTCGCATGATTTCTGTAAACCGGGGAAAGGCTATCGCGAGAGGCGACAACAAGGTGATTGCGCTGAAATCCTGATCCCACGCGCGGATTGCTGAATAACAAAATCAGACGTAGTCATCAAAGTTGTCTCCGGCTCACACTAGAAGAGATCAACTTGATTGTCAATTAAGCACGCATAATCCGCCTTGACAGCACAAAGGAGGCATGGTTGAATTACACCATTGTGAGACATTTGCTCGAGTTCTCATCCTCACTCGCGCGTACCCCAAAGCCAACGTTCTGTTGCCGCTCTGGTTGTTGACCCTTTGTAAGTTTCCCCAACAAAACTAATTCATAAACGCTGCGGATTGGAGCAGACGGTTCTCTGCCTCGCGTTACGCGAGTGCTGACAAGCACTTGCGACGCTCTGTCTCCGTCGATTCGCAGCCCGAACGGGACTTCGTGTGTTCGAACGAAGCTTTCCAGGAATCGTGATGGCCATGCGCAAGCTTCTTAAGCACTTTGCATTTCTTGTCACCGGGTTTGCTGTCGTCGCCTATGCACAGGTAGATACAGGCAGTATCTCGGGAACGGTAAAGGATGCCAGGCGGATCCGTGATTGTTGACGCCACAGTAACGATTACCAATCCCGAGCAGTGGAGCGTCGGTAACCACGAAGACCAATCAAGATGGCTTCTACACGGTTGTCGATCTCAGGCCCGGAACCTACAACGTGGCAACCGCTGCGCCGGGATTCCAGGCCATCACCAAGACAGGGATCGATCTTCGCCTGCAGGACCGGCTCGCGATCAACTTCGATCTGCAGGTGGGCCAGGCGCTGACCTCCATCCAGGTGCAGGCTACCGCTCCGGCGCTTGAAACCGAGACCTCCTCGCTGGGACAGGTGGTGGAAAGCCACGCGATCGAAAGCCTGCCCCTGAACGGCCGCAACTATATCCAACTTGCATATCTGGGTGCGGGCACGACTCCATCGCAGCGCAGCAATGAACGCAATTCGTTCGTCGCTAACGGGCAGCGCGAGATTCAAAACAGCTATGTTTTGGACGGCATCGATAACAAGAATAAGATCGTCGGCTTTGACAGCTCGGACGCCGAATCCGTCGAGCCGATCGTCGATGCCATTCAGGAGTTCAAAGTACAGACAGCAACCTTCTCTGCCGAGTTCGGCCAATCGGCCGGAGGAGTGGTGAACGCCTCTATCCGGTCAGGCACCGATCAAATTCACGGAAGTGTTTTCGAATACCTGCGTAACTCGTGGATGGATGCCAGTCCTTTTTTCCAGCCGGCGCTGACGGCCAAGCCGCAGTTTATCCAGAACCAATATGGAGCCACCGTCGGTGGACCCATCATGAAGAATCGCACCTTCCTGTTCTTCGCCTGGCAGAGCTCGCGTATCGATGACGCATCGCCGCAGCTGGCTGTTGTTCCCACCGCCTCTCAGCTGCAAGGAAACTTCGCCAGTACTATCTACAATCCCGCCACGACCGCACCGAACCCGAACGGTTCAGGGTATGTCCGGACGCCATTTCCAGGAAATCACATCCCGGTCTCCGACTTCGATCCGGTAGCCGCAAAGCTGCTCACGCTTTTTCCTGCGCCGAACCTGACGGGCGCGAATAATTTCTTTTCCAACCAGAAAGAGACGGTGAATAACGATCAATATATCGGTCGCCTCGATCACCGCTTTTCTGATAAGGACACGGCATTCGCGCGCTATGTCGCGAATTTCAGCACCAATGTTTTGCCCGCGGTTCTGCCGCCACCTGCCAGCAGTCCCAGCGTAGTATGGCCCGAAGCACACTCCTTTGCGGCCAGCGAATCGCATGTGTTTACGCCAACGCTATTGAATGAAGCCCGCATCGGATACCAGGAAACGCGGGAGAAACAAACTGTTCTGGGGCCGCGATTGTTCGATCAATACGGGATTATCGGCGCTCCCGATCTTCCCCAGGTCACTGGTTTGCCGACCTTTGCCGTCACCGGCTTTACGACGATTGGCACAACCGGACCCGGAACGCTGCAAACCTCGGCAACAGGCTCGGGCAATCTGCCGATCGATAAACAGGGACGCACCATTCAGGTCAATGACAACCTTACCTGGCAGCATGGGCGGCACGTGTTGAAGTTTGGTTTTGACTTCCAGCAAGTCACACTGTACGCAAAGGTGACGCTGTCTGCGCGGCCCGCCTACAGCTTCTCTGGTGTGTATACGCAGAACCCGCAGAACCGTACGGGTACGGGCAATCCGCTGGCGGATTTCCTGCTCGGTTACACCAGCTCTTCTTCTGTCTCCACGGCGTCGGACAGCGAAAGCAGGCAGCACATCTGGCAGGGATATGTTCAGGATGACTGGAAGGCGACCTCGCGGCTGACGGTCAATGCCGGTCTGCGTTATGAGCTTCCGCTGCCGTTCTATGAAACGTCGAACCACTACGCAGATGCGATTCTGGAGCCGGGGCCGTTGTACGGAACACTGCTGGATGCCAGCCAGGCTGGCCTGCACGGTTATCGCAGATCGTTCGTTGACCCGAATTTTCGTAACTTTGCGCCACGTCTTGGATTCGCCTACCAGGCTAGTCCGGCAACCGTGGTTCGTGCAGCCGGCGGAATCTTTTATGCCCGCGATGAGAATGTGCCTGTGGCTGACCGCCCCACCAACAACCCGCCTTACTACGTTCTCAGCTCTTATACGTCGGATCAGATTGATCCCAGCATTGTTCTCGCCACCGGTTTCCCCGCCAACGCGATCAGTCCGACCTCTGTAAAAACCCCTTCAGTGAATTCCTACCTGAAGCATTCGCCCACACCGTATGTGCAGCAATGGACCCTCAACCTCCAGCATGATTTTGGTTTTGGCTTTGTCGGCCAGCTCACTTATGTCGGCTCAAGCACTCATCGACTCTATTATCCCAACCAGATTGATCAACCGACACCCGGACCCGGAGCAGTGCAGGCGCGCAGACCGTTTCCGCAGTTCAGTGCGCTCCATGCCTATGCACCCGTCGTCGATGCCAACTACAACTCTCTCCAGGCCCAGGTCGAGCGGCGATTCACCAACGGGTTCAGCTTGCTGGCCGCCTACACCTGGGGACATTCCATCGACGATGGACCGAGCCAGGTGGATTCGGTTGTCGCTCCACAGTACGCCTATGATTTCGCTGCGGAGCGGGGCAACTCCGCCTACGATGTCCGCAATCGACTGGTCGTGAGTAGTCTCTACGAGCTGCCTTTCGGGAAGGGCAAGGCTTTTCTTTCAAGCTCCCGGGTAGGCAATGCCATTGCGGGAGGATGGCTGCTGACCGGCATATTCTCCGCTCAGAGCGGGCTGTCATTTACCCCGGTAGAAAGCGTGGATGGGAGCAACACGGGGACCACGCAGCATCCTAACCGTATTGGCAACGGAAATCTGTCGTCAAGCGCGAGAACCATCCGCCATTGGTTTGATACCTCTGCCTTTCCGACTCCGGCCCAATATACCTTTGGCAATTCCGGACGGAACATTCTGACCGGACCGGGATTCCACAATGTCGATTTAGGCCTTTCGAGAACGATATCTCTGATAGAGCGCACCAGCCTTGAAATTCGAGCGGAAGCATTCAACATATTCAACACGCCACAATTCGGGTTGCCGAACGCGACGCTCGGCCAGTCGACGACTGCTGTCATCTCATCGGTGACCAATCCGCAGCGGCAACTTCAACTCGCCGCCAAAATCCATTTCTAAAACGCTAGCACCAACCTGTCCGGAGGATAAGAAACAAGAATGAGTGAAACAACAAGACGCGATGTATTGAAAGGCGCACTCCTGACCGGTCTGGCCGGGTTGGCCGGATGCAAGCCAGATGAAAAGCAACCTTCAGTCCCAGCGTCTCCGGTAGCGCAACAGGGCCAGGGACATTGGGAGGCACCACCGAAGCAAAAGGGAAATGACCTCAACCTGATTGTGCTGGTTTCGGATACCTTTCGTGCTGACAATCTTGAGGCGTATGGGAGCGAATGGATTCAGACGCCGAATTTGAATCAGTTCGCCAAGGAGTCAATACTCTTCGAGAGCTTTTATCCCGAGGGATTGCCAACCATCCCTCTGCGCCGTCAACTTTATACGGGTCGCCGCATTTTTCCCACCCACTTTTACTTTCAGCAAGATTCGGTCAAGATCCCCGGCTGGCACGAGCTTTTTCTTGAAGATGTCACGCTCTCAGAAACCCTGCTGGCGGCCGGGTATGACACCGCCCTTATCGCTGACTTGCCGCACCTATTCAAACCCGGGCGTAACTTCCATCGTGGGTTCAACTACTACGAATGGATACGCGGCCAGGAGATCGATTTTTATGCGCAGGCCCCTTGTGCAAATCCAGACTTCAGCAGCCTGTATCCGGCGGAATATCTGCAGGCCCTCGCGGGCGCTCCGGGAGATGCAAGAGGCGGCCATGATGCTTTTTCTGCATTTCTCAACCAGTACCTCGCGAACCGCAAGCAGTGGCTGAAGCGGGCGCCTTCCATTGCCGAAGCAACTGCTACCAGCGCCATAGCATGGCTGAAAGAGAATCATGACCAGGGACCGTTCTATCTGCATGTAGAGGCGTTTGACCCACATGAACCGTGGGATCCTCCGGCCGAGTTCCTGAACAAATATCTGAAAACCAGGACTGCCCATAGCTGGCCCGAACCGCCTTACGGCAATGTTCAGGTTCCCGAGGAAGGCGTTACCCGCTTGCGCGCCAACTATGCGGGAGAAGCCTCCAATGTTGATCATTGGTATGGCCAGGTGCTGGCTACGATCAAGAGCCTGGGCCTGTACGACAACTCGATCATCGTGTTCCTCGCCGATCATGGCGCCCTGTTGAATGAGCAGGGACAGTGGGTAAAAGGCCCGGAGAAGCTCAGGAAACAGGTCACGCACGTGCCGCTGCTCGTCCACTTGCCGAAAAACCAATATGCCGGCAAACGGGTCTCTGGCTTTGCGCAGACAGCGGATGTTCTGCCTACTGTGCTGGGCCGCTTGAATCTGAAACCGCCGGCGCGCGTTACGGGAGAAGATCTGTGGCCTTACATTACGGGCGAGAAGAGCAACCCTCGGGAATATATCGTTTCGTCGTATGGCTATATCGCCTCGGTGCGAACTCCGGAATGGAACTACTCCGCAGTTTGGGATAAGTCGAAGTACCAGGGAAACTACCAGCCGCAGCTTTACGACCTTAAGAACGATCCCAACGAACTGAAATCGGTAGCCGATCAGCACCCACAGGTCCTCAAAGACCTGCAGTCAAAGCTCGATGAATATCTGAATTCGGGGCGAGACATCACAAACGGAACTTTTTCGACCGAGATTTCATGATCCTGCAGGTCCATACGGAAAACCTCCGCACATAGAAGGGGAAAGAATCGTGAGTAAAGCAACACGGCGTGACATTCTGAAGGGCGGCGCAGCCGCCGGCCTGGCGGGAATGATGAATGCGGTTCCCGGGATTGCCGAGGCGCAATCGACCCCTGCACCCGAACTAAAATGGAAGGCTCCGGGGAAGCAGACGGGCAACAACTTCAACCTGATTGTCCTGGTATCCGACACGTTTCGGGCAGACAATCTCGCAGCCTATGGCAGCCAATGGGTGGAGACACCCTATCTGAACCAATTTGCCGAGCAATCTGTCGTCTTTGAAAGCTTCTATCCGGAGGGCATGCCAACGGTTCCCATCCGTCGTCAACTCTATACCGGCCGGCGTATCTTTCCCACCCATACCTACTTCCAGCACTCTACTGCGCAGAGCTACGGATGGCATCCGCTGTATATCGAGGATGTCACTCTTGCCGAGACGCTCCAGGCCGCAGACTATCGTACCGCTCTGATCGCTGACGTGTATCACATCATAAAGCCGGGACTGAACTTTCATCGTGGTTTCTCTTACTTCGAATGGATTCGCGGCCAGGAGATTGATTTCTACGCCCAGGCCCCGCGCGTCAAGGCGGATTTCAGCAGCATCTATCCGGAGGAGTACTTCAGGCTTGTCAATGAAGCGACGCCTACCGGGCGTGGTGGCGAGGCACTGCAGAAGTTCATGAATCAATATCTTGCCAACCGCAAACGCTGGCGGCGCTATGGCGAGTCCATTGCGGAACAGACGGCGAAGAGCAGCATTCGCTGGCTCAATGAAAATCATGACCAGGGGCCTTTTTATCTGCACGTGGAGGTGTTTGATCCTCATGAACCATGGGATCCGCCGGTTCACTTTTTGGAAAAGTACCTTAAAGATCCGACGCAACACAGCTGGCTTGAACCCCCATACGCCAATGTCAAGGTTCCCGAAGAAGGTGTGCGCAGGCTGCGCGCCAACTATGCCGGCGAAGCCTCCAATGTCGATTACTGGTATGGCCAGGTGCTTGAGACAGTCAAGAAACTGGGCCTTTATGAGAACACGGTGATCGTGTTTTTGTCCGATCACGGAGCATTGCTCAACGAGCAGGGACAATGGGTGAAGGGCCCGGAAAAAATCCGCAAGCAGGTGGCCCATGTGCCTCTTCTGCTTCACGTGCCCGATAAACAATTCGCGGGCAAGAAAGTCTCCGGCTTTGCGCAAACGGCAGACGTTGTGCCGACCGTTCTCGGCAGACTTAATCTCAAGCCCGACGCGCGGGTGACCGGAGAGGATCTGTGGCCATCCGTGACCGGAGAAAAGGCTAACGGGCGAGAATACATTGTGTCTTCCTTTGGCGGAGTTGCAGCCGTGCGCACAGCCGAATGGAACTACTCCGCGGTCTGGGATAAAGAAAGATACAAGGGAACCTATAAGCCGCAGCTCTACAATCTGAAAGACGATCCCGATGAATTGAAAAGCGTGGCCGATGATCATCCTGAGGTGGTGACACATCTGCAAGCGAAACTGGATCAATACCTTATTTCAGGAAAGGACATCACCAAGGGAACTTTTTCTCAGGAACTGTGACGACACAGAATCAGGGGTAAGCCGGGCCTGTCTGAATCAGGCAGGCCCGCTAGCTGATTGCCAGATGCTCTGGCTTCTTCAACGTTCGTTCTCTGGGCATTCGAATACCTTCTTGGCATCAACGGTGAGCACAGACGGCACGATGGTTCCATTGGCGAGTACCAGGGATGCAATGATCGCACGAGCCTCTCGGCCCCCGTCGACATACGCCACATCGAAGGTTGCCGTGCGAATCAGGCTTCCCGCCGCGTAGACGCCGACGGTGAGGGTACCGGTGCAGTCAGCGTTCACTGTGCCGGTTCCCTTGAGTGTCACGTTCGAGACGCTCATCTATAAGGAGGAATTTACCCACAGATTCAACCTGCTGCCGGACCCGCTCGGGCGTTCACTCGCAGCCGCGCAGCACGCGGTAGAAATTGCGCCAGCGAATCATCTCGCTTTTCATGCGCTGGCGTCGGTCGAGTTCTTTCGCAAAAATCTGGAGGCTTTCCGGATCGCGACAGCGCGGGCTCTGGCTCTGAATTCGATGGATGGATTCACGCTCGCGTACCTCGGGTTCCTCACCGCCTATGCCGGCGATTGGGAACGGGGCGGAGGTCTCTCGGCGAAGGCTCGCAGCCTCAATCCTCACCATCCTGGATGGTATTGGTTTGTACCGTGCTTCGATGCGTATCGGAACGGCGACCACGAAACCTCGTTGGGATTTGCTCGCACAGTGAATATGCCGGGCTTCTGGCGCACTCAACTGGCCATCGCCGCGAACGCCGGGCAACTCGGCAATCAGGCTCTGGCGAACCATGCCTGGCAAATTCTTCTGACCCAGAGACCCGACATTGGCGAAGTTCCTCGCCAGGAATTGGCCGTCTGGTGGCAACCAGATATGGTCGAACACCTTATCGCCGGCCTCCACAAGGCTGGCCTTGCGGTGTAGCCATGTTCGATGATGGTGAGTCGCTTTTGAGGCGCCAGGCTCTGCTTCTCTCGTGACCCATCGATAGTCGAGTGTCTACCATCATTGCCGAAATGAGGGTAGAATGTCTTCCGTAGCGAAGCAAGCACGGCAACGCCCGCCAGGGGGGAGCTGACATGAAATGGTGGCAGACGAAGAAGAGAGATGCGGATCTGGAGCGGGAGCTGCGCTCCGACCTGGAATTGGAAGAAGAGGAGCAACGGGAGGGTGGCGCTTCAGGAGAAGAGGCGCGGTACGCAGCCTTGCGCGCCTTTGGCAATCCTACTCTTATTCATGAACAGACTCGCGCCGCCCGGTCCTGGTACTGGCTTGAATCCCTCGCACGCGATCTCCACCTTGGCCTGCGCGCGCTTGGCCGCACGCCCGGTTTTACCGTTGTCTGCATCCTGGTAATGGCACTGGGCATTGGCGCCAACGTTGCGCTGTTCACGGTGGTGCGCGGCGTATTGCTCAAGCCCTTGCCGTTTCATGATCCGGAGCGCCTGGTGATGCTCTATGAGGCGGGCCGTCCTGAAGACGATGCGGCCGGTTCGGACGTGGTTTCCGGCGGAATGTTCGCCGAGTGGAAGAAGTGGAACCGCAGCTACACGAGTCTCGCGCTCGCCCAGGGTATCCGGGTCGGGCTATCCGGTTCGGGTGGGCAACTGCCGGAGAAGCTGAACAGTGCGCTGATTTCATGGGACCTGCTCCGCACGCTGGGTGTGCAGCCCGCGCTGGGCCGCGAATTTATGCAGGCCGATGACAGCCCCGCGGCCAACGGCACGGTGTTGCTTAGCTGGGGCCTGTGGAAGCGTCGCTTCGGTGGTGACCCGGCAATCCTGAACCAGACGATCGATCTCGATGCGCAGCCATACACCGTGATTGGCGTTATGCCCTCCTGGTTCGATTTTCCTGACACGTCCACGCAGCTGTGGACACCGGTTTACCACGACGAGCCCGAAGACACGATGACGTCGTTCAGCAATCATATGTTTCAAGTTGTGGGGCGGCTGAAGCCGGGGGTGAGTGCATCGCAAGGCGTGGCCGATCTGAGCATCATCTCCCAGCGCATCCACAATGCGCACCTCAACGACCCGTTCGTATTTCGAAGTGCCAGGAGCCGTCCGTTGCTGGAGCACATCGTAGGCGAGATCAAGAAGCCGCTCTACGTGCTGTTGGAGGCGACCTGCTGCCTGCTGCTGATCGCCTGCCTCAATGTCGCCAATCTGATGGTTGCGCGCGCGGCGGCCAGGCGCAAAGAGCTGGCTATCCGCACCGCATTGGGCGGGGGTTGGCTCCGTCTGATGCGCGCGCGGCTGATGGAGTGCCTGCTGCTCTCTGCCGGCGGCGGTGTGCTCGGACTTATGTTGGCCTTTGTCGCGCTGCAGTGGCTGACGCGAACTCGCCACGACCTGAGCCGCGTCGAATCCATCCACATCGACGGCGTGGTGGCAGCATTTACGCTTGGCGTCATCGTGCTATGCGCGCTCTTTTCCGGACTCATCGCAACGTTCAGCACCAGCGACAAACGCATTCTCGGCGCGCTGCAGGAGGCATCGAACCCGGTGAGCGGGGGCAGCACGCGGGCCACGCTTCGCAAGGTGCTGCTTACGGTCGAAGTCGGACTGAGTGTGATCTTGCTCATTGGAGCCGGTCTGCTGCTCAAGAGCTACGAACGGCTGCGCTCTGCCGACATGGGCTGCATCACGCAAGACGTGATCACTATGCACCTGGGCCTCCCGGATGCCCGCTATGAAAAGGGCGCCCAGCGAGCCAACTTCTACGACACGCTTCTCGAGCGTGTGCGTGCTCTGCCCGGAGTGGACGCGACAGGTTTTGTAACCACGGCTCCTGGGCAGGGCTATGGGGCGGATGGGGTCTTCAGCATCGTGGAGCATCCGGCCTTACCACAAGGCAGTGGCCTGGTTGCCCTAAGCCGCTGGGCTGATGCCAGGTACTTCGGCGCTATGGGCATTCCGATTGTGCGCGGACGTACTTTCGACGGCGGAAAACGACTGGATGCAGCCAACGAAGTCATCATCAGCCAATCCTTCGCCAGGCAGTACTTTCCCAGTGAAGATCCGCTGGGAAAGCATCTGCGCGTCCGCGGGAAAGATGCGGTCATTGTGGGGATTGTGGGCGATACCCGCTATGCAATCGGCGAAGCGCCGCGGCCGGTGCAATATTACCCACTGGATGCCGGCGTCGAGAGCGTCGGCACGCTTGTGATTCGGTCCAGCCACGACCCCGAACAGTTCGCTCTTCCGGTACAGCGGATCGTATCGGAGATGGACCGCGATCTTCCCGTATCGGACGTGCTCACCATGGACCAGCTGCTCGGCAAATCGACCCTGGACCAGAGCTTCAACACGACGTTGCTCGTCATTTTTGCCGCGCTGTCGCTGGTCCTTGCCGCGGCGGGCCTGTTCGGGGTGATGTCGTACATAACAGCACAGCGGAAGACGGAAATCGGCATCCGCATCGCGCTGGGCGCAAGGCGTGAGCAGGTGATGCGGCAGATGTTGCTGGACGGAATGGTGCCTGCGGTCACTGGCCTTGCCGTCGGACTCGCAGCAAGCCTGGAAGCCGGCCGGCTTATGCGCGACTTACTCTATGAGATCAAGCCGCTCGATCCGGCGGTTTTTGCCGCAGTTGCCGCAACCCTGCTCGGGGTGGCCGCATTGGCTTGTATCATTCCCGCATGGCGTGCATCGCGCCTCGATCCGATGCAGGCATTGAGAACCGAATAGGTTTAAGCGCAGCCGTCCGCGAAGGCCTGGCTGGAAATCGACATTTCCACTTCCGTGCCGGCGCCGGGCTTGCTCCAGAGGGTGAGTTTCGCTCCGATACTCTCGGCTCGATCGCGCATACCCAGCAAACCCAAGTGCGCGTCGCTCTGTGTGCTTGCTACCTGAGGATCAACGCCGCGTCCATTGTCACGCACAACTACGCGCAAACGGCGAGGTAAGTACTCAACTTCAACCTCTATGCAGGTCGCTTCGGAATGGAGCAACGCATTGACCAGCGCCTCCCTCCCGATCAGGTTGATCTGCTCCTGGATTGCGGGCTTCAATTGCTTTGGATTTCCAGCTACGCTGACCTGGCAACGTACAGCGCCGGTTGAGAATTGCTCAAGAAAGCCGGACAACTCTCGCTCAATACTCGAAGGCGCGAACTCAGGCGCGCGGAGGCCCCGGAGGACAGAGCGGCCTTCCTCAAGAACTCGACGAATCACACGTAGAGCATTGCCAAGGGAGTGATGTTCGGGAGACTGAGCCGGCATTGCTTCGACGACGTTGTGCAACAGCATGGATGCAGCGAAGAAACCCTGGAAGAGTGTGTCGTGTAACTCGCGAGCAATGCGTGCGCGTTCTCTTGAGCGCTCGTCGATGCGAATGCTCAGCTCCTGATCCAACTGCTCCTGAAGCTTCTTGCTAGAGCGCGTTCCGATTTCCTGGCTGGGGCGGCGGATTCCGTCCGGGCTGCTTCCTGCGGGTGTCACACTTTCGCTCCTCGTGGGCTTGTCAGGGTTCATCGTTCTAACTTGTCCCTTTCTCAATCCACTCGCAGGAATGGGACAACCCCTTGACGTAACTAATTCGTCGTCGTACAAACGCTCGATAGCATTCATTACGGTTACACCACACTTCCCATAGCGCTTGATCGTCAACGCTGACTTTGGCTAACACTCAACCGGCACTCCCCCTCGCAGCGATTGCGATTCGCTCCCGCGAGGTCCATTTCCAGGGCCGTGCGAACTTCCTGAAGTAAAATTTTGTCATCGAATGGTTTTCCCAGGAAGGCCATGGCACCGGCTTTCATCGCTCGCGTCTGTGTTCTCGAATCTCCATGTGCGGTAACGAAGATGATTGGTATCCGCCAACCTTCCTCTGCCAACCTGGCTTGTAGTTCGAAGCCATTCATCCCAGGCATACGGATGTCAGAGATCAGGCACGCGGTCTCGCACAGTTGACCGGATTTCAAAAACTCCTCTGCTGAGCAAAACGATCGAGCCTGCCAACCAACGGATCTCAGCACTCCCTGGATAGCAGTGCGCGCAGACTCGTCATCGTCCACGACAGAGATCCAATGGGTTTTGTGCTGGAATACCATCACACAACGAACGGTAGCGCGGGAGGAGGGGGAGACGCAATCGGCGATGGAGGTTATGCAATCATACCTTGGTATTATAGGAAGCGCAGACACGGAAGATTAGCCGGCGGGTTGTACGCCGAGTTTTTCAGCCATCCTGACCAAGTCGGCCACCGATTCAGCCTGCATCTTGTGCATAACACGGCCCCGCTGAATTTTAACCGTGACCTCACTCGTTCCAAGCCTGGCAGCGATTTGCTTGGTGAGCCTGCCTGCAACCACCAGTTCCATCACCTGGCGTTCGCGCGCCGTGAGCTCCGCGAAGCGTTGCTGCAATTCCGCAATTTCAGACAGCTGCCGCCGCGTCGTACGGTCCCGGTCAAGGGCCACTTGAATAGCGTCGAGCAGGGCTTGATCCCGGAAGGGCTTGGTTAAAAACTCTACGGCGCCTGCCTTCATAGCCTGCACTGTCATCGGGATGTCACCATACCCGGTCAGGAAGATGATGGGGATGCGAATATTCCCTCTGCTTAGTTCAAGCTGGAAGTCAAGCCCGCTTACCCCGGAAAGTCTGACATCGAGCACCAGGCAACTGGGCCCATCCCGATGCCAGTTACGCAAAAAGTCTTCTGTGGAGGCGAAGGTCTCGGCACGCAGGCCGACGGACTTCGCCATACCCTGGATGGCATCGCGCACAGAGATATCGTCGTCGATTACAAAGACCGTGGGCTGATCTTCAATCATCGGCACTCGCTCGAGCTATGTGCAGGTCATGACGCACTGTCGTCCTCAACCGGCAGTGTAAACCGAAAGACGGCACCGTGGGGCTGGTTAGGCGAGGCCCAAAGCCGGCCGCCATGAGCCTCGACAATCGAGCGGCTGATGGAAAGCCCCATGCCCATCCCCTCGGACTTTGTGGTGTAGAAAGAGTCGAAGATGCGGAGCGGATCCGCCACACCGAACCCCGGTCCGGAATCTCGCACTTCGATGAAAACCTCGTTCGCGCCGCTAGCACCAGAGGCCACCACCAACTCACGAGGGAAATTTCCCGCTTCGCTCATTGCCTCGCTAGCGTTGACGATCAGATTGAGGATCACTTGCTGTAGTTGAATTCGATCGGCCGGAACTGACGGCAGGCCACTGGCTAGCCGGTTCCGCAGCTCGACTTGATTCCTCTGCAACTCTGGGTTGCTCAGAGCAATGACTTCAAGAATTGCTGCGTTGATGTCCAGACGCTCTCTACGCGGCGGCACTTTCTCCACCAGCGCGCGAATGCGAACGATGATGCCGGCTGCCCGTTGGCCGTCTCTGAGGATAAATTCGAGAGCATGGCGAGCCTCTTCCAAGTCTGGCGGGCTGGCAGCGAGCCAGCGCAAACCAGTGCCGGCATGAGCGACGATTCCGGTAAGCGGCTGGTTGACCTCATGGGCGATCGAGGCCGCCATCTCGCCCACGGCCATCACCCGATTGACGCGCGCAAGATCCGCCTGGGCTTGCTGCAGAAATTCCTGGGTGCGCTTGCGCTCGGTGATGTCACGGCAGATCGTGGCCAAAGCGAGCCGGCGTCCACTCCTTTCATCGGTAATGAAAAAAATGTACTGCCACATCGATATCGATTCACCGGTCTTGAAATGCCTGAAGAGCGTCTCACCCTCCCACCGGCCATCCTTGAAGACAGCCGGCAGGACATCGTTCTCGAATCGTTCCCGGTCCTGCTCCGCGAAGTAGTCGGAGATCCTGGCTCCATGGACTTGTTCTTTTCCCGCTAACCCCACAATGGCTTGACCGGCTGCATTGACAAAGAGCATTTCGCCTTCAAGCGAAGCCATCCCGATGAGGTCGGTACTGTTTTCGACCAACGATGCAAGGTTTCGTTCCTCGAGACGAAGTGCAACGATTCGTCGCACGATCCTCCAGGCAAAGATTGTGGCAATGAACAAAGTGGAGATCGCGCTTGCCAGTACTAGGAGCAGTATTCTGCTCTGTACGGTTTTCATGTTGGACTGGGATCGTGAGAGTTGTGCCTTAAACTCCTGATCGACGCTTTGCACGAGTGCTGCGGCCTTGACCTCGATCGGCTGGCGATCGGCTACGCGAAACTGAACTGCCTCCCAGTCGCCGGAATTAGCGAGGGCATCCACGGTGTCGACGTGAGTGGATACGCTAAGTTGCATAGCTTCGAGAGCCGGCAGGAGTAACGGATCTACATGCGTTCCAGACAAAGAATGGGTGAGGGCATTCCTTGTTTGTTGCATTTGCTCAAATAGAACGCCTTGCGCGAGCTGGGATTCCGTCGTCAGAAAATGGGCATTCTTTGACTGCGCCAGTTCCCCCAATCTCTGATGAAATAACAGCACGCTCGCTTGAAGACGTAGAACCGACATCATCTGCTGGCTGACGTCTGAGAGGCGATCCGATTGTTCTCGCGCGATGTGAAATTGCCAGATTAAGAGTCCGCTTCCGCCCAGAATCAACGTCACCAGCAAAACGAACAGCAACGTCAACCGCGGACCAATCGTGATATCGGTTTCTATCGATCTCATTTCGGCTGGTTACTCGTCCGCACTGCCGTAAAGAAGAGGGGGGATGCAGTCATCATCTCGATTTAGTTCTTTCGTGGCGCTCCGCTGGGAAAACCCGTGATTTTGACCAGGTTTTTTTCCAATTCCGCGGCAGCTTCGGGAGCGCGGCTTTCTCCGGTCAAAACCGAATGCACGGCCTTGGAATAAGCACTGCTCACCTGTTCATACGAGGTCCCGGCTACGCCGGAAGGCCGACTCACGACGATCGCCTTTAATGGGCCGGATGAATGGTCGTGCGAGTCGAGGGGTGACTCGAAACCGTAAACAGCAGCTCGGGTAGACACATTCTGGACAGGGCTGTTCTGGAGCGACTCGTCCGGGTGCTCGCGGAGAAGGAAACGGATAAGCTCCGCGTCTTCCTTAGGATGAAGTGAATATCGAGAAACCCCCAAAGTTTGCCCGCCCAAGGTACCCACGCTGGCGAATGAGCCCGCAGGAAGAGTGGTGAGCCGAGCTCACCAATTGGGGCCTGGTATCCCCATTTGAGCAGTCGCAACTGATCGGCAGTTCTCGGTGACCCTGGGAGCTCGCCTCCCCATTCCCGTATAAATGCGGCCATCCCTGAAAAGAAGACATTGCGGGCATCAGCCTCCAAATACTGCGGGGTCGCAGGCGGGGATATCCAGCCAACCCAATGTCTCGCTCTTTGCCACGCCCGAATCGCCGCACGATTGTTAACACTGACGGTGCGGTCGCTCTCGATGATCGTGCCACCTCCGTCGGACATCTGCCATTCCAGTGCCCCGCAAGTCAAAGATTCAGCGGCAGCGCCCGCCCACACGTACCCCCAGAAGTTCTTGCTCCCTTTGGCGCGTTCTCCCGCCTGGATCCGCGTAGCCATCTTCTCCAACTCCTCCCAGGTCGCTGGCGGATGCAGATAGCCATATTCGCGGAGGAGATCAGCTCGATACACCAGCATGCCCCCATTGTTCTGGTAGGGGATCGCTACCACCTTACCATCGACGATATAGCTGGATGCGAGGCCAGGTCCGATAGACGAAATTTCAGCTGCCAGATATGGTCTCAGGTCGATCAAGTCCTTCTGCAGCACTCCAAGCCACGTTACATCGATCTCCAAGACATCCGGGCCTGAGCTACCCTGTTGCAGGAGCTCGCGCGTCAGCGTCAACTGGTCAATTGTTTCTTCCTGAACTCCGTGAAGATGGCGGAGGCCTAGGCCTGTTTCCCGAGTGAATTTTTGCTGCAGAGCATCGATCGCCGGCAACTCGTTCTGGCGTATCCAGCCAGTTCGAAGGTAATTGAGTGTAACTGGAATTGGGGCGGATTGGCGGCAAGAGACCGTGGCTGCTGCAATGAGCAAAACGATCGACACTCTCGAGAGAGTCGTCACTGTGTTGTGTTTCTGCCCCATTATTAATCCCCTCTGCAAGACAACCCCCTCGTAGTGTCCTACACAAGGACCTAAGGCTACACTTCCAATGGAGGACCTGAACATGGGTACTCGATATTGGAATTTGCGGTTGGCGCTCCGCGTCTCATTCTCCCCGAGACGCCGGTCGTCCGCAACGGGCAGTGTAACCGAAAGACTGCGCCGTGGGCCTCAACAGTCGAGCAGCTGATAAAGCCCACGCCAGGAGCGCGGTGAAAGAACGTGATTCGGACAGGAGAACTGGTTTGTTAGACAAGGAACTAGAGCGAGAGCTGGCAGCGCATCTATTCAATGAGACGTGGCGCTTGATGGAGAAGCCGGATCGCGCGGCGGAAGAAGACGTATTAATGATCCATTCTGCCCACGCCTCACGCCTTCACTGGCAGTCGATCGGAGACTCCTCGCACAAAGCCATTGGTGAATGGCAGATTTCGCGTGTCTACAGCCTATTGGGTCTCAGCGACCCGGCGCTCTATCACGCAAAGCTGTGTCTGGAAATCTGCGAGACACAATCGCTCAGTCCTTTCTTGACGGGATGCGCTCATGAAGCGATGGCTCGTGCTCTCAGCTCCACTGACAAGACCTCAGCGAGTCTCCACCATCAAGCAGCATCCGAATTAGCCATGCATGTTCAGGACCCCGAAGAGCGCGGCATCCTCGAATCTGACCTGGAATCAATCTCCGTTAGAAAATGCACTGATGAAGAAAACCCCAGTGCCAGAACCCCTCAAGATGCGGCCGCATCGCCGGCAAGAACGCGGGCTGTCCTGGGCTGAGGACGCAACAACAAATAGAGTGCGATGACGTGCGTGATCATCAGCGCCGGCACATAGATGATCGGTATTGCGTAGGTGGCGCCCAACTCCCCTGGCACCGCCGGGAGACCGACCTGGATAGCGTGGTAATAATCCACAATGAGATCGAGCGCCCCTACTAGATTGAAGGCGGCGACGAACGACCAGAAAAGCGGACGTATTCTTACCGTGAGAAGCGCCAGGAGAGCCAGGACTCCGGTCGCGAAGTCACCGTAAGCGGCAAACACGGCGAAACCGGCGGCCAGATTGGGACCAACGACGCCTGGAATCAAAAAGACAAGCCCGAAGAAGCGAAAGCTGTGTAGCGTAGCGATCGCGCGCTGCGCACTGAATCGGTCCATTGCCTTGAGCCTGGGGAAGATGTAGACAGCGAAGCAAAGCAGCCACGCGACGTAACCAAGGACAAGGTGCAACTGGAAGATGATTGTGGGCGACATTCTGGCCTCCTGCCCACATGGGATTATAAACATCATCCTATGGACTCAAATTGTTTTGCGCGAGGCAAAAGCGGAGAGCCCTTCCGCCGAAACACCCACTCAACATTCCGACTGGTGCTTTTAGGAGAAAATGGGGATGTCGATTTGCATTGCGCGATCGGCTCAGGAGATCACATGCTGCGCAAGAGGAATTCTCTGGTGCTTGACAGCACCTTCTCTTGTGCCGCGCGATCAGGCATCATGCGCGCGATCTCGACTGCTCCGATCATCATCGAGAAGATCACAAAGAAGGCGCGCTCCTTGTCGGCAGTTCGCCGGCCTGGCATAAAGGGAAGCATTCGATCCCGGTATTTGACGAGCTCGGCGAGGACCTGGCTCTTCATGGTCTCGTCGACCCGCGCCAGTTCGGGGGCAAGCGCGGGCAGCGGGCAGCCACGCTCGGCGTGATCGCAGTATTCCAGGCTTAGATAGGACTTCACAATCGCCTTCCAGGGCGCCTCGGAGCGCGACTGTTCGGCCGCGCCAACCAGTTTGTCGCCAATATCGCGGAAGGCCTCGCGGAGCGACTCCATGACCAACTCATCCTTGTTCCCGAAGTGCTTGTAAAAACCTCCATGGGTCAGGCCGGTGTCGCGCATCACCGCCGCAACCGCTGCGCCACTCAGACCCTCCGCGCGTACACGATGGGAGGCGTCTTTCACAATCTTTTGGTGGACTTCGGCTTTGTGTTCGGGTCGGTAACGCATAGCTCATCATAAGATGCGCGAGATCATCCCACGAAGCAACCGTGGTGCATTGACCGGCAAAAGAACCTGAACCCATGGGATTATCTAGTATCATCCTATAAGCCAGAAGGGAGTACATTCATGTCCCACCCCATTTTGGTCACAGGCGCAGCCGGCGGTCAGCAGGGATCAACCGGGCGTCTTGTCACGGGTCTGTTGCTCAAACAGGGCATTCCCGTTCGCGCACTTGTCCACAAACTCGATGCCCGATGCGACGAACTCCGCCAACAAGGTGCGGAAATTGTCGAGGGCGACCTGCTCAGCCCAGACTCAGTTCAGGCGGCTATGAAAGGTGTGAAGCGCGCTTACTTCACCTACCCGGTGACCGATGGACTGCTCGAAGCGGTCACCATTTTTGCTACAACAGCTCGCGACGCAGGCCTGGAATTGGTGGTGAACAATTCACAGTTTCAGGGCGGTTCCGATGATCCTGCATTTCGAGATCTGCGCTACGCGCCCTCATTCCGCAATCTGCAGCATCGGCTCGCCGATCGAGTTTTCGATTGGGCGCAGGTTGGGGCCGTTCATATTCAAGCGCCACCCTATTACGAAAACGTACGCGCGCTGGTCAGCCGCAGCGTGGCCGAACAGGATGCCGCGTTCCTGCCCTGGGGCGATGGCGACGCCCGCATTCCGCTCGCCGGCGCCGGAGATGTAGCCCGAGTCGCAGCAATTCTTTTGGCTGGTTCCAGTGTTCCATCGCAAAAGGTGTACCCAGTGGTGAGCGAAATACCAACGGTGCGGGAGATTGTGGAAACTCTTAGTAAGGCTATCGGGCGACCGATTCGCTATGTGCCGATTACAGACGAGCAGTGGGCGGAGGCGGTAAAGGATCGAATTAATCCTCACGCGCTCGATCATCTGACTCATCTTTGGCAGTTTTTTCGGAAAGGTGAGACGCGCGACCGGCCTACCGATGCGATCTGTGAGGTAACCGGCACGAATCCGCAAACGCTAGAGGAGTTCTTCCGGGCGACGGCTGAATCTTTCGGCGCCAGAAAGGCATAGCCAACATTTGCAGTTTCCTGCTGAAACTTTTAACCTCTTTAATCGATTGCAATTCGGTCAACGCGACAAGCTTAGCTGAAGCAGTTTCAACGCTGCTTCGGCTCTCCTTCAAAGGACAGGTGATATGGAAAATAAAGAAGCAGCGTTCGCTCCCGATCGAAGAGAGTTCGTCAAGCTGGCAGTTGGAGGGGCGCTGAGTGCCGCCGGAGTACTTGCATCTTCCCGCACCGCGTCCGCAACCGTGCATCCGAGTGCTCCGGGCATCAAATTATGTGCGCAAGCTGCGGCCAAACCGACTGACGATGATTTGCTTTTTCTAAGGCAGATGGGCGCCGAATACGTCAGTGTGGCATCCACGCCCGACCTTCGTACGGCGGAAGGCTTCCTGCAGATCAAGAAGCGCTATGCGGATGCCGGAATCACAGTCTGGAACATCGGCAACGCAAACGTGCACAACATGCCTGAGGTCACACTCAATCTCCCTGGCCGCGAGCAGAAGATCGAGGAATACAAACAATACATTCGCAACCTGGGCCAGGCCGGCATTTACTACACCACCTATGCGCACATGGGCAATGGCATTTGGAGCAGCGGTAGAGCCACTATCCGCGGAGCCTCTGCCAGAGAATTCGACATGGCGAGCCCTAACAAGGTGGGTGTCTGGGGAGACAAGAAGTTTTATGAGCCGCTTTCTCACGGACGGGTGTTTTCCAAGGAAGAGATTTGGGAGAACTACACCTACTTCATCAAACAGGTCGCGCCGGTTGCTGAAGAGAACAGTGTCCGCATCGGAATTCACCCGGATGATCCTCCGGAGCCGATATTGGCTGGAGTTCCACGGTGCATCTTTGCCAATTTTGAGGGTTATAAGCGAGCGATGGAAATTGCTAATAGTCCCAACGTTGGGATTTGTTTATGTTGCGGATGTTGGAATGAGGGCGGCCCCCAGCTCATGCAGAAGGACCCGGCGGAGATGATCCGTTATTTCGGGGCGGAGAAAATCTGGAAGATTCATTTCCGTAATGTGAGTGCACCGTTGCCGCATTTCATCGAAACATTCATGGACAACGGGTACTACGACATGTCTAAGATCATGACGGCTTTGGTTGAGGTCAGGTTCGACGGCATCGTGATCCTCGACCACACGCCGGAGGTTGTCGGTGGGCACTATCCCGAGCAGGCGTATGGCTTCGCGTACATGAAGGCATTAAAGAATCGGGCCATCGCGGAGAGCAGAGCTTAGGCCGGAACGTTTCCCAGGATGGTTTTGAGAGGGCCGCCGGGCGCACTACAGATCCCTCACTTCGTTCGGGATGACAAGGGGAGAGGGGCGGCTCAAGCTGGAGCTGCTACTGGACGGAGAGAACAGTTTTGGCCTTGAACAGTCTTGCGCCCGGAACGGGCGCGCCCCGTTTTACCGAAGGCCCGGTGGGTCAGTGGTTTCATCCCTGGCATGGTGCTGGGGACGTGTGTGCGCCCGCTTTGAATTGGGTCACCATGTACTCCGATGTTTGTGGGGCGAAAGCGAGGATCGAGTTAAACTCCTGTGTTGGTTACGTTTTGTGCGGGGGAGCGAGAAAGCCGGACTCCGATGAGGTGACCTCGGAGACGTAGCGAAAATCGCCGGGAGTGATTCCCCGCCAAAGGGCGAGACGATAGGCTGCAACTTGCAAAGGGACGATTTCGAACAAAGGCGCAAGGAGCGGCGGTATCTCGGGCCAATCCACCAGGGAGGGCGCGTGGTGAACCCCGGTCCCAGCCTCCGCCGGGGGCCCGATCCAACGTACATCTGCTCCCAGGGAGAAAAGGTTGTCTGCCAGGGAACGATCGAGGACTTGCGTTTGCGGTGGAGTGCCGAAGACCACGGCGCGGAAATCCTTCGATACTACTTCAGCGGGCCCGTGCCGGAACTGACCCGAGGACATGCCAATTGCCGCCGTCTTCGCTGTTTCGTGCAGCAGGAGCGCCCCTTCGTGGACAGAGCCCAGCGCCGGTCCTCGCCCGAGGAGGTAGAGCGTGCCGCCCATGAGCAGGTCTTGCCAGAAATCGCCGGCACTCAGGCATCGGTCGATATGCGCCGAGAGTGCGGGCAGGGCTGCTACACAGGCCTCATTGAGCTGCTGACTGTCACCGGCCAACACCTCTTCCGCCAGTAGCAGCAGGGTAAGCACGGTGCCAGTGTAGGTCTGCACAGCGATCAGTTTGTCGGCTTGCGAGCCGACGGGCAGGGTCAGGTGGGCAAGCTGTTCGAGTTTGGAGCCAGGGACATTGGTGACGGCGATGACCGTCATGCCGGCGTCACGCATCTTTTCGGCGAGCAGAACGGGCTCGATCGATTCTCCTGAACGCGAGACCACGATGCCCAGATCTGCGGGGCGCAGAGACGCGCTGCCGTAGTGCAGTAGCTCTGCGCTCTCAACCGCCTGCACGAGATAGCCTTGCTGCTGCAGATGGCTGACGGCGGCCAGGGCGGCAAACAGGGAGCCGCCCATACCGCTCACGATGACTCGGCCCTGGCCGTTGCGGATTTTTTCCGCGCACGCACGCAGGTTTGCGCCGCCTCCCAGGTGAAGGGCGAGCACGGCGCGATGCGATGCAGGTTGCGCCAGGATGTTATCCAGCATGGCAGGCGGTGTCATCTATTTTCTCCGGTTGAGCCATTCATCCACAGGGCGCTCTGCCGTTGGCTTGTAGGGGAGGAGCACCTTGTGCCCCAGGCCCGCGGAGGCATAGGCCGCGTACACCGTTTCCAATACGGCCCTGCCGTCTTCGCCGGTAGCCTGGGGCTCTTCCAATCCCCGGATGGCACGAGCGAAGTGACGCATCTCTTGCGGAAAGCCATAATTCCATAGCTCTTCGAATACGGGGTAGGTCCAACCAGTGGTGGTGGGTGCTTTTTCGACAGCGTAGCCGAACCCATAGTGGCTAAACGTTGGAAGGGCATTGCCCATATGAAGGTTTGCGATGGTGAGGCCGCCTTCGCCATATACCTCAACGCGATCGTCCATGCCGCCACGGCGACCCCAACTATTCTCAATGATACTGAAGGCTTTACCCTCGAACTCGATAATCGTAACGGCTTCATCATCGAGTTGTGTTTTGTCGCCGTGAACATAGGTTCCGAGATGAGAGTAAGCGCTGATCATTTTGGGGCGCCCAAGGAACCAGTAAGCAAACGCGATGCCATGGCAGCCGAGATCGAGCAGCGCCCCACCGCCTGCCTGCTTTACATCCCAGAACCATTCGGCATGCGGACCAAAGTGCTTTTCGCTTTGCTTGATGAGGTGCACTTTGCCGAAGGCCCCCGAGTCAGCCATCTCCTTCGCCTTGGCATATTTGGGTGTGAAGAAGAGCTCCTCGGCATATAACAGCAATACACCATTGGCGCGGCACGCTTCGATCATCCTATCCGCCTCGGCGAGGGTGACACAAAGCGGCTTCTCGCAAATGACATGCTTACCGGCAGCAGCCGCGGCAACGGTCATCTCGCAATGCAGCGCGTTGGGAGCGGTGATGGTTACTGCCTCAATCTGCGGATCGCGGACCAGGTCTTTGTAATCCTGATAGACCCGCGCAATCTTAAACCGGTCTGCGAGCGCCCGTGCGTGAGCAGCGGTGGGGGAAGCCACGGCCTCCACCGACATATCATCTGGGATCATGCTGATTGCGGCGGCGTGACAATCGGCCTGGAACTGGGAACCAATGATGCCGACGCGTACCGGACCATTTTTCATATTGACCTCTCTGCTTTAGATCTCTCGAAGCCTAGACTGTGGCGATTTGCGCCGTAAGGTTCACAAGCGGATCGTTTCTGACGCTTCTGAGAATACGGCGTTTCCCGAGAGAATGACAATTTTTGGACTGGAGCGTTTTGGGGGCACCTGTCAGCGTTACGGAGGTCGTCAGTGAGTAAGTAGCATCCTCGAGTTACTCCGCCTGTCCACGAGCATTGCAATTGCTGCAGTAGGAGCGCTGTCCCTTGGTCCCCTTGAGTTTCGCCTCCGCCTCGGTCAGCACGCGTCCCCGATTCACCCGCAAGTTCCGTCCCGACCGAAGCGTCGGAAACGGCACCTCTTCCCCCTTCAGCCCCGTCCACAAAACATGGTTGAGCCGATTCGTATCCGCATGGTCGCTCTTGGAGAAATCCAGCCCCTTCATCCGCTCCCCCCAATAAGCCGCATCGTGCGCCGGACGTGCAAACGCCAACACCCGCGGCGTCTGGGCTACCCGGTTGGCAGAGGTCGCCGCCGGCAGCGGCAACTGCGTCGTCCGCAACACATCCGGAACCAGGGGTCTGTAGCTCCACGCCAGATTCTCTTGCGTAAACACGTCCGTCATGGGGCTCTGCAGACCGTCGTTGAGTCCGAGCGGCTTCATGCCCAGCAGGTCCTCAATTGTTCGCAGCATGTTGACTGTCGTGTAACGCGTTGAGACTACCGCTCCCTGCTTCACATACGGCCCCACCACATAGGCGATGGTTCGGTGAGCGTCCACATGGTCGGGCCCATCCTGGGCATCGTCTTCAATCACAAAAATCAGCGTATCGTCTTTGTATTTGCTGGTGGACACCTTGGCGATTAACTTACCCAGCGCGTAGTCGTTGTCCGCCATCTGCGTCTCAATCGTATCGACGCCGTCAATCGCCCCACCCCCGGGACCCGTGTCTCCAAAGTGATCATGCGGCAGCGCGATTAGCTCCAGGTTCGGCAGCGCGTTCTTCGCGGCATATGCGTCAAACTCCCGCTCCCACTCCTTTTCCAGCCAGTAATCGGCAATCGCCATGTCCCAGCCGTGGTAGTAGGGATCGGTATTGGCCTGCAGCGACGGTTTGGTCGCCGTCGAAACCACGGTCTTCGTCATATAAGGCTCCCGCAGCACCGGAATATAGGCCGGATCGCTGGGGTCGACGAAGTAATGGTTCTCGTCAATATATTCGAACCCGTAATTCCGCACTGTCTTGTTCGCCTGCAGCGCCGCGTCCCAAAGGTAGCCCGCGCTGGGCTCGCCGTCATCGCCATCATGCTCGGCCACGTCCCGCGTCCCGGCGACCAGGTTAGGGTCATCCGGCGTATCAGGATTGGCCGCGATTCGCCCCGCCAGCGTGGGAATCCCCACATTGATGTTTCGATTCGTGCCGTCGAAGTCGTAAATCGGCGCACGCGTCGCGTAGGTGTAATCCAGCTGGATCGTCTTCTGCTCCATGTCGGTTACGCGCGCGGCCGTGCTCCAGTTCCACCCATCGCCGCTCACCTCGCCGCTGCAAAATGTGTTGTCCAGTGTTACAAATTGCCGCGCCAGCTGATGATGGTTCGGGGTAAGCGCCTCCGGGAGTGAAACCAGCGCCGGGTCGCCGTTCCCCTTCTCCAGATCGCCCAACACCTGGTCGTAGGTCTTGTTCTCCTTGACCACAAACAGCACATGATGGATGCGCTGCCGCAGAAACGCCATCATCGACGTGTCTTGCGGAGTCTCGAGGCCTTCGGCCCCTTCCCCATCCTCATCTTTAACCAAGAAGTGATTGTTGCCGGCCACGAGCCGCGTCAATCGTTCCAGTTCTTCACCCCTTGGCGTAGGAATCGCCGCTAGCCCCGCATGCATAATCTGGTAGATATATTGGTTCGCGCTCTCGCAGGAGATATCCCCATAGTCGCTGGTCACCTCCGCGCTGTCGAAGCACGCCTGCGGGTTTGCTCCGGGCATGCTTTTGCCGTTCAACACATACAGCATGGCGCCGTCATGGCTCACCGCCACCGCATTTGGATACCACGCCGTCGGGATCAGGCCCACAGTTCGAGGTGGATAGGCTTGCCATGCATGTACATCTGTGGAGGGAGCGGCCTGGTCCTTGGCGCGCAGCCGAATCGCGGCCAACGAATTTGTGCCACCGTTGGTGACATAAAGAAATTGCTCATCCGGGGAAAGCGCCAGGCTGTTTGGGCCGGCCCCTTTGAGCCTGGTCTCATTCGCAAACACATGCCGCGGAGCGATGGTATCGATCTCGCCCTCAACCTGGTTGTCCACGGTGCAAATGACTGCCACGGAATCCGTATTATCCTGCGCCACAAACAGCCGCTGTCCCGCCTTATCGAGCACCATCTTGTTGGGCTGCCCCGGCAGTTTGATGCGGGCGATCACGGTCATATCGGGTAACGACCGCAGGTCCAGGACAACCACTTCCCGATCCCGCTGGCTCGATATGTATGCCGTGTCGTTTCCTTTCACCGCGACCCAGTAGGGATAGGTACCACCCGGAGTCCCACTCTCCGCGGGATCAATCTTGCCCGGCCGCAGGTCCAATTCCGCTACAACTTTTCGCGTCTTCAGGTCGATCGCGCTTACCGAATCGTTCTCGTAGTTGGCGACCAGCAGATGCTTGCTGTCTTGCGTGGCATCCATGCCCGCGGCCACCGGTAAAATGCCACCCAGTCCCAGCCCTACACCATTGTGATTGAGCTTGATCGCTGCCTCTTCGGTCCACTTTCCACCCTTGTTCTGAAATGCATGGACCAGGTCATCGGGGCCGCCGGAAACAAAAAACTCCTGGCCATCGGGCCTCCAAACCAACCCGTCGAAGGCGTTCGTCTTGATCTGGATTACCTGCGTCAGCTCCGGCTGGGCCTTTGCGGTGCTATAGACAAACACATACTCATTGGAGGTTGCAGGATCTACGTTCTGACTTGCATCCAGATTCTGGTTGAACCCGCTGGTCAGCGCCAGCAGCGTACCTCCATCCGGGCTAAGCGCTGTGGTCACCGCCATATCCGCCAGAAATTTCGGTAGCGTCTTCAGTCCAGGGTTGAGCGTCTGGAAGGTCACTCCCTGCGGAGCAAGCGGAGTGATGCTCATTCCGGTAGGCAGCTCCTGCGAGCTTACTTGTGCCAAGCCCGGGAGAACAGCCGTAGAAAATGCAATTACCCAAGAGGAAATGACGCGAAACGAGCACTTGACACGCATAGGACCTCCAGACGCGAATTGTCAACCGGCCTCTGGAGCCCTGCGATTACAGCGCGGTAAATACACCAAACATTGATAATGCCCAACGAACTTGATTCAAGGAACTCCGGCGGATCGGCCGACATTCACCTCGGGAAAAGCCGGGCGTCCCAATGAACGATCTCTGGCGCTCCCGCCTGGTCGGTCAGAGCACTCCATTTTTTCATTTCCCATTGGATTTACCGCTGTTGCCCTGGCGTGTCGCTTTGCCCATCGTAGCGCCGCGAGAACCGGCCGATTCGTCTTCAAGATTCTGTGGGTCGTCGGTTTTTTGTAAAATTCGATAAAATTCGATCCTTTGTGGACCTTTTAGATCATTGGCAGCACGCGTTTCTTTAGAGCCTCAGGCGCCAGGTATCGGGTTTCTTTTCCATAGAGGAAGGGACCCGGTTGTCTGGAGCAGAAGCGGACACGGGGGCATGAGGCGCCGGCGAGGCTGCTTCCGAGGGGCTAGAGGGGCGGGCAAAGATGGATCCACTCAAGTCACCCGGAGTAGAGCCAAGGTGCGAAGGGGCGCCTGCCGCCTCGCCGGGCGGGGGATGGGGAACGCCAAACACATCTTCGTCTGGGGCAGGGTCGGGGCCAGGCTGAGGGCCCGTGGTTTTCCCCTGTTGCTCGCGAAGCCAGGCGGCGGTATCGATTTGCGGATAAACAGGTGGAGGGGCGGATTTGTTCTGGGCGGAGCCGGCGCGGCGATTCGTATTCCGATCAGGGATCAGGCCTTCGATGGCGACGATCATGGAGAGGGCCTTGATCTGGGCGGACATGCTGTTTCGAGTCATGTCGGGGTCCAGGTCGGCGATTTGCCAGAGGCGGGCCAGGACTCGCTCGCGGCCCAGGTTCAGCCGGCGCTGCTCCTCAGATTCTTGCTGCACGAGGCGATCGTGCATGGCAGTCCGGTGCTCGAGCATGTAGGCGCGGACGCGGGGTTTAGCTTTGGTGTAGGCGGCGGTGTCGGGGTTGAGACCGGCGGCTTCGGCGGCCTGACGGTCGGTCATAGTTCCAGAGAGAACCAGGTGGGCAAAGGTTATTTCGTGGTCAGTAATGAGGTCGCTGACTTGATTTTTGGGCATCAGTGGCTCCGTTTGTAGGGAGATTGTGAGGTTACGAGAGAGAAGCTGCGGGCAGAGGTCTCTGAGCTCCGGGAAGCATGGTGGGAGCACATGTTCAGATTTCTAATCATGCTTAAAAAGTAGTATGGCTTTTGCTTGTGCTCAAGGGGGGATTAGATGTTCGTTCCAACTAAGTTGGTTGAACGCTAAAGTTTCTGCCGATGATACTGCAAGGCTGCTTGCAAGCGCTGAACCACCGATGCTCGGGTGCCCAATCGGCCGGGTTCAAAGAGCAGAAGGACGTGTTAGTTCGTCAGCCAAGCAACCCAGCCGCTCGACTCTCCAACGCCGGCGGTAGCGACGCAGTCGCCGTCCATCTTGAGTTCGCTTTCGCCTGCGGCGATTGGACACAACCAATTCGACGCTATGCTACCGGCGCAGCCGTTCGGACCGAAGCCTGAAAGAGAATCAGGAAAGCTTCCACTTGGTTGAAAGCATGGCAATCTTATCGTTCATGCTGGGCTGCTGAGGCACCTGGTGCGCTTGTTGCTTCGGTCTCTGGCCGCCTTGAGCGGGTCCCATGAGGGCCTTGATGGAGAGAGCGATGCGTTTGGTTTTAAGGTCAGCGCTGAGGACCTTGACCTTAACGATCTGACCGGCTTTGACGGCCTCAGAAGGCTCCTTGATAAAGCGGTTGGAGAGCTCGCTGATGTGGACCAGACCGTCCTGGTGAACGCCGATGTCCACGAAGGCCCCAAACTTGGTGACGTTGGTGACGACGCCCTCAAGGACCATGCCGGGCTGAACGTCGGCGAACTCGCGGACGGCCTCGGAGAAGTTGGGGGCGATGAACTGGTCCCGTGGATCGCGACCGGGCTTACGGAGTTCTTCAAGGATGTCCGAGACGGTGAAGGTCCCGGCGGAGAGCTGCCTGGCGTCGACTTTGTTGAGCAGCTGAGGGCTCTGGATGAGGTCGGCGACGGGGGTGTTGAGGGATCGGGCAATCTGCCCGACGACCGGGTAAGACTCGGGATGGACGGCGGTGCGGTCGAGGGGGTTCTCGCCGTCTCGGATGCGAAGGAAGCCGGCGGCCTGCTCGAAGGTTTTGGCGCCGATACCGGGAACCTGATTGAGCTGGGTGCGAGAGCGGAACTTTCCGTGCTCGTCGCGGTAAGCAACGATGTTGAGCGCGGTTCGTTCGGTGACGCCAGCAACGTAGCGGAGCAAGGTCCAGGAAGAGGTGTTGAGGTCGACGCCCACGCGATTGACGCAACTTTCGATGACGGTCTCAAGAGACTGCTGGAGCTGACGCTGATCGACGTCGTGCTGGTACTGGCCGACACCGATGGATTTGGGATCGACCTTGACGAGCTCGGAGAGCGGGTCCTGGAGACGACGGGCGATAGAGATGGCGCCGCGAACGGTGAGATCGAGATCAGGAAACTCCTGGCGGGCGATGTCGGAAGCGGAGTAAATGCTGGCCCCGGACTCGGAGACGGTGACGGAGAAGACATTGCTTAGCTCGCGCTCGCGAAGGAAGGCACGGACGAAGGCGTCGGTCTCGCGGGAGGCTGTGCCGTTGCCGATGGCGATGGCACGGACGTTGTATTTGGCGATCAGCGCAGCGAGGGTATCGCCTGCTCCGGAGGCTGCGTTCCTGGAAGTATGAAGGTAAAGGACGTCGCTTGCGAGGAACTTTCCGGTCTCGTCGACGACGGCGATCTTGCAGCCGGTACGGAGGCCCGGGTCGATGCCCAGGACAGAGATCGGCCCGGCGGGCGCCGCGAGGAGAAGGTTCTGGAGGTTATCGCGAAAGACCTGAATCGCGTCGGCGTCGGAGTGCTTTTTGAGCTCGAGGCGTAGCTCGCCCTGGATGGAAGGGCTGAGGAGACGCTTCCAGGAGTCGTCGATGGCGAGCTCGAGGTGCGGGGTCCAGTCCCCGGTTCGGCGGAGGATACGGGTGCGGACGAGCGAGGTGACGCGGAGCGGATCAATCTCGATGAGGAAGTAGAGGACGGACTCAGTCTCGCCGCGGCGAATGGCAAGCATGCGGTGCGAGGGGATGGTCTTTACCGGCTCGCGATAGTCATAGTACATCTTGAATTTTTCCTGTTCATCGACCGCGTCGAAAGATTTCTTGCTGGCGATGATGCCTTCCTCGAACAGGAGTTGTCGGAGTGCCTTACGGAGGTCAGCGTCCTCACTGATGGTTTCGGCGACGATATGGCGGGCGCCTTCGAGGGCGTCCTCAACGGTGGGCACTTCCCTTTCTGGGCTGACAAAGGTGGCTGCGAATTCGGCGAGGGGCCGCGCGGATGGGAGCTGCGCCCAGAGGTAGCCGGCGAGGGACGCCAGGCCGCGGTCGCGGGCGATGGTGGCCTTGGTGCGCCGCTTGGGGCGATAGGGGAGGTACAGATCCTCGAGCTCGGACTTTTCGAAGGTGGCGTCGATACGAGCCTTAAGGTCATCAGTGAGCTTGCCCTGCTCGAGGATGGAGGCGAGAATGCTCTCGCGGCGGCTGACGAGATCGAGGAAGTAGGCTAACTTCTCCTCGATGTCGCGGATCTGGACCTCGTCGAGGTTGCCGGTGGCCTCCTTGCGGTAGCGCGCGATGAAGGGGACGGTGCCGCCATCGTTGAGCAGGCCGATGACGGCGACGAGCGACTGGAGCGGGAGCTTGAGGCACTTTGCGATGAGCAGGAGGATTTCAGGGGAGAGGGCCTTTGCGTCGGACATGTTTGCTCTGTATATCGTAGCGGCAAAGGGTCTGGAAAACGGGTCCGTCGAGCGTCATTCCGGGCAAGATCATGACCAACTGGCAACCCTTAGGGTCGATATTGCGGTGGGGATTTGGTTTGATGTCGTGGCCCCGAGACAGGACCAGCAACGATGAGAGGAATAACGTGCCCATCCGATGAGCGACATTGTGATCGCACCTGAGTTGGTGTCGGGAGGGGGGTCGAGCCCCACGAGGTTACCCTCGGCGGATTTTGAGTCTGTTTTTGGGTGTTTTGCAGTGAATGGCATTCAGCTGCAGAGTGTCGCATAAGTGATTTGGTATGAGGGTGTTGCCGCGGAGACCATGCATGCAGCCCGTCGCACCAAAACACATGGGAGTTGGAAGCGAACAGCCATCAAAACGGCCACTGAAAAACGCACCGACAATGATTGACTCGGCGATGTAGCACTCGTCCAGAAAACCGTAAACAATTCAATCGCCAGAAGCCACTTGTCCGCGAAGCCGGTTATACGGCCACTTGGAATTCCAAGCACACCTCTGCCCTGCCACTTCTTAGGAACTCTTGGGAATTGACACGCGCGGGAAGGAAAGCACGGAAACAAGAGGAAAACGTATTGCGGGGGCGTAGTTCACCTGGTTAAACGCTTTAAGAACATCCGATCGCGACTCATGCTGTCGACTTTGCCGCATGTGACCGCAGTGATCTGAAGCCCGCGCGAAGCTCTTCTGAAAACATGCCGCTGCTCCTCCGCAAAAGCTGCGGCGGGTAAATCCGAATGTTGTTGACGCACGAGTGGTCTCACGGGGAACGTCGGTATCAGTCGCCTGCATGCTGTCTTGTCGTGTCGCAGTAGCTTGCATGATCATGTCCTCGCATCGGAATGACGAGTGTCCCCGCCCTTCAGAAATGCGCTGGATCCGCCTCGTTCTTCGGGTCCCACCCCTTCATTTCATTGAGTTCCTCGGGCGTGATCTGAGGCAAGTGCCGGATGAACAAAACCAGGCGCCAAGTTTGCGGGACAGTGTGCGTTCCGTGGAAGGCGGGCATGCCGCTCAAACGAACTCCATTTTCAATTGTGTAGTAGAGCTCGCCATCGCTCTTGTTCTGCGTCCCGGCTGCGCGCAAGTTGGGCAGTTTCGGATAGAGGCCCCTGCCGAATACCGTCTGCCCCCCTCCGTCATTCGCATGGCACTCGGAGCAATGATAGGAGAAATGCTCCATGCCTCCTCGAATGTTCTCCGTTGAAGGCACGAGGGGATTGCGAAGCTGGCGATACGCAGATGGCACGGCCAATTTGCGTGCCGTTGTGGCCGCGAGCTCCTCAATTGCCGATGGTGTCGCAAGTGCGCTGAAGCCTCGTCGCACGAGAATCAGCCCGTACCCAGCGGCTGCAACCGCGAGAGCAATCAGAATTAGCAAAACTGCTTTCCAGGGTTTCATGTCTGCCTCCCTTGTCCCGAGCCGGCCTTCGATGGGCTGCCTTCCGCGTCAGGCGCGAAGTATGGCAGCTCCGAAAGGAGCGCCCGTCAATCCGCCGTCAACTATCAGCTCGATCGCATTGATGTACGACGAATCGTCTGAGGCAAGGAAAAGCACGGCTTTGGCAAGTTCTTCCGGCGAGCCCCAACGGCCAAGTGGAACCGTAGAAGAGAAGAAGTTGGAGACTTTTGCGGATTCCTCTGCAGTGGCATTGGCGCGCGGCCCGCGCTTCCATATGGGAGTCTCTGTCGCTCCCGGGGCCACCACGTTCACGCGAATCTTGCGCGGTGCAAGGTCGGCGGCGATGGACCGCGCCATCGAGACGAGACCGCCTTTCGTGGCAGCGTAAGCAGCCACGCCTGGTTGACCGAGATAACTTTGCACTGATCCGTTGAAGATGATGCTGCCGTTGTCGTTCAACAGAGGAGCGGCTGAATTGACGGTAAAGAATGCGCCGTTGAGGTTCGTACAAATGACGT
>CAWGYP010000006.1:0-12740 GCA_963826875.1 uncultured Acidobacteriaceae bacterium | reverse complement strand
TATGTGGAGATGGGGTCGACTAAGAATTGGCCAACATCCGAGTAGAACTTGAGTCCGACTCCGAAGAATGAGTAGGTGATTTGCACTAAGCGAAAATGGCACGCGATGAAATTCGTGCGTGCTTGAGTTTTTACCTATTCTTCCTTGGGAGGCCCATCCCTCAATGAGATCGGGGGTCGGGGCCAGCGATCCAGGCGACCGGTCGTGGCCTATTGGAAGCAGGAAGGTCCAAACGCCATCCTGGAACCCTGGCGCTGAACTGGCTCGGTTGACGTTTCGCCTGCAGGGGCAGGGTCGTGGAGCAGTTGTCTACTCTTCATTTCACAAACCCGATTGGCGAGGCTGAACCGCTAGTCTTTGGCTTTCTCCAGCTTGGGCATGAGATAACCGCGGCGCGCCTGTAACTGCAAGCCATCCCGATTTACTTTCACCTTCAAGCGGTGAAAGGTGACGTCGGGCTTCACGTTGTCGAGCGAAAGTTCGAGCAGATAGACCGTTTCCGGCGCCTCGGCCAGCGATTTGAATCCGGCTTCCAGGTCGTTGCTGTTGTGGACGAAAGTGCCGCCGGTGCCATCGGCAAGGTCCGACAGTGAACTCTCGGCCATGTGGATGTCCTGGATGGCGTATCCATTGGTGTTATCGTTACCGGCGGTCACGGAGGTTGTGTACAACCCGCGCGCCGACAGGGTGCTGATGGTGACATTGGACTGTGCAGCCAGGTTGATCATCTGCGACTGCGCGGCCGAAACTTCAGGATCACGAATTTCAAAACCGGGCGAGATCAGGATCAACGCGCGCTGCCCCGACAGAGTGGCCATCCTGCGCAGAATTTCGTCGATCGCGGAGAAAGATTCCACATAATCCCGGCCCACGACCTTCACAATCCGCTGGGCAATCACTCGTGCGGCTCGCTCGGCATCCTGCGGATCAGATGAGGCGCCGCAAGCGATAAGCTGCATTGCCGCATCACGGAATGCAGCGGCTTCTTGGGGAAACTCCATGAGCCAGGCCTGGAGGTACCCGATCTTCAGGCAAACTTCATTGATATGCAGATAATCGCCTTGCGATTTCAGGCGCAGGATCGCCTCCTGCAACTTGGCGCGATCACGGGTCAAGCCGCTGGCGACTTTTCCGGAAAGGGAGAGCACGGCAACCTGGTTGGAGCCTTCCAACAATCCGTCCAGCGCCTTCTCGCCAGCCTTTTTGGCATTCTCCAGATCCACGAAGTTCAGGTGCAAGTCGTCGAAGAGCAGAACGATGAAACGCTGAGGCGGGGCGGCGCTGGTTGTGGACGCTGTCTGCGCATTGCCGGCGGCTGGACTCTGTGGCGCGCCATTCTGCTCCACCATGAAGGCGGAGATTGCGCGCGGCTTGTTGTTGTCAAAGAGCTGAAAGTCTTCCTTCTTCAGGTCGCTCACAGAGCGGCCCTGCTGGTCGCGGACTACAACTGGAATCAATACTTTGTTGACATTGACTTGAAGGGTGATCCCTGTGGTCTGAGGCTGGTTCGCACGCGCGTCGGATACTGCTGGAGTGGATTCAGTGGGTGGGGCCACCATCGGCGCGGGTACTGTGGGGGCGGGCACCGCTGGGACAGGCGCCGTTGGGGCGGATTCCGTTGGCGAATCAAGAGGGCTGGAAGGAGGAGGGAGGCCAGATTCAGGCAGCGTGGTGCTTTCAATCGCGGATGCCGCTTCATCTGGCACTGGGGAGGTTGCCTGGGGTAACACACTTGCGCTCTCGGGTTTCTCCGGTTGCGTTTCCGGTGTGTCAGCCAGAATGCGAGTTGTCGATGCAAAGCGGTGATAGCCGCTATAGGACGCAACATTCAGCCACTCCGTTGGTACATCTGCCAGACCAGAACTTCCGAACAGGCTGGAAGTTACGCCGGCAGATGCCAAGTCCAACGCCAGACTTCGCACTGGGCAAATGAAGTTGCGGCCACCGATCTGGACGGGCGCATATTGCACCATCACCGCGAATCGCTTGAACTGGCCAACCTCATTCTCGCCAATTTCTAATGTAAGTCGGAGAACCGCCCCAGTTTCCGGGTCCACCCAAAGAGAACCATGGTAGGCTGCCGCGGTGCGCACAGTCGAGGCATCCGCAGGTTGCCACCTGGGTCCGTGGGCGATCGTCCCGACGACCTCGTAGTGCGATGCGGAGTGAGGCACCGCGTAGTGGAAGACCGCGGCCGCGCCTGCCGCCATCTGCTCCCAATGACTCCAGGTTACCGTACCCTTGACCGTGTCGGCGAGAATGACGGCCGGTAGGAACCCGAACTCACCCCAGGTGCTAAGCCCATTCTGCTCCTGCGAGGCCGCGGACCCATGCTCGACACCTTGCCCTTCCCTTTCGTTACGGACCGAGATCTCCCGGCTCGAAGTGCCTACCAGATGCAGCCCCGCGCGAACGGGCCAAGCGCCTTTCTTGAGTGCCTGGGGGCTGTCGTCGTACCGCTTGATCGTCCGGGTGGCCAGGAAGTCAGGCAGACGCGGCAACGTTTGCGCAACATAGTTGCGCGCGGCATCGAGCATTCGTTGCCGCGCGGCGCCGTCGGGAGCAGCAGTACCCGGCAGCTCGGCCACGGGAGGATCCAGGAAAGCCGACCGGTTGGCGAGCAGGGCCAGGGCCTGCGCCGCTAAGGCGTCCTGTGCCAGACGTATGTTCAGCCGGTTCAGCCAAGCCTCGGTAAGCCGTTCTGAGAGTTCCAAGCTCGTAATCTGACGAGCAATTTCTGCATCCGGCTTGTGCGCGGCGATGGCCGCAGTTAGCGCCTGATCCAGTTGCGCCACTGTGACCCGCGTTCCCGCTCCTGCGGGATGGGCCAAGGCCGCCAAAGCCACGAGGAGAATCAGCCGTCGCAATGTACCACCCCTGTTCTGGACCCGCCTTTCCTGCCGCCGGGGGGGAAAGGTGAGCCTCTGGAAAGTTGAAGGGACAGGAAGATGTGCAAAAAGTTCATTTAGAAACGTCGAGCAATTTCGGCCGTGAAAAACTTCGCGCCAGGATGCCTCATAAGCGACCGCTGGCCCGCGGCATACATTTCGGTTCAGACGAAATTTCAGCGAAATCAATTTTTTCACAGCTTCCAGACGGAGTAATCACCACCTAAACGGCCTCAGCGCAGTGCGCGGCGGAATAGTGGTTACTCCGCCCCGTCCCTTGAATGCCCGAAGCGCCAGATCGCTTCTCGACGCGCAAGGTCCCGGCCCCCTTCTTCCCCTGAGAAAGCGGGCGAGCGTTTACCGGCCCCCGGTGCTCCAGATTCCTAGTCCGAGGCCAGCGTAGGCACACATCTGAGTGTTTGGAGCGTGTTTATTGCTCTCGAGGCTGACGGCGTGCGTTGTGGGTCAGGGCAGGTGCAAAGTAGGCCAAGGCGATATCAAGCGACTGCGGCAGCATTGAGTTTGCTGCGAATGCTGAGCCAGCGGGTGATGTTGTAACTGAGACAAGCCCAAGTTGCTTCCATCAAGGCTTTCCATCGCCCACGGCAGCGAAATTGTCGAAGCCCACACCTCTGCTTGATCAGGCGTGCGGGAATTCTGCAGTCTGTGATCCGTTAGGCGGTAACGGTTCCTGAAGCCTGGCGGCGAATGGAAGAGGTGGGCTGCGGGTCGTGGTGCAAACCGGGCAGCAGCTTCCTTCCTTTATCTCCTACTAGGACCCAAGCCACTATAAACAGTCCGATGAGCGCCACTCCGCTCAGAACCACGACCAGCAGAAAGTTAGGATTTTTGCCGTGCTCAAGAGTGTCGACGATTCTCTTAGTCTGTCCCATGCCTGGTTGGATGCATCTCAAAAGCAAGGTGCGGTACGAGTGCGGGAAAATCGAATCCTGGGACGGATCATTTATGTTCCTTTCTTTGGTAAAGCATCAATGGAATCGACGAGAGCGCTACCCTGAACCACTCTTCGCTTTGCCGTAGCTCATCTTTTCCTTGCTGTTAAGGCCATTCCGACATCACCAAGGTGGCGAGAACATTTGATCCCGACGCAAAGATGGGATGCTGCTACACATCTTGTCCTCCACTTGTCGCATCAAAGTTTGTGTCTTGAGTTCGAACTGCACGAAAACAAGGCTTTCCTGGTTCGAGCAAACAATCTTTGCTCTGGACACCGGCCCCTCTTAGAACGAACCCAAGTGGAAGGAGCAAACCTCATGCTAAAACGCACTCTCATCCTTTCGACACTCATCCTGTTAGGCGTCTCATTCGCGCAAGCTTCCGACCGTGACGACGACGTCGCTCGAACCCAGAAGGCCGCCCAGGTTTTCAAAGAAATCATGAATACACCGGATCAGGGAATACCGCATGACCTGCTGGATAGGGCAAAGTGCATAGCGATCATTCCAGGCGACAAGAAGTTTGCGTTTATCTTCGGCGGTAATTACGGCCGCGGTGTGGCGACTTGCCGCACGGAGCACGGTTGGAGTGCTCCCATGTTTATCGCTCTCGAAGGCGGTAGCGTCGGGTACCAGATTGGTGGGTCTTCTACGGATATCGTCATGCTCTTTATGAACGCTCATGCTCTCCAGAGTCTTCTGAGTGACAAGTTCAAACTGGGAGCTGACGCTTCTGTAGCAGCCGGCCCTGTAGGACGTAACGCGTCCGCGGCCACGGATCTTAAGCTGAATGCAGAGGTTCTGTCTTATTCGCGCTCAAAGGGCATATTTGCCGGTGTCAGCCTGAATGGAGCAGTCGTCCGGGCAGATAAGAGCGGTGATGAGTCTATGTATGGACCGTCAGTGGAAAGGCGTGAGATTGTCGACGGTAGGGTTAAGCCACCATCTGCGGCCATGCCTTTGATACACGATCTTGACGCTTATTCGCGGGGGTAGCAACACGGGGCTCGCTGAGCGAGCGAGACTGCCTCCAGCCAGGAGCCCTTTATTGTTTTCCGGCCGGCGTAGGCCATCAGGCCTGCGGCTAGCGCCGTACCCGTACACCAGGAGCAAAGCTTCCCAAAGCTGACTACCTGCTGTCCAACTTTGAATGCTGCTGCCGAAGCATCAAGAGTTAGCTTCGCGCCGAGCAACTGCTTCGCCGCACGATGGCGCCTGGCTGGGAGCGCCAAGGCAAGTGTCACCCCGAAACTCGCCAGCCCCAACACTCCGTCGGGAATCCCAAGCGGATGAGCGGCAGCGGACATGGTGATTCGCTCAGAGTCGAAAACGCGGAACGGCGGATCCGGAAGCCGGTGAAGAGCGCCGGTCTGGTAGAGCGTCACGGGCACCAAAGTAGCCAGTGCTGTGCAGCAGCCTACGATCAGGAGCGTGTCGCTGCCGGCCATTGAGGTGACCTCATCGGCCGAACAAGCCTTCACGATACCTTCCGCCGGGCCACAAGGACACCGCCTAGGAACGTGAGCGCCGCAGCTGTCCCCAAAGCGAGTGATTCGGGGTGCAGCGACAGAAAAATCTCCGCGCTCGTTCTTGAGGAACGACCAGCAAACTTGCCTCGTGCGCTGTGAACCCCGGGAACATATTGGTAGAGGTTGTTGGGTGCGTTTGGATCCTTGGGTTCATCAGGGATCTGCTGTGACTTATATCCCGTTTTCCCAAGATATTCGTCCAGCACGCCTGGAATGAACTTTTGTCCGACAATCGCCATTACGGTCGGGGATCCGACCCAATACTCCCGCCGCGGACGTTTCGCGAAGCCGGCAGCGACAACCACTTCCGCAGTAAGCTCCGGTTCGAATATTGGCGGAACCGGTTGTGGATCGTTGGGCAGGCGATTCTTGACCCAGTCGAATTGGGTTGTGTTCATGGCAGGCATGTGCACGGCAGTCACCTTGACATTGCTGTGGTCGTGGTACAGTTCACAGCGCAATGAGTCGGTGAATCCGTTGATGGCATGCTTGCAAGCGCAGTAGGCAGACTGTAAGGGAATGGACCGGTAAGACAAGGCTGATCCAATCTGGATGATCGTGCCCCGATCGCGAGGGAGCATTCTTCTGAGCGCGGCCAGCGTTCCATAAACAAAGCCGAGATAGAGCACGTCGGTCACACGTTTGTAGTCGGAAGGCTCCATCTCCTTTACTGGAGAGAAGACGCTGACCATTGCGTCATTCACCCAGATGTCAATCGGACCCAGCTCCTCTTCGACACGGCTTGCCGCAGCCTCCACGGCCTCGGCATCGGAAACGTCTGTGGGCACGGCCAGAGCCTTGCCTCCCAACGCTTCACATTCCTCTTTGGCTGCGTGGAGGGCCTCTGGGTTACGCGCGATGAGTCCAACAGATGCTCCACGTTTTGCGAACCCATGCGCGATGGCGCGACCAAGGCCAGCAGAAGAACCGGTGACAACGACAACTTTAGACATAGTGCTCCAATTGTTCTGTGAACGAAGATTACTTGCTTACATAGTTGAGATGCTCGATTTGCGTTTCCGAACATCCCTCGGCAGATTTATGCGATCCAGTTAGCGATTTAGATAAGGTCTGCGCGCGGGATGGCTAGCGACCCGTCCGGTCCATCGGAACCTGCTTTCTCCTCTCGCGTGCTTGGCCACTTTGCTCGGCTTGCGGGAGAATGGTTACTGCCAACAGCGCCGAGGACTCCTCAGAAAAAAGCCCCCTGATTAATGTGTCATACAACCTTTCGCCTCTCTCCCGCGTCGAGGCGAGTAGTGTTCCGCCGGCCGATAACTCCTGGGGAAGTAGCCTGGCGTAGTTCACACCTATTTCGGTTGTATTTGACTGATAGCGAGAACCCCTGGATGGCGCCGGTGGGTAACATGGTCGATTTGTGCGTCAGACGGGACTGGTACTCTTAGGAAACATTATTAGAGAAGTACCAGTTCCGTCTGACGCATAAATCTTCAGAACTGCATGCGCGGATGAGTTCTGTTTCAGGCTTCGTGTTCATTCAGAGCCAATCTACCAGCTAAGAACGGTCCGGTCGGATCGTCGCCCATTGGGAAATTACTCATTGAGCTACACGTCAAGCAACTGTGTACTGCGGGGTTACTGACGGTTGGCCGGTGACCCGACCGTAATTGTGGGAGACGAAGATTTCTCGGCCAGCCACGCTCGAGGCTCCCACCCACCGCTAATCGACTCCATCTGCTAATTCCAATAGCGTTTCTTCTGCGAAATAGCGCCTATATACTTAGAAGCCAAATTTCCACCGTTCAGCGGGAGGATGCCATGCAAGTTGCGATGATGCCAATTTCGGAATCGCTGTTTCAGGACTGCGCAGAACGCGCGCCCATTTACGATCGTGAGAACCGATTCTTCGCCGAGGATTTCGAGGATCTCCGGGTTGCCGGGTACTTGTTAATGCCGGTGCCTTCCGAGCTGGGAGGCTGGGGGATGACCTTGCCGGAGGTTTGCCGCGAGCAACGCCGTCTGGCATACCATGCGCCAGCCACTGCGCTCGGACTGAATATGCACTTGTATTGGATGGGGATAGCCGCCGATCTTCGCCGGGCGGGGGATCCAACCCTGGAATGGATGCTGCGCGAAGCAGCAGCGGGAGAAGTGTTTGCCGCGGGTCACGCCGAGACGGGCAATGATATCCCCGTCCTGCTCTCTACGACCAAAGCAGAGCGGGTGGATGGCGGCTATCGGTTCTACGGTCGCAAGCATTTTGGCAGCCTGTCACCGGTTTGGAGTCGGTTGGGTCTGCACGGCATGGATACCAGCGATCCGGCGGCGCCAAAAATTGTGCACGCTTTTCTTCCGCGCCAGACGCCGGGCTACCGCATCGAGGAGACCTGGGACGTGCTGGGCATGCGCGCGACGGGCAGTGACGATACCCTTCTTGAAGGATGCTTTGTGCCCGATCGTTACGTCGCCAGAGTGGTGCCGGCGGGGGCTGCGGGACTGGATGCCTTCGTGGCTTCCATCTTTGTGTGGGCCTTAATGGGCTTTGGTAACGTGTATTACGGCCTGGCACGTTATGCCATGGATCGCACGATCGAGACCGTGAAGAAGAAGAGCTCCATTGGCCTGTCGCGTCCCATGTCCTACCACCCTGAGGTGCAACATGCCATCTCGGACATGGTCATCGAACTTGAGACGGCGGAAGCTCTGCTCGATCGCGCGGCGCAGGATTGGGCGGACAACACCGATCCGGCAAAGGTAGGCCAGTTACTGATCCGCGTTTTAGCGGCGAAATTTCGCGCCGTGGAGAGTTCGTGGCGGGTCGTCGATATGGCGATGGAACTGGCCGGCGGTTTCGGAATTTTCCGCGCAGCCGGATTGGAACGAGTTTTCCGGGATGCTCGCCTCGGCCGAATTCACCCGGCCAATAGCTTTCTTACGCACGAACTGCTGGCGAAACTGACTCTGGGCATCAATCCCGATGAGCAGCCCAGGTGGGGATAAGTCCGAACGGGGATGATGGTAGTATCCTCATTCGAATGGAGGGCTGCCATGCCGGAGTATGTGATTGAACGGGAAGTGCCCGGTGCGGGAAATCTGTCCGAGGACGAGATCCGGGAAGTCTCACTCCGGTCGCTGGCTGTGCTCAAGGAATTGGGATCAAGTATTCGGTGGTTACACAGCTACGTTACCAACGAGAAGATCTATTGCGTCTACTTCGCGCAGGATGAAGAAAAAATCCAGGAGCATGCGCGGCGCACGGGATTGCCTGCCAACCGCGTTTCAGCGGTACGAAGACTGCTGAATCCCGACAAGTACCAGTCGCCGGGCGCCTCTTAGTTCGTCCGCACATATTCCAGTACCTGGCCGGCGGTCATGGAACGGCCCTCTGCCCATACCGTGGTCTGCTCAGCTTTTGACAGCTTCTGACAGGCGCTGTGGATGCATTGATCGAATTCCAGCTGCTCTGCCGGCGAGAGCGAAATCCCGAGGTTTTCCCGCATTGCGGCCGCGGCGCCGGCCAACTTCAGTGCGCACTCGGGGCGACCATTCCAGGTGGCGCAACCGGCCAAATGCTCAAGCACCACGGCTATGCCGCGCCGGTGCCCCAGCGTGTGAAAAACCTCGAGTGCTTCTTTGTAGAAGCTGGAAGCGCTGGAATGGTCGCCGTCGCGGCAAGCCAGATCCCCGAGATCGCGAAGCACGCCGGCGACTCCCCAGAGGTCTCCAATCTGCTGGAATCTGTGCAAGGTTTCCTGGTAGAGGCGACGCGCATCCGCTATGTCTTCCTGCGCCGCTGCGACATCCCCCAATCCATTCAGGGCAACGGCAGTACCCCGGATGTCGCCAGCGTTGCGGAAGGCCTCCAGGGTAGCCTCGTACGCTGCTCGCGCGGTCGCGTAATCTCCCTGTTTCCTGGCGATGTTGGCGAGGTTCGTCAGGCCGAGAACGAACTTGCCGGAGCCGAGCTCCCTCCAGAGCTGCAACGATCGCTCGACATGCGACCTGGCTTTAGAGAGGCGTCCCGCCTTACTCGAGATGATCCCCATCGCGCTCTCCAGGGTCGCAATCCCCTGCTTGTCCCCCAGCTCGCGCTGGATTTCGAGACTCGCGTTCATCGATGCCTCGGCCGAGTCGAAATCGAGCTGGGCATCGGCCAGCACGCCTGCCGCGTACAAGGCCGGCGCATACTGCACGTTAAGAAGATTCGCGCCTGGGATGCCGAGTAGGGATGCGAGAGAGCGTCGGCCCTCGGTCAGGTGTTCGCGCGCTTCCCAGAACCAGAAAAGAGCGCCGCCCAGTCGCAGCCCCCACTCGGCGTTGCCTGACTCGATAAGATATTCGATGGCTGCCCGAAAATTATCGTGTTCGGCGTCGCAACGGCTCAGCCATCCATCCCTCTGAGCCGGCGCCATGTTCGCCGCTCCCTCTTCGGCCAACACCAGGCAATACGCCGAATGAGCGCGCCGGGTCGAGTCAAGCTCCCCACTTCTCTCAAGCCGCTCACGGCCGTATTCCCGGATGGTCTCGAGCATGATGAAGCGCGGCTCAGTTTCCTCGCCTGCGGTTTGGCTCAGGAGGCTCTTCTCAAGCAGAGAGGTTATGGTGTCAAGCAAGTCGACACCCAAATCCTCCTCTGGATTGCAAACGGCCTCGGCGGCTTCGAGCGTGCAGCCACCCCAAAAGACCGAGATACGTCTGAAGAGCTTTTGTTCAGAAGGATTTAACAGGTCGTGACTCCAGTCAATCGCGCGCCGCAGAGTACGCTGGCGCTCGGGCAGATCCTGAGCACCGGCGGTCAACAGCTCCAGTCTGCTGGCAAGCCGGGCGAGTAAGCCAGCAGGCGGCAAAACCTTCACACGCGCCGCCGCCAGCTCAATGGCCAGCGGCAAACCATCGAGGCGCCGGCAGATTTGGACGACAGCCTCCGCGTTCTGCGTAGTGAGGGAGAAATCCGGCTTTGCAGCGGTTGCGCGCTGGACGAAGAGCGCGATGGACGGAAAATCGAGTAGCCGCCCTGGCGAAAGGGCCGCATCGGGTGCCGGGAGCGGCAGTGGTGGCACGGAAAATTCATACTCGCCATAGACGCGGAGAATGGTCCGGCTGGTCACCATGGCCTTCGCGGCGGGACAAGAGTCGAGAATCTCTGAAAGATCCTGTGCCGCGGCCGCCACATGCTCGAAATTGTCCAGGACCAGCAGCATGCGGTCCAGACCGGCCAAGTGTTCTTTGACCGCTTCAATAAACGGCCGGCCAGGCGTGTCGCGCTTTCCCAACGCCACGGCGATGGCAGAGACGACAAGCTTCGAATCGGACAGTGACGCCAGGTTTACAAAACAGATTCCACCGGGGAAGCTGCCGATTGCGTCGGTGGCGGCCTGAATCGCTAACCGTGTCTTGCCGGTGCCGCCGGGGCCAGTCAGCGTGATGAGCCGTATCTCAAGGTCCATCAGAAGAGGTTGCAGCGCAGAACGCTCCGCTCGCCGCCCAATCAGCGGCGTCCTTTGCACCGGCAGATTGTGCACCCGCCGGCTACCCGGTTCCGCTGGAGACCGGCTGGCTACCGAGGAGCCTTCGATCAGCGCTTCGTCGACCTCGGTGGCCGTCGGTCGTTGGGACGTGTCCTTGTGCAGCATTGCCAGGATGAGATCCGATATCGGGAGCGGGACGCGTGGATTGAGGGTAGCGGGCGGAGCCGGCGCCTGGGAATGAATGGCGTGTAACGTCGCCATCATGGAACTCTCCCGAAAGGGATGCTTGCCGGTGGCCATCTCGTAGAAGATGATTCCCAGGGAAAACACATCCGACGGCGAACGCGGGTTTTCCCCACGAGCTTGTTCCGGAGACATATAGGCGATGGTTCCCAATACGCAACCCGGGTTGGTAACATCGAGCGTCGATGCACCTTCCGTTTCGTGCACCAATCGCGCCAGTCCGAAATCCAGGATTTTCACGTAGCCATCTTTGCGAATCATGATGTTGGCCGGCTTGATGTCGCGGTGAACAATGCCGGCTGAGTGCGCAACGGCCAGGGCTTTGGCAATTTGTCCGCCTATCGGAGCAAGCGAGGTCAATGCCGGACCGTTTGCCAGCAGGTCGCACAGGGTAAGCCCTTCAACCAGCTCCATCACGATGAAGCGCCCGCCATCGCACTCCCCGATGTCGTAGATGGTGATGATATTGGGATGATTGAGCGAAGAAGCAGCTCGCGCTTCACGCTCAAACCGCCGGACGCGCTCAGTATCCAGCCGATGAGCATCGGGGAGGAACTTGATAGCTACATTTCTGTCCAGTCGCGTATCGTGGGCAAGATAAACCTCCCCCATTCCTCCAATGCCAACGGGAGATAGGACTTCGTAGTAACCCAGAATACGACCAGAGAGCGCCCCGCCAGCAGCCTGGAAAAGTCTTGGATCCGAGATGGCTCCGTCGGATGTGGCCATAAATTTTCCAGAAGCCTCCGCTTCCGCCATGAGCAATGACTGTATTTCCTGCTGCAAAGCGGTGTCACCCGAACACATTTGTGCCACCAGCTCGGGGCGCTGCTCAGGAGGGTGGTCCAGGGCGGCGTGATAAATTTCTCTCACCCGCTCGAAGCGCTCGGAATTCATCGTTTCTCCTGATTCAGCTCACGATACAGCCACGCCCGCGCAAGACTCCAGTCCTTCCTGACTGTGGCTACCGATACTTCCAGGACTTCAGCCGTTTCTTCCAGGCTTAAGCCGCTAAAGAAGCGCAATTCCACCATGCGCTCCTGCCGTGGCGCGAACGCTTGAAGCTTCTGCAAAGCTTCGTCCAACGCAACAACGTTTTCGGAGCTCTCGACTGGAACGCCCTCTGCCGAGGACAGCGAAACGTGTACAACACTTCCTCCGCGTTTTTCGCGATGCTGCGCGCGTGCATAGTCCACCAGAATATGGCGCATCATCCGCGAAGCCATGGCAAAAAAATGGGCGCGGTTTTGCCACCTCACGTTTTTCCAGTCGATCAGCCTGACGTAAGCCTCGTTCACCAGCGCCGTGGTTTGCAGAATATGACCAGGCCGCTCCTTGGCGAGGTGCCAGGAGGCTACACGGTGCAGCTCCTGCTGCAGTATGGGCGCAAGTTGCTCCATCGCTGCCGTATCGCCGCCGCGCCAGGCAGTCAGTAATTGCGTGACGTCCAGCGTTCTATCGTCAGGCCTGGGTTGGAATGGTGCCATGGCCCCGTTCCTTCTGGCCGTTACACTATCACAGGCGCATAGGCTTGCTGCCGGTCCAGCCCCCAGCCATGAGCTGCATAAATTTCAGGTTGCCGCATTTGGCGATTCGGAGACTCAGCTGCCGCGCTGCAGATTGTGGGTGCCGTCCGGCTCCGAATCCCGTGCGAGCCAGCGGCCGTCCCTGGGGTCAATTGTTGCAAACAGGGCA
>CAWGYP010000005.1:0-24422 GCA_963826875.1 uncultured Acidobacteriaceae bacterium | reverse complement strand
TCGGGTTATCGGTAAATTCCCCAGCCGGAGGGGTCAGGCAGGAGCAAGTTACTCAAAATCCCGTTTTTCGGGATTTGAATAAAGTAGTCGTAAACTGAAGCGACGGTTTGGTTACGACGGGGGTAGGCCGCCATGGTTGTTCCAGCGGTGGTTTTTGGTCTGCTGTTCACGGGAGCGGTGCTCGTGGCCGTGGGCACTGTGATTAGGAATCGTTGGGGTGTCAATCTCAACCCGACTTCATGCCCATCTTGCAAAGTCCCGATGTCACAGCTTCGCAAGCCAAAATCGCTCAAGCAGGCGCTATGGGGCGGTAATACCTGTGAGCAATGCGGAACTGAAAGTGACAAGTGGGGCCGAGAGGTTCTTTCGCGATAGTGGCCCATCCTACTTGGCTTGGTGTAGCGCCCGTAAAGTCGCATTTTTGGTAAATTGCCCGCCCACACGAGCAAGACACCTATAACCCCGGCGGAGAGTCTCGTATGCCTAAAGTCAAGGTCCTGAAAGGAGTCGCACACAACGTCGGTAGCTCTTTTACCAGCCTTATGAACTACACCGGAGATGACTACTCAATGGGACACATTCTCAGGTTTGCGAGGGAGAGCGGAATCGATACCTTAACGATGGACCTGCTCCGTGGGGAGGGACACCCGGATTCTCTGCTGAAGGAGCCAATTTCCGGCCTACCGGAGTGGTATTCGAAGATGTTTCTCAGGTTAGTGCAGAGGGCTGGATCAGATCGGTCCGTTATCCGCTCCGGAACGCTGAAGCTGACTTACGATTTGCATCGCACTCGACCAAGCTCGATTTCAGACGAGGCCCAGAGCCCTTACATCTGTGATGTTTCCATAGTCGATCTTCGCGGAAAAGAGCACTCGGCCCACTTTGAGGGGTGGTGGTTTGTTGAGAGGATGGCAGCGAACCGGCCTGTCAGTCCCTGTGTCCGTAAATGGTGGAATCCTTTCACCTGGGCGAGACCACGATGAGAGGTTGCGGCAGATGCGACCTGCCCGAAAAGTCGGGGTTCCCGGTAAGTTCCCGAAGTGATCCGCCGGTAAACACACCAAGTTATCGAAATTCCCGTTTTCAAGGAACTCCTCCGAAACTCCACGACACCCAAGGCTGCATTACTTCCGGATTGGCGACAATCCGCCCACAATGCCGCGTCACCATTTCCGTGAGCCCTGGTCTGTTCTTCACTACATATTTCGCTGCAAGGGCTCCAGGCCCTGGCAGCGAGCCTATTTGCGCAGGAAAGAATCTTTGCGCCGCATTGCCCCTTTTCTCCAGTGACTCCGCACTCCTAAGTGAAAGCGGTGATACGACGCCCCCTGAATTCACAAAAGGAGCAACTGCCATGATTCACGGAATCCTCGGTCTCGCAATCACCATCATCGTTACCGTCGTCTACCGAGTCATTCGTCGCCTTCTTGATGACGGAGCCGGTCCCACCCGCGATCGTTCCTATGCAGATGACGCCGCGAGCAGGCACTATTCTTCACCGGCATCTTCGTTAGCAGCGTCCGGAGCGCGATGGGAACGTAGGGCACGATGAAGCCAGATTCGCGCAAGCTGCCAGTCGCGCTTGACCGAGCGCGGCGCGATGTTGAGAACTTCGGCGATTTGTTCCACGGAAAGTCCGCCGAAGTAGCGCAGCTCAACCACGCGTGCCTTTCGCTCGTCTTCGCGAGCAAGACGGGAAAGTGCTTGATCAATGGAGAGGATTTCGTCGATGCGATTGGGATCGATGTCCGGCGCGACGATGAGGTTGTCCTCCATCTCTACGCGATGCAGGCCGCCTGTCCGGCGCTCGGCCATACGGGCGCGAGCGTGATCGACGAGGACCTGGCGCATGACGCGAGCGGCGAAGCCGATGAACTGACCGCGGCTCGTCCAGTCGATCTCGTCGCCGACAAGGCGCATGTAGGCCTCATGGATGAGGGCGGTGGGCTGGAGCGTGTGGTTGGGTCGCTCGTGGCGCATGTACGCAGAGGCCAGGCGGTGCAACTCGGCGTAGACTCGAGGCAACAGTTGTTCCGCAGCGTGTGCGTCGCCGGAGTGCATGGCCTTGAGCAATTGCGTGATTTGACCGGAGGCGGGATCGGCAGCTTGCGCCACGGTTCCTCCTTTTGCCTGCATGGTACTTCGTTGTGGGACCCCCATTACAAAAAATCTGACGCCGGAGGTGTGGAGCAATGGGCCAGTCGGAGACGTTAGTGGACCACCTTTTCAGTCAAGCCGTGGATATGCTGCCGGATGATCGGGCGCTTTACCTGGCGGCCGTGTGCAAGGACGACCCTGTGTTGCGGCGCTTGGTGGAGAGCCTGTTGTTTGAAAACGACCGCCTGAGCGGTTTTCTTTCCACGCCTCCGTTTGCAGCGAATGGACTGGCGGACGCAACGACAGTTCCGCCGCAAAGCTTTCTTGCTCCAGGCAGCCGGCTGGGCCGCTACACGATCCAGGAAACGCTGGGCTTGGGCGGCATGGGGGTGGTGTACCGCGCCCGCGACGAAAAGCTCGAGCGCGAGGTAGCCATCAAGATGCTGGCCTCCGGCGTGCTGCGCAATGACGCGGCCCGAAGGCACTTCCACCTGGAGGCACTGGCGCTCGCCAAACTGAACCATCCGAATATCGCCGCGGTGTACGACGTGGGCGAGCAGGATGGACAGGACTACATTGTGATGGAACTGGTGCAGGGAGAGCCCTTGTCTGTGCTGCTGCGGGCTAAAGGCGGCAAAGAGGATGCCTCCGGGCACGGTTCCGGATCGGTGGATGTGCCCACGGCTTCGCAGATTGTGCTGGAAGTGCTGGATGCACTCAAGGAGGCGCATGCACGGGGGGTAGTACATCGCGACCTCAAGCCGGGCAACATCATGATGACGCCGAAGGGGCATGCCAAGGTGCTGGACTTCGGCCTGGCGAAGCTGCTCGACGGCGATACGATCGTGACCCAGACGCTGGGCATTGCGGGTACGCCGATGTACATGTCTCCGGAGCAGGTGCTGGGCGAACCGGTGGACACGCGAACCGATCTGTGGAGCCTGGGAGTCATCTATTATGAGGCGCTAACCGGCCAGCCGCCGTTTCGCGGAGAGAGCACCATCTCCGTACTGCGGGCGGTGACACAGGCTCCGCTGACGCACGCGAAGAAGATACAGCCATTGCTGCCGCCGCTGGCGGACGCGATTGTGACCAGGGCTCTGGAGAAAAATCCGAAGAAGCGCTATGCCTCCGCTGAGGAGATGGAGCGGGATGTGGCTCTGCTGGCAAAGCCGCCCCAGGTTGAGGCGCAGCCATGGTGGCAGCAGCCGCGGTGGCTGCTGACATGCTTTGCGGTGATTCTGGCTGCCGTTAGCGCAGGCGGATGGGCTTTGTGGCGTCATGTTGCGGACCAGCGGTGGGCCAGCGAAGTTGCCCCGGCGCAGATTGAGAACGAAATGACGGCATGGCATCCGCTGGAAGCAATGGCGCTCCTTGAGCGCGCGCAAAAGGCACTTCCAAATGACGCTCACCTGAAGCAACTCGAAGAGAGATACACGCTGACGACGTCGATCACTTCGGAGCCTGCCGGGGCAACGGTCGCAATTCAGGACTACATCCAGCCTGACAGCCCATGGAAGACGCTAGGGGAGACTCCGCTCGTGAATGTTCGCATTCCAAAGGAGCTATTTCCTGTTCGCTGGAAGATCGCGAAGCAGGGTGTGGGTGAAATGGTGGTGGCGCCGCTCGCCGGCAAGAAAATGGACTTTCAGCTCGCGAAACACCTCGCCGCACCGGCGGGCATGGTGTACGTCCCATCGCAGAACTTTCGCGACTGGGTAGCATTTCTTGGTCCGGTTGGCCCATGGGAATTGCCAGCACACTATATAGGCCGCTACGAAGTAACCAACCGCGACTATCAGCAGTTTGTGGATGGGGGTGGATACAGCAAGGCGCAGTACTGGTCGCCACGGATGGAAAAGGACGGGCAGCAGGTTGCGTGGAGCGAAGCCGTCGTAGGCTTCACCGACACAACGGGGCGGCCTGGACCGTCCACGTGGACCGGGGGCCATTATCCGGAGGGACAGGCCAATTACCCGGTCTCCGGCGTCAGCTGGTATGAGGCCATGGCGTATGCGGCCTGGGCTGGCAAAAGCCTGCCCGTGCTTGGCCAGTTTTACGAGGCCGCGCCCGTCGATGCCGGATTCATATCGGTCTCGCAGAGCAACCTGAGCGGAACGGCGCCGGCGCCGGTGGGCAAATACCAGGGGGTGGGCCCATATGGCACCTACGATATGACAGGCAATGTGCGTGAGTGGGTGGTGAATGCGACGGATGGCGACCTGCGCTTTGCGCTGGGCGGATCGTGGCATTCACCAACGTATTTCTACTCCATGCCGGAGGCATTTGCGCCAACGGACCGGCGGCCCGGCAATGGCTTCCGGTGCGTAAAGAACCTGTCGCCGCTGCCGCAAAACGCGATGCAGCCGGTCTACCGCGTCGTGCGCGATTTTACGAAGATCAAGCCGGCGAACGATGATGTCTTTCGCGGCTACAAGGTGATGTACGACTACGGCAAGACGCCGCTGAACGCCCAAGATTCTGGCGTAGTAAAGGAAACGCCGGACTGGCGCGAGGAAAAAGTCGTTATCGATGCGGCGTACAACGGCGGGCGGTTTGCGGTCTATCTGTTTGTGCCGAAGCGGGCAAAGCCGCCGTATCAAACGGTGCTCTTTCTTCCCAGCGCGCGCGTGTACAACATGCCCCCGGACTCATCCAACCTGGGCGACACGGAGTTCTTTGACTACATTGTGCAGAGCGGGCGTGCTGTAGCGTATCCGGTGTGGCTGGGCACCTATGAGCGTCCAGTGAAGTACTCGATGAAGAACACGGCGCTTGTCACCGCATGGTACAAGGACGCAGCCCGGACGCTGGATTATCTCGAAACACGGAAGGACATCGATTCGAGCCGCTTCGCCTACCTGGGCGTAAGCATGGGTGCGGCCGACGGAGTGATAGTCGCTACGCTGCTGCAGGACAGGCTGAAAACCGCCGTGTGGCTGGATGGCGGATATTTTCTCTGGCCGCCGGAGGTGGGTGACGACCAGGCAGACTTCGTTCCACGGATGAAGAAGCCGGTGCTGATGGTGAATGGGCGATATGACTATGTCTTCCCGCTGAACGAGTCGCAGACACCAATGTTTAACATGCTGGGCACGTCCGCGGCGGACAAGAGCCACGTCGTGCTGGATACTCCGCACGAAGTGACGGAGCAGCGGCCGATGCTGGTGCGAACCGTGCTCGCATGGCTGGATAAGTACCTCGGAAAAGTATAGGAATAGTTCACAGAAATTCTGTCCTTGTGCAGCTACGGGTCGAGGGCGTGCCCGCCCATTGCGAGCGTGCCCGACAGGCAGGCGCCAGAATCCTGACGGAGCCGAAGCATCACATCTATGGTGAGCGTCAGTACAACGCGGAGGACTTCTGCGGCCACAGAGGGGATTTCACTGAGACGCTAGTAGACGTAGGCCCGGAGAACTGAGGCGGCATCTCGGTCAACCTCTAAGCGTCCTCAATATACTCAAGCTGCTTTATTTGGCTCGTAACGTCTCTCAACCAACGCGTGGCCGCCGAAGCGCCTATCTACGCAGCGATCCGCGTTGCGAGCGAGTGACCGCCTACCCGTTAATTACCAGTTGTTCAATAGATTGGATGGCAAAAGCAGGGTTAGTACCGATATGTCGGCTAGTGTTCAGGGAAATGGTTGGATACACTTGGACGTACAAATGTCTGTAGAGTCTTAGTTCACCACGCGGGTGCGAATCGATTCCCACGGCCAAGTCGTCGCCAGGGCCGTCGCTGCTACTGCCTGCGCACTTGGAGACGTCGGAGTTGTCAGAACGCAGAACGAACGGCAGCGACGAAAATACCTGTCTGGTAGCCTGACAGTGATTTCTAAGGTTTTCCATGTTGTCGTTTTTGCAGATTTTTGCATCTGCATGACGTAGCCGAAAAAATAGCTTCCTGTAGGTATTTCTAGGCAATAGTCTTAGGAGACGTATTGAACTGTACACTATACAACTCGGCGTAGGTTCCACCCATCGCCAGCAGTTGATCGTGCGTCCCCTGCTCTGCAACCACGCCGTCTTTCAACACGATAATTTTATCCGCATCGCGGATGGTGCTCAGCCGGTGCGCAATGGTCAGCACGGTTCGTCCTTTCATCAATCGTTCCAGCGCTTCGATGACCAGTCTCTCCGATTCGCTATCCAGGGCCGCTGTCGGCTCATCGAGAATCAGGATCGGGTTATTGCGTATGATCGCGCGCGCGATGCCGATACGCTGCCGCTGGCCGCCGGAGAGGGTATCGCCCCGATCGCCGACAAAAGTCTGATAACCATTGGGCATGCGGGAAATGAACTCGTCCGCGTTGGCCAGCCTAGCGGCTTCGACGATCTCCTCGCCGGTTGCGCCCTCGCGGCCATAGGCGATGTTATCGCGCACCGATCCGCGAAAGAGCACGGTCTCCTGCAGCACATAGCCGATCTGGTTGCGCAAGGCCTGCAATCGATAATCGCGCACATTCGATGCCGTCGACCAGAACTTTGCCCGCGCTGGGATCGTAAAACCGGGGAATCAGGCTCATGATCGTGGATTTGCCGCCACCCGTTGGCCCGACAACGCCGATCTGCGGTTTTTCCAGCTTAGGGGTGCAGTCCAGTCCCCGAGTTTTCCAGTCTGTCCGCGGGTTTTCCCCACAGCTTCCTGTCCACGAAACTCTGGTTTCCCCCTACGCTGAGGACGCGGTATCAGTTATTTCCGGGTGGGCGACAATCCGACCGGAACTCGGAAGGGTGCCTCATTCCCGCTCGGTGCGTGCATTGGCCTGTTGTCACCAACCGAGCACCGCACCGACCGACGGACACTGCCCAAGAACGGCTGCGCGGTCCACTTTAACGGTCTCGATCTCAACTGCTCCACACAACGCGCCATCGCCGAAACGTACAGAGGTGCCACTTGGATGAATCGCGACCTCCCTCAATCCCGACATCTCGAACAAGAGACCACCCTCGCAGGTGCTGTAAGCGGCGTAGCTTTGCCCACCGCGCCGAACCGCGCGACGCAAGTCCATTCGCCTTGGCAAACCGGACGCCGGCGGAAACATCATCCTTGTCGATGGGCTGCAGGATTAACGCAGGGTGCTGATCCAACCTGGCAGACCAGACGGCACGAAGTTCCTCGTATCGCGGGTCGCCCTTGCGGTAAATTGCTCCCTGAAAGCTCTTTCGGAGCGCCGTCAGGGACGATTCAGACTGCGACGCCCCGGCAGACAGCGCACTTGCTTGCGACGATCTCCAGCCTACTGCAGATAGGAAACGCGAGCAAAAAGCACTGGACACAAAAGCTCGACGATTCATCGTTACTCCCCGACAGTTTGTTGATTGCCAAGGTTCAATCTACCTGACTCTTTTGAGCGGCGTGGTATCGCTATTCCGCGCGATGTGCGATTTGCTTTGACCGAAGTGTTCCTGAGAGACCCGCAGAACACGAATCAATGGAAGGCGTTCTTAGGGCGCCTGAGTTCTAGCGAAAAGTCCGCACTTTCTCTTTCGGATGTGGGCGACATGCCAAGCGGGATCAACTTGGCTGCTGCTATCTGGGCTCCTCTGGATTTAATTTGCTGGACTTCCGACAAGCGTTCCAGCCGTTGAGCGCTTTACCACCGTTGCATTTCTGGTTTCGACGCTGCTGACGACGCGAGACCGTGCTCAATGCTCGCGACCCCGGCCCTCATCCGGGATGCTTGGCCATGAACTGGAAGATCAGGTCCGCAATCTCGTCCGCTTTTTCGTCCAGCGCGAAATGCCCGGCGTCGAGCAGGCGGATTTGCGCATTCGGTAGATCTTGTTTGAAGGCTTCCGCGCCCGGCGCGATGAAGGAAGGGTCGTGCTCGCCCCAGACCACGAGGGTCGGGGGCTGGTGGTCGCGGAGCCAGGCCTGCCATTTTGGGTAGGACGCGACATTGGTACGGTAGTCGTAGAGCAGGTCTCCTTGGATCTCGCGTTGACCGGGCCGCGACAGATTGGCATACTCGCTGATCCAGCTATCCGGATCGTACCGATCCGGATGGGACGTGCCAGCGACGTGTCGCTCCTTGGTGGCCTCGAACGAAAGAAAAGCGTTAAGCACCTCAGGATGAGCCTTTGGATCCGCCCAGTATTCAGTGATCTTGGTCCATTTGGCTCCAAGGCCCGCGTTGTAGATGTTGCCGTTTTGAATTATGAGCGCATGCAGTTGATCAGGGTGCGCCAGAATGATGCGGAAGCCGATGGGTGCGCCGTAATCGTGAAGGTACAAGGTGTAATGCTCCACCTTCAGCTTCTTCAGAAAATCAATCATCGTCTGGGCAAGATGATCGAACGTGTAAGTGTAGGCGGTCGGCGAGGGAGCGTCGCTCAGACCAAATCCGGGATAGTCCGGAGCGATCAGATGATATTTCGTCGCGAGCAAGGGAATGAGCGTGTCAAACTCACGCGAAGAGGACGGGAAGCCATGCAAGAGCACGATGGTCGGGGCGTCCTCAGGACCCGCTTCGCGGAAACAAATATCGATGCCTTCGACCTGCACGCGACGATAGGTCGTAGTTGCGTTGGTCGAAGGGAGCGACGCTGCGTGTAACGCGCCTGCTGAAAGGACGGTGGCAAGAGCGTAATTTGCTATGCGGTTCACTACGATGTTCTTTCTTCGAACATTTCTTACCCCCGGTAAGGGAACCATGGTGCGTCATGATGGTACATTGGCAGCGCTAGGGGCGTCTCACTTGTTCGAGCGCCAAGGTATCGATGTATTGACGATGGCGTTCGATCTTCCCATCCTGGATATCCCATACATGCGCGTACGCAAGGTCGGCGCGTTTGTGCGTTGCACGGTGTACGCAAGCGAAGCGGCCCAATGACACCACCGTCGAGCCATCGACAAGAAATTCTGAAGGAGCTGGTGAGAAGCTCTCCCACTCCTGCATGAGTGGAACGAACACTTTTTTCATAACCTCCTCGGGACCTCTGTCCTGAATGTTGAAATCAACCACTGAGATCCACTCAATGTCGGGAGCCATCAGGCCAACCATCTTCCCGGTGTCACCTGCTGCTATTGCTGCATAGAAATCGCGTACTGTATCGACTGGCGCTGTCATCGCATTCTCCTTTGCCATGACTTCATCTGCCATGGCGCGACGGTAGTGAGCCGCCCTTTCCAGGAGCAGGCTCCGATCAGGCGAGCTTGTTACTCCTGCGTACAGTCTCTTCAGAGTAAGGTCCCATAAGCGAGAAGAATAGTTCTAAATTCTTGTCACATCCTTAAGTAAAGCTCAAGTGTTGCCGTCTGCTGCGTAGAGGCTGCTGTGTCATGATCGCTCATCTGAAGTCGTGCACCGGGTTAGATTGGTTTCAGAAACCAGAAGACGACTCGCTGGCAACTCTCAGTTAGCTTTCGCCTGCTCTGGGAAGTCGATGCGGTTCTGAGCCAAATAACGATGGATATTCGATATCACCACCGAACCCTCGCCAACCGCCGATGCGACACGTTTCACCGATTCGGCTCTCACGTCCCCGACAGCGTAGACACCAGGAACACTCGTCGCGTAAGGTGTGGCTTCAAATCCCCATCCACCGCCGGTGAGAACAAATCCTTTGTCATTAAGCTTAACGGCGCCATACACCCAACCGGAGTTTGGCTCCGCGCCAATCATGACGAAGACATTGGAAATTGGCCTTCGCACTGACTCACCAGTTTTCCGATTCGTCCAAGTGACAAACTCGAGAGACGCCTTACCTTCGAGTTTGTCGATTTCTGTATCCGTGTAGAGAGTGATGCGCGGAGAATGTTGGATTCGCGAGATTAAATATTGCGACATTGTACTTTCCAAAGAGACACCACGAATGATGTGATGTACGTGTCTCGCGACAGCAGAGAGGAAGATCGAGGCTTGCCCGGCAGAATTGCCACCTCCTACGACAATGATTTCCCGTTCACGGCACAACAGAGATTCCATCGCGGTCGCGGCATAGGAGAATCCCCTATTTTCGAAATCTTCGTGGTTCTTCACGTTGAGTCGTCTATACCGCGCGCCGCTTGCGATCACGACAGAGCGAGAGCAAACAGCCGTACCGCCAGCAAGGAACAAACGATGCAGGCCATCCACCTGTGCTGTGCTTACAACGTCACGTGAGATGGCGAAGCGGACCCCAAACTTAAGCGCTTGTAGATGGCCACGGCTCGCCAATTGCGCCCCCGAAATTCCGGTTGGAAATCCGAGGTAATTCTCAATCTTTGAGCTGGTACCGGCCTGTCCTCCAGGGGCATTCCCTTCGAGCACAATAGTAGATAAGCCCTCGGAAGCTGCGTAGACGGCAGCGGCTAGACCTGCGGGGCCGGCTCCGACAACGGCAACATCATAGACGGTATGAGGTTCAGGAACTTCGGTAATGCCTAGTTCGTCAGCGAGATCGCAAATGGCAGGCCGAACCATGACACGACCATTTAGCAGCTCGACCTCTGGCATGTTCGTCGCAGCCAAGCTGTCACCGGAATCATTGTTCGCCGGCAACTCCTCTATTCGGTGCGGATAGTAGTTGCGAACAAGAAAGCGACGGAGGTTGAGTAGATCCGGATTGCCTTCGCATCCTCGAAGTACGACTCCCGTGGATGGGTCACCAAACAGGCTGATGCGCCGCCATATGCAAGCGGAGATAATAATGTTCGCAATATCGCCCTCGGCACGCATCAACGCCCGCAAGTTCATTCGCGAGACCCGCACCAGCCGGCTCGTCGATGTGGTTCGTGCTTCGGCGACGGATCTTTGGGTGTTCAACAGGTTTAGCTCGCCACTAAATTCTCCCGGACGCAAAAAGCGGAAACATTTTGAGCCACCTCCTTTCACTAGAAGGCGGCTCTCAATCTCTCCTGCGAGGACCACGAACATGTCTGTATCCCGATCACCATACATGTACAGACAGGTGTTTTCCGGGACGCTCTCTTCCTGACCGTAGGACACGAGTCTCTGCAGCATTTCATCGCTTAATCTGGGAAAGGCCAGATCACGGCGGAACTCAGCGTCCGAGTGCGACGAATTCACAGGTTGAGGCGACGCAGCTTGCGCTGCTGCCGTGAGTTCCTCTTTCGGCTCGTTCATCTTCCATACCTCCATTGATGGACCAGTGGCAGCAGCGGCTATGGTGTCCAGAGAAGTGCTTCCCTGGAGCCAGCTCGCTACCATGACGATTGAGCCATTCTACGGAAGCTGCATCGAGCTCGCCGCGATCATCAGGTTTGATGAAGGTCAAACGCCCTTGTTCTGCCCACCATCGACATCGATGATGGCTCCGTGGATCCATCGCGCTTCTTCGGTTGCGAGAAAGGCGACGAGCTCTGCGACATCGCCTGGTTCGCCGAGACGAGAGATTTTCAATCGCCGGGTAGAGTCGAGAAGATACGCGGCATAGTCGATGCCTTCCTGGGCGGCAAGCTTCTCCATCAGTTTCCTGCGACGTGACGTCCGGATCGTCCCCGGCTGTACCAGGTTGACATGAATGCAATCCTCAAGTCCCTGTTCAGCGACCGACTTGGAAAGAGCCGCGATACTGCCGTTCACTGCCGATACCAGCGAGAGGGGTCGTTCCGGTGTTCGCGCCGTGCCCCCTCCGATCATCACCAGATGGCCTTTCGCAGCCTTTAACATCGGCCAGGTGTTCTTGATGACTCGGAGGTTTGCGAAAAGCTTCAGCCCAAACCCCGTTTCCCAGTCCTCGTCCTTCAGCTCCAGAAAGCCGCCTTGGGCCGCAGCTCCTGCATTGGTGACGAGAATGTCGATACCGCCCCACAATTGCTCGACATAGGTGGCGAGCTTGGCAGCTGCATCAGGATGAGTCAGGTCGAGGGAAGCAAATGCAACTTCGGAGGTTAGCGATCGCAGCTCGTTGCACGTAGAGGAAAGCTCCTCATGGCTCCGGGCTGTGAGATACACGCGTGCGCCTTCGAGTGCAAATCGGCGCGCGATAGCCGCACCGATGCCCCTTCCGGAGCCTGTCACGAGTACACGTTTGTCTTTGAAGCGTTGCATACATCCCCTTAGCAAGCCGCATACCACAGCGATGCTGCGTGTATTCAGCATCACGCAGCTAACTGTTCTCAACTCGCGCTGAGAAATGGAATTGCGAGTTGGTTAGCGACCGAAGACAGCTTTGATTTCGCCCGCCACAGTATGCACATTCTCGTCGAGTACAAAGTGCCCGGCATCGAGCCAAACGAGCTTGGCTTCTGGCAGATCACGCAGGTACGCCTCAGCCCCGGGCGGCACGAAGAAAGGGTCCTTTCTGCCCCAGGCAATGAGCGTGCGGGGTTTGTGCGCACGGAAAGCGGCCTGCCACTCAGGATAGAGTGCGATGTTAGATTTGTAGTCCTCCAGCAGGTCAACCTGGTAGTCCTGCACACCAGGCCGGTCGAGCAATGCCTGATCGAGTACCCAGTTGTCCGGATTGATGGCCTCAGGATCCTTCGCGCCGACCAGCCAGTGGAACTTCGTACCTTCCAGGCTGACAAAGTCGCGCGCGGGCTTCTCTGTCGCAGGTGTGCGCTTCTCCCACAGTGGCAGCAGCACGCCCTTGGGCGCTTCTCCTACGCCTTCCATGTAGGCATTGGTGTTCTGGATGATGAACCCCTTCACCTGCTCCGGTTTCTCAGCGAAGAGGCGGAAGCCCACGGGGCCACCGTAATCCTGCATGTAGAGAATGTACGAGGTGAGACCGAGTTGATCGAGCAGACCACGCACATGTGCTGCAAGATTATCGAAGGTGTAGTCGAAATCCTTGGCCGATGGGGCATCAGAATGCCCAAAGCCAATGTAATCGGGAGCGATTAGGTGAAACTGGTCGGCGAGAGCGGGAATCAGCTCGCGAAACATCTGGCTGCTGGTCGGAAGTCCATGCAATAGGACAATTGTGGGGGAGCCTGGGTCGCCGGCCTCGCGATAGAAGACCTTGCGGCTGTTGACGGTCGCCGTACGATAGTGGGTCAGGTGCGACTTCGCCTGCAATATTGGGTATGCCATGGGAACTCCTTGTCGTTGGCGTGCCCCGTTGGGACGGCTATTGCTTAACGTAGTTCCGAGCAAGCACAAAGAAAAGTTCCAAATATTGAATTGGTGAGTGAGTATTTGTCACGAATACCATGCTGCGGTCAGACGGGTGCAGGACGACCATATTCACGTGAACTCAATGAAATTTGTATCGGATAAGCGGACCGGAGATGACCATGCCATGGCAGGTAGTAGCCGAACACAAGTCAGCAGGGGCGTCGGTCCTGCCGCGGCCTGGAGGCAGCATCTGCGGGAACACGGAAGTTCACCAGGATTGCCTTCGAGGGCAACATGAGGATTCTGTATAGAGCACCCAGGGACACATCTTCGCTTGGGGCTGAGCAATAGTTGACCCTGGAACCCTACCTTCCAGTGCCGGAACTGGGAAGAATGGTGATCAAGCGGAAGCTATGCCCGCTTGGCTGTCAACAGTCTCGACGGTGTGGACGATACGTAGATAGCGACCAACTCCTCTGTAATTTCTGCGAACCTGATCGCGTTCGGAGCCCGAAGGTTGCGTCTGCGATGAAGCACCACGGGTATGTTCCCCAGAGGGGGGAGGCCCAGGTCGACGGTCTGCACGTCTGCAGGCAGACTAAGTTCAGCTCTTGTGGTCAGTCCCAGTCCCGCACTGACAGCCGCCCACAAGCCCGTCAGGCTGGGGCTCGTCATTGCAACCCGCCAAGAGCGTCCAGAACTTTCCAGTGCTTCCAGCCCCGGTGTCTGACATTGGCAAGGCGGGTTGAAGAGAGCAAGCGGTAACGGCTGCTGTGAGCGATCCCTGAACTTTGGGCTTGCGATCCAGTACAACGGCAGCTCGCTCAACAGCTGCGCTGTCTTTTTCTGTGAGCCGCCTAATGTCAATGCAAGATCGAGGTCGCTAGAGTCGATCGCTTGCATGAGTACCTGGCCCCGGTCTACCGTCACTTCGAGCTTTACAAGCGGGTAGAGCGCACCGAAGCGCGCGATCACCAGAGGCAAAACGTTCACCGCGAAATCTTGCGCGAATCCGATTCGGACGGCACCTGAAAGTGACGATCCGCGCAGAGTATCGATCATTTCATCATTCAGTTCCAGCACCTTCCGGGCATATCGGAGAGCAATCTCTCCCTGTTCGGTGAGAAGGGTCTTCCGGCCTTGTTTCCGAAAGAGCGGTACTCCTATCTCCTCTTGAAGGCGCTTCATCTGCAGACTGATGGCAGATGGTGTGCGCCCGAGGCGCTCCGAAGCGCGGCCAAAACCACCCAGGTCTTGCGTGATTACTAACGTTCGAAGGCTGTCCAGGCTGAGATTGTTCAACACCATAGTTTAAATACTCTCACCGATCACGTTAGAACTTCTCGCTTTTATTGATTTAACGCCGTCCTTATGCTGAATACCAGCCCAGCAAGCGGGCCGAGTGTGACTTGGCGATATGGGATGCACTCAGGTGCCGATCTTTTCAGCCTCCGGATAGTGCCCACCACATAAGTTTTGACTCGGCGAAAGGTGAATTATGGAAAAAACTTCTTCTAATGCAACCATTGTTTTGGTGCATGCCGCCTGGGCGGACGCATCCTCGTGGTCTGCCGTGATCGGCCCACTACTCAAGGCGGGCATCAAGGTGATCGCTGCCCAGATTCCAATGACTTCGCTGTCCGACGATGTGGCTGCTTTGAAAGTGGCTCTGGAGAGGACGGGCGCGGGGCCAATCCTCCTTGTCTCTCACTCTTACTCCGGCGCGGTGATCACCGCACTCGAAAGTGACGACCGTGTCCGGGGCCTGGCCTATGTGGCAGCCATGCCCCCAGACGAGGGAGAAACCGTGGGGGACTTGTTCTTCCGAGAGCCTCCACACGAGAACGCTCCCCATCTGGAGCCCGACAGTCATGGTCTTTTATGGATGTCGGAGGAAGGAATGAAGAATGCGGTCGCTCACCGGGCCACGGCGGAGCAAACCGCACTCATGACGGTGACGCAACGCCCGATAGCGATGAAGTGTCTTGGCGAAGCTATAAAAACGCCAGCATGGAGGACGCTACCGTCATGGTATCTGCTGGCTGAAGACGATCGTATGTTCAGCCCGAAAACTCAGCGTTTCGTTGCCGACCGCATGGGAGCACAAGTCCGTGCCCACTACGTTGATCATGCCCCTCAGATTTCGGAGCCAGCCACCGTCGTAGAGTTCGTGCTGGAAGCCGCCAGCGCGTTGCTCTGAGCAACAGGTCATCTTCGATGCAAACAAGCGGATTTATTCAGAGGGGGACCACGATGACTACGTATCAGCATGGCGAGACAACGCCTCTTACAATGTCACCGCGCAGATGCCCGCAGGGCTGTAGCTGATACCTAACGGCGACGCAAGCACCTCACAGCAAACGCCTGCACCGTAAGCCACAGGAGAGCTTTCTTGTGGCAACTCCCAATACGACCCCGGACAGCAAGTCCGGCCACTTCGCACTTTCCAGAGGTTTTATGAGCACTGTTTATACTCCAGCTGTCCTCGCCAGCACCGTCACGTTTGGATCCGTCACCGTCGAAGGTCTGAATATCGCTTATCGCGAAGCGGGCGATCCCTCCAGCCCGAAGCTCGTTCTGCTGCACGGCTGGCCGGCATCGTCACATCAGTTCCGTGAGCTGATTCCGGCGCTAGCTTCGCGCTTCCACGTGATTGCGCCCGACTACCCCGGCTTCGGGAACAGTGATACTCCCGACCCAGTTGTCTTTCCTTACACCTTCGACAAATTGGCAGAGATCACTCAGGGCTTCTTGAAGGCAAAGGGCTTCGAACGCTACGGTCTCTATATCCAAGATTACGGCGGTCCCGTCGGCTTCAGGATCATGACAAAGAATCCAGACGGATTGGACTGGCTGATCATTCAAAATACGAATGCTTACGAGGTTGGTTTCAGTGCCGCGTTGGGCCGCTGCGGAATTTCTGGGTTGATCGATAAAGGGAACGAGAAGGAGCCGCGAGCTTGCTACGAGTTGGATACGGTCTACCATACCGCTGGGCGAAAATCCCGCCTGCGTGAGCCTGGACGGCTACATTCGACACCCTACTAACGGCCACATGGTCGCCACTCCAACTCGATCTGCTTTACGACTACCGAAACGTCACTCTATATCCGTGGCAGGGGTTTTTCAAAAAGCAGCAGCCGAAAACGATCATCTTCTGGGGCCAAGAAGATATTTTCTTCATCGCCCGGGCGGCAAGCATTCCTCCAGGACCTGCCGAAAGCCGAGATGCACCGGTTAGCCGCAGGCCACTTTCTACTGGAAGAGCACTGCCTACTCGTCGCAGGCAAGATGCATCGACTTTCACGGAAGAAAGCAGAAGAAGGAGGTGGGCAAATGACCGCCGCTGCCCTGAACCCGACACCTGAGAGTGAGCCGCATCCGGCGCCGCCCACGTTGCCCGTCCCTCGCGCCATCCTCTATGCCACGCTCGTGATTGGAGCGTTCGACGCAGCCGATGGCGTCGTCTTCCGCGGCCTGCAGGGCCAAAATCCGATCCAGGTGCTGCAGTACATCGCGAGCAGTCTGCTGGGCGCAAGGTCCTTCTCGGGCGGGCTCGCAAGCGCGGGACTTGGCCTCCTCCTGCATTTCGCCATTTCGCTGGTAGTCGCGACCATTTATATCCTTGCGAGCCGACGCGTCGCTGTGTTGCGTACGCAGTGGGTGCTCGTGGGCCTGCTGTATGGCGCTGCCGTGTGGGCAGTAATGAACCTGCTGGTGTTGCCGCTCACCGCGGTTGGTCACAGCCCGATCCCGACTGCGGCGTTGCTCAACGGCATCATCGGGCACGCCCTGTTCGTCGGCCTGCCCAGCGCGTTCTTCACGAAGAAGGTGGAGGCGGCCGCTTGAACGGCCTTTTAGATAATCAAGCAGATGCAGTGCCGGTTCATGCGACATGGGCGGACCGATTCAGCCAAAAGGTACGCAGCCGGATGCTTCCACCCCTGACATAGAGCACGCGGATAAAAAGGCTGCCGGTGTGCAGGCAGGGACTACGTCGTTCGCGTCGTTCAAGGGAAGAACGTAAGCCCGTTGTCTCACCTCCCTCGGGGCAGGCGTTGCGTTAAGGCGCGCCGTCGGGGCAACGGGTAAGAAAGCAAATGCCGGCTGAAATGTTCCCGCCAATCCGATCTCGATTCGGAAACTATCGAGAAGTCGAAGAAGTAGGTTCGCCAACTCCAGCAAGTGGCCCTTCGCATTCGCCCAGCGACGTTAACTCGCCGGGACGGATGCAAGCGCATGAGAAGCGTTGATTCGAGCGATCAAGAAGCTTTCTTGATTGTGGTTACAGTCCCGTCATTCTGCATAAGGAATGGCCGAACACGAAGAAAGGTAATAATAATGAACAGCAAATCGATCCTGCTCCTCCTGACACTCTGTGCGCCGGCCGTCAGCCTTGCGCAAACGCACTCCGAAGCTGCGGCTCTCACCAAGTTTGAAGCGCGCGAAAGCCATCGTCCGGCGTACAATCCTGACGCTCCCTCGAAGTTCAAGCCCAGCGACCATGTGTTCGTTCAGAGCGCGCTCGCCGTGGATTTCACCTATCGCAAGGCAAGCGTCGTCCTGCCGCTCTTTCGCGGTCTTGATTCAAGTGGTAATTCGGTGTATTACATCTTGACCGATGCATCCGATTACGACTTCGCACGCACAATGGGCATCAACTATGCGCCCAAACTGCGTAAAGCAGCCGGCAGCCCGGGCGCCCAGACTGCAACGATCAAAGACGGTTTGATCACCTTCAAAGGTAAGGTCGATTTTTCCCCGGTTTACAAAGTGGTTCCGGGTTCGCCGAACCCCTTTCCTCCAACGGTGGCTGATCCTGGTGCCGTGGCCGATGCTGACTGGTCTTCGATCGTCGTTTTGCCGAGCGGCATAGTGATCAACGCCCAGATCGTAGACAACAAGACGGGCACCCACGATCGCCTGCTGAACGTCGACATCGAGAACCGCACGGTCAAACTATCAATTCTCGACGGCGTCGAGGGCGGGAAGCAATATTTCTATCACTTGGTAACGGACGTTTCCGCCAGCCTCCCATCGGTTCTTGAAAAAGGAGTTTTTGCTCCCCGCCTTGCCATGCTGCCGGCCTTCGGTAAATCTGAGGCTTCGGATGACTCGGCGCTGCTCGGCTTCTCTCCGAACGCCAACGGCATTACAACCATTAATTCAGGCCAGGAGCAAGGATTCGCGGCTTCGCTCGCGAACGGTGGCATCGATCCCATCAATGTCTTTCCGCTTGGACCGGAAAACGACAACAGCTCAGACTCGAACAATTACAGCCCGCTGTGGGACGCACATATCAGTGCATGGACGCCCAAAGCCATTCAAGAAGGCAAAGTCCATCGCATTCTTTCTATGGATGAGCAGAAACAACTTATCGCTGAAGGCTATCTGACGAGCGCAACCGGAGATGCCTCTTCGCCAACCAATGCTTTTGTCGGTGGCCTGCACCCTTCCGATGCAATCATCAACTGCCCGGTGATTGCGCATCCTGAACTGCCGGCAAGATAACCACCATCGCGGCGGTCCGCAGCCTCAAGTTTTATTGGAGCTGCGGGCCAGCAGCATGTTTGCACCCTGAGACCGATGTGCTCATCCAGCGGATCTGTTCGTAGTGATTGGATGAGCCGTAATTTCTTCATTTACAAGGCGTGTTGCTTAACAAATGGAAATAGTATCGCCACTGTTGCCAGTGTTTCATCAAGATCCAAGTTGAGTGTCTAATTATGTAGTCATAGGTCGTGAGATTGTTATAACCGCGATCTAACAACAGCTTTTACTCTTCATAATCTTCTAGAAAGGGCAGTCGATGAACTCATATTTTTCAGCAGAAACTCGAAGCAAACAAAATATCCTCGAGTCTTTTGACGATGAGATGTTGGTCACCGCTGCGAAGACTGGAGAACATCAGGCCTTCGCCGAGCTTTGTAAGCGTCATTCAAAGAAAACCTTCAGCACGGTGTATCGGATCACGAGAAATCGGCAAGATGCAGAAGACGCGCTCCAGGAGGCTTTTTTGAAAGCCTACGTTCATTTGAAGAACTTCGACGGCAGGTCCTCTTTTTCAACGTGGCTCACCCGCATCGCCATCAACTCCGCACTGATGATCTTGCGTCGCAAGCGGGCTCATCCTGAGATCTCGATGGATGGGGGCTCCGAAGGCGAGACGTGGCAACACTGGGAGGTGCCGGACAGGCGGGTCGATACAGAAGAGCACTACGCAAAATCTGAAAGAGCGCACCACTTAAAGAGGGCGATTCCTCAATTGCGTCCAGCGCTTCGCACCATCGTTGAGCTTCAACAAGTTCATGATATTCCGATTAAGAAGATCGCGGAGATTGCGGGAATCTCTGTCGCCGCGACAAAATCACGATTGTCGCGTGCTCGAACCCTGCTGCGCCGTTCACTCGCGTGAGGTGTTGTGGCCCAGGCTTTGCCTTCGTCTCAACCCGTTTCTTTCATCTTGCCCTATACGGAAATACAATCTCTCGTTCGGGAACGAACTCGTAGACTTGACCATTCTCAGATGAATGATGCAATACACGTTTTCTGTACATCAATACGGACTCCGGGCAGGTTCGCAGTGCTTAGGTGTCGTCAGAGCGTCACTGACCTATGGCGACGTGCGCCAATCTCGGAACGTTGTCCTGACGCGTAGCCGACGAACCGGGCCGGTTACAAAGCGGGATGAGGGTGCAGGGAGGAACCAAAGCGGATTATCCCCGCGATTTTGAAGATTGGAAGAAACGAAAAGACGGCAGGTCTGCCGCCGTTCGGTTTCAGCGGTAGTAGGCAGCTTCTTGGCTTTGGGAACTGGCGGGGCCTCCTTCTTTGCATTGGCCCTGGCTGCGAACTCGTGCTTCACTTTGAGCGCGATAGGGTCGGTGCTCACCTTGTACGTGGTGGCAGCGTCAAGGAGGAGAGTGGTGGGATTGCCACTTAAGGACGCAAGCAAGATACTTGCCTCCACTAGCAGCCTGATTTCGCGACCGCGTAAGTGTAGCGCAATCTTTGGGTGGCCCATTTGGGCAAATCGGGTGCGATTCCAGCCGTCGCGCACGACTGAATCAAAGGCCAATCCTTGAACCGCCGGCTCAACAGTGCGTGCTCGAGCTTTGCTCTTTGGTGTGGGGCGATGCCAAGGGCTCCTCCTTTGGCAATCCAGCTTTATCGCATCTGGCGCTAAATCGCCAAAGCACTTATCGAGAGACCGGTCCTCGACTTCCGCGTTCCGGTCGGATCACCGCCTATCCGGAAGTAATCCCTAAAACGAGTGTAATGGCCGGATTGGCGACAATCCTACGGGAACCCGCGATTCGTCCTTCAATCCGTCTGGATGAGTGCTTTGGCCTGAAATCGCCAACTGAGAGCAAACCTCGGGACAACTTGTCACTCGCCTGGTATTTGGACGCGTGGCCTTGTCAAGACCCTTGATCATAGGCTGAACGCCATCCTGCGGTTCTTCGGATGCGTCGTCCAGGCTCTGGAGGCAAAACTTCGGGACCATGTGCGGTCTCGCCTTCGGGCAACGTGACCGCACAATCGCCGTACCGCATGACACGAATGGTGAATCGTTTTCGACCCGATCACTCAGTCATCGTCGCGGTTATCATCCCAGTCATCATCGTGCACCGGACGCAGGTTGTGCTTGTAGACTTCTTTGCCGATAGCCAGCCCCAGCAGCGCTCCTGCGTCCTGGTCGGTTCGAAAATGGATCCCGCCGTAAACACGAGCGTCGCTGATGTCGTTGGTAATCTGCTTGAACGAGGTGTATTGCAGGACGATGGTGGGCACGGCGGGGTTTGAGAGCGTCATCGAATGTCCAGCTTCGCCGTAGAGACGTCTCATGACCGCGGCTGCCGCATTGGCTGCGCTGCCGTGGTTTGAGGGATAGCTCGGGAAACAAGGGGTCACGATGAAGGGCTGCCAGTTCGGATCGGGTTCGGTTTTCCGGTTGCCGTCCGTGTCACCCGCACGGATCGCGGTTTCGGGGCGCCAGAAGTTGTAATGGTATTTGTTGAAGAACGCAGCGACCAGGCTGTCGTTGATCGCCATGTTGATCAGGGCAAAAGCCCGGGCATTCTCTGACAGCGAACGCCTCTGTTCCTGCGCGATCTGCCTTGCGGCCTGATTGAATGCCTGGGTTGGCGAGGTGGCCGCGTAGTAGGTCGCGACATCTGACCGATCTGGTGGCCGATCGGTGCTGTCGAGGCTCCCCACCGTCATCACCTCGTTGTAGGTCTTCGCGTATTCGTTGCTCCTTAGGGCTGGCGGGGGACCGAGGAGAAACTCCTTCGCGCTCCGGATACCGAACGGGGTTACGTTCTGCCATTGAAAGGCGATTCCCGACGCGACTCCATTCACAATTGGACAACTCACTGTAGCCTGCCATTCGCCTGGAACAGGCGGGCCGGGTGTCTTGAATTGCGCCGGCGACGAGCCGTCGTTGGCACGAAGAGCGATCAGGGCATAAGCTGCGGCGTCGCCCGTTGCGATGCCGTCAGTCTTGGCCTTGCCGTCCGGTATCGAAGCCAGCGAGTTCGCGCGGGCAGCGTCGAGCGTCGACTTGCTGGTCGAGAAATAGGTGATGAGCACCCGATAGGCAGCCTGGATGGCTGCTGCGTCGGCTGAGGCGCCGTGAGGCGCGTCGATGCTCCCAATATACGGTCGATAGTCGCCAGTGATGGCGTTGACGGCTTCAAAGACAGCGACCTGCACAATCGCTGCATATCGCGCCTGGGCGAACGGGTTCTGGCCATTCGCAACGGCTGTATTTACCGCAATTGCGTTCCAGTCCAGGACGGGATCGGCTTTTGCGATAGCAGGCCCGAACAGCAGAGTCGCCATCAACATGCACAGGCCAAAAATCCTTTTCCTCGCGCCACCATGCATCCTCTTCATTGTGCTTCCTCCTGATTTCCCACTGCCTTCGGCCAGTGGTAAGCGACATTCTTGCGGCATAGGGCACGAAAGTCGTTGTTTTCCGGCTATGCTTTTGTGAGGGTTTCCTGAGGTTTCTGTGGACAGCTATGCCGAGCTACCGTTTCCTGGATTTTGAGCTGAGTGAGGGAGAGTTTTGCCTCAGCCGCAGCGGACAGCGCATCGCACTGGAACCAAAGGCCTTGCGTGTGCTGACGTTGTTGGTTAGGCGGGCGGGACACCTGGTGGACAAACAGGAACTGCTGGAATGCGTCTGGCCTAATAGCTTCGTCGAGGAGAATACGCTCACACGAACGATCGCGATTCTGAGGCGGGAACTGGGGGACAGCAGCAGGGATTCGAAGATCATCGAAACTGTGCCGACTCGGGGATACCGGTTCATTGCGCCGGTCACTCCTCTCGAAGAAGAAAACCGGACGGCCACGCCCAACTCCGAAGCATTGACCGTCCCCACGAACGGGCAGAATATCGCCTCGGAGCCCGATGGCCCGTCACAGCCCCCAAGACTTCGCCTCGTGGACGAGCAGCAGGATCAAACGGCGGGGAAAGTGCCTGTTGCCGAAATCGTTCGTGGACAGAGGAATTGGCATGCCGGCAAGTGGCTTCTTGTTGGAGCAGTGTCTTTGCTTGTACTGGTCGCAGTCACAACGTACATCCTGCACCCGGAGCCGCTCGGCTGATGCGAAAGCTCCCAAAATCACCTCCCTCGCCGTACTGCCTATGAAGAACCTTTCCGGCGATCCCGCACAGGAATATTTTGCCGACGGCATGACCGAGGAAGTGATCGGACGTCTATCGATGATCCGAGGCCTGCGTGTTATCTCCCGCACATCGGTGATGCAATTCAAGGACACCCGCCTCTCGGCGCCGGAGATCGCCCGCAAACTTGGGGTGGATGCTCTCGTCGAAGGATCTGTGATTCGGGATGGCAACCGGATCCGGGTGCACGCAAAGTTAATTCGTGGGTCAACCGACGAGCACTTCTGGTCCGAGTCCTACGACCGGGAACTCGGTGACGCCCTCACCTTGGAAAGCGACGTAGCACAATCCATCGCCCGAAAAGTGGAGGTTACTGTCACCGGCGAAGAGCGCGCCAGGCTTGTGACCGCCCGTTCTGTTTCGCCGGAAGTATATGAAAGCTATCTGAAGGGTCTGGCCGCCACAGACAACAGCAGGGCTGAGGTCGAAAAACAGATTGCCTGGTTTGACGAAGCGATCAGGAAGGATCCGACATTCGCGCCGTCCTACGTCGGCCTGGCCGGCGCCTACGCGAACCTCGGCACAGTTTTTGTCGGCGCTCCCCCCGCTGAAACGCGTCCAAAGGTGATAAGCGCCGCGCAAAAGGCGCTCGATTTAGACCCCGGGCTCGCCGACGCACACGTTGAGCTGGCCAGCATCTACATGAGGCAGTGGAAGTGGGCCGAGGCCGAGGCTGAATACAGGCGCGCCCTCGATTTGAATCCGAACGACGCTGCCGCGCACGAGGGGCTCTCTGACTGGCTGTTGTGCCATGGACGCATGGAGGAGGCGCTGGCGTGGGCCCGCCGTGCCCGCGATCTTGACCCTCTCGGAACTTCCGGCCATACCATCGCGTGGACTCTGTTCAACGCACATCGCTATGACGAGGCAATCCGCGAGTTCCGAGATGTGCTGGCGGTAAGACCGGACGACAGATTGCCCCTCATGCCTCTTGGGTGGGCGCTCATCTGCAACCATCAAGCCGAAGAGGCAATCCCTGAGTTGGAGAAGGCGGTTTCTGTTACGGACAGTAGCCCAGGGGTTATCAGTGCGCTGATCTGGGCGTATGCCCACGCCGGGCGACGAGCAGATGCACTTCGGCTCCTTGGAGAACTGAAAAAACGCCAGCAGACTGGCTACGTTCCTGCAGGTGCCTTTGTGCATGCTTATTTGGGGCTCGGCGACAACGATGAGGCATTTACGTGGTTTGAGCGGGCCTACAAGGAACAGTCCAACATTTTGATCTACATTAAGGTATTCCCGCCGTATGATCCTCTACGCGGCGACCCGCGCTTTCAGGATTTGGTGCGCCGCGTCGGGCTGAACTGACCCTGGCGCCTGGCTGGAAGTTGGGGAGCTATTTCCCTTAGTTATTTGATGGTAAATCGCCAATTCACTCATTGACGTTGCTCTCGAAAACCGGGTTGCTGGCGGATCACCGCCTATCCGGAAGTTACTAGTTAGTATAACAACTCCGAGTTGGCGCGCGCCGTCTGGAGAAGATTCAGTACCGAATGTGGCCCCCCCGATCCCCGCCAACGCACCCGGCTACCGCGATAGTCACTGAGTCGCCCGATCAACAACACCCTTCTCAAAACCCGATGAAGCCTGATCTTCACCTGCACCGTGTGTGCGAGTT
>CAWGYP010000004.1:0-8059 GCA_963826875.1 uncultured Acidobacteriaceae bacterium | reverse complement strand
GCGGCCCCTGAAGCGGGCGCAAGGGGGACAAACCCCTTCGGTTTTTCCCCTTGACCTCTTTTCCCACAAAATCATTCGAACGAGAAGGAACTTCTCTCGACGGCGGTTGCTAACTTAAGCAGGACGAGCTTGAAGGTGACCCCTCCCGGCCAGTTTTTGGGCGGACGTCCAACTGCGTAGCGTCCCAAGCCTTACTATGATGGACGGTATGGGATGGACACCGCCGGAAGCGCATGAGCTGTTCAATTTAGTGGTCCGTCACCAGGCGGACGAGCGGCGTAAGCAGCGCGAGCGGCTTTCCGTGGCACTGAATACGCTTCCAACCACGGAGGACGCTCTCGATCAACTTTGCGCGCTGGCGCCGCAGGACTTTGAGCGTGTGATGCGCGCCCATCCTGCTTACAAAACGCAGCGCAAGATTGAGTCAGTTCAGACGATGCTTAAGGTGTTCCATCGGGCGATGACCGATTTGGAGGCTGCAGTAGCATCCTTTCCAGCTCTCGGATCGCCCGACGCTAGGACCGAGCGCGAAGCCTTGGAAATGGAACTTTCGATTTGTGTCAACAAAGAACTGCTCGCAGCGGTCGATGCATCCCAAGCCTTGGTGGCCTACAGCCGTCGGGTGAAGGATCAACTTCCCACAGACAGCTTCGACAAAAAGCGTAAAGAGATATTTGACGAGAATGAGCACGAGCTCGTCAAGGATTTGCGAAACCTCCTTGGCCATCGATTACACACTGCCGCCAACTGGCAAACTGTCCACTCGAAGGATGGCCGCTGCACTCATTTCAAGATCCATGCGGAAGATCTCTTGGCGGAGGCAGAACTAACTGCCCCTGCGAAACAACATCTTGTGACCCTTGGCGAAAGCGTGGACGTCAGCGAGCTCCTTTCTAGCTACGCCGAACGGGTGGATCGGTTCTATGGGTGGCTCCTTCCGGAACTCGAACAGCATCTCCCTGACCCAGTTAAAGACTTTCGTCATTGTCGGGACACCGTAAAGCGTCATCACGCACGCCTGAGCTACAAGCTGATGCTCGAACTTTGGATACAAGCAAACGCCGATCCTTACATCCATCTGCCCGAACACCTCAACTCAGAACAGCTCGCCATTGCATCAAGCTTGCCGCATCGATCAGCAACCCAGGTGGACTACATCATCTCGTGTGTCGACCGCACAAGGCTCTGCGACGAAGAATTGCGGGCGCGGGTCTACCAATTGTTCAAGGTCGGGAGCCCGAACGGCGACACACATCCCGGATCACAACCAGACCGGAACTAATTATTAAGTTAGCGCTTAAGGGAGGAGGCCTCCTCCCTATCTTCAGCCGCTCCGCGTCTTCCGCCACCCTTCTCAGCGGGCCTGTTCCTGCCCGCAACGCCGCCCCTAAGAGCGGCTAGGGAGCCAGCCCCCACGCGCCCGCAAGCCGCTTCCCCAATCTTCCGCGCTGCGCTTGTGCAGACCTCCGCTTCGCTCCGCCCTTTCCACTCCGCCCCGCTGCGTTACAAGGGTGGGGATACCCCTCAGCTTGCACTTGCTACCCCCCGCCTTCGCCAGGTGGCGTTCGGCATTTGGTTGAAATGCCGACGCACGAACGCGCAAAACGAAGGAGCAACGACCATGACGACCATAAAGCACAACGCAGGATTCCAGACCCTCGCCCTATCCAGCATTCACGAGTCCACCACCAACCCCCGCCGCACCTTCGATGAATCCAAGCTGGCCGAGCTCGCAGCAAGTCTTCGCACCCAAGGACTCATCCAGCCCATCACCGTTCGGCCCAACAGCGAAGGCTATGAGATCGTCGCAGGAGCACGGCGCTTCCGTGCCGCCCACCTTGCCGAGATGGACGAAGTACCCGTCCGCATCGTGCAACTCTCCGACGAGCAAGCCATTGAGTGGCAGCTAATCGAAAATTCGCAGCGCGTCGACGTGCATCCCTACGAGGAGGCGCAGGGACTACGCTTCATACTGCACCTCATTGTTGGCTGGGTGTATAAGTTGGTTTGCGGATTTTCCTCTTCGGTATTTACGGTCTTGACTGCGTAGCTGAGAGTCGGCTTCGGGTACCTCATAGAGATAGGCTCCGGAGTCGTTGTAGCGATGCGGCTGTAGTTGCCCCTGCCGATGCCAGATGTAGATGGTTCGCATGGATGTGCCCAGCAGAGAGGCCATCTCGGTCACGTCCAGCATACCGCGCTCCCGCAGCCTCTCGTATCTGCTTTTGAGGCGATTGCCTTTACGGAGCGCGCCGATGATCTGGCCGGTGAACTTCATTCTTCTTCCGGAGGCCAGTCCGCGTTCGTTCAAGATTCTTGCCACCTCTGCATCGGTATGCTCGTCGAGGAGCCGATCGATCTCGGCAAGCACAGCCGGAGCGGTCATGTATTTCTTCCAGGCATTCAGCGCGATTGGCACGTTGAGAGTGCGAGTAAGGCCGCCTTTGAAGCGAACGTGCATCGTGATCTCTGTCCCTCGTGTCAGCGTCACATCTTCGATCATCAGAGCCACCAGCCGCTTCTTCTCGCGCACAGGCGTTCCAGGGTCGTTCCAGACCCGAGGGAAGTCGGATACCAGGGCCATGATCTTCTCTCGCTTTTCCTGATCGAGCAGTTGCCGGTCGAGCGAGCGTTGGCGTTCGCATTCCAGCCGCGCTTCGGCAAGAGCTTGAAGTTTCCGGTTCCATTCCGCTTCGAGCGTGTCCGCCACCAACCTGTTCTCCGGTTCCACCTGCATATAACGTCGCTGTGCAAGATTCGCTTCATAGCTCGCCCGCTCTACCTGCTTTAAGCGAAGTTGGTCAACCTCCTCCAGACGTGAGAGCAACTCCTGGTGCACGGCCAGCGAGACCTCAAGCGCGACCGGAGTCACTGCTTCCATCAACAGAGCGCTGACAGCGGTATCGACGTTCGCGCCGGGGATCGACATGCAGGCCTTTTCGAGCTTTTCCACCGTTTGATATTGGCAGAGATAATCGGGTATGAGTTCGGTGCCCCGCCAGTGGTACCGGATCGCCATTCGCCGGCCACAGTTGCCGCAGATCGCCATGCCTTGCAGCAGTGCGGGGCCTTCCCGCGGTGGCACCTTCAGATGGATCGGGTGAGCACGGCAGTTTTCCTCCAGCCTCTTGAGATTGCCTTCATACGTCTCCCACTCGATATAGCCGGGATGTGCATCCCGGATCAGTGCGTGCCACTGTTCCTTTGGAACAGGTTTCGAACTTATGGGACGGCCTCCCTCCTGCCTCCGTCGTCCGCGTGTCCGACCGAAAAAATAGGCCCCGGCGTAGCGAGGATTATTGAGCACGCGCATGATCGTACTCCGTTGCAACGGAACCCAGATCAGTTCGTGACGATTCGGTCCGAACAGAGGACGCGACGGGAACAGAAGGCCCTTGTCGCGGAAGTGGCGCACCAGAGCATAAGCCGAGCCGGTACGGCGGAACAACGAGAAGACCAGACGGATCGACTCCTGCACTTGCCGGTCGGGGTCGAGCATCACCTTGTTTTCATCGTCGTACATGAAGCCGATCGGCAGCAGGGGACATAACTCTCCGCGACGCGCCTTGGTCAGCACGCCGCCGATCATGCGCATTCGCATCACGTGCAGTTCGGCTTCGCTCATCGTGCCTTTCAGGCCCAGTAGCAAGCGATCGTTGAACGCACCGGGATTATAGATGCCGTCTTCATCCAGGATGAGCGTGTCGTTGAACGCACAGATTTCAAGCAGCCGGTGCCAGTCCGCCGAGTTGCGCGCCAGTCGCGAGACCTCTAGCCCGAGCACGATGCCGGCGCGTCCCATGCTGACTTCGGCCACCAGTTTCTGGAAGCCGTCGCGATCCACCGTCGATGCGCCGGATTCGCCGAGATCGCTGTCGATCACTGTGACCTGCTCGGGGCGCCAGCCCAGTTGCACCGCCCGTTGCTTGAGCGCGTACTGACGCTTCGTGCTCTCGGTGTGTTCGACCACTTGCCGGAGAGTCGACTGCCGCACATAGAGATATGCGGCCCGCTTCAGATGCACAGCCGTTACCTTGTTGCCGAGTTCCGTCATCATGGGACGACAGCCTCCCTACAGACATGAAGTGCAAGACCAGCCAGCAGCATCGGGAACTCTCGCGGTATCGATAGGTCAGAGCGAGATAGGCTGACAGGCTGTTCCATCCTCCTCTGCCGCGCATCGAGGATGCTCTGGGCGCAAGCATGCACCCACGCACACATTCCTTCGCGCAGGAAAAGGGTCAGTCCCAGACCGCGGCCGGAAGCCGCAAGCGATTGCTCTCGCAATTCTTCGTAATGCGCGGTCAGCTCCCGCCCCGCCACGCCAGCTAACTCTGCCCCGCCGTTGGCAGGGGAAGTTTTTTTTCCCGCCGCGCCAGAGCGCGTTCGATGCTTCGCCGGTGCACGCGCAACCGCCGCTCCTTCCACAGCTTCTCTGCAAGAGCGGCTCCACTGAGATCGGGATCTTCCGCCTTCTCTTTCTGAAGGAACTCCATGATCTCCTCACTCAGCTTGTGTGCGCGCCGGGGACCACGCTTCTCCGGCAGCAACCCTGCAAGACCATCCTGTTGGAGCGCGGTCTGCGCTTCATAAAACGAAGGCCGCGAGAGACCGAACTGGGAGGCAGCCTCGGTAATGCTGCCTCTCTCTACCGACACCTGGCGCAGCATCTCGTACTTCACCTGCAACAGATCCTTGGGGTCGAAGAAATCGTAGGTGCGGAACAGATCGTTGTCGACGCGCTCCGGGCGCGGATTGAGGCTACCGTGCTGGCGCAGTGCCGCTGCCTTACGAGAGTCTTCCGATCTGCGCCTTTTCTCCGCCACTTCGCTCCCGTGTAAATATAACTATGCCGCAAATAACTGCCACGTCAAGGCATTTAAGCCCGTCATGTTGACCACATTTATTCACGTAATGACAATAGAGGCCTAAACCCAACATTGCTATCACCAGGGGCAATCTGAGTGATGAAAATTGTGCATGCCGCCGCCAAAACCTCAGATTTCTTGAAAGTTGTCGCAAAATATATAGCAATAGAAACCGATTTTGCGGCCAATTTATGCGACACGTGTTTGCTCCATATTCATCGAAGGTCAAATCGTCGCAAAACGTGAGAGTTTTGCGACCGAATCCCGCGTCCTGTTTACCGATGAGTAACAGACGGGTTGGCGACCACTCGGAACTCGGCAAGGGGCGGCGTAAGAGCGTCGATGAAATGTGTGCAAAACAGAGCAGACAGTTACCAGTTGCGATGCTATGTTGACCCGAGAGAAAATGCGCGTGTGCAGCGAAATGATGACCCCGTTGCCGCCCATACGCAGCGCTAATGAAGATGCTCCGCGACAAGACCACACTCAGGAAGGGGCCGTCTCGATGGATGGTGCAATCAAGAAGCCTTTTAATACCGCTACTTTTCTCGCGACAAAAGGGCCAGGAAGAAGCATCAGCACTCACGCACCAAAGCAGGTTTTCTTTTCCCAGGGAGGCCCAGCCGACGCTGTGTTTTTCCTTCAGACCGGCCGGGCGAAGCTTACTGTCCGTTCCAAGGCTGGCAAAGAGGCGACGGTTACGCTGCTCGCCGCTGGGGATTTTTTTGGTGAGGAGGCGATGGCCGAAGCAGGAACGCTGCGAACGGTCACGGCCTCAGCCATTACCGTATGTACGGTACTCAGAATCGCGACGGCGGCGATACTCCGCGTCCTGCAAACGGAACATAAGTTCTCCATCTTTTTCTTAAAGTTCATCGTGATTCGCGGCATGAGAACCCAGGCGGATCTGATCGATCAGCTTTTCAACTCCAGCGAGCGGCGGTTGGCTCGGACGCTCTTGTTGATGGCTGAATATGGTGAACCGGGTGCGCCGGAAACACTGATCCCACCTGTATCGCAGGAGACTCTTGCGGATATGATCGGTACAACTCGATCACGTGTCAGCTTCTTCATGAATCGGTTCAGGAAGCTCGGCTACATCAAATACAACGGTGGCATTCGGGTTCACAAGTCGCTGCTCAAGGTGTTTTTGCAAGATCAGTTACCAGAGGAGAACTCATCAAGGCCCAAACTCCTCGATCCCCCACCCAGTCGAGCACGTACCGCCAAGCGAGCGAAGCTCGTGTAGCAGCTATAGCGCTCACGACCGGACTGGCGGGTTTGGATTCCGGTCGGATAACCGGCTACTCGTACAACCGGCTACCCGGCAGTTACTTGTGAGTAAGCTGCATCGAGCTGGAGACAGATTGCCCCTGGTGACAGCGATGTTGGGTTTAAGCCATAGAGGGACGTGAATAGGCGTTACGAGCCAAGAGGTGACAGGTAATGGGCGTAAATATCCTTACACTTGCGGCGTAAATACATTTACACATTATTCTCGCCTTCCTGCCCCAACTCCCGCAGAAGATCAACCAGCCCCAGCAAGTCTTTCAGTCCCAAATACGCACGACCCGAAGACACAGCGACATACGGGTCAGGCTCGACAAGATCCGTGAAGTTCAGAGGAACTTGGCTTAACCGGCCCTCGGCGGTATAAAACCACACAAAGCGTTGGCTCGCTTGCGGAGGACCACTGGCTCGCTCAAGCTCCTGCCCCGACAGAGGATGAAAGGGATGGACGATACGAAAGAAAGCTCCACTACCCGATTGTCCGGGTGTAGTACGACGAGACTTCCAGGGCTTTCGACGGTTGCTCGATCTCCCTGGCTACGATGTTGCAACCCTTGCCGAAAAGACGGGCAAGAGCGACAGCCTCATCTATGCTCGCCTCGCTTTGCTTCAACTCATTCCCGAAGTGGCCGAAGCATTCCAAGAAGAAAGAATCACCGCCAGTCATGCCAACCTTATCGCGAGGCTCCCGCAGGACTCCCAGAAAGAAGCCTTCACGCAATGCTGGCGCAAGGACTGGCAGGACAACGAACCGCATCTGCTCCCCGCCAAGTACCTCTCAGCATGGATTGCGAACAACGTCTATCTCCCGCTGGACGAAGCACCTTTCGACCGCGAGGACAATACCCTCAACCCCACAGCAGGCTCTTGCTCCAACTGCCCACGCCGCAGCGGATACAACACATCGCTCTTTGCGGATGTAGCTGGCGATCAGTGCCTCGATTCAACCTGCTATCACGCCAAGCTCACGGAGCATGTCAACCGGGAGGTAGCGGCGCGACCTGAGTTAGTACAGATCGAGACGGCGCATCGCAACCCGAAGGAACGGCGGCCCGGCACGCTCTCGCGCCACGAGTACACCGAAATTCCCCGCCCCGAGGATGAGAACGAAGACGCCGAACCTGTGACGCCCTGCGAATCGTCCAAAACCGCAATCGTCGTCTACGGCGAAGGCGCAGGAAGTACACGCACTGTCTGCACCGACCCCGAGTGCCCCGTCCACCATCCGCACCGTGTCATTCAAATCGACCCTGACGCAGAGGCGAGACAACGAGAGCACGAAAGGGAACAGGCCCGCCGCACTCGTCTGCTGAAACGTCGCGCTGATTCCTTCAAGCGCATCCTCGACAATGCCCCGGCCACCTTCACAGCGCCACAGCTTCGCGTTTTGCTCCGTGCTCTCATTCACATCGACCCCTATCAATTCACCGACGACGTAGCGGCGTACTTCGTGACCGACGAGAACAACCAGCAGACGGCAGAAGAAGTGCTGACCTCAATCGTGGATGGGTTGGAGGACGAGAAGCTGACCAGCTTCGCTCTCCGCCTCGTCCTCACCGCCCACGCAGGAATCCCACGCGAGAACGAAATCGATTCTCTGACCGAGGCAGAGCAGGTTTTCGCTCCACCGGAGCCCAAGAAACCAGCGGCAAAGAAGAAAGTGGCCACCAAGAAGGCCGCGAAGAAGCCAACTCCCGTAAAGACCAAATCCGCCAAGAAGAAGACGACCACCAAACAACTCGCAGCCTAACCCGCAGTCGGGGCCAGCAATGGCCCCGTTACTCCACCCTGGAGGAGACCATGTTGCAATTTACCTACAAGCTAAAGCTGACGGAGCGGGTCAAGGCCAAGTGCAGCCGCCATCCCCGCTACAACCCCGAGAAAGATGGCCGCGCCGGCAT
>CAWGYP010000003.1:320000-382694 GCA_963826875.1 uncultured Acidobacteriaceae bacterium | reverse complement strand
CGGTGCAGCGAGCTGATTGGTTCCGTTGCGTTCGTGGACGCATCCGTGACGGGGCAGGTCTCAGATTGCCGAAAGGGGAGAAGGCCTGAAGCAAGTTACTCAACAACTGACTTCGCAGGCAGTTCACCGTGCGGCCACCGCTTGCGATCTCCAAAGAACATTGGAGTTTGGTGCGATCGAGCGAGAAGCACAGTCGCATCAGCCTCAGCAATAGGTGGGCATCAAGTACTGATCTACCCCAAATGAGCCACGGGGCTAATGCTTTTAGGTCTCCTGCGAACCACGTCCACCGCGGTAAACTTGCAGGGCTGTTCAGGGGCTCATCTTGATCCGCGTCGTCTTCCTTGCAATTGGCCTACTAACGCTTTTGGGGCCCGCCGCAGAAGCACAGCTGTCAGCTTACGGTATGGTAGCGTGGAGCAGCTATGGATTTAACTATCAGGGCAACTCCTACAGCTTTGATAACGAAACCGCGAGCCTTGGTGGAGGGGCCTTCTACAATTTCCCCATCCACAGTCGCCTGACGGCCGGAATTGATGGCCGCGTTCTCTACGGCCCAGCTTCACACGGTGGTATCACAGCGGACGCCGCTCTGCGCATTGGTTTTGTTCCCACGCGAGTTCGTTTGCGTCCCTATTTCGAGGTTGGCGGCGGGGTAGTCAGCGCGGTCCTCAACCCTGGCTTCGACCCAATGCGTGTTACGAATGGGGCGTTGCAGCTTCTTGGTGGACTCGACGTCCGCCTCACGGATTCGGTTGACCTTCGCGCAATAGAATACGGTGCGACCGTCGGATCGTCGAGCAGCGGTAACGCCAGCGGTGTGGCCTTTCTCGATGCCGGTCTTGTCTATCACTTCCACCCAGCGCAACCGGAAAGCAAGCCGAAGCCTTGACGATTGTGGGGCCTGTCAGCCTTCACTTTCGCTTCATCGTTCCTCATCAATGTGGACAGAATGAGTGATGCCGCTCACAGTGTTTGCGGCCAGTTCACCGGGGTAACTACGGTGACAGCTTCATTAGTGTCCGGTTCGTTTGTTTGGGGATCTCTGTAAGTGCAGTATTGAGTATGGTTTCGGAACATTCGGGGGTGTCCACGATTTGAACCGGCTAATACGGTTTTTGGACGCCGAGTCTTGGTTTTGTTATTAGGGCACGACTTTAGTCGGACCGCACACGAACTGAAATAGATTGGGCTTTAAAGCCTGGATAGATGCCGCAACGGAAACAGTCCCGCAGGGACGGAACAGCCTGTAGCCCGGCACGGCAGTGCCGGGTAGGATAAGGCTCATGGGGCGAGTCCCGAAGGGACGGCACATTGCCCACCTTGCTCTATGCCCACGCCTGCCAACTCCGCTACTCTCAAAAGTTCTCGATCATCCAGACGTTGCTATCGGTTGTCCAGCCCGCCACCGCCAAATGCCGCCGGTCGGGAGACTGTATTCCTTTGGTGCCCAAGAAATTGAGTTTTTGCTGCCATAGCGCACTGGCTTCTCCTCTAAGATCAACGCGAAGTAGGGTGGTATCTTGGGGCGTCTGGCTGGAAACAAACAGAGCGTTTCCGTCGGCAGACCAATCGACTGACCAAAAACCGTTCCATCCCCTTACTGCTAAATCGGTTGTCACCCCACTCTTTAGGGATAACAGTCGAATGCGCCCTTCGCGCGTCATGACGACTTGCGAGCCATCCGGGGAAAGGTCCCAAGGCATTAATATGGAGGGCTCCCTTTCCATGGTGGCAAGTGCACGCCCTCGGCCCTTGATGGGATCGACAGAAGTAAACACAAGATGACCTTGCTGTTGCTCGTCAAAGACACAGAGGTTGGCAGGGGCACGTGTGCAGCGGATGTCCGTCGTACCTAATGCAGTCAGAACCAATTGCGGGGTTCCACCAGATACAGGGACCCGCATGATTCGTACTGGAACCGAACCACCGGGATGTCGGGCTTCAGGAAGAGCCATGTACAAAATCCAGTGACCGTCAGGACTGAAACTGGAGTACCACTTCGGTTCGGGTCCGAGAGGGAGCAATTCGGCGGTGTCGTCTTTGTCCAACGTCTGCTTGAAGATGTCCCAGCTTCCATCGCGGTCTGACGAAAACACTACGGCCCGGCTATCTGGCGTCCACCGCTGAGGCCACTCGTAATGTTCGTCGAACGTGAGGCGGCGTGTGTTATTTAGATGTGTTCCCTTTGCATCCAACTCTCCAACATACACATGGGCCTTCGCGGTGAGCCTAAGAAACTCCATCTGCTTTCCGTCTGCCGTGACCGTGAACCCTGAGAAGGAGAACCCCGGCCAGTTTGTTAGTTGCCGGGGGTGGCCCGTGGGTTCGCCGGTTTGCGTGATCGTCCTCACTTCCCAAAGATCTGAGTCAGCGCCAAGCTGCACGTATTGCCGCAGGGAGTAGACGATACGTCCATCCGGCAACCAACAAAACCCCTGCAATTTTGGGCTTGATACAACCCGAGTGGGAGGGCCGCCTTTTAGACTCACACTCTCGATGGCGCTCACGTATCCGGTACCCGCGAGTACTTTCGAGTACGCGAGACGTTGCCCGTCCGGAGCCCAGGCCACTTGGTTAAAGACTTCACCAGGTTGTGCGGCCAGGATACGCCGCTGATCATTTCCATCCGCGGTGCTCAACCAAATCCCTTGTGCCGAGCCTGAATCGTAATCGCCTAGAAAGGCGATCTGAGAACCGTCAGGGGAAAAGGACGCAGCGGCGGCACCTTCCCGCAGCTTACGTGCTGCCCCACCTAGTATGGATACGGCCCAAAGGCTAGGGGGCTCAGCGGGCTGTGCAGCAGTAGTGATAAGAACCTTGCTTCCATCGGGAAACCACGAAAGGGGAGCAGCCAAGGTCGCCGGAGCGCCTGAAAAGGCGCTAGCGACTGCGAGCCCTGGAGGAAGAGTCAGCTGCTTCGTCTCGCCCGTGCTAATTAACCGCAGGTGAAAGCCATTTGCGTCGCTGTATGCCAGGAATTTGCCATCCGGCGAAATAGCAGCGGCTAGAACCGGGTTATCTGGAGAATTAGCGGTCAGTTGCCGCTGGACCAATTCCGTCTGCGATTCGGTCTTGTTAGAAAGCAACCCCCAGAGGCCTAGCACCAGCAGAATCAGCGCTGCGCTGCTAATCAAAACCCGCGGCCACCATCGCAACCCGGCCCCAACCGCAAGGATCGCGGCCTGCTTGCGCGAGAATTCTGAAGGCCTTCGCGGCCAGAACCTGCTTCCTGTTCGTACGCTGCCTGTGTCGGCTGAGACGCTCCCGCTTTTCGACTGTGTGCTCAAGTGGCGCAAGTCAACCGCGATTTCTTTCGCAGTCTGGTATCGGTCCTCCGGGTCCTTGGCGAGACACTTGAGAATAATGTCATCCGCTTTTGCCGACAGCTTTTTGTTGATGCTGCTGGGCGGAGAAGCAGGACGATTCAGAATTTCATCAACCAGCTGCGCATGCAGCGATGAACTATACAGGCGCTGTCCCGTGGCAACCTCATAGAGCACGACCCCCAATGCGTAGATATCCGACCGAGTGTCGAGATTCTCACCACGCAATTGTTCCGGCGACATATACGGCAGTGTGCCTGTGATGGTGTGTGTTTCGGTCAAGGTGGTAGCTTCGGATTCATTGGCCTTAGCCACCAGCTTTGCCACGCCGAAATCGAGGACTTTCACCAGTCCCGATTGAGTAACGAAGATGTTGCCCGGCTTGATATCGCGATGAATTACTCCCTTGGAGTGTGCCGCGCCGAGCGCCTCGGCAATGGGCATTCCCAATTTCGCGACGAGCTCAGTGCCCACCGTTCGCCGGCCCGCCATATACATAGCGAGCGTCTGCCCATCGAGATATTCCATTACGATGAATTCCCGGCCTTCGTACGCGTCGATATCGTAGATCGTGCAAATATTCGGATGGTTCAGCGACGAAGCGGCGCGGGCCTCGCGGCGAAAGCGCTCTAACGCCACAGAATCCGCTGCCATGTGCTCAGGTAGAAATTTCAGCGCGACTAGGCGGCCAAGTCTAGTGTCCTCGGCCTTGTATACCACTCCCATGCCGCCGAAGCCGATTTCTTCAACAATGCGGTAATGTCCAACCGCAACGTCCTTCAAGTCAGGGCGCGGCGCTGCGGTTGTGGCGGAGGGACCCTTAGTGATGTTCGCCTGGTCCGCAAATGCCGGCTTCTCGATGAAGCTCGCAGAGTCGCTATAATGAGCAAGCAGCGATTCCACCTCGCGGCGTAGTTCTGCATCACCAGCGCACGATTCTTCAATCACAGAGCTGCGCCGGTTTTCGTCAGCCTCGAGAGCTTTGTGAAAAATGCTTTCGACTTTTCCCCACCGTTCAGGTTTCATCGGATTTATTTTCGCTCAGGGCACGCATCAGCCACGCCTTGGCCAACCGCCAATCACGCGCCACGGTTTCAGGCGAAACTTTCAAGACTTCCGCAGTTTCCTCAACGTTGAGACCGCCAAAAAAACGCAACACTACGACCTGGCTTTTGCGCTCGTCCACCTTCGCCAACTGATTAAGAGCATCGTCCACAGCGACCAAATCAGCGGAGGGTTCCGGAGAGATTGTCAGAGCATCGTCCAATGAAATCGCTTTTGCTCCATCGCCGCGTTTGTGCGATCGCCGGGCACGGGCCTGGTCAGTGAGAATGCGTCGCATTTGTCGCGCACACAGCGCGAAGAAATGTGCCCGGTTTTGCCAGTCGATCAGCTTGAGGTCGGATAGACGCAGATAAAGCTCATTGATCAGCTCCGTCGTTTGTAGCGTATGGCCGTCGCGTTCCCGTCCCATGCAACGCCTGGCGACCCGATGCAGCTCGCGATAAACCTGAGGGGTGAGCTTGTCCAGAGCATCTTCGTCGCCCCGGCGCCACGCCTGAAGCAGTTGGGTGATCTCGTGTCCGAGGGCGTCGTCCATCCGAATCTCCGGGGCCGGAGGAATGGCAATTGCGTAAATATTACACCACCCGGTGGTCTCAGGATCTTGGTGTGCCCGAGAAAGCTTCCTTCTGACTTACAGGTTTCCGTCGCGATTCTCGCTATATGGAGTGAAGGCAAACCAAGAGGCGCGGTGAGCACGAAAACCGCGCCCCAGGATCAAAGGAGAGACGGAGATGAAATCGATATTCATGAAAATGGCAGCGCTACTCAGCATGCTTCTTGCGGGGGCATTGTTGACGGCGCCGGTTGTAGCGCAGTCAGGAGCCGACCATGCCAATAATTGGCGGGACGATGACGAACAACTCGCACAAATGGCTGAACTGGAGCAGCTTCACGCAACCTTTCATGCGGCAGTCAGCGTGCACGATCCGCTGAATGGGGATTCGCCTACAGTGATAACTCAACGAATCCGCGACGCACTCTCGATCTGGGCTAAAGACGCCCAACTCACGATTGTCAACACTACTGCCACGGCGGGAAATTATATCGGAAACGGCGATCCGGATGACCCCGCAAGTTGCCCTCCACCCTCGGGCGACACGTCTGCCGCCGGCCAACAGGGCACGCTGTGCACCTTCTTCAAGTATGTTTCCGGCGGGTTGCAGGCAGCCAATAAGTTTGTGTCGCTTTCGCCGGCATTCAAAACGAAGTTTGTCCCTGTAAAGGGCGATGACGGCCAATGGAAATCATCGGTCTATTTCGAATGCCATTACTTCGACGTATCGCTGAATCCAGCCACCGGCCAGCCGTTTTGGACAGCCAAGAGTCACGTAAGCCTTGACGGTGAAGCGCAAAAGATCGACGGGCGGTGGTTATTGACGGGCGCCAGCTCATCCGCCGTTGGAGTTCCGGTTCCGTGAAGCAAAACACCGATGCGTTCCAAAGTTTCACGCGGTTATACATGGGCTAAATCCGATGTATCGGTATTGAGAAACAGGTTTCTCGTCACTTGGCCTGGTAGTCGACAAATCGGAATTTGGCACATGTCTGTATAGTCGTTAGCCTTGATCGGAAATGCCTCGGGGCAGGTTGCTGAGGGGGCGAGAAATTCCTCCGAGGCATTTTCGATAAGGAGGCTTGAAGGAAGGCGCTGGCAGTGGTGGGCGCTGCTATGGAGCTGAGGGCGAGACTCGGCCTAGGGGAACGCGGGGGAGAGTGTGGAAGTAGGAGGCGTGAGAGGGTGCTATGCGAAGTAGGTGTTCGTGGAGGCGGTAATTTCGCGAGCTGCATGCTGACACGGATAGGCGATAAGGCCGTAGTTTTGCGGTTAGGGCGTAGATGTGCGAAGACGTGCCGGCACCCGTCTGAGAGCGATTGGATGGCGTTGGAATCAGGAAGAGTCGGAGAGTTGGCATCGGAAGGCGAGTTGTTGCGAGGTAAGGTTGGGCCCGATGCGCATGTTGGCTCCGCAGTGTGGGCAGCGCCAAGTGGCTAACTGGGAGTTGTCGATGCGGGGATTGGGCCGAGCTTGGCAAGTAAGCTGAACGCGAGCGCGTGCGAGCAGAGCGGTACGGTGGGCACTGGCGAGATAGCCGAAGTGGCGGACGCGGACAAAGCCTCGGGGCAGCACGTGTTGGCAAAAGCGGCGCAGGAACTCGATGTAACAGCTGATTCAGTAGTAGAACCAAACCTGCGTGATGCGCAACTCTTGTATGGCTCGCGGCTCTTATGCTTTGTATCAGGGCACGACTTTAGTCGGGCCGCAAACGGGCTCAGAGAGAACTGGGCTTTAGCCCGTGAGGGCTACTCGCAACAATTTTTTCCGTAGCCTCTTTAGTTCCGGCGGAGCGGATAGTGCCAGCCCCGGGACTTTAGTCCGGGGAGAGCGGGTTTTCAACCCCCGCGAAAACGTTCCCTATAAATTGAGGGCTACATCGCCGCAGCGAGCATTAGCCCTGGTGGCCTCTTCTGAAACGGTTAGCGACCTTTCCGCGGTCTCTTTAGCCCCTTGAGGCGAAATGCGGCGACATGACCTATTCCCCTCTACGCAATGGAACGGCAAAGCAGTTCAAGTTGTAATAGGTATACTGTCGACGAATATGCGTCCAGTTACCGAAGCAAGGGCACTTGTCTGAGAAGCCGTTTATCGGACACTTTGGATTTGCCTTCTTCAACTGGGGCGAGTGCGCCTCTTAATCAAGTAGTAATTGACGGTTCTTTCTCAACGCTGCGCAGGGCTGCTCACCCTTTTGTTGCAGACAGCGGCTCTCCTGTCGGGATTGATGTCTTAGCTGGGCTAGCCTGTTGCTTCCATCGTTGGACATTCACTCCCATCACAAGGAGCCACAGGCAAAGCGATAGTTCCGCGAGGAAGCCGATGACCTTGATGGCGATAGAGAGATAGTTTGGGACGGCCGGGAGCAGAAAGGCCAGCCAACCCAAACCGGCGAAGGCCATCGCGACGCCGAGAATGCGAGGAAGGAAGCTTGACCTGAAGATGAGATAGCCGATCAGCAAACAAAACGGCCCGAAAAATAGCAGAGGGCTGACGGGTGAGTCGAAATGAAAGAGGCCAAGGGACATAACAATACATCCACCGAGGCTAAAGAGCGCCGCCAGCAATGAGAGACGACCGCTCACCGGCTTGAACAGGCCATAGAAGAGAAGCGTCACAACGAAATAGCACACAGTCGAGATGATGTTGGTGACATTGCCAGAAACAGCAAAGCCGCGGCTCACCAGCAACAGACCAAGGATTGCCGTCAGAAAGTAAAGCAGATATAGGGCGCCGGTCAATCTGGCCCTGGGACTCGGCGACACTTCTCGAATCTGTTCCATCATTGATAGCCTCGATTATGGGCCGACCCATAAATGGGTACCCGGACTTCATCCGACTCACATAACGGCTCTGCGCCCGCCGCGGCCGCCCGCCGCGGTGCACAGACCACTGTTTGTCTCATAGTAGGTGCGTCAATATCCCTTGAATGGCCAATATTGCACACAATTGGCGGTAAAGAGGTGATATGGCCCGGCAGCAACTCCCTGCGGCTTTTCGCGCGGGTATTCCAGCCCGGGAAACAAGGCCCAGAGCCTGAGAGCTCCACGTTGCTCGCAGGTGAAAGTTCGGCAGGGTCCTCCGTGGCCCGTTGGTGCAACTGACCAAATGGCTTTCCGAGGTTGTCGGGAGTCGAAACTTGCTCATTCCACGGACAGGACGAGGGGCTCCGCTCTCAGCGAAATGCCGCGACATGATACGTATTCCCCGCTGCGCATAGGAACGGCAAAGCAGTTCAAGTTCTGTAATAGGGATGCTGTCGACGAATATACGCCCAAATTCTCGGTAACTTGACATGTTTACCGGCCGGTCATAGGAACCGAAAATGCGACTTTTGAGGAGATTGAGGAGCCATCTTACTCGGCAGGGGACTCAGGTTCATCGAGAAGAAAGAATCCCACGTCGAAGCCAGCCCACTGGAACGCCACAGTAATATTGCGAAGTACTCTTTCCTGCGTTTCCTCATCCATAGACACGTTGGGGGGATCGCCCCAAGCCAGGGTACGGTTTAAAAAAATGTCCATCTGCCCCGCCGCACCCTCGCCTCCCAGAATGAGGTGTTTGCCTTCCTCGCAATAGTCGTATCTGTCTACACGCCACGAACTGCCGGAGAACGCGACCGACCATCCCTCATCGCAGATTATTTTGTTTTTGAACCACGGCTTGCGAAGGGCAGGCACAGGGTGAATTTTGGGCTGGAGTACGGCAGCTCTCCCCATCGCCAGATTATGACTTCCCCCTCCGCCCGGGGGCAAGTTACCGATAACGAGACCTTACGGCGGTTCGGGCTCATCGATGGAGCACGGACTTGTGGCTCCTCCTGTTTTTGCCGCCGCAACAGTTTCGCGAGTCCCCGTGGCTGCGGATCACGCAAAACTGGACTAGAATCTTCGCCATGAAACGCGGCATGCTACTCCTATTCCTTGCGCTCGCAGCTTTCGCGCAAACCGGCAAGCAGCCCAAACCGCTCACCAACGGTGATGTTGTTGAAATGTGGCGCGTCGGCGTGCCTGAGTCGACCATCATTCTCGCTATTCAGAAGACGCCCGTGAAGTTCGACGTTTCAGCCGAGGGCATTCTGGCGCTGCACGCGGCTGGCATCACGGAGCCGGTGCTCAACCAGATGCTTCGTGCGGCAACACCGCAGAAGCAGAGTGGTCCCTCGTTTGGTGTCGTTACGGGCACATTTCCCGTGAAGGACGCCTCGGGCAAGACGGTACACTTCAGCGCCTGGATCAAGACCGAGAATGTTCGTAATGGCTATGCCGGCCTGTGGTGGCGCGTCGACGGTCCCGGAGAAGGCACCAATCGTCCCGTGTTGGCTTTCGATAACTCCCAGGCGCGGATCATCGATGGCACGCCGGACGACAATAATGGCACAGTTCGCGGGGCAACTGGTACCACGCCATGGACCCTCTACGAGTTCGAGCTGCCCGTCGGCAAGACCGCCTCCAACATCAATTTCGGCGTGGTCTTCACCGGCGTCGGAACTGCCTGGGTCGATGCGATGAAGGTCGAACTCGATGGTGAACCATACAGCAACCCGCAATTTGATTTCGACTTCGAATCTCCCAAGGCAGCGAAGGGCTTCTACACCGGCTGCGGTGGAAAGGCTGGCTGCACTGATTACAAAGTCGGCATCGACGACACGGTTTCCTACTACGGCCACCAGAGCCTCAAAATGCAGTATGTCGAAGAAGGAGCAGCCCAGAAGTAGTCGTCCCTTCATTGGGCCATGGATCAAGCAGGCGGCAAAAAACTGCGTATGGTCGACGACAGGAAGGGATAGTGGGATCTGGTTTGCGGTAAGTTCCGCGGCCCAGAAGAGCGGGGGCGCAGCCAGGGTAATGGATTGGACCGCGCATTGCTCTCTGACAGCGACTATAACTTGCGCAATCGAACGAGAGGTGGAGTTAGAACGTTGCTAGGCGGGGTCTCCACTTCACAAGCGTAGCGGTCCACACGGACCTGCTCGTTACCTTGAAACGGGATTATCGGTAAATTGCCGGTGTCCGATCTGCCGATAGGGGAAGTTACCGAAATTGCGACTTTGCGGGCATTTGTCCGAGAAGCCGGTTATGTCCAGGTGGACTGGATTTGTAAACACTGGCCGACTTTTCGTTACAAATCTGGGTGACCTTGACACAAGCGGCTAGCGCCGTCCGCTGGTTAGAGATCGAGAGTTATCTCAGCTCCAGTACCGGAGGAAGAGACCACGGCTGAAGGTCGCCACTCTGATCAAGCAAGTTGCTCGGTGCGTCGCCGCCCAGGATCTGGAAGTCACGGACCATGTGCATCTGATCGAAATATCCAAACTCATGAGCGATGCTTAGCCACGTGCGCTGCGGGAAGAAACGTTTCGCATCCAATGCTCTCTGAAAGCGTCTCGTTCGTGCGAATGTCTTCGGTGTGAAACCCACCTCTTCCAGGAAGCGACGTTCGTACTGTCTCACACTTAGTCTTGCGTGATCGGCAATCTCGCCGATTCGAATCGCACCGTTGCGATCCAGCATGTGATGTGCGGTTCTTGCAATCAGAGTGCTCCCTCGAGCACGAGAAACGACGGGCATTAGATAACGCTCAGCTGCGAAGATGCGCTCCTGGAAAGTCCTGCACTCTGCCAGCTTCGACCAAAGGTCCAGAATCTCCGGTCCCAGAAGATCCTCAGCATCAATGTCCTTGTTTACAAGGACACTTGACGGTATGCGAAAGAGCGGCCAGAACGACAGAGGCTTCAAAAAGACCGCGAATGATTGAACATGACCGGAGAAACTTTGGCCTCCGCAGGGGGGCGTCGATCCTCCGAAGATGTAGGCTTTTGGAGCTACCCTGCTCCTTCCATTCGGACGGTTAAGCGTGGTTTGGCCATCGAAGTTAAAAGCTATTCCCTGCTCCAGGTTAGACCAATCCGGCCGCGAGAAAGGGGCGCCTGTGCATTCCAACTCGCGATGCCCATATACCTGCACAAACTTGCTAAGTTCAGGTCGCGGTTTTGCTGTCTGAATCGTGCGCACGATGTGACCTCCCTCTTTGCGGGCCCGAGGTCGACGAGATTCTGATACTTGCCTGTATTCTAGTCCCCATTTAAAGGAAACAGCGCGTGATGTCGCATTCCTACTAGGCTGGCACCGGTGGCGAGGCGGATAGTGAGTGACGCAATGCGTGTCGTTGGTTGAGACACGGGAGCTGCCATGAATATCCAAGCAATGCTACACCACGTCGCAAAGTTGACGTTCATCGGACTCGCGCTTCTGCCTCACGTTGGAATGTTCGGCCAGTCTCCTCAGGTAAACGGAACGGCTGTTCCAAAGATGTGGGACGACGAGGCGATGAGAACGCTCGAAGTTCCGCTGGCCAACCCCATCGGATCGCCAAAGCATGCTTCAGCCGATTACTACTACCGGATCCCGGTGCGCAGCATCTACAAGCAATATCCTGTCTACGCCCCGGGCCGCGAGCCGGCCGGATACATGGAATGGCTCAAGAAACAGGATCCTGTGATCGTATGGGATGACGCCTCCCACAAGCCAAAGCTGCAAACCGAAGCGGATTGGATCAAAGCAGGCGAGATCGCCTTCGATGCCCCGAGTATCTATTCACTGGAAAACCCGGCTGGTTTTCGGGTGGAAGACGTCACCAGCAGTGCATGGTATGAAAAGACCGGTATGCCGCTCACTTCCGACGGAGTTCTTCCGTTCATGCACTATGTCATCCGGGAGAAGGGAAAGATTGAACTTGGTTCCTTTTCCTGCGGCATGTGTCATACACGTGTGATGCCCGGAGCCGTCATCGTGAAGGGAGCACAGGGAAATTTCCCTTTTGGCCTTGCATTGGCCCAGGAGCCAGCTTTTCCCTGGTTTGGATGGCAGGCACTCTTCGATGTGCCATGGCTTCACCCGGACCCGTTAGACCGGCTCAAGACCTTGTCCGACGAGCAGGTTCGCATATTGATTGCCTCAGTTCCTGCAGGAGTCGCCCCACGCCATCGCGGGAGTCTGTTCGAGCCGATGCAGATACCGGATCTGATCGGCGTGAGAGACCGTCATTATCTCGATCGAACCGGTCTGCAACAACAGCGCTCCATCGTCGATCTCATGCGCTATGCCGCTCTCAATCAGGGTGGGGACGCGCTCGCCAGCTTCGACGGCTTCATTCCTGCTGACATACCCAAATTTAAGACCTTGCCGGAGCCTACGAACGTCGGGGGTCGCTACAGCGACGAGCAGCTTTATGCACTCGCGCTCTACATCTACTCCCTCAAGCCACCGCCAAACCCGAACAAATTCGACGCATTGGCAGCGCGCGGTCAGAAGATTTTCGCGCGCGAAGGATGTGCTGCCTGTCACACGCCGCCTCTCTATACCAACAACAAACTCACTCCCGCGGAAGGCTTCTCGATCCCGGCCGACGCCCGCGCAAAGTATGAGATATTGCCCATCTCCGTTGGCACCGACTCCGACCTCACGCTCAAGACCCGGCGAGGAACCGGCTACTACAAAGTGCCTTCCCTCAAGGGTGTCTGGTACCGCAACATGTTCGGTCACAGTGGGTGGTGCGCCACTCTAGAGGATTGGTTCAACCCCAACCGCCTCAAGGATGATTACATGCCAACTGGCTTCAAACCGTACGGCGAAGCGACCTACGCCGTAAGAGGCCACCCCTTCGGCCTTGATCTCACTCCACAGGAAAAGGAAGACCTGATTGCATTCCTCAAAACGCTGTAGCGAGTTTATCCCTCGCTAAAAATACGGATTAGTATCCAGATACGCCCTAGAGTTCACTGACTTCCGGTGGGAGACTTTCCACTTGGACGAAGAGTCGGCTTTGTCGGACAAGTGAATTTTCCGCCAGTCAAAGCGGAGTGCCTGCAAAACGGGGTTATAGGTAACTTGCCCGCCCGGGCCCAAAGGCTGGGCGGAAGTTACAGAAAATGCGACTTTTCAGGGAGTCCCATGAGGAGTAGTGTTCTCCTTTGTCAGGAGCGACGACCATGATTAGGCGCATTCTTTTTGCACTCGCCAACTTGACGATTCCGTCAACGCTTGCCTATGCCACCGGCGATACACCGATCCAAGCGGTTGAGATTGCGCCTCTCTTCTACCAGCGGTTCGCCTGTACGGAGCATGTGAGCGGTGAGTTAAGCGATCTCGGTGATGCGCTCGGCTCGGATTGCCTCGTCCTGGGTGGTATGGGTGCGTCCAAGGGGGTGTTGCGGTTCTACAGAACAAACGGTGCTACCAACGAAGACTGGTATAGCTGGCATGTCGAGGTCCATGCCCCTTTCGATGGGGATGTTATCGAGATCGGGATAAATGACATAACTAACACTCCAGGAAATGCAGGACAGCCACCTCCCGGTTACATCAAGTTCCGGCGAGCGGATGGGGTGGTCGTGGTATATGCACATCTCGATAACATAAGAGTCCATCAAGGCGATCACGTCGGTGTGGGACAAGTGGTGGCTTTGGACGGAGATAACGGAACCGCTAAGAATCCTCATGTGCACGTCGGTGCGTATCGCGGCAAGACACCTCTGCAAATTCGTTGGGATCTAGCTGCAGAGGGTCGCATCCAGACCTTGGCTCATCCGCAGCAACAACCGCGCCCTTAACGGCTCTCGAAAAACGGGATTCCCGGTAACTTCCGGGCGCGTGATGCCGGTTGCCGATCATTCAGCGGTCGATCATGGCGGGGCGGTTCAGGGAGACCGCGCCCATGCCAAAGAAACCTGGAGCCAAGCGCGGCTCAGCAAAGAATGTGCTGCGCCTGCCTGATCTTGACCACTCCAAGACATCAGTCTTACAAAGCCTCGGCTCGGTCGCCTCGAAACGGACCTATGCCTTCGCCATCAATGACTTCATCGCCTGGTACTGCTCCGAACCCAGACTGGCGTTCGGTCGCACCGTAGTTCTCCGGTACCGCTATGAATTGGAAGCCAGGCGGCTTGCCCCCGCGACCATCAACCTAAGGCTGGCGGCTGTGCGCCGACTGGCCTACGAGGCTGCCGACAACGGCTTGCTCAGTCCCGATCTTGCAGCAAGTATTAGGCGGGTTAAAGGCGCGAAGAAACTCGGCACTCGCCTCGGCAATTGGCTTACTTGCGCTCAAGGGCGCAGGCTTCTAGACGCTCCCAACACGGGCGAAACGAAGGGCAAAAGAGACCATGCCATTCTGGCCATCCTGTTGGGCTGCGGCCTGCGGCGTGCCGAGCTGGTCAGCTTGAACCTGGTGCACCTTCAGCAGCGAGACGATCACTGGGCCATTGTTGACCTGTTCGGTAAGGGCGGACATGTGCGCACGGTGCCGGTGCCCTGCTGGGTAAAAGCTGCCGTGGATGAATGGGTGGCGGTTGCTTGCATTGAGGACGGGCTGATCTTCCGCTGTGTCACCCACAGCGGCACCGTGTGGGGCTCGGGTATCAGTGAGAAGGTGGTCTGGTGGGTCGTGCGCCAAGCTGCCAAAAAGGCTGCTATCGAGAAGGTGGCTCCTCACGACCTTCGCCGAACCTGTGCAAGGCTTTGTCATTCAGCCGGTGGCGAACTTGAGCAAATCCAGTTCCTGCTTGGGCACAGATCGGTCGAGACCACGGAGCGTTATCTTGGCTCCCGGCAGCGGATCGTGCACGCCGTGAATGACAAGCTGGGCATCGAGCCAGACGCTCCCCCGGGCTGAGGAAGTTACCGCAAACCAGACTTTCAGGCAACTACGGAGGGTCAAATCTGGGATTGCCATTGGCTCGTCGGCATAGGAAAGGCAAGTTTACCCGCTGGCAACGCTAGCCCGGCGGCATAATAGCTCATGAGTTGGCGGCCTAATGGAAGAACTTCGCTGACGCAGAGCGTGGAGGAGACCGCGGTCGTGCTGAAGGTCTCGCCGATCACCATCATAAGAGACTGGAACACGGCTAAAGCATGGCTGTATCGTGAGTTGACTGCGGCGCCTGCCCATGAATCCTGAACGCTGGAAACAGATCGGTGATCTGCTGGAGGCAACGCTCGAGTTGCCGGAAGAGCAGCGCACCACTTTTCTGCGTCAGGCCTGCGGCGACGATCAACTGTTGCAAGAGGAAGTAGCGTCCTTGATGAGCGCCCGCAGGAATGCCGGGAGCTTTCTCGAAAAGCCCGCAATTGACGCGGCCGGTCTCACGTTCGCAAATTCAATGACGGCGGCGGAAGTTCCTGCAGGAGGCCTCCAAGCAGGGCAAGCCATCTCCCACTACCGCATCGAGGAAAAGATCGGCAGCGGCGGCATGGGAGTCGTTTACAAGGCCGAAGACACTCGCCTGCATCGTTCCGTCGCGCTCAAATTTCTACCCGAAGAAGTCATCCATGATAAACAGGCGTCAGGCAGGTTTCAACGCGAAGCTCGCGCCGCTTCCGCCTTGAATCATCCAAACATCTGCACCGTCTACGACATCGGTGAAGAACAGGGCCAGGCCTTCATCGCAATGGAATACCTCGAGGGCGCGACCCTCAAGCAGCGCCTCTCCCAGGGTCTGTTGCCGCTCAGCCTATTGCTGACGCTGAGCATCGAGATTAGTGACGCCTTGGAGACAGCCCATGCCAAGGGCATCGTGCACCGCGACATCAAGCCCGCCAATATTTTCATTACGCCCAGGAATCACGCCAAGGTCCTCGACTTCGGCGTCGCCAAAATATCTTCGCCGCAACTCGCCGTCACTGACGATACAAGGGATAACGCCACTCTTCCCGGTACGACGATGGGGACCGTGGCCTACATGTCTCCCGAACAGGCGTCGGGTGAAGAAATCGATTCGCGCACCGACCTTTTCAGCTTCGGCGCGGTGCTCTATGAGATGGCGACCGGACGCCGGGCATTCGGCGGCCAGACAACCGCGATGATCTTCGACGCGGTCTTGCACGGCAGCCCATCGCAAGCCTCGCTCTTGCGTCCTGATCTTCCTGCTCGTCTCGATGAAATCATCGCCAAAGCATTGCAGAAGGAGCGGACGCAGCGCTACCAACACGCCGCCGAAATCCATCGTGATCTCGAGAGCCTGAAACACGATCTCGATTCCGGCCAGACAGAGACGCCAAAGGCAAGCAGCGGCACAACGTCGCCACCCGTGCCCGCAAAGAAAACCCGACTGCCGGCGATTACGATAGGCTCGACTGTCGCCGCTCTAGGCGTGCTGGCTTACATCTTCCTGCGACCACCCGCGCAGCCCACCGTATCCGGATACTTCCAGGTAACCCACGATGGGCTCCGGAAACATGGCATTATTGCCGCAGTAGCGGCAACCAACGCCCCGTTGGTCACCGACGGCACTCGCGTGTACTTCACCGAGGGCACGGCAGTTTCAACCACTCTAGCTCAAGTATCATCGGCCGGAGGCGACACCGCTATCATTCCAATGCCGATCGGCGCCTGGCAGATCCTGGACATCTCCCGGGACCGCTCCACGCTGCTTGTGATCGACTACTCAACCCATCCTGGAGGTTCAGGGTCGCTATGGTATGTGCCGGTTCCGGCTGGCACGCCACGCCCTTTGGCAGGCCTTGCCGCAAACGATGCGACATGGTCTCCCGACGGTGGCGAGATCGCCTATGTCGGCATCGGGGACCTATACCGCGCGAGAAGCGACGGCACGAGCATAAGGAGGGTCGTCCACTTGCCGGGACCAGGATGGGGGCCGCGATGGTCTCCGGATGGGAAGACCGTCAGACTGACCGTGCTGGACAGGAAGACATCTCTCCCATCGCTATGGGAGGTCTCCGCAGATGGAACCGGACTTCACCCTCTCTTGCCTGGATGGAACACGTCATCGGCGAATTGCTGCGGAAACTGGACTCCCGACGGCAAGTATTATGTCTTCGAATCCACCAGCAACGACAAGGCGGAGATTTGGGCAATTCGCGACAGGCGTCCGCTTGTGGACTTCTGGCATCGCTCTTCCAATAAGCCTTTTCAACTGACCTCCGGGCAGCTCAGTTCCCACTCTCCAGTGTTGAGTCCCGACGGCAAGAAGCTTTACGTCCTGGGGCAGCTGCTGCGCGGCGAGGCCCAACGGTGGGACGAGAAATCGCAGCAATGGGTGCAGGCATTGGGCGGTCTATCGGCGGAGATGGTCGATCCTTCCCCCGATGGCCGATGGATATCCTATGTTCTGTTCCCCGAAGGCACGCTTTGGAAAAGCCGCGCCGACGGCAGCGAACGCCAGCAACTGACCTTCGCTCCGCTTATCGTGCTCACTCACTCCTGGTCCCCGGATGGCAAACATATCGCCTTTACAGCTTTTGGCCGGGGTACTCAAACCAGAAACTATGAAATCTCTTCCGACGGCGGCGCGCCCGAGCCGCTCACCAATGCCGAGCATGCCGAACTCTCGCCATCCTGGTCGCCGGACGGACAATCGGTGGCTTTCAGCTACGCGCCGTGGAGCGAAAGAACGCCGGATACACTCGGCGTATTAACGCTGAACCTGGCCGCGCACGAAAAGCGGAAGATTCCAGGCTCGGAAGGATACTTTGGTGCCGCCTGGTCCCCGGATGGCCGCTACATTGCCGCCAATGCGATTGACTCTCAGACCATCGTCCTCTTCAATTTCGCGACCGGGAAGTGGACCAACCTGGATAGCGGTACGGGCGTCTTGCGATGGTCGCCCGATAGCAGATTTCTGTACCACCTGAGTTACGAAAACGGACCGGCGGTGGTGCGTGTCCGGGTGAGCGACCGCAAGGTCGAACGGATTGCCCCCCTGAATAGCGTTCGACTGGCCGGCTTCCTGGCGGGCGTTGTCTTCGGCCTCACTCCAGACGGCGTCCCGATCATTCTGCGGGACACCGGCACCGAGGAGATCTACTCGCTGGATTGGCACGACAATTGACTGCGTCGATTCCCGATGTACGCAGAACCAACACGCCTCCCAGGGGGTCTATTATTGCCAAGTTCGACCGTAGCTCCGATCAAAACAACGATCTTAGCTTTCCGCAGCACGTGAAGATCGGCTCACTCGAATTGTCCCGCGTGCCCTTCTTCAGCCTCGCTGGCATCCAGAAGGATGCCCGCGTAAAGGGATTCGACGGTGTCCTGCCTACCGGGCTTTTCCGGCGCGTCTTCATCGACCACGCCGATCACTTTGCCGTCCTTGAGCCGAGATAAGCTCTTCTGACCTACGGCATTAGCGGCGGTGCCGTTCTCATGGTTGGGAAGGCTGGTGCGTGCAGCTGGATATTTTCCGAGTAGCCCGTAAGAACAAGCTACCGGCGGCGCCTCCGATTATGCCTACCTTCTCATTGTGCCGCAGCAGCAATCCCAACTGCCGAGCCTTGGTGCCTGAAAACGGGATTTCCGGTAACTTGCTCCACCCTTCGGGGGTAGAGCGCCTTGATACCCACCGGGCAACTTACCGAAAACCAGACTTTTCGGGAGCCTGGCTAAACTGAAGAGGAGACGGAGCGATTTGAGTTGGATCGATGAGTCGTCCATTGGAGGAATAGCAGATGCGGTTAATACGTTTTTTGTTCTGGTTTCTGATCGCGGGAGTGATTTCTCCTCACGGTAAGGTCATGGCTCAAGACTTGAACGTGCTCGTGCTGGACGCCCTTGATGGAAAGCCTCAAGCTAATGTGGAGGTTGAGTATTTTTGCGCGGGTCCTCCACGCAATTCGGTACCCAATAGGTCCATAACAAACAATGAAGGAATTGCGAAGATTTCGAACTTCTGTAATGACAAACAGAAGATCGAAATTTCAGTGTATCCGCCTAATAAGAAGGAACAATGCGGCGATCATGCCGTAATGACATTCAACGATGTTGTATCAGTGGGATTCTTAAGCAAACCAGATTCGGCTGGCGGAATCTGGTGCCCAAACAAAGTAGGCAGGACTCTCAAACCTGTTCCGGGACAAGTCATTGTGTTCGTCAAGAAGCCTACGTGGTGGCAATCTCACATGGCTGGTTAGGCTCTACCTCGGGCGTTGCTTGAGTGTGTTTCGATGTTGTTCCCTGAAACACGACTTCGCAGGCAGTCCCCGACGGCAACACGACTGTCCGCGATGGGGAATCACCGCAGCCGGTTTGATCTTGCGACTCCCTCAAGAGACCCTATACCATGACTGCCGTGGTTGAACCCACCTACAGATCGCCCAATTCTGACCTCGCAACGCAGGTCGCGAAACTATGGCCACACCGAGAGTGTGAAGCCAACATCATCCTCGGACAATTCTGCCGCATCGGACTGCACTGGTGGCGACGGTTGGATCTATCAGAACTTGTTCCCGGCAAAGACATCCACTTTTGCTTCTCGTGCAAAAAAGTGAAAATCGACGGTGTCGTCCACGAACCGTGATCTTTTACCTCTCAATGCCTTTGCCGATTCCGAAGCTTCATACCGATCCAGCGTACCGGAGGGCGGGGGGGAACTTACCTATAACGTGACTTTACGAGCACTTCGGGAATAGCTTCTGGATTGCCGGTCACCCAACAAGTCTCCTGCTCGAAGCCTGGTTTAGAACGCTGTCGCCTGCTTCCAACGCACTGTTCCCCGGTGAGCAGAAACCACGTTTCTGGTCCAGAATGCTTGTGCACCATGACCTTGGCTTCAGACCCGAGCCTGGCCTCGGAGACGACGATCTCGTAGCTTGGGCCAGAAGGAATCGGTGGGAGCAGCTCCGTCTCCGAAACAAAGGTTGCGCCCTTGGTGTGGCCACCCTTTGCCGCAAGAGTGATGAGCCAGACTTTTCCTTCCGCTTCTACGACCGCACTCGCGGGCGTGGCGACGCGGCGCGCGGCTTCGGTTGTTGAGAAATTCTCAAAGCGCCAAGCCAAGGGGCCGGGGGGCAGGACGTCGAAGTTCTTGTGCAAAAGGATGGCGCAATCCGTGTTGGGAGGCAGCTTTCCGGGCGTGGCCGAGTCTTTGCATCCCACTGCGCCAAGCACGTGCGGATCTCCTGCATCCATCTGGTCGATAGCCCAGCCAGGCGCAATCACAGCGAAACAGAGGCCAAGAGAAAGGATGAAATATGGCATAACCGCACTTTCGCAGTTCGGGCGATCATATCAAGAAAAATGCCAGGGCGCGTGAACTACCTTGAACCGGGCATAGGCAATCGAAGCGACGAACTACTTGTTCTGGCACTTCAGCAATATGTAATGCACTCACGGCAGGCTCGGCCCGCTGAAGCACCAATTATCTGTCCCTCTAGCCTTGAGAATCGAGTTTCGCGATCGCTGTGGCACCCTGGAAACTTTAGTCAGGCAGTTGAGCGTGTTTCGGCTCGCGAAGCCAGAAACTCCCGATCAATGACAAAGAGTAAGCTAGGACCGCGAGAGCGCCGGCCGAGTATGCAAGGCGGGTAGCGGCGCTGGGACCGGGCATGACGTTGACGAGCTGCGTAGTGAGCAGTACTCCCGATGCTCCGATCACTCGGGCGCCTATGTTGATCGCGAAACTTTCGCCGGTGCCGCGCAAGTGTGTCGGGTACATCCGCGGCAAATAGTTACCCCAAAGGCTGAACGGCCCGTTCATTAAGAGACCTGCGAGAAAAATCCCGCACTTGACGAGTGCCAAACTGCGCGTTGCGGCAAAAAAGTACAGGCAAGAGAAAACGAGCAATCCAGGAACTAGAAAGACGCGCAGCAGGCGCCGCTGCTTCGCGATCCGGACCACGAGGAATGCAAACAGCAAGCGCCCGGCAATTGTTCCGAGTTCCTGAAACAATTGCACGCCACTCACGGTTTGCTCCACCACGCGAGGCGCGAGCCTCCGAACCTCGGGAAGGCCGGGAACCATACGAGGTGTCTGCTGAATGACCCCTGAAGCCAGCGCATAGCTGCACGCCACCAACAATGTAGTAACCAACGTGGTCGTTCTCAGTGTCGGCTGGAATAACTCCGCGATGCTCGGCCGCTTTAACGTTCCCGCGGATTTCTTCTCTTGCCAGATTGGCGACTCAGGCAAAAACGGCCGCGTAAGCAGGAGCGGAATCGCAGGGATCAGCCCGGACAGGAGCGTGTAGCGCCAAGGCTCGTGGTCACCGTGAATGGCTGGGAATCGTTCGGCGTAGGTGACGGCGGCATAGTAGGCTCCCGTCACCATAAGTCCTCCTAAGCCAAAGGCAGCCTGTGTATACCCCAATACAGATTCACGCTGCTTAGGATTGGAGAAGAGCTCCGCCACCCACGCTATCCCAGCCACATATTCCACACACACGCCGATGACGGTGGTGCAGCGGAAAAATAATAACTGCGGCAAGGTAACTGCAAAGCTGGCAGCGCAGGCCGAGAACGCGTACAAGAGGATGCTCCACACCAGGACCCGCCGGCGCCCAAATAGGTCTGTCAAGTAGCCGCCCAGAAGTCCAAAGATACCCCCGAAAGCCAATGGCAGATAAAACAACAGTCCCACCCAGAGGTTGGAAACCGCACTGCCGGGCTTGAAGTGCCCGAGAGAGCTGAGTGCAGGACGGGCAATGAGCGGCATCACTAAGGTCTCGTAAAGATCGAACGCGAAGCCGAGCGCGGAAACACCGCAGATCAGCCACTGAACAGGCGTCAGGCCCGTAAAGAGGTGATGAATCCGGGATTGGCAGCTCTCCCACATGGCATTCGCCGCCTTTTGTTCTACCAAGGGTTTCCTTCCCCTACCTGCGGGGATGGGTCGAACATCTGCCGATGCACTATTTGAGTTCAAAGCTATTTATGATACAAGTTCAAATAATTTGATAGTTGTTGATGAATCCTCAACAATGGAATTCACTTCGCGGCAGTTTCGTGCCTTTCTTCTAGTGGCGCAACATCGAAGCTTCTCCCGCGCCGCCGAAGCCCTCTACATCACGCCTTCGGGCCTCAGCGTCTTGATAAAAGAATTGGAAGCGCAACTCGGCTTCCGCTTGTTTAATCGCACGACCCGTCATGTCGACTTGACCGCGCATGGGAGCGAATTGCTTGCGGTCGTACAGCAGAGTCTGGAAAATCTCGATGCCGCTGTTTCTCGCATTGGGCGATTGGCCACTGAAGGAAGCATGTCATTGTCCGTCGGAGCGCCGCCCTTGATCGCGGCCAACGTTCTGCCGGAGGTCGTAAAGGAATTCCGCGGCCACCGCCCCGACATCCGAATTCAAGTGTTCGATGTCGGCGGAGACGCCCTCACGCAGATGGTTGAGTCCGGTAAACTTGATATGAGCGTCGGCGGGTTTTTTAAGCCCTCGTCCGCTATTCGCCGGACGCCGTTGTTTCGCTTTTCTTTGATGGTGATTCGCCCCGATCACGATCCAACTTTGCGCCGCACTTCTACGACCTGGTCGGCTCTGAAGGGTGAGCGGCTGATCTCGCTGACGCCGGGCCAGCTGGTCCAGCAGTTCATAGACGAGCACTTGGCGCGAATCGGGGTCGTGCTCCATCCGTACGCAGTTTTCAACTACCTCGATACGCAAATTGCGATGGTGGAAGCTGGCGAGGGTGTTGCCATCATTCCTTCCTTCGTGCTGCCCGCTTGCCGAAATCGCAAAGTCGTCCTAAGCCGGCTGATCAACCCCGTCGTAAATCTAGACTTCTGTTGGATCAGCAATCGAGGAAAGAAACTTCCACGCGGTGCAGACGATTTCACTTCTTTCCTCAAGAGCTATATCGCCAGGTGGGCTGGGCGCTCGGGCATTTTGTAACGTGTGACGGATGTCGCTTAACCAGGCTGGTGAGTACACGAAGCTCGGTGAGTTTGCCACGACTGCTCCGTCCGCGGGAGATGCGCGACAGGAGATGTGCGACAGACGAAACAACCCCTGAATGAATTAGAACTACGGTGCGAATCATGTGTTGAGCTGTTGAACGGCCGATGATCGACCTGTGTGGAAAGGCTCAGCGCTTGAAAGCAGCCTTGCAGTAACATCGGCAGAAACTTTAGAGTTCAACCAACTTAGTTGGAACGAACATCTAATCCCCCCTTGAGCACAAGCAAAACCTATACTACTTTTAAAGCAATGATAAGAAATCCGAACACCGGCTCCCACAGTGCTTCACGGAGCTCAGAGACCTCTGCGCGCAGCTTCTCTCGCAACCTCACAACCTCCCGACAAACGGAGCCACTTATGCCCAAAAATCAAGTTAGCGACCTCATCACCGATCAGGAAATAACCTTTGCCGACCTGGTTCTCTCTGGAACTATGACCGACCGTCAGGCCGCCGAAGCCGCCGGTCTCAACCCCGACACCGCCGCCTACACCAAAGCCAAACCCCGGGTCCGCGCCTACATGCACGAGCACCGGGCCGCCATGCACGATCGCCTCGTGCAGCAAGAATCTGACGAGCAGCGCCGGCTGCAGCTGGGCCGCGAGCGAGTCCTGGCCCGCCTCTGGGAAATCGCCGACCTGGACCCCGACATGACGCGGAACAGCATGTCCGCCCAGATCAAGGCCCTCTCCATGATCGTCGCCATCGAAGGCCTGATCCCTAATTCCCACGACGGCCGTCGCGCCGGCTCCCACCAGAACAAATCCGCCCCTCCACCCGTTCCCCCGCCAATCGATACCGCCGCCTGGCTTCGTGAGCAACAGGGGAAAACCACCGGCCCTCAGCCCGGCCCTGCCCGAGACGAAGATGTGCTTGGCGTTCCCCATCCCCCGCCCGGTGAGGCGGCAGACGCGCCTTCGCACCTTCGTTCTACTCCCGGCCCAGACTTTGAATCCAGCCCATCCATCTTCGCCCGCCCCTCTAGCCCCTCGGAAGAGACCCCGTCGGCGCCTCATGCCCCCATGTCCGCTTCTGCTCCAGACAACCGGGTCCCTTCCTCTATGGCAAAGAAACCCGATACCTGGCGCCTGAGGCTCTAAAGAAACGCGCGTTGCCAATGCTCTAAAAAGACCAAAAAGGACCGAATTTTATCGAATTTTACAAAAAACGACGACCCAAAGAACCTTGAAGACGAATCGGCTGGTTCGTGCGGCGCTACGATGGGCAAAGGCGACACGCAAGCCATCGAGGCAGGCAAATCCTAAGTCGCAACGAAGATGCACTTTCCTAAAAGCAGCTCGGTCTATCGGGTGTACCCGGATTTCCTACTTCGCGCTGCTGGCGATGACCACGTGTGCGGCTCTCCGTAGAGAGAGCCGCATGCAGATCATCGAAGCCACGGGTCTTCACAGGAAATCCGGGGCTCACCACCACGATTGCCCTCCTCTATCGTCGCCGGCGCCCTGGCTAGTGAACCGTAACAGCTGATTCAGTAGTAGAACCAAACCCGCGTGATGCGCAACTCTTGTATGGCTCGCGGCTCTTATGCTTTGTATCAGGGCACGACTTTAGTCGGGCCGCAAAGGGCTGAGAGAGAACTGGGCTTTAGCCCCCGAGGGCTGCTCGCAACAACAATTTTTTCCGTAGCCTCTTTAGTTCCGGCGGAGCGGATAGGTGCCAGCCCCGGACTTCAGTCCGGGGAGAGCGGGTTTTCAAACCCGCGAAAACGTTCCGGCCTATAAATTGAGGGCTACCTCGCCGCAGCGAGCATTAGCCCTGGTGGCCTCTTCGGAAACGGTTAGCCACCTTTCCGCGGCCTCTTTAGCCCCTGCGGCTCTCCTGAATCAGCTGTAACAGTGTTACAGCGCCCTAGGCCTGCGGATTCGGTCCGCTGCCACTAAATGACTGGGTTGATAGCCGATTTTCCCGCTACACTGGTGCGTGAGCCCGTGGCAAGCGTCCTCTTTTCGCTTTTCCAGGTCGAAAACCGCTACCCTCTCTATTCTTGCGGTAGCCGCGCTTGCAGTTTGGCCAATTAGCTCTCTCTTCCATAGGAACCCACACAATACTGTGGAATTCAGCCGGGACATCCGTCCCATCCTGAACCAGAATTGCGTTGCCTGCCACGGAGGGGTGCGCCAGAAAAACGGCGTTTCCTTCATATTCCGCGAAGAGGCGCTGGGCACCGGTAAGTCGGGACGGACCACCATTGTGCCCGGCAACCCGGACGCCTCAGAGTTCATGGCCCGCCTCACTTCTACGGATCCCGAGACGCGCATGCCCTACCACGCGCCGCCTCTGCCGCCGCAGCAGATCGCCCTGCTCCGCCGATGGATTAAGGAGGGAGCCAAGTGGGAGGACTATTGGGCGTTTGTCCCGCCGGCGCAACAGCCAGTCCCTCAGGTAAAGCATCCTGATTGGGCGCGCCAACCGATGGACCGCTTTGTTCTGGCACGGTTGGAGCAGGAAGGGCTCACGCCTGCTCCCGAATCCGATAAGGCCACCCTCTTGCGGCGAGTGTCTTTCGACCTTACCGGCTTGCCCCCCACCCCTGAGCAGGAAGCCGCCTACCTGGCGGATTCCTCACCGCACGCCTACGAAAAACAGGTGGATCGCTTGCTCGCCTCGCCCCACTTTGGCGAGCGCTGGGCTTCCATGTGGCTCGATTTGGCGCGCTATGCGGATAGCAAAGGCTACGAGGCGGACTACGATCGTCCCGGCGTCTGGCCCTATCGTGACTGGGTGATCGACGCCTTCAATCGCAACTTACCCTACGACCAGTTCGTGATCAAACAGCTGGCCGGCGATTTGCTGCCCCATGCCACCTTCGAGGACCTCATCGCCACCTCCTTCCACCGCCAGACCCCCAACAACGACGAAGGGGGCACCGACGATGAGGAATTCCGCATGGTTGCGGTGATGGATCGCGTGGCTACAACCTGGTCGGTACTGAACGGCCTCACCATGAATTGTGTGCAGTGCCACTCCCATCCTTACGATCCCATTCGCCACACTGACTACTACAAATCGATGGCGTTCTTCAATACCCAGGGCGATGCGGACCTCATGGATGACTCCCCGACGCTGAGGGTTCCAAAGGAAAAAGCCCGCTACGCCGAAGCGGCACAGATACAGCAACAGATCGCCGGCCTGCTGCAGCCGATGGAAGCCTCAGACCGCCAGTTGGTAGCCCAGGCGCAATGGAAGCCGTTGCTGATACAAAACGCCGCCGCCAACGAGGTCTTGGCCCTGGAACCGATGCTTCCGGAAATGGAGAGCAATCTGGTCAAACTGCAAAAAGACCCAAAGCTCGCTCCGGACAAAAAAGAAGAGGAGTTGAAAACTCTCCGCAAATCTATCAGTGACACCAGGGAACGGCTCGCCCATGCCAAGGCTGCCGGCGGTCCCGCGCGAACGTTTACCCTCCGCGATGGCGAGGCGCTGGCCAATGCAGACACCCCACCCCAATCTTTTTACGAGCTCACTGCGAACGCCAACCTCCCCGTTCTGACGGCGATCCGTATCGAGGTGCCGCCGCTCGACCCGGAAGTGGCGCGGCACACACCCGAGAATGGCTTCATCGTGGATAAGGTGCAGGCCTGGGTAGTTTTGCCCAGAGGCGAAAAACGCAAAATCGCCGTTCGCTATTTCCTTCAGGATTCGGAAAGGAATCTGCAAGCTGCATTGCTCCCCAGTCCGGAGCAAGAAGACCCCGACAAAAAAGCAAAAGACGCCGATCCGGACCCGAGTGCATTTGCTGCTCTTCCCAAACTCTTTCGCACCCGCTGGATTGTCGCCGTTCTCGACGATCCGCTGCACTTGGCTGAGGGCAGCCGGATCCAGGTCGACCTGAAGCAGCAAAAGCTCATCGACTCCAAGCCCGCTCTCATCCAACGTGTGCGGCTCTCTGCAAGCGGGGATGCTGCCTGGACTTCCTTGAGCCAGGACCCTGCCCGCGCCCAGAGTCTCGTCCGCCTGCATGAGCTCAACCAGGAGTTGACAAAAATCCCTACCGTTGCGCTTCCCGTGATGGTGGAAGAGCAACCTTATGAGCGAAGGTCTACGCTCGAGTTTGAGCGCGGTAATTTTCTAACCAAGATCGGTCCGGACCTCGCCCCGGATGTACCTGGAATTTTCCCCAAGCTTCCGGAGGGAGCGCCGCGCAACCGGCTCACCTTGGCAAAGTGGTTCTTTTCCCAGGGGCAACCACTCACCGCGCGCGTCGCCGTCAACCGCTACTGGGAAGAGCTCTTTGGAACAGGCATCGTCGAGACTCTGGAAAACTTTGGCAGCGTAGGCGAAGAGCCCAGCCACCCCAAACTTCTGGATTGGCTTGCTCTCCACTATCAGAACGACCTCCACTGGGACACCAAAGCGCTGCTGCGTGAACTGGTGACGAGTGCAACCTACCGCCAAAGCGCGGCTACAACTCCGGCTCTTCAGGCGAAAGATCCTCGCAATCGCCTGCTGGCTCATGGTCCCCAGCTGCGGCTGAACGCAGAGATGGTACGCGATCAAGCCTTGCTGGCGAGCGGCCTGTTGAATATGACCATGGGAGGACCACCGGTCATGCCTCCCCAGCCTGCGGGAATTTGGAATTCCGTCTATAACGACTCCAAGTGGATTGACGCCACCGGACCTGACCGCTATCGCCGGGCCATCTATACCTTTGTGAAGCGCACCGCCGGCTACCCGAGTTCGCTCATCTTCGATGCTTCCGATCGCGATACCAGCCTTCCACGGCGCATAGCGACCAACACTCCGTTGCAGGCCCTGGTGACTCTGAACGATCCCGTGTATGAGGAAGCCGCCCGCGCGCTGGCGCGCCGAGTGGTCAAAGATACCGCTGCCGGCGATACTCTGGACACCCGGCTTACCTACGAAGCCCGACTGGTCTTATCTCGTGATCCCACCGCCGCCGAGTTGGGAGTGCTGCGCAAGTTCTATCAGGATGCTCTTGCCATGCGCAATCGGCCGGCCGTGGTAAAAGCAAACCTGAATTTGTCTCAAACACTGTTAGGCAAGAGAGTTTCCGGGGGAGAACTGGACGCGCTTACGGCAGTAGGCAGCGTCCTGTTCAATCTTGATGCCGCGCTGGTGAGGTGATCGTCATGTCAGATTCCGATGTAGCTGCGAGTAACTTAAATCAAGAAGAGCGCTACGCCTTGCTGCAAGCGCAAACTCGCCGTCACTTTCTGCGTAGTTTCACTGCCGGCGTCGGATCCATGTTTCTGGGCTCCCTGGGTTCGCCCTTTGTCTCTACGGTGGGAGCGGTCGAACGCGGCGTCGATGGCAGTCCGAAGCTCGATTTCACCCGCGATCCTTCTCATCCTCTCTCTGTCTTGCCGCCGCAATTTGCCGGCCGCGCCAAGCGGATTATTTACCTGCATATGGCGGGCGCGCCTAGCCAATTAGAGCTTTTCGATTACAAGCCCGATCTCACCAGGCTCGACGGTCAGCAATGTCCCGCCTCGTTTTTGGCGGGCAAGCGGTTTGCGTTTATCAGCGGCGTACCTAAGCTGCTAGGGGCGCAATACCCATTCCATCAAACAGGAAAGAGCGGTCAATGGATATCGGACCGCCTGCCACACCTGGAAAAACACATCGACGACCTTTGCCTGATCAAGTCGATGCGTACCGATCAATTCAACCACGCGCCGGCACAGCTTTTAGTCCAGACCGGCAATGCTCGCCTGGGTTATCCATCGATGGGTTCCTGGGTGATTTATGGATTGGGCACGGAGAACCAGAATCTTCCCGGCTTCATTGTGCTGGTCTCTGGCGGCAACCAGCCGGATGGCGGCAAGCAACTTTGGGGCTCAGGCTTTTTGCCCAGCGTATATCAGGGGGTACAGTGCCGTTCCCACGGCGAACCTGTGCTCTACCTGGAGAATCCTCCGGACGTAAGCCGGCAGTTGCGCCGCCGCATGCTGGATGCAGTGGATGAAATCAACCGCCAGGCCTACGCGGAATTCGGCAATCCCGAAACCGTGACCCGCATCGCGCAATACGAGATGGCGTTCCGCATGCAAATGGACGCTACCGACGCCATGGACATTCACAAGGAGTCCGCAGCCGTGCTGGCCGCTTACGGCGCGAACCCCAGCGAGTCCAGTTTCGCCAACAATTGTGTCGTGGCGCGCCGCCTGGCGGAACGCGGTGTGCGCTTTATTCAGCTCTATCACTGGGGCTGGGACGATCACGGAACCTCAGCCAAAGATTCCCTTAACATCGGCTTCGCCGACCGCTGCCGTGAAACCGACCAGCCCATCGCGGCTCTGCTCACGGACCTGAAGCAACGCGGCATGCTCGAAGACACGCTCGTCGTATGGGGCGGGGAATTCGGGCGCACCTCCATGCGGGAAAACCGCAACGGACAGGTAATGCAATTTATCGGCAGGGACCACAATCCGGGAGCTTTCACCATTTGGATGGCCGGGGGCGGCATCAAGCCTGGCATGTGTTACGGCGAGACCGATGCCATGGGTTACGAGATCGTGAAGGACCCGGTAGAGGTGCGCGACCTGCATGCGACCATACTTTACGCCTTGGGTTTCGATCATCACAAGCTCTCCTATTCCTTTCAGGGGCTCGAGCAGAAGCTTACGAGTGTGAAACCGGCGCGCGTGGTGGCGGAGGTTTTAGCCTGATCCCGTTTGCCGGCGCGTTCCGTAATCGAGGCCACATGGCTGCATGACACCTCCGGTTCGCCGGGCGCCGTTGCGGCTGCGCCTCGGTCTTCTCGCGCTCGCGCTGATTCTGCTGCTTTCCGCGTTGCTCACTCTCTTTCCTCCGGATGGAGTCGAGCGCGCCTCCTGGGCACAATTCATCGGCCGCTTTCATCTGCTGACTGTGCACTTTCCCATTGCCCTCGTCCTCCTTGTGCCGGTATTGGAATTGGCCGGAAGAAATCCCCGCTTCCCCAACCTGCACGCCTCCGTTGATTTCCTGTGGCCGCTCGCAATCTTGAGCAGCCTGGCGGCAGCTACCCTGGGATGGTGCCTGGCAAGAAGCGGCGGATACTCAGGACGGCTGGTTACCCAGCACATGTGGGGAGGAGTATCGCTGGCCGCCGCCTGCGTGCTCTGCTGGATGTTGCGAGGTTACTTTCACGGTCCGCGGCTCGCTTACCCGTTCGCTTTGATGGCCACGGTTGGGCTTGTATCGTGGACGGGCTATCGCGGCGGCCAGCTATCGCAAGGTGAAAATCACCTGACTGAATACATGCCGGCAGGGCTGCGGCAATTGATCGGGCTCTCGTCTGGCTCTACACCTCTGCCCCGATCGAATCCTGCTTACTTCTACGGCGCGCATGTGGAGCCCATCTTCATTACGCACTGCGACTCCTGTCACGGTCCGGATAAGCAAAAAGGCCGCCTGCGGCTCGACACTTATGAATCACTCATGAGGGGAGGGAAGCACGGCCCCGCCATCAAAGCAGGGAACGCGAAAGGCAGCGAGCTTCTTCGCCGGGTTACGCTTTCGTCGTCCGACGATGATGCCATGCCTCCCCAGGGAAAGCGTCCCTTGGCCGCAAATGAAGTAAAGCTGCTGGAACTATGGATCGCCGCCGGCGCTTCGTCCACTCTTCCTGCCGATGGAATCAAGGGCGCGCCTGTGAACGAAGTCCCGGTGGTCGCTGAGGTAACCTTCCCGGAGATCGATCCAGCCACGGTTACGAAATTACGCGCTCCTCTTGCCCAGCAGGTTAGCCAACTGCAACAACGCTTCCCGGGCCTCTTGGAGTACGAGTCGCGAGGCTCGGCTTATCTGGCGTTGGATGCGTCCGCTTTGGGACCCAAGTTTGGAGACGATGACCTGGCTGCTCTAAAACCCGTCAGTGCTCAAATTGTGATTGCCGATCTATCCCGCACTGCGATCACTGACCGTTCGGCTCCTTTGTTGGCCGCGATGAAAGGCGCGCATGTTTTGCGCTTAACCGAAACCAGGATCACCGATGCAGGGGTTTCGAGCTTGGGTGGTCTCGATCAACTGGAGTCTCTGGATCTTTATGGCACCGCTGTGACTCCGGCCTGCCTGAAGGTCGCGGAGGGCTTGCCAAAACTGCGGCATCTCTACGCCGGAGCAACAAAAATTCCAGCGGACATTTCCGTGTCAGACGGCTTGAAAAGTAAACTTGTGTTTTAAGCCCCGATTGTCGGGCTAGTGTAACGCGTCAATAATAGAGGCGCGTATTTCTTGCCTTGCCGAAAACGATCAGGTGCCCCATTGCGGCTACCGCGGGTAAAAACATCTGTTCTTCCCGCGGTATCCGCTCCATCCTTCGCGCTTTTTGCGAAGGGTGGGAAAGCAGACCCCAACCGGCCGGTGCTCGACGATCCACTAAAGTCTTCCTGGTTACTTCGCTGCCTGGGTGGATAAACGTCCATCTGTGTGACGCACTACACTAGCCCGCAGCCTGCTTCAACACGTGGTCAAAGTTGTCGTTTGTTACGGAATAGGCAGTGATGTTTGGAATGTTCTCTACCGCCAGATCTCTGAGCGTGTGTCCGGGAGGCATTTCGAGGTAAAGGTCGCAGCCGAGCTCATGGGCCACAATCGTTGCGTCATGCCAGCGAACCCCGTGAGCGATGTTATCTGCCAGGTCGTTAGCCACACCTTGAGCACTGCGAAGCGCCCTGCCATTGACGTTGCCAATATACGGTACCTTCGGATCTCTCACCGCCATGGAGCCCAATTGAACGCGAAGGGAATCGGCGATGGGCTGCATCAGGGAACAGTGGGATGGTACCGAGACGTCCAGAAGTTCCGCCTTTCGAGCCCCCTGGGATCGTGCATCATCGAGAACTTTCTTCATGCCGTCGATGGATCCTGCAATCACGATCTGCCTTGGAGCATTGATGTTCGCGACGAAGACAGGGTTTTCGTTGCTGTACGCCAGCTCAACAATGCGTGATACCTGCTTTTCGTTGAGGCCGACAATCGCAGCAAGTCCGTACCCGGCGGGATACAGATGTTCCATTTGCTCTGCACGCGACCGTACGAGTGTGACGGCATCGGCTAAAGAGATCGCGTCAGCGGCGACTGCCGCCGGGAACGCCCCGACGGAAAGTCCTGCCACAGCACTCGCTTCAAGCCCGCTTCGCTGCAACGTTCTTGCAGTTGCAACGCCCGCCGCGAGAAGCGCGAGCTGGACTGGAACCGTCAATTTCAACGCTTCTGGGGAATCGAAGGTGCGCACGTCGCACCCCAATGCTTCGCTGATCTCATGGAGAGTTTCTTCGACAGCAGGAAGCTTCCCCAGGGTATGAAGCATCCCCGGTATTTGTGCTCCTTGTCCCGGAAATAGTAGTACCGTGTTCACTCTAAGCGTTCCTTCCGATTGGAGCAGTCCACGGGTCGTGACCTAGCAATCGTCCCTGCTGCGTCCGGAGGAGAAACTTCTCAGAGTGTCCTGCCGCGTATTCCGCCAGAGAAAAGCCACTGTACGGAGTTTCGACGAGGGCATCCACTTTGCCTGGCGAAGCCGAGATCAATTCCCAGAGATGCAGAGCTGTTGTTCGGTCAAATCTTTCAGAAGCAAAAAATACCAGGTCCAGGTCGCTTTGCTCTTTTACTGCCGCCTTTCCCGAAGCCAGCTCGAAGCCGGCGCTTCCGCCAGGGCCCCATTCAAGATCGATTCCGTTGAGAAGGTCCTCGAGAAAAGCGAGAGCCTGAAACGCGGGAAGGGAACTTCGAGATGCAAACACCAGCCGGGAGCGCAGCTGTTCGGGCCCCTTTCGTAGTAGGACGTCATCCGGACTAACATAGCCTCCCCACCGTTCGTGCCGCAGGTTACCGCGTACCCCGACTGCAATGGTTCCCTTTGGAGGCGTGCCTCGCCGGACGACAACCCAGGGATCCGCTCCCAAAGCGGACGCGGGCCACATCGGCTGCTTGGGATCGGAAGCAGTGATTGATCGCGATCGAAGCAACAGCAAATCGTGCACACGCGGCATCCTTCCCACCTCTCAAAAGTATTTGGCCATCACCAGCATCCATGCTGCCAGCGTGAACGCACCAGCGCCATAGGAGGCGATCAAACCAGAGCTGGCTGCGTCTGGAGTCGCTTGGAAGGCTTTTCCGAAGACCAGTCCGAAAAATCCTCCGGGAATTGCGCTGATGACGGTGATGTCCCTCACCTGGGTGTGGTTCATGTGAAAGAGCAAGGTCATACCGAGCGCAAAGAGCGGTTGTATGAGAAGGATAGCCGCGGTTGTCCAGAACACGCTCTTATCGAACCGGAACCTCTGCGCCGAGACCACTAGTCCCGTGAGAACGAGCGCCGAGCCTGAAGCTGCACTACCGATCGTCGTCAGCGTTCGATTCATATAGGAAGGCAAATGAAGTCCGAAATACACCCACCCCAGGGCCAACGCCGGCGCCCAGACCACCGGGCGTGCCAACGCACGAGGGAAACTGCTCAGCATCGTTGCCAGTGAGATGCCATTCCCCTGCGACGATTTGTCTGCCTCAAGCAGTGCGATGGAAACTGGAGAGATGGTGATCGAACCGACAGCAATCGACAACGCAGCGGTAACCGTCGAGGCCGGCCCATACGCGGCGGCAAACAAGGGCAGCGCTACCGCGGCCGAATTAGGGAAACCGACGGTCAACGCCAGAACCGATGCATCGGAGACAGACATTTTCAGGGTACGCCGGCCCAGGAAATAGCTACCCGCGTACAACGCAGTAAATATCCAGGCAATCATCAGGGCGGTCGAGATCTGCTTTTCCAGGACGGCCCTGGTTGTTTGACTGATCACCGAGAACAAAGCGCACGGGATCGCGAAGGTCATCACTAATACGATCAGGTTCCGGACGTTGACATTGTCCATCATTCCCCGCCGGCCCGCGATGTATCCCAGCAGCAGGCCGACGAAGATGGGAACCAGCGCGTCAAGAAGAACCGTGGTCATTTACGCTCCCTTAGGCCGTTTGCCACTGGGCTTCGAGCGCGGTCCGCGCGGCGATTCCCGCCTTGCGCATTTTCTTGGCCGCGTCCGACTCCAGATGGCTGCTCAGATCGGTCTTGCCGGCGCGTGCATCGTCGATTGCCTCGGCAAGAGCCTGCTTCACCTCAGTAATCTCGGTTGCGGTCGGGTTCTGCGGATCCTGTGCATGCAGTAGCTTGAACAGGAGCCCAAGCTTGGCGTAGTCGCGAACGTCGTAGGACATCGGTATGATCTCATGGCCAAGCTTTTCCAACTCAGCAACGGACCTCCGCGTAATGATCGCCGCAGCTTCCTTGTGCATCGCGTGAATCACAATGCCCGCCTCGTCGAACGCGAGAATCCGGTTCGCCTGATATCCATGGGTGAGGAAACCACCGGAGAAGGCTTGTCCGGCAACCAGGGAGATAACAGGATGCCCCGCCATCCGCGCAGAGGCGTAAGCATCTGCCGAGGCAGCCGCTGCAAAGAAGATTCCCGCGGTCTCTTCACGCCGGCCGTAGGCCTGGCTCTTCACGTCAACGACCGCAATGATCGGACGTTTTGCCTGCTTCGGCTTATCGCTGTCCTCGGCAATAGCCTTCCGGATGTGAGTGGCGAGTGCATAGGCCTCCTCAAGACCGACCTGCCCGTCGCGGACGCACGGGAAGCGGCTCTTCGGATTTGGCACTACACAAAGAAAGAGAGCAGTCTGCTTGCCCAACGGCGCGTTCGTTGCCAAAACGGAGTTAGGATCCCCGGCCTCGGCCGTATCGGTTCCAGTGAGAGCCTTGAACCAGGCCCTGCCGCGCAATCCTACATGCTCGCTCATCGCCCACCTCCGCTGCTATTGCTCCATTCCTGCCGTATCGTTGCTGGATCGATCTGCTTGGACGTATCCAGGGCAGCGATGCGATTCCGATAGAGATCCACCTGCTCGCTGCGGTGCACTGCCGGCAGGCCGGCCAGTACATAGCCGCGAACGGCCGACGCAATCTTATGAGCGTCATCTTCAACCAGCGCATCCGCGAGTCCCATTCCAACACGCTGCGCGCCGCCGTGGATGGCCCAGATGAGAGCTCTGTCGGAAGCGTCGAACTCGTCGATGCCAGACTCCTGTTCGATGACCTCCGGTCCGTTGAGACCGAGGCGAGCCTCACGGGTCATGATCGTGTAGCTGGAGACACCGGCAGCCAGCGACATGCCGCCGAAGCAACCTACAGTGCCCGCCACAATCGTGATGACCGGCGCACGCTGCCGCAGCGCGAGGATCGACGAGATCACTTCCGCCACCGCGGCAAGGCCGAGATTGGCTTCCTGGAGGCGCACTCCGCCCGTCTCCAGCAACAGGATGGCTGCCGTTGGCTTTCCGGCCTCAGAATCCTTCGTGGCCAGATCGAGTGCCGCGGTCATCTTGGCTCCAGATACTTCGCCGACGCTGCCGCCCTGGAATGCACCTTCGAACGCGATGGCGACCGCCGGTAAACCGCTGATCTTCCCTTTGATGACAATGCAGCCATCATCCGACTGCGGCGTGATGCCTTGCATCGGTAGCCACGGGGACTCGATACGATCGAACGGCCCGGCAAGCTCCTTCCACGTTCCCTCGTCAAAGAGGCTCTGGGCTCGCGCGCGGCCGTCGAGCTCGATAAAGCTTTTGCGGTTGATGAAATCCTGGATACTGTTCTGGCTCATTGCTCAATCACCTCCACTGCCTGTTCCAGGCGAAGCAATACACTTCCTGGTGTTGCGCCCGCGTCATTGATGTCGATTCGTACAGAGCCGTCGAATTTTGAGAAGAAGCGATCAAACACAGCCTTCCATGTATCGCGGAAGCCGTCGACGCTGGTTGTAATAAATACGTGTGCGCCTTCGTCCGGGGACGGTTCGAGAAGAACTTCCATGTCGCCCGAGCCTACGACTCCCACATGCGCCCTCTTGAGAATGCGGCGGTTTGCCGTCGGGTAATCGAACTCAATCTGCTCCATTTGCTTCCTCCAAAAATACTGTTGTCCTTTTCCACTTCGTTTTGCCCGTGCTCCAGCGCATCCAGAAACAGGGTTGCGGCGAGCACGTCCGCGCTTCCGCCGGGAGAGATTCGCCGGCCGACGAGCTCACGATCGAGATCTCGCAATGCAGCATTCCCCTCAGCAGTACCGGGACCTCCAACCTTAAGAATGTGCGTCGAGCCGCTGTGAACGAGTTCCTGCGCTTCTGTGCCTCCCCGGTAGAGGACACAGGTATCGTCAAGGTGCGACATAATCTCGAGGAGCGCAATCAGCCGGCTATCCTGCTCCGTACGGCCGGCCCTGCGCGCCTCCCGCAGTGCCGGAAGTCCAACTCCGGTCATATGAGGGAAGTTCGCGCATGCTTCGCCGCGAGCGCCAGTTGCTCCATAGCGACTGCGTACAAGCTCCCCGTGGGATACGATCTGCGGCCGAGCGCGGTCTGGCAGTCGCGCCAGATAGCCGGCGTTTCGAGCAATGTTTTCTGAGCGCAGATCCTCGGATTGACTGGCAGCACAGACCAGCAACCCCAGTACCCAGATCGCTCCCTTGTGCGCATTGCTGCCGGCGGTCGCACGCAGCATTGCCACTTCTGCTTGCCGGCCGACCGCCGCTACCGTCGCTCGTAACTCCTGGTCCATCGGCACGACAGCCGCTCGAAGAGCCATTTCCGCAAAGTACGGCGCTATGGTTCTGGCCGAGCGTCGCATCCGATCGAGTGTCAGGTCGGTGTGAGACCCCGATCCTCTCCGGTCAACCAGGCCTGGCTTCGGCGTAAGCTCCGCTTCTGCGACCAATGCCTGCCACGCGAGCCTTGCGAGTCGCTCGGGAGGAGCCAGCGCCTCCGCTGTTTGAGCAAGGCTCGAGATCAGAATAAGGTGGCCCATCACCAGCTCCTGAACTGCGCCGGCGGCTGGTAGAGTCCACCCGACCAGGCAACCAGATCTTCCATGCTTCTGGCCGCAAGCAGAGAGCGCGTTGCCTGCAGGCGCCGGACTCCGACGTCTTCTGGAAACGCGATCACGCCGCGGCGCCTCAGTTCTGCCGTCTCTTGTGGCTTCGCTTTGAGCCCGATTGGACTGACCCCTGCGACCGCAGCCAATGCGCGGCGCCTTTCTTCGATCCCTTCCGTCTTGTAGAGGTAAGCAATTCCTTCTTCGGTCACGACGTGGCTGACGTCGTTACCATAGATCATGATGGGCGTAATCGGCATACCGGCCTTCTTGCCAACCTCGACCGCGTCCAGAGTTTCCACGAACGCAGGCTCGCCGCCTTTGGCGAATGTCTCCAGCGTTTGAACCACGAGCTTGCGCCCCGGCAGATTCGGGTCCGGGCTCGTTTTCAGATCCAGCCACGCAGGACTGGAATGCCGTCGTCCATGGGGATCATGGCCCATGTTGGGGGCTCCTCCGAAACCGGCGAGGCGTCCGGTTGTGACGGTGGAGGAGTTTGCGTTGCCATCCATCTGAAGTGTGGCCCCGATGAACGCATCCACCGCGTACTGTCCGGCAAGCTGGCAGAGCACACGGTTGGAGCGCAGGCTGCCGTCACGGCCGGTGAAGAAGATATCGGGACGCGCCCGGATGTAGTCGTCCATGCCCACCTCGCTGCCGAAGGAGTGGACGCTCTTCACCCAGCCGCTTTCGATGGCAGGAATCAGCGTGGGGTGAGGATTGAGCGCGAAGTGTTTGCAGATCTTTCCGCGAAGTCCAAGCGACTCTGCGTAGGTAGGCAGAAGAAGTTCGATTGCCGCCGTGTCGAAACCAATACCGTGATTCAACGACTGAACCTGGTGTCTCTCGTAGATGCCGCGAATAACCATCATTCCGGTCAGGATCTGAAGGTCGCCGATGTGACGCGGATCGCGGGTGAAGAGAGGTTCGACTGCGAACGGTCGATCGGCTTCGACCACGATATCGATCCATGAGGCGGGTATGTCCACCCGGGGTAACCGGTCGACGATCCTGTTGACTTGCACCATCACGATCGCGTCATGGAATGCGGCCGCTTCGACGATGACCGGAGTGTCTTCGGTGTTTGGGCCGGTGAAGAGATTGCCTTGCTGGTCGGCCTCTACCGCGCAGACCAGAACCACGTTCGGGACAAGGTCCACCAGCAGCCGGGCATAAAGTTCGACATAGGTATGGATAGCGCCAATTTCGAGAACACCATCTTCAAGTAGCTGAGCGACGCGCAGGCTTTGCGGGCCTGCAAACGAGAAATCCACTTTTTTCGCGATGCCCAGCTCAAACAGGGTGAGGTGCTCGGGGCGGCTGATGCTTGAAATGATGAGGTGCAGGTCATGGATCTTCTTTGGATCGACCTTGACCAGAGAACGCGACAAGAAGTCAGCCTGCTTCTGGTTGTCGCCTTCCATCACAATGCTGTCTCCACTCTGAATCACCGATTCAAGCGCCTCCACCGTTCTCTCTCTTGCCAGCAGCGGCCCATTCATCCAGGGCTTCACAGTGTCCATGCGGCGCTTCTTCTCGTCGCGCCGGGTTGCCCATGAGCCCGGTTGCTGTTGCTGTCTCTGTTCACTCATACGGCTGCTCCCTTCGCTCTTTTGCTGAACCATAGATGCTTTTTGCAGTGATTGGGATCGTTGGGGGTCCTATAAGTGCAGTCGGTTTTAGCAATCAGGAGGGCATTGCAGAGCGTTGCGAAGAGCTGGGGATCGGTGCATATCTGAATAAGCCGGTATGCCAGGCAAAGTTGCGTGAAGCCGTCATTCGCGTGTTAGACGCCCGACAGAAAGGACTGCGCGTGCCGCTGCTCACTCGCTACTCGTTGCGGCATAAGAACGATTTCTTGAGAAGCCTCCGCATTCTGTTTGCCGAAGATAATCGCGTCAATCAGAAGATAGCGATTCTCATGCTTGAAAAACGTAGTCATCATGCGGTCCTGGCTGCAAACGGCAAAGAGGCGCTCGAAGCTTTGGCTCAAGCGTCGTTTGACTTGGTGTTAACGGACGTGCACATGCCCGAAATGGACGGCATCGAAGCAACCATCGCGATCCGTGAGCAGGAAAGATCAACTGGACTTCATCAACCGGTCATTGCCATGACAGCCTTGGCGGTGAAAGGTGATTCTGAACGTTGCATGGCAGCTGGTATGGACGGTTATCTTTTCCAAGCCAATCTATCTACAGCAGCTTGATGATGTCCTGGCTGCATATGCGGACCAGCGTTGCGGTGACGCCGGCTCTTGAACCGGTCAAGCCACTCTCCACACTGTCAGGATGACGAGTTCGGCATGTCGCTCAGCATCCCCGAGGAAGACCGACTTCTTGAGCCAGTCGTACTTTCCATCGGGAGGATAAAAGCGCGGCGCCGTTCTGAAGTAGTACTGGCTGGGGGAAACCGGCTCGCCGGCTGCGATACGATCCAACACATCCTGTGCACCATGCCGGATTCCCGGATTGCTCACCTCGATCCGGATCGAGTCCGTCGTCTCGATGACATAGTGTGCATCTACCAACGTAAGTCCATCGCGGTCGACGAACTGCCAGTCCGCTCCTCCGGGGAGGACGCGGCCGGAAATCCCGGGCCCGCGAAAAGTCCCACCAGTGATCGGGACCGTGCGCCTGAGTCCAAAGGAACCCCACCCCAGTTGGAATACCGGCCCAATATCGACCTGCAGTTCGAGGGCGAACTCGAGGCGGGGAGGTACCCGTGCTTCAACCATGTGCGTCTCCAGGCGAGTGTGAATTTTAGGCCCAAATTCGCGGGAGACGTCAACCGTAAGCCACAGCTTGACTCAAGCCCGAAGCCGCTCGAGGTCCTGAGCGTTCTCCATCCCAGGCTTAATTATGGTGGAGGCGGCGGGAGTCGAACCCGCGTCCGAAATCCATGTCAGCAGAGAGACTCCATGCGTAGTCGAGTTCCGGAGATTTCGCGCGACGCGCTCAGAACCGACAAGATGCGCGTAACGCTAGTCCGATGATCTCGTTCCTGCGGCTCGGACCGCGTCCCAGGAACCAGCCTGCTGTGCGACGTCCTTTCGCAGCCCACAGGCGAAGCCACGGAGAACGGCTACTTAATTAATTAAGCAGCAAGTGCTAGGTTGTTGTTAGCAATTATTGTTTTTGCAAGCGATTACGGGTGCTCACACCCCGGCATGCCTCTCAGCCTAATCGATCCCGTCGAAACCGTGACGCCCCCTTGACTCATTATATGCCGTTACATCCCAATAGAATTCAGATCGATGCTTTGGAACTCCATGCGCATGATCCCGGCCCGGATCTCCTGTACTGTCTTACCTTTAAGCGACATCTGGTAGGCGTAATACCCCTCCTTGGCGCAGGTCGAGCACTCCGCTCCGTGCAGGCCTTCGAAACAGCTATGCAGGCTGGTGTGTCCCATATTGCGGTCGCAGCGGCAGTAGCAGGGAAGTTGATACAGCACCTTGGGAATCTTTGCTGCATCTTCGTACACAGCCTTTTGCCAGGGATACTGGAACATCGGCCCGGTCAGTTGTTGGCCAGAAAGCACCGGAGGCAATTTCGTACCCTGAACGGGTGCCGTTGCATGGTAAGCGGGGACGTTTTCATCCGTTACCCATTGGGCATAAGCTCCTGCCGTTAACATCCCGACCGCTAAACACACAAAAATTCGCCGCATTCCCGCTCCTTAGGAAACCAGTGTAGCGCGCACGCCATTAGGCAATCGGATTGCTAGCAGTTTTATGGAAAATTGAGCGCGGAGGCAAAAAAAAGGCGGCACGAACGGTAAATTGTCCGTGCCGGGAGGCCAGTGACGCAACTTGTACTTAAAACCGCGCCGTGAGAGCAACCACCTCAACCACGACTGAACTCATATTAGCAGATGCATGCCCTGAACTTCTAGTTGCAAATGGCAAATTTCCTTAAAAAACATATTTCCGAACTTTTTAAATCCCAATTCCTGTATCTTTTGACCTTACGATACCCTTCAAAAACATAGACGCAGTTCTTAAAATTAAGTTTCGGTAGCCCGTGCCTTTACGCAGATTTGCTAAGTTGAAAGCTGGTCCGGTGCTGGTTGAGAACCCGGCCCATCCGTCTGAGCCCAGGAACCTCTGGCGTACCAGCCTGCTGTTGGCGACCTCCGCAGCTCTGGGCGGAATTGCCGTCGCCATATGGAACCGCAGAATTCTGGCTCAAATGCGCCAACAACACCCATCCGATGAGCAAGACTGAGACTTTGTGCCACGGACCGTGCCAGGCAAACTAGCCAAGTGAATCAATCGTCTCCGCCATAGCCATATCCCGCTTGGTCAACCCGCCCTTGTCGTGCGACACCAGCGCCAGCCGGACCTTGTTGTAGCGAACATCGATATCGGGATGGTGGCCGGCCTTTTCCGCCTTCTCTGCAACCTGGTTTACGAACACCATGGCAGCAGCGAAATCAGCGAACTCATAGTGGCGTACGATTTCCTTGCCCTCGAGCTTCCACCGGGGAAGCGAGCGCAACCTTTCCTGCACTATTTCCGCAGTCAACAGGCTCATCGGCTTCTAACCTCTTATTTCCTAACTGAAGGGATTGCGTAACTTGGGCCCCTTGGGCTCAATCTGCAGGGGAGCGAGTTTCTTCGACTGCAGCGTAATCTCGGCCCGTAGATCCTCCCACAACTGATCCGGCAAGCTGAGGTAGACATCCACCACGTGCGGGTCGAACTGGGTTCCGGAGCAGCGTTTGATCTCCAGCCGCGCGGCGGCAAAACTGGTCGCTTTCCGGTAAGGCCGGTCCGACGTAATCGCATCCAGGGTATCCGCCACCGCGAATATCCTCGCCCCCAGCGGAATCTCTTCACCCTTCAGTCCACGCGGATAGCCGCTGCCATCGTAGTGCTCCTGGTGGGCGTACACAATCTCCGCCGCCTCCTGCAGAAAGGGGATCTTGCGCAGCATCTGGTAGCCCCGTGCGCAATGCTCCCGCATCACTTTTTTCTCATCCGCCTGCAGCTTGCTCGGTTTCAGCAGAATCGCGTCCGGAATCGCCATTTTCCCGATATCGTGCAGAAAAGCGCCCCGCGCCACGATCGGTATCTGGTGTGGGGGGATTCCCGCACCCCGGGCCAGTGCGATGGTAAACGCCGTCACTCGTTTGGAATGCCCTTCGGTCTCGGCATCTTTCAGATCCAGTGCGTCGCCCAGCGCTTCCAGCGTGATGTCGTAGGAGCGTTCCAGGTCGGCGATCGCCTGGTGTAACATCCCCGTCCGGGCGCTGACCATTTCCTCCAGATCCTGCCGGTACATGGCGTTCTGCTGCACTAGCCGCCGGTAATCGAGGGCTCGCCGTACGGTGACCAGTAGATGATCCTTCTCAATTGGCCTGAGAACGTAGTCATACACCCCCTGGCGCACTGCCGCCAGGGCTGCGTTCTCTTCATGGCTGGCTGTCAACAGCACCAAAGGAGTATCGGGCTGCACCGCTCTGAGCCGTTCGATCAGCCCGCGCCCGCCCAGGCCGGCCATTGTCAGGTCAGAAAGCACCAGGTCATATGGGGGATCCTGCTCTAGGCGGACGATGGCCTCATCCTTCCCGCTTGAGAGCACAGTCGAGTACTCACCTTTCTTTAGCATGCCTTCAATTGCCGAGCGGGATTGCAGGTGCTCGTCGACTACCAGGACCCGGGCTGGACTGCTTGTTGCCATTTCTCGCCGCGTAGCCGGTTCCCCGGAACGCGCTTCCTTTCTCTATTGATGCTGATGGGGCGAGGGTGGTGCGGGTGGCACGTAATCTCGCAAAGTGTGACACTGTCGTAATGGTGAGTCTATCTTCAACCGGCACCCGAGGTGTGAATTCTTCGCTGGGAAGTCGTCCCTGGGGAGCAAACTGTTATACTCCGTGCAAGATATTCCCCGCTTTTTTCACCATGGCCAAGACAAGCAATGCTACCGGCTTTACAGTGGTTCTCATTTCCAGGCTCCACGATCTGAATCGGGGTAGCATTGTTCAAGTTTGAGCGCGAGATCCTCGCAACTTCGAATCTAGTCGCCTCGCAGGCTGCTGAACAGTCCCTCGAGCAGCAACAAAGGGACGTGTACGAAAGTCACCGTCACCGTGCCTTTTCCCTGGCCTTCTACATGACCGGCAACGAAATCGAAGCGGAAGAAATTCTCGCGACTACCTTTGTTCGTGCCTTCCAGGCACAGGAGCGTCCCGATGGCTTCACCGTGGATTCGGCATTGGTGGACGAGTTGGGCCAGCGATTTCCTTTACGAGAACAAGAGGCTCCGGCGGTGATTGTTCCGGGTGCGGGCGCGAGTCATCGCAATGTGCGCCGGCCCGATCTGGAGGCAGCTGTGCGCAACCTGCCGGCCAACGAGCGTCTGCTATTCCTGTTGCGCGATGTTGAGGGCTACACCTCGGCCATGATCAGCCGGTTACTCGATATTCCCGAGTCGCAGGTTCAGCGCGCCTGCTTTTCCGCCCGCATCCGGCTCTCTCAATTGCTCGCCGAACAAGCCCGCAACGAAGCCGCCTGAATTCCGCAGCCCGTATCCGTCCACCAAGATCGCAGCAACTCAAGTTACAGTGTCTGCTTCTTATTCCTCCGCTGCGCGGCCCAACCTTCCTTGATTGTCTGCCTCGCCCGCCCCAGTGCCAGCGCATCCTCCGGCACATCCTCCGTGATGCACGAACCGGCCGCGATATAGGACCCATTGCCCAGCTTGATCGGAGCCACCAGGGTAGAATCGCTGCCCACGAAGACGTTGTCGCCGATGATTGTTTTGCGTTTGGCCACGCCGTCGTAATTGCAGGTGATGGCCCCAGCGCCCACATTCACCCCTTCGCCGATCTCGGCGTCGCCCAGGTAGGTCAAATGGTTTACTTTGGATCCCTTACCCAGGCGAACTTTCTTGGTTTCGACAAAATTGCCCACGTGCGCGCCCTCGGCGATCTCGCTCTCTGGACGCAGATGCGCATAAGGCCCAATCAACGCACCGTCATCCACCCGGGACTGGCTTATGATGCAGCCCTGGCGTACCAGCACCCGGTTGCCCACCGTCGCGTGTTCCAGGACCGAGTAGGAGCGGATACGGCATTCAGATCCCACCTTGGTTTCACCCAAAAGCTGCACATAGGGTTCGATCACAGTGTCTGCTCCCACCGTCACCCCGGAATCGATCACTGAAGTTTCCGGGCGAAAAATCGTCACTCCTTCTGCCATCAGCCGTCGCGCGGTAATGAGCCGGAGCTTGCCATCGATTGCCATCATCTCCGCGATGGTATTTGCGCCCAGCACCTCATCGGGATCGCTCGCTTCCAGAGCCAGTACCCGTTCCCCGGCTTTCACCAGGATTTCCGCCATGTCTGTCAGATAGAACTCACCATGAGCGTTATTGGTCTCCAGATTGTCGATATGGGCAAACAAGGGTTTGCTGGCAAAGCCATAAATTCCAGAGTTGATCTCCCGCGCTTTTTCTTTTTCGGGAGTCAGGGCCTTAGGCTCCACAATCTCCTGGACCTCATCAGATCCATTCCCCCTACGGATCACCCGTCCATAGCCTTTTAAATCGTCGGGTGCCGCGGTGAGCACCGTCATTGCCGCTCTGCGCTCGAGGTGGAAATCGCGAACCGTCCGTATCGTCGCTGGCCGGATGAGCGGCACATCCCCCGAAAGCACGATGACATTTTCATAGTCCTTAACCGCCTGCCGTGCTGTTTGTACGGCATGTCCCGTGCCCTTTTGCTGGGTCTGTTCGACGAACTGCACTCCCAGGGCGGAGACGGAATCCTTCACCAGGCCGGCCTCGTGCCCAACAACCACATAGATGTCTTCCGGTGGAACAATCTGCCGCGCTGCGTCGACCACGTGCCGTATCAGCGTCTTGCCCCCAACCTCATGCAGAACCTTTGGACGTTTGCTTTTGAGCCGCGTTCCTTTGCCCGCAGCCATAATCACGATTGCGAATTGCATCGTCCGTTCTCCTTTGAAACCAAAAAGAAAAAACAGCAGATCGAGCGACCTGCTGTTTCATCTTAACCACCAACGGGCTCTATCCCCGCTGCCACAGCTTTTCGTCACCTTCAGCAACTACTGTCGTTGCTGCAACTGATCCCCACCCCGGGAATCGCCAACCGTCTTCGACGTCGTCACACTAATCGGCGACTGCAAATGAAAGCTAACCAGGGTCTCAGTAGGAATCTGCACCTGCTGTCCCCGAGTCACCCCGTTGACGCCGGCGCCGACGCCGCCCCCGGTGACTGCCCCGATCGCTGCGCCTTTCCCACCACCCAAAAGGCCCCCGAGAATCGCGCCCACTGCGGCACCCCCTCCGGTCTTCTCTGCCGTATTCTTTCCTCGGCCATTCCCTTGCTTGGTAAACGCATCGGTCACCACATCCACCGGATGATCAACCGTATCGATGCGTGTCAGCTCGATCGATAATTGCGAGCTGCCGGAAAAGTGAGTGGCATCCTTGGCCGTTACCACCCGTCCCACCACCGAAGCACCCGACCGCGCCACAACCATTCCGTCCGCGATCAAATCTCCCGCCAGTGATCCATGGAAAACCGAGTTCGACTGCGTACTCGCGCTATCCAGCGTATCGGTCATGCGAATGGGAATGACCGTGCCCGCAGGCAGCGTCACCGTCTTGACCGGCGGAGGTGGAGGCGGCGCAGGAGGAGCCACCACCTGCACCTTCTCTGGCTCAGGCGCAGCAGCCGGCGGCGGAGGCGGAGGAGGAGGCGGCGGGGCAGCCTCAGCTATCTCCTTTTCCTTATGGCGCCGCTCGGGCTTGGGTGGAGGAGGCACCTTAGCTACTCGCGGAGGAGCCACCACCAGGTTATTGACCACCGTCCTTACCCCATCGACCGAAGCGCTGTCAGCCGCGGCCAACGCGCGCGAGGCGTCGTTGTCTACCTTGCCGGTCAGGGTGGCCACGCCGTTAGCCACAGCCACCTGGATAGCCTGCCCTGACAATGCCGATTCGGCCGTAATCTTTGCCTGAATATCACTGCCGATCTGCTGGTCGTTCCGCACCGGTGGGGGTGCAGGTTGCGCAGCGGGTGTTGCCTGCTGGGTAGCGGATTGCTCCGCGGGCTGCTTATTGCAGCCCGCACCCAGGATCAGCAAACCCGTTAAAGCCACCAGCGAAACGCTGCTTCGAGCTAGAAAGTCATACTTCATAGGGGATACCTCAATTTTTGTCTTTTCCGCCTGTTCTCCCTTTTGACGTGGAAACCTCTGTCAGGGTGTCACATTGAGCGCGAATATTGCATCTCATGATTGTTGCCGGGTCGTGGGCCCGTTGGCAAAAGTATCTTGGGTTGGAATCCGGGTGCTAACCCGTCTCCACAAGCGAAAGCAGTATATTGAAGTAAGCTCAGCAAAAATAAGGGGAAATCCATGTCAGACGAAATTGAAGACAACGGTGGCGGAAGTGGTTTCGGTTGGTTTCTGGTAGGGCTTGGCATTGGTGCAGCGATCGGTGTGCTGTACGCTCCCCAGGCTGGAACAGAAACCCGCGAAAGTTTGGCCGAAGGCGCGCGCGAACGTGCCGAATACCTAAAGCAAAAATCGAGAGAAGCGGCGGCCCAGGTCAACACCTACGTCGACGCGGGCAAAGACCAGTTTGGCGACTATGTCGAGCGGGGCAAGCAAGCTGTCGCGCAAGGGCGTTCCCAGGTTGAGGACTACGTCGAGCGCGGCCGCAAGGTAGTTGCCAGGCACGCAAACAAGGTGACAGCGGCTGTCGATGCAGGGAAGAACGCATACACTGCTACGACGTCGCCGACTGACGGGCAGATCTGAAGTAGAAATGGACAAGTCATCGCAGGACCTGTTAGTCATTTTCATTGCCATTGCCGCAATTAGCATTCTGATGCAGGCGGGCTTTACGGTGGCCATGTTCGTCGGCGCCCTCAAAGCGCGGAAGAAACTCATGGCGCTTGTCGATGACGTCCGTCTGCACGCCATGCCTGTCATCATGTCGTCCCGCGAAGTGATCCAGGATGTCTCGCCAAAGATAAAGACCATCACAGAAAACTTAACGGCCACCAGTACGACCTTGCGTGCCAAAGCGGAGCAAATCAGCAAGGTGGTAGGCGATGTAACCAATAAGGCTCACGTGCAAGCCTCGCGTGTGGACGGTATGGTTAAGAGCACGCTCGACCATCTTACCCTCGCTGTCCAGGCGCTCGAACACGGCGTCGCGGCGCCCGTACGACAGGTAAATGGCATCATTAACGGCTTGCGTGCCGGCGTCGATGTGATGCGAAGGAAAACCCCCAGCAATCATCTCGATCCCGAAGAAGATCTATTCGTTTAGTTGCGTCCTTATACGATCCAACCCCCGCCAACGACCTCATCCTCAAGATAAAAAACTGCCGCTTGCCCGGGAGTGACAGCCCGTACCGGCTCGTCAAACCGCACCTCAACCTCATCCGCGCCTACTGAACGCAGCGTCGCCCAGGCCGGCTCATGGCGATGGCGAATCTTTACTTGCGCTCTCATCTCGCCGTCCAGTCCCGCGATCGAGATCCAATTCAACCTCTGCGCCCGCAGCGATGCACGCTGCAGCTCCTGCTCTGTCCCGACGGTCACCTGCTTACGCTCGCTATCGATCGAGATCACATAAAGCGGAGAAGGGGAGGCGAGGCCCAGCCCCTTGCGCTGTCCGACCGTAAAGTTGTGTATGCCTGCATGATGGCCCCGGGGCTGTCCACCCACTGAAATCAGCTCCCCCGCGGTATCCGGCACAACCTCGCCCTGCTCTTCCAAGTAGGCGTCGAGGAAGCGCTTGTAATCGCCACCGGGAATGAAGCAAATCTCCTGGGAATCCGCCTTGTTCGCCAGCGCCAGGCCATATCCGCGTGCCAACTCGCGCACTTCTGGCTTGGTAAACCCGCCCAGGGGGAAGAGCGTGCGCGAAAGCTGTTCCTGCGTCAGCCCAAAAAGGAAATAGGTCTGGTCCTTACCGGCATCCGCCGGCCGCTTGAGGATCCACCGCCTACGCTCCGGGTCGTACTCATTGCGCGCATAGTGGCCGGTAGCGACCTGCTCCGCACCGATCTGCCGGGCAGTCAGCAGCAATTGGTCGAACTTCAGGTGGTTGTTGCATAAGCTGCAGGGAATTGGCGTCCGTCCGGCGAGATACTCATCGACGAAAGGCCGAATCACATCCCGCTCGAAGCGCTCCTGATGATTCACCACGTAGTACGGAATAGCCAGCGTCTCCGCCACCCGGCGCGCGTCGTAGACGTCGTCAATCGAGCAGCAGCGTCCCTGCACCTGCTCCGGCATGCCATCCTTACCAGCCAGCCGGCGCTGATTCCACAGCTGCATGGTCAGCCCCACCAGCTCGTATCCTTCGTTCTTGAGCATGGCAGCGACGGTAGAGGAGTCCACACCGCCCGACATGGCCACTGCGATGGTCATCGGGTCACCACCGAGAGCTCCCGCATCCGCGCCACCTGCGAAGTCACCAGCTCAATTGCCCGATCAATCTCTTTTTCGCTCGTTCCCCGGTGCAGGCTAAAGCGCAGGCTGCTGCGTGCCCGGTCTCGAGACATGCCCATCGCTTCCAGCACATGGGAGGGTTCATTGGCGCCGGAAGAGCAGGCCGCTCCGCTCGATACCGCCAGACCCTTAAGGTCGAGCGCAATCACCAGCGCTTCCCCATCGAGCGAATCAAACCATAGATTGGTTGTGTTCGGCACCCGCGCAGTCTCTCCGCCGTTCACGCCGCTTGCACATTCCAGCCTTGTTTCCAGCCGATCCCGTAAGCCTCGCATGCGCTCTGCGGCGTCACTGCGCATCGCGCACTCCGCCGCAGCACCCAAACCTACGATTCCCGCTACATTCTCCGTCCCCGCCCGTCGCTGCCGTTCATGCGCACCCCCAGCCGAGAGGGGCTCCAGCCTCGTGCCCCGGCGAACGAACAGCGCTCCCGTTCCTTGCGGTCCATGCATCTTATGCCCGGAGATACTCAGCAGCTGGCACCCAATCGAATCGACGTGGATGGGGATCTTTCCCGCGGCTTGCACTGCGTCAACATGAAAGCGGATCCCGGCTTCGCCGGCAATCCGGCCGATCTCCTCCACCGGCTGCAAAACGCCGGTCTCATTATTGGCCATCATCACGCTGATCAGACTGGTATTTGGCTTGAGTGCCTTGCGCACATCCTCGGCGGCCAAAACCCCCTGACTGTCTACCGGCAGGAACTCTACGTCGACCCCGCGCTCGCCCAATCGTTCGACCGCATGCAGCACTGCATGGTGTTCCACGGCGCTGGTGATGACGTGATCCCCGGCCCGCACCGAGCCAAAAACCGCCAGGTTATCGCTCTCCGTGCCACCGCTGGTGAACACGATTTCTGAAGGACGGCACACCAGGAATTGGGCCACCCGGCCGCGTGCGTGCTCGACAGCGGAACGCGCCTGCTGGCCTTCCTGGTGAATCGACGAAGCATTTCCGAACTGTTCCAGCAAAAACGGCCGCATCGCCTCCAGCACCTCAGGGAGCAGAGGAGTGGTAGCATTCGCGTCCATGTAAATTCGCCGCATACCTCTATTCTACGGGAATTAGACGGCGTCGTTGACAACTCCGGCCAGCTAACCTGCTAGGCTTCTGTCTGCAAACCGCTCTTAAGAAAGGTCAACCATGAACATCAAGTCCTGTATCACTGCAGTCGCAACACTCGCCCTGACGACGTTGTTAGCACCCGCCTTCGCCGCGACTGGCACCGCCCCCGCCATGCAGGCGTCTCCGGCGCAGGTTTTCGGTAAGCTGATCAGCGGCCAGGAAGAGGAGATCGTCGCTGTGGCTGACGCCATGCCCGCCGACAAGTACAGCTTCGCGCCCACCAACGGCGAATTCAAAACAGTCCGCACCTTCGGCCAGCAGCTCACCCACATCGCGCAAGCGCAGTACTACTTCTTTGGCGGCTTCGGTACCAAGCCACCTATCGATCCGAAATCGCTCAGCAAGCTAACCAGCAAAGACGAAATCGTGAAAGCTGTCAAAGATTCCTTTGCCTTTGCCCGCCAGGCAACGGACACCATGACACCGGAGAACGCATTCGAGGAAATAGAAGAGCGAGATGGGACCAACACCCGGGCCAGCATTACCGCCTTTTCCATAGGCCACACTGAAAACCACTACGGGCAAATGATCGAATACTTGCGCATGAACGGGATCATCCCGCCCGCTAGCCGCAAGTAGCCACTTTTGGGGAAAACTGCTTTCGAAGAGGTGAACCAGTCCCGAAGGGGCGAAGCAGTCCCGGAGGGGGTAAAGTAGTCCCGAAGGGACGGAACAGCCTGTAGCCCGGCACAGCAGTGCCGGGTAGGCTGAGATTTATGAGACGAGTCCCGGAGGGACGGCACAACTCTCAGCTTTAGCGCTGAGGGCTGCTTCTCGTGCGGCCCGCCAACTACCGCTTCTCGACCGCGACGTACTTCACCGGATAATCCGGCCCAATGTACTCTGCCCGCGGCCGAATCAACCGATTATCATCCAATTGTTCGATCACATGAGCAGCCCACCCGGAAATTCTGCTCACCGCAAAAATCGGTGTAAACAGGTCCAGGTCGATCCCCAGCATGGTGTAAGTCGAAGCCGAATAAAAATCCACATTCGCGTTCAACTTCTTTTCCGCCAGTACATGCTTCTCGATCGCCCGCGACATCTTGAACCACTTAGCGTTCCCTGAGGACTCGCCCAGCTCTTCAGACATCTTGCGCAAGTGGGTCGCTCGGGGATCCTCGGTGTGGTACACCCGATGGCCGAACCCTGAAATCTTCTTCTTCTGCGCCAGCAGCTTGGCCACATGGTCGACCGGATCAACCCCCTCCTTGTCGATGGCAAAAAGCATCCGCATCACGGCTTCGTTTGCCCCGCCGTGCAGCGGACCCTTAAGCGCGCCGATAGCCCCGGTGATGGCAGAGTGAATATCCGAGAGGGTAGCCGCGATCACGCGCGCGGCAAAGGTCGAGGCATTCAGTTCATGATCGGCATGAAGAATCAGCGCGACGTCGAACGTCTTGGTCGCCGTTGCAGAAGGTTTTTCCCCATTCAGCATCCACAAAAAGTTTGCCGCGTGGCTCAGCGATTTATCCGGCTCCACCACCGTCTTACCTTTGCGCAGCCGGTCGTAGGCCGCTACCAGCATGGCAATCTGCGACGTCAGCCGAAAACTCTTGCTCACATTGGCATCGTGCTCGTTGTTGCTTTCGTCGGGATCATAGAAGCTCAGAGCCGAAACAGCGGTGCGCAGCACTTCCATCGGGGTTGCGCTGGCTGGAAACGAGCGCAGCAGATCGATCACTTTGGGGTCCAGTTGGCGAGCGCCGCTCAGCCGTTTGCTGAACTCATCCAACTCCGCCCGCCGGGGAAGACGTCCAAACCACAGAAGATAGGTGATCTCCTCGAACGTCGATTTCTCAGCCAGCTCGTGAATATCGATCCCGCGGTAGGCCAGGACCCCAGCATCGCCATCGATCCAGCAAATCCCCGAGTTCGCTGCGACTACTCCTGCAAGTCCTTTGCCCACCACCGCCGTAGACATTCTGATTGCTCCTCTTCTCTTGAGATGCCCCGAGGGGGATATCCTGGTGGTCAACCGGCCAGTCTGTCTGTTTATAGCGCAGCGCTCTGAATCTTGTCACTTAGACGGAAGCGACCCCATTTGCGGACGCGTCTTCTTGTCGTCGGGGAACAAGACGGTCCTCACCGGGCCCCCCTGGATCCCATTACGAAAGTGGCATGGAGCTGCCCAGCACGGGGAGTTGGCCGATAATACCCCCCCGCAGCGATGACATCCGCAGTCTCCACCCGTCCATTGTAGGATGGGGAATACAAACCGTTCCCGGTAGAAGAAAGGCAGATCGCATGAGCGACGAAAGCTTGGACATGGTCGAAAGAACCCACTCTGGAGTATTCATAGCCCTGGTTGGTTTTGCTGTGCTTGCGTCCGCCGCCGGGTTGATCTGGAGCTACACGCTGGAAAACCGTCTGGAGAAATCCCAGGCAGCGCTGGTAAACGCGCAGCAGCAAAACGATAAGCTGGCTGAAAGCCTCAACGAAACCAACGCCAAACTGCGCGTCACGTCGGAAACTCTGGGTCAGAGCGTCGGTCTAACCCAGCGGCAGTTGGAAGCCCGTGCCAGCGAGTTCCTCAAGCGCCAGCAAGCGGAGACCGCACGGCTGGAGAAGGAGCAACAAGCCGCCCAGGCCGACACCCAGAAGCAGATCGGTGCTGTGTCGACTGATGTCAGCTCGGTGAAGACGGACGTTGGAGGGGTAAAGACGGACGTAGCTGCAACCAAGACCGAGCTAGCCAACGCCGAGAGCCAACTGAAAAGGGTAACTGGCGATTTGGGTGTGACCAGCGGCCTGGTAGCGACCAATGGCAAGGAACTGGAGATCCTCAAGCACAAGGGTGATCGTAACTATTACGACTTGAACCTGACCAAGGGAGCCAAGCCGACCCCTATTTCCGGCATCAGTCTTTCCCTAAAGAAGGCGGACACCAAGCATTCCAAGTACACATTGCTGGTGGAGTCCGACGACAAGAAAATCGAAAAGAAGGACAAGGGTCTCGATGAGCCGGTCCAGTTCTACACTGGCAAAGACAAGCTCCTCTACGAGCTGGTGATCAACACCATCAACAAGAACCAGGTAATCGGCTACCTGGCTACGCCGAAGAACGCTCCAACCGCTCAGCCGTAGAAGGTTAAGGGGCAAGGCCCTGCGTATCCCACCCTTCGCACGCGAAGGATGGGGCACCCGTCCATTGGGGCAGGGGTTAGGAAGGAGTCCAGGGACCTGGGCTCCCCTCCATCCACCGACGGATGGCCAGGTCAACCGCCGCCCTACCCTTTGTCATCGCGACCGGAGGAGTCGTGGGCTTGGGCCCACCCAAGGTGATGAAAAAGCACCTTCTGTTCGGCAACTACTCTCCCGTGGAAGCACCGCCCTGTCGACCGGAGCGTGGCGCAGAGGAGAGATCTCTGTGTGGATGCTCTTTCCTGGAAATGTTTTTCAACCGAAGCAGTGCACCTACTGCCGGGGAAGCAGTAATTCCAAATTCTTATGGTGCATTAACGAGACCACCACCTTGGCCGACTGCAGCGTGTCCCATTGTTCCTTGGTGATAGGAAAATTAAAAATACATAATCCTTGAACAGATTGCCCGGGCGATAAGGTGATATCCCGATGGATCGCGTCCGCGCGCAGGTAACTCAACGATGGATAGGCCTGAAACACCCGGTCCATATCCTTATCCCCGGCAGTCGTATTCACCTGCTCTGAGCCGTCTGGCAGCTTGATTGTCGACGAAATATCCTGCAGGAATAGAGGAATGTCCGTCTGATTCCGAACCCTCACCTTAGCCAGGATCAACAGCTGATCGTAATACTCGCCTGAGCCTTGCATCCCTTCGCTGCCGCCCCCGCTATTAATCAGGGTGTGCACGGGATAAAGGTTCATCGTCAACACCTCTCCCGCGGCCACGGGTGGCCTCTGTCCCAGGTAGACATAAAGCCCGATGGCGATGATCATCACAATCGCGGCGATGACGACAGTTTTGATTGCCGCTCTAAACGGGTGCGGCGGATCGACCTGCGCCAGATTAGGTCCGGGGCCGGAGAGTTCCGATAGATCGGCGGATTCGCTCACTTCGCTCACTGTCCTCGGATTTTAGCCCAATTAGCTACCGGGCATAAGTTACTAAAGAGGGCCGTCCACCTTGACGGGGGGTACCCGGATATCGTACTTCGCGATGCTGGCGACGACCACGTGCGCGGTTTTCCTTCGAAGAAAACCGCAGAATGTTCATCGATGCACCTGGTCTTGACACGAAATCCGGGCATGAAAACGTTGTGCTGCAGAAGGATTGTCCAATGGGATCCACAAAGTTCCTCTACACTAATCTGGACCGCATGCGAATTCTGATTACCGGCAAGAATGGACAGGTTGGGACCGAGCTTTCCCGCCGGTATGAGTCGCAAGGAGACGTGTTCTTAACGGGCCGGTACGAATGCGATCTCAGCAGCGAAGAAAGCATCCGTGATGCAGTGCGGCGGGTAAAACCTACAGTCATCATCAACTCAGGTGCCTACACGGCTGTGGACCAGGCAGAGAAAGACCGTGCCCTCTGTTTCACCGTCAACGCGGCCGCTCCCAGGGTGCTGGCAGAGGAGGCGGCCCGGCTGGACGCTCTTCTCATCCACTACTCCACCGACTATGTCTTCGACGGAACCAAATCCGGGCCCTATTCGGAAGCCGACCCCATCCACCCTCTGAGCGTCTACGGCGAGTCGAAGGCAGCCGGGGAAGCGGCCATCGCAGAGACTGGGTGCAAATACTTGATTCTTCGTACCAGCTGGGTCTACGGGGCTCATGGCAGAAACTTTCTTCTGACCATGCTCCGGCTCGGTGCGGACCGCCCCGAGTTGCGCGTCGTTGACGACCAGCTCGGCGCTCCTACTTCAGCCGCTGCCATAGCCGATGCCACGGCACGGCTGGTCGACTCCGCCCCGGGCGCGTCTGGAATCTATCACATGACGGCCGCCGGCTCGACCTCGTGGTATGGCTTTGCCTGCGCAATCCTCAGCGTTGTGATGGGCCCCACCGCTCCACGAATACAACCTATACCTGGGTCGGACTATCCAACTCCAGCCAGGCGGCCTGCGAACTCAGTGCTCGCCAACGAGAAATTTGCCCGTACGTTTGGGTTTCGGCTGCCATCATGGCAGCAGCAACTTGATCAGGTTCTTGCTGGGATGCGGGTGGCAACAGCAACCAACGAGGTTAATCGATGAAGTCAGAAGCAACCGTGATTGCCGATGTGCAGCTCTTGGAACCCAGGGTTTTCGAAGACAGCCGAGGCTCCTTTTTTGAAAGCTACAATGAACGGGTTTTGGCGGACCTCGGCATTTTCAGCCCCTTTGTTCAGGACAACCAATCGTTTTCTTTGAAGGACGTAGTCCGCGGTCTTCATTATCAGGTGAAACAGCCTCAGGGAAAGCTGATTCGCTGTCTGAGCGGCGAGATCTTCGACGTTGCCGTCGATCTTCGCCGTAACTCCCCTACCTTTTGCAAGTGGGTAGGAGAAACGCTGAGCAGCAGCAATCACCGCATGCTATGGATTCCCCCGGGCTTTGCCCATGGCTTCATGGTCCTTTCCCAGGGCGCGGAAGTTCTCTACAAAGCCACCGATTTTTATGCTCCCCAACATGAGCGCACTCTTCTGTGGAACGACCCCACCCTGCAGATTGAATGGCCGCACAGCAAGCAAGCCATCCTTTCGGTAAAGGATCTTGCCGGATCCACCCTGGAGCACGCCGCTGTCTACGAACAACCCCTGCAGCAGCCCCGGAAAACCTACCCCCAGCCCGTCACCAGGTAAGTTTTTGCTGCTGACTCTATCCCCGCATCCATGTTGCGCGCTAACCACTGCCCGGGTGCCCCATCCTTCGCGCTCTTTGCGAAGGGTGGCAACCGAGGATGGGATTGTTGAGCCATGACCACTGTCAAGGTACCAGCCGGCCCGTGGCATAAAATGAAACCCAGGAGCACTCCTTCTTGAAACGAGCTTTGATCACCGGCATCACCGGTCAGGACGGCGCCTATCTTGCCGAGTTCCTTCTGAAGAAGGGGTATGAAGTGCACGGCATCAAGCGCCGCACTTCCTTGCTGAATACCAACCGCATCGACCATCTCTACGAGGATCCTCATCAGGAAAGGCGCCGCTTGGTGCTGCACTACGGCGACATGACCGACTCGACCAGCCTCATCCATGTGGTCGAGAAGGTACAGCCTGACGAAATTTACAACCTCGCTGCCCAGAGTCACGTCCAGGTATCGTTCGAAGAGCCCGAGTACACCGCCAATTCCGACGCCTTGGGCACTCTGCGGCTGCTCGAAGCCATCCGTATTCTGTCCCTCACCCAGAAGGCCCGTTTCTACCAGGCCTCTACCTCCGAAATGTACGGCCTGGTGCAGCAGATACCGCAATCGGAGAAGACTCCCTTTTACCCTCGGTCACCCTATGGATGCGCCAAGCTCTACGCCCACTGGATCACCATCAACTACCGCGAATCCTACGGCCTGTATGCCTGCAACGGCATCATGTTCAACCACGAGTCGCCCATGCGCGGCGAAACCTTTGTTACCCGCAAAGTGACCCGGGCCATGGCCCGCATCAAGCTCGGCCTGCAGAAAAAGCTCTACCTGGGGAACCTTGATTCCAAGCGCGACTGGGGGCATGCCCGCGATTACGTGGAGATGCAATGGCTCATGTTGCAGCAGGCACGCCCTACAGACTATGTCATTGCCACCGGAGTGCAATACAGTGTCCGCGAATTCGTCACCATGGCTGCGGCTTGTCTGGATATCCATTTGGATTGGACAGGGGAGGGAATTGCGGAGGAGGCCTACGACCAGCATGGCAACGCCATTGTCGCCGTCGATCCCCGTTACTTCCGGCCGGCGGAAGTGGCAACACTGTTGGGCGATTCCAGCAAAGCCCGAAAAGAGTTAGGCTGGTCACCGCGGACTGATTTCCGCACCTTGGTGGAGGAGATGGCCACCGAGGATCTGAAAGCCGCCGAACGGGACGCCCTGGTAACCCAGCATGGCTACGCCGCTTACAACTTCCATGAATCCTGACCGGAGGCAAATGCCATGAAGAAAGACAGCCTCATCTACGTTGCCGGGCATCGTGGTCTGGTGGGCTCGGCCATCTGCCGCAACCTACGCCGGCAGGGCTTTGAGCGGCTCCTGTTACCATCGCGCGCCGAGCTGGACCTCACCAACGCGATTGCCGTGCGCAGTTTCTTCGAGCTGGAGCGTCCGGAATACGTGTTTCTCGCCGCAGCCAAGGTCGGCGGCATCCTCGCCAACAATCTTTACCCGGCAGACTTCATCCGCGAAAACCTGATCATTGAGACCAACGTGATCGACGCCTGCCACCGCTCGGGAGTTGACCGCCTCCTCTTTCTCGGCTCTTCCTGCATCTACCCAAAGCTTTGCCCGCAACCGATCAAGGAGGAGTATCTGCTCACCGGACCCTTGGAGCCCACCAACCGTCCGTATGCGGTGGCCAAGATCGCCGGGATCGAGATGTGCTGGTCTTACAACCGCCAATACAACACGAAATATCTCGGCGCCATGCCCGCTAATCTCTACGGTCCGGGCGACAACTTCGACCCCCAGAACTCCCATGTACTGGCCGCGCTGATTCGCAAGGTAGCCGAAGCCAAGGCGGCGGGCCGAAAGCAAATCGAAGTATGGGGGACAGGCAAACCACGCCGCGAGCTGCTCTTCAGCGAAGATTTGGCCGAAGCCTGTGTCTTCCTCATGAACCTTGACGAAGCCCGGTACTCGTCTTTGCTCGAGGATGTGCCCCTCATCAACATCGGCACCGGCACCGACGTGACCATACGTGAGTTAGCCGAGCAAGTCTGCGCAGTCCTGGGCTTCCAGGGCGAGCTGCAATTCGACACCACACGTCCCGATGGAACACCGCAAAAACTGCTCGATGTAACCCGCATACAAAGCCTCGGCTGGCACTCCACGACGACCCTGGCCGAAGGAATAGCACTGACCTACGAGGCCGCGCGCCCGCAACTGGAAGCGTTTAAGGAAAAAACAGAGCAACCTGCTCTGCCTTAGGCGGCGGGGTCAACGCGCTCACGACAACGAGACAAAGCACGGCAGCAATCAAAGCCGGAAAGATGGCATCCCGCTGTGCCAGCAAGGCCGGCAAGTGCCCCTTCACTGGATCCCAGAAAAAAGTAACCAGCGTGCCTGCGGCGATGGCGCTCACTGCACCCATCGCATTCGCACGCCGGCTATAGAACGCCGCCAGGATCACCGGAGTAAGAGCGGCCGAATAAATGGTGTAGGCATAGAGAGTCTTAGCCAGGACCGAGTGCGTATTCAAAGCCTGGTAAAGCGCCCAGATGCCCAGCAGGACGACAACCAGTCGCGAGACAATTAGCACCCGCTTGTTCGAAGCCCCAGGCGCAATGTAGCGACTAAAAACATCATTGACCAGGTTTGTCGACGGAGAAAAAAGATAATTGTTTGCCGTGGAGATAATCTTGGCGAACACTGCGCCCATCAGCAGCGCTCCCAACCACGCCGGCAATCCATGCAATGCGGTATAAGCGATGATCTCTCGCGGACGCTGATGAACCTCGCCGGCCGGAAACAGCACCGACCCAAAAACAGCAAGTGCCACAATGACAGTTTCGAGAATAATGGTACCGATAATCCATCCCACCACCGCGTTGCGGGCGTCCTTCTCTGACTTAGCAGAAAAGAATTTTTGATACATCGACTGGTTGCCCAGCATCAGCAGCATGGTAGGCAGTGCTAGTTCCAGCGACTGTATCAAACTAAAATCGCCCAGGATCTGGAAGTGGGTGGCTGGCAGGGCCTGGGTAACCGCGCCCCATCCGCCTGCCGCATGCAGCACAAACGGGAGTGAGAGCGTCAGGGTCCCAGCCGCCAATAATCCGATCACGACGTCCATATAAGCCACGGAAGCCATTCCTGCAATTGCTGTGAATACGATCACGAAGACAGCGATCAGGTACTTGCCCAAGTCCGCGCTGATCATCGTAGGAAAGATCAGGTGCAGAATATCTCCGCCGCCGATCAGCTGATAGCTGGTAATCGCGGTATATGCAAACAGAATGGCGATGACGCCCAGGACCCGAGCAGCCTGGTTATAGCGCGCCTCCAGCAGGTCGGGGATAGTGAATTGGGCAAACTTCCGTGCCCGGGGTGCGATGAAATAAATCAACAGCAATCCGGCCCATCCGCCGCCCGCCTGCCACAGCGCAGCAAACCCGTGGTTGTAGGCGTTCTCCGCCCCGCCCAGCAGTGATCCTGAACCAATCCACGATGACAGTAAAGTAAAAACCAGAACAAACGCCGGCAGGGAGCGCCCTGCGACCAGGTAATCCGCCTTGGTCTTGGTCTTATTCAGCCGTGAAAGCGAAACCGTAAGCAGGGAAAGAACGATAACGCCGAGCACCCCGGCATACAAAGCATGGTTGGGCATGTTTTCTGAGTGTAAGCCACAGGGAGCAGGCCAGCTTTTGAATTCTATCCCCGCCACAATTGCCGGGTGCCCCATATCTCGCTCGTTTTTCGCGAGATGTGGGATACCACAGGTCTACCCCTCAAGCCTCTCGCGGTCGTCACAACTCCGTAGGGGTGCCCCTCGCACCAGCGTTGCCCGGATTTCCTGCTACGCAGTACTAGCCACGACCACGTATGCGGCTTTCTCTCAAAGAAAGCCGCATCAAGTTGCGCAAAGCCACCAAGCTCGACAGGAAATCCGGGATACGTAGGACGAAAACGATGGGCGAAGCCCTCGACGGCTTTTCGTTCCGGACCCTACCCTTTGTTTATTAGGACAGAGGATCAAACCGTAAAGTGTTCGCGCAACCTCTGCTGCAAATCCGCAGCAGAGCGGCCGGCAATGCGGATCACTTTGTTACGCGACCGCTCCCCCGCCACCACCTGCACCGCTGCCCGCGGCACCGAAAACACCTCAGCAAAGAATTCCGTCAGCGCTACATTCGCCCGGCCTTCGAGCGGCGGCGCCGAAAGAGAAAGCTTCAGCGTGTCGCCGATCATGCCGGTAATGGCCGTACGCCCAGCCCGAGGATGGACCCGCACTGGAAACGTCGCGCCCAGAGGATGGTCACTCACCGCGATCACTTAGGGTAAATCCGAGGTCCAAACAGCGCCGTCCCGATCCGCACCTGGGTAGCCCCTTCGGCGATCGCAACCGGGAAATCATGGGACATTCCCATCGAAAGCTCGGCAAAAGAAAGCCGCGGATGCGCCGCTGCCAACCGATCCCGCAGCCCCCGCAACCGCGCGAAATAAGGCCGCACGGCAGAAAGATCCTCGAGATACGGAGGCACTGTCATCAGCCCGCGAAGGTCCAGCGCAGCCAGATCCGGCAGCCGATCCAGCAACACCCTAAGTTCCGCAGAATCCGGCTCCAAACCTGCCTTCGAGTCTTCCGGGCTCAACTTGATCTCGATCAACACAGCCAGCCGCCGTCCCAGGCGAGTCGCCGCCTGGTCAAGCCGCTCCGCCAGCGAAACCGAGTCAAGCGTGTCCACAGAGGCAAACAGCTCCGCCGCGCGAGCCGCCTTATTCGACTGCAAATGCCCAATCAGGTGGAACTCCGCCGAACTCTCCGGCAGCTCCGTCCTCTTCTGCTGAAATTCCTGCACCTTGTTTTCCCCAAAGAGCCGGATTCCCAGACCTTCCGCCGCGGCAATCGCCGAAGCCGGATGCATCTTCGACACCGCCATCAGCGCTACTTCCTCTCGCTCACGCCCTGCCTCCCGGCATGCCGCAGCGATCTGCGCTTCGATGCGCTCGAAGTTTTCGGCCAGAATTGCCGTCACTGGATCCTGCTCAATGGCCGTGTTCTTCAAGGTATTTCTCTACCTCGAGCGCGGCCGCGCATCCCGAACCGGCAGCCGTGATCGCCTGCCGATAACGCCGGTCCTGCACGTCCCCGCATGCAAACACTCCAGGCACCTTGGTGAACACCTGGTCCGTGGTGCGAATGTATCCGTCATCGTCCAGATCGATCTGCCCACGGAACATCTTTGCGTTGGGATCATGACCAATCCCCAGAAACATCGCGCTGACCGGCAGAGTCGACTCGTCATGGTTCAGCGTGTTCCGTAAACGCAAACCGCTCACTTCCTTCTGCTCTACCCCTAGCACCTCCAAAACTGCGGTGTTGGTAAGAAACTTGATCTTGTCGTGAGCCATCGCGCGTTCCAGCATAATGTGCGAAGAGCGGAACTGCTCCCGCCGATGAATCAGCGTCACCTTGGTAGCAAAGCGGGTAAGAAACAGCGCCTCCTCCATAGCCGAGTCGCCGCCGCCCACCACCGCGATCTCTTTACCCGAGAAAAAGAACCCGTCACACGTAGCGCACGAGCTCACCCCGTGCCCAATCAGAGCCTGTTCGCTGGGCAGACCCAACCAGCGTGCAGAAGCCCCGCTGGCAATAATCAGCGTGCGCGTATGCACAGTTTCTTTTCCCAGGTTCAGGCTGAAAGGGCGTTTTGACAGGTCAACCGAAGCCAGGTGACCCATCTGAATCTCGGCGCCAAAGCGAGTCGCCTGCAGCTTCATTCGCTCGATCAGCTCGGGCCCCTGGATCCCCTCCGGCCAACCGGGAAAATTCTCCACCAGGGTAGTGATCGAGAGCTGTCCACCCGGCTCATGGCCCTCCAGCACCAGCGGTTTAAGGTTGGCGCGGGCGGCATAAATAGCGGCGGTAAGGCCGGCGCAGCCGGTGCCCAGGATAACGGTATCGCGTACGTTTTCTGACATAGACGTTGAGTCTTTGATTCTACGCGGCCCGCGAACGATGCGAGCGAGCCTGCCGAAGTAAGATGGCGAGATGGCAAACCTGACATTGATCTACGGCATGAGACTGCTTCCCTCCGAGGAGGCAGTGGAGGTGGGCGACGCTGTGGTGACGCTCAAAAACGGCAAGCAGGCACACGTAACGATGCACGTGCTCGAGGGCAGCAGGGAACAGATTGAGAACCAGTTGCGTCAGAGCATCGAAGCCTTCTTCGACTTCTACCCCGAGATCTAGCGGATCCTTTTGCCTTCCCTCTGTATCTTAAAGAGGGAGGATGACCGAATGGCAGAGATTGCTGCAGTGAAATCTGTGCGCCCCCGGGTGGTGGTCGTCGGCGGCGGTTTCGCAGGCTTGAGCGCGGGCATGGCGCTGGCGGATATGAGGGTGGACGTGACCCTGATCGATCGCCGCAACCATCACACCTTCCAGCCTCTTCTCTACCAGGTTGCGCTCGCCGTCCTCTCCCCGGCAGACATTGCCCAACCCATTCGCCACATCTTTTCCAAAAACAGAAATATCGAAGTCCTGATGGACGAGGTCGAAGAAATCAATAGCGACCAGAACCGGCTGCACTTGCGCAGCGGCGCAGAAATCGAATACGACTACCTCATCCTGGCCACGGGCGCGACCCACTCTTACTTCGGCAAAGATCAATGGGCGCAATGGGCCCCGGGGCTAAAGACAGTGGAGGATGCGACCGAGATCCGCCGCCGTGTTCTGCTGGCCTTTGAATTGGCGGAGCGGGAAATGGTAGAGACCGGCGCCCACCCGGAGCTCAACTTCGTCATCATCGGAGGAGGACCCACCGGGGTGGAATTGGCCGGCGCCATCAGCGACATCTCGAAGCTCTACATGCGCAACGATTTCCGCCACATCGATCCCGCCCGGGCGCGCGTCATCCTCATCGAAGGCTCGCCCCGCATCCTGGCCGCTTACCCGGAAGATCTGTCGAAAAAGGCAGCCGAGCAGCTGGCCGGCCTGGGAGTCGAAGTACATGCCGGGCAGGCAGTGATGGATGTGCAGCCCGGCTACGTCATGGTTGGCGGCAAGCGGCTCAACGCCGTGGTCACGTTATGGGCCGCCGGGGTGCAAGCCTCGCCCCTGGCTAAAATGCTGGGTACACCCACTGACAAGCGCGGCTGCGCCATCGTCGATTTGCACCTCAACCCTCCCGGTCATTCCAACATCTTCATATGCGGCGATCTGGCCCACGTGGAAGAAAACGGTCGCCAGGTCCCCGGAGTAGCCCAACCAGCGATGCAGATGGGCCGCCACGCGGCCAAAATGATCGGCCAGGATATGGCCGGCAAGCCGCGCACCAACTTTCATTATTTCGACAAAGGAGACATGGCCACAATTGGCCGTCACGCGGCGGTGGCCAACGTGCGTTGGCCTTTCAAGGCCCACTGGTCGGGAACCCTGGCGTGGCTTTCCTGGGTATCCGTCCACCTGTTCTTCCTGGTGGGCTTTCGCAACCGGGTGTCTGTCTTTCTTTCCTGGGCCTGGACTTATCTGACCTTCAACCGCGGCGCCCGCCTTATTACCGGTAGCCCGTTGCTTCCCGGCTGGGGATCGCAGGTCGGCATTCGTCCCCAGGTAGTACGCGCCCCAATGGACACCACTTCACCATTCGTAGGTGTCCATCAGGAAGAGCAAAAAGCCGCAGCCAAATAACGCTGGTTTAAGCAGGCACAGGCTGACTGCTATTCACGTTCACGTGGGTGAGCCATCCAAAGCGATCCGGCCGCAACCCGTGAGCGAT
>CAWGYP010000003.1:0-315000 GCA_963826875.1 uncultured Acidobacteriaceae bacterium | reverse complement strand
CTTGGCAGAAACAGGCGATGAAGGACGTGGCAAGCTGCGATAAGCTTCGGGGAGCCGCACACAGGCGTTAATCCGGAGATTTCCGAATGGGGAAACCCACTACGGCAAAACCGTAGTACATCCTGCTGAATACATAGGCAGGCATGAGCGAACTCAGGGAAGTGAACCATCTCAGTACCTGAAGGAAAAGAAAGAAACCTCGATTCCGAAAGTAGTGGCGAGCGAAATCGGAATAGCCCAAACCCGTTCCATTTCGGTGGCACGGGGGTTGTAGGGTCCGCAACAGTAGAGTTACCAATCTGGTGGTTAGTCGAATCCTCTGGAAAGTGGATCCATAGAGCGTGACAGGCGCGTAGACGAAAATCATCCAGACTCGAAGCGGATACCTGAGTAAGGCGGGGCACGTGAAACCCTGCTTGAATCTACGGGGACCATCCCGTAAGGCTAAATACTCGTTTCTGACCGATAGTGAACCAGTACCGTGAGGGAAAGGCGAAAAGAACCCCTGCGAGGGGAGTGAAAAGTACCTGAAACCGTGTGCCTACAAGCAGTGGGAGGGCTATGCTCGCAAGAGAATGCCTGACCGCGTGCCTATTGCATAATGAGCCGGCTAGTTATTCTTGTCAGCAAGGTTAAGCGTAAGCGAGCCGTAGCGAAAGCGAGTCTGAATAGGGCGAATCAGTTGGCAGGAATAGACGCGAAGCGGGATGATCTACCCTTGGCCAGGTTGAAGGTGGGGTAACACCCACTGGAGGACCGAACCGGTGTTTGTTGAAAAAAGCTCGGATGAGCTGAGGGTAGGGGTGAAAGGCTAATCAAATTCCGTGATAGCTCGTTCTCTCCGAAATAGCTTTAGGGCTAGCCTCGGATGATTTGCGCTGGTGGTAGAGAACTGGATGGACTAGGGGGCTTTCCGGCTTACTGAATCCAATCAAACTTCGAATGCCAGTGACAACCAGTCCGGGAGTCAGACAATGGGGGCTAAGCTTCATTGTCGAGAGGGAAACAGCCCAGACCGCCTGCTAAGGTCCCCAAGTTACAGTTAAGTGGGAAAGGAAGTCGGAACGCTCAGACAGCCAGGAGGTTGGCTTAGAAGCAGCCATCCTTTAAAGAAAGCGTAATAGCTCACTGGTCAAGCGGTCCGGTGCCGACAATATAACGGGGCTAAAACTGTACACCGAAGCAGCGGATGCACACCTATGGTGTGCGTGGTAGGAGAGCATTCTCAACCGCAGCGAAGTCTGACTGAGAAGACAGATGGAGCGTTGAGAAGAGACCCTGCCGGCATAAGTAGCGATAACGGACGTGAGAACCGTCCGCGCCGAAAGTCTAAGGTTTCCTGAGGAAGGTTAATCCGCTCAGGGTTAGGCGGTCCCTAAGGTGAGGCCGAAAGGCGTAGCTGATGGACATCCGGTTAATATTCCGGACCTCCCAAAGTCTCGTTTGACGATGGGGAGACGCAGAAGGATAAGCAGGGCCTCCTATGGCTATGGGGCTTGATGCGCGTAAGCTGGTTCACCCAGGCAAATCCAGGTGAGCTTAACAGTGAGGCGCAAAACATTAGGGCGTATGCCTGAAAGCTGCCGATTCCACGCTGCCAAGAAAATCCTCTAAGGAGAGAAATTGGGAACCGTACCACAAACCGACACAGGTAGACGAGGAGAATATCCAAAGGCGCTCGAGTGAAAGCTTGTTAAGGAACTCGGCAAATTAGCTCCGTAACTTCGGGAGAAGGAGCGCCCCGTTAGAGTGCAAGCTCGAGGGGGCCGCAGTGAAACGCGTACGGCGACTGTTTAACAAAAACACAGGTCTCTGCTAAGTCGAAAACGACGTATAGGGGCTGACGCCTGCCCGGTGCCGGAAGGTTAAAAGGAGAGGTTAGTCGCAAGGCGAAGCTTTGAATTGAAGCCCCGGTGAACGGCGGCCGTAACTATAACGGTCCTAAGGTAGCGAAATTCCTTGTCGGGTAAGTTCCGACCTGCACGAATGGCGTAACGATCGTACGACTGTCTTAACGAGTTGCTCGGCGAACTTGTAGTACCGGTGAAGATGCCGGTTACCCGCAGCTAGACGGAAAGACCCCGTGCACCTTTACTACACTTTTACTATGAATTATGGCTCTTGCTGCGCAGGATAGGTGGGAGGCTTTGATACCAGGTTTTCGGACTTGGAGGAGCCAACGGTGAGATACCACCCTGCGAGTGCTGTGATTCTAACCTCCTCCCGTGATCCGGGAGAGGGACATAGTAAGACGGGTAGTTTGACTGGGGCGGTCGCCTCCTAAATTGTAACGGAGGCGCGCGAAGCTACACTCAGGCTGTTTGGAAATCAGCCGTCGAGTGCAAAGGCATAAGTGTGGTTAACTGTAAGACCTACAAGTCGAGCAGATGCGAAAGCAGGCCTTAGTGATCCGGTGGTTCTGTATGGAAGGGCCATCGCTCAACGGATAAAAGGTACGCCGGGGATAACAGGCTGATCGGAGCCAAGAGTTCATATCGACGCTCCGGTTTGGCACCTCGATGTCGGCTCATCGCATCCTGGAGCTGTAGAAGGTTCCAAGGGTTAGGCTGTTCGCCTATTAAAGCGGTACGTGAGCTGGGTTCAGAACGTCGCGAGACAGTTCGGTCCCTATCTGCTGTGGGCGTAGGAGATTTGCGGGGGGCTGTCCTTAGTACGAGAGGACCGGGATGGACGAACCTCTTGTGTTCCAGTTGTCTTGCCAAAGGCACGGCTGGGTAGCGAAGTTCGGTTGTGATAACCGCTGAATGCATATAAGCGGGAAGCACGCCCCAAGATGAGATCTCCCAACCCAAAAGGGTCAAGAAGGGTCCAGGAAGACCACCTGGTTGATAGGCTGGAGGTTGAAGCGCAGTAATGTGTGTAGCTTACCAGTACTAATCGCCCGTTCGGCTTGTCCATAGAATTAACTCTGCGCAGTTGTCAGAGAGACATTCAACAAGCCTTGTTAAGGATGTTTGGCACGATCTAAAGGATCTGCCAGTGATCTAGCCCAATCGGTTTCGTTGTGAAAAATCAGGTTGCATGGCGCCAGCTTGCCGCTCGAGAATCTCAGGAAAACTAGCCTGAACTCGTAGCGACTGCAGGAGAGATCCTGCCAAGCGCCCCAAAAGCTCAAAGGTGTGTTTTTACAGCTCGGTTAAGGTTGTCGGAGCACACGCTGGAAGGAACAAGGTCCTAGCAGCACACCTAGATTTGCCGGTGAATATACCGCGAGGGTCACACCCGTTCCCATCCCGAACACGGAAGTTAAGCCTCGCTGGGCCGATGGTACTGCACGCGTAAGTGTGTGGGAGCGTAGGTGATTGCCGGCATTAACTAAAAGGCCGCCAGAAATGGCGGCCTTTTCTATTTTGCCGCAGCCTTCCGCCCCTCGCTGGTGAGCAGAATCATGTATAGCCGGTCACCAGGAACTCTAGAAGCAACGAAGCAACAGAGCCGGCCGTCCTTGAAGGGTACGGGCTAAAGCCCGCACATGACCTAGGTCATCTCGAATTTGGCTTAGCTGCGGTTTTGTATCAGGGCACAACTTTACCGGGCTGCGTTCAACTCACGGAGCAAGCCGCTCATTTTTCGCAAATCCCGCCGGGAGTGGATTACCGCAAGGCAATCCGGCTCTTGCACAATACCGGAACGATGCATCGTCCCTTGATGCCGGAAGCACAGCACGTAAGGGCGTTGTCGCCTCAACCTCGGTTATCACCTTAAAACCGGCCATACGTTATCAGTTCAAAACCGGCCAACGGGATTGGCCGAAGACGTGATTGTTTTACCTTGCTGCAGCGTGCGTTTGCAAGGCTTAGGATTGAGCCCTCGAAGTGGTGTTTGCTATTGTGGTTTCGCTCTGCCGGGGTCGCGCCTTGCGGAGTGATCCATGGCCGATGACACGGGGTTGGCTCCGAAGGAATCGGTAATCGAGACCCTCTGCAGTTGGCCCGATGGGCTGGCTGTCGGAGGGTTTCGTGTTTCTACCAGTATTCCTAGGGTGAGGCTCCGGCGTGGGAGGCCCTTGGATCCCGAGTCGCGACGCCGCCGGGCGTTCTTTGCCCGGCATCCTTATCGCTTTTGTTTTTGCGGTTGCGGTTGGTTTTGTCATTGGCTTTCTCCCGGACTGCCGGTCTTGGTTCGCCAGCTGCGCGGGCCGCATTTGAGAACGTGCCCGTGGTGCAGAAGACGATCCAGCATGGCGGAGACGGCGGCACTATCACCGAGCAGTTTTCCCCAGTCTTCCACGGGTCTGTTCGATGTAATCAGCGTGCTGGCTCGCTCGTAGCGTCGCATGATGATTTCCAGCAGTTCCTCGGCGGCGGTCAACGGTAGCCTACGCATTCCCAAGTCATCGATGATGAGAAGCGGCACCGTGGTAAGCAGTTCCACATGTTGCTTGCGGTTGCCGTCCAGTGTGGCGTCTGCTAACTCTTCCAGCAGGATGTGCGCTTCGCGATACAACACGCGATAGCCTTGCTGGATGACTGCGTGCCCGATGGCCTGGGCGCAGTGACTCTTACCGCTTCCACTCGGACCAAGGAACAGTGCGTCCTCCCGCCGTCCGATCCATGCGGCCGTGGCCAGGTCGAAGACCAGACTGCGATTCATCTTTGGATTGAACTGGAAGTCGAAGTTATCCAGTAGCTTGTGTGGGTCACGGAACTGCGCCTGCTTGTGGCGCCGCTCCAGCAGCCGCTTGCTGCGACAGGCAAGTTCGTCGGAGACCAGGATGGAGATCAGATCGATGGGAGCCATGGCCTCAGACTGAGCCTGCAGTAGACGCGTCTCCAGCACGGCGGCCATGCCGCTCAGGCGCAGTTGCACCAGGGAGCGCTTGAGTTCGATCGGGTTCATGGTTGGGGTTCCTCGAAGTGGATGCGTTGTTGGATCAGGTCGCGATACTGAGTCAGTTCGCGGATCAGTGGATCGACTTGCCTCAGGCTGAGAGGAGCCTGCGGATTGCGCTCCAGATAGCGGCGCACGAAGCGATACTCGGCGACGCGCAACTCCAGCGCCGCCGCACAGGCATCGTCGCAAGCTGCTGAGCCGTATTGCTTGACCAGTTGGAGAACGCCTTGGATGCGGCGTATTCCGAGTTCGCCCTGGCGAGCATGGATGGCGTCGCAGACAGCGCCGATGCTGGCTCCTGCCTTGTGCCCACGTGCCAGCAGTTGAAGCAACTGTGGCGGTGTGCGACGCGGACGATCCCCATCGCGGATACGATGAGCGCCACGCTTGCCGCTCAGATGCTCGCGTAGCAAGACACCCGTGCGGGGATCAAGCAGACGCACGAACATCGCGTCCCACTGCACCTTGACCTTGCGCCCGATCCAGCCCGGCGGCGCTCCGTAATAAGCCGCTTCCACTTCGACGCAACCATCCAGATGAACCGTACGCTCGCCATACTGGTAGTAGCGGAACGGCTCCAACGGAAGCGGCTGCAAGAAGGGCTTCTCTTCGGCGAACATCGCCGCCACCTGCCGTTTGGTACGGCCGTGGATACGTTTATCGGCCCAGCGCTCTTCCCAGTGATCCAGGTACGCCTGCGCTTCTTCCAGGCTCTCGAACTTCTTGCCCTTCAACGGCGTCATCTGCGCATGGTTGACGCCACTCTCGACTTTTCCTTTTCGATCCGGATCGCGCACTTTGCACGGCAGCGCCGTCACGCCGTAGTGTGCCAGAACGTCGCGATACAACGGGTTCACGCCCGCATCGTAGAAGTCTGGAGACAACACGCCCTCGCGAAGGTTGTCCAGCACCACGACCCGCGGCGAACCGCCAAGCCGGCGAAATGCCTTTTCATGCAGCTCGGCCCACACACGCGCACTCGACCGGAAGGCCAGCAGGCGAACACACTTGCGACTACAACCCAGGGTCATGACAAACAGCCGCGTGCGCCGATACTTGCCACTGTCCGGATCGCGCACCATCGGCCCGGTCCCGTAGTCAACCTGGGCCTCTTCGCCTGGCTGCGTCTCGATGATCACGCGCGCTTCAGACGATACTGCTCCGCGCAGCTTGAGTACGAATCGCTGAACACTCTGATAGCTGCTGGTATACCCGTGCTGATCGACCAGATCCTGCCAGATACCCATCGCGTTGCGACCCCGCGACAGCTCCAGCTCGATCAGCTCCCGATACGCTTCACTGGCTCCGGATGGGCGCTTGCCACCCTGCTCCGGCAACCTCACTTCCGGCAAAAAGCCGGTAATCACTTCGTTGGCCGGTTTTGCCTCTTCTTCGCAGGTCTGGATGGGGAAAAGCCGGTGATCACCTCATTGGCCGGTTTTGAACTGGCAGAGCCGGTGGTCACCGAAGGGGCCGCTTTTGCTGGAGCCTTCCGCCCCCAACCTCCCGGAGTGCGTATCGCTATCCCGGCAGACCTCAAGTAGCCGCCAGCCGTCTCGCGACGGACTCCCGTCGCCGCCTCAATCTTGCGTAGGGACCAACCAAGACGCCCCAGCGCGATCACCTGTTCCTGCTTTGTTCTTTCCAAGACATTACCCATGCCAACAGAGGCTAATTTCCCTCGTCGGAGCTAATGTCTTAGGCCGGTTCTCTATGGCCGGTTTTGAAGTGATTATCTATGGCCGCTTTTGGGTGATTGCCGAGGCCTCAACCCTCAACCAGCACAGTCGCTAGCGGGAGTGCTTTCTGTGCTTTCTCAATTTCTGCCTTGATTTGGTCTTGCGCTACGCGAGCCTCCAGAATGAGAGGCACGTGATCAGGAATAAGGTCGGCTACTTCAGAGAACGCACGAATGGCAGCAAACGATAGAGTGTCATGGTGACTAGCACTGTTGACTTCGCTCACATGTATCTGGCATAGGCGACCTGAGTACTCACGGAGGATGCGATATGCCTCTGTCATTGTTGTGTCGCATTGCCTAGCATGACCAATATCAAAGCAAAACGCAGCGTCGGGGAGTTTTTCAAAGATCGCGGTAAGCTCTTCCAACGTGCGACCAATCGGCTTTCGACGATCCATGTTCTCGATAGCGAGTTGTTCCCCGAAGTCCGTCCAGATGGAAAAATCGTGAATCGTATCAGGATGAAGAATGATGGGCCATTCCCTTGGCACAAAGAATTTCAAAAGCTCAACGATTTCCGCTTCCTGCTCGCTGCCAAAACTGCTAGGCGCATGGACGGATTTATATCCGTACGAGGCGAGAGGCAGCGATTCGAGAGCCTCCAGCAAAGGCCGCAGCTCTCGATACCTCAGGGCTGACAGCTCGATCGAGTCGACCGGTTGTTCCTTTAACTCCTCAAGTGCAAGTCGGAAATCGGAAAGGGCTAGGGCTCCCGTCGAAAATCCAATAGATCGCATCAAAAAACTCCATATCGAATCGTAGTGGTGTAGAGTTCGGACCTCGGGTCGAGGAATATCTCCGTCAATGCTTTCCCAAATGCCCGCCGGATTTCACGTGCCTCGCCGTAGACAGGGTCGGTCTCTAAATTTGCAACGTCAAGTTCCTCGAGATGTTCCCTCGCTGATTTGCCATCGAAAACTGGGGCTTCCTCCGCTAACAAGCCAATAAACCGATCATAGGCCTCGAACAGGTTTTTGACCGGTTCATGTAAAGAGTCATACCCGATAAGCGTCGTGGCAAGTATCTCCAAAGGTGTCTTCCGTAAGGTAGCCCTCAGGTGCTCGATCAGCAGTTGCGGATTTCTTAAAGTGGAAAGTGTCCCCCAATGCTCTTCAGGAAAATCAAAATGACAGCTGAAACAGGCTAGTAAACCGGACGCATAAATCAGTTTCCGCGAAAGTCCCAATTTGACGCTGCGAAGGGCATATCCTCGATTGCCTCGAGCCCGCTGCTTGTACGCAAAGTCGACGACCATGATTCGCCAGAACCGGGCAATGTCGTTCAGAAGAAAGAGCGGAACGCCCCGCTCCTTCGCCTTCAGCCAAAGGCCTAGATCTTCAGTCAAATAGCGGCTTAGAACATTATTCAGCACCCGATCCCAAGCCTCAGCTCGGCCGATCGGTTGTGATTCAAGCAGCAGGAGCATCCGTCGGGTTGTGTTCGCATTCGAGTCGTCCTCACCCCCGATCCAGTGAAGGATTTCATGGCTAAACGCCAGGTTGCCAAAGGTCCCCTCACGCCCCGGTGGCTTGGCTTGAATTTTTGCAAGACGCCTTGAGATTTCGTGCGCCACATTCAAGTGCTGTGGATCGGCAATCCCATCGACGAGGAGAGTCCAATCCACATCGCTCTTCGAAGTGGCTTCGTCTCGAGCCAAAGAGCCGAAGACGACAACACTGGTGTCTTCAGTGTCGACCTCCGCCAATTCTTTTCTCAACTCTAGGCGATATTTTTCGGTGAACGCCCGCGCCTTGGCAAGATTGTGCCACTTGCTCCCAACCTTCTCAGCAAGTACATCGATCGGATTCTGGGCAATTCCTGCGAGCTCTTTATCTTCAGCCATTCCTACTCAGAGGACATCTTCGGGTCATTGAAGGGTATCAAAAGTCTGTCGTGCATGGATTCGAAACCAAACCAGCCGCCTTGGAACGCCGAGCTGTCCAAAACCGCGATGACGCACCCACCGCTCCCTCCAATAATCTACCCCGCAAAACCGCGCCTCATTGCGGCGACGGGATATTTCCGCTTTCCCCCTTGAGGGCGCCTCGGACCGCGCAGCGGCCCGGAGCAGATTGCCGCGCATCGACCAGTCCCACATTGCGTAGGACATCCTTGAATCGGTCGACAGAGTGGAGCCGGAACTCTATGAAGCCTGCACGATCCTGGCCTCCAAGGCCGTACCCCGGCGTCCATACCTGCATACCTCTACTACAGCCGGCATTGCCTTCAGTCAAAGCAACATCCTGTTCACGCCCACGCCGAACGACATGGTCGCGGAGGCGTGCAACCGCGACGGCAAACTAGTCATGACCGCCTCTCCGGTTTTCCGTGGGACCGGAGCGTAGCGTGGGTAAACGTCCCGTCCAGTCACGCCTTTTCTCTAATTGCTGACAAGCTCTCGCCGATTCGCCAGATGGCGTCGGATGCTGCCTACGGTCTCATTCGCAAAAGGGACTGAAGCTCCTCGACAGGCGCAAGGAGGGTAGGGCTCACTTCAAGTAAATGTTTCAAGGCCGGTTTTGTGGGATCCACGAGAAATCTGCGTAAAGCGTGTTCAAGTTCTTTGGTTAAGAATATTTCATCATTCTTCTGGTCCGAATCGGCTGCTATGCCTTCAAAAAGGCGTTTCAGTTCCATCGCAAGATCGCGGCACTCACCTGGACCGACTTCGTCGTCACTCATGTCAAAACCGCCAAACGATTCACTTGTAAACTTGTCCGGGATCTCCACGTAATACTCCTTTCATTCGCAAACTGCGACTACCCTCCGGGAACGGCTCTGATCTTGATCGTTCCCGGTCATCGTCACATTCGGTTCTCAAGAGGATTACGAAATTCTTGGTCAGACGCAAATTCGTGGTCGGGCGAGACCGGCACTTCACGGAAAGTCGAAATACTGGTTGCCCGTTGCTTCCGCTTCGGCTTCGAACACCATAGAGAGCGCGGACCAATCCTCTCTATTCTCAAAGTGCCGATCCCGTCTGAACACAGATTTCAAAAATTCGTTCTAGCCCGTGCGTGCGAAACCAGTGTGTGAAGGGTACTGGGTTCACGCCGACGCTGCCCCTGCGAAATCCAAACCAAGAAATACCTTGTTCGCTTTAGGAACGACACTCGTTGCGCGCGCCGTCGCTTTGGGCCCCTTGCGGCAAGGGACACAAAGGTAGCTAACTCCTCAAGTGGTCACGCAGAAACAACACACCTTCTCCACCGATATTGGCATTCAGTGTCTTCTTCGAGCCGCGTTCATTTGGGTGCGGCAAAAAGGTGATCATTCTGTTGCTTCCGACCCGAAATACACCGTTGTGGTTTGGCGTTGGCGCCATTTCGGCTCCGAAGTAATTCACGATGCCTTCCTTTGCTTGCGCACCCAAGACAACAAGAATCCTTGCGGACGAGACGGAGAGTATTCGTCCAAGATAAAGTTTGGAACAGAAGTCTTGGGCTTGCTTGACCCCCTCCTCTTTGAGCGATTTACAGTGGACCACCTCGGTAAGTGCGAAATCAATTCCTGGTTTGATTTCACTCTTTGTTTTCCCCAGAATCTCGCATGACCGACTACGTGCAGAAGCCCAGAAGCGGACCCAGTCGCCGCTATACGAATGCCCATCCCGCTGGAGAACGTAAAGCCCGTCCTTCACCCATGGAGCACTCGGGCTGAATCGATTGTGGAAAAAGTCCGTGGTCCGGCTGAGTGTCCAAGAATCGTCGGGACAGGCCTCGGATCGATTAATCGAAGGATTCGAACTAATAAACACGATGGGAGCTGTATCCAGTCGCCCCGACCACGGCTCCGGAAGCTGAAAAGATTCCTTCCTCTGCGTCGTGACGACAACGTGGCAGGGATGCCCGCCATTCGACTTGCCACAACGAATCGAACTAGCCACGGGACAGTGGGCGATATCAACCAAAAGTTGGCCATAATCATCCATAACGGAAAAGCCCTCCTCCGCGGCCTTGTGAAAATATTCGCGACCACTGAGCCGCCCCAAACCCCGCACTTTTCATTGATGATTCCTATTGCTGACCTGCCATGCCGGAGGCATTAGCCTGGACGTCAGAAAGGGTCGAGATGAGAGCCTGCACTGCCCGGGGCTCGGTGAACACCGCATGTGGACCGCCCGAAAACTGGTCTGTGAACGGCGACGAGTAAAGTTGTTCCGGACGCATCCACCCGCACTGCGTCAGATGCTCGATGATCAGGTTGACGAAATCGAGCTGGGTACCGCTCAGCTGCCTTTCCGTGATGAACCCGTCAAACGCGCGCTTGGCCGCCGCGCGGTCGAGCCCAACGAGGGATCGAAGAAACAGGCCAAGGCCATTTTCGCTTTCCGCAGCCGCATGCACTTGGGCGGAGGTCCCAATCCCAGCATCGACCAACATCTTTTCCAGCGATTCGAGGTCGCCTTGAGTAAGCGGCTCATTCCAGCGAACCTTATGTAGGGCAGGTTCCTCCAGTTTGTCGTGCAGAAAGGCAAGCGCCTTTTCTCGAAAGCGCTCCGTATCGACTCCCGTAGAGACCTCCGGAAGAACTACCAGTTGCGACCCCAGCATTTGGTCCACGAAGTTTGTGTAGACAGGTTCACGGCGCATCTTGTCGATAAACTTGACCAGCGCCCGCAAGCGCAAACGCACCAGTTCCAGTTCCTGCAGGCTCACTGCTTGCCAGAACTGCGTCGTCTGTACCTCCTGGATGAACCGGATCTGGTCGCGCACCATAGGAATGGCCTGCTTCTCTTCCAGAGCGCTTGCGATTTCAATCACACTCGCCTTCAACGATTCAAACCTCGGCTCTATCCTAAGGACGGTCAGTTGCAGACTCAGCAGCAGCAGATCAAATTTCTTCGCATCCAGGTCGGAGTCGCCAAGCCCACTGGGCAATCCGGCAACCTCGCGAACCAGTTCTCCCTGTTCGGAAGCACCCATCTGTTGCCACGCGGATGCCTCCGAGTATTTCTCTACCAGCCGCCGCTTGGCGCGGACGAGAAAGTTTTCGAGCGGCATGGCGGCCACTTGCTCGCGCAGCAGCGTGGTGGTTGCCGCCCGCAGGCCGGCATAGGCCCCGTTTGCCTCTCGGATCAGTGCGGTGTCCAGCTCGGCAATTAGCTCCACGCGTAGCCCAAACACCCGCTCGCCCAAACCCAGCGAGCTACTCCCTTCGACGGTCGGCATTGGCTGGCTGAAGAATTCGAGGTTGCCGCAAACATCAAAGATTTTGAAGTTCTGCTTGGGCCTGCCGAAACCGAAGATGTCCGGGCAGAGTCGCGTCCCACGCCCCACCATCTGCCAGAATTTGGTCTTCGAGCGCACCAGCTTGAAGAACACGAGGTTGACAACCTCAGGCACGTCGATGCCGGTGTCCAGCATGTCTACGGAGATGGCGATGTGCGGCGCCTTCTCTGGAAGCGAAAACGCGTCGATCAAACTCTGCGCGTACTCCACCTGGAAATCGATGACCCGGGCAAACTGTCCCGCATAGTGCGGGTAGTTCGCATCAAATCGTCTCGCGATGAACTCCGCGTGGTCGTGGTTCTTGGCGAAGATGATGGTCTTGCCCAGGCGGTCGCCGCCCGCGACTTTGTGGCCCTGGGTCATCAGGTGTTCCAATACCTTATCGACGGTGTCCTCGTTAAATAGCCAGCGATTGACCGCTTCAGCATTCACGCGGTCGGGGGTTCCGCCCTCCTCATCCCATTCGATCTCGTCCCACTCTGCTTTTTCCTCCTCGCTGAGGTCAGCATACAAAATCCCCTGCCGCGGAAACTGTAGTTGTAGCGAATAGGAGAGCGGTGGCACGAGCCACTTATCGTCGATCGCCTGCTGCAGAGAATACTCGTCGGTCGGGACGCCATTTTCCAGTTCGAAAAGACGGTAGGTGTTGCGGTCGACCTCGTCCTTGGGGGTGGCCGTCAACCCGACTAGAAAAGAATCGAAGTAGTCGAAGATCGCGCCGAATTTGCTGTAGATAGAGCGATGGGCCTCGTCGATGAAAATCAGATCGAAATACCCGGGCCCAAAGCGCCTCTCGCCACCCTTCATGCTATCGATCAACCCCATCATGGTCTGGTAGGTTGAGAGGTAGACTCGTCCATCCTGGTCTCGTTCCGTAACGAGGTTGACCGGGGAGCTGGCGGGTAAGAACTTCTTGAAGTTCCCCAGAGCCTGCGTAACCAGCGCATTGCGATCGGCCAGAAAGAGCGCCCGTTTGACCCAGTTTGCCCTCTGTAACACGTCGCAGAGAGCGATCGCCGCGCGCGTCTTGCCGCTGCCCGTGGCCATCACCAACAGCGCCTTGCGTTGCTTTCGCTCGAAGGCCGCGGTCGTTTTGCGGATCGCTCTCTCCAGGTAATACCGGGCGACGATCGCAGGATCGGTGGCAACGGTGTCGAGTGCCTTGCGGGTCGTACGCCGGTCGATGCTCAGCTTCAATTCGTCGCGGGTGCAGAAGCCCTGCACCTCACGAGGAGGGTAGAAGGTGTCGTCCCAAAGCCAATGCTCGTAACCGTTGGTGTAGAAGATCAAGGGACGCTGGCCGAATTGCGTTTCCAGGCAATCGGCGTAGAGCTTCGCTTGCTGCCGGCCTTCTTCGGCGTCCCGCTTGGTTCGTTTTGCCTCTACCACCGCGAGCGGCCTGCCGTCGTCTCCCCACAAGACATAGTCGGCAAAGCCTTCTCCTTTGTTATTCGGCATCCCTTGGACAGGGAACTCGCGGTCTCGCGGTTGGTCGAGCGGCCAACCAGATTCTTTTAATAACAAATCGATGAAGGCATCACGGGTCTGAGCTTCGTTGTAATCGTGGGTGTCGGGCGCGGTTTCATTCGCAGCTTTAGCAGTAGCCACTTCGGCACGGAGTCGCAGGATTTCCTCGTCCAGGGCGGCGTTTTTCTTTAGCGTGTCCGAGAGCTTCTCGTCTTTGTCGGCCAACGATTTGGCCAACTCTTCGAGCCTCTTCTGTGTCTGCGGCGGAATGGGCGACGTCTTTGGCAGCAGGGTGTCGTCGAAGGTCTGTTCCGGCGCGGGCCTCGCTCCGCGGGCATAGCGGTGGGCGAGCCAATAAGTGAACTGGAAAAGTTCGCGGCAGGCAGTGAGCGCGTCATATTGAGTGATGAACTTTTGTGTGTGGACCGCGCGGTTGCCAAGGTTTTTGATGAGCCGCGTCTTGGTCACAATGCGAGGAGTGGCGAGGGCGGTGAAGCTTGGTTCCGCGAGCAACGCGGCGAGGTTGTCTTGATAAGGAAGGGTGAGGGAACGTTCGGCTTTGTAGAGCCACTGTACCGCAAACTCCAGCGCCCGCCGCGCATAGAAGCAAGCCGCACGAGGGTCGGGATAGACAAGCGACTCCGCTCTTGCCGCCGCTATAAAGACTTCGGACCATTCGGGCTGTAGGAAGGAGAAGTTGCTCACGGTCTAGAGCTCTCCACGGAAGGCGCGGTGTTGGAGCCCCAAGAATAGACCTTCTACGCCTGCCAAGTGTCTGCGCTCAGACTCTACGACCTGTGACGCGCAGTTGCACGCCTTCAAGAATTGTTGCTGCGTGCAAATTGGGGGTACGGGGATGCGAAGACTATTCATCTCCCCGGTATTTACGTTGAATTGCACCGCGGAACGGCGAGTAATGCCGAGAAAGAGAAATCGACCTCCCGGCGTCTGCAAGGCCGCGTGCAGGAATTCTGGAATCATGCGCTTCCGGTTCAGGCGCAACCGCATGAGATGGGAGTCAAAGGCCCATTTTTCGCCGTGAGTTTCGATAACAATGCACTTACCCAAATGTTCCCTGGATGCTATAGCCCTTGCGAGGATAATATCTCCGTCTTCCAAACAGTGGCGAGGGACAGCGGATGGTGGAAGCGAAATATACTTTCTGTCCGAGAGGTCGAGTTGGCCGTTCTGAATATTGCCGACTCGAAGCGATAGCCATTCGCCGGCCGCGCCCGGCGGGAGCATCGAACCGTAGATTGGCTTCTCCCTCCAAAGGGTACCCAGTTTTTCCATAGGCCAACCCTTAGGGTTTGTGGCGGGGTCGCCAAACATATCAAGGAAGAGGGATTGGGTGAGGGTATCGAGTTTCTGGAGGGCGGCGCGGCGACTCTGGCGTAGGGTATCTGCTTTGTCCAGAATCCATGCTATCCGCCGCTGTTCCTCTAATGATGGGAAAGGAACTCGAAGTGTTCTCAGGGTCGTAGCGTTCACACCGATCTGTGCGGCGCCGCGCGCATGGGAGCTAATCTGGCGCCAATACGCCGGGGTCTGAAGGAAATGGGCCAAATAGTAGGGATCTACACGATCATTTGGCCTAATTCGGATGAGGTAGGAAGCGAAAACGGTGCGGCTAGGGCAATCTCGGATCAAGAAGCTCTTCCCTGTGGTTGCCCCGGTCCGTGCAAACACGATATCTCCCGGCAATAGCGTTGATAATCCCTCTTCAGATGGCGTGCACTCACAGTAGGGTACGGTTGTCCAATCAACTTTGCCGTCCTGGATGTCAGTGATCCTCAAAAAACGCGGTCCTTCAGGCTCCCAGCGGGCGCTGGCTGTATGACCGTAATCTATCGACGTGCAAATTTCCCCCAAAGAGGTCAGTGGCCACGGTCCGCTCATCTTAAGATCTTCTCTAACTCTTCCAGCCCTTGCAAAATCTCCGCCTCCAGACCTTTCAAGTCGGCAAGTATCTTCTGCGGGTCCTCGTAACCGACCTCTTCGTGAATCACCTCCTTATACCGATTCAGACTTAGGTCATAGTTCCTCTCGACTATCTTGGCTTTGGGCACGCAGAAACTCTGCGCGGTGGGCGGACGTTTTCGTTCGGCGGTCTCACGGCCCGCCCAACGGGCGAGGACGTCCGGCAGGTTGTTCTTGGCGTGTTCCTCAGCAGTCAACGGCTCGGCGGGGACGACGCCCAACTTCTCCTCGGGGAGCAGTGGCTGGCGTTTGTCATCGAGCGAGAGACCGTCTGCTTGCACATCGTAGAACCAGACGAAGTCCGTGCCGCCCGAATTGGTTTTGGTGAAGAGCAGGATGGCGGTCGAAACCCCGGCGTAAGGCCGGAAGACGCCTGCAGGAAGAGACACAACGGCATCGAGCTTCTGATCCTCAACCAGGATGCGCCGCAACGCCATATGGGCATTGCTCGAACCAAACAATACGCCGTCGGGCACGATGACGGCGGCGCGGCCGCCGGGCTTTAGCAGGCGCAGGAAGAGCGCGAGAAAGAGCAGTTCAGTCTTCTTTGTCTTAACGATGGCCTGCAAGTCTTTTGCAGTATTCTCGTAATCAAGAGAACCGGCGAAGGGCGGATTGGCAAGCACGAGGGTGTACTTCTCCTCTTCGCCTGCATGGTCTTGCGCTAGAGAATCTCGATAGACAATGTCTGGCTGCTCGATGCCGTGCAGCAGCATGTTCATACTGCCGATGCGAAGCATGGTGGAATCGAAGTCGAAGCCGTGGAAGAGGCCGGAGTGGAAGTGCTCGCGGGCTACACGATTGTGGAAAAGATTGGGATGGTGCTTGCGAAGGGACTCGCCGACAGCCACAAGAAAGCCCGCAGTGCCGCAGGCCGGATCGCATACCACATCCTTCGGCGTAGGCTGGGTAAGTTCTACCATGAGCTGAATAATGGGCCGCGGGGTACGAAATTGCCCATTCTGGCCGGCGGTGGCGATCTTCGAAGCATGTATTCATAGAGATCGCCCTTGGTGTCGCGGCCCTCCAGTGGCAATGCAGCGATTAGGTCCACCGCCTTCACCAGCAGCGCCGGCGTCTGGATGGTGAAGCGCGCGTCTTTCATGTGCTGGGCATACGTTGAGCTGTCACCCCCGAGGTTTCGCAGAAACGGAAAGATGTGGTCGCTTACGAGGTCGTAGAGCTCGCGAGCCTCGAAGCCTTTGAATCGTGACCAACGGAAATCGGCGTATGGACGGCCCCTGGCGTCGCTGCCTTCGGGGAAGATGCGCCGGTCCATCGGCATTTTGAGGGTTTGGGCCTTCTGCTCCTCAATGGTCTGCAACTCATCCAGCCGACGGAGGAAGAGCAGGTAGGTGATCTGCTCGATCACCTCAAGCGGATTCGAGATGCCCCCGGACCAAAAAGCGTCCCAGAGTCGGTCAACCTGATTGCGAAGATCTCCTGTAACCATGTCAGCTGCGACCATCCTATTGTTTTATCCAATGTACTAGGTCGGAGCGCGCAGTTCAGGCTCGGATAGGTAACCTCATCAGCCACTAACTTCTCCCGCACCCTACGTCTTAGCGCGCGATTGTACTAGATGTTTATGTATCGCTTGGGGCGACACCCCAAGTAGGCGTGCCGCCTCGCTCTGATTTCCCTTCGACGATTCCATCGCCCTGAGTATCAGTTGCTTTCGGGCACTCGACAAAAAGTCTTCCATAGAGAAACCCTCTGCGGGCTCCGGAAGGAACTTCAGCGGATCCTCCTTCAGAACGGGCTCAGAGATGATGAGGTCATCAGCATCGATGACATCACGCAGGGACAGACGTGCTGATCGTTCGATGACGTTGCGCAGATCCCTAACGTTTCCAGGCCAAGCTCCGGCCTGAAGTCGAGCCAGCGCTGCCTGCGAAAGACGTTTAGGCCTCTTGAGGGTTGCGTTTAATCGGTCAAGGATATGTAGGGCCAAGCTTGGGATGTCGCTGCGACGTTCTCGAAGAGGAGGAAGCCTGATTTCGCCGACGTTTAGCCGATAGTAAAGGTCTTCTCGGAATTCATTCCTCTGGATAGCCTTGCCCAGATTCTGGTTCGTGGCCGCGATCACGCGCACGTCCACTTTTGTGGGCTTTCTCCCCCCGATCCGATCGACTAAACCGTCTTCCAATACACGGAGCAGCTTGGCCTGGGCTGCCAGGGACAGCTCCCCAAGCTCGTCGAGAAACAGTGTGCCGCCGTCGGCTTGTTCAAGTTTGCCCGCCTGGTCCGAGGTTGCGCCCGTGAAGCTGCCTTTGCGATGGCCGAAGAGGACGCTTTCCGCCAGATCTTTGGGAATCGCGGCGCAATTCAGCGCGACAAACCTGTCCAGAGGGCGACCGCTGAGACGGTGGATGAGTTGTGCTACCAGTTCTTTGCCCGTTCCTGTCGCGCCGAGAATCAGGATGGGCGCAGCAGATGGTGCGAGAACAGCTGCGATGTTAAGGGCTGCCAACATCTTTGGATGATCGCCGACCAGACCGAGTTCGCCGACCACTTGTTGAACGTCAACCGTTCGCTCCTCCTCCGTTTCCAGGAGGAATGGACGTGCGCGAACCACGGGAAACTGCGATCTAGTCAGATCGATCTCGGAGACTTGAGGGGCTTGCGCAGTGACAAAGCGCGGGGGTCGAACGTGGAGGATTCTTGCAGCAAATTCCCCGGACGCAGCCAGGAGCACCCAGCAGGCATGCATTTGAGGCGTGCCGGATGCGACGGAGACGAAGTATTCCGCCTCTGGGTGGCGATCAACCACGTCCCTCGTGATTGAGCGGAGATGCGTGAGGATCGCTCCGTAGTCCGTGGGGTCGCTCAGCGGGACAGTGACCCGTTGAACGAGTGGGTGCGTGCCAAGTGCGCGCAAAGTGTCGGCAGTATTTTCTTCGGTGTTTGGCGTTGTCAGCAGGTAGATTGCATCGAAGAAGCGAAGCTTGAGGAGCGACAGGATGGGGCCAGGCTGGTCCTCCTCCGCAATCAGGCCCTTCGAGTACGGGTCATGAAACCCGGTGAATGTGAGCAGTATCTGCAAGCCCAACTCCTAAAGGGACGATTGTACGTCCCTCTGGGAGTTGGGCTGTCTAGTTGACAGAGGCGGCAGTCATCCCGCTCTCGCCGGGAAGCGAACGGCCGATTTTCTAGCCCGGGTAAACTTCCTCCCCCTCTCCGCCTGCAAGGACCGGAGTTTCATGCGGGTCTTCCTCCGCTGCGGCTGTTGTTGCTACGAGTTCTAGGGTCTCAGGGTCATCCACAGCGCGCAGCTTGCGTTGGATGACTCTTGCTCGAGTTTCAGCCTTACCGATCGTGTTTTGTGCCTCGTTTAGCTTCTTCTTAACCTTAGCTAAAACTCCAGCGTACTTACTAAACTCGGTCTTTACTGTCCCGAGGATTTCCCAGACCTCGCTCGATCGCTTTTGAATAGCGAGCGTGCGGAAGCCCATCTGGAGGGCGTTTAACAGGGCAGCAAGTGTGCTTGGCCCCGCAAGAATAACCCGACACTCACGCTGGACGCAATCGGCAAGTCCAGGGCGGCGCATCGCTTCCGCATAAAGCCCCTCGGTAGAGAGGAACAGGATGCCGAAGTCTGTGGTCAGAGGCGGCGCAAGGTATTTTTCGCAGACATTCCTGGCACAGTTCTTCAGTGTTGCTTCCAGTTGTTTTGAGGCTTTGTCGACCGACTCCACGTCTCCTCGTTCGGAAGCTTGGATCAGGCGGTCGTAGTCCTCGACTGGGAATTTGGCGTCGATAGGTAGCCACACAGCTTCGCCGTTGCTGTCGCGGCCAGGTAACTTGATGGCATATTCAACGCGCTCTCCGGTTCCGGTGGTCGCGATATTCTTGCCGAACTGATCCGGCGCCAGGATTTCCTCGATGATGGCGCCGAGCTGTGATTCTCCCCAAGTCCCGCGGACTTTTACATTCGTAAGGACTCGCTTGAGATCGCCTACTCCAGTGGCCAGGGTCTTCATCTCGCCCAGCCCCAGATAGACCTGTTCGAGCCGGTCGCTGACCTGCTTGAAAGACTCGCCGAGCCTGGCTTCCAATGTACCCTGCAGCTTCTCGTCGACTGTCTGGCGCATCTGTTCCAGCTTCTTTTCGTTGTCTACCTGGATAGACTGGAGCCGGTTGTTCACGGTGCTCCGAATTTCCTGAAGCTCATTCCTTTGCATCTGAGAAATCCCCGTCAAGGTCGATGTCATGCCTTCTCCAAGATTCTTGAACGATGTCCCGGTTTCCTCGCGTAATTGCTGCGCCTGGGTTCGGAAAGAGGCTTCCATCCTCGATAGGCTGTCCGCGTTTTGGTGTGCCAATGTTGCGAGCTTGGTTTCGAGGACAGTTTGTAATCGGAATTGCTTCTCATCCATGGCCGATTGAAAGGTCAGGATCGCTTTGGCGATTGCCTCCGTCTGCTGGGCTTGCAGCACATGTGTCTCCTTGACCGTTGCATCCAGCAGAGACCTGAAGTCTGCGATTTTGGTCGACACTTCTTCTCTTAGGTTGGTAGAGGAATTACGGACAGAATCCGAAAGCCCATCGCTCTTTCGGCCGGATTCGGTGGTAAACGAATCGAGACGGAGCTCCACGCTCGCACGAAGCAACTCAAGCTTCTGCTCATTTGAAGTCGTCAGGCTCTCCAGTTTGCCCGAAACCGAATGTTCGATACCCGCGAGAGAACTCACTACCTCGCTCCGCAGGCCCTGGGCCTGGATGTTCTGCTCCTGGCGGCTACGAGAGGATTCGTCACGGGCGAGCCGGTCCGCCTGCTCCAGAGTGACGCGAACCTTACCTATATCGCTGAGCACAGGCGACAGGTCGGTTTCTTTGCCTGCAAGGTTGGAGATGTTGTGGATTCGGAAGAGAACCAGGGCGAGTAAGACGCAGGCAGCAGCGAGGATGCCGATAATCACAAAAGTCAACATTGCATTTCTCCTAAGGTGCAAATCAGGTTGCAATCTGTATGCCAATTGGCTACACGTGGCCAACTTATTGATAAAAAGGGGGTTATCCCTCACATGGAAATACTCTGCAAGCGCGCTCTTTCAACCCCCGTTGAAGCAAGCTCAACCAACGTTGAAACCGCCTTATTGGTGACCACCACCCCTGCACCGACCGGGCCCTACCCGTCCATGAGAGAAATCCATCGCGATCACCGAAGGATTACGCCCAACGTGCCATCCGTTTCCGGCCCGACAGTGATAGGGGTGGAGAGCATACGAACGGTGCTTTAACCTCCTGCGGGTATGCAGCAGCAAACCGATGTATGCCCTGGCCTCTGCCTCCGTTTGCAGACAGAGCTTTTCGCAAGCGGGGCAAAGCGCAGAACCGGATATCAGTAAGCGGGCTCTGCTGACGCTGCTGAAGGTGAGATAGTCTCGGTTAGAAGGGTTGAGAGAAGGTGGTGAAATGAAGCGGCGATGGTGTGGCATAATCGACCTCCGTTGCTGAAACTCAACATAGGTCGAATGGAAATCTAAGTCCTCAAATCTGCCTCAAACGATATCAAATCATCTCAAATCAATCACATGCATGATTCTTCCGTAAGACAATATAGATTCGGCGAGTTCATCTTAGAGCCGCGGGAAGAACGTCTGTTTCGCACGCCATTAGAGCCTATCGATTTAACGGGTAAGCCCTTTCAGGTCCTCGTCGCACTGGTTGCAAGGCGAGGGGAACTTGTGACCAGGGAGGAACTCCTTCAAGAGGTCTGGCCCGACATATCGGTGGAAGACCAGTCACTGACGGAGGCGATCTCCCGTGTCAGGAGGGCCCTGGACCCAAACGACACCAACAAATACATCAAGACTGTGACCGGCCGGGGCTACCGCTTCGTCGCTGAGGTTGTCATCGGGACCGAACCGGCTGGGATTATGACGGCAGGGCTGGCGAAGGCGATAAATCAGCTTCGCGCCCCAGGAAGGTTCGAAGCTGGGCTTTCGTATCGGGTCTAGTGACCCTGATTGCCGTCTTCGCTTTGTTGGCGATCCGCCATTTTTGGCACTCTGGGCCGAAATCACCTGAAAGCGCCTTTCAGCGAGCCGCCCGCCTGGAGAGTGAAGGTGAGGACGGTCGCGCGCTCGAGACATTCGAACGAATTTCGTCCGCAGATCCCGATTACGGTAAAGCCAAAATCCATGCTGCTTGGCTGCTCTATCAGGCAGATGAGGACGATGAAGCGGCCCGCTCGTTAGCTCCTATAACAAACGGCAAAGGTAACGTAGGGAAGCAAGACGATGCGACTGGCCTGAAAATGGAAGGGCTTGAGAGGCTTTTGGCAGGCAACATCAATGGTGCCTTGACCAGTTTCGCGATGGCTTCTGAAGCGGATCCGACAGACATCGATTCCCTGATCTACATCGCGGATATCGCAAACGATAACAACATGCCCGACAAAGCTAGTAAGGCCCTCTCAAGATGTTTCGAACTTGAGAAGCAAAATCCGTTTTGTGGCTTCGAACGAATGGATGCGCTCACCCTAAGTGAGGATTACGATGCTGCGATCGGCGAATACACGCGGTTGCACAAGGTAATGACCTACCCGTGGCTCGACGAACCGGCCGGGTATGCGCAATTAGCGAAGGGTAATGTGCCGGAAGCCATTAAACATTTCAATACGATCGCGGCAGTTGGTCGCGCCGGGAGCTCCGTTCACTTTATGGCAGCCCAGGACGGAATTGCAATCGCGAACGCCTTAGAAGGAAAACTGGTGGCCGCTCATGTTCAGTTAGATACTGCAATGAGGCAAACCAAATCAGAATCCGAAAAAGCGGACTACGATCTGGAATTGGCAAAGATGGACGCGTTGGGAGGCGATTCTCAAAAAGCTCTCGGTGAGTTGCACGATGCTATTCAGTCTTCTGATTTCGAAGAGTTCGTAGTCGAGATTGCAAGGGCGTTCGCGATGGCAGCTGATTTCAAGATGGCGCGCCATCTTCTCACTCAAAAAGACGTCAACGCGCCTCAACTCGGCCCACGATACGGCGCTGCTATTCAGTTTGTCGACGGACTCGATTCGCTTAAAGCGAACAACGCCGATACGGCCGTTGAACAATTAGACAGTTCTTTTCGCATCGACCAGAGTCCAGAAACAGCCTACTTTCTCGCAAGGGCTCAAATGAGCCAGCGCGACTGGAAAGCTGCGATGAACACACTGAATTTCGTGCTAAGTCACAGAGGCAGGATTGTCATCTATGGCATTCCTCTACTGATACCGTTGGCTGAAAGGGACCTCAGTACTTGCTTCCGTAAACAAGGAAATGAGTCAGAGGCGAACGCGCATCTTCAAATCGCGCGCGAGATATGGACTAGCGCAGATGCGGAGCTAAAGACGCAACTTTTAAAATGAATAGGCAAAATCCGGGGACAGGCCACCTGTTAACCAAGTTCCAACTATGGCGGGTGCCGGTGCAACCACCGGACACCGGCGCCCCTTTTAAGCAACGAGGGGGCCGATAGAACGTATTCCTGGTGCTCTGACGTGTACAAGTAAATGAACGCGCCAACGCTGAGTAGTAAGTATGCCAGATCTGACATATAATGCAAACGAGTGAGTCCGAAAGACAGGCCGTTGGCATGGCTTTACGGCGCGGTTAAGACCCCTCCGTTTTCCAGGGCGGCGGCCTCGAAGCCGGGTTCCTACTGCGACGGCTTCAGCGCGGTGAATCGCTGTCGATGCCTCAATCTCTCCCGATGCCGAGCATTGGCGCGCGATGCCATGAGCTGCGAATCAATGACGGCGGTACTCATTGTCGTCTGGTCTACTGTATTGATACCGATGCCATTGTAATTTTGCAGGCCTTCACCCAAAGACCGGAGCTACGCCCAAAGCCGTGATCGCCACGTGCCGTGAGCGTCTAAAGGAGTACGAGAATGCGGGAAAGTAAGCGCAAGAAGTTGGATGCAAAGGGTTGGAAAATCGGAACTCCGAAGGATTTCCTCGGTATGTCCGATGAGGAAGAGTCATACGTCAACCTTCGGCTAAGTCTCGCGGAGGGCCTCAAGACACGGCGTCAGGCCCACGGAGTCACTCAGATCGGACTCGCTCAGGCCATCAAATCCAGTCAATCGCGAGTTGCAAAGATGGAGGCGGGCGACCCAACGGTGTCTCTCGACCTGCTCGTCAAGTCACTATTTGCACTGGGTGCGTCGAACCGGGAACTGGCGGCGATCATTTCTCGACGCTAATCAGATAGAGCGCGGCCGTCAGGATCGGGAGAACTTCCCGGAAGCGGGACCGTGCGGAATATTTCTCCTCGCTCAGGGGCGGGGCACCAGAGTAGAGAAGCTGCTCGCTGGGTCGCCAGCCGGCAGACGCAGTCGTCGCACTGGCAGATGTGTACACCGGCACGCGGGACTTCATCGACGCAGCGAATCCTAAGGCGAAGATGCGCGATTCGGTGCGTGAGAATAATTTCCTTTGTCCCAACTCACTCCTCTCTCAAGCCACAAGTAGAACCGGCCCGCATCGAGCCGAGAAACCAGGGCAGATGTATGCACCCGAGGGCCGCGCAGCGAATCCCACCCACTGATTACCAATACCCGCAGGGAGTAACTTCCAGTTAACTACCCCTTCTTCCTCATGTTTATTTTCAAAGGTTCTTGTGCGCCAGAAACAACCCATGGGATCGTTAATCCAGCAACCAACTGAGGAGTTCGTAACCACCACAGAACCTCTAACAATAAGCAACCAAGGGAGTGACGACCTTTCATGGCGACCAATCCAAACCACACCTCGAAAGACCTCACCACCGTGTCCCCCGACGTGTCCACCCACGCCGAAGTGCAACAACGCATAACCCAACTGCGAAGTCGTCTCAAACAGCCAAACCGCAACCTGCCACCCATCACCGAGCAGCCAGAGTCTCCGCGCGCAGCCTCGCCTCAACCACCCATCCATCAGGAGCTCGACGAAGCCGCCCTCCACGGACCCGCTGGACGCATCATCAACAGCCTCGCGCCCCACACCGAAGCGCATCCCGCTGCACTCCTCCTCCAATTCCTCGCCGCCTTCGGCAATCTCATCGGCCCCGGCCCCCACTGCATGGTCGAATCTACCCGCCACGCCCTCAACCTCTTCGTCATCCTCGTCGGCGATTCCAGCAAAGCCCGAAAAGGCACCAGCTGGAATCTCATCGCCAACCTCTTCGCCGGCGTCGACCCGTCCTGGTTCTCCACGCGCGTCAATAGCGCACGCCTCACCGCCAACGGCCTCGTACGGGCCCTCCGCGATCAGCAGCCGCCCACCGACCGCCGTCTCCTCGCCCTCTCAGAGGAGTTCGCCACCGTCGTCCATTCCCTCAAGCGCGGCAACGGTCATCTCTCTCCTCTGCTCCGTTGCGCCTGGGATAATGGCAACCTCCCCACCCTTGACATGCACCACCAACTGCGCGCCACCGGCACCCATCTCAGCCTGATCGCGCATATCACTCAGCGGGAGCTCACCCAAACATTCCAGCGTTCTCAGGCCCATAACGGCTTCGCCAACCGCTGCCTTTGGACATGGGTCGAGCGCAGCAACTGCCTCCCCGGCGGCGGCAGCGCGCCCGCGCATGAACTATCCGCCATCGCCGGCACACTGCGGAGTGCCGTTGCCTGGGCCACTGCGCGGCCTGAAATCCTCTTTCGCCGCGACGAAGAGGCTCAGCAGCTTTGGGCAGATTGTTATGAGTCGCTCAGCTATCGTGATCCTGGCCTGCGGGGCGCTGCCACAAGCCGTGGCGAGGCCCAGGTTCTACGCCTCAGCGCCCTCTATGCCGCGCTCGACTCCAGCGAAATCATCTGCCTCCCTCACCTCCAAGCGGCCTACGCAGTATGGACCTACTGCTACCGAAGCGCCGTCCGCCTTTTCGGCCTGGCTACCGGAGACCCCATCACCGACCGCATTCGCGAGGGCGTCGAAGCCTCCCCCAACGGCCTCTCCAGGAATCAGATCAGTCGTCTCTTCTATGGCCACATCAATAGCGAACGCATCGATGCTGCGCTCGAACAACTTGCTGCCTTCGGCGCACTCGCTGCCTACACAGAGCAAACGGGCGGTCGACGCTCTACCCTCTGGTTGGCCGTCCAACAATAGCAAACATGAAAGCGCCGGCCGGGGGGCTTATCTCTCTTTTCTCTCACAAAGTGCATTCTTTTTTCGCAATTATGGCTCTTGCTGCGCAGGATAGGTGGGAGGCTTTGATACCAGGTTTTCGGACTTGGAGGAGCCAACGGTGAGATACCACCCTGCGAGTGCTGTGATTCTAACCTCCTCCCGTGATCCGGGAGAGGGACATAGTAAGACGGGTAGTTTGACTGGGGCGGTCGCCTCCTAAATTGTAACGGAGGCGCGCGAAGCTACACTCAGGCTGTTTGGAAATCAGCCGTCGAGTGCAAAGGCATAAGTGTGGTTAACTGTAAGACCTACAAGTCGAGCAGATGCGAAAGCAGGCCTTAGTGATCCGGTGGTTCTGTATGGAAGGGCCATCGCTCAACGGATAAAAGGTACGCCGGGGATAACAGGCTGATCGGAGCCAAGAGTTCATATCGACGCTCCGGTTTGGCACCTCGATGTCGGCTCATCGCATCCTGGAGCTGTAGAAGGTTCCAAGGGTTAGGCTGTTCGCCTATTAAAGCGGTACGTGAGCTGGGTTCAGAACGTCGCGAGACAGTTCGGTCCCTATCTGCTGTGGGCGTAGGAGATTTGCGGGGGGCTGTCCTTAGTACGAGAGGACCGGGATGGACGAACCTCTTGTGTTCCAGTTGTCTTGCCAAAGGCACGGCTGGGTAGCGAAGTTCGGTTGTGATAACCGCTGAATGCATATAAGCGGGAAGCACGCCCCAAGATGAGATCTCCCAACCCAAAAGGGTCAAGAAGGGTCCAGGAAGACCACCTGGTTGATAGGCTGGAGGTTGAAGCGCAGTAATGTGTGTAGCTTACCAGTACTAATCGCCCGTTCGGCTTGTCCATAGAATTAACTCTGCGCAGTTGTCAGAGAGACATTCAACAAGCCTTGTTAAGGATGTTTGGCACGATCTAAAGGATCTGCCAGTGATCTAGCCCAATCGGTTTCGTTGTGAAAAATCAGGTTGCATGGCGCCAGCTTGCCGCTCGAGAATCTCAGGAAAACTAGCCTGAAATCGTAGCGACTGCAGGAGAGATCCTGCCAAGCGCCCCAAAAGCTCAAAGGTGTGTTTTTACAGCTCGGTTAAGGTTGTCGGAGCACACGCTGGAAGGAACAAGGTCCAGCAGCACACCTAGATTTGCCGGTGAATATACCGCGAGGGTCACACCCGTTCCCATCCCGAACACGGAAGTTAAGCCTCGCTGGGCCGATGGTACTGCACGCGTAAGTGTGTGGGAGCGTAGGTGATTGCCGGCATTAACTAAAAGGCCGCCAGAAATGGCGGCCTTTTCTATTTCTGCCTTAAACCGCGACGTCCGCTCCTCGCTGGTGAGCAGCGACAGGCGCCTACCGGTCAGTGCGCAGTTCTGAAAGACACTGAGCTGCGTCCTGGGAGGGTGCGGGCTCTAGGCCGCACATCACCCAGGCCATATGGGATGGTCGCGGATTGTGTCTTCGTCTGGTCCGCAATTTGTTCATTCAGCGCTTGCGCCACCGAAGTGCAGAGCAAACAGCTCTTGCGCCCGGCGCGCGCCTTCTTCGCTGAACGCGACAGACTTCGTCTTCCTCTTCGGGTCCGAAATGTACCCTTGGGAGTGAAGACGATCAAGAACTTCCCAGTCGTGCCCTTTCCATGCGCGGACGCCTGAGCCATCCTTCATCATCGTCAGGGTTAGCAGCGCCAGCACAATTTCGTCCACTTTGTTGCGGTCGTAGTTCATAGGCCCACGCCTTCCTTTCAGCACGATTTTATCGCCCGAACCGCCGCTCGGATATACTATCCTTACTGTATATCCAGGGAGTTCACCATGCAGGTTTCAAAGTGGGGGAATAGTCTTGCGGTACGGTTGCCCGCTGCCGTGGTTGATGCTTTGGAGTTAAAGGAAGGCGACCAGATCGAAGTAAGGATCGCCGGCCCTAGGGAATTCGAGATTGCCCGTGATCGCAGCCGGGAAGAGGCGATCGAACGATTGCGAAGACTCCGACGCCCACTCCCCGCTGGTTTCAAATTCGACCGGTCTGCCGCCAATGAGCGGTAGATCGTTTTTCGACACCACGATCTTGATCTATTCCATCTCATCGGAAGAACCTCGAGCTGCAGTGGCAGAGAAACTCCTGACCGAAGGCGGTTGGATCAGTGTGCAAGTATTGAACGAGTTTGCCGCGGTTGCCCGGCGCAAATTGAATATGTCCTGGGAACAGACCAGTGAATCGTTGTTGGCTATCCGCGCCCTGTGCGAACCCCCAACCCCTCTATCAATCGAAACTCACGAGGCTGGGCTGGAAATCGCTGCGCGCTATGGCTATTCCATCTACGATGCATTGATCCTCGCGGCTGCTCTGGAAGCGGACTGCGACGTGCTCTACACCGAGGATCTGCAAAACGGTCAAGTCGTCGGCCCGCTGACAATCCGCAATCCATTCCCGATCGTTTGAAAGCACGATACAAACTCTACCCACATGCGGAGACAGGATATGTTATCCCTTTTCCCCAATCGGTTTCGTTGTGAAAAATCAGGTTGCGTGGCGCCAGTTTGCCACCCGGGAATCTCAGGAAAACTAGCCTGAGCCCGGAGCGGCTGCAGGAGGAATTCTGCCGAGCGCCCCAAAAGCTCAAAGTTGTGTTTTACAGCTCGATTAAATCCCGATCCTTAGCGGCTGCTCAAGCAACCGAGCGGCCATCGGGACTATTCTCCACCGCTAGGCTCCCGTAAACGGGTTGAAGACCTCGACCCGAAACATCTCAAAATCGCGAACGTTACGCGTCGCCACAACCAGGCCCCGAACCCGCGCCGTTGCTGCAATCATCGCGTCCTCAATCAGGTGATCTGATTTTCCCACCATCAGCCGCGCCCATTCCCGAAACATGCTTGCATCCATGGGGATGACTTCGTAGGCGGCGGCCAGCTGGTCGATCCAGGCTTCGATTGCTACAGCTTTTTCTGGATCTTGCTTCCGTGTAAGTTCCGCGCCCGCCTGCAACTCTCCCACCGTGAGAGCGGAAAGGAACAAGGCCTGACCGGGGACGCCCCTGATCCATTCCACCACGGCCCCGCTGGGGCGCGCCTTACGTAACTCCGACACAACATTGGTATCGAGCAGGTACATTTAGGCGGACTCATCCATGGGCTGGCGGCGAAGCTTACCGCGCTTTGGGATGGCGATAGCGAACCGGCCCTCGGGGGCCAGCAGAAGTTCCTTGAGCGTAGGGCGAGCAGCCTGCGTGAGCCGCCGCCATTCTTCGATGGGCACCAGGACGGCAGCTTCCACTCCCCGCCGGGTAACCACCTGCGGACCATCGCGAAGACTAGCATCCAGTAGTTCGCTAAACCTTGCCTTTGCGTCCTGGACTGGCCAAACCATAAAAGCCTCCCGTCTGACTAGTCATAACACTAGTCATTCTATGCCAGTTCCAGGGAATCGCCTGGTTCCAGGCGAAGCTCTTCGCGCAACGACTTTGGAATCAATACGCGACCAGCCTTGTCGATTGTGAGATGGGTCGCCAGCGGCATTGTATTCTGGCTTGACCCATTATTTGAACCACGGAGGAGTAGGCGGAGCGACACGCAATCCTCGAAGCGCCCTCCGACCGTCTAACAACCAGTGCTCCGTCGCCGAGAACCTCCGCGAGTTCACACCACCCGTCTCCTCCTTATCACCCTGCTCACGCTAACATCCGTCCTCGCGCAAGCAAACCAACCTCAAGACCCTGCCGCCCTGGTCCGCCGAGCCATTCAAAACCGCGAGGAAGCCGCCAAGACTCACCGCCCTCTCCGCTATCTACTCCGCAAAATCGACAACCATCGCGACACCACCAAAGACATCATCGAAACCGACCAAGGCGACGTCGCCCGCCTGCTCGCCATTGACAACAAGCCGCTGATGGCCGAAGCCAACCAGGCCGAGCTGGACCGGCTCAACACGTTAACCAACCACCCCGAGATCCAGGAGCATCGTCACCAGCGGGAGCAGAAAGATGCAGACCGGGTGAATCGCCTGATGCGCCTCCTGCCGGACGCCTTTCTGTATCGCGACCAAGGGATCTGCCCCTGTCCCACCGGCGCGGGAACCTGCCATCATCTGACCTTCTCACCCAACCCAAGCTTCGAGCCTCCGGACGTGGAAGCCAACATCTTCCGCGGCCTGGCCGGCGACGTCTGGATCGATCAAGCCCAGGGCCGCCTGACCCGCCTCGACGCCCACGTCATCGCCAACGTAGATTTCGGCTGGGGCATCCTGGGCAAGCTCGACAAAGGGGGAACCATCCAACTCGAACAATCCGACATAGGTAGCCACGACTGGGAACTCACCAGCATGAATCTGAACCTGAAGGGCAAGGCCCTGATGCTCAAATCGCTCAACATCCAGCTCACGGAGCAAGCCAGCCACTTCTCCCTAGTTCCGCCGGGCGTTGACTACCGCAAGGCGATCCAGCTTCTCAAGAACTCCGGAGCGCCCATCGCCCCGTGATGCGGTTCTGATGTATTACATTTTTGTAACGATGGTCGAAGCAGATGCTGCGCAGGCCCTGAGCGCAGTCGAGATGAAACACAAGTACAAGCTGCTACGCGGAAAGCTTTGCTGCGACGCTAGCGGTGAGTTTGAAAGCAACGCTCGTATCCGCCGATCCTTCCTTCGAAAAGCTTGGCCAGACGCTCAGGTGATCCGTTTGGCAAAATACGGCGTCTAACCGCTGTACGCGCACACTCCGGCCCGCGGAGAGTTCGTGACTGGCAGACGCATTTCCTCTTCGCAGGAATGCCCGTCGGCGCAAGCGAGGCAGAGCCATCCCACCTCATCGCACGCGCATACGACACAGATTTCTGCAGCCGGTTCTGTGCCGCACGACTGACAAAGAATCGAGGGAGGTTCGTTTCTGGCCAACAACTGTGCTGCACCCTTGGGTGTACCCTCTGCACGGACGCCGGCCACCTTCAACTTCAGCTCTGTGGTCGAGCCGTAGTCATATTCGTAGGAAAAGCTCATACCCACGTCAACCACTTGTTCCAACGGCCGCTTCATGCTGCTCTCACCGTCCATGGGGTCGGAGGCGTAGCGTTTGCCTGCGATCCCAAAGCTGCTCAAGTGGCCGCAACACTCGAGCCATGTTTTCCGAAGAAACTTGTCCAGTTTGCTCAAGGGGGCGTTGACCGGCAGCGCCACATGCATCCAGTACGCGTGGGCATGACGACCTTCCACAAAAAGGTGGAAGCTCGGGCCAGTTGACAATGCCGAAGCCTCCAGTTGGCCGCATGACGACAAATGGCGCGCCATGACTGGACGAGGCAAGACCTGACTACAGAATTGACATCTTCCAGCAGATGCCGCTTTGTTCATATCCACTCCAGGTTAAACTTGTTCGCAAAGCCACGCTGCAACGCGATCGAATTCTACCGAATCCTCATGTACAAGTTAAGCTCCCCAGAAATCCAACGTCTGCTTACTTGCCGAAGACCCTTGTTCCCGCGATATTGCCCTCCACGCCGCTGAAGGCGGGTTTGCCACGTGATTCTCTGACTGGGGCAATGCGGCTCCCCCCAGTTTCAACGTGGTCGCCATGGCCGCTAAGCCCCAGGTCTTGGTCGAACGTGCTGTAGAAAAATCCCGGAAATCGAAGCAAGCTCACCATCGTTCGTAAGAAACGAAGTAGCGCCGCCTTCTTTGGCAGTGGCGAGTTGAATGGCGTCGGGACGCAAGCGTATACCTGGATCTTAGGAAAAAGGGCGGAGATTTCGGCGAGAGCGCGGACGAACCCAAGAACCTGAAATATCGAGCCATCCGGCATTAAACCTGAAGCAGCCTGAAGAACCAGGACCGGCTCAAACCTCCCCTCACGCACTCCTGGCGCAAGTATGCTCAATGCGCAGAGAAACTCCTCCCGCGTCGCCGGTCCCTAACGCGAGTCCTCTGGCCGTCTTCTTTCTCAACATCGCGCATTCAGGTCTTTAGGTCACGGTCCGCCACAAACGGCAGCTGGGCGTTGGGCGAGAAGGGTGGTGGAGTTGATACTGGTTGATGGGGCGGGAGTAATCCGCTGGCAGCGACAGGACACTACAACGAGAGTCTTCTTCAAGACACCCTCCACAGTCGGTCGAGCTAACTCTTGCTCTACCGAGCGAGTGAATGAAAAGTAATTGCGACGGTGTCATTGCACCAGAGTACGGACGTGGCATGACCGAAACCCCGCGGTTACTTGCTGAAAGGTAAACACCAAACGCCACCAGGATTGCACACTGAATGATGCCAGGGAACGGTTCTATCCTTTTTTAAGCTTTAACCATCAAAAATGGATTGACGGGTTAGCAGCCCTTCCGTATATAGTCGTAACCAGCGATGCATGTTTTGACGGTTAGCCAGCTCTGGTCAGGCCGCTGCTTGATGATCAAGGAAACCATCGGTGAGGTGCCAAGTGAAGCGACGAGCCTTTCTCGAAGCCGCAGGAACCCTGGCTATGGGGTTCACCCTCAATCCCTCCGATTTGAGTTCCCCGGCCACAACGTCTTCCAGCGCAGGCAAATCCGGCCCCGTCTACGTGGTCCTGGGGGTTCCCCTCCGGACCGGCTCACTCTATCCCGGGAACGAAAACGACGCCCAGGCGTACCGGGAAGCCGGGATCATCGCATCCCTCACCGCCGCCGGCTGCAACGCGCTCGATGGCGGAGACATTCCCATCCCCAGCTACCTGCCGCATCATTCGGTGCCCCCAATCAGGAGCTGGCCGGGCCCGAGAATCGTGTGGGAGATTGTCAACGATAGGGTTACAGATGTGTTAAAGCAACCTCAACAGATACCATTGCTCATTGGCTGCGACTGCAGCGTCGTGGCCGGAACGGCAAAGGCTCTGCTACAGGCTTCCTCGCAAGACGTCCACGTCGTCTATGTGGATGGTGACTGCGACGACGCACCTCCAGCGTCCGCGCATTGCCAGAGCGCAGCTGCATGCGCTGTGTGGTTTCTCACCAACGATTCTCCCTTTTGGGCCGGCTCCTCGCTCAATCCATCGCAACTCTCGCTCGTCGGCTTCTCGCACTCGTCGCAAACCAAACAACCCGGCGTGCACACTTGTCCCTTGACGGAGATTCGCCGTCTGGGACCGCAAGCCGCCGCTTCGCAGATGCTCGCAGCCATTCCACCCTCTGCAGCCATCTTGCTTCATCTCGACATCGACGTGTTCCGCAGCGCTGATCTATCGGCTGCTTACTTTCCCCACATAGAAGGCCTGACCCTGGCCGAAGGCACCGAACTGCTCGGAGTGCTTCTCGGCGACAAGCGCGTGCGCATCGTGGAGATCAGCGAGTATGCCGCCCTGCGTGACCCCGAGCAGGCGTCCGTCCATAAGCTCATCGCGATGCTTGCCACCACCCTCCAGAGAGCCATTCCCGCAAATTGACAACTGCTACCCAGCAGGACTAGATTTGCCACGCATCCCCAGGTTCACACGCAGCAGTTGTCCGTGTCCGCGCATCCCCGGGGTTCGTTCGTCTCTTCTCCTTTGGCCCCCGTAGCGCGCACATGTATCCCGTATCCGTTTGTCTTGATTAGCGATTTCAACCGTTTTCGAGGAGAACTATGCACGCTCTCGTCCGTAAGCTGTTTTTCGGCTGCGCCACACTGTTGCCGCTTGCCGCCGCCCTTTCCCCTGTGCTCAACGCGCAAAACTCAACCGAGGACGGACCGCCCAAAGTCCTCGTCATTCACCGCGAATACCTCAAACCTGGCAAAGGCGGCGCGCTGCATGAACGGTCAGAAAGTGCATTCGTAAAGGCCTTTGCGGATACCAAGTCCACTTCTTCCTACTTTGCCCTGGACTCTCTCTCCGGTCCTTCCCGCTCACTGTTCCTCTTCGCTTACGACAGCTTTGCTGATTGGGAAAAGGAGACAGCCGCCATCCGCAGCAACAAAGCCCTGGGCGCAAAACTCGACCAGGCCACGCTGAATGATGGTGACCTGCTCGCGAGTTACGATGCTTCCGCGATGCTGCTTCGTCCAGATCTGAGCCTCAACAAGGGCTCAATCGACGGGGCGCGTTACTTTGAGATCACGGTCTTCGTCGTGAAACCCGGGCATCTGCACGATTTCACCGAACTTGCCAAAACCTACATCGAGACCTACCGGAAAGTCTCTCCCCAGGCCCATTGGGACACCTTCGAGGTTGTGTATGGAAACCCTCTGCCTACAGCCGCCGGAGGGGACGTCTTCCTGGTCATCAACACCATGAAATCTCTCGCCGACACCGACAAGAGCATCCAGGATTCTGACAAGTTCGCCGGTGAACTGGGAGCCAGTGGCATGCAGAAGGTCAGCGAGCTTTCCGCCGCCAGCATTGAGGCGACAATGACCAACCTGTTTGCCATCAATCCTCGTGAGAGTAACCCGCCAAGCGAATGGGTCAAAAGGGAGCCAGGCTTCTGGAAGGTTCAATAAAGAGCTGTTGAGGGGGCGGGGCGGCAGCCCCGCCCCTCCCTGGGCAAATGGACACCGTGGTTGTGGCGTTATGCGCTGGCCAACTCCAGGACCCCCAGCTGTTGCAGCATACCGAGCTCGTCGGAACTTCCCCAGCGTTCCACCATCTTGCCATCCCGGAATTTCGAAATCTGCACTCCCCGGATACTTACCTTTTTCCCGGTCGGCGGTATCCCCATCAGCGGACCCTGGTGTGTACCAGTCAAGGTGTAGGCGAAACCAATCGAGTCCTCGTCAGCCAGCATCGTTTCCAAACCAACTTTCATATCCGGAAATGCCTTTGTCATAGACGAAAAGAACGTGCGGTAACCCTCCGGTCCCTGGACCTGGCCCGGCGCCGGATCGTGGTCGACACACTCTGCGGCAACGGCCTCTCGGAACAGATCAAAATTGCGTGTATTCACAGCCTCTGCAAACTTCCCCAGCGCAGCCAAATTCTGCTCTTTGCTCATCGTTAGGTCCCTCCGAAAGTCAGATGTCCCCGAGATGCTGACCAGACCATGAATTTTTCCGCCGCGCGTGCTACCGTAATCAGCAACCCGGGTCCAACGTCCCTCTCTGGAGGAGCACCCATGGCTTGGAACAAACCTCCCCTCGCCGTATTTGTCATTGCCTGTCTGTATATATTTGTAGGTATTTTCGGCATTGCCCATCACTTCCCGGAGTTGATGGCCTCAGAACGAGGATCCATCTGGATGGAACTCACCGAATTGCTGGCCATCGTCTGCGGAGCAAGTCTGCTCCGAGGCTACAACTGGGGCCGTTGGCTAACCGTAGCCTGGCTTGCCGGCCACGTAGTCCTGACCGCCTTCGAATCCCTGCCGCTATTCGCCTTCCACGCCATCCTCTGTGCCGCGATCGCCTGGCTTCTCTTTCGTCCCGACTCTGCTCAATATTTCCGCCGCGCTTGAAAGTGGGCAGACAAAAATCTGCCCTCCAGGACCTCACTTCCTGAAGGGCAAACGGATCGTTACATTTTTGTTATGGCTTATGAAACGATAGTGTTCGGCGCGGCCGGATCGTTACACTCACCCGGGCAGCATAAAGTTCTTTGATCGACAGCAGGCCCCCGCAATCGCTACTCTTGAAAGAGATCACGCCAGGAGGCACGCCATGGCATCCGTTAACCAAGTCTCCGTCCCCACCTGCCGGGTAGTTCGCCCAGGGGAAGCCTTTCGGGGCAAACAGGGCCTCATGTACTCCCCGGCCATCTCGGCAGAAGCCGTCGGTGCTCAGGGTATCCACATGCAATTGCTCACCATCCCGCCTGGCGGGCGCGCCAAGGCTCACAAACACGCCTCACATGAGACCGCGATCTACATGCTCAAAGGCGTCGGGGCCATGTGGTACGGCCCCCAGCTTGAGCACCATAATTTGCTACACCCGGGGGAATTCCTCTACATCCCAGCCGACATGCCTCACCTGCCTTACAACCCCAGCACGACGGAAGAGACCGTCGCCGTGATTTCCCGCACCGACCCCAACGAGCAGGAGAGCGTTGTTCTTCTGCCGCATCTGGAAGCCATCCACCCATGAAGATCGCTGCCCTTTTAATCCTAGGCTTCACCTTTGCCGTTACATCCGTTCATGCCGTCGCGCAGGACTCGTCAGTCCTGTCCCCCATCGATGCCATGTTTCAAGGCATGACAGACCGAAACCCTGCAGCCATTAAGGCCGCGGCATTGCCCGGTACGATGCTGATACTCATGCGAGACGGCAAACCCGAGCAGATGACCATCGAGACATTTGCTGAACACCTGAACAAGCCCAGCAAAACTCACATCGAAGAGCGCATCCACGATCCGCTGATACGTATGGATAATGATCTGGCGGTGGTCTGGGCGCCGTTTGAGTTTCTCGTTGATGGCACGCCCGATCATTGCGGGACGGATCTCTTCAATCTGGTCAAGACCGACGGCAAGTGGCTCATCGCCGGCATAGCCGACACGGGAAGCAAACTGTGTGCGGCGAAATAAGCGCAGGGATTTTTCTCTGGCCATCCTGGCTATCCTGGCTATCCTGGTCTTTCTGGCCAGCACTGACAGGTCCCATGCTGCGCCGGCGAACGCTCAGTTTTTGATCGTTTCCGACATCCATTTCAATCCTTTCGCCGATCCCTCGCTGGTTTCGAATCTGGCTTCCGCGCCTGCCAACGAGTGGGAGCCGATCCTTAATCGGTCGCAGGCAACGTCGTTTAGCCCGTACGGTCAGGACACCAATTGGCCGCTGCTGCAGTCTGCGGTTGATGCGGTGCGGACGACCGAGCCTCATCCCGCGCTGCTGATGATCACGGGCGATCTGCTAGCCCATGGGTTTTCGCGCGCTTATGCCAACGCAACCCATGACACCGATCCAGGGCACTACCGCGCATTCGTGCTCAAGACGGTTACCTTCATTGCGTTTGAGCTGCGACGAAGATTTCCCAAGACGCAAATCCTGCTCACCCCGGGCAACAATGATGATGAATGTGGTGACTACCAGATCCAGGCCGACGGACCATTTCTGAACGATACAGCTGCGTTGGCGCGAGGGCTTGCACACGGCAGCAGCTCCTTCCTGCCAGCCTGGAAAGGACTGGGCAGCTACGCTGTTCGGCCGCGGAACATTCGCGGTGTTCGCATCCTCTCCGTCAACTCCGTTTTCTTTTCCAACAGGTATCAGGCGGCGAATTTTGCCGCCGGCTGCGCGCCGGTTGACTCGACCGCGGCCTCCCGCACCTTCACCTGGTTGGAAGCTGCTCTTTCCCAAGCCCGCCAGGCCCATGAAAACGTTTGGATCATGCTCCACATTCCTCCCGGGATCGATGGCTTTTCCAGCATGATGCAATACCGGCGTCTCGGGGCGGGTGGAGCAGTCGCAGACTTGTGTAGTAAGGCAATTGTTCCCATGTGGAAGCCAGAGTGGACGGCTCGCTTCGAGGGCATCCTGCACGATTATCAAAGCACAGTCACGGCGACTTTTGCCGGCCACGACCACACGGATGATTTCCGTGTCTTGCGTGCCAACGAACCTGGAGAAGCATTCGTGCTCATTGACCCGCCTGTCTCGCCGATCTATGGCCAGAACCCCGCTTTCCGGGTCGTTTCCTTCACAAAAGACGGCAGATTGGCTAATCAGTCCACATACTACCTAACTAACCTCACATCCGCCGATGGTGCGGTCCCGGGTAACTGGATGCGGGAGTACAGTTTTGCGGAAGAATGGCAGAGCAAAGAACTGGATAGCGCGAGCTTGAAAAGTGTCTATGACCGTGTTCGAAGCGATGCAGCCGTCCGCGCCCGTTGGTTGAGCATTCTCAATGTTTCGAGCGCGCACGACTCTGTACCCGCCCAAGGCGTGGGAAACCTCGACTGTGCGATCGAAGCTCTTGATCCGGCCACCTACAAGAACTGCTATTGCCCAGTCCCGGCTCCCTGATCTTGATATCCTGAGACCCCATGCAGCTATTTGTCCGGCAAGCCGTCGCAGACGATATCCCCGCGCTCCAGAGCCTGATCCGCCAGTCGGTTCTCGGCCTTCAGGGGGCAGACTATACGCCGGAGCAGTTGGAGTTGGCTCTGCAGCGCGTCTTTGGCGTGGATACCCAGTTGATCGAGGATGGCACCTATTTCGTAGCCGAGGCTGAGGTGGGCGGGGGCCGCGTCCTAGCCGGCTGTGGAGGCTGGAGCAAGCGCAAGACGCTCTATGGCAGCGACCACTGCGCGGGTCGCGAAGATGCTTTGCTCGATCCGAATTGCGAAGCGGCGAAGATACGTGCCTTTTTCGTTCATCCTGCGTGGGCGCGGCGGGGGGTCGGCAGCAGAATCCTCGACGTCTGCGAGGCGGCTGCGGTGGCCGCAGGTTTCCGTCGCCTCGAGATGGGAGCCACTCTCACTGGTGTGCCGCTGTACGCCGCCCGTGGATACAGAGAGGGTGAACGTCGCCAGGTTCCACTTCAGCCCGGCCTGTCCCTGCCCATCGTCCACATGGAAAAGCAGCTTTGACTTAGAAGGGAAGGGTCTGGTCTGAAGATTTTTGTCTACGTGCTTGGCTTGTTGCTGGCCTGTGCCAACTTGGGTGCATCCGGCCTTGCGGTACGATCGGTACCCCTTTGTTCCGGGGTAACCATCTCGGCAAGCTACCTTGCCATGACGGGCCGCGACCAGGTTCCAGGCTTTCATTTTAAGCTGTCGAACCGCACCAGCCGGGAGATCAAGCTCGCCGAGCCGGTCCCGTCCAGCTCCCACTGGTATGCGCGCTCCCGCGGGCGGTGGTGGTGGAGGGCGTCGAACGGCGCAGGGGGGAGTTTGGTAAATGCGGGCAACGAGCATGGCCGGGTCATGGTTTATTCCAACCAGAATCTTGCGGGAGCCGCCCTGCTCACCGTGCCCCCGCACCAGAGCAGGGAATGGACGGCCAGCCCGCAAGAGAACCCTGTTCTCGAGTACAAGCCGGGCTGTGCGCTCTGCTCTTATCCTGGGGAAAGCCAATACCAGGTGGTCTTTGCTTACGCTTACGTCACAGGGGCCGGCGAATCCCACGGCCTGCTGGCTTGCGGTTTACGTTCGGCGCCGGTGCCGATGCCGCCGAAGTACTGAACTATTTCTTCTGAACCTACGTCAATTTCTAGTGAACTGGCCGCGTACATGCGGTGCGGTAGCAACCATGCGTCCGGCCGTGTGTTCTTATCAATGTCGTAGATATGCAGGAGAAACACCCATGAAGAACCAATTAGGTCGTATAGTACTCAGTGGAATTTTGGCCACTGGGCTCACCTTCGGCGCGGCTGCCGCCTTTGCGCAGCAAGACGCCGCCCCCGCCCCCGACGCTTCCGCTCAGCAAGGCGGAGGCGGTCACCGTCAGCCCCCCACCCCAGACGAACAGGTCGCGCGCATGACCAAGCGTTACAACCTGTCTGCAGATCAGCAGACGCAAATCAAGCCGATCATTGCCGACGCGCAGCAGAAAATGATGGCGCTTCGTGGGGACAGTTCTTTATCCCGCGACGACAAGATGGCCAAGATGAAGAGTATTCACGAGGATTCGAACACCAAGATCCAGGCGATTCTCAACGACACTCAGAAGGCTCAATTCGCGCAGGACCAACAGCGGATGCAGGAACGTATGATGCAGCGCGGTGGTGGTGCTCCTCCAGCCCAGTAACCGGGAACCACCGGTGCTCAGCTGAGCAGATCGAGCACCGGTTTCCACTCTCTTCCTTGCGACTGGGCGACTCCCTGATAGGTGAGTTGCCCGGCGTAAGTGTTCACTCCCTCGCACATTCCCGGATCTGCCTTGATCGCTGCTGCGGCGCCGTGCTGGGCCAGGCGTAGCACATAAGGAAAGGTTGCGTTCGTGAGTGCCAGGGTGGATGTGTTGGGAACAGCGGCGGGCATGTTGGTCACGCAGTAGTGGACGACTCCGTCTACCAGGAACGAGGGATCGCTGTGGGTGGTCGGGTGGGCGGTTTCGATGCACCCTCCCTGGTCGATGGCGACGTCGACCACGACGGCGCCTTTCTTCATGCGTGAGACCATTTGCTGGGTCACGATTTTTGGAGCGGCTGCGCCCGGGATCAGCACGCCGCCGATGACCAGGTCTGCGTTTTGTACCGCGCGGGCGACGTTATAGGAGTTGGATGCCAGGGTATAAACGCGGCCGTTGAAGATGTCGTCCAGTTCGCGCAAGCGATTGAGATTGAGATCAACGATAGTGACATTTGCTCCCATGCCGAGGGCGATCTTGGCAGCGTTGGTGCCGACGATGCCGCCTCCCAGGATGCAGACGGTTGCGGGGGGCACTCCGGGCACTCCACCCAGCAGTACTCCGCGTCCGCCTTTTTCTTTTTCCAGGTAAGTTGCGCCCACCTGGACAGACATTCGTCCGGCCACTTCGGACATGGGTGTGAGCAGGGGGAGAGTCCCTGCACGGTCGCGGATGGTCTCGTAAGCGATGCCGGTGACTTTGGTAGCCAGCAGGCGGTCGGTGAGCGCCGGCAGGGGAGCAAGGTGCAGGTAGGTGAAGAGGACCAGGCCTTCGCGGAAGAAGACGTATTCCTGTTCGACGGGTTCTTTTACTTTGACGATCATGTGGGCGAGGCCCCAGACATTGTGAGCCGAGCCGACGATTTCGGCTCCTGCTGACTGGTATTCATCGTCAGTGAAGGCGGAGAGGTCGCCTGCCTGGGTTTGTACGAGCACGGTATGGCCTGCGTCGACAAGGGCCTTTGCGCCGGCAGGTGTAATGCCCACCCGGGACTCGTGGTCTTTCACTTCCTTGGGAACGCCGATGATCATCTTGTAATTTGCCTCGCAAGGGAATGCTAGCAAATGCGAGGAGGGTGCCGCTGCAGGGTGAGGACTGCCCTCGGCTGCGCTTCGCTCCGGTCGGGATGACAAGGGGAGGGCGGTTACTTTTCGCAAAGGGTGGCGACTTGGATGGACGGAATTGGGAGCGGCTACGCTGCGAAGACTGCAGATCCCTCGGCTGCGCTCGGGATGACAAGGGGAGGGCGGTTACTTTTCGCAAAGGGTGGCGACTTGGATGGACGGAATTGGGAGCGGCTACGCTGCGAAGACTGCAGATCCCTCGGCTGCGCTCGGGATGACAAGGGGAGGGTGGTTACTTTTCGCAAAGGGTAGCGACTTGGATGGACGGAATTGGGAGCGGCTACGCTGCGAAGACTGCAGATCCCTCGGCTGCGCTCGGGATGACAAGGGGAGGGTGGTTACTTTTCGGAAGGGTGGCGACTCGGATGGATGGAATTAGGAGCGGCTACGCTGCGAAGACTGCAGATCCCTCCCCTGTTCATCGCGGTATAAGTCTTTCCGTCCTAGGGGCTAGGCTCCCGGAACGTAACCACCCTTCCCTTGTCATCCCGACCAACGGGAGGGATCTGCAGTCTTCCACCGCCACGCTTCGCTGAGGTCAGACCATGACGGGTTCGTTCGCTCAATAAGTTCTATCTTCTTGGCGCGCGTCCAGCCTTTGATTTCCTTTTCTCTTTCCAGCGCGTTGTAAACGTACTGGAAATGCTCAAACCACACGAGCCGGTGACATCTGTACTGCGCTGTAAAACCAGGAATCAGGCCCGACTGATGCTGATCGGTTCTGCGAGCAACACTATTCGTAACGCCGCAGTACAGAACCCGCGTGCGGCTGCAAATGATGTACACGAAATAATGGTGGTCGCGCTTTGTCGTCTTACTCCCCCGTATCGATTTGCGCTCGTTGCAGCCGATCGGAGTAATCCACGTAAACCGCCTTCCACGAGGTGTAGAAATCAAGTGCTCCCGTACCACCTTCGCGGTGGCCGTTGCCGGTTTGCTTCACTCCCCCGAAAGGCAAATGAACCTCCGCACCGATGGTCGGTGCGTTGATGTAAGTAATGCCCGCCTCCAGGTCGCGCATCGCCTTGAACGCCAAATTGACGTTGCGGGAATAAAGCGCCGTCGAAAGCCCGTACTGAATCCCATTCGCAAAACTAATCGCCTGATCGAAGTTGTCGCATTCAATGACACTCACAACCGGTCCAAACACTTCTTCCCGGGCAATGCGCATCTCCGGACCCACCCCGCCAAACACCGTGGGACTGAAGAAGAATCCCTTGTCTAATCCTTCCACCCGGCCTCCCCCAGTCAGTAGCCGCGCGCCCTCCTTCGGCAGCAATCGCGGTGTAACGCGCCGACGTGTCCACCTGCTGCTGATTGATCTGGGGTCCCATCTCCACCTGGGCATCAAGTCCGTCGCCCACCCGCAGCGCCTGCGCCCGCTCCACCAGCCTGCGGGTAAACTCCCCGGCAATGCTCTTCTGCACGATGATCCGGCTAGTCGCCGTGCAGCGTTGGCCAGTAGTACCAAAAGCGCCCCAGACAGCGCCGTCCAGCGCCAGGTCCAGATTCGCATCCTCCAGCACGATCATGGCGTTCTTTCCTCCCATCTCAAGCGAACAGGGCTTGAAAAGACCGGCCGCGGTCTGGCCAACGATCCGTCCCACCTCACTCGAGCCGGTGAAAGAAATGGCGTCGACTCCCGGATGCGCAACCAAAGGCGCGCCGGCCTCTGGGCCGAAGCCAGTCACGATGTTGACCACCCCGTCCGGCAGGCCGGCCTCGAGCAGCAGTTCCACCAGGTTGAAGGTCGACAGCGGCGTATCCTCCGCCGGCTTGATCACGCAGGTATTCCCGCACACCAAAGCAGGGAAAAGCTTCCAGGACGGAATCGCCATGGGGAAGTTCCAGGGCGCAATCATTCCGCAGACGCCCACCGGCATGCGCACCGACATGGCGAATTTGTCCCGCAATTCCGACGGGGTCGTGTGGCCGAAGAGCCTGCGTCCTTCCCCTGCCATGTAGAAAGCGGTGTCTGCCGCTTCCTGCACATCGCCCCGCGTTTCGCTCAGGACTTTCCCCATCTCCCGAGTCATCTGCCGGGCCAATTCCTCTTTGCGCTGCAAAAGCAGCTCACCCGTGCGATAGAGAATCTCTCCGCGCTTGGGCGCCGGATACAGCCGCCATTGGCGGTAGGCCGTCCTGGCCGCCTGCACGGCTCGATCCACATCCGCCTCAGTCGAGGCTTGAAACTCTCCCACCACATCGTCCACATTCGCTGGATTGCGATTGAGGAAAGTCTTGCCGCTCGCAGCACTCACCCACTTGCCGCCAATCAAATTCTTGTAGCTCTTCATCGTCATCGTCCGAGGATAAATGAAGCGATCCGTCGCTGTTCGAGAGCGCCCCGAAACAGGCCGTATACCCTAAAAGTGGTGCCAAAGACTCAAAAGAGAAACGAGCAACTAAGGCAACCGTGGCCGTACAATGAATCCGGGTTCGACAGGAAAAGTCCTGCATTCATGTCAGCAAACGGTTTCCATTCGCGTTCTTCGCGTACGCACGGCGTGCGTTCGTTGTTCAGCGTCTTCTCCAGTGATCTGGCAATCGATTTAGGCACCGCGAACACCCTGGTGTACGCACGCGGCAAGGGCATCGTTGTGAACGAGCCCTCGATCGTGGCGATCAACAAAAACACCGGTGAGGTCGAGGCGGTGGGTAAAGAGGCCAAGGAGATGCTTGGGCGCACGCCCGGCAATATCGTGGCCATCAAGCCCATGAAAGATGGCGTGATCGCCGACTTCAAAATCACGGAAAAGATGTTGAATTACTTTATCCAGAAGGCGCACAACCGCAAAATGCTGGTGCACCCAAGGATTGTCATCGGCGTGCCGTCTGAGATCACCCAGGTAGAAAAGCGGGCGGTCGAGGATTCCGCGTATCGCGCCAAGGCAAGTGAAGTGTTCCTGGTCGAGCAGGCCATGGTGGCCGCCATCGGGGCCGGTTTGCCCATCACGGAGCCGAGCGGCAACATGGTGGTCGATATCGGCGGCGGCACCACCGATATCGCTGTCATTTCGCTCTCCGGCATCGTCTACTCCCGTTCCGTCCGTATGGCCGGCAACCAGATGGACGAGGCGATCATGAACTACCTCAAACGCAAGTACAACCTGCTCATCGGCGAGCGTACCGCGGAGCAGATCAAGATCGACATTGGATCCGCCTATCCGCTGGACAAGCCGCTCACCATGGAGATCAAGGGCCGCAACCTGATCGAAGGCGTGCCCAAGACCATCACCATCGATGACAGCGAGATCCGTGAAGCGCTCACGGAATGCATTTCGACCATCCTGAATGCCATCCGCGTAGCTCTCGAACGTACTCCACCCGAACTCAGTGCCGACATCAGCGATCGGGGCATCGTGCTGACCGGGGGCGGGGCGTTGATCAAAAATCTGGACAAGCGTATTCGTGAAGAGACCGGTTTGCCGGTTTCGATTGCCGATGATCCCCTGGCCAGCGTGGTCTTGGGCACGGGCAAGATGCTGAGTGACTTCCGTTTGCTGCGCAAGATCAAGATCGACTAGCGGTTTAACAATAGGTGTATACCGAAGCAAAAGGCCTTTACGTGGTTTTCTCCCAAGGAAAACCACTCCTCGCGGTCTTGGCCAGTCGACGAAGATTGTTAGACCGCTCTGAGCGGGCGGCGAGTCGATCTATAAAGGGATGAAGCAGCCATGGGTAGGTCGTGAGCCGCTATAAAAACATTCTGTTTCTGGTGGCGGTGCTGGTCGTCCAGCTCATTGGTTTGGCCGTCCAGATTCGCAGGCCCAATCCCACTGGTGGCGATCAACCGGCCGTGCGCCTGATCCGCTATTGGGCAATCAGTCTTATGTCGCCCCCGGAAAAGGTGGTTCATGGCAGCGGGAACGGTCTGCGCGGCATGTGGTCGAACTATCTCGACCTTCGCCACGTGCGGGAGCAAAACCAGGAGCTGAAGGAGCAGGTCGGCCGCTTGCAGCTGGAGCAAGCGGGGCTGCTCGAAGATGCGCGCCAGGGGCAGCGGCTGCAGGCACTGCTGGCCTTTAAAGAGCATTACATCTCCTCTACTGTGCCGGCGCAGGTGATCGGTACGTCAGGCACCGACCAGTCACGCATCCTGTACATCGACAAGGGCGCCAAAGACGGACTCAGGCCAGACATGGCCGTGATTACCGCTGATGGCATCGTGGGCAAGTTAAAGGATGTGTATGCCCATACCTCCCAGGTGCTGGTGATCAACGATCAGACCAGCGGGGCGGGGGTGCTGCTGGAGACCACGCGGTTGCGTGGGGTTCTGCGCGGCAATGCGCTGGGCCAGCCGCAAATCATTAACATGCTCCCCGATGAGCGAGTTAAGCCGGGAGAACGAGTCATTACTAGCGGCGGAGACCAGATTTTTCCTCGTGGACTTCCTGTGGGGGTGGTTGACCGGGTGGTTCCCGACACGCAAAACCCTCCTTATGTAGACATCGTCCTCAAACCGGCGGCCAATCTGGGTCACCTGGAGGAGTTGCTGGTCATAACAGAGGCCACCGACCACATGACGGCCAGGGAGCAGCTGGATTTAGCGCAGAGTGCCGCCCAAGGTGCGGTTGTGGTTCAACAGCGGGCGTCCGATATCCTGGCCGAGCGTTTACCTGGCCTGAATGATCCAAACGCATTGGCTGATCCGATCCCCGGTCAGAAACCGGTAGCGGTCGCGGCGGCTTTGCCCGCAATTCCGCCGCCGCTCCATCCGCCACCGGCCCTGCATGCCGACCATTACACCCCGATGGCGACGCCACCGGCCGCCAGCCTGACCCCGGGCCAGGCGATTGTCGATCCCAAATATCCGCCTCTACCGAAGTCGCAGGTCTCGGAAACACGGGCCGCCAAATCACCAGATGAGGCCAAGGTCCAGCCGACCAAGACCTCGGCTGGGGATGGAGATAAGGCAGACACGGGAACTCCGGTAAAGCCTAAGCATTCTGCAACCAATCCGGCGGTGCCTGGCGATCCGGCTAAACCGAAGACGCCCAAGGCAGCAGTGCCCCAACCTGAGTCCACTACGGAACCACCCGCTACGGAACCACCCGCGACCACTGGGAATGGGCCCCAGCCTCAGTAGATTTGAAGTTGAGTCGGTAAGAGGAGAAAGATTCGCATGGCAATGTCGGCATCACTGGCGCGTCGGGAACTGGATGTGCAGCGTTACCCGCTCATCGTAGTGATCCTGGTCCCGCTGGTGGCGATCTTCCTCCAGGTCCTGATCCCTCGTTTTATTCCCAAGTTCGACATTCTCGATCTGCCCCTGTTGGTCACCATCTACTTTTCCGTGGGTTGGCGGAACCCGATCGCGGGCACCATCACTGGAGCGGTCATCGGGTTGGTTCAAGATGCGCTTACCAGCCACCCCCTGGGTATGAACGGAATCTCCCAATGTGTGGTGGGTTTTTGTGCCGCGTCGCTGGGGGTCAAGATTGACGTGGAGAACCCCGGAACCCGGCTGTTGATCAACTTCGCATTCACTTTGATGAATATCGGGATCTACCTGTTCATTACGCATCACATGCTGGCCTTCCACGTCACGACCAACTGGCTGCATGAAGCAATCAAAGCAGTGATTAACTCGATTGTGGGCGTGTTCTTCTTCGATATCCTGGATCGCGTCCGGCCTCGGGATTAAAAGAATTAGCACCAAAATGGCGGCAAAACAGTCACAGTAAAGAAATGGACTACGTGCTCATCAATAAGGAAGAGAGATTACCGGCCTACAAGCTCACGATCGTGCAGTATGTGATCGTGGCCGTGCTTCTGGTGCTGCTCTCCGGCTTGTGGCGATTGCAAGTGGTGGGCGCGCAAAACTACCGTACCCTGGCGGAGCAGAACCGTATCCGCAAAGTGCCCATCCTGGCACCGCGGGGCAAGCTGTTTGACCGTGAAGGACGCCTGCTGGTCGACAACTACCCCTCGGTCTCCTGCTTTTTGATCCGTGAGCCGGGCCGGGATCTGCGGGCTGATTTCCCGCTCATTTCGCGGGGGCTGCACATGACCACCGAGCAGCTGGAAAGCACGCTGGCGCATTACGCGCTCGCACCCAAGTATGAGCCCATTCCGCTCAAGCAGGACATCACTCCGGACGAGGTGGAGTTCATCGAGGCTCATCGCGACGAGCTGCCGGAACTGGAAACCATCGATGAACAGCGCCGGCTTTATCCCCGCAATGGCTTTGCCGCAAACCTGATCGGCTATGTCGGTGAGGTGAGCGACGATATGCTGAACGATCCGCGCTATGCGTACTACGAGCCTGGCGACGTGGTCGGCAAATCGGGTGTCGAGCAGTCCTACGATCAGCTGCTCCGCGGCACGGATGGCTCACAAGACATCATTGTGGACAGTCATGGCAGGGAAGTAGGGATACTCGGCCGCGAACCGGCGGTACCCGGCCAGGGCCTCAAATTAACGATCGATCTGGATATCCAGCGCGCTGCCGAAGTCGCCATGGGCGATCGTAATGGGGCCATCGTCGCCATCGACCCTCATACCGGCTCGGTCCTGGCTTTGGTGTCCCGGCCCAGCTTTGACCCTAATGACTTCTCCGTGCGCGTCTCCCGCGATGAGTGGAATAAACTCATTACCGATCCCCGGCATCCTCTGCTGGATAAGGTGATCCAGGCTCAGTTGGCGCCGGGATCCACCTTCAAGATCATCATGTCGCTGGCTGGTCTGGAGAACAATGTTGCGCAGGATTTGAAGGTGAACTGCACTGGTGGCGCCACGTTCTACGGACGCTTCTTTGCTTGCGATAAGCGCCACGGCCCAGTCGACATTCTGCACGCCATCCCTCTTTCTTGCGATACCTACTACTACACGCTCGCCGAACGGCTGGGCATTGAGAAGATTGCCTATTGGGCGCACAAAGTGGGCATAGGGCAAAAGACGGGCATCGATCTACCCGGGGAAGTAAGCGGCACCATGCCCTCGGAAGAATGGAAGATGAAGACCTTCCACGAGAAATGGTATGCGGGCGAAGTGATCTCCGTAGGTATCGGGCAAGGAGCAGTTGCCATCAGCCCGATCCAGTTGGTGCGGGCGATCGCCGGAATTGCTTCTGGCGGCGTCCTCAAGCGTCCCCACGTAGTCGAACCCGATCAGTTGCCGGCCGATTTTCGCCAGGCAATGTATGACTCGTATCCGGGCAGCGGCGATGTGACGATACCGATCAGTCCTGCAATATGGGAGACCATCACCGAGGGCATGGCGCTCACGACCAACAGCGGTACGGCAGTCGGCGTCTCATTTGGCAAATATCGACTTTGCCGGCAAGACAGGCACGGCGCAGGTGGTGAACCACAGTGCCGGAATGAAGAGTCTTGGCACTGGTGCCGAGCGCGCCAACGCCTGGTTTGTCGGAATCGCCCCGCGCCGCAATCCGGATATCGCGGTGGTGGTCCTGGTGGAACATGGTGGCTGGGGAGCAGAGGCGTCTGCACCGCTGGCTGCGCGTGTCATTGAAGCCTTCGTGGATAAGCAGCGCCGGCTGGATAACAACCTGCAGGAAGCGAAAGCGCCTTCCAAGGTCGAGGTGGGTGCGGTTTGGTCGGAGCAGCCCGAGAACGAGGCAGCCCCGGCAAAGGTGACCACCGCGGCCGTGAAGGAACCCGAGCCCAAGCTGCACGGCGGACACTTTGAAGTTCCGGTAGCTGCGGTGCAGCACTAAGAAGAGAGGAGCATCTTGCGCCGATTTATTTCATTTCGCGATTTCGACTGGCTGCTCCTGGGCCTGGTGCTGCTGCTGTCGATCATCAGCATCTTCGAGATCTACAGCGCCACCCTGCACACCAAGTTTGTCGGCTTTGAGACCAAGCAGATCTTTTGGCTGCTTGGCGGCCTGGCGGCCATGTTTATCTTTTCGGTGATCAATTATCACCGTCTGCTCGAGGCGGTACCCTGGATCTACGGTTTCTGCCTGGTCTCGCTGGTAGCGGTGCTGGCCGTCGGCACCAAGGTCTTGGGCGGCGCGGCGCTGGATCAAGCTTCCTGGCGGGATCCATTTCCAGCCATCCGAATGGGTGAAACTGGTGCTGATCGTGGCCGTGGCTCGATATTTCTCCAGCCTGGCGGGCAGGGAGCTTACCTGGAGCGATATCTTCAAGGCTTTCCTGCTGGTTGGCCTGCCCATGCTGCTGGTGCTCAAGCAACCGGACCTGGGAACCTCGCTCACCTACATCCCAGTGCTGATCATCGGGCTGTTTCTGGGAGGCCTGGAATGGAAGAAAGGCCTGATCCTGGTCATTTCCGGTCTCGTCCTGGTGGTTCCGGTCTGGGCCAAGGTGCTGAAACCTTACCAGAAGCAGCGGCTGACCAGCTTCCTGAATCCAGACACCGATCCCAAAGGGCAGCGGTTACCAGGTGAAGCAGTCGCTGATCGCGGTAGGCGACGGAGGCGTATGGGGCCGGGGAGCGACCAAGGGGACGCAAACCCAGGGCGATTTTCTGCCCATTCCCTATACGGACTTCATCTTTGCCGCGTTCTGCGAGGAGCATGGGTTCGTCGGCGCCGTGTTTGTTCTCCTGATATACTTCCTTATATTGACGCGTTTGATTCAAAATGCTCAAACAGCTGCGGATATATCCGGTACGTTCCTGATCATGGGCGTGGTCGCTGTACTCATCTTTCAGATTGCAGTTAACGTCGGAATGGTCATCGGGTTCATGCCGGTTACAGGAATCCCTTTACCGTTAATGAGTTACGGGGGATCCTCGGTATTGTTCACGTTTCCTGGCTCTGGGCATGGTGATGAATGTTCGCATGAGCCGTTTTGTGAATTAGACGCAGTGTCAACCAAGGTTTTGATTTTCAGTACTTTAGATACGCCGGCCAGGTGAATCACCGGGGCCGGGCAGGATTTAGGAATGAGCACGCAGAGAAGGGTAACGGCCCCGCCTGATAACAAGGCTGAAGTGGTCACCGACTCTTTGCGCCCGGACAGCCCTGGAACGCCAGGCAGCACAGCGACCGCTTCTGGTCATGGCTGTGCGCCGGTTTCCCCGCACAAAGAATTTCGCTGGATTCCGCCCCATGGATCACGCGCCTTTGCCCAGGCTTTCTCGCTGACCTAATCCTTCCCAGCATCCCGGGAGTGGGATAAGCAGCTCCCCTCCGATCTGCCGCGTCGGCCGTCCGACAGGTTTTTAGACCTGCGGACAGGAGAGGCAGCATGTCAAAAGAAATTTGTGTTTCCAGTACGCCGCATGAGACGCGTCTGGCCATCCTCGAAGACGACCAACTCACAGAGGTCTATTACGAGCGGGAGAACGAATACACCCTCGCGGGCTCCATTTACAAGGGCCGCGTTACCCGGGTGCTTCCCGGCATGCAGTCCGCATTCGTCGACCTGGGACTAGAGCGCGATGCGTTTCTCTATGTCACCGATTTCATGGAGGAGCAGGAAGACTCCTCCGACTTCGAACGCATACCAGGCAACGGCGAGAGAGGCCCGAGTCGGCCAAGGCACGGGAATCCAGAACCGGCAACCGCGGCCGGCTCAGACGGCAATCCAGAAGAAGAACCTGCCCAGGCGTAACGGTGCCCCGGCAGGTGGTTTGCTGGCTCGGCCCGGCCAGGCGCCCGGCGGGGAGTTTGAGGATGGAACACGGAAATGGCGTGGCCGCCGTGGCCGCCGCAAGGGCTTTCGGCCACGCAAGGCGGGGGCGGGCAGCAGGCCAATCAGGAACAGGCGGCTCCAGCGCCGCGCGAAGCTCCGCGGTCCGTCGAGCCCACGTGTCGAAACCGAGACTACGGACAAGCTTCCGCCCGTGCCGTTTGCTCTTCTGCCGGCGAGTCGCTTTCGAAGTATGGCGGTCAAGCCGCCCCCGGACACCCGGCTCCGGCAGCTGCGCCAGCCGAAGGCCAATGTCATCCTTGACCAAGCCTTCGACGCTGATTGAGACGCCCATCGAGTGGAATGGCGACGGGCTGCTCCCCGGCGAGTCCATCTCCCGCTATCGCGGTTCTGCGGCGAGACCCCGGCTCCTTCCAGCAGTGAAGCGGTCGACCTCCGACGAGCTTGCAGGAAGCAGCGGTCAGCCCGCAGGAAGCATCGCCGCCATCGAGCACCTGCAGCGCCCTGAATGGCGGTGTCCGAAGCTGCGGCCTATGAAGCAGTGATTGTCCCGGAAGCAGCGGCGCCTGAAGCCGAAGAGGCGACCGAGACGCAGGAAGTAGAAGTCCAGGCCAGCTATGGCGGACGAGCCTCTGCGCGCGGTTGAGTTTGAGCCTGAAGAAGCCTCCGCATCGTACCGGGTCGATCCTTCGGCGCCCAGCGAGTTTCGCTTTGCCTCCCCTCTTCGACCGTGTTGGAAGAAGAGGAGCTCGCCGCTGAAGCAGAGGCAGACCTGCCAGCAACCTGTGGATCTTCGCCCCGAGGCCAGCCATGAGCCTGCCGCATTTGGCCGCTCCCAGCCCTGGGCTTGATTGAACCGGAGACGGAGTTCGACGATCTTAGAGGACGATCTGGAAGACGGACCGCCGGTAACCGGGCTGGTGGAAGAGGAAGAGGTCACCGACGAAGAGGAGTACGACTTTACCCCTCTTTATGTCGAGAGCGAAGACCACGACCTGCAGGAGCTGGAAGAAGAGACGCTCGATCAGGAAGTCTCTGTGGGCAGCGCGATCGGCGATATGGTGCGCGACGCGCATATCGACCAGCGTACGGATAGCGATGCTTCCGGCCTCATGATCGAGGAAGAGGAGGCGGAAGATGAGCTGGAGGAAAAGTCCGCCGAGGGCGGGGAAGAGGAATCAGAATCGGAAGAAGGACAGGTAGCAGCCGTGGCCGGGCAGCCGGCTCGCCGTCCACGCGACGACCAGCGCCGTGGTGGGCGTGGCCAGCGCAATGATGGCCGCCGCCGCCACAATGGACGCCGGCAGAACGCGCAAACCAGCGACCTGCCGATCATCAGTGAGTTGTTGAAGCAGGGGCAGGAAATCCTGGTGCAGATTGCCAAGGAGCCGATTGCCAAGAAAGGTGCGCGCATCACCAGTCATATCGCGCTCCCGGGCCGCTTCCTGGTGTTCATGCCGACGGTCAATCATGTCGGGGTGTCGCGGAAGATTTCCTCGGATGAGGAACGGCAGCGCCTGAAGCGGATTCTGATCAGCGAAAAGGGAACCGTCAGTGGTGGCTTTATCGTCCGCACAGCGGCCGATGGAGCCAGCGAAGACGATCTGCGGGCGGATATTCGCTTCCTGATCAGCCTTTGGACTGAGATCAAGCAGCGTTCCGATACGGCCAAAGCGCCGGCACTTATTTATCACGATCTGAACCTGGTGGAGCGCATTCTGCGCGACCAGGTGAGTGACAACTTCTCCACCATCTGGGTTGATACCGAGGCAGAGTACGAGCGGATTGTTCGCTTCCTGAATCGTTTTCAGCCTTCGTTGGTGCGGCGAGTCAAGCTTTACACCAAAGAAACGCCGCTCTTTGAGCAGTTCGGTATTCAGGATGAAATCACCAAGGCGCTTAAGTCGAAAGTATGGCTCAAGTCCGGCGGATCGATTGTGATCAATCAGACCGAGGCCCTGGTGGCCATCGACATCAACACCGGCAAGTATGTAGGCAAGACGGCGCGCCTGGAAGACACGATTCTCAAGACCAATCTTGATGCCATCCCGGAGATCGTTCGCCAGATTCGTCTGCGTGACCTGGGCGGCATTATCGTGATCGACTTCATCGACATGGATGAGCGCAAGAACCGGAACAAGGTGATGCAGGCTCTCGAGGAAGAGCTCAAGTCAGACCGGGCGCCTTCGAAGGTGCTTCAGTTTAACGATTTCGGGCTGGTCGCGATTACCCGGAAACGGGTGAAGCAGTCGCTGGAGCGTACGTTGAGTACCCAGTGCGCGATCTGCGCGGGTACCGGCATGGTCAAGAGCCCGACCACGGTTTGCAACGAAATCTACATCGAAATGCGCAAGATGCAGAGCCATCTGGAGCGCCAGGATGTCTTGCTTCGTGTGCATCCTGAGGTCGTTAAAACGCTGAAGGTGGGGAACGCCCGCTGGCTCAATGAGCTGGAGGAGATGAGCGGTAAGACGATCATCGTCAAGAGCGATCCGACCCTGCATCCGGAGCAGTTCGACATCCACTAGTCCCTTCACACCAGGGCCCCTACCGCAGGTAGGGGCCTTTTCCTTGAATTAAGGCTCCAAGAGGCAATTTAAGCGCTATTTTTGAGGGCCAAGGCCATCGAATGCATCCCTCTACGCGTCAAAATCGTCACGTAAGTGTTAATAGAGAAAGAACCCGTCTTGGGGGCTTTTCCAAAATCTAATTTTCAAGGGTGATAAAAAGATGTTGTCGGGTCCCGGTTGTTTGTTCGGTTCACAGTGATAGTGTCCGCCCTTTCCTCCTGCCTACTGGTCCCTGCTGGATTTGCGCAAATAAGTTCGAGCGCGGAGAATCATGCAGCATTTGAAGCCGCTGTTGCAGGATCAATATCCCAACCAGGGTGGCTACAACAGGCAGACTTACAACAGCCACCATAACGACTCTCTTACCGACCATCTGGCTATCGAGGTAGGCGCAGGTTTGAATGTGCCGTCAGGCAATACTGGCAACGTGGCAATCGTCGGCTACAGCATCAACCTGGGCGGCGGTTGGATGTTTAACGACCGAATCGGTGTGCTTGCCGAATATACCTTCAACCGCGGCAATATTCCGCATAATACGCTGACGAATATTGGCGAGCCGGATGGCAATGTTCATGTGTGGTCGTTGACTCTTGACCCGATTATCTACTACAAGACCAGTGGACACCTTGGCGGTTACGTAATTGGCGGCGGCGGATTTTATCGTAAGCTCACCACCTTTACCGAGCCGGTCTATGCGGGGAACTACTGCGACTATTTCTATGGCTGCTATCCGGTTTACCAAACATGTAACGCTGAGCCACTTTTCCAGCAACCAGGGCGGCTTGAACATCGGCACCGGCGTTACGTTTAAACCCAATGCGGACGGTAAGGGGAAGTTGTATGCCGAGGCGCGCTATGTCTGGGTGGACTCTCCGAAGGGCTCCGCGAGCGGTATTGGGACCGGCACAGTCGGCATGTTTCCGGTGACGTTTGGATTCCGCTGGTAAGTGGTCGTCGCTAGCAGCGCGAAACAGGAAACCAGGTGGGTGTTCCGGTTAGGACCGATTGGCGAGGAGAAACCGAGGTCTCAAAAGCGAGACCTGGGCTCCCACTCATGTTCTGGACGTCGCAGCTCGTCTTCGAAAGAGTGAACCGTAGCGGCGATTGCTTAAGAGAGTTCTAGACGCCGACTGGAAAGGGCTTCGGCGAGGATTCGTCGGCGTTGGCTCCGATACGGAAGCGCTCGAACCTGCCTTCCAGCAGCGACATCAGACCGGTGTACCAATAGCCCAGCACGAAGAGAAGCAGGAACGGCACAGTGAAATAGTTCTCGTTGGTGATGGCATACCAGATGGTCAGCGCAAAATAGCTGCCGATCAGCAGCTCAATCCAGGGCACGATGCCCAGACGCTTGCGATACTTGCTGGCCTGCGGAATCTGGCCGCGCTTTTCGATGCGGTATTTCGGGGTGCGCTTGAACGCGGTCTTGATCCCGAAGAGCGCCTCCAGGACCGCCCTGCTATTGGTGATCGTCAACCCGATGCCCAGAGCCATAAGGAACGGCAGATACAAAAATGTTCTGTACCACTTGCCGGGAAAAAGCTCTCTCTGCGAAACCAGGTAGAAAGAGGAAATAGAAAACGTTGACGCCATGAACAGCGGCACGTCGATCAGCAGCATCTGAAACCATCCCTGATAAAAGCGGATGATCATGGCCGGCATCAGCAGCGTGGAGAGCACGATCATCAGCGGATAACTGATGTTTGCCGTCAGGTGGTACAACGCCTCCAGCTTGACGTGGAACGGCGCATCGCTGCGGAACATCATGGGCAGAATCTTCTTCGAGGTCTGGATCAGGCCCTTGGCCCAGCGCGCCTGCTGGGTCTTGAAGGCAGTCATCTCAATGGGCAGTTCGGCGGGACACTCCACGTCCTGCAGATATAGAAATTTCCAGCCCTTCAGCTGCGCCCGATAGCTCAGGTCGGTATCTTCGGTCAGGGTGTCGTGCTGCCATCCTCCGGATCCGTCGATCGCCGTGCGGCGCCACATGCCGGCAGTTCCGTTGAAATTGAAAAAGGCGCGGGTGCGCGATCGTCCGCCGTGCTCGAGGATGAAGTGACCATCGAGCAGGATGGCTTCCACCTGGGTGAGAAAGCTGTAATCGCGGTTGAGATGGGTCCAGCGGGTCTGCACCATGCCGATTTTCGGATCGGCAAAGTGATGCACGACCTGCATCAGCCATTCTCTCGGGGGCACAAAATCGGCGTCGAAGATGGCGACAAATTCGCCCGTGGCGACGCGCAAACCCTCGTCCAGCGCCCCCGCTTTGAAGCCGTGGCGATTGACGCGGTGAATGTAGACGATCCTGTGGCCGAGGGATTGATAAAGCTCCACCGCCGCCTGGGCGACCTCTACGGTGCCATCGGTGGAGTCGTCCAGTACCTGGATCTCCAGCTTTTCGGCGGGATAATCGAGGTTGCAGCAGGCTTGGATGAGCCGGTCAACGACGAATTGCTCGTTGAAGATGGGGAGCTGCAAGGTGACGCTGGGAAGCTCGGCGAAATGCGATCGGGCTCCCGCACCGCATTCTTCCGGTGCTTGTAGTAGCGGTAAACCAGCTGGTAGCGATGGATCCCGTAAAAGGCGAGGATCATCATCACGATGAAATAGGGAATCAGGAGCGCGGTGTCGAACGAGTTCCAGCGATACAAGTGCTCGAAGGTCTTGTCGGCGTAATGGGTCCTGAAATAGTGCTGGAGACCGTGCTGCGGAGCAGCAGCCACAGGGCCAGCACGACCGGCATAGCGGCGAGAGTTGCTTAGTATGGCAATCATGCCAGCAGGGCGCTGCCTCCAGTACTAGTCATATTGTCCGGCTAAGATGGACATCCCAAGGAGATGATGCGTCTTGCCGGACTGGGCATCAATTGAGAAAATAGGTGGTGTACAGCGTATCCCGCTGCACGGGCCGGAAGCCGGCGCCGCGGATGACATGCCGCAGTTCCTCTTCGGTGGTGCAGTTCGAGGTTCCTGCGGCCTTGACGACATTCTCTTCGAGCATCACCGAACCCACGTCGTTGCCGCCGAAGCGCAGGCCAAGCTGCAGCACCTTCAATCCCTGCGTCACCCAGCTCGATTGCACATTCTCCATGTTGTCCAGGTAGAGGCGCGAGATCGCCAGTACTTTCAGGTACTCGACCGATGTGGCCTCGTCCCACTTGCGGCCGCCGAGGGCGGTGTTGGTAGGCTGAAAGCTCCAGGGGATGAAAGCGGTGAAGCCGCCGGTCTCTTCCTGCAGGCGCCGCACCTGCTCGAAGTGGTTGACGCGCTGTTCGAAGCTTTCGCCTACGCCGAACATCATCGTGGCCGTGGTGCGCATGCCCAGCTGGTGAGCAGTGCGATGCACATTGACCCAATCCTGGGTGGAGCACTTGAGCCGCGCAATGCGATGCCGGACTTCGTCGTCCAGAATTTCGGCTCCGCCGCCGGGAATCGAGGCCAGGCCAGCATCCCGCAGCCGGGCGATGGTATCGCGCACGGAGAGATTGCTGTACTCCGCGATGGCCAGAATCTCGGAAGCGGAGAAACAATGCAGCCAGATCTGCGGGAAGCGCTGCTTGATGCCCCTGAGCAGGCGTTCAAACCATTCGATCTTGAGGTCGGGGTGCAGGCCGCCCTGCATCAGCACGCCGGTGCCGCCCATCTCCACCGTTTCGGCGATTTTCTGGTAAATGGTTTCGAAGTCGAGAATGTATCCTTCGCTGGCGAGCTTGCCCTTGAGAGGCCGGTAAAAGGCGCAAAACCTGCAATACTCGGTGCAAAAATTTGTATAGTTGATGTTGCGGTCAATGATGTAGGTGACTACGCCCTCGGGATGCAGCTTGCGCCGAAGCGCATCGGCTTCCATGCCCAGGCCGATGAGGTCGTCGGAGCGGAAATAATCGAGAGCTTGCGTCCTGGTAATCGCCACATACACATTTTACGGGTATGGCAGCCTACAATCCAGTGTTACAGTGCAAGAAGGTGCTGTGCGACGATACTATGGGCTCGCCGAAAGCGGCCTCTGCAAGCTGGCTTGCGCCCTATCACAACCAGTTGAAGGCTTCCGTGCCGGCTCTTGCGGCATGTTCGATCGAACGTTTTACGATAATGTTCGTCAGTTTCGCGGGCCAAGCCATCACTACGGAGCGCTGTCTGTTTCTCGCGCTACCCATCTTCCTCGAGGAAGGTTCCGTCTCATATGTCCCAATCAGATTTGCCAGCCGCCTCTTTTCGCGACTCCCACTACTCTGCGCCTTGTGCTGGCAGCGGCCCTTGACTCACCTTCACCCTTCCCGGACATGCACAGAGTGCCCCTGCAGGCGCTGCGCCGGCTCCGGATGTCATCGTCTTCACCAACGGCGATCAGTTGACCGGCAAGCTCCTGCGCGAAATCGGTGGCAGCGTGACCTTTCACAGCGACATTGCCGGAGATGTGACCGTGACCTGGGACAAGATCAAGTCCATTCACACCGCACAGCAGTTCGCCGTGATTCAGCAGGGCCAGCATGTGACCCGCAAAACGGCGAACACAGATATTGCCCAGGGCATCGTCCAGGTTCAGGATGACCAGGTCAAAGTGGCAACCGGACGGGCGGCGCTACCAAAGACATCCCGGTGAAGAACGCACAATACATGATCGACCAGGCCACGTATAGTAAGGAGGTGCGCAGCAATCCCGGCTTCCTCTACGGATGGACGGGCACGATCACCGCCGGGGCAACGGCAGTAGAGGCGACACAGAACAGCCGCACTTCACCGGAGCGGCGGCCCTGATCGCAAGGACCATTCCTACGCGTCGATTGGCTAGACCCACGCAACCGAACCCTTTTTGACTTTACCGGAGCGTACGGGACGGTCACCCAGCCCGGCACGGTGGGCACCAAGACGAACATCATTCACTTCGATGCTGAGCATGATTGGTACTTTCTCGCCCCGTTTCTATTTCCTGGTGGACGCGTCGTTTGACCACAACTACTCGCAAGGCCTGGACTTGCAGCAGATCTATGGAGGTGGGGCGGGGTACACAGTCATCAAGCGTCCGAAGCAAGAACTGGATGTCAAGTTCGACATCCACTACGAGAGACAGCAATACTTCGTGACGCCGAACATTGTGCCGCCTCCTCCGCTGACTCCGAGTAAGAACCTGATCGGCGCCGACTTTGGCGACACCTACATGTTGAAGCTGGCCCATGGGCTGGTCTTCAACCAGGGGGCAGTGATCACCCCGGCATTTAATCAATCCAAGCCTATTCGGCGGTGGCCACGGCGGGTCTGGTGTTCCCGGTGTACAAGCGGCTCGGCTTTACCGTGGGAACGTTGGACGACTTCCTGAACGACCCAGCGGCCGGCAGCAAGAAGAATTCCTTCCAGTTCACTGCCGGGCGTGACGTACACGCTCAAGTAGGGTAGCGGGGCCGCTATTGCGGGGCCACCGGGTCAAGATCCAGCGGCTGTTTCAACAGCGTCAATACGCCAGGAGGCAGGGGTTTATCTGCGTTGGCCAGCAGCTGCGACACCTGCCACATCTCTGTCTGGTTGAGCACCTTGTTGAAGGCGGGCATGCCGGAAAGACGGATCCCGTTGGCTACCTTCCAATAGGTTTCCCCGGGGGTCGTCGCTGACGCCGACGACTCCGTTGCGGTGCGGCTCCCACAGCTGGGGCGCCTCCGGAAACATACCTTTGGCGAAGCTGGCGGGACGCCCGTAGAGACCGTGGCAGGCAGCACATTGCTGGCGGTAGATGTGGGCGCCGATCTCCAGGTTGGTTGGACTGGCCTCGACCGGGGGCGTCTTCACCAGCTCACGGTCGATGCGAGCGTGCAGCGGAAGGTGGACGATTCTGCCTCGAAGGGCAGAGGAGCGTCGCTGGTGGCGACCGGCGGACTACCGCGGTGAGATAGACCCAGATGCAAATTGGCACAATCAGCAAGCCGATCACCAGGCCAACCAGGAATTTCATTCAGTTTCGCCCTCAAGGGATTCGTTCGCGAGCGTGGGATAAGAAAAGCTGCACTCTCCGCCCTGGAGAAGGATATAGCAAGGGCAGAAATGCTCTAATACTAACCAGGACATCAAACCGTATTTTCATCGCCAGATGGCGGCAGGCAGTGGAGGCTTTCAGGTTCATGCATCATAGCAAGCGTTTTGGATGCCAAGTGTATCCGCTTCTTTTTTTGATTATTCTTGCGGTACCAGGGCTCATGGCGCAGAATCCCACCGGCAACGGTTCCCAGGCTCCAGCACAGGCTCAGACGGAGCCGGAGAATCCGCAACAAAATCAAATTCGCTTGGCCCAGGAGGCTCAGGCAAGAATACGGGCACGCCGGCAGCAGCGAAAACAACGCGTCGTTCAGGATACGTACAGCCACAAGTTCGAAGTCTATGGAGGGGGTGGCTACACCCGCTTCCGTCCCGGCGGTTCGCTGCAGCACATCAACGAATCGGCCTGGAATGGGGGCGTCACCGATTATCTTTGGGGCCGCCTGGGGATTACCGTGGACTTGCGTGGTTATTACGGAACCGCGTTCATCACGCCCAATGCGTACAACATCTTCAAGCCCAGTATCAGCGAGTACACCTTTATGGTGGGGCCGCAGTATCGCTTCGTGCGCCGGGAGCACTGGGCCATCGGCGGGCAGGTTCTGGTGGGTGGCGTCCAAGGGCAACTTCAATGCAAACGGCGCCGAGCTTCCCGGCCTTGGTTGGACTTTGGAGTACGGTACCAGCCTCAGTTTTGCAGCCGGTGTGCCGATCGACTACAACATTAGTCCTGGGCTCGCTTTACGTATTCAACCGGGGTATTGGTTGACGACTTGGCAGCACGACGCAGGTAAAGAATCTGGGCTTCAACGCCGGCCTGGTGTTTCGCTTTGGGCGGCAGTAAGGGTTGCGTTTGGGGCGAAGACTGAAGTGGGTTTCACCGCTACGATCGGGTGAGAATACTGTCAGAGGTTTTTAACGACAGGTTCGTATGGGAGCTGCTGTGAGAACCAGAGTCCTGACATCTGCCGCGACTCTTCGCATTACGGCGGGACTTGGATGGGGCTCAGGCCTATTGCGACCGAAGCTCAGGCGGTGACAGCTTTGTCGCGTTCCTTCGCGGCCTCTAAGGGATACTGCGGTTCGGTCATCCTGACCGGGTCCAGGATCTCCGCAATTTCTTCTTCGGTGAGCTGCTTCCGGGCGCGGGCGATCTCAATAATCGACTTCCCGGTGGCGACGGATTCCTTCACAATCTCCGCCGCCTTGGCGTACCCGATGTATGGATTCAGCGCCGTGGCCAACGATACCGTGCTCTGCGCGTACATCTGGCAGCGCTGTTCATTGGCGGTGATGCCGTGAACGCAGTCTTGTCGAACTGGCGCAGCATGTTGCCGAGGATGGTCACGCTCTGCAATACGTTGTAGGCCATGGTCGGCATCATCACGTTCAACTCCAATTGCCCGGCCTGCACCGCATAGGCGACGGCCGTATCGTTGCCGATGACCTGGAAGCTGACCATAGCCGCGAGTTCCGGAATGACGGGTTGATCTTTCCCGGCATGATCGAAGAACCAGGCTGCAGGCTGGGAAGGGAGATTTCCGCAAATCCTGTATTGGGTCCGGAGCTCAGCAGGCGGATGTCATTGAAATCCGGATCGTTTCCAGGGCGATCCCGCGCAATGCGGAGCTCACGTCGGCCATGCAGGCGTTGGATTGCATCGCCCAGCGCATATCCTCGGCCGGCACTAACTTCTGCCCGGAAATGCGGGCCAGATGGGCAATGGCTTTCACCCGGTAGTCCGGATGGGTATTGATGCCCGTGCCCACCGCACTGCCGCCCAGGCCCAATTCGCGCAGTGTGCCGGAAGCCATCTTCAGGAACTGCTGCCCTTTTTCGATCGCCAAGCCATAGGCCGCAAATTCCTGCCCCAGGCGCATCGGAACCGCATCCTGCATGTGTGTGCGGCCGGATTTCATGATGTGGTGAAAGGCCTGCGCCTTTTCCGCGAAGGTCGCAGCCAGCTGGTCCAGCACCGGGTAGAACGTATCGAGCGCTAGCAGCGTGGCGAGGCGCATGGCGGTCGGGAAGACATCGTTGGTCGACTGCCCGTAGTTCACGTGGTCGTTGGGGTGTAGCTGGGCGTACTCCCCAGTTTCCCTCCCAGGATTTCGTTGGCCCGGTTGGCGATGACCTCGTTGGTATTCATGTGCAGGCTTACGCCTGCGCCGGCCTGGAAAACATCGACCATGAATTCCGCGTTCCACTTGCCGTCGATCACTTCCTGGGCCGCCTGGATGATGGCGCCGGCACGCTTCTCATCCACCAGGCCGAGCTCCTTGTTGGCCTCTGCGGCGGCACGCTTGACCATTCCCAGGGCGCGTATCAGCTGAGGATAAGCGCGCATACCGGAGATAGGGAAATTGTCTATCGCGCGCGCTGTTTGCGCGCCGTAGTAAGCCTTCGACGGCACCTCGACAAAACCAAGCGAGTCTTTTTCTTTGCGGACATCAGACATAAGGATGTGGCTCCTGAATAACCCTTGTAGAACGTTCGATTATAGCGATTTCGGCTGCCGCTGCGAACGACGGGTATGGCGCCGGGCCGCTCATCGTCTAAGCTATAGAAATGGAGCAAAGCCGTGGTGTCCCGAAGGAAACCTTTGACGTGCTGGTGGTAGGGGCCGGGCCACCGGTTCGCCTGCGCCATCGAGGCCCAGCGGGTCGGCCTGAGCACCGTTCTGGTGGACAAGGGTTGTCTGTGCAACTCCCTCTTTCACTACCCGTCGAACATGACGTTTTTCACCACTCCCGAGCTTCTGGAGATTGGCGATATGCCGTTTTCCAGCCCCAACCAGAAGCCGAGCCGCAACGAGGCGCTGGAGTACTACCGCAAAGTCGCCGAGCATTACCAGCTGGAGTTTCGCCAATATCAGACCGTGTCCGGCATTACCGGAGAGGACGGGATTTCGCCGTTACTACGATCGACCGGTTTTCCCGCAACGGTCTACGGGGCCCGCAAAGTCATTCTGGCTACCGGCTACTACGACCTGCCAAACTACCTCGAAGTCCCCGGGGAAGAGCTGCCCAAGGTGCTGCACTATTACCACGACCCGCACCCCTATTACGATCAGAAGGTGCTGGTGATCGGAGGCAAGAACTCGGCCGCCATTGCGGCCCTCGACCTGTGGCGCCACGGAGCCATGTGACCCTGGTGCACCGGGGCGAGGAGATGCACCATCACGTCAAGTACTGGATTCTGCCGGATATTAACAATCGCATCAAGAATGGCGAAGTCACCGCCCATTTTTCGAGTTCGGTGGTCAGATTGGGGAAGACTCGGTTGACCTGCTGACGCCCCGAGGTACCGTTACCCTCGATAACGACTACGTGTTTGCCTTGACGGGGTACCATCCCGACTTTGATTTTCTGACTGCTCTTGGTGTGCGCCTGGAGGGGCAGGACCGCTGCCGGCTTGTGATCCGCAATCGCTGGAAAGCAATGTCCCCGGTCTTTACCTCGCCGGAGTCATCGTTGCGGGCATGCGAACCAATGAAATTTTCATTGAGAATGGCCGGTTCCATGGCCGCCAGATCGCGCATGATATCGAAGCCAAGCTTGCAGGCCGAGCCCCGGTTAAGGTTGGCTGAAGCAAGGTTGAAGGGAAGGAGGGCCGCTAAATGAGTTGGCTAAAACCTCGTTCGATTCGGGGTCAGCTCATCTCCGGTCTCATCCTTTTCGAAGGCTTGCTGGTGGTCGTCTTCGCTATCCTGCTGGTCCGCGAGCAGGCGTTGGAAATTCATGAACGGGCTCGCCTGCGGCTGGAATCCGAGGTCAACCTACTGGTGCTGCAGAGTCAGGATTCGCTGGCCCAGGGCCAGGCAGGGTACCTGGTGCCGATTCTGCGCGCCATGGCCAACTCCCCCGGTCATCCGTGCAGCCATGGTTACAGACATCAACGGCCGGATGATCGCCAGCAGCGATCCCGAGCATGAACGGCAAGGACATGCTGACCCGCCTGGAAAAAAAACAAATGACTGACACCGCCCGGGCGCGGTGATTTTTCGTGTGCCGGGCGGAGCACGTGAAGCGGTGCAGGCCATCCATGTCGGTGGTCAGCTGAGCGGCTTCGCCTGGGTATATGAAGATGCGACTGCGGCCTGGCAGCAGATTTACTCGCTTATACGCATCACCATCATTTTTGCTGCCCTGGGAGCTCTGGGCACTGCGATTATTGCCGGCACGTTTGCCGTCTATTACCCGCCCGCTGCGCGCCTTGCTCGCCGCGACCCGCAGGCTGATTCGCGATCCTGAGAACAAAGAAGGATTTCCGCTGGAGGTCACCTCGGGCAACGAGGCAGCCGATCTTACCCGGGCTTTCAACCTGATGGTTACTTCGATGGATGAGCAAAGAGCCGGGCTCAGCGACACGCTGGCGCTGCTCGACTCGATGCTTGAAAACGCGCCCATTGGTTTCGCGTTCTTCGATCGCAAGCTGCGCTACGTGCGCGTGAACCAGTTCCTGGCCCAGATGAACCAGTTGCCGATAAGCAGGCACCTGGGGCGAACGGTCGCTGAAATGCTGCCTGCTCCAGCCGCAGAGATGCTGCAGGGTTGCATCCAAAGCGTCTTTGAGACCGGAGATCCGGTGGTTCAATTCGAGGTGAACACGCCTTTTTCCGGAGACGCCGGCCAGACGCGTAGTTGGCTCATCAATGTGTACCCGGTTAAAGCCACGTCAGAAGCGGTTCGTTGGGTGGGAGCGATCGTGGTCGAAACCACCGAGCGCAAGCGCGCAGAGGATGCGTTGCGGAAAACGGAAAAACTGGCTGCCGCAGGTCGTCTCGCGGCGTCGATTGCTCACGAAATCAATAATCCCCTGGAAGCGGTCATCGATCTTCTCTACCTGCTGCGGCACCACCCGTCGCTCGATCGGGAGGCTTTGGCCTATACCGACCTGGCCCAGCACGAGATTTCCCGGGTCGCCGAGATGACCCAACAGACCCTGCGCTTTTATCGTCAAACAACTTTACCGGGGGTGGCCAACATTGCGGAGTTATTGGATTCCGTTCTCACTCTCTACACCGGGCGGCTGGTTTCGCTGCAAATAGAGGTTTCTCTCGAGGCTGGACCGGACGTAGATCTGTTCTGTTTCTCCGGGGAGTTGCGTCAGCTCTTCGCCAACCTGATCGGCAATTCGATCGACGCCATGGGCCACGGAGGGCATTTGTGGATATCTGCCCGCCGATCGCGCTCCTGGGTGGATGGCGCTGCCGGTATTCGGGTGTTCGTCGCGGATAACGGCAGCGGCATGGCCAAGGCAACGCGGGCGCGGATTTTCGAGCCGTTTTTTACCACCAAGGAAGCCACCGGCACGGGGCTTGGTCTGTGGGTGAGCAGCGAAATTATCGTCAAGCACAATGCCACGGTACGGCTCGTCAGCCGTCCGGCTAAAGCGGCGAACGGGCGGCAGTCGGGTACTGTATTCATGCTTTTCTTCCCCCAGGACGGGATCGGTGTGCCTCCGCAGCCGGCAACGGTTTCCACCACCCAGAACGCCTAGACCAAGGTTTTCCTTCTTGGTTCTTGTTTTTTTTTTTTTTTTTTTTTTTTTTTTTTTTTTTTTTTTTTTTTTTTTTTTTTTTTTTTTTTTTTTTTTTTTTTTTTTTTTTTTTTTTTTTTTTTTTTTTTTTTTTTTTTTTTTTTTTTTGGAGTCCTATGGATTGGGCGCCGCGGATCCCGACGAGGGAGGGCGCAGCGCGGTGCCTGCTGCACCGGAGCGAATTTCGACCGCGTCACATGCAGCCGGTTGATGCGTACGTAGCGCACCCGCAGACCGCCAACCACATCCGGCATTGACTGCGGAGTCTTCGTCAAATCCACCAGCACCAGCAGCGCTGCTTCGGCCGGATTGTCATAACTTTGCGTCACGCCCACCCCGAAAAATGCCGGATCCGCCATCAACTGGGGCGCAAATTGCCGCTGTACCACGGCGGCAGCCCACAGAACTTCGGCAGGAAGATGTATGCCTTCCACCTGGGGAAGAGTCGTCGGTTGAACGCCCGCGTTCATGCTTACCGCATCGGTTGGGATCACCAGCGTTCGGACGCCGTTGATTACCTTGGGAACGGAGACAACCCGCTTGCTCTTGTCCACATAGACAATAATGGCGCCCTCGCCGGGACGGTCCAGACTCTTGCCCGCAGCCGTGCCCAGGACGCCGTTATCCGGCTTCAGCAGCTGGGCGGTCGCCGATTCGGCCGCCGCCTTCGCCAAGGCCATCTGAAATGAACTCACGCTACTGATTGCCGGCAAGTGTGCTCGTCGTAGTTCGAGCAGGTGATGGGATGGGGAGACCCGCCCGCAATCTGGAATTCCTGGCCGTCCGCCTGGGCCTTATGCCCCAGCTCGCTGAGAACATCCTGGATCGGGTTAGCAACGCTGAACCCGTGGTTGCTGCCATCCTCCCCACTGGCAAAAAACAACCCCACCGGCTGCGCATTGCCGGCGTCGAGCACCAGCGCCCCCGAGTCTCCGCTATCCGCAAAGCTGGCGCCGGGCATGCCGATCTGGTCGACGTAGGTCTTGGTGTAGTAGGGCTGGGTTTCGGCGCAACGTAGTAGTAGTCCACCTGCACGGTCAGGTTCACCGTGTTTACCGTGGAACAGGTCAATCCAGTGGTTCGCCCGCTCTTGACCACCCGCAACTGGTTCAGCAGGCCGGCGGTCAGTGCCTCTCCCGTCGCCTGCGGCGGGCGCCGCCGGCGTCAGCGTGCCGTTGACCGGCGGTCCCAACTGCAGGATTGCCCCGGTGCCGTCGACTGCGGGTGTTGCCGCCGCCAGCGCCGCATCCACGTTGGTCTGCGTACTTTGGAGGGGCACCACATAGCGCAAAGACCCTACCGTCCGTCCAGCCTGCGGGTTGCAGTTCAGATCTACCAGCGCGGGTTGAACGACCGTATCGCCGGTCCGCGCCTGGTCCGATTCGGCCAGCACATGGTTGTTGCTCAGGATGTAACAGATTGTTGTTCCGGTCCGAGACCAGCGCCCCCAGAGTTCCCCCGCAGCAGTCGTTCACGTACTCCTTACCGCCGTCTTTGCCTGGAGTCGTAGTCGTTGGCATTGCCTCCCGACGAGCCCATCTCCACGTAACCAACCTGGGATTGCCTGATTCTGCAGTCCCGAGCTCGAAAAGCCGGCGCCGTTGAGCAGGACGTGAAGCGCCGCGACGGAGCGAGGATTGCCAGCTGCCATCCCTACCACGAAAACGGCGGGGTTGCCCGGGGGCAAGGCGCGTGGGGCGGTATAGGTTGCGGTGCAGGAGGTGTAGGTGCGCCGGGAGTGAGTGCACCGGGTTTCGCTGATGCTGCCGTAGCTCTCGCCGGGATCGAGCTCGCCGGCGGGCATCGTCCCGAGCGACCAGTGAATGGACCCCGAATTGACCTCCGCGATCTCTCCCTTCACCTGAACTGTCGATCCGGGGGCCAGGCTGGCAGTCTCCGGGGACACCACCTGGACAAATCCAGGCGTAACGGTCAGCAGGTAACTGGCGGTGGTGGTAGGGTCAGCTGCGGGAAGTGGCTACGACCTGGACCTGGATCTGGTCTGGTGAAAGCACTGGCGGCGGGGTGTACACGCCATTCGCGGTGATGGTTCCCTGGCCCAGCGTAGTGTCGTTTTGCCCCCCGGCGAGGGACCAGACCACGCTGGTGCCGGCGCCGGAAGTCGACCGGGCGCTCAGCTGGTCAGTGGTGGTGGTATCAAGGGCGGATTTTTCCGCGCTGAGATCAACCCGCCGGGCTGGCGGCTACCGGCGAACTCATCGCTCCGCAGCCGGCGACCAATAGCAGCAGTAACGGTGTGGTGGCAAACAGGAGCTTTGGATTGGTTTTTCGCATTGCAGCTCCCAACATCACCAGGCCATTTGCGGCTCTTTGCTATCAGACGAACAGGATTACAGAAGGGCCTATGGCCATGTAAGCATAAGCCAGTGCAACGGTTTATGAAATTACACGCTTGAGGAATCCCCGGATGCCAATCCCACCCAAAATGGTGAGTGACACCAGCAGAGCAAAAATGATAAGCAGCACCGGCATGTGGGGAACCGCCGGCGTGAGAGCCGCACGCAAACCCTCGCTCATGTACACGATGGGGTTGATCAGCACCACCACCTGCAACCAGCGCAAGTGATTCAAATACTCCCAGGGATAGTAAACGCAGCCCAGAAAAGTGATGGGAACCACCACGATCGAGAAGATGAGCCCGATCTGCTGCGGCCTGATATTTGCTCCGATGGCTAACCCCAGTGCGCTCGCTACCAGGCTGGAGAGGACCAGCATGAGGATCAGCAGCGGCCAATTATCCACCTCGGGCTTGACCGGCACCGCAGGGATGAACCTGGCGAGGGGGACCACCAGGGCCGCGGCGAGGATGCTTTGCAGTGCGCAGAAGCACATTTTTTCGACGGCCACCGCGGTTACCGGCAGGGGACACATGACGCGATCGTCAATCTCGCGCGTTATCCCGAACTCCTGCGACAGGGGAAGCGCCACCGCGGCAATCCCGCTGAACATGATGGCGACGGCCATCAAGCCGGGCAGCAGGATGGTGGCAAAACTCCCTCCGCCTGCGGCCATGGGATTGCCTTGCCCCATATGAGGAAAAACGTAAGTAAAGACGAAAAGAAACAGCAACGGTTGCATGATGATGCGCACTACAAACGGGCCCAGTTCGCGGCGCAGCACGCGCAGGTCGCGCAGCATCAGCCCGAGAAACGCTCCTGTATAGCCCGATCGTTGCTTACTCACGCAGATCCCTCCCGGTAAGGCGGATGAAAACTGTTTCCAGGCTGGGCTCATTGATCTTGAGGTCGCGCAAACCCAGGCCCTGGGCAGCTTGTACGATTTGGGGCAGCAAGCCATCCGACCCTCGAGAGAACACACGGATACCGTCGCTGATGGTTTCGACGGAGGCGACATTGGGTAATCGTTCCAGTTTTTCTACCAGGTCCGCCGAACCTTCCATCTGGCGCAACTTCAACTCAAAGATGGTCTGTGCGCCTAAGGTGGCCTTCAGCAGCTCAGGCGTGTCCTGGGCCAGCAGCTTGCCGTGGTCCATGATCGCCACCCGATCGCAGATTTCATCGGCTTCTTCCATGTAGTGGGTGGTCAAGACCACCGTGATTCCTTCGCTGCCCAATCCTTTGACTGCGTCCCACATGGCGATTCTGCTTTGTGGATCGAGCCCGGCGCTGGGTTCATCGAGAAACAAAACCGCGGGACGGTGAGCGATCGCGCGGGCAATTTGTACCCTCTGCTGCATGCCGCCGGAGAGCTGTGCAGGAAAGCTTGCGCCCCGTTCCTGCAAAAGAAACTGTGACAGTAAAGCTTGAGCCCGGGTTCTGGAGGCGGCGCTTGAATAACCAAAATAGCGGCAGTGAAAGTACAGGTTCTCGAAAACCGTGAGGGATCGATCAAGAGTGTTGAATTGCGGGACCACGCCGATGTTGCGCCGAGCGGCCGCCGGCCTTGAAACCACGTCCACTCCCGCGATTGTCACCTGTCCACTGGTCGGCAGGGCGCGAGTGGTGGCTATGCTGATAGTGGTTGTTTTTCCCGCTCCATTGGGACCGAGTAAGCCGAAGATCTCGCCTTGATTGACGGAAAGGTCGATGCCATCGACGGCAACCACGCGTTGCTTTCCTTCATAAACTTTTGTTAATCCGCGAACTTCGACGATCACCATGCGGCTCCTGTGAATCCAGTATGCGGCAATGGGAACGGCGGACACAGAAAAGCCCCGTATCGGGCCTGAATCTTATGGCCACACGATACGGAGCTTCAGCCTTTTTGGGCTGGGTAACTAAATGCTTAAGCAGCAGCGTTCGATTTGTTCGGGCGCCGGGTGAGAAAACCACCCGCGTTCATCGACGTAGCAATCACGGTTACGGGGCCTTCGGTCGCCTTCATGCGGCGTATTTCCCGTGCGCTCAGAGGAGTCATGCGCTCGGTGGAGTAATAAATCTGTTTTCCGCAGTCCAGGCACACCTTGTAAGTCTGTTGTTCCAGCGTGAAAGGCCTCGTCTGACTCCAATGGCGGCAGCCGAAAATAATGTCGTAGAAGAAACCAAGCAGAGTTGCAATCCAAGTCATATAAAATCTCCCTCATTCAAACGCTGGGTAGTTGCTAAAAATCGTACTGTTAAGATGCATTCTGCACGAAAATGTCGCGTTTGTCGTAGGGAAAATACAGCTTTCGTCCTATCGGATCACCCGGAAGTTACTGACCTTTAGGTAGCCCAGCAATTTCAATCAGATAGCCCGAATCCAGTTTGGGCTTTGGGGGGTATCAAGCAACAACCTGGATTACGATCTTCCCAAAATGGACGCCATTTTCCATGGCTTTCAGGCCTTCCCGAGCCTGGCTAAATGGAAGTACGCGGTCCACCACCGGGCGGATTTTGTGCGCCGTAATGGCCTGGTTCATGGCTTCGAAATGGGCCCTTGAGCCTACATAGACACCCAGTATCCGAACCTGGCGATGAAGAATCAGTGGGATTGGCAGAGGTTGGTCTGACTGACTCAGCACCCCGATTTGCGCGACTGTGGCCCCCATGCGCACGGCTTGCAGCGACTGGCTAAAGGTGCCCGCTCCCCCGACTTCAACGATCAGATCGGCGCCGCGGTTGTCGGTTTGCTTCTGCACCCATTTTGCCCATTCCGGCGATTGGCGATAATTGAATCCCGCAGCCAGTCCGAGAGTTTTCGCCCGTTCCAGCTTTTCGTCGCTGCTCGAGGTGCCGATCACGCTGGCCCCGGCAATCTTGGCAAACTGCAAAGCAAAAATGGAAACACCTCCCGTACCCTGGGTGACGACCACTTCTCCAGGCCTTACCTGGGCTGCGTGTTCTACTGCGTTCCAGGCGGTAACCGCGGCGCATGGCAGCGTCGCTCCTTCTTCATACGAGAGATGATCTGGGATAGTTACGACTCCGCTTTGCCGCAGGACGACATACTCGGCCAACATGCCATCGATGTCGCCACCCAGCGCGCCGCGGGTCTTCTCCGCGGTTGGGTGGCCGTCCAGCCAGTTTTGCATGAAGATGCCGGCAACCCGTTGCCCTTTTGCGACTTCGTGGACATCCTCACCCAGCTCGACGACTTCTCCGGCTCCGTCGGAGCAGGGAATACGAGGCAACGCCATTTTGGGGTTGTATTGGCCACGCACCATCAGCAGATCGCGATAATTCAGGGACACGGCATGAAGCTTGACCAGAACCTCCCCGCGCCCGGGCCGGGGAAGGGGCAAATCTGCTAAAGCCAGTTGGTCAATGCCGAACGATCGAATTTGCCAGACCTTCATGATTCCTCCACATGAAATCGAGGGACGATTCCATTGCTTGTCGTACCATAGAAGCATGGCGCGTGGGTGGGAAAGCAAGTCTGTGGAAGAACAGCAGTCGACGGCGGATCTTAGCGCTTCGGGCGCAGCGGTTGACGCGGTTAAGCGAAATGGCGTGGAGCGGGCGAAGCGGGAGCGGCAAAGGCAGGAATTGGATTTGCAGCGTGAGCGCGTTCTTTCGGAGCGTACTTCGAGCCCTGTACGCCGGGCTGCGTTAGAGGCCGCCCTGGCCGATATCGAAGCCCGCCTCGCACTTCTCTCCTGATCAAGTTATCCGGAAGCAATCTATGAGTGGGTGGCCCAGGTCTCGCTTTTGCGACCTGGGTTTTCCATTCAACCAGCTATTGCTCGGGTGGGTTGCTTGTGCCCTGGGGTAGCGGTTGCGGTTGTGGCTGGGTGGCAGCCGAAGGTGCGCTCTGCTGGACGCCGATGGAGCTACCCGAAACCACCATTTGCACCCGCCGATTCTGGGCCCTTCCGGCGGCCGTCGCGTTATCGGCAATTGGGTTGCTCAAGCCGTAGCCGGTGGAGGTGATGTTGTCCGCGCTGACGCCTTGGGAAATCAAGTACTCACGCACGGCATCGCCGCGCTGTTGTGACAGCGTCAGGTTGTATTGCTCGCTACCTACATTGTCGGTGTAGCCCTCCACCTGCACTTTCAGATTGGGATAGGCAAGAAGAATTCCCGACACCTTGGCCAGCTTTTCCCGGGCTTCCGGCTTGAGGGTGTATTTAGCCGTGTCAAACAAAACGTCCGACATGTTGACGATCAATCCGCGAGCCGTTTCCTGGGTCTGCAGAACCTGGCTCAACTGCGACCGCAGGCGCTCGCGCATCTGCTCGGTCTGGTCGGTTGCCTGCTGGGCGTTGTGTTCGGCGGCGACCTGCGCTGCCCGCGCATTGGCTGCGGCTGCTTCTGCCTGGGCGGCCGCGGCATCGGCCTGGGCCCGTTTCAAGGCTTGCTGTTGGGCTTCGATCTGCGCCTGCTGAGCGGCTTCCTGCGCTTGCTGGGTGGCTACCTGCTGCTGATGCTCCTTCTCTTGCTGTATCTTGCGCAAAGTGCTAACGCGGGCATCTTCCGCGTCCTGGACTGCGCCCCGCGCGTAGGTGATCATGACCTTGCGCTGGCTCTTTTTCCCGTCAAGGGCTTGCGCATTCTCCAATTCCTGTTTCGCTTTGGCAAGAATGTCCGGCGTATATTGAGCCGCACCCGTCGCTTCGGCGATCTGAATTGCATTGATGGCCTCGTAAAGCTGGAGGGGCGACTTGTCGTTGGGCTTGACCGGGTTGAGGTTCGCGTGCTGGCCAGCCGTCTGCACGTAGGCGCCGCGCGGCAGCAGGTTGAAGTGCGCATTCACGGTATCGAGAATACCCGTTGTCTTGTCCTGTTTGATCGTGTTCTGCATCACGACCAGGTCGCTCGGTGTGGTCACGGCAAAATAGGGTTCGGCGGTCACGATAAGGGCGAACTGCTGCAGTCCGGTAGTGACGTTCATCTCCGCCTTGCCGTTGCCTGGCATCACTTCACCCAGGTTCACCGGCCGGCCCTGCGGAGTGATCGCCCAGAGCACGTAGGTAAGGTACTCCACACCGAAGCTGTTGGCCGGGACGAAGCCTTGAAGCTTGGCCTGGATAAACGTCTGCCCCTTGCTGGTGACGTTTGCCTCGCCCTTACCCTGGGGCAGAAGGCTGGTTCCGGCAAATCCGATCTTTGTACTGCCACTGCGGTGCCAGTAGTTGATCGCCGGAATGTCGCGGCCAACCACCTGAATGCGGTAGAGCGGCACATTATTGCCCGTTTGTGTGGGCTCGATGGGCTGTTGTTGTTGCGCAGTGGGGCTCGCCTCCTGCCCACACAGGACAAGAGGGGACGAAACCAGCAAAGTTAAAAGCAGCAGTCTTCCAGCGGTCATCTTTCGACTCCAATTTCAAGCTTCAGTTGCGTTCAAACAGTGGACTATGGCACACTTATCGGTCTTCAGAGCGTGCCCATTAGTCTTAAAGACGCAACAAAGTTGGATGCAATCGTGGACGATTGCGTCAGCCGAAATTGGAGCTAAAGGGTTAAGACTGCAGCGCGACCAGCTGATGAGCAATGGCGAACAGCGCCAACTCCAGCCGGGTGGAAACCCCGGTTTTGTCGAAAATATTCGACAAATGCCGTTTGACAGTCTCTTCGCTGATGCTGAACTGCTTGGCGATATCGCGATTGCTGCACCCTTCCACAATGCAGCCAACCACTTCCAACTCACGGGGCGTCAGCCCATAGGTCTTGCGTTCCGGGACGGCTGCCTGCTGCATGAGTTCGTGCAGAGCGCCAACCAGGTTGACCACGCGTTTGCCGCCAATCCAGTAATCTCCTGAAGAAACTGCGCGGATTGCGGTGGTGAGATGGTCGGCGAGCGCGTCCTTGAGGACGATGCCGCGGGCGCCAATCTGCAGCGCTTCAATGATCTGCTGGGTGGTGATGGTGCTGGTCAGCAGCAGAATCTTAACCGTCGGCGAGCCGCTCATGATGGCCCGCATAGCCTCTAGGCCAGGCAGACGAGGCATCTGCAGGTCTAGCAGGAGAATATCCGGCAGCAGTTCGAGGGTTGCCGTAATCGCTTCATCGCCATCAGAGGCTTCGCCCAGCACTTCAAGGCCGGCGTCGCTCTGGAGCATGTTTTTTACGCCAATGCGAACGACAGGATGGTCGTCGGCAATGACGATACGAATCTGGTGCAGGCGGTCGTTGCTGGTTTTAGGCGTTGCGGGAACTGTCGTAGTGGTCATGGGGGCCCTGTGTTTCGGTTAGATTTCCTGCCAAAAGCATACGCTCCAACTCACTGCATGCACTGAGTAAATCGTCCAAAACAGCAGGGGTGGCCGCTGGTTTGCTACCCCCTGCTTCAAGCCCGGCGGCGAGCCAGGCGAGGTGCACCGCCCCTACCATGGAGGCAGCTCCTTTTATTCGGTGAGCCAGGGGGGCCACGCCGGATTGGTCCGGTTGGCTGGACAGAGTCCGGATAGCATGGATAGAAGTCCGGGAATCGGCGATGCAGGCGGCGAATAGTTCGTGAAACGCCTCCTTGGGCATCATTTTCAGCATCTTGTACACCACCGCCTTATCCACGGCACGGCCCGGAGCGGACGACGCCTTGCTTCCGGGATGGGTGACGCGTGCAGCCGGTGCGCGGCCACGTCTCTTGGGCTTTAAGGCTCGGCGGAAGTCGTCCACCACCAACGGTTTGAGCAAAAACCCATCGAAGGAGAGCAGCTGCTGCCGCTGGGCTTCTGAGGCGCTCATGGCCAGCAGCAATGGTCCTGGGCTGCCCAGGGCGCGAACTTTTTCCGCCAGTTGACCACCCGATATCCCAGGCATCTGCAGATCTACGAGCAGAACATCCGGGCGTCCAGCCTGGTCAGTGGAGAGCAGTTCCAGAGCGGCTCCGGCGTCGTTGGCGCGGAGCACCTGATGGCCCTCGTGGGCGAGCAGCAGCGCCATGAGTTCGAGGCTCACGGCGTCGTCATCCACCAAAAGGACCTTGTGCCGGGTCTGGATTTTGCCTCCTGACAGGTGTCTTTTGCAGCTTAAGGCATTCTTCGGCAAAAGGCACTCGAAAGTGTTACCAGCGTACACGGAGGTAATGTCGGGGCCGGCGCCGAGACGGCCGAAGCCCATCAAAGGTCCGTCTCTTTCTCTTTCCCGTTCATTGGTTCTCGCGAAAGCGGCCGGAGATCAGCGGAGGGCGGGTTCGACCTGGTTAAGCCAGTCCGGTGGCTTGAGGATCTCACGCGGCTTTGACCCATCCGCCGGACCTACGATTCCGTCGCGCTCCATCATGTCGATCAGGTGCGCCGCCCGGCCGTACCCAATGCGCAACCGGCGCTGGAGCAGGGAAGTGGAGGCTTTGCCGAATTCCAGCACCAGCCGTACCGCATCCTCGAATAGTTCGTCGTCCCCGTCCCCATCCTCGGGCTCCGCATCCAGGTCCCGTCCCTTTTCATCGCGGGGAGACTCGAGGAAGCCTGGCACGTATTCTGCTTCACCCTGGTCTTTCCAGAACCCAACCACTGCCGCTATTTCCTTTTCGGTAACAAACGGCGCGTGCAGGCGCTGCAACCGCGAGGTTCCGGGTGGCAGGAAGAGCATATCGCCACGGCCCAGCAGAGCCTCGGCTCCGTTGGAGTCCAGGATGGTTCGCGAATCCACCTTGGTAGCCAGGCGGAAGGAGATCCGGGTAGGCACGTTGGCTTTGATCAGGCCAGTGATGACGTCCACCGACGGCCGCTGCGTAGCCAGCACGAGATGGATGCCGACCGCGCGAGCCATCTGCGCCAGGCGGGTGATCGCCTCCTCGACATTGGCCTTATCCAGCATCATCAGGTCAGCCAGCTCATCGATGATGATGATCATGTGGGGTAGGGGCTGCTCCGCGTCGCCCTCCTCAAACAGGCTCGGAGTCTGGTTGTCGAACAGCTTGTTGTACTGGTCGATGTTCCTCACACTGCGCGAGGCCAACAGCTTCAGGCGCCTTTCCATCTCGCGTACCGCATTGCGCAGCGCGTTGGCCGCCAGCTTGGGCTCCGTGATGATCGGGGTGAACAAGTGAGGGATACCCTCATACATGCCCAGTTCCACCCGCTTGGGGTCAACCAGGATCAGCCTGACCTGCTGCGGCGTCGCCTTATACAGCACAGACATGATCATGGCGTTGATGGCTACAGACTTGCCGCTGCCGGTAGAGCCCGCGATGAGGACGTGGGGCATGGTGGCCAGGTCGGCGGTCACCAGGCGCCCGTTAATGTCCTTGCCCATGGCCAGGGTCAGCTTGGACTTGGTTTGGGTAAAGTTCTCCGATTCGATCACGTCTCGCAGCCAGATCGTCTCCCGATCGTGGTTGGGTACCTGGATACCCACGGTGCTCTTGCCGGCCATGCGCTCGATCAGAATGCTTTCGGCGCGCATGGCCAGGCACAGATCTTCTGCCAGGCCGGTCACGCGGCTGTACTTAACCCCTGCTTCGGGCTTGAATTCGAAGGTGGTGACCACAGGGCCGGGATTGATCTGGACCACCTGGCCGCACACGTCGAACTCGGCACACTTTTCGACCAGGATCTTGGCCTGACTGCGCAGGTCATCTTCGCGTACGATCTGCGACTCGTCACTGCGGTGCAGGAGCGTGCTGGGAGGGAGACGGAACCCGCTATCCGCTCGAGGTGCCAGGGTAACCGGCCGCGCATCCGCATCGGCGCGCCCCTTTACGGAAATGGCCTTTGCTGCCGGGGCAGCTACGGCTGCGATCTCCTCTACTTCGTCAGCTTCCAGTTCCTCAGGCTCTGGATCCGGGATGCTGGTGCGTGGCATCTGGTTCCACAGGGAGGGGGTGTGCTTTTCAGGGGGTGGCGTGGCTCGGGGCGCCTGCTCGGCGGCCGGCGCGCCGGCGTACGCAGCATGGCGGGAAGCCGGGATCCTTTCTTCTTCATCCTCCCGCGGTTGCACACGCTTGACGGCTTTCTTCTCCGGCTCCTGCGCTTTGGCCAGGATCTTCTTTTCCAGCCGGTTCTTGGCCCAGGCGGAATGCCAGTTGCGGAAGCGGTCGCGCCACGCCAGAGCGAAGGCAAAGCGAATCGCCATCCACTGCTGGGCGGTGCTGAAGCTGAAGGTGGTGGACAGGTAGAGCGAGATGAGCACCATGCTGCTGATCACGATGGCGGCGCCGGGAAAGTTGAGGTAATGGACGAGCGTATCGACCACCAGCCGCCCGGTTAGGCCTTCCAGTGGGAGCGCGTGCATCCAGCGAAGCTGGCCGGGAATGAGACCGAACAGGGCTGGGGCAAAGAACAGGTAAAGAGCAGCCCCCGCCAACTTTGCAGCAGGGGACCCGGCAGGGCGTGATCGCAGCCAAGTCCAGCCCAGCGCGCCCAGCATAAATGGGATCAGGAAGGCGGCAACCCCCTCCAATTGCAGCAGCATGTCGCTGAGGGTTGCCCCGACCAATCCGGTCCAGTTGTGCGCCTGACGTCCCACGGCATCGGTGTTGAAGGATGGGTCCGTCGGATGGTAAGAGGCAAGGGCCAGGAAAAGGAGACTCGCCGCCACCAGCAGCACCATGCCTGTCACTTCATTCAGGCGACGGTTGCGCGTCGGGGTTAGTGCAAGCACGAGTGGCTTCATGAGGGATACGCGGTGCGTGCCGCCTGCCAAGGCAGCTGCCAGAGTGGATTTATTATCCCAGAGATAGGTGGAGGAAAACCAAAAACAGCTGGGTAGAGAATCGCGGGGAACCGATTCTGTGACTCCCTGAAAAGCTTTACCAGGAAAGGGCATCCACACAGAAATCTCTCCACTGCGCTGCGCTTCGGTCGAGATGACAAAGGGTAGGGCGGTGCTTCCACGGGAGAGTAGCGCAGTGAAGGGACCTGCGGTTCAGCGGTCTCTTCCTGGTGCTGCTTCTGCCTTGGGACTGGGGAGGGGACTGCTCAGTTGCAGGCGCCAGACGCCGTTTCGGCGAATAAGAAGATGCAGGACACTCTCACTGTAGGCTGCCTGGCTCCCAGGCTTGGTATAGACCTTGGTGTAGCTCACAGCCGCGGTATCGCCGAACAGGTGCTCCCGCATATTGGTAGCGGTGATCAGGTAAGGCTGGCGACGGCGCTCATGCAGGTTCAAACGGTTCAAGACATCGGACTTGGAAGAAGTAGACCCATCCGATTTGAGCCCTACGTAATCGTCGGCAAGAATCGTACCGGCGATCGCGGTGTCATCTTCGATCTCAGCCCGCAAATACTCTTCTTCCAAACGCCGGATCACCTCGAGGTCTCTTTGCGGGGAGTTCGCGGCGGGCGCCTGCTGAGCCAAGACCCCGCCGGGAGGCAAAATCATCAGGCTGAAGAGCACGGCGGCCATGCTCCAGCGACCACCTTTGAGGCTATTTTTCGACTTCAACTCCGCGCCAGAAGGCTACGTGATTCTTCACGTTGCGGGCTGCAGGCTTAGGATCCGGGTAGTACCAGGCAGCGTCCTGGTTCTCTTGTCCGTCCACCAGCAGACTGTAGTATCGGGCTTGTCCCTTCCATGGGCAGGTCGATATCGTTGAGCTGGGGCGGAAGTATTCTCGTTTGAGGGAACTCTCTGGAAAGTAGATATTGCCCTCAACCATCTCTGTGGTGTCACTCTCTGCTATCACTTTGCCGTTCCAGGTTGCCTTTGCCATAACTGGGGTTAAATCCTGCATTCCTTCCCACCCTCTCTCACCTTAGCAGATCAACGACTAGTCATGCATCTGTCGCGTAACTCGATGCGCTACAAAGGCATACGCCCACGCACAGGGTTCGGCGAACCGAAATCACTGACGCGGGCGTACGCGATAGAACTGGTTTTTAGTGCATTTCCGAGGTGCCGCTGGGTGTCCCCTGATCCTTCATCATCGTGAGCTTTGAGATGTGGATTGTCTTGCCGGACTCGTCGACTTTGCCCACCACTGAGACGTGGTGCCCCTCGTGACCTTTCACCGAATCGGGATCGTCGATGGTGTAGACCTCTTTCTTGGCGTCATCGACAAAAACCGGCTTTGCGCCGCCATCAACGCATTTCTTAACGCAGGCCGCATCCGGGGCGCTGCCGTTGTGTTTGGCTCCGCAATTAGAGTCGCTGATATATCCATTGACCTTGCTCGTATCCGCAGCCAACGCCGGGACGGTCGACAGGGCTAACAACACCACAAACAATTTCATATTTGCTCCATGCGATCGAATAAGCAGAAACAACCGCCTCTGGATTTGTACGCCCCGGTCCGCGTCATGGCAAGGCCTCACGCGGACGCGCTTTGATCAGATTTAAGCGACTGGAAGTGCTTCCGCCTTCGTCTGGTAGCGCATGGCCTCGACCGATTCCATTTGCGGATCGGCAATTTTCCTCGAGTAGCCGCAGACCACCTGATCCGCAGGTTCGGCCTCGGCACCCTTTTTCGCCTTCTTTTTCGGGGCTTCGTCTTCCGCGGAAGACTTGCGGTTGTTAGGACAGACCAAATAGGTCCCTGCAGCGCGCACCTTCTCGAGCAGGTACGGGCTGCCGCATTCGGGGCACTTCTCGGGTACCGGCTTGGCATTGGAAGTGAAGTCGCACTTGGGATAATTGGTGCAACCGTAGAACATGTTGCCCCGGCGGGCCTTCCGTTCCGCGATGTCTCCATCGCCGCACTTGGGACACTTCATCCCTTCAATAATGTTTTGCTTGATGTATTTGCATTTCGGATAGCCGCTGCAGGAGACGAATTCTCCATACTGGCCATTGCGCAGGACCAGCTGAAGTCCGCACTTGGGGCAGTTCTCCTCCAAGGGCACGGGCGCCTTCTGCTGCTGTTTCTGGGTCAGCTTGCGGGTCGTCTTGCAGGGTGGATCTTCGCTATAACCAGGGCACGCCATGAACGCGCCGAAGCGTCCGCGCTTCAGCACCATGACGCGGCCGCACGCTTCACAGTATTCTTCCGCCTGATCCTCGCCCTCCTGGGCATTCATCTCCGGTTTGGCGGCAAAGTTCTCTTTGGTGAAGGTGCAACTGGCCGGATCTTTCTTGTTGTACGTACTGCAAGCGAAGAAGCTGCCAAACTTGCCCCACTTCAACACCAACGGCGACCCACAGACGTCGCACTTCTCGTCTGTCGGTTTTTCCATCCGCTTGATGTTTTCCATGTGTTTGCCGGCATGTGCCAGCTCTTTTTCGAAGTGCCCATAGAAGGCGCCCAACAAGGTGGTCCACACTTCCTTGCCATCTTCAATGTCGTCCAGCTCTTCTTCCAGCCGGGCGGTGTATTGCGGGTCGAAGATATAGGGGAAGTTGGCGACCAGCAGATCGGTGACCACAAAGCCAATCTCGGTGGGGACAAACTTTGCCCCTCTGCCGGTGCCCACTTTCTGCACGTACTCGCGTTCCTGAATCGTATTAATGATGGTGGCGTATGTAGAAGGGCGCCCTATTCCGCGTTCTTCCAGCTCTTTCACCAGCGAAGCTTCGTTGAAGCGAGGCCGTGGCTCGGTAAAGTGTTCTTCCGGCAGCAGCGCGTTCAACGCCAGGGCTTGTCCGTTCTCGAGCGCAGGGAGGCGGTTCTTGAGCTCCTCGTCCTCATCGTCCTTCTTCTCTTTCGCTTCCTCGTAGACCTTGAGGAAACCATCGAACTTCATCACCGAACCGGTGACGCGAAAGTTATAGCTGCGATCCGATTTGGCTACGATATCGACGGTGGTCTGGTCGAAGACCGCCGGCACCATCTGCGAGGCGACAAAGCGCTGCCATATGAGCCGGTACAAACGATACTGTTCGTCACTGAGATATTGCCTGATCGCGTCCGGATGCTGAGTGACGCTGGTCGGACGGATCGCCTCGTGTGCATCCTGTGCGTCTTTCTTGCTCTTGAATGCATTGGGCGAAGCGGGGAGATAGTCTTTGCCGTGCGTCTGTTCGATCCATTGGCGCACTTCGTTGATGGCATCGGGCGACACACGGGTGGAATCCGTACGCATGTAGGTAATTAGGCCGACTGCACCCTCGCTGCCCAGCTCAATGCCTTCATACAATCGTTGCGCTACACCCATGGTGCGGCGGACGCTGAAGCCTAACTGGCGCGAAGCATCCTGCTGCAACTTGCTGGTGGTGAAGGGAGCAGTGGGGTTGCGCCTGCGTTCCTTCTTATCTACGTTCTGTACCGACCATCTGGCCTTTTCAAGCGCAGCCACCACCGCATCCATTCGCTGCTTGTTGGGCAAGGAAGGGGCATCCACTGTATCGACGACTGCTTTTTCTCCGTCGATGCCGGTGAAGCGTGCGGTGAACTCAGTCTTTTCGTTTTGTGGAGTGAGCTGTGCGTCCAGCGTCCAATATTCCACCGGCACAAACGCTTTGATCTCACGCTCTCGCTCGACAATCAGGCGCAGAGCTACGGTCTGCACCCGGCCTGCGGAAAGGCCGCGACGGACCTTGTCCCACAGTAAAGGAGAAATCTGATAGCCCACAATTCGATCCAGCACGCGCCGGGTCTGCTGCGCATCCACCAGGTTGCGGTCCACATCCCGCGTGTGTTCAAACGCGTCGTGCACGGCCTTGGCCGTAATTTCGTTAAAGGTGACGCGGCGAATAGAGTTTCCTTTGGACAGGCCGCGCAGCTCATCCTCGAGGTGAGCTGCGATTGCTTCTCCTTCGCGGTCAGGGTCAGGCGCCAGATAAACAGTCGTCGCTGCCCTCGCCAGCTTCTTCAGCCGGTCGACCACTTTTTCTTTTCCCGGGATGACAATCAGTTCGGGCGCAAAACTGCCGTCGCTTAAATCCACTCCGATCTTGTTCTTGGGCAGATCTTTAATGTGGCCGACGGAAGCTTCGACGGTGAAGTCTTTACCGAGATATTTGCTGATCGTCTTGGCCTTCGCAGGCGACTCGACGATCACTAGTGATTTACTCATTTCGTTCCTTAAACCCGATGACAACCAGGGACAACATGAAAACTCGCTTCCAATGGGACTGACTGTACCACCTGGAAGGTTCAGGGTTATTTACTTATCTTGATCCGCATCGCGGCGGAAGCGAACCGCAGCACAGCCTTGAGCGTGCTTTCTCCTGCCCTGTGTGTAACTTCCGCGTCTGCAACTAATGGTGCAGAAGGTGAGGAAGGTCACATTCGTCTGACGTAGTTCTTGCCGGGAAGTTGCTTGATCCGGCTGGCCAGCTCGAGTTCGAACAAGGCGGTGAAGATCTCGGACGAAGTCAGTTTGGATTCGAGGATTTCCATCAGCTCATCCAGCTGCACGGCTTCGTCATGACGTAGCGCGTTCAGCACAACCTTCTCCGGCTCCTGCAGCGGAAGTTCTTCCACAATCGATGCAGCTTGCCCCGGAGACGATGCAAAACCTAGTTCGCTCTCCAGTTGCAGGCGAATTTGGGAGGGCAGTTCCTGCCATACATCCTCCCAGGTCGCAACCAGCTTAGCGCCCTGCTTAATCAACGTGTTGGGCCCCCAGGCATTCCTGGTGGTCACGTTGCCAGGGACGGCGTAGACGTCGCGATCCTGCTCCAGCGCGCAACGCGCGGTGACGCGCGTGCCGCTATTCTCCCCCGCTTCCACCACCAGCACGCCGACGCTCATGCCACTCAAGATGCGATTGCGCTTAGGAAAGTTCTGCGGCGCGGGAAATGTTCCCAACCGGTATTCGGAAACGATGGCTCCTCCGGATACGAGAATGTTTTCGGCCAGAGATTTGTTTTCTTTAGGATAGATGACGTCAATCCCGGTACCCCAGACTGCGATGGTGCTGCCGTGTGCTGCCAGTGCACCCTTGTGGGCTGCAGTGTCGACACCTCGCGCCATGCCGCTCAAGACCACTAGCTTGCGGGTGGCCAGGTCGCGGGCCAGAATTTCCGCCATGCCCGTGCCATACGGGGTCGGGTGACGGGTGCCCACGATGGCGATCGAAGGCCGCGCCAAAATCTTCACGTCACCCAGCACCCAGAGCACTGGAGGAGGGTCGAAGATTTCCCGCAACCGCTCAGGGTACTCTTCATCCTCATAAGTGAGAATCATTCCTTTCTGTTCGCCCATGCGCACCAATTCGCGCTCAGCTTCTGTGCGCGCCTTGCCGGTAAACAAAAACTGAGCCGAGGGTGCGGGGAAGTTGAGCGACTCGAGTTCTGTCAGGGATAGCCGGAATAGGGATGCTAAATCGGGAAGAGCCTCGGCGGCTTTGAGGATTCGCTTCGGCCCCAACCCGGGGGTGAGCGTGAGCGCAACCCAGGCGAGCCGGTTTTGATCAGAGCCAATCATCGCTGGCTGCCAAGGTACACTAATTAGTGACCCGCTACATTAAGCGCCGCATTAGAATGGCGGCCATCCACTTCCTCAATCCTGCTCCTCTCATGTGGGACTTCGAGCACGAGCCCGAGCGCAGCGAACGGCGCCTGCGCTACCAGATTGGCTACACGACCCCCTCCAGCTGCGCGGTGGAATTGGCTGCCGGCGAAGCGGACATCGGCCTGGTTCCGGTCGCGGCTCATGCCACTACCCCTTCGCTCATGATTGTGCCCGGTTGCACAGTAGCGTCTCTCGATCGGGTGCGCTCGATTATTTTGGTTGTTCGTGCGCAGCAGGGGATCGACGGGGTGCGAACAGTCGCGGCAGACACTTCTTCCCGCACCTCCTGCGCGTATACGCGCATCCTGTTTGAAATCTTCTGGAAGGTTCCGGTGGAGTTTATCCCCCTCGCCCCCCATCTTGAATCCATGCTCCAGGTTGCCGACGCGGCCTTGCTGATCGGGGACCCGGCCTTGTTGGCGCTCGAAGATAAGGATGCGCGCCTGGAGCGGACGGGCGAGGAACTGCTCTACCTTGATCTGGCACACGAGTGGCACAAATGCACGGATCTGCCGTGGGTTTCTGCGTTCTGGGCAGTGCGCGCCGGCGCCTTTAAAGAGACTGGCACCCGTGCCGCAGAGCTGGTCGGAGACTTACAGGCCTCGCGGGACCATGGGCTCGAGCATCTGGAAGATCTGGCTGAGGAGTGGTCCACTCGCATCGCGGTGCCGCGCGAGACCATCCGCTTTTATCTGACCCGCAACATTCACTACATATTGGATGACGCTTGCCTGCGTGGACTTGATGCTTTCTACCGGCTTGCTGCCGAGTGTGGCGCGCTGCCGAAGGCGGCCCCTTTGACCATGCTTTAATGGGAATGCGTCGCGACGAACCCATTTCGCGTCCAACAACCAGTGATCCAGAAATCCACAAAGCACGCCGCTACTCACCGCGCGCACGGTCTGCACTGGCTCATGAGTTTCGGCATCGTCGGGCTCTTTGTGGTTTCGGTGATCGATTCCTCGATCATTCCTTTGCCGGTGCCGGGAAGCACGGATCTGCTGCTGATCCTGCTGGTAGCCCATCAGGGTGATCCTGTTCTGGCCGCCATAGCGGCCACGGCGGGTTCGATCTTAGGCGGGTATTTGACCTGGGGCACTGGTTCCAAAAGCGGAGAAGCAGCGCTCCATCGATATATGCCGAAACGGTTTGCCCGCCGGTTGACCGGCTGGGTGGAAAGCAAAGGGACACTCGCTGTTACGATTTCGGCGTTGCTGCCGCCCCCTTTCCCGTTGATGCCCCTTCTCCTTGCAGCCGGCGCCCTAGGGGTCTCGCGGCGGAAGTTTCTGATTTCCTTCGGGCTGGCAAGGACATTTCGTTATGCGTTGGTGGCCTGGCTGGCCGCCGCGTACGGCCGCGCGATGGTTCGCGCATTTCGCCATTACCTCGCTGGCTGGAGCACACCGCTTATGTGGACTTATCTAGGCTTGGTGGTAGCCGGAGTCCTGTATGGGGTGTGGAAATTTCACCGCGATCGGCGCCAGACATCCGCGCCGCGGCCCGCTACCGTCGGCGCCAACTGAACCGGACGTTACATCTCCCGCCGGAGCAGACCTGGGCCGCCCACTAAAAATTCGTCCGGCAGATTTATCTGCAGCCTGCCTTTTACATCTCCCAGCGCAGTAGGCAGGCGCCTACCGTGAATCCAGCCCCCACGGAGGCCAAAAGCACCAGGCTCTCGCGCTGCAGTTTATGCTCGTCCAGTGCCGTCTGCATGGCCAGCGGAATGGTGGCAGCCGTGGTGTTGCCGAAGCGATCTATATTGATAATCACCCGGTCCAGCGGCAATTCCAGGCGCTCGGCGGTAGAAAGAATAATGCGCTTGTTCGCCTGATGAGGAATAAAACAACCCAGGTCGCTAGCGCCGATGTTGTTTGTCTTCAGTAGCTTGGCGGATGTCTCGACCATCTTGCGAACAGCGTATTTGTAAACTGCCTGCCCATCCTGGTGGACATAGTGCAGCCTGGCCGCAATGGTCTCGGGCGACGTGGGACAGTGACTACCCCCGGCGGGCATATTGAGCGCCGGTGCTCCAGAACCATCAATTTCGTGACAAAAGTCGATCAGCCCGACTTCACCCTCTTCGGTGGGTTCGACCAGCACTGCACCGGCGCCATCGCCGAAAATGACGCAGGTGGCGCGGTCGGTGTAGTCGATGATGGACGACATGGTGTCCGCTCCGATCACCAGCACTTTGGACTGGGCACCGGACTCGACCAGCTTGGCTCCCACCTGCAGTGCATAAAGGAAGCCCGAGCATGCGGCGGAAAGGTCAAAGCCCCATGCACCGTGGGCGCCGAGCTTGTCCTGCACCAGGCAGGCAGTAGCGGGAAAAAACATATCCGGAGTAACGGTAGCAACAATCACTACCTCCACTTCGCTGGCCTGGATTCCACGCTGGGCGAGGCAGCGGCGAGCGGCCTCCACGGCCATGTCGCTGGTGGCCACACCAGGCTCCACCAGGTGGCGTTCGCGGATGCCGAGGCGTTGCATAATCCAGTCGTCGGAGGTGTCTACCATCTCTGCCAGGTCGGCGTTGGTCAGGATCCGCGGCGGCACATAGGTTCCGAGAGCGCTGATCTTAGCGCGCCGTGCTGCACGCGGACGCAGTTCGATGCTCAATATTGTTCTCCGTAACAAAACTTCGGGGTGTGGAGGGAACTGGAGGGGTCACGGGCGGTTGTATGTACCGGGCAACCTACTGCGCACGCACTGACCCGTTACCGTTGCTTCCTTCCGGACCTGGCGGGGTTGGCGGGGTTGCGTCGCGTAGGACCCGGCACCCACTGATAATATCACCGTCATTGACGACCTAATACCCGTTGGCTATCAGGTACTCGACGCTGAGATCGAAAGCAGTTTCTGACGCACGCTGCTCCATAAATTTGATCAGCACATCGGCCTCGATATTCACTACCTGCCCGGCCTTGAGAGAGTGCAGATTGGTCCTCGCGTAGGTGTGAGGAATAATCGCGACGCTGACGATATCGCCCTCCGGCGTACCCGGCTCCCAACGAGCAATGGTGAGGCTGATGCCTTCGATCGCGATCGAGCCCTTTTCGACCATGTAGCGGCTTAGCTGCGCGGGAACCGCTACCCTGAGCCACCAATCGGCGATTCCCGGCTCTGCGTGGGCATCCACTGGCTGGAGGCTCAACAGCGTGCCCGTGGCGTCAACATGACCCTGCACCACGTGCCCTCCCAGCGGAGCCCCCGCTGGTGTTGGTAGCTCCAGATTCACCGTGGCTCCAGGAGTGAGCAGGGAAAGGGATGTGCGGGCGACTGTTTCCGCGGCCAGGTCGGCATGGAATAGGCTGGGTTGGAGATCCACTGCCGTCAGGCAAACTCCGCTCACTGCGATGCTGTCCCCGGTCCGCAGCGAGATGCCTGGTGCGGCGATCGCAATTCGCCTCGACCCTTCGCGCTGTTCGACCGAGATGACGTTTCCTGTGGTTTCAATCAGTCCGGTAAACATGTCAACTTAAATTCAACCACGGATTGCGCAGATACGCTTCCAACGCGAAATCCGGGCCAAACCTCCTTAAGGCAAAATCGTCGATCGCCGGTATCTCGTCGATTGAGCCCAACATCGGCGTTGCCTTGTCACCCAGAAATTGGGGCGAATAAAAGAGCATGAGTTTGTCCACCAGGCCTTGATTAAGTGCACTGGTGTGCACCTCGGTTCCGCCTTCGAGGAGCAGGCTGGTGATCTGCATTTCTGCCAGGCGCACCATCACTTCCCTCAGGCTGACGTGGGAGCTGTCACTGGCAATTTGAACCAGACGAACGCCGTGGCTTGCGAGGTCCCTTTGCGCCGTCTCGCTGGCATCGCTGAAAAAAATGAGCACGTCCTGGTCAGCGGTTTTGACCAACTGAGAGTCCAGCGGAGTACGCAGCTTAGAATCCAACACAACCCTCAGCAGCGGACGGCGCCGCGGCAGGTGGCTGCGATCGGTCAGCAGAGGATCATCGGCGAGAATCGTCCCCACCCCGGTTACCAGTGCATCCACGGCGTGCCGCATGCGATGCACCTCGGCGCGAGCTTGTTCCCCGGTAATCCAATAAGGAGCGGTGGCCGAGCGTTTTACCGGAGCGATGCGCCCATCGAGTGTAGCCGCAACTTTCATGGTGACGAATGGCAGCGAAGCGGTGATGAACTTGGCAAAGCCATCGTTGAGCCTGCGCGCCCGATCCTCAACCACCCCGCTCATGACCTCGACCCCGGCCGCGCGAAGCCGGGCTATGCCCTTGCCGTGCACCTCAGGATTGGGGTCGGCTGTCGCCACCACTACACGCGTAATCCCCGCGGCCAGCAATGCGTCCGCGCAGGGACCGGTTCGCCCATGGTGGCTGCAGGGTTCGAGAGTCACGTAAGCGGTAGCGCCCCGGGCCAGTGGACCAGCCTGCTTGAGAGCAACGATTTCTGCATGGTCGCGCTGGTCATACTCATGGAAGCCTTCACCCACCACTCGATCGTCACGAACCAACACGCAGCCGACCGCGGGATTAGGAGAGGCCAGGCCGACGGACTGCTCAGCCTGTTTGAGCGCGCGTTCCATCCACTGCTGGTCGATTTCCGGCATCGTGACTAATTACCGAGCAAGGAATCGGCAAACGCTTTGCTGTCGAACGGCAAAAGATCTTCCAGCTTTTCTCCCACCCCAACATAGCGAACGGGAACTTTCAGTTCGCGAGCAATGGACACGGCAATCCCGCCCTTAGCCGTACCGTCGAGTTTTGTGAGCACGATGCCGGTGACCCCGGCCGATTCCGTAAACAGCCGTGCCTGCTGCAATCCGTTCTGTCCCGTTGTCGCATCCATCACCAGCAGGACCTCATGCGGAGCGCTGGGAATGATCCGTTCCGCCGTTCGACGCATTTTGCTCAGTTCCGCCATCAGGTTGTCTTTGGTATGCAGTCTGCCCGCGGTGTCCACGATCAGGACGTCGATGCTCCTTGCCTGAGCTGCACGCATAGCGTCGAACAGAACTGCGGAGGGATCTCCACCCTGCTTGGTTTTGATCATCTCCACCCCGGTTCGTTGCCCCCAAACTTCCAGCTGTTCGATAGCCGCAGCGCGGAAGGTATCCGCTGCTGCCAATAACACCGTTTTACCTTGCCTGCGGTAATAGGACGCCAGTTTTCCAGTCGTCGTCGTCTTGCCGGTGCCGTTAACCCCCACCATCATGATCACCAGGGGAGGCGAGGTATATCGGAGTTTGAAGAAGTTTTGCTCTTCCCGCGCATCGAGGATCGACTGGATCTCGGTCTTCAACAGCTGCTTCAATTCAGCGCCATTGTGAATCTCGTGCCGCTTTACCCGCGTGCGCAGCGCATCGATAATCTCGGTGGTTGTGCCCAACCCGAGGTCCGAGGCCAGCAGACTTTGCTCCAGCTCTTCCAGGGCAGCTTCGTCGACCTCGTGGGTGAGGGCGACGACGTGTTCAATCCGCTCCGCCAGGGTCTCGCGGGTGCGCGAGACAGCCTCCTTCATGCGGCCGAATATGTTCTTTTTCTCGGGTTCTTCCAGGCTGCCGAAAAGGGTCTGAATCATCGACGCGGTGCTCGATACTGCATAACCTGAGTGTACTAGCCGAGACTGATCTCGGTTTTTGCTCCATCCCCGCAACAAATGCCGGGTGCCCCACATCCCCGATTTCCTGTGGAGTTTCGTGGGTTCCCTGAACTTCATGCGCCTTTCCTTAAAAGAAAGGCGCACACGCGATACTTTCTAGAGCTGCGTACAGGAAATTCGGGGCATCTCGCTCGTTTTTCGCGAGATGTGGGATACCACTACTCTCGTCCAGGATTCGCTCACTGCGCCGCAAGGTTGAAGTCCACCCACTCAACGTTTGAGGGTTGCAGATTTTCGACAGGGCGGGATTTCGGGTGACGGCGAAAGCTATTCTTCGCGGCCGGGCCGAGCCATCAGGTCGCGGATCGCGTCCTGAGGCGACTTGCCGTTCTCAAGGATGGCGGCCATCTGCTCGGTGATCGGCATTTCCACGCTGTGCGCCCTGGCAAGTCCGAGCGCCGCCGAAGTGGTTCTTACCCCTTCCGCGACCTTGCCGTGTAGCTCCGCCAGCACGGTGGGAAGCTTATGCCCCCGACCGAGTTCGATGCCCACCGATCGGTTACGCGAAAGGGGACCGGTGCAAGTGAGCACCAAGTCGCCCAAACCGGAAAGCCCGGCAAGCGTTTCCCTTCGCCCTCCGCAGGCCACCGCCAGGCGTGTGATCTCGGCCACACCGCGGGTGATGATCGCGGCCACACTGTTGTGCCCCAAACCCAAACCAGAGGCAATTCCGGAGGCAATCGCGATGACGTTCTTGAGTGCGCCACCCAGTTCCACCCCGATCACGTCATCGTTGGTGTAGATCCGCAGACCTGGCGAGCTGAGCTCTTCCTGCAGTCGGTTGGCGATCTCGCTCTCGCCCGCCGCGACCGTGATCGCTGTGGGAGCGCCGGCAGCAACTTCCTGTGCGAACGAAGGCCCGCTCAATGCGCCGGCTCTTCCCCCATACACTTGTTCGATGACCTGTGTCATGCGCAGGAAACTCTGGTCCTCGATTCCCTTGGTGGCGCTGACGATGATTTGCCCCGGCTCAAGAAAGGGAGTCATTTTCTCATAAGTCGTGCGCACATGCTGCGACGGCACCGCGCTGATGACAATGTCCGCGCCCGGCACCGCCGAGGCAAGATCGGTCACCGGCTTCACCTGAGGCGGAATGGAAAACCCCGGAAGGTAGGTTCCGACCGCCGATGAATGAGACCACAGGACAATGGAGTGATCCCCGCGCCGCGCCAGGCTCAGGGCCAGCGCAGTTCCCCAGGAACCGCTCCCCACAATGGCAATACGGCTCATGCTCCGGATTTCCTTGACGCCCCAAACCCGTGTTCCGTGCCTTGCATCAGGCGCACGATATTCGCCCGGTGCTTCACAATGACAATCCAGCAGCAGGCAAACATCGCTGCTCCGGATACGTAACCATATCTGCCCGGCGATAGCCACAGGGTAAGGAACGGAAGCACCACCGCCGCCAGAATGGAAGCCAGGGAAACATACCGGGTGAGGGCCACGACAGCCAGCCACAGTCCTAGCGCGGAGAGCGCCGCCGGCCAGCACAACGCCACGAAGACGCCAAAGGCGGTGGCTACGCCTTTGCCACCCTTGAAGTGCAGCCAGACGGGAAAGATATGGCCCAGGATGACGAATAATCCGGCCACGATGGCGAGATAGCGGAGAGTTGTGGGGTCCTTGCCGCGGGCCAGCCATTCTGCCACCATCACTGCGGCATAACCTTTGGCCCCGTCAAGGACAAAGGTCAGCACACCCAGTTTCTTTGCGCCCGAGCGCAGCACATTGGTGGCGCCGATGTTGCCGCTGCCTGTGGTGCGAATATCCTCCTTGCGCACCAGCCACACCAGCAGAAACCCGAAGGGGATAGAGCCCAACAGATACGACCCGCTCACAACGATCAGATACAGAAGCATGGTTGCGATCCGGTTTTGAGTGTAGCAGCGGTCTCAATCTTTTCCTCAACCTCTGGTAGATTGGGGCCGGAGGATTTCATGAGTCTCAGGTCTCGCTTGAGGTGCATCGCTTTCAGCTTCACTGCACTGGTGGTCGGATTGCCGGCTTACGCCGGCAATCCCCTGGTGGTCAAAACCGACACCGGCAAGGTTCAGGGCAAGATGAGCGCAGACGGTCAGGCGCGCGACTTCCTCGGCATCCCATTTGCTGCGCCTCCGGTGGGTCCTCTCCGTTGGAAACCTCCGCAACCAGCAGTCAGCTGGCACGGCGTGCGTCCGGCTACCAGCTTCGGTTCCCGCTGTATGCAGCAAACACGTTACGATGACATGGTCTTTCGCGATCCAGGGGAGAGCGAGGATTGCCTCACTCTCAACGTCTGGGCGCCGGCACAGAAATCCAAGACCAAATTGCCGGTCATGGTGTGGATATTCGGAGGTGGATTCGCCGGTGGGGGTACTTCCGAGCCGCGTCAGGACGGCGAACATCTTACCCGCAAAGGCGTGCTGGTCGTCTCCATGAATTACCGCCTCGGCATCTTTGGCTTTTTCGCCACCAAAGAGCTGGCCGCGGAGGATCCACACCACGCAGCCGGCAACTATGGGCTGATGGACCAGTGGGCCTGTCTGCAATGGGTGCGGCGCAATATCAAGGCCTTTGGCGGCGACCCCAACAATGTGACCATCTTTGGAGAGTCGGCCGGTTCTTTTGCCGTCAGTGCGCAAATGGCCTCCCCTCTCTCCAAGGGTCTGTTCGCCCACGCCATTGGTGAAAGCGGAGGAGCTTTCCCTGGATCGAGACTGACCTTTCCCTCACTTGAGCTTGCTGAGAAACGGGACCAGGACTACTTCTCCTCGGTACGCAGCGACAGCAGCCTGGCAGCCCTGCGAGCAGCCAGCAGCAATGAGATCCTTGAATTGGCCACGCGAAAGGGTCCTGACAGACCGCGTTTCGGTCCGGATATCGACGGCTATTTCCTGCCTCGCAGTATTCCCGAGATTTATGCCGCGGGTGACCAGGCCCACGTACCGTTGATCGCCGGTTGGAACCGGGATGAGGGCCATACCACGGAGGATCTGCAGACAACCGCGGCCAAGCAATTCGGGTCTCAGGCCGAGGAGTTTCTTAAAGTGTACCGGGCTAATGCCGAGGAGGACGAGCACCGGGTGGCCAACGATTTTGCCGGCGATACTTTTCTGGTGTATTCGACCTGGGCCTGGTTAGAGGCTCAGGTTAAGACAGGCGGCTCATCGGTCTATCGGTATCTTTTCGACCTTCCCTCACCGGGCGACCCTTTCCACCCTGTCTCTGCCGGAGCGTTTCACTCGGATGAAATTGAGTACGTCTTCGGCAACCTCGATCTGCGCAAGGGAGCAAAGTTCCGTCCCGAGGACTACAAGCTTTCCGATTTGATGCAGACCTTCTGGACCAACTTTGCCAAGACCGGCGACCCGAATGGTGCTGGTGCACCGCACTGGCCGGCATACAACGCCACGGACAACTGGCAAGTAATGCGGTTGAGCCCGGAGCCGGGAGCTGCTGCAGACCAGCATCGGGACCGCTATCTCTTTCTCCAACGGGTGTGGGGCAGTGCGAGCAAAGCAGAAGAATGATCGCTGCCCATGTCCTGAGTTCGCTAGAGCAGTTTTGCAATTGGTGATTTTTACCAGACCACAGTATTGCGAAACTGCTCTAGACTGTTGATCCGTAGAATCACACATGCCCAATCGCCCCGCCGGCCCTGACCTAGCTGAGACACCCTTGCCCGCGGTCTGTTTGATCACGGCCGATGAAGATTTCCAGGGAGAGATCGAGTCGGAGCTGGCGCCGTGGTACCGGGTGTGCCGCCGCAACCACTACGCTGATACCGCCCTCTGGGTTCGCGAACAAAGGGCGCAAGCCGTGCTGGTCGACATTGATACCCAGGGTGAAGAGGCTCATGCGGGAGTGCGGGTGCTGCGCGAGCTGCGCATCCTTGAACGCGGGCTGGTCCTGATCTCGCTTAGCCGCTCGCGCGCTCGCGGAGTCGAGAAGCAGGCGACGGAAGCCGGCAGCGACGCCCACTTCCACAGTCCGGTCGATCTATCCGAGCTGCGCCTGGTTCTCAAGACCACGCTCGAAGCGCGCATCGAAGAAATGGAACGGGCGCGCATGCAGCAGCAGGTGTTGGAGCGCAGCAAGTTCCAGGATCTGGTGGGGGCCAGCGAAGCCATGCGCCGCGTCTACGACGCCATCTCCCAGGTGGCCGACAGCCGCATTAACGTCATTGTTCGAGGAGAAAGCGGTACGGGCAAAGAATTGGTGGCGCGCGCGATCGTGGCTTTAAGCAGCCGGCGCAATAAGCCATTCATCAGCCTGAACTGTGCTGCGTTGCCTGAGAACCTTATCGAGTCGGAACTCTTTGGCCACGAACGGGGGGCCTTCACCGGGGCCAGCGAGGCGAAACCAGGCCAGGTTGAGTTGGCCGATGGCGGTACGCTTTTTCTCGACGAGATCGCGACGTTAACTCTTCCCCTGCAAACCAAGCTGCTGCGCGTGCTGGAAGACCGTCAGGTGCAGCGGTTGGGTGGACGTCAGGCGCGCAAAATTGATTTCCGTCTGATCTGCGCTACCCATGAGCCGCTGGAAGAGATGGCGCGCAACGGACAGTTCCGTGAAGACCTGTACTACCGTATCCACGTGGTGCCGATTCAATTGCCGTCGCTGCGCGAGCGGGGCGGGGATATCGCGCTGCTCGCAGATTACTTCTTGCGCGTGCACCTGACGGCCAATGGCCTCGAGCAAAAGCGCCTGACGCCTGACGCTCTGGCGGCACTCGAAGAGCACTCCTGGCCGGGCAACGTAAGAGAACTTGAAAATCTGATTCAACGTTTGGTGATCATGGTTCCAGGCCCCACCATCGGTCTCGAGCATCTGCCGCAGCAACTGCTGGCGCAAAGTGTGACCGCCCATGAAGCGATTCTGCTTCCCCCGGGAGGAGTCCGCTTCGATGACGAGATCCGGGAACTTGAAGTAGCGTTGCTGGAAGCTGCCCTGCGGCGGTCGGAGGGCAGCAAAGCTGTTGCCGCCCGGCTCCTGCACCTCGACTCGCAGCGAATGAAGTATCTCTGCCGGAAATATTCGCTCTAGAGGCCTGGCAATCCTAGGGGTTAATTATTTAACCCGTAGGGGGCAAAAATTAACCCATTGCACGGGACGTTGGAGGAAGCGTTGGCAAGCACGATACGGGATCTGTCCTCCTATTCCCGTATATCTGTAGACTGGAGAAGGAAACGGGGTGCTGCGGAGTTTGGCCATGTGATTGCTCTAGGTATTGCGTAAAGCAGTTAAATAAAAACTGGAGACATCACCATGGCTATGGAGAAGAAATCTCTCGTCAGCAAGAAGACCGCCACCCCAGCCGGCAAGTCCACGAAGTCGAAGATTGACACCAGCAAGCCTGCGGCCAGCAAGGTTGTTGCTGCCAAGATTAACCCTATCGGCTTTGCCGGCAACAAGTTGCCGTAAGGCGGCGGCAAGTAGTTGTCGCCGCACGCCAGATTTGGACGAGAGAATACTGGCGGATTGGCGCCGTAGGGCCGACTTGCGGTGGTCCTGAATGGGTAAATGAATATGGCAATCCAAAAGAAATCGCTGATTGGTGCCGCTGCTTCAAAGCCGAAGGATGGCGACGGCGGCCTGATACCAGGAGAACCAGCAAGACCGTCTGAAGTGAAAAGAATGGCGGTAGCCAAGCTAGCGACCGCTAAGCTTTCGACAGCAAAGCTTAGAACGCTAAGGAAATTAAGCTAACGGGGGAGGCCAGTCTGCATTGGAAAAGGCGACCACGGACCACGTCCGTGGTCGCCTTTTGGTTTTTACCAGAAGTGGGTGTGCAGCACGTTGCCAAGAATCGTCGCGAACCGTTCCGCGACGCTCCGGCGCCTGCCGAAGATTTTTGCCTGGCCGCTCATACCGGGTTGCATGCTGCTCCCCATCTCCCCGAGAGGCATTCGCGTGGTGTAGAAGGTGGATACCGCGATGCCCTTGTACTCCTGCCCGTCCAGTAGTCCTGGGGGCGGGGGCAGGGCTGAGCCTTCGATGGTGCCCAGCAGCGCGTGGATTTCGGAGAACTGAGACGGCAGCTGCAGGGAGACAGGATCCCCAACCCGGATGCGATCCATCTCCGAAACCGGAATGTACAACCTCGCTACCAGTTGCGATGGATCGACGATCGTCAGCAGCGTCGCACCTGTGGTCACATCGCGGTTCAGCAGGCTCTCTGGATCGCTGGTCGCCACCACACCGGCGAAGGGCGCGCTTATCGCAAGCTGTGCACCCTCTTCGCGCGCGATCGCGCTGCTGCCGCGCGCGGCTTGCTGCGCACCCAGCGCCGGGCCTAGCCCGGCGTGCTGCAGCTCCGCGGAGAAAACCTGGGCTTGCGCGGAAGCGACCTGCTCCGCCGCCTCTTCGCGGGCGCTGGCCTCATTCAGACTCTGCAGCCTGGCCATCACCTGCCCGCTGCTCACCGCATCGCCCTCCTTCACGTACACGGCCAGGACCTTTCCCGCCACGCCGGCATGCACCTGGTGGGTGTCCCGGGGCTCGATGACGAAGTAGGCATTCAAGCGCTCACGCATGATGGGCACAAAGAAAAGGGCGAGTAAGGCGGCCGCAAGCACAGCGCGCAGAGGCGTGAGACGGAAAGCCCCCTCGCCTGACTTGGTCCGGAAGAAGCCCAGAACGAAGTTTTGCAGCCCGCGCAGCCTGGAGCGAAAGATGAAGAATGCCAACACCGCCGCCGGGACCAGCGCGAGCTCGGCGAACCAGTGGAAGAAGACGTTGTAACTGAAGCGGACGAACAGCGCGAGAAGCAGGTAGCTGTAAGCGCCGGAAGCCAGGGCATAGAGTACGAATAGCGGCACCCGCCGCCGGGAGACCACTGGCACGTCGACGGGTAGGCGAAAAATATGGCGCTGAATCCAGCCGATGAGAAATGACGTGGAACGCTCCTTGAGATCGGGGACGCGCACCCATTCCGCGAAAAAGTAATAGCCGTCCAGTTTGATGAGGGGATTAAGATTGATGATGACCACGGCAATCCCGGTGAGAAGAATGAGCTTGTAACAGAAGTCGTTGATCCATTCACCAGGCTGCGTATTGATCCAAACGATAACGGCGATACTGCTTAGCATCATCTCGATCCATATTCCGGCGATGATCGTGGCCATGCGCTGCAGGCGGCTGGCAGAGATCCAGGATTCTGTGACGTCCACATAAAATGCTGGCGTCAGATAAAGAAACATCAGACCCATACTGTGGACTTCGCCCCCGTAGTGTTTGCAGGTGAGGCCATGGGAACTCTCATGAATAAAACCGATAAACAGAAGCATCCACCAGAACTGCACCAAGTCGGAAAAGCTCTTCTTGCTGAAGTCATAGTAGACAGGTAGGTCCGGGCCGATGACATTCCATTTCACGATGAAAACGCCGGCTTCAAAAACGAAAAGCACCACCGCGAACAGGACCATCCAGCGGTTGTAGACGTATGTCCCAATCTTCTGATCAAGGCTGGTAAGGTACCGGTCCGGATCCCAGGCGGAGAACGATATGTGCGCCACGTTGAAGCTGGAGCCGCTGGCGCGGCGGCTTCGTTGCGCAGCCAGCTTTTCGTTCATGGCGATATTTTTTTCCTGTGGATTCTTGTACCAGAAGCCACCTTCGTCCATGTTTTCCGCGAAGGTCCGCACCTCGTCTGCCGAGATCGGGATGCTTGTCTCCGTCTCAAACGCCGCGGCAATCTCTTCGTAGCTACGAATCCCGTCGAAGAGACGCGCGAGTTGCCACTGTGTCGGCTTCAGCCGCATCAGGTTGGCGGTGCTTCGCTGGTAGACCGCGACGATCGGTTCGCCGTCCGTTGCATCCTCTCGGATAATCAGCTCAGGATCGATGCGCGGAGGGTTCTTGCGCGAGAGCCTGGCGCGGGGAATATCTGGCAGAGCCGCATCGAGTGCCTCGCTCAGGTTCATCGCGGGCTCAACTTCACCTGCATCGACATACCCGGCTTCAAAAGGGGAGAAGGTTTCTCCAGGCTGCCGATGACTTCGATACTGCCACTGGCCGGATCGACAACCGGGCTAACGCGGTAGACGGTTGCCGGCTGCTTGAGGCGTGGATAATCCGCGGTGGAGAGCTCAAGTTTTGCGCCCCGAGGGAAGAAGGACATGGCCGACTCCGGGACGGTGAAAAGGACGCGCAGAGGCGCCTGCGCCGTGATCCAGAAAAGGGCATCGCCCTTTTTCACAGCCTGCGCCGGGTGCACGGAGCGCCGCCCCACCACGCCGTCGAAGGGGGCTAGTGCACGCGATTGGCCCAGTTCGACTTCCGCGGAAAGCAACTCGGCTTCGGAGGCAATTTCCTCGGCCTTATAGCGGGCTACCTGCGATCTGGTCTCGGTGAGCTTGTACTGCACGTGCTCCCAATCCTCATCATCGAGGATCTTCTCCGCGCGCATGGCATCGGCCCGCCGCAGATCCGCCTCGTTGCTCTTTTGCTCCGCTTCCCAGGTCTGCACCTGGGCCTTGAGGGAATCGATTCTGGCTGCCTTTTCCGCGCGCGCCGCCTCGAGTGCACGGTCATCCAGCAACGCCAGCACCTCGCCGCGCCGCACATGATCGCCAATCTCCACGCTGACCGAGGTGACGAAGCCATCACGTGCGGCAACCACGTCGGCCTGTTGCTCCACTACCAGCGGGCCGACCGTGGTGTAATCACGTCCTTCGCCAGTGGCTGCTGCGGCCGGATGGCCGGGCGACTCTGTTGCGGGCGAGGCCCCCGGCGCCATGGCCTTGCTTGACGCCGAAGCCAGAACCGGTTGTGAAACCGAAGCCCCAGGCCCCTGATTACACCCGGCAATGCAGCACCAGGCCGACACCACCAACAATACGCAAGCGCTACGGTTACTTTTACATTGATTCCACAGCATGAGGGTTACCAACCGATCCAATCCCATAGCGTCTTCCAGAGCCATAACGCCGGGCCGCGCAGCAAGACAAAACCCGCCGGGCGAAGACCCGCAGAAATCTTCGCCCGGCCATCCATGCCGGTGCGCAGTTCCGCGCTCTCATTGGGCAGAAGGACATGGGCGTAAAAGACGCGGCTGTTGCCGGCGAGTTGTGCTTCGGGGCTGACGCTGAAGACGCGGCCGCGCAGGGTCTGCGCGGGAAAGCTATCAAGTTTGATGGCGGCACTTTGCCCGGCCTGCACCAGCTTGGCATCCTCCTGGGCCACGGCGATGTTGACCCGCGCGCTGGCCAGGTCCAGCACCTGGGCGAATGCTGCCCCGGCGTCAAGGTGTTCGCCCACCGCATTCTGCAGATCGGGGGTCATTACGATGCCGTCGATGGGGGACCGGAGCTGGGCGTTGGCAATACGTAACCGTGCCCGCTCCATTTCCGCGTGCAGATAGTCGGCCTGGGTCCGGTCTTCGCCCGCCTGTGGAGAGTGCCGCGCCAGATCGCCCTGCATGGCCAATATGGCCGCCTCGTACTTCGCCTGGGCCGCGGCCAGCTGGTTACGCCAGGACCAGTCGTCCATCGTTCCCAGCACCTCGCCGCGGCTTACTTGCTGGCCTTCGCGAGCGTACACATTGGCGATGGTGCCGTCGACCGGGGCGGCCAGTGTGACCACGGATTGCGGCGCCACCACCGCCGTGCCGCTGACGCGCAATGGCAGCGGGCAGAAGATAAGCAACAGGATCCCGGCCGCTACGCTGCCCAGGATCATCCCCCGCCGCTTCCGGTCACTGCGCATAAAAGCCTGTTTCCGCTGCACCAAAGGCTCAAGCAAGCTGATGAGCGGCACTTCCCGGTACAACAGTGCGTTGCGAATCGCGACCGTGGTCTGCCCGGCCAGGACCTTGATCATCTCGATGTGCGCTACCTCGAGAAAATTGGGATCGCTGCTTTCATACAGCAGCAGGCCGACACGCCCCTGGTCATCGGCCAGAGGAAGGGCAAAGAGGGCGCGATAGTCGCTCGCTTCGAAGTGCTTGCCGATGGCCGCGCGTACCCGGGGATCCTCGGTCTCCGGTTCGTCTCCATGCTGGCGGATCAGCAGCTGCTGGTCAAAGCTTGAAAACCACTGCAGCAGTTCACGCAGGTGTTCCAGCTGGAGGTCGCCCGCCGGAATGCTGGCCATCCCGGAAACCGCCTTCAATTGCAGTCGGCCGCGATTATCCAGCGCAATCGAACAGCGTTCGAAAGGCAAGACCGACTGCGGGCTGTTAACAATGATCTGCAGCAAGCGCTCAAGCCGAAGCGTGGAGGTGATTTCCGAGCTCACTTGGACCAGGGCTTCCAGGATCTCCAGCTTGCGCTCGGCGTACATCAGGCTGGCGTTCTTGAGCGCGCTCGTGACCGTCTCCGACATACTGTTCATGAAGAACAGATCATCTTCGCTAAAGCCTTCGGCGCCTTCTTTGTTGACCGCCTCCAGCACGCCCAGCTCGCTTTCGCCGCCGTTCTTGTCATGCTCGATGAGCGGCACCATGAGCGCATTGGTGATGGGCTGACCCTCGCCGGCACGCTCGTTGCGGCTGGCCAGCCTGGGATCGTCGGGATCGCTGATCAATAGCGGAACGCCTTCCTCCGCCATATCCCCCACATAACCCTCGCCGGCCTCCTCCGTCGTGCCTACTTCGGCGGTGGCATCCTCTCCCCACGCGGAGACCAGCTTTAGCTTGCCACCCTCGAACATCCACAAATGGATGGCCCGGCAAGGCAGCATGGCCGACACTTTGACCGGGATCAGTTCCAGCAGCGGTTCAAAATCCAGCGTCTCGTTGAGGGATTTTTCCAGGTCATAGAGCTGAGTCAGGCGGTGGATGGAATCGAGCAGATTCTGCCGCTCTTCCTCGTATTGCTCGGCCGATTCAAGGGCAATCACCGCCAGCTCCGCGAATCCCTCGAGAGAAAGAAGAAGGCTGCCGGACAGGGGTTCGCTGAAGCTAACGATTTCAAACGCACCCACCGGTTGCCCATCCCGTAGCAGGGGCATGTACCCGATGGACCGGATTGTCCGCAACACATGGATATGTGTGTAGTCTTCGCGGGTCAGTTCGCCGGCAGGGTAGACGACCGGGCCAGGCGACTGGAGCAAGGGAGCGAACAATCTGGCGTCGGCGCCTACCACTGAGTCGACCACCGAGATCTCTTCAGACACTCCGAGGGGAACCCAGGAGCCGTCACGCCTGCTGTAAAGAGCGCAAGCGACCTCGCCCAGCGCTTTGCGCATGGCATCCGCCAGCAAGGTGGCCCGGGCTGCGACCTCCGGCGAAGCTAGCAGAGACCGGGTTAACTCCGAGAAGTGTTGACTGTTCAGCCGGATACCGGTTTGAATGTTCATGCCGATCTGCTTGACGCATGGGGGAGGATAGGTTGATTGTTAATCTGGTCGGAGACTAGCAATCAGTAATTAGGGTGTAAAGCAAATTCTTGGCCGGGAGAGGGCGACGTGGATCTCGATATTCGACAGAGCGGAAACATTTGTTGCTTGAAACTAAAGGGTCCGCTCAAGTACGGAGAGGGTGTCAAGAAGCTAGACGAGGCGGTCGAGGGCGCACTCAGCAGCGGACACATTCAGCTGCTGCTGGACCTTTCCGCGATGCCCTACGTCGATTCGAGTGGCATTGGTGCCATCGTCGACGCCCTACGCCAAGCCAAGAAAGCAGGCGGAGACGCCAAGCTGGTTAGCCCCTCCCCCTTTGCTGCGAAGACATTCAAGATGGTGGGCATTCTAAGCCTATTCAAGGTTTATGACAGTGAAGCTGCGGCCATGGAGGCCTGCCCCGCCTGAAGGAAATTGCCCGGATGAACTATGAGTGGGTGGCCCAGGTCTCGCTTTTGAGACCTGGGTTTCTCCCGCAAGTGAGTCCTCACTGCAAAAAACCCAGGTCTACAAGGACCTGCGATCAGCAGCCCTTAGAAGCTAATCTCTACTTCAACTTGCGGCGAACCAGGTCCAGCGCCTGCTGACTGGTCCATGCGCGAATATGCTCCCGATCGCCGCCAAATCGCCGTTCCACCACTTCGGTCTGTTTGCCATCAGTCACAGCGACGTAAACCAAACCGACCGGCTTCTCCTCCGATCCACCTCCCGGACCCGCAATTCCGGTGACGCCCAAGCCAAAGGTCGCCGACGTATTCCGGCGAATCCCTTCGGCCAAAGCACTGGCGACCTCCTTGCTGACCGAGCCATGGGCCTCAATCACCGACGGAGGAACACCCGCAAACAAAGTCTTCAGCTGATCGCTGTACACCACCGCTCCACCCAGAAACGACCGTGAGCTTCCGCTAATGCTCGTCAGCCTCTGCGCCACCAACCCTCCGGTGCAACTCTCCGCGACCGCCAGGGTCGCCGCGTGCATGCCCAGGTAATAGAGAACAATCTGTTCCAACGGCTCAGCCTGCGACGAGTAAATGAATTCTTCCAGTTCTTCTTCGATTTTTCCCGCTAGCTCGTCCACCCTTGCTTGTGCGGTTTCCAGGTCGCCCTTGGAGCAGACCAGGTTCAGCGTGATATCGCCGGTGTGCGCCAGAATGGTCGTATCCACATCCTTGTACTTGGTGTAAATCGGCGCGATGCGCGCATCTGCCTGCGATTCGCCGATCATGGCCAGTTTCAGCGTACGCACCGCAATGCTTCGCCTGGGCACCACGGCCCGCAGCCGCTCCATGCATTGCGCGTCGAACATGGCCTTTACTTCGTTCGGCGGGCCAGGCAACAAAATAACCAGCTTGCGATGTTCTCCGTAAACCGTATCCAGCCATTGCCCGGGGGCTGTGCCCCGCGGATTTTCAAGAATCACAGAGCCGTCCAGCACATCCGCCTGGCGGGCGTTGTTGTCGGTCATCTGTATGCGGCGGGCAGCGAAGCGAGCGTAAAGAGCGCCCACAATCTCCGGATTTCGGCGCAAGCGAATGCCCAGCGCTTCAGCCACCGCCTGCCGCGTCAGGTCATCTTCCGTGGGGCCCAATCCGCCCATGGTGATGACGATGTCAGCGCGTCCCAGCGCAATGCGGATGGCGCTGCCCAGATGCGACAGCTTGTCCCCAACAATGGTCTTGAAACTGACATTCACGCCCAGCTTGATCAGCCGGTCGGTTAAGAAGAGTGAGTTTGTGTCTTGCCGGTACGGCGTTAACAGTTCAGAACCAACAGCAATAATTTCACAATTCATCCAGACTTCAATCCTCTAGAACAAGCGCACACCTTCGATGCCTAACGGTACATCATAGACGGCGCCGTTGGCCGCAAGGATTGCGTTGCCGCCAGGCACGAAAGCAAGACCAACAATCCCTGAGCCGGCAAGAACTACTGAGGCCTCTCCCGCTGGCGTGATGCACACGATCCCGCGGGTGCCATGGAGCGATGCTGACACATACACGTTGCCGGCGACATCGAAGGCCAGTCCTTGCGGGCGGCCGAGTCCCCGGTAGTAAACCCGCACCACACCGGCTTGATCGATGGCGTAGATCGAGTCGAAGCTGGAGGTGCTCGGAGCGGTCACGAAAAGCGTTCCATCCAACCCAAAGGCGAGATGGTAAGCCGCGATACTGGGCTCCAGGGTGGCAAAGACAAAAATTTGCCGGTCCTGGGCAATTTTGAAAATGGTTCCGCTCCGATCACCCACATACAGATTGCCCGACGAATCAAAGGCAATGCCGGTCGCGATCCCCATGCCCTCGGCGTACACCGAGGACGCGCCCTGGGGAGATACGCGATGTACCGTGCCATCCAGGCGCGAAGACACATAAAGGTATCCGTGGGCGTCTAATGCCAATCCGGTGGCATTGGTAATCCCGCTCACCAGGGGCTGCATTTCTCCCGACGGGGTGATCCGGAAAACCGACACAGCAGTCTTTTGCCCCCGCGAACCGGAATCGGTGGAATAGATGTTGCCCTCACTATCCACTGCCGGGTTGCTGACCGGATGCAGGTTTCCAGTGATCAGGCGAGCGATCTTAAGCCGGACCGTATTACTCGATTGTCCGTTTTGCCGGATTTCGAGTCTCCCGCTCTGCACGTCGTCGGGAATGCGGACGATCATCCGGTTAGCGCGGCTCAGCAGCACCGGAGCAACGATTCCGTCTAGAACCGCCACTGGCAGGCGCGAGCGTACGGCGCCCAGCTGCGTTCCGCGAATCTCGATTTCACCCCCCGGCAATGCTGCGTCGGGCAAAGTGGCCTCGATCCTGGGTGTGTTCGGAATGGGTGGCTCCTTGGAGAATCGCATCAACTGATCCCTGTGTTTATCGGTTCGATGCAAGCAGCCGAAACTTAGCCGATCCAGTGGTTCAGCGCCAGCATCAAGAGCAAAGCATACACGCCCGCAGCGACATCATCGAGCATGATTCCCCAGCCTCCCGGCAAGTGTTCGAGCCGCCGCGCAGGCCATGGTTTAACTATGTCAAATAAACGAAAGAGCAGAAAACCGGCCAGCAAGTGACTTAAGTTTACGCGGGAAAACATCAGTGCGATCCATTGCCCTGCGACCTCGTCGATGACCACATGTCCCGGATCGGGACGTTCGCTTTCCCGTTCGACAATGGTAGCCGCAGGGATGCCGATTGCGATGGCGCAAAGAGCGGCCCCCAGTGTCAGCCATCCCATAGGCCAGGGGGCAAGGTGCAGAATCCTGGCTGCTCCGAGCCAAAGCAAGCCAGCTGCGGCGGATCCCCAGCTTCCGGGTCCGGGCCGAAGCGAACCGGCGCCGAAAAAAGTTCCTACTACCCAGGCCCAGGCCGTTTTTGTTCCCCTGGGCGGCGGCTCACTCATCGCCGGCCGAGCGCGGCCTCATCTCTTCAATCTCTTCCAGCAGATCTGGATCGAGCACAGGGGAGGAGATGCGGTAGACACCACTAGCCCACTTGCCCAGATCGATGGTCTTGCAATGATCGCTGCAGAAGGGGAAATCCGCATCTTTGGCGGTGACAATCTTCCTGCAAGTAGGGCAGCGAAGGCTTTTTAGCTTTTTCGCCATAACAAGGTTCCTTTACGACACAATCCGGCCCACCAGGTCATAATCCTGTGACTCGGTGATCTCGCATTGGTAAAACTGCCCCGGGGTGAGCTGTTCGAACGGTCCGAAGTCGTTGATATAGACTTTGCCGTCGATTTCCGGGGCCTGGTGCTCGGTGCGCCCCTCCCAAAGCAGTGGAGTTTCCTCGGAAGGTCCTTCCACCAGCAGATCGAAGCGCCGGCCCACCTGCCGGGCTCCGGATTTCCTGCTGATCGCCTGTTGCTGGCGCATCAGCGAGCGCCGCCGTGCCTCGATGGTGCGGGCAGGCACTTTGTCGTTCAGGTCAAACGCCCCTGAGCCTTCCTCGTCGGAATAGCTGAACGCCCCCAGCCAGTCCAGTTGGGCCGCGCGAACAAAGTCGCTGAGCACGGCAAAGTCAGCCTCAGTTTCGCCGGGAAAGCCGGTGATGAACGTGCTTCGAATCGCGACACCGGGAACGGTTGAGCGGACGCGCTCAATCGTCTTCAGGAAAATGTCGGCATTGCCGCCGCGGCGCATGCGCTTCAACACCGCGCCGGAAGCGTGCTGCAAAGGCATGTCGAGATACTTGCAAATGTTGTCGTGCCGGGCAATCGTGTCCAGAAGACGGCCGGTGACCTTGTTGGGGTAGGCGTACAGGAATCGCAGCCACTTGAGATCGGGAATCCCGGCCAGGGCATCAAGCAACTGAGCCAGCCCATCCTTCATCCCCAGGTCTTCGCCGTAACACGTTGTGTCCTGACCAATTAACGTGAGTTCACGCACACCCTGGGCGACCAGCTGTTCGGCCTCGGCGACTACGGAGGCAAAGCGCCGGGAGCGAAATTTGCCGCGCAGATTGGGAATTACGCAGAAGCTGCAGGGATGATCGCATCCTTCCGCAATCTTGATATAGGCGGAAGACTTCCTCGTCGCCAGCATGCGCGGCGTGGTGTGGTCGTAAAGATATTGGGGTAGCTTGGCCTGTGCACCGTCCCACTGCTCGCGAGCAAAGCGGCCCTGGGATTCGCGGAGATCCCCTTCGGCCCGGGAAGTGCTGCTGGGGAGGATAGAGAACAGTTGCGGTTCCGGAGGTGCGGTCGGTGCCTGCAGGCCGGCGGCGGCCAAAATGGCCTCCAACTCACCGGTTCCCACCACGGCATCCACTTCCGGCATATTCTTGCGGATTTCGTCCCGATAGCGCTCCACCAGGCAGCCGGCCACAATCAGTTTCTGCGCCTTGCCCGTAACCTTGTGCTGTGCCATCTGCAGGATGGTGTCAATAGACTCCTGCTTGGCTTTGTCGATGAAAGAGCAGGTATTTACCACCAGGATGTCGGCCAGCTCCGGGTGGTTGGTGATCTCTGCGCCCGCCTGGTCCAGCAAACCCATCATCACTTCGCTGTCGACCAGGTTCTTGGGGCAGCCCAGGCTCACGAAACCAATTCGTGGGCGTTCATCGAGCACAGCGCTTGGAACGCCCCCCGTGCCAGTTTCTGTCAGCTCTTGCTTCACCTTTCTATTCTAGAGCAATCAAGCAGTTACCGCAGGGTCAGTTACTTCCGTGGAACCCGTAATCAATGGGCTACAACCCGCCATATCTTTGAAACGTCTATTAATTAGCGACACGATCATTAAGTGACACGAAAGGAGGGCGCCCAAGTGCCAATGACCGCAAGCGTTAAGCACGCCAACGTGGGAGAGCCCATCAAGTGTGTCTTGGTGACCAAGCCCAGTAAAGCAGAAAGACATAAGAGCGAAATGCTGCGCTACGCGGTTGTGGCTGTCGCGGTCCTGGCGGTTCTGCTCTTGATCGCCATCGCGTTCTATTACACGCAAGGCAACTCTCTTACTGTGAAGCATGTGAGCACGCTCCCGCCTTATCTTTCTTTGCACGCTAGAGCTTGAGAGCAACGGGACCTCTACTGTGGAGTAATAATTCCTCCTACGCGATACCTTGAGGGCAGCGTTACCCCGCGATGGTCCTTTTCAGCGCCCGTCGCAGCCGAAGGGGATTCCAGTTGCATAGCCGTCGCGATCACGTCCGGGTGCCTAAGTCCCGCTCCGGTATCAAAGATCACGACCTTCTCTTCGGGTGAAAGCCATCCGCTGGCGACCAAATGATCGTAGGCCGCAGTGGCAGCCGCCCCTTCCGGCGAAAGGAGTAGTCCTTCTTGACGCGCCCAATCGAGGAACGACGCCTGTATTTGTCCGTCCTCCAGGTCGACGGTACGACCGCCCGACTGGCGGACGACGTCAAGAATCAGCTCGTCGATTAGCTCGTCCATGGGAGCGCTATCAGAGGGCTGAACGGCGATCATTTTTGGTCTTTTTCCACTGACCCAGCCCAAAGCTTCCATCTCCTCGAAGGCTTTCCAAATTCCAATCAGCCCAACATCGCCTCCGGCGGGATACAAGACAGCGTCGGGATATCGCCATCCTGACTGCTCTACCAACTCATAGCCCATCGTCTTCTCGCCTTCGATGCGGAAGGGCTCCCTAATACTGGAGACGTCAAACCAGCCCTCGGCATCCTTTCCTTCGGCTACGGTACGAGCACAGCCGGAGATCAGTCCGTCGACCAGGGTGACCTTTGCGCCGTACGCCACTGCCTCGAGGTAATTGTCTTGAGGAGCGTCGCGAGGCATAAAGATGTGGGCCGTGATTTGGGCGGCCGCGGCATAGGCGGCCAGCGCGCCCGCCGCGTTCCCGGCCGACGCCAGGGCGAGTTTCTTCAGCCCATAATGCCTGGCCATAGAGACAGCCATCGAAAATCCGCGTGCCTGGGAGGTGCCGGTGGGGTTTGCTGCCTCTTGTTTCAGAAACAAGCCAGGGTAACGGCAGCTACGCAGCATGGGAGTGAAGCCTTCGCCCAGAGTGACCGGTTCCACTGCAGGCAACACGTCGGCGTAACGCCATATGCCCAAAGTGGTGTTGGCGGCGTCGATCCTTTTAAGGATGTTTTCACGCTGTGCTGATAAACGAAGTCCGGCCATGTCATAACGAGCAAAAAGGATCCCACCGCATTGAGGACAAAGGCCTTGTGGGTCTTTGGGCGATATCCGGGCTGAGCAGCGGGTGCATTCCAGGTAGGCAATCGGAGGCATAAACCCATGATATGAGAGGGTTTCCCATTTCGATGCATGATCGGAGAACCGGCCTGCGAAAAGGTAAAATAGAGCAGTGAGCATACAGTTAATAGCTATCGATATCGACGGCACGTTATTGCCCTCGACCGGCCTCCGCATCAGCTCTCGCAACTGTGCGGCTTTGCGTGCGGCCGAGGGCGCCGGCATTGAAATTGTCATTGCCACCGGCCGCCGCCAGGCTTACGCCATGCCCCTGATCGCCCAGCTGGGGCTCGATGAGAATTCCGTCATGATTTCCTCCAACGGCGCGGTCGTGCGCGGTTTTGGCGGGGAACTGTTGGATCGCCGCTTTCTTCCCCTGGAAACCGCGCGCCGGCTCGCTGTCACCCTGCGCGGCTACGGCACCATGGTTTTCACGTTTGACCGTGAGGGCGCAGGCGCCCTCGTTATTGAAGACTTGAAGCAGTTGCATGCCAGGATTGACCGCTGGGTAGAGGCCAACAGGCCTTATCTGGTCGAAATCCAGCCTATCGAGCGAGCTTTCGAGGTGGGCGAAGAGCCTATCCAGGGCATGCTCTGTGGCACGGTTGAGGAAATGGTGACCGCGGAAAGAGCATTGTTGTTGAGCGAGGTAGCGGGGCAGATCGCCACCCACCGGACGGAATACGCGTCCCGAAACCTGAGCATTCTTGACCTCTTGCCGCCTGGCTGCTCAAAAGGTGCTGCTCTTGATTGCCTGGCGCGCATACGCGGCCTGGAGCCCGAGCAAATTATGGCCATCGGCGATAATTTGAACGACCTCGAAATGTTGGATTACGCCGGTCACGGGGTGGTAATGGGCAATTCGAGCGCGGAGATTCGGGCGCTTGCCGAGCGCCGTGGTTGGCAGGTGACGGCCTCCAATGATGAGGACGGCGTAGCCTTGGCCATTGAAGAGGTACTTCTCCACCGAACAGCGGAGCAAGATGCCGAAGGTAATGGAGAAGAGGCAATAGCCGGCAGCCACGTGGTACAGTTTGCCCAATGAGGAAAATGTCCTTGTTTGCGGGCTGGCTAGTGGTCCTCGCTGGATTGGGGACTGTGCCTGCTTTACAGGCCGCGGAACAGGTCACGCTCAAAAACGGCTATAACCTGCTCTGCGATCATCGCGAGCAGGACGGTGACCGGGTACGCCTGTTTACCAGCAAGGACAGCGGTAACTTCGTGGAAGTGGATGCGGCGGAGATTGTATCGGTGGACGCAGTTCCCGATCCGCCGGTTGAGCCCACGCGGGCCGCAGAACCCAGGTTGACCAACGCCGATGTGCACGAATTGATCGCTCGGGCCGGCGCTGACCACAACCTGGACGTGGATCTGCTGGCCAGCGTAGTGCGGGCTGAGAGCGGCGGCAACATCCATGCAGTCAGTCGAACCGGGGCTCAGGGCCTGATGCAGTTAATGCCTGGTACTGCTGCCGAATTAGGTGTAACCGACAGCTTCCGTGCCGACCAGAACATCAATGGTGGGACCGCTTACCTCGATGCTCTCCTGCTGAGGTATCACGATCATCTGGCGTTGGCGCTGGCGGCTTATAACGCTGGTCCGGCTGCGGTCGACAAGTACCACGGCGTGCCCCCTTATCGCGAAACCCGTGTTTACGTAGCCCGGGTCATCCGCGAGTTCAACCGCAGAAAGCAGTGGGAGAAGCAGCATCCGGCCGCGACTGCCGCTCTCTTCTCTATGCCAGCCAACCGCTAAGAGTGGTTCGGAGCCGCAAGTGAAAAAGCAATCCTGGATCATGTACCTGGTAGGAGCGATCCTGCTGGGGGCGTTGGTGTGGCTGGTCCACACCCGGGTTCATTTTCAGTGGAGCGTGTTTCGCGATGAGCTGCAGCATGTGGATTGGGGCCGCATCATTTTTGCCGTGGCCATGATTGTGTTTTGCTACTGGCTGCGGGCGGTTCGGTGGGCCGTGCTGATCCGGCCACAGAAGAAGGTCACTGGATTTTCTTTGCTGGGCTCGCAGGTCATTGGTTTTGCTGCTGTGGCTCTCTTCGGCCGTCTCGCAGACCTGGTGCGCCCGTACCTGGTCGCGAAACGAACCAGGCTTGCGGTGAGCTCGCAGATCGCGGTCTACACCGTGGAGCGTATGTTCGATCTGGGAGCGATGGCGCTGATCTTTTCCGGTGCCCTCTTGCTTGCTCCAGACCGCGCGACGCTGCCCCATCATGAAGCTCTCCAGCACACGGCGTTGGGTGGCTTGGTGGTCGCAGTGGCGCTAGCCGTTTTTGCGGTTGCCGTGCGTGCTTCGGGAAAGGCCATCGCCGATCTCGCGGAAAAAACACTGGGCTCGCTCTCTCCGTCCCTGGGCCAATCGGTAGCGGCGAAAATTCGCGCCTTTCGCGATGGTCTCGATTCCATTACCTCTTTTGGTGAGTTTTTCCTGGCGCTCGGTCTATCCCTCCTCATGTGGGGCTTGATCACCGCAGCCTACCTGGAGACCACGCGGGCCTTCGTGCTCTCCCCCGAGCTGTCTTCGATGACTTTGGCTCGCTGTCTGGTGTTGATGGCCGCCAGCATGGTTGGATCCGTGGTCCAATTGCCGGTCATCGGATGGTTTACCCAGATCGGCGTGACCACCGGCGTGATGCAGAAGATCTTCAACGTGCAGTTCGAGCCCGCATTGGCCTGCGGCACAATGCTATTGATCGTGACCTTTATGTCCGTCATTCCACTGGGCCTGATCTGGGCGCGGGTGGAGCATGTTTCGATCAAGAAGATATCCCAGGAATCAGAGCATTTCGAAGAAGCGGAGCAGACCCCGGCCATCTCCGAAGCTTAGGAAAGCGGATTTAGGTTAATGAAGAAGGCCACTGCAAAAGTGACGGAAGAAGCGATAGCGGATGCGTACCGAGATGGTCGGCTGACCATGGAACAGGTGCGCCAACTTCTTGGTTTCGGAACGCCGATGCAAGTGGACTCATTCCTTCAGCAGCATTCCATATACGACCACAATGTCGAGGATCTAAAAGAGGACATGGCTATGTTAGAACGGTTGCTTCCGACGAAGCCCCAGTGACCGCAGGCATGATCTAGCCCCGACCTCCTAAGTGCCGACTGCTAGAATTTAGTTACTGATGAAATGCCCTTATTGTGGCTTTGCGCAGGATCGAGTAGTGGATTCGCGCGAAAGCAAGGAAGCAGACTCGATTCGCCGCCGTCGCGAATGCGAGGGTTGCAACAAGCGCTTCACTACCTACGAGCGCATCGACGAAATTCCCTACATGGTGGTGAAGAAGGACGGTCGCCGGGAAAAATTCGAACGCCAAAAGGTGTTGAGCGGCCTCTTGCGGGCCTGCGAAAAGCGCCCCGTCTCCGCCGCCAAACTGGAAGCGATCGTGGACGAAACCGAGGCGTTTCTGATGGATTCCGCGGAGCGCGAACGAACCACCAACCAAATCGGTGAGCTGATCATGAATCATCTGCGCACCATCGATAAGGTCGCCTACATCCGCTTTGCCAGTGTCTACCGGGACTTCAAAGACGTACGTGAGTTCAAGGAAGAGCTGGAACAGCTGCTCAGCAACACCAGGGAAGCAACCAAGACCGGCAAACGATAAACGCCGAGGAGAGAGAATGGAAGCAGGCTCAAAGGAAAGAATCCACACCGTTACGCTGCTCGCGGGAGACGGCATTGGCCCTGAAGTAACAGAGGCGGTCGTGAGGATCCTCGAAGCGGCGATCGCGGGAACCGGCGCCAGGTTTATCTGGGAGCCGTTTCTGGTGGGCGCAAACGCCTACGAAAAGTTTGGCGAGTACATTCCCCAGGCAGTGTATGACTCTATCGATCGAAACCACCTGGCCCTCAAAGGACCGGTCTCCACGCCCATCGCGGGTGGCTTTTCCTCCATCAACGTCCACTTGCGCAAGAAGTACGAGTTATTCGCCAACTTCCGTCCCATCAAGAACCTGCCTGGAATGGACACGCGCTACCCGGGGGTGGACCTGATCATCGTGCGCGAGAACACCGAAGGTGAGTACGTAGGGCTGGAGCATGAAGTAGTGCCGGGGGTGGTGGAGTCGCTGAAGATCGTCACCGAAAAGGCTTCTACCCGCATCTCCAAATTTGCCTTTGAATATGCGCGCAAATTCAAGCGGCACAAAATCCATGCCATCCATAAAGCCAACATTATGAAGATGTCCGACGGGCTTTTCTTGCGGTGTGCGCGCGAGGTGGCCAAGAGCTATCCCGAGATTACCTACGGGGAACACATCGTCGACAACACCTGTATGCAACTGGTCATGAATCCCTATCAATATGATGTGCTGCTGACCGAAAACCTCTATGGCGACATTGTGAGTGACTTGTGCGCCGCGTTCGTCGGCGGCCTGGGACTGGTGCCCGGGGCCAACCTGGGCACTGGCTGCGCCATCTTTGAAGCGGTCCATGGTTCGGCTCCCGACATTGCCGGGAAGGACATCGCTAACCCCACGGCGCTGCTCCAGTCAGCAATCCTGATGCTGCGCTATATTGACGAGGCCGAAACCGCTGATCGGGTGCAGGTGGCGCTGGAGAAGGTCTATATCGAAAAGAAGACGCTGACCCGCGACGTGGGCGGCACCAGCGGTACCAAGGGTTTTACCGCCGCCGTTCTGGCTGCCCTCTAACCCGTGTGAGGGATTGAGCAAACGACTTGCCGGTGACAAGTTGAGGATGAAGTGGACGCGTTTGGGCTCAAGAAAGTGCGCGAGTAACGGGGAAAGAAACCGCAGGTCCCTCCACTACGCTATGCTCCGGTCGGGATGACAATTCTGTTGCAGGGATCAAGTATTTACCGCTGAGGCTCTTGCGGGCAAAACAGAATTTTCATCCCGGCCGGAGCATAGCGTAGTGGAGGGACCTGCGGTTTCTTTCCCTCGGGATTCAAGTCACCCATTACTCTTTGGCGTAACCGTGCCGGTGCGCGATGGTCTAGAATAGACAGAATCTTTTCACCACCATAAGTCCATGCAGACACGACACAAGATCGGCATTCTTGGCGCCACCGGCGTGATTGGCCAGCGCTTCATCCAACTGCTCGAAGAACATCCGTGGTTTGAAATCGTCTGGTTGGCCGCCAGCGACAAATCAAGCGGGAAAACCTACGGGGAAGCTACACGCTGGAAGCTGGACACTCCGCTTCCCAGCCGTATCGCCGCCATGATGGTTTCGCCGGCGGCTCCAGAGGGCGCGCCGGGCATCATCTTTGCCGCGCTCGATACCGACATTGCCCGCGAACTCGAGCCCCGCTTTGCCGCCGCCGGTTGCGCCGTGATCTCCAACTCCAGCGCGTTTCGCATGCAGGCGGATGTTCCGCTGGTAATTCCTGAAGTCAATCCGGCCCACCTGGATCTGCTCGAAACCCAAAGCTGGCGCAAACAGTCCGGTGGCTACATCGTGACTAACCCCAACTGCAGTGCCATCGGTCTGGTCCTCGCGCTCAAGCCGCTGGCCGACCGGTTTGGCCTGGAGAGTGTTTTTGTGAGCACCATGCAGGCTGTCAGCGGGGCCGGCTACCCCGGCGTCCCTTCGCTCGATATCCTGGGCAACGTCGTTCCCTACATCAAGGGCGAAGAAGAAAAACTGGAAGCGGAAACGTTGAAACTGCTGGGCAAGCTGAGCGGCACCAGGGTCGAACCCCTGAACGCCCGGGTGACCGCGCACTGCAATCGGGTAGCGGTCGAGGACGGCCACACGGAGAGCGTCAGCATTAAGCTGTCAGCCAAGGCTACGCGGGAAGACATCCTGGCGGCGTGGAGCGAATTCGCACCCCTCGCCAATTATGAGTTGCCCACCGCGCCCACCCAGCCGATCGAGTGGAGTGCCGCCGAAGACCGCCCCCAGCCGCGGCTGGATCGTATGCGCGGCAAAGGGATGGCCGCCACCGTCGGCCGCCTGCGTCCCTGCTCCTTGCTGGACTGGAAGTTCACCGTGCTTTCCCACAACACGATTCGCGGCGGAGCCGGCGCTGCGGTATTGAACGGTGAGTTCCTGGCCGCCCTGGGCAAGCTTGTGCCCGCTGCCACCCGCGATCACGTGGCTGTCACCGCATGAAGCCGGTGGTGATGAAGTTCGGGGGCACTTCGGTTGAAGATGCCCCAGCGATCCTCAACGTGGCCAAAATTGTGCAGAGCCGGATCGCCCGCGGCCAGCCCCCGGTGGTCGTGGTCAGCGCCCTGGCCAAAGTGACCGATCAGCTTCTAGCCGCAGGCAAAGCCGCCGGCCGGGGAGATCGAAACGGCGCCCTGGCCATCAGCTCACGTCTTCGCAACCGCCATTGTGACACTTCCGCCCTGATGCTGCCGGACCATCGCCGAGGCCCATTGCAAAGTTGGATTCAGCAGGAATTCGAATCCCTCGATGAGATTCTTCGCGGCCTCTCCGCTGTCGGCGAATTGACTGCCAGGACCAATGACCTGGTGGTGAGTTTCGGAGAGCGTATCTCCAGCCGCCTGGTTGCCGAGGTCTTTGCTGAACAGAGCATGCCCGCCGGACACATCGATGCCCGCATCTGCATCGTGACCGACGCCCAACATGGCAAAGGGACGCCCAACGCCGCCTTGATTGAAGCCCGCTGCGCACAACACCTGCAGCCCATGGTGGATGCCGGGCAAGTCCCGGTCATGGGTGGCTTTATCGCTTCCACCCTCGAGGGCGCCACCACCACCCTGGGCCGCGGCGGATCGGACTACACCGCCGCTCTGGTCGGGGGTGCGATGGACGCCGAGGCAATCGAGATCTGGACCGACGTGAACGGCATCATGACCGCCGATCCCAGGGTCTGTCCCGATGCGCTTCGGGTCAAGACCATCAGCTTCGAGGAAGCAGCGGAGCTGGCATATTTCGGAGCCAAGGTACTGCATCCGGCAACCATCCTTCCCGCGGTGCAGAAAAACATTCCCGTGCTGGTGCTGAACTCACGCAATCCGGAAAACGAAGGCACCCGTATCACCGCCCTCGCGACCCACGGCCGCAGCCCTTTCAAGTCCATCGCGGCCAAGAAGCGGCTCACCATCGTCGACCTGGTTGCCAGCCGCATGCTGTTGTCTCACGGATATCTACACGCCGTCTTTGAGGTTTTCGACAAGCACAAAACCGCCGTGGATATGGTGTCTACATCGGAGGTAAGCATCTCCCTCACCGTTGATTCGAACGATCATCTGCCGGAGCTGGCAGCGGAACTGAGCAAGCTGGCCGACGTGACCTACGAGGGACGAAAAGCACTGATCTGCCTCGTCGGGGGTAATATCCGCGGACAGAACGGCATTGCAGCCCAGGTTTTTCACGCCGTCCGCCACATCAATGTGCGTATGATTTCCCAGGGAGCCTCGGAAATCAACATGAGCTTCATGATTGACGAGGATGATGTAGATGAGGCGGTGCGATCCCTGCACGCGGCCTTTTTTGTCGATCCGGATCCGGACATCTTCGACGTCACCGCGAGGAAAGCCATAGAAAGCGTGCATTTGTAACCATGATCTTCTTAGTGTTAGGACGGGGTAAGACTGGGCGAGTGGTGGCGGATGTTGCGAGTGAGCGTGGGCACAGCGTCCGGGTGATCGGCGAAGAAGAAAATGCCAATGCTTCCGCCCTCACTGCTCCGATGCTGGCTCAGTTCGATGTGGTCATCGACTTCACGACCCCGGAAGCGGTGATTCCCAATCTGCGCGCTTGCCTGGCCAATGGGGCTCGGGTGGTTGTCGGCACGACCGGATGGTACGACAAACTGACCGAAATCCGCGCTATCTGCGAACGGCGCAATGGCGCTCTTTTATACGGTGCCAGCTTTTCGGTAGGTGTTCAGGCGATGTATCGCCTGGCCGAGGTCTTGTTGCCCCTGGTGCCGGGATATGAGGTCAGCATCACCGAGACCCATCACGTGAGCAAGAAGGACAAGCCTTCGGGAACCGCACTCACCCTGAAGCAGTCTTTGTTGCTGGGGGACCCTTCGCGGGCGATCGAGATCATATCGCATCGTGAGGGTGACGCAGTGGGCTCACACGTCATCAGCGCCAGGTCGGGAGACGATATGATTCAGATCCGGCACGATTCTCTTTCTCGCCGTAACTTCGGCGTGGGGGCGATTCGGGCAGCGGAGTGGCTTGCCGGCAAAACCGGCTGCTACGACTTCAAGGAGATTTATCCCCAGCTACGGTAGTAGACTCCATTTGTTATGACCCTAAGTGGCTGCGGCACAGCACTGGTGACCCCCTTTCACAGCGATGGCAGCCTCGACGAGGAAGCGCTCTCGAAATTAGTTGAATGGCAGATCAAAAGCGGCATTCGGTTTCTGGTCGCCTGTGGAACAACGGCGGAAACGCCGACACTGAATCATGACGAATGGCTGCGGGTGATTGGCCTCGTGATCCGGGCCGCGGCCGGCAGGGTGCCGGTTCTGGCTGGTTGCACGCACAACTCCACCCGGGAGGCAGTTGCCGGCGCAAAAGAAGCCGCGGCTGTAGCCGGGGTGTATGGCCTACTGACCGCGAACCCCTTTTACAACAAACCTGGCCAGGAAGGGCAGTACCGTCACTTCCGTGCCATTGCAGACGCGGTACCGTGCCCGGTGGTGCTGTATAACATTCCCGGCCGCACAGGGACGAATCTGGAGCCGGCGACGATTTTTCGTTTGGCTCAGGATGCACCCAACATTGAGGGAGTGAAGGAGTCCAGCGGCAACTTGCAGCAGATCGCCGAGTTGATCTACTTGATGCCGCCGGATTTCACCGTTTTGGCCGGCGATGACCTGATGACTCTGCCCGTCATCGCGCTCGGCGGAGCGGGGGTGGTGTCAGTGGCATCCAATGAAATTCCTGCACAGATGGCGCGCATGGCGGGAGCGGCTCTCGACAATGACTGGACGACCGCCAGAGCCCTCAGCCGCCGCTACTTTCGTCTGCTGACGGCGAATTTCTGGGAAGCGAGTCCCGGACCCGTCAAGTGTGTGATGGCCATGATGGGACGCCTCAAAGAAAACTACCGTTTGCCCATGGTGCCTGTGACCCCGGTGACCCAAGCCAGGCTGTTCGCTTTGGCGGAGGAGCTGGGTCTGCTGGCGAATTGAAGCAGCTATTCGGAACCACGGCTAAGAGGGTGTGTGAGTACCGGGGAAAGAGACCGCAGGTCCCTCCACTGCGCTTCGCTCCGGTCGGGATGACAAATTCTATTGCGGGGGGCGAGGATTTCTCGCCGAAGCTCTTGCGGTCGCAACACAATTGTCATCCCGACCGGGGCGAAGCGTAGTGGAGGGACCAGCGGTTCTGCCGGCCAGTACTCACACACCCTCTGGAGACCCAACAAACCCTTGTGACAAGTTAAGGACTTCTCATGGCGCTACAAGCAACCATCGAACGCTATTTTGCAGCCGGACCGGAAGCGGTCGGTGATCACGGAGCCATGATGGCCTTCCTCGAATTGCGCAACGAGCTGACCGAAGGCCGATTGCGGGCCGCCGAACCCGATCCTGATACCTCGACCGGATGGCGCGTTAATCCCTGGGTCAAGCAGGGCATCCTGCTGGGCTTCCGCTTGGGCAAGCTCGAGAAAATGGGTGGTCACTCTTTCTCCTTTGTGGACAAGAGCACTTACCCGATGAGGCGATTCGGCCTCCAGGATGGGGTGCGTATTGTGCCCGGTGGCTCAGCCGTCCGTGAGGGAGCGTTTCTCGCTCCGGGTGTGGTGTGCATGCCGCCGATGTACGTGAATGCCGGCGCCTACGTCGATGAAAACACCATGGTTGATTCCCACGCCCTGGTCGGCAGCTGCGCGCAGATTGGCAAGCGGGTGCATTTAAGCGCCGGAGCGCAGATCGGAGGCGTGTTGGAACCGATCAATGCCACCCCGGTCATCATTGAAGATGACGTGTTGATCGGCGGCAACACAGGCGTCTACGAAGGCACCCTGGTGAGGCAGAGCGCCGTATTGGCTGCGGGTACCATCCTCACCCGGGGAACGCCGGTTTACGACATTGTGCGCAACCAGGTCCTCAAGGGCTCCCCGGATCAGCCGCTGATTATTCCTGAGGGCGCGGTAGTGGTGCCGGGAGCGAGAGAATTGAAGCGTGGTGCGGACCCGGCCTGGGGTTTGAGCCTGTACACGCCGGTAATCGTTAAGTATCGCGATGACAAGACAGACTTGAGCACGACCCTTGAAGACCTGTTGCGTTAATGACTGCGTGGTAGCATTAAAATTTGATGTCTTCAGGTAAGTTACAAGTCATCCCACTGGGTGGTCTGGGCGAATTCGGAATGAACTGCCTGGCCTTACGCTGGGCAGATGACATTATCGTCATCGACGCCGGTCTCATGTTTCCCGAGACCGAATTGCTAGGCGTCGACATCGTCGTCCCCGATATCACCTACCTGGTCGAAAACCGCCAGCATGTCCGCGCCATCATCCTGACCCATGGTCATGAGGATCACATCGGTGGGCTGCCGTGGATCTTGAGTGAACTAAAAGTACCGGTCTATGCGACCGAGTTCACTCTCGCCTACGTCGAAGGCAAGCTCGATGAACATCGGCTGCTCGAGACCGCGGAGCTGATTGAAATTACGCCGCGGCAGAAGTTTCATCTCGGCGCTTTCATCATCGAGCCGATCCGTGTGACTCATAGCCTGGTGGACTGTGTCGCCCTGGCCATTGAAACTCCGGTTGGCGTAATCGTCCATACCGGCGACTTCAAGATTGACCTCTCGCCTCCGGATGGAAAGCCCTTCGACCTGCACGGCTTTGCCGAGTACGGGAAGCGCGGCGTGCTGGCTCTTCTGCAGGATTCCACTAACGTCGACAGGGCCGGATACACGCCGAGCGAGTGGGCAGTGAAGCCGCGGCTGGACGAAATTTTTTCGCGCACCAAGCAGAAGCTGTTCTTCAGCTGTTTCTCGTCTTCGATTTATCGCCTCCGCATCGCCCTGGAACTGGCTCAAGCGCATCGTCGCAAAGTGGCCATTGTGGGCCGGTCCATGGTGGAATCTTCAGAGATCGCGCAGGACCTCGGCTACCTCACGGTGCCCCCGAATTTATTGATCCATCCCGGGCAGATCCGCGATTACCAAGCCTCTGAAGTTTTGATTCTGATCAGCGGCACCCAGGGAGAGCCGATGTCCGCTCTTTCCCGTGCCGCGGTCGATAACCACAAGCACGCGCGCGTCGAGCGCGGCGACACGGTGGTGCTAAGTTCCCGCGTGATCCCGGGCAACGAGAAGAGCATTTACCGCGTCATCGACCACCTTTGTCGCCGTGAAGCCAACGTGATTTACGACGATGGCGAATCCGGATTGATCCACGTCAGCGGGCACGGTAGTCAGGAAGAGATGCGGTTGATGATTAACCTGCTGCGGCCCAAATTCTTTATCCCCGTTCACGGCGACTACCGGCATCTGCAGAAGCACGTGCAACTGGCGAAAAACACCGGTGTACCGCAGCAGGCGCTGCTCCTGGAAGACGGCGACGTTCTCGAACTGGACGCAAACACTGCCACCAAGAACGGCAAGGTCACCACCGGTCGGGTTTGCATCGATGCTGGGTCCACGACCGATGTAGTCGAAGACCTGGTTATTCGCGACCGCAGACACTTAAGCGAGGATGGGCTGGTGCTGGCCATCATCACCATCAACAAGCGCACCGGCAAAGTGGAGAGCGCGCCGGAAGTAGTGACGCGTGGATTTGTTGCCGGCGAAATCGCACTCAGCGACCAGGCAAAAGAGATCGTCAACCGGACGCTCGAGGGCTCGTCGGCCGAAGAGAAGGCTGACTATGGGGTCATGAAGGAAAAAATCCGTCTTGATCTGAAGCGCTATATCCAGAAAAGCACTTCGCGCCGGCCCATGATCATGCCCATCATTCTGGAAATCTAAATTGTTAGTGACGCTGGCCGAACTGCGCGCCGCTCAGGATAGGCTTCGCGGTGTCGCCCTGCACACGCCGCTGGTCGGCTGGGAAGGGTCTGGCCTCTGGGCTAAGGCAGAGGGATTACAGCCCATCGGCAGTTTTAAGCTCCGCGGCGCCTTCAATAAGATTGTCCAGCTATCTGCAGGCGAGCAAGCCCGTGGCGTCATCACCTATTCCAGCGGCAACCATGCTCAGGGGGTTTCTTACGCTGCCCGCGCCCTCGGCATCAAAGCGGTGATCGTGATGCCATCGAACGCACCGCTGGTGAAAGTAAACGCCACCCGGGCGCTGGGAGCCGAGATCGTCACCGTCGGCCCGGCGAGCGCAGAGCGCAAAGCCAAAGCAGAAGAACTTGCTGCCGCCTTCGGTTATGTGGTCATCCCACCCTACGACGACCGCGACATCATTGCCGGGCAGGGAACATGTGGTCTGGAGATTCTTGCCGACCGGCCGGGGGTTGACCTGGTGCTCGCGCCGGTGGGAGGAGGCGGGCTACTGAGCGGTGTTGCGGCTGCGGTGAAACTGAGCAGCCCGGAGGTGCGAGTGATAGGAGTCGAGCCGGAACTTGCCTCCGACGCAGCCGAGAGCTTCAAGGCTGGCAGCATCGTATCTTTCACCGGCGAACAAACCTCGCGGACCGCGGCCGATGGTTTACGAACGCAAAGTGTAGGCACGTTGAATTTCGCTCACATGCAGGCTTACGTAGACGACATTGTGACCGTCACAGAAGAAGAGATTCGCGAGACGATGCGGCGAACGATTTTTGCCACACGATTGGTCCCCGAGCCCAGCGGTGCAGTGGCCCTGGCAGCGGCTCTGTTCCACCGCGAGCAATTGCCGCCGGCGCAGCAGACCGTGGCCATCATGAGCGGAGGTAATGTCGAGCTCTCAGTGCTGCGCAGTGTGTTGCGCGGGAACTAATATTCGGGTGCCCCATCCCTTCGCGCTTTCTGCGAAGGGTGGGATAAGCAGAAGGTGCGGGGCAAGGGTCTCGGGTTCAGAGCAGTGGTATCCCACCCTTCGCAGAAAGCGCGAAGGGATGGGGCACCCGAATATTAGTTCTCACGCAAAGGAAACGTCGCCCAAAAAGGCGACATTTGGGGAGGCTGAGTTGGCAGCGTATTCTAGAGCAGAAATGCGTACCGCATGCATCTCCCTTTCTGCGTTCCTTCTGCTCGCAGTCCAGGCGACTGCGGCGCCAAAATCCCCAGCTCCGAGCAATGGCCCTAAAGCCACCGTGATTCGCAATACTAACCTCTACGTGGCGCCAGATCCCTCTTCTTCGCGTCTGGCTGAGATCTCGCCCGGCAGGGAAATGGTGGTTCTCGAGAAAAATGGCCCCTGGTTGCGGGTGTTCGCCAACACCGACGAGGAAACCTCCAGATCGCAGGACGCGCCTGTCTTTGGTCACGAAGCGGCTGCGGTCCCGGTCTCCGGCTGGATGCAGGCTGCCGGTGTGGTGAGTTCAGAAACCCCAAAGGGCGATTTAGTTCTCTTCGGCGCCGCTGCTAGCCAGGAAATCGATGCCGCCCTCCCCAAGGCTCCCCAGAGTGTCGCCCAGTCCGCGCGGTTGCTCTACCAGCGCATGGCCGATCTTTTTCCCCAGTCGCCACTAACCCCCGAAGCCGCCTGGCGCTCCGCGGATATTCGCTGGCAACTGCAAAAGGCCGACGTAATGTCGCTCCCCTCGGCACACGAAAAAGACGCCTACCTGCGCGAATCAATCGATGACGAGGAACTGCACAAACTAAAGAAAAATTACCCCAATTCCAAATGGGCCGATCTGGCTGACTGGGACATGCTCGACAACAAGGTCTGCGGCGATTGGCAGGGTTCCACCAAATGCCCGCAGAAGGAAGCGGAGATGTATGAAAAATACGCGCAGGAGCATCCCTCGTCGCCCCGCGCCCCTGAAGCGCTCTACAACGCGGTCTACCGGCAAGGCGCGCTGAACGACATCTACAACGCCAACGGGGACGACAAAAAGGCCGCCGAGGCAAAGAACAGAGCCGTAACCATAGCAGGTACCATTGCTACCAAATATCCCCAATCGGACTATGCCGCCCGCGCCGCCACTCTGGTATACCAGTTGCAGGAATCTATTCCCATCTACGGCACCGACCGGCAGTAGTTGTCGGTAGCCGGAGGGCCTTTGAACGATTACATTCTGTCGGTCTTGCTAGGTATTGTGGAAGGACTGACCGAGTTTCTTCCCGTCAGCTCCACCGCGCATCTCAGGCTGGTCGAGGCCCTGCTGCATGTTGACCTGGCCAGCCCTTACTGGAAGATGTACACGGTGGTGATCCAGTTGGGTGCCATTATCGCCCTTGTGGTGCTCTTCACGGGTCGAATCCTGGAGTTCTTTCGTACCTTTCCCCAGGGGGAAAACGGTGACCGCACTGTTTTCACACACCCTCTCTCGCTCACCATGGTGGCGTTTGTTTGCACCGCCGTTCCTTCGCTCTTGCTGGTCAAATTAATCGGCAAGCATCTGGAAAGCATCCGCCTCATGGCGATGGCTTTGCTGATCGGCGGCGTGGTGATGTGGGTGGTGGATGCTTTAAGCGTGCGTCGCGATCTCAAGACCAAAGATGTGGATCAGATGACGCTTTTTCAGGCGGTCTGGATCGGATTGTGGGAGGTCATGTCTGCGGTTTTTCCTGGCGTCTCGCGATCCATGTCGACCATTGCTGCAGGCCAAGCCGTGGGTATGACGCGCACTGCGGCCCTCGAGTTCAGCTTTCTCTTATCCATCCCGGTCATGATCGCGGCGACCGGCTACGAATTCCTGCGCACCATCCATCCGAAGCATATCCCGGGAGAAGACATAACACCCCTGGTGATGACCAGCCATGGCTGGATCGTGCTGGCCATTGGCTTCGTGGTCTCTTTCTTCGTGGCGTTGGGTGTCGTGGAGTGGTTTCTGTTATGGGTGCGGCGCCATGGTTTCGTTGTCTTCGCGATTTATCGCATTATCCTGGGCTCGTTGCTGCTGGCGTTCGGAGCTAAACTTGCAGGGGCCTGAATCAAAGGGGGGACTCGTGACGTTAAACAAATCATTAGGCCTGTGTCTGGCCGGTGCCGTACTTTCGACCGTCGCTCTGGCTGCCGACCTGGTCCAGACAGCGACGCTCAAGGACCTGCAAACGGTGGGCACCACCAGCAAGAAGCAGAAGCATCAGCAGTACGATCTGGTGATCGATACGGCATCGAACGAGTATGTTTGCCGTACCAAACTCGGTAGCTCGATGAAACCGACGCAGTTTGTGGTGGGCTCCCCAATACAGTTCAAACTCAACGGACAAAGTGGCGAGGCAAAAAACTCCACAGGCAATAAGACGAAGTGCGGAATTGTCAAAGTGGTCGCAGTACCTGCACCTCAATAGAGCTGGAAAAAAGCGGTCTCCGCCCCTTCAGCTTCTTTTAGTAAGCCTGCACTTGCTGCAACGGCAGTCGAACCTGAAAACACGTCTCGCCGGGCTTCGACTGTACGGTGACGAAACCGCGGTGCATGCGAACAATCCTATTCACCACGTCCAGTCCCAGCCCTAGCCCACTTCCTGGAGCCTTAGTCGTAAAGAAAGGCTCGAAGATGCGCGCCTGCAACTCAGCCGGAATTCCCGGACCATCGTCCCAGATCTCGACCAACAACATATCGCCCGCGGTGCGGGCAATCAGCTTGATCTCCCCTTCATCCTGCACCGCATCCAACGCATTTTCTATGAGTGCGGTCCACACCTGGTTCAGCTCCCTGCCATAAGCGCTGACACAAGGCAGGTTCGGCTCGTAATCGCGCACAACCTTCACTTTGCGCAAACGAGACGCAAGCATGGCCAGCGTATTTTCCAGGCTTTGGGGAACATCCACCTCCTGAATGGGCATCTGGTCCATGTAGGAGTAATCCTTGATGGCGCGGATCAAATCGAAAATGCGGGCCGTCGAATCGATCATGGCCTCGGCGATCCTCTCCGTGCGCAGCGAAGAGGTGAATTGCGACAGCACTACGGCGATGGCGTCTGGGTCCAGGTAGCCGGTGAGCGTTTCCAGTTGCGTCGGCAATACTCCAAACTCTGCCAGCTCGGGGGCGATGTGCCACGATTCCTGAATTTCATGCCGATGAAGCCAGGTGACGATCTCGTCTTCGCGCCGCGTCTGTTCGGTTTCGGCGGGCTTGCCCAACCGCTTGGCTTCAGCCCGAACCTGGTCTTCCCAAGTCAGAACCTTTTCGGTACTGGCGGCATCCAGGCAAAGCCGTCCTAGATTGAAACGCTCATGTCCATAGACCCGTAATTCCTCCAGAATGCCCGCGGCGGAGCGCTGGGCTGCGGAAGCAGGATTGTTGAGTTCGTGAGCCAGGTTGCCCGCAAGCTTACCCAGCGCGTTCAATTTCTCGGATTGTTGCTCCATCCGCGTCACTTCGCGCACACGATCCAGAAGAATGCCCACAAACCGCTCCGTCAACGCGGGAATGGTTTTGAGCATCTCCGGAAACAGGGATCGATCAAACTCCAGTCCCCAGGTTGGGGTCGAGGTATAACCCAGCCCGCCATAAGCCTTCATGCGGGAAAAGGGGAGCACGCCGGTAATGAGACCGGAACGGCCGATAAAAAGCGCGGCGGGTCCTCCATGCTCGCGGCGGACATAGATCTCGCCCTTGAGCAGGATGATCATCTTCACGGCAGGATCGCCTTCGCGGAAGTAAATAGCTCCGGATTCGGCGAACATTTCGGTACCGTGCTTGGCCAGCCACTCGTACTCCGACTCTTGCAAGTCGTGCAGAGGAGCTACTTTCTTGAGCGCCTCTACTATTTCGGGAACTCTAGCTGGGTCATGCGGCGCACGGTATGGCGGGGGCGCCGTGGTGAAACTGGGAACAGTGGCTTGGGTCGTCATGGCACCTCACGGTGTTGCTTTGATGTTAGCCGATGCGCTACGGTTCCGCCTCTGCATCTCGTCAGATAGCGGCATAACTTGTTGATGGGATTTCTTTTAGTACGTTTACGAGAGCTACTGCTCGCCTTGCGGCTCCGGCTGCATCTCGCGCTTGCGCATAGGCATAGAGTCAATCAATTTCTCCAGCTGGTCCACCGTGACTGGAGTTGGGCTGTTCAGCTTCTCTCCTCCATCCTTGCCAATCAGGATTACCAGGAAGTCATTGGATTCTACTTTGAAGCGATGACGCATGGCTGCCAACTCATCTTCGCTGAGCCGGGCGGTGGGCACTTTTGAAGCCGGGATGGGTTGGTTATGCCCCTCCGGGACAATGGGAACATACAGCAAATTGCGGCTCTTGAGTTCGATTGCCCGTACCTTGAGCTGGTTGAACTGGCTAACCAGCTGCGGATGGTCCAGGGACGGGGCGAAGACCAGCAGCGGGCGATAGCAGTTGCGCATGGCCCGAAGCGTGTTCGGTTGCGCCGGGCATCCGGCGCTGGGCTCCTCTTTAGGGACCTGCCCGTACATGGCAACGACCGCAAAGCTCGACAGAAGAGCGAAAACCGAAAAGCGCAAGTGCATGCTCAGTAGACTCGAAAAACGTCGCAATGGTGCGTGGAAAAGGTTACTCCTGGGTAGCGAAATCGAGCTCAACTGCCTCGCTGAGCGGCATCTCCAGATTTAAGTGGGTGGCCCAGGTCTCGCTTTTGAGACCTGGGTTTGCCTCGCAAATGGGTCGTAGCTGGAACACCCAGGGTCTCAAAAGCGAGACCTGGGTGTTCCACTTAACATTCGTCCGAGCCCATCCTGTTAGGCGCCGACCGGTTCTGCCAGGCGAGGCGCCGCCCCTGGGCTGTCCACCGTCACCGTCACTGGATCCAGGAAAGGCATAGCTGCCCGCAATTTGCTCCCCACTTCTTCAATGGGGTGCGCCGCTTCCTGGCTCCGCATCTGGTCAAACTGCTTGCGCCCGGTTTCATTCTCCTTGATCCACTTGGTGGCGAAGGTCCCGTCCTGAATCTCCTTCAGGATCTTCTTCATTTCTGCCCGCGTAGCATCCGTAACCAGGCGCGGTCCGGCGGTGTAGTCACCGTACTCGGCCGTGTCTGAAATCGAATAGCGCATGTACGCCAGGCCACCGCGATACATCAGATCGACGATCAGTTTCAACTCGTGCAGGCATTCGAAATAGGCCACCTCAGGTTGGTAACCGGCATTGACCAGCGTTTCAAAGCCGGCCTTCACCAGCGCGCTGACGCCCCCACACAACACCGTCTGCTCGCCAAACAGATCAGTCTCGGTCTCTTCCGTAAAGGTGGTCTCGATGACCCCCGCGCGGGTGCTCCCGATGGCCTTGGCATACGAGAGGGCTAATGCATGAGCCTTGCCGGAAGCATCCTGTTGCACTGCGATCAGCGCCGGAACCCCGCCGCCTTCGGTAAACACTTCACGCACCCGGTGCCCCGGTGCCTTGGGAGCAACCATGCTGACGTCGATCTCCGGCGTCGGCACAATGGTGCCATAGCGGATATTGAAGCCGTGAGCGAACATCAGCGTCTTTCCCTTGCCCATGGAGGGAGCGATGTGCTCGTGATAGATAGCTGCCTGGGAAGTGTCGGGAGCCAGGATCATGATCACATCCGCCCATTTGGCAGCATCGGCGACGGACAGCACTTCGAGGCCGGCAGTCTTGGCCTTCTTGATCGACCGGCTGCTCGCCGGCAAACCGACGCGTACGTCGACGCCCGAGTCTTTAAGGTTCAGCGAATGGGCATGGCCCTGGGATCCATAGCCAATAATGGCAACTTTTTTCGCTTGGATCAGCGAAAGATCGGCATCCTGGTCGTGATAAGTCTTGGTCATTAAAAAACCTTTCTTTTATATACAGACGTAGTTACGTTTTTTGATGGGGAAGACCGCTGTCGTTGTCAAACTCTTCGGTCTCCTCTTCCTCAGGCAGCGCATCGGCCATGGGCAGGCTCACCGCGCCGTTCTGCGATTCAACATCGCCCAGTGCTTCCAGCACCCGGCTGGTGTGGTGACCGCGGCGCATCACCATGCGGCCGGTGCGCGAAATCTCGAGCACCCGGTCTTCATTTTCGTTCAGCACCTGCAGCAGGCCTTCAATCTTGCTTTCGCTGCCGGTGATTTCAATCATCAGCGACCCCGGCGCCAGGTCGACCACGCGCGCCCGGAAGACGTTCACCAGTTCAAAGATATGCGATCGCGTCTTTGGCGTGGTGGCTACCTTGATCAATGCCAGCTCCCGGCTGACCGAAGAGAAACGTCCCACATCGTCCACTTGGATCACATTTTCCAGTTTATAAAGCGAAGCCATGATGCGGTGCCCAGCCGCCGGGGGAGCATCGCAAACCAGGGTCATGCGGGAAATGTTCGGGCGTTCCGAACCACCCACGGTAACCGACGAGATATTAATGTTCAACCGGCGGAATAACGACGCCACGCGCGTGAGCACACCGGGCTTATCTTCCACGTAGGCGACGAATGTATGCAGCATGCTTACCTTTCGATCAGCGGATTTGCTTTGGGCCGGCGGATCATTTCGTGCAGTGCTGCTCCGGGGACAATCATCGGATAAACCGTATCTTCCTGCTCCACCATGAAATTGATCAGGAACGGGCCCTTATGGCTGCGCGCCGCCTGGACTGTGCTCATCACTTCAGCGCGCGTGGTCACCGCCGCAGCACGGATGCCGAAAGCCTCTGCCAGCTTAACGAAGTCCGGGGAAAAAATCGGTGAGCATTCGTAGTTCTTCTCGTAGAACGTTTCCTGCCACTGGCGGATCATGCCCAGGTAACCATTGTTGATGATGGCTATATTAATATCCAACTTCTCCTGGACGATCGTGGCCAGCTCGGGACTCGTCATCTGAAATCCCCCGTCGCCGGCAATTGCCCACACTTCTTTGTTGGGGCAGCCGATTTTGGCGCCGATGGCCGCGGGGAGCGCAAAGCCCATCGTCCCCAGGCCGCCGGAAGTGATCAAAGAGCGCGGCTCCTCATGCTTGTAGTACTGCGCCTCCCACATCTGGTGCTGGCCTACGTCGGTAGTGATCACTGCATCCCCCGAGGTGGCATGCCACAGATCGTTGATCACATGCGCGGCGTACAAGTGACCATTATCAGGCAGGTTCTTGATGTCGAGAACCGCCGCATCGCCCTTCATGCGATCGATCGAATGCAACCATGCGCCACCGTCGCGGGTGCGAATGCGCGGCAACAACTGGTCCAGCACAGTAGCCAGGTCGCCGATTAATGACACATTCACCGCGACGTTTTTATTGATCTCGGAAGGATCAATATCGATGTGGATCTTCTTGGCTTTGGTCGCGTACGTTGCCAGCGTGCCGGTCACGCGATCGTCAAAACGCATCCCGCAGGCAATCAGCAAGTCCGCTTCCTGGATGGAGTGGTTCACCCACGACTCACCGTGCATGCCCATCATGCCCAAATTCAGCTTGTGCGAGGCGGGAAACCCACCCAGGCCAAGCAGCGTACAGGCCACAGGAATCTGTGCCCGCTCGGCCAGCGCCCGCACCTGGCTCATCGCGCCCGACTGGATGATGCCGTGCCCGGCAAGAATCACAGGACGCTTGGCCCCATGGATCAACTCCGCAGCCTCAGCAATGCTGGACTCCGAAACGCTCAACATGGGGTGGCTGCCTATCTTTTTGGGGGCGGCCGAGGCGAAATCAAATTCCGCCGTCCCTTGCTGCGCATCCTTTGTGATATCCACCAGCACCGGTCCGGGGCGTCCCGAGATGGCCACCCGGAACGCGTCGCGCAGCACCGGCGCCACGTCCTCAGCACGGGTGACCACATAGTTATGCTTGGTTACTGGAAGCGTAATGCCGGTGATATCCACTTCCTGAAACGCATCCGTGCCTAGTACTTTGCTTGCCACCTGGCCGGTAATGCAAACCAACGGAATCGAGTCAAGCATGGCCGTAGCAATGCCGGTGACCATGTTGGTGGCGCCCGGGCCAGAGGTAGCAATCGCTACGCCGGTGCGTCCCGACGCCCGCGCGTAGCCGTCAGCCATGTGCACTGCGCTCTGCTCATGCCGCACCAGGATGTGACGGATGGGAAATTTCCGCAGCGCGTCGTACGCTGGCAGAATCGCTCCGCCTGGGTAACCAAAAACCTCGCGTACTCCTTCTCCCTCCAGTGTGGCCCAGATAATCTCCGCACCGGTAAGCCGAGTCTTCTCTTCCATGCTCATAAAGCTCCTTGTGGCCGAGGCGCAAACCAGAATTGCCGATCGTGCTGTTGTTCAAAAGTCTCCAACGCTCCACCGTGTTTGAGCGATAACCCAATGTCGTCCAGCCCCAGCAGCAGGCATTCCCGGCGAAATGGATCGGTGGAGAAGGGAATCGAGAGGCCATGGTCATCATGCAGCTTCTCGTCTTCCAGCGAAACCGTAAGCTGGTAGCCGGGAATCGATGTCGCACGCTGCATCAGCGTCTGCACATGTTCCTCGGGCAGGGTGATGAGCAGAATGCCGTTCTTGCCCGCGTTGGAATGAAAAATATCTGCGAACGACGACGCGATCACACAGCGAAAGCCGTAGTCGGAAAGAGCCCAGGCGGCGTGTTCACGCGATGATCCGCAGCCGAAGTTCTTGCCCGCCACCAGAATTTCCGCATTCTTATAGTGGGGCTGATTCAGCACGAAATCAGGATGTGGCGAACCCGCTTCTGGTCCCTCCTGAATGCGCCGCCAATCAAAGAACAGAAAATCCTCGTATCCGGTGCGCTCGATACGCTTGAGGAATTGCTTCGGGATAATTTGATCGGTGTCGACGTTCGCGCGATCGAGCGGAGCTACCACACCTTTATGTTTGCGGAATGGCTTCATGCGAAAGACTCCACTTCACGAAACTGCCACTTACGGACATCGGTGAAGTGCCCGGAAACAGCGGCGGCGGCCGCCATCGCGGGGCTCACCAGGTGGGTTCGGCCCCCGCGGCCCTGCCGCCCTTCAAAATTGCGATTGCTGGTCGAGGCACAGCGTTCACCGGGAGCCAGGATGTCAGGATTCATGCCCAGGCACATGGAGCAGCCGGGCTCGCGCCAGTCGAAACCGGCTGCGCGAAAGACTTCATCCAGTCCTTCTTCTTCCGCTTGCTTCTTCACCTGCTGTGAGCCGGGAACGACCATCGCCCGCACTTGTGGATGAACGTGGTACCCGTTGACGATCTTGGCCGCGGAGCGAAGATCTTCGATGCGTGCGTTGGTGCACGATCCGATGAATACCCGATCGATGGCCAACTCTTCGATGGCTTTGCCTGGTTCCAGGGCCATGTATTCAAGCGCCCGTTCCCAAGCCCGCCGTTCTGCAGCCGAATTGCTCTTCGCGGGATCAGGCACGCGATCCGTCACCGGTACCACCATTCCTGGGCTCGTGCCCCAGGTAACGAACGGCGCCAGATCTTCTGCGTGGAGCACCAATTCGCGATCGAACCTGGCGTCAGGATCGCTCGCCAACGACTGCCATTCAGCGACGGCGCGATCCCAATCAGCGCCCGTGGGACTGAATCGCCGTCCCTTCAGATAGCGGAAGGTGGTTTCGTCGGGAGCAATCATGCCTGCACGGGCCCCTGCCTCGATGCTCATGTTGCACAGCGTCATGCGGCCTTCCATCGAGAGTGCGCGAATCGCCGAACCGGCATACTCAATCACGCAACCACTCGCCCCGTCCGTTCCAATGTGGCCGATAATTCCGAGCGCGATGTCTTTCGCCGTAACGGCAGGTCCCAGCTTGCCGTCCACGGTGATGCGGAAGGTTTTGGGCAGCGATTGTGGCAGGCACTGGGTGGCCAGAACGTGCTCCACCTCTGAAGTGCCGATACCGAAGGCCAACGCGCCGAAAGCACCATGAGTGCTGGTGTGGCTATCGCCGCAAACAATGGTCATGCCCGGCTTGGTGAAGCCCAGTTCCGGACCGATCACATGCACGATCCCTTGCTCTGCAGACTGAACATCGAAGAGTTCTATCCCGAACTCGGCGCAATTGGCGCGCAGCGCATCCATCTGCTTGGCTGCGATCGCATCTTCGATAATCAGTCGGTTGGCCGTGGTGGGCACATTATGGTCGACCGTCGCCACCGCCCGATCAGGCCGGCGAACGGTGCGGCCTGCCAGGCGAAGGCCTTCAAACGCCTGTGGCGAAGTGACTTCATGCAACAGATGCAGATCGATATAAAGCAGCGCCGGCTCCCCGTCAGGAGCCACGACCACATGCGATTGCCAAACCTTCTCAAACAGCGTTCTTGGACCGTGTGACATACGTTTTCCCTAAAAACTCTCCGCGTTTCGACCTAAGACTCTCACCCCGCCACGACAATGGGTGCCCCACACCCCCGATTTCCTGTGGGGTTTCGTGGGTTCCCTCAACTTCATGCGCCTTTCCTTAATGAAAGGCGCACACCCGGTCCTGTCCGGAGCTGCGTACAGGAAATTCGGGGCATCTCGCTCGTTTTTCGCGAGATGTGGGATACCACCGCTCTCGCCCTGAAGTTTTCGCACTCAGTCAACAGCTCAGGTCAACATCCGTTAGCTAATCTTCCTAAGACAAACCCCTCTACCCTTGTCATCCCGACCGGAGCGTAGCGAAGTGGAGGGACCTGCGGTGCGCCCCACGGCCTCATCCACTCTCACCCTAGACAGCGTGCAAAGCCTGCCGGCGGTCAATAATCTCGTTCAACGCCTGATGCACCAACCGTCCCATCTCCTGGGTCGATACATGCTGTCCAGGCTGTTCCGCGCGCAACAGATCAGCAGTTCGATACCCCTGCTCCAGAACCTTGCGCACTGCCAACTCGACCGCTTGTGCATCCTGCTCCAGGTTGGCGGAGTGGCGCAGTATCATCGCCGCGGTAAGAATTGCGCCCAGCGGATTGGCAATCCCCTTACCGGCGATGTCAGGTGCTGAACCATGCACCGGCTCATACAGGTTGACCGCACCACCAATGGTGGCCGATGGCAGCATTCCCAGCGAACCGGTAATCACCCCGGACTCATCACTCAGAATGTCGCCAAACAAATTCTCCGTAAGCACCACATCGAAGTTGCGCGGGGTGTTCATCAAGTGCATCGCGCAGGCATCCACATATTGGTGTTCGAGTGCGATTCCCGGATATTGCTGTGCAACCTCAACGACCGTCGCCCGCCACATCTGCGACACTTCAAGCACATTTGCCTTATCCACCGAGGTCACCTTCTTACGCCGCAGCCCAGCCAGGTGAAACGCCACATGCGCCACTCGTGCGACCTCGTCCCGGGTATACCGCATCGTGTTCCAGGCCGCTCCGCTCTCCCGGTCCCACGCTCGTGGCTCGCCGAAGTAAAGCCCGCCCAGCAGCTCGCGGACAAACAAAATATCCGCCCCCTCGGTCACTTCCGGGCGCAATGGCGAGTTGCCCGACAACGCCTTGTACGCAAAGGCAGGCCGCAGATTGGCAAAGCCTCCCAGGGCCTGGCGAAGCTGCAACAGCCCCGCTTCTGGCCGGCGATCCGGAGGCAGCGCATTAAATTCATTGCTGCCCACAGCACCCAGCAAAACCGCATCGCTTTCCAGGGCCGCGTCCAGCGTTGCCGCAGGCAACGGCGTGCCCGTCTGGCGAATGGCAACCCCACCAATGGGCGATTCGGTGAATTGGAAGTCATAGCCGCCGAATTCCGCCACTGAAGTAAGAATGCGCACTGCTTCGCGCGTCACTTCCGGGCCAATTCCGTCTCCGGCGCCGACCAGAACTTTCAACTTCATTGTTTATGGACCTCCTGTGGTCAACTCAGCTTCAGCCCGGAGCCGATGGTGGTCTGGGAGCAGGGAAATAAGGTCCTGATCGAAGATCGCCTTTCTGCGATCCGCCAGTTCGTTGAAGCGGTGGTAGACCAGATCCAGATCCGCAGTGTCGAGGGCAAAGCCAAGCTCTTTAAGACGATGCGCCAGGGCGCGCCGGCCAGAATGCTTGCCCAGAACCATGCGATTGTTGGGTACCCCTACCGAAGCCGGGGTCATGATCTCGTACGTCAACGGGTGCGCCAGCATGCCGTGCTGATGGATGCCGGCCTCGTGGGCAAACGCGTTACTGCCCACAACTGCCTTGTTGGGCGCGGGGGTCTGACTAATCAACTCAGAAAGCAACTGGCTCGTGGGGTACAACTTTTCCAGCGCCAGGCCGTGCGCATAGGGAAATTTGTCCGGGCGCACCAACATAGCCGCGGCCAATTCTTCAAGCGCTGCATTTCCGGCCCGTTCGCCAATGCCATTGATCGTGCACTCGATTTGCCGCGCCCCGGCCTCGACTGCCGCCAGGCTATTGGCTACCCCCATGCCGAGGTCGTTGTGACAATGGGACGAAAGCGTGATCCCCGCAACTTGCGGCACCCGTTTCCTTAGCATGGCGAACATGGCACCGTACTCGTTAGGAACGCAGTAGCCGACGGTATCCGGCAAATTAATCGTGCTCGCACCGGCTTCGATTGCCGCCGCCACCACACTGCACAAATAGTCCGGATCCGATCGGGTGGCATCTTCAGGCGAAAACTCCACGTCGTCAACATAGCTGCGTGCCAGGCGAACAGCCGTGCCGGCTTGCTCCAAAGCTTCCGCCCGGGTGATCTTAAGCTTATGCTCCAAGTGGATATCCGAGCTGGCCAGAAACACGTGGATGCGCGCCCGGTCTGCGCCTTCGAGCGATCGCGCGGCGGCTTGAATGTCTTCTTTGCGGGTACGGGCCAGCGAAGCGATGCGTGGCCCCCGCACTTCGCGGCAGATGCTGTTGATGGCGGCAAAGTCGCCTGGGGAAGCAATCGCGAAGCCGGCTTCCAGGATATCGACGCCTAGGGCCTCGAGACCGTGGGCCATGCGCAGCTTTTCCGGAGTGGTCATGCTACAGCCCGGAGACTGTTCGCCGTCGCGCAGCGTGGTATCAAAAAAGAACACGCGATCCTGACTCATGGAGGCGCCACCGTTCACTACTGTCTTATTCTCTCGAATCTACAGCCATAGAGCAAATTTATAATTCTTCTAAAAACGATAAAATAAGCTTATAGTAGTGAGAAATCTACTGAAAATACCTGTCGCTACTTATGGATATTCACCATCTGGAGACCTTTCTCGCCGTAGCTGAAGAGAAGGGATTCTCACGTGCCGCCAAGCGGCTGCGCCGCACTCAACCCGCAGTTAGCCAGATCATTCGTAAGCTCGAAAGCGATTTGAACGAGGTGCTCTTCGAACGCAGCGCCCGGGATGGAACCCTGACTGCGGCCGGCGAAGTTCTGCTCGAGTACGCGCGGCGAATGTTGAACCTGCGGGCAGAAGCGGCAAGCGCGATGGAGGAGCTGAAGTCCCTGGATCGAGGCAGGCTGCTGATTGCCGCCAACGAGTACACCTGTCTTTACCTGCTGCCGATATTAGACCGCTTCCGCCGTCTTTGCCCGCAGATCGCGGTAAGTATTCAGCGCTCCCTGGCCAGCCGCATCCCCGAGGATGTGCTCGAACGGACGGTCGAGATCGGTATCCTCTCCTTCCGTCCTGAGTCAGATCTTTTCAAGACGATCTCTGTTTACACCGATGAGCTGGCGTTTGTTGTGAATCCAGATCATCCCTTGGCGCGAGAGAAGGGAATTGCGATTGAGGACCTGGGCGCGGAGAGTTTCATTGCCCACAATGTGCCCTCGCCCTTGCGCCGCCAGGTAGTTGCGGCCTTCGAGAAACACAAAACACCCCTGAATATGGGAATGGAGTTGCCCAGTCTGGAGGCGGTCAAACGGTTTGTCGCCATGGGGAACGGCGTGGCCCTGGTTCCCGGGCTGACGGTAGGCCGTGAGTTGGCCAGCGGAGAACTGGTCCAGGTTCCGGTAGAAGCGTTGCGGTTTGAGCGCCACCTTCGATTGGTTCACCGCAAGCGGGCAAACCTCTCTCATGCCGCGATAGCGTTTCTCAAGGTGGTGCGTTCGCTGTCGCTGGAGCGCGGCGCCCCCTATGAGTTTCGCGTCGAACGCGCGGGATAGGTACAATTGCGGGAAGGATCAAGCATTTTCGGTTGCGCGCAGGCGAGAGGTTCAGGAACGAATGAGGAAAACGTTGTTGTTATTTCTGCTTCTGCCCTTCATGGCAGTTGCGAGTCAGGCCCAGGAAAGCCGTCAGGATATAAGTTTGAGCGTAACCGGCATCTTTCCCCCGTTTATCACTGGCAATGATGTTCAGCAAACCGGAACCTACGGATTGGGCGGTCTGGTGAGCTACCGTTATATGCTCACTCCGCGAAGCGGGTTGGAACTCAACTATCAATACTCGCAGAACGCGCAAAAGTACTACACCAGCTTCAACAACGTGAGAGTGCACGACCGGATGCAGGAAATTTCCGGAGCCTATGTCCTGAACGCAAATTTCAAGAACTGGAATCCTTTTCTTGAGGCCGGTCCGGCCGCCTTCTTGTTTGCTCCTCTTGACGACGCCAGCACCACCCAAATCGATGTTAAGGGGCAAACCATCCTGGGAGCCGTGTACGGCGGCGGTGTCGCGTATGAGCTAAGCCCGAGCTGGGACATTCGCGCCGAGTACCGCGGCCTGCTCATGAAGACTCCGAATTTCGGCCTCGAACCCCAGAAGACCGGCCGGTTCTACAACGTCTACAACCCCGTAATCGGCATCGCCTACCACTTCTAACCCTCAACCACACTGCTTTTCCCTCTCACAGCGTGAATAGTGGGTGGCCCAGGTCTCGCTTTCGAGACCTGGGTTTCGACCGGGCTTGAGAGGGGATGTGATTCCTTGGGGAAACGAAACCGCAGGTCCCTGCACTACGCTCCCCCGGATTTCCTGTCGAGACCCGTGGCTTTGATGATCATGCGGCTCTCTCTGCGAAGAGCCGCACACGTGGTCGTCGCAAGCGGCGCGAAGTAGGAAATCCGGGTACGCTTCGGTCGGGATGACAATTCTGTTGCAGGGGCAGGGGTTTCGCGCTGAAAGCTTTTGCGGGCACTACAGAATTGTCATCCCGACCGGAGCGAAGCGTAGTGGAGGAACCTGCGGTTCTTTCCCTCACACGTTTTTTCCCCACCCTGCTAGAAAATCCGGTAGGCGATTCCGCTGCTGAACCCGTTGGGAGTCAACGAACTGTTTTGGAAGTTGTACCAGTGCTGGTACTCATAATCGACTGCTCTGATCGTGAAGCGGTGGAAATGAATGTCTAACCCGCCGCCCGGCGCCACCAGCAAATATCCGCCATGGCCATAACTGAACGGGAAATTGAACTGACCATTGCCGATCATGACTTTCCCATAGGGTTCCCAGCGATGAAAACGCCAGCGGTACCTGGGACCGAGGTTGTAATTGTCTTCGTGTACGTCGTAGGTCTGATTAAAGCGCAGAAAGCGCATCTCGCCTTCTACACCCAGATGTCCACGCAAATTGAAATCGACATAGCCGCCGATACCCAGAAGGTGGTTCGGCCCATAATCGGGCTGGAATTCCGAAAAAAACCCTCCTACAACCAAATGGGCGCCACCCCGGCCAGCAGCAACTACCTGGGCATGAAGAGGACCGCTGATTGACACGGAGAACAGGAGGAGGAACAAGCTTGCCAGCAGGGACCTTTTAGCCATGAACACCACGCAAGTAAATTCCCCGGAAAACGCAGCAGAGGCGGAGTAGGTTCAGTCTACCCCGCCTCTGTGATGCTTTACGTTGAAGGATTCCCGTTGGTAAACCCTCTAACAGCAGTTTACTGTGGGCTCGGTTGCGATGCCGACGCCTGCGCCGGAGCCGCACTCTGCTGTGTGTCCACCGCGGGAGCCGTAGAATCTGCAGCTCCTGCAGCCGGTGTCGCAACGGGCGCGACAGGCGGCGTGTAGCGGGTTAAGCGGAAGAAGACCGGAGTCACCTCGAAGGGCATCTTATCCCGCGCGTTCATGATCGGTGCTGCCCTGGCGTTCAAGCGGATGACCTTGTCGTCCCATGCATCGATCTTCAATTGGCTGCCCAGAGGCAAGGCCGCGATCTGATCGAGCTTGTTGATGTCCAGCTTGGGCGCTTTAGGGATCAGCGCATTCAGCCAGGGTTCACCGGTGGGGCGCAGCAGGGAATCACCCAACCGCGGAGTGTTCAGAGCTGTCAGCTGATGCGACCGCGCGTCTAGTTGCGCCAGGAAGAGCCCCGGCTGCGCCAGCTGGTTGGCATACACCGAGTGGGCCAACAGATCGATCGCCTTCTTTGCTGCCAAGTCGTTGTCTGCATCAGAGTGCGACATGTGGATGCGCTCAAAGGTCGCTTCGTCCGGGAACAGAAGACGATCGTTGAATGCATAACGGGTGTCGATGTGGTGACCCAGAACAATGTGTGCCAACTGGAAGGACAACACGGCGGCCAGATCAGCCTCAGAAGGCAGCACGTCGATCAGGCCCTTGCTCAGGATGATGGTGTTGCCCACAGCCAGCGATTCCAGCGGTGCGGTGAGCAGCACACGGCAGTGAATCGCATCGGTGATCTGGATGTTGTTGCCGATGATGATGTTATTGGCAACCTGTTCCAGGATCTTGTCAAAGTCGCTGGGAGGCGCGAGCAAGCCTGCCTGTACCAGGCGATCGAGGACGTTCTCTTCCGCCTGCGAAATCCACTCCCGCTGAGCTTGCAGAGGGCTAAGGTCCGCACTCTGATCGCTCTGGTCCTGAACGTCGTCGATCTTCACCGACTCATTGTCAGACTCGTGGGTGGGCAGCTTCAGGCTGTATCCCCAGATGTAGGTCTGAGCCTTGAAGGAAACCGGGTGCTCGGAGCTCTTCTGCGTCTCTTCAACATAGACGCCTACCGGCAGCCACAGACCAGGCTGCAGATTTTCGCGCCAGCTGTCGAAGTGGAAGTAGCTGGAGCTGTCATCGTCCTGGTTGCCACCGGTGTAGGTGCCGTTGAAGCGGACGATGTTTCCGCCCTGATCTTCAACCCAGATGCGGCCGGTAAAGCGGCCGCTGCCGGTGCCCGGCTTGGGGTGCACATCGAATACCAGCGTGCGCACCGCGCCCAGGAAGTCGCGGCGAACATAGGCGAAGTCATAGTGCTGTTGGTCGAAGGAGATCGGATCCAGGAACATCATCTCCATAAAGCCGGCAGAGATGTACTGCATCTTGAACGCCTTGGTCAGACCCGACACATACTTCATCGAACCCTTGAACAGGCCCTTGCTGTTGCCCTGCTCGGAGTACGAAGTGTCGCTGATTGACTTGCCGAAGTCGACCCGGCCCAGAAGATACTGGTCCGATTCCGGCACCGCATACAGGACCTGATCCGGCCGCATATTTTGGATGTAGGTCTGCACCAGCGGAGAGTGCTTCTGGATCTGCTTGATGGTGACCTTTTCGGCCGCAATCGCTTTTTGCACCAGCGCACTCTGTTCCGGCGACAAAGCCATTGGGGGCTGATACTTGGTTTTGGCCTGTGCTACCGACGCAGTGAGCGTCAGCAGCAGACTGGTAATCCAAACTCGACGCAGGGTCATTTCCTGGCTCCTGTAACCTGAAAACAATTTCGAACTGAAATTCGTAGAACCTGGGCAATCACTGGCTAGGCCAGCTGGAAGGTCACGTGAATCAAGGTCGTGTGATCAACCGGATGCCCATCTTTAATCGCGGGCTTGAACCGGATTTGCTCGGCAACACGTTTTGCCGCCTCGTCCAGACCATGCCCCAATCCGTTTACTACCCGCAATACCTCTACCTGGCCAGAGGCCAGAAAACGCACCTGCAAAGTAACCTCTCCCTGGATCCTCAACTGAGCAGCTTCCGGCGTGTACTCCGGATGCGGCTCCGAGATGACAATCGGCGGGATGAAGGCCGGTTCGTTGGTTTTGATCGCCACCTGGGTGGGCGCAGGGCCCGCTTGGTTAAAACCACCAGTTGCGACCGTGCCCGTACCGCCTGGTTTGCCGGTACCGCCGACCACGCCGTTGGCAAAGCCGGCAGAAGCCACCTTGCCCATGTCGTGTCCGCCAGGGACGCCATTCGCCACTCCGGCACCAAACGAGGTGCCTCCGACCGCGCCTTTACGCGCAGCACCAGCGCCGGTAGCCGCTCCTGGCGCGCTGTTGAAGCTTCCCACCGCCACCAGGGCAGACTTGGTGCTGTTGGGGTTAGTCTTGGCCCCGATAGGATCACCGAACCCGCCTGATTTGACGTCCGGTTTCACCTGGTTATTGGCCGTTTCAGTAGGCTTGGGGCTGGAAAACAGTCCTACCTTGGGCTGCGGCGGAGGGGCTACCGCTTTAGGCGGCGCTGGCGGCAGCTTGGGTTGCTCCGGCTGGTCGAGCTTCACCGGTTTGGGAATCTCGGGCGGGGGCTGGATCTTTGGGACCACAATCTTGGGCGGCGTCAGCTTCACCACTTCAGGTTGCGGCGGGGCGATGACCCTCACTTTGGGAACAATAATCTTGGGTGGTGGCGGAACTTCCTGAGGAAAGATCAGGGTCTCGTTATACTTCTGCTTCTCCACTTTATGGATCGCAGCAGTCAGCAGAATCAGCAGAGACATGACGAGAATATTCGTCACCATGCTGACCCCAAAGGAGCCCCAACGCCCCTCTGGTTCGGGGAGGAGTCCGAATGTATCGCGATTCATTAGATCTTTCGGCATAATTGAAGTTCCCTAATTCTCTCTAATCGTAAGAGTGATGTGCGAGCCACTGGGCGATGAAAGAGCAGCGAAAAAACTCGTACATTCAAACAGACGCGTACTCGGGTACGATGCTTTACAACCCCCGAGTTCTGCCGAGAAACCTGCAGCCTTTATCGACTTCCGCACCGTGCAACATCTCAGTACCAAAGTACTTGCGGATAAGCTCACGATAGACGAGATTTTGTGAGGACGCAGTAACCCAAAGGTGGAGCGGTTGGGAACAGAAGTGTATGGATAAGGCATGAACAAAGCCATCGCTTTTCGAATCTCACCTTGGGGGCAGAACCCAAAGCTTTCAGAAACCCTTGTCGGGGGCGCCGGATTGCTCTTCCTTAGCGTCGCCCAAAAGCCCCACCACGATCCCCGGCCCAACAACGTTTGATGCTTTATTCAATATGGCCGTATTCGGCTCTCACCCAAGACTACTAGAAGGAGCTGTAAAGGCGTGAAGATTTTAATAACCGGCGGGGCAGGCTATATTGGCGGAACTGTAACCCAACTCCTATTGGACCGTGGACATACGGTCGTGGTGTACGACAACTTGTGCCACGCGCAGCGTTCCATGGTCCCTGCCGGCGCCACCTTTGTCGAGGGTGATGTCGCTGATGGCAAAAGGCTTGACGACTTGTTCCGGGATGGTTCCTTTGCCGGCGTCATGCACTTTGCCGCGCTCATCGAAGCCGGGGAGAGCATGCGCTTCCCCGAACTTTACTTTCGTAACAACACAGCCTCAACCCTGGGCCTGCTCGAAGCGATGGTGAGAAATAAGTTACCGAAAATTGTTTTTTCCTCCACTGCGGCCGTTTATGGGGAACCAGTGAAAACCCCCATCGCAGAGGACGCCGCGCTCGCTCCCACCAACGCTTATGGAGAATCGAAGCTGCTGGTGGAGCAAATGCTTTCCTGGATCCACCGTATTCACGGACTGCGCTACGCCAGCTTGCGCTATTTCAACGTTGCGGGAGCGATTCCAGGCCGAGGAGAAGCCCATGAGCCGGAGTCGCATTTGATTCCACTCATTCTCGACGTGGCGCTTGGCAGGCGCCCGAGCATCAAGATCTTTGGCCAGGATTATCCCACTCGCGACGGTACCGCCGTTCGCGACTACATCCACGTGCAGGACCTCGCAGAAGCACATTTGTTAGCCTTCAACGCGCTCGATGAACACGACCGGATGATCTACAACCTTGGCAATGGCCATGGTTTCACGGTGCGAGAAGTAGTGGAATCAGCACGGCGAGTGACCGGGCATGCGATTCCAACCGAGGAATTGCCTCGCCGTCCAGGTGATCCGGCCGTTCTGATCGCCAGCTCAGCAAAAATAGAAACCGAGCTCGGTTGGAAGCCAAAATACGACCACCTCGACGACATTGTGGGCAGCGCCTGGCAATGGCATCAGCAGCGCTACAAATAGCTGCGGCATGAGTAGAATGCTTGAGGGAAAGCGAGAGCCATGGAAACCGGCACCATCAATCCGAACCTAGATTCCACCCTGCATGAGCACCGGGTTTTTCCTCCGCCCGCCGAATTTGCCGCAAAGGCGCACGTGAAGAGCCTCGAGGAATACGAGACGCTCTATCGCCGCTCTATTCAGGATCCGCAGCGTTTCTGGGCGGAGATCGCGAGTGAACTGCACTGGTTCGCTCCCTGGACTAGCGTTCTCGAATGGAATCCTCCTTCGGCGCGCTGGTTCGTCGGCGGCAAGATCAATCTTTGCTACAACTGCGTCGATCGTCACGCCCTGAGCGTCCGCAAGGACAAGGTGGCCATCCTGTGGGAAGGCGAGCCCGGCGAGACCCGCGCCGTTACCTACGGCGAACTCTACCTCGAGGTGCAGAAATTCGCCAACGTGCTGAAAGGCCTGGGAGTACGGAGAGGCGATCGCGTCGCGGTGTACATGGGCATGACCCCGGAGCTGGCCATCGCCCTGCTGGCCTGCGCACGCATTGGTGCGGTGCATTCGGTCATTTTTGGTGGATTTGCGGCCAACGCACTCGTCGACCGCATCAACGACGCCTCCTGCGTTGCGCTCATTACTCAGGACGGATCGTACCGGCGTGGGCAGGAAGTTCGCCTTAAGCCAATTGCTGACGAGGCATTAAACAATTGCCCTACAGTCAAGCATGTTGTCGTCTATCGCCGCACCGGATCTGCCGTGAACATGAAGCCGGGCCGCGATCAATGGTGGCACGATCTCGTAGCCAAAGCCCCGGCCGAGTGCCCGGCCGAGCCGCTGGACGCGGAAGATCCGCTATACATCCTCTACACTTCCGGAACCACAGGGAAACCCAAAGGCCTGGTGCACACCACCGGTGGTTATTCCGTCCAGACTTATCTGACCAGCAAGCTGATATTCGATCTCAAGCCGGACGATGTGTACTGGTGCACGGCCGATATTGGCTGGGTCACCGGCCATTCGTATGTTGTTTACGGCATTCTGCAGAACGGCGTCACCACGGTGATGTACGAAGGCGCACCTAATTTTCCAGAGTCGGACCGCTTGTGGAAGATTGTTGACCGCCACAGGGTCACTGTTTTCTACACTGCTCCTACTGCCATCCGCGCTTGTATTAAATGGGGCGATCAATATCCGCTGCGTCATTCCTTGGCCAGCCTTCGCTTGTTGGGTACGGTGGGGGAGCCGATCAATCCCGAGGCCTGGATCTGGTATCGCGAGATCATCGGCAAGGGACGTTGTCCCATCGTCGACACCTGGTGGCAGACCGAGACGGGAGCCATCATGCTGGCACCGATGCCCGGTGCGGTCCCGACCAAGCCTGGTTCAGCGACCCGTCCGTTTCTGGGCATTGAGCCGGCGATCGTCGATCGAGAAGGCGAAACCGTACCCGCGGGCAGCGGCGGATTGCTGGTGATCCGCAAGCCCTGGCCCTCCATGGCCCGCACCATCTTCAACGATCCCGACCGCTATGCGCAGACCTATTGGTCAGAAGTTCCCGGCAACTACTTCACTGGAGACGGGGCGCGGGTCGACGAAGATGGCGACTACTGGCTGATGGGCCGGGTCGACGACGTGATCAACGTGAGTGGTCATCGTCTGGGAACCATGGAAGTGGAGTCAGCGCTGGTCGCGCATCCCAAGGTGGCGGAAGCCGCGGTGGTCGGTCGTCCGCATGACTTGAAGGGGCAGGCGATTGCAGCGTTCGTATCGCTTGAGAGCAGTCATCATCCGTCGCCGCAACTGAAGGAGGAATTGCGCGAGTGGGTAGCCAGGGAAATTGGCTCACTGGCCCGGCCTGACGACATCCGCTTCACGCAAGCCCTACCCAAGACTCGCAGCGGCAAGATCATGCGCCGCTTACTACGAGAGCTGGCCACCAGCGGCGAAATCAAGGGCGACACCACCACCCTCGAAGACTTCACCGTCATCGCCCAACTACGCGGCTCTGAAGAATAAGGAAAATCTCCTGGTTCAGCATCAAAGGTCTGTCTTTTCTTCTGGCGCTGTGGAGGAAGCTGAGTTCGGGCTTGCTTCTGGCGCTTGCTCTTCAGCACTCTCAGAATCATCCGTGGGCACATATTGTTCGACAGTGAAGTAGAACGTACTCCCATTGCCCGGGCTGCTCTTCGCCCAAATCCGCCCTCCGTGCTGATTCACAATCCCGCGGGCCAGCGCCAGTCCTAACCCTGTACCACCTTGCAAGCGTGAATCCGACGCATCCGCTTGCTGGAACCGCTCGAAAATCAACTCCAGCTTTTCCGGGGGAATACCCGCGCCATGATCCTGCACCTCAAAGGTGACTTCCTTTTCGCTCGTAGCCTGTGCGGCCAGACGAATCTCGCCGCCCTTCTCGGAAAACTTGATCGCATTGCGGATTAAATTACCCATCACCTGCAGAATGCGATCGCCGTCTACCCATACGTCGACCGGCTCCGCGTCAATGCGGAAATGTAACCCCGCGCGGGTCGCGCTTGCCCGTTCCGGATCCATCGCGCGCCGCAGCAAATCGATCGCATTCCATTCCGCCTTATGCAGCGGCAGAGTCCCGCTTTCAATGCGCTCGAAGTCAACAATGTCATTGACCAGCCGAACCAGACGGTCGCAGTTTGTCAGCGCGATATCCAGCATGGGGCGAATCTTGTCCGGACGATTTTCCAGCGCTCCGCTGGCTACCAGGCCAAGTGCAGCCCGCAACGAGGTCAGTGGCGTGCGCAGCTCGTGGCTCACGGTGGCGATAAACTCATCCTTCATGCGGTCGAGGCGCCGCCGTTCCGTAACATCCGTAAAGGCGACCACAATCCCGTCCGCGCGCCCATTTTCCACCAGCGGGCAGGCAACGTATTCCACCGGCAGCGATGTTCCATCCTTGCGCCAAAACTCGTCATCGTTGACATGCAGTGGTGTCTCTCTCGTCAGGCTGCCGGTCAGAGGGCACTCCTCTGCCGGGTATGGCGAACCATCCGGATGCGAATGGTGCACCAGCGCATGCATGTTTTGTCCCAGCAACTCCTGCGGTGTGTACCCCAGCATTGCGGCGCCGCTGCGATTGATGAAGGTAACTTTTCCCTCCATATCCACGCCCCAGATGCCATCACCGACTGAGTCCAGAATCGATTGATGCTGGCGCGTCAACGCGGTGAGCTCGTCTTCGGCCGTCGTTTGCTCGGTAATATCGATACCGTGACTGAGCACAACGGGATCCGCGCCGGGCAGATGCAGTACCCGGTTGCGATAGGCCACGATGCACAGCTGTCCTGTTTTTCCACGCAGATAAAAGCGCCCCTGGTACTCCTGACCGGTATCTGCCTTCAGCGCCTCGAGGTATGCGTCATACTCAGCCAGGTGATCCGGGTCGATGTGGTTGCGCAGCGGCGTGCCGGCGAGCTCCTCCGCGGAATAGCCCAAAATTCCCGCTGCGTGCGAATTAATCGACAGCAATACCCCGTTCAAATCGTGCGTGAAAATGAAGGCCAGGCTGCTTTCCACCAAATGCCGGTAACGCTCTTCGCTCCCGCGCAGGGCAGTTTCCGCTTCCCGCTGCTCGGTCACATCCGCGCCGGTCATGATCACAAAACCCACTTCGTCCTGGGCGTTCACCAGCGACGTAGCGGTCCACGCAATGCGCCGCGTCCCGCCTGACTTGGTCCGCCAATTAATCTCGAACGACTCGGTCTTGTCTCCGGAGCGCACCTCCTCAAAGATGCGAATAGCCGTCTCTCGTTCACCTGGCGGAAAGAGCTCTTCAGGAAAGGCGCGGCCGGCGAGGTCGGCGAAGGTGTAGCCGGAAGTAGTTTCGCAGGCCCGATTGAAGCGCACGATGCGCCCCGCGATATCGAATACCAGCACCAGGGCACTGATGGTGTTGAGTACAGCAGCGACAAAGTTCCGTTCTACCGTAAGCGCCTGCTCGGAACGCTGCCGGGATCGGACCACATTCTCCTGCGAGTGACCGGTCGCATACAACTCCAGGCGGGTGACGACCTGGCGGGAGAGAACTTGCAGGCTCTCCAGGTTGCTGCGACTGAAGGCATTGGCTTCCGGCGAGCAAACCGCAACCGTGCCCAGGATCATGCCCGAGGCGGAGAACAAAGGAGCCGCCGCATAGGACCGGCATCGGATGCCGGTGTCGAGCACGATGCCCGCGGCGGCAAAGCGGTGATCCGCTAGCGCATCGCTAATGATCAGTGGCTTGGCATCCAGCAGAAGAAACTGGCAAGGTGATCCATTGCGGCGAATCTGGCGCGCGTTGAAGCCAACGGTTGATTTGAACCAGACTCGCGACCAATCCAGAAAACCAATAAAGGCGTAAGGGGCATTACAGATCGACGACGCCATACGCGCGATCTCGTCGAAGGCGGGATCGGGAAGCGTATCGAGGATCTCATATTGCAGGAGAGACTTGAGCCGCTCAGTCTCGTCGTGCTGCACACTGCTGGAGCTGGAAAGCATCGGAATTCTCTGCACCCTTGCGCTTCAAATCGAGTACTTAACCGGGGGAAGGTAGAATGCGAACCAACAGGGGGAACACCATGATCGCTTGGGGGTTAGCGACTAGACTGGGTACATCCTAACCGGAAAGCGGCACTTCTGTATCTTTCAAGGCAGTAATGTCTGCCCGAAGTTGCAGATCGCTGGTTACCTAAGTCCCCGCTCGAGCTTTTGTCCCCGTAAAGTAATCGCTGCCGGTAACAATCGAAGCTGTCACCAGGTACCCAACGACATCCTGTTCCCTAATGGCTTAGTGAAAAAACTGGAATGGACCCATGCACACTTCGGAAGCAAAAACGATTTGAGACGCTACCCGAGAAGTTCGTTGTATCCCGGCGCCACAAAATGCAAAAAAAATGATGGGCATCCCACAATGAGTGAAACTGGCTTGGCCACTGAGGATATTTTTTGAACTTGCGACACAAGCATGCGGCCGCAATGGCAGGGGCAGCGTTTTACAGCGCCGGGCTCCTGGCTTTGCTTATCCATTCCGCCGCGCATATTGCTTTACCCTTGCGCCTGGTCGGTCTCGCTCTGCTCCTTTGGCCCACCATCCGGCGTCGTTCCTTGATGGGGTGGATTTTTTGGGCCATGATCGCGGGCGCAGAACTGGGCGTCGATGCACCAGCCTTTGCTGTCAGCTTGCGCGTGCTCAGCGACATCTTCCTCCGGCTCATCAAAACCATTGTTGCTCCGTTGATTCTCGGTACCCTGATTACCGGCATCGCCGGACACGGACAGATGCGCACCCTTGGCCGCATGGGTTTGAAGGCCCTGGTCTATTTTGAAGTTCTTACCACCGTTGCCATGCTGGTGGGCCTGGTCGCCATCAATATCACCCGCGCCGGGGTTGGGCTTGCCGTTCCCCAGCAGCACCTTGTGGGGTCTCTTCCCCAGGCCCAGGTTTCGCTGCGATGGGATGAGGTTTTGCTCCACACCTTTCCCGAGAACCTCGCCAAATCTGTAGCCGATAACCAGATACTGCAGGTGGCCGTCTTTGCCATCCTTTTTGGTTTAGCCATGGGAAGGCTCACCACGGAAGATCGGGCGCCTCTGCTGCGGGTCATCGAATCGCTGACCAAAACAATGTTCGCCTTTACCAACATCGTCATGTACTATGCCCCGGTCGGCGTCGGCGCTGCCATGGCATATACAGTGGGGCAAATGGGACCAGGCGTGCTGCTCCACCTTGGCCGCCTGCTACTAACGTTGTATGCTGCGCTGCTGGCTTTCGGGCTCGTTGGCTTGCTGCCGGCTGCCCTCATCGCCGGCGTGCCCATCCGCAGATTCTTGCGCGCGGTCGCTGAACCGGCTGCCATTGCATTCGCCACCAGCACATCCGAAGCGGCGCTGCCCCGCGCCATGGAGGCCATGGAAGCCCTCGGTGTTCCGCGCAGGATTGTCGCCTTCGTGATCCCCGCGGGCTATAGCTTCAATCTCGATGGTTCGACACTTTATCTTGCCTTAGCCGGAGTTTTTGTGGCCCAGGCGGCTGGCGTCACCATGGACTGGAAGCAACAGGTCTTCATGGTTGGTACCCTCATGCTTACCAGCAAAGGAGTAGCGGGGGTTCCCCGCGCGACCTTGGTTGTGCTGCTGGCCACCGCGGCCATGTTCCACCTGCCCGAAGAACCGATCTTCGTCATTCTCGGCATCGACGCCTTGATGGATATGGCGCGTACCACCGTGAACGTAGTGGGCAATTGCCTGGCGTCGGTCGTGATCGCCCGCTGGGAAGGGGATTTTGGTACTGAGGCGCCGGCTGTTGAGACCGTGGAGGCCCTCTCTTAAAGATAATGCCAGGCCGCCCGGCAAGATTGGTATACTACCGGGATATGAGCCGCTATAGGCGCACCAGCAGGCCCCGCTCGGGGTCTTTTTTGATGGGGCGATTGCCGAAGATTTTATAAGCGGTAGGGGCGTACACGAGAAACCATGGGGAAATTACTCGATACGATTCACTCGCCCGCGGATATCAAGAGCTTTACCGTGCCGGAATTGGAGGCACTGGCTCAGGAAATACGCGAGCAGCTGATCCTCGTACTTTCGAAGACGGGTGGCCATTTGGGCCCGAACCTTGGCGTCGTCGAACTGACGCTGGCCATGCACTACGTCTTCAACACTCCTACCGACCGGTTCGTTTTTGATGTAAGCCACCAGGCGTACATTCACAAATTGCTCACTGGCCGCCGCACCCGGTTTAATACCATGCGCCAGCCGGGCGGCCTGAATGGCTTTGCCCTGCGCACCGAAAGCGATCATGACTGCTACGGGGCGGGTCACGCTGGCACCGCGCTCTCTGCCGCCCTTGGCATGGCAGTCGCCCGCGACCTTGCCGGGACCAAAGAAAACGTCATTGCCTTTGCCGGGGATGCGGCATTTACCAACGGCATCAGCTTTGAGGCCCTCAACAATATCGCCCAGCAGACCAAGCGCATGATCGTGGTGCTCAACGACAACGAGTGGTCGATCGACCGCAACGTGGGCGCCATCGCCAACTATCTGCACAAGATCGTAACCAACGAGCGCTACACCAATCTGCACGACTCCGCCACCCGATTGCTCGAGAAATTTGGTGGCAAGACCGCCCGTCACGTGGTGCGCAAGGCCGAAGAAGCAGCCAAAGGCATGCTTTGGCCCTCCATGCTTTTCGAGGAGTTTGGCCTCACCTACTACGGTCCGGTCGACGGCCACAACATCGGTCTGCTCATCGAAACATTTCAGTTCCTCAAGACCCAGGATCGCCCCGTCCTGCTTCACGCCATCACCCAGAAGGGACGCGGTTTCCAGCCCGCGCTCGACAAGCAAAAGAAGTTTCACGGTCTTGGGCCCTATGACCCGGATACCGGCGAAACCACTCCTGCCGGCCAACGTACCTACTCCGAGGTGTTTGCGGAAACCCTGGTCAAGCTGGCTGACAAGGATCCCAAGGTGGTAGCGATTACCGCAGCCATGCCTAATGGCACGGCCCTAGATCTCTTCCGTCCCCATCATCCGCGCCGCTACTTCGATGTTGGCATTGCCGAAGAGCACGGGGTCATCTTTGCCGCCGGCTTGGCCACTATGGGTTTTCGCCCCTTTTGCGCCATTTACTCTACTTTCCTGCAGCGCGCCTTTGACCCCATCGTGCACGACGTTTGCCTGCAGAACCTGCCCGTTGTCTTTTGCATGGATCGCGGTGGACTCTCCGGCGATGACGGCCCAACTCATCACGGCCTGTTTGACATCAGCTATTTGCGTGGCATTCCCAACATCATCCACATGGTTCCCAAGGACGAGGACGAGCTTGCGGACATGATGTATACCGCTCTTCAGCAGCCAGGGCCAACGGCGGTCCGCTATCCCCGTGGCACCGGCCCGGGAGCAACAGTCAAGGCTCAACCGGTAGCGCTTCCGATCGGCAAAGCCGAAATCATCAGCGACGGCGATGAAATTGCAATCTTTGGGCTGGGGGCCCTCCTCCCCATGGCGCAGCAGCTGGCCGCGGAGCTCAGGAAGCAAGGCTTCTCCGTAGCTGTGATCAACCCCCGCTTCGTCAAACCGCTCGATCGCGACACGCTGGCTGAGTACGCTCGTCGCAATGCAGTGATGGTCACTTTGGAAGATCACGTCCTTATGGGGGGATTTGGCAGTGCAGTCCTGGAAGCACTCAGCGACATGCAGATCGAAGCGCCGGTAGTGCGCATTGGCTGGCCCGATCGTTTCATCGAGCACGGCAAGGTCGACCAACTACGCGCCAAATACGGCATCAGTGTGGAAGCAGCCATGGAGAAGCTAGCCCCCTACCTCCAGCAAAAGCCCCGCAAGCGCCTAGTAGCCCGCTAGGGCTCTAACCCCGAACAAATGCCGGGATAGGACCCCTGCAAGCGGCTGGTAGCCCGCTAAGACTTTAACCCAGTAACAAATGCCAGGTGCTCCACATCTCGCTCGTTTTCACGAGATGAGGGATACCGCCGCTCTCACCCCGGAATTCTCACATGTCAATCTCGTGCCAATAGCAAAGGCAGCATCCTCTGCCGGTACCGAAACAACGAGTGAATCTGCCTCTCGACCGCAAACCGATTCGCCAGGTCGCCGAGCAAACCGGGCGGCAGCTCGTACTCCACCTCGTCCCTCACCACACTGCCATTTCGTTCATCCCGAATCCGATGGCAATGGTGAAAGAACTTGAAAGGTCCTCGCCGCTGCTCCTCGCAGAAATACTCATTCCAGCAAAACTCCGCAATATACGCGTCCCACTCCAGTCGTAAGGAAAGCAAGGGAACCGGCCGAAAACTGATGGTGATCTCTGACCCGTTGCCGGCAACAACGCCGCGAACACCAGGCGGAGCCACATACTTCGCTCGTTCCACCCTCGCGCGCTGCCACTTCGGCATCAGTGGAGGGAGATTCGCCGGATCAGCGAAAAACGCAAACACCTGCTCCCTGGCGTAGGGAACCCACTGTTCTGTTTGAAATTTATGCCGCATGCTTCAGCCTGTCACAAAAGTGAAAGCAGGCGTTCTGAGACGCCTGCTTTCGAGAACCAAGCACATCCCACAAAAACTAGTTAGGCATTAAAACCGTGTCAACCACGTGAATCACACCGTTCGACTGAATGACATTGGCAATTGTAACCGTGGAAGTTCCACCCTTTTCGTCAGTCAAAACCAGCTTGCCGCCACTCATCATCGCGGTCAACTTGCCGCCCTCGACTGTGCGCAGCACTGCCTTTCCTCCGCCAGCCTTGATCGCCTTCGCGATATCCTTCGATGTCATCTTGCCGGCCACAACATGGTAGGTGAGGATCTTCTTCAATTGGTCCAGGTTTTCCGGTTTCAATAGCGTATCGACCGTTCCCGCCGGCAGCTTGTCAAAAGCTTCGTTGGTGGGCGCGAATACGGTAAACGGTCCGGGACCTTCCAGGGTGTCAACCAGGCCGGCCGCCTTCACGGCTGCGACCAACGTGGTGTGGTCCTTGGAATTGACCGCATTTTCTACAATGTTCTTGGTCGGATACATCGCTGCACCGCCGACCATGGGATCCTTCTGTGCGGACGCGTGAAGAGCGGAAAATCCGAACATCAGTGCTATGGCTACGGCAACAAAATTTCTCTTGTTCATTCGTGTGTCCCTTTCACTTTCGTAATGCATTAGCTGCACTTCTAGTACGGACTGCAGCCCCAAAACGGATTCTCCCGGCCTACATGCTGCTTTTGTTTGTCTATTGAGCGGGCAGTGGGATTGACGCAGTCCTGGTGACGTAATCAACATCAACCAAGCGTCTCCGGATAGTTCAACCGCCTTCGGATGAATGACACGGTAACGACTGTCGCGAAATGAGGGCACTCCACTCCATGCCGCCAGGTGTCAATAATCAGTCGCTCCCAGGGTGTATCATCGGCTTGAATGCACGGTTGAATAAGGACGCTTTGACAACGCATTCACATTCAGATAGAAATCGCTGGCTTATAGCAATTGGCGTCCTGAAGCTTTTGAAGGCGGCACTCTTCGTCTCCATGGGGTTCGGTGTCATTCGGCTTTTGCATCAGGACATTGCCGATGTTCTTTTGCGATTCCTCATGGCACTCCGGTTCGATCCCGAAAACCGCTTTGTCAACATGCTGTTGGAAAAGTCCGCCCTGCTTAGCCCCCATAGGCTTAAAGAGATAAGCTTCGCCATTTTTCTGTACGCTGCCCTGGACATCATCGAGGGTACCGGCCTGGTGCTGGAAAAGGTCTGGGCCGAATATTTCACCCTGATCCTGACCGGATCGTTCCTGCCCTGGGAGTTCTACGAAATCATCCGCCATGTCACCGTTCTCAAAGTCGTGCTCACCCTGCTGAATTTGGCCGTTTTCGTCTATTTGGCGCATGTAGTCAACGAAAAGGTGCGAGCCCGCCAGCAAACCCCCGTTAGCCGGTATTGATAAACAAGGACTTCTGATCCACCTACAACTTTCGTGTCATTCGCTAAGCCTGACTTTGCTACGTTTGACAAGTACATCCCGCATCACCCGCATCAACCAAGTCAACACAGGATCTAGTAGGCCTTTCCTAGAGCACCCCGCTAAATTGCGCTTTTTGGAACCAAACCAGCAAACCACCTCTTTCTGAAGGATTTGCCGGAATTTCCCCTTTGACAGGCTCCGTCGCTGGGCTAAGATGTGGACAAAAGTGGTCGAAAGTGGAGAGAACGAAACGGTTTCAGGTGGTTTTCAGCCACAGAAGAGAGTTTAGACGATGTTCCGTGGCAATCACCCAACCCGCGTCGATGAAAAAGGCCGCCTCAAGCTGCCGGCGGAGTTCAAGCGCCTGGTGGACGAGCGATACGGGGCCCACTTCTACATCACTAGTAAGGATGGGCACTCGGCTGAGATTTACCCGTTGCCCGAGTGGGAAAAGATCGAGGAAAAGCTGGCCGGGATTCCGAGCATGAACGCGGCAAAGAAGAAGTTCCTGGACCGGGTGAACTATTACGGGCAGATGTCAGAAATGGATGCCCAGGGGCGGGTGCTCCTGCCTCAGATCTTGCGTGAGTCGGCGAGGTTGGCGGGGGATGTAGTGGTTTTCGGAGTGCAGACCTACCTCGAAGTGGAGAACCACGACGAGTTGAAGAAGCGGATGGAGACCGAACCGCTGACAGCAGAAGACCAGCAGGATTTGGCGAACTTTGGAATTTGAAGTAGACCCCCCAGGGGGAGCACATGGCAACCAGCGGCATGTGCCGGTTCTTTTAAATGAAGCGATCCGATATCTGAATGTGCGCACCGGGGGTACGTATGTGGACGCCACGCTGGGGTTTGCGGGGCACGCCACCGCCATCGCCCGGCAATTAGGCGGAAAGGGCCGGTTGATTGGTTTTGACCGCGATCCGGAGGCGCTCGAGATGGCAAGCGCGCGGTTGGAGGCGCTGAGCCAGGAATTAGGCGAGCAGATGCCGCAGCGGGAGCTCCAGGGGGAAGAATTTTCCGCCCTGAGCCGCCATATCCCGCAAGCGAGTCTGGATGGGTTGCTGGCCGACTTTGGGGTCAGCTCCATGCAGTTCGACCAGGCGCACAGAGGATTTAGTTTTCAGGCGGACGGGCCACTCGACATGCGGATGGATCCGCGGAGGGGCATGACCGCCGAACAAGTGGTAAACCAGGCCGACGAAAAAGTTCTCGCCGACCTGATTTACGAATTCGGAGAGGAAAGGAGATCGCGGAGATTTGCCAGAGCCATTGTCAGGGCGCGGCCGATCAAGACCACGGCGCAACTAGCCAAAGTTTTGTTGGCCGTCGCCCCGGCGATGAAATCTGAGCGAGGCCGCCACTCCATTCACCCTGCGACCAGAATTTTTCAGGCGCTCCGAATTTACGTGAACGCTGAGCTGAACGAGATTGAGGCGCTGTTGCAGCAGGCGCCCAGGCTATTGAAGCCTGGTGGAAGGCTGGTAGTGATCAGCTTTCACTCTCTCGAAGATCGGCTGGCAAAAGATGCTCTGCGCGAGGGTGCGCGGCAGGGAATCTTCGAAGTGTTGACTCGCAAGCCGGTAACGGCGAGCGAAGAGGAGACGGATCGCAACCCGCGGGCGCGCAGCGCTAAATTGCGCGCGGCAGAAAGAACCGAAAAACGGCAGGACTGAAACAGCAATCAAAATCGTAAAGGCGTCTTAAAAATGGCAACGCAGACAATCCCGGCATACGAACTCAACCATGCATCGCGGCGGTTCAACCAGCAGATCGCTGACCGCAACCTTCATTTATTTGCGGCTCAGCAGCGCGCTCGGCGAGGACCCACGCCTGAAGTCTTCTGCTGTAAGCGATTGGACAACTCGCGTCTGGTGAAAGCGGCCGATCCCGTTCGTGTGCGTGAGATGCGTATTTTCACGGCGGCGATGATGGTTCTGTTTACGTTCGTGATGTTTTACGGTTGGCAGCACTTCAGCGCCATTGAATATGGATACAAAGTAGAGGCCGAGAAGCAGCAGCGGGCCGCTCTGGAGGAGCAGAACCGTGGCCTTCGTTTGACCGAAGCGCAACTCTGCGACCCGCACCGCATTGACCGCATGGCCCGCCAATTGGGACTAGACGCCCCTAGGCCGGGGCAGGTGGTGCGCGGCGAAAACGAGTTCGATCCCAACGCGCCAGTCATGGCAGAAGCATCGCCCCTGCTGCACCTGCGCTAAGGACTTGTTGTTTTCGAGTGACCCGACCGGGCTAGCTGACCTGCGGTTCTTTCTCCGCTCTCACTCATTCTTAACGTACATACCTGGCTACTTCGGAAAGCCCCTGACGGACGTTTAATCTTCAGCATGGCAGGTCTAGTTGAAGCAGCTTCTTTTTTCTCGTCAATCAAACCGCACTCAGCCGTCGGCCCAACGGGGTGACTCCTCCGCGCGTCCGGTAAATGCGGGCACCGTCCCTCGCCGCCTGGGCCTGCTGCACATTTCTCTCTTCTTTGCTTTCTGGGTCAGTGTCATCTGTGTTCGTCTCGTCTGGCTGCAGGTGGTTCACTACAAAGATTACGTAGACCGTGCCGCCAAGCAGCAACAGCGCACCTTCGAGGTCGCCCCCCGCCGCGGTATCCTCTACGATCGCAACCTGCATGAGCTCGCGATGACCGGGCTGGCGGACTCCATCTACGCCGTCCCCTCAGAAATCGCTGATCGTCAGGATCCGGACGGGGAGCACAAGCGCGAGGCAATGGCCGCGGCCTTGGCGAAAGTAGTGCACACAGACCCCACCGATCACTACACCACCGCACATCAGATTGCCGCCCGCCTCAACGCCTCAAGAAACTTTGCCTGGATTGCGCGCAAGCTTGACCCGGCGGTGATCGCGCGCGTAAAGGCGCTTAATCTCAAGGGCGTTTACTTCCAAAAAGAATTCAAACGCTACTATCCCAACAGCCAGCTCGCCGCCCAGGTCCTGGGATATGTAGGCACCGATGACAATGGTCTGGGAGGAATCGAGCGCAAATACGACCGCGATCTTCATGGCGTTCCCGGACGCATGCTCACCGCGCTCGATGCTCGCCGCCACGTACTGGGAAGTCAGGAACGCGAACCGGATCCCGGGCAAAATCTGGTGCTCACCATCGACGAAAATATTCAGTTCATGGCCGAACGCGCTCTTGATTCCGCGCTCGCCCGCACCCATGCACTGAATGGCACCGTCGTGGTTCAGGATCCGCAAACCGGGCAAATACTTGCCTTGGCCATTCGCCCCACCTTTAATCCCAACGACTTCCGTCACGCCACCACGAGTCTGCTCAAGAACCACGCCGTGAGCGATGTCTACGAGCCCGGCTCGACTTTCAAACTCGTGACCTACTCCGCAGCCCTGGAACAGAAGGTCACCAATCCCAATGAGCTGATCGATTGCCAGGGAGGAAAGATTGAGCTGGCGGGAAGAATCATTCACGACAGCCACCCAAACGGTGTGCTGACCGCAACGCAGGCACTGGAGGAATCGAGCGACGTGGCGGCGGTCAAACTGGCGCTGCGCCTGGGCCCGCAACGATTCGAGCAATACATTCATGGCTTTGGTTTTGGTGCGCGCACGAATGTTGAGTTGCCGGCAGAAACGCGCGGCTTGCTCCGGCCTGCCCGCCGCTGGTCCGGATCGAGCATTGGTTCTATCGCCATGGGGCAGGAGGTTGCGGTAACGCCGATCCAGTTAGTCAGCATGGTTTCCACCATCGCCAACGGTGGCGTCTACCTTCCTCCTCATATCCTTATGCAGCAAGGTGATCGGACCTCGGGAAAGCTCAAGGCGGCTGCCTTTCATCCCCAGAGAGAACTGCCCGATCCGTTGCCCCCCGGTGCGCACCGCGTGATCTCCACCATGACTGCCGCCGAGATGCGCAAGATGATGGAAGGCGTAGTGATGTTTGGTACGGCAAAGGGCGACGCCTCGCTCAATGGCTACACTTCCGGGGGCAAGACGGGCACCGCGCAAAAAATCGACGTGCTGACTCACCGCTACTCGAAGACCAAATATGTGGCTTCTTTTGTCGGCATCGCGCCGGTCAACAATCCGGCAATCAGCGTAGCGGTGATTATCGATTCTCCAGAAGGGAATCATTTTGGCAACGTCAACGCAGGCCCGGTCTTTCGCGAGGTAGCGCAGGAAGTCCTCGAGTACCTGGGCGTACCCCACGACACGAATCTGGCCGCGCAGTCTGAAGAAGCCAAAAAGTCCGCGTTGCCTGAGGTGAACGAAGCACCACCAGAACAAACAGGCGATCTCGACGCACTCTTTGCGGAAGTGAACAATCTGCCCGCGGATGATCCGCTTCGCGGGAACGGAGGCGGTCAGCAGCCAGTCCCTTCCGCTGCCAGCGAGCTCAACTCCGGACAGGAGCAGGCGCAAGCGGCGCCGCCCCCGCCCGTCGCTCCTCCGCCTAAGCCTGCTATCCCGGCGTATGCCACGGAAGCCAGGAAAGATACGCCTTCGTTCGCGGCCGCCGTGGCCGAAGCTCAACAACCTCATCCAGCTACCCACGGCATCGTGGTCAACGCTGCCAATCGGGTTGGGGTCCCCTCGTTTTTAGGTGAGCCGCTGCGGGTCGCTGTAGAGACAGCGGGAACTGCCGGCCTGGCCTTGCAGATTGTAGGCAGCGGCATTGCCAGGGAACAAGTCCCGGCCCCGGGGAGCATGGTCCCGCCCGGTACTGAGGTCGTGGTGCGCTTCACTCGTTAGCGATTAAACTGTCACCCATGGGTCGTGAAGCCACATGCCACTGCAAGTGGGGCACTGAAGAGGCTGACTGCAAGGTGCTCCTTGAAACCGGTGAGCTTATCCTCCGCCTCGGTATGCGCCGCCGGGTACCCTGGGCTGAGATGTCTGCCGTATCGGCGCGCGATAATAAATTGCACTTCAATGTCGGACCCGATTGTGTGGAGCTGAATCTCGGTCCTGAGGTCGCCCAGCGCTGGGTGAAAGTCATAACTTCTCCTCTTCCCACCCTGGCGCATAAACTCGGTATCTCGAACACCACGAAACTATCCGTTATCGGAAAGGTGAAAAGCGAAGAGTTAAAGGCAGCCATCGCCGAAGGGTCGCTTACCAAAGAAAAAGACGCTGATCTCATACTGATCTGTGTCAATTCTCAATTGGAACTAGATCGTTGCCTGGTGGGCAAGACTTATAGTAAGCCCCTATGGATCATCTATCCCAAGGGATCGACCAGCTCGGTGAAAGAATCGGCCGTGCGAACGCTTCTTCGTAGCCAGGGGTTCATCGACACGAAAGTAGCCTCAGTATCAGCCAATCTGACAGCGCTTCGTTTCGTGAGTCGCCTCAGCCATTAGCCTCAACCTCTCTAGACGAGTACCCATGGAGCTGGACGTCGTTCTGCAGGGAGTCGATTTCATCCGCCGAGCCGGCCCCACCACCGAAGTGAGCGGGGTCGAGTATGATTCGCGCCGCGTGCAGCCAGGCTCGCTGTTTGTAGCTTTTCGCGGTGGCACCACCGACGGCAATCGCTACCTTCCCCAGGTGGTCGCTCAGGGCGCACGAGCCATTGTCACCGACTCAGCGGCCGGCTTCTCGGCCGCCACTGCCTTTCCGGACTTGGCAGTGATCGAAGTGCCGCAAGGCCGCCCTGCGCTCGCCGCGATTGCCGCAAATTTCTTCGCTCATCCCGAAGCCCAGCTCAAGCTCAGCGGCGTCACCGGAACCAACGGCAAAACGACGACAGCATTTCTATTGGAAGCCATGCTGCGCCATCAGGGCCGCAAAACCATTCTTGCCGGGACCATCGAGTACCATGCCGCCGGCAGAATTTTTCCCGCCCCTCACACCACACCCGAATCGCGCGACCTGCTGGAATTATTTCGCGAAGGCGTGGACGGTGGCGCCACCGAAGCGGTCATGGAAGTTTCCTCCCACGCCCTCGACCAGCAACGCACCGCCGGCCTCGCATTTGACGTGGCCATCTTCACCAACCTTACTCGCGACCATCTCGACTACCACCGAACGATGGAGGAGTACTTTGCCGCCAAGCGCAAACTATTCGAGAGTTCTCCACGGGTCGCCGTCCTCAATGGAGACGACCCCTACGGAGTCCGGTTAAAAACCGAAACGCGCAGCTCGCCTGGTCTACACCTACGGCTTGCAACAGGGCGACTTCCACGCCGATAAACTGCACATGGAGCCGGGCGGTATGCGCTTCACCATGGTCACGCCTCAAGGAGAAGTGCCACTCGCCACCCGGCTCACCGGCGGAATCAACGTCTACAACCTGCTGGCTGCAAGCGCGGCGGCCATGGCCCGTGGGCTCTCTTTAGAGGAAGTTGCCCAAGGCGCAGCGTCGCTGGACTTCGTCCCCGGCCGTTTTCAGTCCGTAGATTGTGGCCAGAATTTTGCGGTGGTGGTGGATTACGCCCACACCGACGACGCCTTGCGAAATATCATCGCCGTGGCGCACGAGTTTGTCCGCAAGGGAGGTGGCCGGGTGATCACCATGTTCGGCTGTGGCGGTGATCGTGATCGCACCAAGCGTCCGCTGATGGGCCAGGCGGCTGGCGCAGGGAGCGACATCGTCGTCCTTACTTCCGATAATCCGCGACGCGAAGATCCCGCGGCGATCATCGACGAGGTGCTTCCCGGCTTGAACGGAACACTCGCGACCGTGATCGTCGAACCAGACCGTCGTCACGCGATCGAATTGGCCATTGCTCAGGCACACCCTGGTGACCTGGTCCTGCTCGCCGGCAAAGGGCACGAAAAAACACAGACCATCGGCGAACGAGTGATACCGTTCGATGATGTGGCCATCGCACAGCAGGTTTTGCGGGGAAGAAGCCAATGAAACTGGAACTCCAGGACATTGCCCTCTGGATGGGAGCGGAACTACGGCAGCATGCGGATAGTCATGCCGGGCAGCCGGCGACGGGATATTCCATCGACACCCGGACCCTGCAGCCGGGCGATTTGTTTTTTGCCATCCGCGGTGAGCGTTATGACGCCCATGACTTTGTTGCCGCCGCACTCGAGCGTGGTGCGCGCGCAGCAGTGGTTGCTCGCAGCAAAGTAACCGACTTGCTCGACCTGGCGCATACCCACACACTTCTCATCGTCGACGATCCGCTGATCGCTTTACAGACGCTGGCGACGGCGGTGCGCACTCATTGGAACAAGCGGGTCATCGGAATCACTGGCAGCGCCGGCAAGACCACCACCAAAGAGGCGGTTGCTGAAGTCTTGGGAGCCCGCTTCCGAGTCCTCAAATCACAAGGAAACCTGAACAACGAATTCGGCATGCCGTTGCAGTTGTTGAAGCTGGAGCCGGAACACGAGGTTGCTGTCATCGAGATGGGCATGTCTCATACGGGCGAGATCGCGGCCCTGGCCCGCATCGCGCATCCTGATTGGGGAGTCGTCACCAACGTGGGCACGGCCCACGCCCAGAATTTTCCCGATGCCGTTGCCGGCATTGCGCGCGCAAAATATGAACTCGTGCAGAGTCTGCCCACTTCCGGCGTGGCCATCCTTAATTGTGACGACCCCTACGTGGGCCAATTCGGGCGCGATTTTCACGGCCGTTCGATTTATTACGGCGTCGGGCCTTGCGCCGATCCAAAGGCCGAAAACATCGAGGAGCTGGGCGCCGACGGGGTGCGGTTTCAAGTCACAGCTGGTGAAGAAACCGCAAGTGTGACCCTGGCGCTGCTTGGCCGTCACAACGTCTGGAATGCGCTGGCGGCAATCGCGGCCGGCCTGGAAGCGGGCATTCCTTTAACCGAGTGTGCCGCGGCAGCCGGAAGGCTTCGCCCGCCGGACAAGCGGGGCGAGGTGTTACGCATCGGCGACGCAACAGTCATCAATGACTGCTACAACTCCAATCCGGAAGCGCTCAAGTCGATGATCGCAACCCTCGCCGCGATGCCCGCCAAACGGCGAATCCTGGTAGCCGGCGAGATGCTGGAACTCGGCGCCGAGTCAGTTGCCTTGCACCGCGACTGCGGTAAAGTTGCCGCCGGGAAGGGAATTGACCTGGTCATCGGAGTACGGGGCAACGCGCAATTCCTGGTCGAAGCCGCACGCGACGGCGGCGCACTGGCCCTCTTTCTCGCCACTGCAGAACAAGCCGGTGAGTGGCTGAAAGCAGAGTTAAGAGCAGGCGACGCGGCCCTGTTAAAAGCTTCGCGCGGCGTAGGCCTGGAGAAAGCATTGCGTCTCCTCCGACCACCGTCTTAGCGAATCTCGCAACACTCTGGGCAGACTGTCCAAATTAGGTTCCTAGGACGAGGAAAGCCCCATGGCGCGGAGAAACCTCAGGTCCCTCCACGTGCACGCTCCGGTCGGAGCCCTTTATTATTTTTCGGGCTTCTGGAGGCACCTACAGTTTTTTGTTTTCAGCATCGGTTTTTTCGCGAAACCCAATAAAGTCACGGCTCTCGGGATGACAATTCTGTTGCGGCTGGAATAGATGCGACGGAACAGTAGTTGACCACGCAAACAGAATTGTCATCCCGACCGGAGCGTAGCGAAGTGGAGGGACCTGCGGTTTCTTGCCCTTCCGCGGGTTCTCACACACACGGCTGAACAGTCTGGGGATAAGCAATGATGTGGGTAAGACACAACACTAGTTGCCGCTATGGTTCGCGTCGAAAACCAATACAGACAACCCTGCCAACGACTGTAAGATAGCCACAAGCGGATGGCGGAGGAAGTTTGCTTTACTGGCTCCTTTATCAAAAACTTTTTCCCTACTTCAGACCCTTCCGCATTTTCCGGTATCTGACGTTTCGCACCGCTTTCGCCAGTCTCACCGCGATGCTCATCGCCCTGCTCATCGGGCCGTTCGTGATCGAGAAGCTGCGCGAGTTTCAAATCGGTCAATACATCCGGGAAGATGGTCCCAAAGACCACCAGAAGAAGGCCGGAACCCCCACCATGGGCGGCGTGCTCATCTGCATCGCTATCCTTCTTCCTACAATGCTGTGGAGCGACCTTTCCAATCCTTTCGTATGGTTGGTGATGTGTTCCACCATGGCCTTTGCGGCCATCGGCTTTGCCGATGACTACATCAAGGTCGTCCAACGGCGAAATCTCGGCCTCACCCCCACGCAAAAACTGGGACTGCAGATCATCAGCGGAGTCGCCATAGCCCTGGTGTTGCTCGCCATGCGCAGTGTAAGCAGCTACTCCACTCACCTGATGGTGCCGTTCTTCAAACGCTTTCGTCCCGACCTCTCCATCCATATTCTCGGGTGCGATTCCTCATCTGGGTGTGTTAGCCTTCGCCCCCTTCGTGATCTTCGTCACCTTGTTCATCGTTGGCTCCAGCAATGCCGTGAACCTCACCGACGGTCTCGACGGATTGGCCATTGGTTGCACCATCATCGCCGCCGCCGCGTTGACCGTGCTCACCTACGTCAGTGGCAACGCCGTGTTTTCCGATTACCTCGAACTGCAGCGAATGCCCATGGTGAGCGAGGTCACCGTCTTTTGCGGATCCATGGTGGGCGCCAGCATCGGCTTCCTCTGGTACAACGCTCATCCCGCCGAGGTGTTCATGGGCGATGTGGGCTCGCTGGCCCTGGGCGGCGCCATCGGCACCGTATCTGTGGTGATTAAGCAGGAACTGCTGTTGCCTTTTATCGGCGGTATCTTCGTGCTCGAAGCAATCAGCGTCATTTTGCAGGTAGGCAGTTATAAACTGCGCAAAAAGCGTATCTTCAAAATGGCGCCCCTGCATCATCATTTCGAGCTGATGGGCTGGTCGGAGTCCAAAGTGATCGTGCGCTTTTGGATTGCCGCGCTGGTGTTTGCCCTACTTGCACTCACCACCCTGAAACTGCGTTAATACGTGGAGCGCATGGAATTAAAAGGAAAAAAGATACTGGTTGTTGGACTCGGTAAATCAGGTCTTGCCGCGGCCCTCTTTCTGCGCCGCCGCGGCGCCCAGGTCACTGTGTCTGACTTACGCAGTGCCCAGGCCCTCAGCAAAGAAATTCCTTCGCTCCTGGAGGCTGGAATCGTGGTCGAAGCAGGAGGCCATGGGCTGCTGACCTTTCGTCGCCAGGACCTGATCGTGGTTTCGCCCGGCGTGCCCCTCTCGACGCCGGAACTGGCGCAGGTGCGAAGACTGGGACTGCCCATCATTGGCGAATTAGAACTGGCCGCCCGCTTCCTCAAGGGAAAGGTCCTCGCTATTACCGGCTCCAACGGAAAAACCACCACCACCACCTTGTGCGGCGAAATCTTTTCTGCCGCGGCGTTGAATCCGCTGGTCGCCGGCAATATTGGATTGCCGGTGATCGACGTGGTCGACCGGAGTACGGACGCCGGCTGGTCCGTCCTCGAGGTGTCCAGCTTTCAATTAGAGACCACGGAAAGCTTTCACCCTCATGTCGCCGTAATTCTCAACATCACCCCCGACCACCTGGACCGGCATGGAACCTTTGAGAACTATGTCGCTATGAAGGAAAAGATCTTTGCCAACCAGACTGGGGAGGACTACCTCATCCTCAACGGCGACGATCCAATTGTCCAGCAGGCAGCCGGCCGCACTAAATCGCAGGTTCTGTGGTTCAGCCGTAGCAAAATTGTGCGTTGTGGCGCTTTTCTCCTCGACGGTATGGTCATGTTTCGCCCAACCGAGCAGGGAAAGCCGATACCGGTGCTACCGCTGGCCGAGATTCCGCTCAAGGGCGACCACAACATCGAAAACGTACTTGCAGCGGTTTGCGCCGCCTGTGTGGCGAAAATTCCCACCCAAACCATCGCCCAGGCAGTCGCGGCTTTCCAAGCTGTGGAGCACCGCCTCGAATTCGTGGCCGCCATCCACGGCGTCGATTACTACAACGACTCCAAGGCTACGAACGTAGACGCTACCGCCAAGGCGATTGCCTCCTTCCCGGGAAATATTCACCTGATCCTGGGAGGCAAAGACAAGAACTCGGATTACACCCAGCTGAATGCTCTGTTGCGGGCGCGGGTCAAAGCGGTTTACACCATCGGCTCGGCGGCAGAAAAGATTGAACGCCAGATTTCCGGGGTCACCAGGATCATTCACACCGGCACGCTTGAGGCCGCAGTCGATCAGGCTGCCGGCCAGGCGCTAGCCGGCGATGTGGTCCTGCTGGCGCCCGCCTGCTCCAGCTTCGATCAATTTGAAAACTACGAAGAGCGGGGGAAAGTGTTCAAGCAAGCGGTATTGGCCCGCCAGGGAGCCGGCGTATGGCAAAGCGCGTAGGGGTCGACAAATGGCTCTACGGCGTAACGGTACTGCTGGTCTTCATGGGCTTGTTGATGGTCTTCAGCGCCTCGGCCGTCATGGCGGAGGATCGCTACGGCTCGCCCTACTTCTTCGTGAGCCGGCAAATCGGTTGGGCGGTCCTCGGTCTGGTCACCATGACCCTGTTGATGCGCATCGACTACCGCAGATTTAACCGTCCCATCGTGGTCTTTCCCGCGGTCGCCGTCACCACGCTGTTGTTGCTGGGCGTCTTTCTACTGCGTGACTCGCACAACACCCATCGCTGGATCCGATTCGGTGGCTCCTCTTTCCAGCCTTCGGAGATTGCCAAACCCGTGCTGGTGCTCTTCCTGGCCTGGTTTTTGCAGGATAAGCTGCATGCGATCCGCGATTGGCGCAATACTGTGCTGCCGGCCGCTCTGCCCAGCCTTCTCTTTGTCTTGCTCATTGTGAAAGAGCCCGACCTCGGAACCGCCCTGGTCTGCGCCGCGGTAACGGTACTGATGTTTTATCTGGCCGGCGTCGAGCTCAAGTACCTGGGCTACGCCGTGCTGGCTTCCGTTCCCGTGCTCTACATCCTTCTCTTCCGCGTGCCCTGGAGGCGAGCCCGCATGCTGGCCTTCCTGAACCCCGAGGCGGATCCCCAAGGCTCAGGCTTCCACACTATCCAGTCGCTCATCGCCGTGGGCACCGGCGGCCTGCATGGTCTCGGCTTTATGGAGGGCAGGCAAAAACTCTTCTATCTGCCACAGCCCCACACCGACTTCATCTTTGCCAATGTTGCTGAGGAACTGGGCCTGATTGGTGCCTTAGTCATCATCGCGCTGTTTGTCGCACTGGGATTCCGTGGGTTCCGGGCCGCCAGCCTTTCCAAAGATGTATTCGCCCGCTTTCTTGCTTTCGGCATCACCGCGACCATCCTTATCCAGGCTTTTTTCAATATCAGCGTGGTGCTCGCGCTTCTTCCCACGAAAGGTATTACGCTGCCGTTCATTTCCTACGGTGGCACGTCGCTCTTCATCACCATGGCAAGTATTGGCATCCTGCTGAGTCTCACCCGGGAGATTGACTGACGAGCATGCGGGTCATGATTGCCGGTGGAGGTACCGGCGGCCACGTGATTCCTGCTCTGGCCATCGCCGGCGCACTCAAATCCCGCTATAACGCGGAAGTCTGCTTCCTGGGAACAGCCCGGGGCATGGAGACTCGCCTGGTTCCGCAAGCCGGCTACGCCCTTGAACTGATCGACGTTGGCCAGCTTAACCGGGTGAGCCTGGCCACCCAATTGAAAACTTTGGTCGCGTTACCGCGCGGCATCTTGCATTGCATGGGCCTCCTTCGCCGGTGGAAACCTCAGGTAGTGGTCGGTGTCGGAGGGTATGCTTCCGGGCCGGGGATGCTGGCCGCACTGATCCAACACATCCCAACCCTGGCCTTTGAACCGAATGCTATTCCTGGTATGGCCAACCGGCTCATAGGAAAGCGGATCCGCGCGGCCGCCGTCAATTTCGCCCCCACGCTGTCTTATTTCCGCAATGCTGAGGTCACCGGGATCCCCGTGCGCGCCGAGTTCTTTGCCCTCCCGCCCCGCGCACCAGAAACCCAGCCCCACTTGCTCGTGATGGGAGGCAGTCAGGGAGCACGGGCACTGAACCAAAGAATGCCGGAGATCGCTGCGGCGCTGCTGGACGCCGTTCCCAACCTCACCATCCTTCATCAAGCCGGGGCCCGCCATGCAGAAACAACCCAGGCAGCCTATGCGGCCAGCGGAGCGCCGGCAGACCGTTGGAAAGTCCAGGCTTTTCTGGAGGACATGCCGGTGCAGTTCGCCGCCTCGGATCTGATTCTGGCCCGGAGTGGAGCCAGCACTGTCGCCGAACTTGCCGCCAGTGGCAAGCCTTCGCTGCTGGTGCCTTTTCCTCAGGCCGCCGACGATCATCAGCGAAAGAACGCTGAAGTTTTGGTTGAAGGGGGTGCCGCTCGCATGCTGTTGGAACAGGACATGTCCGCAGCCAAATTGCTGGAAACCATCACCAGCCTGCTAAAGGATCGAGACAAGCTGGGTGAGATGGCAGTCCGCGCACGGACCTTTGCTCATCCCCAGGCGGCGGCAAGGATCGCCGAAATGGTTGCTGCTCTAGCTTCGTAACCACCCACTTAGTACCGAAAATCCATTGACACTCTGGTCGATCCAAGTTTACTTTTGCGGACGGCCTTAGATTCCTGAGGCTGTTTCCCGCACTGTCTGTACCGGCCCCATTTCCCGCTTTCAATCGTCTCCCCGGGTCCGCGCTACCGAAGGTTAACGTGTTTGCCCGCTAACTACCCCTTCGGTGCAGATAAGAAAGTCCTTTGAGCTGCCCGAACGCTCAACGATAAGGGACTGAACATCGGTGTGCGCTGCCCCCGGGGCCCCCAATCACCACACCCACTCAGACTTTAGGAGAACCATGATGCTTTCCAAGACCTTCTCCCTTATGGCAGCGTCTTCGGTAATGTCCCTCGCCATACTCGCTCCACCGGCGGCTCTCGCTCAGCGCATCGCCGACAATGTTCCCCAAGGGACCCATCAAGCCAGTGATATGGGCCGTGTGTCACCGTCGCAAGAGATCAACATCAGCGTTCAACTGCAGCCGCAAAATAAAGCTGCCTTCGACAAGGCAGTAGACGCGCTTTACGATCCAACGTCTCCCACTTTTCACAAGTGGATGACGGAGGAAGATCTGGAGAAATACGCACCCACCAAAGAGCAAGCGGACGCCGTACGCAAAGAACTTGAAAGCCACGGTCTTGAAATTCTCGCGGCGGACGAAGACGGCTTATCGATTCGAGCTCGCGGAACCGCAGCGAACGTAGAGAGCGCGTTCAACACCCAACTTCACGATTTTCAGCGTAATGGCAAAGTCTTCCGCGCCAACGTGGTGAATGCACGGCTATCCGGGGCTGCCGGGGACTACGTGGCGGGAGTTGCCGGTCTTGAGAGCCATCAGGCGCAGCCGCGCTTACGCCGCGCCATCAATGTCGTCACCAAACAAGCTCCGCCAACGATCCCTCTGAGCAAGGTGCAGGCCTCCGGCGGGCTGGGTTCCTTCATCACCGATAAGATTCTCTCCCCGGCATCGTCCTTTGTTTTCACTACCCCGGGTGCGTCGTTGCCAGTGGGCGTGTATTACGGGAACGTTTACGGTGCAAACCCTAATTTGATTCCCGACTACACTCCGGCACAGCTTCAGTCACTGTATGGTCTCCCCACTGCTTACAAAGCGGGTTTCGATGGAACCGGGCAAACCATCGTTCTGCTCGAGGCCTATGGGGATGCCACCATCGAGTCCGACGCCAATGCATTCAACCAGCTAACCGGCTTGCCTCTGTTCACGTCTTCCAATTTCAAGGTCATCTATCCCCAGGGTCCGCCGTTGAGTCCGAACGCGGCCGCGCTGACAGGGTGGGATGTCGAGATTGCGATCGATGTCCAGTGGGCTCACGCCATTGCGCCGGGGGCCAAGATCCTGGTCGTCGCGGCGGCGGGTGAGGATACCGTTAGCTTTGTCGATGCGATCAGCTATATCACCAAAAATAAGCTCGGTTACACCATCAACGACAGTTGGGACGAAGACACGGATCTCATCGCGGGCCCACTGGAGGAGGAGGCCTTTACGCAGGTGCTGGAAGTAGCCGCAGCCAAGGGAATCTCCTTCCAGTTTTCCAGCGGTGACGGTGGAGACGGCGGTCTGGGCACCCCAATCGGTGCACCCCTAGTACCCTCCAACTCGCCCTATGCGACCGCTGTGGGTGGCACATCTATCCTCAACAAGGTCAATGGGACCGGCTACGAGACGCTGGGGTGGGGCGGCTCTTTTGTCACCCTCAATGACCAGGGTGTACTGGATCCACCGGTGGCGCAGCCCTTTTTCGGAGGTGCAGGAGGAGGCGAGAGCGTTTACTTTGCCAAACCCTCCTGGCAAAAGAGTCTTCCTGGGACTGGCCGGCAGGTGCCCGATATCTCCGCGTTGGCCGATCCTTATACCGGCGTCCCGATTGTCCTGACCTCCCAAGGTGTCCTGGGGCTGCAAGTTGGATGGGGAGGGACTAGCCTTGCGAGTCCGATCTTTACCGCAATGTGGGCGATCGCCAACCAACACGCTGGTCATTCGCTAGGGCTGGCTGCACCGTACATCGCCGGGCTGAAGCCTGGGGAACTGGTGGACGTTTTACCTCTGTCCAGCCCCACCAACGTAACCGGAACCATCTACGACAGTAGTGGCGCCACCTTTTACTCGGCAGCCGGCCTGTTTGCCGGCCAGACCTACGACAGTACGGGCTTCACCAGTGCTCTCTACAACGAGGGTGGCGATACAGACGTTGCCATCGCCTTCGGTTTGGATACCTCGCTGACGGTGACCAAGGGCTGGGACAATGTAACTGGCTGGGGCACTCCCAACGTGAACACCTATCTGAACGCAACCAAGTAGGAACAAGTAACGCACAAAAGGAAACGGCTGGCCTAGGCCAGCCGTTTCCGTCGATCATTTGCTGATTGGTGTTTACCGGTGTCCGCCGCCGCCACCACCGTGGCCACCGCCGAACCCACCACCACCGCCGTGGAATCCGCCGCCACCGCTGAAGCCGCCGCCACCGTGGTAACCACCACCGGCAACCGCGCCGCCGCCGTGATAGCCACCCGCCGCGCCGCCTGCGAAGGCGTGTCCGCCACCGGCGTAGCCGGCAGGACCATGGTTATAGCCAGCCCCAGTCCGGGCATAGCCAACGCCGCCGCGATATCCATACCCACCGCGATAGCCTACTCCGCCGTAGTATCCACCGCGACCGTAGTAGCCGCCGCGACCCCAATATCCGCGATACCAGGGACCCGCGCCGATGAAGACGCCGCCTACGAACCAGCTCGGTCCGTAGTAGCCATAGGGCGCGCAGGCGTAGGGGTAATAATTGTAGTATCCCCAGGAACAAACCGGAGCGGGATACCCGTACCCGTAATCGCCATATCCGTAGCCGCCGCCGACTCCAATACCGACTCCGATTTGAGCGTTCGCCGCCGGAGTAGACATCAACGCTAAGGGAACCATCAGGGCGCCGAGCAGCAGAAAATATCTGAGAGCTTTCATTTTGGACCTCCGCGCCAAGGCATCATGCATTGCGTAACCAACCGCTTTGGCGAACTTCCTGCACTCTTGGTTATCTTCGAGTGCCTACTACCTCAAACAACGTTTCTTCCAAAAAGTTGCGCGTACGCCAAGGTAATGGCAGGGCAATTGCTATTCTTGACCCATATATTAGATGCGGTACCCCCCAAAGGGGAAGCAGTTCCTCCCGGCTGCTAAAGTAGGTGGCAGTGACTCTCACCGCCCTGCCCGCGCCCGCCATGTTTGCCAAAGCTCAACGCGTTCATTTCATTGGAATTGGGGGCATCGGCATGAGCGGCATCGCCGAAATTCTGCTGACCCTCGGCTACTCCGTTTCCGGCTCCGACCTGCGCCGCTCAAGCATTACCGACCGGCTGGTCTCGCTCGGCGCTACGGTATTCGAGGGCCACGCGGCCGCCAACGCCGTTGGATCGGGAGTGGTGGTTACCAGCTCCGCCGTCAACGAGCAGAACCCCGAAGTGGTGGAAGCGCGGGAACGCAAGATCCCGGTCATCCAGCGCGCCGAGATGCTGGCTGAGCTCATGCGGCTCAAGTACGGCATTGCGGTAGCCGGCATGCACGGCAAGACCACCACCACCTCCATGATTGCCACCGTGCTGGCTGCCGGTAACCTGGATCCGACCGTGGTGGTCGGTGGCCGGGTGGACGCTCTCGGCTCCAACGCGCGGCTAGGGAAATCGCAATACCTGGTGGCCGAGGCTGACGAGAGTGACCGCTCCTTTCTCAAGCTTTCGCCCATCCTCTCCGTGGTGACCAATCTCGATCGCGAGCACATGGATTGCTACCGCGATATGGCGGATGTGGAGGCAGCCTTCCTGGAATTCATGGAGCGGGTTCCGTTTTACGGCGCCTGCACCGCCTGCATCGACAACCCCCAGCTGGCCGGGATTCTGCCGCGCGTGCAGCGCAGGCTCTTTACCTATGGCATGTCTTCGCATGCCGATTATGTCGTGCGCATGCTGCCGCCTGCCGATGGGGTTCGATCCCGTTTTGAGGTGGCTGCCGGCGGCCTGGTGCTCGGCCCTTTTTCTCTGAACGTGGCGGGAAGGCACAACGTGCTGAATGCCACTGCTGCGGTGGCGATTGCCACGCAGCTTGAAGTCTCCTGCGAAGACATCGCGCAGGGCCTGCGCGGCTTCCGCGGAGTGGACCGGCGCTTTCAGTTGAAGGGATGCGCTCACGGCGTAAACGTGGTCGACGATTATGGCCATCACCCCACAGAAATCCGCGCCACGCTGAGTGCGGCAAAGGAATCCGGGTACGCCCATGTGCACGTGATTTTTCAGCCCCACCGCTACACCCGCACCCGCGACCTGATGCCGGAATTCGCGACTGCTTTCGACGATGCCGATACAGTCCAGGTGCTGGACATCTATGCTGCCAGTGAAGAGCCCATTGCCGGAGTAGACGCACCCGCCCTGGTCCGTGCCATAGGACGCAAAGAGGTCCAGTACGCCTCATCTTTTGACGAAGCGGTCCATCGGGCTGTCGCCCAGGCCGCAGACGGCGATGTCATCCTGACCCTGGGTGCAGGCAGCGTCTCTCATGCCGCGGCCCTGGTGCTCGAGGAGTTGCAGAAGTCCGCCACGAAACCAACTTCCCAATCAAGTATCGATTAGAAGATGAAAAAGTACGCGGACGAAATCGTGAGTGGGTGGCCCAGGTCTCAAAAGCGAGACCTGGGCCACCCACTCAAAGTCTGGACGTTGCTGCTTGATCCTCACTAGAGCTGGTGAGAAATGCGGGCTAGTCCCCGCCATGGAACGCTTCCGCGAGCAGGCGAATGGCCTCCGGCAGATCGCGTTCCGAGCTCGCAGTAAAGCAGATGCGAAAGCAATTTTCATCCGCCGGTCCGGCGAAGAAGGCTCTTCCTGGTGCAACGCTCGCGCCCTTCTGTTGCGCTCGCAGCAGTACCGCCTCCATGTCCGCCGCATGGCGCCATCGGCACCAGATATAGAGTCCACCCCGGGGCACGGAAAATTCCAGATCATCGGCGGAAAAACTCTGCCGCAGTGACTCCACGGCAATCTTCTGCAACCCAGCGTGAGTCGCCCGCAGCCGGGTAAGGTGTTCGTCGAAGGTACCGTTCTGCAGCAACTCTGCCAGGGCAAGTTGCTGCAGGCCTTCGGTAAACAAGTTAGCCCGCATTTTGATCAGTGACAATTGCTTGACCATATGCGGAGGAGCCGCAATCCAGCCCAGCCGCAAGCCGGGAGCAAGCACTTTGGAAAAAGTGCTGAGATAAATAACCACCTTGTGCTTGTCCATGCGATAGAGAGACGGTGGCACCGAACCCTGCAGACGGGTCCTCGAATAAACATCATCCTCAACAATAGGAACCTGATACCGCGCGGCCAACTGCAGCAGCTCGCGACGTTGTGCCTCGTCCATGGTGCGCGCGGTAGGGTTGTGGTACGTCGGCATGGTGAAGATGAACTTCGGCTGGTAAGCAATCAGCAATCTTTCCAGCACTTCCATGGACCATTCCGCCGCGTCCCATTCCACCAACTGCGCCCCGGCCGCTTGCAGTGCCTGGATGGCGCCGGGAAATGTAGGCCGGTCGATGATGACACGGTCTCCCGGCTCAATCAGGCACCTCGCAAGCAAATCAATGCCTTCCTGCGCCCCGGCCACGATCAGGATGTGACTGCTTTCCACTTCTTCGAGAGCCGCAATGGCGCGGCGTAAACGCGGCTGACCTTCCGTGGGGGCAATCGCCATCGCCAGCAGCGCATCGTTTGCCAGAACCTTATTCATGGCTTTGTGGAAGGGTACGAAGGGGAAACAGCTCAGCGCCGGCGTGCCCGCCGAGAGCCGGTAGCGTAAATTCGGCAGGCGGCTTTGCGCCAGCATCTCCAGCACCGGCTCATCCAACAAATGAGCCTGGCGGGATATCCTGCTGCTCCAATCAATTGGATTTTCCGCCGGTCCGGCGGGGCAGACAAAGGCCCCACGATGGGCGACGCGGCGAATGACTCCCCGCTTCTCTAACACCAGATAGGCTGCGGATATGGTATTGCGGCTCATCCCGAGCTGCGAAGCGAGGGTTCTCTCGCTGGGCAAACGGTCGCCAGGCAGCAGCCGTCCGAGAGCAATTTGTTGTTCGAGATCCCGCGCCACCTGGACCAGCAGAAGATCGTCCTTCGCCCGCACTAGTGTCGTCGCCGTGGCCACTGTCAGAGCCCCGCGTACCAGTCGTAACCGAGTTTGGTCCAGTAATCGTCGGGTTGCTGATCGCTATAGGCGATGAGCCCGATGCGCTTGATCTGCTTATATCCGTACTTGGTTGGCGCGTGCAGACGCAGCGGCGCGCCATGAAACTGCGTCAACGGGGCGCCGCTCATCTCCGTCACCAGCAGCGTTTGCGGATGCATGCAGACGTGCATATCGTAACCGACATAGTAGTCGCCGTTGGGCGTTTCCATGTACACGTAGCGTGGAAGGCTGCCATCAGGCCGTCTTTCTGGCGGGTAGGCCGCGATCAGGTCAGCCATGCGCACTCCGCCCCAGTGCACGATCTGGCTCCAGCCTTCGATGCATTTGAACTGCGTCACCAGCTCGTGTTTCGGATGCTTCACAATATCGTCCATCGTCAGGAGCAGGCCCGGCGTACCCGGAGCCAGCGTGGACCGGCTTACACCTGCTTCCTCTCGTCCCCGGGGCATGCGTCCAGCGCGCTCCTGAAAGATTTTTTGTCCGGCAACCATGGACGCCGGCGCCATCTTCTCTGCCGTATCCGCGCTGGGAGCTACCTTGGTATCGTGCCCCTGATCTTCTTTCGACTTGGCCGTGCTGTACTGGTACTCCCAGGCGGTGACGTCGGCGGCGTATTGGGGGAAGCTTTTCGCGTTCGCGACTCCCGTCAACTGCAGGCGCCAGCTTTCAGGAACCAGTTCTTCCTTGAGGCCGTAAACTCCGTTGACGCGAAGATCCTCGGCCCGCTTGACGGGATACGTGGGCGCCAGCGCCCGGTCGTCGAAAATTGCCCGCGATAGCCTGGCATTGGCCTGGAAGACGCGGCGCATCGGCTTCGGCTGCATACTGAGCCGCGGGCTGCGGTCGAGCCACTGGTAGAGCCCCCACCCCGCGGCAGCGCCGGCGGCGGCGACGGCAAAGCTTCTGCGGGTGTGTTTGCGGCTCTCCTTCAGGACGGTTTCGTCCGCTGCCTTCTGGTTTTCCTCGAGATCGCTCATCCCCAACTCTTTCTCTCCGCCTCAAGCGATGGCTCCTGGATCGATTTCACTTCCAGTCCGCTCACCATGCTGCGGAAGTTGTTCCAGCCGGCCAGCACCACCTGGGTGACATGAACCAGGAAAAATCCGCAGAAGCCCATGGTCAGCAGGAAATGCTCCCACCGCGCCATCTCATAGCCGCCCAGCAAAGTCGTTACCCAGTGCAGCTGGGTCGGTTTGTAGATCGCCAGGCCAGTGATCAGACTTCCTGCGCCCATCAAAATGACCGAGGTATACGCGATTTTCTGGGCCCCGTTGTACTTGGTCTGCGGGGGAAGGTAGTTGCTCAGGTGCAAATCCTTCAAGGTCACCTGGATTGCCTGGATCAGGCTCTTCCGGTCGGGAACGACAAACCGCCATTCGCCGGAAAAAATGGTGAACAGCACATACAGCAAACCATTGATGGCAAAGATCCAGGCAAAGAAGAAGTGGTATCCGAGCCCCTCGGTCACATGGTAGGGAGCGTTCATCGCCTGCCAGAACCAATGGGGAAAGAAGCGCACCAGCGTGAAGGGTCCCACGCCCACCCTGTAAACCGCGTGTGGATGTTTGTAGGCATTGTCGGAATCGTTCCAATAGATCAGCAGTCCGCTCCAGATCATGGTGAACAGCACGGGGAAATTGATCCAGTGCATCCAGCGGATGGCCAGGGGATGCTTCTTGTCCAGGCGAATCTGAGGGAGAACGGGTGGCGGCGGCATTTCTATCGGCGCCACAGGCATAGGAGGCGGCTCGACAGCGGCGACAGGGGGTGCATTCTCTGGCGTGCTTGCCTCCGCCGGGGTGACCGCACTTTCGTTGACGGTCTCTGGAGCAGGTTCGCCCTTCGCGGGAATCGGGCTGCCGTTATTTTCGAGATCGTTCATCATGTGTGTGTCTTAAAGAGAGCATCTCGCCTGGAAAAGTCTCGTTGGAAGGCCAGTTTTTTTCCCAGGGTGCCAGATTCAGGCTGCCGAGCCGGGGGCCCGTTTACCATTGGATTGTTCCCGGCCAACGAAGTTACATGCGCACACCTTTATTTCAGGTCGACGCCTTTACCACCCGCCGATTCGCAGGGAATCCCGCCGCGGTCATGCCCCTGGAGGCTTTCCTCCCGGACGTAACGTTACAAGCGATTGCCGCCGAGAACAACCTGGCCGAAACTGCGTTTCTCCTTCGCGAAAACGGAGACTACCGGCTGCGCTGGTTTACGCCGGCAACGGAGGTCCCGCTTTGCGGCCACGCCACGCTTGCCAGTGCTGCGGTGGTGATGGAGCGGCTTGAGCCTGGACGCACGTCTGTGGTGTTCCACTCTGCCAGCGGACCCCTCAAGGTGCATCGGGCAGGAGCCGGTTACGTCATGGACTTTCCCGCCAGAGCTTCGGAGCGGATCACGCCGCCGGCTGGTCTGGCGGAGGCCCTGGGAGTAAGGCCTATCGAAGTCTTCGGCAACGTCTTCAACTACTTGGCTGTGCTCGAGAGCGCAGAAGTTGTGCGGGAAATTGCCCCAGACATGGCTGCGATCGCGCGCCTGGACCGCAGCGGTGTGATCGTGACCGCTCCTGGCGACGGGCATTTCGACTTTATCAGCCGCTACTTCGCGCCGGCGAAGGGCATTCCCGAAGATCCGGTAACCGGTGCTGCTCATTGCATGCTGACGCCCTACTGGGCCAATCGCCTGGGCAAAACAGAGTTTCGTGCTTTCCAGGCCTCGCCGCGTGGTGGGGAGGTGATTTGCCGCCTAAAGGGTGATCGCGTTGAGTTGGAGGGTTCGTGTGTCTTCTACCTCGAAGGCGAAGTGGAACTCTGAAGAGAAAACTGTTCCGTGGAGTTACTGAATCGTGCAGAAACTTTCACAGTGGTTCCCCAACCGCGCATCCAGCATCCATGGCCCAATCAACGTTTCGCCATCAAATACCCGAGGTGGAAGCCGTATGCGGGAAAGCCGCACGTACGGCTTTGTGCGATGGGCGCATAGCGATATGCGTCCCAACGCGATCCTTATCTCTCTAAGAGGTCTAAGTTCTTTGTTTCATGAAGGTGCTCAATTTTTGTAATTAATTATTTGAGCATCTTGCCTTCTGCGTAGGTGGTCGCTCTTCCTCGGGAGAAGCAGGAACACTTCCACGCGCCCCGCGATTTCCCGGCTGCTCGGCGGTGAATCTGCCACGGTGGGCAGTCGCCATATAGGCTCCCGCCTGGTGAGGTATTTTCTAAAAAGTGCGCAAAAAGTCCCGGGGCTGCTGTTGTATTTGTAGAAATGTGCGAATTAAGCGAACTAAGCGAACTAAGTTCGGGTCCGACCACGTTTCCCGCCGAGACGGGACGATCTTTTTGCCTACTACCTACGTATTGGCGAACGTCCCGTCGTCACCCGGCGTCCGTGTCATCATGGCCCGTGATGGCCCCGGGCCTTCCGGTGATGGGGTGTTTTCCAGGTTGTCAAAACTGCTCAATCAAGACGCACTGAGCGCACCCTGCTTTCGCGGTGATTTCGGCTCTCCGCAGGCGGGCCCTCGCGGGGCGCAGGAATAGTGCGGACTGGCGTAATCCGTCACTTCGATGTCACTTTACGGTTGGCAACACCCAAGTCATCATGCCGATGAGCTTCTGGTGCTGTCCTGGTGGTTGGCGGCAGATGCACGGGCAAAGCGTATCTTTCTAGAAATGTGCGAAGAAAGCGAAGTAAGCGAACTAAGTCCGGGTTCCCACGACCATGGCTGAGGGGGTAGTGTCTTTGATTTTTGTAAAATTCGATAAAATTCGGTCTCTTTGCGCCTCTTGAGGGTTTTCGCAGCGCTGCGTCTTCTTTTAAATCTTCTGCCCGTTTTAATTCGTTGTAGAAATGTGCGAAGAAAGCGAACTAAGCGAACTAAGTCCGAAGCAAGTTGGGCCTTGCGATCGACGATTCAGGCTCCGGGAAAATTTGCGCGATGAGCGCGATAAGGGGTGTCTGGAACGCTCTTTATCCTTATTAAGGGTCTGCCGAACTGTGCACTCGACGTATAACGCTCCGCCAGGTGACGTAGCTTCAAACACAGTGGCAAAAGCGCAAGCTTGCGGCTTTCCCTCGATCACGGAGGCTTGCTCCAGAATTTCAATAGGCAGAACGTTGCCCTTCGCCTGGAACCCACTTCTACCGGTGACAAACGGGACAATATGTTTACCTAAGCGCTTCGTATCAACGATTGTCCCGTTTGCCATCCGCCGTCCGTTATCCTCTGGCCCTGGTTGGCCCGGGCTTTCCGGAGATGTGGCGTTTATTAAGTTGTCAAAACTTCTCAATCAAGAGGACGCCTGAGCGCACCCTGGTTCCGCGGTGATTGCGGCTCTCCGCAGGCGCACCTTCGCGGGGCGCGGAAATGCTGCGAAGAGGCGTAATCCTTTATTTCGATGTCACTTTACCGTTTGCTACACCCAAGTCATCATGCCAGCAAGCGCTGATGCTCACCTGGAGGTTGGCGGCGATGCACGGGCAGAAGGCACCGGTGCAAGGCCAAACAGGGCCGTCATGGCAAGACGGCGCTGACGTTTGAACTTAATTTCACAGTAGTACGGATTTCGGACGGCGTCGAGAGCAGAAGAGGATTTCTTTAGTAACCATCGAAGCGCGTTCTGTGTTCATCATCGCGCAAGGGCATGTGCTTCACGCCAATGAGGGATTGCTCAAACCCAACGACTGTCAGGTTGAACAATCCCAGAAGAAGAAGGTTTTTTCAATCTAATCTTTGGACAATCGGGCAGTTGATTGAGAAACCAGAGCTGCCGAATGCTGTTCCAGCAGGAAATCCGGTGATTAAACCGTCTTGTGCGTAGGTGAGAATCTGGAATTCCTCACGCAGTTGCTGGCGGTAGCCCTTCGAAATGGCATCGTCAGTCCAGGTGTATAACTGCGCGTTCCACGCCGGGCTGTAGTCGAGTACAAAATCACGTTGGTCCCGATCACATTGGAGCCCGAATCGAACCGATAGAGCGCGCATTAGCCGCCGGTTTCCCGTCCCCGAGGCAATGAACCATCGATGTCTTCCACGGCCGGCCGCTCTGAAGATTCTATAGGGTTTTGAGAAAAGCGATTAAGTCGTTCCTCTCGGCTGAGGATAAGTCGAGCCCAAACAGATGGCCCGGAATTGAACGAGTTTTTCTATCATACCCTTTGAAACCCGTAGGAACATATGTTGGTCCGAGACGGGCTGGGTCAAACCAGTCTTCAAGAGTCGCGGCCGAACCGTTATGGCCGAAGGGGCCTCGATACCAAACACCCTTAAGCGACGGTATTTTGTAATAACCGGTGCCTTTATGCGTCTCGAGCGTATATCTCGGATCGACTCCGATCCGGACTGGAATTGCATCCGCTTCCGCATGGGACAATTCAAAACCTTCGACCGGCACTAGCTTGTTATTCGTGTAGAGGGGCGGGGTATGGCAAGCATCGCACTTATGCTGTATGAACAGAACTTTCCCGCGGGCGGCCGAAGCATCGAAGTGATTCGGATTAGCTGGCGGTCGCAGGGAGTAAATATACAGAGCAAGTGCATAAAGCTGCGAGTCGCTGTAGCGAACATTTGGGAGTAGCGGATTTAGAGCATTTCCCCGTCCATATCGATCGGACGCAAACATGTCTTGGGCTAGAGAGCTATATCGCATCAGATCGCCGATGTCACGATGACGAACGAGGCCGGTGTGATCAAGGTATCGCCGTTCGCGAATTCCAATCAGATCCGGTATCTGCGGCGGTAAAAGAATACTGGTGTTGGCTCGCGCTGTCACTCCGGGTGGAATTGCCTCTCCGGCAGCAATCAATTGATCTAGACTCATTGATCTTACGGTGCGATTGATATCATCGGACAGCCAAGGCGATTCAAACTGCCGCGCGAAACTCCGGACCTGCGCGAGCGCCTTCTCCCGACCGATGACCTGCGCTGACTGCAGCAGCAGCAGAGCGCCCTCGCGATCGTTGGGATTATTCCCCTGCGCCCCCGGCACTACCGTTCCGTCTCCAAGCACGCGGATATGGCAAGTGGCGCAACTCATCGAGCCAAGTTCCACCGTGCCTTTTCGGCGCACTACCCAGCGGGCGAAAGGGATCGTCCCGTCCTTTGCGATCGGCATGCCGGTCTGGCTGAAAAACTCCGGGTCGCGCAATTGCTGTGCGGTAAAGAAAAGCGGGTGCAGCGACGTCGGAGCGTTGAAGACGATCTCCCCGGCCTGCGCCCATTCTTCCGGCGTGCTCAATTTGGAGGAGTCGAATGCCACCTCCGGCTCGACCGTCTGGAGCCACTCTGCATATCCCGCCGGCTCACGTCCTGGCGCGTAGACAGGATAAGACTTGTATATGACTCGTTCGGAAATACCGTAGTATGCCGCCTCGTCAATGTGGAGGGGAGAATATTGACGATTGGCTAGCGGCAATTCGAGTGTATCAAGCGAAGCCTTCTCCCACGTCCGGGGAACATACGGGGTAAGCGCAAATGCGACAGCTAGAAACAGCGGTAGAAGTTTCATGGTCGTAATGACACTACATTGCAGTGAATACGCTTATGGGATGTGGAACAGTTAGGAAAACATCAATGACATATTCTCGTCCTTGCGCTATCTTGAATCGCGATCAGGCGGGGACCATAGTCCTACTGCGTCTTCCACAATTGAGTGCTGCCCGCGCTACGAAGAGCCTATCGAGCTTTTCTCGTCACCCGATATGGGAGTCGTTTGTCAGTGCCGAATACCTCGTAACGATCCTATGTCTGCTAGGCAACAAGGATCAAGAACTCACCTGGAGCAGGCATCATCGCGTCAGCTCCGGTAAACGTAACAATCTAGGCTCTCTTGCACCGGTGGATACCCGCGCGCGCAGAACTGCGCCAACACTTATCGCTATACCCGGGGCGAAGGTGCAGCAAAGCGTGCTTCAGACGCGTGACCCCTGGACGAGAAGCGCTGCTTCGTCGAGCAGCTGCGCCGTCTCTGCACCCGAATACTCGTACGGTCGGCGGACGCCAATTCCGAGCGTGCCCACCACTCTACCGTTCCCGTCGCGAATTGGCACCACAACCGCACCGCTGACTCCGGTCTGCTTCGCGCCCGGTTGGACGTCGCCCGTGCGGTCGGCCTGAATGTTGCAGGTCGAAACCGGCTCATTTCGCTCTGCTGCAAGTCCGGCCATGCCCTTACCGATCGGGACCCTGGTGACGATCTGCACAATTTCGGACGGGAGGCCGGCATGTGCCTTAAGGATTAAGATCCCGTCTTCAATGAGGTGTATCGTTCCTGTGTGCGCCCCAAACCGGCCGATGATACCCTCTAAGTCTGCTTGCATATAATCTCCAGCTGCCACGTGAACCTCCGCTTTGGCTTGGCGATCAGATTCGACTTCTCGCTCCGCCCTCCCCGCAGTTTAGATGTGCCACGGCGGAGGAACACGAACGATGATCGATAACACCTCGTCGGGCTTCTTCAATTCCCGGATGACGGTCAGCCAACTGCGCGCCTCTAATGCGGCACGAACAATCTCCAGAACCCGCCTTTCACGGCTGTGGAAACGGCGAAATTCGCCTAGTCGGGTTTCGAGAGAAAATCCTTCGAAATCGCCGAAATGATCGAAAAGCAGTTCACTTACCTTTCCTGAGACCTCTTCGTGATGCTTGTGATGCTCATGGTGTTTCTCGCCACCGGAAGATTGGCCCGGAATATTTCCACTGGGCGACGCAACAATGATTCCGGAGTTTCCGCCGAACCCATCGACGCGGCCAGCCAACTGCGAGATGTACCGCTGCATGACCGGATACCAACGGCTTTGCGGCAGAACATTCTCCGCGATCCAGCGAAACAGAGCGAGTCGGCGTTCCTCGGGTACCAATAGATTCTGTTTTGTGCTCACCCTCAGGTCCATCTGGAACGCACCGAGCACGCGTCTCCACCTCAGGATTCTTGAGGGATCCAGCCTTGACCGGGACACCTTTTTTCCAGCAGAACCGGCCGCAGCCGCCAAGCGGGCACCCTGGAGATTGGCCCCTCCGCCGCCTTTCACTAATTGAGCGGCGTCGGTTAACTGGCGCACCACGACCGTGTAAAGATCGCCGTCTCGGATGCCGAGCGGAAGATCGACCGTGAGCAAGCCAGCAAGCAGTCCCGTGCTTTTCGGGATCGGAACAAACGTGACCGGACCCGTCGGGGTCGTGATCGTGTACGGATCCTGCGCGCTGAGCGTGTGATACGGGTAGAGGCTATCGGCAAGAGCCAGAATCTCAGCCGCGGTAACTCCGGGGAGATAAATCGACGCTGAGCTGCCTGCTGGAGTGGTTCCCCAGGAGAACATGAGTTCGTCGACAGTGCTTGTCAACGTCGTGCTCGCCTGAATCTGGAACGGATGCGGCAGGCGGCGAGACCCGGTCACTCCTGGATTTGGGCCATCTATATAAGCGAGATTGCGTTGCGCCAGTTTGTCCGAGGTCGAACTGTCGGCGTTAGGCGGAATCGGCACGTCGTCAAACGCAATCTCGGCAATTAAGCATTGATGCGGCGCCCTGGTAAAAGCCGCGTTGATCGATTGAATTTGAAAAGGCGACATCGGCGTGTTGTTGAAATATCCGGTCTTGTTGTCGAAGTCGCTGGCCTCGACGAACTGCGGGAACAGCGGAGTAGGCTGGTTCATGTCGAGCCAGCAGCCATAATAAGTGTCAACCTCCATACCGGTTATCGGCGAGATGGTCTGCACGTTGGGCGCGTCCGCGGGCTGCGTGGTGAGGTCGGTGGGCGCGGCTAGATTGACCCGGTCGACGGCAAAGAACGGGATAGTTACCACTTCGCTCTGGCCCATGGAGTCGGTCTGGACGCCGAGCAACGGAACCCGTGTAGTGACGTCGGGGACCACAATGGGGGTTGAACGATAAGTGGTGCTGGTATCGAAAGTGGAGACCGTGTTCTGCGCCTGGAAGGCGCGGAAGAAGACGCGGCAGTTGGGCGCCTGAGTCGTGAACGGCGGCGGGGGGTTCGGAGGCGTAGTCCCCTGGATGCGCACACGGCAGATGGCGAAGTTGAAGGCCGCCTTGTGTGTCCGCGGATTCACCTGCAGATATTCGAGCTGGTCTATGGGGTCGGCTTCGTCCTCCGTCAGGCTGGACCCGAAAGTATCCCCACCGACGGCGCCGGAAGGAGTCAACTGCTTGATCACATACTGGATGTAGGCGGTGGCGGCGGCCGATGCCGCTGCTGCTGTCACGGGATACTGCGCGGCTACCGCGCCCGACGGGTAGAAATCGCTGACGGTCTTGCCGAAGAACGTCGTGTCGTCGTCAACGGTGAAGGTTCGCAAGTCGGTGCTCAGCCACGTGGTGTACTGATTGCCCCCATCGGCATCGATGACATATGGATTGGCGGCCAAGGTCAGTACGAGCGGCGCGGAATTGCCATAAGTCTTGCCATTGACCGTGATGGTCGCGGTCATGGTGAGAGATTCCGTCTCGTCGATGAAACCGTCAGTGCCTGTGAATTGAATGGTGAACGGATAGAGAATGCGCTGTGGCGCATAGGGAGGCGGCAGGGTGGTGGTATAGACCGGGCCGGAAAATGGCTCGATCGTGAGTTGGCCCATAGTCTGCAGGGCGTTGATGATTGCGGTCTGATTCGCGTTCGAGGGGTCGACCGAGAACGTGACGGTCGGCGGGTTTTTTGGACTGGTGAGATTGTCCGTTGCATCGATGCCGAGTTCGGACGGAAAGAATCCATCCATAACGACCCAAAACGCGGCGGGGAATGTGGCCGGCAAGCCTATCGATTTCAGTTGATCCTTGCCGAAGGTGCTGTTCTGAAGTTGCACCGTGCAGGTCTTCGCCAGGCGGTCGGCCGAGTTGGCTTGGAGGCTCCCGTAGACGAAGCCACAAAGCTCGTCGGAGTGGAAAGTGTGAAGCTTGTTGTAGTATTTGAAACCGGTGTAGCCTTCGAGGAAGGCTACGACGCTGGACGTATTGGGCAGAAAGGTGATGTTGTCATTCACCTGCCCGTTCTCATACTCCTCCTGGCTAACCCAACCCTGAGGGTCGGTCCCAAGTCTACCGGCCGTGCCTCCGAAGGAAGGCGCCACGCCCGTCACCGCCGACAGAGCCTGAATCCGTCGAACGAGGTTGCGGCCGGCCGCCGAACCCGTCCCGGGCACGATGGCGCCGCCGGCCGCAAGCGTCGGCTGGTCGGCGGCGGAAAGAGATCCATAGTCGGTTTCCAGCGCAGCTTGCCGCGTCGTACTGAATGTCATGAAATCGGGGATGCCGGCCGTGGTGGATATGGGTGAGGCGGGGTCGTTGACCCAACCGGTGTACCCAGTCGACCTTGGGCGCTGATCAAGGGCAGGGTTAGGGCTTTCTATTGCGGGCTGTCCGGAGAAGAAGCCCTCGATGTGACATTCGAACAGAGCCATTGGCTCGAAGGTAGCTCCGCCCGCTTGGCTCTCAGCCGGTAACGGATCGGGCGGGCTGTGCGGTTCCCAATTTTGCGCAAGGTAGGTGTTCGGCCCCACATTCACCAGCGCCCCAATTACCGGGTCGCCGGCCGTGAAGTAGGTTGTGCCTCCGCCGCTAAGCGTCCCGAGGATGCCGTTCACGGTAGTTACTATGGGTGCCACGTGCGAGCGTTGTGCGATGGGGTTATTAAAGCGGACAACCCGGCCGACCCCGGTCTTGTCAATCGTCGTGGGAACGCTCAAGGGAACTCCGAGCGAATCCACGCCTGTGGGCGTGAATAGGGGCTCGCCCTCCAGCCAGAAGGTGTAACCGGGACCTTGCGAACCGAAGCCGAGGGGATTGGTCCCATCATTTCCTGCTCCCCATGTGCCCTTGGGATCGTTGTACCAGTCATTGTCGGTCGCGAAGCGAACCTCGAACCGGCCTTGGAACCAAATCTCCGGATTATTGATCGCGGTCAAGCTGAACGGCGTTGTAGCCGCGCCCACTTGGACATTGATCACCGTATCGCCACGGCTGTTGCTCACGGCGGCTGCATTGATCGAGATGACGGTAGCCGTTGGGCCGATAGTAATGGCGCCTCCGGGCAACGTCACGCCTGCCCCATTTGGAGCGGCATTGATGGTTGCGCTGACCGTGCTGCCGTCGTCGGTGCTGAGACTGAGGGGTACCGAGAAAGTCCGCCCCGCGTCGGGAGCAACGAGGAAGCCATCGCCGGCAGCGCTGCCGTTTACACTAATCACGATACCCATAGTCCGCTCCTCGCACGATCCTCCGATACAAGCTGCACCCAAGGCCAGTCGTCCGAGATCCTCGCGGGGTCAAGTAGCAGCGGACTCAACGGCCTTGCGTGGCGTCCTTCTTGTCGATCATCTCGTTTGGCCGAGTAGGCGCTGGCGCGGAAGTTCGAAATGATCCATTTTCCGCACGATACTGCGCGATGCGATCGAGCACCAATCGCAAAAGTGTGGCGATTATTGCTGTTCAGTGGCCGGATTTGTTTTCTGAGTGATCACCGAGGGCCCCTTTAAGTAGGCTCGCCGTCGGACAATGAACTCCTTCGGCGTAAGACCGTGCAGTCTCTTGAACTCCCGACTGAAATGACTCCGATCATTTAGTCCCAGGGCGTAAAGTACCTCCTTCGGATTCAACAATGTCCTCGTGAACATCTCTTGCGCCTTCTGCATTCTCACTTCCTTCAGATATTCTTTCGGTGACTTGGATGTTTCCGTTTTGAAAAGGTGAGTGAAATGCCACGGAGAGAGTCCTACGATGCGAGCAAGGTCCGCAACGGAGAGACAGTGGCGACCATTGGCTCTCATAAGTTCGATGGCGGTCTCCACTCTCTTGTCCATACCAACCTCCTCGCTGAATACTCCTAACAGAGTCAACTCATTCGAAATCCTTGTCGGAATCAATGTTTTCGAGAAGGCCGGTGTTCTTATGAAGTGCTGCAAAATGATAGTGCTCTCGATTCAGGGATCGTTTCAGATTCTCTTGGTCGGGCCTACCAGCACCGCACCGCGAATCCTCTATCCCGCCTAATTTGTGGGCTGTGTTTTTCTCAGCGCAAATGGCTATCTTCTTGATAGAGATGCCGTTCGTAGCGGTATATTGCGGGCGGAAATGCCGCAGTTTAATTGGGTTCAGTTCCAGGGCAACCGCAACATGAACGCCCCAACAGGCTGGTTGCGACATCCAGACATTGCACTCGCGCACTTGCCAAACCCTAGGTACTGAACGATAAAGGACGTTCACATCAACAACCCTAACGCCCATTTCCCAAGGCGAGAAACTTAGTGCAAACGCGGATCCTCGCCGCCGAGTTTCCGCCAGGATGAAACTCTGGAGACGGCTAGAAGGAGCCGCCTCCTATGGTCCTACAAAAATCAGCTTGGTTCCGTCAGTCTTTCTGCGACCGCCACCATCCCCGAACTACAGCAATCCAAGGCGGCCGTGCTCAATACACTCGCTTCTCGGCACTCACGGCGGAGCTATGAATGCGCCATCGACAGGTTCATCGTCTGGTACGGCAGCGAACCCAGATTGGAGTTCAACCGTTCCGTCGTGGTGAGATACCGCTCATTCCTGGAGCGCCTCTCCCTGTCCGCAGCAACGATCAACCTGCATCTTTCCGCGATCCGGAGACTCGCTGATGAATCTGCTGAGAGCGGTCAAAGTGATCGAGCTGATCCCTACCGACGGGAATACAGTCGTGATCCAAGCTGAAATGAGCGGGCCCATACCTGCAGAAGTTCCGGGGGTCGCAAAGAAGGGCCAGGACGTACACATCCCCGAATCAACTGCTACATTCTGCGTTTCGACTCGAATTCCAAGATCACTCGGCTCGATGTCTACTGGGACAACACCGTCCTCAACAATATCAAGGCGAGCGGCGTGTGATGGAGCGACCTAGCCGCGGAGGCTCTTACTATCGGCAACGCTTTTTGTGCAGCACATATCAAGAGGAAAGCCAACAAATGAGTGAACTCATTACTTTCAACCAATTGATACCCGGCAGCTGCAGAAGGAGAGCTCAATGAAAATCGCACTAGTAGGAGCAACCGGAAATGTTGGCACTCGGCATACCTATGTAGCATTCTATATAATAGACGTCAAGCCACAACGAATGCTTAGGTCGATATGCTTCGCCGTCGCTATGCGTCTTCACGGGGTCTGCGAGAGCGCCGTTTAGTCAAGGGGCTCCTTCCGGCAACTTGCCAGAGGAGCCCGCAGATTCATTGTCGATCGGACCAAGATTAAGGAAATCCTCCTATTTGTTGCAAAATGCTCTACATGCTGTGATCTGTGGACCTGTTGGCAGAGGTTTGGGGTTGCGTAGCGATTGGGAGTAAGCCTGCTCAATGTCAGCTTGGTGACTCAGGTAGAATTCGTTGGCCGCCTGGGCTTCTTGTGCCTGAATTGCCCGCTGCTCCATCTGATAGGGGCTGCCTTCCTCCTCATCGGTTGCGATAGATGATGGAGCCGAAGCAGCGATAAATCCGGCGACTGCACCGCTGAGTACTGCGGCAGCGGCTTCTGACATGCCGGCTTTTACTGCGCCAGCTTCGATCGCTGAATCGACTGACAACCCTGTGACTTTCTCCAGGCCCATAGTAGCTGCCGATTGCAAGGAGGTCGGCAATCCGGTCTCCTGTTCGACTATTTCCTTTGCCACATCTGTGGCGATAGCAGTATCCGATTGATCATCGTCCGCTGCCTGTGCGAACAACGTAAACGGCATGGCAAACAATGCCGTCGCGAGAAGCCAGCTTGCGAGCTTCAGTGTCTTATTCATGCTAGTTTCTTTCATTGTCGTATCCTCCGTGTCGATGATTTGTCCAAAGGGGCTGAATGTCTTCAGACCCTCTGTGCCCTTCATCTACTAACGCGACGTCCTCTCGGTTTTGGGGTCATCCGGTTGGGGACATCTTCGGGAAAAAGTTAGCGGGGCAGATGCTCCATGATTTGACTGATTGCTTCCCACGGCCGACACGTTTCCCCTGGCGTTCGAGTAGCAACAAAAAGGCTGGGGCCGCACCAGCATCCACGACGGCGGATTGGCGGAATTAGAGTAGAATGGGTAGCCAAATTACCAGACTGGTTAGAGACGCGGTGGCGTTATGAACTCAGCACCTGAGGAAGTAACCCTTCTCCTGGCCGAACTTACCAAGGGGAACGAACAAGCGGCATCCCGGCTCATTCCACTGGTCTATGAGGAACTTCGCCGTTTGGCCCGCAACTACATGCGGCGCGAACGCGGAGACCATACGCTGCAGCCCACGGCGCTAGTAAACGAAGCCTATCTGAAGCTTGTCGAACAACGCTCGGTTGACTGGCAAAGCCGGGCACATTTCTTCGGCATCGCAGCGCAAGTCATGCGCCGGATCCTCATCGATCACGCGCGCGGACACATGCGCGACAAGCGCGGTGGCGGAGCGATACCAGTACCGCTGGATGAGGCTCTGGTATTCGCTCCCGAGCAATCCTCTGAGCTCGTAAAGCTGGACGCGTCCCTGGAGCGGCTGGCGAAGCACGACCCGCGGCAGAGCCGGATCGTGGAACTGCGGTTCTTCGGCGGCTTGACCGTTGAGCAAACCGCCGACATGCTGGGCATCTCAGCTAAGACAGTGAAGCGGGATTGGAGCATGGCCAAAGCTTGGCTCCACGGAGACATGAAGACAAGCCATGGCGCCCCCGCCCGATAACTGGAAGTTAGTCAAAGAACTGTTTGCGGCCGTGCTGGAAGAAGTACCAGCACAACGCTCCTCGCTTTTGCAGAAACGTTGTCGCGATGCGAATGTGCGCGCGGAGGTCGAAAGGCTACTCGCCGAGCACGAGCAGGCTGGAACGTTTTTGTCGGCGCCGGCAATCGGAGAGTCAACTCTTGACGAAGCCTTTGACCCGTCGACACGCAAAATCGGCCCATATCATCTGCTGGAGCTGATCGGCGAGGGCGGCATGGGCGAGGTGTGGCTGGCTGAACAGAAGGAGCCGGTGCGCCGCCGGGTGGCCATCAAGCTGATCAAGGCAGGTATGGACACGCGCGAGGTGGTGGCGCGCTTTGAGTCTGAGCGGCAGGCACTGGCGTTGATGGACCATCCTTCGATCGCCAAGGTCTTCGATGCCGGCTCCACGCCCGAGGGACGGCCCTACTTCGCCATGGAATACGTCGCGGGCACACCCATTACTACTTACTGCGACCGTCACAAGCTGACCACGCGACAGCGGATGGAGCTCTTCATCCAGGTCTGCGAAGGAGTGCAGCACGCGCACCAGAAGGCCATCATCCACCGCGATCTGAAGCCGTCGAACATTCTGGTAAGCGACGTGGATGGCAAGCCGACGCCCAGGATCATCGATTTCGGCCTCGCGAAGGCTACGTCGCAGCGACTCACCGATGGAAGCATATACACGCGCGTAGGCGCAGTGCTGGGCACGCTCGAATACATGAGCCCGGAGCAGGCCGACTCGGGCGGCGAGGATATAGACACCCGCACCGACGTGTACTCGCTGGGCGTAGTCCTCTATCAGTTGCTGGCGGGTGCGCTGCCGCTCGATTTGAAGAAGCTGGCCTACGAAGAAATTCTTCGCCGGCTGCGCGAACAGGATGTGCCACGGCCCAGTTCGCGAATTCTCACCCAGGGCGGCGACTCGGCCATCACGGCGCAAAACCGGAGCACCGATGCGCCATCGCTGATGCGGCAGTTGCGCGGTGACCCCGATGCCGTCGTACTAAGGGCACTCGAGAAAGACCGCAAGCGGCGCTATGGCTCGCCATCGGAGCTGGCCGCCGACCTGGGGCGATACCTGCACAACGAGCCTGTCTCTGCGCATCCGCCCAGCGCCGGTTATCGCGCACGGAAGTACATTCGCAGGCACCGTCTCGGGGTTGCGATGTCGGCTGCGGCGCTACTGCTGCTGGCTGGGTTTGCCATTACCGAGGCGATCCAATTAAAACGCACCACTCGCGAACGAGACCGGGCCGATCGCATCACCCAGTTCATGACCAACATGTTCAAGGTGTCGAACCCCAGCGAAGCGCGCGGCAACACTGTAGCTGCAAGGGAGATCCTCGATAAGGCGTCGAAGGAGATCGATGCCGGCCTGAGCAACGATCCGGAGTTACAAGCCAAGATGATGTACACCATGGCAGATACCTATAGCGGGCTGGGTCTCTACTCCCGCGCGCAGGCGCTGCTCGAACGCGCGGCGGAGATTCAGCGCCGGGTTCTGGGCTCCGACCACCGGGATACACTGGCGTCGATGACGTTCTTGGCTGCGACCCTGGATAGGGAAGGTCATTTTGCAGAATCGGAGAAGTTGGAGCGCGAGGCCATTGAGATCGAGCGCCGCGTCCTCGGGCCGGAACATCAGAACACCTTGGGCACGATGAGTAATCTGGCGTACACCCTGTCGGAAGAGGGCCATCTCGTAGAAGCGGAGAAGCTGGAGCGCGAAACGCTGGAGATTGAGCAGAAGGTTCTTGGACCGGAGCAACGGCACACTTTAATGTCGATGGAAGCCTTGGCGAACGTTCTGACTAAGGAACGTCATTACGCCGAGGCGGAAAACCTGCAGCGCGAAGCCCTGACTATCCAACGCCGCCTTCACGGCCCCGACCATCCCGACACCTTGGACATGATGCATGGCCTGGCGATCATTCTGGCACAGGAAGGCCGTGACGCCGAAGCGGAGAAACTGGACCGCGAGACGATCGATATTCAGCGCCGCGTCCTTGGCTCGAACCACCCGGCTACCCTGCGCTCCATTCAGAACCTTGTAAGCGTCCTAGTGCAGGAGGGCCGTTGGGCCGAAGCTGAGAAGATGCAGCGCGAAGCGCTCGATATTCAACGCCTCGTTCTCGGCCCGGAACACATGGAGACCCTGGAGTCGAGGAGCACCCTGGCGTACATTCTGTCGGAAGAAGGTCATCTGTCCGATGCGGAGAAGCAGCAGCGCGAGACGTTGGAGATTCAACGCAGAGTTCTCGGTCCTGAGCACCCCGACACGCTTTTCACCCTCGCCTCTGAGGCGATGAACCTCGTCCATGAGGGACGCTACAGCGACGCGGAAAAACTCTTCCACGAAGAGGTTCAGACTGCCGGGAAGGCAAACCAGCCGGGAATGGTTGCCGACGCCTGGTATAACTTCGCCTGCGGGGCGGCCGTCGCAGGCCGCCCCGCCGAGGCGCTTCAGTACCTTGGCAATGCCATCGATGCGGGGTATACGGTTTCTGAGGCGACCGAAGCCGACCCCGACCTGAAATCTCTGCATGGCACCCGCTTCGACGCTCTTCTCGCCAGGGCGCGCCAAGCCACAGCCTCAAAGACGAAATGATCGAAAATGCCCAAGTCGAATCAGTTGCCTTTCAGCAGCTCTCGCCGCTGATTGTGAAGCGCAGAGGCAACACTCCGTTTGGATCGCTGGAAATGAGTGGCCAGACGGAACTACCCCTCAAGAAATCGGCAGTCGGTGAAATTCGTAGCAAGAGATCTGCTAGGCGCCGAAGGACAAGGTACCTTGCTGTTCCTCTCCATGCGCCTTCTTTTTCGGCCACGGTTTTGGATCAACCCCACTCCATGGAGTTCAATGTTCTGGCGCAAAAGATTGAGATACGCCATGCGGTCGGCATCGCAATCCAGGATAAATCTCCGCCCATTGCCACGTTGTGTTACGTGGTGCGGAACATCTACAGCGATGACTCGAGCTAAACGCGCTACGCTGCCAGAGGAACCAGACCAGACTTCACGATCATCTTGTTATGCGTCAGAAGGCGAATGCCCTCAACAATCGCGGTTGCCCCGATGATTCTGTCCTGCGGATCGTTTGGGTAGGATTTTGGGAACTGAACAGAACGAACCGCTATCTCCGGAGTGATAGGGAAAACCTGCACATAGGAAGCACATTTCTTGACAAAGGAATCGACGCTCACATCGATATCGATTCGCTTGTTCACTGCCAGCCATGCAATTTCCCAAAGGCTGATTGCAGAAAGAGCAAGCGGCCCGGATTTGCGGGCCGCCAGGATTGCCTTCTTTGCCTTTGGTGAAAGGTTTTCAGGCGCGATCAGAAGCCAGACGAGAATATGAGTATCAAGAAGGATCATTCCACTCCCCAATCGCTGGCCGGGACCGTGTTCTTAATATCGCCCTTAATTCTGGCGATGCCTGCCAAAGCCCCGAAGATCTCATCCTCGCCTTCGTTTGCAGGAACCAGTTTCACCACAGGTTTGCCATGCTTGGTAATCACGACGGGGCGACCACTTTGCGATACCTGATCCATCACGGCAAGGCATTGAGCTTTGAACTGCGCGGCGGCCATTTTTTGCATGACAATGCCCCTATCAATATGACCAGAATAATATGACCTCTTTTGCGGCGTCAAGCCTGTCGATTTGCGGCCGCGTGCACGCAAAGTCTGTGGGCCGGCCTTCCTCAGCTCTCGGCCACCGAGCTGGCTGGGACTTTGCCGGCATGTGTCAGTCGCTCAGCAGCCCAGCTTCGCCTTGGCGTGAGGAGGCAAAAGGTGAATGCCGGCGCATCTCCGGCTATTTTTTGAGGGTTGAGGTTGCTTCTTCGGTTCGCTGCAAGAGAAGGAGACCCTCGTCTTCGTCGACCTTCTCGAAGAAGGCGATGCCGGGAGAGTCTTTCAAGAACATGGCGTGATAGCGGATGTAGTAGATGTGGCCGGCGTCGGCTTTGAGGTTTAGAAGTAGGGTTTGGCCCTCTTCGTCCATGCTGGCAAAGTGTCCTTGATAGGCGGCGCAGAGGTGATGCGTACCTTTCGTAACGACAAAGCTGACGTGGGTTTGGGCGTCCGTCGCGCCGATCCAGGAGCCGTCGAGGCCGATGTTGACCTTCTTTGTGACGAACGGAACGTCGGGCATGGTTTCAATCACGTAGACCAGTGCCTCGCGCAGGGGCGGTTGGGTAGGGCCGGAGGAGCCGGGGCTGTGCTTGACGGTATAGTTGGCGCCGGTTGATCCGCAGGCGGCAGCGACGGGATTTGGCACGGTTCGCTGGGCGCTGAAAGGGCTGGGGGCGACGGCAAGGAGAGACCAGGCGGCGAAGCAGGAGATGAGACGAACGGCTTTCATGGTTTCCCTTCGAGCACAGCATGAATTTCTATAAGCAAGGCATACGTTTGTATATACGTAGTTGCCCAGTGCAGGACGCAAGCGCGGCAGGAGAATTTTTCGAAGGAGCTTAGCGGGCTAATGGACGTGATAACCCGAGAACCGAATGGTCTGGATCCCAAACTTGAGACACATGAAAATAGAGAGATCGAGCACCGTTCAGCGGTAGGCTTCAGAGCGGTGCAGGACGGCGTGAATGTAGAGCGTGCCGGGCGGGTTCCCCCAAATGCGCTGGCATAATCGAACAAATGATCGATTGAGAGGACCCTGGTGAACCAAAAGCATGACCACCCTGTGCAGATCTCGCGAGTCATCCTCTATGTTCGGGATATCCCAAGGGTGGCGACCTTCTATCAGAAGCATTTCGGTTTCACGCCATTGCCAGGTACGGAACCAGGGTGGCTGGAGTTAGCCGCGCCAGGCGGCGGTAGCTCCATTGCGCTTCACCAGGCCAGCAAGGCGCAAAAACGTGGCTCCGAGATCAAGATTGTGTTCGGGGTCAGGGACGTCCGCGGCTTCAAAGCGGGTTGCGAGGCGAATGGCTTGAGGTTTGGTGTTGTCCATGATGCCGGTGGGTTTCAATTCTCGAACGCCAGGGATCCTGCAGGTAACTCCATTTCAATCTCCAGTAGAGGCATGAGGTAGCTCGGCGGTCGCGAATGGCTGTTGATTCTCGCCCCGGGGTTAGACTGAACCGTACCAGTAAGGTGCGGCATGAGCGAGTACAACATTCAAAAAGGACCCGTCCTATCCGTGGCCGTCAGTCCCAGGAATGAAGGGGACGGGGAGAGGTTTCTACGGGCGCTGAGCGTTATCGGCCAAGAGGATCCGGCCATCCGAATCGAGACAGCGTCGGACGATGTGCCCACCATTCTCAGTGGGATGAGTGAGGAGCATCTGGAGGCAACCTGCGACCGGCTCTTGCGGGAATTTAGACTTCCGCTCGACATTGGTGAGCCTACAGTGATTTATCTGGAGACGGTCCGCAAATCGGCCGAAGCGGAAGGCAAGTACATCCGGCATACCGGTGCGGCGGGTAACTACGGCCACGTGAAGATACGGGTCGAGGCGAATGAGGCGGGCAAGGGCTTCGAATTTGTTAACGACATCAAGGGCGGTGTGGTGCCCAGGGAATACATCAAGCCGATCGAGCAAGGCATTCGCGAAGCGTTGCAGGGCGGAGTGCTGGCTGGCCACGAAATTGTCGATGTGAAAGCGACATTGTTTGACGGCAGCTATCACGATTTCGATTCGAACGAAATGGCCTTCAAAATTGCCGGTTCCATGGCCTTCAAAGAGGCGGCTCGCAAAGCGACTCCCGTGCTGTTGGAGCCTGTGATGTCGGTCGAAGTCGTGGTTCCCGAGGAGTACATGGGAGCCACCATCTGCGATCTGAACTCCCGCCGTGGGCGGATCGAAGTTATGGAGCACCGTGAAGGATCCCAGGTAATCAAAGCCTTAGTGCCCCTTGCGGAAATGCTCGGATATGGGAGGGGACGGTCCTACCATTCGGTCCAATTTGCCAGATATGAAGCGGCTCCCCGTCGCGACTGGCTCGGCGGCGATGGGGCAGGCGTTACTGCCAACAAACCCGAGCGTCCAAAAACAGGAAGCGGCTTCGCTGCTAACAGCTTGTACGCAGAACCCGAATGAGTAAGGTCTCCTAGTGAAGAAGTTCGCCCGGTAATCCTCGGCTCGGGAAGTCTGCACTTTCGTTTTGTGTCCCTGTTCGTCGTAATGAAAGATGACCGGCGGCGCGCCGTTCGTCGCAATGCTGGTCAGCCTTCCTTGGTCATCGTAGGCATATTGGGTCGCGTCGGAAGGGCCACCTTCCTTTCCCGAAGTGGTCTTGAGCAGCTTGCCGGATGCTGACCATCCGTCCGGATTGTGGTACAGGCTGGCCAGCAGGCGACCTTGCTCGTCGTAGTCCGTTTCCGATCTTTGGGTGAAGGGAACGCTGGGCAGACCGTTGGAATCAGTCCTGGAGGGATATGTGGTTTCTTCCACGCAGGTCTTCACTGGTCCGCGAAGTCCTGCCTTCTTCCGGTCCGACGGGGCAGGATGCACTGCAGGTTGGCTTTGTGCACCTTGAGCCATACAAAGGGGTGCCGCCAAGGCGAACAGACCAATACAACTTCGCAGCGTCATACGGATTCTCTTCCCATTGAACAAGGGAAATATACCACCGCTCCCGCAGCCCTCAATCGCCCTTGCGCGGAGATACCTATTGCTTTCCCATAGAAAGCATGGCAATATTCCTATGGTCAAGCAATAGGAGAGCCATGGGAGACAAAGCGGACGTCTGGCAAGGCACGCTGGCACTGATGGTGCTCAAGACCCTGCAGACGCTGGGACCTCTGCACGGATACGGAATCGCTCGCCGCATAGAGCAAACCAGCGGCGATCTTCTCTCCCTCAACTACGGAACTCTTTATCCCGCACTGCTAAAGCTGGAGCAGGAAGGATCGATTGTGTCCCATTGGGGCGTTTCGGAGAACAACCGCAAGGCAAAGTTCTATCAACTCACCAGGGCAGGCCGGAAGCAATTAGAGAAGGAAGCGCGCGATTGGGAGCAGACGACTGCCATCCTGGCACGGTTCCTGACTGGAGATATGTCATGAAGCGACTGAGAGCGTGGTTATCGCGCATTGCCGGCCTTACACGCAGGGAGCAGCGGGAGCGCGCACTCGCGGCGGAGATCGACAGCCACATCGCGATGCATGTCGAGGATAAGATGCGTGCCGGCTTGACTGCAGAGCAGGCGCGGCGCGACGCTATCTTGCAGTTGGGCGGCCTGGAGTCAACCAAGCAGGCCTATCGCGATCGCAGTACCATCCCCTTGCTCGAAGCGCTGTTTCGCGATGTTCGCTTCGCCCTGCGGCAGCTGAGAAAAAATAGCGGGTTCGCCTTCACCGCCATTCTCGTGCTGGCACTGGGTATCTGTGCCAACGTGGCCATCTTCAGCTTTGTCGATGCGGTGCTGATGAAGCCGCTGCCGTATCGAAGCCCGGCGCGCCTGGTAAGCCTATATGAGAGCAATGCCCTGGGCTCGCAATACCATCTTTCCTATCCTGACTACCTGGACTGGAAGAATCTCAACCGCGTCTTCCAATCGCTCGATGTCTATGAGGCGGACGGTTTCATATTGAGCACGCCCGCCGGTGCCGAGAGAGCGGAAGGCACCCGGGTAAGCGACGGCTTCTTTCGTACGCTTGGGGTTAGTCCGATTTTGGGGCGAGATTTCCGGCCAGGTGAGGACCTCGCTTCCGCGCCTGACACCGTGCTGCTGAGCTACGCTGCCTGGCAGCGCCGCTACGGTGGACGAGCAGATGCATTAGGTAAGACGGTTACCCTGGACGGAGTTTCCAACACCATCATCGGCGTGCTGCCCAGGGACTTCCATTTCTCACCTGCCGAACCTGCCGACTTCTGGGCGACGCTTCATGCCACGGGGAACTCACTTAGCTGCCGGGGTTGCCACAATTTGTTCGGAATCGCCCGGCTACGCGATGGCATTTCCGTCTCCACCAGCGTGGCTGCCATGAAGTCGATCGCTGCGGCGTTGGAAAGCAAGTATCCAGGTTCGAATCGCAGCCGCAGTTCCACCGTGCTCCCGCTCACGGAAGTCATAGTCGGCGACGTCCGCCCCATTCTTCTGGTACTCCTCGGTGGAGCGGCGTTGCTGTTGGTCATCGTGTGTGTGAATATATGCAGCCTGCTGCTGGTCCGCGCCGAACACCGGAAAAGGGAAACCGCCATCCGCAGCGCGCTCGGCGCCTCTTCGGCACGCCTGATTCTTCAGTCGGTGACCGAGGGCATGTTACTGTCGTTTGCCGGCAGCGCGCTCGGCGTGGCCGCTGCCTATGAGGCTATGCGGCTCGTAATCCGCCTTGTCCCCCCGGACATGATGGCCAGCATGACTTACCTGCAGGAAGTCGAATTCAACCTCCACGTCAGCCTCTTCGCCGTTGCCTTGTCGCTTTTCGCAGGCTTGCTTTTCTCCCTTGCCCCCATCCTGCGCCTGCCTCGTTTGCATATCCTGGAAGGCTTGGCAGAAGGCGGGCGGGGCTCAGCGGGAACCGTTTGGCGTCGCTTCGGGAAACATCTGGTTGTCATCGAGCTGGCTCTCGCGCTGGTGCTGCTGGTGAGCGCCGGCCTGCTCGGCAAAAGCTTATATCGCCTGCTTCATGTGGAGATCGGATTAGAGCCAGGCCATCTCGCCATGCTGCAGATCGGCGCTCATAGCGACCGGTATGCAAAACCCGAATCATTGGCATTGCTCGAACAGCAGATCATCGATCGACTTGCGAGATTGCCTGGAGTCAAATCGGCTGCCGTCTCCGACGGGCTCCCGCTCGGGGACGGGGACGGCATAAAACAGTTCCAGGTGGCCGGCAAGCCCATTCTGAGAGAACAAAACGAGGCCAATGACCGGTCTGTGAGCCCCACCTACTTTGCGACTCTGCGGGCGCGGCTTCTGCGTGGGCGCCAGTTTGCTGAGAGCGAGGACATGTCGAAGCCGCCAGTCGCGATCATCAACCGCACCCTTGAGAAACAGTATTTCCCCGCGGAAGATCCGATCGGCAAGCAGATTCTGATGGACGGCCCTCCGGCGCTCACCATCATTGGCATCGTCGATGACCTGCAGGAGGGTCCGCTGGATATGAAGGTCCGGCCCGCCATCTACCTTCCCTTCAGTCAGGCCACCAACAATGACTTCGCCGTGGTCGTACGCACCTCGGTTGCAGAGCAGTCCCTTTTATCCGACATGGTCCAAACGATCCATCAAATTGATCCCGGGATTGTTACTTTTGGTGGGGACACCATGAACGAGCGAATCAACGACTCGCCTTCTGCGTTTCTACACCGTTGCTCGGCCTGGCTGGTCGGAGGGTTTGCCGGATTGGCCTTGTTGCTTGGAGTGGTAGGGCTTTACGGAGTGATTGCTTATTCCGTAAGCCAGAGGATCCGGGAGATCGGAGTACGCATGGCGCTCGGAGCGCAGCGCCGTGAAGTGTATCGATTGATTCTGCAGGAGGCCGGTTGGCTGGTCGCCTTGGGAATCACGGCAGGTCTGCTGTGCTCGGTGGCCGCTGCCTCCTTGATAGGTAAGCTGCTTTTCGGAGTACGCTCCTGGGATCCGCAGACGTTAGGGCTGGTGGTCGCGGTGCTTACCACGGCCGCATTGCTGGCTAGCTACATCCCAGCGCGTCGGGCAGCGTCGGTTAACCCGGTGGAGGCGCTGCGCACGGAGTAGACCGCGCGCACCGGTCAGCCGTTGTTTGTCTCTTCCTTATTTTCCAGATGCTCAGCGACGGCGCCTGCACCTTCGAAACCTGCGACGGCAGCCGCGCCTTCGGTCAAAATCGAAGCGTTCGGATCCACCTTTTTAACACCTTCTACGGCAATCACTGCTCCGCCGATTTTCTCTGCGTCTTCCAAAAATCCCATGACGTTTCTCCTTATCAAATGGATGAATGTGCTTTACGAGTTGCTGGCGCTCATCACGATCGATTTTAGCAGGGGCGGGAAGGGGCGATTCCTCGGCCTGGGACGAGCGCTGACGAATGCACTTGACCCTTGCTGTCATTAGTATCACAATGTAGTTAATATATGATTTGCAAATTTAGTTACCTGGGAACCGCCCTTCTCTTTGCGGTATTGAGCGTGGTGCCGGCGACGGCCGCGCCGAGTAAGGTGGAGAGCCGCGAGATCCGTTCGGCTAACTTTGCCCAGAGCAGCATCGGCACGACTCCGGTGCGGAAAATGGCGGTCTATCTGCCGGCGGGATACGACGATGTCTCTACCCGCTATCCAGTCATTTATTTCTTTCCGGATGCGTTCGCGGGCTTCCGCGAACCTTTCGACCACAAGGGGGCCAGGCTCTCTTTGATCGCGCAATCGCCGCCGGCATGATCGACAAGTTCATCCTGGTCGCGGTCGATATAACTACTTCGCTGGGTAGTTCCTGGTGCGTCAATTCGCGGGCGACAGGGAACTGGGAAGATTTTGTGATTGGCGAATTGAAACCCTACATCGATGCCAACTTCAGAACTTTACCCAAACCGGAGTCCCAGGGAGTCGCGGGTGAATTCATCGGGGGTTATTGTGCCATCCGTTTCGGCATGCGCCACCCGGATGTTTTCGGCTCCGTGTATGCGTTGCATCCAGTAGGAACCGGCTCCGGTGATCAGTTGATCACCGACACCCGGCTTACGCAGCGACTGCGGGACAATTTTTTCCTGGAGTCAATGATTCCTCAATATGCCGGCAACCTGAAATCCCTCAGAGGATTGAAGTTTGATTGGGGGCGCAGCGACCTGAACCAGGATCATGTCTACTCCAACCAGGCCTTTACTCATAAGCTGAACGAGTTCGGAATACCCCACGAAGCGGAAGAGTACAACGGCGTCTGGGGAGACAAGACTTGGGGCGACGACGGCCGTATCTAAAATGAGGTCCTTCCGTTTTCAAAAAGCACCTGCAGTTCGACGAAAAGCCTTAGCCTCTCCTTTCCGGTTTTCTCTGCTGTTGTGGGGGTAGTGGGGCGAGATTTGCGCCCTACATCCCCAACATCTATTAGGAAGTCCCCCTCCTTCAAAAACACCTCGTTTCCGACCAACTCGCCAGGCTAAACTCCGAGCAATTTTGGTTCCCCAGCGCCCCCGGCGCCCTTGTGGCGAGTTCTGGGTCCGACTGCACGGGCGGACCGTCGCCCCACCTAACCGGAAACTTAATTAGACTTAATTTCAAAGCCCGATAAAAAAAATGTATTTTCCTCAACAAATCTTGCTTGCAATCCACTCAAGCTGTGGATATAGTACGCTCACTGAAGTAAATATAGTACGCTCACTGAAGTAAATCCCAGGGTGCAGAGCAGCCAGTCGAAGAGCTGCCATTCGTTCCTGTTAACAGGGCCCCGGTAGACATTGTTCGTTTTGGAGGCGAGTATGAAACGCATTTCCTTATGGGGCTTCGCCCTCGTAATGGTCCTAGCATCCCTTAGCGTCTGTCCAACCGTCTGGGGTCAGCAGACCACTGCGTCGATCACAGGCACGGTGGAAGATTCCGCCGGAGCAGCGTTGGACGGCGCCACCGTCACCGCCAGGGATACGGAGCGCGGCACGTCATACACCGCCAAGTCCAGCAACGGCGGTGTCTTTAATTTCACCAATCTTCCCATCGGCAACTATGAGGTGAAAGCAGAGGCTGCCGGTTTTAACACCGAAATCGAGCCGCCGATCACCCTGGTCCTCAATCAGAGGGCGCGTCTTGAGTTCAAGATGAAGGTTGGCGCGGTCACCAACACAGTGCAGGTTTCCTCCGAAGCTCCGCAGTTGCAGGCCGATACCACCCAGGTCAGTACGCTGATTGATTCCAAAACAATCACGGGCATTCCGCTGGCCACCCGCAATTACGTCGAACTGACCCTGCTGGCGCCGGGCAGCATTACCGCTGACAACTCAACCTTCAACAGCGGCGACAATGCCAACTACGGTGGCCGTCCATCAATCAATGGCAACCGCGAGGAGTCGAACAACTTCATCCTCGACGGCATGGATAACAACCAGACGTCGGAAAACAACCTGGCGATCACGCCCTCTCCCGACTCCATTCAGGAATTCAACCTGATCACCTCCAACGCCCCGGCGGAGTTCGGCAATTTCCAGGGTGGCATCGTCAACGCCTCCATCAAGTCGGGCACCAACCAGTTCCACGGAGATGTCTGGGAGTTCTTCCGTAATAACGTTTTGAATGCCAACCAGTGGGAAAACAAATTTGATGGCCCGGGCAATTACCTGCCTCGGGCGGCACTGCGCTGGAACATGTTTGGCGGTACCGTTGGCGGACCGGTCTGGAAAGACAAGCTGTTCTTCTTCGCTGACTATCAAGGGCAGCGTTTCGATCATCCGACAACGGCCAACCATATCACCGTGTTCACCGCCCCCGAGCGAAATGGGGACTTCTCCCAGATCTCAACCCAACTTAAGAATCCGGTTACCGGTGCGCCCTATGTTGGCAATCAGATTCCTATGACGCAGATCAACCCGGTGGCAGCGGCTCTCTTTGCCTCGAAATACTACCCCACACCGATCAACGGCAACACCCTCAACAACGCCGTCAACCTGTCCAATGAGGCCGTCAACACTGACCAGGGCGATGCCAAGATCGACTGGAATATCACCCAGCGCGACCGCCTCAGCGCGCGTTATTCGCAGGCGTACCAGAACGACCCGACCAGCAACTCACAGTTGATCCTGGCCAATTCGTATGTTCACATTCCAATGAGCAACGCGGTTGGAACCTGGACCCACACCTTCAGTCCTAACATCCTGAATGAAGCCCGTTTTGGAGCGTCGTGGATCACGTACTCCCAAGGCTTCGCTTTTGCTCCCAGCATCGGCAACCTGGGCACCGAGCTGGGCATTGCCAACGCCAACACCGACGGTCCTGGCCTGCTGGAACTCGGCTTTGGCGGTGGCACGGCTACCGAGCTTGGCCAGGGGACGCTCACCAACGTCGGCAATAATCTGGTCAACTCGAACTTCGCTGACACCGTGATCCAGTTTGATGACGGGGTGACGATTACCCACGGCAAGCACGTCTTCAAGGCAGGCTTTCAGCTGTGGCGCTTCCGCATGAGCAACTTTTATAGTGGCAACAGCGGTGAATACGGTTCGCTGATTTACGGAGGCGCGTTCACGGGTGATCCAACCTCTGACTTTTTCACTGGGTATGTGGGTGGAACCGGCAAGGGTGACAGCCCAACTACTGCATGGCACCAGATGCAGTGGAGGTTTGGCGGCTATGGCCAGGACGACTGGCGCATTTTGCCGACGCTCACTCTGAACCTGGGACTGCGCTACGAAGCGACCACACCCTGGGTGGAACTGAACAATCGCCAGCTCAACGTGGATCTTCATACGGGCGCACTTGAGTTTGCAGGCGTAGGTGGCAACAGCCGCGGTCTCTATAACGCGGCCTACGGACTGCCGGCGATTCAACCCCGCGTCGGCTTTGCCTGGACGCCGGCATATTGGGGCGGTAAGACTGTCCTGCGCGGCGCCTACACCATCTCCTCTTACCTGGAAGGAACCGGCACCAACCTGCGGCTTCCACGCAATCCGCCCTTTACCCCGACGGAAGTAACCGCTACCTACAGCACCCCGTACCTACCAAACGCAGCAAGGTCCCGTCCAGGCTGTCCCGGGCGATCCATTCGCCGGAGCTATCTTGTACGTCTGGGATAAAACCATTCAACCCGCGATGGATCAGCAGTGGAACCTGACCGTACAGGGCGAAGTTAGCAACACCACGACGTTCCAGCTTGGCTACGTCGGCCAGCACGGGACCCACTTGATGGTGCCAACTCCGTACTCGCAGAAAACGCTCACCGACGGGGTAGTGACACCGAGTCTGTACTTCACTGGCAATCCTGCGCTGGTGAATGACATCTCAGAGGTCTCCGGGACGTCGACGACCGGCTTCATGACCTACAACGCGCTGCAGGCTGTACTACAGAAGCGTATCTCGAATGGCCTTGAAGGGCAGGTTGCTTATACCTGGTCACACTGCCTCACCAACAACAGCGGATATTACGGTACTTGGGGCGCCGCAGCTCAGACCACGGCGCAGAATCCGTACTATCAGAACCTGTACAATCCTCATGCCGATTACGCCAGTTGCTACTACGACTCGAGGAATGTACTGGCCGCATACGCGACCTATGATCTGCCGATTGGAAGGGATAAGTTGATCGGCAAGAACATGAACTCGGTGGCCAATGCGGTTGTGGGCGGCTGGCAGGTTTCGACCATCATCTCCCTTCACGGCGGGTTCCCGATCGCCATTTACGAGCGACACCGATACTTCGGGAACTGGTTCTCGTGGATATCGTCCTAACTGCGCGGCACAACAGACAGTGTTTGGCCGCCAGAAGAGCTTCAATGGCAACTTCCAGGGCTATCAATGGGTGAGTCCCAGTGGCTTCTCGGAACCAGCGGCCGGGACCTTTGGCAATTGCCCTGCCCAGGGACCAGTGACGGGAGCCGGTTACTCCGATACCGACATCGGCTTGTTGAAGAACATCCATATAACCGAGGCCAAGTACATCCAGTTCCGGGGCGACTTCCTGAACGCATTCAACAATGTTCAGTTAGGCCATTTCAATAGCAATTACCCGAGCCCCAATTCGTTTGGGTTGATCAACACATCGCAGCCTGCAAGGAACATCCAATTCGCCTTCAAGTTCTACTATTAGGCGCCTGATAGACTCAGGGGCAGACGCTGTTCGCGTCTGCCCCTTGTTTTTTTGTGATGAAGGGGAAGGCCTTTGATCATGATGTCTAACCCTTCAAAACTGGTTTCCCTGCTTTTCCTCTCACTCGCTGGCGCTTCCCTGGCGCAGGTCTCGAGCAAGACGGAAGCCGCTTCCCTGGCCGCTGCCGAACATGCCGCGTCTCTGGCAGAGACCGGCCGTTGTGCCGAGGCGTTGCCCGTACTCTTGAGGACCGCCGCCCACATCACAGACAAAGAGCTGCAAAAAAGAGTCGGCCTCGACGGTGTCCGTTGTGCCACCGCGCTGCAGCAGCAAGACGCCGCTGCAAGACTTCTTACGTCTGTTGAGCCGGCAGTTTCCCCATGATCCCGAAGTCCTGTACATTATCACCCATGCTTATTCCGACTTAGCTGCGCGAGCAGCGAGCGAGTTGGCTGCAACGGCTCCGGCGTCTATCCCCGCGCTTGAGATGGATGCAGATGCCGCAGAGCAGCAAGGTAAATGGGATCAAGCGGAGAAAGACTATCGGAAAATTCTGGAGCAAAATCCGCGCTATCCAGCGATCCATTTTCGCCTGGCGCGGCTCATCCTCTCCAAGCCGAATCCGCCGTCAGACTTTGTCGAGCAGGCAAAGAAGGAACTGCAACAGGAACTTGAAATCGATCCCGCGAATGCCGGTGCGGAATACGTGCTGGGAGAACTGGCTCGCCAGGCCCAGGATTTACCCGAGGCGGTCAAGCACTTCTCCAAGGCCACCGAACTTGAATCCAATTTTGCCGATGCCTACCTCGGGCTCGGCATGTCGCTGTTAGCGCAGAAGAATTATGCCGACGCTGTCGCTCCGCTGGAAAAGGCAGTCAAGCTGCAACCCGGGAACCCTGCAGGGCACTACAGTCTGGCGACCGCGTATGCGCGCACCGGCCGCAAGGAAGATGCGGAGCGCGAGTTCGCTCTGCAGCAGAAGACTTCGGGAGCAGGACCCGGACAGGGAGCCCAAAGCCCGCAGTGATGACAGGGTTGTCTCGCCGACGTTTTCTGTCCCATCTTGCCGGCGCGGGCCTATGCGCATCGTTGCCCCGGTTTGCGACAGCCGCAAACGCCTATCCTTTCGCAGAAGTACCCGCATCGGCGAGTGGCATTACCTGGAAGCACAACGCCGGCAAGTCGCCGCAAAAATATCTGCCTGAAACTACCGGGGCGGGTTGCGCCTTTCTTGACTACGACAATGATGGATGGATGGACATCTATCTCGTCAACAGCGGCGAATGTGACTTCTACCATCCCGATCCACCCTTGCGCAATGCGCTCTATCGCAACAATCGAGACGGAACCTTCACCGACGTAACTCAGAAGGCCGGTGTCGCCGGTGGCGGCTACGGGCAGGGAATTGCCGTCGGTGACTATGACGGCGACGGATTTCCGGATCTGTATGTGACCCAATATGGAAAGAGCATTCTGTATCACAATAACGGCGACGGAACCTTTACCGATGTTACCGAAAAAGCCGGTGTCGCAGCTCCCGGATGGGGCTCAAGCGCCGCCTGGTTCGACTACGATAACGACGGGCGGCTGGACTTGTTTGTCTGCAATTTTGTGCTCTTCAGCAAAGCCGGAAACCTCAATTGTGTCGCCTACAACAAACCCGGATACTGTGTCCCGACGCTGTACAAGCCATCGGCGAGCTGGCTCTTCCATAACAACGGTGATGGAACCTTCTCCGATGTCAGCCAATCCTCTGGGATCGCGAAGCACCTGGGGAAAGCCTGGGGCGTGGTCGCGACTGACCTGAACAATGACGGCAAGATGGATCTGTTCGTGGCCAATGACACTGTGCAGAATTTTCTCTACATGAACCGCGGTAACGGGAAGTTTGACGAGATCGCCGCGTTGGCTGGTGTGGGTTTCAGCGAGACGGGCCGGCCTCGCTCCGGCATGGGAGTGGATTCCGCCGATTTTAACCAGGACGGCTGGATGGATCTGTTTGTCGCTAACATCGACCACGAACGGTATTCGCTCTACCAGAACAATCGGGATGAAACCTTCGATGACCAGGCCGACTCGACAGCTATCGGGGCTGCGACTCGCTTGATGAGTGGATGGGGTCTGAAGTTTTTCGACTACGACAACGACGGCAACCTCGATTTATTCCTGGCCAACGGAAATCCCGATGACCTGATCGAAACTATGCAGAAGGACGTGACGTATCGCGAGCCTCTGATGCTGTTTCACAGCGACGGAAAAAACCTGCACAACGTGAGCGCAGAGAGCGGACCGCTCTTCGCCAGAAATATTTCCGCCCGGGGATTGGCGATCGGCGATTTCGATAACGATGGCGCTGTGGACGTCCTGGTTTCAGTGAATGATGATGCGCCCTTGCTGCTGCGCAACCAGGCGGCGAAAGGCAACCACTGGCTAGGAATCAAGCTGGTAGGGAAAAAGTCGAACCGCGATGCGATTGGCGCGCGCATCACTTACCAGGCTGGAGATCTCAAGCGCACGAGGACCAAGGTGGGTGGTGGTAGCTATTTGTCATCGCACGATCCGCGAGTGGTGCTTGGTCTGGGCGCTCGCACGAAGATCGACTGGCTGGAAGTGAAGTGGCCAGAGCCCAGCGGCGCAACCGAACGATTCACGGAACTACCCATCGACAAGTACATTACTATCACCGAAGGCGGATCCAGCAAGCATTGACAGCAGACGAACGATATCGGGGGAAAGAACCGCAGGTCCCCCCACTACGCTTCGCTCCGGTCGGGATGACAATTCTGTGGTGCTCGTAAGAGCTTCAGCGAGGAATACTTGACCCCTGCAACAGAATTGTCATCCCGACCGGAGCGAAGCGTAGTGGAGGGACCTGCGGTTCTTTCGTCCAGAGCGGTCGTGGGTGAGGGTGCGAAGGAGACGATATCGGTGATCAGCAAACGACCAATTGCCGTGGCGCTGCTTCTCCTGAGCGCGTACGGAATCGCACGAGCTGCCACCGTAAGCGGCGACACAGCCAGGCTAATTCCCATGCCCCGCGAATACTCCCCGCGTGATGCTCTCAGTCTGGCCCACGGTGTATCCGTCACATCCAGCTCCGACCCCGAAGACCGCTTCGCGGCACAAGACCTCTCCGCCTTCTTCGAAAAGCTAGACCTGCGCAAAGGTCACGGTACCGCAGTCATCGAACTACTCCGCGCGCAATCGCGCCCTGCGGCACGCCTGCTCGCCAACGCCAATACAAAAATCGATGAGCCCATGCAGCCAGAAGGCTACATCATCCTTCCCACCAAAAAAGGTTTGGCGGTCATCGCATCTAGTTCGGCAGGCATCTTCTACGGGGTGCAAACCGTGAAGCAATTGACCTCTGGTGAAGGTTCCGCAGCGATGCTCGAAAGAGCAGTGATCCGCGACTGGCCCGCCATGCGCTACCGGGGAATGTTAGACGACCTCTCCCGCGGACCTTTCCCCACCCTGGACTTTCAGAAAAGGCAGATACAAACCTTTGCTGCCTACAAGCTCAACGTCTACGGCATCCACTTTGAGAACACCCTGCAATACCAGTCGAACCCTTTGCCAGGCCTGCCCGGCGGCAGCCTGAGCCGCGAAGATGTGCGCCAACTGGTCGACTACGCCCGCGCCTACCATATAACCATCATCCCCGAGCAGGAAGCCTTCGGGCACCTGCACCACATATTGGAGTACGAGCAGTACGCACCCCTCGCCGAAACTCCACTCGGGCACCTGCTCGCTCCCGGTCAGCCGGGCTCCCTGCAGCTGATCGGTCAACTATTCAGCGAAATTGCAGCCATGTTTCCCAGTCCCTTCCTGCATATTGGCGCGGACGAGACCTCCGACCTGGGCAAAGGTCAAACTGAGGCTGACGTAGCAGCGCGCGGTCTGGGCGCGGTCTACGTAGACTTCCTTCTCCAGATTCACGACAAGCTGGCCCCGCTCCATCGCCGCCTGCTCTTCTGGGGCGACATCGCCATGAATGCTCCCGAGCAGGTAAAGCGTCTGCCAAAGGATATGATTTCCGTTGCCTGGGTCTACTCGCCCGCCGCGGAAGGATATTCGTCCTGGCTGAAGCCCTACACCGACGCGGGAATGGAAACCTGGGTCGCTCCCGGAGTCAGCAATTGGAGACGCGTCTATCCAGACAACGACGCCGCGCTGCGCAACATCCAGGGTTTTGTCCGCGACGGCCAGGCTGCGCAGAGCACCGGCATGCTCAACACCGCGTGGAACGACGATGGCGAAGGACTGTTTCAAGACAACTGGTACGGCGTACTATTCGGCGCAGCCGCCGCCTGGCAGCCCGGAGCCAGCGACCTGACACAGTTCCAGGACTCCTATGGCCAGGTCTTTCATGGCGACCGGACAGGAAAAATCAATGACGCCCAGCGCGAGTTGATTGCCATCTACCAAATGTTGCAACAGGCAAAGGTGAAGCAACAAACCGACGAACTGTACTGGATGGATCCCTGGACCACGGAAGGCCAGGCCGTAGCAGCTCAACTGCGGCCGTTGTTGTCGGGCTTGCGTCTCCACTCCGAGCGCGCCATCACGCTGCTAGCGCAAGCCCGATCCGCTGCAGGGCTCAAAGATTCGGCACTGAAGGAAACCGACGCCCTCGACGCATTGGAACTGGGTGCTCGGAGAATGGATTTCATCGGCCAGAAATTTGAAACCGCGGATGAAATTGCCCGCCTCTACAAACAGGCCTATGGGTGGCAGCAAGACACGCAAAACGCGAAGCGCATCACCGGATTGCTTTACAACCTGTCCGGCACCGACGGCCTGTGTGAAGACATGCGGGACCGATATGATTACGCCCGTCTTAAATATTCCGAGCTCTGGCTGCGCGAGCATCGGCCTTACGCGCTGCAGAACGTTCTCGTTCGCTATGATCTGGCGGCCCAGCTCTGGGTATTGCGCAGCGACAAATTCGTCGCTGCCCGCGAGCAATGGCAGCAACAGCACACGCTGCCGTCGCCGGCCGAGCTGGGAATTCCTTAATGCACCGGTTGAGCTCGGTTGATCTTTCCCTGGTCGCCATTTATCTGGCAGGCATCACTCTCTTCGGTCTGCAATTCCGCAGCAAAGACCGCTCCTTAAAAAATTACTTCCTGGCCGATCGCAAAATTCCCTGGTGGGCCATCGCGCTCTCGATCGTGGCTGCGGAAACCAGCACCCTGACCATCATCAGCGTGCCCGGCCTGTCCTATACGGGAGACTGGGGATTTCTCCAAATCGTCCTCGGCTATCTTCTCGGAAGAATTGTTGTCTGTATCCTTTTTCTCCCGCGCTATTTTCGCGGAGAACTTCTCACCGCCTACGAGGTCATCGGTGAGCGCTTCGGTCCCCGGCTGCACAAGCTCACAGCGTTTCTTTTCCTCTTTCTCCGCGCGGCTGCCGAAGGGGTCCGTGTGTTTGCTGTTTCAATCGTGGTCGGCATCGCGATCGGCACCGGCGATGTTCTTTCCATCGCCATCATCGTCCTGCTGACCTTGATCTACACCCTCGAAGGCGGAATGGCCGCCGTTATCTGGACCGACGTGGTGCAGATGGTGCTGTATGTTGCCGGCACCGTGGTCAGCGTCCTGGTGCTCGCGCATCGCGTGCCGGGAGGGTGGCATGCAATCCACACCGTCGCCTCCTCGGCCGGCAAGCTCACCATCTTTCACTTTGCCTTCAGCCTGAGCCAGACCTATACCTTCTGGGCAGGCGCTGCCGGCGGTTGTTTCCTGACCATGGCGAGTCACGGTACCGATCAACTCATGGTTCAGCGCCTGCTCGCAGCAAAAAATCTGCGCGAATCGCGCATTGCCCTGCTCGCCAGTGGTGGCGTTATCCTGGTTCAGTTCGCACTTTTTCTTGCTATCGGAACTGGACTCTACTATTTCTACGGTAACGTGACCAATGGTGTGAGTCCGGACCGCGTCTTTCCCACATTCATCGTGAGCGAAATGCCCCGTGGGGTCGCAGGACTCATGGTCGCTGCTATTCTGGCCGCTGCCATGTCAAACCTGAGCGCCGCCGTCAATTCGCTCAGTTCCAGCAGCATGGTGGATTTCTATCTGGCCTGGAAGCCGGATGCCGATGAACGGAAACGCGCCCGGCTGTCGCGCGCCATGACTTTTTTCTGGGCGCTTCTGTTGTTCGTGCTGGCGCTGATGTCGCGCAGCGGTGGTCACGTGGTAGAAGTGGGCCTGTCGATCGCTTCTGTCGCGTACGGCGCTCTGTTGGGGGTCTTCCTCCTTGGTACCCTTACCAAAAGCGCAACCGAAACCGGCGCCATCATCGGCATGATCGGCGGGTTGGTCGCCAACGTCCTGCTGTGGAAACAACCTCACTTCGTTCCCAGGGTTGCTTTTACATGGTTCGTGCTCATCGGTTCTTTGCTGACATTCATCCTGGGATGGCTCATGAGTAAACTGCTCCCCATCAAAAAGCGTTATGCCGTTCTTCTTTTCGTGCTGCTTGCTCCGCAATTGAAAGCGCAGGACGCCGAGTTTCGCCAAATCGATCGCATTGTGGAAGCCGGCATCGCCGCGAAGAAATTCCCCGGCGCAGTGGTGATTGCCGGCCACGACGGCCAGATCATTTTTCATAAGGCATACGGAAACCGCTCCCTGATTCCCGCTCCCGAACCCATGACCGAAGACACCATCTTCGACCTGGCGTCCTTAACCAAAGTGCTGGCCACCGCTCCCGCCGTCATGCAGCTTTACGAGCAGGGCCGTTTTCGCCTCAACGATCCGGTCGCAGAATACCTGCCCGAGTTTGCCGCCAACGGTAAAGAGGACATCACCATCCGCCAGTTGCTGACCCACTACTCCGGTTTGCCGCCGGACGTCTCACTCGATGATCCATGGGAGGGTAAAGCAGAAGGATTGCGCCGCGCGTTTACCAGCACGCCCGTCACGGCTCCCGGCGTGCAATTCCGCTATAGCGACATCAACTTCATTGTGCTCGGTGCGCTGGTCGAGAAGCTCTCCGGCCTGACTCTCGATCAATACCAGAAGCAATACCTGGCCGAGCCGCTGGGCGTGGAGCATATGCAATTCCTGCCTCCAGAAAGCTGGCGCGGCCGTATCGCTCCCACGCAGTACGATCAAGGCGTCATGCTGCGGGGAGTGGTCCACGATCCAACCTCGCGCCGCATGGGCGGTGTTGCCGGCCACGCGGGACTCTTCAGCACCGCCGGCGACGTAGCCGTCTACGCCCAGAACTTGCTCGACCGGCTGGCCGGCAGACCCAGCCACTTTCCGCTCTCGCAGCTCACGCTCAAGAAAATGACCACGCCTGCGCAGCCTGCTACCGGCACGGCTCTTCGCGGATTAGGCTGGGATATCGAATCGCCTTACTCGAGCAATCGGGGCGAGCTGTTTCCGGTCGGCTCCTTTGGCCATACCGGGTTTACCGGAACCTCCCTCTGGATCGACCAGACCAGCGACACCTATGTCGTCTTCATGTCGAACGCTGTGTATCCCAACGGATCTACCTCGATCAACGCCATTCGCGGTGGAGTCGCCAGCGAAATTGCCAGGTGGGTAAAGGTGCATCCGGATAACGGAAGCATCGCTGCGAGCATCACCGGCTACAACGAATCGATCGCCGGGGAACGGCGTTGGCAGGCTCGCAACGGTAACGTGACCAATGGCATCGATGTGCTGGAAGAAACCCAATTTGCCCCGTTGGCAGCCCTCGCGGCAAAGCATGGAGGAAAATTGCGTATCGGTCTGCTCACCAACCAGACCGGTCTGGATGCGCAACGGCGCCGAACCATCGATGTCCTGGCAGCCGCCCCGAGCCTCCAACTCAAAGTCATCTTCAGCCCGGAACACGGCATCCAGGGCACGCTCGATAAACAGGGCATCGAGGATACGAAGGACCCGTCGACCGGCCTGCCGGTGATCAGCCTCTTTGGCAAGCAGCTCAGGCCTTCATTGGACACGTTACGTTCGCTCGATGCCGTGCTCATCGACATACAGGATGCAGGCGTTCGTTTCTACACGTACGAGACTGCCGTCCGCTATTTCCTTGAAGCTGCAGGCCAGACGGGGACGGACATTGTGGTCCTGGACCGTCCCAATCCGGTGACTGGTGAGTTTGTACAGGGCCCCTTGTCTGACAGTGGAAGCGAAAGCTACGTAAACGTAGCGCCGATTCCGGTTCGACACGGCATGACGTTGGGCGAGCTGGCCCAGTATTTCAATGGCGAATACAAAATGCATGCGCCCCTGACCGTGGTTGCCATGAAGGGTTGGCAGCGCGGCGACTGGTTCGACTCCACTGGACTATTGTGGACGAATCCTTCTCCCAACCTGCGCAGTTTGCGGGCGGCGATTCTTTACCCGGGAGTGGGGCTGATCGAGACCACAAATATTTCCGTGGGACGGGGAACCGATACTCCTTTTGAATATGTGGGAGCGCCGTGGATCGACGGCCCGGCGCTGGCTCGTACCTTGAACGCCAGATTCTTGCCCGGTGTGCGTTTCGTGCCGGTTGAGTTCACTCCGAGGACGCCCTATCCGTATGCCGATCAGCTTTGCCATGGAATCGAGCTGATCGTTACTGACCGCAATGTCCTCGATTCGCCCGAGCTTGGCCTGGAGGTTGCGTCTGCGATTCACAAGCTTTCGGGAGACAAATACCAGCTGAATAAGATCGATAGGTTGCTTGCCAATAAGGGTGTGCTCGATGGGTTGCTGGCTGGGCGAGATCCACAGCGATTAGCCGAGGAATGGCGTCAACAGGTAAATGATTTCGACGCGAGGCGAAAAGCTTATCTGCTTTATTGAGCAAGGCTGAAACACAGGGCATGTGTGGATTGGAGTTTAGAGCGGCTACTCCGCCAAGACTGCAGATCCCTTCCGTTGGTCGGGATGACAAGGAGAGGGTAGTGGCTTACCTGGGAAGCTGCGGGTGGGATGTGTGGATTTCAAGCGGCAGAGTAGTTTGATATCCCGCCCACATGGGTGCGAAAATACTCCATCCAAGTCGCCACGATCCGGAAAGTAATTGCCCTCACCTTGTCATCCCGAGAGCCTGTGACTTTATTGGGTTTCGCGAAAAAACCGATGCTGAAAACAAAAAACTTAGGTGCCTCCAAAAGCCCGAAAAATCAATAAAGTCACAGGCTCCGACCGGAGCTCCGCAGGAGCGTAGTGGAGGGATCTGCAGTGGTCCACCCGCAACCGATGCCCAAGCAGGAAACCGACCTCATCGTCTTTGATTTCGCCGGCAAGCGTGTCAAGCCGGAAGTAAGAAATCATTGGATAAAGGTCTACGCAGATGTTCACCCCATTTCCCACACAGATACCCCTGCGAATCCCTGAAAATGCCCCCCGCAATCCGCGATATGCTTTGGATGGCAAATCTCACGACCTGACTCGGGCGTGGCAAAAATCGACTCACAGACAAGCCGTGTTACGGTGTTCGCAGACGATGAAGCGGAGTTTTTCCGCTCGGCGGCTCCGTCGACGGCTCGCGTAAAAAAACCGCAGCCGATCGCCCCTGGGCGCACGCGCCAGCCGGCAGAGCCTACCGGCGGCGCGGAGCTGGACTCAGGAGAGGACGGTTTCCTGCGCGCCCGCTGGCGGGTGCCGGTTCGCCGCGGGCTCGTCCCCACCACCCGCAACGGTCGCATCGTCGCGGCCACGGTAATCGTGCTGGCGCTGGGCTTGTTATTTTTGCTCGCGATTGGCATACGTAACTTCTTTCGTGACGATCCCCGCTTCCGCATCGCCACCTCCTCCTCCATACAAATCATGGGCAACAGCCAGGTGACACGGCCGGAGCTGCTCTCGGTCTTCGGATCCGACCTGGGCCGCAACATCTTCTACATCCCGCTACGCCAGCGCCGCGCCGCCCTCGAGCAGCTTCCCTGGGTGGAGCACGCAACCGTCATGCGCTTGATGCCAGACCAGCTCCGGGTCTCGATCATCGAACGCACGCCCGTGGCCTTTGTCCGTCAGGGCAATGCCATCGGCTTGGTCGACGCCAACGGCGTTCTGCTGCATCTGCCTCCAGCAGCCATGGCGGCAAAACATTATTCCTTCCCCGTGGTCACGGGAATCTCCAGCCGGGATCCGCTGTCCGTCCGTGCCGCTCGCATGCATCTGTATCAGCAATTCATCCACGACCTCGATTCGGGAGGAACGAAAGTCTCCTCCCAGCTGAGCGAGGTGGATATCTCCGATCCTGAAGATGTTTGGGCCCTTTTACCTGCCCAGGGCTCCGATATCCAGGTGCACTTTGGCGATTCGGACTTCCTCGCCCGTTACCGCAGTTACCAGCAGCACCTCGCCGAATGGCGGCAACAGTACCCTCACTTGTCATCGGTGGATATGCGCTATGAGAATCAGGTAGTGCTCGATATGACGCCGCAAGCGACCCCCAAACCGAGCCCGGAAGCTGCGGGCAAACACCCGGCGGGGCACCCGGCAGGGAAGCCGCCCGCTCGCACGTCCAAAACGGCGAAGGCGAAGGGCGAATGACCCCAAGAAACGAAGATTTGCTCACCGTTCTGGATGCGGGCAGTTCGAAAATTCGCGTGCTTGTTGCGGAATTGCACGAAGGCGCACTGCGTTATCGAGCCCACAGCGTGGTTAACGCGGAGGGGATGCGCAAAGGTCTCATCAGCGATCTGGGCCCTGCGAGCCGTACCTTCAATCTCGCCTTCACCGAGGCCGAGCAGATGGCCCAAGCCGTCATCGCAAACTGTGTGGTGGGATTGGGTGGGGCTCACGTGAGGGGCGTGAACAGCCAGGGCGGCATCAGCCTGGGCAGCCGTCTGCGCGAAATTACCCGCGAAGATGTGCGCGCTGCGGTGGACCGCGCCCGCTCCGTTTCCTTGCCTGCGGATCGCGAAATCCTTCATCTGTTACCTCAACAATTCATCCTCGACGAGCAGCCCGGCATTCATGATCCCATCGGCATGATCGGCAACCGTCTGGAAGTGAATTTGCATATTGCCACCTGTTCCGCCAGCGCCGCCCAGAGCGTCATCACCTGCGCCAACAAAGCCGGCCTGGAAGTTACCGATACCGTCTTCGAAGGGATCGCAGCCGCCGAAGCGACCGTCTCCGCGGACGAGCGCGAACTCGGCGCCTGCCTCGTCGATATCGGCGCCGCCTCGACTGAGCTGGTTGTTTTTTTTGAGGGGGCAGTGGCCCACACCGCGGTGATCCCAATCGGCGGCGATCACTTCACCAACGACCTGGCGGTTGGTCTGCACATGCCGGTCCAGGAAGCAGAAGCCCTGAAGCTCGAATACGGGCATTGCGTGGTTACCTCGGTTCCTTCTTCCAGCGAGTTGGAGATGATCGCCGGCGGCAACCAGGTGATCCGTACCATCAAGCATCGCCAACTATGTGAAATTCTTGAGCCGCGGGCTTTTGAGCTATTCCAGATGCTGCGCGAGAATCTTCGCCAGGGCGGCGTTCTCGGAGCCCTGGGCGCCGGATGCGTGCTCACCGGCGGTGGTGCCCGGCTGGCCGGCCTGCTCGAGGTGGCCGAAAGCCTGTTGCGTGTGCCCGCGCGGCTGGGCTATCCTGTGCCACTTTCCAGAATGCCGGACGAACTGATTCAGCCCGAATTTTCTACCGCGATTGGCATGCTGCTCTACACCCATCGCACCAGCGTATTGCGCGCCGCCGAAGATCAGGGCCTGCGGGCGAAGCTGCGCGCCATCTTTGCAGGAAGCTTATAGTCAACGAAATTGGTATAACGAGGAATGGAGCAGAACCCGATGAGTTTTTCCGATGAAATCCGCATTCAATACAACGATGACGCCGTTCGCGGAGCGAAGATCAAGGTCATCGGCGTAGGGGGCGGCGGGGGCAACGCCGTGAACCGCATGATCGCCGCCAAGCTCGAGGGTGTGGAGTTCATTGTCGCCAATACCGATGTCCAGGCATTGCAGCTCTCGCAGGCCCCGGTCAAGCTTCAGCTGGGCGTAAAACTGACCAGCGGATTAGGCGCCGGCGCCAATCCCGACGTGGGCAGGCGCGCGGCCCTGGAAGATTCCGAAAAAATCATTGAAGCCCTGGAAGGCGCGGACATGGTGTTTGTCACCGCCGGTCTGGGCGGGGGCACCGGCACCGGCGCCGCTCCGGTGATCGCGTCGCTGGCCAGCGAAATGGGCGCGCTCACGGTCGCGGTGGTCACTCGACCCTTCAGCTTTGAAGGCAAGCGCCGCATGCAGCAGGCCGAGCGCGGGATGGCGGAGCTGCTCGAAGGCGTCGACACCATGATTGTCATTCCCAACGAGAAATTGCTCGCCGTCGCCAAGGATGCGGGTTTTTTCGAGTCTTTCCGCGTGGCCGACGACGTTCTGCTGCAGGGCGTGCAGGGTATCTCTGACATCATCACCATTCCCGGCATCATCAACCGCGATTTTGCCGACGTGAAGACCACCATGGCGGGCATGGGCTATGCGGTGATGGGCACCGCGGTACGCAGCGGCGAAAACCGCGCCATTGCCGCTGCCCAGGCGGCTATGGCTTCTCCCCTGCTGGAGGCCGGCGCCATCGACGGTGCGCGCGGCATTCTTATCAACATCAGCGGGTCCAGCAACCTCAAGCTGAGTGAGGTGAACGTGGCCTCCACCCTCATCCAAAATGCGGCGCACGAAGAGGCCAACATCATCTTCGGTGCAGTTCTGGATGAAAGCATGGGCGACAACGTCAAAATCACCGTCATCGCCACCGGCTTTCGCCAGGATCAAATGGGCCGGCAAAAGCGTTCGGCCTCGGATGCGGCTTCGCCCCGGGTATCGGTCCAGGGCCAGCCAAACCTTCCCCGCTTCGCCAGTGAAGAGCTTGAGGAAGAGCAGCTCACCCCGCTTTTCGAGTCCAAGAAGCCCCAGCCGCCTCCACCACCGGCGCCGCAGCCGGTGAAGGAAGCCGTCGCCCCCGATCCCGCTCCGTTTACTTTGCATCCGCATCCTGTGACCGCGGAAGAAGTACCCCAACCGCCCCGTTCCGCTGGTGCTCCTCCAACTCCCCCTGCTCCCCAGGTGAGAACACCGGTGACCCACATCAACTTCGACGAGCCGTTTGAAGAGGAGTATGCCCGGCTCATCCCCAGCCCGGAAGCTGCCCAACGCAGCGAAAGCGAACAGCACACGGAGAACCTGGATATCCCGGCGTTCCTCCGCAGGCCAGGCCACTAGAACGTTTTGCTGCAGAACATATGAAGACTATCGGGGGACGATTTCATCGCACTGGTGGTAGCTTCCGATTCCGCCGTTACGGTTGTGTACCCAATTGTGGTACGGACATCCGAAAGAGTTCATTGGAATATGGAAATGCGAAGAGAATTGATGTCAAATTAGGGTTAATAAAAGCAAGACAGGCAATCAAGGAAATTTGATTAGATAGTAGTAAACAAAAAGGGTTACTGATGTACTCTGATCTTCGCCCAGTACGTATCATCTATAAAGCGACGGTTTCGAGAGGAAAATACGCGGTGAGCAGACAATTCCTAAAGCAGAGCTTTAACTTTCTCATGATCCTTGGTTTGGCCTCCGTTGCCTTCGCGAAACCGGCGCACGCGCGTCCCACCACGCATCCGACCCATCGTGCCCATGTGGCGCATGTGCAGGAGAGCGCCCGGGCCCGCCACCACATGGCCACCTTACGCCATTCACGGCCGGTGGCTACGGAGAGGCGGGTTGTCCTGGTCCACAGCAAGTCGGGTCAGGTCCGTCGCATGGTGTTGGTACGCCATCGCTCCTACGAACACTTTTCCGCCAGCTCGTTTGCTGACTCTGACATCACTCAGGGTGATGTGACCGCCGGCGAAGATCCAGTGGTTCGCCAGGCCGCCATCGATGCTTTGGGCAACATGTACGGTACTGCGGTCGCGATCGATCCCAGCAATGGCCGCATTCTGGCCATGGTCAACCAGAAGCTGGCGCTCTCCAGTGGCGCTGAGCCCTGCTCGACCATCAAGGTTTCGGTTGCGCTGGCTGCCCTGCAGGAAGGCATCGTCACCAAAGATACCCCCGTCAACCTGGGTGGTAACTACCACGTGAACATGACCGAGGCGTTGGCTAAATCCAACAACCTTTATTTTGAGACTCTCGGCCGCCGGCTTGGTTTCGAGCGGGTCCGGCATTATGCGAATTCCTTTGGATTGGGCGAGCTGGCTGGTTGGAATATACCCGGCGAGCAGCTGGGCATCTATCCTGAGCAGGTATTGCCGGAGAGCGAGGGTGGCGTTGGCCGTATGTGCTCTTTCGGCCAAGGCATCTCGATGACGCCGCTGCAGCTCGGAGCGTTGGTAGCCTCGATTGCCAATGGCGGAACCCTTTATTACTTGCAGCATCCGACGACCCAGGAAGACGCGGCGAACTTTCAGCCGCGGGTGAAGCGCACTCTGGACATTGCCAACCTGATCCCGGAAGTGAGTGTTGGGATGGAAGGCGCAGTAGACTACGGCACGGCCCGCCGCCTGCACGCTAACTTTAGCGAACTGCCCATTCTGGGCAAAACCGGTACCTGCTCGAACAATGGCACCCGCTATGGATGGTTTGCTTCGTTTGCCAACACTTCCCACGGCCGCATCGTCACTGTGTTCTTCCTCGAAGGAGGCCGCCCAACATTCGGCCCCAAAGCGGCGGAACTGACCGGCGTCTTCTATCACAATCTGTGGGACCACAGCTACTTCGCCGAGAAAGCCGCTACCGACACGGCTCCGAGCACGGCTTCGAGCACGGCTTCTGCAACTGCGGTTAGCCAGTAGTTCAATTCTCCTGATCAACTCCGGGCCTCCCTTAAAAGGGAGGCCTTTTCTTCGTCCACCAAAATTGATTTCTTCTTCCGAACTTCTCGGCAGCCCTGACGAGTTACATTTGTATGACAGCACTGCCAGCCCGTTGGCGCTTATCTTTGTTCGGAGGTCATTTTGTACCGGGTGAACCTTTTCCTGTTATCCCTGCTCGGGCTCGGCACCATCGCTCTGATCGCACAACAACCGCAGACTCCGGTCCCAGACAAGCCGGTGGCGCCACCTGAAGCGCCCTTTGGCAGTGCCTATCCGACCCGGCCTCCCGCCGATCCAGCCGCGGTGCAACAGGGGCGCCAGATTTTCAGCGCCAACTGCAGCTTTTGCCACGGATCCGACGCGCGTGGCGGAGAAGGCGGCCCGAACCTGATTCGCAGCCAAACCGTCCTGGACGATAAAAATGGAGAACTCATCACCACCGTGGTGCAGAACGGCCGTCCCGACAAAGGCATGCCCAAGTTCGATCTCACCACAGAGCAGGTAGGCACCATCGCCACCTTTCTCCACAGCATCCCCGTCGGCGGCCGCGCTCGAAGCACCGGGACAGTCGATCCCCTGGTGGGCGACGCCAAAGCCGGGGAGGCCTATTTCAATGGCGCCGGCAAATGCGCCACCTGCCACTCCATCACAGGAGATCTGGCCGGCATCGGCGCCAAGCTAACCGACGTCCGGGCGCTGCAAAACGCCATTCTCGCCGGGGAACACCGGGGGGAGTTCGTCGAGGTGAGCAAGAAAACCGTGACGGTCACCCTTCCGACGGGGCAAGTGGTCGAGGGTAAGCTCTACCAGATCGATGACTTCCTGGTCTCCCTCATCGATGCTAACGGCGATTACCACAGCTTTCCCCGGCACGGGGCGGTCCCCAAGGTGGTGGTCAAAGATCCGTTACAGCCGCATTTGGACATGCTTCAGACCTTGAAAGACGACGACATCCATAACCTGACCGCCTACCTGGTGACCTTGAAATGAAGCAGACACTCCTTCTCCTGCCTGCCCTCCTTTTGGGAACTGCAGCCTTCGCGCAGGGTCTGGATCCCGTGCTGCTCACGAAGCCGGCGATTGACGCCTGGCCCACCTATTCCGGAGACTACTCCGCGCGCCGTTTCAGCACGCTCACCCAGATCAACCAAAGCAACATCAAGAACCTCGGCCTTGCCTGGACAAGCCGTCTGGCCCCTGGGCGGGGCGCACCTCCGGGACCATTTTCCAGAACCGGCCCTGGAAACCCACCCACCATCATCGGCGGGGAAATCGATGAACCCGTGCCGGTGCGCGGCGCCGGACATATCTCAGGCGGGGTCCTCCAGGTGAACGGGATCCTCTACGTCTCGGTGCCTGACAACGCGTGGGCTGTGGATGCCCGCGATGGCACCATCCTGTGGCACTACTTCTGGAAGACCAAGGGCGGAACGCACATCGGCAATCGCGGAATGGGGATGTACAAGGATTGGCTCTACTTCGAAACCCCTGACGATTACTTGGTGTCGCTCGACGCGAAAACCGGCAAGGAACGTTGGCACAAAGTCATTTCAGATTTCAACGAGCAATATTTCTCCACCATCGCCCCTATTGTGATTGGCAATCACCTACTGGTCGGTACGGCCGACGATCTCGATGCTCCCGGATTTCTGCAGTCCTTCGATCCGGACACCGGTGAGCTGCAATGGAAGTGGTACAGCGAGCCCGAAAAAATGGGCGATCCGGGCTCGGAGACCTGGCCGAACCTCGACTCCATGCGCCATGGCGGCGCAGGCACCTGGGTTCCCGGCAGTTACGATCCCGACCTCCACCTCTACTATTTTGGAACCGCCAATCCAACGCCCGCCTTTTCCGGCGCCACCCGGGAAGGCGACAACCTGTACACCTCGTGCATCGTTGCGTTGAATGTAGATACGGGCAAGCTTGCCTGGGCCTATCAACCCTCGCCGCACGACACCCACGATTGGGATGCAGCGCAGACTCCAATCATTGTTGATGGAACCTTTGCCGGCAAGCCGCGGAAACTTCTGCTGGATGCCAGCCGCAACGGCTATTTCTTTGTCCTCGATCGTGTCACCGGCGAGCACTTACTCACGGTGCCCTATGCGGATACGCTCAATTGGGCGACCGGCCTGGATAAGACGGGCCGCCCCATGGGCAATCCGAGCAAGGATGCGTCCCCTGGCGGTTCTCTCGTCTCGCCTGACTCCGACGGAATCGTCAACTGGCAGCCGCCCACCTACGATCCGCAAACCGGGCTCTTCTACGTAGCAATGGACGAGGTCTATTCCGAGTTTTACCGAACCGAACCGAACGTCCGCGCCCTGCAGGGTCTGAATGGGGTTCAGGAGTCGCGGGTGGGAATCAAGGGCAAGTACATCATTGCCATCGACTACAAGACGGGCAAGATCGTCTGGAAACATCTGCAGCCCTCCGCCGGGGAAGGCGACAACAACACCGGCCTGACCACAACCGCAGGCAAACTTCTCTTTGGCGGCGACGCCAACGGCAACCTGGTCGCCTACGACCCCGCCAATGGCAACCCCCTCTGGCACACTCACTTGGGCCAGGTATCGAATGCCGTAGAGACCTACATGCTCGACGGCCGCCAGTACATCCTGGTGGCCTCGGGCGATTCTCTTTTCGCGTTCGCTCTCAACCCCTGATTCACAGCAGTTTCGCAATTATGATGATCTGGCAAAGATGGAGAGGAGTGGTTTTCCTTGAGAGAAAACCACGACAAGGCCGGTCGCTTCGGTCTAAACCAATTGCGAAACTGACTAGGGCTCGAGCACGATCTTGCCTCGTGTATGGCGCTGCTCGAGTTCCTGATACGCTTCGCGCACCTTGCTCAGCGGAAAAACCTTGGCAATCGGGATTTCCAGGCGCCCTGCCGCAATCAATGCGGCGAGCTGTCCAAGCACCTCGGCATTGGCTGCCGCCTGGCTACCTTCGGCTTTGACGTGATATTTCTCAGCTGCCGCGAAATCGATGATGGTGTCGATCCGGTTGGGAGCGACACCCAACTTGATGGCCAACTCCACATATCCGCCGCCAAAGGTATCAACGAACGCATCGACCTTTCCGCCACTCGCGGTGCGGATCCGGCCTTCTACGCCGTCGCCATACAGAATAGGAATCACTCCATGTTCGCGGAGCCATGGCTGGTTGTCCTCGCCCGCCAAACCGATCACCTTGGCTTCTGCATTCCTGGCCAACTGCACAGCGATCGACCCGACTCCGCCCGCCGCACCCGAAACCACAACCGTATCGCCTGCCTTCAGATCAACGGCACGGACGGCGGCGAAAGCGGTTGTTCCGGCAACAAAGAGCCCTCCTGCCTGTTCCCAGGAGACATTTGCCGGCCGGGGCACAAGATTGCCGGCGTCGACCACGACGTATTCTGCCTGGCTGGCTCGTTCATGCGTGAATCCGATGACCTCATCCCCGGCGGCAACCTGCGTCACTCCGGAACCGGTCTGCTCCACCACGCCGGCGAAATCACTGCCCTGGCCGGAAGGAAACGTGGCTGGCCAGCGTTCGGCAAACACACCCTGGAGGATGGCGATCTCACCCGGATTGATCCCCGCAGCCTTCACCCTCACAAGAACTTGTCCCGGCCCTGGTGTGGGCCGTGGTACGTCTACAACTTGCAGGACTTCGAGTCCACCATAATGATCGAATCTCACGGCACGCGGCATAGGTCTGTCTCCTTGTAGAGAGATGACGGCGAAGCCGCGCAGGATGCGGATCCGTAAACGGGGGCGTTGCTATGCGGGGATTAGCCATTAGCTTCAGGCGGCTGGGACTTCCGGGACTTTTCCTTTGGGTTTGCGTGTGCCTTGCCCAGGATGCCACGTCCGCTGTGAAGCAGGCGGATGCTGCCTACCGTGCGGGCTCCGCAGCATTCTCCAAGAACGACTATGAAACGGCGCGTGCCGATTTCGAGAAGGTGATCCACCTCGCCCCATCCGAGGAGCAGGGATACCGCGCCCTAGGGCTGACGCTCCTGCGCATGGGCAATGCCGAGGAGAGCGTTCCCCACCTGGAAAAGGCTCTTTCGCTCAAGCCCAGCGATTCGGACGCGCAGGTGGGTCTTGCTATCGCCTACGACCGGCTGCATCAGCCTGCAAAAGAAATCATCCTGCTCAAAAAGCTCGATGCCGCCGCTCGAGCCCAGAAGCATGCTTTGCCGGCCGATATCGAGGCTATGTATGCGCGAGCGCTGGCGGCGACGCACCAGGTTCCCGCCGCGATCCTTCGCATGAAGCAAGCGGTCGCTGCCGACCCGCGAAATGCCGGCTCTCTGGATGATCTGGGTTCGCTTTATGCCATGCAGAAAGACTGGCCGAACGCGGAAGAGAGTTTTCATGCGGCCCTGGTCGTGAATCCGTCGCTGGCCTCCGCTCACTTGCACCTGGCGATGGCGTTGCAGGCACAGCAGCGTACCGGGGCGGCTGAAGAGCTCAATCAGGCCTACCAGCTCGATCCCGATAACCCCATCATCAATCTGGAACTAGGCCGTTTGCTGGCTGCGAATGGCGATGATCAGCAGGCTATCCCGCTACTTCAGCACGCCTACGCGTTGCTGCCGCAATCCGCCGATGCGGCCTACCAGCTAGGCCTCGCGCTACAGCGCTCGAATCGTATGTCCGAAGCGATACCGCTGTTTCAAAGTGCCGCCGCCGCCGATCCCAACAACCCGGACATCCTGGCCAACCTAGGCATGGCACTTTGCCAACAGCAGAAAGCCACCCAGGCCGTTCCGCTTCTGCAGAGGGCTGTCCAACTAGCTCCGGACAAGACCATCGCCCATCAGAATCTGGCGGCGGCCTATATTCAGCTGAGCCAGTTCGATGATGCCGTTGCTGAGCTGCGGACCGCTCTTAAGCTATCGCCGGATTCACCCCAGCTTCACTACAACCTCGGTCTGGCTTTAAAGATGCAGGACAACATCGCGGCTGCCATCCCCGAGCTGCAAACCGCGGAGCGGCTGGACCCTGCGATGTCTGAGCCGCCCTATGTTCTCGGCATCCTGCATATGCAAGCCGGGCAATACGCCGACGCTGCCCGCGAGCTGAGTGCTTCGCTTAAGCTGCAGCCCGAGAACGGCGATGGCTGGGCGACGCTGGGAAGTGTCTACAACCATCTTGATCAACTTGACCAGGCGACTGCGGCGCTCGGTGAGGCTATCCAGCGTTTGCCGCAGCAGCCCGATCCTCATTTGACCCTGGCCGCCGTGTTAGCCAAGCAAAACAAGCCCGAGGAGGCCAAAGCCGAGCGCGCCAAGGGAGCCGAGTTGATGCGTGCGAATATGAATCGCCAGCGCGCCGAAGTCGCGGCTCATTCCGGAACCTCGCTGCTGCAGAACGGAAAAGTCGCGGAGGCGGTCGTAGAGTTTCAGAACGCCATCAGCTTTGACCCCAGCTATCCCGAAGCGCACCTGGGGCTGGCCGACGCGTTCGACCGCCAGGGCAAAACAACCGATGCCGCCGCGGAGCGGCAAAAAGCAGCCTCCCTCCACCCCGGTCCATAGAGGGAGAAACAAACCGCAGGTCCCTCCACTACGCTTCGCTCCGGTCGGAGCCTGTGACTCTAATGGCTTTTTTCGGGTCTTGGACACGCTTAAGTCTATTGTTTTCATTGCGGATTTTTTTGAGAAAACTAATAAAGTTACAGACTCTCGGGATGACATTCTGTGGCGGGGGCAGGTATTTCTCGCTGAAACTCTTGCGGGCACTACAGAATTTGTCATCCCGACCGGAGCGAAGCGCAGTGGAGGGACCTGCGGTTTCTTGGCCGATACTCACCCTAACCCATAGACCCTGACGCGAGCTGTAACAGTCCTGACAACCCTTTGCACGCCCGTATACAGTGGCTTCTGGAGGAGCTTATAGTCGTATCGGCGAAGCAAGATCATGGGCTTATGAGTATCCTGGCGCGGCGTTGTCTCCTTTCCTCAGCAATTGTTTTGATGGCAGCCGCGTGTTGCGTAGGCACCATCCGAGGCAGAGAAAACCCGCGCGCGATGGCCGCCAACGATCGCAAACTTTACGCAGCCAAAGTCCGCGCGACCTATAACTTTGCCTTCGGCGCGGACGATATCTCGTTACCCGGCAATGCAGCCGTCGAAGGCAAGGACTTTCTGCCGGCAAGCGCCTTTCCTGATGCCAACTACTGCGGGCACTGCCACCAGGAGGCCTACCACCAGTGGCGCCAGGCGCTGCACTCCAACTCCTTCCGCACCCCGTTCTACCGCACCAGTGTCAACATCCTTCCCCGCACCAAGGGGATTGAATTCTCCCGCCATTGCGACAGTTGCCACAACCCGATTGGCGTTTTGGCCGGCGCGCTCACCGCTATCTCAACCATGGACCGCTCCTTCGATCGCGACGGTGTCACCTGCACCACCTGCCACTCCATCCAGAGCGTGAAGACCAGGCTTGGCAACGGCAGTTTCGTTATGGCTGTTCCAGCGGTCATGGTCGATGAACAGGGAAACCGCATCCCCGGCCTGGTGCCCGATGCGGAGATCCTCGCCCACCCCGATCGCCACTCCAAAGCGGTGATGCAGGACATCTACCACAGCGCCGAGTTTTGCTCTGCCTGCCACAAGGCGAATCTGCCCCCGACGTTGAATGGCTACAAGTGGATCCGTGCCTTTAGCGCCTTTGACGACTGGCAGAACTCGAAATTTTCGCAACAGAACCCGCTCACCTTCTACACGGCGGATTTCAAATCCTGCCAGGCGTGTCACATGATGCGGGAAGCGATGAACTTACCGGATCCGGGAGCCAAACATGGTACGTTCGCATCGCACCGCTGGCTGGCAGGCAACACCGCCGTACCGTTCTACTACGGGTACGACGAACAAATGCAGAAGACGCTCGAGTTTCTCAAGAGCGGCAACTACCTGAATGTCGACATATTTGGCCTCAAGCTGGGGGATAGCGACAAACTCATCGCCCCGCTGGGCGGCACTCCCTTTACCCTCAACCCCGGACAAACGGTCGAGGCCTACGTCGTGGTGCAGAACAAGAACATCGGCCACTCCCTCATCCCGGAGGTTCGCGACCTGTACGAAGCGTGGGTGCAGTTCACCGTCAAGGACGCTTCCGGCGCGAAGATTTACGAGAGCGGATTCCTCAAGCCGGACGGAACCCTCGAGCCGGGAGCGCACAGCTTCACCAATCGCCCCGTCGACGTCATCGGAGACTTCGTAGATAACCACAAGGTCTGGACCATCCACTCCATGGCCTATGACAACACCATCCAGGCAGGCCGTTCGGCCCTGGTCCGCTACGAATTCAAGCTACCGGAACGGTTGCACGGCCCGGTCACCGTAACCGCTAAGGTCAACTATCGCCATCTGCGCCAGAGCTACCTGAACAACGTACTCGGTCCCGATCATCCTGCGTATCCCGTGGTCGAGCTTGCGTCGCGCAGCCGGACGTTTACTCTGGGTGACAATACTCCGGAGCCTGCGCTGCCCACCGATAATGCGGAATGGATGCGCTGGAACAATCTCGGCATCGCCTACATTGACCAGCAGCAGTACGACGACGCTCTGCACTCCTTCGAGCAAGTGGTCCGCCTGCGACCCGACTACAAGGACGGTTACATTAATCTCGGCGTCACCTTGATCGAATGGGAGAAATACGCCGAAGCCCGCGAGCCGCTGGAGAAGGCGTTGGCCCTCAAACCCGAGGACGCCCGCGCTCTCTATTACCTGGCGTTGGTCGAGCGCAGGCAGCGTCATTCCGAGGCGGAGGTTGCCGACCTGGAAAAAGTCATCGCTCAGTATCCCAGTTCCCGAGATGCCCGGCGCGAGCTCGGCATCTCGTATTATCAGCAACACCGTCCCGCCGATGCCATGGCGCAGTTCAAGGCGCTGCAGCAGATCGACCCTGACGATGTGGCTGCGCATTACAACCTCGCCATTCTCTATCGCCGGATGGGCGACAAGCAGCAGGCGGAAAAAGAAGCAGCGCTGTATGCCATGAAGCGCATCGACCCGGCCGCGCCCACCTACTCGCTCGATTACCTGCGCAAGCATCCTGAGATCTCGAACGAGAGCGTTCCCTGGCACAAGCATTCCAATCTTTCGCAGACGACCGCCAAACTGGCGCCAGGCCACTGATGAATCAAGGAGCCCGAGGTTGAATCGCCGCAGGTTTATCCGTTCCCTCAGCCGCACCGCCCTGGTTTTCCCCTTTGCCGACATCATGGTTCTCTGGCCGCGCCGCCACAACAAAAGATCGGCCCGCAGGAACGAAGCTACGACGCAAAGCCGGCTCCTCCGCCCCCGGGCCCCAAATCGCCCCTCGAGGGAACGCCGTTGGGCGTCAGCTTCACCGACGTCGTCCATGAGGCCGGCCTGGCGGTCAAGACAATCTACGGCGGCGAGAAGACCAACAAATATCTACTGGAAACCACTGGCTGCGGACTGGCCTTCTACGACTACGACGCGGATGGCTGGCTCGATCTCTTCCTCGTCAATGGTTGGCGGCTCGAAGGCTTTCCTGCCGGCCAGGAACCCCGCTGTCATCTTTTCAAGAACAATCGCGATGGCACATTTACCGATGTGACGGCCGGCTCCGGCCTCGAACACAAGACCGGCTGGGGCCAGGCTTGTTGTGTAGGCGACTACAACAACGATGGCCACGATGATCTCTTTGTGACCTACTACGGCCAGAACGCGCTTTATAAGAACAACGGTAACGGTACCTTTACCGACGTCACCCAGCAAGCCGGCCTTATCCAGCCCGGGCCGAAGACACGCTGGAACACCGGCTGCACGTTCGTCGACTACGACCGCGACGGCCATCTGGACCTCTTCGTCGCCAACTATGTCGACTTCGATTTAGCAACCGCCCCCAAGCCCGAAGATGGCCCCTGCACCTACAAAGGTATCCTCGTCGCCTGCGGACCACCGGGTCTGGCTGGGGGCAAGCAATCTGCTCTACCACAACAACGGTGACGGAACCTTCTCCGACGTGAGCCAGAAATCCGGTATGTGGACTGCTGTTGGCACCTATGGCCTCAGTGTGGCGGCTTCGGATCTCGACAACGACGGCTGGCCGGATATCTATGTCGCCAACGATTCCGCGCCGGCAACGCTCTATCTCAACCAGAAAAATGGAACCTTTCGCGACGCAGCCATTGAAGGCGGGGCCGCGCTTTCCGCCGAGGCGAAGCCGCAGGCAGGCATGGGTGTTTCGATCGGAGATTACAACCGCGACGGAGCGTTCGATGTGGTGAAGACCAACTTCGCCGGCGATACTGACTCGCTTTACACCAACCTCGGCGATGCCAACTTTGAAGACCGCACCTATCCCAGCGGACTGGGCGTCAACACCCGCCTGCTCGGCTGGGGCGTCGGCTTTTTTGATATGGACAACGACGGCTGGCTCGACCTGCTCATGTCAAACGGCCACGTCTATCCCGAGGTTGCCAACGCAAAGACCGATCTTAAGTACGCCGAGCATAAATATCTCTACCGCAACCTTCGCAACGGCCGTTTTGAAGAAGTCACCGACCAGGGAGGTCCCGGCATCCTGGAGAACGCGCCCGCGCGCGGCTGCGCCTTTGGCGACTACGACAACGACGGCAACATGGATGTTGCTGTCAACTGCATCAACGCCATTCCCCAGCTACTCCATTGCACTTCCACGCTGCATCGCAACTGGATCAAGATCAAGTTAGTCGGGACTAAGTCCAACCGCACCGGCATTGGCAGCCGTGTCATCGTTACCGCGAAAAATATTCCTGGCGCCGAGAAGCCGCTGGTGCAGATGGAAGAACTCCGCAGCGGCGGAAGTTATTTCTCGCAAAACGATCTCCGCATGCATTTCGGCCTGGACCAAGCCGCCAAGGTGGACTTAGTCGAAGTCCGCTGGCTTAGCGGGCAGATCGACCAATTCAAGAACCTCGATGTAAACCAGCTGTACGTTCTGGAGGAAGGCGGCAAGGTACTCAAGCAAGGCCCGCTGCCGCGAGCGCAAGGAAAGGCTTAGGCGATGAGTCGAAAGCTGTTCTTGGCCGCGATTTTTCTTGCCGTTTCCCTTTCGGCACAGAACTACCCGACGAAAAAGCCGATTTCTTCGCCCTCTCCATCGAACGCCGCTGCTACCTGTCCGTGGCTCTCTGAGGGCAGCGCTGCCAAAGTGCTGGGAGGCGAGGTGCATGTAATCCTAAACGTCGCGAGCCCCACCCAGGGGACCTGTACTTTCGTGAAGACCGCACGCCCGCAAGAGCAACTCAAAGTCCTGGTTGGAGCAGGGAACGTCCCCCTATGTCCTGCGGGAAGTGCCAAGGTAGTCGGCGTTGGTGATCAGGCAAGCCGATGCCATCTGCCGCATTCCGCACAAATGATCAGCGGCAACGTACGCGCGGTTGATATGGCGATTACTCTTTCCGGTAACCAGACTGAAGACGCGCTCCAGCAAATTGCCGAGCAGGTAGCCGGGAATCTTTTTTGAAGGTCAGCTGTGTCGACCTTGGGCGCCGGTGCCACCAGGGCTAAAGAGGGGGCGGAAAAACTCTTTCCGGGAAGGGCACGGCTTCAGCCGTGCTACAAATTGATCGAATACGTCGGGCTTCAGCCCCTGAGGTACGCCTTTTCTCGATTCCTCTGCGCTATCCGATGGAAAGGACCGTACCTCAGCGGCTAAAAGCCGCCGTTGCCCAACGTTCTCGTGGGTTTAGAAACCCGCTTTCGCAGGCCAATCCGGGACTGTCTTGGGGCAGCTGGAATGTGAGCGCCGAATCAAGGCAACTGGTCGGTAAACGTGCGAGCTGTTTGGCGCAAGCGGCACCGATGCGGGTGCAAGAACTGATAGGGCGGTTTGTATTGATCCGTCACGAAGACCTGAACACGACTCCTCTCCTCAAAAGATTGGTTGTGCTGGAGAGAAAACCCGTGGTATACACGATCGTCGCGATTCTTCTTCCCCCACCAGAACCGCAACCGGGCCCCCAACCGATTTCTTAGCCGAGCACCAGCGAACTGCCGCCCCAACTGTACGGATCGACCTGCCACGAAGTCTATCGTGCGCAGGCATTTATCACAGAAGACTGCCCACGAGGCAGCGTGAAATGAGCAACGATTACAAGCGAACGCTAGCCGCGTTTTCTCTGCTGCCTTGATGCCCGTCGCCGCCAACGCTCAGGCGACGAATAATGCAACACAACGAACCACAGTCTCCCCCACGACGAAAGCGCACTACTCACCACAGCGGGGTCCCCGCTGGAGGCTGCAATGAAACGTGTGGTACTTATGTCTTGGTCAATAGTGTTCCTGGCGGGTTGCAGTGGTGGCATGAAGCAAGCCCTTTCGCCACTGGCCAAACCAACTACAGCAGCAGACGTCAACTTCATGCGGTCAACGTATCACCGTACCCCTGTGGTGGTCTTCATTGGCGACGGTATCACTCAAGCGTGGATCACCCAAGAGCAGAGCACACACCCAACGTGGATCAATGAAGCGGGAACCGATCCACGCTCTGTGGAAACCTCCGGCTCGATGCTAGCCCGGTTCCAGACTGATGTGATCGCGTTACACCCAGACATCGTTCACATCCTGGCCGGTACCTTCGACCTGGCTGCTAGTTTTGTCATATGGCCGGAACCATGCGGTACAGGGGCAGAGAAGACAGAAGACCCAAGCGCTACCCCTGGAGAGGTTTTCCCTGAATACGAAACCTGTATGAACGTGCTGGCAATGGCGAGAATGGCGCAAGCGGCTGGGATCAAAGTCATCATCGGGACCTTGCCACCATGGGGGCCGGAGACAGTAACAAACATAGATGGCAATGATGTGGCCAACGATGCGTTCGGCCTGCAGGCAGAATCGCCTCAATCGGACCCCACTGCCATTGCTGAGTACAACAGCAACATGCTCCTCTCGCAACGACGCCACGTAGCACCGTACAACTATGCCACGATCGCGGATTACAACAAGGCTCTGACTCCAACCTGGATATCGGCTCCCTTGTCTGCTCCTATCCCCGGAGTGTTCCCCAATGGTATTGCTGCGCCTATCAGCGGAGTGTTCCCCAACGCTGCTGGGTATGCCGTGATGACAGCGGTGGCACAACAGGCAATTTCGGAGGTCAATTAAGTTGTTGGTGGCTAGCGATTATCAACCGCGCTTACATCCGTGAGGGAACCCCAGCAAAGAAATGTTCATAATCCGGAGCAGGAGCATGGGTAAAATCAGATTTTTCTGAAAGCTGCCCGAAAAATCTGTCGATTTCTTCCAGGCATCTTCGTTATTGGCGTAGATGTATGTTTATCGACAGGGAAGAGGAGAATCATAATGCCACAGTATGTGCTCTTGCTACACAGTAACGGCGAAGCCTGGAAAAAATTGAGTCCGGAAGAGATGCAGAAGAAGGTCGAGAAATATCTCGCCTGGCGGAACAAACCCTTTGTCGTAGCCGGCGCGGGACTGGTTCGGGAGACGGGGCGGGTCATCCGGGCGAAGGGTGACGGCGTGAGTGTGACTGAGGGTCCATTCAGCGAGTCGGCAGAAGTGATGGGTGGGTTCTACACCATCGAAGCGGCCGACTATGACGAAGCGGTCAAGCTCTCTCTCGACATCCCTCATATCGGTCTGGGCACAATTGAGATTCGACAGGTCATGGTCTACAACACGTAGGGAGTGTTTCTCGATGCAAGAGTCAGGCAGCCCTGTATTGCTGGAGCATCTATTCCGCCGGGAGTCCGGACGGATTGTTGCCTGGCTGGCGGGGCTGCTTGGTTCGGCAAATCTTCAACTTGCTGAAGATGCTGCACAGGAGGCTATGCTTCGTGCCGCGCAGACCTGGCCGTTCCAGGGCATTCCAGAAAAACCTGAGGCGTGGCTCTTTCGCACCGCGTATAACTATGCGATCTCATCGGTTCGACGGGGCGCTGTTTTCAGAAGCAAGGCCGATGCGTTGGTGGTTGCGCTGGAAACCGGGGCACAGCCCATATTGGATCTCGACGCAGAGCAAAGCCTGCGGGACGATGAACTGCGCATGGTCTTTATGTGCTGCCATCCAAAGTTTGCTCCGGATGCGCAGGTAGCGCTAAGCCTCAAGCTCGTGGGCGGGTTCAGTACGGAGGAGATCGCCCGCATATTCTTCTCCGATCCAAATACGATTGCGCAACGTTTGGTGAGAGCGAAACGGTTGATTCGCGAACAGAATCTGACGTTGGCTATGCCTTCCAAGGCTCATCTGGAGCAGAGACTCAACTCCGTGCTCAAGGTGATTTACCTGCTGTTCAGCGGGGGTTACGCGGCTCATTCCGGGGAAGAGCTTATCCGCAGCGATGTCTGCCTGGAAGCTCTGCGGCTGGGGCGGCTGGTTGCCTCTTCTTCGATGGGCGCTCCGCGCGTGGATGCCCTGGTTGCATTGATGGCATTGCAGGCAGCACGCCTGCCCGCACGGACGGACACAACAGGGGATCTCGTTTTATTGGAGGACCAGGACCGCAAGCTTTGGGACAATGATCTGATCGCACTCGGATTTTTCTACTTCGACCGCTCCATCGCAGGAGACGAGATCTCCGAATGGCATGTCCAGGCTGCCATTGCAGCCACCTACGCAAGCGCCGCAAGTTCAGCAGAGATTGACTGGGCCTCCATCCTTGAGCACTATGACCAGCTTATGGAGATGACGGACTCACCGGTTGTGGCATTGAATCGCGCGGTTGTGGTGATGAAGGTGCACGGCGCGGAGGCGGCTCTGGCTGCATTGACGCCTCTAGCAGGGAACAATGCCTTGCACAAGTATCATTTGCTTTCCGCAACGCAAGGCCACGTGCTGGCAGCACTTGGACGTCTGGATGAAGCAAAGGCGGCGTTTTCGGCGGCGCTGGAATGCAATTGCACCCTACCGGAGAAGCGCTTTTTACAGCGGCACTTGGCGATGGTGTCGATCGAACGTCACTCTTCGTAGTCCGGATCTGGGCTAGTGTGTCTCATTCACATCGCAAAGCCACAATCGGATTCACTCTGCTGGCAGATCGAGCCGGCAGCAGAGTCGCCATAAGCGCAATAAAGACCAACAGCAAGGTCACGATAACAAACGTGCCTGGATCGTGCGCGTCTATGCCGAACAACTGGCTCGACAGGACCCGTGTCGCTGCCAGAGCCGCAATCAGGCCAAGGGCAGTACCCGCCGCAATCAATCTAAGACTCTGCCCCATCACCAGCCGCAGAATATCGCTTTGGTTCGCTCCCAACGCCAGTCGCACACCAATCTCCTGTGTGCGTTGTGTTACCAGGAATGAGATCACTCCGTAAAGCCCGATGAGCGCCAGGACGAGGCCAGTTGCGGCGAAGAAGCCGACAAGGAGAGTCTGAAAGCGGGGCTGGTCGGCGAGTTTGCTGACTCTTTGATGCAAGGTGGCAATGTCAATCGGCAGGGTCGGATCGAGCGCAGCGACCTGCGAGCGAATCCAGCGCGAAGTCTGGTCAGCCGGCAGCGAGCTGCGGACGACGACTATGGAGGTTTTGCCAGAATTGCCCCCTCCGGCCCAATCGCCGGGGAGATTGCGCCGCAGCCGGTAAAATTCCGGGACTTCCTCCTTGGTGAGGCCGCTGTTTTTTACGTCAGCGGCGATTCCTACGATAGTGCTCCAGCCCTCGGAGGTAGCTAGCCTGTCAAACCGCATACGCTGACCGATGGGGTTCTGGTTTGGGAAAAAAAGGGAGGCGAGACGTTTGCTCAGGACGATCAAGCTCTGATTTGCGGTCATGTCCTCTTCACGGAAGCCCTCGCCCTGCAGCATGGGGATATCCAAAGCGCGAAAGTATTCAGGCGAGACCAGCCGTGAGGCTACCACTCCGGTAATACCTGGTGCGGAAGCCGGTCTTCCTGCAACAACGATCTCGTCGAGGCGTCCGCCAAAGCCTCCGCCACCGGGAGGAAGGGAGTCGCTGACGGAAACACGAGTGACGCCGGGACCGAAGCGAAGTCGTGTGGTCAGCTGCTGAAAGAAGTTGAGCCTGCTTTCGGGCGTGGGGAAATTGTGCTCACCCAAGGTGATGCTGGCTGTGAGCGTGTTATCGGTACGCATGCCAAGATTCTGGTTTTCGAGATTGCGGAAGCTACGCAGCAGGAGCATGGCTCCCGCCAGCAAGACCATGCTTGCGGCGATCTGCGTGATGACCAGCCACTGTCGCACGGTCGCATGGGAGATGGAGGTAAGAGAGCGTCCGCCAAGCATTCCACCCTGTGGCTTCTGCAGTGCCGTCGCCAGGCCGAAGAGCACGCCGCAGAGAATCGAAAGCAGGATAGTGATACTAACTATTCGAAGGTCGAGTTGGATTTGATTAAGGTACGGAATGTTTGCCGGGGCGATGGCGATGAAAAGACGCAGCAAGCCCTCCGCCAGCGCGCACCCCATGATCGCTCCGGCAAGTGAAAGCAGAACCGATTCGGTGAATGCCTGCCGGGCAATCCGGGCGCGGCTGGCTCCGAGGGCGGAACGTACGGCGAGTTCGCGTTGCCGCATTACACCACGTGCCATCAGGAGACTCGCCACGTTGGCGCAGGCGATGAGAAGCACCGCGAGAACAGCGCCCAGAAGCACCCAAGCGGTCATACGCACGTTCTGCATCTGCCGGTCGCGCAGGGAGCGAACTTTGAGATGGAAGTCGTAACGAATGTCTGGCGGGATCCTCTTCAAAGCCTGCTGAAAGAGGGGCTGCAATTCCGCTTCGGCTTGTTGCGTGCTGACGCCGGGTTTGAGCCGGGCGAACGCCCGTCTCGGACCCCCAAGCCCGCCGTTGGATGTGCGGTCGGCCACCTCGTCGGTAGTTCTAGGAAAAAGTATGTCGACCGCTTGCAGTCTGGGCATCTCAAAGCCTTTGGGCAACACGCCAACCACGCGGACTGGGTTCCCATCGATGTCAATTGTCTTGTCCAGAATGCCGCTGTTCAAGTGGTAGTGATTGCTCCATAGGCCGTAGGAGATGATAGCTACGCGAGGCCCGTTGGGACGATCTTCTTCTGGCAGAAAGTTACGCCCCGGCACAGGCGAGACGCCCAGGGTGGGCAGGAAATTACCTTCCACTGACTCACAGCTGAGTTGGGTAGGGTTTCTCTCGGTCAGGTCGCACTCGCCTGTCACAGCATCCTCGGAAGTGAGCGCCTCGAAGGGCTTTTGATTGCGTTGCCAGTCGTAGTAAAAGTAGCCCAGCATGAACTCGGATTCGAGCGAATGCACGAAACCTACCGAGACAAGACGGTCGGCACTTGCGTAGGGAAGTGGGCGAAATAGGATTCGATCTACTACGCTGAAGACCGCTGTGGTTGCGCCAATTCCGAGCATGAAGGTGATGACGATGGTGAGAGTGAAGACCGGATTGCGGCGGAAGCCGCGAACGCTGTAGCGGACGTCTTGAACAAGGGTGTCCAGGAGATAACTGGGCCGGTGTTCGTGCGATTGCTCCCTTGCCCTCTCGACTCGCGGGGTCGACACAATCAAAAAACGAAGCCGTGTTCGCCATTTCTTGGGCATAGAGAATCCCCTACTTGAGCATCAGCCCTACCCGTGCATAGGCCCATTCGGACCCAGAAGCCTAGTGGTAACTAATCTGCCAAGTAGTCCAGCCGAAGCCATTCTTCATGGGCGTCAGGGCAAAGGGTGGGAAGCTCATGCTGGATTTACGCTTCTCCACGGCCAACGTGAGGAGAGCCGCTTTGCGGCCATTAATCTCTACACTCAAAAGGGTCTCACTCCCGTAGCGAGAGGTGCTGTGTAGGATTTTATGGCTGGTGATAATGCCATAGTCGCTTTCCTTTCCCCAATCGATGACGAAACGCCCATATGGATAGCCAGCGGCCGCGTAACGCTGCGTGTGTTGCTGCCAGTCGGCATCGTTATTCCAAATGCCAAACGCCTTCGGGAAGTCCTGTGCTTCGACCGCCGCGAAGAATGCGTTCACCTTATGTTCAGCGGGCAGATTCCAGCATAGGAAAGCAAAGATGGCGGCAACGCCACAGAAGCACGAGGCGCTAATCAGGACATTGCGGTGCTTCGTGGTTCGAGTTTGGTCGTAGACAGGTGCGTCCAGCAGGGTCATTAGATCCTCTTTCTTCGACTGAGAACCTTACTGTTGAGACACCGTTGAACGAGGGAATGTTCCCCTGAGGGCCGCGGGCACTGCCGAACGATTTGTCAACTCCATCGCTGGCAAGTCCAATTTGATTCCTCTCCAGACATCAGGTATTGTGTCGGCACGTCATTTCAGGATGGTAGGATGCTCGTCGGTCATTTGTTCCCACGAAGCCCGACGGGTGGACGGCTTCTGTCGCTTGACGTCTTCCGCGGCATAGTGATCGCTGCGATGATTCTGGTCACAGACCCTGGCACGTATGCGCACACCTGGCATCAGCTCCGTCATGCGGAATGGAATGGCGCCACCGCAACCGACATGATCTTCCCGGCCTTCCTCTTCATGGTTGGGCTGGCAATACCGTTTTCTCTCGGTTCGCACGCCGAGCTGGACACTAGCCGCAGCAGGCCCGCGCTTCGCATCATCCGTCGAAGCATTACGCTCTTTCTCCTCGGTCTGGCGATCAATGGGTTTCCAGACTATGTGTGGAATACGTTGCGAATTCCAGGAATTCTACAGCGCATCGCCATCTGCTATGCGCTCTGCGCTTTTCTCTATCTTTCCGTCAGACAACGCAGGCAGCGGGATCGCACGATCATCTTCGCCAGTGTCAGCATTGTGCTCGTTGCGAGCTACTGGGCGATGCTGAAGCTCGTAGAGGTTCCAGGCATCGGCCGCGGACACCTCGATCCCTACGGAGCACTCCCAGCTTTCGTTGACCGCGCAGTCTTCGGCGCCCAACATCTTTGGCAGTGGGGTATTCGTACCAATGGCAACATCACCTACGATCCGGAAGGACTTCTCTCCACAATACCGGCCCTGGTGCCGGCTTTCGTTGGGATGCTCGCCGGGGAGAGGATCCAGCCTTTCCGCTCTGCATCCTCTGCCGCCGTTCGGACCCTCGGGTCTAAGCTGCTCCTCTTCGGCGCCGCCCTGGTCGTCACCGGGCTGGCATTCAGTCCCTGGCTGCCGATCAACAAGCCGATTTTTACCAGCACGTTCGCTCTGTTCAGCACGGGTGTGAGCCTTATGGTCTTCGGCCTTCTGTATGTGGTGGTCGATGGCTACGGCTTCCGGCGGGGGATTACGCCGGCGCTTATCCTGGGCACCAATGCGATCCTTGCCTTCGTCGTCTCCAGCATCATCACCATCATGTTGGACCGCATTCATGTAATCGGGTATTAGTCTCCACGCGTACCTTTACCAGCATTTGTTCGCGCCCTGGCTGCCCCTAACTCTGGGCTCACACACTTATGCGCTGGCCACCGTGGTGCTCAACTTGGCGCTGGTTTACCCGCTCTACCATCGCCGGATTTTCCTACGGCTCTGAGGAATGGCGCGTTTCGAGGATACGGCCGCTTCAGGAACACCGCCATTCCTTGTTCCCCGCGGGCCCCAACGCGAACCCAAGCCCACGCACGCTTTATGGAGTTGACGTCGATAGTCGGATTCCGATACAGTCGGACTCAGATATGACTTCGCAACCAGTCAAGAATAAACCGCTCTCCTCCGCGACTCTCCACATTCTTCTGGCACTCGCAGGAGGAAAATTACACGGTTACGGCATCATGAAGGAAGTCGCGCGCAATTCGGACGGCCACTACCGATTGGGGCCGGGTACTCTATACGACAATCTGAAGAGGTTGATGGACGCTGGTTTTGTCGCGGATGCGCCGCCGTCTTCCGTGTCGAAACGCAAGTCTGTTTTCGCGCAGGAAGACGATCGCCGGTTTTTCATTTTGACCAAAGAAGGGAAGGCCGTGCTGACTGCGGAAGTGGACCGGTTGCAGACCGTCGTCAGCCAAGCCAGGCTCCGCCTTCGGGAAGCGAGGACAGGAAAAGCATGAACACCATCGGGGCCCGTCTTGCCTATCGTCTTTTGCTGCGTCTGCATCCGGCATCTTTCCAACATGAGTTTGGGGCCGAGATGTTGTGGATCTTCGACGAAGAACAGCAACAAGGCAGCACCGTCTATCTGTTCTTCGATGGAGTCAGGTCTCTACTCCGCCAACGTTGCCGGCCACAGAAAGATCCTGGCCAATTATCCATTACGTCTGGAACGATCATCAGCAGTCCCGGAATCGGCATGCTTCGCTTGTTCCAGGGTAGCCTGTTGTGTTTGGCAATCTTCTTCAGTCTCAGTCAACTGCTGAGACATCCCAGCCCGTTCTCTCCCTCGGTCAAATGGTCGGACCGGATGTCTTGCTATATGATCACGCTGCAGGCGCCATCGCACGCCGAGGTTGTCCTTAGTCCCTTGCCGTAGGGGTCAGCATCCACCGTACGCGGATCACACCTTCGGCTTGACTAGCGCCTGATAGACGACCGGACGGCTAAGTTGCTCCACATCGGGTTGCCCGGGGCCAATCATTCGTTGTGCCATGCCTATAAAGATCAGATCGTTCGTGGGATCGATCCAGAACCAGGTGTCGGCCGCTCCAAGCCAAAAGAACGTGCCTTTGCCTACAACTTCGTCAGCTTCGAGCGGATCGGTGAAGACCGCGCAATCGTAGCCATACCCCATGCCCGGCCGGATAGTCTCTATCCCAACGGAGAACTCGCCTGTCATCAGTTTGGGGGCAAGATGGTTTGCGGTCATGAGCGCGACCGAGGCCGGCGAGAGGATGCGCTCGCCGTCGAGTTCGCCCCGGTTCAGAAGCATCTGAGCGAACCGCATGTAATCCTGCGCCGTAGAGACCAGGCCTCCGCCTCCCGAGGGCATGGTGGGCGGCGTCGCAAAACGGTCGTCTGGCTTGCTGGCGACCATCGCGCCTTTCTCGTCCCCTTCGTAGAGCGTTGCAAAACGGTCCAACTTCTCTTTGGGAACATAGAAGCCTGTGGCTTTCATTTTGAGAGGCCCGAATATATGCTGCTGCATGAAATCGGGCAAGGACAGGCCAGACAATTTCTCAACGATATAGCCCTGGATATCCATGGAAACGCTGTATTCCCAGCGAGTCCCCGGCTGGTAAAGCAGCGGAATTTTCGCCAGCTTACCGATCATCACCTGAAGAGATTGGGATTGCAGGACGTGTTCGTCCTGGTACATCTTGTCGACCGGCGTGTGCCCGAAGATCCCGTAGGTGAACCCCGCGGTGTGGCTCATTAGCTCACGCATGGTGGGAGCGTGGATAGGGTCTTCCAGAATCATCTTTCCGCTCTGATCGAAGCCCTTGAAGACTTTCAGTTGGTCGAACTCGGGGATGAACTTCGAGATGGGATCCGAAGGCCTCCATTTGCCCTCTTCGTAGAGGATCATCATGGCAACGCCTGTAACCGGCTTGGTCATGGAGAAGATGCGGAAGATGGTGTCCGCCGTCATGGGCGCGGCGCTGGCGATATCCTTCTTGCCATATGTTCGCTCCTCGACCACTTTGCCGTGGCGCGCAAGAAGTGTCACAACTCCGGCAAGCTCTTTCTGATCCACCTCGCGTTGCATAACTGCGTGAAGACGATCGAGTCGCCCAGACGAAAAGCCCAGCGTCTCCGAGCTATTCCCAGGAAGACCTGGAGCCTTTTCCGCCTGCTGTGCGTGGGTTTGGTGCGCGCATGCAACGCAGAGCAGAGCGGTCAGGCACGATACCACGAAAGGCGAGATCTGTTTGTCTTTCATTTGTCCTGGTCCTTATGTTGAGCACGAAATGAGCCGTGGAGCAATCCGCACCGAGTATAGCCCGTTCAGTTGCTTCATCACCAAAATGACGGTCGGCAGGTCCGATCCTTGTCATCTTGACGGTCGAGAGGAGCTTCGTGTAACCTCTCGATCATCAAGAGGAGTCAAGTCGAGATGGGCGAACGAGACGTTGTACAGGGCACGCTGGAAATGTTAATCCTGAAGACCCTGCTATTGGAGCCGATGCACGGCTACGGAGTAGCCTTGCGCATCGAGCAGGTGAGCAAAGGTGTTTTCCGCGTCAACCCGGGATCGTTGCTTCCGGCGCTGGCTCGCATGGAGCGTGCGGGGCGCATCAAGAGCGAATGGCGCGCAAGCGAGAACAATCGCCGCGCCAAGTACTACATGTTGACTGCTCGCGGACGGAAGTCGCTCGCTGACGAAGCAGAAACCTGGAACCGCCAGGTCTCTGCGATCGCTCGCATCATGGAAGCCTGAATAAACACACGGAAGGGGCTTGAATGGGTCTGCTAAGCAATATCGCACAGGGAATCCGTTCGCTGTTCCATCGAAATCGTATCGAGCGCGAAATGGACGATGAGCTGCGTGGGTTCCTCGAGGCGTCCACCGCGGACAAGCTGCGTCGTGGCATGCCCGCGGACCAAGCCGCTCGCACCGCCCGCGTTGAAATGGGCAGCTCCAACGCTGTCAAACACAATATTCACTCCGCCACCTGGGAGTCGAGAGTGGAGATCCTCTGGCGCGACCTGAGACATTGCGTTCGCGGACTTTCGCGCAGCCCAGGCTTCACGCTGATTGCCGTGCTGTCGTTGGCGCTTGGCATCGGCGCGAACACGGCGATCTTCACACTGATCAAGCAAGTTCTTCTTCAGAACCTCCCCGTGCGCGATCCGCAGCAGCTCGTCACCTTCGGCAAGTCCACGAGCGCGGGCATTCTCGGCGGCATCGACCTCGGCGTCACCGACTTGTTCCCCTACGATTTTGCGCGGCAACTCGAAGCCGATCCCGGCCCATTCCAGGGCGTCGCCGCCTACTCCAGCGCTTCGCCGCGAGTGAGCCTTAGTCTCCCCAACACCGCCGCAGCGCTTCAGATTCCCGCCAATCTCGTCTCTGGAAATTTCTTTAGCGTTCTGGGCGCGGAGCCGCTCCTCGGCCGCACCCTTGCCCGGTCTGACGCCGATGCTCCGGATCGCAGCGCGGTTGCGGTCATCAGCTATCATCTGTGGCAACAATCGTTTTCTTCCGACCCCGCCATTCTCGGCAAGTCCATCTCCCTCAACGCCACGCAGTTTACCGTGGTCGGCGTAATGCCTGCGGAGTTTCACGGCATCCAACAAGAACTGGAGCCGGCCGAGATTTGGGTACCGGTCACGATGGTCCGGGAAATCTTCTTGCAGCCCGGGTTCCTGGACCCGCGGTCGGTCTATTTCCTGCATATGGTCGCGCGGCGAAGCCCGCAGTCGCAGCTCGCCGCCGATCAGGGGTGGCTCGATCGTCAGATTCGTAACTACGTTCGCGCCGGCGAAGGCCACGCCATCGCTGTCGCACGACAGCAGGAGATTGAGCGCATCACCGTGCGCCTCGTCTCTGGCGCACACGGAGTTTCGCGGCTGCGCTCTCAATACGGCGACTCCCTCACCATCCTCATGGCGATCGTAGCCGTCGTTCTGCTGATCGCGTGTGCCAACCTTGCTAATTTTCTCCTGGCTCGGGCCATCGCGCGGCAACGCGAAACGATCACGCGTCTTGCCTTGGGATCGAGCCACGGACGCATCATCCGGCAGAGAATGTTGGAGGCGCTCCTGCTGTCGCTTTCCGGCGGCCTGCTCGGGCTTGGTCTGGCTTTTACCGCCACCCGTGCTCTCATTGCTTTTGTCGCGCAGGGCGCAACCCATGTTCCGCTCGATCCTTCCCCGGACTCTGCCATCCTGTTGTTCACACTGGGTGTGTCGATCTTCGCGGGTTTGCTGTTCGGTCTGGCCCCGGCATTGCACGTGGCTCGCGCCTCGGCGATGCCGGCCATGAACGCCACGACACGGACCGACGCAGGCGGCGGTGGACGTACCAGCCGCTGGTGGCCCAAAGTGCTGGTGACCTCGCAAATCGTGTTTTGCCTTCTGCTGCTGGTGGGGGCTGGACTGTTTCTGCGCACGCTGCGCAATCTCCAAAACCAGGACTTCGGCTTCGAGCGCACGCACCTTTTGATTGCCGACTTTGCTCCCGACCTGGCAGGCTACAAGCCGGCGCAGATCCCCGCCTTGAACCAGCGCGTATTGGAGCGCTTGTCGGCGATCCCGGGCGTTCGTTCTGCGGCTCTCGCGGGAACGCCGCCCATCAGCTTCGGTACGTGGAATTCGACCATCTCCCTCTCCGGATACACACCGGGCCCAAAGGAGGATATGGGGTCCGTGCTGAATCGCGTTTCAGGCCAGTACTTTGAAACCGCGGGAATCTCGATCGTTGCCGGCCGGCCCATTAGCCCCGCCGACACCGCCAACAGCATGAAAGTAGCAGTGGTCAACGAGACCATCGCACGCAAATACTTCCCCAAAGGAGATGCGGTCGGCCGCACGGTGAAGATCGACATCGATACGGTCGCGGGTCCGTGGCAGATCGTAGGCATTGCCAGCGACACCAAGTCCGGCAACCCACGCGAAGATCCCTACCGCATGGTGTATCTACCGCTGGCGCAGATCCTCGGCAAGAACGGCGAAGGCATTCAGGACAGCTTTGCCGATGCCATTCTTCTGCGCACGGTGGGCGACCCGGCGTCGGCGATCAATGAGCTTCGCAGCGCGATTGCAGGCGTCGACCCCAATCTGCCCATCCTCCAGGTCCGCACCATGCACGATCATATGGAAACCTTCACCAGCCAGGAGACGCTGGTCTCGCGGCTCACGGCAATCTTTGCTTTGTTAGCGGTGCTGCTTGCAGCCATCGGACTCTACGGCGTGATGAGCTTCAACGTGGTGCGCCGCAGCAACGAGATCGGCATCCGCATTGCTCTCGGTGCTACTGGGGGAGGTGTGCAGTGGATGGTGCTGCGCGAGTCGCTTGCCTTGCTCGCGGCGGGTCTCGTCCTCGGGATTCCCATCGCCCTTGGCGCGGCTCGTCTGATTCGCACACAGCTCTATCGGATGAGTCCCTTCGATCCCACGATTTTCATTGCCGCAACGGCTGGCATCACGGCAGTCACACTGCTCTCGGCATGGCTCCCTGCGCGCCGTGCAGCCGCCGTCGATCCCGTGGTTTCATTGCGCTGTGAATGACTAGCCGGTCAACCACTGCTGGTCAATCCCACCTCCCCGGCGCCCCAGTCGGTCAGCTTTGCACGGAGTGAATCGCGACCCATTTTCTGATCCTATTATGTTGTATGCTACATAGGTAAAATGCATAGAGACCAGAAGAGAGCGGTCTTCCCAGAGGCTTTCAGCATGCGTCAAAGCAGAAGAAAATGGATTTGTGATCGTGCAGTCGTCCTTGTGGTCGTCCTCGCGCTTGCGACGTTGGCGAGGGCACAGAGGGTGACTACGTCCCAATACGACAACGCGCGCACCGGCGCGAATCTCAACGAGACCAAACTGACGCCGCGCAATGTAAATGTTCAGCACTTCGGAAAGATCTTCACCTTGCACGTGGACGGAGATGTCTATGCCCAACCGCTCTTCCTCGGCGGCGTGGAGATTCCGGGGAAAGGCCGTCACGATGTACTCTTTATCGCCACCGAGCACGACAGCGTCTACGCCTTCGACGCTTACGGCAATCCGAGTACTCCCCTGTGGCAGGTTAGCTTTCTGAAAGACGGTTTCACCACCGTGCCGGCGCGGGATGCGAATTGTCCATTCATCGCACCGGAAATTGGTATCACGTCGACCCCCGTCATCGACCCAGACACCGGGACACTCTATGTCCTGGCTCGCACCAGAGACCGGTCAGGCTTTCTGGAGAACGTGTACGCCCAGCGCCTGCATGCGCTCGCGGTGACCACTGGGGTGGAGAAATTCGGCGGCCCGGTAGAGATTCGAGCCAGCATGAGTGGCGCCGGGACCGGGAGCCGCAGCGGAAAGCTGAGCTTCAATCCATTGCGGGATAACCCGCGAGCAGCACTGTTGTTGAACCGCGGCGCCATCTATCTTACCTGGGCTTCTGCCTGCGATGTCGGCCCCTACCACGGCTGGGTCATGACTTACGGCGCGCAGAGTTTGAAGCAGCAAGCGGTCTTCAATGCATCTCCCGATGCCGATGACGGCGGAATCTGGGAAGGGGATACCGGGCCGGCGGCCGACAAAGCCGGCAATATCTTTCTCGCCACCGGCAATGGGCGTTTCGACGCTGGCAAGGGTGGCCGCGACTATGGCGATTCCCTCCTCAAGCTAAACGGAGAGAGTCTCAAGCTCAGTGATTATTTCGCCCCCTATAACGCGGCTGATCTGGACGCGAACGACAGCGACCTGGGTTCTGGTGGACCGATGCTGTTGCCCGACCAATCCGGCCCCTATCCGCACCTGGTGGTGGTGGAAGGGAAGGGGGGTGTCCTCTACCTGGTGGACCGCGACCGCATGGGACATTGGCAGCCTGGGAACAATAGTCATGCGGTGCAGACGATGGCTGTTCCCGATGGTGTCTTCGGATCGATGGCTTATTGGAACCACTATGTATACGTGTTAAGCGACGGGGACGCGCTGCGTCAATTTGCCGTGAACGACGGTAAGCTCTCACCCAAAGCGGCGACTAGCATCCGCGGTGTATCGGCAACCCCAACGGTATCGGCCAACTCGCTCGCCGACGGCATAGTGTGGCTGCTCCGCTCCAAAGTCTGGAACGCACCCGACCAACCCGCGGCTCTTTACGCCTATGATGCTGCGAATGTGGCGCATGAGCTCTACAACAGCGAGCAAAACGCCGGCCGGGACCGCCCCGGCCTAGCCCTAAGGTTCAACATCCCGATGGTCGTGAACGGGCATGTATATGTAGGCGCAAAGCACGAAGTAGATGTCTATGGCCTGCTGCCCGTTCGATGAGGGCGCACGGAACTTACGATTCCCAGGGATTGAGTACGGATACGGAAAGGTCATCGAAGTGCTTGACATTCCGAGTCGCCAGGGTGGCATGGGATGCGAGCGCGATCCCGGCGATCATGCTATCCCGCAGCTCGCCAGACCGGCCTTTCTTCTGACGTGTCGCCATCAGGTCCGCGGCGCGCTGTGCGGCCTCGCCATCGAACGGTGCGATCCGCTGCTGAATCAGTTCAGCAAGCAAGCGTTCGAAGGCCGCAATCAGGAGCGACCCTCGTTTTCCAGTCGTCATCACCTGCAGTCCGAACCGTATTTCAAGGACTGTGATCGAAGTAGTCCATACTGAGGCGCGTGCCTGCCGATCGAGCCAATTGATTACGGCAGGGTCGGGCCTTTGGCGCATCAGCGCAGAGAGGACGTTGGTATCGAGCAGAATCATGATTCGAAGGTTGCGGGCGTAACCGAGTGGCCGCGAATTTCAGGAATGTCTCTTTCGAGTCCGGTTTCACTGAACAGTGCCGCAATCTCGGTTCCCAGTCCACTGCCCGGGACATCTTCTCGTTTCAGGGCATCACGAAGAATGTCTCTTGCTTCCTCTTCCATACTCTGGCCATGTCGTTTGGCGCGTTTTTGCAAGCGAACTTTGAGTTGGGTTTCCAGGTTGCGTACGAGGAGTTGCGCCATCTTGTCCGTTTCCTTTGATATCATGATATCACTATCGCGCGAGGGCCCAACGGACGATATAAGGGGACAGCGAAGGCTCCTCGGCCAGTTCGTCGACCATTCTCCCTTCGACCTCAGCCTTGGCTTCGAGCTGGGTGAGCGCGCTCGCCGGAAACGCTTACCTTCTTGTCGGGCATCGGCATATCTGAATGACCCGCCCTCTGCTCCCAAGTGTCACTTCCCGTCTGCCACCAAAATCTTGTCTGGGCTTTATCCCTGTCACGAATCGCTGGGAAATCAGACGAGTCCCCGCCTGGAATCCACACATCCCAATGGCAGCGTCCCAGGTACGTCACTACCCTCTCCTTGTCATCCCGACCGGAGCGAAGCGAAGTGGAGGGATCTGCAGTTTTCCCACAGCAACCGATCTCCAGGAGGTGGATGTTCGCTCCTGTTCGCCAAATCACAGCGGTCACTTCGGTAAACCTCTCCGTTTCCCGTTGACTTTTGCCTATTATGGATGTCCCCGCAAGAGCCCACGGAACTACCGCCTCCTCACGCAGCGTGTTCCGCTTTCGCCGCGCCGGTCCGGGCTTCGATGGCCTTGACGCTGTTTAAGAATGCTTTTTCCAAAACGCCCTTGCCGATGGTCCCAAGCACTAAGCCGAGCAGCCACCCTTTGAGGTTCTTGCCGTCGCGTACGACATCCACGTCAATGTCGGTGGTGCCGTTGGGACGACGCCTAAAAGTATAGGTGTGGCCGGAGGCGCCTCCCCACACATTGGAGTCTGTCGTCGTCAGGACGACGTGTTCGGGATCGGACCAGTCGTAATGCAGTCGCTCCCAGACCCCGCCAGAGCCTTCTGTGACGTCGGCGTGCGTGAGGTTCCGCTGATGCACCTTAAGGTACTCGTCCGCACTGTTGCCAAAGAGCTTCGAGCGGCCCGGCCCAAAGTCGGTGAGTCCGGCGATGTAACTGCTCAGGCGTGAGGGTAGTTGTCTGTCGAAGATGAATGGTAGACATTTGCTTCTCCTTTGTGATGAACACTGTTTGTCGGACAACCGAGATAGCCGTCCTTCGAGTGAATGAAATTGCGCCGCCGCTTCTATCGGCGGCACGTTGATAACTAAGGGATCAGCGGGTTGCCGCGGGCCTTGCCTTCGATTCCTTCCTTAGCAGCCCATCGAAGACGTAGTGCATGAAGGTTTCGAGTGCAGCGTTACTTTTTTCCGCTTGCGAACGCAAGAGCGCCCCCTCCCAGCTGTTGAGCACGAAGCCCGCCAGCAACTCGGAATCCGTGCCTGCAGGGAGTTCTCTCTGCGCGACTGCTTGCCCGATGACCGTCGCGATCGTGTGCTGCCAGTGGTCGAACGAAGCGCTGATCTGCTTCCTCAACTGCGGACTCTTCTCGGCGATTTCCAGGCTGAAGCGGCCCATCATGCATCCGGGAATCGCTCCCTTCTGGCCGTAGACCTTCACGAGATCGCCGAAATAACGTTGCAGCCGCTTCAACGGAGGGATCGTTGTATCGTTCAGGATCGCCGCCGCATGCTCCCTCTCGCGCATCCCATACTTTGCCAACGCGGCCGCGGCAAAGTCCTCTTTGCTGCCGAAATGGTGATAAAAAGAACCCTTCGGCACCTCCGCTGCCTTCAAAATGTCGGTCAGCCCGGTGGCGTTGTACCCGTTTTGGTGCATCAGTCCTACGCCCACGTCGATCAAGTGGTCACGCGTCGATTTTGTAGCCATGACAGTCTCCTCGCGGTGCAGCCGCAAAAGCCGGAACGGCAAATGGCATCCGAATAGGTTCAGCTCTGAATCCCATAACGAGCCGCCGGTTTCTGACGAGAAAGGTTCGGGCCCAAAGTTTTGCGCGCTGACTCGTACGTCTCCCAGTCTGCGATATCAGGAAGAGAGGGAATGGTAATCAGCTCATGCTGGTCGAGCCCGGCGAGGGCTGCATCCACCATATCCTCAGCGGTCATCACGATCTCGCTGGGCAGATACTCCACTGGCCGGCCGGCCCTTTCCCACAAAGACGTTGCGGTTGCGCCTGGCAACACAGCCTGCACCGTCACGCCTTTGCCTTCCACTTCGTTCTTCAGCGCCTGCGTGAAGTTCACCACATAAGCCTTGCTGCCGCTATAGGTGCCATTCAAAAGATCTGGCGCCAGGGCAACGATCGAAGCAATGTTGATGAGAAGGCCGTTTCTGCGCAGAGAGCTTCTCCTGGCTGCGAGCGACGAGAATGAGATCGTAACCGCGCTTCGCAAGGCGGTCGGCGTAGACCGCGCCGATGCCGGTGGAAGCGCCAGTGATAAGAGCGGTGCCTTTAAGTTCTGACATGATGTGTTACCTCCTGAATCTCTGGGGCCTTTTGCCTCATACCCGAGTATGAGTAGACCAGTCGGTCTAGGGATTCAGAAAATTGTTCCCGGCTTTCCTAATTGTTCGTTTTTGCGGCAAGTGGAGCACCACGCGACTGCGGAACCTGCTCCCACCCTTTCTATCGAGGGTCGCCTTCCGGGGGAATAGCACCGTGCCGTTCTTGAGTGAGCCCTCGCTTTTGCACAGTGGAGTGGCGTTGCAGAAGATTTTGCAGCGGGACTTACAGGCATCAACCGAGGAGCATCCGGACCACAATCCCAGTGCCCGAGCCATGGGACACCCTGGCTACTGCTTATAGATGCGCGATTCCCATGGCGCCAGGTTAAGAGTAGAAACGTCGGCTTCATGGGAACCAGGGATGTCGGTGAGGAGGAGCTTTGCCGCCTTGAGGCCGTTCGGCAGCGTGTAGGCGACCGGACTTGAGCTAAAGTTTTCCACCATGAGGTACTTCTCGCTGCCGAGGGTGCGGGTGTAGGCGAAGATGTGCGGGTGCTGGGGATCGAGGTCTTCGAAGTCGCCGTAGACGAAGGCGAGGGTGTGAGCACGCAGAGCGATCAAGGCGCGCACGTAGTTGAGAACGGAGGTAGGGTCCCGCTCTTCTTGAGCGGCGTTGATCTCTTGGTAGTTGGGGTTCACGGCGAGCCAGGGATGGCTGCCGGTGGTGAAGCCGGCCTCAGGCCCACTATCCCATTGCATGGGGGTACGGGCGTTGTCGCGAGAGACCTTGGCCTCCGAAGTGAGGAAGGCTTCGGCGGAGATCTTGCCGGTGTCCACCAGCGCTTTATATGCATTCTTAACCGAGATGTCCTCGTAATCGGCGAGCGTCTTAAAGGGAAAGTCCGTCATGCCGAGCTCATCGCCCTCGAAGAGGAAGGGTGTGCCGCGAAGCGTGAGGATCATGGTCTCGAAGAGCTTGGCAGAGGGGACGCGCATGGCGGGAGAGTCGTCGCCGAAAGTGGAGACGATGCGTGGGTTGTCGTGATTGGAGAGGAAGACCGTGTCCCAGTCGTGCTTGGTGAGGATGGTGGCATGCGCGTCGTAGATGGCTTTAAGTTCCGGCACGGTCCAGGGGCCGAGCTGGCTGAGGCCGAAGTCGGAGCGGCCGAGCTTAATAGCGTCGAAGTTGAAGATCATGTTGAGCTCGTGGCGGCGGTCGTCGACCAGGTTGTTGGTCTGGGCGAGCGTGGTGCCGGTGGCTTCTCCGACGGACATATCGTCGTACTTCGAAAGCACCTCGCGATCTATCTCGTGAAGGTACTCGGCGAGGTGGGGACCGTTCGCGTAGGCGTTGGGGGGCGCCTTCAGCTGTTCAGGGGTAAGGTCGGGCATGCCGGTAGGCTTCGAGATGAGCGGGATCACGTCCATGCGGAAACCGGATACACCCTTGTCGAGCCAAAAGCGCATCAGCGAGAAGACTTCCTCGCGGACCTTTGGGTTCGCCCAGTTCAGGTCTGGCTGTTTGGCCGCGAAGTAGTGAAGGTAGTACTCGTTCGTCTTCGGGTCCAGCGTCCACGCGGAACCCGAAAAATACGAGGGGTAGTTATTAGGCGGGGTGCGGGTGCCGTCAGCGGCGGTGTGGCCGGGACGCCAGATATAAAAGTCGCGGTACGGGTTGGTTTTGCTGCTGCGCGATTCAACGAACCACTTGTTCTCGTCCGACGTGTGGTTGACGACTAGATCAATGATCAGCCGCATGTGGCGCTGCTTGATGCCCGCAAGCAGCTGGTCGAAGTCAGACATGGTGCCGAACTCGGCCATGACCTTCCGATAGTCACGAATGTCGTAGCCGCCATCGATATTCGGCGAGTCAAAATGCGGACTAAGCCAGATCACATTCACGCCCAGCTTCTGCAGGTAATCGAGCTTGGAGCTAATGCCGGGCAGGTCGCCGATGCCGTCGCCGTTCGAGTCTTTGAAAGAGCGAGGGTAGATCTGGTAGACGACCGCCTCTTTCCACCACTTGGGTTCGTAGCCGTTGATGAGCTTGGGTTCCTGGCCCGAAGCGGCGGTAAGCGACAGCAGGGCAACGACGATGACTGTGCGGAATAGGGTGCGGAAGAACATGAAGGGAAGTGTACTGGACGATGGTGCCTGGGAGATACGGGGACACGATGTGTGCTGCAGAAGCACGGAAGGAGTCCGAGATGCGATGAATCCGTGTTGTGAAGCTGCATAGGAGATGAGGGTAGGCCCCTCGGGATCGGCTTTCAGGAGCAGGTCTCAAACCAGCCCGAGCTGCTGCGGTAAAGAGCTGTGGTGGTGAGCGTCGGGTTGAAGTCCCGGGCAAGACCCGGGGCAAGGTAAGTGTCGGAAAGACGAGCGCAAGCAAACCCTCCGACGACGCGTCGTTAAGTATCAGAAGCTGTCGAAACCAGGGGTGATCGTGTTCTCTGGGATAGGCCCGCTAGGAGCCTGATGACTGGGCGGGCGGCAGCCGGCGTATAGGGGGCGTGAGTCCGATGCAGGCTTTTATGCGGAACTGCGGGAACCAGGCCATCGATGCTAAGGGAGAAGCTCAAGGGCAAACAACCACGAGGCGAGAGTACCGATGCGTTGGCTTGGGGCGGACCGGTCTGTAGTAGCGATGAAGGTCTTGTAATGGGGCTGGAGCGAAGGGATCGGGTCAGACAATCATGAGCTCGAAACAACTGGAGACAGGATGACGTCGAGCGCTATGAAAGACAAACCGTTTCAGATTGATAAGCGTCAAGTGTACAAGGCGTATCAGGCGGTCAAATCCAATCAAGGCGCGGCGGGAGTGGACGGTCAGACCCTTGAACAGTTCGCAACAGACTGGAAGCGAAATCTTTATCGGATCTGGAATCGAATGAGTTCAGGGAGCTACTTTCCCCCACCTGTTCGCGCTGTCTCCATACCCAAGAAGAGTGGAGGCGAGCGGATTTTGGGAGTACCCACTGTGAGCGATCGCATCGCGCAAGTGGTGGTTAAACAGCTAATCGAGACGGAAATGGAGAAGATTTTCCTTCCGGACTCCTACGGTTACAGACCGGGAAAGTCGGCTCTGGATGCTGTGGGTGTAACGCGGGAGAGGTGTTGGAAGTATGACTGGGTTCTTGAGTTTGATATTAAGGGCCTATTCGACAACATCGACCACGTGCTGCTGCTCAAGGCTGTTCGGAAACATGTGACGTGTGATTGGGCGCTTCTCTACATCGAGAGATGGCTGACAGCACCCATGGAACAGAAAGGCGTAAGAATGGAGAGGACGCGCGGCACTCCGCAAGGAGGCGTAATCAGCCCTATTCTGGCTAACCTGTTCCTGCACTACACGTTCGACCTGTGGATGAAGAGAACCTATCCTGACCTGCTTTGGTGTCGGTATGCAGATGATGGATTGGTTCACTGCCGGACTGAGCGAGAAGCGGAGGCCCTCAAGGCTGATCTTCACGCGCGTCTGGCGGCGTGTCATCTGGAACTGCATCCCGTCAAAACCCGGATTGTCTACTGTAAAGACGTAAAACGCAATGCGGAGTATCCGAATGTCACGTTCGACTTCCTCGGGTACTGCTTTCGGCCCCGTGTGGTCAAGAATACCCGGAATCGGCAATTATTCTGTGGATTCAACCCAGCGGTCAGCCCCGCAGCGTTGAAGGACATACGGTCGACGATCAAGAGCTTGAAAATTCGCCGACAAACGCAACTTACGCTGGAGGAAATCGCCCGCCGTCTCAATCCACTCCTGCGGGGATGGATCGAGTACTACGGACGCTTCACGCCTTCGGCGTTAGAGCCTATCTACCGGCACGTCAACTCGACGCTGCTGCGCTGGGCGCGACGAAAATTTAAGCGCTTTGCGGTGCGTCCGACTCAAGCTGGCCGCTTTTTAGAGCAGCTAGCCCGGAAACCGGATGCCGTTTTCGTACACTGGCGTCTCGCAACCAACGGTTGGTTTGCCTGATGGGAGCCGTGTGAGGCGAGAGTTTCACGCACGGTTCTGAGAGAGGCTGGCGGTGAAATCCGCCGGCCTACTCACCACCGATCCCCCAGAAACTGCTGCAACGGGTAACCTGTCATTTATCTCCCCGGGGTATTCGGAATCTAGGGTTGGAAGAATTGCGGTAGCCAGAATTTCACTTGTCCGAAAAGCCGGTTTTTACTGGCCAAGTGGGCTGGGTCTGTAAACACTGGCCGCCATGCCGGTACTAAAAATTTGAGACGAGATGGATTCCTGCCGGGTTGTTACACAAGTAGTAACAGCCGGATAGGCGGTCACTCAGGCACGATCGCCAAATCAACTAAGCGGGCCACATTCATCGCGGCTGCCGTCCTTTCGCCAGCACGACTGCTTCTTGCTAGACTCCAGCAAATGCTGTTTCGCGGCAAGAGGTTAAAGCTCGACAAATCTGTCGGCCCAGTTCGCCGCGCGCTGCAGTACGCCTTTTATGACTGGACCCGCGAAATGCCCCGGTCCAAACGCATCATCACGTATGTCGGCATCGTTCTTCAGGGATATGCCTTCTACTTCACTCTGATGTGGGCCTTCATGCTGCCAAAGCCGCTCTATTCGTTTTTTCTGGTTTTACCCAGACGGCCGGTCAGCTATGTGTTTGTATTCCTGCTGTATTACACCGGCTACTACATCCAGAGGGGAATGCTGTCGTCGGAATTTGTGCGCAAGACACAGCTGGAAACTGACCAGATAGCTGCACGACAGATCCAGCAGACGCTCCAGCCTGTGGAACTGGAAGAATTGCCGGGCTACGAACTGGAGGCGTATTACAAACCGTTGCGCGAGGTGGGTGGCGACTACTTTGACGTCATCGACCTTCCTCCTAGCCGAACGCTATTCACGTTAGCCGATGTGTCTGGAAAGGGGATTTCAGCGGCTCTGCTTGCGGCAAACATACAGGCTCTGGTCAGGAGCATCGCAAGTGTGGAAGCGACCCCCCTGGCCATGGCCAGACAAATTAACAAGCACCTGAGCCGATACACCCCGAGTGATCGCTTTGCCACCGCCGTCTTCATTGTGCTCAGCCGCGACTCGGGAGAATTGACCTACGTGAATGCCGGTCACAACGCCCCAATTCTGTCCTCGTCAGGACCAACCACATTTCTGGAAGCCACTGGCCCACCGCTTGGATTGTTTGCCGATGCGGAGTACGAAGCTCGTACAGCTGTTATGAGTCGAGGTAGTACCCTCCTCATATTCACCGACGGCTTGACCGACTCGATTGAGGGGGAGCATCCAGAAAATCGTTTGCGCGATGCTTTCACGGAGAGCGCGGAACGAACGATGGGAAATCTCAAATCACTCGTAGACCCGAAATTCAATGAGGACGATATCACCATATTGCTGCTGAAACGCGATTCTGCCAGCGACGTGTCTGTGTAGGCGGGCGGATGCGTGACAGGGCGGATGCGTGACAGACTTCGCTTCGGGATACGTCTACACAGGAACTACTTCATCCCAGCTCTTCCAGCGCCATGTGGGATTCGGGGAGGACTTGTCCTCCATCGACCACGATGGTCTGACCGGAAACAAAGGCTGCTTCATCGCTGGCCAGAAACAGTGCGGCATAGGCGACATCTTCGACCGATCCCAGTCTGCCTGCGGGAATCGCTGACGTCATCCTCGCGATATACTCCGGTCCCAATGCCTTCACGCCTTCGGTGAGAATGTTGCCAGGCAGCACCGCGTTGATGGTGATGTTGTGGGGGGCGAGTTCAATGGCCGCTGAGCGGATGAACCCGAGTTGCGCAGCCTTGCTGGCTCCGTAGTGGCTCCAGCCCGGATAGCCGGTAATCGGCCCAGTGATGGAAGACGTGATGATGATGCGGCCTTTTCCCTTTGCCTTGAGTGCCGGCAGGCACGCCTGGATGGAGAGGAAGGTTCCTTTCAGGTTGACGTCCAGAACCTGATCCCAATCGCTCTCTTTCATGTCGAATAGCTTCGCGGCAGGAAAAATCCCCGCATTACAACAGAGGATATCGATGCCGCCATGCCTTTCGCTAGCCGTCTGAGCCATGACGGCATTGTCTTCCGCCCTGGAGACATCGACCGCAACCGCGCTGGCGACTCCTCCACGAGTGCGGATCTCTGCGGCTGCAGCCTCGGCCTGCGAGAGGTCCCTTGCGGCGATGAGAACGTGGGCACCCTGCGCAGCAAAGACGCGGGCGATTCCCTTGCCGATGCCTTTGCTTGCTCCGGTCACTATGACCGAGCGTCCTCTGATCGATGTCAGCATGTGCGGTCGATAAAATGTGGGAACAGAACTGTTATTAATCTACACAAATTCAGGTCTTTAGGCCTCGATGTGAACGAGACCGGGGCCGGCCGCCTCCCCCTGGCTGCACCCCGATTTTGCTCTGTTGCCTGGATTTTGCCGTGTTGCCTGGAATATGGTTCCCGACGACTTGGTGACCGAAAAATTAGCGACGAGACGGAACGTTGTCTCACTCTGTGGGCAAAGAGGACAGCCTGACCAGCGTGATTTACTGATTTACTTCAGTTGAGGTTAGAGCAAAATCGCGCAGATCAGGCAGTCCCTCTTTTCCCCCAACCTCTACCCTCCGAGACCTGGCAAACGTAACCTGGAAGGTTACCTTAGCCCCAAACTGCCCTTGCCTCGACGCCTTGCATGAATACGTAAACAGTCCGAACAGAGGATCATCCACGTCAGTGGCCGGCTGGCCGAAGGTCGGATGGTTAAAAGCGTTGGACGCTTCGAGACGGAACTCGATGGACGCGCGCTGGTGCAGACTTTCCAGCGAGAAGACTTTCAGCACGGAAAGATCCGTCGTGAAGTTATAAGGGGTGCGGATGCCTCCGTAGCTCCGGGGAGCGTCGCCGTGCGCATATAGCGGCGGCAGTTGGAAGGCCTCAGGGTTGGTGAAGGAGTCGTTGATCCATCCTTATGCGTGATTGCGATGCGGCGTGCCCACAATGTTGGGACGTTGCGGACCATAGGTAGGCAAAACCGAAGCGCGGTTGAACAACCTTCCAGTCCGTAGTGATGAGGGTGCGCTGCCCGGAACTGGCGAAGACTTCTTCGCCGGTCAGTTGCGGCAGCTCCGGTACTAGCAGTGGGGATTGGCCAGTGGTGGCGTCCTCGGTTTGCAGAGTGCTGTTGTGCGTTTGGCGACTTCTTCGTAAATGTTTTCTTGACATTCGTGTAACATTCGCGGGATGCTACGCCTGTTTGCTATTCAAACGATTCAGGTTTTCATACAAGCGGGGTCCAGGTTTCAAGATTCGCCTTTTCGGAGGATGCCCCACAGATGCTTACTTCAGGCTCCCAACCCTGTAGCCTCCGCCTCACGTTTTCCTTCTTGCTCAGCGCACTTCTCCTCGCCATACCAGCCGAATCGTTCGCCCAGGGATATTTCGGCACCGTGAGCGGAGTGGTCAGCGACCCCTCGGGTGCAGTGATTGCGAATGCGAAGGTGACGCTGGTCGACCAGGAAAAGGGCTTCACCTTCGAGGGGAAGAGCGATGGCGCCGGCCGTTACATCTTCCGCGCCGTGCCTCCCGGGGTCTACAGGGTTTTGGCCGAGGCGCCAGGCTTCTCGCAGCAGGAGAAGACCAATATCCGCGTGGATGTGAGCACGAATCCGTCGGCGAATCTGCGCATGAAGATCGGCTCCACAACATCGGTCGTTGTCACCGCCGACGATCAGCACCTGGATACGGATGATGGAACCGGCGCAACGACGGTGAACCGGAACCTGATCAACAACCTGCCGCTGATCGACCGTTCGGTGATGGAGTTGGCCTATCTGGCGCCGGGTACGACCAACGTCGACGATCAATGCGACATCAACTGCACGGGTACGAACTTCACCTCGAACGGCAGCCGCAACTCAACCGCGGACGTTCTGATGGACGGCGCGACGGTCACCAACTTCGAGCCCAATGGCGGCATAACGCAAATCACGTATGTACCCTCACCGGAAGCGGTGGACGAGATGCGCGTTGTGCAGTCGAACTTCAGCGCCGAGTATGGTTTTTCAGGCGGCTCGGTCGTGAACATGGTCACGCGTTCCGGCACCGATCAGTTTCACGGGGAAGTCTACGACTTTGTCCGCAATACCGTTACCGACGCAAACAACTGGTTCAATGACCAGGCCGGCGTTCCGCTGCCCCCGGTACACCGGCAGGAGTTTGGCGGCACGTTCGGCGGTCCCATCTGGCGTAAAAAGATCTATTTCTTCGTCGATTACGACGGCACGCGCCAATCGAGTGCTGGAACCTACCAGGCCGGTGTTCCCTCCGCCGCGGAGCGAAACAACGGCGACTTTGGCGAAGTGTGCGGCGCAAACGGGGGCACATTCGATGGCACGGGCCTGTGCACCGTGCCCGCGGGACAGATCTACGATCCGTATGTGTCTACCTACGTCTCAACCGACCAGGGAGCGGGCCCTTTGCGCCCCAACTTCATCCCGTATAACAACATGAGCACCTACACGAGCCCCGGTAACCAGTACGCGAACCTGCCCGTAGGCCCGGGAAATCTGATCGATCCGGTCGCTCAGAACATGATGAAGCTCTATCCCAACCCCCAGTCCTTGCCGAACGGAACGATCTACGATAACTGGATCGCCTCCGGCGCGAGCAGAAACCCCAACGATCAGTACGACATCAAGATCGACTACCGCATCAACGAGAAGAACCTGCTGAGCGGCAAGTATTCTCAACAATGGACCAGCTATCAGGCTTTCAATTGCTTCGGCAATTTTGTCGATCCCTGCGCCAGCGGCAAAAACAAGTCAGGATCGCACCTTTTTGCGCTCAACGATACGCATACCTTCAGCCCGACGCTGTTGCTGAACATCATCTTCGGCTTCACCCGCGGCATGGAGGATATCGATGCCTATAACGGCGCCGGCGGCGTCACCGATCCGCTGGGCAAGCTGGGCTTCCCGGGGTATCTCAACTCCAACGGCTTCACCGGCGTCCCGGCAATCTTTATCAACACCTACTACTCGGCTGGATACACGAGTCTGGGCGGCGACCCTTACGGCAACTACCGGCAGGGGCAGGATACGGGACAGCTCACGGTGGCCCTGGACAAGGTGCTCGGGCCGCACGACCTCAAGGTCGGGTTTGAAGGCCGCATCCACCAGATGAACTACATCCAGACCAACGCGCCCGAAGGCATCTTCAACTTCGACGTGACCGGTTCGGCGGGCTGCCCGTATACGTATGCGGAATGCGGCGGCGACTCGATGGCCAGTTTCATGATGGGGCAGGTCTCCTTGAACACGAATGCGGGAGCTACTACGAGATCCAGGATAGGCCGGCGACGGAAGACCACCAGTTTGCTGTCTATGGGCAGGAGAACTGGAAGATCAATCCCAAGCTGACCCTGAATCTGGGCTTGCGGTGGGACGTCTCCATTCCGCGGACTGATCGCTTCAACCGTCAGAACTGGTTCGACCCGGCGGCGACGTACTCCATTGGCGGCATCGCCGCCACCGGCGGTGAGGTTTTTGCCAGCGCAAAGCAGCGCCACATCGTGAACACCGACTTCCGCGATATTCAACCTCGATTTGGCTTTGCGTATTCGGCCAGTCCGAAGACGGTATGGCGCGGCGGATACGGCATCTACTATTCGCAGTCGCGCAACGGCGCGAGCGGTGTCACCCCGTACGGTTCGCAAGGCTTCAACCAGTACACGAACATGATTCCGACGTTCAACAACGATGGCGCCACCGCGTATCTGCATTTGAGCAACCCCTATCCGAGCGGCCTGATTCAGCCGCCCGGTAATTCGCTGGGCCTTTTGAACGATGTGGGTCTTGGCGCCACCGGCCCGTTGCGCAACATGGTGGCTACGCCCTACGAGCAGAGCTGGAGCTTCGGTTTCGAGCATCAGCTCCCATCCAATATGCAATTCAGCCTCACCTATGTGGGCAAGAAGGGCGTGCATCTCTACTTTTCCGGAGAGAACTACATCAATCACCTTGGACCGGAGGTGGAAGGCTATAGCGCCGACCAGATTGCCAATCTCTTCAACTACGTCGACAATCCCTATGCCAACGCCATTACCAATGGCAACAGCTGCCTTTCTTCTCCGCAGGTCCCGCTGTTTCAACTGCAGGTGCCATATCCACAGTTCTCCTGCGGCGGCGTCTCCACGGAGGCATGGCCGATCGCCTGGTCTATCTATCACGCGATGCAGGCCGTGTTCCAGAAGAACCTCTCCAAGGGTTTGCAGATATACGCGACTTATACCTGGGCTAAGTCGATGGACGATTCTTCGGTTCCCGATGACAACACGACTTGGCTAGGCAGCTTTACCAGCCTCCAGGATCCGAACAAGCCGTGGCTCGAGAAGAGCCTTTCCACCTTCGATATTCCGCAGCAGTTCCAGGTGAGCTACACCTGGCAGCTCCCGATCGGGCGTAAGCAGCTCATCGCAGGCAATATGCCAGGGTGGCTCGACACGATTATCGGTGGCTGGAATACGAACGGGCTATGGCGCGCCACCGAAGGGCGGCCGATGAACTGGCTCACCTACGACGGCACCTCGCTGCCAACCTATGGAAACCAGCGCCCGAACCTGGTGGGCAAGCCGCGCCGCGCCGGCGGCAAGGACTCGGATTGGATCAACGGTTACGTTGCCAACCCGGAATCTCTGCAGCTGCCGACCCCTTACACGCTTGGCGATGCTCCACGTGCCGACGCATCGATCCGCGTCCCGGCATCGTTCCAGGTTAACGCGAGCGTGAATAAGGTCTTTCCGCTCTCCTCAGTCCACGAAGGTATGACGCTGGAGCTGCGCCTCGAAGCCAACAACGCCTTCAACCATCCGGTCTTCGGAACGCCTGATCAATCGATCGACGATCCGAACTTCGGCGTCATCAACTATACGTCGAACTCGCCTCGACAAGTGCAATTGGCAGGGAAGATCAATTTCTAAACTCTGCATCCCGGCCTCGGCGGCGGTGCGGCGCATGTGCCGCACGGTTGGGACGCCGGTGTTCTGTTCGAGGAATCAGAAAAGACGCTGTTCTGCTCCGATCTCTTCCACCAGTGGGACCAACTCGAACCAACAACCTCCAGCAGCATAGGTGCCAGCCCCGGACTTTAGTCCAGGAGAGCGGGTTTTCAAACCCGCGAAAACGTTCCTATAAATTGAGGGCTACCTCGCCGCAGCGAGCATTAGCCCTGGTGGCCTCTTCTGAAACGGTTAGCGATCTTTCCGCGGTCTCTTTAGCCCCTGCGGCTCTCCTGGCGGATCCGTGACAGACGAAATAATCCCCCAATAGCTCGCGGTCTGTCCTGCAACCCGTCTGAATCTCTTTCTGTGGGTCGCGGCGACTTGAGGGTCTTCGCTTCGGGATACGTCTACACAGGAACTACTTCATCCCAGCTCTTCCAGCGCCATGTGGGATTCGGGGAGGACTTGTCCTCCATCGACCACGATGGTCTGACCGGAAACAAAGGCTGCTTCATCGCTGGCCAGAAACAGTGCGGCATAGGCGACATCTTCGACCGATCCCAGTCTGCCTGCGGGAATCGCTGACGTCATCCTCGCGATATACTCCGGTCCCAATGCCTTCACGCCTTCGGTGAGAATGTTGCCAGGCAGCACCGCGTTGATGGTGATGTTGTGGGGGGCGAGTTCAATGGCCGCTGAGCGGATGAACCCGAGTTGCGCAGCCTTGCTGGCTCCGTAGTGGCTCCAGCCCGGATAGCCGGTAATCGGCCCAGTGATGGAAGACGTGATGATGATGCGGCCTTTTCCCTTTGCCTTGAGTGCCGGCAGGCACGCCTGGATGGAGAGGAAGGTTCCTTTCAGGTTGACGTCCAGAACCTGATCCCAATCACTCTCTTTCATGTCGAACAGCTTCGCGGCAGGAAAAATCCCCGCATTACAACAGAGGATATCGATGCCGCCATGCCTTTCGCTAGCCGTCTGAGCCATGAGGGCATTGTCTTCCGTCCTGGAGACATCGACCGCAACCGCGCTGGCGACTCCTCCACGACTGCGGATCTCTGCGGCTGCAGCCTCGGCCTGCGAGAGGTCCCTTGCGGCGATGAGAACGTGCATTCTTCCCAGTTTCCCCGGCCACTGACCCTTCTTTTGGTGCATGGCCGGCAAATCGCCTAATTTGCTTGTGATCAAACGTGGGCCACACACTTCACCGGTAGTTAGGAGAGGTGGAAACGTTCTCGTAATCAAGTTGAACTTCCATGAAAACGGGTTCTCGGTAATTTGCGTGGCCCAGCACCCTGGCTGAGGCGACTTACCGATAACCAGATATTAGTAAGTTATCCGGCTCTCAGGTGACCACAGAAATCTCCGCGCCTCGACCACATTATCCCCTATTGAGCGTCGCGTTCTAGCTCTGCAGCTGGTGACACAAGGGTGTAGCCAATGCCGCGATTGGTCTGAATCATCTTCTGAGAGTAGCCTTTATCCACCTTTCGTCGTAGCGCATTAATATGCACGTCAACCACGTTGGTCAAGCCCTCGAACGACGAATTCCATAAGTACTCCAGAATCATGGTTCGACTCACCGGGCGGTTTGTGTTTCGTACCAGATATTCAAGCAGCAGGAACTCCTTTGGGCGAAGACCAATCACTTTTCCGGACCGCGCAACCTCCCGCCGCACTAAATCCAGTTCGAGGGGGCCCACGCGCAATTTGCCCACCCCGTCCCCATTTGCGAGATCGAACGCCGCACGGCGAAGGCGCATGGAAAGCTGGAGGCGCACCGCTAGTTCTGAGGCAAAAAACGGTTCGAGCACGCAACCGTCAACACCGGCTTCAAACAGGCGCACACGCTGGTCGAGATCCAGGTAGCGCACAATTACGAAGAGCGCTGTCACCGGACTCGCGTGACGCAGGAGTGTTACCAGCGCAAGAACATCTGAAAAAGGAATAGAATCCACATCTACGACGATGCCATCGTAACGTTCTCCCTTCGTAAGCCGCGTGCAATGTTCGACAGATTCTGCGGTGTCCACGACGAGCTGAGCAGCCCCGAATGCCCCTTTAACACGGCTGCATGCACGATTTCCAAGTACAAAAACAAGTATTCTCATAATCTCTCCGGAGTCTGCGTCGTTACGATTAAGCATGACCATTAATGCGAGGGTCTACGCGCGCACGTTAGTTCCATCCTGCGGCATAGTTCTCCTTGCTGCTTTCATTTGGAATGACTTGCATGATTGCCTTTGGACACTTACTGGCCGATGTTTTCTTACGGCACCTGTGTGAGTGCATCTTCTATGAGTGGGTCCATCATCGCATAGCCTTGAGCACTCGGGTGCACACCGTCCATGGTCATGGAAGGGACATAAGTTTCTTTGTTAGTTGCCACCAACAGTAACCAATAGTCGATGACAACTACCGCGTGTTGTTTGCCGTAGGCTTTGATCCATTGGTTTAGCGCGTCTATACGTTCGTATCGCCCCGAATCGGAATCGGCATCTTCTGCAAGAGCACATACAGCTTCTTTGCAACCCCATGGCGGAATCGTAGCAAGCACAGGTTGGATGCCGTTCGATTGTGCCTGTGAAACCATCGAGATAATGTTGTGGCAGGTGTCAGTGGCTCCACCGGCACCGCATAGTGTCCAACCCGGGTAGACATCATTCGTCCCTGCCAAAATCGCAACGACACCAGGATGCCTTGCAATGACATCCTGCTGAAAGCGAGCTGCCATTTGTCCTGAGGTATTGCCGCTGACTCCAGCATCGATCCAAAACGGATGATGTTGAAAGATGGGGCCGCCTACGGACGACAGGCCCCAGAGATATGTGATGCTGTCGCCCATGAACACGACCGTTTGTGTCGTCCCGCAGCCGGCATTCATAACAATGAGCGCAAAAGACGCAATGACGACAGCCATATATTTCATTTGATAGACCTCATGATCCGAGCCAATTAGCGGTTCTTAGGCAAGCGAATCGGAACATAACCTCGGGCTAGCGTTCGATGGGCGCAGCCTACTGATCGCGGCCTTGCGCTAGCTGAACCTCGCCAAGATCCCGATCCATTTGTAAAATTTCAGCGTCGCAGTTCGGGGTCTTATAGAGGTGAAACTTCGTATAGCAAGCGCGGGCTTTGCGTAGGTCTGCAACCAGCCTCGCACTGGGATGCCCCATGTCGGCAATCAGGGCCTGATCAGCCTGTATTCGTTGATACATTCCAAATTCAGTTCGGTCGTGTTGCGCCTGTTGCACTCTTGTAAGAGATATAGCGAAGAAAAGAAGCAGCATCTCGTTCTCCTTTGTTGAGTTACATCTGCACGCTACACGCGAAACCTAAACTGCCCCGCATTAGTACTATTAACAATCGCTTACAGCCGATCTCAACATAGACTGCGGCTGGAGGTTGGCCCGCTGAGAGAGCAACGCCGGCTCAGATCTACTCCTTGGGCAATTATTATGAGTGCACAACGTGGGTTAGTAGAGCTTCTGAGTTCTGTTGGGGCCGGCTCACGAGTGTTATCCACAAAGTTTACAGAGGGTAGGGCCAAACAATTAATCCATGCGACGTTCAGTCTTAAGGTTTGGGATTTATTGTCACGACACCCTGTGAGCCCAGAGACAAGCCGTCGACGGCGCTCTGGTACTTCCGATAACAACGATGATCAGCCTCATCTCTCCCGTCAACCTGGCTGGGGTATGAATAAGGGCACAATGACGCTACAACGATTAGCTTCGCAAGAACCGCTAAGCACCTCTGTGGTCTCGGTTGCGGGAAAACAGCCCGGCGGATCTCAGAGCCGTCTTATCTTATGTGATGACAAGAAGATGTATGTGTTGAAAATGCATCCGAACCCCCAGGGGCCGAACGTTCTTGCGAATGAAGCGCTTGGAGCGATATTGTTAACAGGCTTGGGGTTCCCGGTTCCGCGCTGGCGGCCCATAACTATTGACCTTCAGACACTACGTGTTTTCCCCGAGCTGACTATGGAGGCGAATGGGACCAGGCTGCCGCCGGCATGCGGCGTTCACTTCGGCTCTGAGTATGTTGGGGGTCCGCAATATCAGCTGTTTGGCATCATACCCTCAAGCTACAGAATTATAAATGCTGAACAGCTGGCTGGGGTCCGTTTGTTCGATCTCTGGGCGAATCATCATGACCACCGGCAATTCGTGTACCGCCGCAGGGTGAAACAGAAGGGAGATTATGAAGCTGTAATTGTCGACAACGGGCACTTGTTTGGTGGCCCAGACTGGTCGGACGATACAGCACGATCCCTAAAACTCTGGTTTCATTGCGCTCACAAGCCGCCGATGGCGGCGTATCTGGACATTGAAAAATGGGTTACGGTGTTTGAAGTTCACCTACCTAAACTTCTTGAGGAGGCAAGGACCTTGGTTCCTCTTGAATGGTACAGGGGTGACATGTACTCTCTCTGTGCGCGGCTCCGCCGGCGTCTTGAATGCCTCAGCGCGTTAGCCAATACGCAGGTCGCGGCCGAAGTAGGCAGCGACACCCGCGCGGAGGCACTTAGAGTGTACGTAGACTAAGAGTGACGAATGTCTTATGAGCATGTTAGAGTGCCGGCGCTTCAGTGACCTCAGTGACAGTAGCTACGATGGTTGTGATTACAAGGAGCCGGCAGTAATAACCCGGCCCAAAGGCTGTGAGCAACATTTAATGGTGTAAGCCACTCACAGTTTAACCGTCCTTTGTAGCCTGCAGGTGGAAGTCAATAAACGATAATGGAGCTCCCGCTTCTTTCTTCTCTGCTATACCGCTGACAGATACACGACCGGCATAAGGCGCGGAAGTGGCAATGCAGGAGGTCATGCTCCTGCCGACCCAATGCGGCCCTTTGTGCACAGTGATAACGCGAGAGTAAGACCAGCAGGCAGGATCGTATCTATTTATGAAGACAAGAGTAGTGCAAAACCCCAACGACATTGTTAATAACGCCGTAGTAGTTCTGAATAAGTTACAAGGTATATTAGGGATCGTAGCCGTAGCCATTATGCCAGGGATGTTAGTAGGATGCGGGCTTTCTATCAATACCCCTTCCGGGTCTACCACTAACCAGACAACCGGGGAATCGGGCCCGCCTGCACAGAACGTTCCTGTTCCTTCCCTCCATCAGGCACTTACTGCCTGCCAGAATCCGAATACCGGCGCTTCGAACGGGGATTGGGGTGTCGGGTCGAATCCGGTCTTCGTAAACCCCTGGGGTGTTCTGGTCGGAACTCCCACCTACAGCTCCAATACCATCTTTTGGACCTCCAGAGAAACCGCGCCTGGACAGTCGATTTTGCTGGCTGGCGCTTTCACTGACGCGGCCAAGAACGTCCGGATCGCTCCCATTCCTGCTGGTACCTCTGATTGGTAGACTCTGGTGAAGCAGAGCACCACCGTGGTGTCGTCCATCCAACAGAGCACCACTGGGCTTTCTTTTCTCGTCCCCGCGGGTTTTCCTGCCGGCGTTTACGGCTTCCAGATTGAGGATCCTTCGGCTCCTCCGGTTCGGGGCATGGCGAACGTTCCCGCACTGAATTGGGCGGTTGGGGTTCCATCTACAACGGATCCCGCGACCGCGCTTACCCACCAGGTTTATGACTGTGCGGTTGAGCCGGGTGGCATCCTCAGAATATTTGGGAAGAATTTTGTGCACTCGAACCAGGTTATTCTGCAGTCGTCAAGCGGGGGCGCATATCTTCTCACGCCGTCCAGGCTGGACAGCAATTCGATTGCCGCCACGGTTCCCGGTGGCCTTGCTCCTGGAACGTACAATCTCTGGGTTGGAACGGCTCCATGGAGTGCGACCTCCAGCCCAGCGGCTCAGATCGCGGTTCAATCGCCGCCTTCTCTGAATGTCCGTGACGTTGCTTGCTCTACCCTGGTAGGTGACGGAGTAAGCGACAATACCAGACGCCTGCAAACCTGTCTTGATCAGTACGCGCCGCTGCCCGGCACCAACGAACTGGCCTACATAAGCCTCCCTCCCGGTGGGCCCTTTGTGCTCACCGGCGGAGTCACGGGGCACCCGTTTGAGGTTCTTGTGGGGGCATCGTCGGGTACGAGTTTTGTGGGGCGCCCCTCAGGCGCGGCTCCGGCGTCATGGGTCACCGCTCCGCCACACTTTGGTATGGTCAACGTCTCGTTGCAGGCACCAGCAAATCCGAGCCTGCTTTCGAGTGCCGGCGCCTCGTTAGGAAACCCTTCAACCACCGGGCACCTGTTTTTCGAGAATCTAAATTTTTCCTCGACGAGCGCCAGCAACGGAGCAGTGGTGTTCGCCATAGCCGGCCCTGACATTCAGGTCTACAATTCCACCTTCCTCTCCAATGCGAACCAGGACTTCGACATTAATTTCGGAGATGGAGCGATTGTCTCTGGAAATCGTTTCGTTCTCAACAATTGGACTGGTATGGGAATAAGCGACAGTCAGAATGTGATCTTCGAGAACAATCTGACGAATTCTGCCCAAGCACTTGGCCAGGGTAGCGAAGGAACATCAGGAGGTTCCGGCTTAAGTATTAGCCGAGGGAATAGCCTCTTTGGCCCATCTGCAGTTTCCCGTGACGTATATTTGGGTTACAACACTTTCGAGAACATGGGCTCAAACAGCCAACAAGTTGTCCTTAACGATGGCGATGGGGGATCCTATTTCGGTCCCATCGCTTCTAGCACAGGGACCACAGTAACCCTATCGGCGGATCCTTCGTGGGCCTGGATGGGCACCACGAACCCCCAGGCTGCCAGTTTGGCGATAGTCTCCGGAACGGGCGTTGGGCAGTACTCTTTCCTACAGAGCTACAGCGGGCGCACCATAACGCTTTCTACCCCATTGAAGGTGCAGCCTGATGGAACATCCGTGGTTGCAATTACTCAGTACGAGCTGAATATGACATGGGCTAATAACACATTCACTAATACGTTAGGAGCTACCTTTGTCCTCTCTGACGCGCTGGAAAGCGTAATTGAAGATAATCACTTGACCAATTCTGGCGGAGGTATCTACATATCGACACTTGGAGGTTACGGGGGTCCCGCCGCTTATGGTCCCACCATGAACACTGACATTGTACGTAACACGCTCGCGGTGGGGGATGGGACCGATATGTGGAATAATCCGAATACCAACATGTCGGGAATTGTGATATTCGACTTTCCAGGCTGCTTATTGTCTGGCATGATGGTTCGCGACAATCTAGTGCCTTCAAGAGGCACCATCTCCAGTAGCAACGGAGTGAGTCAAGCAACGGCAATAGTTGTAGAGCAGAACCAGGCTTACCTGAGTTTTGATCTGCCGGTTCCGGGGATCCTCCTACAAGACAATACGCCTCCTCCCGACTAGGCCATGAGGACAGCAAGGTTTAAGGCACAACCGACAGAGTGCTTCTCTTATTGGACAAGGCAGGGACGAAATGCGGATGGGTGCTCTTGGCCTTTGCAGCTTTGTTGAGTGCATCCTCGACCTGTCCAAACACAGTTGTCTTCCGGAAGGCTGCGTCGTGCGAAGTACAGATGTCTGATAAAGCTGATGTCGTCCACCGGGCAGTCGCACACCCGGGTTCGAGAAACGTCCTGGCGCGGATAGACCAACACCCGGCTTCCTGATCGTCCAGCGACTTGCATTCTAGGCAGCGTAATTGCGAGCTTGTGGCTAGCTCGAACAAGTAGCCGTCGCCTAGTCAGGGAGTAGTGCTTGCACCGGTCAACCGGAGGGCGTGGAGACACCCGAATCGGTTTCGCTGCTGCCGGTTAAGGCTTCACTCTCTAGAAGATTTTGCTGTGCGGCAATAAGGGCATAGTCGACGAGGTCATCCAGAATTCTGGTTGAAATGTGATCATACAGGTGCCCGTCGATCTCGACCGACCAGTCTCGCTCGCTGTAGTTTCGAGACAGCGAAATATTGATTGCTTCCATGGCAATCCTCCAGGGTTAATAAGTTTACCTACAGGGAAACGCCGGGCACGATGCTCGACCCCAGCTTATAAGTGGCTGCGGATTTCGTGACAATGCTACATAACCGTACTTGACAACTGATGGATATAAGATACCTATTGTGTCCTTCTGGCTACTGGTTCAAGCAGAGACTTCTTTGCATCGGCTAAGCCCTGTGCCACAAACTGTTCCACAGACTTAAGCGCTATGAAATCGCATCGCTCATCATTTACCTGGACGGACCAGTTGTGTTCTGCAGAATTTCGCCAGAGTTGAATTGTTAGCTGTCTCATATGATTCCTTTCTCGGCTGACGCATTGGTTGCCGCATTTGGGATTGCTATTATTTTTGTTTGAAATAGTCTAGACGTTGACCCTTTGCATCCTCCTATCGAATTCATTAAAACTGGTCAATCATCCTCGGGACTACACCAGCGCCGTCCTCCAGCGTCACCTCGGTTCTTGAAACGCTGTTAATTGCCCCGGGGGCCGGGACACGCATTCAGCGAAAAATGTCGTTCTCGTGCGCCGCGGAGGGACCTGATCGGAGTCAGTTCTGCTTCTACCCTCGCGGGGCGCAGGAACAAACCCGGTATCCTATCGCGAGTGCTGAGACTTTTTTTCAAAGATTCAGTCCGTACGGAGAAGATGGCCGGGCACGCCGGTAAATGTATAGCCGATGCCACGGGTGGTATGAATCAATTTCTGGGGGAAGCCTCGATCCACTTTGCTGCGTAGGGAGCTGATATACACATCAACTACGTTGGTCAAGCCCTCGAACGATGTGTTCCATACATGCTCTAGAATCATCGTTCGGGTGACCGGGCGGTTTACATTCCGAGCCAGGTATTCTAGCAGCAGAAATTCCTTTGGGCGCAGATCGATCACCTTTCCCGATCGCACGGCCCTTCGGTGCAACAGATCCAGTTCCAGATCGCCAGAGCGAAACACATTCACCGTTTGGGACGCCGCCAGATCCGACGCTGCCTGACGCAGCCGTATCAGCAGGCCAAGGCGCACCGCCAGTTCTGAGGCGAAGAATGGCTCCTGCACGCAATCATCTGCCCCTGCCTCGAACAGGCGCAAACGGCGCTCGAGATCCAGTTGGCGAGCAAAAACGAAGAGCGCTGCGTTGGAATTGACTCGGCGCAGGAGCCCTAACATATCAAGAAGATCTCCAAAGATAAGAGAATCCGAGTCGATCAGGACACCCGTGTACTGCGCGAACCGGGCAGACTCCACGCAATCCTTTGCGGAGGCTACCGTTTCCACGACAAAGTTGGCAGAACTCAGTGCCAGCTCAATACGTCTCTGAAGACCACATCGGGGTAGGAAGGCGAGCACTTTCATGAATGACTCCAATTAGGACCGGTGATCGAACGGCCTGAAGGTGCAAGACACACGACACGAGCTCAAATACCAAGGAAGAAACAAGACCGCAGTTTCACAGCTGCACTCAGACATCAAACGTCTCACTGCTGAGATAACTGACTCTCGGCATCGTGAATCGCAACTCTCTCTGTGATTAGGGGTATGGAGCAGGCAACAAAATACAGGTGAGGGCAACTTTTTTCTTGTATGTGTCAGGGACGCTCGATCGTGCCCTAAGCCGGTTTCACGTTTCACGAATAAAGGAGGAGCCAACGACAACCCCAAGTGTCTACAGGGGTGGATCAGGTTGTCTGTGTAAGCTTGCTAACACTGGCTGACTGTGCGTCTAAATTTACGCGGGGGCGAACGGCACCCCGCGACGAGGGCAGTAAAGTATGATGTTCGCTTCATTTCCGCGTAATCGCAGGGCTTCCGGGGTATCCTTTTCGAGGGGTGACGAATCGTGGGAGCTTCGCGTGCAACCCGCAGACCTCGTGTACCGGTCGCACCGCCGCTTCTTCAAGTTCGCAATCTTGCGGTTTGTATCCGCGCCGATGGCCATTATCGACTCAGGGCATTGGAGGGCGTCACTTTTGACGCTTGTGCGGGAGAAACAGTCGGTCTGCTGGGCGAATCAGGTGCCGGCAAAACCACCCTGGCCATGGCCATTTTAGGGTTATTGCCTGCTTCGAGCCGTGTGGTCGAAGGATCGATCGAGTTTGAAGGTGTTTCGTTGTTAACTCTTCAGGAAAATGACCTGCGAAAAATCCGGGGCTCGCGGATCTCTCTTGTCTGTCAGGATTCCTCGGTACTAAATCCGGTGTTGCGAGTTGGTGATCAGATCGTTGAGGTCCTTCGGGCGCACTTCAGCTGGACAAGCCGCCAATACAGGGAAAAGGTAATTTCGTTGTTACAAGACGTTGAGATGCGGGATGCTGAACGAATTTACACCGCGTTTCCACATCAGTTGAGTGGCGGCCAGCGTCAGCGGATCGCACTCGCTCAGGCCCTCGCGTGTCAGCCGGCTCTGGTGATTGCGGATGAGCCAACAGCTTCCCTGGATCCCAACACAACTTCCGAAATTCTGGCGCTTCTCGACCGCCTCAGGCGGCGTTTTCAGACTGCATTTTTATTGATCAGCCATGACTACTCTGTCTTGACGCGGCTCGCGGACCGGATCATGATTATGTACGCAGGGCGAATTGTTGAGCAGGGCTCACGTGACCACGTGTTACGGGAGCCGCTCCATCCTTATACGTCCGCCCTGTTCAGGTGCGGCTTGCCGCTGCAGACGCCAGGCGATCGGGAAGTCGGCAAGGGCCGTCTGCCCACCATCGCAGGACAGCCTCCTGACCCAGGCAACCCTGCAATTGGCTGCGATTTCGAAAGCCGTTGTCCAGACCGGATGGACATATGTCGTGCGCGGGCTCCAGAAGAGATTCTCATTTCCCACGCACATACTGTGCGATGTTTCAAATTTGGAGGCTGAACGATTGAAAATCGGAGTCAAATCGCGACCACTGCTTCAAATGGCAGGCGTTAGCAAGACCTACGTGCAAGGCCGTTGGTGGGAAAAGCAGTTTCATGTCAGGGCGCTTGATGGGGTGGATTTGAGTTTAGAAGAAGGAAAAACGCTCGCGCTTGTAGGAAAGTCCGGATCAGGCAAGACGACGTTGGCCATGTGCGCAGCTTTGCTGGAGTCACCCGACTCCGGCAAGATCTGGTTTAATGGAAGCGACGTTCTGTCCCTGGAGAAACGCGAGCGTGTGCTCCTTCGGCCTAGAATTCAAATCATTTTCCAGGATTCCACCGCACTTCCAGCCCGGTACACGGCTAGACAAATCATCGAGGAACCCTTGGTGATCCAGCGCCGCTATTCTCCTAAAGAGCGCGCCGACCTGGTTTCGGAACTTATGGAGAAGGTTGGGCTTTCACCCAAATGGAAGAATCGACGGCCCGACCAGTTCAGTGGCGGACAACGCCAGCGGTTGGCCATTGCTCGATCCCTCACTTTACAACCAACCCTTTTGATTCTTGATGAGCCATTTGTAGGGCTCGACATTTCGACTCGCGGGCAAATTATTAACTTGTTGTTAGGCTTGCAAGCGAACAATTTACTCGCTTACCTATACATCTCTCACGACCTCGAATTAGTTCGACATTTTGCCGATTCTGTCGCCGTGATGGACCAGGGCAAGATCGTTGAACAGGGTGGTGTTTCAGACATCTTGGATAGTTCCGCGCACACCCGAATGCACGCTCTTGGTTTCGCCATTGTGGGCCCCGACAAGCAGCCTCAGTGCGGCTGAGTCTTGTCGGTAAGGTGAACACGCAATCTTCATCAGGGGCGCGCCGGGGAAGGAATTCTGAAAAATAATTAATGATTACTTCCGCCGCGCGCTCATTGTATAGTTCTCGCTATTACGCGAAGCTTATCGGGGGCCCCCCACCCCAGTAGGGCAGAGTATGCGCTATCTGGCAGTGCGTTGCGGACAAGCAATCCTTTTGTTGCTGGCAATTTCATTCCTTACCTTTGCCTTTCTAGCGTCGGCGCCTGGAGACTACTTCCAGGAAATGAGACTTAATCCGCAGATTTCACGGAAGGCTGTTTCTCGGTTTCGCATGCAATATAAGATTGATCAACCTTTGCTGGTACGTTACGGCGGCTGGTTGGAATCGGTGGGGCATGGTGACTTAGGGTACTCACTCGCCTATAGCAGTCCTGTAGCCCCTCTTCTTTGGGTCCGAGCGCGGAATACCTTGTTCCTAACAGGGGCTGCGATGTTCCTCGCCTGGTTGCCGGCGCTTTTCTTGGGTATCTGCTGTGCGCAATGGCCCGGGGGATGGCTGGACCGCGCCTGTTGGCTGGGAACTTCGACCCTGCTGGTGATCCCTGAGTTATTGTTGGGTCTCTGTTCCCTAGCCCTGGCGGTTCAAACAGGATGGTTCCGAACGGGCGGCATGGTCTCTCTCGGATTCGAAGAACTGAGCCCCTGGAACCAGACTAAGGATTTGGCGGCACATCTCTTGTTGCCGGCTCTCGTTCTGTCGTTAGGGAGCTTACCGGTCTTGTTAAGGCATGTGCGAACAGCGATGCTGGAGGTTCTTGACACCAAGTTTATTCGCGCAGCTCGAGGACACGGGATATCCCGCCACCGAATTCTGTTTCGTCACGCTTTGCCGGTCGCCATCAATCCCATGGTTTCGTTGTTCGGATCTTCGCTGGCTTCTCTGCTTAGTATTTCCCTGCTGACTGAAGTGGTCATGAGCTGGCCAGGACTCGGCCCACTTTTACTCGAGGCCGTACTAGCACGCGATATTTACCTGGTGATTGGGGCGACTATGTTTTCGACTCTGTTCTTAATAATGGGTACCGCGGTGGCAGACATTCTGTTGTACGCGTCTGATTCCCGCATCTATCCGAGGGGGTAGAGATGAAACGCCTCAGTCTGAGGGCTATGTCTCTCATCTGCCTCGCGGTGATTCACCTTTCAGTTCTTTTGGCGGGCTTCTTTTCACCGTATGACTTTGCCGCGCAGGACCGCGAACTTCCGTATTGTCCGCCAACGCGGATTCATTGGGTAAAAAAAGATGGCCGGCTGTGCTGGCGCCCGTTCGTTTATCGTTCGGTCGAGCGCGCTGGGGAATTTCAACGCTACGACGAGGACCAGCGAATCCGGTACCCTATTCACGGTCTCACCCGGGGAGCGAAGTACACGATCGGCGGAGTGGTGACCTGGGACCGTCATCTATTTGGGGTAGATCCTCCGGCGCGTCTGCTGTTGATGGGCAGCGACGGTTACGGAAGAGATTTGTTCTCACGCATCCTATTTGGCGGACAAATATCTCTCTTCGCGGGGTTGGTTGCTACCCTTTTATCGTTGAGTTTCGGGGTAATCCTGGGATCCCTCGCGGGATTCTATGAAGGTTCGCTCGACGCTCTCATTATGCGCTGCGTCGAACTTTTCCTGGCACTCCCGTGGCTTTATTTGCTGCTGGCTTTGAGAGGGTTGCTTCCCTTGCGCACCAGTCCAACGCAAGCTTTTCTGCTCTTCATCACCGTCATTGGATTGGTCGGATGGGCACGGCCTGCCCGCCTCATTCGGGGGGTGGTGCTGAGTGTCAAGCAGCGAAAACACCTTTTGGCCGCAAAATCCTTTGGTGCTTCTGATCTTTATCTGTTACGGTGCCATATTGTGCCGGAAATTCGAGGCCTCGTGCTCACACAAGCCGCTCTCTTGATCCCGCAATATGTGCTTGCAGAAGTGACGCTCTCGTTTCTCGGACTGGGAGTAGGCGAACCGACCCCAAGTTGGGGCGGCATGCTGGCCGCGCTCCAGCAATATCATGTTTTGGTCTCGAAATGGTGGATGTTCTTTCCAGGGTTGATCTTGATCCCGGTAATCCTGAGTTATGGGATGTTGTCAAACTCTCTTCAAGAGCACGGGTCCTTGGCTGGAAGCTGGACAGAATGAAAATTCCGATTTCAATGCGGCTCGTCGACCTTCTGCTCGTAACCTCGTTGTGCGGGATCGGCGTCGCTTCTGCCTCTGCTTCGGACAGTCCTCGAGACGGATCTCTGACCGCAGGTAATCGACCCCCCGTCTACGGTGGCCGCTTGGTGGTCGCATTGCGATCGGAACCAAAGACGCTGAACCCAGTGACAGCCAATGATATTTCTTCTCGTGAAGTGATCGGACAAATGACGGCCGATCTGATCCACATTAATCGTTCCACCCAATTATCCGAATCGGCCTTAGCCAAATCCTGGAGAGTTTCACCCGACCAACTCCGTTACACATTAGAGCTCCGCCACGATCTGCGCTTCTCTGACGGCGCGCCCCTTGACGCGGATGATGTGGTCTTTAGCTTTAAGATATACCTGGACGAAAGGGTGAATGCTCCACAGCGCGACTCTCTGTTGGTGGATGAGACGCCGATCAAGGTTCGGAAAGTTGATCCCTACACGGTATCGTTCACTCTTGCTCGTCCGTACGCTTCCGCTGAGAGATTATTTGACAGCGTCGCCATCCTGCCGCGTCACTTGCTCGAATGTGCCTATTCTGAAGGAAAGCTGTTACAAGCATGGACTTTAGATACTCCGCCAGATAGGATTGCCGGTCTCGGTCCATTCCGCCTCAAAGAGTACGTGCCTGGCCAACGCCTGATACTCGAACGCAATCCTTATTATTGGAAATTAAACCGCGACGGGAGCCGCCTCCCATACTTGGCAGAAATTACGTTCCTCTTTGTCGGAAATGAAGACGCCGAGGTCCTACGTTTCGAGTCAGGCGAAACCAACATCATCAACCGAATCAGCGCCGACAATTATTCGCTGCTGCAACAGGAACGGGCGGCCCGCGGTCTCCAGCTTTATGACTTAGGTCCAGACCTCGAATACAATTTTCTGCTCTTCAATCTGAACTCGACGCTGCCGGCCCGGGCTGGCCAAATCGCCCGCAAACAGCAGTGGTTCAATGACGTACGATTTCGCCAGGCGGTCTCATCGGCGATCGATCGTGAGGGGATGAACCGGATCGTCTACCGCGGACGCGGAACGCCCATTTGGACCCACGTCACACCGGGCAATCGGCTTTGGTTTGACTCTTCGCTGCCTTGTCCGGCTCGTTCCCTTAGCCACTCTAGAGATTTACTAAAGGCCGCCGGTTTTTCCTGGAGAGCCGATGACGGGACACTCATCGATCGCCAAGGCACGCCCGTCGAATTCTCCATCATCACCAGTTCTTCCAGCAATGAGCGCACTGAGATGGCAACAATCATTCAGCAGGATCTGCGCGAATTGGGGATTCGTCTACAGGTTGTGCCATTAGAGTTCCGTTCGATGCTGGACCGCGTGTTCCAGACGCATGACTACGAGGCCGCCGTTATGGGCTTGGGTGGAGGAGATGTGGACCCTAACTCTCAGATGAATGTTTGGCTCTCGTCTGGAGACGACCATCTCTGGAATCCGGGTCAAGCCCACCCTGCCACCGCTTGGGAAGCGGAAATCGACCGCCTCATGACACAACAGATGTCGACACCCGCACCCAAAGACCGTAAGCGCCTCTATGACCGCGTACAGGAGATAGAAGTGGAAGAAGTTCCGGTTGTATTTCTCGTCAGCCCGAATCTCCTGGTGGGCGCGAAGGATCGGCTACGAAATTTCAATCCGGCCATTCTCGATTCCCATACCCTATGGAATTCGGAGCAGTTGTTTATCCAGGACCGGGGAGAGGTGGTCAAATGACGACTCAACCCTCGATTATAAATAATGCAACTATCCACGATAACTTGTGGGCTGACGACGCGAAACTGATCGAGAAATGTCTCCGCGGGGAGGAGGCTGCCTGGACAGAGCTTGTTTCCAAGTACAAAAACCTCATTTTTTCGGTTCCTATCAAATGGGGCTTCTCCCGGGAGGAATCGGCGGATGTTTTTCAATCGGTTTGTCTGGACCTTTTGTGTGAACTCAAACGTTTGCGCGAGCCGAGGGCGCTGGCTGGTTGGTTGATCCGTATTACCTACAACAAGTGCTTCCATCAAGAAAAACTTAAGCGTAGATGCGCTACCGACAACGGGCAAATGGAACTGGCTATTGCGGTCGAAGAGATTCCTGAAAGCCGGCTGGAGGAACTACAACGGGAGGAGGCATTGAGAATCGCCCTGCGTTCACTTAACCCGCGCTGCCACAAACTCGTAGATATGCTTTTCTTCGAATCGCCGGCGCGCCCCTATGACGAGATTGCGAAATCCATGGACTTAGCCACAGGCTCAATCGGCGCGATCCGGCGACGCTGCCTGGATGAGCTGCGCAAGACCCTGGAAGAGGCTGGTTTTCCATGAATTATACGGACAAGACTTCTGGCGGAACTGCCCTGACAGCCCAGATCATCGAGCGGAAGATCTGGGATGAGATCACAGGTCTTTCACATCGTCACGAGCGGGTGCAATTTGTCAACCAGCACGGGGACTTGTTGCGGCACGATGTAGTATCGGAGCTCACCGCGTTAGTGCCCCGATTGGTGAGGGTTGACACACGCAAAGCCCTTCCGGTCGCTGAGATTGCAATCATCATCGCCGCCCGCCTGCGCAACCCTGAGAGTTTGGCTCAGAGCCTTCGAGCCAAAGCCAACGCTCTGTATGCGCTAGGCCGGAACGGCGCAGCGATCGAATACCATCGCAAAGCGCTGACCCTCTTTCGATCGGTGGACAATGCAGAGCAGGTTGCCAGAACCCTGAGTTCTTCAATTCAACCGCTCATTCTTCGCGGTCACTACGATCTGGCTCTTACGGCAGCCCGAGAAGCCCAATCGATCTTTGCAAAACAAGGCAACCAGTGGCGTTTGGCACGGGTTGAATTGAATCTCGGAAATATCTATGACCGCCAGGATCGTGTCGAAGACGCGCTCAAGTGCTATGAACAATCCTACGAATATCTTTCACTTCGCGAGGACGAAGATCCGGAGGGCGTCGCGGCTGCACTGCACAATATGGCGGTTTCATACGTCAGGCTTAATGATTTCCGGCGCGCCATGACAACCTATCAAAAAGCAAGATACATTGCGCTGACTCACAATATGCCGAGTCTGGTTGGGCAGGCTGATTACAACATTGCCCGGTTACATTACCTCCGTGGCGACTATCACCGCGCGCTATCCATGCTGCGAGTGGCGCGCGACTCGTGCAGCTCTAGTGGTGACGCTTATCACGTCGCGCTCTGCCATCTGGACCTTTCAGAAATTTATCTCGAATTCAATATGAGTGCGGAGGCAGCCGAGGCAGCCCAGCAGGCGATCGATGGCTTCAGGCAACTTGGAATGCGATACGAGCGGGCAAAAGCTGTAGTGAACGTGGCTATCGCGATGGGCCAGCAGGATGACAGCAACCGCGCTCTGGGGTTGTTCCGTCAGGCTCGCCGGATGTTTGAAAACGAGAAAAACCAGGTATTTCCCTCGATCATTGATCTTTATCGAGCGCTGGTGCTTGTCCGCGTAGGACAACAGGCCGAGGCAAACGAGCTTTGTATTGCGGCGATGAAGACATTCCGGAGGCTCAAACTCAGAAGTAAAACGATCGAGTGCCATCTTCTGTTGGCGTGCTTGTGCCTCAGCAGTGATGACGTGCTATCCGCGGAAAGGCACTGTGCGCGAGCTCTAAGGAGCTTGGCGCGCCTCGAGGCCCCTGTCCTGGCTTGCCAGGCAAACACTCTTATGGGGAAAATCCATGCTTCTGCGGGGAAAGAAAGCCGTTCCTACGACGCATATGGACGCGCGAGACGATCGATGGAGCAGTTGCGCAGCGGCATTCACGCTGAAGAGCTCAAGATCGCCTTCCTGAAAGACCGCGTACAAATATATGAAGCACTTGTAGCCTATTGCATGAAAAGCCCACGCCGGCCAAGAGCGACGATAGAAGCGTTTGGGTATATTCAGGAAGCCAAGTCGCGAAGCCTGATGGACGTTCTCTCTCCTTTTAGGTCCGCATCCTGGCTTGCGCCGCCAGCAAAGCCGGCGCACGCCACTAGAATCCGCGACCTTCGGGAGGAACTGAACTGGTATTTTCACAAGATCGAATTGGCTAACCTCGAGCAATCATCGAGAGATGAGATGAGCAGGTTGCAGGGTGAGTTGCAGCGGCGAGAACGGGAGCTTTTGAGATTGTCTCGGGAATATTCCCAAGATCACGAAGACGGTCCCCGGTGGTCGGCTGCTCTCACGGTAGATCAGGTGAGGCAAGCACTGCCCTTGGATTCTACCATACTCGAATATTATCAGGTCGAGGACCGCATTGCTGTCGTTCTGCTAAGTCGCGACCGGCTGCAGATCGTTCCGCTTGCGAGTCTCCCGGAGATTACAACCTTAATGCAAAGCTTGGAGTTTCAATTGTCTAAGCTTCGATTAGGGGATGCATACGTGCGGACTTTTGCCAGTATATTGCTGACGTCGATCCGCACGCATCTATCCCATCTATACACGATGCTTATCGAGCCGATTCGGAGACAGATGCGTGGCAGGCATCTCGTCATTGCGCCTCATGGCATTTTGCACCGTTTACCTTTTCAGGCCCTCCTCAACGGCCAGGAATATCTGATCGATGAATTTACGATTTCCTACGCACCTAGTGCGAGCACGTATGCTCTTTGTCAGGCGCGATACACACAAAAGAATTGCAAATCTTTGATTCTGGGAATTCCCGATCGGGCTGCTCCCTTTGTCCAAGAGGAAGTCATGGCGATTGCTTCTTGCCTTCCCAACGCCGAGTTGCTCCTGGGAACGGATGCTACTGCGGACAGATTGCGCGAGATAGGGAGGCAAAGCCAGTTTATTCATATTGCCACGCACGGTTATTTTCGCCGCGATAGCCCGATGTTTTCCGGCATAAGGCTCGGTGGCTCTTACCTCAGCCTTTATGATCTTTATCAGTTCGAGCTCCCAGCAGAACTTATCGCCCTAAGCGGATGCTCCACGGGGTTAAATGTCGTAGCTGCCGGTGATGAGCTCCTGGGGCTGGCAAGGGGGCTCATTCACGCCGGGGCGGAGACTTCCTTGCTCACTCTGTGGGATATTCAGGACCACAGCGCTGCGCAGCTTATGACATTGTTCTACCGTCAGTTGGTTTGCGGCAGAACAAAGACCGACGCATTGCAGCAAGCTATGCAGCAGGTGAGATCGGAGTACCCCCATCCGTACCACTGGGCACCATTCATCCTTATGGGTAAGGGTTGATGATCGGCCTCGATTCCAAAGGCGTGCCTGCCGCCGGGCAGCGATTGCGGAAAGGACTGCAGCATGAAATATCGGACGAAAAGCTCCGTCGTGTATTTTTTGCTCCCGAGGGTACCCCTTATTATCAAACGACTTTACCAGGCACGGTCTGGTGCAAAGGTGACGTCGATATCCCAATCATCGTGGAGGAGCACGTGTGAAACATTTTTCCCCAATTGAGTGGGTAGACTTTGTACGCAATGTTGTAGCTACGGGGCACCGAGCACCCATGCAAGAGCATTTGGACCAGGGCTGTGGTTCGTGTCTGAAGATGGTTGCGACGTGGGCTACGATGGTGGACTTCGCCCGGCACGAACCCTTTTATGAACCACCCGAAGGCGCGGTTCGGATCGCCAGGTCGTATTTTGTTTCGTTCAGCCTGACTCTACAGGAAAGAAAAGATGTCCGGGTGTTGCGGCACGTGTTTGACAGTTTTTCCCTGGGGACAGTCGACGGAATTCGGGGTGCGGGGACGGCACCGCGGCAGCTTCTGTACAACTCTCTTAGTGTGTTCATCGATCTCCACCTGGAACAAACGCCGGGTTCTAACTCGATCGCTCTTACGGGGCAAGTGGTGGATGCGCAACTCAGAGACGGACTACTCGAAGAAGTCCCGGTCTTGCTCTTCAGTAAAGGCGATATGGAGCTCGAAACCACTACGAATCGGTTTGGCGAATTTAATTTCTCATTCAATGCGGCCGGACCTCTAGGGTTGCTCGTGAGCATGAAGGAGTGTGGTTTGTTGTTGCTGCTTCCCGAAGGGCTGGCCGGGGACTCCATGGGTTGAACAAAATTGCGGTAACACAGTGCCGGTTTGATCTTTAAGGTGCGGTCTGGCTCGTGACATCGGAAGGAGGGGAGTCATGAAATGCTCTTGGTTTCGTATCCTCGTGGTTACAGGATTACTCGTTGGTCCTACGTCACAGGCGCAGCAGCCTGGGCTCATCGTCCGTGACACGCTTGGTATCACAGATCTCAAGATTCTTTGCCCGCTCTTGGGATGCCAAGTGGTCGAGAACCTCGGCGATCCGCTGAGCCAGCTATTTCTCGTTACTCCCACCGTACTGGGAACTTTGGATGGACTACTCGAAATCCTCCCGTTGCAACTCGGAATCGTATCTGTGGAAGTCGATCAGCTTGTGAATCTAATCGCCGCTCCACCTTTAACCTTCATTCCGAACGGGCTAGCCAACTCTTTCCCCATAGACTACTACGGCACGGTCGTTACGCAAGGGTACCTCGATCAACCAGCCAGCTCAATCGTCAGGATTACAGAGACGCAGAATACTTTCGATGTGTCGGGTTCCGGTGTTGTCGCCATCATCGATACCGGCGTCGACCCGCTGCATCCGGCCCTCGCTCCAGTGCTGCTGCCTGGATACGACTTCGTCCACAACACGAACGGCGCTGATGAAAAAGGTGACCTTGATCACTCAACGGTTGCTGTCCTGGATGGCGGCGGAGGCAATCCAGCATATGTGAGTCCGTGGACCGCAGCAGTAGTGAGCCAGCTTGGAGCAGCCGCACTCAACACCTCGCAGTACGCGGCATTTGGCCACGGAACAATGGTTGCCGGGATCGTACACCTGGTAGCCCCGACAGCGAAGATTCTTCCGCTGAAAGCATTCTCCGCTGACGGTACTGGTTCCGCGTCCAATATCATACGCGCCCTTTACTTTGCCACAGCTCAGGGCAGTAAGGTGGTGAGTATGAGCTTTAGCTTTAGCAGTTCGTCGAGCGCAATGTCCGATGCGATCGACTACGCGAGTCGCAGCGGTGTTATTTGCGTGGCCGCAGCCGGAAATGAAGGAGAACAAATACGAGTCTATCCGGCGTCGTTTGCTCAAGTCATGGGAGTGGCTTCAACCTCAAATAGCGACACCCTATCCAGCTTCTCTGATTACGGTTCACAGGTCGTATGGGTTGGGGCACCCGGTGAGAACGTAGTTAGCACTTATCCCTTCGCTACCTATGCGTCCAGTTCGGGAACCTCTTTCAGCACGCCTTTCGTGTCTGGTACGGCAGCTCTGTTGGTCAATGTCGACGCCGGCATAAACCAATCCACCGCGGCCAAGGCAATTGGCCATGCGACGTACATCTCCCCCCAACTTAATCGAGGCCTGCTTGACACATACGACGCCGTGGGATCAATCGCACGTAGCTTCGCCCCGTAATCGTCCTGGGATGAATCGGTAGAGCGACCCGGCAATTATTTTTCTACTTTCTTGTCCGGATATTAGTAAGTTACCCGTTCTCAGTTGAGACTTTGCCAGGCTCAAGCAGAAAAATATTCAGCCTAACTGGCTTGACATCTGGCCAAAATGACCCCTTCCAGTAACTACATAGTCAATAATTTTCAAACTTCCGGAAAACGTCGCGCGCCACTTACTCTTTTTATTGATATTAAGTCACCTTTTACCGGAGTAACTATTGAGTTTTCGACAAACCAGTAGAAACAGCAATAGTGTCAAATTATGACAGCTCACATCAGCACAGACCTCCTGCGGTCGGAGCGGCTAACCTTCGCGGAAACACAACGCCGCAGGGCGGAGCTGCACGGCTTCCCGATTAACCATCAACCACACAACCAGCCAGAGGAGCAGGCCCGTCCTTCTCCCCCCGCCCCACCGCCGTTTCGCGATGCAGCTTCTCCCCAGCTCCCCGTGTCCGCGCTCCATGGCTACGCCGGACTCGCCGTCCGCACCATCGCTCCCCACACCGAGGCGGATCCCGCCTCCATTCTGCTCCAGCTTCTGACCGCCTTTGGCAACATGGTCGGCCCCGGACCTCACTGCATGGTCGATGCCGCCCGCCACGGCCTGAACCTATTTCTCGTCCTGGTAGGCGATTCCAGCAAAGCGCGCAAGGGCACCAGTTGGAACCAGATCGCCCGCCTCTTTGCGGAAGTCGACCAGCCTTGGCTCACGACCCGCGTCACCGCCGCTCGTCTTACAGCCGGTGGTCTTGTCCACACCCTTCGCGATCAGCAGCCGCCTACCGATCGCCGGCTCCTCGCGCTCTCTGAAGAGTTCGCCTTCGTCCTTCGTACGCTCAAGTCCGGCAACGGGCACTTATCGCCCCTGCTTCGCTGCGCTTGGGATAGTGGCCATCTCCCGGTGCTCAATATGAACCGGCCGGAGCACGCCACAGGAACCCATCTCAGCCTCATTGCCCACATCACTCAGCGTGAGCTCACTCCCAATCTCCACCCTACCGAAGCCCATAACGGCTTTGCCAACCGCTGCCTCTGGGCCTGGGTCGAACGCAGCAACTGCCTGCCCGACGGCGGAAGCCTCACCGCCAACGATCTCTCCCCGGTCGCTCGCGAACTCCGCAGCGCCCTCGATTGGGCCACCTCGACTCCAGAAATTCTCTTTCGCCGCGATGCCGCGGCCGGCGAGCTTTGGCGGGATTGCTATCCCAGCTTGAGCCAGGTTCGGCCCGGTATGCGCGGCGCCGCCACCAGTCGTGCCGAGGCCCAGGTCCTGCGCCTCAGCGCCATCTACGCGGCGCTCGATTGCACCCCCGTCATCGCCCTGCCTCACCTGGAGGCTGCCCTCGCCGTATGGTATTACTGCTACGCCAGTGCCTCCCTCCTCTTCGGCAGGTCCACCGGAGATCCCATCGCCGACCGTATCCGCGAAGCCATTGACGCCTCCGGCGGCGCATTGTCGAAGTCTCAAATTGTGCGCCTCTTTCATGGCCACATGGAGACCGGCCGTATCGACGCTGCTCTCGAAACACTCGTTGCCCTCGGCGCCTTGGACATGCTGAACGAGCCCACCGGCGGACGACCCTCCACCCGCTGGGCGGCCATCCCACCGGACCAACACCAAAACAATGCGGAATGGTTAGCCGAGAACGAGGAACCGGCAGAAGATCAATAGGGGCTTTTATCGCTTTTATCGCACTTTTGGCACTTTTTTGCAGACGCTATGGAACTGGTCACTGCGGAGCGGAAAAGCCCCAGGTCTTTTATGAAAAACGTCCTGTTTATCCGCACCTTGTGTCTTACTCGCCAACACCTGAACGGCTAAGCGGCCCAGGCTGTCATAACGCTGTAACAGGACTGTTATATCTCATTCTTCATGATCATCTGGCGCCGGCACTCCGCAGAAGGAAACAGCATGCAAGGTTTTCTTGAAGCTCTACGAATCCAGCGGTGGGACGATCACCGCTACTACCACCACAGCCGTATTAACCAGTCCCTCCACCTGCTGAGTGCGGTCAGCTTTCTGTCCGCATATGCCCTCATCTTCAAGAACCCGGCTGCCTCTGCATTGATTGGCTGGCTGATATCCATGGTCAGCCGTCAGGCCGGCCATTTCTTCTTCGAGCCCAAAGGTTACGATGAAGTGAATCAAGCCACCCAGGAGCACAAGGAAGACATCAAGGTCGGCTACAACCTCAGGCGCAAGGTCATCTTGTTGTTAATCTGGGCGCTGTCACCCGGATTGCTGTGGTTGAGTCCCACGCTGTTCGGGATTTTCCCGCCGCACGCCGATCGCGCCACCGTTGTGCAGCACATCGGTCAGATCTGGCTGTGCGTCGGCTTCGGCGGCTTGCTATTCCGCACCGTGCAATTGTTTTTCATTCGCGATATTCGCACCGGCCTGGTATGGATGACCAAAATACTGACCGATCCCTTCCACGACTTCATGCTTTACTACCGAGCACCGCTTTACCTTCTGCGCGGTCAGCTGATTGATCCGATGGACGATGTACGCGACTCCGAAGCATTTCTAACAGTACGCGACGCTTAATCGCTTTACTGGTAAGCGTTTCGTTCCGCCACCACCAGCCATCCTGCTGCATTTGCCGCGCCGCCGAGACGAACCGGTCGGCCACCGCGGCAAATGCGGCATCGGTGTAATCCAGGCTGAAGATCAGCCGCCCCGTTCCCACCCAGCTCAACGCCAAATCCTCCGCGCGCAGATAATACTGGAACATCCAGTGGTACCGCGACGGTTGCAGATAACACACCGTCCATACTGACGACAAATTGGCCACGCGGACCTGCTCCCCGGCTTCCCGCAACCGCTCGTTAAGGGAGGCTGCCCGGCCGTTCCAGACCTCGTCCAGGTCGCGATAGCAGGCCAGGATCTCGGGCGAATCCAGCCGTTCCAGGAACTCCGCCATCGCCCCCATGACATAGGGGTGGGAATTGAAGGTCCCGCGAGCGAAGCAGACGTCCGCCGGGCGGTCTTCACGAAAGCGCTTCATCAACGCAGCGCGCCCGCACAACACGCCAATGGGCAGGCCGCCGGCCACCGTTTTGCCATACGTGACCATGTCGGCGCGCACCCCGAAATACTCCTGGGCGCCCCCCTTCGCCAGCCGGAAGCCCAGGAACACCTCATCGAAAATCAGCACGATGCCGCGGTCGGAACAGACTCTTCGCAGCCGCTCGAGCCACGCGGTATAAGCCGCGCGGTCAAAGCTGGTCCGCGGCCCGCTGTCCACCAGGGTTGAGTCGGCCGGCGCCCCGGTGTTGGGATGGAGCGCCTGCAGCGGGTTGACCAGCACGCAGGCGATGTCGTCCCGGCTGCGCAGTACGCGCAACGTCTGCTCGCTCATATCTTTGAGCGTGAGTGTGTCGCGCTCGGTCACAGGGTTGCCGACCCCTGGCTGCACCTCGCCCCACCAGCCATGGTAGGCGCCGGCAAAACGCACCAGGTAGCGGCGCCGGGTGTGATAGCGGGCCAACCGAACAGCCTGCATCACCGCCTCGGTGCCCGACATGTGAAAGGAAACTTCGTCCAGCCCGGAGATGGAGCGCAGCCGATGCACGTTGCCGGCAGTTACGGGATGGTAAGCGCCGAGAACGGGGCCCAGGTCGCGGACCCGCGCACTCCCGCGTTCAATGCATTCCTTGTAAAAATCGTAGCCGAAGACATTTACTCCGTAGGAGCCGGTCAGGTCGTACCGCTGGTTGCCGTCCAGATCGGTGGTGACGGGCCCACTCGAAGAGGCGGCGAAAGACCCGCTGCTCAGATGCCGCCGAACCAGCCAGCTGAACTGGAAGGGAACCCGGTACCGGGCCGTAAATTGCAGGTCCGAGATCTCGTCCTGGACCTCATTGGTCTGCAGGACGGTGATCGGAAAGCGTTGTGCGTAGAGCGCGGCCAGCCGCCTGAAGGCGGCTTGGCGCTGCTGGACAATCTCTTCCGGAGCGTCATCTGCCCGGAAAAACTCCGTTTCGTCATACTCGTAGTAGGGGATAAGCCGGGCCAACCGGCGTCCCAGCCGCACGTGGCCGGCGAGCGAGCGGTGCTTGGCGCGAGACAGCTGCAGGCGCAGCACCAGCCAGCGCCCAATCAGCAGCACCAATCCGAGCCCGAGCAGCCAGGTGAAGATGGTTATCGCCAAACTAAGACCTCCGTACCAGGGTATTCACGCTCATTAAACAATCCGGGGGAGTGCAAGTTGTGTGAATTTTGGCTCGCGTCCTCAGGGAATTACCGTCCCGCGTCTTCCTGCACAAATTCGGGTCTATCCTGCATCTAAATCAGCGAAAGAGGCCCATCTTGCCAGTCATTCGAACTTGTACTCAATGCAGCCAAAAGAACCGTGTCACCGCCGGACATCTGGCCGACACCGGCCGCTGTGGCGCCTGTAAAGCCGAACTTGCCCCGATCGCGGAACCGCTCGCGGCGGATCCGGCCTTGTTTGAGGAAATTACTCAAAACGCTAAGGTTCCCGTATTGGTCGACTTCTGGGCAGCGTGGTGTGGACCCTGCCGCGCAGCCGCGCCGGAGGTTGCGCGCACCGCTCTGGACATGGCCGGGAAAGCACTGGTCGTCAAGGTCGACACCGAAGCGCATCCTCAATTAGCAGCGCGCTTTGGCGTGCAGGGAATCCCTAACTTCGTAGTGCTTTCCGGGGGCCGGACAGTGTTCCAGCAGGCAGGATTGGTGAGCCATGACCAGATGGAGCAATGGCTTCGGTCCGCCGCGGCGTAGGTGACTCTGATCTCAAGCCTCTCCCCATCTGATTACGCCGATCTGCAAGGGGCCGTCGCCAAGCTCGAGACCGAGAGTCTCGCGATGAAGATTGCGTCCAAGGTGGGAGTGCCGATCGAGGCCCTACTCCATCGACTCCCCGCGCCGGCACAAGCGGCCATACATGGGAGCGTGGATAAAGCTCTTGCCCAGTGCTTGCGCGTTGCCGTCAAGGTGCATAGCTCCAGGTTGCCGGTGGGGAACTACAAACGCTCCCATAGCGCCGCGACGGCCATCACCGGCGCCGTCGGCGGCTTCTTTGGACTTCCGGGCCTGCTGGTCGAGCTTCCCATCACTACTACGGTCATGTTGCATTCCATCGTCGAGATAGCTCGCAGTCAGGGCGAGGACTTCTCCAGCCCGGAAACCTCCCTGGCGTGCCTGGAGGTCTTCGCCCTCGGCCCGCAAAATACCCCTCGAGGAGCGGAGGAGAGCGCTTATTACGCGACTAGGACAGCATTGGCGCAGGTTACCCGCGAGGCTGTCGCCTATGTCACTCAAAAAGGGATGGCAAAAGAGACTGCGCCGGCGCTGTTGTCGTTTATCGGAAGAATTGCCTCAAGATTCGGCCTCGAGGTAAGTGAGAAAGTAGCTGCTGAGCTTGTGCCGATCGCCGGCGCGGTCGGTGGCCTGACGCTCAACTTACTGTTTACCCAGCATTTTCAAAATATTGCCGAGGGTCATTTCGTGATCCGTCGTCTGGAGCGCAAATACGGCACCGAAGCTGTTCGCCGGGAGTACGACCTAGCACGTTCCGCTGCCCTCGTGTCTCGCCGTTCCCGATAGCCCACAACTCCGTCGGGGTGCCCCATGTTCGCACCAGCGTACGTGGGCCGAAAACGATGGGCGACCCGGATTTCCTACTTCACCGCACTTGCCAGGACCACGTATGCGGTTTCCCTTAAAGGAAACCGCATGATGTTAATCAACGCCACTAAACTCGACAGGAAATCTGGGGGGAGCCCAACCGTTGCCTTTCTTATCCTAAAAATGTCCGTTCGAGATTGCGAATCGGCGGCATTTCTCAGGCATCATTAACCGAAGCCCATGGGATTTATTTCCGATTTTCGAGCTCTCTGGGACCCCGAAACTTACGGCATGCTCGTGTCTCCGCGGGTTGACGCCGAGCAGCGAAGCCAGACCGAAGCTTTCTGCGACGCCAGCACGGTGGCCACTCAAACCAGCTCTCTGATCAATCTCTTTTCCAGCATCTGGCAGCAAAGTTCCGAACGGCACTTCCACAACCGTCTAGTTAACTGGATGACGCAGATGGAGCAAGACCCTGCGCTGCGTTCCCGGTTTCAGCAGTCATGCAGGTCGATGCTCGCCTCCCTTGATTCCGTTTCGCTGTTCGCCGAAGCGGGCATCCCCGCCCAGCATGCGTTGTTCCGGGAAGTCACCAGCCGGCTGTTCCAGCACTGGCTGCCTCCGCCGAAGGCCGAGAACGACACCGCCCGGCTATTCGCCGCAGTCTTTGATTCCCAGCGATTTGTTGAGCGATTCCTCAATATGGACGCGACGGTCTTTGATCGCCTGGCAGCGATCTTTTGGAATGGGGACGGCCTGGACGCCTACCCGCAGGTGCATCGGGACGTCCACGAAGCCCTCCGGCTGCTGGCGGCGCGGGTTTCTGCCCGCGGCACCAGCCGCGCCGTTCGCCAGCGCACCGGCCCTCAAGCCGTGGAAGAGTCCCCTGCCTACGCACTCGTCTTTGCTACGGAACGGTTGATTGCTTGCGAACACCCCGATCCCGCGCCAGACTGCCTGGAGACCTGGCTCAACTCCGTCTTCGCTTGCCGCGGAGAAGTGGCCCTGGTACGCATCCACATGGAAGATGCCGGGGCGAATTCCCCCCTGGTCTTTGATCTCGGGTCTATGGATGCGGCCCTCGACCGCATGGAACTGCTGGCCGGCACGCTGGAGGAGGACGCCGTCAAGACCCCGGCTGCCGTGCGCCGGTTGCTGAACACCCTGGTGCAGGGACAGCTTGAGGATTCGCGGGTCTCTTCGCTGATCCGGCAGAACTTCAACCTTCTGGCGCGAAAGACAGTCGAACGTACCGGTCACGGTGGCGAACACTATATCGCTCGTAACCGCAAAGAATACTGGCATATGTGGGCTGCGGCGATCGGCGGCGGATTCCTCACCGTCTTCACCGCGGCCATCAAGCTGCACATTGTCAGCATTCATCGAGCGCCCGTGATGGAGTTCCTGCTGGTGGGAACGAACTACGCCATCAGCTTTCTGTTGCTGCAGATCTTCGGCCTGGCGCTGGCCACCAAGCAGCCTGCGATGACGGGAGCCTCGCTGGCCAACATCATCAATCGTAACCGTGGCGATTCCCGGCGCAGCCAGGTCACCGACTTCGCCGCATCCATCAGCCGCACCCAGCTAGCCGCCGCGATCGGCAATGTGCTGGCGGTGTCTCTCGGGGCCGTCGTCTTTAACCTGCTTTGGCTAAGGATGTTTCACCACTCTTATGTGCCCGACGAGCAGGCGCTAAAGATTTACCAATCGCTACGTCCTCTGGCCTCACCAACGGCCATCGATGCCGCGCTGACCGGTGTTCTGCTTTGGCTCGCTGGCCTTATTGGCGGGTGGTTCGAGAACTTTGCCGTCTATCACCGCATTCCTGCTTCGATTGCGCAGCACAAGCTACGCCAAACCATCGGCGATAGAAGGATGCAGGCGATTGCCGATTGGGTAGACCGGAACATTGGCCCCTGGAGCACCAGCATCTCGTTGGGTTACCTGTTGGCGTTTCTGCCGGTGGTGGCGGAGTTCTTTGGCTTGCCGCTCGACGTCCGCCACGTGACGCTGAACACCGGCATGTTTGCCTTCGCGGCTGCTCGCGTCGGGCCTTCTGCGTTTGTCCAGGTATGGCTGTACTCTGCCATGGTCGGCATCGCCGTCATGTTTGTGTTGAATCTGGGAGTCAGCTTTGCCATAGCCTCTTACGTGGCGCTGCGAGCCTACGACGTGAGCCACCAGGAGCGTGTATCGTTGCTACGCTATGTGCTCAAGCAATTGATTTCTTCACCACTGCAATTTTTCTATCCCGTGCGCGCCAGGCAGGAGGAGCCGATTGCCTCCAACGCAGATGCGGCCGTTCCTTAAGCGTGGAGTGGTAGCGATTCGATCAGCAGGTCTGCGGCGGCCCGTGCAAAGCTTTCGTCGTTGATGTGCGCGTCCAGTTCAACCAGCCGGATGTTGGGGCTCAGCTCCGCTTTCAATGCCAGGCGATAGGCGTCGAGCGCTTCCCGTGAAAAGAAAGGGCCTCCGTCCCTGTCGATAGCGGAAACGCCTCGCAATGGAATCAACACCGTCACCGGCCCGCTTGCGCCATTGAGCCTCATGGCTGTGATCCGCCCGATCTCCGCGCATTCCTCCGGAGTCGTCCGCATGAGGGTTACGCTGGAGTTGTGGATGTGCAGGTTGCGGTAGTGGAATTGGGCCGGCACGGTTTCCAGCGGTCCGAAATTCACCATGTCGATCGCGCCCGGGCACACCAATTGCGGAATGCCCTTACGGCCGGCCGCTTCCAGGCGATGCGGTCCCGCACTCATCACCCCGCCTACCAGCTCGTCTGCGAGCTCCGTGGTGGTGAGGTCGAGAACGGCTAGAAAGGCGCCTTCCTCGATCAATTGCTCCATCGCCCGGCCACCGGTGCCGGTGGCATGAAAGACCGGAACCTCGTAGCCTCTCGCCTCCAGGACACGGCGGGCGGCGGTGACACAAGGCGTGGTGACGCCGAACATGGTCGCGGCGATGGACGGCTTCTGGTCGAGAGCAGTGGTCTGCTCTGCGGCCACCATTCCACAAATCGCCCCAGCGGCATTGCGGAGGATTCGGCGAGACACGCGATTCAGACCAGCGATGTCGAGCACCGAAGGCATCATGCAAATATCTCTGGTTCCCACGTAGGGCCTGGTATCGCCCGCAGCTAAAGTAGAAACCATCAACTTTGGAAAGCCGTATGGCAGGGCGCGCATGGCAGCGGTCGCTATGGCCGTGCCCGCAGAACCGCCGAGCGAAACCACTCCATGAAGGGCGCCCTGTTCGACGAGCCAGCCAACAATCGCCTGTGCACCAATCGCCATGGCGGTTACACTTCGACCCCGGTCTCTGTCCCTTCTAAGTGCGGCGAGATCCTCCTTTGCTGCCGCGGCCACGTCTGCTGCTGAAATATCCACCGCAAAACCCGGGTCCCCCAGCACACCGACATCGATCATCAGCGTTCGCAGGCCCGCGCTCTCGATCCGCTCACGCAGAAAGCAGAACTCTTCTCCCTTGGTGTCGAACGTTCCGATCAGAGCAATGGTTTGGGAAATCATCACACTAGGTTTCCGGCAGCTCGCCCGGGGCGAGCACACGGCACTCCGGCATCGCGCGCAGGAGCGCTTCGGGGCCCGGTGGCGAGTAGACGGCAATCAATTTCAAAGGTTCCCAGCCGGTGTTGACCGTGGAGTGGAAGATGTCAGCGGGAATGTGAATCATTTCTCCAGCAGCGATGGGTTCCCATTGCTCGCCGTCGATGTCGATCATCTGCTTGCCTTGCCCCGAGACCACGTACAAAATCTCCTCGGTTCCCGGGTGATTGTGCCGTGCATGCCCTTTGCCAGGCTGCAGCAGCACCACGCCCATGGTGAAGCGGTCCGTGCCCGTGACACGCGGTTCGCTGAGCCACTTGATCGTTCCCCAATCAAAGACCTGGGTTTCGACAGCGGCGGGTGTGACGAATCGCCGGCCGGCGGGCTTAGCCATGGTTGCTCCTTTGCGCTCTTAAATTCTTGAAACTTCGTACTTGCTCGGTGATTGCGCGCTCGGTGGGTAGACGTTCGATGCTCGAGGCGCCAAAGAATCCGCAAACGCCCTGAGTTCTGCTCAGGACGTACTCGACGTCGTCCGGCTCAGCGATGGGGCCGCCATGACACAGGACCAGAACATCGGGGCGGACGGAGACAGCTGCTTCCCGGATAGCTTGAATGCGGGCAATCGACTGATCGAGCGTGATGGCTGTCCGGGCGCCGATGGTTCCTTTGGTAGTGAGTCCCATGTGCGCGATCAGGAGGTCCGCGCCGGCTTTTGCCATTTCCTTCGCCTGGTCTTCATCGAAGACGTAAGGGCAGGTGAGCAGGTCGAGCTCATGCGCGCGTGCAATCATCTCAACTTCGAGGGAGAATCCCATTCCGGTTTCCTCAAGATTCTCGCGGAAGAGGCCATCGATCAGCCCCACCGTGGGGAAGTTCTGCACACCGGCAAAGCCGAGTTGCTTTAGATCGCGAAGAAACACGTCCATGATGCGAAAAGGATCGGTTCCACAAACACCGGCCAGCACCGGAACCTGGCGCACGATGGGCAGTACTTCGCGCGCCATCTCGAGGACGATGGCGTTGGCGTCGCCATAGGGCATGAGGCCCGCCAGGGATCCGCGCCCGGCCATGCGGTAGCGGCCCGAGTTGTAAATGATGATGAGGTCGGCGCCTGCTGCTTCGGCGCACTTGGCAGAAATTCCAGTCCCCGCGCCCGCGCCCAGGATGGGTGTTCCCCCGGCGCTGCTCGTTCTCCATCGGTTCAGCCACGCCGATCGGTCCATCATTTCTCCCTTGGATCACGACGCCCACTATACTGCCATGGCGTCCACTCCAAAAAGGAAATGTGGGACCAGCCTCACTCCTTCAGCTTCCAGTAGTGGGAGAATTCTTTCTTCGTGCGGCTGCTCCCCATCACCTGGAAAGCGCGTGCTTGTTTCGAGTAGATGAGCTGCTGAATTCCTCCATGAATCGAGTCTACGTAGTTGTAGTGCCCGGTGCCGGTTCCTTTGTATTCCATGCTCATTCTTATGTAGCTATGCCAATCGGGGTGTCCGTTCTTAAGGAAGCCGGTCGCTTCGAATACGCCACCGTGGGGCTGCCAGGTGAGTTCTATGGTTTCTCCAGTTGGTTCGTGGTTTCCGTCGTCTTTGACGAGGTAGTTTATATAGTGCCCGGCCAACGAGTGATATTCCCTGTCAAGTGCCCGCCGTTCCGACCGTTTCCGCCATCTGGCGCCGATCTGCCAGTTACCGAGAACGCCCAGGAGTGTGCCCAAGCCCGTCCCAATCCAAAGATTTAGCCAGCTGGTTGTCATCCTTACCTCTCCAAAGCGCAACTTTCCCTGGTGTTGTTACGCTTCCTCTCTCCGTCCGGTTCCTTAGATTTTCTGTCCAGACTGGCCGTATAGTCTATGTTGATGTTCTGCGTGAGAACTAAGCTTGGCGTATGCGTGCTGCTCCTGCTCGCCGCAGGGTTCAGCGGTTGCCGCGCGCCCGTCGTCCAGCCTGACCCAGTGGTGGAATTCACCACCATTCCTCCTGCGGCGCAAGGTGGCCGCGAACGAGTGGGTTTCATTGCCGGTCGCGTTTCCGGCGCGCGTCCTGGTCAACAGATTGTCGTCTATGCCAGGAGTGGGCCATGGTGGGTGCAGCCCTGGCCGGACAAGCCCTTTATTCCGATCAAAGCAGACTCCACCTGGAGCACCCCCACCCACCTTGGATTCGAATACGCGGCCTTGTTGGTCGATCCTGGATTCCACCCACCGCCCACGATGGATACTGCTCCGGCCCGCGGTGGCTCCATAGTTGCAGTAAAGAGTGTGAACGGCGTAGGCCAACCACAGCTGGCGCCTACAAAGCCTCTCAAGTTCAGTGGATATGACTGGACCGTTCGCACCATTGCCGGCACTCGCGGGGGTCTCAACAATTTATATAACCCTGACAATGCGTGGACCGATGCGAGCGGAGCCCTTCACCTCCTCATGAAGAAGCGATCAGGACATTGGACTTGCGTCGAGTTGGAACTCACACGAAGTTTAGGCTATGGAACCTACATTTACGTGGTGCGGGATGTCACCCACCTTGAACCAGCCGCTGTTTTAAGCTTCAACACCTTTGATGACTGGGGCGGGGATGAACATTTCCGTGAGCTGGATGTGGAGATGAGCCGGTGGGGAGACCCTGCGAATAAAAACAACGCGCAGTATGGGGTTCAACCTTTCTATATCCCTGGAAACCTCGCGCCGTTTACCATGCCCTCTGGTACCGTGACACACGTAATGCATTGGGAATCGGGCCGGGCAAGCTTCAAGACCTTTCGCGGATCGTCTGTCCGTCCTGGAGCACCTGTCATTTCTGAAAATGTCTTTACCACGGGTGTGCCGACTCCCGGCCAGGAAAAAGTTCAGCTAATTCTCTACGTGATCGAATCTCATAAGTACCCTCTGCAGAATGAAAACGAGGTTGTTCTGGAAAAATTTGAATATCTCCCGTGACTTTACTCGAAAGCCGCATACAAGGAGCGCCCAGCAACGCATGTTCACCACCTTGTGCAGTTTCAGGTCGAGGTTCAGGGTGTTCGCCCTCACCGTGTGCGGGATGGTTTTCTTCTTGACCGTGCCGGGGCAGGCGGCGCAAAGTTCCCCTTCTGTAGCTAATCCTCACCAAGCCGAGTTCGACGAGGCGGTCAATTCTCTCCGGGCGAAACACTATGACATCGCCCTGACGGATTTCAAAAAACTCATGGGTGAAGAGCCAGAGAATCCCGTTTACAAGAAGTTCGCTTCCGAGGCTGCTCTCAATCTGGGCGACGCCGATTTTGTTGTTCAAACACTGCAACCGATCGAAGCAGCCCAGCCGGACGACTGGCAGACTCATCTTCTTCTTGCGCGCGCCTACGCGCAGATGGTTAAGGATCCACACCATGCGGAAAAGCGGGACGAAGAGATTGCGCTGGTTACCAAGCAACACAACCAGGATCCGAACTCACAGCTTGGTAAGCTACGGGACTTCCTTCTGGAAACCGTTCACCAGGGGGACAAGACCATCCAGTTCTATCCGGCGTTCACGCCGTGGGGTCCGTACCATGTTCACCTCATCGCCCGCACTTTCGATGCAGCGGGACAGCCCGGCCTCCGTATTACCCTGGAAAGCAATGACTTCGACCAGCCGCAGTTTGCCAAGGAACACCCGGCGGAAGCTGCAGCCGGGCAGCGCGGTTACAGCCTTGACGGCTACGCCCCAGATCAAAAGAGCGCTGACGGTCGAACCATCCAGACTCACTACACGTATGAGTTTCTTACCGGGCAACCCAGCTACGATGTGGTGCGCGAACGCGTTCTCGCAATCGCTGCCGGTACGACGAAGCCCATGAGTAGCCGGACAGGTCCGGTCAATTAGCGTCAGCCTGATCGCTAGCCGTTGAGCATCTTTCGAGTCAGCTCCAGGACGATGGCTGCGGCGCGCTTCTCGTCTCGAAGATTGTCCGCCAATGCATCGAAAAACTCGAATGAGGTCAGGGCAGTCAGCGCGGAAGCTCGCTCCACGAGATCCCCGCCGCCCATGCGGCTCACAATGCGCTTGGCCGCGCCGTATCTGCGGCCATTGCGCGCTTCGATCACCGTTCCGAACTCCGGATCGATGGCGCCGATCCCATGGATGCGCCGCAGTAGCAAACGATTGCTGGACCAGAAGCGGCAAAATACTTCAACAAACCCCTCCAGCATTGCCTCAGTGGAGGGCTGCGTCATGACGTTCCGCATGCTCTCCATCCCGCCGTCCAGCGCAATGAGGTCAAAGAGCGCCTCCAGCACGCCGGCCTTGGTTCCGAAAAGATTGTGAATGGTCTGGCGCGTCACCCCGCTCTCCACCGCGAGCGACCCCATCGTTAGTTGCCGATACCCATTCGCCTCTAATTGAGATCTGGCAGCGCGAAGAATGGCAGCGCGGCTCTCTTCCATTTGCTCCAGCCGCTTGCCCAACTCGTAGGGGCGCCGCGGTTCTTCAGTGCTCTTTGTGGCCACGGTTAAGAGTCTACCCGTCAATTATTATTTGACAACGTGTAAAACGAATGTGTAGAGTTCAAGGCATAAGGGATTTGCTATGGAGATGGCTTCTGATGGCGGACGCGCACAGCCGGTAAGCGCATTCCCGAGGGTTACTGTTGCTCCGGGCTTTCCTTTATGGCTCAGGATCGCGTTCTGGGCTTGCATAGTCATCGGGGTCGCTGCGGTGTTGCGTCGTGCAGCGGCCTTGCTGCTTCCCCCATCGCCAGGCGCACCTCCGCAACTCGCTGGTCTTGATGCCTGGTTCGTCTCCCACGCCGCGCTCACCTGGTTGCACATTCTCTGCGCGTTGGCCTTTGTTGTCTTGCTGCCATTTCTCTTTTGGAGCCGCACCAGCGGCTCGCGTGCTGTCGAGCGAGGCTTCTTCGTGCTCGGCTTTACCGTAGCAGCAACCGCTTATGCCATGAGCATCAACGCGGTTGGTGGATGGCTGGAGCGTTCCGCCGTGCTGTTTTTCAATACGCTCTTCGCCGTCTCGCTGACGCAGGCTTATCTCTCGCTTCGACGCGCCGATGCATACGCAAAGCGAAGATGGACATTTCGCGCGGTGGCCATCCTGCTCGGTATCGCCACCACCCGGCCCATCATGGGAGTCTTCTTTGCCACTGCGCGTCTCACGCATTTGACACCGCAACAGTTCTTCGGCATCGCCTTCTGGATCGGCTTCTCTCTCAACACGCTTGTGATGGAACTGTGGCTGCGTAGTTCAGCAGCAGAAAGCGTCGGCTTATGAACTCAGACAGCGCGCCACTCTCCCGTACCGGTCCGCACCCCGGCATGCTGGCTATTCTTTACACCGTCCTTTTCTGGATAGGCCTGTATCCGGTCACCCAGTTGTACAAGCAACCCTATTGGCCTGGCCCATGGGAGCCGGCTTCGGTCATCATTCCCTACTTCCAGAATTATGGCGGGCGGGTGCTCTTCTGCATTGTGTTCCAGTTCGGCGCCATGGTCTGTCTCGGGCTCTTCACCGCCGCCGTAGTGAGCCGGTTGCGTTTGCTTGGAGGAGACACCTTCGGCGTAAATGTAGCGCTTCTCGGCGGATTTCTCGTGGTTGCCGACGCATTTGCAGGATCCATGGCCATGTGGACGATGCTCCGGCCCGGCATCCTCCAGGATGCTCCGCTCGTGTTGGCGCTCTACTATGTCGGTTATGGTCTCGGGGGACCTGGTTTCTCGGTACCCATGGGCTTGCTCATGGCCGGCGTTTCGGTCACCGCGGCGTTCCGCAAATTGCTGCCAGTCTGGGTGATCGTATTCGGTCTCGTGCTCGCTGTGGCGGGCGAGATCAGCTGGCTCCATCTCGCCTTCCCGAAACTCCTCTTCCTCATCCCACTGGTGCGTTTTCCGGGATTTATCTGGCTGATCAGCGTGGGGTTTCTCCTGCCCAAAGCTCGAACAGCGAGCCGGAAACAGGCACTCGAAACCGCATGATCAGAAATCGAATCGCTGGCCTACCGCATCTCTTTCCTATCGATGCGGAGGTCGCATGTCAAAAGTATGGTTGATTACCGGGAGTTCCCGGGGACTTGGTCGCGCGTTCACCGTGGCGGCACTGGAAGCAGGGCATATGGTCGTGGCCGGTGCGCGGAAGACGGAACAATTGGCTGACCTGGAGAACCGGTTCGGCAACAATATCCGCACAATTTCGCTCGACGTCACCAACGAAACGCAAGCGAAACGGGCTGTCGAGGCGGCGATCGAAACCTTCGGAGGCCTGGACGTCCTTGTCAACAATGCGGGATATGGGAATGTCAGTCCGGTTGAAGATACGCCAATCGAGGATTTTCGGGAGCAGATCGAGACAAATCTTTTCGGTGTCATCATCATGACGAAGGCTGTGCTTGCTCATTTTCGCGAACAAAGACGGGGACATATTATCCAGGTGAGCTCGATCGGCGGCCGGATTGGCCCCATCGGACGCGCGCCCTACGCCGCGGCAAAGTTTGGGGTAGAAGGCTTTTCAGAGTCGCTCGCGAAAGAGGTTGGCCCTCTAGGCATCAAGGTCACCATCATCGAGCCGGGTGGTTTCCGCACGGATTTCGCTGGCTCGTCCACAGATGTCCGTGAAGGACGCCCTGAGTATGAGTCCACGGTAGGTGCCACTGCCCGCTTCCAACGAAACTACAACGGGAGACAGCCAGGTGACCCGGCGAAGGCGGCCGCGGTTCTTTTGCATGTCGTGTCACTGCCGGAGCCGCCTCTTCGTTTACTGCTCGGGAGCGACAGCTACGCCGCGGCTGAAAAGAGCGCACTGGAAAAGCTCGCGTCGGACCAGCAGTGGAAGCAGTTGAGTCTGTCTACGGACTACTCAGCCTGAGTAACTTAGTTTCTAAGCGTCATAACATTTTGTATCCGCAGAAAAGAGCAGGCGCTGACCCACGCGAAATGCCAGGCGTGGCAGATCGAGAAGGTCACGAGCAGGCAAATTGTCACCGAACCTCTCCCCGGTGTGCTCCAGGTGCAGCGCTTCGATGCCTTCGGTGATCAGCATGTTACGCGCCTGGTTATAAGTGAGCAGAGGTTGGGAGGCATCGAACGGAATACGCTCCAGGCTTTTCAGTGAGTTCATCACAATACATTCGACGAGCTTTCCGTCGGCTACCAGGTACCATGCGAGGGCTGCGAAATCATTTAAATGAGCCAGAAAGAGGGAACACCATTCGAACTGCCGTGACAGTTCTGGCGGCGCCGATAAAGAGGTCATTGTTGCCATGACGGCCCTTTCTACCTTGTCCCCATAGACAGGAGGTGGTGGCGGATGCAATTCGCCCTTTACCGCTCTCAATCCCACCATACCGTCCCGCCGCTGTAACGATGTCACGAGTCGGTCACAGTATTGTCAAATCCAGGTTTTCGAGGGAGGGAAGCATTCCTGGCCGGGCCCGCCGAAGCGGCTTCACTTGACATCCTAGTGAAATAGCGTCATCCTGTTTGCAGGGGAGACTACTTGCATGTCTAGTGAAGAAAAGGAACAGATCCAGCTGCTGCAGGGAACCCTTGACCTCATCGTTCTGCGCACTTTGGCCAGCATGGGGGCGCAGCATGCCTACCAGATTGCGACCCGGCTGCAGCAAGTGTCGGACCAACTCCTCAATCTGAACCAGGGAACGCTCTATCCCGCTCTCGTTCGCCTGGAACAGTATGGATGGATCAAGGGTACCTGGGGCAGGACCGAGAGCAACCGCGAAGCCAAATACTATGCCATCACCAAAGCCGGAGAAAAAGCGCTGAACCAGGAAACACTGCGCTGGCGCAGGATGGCAGGGCTGGTGGAGCGGCTGCTGCTGGAGGACTTCCAGTCATGATTTCTCTCCATCGCCTGATGTCGAAGTGCAAGACCCTCTTTCGCCGCCGCCAAATGGAAGCGGAGCTGGAACGCGAGATCACTTCTCATTTGGCATTGCTGGAAGAGGACTTTCTGCGCACAGGGATGAGTGCGGAAGAGGCGCACCTGGCCGCCAGGCGCGCGTACGGCGGCGTCGAGCAGGCAAAACAAATGCACCGCGACGAGCGCTCAATTCTATGGTTGGAACAGCTTGGGCAGGATATCCGGTATGCGGTTCGGCAGCTTTGCATGGCGCCTGGCTTCGCCATGACAGTCATTTTGACCATTGCACTTGGAATCGGCGCCAACACGGCAATCTTCACGCTGATGCACGCCATTCTGATGAAGTCGCTTCCGGTTGGCGATCCGAAATCCCTCATTCGCATTGGCGATAAAGCTGACTGTTGTCTTAGCGATGGAATGCAGCGTGACAGCGGCGACTTCGATATTTTTTCGTATCCTCTTTATCGTTCACTGCGCGAGTCGACGCCGGAGTTTGCGCAACTCGCGGCGATGCAGGCCGCCCACAACCCCATCAGCGTTCGCAGAGGGAACAACACGGCACTTGCGGAGCCGAGCGAGTTTGTTACCGGCAACTACTTCAGCATGCTCGGCGTGGGAGCGTTTGCCGGCCGAACCCTTACCGACGCTGACGATCGGCCTGGCGCAGCACCCGCTGTGGTGATGAGCTACCAGGCCTGGCAGTCTGACCATGGGAGCGACTTGTCTGTGGTCGGGTCGACGTTCTATTTGCAGAGCCATGCGTTCACGGTGGTGGGGATTGCGCCGCCCGGCTTTTTCGGCGACCGCATCAGCCCCAATCCCCCGGCATTCTGGATACCGCTCTCCGCCGAGCCACTGCTGGCGCAGGCGAATTCGATCCTGCAGCATCCCGACGAGTGCTGGCTGTATTTGCTGGGCCGAGTCCGGCCCGGCGTGATCCTGGGACCTCTGCAAGAGAAAATTTCGAGTCATCTCCGGCAATGGATCGCGGTTCAGGCCGAGTATAAGAAAGACAAAACTGCCAGATTCCTACCAAGATTGCACGTGATCTTGACGCCCGGTGGAGCCGGCATTCAGGACCTGCAGGACAAAACCGGGAACGAGCTTTATCTGCTGTTGACGATCTCCGGGTTTGTTTTGCTGGTCGCATGCGCAAACGTGGCGAACCTACTGCTGGCGCGGGGCACGAAACGGAGAAGCGAACTTTCCATGCGCATGGCCCTGGGAGCTGCGCGGCCAAGGCTGATGCGGCAGATGCTTAGCGAAAGCATGCTTCTCTCATGCCTGGGTGGCCTGGCAGGATTGGCTATTGCGTATGCCGGAACACGATCGGTCGTGGCCCTGGCGTTTCCCGACTCCCTGCATAGCGCAATTAATGTAACTCCCTCTCTGGCCGTACTCGGATTTGCGTTCGTGCTGTCGCTGATCACCGGCGTGGTGTTCGGCATCGTTCCCGCGTGGATCACTTCCCGTGGGGATCCTGCCGAGGCGTTGAAGGGAGCGAACCGGGCAGCCGGCGATCGGGGTAGGCTGCCGCTGAGGTCCTTGATTGTTTTTCAGGCCGCTCTTTCAGTGGTCCTGCTGGTCGGCGCGGGCCTTCTGACCCGCAGTCTGCGTAACCTGGAACATCAGGATTTTGGTTTTCAGACGGCCAACCGGTATGTCCTGCATCTGGATCCATTGGGGGCCGGATATCAACCGGAGAAGCTCGATGCGCTGAATCGGAGCCTGGAACAGCAGTTTACGGCAATCCCGGGAATGGAGAGCGTAGGCCTGGCTATTTATAGTCCTCTGGATGGAAATGACTGGAGCTTCGATGCCTATATCCCGGGGAGGCCTAAACCAGGGCCGCAGGATGATAGTAGTGTGCTGATCAACCGGGTGAGCCCAAACTTCTTTGCGGCCGTTGGTCAGCCGGTGATCCGGGGACGCAGCTTGAGCGGGGGAGATACGGCCGGCTCACAATTCGTGGCGGTCATAAACCAGGCGTTTGCGAAAAAATATTTCCCCAATGAAGACCCCATTGGACGTCACTTCGGAGTTTATGACCGCGAGGATTTCGGAGCGTACGAGATTGTCGGCGTGGTGGCGAATGCGAAATATAAGCAACCCCGGGAAGAAGCACAGGCTATGTTCTTCGCCCCGCTTTCGCAGTGGCAGCACAATTTGAAGAATCCGACGGCGATCAACCTGGAGACGCAGACGCACTACATTACCTCGGTCGTCATGAGCTTCCGCGGGGTCCCGCAAAACCTGGACGCGACCTTGCGTGAGACGCTGTCGCATATCGATCCCAACCTGACCATCCTTGACCTGCGTTCTCTCGACGAACAGCTTGCCGTCAATTTTAGCCAGGAACGTCTGGTTGCTCGTCTGACGGCGCTGTTCGGACTGCTCACGCTGGTGCTCGCATCTGTCGGGCTCTACGGCATTACGTCGTACCAGGTCGCGCAGAGAACGCGCGAGATCGGACTGCGGATGGCGCTAGGGGCGCAGCGAGACCGTATGGCCATGCTGGTGATGCGCGCTGCTCTTATGCAGGTGGTTTTGGGTTTGGCTGCGGGCGTTCCCATCTCGTTGCTGGGCGCACATTGGATTCAACGTCAGCTCTACGCAGTGAAGTCATATGATCCGCTGAGCCTGTTCATGGCGATCGTTGCCTTGTCCTCAGCAGCCCTGCTGGCAAGTTTTCTTCCCGCGCGTCGTGCGGCGTCCATCGATCCGATGCAGGCGCTTCGAGCTGACTAGCAGGCTGCAGAAAACCAAACTCTGTAGGTTAGAGCAAACAACCACTTAGTCCGTTTCTACTTCCAAAGCCGCAGCGCATTGTCCCGGTAGACCTTGCGTAAGACATCTTCCGGCAGATAGATTCCCTGGATCTGCCAGCGGCCTTGACGCGATGCATGCGAAGGATAGTCAAAGTATTCGTCTGCCGTTTCCAAAAACCGGAAATAGAGGCGATACATGGATTCTTCGGGCACCAGGTCGGCGCCGAAGAGAATGCGATCAGGAAAGCGGAGGAAGAGAGCGCGCGAGGAATAAGGCTGCCGGCCAAGTTCCGAAGCACGTGCACTGATGTCCAGCAAGACGTTGGGATGGTTCTCCAGCAGCTTCGCGGCGCGACCCAGGTTTTCTCCACACTCGGCTACATGGGCTGCGACAAAGGTAGTTCTTGGATGACGGGCAATGACCCGGTCACGCTGATCAAGCAATTCTGCCTTGGAGAATTGAGAGCCATGAAAGCCCCAGTCAGGGTGCGCCGCCAGTTCCTCAAAACGCTCATTGTGCCCGTCGATCGGCAAGAAGAATGCGTCGGGATCCGCAATGTGAAACATGACCGGAATACCCAACTCCGCTGCCTTGTCAAAGATGGGCGCCAGGCGCTCGTCGTCCACGCGCAGCAGGTCTCCCTTTCCGTCGCGCACAGTCAGTCCCAGGTCCTTCCAAAACTTGATCCCCCTGGCTCCATGCTCCACCAGCCTCTCCAGCCGGTCTAAGGTGACGGCAACAAAATTATCCGCTGCTACATCTGACCAGTCCATCCAACCGATGGTAGTGAACCTTCCGGTATCGACCGAACCCCACTTGTGGATCATGCGAATGGCTTCGTCACCAGTCTTCATGGTGATGTTCACCATGCGTTCGATGCTGCAGGCATCCATAACGCGCAGCACGTCAACCGGGTCGAGAGCGTCCAGGTGGTTGTGGTAGTCGATCGCCGGGAAGCGTGCGCGCTCGACGTGATGTACCTCTTGCACGAGCGTCGATTGCGGCTGAAATTCGCTCAGAGGAAGGGTTACCTCGGCTTTCGCCGAGACCATGGCCATGAAGTTGTCGTTGATGCTCTTGCTGGGCTCACTCACTGCATACTCCCTTGCCTCAATCGATTCGCTGCGAAACCCGCCGGGCCGGAAAAGAATGCTGCGCAAGGAAGCGTTGTACCAGGCCGGGATCCCGGAACGCCTCCGTTCCCCCAACTCCTTGCGTGGAAAGCGCGCCGGTAATATTGCCCGCATAAGCACATTGATCCGGAGGCCAGCCTTTGAGCCAGCCGAACAGAAATCCGGCATTGAAGCTATCGCCCGCCCCGATCGTATCCACTGGAGTTACAGAAACGGCGGGAGCGGAAAACGTCTTTGCGTCAACCCGAACGATGGAGCCTCGGGATCCGCGTTTGATAGCCACGCAAGGCACCCGCCGTCCAAGTTCCTCAATCGCCTCGTCCACCGTCGCCTTTTTGGTCATGCGGCAGGCTTCCCTCTCATTGGGCAACAGAATGTCGACGTAGGAGAGCAACTCGTCGAACACGCCCCCCCACTTCCCGCTGGGATCATCGTTGGTGTCGAGCGAGATCGTCAGGCCTGCACTTTTCAATTCTTTAAACAGTGCCGGCACGTCGGGCTCGAGAGAATGCTGAAGGAAAAGCGACGAGAGGTGAAAATGTTTCGCCGACTTCAGATAATCAAGGTCCAGATCGCGAAGGCGCAGGTTCGCCATCGTTCCCGGATAGGTGAGAATATGGCGCTCCCTTCCATGAGGAAGGATCAGGGTGACGCCGGTGGCGGTGCTATCTTCGCTCACCCGGACCCGGCTTAGATCGACGCCGCTCGCCCCTAGCCGTTCCAGGGCAACCGTGCCCAACGCATCCCTCCCCACTAGACAAATGAATCCAGTGTGAAGACCCAATACGGCAATATTGTGCGCAAGAATAGCCGATGAGCTGCCCAAGGTGAGCTGGAAATCCGTGCCGAGCAGCTCCCTTTCCATCGGCATGACCTCGGGCAACCCATACATGATGAGGTCAAGATTAATTTCACCCGCGATTGAGATGTCCAAAGTTTTCATAGAGGCATTTGCCGTCGGGACCGTAAGCCCGAGCGGCGTGAGATTTGAGAATATCCCATGCCGCAGCCAGGACGGCAAAAACAACCCTTCGCGTTTCAGAACATTAAACCAGCACTCGGTCTAACAGTTGGTTCACCGCCCGGTTGCTTTCCATGAATGCGTTCCGATGATCCATCGCACCGGCAAGATCCGAGTGCGAGAACGCAATTCTTCCAAAGGTGCCGGCGCGGAGCGCCTGACGCGGAGCAGGATTGCCGTTTAGCCCGAAGAAAAAGCCCGGTTGCGGATTAATAAACGGGTGGCCCCATCGGTTGAGAACGATTCCTGCGATGTCCCGCTTCGCGTCGAAACCCGAAGCAGCGAACATGTCCGTCATCTGCTCACGTATCTGCCGTTCGTATTCCGTGAAAGGGGTCGACAGTAGCTCCGCGCGGCCCCGCATACCCTGCTCGGCCACCGGAAGTCCCGGCTTGGCAAAATCCACAAAGAAGGTGAGCACGGTGGGAAGATCAGGGCCAACCAGGGGTGTATCCACACCGAAGTTCGCATCCTTACGTACATTTACATAGCGGCCAAACCCCTCGAACCAGCCGCCGCCACAGATCCCCAGATCATAGAGAAAGCGCCAGTTCCGAACCGCAACGTTCGCGACCAGGTAGGGCGAATAGTGGAACTCGGCGTACGCATTTCGCCGCGATTCGTCCAGGTCCCGCACCACGTGCTTCGTCATCCATCCCCCTCCGGCCATCACTACCGTCCTGGCCTTGATCCGTTGGAGGTGACCATCCTTTACATAAATCAGCGAAACGAACTCCGACTTGTTTGGCTCTCCTATGTGCTCAACCCGGACTACCGTCGAGTTCAGTCGCAAGCGGACGCGCTGCCCTGGCTGATCCAAAGCGCCGAAGTTGACCGGGTTCTTCCAAACTGCCTCCATGGTCCGTGGGCCATCGATGGCTGTCGGAATCAGCGTTTTGACCAGCAGTCGCGTCATGCCAGAGTTTCCACCGGGGAACATCTGGATACCTGTCGCCATACTGTCATCGATAGTCGGAATTGTTTTGTTCCATTCGTAGATAAGAAAAGCCGACAGCACGTCGGGTCCGAGACCGAATCCCCCTGAGGTTTCGTTCGTGGTCAGCAGGCGTATGGTCTCTCGGCTCACGCCGAAAGTGCGCACCTGGTAATCTTCAATCGTCATGCTGTCCAATTGGCGCGAAACCGCGTCGCCTGGATAGTCGTAGACCAATGGAGGCGCAATATGCCGTTCATGTTGCAACGCCAGCATCTCCTGGCGGGTGGTTTCTGAGAACGGGGTCCCTTCTAGATTTTTTCCCCAAGGATCCTTAACCCAAATGCCTGGTCGGTGACCGAACTTTGCGCCGAAGAAGAAGCCATACGCAGCTTTGCCGTTGATGTTGCCTTCTCCGTATGGGCTCCTGGATAACGAAATCTCCGGAGAAGGTCCCTGCCACTCCTGGTACGACTTGAACGCGCCCCAATCCAGCCCCATGGATTGGTAGACCCCGCTTAAGAAGCTGTCAGGATAAGGGGGCTGGAAGTGCACAGATGCCTGAGGAGCATAGAGACGATGCCCATCGACAAGAAATTCGTTGCGCTTTGCCACACCACCAAAAATGCTCGCGTTGTCGAGGACGATACAGTTGCGATTGGCCCGTGTCCGTTGTTGGAAAAACAAGGCCGCAGACAAGCCGGAAAAACCCCCTCCGGCGATGGCACAATCGTAGATCTCGCCGGTGTCAATGACTTGCGAAGAGATTTTGTCATACGTGCCATCACGAACTGCATGAGCATTCTGAACCACCTGCTCAATGTTGCCGGCGGAGGTTTTGTAGTCACCCTCGCCGGTGTATCCACTCCAGGCGGCTGCATCGACCCCGTTTCCCTGAGCAAGAAGTTGGAGAGGAGAAGATGCCGTTAACAGACCGGTTGAGGCAAGCAATGCCCCCTCCAGAAAGTCGCGTCGAGAAATCGACTCACTGAGACCAAGAACCTGGTCCCGGTGCGGGCAGCGCTTTGACATGACATTTTCCTTCTTAACGGCTTTGAGTACTGGAACTTTAGACTTGTGCGGGTACCCGTCCTACAAGCGCTTTTGCCTGTATTCCATGCTCTTTACGGATGATCGCGTGGCGGCGCTGCTCCCTAGGCAACGCAACATTGGGATGCTGTTGTACGTCCAGAGCAAGGGCGACTCTGGATTGCCTCGAGCCGGCGGTTCCGTCAAGGATTCCAGCCGCTCGGACAATGACGCGGCCATCACTGAGAGCTTGAATCCCAAAGAACTGCCCCGCCGCCTGCTAGGAAGAGCCAATCTGCGATAAACGCAGCGTCTACGGCATTACTGGTGAGAAACTTTCGATCAGCATAAAGCCGCGCAATCTTGGAGGCAAGATATATTTCTAGTTCTATAGAGAGTTTTCAGGCCTGAATATGTAAATCAGACGCAAGCAGGGCCCAGAACGACGACCAAGCCCTTTAGCTACGCGGACTTCAGGCCTTGCCGCCGCTCCGGCTGTTGCTTGCTACACGTGAAAAATTGCTCTATGCTTTTTCTGTTTGCCTCTGGGCGCTGCCGCTCCGGATGTCTAAGGATGGATGCCGGTGCTCGCTATTCGCCCTCGATCTCGGTCAGGTGCGGTGGGATCTTGATGGAATGACTGCTTCCAACGATGCGGAGAGTGGATATCTGGGCACCAAATCGCTCTTGGCCCGCAACAAATCGGTCACAGCAATCCTGGCGGGCAGTGACCCGACGGCCCCACGGAGTTTATAAGGCCCCTCGGGACAGGGGGCTAAAAATCCCCGGCGATATTAGTGTTGCGGGCTGTGACGACACAGTTGGCACGTGGCTCTATCCGGCTTTGAGCACCACCCGGGAATTTCCCGAGCAATTAGGCAAGCAGCCGGTCGAATTGATTCTCAATCGCATTGTCAAACCCGACCTGGATCCTCAGTGGATCACGATTCCGACCGAATTCATCAAGAGAGATTCGTGCGGGCCAGTTAGCCATTCTCGCGCTAAGACGTCTATCGAGATCACGCAAGGAGCCACAACTACCTGATCATTGAGTCGCTTGAATGCTAGTGAATCGGCGCTATCTCCTTTAACGTGTTGTAGCCCACCAGTTTTAGCCACAGTCGACTTTTATCACTACCGATAACCTGATCGAATGTGCTGGTAATCTTGACGGTCTCGTAAGGAAACACCGTTACATAGTTATCGTCGTATAAGATCGGGAGTATTTCCTCTCCGTCCTTTCCCCTGGTCACTTCAACCCGTTCAAAAAATGCGATATGGTCTGATGGGTTGTGCAATGTAATAATAATGCTACCTTTACCCGCATATGTATGACCTATTCCATCAACTTGCAATTGGACCTTGGGCATCGTATTCAGCGCCGTAAAGTCTGCCCAACTTGCCTGGTTTAAACCGTGCGACTTGTCATTGGATGAGCTCCCAAGATCATCCAATGTTGTGGATTGCCAATACACATTGTCGACCAGTTTCGATCCAGGGCCAGCAAACAGTTCGCAGCGGACGAAGTACGTCGATGTGAGCTTCTCAATCGTTGGCATGGTGAGCGCTAATGCAACACCCTGCGAACGCACCTCGATATGGCTGACTTCCTGGTCATATTTGATATGACCCAGCAAATCATAGACACGAGTGCGTACACGTAAATCATGTTGATCGTTGACGGTTTGATTTACGACGCGAACCGTGGCAGTTTTATGATCACCAGCAGCATAATAGTCGAAGACTACAGACACCGGAGGCAGACCCTTCTTGGCCCCGTAATAGGCGCCTCCTGGTTTCAGATAGAAGTCATATAAACCTGAGTAAAATGACGGCCAGGCAGTGTTGAGCATCCAATAGATCGTCATCTTATGGTTTGCCCAGCCATTCGCTGCAAAATCCTCAAATTGCGCGCGGGTATTTTCGTAAGCTCCGAGCTGCGCCTTCTCTGCAAGCTCTTCCGCATTCTTAGACGGCCCGTATCTACTGTCTAGAGCTAGCCGGGTACCCAACAGTTCATTCACTCCGCTGCTGGCCCCGGCATGAAAAAACCAATAAACGTTGATGGGCCATAGTTTATCGGAAGGAATAAATTTTTTGAGGCTTTCATACGGAGGAACGATCTGGGTGTCTCCTTGTTCTGCACACGCACCACGCGCGGGCGCATACCGCCCACAAAACCAATAGGACGGAGGACGCCAACTATAGGGGCCTTCCATGTGAATTCCATCCCACAGGCGATCCCCGTTTGCATCTACTGCAAAAGAAGAAACCGTATCGACAACGGCATTCTGCCAATGCAAGCCGCTCAGTATGCGGTGATAGTCATCACGGAGTGGATTCGGTGCTCGACCATCGCTACCATTGCTCCATATAAATACGGATGCATGGGACCGCAGCATAAGAATCTGCGAGCGAAGGCTGTCCCGTGCAACCTTCTGGTCTTCAGCATTCCATTGGTCCCAATGTTCCCACTGATCGCAACACATCCAACCATACATCACGGGAATCCCAGCTTCATCTGCTAATTCAATCATGTGCGGGCTGGCGATCTTCGATTCCCAGCGAAGCATGTTCAGTCCCATATCCTTCGCATAGCTAATCGCAGTCGCCTCGCGCTTTGGATCGTAGTGGTAGAGCAGGTCGGGGGTATAGGCGCCTCCCCGAATGAGAAAATCTCTTCCGTTGATCTGAAGATAAAAATTTCCTCCCTTTCCTACGTCCGGAAATTGTTCATCGTGGTCGCGGTGCTGGGTAACTTTGCGGATTCCAAAGCGAAGCGACTCCGTATCGGAGATCTGGTTATTTTCCACAAACGTGAGGTGAAGGTCATATAACGCAGGTCTTCCAAAGGTGTACGGCCACCACAGATCTGGACTGTGAACCGTCAGCTGAGAAAAGTTATCTGGTGTAAAGCTTACTTCCCGTGTTTCCCCAGCAGACAAGAATACGGGTTGTGTAATGTGAATGCTTGGCTTGCCAGGGCGTGCAATTTCTCCTTCAAGGTTCCCCCGCACCGAGCCGGCCGAGCCATTTGCTACTGTCGCATATACAGTGAGCCTCGCGGAATCGGTTTGTGGAAGGGGTAGATCCGTGTTGACAGAGGCGTTCGAAAGCTTCACTGCTCCCGTAACATGGATAGACACCGGCTTCCAGATTCCGGCATTCCGATCGGGTAAAAAAGAGTTACCACCTTCATGATCGAAAAGGCTATAAGCCGGTTTCTCTATCTTCAGCGTGGCCACCCCATCGGCATTCACCGCGGCACGGCCAAGAAGAGCGTCCTTGCGCATAAAGTTCACCGTGCCTGATCTCACTCTTCCACCTGATGTAACAGTGGCAGCCAGGGTGACGCTTTCAGTCGAAGCCGAGGTGATGTTCACTTTCGTAGCCGCAGAGCTATCAACTTCAGAGGATCCCGGCGCAATGTAGTTGGCAGTCACTGGAAGCGCGGGCAGATCATGAATATTCAGCGGTCCTTTGTATCCGAAATATTTCCAGTTAATCCAATTGAACCAGCTATCCGCGAGTTCAACCCCCGTAACGTTTCGTATGAGTCGTTCGGGGGTAACTTTGACTGCGAGAGTATTGGTCGCCCCTGGGTGGATAAAGCGAGTCACGTTAAACTGATGATCGACATACATTCCGGCAACTTGTTTTTCGTCGGCAATCAACTTTCCATTCAGCCAGATTTGTGCACGATAATTAACCCCGGGAAAATCAATCCAGACAGTGCTTCCTTCGGAAGGAACTGGAAAGTTGGTGCGATACCACCAGTCTTGCTTATAGAGATCCTGCGGCACCTCTTTGAGCAGAGTCATCCCAAAATACAGATTCGGATAGACGCCGTTGGCTTCCAGAATATCAAGAACCGTCGCGGGCATGCGGGGGATGGGGTACCACTGGGCAGTTGCATAGGTCGGTTGAGAGATTGCCGCGCCCGAATCAGTCAGCTTGCTCGCCGAGATGAGCCTCCAGCCATCTTGAAGCTCGATAGTGCGTGGGGACTGTCCAAATAATGTAGACGACATGCAGACAATAATTGCGGTTGCGAAACTCACGCCTCTGTATGAGTCTGGTCTTTTCATGATATATCCTCAAATGCGCCTGGCGTGCCCCGACCGGATATCCATCCGAACATATTCGGCTAACAGTTTAAGGGGCCAACTGTTCGTCTAGGGTTAGGTGGCTAACATGGACTTCAGTTCCGCGGTAGACTCATAGTCGAGACAGTAGCATCGGGATGAGGGCGCAGGATGGTGGCCGGACAAGCTGTTGAAATGGGTTCCGCAAGCATTGCCGGACGATTTTAGCTTTGCGAGGACCAGGAACCGAAACAATCAGCTTGGGCATCCTAAGTATCGTCGGAATCGTGAGGATGATGGCGCGTGGGCCCGATTGGCAATCGTGATTTCGCAATGCCTTAGTCTGAAAGCTATCAAGAGGTGCGTGTATTACTGATAGCGACCCAGCGGATCGGCTGCATTTACAAACTTTGAAAAGCAGTTAGTTCGAGTAAGACTGGTTAAACGCGAAATGGCACAGAAGGGCGCGAGATATCTCATCGCACATCTAGCTCGTTTATTTATCATCTTGTGCCTTGTCTACGCGTTATCGTTGATCGCTAAACGCGATTGGTGCAACGGCTGTCCCAATGAAGGTCACAAAAAGCAATAAGGACGTGAAAGCTGGGTTACCAGGCTCATGCTTTCCATATGTGTTGCTCGTCTCGGCTCTTTAATCGTTCCCGCTCCTCCCTTTCCCGCTGCTGTATTCTATTTAGCCCACTAAACGACGGGTTCGAAGGAATGCCAGTTTGCGATGACCGCAAACTCAGTGGTATACCTGAGCAACCTCACGAAGAGCATAGAGCTGGACAATATCGAAATGCAAGATATTTTTCTTTCCCTGTGGAGAATTTGCAGATATAAGAATAAAAATCAGCCCCCGGCGGCACGTTGGAACGACGCAGAGCCCTTAAACTTGAGCGGTGATGGTGGAATGAAGATGCGGAAAGCTATCCTGCCATTGGTGCTTCTTGGCTCGGTGTTTGTTGCCGGTCAGAACTCTTTTGCACAATGTATCCCGGTCGCGAGCGAGGTAGTGCGAGGCGCGTGTGGCGGCTGCCATCAGGTTGATTCTCACCTTTGCATGAGCCGCATCTCTTATCAAAGGAAGACGCCTGAAGGATGGGAGGACACAATCAGAAGAATGGGCCGAATGAACGGTATACCTTCTTCCGCCTCCGAGGCGCGAGAAATCATTAGATATCTAGCCGATGCCCAAGGGCTCACGTCATCCGAGGTCCAAGGCATTGCATATGCGTTGGAGAGGCGTCTAAATGTTCAGGAAAACGTTCCCAATGATGACGTAAGAACTCTCTGCACGCGCTGTCATAGTTACGCCAGAATCGCCGGAGAGCGGCGAACCCGCGAAGAGTGGCTAAAGTTGAAGGATTTTCACTTTGCCAGCTTCCCCGAGGAGTTAAATTCCCCTGATTGGCCCGGTTCCGCGGACAAAGCGTTGAACTATCTTGCAGAGCGGTTTCCGCTCGATACGCCGGAGTGGGAACGCGAAAGGGGTCAACGGCCACCGGCCAAGGGCAGTTGGATGGTGTGGGGGCACGAGCCCGGACATGGAGATTACCTTGGCAATGTGAGCATAGCGCCGGGGCCTGACGGTACTTATCAGAACATTACCAGCATGGAGTTTGCTAACGGCGAGAAAGAAGAACGAAAGGGGGAAGGAGTCTGGTACGGGGGATCCGAGTGGCGAGGTAGCGCAAAGTCAAGCGACGGCCGCACGATCCGCGAAGTGTTTGAACTTTCTCCCGACAAAGAGATTCTCGAGGGACGCTGGTTTCTGGAGCAGCACCCGGAGATCGGCGGTGAGGAACAGCGCTATCTTGACACGGGTCCAACAAAGATCCTCGGGATCCTGCCGAGAGCGCTGCAAATACCGACGTCCGAGACGAACATAACGATCCTGGGAATTAACCTGCCTTCTAATCTGCAAGCCGGCGACCTAGACCTGGGAAAAAACGTAAAGATTGTCTCCATTCTGAAAGACACAAGTAGTCAAGTGGTGGCCCGTGTTTCCATTTTGTCTGGAACTGCGGTGGGCCTCCGGGACGTACACCTGCGAGGCGCCGTTGGACCGAAGCTTCTTGGTTTGTACGACACCTATGGATATATCCGCGTATTGCCAGAACGCGGCGGGGCTAGAATGGGCGGCGCCGATGTCCCGAAGCAACTGCAACAATTCGAGGCGGTCGCTTACAGCGATGGCCAGGACGGCATAGCGGGGACCGAAGACGATTTTGAGATTGGCACCATCCAGGCCAAGTGGGAAATTGGAAACTATTACTACACCTACTTCGCTGACGACAAACAGTTCGTAGGGACGATCGACCAGACTGGACTATTCACTCCATCTTTGGAGACTCCCAATCAAAAAAGACCGGAAACGCTCAGCAATGCGGGCAGCGTGTGGGTTGTCGCCAGTTATATTCCACCGGACCCTAAGCAAACTTTGCAAGGACGAGCTTATCTGCTTGTCGCCGCCCCTATTTATGTAAAGCACGACATGCCTTAAGAGCTACGGGAAAGGAAACTTCATGGCGCCTTCAACGCGAACCGATCGGTCGATCAGCAAGGAATTGGTGCAAATTAGCACGAGGAAGGTCCCCTCAAATCCAGGCCGATCCGAGGTTCGCCGGGAAGAAATCCGACCCCGTTAAGGTTCACTCAAATCCGGGCGATGTCCGCCTGGGGGAAATCCGGCCCTTTAGTTTCCACGGGAAGCATTACGTCTTTGTCGTTCCTGTGACGGGCATTTTTGAGATCAGCGAACTTGCGTTCGAGATCATTCGCCTGTTTATGCTCGATGGCGCAACTGTGAGTGAGCCTGCGCATGCAGTGGCAATTAGCCAGAGCCGACCCCTCGCGGCGCCCGCAATCGTAGATGCCTTGCGGACCCGGCATTCGATTCATTCGATCGTTCAAGGGCTTTCCGAACTTCAGGCTATGGGGGTCTTGCTAACAGAAGACGGATCTCTACTCGCGCAAACCGTTCCACCGCTGCCGAAGCTTCCCTCGGGTTCCTTTCCCTCAGCGCAGCCTTGTCCTCAACATTGCGAATGATTGCAATCTCGGCTGCACCTACTGTTTCGCTTCCCAGGGTGACTATGGCGCTCCCAAGCGCTTGATGAGTCAGGAGACAGCAAGAAAAAGCGTCGACTTTCTCTTGCGAAATTCGGGTAATCACGAAACGGTCACCCTAGTGTTCTTCGGTGGCGAACCTCTCATGAACTTTCGGCTGATTTCGGAGACGGTGCAGTATGCGACCAAAGCCGGACAGGCGGTGGGCAAGCGAGTCGATTTCTCAATGACCACCAATGCCACCTATCTGACGCCCGAGATCATCCATTTTCTAAGAGACCACCGCATCGGAGTAGCCGTCAGCATCGACGGCCCCAAGAAATTCCACGACCTGCGACGGACATATAAGAGCGGATTGGGCTCATACGACATGATCCAGCCACGCGTCATGAATCTTCTCCGCGAGCACAAGACCCGTCCCATTGCTGCCCGGGTTACACTGACCCACGGTGTCACGGCAGTTAACGAGATTTTCGAGCATCTCGGCGGAATGGGATTCGACGAAATAGGTTTTGCCCCGGTCACCTCGTCGGATGATGACGATTATGCTCTCACTCCAGACGAGCTCTGGCAGATTCTCGAAGAATTTGGGGAGTTGACGGCAAAATATGTGGATGGAGCCTCGAGCGGCCAGCGGCCTGGTTTCTCTAACCTTACCAACCTGCTCGCTGACCTGCACCAAGGCGTAGTCAAAGCCTACCCATGCGGCGCCGGCCTGGGTTTGCTCGGAGTCGGCAGTACCGGAGATCTGTATCTATGCCACCGGTTTCTGGAATCCGATGAGCACCGGGTTGGAACGCTCGACACGGGTGTTGATCGTGCAAAGCAGACTGAATTCATGGCCCTCACACATCTCAGCGCCAAGCCGCCCTGCCAGATATGTTGGGTTCGCAACATCTGTTCAGGGGGTTGCCACCACGAGGGATTTAAACGCTACGGGACTCTCGGCCACGCCAATACTCACTATTGCGAATGGATTCGCTCCTGGATCGACATGGGCCTACGCGCCTACGTCGAGATCATGAAAAAGAGTCCCACATTTCTCGAACGGCTTGAGAAAGGGGATGCGTAAGCGCCATGGACCATCTCAAACCTTTGAACCAAAAAGCCAAGCTCATTGAGGAACAGTCGTCAAAGCAACTTGCCAACGGCCAGGAACAATCAGGTGACGTTCGCGGCATGCAGCAGCTGCCTCTGGGCTGTACACTCAGCTTCGATCCGGGATGGGAAACCGGCGCAAACGGACTGGTAACAGGATTGTGCCATCCGATGGAGGCCGACCTTTACGGCTGCTATGACAACTGCTCATGGCCTGCTCAAGTTCCCGACCAGATCACCAATTTTCTGGACTGGACTCAGAAGGACGGAACGGCGGGGAACGACTGGCGAAAATTGGACCTTATATTTCCGGAAGATAAAAGCAAGTAGGTCCTACATACGAGAGCTATATGAAGATTCAATGGCTATTTTACCCACTGATGTCTTGTCGCCTGAAGAGAACGTATGTTCTCGCACTCATCGGTCTCTGTTTGGCTGGGATCTGTCTTCCGAATGCATCTTTCGCCGAGGAGCCGTTGCCTCGTGAACTTGTTGCCATCGGCACCATTGGCAAGACCGTAGTTTTGGAGAGAACTGATACCGACGAGGTTTTTGCGCAGATCGCTACACATGGAATCGCGCCCAGAGAAATTGTTCCTTCCGCTGATGGCAGGTTGTTGTTCGTGATAACGCAAGGGCGCCGCATGGTAGAGGTAATCGACGTCGCCCGCAAGCAGGTGGTCGATACCATCGATCTCAGTTCTCCCGGTCAAACCGTCAGAATCTTCGGGCTTTCAGTCAACCGGGAACACAACACAATTTTCGTTAATGTGCTCTGCGTCGACCGCGCCCGAGACTCTGTGCATCCTCAGGAACCCCAAATCTGGGCTCTGGACTTGGCGACTCACAAGGTAACGAAACTCCTGCAAGTCTCCCTGGGAGTGTATTTGCTGATACCGTCTCCCACTGACGACCGGCTTCTTTACGCGTTCGGCGCGGATTTATATGTGATCGACGTGTACACGCGTCAGATTGTGAAGACCATCCGTTTCCAATCCAACACCGTTCCCGGAGAAGGTTCCCTATCCGTTTCGTGCTATCCACAGTTTCTTCAAACCAACCTTTTGAGTTGTCCGACGCAAAAAACCGATCCTATTACGAAAAGAGCCTTTGTTGGCTTGCTCAACTTTGACCTCGTGACCGGTACTTGGGAGCAAATGGATCTGGGCCCCGCAGAGATGTGGGATTCGGCGGTCGTCTCACCAGATCGCGCACGCGCTTACGCGGTCTGGAATGCACTTTTTGTTGTCGACATTATCCAAAGAAAGGTAATCGCCATCAAAAACCTCCCGATGACGGAAGGGTCCGTGGACATTTCGAGCGACGGCAGCAAATTGTATCTTTCGGACGGGGGTCCTTCTATTTTAATTTACGACAGCAGAACGTTGAATCCGGTCAAGACCATCGCTCTGCCGGAAACAACTGCGAACTGCGCGCTTCGCGTTTTTCATCCTCAGTAGACCGCTCGTGAGGCCTCAGGAAGGGGTTTAAATGCGCAGAGGAGCAAATGTCGGAAAGAGCGGCTCAGTGACCTTGAACCTTACGCACTCCCGCGTCCGCACTCTCCTCAAGTTCATTGCTCCATGTAAGGCCAGGCTTTTCCTGATCTTCCTTTTGACTCTACTGTCAGCATCGGTTGGCCTTGGCTATCCTCTACTGGCCAAGTTCCTCATTGATGTTGTTCTAGCAAGAAAGAACTCTCATCTGCTGATCCTTTCTACATTCGCATTCACCGCAATTCTGGTCCTCAGCTTCGCATCCAGCGCCCTAGCGCGCTATCTTTCGATATCTACTTCGGCGCAAATTCTTATGGATATGCGCCTTTATCTATTCCGTCATCTACAGAGTCTTTCGCTTCAGTTCTACAAGAACATGCGAACGGGCGATATCATTTCCCGCCTGAACAGCGATGTGGCGGAAATTCAAAAAGTGGCGACAGATTCAGCGCTCAGTTTAGTCCTGAGCTCCCTAACGCTCGTTGGCACCGCTGGACTCCTGCTCTGGCTAAACTGGAAGTTGTTTATTCTCTGTTCGTTCTTCATTCCATTTAGTGTTGAAGGCCTGCGGCGCTGTCGCAAACCGATCACGCGGCAGGCAAAAACCGTTCGAGAGCGAAATGCCGATTTCGCCAGCGCTCTCTTGGAATCCCTCAATGCAATCAAATTCATCAAGTCCATGGGGACGGAAGAAGCGGAGGCCTCCAAACTGGCTGGCTGCAATCAGCGCTACGTCGACTCGCTCTTACGGTCTCAGGTCCTTTCTAGCGCGGGCCAGGCAGTGCCGGCATTTTTTCTCTCTTTAGGCGCGTTGATCTTGCTGCTTTATGGCGGCCATTTGGTAATCAACGGGCAGATGACGCTAGGTGCGCTGGTCGCTTTTTCGGCTTATCAGGGCAGACTTATCAGCCCTATTAAGAATCTTATGGGACTCTATCTTGGTATACAGCGTGCAGGCGTCTCTCTTGAGCGGGTGTTTGAAGTCCTGGACCAGCAACCGTACGTCAAGGAAGCAATTCATCCTATTTCGTTGTCATGCGTTCGGGGCGAAGTTGAACTTCGAGGCGTTTCCTTCAACTATGAACCTGGCCAGGAGACCCTGCATGGCATCGACCTTCTTGTCCGCGCTGGCAGCCGGCTGGCGATCATTGGTCCTACGGGCGCCGGAAAGACTACGCTCATGGAGTTATTGCTGCGTTTCTACGACCCTCAGCAGGGACAGATTTTGCTGGATGGGCACGATCTGCGCGAACTCCGGTTCAAAACCCTGCGCGAAAACATCGCGGTCATCACTCACGAGCCCTGTCTCTTCCATGGCACGATCGAGGAGAATATCCGATATGGAAGCCCGCATGCGACAGCTGAGGACATCCATGCGGCTGCGCAAGCCGCCGACGTTCACGAGTTCATTCTGTCTCTTCCGCACGGCTATCAAACCGTCGTCGGAGAAAGGGGGATCGGGCTTTCCGCCGGACAGCGACAACGGATTGCCATTGCCCGAGCAATTTTGAAAAAAGCCAAGGTCTGGCTTTTTGATGAAGCTACTGCGACCCTCGATGTCCTAACTGAATCGCGCATTCGGGAAGCGATGGACAGGTGGCTCGGGGAACACACTTCCATCATCGTAACCCACAGACTTTCGTCGGTTGTGGATATGGATCGAATTGTCGTTATGGAAGGGGGCCGCATCACGCAGGTTGGCGACCATCGTCAGCTTTTGAGGATGGAAGGCCTTTATCAGCGGCTTCACCTCGCAGCTCAGCGCCACCGAACACTCTCGACCCCCGTACCGGTGGCGACATGATGTCTTCAGATTTGCGCCTTCATGACAAGGCCTTACAACAGGCCACAGGACGCAACGTTAAAGTCGCGGTGATCGACAGTGGAATCAATGCTCATCACTCACACGTCGGGAAATTGTCTGGCGGGGTCAAAATAACCTGCGATGCCAGCGGCGAGATTGCCTTCAGTGACGACTACCGGGATTACGACGGACATGGCACAGCGGTCGCCGGCATCATTCGAGCCAAAGCGCCCGGTGTTGCGCTGTACAGCGTGAAGATCTTACAAGATCGTTTGCGGACCGAATCTCGAGTCCTGGCTGCGGCCATTCGCTCTTCTATCGCGAACGACATTCGCGTGATCAACATGAGCCTGGGAACACACCAGGTCTCCGGGATCGATGCTTTGCGGCAGGCTTGTGAAGCTGCCGCGGAAAGAAACATTATTCTTATCGCCGCAGGTTCAGAGGAGCGCGTCTTTCCGGCGAGCTTTTCGTGTGTCTTAAGCGCGAGTGGCGATGAGCTTTGCGGCTGGAACGACTATGCATATACGGAAAACAGCGAAGTTGAATTTCGAGCGCACTCTTGTCCGCGGCCGCTACCCGGCTCGCCGCAAAGGCGCAACCTGCGCGGTCACAGCATGGCGGCGGCCCACGTCTCCGCCCTGGTGGCGAGAATCGTAGAGGCTTATCCCCGATCAGACGTCCATGCGGTTCGAGAAGCCCTGATTCGAGAATGTACGCGCAGAGTGGATGAGGAAGATGACGCTCTGAATCTCGATCCCGCCCGGGAGAAAAGCCCTGCTGATTACCGCCCCACACAATACGCAGCTACCAACCGCCGAAAGCAGCAGAGTCAGTCATGAACTTTGATGTGCTGATTCTCGGTGCAGGTCCTGCCGGCTCGGTGCTGGCCCACCGTCTGGCCAGTAAGGGCTTTCAGGTTGCTGTAGTGGAGCGCCAAGCCTTTCCCAGATATATGATTGGTGAAACACTTACCCCCGCTGTCGAATCCTTGCTTAAGCAGGCCCAAGTCCTGGGCAATTCAGAGTTGTTGGACTTCCCGCACACGACGGGGAACCTATCGGCCTGGGGATCAAGTGATCTCTACTACAGCGCCCATTCCACGGAAAACAATTTCTGTGGATTTCAGGTGGAGCGCGCGGTACTCGACAGCATGCTCCTCGCGAGCGCGCAACGTGCGGGTGCGTCGTTGCTCCAACCCTGTTGGCCCACAGAGGCTCACCCGGAGCCCGAGGGATGGTGTGTTAAAGTCCGGTTTCAATCTGGGGCATCGGCGTCAATCACGACGAGATTTCTGTGTGACGCCACCGGCCGCTCAAGGTTTCTCGCCCGCCGTCTCCGCCTGGGAGTACGAAACGATGGCAGGTTGTTGGGATTAATAGCTTACTGGCAGCAAGGCTGTGGTGTTGTCATGCCTGACCAGCGTAATACTTTGGTGGAGTCAATTCCAGGCGGCTGGTTCTACACCGCAGGCTTGGCAGATAGCAGACGAGTCACGGGATGGATGACTGATCGCGATTTATTGCCTGAACATCTTCACGCCTGCGCCAAGCAAGTCTATTGCGATGCCTTAGCCCAAACGCAGTATATTCGTGAGCGGCTGCAGGGAGCCGCTTGGAATGGTGCCGTCCGGATCTTTGCCGCCAACCCCACGATTGTAGGGCGCGTCGCTGGTCCCAATTGGTTGCTCATTGGGGATTCGGCGTCAACCCTCGACCCTCTTTCGTCGCAAGGGATACAAAAGGCGATCACATCAGCGCTTGCAGCAAATGTGGTTGTTCAGACCATTCTTAGCCGGCCGGACCACACCGAGCAGGCAATCGAGTTCTATCAGGAACGTGAAGAAACAACGTACCGATTGCATATCGATTCATTAGCAACGCTCTACCGCCGCGAAACCCGCTGGATCGACCAACCATTTTGGAACCGGCGGACGAGCGTTTGGCGCCAGCCAGATTCTGAAACCAGCCATGCTGACGACGGGATCTCACCGCTCACGACCACTTTGAACCTGGACGATTGCACGCGCTTTCGAGTGAGTGCCAACACCCGTCTGCTCCTGCGCCCCGTATTGGAAGATGACCGTATCGAGCTTCAGGAAGTAGCCGTGACTGCCAAGGAGCCTCGGGGGATACGATACTGCGGGCAAGTATGCGTTCCTACCTTGCTCTCATTGGTGAAAGACGGACCGAATTTTCTGATGATTCACGAACGCTACGAAAAGCAAGTCGGAAGCGTCTCTATAAACAGATTACGCGCCGTCGCCGCCCGCCTCCTTAACGCGGGAATTCTCAGTGTCATCTGAATCAAACCTGCTGGTTCTGCCGCGTAGTCAATGGAGCTTTCCTGAAGCCTTGATAGAGGAAGTTGGTGCAAGCATTGGACTGCGTATCCGTGCTCTCGATACGCGAGGGGCATCCGCGGGGCCTTACGAATGCTGCCGTGTTTATTGCGAAATATATCGTTTCGTAGGCTTGGATATTCCGTGGGCATTACCGGCACAGTCGAGCCCGACGGCCTGTTTGACGAGGTTATCTCTGCCGTCCTTCCGGAGGCGCCACGATATGCGGACCGCCTTTGAAATCCCGATTCCGCAGCTCCTCGGATACCACCTGAGCCGGGGTTTAGGCCTGAACCCTGACAACCCGAGCCCCTATGGCGTGATCACCCGCGTGGTTCAAGGGGTCACGATCCACGCTAGTCTGGGAGAGTAGGGAATTGCGGCGTGTACCAGAAGACTGCGGAACTCTGGTTTTTGAAGGGGACGGGCTTTAGCCCGTACCTAAATAACAGAAAACAGATCCGGCTTTAGCCGCAGAGGGACACACTTTCGCCCCCCTCTTCCGTGTTTTCCGCAGCCTGCCAGTTCTCGCTTTTGAGACCTCGCCGGGTACCCACGCACATCACTACGCCAAAATCAGGTTGCAACCGAGCCCGCGCACCTTCTCTTGCATCTCCTCGCGCAGACCGGTGTCGCTGATAACCGTGTCGATCTCGGAAAACGACGCGATACGCACCATGCTGCGCTTGGAGAACTTGCTGGCGTCGGCGACCAGGATAATTTCCCGCGCGATGCGCAACATAGCACGGTTCACCATGGTCTCCTCCAGGTTGGCGCCGCTCACACCAAAATCCGGATCGCACCCTGCGCCACTGAGAAACAGCTTGTCGGCGGAGAATTGCTCGAACATCTCCTCCGTTGAGCGCCCAACGATGGATGCCGAGTCGCCGCGCAGTGTGCCGCCCACGATAAATGTCTGAACCTCACGCGCATCCAGCAGCTCCGCGGCGATATTCACCCCGTTCGTAATCACCTGCAGCCCTTGCTTATTCTTGATCTGGCGGGCAATCTCCAGGGTGGTCGTGCCGGAGTCGAGAATGATGGTTTCGCCATCGTTGATCAGGGTCGCTGCGATCGCGCCGATACGCCGCTTCTCTTCCGCGTGGGTCTTCAGGCGCTCGTGGACCGGCGATTCGCGCAGAATAGTGTCCGGAAGGACAGCGCCGCCGTGGGAACGCAATACCAGCCCGCGCTGGTGCAGTTCGTTCAGGTCGTTGCGGATGGTGACCGCCGAACTGCTGAACCTGTTCGCCAGTTCATTGACCCGCGCCCGGCCCTCGGTGCGCACAATTTGCAGGATCTGCGTGCGCCGCTCCTCGGCCATCATCCCATCCTGGGGACGCGGCGGCGCGGAGTCCTCCGGGGCTAAGCCGTGGGGAAGGGTTTCCTCAAGCGCATTCGATACTGATCGGCCCTTCGCCATGCTCGATTTTCACGTGCCTTTCGCTATCTTACGATTCACAGACAGTCTATCCCAAGCGTCAACAAGCAAAAGTTAACTGCATATTCAAGTCCCACACGCCCAACAGCTCACACTCGGTGATTCGGGCCTCGTCACAAACGCAGGATAAAGTTACCCGAAGTGAAAGAAATAATTGACAAACCGTAATTAAACGATAGGATCATAACTCATATCGACGGCGCAATACGATGCGCCTCCGCTCGAGTCTCCTTCTGTCCGGCGCCTGCGCCGCCTGCCTGCATCGGCGTATGGCGTAAGAACATGGGTCAGGCATGTTACGCGGAGCCTACTATGCATCAGGTATTGCACGCGCAAGAGGCCACAGTAGCAAGCGTAGACACCGTTGTCACCACCAAACTCCGTCCCGTCGACAATGTCACTGCAGTACGTAATTTGGCCGTCGATGCCTACCGTGGCTTGGTCATGTTGCTGATGATGGGAGAAGTGCTGCAGTTTTCTAAAGTCTACGCATACTTCAATCACAGTGTCTTCTGGAAAATTCTTGCCTTCAACCAGACCCATACCGAATGGTCTGGCTGTTCCGTGCATGACATGATCCAGCCCTCCTTTTCCTTCCTGGTAGGCGTGGCCCTCCCCTATTCCATCAGGAGCCGGCAGCGGAAAGGCACTGCATTCCCCAAGATGCTGGCCCACACCGTCTGGCGCTCTTTGCTGCTGATCGCGCTCGGCATCTTTCTCCGCTCGATGAACAGCACCCAGACCTACTTCACCTTTGAAGACACGCTCACGCAAATCGGCCTGGGCTATACCTTTCTTTTCCTGCTCGCCTTCCGGCCCACACGCGATCAGTGGATTGCTTTTGGCGCCATCCTTTTTGGCTACTGGCTGGCTTGGGCGCTTTATCCGCTTCCTGGTCCGAACTTCAACTACGCCGCGGTCGGCGTTCCCGCGGATTGGCATCATCTGTACACCGGTTTCCGCGCTCATTGGAACAAGAACAGCAATCTCGGCCAGGCCTTCGATCTCTGGTTTCTGAACCTCTTCCCGCGCGTACACCCGTTCCTGTTCAATGAGGGCGGCTACCTTACTCTGAGTTTCATCCCCACTCTGGGCACCATGATCCTCGGCCTTTTTGCCGGACAATGGTTTGTGGCTTCGGCGCCCAAGCAGCCCATTCGCAGGTTCCTCACCACCGGCGTCATTCTGCTCGCGATTAGCGTTTTTCTCCACTTCACGGGAATTTGCCCCATCGTGAAGCGCATCTGGACCCCAAGCTGGACTCTCTTCAGCGGAGGCATTTGCTTCCTCGTCCTATCCGCGTTCAGCTGGATCATTGATGTGAAGCAACGGCGCGGCTGGGCCCTTCCCCTCATTGTGGTAGGCACAAACTCCATTGCCGCCTACCTCATTGCCCACATGTGGGAGGAGTTCATCAAGAGCAGTCTCCTTATAAACCTGGGCCCAAAGCCGTTCTTTCTATTCGGCCCGGGGCTGCAGCCCTTGCTGCTGGGAGCCAGTATTCTGTTTATGTACTGGCTCTTTCTTTTCTGGATGTACCGGCGCAAGATTTTCCTCCGCATATGAGCATTCACGAAAGCATTTTTGCTAATGGTGTACACCAGGAAGCTGAACCCGACGCGACCATTCCGTCAAGAATGGTCGCCCATAACCGATCCCAACGGCCCAGAGTATTAGCAAAATGCGCTTAACAAAGGAACTCTCGTGAAAGACGACTCATCCGGCCCTTTGCTTCCGCCCAACCGGCGGCAGTTTCTGCAGCTTGGCGCCATGGTTACCGCGGCCCTCAAGCTCGACAACTATGCCTTTGCGGATACGGCGCATCCGTCTCCTGGCCAAACAATGGTTGGTGTCGCATTCGAGGTCACCAAAAATCCTCGTATTGGCTTCATTGGGGTTGGCGGCAGAGGCACAAATCTGCTCGAGTGGTTCCTGGCCCAGAATGCGCAAGTGGTCGCCATCTGCGATGTTGTGCCGGAAAAGGCAGAGCACGCGGGCCAGCTGACGGAGAAGGCCGGACAGAAGGCGCCCCAGCTTTATACCAAGGGCCCCCATCACTACGAAGAGCTCACGGCCAGAAACGATCTTGATCTCGTAGTCATTGCCACCCCGTGGGACTGGCATACGCCCATGGCTCTTTCCGCCATGGAGAACGGCAAGCACGCTGCCGTTGAGGTGCCTCTGGCCTACACCCTCGAAGACCTGTGGAAACTGGTCGACACTTCAGAGAAGAAGCGCCGCCACTGCATCATGCTCGAGGAGTGTTGCTACGGCTATACCGAGACCTTGGTGCTCAACATGGTGCGCCGTGGAATGTTGGGTTCTCTGCTCAATGGTGAGGCAGCCTACCTCCACGATCTGCG
>CAWGYP010000002.1:0-210871 GCA_963826875.1 uncultured Acidobacteriaceae bacterium | reverse complement strand
GGTATTGCACCGTCAGGTTATAACCCTGGGTATTAGGGGTCTTCAAGTGGTAGTCCTCACCGAGGAATCCTACGCCGCCGGGTTCGACTTGCGCTGAATTTAACGAGATCGCGGTGAGGCCTGTGGTGAGGGTACCAATCGCCCCATTGGAGAAGGTGATCGGCGCATTCGGCGTCATGTAAGGATAATTCAGGTTGAATTGGAACGGGAAGTCAACGTAGGTCTCAACCACTGAATTCTCGAAGCCCCCGTAGAAGAGTCCATATCCGCCACGAGCCACTAACTTCGGCGTAACCTGGTACGCGAATCCGAGTCGAGGCGCAAAATTGCCTTTTTGCGATACGCCAAGCCCTGGTTGGCTCGAGCACGCTATGTTTATGTTGTCCAGGGCTGCTGCCGCGCGAAAGTCTGGAGAGAGGGGTGTGCTGCAACCCGCCTGCGCTATCAGAAACTCAGATGCGCCGTTCGCTCCCCCGCCCGGTAGAAAATTGGACTGTGCCCCATACTTTGCAATCAACTGTCCAAAATATTCGTATCGCACACCCAGGTTCAAAGTGAGCTTTGGGGTGACCTTAACATCATCTTCGAAATAACCCGCGAGGTAGTTATGTTTCATGGAGGTGTTTGCGACATTAGAATCATTTATGCTGTCGGCACCTCCAACATAGTCGGCCGCGCCGGCTACGGTTCCGGGGATCGGCGTAAGCAGCATCTGGGCCAATCCTGTGTTGCCTCCCGTGGTTGTGGGCACTTCGGTGTAGAGGCCGCTGAAGGTCCAGCTTCCCCTGCCATTCGGAGGCTGAAGAATCGCGAATCCCAGCCGTTGCCACTGGAATCCTGCCTTGAAGGTTTCGCGTCCCATCGTTCTGGTTAGGTTGTCTGAAATTTGGGTGTTGGTGCTTAGTTCGATCGAGGGCAAGTATCCACTGCTGCCAAGGTTCCCAAGTCCTGTGGGGAAGATACCGCCCAGGCCGCCGTTTGACTCTCCTGCGGGCACTCCCGGTATGCCGTACTGAGCGGGGATGCCAGGAGTATTGGCATTGGGTTGCAGCCGCGTCACACTGAGCCGGTTGTAGCCCAGGCGAACCTCATTCACTAAGTTCGGTGAAAACACGTGCGTCTCGCCCAGTGCCGCACTGTAGGTCGTCGCTTGTTGGTTCCCGCTGGAAAATGATCCTCCGTCTGCTATCCCGCCGAACGGACCGGGAATGAATTGTGGGTTGTCCACGTAACTGAAGCGCCCGAAAATATTATCTTTGTTGCCGAACGCTTGGTCGACGCGAGCATCCATCTGGTCGACGGTATTCGTCGAAATCGGATTCGATCCATAGTTATTGAAGAGTCCCGTGTTGTTCGCGGCAGGATAGAGTTTTGCCAGGGCGATTGAATTGGCTTCCAGCCGGTTCGCAGGCAATATATTGCCGGCAAATATCTCGCGCGCAAAACCTATGTTCGATCCGGTCGACGTACCCGAAGGGCAGGGAGCAGTGATTCCTGTTACCGGGTCCGGCACCCCGCAGGAGATAGCGCGCGTCGTCGAAGGGTCGAAGATCTGGCCCAGCGCAAAGCTCCGGCCCAGTATGTCCGTCACCGTGCCTCCCTGGCCCAGCAACTCGGAAAAGTTTGTGAACCCACTGCTAACCTCGGTTGCGGTAGGAACAGTGCTGGTATAGGGGATCGCCTGGTTGGCACGCGTGCCTTCGTAATCTACGAAGAAGAAAGTCTTGTTGTGAATTATCGGGCCTCCCAGCGTGGCCCCGAACTGGTTTTGCTGAAACCTGCCTTTCGCCAGCCCATTCGCATTTTCGAAATAATTGGCGGCATCCAGGGCATCGTTCCGAAAGAACTCCCATGCCGCCCCATGAAATTGATTCGTACCTGACTTGATCGTGGCATTCAAAACGGCGCCGGCCGAACGGCCTGTATCCGCGCTGTAATCGTTCGTTGCGACTTTGAATTCCTGAATCGCATCCACCGGTGGCTTAACGGCGTAATTCGTCCCGTTGAGAAAATCCACCAGGTTGGAATTGTTGTCAATTCCGTCGAGCAAGTAGTTGTTTTGCGCCGGGCGCAATCCGTTCGCCGAGAAAGCTCCGCTGCTGCCCAAGCCCCGCGTGTCTTGCTGGCCCTGATTAACACCTGCCGCGAGTTGGGCTAGAAAGGTGTAATTGCGCCCATTCAATGGCAGGTCGTTGATCGCTTGCTGCCCAATCACCTGCCCCACCGAGGCATCCTGCGTTTGCAGCGCGGGCGGCGCAGCATCCACCGTCACCGTCTCGCTGGTCTTCCCCAACGTCATCAAGAGGTCGACTTGCACCCTTTGCTGCACGTCTACGGTGACGTTGTTCTGTTGTATCTTTTCAAATCCAGTCATTTCCGCAGACACCGAATAACGCCCGATCCTTACCGGTGAGAACGTGTACTCTCCAGCCGATTTGGTCGTGGTCGAAATCGATTGTCCAGTGCCCTGATTCGTGAGGGTCACATTAACGCCAGGTATCACGGAACCGCTGGTGTCCCGCACCGTTCCGGATATCGACCCCGTATCCACCTGGCAGAGGGCCATAGCGGGCAAAAACAGACTCAACGTGAAGAGAGTAAGAAGACGAGCGATTTTACAGTGGATCGGACCGAGTGACATGGTGAACATGTTGCTTCCTTTCGCTACGTTAGGGCCCTAACCCGTTCGCCAGAAAGCTTCCGCTCGCTCCAGGAACGCAAGCGCGAGACAAAGATGGAGATGAAGATGAAGAACCCCGGTTGGATCGCTGGGCCGCTTACTAGGAAGTGCCAATCTGCGATGACGCAGCGGTTACAGTACTACTGGGCCTGAGAAGCTTCTTCGTAGCCATGGAGCTCTCCTGAAACCCTTGATGGATAGTTGTATAAAACATTGAACTGCGTATCCCGTGCTTGATGCGCGAGGGTCTGTGCGGGGCCTTACGGATGTTGCCGTGTGGTTACGAAACGGAACGTTTGTTAGGCGTAAGTATTGGGCCACCCGATACGAAAGTCAAGCGATTTTCATTTCCTGTTCAAAGTAAGGAAGCGAAACCACGATACGGTCGGCGAGTCGGAGGTGCAAACTGGCTAAAATATAGCAATGACAGGCGTTGCCGATAACCTCCTCGTCCGCCCGGTATACTTCCCGGAGGTCTTCGAATCGTTCTCAACCGTTGGATTGGCGTTTACGGAGCCTTACGATATACTTCCGCAGCGCCCCGGTTTGATAACTGGTTAGACCGCGGAGGAACGGAGTCCCTCAGGAATGTCAGAATCTTCTCAAAGAACCGTGGGAGTTGAGCGCCACAACGAGCCACGTTATACGTGGCAGGAAATTTCTCAGCAGCCCCTTCTCTGGCCCACCACATTAACCCGGGTGCGCGCCGATGCAGAGCGGCTAAACCTCTCCGGACGGTTGAAGGGGAGCCGGGTGCTCCTCACCGGCGCCGGCAGTTCCGCTTATGCGGCGGCAAGCGTGGCAGTGGCGTGGCCGGGCGCCCTTGCCGTGCCGACCACCGATTTGCTGGTCGATGCAGAGCGATATCTTCGCGATGTTGGCGTAGTCATTTCTCTCGCCCGCTCTGGCAACAGTCCCGAGAGCGCCGCCGTCGTCGAGCGGGTGCGCGCGTTATGTCCTGAAATTTTCCAGCTGGCCATCACCTGCAACGATGACAATCTTCTGGCGCAATCGGGGCTGGAAGGTCTGATCGTGCTCGATCCGCGCACCAACGACCGCAGCCTGGTGATGACCGGCTCCTTTTCGAACCTGGTACTGGCGGGTCTCGCCCTGGCTCAACCTGACGCCGTGGCCCCCCCCGCCGGTCTGGCGAGTGATCGGGCGAGTACCCTTCTGCCTGCCATCGATCAACAATGCAGGCGGATCGCCGCTCGCGCCGGCGAACGCATCGTTGTGCTCGCTTCGTCGCCCTTGCTGGGCTGGGGCCGGGAAGCCGGACTCAAGATTCTGGAGATGACTGCGGGACGCTTTCCCGTCGTCACTGAAACCTATCTCGGTCTTCGCCACGGTCCGATGTCGTTCCTGTGCCCGGATACCCTGGTGCTGTGTCTGCTCTCGAGCGATCCCGTGCGCCGGCTTTATGAAGTCGACCTGATCGAGGAGCTTCGATCCAAGAGGCTCGGCTATGCGGTCGCGATCACCGGCCCGGACGAGCAGGGCAGCTTTTTTAATGAGGTTATCCCCGCTGTGCTACCCCAGGCGCCGGATGAGTTCCGCACGCCTTTTGAGATCCTGATTCCCCAGTTGCTTGGCTACCACTTAAGCCTTCGACTGGGGCTGAATCCGGATAACCCCAGTCCCGATGGGGTAATCACCCGCGTGGTGCAAGGTGTCAAGATTCATTCTGCCTCATCGAATGGCCCTGCCGGCGGCCGCACTTCTTAGGGGCGATCATTCCCTTGCTGAGTGCGCCTTGCTGAGTGCGCGATGTGCGGAGTAGCCTTCTGCAGTATGATTCGACTCCTGTCTACCTGTTGCGTTGTTTGCGCGCTTGCGGTGACAGGCATGTGCTCTGCCCAATCGACGCCGCCGGGGCCTGAGCATCATCACCATCACGACGATGCGCCGGCCGCAGACGAAAAGCTGGGCCAAGTATCCTTTCCGACTTCCTGTGCGAGCCGCTCGCAGGCGGCAATGGAGCGGGGAGTGGCGCTGCTGCACTCCTTCGGCTACACCATCGCGCAGATGCAATTTGAGGCGATTGCCAAGGACGATCCGGCGTGCGCTATGGCGCACTGGGGCATTGCCATGACGCAATTCCCCGAGTTGTGGCAGCACCCGGACGAGGCGCAATCGAAGCGGGGAGAGGCCGAGATGGCCAAAGCGCGTGCCCTGGCTGCGCCCCCGGCCAAGATCACTCCCCGCGAGCAGGCCTACATCGATGCGCTGAGTGCATTTTTCGATCCTGCGAAGACGTCGTTCCAACAACGCGCGGATGCCTATGAGGCCAAGATGAATGCGCTGCACGCCATGTTCCCGGATGACGTAGAGGGCGCGGCCTTTGACGCTCTGTCAATGCTGGCCTCGGTGCCACCGGGTGATGCGTCGTTGTCGCATGAGCACCAGGCGCTGGCAATCCTGGTGCCGCTGTTCGCTTCTCATCCAGACCATCCCGGATTAGCGCACTACATCATCCACACGTGCGACACCCCAGCGCTGGCTCCCGACGGGCTTGCGGCTGCACGGGAGTATGCGAGGATCGCACCCTCTTCCCCCCACGCGCTGCATATGCCAGGACATATTTTTGCCCGTCTGGGCATGTGGCAGGAAGACATCGATTCGAACCTGGCATCGGTGAAGGCCTCGGAGAAGGCACAGGCGGCCGGAGAACCGGGTGCAGCCCACCAGATGCATGCGGACGAGTTCCTGATCTATGCCTATCTCCAGGTCGGTGAGGATGAAAAGGCGCGATTGCTGACTTCCAGAATGGCGGCGATCGGGCAGCAGATGGCGGCGATGCCGGGCATGGACGATATGAAGGACGTCGGCCCCTTCTTTGCCAACGAACTCAACGCTGTCTATGCAGTGGAGATGCACGACTGGAAGGCCGCCGCCGCGCTGCAGCCGGCAGCCGGCTCACCGCCTGGCCAAAGCTTCGACACCTACTGGGGACAGGGGATTGCAGCAGGCCATCTGCACGATGCGAAGCTGGCGGCCAGCGCGTTAGCCGGTCTCGATCGAGATGGAGAGGCAATGAAAAACTCGCCGTACGCGGCATATTTTGTCAACAGCTTCGGCATCAAGCGCGATGAGCTACTTGGCTGGCAAGCTCTCGCAGAAGACCATCCTGAAGCCGCGGTGACAGCGATGCGCAGGGCTGCCGATCAGCAGGACAAGCTGGGTCAGGACGAGGTGGATATTCCTGCGCGCGAGATGCTCGGAGACCTTCTCCTGCTCGAGCACAAACCGGCAGAGGCGCTGGCAGAATACCGGGTGGCGCTCAAGTTAAGCCCAAGCCGCCTCAATGGCTTGCTGAGCGCGGGAAATGCGGCGGAGCAGACAGGGCTTACCGACCAGGCGCGCGCATTTTACGGCGCTGCGGCGCGTCAGACCAGCTCCGGCGCGAATAGCGCACGGCCTGAGCTGGCACATGCCGTACAGGTCGCAGCGAGTGCGGTTGCGGCGAAGACCGACTAAAGCAGCTGCGGTTGCGGATCTTCTAGGCCAGGATGAGGTTGCAGCCTGATCCACGCACCTTGTCCTGAATCTCGGTGCGCAGGCCGGTGTCGCTGATGATGATGTCGATCTCAGAAAAGGGCGCAATGCGCACCATGCTGCGCTTGGAGAATTTGCTGGCGTCGGCGACCAGGATGATTTCCCGCGCAATGCGCAGCATGGCCCGGTTGACCATGGTTTCATCCAGGTTCGCGCCGCTCACCCCGAAATCAGGATCGCAGCCTGCGCCGCTCAGGAACACTTTATCGGCCGAGAACTGCTCGAACATTTCCTCTGCCGAGCGGCCCACAATCGACGCTGAGTCGCCCCGGATAGTCCCCCCCACCATGAAGGTCTGCACTCCTCGCGCATCCAGCAACTCCGCGGCAATATTTACCCCGTTGGTGATGACCTGCAGTCCTTGCTTACCCTTGATCTGACGCGCGATTTCGAGTGTGGTTGTTCCTGAGTCGAGGATGATGGTTTCCCCGTCCTGAATGAGGGTGGCCGCCATTGCCCCAATCCGTCGCTTCTGCTCTGAGTGCGTTTTCAGCCGCTCATAGACCGGGGACTCGCGGAGAATCTTTTCCGGAAGCACAGCTCCGCCGTGGGAACGCAAGACCAACCCGCGCTGGTGCAACTCGTTCAGGTCGTTGCGGATGGTCACCGCTGAGCTGCTGAAGCGGTTGGCCAATTCGTTAACCCGGGCGCGGCCTTCGCTGCGTACAATTTGCAGGATCTGGGTCCGCCGCTCTTCCGCCATCATGCCGTCCAGCGGGCGGGGCAGGGCGGACTCGTCCGTCGCGGTATAGGCCTCTTCCAGCTCGGGTGATAGGGGACGGCCCTTGCGCGCGCTCAATTCACATTCTCTTTCGCTATCTTGCGGTTCGGCAAACAGTCTAACCCAAAGCCCATTCAGATGCGGGGTTCGATAGCCATGGCTTTTTGCCTCCGCGCTTCCTATACATCTTATTCGAAGGCAAAAGGTGTTAAGTGAAAGAATCGGTTGACAACTCGAAATTAAACGATACGATCATAGCTCATAATCGAGTGCGCAGCCTGTTGCGCCTTGTAAAAAGTCGTTGTCCCGGGCCCAGACCGATGCAGCCGCCTGTCTGAACCGGCGAAGAATGGCTGCACGAGGGATAAAAAGCAGGCAATAAAATGCGGAGCACACGATGCGCGAAGTACTGCAGGCAGAAGAGCGATCAGTAGCAGCGGGCGAAAAGACCATAGCCGCCCCGCCGGCCCGTCCGTCCACAGACGTTGCTACCGTGCGCAACCTGGCCGTAGACGCATATCGCGGCTTGGTCATGTTGCTGATGATGGGAGAAGTGCTCTCGTTCTCCAAAGTTTCTGCGTACTTCGACCACAGTTTTTTCTGGAAAGTTCTTGCCTGGAACCAGACCCACACCGAGTGGTTCGGTTGTTCCCTGCACGACACGATCCAGCCCTCCTTTTCCTTTCTGGTAGGTGTAGCCCTCCCCTATTCCATCAGGAGCCGTCAGCGCAAGGGCGCCACATTTCCCAGAATGCTCGGCCATACCATCTGGCGATCGTTGGTGCTGATCGCGCTGGGCATCTTTCTTCGTTCGCTCCACAGCAGCCAGACAAACTTCACCTTTGAAGACACGCTGACACAAATCGGCCTGGGCTATACCTTTCTCTTCCTGCTAGCCTTCCGGCCAACCCGCGACCAATGGATTGCGTTTGGCGCCCTCCTTTTTGGATACTGGCTGGCCTGGGCGCTCTATCCCGCTCCCGGCCCGAACTTCGACTACGCCGCGGTTGGCGTGCCCTCCGATTGGCATCACCTCTACACCGGCTTTCGCTCCCATTGGAATAAGAACAGCAACCTTGGCCAAGCCTTCGATGTCTGGTTCCTGAACTTGTTTCCGCGCGAACACCCATTCGTGTTCAACGAGGGCGGTTATCTTACCCTGAGCTTTATCCCCACACTGGGCACCATGATCCTGGGCCTGTTTGCGGGACAATGGTTTCAAGCAGCGGCACCGCGGCAGCCCATCCGCAAATTCCTCATCGCGGGCGTCATCCTTATCGCACTCGGGCTCCTCTTCCATGTCACCGGTATTTGCCCGATCGTGAAGCGCATCTGGACTCCCAGCTGGACCTTATTCAGCGGTGGCATATGCTTTCTCTTCTTGTCCGCGTTCAGTTGGATCATTGATGTCAAGCAGTATCGGCGCTGGGCATTTTTTCTCATCGTCGTGGGCACCAATTCCATTGCCGCGTATCTCATTGCCCACTTATGGGAAGACTTTATTCACCGTAATCTCCTCACCAACCTGGGGAACGCGCCGTTCCTCATTTTTGGTCAGGGCCTGCAGCCCTTGCTGTTGGGCGCTACCATTTTGCTGATCGACTGGCTGTTTCTTCACTGGATGTACCGGCGCAAGATCTTCCTGCGTATTTGAGAGGACAAACCCATGACTGATACTCCTAGCCGGCGGCAATTTCTGCAGCTTGGCGCGATGGCTACTGCTGCGTTGAAAATCGATCACTCCGCCCTTGCGGATGCGGTTCATCCAACGCCTGGGCGTTCCATGATCGATACGCCCTTTGCTGCGACCAAGGATCCTCGTTTTGGTTTTATCGGCGTGGGCGGACGAGGAACGAACCTGCTGCAATGGTTTTTGGCCCAGAACGCGCAGGTGGTTGCTATCTGTGACGTTGTTCCCGAGAAAGCAGAGCACGCCGGCCAACTGGTCACCAAGGCGGGGCAGAAGGCGCCCGAACTTTACACCAAGGGGCCTCACGACTACGAGTCCCTGACCAAACGAAGCGATATCGATATGGTGGTCATCGCGACGCCGTGGGACTGGCATACTCCAATGGCGCTTTCCGCGATGGAAAACGGCAAGCACGCCGCAGTGGAGGTACCGCTCGCCTATACCCTGGAAGACTTGTGGAAGCTGGTCGACACATCAGAATCCTCCCGCCGGCACTGCATCATGCTGGAAGAATGTTGCTACGGCTACACCGAGACCCTGGTACTGAACATGGTGCGCAAAGGAGTGCTGGGCCAGGTTCTTTATGGAGAAGCCGGTTACCTGCACGACTTGCGGGAAGAGATGTTCTCATCCAAGGGGGAAGGGCTGTGGCGCCGTGCTTTCCATACGCTCAGTGACGGTAACCTTTATCCCACGCATGGATTGGGGCCGGTGGCCAATTATATGAATATCAACCGTGGCGACCGGTTTGATTACATGGTTTCGATGAGCACCCCCGCTCGGGGCCTGGCTGCCTACCGGGAAGCGAATACTCCAAAGGGCGATCCCAAGTGGACAGAGAAGTATATCGACGGGGATTTGAATACCTCCCTGATCAAGACGGCTGCCGGGTTGACCATCACGCTCAAGCACGATACCTCCAATCCGCAACCCTATAGCCGCATCAACACGGTTGGTGGCACTAAGGGTATCTTTACCGACTACCCGCCGCGTATCTATGTCGACGGACAAGCAGGAGGGGAAGAGTGGGGAACCCTCGATTCGTACAAGACGGAATACGAGAGTCCGCTTTGGGCCAAGGAGGGCGCCATGGCCAGCACCTCCGGTGGGCACGGGGGCATGGACTTCATCATGATCTACCGTTTGCTGCAGTGCATGCGCGAAGGGCTGCCGCCGGATATGGATGTGTATGACGGCGCTTCCTGGTCGGCGCCCACTCCGCTGAGCAAAACCTCATTAGCGCAGGGCAGTGCGCCGGTCAAGTTTCCGGACTTCACGCGTGGGTTGTGGAATAAGCGCAACGGTTGTTCCATATAACAGGCTGCGGGAAGGGCCGGTTTCGTGAAGGGGTTAATGAGGGTGTGCGAGTACCCGGGAAAGAACCGCAGGTCCCTCCACTTCGCTTCGCTCCGGTCGGGATGACAATCCTGTTGTGTCCGCAAGAGCTTAGCGAGAAATCCTTTCCCCCCGCGCAGGATTGTCATCCCGACCGGAGCGAAGCGAAGTGGAGGGACCTGCGGTTCTTTCCCGGGTACTCGCACACCCTCTTTAGCCCGTGTGGGCAGAATTTGTCACAAGCTTAGAATTTCTCGCGGCGAAACAGCGTCTCGCAGCACGCAGTTTATTCGTAACGGAGCGCGACCATCGGGTCGACCTTGGAGGCACGGCGCGCCGGAAAGTAGCCGGCGCACACGGCTACCAGTAGCAGCAGCAAGACCGCCCCCGCGATGCTGATCGAGTCTGTGCCGTGGATTCCGTAGAGCATGTTTGCCACCAGGCGGGTTGCTGCGAAGGTAATGGGAATTCCAATGGCTAGCCCCGCAACGACCAGCACTACAATCTCACGCACGACCAGCCAGCTCACGTTGAACCGCGCCGCGCCCAGAGCCATGCGGATCCCGATTTCATTCGTCCGCCGGCTGACGACGTAAGACATCAGACCGTAGATGCCGATGCGGGAGAGAAACACCGCAAGCAGCCCGAAGAACGCTGAAAGCTGGGCAACAATGCGTTGGTTGGTGATGGTGCGCGGCCAGTTGCTGAGGGTCTTTGACCGGCAGGGAGCGGAGCATGACCGCGTCCAGCAAGCTGAAGATGGCGGTGTTGGCGCCAATGCCCAGCGCGAGCGAGGCGAGCGCGACGATGGTAATCCCGGGATGGCGCAGCAAGGCGCGGGTTCCGTACGCGATGTCCTGGGCAAAGCTTTTGAGCCAATCCCATCCCCATGCCATCTGGCTGGTCTCCTTGAGGTGCGTCGCATTGCCAAATTTCCGCCGGGCAGTTAGGCGGGCCGCGTCTGGCGACAAGCCAGCGGCGATTTGCTGTTGCTGCCGGAGCTCGATATGGAGTTGCATCTCCTGTTCGAGCTCAGCCTGAAATCGGCCACGGTGCAGCAGCATGTGCAGGCGTCGCAGGATTTCGCCGGGAATGCACATCGTGTGTCCGCTTCAGTTAGCTGGCATAGTTAAACTATGCCAGTTTAGGCCGGTGGGAAATTGGCTGTCAAGCAAGGCGTCCCCTCACAGCAATATGTGACAATCCACGCGCTAACCGCTTGCGTTACAGTCGGCCTACCCGATCGGAGCGGGTAAGTCGTGCGCGACAAGGCCAGGTTTCGGCGAACGACGATCGGTGTGCTCATCCTGCAGATGTGGTTCGTGTGGCAGGCCCTGGCGCTTGATCCGCAGTCAAGCAGCTATCTGCGTCGAGATTTCACCGTCGAAGAGGGCTTGCCGGACGACGAAGTGAATGCCATCACGCAAACCCGAAATGGATTCCTTTGGGTGGGAACGGATGGCGGACTGGCCAGGTTTGATGGAGCGCACTTCACCCAGATTCGTCTGCGCGCCGGAAAGCGAAAGGAAATTCCCGTAAGTTTTTTATTGACGGCAGAGGACGGCGCACTCTGGGTTGGCACCGATTCCGGGCTTGCCCACATTCCAAGCGCAGCCCTGGACCACTTCGATCGCTCGCTGGTGACCATGTATCACTTGGGCGTGGGGCCGAGCGACCAGATCGCGTGCCTGCTGATCCGCAACGGCATTCTGTGGGTGGGAACCTCCCACGGGCTTTATCGGTTTGAGCGCGGCCACTTCGTGACCGTAATCCCAGATGAGCCGATCAGCACGATGAACCAGACCTCAGATGGCCACCTGTTGATCATCGGCGGACACGGGTTCATGGAATGGGACGGTGCGCGCATCCTACGGTATCCCGAGTTTCCCAAGCAGCTTGGTGTGCAGAGCGATGGAATCTTTCAAGTACACGAAGATCGCAACCGGGTTCGGTGGTTCTGCACCAGCTCGGGTATTGCACGTCTGGTGAACGGTTCGTTCCAGAAGCTCGCCCCGTATGGCCCCCTCGCGGGACAGGCAGCCTATCGGATTTACGAGGACCCGCAGGGGAATTTGTGGACCAACAAAGCGTCGGGACTCTTTCGACTTAGCGACAAGGGCGTGAAAGGTCTGGCGTTGGGCGTGCACGCGAGGTACATGTACTCCGATACGAATGGCGATCTATGGGTGGCGACAAGCAGTGAGGGACTTTATCGCTTCACCGACCGCACCTTCAAGATGTACACCGTGGCCGACGGACTACCCGCCTCGAATATCCCTATGGCGGTGTTGGCGGCGCACGACGGAACCCTTTGGGTGGGCAGCAACTGCGGGGGCCTTTCGCGTTTTGACGGCAAGCGCTTCAAGACATATAGCGAGAAGGATGGGTTGCTGAATTCCTGTGTGTGGAGCCTGGCGGAAGACACTAACCACGATCTTTGGATTGGGACCTGGGGTGGCGGGCTCTTCCGTTTTCGCAACGGCCGCTTCACCCAGTATTCGACTCCGCGGGGGCCGCCCAGCGCAGTGGTGCTTAGCCTGGCAGCGGCGCAGGACGGATCGCTCTGGATTGCGACCACCGCAGGCTTGAGCCACATGCAGAATGAGCATTTCCATAATTACACCACAGCTGACGGGCTCTCCAGCGATCGCACCATTACCGTGGTCCAGGATCGCGGTGGAGGCATCTGGGCAGCAACCGATACGGGTGTCGATCACCTTGTGGGTGACCACTTTGTGCCGGTTCGGGGAGCGCCGGAGGAGGGAGAGGTTCCCTACGGTCCACTCAAGGAAGACTCCTTCGGCAACCTCTACGCGTTTTCGTTGGTGAACGGCATCAGCCGCATCGAAGACAATCGGCTGGTAAGCGTCAATGGCGCGCTGCAACCGGCGGGCATGGTCGAGTCCGCCGATCATGACTTTTGGATTAGCGGAAGAGACGGAATCTATCGGGTGGGTGCCGTTGACCTCAAACGCGCCGAACTGGATCCTGATTCACCGGTCGATTACACATCTTACGGCCCGGCCGACGGGTTGAACACCAGGGAGTGCACCACGGGTCAGCCCAACATCGCGATCACCCCCGACGATAAGCTTTGGGTCGGAACCCTGAAAGGGCTGGCGATGCTGGACCTGCGGCGGCAGCTGAAACGGAATCGCAAGCCCGCGATCTTCATGGAAGAGATCGAGGTGGGGAAAACAAAAATAAATCCTGGGCGCGAATTGATCCTGGAACCGGGCAAGGACCACGTGGAGTTGCACTTTACCGCCGTCGACCTGGCATCGCCGGAAAACGTCCGCATTCAGTATCGTCTTGACGGAGTGGATGCGGCATGGTTCGATGCCGACTCGACACGCACCGCAATCTACACCAACATTCCTACCGGTGTTCACTCCTTTCATATCCGCGCGAGCAATGGCGACGGCGTCTGGGACCGCGACGGCATCGTCTACAACGTCACCCAGAAACCGTTCTTCTACCAAACCACGACGTTTCGGCTGGCGGCGGTGACGGCGGCAATTTTGTTGCTGGCTGCTTTGTACCAGGTCCGGCTTCGGCAGGCTGCGGCCCGGTTGAACGCGCGATTGGAAGAGCGGCTGGCGGAGCGGGAACGCATTGCTCGCGATCTGCACGACACGCTGTTGCAGGGGTTCCAGGGTCTCATCCTGCGTTTTCACGACGCGATGATGATGATCCCCGAACGTGAGCCTGCGCGGCAGCGGATGGAATCCGCCCTCGATCGCGCGGATGAGGTCATGGCAGAAGGCCGTGACCGGGTAGTGAACTTACATGCATCGTTTGAAAAGTCCGGCGACCTGGCGCAGTCCCTGGCCCGTGTCGGCGATGACCTTGCCAGCGGAAGTGAAGTTACGATCTGCGTGACCGTAGAGGGCCGGGTGCAAAAGGTGGACCCTGTGGCCTTGGACGAAATCTACTGCATCGGGCGGGAGGCGATGATCAACGCGTTCCGCCATGCCAAGGGACGCAGCATTGAGGTCGAAGTCGACTACGGACCGAGGGCATTACGCCTGCGGATTCGCGATGATGGGCGTGGCATCGACCCGCACATTCTGCAATCCGGGAAGCCCGGACACATCGGGCTGGCCGGGATGCGCGAACGTGCGGAGAGAATTAGCGCGCAACTCGACATCATCAGCGGACCCGATGCCGGGACGGAAATCGAATTGAGCGTCCCCGCCTCGCAAGCCTATCGTGGAATTGTGGATGAGCCAGCCTGGCGTCGTCTGTGGCACGCCGCGCTCGGACAATGATCCGCTGGGATTTTCGCAGCCGAGGGATCTGCAGTGTGCCTCGTCCGGACACAAGAATCCCGAGGGAAGCAGTGCAGCGACCTGCGCGCCCCTCGCAAGAGTCGGAATTTCCGCTCTTCACGCGGGTTGGTCAGCCCCTCGAAAGGATTAGCCAAACTTGGCTCAAGATGGTGTAGGCAACTTCGTCGTCAAGGCTCAATATCGGACCATCCGGAGGGTTTCTCAGATGGCAACCAATCATTCCCAGGCATGGCGCTTGAAGTCTTCGCGCACGTCTGCAAATGTGACCCCAGTCATGTTGAGGCGCTTGCGAGGATACGGTTCGGCTGAGTATGTCGAACCCGGAGCCCATCTCTTCCAGCAGGGAGAAAGGCTGGTAGATTTTTTTGTTGTCCTCGAGGGCGAACTGGAGCTTTACGAACGAAAAGGACGAACATCTTGTGAGGTGGCCTCCACCCTGGCCCAGTTCCACTTCACTGGGGAACTGGACTTGTTGAACGACCGGCCAACCCTGCTCAACTGCCGTGCGGTCAGGAAAAGCCGCGTGCTGCGCATCTGTCGAGAGTCCACTCGGAAGTTGATGCGCACCGAATTGGACATTGCTGAGTTAATTCTTACCGAGTGGATCGTTCGCCGTGCGCGTCTGGTAGATCATCGCCAAGGAGGCATCATCGTTGTGGGAGACAGCCATGCGGCTGAGACCATGCGCATCCAACGGTTCTTGATTGGTAACGGTCACCCGCACCAATTGATTGACTCCAATTCAAACCTGGAAGCAGAAGTGCTGCTGCGGGCATTGGATGTGGAGCCGGACCAGTTGCCGGTGGTCTTTTTCTCTGACGGCACAACCCTCCGTAAACCTGAAAATACAGTGCTGGCCAACAAGCTCGGGTTCGATCAGGATCTGGGCGAGCATACGGATTATGACCTTGCAGTGGTGGGCGGCGGCCCCGCTGGACTTGCCGGAGCCGTGTACGGCGCTTCCGAGGGACTGACAACCCTGGTGATCGAGGGTACAGCCCCCGGAGGACAGGCGGGGACCAGTTCCAAGATCGAGAATTATCTTGGCTTTCCTACCGGTGTATCGGGTCATGAGCTGGCACAAAACGCCACCGTACAAGCGCAGAAGTTTGGCGCGCGTTTCGCCATCTCACGCGAGGTGACCGATATTCAACCGGCCGGCGCCGGGTACTCTCTTTCGCTGGAAGGGGGAAAGACAATCTCTGCCCGCGCGATTGTGATCGCCACCGGCGCTCGATACAGGCGCTTGGAAGTGCCCAACTACAGGAAGTTCGAATACCAGGGCGTCCACTATGCTGCCACCGCCATGGAAGCAGCCAGATGCGTCGGCAAGGAAGTTGTTGTGGTGGGGGGCGGTAACTCCGCCGGCCAGGCTGCGCTTCATCTTGCTCTATCGGCCACCCATGTTCATCTGCTTATTCGGGGCGAGGGTCTTAAGGCCACCATGTCCGCTTACCTGATTCAACGGATTGCCTCCTCCAATCGCATCACGCTTCATCCCAACAGCGAAGTCGTTTCGCTCGAAGGAGACACGCATCTGCGCTGCGTAAGCTGGTGCAACCGCCTGACCCATAAAGCGCGGAGCTGTCAGACAGGCAACATGTTTGTGATGATCGGAGCGCTTCCCAACACCGAATGGCTTCACGGAATGCTGGAGCTGGATGTGAACGGTTTTGTAGTCACTGCACCCAGCGATGGGGATACCTGTGTGTTTCAGACCAGTCTCCCGGGCATTTATGCCGTGGGTGATGTGCGGGCCGGTTCGGTGAAGCGCGTCGCCAATGCGGTCGGGGAAGGATCTGTCGTGGTGTCGTACGTGCACCGTTATATTGCGGCACAGAAGGCGCAGGAGATGGAAAGCCAAGCCATCATCGCTTAAAGATTCTCCTGTCCCGCTAACTAATGATCGGGTGCCCCATCCTTCGCGCACTTTGCGAAGGGTGGGAAACAACTGCTGTCCACCCGAATGCCTTCCGCCGCACACTCTGCTTATCCCATCCTTCGCAAAGTGCGCGAAGGATGGGGCACCCGATCATCGGCAGAGCCCGTGTCAGCCCTCGATGAAGCCTCTTTTTACGGCGATCATCACCGCATGCGTGCGGTCATTCGCATTCAGCTTGGCAAGGATGCTGCGCATGTGTCCCTTGACGGTATCTTCAGAAATCTTGAGATGGTCGGCGACAATTTTGTTGGAGCAACCCTCTCCGACCATGCGCAGGACCTCAATTTCGCGAGCCGACAGGGCATCTGAAGTCAGGTGGCTGGCCAGTTCCGTAGCGATCTCTGCCGGTATGCGGCTTTTGCCGGAGTGCACGGTGCGGATGGTGTCAACCAGGTCTTTGCGCAGCATGCTTTTTAGCAGATAACCTTTAGCACCGGCCTTCAACGCGCGCGTCGCCTGGACATCGCCGGCATAGGTAGTCAGCACTATACAGCGTGCGCCCGGCCACTTTTCCAGAATCGCGATGATGGTATCGACCCCGTTCATGCCGGGCATCTGCAGGTCGATCAGAGAGACATCCGGCCTGAACTTCGCAAAAGCCTCGATGGCCTGGTAGCCGTCCGAAGCTTCGCCTACCAACTCCATATCGGGCTGCCGCTGTAGCACACTGGCGATGCCTTCCAGGATCAAGGGATGGTCGTCCACCGTAAGTATGCGAATTCGACTGGCGGCGCCGGGTGTCGTGCTCATGGCATCTTACTCCCTACCAACTTGCCTGGCGGGCGCCCGACGACCAGCCTGCGTCTTCCATATAGCCTTGCATCCACCGAATAGGCGCCCGCCCCTAAGAGACCGATCGCGACCAGTATAGCGATCATGAGGGCATTTATCCCAGGTTCCCGGCAAACCCATAAGGCGCACAGAGAAATCAGCACCGCCGACACGGCCGCCAGGGGCGTGTACCAACCCACCACGATCAGGATTGCGGCGATCCGCGAGAGCGCCACCAGTACTTCCGTCTTCGGGCCGGGAGAAAGCCCAGCGCCCGTTACCAGGGCAGCAGCCACCGCAAGCCGCAGAATCAGTAGTGCCAGGCCCGCCCCTCGATTGGGAAACGTGCCAAAAAGCCGTTGCATACTCCACTCCAATGCAAATGCTACGTAGATTGGATGCGGAGTGGTAGGCGCTTTCGGACCCCTGCCTGGTAGTCCTTTCGTGTAGTTGGCCCGGCCTGGTGTCCTGATGGGACACCAGAACTAACCGTTCTATTCGTATCTAAGCGCCACCACGGGATCGACGCGCATAGCTCGTCGAGAGGGGACGTAAGAGGCCAGGAGCCCGATCGCCAGAAACAATGTGGAAACGCCCAGGAATGAAATGCTATCGACCCCACTGAGTCCATAAAGCACTCCGCGAAGCAGGTAAGACGCCCCCACCGCAAGAGGCATTCCAAGCAGCAAACCGGCGAACACAGGGCGCATGCCCTCAAGAAGCATGAGTCTCATAATGTCTCGCTTATGGGCGCCGAGAGCCATACGTATCCCGACTTCGCGCGTGCGCAGCACGACAATGTAGCTCACCGTCCCGTAGATGCCCATGGAGGCCAGAAAAAGTCCCAGGAGGCCGACGGTGGTGGCGATGGCGGCTGAAAAGCTCGCGGCTGTGAAGGACGGTGTCGTGCGCAGCAAATCGTCAAGCGTGGAGGCGGTGGCAAAGAGATTTGGATCGATTGAGGAGATCATCGATCCAATCGAGTTCATAAATTGAGTGGCGTCTCTATTCGTTCGAATGAGGATTGGATAATCCTGGGTGCGGTCCTGCGGTAACGGAATGTAAATCTGCTCGGCATCGCTGCCGTCCATTAAGATGCCGCGCGTGTCACGTGCAATGCCAATAACCTGGTAAGCGGGCCCGTCGGGAAGTTGTTCGCCGGTGCCATGAAACTGCCCGTCAGTACCCAGCCTGAGAGTTCGCCCGATGGGGTTTTGTCCCGGCCATAGAAGTTGGGCAGTCGATTCGCTAAGAATCACGGTAGGCTCGGGCTGCGAGGAAAAACCGCGGCCGATGAGGAGGGGAATGCCGAGCGTCTCAAAGTAGTTTGCCTGAACGTAAGTGTAGTAAAGGACGAGTTTTGTGTTTTGCGGCGAAGGCTTCTCTCCATTGAGCGAGACCGCTGCAGTCCGAAGGCCATTGCCGTCCGGCGCCCAGGCGCTGGTGATGGTTGCCGCGCCGGGCAGAGTAGAGAGGCGAGTGCGAAGTTCCCGGACGAGGGCAGCTTTGCCAACCGCGTTGTAATTCGGTCCTTCGGGGAACTGGAGGTTGAGGGTCACGATTTGTTTGCCGTCGTAGCCTGTGTCCATTTTCAAAGCTCGAATCGAACTGCGAACCAGCATTGCGCCGGCAATCATCAGCACCAGCGAGACGGTCACTTGCAGCGCCATGAGGAAGTCGCGCAATCGACGGCTGCGAATGGGCGACGTGCCTGAGCCAGCTCTTGCTACGGATGAGAGAGCGGCGCCCGAGCTTTCGAGAGCTGGGGCAAGTCCGAACAACACGCCGGCAACGAGCGAAAGTAAGAACGCGTATGCAAAAATCCCCAGGTCGGGAGTCACGTGGTAAACGAGCGACCCGAAACTGGCGGGCAACTCACTCTGCGCTACCACGACCAACACCTGTAGCATGGCCCAACTGACAAGGAGTGCGCTGAGGCCGGCGAGCAGCCCGAGCAGAGCGCTTTCTGTCAGTAACTGGCGGATAATTCGTACCCGGCTGGCGCCGAGGGAAAGCCGCATGCTTAGTTCCTTCTGGCGGGAGGCGGCACGAGCCAACTGCAAGCTGGCAACATTGGCACAGGCGATCACCAGTACCATCCCAACTGCTGCCATGATCAGCAGGACCGCATACCTTAATCCGGCGTAATGCTTGATGGGGAGCGGAAACGGCGAGCCCGGCCACAGAACCGCGGTCGCCGGTTTGCCGAGATCGCTGTGCGGGTCGTGCAGTGTTCTCAGGTGATCTGCAAGAAGTGTCATCTCAGTCTGCGCTTCGGCAATGCTCGTTCCAGGAGCCAAGCGGCCATAAACGTGCAAGCTGAGATCTTCGCGGTCGCGCAGCCAATCGTCATCGGGTAAAACCGACGGCTGGCTGCTGAGCGGAAGCCAGAAATCGGGCACGATCAAACTGGTACCCAGGAAATTGTGAGGTGTGATCCCTGCTACGGTAAAGACGGATCCGTTCAGATGAACGACCTTGCCCAGTATTTTGGGATCGCCGGCAAATCTCTTCTGCCAATAGTTTTCACTGATCAGAACGATAGGAGATGAAGTTTCTCCCTGGAACAGGCGGCCACGTACTGCCGTGACCCCCAGAGCCGAAAAATAATTCTCCGAAACCAGTAGCGTGAAGGCGGTTTCGGTATAGCTGGCGCGAGGGAGGATCCCAGCTTTTTGCATCAAGGTGCCAAGCCCGGAATCGGGTTGACTCGCGATTCCTCCGGAAACCGAGAGTCTTAGGGACTGGGGAAAGCTACTTGCGATGAGGCCGCTGAACGAATGGGATTGTTCCCGATAACTCCGGTAATCGGGATAGCTGAAAAGGGGCTGCAGATCCCCCGAGCGGAGATGGAGCGCGATGTTAACCATCTCGCCGGAATCGGGTCCATCGAGAGGCCGCAGGAAAAAGGCTTTGTATGCGGTGAAGGCTGCGGTGTTGATGCCAATACCGATCGCCAGCGCAAAGACGGCGACCGCCGTGAATCCGGCGTTGCGGCACAAAATGCGGGCTCCATAGCGCAGATCCTGGAGAATGGTCTGAGGCAGGATCATCAGATCGATTTCGCTCATCCGCTCCTGCCACAGACTCGGGTTGCCGAAGCGTCGCAGCGCGTCGCGGCGGGCCTCCTCGGGAGACATGCCGGCGGCCATGTTGTCTTGGGTGCGCATCTCGGTGTGCGAGCGAAGCTCAGCTTCGATTTCCCGCTGCAGTTTATGACTGCGGAAAAGATTTGAGAAACGTCGAAGCATTGCCATGTGGTCCTCCTCAGGCGTACCTGAGTGTGCGCGTATCCCTTTGACTCATTGTTCGATCCATGTGGTTTACCCCTACACCTCTACGTATCAGAGGGTAGGCCTAGAAGTGGAGGTATGTCAAGATTCGTGCCGGTTAGCCCACGCTACTCGTTTAATGAATGGCTGAAAAACGGTGCATTCAAGAATAACCCGGTGAGCAGGCTGACCGCAGCGAGGACTTCAGCGAGCCGATCCTTCAGGGTGATCACGAATAGGATCATGGTGAGAAGCATTCCCCATTTACCAGCCTCTTGCCGCAGCGCCGTTCTCCATTGGGCATTGGATTTTGCTTGCAGGGAGGAAGCCGGCGTCTGGTCATCCTCGCGCCGCATCAGGCGAAAGAGACGAAGCGCTTCGCCGGCAACCAAAATCACGAATCCCCACAGAGGCGCAAGTGAAGCTAACCCAATTGCAAATGAGAGCTCTCCCAGGTACCGTGGGCGCCGAAGATCGCGATTCTGTCCAACCCTGGGTGAACTATCTCGCACACGCGCCCAGGTGCAGATGCTCGCACCAACGGCGATAGCAAGTGTTGCGATCAGGAAAAGGGAGCGCTCCAACGTTCTCGGTGCCGTGGAGTCTCTGACAAACCGCCACACGATGTCATCCCGGTCGACCAGGTAAGTGAGAAACGCAATGGCAACAATCAGCAGATGAACCAGCTTCTGGTGGTCATATTCGAAGTTGTTCGCCTTCATTGCGGCAACCTGTTACGTCAGGATAAAAGCGGAACAGCGCGCTTTCCCACCTGCCGGCGGACGGCATTCCACCACCGGTCCAGGTCCAACGGATCGACAAAGAGTATGTAAGCCGTGAGGACATCCCATTCAAACATGGGGAGGTTGAACGCGTATTCAATGGTCAAGTGGAACAGCAGACCCAACAGCAGAAGGGGATAGCGAAATCGCCGCGACCAGATCAGCACGCCGAGCGAGAACTCCAGTGCGAGCGTAAACCAACTGCCCGCCCTGAGCATTGCGGTAGATTGGATCCAACGTGGCACGGGGAACCGCGCGATCGAATGCAAATGGATCACGTAGTAAAGCGCGGTCCCATTCAGCCATGTGTGCCCTTTCAACTTCCAAAAGAATGACGTCAAGTACAAAAGCGCCAGTTCAATCTGGATCATTCGTTGCGCCCAGGGGGCCCGCGGCCCAATTTGGGGATCGTGCTTTCCTCTGCGGATCGTAATCAGGCGGTCCAATGAGAACGCCGCGCCCGCCGGCGCAAACATGAGGAAAAAGCCGGCGCACCGCAAAAACGTATCGCCGCCATGAAGTATCAGCAGATTTCTCTGGTCTATCGAATTAAGACAGAGGAAAACGGCGACGCTCATTATCCGGGTCCACAAACCCGCCGTAAGCAGCAGCGCACAACCGAGAAAGACCCAGAAAAATGCTGCGATCCAGCGATCATCCTGCGGCATGACCGTAAACAGGTTGAGCCGCATCCCCGGTTCCACTACCTGCATGGTCTGGAGCGTAACCCAACCGTGAACGCCGTACCAATTCAGCCAGTCGGCGTGCAGCAGGAGGATCTTAACGGAAACACAGATGCCCCAGAAAATTCGGAACAGAGCGATGGGAACAGGCGATTGCGGGGTGAAGAAGAAATGGTCCCAGGCCTCACGCAACTTTCGTAGCGTCATTTAAGGTCGCCAGGCTGAAGATAATCGTCATAGAAAACATTCGGTCTGGGAGTTGGCTCGTGCGCATCGTCCACGCCCGGACGGATTTCGGACTGGAACTGGATCAGCATGATCTTGTCCGGAGGATCGGCTTGGTTGTTCAACGATCTCGCAAGGTGCCGCGCGACATCAGGCCATAGAGGAGCATTTTGCGGTTGCGGCAGGACTTCCAAAAACTTCCGGTATCTCTCTTTTTCATACCGCTCGCCGAGGCCGAGTTCTTCCATCCTGGGAAAAGACCAAACCCGCATGTGGTGATCCTGAGTGACGATGACACTCTTGACGTAAGAATTGACCCTCTCAGGATCTGGGCCAAACATGTCCCATGTCTGATACAGGCCGCTCCACCGCATGTAGGGCCGAACCAGTTCCTTGACATTGCTGGTGATAGGGAGATTCCAGGGTAGGGCGACACAAGTGATGGCAACCAGGTGAAACAGGATGAAGACATTGACCGCAGCGCGACGAACGGTTTTGGCGTCGGGATCCTTCGCTTCTGACCTAGTGCCCGGAAGGGGCTTCCGGCCCTTGGCCTGCCCAGGAATCTGTTTCTTGCGTCCGCTTGGTTTCCCCGTGTTCCTCATTCTTCTTCAGTATGGAACACAGCCCTCATATCCACAAAATCTCGGACGGCCCTAAAGAAGAGGATCATTCGTCGCGCAGCAACTGAGCGGGGTCGACGGCCAAGGCCCGGTGTGCGGGAATCCAGGTGGCAATCATGCCCACCAGCATCATGGTCACAACTGCCCCGATCAGGACGAGAGGATCGCGGGGGGTGGCCTGATAGACCAGGTGCGCGAGCAGGCTGCTGGCACCCACTCCCAACAGCAGGCCAAGCATCGAACCGGAGAGCAACAGGACCAGTGGACGGCCCAGCGCCGCACGCAGGAGTTGCCGCCTCTGTGACCCTAGCGCCAGGCGAATGCCGAGTTCCTTCAGCCGCTTCGAAACCGAATAGGCTGCCATGCCGAAGACGCCGGTGACGGCGAGCATGGCTGCCAGCAGGCCCATCACGCCTAACGCTGCGGTGGCCACACGGGCCGGAAACAACACGAAAGCGAGCGCCTGGGGCCAGCTGCTGAGGGTGAAGGGCAGGCTGGGATCAACGCTCGCCAGTACCTGGTTGAGCGCGGCCGCGGTCTCTGACGGCGTCAACTGCGATCGGACCACGACAGTCGTGTCGCCTGCATTCACCTGCGCCAGGGGATAGAACATGGCGGCGGTAGGATCTTCGGTCAAAGATTCGTATTTGCCATCTTCGACCACTCCAACCACCTCGTAGAGCGACTTATCAGATCCGAGGAAATGCCGGCCAACCGCATCAACCTTGCCGAACATCTTTTGCGCGAAGGTTTGGTTTACCAGCACAACTTTGGGTTTGGTCTGGTCATCGTGCCAGGTGAAATCACGGCCCGCGAGCAACCGCGTTCCGGCAGCCTGAAGATAGCCAGGAGAAATGGAAAAGTAGTGAGGAGCCAGCGCACTGTTGGAGAGACGCAAGTCGGTTGAGCCTTCGCGCCAAACCGGCGTTGAGCCGCCTCCCGTGCTCAGCGGCGGCTCGTCGATAGTTCCGGCAAAGCTTACGCCCGGAATACGCCGGGCTTGCTCGATCATGCGCCGTTGCACAGGCAAGGCAGATTCGTCGGTGTAGCCGGCCATGTGCATGTCAGTCCCGGCCACCACTGCGCCTTGTGGCACAAAACCGATGGGCGCGTGGAGCGAACGCTGCCTACCACGCAACGCAACCAGCGAGGCGGTTACCAGCAGGGCGCAGAGAGCAATCTGCACGCAAAGCAGCAGATCGCGCAGCGTGAGGCGGTGGGGAAGACTGGAGACGGTACCGCCGCTTTTCATCGCTTGCATGGCGTTGGTCTGCCAAATCTGCCGTGCCGGCAGCAGTCCCGGCAGCAGGCCACTCACCATCGACAGCAGAAAAGCGATTGCATACACGCGGGCATCTGCGGCGACCGTGAGGTGGATGGGAAACTCCGCGAACGGCTGCCAGCGACTCAGCGAGTCCAGCAGCGCGGAGGCAACAAGGGTGCCTATGAGGCCGGCAGCCACTGAGACCAACAGCGCCTCGGTGAGCACCTGGCGCAGGATGCGCAAACGAGTGGAACCGATGGAGAGCCGGATGGCCAGTTCACGAGCGCGGTCGGCCGAACGCGCGGCAAAAATGCCGGCCAGGTTAGTGCAGGCGGCCGCCAGCATTAACAATGCCAGGAGCATGATGCCACTGAGAAATGGCCGCGCTGCGCCCCCCATGTCGCCCATGAGTCCCGGCTTAATCAGACGTGCGGAGAGAGTGTCATCGTAGGCGGGGTATTCTTTGGCCAGTTGATGGGCCACGGAATTCAAGTCATCCAAGGCCAGCTTGGGAGTCACCCCGGGCCGTATCGCGCCGACGACGCTGAGGCCGTGGCTGAACCGCTTGTCCAGATAGTTAAACCCGTTGACCTGTTCTTCATTCACCATAGGGATCCAGAAGTCAGGGCGGATAAATAGCTCGGTGCCGTAAAAGCCCTGGGCGGCTACCCCGATGATGGTAAAGGGGTGCTTATTAAGATTTACGGTCGTGCCCACCACATGAGGGTCGGCGTGAAAGCGTGAGCGCCAGAAGGCATCGCTGAGCACGATGTAGGGCACGGAGTTGGGTCCATGTTCGTCGCTCTCATGAAGAACCCTGCCCAACTGCGGCTGCACCTTAAGCATGTCAAAGTAGTTGCCCGAAACCTCGTACATCCACCGCTTTTCTGCGGTTGCACCGGCACTGAAGGCGAGCATGTTCAGCCGATAAGCAAGCAGGTCGCGAAAACCCTTGTTGCGCGCCCGGTAATCTACGTAGTCGGGATAGGATTGCGTCCTGTAGCCCTCGGGCTGTTGCACCACTTGAAAGAGGCTGTCTGCTCCAGCGACGTTGAGTGGGCGAAGAAGAAGTGCATTGAGCACACCAAACACAATCACGTTGGCGGCGACGCCCAGGGCCAGCGTCAGGATAGCGGTGAGCGCAAAGCCGGGCGAGCGACGCAACTGGCGCACGCCGTAGCGAAGGTCGCGCGCAAAACTTTCCACATGGAGAACAGTATCGGCGGCCGTTACCCGCTCGCTAGCCAGGGTGACGTTGCCGAAGCGGAGCAGCGCGTCGCGGCGGGCCTTCTCGGGCGACATGCCGGCGGCGATGTTGTCTTCGATCCGCATCTCGGTGTGCGATCGAAGTTCCGCCTCAATCTCCCGTCGCAGTTTATGACCGCGGAAAAGATTTGCTATTCGTTGAAGCAATGCCATGGGTCTTCCTCACGGGCACTTGACTGGCTAGCTTACCCCTACACATCTTAGTATCCGAGCGTAGGCCTAGAAGTAGGGGGGTGTCAAGCACCGTCGGCTCGAGGCCGAAACCGCAGATCTCCCTTGGAAATGTTTTCCCGGCAGATAAGCAAAGATCTTTGTTGAATCCGGAAAGCTGTTGTGAGCCTTTTCTATCTATTAATGCGCGCTACTCCGCCCTAATCTCGAATCAGCCGTGAGAACGGGCATCGCTGGAGGGAAACGGAAATGAGGTTGATTCTGGGATTTGTGCTCGCGTTCGCTATCGGAGGGGTCTGCCGTTTGGCCAGGATTCCATCTCCGGCGCCGAACGCGCTTCTCGGCTCGCTGCTGGTGGTTGCAATGAGCGTGGGTTACCTCGCGGCAGAGCGCGCGCGCTCGCGCGACCAATTCATTTTTTTCCTGAGTCTGCCCATGCAGTTCAGAGATCAATCAATGGAGCAAAGTGATGGAGGTAATCGAATTCAAAGACTTTCCTGCGGGAACGATTGACTGAAACTGAATATGAAGAGCTCAACCGAGTCCGCTCCTAACGCACTACGGCCTCCGGCGGCTACTTGCGCGCGGATAATAGCGGTCGGCATGGCGATCTTGCTGAGCGCCGGTCAGATGCATGCTCAGACTCCCGATCCTCAACCACCGGGCCACCTGAGCGATCCCACTCGGCCGCCGTTGAACCCGTTTCCCGCCGAGCAGGACTGGAGCTTCCTCTCTCGTCCTGCGCTGCATCCGGATTTCTTCGATCCGGCAAAATACATTCGCCTGGGCGACGGTCCACAGAGGTATATCTCTTTTGGGCTGGAGTATCGCACGGAGTATGAATACTACGACAACTGGATGTTCGGCGCTGGATCTCAGGACCATAACGGTTACGTCCTGAGCCGGGTGATGCCACATTTCGATGTCCATGCCGGAAGCGATTTCCGGCTGTTCTCGGAATTCCAGTTCGACTACGTGGCAGGCAGAGTGGGTGGCCCGAGACCGGGAGTGGATGAGGATCCCGGCAACGTCCACCAGGCATTTCTTGAGATAGGTCCGCACGTCAGTCGCGAACATGGCAGTAGTCTGCGGCTGGGCCGCCAGGAGGTGGTGCTTGGATCGGGGCGCCTCTTCGACAACAACGAAGGCCCGAATGTGAAGCTCAGCTTCGACGGTGTGCGCTGGATCACCCAAACCTCGAAGCTCCGCTGGGATGTTTTCGCCTTGAAGCCGGTAGAGGATAACCACGATTTCTTTGACGATGCTCCCAATGCCCAACAAACAACCTGGGGTAGCTATCTCACGCTTCCGGCGCCGATACTGTCGCGAGGAATGGCCGATCTCTACTACCTGGGGCTTGCGACGAAAACGGCGTCTTACAATCGGGGGTCAGCGACAGAGCTTCGTCACACTGTAGGTATAAGAGCCTTCCGGCCACCATCAAAGGGCCTCGATTACAACTGGGAAGCCAACTATCAGTGGGGATCGTTTGGCCGCGATTCGATTGCCGCGTGGAGCGTTTCCACGGAGACGGGATACACTCTCGACCAGGTTCGATTTCATCCTCGCCCAATGCTGCGAGCCGATGTGTACAGCGGTGACGGGAATCCTGTTGGAAGCAACCTAGGCACGTTTAACTCCTATTTCCCTCGCGGCGCCTACTTCACGGCCAAAGTTGTTCCGTTCCTTGGTCCGCAAAATCTGATCGACCTTCACCCCATGATGCAGTTTCAGCTGCGCCGGAATATAACCGGAGAGGTTTCATGGAATTGGTATTGGCGCGAATCGGTCCAGGACGGCGTATATGCTTTTGGCAGCGGCGCGCTTATGGATCCCGCGAGCAGCTCGACAGAGAAATATCTGGGGAAACAAGGTGACATGGAGATTCGCTGGTCGCCCGCCGCGCACCTGATTGCCGCATTCAACCTGGCGGGATTTCAGCCAGGCGGTTTCTTCAACCATGTCGTGAATAACCGCCCTCCGATTGCGGCGAATGCCGGTCTGACCTTCCGATTCTGATCTTCGAAACGCCCTGCCTGACTCGCTAGAATGAGAAGACAAGCGAGGTCCGAAAGGGCAGGAACCATGGCGGACGAAGTAGCCGAACTCCAGTTATTCGTCGAAATCGTGCGTGCTGGAAACCTTTCCGCCGCGGCGCGAGTGCTCAACTCCTCACCGGCAGCGATGAGCCGTGGACTAACGGCTCTTGAATCCCGTCTGGGTGTGCGTCTGGTCACCCGAACCTCCAGATCGTTCGAACTAACCGAAGAGGGACAGCTTTTTTACGAGCGGTGCGCACGCATCGTCGCTGATATTGCTGATGCAGAAGCCGAGGCTTCCTCAAAAGGGGCAACTATCAAGGGTATGCTGCGAATCGGCGCACCGATGGAGCTTGGCCGGCGACTGGTCGCTCCGCTCATCACAGAGTTCAGAGGAAAGTTTCCCGATGTCCAGGTTCACCTTGTTTTATCCGATTCCGGTCTGGATGTGATTGATGACGGCCTCGATGTGGCCCTTCGAAACGGCCTTCCGTCGGACTCCAGTGTGATCGCCAGAAAGGTTCTGACGGCAAAGCGGATCACCTGCGCTTCGCCGGCCTACTTCAAAGAGCACGGCACTCCAGCGACGCCAGGCGATCTGTTGCAGCACGATTGCATCCGGTTGGTGCGCGGCAGGCGTGTGATGGACGCGTGGGTCTTTCAGGAGCAGGGAAAGCGCTTTGAGGTCGTTGTGAACGGAACGCTCACGACGACGAGCGGAGAAGTGGTTCACGATTGGGTGCGCGCAGGCAAGGGCATTGCGCTAAAAGCTGACTGGGATCTGCAGGCGGAACTCCGCGAAGGATCGATCGTGCCCTGCCTCAGCGATTACTGGTGCGATGAGATCAACTTGTTTGCCCTCTGCGCGAACCGCCGGCATCTTTCCCCTCGTATTCGCGCATTCCTCAAATTCATCATTGCCAGGCTTCCTGAAGCTGTTACAGCAACCGATCACTTTCCGAAAAAACTCCGCGCACGCTAAGCCGACCTGGCTTTGCCAGTAACGCAAAGCTGCTGTGCCATCAAAGCAGCTTCCCGGTCACTGACGATGTCTCTAATGTAGTGAGTAGGAGATGAGGACGGATTCCTCAAGCTTTGACTCGGCAGAAATAACTCAATAGAGGAGATCAACAGATATGGAACGGTATGGCTTAATCGCAGCTCGCATCCTCATTTCGATCATTTTTCTCTTGAATGGACTGAATATCATCGGTCAGACCCTTGCGGTCCACGAGATGGCCGCGCATGGTGTTCCCGTCAGCCTCATTCCGGCACTGATTCTGGGAGCGCGTACTCTGCAACTCATCGCGGGCATAGGCTTGGCATTCGGAATCTATCCCCGTATATCTTCTCTTGCCTTGCTGCTGTTCCTGATACCAGCGACCCTCATGGCACATGCATTCTGGCAGGTGGCGGGCACATCGCAGTATATGGTTCAGATGATCAACTTCTTCAAGAATGTGTGCATGGCTGGCGGATTGGTTTTTATCGCCGCGGCAAAAGATCAACCTGTTCTACGTCTAAGCAAGACTCGATTGGCTCATATGCACCCGGCTGTTCTTGATCAGCTGGGATGAGCTGTTTCGAGAGAGCGTACCCGGATTTCCTACTGCCCAGTCCTCGCAATGACCAAGGGTGGAACTCTCTGCTGAGGGAGCCGCATGCAATTCAGCGATGCAATCAAAAGGAAATCCGGGGAGCGAAGCCGAGGACTCCGCCGTTCTTTCACCCTGGGACCAGATTGGGGTTGACTCAATTCGTTCTCAAAGGCGAATAAAAATCGACAAGATTTCCGTCCGGATCACGGAAATAAATAGAGCGCGTTCCCCATGGCTGGGTCGTCGGAGGTTTGACCCAGGTTTGCACGATACTGCGGAGCCGACGGTATTCCTGATCAGCGTCCGCAACTTGGAATTCAAGAACCAGGCTATGATTTGCTGCCGCCTGGGATGAGCCTGGGATGTACTTCTCTTGCGCCGCAAAGGAGAAGATCGCCAACACGCTAGCGCCTGTAGTGAACTCTGCATAGTCGGCGCCGGATCTCTTTGCCTTGATCCGCAGAATGTTCTCGTAGAAATTCACCAGCCGTTCTACATCGCCGGTAATCAGGCAGGTGTGTGCCAGCATTGGGGAAGTAACAGGTTGAGTCATCGGTTCAGCCGCTCCCGACCCCAACAAACCAGGTAGAAATGCCGCTAAACAGAATCGAAGCGTGATGAGTGTGAATTGACCGTAGGTTGCCATGTTCTAAACCCCGGACGATCGCCGGCACTTCTATGCCGATGAGTTTACTATCCCACGAATACGCCTAAAGCCGCCAAACGCTACGAAAATCGCCGGATGCCTCTCCTTGACACTCTAGGAGGCGGGAAGATACTCTCCAAGACAGTCTTGGAGAGAGGGTCGAGATGGCCAAGGATGCGGGAGTCGATCTGTTGCAGGGGACATTGGACATGCTGGTGCTGAAGGCGGTATCTCTGGGGCCATTGCATGGCTATGGAGTGCTGCTGCGCATCCAGCAAATTTCTCTCAACCGGCTGGAAATTCAGCAGGGCTCGTTGTATCCCGCGTTGTACCGGCTGGAACACGAGGGCTGGATTGTCGGTGAGTGGGGGCAGAGCGAGAACAACCGGCGGGCGCGCTACTACCGTCTGACCGCTGCGGGACGGCGGCGGCTCGAAGTTGAGACCAAAAAATGGAATCAATTTGCGGACGTGATTGGAGCCATTCTCAACACAGTTCCGGAGCAATTATGATGGGATCCGAAGACATTTGCGGCCTCGGCCCTGCTGCTGATCCTGGTGGCGCTGGGGGCTAGCTGGATCCCGTTACGACGGGCAGCGGGTGTAGATCCAATCCAAGCCCTGCGCCACGAGTGACCGGTGCGTCCACTGTAGGTGCAGCTTTTTCGCCAGTAACCTGGCGAAGTCCGGCAACGCGAATCGACGCCTGCGCGTGCGCCTAGCCCTGATCCCTGGCGGATATAATGGGCGGGATCATGACCCTGGCCCCCGGCACAAAGCTACGCGAGTTTGAGATTCTCGCGCTGCTGGGAGCCGGCGCAATGGGCGTAGTCTATCGCGCGCGCGACACGCGGTTGAATCGCGAAGTCGCGATCAAGGTACTCCCGGAACTGGTCGCCAAGCCAGATCGCATGTCTCTCTTCGAGCAGGAGGCGAAAGCGGTCGCAGCCCTGAATCATCCCAACATTCTTTCCGTGTACCAAATGGAGACTTATCTGGGCGTTCCCTACCTGGTGTCAGAATTGCTCGAAGGCAAGACCCTGGCCGAGACGCTTCGCAGTGGACCCCTTGGACCGCGCAAAGCCATTGATTACGGCGTGCAGATCGCGCGCGGGCTTGCTGCGGCGCACGAGAAAGGCATCGTCCATCGCGATCTGAAACCAGACAATCTATTCCTCTGCAAAGATGGCCGGGCAAAGATTCTGGACTTCGGCGTGGCCATCATGTTGCACCCGCAAACACCGGAAGCAGACGTGGTCACCATGACACTGCCGGAGACCACCGCAGGAACTCCGGGCTACATGTCTCCGGAACAAGTGCGAGGCTTGACCACCGACCAGCGCTCCGACATCTTTTCCCTCGGTGTTGTGCTGTACGAAATGGTGACAGGAAAACGAGGCTTTAGGAGAGCCACATCGGCAGACACCATGAGCGCCATTCTGCACGAGGAACCGGAGCCCATTTCACAGTCAGTTCCCGGCGTGTCTCCGGGACTGGAAAGAGTCATCAGTCATTGCCTGGAGAAAATGCCCGAGCAGCGTTTCCAGTCCGCCTCGGACCTGGCATTTGCACTGGAAGCATTGTCTGACCCTGCTGTTGCCGCGCTGGCCGCTGCGCCTCAAGGTGGATGGCGCAGCCTGCGCTGGGGTGCCGTTGCTGCCGGGGTTTTGATGGCTGCTGGAGTGCTGGCCTATTTCCTGATGCGCTCTCCGCCAATACCTACGGTTTCGAATTACATTCAGCTCACCCATGATGGCCAGCCAAAGTCGCTCATCGGAACCGATGGCGCGCGGCTCTACATGGCTGTGAGCGAAGGCAACACGGGCAGTGGCACTTCAGCCGGAATCGCCCAGATGGCGGTCTCGGGTGGAGAATTGCAAAAACTTTCGATTCTGCCGAATGCCGGCATGGTACCCGTCAACCTATCGTCCGATGGCGCGGCATTCCTGGTCATCGAGGGTCAAGGCTCGCCTTCCCGGGGACCTCTGTTTTCCATTCCTGTCCTGGGAGGATCTCCGCGCAGGCTTGGCGACACAGCGGGAGAAACTGCGGCCTGGTCCCCCAACGGCAAAATGATGGTGTATAGCGATTTGAGCAGTTTGTTCGTGGCCAAGGCAGACGGGACGGAATCCCGCAAGGTGCTGAACGCCAGCGGCGACATCAAGAATGTCAGCTGGTCCGCTGACAGTAGCCGGCTGCAGTTCGACGTCACCGAGAGCGTTGGAACCCGGGATCATCAACTTTTATGGGAAGCCTCAGCTAGCGGTACAAGGCTGCATCGCATGACCCCGGGCTGGCACGACTCCGACGATGAGTGCTGCGGCAAGTGGACCGCTGATGGAGAGTATTTCGTCTTCCAATCAGGCGGGCAGATCTGGGCCCTGCCGCGATCCGGCGCACTTTTTCATTCTCAGCCCGAGCCCATCGCGTTGACTTCCAGCCCGCTCTCGTTGTCCTCACCACTCCCGGCCAAGGATGGCAAAAAGCTTTTTGTTGTCGGTCAAAGTTACCGTGGCGAATTGACGCAGTATGATGCGAAGTCCGGCCAGCTCTCGCCGTTTCTTGGGGGTATCTCGGGGGAGTTTGTTGCTTTCTCCAGGGATGGCCAGTGGGTGGCTTATGTTTCTTATCCAGAGGGTACTCTGTGGCGAAGCAAGTTAGACGGCAGCAGCCGGCAACAACTGACATACCCGCCCATGTACCCGGTGCTGCCACGCTGGTCGCCCGATGGGAAGACGATTCTGTTCTTCGAGTTTGCGGTCAGTCCTGAAAAGCCAGCCAGGATCTACGAAATCGCCGCCGAGGGTGGAAGTCCACAGCTGCTGTTGGCAAACGATGGCCGGCAACAGCTCGACCCGAACTGGTCTCCGGACGGGAGCAAGATCGTTTTCGGAAGCCAATCGAACGATCCTTCCTCAACCATTCGCATCCTGGATTTGGCGAATCACCAAGTCTCAACGCTCCCAGGCTCAGAAGGCCTGTTCTCGCCGCGTTGGTCACCCGATGGCCGCTACGTGGCCGCGTTCTCGGGTGACTCGACGAGAATTTTATTGTTCCATTTCGATACGGGAAAATGGACTGAGTTGGCCCAGGGAAACTTCGGCTGGTTGAACCTGTCCCGTGACGGAGAATACGTCTACACCCTCGATAGCAAAAACCAGGATGCAGTGGTGCGGATACGGATCAGCGACCATAAAGCAGAGTCAGTCCTCGACCTGAAAAACTTCGCCACTGCCGGACGGTATGGCGGAAGCGTGGCTCTCACCCCGGACGATTCGGTGCTGCTGCTGCGCAATACAGGCAGTCAGGACGTCTATTCGGTCGACTGGGAGATGCACTGACCGCTGTGGTGGGGGAAGCACTCAGCGCTTCTTCGCCCGCCTATATTTCCGTTTAGAAGTCGAGGCTTTCGTCGCCGGCCGCAAACCCTCGGCCGTGCTGCGCAGGGCCTCAGTGAGTTCTTTTGCCGAGAGCGCGCTGCCGGGATCGATAAGCCACTGCACGATCAGCCCGGAGAGAAGCACATGCAGGAATGTGCCGATCGTCTTCGCAGTGTGCTCGCTTATGGTGCTCTCTTCCTGATTCAGAAACATTGCCGCCAGCCCGGTACGCGCGGTGTGCAGGTTGCCGGCAAGAAATTCGCGGGTCGCCTGCTGGCTCACCATTTGCGTGAATATCTCGAAATTCGCGATCCACAGCGAACGGTGGGTTTCGAAGGTGGCGATCACCTTTGCCCAGGTCGTTTCAAAGCGCTCTTTAGGTGTGACTGCAGCCGATCCGCTCGTTCGCAATGCCTGTTGCAGATCCTGGTCCCACTCGCCAAACGCGATCAAAAGCGCCTCTGTAAGCAGTGCGTCCTTCGAAGAGAAGTGATAACCAATCGCGGCCAGGCTCACTCCTGCCGCTGAGGCAATGTCCCGGGCGGTGGTTCGGTTATAGCCCTTTTCGAGCAGGCATTGCTTGGCCGCCGTCAGCAGAGCTTCACGATTGCCCATAAACGGAGTTTAAGGCACAGGTAGACATCTGTGCCAGACGATCGTATAGTACAAACGTGTAAGACAAATGTGCAAATCGTACGAAACCTTGAGTCAGGAGAATCTGCGATGGAAAACAAAAGTGTCCTCATTTCTGGAGCGAGCGTGGCCGGACCGGCACTGGCGTTCTGGCTGCACCGTTATGGGTTTCGCCCCACGATTGTGGAACGTGCTCCGGCGGTGCGTCCGGGCGGGTACGCGGTCGATTTCCGGGGAGCTTCTGTTCGCGTGCTCGAACGCATGGGTCTTCTGGGCCAGGTGCAGGCGGTGCAAACGCGCATCGGCGCCATTACCATCGTCGACCGGAACAACAGGAAGGTGGCCAGTATGCCCGACGGGTTTACCAGTGGCGAGCTTGAGATCCTGCGCGGCGATCTCGCGGAAATCTTCCACCGCGCCACCCGGGAGAGCACGGAGTATATTTTCGACGACAGCATCGCCGCAATGGAGCAGGGTGCCGAGGGCGTGGATGTGCTGTTTCAGCGAGGGGAGCGGCGCAGGTTCGATCTGGTGGTCGGGGCCGATGGGTTGCACTCCAGGGTGCGGTCGCTCGCGTTTGGCGACGAGGCCAACTTTGTACGTTATCTCGGCTACTATGTCTCCATCTTTACCGTTCCCAACTATCTGCATCTTGACCGCAGCGGGCTGTACTACGGCACGCTGGGCAAGAAGGTCGGCATCTTTAGTGGAGGTGATCCTCGAGAAGCGAAGGCCTCATTGTTTTTCGCGACCCGCCCGCTCGACTATGACCGCCGCGATACGGAGCAGCAAAGAGGCATCCTGCGCGACCATTTTCAGCACGAAGGTTGGGAGGTACCGCGTTTGTTGGAAATCATGCCCACCGCTCCCGACTTCTATTTCGATTCCGTCAGCCAGGTGAAGATGAAGAAATGGTCCGCCGGGCGCACGGCTTTGCTGGGAGATGCGGCGTACTGTGCCTCCCCTCTCTCGGGGATGGGGACCGGCATGGCCGTGGTGGGAGCCTATATTCTTGCCGGCGAATTGGCGCAGGCCGGGGGAGACTACGTCCTTGCATTTGAGAGATATGAGACCCTGATGCGGAATTTCGTGGACCAGTGTCAGAAAATCGCCGAAGGCGGAACCGACTGGTTTGTCCCGCGAACCCCTTTCCGGCTCTGGTTGAGCAACCAGATGTGGAAGATCCTTCCTTATACGCCATGGAAGAACATGATGATCGAGGTACCCCTGAAAATCGGAAACTCAATCCATCTCAAGGACTATTCCGGCACCGCGGAAAATTTTGGGCAATGTCTGGGAACCTCGGTTGCCCCGGTAGCGTAACTAACAGGATGAAGAGTCTGTGTACCGCCACCGCGGCGGCACTGCTTGCCTGCAGTCTGGCCGGCTTTGCCCAAACTGAGACGGCATGTGACCAGGCACTGGACGCTCGGCTGCGGTCGAGAGCCGTGCTGGCAATCGATTCGCTGCCGGCAGGTCTCGAGATTGTTGGAACCGACCAGGAGGCGATTCATCTCACCTGTACTGCCGGCGATGTGGAGGACGCTCGTGACATTCGCATCCGATTCTCCGGGAACCAGGATGATGGCAAGCTAACCATCACCGGCGGATCTCTCAAGCATGACAATCTTCAGGTTCGCATTGAAGTGCCGCGAAAGACCAGTCTGAGGGTGCAGATGCGTGCGGGACAAGTGAAGGTGGAAGACATCGCGGGCAACAAGGATATCGATCTCTATGCGGGGCAGATTACGATTTCTTCGGCTCGTCCCTGGGATTACCGGAGTGTTCACTTGTCCGTGGATATCGGGCAGGTGAGTGCTCCAGTTTACGGCGAAGAGAAAGGCGGCTTCTTCCGCACCTTAACCAAGCAAAACGCGGACGGCGAGTATTGGCTGCACGCGCATGTGTTGACGGGACAGATCGAATTGCTGGGCGACCATGCGCGTACCGCTGCTGAATGAGGAGAGAGGCAATGAAAAGGGACGCTGTCTCAAACACCAAGCAGTCTCGCGAAACACCAGCCCAGGGATTCGCATCCACTTGTGGCGTCCTGGCTGTGGGACTTTTTGTGCTCACCTTTGTGTTTCAGAATTTTGTAATTCCATCTTCCTCGATGGCGAGCACACTTCTGGTTGGCGATCATGTGCTGGTGGAACGCGAGACACTCGCACCGGCTTCCAGGGTCCCTTTTCTACACTACCGCGAGGTGCAACGTGGAGACGTTGTGGTTTTTTACAAACCGGTTGAGGAAGCCAACGGCGAGCATAAATTTCTTGTCAAACGTGTTATTGGAATTCCCGGCGACCGCATTCACCTCCGCAACGGCATTGTTTACCTTAATGGGATCGCCCAGGATGAGCCGCAGGCAGCCAAACCAGCCGCTTCGAACTACGATCCCTATGTAGACGATTTTCCGTCGGTTGAACCTTCTGTCGAACCAGGCGTAACCCAAGCATGGTCTGAACGATTACCTACCTACATCCAGAATGGGGATCTGGTCGTTCCTCGCAGTAGTTATTTTGTGATGGGCGATAACCGGACAAATAGTATGGACAGTCGCTACTGGGGGTTTGTGCCACGCGAGAACATTCTGGGGCGGCCTCTTTTTGTCTACTGGTCGATTGTGATGCCCGAATCCGGGAACGAAGAGATTCCCTTGACCCAGCGAGCGGACTCCACCCTTCACGAGTTCATTCATTTTTTTGATGAGACCCGCTGGAACAGGACATTCCATCGAATCAGATAGTCGGATGCTCCTTCTTGGAGATGTTTTTCTTTCCAGGAACAACCCATCTGTGAACCCGGTTTGCGGGAATCAGACCCTCCGTCGATAATCGACCCAAAAGTTTTTGCGCCTCTCACGAGGCATGAAAGAAGGGTTTGGTGGTACGCAGGCTTCTTCCGGTCTTACTGTGTTGCATTCCTTGTACCGCTCAGGTGGTTGTTGTCCAAACTTGTCACCGACAATAACACCTACGTCTATTCGGCCGACGACATCCGTGCAGCGGTGGACGAAGCTCACAATGCCGGCCTGAAGGTGGCCGTGCACGTCTTTGGCGGTAAAGCCGCCGACAACGTGATCGACGGCGGTGCTGACTCAATTGAACATGGCTTTGACCTGACCGACGATCAGCTACGCCGTATGAAAGAAAAGAACATCTACCTCGTGGGCACGGACTTTCCGCTGGAACACATGATAGCCTTCGGCTCGATGACGAGTCTGAATGCGAATACAGCCGCTGAGATGGACATTCACCGTCTCTCGGCCGCCACCGGATCGGTGTGAAGATGGCGTTCGGAGCGGATGTAGTCGTCGAGCTGCCCGGCGAAACCCGGGCAGATATGTGTTTCGACTTTCTCAAAGTGTGGGAAAGAGCGGCATCCCGCCTGCCGATATTCTGCGGGCGTGGACGACGGAAGGCTACGAGCTCCTGGGAATCGCAAAACAACAGGGACCGATCGCACCAGGCATGGCAGGAGACATGATCGCTGTACCCGAGAATCCCCTCAAGAACATCTACACCCTACGCAAAGTAGACTTCGTCATGAAAGACGGTCAAATCGTCCGCCGGCCCTAAGGTGCCTTCTTCCCAACTGCGATAACCGTCATAATGCGCCAAACCAAAAGAGGGCGCGTCTCGCTTCAGACGCGAGAGGCGCAATGTGTCAGCACTCACCAGAAGATTCACCTCAGACAAAAACTTTAGCGTCTTGGTCATTGTCAACGATTATGAGCGTGCTGAATCATTGCGCCTACTAAGCGGCGGCTCCGGCTGCGGACCGGAAAAATTCTGGATTGTGCATGCTGGCTATGTAGTGGCGCGTAGTCGGCTCTTTATATGGAGGGACGCAATGAGACTGGGAAAGCACTTTGCGGTTGCATTCCTGATGCTGATTTTCTTGGTTGCAACGGCGGTGGCACAAGAAAACGCCGAGTTGACAGGTGTTGTAACCGACCCTAACGGAGCAATCATCCCAAATGCCTCCGTCTCGCTGACGTTGCAGGCAAGCGGCGAGGCACGACATAACGCGACCGATACCGCCGGAATCTACACCTTCTCCAACCTTCGCGTGGGCAATTACACATTGACGGTGACCTCGCCGGGGTTTCAAACGTATAGCAAGACGGATATCGTCATCAACGTGGCGTCTACAACGAGGGACGATGTACATCTCACGGTCGGCAGCAACACCCAGACCGTCACCGTTGAGGCGAACGCACTGCAGCTACAATCCGAGACGAATGAGATCAGCGACCTCATCACGGGAAAACAGGTTACAGAACTGGCAACAAACGGCCGCAATGTAACTCAGTTAGCAGTACTGGGACTCGGGGTATCGAACAATATTCCAAGCTTTAATGGGATTAACGCATTAACCGCCGGTACAGGAATCAGCTTCGATGGCACGCGTCCAGGCCACAACGTTTACATGATCGACGGAAGTGAGGTTTATGACCGGGGTTGCGGAGGCTGCTTTACTATCCTGCCCTCTCTGGATGCACTCTCCGAGTTCAAAACGCTGGACAGTAATTACAGCCCTGACTACGGCGTCGCGTCCGGTGGAACCATCACCATGGTGGTAAAGTCGGGCACGAGCGCTCTCCATGGGGGGCTCTGGGAGTTCAATCGCAATGACGACTTCGATGCCAACAACTACATATCGAATCTTGAAGCACAGCCAAAGCCGGAGCTGCGTCTGAATATTTTCGGCGGCAACCTCGGTGGTCCCCTCACGATTCCGCATCTCTATAACACCGATCGAAAGAGAACGTTTTTCTTTGTGAACGAGGAGTGGCGCAGGCTTGTCACTGGGACAAATCCGACGGTAACTCCCACCGTCCCTGCGTCCGACTTCCCAATTGCGGGCCAACCGTTGGTATATACACCGCCCTCAAACGGAGTGACTCCCGTAGTTCCTGCTACCAGCGATCCTGCCAAACTTCAGCTTTATGCCATGGACGGGCTCGTCCCGGGAAGCCCATTCCCAAACAACACCATTCCAACGAATCTGATCGATCCCAATGCCGTTCTCTTTATGGGCACGGGGGCTATTCCCAAGCCGAACGCCAGCAACGGAAGTAATTCGTTCATAACATCGCTCAAGCAGCCGACGAATGTGCGCGAAGATCTGGTGCGAATCGACCATACGATCAATGACAAATTGACCTTGATGGGGCACTACATTCATGACGCAGTTTCGCAGCAAAACATCCCAAGTTTGTGGAGCGATAGTTCCTACCCGACGGCAGGGAGCGCCTTCTCCAACCCGGCCTGGAGCGCAGTCATACAACTGACGCAGACGCTTTCGCCCAACCTGTTGAATGTGACGTCGTTCGTTTATAACGGGAGTATCATCAACCTCACACCGACCGGAATCTACACTCAGCCTTCGGGATGGGGCGCCACCAGCTTGTTCCCCAACAACAGTCCAGTCGCCAAGCTTCCGGAAATAGACCTTGGCGCACCTTACGGCACGAACTACAGCACCAGCTACTATCCGTGGCAAGACGCACAGCAGGACTACCAGGAACGCGATGACGTTTCGTGGACCAAGGGAAAGCACAATTTCAAATTTGGCGGATCGTTCATGCGTTTCACCAAGAACATGGGCCTGCAAGCGGAGCCGCAAGGAACGTACGTTTTCGGCACGCCGAGCTTCTCAGGCGATGCCTACGTCAACTTCCTGCTCGGCTTCGCCAGTACCTATTCGCAACTCAACGAGCAAAGCCGCCGCCACCTGGTGAACAACACACCTTCGTTCTATGCTCTGGACAACTACAAGATTACCCCGCGTTTGACCCTGAACCTCGGTTTACGCTGGGACGGATATCCTCACGTGTGGGAGCGGCAGAATTTATTGTCGAACTTTGTCCAATCCGACTACGACCCTACTCAAGCCGCAGCATTCAATGCGGATGGAAGCCTCAATACCAGCGGCCCGGGGTTTGAGATACCAGCCGGATATAAAACACCGTTTTACATGAATGGCATTCAGCTGCCTGGGGCAAATGGGTTTCCGCGTGGCCTGGTAAACAACTATTGGTTAACATTCCAGCCGCGTGTCGGATTTGCTATGGACCTCTATGGACGCGGAACTACGGTGCTGCGGGGCGGATTCGGCATATTCTACGAACGCATTCAGGGCAACGATATTTACCCCACCGAGACAAACACGCCGGTTGCGTTTATTCCCACAGCAACCAATGTGCAGTTTTCGAACCCATCCATCAGCGCGCTGACCGGTCTTTCTTCGCCCACTCCTTATTTCCCGGCCTCGATTGCCAGTCTCGCGCTCCATTACCCCAGCCCCGGCACAGCGGAATACAGTCTTGGCGTCCAGCAGCAATTGGCGCCTTCCATCATTGCGGTCGTTCAATATGTCGGCACCAACGGCTGGCATCAGGACATTGGAAGCAACGTCAACACTCTGCCGTTGAATAGTCCCTTCCGCGAAGGCGTTGCAACAGGCACCTACAATTCCAATCTCGCGCGCATCTTTCCGGGATTCTCGAGTATCAACCAATATTCGAACAATACCAACCAACGCTATGATTCTTTGCAGGCGGGCTTGCAAATTCAGAATAAACACGGCCTCAGTCTTCAGGTGTCGTATACCTGGTCTCATGAGCTGGACATCACAAGTAATGACGTAACCACGGTGTCAAACCCGTTTAACATAAGATATGACTACGGATCCGGAACTCTGGACCGTCGCAACATCTTTACCGCCAATCTTATCTATGCGGTTCCGCTCTTCCTGCATGCGGATAACGCCCTTGTACGCACCGCGTTGGGAGGGTGGGAGATATCGGATGTCAATGTCCAGGAGAGTGGCGTTCCGGCTAATGTGACCTACTCGCCCGATACCCTCGGCCTTGGCGGTGGAACAACCAATCGCCCCAACATCATTGGGGCCCCAGGAGGGCCAAAGTCGCAAAAACAGTTCTTCAATACGGCCGCATTTGCGCCGCCTGTGGCTCCGTGGGATGGTGGGCCGAATCAGGGTTTCGGCGATGCGCGCAAAGACTCGATTGTGGGTCCTGGCATTAACAATTTCAACATCGCACTGTTCAAGGCTTTTCATTTTACTTCGAACTCCGAAGGACCGCTAATCCAGCTCCGAGTGGAGAGCTTCAACACGTTCAATCACACTCAGTTCCTGACCATCGATTCCGGCTTCACAGACAGCACCTTTGGACAAGTGACCGCGGCGCAAGATCCACGAGTATTGCAGTTCGGCGCGAAGTTGCTATTCTGAACCGGGTCCGCTGACACTGTAAACTCGGCTGGTTGCAGTGAGGGGTACAACTATTCATGAATGTTCGTCCTCGGCAAGCAATGGAAGTTTGTCTGTTCGTGCTTCTAGTTGTTTGCTCCGCCGCGACGATAAGTTATGGGCAGGATGTAACCGCTGAGCAAGCAGCTAATTTGATGCGGATGGGCAAGTTTGCGGAAGCGGAGACTCTATGGCGTGAACTGGCGCAGAGATTCCCAAAGAACGCTTCCATTCTTGCCGGTCTCGGCGTTTCCCTTGCGCAGCAAGGGAAACTGCAACCTGCCGTAGAAGAGTACCGCAGGTCGCTCGCATTGGACCCGCATCAGGCCGATGTTGAACTCGACCTTGCGCTGGCCGAGTTCAGGCAAGGCCACTTTGCGGCGGCGGTTCCGCCGCTCAAAGCTTCGCTGCTGGCGAAGCCAAACGATGGTCGAGTTCCGCTGCTGCTGGGAATGAGCTATTTCGGGTTACACCAGTACGCAGACGCGGCCCCCTACCTGATCACTGCAAGCAAAGCCAATCCTTCGAACCTTGAACTGCATAACGTACTCGCCCAAAGTTGCCTATGGAGCAAGCAATACGATTGCGCTTTGTCGGAGTTCAAGAATATTCTTGAAGCCAATCCTGATTCCGTGCAGGCGCACATGCTCCTGGCGTTGGCACTGGATGGGTTGAACAGAACGCCGGACGCAATTGTGGAGCTCGAATCGGCTGAACGCATGGCTCCGAATGAGCCCAATCTTCATTTCAAGCTGGGCTACCTCTACTACAGGGTGCGGGATTATGACCAGGCTGTGAAGGAGTTTCAAGTAGAAATCAACCACGATCCCTCTGATGCGCAGGCTTACACTTATCTTGGAGACATCGCTCTCCACAGAAACGATTACTCCGCAGCGGAGCCTTTATTGAAGAAGGCCAACGCTTTGCAGCCGTCGAACCGGCTCGCCAGTTTTGATCTTGGCGTGGTCTATTTCGAAGCAAAGCGGTACCAGGCAGCCCTTGCCGCGTTCCAACATGCTGAGCAACTCGATCCGTCGCAGCCAGATGCGCACTACCGCCTGGCCCGCACCTATTTGACTTTGGGACAAAAGCAGAAGGCGCAACAGGAATTCGCGAAGACAAAAGAATTGCACAGCAAGAACGATGAGTCGCTCATCGCTAAGATCTCCGGGAGCGGTTCGGCCTCAAGTGCCTGTTGCGTGCCATAATCCGCGTCTCCAGGCGGCGGGGCTCTCTCCGTAGGCCTGTTTGAACTTGCGTGAGAAGTGAAAGATGCTGACAAAGCCGCATTTTTCCGCGACCGCGCTGATAGGAAGCCCAGTCTGGCGGAGGAGATCCGTAGCAATCTCAAGCCGCGCAGCGTAGAGCTGCACCATCGGAGTTTGCTTGTTGTGCATTCGGCAAAGCTTGAGTAGATGCTGCCGCGAGACGCCGACTGCTCTGGCGATGTCATGCAGGGACAAGTGGGAGGCGAACTCCTTCCAGATAAACTGCTCCATTTTGGCCAGCGCAGCCTCCGCGGCCGTATCCGTCTTTTTGCCGCTCCTCACGGCCGTGGCAAAGTCGCACATCAGGGCGAGGCCGAGTCCCAGATAGAATCCGGCCTCGAGGGGCGCTTCGGGAAGGGACCCAAACAGCGGTCGCCTGCTTAGCTCAAGAAGCGTATGCATCCGCCCGGCGAATGGAATCGGTCCCCGGAAGCTGTGAAACTCTCTCTTGAGCGCGCGCGGCACAGCTTTGGGGTGGATGGCAAACCAACTGTGATGAGTTTCACTTTCGCCCGAAAAGATGAAGTGCTCGCGGTGTCCAGGGCTTAGCAGGATTCCATGGCCCTGACCTACGTGGATCGTCTGCCCGTCCAGCAACAGATCGAGACAACCGGTATGAACGATGACCAATTGATAATCATGTTGAATGCGCGGTCCACACGCGCCTCCAGGGTTGTACAAGATGTCCCCGATGACGATTGGTCCGCGGCGCATCCGCAGATTCTCATGACGGATGTTTTTGAGCTTTTCCAGTTTCGCTCCTGGGCTCATGTTTGACTCTCACCCATCCGGTAGGCCTCTCGACATCCGCAGTAGCACCTTATTCCATTGATTCACCAGAGGCAAGTTTTTTGGCTTAGCAGTCATTGCGAAAACGTTCTCCGGAACCAATAATCTGAGGTCTGTGCCAGGGACAACACCTGAACGGATATCCCTGCGGCTGAACCAGCGGTTTAGATCGAGGCGGACCCACAGCTGAGTCACGACGGTAAAGGGTTACGATGCGGCTTGAAGAACGAATCGCCATAATTACCGGCGCAGGGAATGGAATAGGCCGCGGAATCGCCATCCGGCTTGCAGCCGAGGGAGCAGCGATAGGCGTTCTCGATTGCGACGGGGCCGCGTCTGTCCGTGTTGGTCAACAGATTGAGGCTGCGGGTGGGAAGGCCCTCCCTCTTCCGGCTGACGTCAGCGATGCGTCCGCCGTCGCGGATGCAATTGCGAAGCTGACCACAACCTTTGGGCCGCCCACAATCGCGGTACATGCGGCCGGTGTGATGCCGACTGGTACCATCCTCGAAACATCGGAAGGGAATTGGGACCGTGCCCACTCGGTCAATGTGAAGGGGGCTTTTCTCACCTGCCGGGAGGTCATCCCGCACATGCAAAAAGCGGGGTTGGGGTCGATCATCCTTTTGGCCTCGATTACAGGAGTGAATGGTCTGCCTGGACTGGCTGCGTACTCGAGCACCAAGGGGGCTTTGATCTCGCTAGCCAGGGCATTGGCGATCGACCATGCCAGGCAGGGGATTCGCGCTAACTCGATCGCTCCGGGTACGATCGACTCGCCCATGTTGCACGAGTTCGTTGCGAGCCAGGCGGATCCGGATCGTACGCGACTCGCCTTCGATACAATACAGCCACGCGGCCGCATCGGGACCATCAATGAAGTGGTCAACGTTGTTGCTTTCCTTGCTTCAGAGGAATCGTCTCTCATCAGCGGCGCCAACCTGTGCGTCGATGGCGGCATGAGCATCAAGGGCGAGCAGCCAAGGCTGTAAGAGTAATAGCAAAGAGCGAGATGAAGATTAGTAGATTGAAAACGGTCGTTGTGAACGCGGAGATGCGCAATTGGGTCTTCGTGAAAGTGGAAACTGACGTCCCTGGGCTATACGGCTGGGGCGAGGCCTCTCTCGAATGGAAGACGCGAAGCGTGGTTGGCGCGGTGGAGGACTTCGAGCCGATGATTGTGGGAGAAGATCCCACTCGCATCGAACACCTGTATCAAAAAATGTACCGGCAATCCTTTTGGCGCACCGGGGTCATCGGGCTTTCGGCCATATCGGCCATTGAGCAGGCATGCTGGGATATTCTTGGCAAGTCGTTAGGGCAGCCGGTATATAAGCTGCTGGGCGGGGCGGTGCGCGATAAGGTGCGGATGTACACCCACCTTGGAGGCGGCGATATGCGCGCCGTCTACGATTCGCAGCAAAGCTCCGACCCCAGTATCTTTGTCGATCGAGCCCTTGAAGTCGTGGCCAGGGGCTATACCGCTCTCAAGGTGCTGATCACCCCGCCCACAGAATCGTTGAACTCTATCGCTGCCTATAAATACGCGGAACGCATGATGGAAGCTCTGCGTCTGGCGGTGAAGGATGATGTTGACATCATGATCGACTGTCACGGGCGGCATTCCCTCGGCAACGCCGTTGAATTCTGCCGCGTACTGGCGCCGTATCGTCCTTATTTCATCGAAGAGCCGGTGCCGCCGGAGAATGTGGACGTGTTAGCAGAGGTGCGTAAGGCAAGCCCTGTTCCCATAGCGACTGGCGAGCGCCTGGTCACCCGGCATCAGTTTCGCGAAATTTTTGAGAAGCTCGCGTGTCATGTGATTCAACCTGATTTGTGCCATTGCGGCGGCCTCTGGGAGGCAAAAAAGATAGCCGCTATGGCCGAGGTCTACACCATGGGCGTTGCCCCGCACAATCCGCTGGGCCCGGTTGCGAACGCTGTGGCCTTGCACTTCGATCTAAGCACGCCTAATTTCCTTATCCAGGAAGACATGACTACGGATGTGCCCTGGCGGTGGGAAGTGGTGCAGCATTCGCTGGAAGCAAAAAATGGCTACTGGCTTCCCACCGAGGTGGCTGGGCTGGGAATTGAGGTCAACGAGACGGCGGCTGCGAAACACCCTTTCCAGCAGGAAGTGCTGCATGCAACCACGATTCGCGCGCAAGACGGCTCGATCCTTGACTGGTAATCAAGTCTTCTTTGTAACCGGGATCGAAATTGTCTGCTTTCCGCCCTCCGGCCTCTCAAACGGGCCAGGAAATGGGTTGGCCGAGCTTCGGGCACGGCCTGAATAATCTGTGTCGATGCGGATTGATTGATTGTCGGCACGTACAAAGGGCAGATTTGGGATTTCCGCCATCCCCAGCAGTTCGCTGGTGACAAGGTCGCGGTGCTGCTCAGTGGCCCATTTGTTGTCCAGGTTCATTTCCAGGTGAAAAGCGCCGTCCTTCTCGACCAACTTGATGGCCGGATCAAAGTACGGCTCGATTAGAGGTGCAGCCTCTTGTTTAGACGGCTTCGCGGCTCCCAGGAAGACGTTGCCTTTGACGGCCATCGGGAGCCGCGCTTGATTGTAAGGTGACAAATCGCCGGCCTGCGCAAATACATTGTTGTAGAAGCGCATATCACCACTCGGGTTGTCGTGCAGCCCGGCAACTACGGTGGAGTGAGCTTTCATGAACGGCGTTAAACGCTTGTCGTATTGGGTCAGATTGACTCCACCGCAAAAGAGATTGTGAGCATAGGCCCCGCCCTGAGAAACAATGCGTTGAGACGTGCCGGAAAGCAAAATATTGTTATCGACAAGGAAGGGTCCGTGGTCCACCTCGACCATCAAGTCCTCATCTTTCTGGTTATCGTGAAATAGATTCGCATGCACGTGCGTGCCCTGCGCCATCCAGTCCAGCCACAGCCCGCGGTTGACGCGATAAATGTGATTGTGACTGATTTCAACGTCGATCGCGGCATGGAATTTAATTCCAGCCATCTCGGCACCCGTAAACAAGCGCCGGATGTGAATATCGTGGATGGTGTTGCCAGTGACGACACTGAAGACTGGACCCAGGCTGCCAACGATTCCCGCCTGCTCGCAGTGTGAAACTGTGTTTCCCCGAACCAGGTGAGACCCAACCGTTTCCTTAGACCATCCGAACTTCGTTGCCCGCTCGATGGTCTTCACATAGCCTTCAGCGGAATTAGCCGAGGTGTTATCGAACTCATCCCCGTATTTTCCCAGCGAAATGCCGGAACAGGTGGAATGGCTGACGACATTGTCTTCGATGATCCAGCCTTTGCTCCAATGGGTGCCGATGAGGCCGATCTGCTCCGCCGTTGGAGGAGCCCACGGTGTCGCCGCCTGGCGCAGAATGAACCCGCGCACTGTAATGTAGTGGATGCCCGTCTTTTCTGGGTAAAAGACAGTCTGCCGAACATTGATCTCGGTTGTTTCCCGGTTTGGATCGACGCCTTTGAACTGCGCCCACAGCGTCGTAGTATGCTCATCTACCTGGCCAAACCAAAGCGGCTCGGGGCCGCTTGCCGTCGACACATCCTCCAGCTTCGCCGCCTCAACCAGCCACTCACCGTTAAGGTAGACGGCGCCGGTATGGTGCTGACGGCCTTTGGGGTCAAACCAATCTCCATGAATCAGATCGCTATACGGATTGAATTTCCCAAAGAAGCTGTTCGGAATCGATACTTTCCATACACCGTTCTTCTGTTGCGTCCAGCCTTTGATGACTTCGGCACCGCTGATTTCGGCGCGTTCCCCTGGTGCAGCCTGGTAAACGATACGCTTGGCGCCGGAGGTGCCTCCACGCGGAGGAGTGACACGCTCCCGGTAAATTCCTTCGTGCACGATGATGGCATCGCCCGCATACGCACGGGCCGCTGCTGCAGAGATGGTTCGCAACATCCGTGAAGGGGATCCGTCGTTCTTGTCATCCCCGCTCGGGGAAACGTGGTATTCGGTATTTTTTGAACCGTCCTCAGAGGCCAGGACTTTGGCTCGTGCAAAACCGTAAAGGGTTGGTACGGCTCCGATAAAGGATCTTCTGGTAAACATTGTTAGTCCTTTCCTGGTGAGGCTTTTATGCCTCCGCGCTCCACCAGCTCGATATCTCTTCCAATGAGCGATTCTTGGTTTCGGGGAGATTTCGCCAGACGAACCAGATCTCCGCAACGCAGAACCCGGCATAAAGGAAGAAGGGGAATCCATGTCCGAAATGTGCGATCAGGCTACGGTTCTCGTCGAGCATGGGGAACGTCTGGGAGACGATGAAGTTGGCAAACCAAAGCGCAGCCGTGCTGATCGCTATCGCCTTGGCGCGAAATGTTGATGGGAAGATTTCAGATAACACAATCCACGTCACGGGTCCGACCGAAAGCGCGAAGCAAGCGATGTAGACAATGACAAAAAGCAGCAGCCAGGCCGATGCACTCTCATGCATGATCGCCCACCCCATCGCAAGCAGACAGAGAGCCATCCCAAAGGAACCGGCAATCAGCAGCGGCTTGCGGCCCGCGCGATCGACGAAGGACATGGCAAGTATGGTGAAGATTACGTTGACGGCCCCGAGCACCACCGTCTGCCTTAGCGAAACATCCCCCGAGTGTGTGACCCGGCCGAAGATAGCGGGCGCGTAGTAAAGAAATACGTTGATACCGGTGACCTGCTGAAGTACAGCGAGCACCAGGCCAACGGTGAGAACACGGCGCAGTTGCGTCGTTGTGGCCGGCTGCTGCTCCTCAGCCTCCAGGATCTCCTCAAGGGTCTCGGCGCCGGTTCGGGCTGCAACCCGCTCCGCCTCTTGGCGGCGGCCATGCATCAGCAGGAAGCGGGCCGTTTCCGGGACTACGAAGAGCAAGCCCAGCAAGAGCGTCGAGGGCACTATGCCGGAGGCAAACATCCAGCGCCACCCTAAAGTTTGGTTCCACTCCGGAGTACCGCTTAAGTGGATGCGATAGTTGACGAAGTAGATGATCAGCATGCCGGCCACGATGGCCAGCTGGTTCAATGCGACCAGGCGTCCGCGCCATTTTGCCGGTGCGGATTCGCCGATATAAAGCGGGCTGGTGACTGAAGCTGTGCCCACCCCCACCCCGCCCAGGATACGGAACACGATGAAGAACGCAAACGTTGAAGCAAGCGCGGTGCCGATGGCCGAAACAAAGAAACAGATGCCCGCGATCAGCAACATCCGATGCCGCCCGTAGCGGTCATTGCCGTTGCCGGCTAAGGCAGCGCCCAGGACACAACCGGCGAGCGCCGAACTAGCGGCCCAGCCGGTTGCGGCTGCGGTGAGTGCAAAATGAACCTGCAGCGGGCCGATCGCCCCTGAAATGACGGCAGTGTCATAGCCGAACAGAAGCCCGCCGAGGGCTGCTACACCCGTGATCAGGATCAGATAGAGAGTGCTGGAGAGGCGGCGATTCCAGGGCACGAGGGCAGAGGAGAGAGCGGTCCGTCCCGTAGTTTCCATGAGCTCCTCGTGCCGATGTGGTGTGGGAAGTGACTCGCGGCCCTTCCGGGCAGCGAAGGAACACACCGTGCCGCTCCACCATCCAATCACAGATTTCCGAATCATCAGTCTGCTCTTCCAGGACTTTTTTAGACAATGGCTGAGGGGATAAGTTATTTATCCAGGGTGAATCTCGGGATGTGGGAGCACCAATGCCCCGGGTGATACGGTGAGGAATGAAGATTTCTGCCGAACAGCGCCTGCAGCGCGCGCAGACTTTCGACGAGATTGCCGAACTCTATGATCAAGGACGGCGCGAGCCACCCAGTTGGCTCTATGACACGCTCTTTTCCTCTTCGGCGCTCGACCCCGTCCGTACGCACATCCTCGAGATCGGCTGTGGCACAGGCAAATCGACTCTTCCCCTTGCCAGGCGCGGATCCCAGGTCGTCGCGTTGGAGATGGGCGCGAACCTCGTCCGCCTTGCGCGGCGGAATCTGGCGGCTTTTCAGAAGGTGCGGATCATCAATACGCGCTTCGAAGATTGGCCGGCCGCCGAACCATTCGATCTCGTACTCGCCATCACGGCGTGGCACTGGCTCGATCCCGTGGTGCGCTATCAGCAGGCCGCAGCAGCCTTGAAACCCGGCGCAATTCTTGCCTTCTCGGTCAGCGAGCAGGCCTTTCCTCCGGGCTTCGATTCATTTTTCGAGCAGATACAGGATGGCTATGGAGCCGTCGGCGTCGGTAGACTGCCGTGGCCTGCGCCGCCACCCGAATCGATTGCCGATTCGCGCACAGAGATTGAGCAGACCGGTCTCTTCGACGACGTACGCGTAATCCGGCGGCTCTGGACTGAGGAGTTCACTGCGGACGAACACGTCGCCCTGATGCGCACCGCCTCGGACCACCAATTGATGGAGGCGGTCAAGCGCGAGTGGCTATTTGACCAGATGCGTCGCCTGATCCAAACAAGACCTGCAGGACGTATTCTCAAGCACAATCTCACGCTACTGCATCTGGCCCGCCGCTTGCCCTAACCACGCAAGGCATACCGTCTTTCATAGGATCGACGCGCCAGCCATATACTTGCCACCATTGGTGACAATGAGTCGAATGCCCGCCGCTAGGATGCACTCTAGGGGTTTCGGTATATCCTGCAATTCATAATTTCGCAAGTAACCTCTGCTTTCAAGCAATGTTGGATCAGATAGAGGAGAAACCTCTGCATCGAAACAGGCCAACCTCGCCACTATGGCGGGCATCCATATTGAGTGGATTCACGAGGACACTGCATGAAAAAGACTTACAGAAAACAAGCCGCGGAAAGCCGCTGTATGGTTGGGCACGGCTTCATCCGTGTCATAAACGTATAGCCTTTCCGTGGCTTCATAGCCTCTAGCGGACCCCATAGATACACCTAAGCAAACTAACCCTCTGCTGCGACACTTCAGCCGCGCGGGAAACTGTCCCCAAACATGGGAAGCTTGCTCCTGGATTCCTCTCTGGTTGCTTCCGGCTGGATAACGTCCCAATGCTCCTCGAACACACCGTCCCTGATACGCATAATGTCGACAACAACAATGGCAGAGCCGTCCGGGTTGGAGTAGCGGCTATGAATCATCACATAGTCGCTTTCAGCCATCACGATGCCATGCTCCCACTTGGATCCGGTGGGCAACGATTTCACCAGATTGAATAATCCATCTCTGCCCGGTTCGATATGTGAGCTGTGCTGGATATAGTTCGGAGACCAGTACTTCTCCGCACCGGCGAAATCGCGCCGGTTAAAGAGAACATCGAAACCTTCGAGTAAAAGCGCCTTATTCTTTTCTTGTAGTGTCTTAGACATTTATTTTCTCCTTGAGTGAAATATGGGGCAGTCCCGCTTCTGCTGCATCATCTCCCGACTTGCCATAGATGGAAGGTACTCGGGCTCCCAGAGGCCGCAGGTAGGTTGTGAGCTGACCACGGTGATGAATCATATCGAAGTGAAACATCCACAGTATGTCGCGAACCGGCCAGTCCAATGCGACGCGCCCATTTACGCGGAACTGGGCCTTGGTTGTCCAGCGTTTTTCGTCGACCACGGCCATCTCTTCGGCGATCTGTTGCGTCAGGTCGAGATATGAGGCCAGCATCTCTTGGTGAGAGGGATAAGGTTCGACGGGGGGTCCATCCGATTCATACGTTTTCACGATGTCCAGGCGTATCTCGAGCCCCCGAGCAATTGTCCAGAACAATTGGCCGGCCGATGGCGCCTTGGGATGCGGACGATAATCCAGACCGGGAGCCGGTAGCTGTTCAAGGATGGATCGGGTAAGCCCAGCTTCGACCTGGAAGCGGTTTCGATAGAAGCTTAGATCGTCCATATGGTTATACCTTGCTCATCGCTGGAACCAGGGTCGGCGCCTGCGAAGTAAGGAACGGATAATCCGTGTATCCGATGGGAGAGGATCCGTAATATCCCGCTGGGCGGCTCTCGTTGAGCGGTGCACCGGAGGCAATGCGTTCCACCAGGTCGGGATTGGCGATGTACGCTCGTCCAAACGCTACCAGGTCTCCTGCTCCCTCGCTGATCAGGCGCGCTCCGTGTTCCGTGTTGATCAAAACGTTCAAAATGAGAGAGCCGTCATAGCGCTTTCGGAAGTGATGAATCACAGCATCCCCAGAGAGCGCTTCTATCGGGGTACCGGTCAAATCTGCGTTTTGCCGCATAAGGAAGACGTGCGAAAGGTTGTAAGGTCGCAGCCTTTCATACACGTATTCGCTGACGGCCAGGGTTGAATCTACCGCCTTGAAAGCGCCCAATTCATTCATCATGGGGCCGGTCTTCACGCCCACCCTCTGGCTGGGCCACACTTCGAGAACCGCATGCAGCACTTCAAACAGAAAGCGCGAGCGATTTTCGATGCTTCCGCCGTATTCATCTGTCCGGCGATTGGTTGTCTCGTGCAGGAACTGGTTGATGAGGTACACGTATCCCGCCTGCAACTGGATTCCGTCGAATCCTGCCTCGCGCGCAATGAGCGAAGCATGTTTGTAATCGGAAACGGTTCTCCTGATGTCTTCTCGTGACATCGCGCGCGGAACATCGCTCATGACCGAGCCGCCGCGGATATAAACAAGCTGCTCCGGATTGATCGCGGAGGGGCCCGTTGGCTGGTGGCCATCCGGATAGAAGCTGTGGTGCGAGATACTCCCTTGGTGCCAAAGTTGGGCAAAGATACGACCGCCACGATCGTGAACTGCATCGGTCACTTTGCTCCACGCCCGTCCCTGCTCTTCGTTGTAGATGCCTGGCACTCCATGCCAGCCCTGTGCTTCCTCACTCACCCAGGTTCCTTCCGTGATGATCAGTCCAGCGCTGGCACGCTGCGAGTAGTACTCAACCATGAGGTCGTTAGGAATGTGCCCGGGATTGTCGGCCCGCGTGCGCGTAAGCGGAGCCATCACGACCCGGTTCTGCAATAGAAGGTCTCCGAGTCGATACGGAGTCAGAAGAGGATTTTGAGTATGATCAGACATATTCATCTCCAGGAGTGAGTTGCGAGCCCTGTATTACCCCTGCAAAAACCGATCGTTCAGCTGCTGGAAGAAAGCTGCTTCGCCTACTCCGGGATTAGCACGGAAAGGCTTGGCAATCTCCACCAGTACTTCGCTGTCACTGCTTCCCAACGCTTCAATCGTCTGCTCAAGGAAGGGCTTCAAAGGCATCGCACGGGGTTCTTCACTGCTGTTCAGCATGTCCGTCTGGACCCAGGGGGGAACGATTTCCTGAACCTGTACCGATGTTCCTTTGAGCTGATAGCGAAGCCCCATCGAGTACGCATGGAGGGCAGCTTTCGTTGCGCTGTAGAGGGCTGCAAATGCCATCGGGACGAAGCCAAGCACAGACGATACATTCAACACCGTGGCCGATTCCTGTCGCTTGAGGTGCTCGATTAACGCGCTCGTCAATCGCACCGCGCCAAAGAAGTTTGTTTCGAATTGCGACGTCAAAAGCTTGTCGTCAATGGGCTTGGAGACATCGTCCAGCATCATGATGCCGGCGTTGTTCAGAAGTACATTGAGCTTCGGATATTTCGTGATCAACTCTTTCGAGACCGAGGCGATGCTGTCCGGATTCGAGACATCCAGCTCCACGGAATCTATGCCCGGATTTGCCTGCACTACGTCAGCCAGGTTGGCCTTCCGGCGGCCCGCGACGATCACTTTGTTGCCCAGCTTATGCAACGCCTCGGCGAGACCCCGTCCGATACCGGATCCGCCACCCGTCACCAAAATCGTATTTCCCGTCAGCTTCATATTTCCTCCGTTGCATCCCCGAGGTGGGAGAGGTACTTGCATCTCCGTGCTCAATAAAATAGAGTACGATAATACTCCTAATGATTCGGAAAGTTTTGTGTGCAGGTTTTATTCGCATGCTGGTCCGGGAAGCCCGGTGAATCATTTGGAGTAGCAATGTACTCTAATGACTTGCGATGGAATTTAGTTTCCTCGGAGCTCCGGGAGGTAGAACCATGAGACATTCGAGGACTGAAAAGGCGGTTACCCACTCCAGGATCGTCGCCGTGGCGGCCAAGCGCTTCCGCGAGCTCGGGCTACAGGGGATCGGAGTCGCAGACGTAATGAAGGAAGCAGGTAGCAGCGTCGGCGGTTTTTACAAGCATTTCGAGTCCCGTGACGAGTTGGTGATCGAAGCACTCGCGGAGGCGTTCAAGGATCTCGACAGGTGGGAGCAGCAGGCGGAAGACCTGCCTGCGCTGTTGCGCTTCTACCTGGGGGAAGAACACTGCGACCACCCTGAAACTGGTTGCGCAATGACGGCCCTGGCTGGCGACGTTCGTCACGCGAGCACGAGTGTAAGAACTGTCTTCACCGAGCGTGTGAAACACAGTCTTGCCTATTCCGCCGATCGGGTGAGGGGTGGGGACGCAGCATCGCGTCGGGCGCGAGCGATACTCTTGCTTAGCGCTGGCATCGGCGGTTTGTCTCTGGCCCGCGCGGTTAACGACAAGGCCTTATCTCGTGAGATTCTCGCGGTGCTTCGGGATCAACTGATCGCTTTGACGAAAAATCCTCTGCCGTGAGTAACAGGGCCACCCACGCAAACTGAATTCTGCGAACCCGTGCGAAAGTAAACGTTAGATGGATGGGTTTGCTCGAACGTGGATCCGTCATCACGGCCGAAGGAATGGTGGATGGTCTCCTGAACGAGTTCCTCCCAGACATACAACGTCGCTTCGCCAATAAAACAACCTCGCACCGGCTACTACGATGCGACCTGGCTGAGGCACGCAGCGCCGGTACGGAACTCATTCCGGCGTATGAGCGACACAAGTCTGTCGCCTCTGTCGACATTTCGACTGGTGCTGCAATCGTTCTCAACCCGCCCAGAGAAGAAGACCCCCTAAATTTCAACTATATCGCGGGATATTTCATTTTTCCTGCTTCTGGCATTGTGAATGCACTTAAGCGTGTCAAGCATATGGCGGAGCAAGAGGAACAAGGCCATTGCGAAGCAGCTACATGTCTTTCGGAGTTTGATGATATGAAGCGATTCCGTGGAAACAGAACCCTTGCGATACTCCTTTTCCTGCTCATTTCGGTCCACATGTTATTGGCAGCGTCCCCAGTTTCGAAACTTCTTTCGCTCGTTCCTCCTGGCGCGCAGCTCGTTGCAGGACTAAAAAGGACCCTCACAAGCAGTCCCGATGGCTTTCTTCTGGTGAGCTATAAAAACGCCGTTGATCGTAGCGACTTCATCTCGCTTGCTGGAGTGGACGATTCCATGAGCATTGATCAGATGATTTTCGCAGCCGGAGGTAGTGATACGAGCACGTTAGGAGAGCACAGTATTCTGGTGAGCGGGCATTTCGACCAAAGGCGCATCTTCAAAGCAGCAGTGGAGAACGGAGCGGCCGTGAGCGAATTCAAAGGTTTTCAAGTATTGGTGCAGCACCCTTTTGAACGGGAGCTCGGCACGTTCACGGACGTGCGCTGGCTAGCGGTGATTGACTCGACCGTGGCACTCTTCGGAACCAGATTAAGTATCCAACAGGAACTGGAGCGGCATTTGGCTGGGAGCCCGGTAGATCCTGCGCTGACGCAGAAGCTTGCTCGGATGCGCCGCGACAATGAAGCGTGGTCCATCTTGGAAGTGCTTAAGCGTAACGACACGATCGAGCAGGCGCTAGGCTCGCTCGACCCTATCCTGGCCAGGCTGCTCCATGATGGAAATTCATTTCAGTGTGGAGTTCGCTATGGCAGGAAGGTCGAAGTCGAGTATGAAGTTACCGTGCCTTCCAGTGTTTCCGCATCTGCGATCTCAAGCTCTTTCATGCCGTCTTCGGTTGGGGAAAACCGCAAAGGATCATCGCTATTGCCTCGCATAGAAGGCCTCGCGGAAGACCGCGCTTTTGTGCGTGGGGTTGTGAAGATTGCGATGACGCGGTATGCAGCCTGGCTGGCTCAGTTCGCTCGGTCTTCCGTGGTTGGCAGGCGCGATTAACAGGATGCCGAAACGACAGTCATTTGCAATAGCCATGCGGTCGCCGTAACCTTCCTTTTGCTGGAAGGAGAACGGTTGAGCAAAGACGAAAACTTCGATGTCTGTGTCATCGGCTCCGGCGCCGCCGGCGGCGTCATGGCCAAGGAACTCTGCGAAGGCGGCGCCAAAGTAGTGATGTTGGAAGCAGGGAAGGGAATCCAACCGTGGGAGCTGCTCTCCCACAAGTGGCCCTACGAGTTGCCGTTTCGCGGCTTTCGCGGTGAGAAGCAAGCCCCCTTCTATCAAGGCGACGTGGCAAAATCCATTGCCTACGCTGATTCCGACCACATCTCGATCGATCGAGTGCGCGTCCTCGGCGGCAGAACCATGCATTGGAACGCGGTCACTCTGCGTTATGCCCCGAGAGATTTCAAAGAGTGGTCCTTGCAGGGGATTGAAGAAGACTGGCCGCTGACCTACGAGGAACTCGAAACCTATTACGATCGCATCGAGCAGATCATCGGGGTTTGCGGCAACGACGATCACCTGGAAATTCTGCCTGCGGGAAAGAATTATTTGCCGCCCATCCCCTGGCGCTGCAGCGAGCACATCATGAAGCGGGCCACCGACGCGATGGACATCCCCCTCATTGCCGTCCGCAAGGCAGTCCTTACCCGCCCGTACGACAAACGCCTGCCTTGCCATTATTGTGGCCACTGTATGGATGGCTGCGACGTCGCGTCTATCTTCAGCTCGCCCGATTGTATGTTGCCCAAGGCACGGGCTACCGGCAATTTCACCCTGCGTCAGAACGCCCTTGCCCGCGAGGTCCTGGTCGACCGCGAGGGTCTGGCGAGCGCCGTCTCCTACATCGATACGGAGACGCGTGCGGAACAGCACGTCAAGGCGAAGATCGTGGTGGTGTGTTGTTCCACCGTGGAGTCGGCGAGACTCCTGCTCAATTCACGCTCTCCTAAACATCCCGCAGGCCTGGCCAATGGCAGCGGCAGGGTAGGGCATCATCTTAACGGTCACCTGAATGAATCGGTGACCATTTATCTGGAGGAACTCGAAGGGCAAAAACCTTCCAACCAGGATGGCGCTACCGATCACGTGTACGTGCCTCGTTACAACCATCTTTTTGGCAAGACCGACTACATCGGCGGCTGGGGCTTTCAAGTGAACTATTCCAGTTACATGTTTCCGCATCAGGCTACCCGGCTGCCCGGCTATGGCGTTGCCTTTAAGCAGCAGGTGCGGAGAATGCAGCCTGGCTATTTGTCCTTTGGGGGCTGGGGCAAGGTCACCTCCGATGACCGGAACTATGTGACGGTCGATCCAACCCGCGTGGACGCCCATGGCATTCCGACGCCGGTCGTGCACTTTCGCTTCAGCGAGAATGATCATGCATTGTGGCAAGCGGCCAAACAGAGCATGCTGGAAATTTCGTCGCACATGAAAGGCACGGTCTTTACCAGTTTCGGTCAGGGTCCCACTGGCTTTGCCAGCCACGAAGTGGGAACGGTGCGGATGGGAAAAGATCCGCGCACGTCGGTGCTCAACAGCCATTGCCAGGCGTGGGATGTAAAGAATCTTTTCGTTACGGACGGCAGTTGCTTCACCACCTCCAGTGAGAAGAATCCGACGTTGACCATCATGGCCCTGTCGTTGCGCGCCGCCGACTATATAAAGGAGCAACGAAAGAGAGGCGAACTCTAGAATGCTGCGGGGGCGTATGGGCTACAGACCACGTGAGCGTGCAGTGTTGGCTTTGTATCAGGTCCCGGCTTAGTCTGCCGGCACAGTGGGAAGGGAGGCTCGGGGGAAAATGGAAAGAAGAGCGCTGCTCAAAATAGTCGCCCTCACCGCGTTGTCGCAAAAACTGAACGCCCTGCCGGGTGCCGCGATGAGCCACATGCAGGCAGCCCCAGCCGCGCCCACAGCGACTGTGTACACGCTGCAGTTTTTCACTGAGGAGGAGAGCCACCTTCTTGACCAACTCATGGAGATGATCATCCCCGCCGACGATCACTCTCCGGGCGCGCACGAGGCCCAGACCAATCTATTTGCCGACCTGATGGTGGCTGCCAGCAGCGACGACGTCAGGAAGCAGTGGCGAGACGGGATCCGTCTGATCCGCGAGGATTCCGTGCGTTCATCATTGGCCGAGGCATTGCGCAAAGCCGCGGCCAACGAAGACAATCCCCAAACCGATCTGGAAAGGTTCTTCGTATCGCTGAAAGTCATGACCGTCAACGGCTACTATACTTCCGCGACGGGCATACACAAGGAGATGGAATACGTCGGCAACACTTACCTTGCGGCCTTTCCAGAGTGTACTCATCCCGAACATCAGGAAGGGTGAGATGTGTTCGTGCTAGCATTTGGGGCGAAGGAGGTGGCCTATGCCCTTTATCGACACCAGTACCCTTGCTGTTATTGAGCGTTTGCCGGGCTGGTATGGCCGCTATTTCCATTCGCCGAGCATGACGTTCGCGCATTATGATTTCGTGCGTGGTTCGTCCATCCATGAGCACGCCCATCTTCAGGAAGAGGTCTACGAGGTGATCGAGGGCGAGCTCGAGATGACGATTGACGGTGTAGCCCAGATCGCCCGGCCTGGTTTAGTCGCGATTGTACCGGCCAATGTCCGCCACTCGGTCAAGGCTCTCACCGATGGCCGGGCCATTATCGTGGATTATCCGGTGCGGCGCGGTTTCACTGGCGAGGCAAACAGGTAGATCAGGTGTCGTTGGCTGAAATCGCTGCAAACGTGGAAGCGGCGTTTCAAAGTCAGCAAAGCTGTTGACAATCCGCGTGAGTCAACGCAAACTCATATAGAAGTTTGATAGGAGATCTGTAGAGCCGAAAATAAACCAGGATTCTCGAGAGCACTCTCGATCGGAACCCGAAGCTGCCAGTAACAAATATTTGCGATGGCGAGTGCTCTCAAGGCTCCTGAGGAGACGCAAGTGAAATTTCGCTCACATCTTCAGGCAGTCCTCCGCAATCTGTTTCACAAGCGACGCGTGGAGGGGGAACTCGATGAAGAGGTACGCACCTTCGCGGAAATGCTAGCCGACGAAAGAGTCGCTGCGGGAATGTCTCCGTCCGAAGCCCAGCGCTCTGCAAAGGCTGACAGCGGTGGTATCGAGCAGATCAAGCAGGCAGTTCGTGACCGCCGCGCCGGTGTCAGGTTTGAAGTTTTGGCGCAGGATTTACGTTATGGCCTGCGCCAATTGCGCAGGAGCCCAGCCTTCACCGCTCTCGCCATGCTTACGCTTGCGATCGGCATCGGAGCAAACACTGCCATCTTCAGTTTCGTCAATGCTGTTCTCCTGCGTCCTCTGCCGTACCCCAACGCTGATCGTCTCACCATCCTGTGGTCCGGCTTGGGCTATTCGAATCGCGCGCCATTCTCCAGCTTCGAGCTGTATCAGATTCGCCAGCGAACGAAGCAATTCGATCAGGTCGCCGGCATCTGGGTGACCAACGGACCTCTTCCCGGAGAAGGTGACGCCGAGCAGGTGAAAGTGGGCGATGTCACTTCGAATTTTCTGCCTCTTCTTTGTACCCGGCCGGCTCTGGGCCGCTTCTTCGGTACAGAAGAAGATGCGCCCAACTCAGCGAGCACCATCATCATCTCCCACGGAGTTTGGGTTCGCCGTTTCGGATCCGATCCCGCGATCATCGGCAAATTAGTGCGTTTCGGCAAACATTCTGCGGTTGTCGTTGGAGTTTTACCCCGGAATTTCCGGCTGCGCTTCCCTGACGACGCCAGTGTTCCGCCAGAAGTGGACGTATACAGTTCAATCCCTGTCGGGCCCTGGGAGCCGCAGGGTCCGGCGTTTCTTCACGTAATTGGACGGCTACGCAATGGCAGCACCACAGCCAGCGCTCAGGCGGAAGGTGATGCCATCGCCACGCAAATCAATGCGCTCGCGGGGCGATCGGAGATGGCGCATTTCCGATTTTATGTTTTCCCCCTTCAAGCAGACGATGTGCGCGACGTCCGCGGCACTTTGCTGCTTCTCTTCGGCGGTGTAGCGCTCGTGCTGCTCATCGGATGCGCCAATATCGCGAATCTTTTGATGGCGCGCGCCCGCCAGCGCCAGCAGGAAACCACCATCCGCGCCGCGCTCGGAGCGTCGCGCGCCAGACTGGTGGGTCAACTGTTCACCGAGAGTCTTTTGCTCGGTTGTTTCGGTGGCATCGCGGCATTGGGCCTTGGCTGGGTCGCAATACGAGCCATCCTGGCAGCCCGTCCTCCTTCGTTCGTAAACCTCGGAGACGTCAGCCTCGACTGGCGCGTTCTCGCGTTCACCTTTGCCGTAGCCATTGGTACCAGCGTGCTCTTCGGCCTCGCTCCCATGATTTCCGTAAGACGCCTGGATCTCACCCGCAACCTCAAGGAAGTCCGGAAGGGTGGGTGGCGGCGCCGGCACTGGATCAATGTTCTGGTTTCTGCCGAAGTAGCTCTGGCATTCGTCCTGCTGGTGGCAACAGGCCTGCTCATGCGCACGTTTGTGAATGTCCTGCGCCTCGACCCGGGATTCCGCGCTGACAATGTCTTCACCTTTCGGATCTCTGCGCCGGGTTACGCTCCCCTACGGGAATTGCAGCGAGGGCTCCAGTCTATTCCCGGAGTGAAGTCCGCCGCCGCCGTCTCCCACATTCCGCTCGACGACGCGGGAAATTGGTATGACTACTACTGGAAAGAGGGTACTCCCGCTGAATTGCAGAATACCGAAATGGCAGATCATCGCTCCATTCTGCCCGGGTATTTTAATACCATAAGCGCCAGCTTCCTCGAAGGCCGCGATTTTACCGAGGCTGATGATGCCGCGCATCAACACGCAGTCATCATTGATGATGTCCTGGCGCGCGAGCTCTGGCCCAATGGCGACGCGATTGGCAGAAAGCTTAGCATTTCAGACTCTCCCAGTGGTCCTTATGAATTCCAGCGCGACTGGGCCGTCGTTGTAGGTGTCGTCCGCCATGTTCAGTACCACTCGCTCACAGCGATCGTCCGTCCTCAAATTTACGTGCCATACCAGCTGGCGCCACGGCCGTCGATGTCGATCGTAATTCGCACCGCTGGTGTTGCCCCAAATCTCGCAGACTCCGTGCGCAAGCAGGTCACCCTCGTAAATCGAGACATGCCGATCACCCACGTCGAGCCTTTATCAATGGTCGTTGACCGTGCGCATGCGGAAACCCGCTTCACCTCGCTTCTGGCCACGCTACTGTCGATCATCGCGCTTTCGCTCGCCTGCATCGGCATCTATGGAGTGCTGTCATATTCAGTAGCGCAGCGCACCAACGAGATCGGGATACGCATGGCGATTGGCGCCCGTCGCACGCACGTGATGAAGATGGTTCTCGCGGATGGATTCACTTGGGTCTTGCCAGGTTTGGTGACAGGATTCCTGCTCTCGCTGGCAGTAGGGCCGCTGATCGCACGTCTCTTGTATGGTGTAAAGCCGGGGAATGCGGAAAATTATGCTGTTATCCTCGCCGTTGTTGCGCTCTTAAGCGGGCTCGCCGCGTTTCTTCCAGCCCGCCGCGCAATGAACATCGATCCACTGGCAGCTCTGCGATACGAGTGAAACACCCGCACGTCCGGCTTACGCACGTCCGGCTACGACCTTGCCAAACACGCGACAGTAGTTTCCGCCGCCAACTTTGCCGATATCGTCGGGCGTGAAGCCCTGCAGCAGCATCTCGCCCACAATGGCGTGGAAGAATCCTCCAGTCAGGCCCGGCCAGGCTCTGTTGGTGCCCTGGCCATCGCGCGAGGAGAGCAGGTCTGTGTCGGTGCCGATACCGACGTGGTCGATACCCACTGCATCCACCATCGCCTTAATGTTTTCCACGAACTCTCTCGGGGAGTCTGCCAGTTTAGTCCACACGCCGATCACGCCGTTGGCATCGGCCACGACCTTCGCATGTTCTTTGCTGATCAGGTGTGGCTTCATCATCTCCGCCATTCTGGGGTTGCTGCCCGTTCGGCTGTCGAGTCCCGTATGCGACACAATTAACGGCTGGGTGGCTACTTTCAACGCGCCGAGCACAGTCTCGGGGCTGGCGTGAGCCAGGTCTACCAGGATCCCCAGCCGGTTGCACTCCCGCACGACTTTTGCGCCAAAAGCTGTCAAGCCACCAAGGTGAGCGGGCGCTGTGATCACGTCCCCCAACGGCGACACCATATCGTCTCGCTCATGCAGCAGTTGAAGGTTCCGCACACCGCGTCGGTATACCTCCTCCACTCGCTCCAGGCGTCCCTCGATGAACTGTGCCCCTTCGACGGTTTGGACGATGGTTGGTTGACCATGGGCGTGCGCGGCCTGAAGGTCTTTCACCGTCAGCGCGCGGTGCATATGCCCCTTTTCCAGTTGCACGTCCATCGCCGTTAGCCAGCGAAGGTAGTTGTCTCTCGCATCACCGGGCCGCTCAATCGGCGTGAAATCCAGCCCAAAGCTCGCACAGACGGCGGTAAGCCCTGACCGTTTGAGTTCTTCTCCGATGGAAGGTTCGGGAGCATGCGGTTGCTGTTCTTCTTGCGGTGGCTGGCCATGTGGATGTGGTTCCGTCCCAGGAGGATAGACATGGTTGTGCATGTCGATGCCAATGGTCCGTGACATGACTGGCGCGACACGCGGGTCGACCACCTCACCTGCCGCCTTCAGCCATGCTGGCCCGAGCAGCATCGCACCACCGGCGCCCACCGCGGTTGTCAGGAAGTCCCTTCGAGAAAAGCAGCAGGAAGTTTTCATCAACACATAGTAGACCACTCGCGACGGTGTCTAGCGCATTACAAAGCCGCCGTCGACCGAGATAGATTGGCCGGTAACATAGCTGGCGGCTGAGCTGCATAGCCACAGGACTGCATCGGCGATCTCCTCGGGCCGTCCGAGACGGCGCATCGGCACGAAGGTGTTGAGCATCTTGTCCAGCTCTTCGCCCTGGCCTTCCGCGATCATCTTTTCTGACATGGGCGTCTGAATCATGCCCGGACACACGTCGTTGACGCGGATCCCACGGGTCGCATATTCGAGAGCGGCGCTCTTGGTGAAGCCAATCACGCCATGCTTGGCGGCATGGTAGGTCCCGCGTCGTGCGCCGCCAAGAAGACCTCCGAGCGAAGAGCAATTGACAATCGCGCCACTGCCTTGCTTGCGCATCTGCTGCAGTTCGAACTTCATGCAACTCCACACGCCGCGCAGGTTGATCGCCATGACCCGGTCGTAGTCATCGCGCGGAGAGTCAGCCGTTTCGGCAAGAACATTTTGCACTCCGGCGTTGTTGTAGGCAGCGTCGAGCCGGCCAAAAGTATCCACCGTCTGCTTCACCATCGCTTCTACCTGTGCGTCATCCGACACGTCACAACGAACCGCCAAGGTCTTGTGACCATTATCGGCAAGGTCCTTGGCCGCGGCTTGCACTTCCTTCTGGTTCCAGTCCGCCAAAACTACGGACGCACCAGATTCCGCGAACGCTTTGGCCGTAGCCAGTCCCAGCCCCGAGGCAGCGCCGGTTACTAATGCAACCTGGTTCGCAAACGAGATGTTCATCTTCATTTCTCCTAGCTCTCAAGGCTAGTGCGCTCACCCACGGAATGCTTTCCTGATTCTGCCAATTCTTTGCCTGATCCTGTCTGCTCTTCCGATTTTGCGCACACCGCAGGTTGCCGGGCGTTAGGCTATTGGTGGAGGCGAAGGATGTTGAGGGAGAGAACGAACGCTAAATCGCCGGGTTCGGCAGTGATCGAAATGAGGCGTGCCCTTGCAGAGCGAGTCAAACTGCTGGCGTCAAAGCCTGGAGAACACCCGACAGCGATACCCGGACTATTCCTCTATCACCGGACTGCCCCTACCCCTTGCTTCCGGGCTTCGTACGAGCCGGGTCTGAGCATCTTTGTGCAAGGACGGAAGCGCATCCTGCTCGGCGGAACAGAGTATTTGTGCGACGGGTCCTCGTTCCTGCTCTCATCGATCGACGTGCCCGCGCAAAGCCAGATTATCGAAGCCTCCGAGAAGAGACCGCTGCTGTCGATCTTCCTCCGCCTCGATATGCCGGCGGTCCGGGAGGTACTCAGCCGGGATGACATACCCGAGGCTCCGCCATCGACCCACCGCCAGGGTCTCGTGGTAGGTGAGACGACTGTCGGGTTGCTGGGCGCTTCCATGCGTATGCTTGAGCTTCTGGATACGCCGGAAGACATACCGTTCCTCGCGCAACTGGCTCACCGCGAGATGCTGTATCGCATTCTCCGAACGCCACAGGCGGAACGGCTGCGCGCCATCGCGACCAGTGGGGATTTAGGGCAAAGAACAGCACGCGCAATCTCCTGGCTCAGAGCTAACTACGCCAAGCCCTTGCGCATGGAAGAGCTCGCTTCCACTGCAAGAATGGGCGTCTCAACCCTGCATCACCAGTTCCGCGCTCTTACGGCCATGAGCCCGCTGCAGTATCAAAAGCAGCTGCGGCTCCAGACGGCCCGTCAACGTATGCTGATGGACGGACTCGATGCGACCACTGCCGCCTATGAGGTGGGCTACGAGAGCGTAAGTCAATTCAGCCGCGAGTACAGCCGATTCTTCGGCCAGCCGCCCATACGCGACATCAAAAGCCTGCGCGATCACAACATAAGCGAGGTCAGCGTAGCTTAGGCGCTGCGGCTTTCACTTTAAGCGAAAGGAATCTATTATGCGATCCGATATTGTGCCTGGCGCCCAGTTTCCCGACTACGAACTTACCGACCACACTGCGAAACGACGCACGCTCTCCCAACTCCAAGGTCAGCATCCCATGGTGCTCGTGCTCAGTCGCGGAGGTTTTTGCCCCAAGGACCGCCGCCAGGCAGAACTCCTCGTCGAGTTGCATCGTGAAATGGAAGTTGCATATTGCCGTCTCGTGACCATAAGCACAGACAACATCACTGTTACGAATGAGTACCGTACAGGCGTTGGTGCTCACTGGCCCTTTCTTTCCGATGTGGGCCGAACCGTGCAAAAGGATCTGGACATTGCCGAATACACTGATCCAGACCACAATCCGATGATTCCGCACGTCGTCGTTCTGGAACCTGGCCTCATCGTATACAAGATCTACAACGGCTATTGGTTCTTCGGCCGGCCGACTATGGAGAACCTCCGTCAGGACCTCCGCGCCATCACCAAAAAATGCCGGCCAGATTGGGATATCACGACGCCGGAAATGAAGGCCGCCTGGAAGGAAGGCCGCAAGGAGCTCTTTTATCCGTACGGCAAGACCTATGCGCAAACGCTCGGGGAGCAGGACTAGAGCGGGTCATTCGTCGTGAGGGAGGGGTTGAGAAGATGGCGGGTTGGGCGCTGGTGGTCCGGCGGAATTCTCCGGGTAATACACGACGACATAAAGGGCATTCCCTATCAGGTTGGTACCTTGGAACCCGTTGCCAAAGGAAAAATTCCATTCGAAGCCCTCGCCCGGTCCGCTAGCTAGGCAAGGCGATGAAGCGGATTGTCCAGAGCAAGCCCAGTAGAGATAGGGCTGCACGTTGTAGAACGGACCGGCGCGCGCCTCTGACGGCGGGATGACGGACTCGCCCTGACGAAAACCAAGCTGGCGATAAAAAAGCGATCCCATGGCGCTGCCGGTGCAGCCATAGCCGGTGGTCCCTTTCATGCTGCATGATGGATCAGGCGGCCCGGTATCGGGCAGATCCCAGTTCGTTTGACCGAGGTATCCATGCCCGCCATCGGCTTGATTCAAGGCCGCCACCCAGCGGATCGCCGTCTCGTGATCCATGGCACCGTCGCGGTTGATTTCTGCGATAGCAAAGGTTTCTCTTGACGCCAGGTTCGCGTCCGCAAGCCATGTGACCTCGGCGAGGGGGTCGTATACGGTTGCTCCGCCTGGATTTGCCTGCAAGTGGCTGCCTGTCGCCGGCGGAGTACCGGGTAGTCTGCCTTTGATCATCGGCAACACATAAAGATAGTTCCGAAAGACGTTGGCTCCCTGAAATCCTGTGCTGAACGAGAAACTCACAAAACCCTGCTTGGGATCAGCGGCCGCAGATTTGGACCAATAGAGATAAGGTTGGAAGTTTTGGAACGGGCCAACTCGATTTTGAGAACTCGGCACGGCCGAATCCGGTTCGCGGAGGTCAAGAGAGACATAATACAAAGATCCCAGGGCACTGCCGGAACACTTAAACCCAAACGACTCGCCGTGACGCCCGGTAATCCCGCAGGTTCTATCGACGTTCGGCGCGGTCGGCAATTGCCAGTGATTGTGGCCGAGATAACCCGCACCGTGATCGAACGCATTCATCGCCGCAACCCAGAGAACCGCGGTTGCGTAGGTCATCGAACCCGATTTATTGATGTTTGGGACGCCAAAGGTTTGCGTCGCCGCCAGGTTGGCGTCCGCCAGCCAGGTGACTGCCAGGCGGGCATCATGTACAGTACGACCCCCTTCACCAGCGATCAGCGGCGGCCTGCTTGCGGGAGGTAATTGTGCATTCGCTTCCGGCGATTGTCTGGCGAGACTCTTCTCCTTGCATGCGGCCGCCAACTGCTGAGTTATTTGCGGCAGGGGTCTGGAAGCCCGCTTCGGCTGCTCGCCAAAAACAAGGGGATTAAAGCAATCGAGAACCAGCCGGTTCCCCATCGTGCCACCCTGGACAAAGCCGGCGTTCTTGCAGGCCGTCCTTATCTGCTCGCACGGGGCTTGAGCCCGCAGTGGTGTAGCCGCCAACACATTGATTGCAGCGCAAACGATACTCTTCGACAGCAGACCCGCTAGCCTCATCGCTGCCTCCGGTCTTGGGAAAGCGGAACAGATGAGAAACGCATTAGGAAAAGGAGCCGCGGCTACAGGATACCCATTTCCCCTGCGAGCGGTGAGGTGCAGCGAGCCCGGGAACCCAGGTCTCAAAATTGAAACCTGGGCCTCCGGATTTGTGGTACTCATGCGAAGTTGACTAATCCCCGCCGTGAGCGGCCCTTCCCGCGCGGGAACCGGGTACCGATTGGCCGGCACTGGTGGCGGGTGCCGCAAAAGTCTGCGACAACTGGTTTCCGTTGGGCGAGCCAAGACCGGTGCAGGCGTCCCAGCCTGGTCCCGCCGAATAACTGCCGTTATTGCCCTGGGTGATATCTTGGAAGCCGTTCTCGGCGTTCTGGTAGAGCGTGGGATTGGCGAACCCGATATTGCTGCCGCGCTGTTGGTTGAGCAGGGCGATGAGCGCCGCCCAGAGTGGGGCGACTGCGCTGGTCCCGCCGACCACCGTAGCTTGCCCATCAAACAAGACGTTGTAACCGGTCTCGGGCGAGGCATCGCCGGCCACGTCGGGCACGCCGCGTCCGCCGCCACTGGTTGGTGACGAAGGGACGTTGGCATTCGTCTGCCAGGATGGAAGTGGGAAGACGCTGCTGACGCCGCCGCCGCTCGCTCCACCACCCTGCGGCTGATCGTTCCAGACGACCTCCTCCTGGATTGCGCCGTTGGCCGCGACCAGTTCGGTACCGCCGCAGCCGAGCACATGCGGGCTGGAGGCGGGGAAGTCGACATTGTTGCCGCTTGTCCCGTCGCTGGAGCCGTTGTCCCCGGATGCAACGGTGATGGTGATGCCCAGCGCGGCCGCCGACTGGCAGGCCTCATCGAGGGCGGTCATGGATTGCGCCGTCCAGTTCGACTCGGGGCTGCCCCAACTGATGGAGATGACCGATGGCGGACCATTGGTGGTGTCGTGAATCGCCGTGGTCAGGGCATCGACGAAACCCTGGGAGCTATTGGTGGTGAAGTAGACGGCTATATTCGCACCGGGAGCGATGGAGCCGGCGACTTCGATGTCGAGTCCGACCTCCCCGTCAGCGTTAGGGTCGGTGGGGCTGCTGGGAAGGTTAGGGGAGTTGGTGGCGCCATCGACCGAGACGGCAGTGACTCGCGGCTCCGTGATGCTGAGCCCGGCAAAGTAGCTGGACAAATCGCTGGCGTTGTAGCCGCCGCCGAGCTCAAGAATGCCGATCGTCTGGCCCGCGCCATTGACTCCCGTTGGGAAGTTGTACAGTTGGGCGACCTGGGGCGGATTGAAAGACGCGCCCTGGGCCGGCTTACTCTTTTTCTTGTTGTCTAACAGCCGAAAGTGCGGCCTTGCGATGGGATGGTTATCAAGCCCGAGCACCGCTTCAACGGGTTCGGCATGCTCCTGAGGCATGGAGATGGTCCCCGTGTAGCTATGAAATTTCTTTCCGTCTTTTGTGTAGTCGCTGAGGGTGACGCCAAAGGCGGCCTCGATCTTACTAGCCGGCCCGCGCAGGACCAGGGTGCGCCGCGCCAGGCTGGATGCGCCTTCGTCGACGGTGAGGCCGTGCTTGTGGGCGAAATCGCGGAGGTGCTCGAAATTAGCCGGATCGGCGGCGTACTTCTCTGAAAATTCCTGCTGGCTAAGGTGCCGGCCACTCAGTTTTTCGAGGTCCAGGGGGTTCTTCCGTTTCACAATCACCGAAACGCTGATGTTGCTTTGGGGGTCGGTCTTGCCCGCGACCGTTGCGCCCGGAACGGCTTTACGTTCGCTCTTTGGAAAGGAGACCCGTGATGGGCTGTGCTGCGGTTTTTGCGTCGACATAGGCACCTGCTTTTGGGGGTGGGTGGGGTGGCTAGGGGGTTGCTGGTTTGAAGCTGTTAACTCGATAGTGCCACATGCGTGCACAGCGTTTCATGAAGCAAAATTCATGAAATGCATAGATCGATCGACGCACGGTGGGTGGCAATCAAGGTCTCGCTTTTGAGACCTGGGTTTCTCGGGCTAATTCGGTATACCGGAAAACCCAGGTCTCAAAAGCGAGACCTGGGCCACCACCTGAATTCTGCGGGCTATTGCCGAGCGATTACTGCCAGCCGCCTCCCAGCGCACTGTAGAGCTGGACCAGGCTGAGGGCTTCGCCCTGTTGCGCGGTTGCCAGGTTCAGCTGCGCCGAGTAGAGGTTGGTGTCGGTCGTGAGGACCTCGAGGTATGCCGTGGATCCGCCCTCGTAGCGCAGGCGAGCCAGCCGGGTGGAATCCTGTGCGGCTTCCACGAGCTTCTCTTGCTGCTCGCGATACACGCGCTGTTTGTTCAGCGCGATCAAGGCATTCGATACGTCGCGAAACGCTCCAGCGATGGTTTTCTGGTAGGTGATCACCAACTCCTGGTCGGCAGCTTTGGCTTGATTCAATTGGCCGCGCAGTTTGCCGCCTTCAAAGAGTGGCTGTGTCAGTGAGCCAAGACCGTAGATGGTCCGGGAGTTGCTGTCGAAGAGATTAGACCAACTGCTTCCCCCGACACCGGCCGAAGCACTGATCGATAACTGGGGGAAGAATTGCGCACGCGCGACGCCAATGTTCGCGTTGGCTGCTTTAAGTTGTGCCTCTGATTGCTGAATATCCGGTCGGCGTTCCAGCAACTGCGAGGGGATGCCGGTTGGCAAATCTTGCGGCGGCGGGGCGAGCGCGTTTGGATCCGTGTGCGCGACTGGACCAGGATTCTCGCCCAGCAAGAGCCGCAGCGCATTCTCCTGCTGCTGCACTTGCTGCTCCAACTGCGGCAGTTCCGAGGTGGCCGTATAAAGCAGCTGCTCGGCCTGGCGCAGATCCGACAGCGGAACAGATCCGCCACTCTCCAGCCGCCTGGTCAGGTCGACCGAGTCCTGCCTCGCCTTCAATGTCCGCCTGGTGATCTCCACCTGGAGATCGAGTGCGCGCAGTTGAATGTAGGTTGTCGCCACTTCTTGCACCAGCGTCAGGCGCACCGCGCGCTGCGCCCAGGTTTGGGCCAGGAGTGTGGCGCGTGCAGCTTCCGTCTGCTTGCGATAGAGGCCCCAGAAGTCGGGGTTCCATGCCGCGGAGAGACTAAACGATCCGGCAACGATCGGGCTGCTGATCGAGTTGGATCCGGTGATGTTGTTCAGCGCGGGAACATCCGCACCCAGACCGGTGCCGCCAACGCTAAGAGTAGGGAACTGCTGCGAGCGGGTGATCTGTACCTGTGCCTGTTGCTCAAGAATACGCTGCGCCGCGATGCGGAGATCGTAATTGTTGGTGAGCGCCTTGCGAATCAAATCCTGCAGCTCGGGCTCGCGGAATACCTGGGCCCATCGCTCATCGCCAAGAGAGCCCTGGGCATCGCTGATGATCGCGGCATCGTCCGCGCCACGGAACGCTGGCGGTGCGGGGTAGGCGGGCCGCTGGTACTTCGGCCCCACCGTGCATCCCACCGCCGCGGCCAACAGCACCGCGGTAAAGATGATCGCGTACGCACGCTTGAACCATACCGAAGAGTTGTTCATCGCTGTCCTCCTCGTGTCGAACGGCCGGGACCGCCGCCGGCTGCCGCGCCCACGGCCACGGGATCCAAATCACCCTTCGAATCCATCGTCGTGCCTTTTCCGCCCCGCGCGTAGCGATGCGACAAGTACTCGACGACAGAAAAGGTGACGGGAATGAAGATGAGGCCGATCGCGGTCGATAAGAACATCCCGCCGACGACCACAGTGCCCAGAATGCGGCGTGAGGCGCCGCCTGCGCCCGACGCTACCCAGAGCGGAAGGCAGCCGAAGACGAAGGCGAGCGCCGTCATGACGATAGGGCGGAAGCGCAGCCGGGCGGCGGCGAGCGCGGCCTCCGCAATGCTTTGGCCGGCTTCGTAGTTGGTCTTTGCAAACTCGACGATGAGGATAGCGTTCTTGGCCGACAGACCGATCAGCATGACCAGACCGATGGTGGCAAAAATGTCATTCTCATACGAGCGAATGTGCAGGGCCAGGTAGCCGCCCAGGATAGCCACCGGGGTGCTGAGCAGAACACTGAAGGGGAGCGTCCAGCTTTCATACAAAGCTGCCAGGATGAGGAAGACGAACAGGAGCGATAGACCGAACACCGCCCACGAGGGCACTCCTTTATCGGCCTGCTGCTCCTGGTAAGACATACCCGAGTAGTCGAAGCCCGCACCCGCCGGCATGGTCTGTTTGAAGACCTCTTCGAGAGCGCCGCGAACCTGGCCGGAACTGTAACCGGGACTGCCTGTGATGTTTAGCTGCGCAGCGTTGTACTCATTAAAGCGATAGATGAATTCGGGCCCGGCGGTTTGCGTCACCTTGACCAGCGAGGCGAGCGGAACCTGGCTACCGTTCGCGCTTCTTACATAGAACTGGCTGATGTTCGCGATGTTCTGACGCGACGTGCCCTCGGCTTCGACGTAGGTTTGCCACTGCCGTCCGAAGCGATTGAAGTAGTTGACCAGGTAGCCGCCCATAAAGGTCGACATGGTGGTGTAGATATCGGAGAGCGGTACCTGTTGCTGCAGAGCCTTTGCCTTATCGACATCGGCGTAAAGCTGGGGCACAGCGGGCTGATAGGACGGAATAACGGCCGCAATTTCGGGCCGCTTGCTGGCGGCTCCGAGGAAAGCAAAGACATTTTTAGCCAGGACAGTGGGATCGTCCCCGCCGGAGCGGTCTTCCAGGATCATCGTCACGCCGCCGGAGGTTCCGATGCCGGGGATCGATGGCGGCGGAAAGGCAAAGGCAATGCCCGCAGGATTGGCCATCAGCTGCCTCTGCAAATGGCTTTGAATGTACTCGAGTTGCTGCTGTTTCGTCTTGCGCTTATCCCATGGCTTGAGCGCCACGAAGAAGAAGCCCGAGTTGGTGCTTTGCACCTGGGTAAGCAGAGAGAAGTCGTTGACCGCGATCACCCCCTGCACGCCATCGGTTTTGAGCAGCGCATCTGTAATCTTTTGCTCGGCAAGATCGGTGCGTTGCGCCGATGCGGCGTCAGGGAGCTGCAGGGCAAGGAACATATATCCCTGGTCTTCCGTGGGGATGAAGCCGCCCGGAAGACCCTTGCCGAGGAACACGCCAAGCACCGCAACCAGGGCGAGACCGACCATGGCGATGGCGGACTTATGAATCAGGACATCCGACGTGTGTACAAAGCTGTCGGTGGTGCGTCCGAAAAATTTATTGAACAGACTGAAGCCCTTGCCCAGAAGGCCGCCGTGGCGTTCCTCATCCTTGGGCTTGAGCAGCAGGGAAGCGAGCGCGGGTGAAAGCGTCAGCGCGTTAAAGGCGGAAATGAGCACAGAGATCGCGATGGTGACGGCGAACTGTTGATACATGCGCCCCGTGATGCCGGGAATAAACGCCGTCGGGATAAATACGGCAGCCAGGATCAGGGCGATGGCCACCACCGGTCCCCCCACTTCTTCCATGGCCTTGATGGTCGCCGAGGTGGGATCCATGCCCTCTTCGATGTGATGTTCCACAGCCTCCACAACAATGATGGCGTCATCCACCACCAGGCCGATGGCAAGCACCAGGCCGAACAGCGAGAGGGTGTTGATGGAGAAGCCGAGCGCCGGAAAGATGATGAAGGTTCCGACGAGCGAGACGGGAACGGCTAGCAAAGGAATCAGCGTGGCGCGCCACCCCTGCAGGAAGATGAATACGACAATCACGACCAGGCCCAGAGCTTCCAGCAGCGTGAGCACGATCTCGTGGATACCTGCGGTGACCGCCTTGGTAGTGTCCAGCGGTACATCGTAGGTGATGCCGGCAGGAAAGCTCGCCGACAGCTCTTTCATACGGGCATTGACGGCCGCGGCGGTCTCGACAGCGTTGGAACCGGGTAGCTGATAGATGGCCATGACGCCGGAGGGCGCCTGGTTGTAGCGGGCAGAGATGGCATACGCCTGCTGGCCCAACTCGACCCGTGCGATGTCACTCAGACGCACGATGGAGCCATCGGGATTGGCGCGGATGACGATGGCGCCAAACTCCTCTGGCTTGACCAGGCGGCCCTGCGTCCTCACGGTGTACGTAAACTGCTGCCCCTCCGGGATCGGCTCAGCGCCAATCTGCCCGGCAGGGTTTACGTTGTTCTGGGTCTGGATGGCCTGGATGACTTCGGGTGCCGTGATGCCCAGCTTGGCCATCTGGTCGGGGTGTACCCAAACCCGCATTGCATACTGCCCGCCGAACACCTGCACGCGCGACACGCCTTTCACGCGGGCGAGCTGGTCCTGCAGGTTAATGATGGCGTAGTTGGTGAGGAATTCCTGGCTCAGTTTGCCGCCCGGCGAGTTGACGGCGACCAGCATCAGCGGCGAGGTGAGCGCCTTTTGCACGGTGAGGCCGGCGGTGGTAACCTGTGCCGGCAACTGTGACTGTGCTTGATCGACACGCAGCTGGGCGAGCACCTGGTCGATGTTGGGATCGGTCTTGACATCGAAGTCTACGAACAGCTGGACCACGCCGTTGTTGGCGCTGACCGAGTCCATGTAGATCATGTTGTCGACGCCGTTCATCTGCTGTTCGATCGGTGTCGATACCGCTTCTGAAACAGTCTTTGAATCCGCGCCGGGGTAGGTGGCGGTGACGAGAATTTCGGGCGGAACGATATCAGGATATTGCGCCGTAGGTAGGCTTACCAGCGACACCGTGCCCAGAATCACGGTCACAATGGCGATTACAATGGCGACGATCGGTCGCCGAATGAAAAATTTCGACATCGGTTACCTCCCTGCTGCGTTGCCGGCTGAGGCGACAGTGGCCGGAGCTGGGTGCGGGTTGACGGGAGCACCCTCGCGCAGTTTTTGCAGGTTGTCGACGATGACTTTCTCGCCCGGAGCGATGCCGCCCTGTACCAGCCAGTTGTTGCCGACCTGGGGGCCGAGTTCGATCGTTGTGAGATGGGCCTTGTTGTCGCTGCCGGCGACGTAGACCTGCTGCAAACCCTGCAGTTCCTGCACCGCAACCTGTGGCACGAGCAAACCATTGTGATGCACTTGCGTCTCCCCGCGGACACGGCCGAACTGCCCTGGGCGGAGGACGTTGTTGGGATTGGGAAACACGGCAGCGATGCGGATAGCACCGGTCTGTGGGTTCATCTGGCGATCGACAAATTCGATGTGGCCCTTCAGAGGATAGGTCTCGTTGTTGGCCAATGTGAGCGTGAGCGGAATGGTGTTTTCATTTTTGAGCAGGTCGCCGCCGGCGCTCCGCGCGCGTTGGATCAGGGCCAGGTACTCGGCGTCGCTGATGGAAAAATAGACTTTGATGGGGTCGAGCTGGGACACGGCGGTGAGAACCGACTGTGTGTTGACCAGGTTGCCGACCTGCGTGGTAGCCTGTCCGGCGACGCCGGTAATCAACGACCGGACGTGCGTGAAGCCAAGGTTCAGCTGAGCGTTTTCGACCGCAGCTTCCGCCGCAGCGACAGAAGCCTTTGCCGACGCCACCGAGGCCTCGGTCTGCGCTTTCGTCTGAACATCGTTGTCCAGCTGGCTTTGGGAAATGGCACGCGCCTGGGCGAGCGGGGTATCCCGCTTCACATTGATCTCAGCGAGACCGAGTTGCGCCTGCGCCTGCAGCACTTGTCCCTGTGCCTGGGCCAGCTGGCCTTTGGCCTGGTCGAGCGCGGCCTGGAAGGGGCGAGGATCGATCTCGAATAGGATCTGGCCTTTGGCTACCTGGGCGCCTTCCCGGTAATTCTGTTTGATCAGGTACCCGTTGGCCTGGGGCTGGATCTGTGCATTGACATAGCCGTCGAGCGTGCCGACCCATTCATTCGAGACGGGCACGTCGGACGCCTCAATCTGAACCACGGTTACAGGCAGGGCTGGCGGCGGCCCCGAGGATGCGGGCGCTTTTCCACAGCCAGTGAAGAGTACGGCCGCGAGGATCAGCATGCCTCCCGCGGGAATACAATTCATTTTGTTGCGGCCAGTTGCTTCTGCCGCAGATCTAAGCCACTGGATCATTACCGGTTTCCCCTTAAAGGTTTCAGAAATGCGTCGTTCAAAACATTCGTGCATGTATGTTCTATGATCAGACTCTGGGATGCGTATGGCGGATGCAAAAAGAGTGCTTAAACGTGAGCCAGGGCCCTTGCAGAGGCAGCGCCGCGGCATCCTCACACGCCGCGAACTCATTCGTTCCGCAAGACATATCTTCGCCCGCGACGGATTCGAACACGCTCGCATCGAAGACATAGCTTCGCGCGCGCAGAAAACGCGCGGTGCGTTTTATGACAACTTCAAAGACAAAGAGGACGTATTCCTTGCCATCTTTGAGGAGGATGTGGTTCGCGATTTGACCGAGCTCGGTTCGCTCCTGCTTCCTCTGCCGACGATCAATGAACGCATAGAAGCTCTGGCTCAATATCTGGCGCGTTTGAGCAAAGATCTGGAGCGCATGTTGTTAAACGTGGAATTCAAACTTTACGCGATCCGTCATCCTCATAAGCGCAAACGGCTGGCTGACCTGCTGCGGGCCATGCGTCTGCGCACGTCGATCCCCGAGATCAGCCGATTGCTTCCGCAATTGGACGGGAAAACGGACAGCACAAAGCTGACTGACTGCCTTGCCATTTGCAGCGTAATGGACGGCCTTGCATTGAATCATTTATTTGATCCCGATGGTTTGGATAATCAGGCCGTGGTGCGCTATCTGCAGCTTTGCCTGAAGGAGACGATTCCCGAGCCTGCCTTGCCCTGAAGCTCTCTCTCTCTCTCTGGAAGCGCGCCCCTCTTTCCTTTGTCATCTCGACCGAAGCGTACCCGGGGGAGCGCAGTGGAGAGATCTCTGTGTGGACGTTCTTTCTTGGAAATGTTTTTCGACAGAGCCTGCCGGGGTACCTGCGGTTTATTTAGTCTTCTTCCCTATATCGTAGGGCTATGTCGCAGCCGGCAAACTTCCACGCCGAGAGGACCACACGATGACCATCACTCTGCTGTTTGCGGGACGGCTCTCCGCAGCCTTGCTCCTGGGAGCCGTTGTCGGATTGGAGCGCCAATGGCGTCAGCGCACGGCAGGCACGAGAACCAACGCACTCGTTGCCGCAGGCGCTTCCGCATTCGTGATGTCTGCTCTCTTGCTGAATGGCGATCCCTCGGCCAGCGGCAGAATCGCATCCTATGTGGTTTCTGGCGTAGGGTTTCTCGGTGCCGGAGTAATCTTCAAAGACAGCGGCAACATCCGTGGTCTGAACACCGCAGCCACCATATGGTGCTCGGCGGCCATAGGTGTTTTGTCGGGTTTCGGTGCTCCGCACTTATCTTTGCTTCTGGCCCTGGCGGTCATTTTCACCAATACAGTCCTTCGCCCGCTGGCGTACCGGCTGCAACCGGTCCTGCCGCAGGCTGCTCCGGTTGAGACCACTTACGAAGTAAACCTGACCGGCCGCAACGCGGACGAGGCTCACTTACGCACACTGCTTCTCACCACGATTTCTCAGTCCCCATCTGTACTTCAAGCCATTCATAGCAGCGATGTAGAGAACTCAGATCGCATGGAAATTCGCGCCGTGCTTACCCTGGAAGGGCGACGCAATGAAGTGGTGGAACAGGTTGTCAAGCGGCTTTCTTTCGAACCCGGAGTTTCCGCTGTGAGCTGGTCGATCGTCCCTATGGTTTTGGAGTGAGTGGCAATCATGTCAAGTCCTTCTCCAGCAGGACGAAGTGCAAATCGCCCCGGAGTGGCCTGCCGAAGCGTTGGTCGCCATAGGGAAAGGGCTGGGTTTCTCCGGTCAAAACGTACCCGCGGCGTTCATACCAGGCGATCAGGGTTTCCCGGACATTCACCACCGACATACGGATGCGGCTGGCGCCATGCTGCTTGGCGAACTCTTCCGCAGCGCTTAACAGGGCGCGGCCCAGGTGCCTGTTTTGTAGATCGGGACGGATGGTCAGCAGTCCCAGATACCACACTCCGTCCTTCTTCGGTTCCAGCCGAACTGTCCCCAATAGCTCGCCAGGCGGATCCTCTCGATAGGTCAGCAACACGGCTTCAGGCTTTCTCGCCAGGTCTTCTCTGAGAAGAAGCTCGGTCAGGCGCTGCCCCTCGATGAAATCCGCTTCGGAGTTCCAGCTAGCTGAAGGACCGACTCCGCGAAACGCCAAATTAGCGAGGTCTACGATCGCAGCGTAGTCCTCTTCAGTAGCGTGAGTCAGAAACATGCGATTCAGTTTAATCGACGGCGCTATTCGACCTTCAGCCGCGATTTCATCAGCACAACGACGTAGGGATTCCAGGTGGAGAGAACGTAGTAAATACTCAGCTCGGAGCCTTTTAGTTTTGTCCATCGTTCCACTACGTATGGAGCGTAGGCCCCACCGCGCACGGCTTCCGGATTCAACTGGCCTTTGCCGATGACTGGTCCCGCGAGCCCGTCGGGCGGATTGGCGTTGGGATTGTGTATAAACCTGCCGATACCATCGTTGGCGGCATTGAACAGAATCTGCGGTTCACTCCACGGCCCCCACGGGGTACGAGAATAGCTGAACGCGATTCCACGGGTGGGAGCTCGTCTGTCATAAGTCATCAGCCACAAGCCGAGATCCTTGCACCACGTGACCGAGAGATCGCCAAGGGTGCCGTTCTGCACAATGGGCTTCGCCTCCGATTCGTTTCCGCTCCAGGTGGGTGATCCCGCCGCATCCATGCCCGCGAAATACATCGTCCCTCTGCCGTTCTCGAATTGCGCTACCGGGACAACGGAAAGATAAGCGTCGCTCTGGCGGTAAGCGCCTGTGCCCCAGACAAAAACAAAGGGTCCGCCGAAGGGCATTCCGGCAATCGGTCCCGGCTCGATATGCAAAGACATCTTGACGAAGTGCCCAGCGGGAAGCTGTGAAATCGTGCGCAGCGGTTGAAAGGTTGCCGGGAGCGTGAATCTCGTGAGCACCGAACGGTCTGTACTGCGATCCTCCGAATGGTTCGTGCTGACCGCCACATACATCTGCCGGCCAAGGCTCAAGCCCGCCACCGGTACTTCAAACGCTCCCATACTGATACTGGGAGGCTGGATGGTCAGATAATCGCTGCCCGCCATAAGGAAATCCAGGCGCACACCCTGCTCCGGATCTATCACATTTGTGGTTGCAATTGTGTCCAGCGCGTGGTCGAGGCGCCCCACGGTATCGCCAAAAAGAAAATAGACACGCCCGTCGTGTTCGAAAGAATTGCCCAGGTCGGTGCCGCGAATTCCGTAACGTGTCTCGGTCCGGCTGAGCGTCGCTTGATGCCTCTCTTTATCGTCTTCGCCGAGAAGTTGTTCCACTTTGACTGTTGAGCCAACGATGTAGTGAATTACGGGGCCGGCCGCCGTCCCCTGCATGCGCGCTGCGCCGCTGGCCTTCGCATCCATGGCTCCATGCACAGCTATGAACATCCCTGCGACAAAACCGGCAAAGCTTGCAACTGCGATGACCCTTGGACTCATATCCCGGCCTCCAATTCTGGAAGAACCCGGTACAACCGCTACGGCGCAACCTCGATCACAATGGATCCCATTCGCTCGCTGTTCGCATACTCCCGGTGGGCTTGTTGGATCTCGTCGAGTGTGAAGGTGGCCTTTACAGGCACCGAAATTTTTCCAGCCTTCAGCCACTCAAACAGCAGCTCCAGGTCTGGGTTGAAGTTCTTCGAGGAGCGGGTGACTCCAAAGAAAGTGGTTCGCTTGCCAGACCCGAAGAGCAGGTTCTTCGCGAACAACTTTAGCACCGCTGGAATCACGGGACGTTCCGGAGTCTTGGTCCATGCCGGCAGATTCATGCCGTATCCCACGAGAGTCCCTCCCTTGCTCAGGACCGAATACGACTCATCGAAACTCTCGAAACCGAGCGGATCGAAGACGGCGTCGACGCCGCCAAGTTCCTTGATGGCGGAGATCCAGTCCTTATTCGCGTAGTCGAAAGGGACGGTACCGAGCCGGCGAAGTTCGTCGTGCTTCTTCGTCGAGGCGGTGCCAAAGACCTGGACGCCCTCTAGCAAGCCGAGCCGGAGGAGCGCCCCGCCCACGGCGCCACTCAGAGCATGAACGAAGATCTTCTGGCCGGACTTGACACGCGCCACACGGTGCAGCATTTGGAAGGCTGTGACCCAATCAAGAATGAGAGCTACGGCCGCTTTCCGGTCCACCCCTTCTGGCACCCGGACAAGGTATTTTTCGGGAAGATTGATCAGCTCAGCCTGTCCGTCGTACTTCGAAAGACACGCAACGCGATCCCCTATGGTGAACTTTGAGCAGCCTTTGCCGTTCGCGCGCACGTTGCCGATCACGCTGTAGCCGGGGGTCAGGGGCGGCTTTTTCTGCAGTGGATACGTGCCCCGGCGCATGTTGACGTCGGAGCCGCAGACGATGCTGTACTCAACCGAGAGTTGAACTTCTCCCGAATCCGGATCGGGCAGATCGCTTTCCACGACTGCGAGCTTGCTTTCGTCGCCGAATGCGGTAATTACAACTTTCTTCATCCTGGCCACGAGTCGCCCTCGCAGCCATTCTCTCACCGCTACACCGCGCTGCTAGTCTCTATCCCCTAACAAACGCCGGGTGCCCCATCCTTCGCGCTCTTTGCGAAGGGTGGGATGCCACTGCTGTGCACCCGGGGGTCCTTCCCCGCAAATTCGTCTTTCTCACCCTTCGCAAAGAGCGCGAAAGATGGGGCACCCGGTCAATGGCTATCCCGCCAGTAGCAGCGGAACCCCGTGACCCTATGCAACCGCCCGACGCTTAGCTTCCGGCTCGCTTGCAGCCTCACCGATCCGGTCGAGATTCACTCCCGTGGTCTCGATGCGGTACATCCACGTCACCACTGCCCCAACCAGCGAAGCAACGATCAGGCCGTAAAGCAGAAACCGCGTGCCGATCGAAACCAGCAAAATAGGAAATAAGAACGCGGTCGCGACCGCACCGATCTTGGCAAAGGCCGCCGCGAACCCGGCGCCCTTACCACGGATTGCCGTTGGGAACACCTCACCGGCGAGCAGGTAGGTCTGCGCATTCGGTCCCAGGTTGGTCATGAAGTTGAACAACATGAAGCCGGAGAAGATCAGTATGGTCTTAAGTCCACCGCTGACATCAACCGAAAGCGAAGCCAGCAATAATCCAAAAGCGCAGCCGACGAAGCCGATAATTTGTAGCCGGATGCGGCCCAGCTTGTCGGCCAGCAAAACGGCGAAGGCGATGCCGACGATCAGCAGCAGGGTGATCATCGCCGCTCCCCTGGCGGCCAGAATGTCGTTCGCGATCAGATCGCGCAGGCTGCGCACATGGTCAGCCTCCTTGCCCAGCGCTGCGGCCAGAATGGTCGGGGTAAAGATGCCGATGCCATAAGTGCTGAGGTCCTGCAGGAACCATGGCACCGAAGCGAGGATGGTCGCCCGGCGGTAGCGCTTCTTAAACAAATCCATGAAGGAACCACCGCTATGGGACTCACCGGCGGCCGCTTGCTCTGACAGGACGATATTCGCTGGGTACTGCGGGGTTCGCTTCAGCAGCCGGCCCGCCGCGACCGTGGCCCGGTCGATGGAGCCGCGAGAGTGGAGCCAGTTCGCGCTCTCCGTGACGTAGAAGCGGCCGATGGTGACCAGAAGAGCGGGAACGACCGCAGTCGCATACATCCAGCGCCAGGCATCGAGATTAGGCATAATGACCAACACTGCATAGCCGACCGCGGTGCCGGCCAGGGCGCCCACTGCCTGGAAGGCGAACGCGCCCAGCACCAATTTGCCCCGGCTGGTGCTGGGGATGTTCTCGGAAATGATCATGTGCGCCGTCGGATAGTCACAACCCAGGGCCAGCCCGAGCCCGAAGAGACAAATCACCAGGGACACGAAATTTGTGCAGAACACGGCAGCGCCAAGGAACGCGGTGAAGATAATCATTTCCACAATGAACATCGACTTGCGGCCGTACCGATCCGACAAGCTGCCCAGGCCGACGGCGCCGATCAGGATTCCGCACAAGCTCGCGGCGCTGATGAAGCCGTTCTGGGCGGGAGTGATATTGAATTGCCGAGCAATCAGCGGCAATGCGACGCCGGTCATGAAAACCACAAACCCCTCGAAGAACTTGCCGGCGGCGGCCAACATCCATATGCGCCACTGCATCGAGGTCATGGGGTTGGAGTGCAGCCGGGTACCGTCCGGCCACATCGGCAGCTCATCTATATAGTCCTGCACGGTACGGGCCGTGGACTGGGCAACATTCGGCATCATGATCTCCTCTACGGACGGCGCATCCGGCGCCTACTGGATTTTGGCAATCTGCATTTCACTAAGAGCACGGATGGGCGTTGGTAACGCGATGAAATGTACCGGTTCAAGGTAGCTCCGCGCATTGCCGCCTTGCGGTCCAATGCACCAGAGAAGAAAGTTGCTGATAGCCTCCGCCATCTGTGGGTTGGGCTGTTTGGCCGAGACAACCGCGTATTCGTAGTTGATCAGCGGATAGGAATCCGGCCCCGGAGCGAACACCAGGGTAAGACGCTCATCGGGCGGCGTGCGCGGAGTGAGCGAAGCGGCGGCGGCGGTCACCGTAGCCGGCGTCGGCAGCAAGAATTTGCCATCCTGATTTTCGAGCATTGCGGTTTGGAGACCAGCCTTTTCCGCATCGGCATGGAAGCTCGCCCCAAGATAGCCCACGGAATACGGCGTGTTGGCAAGTGTCTGCACCATGCCCTGATTGCCCGATGCGGTCAGACTGCCCGTCAGCGACGGCCAGCTCACCGTCGTGCCGTAGCCGATCTTGCCTTCCCAGTTGAAATCCTTTGACGAAAGGTGTTGTTGATCGGGGGTAGAGAAGGTCAGGAATTGGGTGAAGACAAAGGTGTCTCCCGAGCCGTCGGCGCGACGGATCGGCACGATCGCGTGGTGTGGCAGAGCGACGCCCTGATTGATGGCCGCGATGCGCGGTGAATCCCAGTCGCGAATCGTTCCGGCATAAATGAGGGCCAGCACCGGGCCGCTCAGTTTCAGTGTGGCGCCTCGCAGCTCCGGCAGGTTGGCTACCACTGTCTGCGCCGAGATAGCGAGCGGAATGTTGAGGATGTGCGGGTGAGCCAGTGCCTCGTTGTCAGACATGTAGGCGTCCGACGTGCCGATCTGCACCTGATTTGCAATGGCTTGATGGATACCGGCCTCCGAGCCAGTAGCTCCAAGCGTCATGTTCAGATCAGGATCGACTTTTGCGTATCCGGTAACCCAGGCTTTGAACAGCGGGAGGATAAGGGTGGAACCTGTTTCGGAGATCGTGAGCGAGGCCGAGTGCGCCGCCAACGTCCCCAAAGCAATGCCGGCGGTCAACACCGCGGCGCGTCCCGTTGCGCGAACCATGCTGGTACGGCGACCAATCATAGCCACTCCTTTTAAGGCGGGGGCGGGATCGCAGCCGCCTGTGGATTTCGAAGGCAGCACCACGGTAGCAAATGTATTGTTACGGAATGATGACATCTTTGTAGTTCTTAGCCGGGCGCCCTTGAATCATGCGAATTGAGAAATAAGGATTGCTCCAGCCTTGTTATCTCGTTATCTATCTCTCGATGCCTCCTGAATGCTGCCCCCTGATTCACCAGCCTTTAACCGTATACCTGCCATAAATGGGTGGTCTTAGTTAGTTAAGTGGGGTCCTTTAGGGTATCGATAGGTTTAGAGATAGTGTAGGTTGCGAGGGCGAGCATCGAGGCCTTGGGGACGCCGTCTCCGGGGATCATGAGGATGAAGTTGACGATTTTGCCCCTGGCGCGAAAGACGATGGATTGCTGGGTGAAGTTGATGCCGGGGTATTTGGGGATCTGCTGGTCTTGTCTCGAGTCGTAGTAGGCGGCGGTGCCGACAATGGCTGAGACGAGCTGCTGCGTGGGGCCGAGGCTATGCAGGCGCTGGTCAAAAATGGTTTTGTACACGCCGGCGTCGGAGATGGTGTCGGCGGTGAGGGTGATGGGCCCGGTCGAGGCGCCTTTGTAGTCACAGCCGTTGCCACCCTGGGTATTAGGAGCGGCGGTGAGGGTCGCCGAAATGCCGAGAGTGGATTGCACGACTGCGGCAGGGACGAGGTCGCAAAGGCTTTGGGCGGAGGCTGGAATCGCGGCCCAGGTCAAGGCTACGAGAAGGGCTAGGCGATGAGACCTCATTTTGTGTTCTCCGCTTTTCTTTTTGGGTGGCCCTGATTCTAACCCAGAACTCGATATAGGTCGTCGACCGCCTCTGTTCTGCCGCGGGTAGGGATTGCTGGACCCGAATTATCCTCAGGCATGCAGGTGAGCGCGAATGACATGCTGCGCGCTGCGGAAGCACGCAGGGTCAGTTTGTGACGGCTGCTTATGTCTACCTCGACGCGGAGCGGGGCGAATTTTGCTATGCCGCTGCCGGTCACCCGCCCATGCTTCTGCTGCGCCAGGGCCAAGTGAGCTTGATCGAAGAGAACGGTTTGATGAAGGGGGTCTTCTCGTCAGCGGCCTACAACTCGACCAAACAAGCCTTGGCGCAAGGGGATCGTCTGCTGCTGTACACCGATGGGGTCCTTGAGGCCGCGAATGGCAGTGAGGAAGAGTTTGGTCAGGAGCGGTTGAGTAAGTTGCTCGCCTCGAGTGCGGCTATGACGGTGGAAGAACTGGCCGATCGGATTCTCTCCACGGTGCAGGAGTGGGCTCCGGCACGGATGGACGATCTCACGGTTGTGGTTTGCGACTTCCATTAGGTGGGGGGCCTATGAAAATCAACCACTCAAGCGATCCGATCGCTTTTGTAGCTTGATCGCTTTCTCGGGGCAGGCTTTCACGCAGAGGCCGCAGCCCCGGCATGCATCAGGGTCGAAGACAAACGCCTGCTTGCCGCCGTGTACAAGCAGTTTGAATCGTCCCATCAAGGGGAGTTTGGCTTTCTCTTCAGCCGCGACGGTCCGGATCAAGAGAACGTCATAAGGACAAATCGGAACACACGGTCCTTTTGCTTCGCAGCGCATGGGATCGATGACAGGCACCATAACACCCGCATCGAACTTGCAGTTTGGGTCAGGCTTTGTCATCGGCCTCCGCACGGCGCCGGACCGGCCAAGCCGATGATCCAACACGCACCCCAGAATGCAAGTGCCTTCGCATTGGCGGCCCCGATGCCCTTCGGCGCTTTTGTAACAACCGCTGCTTTGCCCTTCAACTTTGCCATGATCCTCCCCTTCTTTCGATTGCTCAACTTGTAATCATGTCCAGCACGGCACTGTAGGTAGTAACGTTCCAGAAGCAAAAATATTGTGCCTAAAAGAAAGAAGTAGCCGAAGACCCTCATAATCCGCGATCCGCGTTGTGGGAGCAATTGCGCCAATGCATTGCTTGCCGGTGGCGAACCTCTGGACTTTATTTGTTTTGTATCCGGGCACGACTTTAGCCGGGCCGAAGAGAAGCCGCAGGTCCTCCACTGCTTTCACGGGATTTTTGCGTCCGGGCGAGGCGCACTGCAGATCCCTCGGCTTCGCTCGGGATGACAAGGGGAGGGCGGTTACTGGCTTAAAATTCCGTGAGTCGGATGGCACAGAAGAACTCCCGATCCGACTCGCAGACTTTCAGGTGATTAACCACTCTCCCCTTGTCATCCCGAGCGAAGCCGAGGGATCTGCAGTGCGCCTCGCCCGGACGCAAAAATCCCGTGAAAGCAGTGAAGGACCTGCGGCTTCTCTAACCCTGCCGCGCGGAGCTTGGTATGGCGGCTACTCGACTGCGTACCAACTTGCGGATGAGCGCAGCGGGCAGCGGTTTGTCGAAGGGCAAATGAAGACTGCTCTTGGTGCGGGTATACGGCTTCAGTTCTTCGGTGAAGCTGTTGAACAGTGATCCACTGAATGGCAGAACGCTTAAGTGGTTCTTGAAGGCTGCATAGCCAAAAAATGCCTTCGATAAGGCAAAAGCAGGAATGCCGTAGGAGATGACCTCGACTGCTTCCTTGGGAACGGCGGAGCGAATGATCTCACGAAGCTGAACCAGCCCGGTTCGAGCAGGCTCGGGGACCGCGGCAATGTAAGCGTCGATACCGTCACTCGTGGCCTTGGGGGCTGCCGCGCGATCGCCCTTGGTTACCTTTTTCATGTGCACCATGTTACAACCGAAATCAGAATGGCTCCTACAGTGGACAAGAGCGATTTCGACCAGTTTTCCGTCTGTATAACCAGGATTGAAGCTCGGTGCACCCATCGCTAGAAGAAGCATCGCATTCATGTCAACCAAACCGATCGCCTCCGAAGTGTCTCTTCTTGCAAAGCTGTTACTCATCGCAACCGCATTGCTGGCTGTCACGTCTTTAGGCCAGACTTCTGCTCCGGCGTCCCCGCGGGCGCCCGTAGCCGCTTCCTTCGAGGTGGCAGCGATCAAGCTGAATAAGTCGGGCAGCGGAAGCTCTGATTCCGCTGCCAACAACGGCCGCTTTACAGCAACCAACGAATCGTTAAAAAACATCATGCAGTACGACGCTTATGGAATTCCCGGGAGCCGAATCCTCGACGGCCCCAAGTGGCTGGACTCGGCAAAATTCGATATACAAGCAAAGATGGACGACTCCGCAGCCGATCATCTGCGAGCGCTCCCCCGTGACCAGGGAAGACTCGAGACGCGGGCCATGTTTCAACAGCTCCTGGCGGACCGCTTCAAGTTAGTCGTCCACTGGGAGACGCGAGAGCTGCCGGTCTATGCCCTCATCGTGGCCAGGAAAGGCCCCAAACTACAGCTGGCGAAGGACTCCTCGGAAGATTCCAATATATCGTCGAGCGCTTCCCGGTCCGGTTCGCAATTTACGGCGAAAAGCGTCACTCTGCCTCAACTTGCCGAGGCACTGACCCAGGCGTTGTCCAGGGAACTGGGCCATGACGTCATCGACAAAACCGAAATCAAAGGAAGGTATGACGTCTCGCTCAAGTGGACACAGGATACCGGCGCATCTCCTGTCGCCACTGCCGGCGCTGTCTCCCCAGCCGATTCCGGTCCCTCCATCTTCACCGCGGTTCAGGAACAGCTCGGACTAAAGCTGGAACCGGCAAAAGCGCCAGTCCAGGTTCTCGTCATCGATCATGCCGAGATGCCTTCGGAGAACTAGCCGATGCAGTGGTGCCCGGAAATCCGTGTTTTGAGACCATTCAACCTTCGGGCTGAATGACCCTCGAGGAACTACAGAGCCGTCTGGAAACAAAATGAGTCTGGAGAGGAACCAAATCCTGGAAAAATTCTACATTAGGGCAGGAGTTGATATGCAACGGAGACAGTTTCTCAAGAGGTCGGCGATGGCGTGCGCGGTGTTTGCCTTTTCTGGCGCAAACGTTTGGGCGAAGGACGCCGATGCTCGCATAGAGGTTCTTCTGGACGAGCCGCTAGGGGAGATTTCACCAAACATCTACGGCCAGTTTACGGAACACATTGGGGGAGTGATTTACGACGGCGTGTGGGTTGGGGAGGGATCGAAGATCCCCAACGATCACGGCATTCGTTCTCAACTGGTGGCCATGATGAAGCAGATTCATGTTCCTGTCATTCGTTGGCCAGGGGGTTGCTTCGCCGACAGCTATGACTGGAAGGATGGTATCGGCGAGCCCTCGAAGCGCCCCCGGCGGACTAACTTCTGGGAGGTTGATCGTGATGCGGTAAGACTGCATGAGAAAGGCCTGCAAGTCTTCGAATCCAATGCTTTTGGCACCAATGAATTCATTCGCTTTTGCCGCCTCAACGAGGCACAACCGTACCTCGCAGCGAATGTGCGCAGTCTCCCCGCGCTTGATTTCGATCACTGGGTGGAGTACTGCAACTCTCCTGCCGGAAGCACAACCCTGGCCGAGCTGCGCGCCAACGCCGGCTTTCCAGAACCCTTCAATGTCCGCTACTGGGGTGTGGGTAACGAGAGCTGGGGCTGCGGCGGGAACTTCACCCCTGAACAATATGCATCTGAGTTCCGCCGCTACACCGACTGGATTCCGCGCTACGGAATCGACCTGCAGCTCATAGGCTCCGGACCGAATGGCAACGATATCGACTGGACACATCGTTTCTTCGAACAGATCTACTCCGGCCACACCTACAACAACCCGAGCTTCACGGGCTGGTCCGTGCATCATTATGCATCGAACCTGAGCCGCGGCAGAACCACGGACTGGATCGCCAGCAAGGGCGACGCCCTGCAGTTTGATTCCGTCGATTGGTATGAGCTGTTGCGAGAGTGCAATCGTATCGAGCAGATCATTCAGGATCAGTGGGCGGTTATGGGACAGTACGACACGCATCATGGCGTGAAGTTGGTGGTGGATGAGTATGGTCCGTGGTATCGCGAAGGAACGGAACTCGATCCCTCGCACATTTTCGGTCAGCAGGTTACGGTGCGCGATGCGCTTGCCACTGCGCTGACATTAGACACCTTCAACCGCAACCCGGAGAAAGTGGGCATGGCCACCTGCGCTCAGCTGATTAACAATTTGAATGCGCTCTTTCTGGCGCATGAAGAGCACTTCATCGCTACCCCGAACTTCCATGTCTTCGCGATGTATGCCGCGCACCAGGGAGGGCAGGCGTTGCGGTCAGAGTTTTCTGCTCCGGATGTGCAGTACACGCGCGATGACAAACCGGCGCGATTCTGGGGGCTTAACGGCTCTGCATCGCGCAAGGGCCAGAACGTAACACTCACCATCGTGAATCCCGGCCTCTCGAAGACGATGGAGACACAGGTCGCACTGCGGGGCGGCACCGTAGCCCGTGTATCTGGTACCGTTCTGGCAAGCAGCGACATGCATGCCCACAACACCTTCGATCAGCCGAATACTGTGATGCCGGCAACTCTCCCGGTGGCCTTGGGCGGTGGCCTGCTTAACGTTAGTATTCCACCTGCCTCCGTCGTTAGGGTGGATGTGTCTCTGGGATAGGCGGTCCTCCTGGAAAGTGTTTATGCGATCCGCCGGCTTGAAAGGCAAACACTGCGCAGAGAGCCAGTTCGGGCAGCCCCCACGCGGCGTCCTGCAGTCCGTCACGCCAACCGAGTTCCAGTTCGAGGTATCCAAGGATCATGACCACAACTGCATTGACCCACAAATAAGTAGACAAAGTGCGATAGAAGCGTCTTCTGGCAAAGGTTGGATTGGAGAAAAAGCGCAAGCTCACAGCAGCGACCAGAATCCAATTTTCCGCATCGGTAATGTAATTGAGTGTACTTGCCGGGATTGGCCGCCGCTGCGCATGCGACGGTAGTACCGAAAAAAGCAGTAGGTAGGCGAGCACGGCAGCGATGAGCGCCTGAGCTCCATCCAGCCATACGAACGTCCTAAATCCGGAATCCTTATCCCTGGAGCAGATGGCCAGCAGAATCGGAATTCCGTAAACGAAAAAGAAGAAGTCGCCGTTGAGGGCCTGTGGGTGGGTCCGTAACTGTGCAGCGTAGGCCGAGTAGGTCCATGCCGACTGACCAACGGTTGCCAGAAAAAAACCTGCTCCGAGCAGAAACCACAATGGCCTGCTCTCGTCGCATTCGGTATGAGCGCCAACCAGGCACAGGGCAGTCGCTAGAAACAGCAGGCAGAGGATAAACAGGTTGGAGAGTAGGGTCGCCTCCGGATGAAGAGCGAGGAGAGTCGCATGAGCGCCCACCAGAATCGTCGCCGTCACCAGGAGAGTGCGAGCCGCACCCGATTGTGACCTCAACGTGAGCCTCAGAATTGTCGGCAATTGAGACATATCGCTTCAGCAATGGTTATCGGCGTATTGTTCCAACGACATGAAGCGAAGGGTTGAAACGTACCTTACACGCTGAAAAGAGGTGGCCCGCTACTCCAGCTCTATCACTCACACTCTCGTTTAGCCCTTCACCAATGACACCATCTGCTTTGGGCTCGAACCAATCCCCAATTCGATAAGCCATTCTTTGATATTGGCGCCGATCACATCTGGATGGTCTTCCTGCAGGTAGTGAATCCCGGAGCTAAGCTGCACCACTCTGCAGTTCTTAAGTACCTTGGCAAAGCTCTCGGCGAAAGCCGGCGATATGATCGCGCCAGGATTTCCCACGAAAAGCAGCTTCGGGTAAGTCGACTGGGCCAGTGCCTTGTGTGCCTTTTCCAGGGTCGCACACACATCGGGTGGTTCTCCCGCAATCGGAATCTCGTTCGGGAATCTCCAGGTGGGCCGCCGCGATTTGGGGGTAGGGAAGGGCGCTCTGTAAACAGACAGCTCCTCATTCGTCAGTTTGCGTGCGGTTCCCCCGGGGAGGACCGCCTCCACGAAGACGTTCCCTTCAAGGATCATCTCTTCGCCCACGCCGGGTGTTCTGAACTTCTGGAAGGTTTCGACCATATCCTGGTGAAAGTCATCCCATGTAGGAAAGGGCCGGATGAACTCCATGAACGCCAGCGCACGGACGAACTCAGGCCTGCGCTCTGCCAGGTGAAACGCCAACGCGGTTCCCCAGTCCTGTGCTATGACGAACGCGGACGAGATTCCAGCCTGATCGAGAAACGCATCGAGATACCGCACCTGGTCGGCGAACCGGTACTCGATGTCGGGTTTTCCCGATTGGCCAAACCCGATCAAATCCGGTGCAATGCAATGGGCCACCGGCGCCACCAGTGGAAGCACATTCCGCCATATGTACGACGAGGTTGGGTTCCCGTGCAGAAAAAGCGCAACCGGCGCTGAGCGATCTCCTGCTTCCCGGTAAGCCATTGTGGACCCCAGAACATTTATCTGCGGTAACGCAACATCAGAGACGACGGTCATTTCAACTCCTTGAAAATGGTTTGAAAAGCGATTGTCTTGAAACGCTCAAGAGCTGCAGGGCTGCGTTCGACCTTCATACGGAGAATTGCGCCCTCCCAGGATGCCAGGAGGAATTCGGCGAGATCGGTCGCGTCGAACTGTGAATCGATTTCGCCCATAGCTTGAGCTTCGGCGATGCACGAAGCAAACGGAGCACGCCACTCGCGGAAGATCGCTTCCAGACGGTGGCGCAGGAGCTTGCTCTGGGTGGATGTCTCGAGACTGAAATCGCCGATCAGGCAACCCAGGTTCCATTTACGATCTGCCGCTACCCCGCTGATGATGTCCAGATACCGCAGCAATCGCTGCCGCGGAGTCAAGGACTTGTCGCCAAGGGCCTCATTGACATGTTTTTTGGTTCCCGCAAAATAGCGGTCCAGAACTTCCTGGGCAAACGCTTCCTTGGAACGGAAATGATTGGTAAAAGATCCCAACGGAACCTGAGCGGCGTCGCATATATCACGCACACTGGCAGCCGTATAGCCGGATCGAAACATGACTTTAAGTCCGGCGTTAAGAAGCTCTTCGCGCAGGGACGGCTTGCTCATGCCGTTACAATACGTACGTATTAAATGTCAAATCGCAGAACAGTAGACTTATCTTCAATGAAGAAAATTGGCTTCCTCTCCTTCGGTCATTGGACCCCTTCACCGCAATCGCGAACTCAATCGGCCGCTGACGCCCTCCTCCAGTCCATTGATCTTGCCGTAGAGGCCGAGCGACTGGGAATGGACGGAGCCTACTTCCGTGTTCATCACTTCGCGCGGCAACTGGCATCGCCGTTTCCATTGCTCGCGGCGGTTGGTGCTAAAACACGAAAGATTGAAATCGGCACCGCGGTCATCGACATGCGGTATGAGAACCCTCACTATATGGCGGAGGACGCTGGCGCTGCGGATCTCATCGCCGGCGGGCGACTGCAGTTGGGGATCAGCCGCGGTTCTCCTGAACAGGTGATCGATGGTTGGCGCTATTTTGGCTACCGCCCGATGGAAGGCGAGGACGATGCAGACATGGGCCGGCGGCACGCCGAAGAATTTTTCGAACTGCTGCGCGGCAAAGGCTTTGCCAAGCCGAATCCGCGTCCGATGTTCCCCAATCCGCCAGGGCTGTTGCGCCTTGAACCATACTCCGAAGGATTGCGCGATCGTATCTGGTGGGGCGCAGCTTCCAATGCGACCGCTGTCTGGGCTGCCAGGCTGGGAATGAACCTGCAAACCTCAACCCTCAAATTCGACGAAACCGGTGAGCCGTTTCACATCCAACAAGCCGCCCAGATCCGCGCCTTTCGCGCCGCCTGGAAGGAGGCGGGGCACCCTCGTACACCACGCATTTCCGTCAGCCGCAGTATCTTCGCATTGATTGACAACCGTGATCGTAGCTATTTCGGACGAGGAGGTGAGGAACAGGACAAGATCGGCTTCCTTGACGAAACCACGCGGGCGATCTTCGGCCGTGGCTATGCTGCGGAGCCGGATGTCCTGATCGAACAGCTGAAGCAAGACGAGGCGATCGCCGAGGCGGACACGCTATTGTTAACCGTTCCAAACCAGCTAGGTGTTGCCTACAATGCACATGTCATGGAAGCAATTTTGACTACGGTCGCCCCTGCTCTCGGTTGGCGCTGAATCGCCGATTTTTTGGGCTCTATCCCGGCCACCATCCGACGGGTGCCCCATCCTTCGCGTACTTTGCGAAGGGTGGGATAGTTAATCTCACTGTCACTTTTCGCAGCAGCAGCTCTAACGAGAAGCGGATTTGCTTCTGAGCACGAGAGCGAAGTCGATACGATCTATACTAAGAGTTCGTGTTATTGGTTCGATCGTCCGGAGGCTGCATGGACCCGCTTTCAGAAGTGCTGTCGTTGCTGAAACCGCGCAGCTATATATCGGGCGCCTTCAACCTGGATGGAGAGCTGGCCATCCAATTTCCACAACATCAAGGCATCAAGTGCTATGCCGTGTTCTCTGGCGAGTGCTGGCTGTCCGTGGAAGGCGTTCCCGGCCCGGTACTCCTCAGGGCGGGGGACTGTTTCCTTTTGCCGCGCGGGCTGCCTTTCTCGCTTGCAACCGATCCGTCACTCACGCCTATCGACTTCAACATGATTCTCGCCGCGCGGAAGACGGATGGTGCGGTCTCCAACAAGGGAGATGGGGGGCGCTACATTGCCGGCGGCCACTTTCTTCTTCCCGGCAGTCATGCCGATATGCTCTTGGGATCTCTGCCTCCGATCGTGCACATCCGCAAAGAGTCGGACAAGGCAGCGATGCGCTGGTCACTGGAGCGGATGAGGGAGGAACTCCGCGACCCGCAGCCGGGCGGCGCGCTGATTGCGCAGCAACTTGCCTACATGATGCTCATTCAGGCTCTTCGACTGCATTTGGCAGATGGAGCGAGAAGCGGCGTCGGTTGGCTCTTTGCCTTGGCTGATAAACAGATGAGCGTGGCGATCACCTGTATGCACGACAATCCGGGCCATCGCTGGACATTGCAGGAGCTGGCGGAGCGCGTTGGGATGTCGCGTTCGATCTTCGCTCTCAAGTTCAAAGAAACGGTTGGCGAGACGCCGATGGAGTATCTCACACGTTGGCGGATGCTGCTGGCCGGCGATAGGTTGAAGACTGCCGACGACTCTCTTTCCGATATCGCTTTGTCGCTTGGCTATGAATCCGAAAGTGCTTTCGGTAAAGCCTTCAAAAGGGTCATGGGCTGTTCGCCGAAACAATACGGCAGTAACTCCACGCCGCGTCCTTCAACCCCGAAGGAAGATAGCCACGACCATCAGCGAGAACTGACCGCGGTCCGGTAGAGGGTTTCTATCCGAACCTGCGGCTTCCTTTTCCTTAACACCTGCTCCGGGCTATAACGCCTCTCCCCTTTGTCATCTCGACCGGAGCGTAGCGTAGTGGAGAGATCTGTTAATCCGCCATCCGGCCACGATGAGTGCATGGCCCTGAACGCAACCAGGGATGCCCCGCCGTAACCGCGCGGAGGTGGCAATGTTCCGACTCTAAACAGGCATCTGCAAGGAATTCCATCTGGGACATTCAAGATTCTGCGTTTCGTCCACACTTAAGTTGTTACGACGCTGCCTATTTTCGGATTGGAGGGTTCCGAAATGCCTGAAAGAATCAGTCATGACCGTCGGCGCTTTGTTCGCACTGCAGCAATGCCGCCGATGATTTCGCAACCTATGGGCGGCGGTTATCAAGGATATTGCCGGCGCTGTGTCGGCCAATGGAACCGCAAGAGGATCCCAAGGCATATGCGGAGCGAGTGGCGCATCGGCTTTTTCCCAACATCCTTCCTTACAAGGTTGGCACCTCAGCTGTGTTTGGATTTGCCGAGTGGAATGGCCGCTCGCTCACCGATAACGCTCCCGATGTCATGTTCTCGATAGCGGCGAACACTCCTGTGAGCCTGGGCATTGGCAAGGAGTCGGTCACCTCGAAGCCATCGAGGAACTTTCCATACGTACCTGCCGCGCCCTTAGAAGTGACCGGTGCTCACATGACGCGGCAGACCGTCGTTGCCTGATGATCCTATGCCACAACCATCTGGTCGTCCTCCTGCCCGGAAGCGGCGGGCAGGAGTACCCATAGCGTATACACGCCTAAGATAGTTCCGGTAAATGGGTGGATGAGGGCGAGAGACGCAGTTACGATGGCGAGCGTTCGCGCCCAGGACGCGCGTCGCAGCAGGCTGATTCCGGTCACAAGGCAAAGCACAGCTCGACCGACCAGAACGGCCGTGATGATCGGCACGAGCCAGGTCGCGTGAAAAAATGGGAATGCGTAGAATCCCTCAAAACCATGGTTTATTTGCCCCCAATGGGAGAAGACTCCTGCAAGAAGTCCGACCGCAATGCCCCAGTGGAGCAGAATCCACAGGCTATATGCGATCCAGAGAATTGCCACCGTGTGCATATGCCGCTGCACGCGGTTGCGCGGATACGCCACAGGAGTATAGGAAGCGATCGAAGCAATCTGTCGTCCGCATCTCTGGCAGATGGTTTGAGAAACGTCCATGGGCTGACCACAAGCGCTGCAATACATGGCTTGTACCTCCCTCCGGAACATAGTACGCAAAATTCCTCTTGAGGGTTCCAGTACCGTGAAGGATTCGGGGCTCCGCATAGGGGAGCCGTCCGCTTCGCGCCGAAGAAGTCTCGCTTGGCGACAAATCAGCTTACCTCCTTAGCTTTTTGCCGATATGGTGATTGGTTGGGGGGTGAACCGTGCCAATCTCTTTCGTGTTGAATCACCGCAAGGCTATGCTTGACGTCGCTCCAGATGATCCACTGCTCTGGGCGATGTAACCGGGCACAGGTTGAAGGTAGCTCGGCGCATAGGACCACTTAGGTTTAATCTGAGGTCAACGGCGGCAAAAGCATATGTCCACAGGCACGCGCATCAAATTCGTGATTCTCGGCTGGGTAGCCGCGTCTCTCTTCTTCACGGCCATCCTTATGATCAGCGATCTCGGCGGTCATAAGTCGTTAGCATATGCTCTTTATACCAACGCCATCCATTTTGCGTTTTGGGCCCTCGCGCTGCCACTCCTGTCGAAGTGCACTCTGGTTTTCCCTCTCCGCCGCGGAAAAAGAATTTGGAATGCAGTCGTGCTGTTGCTCGTGGTCGCGATAACGGCGGCACTGGTCATGCTTAGCCAGTGGGCGATTGTATTCTCGACTTTTTTCCCTTACCGGTCTGACTATCCAACCTTCAGGTATTTTCTGCAAACGGAAACAGTCAGATTCCTGCCTGGAGACGTCCTCATCGGAATCGTGCTCGTGCTCGCACTGGAGGGTTGGCGAACCTGGTTGGATTTCCAAGCGGAGCGCACGCGCGCCTCAGAACTCGAGCGTCAACTTGCGGTCTCGCGCCTTGACGCGCTGCGTATGCAACTGCATCCGCATTTTCTGTTCAATACGCTGCACACCGTCGCCGGCCTTATCGTCGAACAGCCGCCGACGGCCCGCCGCATGGTGATTGCGCTGGGAGACCTGCTCCGGCTTACTCTTGAGGAGGGTGGAGATTCTGTTCGCAGCTTGGGCGAAGAGCTGGAATTTGCGGATCTGTATCTGGGAATCGAAAAACTTCGGCTGGGAGAACGGCTGGTGCTCAACTACGACATTGAGCCGGAAGCGACGACAGCGGAAGTTCCGCAGTTGCTGTTGCAGCCACTCTTTGAGAACGCCATTCGACACGGCGCCGCGCGCACGCTGCACTCGTGCGAAATTCGTTTCCGCGCGTGCCGTGAGGGTGAGAATCTTCACCTGGTGCTCCTCAACGATGGTCCTGTGCCCTCGCTATCATCGGTCACGCCTGCTTTTGGCGTAGGCCTTCGAAACACTATGGACCGCCTCCAACTGCACTACAACAATCAGTACACGTTTCAGTACACCGGCCGGCCCCAGGGAGGAGTAAAGATTGACCTCTTGATTCCATATAGGAAGGCGGATCGAATCAGCCGCAACGCAGCAGATAATCCAAAGACCGGCTGCCAGTCAAGGTTCATCATGAGGGCATAGCCATTGTGGAGAACGGACTAAAGAACAACACCTTGGCACCGCAACCGCCAATACGGGCGCTGATCATCGATGACGAGCCTCATGCGCGCCGTTATCTCTGCGAGTTGCTTGACGGCGAAAGCGACATCGTTGTCGTCGGAGAGGCGCCGAGTGGTGCGGAAGGTATCAGGCAAATCCAAGAGCTATCCCCAGCTCTCGTATTTTTGGACATTCAAATGCCGGACCTGGATGGATTTGGGATGGTTGAGCAGCTTGAATCGGCAAAGGTCCCGCTCTTCATCTTTGTAACCGGCTATAGTGAATACGCCGTACGGGCATTCGAGATTGAGGCCGTCGACTACCTCTGCAAGCCGTTCGACAAGGAACGGCTATTGATCTCATTGGAACGCGCAATCCGGCGAATGGGCACACGGGAATCCCTTCCGGGAAAGGAACCGGGTCGCTGGCTGACCCGGCTGTCGATCAAAGACGAGAACGGCATCGTATTCGTGCCGGTCGAGCAGATCCTCTGGATTGAAGCGGCCAACAAGTACGTCGTCATTCATACGACCGGCGCGTCGCACATTGCAAGGCAGACAATTCAAAGCCTCGAAGACACCCTCGATCCAAGACAGTTCGTTCGGATTCATCGATCGATTGTGGTTCGCAAGGCCGCCGTGCGTGGGCTCCATCCGTTATTTCATGGAGACTATGTCGTCAAGCTGGTCAACGGCGCCGAACTCACCTTAAGCCGGAGCTTCCGGGGATCGTTCTTTCATCAGATGAGCCGCTGAACATTAGTTTCCCGAGGATGCAATCACGACGGACGCCTCGCTCGTGAGCATGCGAAAGGTGAAGGACTCTTGCAGATAAAGCCGAACCGTCGTATCCGTGTGCGCCAGATAACCGATAGAAATATCCTGCCCAAGGTTCAGTTCGAAATCGCCACCACGTGTGGTCAGCACGAACGCGCCCTCAATCGCCGGAGCCCAGATGAGGTTGCCGTCGACAATGCGCTTGACGTGCTCCAGGACCGGGTAGCCATGATCGCGGGTTTCCGCCAGCTCCGTATAAGCTTTGGCGCCGAGTAAGACCGAGTACGGCCCGTTCACACCGACCAGTCGGAGTTGGCTCAACGCATGGGCCACAGCGTCCGGATAGTCCCGAACGTCGGTGGGCAGTGTCATGATCGGGTTGCTGGTGCCCTCGCGGATGCCCTGGATATTTGCCGCAGGATAGCCATTGAAGATGGCCCGATCCTCGGCGAACGCGATCTTCCGGGCTGCGTCCTTAGCCGGTTGCCAATCGGAGTCCTCTGCGCCGCGCTCCACATCGTCGATCGCCGCCCGCGTCAGCTCGAAGGGAACTCGCAATTCCACCAGCGCCTTGACCTCACGCTGCCTGGCGAGGATGTCTTCCGCAGGGGCCGCGATCGAGAGCAAATGGCCCGTGCCCACCGCCGCCAAACCAACCCCGCTGGGAGTGGGTACGTCGACGACCCGCCGGCCGGCGAGATAACGCTTGAGCGTTCGAGTGGTCTCCTCCTCGATCTCTGCCCACGCGGCGTCAGAGATCGGTGCCAACTCCCGATGGAGGTTATTCATTTCGTTCTCCTCTCAGCGATCCTATCCCAAGTGAAGCGTCCGCCACAGCGGGTGTGACCGGTGGATTCGGTGCTGCCGGCGGCGCGGCAATGGCGGCGGGCTCTGTATCACCGGCATCGTCAAGAAAAGTTGCCGAAGGGGCAAAGAACAGGCCCCCGGTAACGGCTCGGCTAAAATCCAGCAGCCGGTCGTAGTTGCCCGGCGGACGGCCGATGAACATGTTCTCAAGCATCTGCTCGGTGATCCGCGGCGTGCGGCAGTAGCCGATGAAGTAGGTGCCAAATTCGCCGCGGCCCGGCTGTCCAAAAGGCATGTTGTCGCGCAGAATCTTGACCTCTTTCCCATTCTCTTCGATGACGGTCAGAGCGCTATGGGCCGAGGTAGGTTTTACCCCATCCTCCAACTCAATATCCGACAGCTTCCTGCGGCCGATAATGTTCTCCTGCGCCTCCGTGGAGAGGGCATTCCATGCCTTCATATCGTGCAGGTATTTCTGCACCAGCACATAGCTGCCGCCGGCGAAGGCGGCATCCTCTTCGCCCACCAGTGCAGACTCGAGAGCGAGGGCGCCTCTCGGATTCTCCGTGCCATCGACAAAGCCGATCAGGTCGCGATCCTCAAAGTAGCGAAAGCCCTGCACCTCGTCGTCAACCGAAACTGCGTCGCCGATGCGGTCCATGATCTGGGTTGCCAACTCAAAACAGATGTCCATGCGTTGGGCGCGGATGTGAAAGAGCACGTCTCCCGGAGTAGCAGGGGCATAGCGATTGCCCGACCGGAATTCACGGAAAGGATGCAATTCAGCCGGCCGGGGCTTGCCGAAGAGCCGGTCCCAGGCATCGGATCCGAAGGCCGCGATACACGTGAGGCCGGCGTCGATGTCGCGGAACTCGACGGCGCGAATCAGGCCGGAGAGGTCGCCGCAAAACGAGCGCAGGGTCTCGTAACCCTCCGGCTTGACACTGACAACCAGAAAGATTGCTGCGCGTGTAAGTGGCCCGAGCACTGGTTGCGGAACAGGAACTTCGTCCGGCCCGTTGGTCGTCATCCCGCTTGCCTCGTTCTGCTGTGATTCTGATTCATGCTATCGCTTCTGGCCACCCCATCTTCCGTGAACATAAACTGCCGAACAGGAATTCGCAACGGATGGTCAGTTGGATCGGGATCCAGGGAAAAAGGAAACGCCAGCCCGGACCGGCTCGTGCCGCCTTCAGCGAAATATATAAACCACTCCGTAACCCCGGTTTTTCTTGAGCGTCGACGGCGCAGGCCACCTAATGAAGAGGATGGTGCGGGCGAGTGATTGAGGGGGTGTTGCGGTCTGATCACTGCTTACGGTAAACGCGGGTCTCAATCAATCCTGAGTCTGTTCCTATGGCTCGAAGCTCTGCCCCCTCCTCGTCGATCACAATATACGCATGCACCACAGAATCGAACGGAGATACGTTGAGCGTCATGGAGCCGGTGCAATCGGCATTGATGGTATACGTCCCTGCAAACGTCACCGGGCTGATGTTGCCGTTCGAGCTTGTGGATGCCGATCCGCTGGTGTTCCCCCTCCCGTCGAAGGCCTGCCTGCCAACCTCCCCGAAGGGGCCCGCATAAGGGGCTGGAACATAGGATTCCAGTAGAGTTCCGGTGCTGGAATATCCAAAGATTCCATGTAGGTTAGCCTTCGAACATTCTTGCGCCTTGGTTGACTGTTCCTGCGCGACCACACTTTGCGCAAACAACATGGAAACTGCCAGAATCCAGGCCCCCTGATAACGAAGCAACGCTGTTTTCATCACCAATCTCCTTTTCGCTTGATCGATCTGGCTCGCCGCTTTCGGCTTGCCTACCCCGAATAAGGAATGCGGCGCGGAAGGTTACAAGGATTGGGGCAAAAATCGTAGAATGTTTGCGCCACTCTGCCCAATGCCAAATTGCCTTCAGTGCGGAGCGGAATCGGCTTCCGGTGATCCCGCTGGACTGTGCCCCGGCTGTCTGTTTCGGGGCGCTTTCGACAGTTCGTTTGCCAATGGCTCTGGAGTTGAGACCATCGACACCGCGCCCGCCGGTGATGACGACTTCGGGCGATATCACATCCTGCAACGTTTAGGCGAAGGCGGCATGGGCACCGTGTATCTTGCCGAGCAGCGCGAACCCATTCGCCGCCGCGTTGCCCTCAAAGTCGTCAAACTCGGCATGGATACCAGCCAGGTACTGGCGCGTTTCGCCAAAGAGCGTCAGGCGCTGGCCATGATGGACCATCCGAATGTAGCCCGGATCTTCGACGCAGGGGCCACAGCCAGGGGCCGGCCTTACTTCGTTATGGAGTACATCGAGGGCATACCCATCACGCAGTACTGCGACGCCAAGCGGATGACCATCAGCCAACGGCTGGAAGTGTTTCTCTCCGTTTGCCGTGCCGTGGAACACGCGCACCAGAAGGGCGTAATCCACCGCGACCTCAAACCCTCGAATGTGCTGGTGACCGAACAGGAGGGCCGGCCCTTGGCAAAAGTGATCGACTTCGGCATCGCCAAGGCCACCGACCAGTGGGCCGTTGAGAACACTTTGATCACCCAATTCGGCGAGATGGTGGGCACACCGGAATATGCCAGTCCCGAGCAGGCCGCGGTGATGACTGCGGACGTCGATGAGACTTCTGACGTGTATTCGCTCGGGGTGCTCTTGTATGAGTTGCTGATCGGCAGTGTCCCTTTTGAGGCGGCCAGAATGCGCCAGGCTGGCTTAGCCGAGATGCTCCGCATTATTCGTGAAGAAGACGCATCCGCGCTCCCGCGCAAGCTCAGCACCATGGGTGCGGCTGTGACCGGCATCGCCGCGCACCGCCAGACGGACCCTGCGTCCCTGCGCAGCCTGGTGGATGGCGACCTCAACTGGATCACCATGAAGGCTCTGGAAAAAACGCGGGAACGGCGATACCGTTCCGTCGCTGAGTTAGCCGCCGATATCGAAAGGCATAGAGAAGACCGGCCAGTTCTGGCGTCACCGCCGAGCAGATCGTACCGAACCGGAAAATTTCTCCGCCGGCATCGCCAGGCTTTTCTCGGCGCCGCCGCCGGGCTCGCATTGATCCTGCTCAGCGGGGTGACGGTCTGGTTGCTCCTGCACCATTATTCTCCGCCGCCACCCAGGTTGACTGAAAAGAAAACCATCGTTCTCGCAGATTTCACCAATGCCACGGGCGATCCGGTCTTCAATGGAACGCTGGGCCAGACCCTGGCAGGAAGATTGGGGAACTCACCGGACCTTGCGCTGCTTTCTGACTCGCGCGTGAGCCAAACGCTCCGCCTGATGGAGCGGCCCACGGACGCGAAGCTCACCCCGGCCATTGCCGCCGAGATCTGCGAGCGGACAGCAAGCGCAGCGGTTCTGGAGGGCTCCATAACAAGCCTGGGAAACGAGTACGTGCTGAGCTTGCGGGCAAGAAATTGCCGCACCGGAGATGTCCTGGACGAAGAGCAAGCGCCGGCAGTCAAGAAAGAGGACGTCGTCCGGGCGTTAAGCCAACTCGCAACTTCGTTTCAGACCCGCGCCGGCGAATCGCTTCCAGCGGTTGTAAAGGAGCCCAGTCTACCGACCGAGGCAACCACGTCATCGCTCGAGGCCTGGAGGTCTTACAGCGCGGCAATGAAAGCACAACAGAGTAAAGCACAGTCGGCGGAAACCATTCCGCTCCTGCGGCGGGCCGTCGAGATCGATCCTCAATTTGCCATGGCTTATGCCAACCTGGGCCGGCAATATGCCTCCCTCGGAGAGACCGAACTCGGAGCGCAGAACATCGCCAGGGCCTATGAACTACGCAATCGGGTGAGCGATGGCGAGAACTATTTCATCACTTTCAACTACAACCGGGAGGTAACAAGAAACCTGGAGCTTGCTCGACAGACGCTCGAATCGTGGGTCCAGGCGTACCCCCGCGATCTGGTGCCCCACGGATTCCTGGCAGCTTTCACCACCCAGGGATCGGGTCATTACGACAAAGCTGCGGAAGAAGGTCAAAAAGCGATCGAACTCGATCCGGACTACGCCATCGGCTACACCAATGTGACTTTTGCCTACATCTACCTGAACCGCCTGGCAGATGCCGAGGCGATGCTTCGCAGAGCTTCGCAACGTAAGATCGAAGCCGTTGACTTCTCTCTATGCCGGTATTTCATCGCATTTCTAAGAGGCGACCAGGCGGCGATGGAAAGGGAGGTGACGCAACGAAGGGCAAAATTGGAAGCCCAGGGATTTTTCGAGCAGCAGGAATCTCTCACCGCCGCGTACCAGGCGCGCCTGAAAGAAGCGGCCCGGATATCGGATCGCGCGGTCCTCTTATCTCGCCAGGCAGGTTTGCGCGAGCGGGCCGCTCAATTTGAAGGTGCGCGTGCGGTATGGAGCGCACTGTTCGGCCTGCGGGAGGAGGGACAGAAAAGCGCGGCTGGGGCGATGGCGCTTCACCGAAGCCGGGATGCCGACTACGGACCTGCCTTTGCGCTGGCAGTTCTGCACCAGTCCGCGCAAGGTCACAAGATCGTGCTGGACCTCGAAAAGCGCTACCCGGAGGACACCTCTGTCCAGTTCAGTTACCTGCCCGCGCTGCGGGCACTGGAAGCTCTCAACCAGGGCGACGCCGCGAAAGCGCTCGAATTGACGCAAGTGGCAACTCCGTACGACCTCGCTGTTCCGGGTACAGCATTCTATGTGGGTGCCTTCTTCGGGGCTATGTATCCGGTTTACGTGCGTGGCCTGGCTTATTCCCGATTGGGCCGTCCTCACGAGGCAGCGGCTGAGTTTCAAAAGATTCTTGATCATCCAAGTATCGTGCTGAACGATCCCATCGGGCCGATGGCGCGTCTCCAATTGGCCAGGGCGTTCTCCGCTTCCGGAGATCGCGCGAAATCGGCTGCCGCCTACAAAGACCTACTCGCTCTCTGGAAGGATGCCGATCCTGATATTCCGGTCGTGCAGCAAGCGAAGGCTGAATCCGCGCGATGGCCATAGTTTCGCTGTAACTTCCGCGTGCCCGATTCCTTATTCTCTTTAGCGAGGATGACATGACGAACGGCCAGACTCTGCACACGCTGTCGGGCTCATCCCAGTTTCCGACCACGCGGTGGACCCTGGTGGTCGCCGCCGGTGACCCACATCGCAAGGAAGCGCGGTCCGCCCTGGTTTCCCTTTGTGAGAGCTACTGGTATCCGTTGTATGCGTATCTGCGCCGGCGCGGTCATTCGGCTGAGGAGGCGCAGGATCTCACCCAGGAGTTTTTGCTGCGCGTCCTGGAAGGGCACTATCTCGATCGCGCTGACCCGGAAAAGGGCCGGTTCCGTTCTTTCATTTTGACTTCGTTGAAGTTTTTTGTGGCCGACGAAGCCGACCGTCATCGCGCACGCAAACGCGGCGGCGGGGCGCTGGTACCGCTTGCCTTCTCTTCCGGAGAAGAGCACTACCAACACGAGCCGGCACACGACGAAACGCCGGAGCGGATCTTTGAGCGGCGCTGGGCGCTCGCGGTTCTTGACCGCGTGGTGGAGAAATTGCGCAACGAGTTCGTGCTTCATGGCCGGGCGGAGCATTTCGAACAAATGAAGGTGTTCCTTCTTGGGCAGTCGGACGCGCCGTATGCTGCGCTGGCACGCCAGATGAACACTTCAGAAGGAGCGCTCAAGGTGGCCATTCACAGGCTGCGCAAACGGTATCGCGAACTCCTGCGCCAGGAAATCGCCGATACGGTAGCCGATCCCGCAGAAGTGGAGTCCGAACTCCGATTTCTGGCCGCGGTGCTGACCAGAAAGGAACGGATGCTCTCGATGGAAGAGCCAGGTTAGCTCTCTTCTCCCTGTAGAGGCTGCATTAGCAGCTAAGATACATACTGGGAGAGATGATGGTTTCTTGGAGGGGGTTTTTGTCTGCTTTGCGTGGGAGCTTTTGCTTGCTCGCATTCCTCATTCTCTTTCTGAGTTTCATACACCGGGTGCAGGCCCAGACCGCACCTCTCCCTGAGCTGCAATCCGCCGACCCTTTTCTGGCTGAGCTATTCCGCCTAAGCGGTTCCACAGGAATGGTAGTCGTGATTGTTCGCGACAATCAGACGTGGATGCAAAGTTACGGCCAGACCTATCCTGGTTCCCACCAGAAGCCCAACGCTGACTCCCTCATCCGTCTGTGCTCGCTGTCCAAGATCATGACGACGGACCTGTTGGTGAAGCTGGTTGCGGATCGGCGCGTGGCCCTTTCCGATCCATTGCAGAAGTTTGCTCCCCGCAACGTTACCGTTCCCGTCCTCACGGTGCGTGGCGCGAGAGTCCGCCCCATCACCCTGCTCGACTTGGCCACGCACACCGCCGGCTTCCCGCGCGAAATCGCCTATCCCGAGGGCGACAGCGGCCATTTCACGTTTCCCGATTACAGCTTTCGCTGGCAATGGCTTCCTGGCTATCGGCTGCGCTTTCCTCCCGGAACCGCCGCGCATTATTCCAACATCGGGTTCGATCTGCTGGGCGACGCTTTGTCCGCCGCTGCGGGCAAGCCTTACCCGCAGCTCTTTGCCGAACGCATCGCAAAACCCCTTGGTTTGCGGGACACAACCGTGAGCCCGACCGCCGCTGAGTGCGCTCGCCTTCTCATTGGGGCCAGGAATGAGGGCCGATGCACGGATACAACCGCCGCCGCCGGGTCGGGGGGTATGTATTCCACCGCGAATGACATGACGCGTTGGCTCAAATACCTTCTCGGTTTGCCCGGCATCCCCATGCACCAGGATCCAGCCGCGACGGCGACTTACGTCCAGGTCACGCAACTGCGCTGGACCCAGGGTCTCGCGCGCGCCGGAGCTCCCACCGGCATCGGCCTGGGGTGGATACGCATCAACCAGCCCGAGGATCCAGCCACGATCATGGAGAAGACCGGCGGCGGGGCGGGTTACAACACCTATATCGCGCTGATCCCGGAGCGCCGGATTGGCATATTTGTTGCTGCCACTGATGGCAGACACGAAGGACCGAAGTTTTTCGGCGGCAGCAACGATCTGCTTAGCTATCTCGCCGGCCTTACTCCAGTGCTGGCGGATTCCACGCAACTGGCCTCGGACCAGCATCGCTCGAGTGCGCCGATGCACGACGCCACCGTCCATAAGCATCACAAGAGCCCTACCAGGCAGGTAGCCCGGTCGGGCGTCGCTGCCGGACAGTAACGAGTACAGGTCGCATCAAAATCTCCCTTTGCAAAAAAGTGCCAAAAAAGCGATAAAAGCGATAAAAGCCCCCTCCCCCAGGGCTGGCTTGCTGAGCAGACGCGGTATCATGGTCCCGAAAATCGGGGCGCCCGGAGGTAATCGCGTGAAGTGGACTGCTTGTTGTGTGCTGCTGGGCGCGTTGCCAGTGAGTATCATCCTGGCAGACGGGCCCACGGCGCCGAACGGCCGGCATTATCTGTCGCAGCCCCTGGTCACCTCTATCTACACCGCAGATCCGTCTGCCCATGTTTTCCAGGGCAAGATTTACGTCTATCCGTCACATGATGTCCCAACGGACATTCCCGACGATGACCTGGGCAGCGAATACGCGATGCATGACTATCGAGTGCTCAGCATGGACCGTATTGGCGGCCCGGCGAGCGTGGGCCCCGTCGCGCTCGACGTAAAGGACGTGCCCTGGGCAGCGAAGCAATTGTGGGCTCCCGACGCGGCTTTTCGTAACAATTACTATTACCTTTATTTTCCAGGCCGCGACAAGCAAGGAGTCTTCCGCATTGGGGTGGCGACGTCGAGCAATCCCCTGGGTCCCTTTAAAGCAGAGCCCGAACCGATCAAAGGCAGCTTCAGTATTGATCCCGCGGTGTTCACCGATTCCGACGGCAAGAGCTACATGTATTTTGGTGGGATTTGGGGAGGACAGCTTGAGAACTGGACCAGCGGACAGTTCGTTGCGGGCTCAACCACCGATCGGCAGCAGGATGACCAGCCCGCGCTGATGGCGAAGGTGGCAAGGCTGACTCCCGACATGAAGCAGTTTGCGGAGCCGCCTGGGGATGTGGTCATCCTGGGTGAGGATGGCAAACCGTTGCTGGGTGGCGACCATGAGCGCCGTTTCTTCGAGGCTTCCTGGATGTTCCGGCGCAACGGGGTTTATTACTTCACGTATTCGACGGGCGATACCCACTTTCTCGCCTATGCTACCGGGAAATCGCCGGTGGGGCCGTTCCAGTATAGGGGGCATTTCCTGCTTCCCGTGCAGGGGTGGACCACGCATCACTCCATCATGGAGTGGGGAGGGAAGTGGTGGCTATTTTATGCGGACACGCAGCTTTCCAATAAGAATCACCTGCGCAATGTGAAGGTGACGGAGCTTCACTTCCATCCGGATGGTTCGATCCAAATGGTTGACCCGTTTACGCCCTGACGGAGGGTGTGAGAACAAGAAACCGCAGGTCCCTCCACTGCGCTCCTTCGGAGCTCCGGTCGGGATGACAATTTTGTTGTGACCGCCGCAGTCCTGAGGGGAGAGCTGTGGTATCCCACATCTCGCGAAAAACAAGCGAGATACCCCGAATTTCCTGCACGCAGCTCTGGACAGGACCGCGCGTGCGCCTTTCATTAAGGAAAGGCGCAGGAAGTTCAGGGAACCCACGAAACTACACAGGAAATCCGAGATATGGGGCACCCGGCATTGGTTTGGGGATAGAGCCCAAAAGGGGTAACAGTTACCGCAGATTGGGCATTTGTGGCTGCCAATAGGTATCATGTTTATCGACTGGTTTTTGCCCCCAACTTTGAGGCCAGAGGCGCTCTTTGATGAAGTTTCGGACCCTTTTCCTCTCCCTCTCCCTCACCGCAGCCAGCATGGCGGATGGCGCAACCGCTCCAACTGCCCCCATCGACCAGGGATTTGAACAGACCGTCAAACCGTTTGTCGGCAAATACTGCGTGGCCTGCCATAGCGGGAAAATGGCCCCGGCGCAGTTCGATCTGAAGTCCTATACCAGCGTGGACATGGTTACGGACGACTTTGCCCGTTGGGCACTGCTGGCGGAGAGATTAAAGAACCATGAAATGCCGCCCAAGCCGATGCCGCCCCCGCCCGCCGCCGAAGCGCAGCAGGTCATCGATTGGGTAGCCGCCCTACGCACCGAAGAAATAAAGAAGACCGCCGGCGACCCGGGCGTGGTGCTGGCCCGCCGGCTGAGCAATGCCGAGTACGACTACACCATCCGCGACCTTACCGGCCAGGACATGCACGTCGCCAAGCAATTTCCCGTGGACCCGGCCAACCAGGCCGGATTCGACAACTCCGGCGAATCCCTAACCATGTCGCCGGCGCTCTTGAATAAGTACCTGAAAGCGGCGCGCGAAGTAACCGATCATGCCGTTCTGAAACCAGACGGAATCGACTTTGCGCCCTACCCCATGCTGGTAGAGACCGATCGCGAAAAGTACGCCATCCAGCGCATTGTGGCCTTTTACGCCGCGCAGCCCACCGACTATGCGGATTACTTCCAGGCCGCCTGGCGCTACAAGTATCGCGTAGCACTCAAGAAACCCCAAGCCACCCTGGCCACCATTGCGGTCGAATCAAAACTGAGCCCGAAATATCTCCCCATGGTGTGGCAGATCCTGCACGATCAGGATGCGGTCGGCCCAGTCCTCAAGCTGCAGAAAATGTGGCAAGCCCTGCCCGCTCCCAAGGCAGCTCAGCCCGCCGTCCTCCGAGCCAAATGCACGGAAATGCGCGATTTCGTGGTGAAAATTCGCGCCCACACCGCGATGCAGTTTGCCGCCCCAATGGTGGCCGGTTTGCCCGCGCAATCCGAGCCGCTTCTGAACTGGAAGCTGAAGCAGTATGCCGAGCACCGGCGTGACAGCGATCCCGAAGATCTGCGCAACGACACCGATCCACCCCCGGTGATTCCAGAAATCCCGCCCTACCCCGATCTTCATGAGGAAGCCGCGCCCCGTTGGGCCGCTCTCTCGGCCGCGGCCCGCGCCAACGATACCGATCTGATCGTGCCAGCCGCCCAGCGCGCCCGCTACGAGGCAGCATTTTCCCGCTTCGCTTTCGTGTTTCCCGACGCGTTTTACATCTCCGAACGCGGCCGTTATTTCCCCGACGACTCTGAAGACAAAGGCCGTCTGCTGAGCGCCGGCTATCACAACATCATGGGCTATTACCGCGACGATCTCCCGCTCATCCAGCTCATCCTCGATGACAACGGAAAAAGGAAACTGGACCGTCTGTGGAACGAGTTCGACTACATTGCAGACTTTTCCGCCCGCACCTGGACGCAGTACTACTTCAACCAGAGCGGAGAAGTTTTTGGCAAAGGCGACGAAGCCGGCTCAGAGCGCCCCACCGATCACGCCGTGACCGATGCCGCAGTCATCTTCAAAATGCGAGACGCCTACCTGGCCAAGGCTGCGGCGGATCCAATCAACGACCCCGCTGCGGCCGAAGCCATCCGCGAGCACTTCAATCAAACCGACGCCACGCTCCGCAGCCTTGAAAAGGAGCGGGCCGAGGCGGAGCCGCGGCAACTGGAAGCCCTGCTCCAATTCGCCGCGCGAGCCTATCGGCGGCCGCTTACCGAGGCGGAACGGGCTGATCTGCTCGCCTATTACCACCAGGACCGAACGCAAAATCAGTTATCCCACGAAGAGGCTCTCCGCGATGTGCTCACCAGCGTGTTGATGGAGCCGGACTTTCTCTACCGGCTGGACATCTCAAACGGCCTGATGGCTTCCGCGGCCCGCTCCCATGCCGCCGTCGTTCATGCCTCAACCGCTGTGCCCGCGGAGCCCTTATCCAGCTACGCCCTGGCGAGCCGCCTGAGCTACTTCCTCTGGGCCAGCATGCCCGATGAAGAATTGTTGCGCCACGCGGCAGCCAACGACCTGCAAAGACCGGCAGTCCTGCTGGCCCAGGCTCGCCGCATGATGAAAGATTCCCGCACGAGCGGCCTGGCCACGGAGTTCACCGGAAACTGGCTCGCCTTCCGTCTCTTTGAAACCAACAACGCGGTCGATCGTCAGCGCTTCCCCCAGTTCAACAACGATCTGCGCGAAGCTATGTTCCAGGAACCCATCCGCTACGTTGAAGACACCATTCAGAACAATCGTTCCGTGCTCGACCTTATCTATGGCAACTACACCTTCGTGAACCCGGTGCTGGCCAAGCACTACGGCATCCCGGGGGTCGAGGGCGACGCCGACCACTGGGTGCGCGTCGACAATGCCGGCCAATATGGAAGGGGAGGTCTGCTGCCCATGTCGGTATTCATGACGCAGAACTCACCCGGACTGCGCACCAGCCCGGTGAAGCGTGGCAATTGGGTAGTGCAAAAGGTGTTAGGCATCCGCGTTCCTCCGCCGCCACCGGTGGTTCCCGAGCTGCCGAGCGATGAGTCGAAGACCGATCTTCCCATCCGCCAAATGCTGGCCCAGCATCGGTCGAATCCCTTCTGCGCCGCCTGCCATCAACGTTTTGATTCGTTTGGCCTGGCCTACGAAGGCTATGGACCCATCGGCGATGTGCGCACCAAAGACCTGGCCGGACGGCCCGTCGATACTGCCGTCACCTATCCCGGCGGCTTCAACGGCGTTGGCTTTGAGGGTCTGCGCGATTTCATCCGCGATCACCGGCAAGACCAATTCCTCAACAACCTTTGCCGCAAGCTGCTCAGTTACTCGCTCAATCGCACGCTGCAACTCTCCGATGAAGCGTTGGTCGATACCATGCAGACCAACCTGGCCGCCCAAGGCTACGGTTTTGATTCGATGGTCGAAACCATTGTCCTTAGCCCGCAGTTCCGGAACAAACGAATCCCGGCGCCCCCGGCTCCGACTCAGATAGCATCCAGAAAGGTGAACTAGCATGCCGGCTAAAAAATTCACGCTTCCCGTTTCCCGCCGCGCTGTACTCCGCGGGGCTGGTTGCACCGTAGCGTTGCCCTGGCTTGAGTCGCTGCACGCCTTAGCGGATGTGCCACCACCGTCCGCCTTCCCCAAGCGTTTTGGCATCGTCTTCCTGGGCAATGGCATTAACGAAGATCACTGGAGCGCCGAGGGCCAGGGCGCGGCCATGAAACTCTCGAAGACGCTGTCTCCCCTGGAGCCGCTCAAAGAGAAGATCAATGTGATTGATGGTCTCTACGTCCAGGCGCTCACGGGGCAGGGAATTCATCCCGCCCAGACCGGCAGTCTTTTATCGGGCGCGCACATTTCGAAAGGCGCCATCATCCACTCCGGCATCAGCGTCGATCAGATGATTGCCAACCGCGTCGGCGAAGAGACGCAGCAGTCGAGCATCGTGCTGGCCTGCGAGCAGCCCATGACCGGTTACCACGAGTCGAACTTTTCCCTGGCCTACAGTTCCCACCTCTCCTGGCAAAGTCCTGACTCGCCCGTCCCGGTAGAAGTGTACCCATCGCTCGCCTGGGACAACCTGTTTGACAACCGTGGCAGCCTGCAGAACCTCAGCATTCTCGACCGCGTCAAAGATCGCGCCCAGGATCTTTCCAAGTGCGTCAGTTCGAGCGACAAAGGCAAGCTCGATGAATACCTGACCAGCGTGCGCGAAGTGGAAAAGCGCGTCGAGGGCATGCGCAAAGACAAGGCCGAAGCCGACGACGCAGCCAAAGCCAAAAACACCGTCGCCGCCACCATGGACCGGCCGGCCAACGGACTGCCGGAAGACTTACGCGATCACGCGCGGCTGATGTGCGACATCATTGCCATTGCCTACCAGACCAATAAGACGCGGGTTGCGTCGTTGATCATTTCGCGGGATCTGTCGGCCATGTATTATCCCTTCCTCGATGTGAAGGAGGGTCACCATTCCGCCTCGCACAACAATAATTCCGATGGATACGAGCGCATCTCTCGTTTCCATGTCGAGCAGTACGCCTACCTGGCGACTAAGTTAGACAGCATGAAGGAAGGGAACGGCACAGTGCTTGATAACACCTGCCTGATGTTCCTATCCAATATGTGGATCGGCCGCAAACACGACAACTACCGGTTGCCACTGGTGCTGGCCGGCGGTCTTGGCGGGACGCTACAAACCGGGCGGTCGCTGGATTACCTCAAGGACAGCGAGGACAATCGTAAGATGTGCAGTTTGTATCTGTCGCTGATGGATCGCTTCGGGGTGAAGTTGGAGCAATTTGGCGATTCGTCGACTCGGCTGGAACGGCTTTAGCGACTCTGAGAGAGCTAAGTCCTTTGTTTCATGAAGGTGCTCAATTTTTTTTTAATTAATTAATTTGATCATCTTGCTTTCTGGTTGCGGAGAAAGCCGCAAACCCCTGAGAAGTAGCCACCAGGGCTAAAGTCCGGCGTGTCTATACCGCATCGTTCTCGCGGGTTTAAAAACACGAAGCCCCGGACTAAAAGTCCGGGGCCGGCACGCGCGGTTTTCGTCGCGTCTGTAGAAATGTGCGAACTAAGCAGACTAAGTCCGGGAAGCGAGTTGATTCTGCGATCGACGTTCGTCGTCCGGAAAATATGCGCGATAAGCAAACGGGACGATATCTCCGCATACGCGCTACGTATCAGCGATTGTCCCGTTTGTCACCCGGCGTCCGTTGCCCCCTGGCCTTAACTGGCCTGGGTTTTCGGTGGTGTGGCGTTTCCAAGTTGTCAAAGATGCTCAACCAAGAGGACGCCTGAGCGCACCCTGTACCCGGTGGATTTGCTCTCCGCAGGCCGCACCCTCGCGGGGCGCAGGAATGCTGCGGACAGGCGTAATCCGTCACTTTCATGTTACCGTTTGCTACACCCAAGCATCGTGCGCAAGCGCTGATGTCTCTTGGGGGTTGGCGGCACATGCACGGGCAGAGTCCACCGGTGCAAGGCCAAGCAGGGCAGTCATGGCAAGACCGCCCCGGCGTCTGGATCTGACTCGCATAAATTCAAGATCTTGCTTTTACATTAGTACGGTTTTCGGAGCGCGTCGAGACTGGGGTAAGAGGATTTCTTTGATAACCACGCCAAGGACGCTGTTTCTTCATCATTGCGCAAATGATTGCCGTTGTGGCGACTTAGTCTCACTCAATCAGGCCAAAGTGGAAGGGCCTGCCCTGCATTGTGGGTGAGTCGCGTTTTATCTTGGGTGAAGGGTCAAGTCCCGGTGCCGTGGTCCTTGAACGCTAATCGCGCAGTGCAGGGGCGCAATCCGTTAGACGTTCCATTCGGCGTCAGCTTCTGCTGATGCTGGTTTCCTCTCGAGCGTTTCTGGAGACCGTTGATTTCTCTTGATTGCGTGCGTCCGCGTGTCCTCGATGCGCTGCAAACACTTCTTTAAGAACTCGATCTCCCGGGCCTGTTGACCGATCTTGCGCTCCAGGTCCGCAACCCGACCTTCCGGGCTGTACGGCTGACCGTTGCCCGGACGGGTTTCTCCCGGAGCCTTGCGGAACTCACGCGCCCAACGATTCAACATGTTCCGGCTCACCTTTAGCTCCCCGGAAAGCTCCCCTATCGGAATCCCGGCTTGCAGGCGGTGCACAGCTGCCAATTTGAACTCCTCGGTGAATGTCCTGCGTGACAAATGTATGACTCGCATGACTAAACTCTCCATTCGTAGAAGATCGATTCTTAAACTAGTTCCCCAAAGAAGTGAGACCTGTCCTCTGTCAATAACCCACGCCAGAAACGTTCCATGTGAACACACTCCTTGGCTCGCGGCCCGCAATCAAGCGCAGTGATGTGTTTCGTTGATCCATTGCAAACAGTATTTTCCTGGCGCATAGAAAGGTGGTGGGTTGAGAACTGATGGACTACCGATTCCGTGTCAGTGGCGAAGCTGCAACCTGATGTTGCTGCAGGCATACGACTGGTGTGACTTAACCTAAGACTGATCCATGGCATTCCTCAAGCGGTAGTCACGATGCGCTCGGGCCCGGCATTTGGGATCACCGAGGGTTCAGTAAATGACTTTTCGTAGCTCCGGAGCGCTTTTTTCAGAGCTCCATCTGCCCGATCCACACAGATCTTGTTCAGAATCACCGCGACTCCGGCAACCTCGAGTCGCTCAAGAACCCGGGCTGTGCATTCCAGATCCTGCCTGGTCGTTCCTCTGGCCTTAACTACGACCACGGTTGCATCGGCTAATCTCGCCAGGTACTCGGTCTGTGCAGACACTGGCATTGGTTGTGCATCGATTAGGACGACGTCGTAATCCATGGCTGCACGATTCAGGGTTTGTTCGACCCAATTGGGAGGAGGAACGTCTCCTTCTAGTTGATGCCGGGGATGGTTGTAAGCGATCGGCGTAGACGGGCTCTGCAGAACGTCGTCCCGTCTACTCCATTTGTTGTGTGTCAGTGGGGAATCCTGGCATGAAAGCAGGTTCAACTCGCCGGATGCCGCTGCGGTCATCGTCTGAGTCCTCAGATTAAGACCACGCAACTGTTCGCTCAACTTTCTTACTACCGTGCTCGTACCAGCTCCATGCGCCTCAGATGTAAATAGAAAGATTCTTGCTCCCGAAGTGCGAACAGCATGATCGATGCCGGCCGCAAGTCGAAAATAATATTCTCCCGCAACTTCCCCGGGGAACTGGTCTTCATCCACCAGGACACCGATTGGGTGGAACCCAACCACCTGTTCCACGTCGTGCGGCGTGTAGATTCTGTGGTCCGTGAGGTCCATTCCTACAGGAACAGCTGTGGCGATTGCTAAAGAGATCATTAGGACGGCCAGCGCGAATATCGGCAGTTTGCTTCGTTCCGGACTTGTAGGAGTTAGCGCCTTGGTGGAGACGTGAATTGACCCAGGCGAGCTGCTTTCCAGGTCGAGATCGCGAATACGGTTATCAATCGCCTCCAGGGACTTTTGCAAACTGTCGATCTCCGGTCCCAGCGCGGTCGCTCTCAGGTACTTAGGTGCAGCCGACGTGGCACTGCTTGTTTTCTCTTCCAATTCCCGTGTGAGCTTGAGTTCAACCATGCGCGTCCGCTCTACGTCCTGACGCAACTTGTTCTGAACTTCTTGCACGGCCTGCTGCTTCAAATCGTTCATGATCGTATCTGTCGACGCAAGGTTGTCTTCGTCTTTCTGATAAACGGGATGGTCCGGCCGGAGGCCGGTCATCTCCTGGAGCAGCGCCGCCCGGCGGCTGCTCAGCGCGCTCCACATTGCGGCTAATCCGGGATCGGCGGCGATCGCCTCCTTCCCTGCGACATCCAGTGCGTTCGCGTTTCCAGGAGCGTCTCTTCGCAGCAAAGCGTCCAGTTCTGCCTCTGCCGTCTCGCGGTGCATCCGCGCCGTCGCCAGCTCCGTTCGCACTGCGGTGGATGTTGCGTCATAAGGATTGGTCGTGCCCACTTGGGTCGTAGTCGTGGCTACGCCCAACTGCTCCATCAGGTGCGCTTTCTCGGCAAGGCTCTTATCTATTTGGGACTGCAGCCGTTGCTTTTCCTGGTTGAGCGTCTTTAAACGATCATTCACTCCGTAAAATTGCGGGTTTTTAGCTCTCTCGATGTAGGTGTTGGTGACCGCGTTTACTATCTCGGCAAGGCCGTGTGGCGACGGGCCACTCAGTCCGACGGACATCTCATAGGAAGTGCCCACCCTCTTGACGATCAAGTCCTTCAGCAGGCCCTCAATCTCAGAAGGTACAACCGGACCGCTACGCTGGCGCGCGGAAAAGGGAAGCGATGCAATCGCATCGTGGAGGATGTCGTATCGGGTGACTGTTTGTACCTGCTCCTGAAAATATGAGTCATAGGGCAGCTCGACTTCGCTATTGTTGTTAAGTACGGTTGGGAACTTGGGCGAAATATAGACTACGCTATGGGAGTTGTAGACTGGTCTTGCCTTCTTCCACAGGATGAAAATGCCTGCGCCAAGAATCACGACGAACACAGTCAGCGCTACCGCCCAGTGACGCCGGACACTGGCGATCACGTTGAGTTTTCGCTCTTGTACCGTGGAGAAAGACTGTCGCCGCGGAAAGGACCGCAGACTCGTGGACTTTTCATGTGTCGAGCTGTCAGACGCCGAATTCAACATATGTAATCCTTTTGAAGTTAGTGGATCATGCTACCCATGCCCACCATGGTGGCGAGAATGTGGGGCCGCGAACAGATGTGATGTAGAGCCGGAATTGGATCCCCGATTATTTACTATCTGCCACGGGTTCTCGATCCGTACGTACCCACTTCGCATCTGCTCGAGATGTGCGCCATATTTCTGGAAGTATCCACAGCTTCCAGAGAATGTAAGCAGGAACAGTGGACAGCGCCTTCATTGGAGGTTGAACGGCCGCGAGCCAAAGTTCGCGCTTGTAGCATCGGGCAAGATTCATGACGTAAATAAGCGAACCCAGCCCGTCCGCTAATGTAAGTCGTGCGGCTCATATCGAGCACTATGTGGGCACCTGCTCAGAAGTGAACTGGCATCGGAATATGCTGACGTTTCGATGACTCTATGCCCTTCCCCTTCCAGGACTGATCGAGCTATGGACCGCGTCACTGGGCTTGCGGTGACTAGGATAATAAGAAGCTGTTTCACATGTACCTGTCAGGGGAGACATTCGGTGCTCACTAATGTGCGATGAATCGAGCCATCGACTAGCCTTTCCTGATGGACACAGCTTCGCAATGGCAGTCCCACTCAGCATCAAGACAGAGCTTCGCAATTGCAGTCCCACTCAGCAGCAAGACAGAGCTTCGCAATGGCAGTCCCACTCAGTAGCAAGACAGAGCTTCGCAATGGCAGTCCCACTCAGTAGCAAGACAGAGCTTCGCAATGGCAGTCCCACTCAGCAGGGAGACAGAGCTTCGCCTTCGGCGGTCCCAGAGGGTTCTGACACGACTACTCAGCTTGTTGTGATGGGGGCCCGACTTACGGATTGTCTACGAGTGCGCGAGACTGCCCTGTGAGCGCTCAGCGAAGCGATACGGGTGTTTGTTGTCGTAGCGGGCCACAGTTGCATACTCCTGGCCGAGTCCAAAACGTAGTCTGACCTATTCCAGTTCGTCGTCTAGCACGTTCGGTATTGCACTCGAAGTAGTAGTAATTCTCGGTACCTTTGTGTAGCCCGAAAATCGAACCGCTGCTCCCAGGCTCTGTGGATACTCTGAGCGTAGGCCAATTAGGCATAAAAGCAAGCTTTTTGTGGTAACCATAGGTAACCGGGTGCCAATTGTTACTGGTGTTCTAGTTGTGACATTCGAAAGGTGGGCTCAGGGTTAGCTCTGCGATGCCGTTTGCTGGCTAAATACTTCAGTGTTGTATGCGGTTGAGGCAACTAGTAGGCCAGCTCAGAATTGTGGAAGTGCGAGTGGCCAATGATTTTGCCAAACGCATGATGCTCATGGCCATCTCGTGTTCATTGTGTGCCGCTGAGGCATCGAGTTGGAGAACCAAATCCGGAGACACGAGTCGAATTCGGAGAACGAACGGCTAGGGTTTGCAACTAAAGGCGTTGTGAGGGGATTGCGAAACTGAGACTAACCGGATCCCGACGCATTCGCGCAAGACTGCATCACCGGAGGCTGCCTCGTCGTGTCCCACCATAACAGGATCCTCAGACCATTTCTGCAATCGATGGGAGCATGTTGCTCTGGGTAGTTGTGACGCGCATATGCGGTCTTTTCAACGCGTGCACCGTACTGCGGGATGGTCATCTCCTTGAGTGTCTGCAGCTTCCGGCATGGACCGGAGTTCATCTACAACAAATCGTCCGCATTACGTTCCCCAGGTAGGCGGCGACCAAGGCTTCACGACAAGGGAAGTAACCCAGGTAATTCATTGGGGCAGCGCAAAAGTACCTCATCTGATCCAATCTAAGGTAACTTGGTTCGAAAGGTCACGATGGCAGCTCGTTAGCTCGGTCACGCGAAGGGAGGCCTCTGGAAATCCGAGGCAGCGCTGCGTACTTTCGAGCGTCCAGTTAACAAATCGACTAGATGGCTGCATTCGGCGCCGAAAGTACCGGGCGTCCGGTTGGTACAGCGGAGTTTGTCACCGGGCTTGAACGCGTACTCGGACGGCGGATTGCACGGCGTGCCTCAGGACCTGCGCCGGCAGCCAGCGTCAGCGCCAAGCAGCTAAAGTTATTGCAATAGGCACACGGTCCGTGATTTCTCTCCCTTCCCTCTCGCCCAGGATTCCGGATGAAAAGCAGGCGGGGATACGTATCATGTTCCGTTATCTCCCCTATTTGAGTGAAGTGCATTTGCGTAATCCGCGACGAAGGACTCAGCAGTGTCGATGGAATCCGGCGGCAGACGGGAATAGCATGCTTTAAATACGGCGTGGGTAAACGGTCCATCTCTGTCACCTTCCGCTCGTCACGTAAACGTTCCGTCACAGGGTTTCCGGCTTCTCAGGCTCCATTCGTGTGGGTGAATCGTCTCAGCTAAAACAGGGTCGCTCTTAACCGGGTGAGCCATTTCTTTTTGTCACCTCTCTTCAATGATGGGACCGTCGATGACAAAGCTCTTGTCGACCTTGCCGTCCTTCAACTCGAAAGACTAATCCAAGTTCATTGAGTATCGCTTTTTGTCCAAGGTTGACAGATATATTTTTCCGTTAATAGGCACCGCACCGAAACCGGGTGACACATTCGGCCTTTCTAGCACGATTTGCTTAAGGTACTCAGTTTCGGTGAAGGATGCATAGGTCGCGGGAGCAATAGTTTGTAACCTCGAAGAGGTTTGTTCGGTGTGATTCTCAAACTCCACTTTGTAAAATTCAACATTTGTCTTTCCGTTGTTAAATACGTACATGATCTCCGGGGGCTTCGTCTGGGACGGACGGGATAACCCCTAATGTGCATCGGCCAAAACCCGGCCTGTACAAGAATCGATCATCTCGAACTCTCGGAGCTACTCACCCGATGGGTTGGTGATTGTTCCGGTCCGTCCCCGAAAAGGCTCGTCCCCGAAAAGGCTCCACGTCCCCGAAAAGGCTCCATCCAAGCCTGATGCGACAGTGCAACGGTCACGCGGCGCCGTCGAAGGCTCTGGTCAAAGGTGTGGCGAAAGAGCTGGGCATGGATGAAGCTTACCTGAACCGTCTGGCTGATGAGGTTCGCAAGGATCTTGGCTAGCGTCTTCAGATGACTGCCGGCACTCACCGCCGCCAGCACATCATTCATTCAGTGTATCCAGTCTTCAGCTTCGGAGGTTTATTGGGTGTGAAGATGTATGTTCGAAAATGGTCAGTACCGTCAACCCACTTTGCGAGATTAGTAAGCGAAAGTTCCCTTTTATCTATGATCGTCTGCAGAGGGTTTTTGTCAGAGTTCGTTTTGCCTTCTTCAAAGGCTTTCTTGTAACGCCCATCAATCGTCTCCTTGGGGAAGAATATCCGTTCTCCCGTTACGACGCCCATTCTCGCAGTAATGTCTTCCGTAAGCCCCTCACACTTATTCACCAATCGCTGGGCAAAAGATTCGCTGGGAGATATGCTCTCCGCTGCGTTGGCCCCCTTTAGCCCTCCGCCATTGCACATCACCAGAGCGATTCGCTTGACCTGTTTGGCAGGCGTCTTCAGCACAAGATCCTTAAGTTTTGGGAAGAAGTCCTCAGCAGTGAGAGTGTTGTGCGTCAGATCTTTCGCAGTTGCAAGCTCTATCGTAGGCGGCACCGTGCCACGGATTTCCACGCCGTGAGCTATGACATAAAGTCTGATATTGGCACTCTTACAGGGCAAGTCGGGCCAGCGGGGAGTCAGTCCCGTTGTGGCGCCGCACCTGTCGATATCCCCTGCCGACTTACGCTTGCCAAGTAGCGATTGGCCCCAAGTCAGGTTCTCTAAGTCATCTGTGGCAACAACCCAGATCAGCTCCGCGTCATAACTCATTTGCCGCTTAGGAAAGTCTCCGGGGAGAAATCCAGATCCAGAACTGATTGGGTTTGGCGACGTTGCCACGTTTCACCTCCAGCTGCGCTGTCCAGTGAGTATACAGCGACCTCGCCATGAGCGCCGAAGAACGGGCAAGATGGCTGCGGCTCGGCGTCATCTTTTTCGCTGGCGGTTCGAAGACGATAAAGGTGGCAGCAACATGCTCGCAGTCTCCCAGCAGTCCGCACAGCGACCGTCAAACAGGTTACCGTGACGAGTGCACAGCAGGTTTGAGCAGTCTTCCTGGGAGCACTTCGCAAGATTCCATGTGGTCCAACAGATCGAGCACTGAGGCTGCATTGAAGCCCCCACACGTCAGAGTGTAGGGCGAGGCGACTCAAATGCTTCGACGACAAATGACGTCATGTAGGAAATCAACGCCGGTTGCGCCAAGCAATTCCGGACCTTCGCTGACCTGGCTAAGCACTCTCTTGGCGGTCCAGTCGTTGTGCTACCCAAAAGAGCATTTCAGATGGCAGGGTGAGCCTGTCGAGGACTAGCATGTCTGCGCCATCAGCTAAATTATTGACTCGGTGCAAATCAGAATCGCTTAGTCTTGAGACGACAATCAGGTCGAATTTTTGGCTGCAGAGTACGATCTCAGCTACTTTGGGTGTTGCCGAAGCAGCATCGTAGCCTGACGCTTTCAGAACTGCACACCGGCTTTCAAGGACGGCCAGGTTCGACTCCACGCAGAGAATCTTAGGTGCCATTCCAGTGCCCTCAAAGGGTTTGGTTCATGAACGGAGAGTCCCTCGCCCCCGCGCAGTGAACTCTCCGTCCGCAGGCTGGAATCACCCGCTTCCAGTCTCGGTGAATTAAGATACTGAGGTCTGGAACGGCGGTTGCTCGGAGACCGCGTCTCACAATTACGTCATTTAACGACGCTGGCGTATCTGATGCGAGCAAAGCCGCGATCCAACCCTTTAGGATTTGGTCTGCATCAAAACACCCGTAATGGTGGTTAGGCCTTCACTCGATACCCTGGAATCACTTCGCATCACGCTGCAGAAACTGGAGCACGGTTTAGACTCCCTGCAGGATGCCACTGCGATGGCAGAACTCAAACGCTCGATTCTGCTCCGAATCGCGGAACTTGAAGCTGCCAACACCCTTCAACAGGTCTGCAACCTATTCCACACGGGCACGCAGCTTCCTGTCCACGAAACTCTCACCCTGACAATGACTTGGTCATGACAAAAGCGAAGGTCAACTCGAGGGCGCGCTTTCGAAGAAGTAGCCCTACACCATCAGGGCAGTACTGCCTCTTGACAACCGTATCCGTATAAGCCTAGCGTTATTGTTGAGCGAGTTTCTCTTCTTACTCTTTCAGGTTCACTGAACTAAGTCAGCCCATCTGAAGTTTTTCCTCTTAGATTACTGCTAAGGAGGAACTGCGTTATGACACTTTTAAGGAGTTGGGAATCTCTCCGCGAACTTTCCGCTATGCAAGAACGCATGAACCGCATGAACCGCCTTTTCCGCGAGTCGAACAGCCCCGAAGGCCCGGAAGAGGCGCTGACAACCAGTACCCTGGCACCGCCGGTGGATATATACGAAGACGCGCACAACATCGTTCTGAAGATTGACGTCCCCGGCATCGACGAAAAAGACATTGATGTCAGCATTCAGAACAACACCCTCACCGTCCATGGCGAGCGCAAGATTGAGAAGGAAGAAAAAGAGGAGAACTTCCGTCGCGTCGAGCGGCAATACGGAAGCTTTACCCGCTCGTTCACGCTGCCCAGCTCCGTGGATCCAGGACAAGTGAGCGCCCACTGTGACAAGGGTGTACTGAAGATCATCCTCGCCAAGAGGGTCGAAGCCAAGTCGACGCAGATCAAAGTAAGTGTTGGCAGCGAGAAGACCGTCGAAGCCCAAGCCCCCGGCAAGGCCGCGTGAGATGGGGTGGCCAGTGACAGAAAATGGGAGGTGGCTTAATACCGCCTCCCATTTTGCTTTGTGATCCCAAGCGACGGGAGACCCATGAAAAAAACCAAATTTATCGTAAAAGTGAATCGTGGCGGTACTCGTGCCACCGAGTACGTGCAGCGGATGGACCGGGCCCCCATCCGGATGACAACCGACCGTAAGCTGGCTTTGCTTATGGGACGATTCACCGCCGAAGACGCTGTCAGATCCATTCATAATTCCCAGCGCAGCCCGGAATTAGTACCTGTAAGTTAGTGCCTGGTATTTTTGGTATCGCGCGTTTCGATTTACGCGAGGACTCATTGACATTGCGTCGGAGGACGTTTGAAGAAATTCTACCAGTAGTCGACACTGGAATTGTGGATGGTGATTCCCCGCGCCGCTAGTTCATCCAGCAACTGCGCTACTGCAGGAGAAATCTCACTGTCTCCCGGAACATTCACGGCCCATTCCAGATCTTCTCGGAACTGCTTCGTGCTGATACGCCATCTCTCGAGCGAAGGCGGCGTTGTCGCTCCAATTTGAATGATGGACCAGTGTCGAATCAGTGCCCGTGCAGCGTCTCGATCCGGTAATGGGCCAAGCACAACGAAGTGATTGTCGCCATGCACGAGTATGCCTACCATGGGATTTCCTGCGGCTCATTGGATGCGGAGACTCGCCGATCGGGAACCGGATAACCGATCGCAAAATGGTATACGACCTGTCCCTGGTTGGGTATCAGGTTGAGATGACGGTGCACCTCATCATCGTAGAAGGCACCGATACCGGTTGCACCCAGTCCAAGTGCTTCAGCGGCGAGATAAAGGCAATGGCCAATGGCGCCTGCTTCAAAATGCACATAGCGATACCCACGGTCGCCATAGGTACGAGTGGCACGATCGAGATCGCCGATCATCGAAAAGGTCACGCAGGCGTTACCGGCGAGGTCCTGACCGAGGCTGAGACCAGCGGCCGCCACGCGCTCGTCGCCACTCTTGATCTGCTCCAACTCGGCACGCTCCGCCAGGAACCTGTAGATGCCGGGTTGTAGCCCATCGACGCGATGAACATACAAGCAAAGCTGGATAAAATGTGTGCCTGCGAAATCAGCCGACAATGGCTGGGCTGTGATGGCGAGGATGGTCGAGAGCTGCGCCAATGACATCGATTGTGTTCCACCGAGGAAGTCGAGCGCCGAGCGTCGCATGCGGGCAACCTCGCCAAAGCTGCGAGTCGACGAAGACGGAGGAGGCAGCGCGATCTCACCGGAACCAGTTAGCTCGGAGTCTGCGAAAGAGGTGCCACTGCTCTCGATGCTGCTTCGCTTCGTGGCGAAGTGGATGCTGTCAATCAGTGGGTGAGCAATCGTCTGCCTCGAAAGCTGGTTCGCCTGCCCGCCGAACCAGATGGTGTTACCGGTGTCTGCTTCGCGCACTGGAATGGACTTGCCGTGCAGGCTGACAATCAGCATTGGCCACTCGTCACTGTTAAGGTGAAACATCCGCGCCACGTCATCGTCTGGGAAGTATCCCACGGCGAAACTGTCGCATCCGATAGCACGGGCGGAAAGTGCAAGCGCTTGCCAGGCGTGCCCAATGTCGTGCAAGCAGTATCGATATGCCCGTTCACCGTACTTCCACGCCTCGCGCCAAACAATGCTGGTCAAAACGAACACTATTGGCGATCCGCTGGCTAGCTTTGTTTCAAAATCACCGCGCCCGCGTTGCTCCGCCATGTGCCTGGATGGATCGTAGTGATATAGCCCATCTGGCCACCCCTTCAGACCACGTGTGAGGAAGTGGAATTCGGTTGGGTGCAGATTCCCAGAGGACGGATTCACTCTTAGGGCGTAGTTATATCCCGTGGACGGGACACGCTTGGAGGCGCTAATCGCGGCGGAGTAGAAGAGGAGTTGCGAAAGGAGAGTCGGTCCGTCACGTACTGGCGTGGTGCCAGAGGTGGCACGGAGCACGTCAAGTGCTGACATCGTAGGGACGGGCGGATCCGCTGGCAGATCGAGGACCGGCACGCCCTCGTAATGACGAAACGGATCAGGCATATTTGCCCAGTCGAGAGCCTGCCGCATTCGCCTCAGCGAATCAACGCTATGCTTCGTTGCTTCGTGATATTCGCGCCACGTCATTGCAGGTAGATGGGCATCGCTGATCTGATGCTACGCTGATTTGCTGCTCGATCTTAGCCAGTTGACGTAAAGAAGGCTTTCGCACTCCTTGAAGGCCAACGGCGAGTTCGGATTGCCCGTGATTCGTAAGGAACTATGACCGAGGTGCCAGGCTAAGCCCGTCTGGATTGTACCGGCTAAGATTTCTGCGAAGTACTTTGCGGTATCTGGGGCACATACATCGCGATCAAACGAGAAACGAGAACTCCCAAATAAAGAATGCCTAGAATGGCTTCGATGACGGTAAGCGATCGCGCCTGCGCACTTACGGGTGCAATGCCTGCCGCCCCGAGGGAGGTCATAGCGCCAAAGCTGTAATAGATCAGATCAAAGCGGCTGAGAACGATGTGATGGTTCAGCACCGGATCCAAGTAGAAGGCACCGGGCTGAACCGCCGCGAGAAATTGATAGAGCCTGGTGAAAGCAAATCCCGCCATGAGGTAGATCGAGACGGCTCCGAAGATCGTCGCGGAAGTGACAACCCGCGTGCGAAAGACCCGGTGAAAGACCACGATGACAATGAAAACGTCGAATGAGAAGCTGACCAGTAGCCCGACCAAGGCCAGCTTGCTGTCCCCTCTTTCCATTGTCAGCACGCGATGCCAAAGGACGGGGATGGCAAAGATCAGAGCGATGATCCAGGTCGAGCGGCGAAAGCTGACGGCGTAGACGCTCGCCAGTGTCACAAAAAACGCTATCGAGCGAAAGAGCTGAAAGCGCAGCCCCCGATCGCCGGCATAAGGATAAAGGACGATATCTGCCAGGAGAAACATAAACAGGAAAAAGAACCTTCCGCCGGGCGCTTCGTTATCCTCTTCTTGGGGCAGCGGTGCTGGCTCACGGGTCATCCAAGTTCCTCCGGCTCGACAGCCCCATTGAATCATGAAAGGAATTGCAGGTTTGTGGTCAATTGCAGATTTGTGGAGATGCAGGACAGACGAACTACCCCCCATCGTCTTGCGAAAAATCGGGGTTCGCTCGATGGGGATAACAAAGTTCGCCCTGCGGCTCTCGGAGGCATCCACGGTGTAGTCTGACAGCGCACGCTTGAGGACTGCAGCATGAGCAAGCTTTCCAGGAGAGCCCTCTGGGTCATCGGATTTTATTTAGTTGCGATAACGCTGCCCGCCGGCGCGGCTGCTTCTACTCCCCCTTCAGAGACCCTACTCTGCCCCGGCTTGAGCCAGCCGGTTGAGATCATCAAGGACCGCTGGGGTATTTCGCATATCTACGCCAAAAACGAAGGAGACCTGTTCTTCGCGCAAGGCTATAACGTGGCCCGCGACCGCTTGTTCCAGCTCGAGATGTGGAGGAGGCAGGCTACCGGCACGGTGGCCGAGATCCTGGGACCCCAGGAGGTCGAGCGCGACATCGGCAATCGGCTGTTCCTGTTCCGCGGCGATCTGCAGCAGGAGATGAACTGGTATCACCCACACGGCGCGCAGATTATCCGAGCGTTTACCGATGGCATCAACGCCTACATCGCCGAAACCGAGACCCATCCCGCCCTGCTCACCCCGGAGTTCAAAATGCTGGGCATCCGGCCCGGCAGATGGACCCCGGCCGTCGTCGTCTCCCGTTTTAACGGCCTGCTGGGACGCGCCGATCAGGAACTGATGCTCGCACTGGCCATCCGGGCCATGGGCGTCGAACAAGTGAAGGACGTGATGTATTTCCAACCTTCCGATCCCAAGCTGGAACTGGATCCGGCCATCGATGCGTCGCTGCTCACGAAAGAGATCCTGGCTACTTTTCGCGCGTTTCGCACCCCGCTGCGATTCACGCCGGATGAGTTAGTGCCCCCATACCGCAGTCGAGCGGCAGCGGCACGGCTGAATAGGGAAGTTCCCTCATTCGAGGACATCCGGCAAGGCATCGGCAGCAACAATTGGGTGGTCAGCGGAAAGCTTACGGCCAGCGGATATCCGATGATGATGAACGATCCGCATCGCGATTTGAGCGCGCCGTCGTTGCGTTACTGGGTTCACCTGGTGGCGCCCGGCTGGAACGTGATTGGAGCCGGCGAGCCTGTGCTGCCGGGAGTGTCCGTCGGTCACAACGAATCGGGCGCCTGGGGACTCACCATTTTCGGCACCAACAGCGAAGACCTCTATGTCTATGACACCAACCCCGCCAACCCGTTGGAGTACAAGTACGCGGGTGGATGGGAGGCCATGAAGGTCATCCGGGAATCCATTCCAGTGAAAGGCGAAGCGCCGCGAGCGGTAGAACTGAAATATACGCGGCACGGCCCGGTGGTGTTCGAAGACACCCACCATCACAAGGCGTATGCGGTGCGCGCGGCGTGGCGCGAGACCGGCGGCGCGCCCTACCTGGCAAGCCTGCGCATGGACCAGTCCCACAATTGGCAGGAGTTTCAGGAGGCTTGCAGTTATAGCCGGATTCCAGCGGAGAACATGGTCTGGGCCGATCGCGAGGGCAACATCGGTTACCAGGCGGTGGCCATCGCACCCAGACGCCCTAACTGGAGCGGCCTGGTGCCGGTGCCTGGAGATGGCCGCTATGAATGGAATGGGTATCTGCCCATCAAGGACCTGCCCCATGTGTTCAACCCGGAAAAGGGTTTCTATAACACGTCCAACGACTACCAGATTCCGCCCGGCTGGCCCCATCGCGATGCTCTGCATTACGTGTGGGCCGATCCTTACCGGGGGCAACGTGTGGCTGAGTTTCTGGGATCGGGACGGAAGTTTGCCGTCGCCGACATGGTCCAGCTACAGAACAGCGATCTCTCGCTTCCAGCACGCAGCCTGGTTCCCCTTTTGCGCGGGATCGAGATGCCGGATGCCGTTACGCAACAGGCGGCTTCACGGCTGCTCCATTGGGATTACGTGCTGGATAAGGATTCGGTCGAGGCCGGGATTTACGAGATGTGGCAGCGGCGGGTGATTGCCAACGTGCGAGCGCTGGTGATCCCGAAAGCAGCGCAGGAGTTTTTTCCTCCGATGACGCCTCCGATGGTGAAGATCGTGAGCTGGATGTATGCGCCTGACGGCCGATTCGGGGCGGACCCGCTCGCCGGCAGGAACGCGCTTCTCAGCAAGAGCCTCGAGGAAGGGGTGGCGGAGCTATCCAGGCGATTCGGTCCAGAGATGGAGAAATGGAAGCTGGGCGCCTATCACTATGCACGCATCTACAGCCCGATGACCGATGCGTTGCCTCCGGATCTTGAGGAGAAGTTTGACGTCGGGCATGCTCCGCGGGGTGGGGATGCCTTCACTGTGACGGCAACCGCCGGTCCCGGCGACAACCAGATTACGGGCGGGTCCTTCAAAATTGTCGCTGACACCGAAGACTGGGATAACTCCGTCGGGTTGAATAGCCCGGGGCAGTCTGGAGACGTTGATAGTCCTCACTATCGAGACCTGTATGAGTTATGGGCCCGGGGAGAATATTTTCCGATCTTTTATACTCGCTCGAAAGTGGAGTCGGTGGCCGAAAGGGTTTTACTGCTCAGTCCCCATCCGGTTCAGTGAGATGGATCTGTCATGATGATCACACTGCAACGAACAGCGGTTCGGTTGGGGGTTAAGCTATATGTCCCGGAAATTCGCAGGATACAATGGGCGATCCGAGGGCGGTAGGAACTGAGCGGGAGGAAACGCAATGGATCCGATAAGCCTCCAAAGTCTCATCAATCTTACTCAGGACGACGGTGGCGTGTTATCGCCACAGAGCTCGTGGACATTGACTGACTTCAAGTCGTACTGGCCTTTCCTGAGGAAGTATCAGACTAGCCACCAGACCTTTGCCGATCTGTCACGACTCGTCTACTGCATGGAACACGGGCTCAAGTTTGAGTGGGCCAAGGCGTGGGTAGCCCACCGAACCCAGGACTGGCCGGAGCCGCCTTTGGATGCACAGATGCGGTGCCTCGAACATAAAAGGGTGTTCGACTCTCTGATCCGCGACCGAGTTTACGAAGAAACCACGTAGTCCCCTGCGCTGAGGTACTCTCTCGTCCCTTCAATGTCGGGGCCCTCCGCCGATTACACTGCCCAGCCGTCACATTCGGGACGACCAGTCTCCTGCGACGCGTGATGAGCGTTTATGAGAAACACGGCTTCCGGCGAACCGGAGATTCTTGCTCGTTCTTCGGGATGGTTCTGTTGGCCGCGGGAGGGACAGGCGGGACGTTTACTGATCCGATAGGGTTAGTGAAGAAACTAACGTTCCGTCTCCCAATCTGAACCGTTTCGCCGCGCCGGCGATCGAGCTGGGACTGACTCTTCTCGCCCGATGCTTAAGCACGTCTTGAAGGCCCTTCAGCAGTCAGGATCTGCGTGATAGAGCAAGTCGCGCTCCTTTTGAATCCTCAGGATCTTCTCGTGCAGATTCACCAAACCCCCGGTAATATTTGCTCGCACGGAGTCCCTGGCGCTCTTCAACGAACCGTCGACTGTCTCTCCCCGAGTCAGCCATAAGTACCCGTTCGCCGCATGCGACACTTTTATGTAATCCAGCGCAATATCCATGGCATCCAGGAACACTGATCCCCCTTTAACCATCCTGAGTGCTGGACCGAGTTTCTGCCTGCTCCCCAGCGCCGCAGCCGCCTTTGCCGCCTTAGGAGCTGTCTTTAGTCCGAACGTCGACGCCTTCCTGAGCTTTTCGGCACGATCGTCGTTCTCGATCGCATTCGCCACCGCTCCCACCGCGCCGTCTGCCACTGCCTTCCCGACTGCCTTCTTACCAGTCGCCTCCACCAAGTCCTCTACCGCCTGTTTCAGCTTGATTTCATGCGCGAAGCGTTGCGCCCCTTTCAAGCCCACCGCCCCTTTTCGCAACCTGGCCACCTCGAAAGCTTTCGCCCCAAGAGATCCCAACAACGTCGTGACGTCTCCGGCCAAATCGAATAGCACCGTCTTTGCTTTGTATTGGTACTCCAAAGCTTCCAACTCGTACTCTTGGGAATCACCAAAACTAGCCAGTTCCCCTTTTAGCGCTGCCAGCTTTTTCAGCAGCTTGTTATAACCTTTCTTGTTGCGAGGGATAAAAAGGTGTTGCCCCACCGCAATCACCTCCGGATGGCTACTGGGATCCAGCATTCGCTTCACTTGCGTGTTGTAGATCCAAATCGGTTGCCAACTGTTAAATCTAAATTGTGCGGCAATTGTCGACAGTGACTCGCCGTGTTTGGCGGTGTGCATAACCTCATGGTTCCCGTCGTAGTAGCATTTGTTCGGAGTCATATCTCAATCTCCGCCCGTGAGCCAAACCCCGCGTTCTGACTGGCGGAACAAATAATACCAGAGGCCGCCTTCCAACGACACGTTCAGAAATCCGACAGCTTCAGGAACAAAGCGCCTTCGAAATTGGTGGCCGAGAAATTGACACTTTGGCAAACAGGGCCTGGCCAGGTTGAAAGGCGAATTCACCGTGGCTACGATCGTTAACGATCTTTTCTCGATGCCCTGGCTTTTGTGGGGAGTTTCGGCGACAGGGGAGTTTTGGGTACAGATAGCCTAACCCCATCCGAACCACTCTGTTCGTTGCAGTATGTCCCTCTAATTCGCTGTCTCAACCAAGGGGTCCACTCCAACAGTGTGTCGGAGAGAAACTGCTTCATTATTGGGGCAGGAAGCAGTAGCGGCTCTGTGGAAGGGAGATTTTCTAGGCCGCTGGCAACATCTGATTGAGAGGCTATGAGCTGTTGAAGTGATGTGCGTGCGGGGTAGTTGCGTTCGTGGCGTTAAGCGTGAGCCAGAGCCGCTCGATGGCGGAACAGTTTGAGAAGATTGTGCGTGGCGCAAATAAATTTCCACTCTGATGTCACGTTCAACAGGCCTCGTAAGCGGAACCTGCGGATACCACGTGCTTCTTTGATCTGGCCGAATACCGGTTCCACCGTTGTCTGTCGAAGTGCATACCGCGCTTTACCGTCCTCTGTGGCCAGAACTTTTCTCATGTCAAACGCTTCCTGACTGCGCGGTGCGCAGGGCGGCAAAGGTTTACCTGGTATATGCGGTTTGGAGTCAGGTGCGACCAGCATTTCAATGCCGCTCATCGCCGGATCCTGCAGGCTGGTGGTGTCCCAGTAGCCCGCATCGGCGGTGATGGTTGTTGGCACCGCTTGCAGTGTTTTCCGTAGAGTCTTCACCATGGGTAGCAACTGCTGACGATCAATAGGTTGCTGAGTTAGCTCTGCGGCCACGATGATCTGCGCTTTCGAGTCTACGGCGATCTGTGCGTTGTAAGCCTGCACAAAGCCTCTTTCCCCGCTGTCTTTCATCACTCGCGAGTCAGGATCGACGAAGTTATATTGCCGGCTGGGCGAGACGGCGTTCTTTCTCGCTCGCAGACGCTGCTTCTTATCCTTCTCGCGCTGTCTGCGATCCTTAGACGGCTGGCTTGTCTGTTCCGCTTTTCCGCGGGGACCACGTTTGCCCGGAGTATAGCCGTCCAATGCGGCTTTTAGTTGTGCCTGTGCTTCCTGTTCTAACTCCGCCTTGGCTTGCTGCAGTCGCTCGAAACGCTTTTGGGCATTTGCTAACTCATCGGGTAGTTGATTGGCCACCTGGTCCAGCCCAAGGCGCCGCTCTTCCTCACGATCGGTCTGCTGTGCTTGCCGCAGCAATCGCTCTACCTCGGCGCGCCAGTGTTGTTCCCGTTCGCTGATGCGTTCGTACCTTACGGAGCGCCGAGTGCTGGCGTTGGCCTTCATCTTCGTGCCGTCGATCGACACATTTCCCAATTTCACCAGACCAGCCTTCTGACACAGTCTCAGGGCTTGTACGAACAAGGCCGCCAGCGCTTCCACATGTTGCTGACGAAAAGCAGCAAGGGTATCGTGGTCGGGATGCTGGTCGGAAGACAAATAGCGAAATGCAACGTTATCGTAAGTAGCCTGCTCGATCTTGCGGGAACTCGTGATTCCGATGCAGTAACCGTAAAGTAACAATCGCGCCATCAACACTGGATGGTACGCTGACAAACCTCGCCCATCACTCCGTTCATAGCTGGCGTAGATAGAAGACAGGTCCAGCTCGTTCATCACGTCAGCTACAAATCGCGCCAAGTGACTCTCAGGCAGCCAGTCCTGCAGAGAGGGCGGAAGCAATAACGGCTGGTCGTGGCTACAAACTCGAAAACGCTTGTTCACCAGCCAATCCTACGAGATTCTCCTCCGCAGCGCGACCACTTTTGGTGCACTTCTCACATCTATCTCCGACACACTGCCCAACCTGTCCCCGACACTCCCGTCCCCGGCACGCCCGGAGTTACTCCCCATTGACGCTCCGTTGGAGCCAAAGTAGTATTCTGGGCCATAGTGATCAAACGCTAAACCCCTGAGGATAGCCGAGTGTCGATCGAAACGGGAAGTTATATCCAATGGCGATGGCAAGGGGTGAAGAGTTGCTGCTGGCTGACATCGATCGAGATGCTGATGGGACACAAGCACAACAACATCTATGGCCCGGGACAGAGGGCGCATTGCAAGACCGCGTTGGATGCTTACAACGCCAATACAGGCTCAAAAATTGGTATTCACGCCCGGCACTACGGCCTTGAAGAGAACGATGGGCTGGCGGAAAACAAATTGGCAGAGCAATACGATGTTCCTTTGCTCGAAGTGTGGAAGCATGCCCTCAGGCTGGGGCCAATCCTTGCGGAGGGGAAATACGGCTGGAGCCGTTTCGGGATGGGTGACCATGTCATCCTGATCGCCGGGATCAGCAAACGTGGGAACGTAGCTTTCTATAATCCAAACGTCCACGCCATTCTGCCCCATCCAATGTCCAAGATCTCATACATGACGTTGGATCGATGCATAGAATTGAAAGGCGACTCGCTCCTCGGTGGCCCGTTCTGGCAGGTAAACACGGATGTGGTGAAATTCAAGGCAACACTGGAGAATTATCTGGCTTCGAAGAACCTTTCTCAGTTCGAAGCCTGAGGGTATTATCGGGCAGTCCTCCCTCGTAACGGCAAACCTGGCCTCCTGCACCCCTCTCGGTGTTTCATGGATTTCCCCCAAAACCTCCCTGTCCGAATTTCTGTCTACAAAATTCCAAAGACGGTAATGCGGTGGCAGCATACCGATTGCAGCCCATGAACGCTCGTGACGGAGAATGAGTATATGTCCAGGACCACTTAGGCTGCTGATTGAGGACACGAACAGGCTTGCTATGCGACGTGGGCTCGAAGTGGAGCCACGGGCCCCGGTTTGCCCGTCGTTGGATCGTGGAGTAGGCCGCCCCGTCTGTAAGTCCAGCGCTTGCCACGCCGGCAACATTCTATCTCCGGGACGCGTATCCTCATGAGTACCAGCAAGTGGAAACCAGGGACCCCATGGGCACCACGGAAGGCGATGAGCTCCAAAGCACCGAAGCCTCGCCGTGGATGCGGCCCTTTGTGCCGCCCCGTCTCCTACGCAATGCTCATCTGCAAACCATTGTGGGCAATCTCCTGCCGCGCATTGATACTCTGCCGGAACCGGAAACTCAGCTCATCGAGGTGGAACGTCCTACCTCTGGCGAAACCAGCTTCGTGCTGTGCCACTGCCATTGGCAGCCCGCCGAGGTCCGTAGCCAACGGCTGACAATGATCATCGTGCACGGACTCGAAGGCTCCTCTTCTTCGCGGTACGTCCTGGGGAACTCGGCGCGCGCCTTGGCAGCCGGTTGCAACGTCATCCGCATGAATATGCGCAGCTGCGGCGAGGGCGAAGAATTCTCCCCCTCCATCTATCACGCCGGGCGCTCCGGGGACGTTGCTATGGTGATGGCCGAACTGGCCCGCACGTACCTCATTCGCAGCTTCGCGCTGGTTGGCTATTCTATGGGCGGCAACCTCGTTCTCAAGCTGGCCGGCGAGCTGGGCACCGCCGCGCCGCTCTATCTCAAAGCCGTCGTCGGCGTCTCGCCCCTCATGGATCTGGCTGCCTCGTCTGCCGCACTGCACGAACCGAAGAATCTGCTTTACGAGAGCAGGTTTCTCCGCGAAATGCTCAGTCGCTTTCGTCGCAAGATCGATCTCTACCCGGGTCTGTATAACGCCGACGGCCTGGAAAAGATTCGCACCGTGCGGCAATTCGACGAGCAGGTCGTCGCGCTGTACGGCGGCTTCACAGGCGCGGAGGACTACTACCACAGGGTTGCTAGTTCCAACTGGGCGCAGAACATAGCTGTGCCCACGCTGATCTTGCACGCTCTTGACGATCCTTTCATCCGCATGACTCCTGACACCCGCGCCAAATTGGTCGCCAACCCCCGCGTTATGCTGATCGAGACCCGCCACGGCGGACACTGCGCCTTTCTCTCGCTCGAGCCCGGCGACGCAGGCTATTGGGCGGAGAGAACGCTGCTCGATTTTCTACTCGCCACGGTAGAGGGCTGACCGGGGAGGAGCCCTGCCGTGGGCAGTTCAAATCTTGCCTTCCCCGCCAACAAGTCAATAACTTGTCACCCCTTGCAGAGGCAAGATGAGTTCGAGCGCAGATTTTCGAGCGTCGATCTTGGATCGCCACGAACCTGGTTCGGGATTTAAACACGATTGCCGCGCTCCCACGATGTAAAGAGGTCGTTTTTGCTCATTATTTGCTGCTTATCATTCCCATTACAAAACTATGACGATCCGTTACAAAACTATGACGAGAGAAACTGCACAAACACGCGTTGAATTGGAAGTGTGAATAGAGCCCAGTCCCTTCTTCCGGTTGAAAACCATAGCGCCCATCGCGATGACAGCTTCCTGTCTAGCGATCAAGAGCGGCCGGTCGTGCTGGCTCCCGTCAAGTCGAAACTCGGGATACTCGCGCTCTCGCGCGATGCACAAACGTCGTCAATGAACTGGCTGGTGTTTGGCTTTATGCTCCTTTTCCATCTGGGAGCCATCGCAGCGCTCTTCTTCTTTACCTGGTCCGCGCTGGTGGTCGCTGTCATTCTTCATATCGTTGCCATCAATGCCGGAATCGGCATGGGTTATCATCGCCTGCTCACGCACCGCGGCTACCAGGTGCCGAGATGGATGGAATATCTTCTAGCGGTATGCGCCACGTTGAGTCTGGAAGGTGGACCACTCGCGTGGGTTGCCACCCACCGGCTCCACCATCATCACACTGACGAGGCGGGAGACCCGCATTCTCCTCGAGAAGGCAGGTGGTGGTCCCATGCGGGGTGGGTTATCCGTGGAGCAGGCATAAACGCTGAACCTGTGCTGCTCGCCAAGTATGCTCCCGATTTGATGAAGGACGGCTTCTATCGTCTGCTGAATCGGTATCACTGGGTTCCGCTCACCTTGCTTGCCTTTGTGCTGCTCGCGGTTGGGGGGTGGCCGTTGGTTCTATGGGGCATCTTCCTACGAGTGACGCTGGGCCTTCATGCCACCTGGTTGGTTAACTCTGCGACCCATATGTGGGGATCCAGGCGCTTCGCTACGCGCGATGACTCGCGGAACAATTGGTGGGTCGCTCTACTTACTGGCGGCGAAGGCTGGCACAACAATCACCACGCGCACCCCGTTTCTGCCCGTCATGGCCTCGTCTGGTATGAGTTTGATCTCAACTACTACGGCATCTGGATAATGGGCCAGCTAGGTCTGGCCAAGAGAATTAAGACGGAGCATTGGAGTAAGATGTGCAGCGGTGCAATTTCGCCCAACAGTTGAGGGAAGATAAGGACAGACTCTGGCGGGGACGACTCCGTCTGTTTGAAACTACGAAACTCTCGATATGCAACGATAAAAGTGTCAGCTTCGTCTGTTCACGAAACCGTCAGTCGTGGCCGATCCGGAAGTGACCTGTTTGGGATACCTCTGTATGCGCGGTTAGCTCGACCCTGAACGAGCGATTCCTGCTCAGACAGCTCGGCGAGCACCTCGGCGACCGGCGACGCTGCTTTTGTCTGAGAAGGAAGTTACTTCTGCGACCGCACAACCTGCTCGATCGTCCAGTCTACCCACCGCCCCTGCTCACCCGAACAGGTGATCCCGGCAGGCGAATTGGAAACGATCGCGTCGACGAAGTTCGATACCAGCGGATAGTGCAGATTCGCGTGAGGGGGGAGCATCTCAACTTGGCCCCCAACGCGCAGCTCCGGGCCATTCAGCGGGTCGAGTCCCAGCTCGCCTTCCGAGCCGATCACGCGAAACTGGTCGCGTGCGACGCGCGAATTCCAGCGCACATCGACAATACCGTGCACACCGCCCTGAAACTTCATTACCACAGTAGCGGAGTCTTCCACATCCGTCCGATGCATGGCGTTCGAGAGTATTCCGCAGGCTCTCTCGGCCTTCCCGAAGAGGAAATTCATCGCGTCGATGCGGTGCGATGCAATGTCGTAAAGGGGCCCGCCACCCGCCATGGCCGGATCGAAGAGCCAGCCGCGCGCCGCCGCCGGCGGTTCACTGTGACAGTTAGCCTCGGCTAGCAGCGGCTGCCCGATAGCTCCCGCCGCTATCAGCTGTTTAGTGCGAATGAGCTTAGGATAAAGCCGGCGATAGTAAGAGACGCCCAAGAGGCGCCCGCTCGCCTGTGCCTCGGCCACCATTTTCCCGGCTTGCGAGTCGCTCATTGCCATGGGCTTTTCACAGAGCACGTGCTTGCCCGCGCGAAGCGCGGCGATGGCCGCGTCAGCGTGCATCGCCACCGGCAACGCGATATAGACTGCATCCACCGCGTCGTCGCGGAGCGCCTCTTCGAGCGTGGACCAGGCCTTCGCACCCGGATAGTCTTCGGATTTGGCTTTGTCGCGTGTCACCAAGCCGTAAAGTGCGCTGCGGGGCTCCGCAAGAATCGCAGGAAGCACACGCCTGCGCGCAATGTCGCCTATGCCGGAAACGACCCAGTTGACTGTCCTCATCATCGAAAGAATGCACCGCTGCAAATGGTAGCTAGCCTGACCATTGACAGCGGTTCGCCCTGGCCGGCCCGGAATTGGGTTGGGGAAGGGTGCTCGATCATCCGACCGGAACTCTCGCTGGGGGAAACACGGGGACAATCCGCCTGTTTACCAATGCACAAGGATAGTTAATTCTTAAGATAACGTTCTGCCTGTCCCCCGGTTTCCTAATCGGATATTGTCCTGTCATGTCGGAAGCGTCCCGGAAGATTTTCAGGGTTTGTGCCCGATACCTATTGAAACACTGTTCGCTTTAACTTCGATTCCCGAGTGAACCCATAGCTGGGAGACTGGGATACCGATTTCATTCAGCGCAGTGTGCAAGACTGCCCCGTAAAGCACTAGAGAATCTGCGGGAAACCTGTACTCATTGGGCTTTGAAGGGGGAGCAAGCGGTTTGATAGAGTCAATCGTTAGAGAAAGTCCGATAGCCCCCGGCCCTACAACATCATTGGTTGTATACGACCCACAGTCCAACCTGCATTCGAAAGCATCATACTTAACGCGACAGCAAAGGCAATAGCTTCAGGGTCGCCATCCTGAACGCGAATTTGGACGGCACCTTTCGATGAACTTGCTGTAACTGCTTTGAATCTCTCCATCTGATCAGCGGTGACTGTTCTACCCTTAACCTTTTGCTGAAGCTATATCAATGCCTTCTCGGCTTCTGCGGTACGTTCCTGCTGCTTGGCCAAGTTGATCTCAACGGGGTACCTTATTTATCGTCGCTGGGCATCAACACGACAAAGATACGGAGACGGCCCGAAACAACATCAGCCATGTGATGAAAAACGTGGCGGACCCCTATGCCATGGCGGACGACAAGGACATCATCATAAATTGCAACGGTTCGTTTCAAGCGCTAGTGGATGGATGCGTGAAGCCAGGTGCGACGAGATTGAGGGAGGACCTTCTTGATCAGGAATCCGCGAACCTCGACACGTACGACAACGCGAACGAGAATAGGAAGGCTGGAAAACCCAGTGAATACACAGTTCAACTGTACAACGGGAAGCGTTGCAGGGCGTCAGGAGCGATCGTACCAGCCAGTAGGCTTACCGGAATGGGCTTACCTTACACGTTTGCTGTCTTCATCGAGCATGGCTCGATCGATTGGTCGGCACAAAATATTCACTTCGTGATGTCAAACATCGCTGAGCCTTACGTAATGACGAACGGCGAAGGCAAGATCGTTCGCACAAATCAAGCCTTCCGGGATTTGATCGGCAGGCGCGACGGGGATCTCAGGGAGGTCAACATCGAGAGCCTCTTGGAAACCGAGTCAGAGCAACCTCAACGCATGGTACGCATCCAGGGAGGCTAGGAGCCATGGAAAGTTCAGCTATTTTGACATAGAGCTGGCAGGCGGCCGAAAATTCACCGCCTTCGAAGCGATCGTTCCAGAAGCAAGGATGTCGGCGTCGGAAGGTGGCTCTACACCATACACCTTCGCTGTGCTCATATCCGAGAAAAACGATGCACGTGAAAGAAGTCTCGGGGACCTCCGAAATTCCCCCCATGGTGTCAGTCCCGTCTGACCACGAATCTTCAAATGAGGGCACAGTACCCCACGTGTAAGATCTTGCTCTTTTCGGGGCAGGCAGCCACTTTGGATTTACTGGAAGATGCCCGCGCCCAAGGTCATGACTTCGATTTGCTCTTAAACCTGTTCCTCCGACTGAGTTGCTATTTGAAGTAGGGAAAATGTTCAACGGCACCGTCCCAATCCACGCTGTTTTACCTGGAACTGTCATAGAGGACCGACTCCAGGTAGTCAGGATAACTGCTTAACGTGCAGCAATGGCCGATTCTTAGGCCGGATGCGGCAGGACACCTGTAGACAGGAGATTGACACGAAGGTTGAGGAACTGATCGGAAGCAGGGTGATGATAAAGACTGACGAATTTCGGAGTGTCCCAGGCAAAATCACAAGTACGTCTAATGCCATCAACCAATATTTCGAAGATTGAAAATGCCGGCCCTCCGGCAGAAACCTCGGTGTTGGCTGAGCCGACCTTTCTTGGGCAGAACTTGGCGGAGCAAACTTGGGAGGTGCCGATCTGACCCATACTATCGCGCGTCCGAACATGGATCGCCCTCCGAACCGGGTCCAGCAGATGCTTAATCTGTGGCCGTCGCAAACTTGCTCTAGCCTCGGTACCGGCGAGATCTTTGCAAAAGGAACAGAAAGGGCAGATGTCCACTTCGATCCGTTGACATCTGCCTTTTTCTCGTACAAGTCCTGGATGGGTTCTCTTGGTTGAGAGAAAAGCCGCCAGCTGACAAGTTTAGATCGTTCCTAAATTTGAACCGTGCCGCCGGCCTCGCTTGGCAGGCTGGAAGGTCGCTTAGTATTGACTATTTTTTGCCCTCACTTACTTGGCCGTGTCCGTCATGCACTTCATTGCCTTTGAACTCGGTGGGAGCCTTAGCGTTATGGCTTGGAGGGGCTGCTTTCTCGCCATTCCTGGGCATTGGACCCTTATAACCTTGCTTTGGGTCGTAACGGTTGTCTACGTTACCACGGAAGTTACTGTGGCCGTGATACCACTGGCCAGCACCGATGAAGACACCGCCATTGAACCATTCCGGGCCGTAGTAGCCAGAGGGAGCACAGTTATAAGGACTGTAGTCATAGTAACCGTAGGGACATGAAGGCTCAGCTCCAACGGTAATGCTAACTTGAGCTTCCATTTTAGGAGTGGTTGCTGTGAAGAAAATCCCAGCAACAGCGGTCAAAGCAAGAACACTAAACCCACGCATAAATTAGCCTCACTATCATCGGGGCCATCCTATACCTACCCCTACATACTTCTTGTACCGACTTAGATAACCCCGGTCTGAGCAATACGAACCACATATGGCGTAAAAGTAGGTAAAGTTACTAACGAGATGATCTCAACGTCGTTTTTGGTGCGGAGCTTCGGTTTCGTACGCCAGTTACTGCACGCTAAACTCAATGATCCATGGTTCGATAGCGGATAAACTACCGAACGGCTATCAGAGCCTGCTGGTGGTGGTAATAGTGGTGGTGGTGATGCCGAATTACTACCACATGGTGATGGTAGCGGCGGTGGTGGCGATGATACCGATAGGGCTGCGCAAAAACGCCGGCTGCAAAGAGCATAAACAGGACAAGCACTAGATACTTCTTCATGTTCGGACAGTAACGAATGCCCACAATGATTGTCTGTGCAATATCGCTCTTTATTCCTACTCTTTACGCTTAAGCTAACAGAGGCCACGACCGCAAAACGACGCGTTTGCGTTCCGCTCTCGGCAAAAGCTAGATGTCATCTCATAACAGCAACGGCCTAGGGCGGTGAACCGGCATCCGGCCCTCCGTGGCTCATGTTGAGATGCATGCGGGAAACAAGTGAGTGTGGCCCGCTATAGAGGAACTCCAAGCCGATGTTCCCGCCGAGGTATCCCAGCAGACTGTAGTTGCCCATTCTGAACGCATCCCTGGCGTCGTAGCGCCTGGGATACCATCCATAGACTGCAGCCATGGCGCCCGCATACGGAGCAATGAGAGCAGGGAAAGAAAACTCACGATGGCCATCGACGCCGCGGCGCGCGGTGAAGCTTGAAGTCAGGGCGTGCCGTGCTCGCGGAAGGACGCCCTTGCAGTCACAGCGGTAATACAACGTGTCCTCCCTGAAGGCTTCTGCGAGCGCATAACGCGTCGTAGTGCCTATCGCTGCGATGGCGAAGTCGGATGCGAACCGCTCGCCGAAACCAAGAGCTCCTTGCTTCCAATCCGGAGGTCTATCATTCGCCTGGCCAATTCCCGCCGCGAGCGCGGCGCCGCCGAGGGAATATGGACCGAAGGCATCGAAAGCGTAGTTGCGGAGCTTCATCGTCTCGGTCGGGCGCGTGTACGTCAGGTCGCGTCGCGCCGGGGCTGGGCTTGCAATCGTGGCGGAGGAGTCTCCCGAATCGGCCAGTAACTGCGGCTCTGCCAATGGTGGCAGGACTGCAAGATCCGCAGCTGCCAGCAGCAAAAGCATAAGTCCATGCATCTTCACGTGAGAACTCCGGGCCGCATCCGAAAGGCCATTCGGCATACAGTTTCAGCACCAAGTTCCCTCTGTCATCAGAACCTTGTACACTGCCAGTATCAAATTGTTCGCTTGGAAAAACCGGTCAAAATTGATCGTGTCGTAAGTCCGCGCCGTTGCATCCAGCCAAAATATTGCGAGAACGCGGAGAATGCAGCATTCTTCTCTGCAACGGTTAAGGCTGAGGTCTAGCCAGAGGAGCTTGAAGCGATGCTTTTCAGAACAGCTTGCAGAATACGCAGACCTTTGCCTCAGGCATCTTGCTGGAAGCCCCGCTTGATGAGTTCATCGAGGTCGACTTCGACTCCGGGTGAAGTAAACCCTTGCGCGTAGGTCGGCACGGGTTGAGACATATCAGCAAGCCCTTTGTCGTTCGCCGCCATGATTTGCAGCTCTAGTGCCTCGCCCGTTGCAGCAGACATGGACGGATACTTTTTGCGCCAGACCTGCTCGGCAACGCTCACCACAGTGTAGGCTTCGCCTTCGCTGGGGACGATCTTGACCGCCATTTCAGTCTTGTTCATAAAGATTCAATGGCCGTTAACTGCCGGAACGCCTTGCTGCTGCAGAGGTTGACCTTGACCAGGCATGTAAAACAAGGCGACGCCAACCGCCATAAATAAGGCCACTAGCGCGACAACTGACAGGCACCAGATTGTCATCGGCTTGGATTGCGATACACCTGGAGTTCTCATAGCAGTAGGAACGCGTTTGGCAGCAAAGGGTTGGTTGCGTCCACGTGAAATGGTATTGATCAAGACGGTATCGGCTTGTGAGAGTGCGGCTTTGTTGATGTCGGGATTATAGGCTCATAAACTTGGCACCCTGGCAGGGATAACGAGCAGGACACCCATGAAGCAGAACAAGACGATGTTGCATGAATTGTGACGAATCCTAAAGTTCGATTTACTTTTCTGCAGGTAGATGCGGGCCGCCGACGAACCCTCCCGTGGCCAGCCATCGTCCATTTTGCAGCTCTATTGTCACGGGTTACACTTTGGGAAGCACTTCGGGCAGGATTTCCGGGAGGTCCTTCGAATGAATGGGATCGGCGTCAGGCTACGGACGATTCGTGGCCAGTGGGGGCTTTCACTGCTGGAGGTGGAAGAACGGAGTTTGCGCCTCGCACAGGAATGGGGAAGCCCCTCCTATCAGATCTCCGCAAGTTGGCTCGGCCGGGTGGAACGCGAAGACCACGAGTTGAGTGCAACCAAAGTAGTGGTCCTGGCCGCCATCTACAATCTTCCTCCACAACAAATGTTAGGCTACTGCCAACCTGGCGACGGCCGTCTTTGCCGATTCAACGTGCTCGCCGGCCCCAATACAACACTCCCCTTAGATGACGGACCGCTGGGAAAACAGGCACGGGAGCTGTTGCCGGACAGCTTCAGCTCCGATCCTGTCCCGGAAGCGACAACCCTTCTTCCCTTAGCCGACGGGCTGGGCACGAGTCCCTACCGCAGGGCCATCATTGGGCATCGCGATCAGATGCTCGATCCGATGATTCGAGCAGGTTCCATTGTGCTCATTAATCAACAGAAGACGAGCATTACGTGGCACAAGCGGTTGAGCCACGAGTTTGACCGGCCCATCTACTTTCTGCTTACACGCACTGGCTACGTTTGCGGCTGGTGCGAGCTTGACAAAGAATCGGTCTGGCTGACCCTCATTCCGCATCCCTTTTCGAGCGCGCGCAGTCGACGCTTCAAATATCGCGAAGAGATCGATGTGATCGGTATGGTGGTTGGCGTATTCATGCGCCTGGTTGCGGAAGGCAGCGCATGAAGGCGAGGCATGACTAAAGCGCTTTTTGCAAATCGGCAAGCATGGGAACGCCGCCTTGCTCGTAGAGTTGTAGCAACTGGCGTGTCATCCTATAGTAGGTCGCAATAATTCGTTGTCCATAGAACGGGAAACTCACCTCCAGATTGCCATTTTGCGCAGCACCTCTCAGTCTGCCCACATGTAACTCGATCTCTCTTGCGCTATGACGCAGTTGTTCTGCGATGATCAGGGCCTCTGGATAGGACCGCTGAAGGTAACAAGCCATTTCGATCAACACCTGGCTATTTCTTCCCAGGACCTCGATACCTTTGAGACCCCCGATCAATTGCGATATTTCGGACGGCTCCACTTCGACGACTCGGTCATCCCCGGCGGATTGCTCCGATTCCTCGAAGAAGTCGAGTGCAATTCTGGCGACGCTTGCTCGGTCTACCGAAATAAGTCTGTGCATGAGACTTTCCCAGCTTTCTTGAGGAGATCGACGGGCACGATAGTAGTTACGTCCGGCGAGCGCGATGAGTACGGCGACAAAGATTGCCGCCGCAACCAGAAAGTACCCCATGTGCGTGTTCACGAATCTCTCCGCGATCGCAGGCTCTGCAGAGAGTATTCCATCTCTCTCTGCAAGGTAAACAATTGTGCGCGCATCTTTTCCGTTAGCTCTCGGGATAGCGGCGCATCCCGCCAAAGCGCAACAATCCAATAAGCGACACAGCCAAGATAGACGGCGATTCGAAAATGCGATATTGCGGTATAGGCCTGATTCCCTTGACGAACACCGAAGTATGTTTGTCCGGATTGGATCATCACACCGAGGATCGAGTACACCCCAAATCCCTTAGAGATCGCGGCGGCATGGGTATTCCACGGCCGCTTCACGCGTGCGGATAAAAGCATCATGCCTACAAAGAGCTCGCTCATCCATGCTGACGCGAAGAGGTCCGCCTTGATCACGATAGACTTCACTAAAAACTGGGTGGGTGGGCTGGCTAACCAACTCAATCCACAGGCTGCGGCCAGGCTAAGACCCAATAGCCAGACGAAACTCTTGCGCACGTCCCACGACCAAACCCCCAGGGGACGAAAAACATGGGAAGCCATCTCGTATGCGATACAAAGCTGCAATGCTGCATCGAGCGCCACAAGTGACCAGTAGGTGTAAAAGTAGTCGGCATTCGTCCCATGGTGCATCACCAGGTACAGCACAATCGAGCGAATGATATTCGTGGAGATGAGGGCTGTGAAAAACGGGAATAGCCTGGCGCGATGCCGCTTCCAAAGCACGAAGATCAGCACCACATGACCCAGGAAGCTGGCCGCCCAGAAGAAGAGGTCCAGACCAGTCAAATGCATCGAGACGCCCCCTCAAGACGGCCGTTCCAAAGGATCAGGTGCGAACATTCTATGCCAATTGCAAGACCGTGAGTATCACCTGAATAATTCCGGGGGGCATGGGCTCTGGATCGCCGCCTGTCTGATTCGCTAGAGCCGCTGGAGCCAACGCGAGCAGTGTTAGGGCGAGTGTGAGGGTGCGAGCAATTTGCTTAGACATGGAGTTTCTCCTTCGCTGCGCAGTTTTGCGCTGAGGGGAGGCTATGGGAAATCTCCAAATCTCCGGTTTATTTGTCGGGCGCGCGGCTTATACGCCGCGGAAAAACGGCGCCGCCCATGATGCCCTTATTTAGCCGAGCGAAGCAGCAACAGCTCTTGGTCTTTTGCTCATCCTGTGAGGTATCGACGTGGCGGATACGCCACGTCTAGGAATTGCTATGTCCCATTCAATCGATTCAAGCGCTTCCAACTGCGGGCCGGCCAAGTCGTTTTGCCCGCAGATCAGCAGCCGGCTCTAGACACGCGGGAGCGGTAGACGCAATCCCGTTGTGGGGAATCGGGCGAGCAGCAACGCGGCCCCCCCGATTGCCAAGACTTCATCGACCAGCTATTCGATGGCCGCAAGTCGATGGGTCACAGCGATGACTGTTTTTCCATTGCTTTCACGAAAAACACAAGAGCGTTGAGGTTCGATCGTGAGTCCGCCTTGGCTTCGATATGCAACGATAAAAGTGTCAGCTCCGTCTGTTTGAAACTCCGTCCAGCCTCGTCCCGAAATTCAACTACGGCGTTAGCTCGTGCTTTCCGTTGTCTTTGAAGTTCAGCGCAAAGTAGTAGTACGTGTACGAGTGGTTGGTTGTCACATTCGTCAGGAACTGGCCGCCGCCGAAGTAGCCGAAGCCGCCGCCCAGGTTGAAGTGCCTATTCAGTTCATACCAGGAGTAGCCATCGATTTCCGCGCCCACATGGCGGCCGTGGTCGGTCTTGTTGGTCACAATCGCGCCGCCCGAGGTGTTGTAGATCGAGTCCAGCGCATCGGCCGCCCAATCGTCCAGCCCCTGCACCGTGAAGGTGAGCCGCCGATGGGGCTCAGCCGTGATTCCCGCGCGCACCGACTCAATGTTCTGCCAGCCGAACAGGTCCGTGATGCCAAAGCGGTCATGGGCTGTCGGGTACATCGTGTCGAAGGTGGTGTGCGACCCTTTCGTCGACGGATTGCTGTTGCCCGAGGCGTAGTCGTACTGCGTAAAGACCCGCGGCTTGGATGCTACCTCGAGAAACTGGTACGCCGCGCCGGCCTGCCCTGCCCAGGCATGAATCGGCTGCGATCCCACCTTGCCGGTTTCGAGGATCAACTCGCCTGAGTAATCGAGCGCGGTGTGGGCTTGCGCCTTGAAGCGCAACCCAAGAGCCTTCTCGTTCTCCTTGCCGGTGGTCTTGCTTTTGGCGGGTTCCACAACCTCCGCCGGTTGTACCCGCCACAGGAAGAACGGCTCAGCGTTCGAGTGCGGCACAACAAAATCATCGATGCGGCCGTAGGCTCCGTAGATGTTGTTGCCTTCCTGATGTGGGCTCACACCATAGGCCTGCGGCACCACAGCCGAGGCGGCAAAGAGGCCCAGGTGCTCGCGCTTTGCGTTCAGGTTCAGCACGGCCGCATCGTACGACCGTGCCTGGTTGCGCCACTCCGAGTTGGCGATGATCGTATTGTTGTAGTTGATGAGCTGCCGGCCGACGCGGAGGCTGAACCAGTGTCTTTCCGGGTCGCCAACCTCCGCATACGCCAACTTGAGATCCCAGCGAACCGTGTTCGGCGGCCCGATCGGCGGGGTTTGGTAGCCCGCACGGGCGTCCTGGACCTGCGCCGTAACCCGCAGCCAACTGAGCGTATGCAGATCCATCTGGAACCGGAAGCGGTTCAACAGGTAGCGGTCATTGACACCCGCTTTGAAGCTATTGTTGTGGTAACCCTCATACCGGAACCGCTCCTCGCCCTGCACATCGATCCAATTGGGCAGCTTTTCGTCGACGTAGGTCACTGGGGCAAAGTCGGGAAAGTCGTAGGGCGCCGGATTGCCGGTGGTACGCGCGGCCGCGCCGTTCAGGAAGCTCAACGGGTTCGAGGCCGGCCCGGTGACCCATACGCCATTGAGCCCGGACGTCCCGTTTTGCGTGGTGATGTCGTCTTGCGCGGCCAAGGGCAGGCAGGCCGCCACAGCAAACAGAAAAAGCACCGCAGAGAACGATCGCGGCAACCGGCGCAGTGGAGCAGAAATGACAGCATAAAGAGCTCTTGGCACTTTGGATTCTCCTTTGAATTTGGGAAGCTGATTCTGGAGTCTGGATGGATTGGGACCGTAGGTCCCGGGATCGGGCTTCAGAGCTCTATCGACAGGTGGGGCAACAACAAGTCATACGTAGATCTTCTACTTTACTAGAAATTGTCTAGCTTTAAAAGCTGATCAACAAGAATCCTTTCGAGTTTCAAGAGGCGCCTGCTTCGATCGCGTCTTCTCTACCGATCAGAGCACCAACCCCCCTGGTAGGCTATGGCTTCACGGGCAGCGCCAATTCCAACAATCGGGCCATTCAGCATTCGCATGTGTAAATCGAGTTCAGGACTCACCAGAGGCGAACGCGCCAGTCCTGCCAGAACGACCGTCAGCGGTCAGCTCAACGCCAAGAAGCACTAGCGGCGGTTATTCTGGGAGGCATCGATGACCTACGAGGAATGGCAATCATGACAGCCCACCTGGACGGTCACCTAGAAGACCTCGATCGTGGCCGCATGAACCGGGGCTGCGGCGGTCCTCTGGTCGGTCTAAGAATCATGGACGTCCCCAGGTTTCCCCGAGGCTGCAGGGTTCACCGCTCGAGTGGGAGCATCCTGGACATACCTGCAGTTTGCCGCTGATCCAGACGGGATCCCGCAACCGAACGTTGCGCAAAATGAGTCCAGTCGGCCTTCGTGATCGAACTCTGGGGGAGGAGAACGGCCTTGGTGCCAGATGATTACGTGCTCGGCAGGAACAGCTCTTGACGGCTCACAGCCTATTGCGGACCTATATTGTCAGTGCTTAGGCTCCCCAGTGAATCAGCATCGAAGAATGCGTTCGTAGCATAGGGACCGACGCCGTCGATCGCCTGAACTTGATTATTGATAACGCTCGAGTTGGTCAAGGTACCAGTTGCGCCTTGGAGATAGAGTCCGCCGGCAAAGGCGGTTGAATTCCCATCGAACGTGGATTGATCGATTGCGGCTGTTCCCGCGAGGGCGTCATCGACGAAAAAGAGACCTCCTCCGTATGCGTTGCCTTGGTTGTTGTCAATATGAGTGCCACACATCGTGATCACGATGTGTGCTCCGTCCATGTAGACGCCGCCTCCGTTTCCTCCATTGCCTGGATTGCCACCGGTACCTGTGGCCTGGTTTCCTTGAATCGTGTCGTTGACAAGATCGACAGAAGCTCCTAGATTCCCGAGCGCTCCGCCATCGCTCGCCTGATTTCCCTGGAAGGTACTTCCTACAACAGTCGTTGTGCCGACACCCACCGAGTAAATGGCTCCGCCTGCAGAATCCTGCCCGCTCGCCGGACCTATGTTGTTCATGAATTGACTATGGATGACATTGAGCGTTCCTCCATAGCGATAGACCGCTCCGCCTCCGGTCGGCGCCCCTGTGCCTGCATTATCGGTCCCATGACCGTTGGCTAACGTAATGTTCTGAAGCGTCAGAGTTGGGGTAGTAGCATCAAAGTTGTTGGTGTTCAGAAGCAGTTGCCTGACCTGGCCGCCGCCGTCCAGTGTTACTAGATTGCCTCCGTCGATCACCGTGTCCTGGGTGATTGACTTGGTGGAACTGAGAACGAGCTTGTATGGCGAGGAGCCGCAATCGAAGGTGACGACTCCGCCGGCAGCAATGGCCGCTTCGAATGCGCTCTCCGTACAGCTGGCCGGAGTTCCATCACCCACGACATTGGTGTTGCCTGCTGTATTGACAGCGCTGATGGGCGTAGCACACGAAGCGCTTCCGGGGTTTGTGGGGGGAGCGGGCGAGCCCGCACTGGGCGTTGCCGATGCCTGATTGGAATTTGCACTTTCTCCGCTGGCGCTGACTGCTGTGACCACGTAGTAATAGGTGGTTCCGTTGGTTACGGTCGTGTCGGTATAACTTGTGCCCGCAGGCGACGCCACGGTTGTGTAGGGTCCCCCGTTGGTGGCTGCCCGTTTGACATTGTAGCTGGTTGCGCCGGTGCTGGCCGTCCACGCAAGCGAGATCTGTTGGTTACCTCCCGTGGCCGTGAGGCTAAGGGGAGCAGCCGGGGGGGTGGGCGCAGCAGTCGCTGTTGCGGCCGCCTGGTTGGAATTGCCGCTTTCTCCCGTCGCATTCACAGCTGTTACGACGTAGTAGTATGGGGTTCCGTTGGTTACAGTCGTGTCGGTATAACTTGTGCCCGCAGGCGCGGCCACGGTTGTGTAGGGTCCGCCGTTGGTGGCTGCCCGTTTGACATTGTAGCTGTTTGCGCCGGTGCTGGCTGTCCACGCAAGTGAGATCTGTTGGTGGCCTCCCGTGGCCGTGAGGTTAAGGGGAGGAACCGGGGCGGTGGACGCAGCCGTCGGAGCGCTATTTCCGTCACCGTTACTACTGCTATTGCTGGCAGTGTTGCTACAGGCGTTGCACGCAAGCAGCATGGCGAACAACGAAATTTTCAACCAGGCAGACGAGCGCAGCGTACGAAGCCTCATAGCTTGACTGGAGCCTCGAACGAAGTCTACTTGTAATGAGTCGTTACGGAACGGGCACCAAAGTTGTAGAGAAATGGGGAGTTTCGGGAACGGGCTCGACCGAGCTGACGGACACCTCGGCAAAACGTGGATACGATACGTATCCCCCGAGTTTCCTGGGGCGTCCTGGACGGCAGTTTGTGGGCAGGGTTTCTGGGCAACGGAGCAGACTTACTCCCTCCGGTGGGCCTGCATGTTTTGCGCGCCCGCCGGAAAGACAGAGGACTCTTACGGGCCGAAGGGGCATGAGATAAGAGACAGCCATCTGCTCATGAGAATGGCTGCAATCGCTCTGCTGTCCCTTTATCTCCATTGGTATCTATACTTCCCACTAACTGCTCAAAGAGCCGCTCCAACCTATCCGCGAGTGAATCGTCTTTCGTAAGAATCCCCGTATGCACCGCCGACGTCTGGATGATCGTGCTGCGCGGCGCGATCAGCCATTGGAAGCGTTCTCTCTGCGAGAGCTTTGCGATGGGCCCGGCTGTCTCGTCGCCGGCGCAGATGCGTACGACCCCGTCTGCGTGCTGCTTCACCGTTTCGAGGTCGAGCATCGGCCACAGCGTTCGCAGCCGTGCCTCGTCAACGTGGACCTTGGCCTCGAGCACCCGCTTCTCCAGGCAGAAGACGATTACGCCAATATTGAGGAACTCCTGCCGCTCGACGCGCGGGACCACGCGCAGCACTGCATAGTCAAACGACGCTTTGGTGAGCACGGATCGCCTCCTGTTCGAAGTTTACTGCGGTCGCCAGACGGTGACTCAGGTACTGGAAGTACTGTGCGCGGCGTTCCTCCGCGGTCGTGGCGCCGGAAGCGATCCAGGCATCGGGGACCTGGTTGAGAATCGCGCGCAGCACGGCGGGCGTGAGGCGTTGACGGGCCAACGCGGACGCGTCCGCAATCGCGCTGGCCCATGGCAACAGCACGTGCTGCTGAATCGCCGGGAAGGGCGACTCGGCCTTCTCCTCCGCCGTCTCCCAGTTGTGGTGGAAGAACAGCGCCGCGCCGTGGTCGATGCAGTGCAGCGCATGGTGCCAGATCAGCAGATTCGGGTTACGCGGGGTGCGGTCTACATTCTGCACGAAGGCGTCGAACCACACCGCCATCGACGCGATCTCGGGCGTTGCGCGATCGCCCGCCGCTGGGTCGAACATCGTCGAGCCGGGCAGATAATCGAGTGCAAGATTCAACCCCGTGCTGGCCTTGAGCAGATGACGAATCTCTGCGTCCGGCTCGTTGCGTCCCAGCGCTGCGTCGACTTCGGCAAAGACCAGCTCCGGCACTTTCAACCCCAGCGCGCGGCCGATCTCACCGGCTACCAGTTCCGCGACCAGCGCCAGCGGGCCTTGCCCTGCTCCGCGGAACTTCACAACGTAGAGCCCGAGGTCGTCCGCCTCGACGATCGCGGGCAGTGAGCCGCCCTCGCGCAGTGCGAGGACGTAGCGGATAGTCTGGACGGTACGCAGCATCGGTTTAGTGTATCGACAACCGCGATCTTTATCTTTCCGTCGCCGAAACTCCCCTATCCGGGACCTACTCGTAACGCAGAGCTACAACCGGATCAACGCGCATGGCTTTACGCGCGGGAATCCAACAAGCTGCAACCGCGACCGCAGTCAGGACAGCTGCCAGACCGGCAAAGGTAGCCGGGTCCGTTGCACTTACACCATAGAGCAGCCGCGTCATCAGGCGGGTAAGAGTAAGTGCGGCTCCTAGCCCGATGACGACGCCCAACAAGGCCAGCCGTGTGCCCTGCCAAAGTACAAGACGGAGCACGTCGCTTTGTCGCGCACCCAGAGCCATGCGAATCCCGATCTCCTGCGTACGCTCTCCCACCACATACGCAATCACACCATAGATGCCCACGCTGGCCAACCCCAACGCCAGAGCCGCGAACGCGCCTAGCAAAATCATCGCGAAACGCCGGCCGGCCATCGAATCTGAGATCACGCTCTCCATCGTCTGATCGTTATAGATCGTCTGTTCGCTGCTCATTTCTTTGTTAGCGCGGCGAATGGAGTCGAGCGCTGCGGATAGGCTCCCCTGATAACGCAACATCACGCCCGAACCCGACGGTGTCATGGCAATAAAGTTGTCCGGCATCTGCATACACGGCAGATAGAACTGGGCCCGCAAAGTGTTTGTGTCGTCCAGATCGAGCCCCCACTGTTTGACGTGCGCAGCAATGCCAACGATTTCCACCGTCTGCCCGGAGTTATTCAGCGTGATCCTCTTTCCGATCGCGTTCTGTCCCGGGAAATACTTCTGGGCAAAAACCTCGTCAACCACGGCAACCAACGGAGAATGCTCGTCGTCCTGGGGCGTGAGGAAACGGCCCTGCTTCAGTGGAGTTCCCATGACTTTCAAGTAGTCCGGTTCAACAATGTAGTCCACTGCCCAGCTCATATCGTTTTCGTTGGCCGGCTTGGGCTGGCCCTCGATCCAAAATAACTGCTCGTCGTCGTCGCTGATCGGAACCGCGCCCCATGTTTGCGAAACCGCTTTGACTCCTGGGACAGACGCGAGTTTGTCATCCACCTCGCGAAACGCGGCACGAATCCTGTCCGGCGATGCACTCGCTATCGAGGGTGGCAACGATAGGCCAAAGGTCAGCACATTATGCGGATTGAAACCGGGATCGACATTCCAGAGCCGCACCAGGCTGCGGATCATCAATCCCGCACCGATCAACAGCACCAGAGCCAGCGCCGTCTCCATCACCACAAACGTCCCCAGTGTACCGTGACGCCACCCGCTTACGCTGCGGCCTCCCTCTTTAAGCGCTGCATGTGGGTCGGCTTGCGAGGTCTTCCACGCCGGCACCAGGCCAAACAAGATCCCCGTCAGCAGAGAAAGCGCCATCGCGAAAGCAAGAACACGAACATCGAGCCCGATTTCCTCCACCCGCGGCAGCGCCGAAGGCAGCAGCCGGATGGCGGCGTGCATGCCCCAGACCCCCGGGAGCAATCCGACGACTCCGGCTCCGACCCCCAGCAGAATGCTTTCCGTAATCACTTGACGGATGACTCTTCCGCGGCTGGCGCCCAACGCTACACGTACGGCAAATTCGCGGCTCCGCCGGGCCGAGCGCGCCAGCGACAGACTGGCAACATTGACGCACGCAATCAGTAGCACGAACCCCACAGCGGCAAGCAGCACGAGCAGCGTCCGCCGGACATCGCCCACAACCTCTTCTTTCAAGGGAACGATGCTGGCGCTGATCCCGTGGTCAGCGTCAGGAAAGGCGACCGCGAGATTGCGCGTGACCTCGCCCATTTGGGCGCGGGCCTGTTCAAGGGTGACGCCGGGCTTGAGGCGTGCAATGCCATGAATGCCCAAACCCGCCCCTCGCTTCATCAACAGCGGATTGCTCCACTGACGAATGGGAGTGTATACATCCTGTTCGTGGAAGAACGGCAGGCGCAAATGGAAGCTCGCCGGGATCACGCCTACGATCGTGTAGTCCTTCCCGTCCAGTGTGACTGCCTGACCCAGCACGTTCCCAGCGGCATCGAATTTCTGCCGCCACAATCTTTCGCTGATCAGCACAACCGGACTCGCACCGGCCTGCTCTTCCGCAGCCGTGAACGTACGTCCGAGGATGGGATTCACCCCGAGCAAGGGGAAAAAGTCTCGCGACACGAATTCGCCACGCACCCGCTCCGCGTCGCCTCTGCCGGTAAGGCTAAAAGCATAACGGCGAGCCAGCGCCATCGCTGAAAGACGTGATTATCCTTCTGCCAATCGAGAAAGTTCGGGTACGAGATTGATCCCTTCTCGAAATTCGGCTTGCTCTCGTGCAGCGCCACGAGCTCGTCCGGTTGCGGGAAGTGCAGCGGATTCAGCAGCACGTCGTTCACAATCGAAAAGATCGCGGTATTGCCACCGATGCCGAGCGCCAGCGTCAGAACGGCGACAGCAGTGAAGCCGGGAGATTTGCGCAACATACGCAGGCCAACGAGTACATCCTGAACCATGGTCTCGAGCAGTTGTCCGCCCATCGATTCGCTGCATCCCTCGCGGAATCGCTCATAGCCGCCGAACTCGATGCGCGCCCGGCGTTCTGCTTCGGCGCGGGGCAGGCCGGAACGTTCCAGATCGTCGACGCGATGTTGGATATGCGACGCAAGCTCCTCCCCTATTTCGCCCTGAGTCCGAGAGCGATGAAAGAGAGCGTCGCTGAGGGAGCGAACGTAAGCAATGAGCTTCATATTTCCTCCGGTTGCAAAATTCCATAGCCCTGGAGCGGGCCGAGAGAAGCCGCCTTCACACTCCCTCCTAAGATGATTAGGAGTCTAGACCGCGCTCTCCTAAATCGTCAAGGAGGAGAAGTTTCGAGGTCGCGCCCCGAAACTCCAGACAGGCGTTCCGCTTGGGGGAAACTGAGCACCGTGTCCGCCCGTTCCAGGCCATCATGACCCCACCTTTTGTCATCTCGACCGAAGCGTACCCGTTTTGCCGGGGATGCTGTTCACCCACCTGACTTAGTTCGCTTAGTTCGCTTTCTTCGCACATTTCTACAAGCGCAAAGGTACCGCCGGGCATCAAGGCAATTGGAGGGGACCTAACCTGTCGCCGAAACTCTAGTCTGAGCAAACACGCCGGCTAGACGCGGTCGAGGTTGGAGTAGACGTCGTGGATATTCGCGTTCACACCCTCCTGCAGCGGAGGCATCTTGCCGAAATGTGCTTCGCTCTGCTCGCTGGTTCGCACCAGAAACTCTGCATAGCCGTTCGACTGTAGAGATTTGAGGGAGGCCACCGTGAAACGCTTCTGCATTTCCGCAATACTTAGGCCGGCCTTCTTGCCTTCCGCGACCTTCCCCGTCAACTCCTCGATATAGTTTCGCTGGCTGGTCATTACCGTGCGGTTCGTCTGCAATGGGCCATGGCCGCCCATAAGAAATTGGAAATCGGCCTGGCCGACTGCATCGATCGTGCCCGGCCAGAGCCGGGGAAAGCCGTCCGCAATATTAGGCAGAAAGCCATGAATCGCGTCCCCAGTGGCGATCGCCCGCTGCTGCGGACAAAAGACGAAGATGTCTCCAGCGGTATGGGAATGGCCGTAAAAATCGATGTGCAGATCGAACGCCGGATCCCGGAGCAGGTACGATTTGTCGAACGTGATGGTGGGCAACTCCAACGTGTAGTTCTTCAGCTCTGTCTCGTATGCCTCCATCTGCGCGATCTGGTCCGCGCAGAAAGCCTTTTCGGCAGCCGAGGCGGAGCGTGCTGCCCGAGCGCGCAGCGCGTCGATCTGTTGCGGGACTGCTCCCACGGAAGCCTTCATCCTGGCAACCGCCAAGTCCGACATAAGCTGTTTGGTGGCCACGCTGGCGATGAAGTCGACCTTTTCGCCGGTCAAGCGATAAGCATGATCACCCTGGGTGTGGTCCCAATGAAAATGCGTATTGACCACGTAACGAACTGGTTTCTCGGTGATTTCCCGCTGGATCTGGTGAATGAGTGAGGCGGCGGCCGATGGCTTGGAATGCGCGTCCACCACGACCACATCCTTTGACCGGACAAAGATGGCGGCATTGCAGTTCAACAGGGCCTGGGGGCGGGCATGAGCGAAGTAAACCCCGTTCGCCGCCTTTTGCAGGTCGAACAACTTCGCATCGGAGCTGGGAGCCGCTGCGCGGGCCCAGGCAGCACGATGGTAAGCCAACTCAAGTATCGAAGCCCCGGCCAGGGCGCCCCCCATAAGCACCCGGAGAAAGTCGCGGCGTGAGGTATGGCCATCGCCGCAGACAACGTGATTGTGCGGATGAACATGCCGGTGTGGATGCGCGTGATCCTGCCCATGCGTGTGGCCGTCCGAATGATGCGTCCCGCGATCGTTAGGTTTATTGGTCAACGCTCCTCCTGTCGATTTCGTCATGCCGGGTTTCTAGGCAGCAATATAATCGAAAGCCTGCTCACTTGGGGCTAACTTGCTTCACGAATACTGGGAGTGTAAATGATTGATCGCAAAGCCACGCTCATGCGGCTCCCCGGAATGCGTATCGTTTCCTCTGTTCGCAGTACGCTGCGTGCACATTGGTTCGACTGGCGCCATCACGTCAAAACCTGCGGCGACGACGATCTGCGCGAACTGACCGTTGTCGGTGAGAACGTTTCTCACGCCATCGCCTATATCCCCACGACCCCTCGGACCGGGCGGCACATACTCCGCAATCTCCCGGTGACCGACGTTTCGAACTACACCTTCCTCGACATAGGTTCGGGCAAGGGCAGAATGTTACTGCTTGCCGCCGAGCTCCCCTTCCGCCGCGTCATCGGCATTGAATTCGCCTCGGATCTCCATGCCCTGGCTCAGCAGAATGTGAAAACCTATCGAAACTCGAACCAGTCCTGTTTTCAGATCGAACCGGTACACATGGATGCAACGCAGTACGAATTTCCGCTTGAACCTTTGCTTATTTATCTTTTCTACCCGTTTGACCAATTCGTCATGGGGCCGGTCATCCAAAACCTCAACCGATCCCTCGCCGAGCACCCACGTGACGTGATCCTCGTCTACCACAATCCGGTCCTGTCCGGGGTGGTGGAGTCAGCGAGCCATTTGAGGGCCTACGCCCATCACACCTACTTTGCCAGTCGCTACGCCATCTTTAGAAGTATCCCCTCGCCATCCCCAAACCTTGCTTGAGCTGTGGCGACACGCGCGATGCGGAATTTTCCGGTTTACCGGTGGGAAATCGAGAGTACGCTGAAAGCTGAAGGATGACCTGCGATCAGGAACAGATCACGCGGCTATTGCAGGGCTGGAGTAGCGGGGACAAGAGCGCGCTGGATGAGCTCATGCCCCTCGTTTACGAGCAGTTGCATAAGCTCGCCATGCGATGCATGCGCTCCGAGCGGCGCGACCATACATTGCGAGCGACTGCATTGGTCCACGAGGCGTATGTCCGCCTTGTAAAATCAGATGTTTCATTCCGAAATCGGGCCCACTTCTATGCCGTATCGGCGCGGTTGCTGCGACGCATCCTGGTTGACCATGCACGAACCTTGCGCAGTGAAAAGCGCGGACAAAATGTAGAGAAGATCGCTTTTGACGAGGCGTTGTACGTCCACCCCCACGCCGACTCCGCACTTGTGGACATTGACGACGCCCTGAACTTGCTGGCACGCCATGACCCGCGCAAAAGCGCCATCGTCGAATTGCTCTTTTTTGGGGGACTTACTTATCGTGAAGCCGCCGAGGCGCTCGATATTTCGGAAGTCACGATTCACCGGGAGCTGAAATTAGCCAAGGCGTGGCTCTATGAGGAATTGAAAAACACTGCGGGCAGCGGACCGCAAAAATGACGGCCGGCGCGGCTCCTGAAGCGTGGCACGAACTGGAGAAGCTCTTTTACGCCGCTCTGGACCTGGAGCCCACTGAACGTGGGCGCTTCCTCGACGAGGCCTGCGAAAGTCGTCCCGAGCTTCGCTCGCGTTTGGAAGCTCTGTTGGCCGCGGCGGAGAACACAGATGGATTTCTCGAGCGGCCGGTGCTCAGGGTCGCCGAAGAACTCGGTACCGGCACACTTCCCATCGGCCGCCAGATCGGCGCCTTCGAAATTCTTCGGACAATTGGCGAGGGTGGCATGGGAATCGTCTATCTCGCCTCCCGCGCCGACGATGTCTACCAGAAGCAGGTTGCGATCAAGGTGGTTCGTGCCGGCATGCGTGCCGATCCTTCTTTGCTTCTGCGCTTCCAGAGCGAGCGCCGCATCCTTGCGAACCTCGACCACCCCAATATCGCGCGACTGTTCGATGGCGGCGTAACCCTGGATGGCTTGCCCTACTTTGTCATGGAGTATGTAGAAGGAATTCCGATCGATCAATTCTGCCGCAAACGAAACTTGAACCTTGCCGGGCGACTGGATCTTTTTTGTGCAGTGTGCGCGGCAGTGGATTACGCTCACAAAAACCTGATCGTCCATCGCGATATCAAGCCGGCCAATATTCTGGTAACCGCCGATGGCATCCCAAAACTTCTCGATTTCGGGATTGCCAAGCTTCTCGACAGTGACTTGTCTCTGCAGGATCGAACTCGCACCGCCGATCGATTGATGACACCGGAGTATGCCAGCCCCGAACAGTTTCGAGGGGAGCCCGTGACCACGGGCACCGATGTGTATGCGCTGGGAGTCCTGCTCTACGAACTCTTGACTGGAGAACGACTGTTCCGCCTGAAGACGGCCAGTCCGCTCGAAGCCGCGCAGATCGTGTGCGAACGCGAGCCAGTGGCGCCCAGCCACGTTCCGGTTGCCGAAGATGCTGCGCCCACTCCTTTCGCTCGCGGGATGCTTCGCGGCGATCTCGACAACATAGTTTTAATGGCTGTGCGCAAGCAGCCCTCGCGCCGCTATGTGTCCGTGGCTGCCCTGGCTGCGGATGTACGTTCCTACCTGCGCGGTTATCCCGTGGCTGCGCGGGGCGATCGCTGGACCTACCGGGCGGGCAGGTTTGTACAACGGCACAGAGCTGGGGTTGCGGCAGCGATGTTCATGGTCCTGGCGCTGATTGGATTCAGCGTGGGTATGGGGTTGCTCGCACGGCGGGCAACGCGAGAAAGACTCACTGCAGAGCGCGAGAAGCAGTTTTTGGCCAGCATTTTTCGCGCGGCCACGCCAGACGAAGCGCGCGGCAAAGAGATCACCGCACGCCAGCTACTCGATCAGGCAGCAAGGCGGATTGATACGGAACTATCGCGGGACCCATTGCTGCAGGCTTCTCTGCTCGACGATATCGGATACTCGTATCAGCGTCTTGGTCATTACCCTGAAGCCCAGGCTACGCTCGAGAAGGCCTATGGACTTCGTCAGCGTTCGGGCTCGAGTGAGTCCCTCGAGTTCGCCGCCACAGAGGATCTGCTTGGTACCGTTCTGCGGCTCCAGGGCAAATACCACGACGCGGAGCCGCTTTTCCGCCATGCTCTCGCAGTGCGCAGAAAGAAGCTGGGGACGGGCCAGGAGGTTGCGCAGAGCCTGGCTAACCTGGGCGAGTGCCTCTACCTGGAGGATCGGCTCGACGAAGCAGAGCCTGTCTTGCGCCAGGCACTGGACCTTAATCGCAAATCCGGCGCTGACTCCTTCGCAGGCACGCGCAACTATCTGGCATTGCTTTTGGAAAGCAAGGGTAGGTATGAAGAGGCCGGCCGGCTTTTGCGTGAGCAATTGGATCTGCTCCGCCGCAGCGGAGGATCCGAAACCGTCGATTTTGCCAGCACGCTGCACAACCTGATCGGAGTGCAGATCGACTCAGGTGACCTGATCGGAGCAGAATCGGCCGAACGGCAGGATCTTGCGCTTCGGCTCCGCCTTCTTGGCCGCGATCATCCCGATACCGCTTATTCTCTCAACAACCTGGGATGGATTCTTCTCGAAAAAGGAGATTGGCGGAGCGCTGAGCCCTTTCTTGCAGAGAACCTCCGCATCCTTCGCGCCCAGCTTGGCCCCAATCATCCGCGAACAGCGAATGCCATCGGCAATTGGGGCCACATGCTCGAAGAGAAGGGGGATTTGCGCGGCGCCGAGCAGAATTACCGGCAGGCGCTCGCGATTCTTCAACAAACGCGCGGTCACGACAACCTGGGCGCGGCAAAGGTTTTGGCTTACCTTGGGGATCTCCGGCTGGATCAGGGAAATCCGCAGGAAGCCGAAAGCTTCGATCGCGAGGCTCTGGAAATGCGCCGCCGCATTACCGGTCCCGGCAGCCCCGCATTTGCATCGTCGCTCATGGATTTGGGTACGACGCTCGACTTTGAAGGAAATTTTCCTGCGGCCGAATTGCAGTTGCATCAAGCGCTCGCTCTTCGCTCCACACAACTCAGCGCCGCCCACCCTGACTTGATCGCCGCCGAGGTTCGACTCGGTGAGGTCTTGATCGACGAACATAAATATGCGGAGGCAGAGGCACTGCTTCAGAGGGCATCTGTCGCCGCCCGACAATCTCCGTTCCCGCTGCTCCCATGGCAAGTGGCAGAAGCGGATATGGCGCTGGGAGCATGTCTCGACCGCGAAGGCAGACTCGCGGAAGGACAAAAGCTCATTCGCCAGAGTGAAGGCACAGCGCGAAGTGACCCGCACTTTGCGCTGCGCCGCAGGTCATTGAGCCGCGCGAGCGATTCCAACGCACCGTCATAGAAAATACTCAAGATGCCGATTGAGGGGCCGAGGCATCCATATTCAAGGTATTAGGGGAGCTGGGGCTTGCTTCGCGTGTGTTCTTTTGTGCAATCACGTTGCAAATCTGATCCCGCAAGCGAGCAAGGCCGGCATCCGCAGGTTTCCCCGCCGCTTGTTTTCGCCGCATCTTGTAGTCACACTCGTACAGCCAGGCTTCGACATACCTTGGATTAAAGTCGCGCATGTCGTCCCGGAGAAAAACTTGTCCGGCGGACAGTATCTCCGTTGTCGAAGGGTTACTCCGCCAAAACTTCCAGGCAGCGAGTCCAAACATGAGCTTCCGCATTGGGCGGCCTCCTGGGGCGAGGATCGATTCAGATGTGGTTGGCATGGTCTTCTCCTTTTCGATGGTTTGACTTCGGAGCCGCAGGCGATTCTCTTAAGCCCTAGCAGTCCTTGCCCTTATTAGCGGATTTTTCGGGCGAATCCCTTCATCGCCGGAATTTTCTTTTTGATTCGCTCACCTGCGACTCGCGGCTCTGCCTTAAAATCGGTTCTCGAGCGCAGAGCAGGCAACCGCAATTCGCGCTCACGAATGGGTGGTCTGCATGCGCTTCCTTTGGCGTTGCGCCTGGCTCTTGCCGTTTTTATCCTGTCTTTGTGCATGGGTGGCTCCGTCCTCGCCTCTCTCAACGGGGCCGACGGTCACCAACACCTTATTCGCGGCCGAGGCCGGGACGCGCCTGACCGGCCAACTCGCGGACCTGGTTCAGCAAAACAACCTGCCCAGCGCAGCGGTGGGCGTCTTTGTTCCCGGCAGAGGGCAATACACATTTGTCGATGGTTCCGCTGATGTGCAAACCCACGCGAGGCGCACGCTCGATCAGCCGTTCCGGATTGCCAGCATCACCAAACCATTTGCCGCAACCGCTATCCTGGTCCTGGTCGATCGGGGGCTCCTGCACAAAACTAACACCATCGCGAAGTGGTATCCGCAATTTCCCAACGCCGATCGCATCACCATTGACGACTTGCTGCGCATGCGCAGCGGCATTCCGGCGCCCGATGACGACGCCGTGCTGGCGCACGTGTATGACGCGCCTCTCAAGCCGGCTCCCTCGCTTGCCGACGACCTCAACGCCATCGCCCAGCTCAAAGGACAATTCAAACCGCCCAACATGGTGGGCGTATATACGGACTTCAACTACGACATCCTGGCCGGCATTGTGCAGCGGGTCACCGGCAAAGACATCGGCACCCTGATCACCCAAACAGTGATCCTCCCGCTTAAACTGCAGCATACGTCTTACCCCACCGGCACTGGGGTTCCAGGCGGCCTTCACGGGTATGGCTGGAACCCGGCCACTAGCCGCTTCGACGACAAGACGCTCTTCAATCCGCCCCTGGCGGGTGCGGCAGGAGCGGTCATTTCCGACGTTTCTGATCTTCGTACCTTCTCGCGAGCTTTGTGCCGGGGCGACTTGCTGAAGCCCGAGACGCAGCAGCAACGCATGCAAGGCCAGCCGCTGGTGGGAACCGACGCCGACTACGGCGAAGGCGTGGCCCTAGGACATGGATTTTGTGGACACTCCGGCACCATCAACGGCTTCAGCACGGACATGTACTACGTCAAGGAACTTGACGCGTCGCTGGTGATTAGCGTGAACCGGCTCGATCGCGATAACAAATCACAATCAACCGCCATCTTCAGCCTGGTGGGCAAGACGATACTCTCAGCCCTGCGCCCCCACTGAGCCGAACGCAGGCCGACGATCAGATCTATGGCGCCAGAACGTCAGAGGTGTGAAAGATGCCGACCGACTGATCGGCGATCCTCATGGAACTCAATGGCGGCACACAGATTCTGCCGAGCATCTTCGGCGAGGCCGGACCGGCTTGGGCTGGCTCGTGGACGATGAAGCAGCTCGTTCCACTGATCGGATTCTCGATAGTGGCATAGTCGTCAGCGTGATATCTCCGGAGGATTTCGGGGAGGGGCGTTTCGGCGCCACCAACTCAACATAAGGCTTGTCCATCAATTCACTCGCCAACGTTTTAAGAGAAGCATTTCTATCAGCCCCCGGGGGTTTTCTCTGCGCTCGTGCTCGAGGCAACTTTGGAACATGATGTCCTTCCTGAGCGGAAGATGAGAGCCATGCTGGGCAGGATCTTCGACGCCCTGTTGGGCTTACGAGATCAGGCCACCAGGAAAGCCCGTGAGTAGAGCGTGTTCCTCGTCGGCGCGAACGAGTTTCATACGATTCGTTGCGGCTCTATCGCAAACGCGCCCCTGAGCGTCTTTTCGTAAAAAACATCGACTTCGGCACGATACGCATACGATGCGATGGTTTCGCGACGCTGCGTGGACAAGGATGCCGCGGTCACTCCGAGCGCAATCGCCTGAAGGGTACTCTTCTTCTCGCTCAGACCAACGGCAAGCCCGGCGTTGAATGCATCGCCGGCTCCCACTGTGTCGACCACCAGCACAGGCACTGCGGGCACTTCCACAAGTCCCGCCCCACAACCCCAAAGCACACCCTTACCACCACGCGTGAGCATGACATTGTCGACGCCCAGCCGCAGCAACCGGAGCACAACCTCGTTGTCTGAAATTGGATCGTCGGGGCGCAATCCAAGACAGACGCGGCCCTCGAGTTCGTTGGGGGTCAGCGCAAACACCGCGCTCAGATCGACATTTCTCAAGTCCATTGCAGGAGCTGGATTAAGAATGAACTTCGTGCCGGCAGTCTTGGCCACCGAGGCGGCGGCGAGTGCCGTGGCCAGCGGTATTTCGAGCGGCGATACCGCCACTGCGGACGAAGTAATCACTTCGCCATGAGCGGTGATGTCGGCTGGTGAGAACTCCCCGTTGGCCGCCGTATCGATGACGATGACATTAGAACCATTGCTGCTGAAAATGATGAAACCCACGGCCGTTGGTTTCGTGTCAGAGAAAAGAAGAGCGCCACCGTCGACCTTCTCCTGATCAAGGAGTCGAACGAACCCTTCGCCGAAAGCATCATGGCCGACCTTACCGAAAAATCTGCTAGCCGCGCCGAGTCTCGCCGCACACGCTGCCATGTTGGAGCCCTTGCCGCCGTGCGTCGTGTGAAAATTCTGGCCGATCACCGTCTGGCCTTCGAGCGGGATCGACGCCACGTCCATCACCAGCGCGGCGATATAGCTGCCTACAACTGTGACTGTGCTCATAAGGATGCCTGGTTTTCCGCTTTGGCCAGGATGGCGTCTACCAGCAGCGTCAGTTCCGCAACTTCCTCGGTCCGCGCAGTCTTTACGATAGCGCTGACCATTTCGCCACAACGGTCACGAATCTCGTGATACCTGGACTGATCTTCGCCGCGGATTTCCAGCAGCTTTTGTAACCAGCGTTTGCCATAGCCGGCATGCATGGTTTCGTCGGCCCAATCGAAATCCATGTCGTGTTCGCTGGCCGCATCGCCGATGGAGTGAAAGGCTTTCACCCGCTCCGGTTTGTGACGAATGTTCTTGGTCTCAAAGAAAAAGAGCATGCCCAGGCGGTAGATGGGGTCCTCTCCCGCAGAGGCGAGATAGATGTAGTTGCCGAGAGGCAATTCCGCCGGCTTGTAGCCCCAGGCGGTGAGCCGGTCGCGTCCCATTCTGCAGTGCCGCGACTCGTCGTAAGTCCAGCGTGCCGCATCGCGGACAAATTCCCACGGCAACACTGAGGCGAAGGAGCTGAGAATAATGCCGCCCGTCTCGACTGCCCAAACCTCGTTCAAGTGACTGATGGCCGAGCGCAACTGAAGGCGATAGCCCTCGCCGTAAGGGTAGGTTGGATCGACATTGTCTGGCCAGTAGAAGCGGGTGAGGTGGTAGTGCTGGTCGCGTGCAGGCTCGATCGGCACTGCGTAAACACGGCCCCCGGGCAGTGGCTGGTGGCGAAGATCGACCGGCACACGCTCTGTACCGACGCCGCCGAGGGCGCTCAAACGCTCCAGGAACGCAGCTGTCCAGGCCTCTGCCCTGGCGCGATCCGCAGGCCGGCGCGCTAGTTCCTGATCGGCCCAGGCCCGCACGGTCTCGATCTGCTGATGTTTCTCTGTCAACGCGAGATTGAGGAAGCGGTGGGTCGGTGCGTCGGCGAGCGGATCGGAGTGGTGGAGGAATTCTCGATAGGCGTCTCGCACCGCCGGAAGCAGTACAGTAGCCAGCACAGAGAAAAACGCCGCCTCTGAGGGTGAGTTGCGGAGTTCGTCGAAGAGTTCGACCAGCGATCGGTCGGCTCCTTCCTCGTCCATCGAGCGACTTGGGTAGCGCAATTCGAAGGTTCGCTCGCGCAGTTCGTTCGCGGTCTGCGCGTTCTGCCAGGAGAAGAGTGTGAGTAGAGTTTTCGGTTCCATCGCGGCAATGAGCGGCAGCCATGCAGAGCAAGCAATCACCAGCGAGCGCTCACAAAAGTAAAAGCGCTTAAGAATCTCGGCGGTGCCAAGGCGCATCCAACGAGCGCGCGGTTGAAGACCTTGCAAGACCGTCATGAGGAAGAGCCCTTCCTTCCCCAGGTTGCATTAAACGTGATGAGACTGGCCCAGTAATGTGGATCCCGATAGCAAGTCTCGAATTCTTTGAGGCACGCCGTTGTGACGTAACCCCCTTTGAGCAACGATGACTGCAACTCTCCAATCGTCGCCATCCAATAATTTGCCCAGTCAGATCGGCCGTTGAAATTCGCGGTATGTCCTTCGCTGGCGACGTCGTCGACGCCGAGTGAATCCAGCCAGGCAGGGATTTTACGGCCGATAAAGTAATCGATGCCGGCATCCACCGACCAGTTCAACCATCCCTGCCAGAATGTCCGCATCGATGCCGGCTCGGCGACCGTGCATGGCAGCATGTCAGGTTCGATGGAAAGGAGCGTGCCTCCCGGCTTTAATGCTGTGAGCATGCGCTGAAGGCAGTTGCGAGCCGACGGCACATGATGAAGAAGGGCGCGCGCCACGACGAAGTCATAGGAACTCTCTTCGATCGGATCGTGAAGGATATCGATGTGCCTTACCTGAAGGCCTGGTCTTTTGAGGCGCGAGACATAAGAGAGATCGATATCGCTTGCTATGACGAGGCCGGTCGGCGCCACGCGTTCGGCCAGTGCGAGCGAAATGGATCCGTTCCCGCAGCCGAATTCCAAACAGCGGCACCCTTCACCAACTCCCAACCGTTCCATGCAAGCGAGCTCGAAAGGATCGAGCAGAGTCGACATGAGAGCCAAACGCTGTTCTTCACCTGCCAAACCGTGAGGTAAAGCATATCCACTCATGGATTCCATCCGTAGAGGCTGTCCGAATGGAATTGTACGCGTAGCTGCGAATTTGGTGGAAGCTGGCTCAGCTTTTGAGACACCTCGCTGACCACGCTGCAATGCCGAAGAAAACGAAGAATAACAACCCTGCAAGGAACAGAGGTATCATCATGCATATGGCGACGATCCACATCTCGGCAGCCGATGCCGCGCGCGACTTCACCGCCCTGCTGGCTCACGTGCGCGCCGGTGCTGAGGTTATCATCGAGGATGGCTCGCTCACCGTGGCTGTGCTGCACACGCCAAGCCCGCCGCGCCGAACCATCGAGGAGTGCATCGCCCTGTTGCCGGAAGACTCCCCGGCGACGATCGATGAGGACTTTGCCCGCGACGTCGCAGAGGCGGTGGCCACCCATCGCGAACCTCTGAACCCTCCAGCATGGGACTAATACTCGACTCCAGCGTGCTCATCGCGGCAGAACCCAAGGGCAGCAATGCACGGCAAGTGCTGAGCGAAATCGCCGGACGCGCAGGCGGTGAAGAAGTGGCCTTTTCGGTCGTGAAGCTGATCGAGCTGGCGCACGGCGCAGCCCGTGCGGATACGGCGGAGAGAAAGACCATGCGGCGACAATTCCTGCAAGAGCTGACGACTGCCCTCCCGGTGCATCCGGTGACGGTTCCAGTCGCTCTGCGCACCGGACAGATAGACGGCGAAAGCACCGCAAAAGGCGTCCGTATCGCCCTCTCCGACCTGTTGATCGGAGTTACAGCGCTGGAGCTTGGCTACCGCGTGGCCACCGCAAACGTGCGTCACTTCCAGATGGTTCCAGGGCTCAAAATCGTCTCCTTCTGATGCTGTGAGGGACTAGCCCATAGTGGTTGATAGGGGTGGCTTCGTATCCTCGTTCGTGAGCGGCTTCCGGTCCGACGATCTCCGACGGCTTAGCGTTTGAGCATTTGCTCGATGTAGGCAAGGGCACGAGGGTCGTTGGTTTGTCCTAACCAGAAGATCGCTTCCTTGCGAATGGCGAAGTTGGAATTGGTGTCGGCAACGTGGACCAGCTGGGGCACACTTTCTTCGCGGGGCAATTGGCTGAGGGCAAAGACTGCCTTCTTCTTGACTTCGTAGTTGGGATCGTTCTCGATGGACGCGTTCAAAGTGCTGATGGCTTTCTTGCCGGCCTTCTGCGCCAACCAGAAAAGAGCCTGAGCACGAACCCGGCTATCGGCGTCCGATTTCGCCATCTGGATCAAATCGTCGATTGCACCAGGGTCTGAATTGATAGAGATATCAAAGGTGAGTTTTTCGCGGAGCTTGGCGTCTTGCTCGCTGCCCACCAGCTGACGCAAGGCCAGCAATCCGTCGTGGCCGCGCTGCGCGCCCAACCAGAATGCCGCCTTCTCGCGCAGGTAGGCGCTGCTTTCGGGGGAGGCGAGCGACACCAGCACCTCGGTTGCCCGGGGCGTTGCATGCATGCTCAAGGCAGCCAGATTCTCATCGACCGCCCCGCCATGCCCGGCTCCGCTGTCACGAAGCGTAGCGGCATTCTTGGCAAGCTTGCCGAGAAAGTCAGCACTGTCTGCCGGCTGCACATCGGTCAGCCACTCAAATGGGACTCCGCCGGCATCCAGGGTGCATCCCACGGGAGCCACGCGCGTCTTCGTAACCTCGCCGTGGTCAAGCCGGAAAAGCACATCGACGATGGGAGCAGGCGAATCGGAGGTAATCAGATTGTCTGATGTGTCCTCAAGTTGAAGCTCATTGCAGCATCCAGCTTCCACTTCTGATGACCCCCCGCCAAACGAACACGAAGAATGATGTGCTCGCGGAAGAGCCGGCACCGCATATCCCAACCAAAGCGGAGCATTGGAGTGGCGAAATCGGTCCACCGTCGCGGACAGTCCCAGACTCACCGGTCCGGAGTGAAACTGCGTGTGGTTGACCCGGGGCTCCTGAGCGCTGGTAATCAGTGCGGAGGCGGCCAATACCAGAACCATAAGCGCGTTGTTCTTCATGGAGCGATCTCCTTCCAGTTATTTGCTGAGAATTTCCAGCATGTAGTCGGTGGCGTCTTTGTTGTGCATGAGGCTCAGTTGCTGCACCAGCGATTGCTTGACGGCCGGGTCCTTCTCGGCCCGGGCGAGTTCGACCAGATCGTGGCTATCCCCTGCGAGGAACAGCGCCTGACCGACGGCCTTTTTCGTTTCCAGATCTGAATTCTTCCTGTAAGTCGCGACCAGCGCAGGCGCTGCGGACATACCGCCCGCTATCCCTAGATTGCGAATCGCCTTGCGGCGTAGTTCGGGATCCTGCTCTGAGCCGGCGATGCTGCCCAGCGCGTCGGCGCCCTTTTGCCCCGCGGGGATGAACCCGTTGATCACCTCCGCCTTGACCTCGGCGCTGCTGGTGTCGTGATAAAGAGTGAGCAATTGCGAAGTCGCCCCCATCGCCCCCAGAGTGTGCACCGCAGTGCGCACAAGTTCAGGGTTGGATTCATGACGCGCCGCTTCCAGCAGCGGATCGGGGGTGCCGATGATGAGATAGGTATGGAGAATGGTGTTCTTTATCTCCTGGTTGGTGGTCTGGCGGTAGATATTGGCGAGGGTCTCGGAGGCTTGCTTGCCGCGGGTGACGGCCAACATCTGTATGGCCTTCCGCTGCAAGGCCGGGTTGCGCTCGCCGCTGGCCACCTGGCCGAGCAGTGCCTGCGCTTGCGGAGATTGATCCTGGCCCAGAACGAAGAGCGCCCGTTCCTTGAGCTTGTCTGATTTGTCGCTGTTCAGAATCTGTTGAATGATCGGCACTGCGCGGGCTTCATCCTGCTGCATGAGCGAGTTGAGGGCGAGCAGCTTGAGCTCTTCATCCTGCTCGGCCTGAGGCGGCAGAGGATCGTCGCTCTTGCCATGAATCTCTATTTCCAGCGCGCTGCATTCCTTTACCCAATTTCCTTGTGGATACGCATGCCTGAGCTCGGCGCAGATCTCGAGGGCGCGCCCGGCATTGCCCTGTTTATTCTCGGCATAGGCTTCCCAATAGAGGGCAGCTTCGGCGCGGGGGCCATGCTGCGAGGCGAGATTACGGAAGATGGATTCGGCCTGGGCCCAATGGGCATCGTTGATGGCGCGCGTGCCTTCCGAGTAGAGCGTCTCCTCCTTCGCTTGGGTGGCTGCATTGTCATCCGCGCATAGCGCCGGCGGCGCCGACAAGGCAATCAGCAGTGTTGCGAACAGTAGTGGTTTCGTATTCATTTAAATGGGAACCCCTTTCGTTGCTGTGGGAGCGCCCGAGGAATGAACCCGGGAGCGCAGGACGCGAATATCAAAGAGAAGACCGTCGGTATTCATCTCTTGCCTGAGGCGGTTCAGATCGGCCTCGGTGAGGTTGTCGGGCTCGTTGGCAAGCTCCATCAGCAGACGTTCCAAGCGGTCGAGCGAGGCTTCCACATGGAGGTTGCCGGCCTGCATCGCGCTCTGCCTCACCAAACGGTTGCTGGCCAGCAATTCTCTGGCTTCGCTGCGCAGCGGCAAAGCCGAAAGGTCGTTGCTATCTGCGTGATTGAGCTGGACCAGGAGCTGCTCAGAACGATCGAGATGGTCCCCAAGAACAAGGATCACCACCCGTTGACGGGCTAGCGGGTCAACCGCCACGGCTACCGATGAGGCCTGCTTACGCTCCCACCGGCGCCCGGCAACGAAGGTCACAGCAAGTAACAGTACGCAGGCAGCTGCCCAACCCATGGGCCGGTAAAATCCGATCCAACTCCTTTTGGGCTTTTCGTATCTCGCGAGCGAGGCGTCAATGGATTGCCAGACTTGTTCGACATAATTCTCCCCCCGCACCGGTGGCTTGGGTGTGGCCACCGCTTCGAGAACCCGGCACAACTCCGCGTACTGCCTGGCGCATACCGGGCAAGCTTTCAGGTGACGCTCGCATTCGCCCATGTTGGCGGATTCTTCGTAGTAGTGCTCGACCAGTTCTGCTTCTTCCAAATGCTTCATGTGTTTACCCATAGGGGCGCAAGTTGACGCCTGAGTTTCTGCACCGCGCGAAAAACTGCCTGCTTGGCAGCATTGGGAGCGATGTTGAGAGCAGCTGCGATCTCTTCCGTCGAGCGGTCTTCCATATGGCGCAGCACGAAGGCGGTGCGCTCGGTGGGGGTGAGCTCGCTCATCGCCGCCTGCTGCCTTGCCTCGATCTCGCGGCTCAACAGCAGCCGGTCGGGGCCTGCTTTTATGTCGGCCAACTGGACCTCACTCCGTTCCGGATCGTTCTCTTCCGCGATACGGCTCTGGGCTTCCGGCCTTCTTTTGCCCACAACCTCGAGGGCGCAATTGGCTGCGATGCGATAGAACCAGGTCCCCATGCTTGACCGCCCTTGGAAGGTTGGGAGGGACTGGTACCCACGCAGGAACACCTCCTGCACAGCCTCGTCGGCATCGGACTCATTGCCGGTAATGCGATAGGCAACGCGGAAGACAATTTGGGTATAGCGCGCCATGAGCACCTTGTAAGCTTCCTTGTCGCCGGAAAGGATCGCCCGGCGTATGGAGTCGTCACTCTCTTCCATCCAGCGCATTAGATAAGAAAATGGTATTCCGGTTAGGCTGTGGTCTCGATTTTTCGCGATTTGAGTGGGTGTTCCGGAGATTGGAGCTTTATTTTCTGCCGAGCGGGGAGGTCAGCATTGTTCTAACATACTATTGCGAAAATAGTATTGTGAGACTATCATCCCTGCATGGTTAAGAAACCCGAATACCGCGATCTGTTCCCCGGCGCACTGGAATTGATGATTCTTAAGACTCTCAGCCGGAAGCCAATGCACGGTTATGCCCTCGCGCAGCGAATCAAGGAGATGTCAGACGATCTGCTCGAGATTGAGGAGGGGTCCTTATACCCGGCTTTACAGCGCATGTTGAAAGCCGGCTGGCTGGAATCGGAAATGGGTCTATCGGCGAGGAACCGGCCGGTACGAATCTTCAAGCTGACCCAGGCGGGGCGAAAGCATCTGGAGCAGGAAATCTCGAGCGTCGAGCAGATGTTCGCCGGAATCAGCCGCGTGCTTGCGCTGGCAAGATCCTAGGAGGTTTCAGATGCTCAAAGAGATATTCGCTCGCCGGCGCCGGTACGAGGAACTCTCAGAGTCGATCCGGGAACACCTGGAAGAAAAGATTGCCGGGCTGATGGATGACGGCATGGCGCGGGAAGAGGCGGAACAATCTGCCCGCCGCGAATTCGGCAATGTGACGGTGATCGAGGAACGGAGTCGTGAAGTCTGGCAGTGGCCTACGCTCGAATCTCTGTGGGCGGATATCAAATACGCGTGGCGCCGGTTGAGCAAGACTCCAGGCTTTACGATCATCGCCCTGCTCACCCTCGCTCTTGGCACTGGGGCCAATACTGGCATCTTTACGCTTCTCGATGCGGTTCTGCTGAAATCCCTGCCGGTGCCCAATCCCGAGCAACTCTTTATCGTGAAACAAAGCAATCACCCCGCGGATAAGAGCCGCTTTCCATATCTTTTCTTTGATCACGTAAGCCGGCAGCTTCCGGAGACAGCATCCATCGCGGCCATGGGCTGGCCTGACGACTTCTACGTCAGCATGGCAAAAGAACAGCCCCAGCTCACACAAGGGCAGCTGGTCTCGGGCAACTACTTTCAGGTATTCGAGACATACCCGGTCCTCGGTCGTTTGCTCACTCCGGCCGACGACGAGAAGATTGGCGGCAGCCCCGTGGCTGTCATCAGTGATAGCTACTGGCAGCGCCAATTCGGGGCCGATCCCGCTGTGATCGGCCGCAAACTCGCAGTGAACCGCGTCCCGCTCACGATCGTCGGGGTAGCGCCCCAAGGGTTTTTCGGCTCCCGTGCTGGAACTCAGCCGGCGTTCTGGATGCCCTTGAGCATGCAGTCGGTGGTGGGCTATCACGACCACTACAGCGACTTTGGGGCGGCACAATCACTGCAACCATGGATTCCGCAGGCCAACATCAACTGGCTGCTCCTGGTGATGCGCGTCAAGTCTCCCGCGGCCGTTCCTCAGATCATGACCGTCCTCGATCAGCAATACAGGAGCATTCTCCAATCCTGGATACAGCACTTGTATGATCCCGAGCAGCGGGAGGCGATGCTGCGAATTCGTCTCACCCTTGAACCGGGGCAGCGCGGATTCGCCAACCTCAAGGAGCAATTTGAGCAACCGCTCCTGTTGCTGATGGCCATGGCGGCGATCGTGTTGCTTATCGCCTGCGCCAACATCGCGAACCTGCTGTTGGCCCGTGCCGCCGCGCGCCGGCATGCTCTCGCGGTGCAGCTTTCCATCGGAGCCAGCCGCACGCGTCTGATGCAGCAAATGCTCGCCGAGTGCCTGTTGTTGTCTCTCGGAGGAGGAGTTCTGGGGATCGCGGTAGCGTATGGGTGTGCCACAGTTCTGCCTCGCTGGGCCTCCGCAGGAAAGACGACGATTCCACTCAACCTGGCGCCAGACGCGCGCATTCTCGCCTTCGGCGTAATCGTCGCAGTGGCTACCGGTGTTCTCTTCGGACTCGCTCCCGCGTTCCAGGGCGCGAGCGTCGATCCGGTATCCGTGTTAAAGACCGGCGTTCAGTCGATCACAGGAAGTGACAGAGCCCGCCGCTGGTCCGTGCGCAAAATGCTTGTGGCCGCTCAGGTCGCGCTCTCTCTTCTTCTACTCGTAGGGGCGGGAATGTTTCTTGAGACGCTTCAGAATTACAGCCGTCTCGATCCCGGCTTTGACCGCGACCACCTGCTCAACGTTCAGATCGACACACATCTTGTGAATTACCAGACCAGTGATTTTCCCTCGCTCTACCAGCGCCTCACCGATCGAATGGAGGCCATCCCTGGAGTGCGATCAGCCAGCATCACCAGCTGTTCACTGGTTGCTGGATGCCATGACTCGAGCGACGTAGTTGTCACCGACGGCAGGGGACGAAGAATCACTCGGGGCAATGCTCAAGTCAACTCCGTTTCGTTGAATTACTTTGCCACTACCGGAATTCAGCTTTTCCGGGGAAGGGAATTCGCAACTACCGACGATGGCTCCGCACCTAAGGTCGCCATCGTCAACCAGACCTTCGCGCAGCGCTACGTTGGAAGCCAGAACCCTATCGGGCTGGAATTTTCCTACGAGGACAATGAACCAAACGGCTATCAAATCATAGGTGTCGTATCGGATGCGCGAGTGAACGATATCCGTGAGGCCGCCCCGCCCATCATCTATTTCCCGATTGAGCAAAACGTCGGTAACATCGACGGACTCGAAGTCCGCACCGCCGCCGATCCTCACTGGATCGCTGCCCAGGCTCGCCAGGCAATCGCTGATGTAGATCCCAGGATCCCCGTCGTGAGTGTTGCAACACTGAACGAAGAGGTGAAGGACAATCTTACCCAGCCGCGCCTGATCGCCCGCCTCACCACCACCTTCGGAATTCTGGCATTGACCTTGGCCTGTCTCGGGCTCTACGGGGTCATGTCCTACACGATGCAACGCAGAACGAGCGAGGTTGGAGTTCGTCTTGCCTTAGGTTCTACACGGCTCGCAGTTCTTTGGTTGGTGATGCGTGAAACGCTGCTACTGGCCGGGTTTGGCGCAGTGGTGGGCCTGGCGATGGCCATTGCCGGGATGCGCATGGCGACGAGTTTCCTGTTTGGCCTTTCGCCCGACGACCCGTCCATCATTGCCCTGGCTACGGGTTTACTACTACTGGCATCCGCAGTCGCCGGATTTGTCCCCGCATGGCGGGCTACGCGTATCGAACCCGTGAAAGCCCTGCGAAGCGAATAGGGGAAGCGGTCGAACAACTGCCTAAGGAGCGCTTCCCGTGCGAAGACCGAACGCCGGCACGCGCGTCTCGCGCAAATGGTTTGCATCAAGAGGGGGAAATCGTCTCTTGGAAAAGAGAACCGGGGCGCCCAGAGAATACCCCTGAAACAGCCGGAAACCTTCCGCCACCGCGGTTTCAAATTCTTCCTCATTCTCGAGTTTCTCCGCGACGGGAATGGTGGCGAGGCCCTTCACGCGGCGCACAATCGCTGTGCGCTTGTCGCTATCAGTGAGGCGGAAATCAACTTTGACATAGTCCGCTAGCGCGAGCAAGACGTCCATCTTTCTTGAAAGCTGGAAGTCATCGAGCGCAATCTGGTAGCCTCGCGCCTTCATTCTGCGGCAGGCGCTCAGCACCTCCGGGCTGGGTTCGACGTTTTCCAGCAGCTCCAGCACGGTGCGCGTGGGAAGCAGCGTGAACGACCCTCCGGTAAGCGCTTCGAATGTGCAATTGATAAAGGTGCGCGCGCCACCGGTGAGCTCGTCGAGTCCATGGAGCAACCAGTCGTCGATCATGGTCTGGGTCGCTTTATCCGGGTCGCCGGTGAACCGGTTTTCCCACTTGCTACGGGAAAGGGCTTCGTAGCCGAAGACCTTTCTCCTACGATCGAAGATTGGCTGAAGCGCAACGAAGCGGTGGTTACCGGCTTCAGACGCAGCCGGCGCCCACTGGGCCTCCACCCACTCCTCATGGATATCGCCGAGTCGCCGCGTCCTGCCTCGCTGCCGCAAAGATCGGAACAATTTCATCAAAACAGAGTCTCCTTATAACCACGATGTCTCGGAGCCCAATTCCCGCCTTATGTTGGCTCATCCCGGCAGATTCGAAGGTTCCCAACCCGGAAGCGCAGCCAGCATTTCCATCAGCGCCGCCTCCAGCAGTTCTGCCTCGTTAGGCATCGGCATCCCGGAGGCTGACGCTGGCGAACTTCGCGCCTCAACCGACTCCCAGGGAATCCACTTGGCGTCGATCGAGAGGATGTTCGCTTCAGAGAGTACGGCGAACCGCTTCATGACGCTTTCGAGCTCGCGCATGTTGCCGGGCCACGGATAAGACTGCAGCAGATTCATGGCCCGCTCGGTGAGAACTGGGCGCTGCTTCTTTGGTAGTACCCTGCGGCGGGTGAGAAAGTACTCAGCCAGGAAATGGCGAGCCAGCGCTGGTATATCTTCTTTTCTCTCACGCAGGGGAGGAAGGGTAATGGCAAATTCATTAAGCCGGACAAATAGGCCGCGGAGAAAGGTTCCCGCGCCGGTAACAACCTGCAAATCGCGACGGGCGGAGGCAATCAGCCGCGGGCAGCGGTTTCGGTCGGTGTACGCAGACTCCAGGTCTCGCAGAACTGTCAGGAGGCCGAGCTGCGCCTCGGCGGCCAGATCGTCGACACCTTTCAAAAAGATCGTCCCCCCTTCGGCCAACGGGAGGCAGTCGAGACGTGGTTGCGCCCAGGGGGAACGTCTGCCTTTCCGTTGACCGAAACGTCCGGAAGCAATGAGCTGAGGCTGGATCTCCACGCAGTTGATGCGGACGAACGCCCCGGGGGAACGATGGGACAACTGGTGAACGGAACAAGCGACCAGCTCCTTGCCCGTACCACTCTCGCCCGTGATCAGGACGGTGAGATTGGATTTAGCTGCATTCCGCAGGTACGCCAGTTCCTCGCGCAGCACGCTTGAAGATTCAAAGCATCCCTCGAACATCCTTGAGCTGTCGGTTTCGCAGGCGAGTTGCCCGTTGGTCTGCATGCACTCCTCTCCCTCCGATAAAAACAGGGAATCGGCACGCCCGGAATGTTCGTAACAGCGTGTTCGCCGCTTTCGCGTTGAGAACATTTGTTTCTATGCACTTACGCACGTGGCGGGTAGACCGTTTGTTGGCTCGGAGCTAACGTTTGCTGTGTTAAAGTCACTCACACAAGGGTCTGCGGAATGCCGGCAACCAATCCAGTGTCGAATCCGGGGGAATTCAGTCCGGAACGGCTCGGTCTGGTGCGCGATCATCTCAAGGATGTGTTCGCGAGCAAGGCGTTCGCGGGCAGTAAACGGGCCCAGGACTTTCTCCAGTTGATCGTGGAACACGCGCTGGCGGGTCGGCTGGATAGCCTGCGCGAGCGCATGATCGGCGCGGAAATGTTCGGCCGCAGCGTCGACTACGACACTGCCAACGATGCTGTGGTCCGGGTTAAGGCCACGGAAGTCCGGAGAAAGCTGGCCCAGTACTACCAGGACTCGACCAAGCCTACCCAGGTCCGCATCGAGCTGCCCTCCGGGTCCTATGTCCCGAAATTCCACTGGGAATCTTTGCCAGATCCGCCCCCCGGGCCGCCGGCTCCCGCGGAACCGTCCGCAATGGCGCTCCGGGGGGAGACACTTCGCCGGTGGCGTGTGGTGGCTGGCACGCTGGCCGGACTGGCCTTCATTGCAGCGATCGGTTACATCGGCTTCAAAGTCTGGCCCAGGGGATCCCCGCCAGAGCCCGAACATCACGCCATCGCCGTCCTGCCTTTGCAGAATCTCTCCGGCGATCCGCGCCAGGATTACTTCGCGGACAGCATGACGGAAGAACTCATTGCCGACCTGGGCCAGGTTTCGGCCCTGCGCGTCATCTCTCGTACCTCCGCCATGACTTATAAGGGCACGACGAAAACCCTGCCTCAAATCGCCCGCGAGTTGGGGGTGGATACCGCGGTGGAAGGTTCCGTGCTGCGCCAGGGCAATCAGGTGAGGATTACGGCGCAGTTGATCGACGCCAGGACCGATCACCACCTCTGGGCACGCAGCTACGTCCGCAACTTGAATGACGTTCTCACCTTGCAGGCCGAGGTGGCGCGGACGATCGCCGCCCAGATCAAGATTGCGGTTACGCCCGAAGAGCGGGCCCGTCTTGCCCGTCCCCGCAGCGTCGACCCGGAAGCTCAGGACCTGTATTTGCAGGGCATGCAACTCTTAGGTAAGGGGAACCCGGGGAGCGGAATCGACTATTTCCAAAAAGCAATCGACAAAGATCCCAACTACGCACAGGCGCATGCTGCACTGGCCAATAGTTATGGGTGGATGGGGGAAGCGGGCTGGATGCCTTACTCCGAGGCGTTTCCCAAAGAGAAGGCTGAGGCCATCAAAGCCGTCGCCCTCGATGAAGCTCTCCCCGAGGGCCATGTCCAGCTGGCGTATGCGGCGATGAATCTCAACTGGGACTGGGCGACCGAGGGAAAGGAGTTCAAACGGGCGCTCGAGCTCAATCCAAACTCAGCCCCCGTGCGCTGGGCCTACTCCAATTATCTGGAACGAATAGGCCGCCTCCCCGAAGCAATCTCGGAGTTGCAGCTGGCGTTGCAACTCGATCCCATTTCCAGTCGCGCCTTCCTGACCTCTGCGTTCAGTTACTACTTTGCCCATCAATACGATCAGGCTCTGTTGCAAATGCAACGTGCGGCGGCGTTGCACCATGAACCCGATGAATTCACCTTTCCCTTGGCCGTCATTTATGTGGAAAAGGGTATGTACGGTGAGGCCATTCAGCAATTTCAGAAGCTGGGCGATCAACCCCACGCTCTGGGCCATATGGGTAACGCGTACGCCCGCATGGGACGAGAGGCGGAAGCCCGCGAGATGATTTCCGAACTACAGAAGCACGTGCAAAACACAGGCGTCGGAAGATACGAAATCGCGTTGGTCTATGCCGGCCTGGGGGATAAGGAGGAAGCGTTCGCATGGCTGGAGAAATCCTTCGCCGCCCGCGACAAGGGACTCACCTATCTGAAAATAGATCCCTGCCTTGACCCGCTGCGCTCGGACTCACGCTTCCAGGATCTGGTAAGCCGCGTAGGCCTTCCGCCATAAATACATGCGATAGATCGGCCTGGCAAAATACCACTCGGTCACTCTGACTGGTGGTGCGTGAGCACGGAAGCCATTGTTTCGAATACACCGTCGCGCCTGATCAGCTTGTGGAAGAGGATTGCTGCGACATGCATCAGAATGATTGCGAAGAAGGCAAAGGCCAGGTAGTAGTGCGCATGCCATAGCAACGTATGCAGGCTGGCGCTCACGGGCAGGATGGGAGGCAGATGCACGCTGCCGAACAGCACCACGGGGTAGGCTGCCGCGGACAACATGCCCCAGCCGAGCAGCGGCATAGCAATCATCAGCGCGTAGAGGACGACTTGCGACGAATACGCAGCCAGCTTCATCGGTTCTGGCAGGTCAATGGGCAACGAAGGAGCGCCGTAGTAGATACGCAGCGCCAGACGGATGAGCGCCAGCACCAGGATGGCAATCTCCAGAGGCTTGTGAATCTGAACCAATGTCAGGTACTTCGGGGCGGCGGTCGAGACCATCCCTACACCGATAAACAACATGGACAGAATGCAGGTTGCAGGGGCATTGAAACCTCTTTTCAGTCATTCGATCTTGTCCCGAGGCGACGATTACCTGTTTTGACTCAGCGTGCGGTCATATGGACCGGTAATTCCTCGGCTTAATTCGTCGACACGGATACCTATTCCCCTCTGGAGAAGGCAAGGATGGGGCCTTGCTCGCAACCACGGTTTACGCTCTGATCTTGCTTCGTCGTTTGTGCAGTGAGAATGGGACGCTCACACTAGTTGTCAGTTGGCATCTCGCGTTAGGAGTAGGGTGCCCCGACGTTTGTGTCGGTGCGAAGGGGCATGGCTGCGAAGGGCCACACGCCTTTAACAGCCAGAGATGAGATCTGTTTCCCGAGCCTCCCTTCGCTGCGGATTCTGAAAGAATTCACTAAGCGTCGGGCGGCCGCCTTGTTAGAGGTGCTCACTCGTTTGCAGCTAGCGACTAGTTCGCTGCTTGCGTCAGTCGTCGATTCGGGTGAATCTTTCTGCACTTTTAACCATGCCCGAAGATTGAATGCGTTTATGCAAATGCAAAACACATTCGCGGGGATAAAGCCATACTGCGACGTGTGCAACCCGATCACACAGACGATGAGACTGTTGACCCCCGACACAATAAGGCCGGTCCACATCTTTCTTCCGACCAGGATGGTCGCAACGACGGTAAGAAAACAAGATAGATAGTCCAACCGGAACATCGCCACAGCGCGCCTCGGATCTTTATTGCTGCCCGCCATGTGTAAAGCAATTTGCATGCCAAGGCGGGGCGCTTCAACGCGAGAAGTGGTTAGCGGCTGACGATATAGGATTTATCCAAAGAACCAGAGGATTTGCGGTGTCACATAAGGGTTGATTAACGACGTGACGATGATGAGATAACGACATTGTGTCATCACCTTGACAGGCTGGCAACTTGACCCGAAAGCTCGTGGTCCTGCTTCCTGGGCACCCCACCTGCCTGCCTCGGCTTGTTGTTGCCACCTCCTATCGCCATCAGGAAGCGCATTAGGAGGATTCCACGGAGCCGGGTTTTGGCCGGTAGGCACCCATCAGTCTTGAAATCATCACCGCGAGATACAACACCGCCAGAATGGATTCGACCATGGAGAGCGAGCCGACCTGCGGGGAAGCGGCCGCAATGCCGGCCGCGCCGGCCGTCGTCATGCTTCCAAAGCTGAAGAAAATAAAATCGAAACCCACAGGAACAGCATGCGGATTGATCGCCGGATCAAGATAAAAAGCATGGGGATGGACGATGGCAATGATGGCATAGAGCCGTGCGAAGGAAAATCCGATGATGAGATAAATGCATACCGCGCCAAAAATCGTTTCCGCGGTGGGCTCTTCGTGAGCAAAAACGCGGCGAAAGATAACTACAATAATGAAGACGTCGAATGCGAAGCTGAGAACGACAGTGAAGACCGACGCAGGAACCATCCTGGGGCGAAAAACGATCGCGTGTTCCACGATTGCGGGACCGGCAAGAATCAGAGCGACAAAGATGAGACTTCTGCGGAAGCTCACCGCGTATACGCTCATGAGTGTGACGGCGGCGCCGACCATCCGAAACATTAGATAACGCGCGCCGGTGTCACCCACGTAAGGGTAGAGAGCCAAGTCTGCAAGCAGAAACAGAAATAGCAAGAAGAACTTGTGCCCTGTGACAGGCAGAATCCGTCTGTCCTGCTTTTCCCCTAAGACTTTCATGTCGGCAGGTTCTCCTGTATTGTGGTTGCGCGTGATTAGGCTTGGGCTAAGACCGATCGAAAAAGGCATCGACATCAGCAGTTCATCTAAGCATATTGGATAGAGGAACCCTTATGAAAAACTTCACATTCTTCCTGGTTGCAGTTGCAACAATGACCGGCCTTGTGGCCCTCATTGCCCCGGCGCCAGGACACGCGAGTGGGGAATCCGCGCCGCCCTTCGTTACGGAGATTCCTCACGGGTACCGCGACTGGAGATGGATCTCCTCGGCCCATGGAGCAGGCAACCTCAACAGCATTGGCGCCGTTCTCGGCAACGATGTAGCGATCAAGGCGTACCGGGATGGGAAACTTCCGTACCCGGACGGCACGATGATTGTTGCTTTGCATTACCGTTACGTGCCATCAGAGGAAAACAACAAAGTCTTTGGCCAAGCCCAATCTTTCGTTCCCGGAGCTCCCACGAACATTCAGTTTATGATCAAGGACTCAAAAAAGTATGCCGCTACCGGTGGCTGGGGGTTCGGTCACTTCGCAGACGGCAAACCTGGCGACGCGGCGTTTATGAAAAGCTGCTTCCCCTGCCACGAGAAGGTGAAAGCGACCGACCTTGTCTTTACTCGCTATGCACCTTGATGCTGAGAGCTGGAGCAGAAAGGAACGAGACGAGGGCCACACAAAAATCAATCCGAGTAACCACGGCTGAAGGCAAACAAAGGCGGGGGAGACGCGATGCATCGGGAGAGTGCGAGAGCATTCCTTTTGCGTTTCACCATGTACCACGCAATTCCAAGGGGGAGATAAACGAGGTAGATGTGTGGGATACGGTCATGGGCCGGATCGGATGTGGAGTGAGATCGAACACCAAAATCAGAATCATGACCACGACGGTGACGACGCTGATTGTGGCGATCCGATGGGAGTGTGCGTTGCATGCGCCTTACGCGACGGTCATCTTGAGGGCTACGTTTTCGTCCCTGGGATTTTACGATCTGCAAACGCAGGTCACGCTTCGATCCAGTCAGCGCCGAGCGAGACCCGCGATTGCCAATCAGGATTTCACTTACTCAACTTTCTGGAATCCGGTTTCCATGGTCACTCTGGTTCCGGTGATATAGCCCTGCACGTGTCCGAGCGAATTGCCCGCTTCGTCATACTGATCGATGGTGAATTTTCCCGAGGTTGAATTTCCGTTGGGAGCGAGGGTTAGCCATTGCTGGATGCGGGCGGGGCCGACGAGGTTGGCGCCTGTGGAGTCGTAGGAGATTCCAAAGTGGTTCATCTGATAAGTCCGCGCGCCGGTTTTTATCCATTCACCGAGGCAAACGTCGCCGGTTAAGGGAGCACGCAGGCCTGAGATATTGATCTCGGTGCCGTCACTGTGCCACTGAGCGTAACCAGCGTCAACCTCGGTGCCGTCCTTGATTCCCTCACTGCCTTCGGAGATCCAATGCTCTTTCCAGGTTCCGACCATGCTGGGTTCGGATGGGGTGGCAGCCTCTTCATTGATGAGAGCCGCCAGTACAAGTCGCGGCGAGGCGATCTGGGGCTGCCAACTAGCGGCGTGTGGCACTGGACTATAGAGGCCGCAGCCGGCATGGGCGTAGGGAGCAAACATGGTTGCGAGAGCCAGTGCGCTCAGCGCCGGCACAATTTTCCAATTTCCTGATTTCATGACTTTCTCCAGTTTTGAGATTGGCGCTTCCACCCTCGGTTACGCCGATGTTGAAAGCGATTCTGGGCTGCAATCTGCCCGGCGTAAATGAGGCGGAAATGAGTTGCGGCTGAGTTTGCACGCAACTGCGACTCATTCAGAACTCAGCAAAGATGCCGAAAAGGCGTGTTACTCTCCCTTCATGAACGAGCAGACCACCCAGATTTACAACGAGACGCATTTACCAGCTTTGCGCGCGAAGTTCCAATGCCAGGTGCTCGCCGGCGGTGACTCGGAATACGATGCGGCCCGGCGCGTCTGGAACGGCATGATTGACCGCAAACCGGCCATGGTTGTCCGCGCCACCGGCATTGCGGATGTCATGCAGGCTGTGCGCATCGCCCGTGATCAGATGCTTGCCGTCTGCGTGCGCGGAGGCGGCCACAGCGTTGCCGGCAAATCGGTAGCCGACGATGCCATGATGATTGACCTCTCTCTCATGAACGGCGTGCAGATAAACCCGCGCGCTGGCTCCGCGGTTGCGCAAGGTGGCGCCAAATTTGCGGAGTTCGACCGGGAGTGTGAACGCTACCAGTTAGCCACCACAGGAGGCGTGATTTCTTCTACAGGAGTCTGCGGCTTGACCCTTGGCGGCGGTCTCGGCTGGCTGATGGGCAAGCTTGGGTTAAGCTGCGACAACGTGATTTCGGCTGACATGGTCAACGCTGACGGGGCGCACCTGACAGTCAGCGCATCGCAGAACGAAGACTTGTTCTGGGCGATTCGAGGCGGAGGCGGTAACTTCGGCATCGTCACCGCGCTCGAGTTCCGCCTTCATCCACTCCAATCGGTGCATGGCGGTCTGCTGCTCTATCCCAGAAGCAGTGCCATCGACCTTCTGCGCCGCTATCGCGACGTCACTGGCAATGCTCCCGACGAACTCACGGCCTACGCCGCGCTGATGATAGGCCATGGACACCCCATGGTTGCCATTGCCATGTGTCACAGCGGATCCCGCTCAGAGGGCGCCAATGTCAGCAAACAGTTCTATTTGACTGAGCCGCCGGCGGTGGACCTTACGGGCGAAAAGAAGTACACCGAAATTCAGTCGATGCTCGATGTCACCGCCCCGGCCGGACTGCACTACTATTTCAAATGCCCCTTTCTCAGTGAACTCACCGATGAAGCCATTCGCGCCATCATCGAACACGCCAAGTGTTTGCCAACCGAGCAGTCCCAGGTCATTCTCGAGCACATGCACGGCGCAGCCAGTCGCGTTCCGGCCACTGAAACTGCCTTCGGCCTGCGACGGACCCAATACAGCGTCAACATCCTCGCCGCATGGAACGATCCCACAATGGCAGAGAAATGCATCGATTGGGCGCGGGGACTCGCATCGGTGCTGGAGGGTTTCGGCGCATCGGATGGATACGTGAACTATCTCGGCGATGAGGGATCTGCGGCAGTTCGCGCATCGTATGGGGCCAACTACGGGCGGCTGGCGGAACTCAAGAAGAAGTACGATCCCGACAACTTCTTCCAATTCAATCAGAACATCCTTCCCACCCCTTAGCTCTTAACGACGTGCGATAAACCAATCGAAGCCAGGATGGAATGGAACCGCGGATCGGAACGAAACGGACGGAATTCCTCGCTTAAGATCACGAGATAGATGGGCGTCGACCGTTGCTCGACAGCCCTCTGCAGCCATTCGAACATTTGTGAAGCTTCGCCTAATTTCGCAAGAATGTGCGCCACCAGGATCGCCGGCTCGGTTTTGGTCCCTGCGGCAACTACCCGCTTCATAATCCTGAGAGCGCCCTGCCGGTCGCCGGCGCTTGCCTTCACGGCACCCATGAATGCGAGAGCCTCCAGATTGTCGGGATTGATCGAGAGGGCCTTTTGAAACGCCACCATGGCTTCATCGTTGCGGCCGGCATAGGCGAGCGTTCTTCCCAGGAACATGAAGGTCCGGTAGTTATTCGGATCCAATTCGATGGTCTGGTTCAGTTGGCGAATGGCAAGATCGTACTGCCCCGCGTGTGTTTGGGCTACGCCAAGATAGATGTTGACGACCGGGGATAGCGGCTCCGAGTCTCTCGCCCTCTGCACCGAGGCGATGGCTTCCTGGTGTCGCCCCATTGCGGACAGGTACAGCGATTGCCAGAGCATAGCCGTGACCTGACCTGGATCCAGGCTGATCGCCACCTTAAACTCCCGTTCCGCCCCAGCCCAGTCGAAATCGTACCAAATCTTGATCAATGCCGATGTGCAATGCGCCTCCGCCATCGTGTCGTCGAGCTCCATGGCACGCTGCAGGCATGTTCGCGCTTTGTTGAGCGCCTCGAAAGGTTTCAGCATGCCCAGCCTGATTGACCCCATCTGTGCGTAGCAGTCGGCCAACCCCGCGTAGGCGGGCGCGAAATCAGGATCGATTGCCAGCGCCTCGTTGAAATTTGCGATACTCCTTTGTGTTGCATCGGGTGTCATCTTATGCCAGAAGAAGCGGCCTTTCAGGTAAGCGTCGTACGCAGCGGAGGATCGTGCATACTTCCTCGATCCCACAGCCGCTCCCGGAAGCAGTTCCAAGGTCAGAGACGCACTGACCCTCCTTGTCACTTCTTCCTGCACGCCGAGCAGGTCAGATGATTTGCGATCGTAGACCTCTGACCACAACACGCTCTTGTCACGGAGATCGAGCAATTGAGCGGTGACGCGAATCGCTTCCGCAAATCGCCGAACTGAACCCCGCAGCAGGTAATCGAGATCGAATTCCCGCTGCAGGCGATCGAGTTCCTCTTTCGGTAGAATTCGGCCCGGCGAACGGGGGCCGACGGTCACACGCAATCTAGCGGGATCGATGTGCGAAAGCGCGGAGATCATATCTTCGGTCAACCCGATTGCGAAATAGTCCTCAGCCACGCCCCCCAGATCTTCAATAGGCAGGACCCCAATGCGGATGCGTTTAGTTGTAGGTCCGCCATTGCCGATGATCTCGACAGGCCCGATGAAGCGATAGCCAAGCCGGGGAAGAGTCTCGATGAATCGCGGCCTTTCTGCGTGATCGTCGAGAGTGATGCGGATTTGGCGAATGCAGAAGTTCAGGTTCTGCTCAAAATCGACGAAGGTCCCCTGGCCCCAGATCGCATCCTGTAGCTGCTGGCGCGTGACGAGCTTGCCCTGATGATTCAGGAGAAACGCCAGAACACGAGCCGGTTGTTGCTGGATCCGAAGGCGTGCCCCATTCCTGCGCAGCTCAAGCGTCTGCTCGTCCAACTCGAATTCTTCAAATCGGATCAAGGGCATTTCGCAGGGCCGGAGATATGCAACATGCTACCATGCACCCGATCCTGCATTAGCTTTGTGGCTGCACTTGCTCAGAAACCTATTTCCGCCTTCGCTTCAGCAAACTTCGCCACCGCAAATTGGAGTTCTTCGGTGGTATGTGCGGCTGAAATCTGGGTTCGGATGCGCGCCTTCCCCAGGGGAACTACAGGATAGGAAAACGCGACCACATAGATCCCCTTTCTAAGAAGAAGCTCCGCCGTGCGTGCCGCCAAAGTGGCATCGCCGAACATGACGGGAACGATCGGATGGTCGCCAGGCAGAATGTCGAAACCTGCTTTCGTCATGTCTTCGCGAAAGAGTCGAGTGTTATCGTGCAGTCGTTTACGCAAGCTGGGCGATTCTGTCACCAGGTCCAGGACCTTCAAAGACGCGGCGACAATCGGTGGGGCGACGGAGTTCGAAAATAGATACGGCCTTGATCTCTGCCGCAGCAGATCGATGATTTCTTTGCGTCCGCTAGTGTAACCACCGCTTGCGCCTCCCAGTGCCTTGCCCAGGGTGCCGGTGACGATGTCGACTCTGCCTTCGACTCCGCAGAACTCGGGCGTCCCACGTCCGTGGTTGCCGACGAAGCCGACGGCATGGGAGTCGTCCACCATAACCAGTGCGTCGTACTTGTCGGCAAGATCACAAATGGTCCCCAGCCTGGCAATATAACCATCCATGGAGAAGACACCATCGGTTGCAATCAGACGGTACCGGGCATTCGCTGCCTCCTTCAGCTTCGACTCCAGATCCGCCATGTCACCATTGCGGTAACGGAATTTTGCTGCCTTGCAGAGCCGGATGCCGTCGATGATGCTGGCATGATTCAGTTCGTCCGAGATGACAGCATCTTCCGCCTCCAGGAGTGTCTCAAACAACCCGCCGTTGGCATCGAAGCAGGAACCATAGAGGATGCTGTCTTCCGTCCCCAGGAAGGCGCTCAGACGTTGTTCCAATTGCTTGTGAATGGACTGCGTACCACAGATGAAACGGACACTCGCCAGCCCATAACCCCAATCCTTTAACGCCTGCTGCGCGGCTTCAATCACTGCAGGATGGTTGGCCAGTCCCAGGTAGTTGTTGGCGCACAGGTTCAGGACGGAAGTTCCATTTTCTACAGAGATGTCTGCCTGCTGCGGCCCCTCAATCACACGCTCCCGCTTAAACAGGCCGGCCTGCTGAATCTTGACTACCTTTTCCTGCAGATCACGTTGTATCTTCCCGTACATCTCAGCCCCCTGTCAGTCATGAATCCGTTCTTTGAGTGTCCTCAGGCAAGGCTCGTCCAGTCCAAAATAACCTTGCCCGTCTGGCCTGAGATCATCGCTTCCAAGCCCAGCTGGAAGTCAGTGTAGGCGAATCGGTGAGTGATGACGGGCGCGATATCGACGCCCGACTCGAGCAACACCGACATCTTGTACCAGGTCTCATACATCTCGCGTCCGTAGATGCCCTTGATGGTCAACATGTTGAAGATTACCTGCCGCCACTCCATCACCATCTCTTTGGCGGGGATACCGAGAATCGCAATCTTCCCGCCGTGGCTCATGTTAGCAATCATGTCGCGCAATGCCTCAGCATTGCCGGACATTTCCAGGCCCACGTCGAAGCCTTCGAGCATTCTCAATTGTTTCTGCACCTCCGTAATCGGCGTCTCGGTTGGATTCACCGCCAGCGTCGCACCCATCTTCCTTGCCAGGTCCAACCGAAAGGGATTCATGTCGGTGATGACGATGTGCCGTGCCCCGGCGTGTCTCACAACGGGAATCGCCATAATGCCGATGGGGCCCGCGCCGGTGATGAGTACGTCTTCGCCAAGCACCGGAAATGAGAGAGCGGTGTGCACTGCGTTGCCGAAGGGATCGAAGATCGCGGCCACCTCCTGATTGATCTTGGGGTCATGCCGCCAAATGTTGGTCATGGGCAGGGAAATGAATTCAGCAAAGGCTCCCGGGCGATTCACACCCACGCCCAGCGTACGCGCGCACAGGTGCCGCCTTCCCGCCAGGCAGTTCCGGCAGCGGCCACAGACGACATGCCCTTCGCCGCTCACGATGTCGCCGGGATAGAAATCGTTGACGTTGGAGCCCACCTCGACGATCTCCCCGACAAATTCGTGCCCAATGGCCATCGGCACCGGAATCGTTTTCTGTGCCCAGGCGTCCCACTGGTAGATATGAACATCTGTGCCGCAGATGCCGGTATATCGAACGCGAATCAAAACGTCGTTGATGCCGATGGCGGGCTCAGCAATCTCTTCCAACCACAGGCCTCGTTCCGCACGGCTCTTTACCAGGGCTTTCATTCAATTCTCCAGTTTGTAGCAACAGCTCTCCCGCATCCTCATCTCCAGACGAATACGGCGACCATGATACCTATTTACCGTCAGGGTTGTTCACCGCTGCAAAAGGTATCATGTCACTGGAATCACCGGCAATCGTCTGGGTCGTATTCATCCGGACGACAGGAGCCAGGAAGATCAGGAGGTCATGAATTGCATCGCTTGCGTCCCTTCAGTTTGCCGTTTCATGTCAATGCGTCTAGAAGTGTCACGAATTAATTGCCGTCCAGTTTGTATCGGCTTAGGGGTGCACCGCAGACTGGACGTAACCGTTACAGCTTTGCGCAGGCGGACGGCGAACCGGGGACCGTCCCTCCGGCCCACTCAAGGGCTTTCGGCGGAGTGCAGAACCCTAGACATCGCGGCGGTGAACGAGAAATGTCGCACACATCAGCAAGAGGAAGGAGAGGCAAACGCAGCCAGCCAGCCCAGCCCACGGTATCGTTCCGCGGAGCAGCTGCGTTTCCGGGTCGATGCAAGTGGTTGCGCTCATCACATCGAAGACGTTCCAGCCAGTCAGGATGCGTGCCTTATAGCTGAAAAAGACAGTCGTGATAACGCAAAGCCCGACGACGGGTGTCGTGAACTCTCCCTCGAAGATCTCAGAAAGCAACAGGCCAAGCGCAAGGATTGCGAGGCCGGCGGAACTCATGAGAACCCCGAAAGTCATAGCCTGATCGAGTGGATAGGATTCGCCGACAAGTTGCGAAACGAGCGGAATCAAAAGCGCCGCGCTGATCCCGAGCGAGATCGATTCTACCCATGCGATCGCAGTCCGAGCCAGAAACAGGTGTGAGCGGCGCACGGGCAGGCCAAGTGTGAAGAGTGCCGTGCCCGTTCCAACCTCTCGGGCGAGTCCACCGAATGTGAGCACGAAGGCTGCGAGCACCCAAAGAGCCTGTAGGGCATAATGGAAAAACCCACTCCACACATAGACCGAGTACAGCAAGGGCTTATCCGGAAAGTGCGCATTGTGCCGTGCGATATATCCCGGAGCAGTGACCACGCCATAGATCACGAGCGCGGTGAGCAACACAAACGCAGCTGCGAAACGGGCCCGGGACTCCCGCCATGATCTCCAGGCAAGAGCACGCCAGGTTGACTTGAGTTTCTCGCAACGCAAAGAATCAGTAGTCAATGCGGTCTCCAAGAGCCACGGCGGCGATGCAACAAACTGCGGTGAGAGCCCATGTGGCCAGTAGCGTGAGCCACGGCGCTGTTGCCCAAGTCAACTGCCATGGACCCGCCATGGCATGTGCGAAGTCAAAGTAAGCGAGCCAACTGGTTTTGCCGAAATATCGGAGATGCTGCATGTATGTCTGAAGGATCAGGTAAGGCACGCCGAGAAGGACCAAAGTTATAAGAAGGCCTAGATAGTCGCCCGGGAACAGCGAGTAGCACAGATTCCCGAATGCAATCAGAAAGACGCCCGCTGCGACCATCAGTGTCGTATGCAGCAGAATCTGTATGAGTGAGTACGATTGATGAATCACGGAGGAGCCGATCATTACGACGATGATGGCGAAAAGGCTGAGCGCTACACTTTCAATGAACGCCATCGCCAACCGCGTGAAGAGCCATCGGCGACGGCTGACGGGCAGGCCTAAGCTGAACAGAACTGAACCGGCAGTCTTCTCCCGTATCAATCCTCCAAAAGCAAAGAGGAGCGCAAACAACGCCCAGACCTGCTGCAGATAGTTGTCGTAAAGGTAATGCCACAAATACCAGCCGTAATTGTGGATCCCAAGCACCATCCATGCGAGGTGATACCCCTTCGGATCTTGCAGCTCCTGGGCCCACCATTTCACAAGCCAGGCGTGCTGCTGCATGTTAAACGTGCACACGATGGTTACCGCCACGAGGCTCGCAAAGAATCGCACCCGCGTTTCCACCCAAGCTTTGTAGAGCAGCATCTTCATGACCGCGCCTTCACCTTTTCGAGGAAGATTTCTTTCAGCGAAATGGGCAATACATCGATGTTGCCGGCCTTCAACATGCGAATGTGCTCCATGATCAAGTCGAGATTCCGGCTGGAAATCAGTGATACCGTGCGCCCTTCCAGCCGAACTCGCTCAATTCCCGGAAGTCGAAAATCACGTTCGTCCACTGGTTCGGGAAAGACCGCTTGGATATGGCGGTATTGGTCCTTCACCTGATCCATAGGCGCGTCCAGGACAAGCTTCCCGCGGTCGATCATCAGAACGTGATCCGCGACCTGCTCTACCTCTGCAATCTGGTGGGAGGAAAAGAAAATTGTCGTGCCCTGGGCTGCAAGCGAGACGACGATCTGAAGCACGTCTTCGATAGCGACGGGATCAAGCCCCTCCGTCGGCTCATCGAGGATAAGCAACCTGCACCCGCGCGCGAATCCAAGCAGAAGAGCCAGCTTTGTGCGCATGCCTTTCGATAATTGGCGAACCCGGCGATCGAGGGGGAGCTCGAACCTGTCGAGTAGTTGCCGCTCGAAATCGCAATCCCAGTTTGGGAAAAAGGATCTGGTGAAGCGAAGAATTTCTCCCACGGTCATATAGTCGTAGAGGCGCTTGTCTTCGGCCACAAAGGCTACCTGCTGCCGGATGAGCAGGCTCTCGCGTTCGTTATCAATTCTGTGGCCGAAGATGCTGCCAGTGCCCGACGTTGGATGGATCATGCCGAGGAGCATTTTGATAGTCGAACTCTTGCCGGCGCCATTCTGCCCAAGGAATGCGCACACGGAGCCATCCTGAACAGCCAGATTGAGCCCTTTCACAGCCTCATGTTTCCCGTAGGTTTTCTTCAACTCGTTCGTTTCAATTACAGTTCCCACAGCTACCTCCGCTGGAACTCAGTGATAAGTTCGGCTTCAAAGAGGCGCCGAATCTCTCCTGCGTCGAGTCCTTGATCTTTGAGCCTGTCGACAAATTCCCGTACAAGCTGTTGTGCGTCGCGCATCTCTCCGGGTTTAGATCTGCCCCGTCGCGTCGCAACAAAAGCTCCGAGGCCATGGCGGATCTCGAGAACGCCTTCGTTTTCAAGTTCGCGATAAACCTTAATCACAGTGTTTGGATTGATTACGAGGTTTTCTGCCAGCCCGCGAATGCCTGGCAACTGGTCGCCGGCCGTGAGCGATCCGGTTTCAATCGCGTGCCGAATCTGCTCCTTCAACTGCACGTAGATCGGAACGCCAGATGACGGATTGGGTTTTCTAAACACTGTACTACAGAGATAGCACAGTGGAACTGTGCGGTCAACTACGAACCGATGAAGTGCCTGCCTCTTGCAGGGGTCAAGAGGACACGATTTGTATTCGCCGGAATCGCTGCAATAGGCCGCTTTATGTGCCAACTTCCATCGGCCTATTCATGGGCGCGAAACGACTGCCAGGTGACAATTGCAGGACGCGAGCAAGCCAGTTACATCCCCATGAGTTGTTGCGTTCTTGCTTTCCTAACCGGAGCCGCCGATACTCTGACTGTCTCTAGCGTGACCGAACCGTGCCATCAACGTCCAGAGCTGCCGAAGCCCTGGCTTCCCCTGGCGCCGCTCGTCAGCTCGCTCGATTCTGTTACGGGTCCGGTCAGCACGGGGGTTGGAACCAATTGCGCGATCCTGTCTCCCGACCGTATCTCGTAAATGTCAGTCAGGGTGGTCATGAGCACCACGATCTCTCCCCGATAAGTCGAGTCGATCACGCCGCCGTGGGTGAACACACCTTTGGCCGCCATGGAGGAGCGATCCTTCACCAAAAATCCGACAGGCAGTCCGTTGACCATGCCGGCAACTGCCACGCCGGTATGCACGCGATGAACCTGACCGGGAACTAGGGTGTGATCCCGGCTGGAGTAGAGGTCATATCCGATGTCCTCGCCGGGGTGAGCCACAGTGGGCACTTTTGCCAACTCATCGAGTAACTTCACACTCAACGATGCCATGGTGCTTGCCGATCATTTCCTGGGATCATCTTTGAAGGGTATCGCAAAGTCACGCCAACTTGGAACCGGCCACCCTTGCTCCGCTAGTCGGTCGCGGGCACTGAATGATGCTCGTGCACAATGCGCCATTGGCCATTCCTTTTTCGAAACCCATCGTGAGCCGGAATTTTAGATCAGCTCTCGGAGAGCCGCCTCATCCTCGCTTAACTCTCCCATACCCGGCATGACCGATAGTCCTCCTCCGGTCGGCATAGCAATCCGGGTGTCCATGATCCGTGGAGTTTATCGTCCACCGCCTTTTCGGCCTTTCAGATTGCGTTGCTCGACCACGTGGTCGATAATTTCGTGGGTCCGGCCAAAAGCCATCTCGGACGTGTAAGTGGCCAGTAGGTTCAAGTTGCCTGTCATGAAAGCAACAGCGCTGCGGAAGGGAACCGCGAAAGCAGAACGGCCGGTCGAGCTGATTTACGCACTGGACGAGAGACCGCCCTGGCTACAGCTGCTGGTGCTTGGGCTGCAGCACGTTGCGGTCATTTGCCCTTACCTGGTGATGGTGGTGCTGGTGGTGGAAGCTGCGAAATTGCCCCATGACGCAGCGCAAAACGCCCTTGGGCTCGCTATGATCGCGGTCGCAGTCATGACGATACTGCAAAGCTTACGGGTCGGACAGGTTGGTTCCGGGTATCTTTGTCCGCCGGTCGTCTCGGCTATTTATCTTCCTTCGAGCATTGCAGCGGCCGCATCGTTCGGGTTTCCGGCCGTCTGTGGGATGGTGACGTTCGCCGGCGCATGCGAGGTCGGGATTTCGTTTCTCATCAACCGGACGCGAAAGCTATTTCCGGCAGTCGTTTCTGGTGTGGTCATCATCGCCGTAGGGCTGGAACTGGGAAAGATCGGCGCCGGTGTGTTGTTGACACATAATGCGGCGCACCCCGACCTCATCACGAACTCTTTCGCGACCGCGGCCTGCGCGCTCGCGGCAATGACGGGCCTCGCCATCTGGGCCAAGGGATGGCCCAAGCTGTTCTGCTCGCTGATCGGGATTCTGGTGGGATACTTTGCGGCGGCTGCGTTCCACGTGTTTCCGGCGAGCTTCCTCGCCGATTATGCGGCAGCGCATTTTTTCGCATTTCCTCGCGTAAGCTTTCTCTCGTATTCGTTTGCGCCCTCGTTCGCGGCACCCTTCGCGATCGCGGGACTCGCCTCGGGTTTGCGCGTGATTGGAGTGCTGACGACCTGTCAGCAGATGAACAACGCGGCCTGGCGCCGGCCCGACCTCAAAAACATCGAAGCTGGTGTCCGCGCCGATGGTCTTGGCTGCCTTATTGGCGGGTTGTTGGGAGTTTCGGGCATGAGCGCAAGCCCGAGCTTGGTAAGCATTGAAAAGACCACGGGGGCGACCAGCCGGGTGATCGCGTGGTCGATTGCCTTGTGGCTCATTCTCTTGTCGTGCCTGCCGAAATTTGCCGGGCTCATCGTGAATATGCCCCGCCCGGTGATGGCGGCGGCGCTGTTTTTTAATGGCGCTCTCATGCTGGTAGCAGGCATACAGATTATTGCCAGCCGCCCGATCACACTCAGGGCGACGATCGTTATCGGATTTTCGATTCTGGCGGCGATGACAGCGGCGGTTTACCCGGAGTTCTACAGGTCGCTTCCAGGCTGGACGCAGCAGTTCACCAGTTCGATCATTTCCATGGCGGTGGTGGTTGCCGTACCGCTCAATGCTCTCTTCCTGCTCGGCACATGGCATTACAGCCAGTTGCGCCTGGGCACGGATACCACACCGGCGACGACGGGGTCCTTCGACGTTTTCTTTGAGAAGCAGGCCAAGGAATGGAAGATTCCAGGTGAGGACGCCGCGCGGGTGCGCTCGGTGGTCGACACGGCGATCGAGTATGTGACGGCGAATGCCAATGGGCCGGTAGAACTGCAAATAGGCAGCGACACGTTTGACATTGTGGTAACGCTACGCTACAGCGGCAATCTGCCCACGCTGCCGGACGCGCGTCCGCGGAAAGAAATGGTCGAGGAGCAGAGTTTTATCAGTGGCCTTAGCGGGTATCTTTCCGGACTCTATGCCGACCGCGTGGAACGCATCGCCAATGGAGAGCAGTGCGAGATAAAGCTGCTCTTCCAGTTGTGAATGACCACACCCGCCCAGGGCTAATTCTGCACTGCTTTTACCAGATCACGCAGCGGTTCGAGCATGGTAAACCGCACCAGCCCTACTGGTTTTTCAGCCTGGTCGATCATTGCGAGCTGAGTTTGTGTCCATCCAGCAGGAGCCGCCTCGTGTTTGTCCAGGTACGACAGTGCTTGCTGGCCCGTCGTTCCTAAATCCACAAGTTGCTGCGCACGGGGCTCTGCGTCTTTCAATAGAGGCGACGCAGCCATCAGCATCTGTGCCTGTGGACCGGCCGCGATCCAGGCTCCGAACATGGCGTCCAGCCTTGCTCGTGACTGCGCGTCGCGGTTGGCCAGATACTCTCTTACCAGCACCTGCATCTCATGACGCGAAGGAGGATCGGGGGGCAACGCGTCGACGAAGTCATCCAGGGGTGTCAACTGCGTCGTGTGTTGCAATTCGCCCTGCTGCTCCCACGTAACCGGTTCCAGAACGTTGGTCAAAATCCGCAGCGGTCCAATGGCCGTTGTTCCCGCAAGGCGGCGCAGGCCGGTATCCTCGGCGGAAATATGGCTCAGCCCCAGTGCCTCTAACCGCAGCGACTCAACCCGCAACCGGCGGTACATATCATCCACGTTGTTCACGCTCTGCGGGGACCAGAGCCGCTCCGCGATGGCTGCCGTGCGCGGCCAGAGTCGCGAGTCGATATTATGCGGCGTGTTGTGCTCGCCCCACAGACAGGCCTCGCCGCCCAGGATACGTGCTCTCTCCTCCGCTGTTAGGTCGCTGTTGGCAGGTACAGGGTCAACCAGATAATGCTCATCGGTGAAATCCAGGTAGTATCCTGCGGACAAAATGCCCTGGTACCCCTGCCTGGCGCTTGCCGCCAGGGACGCGAAGCCTTGCCACGATTGGATCACTACATCCTTCGGCAGGCCGGGGGCAAAAATCTCGTCCCAGCCAACCATGTGCTTGCCGTGTTTCTTGAGAATCGGTAACAACTGCTGATTGAAATATGTCTGCAGCGCTGCCGTATCTTTCAGGCTGTGCGCCTTCATGAATTCCTGAATGCGAGGGTTGTGGCTCCATTGGACCCCGTTATTTTCGTCGCCGCCGATGTGCATGTAGGGATCGGGGAAAATCCCCGCCATTTCACCGATGAACTGGTCGAGAAATTTGTATGTGCTCGCGCGCGTAGGATCCATGACCGGATCGAAGATGCCGAAATGGCGCTCGATAGAATAAGGTCCCGGTCCGCTCGCCAACTCGGGATAGCCCACAAACCAGGATTGCGCATGACCGGGTATATCGAACTCCGGCACCACGCGGATGCCTCGGGCGCGAGCATAGCTGACGATCTCTCGCGCCTGTTCCTGGGTATAAAACTGGCCATCGGAACCCATGCCGGTCAGCTTCGGGAATATTTTGCTCTCGATGCGGAAGCCCTGGTCATCGGTGAGGTGCCAGTGGAAGACATTGAGCTTTACGGCCGCCATGCCGTCCAGGGTGCGCTTGATCACCTCGACCGGCTCGAAGTGACGGCTGCAGTCGACCATCAGCCCGCGCCAGCGGAATCGGGGCGTGTCCTGAATCGATATTGCCGGCAGAAAGAAGCCAGAACCATCCGCTTGCACCAGTTGCAGCAAGGTCTCCAGTCCCCGCATCGCGCCAACATCAGTGGCCGCTTCGAGGCGTGCGCCATTGGCGGTTACGTCGAGCGAATAGGTCTCATTTTCGTCCAGAGACTGCACCGTCTCGCCCGGGCCATCGACGATGATTGTCAACGTCCCGGCCGACCCCCGGCCGGATGCGGTGGCTATCTGCAGTCCGGTTTGAGACTCCAGCCGGAGCAAGGCTCGCCCGATCGCGTCATCCAGCCGTGCGTCGTGGAACCGGCCGGTCACCGCTGTAAACGACGGTGTCAGTCCCAGCCGTCCTGTTTCGATGGATAGATGCGCCGGTTCGGGCAGCAGTGTGTTGGTAAAGGTTGCCGGGGTCTGCGCTTGTGCACTGAGGGCAAAAATTCCCAACATCAGAAAAGAAACAGTCCAACGACGCATCGGACTCCCCTCCACAGTTCTCTCTGCAGTTTTGTGTACAAACCGTCAAGCCCGTGGTGGCCCTGGATCCTATGGAGTATGCAACACGGACCGGCAAAGAGAGAAGTTTTGTTTATGCCTTGACACGTATATGCCGCGCGGAGTATATCAGGAGAGTGGAATCTGTCTTCGAAATCATTGCCGAACCCAACCGCCGCGCGATATTGAGCCTCCTGCTCTCGTCGCAACGGTCGGTCGGAGAGATCGAGCGCCGGCTTCGGATGCCTCAGCCTACCGTGTCAAAGCACCTGCGCGTTCTGCGCGAGGCTGGCTTCGTGGAATCCACGATCGACGCACAGCGTCGGCTCTACCGGTTGAAGCCAGAACCGCTTCAGGAGGTCGATGCGTGGCTGGCTCCGTTTCGCCGGTTCTGGTCAGCTCACGTAGATGCCCTTGAACGGCACCTCGACCGCCTGGAGGGACCGCCCCACGGTGCGGGACCGGCAGGCACAAAAAAAAGGAAGACGTAGCAACGCGGCAGCGCCCGCGAATTCAACCAGAGGACGGAACTGATGAAAATCAAACTAACCAGCGTGTACGTGGATGACCAGGAGAAGGCACTGCGCTTCTATACCGAGGTGCTGGGCTTCGTGAAGAAGAACGACTTCAGCAGCGGGCCTTATCGCTGGCTCACCGTGGCCTCACCCGAAGAGCCGGACGGCACGGAACTGCAACTGGCGCTGAACAACAACCCGGCCGCTCAAGCCTACCAACAAGCATTGTTTCAACAAAACCAACCCGCGGCCATGTTCTTCACCGACGACGTGCAGGCCGATTACGAGCGTATGAAGGGGCAGGGCGCTCACTTCACCATGCCGCCAACAGACGTGACAGCCTCCATAATCACGATGCTCAACGACACATGCGGCAATCTCGTTCAGGTTACGCAGCTGAAGCGCTGGCAGGGCTGACAGCGATTTTGGATGGAGACGAGGAGGAGACAACGATGACCCTGCGCGACCAATACGCACCGGGCCCCGCCAGCCGGGCGCAGGTTCAGAAGGGCGGCGGAGAAAAGTGGGTGCTCATCCTCGTCAGAGAACTGCGCCACCCGCCGGAAAAAGTCTGGCCGGCGCTGACCGACCCGGCGCAGCTGCGCGAGTGGGCGCCCTTTGATGCGGATGGGAGCCTGGGTGCGGTTGGAACGGTGAACCTCACTTGGGCAGCCAACCCGAAGGCGATCGAAACAAAAGTGACGCGCGCCGATGCTCCCAGGCTGCTTGAGTACGGGGACCTCCGGTGGGAGCTCGAGCCCCTCGACAGCGGCACGCGCCTCACGCTGTGGACCAGGATCGATCGCCGCTTCATCGCCTGGGGCGCCGCGGGCTGGCACATTTGTTTCGATGTTCTGGATCACCTCCTCAACGGAACTCCCATCGGCCGCATCGTTGCCGGCGAGGCGATCAAGTTTGGCTTTCAGCGTCTGAACGCGGAGTACGCTCAGCAATTCGGTATTGCCGTCTTAGACGTGGCGGCGAAGTCTCCGGCGCAGCGTTGAAACGCCCCACGCTAAGGAAGACAACGAAAAGACAACACCGGGAAGCTCACAAAGGAGAGACGAATGAATCCCACGGAATCGACCTTGCACAATCCCGCCCTCATCTCCGGTAAGACCAACGCCAAAGCCATCACCATCGGCTATTGGATCGTCACCGCTCTCTTCTGTCTGGAGATGAGCTTCACCGCTTACTGGGAGCTACTGGCGCTGCCGCAGGCGGCGCAGGCGTTCACACGCCTCGGTTTCCCGGCCGACTACTTCCGGGTAGAGCTCTCATGGGCCAAGGTGGCCGGCGTGCTGGTATTGCTCGTTCCCATGGTTCCCGCGCGGCTCAAAGAGTGGGCATACGCCGGCTTCGCCATCAACCTCGTCTCGGCCCTCATCGCCCACCTCTCGATCCACGATCGACCGGCGGCGTTAGTCCCATCGTCGACCACCAGCGTGCTCTGGGGCCTCTCCTACTACTTCTGGCGGCGCCGGCAGGCCGGCTCGGCAAATGACTCTATGGAATAAGGGCGCACTTGATCCAATTGAACGAGAAGGGGCCACGTCCGGTCCAGACTACCGATAGGAGCCCGTTATGGGCTGACGGCCTACCGAACTATAGAACGCTTTCACTTCTGCTTCGGTTTCCATGTACTGGACGGTGCCATCCGGGAAGAAGGCAGTGGCTCCGTTTTTGAAGCCGGCGTATTGATCTTGAGCACCGTGCAGCACCCGCGGAAGATCGAATTTCTGGTTTACGGTTTCAGTTAATTTTTCCACGACCGGGCTGGTCCTGTTCTTGGTCGGGACTCCATCACTGCTGACCAGGGTGAGGTTTCGGCCTGCAGCTGTCGGCGAGAAGACACCCATTAAATCGTAATCGCCGACTACGGGCTTCATCGCGACCGGATCGATCACTTGTCCTGGCTCAAGCTGCCAAAAAACCTCCTTCAACTTCACATTCTCCAAACTGCCATCGGCGAGAAGGCGCGTGGCCACGCGATACTCGTTCACCAGAAGATAGTTCTTCTTGTAGACCAACTGCTTGTGGTCTCCCTTCAAGGCGGTAAGAATCCCGGTACGTTCGTCGGTATTGAAGGGCTCGAAAATTTTGGGTTTCCCAGGACAGCCTCTTTCAATGAGGGGAATCGCGGATTCTTTTCCATTACGGACAACGACGATCAGCTTTTCTTTTTGCGCGGCTTCCTGGAACACTTTGAAGTGAGTGGGCGTGATGCCGCTTTTGCTGATATATGCCGTCGACCTCGGCATGATGGTTGCCTCTCGACCCCACTATAGCTTCCGGCGAAGTACACCAGCAAGGGAGAACCAGCCACGCGCGAGGGGCGGCAACCGTGAGCGTACTTCGCACGTGCGTTACAAAACAGACCAGGGACCTGCGTTACATGGGACGTGGAATCCTGATGGTTTCTAGTTTTGGTCTCACGCACCATGATGCGGTATGCCCTGGAAAGAGAGTTGTATCGTGGATCAACGGCCGGCCGGCTCAAGTCATGCAATGAATGGATGTTCGGAGTCAATTTCCGGCAAGCCGGTTTTCGGCCACCTGCCTGGAACACTGATCGACTTGAATAGCTCAATGAGCGCGAAGGCCTGATGTCGTCAGTTGAGAACACTTGGCCCCGCCGCTCGTATCCCGATTCGACAATGCAGTTCGGTTGTCACCTGAATTTTTCAGGAGCTCTGTCCGCAAAAAGTCATCTCCATGGGCTATCAGGCGGCCCACTCATCGAACCGGCGCATGATCTCCAGGAGCTTACATCCCAACAGGATAAGAGAACCCCACAATAGGAAGGGGACGCCGTAGAGTAGGAGATGCTTGCGCGAACGGGCTAACTCAAACCCTCGCATCTTCATGAAGGCGTACACGTTCGCTGAGAGATAAGCAACAACTAAACAGCTCACTACCAAGTTATGCATCTTGTTGCTTCTCCCTTTAGCGTGCAGTTCCGCGCCGGTTGTGAAGGTCGCGTTGAATAGGATGTTTCCTCTTGGGCGGACCGCGCAGTGGCGACGGCCGAGCCGCAGCCACTGCCTTATCGCATCAAGTGCGCACCTGGTATGCGAGTCATTGAAGACCGTCCTCGATACCAGCGCCCTCCTGGACGATCCCTTAGAGTTGAGACCATCCTCCGTCGACCGGAAGTTCGGCACCGGTCGTGAAGGTCGCATCGAACGCGAGGAAGAGGACGGCCGTGGCGATTTCCTCCGACGTCCCCCAGCGCTTCATCGGGACCATACCAAGCATTTTCTCCTTGATCTGAGAGGCTGCGCCACCGGGAAACGCTTTTTCGATGATCGGCGTGTCGATGGGACCGGGCGTCACCGCGTTGACGCGAATATCGAGAGGAACCAACTCAGCAGCGAGCGTCCGAGCGAATGATCGCAGCGCCGCCTTGGCGGCTCCGTATGTGGCGTTGCCGACCATTCCCTTGACGTTGGCGATCGAGGTCGTGAGGACGACAGAACCTCCCCGGTTGATCAGCGGCGCGAACTTCTGCACCGCGAAAAGCGGTCCCTTGGCGTTCAGGTTGAACATCTCGTCGTAGATGGCCTCGGTGATGCTCTCCAGAGGCGCTCGGGTGCTAAACCCGGCATTGACGAACAGCAGGTCGAGGGTGTCGAACTCGGCCTTCGATCGAGAGGCGAGTGCGTCGAGGTCCGTCAACGACCGCGCGTCACTCGAAACCACGATGGCCTCATTCCCAAGCTCTTTCCGCGCCGATTCCAGGCCTTCCTTTGAGCGACCCGTCACCAGAACGCGCGCGCCTCCATCAAGGAGCATCTTCGCCGTAGCGAGCCCCATGCCGCTCGTGCCGCCGATGATTACCACTTTTTTACCTTCGTACCGTTTCATATGAATTCTCCTTGTGAGGTTAGGGTTTCTTTGCTGATTTTGAACTGTTTGGTGTGATATAGACACGATGGCCGCGCATCAAGGATGCTGGCTAAGACAAGTCGATGCCGGAGACCTTGACCACGGCCTGCCACGCGGCTTCCTGGCTGGCGCGATCGTGGAGGTGTGGGTGGCGCTGCGCCTCAATTGGGCCTGTGAACTTCCCTTGAGCCGAGGCGAAGAATTGCCCTGAGACGTCGGTTCCGAACTCCGACGCCTGGAGGTACCGACGGGCCGCGGTCTCCGGCGTCTGATTCATGCCGGGAATGAGGTTCACGATTGGGATAAACAGATACTTCAACGCCGGGCCAGCGTTTCGCACCACCTTGGTGTCGGTCGCCGCACCGGGCGAGACAGCGTACACGGCCATGCCGGAGGGTAGCCGGCGCGCCAGCGCCGCGACCCACCAAGCGATGATGAGCTTCGCGTCAGCATACGCATTGTTGGGCACATACTTCACGTTCGGCCCGTTGCGCAGCAGGGCTTCAACAGCCGCGGTTTGGTCGCCCCGGTAGTATTTGGCCGCGAAGGCTGGCACGTCGGTGTACTTGAACATGGGTACGCCCCCGCGGGCAGGCTCCGCGCCGGCGATAACAATCCGCGCGTTGGGGCTAAGAAGGTTGGCGCGAAGCAACCCGACAGTCAGTTGATGATGGCCGATCAGCGGGGCCTGAGAAGCCTCAACGCCCGCCGCAGTGATCACGCGCTTCTTGGTTGGGACCAATCCGGCATTGAGCAGTAGGAAATCGATCGACCGCTCTCGCTTGACCAGCGAGGCGAGGGCGGCCTGAACGCTGGCTGGCGCGTTCAGATCCAGCGCCAGCGGCGTGAATATCACTGTTTTGTTCTCAGCCGCGAGTTGAGCGGCCGCTTGCTGGGCCCCGGCCAGGCTGCGCCCGGTGACGATGATCTCGCGCCAGCCCTCTCCGGCAAGAATGCGGGCTGCCGCATAACCCAGCCCGGAGGTGGTGCCGGTGACGAGTGCGATCGAATGTTTCATGAGTTGCTCCTTAGTGAAAGGGGAAGGTAGAACCGGAAGGGCGCGAGGCCAAAGCCAGCTTGCCATTTACGAACTACTTAGTTTTATATTGGTAGAATGGACAGTGTCAAGGAGTTTAGAACTATATGATTCAAAAAACCGTTAGGCCGCGAGGACGGCCGCGCAGCTTCGACGAGACGGGGGCGCTCGAAAAGGCGACTCAGGTGTTCTGGTCGAAGGGCTATGACGGAGTGACGATTGACGATCTCGTCGCCGGCATGGGTGTGGGACGGCCAAGCCTGTATGCCGTCTTCGGGGATAAGCGGGCGATATTCTTACGGGTCCTTAAGGCGTACGCAGAAAGGAAGGGCGCATCGGCGGCAAAGGCACTCCTTGCGCCACAGGATCTTCGCGACTCGATTGCGGGCTTTCTGAGGTACACCGTCGAAAGTGCGACCGAGAAAGGGTCCGCCCGGGGCTGCCTCCTGATGTGCGTTGCGCCGCTTGTGAACGACGCTGAGGTTCAGCGTTTCTTGCAGAACGCAGCCACGGGCGGCGCGGCCCTGCTGGAGCGCCGCTTCCGGGACGGGATAAGTGCGGGAGAAATCCCATCTGACTTTCCCGCAGCTGCGCGCGCAATCCAGGTCACGGATCTAGCGCGTGGGCTGACCATGCGTGCTCAGATAGGAACGCCACGCAAGACGCTCCTCAAAGATGCTGAGGAAGCGACCGACTTGGTGCTCCTGCCGCGGCGCGTCTGACGGGTCATCGGAAACAATTCACTTGTACCGGCGGTTGAAGCTCATCCGGAGCGAAGCGCAAAGACCTATACAGTGCGATCGCTGCAGGCCTCCTGCGCCCGTCCCGGCATCGGAACACAGGCTGTTGCCGCCTGCCCATAAGACCGCATCCACCCGCCGTCGGCAGTAGTGAGTTGGCGTCAACGGGTGAAAAATCGCCATAACGCACTCATCGACGAATGAGAGGCACGTCCCGCTACTAAGATCCCGCCACAACGGGACGCCAAAGACAAACCCGAAACACCTCGAGGCAGAAGGCTCGCTGCACCCTCAGATCGAATTTCTTCACACCTTCCTGTCACCGGGTTTTGGCTGAAACGGCATTGTGATGGAGCGTCCGGCCTCGGGTGCCACGCGCGGGTCACTTCAGTCTCATCAGCACTGCGATGGCCTCTAGGCGGACGATGTTGCCACCGATGACACCCTCTTATGTCCGGTAGGCCACCTGCAACCAACCCATGTAATACCCTGACGCGACCCGGGCCAAGGGCCACCTGACTTTCTATTACCACGCCTTTTCAGGGCCCGCGTCGTGCCGGAACGCCTGTGTTCACAGGGAGGCGCTAATCGACCCGATTGAGGTCTTCAGCGAACCGTTGCGCACGTTCGATGAAACTGTCATGTCGGTCATACGGTGATCTCGGGAGCTGAGCTGGATTTAGGGAAAATAGGAGTTCGGCCCGGCAGACTCTGACTAACAGATAAGTTGCACTGGCAAATAGCCCGTGTTATACACACAGAGTCGCGATTCTGCCCCCCACCTGAATCGCGACAGGGACCCCTAACACTCAGCACTCGTCTCAGCCAAGCTGCGCCCCCCAGCCGCATGGATCGACCTGTTACATTTCACCAGACACTTATATCGCTGCCCGGGAGGCAGTATGGAATGACCAAGCCCCATAAAGTAATGGTAACCTTAGCCCTGTTTCTCTCTGCCCTGATGCCCGTCGCCGCCAAAGCAGCAACCGCACCCCCAAAAGTAGTTTTCATCGGGGACCAGTTCACGTACCTCTGGGGCACAACACCCGGTGCGTTCCCTTCCAACTGGATCAACAAGGGTTGGACGGGTTTTACCGTAGGTGAGAACTGCTACGTGACTTGTGAACAGGGAACGAGTGGGGCTACGGCGGACCGGTTCCAGACGGATGTAATCGACCTTCATCCAAACATCGTTCACATCATGGTCGCAGCAGACGACGCAGACGCAGACGATGACGCGAGCGTGCCGTATGTCGAACCTGAGTTCCTAACCGCCTTGCAAACGATGGTCAAGATGGCCAAGGCCGCTAACATCCAGGTCATCCTGGGGCTCGAAGGCAATACGTGGTCCGATGAAGGGTACACTGTCATGGGACCCTTAAACTCAATCGTCGTAGCCTTCGCGGCTGAGAACAACATTCCGGTTATCAACTACGGGGACGAATTGTGTGGTTGCATAGGCTCTACTGGTGCCATCGCTATCGGTCAGAGCCTCCTGACCAACGCTTCCTACTTGACGCAGACTCCCTACGTTGCGGCCTACGTCCCTACACCTGATGGATATTTACTCATGAGCCAGATGGCGGCGGCGGCCATCAACACCATGAACCTGAAGCTGACGGGAGGGTATCTACAGACCGTCCAGCAATCGGATGGCCGCGTAGGTGCCAACGGGGCAATCGTCAACGGGAATACGGTATCGACGCAAGCTGTCATGCAGTTCACACCGTATGGGGTGTATTCCGGTTTGGCAGCGGCGCAACCGATGCTGAACGCCAACTTCACAGGATCGACCGGAACCTGGGCATCCAGCAATCCTCTGGTGATGTACGTGAGCCAGACAGGAAGGGCCTGGGCGCTCACCGCTGGTACTACAAACATCACCTACACGTCGCCCACTGGGGTCAAATTCAACGAGTGGACCATGCACGTGGGCGCCGGTACCCCGTAAGCAGAAAAGCTGGCTTCAAACCCAGCATGTAATGAGGCGGGGCTGGGACGTTTCAGGTTTGGATCTCAAGTTAGAATTCAACCGGGCATCGGGAGGCCCCGCCCGCAATAGATAAGCTGTCACCGTATTAGGCCGAGCACGCTTGAGGAGAGCAACATCGGCAGGAAAGACAGCGCTACTTCGATGCCTGACATGCAACCTCCACTCTTACTTGATCTTCACTCGTTGCCTCACGCCTCTGCATTAGGGGAAACTCCGTCCGTCCCTGAGAGGGCCCGTCCCTGGGAGGGCCGTCCGGAAAGGCGGCCGGACCCCACGTAAGAGTGTTGGTTGAAGCCGGTTATGGGTGGCTCAGATGGCTTGGGCCAATTATCGTCACTCGGTTGTCGGTGCATTCAAGGTTTTAATCATCAGAGATTTGCTCGCGTGAGCCGATTGAGCTGGACCGCTCGACACCCTGACCTATCTGCAAACAAGGACGCTGAGACTCACAGCCTGTACCGCTATGCATACGATCTGGGCTTCAGAAAGGCGCCAATATCTCGGCCGCGCACTGCTAGTACGATAGAAGTCGAGAACGAATCGCACAATTGCATATAGTGAGAGATACAGCCAAAAGATGGACCAGGCCATGCCCTGAACCTGCCAAACGAATATAGCGAGTGCTGCGAAAAGCGTTGCTTGCATGCCCGCTTCAACGAGTTGTATTGGAAATACGCGTACACCAGGATTAGGACTTGGAGAGTATCTCCTGCAACCGTAGTCGCTGGCGTCAAAGATAGCGGCAGGATACAGAATGCCCCGGCTGGAAGGCTTCCCATAGCAGCAACCACCAAGGAAACATCCAAGGCGAGCGAAGCACCCGTACAATGGTAGCAACGTCCCGGCAAAGGCGAATGCAAGGTTCATCGGCTGATTAAACAGAATGCTGACAGCAATAAAACTGGGGATGATGATCAAGAGACAATCCTGGAGAAATGAGCGGGCGGCACTCTTCCCGAGGGCTGCCTTCGCTTCCAGCACGAGCTTATAAACCAGCAATGCGACAAGTACCGCGAGTCCGAGCCCTACGCCAGATACCTTGGGGAACCGCTCGCAAAATGCCCAGGCATAAACGAGCGCCGAGAAAGTGGCAAGATCGGACATGATCCAATATGGCTTATAGCGCACCCCGAACAGGGTGCCCCTATTAGCATAGGCCACGATACTGTCGAGCGCACACATGCCCGTTCTCTGAGCTGTTAGAGTAATCCCCATGATTGGGTGACTGTTTGAGCGCTGCATATCGTAGAAACACACCTGCCTTTCGTACCGTAATTCCATGAAAAGCTCCGCAAAGTGGATCAGGGTCAGCCCGGAAGAGACTCGAAGCTGGGCGCAAAACGCCCCAGAATTTGCTCAGTTGCTTCAGAAATCATCTGCTACTCAGGTGAATGCTTCTTACAAAAGGATTTGTTTCCCGTGCGGACCCAGAAACGAATGTGCGGAATAACTAAAACGAGAATAGGAGAGATATGCAAGGAAACGAATAGAGGGCACTACACAAACATCCGTGTGGTAATACACGGCTGTCGTTATTGGAAGGATTTGTCCTCTCGCCTTCATGCGATGGTTTTGTCGCAGCTCGTTGTCAACAAGAGATCGCTCGCGTACTCTCATCTCCAGGCGCGCAGCGCTCGCGGGATGAATGGTGAGGAAGAGCTATTATTCCGGCTTTACACCTTCCAGCGCTTTACGGAACTACCGACACCGGAGGAACTGGCTCTTGCTTATACTGGTCGCGGCACGCTGAGGAGGAAGCATGGTTCGCATCACAGAGATCGCGCCAGAGATTTACCGGATTTCGGTGTTTGTTCCTGAAATCAATCTGGAGTTCAGCCATTTTCTGGTCAGGGACGAGGAGCCGCTGCTGTTCCACGCAGGGTTGCGGGGGATGTTTCCTCTCCTGCGGCAGGAGATCTCACGGTTGATGGACCCATCGAGAATCAGGCATATCGGGTTCAGCCATTTTGAATCCGATGAGTGTGGCGGCCTGAACGAGTGGCTCCAGATTGCACCTGCGGCGGAACCTGTTTGCGGCTTAGTGGGAGCCATGGTGAGCGTGAATGATTTTGCGCTGCGGCCTGCGCGCGTGCTGACCCGCGACGACGTATTCTCGACCGGGAGATACAGGTTCCGGTTCATTCCCACGCCGCATGTGCCGCACGGTTGGGACGCCGGTGTTCTGTTCGAGGAATCAGAAAAGACGCTGTTCTGCTCCGATCTCTTCCACCAGTGGGACCAACTCGAACCAACCACCTCCAGCAGCATCATCGAACGCTGTAAGGACGCATTGCTGCAGACGGAAGCGGGCCCATTCGCGAACTATGTGCCATACACGCACCACACGGGTCTGGTGCTGCATAACCTGGCGGAATATAACCCGAAGACGCTGGCTGTCATGCACGGCTCGAGCTATTCGGGCGATGGCGGGCAGGCCCTGCGAGACCTCGCAACCGTAATGCGGGAGGTGCTTGGTCCAAAGGCTGAACAGGGCACAACATCGATTGGAACCGTCGGCGGTGCGTGAGCCGGTATCGGCCGGCGGCTCCTCAACTGTCCGGTTTGCCGATTCGGCCAAGTGGAACGTCATCCGCTGAAAATCAGTGAACACTAGGGCGTTCATGGGGATTCATCAATCCCGCATAGCTTCGGGATACGGCACGAGTCTTCAGTCGTGAGTACTTGACTCCGTCAAGGGTCCCCAATGATGAGGATGCCGGTCGGAGGCTGTTTGTGAAATCACAAGCTCAAACGACCGCGCCGCCCCGTGGGATAGCTCCATGCTGACCTCGACGCTGCTGAAGCGCAGTCATTTATCATCCGATAGACACATGCTCTTCGCTGCAACGGAGACTCCCGATGCACCTTCTGCGACATCTCCGCTTCTGCAACCCTGCCGCCGTCTGGCTTTCGTTCGTACTCTGCGCCACGGTGGCTCGCGCCCAGGAGCCTGCGCCAATTCCTTACGACCACAATCAAGCCGCTGGCAAGTTCTACGACATCAACGGCTTCAAGATGTACACCGAAGTCTATGGCAGCGGGCCGCCACTGCTGATGATTCATGGCAACAACGGCGACATGAGCGCCTTCGCGAAGAACGCTCCCTATTTCGCGACGCACTACCAAGTCATCCTCGCCGACAGCCGTTCTCAGGGCAGATCAATTGATCCTTACCATTCCCTCACCTTCGAGATGATGGCAGATGACTACGCAGCCTTGCTCGACGCCATGCACATATCGTCGGCCTACGTTATCGGGTGGAGCGATGGCGGCATCAACGCACTCCTGCTCGCCATTCGTCATCCTGAAAAAGTGAAGCGACTCGCCTCCACGGGCGCCAACCTATGGCCTACGGCCGATGCCTTTCAGCCAGGACTCTGGGACGAGGAAAAGAAGGAGTACGACGCCGGGCTTCACAAGGACTATCCCACCGCCAAGGCAAAGAACGACCGCAAGCTTTTTCTCCTCGACTGGCGGGAGCCGCACATCACACTCGCTCAACTCCACACTATCCAAGCGCCGTCGCTCATCATCTGTGGCGACCACGACCTCATTTCTATTTCCCACACCGTCCTCATCTATCAGAACATTCCCCACGCCAACCTCTGGGTTGTCCCTAACTCAGGTCATGGCACCCTGCGCGAACATACCGACGACTTCAACCATCAGGTAGACAATTTCTTCACCAAACCTTACAAAGACTTCCAATAAGTCCGGCATGTCGCCATGGCCCGGGCGCTCTGATGGGCGCACGCCTTCTCAGGTTGACAATGTTTTTGAGATTGTCAACGCACTGTGGTGGAGCATTTGATTCGCACTAACAATGGTGGATAGGCTCGCAATCAAGCGACCACTTTGCCGAGAGTCGCCATGTCGTACTTGTTGCGCCGGGGACAGTTTTCGGGGGAGCGTGGCTGGATTACTCCCGACAAGTCGGCCAGGGTCCAGGAATTTTTATCTGGCCTCAACGCCGGGTTACCGGACCCTGCGGCCTTTTTCGAGGAGTGATCCTGCTCGCTGGACTAAAACGGTCGATTTTGGGTTTGAGGTGAGCGGAACCTCCAAGGAACGCGGCGCTGTTTGCTTCACAGACTTTGGCGGGCTATTACTCAACCAGTTACTGACGGATGGCGACTGACAGGTTGGCGACAAACCAACCACGATACGCGGTGCGACAGTTGCGATAGGTCCGGCGGAGCAAGGGGGCACTACACCAAACGTGTAGAGTCGAGAACCGGCGCGGCATAATCCGAGGATCGGCGTTATGGATCCTATGCCGATACATCGGTTAAACGGTTATCGCTTTGGTACGGAAACGGTGATGTTGCGAAATTTGAGGCCGCCGGTGTGGTCGCCCTGGATGTAGAAAGATCCGGGCTCGCCTTCGTTGGCATCGAGCGCACCGCCGGTGATACCGTCAATTTCTTTGTGGTCAATGGTTAACGTGCCGTCACGAACAACCGTTACCGTTCTTCCCACCAGGGTGACGTCAAATGATTCCCATTCGCCAGGTTTGCGAGGCAGCATGGAGCTTGGCGCAATGCGTCCGTAGATCGCTCCCATAGCGCGCTCTGGCGGCTCGGTTCCTGTCTGTTCATATTCGAGCTGGACTTCATACCGTCCGCGAAGATAGAAGCCGCTGTTGCCATCATCAGGGCAGTTTACTTCGAAGTGAACCTTAAAGTCGGTGAATTTTTCGTTGCTCTTCAGGTTGGCACCATGATTTTCATTGAGGAGATCGCCGTCCTGAACGACCCAGTGGCTATTAGCTGTGTCGCCGATGGGAGTCCAACCGCTTAGATCCTTACCATCGAAGAGCTTTACCGGCTTGGTCCAAGCCCTCGGTTCGTGGCCTTCCAACGCGGGAGCCGGCAGACCGGTGAGTTCTATGCCGTGACCGGCGTGTTTTTGGGTTCCAACGAGCTTGCCATCCTTCGCGTCCAGCTCGATAGATGTGTCGTGCTCCATAGTAAGCGTGAGCTGAGAACCACTCACTTTATAGTCCGGAACCTGGAAGACGTGGCCACCGGTAGGCTGATACCAGATATCGAGGCCGCTTCCTTTCTCCTTAATGCCGAGCCAGACGGCAGCCTGTTTGCCATTCGATTGAGTAATGTTGAAATCCCAACGGCCGACGAACGGGCTTGTCTGTGCTTGCAGAACGGGCAACAGAGACAGAGTAAGAGCGACGATACTTGCGGAACGAAGCATGCTCGCAGTCTAACGCATGATGCCCATTCATAGGGTGGCGTCGCACCGCCATGCTCAGCCGTGAACCGTTTGGGGCGACGTGCCGGTAGAGTTTGACGAGTCACCCCCATCTCACGGCATAGGCTGCCGACCGTGGTCCGCGGTTTTTCCCATGGATGCCTGGCGAGCCGCAACTTGGCTGCGGCCATTTTGTACCGGTCGCCACCTTTTCTACTGCGCGCCCGCACGAAGATAAGTCCAACCTTGGTGCGTGCGGAGATGAGTTCACGTTCGAACTCAGCCAGGCGCGCGATGCGTAGCCGAGTCCTGCGGCAACACCAATGCTATCGGTTATTGGAGGTGAGCCACGGCGTGTTTCGGTAAGAATCGGTCATCACCCAAGCGCCAGCCAAGAGCGCCGCAGTCAGGAAAGTCTCACTCCACTGGAATGGGTCTTTAGAGCCTGTCGCCAGAATCGGTACCCACACCAGGAACAGGAACGATGCGATTTGCAAGGCTGAGAGTGTGACTGCCAGCCGTGCACAGAATCCAAAGAGAGTCGCGAGGCCCGCTGCGATGAAGGCGCAGCCCGTGAAATACGCCCAGAACAGGTGGCTCGGCAGCCAATGGGGGATGAGCGAGACCGTGTCTTTTACGTCGATGAAATGGGCCACGCCGAAGAAGATCAAGGAAAGGCCGTAAAGCACGCGCGCGATGCGCAGGCCGTTGTTGCTGCTGATAAAGCTGAGATGTTTACGGTCCCAGTCAGCTGCAAACCATACATAGAGCGCCCAGGCGGCGGCCAGCATGATCATGAGCGGAAACACGGACCAGCAAGCTTCGAAAGCAGGTTCAAGAAGAAAGTTTGGTAACCGCAATAGCAGCAACCAAAGAAAAAGAGTGGTGAGCAGCAGGCGCGCGGCGATGGCCGCCATGCGCTGAGCAAGCAGACCGATGCCGGATGCTACGGAGATGAGGGCGCTGAGGTAGACGAGCAATACGCGCGCGGGGACATTGACGGGAACAGGATTCCACAGCGGAACGAAATCGGGATGGAGCAAGCCTATGGCTCCGAGAACGATCATGGTGACCGCGAAGACAGCATGACCTATGCTTGCGATGCGCATCGGCGTGTTCTCCAGGCCGCTTCTATGGAGCAAAGGACCTTCTCAACCGGATTCATCGGGCGCCTCCTATCATCACACAACCCAGTTTGACGGCATTTGGCTCCATCGGACCTTTGGGTTCCAACCAAAGGGTTGGATTGTCGACAGTCCGGAAGTGGTAATGCCTCAGAAGCTCAATGAGTGCTCGATCGCCGATTCACTCATTGGACCGTTCCAAACGGTTCACCGGCCAACCTGACAGAACTCGAAAATGGGGTAATGTCCGGTTAGGCGACAATCCACCCGGAACTCAGAAGAGTGCCTCGTTCCCGCTCGATGAGTGCATTGCCCTGTTTGCAACAATTGACCCCAGGGACGGCCGCTGGCTCGCACGGGATTCGGAGCCGGACGGCACCCACAATCTGCAGCGCGGCAGCTGAGTCTCCGAATCGCCAAATGCGGCAACCTGAAATTTATGCAGCTCATGGCTGGGGGCTGGACCGGCAGCAAGCCTATGCGCCTGTGATAGTGTAACGGCCAGAAGGAACGGGGCCATGGCACCATTCCAACCCAGGCCTGACGATAGAACGCTGGACGTCACGCAATTACTGACTGCCTGGCGCGGCGGCGATACGGCAGCGATGGAGCAACTTGCGCCCATACTGCAGCAGGAGCTGCACCGTGTAGCCTCCTGGCACCTCGCCAAGGAGCGGCCTGGTCATATTCTGCAAACCACGGCGCTGGTGAACGAGGCTTACGTCAGGCTGATCGACTGGAAAAACGTGAGGTGGCAAAACCGCGCCCATTTTTTTGCCATGGCTTCGCGGATGATGCGCCATATTCTGGTGGACTATGCACGCGCGCAGCATCGCGAAAAACGCGGAGGAAGTGTTGTACACGTTTCGCTGTCCTCGGCAGAGGGCGTTCCAGTCGAGAGCTCCGAAAACGTTGTTGCGTTGGACGAAGCTTTGCAGAAGCTTCAAGCGTTCGCGCCACGGCAGGAGCGCATGGTGGAATTGCGCTTCTTTAGCGGCTTAAGCCTGGAAGAAACGGCTGAAGTCCTGGAAGTATCGGTAGCCACAGTCAGGAAGGACTGGAGTCTTGCGCGGGCGTGGCTGTATCGTGAGCTGAATCAGGAGAAACGATGAATTCCGAGCGCTTCGAGCGGGTGAGAGAAATTTATCACGCCGCCCTGGACCACCCTCCTGAGCAGCGCCCCGAGCTGGTGGCACAAATGTGTTCGGGTGACACCGCTTTGCAGCAGGAAATACAGTCATTGCTCATGGCGGAAGCGGAGGCTTCTGGAAAATTTATGGCCACATCCGACGGAGCCATCTCGGATCCAAGACTTTTCCAGGCTGCTGGCGGGGCGCTCTCTGGTCGTATTCTGGGTTACTACGAAGTCCTATCTCCCGTTGGCATTGGAGGAATGGGGGAGGTTTATCTTGCCCACGATACGCGACTGGACAGAAATGTAGCTATCAAGTTCCTCCCCGATGCTCATCGGCTGGATACTGAGCGCGTCCGGCGGTTTGAGCGTGAAGCGCGAGCTGCTTCTTCGCTCAATCATCCCAATATCATCACCATCTACGACATCGGGGAGTGCGATGGCGGGCGCTTCATCGTGATGGAGCTGGTTGAAGGGCTTACCCTGTGCGACCTGCTGGCAAACGGTCCGGCATTGACCTCGCTTGCTCCGATAGGCGGACAAATTGCCAAAGCCCTGGCCGTTGCGCACTCAGCCGGCATTGTTCACCGCGACATCAAGCCGGCCAACATCATGATTCGCAAAGATGGCTACGTGAAAATCCTGGATTTCGGACTGGCGCGATTGGTGCACGAAACGGAAGGTGCATCGACGCTCGATGTTACCAACCCGGGTTGCGTATTGGGAACCATCGCCTATATGTCTCCGGAACAAGCTCGTGGGGAAAACCCGCGTTCGCCGTCGGATGTGTTTTCCCTGGGAATCATCTTCTACGAGATGGCCACCGGCAAGCATCCCTTTCGGGAGAGTTCCATGATGGCGACGTTACACGCCATTCATTCCCAGGCGCCGGCTCCGCCCGCTACCCTCAATCCACGCGTCCCGCTCCCGATATCGGATCTCATCCTGGCAATGCTGCACAAGGACACGTCCCAACGACCGACGGCCACCGAGGTCGACGAAGCGCTGATCGAAGGCTCCTCGGTAGCCAGCCGGTCTCCAGCGGAACCGGGTAGCCGGCGGGTGCACAATCTGCCGGTGCAAAGGACGCCGCTGATTGGGCGGCGAGCGGAGCGTTCTGCGCTGCAACCTCTTCTGATGGACCTTGAGATACGGCTCATCACGCTGACTGGCCCCGGCGGCACCGGCAAGACACGGTTAGCGATTCAGGCCGCCACCGACGCAATCGGCAGCTTCCCCGGTGGAATCTGTTTTGTAAACCTGGCGTCACTGTCCGATTCGAAGCTTGTCGTCTCTGCCATCGCCGTGGCGTTGGGAAAGCGCGACACGCCTGGCCGGCCGTTTATTGAAGCGGTCAAAGAACACTTGGCCGGTCTGGACCGCATGCTGCTGGTCCTGGACAATTTCGAGCATGTGGCGGCCGCGGCACAGGATCTTTCAGAGATTCTCGACTCTTGTCCCGCCGTGAAGGCCATGGTGACCAGCCGGACCATTCTCCGCGTCTATGGCGAGTATGAATTTTCCGTGCCACCACTGCCGCTCCCGGCACCCGATGCGGCCCTTTCGCCAGGGCGGCTACTCGATTTTCCGTCCATCGCGCTCTTCGTCCAGCGCGCAACCGCTGCAAAGCCGGATTTCTCCCTCACTACGCAGAACGCGGAGGCTGTCGTCCAAATCTGCCGGCGCCTCGATGGTTTGCCGCTGGCCATTGAGCTGGCGGCGGCGCGTGTGAAGGTTTTGCCGCCTGCTGGCTTACTCGCCCGGCTTGCCAGCAGACTGGAGCTGTTGACCGCCGGTGCTCAGGATCTGCCCGAGCGCCAGCGTACTCTGCGGCGAGCGATTGACTGGAGTCACGACCTGTTAAATCCTTCTGAACAAAAGCTCTTCAGACGTATCTCGGTCTTTTGGGGTGGCTGCACGCTCGAAGCCGCCGAGGCCGTTTGCAATCCAGAGGAGGATTTGGGTGTCGACTTGCTTGACACCATAACCTCTCTGCTTGAGAAGAGCCTCCTGAGCCAAACCGCAGGCGAGGAAACTGAGCCGCGCTTCATCATGCTCGAGACCATCCGGGAATACGGGCGTGAGCGGCTTGAGAGAAGTGGGGAGCTTGACTCGACCCGGCGCGCTCATTCGGCGTATTGCCTGGTGTTGGCCGAAGAGGGAGCGGCGAACATGGCGCCGGCTCAGAGGGATGGATGGCTGAGCCGTTGCGACGCCGAACACGATAATTTTCGGGCAGCCATCGAATATCTTATCGAGTCAGGCAACGCCGAGTGGGGGCTGCGACTGGGCGGCGCTCTTTTCTGGTTCTGGGAAGCGCGCGAACACCTGACCGAGGGCCGACGCTCTCTCGCATCCCTACTCGGCATCCCAGGCGCGAATCTTCTTAACGTGCAGTATGCGCCGGCCTTGTACGCGGCAGGCGTGCTGGCCGATGCCCAGCTCGATTTCGACTCGGCCGAGGCATCGATGAACGCGAGTCTCGAAATCCAGCGCGAGCTGGGGGACAAGCAGGGGATTGCGACCCTGGAGAGCGCGATGGGGATCATCTCGAGTAAGGCGGGACGCCTCTCTAAAGCCAGGTCGCATGTCGAGCGATCGTTGCAGCTCTGGAGGGAGCTCGGCTCCGGCAAGTTCGTTCTCGGCCTGACGAACCTCGCCAACATCGCCAGGAAACAGGGAGATTACGCGACCGCGCGAGCAGCGTACGAGGCGACCCTGGAGGCCTTCCGCAACGCTGGCGACATCCGGGGTACTGCCGTTGCCCTGAATGGATTGGGGGATGTCGCTGCGGCGCAGGAAGACATAGCGGATGCGCGTCGCCTCTACCAGGAAACCTTGCACAGATTCCAGCAGATTGGAGACCTCTGGGGAGTCGCCGGCGTGCTTCGCGATCTCGGGGATCTGGCTTGCCGCGACGGCGACCATTCCAGCGCTTCCAGCTTCTACAAAGAAGCACTCGAGGTTTTTCACACGCTGGGGCACCGGCGCGGCATAGCCGTGGTGCTTGAGCATTTGGCCGGTTGCGCCACCTGGAATGGTCGCCCCGAGTGCGCACTGAAGTTGGCCGGCGCCGCGGCCGCAATGCGGGAAAACCTCGGGATTTCGCTCTCGCCGGCAGAGCAGCTGGAATTCGATCAATGCATCCACAGCGCCTGTCAGAAGCTGTCAAAAGCTGAGCAGACCACGGTATGGGCAGAGGGCCGTTCCATGACCGCCGGCCAGGTACTGGAATATGTGCGGACGAACTAAGAGGCGCCCGGCGACTGGTACTTGTCGGGATTCAGCAGTCTTCGTACCGCTGAAACGCGGTTGGCAGGCAATCCGGTGCGCCGCGCATGCTCCTGGATTTTTTCTTCATCCTGCGCGAAGTAGACGCAATAGATCTTCTCGTTGGTAACGTAGCTGTGTAACCACCGAATACTTGATCCCAATTCCTTGAGCACAGCCAGCGACCGGAGTGAGACTTCCCGGATCTCGTCCTCGGACAGATTTCCCGCACCGGGCACTTCCCGTTCAATCACATACTCCGGCATGGCAGCCCTCCATTCGAATGAGGATACTACCATCATCCCCGTTCGGACTTATCCCCACCTGGGCTGCTCATCGGGATTGATGCCCAGAGTCAGTTTCGCCAGCAGTTCGTGCGTAAGAAAGCTATTGGCCGGGTGAATTCGGCCGAGGCGAGCATCCCGGAAAACTCGTTCCAATCCGGCTGCGCGGAAAATTCCGAAACCGCCGGCCAGTTCCATCGCCATATCAACTACCTTCCACGAACTCTCCACGGCGCGAAATTTCGCCGCTAAAACGCGGATCAGTAACTGGCCTACCTTTGCCGGATCGGTGTTGTCCGCCCAATCCTGCGCCGCGCGATCGAGCAGAGCTTCCGCCGTCTCAAGTTCGATGACCATGTCCGAGATGGCATGTTGCACCTCAGGGTGGTAGGACATGGGACGCGACAGGCCAATGGAGCTCTTCTTCTTCACGGTCTCGATCGTGCGATCCATGGCATAACGTGCCAGGCCGTAATACACGTTACCAAAGCCCATTAAGGCCCACACAAAGATGGAAGCCACGAAGGCATCCAGTCCCGCAGCCCCCGCCGGCACCACTCTGGCGACGTAACGATCGGGCACAAAGCATCCTTCAAGAAGGGTATCGTCACTGCGCGTCGCGCGCATGCCCAGCACGTCCCAGGTCTCCTCGATGCGGTAGCCCGGCGTCTGGCGCGGAAGAAAAGCGTGCACAATTTTTGGCGCCGCCGGATCGCTGGTATCCATGCCGTGCAGACCCAACCGAGTCCAAACCGGTGACAGGCTGCCAAAATGCTTGCGACCGTAGAACCGATAGCCGCCATCCACCCGCTCTGCTTTGGTCGTAGAGAGCAGGACGGGAATATCATTGCCCGTCTCGGCGTGACCCGCGGCAAATACTTCTCCCGCTGCTGCTTCGCGCAGCATCCATTCCAGGGTTGGATCCCCCGCCCGGCGAAGATCGGCGGCTATCCCCATCCAATACAAGTGCATATTCAGTCCGAGCGCAGTGGCTGGCGCATGGTATGCCAGACGGCGTTGCTCGCGGCAAACCTCCGGCAAGGTCATCCCCCAGCCTCCCAGCTCGGAAGGCACCGGCATTAACAAGTACCCGGCAACCCGGAGATCCTCGAAATCCTCGGCGAAGAATCGGTTCTCACGATCGTAAATGGGCGCGCGTTCTGCGCAGTCCTGAAACAGCGATTCCGAAATTGGCATCATCGCAACTTGCATGGCATCCTCCCGCTGAACGGTGGAAATTTGGCTTCTAAGTATATAGGCGCTATTTCGCAGAAGAAACGCTATTGGAATTAGCAGATGGAGTCGATTAGCGGTGGGTGGGAGCCTCGAGCGTGGCTGGCCGAGAAATCTTCGTCTCCCACAATTCCGGTCGGGTCACCGGCCAACCGTCAGTAACCCCGCAGTACACAGTTGCTTGACGTGTAGCTCAATGAGTAATTTCCCAATGGGCGACGATCCGACCGGACCGTTCTTAGCTGGTAGATTGGCTCTGAATGAACACGAAGCCTGAAACAGAACTCATCCGCGCATGCAGTTCTGAAGATTTATGCGTCAGACGGAACTGGTACTTCTCTAATAATGTTTCCTAAGAGTACCAGTCCCGTCTGACGCACAAATCGACCATGTTACCCACCGGCGCCATCCAGGGGTTCTCGCTATCAGTCAAATACAACCGAAATAGGTGTGAACTACGCCAGGCTACTTCCCCAGGAGTTATCGGCCGGCGGAACATGACTCGCCTCGACGCGGGAGAGAGGCGAAAGGTTGTATGACACATTAATCAGGGGGCTTTTTTCTGAGGAGTCCTCGGCGCTGTTGGCAGTAACCATTTTCCCGCAAGCCGAGCAAAGTGGCCAAGCACGCGAGAGGAGAAAGCAGGTTCCGATGGACCGGACGGGTCTCTAGCCATCCCGCGCGCAGACCTTATCTAAATCGCTAACTGGATCGCATAAATCTGCCGAGGGATGTTCGGAAACGCAAATCGAGCATCTCAACTATGTAAGCAAGTAATCTTCGTTCACAGAACAATTGGAGCACTATGTCTAAAGTTGTCGTTGTCACCGGTTCTTCTGCTGGCCTTGGTCGCGCCATCGCGCATGGGTTCGCAAAACGTGGAGCATCTGTTGGACTGATCCCTCCTAGACCGATAGAGGCCCTCCACGCAGCCAAAGAGGAATGTGAAGCGTTGGGAGGCAAGGCTCTGGCCGTGCCCACAGACGTTTCCGATGCCGAGGCCGTGGAGGCTGCGGCAAGCCGTGTCGAAGAGGAGCTGGGTCCGATTGACATCTGGGTGAATGACGCAATGGTCAGCGTCTTCTCTCCAGTAAAGGAGATGGAGCCTTCCGACTACAAACGTGTGACCGACGTGCTCGAACTCGGCTTTGTTTATGGAACGCTGGCCGCGCTCAGAAGAATGCTCCCTCGCGATCGGGGCACGATCATCCAGATTGGATCAGCCTTGTCTTACCGGTCCATTCCCTTACAGTCCGCCTACTGCGCTTGCAAGCATGCCATCAACGGATTCACCGACTCATTGCGCTGTGAACTGTACCACGACCACAGCAATGTCAAGGTGACTGCCGTGCACATGCCTGCCATGAACACAACCCAATT
>CAWGYP010000001.1:0-71312 GCA_963826875.1 uncultured Acidobacteriaceae bacterium | reverse complement strand
ATAGCTTTCCCACCGTTCCAGTCGCCGGCTTGCATTTTTAACGCGGCGGAGCGCAGTAAGTCTTTCGCGGAGGTACCTTCGGCTGGTTGGGGGGTACTCGCGCGGCCGGCATCGAGCGGTAATCCTGTGACCGGAATTGCTCCCGGCGGAGCTGCGGCTTTCGCCGTTTCCGTGGGCTTGTCGGCCTTCGGCTTTCCTCTCGCGATGGTTGGAACGGTCTGTCTCTTGAGCCGGCTGCGCCCGTATTAATTGAATAAAAGGGCTCGCCCTCAAGACCAATGTCTTTACTGAATGCCTGGTAGCGCTTCCATTCTGTTTTGGGCAGCTTTTTGGCCAACACCACGATGGTGCGCTCGATGACTACATCCTTTCCGTCGTAACGGTAGGTCTTATCAAACGTGGTGAAGTCGGTCTTTACGTGGACCGGATCAGGCAGGTCGGTGCGGTAGCCTTCGGGCAGGCGGATACGGCTGATGCAGTTAGGTCCCGGCGGTGCACCGAGCTGAATGTCTGCCTGGGGCTGGTTGTGATTGCTGGCCAGGGGACCGAATTCGAGCGCAGGATAGCACGGCACGATGCCTCCCTTGCTCCCAATCGCCGTATGTAGGCCGAGTGTAATCGTAGGTGAGCACAATAGGCGACGAGAGGTCTTCGGGGTTGGTAATGGTTGTATGGCAGGCGGTTCCACCAAAGCCAGTCATGGAAGAGAGATACTGCGATACCTTGTCCCACTCCGCCGGCGCAACGCTGCGCGCCACCTGGCGCAATAAGACCTCGTCATCGGTGCGATAAGTCGCGGTGATATGGCTGGTGAATTTACCCTCCGCATCGAGCGTGCCGGTAGCCTCAAAGTGCGCGAACATAGGGTAAGGAGGCGCCGCCGGAGTGCGATCGAGGGCTGCCGGGCCTTCCGCAGGCACTACCAGCGCTAACTGGTCTCGTATGGCTGCAGAGAGCAGGCGATACGGGGCAACCTCGGGCGTGCTGTCGAGCCAGATGCGTCCGCCGGGCAGCTCGACGGTGGTGATTACGTGGTTGAAGACCGCAGGGGACGGCACGGCCTCGACGGGAGTGATGCCTACGCCGATAAGCGCCGGGGCAGTGTGGAATCCTTGCGCACGGAGGAGGGCTTCGAGCAAGGTGTCCTTGTCTTTGCAGTCTCCGTAATCGTTGGCGAGTACTTCCGCAGCCTGGTGTGTCGATAGCGGCCTATGCCGAAGTCGATGCCTACATAGCGGGTGCGCGTGGAGACAAAGGTGTAGATGGCGCTAAAATGGTTTGTGGTTCTTGCGTCCTTAGTTATGTCGGCAGCGCGCGCCCGCAGGGCATCATTCGGTTGTGCCCGCTCGAGCGAGAGACTGCGATACCAATCGCCTACCTCTGCCCAGCTGTGAAAAGTGGTCCAGGCTACCGCGGGCAACTTGCGCCCATCCGCATCTTCGTCGGGATCCTTGGGGATGTCGGCATTGGGTGCGTCGTCGGCCTGGTTATTGATTTTCGGCGCGGGCACCAGCTGTGAGTGCTCCCAGCGATAGGTGCGGAGATTGTCGTGCTCGGTGATGGTGGGCTTGTGGTTCGGGCTCCAAACCTGGAGGTACTTGTCTTTGGGAACTTCGAGCGTGAAGGTTTCTGCCAGGACGAGGAGGGAGCCGGGCGGGTGAAACTCTGTGCTCCCCAGAACTGGCCTGGGGCCTCGGCTTTGTCGATGGTGACGTGGACTTCGTACTCCAGCGTGTCCCCGGTCGCGAGCGAGCGTACCGGCAGGTGTTTTTCTTTCAAGTCGCTGTAGAGAGGAGCCTCGCGGGTTACGGCAGCCGGCATGTCGATCGCATCGGCGACTGGAGTGTCTACTGTGGAGCCGTCCTGCTTGTGCACGCGTACCAAGGTGATGTGCGGCGTCTCGTTCGCTGCGGCATAACTGAAGGAGAGCACACCGAATTGGCGAGCAGCCCCTTCGGATTGCAAGCGGATCCAGACGTGCGTGTCCCGCTCACCTGTACCGTCAGCGAGCATGCGGATCGCTGTATCCGAGCGCTCGAAAACCAGGGCTTCCTTTTGGAAGGTGTCAGCAGCGGGGGGCTTGGCCGGAGTATTCCCTAAGGTCGCGGCAGGCAATAGAGCAAAGAACAGCAAAGAAAAGGGACGCATACCGCAACAGGTATACCCTAACTACGCTGTCATCAAAACAGAATTCGGCACGGAGTAAAACCGGCGAGTTACACAATCCGGTTATCCCCGTCCCCCTGAAGTTACAGCCAATGGGCATCTTTCAATCCGCATGAAATTCCGCGAAGCCGGCAAACTCGACCGGAAATCCGGGGGGAGGCCCGCTAGTACCTTGCTGCCCGCGACTAAAAGCGATCGGAAAAGACGTCTTCGGCCACGTACGCTGGTGCGAACGTGGGGCACCCGTACAGACTTGTTTAAGCCGATTTAGGGTCTCTCCAGGAGGAATCGATGGAGACTCGACCCGCCCGTAATCTTCACGATCGTGAGTAACCGTGATTGTATGGTGTCATCCCTCGCGCTATTCTGCCGGCCACGCCGCGTCCGCCTCCCACAGGGCAGATTCGTCACGGCCTTGCGGCTGCTCCTCATAACCCTGCCGGTCGCGCTCTTCGCTACTGTGCACTTCCAGCCGTCTGAGGTATTCCCGCAGGGCTTCGCGCACCAATGCAGAACGGTTTCGCTTCATTCGCTGCGCGGCCCGATCCGTGGCCTGCAGAAGGCCTTTACTGAGACGATCTGAACAGTTTCCATGTGTGGACTGTACTCCACACTGCTAGGCTGATCTAGGACTTTCGGCTTAGGCTGGAAGGGGGTCGGGAGTGTCACGCAGCCGGAACTAAAACGGCCGCCAGCTCAAATCTTGGAGCAACTATGGAAAAATCAGTGTCTCAAGTGAGCCGGCGCGAGTTTATGACCGGATCGGCGGCTTTGGCCGCGGTGGGAGCGAGTCTACCAATGCATGCAGACACTCGTCAGTTTGCTTCGCCCGGATCGACGGGCGAGTTCGACATTTATCAACAACGCCGTCGATGGGAACTCTGGAACCTGCTGGGGGATTTGCCCTGGGACCACAAACCTGCACCGCCGCGCCTGGTGCGCACAGAGAAGCATGATGGGTACACGCTCGAGCGGCTGATTCTGGACCTGAATGGGATCGAACCCGTTCCAGCAGTGCTGCTTATTCCAGACCATCGGCAGGAAAAGGCGCCTGGTTTGCTGTTTATCCATTGGCACGCCGGGCAGTACGACCTGGGGAAAGAGCAATTGCTTCGGGGTACAAGCGTGCAACCGGCTTACGCGCCAATTTGTGCGGAGAAAGGCCTGGTGACACTCGCCATCGATAGCTGGTGCTTCGGCGAACGTAAGCAGGAAGACCCCGGACGCCAAGGGGAAGAAGACACTTTCAAGCTGATGCTGTGGCGAGGCCAGGTGCTTTGGGGAATGATGATGTTCGATGAGTTACGTGCACTGAGTTATCTGGCAAGCCGCGCAGAAGTGGACCCAGCGCGGCTGGGGGCGTTTGGCATGTCCATGGGAGCCACGAAGGTGTGGTGGCTGGCCGGTCTCGACCCGCGCGTCCGGGTCGCCATGGACGTTTGCTGCCTGACGAATTATGAATCGCTGATTGAGGCACGCGGTTTGAGCAAGCACGGTGTCTACTATTTTGTTCCCGGGTTGCTGAAACACTTCGACACTTTTCAGATTAACGAATTGATTGTTCCCCGCGCCCACCTGAGCGTAAACGGGCGCAAGGACGAACTGACTCCACCCGCCGGCGTCGAGCAGGTCCGCGATCAGTTGCTGCCTCTTTACCGAACTTACGGCAGAGCCGAAGACTGCAAGATCGAACTCTTCGATTGCGCCCACGAGGAGCTACCGCAGATGCGGCGGGAGATTCTGGCATGGATGGATCAACACCTGGTTGCGCCCTGAAGCTGCTTATCCGTTACACTGCTTGCTATTCATTCAAGGGAGCGCGCATGTCACCCGTGTTTCATTTTGTTTTGCTTGCGGTCTTCGCCGCGAACGCTCAAGCCACTGCGCCGCCTCCTATAGCAGCGAAAGTCCCCGTAACGGACGAGTATCACGGGGTAAAAGTAGTGGATGATTATCGCTGGCTCGAAGATGGCAAGAGCGCAGAGACGAAGCAATGGGTGGCCGCAGAGAACGCGTACTCGCTGGCTTACTTCAAGCGCGCGCCGGCATGGAACAGCATCTTGCAGGACCTCAAGAATCCCAAAGACAAGCCCGGCGCGACAGAGCGCGGACTCGCGTTCCGCAACGGCCGGTTCTTCTATCTGCAGCTGGACCGTACGCAGCAACAGCAGGCAGTGCTGATGACATCCACGAGCCTGGGCACCGCGAACTCGCCGCCAGAGAATGTCAAGGTGCTGCTGGATCCAACCGTGCTTGACCCGTCGGGCCACACCTCCATCGACTGGTTCAAACCGTCGCTGGACGGTGACCTGATCGCCGTTGGGCTGGCGGTTGGGGGCAGCGAACGTTCCGCTCTCACCGTGTTTCAGACTTCTACCGGCAAGCAGGTAGGCTCAGCCTTTGTGCCCATGGGCTTCTCCGGTGCTGAACGGAGCGTGGCCTGGCTGCCAGGCAACAAGGGCTTTCTCTACGCCGGATACGATCCTGCCGCAGCTGCCGCCGCGCAGTCCACCGTACTCCAAAACGAAAAAGTGTTCGAGCACGTTCTTGGCACCCCGGAGACCGAAGACCGAGTGGTGCTGGACAAAGGCCTGACACGGTTGGCACAGATTGCACTCGATAGTGATCCCACGGGCAAATGGATTGTCGCCAGCGCAGAAGACGGTGACGGGGGCAAGTATGCGAACTTCGTTCGCACTGCTGATGGCTCCTGGCAGCAGATCTCAACCTACAGTGACGAAGTCGTGGCCATTACTCCAGGTACGCCGGAAGAAGATGCGCTTTACCTGACCTCGTTGAAGGATGCACCTCGCGGGAAGATCCTGAAGGTCTCAGCTAAGTCTCCGCTGCTTGCGAACGCCAGAGTCATCATCCCCGAAGGGACGGCAAGCGTGGAACATGACGATCCGGGCGCAGACTCCCACAGGTTCGTAGTGACCAACACGCGACTGTATGTGACGACGATCGACGGGGGACCAAACCGGGTGCAGGCGTACGATCACAATGGACGATTTCTCGAGGACGTACCCCTTCCCCCGCTCTCCGGAGTTTCCGCAGTCGTCCCTATTGGCGGCGAGAGCCTTGCGATCTCCATCAGCGGCTTTCTTACTCCCACTGCTTACAGTACCTATCGGGCAGGTCCGCACGCGCAACTGCAAGCCACAGCACTTTCCCAGCCTGCGAGCAGGATTCTTGCCGGCTATGTGGCCGACCAGGCATTCGCACCCTCGAAGGACGGGACAAAGGTTCCCATGACGATCATCCACCGGCGCGGCTCTGCGATGGACGGAACTGTTCCCACTCTTGTTTATGGTTACGGCGGCTACGGTATCAGCTTATCGCCGGAGTTCCTTGACAATATCTACTGGAGCCCCTGGCTACAGCAGGGTTACACGTTCGTAGTCACCAACCTTCGTGGAGGCGCGGAGTATGGTGAGTCGTGGCATAGGGCCGGAAACCTGACCAGGAAACAGAATGTCTTCGATGATTTCTACGCCTGCGCGCAATACCTGGCGAACCACCACTGGAGCTCACCGGCGCACATGGCCGCCATTGGCGGCTCGAACGGCGGTCTGCTCATGGGCGCACAGATTACGCAGCACCCTGAGGAGTTTCGCGCGGTCGTCTCCCTGGTAGGCATCTACGATATGCTCCGGGTCGAGCTGGATCCAAACGGTCAATTCAACACCACCGAATATGGGACCGTGAAAGACGCTGCCCAGTTCCAGGCGCTCTATGCCTATTCGCCGTACCACCACGTTGTGGATGGTGAGAAGTATCCAGCTGTTCTTATGGAGACGGGCGACAACGATCCGAGAGTGAATCCGGCGCAATCGCGAAAATTCACTGCCCGTCTCCAGGCGGCAAACGGCTCCCCGTACCCGATCCTGCTAAAGACCTTTGCAGACGCCGGACACGGGGCGAGTTCAAGCTCCGACAAAGAGCAGGAAACCGCGGATACCTTCGCGTTTCTATTTCAGGAACTCGGGGTTACTTACGCACCGGCACAGTGAAGTCTAGTGCGCTGCAGGTTGCGAAGATTTCCAGAACTCCGGATCTGCTTTTAGCATCTTCTCGTTGGGATAGCTCATTTTTGGATCGATGGAGAAGAGATCCGCTTGTTTCGATTCGAGGCAGGAAGCTTCGAGTGCCGCGAGTTTTTTCAGCCCCTCTGCTCCCAAAGCGTCGGCGAACTTCTTATCGTTTTCGTCCTCGGCGTCCAGCTCCGCGGCGGCCTTATGGGTGATGATGACCAGGAAGGTGTTGCCGGGAGAACCATAAATCTCTTCATAGGTGCCCCAATGCATGCCGGGAACACCCTGATAGCCCTGGGTGTAAAGTTTGACCAGATCTTCAAATTCCTCCGAGTGCCCGGGACGTACCCGGTATTGGATGATGACCTCGACGCGGGCGCCGACGCGGAAGCCCGGATTGAGGCTCAAGTCGTCGCGTTTCGCCCACACGGTGTAGTCCTTGGAGGAAAGCAGATCGCCATCAGCCGCGGTGGTGCGGGCGAGGGTAGAGGCTAGCGCGGGGTCAGTACCCTGCCGCTGGTCCGCCCACTCTGCATAGGAGTCATAGCCATGGAAGAACAGGACCCGCGGGGGCCCGGAAAGAGAGACAACCGCGTAATAGTGGTTGGGAACCTTGCCAGCCGCCAGAGCTTTCGGATAGGCCGCTTCCACCGCCTGGTGGGGAGCCCCGTCCTTGCCTGGTTTGGTGTATTCGCGCGAGATGACGAGAAGTTTGGCAGAAGGGAGAATGTCCTGGGCGAAGAGCAGATTCGAACTGCTGGATAAAAGCGCGGCTGCGAGAGGAAGGGGGGCGGCCATCCGGCGGAAGCTGAGCATCCTGTTTTTCTCCATGGTAGGGTTTTGAGGTTCCCAACGATTATGAGGCAAGACGAAGTTGCCGGGGCTGTAAGCTTTCCTGGGGGACGCAGTGAGGAAAATATCCGAATCCTGGGTGCGGCGATGCTGACGCTGCTCTCAGCGGGCCGTCGTCATTTAGGGACTTTCGGTTGCGACTGGCGCACATGCTGGATATTCTTCGCTGTCTTCTATTTCTTCGCCACAGTGGCAGGGAGAAGCCAGTCTGTCACACCACCCAGTCACCCAACTGACAGTGTGCCGAACGCAGTGATCAGCCCATTGCCGGTGAAAATGCTTTTAACGGATGGCCGGGACCTCCGGTTCAAAAAGCTTAATGGAAGTGAAGGGCTCTCCCAAACCAGAGTGTCGTCAGCAGTGCAGGACAACCTCGGATTTATGTGGTTTCCCACGCAATATGGACTGAACCGGTACGACAGCTATAAGTTCAAGGTGTTCAGACATGAACCGGGGAAAGAACATAGTCTCAGTTGCGTATACATCCACAGCCTGATCAAAGACCGCGCAGGGACTCTGTGGGTTGGCTGTGATTCAGTGGTCGACAAATTTGACCCTGTCAGCGAAACGTTCACGCATTATCCCATTCATACGGAGCAGAATACTGGTTCGGCAGGTGCTGTAGTCCACATGAGCCAGGACCACTTCGGGTCCTTATGGTTGGCGACCCCAACCGGCCTGTACAAGCTTGAGCCCTCGACTGGCATCGTGACGCGTTACACTCACGATCCCAGTAAGCCCTGGAGCCTAAGCAGCAATCTCATCTCGACCATGGATGAAGACAGAACGGGCGAATTGTGGGTTGCCAGTAGCGGCGGCCTCGACAGGTTTGATCGGGGAACGGGCAGGGTCACGCTCCACATTCCTCTGGCTGGGTTTCGAAACGAGTTTTCGTTTCACGAAGATAAATTTGGAACCTTCTGGGTCGCACGCGCGTCGCCCACTTGTCCATTAGCCACTTTTGACAGGCAAACAACCACAGTACACTGCTACGCGGTCTACGAAGGCGATGGCGCCACCGTCACCATGCCGGTGTATTCGATGTTAGAGTCCCGGGATGGGACCATGTGGTTTGCAACCATAGGCGCCGGAGTGCTCAGATACAACAGAACCAAGGGAACGCTCACGCGCTACAAAAATGACCCGGCAGACAGCGAGAGTCTGGGGTCCAACAACGTTTTGTCTCTCTATGAGGATAGAGAGGGTGAAATCTGGGCTTGCATGCATGACGTCAAGCCAAATGTCTTTGCCGAGAAACCACCAACCTTCCAATCTTTCACACCACAGCGAGGAACTCTGGCGGGCGCTCTGGTAACAACCATCTTTGAGGATAGCGACCAAATTCTTTGGATTGGAACGACGGGAGCGCTTAACCGTATCGATCGCAAAACCGGGCAGGACGATGTTGCGCCTGCGTCTGCTGCCAAAAGCGACATTCTGTCCATCATCGAAGATCGCCAGGGAACCCTGGTGGCTGGTACTTACCGCGACGGGTTACAAAAGGTGGACCGAAAGACTGGATTGCTCACACCCTACGGGCGCGACCCGCACAGACCATCGAATCAGTCTGAGAGTCCGATCCCGCACCTTTTGATCGATCGTAGCGGTGTTCTATGGGCGACAACCTGGGGTGGTCTCGGGCGTTTCGATCCTTCAACGGGCAACTTTCAAAGATTTCGGCCGGACACACACAGCGCGACTGACTATTACGACCTGAAGCAGGATACTCGCGGGGGAATGTGGATTGGCGGCGACTCAGGCCTTCAGTACTACGAACCAGAGAAGAATCACTTCACGATCTACAAACACGACCCGGATGATCCCCAGAGCCTGGCTGACAATCGGGTCAACTCGGTATATCCAACACGCTCTGGTGAAATATGGGTAGGCACGCAAAATGGCCTGGATAAATTAGATGAGAAAACAGGCAAATTTCAGGCGTACTACACCAAAGATGGCCTTTCAGGCAATGTCGTCAGCTGCATCCTTGAAGATGAACGCGGGCAACTGTGGATGGGGACGAACAATGGCGTATCCACCCTTGACCCAAAGAGCCTTAAGTTCACCACTTACTCTGCTGCCGATGGACTTCCTGGGCAGGACTTGACTGGATGGTCCAGTTGCTACAAAAGTAGCGACGGAGAAATGTTCTTCGGAGGTTTTGGCGGCGCGGTGGCCTTTTATCCCGGCCGCGTTCAGGATGCACCTTATGTCCCGGCGAGTGTGTTGACAGACTTTCGCCTGTCTGGTGTCGAAGTTCCGATTGGTAACAATTCACCCCTCAATCGGTCCATCAGCTACTCCGACTCCCTGACCCTCACGAGCAAGCAAAACATCTTTTCGATCGAGTTTTCGGCGCTCAGCTATGTCAACTCATCAGCCGACCGTTATCGCTATAAGCTCGAAGGGCTTGATACGAATTGGCACGAAGTAGACAGTACTGCGCGCATGGCAAGCTATACGACCTTGCCCAAGGGAAACTACACTCTGCGCGTACAGAGTGCGACGAGCAGGGGGGCCTGGAGCGAACCCGGAGTGTCTCTGCGCGTTAAAATCCTCCCACCCTGGTGGGATACCTGGTGGTTCTCTGCAATCTATACGACCATCGGTGTGCTTCTCTTGTGGTTTGGGTACCGGTTTCGAATGCACGAAATAACACAGCAACACAACATTCGTCTGGAAGAACGTCTCAATGAACGGAGTCGCATAGCGCGTGAACTGCATGACACGCTGCTGCAGGGTTTTTATGGTTTGATGCTCCAGTTCCAGGCGGTGCTCAAGACCCTTCAGCGCGATGAGCCCGCTTATAAAAAGATGGAGCAAGTCATGCTTCGCGCCGACCAGGTTTTGCTCGAGGGGCGGCAAAGCGTTCGTGACCTGCGTGATGAGGTCACGAGCGGCGACGATCTTCGGGTTCTGCTGATGCATTGTGGAGAGCAGTTAGCCCAGGATCACGCGATCCCCTTCACCCTGTCCGTAGTCGGTGAGCCGCCACGCATCGATCCCACCATATGCAGAGAAATGTATTACATCGGACGCGAAGCGATCAGTAATGCGTTCCAACACTCCCATGCGGCGAAGATAGAAGCGACCATCTCCTACGAGGCGTCTGTGGTGGCATTGACGGTGCGTGACAACGGGATTGGTATAGAGCCTGAAGTTTTAGATACAGGACGCATTGGGCACTGGGGCTTTCCTGGTATGCGGGAGCGCGCCGAGAGCATCGGTGCACAGTTCAGCATAAGGAGCAATATAGGTTCTGGTACGGAGGTTTCCCTAATGGCTCCAGTCAGGTCAGTGGATCCTCTTCGTCGCGGGGAATCGTTCTGGCGTCGCATGTGGATCCTTTTAACGCAGCCATCGGTCCCACCTTAGCAAAGGCGGTGGCGGGGATCGAGCCCGTTGCTAGTAAATTCTGAAGTCTACCTCAACATTCACTTCGACCGGCACCGGCCGGCCCTGCAGGGTTGCCGGTTTGAATTTGTATTGCTTCACAGCAGCAACCGCCTTTTCGTCCAAGCCCATGCCGAGATGACCCACGGCGTGAACCCGTTGGGCAGCATCCTCAGCCATCGAGCGATCGCCGAGGATGCGGAGAGCAATGCTGAAGACCATGCTCTGGTGTTCCAGCATCAGATTGCGGAAGCGCTGCTCGTCGTCTTCTGTTCTGAGTATCAAGTGGTCACTTGGAGGTTAGACGAGAGCCACTCGCTTTCCCCCTTCTCTCACTTATACGAATCTTGTTCACCGGCGGGATGCAAAAAGAATGGATTGCAGAAAAGAACGACAGCATCCAATGATCCATGCGCACCATTAGCCTGGAAGAGCACTTCATTACCGAATCTTTCGTGCGAGCCACAGGAGCTCCGCGGTTCGCCGCACTTCAACCCAAGCTGCTCGACCTGGGCGCCGGCCGTATTGCAGATATGGACGAGGCCGGCATCGATCTGCAGGTTCTCTCGCTCGCCTCCATGGGCTTCGATGCGCTCGATGTGGCAACAGCCACAGCGCTGGCCCAGGACGTGAACGATGAATTGGCAGACGCAGTGCGCGCCCACCCGAATCGTCTCGCGGGCTTTGCCATGGTCTCGTTGAAAGATGCGAATGCCGCGGCAGCTGAACTCGATCGCTGCGTCACCCGGCTCGGTTTTCCGGGCGCCCTTGTGGACGGCACAACGGAAGGCCTTTTCCTCGACGACCCTCGCTTCCTCCCTTTCTTCGAAGCAGCGGCTCACTTGAATGTGCCAGTTTATTTGCATCCCGCTCCGCCGCCGGATCCTGTGCGCCAGGCATATTACTCCGGGCTGCCCGGCGAGCTTGGATTCTTTCTCTCCATCGCGGGCTGGGGATGGCACGCGGAGACAGGCCTGCATACATTGCGACTGATCGTTTCAGGGCTGTTCGATCGCTTCCCGACTCTGCAACTGATCATCGGACACATGGGCGAGGGCCTGCCCTATGCGCTGGCTCGTTCCAGCGGCATCCTCTCGCAGGCGGCGCACCTCAGGCAACCGGTAGCGGCCTATTTCCAAAGCAACATCCACATCACTACCAGCGGATACTTTACGCCTCCGCCTTTCCGCTGCGCGCTGGATGTGATAGGCCTCAACCGGCTGCTTTTCTCGGTTGATTATCCTTTCAGCCCCAACACACGCGGGCGGACCTTCCTGGATAGCGTGGCGTATATGCTGAGCCCGGAGGACCTGGAGAAGTTGGCCCACAGGAATGCTGAGTCTCTTCTTCGGCTACAGCGGAGTTGATAAGCGGCTGTACGCGTCTGCGGGGCCAGCCCAGGGAAAAATATCTGGGTGGATGAGGTGAGCCAGCAGCTCCGTTCCTTCGACGACCCTCGGTCCGGGGCGAGCGAAGTAAGAACTTGCGTCGACCGCGTAGACTCTTCCCTGCTGCACGGCTGGAAGTTCACGCCACCCGGACCTGGCGCAGAGCTTTGCAATTAACTCGAGCACCTGATGGAGATGAAAGCCGCAGGGCATGATGACCAGGACCTCCGGCCTCCAAGCTAAGACATCTTCCCAGGCTACGCGGACGGAATCTGACCCCTCGCGGCCCAGGTGATCCACTCCACCGGCGATGCTTACCATCTCTGGAACCCAATGACCGCTGCAGTAGACCGGATCAAGCCACTCCATGCAGAAGACGCGAGGGCGCGTGGAGGCTGCGCGGGCCCGCTCGGCGATGCGGTCGAGGATGGCGCGGCCGCGGGCGATGAGCTCCTCGGCTTTTTCAAGGCTGCCGGTTGCCGCGCCTATTTCACGCAGGTTGTCTTCGATTTGAGCGAGAGACTTCGGGGTTAGCCATAGAATTTCCGGCTTGCTGGGCAGGGCTGTCAGAGCCTGGGTTACTTCGTTTCCAGATGGAGCGCAGACTTGACACAGATCTTGTGTCAGGATGAGGTCGGGTGCGAGCTCAAGCAACAGCTTTTCATCTACCTGGTAGAGGCTTTGGCCGTTTTTCATTCGCTCGCTCACGATGCTGTCGATCTCTGCCTGGGTCATCGTTGCCATGGAAACGGCGCTGCTCACCACGATGGGCTTCTCTCTCACCGAAGGCGGATAATCGCATTCATGGGTGATGCCAACTAATTGGTCAGTCAAACCTAAAGCGCACGCCATCTCGGTTGCGGATGGAAGGAAAGAGACAATGCGCGGCAATGTTGGCATCAGCACAGACCCCAGAATCAAAACGGTACCATAGACAGAATAGAATCATTCAAACGGCAATGAAAGCTTTCCTGATCGCCGGAACGGCCAGCGGAGTGGGCAAAACGACGGTATCGCTCGCGCTGTGCGCTGCGTTTCGCGAGCGTGGGTTGCGTGTCCAGGCATACAAGTGCGGTCCGGATTTTCTTGACACAGGGCACCTTTCCGCAATCTCGGGGCGCGCCGCCAGGAACCTCGACAGCTGGATGCTCGATGAGCAATCGAATCGCGATATTTTTGCCCGCGGTGCTGCCGAAGCTGACGTCGCCATCGTGGAAGGCATGATGGGACTGTTTGACGGTGTTTCCGGAGGGGGTGAAAAAGGGAGCGCGGCGGAGATTGCCAAGCTGCTTTCCCTGCCTGTGATCCTGGTTCTGGATGCGTCGAAGAGCGCGCGCAGTCTTGCTGCGGTCATCCATGGATTTGAGACCTTCGACCCAGAGCTTCGCTTCGCCGGCCTGGTGCTGAACCAGGTTGCAGGCGAATCGCATTTTCGTCTACTTCGGGACGCAATCCAGTCGACCTCGCGCACTCCGCTGTTGGGATGGTTGCCGCGCAACGAGGGGGTCGCTATCCCCGAACGGCACCTCGGCCTGCGCACCGCTGATGAGGAGTCTTTTCCCAGCGAGCGGACGCGATCTTTTGCCGCGTTTGCTGAGAAGCATCTTGATCTGGATCGATTACTGAACGGCGAGGATGCGCGCCTTCAGATTGCACAAGCAGTTACGCGACGAGAGGCCAGGATTTCGCTGGGCGTTGCGCGCGACCCCGCATTCTGCTTCTACTACCAGGACAATCTCGATCTGCTGGAGGCGGCCGGCGCGAAGATCGTTGCTTTCAGTCCACTCAGCGACTCTGCACTGCCCCCCGGCCTCGACGCACTCTACCTTGGCGGTGGCTATCCCGAGCTTTATGCGGAACAGCTCAGCAGCAACTGCGGATTTCTCACGTCCCTGCGATCGTTCGCGCAGAGCGGCAGGCCGGTTTACGCCGAGTGCGGGGGAATGATGTATCTCGCGGAAGAGTTGTGCATACGAGAGGGTCAGAGATTTTCGATGGCCTCGGTCCTCCCGCTGCGCATCGAGATGACGGACAGGTTGGTTCGCTTCGGCTACGTGGAGGTGGAGTTTGCGCAAGATTGTTTTCTGGCCGCCAAAGGCACGGTTGCGCGAACCCATAGCTTTCACTACTCGCGCGCGATTCCGACCGGAGAGCTATCTGCTCCCTTTCAAGCTCGCTATTCGCTCTCTGGACTGAACGACTCGGAAGGATGTCTGCTGGGTAACGTGCTGGGAAGCTATTTTCATCTTCACTTCGCCGGCAACCGCTCGATCGCGACAGCATTTGTCCAGGCATCCGAAGCCGTCAAACATTCCTTGGCGCTCCCGGCTCCTACATGCTCAATGCAGCACGGATCGACGCAGCTGCATGATCGCCCATGATGTCTGCGCCCCGGGGGCCAAAGTGTATCGCATCCTGGTACAGGTCGGGATGCTCTGTCATGAGCGTGTGCTGGTCGTCGATGGAAATACCGGCGGCTCGCACCTGCTCCTCCGCGATCGCATTGCGTTCTTCAATGCGGGGGTTCGTGGCGCCGTTGGAAGCATCTGACTTTACGGGCGTTGTGTTCGCCCATATTAATCTGCCGCCCTTACCGGTGAGACGACGCACACTGCTGAGCAAGGCGGGAAATGCAGCTTTGTATTGCGCCTCGGTGTACCGCCAGCCATGCATACCGTTGTTGAAGTGGATGACGCGAAAGGCCACCTTTTCCATGGCTGCAAACTCCGCGATCTGGTGTGGCAACCGCGGGTCACCGATGGATGTGGAGACCGCCATCAAGTAGACGTTGGCGATGCCTGTGAGATCCTTCACAACCTGCGGAAAGTAGTTGCGCGCAATGGAGTCACCCAGGAGCAGCACATTGGGCAGGTTCGGATCCGGGTGGGCGGGCCGGACCTCCCACGTCCATTCAATTTCCTCTGGAATAGAAACAGACGTCTGTGCAGTTGCCGCTGGACCGGATATAAGACAAGGAAATACAAGCGCCAGCGCTAAAAGAGGAAGAGTACGGTGAGCTGCGAGGGATAAATACGTTCGCAATGAAAACTCCTAACGCTCGGCGGCTGTCGCCGCTGATGTGATATTGGGATGCTCAAAGCTCTGCCGGCGCAAAATGGATGGTTTCACCAGGTTGCAAGCTAATCATGATCACCTTATCTCCATAACGAAGCGGTATTGAGCCGGCACGCTGGCAATGGTAGGGCGTGCCAAGGATGGGAGAGTTGGCCACAACCGCCGGGTACTCTACGCCCGGAATCCAATAGATTCCGGCCTTTTGACCGTTCTGATGGATGTGCTCCACCAGGGCCGTGATGTTGGGAAACGTCGTGATGTTTGGGATGGGCCGGCCATTGGCGTCAAAACTCCCCTGCCAGCCAGAGTCAATATTAATGTAGCCGAAACCGTGCGCCTGCAGTCCAGAGGACCGAAGCGCATCGGACTGGGCAGTGATATTGGCCTGCGTCAGAAAACTGGAATTGATGGTTTGCTCGCTGAATGTGCTCCAGCCGAGGTATGGCCATTGCCCGACTTCATTCACTTGCGCGATCGCTTTTTGTGGAGCAATAAGCTGGCTGCCGAGCGTGAGAGCAATCACGAGCGCTGCTGCGACATCCCGTTTCCGGGATATTGGCTGAGTGTCTTCCGTGTGTTGCGTGCCGATGAAAACTGACATGGGGGCTGAAGTCTGGTTTGGTTAGGCAGGCGCTCAGACGACCAAGCAAAAAGAAAAGGGCCACGACTCGATTACTCGAGTGTGGCCCCAAGGGTGCTTCGTTTGCAGGCGAGTCTTACCTCGCCCTTGTTTTAGCGGCCCGGAATGATTTCCGTCCGTTGCCGCTGATGTGAGCCTGGACCCCTCCGGTGCTGGAAGGGGCAACCTGCGCCTTGCCGGTGCTGGTGCCAGTACCCGTCAGGTTGAGTTGAGGAGTTCCGCTGTTGTACGCCCTGCTTTGGAGGGTCACCTGCTCACCTTGCGCGCCGGTAGCCGTGGGCGCAAATTGAACATTGAATGTACACGCAGAGGAAGAGGTCAGCGTGAGACCCGCCGCGCAGGTACTGCTGCCGAGAATGCTAAATGCGCGGTTGCTGTTCGTAATGGTGTAGTCCGGGCGCGAAAGCGTCAGGTTCTGGTTGCCAATGTTGGCCACCGTCGCCGTCTGCGCTTGGCTGGTACTATTCGTCGCCTGGCTTCCAAAAGCAAGAGTCGCACTATTGCCGTTCAGGAAAATGAGACTGTTGCTGTTTCCATCGCCGATGTTGGCAATGACGAAGCTCTGCGAACCAGCGGAGCTGACGAGCGCGCTCGGAGCCACAAGCGAAGCCCCGGCAAAGCTGAGCAGCTGGCTGTTTCCGGTTGCGGACATCACAGTGATGGTATTGGCGTTGCCATCGAGAATATAGAGGTTCTCGGCAGCGTCGAAGGTAAGCCCGGTGGGATCTGCTACGCCAGCTACGTTAGCGGCGCTGGCGTTGCTTCCGTTGGCCGGAACTTTCACCAGTTGGCCGGCGGTGATCAAGTCTCCTCCGTCCCCAATCCACAAGTTTCCGTTCAGGCTATCGGCTGCCAGCGCCTGGGGAAAGATGACGTTGACGCCAGGAGTCGGCAGGGTAAAGGCCGGACCGTTGTAGGGTACCTCTACCACGTAACCGGGATTGCCACTGCTCGCGTCTTCGCCGGCCTGGCCCGAGTCTCCAACGTACAAGTCGCCCAGGACATCGAGCGCAAGCGAGATTGGGTGTTGCAGCAGAGTGCCGGTGTTCAGAACATAGGGAGATTTTCCCGTGGTCGTAGGTACTACTACCACTTCACCCAGGTTGTAGTCGGCGATGAACAAGTCCCCTTCACCGTTCATGGCCACGGCGCTGGGAGCCGAAAGCGGAATGCTTCCGGTAGAGACCTGGTTAGGCGAGGACCCATTCAGGCCGCTGATGGAAAAGACCGCGCCGCTAGCGAGATCCGCCACATAGACTGTCTGGTCAAAGCCCGAGGCAATAATGCCCTGGGGTTGTATCAGGCCCAACGCTGTAGCTTTGGCATCGAGCGGGTAGGTAATCTGCGCGGACGAATTACCTGTTTCATAAACCGGTGTGGAATCGAGAATGGCGTTTTTACCAGCGGTGGTCGGCCCTTCTACCTGGATGGCCGAGATGCGGGTGCCGGTGTATTGCGGCGTCGCTTCGAAGGCCTGGACGCATGCGTAAGGGGCGTACGCAGTGGTGCCGCCAGAGATTGGGTTTTTGCAGTTGCCGGTGGTGGCTGGAACGACATCCGCAAGAGCATGGTTGCTGCTGGTGCCCAGGTCGCCGACGGTCACGGCGCGGAAACCACCAAAGGTGGCCGGCGCGTTGAACTCAATGTTGAAGAGGACGGCGCTTCCGGCCCCGAAGACATTCGCACCACCCAGATTGACAGGATTGCTAAAGTCGAGCTGAGTAACAAAGCCATTAAATGTTTGGCCGGCCACATCGATGTTGCCGTTGGGGTCCAAGGCCATGGTGTTCAGGTTTTGCAGGTTTGACATGGGAATGAGGTACGGAGTCGCCGGAGACGCTGCCGGAATATCCACCACTGCGTTGCGGCCACTGGGCAATGTCGCCAGGATAAAGATGTCTCCTGCGGGATCAAGCGCTACTCCTGACGGCCCGGACAGGTTGAACGATCCCACGCTTACAGGCTGGGCGGTTCCGCCAGTAGCCGGCACCTTGTAGATGCCACCACTGTTGGCGCCGCTGTCGACAAAGTAGAGGTTGGAGCCGGCGTCTCTCGCTAATGCCGCAGGGGTAAAGCCGAAAAGGCCGGTCTTCACCGTCTGCAGCGTGTTGCTACCGGCGGCGAGTGAGTAGATGGCTCCTCCGCCAAACATCTGGCTCACGCCGATGAACAACGTGTTCGAGCTGTCGATGGTCAGAGATGTAGGCAGAGTTAACTGAGATCCCGAGTATAGCTGGGTGACATTGGTCGTCAGGTTCCCATTTCTATTTGCCTTCACTTCGAGGATCCGCGAGTTGCCCGGCCCAAACAGATTCGGCGTATCGCAGATGTAAAGATCACCAGAAGCATCGACGGTAATGCCCTCTGGGAATGAGAGCGTGACGCTCCCGGTATTCACCTGGGTGAAATTCACCTGGCCGGGCAGGCCAGGAGTCGCCTGCAGGATTCGGTTGTTAAAGCTATCGGCTACATACACGGTGCCGTTTGGCGCGACTACAACCTGGAGGGGATCGAAGTTTCCTGTTCCGATGGTTTGTTGCGCGTCGACTACCACCGCAGGCGCCGCGGCCAAGGCATGAGAGGTACACAATAAAGTGGCAATCGCGGGAATAGAAGATACCCTTCGCGCCCACTCAAAATGTTCTTTCTTGGTTGATGGCATTTCTGCTCCTTTTGCAGTCTGGGGACAACCCAGGCATTTGCATTTGCCTGGGTCGCAATATGAAACCATCATTACGACGAATATTATCGGGTCTGTAAGGGGGGAGATTGCTACTTCTGCGACAGTTACACATTAAGAGATGTAAGCAGGCTGAGGCTACTGATTAAGAGAGCGTGCGCTCACAGCCGTACCCACGCTTGGTTACCTGATGTCCTTGTTCTATCAAATTCACAAATCCGAATCGGGGTTTAGGCCTTTAGATGGGGGGCGCAGAGCATGTCTGCAACTTTTGGGTGAGTTGTGATCCGAGGGAACCCAGGTCTCAAAAGCGAGACCTGGCCCACCCACTTATAGTTAGGTTCTGCAATTGATTTTGAGGAGAGAGCGAGGGCTGAGGTGGGGGCTTCGCCCCATCTTTTTCGGCACACGTACGCCGGTGCGAACATGGGGCACCCCTGTGGAGTTGTTGGGCTGCTCCGTTTAATTTGTGAGGGCGAAGGCAAACAGCGCAGAGCCTGCTGGGATGATTACATACTGCTTGCCGTCAAGCTGGTAGGTGATCGCTGTAGAGTAGATGGCCGCGCCTAGTTGCAGGTTCCACAGATCCCGTCCCGTGCGTGCGTCGAGGGCTATGAAATTTCCGTCGGACTCGCCGGCAAACACTAGCCCACCCGCGGTCGAGAGTGCTCCGCCATTGGGATTGCTGAAGTATTTGAACTCCCACTTTTCTGCTCCGGTGCTGGGGTCGAGGGCTTTGAGCGCTCCGGTTGGTCTCGTAATAGGGTCGGGCACGTAGACGCTACCCAGAAAGTCGTGGCCCTCGCGATAGGTCTGGGGCGCGCTGGTGAAGATGTCACACTCGTTTGACGTAGCTACATAAAAGAGCCCGGTATCGGGACTGTAAGACGGCGAATACCAATTGGTGAGCCCAAGGGCGCCAGGGCACACTCGGTTCCCTTCTGGGCTTGGGACGAGATTGGTATCCAGTTGCGGCCTCCCGTCCGGCCCGATGCCCGTAGCCCAAGTCACTTTACCGAATGCCGAAGCCTGGAGAAATTTTCCGTTGGTGCGATCGAGGACATAGAAAAATCCGTTGCGGTTTGCTTGCAGCAAAAGCTTGCGCGGCTTACCGTTCCATTGCTCATCCAGCAGGACAGGAACCTGGGTGGCATCGTAGTCGTACAAATCATGAGGGGTGAATTGAAAGTACCATTTGAGCCGGCCAGTGTCCGCATCGAGCGCCAACATGCTGTTGCTGTAAAGATTGTCACCAGCTCGCGCACCGCCATATCCGCTGGGCGACGGGTTCCCCGTGGGCCAATAGATGAGGTTCAGTTCTGGATCGTAAGAGCCCGTGATCCACGCGGGTGCCCCGCCGGTCTTCCAGGAATCGCCCGCCCAAGTCTCATGTCCTGGCTGGCCGGGTCCTGGAACGGTCTCAAAACGCCATCGGCGGCGGCCGGTGTCAGCATCGTACGCATCCACGAATCCGCGAACTCCATATTCGCCGCCGGAGATGCCCACGATCACCTCGTTCTTCACCACCAGCGGTGCGACAGTGAAGGCATAAGCGGCGTTGGAATCGGCCGCTTTTACATCCCACACTAAGTTCCCGGTCCTGGTGTCCAGGGCGATCAGATGCGCGTCCAGTGTTCCCATGAAAAGCTTGTTGCCCAGGATTGCGAAACCACGGTTCACCATGCCGCAACAAGGCTGAAGCTTATCCGGCAGGTTTCGTTGATAACGCCAGATGGCACGTCCAGTGCGCGCGTCGAGGGCGAAGGCGCGGTCATTTTGTCCAGTTCCATATAAGACGCCGTCCACCACCAGGGGTGTGGTCTCGAACTGGCCGAGGTCGGCCACCTGGAAGGTCCACTGCATCGCCAGCCGCGATGCGTTTCCAGTATTGATCTGGTTCAACGCGCTGTAGCGCCAGCCGTTGTATCGTCCCGAGTAGGTGAGCCAGTTCTGCGGTTCGTGATCTGCCTGGAGCAAGCGCTGATAAGTCACCTGGGCGGGAACGCGCGCTGCTCCGCTCAGGAGCATAGCCAACGATAGCGCGATTGTTTTTATCACTCGGGTCTTAGACCTTCCAGGTAAGCCACCAGATCCTGAAGCTCCGCGGGCTTTAGCATGTCCTCGGAATAAGCGGGCATAAGAGACTTGCGCTCGTGGGTTACTTCTCGCAGATTTTTCTTGAGAAAGAATTGCAGTTTTTGGTTGGTATCGATCAATTGCAGAGAGAAGGTATCTTCGTTTTTGGCCACGCCGACAATTTTTTGGCCATCGGCCGTCACCACCGTCACCGTGTCGTACACCAGAGGCAGGCCATAGTGATTGTTGGGATCCAGCATCCCAGTAGAGAGTTCTTTGCTGGGCTCACGAATGGAGTCGATCAAATAATCCGCGGAGCGTGCCTCTCCTACACGAGACAGATCCGGACCAAGCACTCCGCCGCGGCCTTGCACCATGTGGCAGGTCGAGCACCCTGCCGTCTCCCAGAAAATCTTTTTGCCCTTCGCGGAATCGCCGGAAACGGCCTCGGTCTTTGCCGGCGCGAGCGACCGAACATACGCCAGGATGGCCCATACCTCGGAATCGTCTAAGGCGTTGGCAGGCATCTCGGTTCCGGGCACTCCCCGGGTCACGGTGCGGAAAAGGTCCGCGTCGGTCGAGCCGTGAACCCAACGGCCTGCGGTCAGGTCCGGTCCCCGGCCTCCGCCTTGAGCGTTTAATCCATGACATGGCGAACAGTTTGCACGAAAGAGCGAAGCTCCTTCCTGGATGGCGCGCGGATCGCCGGCAACCGGATTGGTCACCCCATGGTCCTGCGGTGTTGCGCTTAACACCAGGGCCAGAACGGCGGGGGTAAGAAGCAAGAGTTGTTTAGTCTTGGTCATTTAGGGGGGAGAGCGGTGGAATCCCACATCTCGCCAAAAACGAGCGAGATGCCCCGAATTTCCTGTACGCAGCTCTGGATAGGACCGCGTGTGCGCCTTTCTTTTAAGGAAAGGCGCATGCAGGTCAGGGAACCCACGAAACTACACAGGAAATCTTGGATGTGGGGCACCCGGGTTTTGTTGCGGGGGTGGTTTTGGGGGCTCATAGCTGAGGTTTCTCATAGTGAGCGATGAGGGCCAGCAGGAAAGACCAGAGCAGGATGTCCACCGTGTAGGCAACGCCCAGTCGCAGGATGACGCTGATGGTTTGTTCCACTAGCCCTGCCTCCGGTGTCCACTCTGCGATTGCCCAGGTGAGGGCCGGTGCTCCTAGCCCAAAGACCAGGACGCACAGCCAGTAGAGCCAATGCTGGAATACCCGGTTGGCACGTTTGATTTGATTTACTCCACAGGCGCTCGTCTCCATCGCCAACGGCAGCAGCAGCCCGGCCAGTATGCATTGGATACAGTCATAGATATGTTCCTGCCAGGCTACGAGGCCGGAATAGCCGAGATGGTGGCGCAGCCACGGCGGCGATTGAGAGTTCCAGTAGCCGGCATAGAGCGCTTCGTGCGCGCGCAGGGCGCCTATCGGCTGTAACAGCAACCACCACAGCGCTATGAATACAGCCAGCAGCAGACAGCTTAGCCACCAGGGCGGCCGCGGCGCACACGCTAAAAGATGGCGGAAGGTGGCGATGTAAAGCCACAGAAAGCCCACCATCAGCAACACACCGGAGAGAATCGAGAACGCGAACTGCCAGCTATGGGAGTCCGGAATCTGCAGCCAGCCGGCAGCCAGCAGCATGAGCAGGAAATTGCCCACCCATTGAAGCCAGAAGAGACGGCCTTTCAATTTCGAGACGGCCTGGCGGATTGCCTGCATCATTTTGTCTCCTCTACCTGCAGATGCAGCAGATCGCTGGTTGCCTGAATGCCCGGCTGATACATCGGCTGCACGTTGGCCGGGCTGATGGCAAAGCTACCCGGGTTCACCACCTTGAGTAGATAGAAGGATTCGTGACGGCCGGTAGACTCAGTCGCAAAGAGAGCGGCGCGGTCATCGTAAAACTCCCGCCGCGTGTACCAGTACTCCCAGGTTTGCGGCTGGTCAAGAATTTTGTAGCTATCCTCCTGCTGTACGAACTCGGTGCCCGCCGGAATTGGATCCTCTATAAGAAGATACTTGGCGGGGGAGCCGTTGACCGCAATGTGCACCGCCAAGGTATCCCCAACATTGACGGGACCCTTGAGTGGATCGAGTTGATAGACAATCTGTCCGTCCTTGGTAGTGGGGCTCAGTTTGAAGTAATCGCGGGTCAGGTTGAGCGACAGCGTGCCTTGCTGGTAAAGCTTTTGCTCGGTCGAATAGTACTTACCCTGCACGGACCAATAGGCTCGCCCGGTTCCATGCTTGCTGATTTCGACCACATTGCTGCCGGGGTGAAGCTGGGCGGCGGCAACATCGATCGAAAGGTCGGCGCCGGAGACGGCGTCCGACGCCGTGAAATGGCGCTTTCCGATGGATCCGCCGTTGAGCAACACGTCCACGTCGAAATCTGCGTTCAGCTCCTGAGATGCGGCTAGATAGTCGACTAGTCCAAAGAGCACCATGGCTGTTTGTTCAGTCGAGCTCCACCAGTATCCGTCATTGCGATTCAGCACCAGCCACTGCGCCGCGCCTTCCAGCAGCGAACTCTGCGGGTCGGCGTGGGTGAGGAAGCGCAAGGCGAAGGCGGTGCTCTCGGCGCTGTTGTCATCATTGATGTCAAGCAGCGGGCTATAACTCGATGGCCAGGAGACCAGCGTGCCGGCGCGCTGGGCCTTCGCCTCGAGCATTTGCGCGATTTGTGACGCACGGTTATCGCCGGTGCGCAGCATAGCCATGCCGGTCAGCGCCAGCGCTTCCGGGGAAAGGTCATTGCGCCGCGACCAGAGGGTTTCAATCGATGGGGCCAGATTTCGTGCATCCGCCAGGCTGAGTGCATAGACCACGTACGCCCGCAGTCCAGGGATCATTCTGGGATGCTGGGCCAACTGTTTCTGCAAATAGCCGACTCCCCCGGCCAGGTTGGCATCGGCCTTGGCATATCCCGCGGCTTTGGCCTCAGCCAGACCAGAGACAACATACGCAGTCATGAAGACGCGGCTGCTATCTTCCTTCCACCAGCCCCAGCCACCGTCATCGTGTCTGAGGTCATTCAGGCGATCTAGGCCAGCGTTGGTTTTGGCCGCTAAATCGGCCGGGCTGACCAGACCAGAGAGGTTCAGTTTCTTGAGCGTATCGGCCACGACCAGGTTGGGCAGGAAGCTGGACATGGTCTGTTCGGTGCACCCGTATGGATAGGTGCTGAGGTATTGAAGCGCGGAGAAGAGGCTACCCGCGATGGATGGAGCAATCTCCAGATGCAGGGTGTGCGCAGCCGCATCGGTATTGGCAGGAAAGTCGATGGCGGTGTTGGCTGCCTGTTCCTGGACGATCGCTCCCGATGTGTTGATGGTGCGGGGAACGCCGATGGGCTCAACCGGGAAGGTAAGCTCGAGAGCGTCGGACTCTTCATTAGTAAGGGCTTTGGCAAGCAGACGTGCGGTACCGATCTGCGAGGCCTTGACTCGCCAGAGTGCGGAAGCTTCGCCCTTGCTGGGCACCATCACAGATTGCGGTGCGCCACTGACCGGATCTAATCCGTTAATTATGAGCGATAGCTGCACTTGCTTGGCCTGATCGAGGTAGTTATGAACGATGACGGGGATGGTTACCTCATCCCCCTGGCGCAGGAAGCGCGGCGTTCCCATCCGCACGATGATGTTCTTGCGCACCAGGACGCGGTTAATGGCAGAACCCGCTTTGGAATCGAGCGTGATGGCGTGCACCGTGGTCCGCCAGGTAGTGAGCGAATCAGGAAAGGTCAGGGTGAGGTGAGCGTGGCCGGCGGCGTCGGTATGTACGGAAGGCGACCAATACGCTGTATCGGGAAAAGCTTTGCGCACCCGCGGCTGCACCACGTCATTGCCCGGCTTTACCTGGGCAAGCTGCGGCCGGTAACGGGAAGCCCGCTCCGCCAACTGGGGAGACTTGAGCCCTGCCTTGCCGCTGAAGTAATACTGCAGCGATGAGTCGATCGCGGCGAAGACGTAGCGGTCAGGATAGAGCTTCTTAACCATGTCACCGCTGCTGTCGGGATAGAGAGAATAAATTGCCTCATCGACTACCCCAAAACTAAAGTCGGCGCTGACCGGCTTACCCCGCCAGTCGCGGGCAAAAACGTCGTATCCGGCTGTCTGCTGCGGTTGGAAGACTTGCTTGTCCGGGGTTATGTCGACTTGTAACTGCTGCTGTAGCGGAGGCACCTTGATGCTCAAATTTGCCTGGTAAAGCTGATCATTGCGGATAAACGCGACATTCAATTCCAGGTTGGGCTGGGCATCCGGGGTAATGGGTAAGTCAAAGGTGAGCGACTTGCCGGGAGAAAACATCACTTTGCGGAACTCAACTGTATAGCCAGTGGCAATCATCAGAGGGTGGAAATTGTCGACGTTCGACAGTATGCTGATGTGGGCCGTATCTCCAGGAGCGTAGGTCTTCTTGTCGGAGATGATCTGCACGGCGCGCGACTCGCCGCCCCATCCTTCTTCGTTGCCACCCATCACCCACAGATAGGTGGAGTCGAACACGACGCGCTTCTCGGGAGTCGTAGCGGTAGCTTCTACCTCGGTATTGCCTGCGGCCGCTACTGGGATCGTAGCCTGAGCATGCCCACTCGCATCCGTGGTCACATCGGTGGCGGCTCCCCTTGTGGTCTGGGTTCGCACCTTTTACAAATTTGTGGGTTACCAGCTGAAGGTGTACCTGGGTCTGTACCGGGTGGTTATCGTAATCCACCGCGGTTACGTTCAGCAGCGCGGAGTCACCGACGCGCACGGCATAGCTCACCGGCTCAACGTGGATACGGAAGCTGCCGCGAGTGGCGAGAAAGCGTCCCCGCCCGGTGATCTCCCGGTTCGCCTGGTCGGTGACCGCAGCCTCGACGGTGTAATCCTGATCCCTGGGATTCTTCAGGTCAGCCACGTATTGGGTGGGCACGTTGATGGTGAGCTTGCCGTTGGCATCGAGTTTGCCAGTCTGTTCGGACTGCTGGGCAGCGTCGTAGCCTAGATCGGGCTGGTCAGATCCTGGGCCAGCATCTTCGTCGGAGCCGCCCTTCTTCGTCCCACCAATAATGCGGCGAATGGTAAACGCGGTACTTTACCTTTGCGTTGGAAACGGGTTCGCCGAAGAAATACCGGGCGTCGATCACTACCGGCATGGTCTCGCCCTGCAGCAGGCGCGGCTTGGCGGGGCTTACGCGCACCTGGTACTCCGGCTTGCGGTAGTCCTCCACGCGGAATTGGCCGTTGCCCGCATCGGCGTCAACGTCGTCGGACGCGGGGCCGTTGCGCAGGCGAATGGTGTAGTAGCCCAGAGTCGCCGTTGCCGGCAGGGTTAGATCGCCGGTCACGTTACCGGCTGCGGATAACGGCATGTCCTTGTCCAAGAGGGCGTGGTCATCCTGATCAGCGATGGTGACGTGAATGGTGGAGAGCTTGGGCAGCTCTAAATGATTCTCCACCCGGGCGCGGAGAATTCCCTTCCAATGGACCACGTGGCCGGGGCGGTAAACCGGCCGGTCGGTGTAGACATAGGAGGACCAACGGCCGCCCTGCCATCCGCTGAGCGCATAGCCGCCCGGGGTGACGGCGGCCACATCGTCGCCGTGCGTAGCCAGTACCCAGAAGTCGTCGGGCAGCGGCTTGGGGGCGGTCATCTGCAGCGGGGCCAGCCCGTCCGCATCGGTAGTTCCGGTGGCTTGCTGCTTGTGGGCAAAGCCCGCGCTCACCTGCACGCCGGCGATGCCGGCTCCGGAGACACGATCGACACAGTACGTAAGTACACTGCCACCCCCGGTGCGGGTGATCATTGCGATTCGACTCACCATCAACAGGGTGTAGGCCTTGTAATGGCCATCGGTCGCTTCGACCAGGTAAAGTCCTGAAGACAGCGGGTCTATCGGCAGTTCCTGGGAATCGGAGACGTAGGTAGGAGGCAGTTCCTGGCGCCACCGGGCTACCAGCTGGTGATCATTCAGCAAGGGAATCTGGGCAAATTGGGCCACGCCGACAATGCGGCTGCGCCGGGCCAAACTGGCCTGGTGCGCGCGCAGCCGATCGCGGTTCTCCTCGGTGAACTGGGTGCGGAAGAAGCGCCGGACCAGGAACCACAGATGATGCTTCCAGTCGTGAAACTTCTCCAGCCAGGTGCGTTCGTCGATGCGCTCTTTGGGACCAAAGGGCGTTCCGTTATCGAAGCTATGCAGGTCGGGCAGCCCGGCAAGGAATTTTTCCGGGTGTGGGACGCGATAGATGCGGAATTCCAGCTCCTCGACGTTTTGCGCGTACAGATGGATAGTGGGCTTTTCGGTGGGAGCGAAGCTGCGGTTTGTGCTCAGGTTGAAGGATACCGAGCTGGCCGCATGCAGATGCGCGGGAGAGAGCAAGGCAAGCAGTAGCAGAAACCAGATGCTCAATCGCCTTCGCGCAGGATGTTCCAACGATAGACTCCGAGGAAATTGGTGTTTTCCGGGAGCGGGCGCCAGCGCGCATCCGGGTGGTGCAACAAATCGCTTACCAGCAGCCGGCGCATTTCGCCCTTGCCGTGGTGAATGGGCCCGGTGTGATAAACCACGCCCATCTCCCCACAAAAAATCATGGAGTGGAACGGAGAATGGTAGTGGGCGACGTCGGGGACATCATACGGTGACTCCTGGTCTAACTGGCGATAAAAAATGAGGTCGCCCGGACGGGCCAGGCGAAGATCGCGGCCGATGAGGTAGGTGTTGCGCTGCATGAGAGTTTGCGCGTCGGCGAATTGGGCGAAGGCGCCGTTTTGAGGTCCTGGGGAAGGAATGGGCCGGGGCGGACGCGGAAGAGGTTCGCGCCTAATGGGGTTTGGGGGTAGGTGTATTGGGTGATGGAGGGTAGGGCGGCTTCCCTGGGGTGGCTGCCAAGCCAGATTTCGTCGTGGGCTCGCAGGGTTTCGCGATAGACGAAACGGAGAAGGGCGGCGCAGTCTGCGAAATTTCGGGTGACAGATGGGTTGGTCGAGTTGGCCCTCGGCGATGGAGGTGAACCAGGCGCGGAAGGCCTGGCGGTCCTGAGAGGTGTGGAGGCGGAGAAAATCGGGGGTTCCGTCGCCGTAGGTGTCGCTGGGATCGAAGAAATAGGTAACAGGAACGATCATGACGCGATCGCGCCAGCGTAAGCGAAGATTGGCGTTGCCCGGAGTTATGGGGGATTGGATCACGCCTTCCAGGGAATGGGGATCGTTGGCTTGGAGCAGACGGATGCCAGTGGCTTCGGTCACGTTACTGCCAAGAGATAGTTCGGGGAGGCGGATGCGGAGTGCGTCGTGTTCCGCTCCGTCGGCGGGCAGAATGATGGAACGAGGGACGATCCTGGGGCGCTGATGACGATAGAGGATGGCGATGCCGATGGTAAGGGCTAAGGCCGCAGTACCGATAGATCGAGCTGCTTTAGGAAAGTGCATCTTCGTTGCGACTGAGGACTGCCTGCCTTGATGATCCTAATCCCGCGCAGCGGGTTTCATCTTACCGGGATCGGCGCGGCGGTGGGAGTGGAAGACTAACCTCATCCGAGACAACCGCAGATCCCTCGGCTGCGCTCGGGATGACAAGGGGGAGGGGCGCTTCCATTAAGAATTGTTTCGAGGATAGGAAGAGCAGATTGCTTCGCAGCTGAGCAGCCTACGGACGCAGACCGCACGCAGCCTCTAAAGGCCCTAGGGTGAGATTTGACTATCCCACCCTTCGCGAAGAACGCGAAGGATGGGGCACCCGTGGATCCGTTCGCCCGCGACAAGCTTGAGGGGGAGGCCTGCGGTATCCCACATCTCGCCAAAAACGAGCGAGATGCCCCGAATTTCCTGTACGCAGCTCTCGACAGGACCGCGTGTGCGCCTTTCTTTTAAGGAAAGGCGCATGAAGTTCAGGGAACCCATGAAACTCCACAGGAAATCGGGGATGTGGGGCACCCGGCGATTGGTGCGGGGATAAAGCCTGTTTGGTTACTTTGGCGGTGGAGACTTCATCAGCGCAACGAACATGTTGGTGAACTTCGGTAGATCCAAATCTACCTGGGCGTGTACCAGTTGCACATCCGTATCGGGCCTGAAGGCTTGAGTCCAGGTGAGGGTGTCGCCGTAGCTTGGACCGTGGCTCAAATCGACATCCATGTAAACGAGGCGCTCACCGGTAACGAGAGTGGGATCAAGCCACGCACAGGCGGCAAATTCGTCCCACAGGTAGTAGCGGTCCTGCGAGTAGCCGGCGATGTAACGTGCAGCCGGATTCGACGATTGCGCTATCTGGTCCAGCATCTGCTGCGTGAATGGCGCTTTCACGGATACATCGACCGTCGTCACATCGATGCGAGGCCAATGCGCGCGAAGCACAATGTGGGCAGCCTCAGGGTCGAACCAGAAATTAAATTCATGGCGCGGGTTGGTGGCAAATTCCGGATCGTTTGTTTGCGGATTGAGACTGCCTCCCATGATCACGATGCCCTGAGTCAACTCTGCGAAGTGTGGCTCAATCGCCAGCGCCAAAGCAATATTCGTAAGCGGACCCATGGCGCAAATGGTCACCTGGTGAGGATGAGCATGCACCTGAGTAATCAGGAAGTGGGCAGCATCCTGGTCAAGGGGCAAAGTGTGCGGCGCTCCCTCAGCCATCGGAGGCACGTAATACGGATCGTGGCTGCGGGCAAAATCAGCCGTCTTTTCTGCCTGGTGCTCCAGGTCCATCGGCCCCGCTCCCCACGCGCCAAGCCAGTTCACCTTGCCCACCAACGGACCTGCCAGGCGAGTTCCCTTCTGGGTGCGGACCAAAGGAAAAACCGCGCCAGGAACTACCGGCACATCCGTCCTTCCGATCAGCTCCAGCATGCGCAGGGTGTGCTGGACTTCCTCATCGCGCCAGGCATTACCAGTCACAATGGTGATGCCCAAAACCTGCGCATGCGGGGATTGCAGCAAGGTCATCATGGCCATCTGGTTGGATCCGCCCGGACCAGAACCATCCTGGTCGATGAGGACCAGACGCTTTTCCGCCACCGTCACGGGAACAAAAACCAGCAGAAGCAGCGCCAGCAAGACGGTTTTCATGTTTTCCATATATATCAGACGAGACAAGGCCGTTTGGGATCAAAGGTCCAACCAGGGACCAGGTATTGCATGGAGACGTGGTCGTCGCGGTCACCCAGCGCTCGCTGCTGGTAAAGAGAGTGGGCGGCCTCGATTCGCTCCTCATCGAGCTCAATGCCAAGTCCGGAACGCTCGGGTAGATCAATGGCGCCGTTGACAATCTGAAAAGGCTCTTTGGTCAGGCGCTGGCCGTCCTGCCAGATCCAGTGCGTATCGATGGCGGTTACCTTTCCTGGAGCAGCAGCCGCAACATGCGTGAACATGGCGAGCGAGATGTCGAAGTGATTGTTGGAATGGGATCCCCAGGTAAGCCCCCAGTCGCGGCAAAACTGGGCCACGCGGACCGAACCCTGCATGGTCCAGAAATGCGGATCAGCAAGTGGAATGTCGATGGCATCCAGCTGCACTGCGTGCTGCAGTTCTCGCCAATCGGTGGCGATCATGTTGGTGGCGGTGGGCAGGCGGGTGGCACGGCGGAACTCGGCCATGATTTCGCGGCCGGAGAAGCCCTGCTCGGCCCCGCATGGATCTTCTGCGTAAGCCAGGACATGCTGCTTGCCGGAACAAAGAGCGATGGCTTCCGATAAGGACCATGCACCGTTTGGATCAAGAGTGATGCGCGCCTGGGGGAACCGTTCTGCCAGCGCGGTGACGGTTTCCATCTCCTGGGCGCCGGCAAGCACGCCCCCCTTGAGCTTGAAGTCGTGAAAGCCGTAGCGCGCCTGGGCTGCTTCGGCCAGGTGGAGTACAGCCGCTGTGGTAAGCGCCTCGTCATGGCGTAGACGCAGCCACGCGTCGGCCGCATCAGGTTCGCTCGCGTAGTCTAAGCCGGTCTTGCGCCGGTCGCCCACAAAGAATAGATAGCCCAGCACCGGGACGCTCGAGCGCTGCCGTCCCTCCCCCAGTAATGCGGCTACGGGCAAGCCGAGAAATTGCCCAAACAGGTCTAATAATGCGGACTCGATCGCGGTCAGCACATGCACGGTGATGCGCATATCGAAGGTTTGAGATCCACGGCCCCCGGCGTCGCGATCAGCAAAGCGCTGGCGAATGGTCGCAAGAATCTCGTGGTACCCGCCGATTTTTTGTCCCGCGACCGCGGAACGGGCCTGTTCAAGAACCTGACGGATTCTTTCGCCGCCGGGGACTTCGCCGGCCCCGGTGTGGCCAGCATCATCCGTAAGAACCACCAGGTTTCGAGTGAAGAAGGGCGCATGCGCTCCACTCAGGTTCAGCAACATGCTATCGCTGCCCGCAACCGGAATCACTCGCATGCTGGCTACACGAGGGGAGGAGCCAATGCTTTGCACCAGCGAAGTATCTCAGATCTATCGATGCTTTTTGGCGGCAGCGGCTTTCTTTGCAGGCGCGGACTTCTTTGCCGGCTCGGATTTCTTATGCACAGGCTTTACCGGCGCTTTTGCTACTGCCTTCTTACCATGATTGGCGTGATTGCCATTTTTCGCTGCGGTCTTTGCTGCCGGCGCCGGCTTAGCCACCGGCCGCTTTGCCGGCTTGAGCGGGACCGCTTTGGAACTCACAACCTTGGCGGGCGCCGTCTTGGCCGCCGCCTTGATGGGCGTCGCCTTTTTTGCCGGTGCATGGCCTTGAGTGGGAGGGTGAGCGGGAAGGTGAGTGGGAGGGTGACTGGGCGCGTGACCCGCTGCAGTCTTGGGTGATTGGATCGCAGTGCCCTTGACGGTCCCGGGTGCCGCTTTTGCCGGTTTCACCATGACGTGCACCTTGGCCGTTTTGCCGGGAGCGACCACGTGCAGTGAGGGACTGGGCGCTGGCTTGGTAACCACCGGAGCTTTTACCGCAACAGGTTCAGGCTTGGCTGGGACCGGAGGGTGTAGCGCCTGTTGCTCCGCTCCGTTTTCGGGAACCGACTTCTTGGGCGCCGCGCTCTTCTTGGGAGCCGGCGGAAGGCTTATGGGAAGCTCGCTGTCGCCGTCCTCCTCGTCCACTTCCTCCGCAATATCTTCCGTTACCTCGTCATCGTCCAATTCCAGTGCATCGCCGTCGAAGGCCGCTTCCTCCACGGCAATCTTCTTTGCTTCCCCGCTCTTCTTGGAACCCCGGGTGCGGCGTACCGTGACCGGGGGCGGCGGCGCAGGAGGAGAATACGGTTCGAGAAAGGCGCGCAACTGCTCTTCGCTTTCCAGCTTGCCGTCGATGATCCCCAGGAAGAGCTGAGAAAGCATCTCCTCATAGCCCGGTACTTCGGGAGTAATGCGCAGTTCCTGGAAAAGAGCGTGCGGCACCTTCTGCCGGGCCTCGGGCCAGACGGTAAAGAAGTTCTTGTATTTGGCCTGGATCGCGGGCGACTTGGTGGTCAATCCCAGCCATAAGACTGCTTGTGGGTCGGCGGTGGTGAAAAGCTTCCAGGTGGCGGAGGGAGTCGCCGCCTCCTTACCGCTGAGTTGCTTGTTGAATTCCTTGGCGGCATTGTCCAGGTTGTTCCATTCCTCGACAAAGCCGGGGCGGACGAACAATGCTTTGAGCGCGGCCAGATCCTTAGGGGCAAGTTTTGCCGTAAGGTAGTGGACAGAAGCTGCAGAAATGTCAGGACTTACTCCCTGCATCTGCAGCTGGGTGACGAGTTTGCGCATTTCCTCGAGCGCAGGGGCATCGGCGGCCGCGGTTGTCCAGGCAGGAAACAGGGCCTGCATCCACCCCTCAGCCTCCATGGCGGTCAGCACACGTAACCCGTCTTCTTCGTGCGCGATCTCTTCCAGTTCGTAGCCGCGGTGATATGGGGAAAGAGCCTCGATTGCCTTCTCTTCCTTGGCGTTCTGGAATCGGGTCTGAGTCCGCTCATCCAGTTGCCAACCCAACCGGGCTACCAGCCGGGTGGCCCGAAGCAGACGGGCCGGGTCCTCGATAAAGCCATAGTTGCTGACCAGCCGTAGCTGCCGAGCTTCAATGTCCGCGACGCCGTTCAGGGGATCCATGAGCAAGCCATAGGAATGCTCATTGAGGGATAAGGCCATGGCATTGGCGGTAAAGTCGCGGCGGCGCAGATCGTCAAGGATAGTGTCCCAGTGGTAGACCGGTTTGCCGGGCTTGGGGTATTCCTCGCGACGGGCGCTCGAAATCTCCACCGTCACGCCAACGGGAAAGCGGAAGAATAACGTCCGCGAGGGTTCATGCTCGCCCCACAGCTTGCCACCCGCTTTTTCCAGTGCTTTCTTTAACTTAATGGCGTTTCCCTGAACCGTGACATCAAGATCGAACACGGGTGAACCGCTGGTGAGGTCGCGTACCGCACCACCCACTAAAAATACGGTCATTCCGGCTTCGCGCGCTGCCGAACGGATATGTTCGAGAGCATTCCGCTGGTGAATTGAGAGACGGTTTTTCAGGAGATAGATATAGTCGGGCATGCCTTACGTTGAGCCCCGCCCGCCAATGAGATTGCGGCTAACATTAGCCATGTAAACACCTTAGCGGCAAACCCACGCTGCGAACAAACACCTAAGTTAGCACACCGGGGAGCCGCTTGGCTACAGCGCTGCACACTTTCCGCTGCGCTGGGTTGCACGATTCACGGTGCGGTCCTGGGAAAAGCATTTTTGGAAGAAGTAGAGGGGTGAGCGCTGACTATCCCACCCTTCGCAAAGAACGCGAAGGATGGAGCGGATACCGCGGGAAGAACAAATGTTTCTACCCGCGGTAACCGCAATGGGGCACCCGGTCGGTTGGTGCGCGGATAGAGCCCTGCATGCGACACTTGCTAGAGTTTCCCCATGCCCGTCAGCCGCAAGAAGGTCATCGTTCGCAAGTTGAGCCGGGATTGGCTCTCCGGCTACCTTCCCCCGTCAGCGTTTGTGGTCCAGGAACAGACGGAGATGCTCGACCTGTCGGGCAAGCTGGTCTCGGTGCCAATGGCAGACGTGAAATGGATCTGCTTTGTCCGCGACTTTCAGTCGGGAGATGCCAACCAGCCCGAGCGTCTGTTGCGCAAGACCTTTGTCACCCGTCCCCGCAGCCAGGGGTTGTGGGTCCGGGTGCGGCTCAAGGACAATGATCTCATCGAGGGCCTGGCGGCGAACGATCTGACGCTGCTCGAGGGGGACGGAATTTTCCTCGTCCCTCCCGATACACGATCCAATACGCAGCGGATTTTTCTGCCGAGGCAGGCGGTCGCCGAGCTGGATATTCTGGCGGTGATCAAGACCGGAGCCCGGCGAGGACCGGCGGAAGCCCTGCAGGAGGACCTATTCAAAGGCCAGAACTCGCCATCCTGAGTCCGGTACAATCCCCTCCATGAAGCTTGCCGAGCTCGCCCGCCTTCTTGGAGCCACCTGCCACGGTGACCAGGAAAAGGAGATTACCGGGGTCGAGGGGATCGAAAAAGCTGGCCCAGGCCAGCTGACCTTTGTGGCCAACCCGAAATATACCCCGTTCGCCCGTACCACCCAGGCTGGGGCCGTCCTGGTAACGGAGGAGTTCGAGCCGATCGCAGCGGCCACCCTGCGAACCGCCAATCCCTATCTGGCGTTTGCCCGGGCCATCGACATCTTCCATCCGGCCCCGCACTATCCGCCCGGGATTCACGCCACGGCGGTAATCGACCCCAGCGCCGAAGTGGGAAAGGACGTGCATATAGGGGCCTACGTGGTGGTTTTGGCCGGGGCGATGATCGGCCAAGGCAGCACACTGCTCCCTCATGCGGTGGTTTATCCAGGGGCACGGCTGGGCAAAAATTGCTTCGTTCATGCCCATGCCGTGGTGCGCGAGGGATGCCGGCTGGGGGATGGGGTCATCCTACAGAATGGCGCGGTGGTGGGCTCGGACGGCTTCGGGTTCGCCAAGGAAGACAGCGGCCGATGGCATAAGATCACCCAGAGCGGTGGGGTGCTGTTGGGGGACCACGTCGAAGTCCAGGCAAATTCCTGCATTGACCGGGCCAGCGTGGGTGACACCGAGATTGCGAGCGGAGTCAAAATCGATAACCTGGTGCAGGTAGGCCACGGATCGAGAGTGGGCGAAAATACCCTGCTTTGTTCCCAGGTGGGTTTAGCGGGTTCATCCGGTGTAGGGAAAAACGTGCTGCTCGCCGGACAGGTTGGAGTAGTGGGCCATAGCTTCATCGGGGATGGGGTGGTGGTGACCGCGCAATCCGGGGTTCCCGGCGATGTCGCGCCGGGGAGCGTGATCAGCGGGTCACCCGCGTTCGAGCATCGCCGCTGGCTGCGCAGCGTGGCTGCCTTCAGCCGCCTGCCAGAGCTCGTCAAACAGATGCACAAAAAGCCGTAAGCTCTAGCAAAATTGCAATTTATTCATGGCAGCTTGTTTGCCTTGCGCCGCATCTTATATCAGTCTCATGCCAGCAGCAGGAAGGACGATTTTGCACCTGGTCGAAGATCCCATCCGAGTTTTGCTTCTTGACGATGATCCCGAGAATTTGCTCCTCCGAGCGGCCATCCTGCGCAAGCATGGTTATTTGACGGACACCGCGAGCACCATCGAGGAAGCGGAGAAGCTACTCAACAAGATCGATATCGCTGTGCTCGATTACCACTTGGGAGCGGGGCAGTTTGGTACCGATGTAGCCGCTGTTCTGCGTAACCGGCGTCCAGAAGTACCCATTATTATCCTTTCCGCGACCCTGGAACGGCGGTTTGGCGGGGTCGAGGATATGCACCTGCTGAAGGGCTACAGCTCGGTTGACGATCTCATCACCGCCTTACGGTCATTCGAGGCCAAGCATCGTGGAAAACCGGTGGTGGTGGATGCGCGAGACTTTTTCTATTCCCGGATTGCGATGGCGATCGGAGAAGACGTCGTGCTTGAGATTCTGGATCGTGATGGAAAGTGGATGTACGTGAACGATTCCTGCGCCCGCTTGCTGGAAAGGCCGCGGGATTGGTTTCCAGGTAAGAACATGTTTGTTGAGATGCCCGATCTGGCTGTTGACTGGAAAGAGATTCTGCGTACGGTGGCGGAGAAGCGCGAGACATATATCGATCGCACATATCGCGGGCTGTTGAATTTGCCTCGAAAGGGCGAAGAGTGGGTTTGGAACGTGCTGGCCTTTCCTCTCACGCTTCACAACAACGAGACTGGCGTAGTGCTGACAGCGCGCATTCTGGAACGCAAGACGCTGCTTTGAGTGGTGGCTGGGATAGAGTCAAAGAGCATGTCGCTAAGAATCCGCTCTATCTTGTTTGCCTTGTGTCTTGGCGTTGCTGGATGCAAGTCGCGGTTCATCGAGGTCACGATCGTGAACCAGGGACCCATGCTCCATGTGATGGAATTCGATTATCCCAGCGCGAGCTTCGGCGCGAACCAGTTGGCCACAGGAGCCAAATATCACTACCGCTTCAAGGTCCAGGGACCGGGTTCGTTGTCATTGCAATATGAAGACTCGTCCGGCCATACCCGCACAGCCGAAGGACCCAAAGTAAACCTGGGGGATCAGGGATCGCTCGTGGTCAACGTCGCCCCAAACGGCGCCGTGACCTGGGCTCCCAACCTGACCAATCCCAGGTAAACTACCGCACTACCGATTGGAACAGACTCGACTGCAAGAGGCTGGAAAACTGGCTGTCGGAAGACGCAAAGCGCACGTCCAGAACACCACCGTTCGAATTGATGGTGGTGTTGTCAATGGCCTGCTTCTCCTGCGCCGTGCCACTCACTTTCTTGTACAACGCCGCCGCGTTCAACAATGAAGCCATGGTGGCAGCAGAAATCGTATCCGGGGTAATGACATCGAGCGAGAACTTGACGCCATTGTCGAAACTCATGGAGTAGCGCGAGCTCAACAGCCGCTTCTTGACCGTGTCATAGTCAGTCAATTGAGAAGCGTCTCCCAAGACCGTGCGCATCATGGTCTGGGTGCCTTCCTGATCAAGCACGCTCCAAACCGCTTCCGTATCGACTGAGGCCATCTGATCGAGCATGGTGCGGTTGTTCAGAAAGCTCGGCTGCAGGCCATCGCGCGCATCGAGCGCAGACTTAAGCGCGTCCGTCTGCCCGAAGACCATGGTGGTCGGGTTTAGAAAAACTACCTGCATGCCCGATTGCCCCATGGGGTAAACCTTATTGTCGCGATAGGCGATCGGCTTTACTTTCCGCTTCTTGAAGTTCGCCATGATGTCGTCAAGAGAGAACTGCCCCTGGGCAATGCCCACAATGCGGGTGTCACCTTTGGCATGAAAGGAAGCAAAGGCCAACTCCTCAATATCATGGTTTTCATCCAGGCCTGAAGTGCGCAGAGCCTGCTCCAGCTGCTTGAGTTCAGGAGGCAGCACACGGGCCTTCAAATCCATCGCAGCCTGCGAGTTCTGCATGGCGTGGTAATCGACCACGATCAATTGCTGAACATCTTTAGGGATGGCGGCGCGAGCGTCCTGTCCGAGCTGAGCAGCAGTAGCGGGTAGAGCGAGCGCAAGAACGAGCCCGGCCAAGCTGCTCGTTTGCATGTTCTTCGTGAATCTTGTCAATGGGTCATTCCTTCCCTGGGGGGACTACATGCGAAGATGTAAGCAGTTTAAAAAACCCAGCTTCTCCATCTTAAGCTTTATTACTAAATCGGCCATTCCAATGGCTGCTTGAGGCGCCGTTCGAGTATCCTCTCCTCCGGCTTAAACTCCTTAATTAGACGTACCCAGTCACTATCTCGCTCAAAAGCCTCTTCCGGAAGTAGACCGATGAGTTCGGCGTCTACAACCTTGGTGCCATGGGTTCGGGCCAGCCGATCGACAGCGGCAAAGGCGTGGCGGACAGGGGTAAGGCGGAAATCCGTAATGTTGAGCGAAACCTGGGCCCTTCCCTGCACCAGCACGCCCATCGCCTTGACGCTGTCCAGACCGCCGCTGGAGGCTCGGAGCGCTCTGGCAATCGCCCTGGCCGCGGTTATGTCCGCCCGCTCGAGATAGAGGTTGTAAGCGATGAGGAATTTGCGTGCGCCCACTGCGCTGGCTCCGGCAGTGGGATGGAGTTCCGGACCGCCCAAATCGGGGCGCCGGGCCGCATCCCGCAACACCAGCTCGCGCAAACCTTCAAACTGGCCCTGGCGGACTTGCTCCAGCAGCGCCCGGTCCGGCCGAGAAGCGGCGGCCTCGTAAAAGTAGATGGGGATGTTGTGCCGGCGCCAGATTTCGAGGCCAGCCTGGCGAGCGAGGATGGCACATTGTTGAAGGGAGATGCCGCTCACAGGCACAAAAGGAATCACATCGGCGGCCCCGATACGAGGGTGAACCCCGCGCTGGGCTGTCAGATCGATGAGCTCGGCTGCTTTGCCGGCAGCGCGAACGGCGGCCTCGACGACAGCTTGCGGAGGACCGGCAATCGTCACCACGGAGCGATTATGGTCGCCGTCCAGCGACCAATCCAACAACGAGACCCCCTCGACTTGCATGGCCTTGAGAATGGCTTGCACTTTTTTGCAATCCACGCCCTCGGAGAAATTGGGCACGCACTCGATGACGGTTTCGGTCATAAGACGTCATTTCCACCACGTATAGCCGATAGAGAACTGTACGCTGGCGTTCACGCCGGGATTGGAATCGCCCATGCTGGCATTGGAGATGTGAACCGCATTGGCGGAGATGGAGATCGATTGCTTCGGCTTCACGAAATAATGGACCCCGAGTCCGAACTGCGGCGTGTAATTGAAAACGCTGGTGCCCAGATGCCCGGGAATCGGATAGGGACCTACGGGCGGGAACTTGTGATTGGTCCAGATAAGGCCACCCGCACCCTGAATCCAGGGCAGAAAGTGACCGCGGGGCGCCAGGTTCCAGCGCAGGATGAGCGGCGTGACACTCACCCCGGTATAGGTGCCTCCTGTGGGAAAGAGATTGCTGCAATCCAGCTCATCTCCCACCACGTAGCAGTTTGCCCGCAAGTATTTAGGGGTGTAGGCCTGCCAGAGAGGAATGAGCTCTGCAGCTACTTCGAACTGACCGCGGAGCAGGCCCGGGCCAGCCGGCGCAGTGAGCACCTTGCCCGCATGCAGGCCGGCCCATAAAAACTTGTAGTCGGCCCGGTTGGCGGTGCCGAAGCCGCCATTGACGAAGGCTCCGTACTCCCACGGCTTGCCGGCCAGTAAATCGGGGTTGGGTCCGACTGTCTGGGCGGGGGCAGGAGCGGCAAAGAACGCGGCCGCAAAAAACAGACTTATCCCCGCGATGATGGGTGCAATTTGTATTCGGATACGCGCTTTCCCTCCAACGGACGGGCTAAAACCTGTCCCCTTCAGAACCCAGAGTCATGCACGAGGCAATGGTCTTGGACAGAGCCTTGAGGTGTGAGGGTGTTAACCGGCAACTTCCTCGTACTGGGAAGCGTCAAAATCGAAGTTCGAGTAGACGTTCTGCACGTCGTCCAAATCCTCCAGGGCTTCGAGCAGACGGATCATCTGTGCCGCTACACTGCCCTCAAGCTTGGTGTAGGTGGACGCAATCATGGTGATCTCGGAGAGCGTGGTCTCCAATTTTGCGGCCTTGACCGCATTGGACACCGCGTCGTAGGCGGAGGGCTCGGTCAGAATCTCCCAGTTTTCGCCCTCGTCGTTCAGATCTTCCCCGCCCGCATCGAGAACGATGTTCATTAACTTGTCTTCGTCAGCAGCAGCCTTGGGAATGGCGATCAGACCCTTCTTGGCAAACATGAAGCGAACCGAATTCGGTTCACCGAGGTTGCCGCCATTCTTGGAGAAGGCATGGCGAACTTCGCTGACAGTGCGGTTTCGATTGTCGGTGGTGACTTCGACAATCAAAGCGACTCCGCCGGGGCCGTAGCCCTCAAAGGAGATCTCCTCGTAGATGGAACCGGGCAGCTCACCGGTACCGCGCTGGATGGCACGCTTGATGTTGTCCTGGGGCATGTTTTCGGCTTTGGCGGCAGCAACGGCGCCACGCAGCCGGGGGTTGGCATCCGGGTCGCCCCCGCCCTGACGAGCAGCCATGGTGATTTCGCGGATGAGGCGGGTGAAGATCTTGCCCCGCTTGGCGTCAAGGGCGCCTTTTTTGTGCTTGATTGTGGCCCATTTGGAGTGGCCGGACATGGGTACCTCTACTGCCTGTAAGAAGGCGATTTCGAAAGGCGAGTATAGCACTTACAAACAGGGGCTTTCTACGGAAGGGTGCGCGGACGGCGGAAAGCATAAACCACCGCCAGCAACGGGGGTGCCAGCAAGATTCCCCAAAAGGGAATAACAATGCCCAGCACGATGGGAGCCAGGATCGAGGCCCATACCGGCACCCGGGTTACGCGTTTCAGGATGAGGGGTTGCAGCAAGAGCTGGTCCAGGACAACGATGACCGCGTACATGCCGAGCAGGACACACAAGCGAACCATGCTGGGTTGAGTGACCAGGATAGAGAAGACGGGCCCCAGCAGGGCGATCACTCCGCCGAAGTTGGGCACCAGGGTCATCAGGCCCGCGACCAGAGCCCAGACCGGCGCCAGCGGCACCCTGAGTAACAGAAGACCAATCAGCCACAAGACCGCAACGCAGAGGCCTTGAATGGTGACCGCCCTCCACCAGTTGACCAGCGCCTTGCCGGCTGTCCGCAGGTGAGTCCCGGTAGTTGAGACCGGCGAAACAGGCGCCAGCGCCCCGGATTCATCCTGCGTGGGTGCGGGCTCTTCTGGCATGGGATCAGCCATCTGCTGACAATACTCCTTGAAATGGGGCAAAACCAAGCATCCTCGCAGGCACTGCTGCTCGAGGACAAAACTGCTAGCCTATAGGTATGAAATTCGGTGTGCTGGTTTTCCCTGGCTCCAACTGCGACCACGATGCCTTTCATGCTTTGCATGACATCGCCGGTCAACCGGCGACGTTTCTGTGGCACGAGTCAGAGGACCTGGAAAACTGTGACGCCATCGTGGTCCCGGGAGGTTTTGCCTACGGGGACTACCTGAGAACGGGGGCGATCGCGCGTTTTTCGCCGGTCATGCAGTCGGTGAAGAAGTTTGCTGCCGGCGGCGGCCTGGTGCTGGGCATCTGCAATGGTTTCCAGATTTTATGCGAAAGCGGTATGCTGCCGGGTGCGCTGCTGAGAAATGCCGGCCTGCGCTATATCTGCAAGCAGGTTTACGTGCGGACGGAGACCGTGAACAACCCGTTTACCCAGGCACTGAACCCCGGCCAGGTGCTGAAAATCCCCATCGGGCACATGGAGGGAAACTACTTCTGCGACCCGGCCACCCTGGCTGAATTGGAGCGCAGCGACCGGATAGCGTTCCGTTATTGCACGCAATCAGGGGAGGTTACCTCCGGAGCCAACCCCAACGGATCCATTAGTTGCATTGCCGGGGTACTAAACGAAGGTAACAATGTCCTGGGAATGATGCCCCACCCGGACCGATCGAGCGAGACACAATTAGGCTCATCGGACGGCTTGCTACTGTTTTCGTCGCTGGTGAGCGCGATGGCCAGGTAAGTCAGGATCTTGATGATCGATATCCACCATCATTTGTTGTTCGGCTTGGACGATGGGCCCTCCGATATTGAAATTTCCGTGGCCATGGCGGAGATGTCTGCGCAGAACGGGGTCACGCACATTGTGTGCACACCGCATTCGAGCGAGCATTTCAAGTTTGACCCGGCTTTGAACCTGGAACGGCTGGAAATGGTGCGCCAGCGTTTGGGGAACCGCATCTCGCTTGCGCTGGGCTGTGATTTTCACCTGATGTTTGACAACATTGAGGATGCGATCGCCAACCCGGCGAAGTACTCCATCAATGGCAAGCAGTATCTGCTGGTGGAATTCCCGGATCACGGAATTTCGCAGAATATGAAGGAAATATTTTTTCGCCTGGGGATGGCTGGGTTGACCTCGATTATTACCCATCCTGAGCGCAACCCGGTGCTGGCGCGGCACCCGGAAAAGATGGTCGACTGGCTGCGGGCGGGGTGCTACATCCAGATTACGGCGGCTTCCCTGACCGGGCGGTTTGGCAAGATTGCGCAGCGGGTTTCGCATGAGTTGCTGCGCCGGAATTGGGTTAATTTCATCGCTACCGATGCCCACGACCTCACTTCGCGGCCACCCATGCTGCGCGATGCGTACCACCTGGTGGCGGATAAATATGGAGTCGAGACTGCGGACCGGCTTTGCCTGCACAATCCGCACGCTGCCTATTTCGGGGAAAATTTGCCGCCTCAGCCGGAACCCGAAGGCCTGCACCCGGAACTGGACCCCAAGCATTCCTCAGGGCTGCTTAACAAGATGTTCGGGTGGTAGGGACGGAAGGGTGCGGGTCCTTTCAATCCGCTGCGATCAGGGGCTAAAGAGTCTGCGTGAGAACTCGGTCGTAGACGAGAGTCATTCTTTGCCCGGCCACAAAGGCTCGGGTGCCCCATCCTTCGCGTTTTCTGCGAAGGGTGGGATAAGCAAAAGTTGCGGGGGAAGGGCCTCGGGTGAAGAGCAGTGGCATCCCACCCTTCGCCAACAGCGCGAAGGATGGGGCACCCGAGCCTTTGTGGCCGGGCAAGAAATACGGTTTTCGACGGCGACACCTCGGTCCAAATGATCCGGAGGCCTTAAAGCCCGGGAATATTGCAAACCATTGCGGCCCGACTAAAGTCGTGCCCTGATACAAAGCCAGGCATCCGCTTTCCTCTAAAGCCCCAATCCACCGTCTACGGCCAGGATTTGTCCCGTGATGAAGTGCGGCCCGCGGGCAAAGAACAAGACCGCCTCGGCTACATCGGTGGTTGTGCCGTTGCGCTGCATGGGCGTCTTCTGGGCGAAATGCTCGTAGGCAGGGTCAACCTCTCCATTCACAATCATGCCCGGCGCCACGCAGTTTACGCTGATTTCCGGCGCAAAGGCCTTAGCCATCGTCTGCGTCAACATGTGCAGAGCGGCTTTCGAGGTGCAGTAATGTCCATGCGTAGGCCAGGGATGCAGGCCGCCCAGGGAACCAATGTTGATGATCCGTCCTTTGGCTTTATGCAGGTGCGGATACGCTGCCTGGGCCACAAGAAACGGGCCACGGGTATTGGTCTCAAACATTCTGTCCCATTGAGGCACCGTGATCGATTGCAGGACCGCGGTCTCAAAGGTTCCTGCGTTGTTGACCAGAATGTCGAGCCGGCCGAACTGCTCGACTAGGGCCGCAACGGCTGCGGACACGCTCTCCGGATTGCGTACATCGCATTGCACAGCGGCCGCCCGCACGTTGAGACGCCGCAGATCTTCGACCGTGGCCTGGGCTTCCGCCGCAGAATCACGGTAGGTAATGGCAACATCTGCCCCGGCCCCGGCGAAACCGAGCGCCAGACTCCTGCCGATACGCTTCGCGGCGCCAGTCACCAGCGCTGTTTTGCCTTGCAAGCTTTCCAACTTATTGCGGCAAGGGCGTTTGCGGAGAGGGTTTGGCGCTGTTGGACTCGCCCTTCGGAGTGGTGGTGTTGGTCGAAGTCCCTTTTCCGCCGCCGTAAAGCGAATACTGCTCGGAAGGCCTCTTCATCTTGACCACGATCTCTTTGCTGTCGGTGTCGATCTTGTAATCGTCGCCAAACGTCTTCCAGCCGTCCGCAATTACCTGCAAACGCACCGTGTCGCCGATGGGAATCACGTCGATGGTGACGTTGCCGTCCTCGTTGCTCTTAAGCTCCAGCGCCCCCTTGTCCTTATCGCCTTCCATGGGATGGAAGACGACGGCAGCGTTGGGGATGGGCTTACCGTTGGTCGAGCGCAATACGGTGACTTTGATGGTCGCGGTCGCTGGCGGCGGGGTGTATTTGCGTCCATTACGCTGATCCGCACCCAGCAGTGGAATGCCGGCAAGCAAGAGCACGGCAGCGGAAATCCTGCGGATGGCCATGCGAGGAAGTATAGATGATTTCGGCCTGCCCGGGCATTCCTCATTAAAAACCCTTAAAATTTGAGTGAATCTCACTCACATTTCGTTTTCCACCGCTTGACAAGCGTCAGAGGGCTGACTATCTTAGCAATTGAAGAGCGAGAGTGCTAACCGCTTCTCAATGGATCTGGCGTATCGCTCTTAAATCACCACAGTTTTACTCGTAATACACCGCGGGGTAAACCCTCGTGCGAAGGAGAAGTAACGCAATGGCAACTGCATCAGCGTCCGTAGCTACCAGCTTCACCCCCCTTCACGACCGCATTCTAGTGCGCCGCGTGGAAGAGGGCGAATCGATTCGGGGTGGCATCATCATCCCTGACACCGCCAAGGAAAAGCCCCAGGAGGGTGAAGTGATTTCCGTTGGCAAGGGTAAGTCGAACGACGAAGGCAAAGTCTTCCCGCTCGATGTCAAGGCAGGCGACAGCATCCTTTTCGGCAAGTATTCGGGAACAGAGATCAAGATCGATGGCGAGGAATTCCTCATTATGCGTGAGGAAGAAGTGCTCGGCATTCTGAAGAAGAAATAAGCGCATCACGGCTAAGCCGGATGCGCTTTTTTACTGTTTGAAGGAGATAGAAGAATGGCAAAGCAAATTCTGCACGGAGAAGATTCGCGTCAGGCAATCCTGCGCGGCGTGAACATCCTCGCCGACGCGGTGAAGGTCACGCTCGGGCCCAAGGGCCGCAATGTAGTTATCGAGAAGAAGTTCGGTTCCCCGACCATCACCAAGGACGGCGTGACGGTAGCTAAGGAAATCGAGCTTAAGGATTCGCTCGAGAACATGGGCGCACAGATGGTGCGCGAAGTTGCCTCCAAGACGTCTGACGTGGCCGGTGACGGCACCACGACAGCAACCGTTCTGGCCCAGGCGATTTACCGCGAGGGTGTCAAGACTGTGGCTGCCGGCGCAAACCCGATGGCTCTCAAGCGCGGCATTGACAAGGCGGTTGAGGCCGTTGTCGGCAAGCGCGATGAGCATGGCGTGGTGATCGGCGGAGCACTGGCGAAGTTTTCCAAGCCCGTGACCGGCGAAATGATTGCCCAGGTGGGCACCATTTCCGCCAACAGCGATTCCACCATTGGCAACATCATTGCCGAGGCCATGAAGAAGGTCGGCAAGGACGGCGTGATCACGGTAGAAGAGTCGAAGACTCTGGAGACCCAGTTGGAAGTGGTCGAAGGTATGCAGTTTGACCGCGGCTACCTGAGCCCCTACTTCGTGACCGATCCGGATCGCATGGAAGTATCGCTCGAAGAGCCTTACATCCTGATCCACGAGAAGAAGATCAGCTCGATGAAGGATCTGCTTCCGCTGCTCGAGCAGGTTGCCCGCAACGGCAAGCCGCTGGTGATCATCGCTGAGGATGTGGACGGCGAGGCGTTGGCGACCCTGGTGGTCAACAAGCTACGCGGCACTCTGAATGTGGCGGCAGTGAAGGCTCCTGGCTTCGGCGATCGCCGCAAGGCAATGCTCGAAGACATCGCCAAGCTGACCGGTGGCAACGCGATTACCGAAGACCTGGGCATCAAGCTCGAGAACGTCAAGATCGAAGATCTTGGCCGTGCCAAGCGCGTGACCATTGACAAGGACAACACGACGATCGTCGAAGGCCGCGGCGACTCCAAGGCAATCGAAGGCCGGGTGAAGGAAATCCGCAACCAGGTAGAGAAGACGACCTCTGACTACGACCGCGAGAAGCTGCAAGAGCGGCTTGCGAAATTGGTTGGTGGCGTGGCCGTCATCAAGGTAGGCGCGGCAACTGAGACCGAGATGAAGGAGAAGAAGGCTCGCGTCGAGGATGCCATGCATGCTACCCGTGCAGCGGTTGAGGAAGGCATTGTCCCGGGCGGCGGCGTAGCCCTGCTGCGCTCTGGTAAAGACGTTGATGATCTAATCAAGAAGCTTGAGGGTGATGAGAAGGTCGGTGCCACGATCGTCCGTCGCGCCCTCGAAGAGCCTCTTCGCCAGATCGTCGGCAATGCCGGTGAGGAAGGTGCGGTGATCGTGGGCAAGATCAACGACAACACCAATCCTCACTTTGGCTACAACGCTGCCACCAACCAATACGAGGATCTGGTCCAGGCCGGCGTTATCGACCCGACTAAGGTAACCCGCACTGCGCTGCAGAATGCGGCTTCGATCGCTGCTCTTATGTTGACGACCGAAGCCATGGTTGCCGATATCCCTGAGCCGAAGCAGAATGCTCCGGCCGGTGGACACGGCGGCGGCGGTATGGGCGACATGTACTAAGCGACACGTAGTTGTTACAAAAGAGGCCACCCGCAAGGGTGGCCTCTTTTGCTGGAGTTTCTTTAGGTCGTGGCGCTGGATTTTCTACATTTTTCAGCGGAGGATGCCTGTATCTCCCATCCGCTAACCACTCCAACCTGAGCCACTTTTCTCCCCTTGTCATCCCGACCAGCGGGAGGGATCTGCAGTGCGCCCTGCGCCTCTCGCAAAATCCTTTCTGGCAAGCGTAGTCGCGCGACGTGCTGACTGCGTGCACGCAACAGTAGCGGCGACTTATATATCTCCCCTCTTCGCCTGGTCCAGCCCCTAGAGTTTCTCGCAGATTTGAGCGCGCGGGAACGCACAAACTCACCGGGAAGGGCACGGCTTCAACAGCCGTGCCGTAATTCTCTGATAGCTTCCGGGCTTTTAGAGTCTGCGTAAGAACTCGCCCCCACTTGCACCACGCCTTCCGTCCCTCGCTGGTGAGCAGAATCACTTCGTACTCGGGCGACATGTTCATAGAAGCAACCGCACAGCCGTCGTTGAAAGGTACGGGCCAAGCCCGTACATGACCCAAGGTCATCTCGAATTGGCTTAGGCACAACGGCGGCTTGGTGCCAGCCCCGGACTTTTAGTCCGGGGAAGCGGGTTTTCAAACGCGTGAACCCTCCGGTAATAACCTCCGGGCTTTAGCCCTGGTGGCAGCTGCTCAGTGGTTTTCTCTTTGTACCGCATGCATCAGTCATGGAGTCACCGAGCTGGACCCTCGCAAGCTCCCAGATTGTCGGTAGGGCGCTCTATCCGGTGAGGATAAAAACAGAGCATCTGCTGCAGGGCGGCGACCCTGCCTTTCGATATAATATTTAGTGTCCCTTGACACCTTTTCAGCTTGACCGGAAGGTGTCTCTGGCGTACTGTCTGCTTATGCACACGGTCGTCGAAACCAGCGTTTATCTCCGCGAAGCCCGCAAGCTCATGAGCGAAGCCGAGCGCGAAGAGGTGGTTACGATGATTGCAGGAGACCCGGAAGCTGGAGATGTGATTGCCGGAACGGGAGGGTTCCGCAAGATTCGCGGCGCGCTTCGGGGTGGAGGAAAGAGCGGTGGTTCCCGCATCATTTACTACTTCTGCGATGAGACAATGCCTGTGTTTCTGATGCAGATTTACGCGAAGAACGATAAGGCGAATCTCACCGCCGCTGAGAAAAACCAGCTGAAAAAGCTGTCGGACGAATTTAAACGCAGACACAGGAGGTAGGGGATGGGGAGGATGTTTGAGGATCTTAAGGAGGGGCTTGCGGAAGCGGATGCTTTCATGTCCGGGGAGAACACCGGCGCGAAGGCGCATATACCCGCGGCCATTGACGTAAAGCGAATTCGCCGCAAGCTTGGGCTCACGCAGGCGGCGTTTGCGACCGCGTATGGCTTGAGCCTCGACGCGGTGAAGAACTGGGAAACCGGCAGGCGCGTGCCTGACCGCAGCGCAACGACGCTGCTTACCATTATTGAAAGGAACCCAAAGGCCGTTATCAAAGCGCTTCACCAGCAGCCCGCTAAGAAGACACGCAAAATTGCTTGATGGGGGCGTCATTTGCCGCCCTTCAGCCATCGAAGAGGAACATCTCGTCGGCCTGCGCAGCACATCAGCAATTACGCTACCCTCTGCGCCCCTCCATCCACATAAGCTACGCAACGCACCATTTTCATGACCTGGAGCTTGGTCGCCACGGTGCGGCACGTATCCCGTAGCTGCCTCAGATCGCTGAGAGCGTCGGGATTATGAGCCGTATCGATGATCGGTCGATACTTGCCGATCATTTTTACCTCGAAATCACGATGCGCCGGGTCACACATTCGCCAATTCACCCAAAGGTTCTGATATATCCAAGAGGTGATCTCGTCCGTGTCAGCCTTATTGAACTTGTAGTTGTTCTGGTTCGCGCCGTTATCAAAGACCCCGCTTCTGGAAGGCGACCAAGAACCGCTCCTATCGTCCTGAAGCGGTCGACGGCCCCTGACGATGCAGGTCTTGGTCGACCAGGCGCTTTCGGAGAGAAGTCGTTGCTAGCCCGACGCAGATCAATCGTGCGTCCCGTGCGAGCAACCGGTCAGACAGGTTTTAGGTAAAGAGAGAGGATTTTCAATAAATATCGAGTAGTATCCGGGAGTTCGCGGGACTTCCTCTGCGGCTCCTGCTGCCCTGATCTAGGCTTTAGCAGAAATTCTTCTTCGTCTTGCATGACGCCTCCGGGCTGCCCCGCCATGATACCTAAATGGTGACGAGACTGGGAGGTGGCCCGGCCATCTGTTAACTGGGCATTGAAGGGACGGACGGGGGCATTGAAGGGACGGGACGGAGTAACCCCTACTGTTAGCTACGGGGGTTACTCCGTCTCTCCCGTTTTCTGTCTGTCCCGTTTCTGTCAGGATTCCGCCTGCGATGCGGTTCTCGTGGCATACCGGAAGCGATACGCCTATCGAGGCGAAATTCCACACTCCTCGCCGAGCTTCGATTGGACGGCCGGGCACCTCAGGCGAGTCGTGGCATTCTTTATGGGCAACCCCACCGAATGGGTCTGGCGAAGAAGCGAGGGATGGGGAGCAGTTACCTGCTTCCCGCCTTCATTTCTACACGTTCTATTTCTTCCAAGAGAGCGTCGTATTCGTTAACAATGGCGCGCTGAAATCCACCCTCGCTCCAGCGCAACGGATCGCCGGCATCATCTCCTATTGGGGCATGGAGATGTTGTTTCCTGCGCTTCTCGATGAGTTCAATCACATCATCGATGGTCATAGCAACCTCCTGTCTGACGTTAATCCTGCAGCCACGATTGAGTCTTCGCCTACCTATAGGTCGTAATAAAGGAAGAATTCGTAGGGCACGGGGCGAAGGTTGACCGGAGCCAGTTCGCGCTCTCGCTTGTAGCGGATCCAAGTCTCAATCAAATCTTTTGTGAACACATCGCCCTGTAACAGAAACTCGTAATCTTCCTCCAAAGCGTCTAGAACTTCGCCAAGTGAGCCTGGTGTGCTCTTGATCTTTGCTGCTTCAGACGGCTCCAGTTCATACAAGTCTTTATCCAATGGATCTCCAGGATCAATGCGATTCTGTATGCCATCGAGTCCGGCCAACAGGAGAGCAGGAAAGCACAGGTAGGGATTGGCGGAAGGATCGGGGCAACGGAATTCGATGCGCTTTGCCTTCGGACTGGTGGAGTAGACGGGGATCCGGCACGCAGCTGAGCGGTTGCGCTGTGAGTAGGCCAGATTCACCGGAGCCTCGTAGCCCGGTACCAGCCGACGATACGAGTTTGTGGTGGGGGCCGCGAACGCCAGTAGCGCCGGTGCATGTTTGAGAAGTCCGCCAATGTAGTATTTGGCGGTCTGGCTTAACAGAGCATAGCCGTTGGAATCGTAGAAGACATTTGTCTCGCCTTTCCAAAGGCTTTGATGGACGTGCATGCCGGAGCCATTGTCGCCGAAGAGCGGTTTGGGCATGAATGTGGCCGTCATGCCATGTTTTTTGGCGATCATGCGAATGATGTACTTGTAGTACAACAAATTGTCGGCCATTCTGGTGAGCGTGCCGAAGCGCATGTCGATCTCACACTGGCCGGCGGTGCCTACCTCGTGATGATGTACTTCGACTTTCACTCCCAATTGTTGGAGAGTCAGCATGATTTCGGATCGGATGTCCTGCAGTTGGTCTGATGGCGGCACCGGGAAGTAGCCTTCCTTGTGTCGCAGTTTGTAACCAAGGTTTGGACCATCTTCTCGCCCTGTATTCCAAATGCCCTCGTCGGAGTCGACGAAATAGTAACCGCTATGCGCCGTCTGGTCGTAGCGGACGTCGCTGAAGATGTAAAACTCCGCTTCGGGTCCCCAGTAGCTCATATCAGCAATACCTGTGCTCTTCAGGTAGAGCTCCGCCTTGCGTGCCACGTGGCGTGGATCGCGACTGTAAGCCTTTCGGCTGATCGGGTCGTACACCTCGCAAATCAGGTTCAGTGTGGGAATGGAGAGCACCGGGTCCACAACGGCGGTTTCGGCGTCCGGAATCAGAAGCATGTCGCTCTCATGGATCTGCTGGAATCCGCGAATGCTCGAACCATCGAAGCCGATCCCATCGCTGAACAAGTCGTCTTCGAGATCTTCTACGGGAATTGAAAAGTGTTGCCACATTCCCGGGAGATCAATAAACCTGAAGTCAACGATCTTGACGCCGGAATTCTTGGCCAGTTCTCTAATCTCGGCGGGAGTACGTGGCATGCTGCTCACTCCTTTCAATTGTCGTTGTGATATTGATTCTTGATGCGGAGAAAACCATCGCAGGCGAAGGAATGATCTCACTGCTCAGAGTCATTCTCTTTGCGACCAGCAATTATACTGCCGTGTTCCAAGCAACCTATAAAGGTTTCAAAAAAAATACAGAAGGTGGCGCTACAACCTCTTTGAAAAACAGCTGCTGCATCTCCGTGGTGCTTGGACATTCGGTAGGCCCCGCCCGTAGGGAGACATCCGTTTTAAATCAACCGCCATTCGAATTATCGGTAACGGGGCCGGTGGAAACGCCGGGGAATTGCGACGCCTGCCTGAGAAGTGAAGCGAGCAGCACCGCGAGGGCCTGGTGGATATCCTCCTCTGTGATGGGCCGCTTCTCTTCCGCGGCCTTTTTTGCGACTTGCAAGACGTAAGAATCACAAAAGACCATCGACCACTCGGCTGGTATCAAGGCAGCTTGCACGTGACCGTCGCGTTGCACGCAGGAAGGTGCAGCAAGATTGTCCGCGAAACGAATCCGCCCCGCAACCGGCGAACACCCCAACTGATCGAGCAAGGAGGATTCAACCTGCTCCAGAAGCTCCCGCGCCGCCACTACATAATTCTCGGGAACGGTTTCCAAGAGTATGATATCGGCGTGGTTTGTGCCGATGTGTTGCCCTACCAATGGGTCGTGGGAATTTCTCGCCCGCGCGTATGCGATGCTTGCGGCGCGGGCTAGATCACGATCGATGTCCTCCAGGCGTGGCCGGCTGGGAGCCATGCGAGCGTAGTATCGATATCTCGCCAAATAGGCAAGCTCGGCCTCTGATCCTTGAAAATGTTCATATTGATAGAGAAGATCTTCTTCAAGCGCAGACAGCCCTCGCGCCCGTGCCAGTGAGGCATACCACTTGAATGCTTTGTGCAGGTACCAGTCGCGCGTCTTATACAGACGGTCTTTGCCGGTATTCTCACCGAAGATATTGAAGCTCAGTTGGTCGAACATCTCGATGTAGTCGTCTCGCTGCTGTGCGATTAGTTCAGACCACTGCAGGTTGGCCGATTCTAAGTATTCATCCAGGGAGCCCTCAGGAAAATAGGCGAAGTGGGGAGAGTAGCCGCCATCATGATGAATGTTTCCCCGGACAAACCCGGTCTTCATAGCTATCAGAAAGAGGTGAAACCCGTGTACGACCGCAGTCCGCTTGTCGCGGAGTTGCACCTGGGGGAGCTCTTGCGCATCCTTTCCAAACAGCAGCGGATAGAGTTTGTATTTGTGGAGCTCTTGCGTCAGGTTCCGCTCCAGTTCTGACTTGAAGCCGGAAAGATGGCCGATCTCAGGAGGCAAAAAGATCCGCCAATCCAGGTCGCGTATGTAGTCCCAATCCACGTGCCCCCAGCGGCTCACGCTCAGGCCCATGCTTCCGTATGGGGAAATTGGCGTTTTTCCCACATATTTCAAAAGATGTGGGCTCCCACGAGCGTAAGAACGAAGAGCCTCGTCTACAACATGGCGGACCAGAGGAACCAGCTCAACGTCTTGCGACCCTCCGAATCGTTCCTTAGGCAACAGAAAAGGTTCCATGCTAACAAGGTTGCGATGTACGGCGATGAAAGGTTGAAAGCGCAAACCCTGAAAGGACAAGCTCTCTGCTGTGTTTGGGAAAATCAATTCTAGTGCTTTGAGAAGAATGGGATTTCCGGAAAGAGCAGCGCGCACAGTTTCCAGCACGATTGATCCGTTGCGTTTCGCGGACGGTTGGCGCGTAACCATATCTTTCCTGACGGGCGGGTTTAATTGTAGCCTTCAAGGCGCACTTGTTCTGTCCGGTATGCGGTCTTCCATGACAGGTTGTCCGTTAATCAAGTAGCTCATTCTGAGAGAATGGTCGCCAAACCGTCAGTTAGACGTTTGTCAATACTCGACCGACAAGACAACCCAGTGACAGGAAGGTGTGAAGAATTGCCCCACGAGCTGTGCAGATCGGTTCCCGGTCCAGTCGAAACCTCGTGACAAAAACCTCGTGACATAAGCCTGTTGAGATCGTGAGCGGTTCATAATCTTGCCGTTAAGTATGCCTACGGCTTATCTTCGTCGACCGTATTGCTGGTAGTGGCCTTTTTAAGCAGCAGCGACAGTTGCGTTAGCTATCTTGCAACGTATGCTAAATAGCCGGATTATGTTGTAAGTGAGGCAAGCCCACTTAGCCTCCATGCCCGCTTTTTGTTTTCCTCGACAGCGAAATTGCCGGAGCCCACATCGCTCTTTAACCCAGGCGTGAGGGAATTCCGCGATCTGCGAGCGCTGCTTGTAGATTTGCTGTGCCGCTTCAGTCTCCATCTTCGCTTTAAATGCGCTTGTTTCCGCAGACTCCTCGATACGAGTGATTGAGCGCCTCCACTTCGGGGTCGGCTTCTTCGAGGCACACTGAGTGCGATAAAGGCAGGAAGCACAAGCTGTCCTGGGCGCCTTATACACATGCGTGTGCACCCCGTGTCCACGATCGAGGACGGCTTTGTGCGCTAGTTGTTGTCCGGCAGGGCAGAGGTAAATATCATTCTTCGCATCATAGGGGAAAGCACTACTGATAAAAGCCCCGCTGCGTCCTTGGGCATCCGATTCTGTTGGCTTCCAGCTGTCTTGCCACGAGCCGTAAAAGTCGACACCAGACTTTGCAGCAGCCTGCACAGACGCATGGTTTGTATAGTCCCCATCGGCAATCAATTGCTTCGGCAGACAGCTGAGAATCTCTTTACAGCGTTCAAGAGCTGGCTCTAGTTGACGATAGTCGATGGCGTCGGTGGTCGCCTCTACGTTCACTACGAACCCGTGGGTGGTGTCGGTCACCAATTGCACGTTATAGCTGGGCACGGTGCCCCCTTCGCCGTTGCGCATTACATGAGCCTCGGCATCGGTAGTGGAGGCCCGCGCCACAAATTTCGCCTTATCCTCTTTCTTTTTCTTTTGCAGACGCTCCACTTCACGAAGCGCATTTTCCAGCCGTGTCACGCGTTCCCGCGCCGCCCGTTGTTTTGCAGCCGTTTGGCGTTTGGCGACTTTCTCCTCTTCTGCGGCCTGTTCGTTCATCTTATCCAGTTGCGTTTGCGCTGCAGCCAGATGGGCTTCGATCTTCTCTTTACGTCGAAACGTGTTTCCACTGGCGCTGGCTTTAATCTTGGTGCCATCCAGCGTCACTCGTTCCATGGTGATCAGCCCTTCGGCGCTCAGCACACCCACCACTTGCACGAACACACTGCCGAGCGCTTCATGATTATCAGAACGGAAACCGGATAGGGTTCGATGACTGATTGGCTGCAAACCGCACAGCCACTGGAATGCCGGTTCAAACTCGCACCGCCGCGAAATCTCACGCGCCGAGCTGATCCCTCGGCTATAGGCATACAACCACAAACTTATGAGCAATCGCGGAGATGTGTGGTCTCGGCCAGCTCGCCCCTCCACAGCCGCAATCTTGCCAAGATACAAACTTAGATCCAGCCGGCCGATCAGCTCCCAGATCGAACGTGCGCTGTGGTCATCGTCGATCATTCTCTCTACATCCACGGTCCGAAAGACAAGCTGGGAACGGTCTATCGAAGAAAGGCGGGGGCGAGGGGAACCTGAAGGTACGCTCACGCTTGTAGTCTAGCGGCGTTACAGTTTCCAAAAAAGCCCCTTGCTGTTGTCAATTTCTTCACACCTTCCAGACGGGACGATCACCAACGGGTTACTACTGCGAAAGTAATCGTCCCGTCTGTCACCTCCACTTGGAGTTTAGCCGGTGCACCTTAACGCGCACCTACACGGCTTGTATAACACGACTTGAACGACTGCTTGGCACGGTGTAGCAAAACTCTTAAATATTCGCGGGTGATGCCGAACTCGGCACAAACCACATCTTTGTTGCGTTCTTCCAGCAACACCGACTGAAGCAGACGCCGGTCGCGTTCAGGCAACCGGTTGAGAATCTGGCGAACCACTCGCTCGGTGTCCTTGGCTTCCAGCAGACTCAACGCACTTGGTTCGCGGCCAGCAATGGTGGCCTCCTCTTCGTCGTCGATCGTCGCCTTCGTTCTTTTTTTCCAACGATAGTGCTCGAACAAGACATGGTTGCAAACAGAATTGACGAAGGGTCCCAATCGCTCCGGATGCCGCAGGCTACCTTTGCCGCGCAACAATGTCAGTACGCGCATGAAGGTTTCCTGCCTGACATCTTCCATTGCTTCCTTGGAATTCAAGCGCGAGCGTAGCTTGAGGCGGATCAGCTCGCTGAAGTAGTTCACGAAGTGTGCCTCTATATGCGCATCTCCCGCTCGAAGTTTCTCGACGTAAGACGCATTGAACGCAAAGAATTCCATGCCCTGTTTCCCTGTGGCGACAGCGAGCGCGTTCATGTGTACATTTCTCCTTGTGGAGGGCGTCTCACCAACCGCCTCACCTACTAAAGCGCAACCCGCGCCCGGCAAGAACACAGAGATAGGTGCCTACTGCGAATTCCATCCGGCTTGGTACAAACCGCTGGATCCAGGAACCCAACGCGTTCACCTCCTGCAATTTTGGGGCCAACGAGAACGTGAGCCGCTCTTCGACAATTTCCTTTAATTTGCAATAGGATAGGTTTCTGCTCATCCTCGCCAGGCGGCGGTAACGGTAGCCGAACGGCTACCGCGAGGAGCCTAAAGGTTACCGGCGGCGGGGTGAGCTGATTCGACGGAAGCGTTCTTTAATTGTTGCCTGCAGCTTTGTCCGCCAATACGGCATTCAGATTTGTGGTCAAGATTTGTGGACAGACTGTATGTGAAAAAATTGATTTGGTGGCGCGATTTCAGTTTTGAGCCCGAATGTATGCGCGAGTTTCGGGACAGGAACTCGCAAGACTTCGCAGGCACTTCGCGGGATTCACTTCCGGATTGTCCGTGACTCGCCCGGACCTTGGACTGCGCCTCCTTAGTTCTCGATGAGCGCATCGGCGATTCTTGCGCCAGCGCTCCGGCTATTCTGCGAAAAAGGCGGTGCTGGATTAAGCTCGCTTATTTCGGGCCAAAACAATGCTCTTTGCTGCAACGGAGCATTCGTTTCACGGTGGCAGCACCCCAACTGTTGTCCCAATGGCGTTCGTCTTTGGCGTCGCAAATCGCCTTGGCCAGATCCTTCACCTTCCCGTTGATCACCGCAGGGTCGATCTTGTCGAGATCGCTCTTCAACTGCGTTAGGAAATCGCGAAGCAGCTCGATGTCGAACAGGAGCTCGCCCTTGGTCGACGCGCATTTTTGAGCCAGGATGCCGATGTGGTAGGCGTCGTCGCAATAATAAGGTTTGCCCGACGCCCCCGCCAGCTTGTTGAGCAGGTCCTGCAACAGCGCGGAGTTCGTCTTGATGCGCTCCATCGTGCCCTCCAGCGCCTGCTCCTTTCCGTCCTTTTTTATGTTGGAGTTCAACTCCACGTCAGGCGTGGCGCTGCCGAAATAGAACCGGTTGACGGCGGAACGCGCCGCAGACGCCGCGTTGGGAACACATTCTTTGGCCTTGTCTTCCAGCTTCTTGCTCACGACGTCCATCGCCACCATCCCGGCCACGCCCACCACCCAGAAACCGGTGATGCCGGCCAAAGCGGTCCCCAGCGCGGTTGCCGCTGCTTTTGCGGCGATAGCGTCCTTCGCCGCTCCGCTCACGGCGCCCGCAGCCTGGTCGGCGCCATACGCGCCCACGTTCGATCCCAGCCATCCATTGCTGGCGGCGCCAAACCATTCTGACCAGCTCTTCTTGGTGTTGGCGGCGTTGCCGGCGCTGGTCAATAGCCGCGCGCTGCGTACGCTAGCGTCGCCAGATCGTTCTCCATCTGTCGGGTTCGGCATGTTCCCTCCAAGATCAATTAGCCCGGATTCCCATTTTGCCTTCGCGTTCCCAAGACAATATACTCCCGAGTGGCCAGCACGCCCTCTTTTTCACTTTCGGTCCAAGTTCAGAGCCGAGCGAGCCCGCCCGCCATCAGCGTATCGCAATCCGCTTGGTTCAGGCAGTCGAAGAAGCTCTCTGCGGAAGAAGCCAGCAAGTCCTGATCGCCGATGTCTGGCATGAATCGGAGCCGTTCTACAGATCTTTCGGCTGGGAGCACCGAACATTCGATCTGAGCCCTTGTTCCGGGTTCTTCCCGGTTAGTCGGCAATCCGGACGTAATCACATCGTTAAGAAGCAGGCCTGCATAACGAAGTTCCTGAAGCGTCTCCTCCGCGCCAAAAGCGTTCCGGGAAAGTTGACGAGACTGGCTAGCGCGTGGTCGTTCGCCCGGAGGTAAGGGCCGACGTCTCCTGTAGTACGACAAAATCAGTACGACCAAGGCTGGGAAGATACTCAAGGCGATTTTTCCGTAATGAAGCTGCATGTTCGTAGCCCTCCTTACGGCGGATCTTCGGTATTGGTGGCTTAGTTACGGTTCTCCATCTCGATCTCCTTCAGTTCGTCGATCTCGCGCTTTAGCTTGCGCTGTTCGCGCGACCTGAGCACGAAGAACGAGACTATCCAGACAACCAGCACAATCAGGAAGGGAAGTCCATTCGGGAATATTCCCCGTCCCCTCGGCGGGATCAGAGCCAGCGCCAAAACGAACGTGGCAACGGTCAGCATGAGTGGAGCAAATGTCCACACCAGAACCCGGCGCGCGAGGTCGCGTTGGCGCGCGATCTCCAGCCGGCATGCCTCCAGGCCTGTCTTAAGACCTAGGTCTCCAGGCATCGCCGCGGACCACATTCCCCGGTTCAGGAAGTACACTCCAGCAAGGCCCCAGGCGAGGGCGAACAAGAACGGCGGTTGCAGCACCTGTCTCAGCGCAGGGAACGATTTCATGCTGTACGCGTAGAAGATGCCCGCCGCGAGCGGGGCGGTCACCGTCCCCATCAACCCCCTGCGAGTTCTGGTGCGAAGTTCACGCGACTTCTGTTCAATCAATTTCGATATCATTGTGGGTTTCTCCGTCGGCTGGTTCAGCCATATCGTTTTCACGCTGTTCTCGGGCGAATCATTCTGCATGGTTTCCTCCCTGGTGCAGCGGTTGGTGGAATTGCTTGGCGAGGATGTTCTTGATTCGATGAATTCTCATGGCCACGTTCGCGGGCGACAAACCCGTGATCTCCCCAGTCGATGCCGCATCCATCTCTTCGAGATAAGAAACAATGACCTGGCGATCAAGCGGTTTGAGCCGCTGAATCAACTCTGATAGCCGGTTCAGATCCATCCGTCGATTCGCCGCGGACTGCGCATCCGCTTTGTCCGGCAGGACATCGAGTTCCTCCAGGCTCACAAGCTTCAAAAAGGTCCGGCGTTCGCGGACGATGTGCGAGACGGCGACGTGGTGAGCCACACGGTACACCCAGGTGCGAAGGGAACAGCGGGAATCGTAATTCTGAAAACTCCGCCAGAGTTGAAAATGAATGTCTTGGCTCAGGTCGCGGCGTTTCTCCCGATCTGCTTCGTAGGCTCTTGCCAGGCGTTCGAGTGCGGGACCGAATTGGTCCAAGGCCTCCCCGTAGAGGCCATCCTGATTTGTTTGTCCGGCCAGAATCGATTCCTTTCCCCCCACAATCAAGGTAGTCGCCGAACATCGAGGTTTCTAACAGACTCGAATGGAAGATTTAGTTGAGGGGGAATTCTCGGGCTTTTTGGGGCAGGGTCAGAATTCCGACAACAGAGTACGGTGAGCAGGCCGAAGCGATGAAAACACCCAGAGGATCTCCCGAAAAGTCTTAGGGCGCTTCACACAATTGCCCCGGGGCGGCGCATCATCTGAACGAACTTGCTCAACGAGTGACTCGGCGACAATCCGCTCATGTCAGGTCAAAATTGACGAATGTGCCTTGTCGATATATCGTAATTCGTAGTATGGCGAGAAAGCTCACTGCCGGTCCGTTCTCAGATCCAGAGTTGCTTATCCTCGCTAGTTTGGCCGAAGGCCAGAAACACGGTTACGCAATTATGACCGATGTGCTCGCCTTCGCGGACGTCGAGTTGGGCCCAGGCACACTCTACTCTGCCATCACTCGGCTCGTTGAAATGCGCTGGATTGAACCGTGTCAACCAAGCGGACGCCAGCGCCCTTATCAACTCACGCCAGCAGGTGGCCGGCATCTTCAGTCTCAGCTCGCAAAGATGCGCAGCCTGGCTAAGATCGGTCTGAAAAGGTTGCGTGTCCTATGACAAGAAGGGTTCAAGCAGCTCGAATCTTGCTGCGGGCCTATCCCGCAAACTGGCGGGATAGGTATGGCGAGGAACTCGCTACGATCCTCGAAGGTCGGTCGCTGACGCTTCCGATTGTTTTTGATGTCCTTCGAAACGGCCTTCTACAGCGAATCAGAGGCGCGGAGGCGTGGCAGACCGGCGGAATAGTTCTTTCTACCTGGCTCGTTGTTGGAACCGCCTTGAACAGTGTCAGACCTTTTCCGCGGTGGGCCTACGATTTGTTTTGGCAATTCGACATTTGCATTGTTATCGCCATTGGCTACCTCTCGGTTTCGCGTGATGGCAAGAGCCTACTCGCTGCCGCGGTTGCGACCGGAAAGGCTGCGCTGGTGGGGGTCATTCCTGAACTAGTCCTTGGGGGCCTTTGGATGGCTGGTTTAGTTCATCCGACCATATTGCAACCAAATGGCTCACCAATGATATTGGGTCATGGCATAACGGACCTTTGCATCCGAGCCGGAGTTGCAGTTCCACCGACCCGTATGCTTCTTGTGCCTCTTGCTGCTGTAGTTCCTTCGGCGGTCGCTGGAGCGCTAGGAGCAATGACAGCACGGTTTGTCTCGGCGTTCTGGGAGGGGCTCCGCCCAGGGAACGTCAAGTAGTGCGCTTTCATGCTTCCCTCAATCACCCTCTCATCGATGTTTCCCGCAAAACGTTAGGGATTATAGGGAGCTTGCTTGGCCCGGGTTTCCGCCCGGCGGGGAAGTTACCGAGAACGAGTGCGAGTTCAACAACTGCCGGTTGGCCGGTCACTCGGAACGTTCACGATAGGCACATTTCATGGTTGGTGAGGCTATTGCGGATCGGGCGCCGGCACATCCGCCTTTACATCCGTGTTGTGGTAATCGGTGATTTTCCACTCACCCCTGTCTTTTACCAGGACCTGCAACAACCTCGTGCGGAGACGGCCCTTCTGGTCGGTATTCGTTCCAGGAGACAGCTTTTGAATTCCAGTGACAGACGTAAGCACTTCCACAACGGCGACATCTGGCCGGAGGAATTGAACTGAGACAATGTCGTGGTGAAGAGTGCTTCCGTGGAAAGGTCCGTTAAACAGAAACTCATGCTGCTTTGTGAAAGCCTGGACTCCAGTGCGGTATTCGCCCCGAATGTTGACGAATACTCCATCGGGTGCAAAATGACGCGAGTACGCCACCGCATCGCCGGCGTTCCAAGCCGCAACCTCTTCTTGAACAATAGTTCGAATGGCGCTCTCGTTCGGCTTCGCCTGTGGCATGGCGCGCTTGGCGGCGAAGGTCGCAACAAGGATGGCGAAAACGACGAAGTATTTCATCACAACCTCCAGTGGTGGTCGGTGGCTCGATCGAAGCGCGTACCCTTGCCCTCATCCGTTCCCTGGAAACGGCAACTGGAAGAGCCGTCCGCGATCTTGCGACCGGGCGGGTTTAAGAGACGGAATGGCGCATACATCCCGGCGCATGCGCCATCGTCGTGATCCGGTGTGCACAAATTCTCTAGTGAAGCATGGGCTTGACCGCACCCGTTCCAACTGTGCCGGCGTCGGTGGAAAGGAGTTCGGCATGCTTACGATGATCGACGCCATCGACGAGCACAAGGCTGAAGTGAGCCGTGAAGGCAGGGTAGATCGTTGTGAGGCTACCCGTGCAATCATCAGCGAGGGAATAGGTTCCGCTGATCGGGACTTCGGGAAGGATTTCTCCGGCGATGCTCCCGTCTATTGTCCCGGCAAAGTTTCCTTTTCCATCCAGTGTGATCATGCCCAGGATGGCCAATGGGCCCACAGGCGGGATCGTCAGCGAGGTAGCGTTGACTGAGTATACGTAGGCACCGCGAAGGTCAGCGTTTGAGCAGACGTCGGCTGCAAAAACAGGGGCAGAGTGGAGCACAATTGCGAGCATCGAAAGGGCGAAAAATCGGTTTAAGGGCTTCGCGAACAAAGTGTCGCGGGCGAATAGCTTGAGCGGAACTGAGTGCATGAGATCTTCTCCTTTTGAATCGAGGGTTGGTCCCCGGGCCGGACCTGTGTGTCGAGGCTCACGGGATAAGTTATTGGGGCTGGCTGAAGGGGCTCGTGGGATTGCCGTCCAGATTGACGGCGCGTGGCTCGATCGGAGTGGGTGCCCGTGATTCTTAACCGTCTGCTGGAAACGGTATTGAGAAGAAAGGTCACCGCCGATCCTTGAGTCTTGATCAACGTACTGCCGCGCTTCAGTTGACTCAATGGCCTGAGTGTTCCCTTTATGTGGCGGGTTTGTTCCCTGGAAAGTCCAATGGAAACAGCAGATACGCGTTGGCTCGCCAACTCCGGATTCAACTTCGCACGGCGAATTGCTATACTCCGACACCTTGGAGGATCTCTTGTGGCGCTGATCGGCTTCGGACCGTTCGAGGTAGACACTCGGTCGGGTGAACTGCGCCGGGGAGGCGTGAAGATCAGGCTGCAGGATCAGCCGTTTCAAATCCTCGTGGTCCTGCTGGAGCACGCCGGTGAGGTTGTCATACGAGAAGACCTCATAGGCAGACTATGGGCGGACAACACCTTCGTCGACTTCGATCGTGGCCTGAATAAGGCGATCAACAGGCTGCGCGAGGCCCTCGGAGATAGCGCGGATAAGCCCCGTTTTATTGAAACTTTGCCGCAACGCGGATATCGATTTCTCGGCCAAGTTACAGCCGTACCGCGAGGCGCCTCCAGCAGAAACGAAGAGCATGGCCCGATGCTGCCGACGCATGCTCTTCGCATCGATTCCCTTGCGGTTCTGCCGCTCGACAACCTTTCCGGTGATCCGTCCCAGGAATATTTCTCCGACGGCATGACTGATGAGCTCATTGGCGCCGTCTCCCGGATCAAGCTGTTGCGGGTCATTTCCCGAACGTCAGTGATGCGATACAAAGGGGTGGGTAAATCTCTCGCGGAAATCGCAAGGGAATTACGGGTGGACGCTGTGGTAGAAGGATCCGTGATGCGCTCAGGCGAGAGAGTCAGAATCATCACGCAATTGATCTACGTTCCGGAGGACAAACACCTTTGGTCGGGAAGATATGAGCGCGAGTTGAGTGACATCCTGCAACTCCAGGCTGAGATAGCCCAGGAGATAGCTAGCCAGATTCAGAAGGTGGTTGATCCAAAACTTCTGTTTTCTGGCTGGCCGATCCAGATCAATCCGCAGGCTTATGAGCTTGCCCTCAGGGCAAACTATTTGTACGAGAAATTTACCCCTATGGACCTGGCGCGGAGTGCCGACCTTTATAGACAAGCAATTGCTATCGACCCCGATTACGCTCAGGCTCACGCGAACCTTTCGCAGTCGTATTTTTATCAAGGGCTGTTTGGTCTGGGCCCCTGCACCGATCTCTTTCCCAAAGCCAAAGCCAGCGCGCTCAAGGCGCTTGATCTGGACGGAAATGTTGCGGCCGCGCAAAACGCTTTGGCTGCAATTCACGTTCTCTATGACTGGGACTGGGCCAATGCCGAATCTGTGTGCAGACACGGCGTAAAGCTAAGACCAGGCGACGCGGCCGCGCGCCAACATCTGGCCGATTACATGTCCATCCAGTCCCGCCACGATGAGGCTATTGCGGAATCCAGGAAAGCGCTGGAATCGAATCCAATCTCCCGCGTAAGCCTGGGGCATTTGGGGTTACTCCTCTACAGGGCACGCCGCTATGACGAATCGATCGCGCAATGCCAAAAGACCTTGGACATCGACCCACACTATTGCAACGCGATGTGGTTCATGGCCCTTGCGCAGGAACAAAAATGCCTGTTATCTCTCTCCATCGCGAACCTCGAACAGTCAGTCAGCCTCTGTGGTGGGCCGCTATTCCTTGCGCTGCTCAGCCGAGCCTATGCGCTGTTCGGCGAGAGGGCCAAGGCGCTCGAAATCCTCGAAAGAGTCAAGATCCTGTCCCACCAAAGATACGTTTCCCCGTTCGACTTCGCCGTGATCCAAATCGGCCTTGGCGACCTGACCTCCGCGTTCGAACACCTGGAGGAGGCGTATCGGCAACGGGTGTTCCGCCTTATTGAGCTGACCATGCCCATGTTCGACAACTTGCGGCCTGATCCGCGTTGGAAGAGTTTGGTACAGCGTATTGGTCTTCCGCTCAATTGATATTGAGATAACTGTCTAGTTGTCACGATTCCGATTTGAATGCTAGTTGTTGCGATCCGCCCACCGCGTCGTTCGAGGCCGAATACAGCCAGTTTTTTCGAGACTCCGGTCGAATTGTGGCCAATCCGTCAGTGTCCAATCCGTCAGTTAGATGTTCGTCAGTACTCGACCAGTAATTGCCGGTTGGCCGGTCACCCGACCGGAACCCGAGGGCCAGCATTGCACACCCTCGCTAAAAACTCACCCTCGTGTTGATTTGGGGGCAGTGGGTGGATGCTGCGGCCACGGATAACGCTATAATTTCGGCGATCCAGTTTGAGGAAGGACATCGCATTTCAAGCCCCCTATCTATGAAGGTGCGCGCCTTTGGGCTGATCACACTATTCGTCGTCTGCCTTCTCTGTTGCTCAATCGTTCAGGCGCAAGCGTTGTCCGCAAACAAGGCTGTGGTTCTTCGCTCTGAAGCCGAACTATGGAGTAAGGGCAACCTCACTGTGGCAGACGAGTTGTATTCACCTGAATTCGTCTGTCACTTTGCCGGTGGGATCGAGTGGACTGGACTCAATGGCATCAAGAGTGCCGTTCTGAGCCATCGAACCTCGTTCCCCGACTGGCATGAGAAGGTCGAGGACATCATCGCCGAGGGCGACAGGGTAGTCATACGAATCACGTCTACAGGAACACAGCTGGGTGAGTTCGCGGGGATCGCGCCAACCGGAAAGAAGATCACTATCGAAGAATTTCATATCTTTCGTTTGGCAGGCGGAAAGATCGTCGAGCAGTGGGGGATGCCGGATGTTCAAGGCTTGATGACACAGTTGAACGCATCCAGTGTGGACAAGAAGCGAACCCCATAATCATGCACACGAGGAGAACCATGCAGAGCAGGCGCGTTTTTGTCACGCGATCCACGCTGTTGGCAGGGGCTTTCGTCCTTGGCGCAGGGCGTGGAACACGGCTCGCAGGCTTGCGCTCGGGAATTGACCCTGCATCCATTGACCGTCTCAAGAGCAAACTGAGCGGGCGCTTGATCCTGCCCGATGATCCTGACTATGACACAACCCGCGCAGTCTCCTCGCAAAATCCGGAAACCGACAAGCGGCCGGCGATGATCGCTCGATGCAAGACCGAGCAGGACATTCTGCGATCCATCGATTTCGCTCACGAGCATGAGCTCGAGATTGCTGTTCGTTCCGGTAACCACAGCTTTCTTGGATGGGGAACCTGTGATCGCGGAATTGTGATTGACCTCTCGCCCATGAAGAGTGTCACAGTCGATCCCGCCAGCAAAACAGCGCTGGTGAGCACGGGGAACAACGCTGGGGAGATCCTTGCGTCGACTGCCCGCTTTGGACTCGCGCCCGTGCTCGGTGAGTGCCCCACCGTCGGCGCGGGACTCGCCTTGGGCGGTGGCTTGGGCTGGCTTTCCGGTCTGCACGGAGCAACCTGCGATAACCTCCTGGCAGCCCGGCTGATCACCGCGGATGCAAAGGTCTTGGATGTCGACGACAGTCGCGATCCCGATCTCATTTGGGCGATCCGTGGCGGCGGTGGAAACTTCGGAGTGGCCACCCGGTTTCAATATCGGCTGCATCCGGTCAGCGAAGTGCTCGCAGGAAGCTTCATCTACCCCGTCAAAATGGCCCGTGACATGTTCCGGGCGTTTCGTGACTTGATGTCGGCAGCGCCCGACGAGTTGCAGGCTGAGTGCCAGCTGAGGACCGATCGCGACGGGCAGTTCTCTGTGGAGTTTGTCTACTCTGGCAATCTAGACAGAGGCGAGAACCTGCTCACCCAATTCCGAAAGATCAGCCCACCCGATCACGACTCGTTAAAGCGGCGAGCGTATGCAGACTTGTATGCGATGGGTGACTGGGAAAGGTCCTGGAAATTCCAATTCGTCAAAGCAACGTACATTGAGCGCGTTTCCGATGAAGTTATCGACCTGATCGTCGATCGATTCGCACAGCGACCGCCTACCTGCGAAACGGCTTTTAATTTCGATCACTACATGCATGGGCAAGTGTGCCGGGTCCCGGAAAATGCAACGGCATTCTCGCTGCGCAAGCCAGGCGCCGTACAGCTCGGCTTCTGGACCGAGTGGAAGAGTCCCACAGATGCTTCCAGGTGCATGCCCTGGGTACACGAGACATTCAGGCTCCTGCAGCCCTACACCGGCGGGCGCATCTATGCCAATTACATGGCCTCAAGCGGGCCGCGGGCTGCAAAAAGTGTTTTCGGACCGAACTACGAGCGTCTCGTCCAGATCAAGAAGAGGTACGATCCAGCCAATTTCTTTCACCTCAATCAGAACATTGATCCTGGTTGAAAGCCTGCCTACGACCGAACAGTTCAGCCCGCTGGAGCAATACTGTTTCTCCGGTAGTTTCGGGATGGTCGCCAATCCGGACATTACCCATTTTCGGGTTATGTCCGTGTAGGCGGTAATCCACCCAGAACTACGAAGACGGGCGAACTTTCCGCTCGAGTTCTCAATGAGTGCCTCGCCGGATTATGCGTCTGTTGACATCTAGAGAGGTTCTGAGATGCAGGCTTACAGGCAGAACCGGCGTGGTGTCTGCCTACTTTTCACCGAATGCTACGAAAGCACCGAGTCCCATCATTCCAACGCCAGAGGCTACTCTCTGGTTGCGGCGGAAACGCGCGCTTGATCGCAGCCGTGCGCCAAGAGGGGCAGCGAAGGCAACCACAAGCAGGTCAGCAGTGGTGTTCAACGAGACTGACAGGACGCCTAGCAGCAGAAATTGCACCACAACATGCCCCAAGGACGGATTCACAAACTGGGGGAGGAATGAGAGGAAGAACAGCGCCGTCTTCGGGTTCAGAACCTCCGTAACCACACCTTGCCGGAATGCGTGATTCGTATTGCCTGTCTCGGAGGGTTCATACATCGACACGTTTCTTGTCCGAATCATACGGAATCCCAACCAGACAAGGTAAAGTGCTCCAGCATACTTGACCACGGAGAAGGCCGTAGCTGATGCCGCCAACACGGCAGACAGGCCGAACCCAGCGGCTAGGACGTGTATCGATCCCCCGATGAGAGTGCCAAATGCCGAAAGCACGCCTTCTCGCTTGCCTCCGGAGAGAGTACGCGCAAGGACATAGAAGATTCCGGGACCGGGAGTCACGGCAAGCAGCGTCGCAGCTGCGAGAAAACAGTACGAGGAGATGTCGGTCCAACATCTGACAATTGTAGCGTTGTGGTCGACTGGAATGCAGACAGATTAGAGACACCTAGGGCAGACAGTTTTCAATGGACGAATACAGGCCGACGCACGCATTGACATGATTGCGGGTAGATGGTCGCCTACCCTGAAATTACTAGTTGATGAACATCAAGATGCCTGCAGACTGCTTCGTTCCGCGATTAGTAACGGAAAACACGCATAGGACATTCCAACGAGCGAGTCGAAACTCGATTCTGAAAACCCGGACACATGCCGACATATCGGTACTAATCGAATCTTTGTTGAGTGCATTAGCGATTTTGCATAATCGAGCCGATAGTCTCGCTTGATCGTAAAGACATCATCAGTTCGGGACTTCCGAGCCAATATGCTTGGCGATGAACAACAGCGCTGCGTGGAAGGCAGCTGCGGCTTGGGGGTTCTGCAAGCCGATGGGCTTACCTGCAGGCGGAAGCCCATCTGGAAAGACGTCGAATAGATGATTGAAGCCCCTCATGCGGTATAAGCTGTGTTCAATATGCTGGTGCTGCAGAGCGGCCGCCATTTGCTCCGACAACTGAAACGGAACATCCGTATCCCGGTCGCCGTGCAGGAGGAGCGTCGGCGGATACCCCGGTTTGACAAGGCGATCAGGGCTATAGGCGATTAATTTCTCCCGCTCCTTGAGAGGATCGAATCCAGCTACTTCCTTGGGCCATAGCCCATTCTGACGGCAATAGATATAGAAATTCACACGCGGTTCAACGTCAGCTTCGGATATTTCGTTGGCAGAGATTGCTTGCAGCGCGGCTTCTTTTGTCACTCGGGGTTGGCTCGCCGTCCCCGCCCAGTAGACGGCCGGCTGTGTCAACCATGGACCCGCAATGTCGCCGTAACCGTAGAAGGAGACGACCACCTTCGGCGAAGGATGGAGTCGAGCGCCGGACATTAAGGCTAAATATGCCCCGCCTGATTGCCCCACCACGGCCAGGCGCTCGGGATCGCATTGGAACAGCGCCGGTCCCTTTTCTCGTACCCAGCTATAGGCGTCTTCGACATCTTCGAGGATAGCCGGAAGCTTGGTTTCCGGCGCTAAACGATAGTCGATGGAGACCACGATGTACCCGGCTCGAAGAAACAGGTCATGCTCATCAGCAGGGATCGTTGCGCGGCTGCCAAAGATGAGCCCGCCGCCGTGAATCCATACGATAGCCGGATGAGGTCCCGCTCCAGCAGGGCGATATACGTCGGCCTTGATCTCTAAATCTCCCACCTTCTTGTAAGTAAATGTCTCTTTGGAATGAGCATTTGCCGGCTGCGCCTGTCCAACTGGCATCCATGCCGTGACCAGAAGGCTTCCGAGCAGAAAGCCGAGGCGAAACGTGAAGTGGGTATACCGTCGCCCAAGCTGCGAACTTTGGTTAGAAGGCATCTGATTGCAATCCTACTGAAGCTGAACAAGTAACACGACTCTAATTCGCCAACCGCCGACCGCTCAAGAGTTTGCCTTCACAGTAATTTGTCGACTTCAGGACAAAGCGCTCATTGACCTTGAGTTGGGGTACGTTTTGAGGATTGATCCCCGTAAACGCCCATGGGACATGCCAACGAGCCAGTCCTACTCGGTTCTGAAAACTTTGCCACAAGCCGACTTTCCGGTACTGATGTCTCCAGGCGGAGTGAGCCCGTGCCGAGTTGCTATCCAAGTAGTAACTTACGAGTAAGCGTTGACTCGCCCCTGAACTGGCTGCAATGGCGATTCCGACGCCTCCCGTCATTGATGTGTGGCCGCTAAGGGCACCCTGCGGATACCGAGCGAAGGCAGGAGCATTCCGGTCCGATCTTTGTAGACGGCGAACTCAGGATGGCGAGACATTGAGCCGTCTTTCTGGCGCATATTGCGGACAAAGTATAGGAACCATCCGGCGAGCACGAGGGCTGGCTGCCAATGCCAGGAGGCGAGCGCAAAGCCGCCGTAGATCAGCACTTCGCCCAAATAGTTGGGATTCCGTGTTCTGGCAAATAGGCCGTCTTCAATGAGTCCTTTGCGCAGCTGCAATACAAAGAACTTTTGTGCATCGCTGACGTAGTGCAGGAAAATGCCTACGAGGCAGAGAAACGGCGCCACAGCGAAGACCCAGTTGGGCGGTACAGTGTGTTCTGAAATCAGCAGGTACGGCCCGATCATGTAGGCCATCAGCGGCAGAAAGAGCGTGAATACGGCAATCCGCAAGGGTATGAGCTGCGCGAAACGCTTGTCCGCGAACACGGATTGCTTGACCAGCCAAAGCAGGGTGTAGGTGCCGTGCAAGCCAAGGTAGAGAAAAGCCGCAGTGTTCCAATCGTGGAAATACCACATCATGGCGAGAACGATCGGGGTGACGAGAATCTTGTGCGCGTTGATGACCCAGTTGACAGTGACCATAATTGCCTCCTGTCAATCTGATGTAGACAGTGTCTACATGATGCAGTATATTTTATTCTTTTGGAAGCCATGGCCCGTGGTTCTGGACAGAAACGACCGGCGACGCGCAAAGGTGACGGATATCACCATGGAGACCTCCGTGCCGCCTTGCTGAAATCCGCAGAGGAGATCATACGGGATTCCGGTCTGGAGGCGCTTACGCTGCGCGCCTGTGCGCGTAAGGCAGGCGTTTCCCATGGTGCCCCGGCTAACCACTTTGGGAATCTCTCGGGTTTGCTGACCGAACTCGCTGCTGAGGGCTTCGAGCGACTTGCCGAAGCCATGGACCCGAAGCAGGGGAAGCATGCGGAGGATGACCTCGAAGCGGCTGGACTGGGGTACATACAGTTTGCGATGCAGTGGCCGGAACACTTCCGGGTGATGTGGCGGAGCGAGCTGGTGGACGAGAACTCGCCTCACCTTCGGCTTGCGCGGGAACACGCCGCGCAACGACTGCGTGATGCCTTGATCCGTGCGAATAGTCAGTGGTCTACAGTGCCGTCGGAGGATGAACTCGCAGCGCGATTCCAGGCGGCTAGATGCTGCGTTCATGGTTACGCCTCACTGTGGGTGGAAGGGCCGCGAAAATCACGGTCCCTCGACGACGCACGACGTATGCTCCGCGTGCTGGTACCATCCCTTGTGCGGGATTAGCGGTTCCTGGCTTGTCTCTGAATGTGCGGCTTGGGATGTTGTAGGCGCATTGTCGCCCACCCGGACATAACCGCATTTTTTGGGAATTACTTCCGGTTGGACGGTAATCCAATCGGAACCAAAGCCACGGCTCGAAGAATGTTTTAGAATCCGCCCTTTGCGATCTATCCGCAGCGGAACGGCAACTGGGCCCTCCTCGTGCGGCCCGTAGCCTTCCGTTTACACGGCCATGCTCGGTGTGTATTGTCCAAATTGAGAACCCGTCAAGAGCCGCGCCGCAAAAGCGCGGCTTTTGTATTCCCAACAGCCCATATCCAGGAGGGCACGAACATGGGGATTTTGGAGGCTGCGAAGCCTGCTGTTGTTATTTGCACTCGAAACCGCGACCGCGCCACGGCATTCTATCGTGACAAGTTGGGGCTCGCGATGGTGCAAGAGGATAATCTCGCATCTGTTTTCAACGTCGGAGGAATCACGGTGCGTATCTCGACTGTGGCTGATTTCTTGCCGCATGAGCACACCATCCTCGGATTCTGCGTGCCGGATGTGCCGTCAACCGTAAGAGCCTTGCGAGAAACCGGCGTGACCTTCAATATCTACCGAAACTTCGCTCAGGACGAACTCGGCATCCTGACCGCACCTGGCGGTACAGTACGAGTAGCTTGGTTCTGCGACCCCGATGGCAACGTGCTGAGTGTAACGGACGCCTGAAGGCGTGAGCACCAGCTGCGAACTCGCCATACTGGGACAGAAATGTTCAGCCATCACTTGTCGGCTCCACTTTACTTGTGATTTGGTAAGGAAAGCCGTTTGGCATTTCGGAACTTCTTAGGTTCGCGAGCCGTATATTAGATTGGGAAAACGCCAAGTTGAAAACGCAAATCTTACCTGCCGTTCTTGCATTAGGTATATGCCATGGCTCAGTATTTGCGGCCTCCCCCCAAACATTCACATTTCAATTCCTGCAAAAACCTGGACCTTATCCGGTAGGTTTGAAGGTCGTCGATCAGTACGATCGCTCACGCACCTACCGCGCGACGGACCCATCACGATCCTCCGCGATCGATGGGGCGCGGCCACTGCAAACCCTGATCTGGTATCCGTCGCTGAGACGTCCAGCCAAACCGCTGACGGTTGGCTACTATGTCCGGCTGGCCGACAGGGAGATCCACTTCAACGCTCCGGATGAAAAGGAGAACCGGTGGCGTTCGCTCTTGAAAACGTCCTTCGACATCCCGCTGTGGGCGGTGCGGGATGCGCAGCCTATGCAAGGGCGTTATCCTGTTCTGATTTACGCTCCCAGTGATTCTTCCGTTTCGTGGGAGAATGCCGACCTGTGTGAGTACCTTGCCAGTCATGGCTACGTCGTTCTTGCGAGCCCGTCAATGGGGGTGTCGACGCGCGACATGACGGACGATCTCGACGGAATCAATGTGCAGGCTCGCGATATCTCGTTTCTCATTACCTATGCCAAAGCGCTTCCCGATACGGATTTATCCGAGGTCGCCGTGGTGAGCTGGAGCTGGGGCGGAGGTTCGAGCCTGTTTGCGGCAGCACGAGACCCCCGCATCGATGCCTTGGTATCCATGGACGGTAGCATGCGCTATTACCCCGGCCTCGTGAAAAGAGCCGGGGACGTTCATCCAGAGCGAATGACGATACCGCTTCTTTGCTTTATTCGAAATGTGAGTCTTGAAGATCTGGAAAGCGACGACGCTCCTCCCGGAGACAAAGTTGGTCCAAACATCCTAAACGCCTGGATACATGGTGATCTCCTCACCGTGAATATGTTGGGCATGGCACATCCGGAGTTCAGTTCCATGTTCCAACGGAGGGAGAGTGCGCAACGCTTTGCGGAGAATCAGGTCGCCGACTACGACCGGAAGGACGCCAACACGAGTTATGCCTGGGTTGCACTCTATAGTCTGAATTTTCTGGATGCCTACCTGAAACACGACGCTTCTGCGGAGGCGTTTTTGGAAAAGACGCCCGCTGAAACGGGTGTTCCGAAGCACTTCATGGGCATCAAGTTTAGCCCTGCGCAGAAACCATCTGATGCGAATAGTAGGTAATCTCTCAGTTACGAGCCGAGGAAGCGTCGGCCTTCCTTAAGCGCACATCGATAAACCCCCTTTTGAGTGAATACCGGCCAGATGGAACTCTCGATCTGATGCACCCGGTTTCGAGGTCTTTGAGAGAGAAGTCTGAGTCGGTCGCGAAATCGGCAAGGCCCATTTCGGCAGGCTACGGGCGGTAATCCGCCCAGAACGCATGCTTTGCAAGCCAAATTACAATCTGGACTTTCAATCGGTCAAAGGATATACGCCAGCGGATGCTTGGGCTCGTAAAGCATGATGTCGTCCGCGCCCGGTACGGCCATCATGACCACGAGTCCGTACCCGTGATCCTGAACTTCGCCGCGGAACTCCGCTCCTTTGCTCTTCAGTTCAGCGATCGTGTGTGAGATGTCGTCGCACATCAGGGAGATCAGATGGTGCCGCAGCGCCTCGTACGTCTTGCCATCGTAGACGCAGTGGGTCGGGTGCACGCCCATCTCACTCCGCCCGGTTTTGAAGATCAGCCAACCCGCACCTCCGCCCGCCGCATCCTCGACGTAGGGCCAGCCCAGGACGTCGCGAAGGAATGCGCGCGTTGCGGGGGCATCATCGGAATAGATCAGGGTGTGAATGCTGGTGATCATCAGACTGAACTACTGAAATCGCCTGGATTCTACTCTCTGGGTCTACCGCCGATCAAGAATCCGCTCATTGCACTGGAGATCGAAATTAGGACACTACCCATAAATCGCTCAAGAAAACGACATGCTCCAGTGTTCCGGGCGGATGGTCGCCAACCCGGGCATTACACCCGTTTTGGGGTAACTTCCGGGTTGGCCGGTGACCCGCCCGGAACAGTCGATGAGTGCATTGGC